>NZ_JAHKKG010000030.1 GCF_018829635.1 Paractinoplanes bogorensis
CCTCCCGCGTTGGCCTCCCGCGTTGGCCTCCCGCGTTGGCCTCCCGCGTTGGCCTCCCGCGTTGGCCTCCCGCGTTGGCCTCCCGCGTTGGCCTCCCGCGTTGGCCTCCCGCGTTGGCCTCCCGCGTCGGCCTCCCGCGTCGGCCCCCTGCGTCAGCCCCTGCGTCGGCCTCGCGCGCCGGCCCCCGCGTCGGCCGTGTCGACTCGGCCGCGCGTCCCTGCGGGTCCGTGCCGGCTGCTGTCGGGCGAACGATTGGCGCCGCCCGCGCTCGCCTTTCGCCGGGCACGGGAATGGACCGGACGATTCGGGTTTGTTTCGAGCTTTCGCCGTTCCGGGCGACTGCTGACGGAATTTCCGGCCGGATCCTTGGCGTCGACAAGAAATGGCGGAAACTGCTCGCTCGGTGAAAAGGACGGGGGAATTCAGGGGGTTCCCGGTGTGGCTTACTCGCGGTCGGTGGAAAGGAGCGGCCCGTGAACCGGAAAGGGTCACGCCTTACTTCGTCGTCAGTGTGATTGTCGCCGCCGTTTCCGGGAAACCGGCGCCGACCACCCTCTGGCGTTTGGCTGCTGTGGTGCTCTTCTTCGCCACCCGGCATCGGGGCAGTGCACTAACGCGACCGGCGTACGAGGGTCCGGACGCAGAGGGCGGACAGGACGCCGAGTGCAGCGCTCAGCAAAGCACCGACGACGTTCCCGGTGGTGATCGTGACGGCCAGCAGGAACGCCGTGACCAAGCCGCTCAGCAGGGCGATCAGGGCGAGCGTGAAGGTACTCAGGAGCTGGTCCTTGACCTCGAAGTGCAGCACCACCCGGCCCACGATGGCGGCGATCGCCGCGGCGACGGTGCATTTCCATGTCACCGCGGACGGCAGCGCCGCCGCGCCGAGCAAGACGGTCAGGGCCGTCCCGGTGCAGGCCAGGACGATCCGCATGCGGGCGGTGGAGACCACGTCCGTCAGGTAGGCGCGCAGGCCGGGGTCGAGCCGGCTCAGGAAACGCCCGGCGTACGCCACCGGCCCGGCCACCGCCACCAGCGCCAGCAGCCGGGCCGCGCCGGGCCGGTCGTCGGCGAGCCGCGTCGTCACGTAGCTGAGTGCCAGCAGGAAGTAGGACGCCCGCACCAGGAAGACGCGCAGCACCCGGTCGAGGTTGTCCCGGCCGGCCTGTTCGCGGGGGTCGATCCGGATGGTGGCGGCGAACCCGGATGCGGCCGCGGCCAGATGTCCCGCCGCGAACGGGTTCCGGTTCTGCGCGGAGAGGCGGGCCAGTTCGTTGTGCGCCGGCGCGTGCTGCGGATCGATGCGCAGGGCCGCCCGGAACGCCTGGCCTGCCTCGAGGCGACGGCCGTCGACTGCGAGCGCGGTGCCGAGCGTGACGTGGGCCGTGGGCCGGTTCGGGGCCAGCCGCACCGCGGTGCCGGCTGCGGTGAGTGCGTCGGCCGGGTTCTCACCGCTGTCGTTCAGGCACGTCGGCGAGGAACTCGTATCCCCGGAAGTGGTGCGGTTCGAGCCCGGGCCGCCTCGGTGTAACGGCCCATGGCGGCCGGCGCGGCTCCGGCCAGCGCGTGACAGTCGGCGAGATCGGGAGCGAGCCGGCCCGCGGTGAGCGCCGCGTCGAACGCGGCGTCCGGGTCCCCGGCCAGCAGGCGGGCACGGGCGAGCGTCAGCCAACCGCGCACACTGTCCGGCTGGGTGGCGAGCAGCCGGGCGACCAGGGCGGTCGCCTCGTCGAAACGGTTGACGTCGCAGAGCAGGGTGGCCTGCCGCACCACGTCGTCCTCGACCATTGCCGACCGATCGGACGGCGCCACGTCAAGCTGAGAAAAGCGGAGCCCCCAGGCCGGGAGAGACCTGGGGGCTCGCGAGGAACAAGGGGTTACTGGGCGCCCGAGGCCTGCCAGTTCAGCTGGACCAGCAGCTGACGGGCCTGGTCGGCCACCTCGTCGTCGGTGACTACGGCGTACTGGCCGGCCTGGATCGAGGAGCGCGAGGCGAAGTCGCGGCGGCCGCCGGTGGCGGCGTGGGCGATCGCGCCGAAGATGGCGCCCCAGGCCGCGCCGATCAGCAGGCAGACCAGGATCACGGCGAACCAGCTGGAGTCGCTGAACAGGCCGAACAGCAGGCCCACGAAGAGGCCGAACCACGCGCCGCTGGCCGCGCCGGCCAGGGCCGCCCGGCCGGTGGTGAGACGGCCCAGCACGTTCTCGACCAGGCGCAGGTCGGTGCCGATGATGGCGGTGCGCTCGACCGGGAACTTGTTGTCGGACAGGGTGTCCACGGCCTTCTGGGCCTGGGCGTAGTCGGGGTAGGTGCCGACCACGACGGTCGGTGCGCCGCCCGACGCCTGGGTCTGCGCGGGCAGGCTGGGTACGCCGGCCGGGCCGGGCGGGATGGCGGAGTTATCGGAAGGAGTGTTGGGCGTGGTCATTTCGTGCCTCCCTTGACTCGGCGGCCGGCGGTTGCCGGAACACCGGACTTCTTAGCGGGCCGAGCGGGCCGAGCGGGACGGACGGGAGCCGGATCGGAGACCAGCCGGTCGCCGGCGGCCAGCCGCACCCAGATGAGGAAGACGCCGGCCGCGACGGCGGCGATCAGGGCCGACCCGGCCAGGAACGCGAACCGTCCGGACACCAGGTCGGGCATCGAGCGTTCCGACATCGTCACCGCGGCCAGGCCGGACAGGCCGGCGATGCCCGCCACGGCGCCCACGGCCAGCAGCGGCACCGTGACCAGACGACTCGGGGGCTGGGTGCCGCCGGGGGCGTTCCACCGGCGTACGCGAACAAGAAAGACGGCCGCGGAACCCCAGACGAGCGTGACCATCAGGGCGGCCAGGGTGTCGCTGGGGCGGTGCCACTCGGCCCACACCGTGGCGACCGCGATGATCGTCACGTAGGCGAATCCGACCAGGGCCACCATGCCGCGCAGGGCCTGGGGGAGCACCAGGATGACCGCGAACGCCACCGAGGCGGCGGCTGTGGTGTGGCCGGACGGGAACGAGTTCGGCATCGACGTGCCGTCCAGGTCGGGCCGGTCGAGCTGGGTCTTCATCAGCTGAGTGGTCACGTTGGCGCCGATCACCAGCATCGCGGCGCCGAGCGCCAGGTCGATCCGCTTGCGCAGCACCCCGACCACGGCCGCGAACAGGCAGACCAGCACCAGGCTGGCCAGGCTGGTGCCGTTGAGGGTGCGGTCGAGCACCTCGATCACGCGGGGGTGGCTGACGTCGCCGCCCCGCATCGCGGTGGTGTCGACCCGCTGTCCCAGGGCGGTGCGGAGGAAGACCTGCAGGAGCACGCCGGCGGCGAGCGCGGCCAGCAGTGCGGTGGCGATCGGCGCGAGCAGGTGCCAGGCGCCGCGGGGGCGCGCGACGCTCGTCTGCTCGGGGGACGCCAGGGCCGTCATGGGCGGGGTCCTTCGACAGGTGGGCGGAAAGGTCGGATGCGCATTGCCCAGAACTCAAGCGCGGGAATCATAAGTCCCCCTGTGCTCGTCACGACACTCGCGCCACATGTGGATCTCGTCGCACAGCGGAGCAACCAACCCGCACCCGTACGCGCTCTCGCCCGGCAACGCCGCCGCCCGACCTTCGTAACGAACGCCGCCCGTCACGAAGGAGACGTTTTTACATGAGGCAGTACGCTCGCCGGTTCGCCGGCCCCCTGCTGGTGATCGCCGTCGGTGCCGGTCTCGTGGCCGCGCCCGCCGCGGCGAACGCGGCCGGGGTCCAGGCCACGATCGACGTGCAGGGCACGCTCAAGGTCCGCTCGACGCCGTCGCTGGCCGCCAAGGTGGTCGGCTCGTTGCGCGACAACCAGAAGGTCACCGCCGTCTGCGCGGTCACCGGTCAGAGCGTGCGCGGTTCGGTCCGCACCACGACCCAGTGGGACAAGATCAGCACCGGCGGGTACGTCACTCACGCGTACGTGCGAAGCAGTGGGAAACTGTCGCGGTGCGTGACCAGTTCGCCGCAGGCGGACGCCGTGAAGAGCAAGCCCGCGAACAGCAAGCCCGCCGCCTCCAAGTACAAGGTCGGCACGGTGAAGAGCGCCGACGGCTCGGTCAACATCCGCACCGGCCCGTACGTCTCGGCTCCGGTCAAGCGCGTCGTCACCACCGGGGCCAAGGTCTCGGGTGTCTGCTACGTGCAGGGCACGCTGGTCGTGGGCACGGTCCGCTCCACCACGCAGTGGAACCGGCTCTCCGACGGCACCTACATTTCCCACGCGTACGTGGTCACGCCCGCCCTGTCGCTCTGCCCCGGTTCGCCGGCCACCCCGTCGGCGCCGTCCAGCACCCTGACGCCGGAGCAGTTCATCAAGGCGGCCGTCCCGGGTGCCCAGCTCGGCTGGCGTGAGTACGGCGTGCCCGCGTCGGTCACCCTGGCCCAGGCGATCCTGGAGTCGGGCTGGGGCCGCAGCGGCCTCTCGACCGTCGACCGCAACTACTTCGGCATCAAGTGCCAGTCCGGCCGGTTCGGCACGCTGGCCAACGGCTGCCACGACTACAACACCCAGGAGTGCACCAAGGCCGGCAGCTGCTTCTCGACCACGGCCAGCTTCCGTACGTACGCGACCATGGCGCACTCGTTCCGCGACCACGGCAACTTCCTCAAGGTGAACCCGCGGTACGCCGGCGCCTTCAACTACACGACCGAGGCCAACAGCTTCATCTGGAAGGTGTGGAAGGCCGGCTACGCCACCGACCCGAACTACTACACCAAGGTCACCACCCTGATGGCGTCGCAGAACCTGTACCAGTACGACATCTGGAAGTAAGCGAAGGAAGCGTCGCCCCCGTTGGCCGAACCAGGCCGACGGGGGCGATTTGCACTTTATGCTCGTTTTGGTGAAGCGACGGTGAGGCCACGGGAGAACGATGCCGCCGCGGCGGAGAACCGTCGCGGGCGGGTCGGTGGTCTCCTGCTGGCGGGTGTCGTGTTCCTCGTCGGGGTCGCGGTCGTGGTCGCCGTCTACGGCGGGCTGCGCTCCAACCAGCGCGAGAACGCCGAGCGGGTGATGGACCAGCGCACCGCCATGGTCGAGGCCGCCGTGCGCACCGAGACCGAGCGGTACCGCTCGCTGATCGAGACGACCGCCGCCGGCATCAGCACCGACACCGACCTGACCTGGGACGACTTCGACACGGCGACCGCGCCGCTGGCCTCGGCCAACCTGATCGGCGGGGCCTCGCTGGCCTACGTGGTGCCGGCCCGCGAAGCCCAGATCCCCGAGGTGCAGCGGCAGTGGCGCGCCCGTGGGGCCGAGGGCCTGACGCTGCGACCCGTGGTGGCGGGCGAGGAGCACTTCTTCACCATCTTCACCCGTACGCTCAACGCCTACAGCCCCCAGATGAACGGGCTGGACGTGGCGGCGGCGCCCGAGGCGGCCACGGCGCTGACCGACTCCCGCCGGACCGGGCAGCCCAGCGTCTCCGACACGTACGTGCTGCTGCGCGACCGCAACCTGCCCGCCGCCGAACAGCAGCGCTCGTTCGTCTTCGCCGCACCGATCTGGACCCAGGCCAGCATCCCGGTGTTCCGCGGCTGGATCATCCTCGGCCTGCGTGGCGCCGACTTCCTGCGGGGCGTGCTGGCCACGGTCAGCCAGGGTCAGCTCGACGGCGAGCTGCTGGCCACCGGGCGCGACGGCGGCCGGCCGGTGGTCGCCGACTACACCGTGGGCGGGCAGCCCGACCTGCAGCGCAGCGTCGACATCCTGGTCGCCGACCGGGAGTGGACCCTGATCACCCGGGCCGACGCGTCACACCTGCCCGGCGCGTCCAGCACCCTCCCGTTGACCCTGCTGCTGACCGGCAGCGCCATGACTTTCCTGCTCGCCGGGCTGGTCTACGTGCTGGCCACCGGCCGGGAACGGGCCGTGGCCCGGGTGCGGGTGGCCACGGCCGAGCTGCGCGTGGCCGAGGAGGAGAGCCGCCGCCAGGCCGAGCTGCTCGGCGCGATCATGGCCAGCATCGGGGACGCGGTCGGGGTGGTGGACGAGAACGGCGCCTTCCTGCTGCACAACCCGGCCGCCCGGAAGATGCTCGGGGTTGCCGCCGACGAGGACGACCCGGCCTCCTGGCAGCAGCACTACGGCCTCTACCGGCCCGACGGGCGCACCCCGTTCCCGGTCGAGGATCTGCCGCTGATGCGGGCACTGCGCGGCGAGTCGTGCGACGGCGTCGAGATGATCGTGCGCAACGCCCAGCACAGCGAGGGGATCCTGGTCAGCGTCGACGGCCGCCCGCTGGACACCAGCGCGGGCCGGCACGGCGCGGTCGCCGTCTTCCACGACATCACCGAGCTGCGCCGCTACGAGAACGACCTGGCCGTCTTCGCGGGCGTGGTGGCGCACGACCTCAAGTCGCCGCTGACCGTGATCCGCGGCCACTGCGAGGCCGCCGTCGAGGATCTCGACGACGCCCCGGCCGACGCCCGCGGCAGCCTGGGCCGGATCATCCTGGCCGTCGACCGGATGGCCGCACTGATCGACACCCTGCTCGCCTACACCACCGCCCGTGACGCGCCGCTGCGCACCCGGGAGGTCGACCTCGGCGCGCTGGTCGGCGCGGTGGTGCACGACCGGACGGCGCACCTGCGCGACGAGGACCAGCCGCACATCTACGTCGGGCCGCTGCCGGCGGTGACGGCCGACCCGGCGATGCTCCGGCACGTGCTGGACAACCTGCTCGGCAACGCCCTCAAATACGTGCAGCCGGGGACCGTACCGAGGGTCGACGTGACCGCGCACGGGACCGGCGGGCCGTGGGTGCGGATCCAGGTCGCGGACCGCGGGATCGGCATCCCCGACGACGACAAGCCCGACATCTTCGACAGCTTCCACCGGGCGCACGCCGAGGCCGGGTACGCCGGCACCGGGCTCGGACTGGCCATCTGTCGCCGCATCGTGGAGCGCCACGGCGGCGAGATCGACGTGGCCGACAACCCCGGTGGCGGCACGCGATTCCATTTCACACTGCCCATCTCGCAGGAGAGTGACATGACCAAGGATGACGAGGCCGCCACGCGCGCGGCCCTGGAACGGGCCCTCGCCGAACGGGCCGCGATGGAGAACGCACGGCTGCCCGGTCTGGGCGCGCTGCCCGCCGCCGAACCGTCGGCGCACGATCCGGCCGCGGCCCGCCTGCGGACCCCGGTGCCCGACCACCATCCCGCGCCGGCCGGTCCGGAGTGACCGCGGTGGCAGGATGGGAGGCATGACGATTCCCGCCCTGCCGCTCGCCGGTGCCCCGGTCGCGATGCCGCTGCTCGGTTTCGGCACCTGGCAGATGCGCGGCGAGTCCGCCTACCAGGCGGTCCGGGACGCGCTCGAGGCCGGTTACCGGCACCTCGACACCGCGACCATGTACGGCAACGAGGCCGAGGTCGGCCGCGCGCTGAAGGATTCGGGTGTGCCCCGCGACGAGGTCTTCGTGACCACGAAGCTGCCACCCGAGCGGGCCGGGAAGGAGCGCGCCACCCTGGACGCCTCCCGCCGCGCCCTCGGCCTCGACGCGATCGACCTGTGGCTGATCCACTGGCCGCCCGGCCGGGGCCGCTCGGTGGCCGTCTGGCGTGAGTTCATCCAGGCCCGCGACCAGGGCCTGACCCGTGCCATCGGTGTGAGCAACTACGGCGCCGACGAGATCGACGAGCTGACCAAGGAAACCGGCGAGACCCCCGCGGTCAACCAGATCAAGTTCGGCCCTTCCCTGTACGACCCGTCGACCGTCACCGCCCATCGCGACCGCGGCGTCGTGCTCGAGGGCTACTCCCCGTTCAAGACGACCAACCTGCACGACCCGGTGCTGACCGGCATCGCCGCCACCCACGGCGTCGACCCGGCCCGCGTCGTGCTGCGCTGGCACATCCAGCACGAGATCGTCGTCATCCCCAAGTCGGCCACCCCGGAGCGCATCGCCCGCAACGCCGACCTCGACGGCTTCGTCCTCACCCCCGACGAGATGGCTGCAATCGACGCCCTGGGGCAATAATCACCAGGCGTTCGCCGCCTGATCCGCCTATTCTTGCTGCGCGATGTCGACAACACCCGAACTCCGTACCCGCCTGGCCGATCTTCTTCCGCGTGACAGTCACCGCCTCGGGCGGCGGCTCGAGGGCACCCGGCGGATCAAGAACGATGACGCCCGGGCGGCCGCGCTCGACGAGATCGCGGCCGAGATCGACCGTGCCGGGGAGCGGCTGGCCGCGCGGCTGGCCGGCGTGCCGCCGATCAGCTATCCGGAGTCGCTGCCGGTCAGTCAGCGCAAGGACGACATCGCGGCCGCCATCCGGGATCACCAGGTCGTGGTCGTGGCCGGTGAGACCGGGTCGGGCAAGACGACGCAGATCCCCAAGATCTGCATGGAGC
Source organism: Paractinoplanes bogorensis (assembly GCF_018829635.1). GTDB lineage: Bacteria > Actinomycetota > Actinomycetes > Mycobacteriales > Micromonosporaceae > Actinoplanes > Actinoplanes bogorensis. The sequence goes on from NZ_JAHKKG010000030.1 coordinate 8,374, forward strand.
TGGGCCGGGGCGTCCGCGGGCAGATCGGTCACACGCAGCCGCGGCGGATCGCGGCCCGCACCGTCGCCGAGCGCATCGCCGAAGAGGTCGGGCGTCCGCTCGGGCAGACCGTGGGCTACAAGGTGCGCTTCACCGACCAGGTGAGCGACGACACCATGGTCAAGGTGATGACGGACGGCATTCTGCTGGCCGAGATCCAGAACGACCGCAACCTGTTTCGGTACGACACGCTCATCATCGACGAGGCCCACGAGCGCTCGCTCAACATCGACTTCATCCTCGGCTATCTGCGCGAGCTGCTGCCCCGGCGGCCCGACCTCAAGCTGATCATCACGTCGGCCACGATCGAGACGCAGCGGTTCGCCGAGCACTTCGCCGACTCCGACGGCAAGCCGGCGCCGGTCATCGAGGTCTCGGGCCGCACGTTCCCGGTCGAGGTGCGCTACCGCCCACTGGTCACCACCACCGAGGACGACACCGAGGAGCCGCAGGACCAGGTCGACGGGATCGCCGACGCGGTCGACGAGCTGGGTCGCGACGGTGACGGCGACATCCTGGTCTTCCTCTCCGGCGAGCGCGAGATCCGCGACACCGCCGATGCGCTGGCCAAACGGAACCTCCGCAACACCGACATCGTTCCCCTGTACGGGCGTCTGTCCGCGGCCGAGCAGCACAAGGTCTTCGAACGGCACAGTCAACGGCGGGTCGTGCTCGCCACCAACGTCGCCGAGACGTCGCTGACCGTCCCGGGCATCCGTTACGTCATCGACCCGGGCACCGCCCGGATCAGCCGATATTCGCACCGGCTCAAGGTGCAGCGGCTGCCGATCGAGCCGGTCTCGCAGGCCAGCGCCAACCAGCGCAAGGGCCGCTGCGGCCGGGTCGCCGACGGCATCTGCATCCGGCTCTACTCGGAGGAAGACTTCGAGGGCCGGCCCGAGTTCACCGAGCCCGAGATCCTGCGCACCAACCTGGCCAGCGTCATCCTGCAGATGACCAACCTGGGGCTGGGCGACCTGGCCAAGTTCCCGTTCATCGACCCGCCCGACCGCCGCAATGTCACCGACGGCGTCAAACTGCTCGAAGAGCTGGGCGCGCTCGACCAGCGCCGGCTCACCCCGCTCGGCCGCCAGCTGGCCCAGCTGCCGGTCGACCCGCGCCTGGCCCGCATGGTGATCGAGGCCGACAAGCAGCAGTGCGTCGCCGAGGTCATGGTGATCGCGGCCGCACTGTCCATTCAAGACCCGCGCGAGCGCCCGGCCGACAAGCAGCAGCTGGCCGACGAGAAACACGCTCGCTTCGTCGACAAGGAATCCGACTTCTTCAGCTACCTCGGCCTCTGGCGTTACCTGCGCGAGAAGCAGCAGGAGCTGAGCGGCAACCAGTTCCGCCGTCTGTGCCGTCAGGAATACCTCAATTATCTGCGCGTACGCGAGTGGCAGGACATCTATTCCCAGCTGCGCCAGGTGGCCCGGAGCCTCAATCTCGCGATCGCCGAGGACCGCGAGGATGTGGCCGAGGGGCAGCACGTCCACACCGCACTGCTGTCCGGCCTGCTCTCCCACATCGGCGTCAAGGAGGGCGACAAGCGCGAGTACCTCGGCGCGCGCGGGGCCAAGTTCGCGATCTTCCCGGGCTCGGCGCTGTTCAAGAAGCAGCCGCGCTGGGTCATGTCGGCCGAGCTCGTCGAGACCAGCCGGCTGTGGGGGCGGGTCAACGCCCGCATCGAGCCCGAGTGGGCCGAGAAACTCGCGCCGCACCTGGTCAAATACAGCTACAGCGAGCCGCACTGGGAAAAGAAGCAGGGCGCCGTCATGGCGTACGAGAAGGTAACTCTCTATGGTCTGCCGATCGTGCCGCGGCGCAAGGTCGGCTATTCCAAGGTCGACCCGGTCGCCTCGCGCGAACTGTTCATCCGGCACGCGCTGGTCGAGGGCGACTGGGAGACCCACCACACCTTCTACGCGCACAACGTGCAGCTGCTCGAGCAGATCGAGGAGATCGAAAACCGGGCCCGCCGCCGCGACATCGCGGTCGACGACGAGACCGTGTACGCCCTGTACGACGCTCGCATTCCGGCCGACGTGGTCTCGGCCCGCCACTTCGACTCATGGTGGAAGAAGGCCCGGCGCGACCAGCCCGATCTGCTCACCTTCACCCGCGAACTGCTGGTCAACTCGGGGCGCGACTCGGTCGACCCGAACGCCTATCCGGACGCGTGGCTGGCCAACGGCGTGCGGCTGCCGTTGACGTACGAGTTCGAGCCCAACACGAAGGCCGACGGCGTCACCGTGACCGTGCCGTTGCCGCTGCTCAACAAGCTCGACCCGGAGGATTTCGTCTGGTCGGTGCCCGGCTTCCGCAAAGACGTGGTGATCGCGCTGATCCGGGCCCTGCCCAAGGCGCTGCGCACCAACTTCGTCCCGGTGCCGGACTGGGCCGAGGCCGTGCTCGACCGGGTCCCGGCCCGGCGGGGACCGCTGCCCGACGCGATCGGCACCGAACTGCGCCGGCTCACCGGCACGGTCGTGCCGCGCGACGCCTGGCGTCCCGATCAGGTGCCCGACCATCTGCGGGTCAACTTCCGGGTGACCGACGAGAACGACAAGGTGCTGGGGGAGGGGCGCGACCTCGACGTGCTGCGCCGCTCGCTCGCACCCAAGGTGCAGCAGACGATCTCGAAGGCCGCCGGGAACATCGAGCGCCGCGGGATCACCACCAACGACTTCGGGCAGCTGCCCCGCCGGGTCGCCCAGATGCGCGGCGGCTACGAGGTCAATGTCTTCCCGGCGCTGGTCGACGAGGGCGACAGCGTGGCGATCAAGGTCTTCGAGAGCGAGGCCGAGCAGCGGGTGGCGATGGTCGCCGGCATCCGCAAGCTGCTCCTGCTGACCCTGCCGCCGGCCGCGCGTTACCTGCAGGGGCGACTCGACAACAAGGCCAAGCTCGAGCTGTCGCGCGGGAACCCCTACCGGTCGATCGCCGACCTGCTCGACGACTGTGCCGGGGCGGCGGTCGACAAGCTGGTGGCCGACGCGGGTGGACCGGTGTGGTCGTCGCTTGAGTTCGCTTCGCTGCGTGACACCGTACGGGAAGATCTGGTCGACGCCGTGGCCAACGTGGTGACTCAGGTGCGGCAGGTGCTCGCGACCGCGTACGACATCGATCAGCGGCTGGCCTCGACCCGCAACCCGGCCCTGGTGGCCGCCTTGGCCGACATCCGGCAGCAGCTCAAGGGCCTCGTGCACCCCGGTTTCGTCACCGCGACCGGCTGGCGTCAGCTGCACCACCTGCCCCGCTACCTGCGCGGCATCGTCTACCGCCTCGATCGGGTGGGCGGCAACCTGGCCCGCGACCGGCAGTTGATGGCCCAGATCCACGAGATCGAGTCGGAGTATCGCGAGCTGGCCGGCCTCGGCGCACCGGCCGAGGGGTTAGCGGAAATCCGGTGGATGATCGAGGAGCTGCGGATCAACCTCTTCGCCCAATCGTTGGGTACCGCCTATCCGATATCGGACAAACGGATCTTCAAGGCCATGGACCAGCTGCCCGTGTAGCGCGCTCGTTGGCGCTCGGGTGCCGTTCGGTTACCCCCCTCGCGTGGGGGTCCGGCAGGCCCTAGCGTTCTGGCCATGACGAACGAATTCCTCGCCTTCGCCCCGATTTCCGCCCTCGTTCCGGCCTCCCCGGCGACCGGCCTGCTGGACGAAATGATGGCGCGCGTGGGCGTCGACGGCCTCGTTGCCGCGCTCGCCGACCCGGGCCTGCTCGCCCTGGTCGACCAGCACGCCGCCGCCGTTCGTGACGCTCTCGAGTCGGCCGGCCGCGACGCCGACGCCGAGGGTCTGGCCGGCTACGCCCGGTCGATCGTCGCCGGTGCCCGCCGGATGAGCCGGGTGCTGCCCGAGCCCGGCTTCGCGCCGGTCTCGCCGGCCGAGTGGAAGGCCGCCGACTGGCACCTGCTGCGCCTCGTCGCGGTCTGCGCGATCGCCGAGGAGAACGCCGTCCTCTAGTCAATAACGGACAACGGCCCGCTTCGGCGGGCCGTTTCTGTTTCCCCGTCCGGGATCAGTCGTTCGTATGTGGGAATGCCCCGAAACGCCGAGAGGGGCGGTTTGCACCGATATGCGCCGATGCGTCATGGTGGAGGGATGAAGCTCGCTCTCGCACTCGCCGCCGTTGCCGGACTCGTGCTCCCGGCGGCGCCCGCGCTGGCCGCTCCGGCCACCACCCCTGTTCTTGTTGCGCGCTGGACCTTCGACTCCGTCGGCACCGACGGCCGGGTGGCCGACACCTCCGGTCGCAGCGGGCCGGCCCTCACCACCCGTACGGCCGACCGCGGCGTGATGCGCTACGACACGGCCACCCCGAGCGGCAAGTACGTGTCGTTCCCGGCGGCCTGCGCGTCCACCGCCACGACCTGCCCGCGCGCGCTGTTCGAGGCGGCCAGCGCGGCCAACCTGAACCCGGGTACCAGGCTGTTCCGCTGGTCGGCCCGGATGCAGGTGACCAAGACCCAGATCGCCGGCTCGGCCAACGTGATGCAGAAGGGTGTCGCGGGCACCGGCAGCCAGTGGAAGATGCAGATCGGCAAGACCAACGGCAAGGCCCAGTGCGTGCTGCTCGGCGCCGGCTCGTCGACCGCCTACATCGCGCGTTCGTCGGCCTCGGTGGCCGACGGCCAGTGGCACAAGGTGCTGTGCCAGCGCAGCGGGACCACCCTGTCGGTGTGGGTCGACAACGTGCAGGGCGGCTCGGTGACGATCCCGTCGACCCTGTCGGTCAGCAACACGCTGCCCCTGCGGGTCGGCGGCCCCAACCTCAACATCAAGTCAAAGGGCGAGATGTACAACGGCCGCCTCGACGACGTGTACGCCGAGCTGGGCTGACCTCAGCGGTTACCTCGAGGTGCCCTGGGCTGGGAAAAGTGCGTTCTTCCGGGCCCAGGGCATTTCCCCGTACGGTTCCGGCATGGCTGTTACCTTGATCAATCCGCCCGAGCTTCCGGTCGTCCCGATCTATCACCAGGTGTCGATGGCGACCGGTTCGACCCTGATCCACGTGGCCGGACAGGTGGCGTGGGAGGGCGGCGACTTCGCCACCCAGGTCGCGCAGTGCTACCGCAACGTCGGTGCCGCGCTGGCCGCCGCCGGAGCCACATTCGCCGACGTGGTGAAGCTGACCGCGCACGTGGTCGACTGGACGCCCGAGCTGATGCCCTCGTTGCTCGACGGCATCGCGCGAGCCTCGGCCGAGCTGGGCGTCACGATCGAGGCGCCGGCGTCCCTCTTCGGGATCGTGGCCCTCGACGTGCCCGAGCACCTGGTCGAACTCGAGGCGACGGCCGTGCTGGACTAGGTTCTGGCCCGTGGATCACGCGGGTCTGCGGTGCGGTACAGGTGGTGGCTGACGTCGGCCGCATACCGGTGTCGTGTTCGGCCGTTCTGCGGACGCCGTCACGCGCCACCTGGGCCTCGGCGCGGGCCCCCGTGATCCACGGACAGAATCTACCCGTCGAACTTCTGGCGGGAGCCCTCGATGTGGGCCAGGTAGGTCTGGGTCCAGCCGCACATGCCGTCGACCACCTTGCGCAGCGCCTGGCCGGCCTCGGTGAGCGTGTAGTCGACGCTCGGCGGCACGGTCGGGTGCACGGTCCGCTCGACCAGGCCGTTGCGCTCGAGCACCCGCAGGTTCTGGGTCAGCACCTTGTGGCTGATGCCGCCGATCTCGCGTCGCAGCTCGTTGAAACGCATCGTCCGCAGCCCGAGAAACTCGATGATCAGCAGCGACCACTTGGTGGCCACGTCGGAGAAGATCTCGCGGGCCAGCGAGTCGGCCCGCGCCAGATCGGCCTCGGGCGGCAGCGCGCCGATTTCCTGCCTGGTCCCCACGACGCCAAGCCTAAGCCGCCGGGTGACGGCTCAGTGCGTGGCCCGGCTTCAGTGGGCCTGCCCCGATTTGGCGGACATCTGAGATCAGGAGTCTTCGGGCTCCGGGAGGATGTCCAGCATCATGGAGAGCATGGGAAAGAAGCGACCTCGGCCGCGTCGGGCGTTCACGCCGGAGTTCAAGGCTGAGATCGTGGAGTTGTGTCAACGCGGTGACCGGACGGTCGGGCAGGTCTGCCAGGACTTCGACTTGACCGAGACCGCCGTGCGGAACTGGGTCAAGCAAGCCGAACTCGACGCCGGCACCCGCGACGACGGGCTGACCTCGGACGAGCAGGACGAGTTGGCCCGGCTGCGCCGGGAGAACCGCAGGTTGCGCGAGGACAACGAGATCCTGAAACGAGCGACGGCTTTCTTCGCCAGGGAGATCCGGTGAACGTGTATCCGTTCATCGAGGCGGAACAGGCCGGCGAGCACAGCGTGAAACGGGCGTGCGAGCTACTTCAGGTCTCCCGGTCCGCCTATTACACCCGCAACCGTCAAAGCCTGCGGTCCCGCGTCGATGACCAGCTCACCCAACGGATCATCGCGGTGCATACGGCCTCTCGCGGCACCTACGGTGCTCCGCGGATCCACGCCGAGCTGGCCGACGCCGGTCTGCGGCATGGCCGTAAACGCATCGCCCGCCGGATGCGAGCCGCCGGCATCCGCGGCAAGAGCCCACGCCGGTGGCAGGTCACCACGACCGCCGACCCGCAAGCGGCGAACCGGCCTGACCTGATCAAACGGGACTTCACCGTCGACACCGCAGCGATCGACACCCGTTGGTGCGGCGACATCACCTACATCAACACGTGGGAAGGCTGGCTCTATCTGGCCACCGTCATCGACCTGGCATCACGCCGGGTGGTCGGCTGGGCCGTCGCCGACCA
>NZ_JAHKKG010000031.1 GCF_018829635.1 Paractinoplanes bogorensis
ACCGGTCCGGTGGCAGCAAGCACCGCCCGCAACCCAGGACCGACAGATCACCGGCAAGACACCACGGTCAGTTGGATGGCGGGTCAAACCCCGAACCGCGGGCGGCACCCCACCATCCTCACAGTTGGATGTGGCCGTTCTGCGGACGCCGTCAGGCGCCGCCTGGGCCTCGGCGCAGGCCCCCGTGATCCGCCAGACGCGCCCTAAGTTCGCAGGAACGGGGCGGCCGCCGCTTTGACGGCGGCCGTCAGCTCTTCCAGCACCTCGGAGTCGATGCGCCAGTACTGCCAGTAGAGCGGGACGTCGAGGTGGCGGCCCAGATCCTGGTAGAGGCCGGCGGCGATGTCTTCGCGGGCGATCCACTCGGGAACCACGCCCCAGCCCAGGCCGAGCCGGATCGCCTCGATGAAGGCCGAGGCCGACGGCACGTAATGGATTGACATTTCTGACTTGTCGGGCGCGATGCGGTGCTGGAGCCGATCTTTGCGGTTGTAGAGGATCATCGTGTCGTCGGCCGGGCGCCCGCACGCCAGGTAGCGCATCGCCCCCAGCGGCTCGATCCGGCAGCCCTGCACGACCTCTTCGTCGGCGGTGACGGCAGCCATCGCCATCCCCGATCGCAACAGGTCGGCGGTGTGGAACTCGTCGTCGGTGTGCAGCTCGAACTGGGGTCCCTTGATGGTGGCGAGCGCGGGCAGGAACCACGTGTGCAGCGAGTCGGCGTTCACCACGATCGAGATGCGGGTGCCGTCGCGGGCCTGGCCGAGCGCTTCCTGTTCGAGCAGCTTGACCTGACCGGCGAAGCGCACCAGAGCCTCACCGGCCGAGGTGGCCACGCACGGTTTGGCCCGGCGCACGAGCACCTGACCGACCGAGCGCTCGAGGGCCTTGATCCGCTGGCTCACGGCGCTCGGCGTGACATGCAACTCACGGGCCGCCGCCTCGAAGCTGCCGGTGTCGATGACCGCCTGGAAGGTGGCCAGCTGGGCGAAGTCCATAATTAGAAATTCTAATGCAAGTTCAAATTCTTTAGTTTGAGTACGCCTCCACGCCCGCCTAGCGTCGACGACGTGCTCACCTCCGTGCTCGCCGGTTTCGCCGCCTCCGCCGTCCTGATCATCGCCATCGGCGCCCAGAACGCCTTTGTCCTCCGCCAGGGTCTGCGCCGCGAACACGTCGTCGCCGTCGTGGCGGTCTGCGCGCTGTCCGACCTGCTGCTGATCCTGGCCGGCATCGGCGGACTGGGCGCGATCGTGACGGCCCGGCCCGACCTGGTCACCGTGATCAAGTGGGTCGGGGCAGCGTTCCTTATCGCGTACGCGTTCCTCGCGGCCCGCCGCGCCATGCGCCCGGCGGCCCTCAACCCGGCCGACCGCGCCCCGGCCACCCTGGGCGCGACGATCCTGACCTGCCTGGCGCTGACCTATCTGAACCCGCACGTGTACCTCGACACCGTGCTGCTGCTCGGGTCGGTCGCGCAGCAGCACCCGTACCGCTGGATGTTCGGGCTGGGCGCGGCCGCCGCCAGCCTGGTGTGGTTCACCGCCCTGGGCCTCGGCGCTCATCGCCTCGCGCCGCTGCTGGCCCGGCCCTCGGCCTGGCGTGTGCTCGACGGACTCATCGCCGTCGTGATGCTCGTGGTCGCGGCGATGCTGCTGCTCAACTGAGCCGCCGCCTCTCGCCTGAGCCGCCACCTCTCGCCTGAGTCGCCGTGCCTTGCCTGAGCCGCGACTGTGCGGGGCTATTGTGCGGCGCCTAATAGCGTGACTATTATGCGGTGCATGATAGATGGCGACGAGGTCGACCGGCAGGCTCAGCTGCTGCGCGGCACCCTCGACATGTGCCTGCTGGCGCTGCTCTCGCAGCAGCCGGCGCACGGCTACGGCCTGGTGCAACGCGTCGGCGAGGCCGGTTTCCCGTCGGTGGGCTACGGCACGATCTATCCGCTGCTGACCCGCATGCGCCGGCTCGGCCTGGTCACCCAGGACGTGCAGGACAGCCCGCACGGCCCGGCCCGCAAGGTCTACGGCGTCACCGAGGCCGGGCGCGAGCGGCTGACGGCCTGGACGACGCAGTGGAACGAGTTCATCGACAAAGTCGACCGCGTCGTGACCGTCGACGCCCCCGCCACGGCCCGGATGCAGGCCAAGGCGACCGTCGCTGAAACCCGAACGCAGGCCGAGGCGACCCTCGCTGAAGCCCGAACGCAGGCCGAGGCGACCCGTGCTGAAGCTCGAACGCAGGCCGAGGCGACCCCCGCTGAAATGAGGAGCCAGTGATGACTGTCGACGAGACGATCAACGCCGCCGGTCAGGAGTGGCGCCGGCTGGGCGTGTCCGCGCAAGATCGCCGGACGCTGGCCGCCGACCTGCGGCTCGACCTCGAAGCGGCCGTGGCCGACGGGGTGCCGGCCGACCAGCTGATCGACGGGGACGTGCAGGTCTTCGCCCGGCGGCTGGTCGAGGAGTCCGGGGTGCGGCACGTGCCCCCGCGGTACGGCACCATCGTCGCCACCGCACTGGCCGGCGCCGTGGTCGGCGTGCTGGTCGGCGCGCTCATCGTGGCCGGCGTCCACATGGTCATGGTGACGTTGTTCGACCTGCCGGGCGACTTCAACGTCCCGGTGGCCATCGCGGCCGGCATCTACTACGCCGGGGTCGGGCTGGTCGCCCTGGCCGGTGCGGTGATCGGGGTGCTGATCCTGCTCCGCAATGTGCCCGCCATCGGTCGCACCGCGGCCGCGATGGCGTGGCTCACCCCGCTCAGCGCGATCGTCGTGGTGCCGCTGATCATGCTGTTCGCCCGGACGACCGGCTACAGCACCGCGGTCTCGATCGTCCTCACCGAGGTCGCGCTGACGATCGCCGGTTTCGTCGGCGCGACCGTGCTGGCCCGGCGCTGGACACTGATCCGCGGGGCCGGCTCGCCGGCTTGACCCTCCACCTGGTCGAGGCATCAGGGTCGTGGACGTGCGAGGAGACATGCTCAACATCGGTGAGGTGGCGCGGGCCAGCGGGCTCAGCGTCAGCGCGCTCCGGTTCTACGACAGCGCGGGCGTGCTGGTGCCGGCCGAGGTCGACGCGGTCACCGGCTATCGGCGCTACCACGCCGATCAGGTGCGGGCCGCGCGGTTGATCGCGGGACTGCGCCGGGTCGGCATGCCGGTGGCCGAGATCGCCGCGGCCGTACGGGATCAACCGTCCGCGGTCCGGCGCCGGCTCGAGGTCCACCGGCAACGACTCGAGGACGGTCTGGCCGATGCCAAGCGTGAGCTCCTCCGCATCCACGCCCTGCTCGACCTGGAGGAAAATCTCATGACCCGGATCAGCCTGCCCTCGTCCGCCCTGGCCGCCGCGATCGACGCCGTCCGGTTCGCGGCCGGGTCCGACCCCGCGCTGCCGATGCTCGGGTGTGTGCTCTTCGACGTGACCGACGGGCTGCTCACGCTCGTCGCGACCGACCGTTTCCGGCTGGCCGTGGCGTCGGCCGGGGCCGAGGTCGAGGGGCCGCCGATCCGTTCGGTGCTGCCGCTCGCCTTCGTCGACGACCTGCGCTCGCGGCTCACCGGTGGCCGGGTCGAGCTCGACCTGTCGCCCGAGCAGGTGCGCGCGGCCTCGATCGAGGTCAAGCCGTTGGAGCTCGACTACCCCGACCACCGCCGCCTGCTGGACGGACTGCCGGCGCCCAGCACGCGGGTGACGGTCGACACGGCCGATCTCCGCGCGATCGTCGAGGCCGCTCCGGTGGCGACTCGGGAGCACGAAGGTACGACGTACGGGATAACGGTCCTCGCCTTTGATCGTGGTGTGCGCGCGGTGCCCGAGAGCGAATGGGATGCCGAGAACCACATGGCGGTCAACCGCGAGTTCCTGCTCGAGGCCCTCGACGCGGGTGCGGCCGGCCAGCTCGTGCTCGAACTGGACAGCCCGATCCGGCCGCTCGCCGTGCGTGTGCCCGGCGACGACTCCCGTTTCTCGATCCTGATGCCGGTCCGCGCCTGACAAGGGGCTTGACGCGTCGGAAATTTCCGACGCATTATGGAGCGCATGCCGGACGGGGATGTGTTCGGCGCGCTGGCCAATCCGGTGCGCCGCCAGTTGCTGGAGGCGTTGCGCGACGGCCCGCTGCCCGCGGGTGAGCTGGCCGGGCGGTTCGAGCTGAGCCGCCCGGCCGTCTCGGAGCATCTGGCCGTGCTGCGTCAGGCACGCCTGGTCACCGAAGAGCCGCGCGGACGCCATCGCTACTACCACCTGGCGGCCGAGCCGCTGGCCGAGGTGACCGACTGGCTGCACCCGTTCGAGCATTTCTGGCGCGAACGCCTCAAGGCGCTGCGTGATCTGACCGAAGGAGAAGACCTGTGAGCAGCATCGAGTGCGACCAGTTCATCGCGAAGCCGCCCGCGTCGGTGTGGCGCGTGCTGACCGAGCCCGAGCTGCACGCGAAGTGGTGGGCGGCCGGCGACATCAAGCCGATCGTCGGGCACCGGTTCACACTCGACATGGGCGCGACGTGGGGAGAGCAGCAGTGCGAGGTGCTCGAGGTTGAATCCGAGAAGCTGCTGCGCTACACGTTCGCCGAGGGCGTGCTCGACACCACGATCACCTGGCGTCTCGAGCCGGAGGGCACCGGCACCCGCCTGTTCCTCCGGCACGACGGGTTCGCGCCCGGCTCCCCCGCGCTCGACGGCATGGGACGGGGCTGGCCGGCCCTGCTGCGCCGGGTCGAGGTCGCGGCGGCGTAACAATTTACGTCCCCTTCACGCGTCAGCGCTTGAGCCACGTCACACCGGGTGCTCCACGCACAGGACGAGTAGTTACCGTCGTCGGGTGCGCATCGGGCAGCAGTACGAGGACTCCCCCGGGGAGCGCGCCACCGGCTGGGAGTTCGCCTGGCTCGACGGGCGTGACGTGGTCTCCGAGCCCAGCTGGTCATACCCGGCGATCGCCCGCACCCTGATCCGCCCGGCGATGTCCGTGCTCGACCTCGACACCGGCAACGGCGAGCTGCTGGCCGAGCTCGCTCCCCTGCCGCCGCACACGGTCGCGGTCGAGAGCTGGGCCCGCAACACACCCGTCGCCCGTGACCGTCTGTCACCGTTCGGCGTGCAGGTGCTCACCGAACTGCCCGGCGGCGAGGACGAGTTCGACGTGGTGCTGAGCCGTCACGGCCGGCTGCCCGCGACCGACATCGTGCGCCTGCTGCGCCGGGGCGGTTCGGTGCTCAGCCAGCAGGTCGGCAGCGACGATCTGGCCGAGCTCAACGTGGCGCTGGGGGCGCCACCGGCTCACCGCCAGCCCTGGAACGCCGACGTCGCGGTCATGGCCCTGACCGCCGCCGGCCTCGAGGTCACCGACGTGCGCGAGGAGCGGCCACCGGTGACCTTCCACGATGTGGGCGCGGTGGTGCGCCAACTTCGCGACCTGCCCTGGCAGATTCGCGATTTCTCACCGAGGCTGTACCAGGACGCACTGGAGCGCCTGGACACGTTCATCCGCCTGCACGGCGGTTTCACCGCGACCGCACATCGGTTCCTGGTCGAAGCCGTCCGTCCGTAACCCCCCACCCCCGCTCCGAAGGAAGATCGGCCCATGCGCTCGTTGGTCATCGCCGTAGCCCAGCCGCCCGTCCACCCCCTCGACGTCGCCGCCAACGCGACCCGGCACGCCTCGACGGTGCGCGCCGCCGGCGCCCGGCTGGTCGTCTTCCCCGAGCTCTCCTTGACCGGCTACGACGTGGACGCGCCGCTGCTGTCTCCGGACGACCCGCGCCTGCACCCGCTGATCGAGGCCTGCGCCGCCACCGACACGATCGCGCTGGCCGGTGCCCCGATCGCCGGGCCGCACATCGCCACCCTGCTGATCGACGGTGACGGCGCCCGGGTCGTCTATCGCAAGGCGCACCCGCACGGCGAGTCCGAGGCGCGCTTCCGGCCCGGTCCCGGCCCCGAGGTGATCGAGGTCGACGGGTGGCGTCTGGGCCTGGCGATCTGCCGCGACACCGGCATCGAGGAGCACTGGGCGGCCACGGCGGCGCTGGGCATCGACGCGTTTGTGGCCGGGGTGGTCGACGAGCCGGCCGCCGAGTCGGTCCTGGAGGCCCGGGCCCGCAAGATCAGCACGACGTACGGGGTGTGGACCGCGATCTCGTCGGCGGCCGGTGCGGTCGGCCCTTCGTACGGCGAGACGGCCGGCCGGTCGGGCATCTGGACGCCGGACGGGATGGTCGCGGCGCGGGCCGGTCGGGCCGTGGGCGAGATCGCACGGGCGACGCTGTTCGCCGAGCGTCTAGCGTTTTCTGCTTAAGACGACACTCGTCCTCAGCTCCAGCGCGACCGGGCCGGTCAGGGCCGCGCTCAGATCGTCGAGGAGGCGGCGCTGCACGTCCGGGTGGTGCCGCCGGAACGGCGAGAACGTCTGCGTCAGGTCGAGATAGCGCTGTTTCTCGAAAACCGGGTACGTGGTGATCAGCCGCTCCTCGACGTCGTTCCAGAGGCCGGCTTCCCGCACATCCTCGAGCACCCAGCGCTCGCCACGGACGGGCACTCTCCGATCCACCGCGGCGAGCACCTCGGAGATCGCGCGATCCTGCTCCGGATCGACGTACGCATACTTGTGCTGAAAAATCGTCATAACTCCGCCCGGCGCGAGCAGGTCAAAGGCCCGTCGATTGCGTGTCGCGGCGTCCATCCAGTGCCACGCCGACGCACAGGAGATCAACCCCGTTTCCCCGTACGGGGTCCACGCCTCGAAAGTCGTCGTCTCGATGGTGATCTGCGGGAACTTGGCGCGCAGGACGGCCGCCATCCGCGGATCGGGTTCCAGGGCGGTCAGTGGCTTGCCCAATCCGACCAGCACCTCGGTGCCCTTGCCGGTGCCCGCACCGAGCTCGACGATGCTCGCGGGCGACCCGGCGTAGTCGAGGATCATTTCCCGTACGCCGTCGGGGTACCCCGGCCGCACCTCGTCGTAGAGGGCCGCGACCTCACCGAAAAGCTGCGTCATGAGCCCGACCGTAGACGTTAGGCTCGCCCTCGTGCAGCGCCATTACGTCCGCCCGGCCGGGTCACCGCCGACCAACGGTTACAGCCATGCGGTCGCCTTCACCGGCACGACGGTGGTCGTCTCGGGCCAGGTCCCGCTCGACGCCGAGGGCCGGCTGGTCGGAGCCGACGACGCCCGGGAACAGACCCGCCAGGTATTTCGCAACATCGAATCGGCCCTGGCCGCGGCCGGCGCCTCGATGTCCGATGTGGTCAAGCTGACGGTCTTCCTGACCGACATGGCGGATCTGCCGGCTTTCCGTGCGGCGCGCGACGAGTTCATCTCGCTCGAGCGGCCGCCCGCGAGTTCACTGGTGCAGGTGGCCGGCCTGGTCAGCCCCGACTTCCGGGTCGAGATCGAGGCCCTGGCCGTCCGGCCCGACTGACCCGGCAGCTGGTTGCTCCGCGGCGCTTGATTGTTCCGCGGCGCTTGGTTCCTCCGCGGCGCTTGGTTGCTCGACGGCGCTTGATGCCCCATGGCGCTTGGTTGCCCCATGGCGCTCGGTTGCTCCACAGCGCTCGGTTGCTCCGCGGCACTCGGATGCTCCACGGCACTCGGATGCTCCACGGCACTCGGATGCTCCACGGCGCTTGATTGCTCCGCAGCGCTTGATTGCTCCGCAGCGCTTGATTGCTCCGCAGCGCTTGGCTGCTCCGCTCGCCCCGCGCGCACCTGGTCTCTCCGATCGCCCTGCGGCTGCTTGTCTGCGCTTGGATACTCCCGCGGCCGTTCCGCGCCTTTTCGAGTTCCCCCCGCGCCTTTTCGAACTCCCCGCACCTTCTCGAGCTCCCCGCGCCTTCTCGAGTTCCTCCACGCCGCCTCCTCGCACCGAGCGCCCAACCGGACCGCCTCTCGTCTCGCCCAGGTTTCCTCGGCCAGCCGCGTGGCTCCGATCCGCACGCGGTGCGGTGCGTCCGGTTTGTCCGGTCGACCAAGGCCGGTGCCGTAAGAACCGTGGACGCCAAGCATCTTTCAGGTGAGGCGGCTGCCGAAATCGCTTACCCCATTCGGGGATGAGCCCGCTTGCCGCACAGCAATTATCGCGATCGGCATTCGCTTTCGACCCCCCAACTGAGGGGGTACGGCCCACATCGGATCTTCAGCGGCTTGAACGGGCGACGCGCGACTGATAGGAACGCGTTTCCCCAGCGCCGGGTTACCGCACACCGGGACCAGAGATCGTCAGCGGGTCGAGAAAGCTTGATGGCTAACGCTTTCGTCAGCCGAACGGGTTAAACCGATCATCGAATATCGACTGACTTCCCGTTCTGGATAGGACGGGCGGAAGCACTATCGCCCAACCCTGTGCATTCAGCCATCTTTGTCGCAGCGCCGGAACGCCAACGGGCTCCGGCCACACACATTCAAAGCACCACCGCGATTCGTCGCCCTTTTCTGGAGGACCCACAGATGCGCAAGATGACCAAGCGTTCCGCCGTTGTCGCCGGTGTTGCAGTTGCCGCTATCGGCGTCGGAGCGACGGCATGGGCCGCCGGCTGGTTCCAGGGCAGCAGCACCACCTACGCCGCGTCCTCCACGATCGGCGAGATGACCGCCTTCGTCGACCTGCGCACGCAGGCCACGACCACGAACCCGATGCGGTTCTACCCGGGCAAGACCCTGACGCTCACGAAGGTGACGGTGACGAACCCGAACGACTACGCGGTGAGGATCGCCAGTGTCAGCGCGATCACCGTCACGAACGCGGGCGAATGCACTCAGTCCAAAGCTGGGTTCGCACTCACGGACCTGACCACCGCGGCGTTCCCCAGCGGCTCGACCCCGGAGGTCACCCTGGGCAACCTCACGATGTCCCCCAACGCTTCGGAGGATTGCGCGGGGCAGGGTGGCCTGATCATCAAGGCAACGCTCACCGGCGCGGTCGCGGGCTGACGTCGAGGCGAGGTGGGCCCACGCGGCGTGCGTCCACCTCACTCCCTCGACTGAACACTCCGACTCGAATGAGGCGACTGTGAAGGCATGGCGATCGGCGGCTACCGTCGCGGCGCTGATCACGACATGCGTGGTCGCGGGCAGCGGCCAGCAGAGTGATGCCGGCGAACAGGCGATGGCGCTCGTGCACGGCGACCGCAGCGGACACACCGACTCGCGCTTCATGCTCAAGGGCCAGTCGGTGAAGGGTCTCTATCCGGGCGCGACCCGGCAGATCAAGCTCACCGTGGCCAATCCGTTCGGGTTCCCGCTCACTCTGCGCAGCGTGGAGGGCCAGCTCACCGGCACGAACCGCCGTGCTTGCCCGGCTAACCGATCCACCATGCGGGTCGGCGGATACAGCGGCCGGCTACCGATCACGATCGAGCCCTACGGCCGTCGCACCCTGCCCGGGACCATCCCCGTATCCATGCCTCGCGACGCCACTCCGAAGTGCTCCGACACCCAGTTCCTGATCGACCTCACCGCGACCGGCAAGAAGGCCGGCCGATGAGGAAACGCACCACCTACGCCATCATCGGCACGACGGTCGCTGTCGTCGTCGCGGCCGGCACCATTGCCGCGAATGCCAGCTGGACCATTCCGATCACCGGCACGGTCAACGCCCGTACGGCGAAAATGCCCAAGGGTGTGAAACCCAGCGTGGCCAAGCAGTCCAAGGCGGCCGTGGTCAGTTGGAGCGCCCAGGAGATCGTGGCCGGCGTCAAGATGGATCGCTACACGGTCACCGCGCACAGCGCCGGCACCCCGGCCCGGCCCGACATCGTGTGGCAGGTCACGGCGTCGGGCGGGGTCAGCGACACGGTCACCTTTGCCGCAGCCGAGGTCTCGGGGGGCACGTGGTCGTGGACGATCGTGCCGCATTTCGCGATCTGGGCCGGTGCCGAAAGCAACCCGAGCAAGGCCCTCACCTTCGCCGGGACTCCGGCCGAGGCGCCCGCGGCCCGCGTCGCGGCGCCGGTGACGGAAGCTCCCGCCGCACCGGCCGACGAGGTCACCACGCCGCCCGCGGTGGTGGAGAAGCCCACCACCAAGCCGGCCGCGCCCGTCGAAAAGCCCACCGAAGACGTCACTACGGTGCCGGCCGCGACCTCACCCGCGGTTACGGAGCCTCCGGTCAAGGAGCCGGAACCGTCCGCCAGCGGTTCTGCTCCGGCGGACATTTCTCAATAGGTGGGGTAAAGGTCGAGCCCGCGGCGGGGTCCCACGTCGCGGGCTCGATCAGTATCCGGGGTCCGGCGGCCCACGATTGGCGGATAGGGGTGGCCAATCGTGGGCCGCCCGTTTCTTGGGCCGGCCGTGAAAGTTGCAGATTTCGGGGGCGGCAATCGGCCCGTACGGAAACCGCAGGTCATTGCCTTTTGACAAGTGAGCCTCACTCTTCCCCCTTTGGGATTAAGCCGGACAGTCGCAAGTGTGCGATTTATGCGCGCAGAACCGCGGACGGAATCCCGATCACATGACCCCGGGTCGTCAGCGACCGTTGTTACACACGAGTCCGTGCCCGTCGCTGAGGAGGAAGGCCCCGCAATGCACAACCCGTCCCGACGGCCTGCCCCGCATCCGATAGAGGCACGGTCATGATGCGGCGCGATGTCCTCACCCAGCTGCGCGAGGGCGGCGTCCTGCCCGTACGAGACCACCACGGCACCAGGATGTCCGACATGCACATCGAACTCGACCCTTCCGAGCACGAAGAGCCGACGTGGGAGGTGCGACGGGCCCCCGGGCCGGGCAAGAAGAAACGTCTCGACCGGCGTACCCGGCTGATCCTCGGCGTCGCCGCGGCCATGGCGGTCGTGGTCAACGCCGGCGCGGCCTGGGCCTACTGGCGGATCACCGGCTCGGAGGTCGCGGCGAGCGACGGGGCTCCGGTCGAGCTGACTCTGCGCGCGCGTTCGGACCTCAACAAGCCGCTCACGCCGGGCTCGAACGGCGACCTGGTCGTCACCCTGACCAACGACAACGGATTCCCGGTCAAGATCACTTCGCTGACCGCCGGTGGGGTGGTCACCGCCGACGACGCGCACGCGCAGGCGGGCTGCAAGATCACCGGGGTGCAGTTGAGCAAGCCCAGCTTCGACGTCATGTGGGAGGTCGGTGCGAACGCGATCGGGGCGTTCAAGGTGCGGAGCGGACTCACCATGCGGCAGGGCATCGCGAAGGCGTGTGACGGCGCGGTCTTCACGGTGCCGGTGCGCGTGCACGGCGTACGGCAGGAAAGCTCTTAGCTCGCGGACTCGCCGGGCAGGGCGCGTTGTTCCTCCGCGTGCACCACGGGAGTACGCGGCGGGCGACGGTGCCGGCCGTCGTGCGTGGCGTCGTCGAACAGTTCGGCGTGCAGCGGACGGTGGTGGCGGCCGTTGTGGGCGGTGAGCTCGCGGATCTCGGCCGGCACCACGACCGACTTCCGCAGGACGGCGCTGGCCCGCTCGGCCGAATCGCGGACCACGTCGGCGTCGTGGGTCGCGGCCTCGATGCCGTCGGCGACCACGCGAGCCATCGCTTCGCCGTACGTACGGGCGTCCTGGATCTCCCGCTCGTGGATCAGGGTGGCCTCGTGCTCGCGGCGGCGGGCGATCCGGGCCTCGTTCCGCTCGTAGGCGTTGCCCCGCGAGGCGAACTTCAGCCCCACGGCGGCACAGTCGAGCGCCACCAGCAGCAGCGTGATCCCGAGGTAGAAGACCCCGACGCCCCAGAAGTCGCTGGTCACCAGGTGCCACATGGCGGCCGTACGGGCTCCGAACCCGGAATCGGCCTTTATCGCGACCTCGTTGGCCTCGCGCTGGTCGGCGATCCGCTCGGTCAGCTCGGACTGCTCGGACGAGCGCGCCGCCCGGCCGGCCCGCTGCGTGTCGAGGAGCCTTCCCGCCTGTACGTCCAGTGAGGTCGCCTCGTCGTCCAACGACCTCGACCGCCGTACGAGCTGATCGCACGACCCACCCGACGGACAACCCGCGGCCCGGGTCACCCCACCACCGGCCGAATCGTCGACGGCCTGCTGATAGAGCCTGCGGGCGTCCTGGCGCTTCTGCGCGGCCCGATCGGTCAGCCCCTGCACAGCGGCGTCGTCCCCGGCCGTCTCCCGTTCGAGCTGGGCGAGCCGGTTCGTCCAGGTGGCGACCGCGCCGGTCCGGTCGACACGGCTCAACTGCTGGTTGTGCACCTCGTTGAGACGGGCGTCGATCTCACCCTGGTAGCGGGTCAGCATGAGCGGCTCGGTGATCAGCACCGCGAACAGCAGGGCCAGGCCGAGGCGTCCGGCGTACAGGCCGATCGTGGGTTTCTTGAGGAAATGCTTCGGGTCGGTCGACTCGAGCTGCTCGTAGCTGATCGATACCCGTCCGACGACGGCCCGGTCATAGGCGACGACGCCCGCGGCCACCATCGGGCCGATCAGCCAGCGGTACCACGGGTGCTGGTAGTTCGACCCGGCGTCGATGAACGCGGCGCCGCCGACGGTCGCGTAGACGAAGTAGAGGACGACGAACACGCCGATCGCCGAGTAGAGCACCCGGTCGGTGTGCGTGGTCACGCTGGCCGGGTTGACGTTGGCCACCCGCAGCAGGACATCCCTGCGGCCCTTCGGCATGCAGCCGAGTCTTGCGGATCATTACGCGCCGTGTGCCCGAAACGCCGGGTTTGCTACCCCTGCAGGTCGGGCTCGGTGATCGTCACCCGAACCGTCACCGACGCCTGCACGGTCTGCGGCTGCGGGTCGACCTCGAAGCCCGCCGACTCCTGCCCACCGACGTCGAACGCGGCCATCCGCATCATCGGATGTCCCCCGCCGCCGGTGCCCTCGTCGGCGATCTCGACCAGCTTGTCGACCTGCGCGCCCACGGCCGCCGCGTATTCGCGGGCCCGAGCCAGAGCATCGGTGATGGCCTCGCGTCGCACGTCGGCCCCGGCCCGGCTGCCCGGCCGCAGCTGCCACCACGGCCCGGACACCGACGCGTATTCGATCGCGGCCAGCCGCAGCAACAGTGGGCCGAGCGGTTCAAAATCGGTCACGGTCAAAGTCGAGGAGATGCTTCCCGTGTACGCCACCACGCGCTCGCTGCCCCGCTTGAGCTCGGGAACGACGCTGACCCCGCCGGTCTCACGGCGTTCGATGGCGTCGGCCGACTCGGCCAGCAACGCGTGGAGCTCGGTGGACCGCTCGAGAAGCCGGCTGACGACTGTCTCCCGTTCCCGGTCGCGCGCCGTCAGGGTGACGGTGAGAAGAGCTTGCTCGGGCGGCACCTCACGAAACGCCTCGCCCCGGACCACGATCATGGGTTGCTCAGCCATGCCCCGACGCTACCCGGGTTGCGCTCGCTTTTCGCCGGCGCTGTTCGCTGGGTCGGCCGGCGCTCTTACGCGGGCTCGACGGGCAGCCAGAGCTCGCAGGTCGCGGTGCTGAAGTCGTCGGCGCGGTCGAGAACGGCGACGATCTCCGGACCTGGGCGCAGA
Source organism: Paractinoplanes bogorensis (assembly GCF_018829635.1). Classification (GTDB taxonomy): domain Bacteria; phylum Actinomycetota; class Actinomycetes; order Mycobacteriales; family Micromonosporaceae; genus Actinoplanes; species Actinoplanes bogorensis. The sequence continues at coordinate 13,449 of NZ_JAHKKG010000031.1, forward strand.
CGCCACGGGTTGGACGGGAACCATTCCGTGGCGGTCGCGGCCCAGGCCGACTGCAGGGCCTGCGGATGCGGTCCGTCGGTCCGGAAGATCGCCCACCGGCCCGCCGCGACCTCGATGGCGTCGAGGTCGTCGGGGACCGGTGAGTCGGCGGAGACGGCGACGCCGTGCAGATAGGTGAGTTCGCTGCCCTCGGCGCGGTCCGGATCGAGGTCGTCGGTGACCGCGAGCAGGCCGGCCGGTTCGGTGTTGCCCAGAGACCTCAGGCGCGGGTGCTTCTCCTTCGGCAGCGCGGCGATGTGCTGCTGGATGTGCGGGTTGATCCCCTGGTGGATCAGCGGCACGCGGGCGGCGTGGCCGACAAGCCGGAACGCGGGCCGGTCCACGATGCGGGTGTCCATGCGTTCGTTCCCTTCGACGGTCAGGCGGAACCTGAGCTGCGGTTGTGTGCGAAGGGGACCGCCATCGCGGCGTACGTCAGCAGGACCGGCGCCGTGGACCGCCCGGAACGCCCGGCCGAACGCCTCGCTCGAGCCGTAACCGTGCCGGACGGCGATGTGCAGCAGATCCCGCTTCCCGCGTACGACGTCGGCGGCGGCCACGGTCATCCGACGGCGACGCACATACTCCGACAAGGGCATACCGGCCAGCGACGAGAACATCCGGCGAAGATGGTGCTCGGTCGTACCGAGCGAACGGGCCGCCGCATGCACGTCGAAGTCTTCGGTGAGGTTCTCCTCGACGAGGTCGACCAGCCGATTGAGTGCCGCAATCATGAAGCCCCCTTCCGAGATCAACCCTGACGGAAGGAGCACGGTCGCCGCCCCATCATCGCGGACCGATCAGATCATGCGGCAGCGTTTTCCCAGCCGGCACGGGCCAGGCGCGACGCGGCACGGGCCAGGCGCGACGCGGGCCAGGCGCGACGCGGGCCAGGCGCGACGCGGGCCAGGCGCGACGCGGGCCAGGCGCGACGCGGGCCAGGCGCGACGCGGGCCAGGCGCGGCACTTTCCAGTCAGCGCTGGCCAGGCACGGCACGGGCCAAGCGCGACGCGGCACGGGCCAAGCGCGACGCGGGCCAGGCGCGGCACTTTCCAGTCAGCGCTGGCC
>NZ_JAHKKG010000032.1 GCF_018829635.1 Paractinoplanes bogorensis
GGCGTCCATCTCGCCGTCCGTCTCGTCGTCCAGGGCGGTCGACCTGAGCGCGGCGACGAGCCGACCTCCGGCGCCGAGCGCCTGGTCCAGCCGCTCGGCGACCGCGTCGTTCGGCGGCTTGCGGCCCTTCTCGAGATCCTCGATGTAGCTCTTCCCGTGATGGGCGAGCTCGGCCAGGGCGCGATAGGAGAGGCCGCGTTCGGCGCGGAGGCGGCGGAGCTCGTCGGAGAAGCGAGCGGCATCAGTCATCGGCGTATCCCTGCTAGCGGTCAGGGCGACGCCAGGCTCCGCTGGAATCCGGTCGCCGCCTCGAGGGTACGCCCGCGGGCCACCTGGCGGTGATCCCTGATCTTCCGAGCTGGGCAGATCGGCCGAAGTCCGCCGCGGCTCGACACTCTCAGGGCTGTCGACGTCCGGTCAGCTCGGCCGCCACCGTGGCCGGGGAAGGCATGGCCTCGATCTCGGCTCGCAACGTGGTCGAACTAGCGCGGAAGGACGAGTCGGCCAGGACGGCCGTCGCTCCCGCGTGGACGGCCGCGGCGGTGCGGTCGGCGAAGGGGATGGTGCGGGCCACGCCGGCGCCGGTGAGGCGGTCGGCGATGTTGAACTGGTCGGCCATCTGGGGCATCACCAGGTGTGGCACGCCCAGCGTCAGGGCGGCCATCGCGCTGTTCGAACCGCCGTGATGGACCAGCAAATCGCAGGTGGGTAGCAGCAAGTGGTGGGGCACCCAGGCGATCCGGCGCACGTTCGGTGGCAGGTCGGTCAGGGCCTCGGCGCCGCTGCCGGAGACGATGACCTCGCAGTCCAGGGCGGCCAGGCCGCGGACTGCGATGGCCAGGCCGTCGGCGCTGACGGGCACGGTGCCCAGGGAGACGGCGATACGGGGCCGCGACGAAGGCGAGTACAACCAGTCAGGGGCGGTGCAGGCCGTGCTGAAGGGCACGTAACGCATCGGGAGTACGGGCGCGGACGACGCGCTCAGCGAAGGCGGGCATGTGTCCACGACGGCCACGGGTGAAGTGGCCGGGCCCAGGGCGGACAGGCGGTCGGCGATCGTGGCCCGAGCGAGGTCCATGAGCTCTGGCGGCACGGGAATGCCCCACTCGTGGCGTACCCAGGGAACGTTGGCCTTGGTGGCGGCGACCGGGCCGGCGAACTCGACCGGGTCGCTGATGACCAGGTCGGGGCGCCAGGATTCGACGACGGCGAGTACGTCGGGCAGCATGCGCTCGGCGACGGCGGCGAACACCGTCAGGTCCGTCTGCGGCCGGCCGACCAGCTGGGTCCCCGCAGGCCAGCAGTTGAAGAACGTCGCGTCTCCGCCGGCCACGACCGTGGTCAGGCCGGAACGGCGGATGCACTGGGTCAGCGCGCGCGGCGCCGCCACCAGCACCTCGTGGCCGTCCAGGTGAAGGGCCCAGGCGAGTGGCACCATCGTGAAGAAGTGGCTCGCGGCGGGATTGACGGTCAGCAGGACACGCATGCGGGCTCCAGGGTGACGGGCAGGTCGTCGATGCGGCGCAGCAGTGTGCCGGGGGCGCGGAAGCGCGGCGGGCCGGCCAGGCGCAGGCCGGGGAAGCGTTGCAGCACACGGGTGATCAGGACCGCGGCCTGCATGCGGGCCACCGCCGCCCCGGGGCAGTAGTGGCGGCCCGCGCCGAAGCTGAGGGACGGGCCACGGACCGTGCGGGTGATGCGGAAGCTGTCGGGGTCGTCGGTGTAGGCCGGGTCGCGGTTGGCCGCGCCCAGCACGGCGTGCATCTTGGTGCCGGCGGGCACCTCGACGTCGCCGTAGCGGCAGGGCTCGGTCGTGACGCGGACGGCGATCTGGACCGGTGGTTCGAGGCGCAGCACCTCGGTGATGCAGGCGTCGGCCCGGCCGGGGTCGTCGCGGACCAGGGCGGCCTGGCCGGGGTTCTCCAGCAGCAGTTTCAGGGCCACCGCGACCAGGCTGGCCGGACTGTCGTGGGCCGCGCCGAACAGCATGACCAGGTCGCCCAGGGCACCCTCCTCGTCCGACGGGTGCTGGTCGTGGACGAGTCCGGCCAGGCCGCCGCGACGGCCGCGCAGGCCGGCCAGCACCCCGGCGCCGGCTTCCTCGACGCCGGCCCGCTGGCGGGGTGTGCTCGACGGTTCGAGGACGGTCGAGGTCGCGCCGACCAGGTCGCCCAGGCGCAGCGCCTCGTCGTCGGGCAGGCCGAGCATGCGGCCGGTGGTCAGCGAGGCGAACGGGACCGCGAGGGCCTCGGTGGCGTTGACCACGCCGTCGGCCAGACGGGCGGCGAACCGGTCGAGCAACTGGTCCGTGATCGACGAGGCGTCACGCAGGTAGCTCTCGGTGCGGCGTGGGTTGAGGTTGCGGGCGAGCGCCGCCCGTACGGGAAGATGGGCCTGACCCTCCCGCAGACCGAACGAGCGCAGCATCTTGGCCCGGAACGGACCGTCGTCCCACCCGGCCGGCAGGTGTTCGGGCGTCTCGCCGACGGCGTGACAGGTACGGTCGTTGAGCAGCCGATGGCAGTCGGCGTAACGGGTCAGAAAGACGGCCGAGCCGAGCCCGGGCCGGTCGAGCAGCATCACCGGCGCGGTCGCGCGCAGCCTGGCATAGGCCGGATAGGGGTCGCCGGCCGGCCGCGGCCGCACGATCTCGAGGCAGAGCCGGGTGGCGCGCTCCCGGTCGGCCGCGGTCCAGAAGGCGACGAGTTGTTCGGCGGTCTCGGCCGCCCGCTCCAGCATCGGGCTGTGCCCGGTCTCGGGCACGATCACGTGGGTCGCGCCCGCCGTCCCGGCATAGGCCGCCATCTCGGCGTGCGGCCACAGCCGGCGGTCCCGGGCGCCGTGCAGGACCATTTTCCCGTACGGGGTCAGGCGCAGCTCCCGCCCGAGGTCGTCCTCGCCGGCCAGCGACTGCAGCATTCCCCGCAGGAACGGCAGGCGCATGGTGTCCAGTCGTCGCCGCCAGAGGTCGCGCCGGCCGCCGTCGCTGCCGGGCAGGATGCGCAGGATGAGCGGCCACATCAGCTCCGGCCCCTGGGCGACCAGCGCCTGTTCGAAGCGGTCGAGGGTCTGCCGGAGCCGGTCGCTGGTCATCTGCGGTCCACTGGCGATCATGGTCAGCGACCGGAACCGGGCGGGCTCGCGCAGCCCGGCGGCGCGGGCCACGAAGCCGCCGAGCGAGTGCCCCACGACATGGGCCGGTTCGTCGCCCGCGAACGCCTCGATCACCGCGAGCAGATCCCCGGCGTGCCGCTCGACCGTGTGCGGGCCGTCGTCGCCCGCCTCGTAGTGCCCCTGGAAGTCGTAGGCCAGCGCCCGGAACCCGGCGGCGGCGATGGCGGGCAGCACGGGCGCGTAGTCCTCGGCCGAGCCGACCAGTCCCGGGCCGAGCACCACGGCGGGGCCGCGTTCGCCGGCGACCAGAGCGCGGACCGTCCCCCGTTTGGTCTTCAGCACCTCGACACAGTAACGCCCATTTAGGCATATACCGGACAGAAGGGCGTGCGTTTCGGGAACGATGTCCGGGCCCACCCGGTCCGGCCGGCTGCGATAGCGTGAGCGCAGGCTCAACCGTCAGGAGAACCACGATGCCCGACACCACACCGGACGAGACCGCCCCGGACGAGAACGAGCCGGAGGTCGAGGAGTTCGCCAACCGGGCCGCCCGGCGCGCCAAGGGCAAGGGCGGCGCCAAGCCCGGGACCTTCGGGCAAGGCCAGGGCCAGGCCCCGCACGGCCGGGGCTCGGTGCAGAGCCCCCGCCAGTACGGCAACCGCCGCAGCGGCTGACCCGCTACGACCCTGGGTTCGCCGGATTGAACCCGCCGGGCACCTGGCTCTGCTCGGCCCGGATCACGTGCATCACCGCGTTGATCAGGGCCAGGTGCGTGAACGCCTGCGGGAAGTTGCCCAGGTGGCGGCCGCTGTAGGTGTCGATCTCCTCGGCATACAGCTCGAGCGGGCTGGCGTACGCGAGCAGCCGTTCGCACAACTTGCGGGCCTGCTCCACCTCGCCGATCTCGACCAGGGCCGAGGCCAGCCAGAACGAGCAGATCGTGAAGGTGCCCTCCTCACCGGACAGCCCGTCGTCGGTCTCCTCGACCCGGTAGCGCAGCACCAGCCCGTCGATGGTGAGCTCCTCGGCGATGGCCCGTACGGTGGCCTTGATCCGCGGGTCGGTCGGCGGCAGGAAGCGCATCAGCGGCAGGAGCAGCAGCGACGCGTCGAGCGCGTCGGCGCCGTAGCGCTGGACGAACACCCCACGGTCGTCGACGCCCTTGGCGCACACCTCGGCGTGGATCTGGTCGGCCAGCGTCTGCCACTTGCTCGCGTACGTGGGCTCGTCGTAGAGCCGGGCCAGCCGGGCGCCCCGGTCGAGCGCGACCCAGCACATCACCTTGCTCGAGACGAAGTGCTGCGGCTCGCCCCGCACCTCCCAGATGCCGCGGTCGGGTTCCTCCCAGTGCGCGGCGGCCTGCTCGACCTGCTGTTTGAGCACCGGCCAGAGCGACTCCGGCAGCTGCTCGCGGGAACGGGCGTGCAGGTAGACCGAGTCGAGCACAGCACCCCAGACGTCGTGCTGCTTCTGTTTGTACGCCGCGTTGCCGACCCGTACGGGAAAAGCTCCCTCATAGCCCGAGAGGTGAGGCAGCGACTCCTCCTCGATCTCGCGCTCTCCGCCCACCCGATACATCACCTGCAGCTCGTGGCCGTTCTCGCAGGCGTCGTGGATGAAGTAGAAGAAGTCGTTGGCCTCGCGGTCGAACCCGAGCGTGTAGAGCCCCCACAGCGCGAACGTGGAGTCGCGCACCCAGGCGTAGCGGTAGTCCCAGTTGCGTTCGCCGTGCGGCGTCTCGGGCAGTGCCATCGTGGCCGCGGCCAGCAACGCCCCGGTCGGCGCGTAGGTCAGGCCCTTGAGGGTGAGCGCGCTGCGCTGCAGGTAGCTGCGCCACGGATGGTCGGGGAAGTCGCCCAGCGTGATCCACTGCCGCCAGTACTCGGAGGTGCGTTCCATCCGGTCGCGCGCCTCGTCGATCGTGCGCGGGGGCGGCAGTGGCGACCACGACAGGGCCACGAAGTGCCAGTCGCCCTCGACCATGCGCGTACGGGCGTGGAGTCCCCGCCCCTCGATGCCGGGCCGCAGGTCGGTGGTCAGGCGCAGCGTGACGTCGCCGTCCGGGTGCTCGGCGACCACCTCGCCGTAGCCGGGGCCCTCGTACCGCCAGGTCGCCTCGCGCCGGCCGTAGTCGAACACCGGCTCGCAGCTCATCGCGAGGTCGACCGATCCGCTGACACATTTCACCGTACGCAGGAGGCAGTGCTCGGCGTCGTAGTCGGTGGGTGAGCGGCGGTGCGTCCGGGAGCGCTCGTCCACGTTGTGCCACGGACCCATGCAGAGCGCGTCCCGGACGATCAACCAGCCCGTACGGGTCTGCCAGGTCGTCTCGACCATCAGGCTGCCCGGCATGTAGCGACGGGCGGCCGGGACCATCTCGTCGTACGGGCCGAGCCGGAACGCGCCCGCGCTGCGGTCCAGCATCGTGGTGAACACGCTCGGGGAGTCCGGCCGGGGCAGGCACATCCATTCGACGGCCCCGTTCGGGGCGACCAGGCAGGTCGCCTCGCAGTCGGACAGGAACGCGTAGTCGGCGATCGGCGGGAAAGGGCTCCGGGCCCAGGTCTGCGTCGGCTCCTCGCTCATGCTAGCGACTCTCGTCGCGACCGGCGATCATGCCAAGCTCCGTTCACCAGTCGGCAAACCGGGCTCCACGCGGTTGCGGCCGAGACGTTTGGCCTCGTACAGGCCGGCGTCGGCGTCCGCGATCAGGTCGGCCACCACCCGGCCGTCCGACGGCACCTCGCTCGCCACCCCGATGCTGACCGTGATCACCCGGGCCGGGGCCGCCGGGTGCGGCTCGGCGCTTTCATTGATGGCCAGCTGGATGCGCTCGGCCTGGTCCAGCGCCTGTGACCGGTCCGCGCCGGGCATCACGACGGTGAACTCCTCACCGCCGTACCGGGCCGCGAGCCACCCGTCCGGGACCTGGGCCGCGATGGTGCGGGCGACCAGCTTGAGACACTCGTCGCCGGCCGAGTGCCCGAGCTCGTCGTTGTAGAGCTTGAAATGGTCGATGTCGATCATCGCGACGGCCAGCGGCTCCTCGCCCGCGGCGCAGGTCACCCAGGCGGTCTCCAGTTCGGCGTCGAGCCGGCGGCGGTTGGGCACACCGGTCAGCGCGTCGGTGCCGTTGAGGATCTGCAGCTGGGCGTTGGCCAGGCGGAGCTGCTCGGTGCGCTCGGCGACCTTCTGCTCGAGCGACGTGTAGAGGGCGGCGTTCTCCATCGAGACGACGAGCTGGCTCGCGATGATGTTGACCGCGTCGAGCCGTTCGTCGGTGAAGGTGCCCCGCCAGAGCCGGTTCTCCAGCACCAGCATCGCCCGCGGGACGCCGTGCGAGAGCACCGTGACCGCGAGCGCCGCGCACAGCTCGAGCCCGTCGAAGTACGGGTCCTGGGTGAACCGCGGATCGTCCACCGCGTTGTCCAGCACCAGCGGTTCCCGGGTGCGCTCGGCGTAACGGACCACGCTCATCGGGATCCGGGCGCCGGTGATCACGGCGTGGCCGTCGGTCCACTCGCTCTGCTCGTCCTCGCGGATCAGCAGGTGCACCTTGGTCGCGCCGGTCAGCGTGGTCAGGATCTCGACCACCCGGTGACGCAGCGGGTCGAGGTTGGTCTCGGAGCTCAGCGCCCGGGACGCCTTGACCACCGCCATCAGGTCGACCGCCTCGGAGGCGAAGCTGGTCGACGCGGCGAGGCTGGCCGAGCCGGCGTTCGTCCGCCGCTCACGCAGGAAGGCGAACTCCCGTTCCTGCGCGGTCGCCTTGGTCGTCGCACCCCAGTCCCGCCAGTGCTCCTGGGCGTCGCGCAGCAGCCGCTCGCCCAGGTAGTCCATGCCGGCGGCCAGGTGGAAGCGGGCCGCCCGCTCGGCGATCAGGGCGTGCTGCCAGGGGCGGCGGCGCCGGGCCACGGCCTGCAGGGCGGCGTCGAAGGTGGCGGCGGCCGACGGGTCCGAGGTCGCCCAGGCCCGTTCCGCGTCGAGCAGCAGGGCCAGGTGCCGGTAGTTCGCGGGCGCGTCGGCTGCGCGTGCGGAGAGCCACGCCCGTACGGAATCGGCCTCGTCGAACTTGCGGTCGGCGAGCAGAGCCATTCCCCGTACGAGATGAGCGGTCGCCGTGAAGTAGTTGCCGGCGATGAACCCGATCGTGGCCTCGATCCCGGCCGCCTGCTCGACCAGCCCGGCGAAGTCACCGAACATCAGCGCGGCCAGACCGCGGGTGATGTGCCGGTAGGCCGCGGCCATCGGATGACCGGGCGGCCCGATGTCGACCGGCGCCTCGGTCAGCGTCCGGTGCAGGGCGTCGAACTCGGCCATCACGGCCGCGTTCTGCTTGTTGCCGACCTTCACGGTGAAGCTGGTCGAGCGGGCCAGCTCGGACTGGAACGCGGACAACGTGGGAGCGCAGTCCAGCATCGCGGGCACGGTCGTGTGCGTGGTGAAACAGGCGAACGCCAGGTCGCCACAGTGCACGAGCCGCTCGTGGGCGCGGCGGGCCAGCGAGACGCTGTGCTCGAGCGGCTCCGACCAGTGGGCCGTGCTGACCGAGGCCAGGAACCGGGCCACCGCGGTCTCGGCGTCCCACCCGCGCCGGTCGCCGGCCTGCTCGACGTGCCGCAGCACCCGGTAGCCGGTCTGGAAGTCGTCGCGGAACAGCACCGCGGCGATGCCCGCGTGGGCCAGCGGGCCGATCAGCGCGGCCGACGGGCCGTGCTCGGTCCAGACCTGCTGGGCCGTGCTGACCAGCCACACCATCGCGGCCGGATCGCTGAAGAACGCGGGCGGCATCATCCGGTTGATCACGTGGCAGGCCGCGACCGTCTCCGGCGCCTCGACGGCCGGCCGATCGTCCTCGTCGCCCAGGCTCAGTGACCAGGCGGCCAGCCGGTCCAGCCGGGCCGGGACCTCGGCCTGCAGCTCGTCCACGGCGGGCGCGGTCAGGCCGAGACGCCGCAGCTGGCCCAGGCCCAGGGTGAGGGCGTCGGAGGCGTTCCCGCGTACGGTAAGGCTCTCGATCTGCACCCCGCACGGCTCGGCCAGCGCCACCGGGTCGAGCCGGTCGGCCAGTTCGGCGTAGAGCGCATCGGCCTCGGGCAGCCGGCCCAGGCTGTAGAGGGCGCGATGCCAGTCGATGACCAGGGCCGGGTCGTTGCTCAGCGACACCGCCGCGGCCAGGTACTGCTTGGCCACCGCGTAGTTGATCATGCGGACGTCGGCCGCGGTGGCCCGGAACAGCTCGGCGACCGTTTCGCGACGCTCCGGGGCGACCAGGTCGGCCGCGGGCAGATACTGCTGGGCGGCCATGCTCGCGAACTCCGGCCGGGCGGCCAGGCGCTCGGCCAGCACGATGTGGACCAGGCGGCGGGTGCGGAGCGGGATTCGCGCGTACGCGGCCTGCTGCACCCGGTCGTGCCGGAAGCGGACCTCGTCGCCCACCAGCACCAGCCCGTCCTCGAGGGCCGGGGCCAGCCACCCGGTGACCGCGGCCCGGGTGGTCCGCAGCGCGTGCGCGAGCAGGTCGAGCCCGGTCTCGCCGCCGAGCGCGGCCATCACCGCCAGCAGCCGCCGGGTCGGCCGGGGCACCTGGGCGATCCGGGCGATCAGCAGATCCCCGATGTCGCGGTCGCCGACCCAGGTCCGGACCTGCTGGTCGTCCCAGCTCCAGCCGTCGTCGGACGGGGTCAGCACCCCACTCAGCCGCAACCCGTTGATCAGCTCGACCGTCTCGAACGGATTTCCGCCCGTACGCGGCGCGATGACCTCAGCCAGCTCGGCGGCCCGCGTCGCCGGCATCCGCAGGGTCTCGGCCAGCAGCGTGCACAGGTCGTCGGCGGGCAGGTTCCGCAGCCGCAGGTCGGCCGGCGGCGGGTCGAGCCGCTGCCAGCGGGCCAGCACCGCGGAGAGCGGATGCGCCTCGTCGACCTCCTCCTCCCGGTAGGCGCCGATCAGGAACAGCCCCGGCATCCCCTCATCGGCCAGCAGCCCCTCGAGGAACGAGATCGGCGTGGCCGCCGCCCACTGCAGGTCGTCGACCACCATGACCAGCGGCCGGGCCGGCGACACGACCGACCGGGTCAGCGCCAGCAGCCCCTGGAACAGCCGCCCCTGCGCCTCGGTCTGGTCACCGCGGGCCTGCTCGGGTTCGACCCGCAACAGCGGCCCCAGCTCCGGAATCAACCCGGCCAGCAGCCCCGCGTTGTCACCCAGGGCCGGCGTCAGGGCGGTCCGCAGCCGGGCCAGGTCGGCCTCGGTCTCACCGAGCAGCAGCCGCACCAGCGCCCGATAGGAGCCGGCCACCGCGTCCGCGGCCGGATCCTGCCGGAACTGGTCGAACTTGCCGGTGACGAACCACCCGCCGGCCGCCGTGACGATCTGCCGCAACTCATTGATCAGCACCGTCTTGCCGACCCCCGAGCGCCCGCTGATCAGCAGCCCGCGAACCCGCCCGGCCAGCGCCTCCTCGAACCCCGACCGCAGCCGGGCCACCTCGGCATCCCGCCCGACCAGCCGCGACGGCGGCACGAGCCGGTCCGGGAAGTCGCGGGTGCCCAGCTCGAACCGATCCCCGGCGGCCCGCTCGAGGTCGTAGGCGCAACCCACGGCACTCTGGTAACGCCGGTCGGGTTCCTTTTCGAGGAGCCGCTCGACGATCTCACCGAGCATCGGCGGAATCGACGGGCCGGCCATCGGAGCCGGCCGCCGGGCCAGGTGGTCGTGCAACAACTGAAGCGGGTCGGTGCTGGCGAACGGCGTCCGCCCGGTGGCCATCTGATAAATCGTGGCGCCGAGTGCGTAGAGATCGGAGCGCCGGTCGATCGACCGTCCGGTCCGGCCGGTCTGCTCCGGCGCGAGGTAGGCCAGTGTGCCGACGATCTGGCTCTCGTGCCGAAACCCGGCCACTTCCTCGGCCGCGGTGGTGGCCAGCTCGAAGTCGATGAGAACCGGCCGATCCCCGTCGCCGAGGATCACGTTGGCCGGGTTGATGTCCTTGTGTACTACGCCCGCCTTATGCACGGCGGCCAGCGCGCGGGCCAGTCCCGTCGCAACCGCAATGACCGATTCGGGCGGCAGGGGTCCGGCTTCCAGGCGGGCGGCCAGGCTCTGGCTGCCTTCGTCGACCAGCAGCAGGTCGGTGTCGGTGGGGCCGTCGCCCGCGAGCCGGGCCACCCCGTCGATGCCGGCCAGTCGTTGGAGGATGTCGTGCTCGTGGCGGCAGCGTTCAGCCGCGTCCGAGCCGCGCAGCTCCTTGCGGATCTTGTTGTCGCTGAGCTGACGCACCACGCGGGTACGCGCGCTCTCGTACAAGACCGCCTCAGCGCGTGGCACAACTATCCCATCGGCGCCGCCCGCCCAGGCCTGAGCGCGGCCGCCTGCGCTACCGTCGACCCGGCGGCTGGTATCCGTCGTCGCCCTGCCGCTATCGGGGATACGCCGATGACTGATGCCGCTCGCTTCTCCGACGAGCTCCGCCGCCTCCGTGCCGAACGCGGCCTCTCCTATCGCGCCCTGGCCGAGCTCGCCCATCACGGAAAGAGTTACATCGAGGATCTCGAGAAGGGCCGCAAGCCGCCGAATGAAGCGGCGCCGGAGGTCGGCTCGTCGCCGCGCTCAGGTCGACCGCCCTGGACGGCGAGATGGACGCT
>NZ_JAHKKG010000033.1 GCF_018829635.1 Paractinoplanes bogorensis
ACCCCGCCCGATCACCCAGCCCGATCATCCCGCCCGATCACCCCGCCCGATCACCCCGCCCGATCACCCCGCCCGATCACCCCGCCCGATCACCCCGCCCGATCACCCCGCCCGATCACCCCGCCCGCGGATTTTGGAAGGGCCGCAACGCTCGATCACCCCCATCTGGCTGATCGGCGCCTGGTCAACGACGGTCCATTGACGTTCACGCGTTCGGGTAGCTGGCCGTGGCGAGCAACAATGCTTGTGTGGACTCTCGCATCGATCGCCCGATCCCTGCCCGCATGCCGACGGCCGACCTCTTCACGGCCGCCCGCGACGAGGTGGTGGCCGACGACCCCGAGGCCCCCGTCCCTTTTCTGGTCGCCCTGCACGACCGCCCCACGCGCGAGGTTTTCGACACCGCCGCCGAGCTACTCCGGAGCGACGACAGCACCGATCGCGAGCTGGCCGCGAGGGTGCTCCGCGAGCTGGGCCCTCAGGACGACGCCGGCGATCGCCCGTTCACTTCCGAGGCGGTTCCGCTGCTGCGCGCGCGGCTGTCCACCGAGCCGGAGCCGCAGGTGCTGCGCTGGCTGATCTCCGCCTTGGCCTACAACTCCGCCACCGATGCCCTGGACGACGTGGTTCCTTTCGCCAACCACGCGGACGGGAGAGTTCGCTTCCACGTGGCGGCCAGCCTGACCTCCCTCATGAACCGCACCCACCCCGAACCCGCAGCACTGGACGCCCTCCAGTCCCTGTGCCGCGACGACAATCCGGACACCCGCTTCTACGCCCTGTACGCGTTAGCCGAGGAACTCGACGGCCTCCCAGCGTCGCGCCTTGATCCCACGCTGGCCGCACTGGCCACCGACCCGGATCCACAGATCCGCGAGCTGGCCCAGTCACATCAGGGCTGACTCGGGCGTGCCGGTTCCCCCAACACGCGAATCGGTCGGCACCCACCAGCACCCCGTCGGCCCGGCGGCGAAGTCGGGCGCGCGCCGCAGGCACAGCCACCGCGCTCCACCGCATGAGCCGACCAGGATTCTGGGCCGTCACCGGAGTGGAAAGCCGCAGATGAGTCTGGCTCTCAGCTGGTGCAGTTCGTCAGCCGCCGCTGAGCCCCGCGCAACCAGCCCGGAGTCGAACGGCTCCGCGCAGCCAACCCACGGTCAAACGCACGCCCCCGACTGATCCAGCTGTCGGCCACTACTCCTCACCCAAGCCCGCGCACACGCATCGCCGACCACGAGGGCCCACGCCGACTGCTGGTCCGACACCCGAGCTCGGTCGCTCGGCGTGCTCTATCTGATGCAGACCGCGCGGTTGCTCGCGACCCGGGCACTCGCGGCCGCCGTCTCAATCGACGTGATCCCGCTCGGACCGACCGCGGTCAGTCCTTGCAACTGGCTGTCCTCTCCAGGTGCCGGGTCATCGCCGCCGCCACGCCGACCGCCACGCTGGCGCGCGGCACGCCTAGCTCGCATCGGCAACGCGGCCGGCGGCCCGGCTGCGGGCACGGATTACCCGGGACGGGTACAGATCGGATGGCCCCGGGACGCGGCCTGGGCCGACGCGGATGCGCGACCGTGGCCGAGCCAGACGCACGCGATCGAATTCGCGACACGTGGCTTCGGTCGGTCGCAGACAGAGCCCGTACGGCTGGAAACTCACCGACGTGCTCTGGATTGAAGCGAATGCCTTACGAGTTTGGTGTCGGAGCCGCAGTCGCCGGGGGAGCGGCCACCGGCTGCGATTCAGCGGCGCGCTGAGCCGGGATCGTGTCGCTTCTCAAGAGGTCGGACGGCGACGGATGCGGGTGCGGCTCGTTGTTCGGGATGCTGGTCGGCATGTGCGGGTCGGCATCGTTGATCGGGGTGTCGAACTGCGACGGAGGAGAGCTCGCATCGTTAAGTGAGGTTGGGCGCGAAGCGTCCGCGTCCGGCTCGGGTGACTCATCGGTGTTGTCGCCGGCGTAGGTGATTGTCGAGGGCGACTCCCACTGGATGTGGGGCGGCTCGGCGATCGCGGTTCCGCCGAAGTCGGCCAACCAAGCCGCGACCAGAGCCAGGTTCTCGCGCCACTGCTGTTCGGGGATGACAGGCAGGATGTCGTCCCAAAGCGTCAGGAAGGTTCCGCGCAGTTGCAGCCGTCCGTACGGGCGGGCGAGGAACCACATGTGCAGGTGCGCGGAGCCGTCACCCCAGCGGTTGACGTGAACGCGCGCGACGCCGTCAAGCGATCGGATTGCACGCTCGAGGCGCACGGTCATGACACCGAGTTCGGCGGCCAAGAGGTTAGGCAGATCGCCGATGTCGAGGTGCGATCGGCATTCGAGGATCAGCACCATCGGAAGGCCCGTAGGACGGTCCATCGCCCGGACGCGCCACCGCTCGCTGATCCAGATGTACGCGTCGTCGGGCGTATTACACGCGACGCACTCGGCGGCGTCCTCACCGCTGCGCGGCGGCTCGACGTCGACCGGAGCAGCCAGTGGCTTGACCCGCATGTCGCCCTCGAAGGGGAACGAGGGCCAGCGGGTGAAGTCCGGCAGCGGGGGGATGTTCTCGGGCACGACGTGACCTTAGCCGAGGCCAGACCCGCTGTCCCGGGTCAATTTTGCAGGGCCCGACTTGTCCACAGTCGGGCCGCAACCCCGAGCATGACGTAGATCATCGTCACCGTCTGTGGGTACGAGCGCACAGCCAAAGTTATCCACAGGAGTTATCCACAGGCTGCCCCGTTTCACGTGAAACGCGACGTCGCAGGCTTGCACCCCCTGTGGATACCGCGGTGGACATCCCGAACCACATCAACGCCGTTTCACGTGAAACGGCCCGCCACGGTTTCTCAACAGCCGTTACCCACACCCTGTGGATAACTTTCCATCACGACGCTCAAGCAGCGTTCGCCCGCGTCCGCACTCGAGCCGAACCAACTGATCAAGTCGAGGACTCTTCACGTCTGGCTGGTCAGAGTTCGCCGTGCCTCGGCCCTGTCGTTGTCCTGCCCTTCACGCCGATCGCCTGTCGGACAGAGCCCCCGTCCGCCTCCTGCAAGTGACCGCAGCCGTTGTCCCTTCGTCGACCGCCTGCCGGCACTGAGCCTTGCAAGGCCCGCCGGTCTTCCCATCACAACGCCATATGCGTCCTGAAGATCTGTCAGCGTGTGGGGGAGTGCGGACGGGACTTCGCTCAGAACGATCCTGTCGACGTTTTGAGAGTCGTCGTCATTAACAACTCCGCACTTCGACCCCACCAGTCTGGGGTGGAAGGCATCTCTGAGTCAGACAGCAAGTACGACTCGGGTTGCCCGACGGGTAGCAGGAATAGCTCGTCGCCACGGGCACGTGCGCTGAACCCGCGACGGATGCCAACCTGTCCGTTCCCTGCAGCGTGTGGATCGTGCCGCAAGCGCTCCACGTGCATACCTGTTACCGCCGGCGTTCGAATCGCCCCGGGGCGCCCGGCTCGTGCAGCACTCCCTGCCATTGAACAGCTCAGCCGCCAGCGCGCGCCGCGGATGTGGCCAGCTATCGCTAGCCCCGGCTTCAGCACAGCGGCTGTCTCAACACCGCACGCCCAGCGCCTCCAAGTTTGCGCAACGACGCGATCCAACCCAGCGGAACTTGGCCACGCGTCGGCCAGCTCGTTGGCACTGCACGAGTCGACCTGGGCCGCCTTGGCCTCCCAACCGCGCCTCGCGCAGCACGGAGCGGCGAGGCCCAACCCAGCCGAGCCGAGCACCGTGCAGCGCGGCCCGGACCGAGACGGCCACTGATACACGGCCCATCTTGCCAACCTCGAAACTGCACGGTCCGTTCTGCGTGGCGCACCTGTCAGGTCCGGGCGCTACACGGACGGGCCAATGCCACACAACGCGACACCTGCCGATGGGTCTCTGGCCGGCCGGCGTGGCGCAGTTCGACACCTGCTGGCAGGGCGCGGCCGCCGGCCCTGGCGGCGCAACTAGTCACGGCCAGCGCCGGCATGAGTCGACGCCTTCAGGTCCTACGCGGCTGCGGTCTTGACGGCACCGCTCGTCATGTCCCACCGCTATGCAGCCCACAGCGCAGCACATCTCGACACTTCCTGGCGCTCGGCACCGATGGCCGTGACGGCGTGACTCGACACCTTCAGGTGCTCTGCAGCCGTGGCCATGACGGCATCGCTCGTTCCGCCGGATCAGCCTCGCGGCTATGCAGCCTCAGGCAGGCTCGAGCCCAAACGATGTCCGCCCCGGCCGTGCCTCTGCAAACTCAACGCTCGACAAGTGGCAGCGACCTGGCTCTCAATCGCGCCGCAGGCGGCTCGACTTGGCCCGGCTTGGGGCAGTGCGCGACACAGTCACTTCCCGCGGCGCAGCTCATCCCAGCAAGACCGTCGACGGCACTGGGCATGCCCGACATGACTCTTCCGAACTCAGCACGACATCGATAGCGCCTGCAGACCAGGCGGACCGGCGAACGTGACCCTTCCCCGAACGCATCCCGATCCGTAGCCGATGCCCCTCCGCGAACTGATCGGACCTGACTGGAGTCTCGCGAGAGCTGGTTCCGCCGGCCGCCACTGCTGCATGAAGGCAACACCGCCGCCGGAACGACATCTGCGCGCATCGACCGGCCGGCCACGCAGACCCTCTTCCGGGCGTGACTGTCGACAGCGGCGATGTGGGATGGGGACAGCCCGGCCGGCGCGGCGCGCGGCCAAGTGGCCTCCCCGGGTGACGAGCGAGTCAGATCCCTCGGGGCGATCCGCCTGACTTCTCAGGGCGATCCAGCTAAGCGCGGCTCCACAGACAGCAACCCCCACGGTCTTCGAGCGGCTCGCTGCTCACCCCGCCGCAAACCCTCGGAGTACCCCGGGGGAGCTCATCGGGTATGGAGCGCGTGCGTGCATGGCGTTACTCCCGCGGATCATCCAACCTTCGAGGGAATCACCGTGAGGCTCAGAGTTCGGGCTTTGGGCGATAGAACGCGGCCACCAACGTAGAGCCACCTCTCCGCGGGGCGCCGACCTGGAGCACCCAACCGGAGCCGCTGACGTGGAGCAGGCGCAACGAAGACCGACGTGAGACCTTCGCACTGGAGGCGCCGCATAGGACAGTTGCACCGCAGGCGCCGCGTAGGGCAGTCGAACCCTGGCCTCAACGGTCGGCTCGGGGCGTCGGCGTCGGCGTCGGCGTCGGCGTCGGCCACATCGATGACGACCTAGCAAAGTGTCATGGCAATCCGTAGCGAAGGACCTCGTTGTTGCTAAGCCTCGCCATAGCGCCGCCGTTTGCCCTCTGGGCCCTCGATGAGCTGGGAGCCCCGATCGGCCTCACCGAGACACGTCACAACCCTGGTTTGATGCTGAAGGCGACAGGGGCCTGCCGGACGTGTCGTCTTGCTACTTTCTGGTTCGGATGGACGCGCCGCCTTCATCGGGCTGAGGCGGGCAGAGCTAGGACCGGTGCCGCTGCATTACGTCAGCATCCCCTCCTGGCAGGTTCGTTCAGCGGCTGGCCGGGACTAACGCCTGCACTGTCGGGTGACCTTTTGGCGATTGGGAACCCGCCCCCCTGCGGCAGCTGATATCCACGTGGTTCGAGTGACGCAACTGCCGCATGAGACAAGCAGCCCGGTAGCTACAAAGGCTGGGTCCGGACTCTACGACCGCGCTGCTCACCGAGTACGAGATGGTGCGTGCGATCCGCGCTCTCGTTGTTATGAGCCTCATCGTTGCGCCTCTTCAACATCTCGTTGAGCCGACGATGAGTAGGAGACGCATCGGCGTCGGATACCGAGCTGTCTTCTGCCACGGTCAGATCGGCGCCGAACTCATTCCACTCCGATGCCAACAGAAGCCCGATCATCCGGAATGCTGCGCCGCTACGCCGGGCCGAACAGCCGCCAGCCACTTGGCAGTCAGCCCCGCGAGCCCGCCTGGCGAGCTGGCCCGCTAGGCCGGTAGCCCTCCAAGCCGACGGGGCGGTAGAGCGGCGGGGCAGAGGGCGGCTGGGCACAGGCCGGCGGGGCGGCAGGGCGGCGGGGCGGCAAGGCGGCAGTCCGGCGGGCGGCAGGGTGCAGGTCGATGGGGCGGCCAGGCCGCTAGGCCTGCCAAACCAAGCTGCCAGGCCACCACTCCGTAGACCAAGTGTCCGTTCGGCTCAAGCAGGCTCGGCTTGCCGCCCGCACCTCATGCTTAGCGTGGTCAGTTGCTCGTAGCCCGTCGTATTCGGCGACGGTGACGTGGTACTTGTTCACCGCAGGGGTAACCGTCGGCCGCGGTGACCGTGCTGCCCATGGACCGCCACTCTTGACGATGGCGATTCGTGTGCTGCCGGATCGCTGCAACGCAGCACGGTCCTCGACCAAGCAGTCCGACTGGCGTCTAGGTGGGGGAGCCAGCAAGGGGGTGCGGCCCGATCCTTGCCCAGCCAGAGTTGACCCGAAGCGCTTGATGGGCGGCGACAAGCTCGAGGTCGCCAGGAGATCGCAGGCGCTTGAAGTTCCGCATCCGCTCGGCCACGGGGACGGCTGGGCCAACTCAGCGGATGGTCGCACGGCCCTGCTGGGCGTCCATACGGCCAACTGCCGTGCGGGTTCGCCACCCCTCGGACAGAGCGCGCCAGTAGTGGCGAAGCGCCGGCCGAGTCCGCGCACCTCTGTCGACCCGCTTAGGACTGTTGCCGGAAGAATTCTCAGCGGCCATTCTCTGAGCGCATCATTCGGCGGTTGGATGGTTGTCGGGCGACGCCTCCGCGGCATCAGCCAGATAGCTCGGCTGGTCATGTTTCACGTGAAACGGGCTCCGGGCTCCGGGCTCCGGGCTCCGGGCTCCGGGCTCCGGGCTCCGGGCTCCGGGCTCCGGGCTCCGGGCTCCGGGCTCCGGGCTCCGGGCTCCGGGCTCCGGGCTCCGGGCTCCGGGCTCC
>NZ_JAHKKG010000034.1 GCF_018829635.1 Paractinoplanes bogorensis
CTGAGCCGAACCGGCGCGCTGAGCCGAACCGGCGCGCTGAGCCGAACCGGCGCGCTGAGCCGAACCGGCGCGCTGAGCCGAACCGGCGCGCTGAGCCGAACCGGCGCGCTGAGCCGAACCGGCGCGCGATAAATGAGTAGCGCTCCCTTGGCCGGGTGCCTAACCTGGTGCGCATGATCTCCTGATCCTCTCCGGCCCGTCTCGGGCCGATCCCGTGCTCGGTTCCGGGTGCTCCGGCGTGACCAGTCCGCCGTGGAGCCGCATCGCGCCGACACCCGGACTCACCGTCATGTCCCCGGCTCCACCGTGCCCGGCCCCGCCCTCTGCGCGCGGGGCTTCGAGGAGGTCTGTATGCCTGGCCAACGCTTCACCGTCTCGCTCGACCCGGACGATCTCGCCCAGTTCCGTCCCGCGAAGTCCGGCACCACACCGAAGGCCGATCGCGGCGCCCCGCATCACGGCGCGCACGACGAGAAGCAGGCCGCCCGCAGTCGCTCCGAGCAGGCCCGCGCGGGCCGCGCGGCCGGCGCGAGCGGCGGCCGGTCCTACGCGTTCCGGCGCAGCTAGGCGGTCCCGCGAGGGGCGCCCGGTTAACCCGGTCGCCCCTCGCGCCGTCCGGCTCGGCTCGGCTCTGTCGTACCACTTCGGGGCCGCGTTTTGACGTGACGCGTGGCACGCCGCCGGGCGGCGCCGGCCGTGGCACCATCGTCGCGTGGAACTGGGGGAAGTGCGGAAACTCGCCGCCGGCCTGATGGCGCAGCATCGGCTGAGCGGCTGGACCCTCGTGTTCGACAACGCCAAGACCCGGGCCGGCGCCTGCCGCTCGGATCGCCGCGAGATCGCCCTGTCGCGGCACCTGATGGCCCTCTACTCGCCCGGGCAGGTCACCGAGACCGTCCTGCACGAGATCGCCCACGCGCTGGCCGGCCCCCGGCATGGCCACGACCAGAGGTGGCGCACGATCGCCCGGCGCATCGGCTGCTCCGGGCAACGATGCATGCCCGCCGACGCACCCCGCGTCGACGGCGCCTGGGTCGGCACCTGCCCGGCCGGCCACCGCACCACCACCCACCGCCGGCCCGTCCGCGTCCGGTCGTGCCCGGAGTGCTCGCCCCGCTTCGACGTGACCGCCCGCTACACCTGGACACACCGGGACGGCCCGGCCGCGATGGACCCACGCTACGACCGCGAGCTGGCCCGGCTGCTGACCCCGCGACCCCGCCCGGCCGTCACCTCCGTGGCTGCCGTCGGCGACCGGGTCCGTGTGATCGGCGGGGGCAAATACGCCGGACTGACCGGCACCGTCGAGAAACGTGGGCGGAGCCGCTACCAGGTGCGTACGCGGGAAGGCTTGTTGAATGTGCCTTTCGCCGCGGCCCAGCCGGTTACCGCGTCGCACTGAGCCGCTCGGTTCTTTTCCGCGGAACTCTGTCCGTCAGTAAGCGACGTGACGAGAACCCAGCGGTCGCCGTGATGGCCGGGCCGTCCATGTCCGACCACGTCAATTTCGTGGCCGATCTGCTGACCGCCATCGCGATGCTGGCGGTAATTCTGGGCGGCGCCGACTATGTCGCACGACGCGTGATGTCCCGCCAGTTCGACGTGATCGATGTCGTGCGGGTGACCGTTCTGGCCTGCCTGCTCGGCGCTCTCGCCTTCGCTCTGGCGTATACCGGCGGATCGGTCCGCCTTACCCCGTGAGGTGATGTCCATGACGCATCCCGAAATACCGCCCGGCCCGGCCGCCGAAACGTTCGAAAGTCAACTGCGGGTGATGGTGGCGGTCACGACCAGACTCGACGAGAGCGTACGACGCCTGGAGGCACTGACGTCGTCGCTCGAGATGCGGCTCCACCGGGCCGAGACCGCGCTCTCGGTGGCCAGACCCACTGCCCCGCACCGACGGCCGGTCGATCTGGCCCGCCAGCACCTTCCCCAACTGCTCGCCGGGCTCGTCGCGAGCATCATCGCGGTGGCCATTGTGGTCTACATCTTCTCCGGCGGCATCAGTGAGTAGGGGATCGGCGTTCGCGTGGCTTCTGCCGGGATTCGTGGTCAGCGTGATCGACGCGTGGCTGTCCATGCAGTCGATGGTCGGCATCATTCAGCCGAAGAACATTCTTGCTTTTGTGGCGGCGGTCCTGCTCGGTATGGCGCTGACCGCTTTCGCCGTTCTGTCACCGCTGTGGACCACGGAGTACTCACCGGTCTTTCTGCACCTGATCAAATATCTGCTCGTCATCGTCGACGTGGGAACGAGCATCATCGGGGCCATCTGGTACGGGTTGATGGGCCAGCCGCTCAATCGGACGGTCCATTTCGAGGAGATGCACTGGGCTCCGTCGAATTGGTTCGCGACCACGCTGATCGTCGGTTTCGTCGTCATCGTGGCCTGGTTCTGCCACATGTTCGGGCTCGCCATGCGGACGCTCAAGACCGGATAGTCCGGCCCGGCTCTTGATTCGGCCGGGCCCGCGGATCCACTCTCGAGGCATGCCGATGCCCGTGTTCGTCGTCAGTGTCGGTGCGTTCTCGGCCGGTGAGCTGGTGCAGGCGTTTCGCCGTCGTCGTGGGAGCGCCCGGGTCGACGTACGGGCGGAGGCGCTGTTCCGACTGTTGCTCCTCGGCGGCATTCTGCTGTGGCCGCTCAGCCGGGTCGTCGCTCCCGGCGCCACCATCCGGGCGGTCCTGATCGGCGCGATCCTCGCGTGGGCCGGGGCGCTGTTGCGCTGGTGGTCGTTCGTGACGCTCGGCCGGTATTTCACCGTGGTCGTCACGACCAGCACCGACCAGCCGGTGATCGGGAGGGGACCGTACCGGGTGCTGCGTCACCCCAGCTACACCGGACTGCTGCTCGTCGTCGCCGGTGTGGGACTGATGGCGGGTAACTGGGCCGGGGCGGCCGGGGCGTTCCTGCTCGTCCTGATCGGGCTCGTCCATCGTCTCCGGATCGAGGAGCGAGCCCTGATCGCGACCCTCGGCGACCGCTACCGCGCGTTCGCGGCCGGTCGGGCCCGGCTCATTCCGTACGTCTGGTAGGCAGCGCGTAGTAGTCCTCGGTGATCACCGGGCGGAACCCGATCGACGTGTAGAGGCCCAGCGCCCGGTCGTTGTCGGTGGCCACCTCCAGGTGGACGACCGGAGTTCCGGCGCGGCGGCACAGGCGGTGCAGCACGTCCCGCCCGTAGCCGCGGCCCTGCTGGTCGGGGTGGATCGCGAAACCGTAGATGCCGGCCCGGCCCTCCTGGGTCTCCAGCCGGGCGGTGCCGATCGGGGTGCCGTCGAGCTCGACGGTCAGCGTGTTCGGGTCGACTGCCTCACGCGGCTCCCAGCCGAAGGCCAGGCGCAGGATCTCGCGGAGCGGCTCACGGTCGGCGGGCGTTGCTTCCCGTACGGAAATTGCGGGGTGGGACGTCACCTCGGCCGGCTCGCCGTGCAATTCGAGCGCGTGCTCGCTGTGCTCCAGCCGGCCACCGCGCCGCTCGGCGAGGGCCCGGCCACCCGCCGACGGCCGCGGGACGACCAGCAGCACCGCGTCGTGCTCGCGCCCGGCCAGCACGGTCTCGGCCGCATCGAGCAGCGCGGTGCCGATCCCCGTGCGGCGGGCGGCCGGGTCGACCATGCCCGCCAGCTCGAGGGTCGGGGCGCCGTGAGCGTAGATGCCGAGGAAGCCGAGCAGGCGATCGCCGTCCCACCACAGCACGTCTTCGACCCGTTCACCGTCGCGGCGGCGCAACGCGTTCCACTCGAGTTTCAGCCGGCCGCCGTCGGCTTCCACCACCCGGCGTTCGAGGTCGGCAACGGCTTCGAGGGTCGACGGGGAGAGCCCCGCGCTGAGGTCGATCACCTCGACAGCCCATCATGCCGGTCAACCGCATTTTCCCGTACGCGGCGGTATCGTCCACTCCCGGAGGATTCTTGAGATGGCCACCACCGTTTCCGCCGACGGCACCCCGATCGCGTACGAGGTCCACGGCCCGGCCGATGCGCCCGCCGTGATCTATGTGAACGGCGCGACGGGCTACCGCGCCCTCCACAACCCGTCCCCACGCATCGCCGAGCTGACCGGATTGCGCCTGGTCGCGTACGACCGCCGGGGACGCGGCGAAAGCGGCGACGCCCCCGCCTACTCCCCCGAGCGCGAGATCGAGGACATCGCGGCCCTGATCGTGGCGCTGGGCGGCCGGGTCGCCGCGATCGCCGGGGAATCGTCGGGCGCGATCCTGGCCCTGGAGGCGACGCGGGCGGGTGTGGCCGCGGGCTGTGTCATCGCGTACGAGCCGCCGTTCATCATCGATGACAGTCGCCCGCCGCTTCCCGCCGACTACGTCGAGCGGCTGGAGACGCTTGATGCCCCTGGCGCCCACCGCTACTTCGCCACCGCGGCGATCGGTCTGCCCGCCGAGTTCGCCGACAGCATCGTGAACGCGCCGATCTGGCCCCTGCTCGAGCCGGTCGCGCCCACCATCGCGTACGACGGGCGGATCTGCCGCGACTACATGACCGGCTCGGCCGGGCCGCTCGCCCGGTTCGCCGAGATCGCCGTGCCGGTGCTCGCTGCCGCGGGCGACCACACCGCGCCCTTCCTGATCGCCGGCGCGCGGGCCCTGGCCGATCGAGTGCCCCGCGGCGAGTTCGCGCTCATCCCCGGCGCCACCCACCAGACCGACCCCGAGCTGGTCAGCCGGCCGTTCGCCGAATTCATCCAACGGGCCGCGCGCTGAAGCGGGGCAGCCTGCTGAAGCCGGGGAGCCTGCTGAAGCCGGGCCGCGCACGCAAACCGGGCCACGCACTGAAGCCGGGCCGCGCACGCAAGCTGGGCCGCGCACTGAAGCCGGGCCGCACGGAAGACGGGCCACGCACGAAACCCGGGTCACGCACTGTGGGCTTGACCCGTTTCGGCGGACAGGGCTGGTGTGTGGATTGGTTCAGGCTGCTGTTTCGTAGGCGGTTGGGCTGCGATAGCCGAGGCTGGAATGCCGGCGGTGGGTGTTGTACCAGCCTTCGATG
>NZ_JAHKKG010000035.1 GCF_018829635.1 Paractinoplanes bogorensis
GCGGTCCCCGCTACTTGTAGAGAGTTTGATGTACGACCGCGGCCCGGCCAGGCTTGGTCGAGGTGATCGGTAGGGAACTCAGGCCCCCGCTGCCCACTCATATAGCGGAGTGTGGCTCTCTCCCGGCGTGGACCCTGCCGATCACCGGGGCGCGGAGTGGCTTAAGAGGGGTTTGACCAGCTGTAAGTAGCACTGCCCTCCCGCCGGCATGACACCGCCGCACAGACGGAAGGCAGACATCTGCATGACTCGGCTGATCATCGGGGTAGATCCCCACAAACAGTCCGCGACGATCGAGGTCATCAACGACCGCGAAACCGTTCTCGGGCAGGGCCGCTACGGCACCGACACCAGCGGCTATGCGGCAATGCTGGCCGCCGGACGCCGCCACCGCGAACGGGTCTGGGCGGTCGAGGGCTGCAACGGCATCGGCCGGCACATCGCCCAACGGCTGATCACCGACGGCGAAACCGTTATCGACGTCCCGGCGAAACTGGCCGCGAAAACACGCAACTTCGACACGGGCCACGGCCGCAAAACCGACCCGCACGACGCCCACCACATCGCCGTGACCGCCCTGCGCACCCCGAACCTGCGCCAGATCACCCCGGATGACACCACGACCGCGTTACGGCTGCTCGCCGACCGCCGTGACCAGCTCGGCGTCACCCGCACCGACACCGTCACCCGGCTGCACCAACTCCTGCTCGAACTGATCCCCGGCGGCGCGAAAAAGAACCTGAGCACCACTCAAGCACGAACTCTGCTCGACACCGTGAGCATCACGGCCGACAACATCGTCGCGGCAACCCGCCTGCAGCTGGCCACCGAACTCGTCGACGAACTCACCACCCTGGACGCGAAAATGAAGACCGCGACCAAACAACTGACCACCCTGCTCGCCACCACCAGCAGCCAACTGACCAGCCTCAACGGCATCGCCACCTCCGGCGCCGCCCGCCTGCTCGGCGACATCGGCGACATCAACCGCTTCCCCACCCGCGGACACTTCGCCACCTGGAACGGCACCGCCCCCATCGACGTGTCCTCCGGCGACAACCACCACCACCGCCTCAACCGAGCCGGGAACCGCCGCATCAACCGGACCCTGCACATCATGGCCATCGCCCAGCTCCGCTACGACACCCCCGGCCGCGCCTACTACCAACGCAAACGCGCCGAAGGCAAAACCGCGATGGAAGCCATGCGCGCCCTCAAAAGACGCCTGTCCGACACCGTCTACCGCCAAATGACCACAGACGTCACACACACAACCCAGGCGACGGGTCCGGGAGGACACACGGGGGCGACTCTGAACTCCAGCGCGGCCGACCCAAACCCCAGGACCAGCACTTCGGAAAAGTCACAACCCGAACCCGCCAACCACCAGCCTAAAACACCACCCACCACAAACCCTTGACAGAGGGGTGCCGGGAGCGACGGTC
>NZ_JAHKKG010000036.1 GCF_018829635.1 Paractinoplanes bogorensis
CCGGTGATGCCCCTATGGATGTCAAGCGGGTGTGGTGATGGCCTGGGTGATGAGTTGGTAGAGCTCTCGGGCTATGTAGCGTTTGAGGCAGCGGATGGCTTCGCGGCGGGTCTTGCCTTCAGTGGTGCGGCGTTCGACGTACTCGCGGGTGCGTTGGTCCCAGCGCAGCCGGGTGACCGCGACGGTGTAAAGCGCGCTGTTGGCCTGCCGGTCACCGCCGCGGTTGAGACGCCGCCGGCTAGTTTTGCCGGACGACATCTCGATCGGGTTGACGCCGCAGAGCGCGGCGAAGCCAGCCTCGCTGGCGAGCCGGTGCGGGTTGCCGCCGGCGGCCAGCAGCAGCGCGGCGGCGGTGTCCGGGCCGACACCTCGCCGGTCCAGCAGGGCGGGCGTGCAGGCGTTGACCGCGTCAGTGATACGCCGGTCGAGGTCGGTGATCTCCGCGGTGAGCATGGTGATCCGCAGGGCCAGCAGCCGCAGGGTGTAGGCGGCAGCCGTGCCGGCGTCAACCGGTGTGCCGGCGTCGAGCTGGGCGCAAGCCTGGAACAGTTTCGGGTTGCTCAGCCCGGCCAACGACTCACGCAGGCTCGGCTCGGCGCCGACCAGGACCGCTTTGAGCTGGTTGATCGCCTGGGTGCGGGCCTTGACCGCGGACGCCTTGGCCAGCTTGAACATCCTGATCATCTCGACCGGCCCGGTACTGGTCTTCGCCACCGCGCCGGCGCGTCCGGACAACACCGCCCGGGCGGCCGCCTCCGCGTCGAGAACATCGGTCTTGCCGCGGCGGCGCCGTTCGGCCCGGTCCGGCTGGCTGACCTCGATGACCTGCAGCCCGGCCGCCTGCAAATGACGGGTCAACCCGGCCCCGTAGGAGTGCGAGCCCTCGACCCCGGCACGACGCAGAACCCCGAACCCGCCGGCCCACGCCGCCATCTGCCGGTAGCCCTGGGCGGTGGCCGGGAAACGCTGACAGGCCAGCAACACTCCAAAAACGCTGACCAGCGCCGCGACATGAAAATCTTTGTGGGTGTCCACGCCTAGGACCACCTCGACAGAGGCGTCCTGCTGGCCGGCGACGGATGGGTACGAGATGCTGGACATGGTCGTTCGGTCTCCTGCCGGAACGGGAACGGGATGGCCGTCACCGGACCGGCAGAGCGGTCAGAACTGTGATGGTGCCCTTGTTTGCGGCAAGGCCCCTATCGAGACACGCTCTGACCGGTCCGGTGGCAGCAAGCACCGCCCGCAACCCAGGACCGACAGATCACCGGCAAGACACCACGGTCAGTTGGATGGCGGGTCAAACCCCGAACCGCGGGCGGCACCCCACCATCCTCACAGTTG
>NZ_JAHKKG010000038.1 GCF_018829635.1 Paractinoplanes bogorensis
CAACCAGGAGGTTGGCTTAGAAGCAGCCATCCTTTAAAGAGTGCGTAATAGCTCACTGGTCAAGTGGTTCCGCGCCGACAATGTAGCGGGGCTCAAGCACACCGCCGAAGCTGTGGCATTCACATTTTACTCGGCCGGCTTCCTTGAGGAGTTGGTCCAGGTGTGTGGATGGGTAGGGGAGCGTCGTATGGCGGGTGAAGCGGCAGAGTGATCTAGCCGTGGACGCCATACGAGTGAGAATGCAGGCATGAGTAGCGAATGAAGAGTGAGAACCTCTTCCGCCGAATGACCAAGGGTTCCAGGGCCAGGCTAATCCGCCCTGGGTGAGTCGGGGCCTAAGGCGAGGCCGAGAGGCGTAGTCGATGGATAACGGGTTGATATTCCCGTACCCGCAAAAGAACGCCCAAGACGAATTTTCAGGTGCTAACCGCCCAAAACTGGTTGAGGTCTTCGGACTGATGCCGGCAGAGCGCGGGACCCTCTGGATTAGTAGTTTAGTGATGGGGTGACGCAGGAAGGTAGATGATCCCAGGCGGTGGTTGTCCTGGGGTAAGCGTGTAGACCGTGTCATAGGTAAATCCGTGACACATTGAGGTTGAGACGTGATGCCGAGCCGTTTCAGGTGAAGTCATTGATCCTATGCTGCCGAGAAAAGCCTCTAGCGATGTTCTGAGCGGCCCGTACCCGAAACCGACACAGGTGGTCAGGTAGAGAATACCGAGGCGACGGGTGAACTGTGGTTAAGGAACTCGGCAAATTGCCCCCGTAACTTAGGGAGAAGGGGGGCCGGACGCGTGAAGCCCCGTGCGGGTGGAGCGTGGTATGGCCGCAGAGAGCAGGGGGAAGCGACTGTTTACTAAAAACACAGGTCCATGCCAAGTCGTAAGACGATGTATATGGACTGACGCCTGCCCGGTGCTGGAACGTTAAGGGGACCTGTTAGCCCGTAAGGGCGAGGCGGAGAACTTAAGCGCCAGTAAACGGCGGTGGTAACTATAACCATCCTAAGGTAGCGAAATTCCTTGTCGGGTAAGTTCCGACCTGCACGAATGGCGTAACGACTTCCCCACTGTCTCAACCACAGGCCCGGCGAAATTGCAGTACGAGTAAAGATGCTCGTTACGCGCGGCAGGACGGAAAGACCCCGGGACCTTTACTATAGCTTGACATTGGTATCCGAATTTAATTGTGTAGGATAGGTGGGAGCCTTTGAAGCTCGGACGCCAGTTCGGGTGGAGGCAATCTTGAAATACCACTCTGTTGGGTTTGGGTATCTAACCTGCGGCCCTGATCGGGTCGAGGGACAGTGTCTGGTGGGTAGTTTAACTGGGGCGGTT
>NZ_JAHKKG010000039.1 GCF_018829635.1 Paractinoplanes bogorensis
CGCAGTTGAGCGACATGAGCGATGCGCGCAGTTGAGCGGCTGCACGTAGTTGAGCGTTGCGCGCAGTTGAGCGACATGAGCGATGCGCGCAGTTGAGCGGCTGCACGTAGTTGAGCGTTGCGCGCAGGCTGACCGACGCGCGCAGTTGAGCGTGTGCACCTGAGCGGACGGGCTGCCCCGGAAGGGGCGGCCCGTCCCCATGCTTAGGTCGCTCTTGGGTGGGTATGCCTAAAACGAACAGATCCGTCTCGCTGAGGAGGCTGACATGACTGTTCGTGAACCGAGCGCCCAGCCCGACATCGAGCATCCGATCGACCTGACCGACCTGCCCGAGCGCGGACAGCGGCCCCAACCGGCACGCACTCCCGAGCATCATCCGGACGACTCCGGTCTGCCCGGCGACATGCCCGGTCCGCAGGGCCCCGACTCGCCGCGCCGCGAGTAGCCGCCCGGGGGCGAACGACGTTCCACCATCCGACCTAACGCAGCCGACGCCCGAGTTGGTGGCGGCCCGCGCCGTAATGGCGGGCGGCCACCCTCGCGGACGGCTCACCCCGGTCGGATGTAGCGTTTGCCAGGCCTGAATTGTCGAGATCATCAGGAGCGGACCAGCGATGACGGCGATCCAAGAGATTCCGCTGACGACCATCACCGGCGGCAGCAGCACGCTCGGCGACTACGCGGGGCAGGTGCTGCTCGTCGTGAACGTCGCGTCGAAATGCGGGCTCACGCCGCAGTACGAGGGCCTCGAGAAGCTCCACGAGCGGCTGCGTGACCAGGGCTTCTCCGTGCTGGGTTTCCCGGCCAACGACTTCGCGGGCCAGGAGCCGGGCACCGACGAGGAGATCGCCGAGTTCTGCTCGAGCACATTCGGGGTGCAGTTCCCGATGTTCTCCAAGATCACGGTGCTGGGACCGGAGCGCCACGCGCTCTACGACGCCTTGGCCGGTGACCAGGACGTGCAGTGGAACTTCGAGAAATTCCTGATCTCCCGTACGGGCGAGGTCGTGGGCCGGTTCGCCCCCAGCGTCACGCCGGACGATCCCGAACTGACAGCCGCGATCGAGCGCGAACTCGCCGCTTAGCCAGGTCCCTCAACCGCACCGACTCGCTGGCTGCGCGCGTCGGAACCAGCTTGTCGACCGTGTCGCGCAGGCGGTCATCCCGGGCAACGCGGGGCGCAGCCTGTCGCGCGGATCGGAATGCCGGTTGCCCGCCGTGGGGCGCAGCCTGTCGCGCGGATCGGAATGCCGGTTGCCCGCCGTGGGGCGCAGCCTGTCGCGCGGATCGGAATGCCGGTTG
>NZ_JAHKKG010000003.1 GCF_018829635.1 Paractinoplanes bogorensis
GGCCGTGTTGACGACCGGCGACTACCGGCAAGCCCTCGAGCTCTCCCAGCACGCCCAGGAGATCGCCCCGGCCGGCGGCTCGGCCATCGTCCAGGCGACCGCCCAGGAAGGCCGGGCCTGGGCGCGGCTGGGCGACCAGGCCCACACGCGGCGGACCCTCGACAGGGTCGAGCGGCTCGCCGGTCAACGGTCGGCGCCGGACCATCCCGAGCACCACTATCAGTACGATCCAGCGAAGGCTCACGCCTACGCCGCGACGACACTCGCCTGGGCGGGTGACCCGGCCGCGGAGGCGGTTGCCCGGGACGTGATCGCGGAGCTCGAGGCGGAGGGCGCCCGTCCTCGTCGAGTCGCCTCCGCCGAGCTCGACCTCGGTCTGGCGTTGCTCGCGGACAGTCGACCGGATGAGGCCGCAGCGGCGGCGACCCGAGCGATCAGTTCCGGCCGGATCGTCCCGTCGAATTGGTGGAGGGCGGCCGAGGTCGTCGGCGGCGTCCAGCGGACCGGCATCGCGGAGGCGCGGGACCTTCGCGAGGTCGCAGAGGTACACCGGCCGGAGCTCACGGCGTAGGCCGCCGGCGTGTCCGCAACTGGCGGACAGGCGGACACCGTTAGCGGACATTGCGAACCTCACGCTGGCCGCACCAGACGGGCACGCTCCGGATATGCGTCTGATGCTCCCCTGGGGACCGAAAGCCCGGTACCGACGAGCGCTCGCCGCCGCCCATAAGTGGCAGGAGGAGGAGCGCCGGAACGCTCTCGCCCGCCTGCGACTCCAGGCGGCGGATGACGTGAGCGAGAGGGCCAGCGGCCGGGCGACCCGCACACGAAATCAGGAGCCGCGGACGGGGCCGGCGAGATGAGCGAGCATCGCCCGAAGCGGCCCTCCTGGGATTGCCTGGCGTGCACCAGGCCCTGGCCGTGCGACCCGGCGCGCGAGGAACTCGCGACCGAACTCGGCCGGACCTCACTGGCGATGTACCTCTTCGCCTACCTCAACGAAGCGGCCGGCGACATGCCTAGCGTGACTCCTGGTGAGCTCTATGAGCGTTTCTTGGCATGGACACGGACGCCGGGCTCCGGGAAGAGCGTCGGCCTGCCTGGATAACAAGGCAGGCGGGCGTGCGGCTTCTTGTGCGCCAGCGTCGCCAACGCCCGCTTCGAGGTGCACTCCCGTGGGCCGAACGTTGCACCATGCGAACCACCCGCTCACCGTTCCTGGGGCATCCCTGCCGGGACGCTTGTCCATTTCGCGAGCGTGACCGCGCAGAACCGAGGACGGAACGCGGCCGGGCTCCGATGCTGCTACGTCACCAGTTGAGCGACAAGGCCTCCAACGAGACCCGGCCAAATCTTGATCTGCCCAGCGGCACGCACGGCAGCACCTTCATCTAGCACTGAGCGAGCGATCCACTTGCATTTGCATTGCGAAAGTGCAAGCTTTCTGAGTAAGATCCTGTTCATGGCCCAAGACGTCATCTATGCCCGCGTGCCTCCAAGCCTCAAGAAGGCGACAGACGCGTACGCCGCTCACCACGGCGTGACCCTTACAGCGGCAGTGGCGGATCTCCTTGAGCGAGGTCTCGCAGCCGCCTCCGACAGCCGGTCCACTGATGAACTGGACGCCAGGCTGCGTGCGGCGGAAGCCCAGTTGGCGACACTGACCGCCTTCGCTGCGCGAGCGGATCATCGCGTCGGTGATTGCCCCAAGTGCAGCGAGGAGATCACCGGGCGAGACCTACTGGCGGTGGGAAGCTGCCCACATTGCAGTAGCCCCCTGTCCGAGCTCATCGTGCCCTCTAACCCCAATAACACACTCGACCAGCGTGAGGCGCTCATGCTCGTCGGCGCACTCGGAGCGGTTCTGGCCGTCGCATACCTCGCATCCAAGAAGTGATGCGTTCCAGAAGAGAGAAAGGAGGAGTGATGGAGGAAATGGGAAAGTTCATCGTGTTGGCAACAGTCGCGGGAGCCGCCATCGCGGCTGCGAAGAAGGCCGGCGCGCGGCTGGGCATCCCGGCCGCTGCTGTGCCGGTCATTGCTGGCGCGCTCTACCTCGCCGCACGCCGGCTGCGGTAGGGGTCGCGTAGCAGAAGGCCTGGTGTGGACCGAGATGGTAGCAACACCTCGGTCCACACCAGGCTTTTCACAACCTTACCTAGGTCAGCTGCGCCTGGCCCAGGACCGTCGGCCGCTACGGGAGGACTCGGTGACCTCTTGCGCACGAGAGCAGTAGGCGGCGTCGGCATGTTTGAACGCCGTGTCAGCAGAGCTGGCGACTT
The DNA here is from genome assembly GCF_018829635.1 of Paractinoplanes bogorensis. Lineage (GTDB taxonomy): Bacteria > Actinomycetota > Actinomycetes > Mycobacteriales > Micromonosporaceae > Actinoplanes > Actinoplanes bogorensis. The sequence continues at coordinate 2,283 of NZ_JAHKKG010000003.1, forward strand.
TGCTCCACCCGGTTCCCGCATCGTGATCTCCCGAACTCGAACGCGCGCACCAGGTCGATGTGTGCCGAACGTTGCACCATACGAACCGCTCCTGCTTTGTCGCCGGTGGCGTGCTACCAGGTTTTTGACATGCTCAAACGTGAAGCGCGGGTGACAAGGCTGCTCTCGGTCCGAGGATATGTGGAGAGCGGTCAGGTCTGCGACGCGCCGTTGGATGATGGAGGTTTTGCTCGCCTCCAGCGGAGACTCGGGGGTGTGGTGCCCATCTGTGACTGACAAGAGGAAGTTGTCATACCCCCTGGGATGCTCTACAGCATGTCGCTTCGCATAGATGGCAGTTGGACCGGCTGGTCGGGTGACACCGTAGTCCAGCTCACGAATGGCTGGCTCGGTTTGGCGCCAAGAGGAATACCACTACGAGTACCACTATGCCTACCGGCCTGAGGTGACGATCTCCAGCGGGAAGATGATGGTCAAGGGGATGCGAAAGGCGATCCGGGTCCGCCGACTCGCTTAGAGTAGCTATCAAGTTTCCCGAACCTAGGAAACGGATCACGGCACCGTAAGCTCGGTAGTCGTTGGCTGGCTAACAGTGTGCGCCGAGGTGCCCTGTTAGCCAGATACCGCTGAAGCGATCTTGTCGACCAGTTCGGCGGCCTCGACGCGGGCTTGATCGCTGACGCCAACGACGGCACCGGCAGCGATCGGAGCTAGATAGTGACGGATGGCAGCGACCGAGCGGCGGAGCCGCCCTTGGTTGGGTTGATCACGGACGACTTCGGCTGCTACCTCATCGGCCGCGTCTATGACGTCCTGTCGATCTGTATCGGACAATCCCAGCATCGGCAAGGAGCGGATGAGGTCCGCTAGCGCTTCCGCCAAAGGCTCGAAACCTGGCGTGGTCGGGCTGCTGTCCTGCTTTTGGGAGAAGTTGCTGCTGTTCCAAGCCATCTGTGCGTTCGGGGCGTCTCCCTGGATGTAGGGACCGTGGTAGGTGTGTTGAGGTCCTGAGCCACGTTGGTCACGGAGAAAGACGGAGACATCGCCGCTCGATTCAGTCACGCAGTCGATCCCTTTGTGAGTAATTTCAGCACGAACTGGGCCGCGCATTTCGGCCACGGCAACGCCCGCAATAAGGCTCTTGTGTGTCAGATATTCGGCAGCGAGCTGAATCTCCATGTCGGTAAACTTAGTGCCCTCATAAAATGCATCAATAGTGTCGGCGAACTCCCCGGTGACCGGTAGGTGGACGCCGTCGAGCTGCTGCCTGTAGAACCAGCGGAGCAGTTCGGTCCTACACGCTGCGGACCGCTGGGCCGGGTCGCTGCGGCGCCGCTTCCGATCAAGGACCCGTTCTAGGCCGGCGGGAGTCATTCGAAGCCGAGGGTCAGACAGGCTGGACGTGCTTAGTGCAAGGCCGGCGTCGGTGCACGCCCATGCGATGGTGTAAGCCCCCTGTATGTCCAAGCCAAGGATCGCCGCATATGGAGCAATCGGAACGCTCGCAGACGTGCCGCCGCCCGACTCGTCGTAGACGAACTCCAGCACTCGGTCTAGGTGGGACAGAGGTTCACTCATTTGATCTTTCCTCGCCTTCTCGGGTGGCGAGGGCCATGATACGACTCAAGGTTTGTGCAACTTGATTTAGCTCAGGCATCAAATCGCGACCGACAGATTGTGGATCTTGACTGCATTGCCGCGTCCGCTCCGCCTAGCTCCCTGTGCGCACCGCTGACAGTCGACCCGCACCGTGATCAAATACTTGAATTGCTAATGACTCTGGCGCGCGCGACGCTCGGCACATAGCTGCGCCGTCCTTTAGTTGGACTTCTTTGCGAAGGCAGTCATGACTTCTTGCGTAAATCGTGCTCCCTTCAGTCGGTCGCGTGTAGGAAGCCGGCCACCGGAAAGCTGCAGTATCTTGTCGGCCGATGATCGAAGAATTTTATGTAATTGTTTCCCTTTAGTGCGTCTACAAGATTTTGCTTTGGGCGTCGATCGTGCGCGCATTCAATTTGGCTGACAACCCACCCCACAACCGACACGACGAAAGGAGGCGGGCCAAATGCGCACCCGCTATTTGGCGACAGCGATCAAGCACCTTGTGGGGGTCCATGGGCAGCAGCCCGCATGGCAACCTAGATGCCGAACATGACGACCGCCGGACAACGCCGATACGCGGACGAGCCGCGATCACCCACATCACCGTCGCCGCATCGAGACGGTCACCATGACCGCCGCCGAGTACACCGACGCCGTCGAAGCCCTCGCCGTACTCATCGCCCGCTACGAACGACACCACCAGGAACATCCCGGCACCGCCGCATGACAGGGCCGGTGGCGACTCGACTCACGTCGCCACCGGCCACCTCACCCGAAGGATTTGCTCACATGACAGCGACCACCCCCAGAGCACGACGCCGCCGGCCCCGCACCGGACTCGCCGAGACGTCGACGCGCAACCGCCGGGTCGTCGTCCACGTGCGCGGATCCACCGACGACGAGCACCAGCCGTTCTCCATCGACGCCCAGATCACGGATCACCGACGACGACCAAATCATCCCGGTCTTCCGAGTGCCCGAACCCGATGAGGCGGTTCGCGCAATGCCTGGCTTGGTGGGCGGAATGAGACTCGATCCGGTGCCTGCGACTCGCCGCGAGCCCGAACGCCCACGCCGGGCGGGGTGACCACGAGGTGCACGATTGCCTCACGGTCCAGCGATGGTCACCCCGTTTCCGCCCGTCAAAGCGCAACCACACTCAGGGGCGATCGGTGAGGTAGCCGCCCATCGTCGTGAAATAGTCCTGGGCGGCGTGCTCGACACCGTCCGACGTGCGTACCCGGGTGACCAGCAGGGCGCGGTTCCGGCCGCGGCGGGCGTCGGCGCCGGCCACGATCGCGACGCCGTCGCCCTCGCGGTAGAAGATGCGGCCCGGCGTCCCGCCGTAGACGTTCCGGGACACCTCGGCGGCCAGGATCGCCAGGCGCTCGCCTCGGTGGTAGGTGTACGCCGGGGGATAAGGATCACACTGCGCCCGCACCAAGCGGTCGAGGTCCTCGGCGGGCCAGTCCCAGTTGATGCGGCAGTCCTCGTCGGCTCGCTTGTGGAAGAAGCTCGCCTTCGAACGGTCCTGCGGGGTCCAGTCGGTCCGGCCCGAGGCGATCAGCGCCAGCCCGTCCACCGTGATCGGGCCGAACAGGTCCAGCGTCTTGTGGAACAGGTCGGCCGTCGTGTCGCGCGGCCCCACCGGCACGGCACGCTGCAGGACGATGTCGCCGGCGTCCAGCGTGTCGTCCATCATGTGGGCGGTTACGCCCACCTCTTTCTCGTCGTTGAGCAAAGCCCAGATCAACGGCGAGAAGCCCGCGTACGCCGGCAGCAGTGAGTCGTGCACGTTCAGCGTGCCGTGACGAGGCAGTTCGAAGATGCGCGGCGGGATCCACGTGCGCCAGTTGGTCGCCACGATCACGTCGGGGGCGGCCTGCTGCAGCGCCTCGAAGAGTTCGTCGTCGTCGGGGCGGTTGCGGAGCAGGACCGGCACGTCGTGTTTCTCGGCCAGGTCGGCCACCGAGTCGTCCCAGATCTTCTCGTACGCGTGGTCGCTCTTGGGGTGGGTGACGACGAGGTTGACCTCGTGTTCGGAGTCGAGCAGCGCCTGCAGGGTGCGATGCCCCCAGGTCTGATATCCGAACATTGTGACCCGCATGGGCGATGTCCTCCTCCGACGGCGGTCCAGCATGGACCGGCGAGCGACCGGTGTTCACGATCGATGAGGATCGTACTATAGTTAGCCTTGCCTAACTTGCGACGCAGGGTGTCGACAGCGGCACACGCAGTCGTTTCCGTAACCCGGGCGTCGCCCGGCCCACGCGATGGGACAGGTATGTCAGAGGCGATTCTCGACCTTGTCGGTGTCGGGTTCGGTCCATCCAATCTGGCGTTGGCGATCGCGATCGCCGAGCACAACGCGGACCTCCAGCGCAAGCCCGTCTCGGCGGCCTTCGTGGAGCGTCAACCGCGGTTCGGCTGGCACCGGGGGATGCTGCTCGAGGACGCGACCATGCAGGTCTCGTTCCTCAAGGATCTGGTCACGCTGCGAAACCCGAAGAGCGACTTCAGCTTCCTGTGCTATCTGCAGAGCCGGGACCGGCTGATCGACTTCATCAACCAGAAGAACTTCTTCCCGACCCGGATGGAGTTCCACGACTACCTGCAATGGGCGGCCGAGCTGGTCGAGGGCGACGTCTCGTACGGGCGTGAGGTGGTCGCGATCCGTCCGGTGCTGAACGGTGGCGAGGTCGCCTGCTTCGACGTGGTGGCGGCCGATGTGACCGGCGACGCCGAGCCGCTCGTGCTGCGGGCCCGCAATCTCGTGCTGGGCACCGGTCTGGTGCCCCGTCTGCCCGAGGGTGTCGTGGCCGACGATCGCATCTGGCACACCCGTGATCTGCTGCCCAATGCCGAACTGCTCAAGGACAAGAACCCGTACGCGGAACGCTTTGTGGTTGTCGGCGCCGGGCAGAGCGCGGCCGAGGCCGTCGACTACCTGCACCGGGAGTTTCCCGAGGCCGAGGTCAACGCGGTGTTCACCCGTTACGGCTACAGCCCGGCCGACGACAGCGCGTTCGCCAACCGGATCTTCGACCCGGCCGCGGTGGACGACTACTTCGTGGCGCCGTCGCAGGTCAAGCAGATGATGCTGGACTACCACGGCAACACCAACTACTCGGTGGTCGACCAGGACCTGATCGAGGACCTGTCGCGCCGCGTCTATCGCGAGAAGGTCCGCGGCGTGCAGCGGCTGCGGCTGCTCAACGTGTCGCGGGTGACCGAGGCCGTCCGGGAGGGCGATCGCGTCCGTACGGTCGTCGAGTCGATGATCACCGGGGCGCGCACCGAACTGGAGGCCGACGCCGTCGTCTTCGCCACCGGCTACAACGTTCCCGATCCGTCGGGGCTGCTGGGCGACCTGGCCGCGGAATGCCGGCGCGACGAGACCGGGCAGGTCGCCGTCTCCCGTGACTACCGGCTCGACACCAGCGCGCGGATCACGGCCGGCATCTATCTGCAGGGCGGCACCGAGCACACCCACGGCATCTCGTCGTCGCTGCTGTCGAACACGTCGATCCGCTCGGCCGAGATCCTCGACTCGATCGTGCAGCACACCGACCCGATCCAGATCGCGACCCGCCGCCAGGTGCCGCGGGTGCGCGCCAACGTCTAAGCCACGTGGTGGCGGCCGGTCGGGATGATCAGCGGGGTGCCGCTGATCGGATCGACCGTCACCTGACAGCCCACGTCGAACACGTCGGCCACCACCTCGGGCGTGATGACGGCGGCCGGGTCGCCCTGCGCGACGATCCGGCCCGCCTTCATCGCCACCAGGTGATCGGCGTAGCGGCCGGCCTGGTTGAGGTCGTGCAGCACCATCACCACGGTCCGGCCGTCGCGCCGGTTGAGGTCGACCACCAGGTCGAGCACGTCGATCTGGTGGGACAGGTCGAGGAACGTCGTCGGCTCGTCCAGCAGCAGCACCGGCGTCTCCTGGGCCACCGCCATGGCGATCCAGGCCCGCTGCCGCTGACCGCCGGAGAGTTCGTCGACCGGCCGGTCCTTCAGATCCGTCATGTTCGTCGCGGCCAGTGCCGACGTCACCGCCGCCTCGTCGGCCTGCGACCACTGCTGCCACCACGTCTGGTGCGGTGAGCGGCCCCGGCTGACCAGGTCGACCACGGTCAGCCCGGCCGGGGTCACCGGCGACTGGGGCAGGATGCCGACCTGACGCGCGACCTGACGGGTCGGCATCGAGTGGATCGCCTTGCCGTCCAGCTGGACGCTGCCCGCGGCCGGCGGCATGAGCCGGGCCAGCGCGCGCAGCAGCGTCGACTTGCCACAGGCGTTGGCCCCCACGATGACCGTGATCCGGCCGGTCGGCAGGTCGAGGTCGAGGTCGTCGACCACGGTCCGGCCGGGGTAGGCCAGCCGCAGCTTCTCGGCCCGGAGTTCGGGTCGGTGCGTGGTCATCTCAGCCTCCGGAGCCGGCTCGGTTGGCCCGCGCGAGCAGCCACAGCAGGAATGCCGCTCCCAGCGCGCCGGTGACGACGCCGACCGGCAGGTCGGCGTCGGGAATCAGGTAGCGGGCGATAAGGTCGCTCACCAGCACCATGAACGCCCCGGTGAGGGCCGAGGTGACCGGCGGCGGGGTGGCGTGCCCGGCCAGCCGCTGGGCCACCTGGGGGGCGGCCAGGGCGACGAACAGCACCGGGCCGGCCGCCGCGGTGGCGAACGCGACCAGCCCGACCCCGGCCAGCAGCAGGCCGAACCGGGCCCGCTGCACCGGCGTACCGAGGCCGCGGGCCACGTCGTCGCCGAGCGCCAGGGTGCGGCTCCACCGGCTCAGCAGCAGGGTCAGGGGGAGCAGCAGGCCGACCGCCAGGGCCAGCGGTCCCACCGTCTCCCAGCCCCGGCCGTTGATGCTGCCGACCAGCCACCCGAACGCCTCCTGGGCCTCGTGCAGTTTGGCGTGGGTCAGCAGGTAGTCGGTGGCGCTGGTGCACATCCAGGAGACGCCGATGCCGACCAGCACGATGCGGTAGCCGCTGGCCCCACGCCGCCAGGCCAGCAGGTAGATGAGGACGGCGGTGGCGAGCGCGCCGAGTACGCCGAGGGTGGCGCTACCGCCGGCGCCGAGCACGATGCCGGCCACGACGGCGGTGGTCGCCCCGGCGTTGATGCCGATCATGTCGGGGCTGGCCAGGGGGTTGCGGGTGATCGTCTGGAAGATGGCGCCGGAGACCGCGAACGCCGCCCCGACCAGCAGGCCGGTCAGCGCCCGGGGGAGCCGTAGCTCGCGGACGATGAAGCCGGAGCCGGCCACGTCGGCGCCGAACAGGGTGCGGACGACGTCGGGCAGGCTCACCGGATAGTCGCCGAGCGCCAGGTTGACGCACAGCACGGCGAATGTGCCCACCGCCAACGCGAGGCAGACGACGACCGTACGGGGAGAAACGACGCCGGAGACGGAGGGAACGGCGAGCCGGAAAGCGCCGGGGCGAAGGGTTGTCATCAGAGTTCCACCGTCCGGCTGCGGCGGACCAGGGCGATGAAGAACGGCCCGCCGAGGAAGGCGACCACGATGCCGGCCTGCACCTCTTCGGGGCGGGTGACGACGCGGCCGAGGATGTCGGCGACCAGCAGCAGGCAGGGCGCGAGCAGGGCGGTGGCCGGGAGCAGCCACCGGTGGTCGGGCCCGGTGATCAGCCGGGCCACGTGTGGCACGACGAGCCCGATGAAGACGATCGGTCCGGCGATGGCGACCGCCGTCCCGGCCAGCAGGGTGATCGCCAGCACGGCCTGGAGCCGGATCAGGCCGATCCGGCGGCCCAGGGCGATCGCGGTGTCCTCGCCCAGGGCCAGGCTGTTCAGCGCGGGCCCGGCCATCAGGGCGAGGGCGGCCCCGACGACCAGAAACGGGGCCATCCGCCACAGCAGGGCCGGGTCGGCGCCGGTGAGCGAGCCGGCCGACCAGAACCGGAACCGGTTCAACGCCTCGGGGTGCCGCAGCACGATGGCGCTGGTGCACGAGCCGAGCAGGAAGGTGAGCGCGATGCCGGCCAGCGCGATCTTGACCGGGGTGGCGCCGCCCTGGCCCAGGCTGCCCAGCACCTGGACCGCCACCGCACCGGCCAGGGCTCCGGCCAGCGCGAACCAGACGTAGCCGGAGGCCGCGGTCACGCCCAGCCCGGCCACCGCGACGACGATCGCGAAGGACGCGCCGGCGCTGACCCCGAGCAGGCCCGGGTCGGCCAGGGGGTTGCGGGTCAGGCCCTGCATCAGGGCGCCGGCCAGGCCGAGGGCGAGCCCGACGAGGACGGCGCAGACCGTACGGGGGAGTCGTACGCCCCACACGATCGCGTCGACCTGGGGGTTCGCCACCTGGGCGGCCGTCCGGTCGAAGACGGCCCGCCAGACCTCGTCGAGCGGGATCGCCTTGCTGCCGGCGGCGAGCGAGACGACGCACAGAACGACGAGGAGCGCGGCCGCGGTGATCAAGAGCACCACCCGGGCCGGGATCGCTCGGACCGCGGTCGTTTGCGCCGCTGGCGCACTCATTCGGCCTCCACCGTGGACATGGCCGCTATGCTAAGGGTTGCCTAACCCTTACCGAGCGACGAGGGTGTCTTGTGACTTAGGTTAGGCAAACCTTACGATGGCGAGCGTCCATGTCTCCATGTCGGAGGGAATCCGTTGCTCACGTCGTCGAGATCCACTGTGCGTCCGGCTGTCGCCCGCCGGATGACTGCCGTGCTCGCCGCGGCTGTTCTGGCACTCAGCGGCTGCGGGGGCTCCGAGGATGCCGCTTCCGAGGCGCCCGCGAGTGCCGCCGCCGGCTCGGCCTTCCCGGTCAGCGTCGACCACAAGTACGGCACCACCGAGATCAAGGCCGCGCCCGAACGGGTCGTCACTCTCGGGCTCAGTGACCAGGACCCGGTACTCGCTCTGGGCGTGGTGCCGGTCGGTTCGATCGACTGGTTCCTCGAGCGTCCGTACGGGAAATGGCCCTGGGCGCAGCCCCTGTGGGCGGGTAAGGCCCCCGAGATCGTGGGCGAGCGGGACGACTTCAACCTGGAGAAGATCGCCGCCCTCAAGCCCGACCTGATCCTGGCGCTCTACTCCGGCATGAGCAAGGACCAGTACACCAAGCTCTCGCAGATCGCCCCGACCGTCGGTCAGCCCAAGGGCTTCGCCGACTACGCCGCGCCGTGGCAGGACATGACCCGCCTGGCCGGTAAGGCCCTGGGGCAGGACGCCAAGGCCGAGGAGCTGATCACCGGCATCGACGCCAAACTGGCCGAGATGGCCAAGGCCAACCCGTCGTTCGCGGGGAAGTCGGTGGCCGTGGTCGAGCCGTACGAGCCGGGCAAGTACGCGGTCTTCGCGCCCAGCGACCCGAAGGTCGTGCTGCTGACCAAGCTCGGGTTCGAAACGCCGAAGAGCATCGTGGACGCGGCCGGTGACGAGTACGCGGCCGAGATCGGCTCCGAGCAGCTGTCCCTCGTCGACGTGGACAAGCTGGTGTTCCTCACCGCCGACGCGAGCACCCAGAAGACCGTCGAGGCCGACAAGGTCTACCAGACGCTCAAGGTGGCGCAGGCGAAGCAGGCGGTCTTCCTCCCGTACGAGGAACCGCCGCTGGGCGCCGCACTCTCGTTCAGCACCGTCCTGAGCATCCCGTACGCGCTCGACCAGATGGTGCCGTTGCTCGCCAAGTAAGACCGCCTTTCCCAAAACACCGACGTCACCTTCGAGGGGCGGTACTTCGCTGTGCCCGAAATCGCGCGAGCCGACGCTGTCGTGACCCTGGCTACCTGGCCCGAACTGTTCTCGGTCCAGGTGGCTCAACGGCCCGAGGCGGTGGCGGTGGTCTACGAGGACACGGCACTGACGTACCGGGAGCTCGACGAGCGGGCCAACCGTCTCGCCCACGCCCTGATCGAGCGGGGCGCCGGACCGGAGCAGGTGGTCGGGCTCTGCCTGCCCCGGTCGGCCGACCTGATCGTGGCGGAGGTGGCCGTGCTCAAGGCGGGCGCGGCCTACCTGCCGATCGACCCGGAGTACCCGGCCGAGCGGATCGCCTATCTGCTGGCCGACGCCGCGCCGATCTGCGTCGTCAGCACGACCGAGCTCGCGCCGGTGCTGAACACCGAGGCCGTGCTGCTGGACGAGCTCCCCCTCGACCAGCAGCCGGCCACCGCGCCGGCTCCGGCCCTCACCCCGGCCCACGCGGCGTACGTCATCTACACCTCGGGGTCGACCGGGCGGCCCAAGGGCGTCGTGGTGACCCACTCGGGCGTGGCCAAGCTGCTGGCCACGGCGACCGAGCGGCTCGGCGTGGGCCCGCACAGCCGGGTGCTGCAGTTCGCCTCGCCGAGCTTCGACGTGGCGTTCTTCGACCTGTGCAACGGCCTGCTCACCGGCGGCCGGCTGGTTGTCGTGCCGGCCGAGCGCCGGGTGCCCGGCCCGCCGCTGGCCGACTACGCCCGCGAGCACGGCGTGACCTTCATGATCCTGCCGCCCGCCCTGCTGGCCGCGATGCCGGCCGACTGCGAGCTGCCCGCGGGCGCCACGCTGCTGGCCGGCACCGAGCGGGTGTCGGCCGAGCTGGTCGCGCGCTGGGCCCAGGGGCGGCCCATGTTCAACGCGTACGGCCCGACCGAGGCGACCGTCAACTCGACGCTGGGCCGCTGCGACCCGGCTACCCCGCCCGGCACCACGGTCCCGATCGGTGTGGCCGACCCGGACACCCGCTGCCACGTGCTCGACGCTTCGCTGCAGCCGACACCGGCAGGCGGGGTCGGCGAGTTGTATCTGGGCGGGTCCGGGCTGGCCCGCGGCTACCTGGGCCGGACGGCACTGACCGCGGAGCGTTTCGTCGCCGACCCGTACGGCCCGGCCGGTGGGCGCCTCTATCGCACCGGCGACCTGGTGCGGCTGCGCGAGGACGGGCAGCTCGAGTTCGTCGGGCGGGCCGACAACCAGGTCAAGGTGCGCGGCTACCGGATCGAGCCGGGCGAGATCGAGACCGTGATCGGCCAGCACCCGGCGGTGGCCCAGGTCGCCGTGGTCGCCCGCGAGGACCGGCCCGGCGACGTACGCCTGGCCGCCTATGTGGTGCCACGGCTGGACGGCTCGGCCGAGCAGGTCGGCCAGTGGAAGGAGCTGCACGAGCTGCTCTACACGGCCGGGCGCACCGAGGCCTACCAGGAGAACTTCACCGGCTGGAACAGCAGCTACGACGGGCTGCCGATCCCGGTCGAGCAGATGCGGGAATGGCGCAACGCCACGGTGGACGCGATCCTGGCGCTGCGGCCGCGGCGGGTGCTCGAGATCGGAGTCGGCAGCGGGTTGCTGCTGTCGCGGATCGCCCCGCACGTGGAGGCGTACACGGGAACAGATCTTTCCGAAGAGGCCATCCACACCCTGCGGCAGCATTTCCCGGACGTGGAACTGTCGGCCCGGCCCGCCGACGACATGAGCGGGCTGCCGGTCGGCGTGTTCGACACCATCGTGATCAACTCGGTGGCCCAGTACTTCCCGAGCGCCGGCTACCTGACCGACGTGCTGACCAAGGCGGTCGGGCTGCTGGCGCCGGGTGGCTCGGTGTTCGTGGGCGACGTCCGGCATCTGCGGATGCTGCCGGCGTTGCGGGCCGGCATCGAGGCGGTGCGGCACCCGGGCGCCGTCTCGCTGGACGCCGTGCGGCGCGCGGTGCTGTGGGAGGGCGAGCTGCTCGTCGATCCCGACCTGTTCGCCACGTTGCCCGGCGTGACGGGGACTGAGATCCGCGTCAAGCGCGGCCGCTTCCACAACGAACTGACCCGCTACCGGTACGACGTCGTGCTGCGCACCGTGGCGTCGCCGGACGTGCAGCCGGCCGACGAGATCGCGTGGCACGAGCTGGACCTCACCGGCTCCCGGTCCGTGCGGGTCACCGGGATTCCCAACGCGCGGTTGATCGACGATGTGGCGGCGCTCGAGGCCCTCGACCCGTCCGCTCCGGCCGGCTCGGCGCCGGTCGACCCCGAGGACCTGCACCGGTTGGCCGCCGAACACGGCTGGCAGGTCGACGTCACCTTCACCCCGGGCGCCCGCGACGGCCGGCTCGACGCTGTCTTCACGCCGCCCGGCGTGGTCGCGCCGCCGGCGTACCGGCCGATCGGGACAGGCACGTACGCCAACCGCCCGGCCCCCTTCCGCGACGCCAACGCGCTGATGACCGTCCTGCGCGCGCACGCTCGCAGCTGGCTGCCCGACTACATGGTGCCGTCGTCGTTCGTGCCGCTCGACCGGATCCCGATGACCACCGCGGGCAAGGTCGACCGGGCCGCCCTGCCCGCCCCCGACTTCGCCGCGCTGACCACCGGCGGCGCCGCCCGCGACGCTCGCGAGGAGGTGCTCTGCGCGCTCTACGCCGAAGTGCTCGGCCTGCCCGAGGTCGGCGTGGACGACGACTTCTTCGCGCTCGGCGGCGACAGCATCGTCTCGATCCAGCTCGTCATCCGGGCCCGCCAGGCCGGGCTCGTCGTCACTCCGCGGCAGGTGTTCCAGCACCGGACGGTCGCGGCCCTGGCCCCGGTGCTCACCGCCACCGCGGCCGACGTGGTGGACGACCCGGACGCGGGCGTGGGCGAGATGCCGCTGCTGCCGATCATGCAGTGGCTGGACGAGTGCGGCGGGGACTTCCGCGCGTTCAACCAGTGGATGCTCGTCCGGCTCCCGTCCGGTGTGGACCGGAATTCCCTCGTACGGACGCTGCAGGCCGTCGCCGACCGGCACGACGCGCTGCGTTCGCGGCTCGACCGGGGCAGGCTGGTCATCGCCGCCCGCGGCACCGTCGACGTCGAGCAGTGGCTGCACCGGATCGACGCTTCCTCGTTCCAGGAGGACCAGATCCGCGAGCTGGCCGACGAGGCGGCGCACCAGGCCGGCCGCCGGCTCGATCCGGTCGCCGGCGCGATGGTGCAGGCGGTCTGGCTCGACGCCGGGCCCGGCCGTCCGGGGCACCTGGTCGTGGCCGTGCACCACATCGTCGTCGACGGCGTCTCCTGGCGCATCCTGCTGCCCGACCTGGCCGAGGCCGCGTCCGGTGCCGCCCTGGCCCCGATCGGTACCCCGCTGAAGGGCTGGGCGGCTCTCACCGCAGCGGAAGCCCAGCGCCCGGGCCGGATCGCCGAGCTACCACATTGGACAGCCCAGCTGACCGGCCCCGATCCGGCCTACGGGATCCGCCCGCTCGACATGGTCGGCGACCTCGGATCGGTGCGGCGGCACACCGTCCGCCTGCCCGCCGACCGGACGACGGCGCTGCTGACCAGCGTTCCGGCCGCCTTCCAGGCCGGTGTCAACGACGTGCTGCTGACCGCGCTGGCCCTGGCCGTCACCGACTGGCGCCACCGCCGCGGCGACGAGACACCGCCCGTGCTGCTGGCCCTCGAAGGCCACGGCCGCGAGGAACAGATCGATCCCGACGTCCGTCTGTCCCGCACGATCGGGTGGTTCACCAGCGTTTTTCCCGTACGCCTCGACCTCGGCACCCTGGACGTCCACGAGGCGCTCGCCGCGGGCCCAGCGGCCGGCGCCGCCCTCAAGCGCATCAAGGAACAGCTCAACGCCGTGCCGGACCACGGCCTCGGCTACGGTCTGCTGCGCTACCTCAACCCGGAGACGGCGGCCGTCCTGTCCGCGATGCCCGTCCCGCAGATGAGCTTCAACTACCTGGGCCGCTTCGCCGTCGGCACCGGCGGGGACGCCCCGTGGACCCCGGTTCCCGGCGCCGGCGTGCTGGCCGGTGGTTACGACGCCGAGATGCCGGTGGCGCCGTACACCCTCGAGGTCAACGCCTTCACCGAGGACTATCCGGACGGCCCGCGCCTCGGCGTGACCTGGGCCTATCCGGCCGACCTGATCGACGACGCGGACGTGGCATCGCTGGCCGCGGGCTGGTTCGCGGCCCTGGGCGCGCTGGTCGAGCACACCGCCCAGCCGGGTTCGGGCGGCTGTACGCCGTCCGACTTCCCGCTCGTACCCCTGACCCAGGAGGACGTCGACTCGCTGGCCGGCGCTTCCGATGTGCTGCCGTTGACCGACCTCCAGCAGGGGTTCTACTTCCACGCCCAGGACGGCGACGACCGGTACGTGGTGCAGCAGCTCGTTGTCTTGGAAGGGCCGCTGGACCCGCCGGCGTTGCGGCGGTCGCTGCAGGGCGTGCTGGACCGGCACGCGCCGTTGCGGGCCGGTTTCCGGGAACTGGCCGACGGCCGGGTCGTCCAGGTCATCGTTGACGGTGTGGAGGTGCCGTGGCGGTTCGCCGCCGACGCCGCCACTTTGCCGGATCTGCTGGCCGAGGAGCGGGCCGCCGGGTTCGACCTCGCCTCGCCACCGCTGCTGCGCTGCCTGGTGGTGCGGCACGCCGACGATCGGCACACGCTGGTCCTCACCCACCACCACATCGTCACCGACGGCTGGTCGGTGGCCGTGTTCCTGCGTGACCTGATGGCCGGCTACGCCACGCACGGCGAACCACCCCGGCTCGCCTCGGTCACCCCGTATCGCCGCTACCTGGAATGGCTTTCGGGTCGCGACCGTGTGGCCGCCTCCGACGCCTGGCGGGCCGCGCTGGCCGGTTACGACGAGCCGACGTTGCTCGGCTTGTCCTCCTCCGTGGCTGAGCCGGTCCGGCAGGTCGCGATCGAGCTGCCCGATGATGTCGCGACCGGTCTCCCGCAGCGGGTGCGGGCGCACGGGCTCACGCTGGGGGCGACCCTGCACGGCGCCTGGGGTCTGCTGCTCGGGCGGCTGACCGGTCGCCGTGACGTGACCTTCGGCAGCACCGTCTCCGGGCGGCAGGCCGAGGTCGCCGGGATCGAGTCGATGATCGGGCTGTTCATCAACACGGTTCCGGTGCGGGTGCGCTGGAACGCGGGCGAGCCGCTGGTCTCCCTGCTGACCCGTGTCGCCGACGAGCAGGCGGCGTTGCTCGACCACCAGCACCTCGGACTGGCCGCGATCCAGCGCCTGGCCGGAGTGGGGGAGCTGTTCGACTCGCTGGTCGTGCTCGAGAACTATCCCGACCACGACGGGCTCCAGGATCCGGCCGGGGAACTGCGCGTCTCCGACGTGTCGTTCCGGGAGGCCACCCACTATGCGGTCAGCCTGCTGGTGGCGCCCGGCCCGCGGCTCGGGCTCACCCTTGAGTACGACCCGGCCCGCATGTCGCCGGCCACTGTGGAGCGGATCCGCACCGGGCTGCCCCGCGTGCTCGCCGCGGTCTTGCACGCGCCGTCCGACCCGGTCGGCCGCATCGCGTTGCACTCCGGTACCGGACCGCGCTTCGACCAGAGTTCCTTCGCGCTGGACGGGCCTCGCTTCGACCAGCCGGAGACGACGCTGCCGGCCGCGATCGCCGCGCAGGCCTCTCGTACCCCGTCGGCGGTGGCTGTGCTGGCCGGTGATCGCAGCCTCACCTATCGCGAGCTCGACGACCGCGCCGACGAACTCGCGGCCCGACTGATCGCCCGCGGCGCCGGCCCCGAGCAGGTCGTCGCCGTGGCTGTACCGTCCCGCGTGGAACTGGTCGTCGCGCTGCTCGGCGTGCTCAAGTCGGGCGCCGCCTATCTGCCGCTCGACCCGGCCCAGCCCTTCGACCGGCGGACCGCCCTGCTCGCCGGCTCCGGCGCCCGGATCGTCGTCACCACGGCCGACCAGATCGCCCCCTACGACCTGCCCACCGTGCTGGTCGCGGACCGCCCAGTGCCGTCGTCGGTCGCCCCCGCTGCGGTCTCGCCGGACAACGCCGCCTACCTGATCTACACCTCCGGTTCGACCGGCAAGCCCAAGGGTGTCGTGGTCAGCCACCGCGCGATCGTCAACCAGCTGGAGTGGTCGCGGCGCCAGTTCCCGCTCGGCGAGAACGACCGCATGCTGCAGCTCGCCCCGATCGGCTTCGACACGTCAGTGTGGGAACTGTTCTGGCCGCTGTATTCCGGCGCCGCCGTGGTCCTCCCGCCCGCGGGCGCCGCCCAGGACCCGGCCGAGCTGGCCGCCCTCATCGCCCGGCACCGGGTCACCGCCCTGACCCTGGTGCCGTCGCTGGCCGCCGCTTTCCTGCTCTCCGACCAGGTCCGCGAGGACACCACCTGGGCGTCGTCGCTGCGCTGGGTGTCCAGCGGCGGCGAGGCCCTGACCGGCGACCTGGCCCGGCGCTGGCACGAGCTGACCGGCGCCAGGCTCGACAACTTCTACGGCCCGACCGAGACCGCCGTGCAGGTGACGTGGTGGCCCAACGACGGCACCCACGGCCCGGCGGTCCCGATCGGCGGCCCGGTCGGCAACACCCACCTGTACGTCCTGGACGACTACCTGCAGCCGGTGCCGCCGGACGTGCCCGGCGAGCTGTACGTGGCCGGAGCCCAGCTGGCCCGCGGCTACCTGGGCCGCACCGCCGAGACCGCCCACCGTTTCGTGGCCGACCCGTTCGGAGCCCCCGGCACCCGCATGTACCGAACCGGCGACCTGGTCCTCCGCCACGCCGACGGCACCCTGACCTACGCCGGCCGAGCCGACGACGAGATCAAGGTGCGCGGCGCCCGCATCGACCCGGCCGAGATCGAGGCCTGGCTGTCGGCCCGCCCCGGCGTGGCCCAGGCCGTAGTGGCAACCAGCCCGACCAGCACCGGAAGCGTCCGCCTGATCGGCGCCGTAGTGCCCACACCCGGCACCGCCCGCCCTTCCGGGCCGGCCCTGCTCGCCGCCGCGGCCGCCGAGCTGCCCGCCCCGCTGGTGCCCTCGACCGTGGTCGTCCTCGACGCGCTACCCCTCACCCCCAACGGCAAGATCGACCGCGCCGCCATCGCCGCGGCCGCTTCCCCCGCGGCACCGACCTCGCCGGCCAGTTCCAGCTCGAGCCCTGCCTCGGCACAGGCGTCGGCCGGCAACGAGCGGGACGTGGCCGGGAGCCGGCCTGCCTCGGCACGTGCCTGGGTACAGGCCTCAGCCGGCGACGAGCGGGGCTCGGCCGGGGGTCAGTCGGTTTCGGCGGGCGGTGTCTCGGCCGGGAATCTGCCTGTCGCGCCCGTGGATCAGCCCGGCGATGACCGGGTGCGCGCCCTGACCGAGGTGTTCGCCGCCGTTCTTCACGTGTCCGACGTGGGCGCCGATGCCGACTTCTTCGCCCTCGGCGGCGACAGCATCGTCTCGATCGCCGTGTCGAGCCAGGCCCGCCGCCGCGGCCTGCCGATCGCGCCGCGCGACGTGCTCACGCTGCGCACGCCGCGCGCGCTGGCCGCAAACCTCCCGGCCGACGCGGGCACGACCGCGCCGGCGGGCGCGACCGCGCCGGCGGGCTCGACCGAGCCGGCGGGCTCGACCGTGCCGGCGGGCGCGACCGACGTTGCGGCCGAGCCGGCGGTTGAGTCGGATGGCGTGGGCGACGTGCCGCTGCTGCCGATCGTGAACTGGCTGCGCGACACCGGTGCGCCGATCGACCGGTTCACCTTGCCGGTGCTGCTGACCGTGCCCGCACACGCCGACGTGGCCGGGGTGCTGCAAGCGGTGCTCGACCGACACAACGGACTGCGGCTTCGACTGCGCCGGATCGCCGGTGTGCTGTGGTCGCTCGAGACCACCCCGCCCGGCTCGATCAACGCCACCGACCTGATTCACCGCGTCGACGTGGCGGGAATGGCCGTCGAGGCGGACAGGCCGGACTTGTGGGCGGGACCGGTCGCCGAGGCTATTGCCGCTGAGACGAGCGCCGCTGTTGATCGGCTTGACCCGGATTCGGGGCGGATGTTGCAGGCCGTGTGGTTCGATGCGGGGGACCGGCAGGGCCGCCTGCTGCTCATGGCCCACCACCTGCTGGTGGACGGGGTCTCGTGGCGCATCCTGCTCGACGACCTGGCCGTGGCCGCCGCCGGGAACCCGTTGCCCGATGCGGGAACCTCGTTGCGGCGCTATGCCCAGGCACAGCAGACCCAGGCCCAGGCCCCGCACCGGTTGAACGAGCTCGAGCACTGGATCCAGGTGCTCGCCCCGGGCGCCGAACTGCGACCCGGCGGCGCACTTCCGGCCGGTGGGACGGCGAAGCGCATCACCACCCGGCTGACCGTCGAGGAGAGCCGGGCGCTGCTCACCCGGGTGCCGGCCGAGTTGCGGGCCGAGATCACCGATGTGCTGCTCGCCGCCCTGCACCGAGGTGTCGACGACTGGCGTGGTGGACCCGGTGACCTGCTGGTGGAGATCGAGCGTCACGGCCGGGAGGACATCGAACCGGGCCTCGACCTCGCCCGCACCGTCGGCTGGCTCACGGCCGTCCAACCGGTCCGCCTGAGCGGAGCCGGCGCCGAGGACCTGGCGGCGCTGGTGGCGGCGACCGGTGAGCGGCTGCGAGCGGCGCCCGACGGTGGGCTCGGCTATGGCATGCTGCGCCACCTCAACGCGCAGACCGCCCCCATCCTGGCCCGCATGGCCGCACCGCAGGTGCTGTTCAACTACTACGGGCGTTTCCCGCAGGGCACCGGCGAGCCGTGGACCCCGGCCGCCGAGGAGATCCCGACCGAGGTCAACGGTGGGCTCGCCCTGGCCCACCGGCTGCAGGTCGACGTGGTCGCGGCCGAGACCGGGCACGGCCCGGAGCTGGTCGCCACCTGGACGTGGGACGACGGCGCGCTCACCGAGGACGACGTCGCCGCCGTGGCCGACGGCTGGGCGGGGGCGTTGCGGGAACTCAGCGCCAAGAAGACGCTCCTTGCGCTGGCCCAGAGCGACCTGGACCGCGTACGGGAAATCAGTGAAAAGCCCGTCGGTGACGTGTGGCCGCTCTCGCCGCTGCAGGAAGGGCTCTACTTCCACGCCAGCTATGACGCGGGCGCGCTCGACGTCTACACCGGACAGGACGCGTTCGACCTCGGTTACCGGGTCGACGTCGAGCGGCTGAGAAGAGCCGGCGCGGCGCTGCTGGCCCGCAACGACGGTATGCGCGCCGGTTTCGCCAGTGACGGGCTGAGCCGGCCGGTGCAGTTCGTCCCGGACGGCCTCGAGTTGCCGGTGGATGTCGTCGACCTGAGCGGGGAGAGCGACCCCACCGCGGCCGTAGCCGAGGCCATGAGAAGAGACCGGGAGAGACAGTTCGATCTGGCCGATCCGCCGCTGTGCCGGCTCACGCTGATCCGGCTGCCGGGCGGGCACGACCGGCTCGTGGTCAGCCACCACCTGATCCTGTGGGACGGCTGGTCCGAGGAACTGTTCGTCGAGCAGCTGTTCACCCTGTACGAGCGGGACGGCGACGCCACCGGTCTGCCGCCGGCGGGTTCCTACCGGGACCACCTGGCCTGGCTGGGCGAGCAGGACACGGCGGCGGCGGTCGAGCACTGGCGCGACGCCCTCAGCGGGCTCACCGAGCCGACGATGGTCGGGCCGGCCGATCGCAGCCTGGTCCCGGCACTGCCCGAGCGGCAGGCGATCGAGCTGCCGGCGGCGATCTCCAAGCGACTGCGCGACGCCGCTCGCGAGCACGGGCTGACGCTCAACACGTTGTTCAGTGCGGCCTGGGGGCTGGTGCTGGGCGGGTTCGCGGGACGCGGTGACGTCGTGTTCGGCATGACCGTCGCGGGCCGGCACGGGGATGTGCCGCTGGTCGACAGCATCGTGGGGCTGTTCCTCAACACCGTTCCCGTACGCGTCACAGCCGACCCCCGCGAGTCGACAAAGAATCTCCTGCGCCGACTGCAGGAGCAGCGCCTCACCTTGATGAACTACGACCACGTCGGGCTGGCCGACATTCAGCGCGCGGCCGGCCATCCGCAGCTGTTCGACACGCTCTACGTGATGCAGAACTTCGTCGACGAGGGCGACTCGGCCGACCTGCAGCAGCGGCACGGCATCGAGGCCGTCGACAGCGTGGACGCCACGCACTATCCGCTCACCCTCGTCATCACGCCGGGCACCCGGTTCAAGCTGGCGCTCGACCACCGGCCCGAGGTCGTCGACGGCCCGGCGGCCGAAAAACTGCTCGAACGCCTGGCCGGGGTGCTGAGCCGGATCGTCGACGCACCGGAGCGTCCGGTCGGCGCTCTCGACCTGCTCACCGCGGACGACCGCCGGACGCTGGACGACGACTGGGACCGCACCCGTAACCCCGTGGGTACCGACACCGTGGCCGACCTGCTGCATGACCAGGCCGCCCGGACGCCGGACGCGGTCGCGCTGGTGGCCGGCGAGCAGCGGCTGACCTACGCCCAGCTGGACCGGCGGGTCGACGATATCGCCCGGCTGCTGGTGGCCCGGGGCGCGGGACCGGAGACGGTCGTCGCGCTCGCTCTGCCGCGGACTTTGGACATGGTGGCCGCCCTGTTCGCGGTGCTGCGTACGGGAGCCGCCTATCTGCCCCTGGAACTTGATCTGCCGGCCGAGCGCCTCGGTCTGATGCTGGCCGACACCGAACCGCTGTGTGTGCTCACCTACACGTCGGTGCGCTCGCTGCTGCCGGCCACGTCGGTGCCGGTGGTCGAGCTGGACACGCCGCTCGAGATCCTGGACGTGCCGCTGCCGGACCACCGCGGCGACCGGGACCGGCTCGAACACCCGGCGTACATCATCTACACCTCGGGCTCGACCGGGCGGCCCAAGGGTGTCGTCACGCCCTATCGCGGCCTGACCAACATGCTGCTCAACCACCGCGAGGCCATCTTCGCGCCGGTGGTCGAGGCGGCCGGGCGGCGGCTGCGGATCGCGCACACCGTCTCGTTCGCGTTCGACATGTCGTGGGAGGAGCTTCTCTGGCTCGTCGAGGGCCACGAGGTGCACGTCTGCGACGAGCAGCTGCGGCGGGACGCGGCCGGACTGGTCGCCTACTGCGACGAGCACGCGATCGACGTGGTCAACGTGACGCCGACGTACGCCCATCACCTGATCGAGCAGGGCCTGCTGAACCGGCGTCCGCCGCTGGTGCTGCTGGGCGGCGAGGCGGTGCCGGACGCGGTCTGGAACCGGCTGCGCGACACCGACGGCGTCGTCGGCTACAACCTGTACGGGCCGACCGAGTACACGATCAACACGCTCGGCGGAGGCACGGACGACAGCGCCACCCCGACGGTCGGGCGGGCTATCTGGAACACGCGGGCGTACATCCTCGACGCGTTCCTGCGGCCGGCCGCCCCGGGTGCGCCCGGCGAGCTCTACATCGGCGGGATCGGGCTGGCCCGGGGTTACCACCGGCAGCTCGGGCTGACCGCGGAACGGTTCGTGGCCGACCCGTACGGCGGGCCGGGGGAGCGGATGTACCGCACCGGCGACCTCGTGCGGCGGCGGCCGGACGGCAACCTGGACTTCCTCGGGCGTACGGACGACCAGGTGAAGATCCGTGGCTACCGGGTCGAGCTGGGCGAGGTGGAGTCGGCGATCGCCGCGCACCCGCTGGTGACGCACGCGGCCGTGGTCGTGGACAGCGGCAAGCGTCTGGCCGGCTATCTGGTCCGGGGCCCGCAGTGGGACCCGGCCGACGACGACACCACGCTGCGCCAGGTACGGGCCTCGCTCAAGGAACGGCTGCCCGACTACATGGTGCCCGCCGCCCTGGTCGCGATGGATCGGCTGCCGCTGACCGTCAACGGCAAGCTCGACATCCGGGCGCTGCCCGCCGCCACCGTGCAGACGTCGGCCGCGACCCGGCCGCCGTCCACGCCGGCCGAGACCGCGCTCTGCGAGATCTACGCCGAGCTGCTCGACGTGCCCGAGGTCGGGGCCGACGACAGCTTCTTCGACCTGGGCGGGCACTCGCTGCTGGCCATCCGACTGGTCAGCCGGGCCCGCACCGCGCTCGGGGCAGAGCTGTCGATCCGCGACCTGTTCGAGGCGCCGACAGTAGCCGAGCTGGCCGCGCGCGTCGGCGGCCGGGGCGTCGCCACACGGCCGGAGCTGCGGCCCGTGGCCCGCCCGGAGAAGCCGGAACTCTCGTTCGCCCAACGCCGGCTCTGGTTCCTCGAGCAGATGCAGGGTCCGTCGGCGGCCTACAACTTCCCGCTGACGCTGCGCCTGCGCGGCCCGCTCGACATCGCGAAGCTGCACGACGCTCTGCACGCGGTGGCCGGTAGGCACGAGGTGCTGCGGACGCTCATCGGGTCGGAGAACGGCGAGCCCTACCAGCGGATCCTTCCGTACGACGAAGGGCGCCCGACGCTCGAGGTGGTCGACGACGCCGACGTGGCCGAAGTGGCCGCCCGCCCGTTCGACCTGACCACCGACCTGCCGCTGCGCGCCACCCTGATCCGCCGGGGATCCGACGACCACGTACTCGTCCTGCTCCTGCACCACATCGTGACCGACGAATGGTCGGACGGTCCGTTCCTGGCCGACCTCTCGGCGGCCTACGCCGGAAGAGAGCAAACCGAGAACCAGGTTCAGTACGCCGACTACGCCCACTGGCAGCGCGAGCTCCTGAAAAAGGTCGAGCCGGAGCAGCTGACCTTCTGGCGCACCACGCTGGACGGCGCGCCCGAGGAGATCCCGCTGCCCCTGGACCGGCCCCGGGCGGCCGAGCCGAGCGCGCACGGCGACGAGGTGACGGTCGACCTGCCCGCCGAGACCGTACGAGGTTTGCGCCGCCTGGCGACCGCCGCCGGGGCCAGCCCGTTCATGGTGGCCCACGCGCTGACCGCGGCCCTGCTGCACCGGATCGGGGCGGGCGACGACCTCCCGCTCGGCGCACCGATCGCCGGTCGCACCGAGGAGGCCCTGCACGACCTGGTCGGCTTCTTCGTGAACACGCTCGTGCTGCGGACCGACCTCACCGGCGACCCGAGCTTCGCCGGCCTCCTGGAGCGGGTCCGGGACGCCGACCTGGCCGCGTTCTCGCACCAGGACGTGCCGTTCGAGGCGGTCGTCGAGGCGGTCAACCCGCCGCGCTCGGCCTCCCGGCACCCGCTGTTCCAGGTGATGGTCGTGCACCGCAACCACGTCGCCGACGCGTTCACGCTCGACGGCATCGAGGTGTCGGACGAGCCGCTGAGCACCGGCACGGCCCGGTTCGACCTGGTGGTCGAGCTGGCCGAGCACGGCGGCGACGACGTCACGGCCAAGCTCACCTATCGCACCGAGCTGTTCGACCGCGCGACGGTCGAACTGCTGGCCCGGCGTCTGGTCGCGCTGGCGACGGCCGCCGTGTCCACCCCGGACGCCCCGGTCAGCGAGCTCGGCGTGCTGGTCGACGACGAGCGCGAACGCGTGCTGACCGGCTTCAACGACACCGCCCGTACGGTGGAGGAACTGAGCCTGTCCGCCGCCTTCGCCGCACGGGCTGCAGAGACGCCGGACGCGCTCGCGGTGGTCGACGGCGACCGCACGCTCACCTACGCCGAGCTGGCCGACCGGGCCCACCGCCTGGCCGGCGCGCTGCACGAGCGTGGGGTGCGGGCCGAGAGCGTGGTCGGCGTGGCCACGCCGCGGTCGCTCGAGACCATCGTGGCCGCGATGGGCGTGCTCGAGCTGGGGGCCGCGTTCCTGCCGCTCGACCTGCAGCACCCGGCCGACCGGCTGGCCTTCATGCTGACCGACTCGGGCACCCGGCACGTGCTGACCACCGATGCCGTGGCGTGCACCCTGCCCGAGGTCGACGGGGTCGAGCCGATCGCGGTCGACGCCCCACATCCGGCCGCCGGGGAGTTGCCGCCGCCACCGGACGGGATCGGCCACGCCGCCTACGTCATCTACACCTCGGGTTCGACCGGCCGGCCCAAGGGCGTGACGGTCACCCACGAGGGCATCGGCAGCCTGGTCGCCACCGCGCAGGACCCGATGGGCGTCACCGCCGCGAGCGGCATCCTGCAGTTCGCGTCGATCGGGTTCGACGTCTTCGCGTTCGAGCTGTCGATGGCCCTGGCCACCGGCGCTCGCCTGGTGATCGCGCCGGATGACGCGCGCACGCCCGGTCCGGCTCTGACCCAACTGCTTTCCGCGTACGGGGTCACGCACGCGATCCTGCCCCCGTCGCTGGTGGCCGCGCTGCCTCCGGGAGCCGAACTGCCCGCCGGCCTCACCGTGCTGGTCGGCACCGAACAGGTCCCGCCGGAGGTCATCTCACGCTGGGCCACGACGCTGCGCCTGTTCGTCGCGTACGGCCTGACCGAGGCGACGGTCAACTCCACGCTGTGGCGGGCCGAACCGGGCTGGACCGGCGCGGTGCCGATCGGCGTGCCCGACCCCAACACGCTCGCGTACATCCTGGATCGGCGCCTGCGGCCCGTCCCACCCGGCGCGGTCGGCGAGCTCTACATCGCCGGTCGCGGCCTGGCCCGCGGCTATCTCGGCCGTCCCGGGCTGACGTCGGAGCGGTTCGTGGCGGACCCGTACGGTCCGGCCGGGGCACGCATGTACCGCACCGGTGACCGGGCGCGGTGGCGGGCCGACGGACTGATCGACTTCCTGGGCCGGGTCGACGACCAGGTGAAGATCCGCGGGCACCGGATCGAACCGGCCGAGGTCGAGGCGGCGCTGTCGGCCCACCCGGACGTCTCGGCGGCGGTCGTCGTCGTGGACGGCACGGGCGACTCGACGCGACTGGTCGGCTATGTGGTCGCCGCGGCCGGTCGGGTCGATCCGGTGGCCGTCCGCGACGCCCTGGCCGCCCGGCTGCCCAGCTATCTGGTGCCGGCCCTGATCGTGGCCGTCGACGGCGAACTGCCGCGGACCCCGAACGGCAAGGTGGACCGCCGCGCGCTGCCCGCACCGGACTGGTCGGCCCTGGTCGGCGACGCGGCCCCGATGACCGGGACGCAGGAGCGGCTGGCCGCGCTGTTCGCCGACATCCTCGGGCTGCCCCGGGTCGGCGTGGACGACAACTTCTTCGCGCTCGGCGGGCACTCGATGTCGTGCATGCGGCTGATCGGCGGGGTGCGCTCGGCGTTCGGGGCCGACCTGCGGGTGCGTGACGTGTTCGACTCGCCGACCGTGGCCGGGCTGTCCCGGCTGGTCGAGCGGCCCGCCTCGACCCGGCCGGTGCTGACCGCGCGGGCGTCGGACGAGCCGGCCGACGAACGGGCGGCACCCGTGCAGCGTCATCTGTGGCAGGCCCATCAGGCGGCCGCGCCGTACGGGGGCTGGGATCTGGCCTTCGCCTTCCGCGGTACCGGCCTGGACGTGGACGCGTTCGCGGCGGCGCTCGACGACGTCGTCGAACGGCACGCTCCGTTGCGTACCGGTTTCCGCTGGGCCGACGGTTCGCTTCGGCGCATTTCCGTTGCGCGGCCGACGTTGGAACTCGCGTCCGGTGAGCTGGAGGAGCTGGCTCGCGAAACGGTCGACCTCACCGGCCGCGCGCCGTTCCGGGCCCGGTTGCTCACCGTCGAGGGCGAACCCGCCGTGCTGCTCACCATGCACCATCTCGGTGTGGACGAGTGGTCGGTCGTGCCCCTCATCAGAGACCTGGTTTCCGCGTACGAATCCAGGCGTCACCACCGGAACCCGGAGTGGACGCCGCTGCCGGTCGACTACGCCGACTACACCAGCTGGCAGTACCGGCTCGATCCGCCGGCCGGGCCGTGGCGCTCGGCGCTCGAGGGCATGCCGGCGCGGGTCGAGCTGCCGGGTGCCCGCCCGCCGGGGACGGTCACCGGGCGCGGCGGACTCGTGCCGATCGTGCTCGACGTGGACACCCATCGTGCGGTTGACGACCTGGCCCGGCGTACGGGAACCAGCATGTTCATGGTCTTCCACGCGGCCGTGGCGGCCCTGCTGACCGGCTCGGGCGCAGGCACCGACCTGCCGATCGGGGCGCTGGTGGCGGGCCGGGCCGAACCGGCGCTGGCCGACCTCGTGGGCTGCTTCCTCAACACGGTGGTGCTCCGGACCGCGACCGACGGGGATCCGACGTTCGCCGAGCTGCTGGCCCGCGTACGGGAAACCGACCTGGCCGCTCTCGACCGGCCGGAGGTGCCGTTCGACCTGCTCGGTCTCGCACCGCCGCAGGTGATGATCGTGCACCACGAGGAGGCCCGGCTGGCCGAGGCCGGCGGCGACGGCGTGCGGTTCGAGTCGCTGACCACCGGTGCCGTGCGGGCCGAGCTGGCGCTGAGCTTCTACGAGCCGGCCGGCGACCGGCCGGTGCACTGCGATCTGGAGTACGCGGCCGACCGGTTCGACCACGCGACGATGGCCGGATTCGGCGCGCTGTTCCAGCGGTTCCTGACCCTCGCCCTGGCCGACCCCGGCCGGAGCCTGACCGACCTGTTCCACGAAGCCGAGAGGACCGACTGATGACCAACCCGTTCGAGGACCCCGAGGGCCGGTACCTGGTGCTGGTCAACGACGAGGACCAGCACTCGCTGTGGCCGTCGTTCGTCGACGTGCCCGCCGGGTGGACGGTCGCCTTCGGCGAGGAGTCGCGGGCCGCGTGCCTGGAATACGTCGAGACGAACTGGACCGACCTGCGCCCGAAATCGATTCGCGCTTAACAACCGGGGCGGTGGTCGGCCCAGGCCTTCCACAGCTTCGCGTAGTGGCCGTCCGGGCGGGCCGCGAGCTCGGCGTGGGTGCCGGTCTCGAGGATCCGCCCGGCGTCGAGCAGCACCACCCGGTCGGCCGTGACCGCCTGGGCCAGCCGGTGCGCGACGACGATGCCGGTGCGGCCGGCGAGAGCCTCCTCGACGGCGGCCTCGAGCAGCCGGGCGCCCGCGCTGCCGGCCTCGGCGGTCGCCTCGTCGAGGACCGCGATCGGCGGGTCGATCAGCACCAGCCGGGCCAGGGCCAGTTGCTGGGCCTGGGTGACGGTGAGCCGGTGGCCGCCGTGCCCGACCACCGTGCCGAGGCCGTCCGGCAGCGCGGCCACCCAGTCGGCGGCCCCGACCCGGGTCAGCGCCACGCTCAGTTGGTCGTCGGTCGCGTCCGGCCGGGCCAGGCGCAGGTCGTCGGCCAGGGGACCGGCGAAGACGTGCACCTCCTGGCTGAGGATGACCACCGTCCGCCGCACGTCGAGTTCGTCGATGGGTGTGCCGCCCAGCCGGATCGTGCCGCCGTCCGGCGTGCGGACGCCCGCGATCAGGCCGGCCAGGGTGGTCTTGCCGGCGCCGCTCGCCCCGACCAGGGCCACCCGTTCGCCGGCGGCCACCTCGAGGCTGACGCCCCGCAGCACGGGCTGATCCGGCTGATAGGCGTGCTCGACCTTCTCGACCTCGATCGTGGCTCTTTCTGATATCTGTGCGTTCTGCTCCGGCGGAGCCGGCATCGAAGTGACGCCGACAAGGCGAACCAGGCTCGCGCCCGCGGCCTGCGCGTCGTCGACCAGGCCGAGCGCCGTGTTGATCGGCACGAACAGCCCGTGGAAGTACAGGGCCGCCACGGTGGCCGTGCCGATCGTGGCCGACCCGTCGCGGACCAGCAGGAAGCCGGTGACCAGCACGGCGGCCAGCCCGACGAACTCGGCCAGGTTGAGCCGGGCGTAGAACTGGGTCAGCACCCGGACGCCGCGCATCGTCCAGTCGACGGCATCCAGCGAACGGCCGCGGACGAGGCCGTGGTGGCGCTCCTGCAGCCGCAGCGCCCGCACCGTGCCCGAGCCGCCGACCGTCTCCTGCAACTGCTGCTGCATCGAGCCGACCGAGACCCGCTGGCGGGCGTAGAGGGGAAGCGCGCGACCGGAGTACCAGCGCACGGTGTGCAGCTGGATCGGCACCGCGATCAGCGCGGCGAGCAGGAACCGCCAGTCCAGGACGACCAGCCCGACCAGGGTCAGCGCGATGGTGAGCACCGAGCGGGCCAGCTCGGGCAGCGCGCTGCGCACGGCGGTGGCGATCGCCGTGACGTCGTTGGTGACCCGGGAGGTCAGGTCGCCCGTACCCGCCTCCTCGACCTGGTCGAGCGGCAGCGCCAGCACCCGGTCGACGAAGCGTTCGCGTAGCTCGGCCAGCATGCCCTCGCCGAGCCGGGCGACCAGGGTCAGGCCAAAGCCCGAGGCGACCGCCTGCCCGATCGCGACCAGCACGAGCGCGACGACCGGGGCCGTGATCGCGTCGGCCGGGCGGCCCTCGGTGACCAGGTCGACGATGTGGCCGAGCAGCCGCACGGTGACCAGACCGATCGCGGTTCCGGCGGTCAGCACGGCGATCGCCAGCACGGCCAGGCCGCGGCGAGGGCGCAGCAACGCGCGGACAGCGGACCAGGTCTGCGCGGCGGTGGCGACCGGCAGCAGGGTTCGTTCGCTCACGACAACACCACGGACTGGTACTCCTCGTCGTCGCGGACCAGTTCGGCATGCGTCCCGGCCGCGCGGACGGTGCCGCTGGCCAGGAACACCACCCGGTCGGCCACCGAGAGCAGGCTCGGGCTGGTCGTCACCAGCACGGTGGTGCGGCCGTGGCGCAGGTCGCGGATCCCGGTCGCGATGCGCTGCTCGGTGACGGCGTCGACCGCGGTGGTCGGGTCGTGCAGCACCAGAACGGGCGGGCCGGCGGCGAGCGACCGGGCCAGGGCCACCCGTTGGCGCTGACCGCCGGACAGGGCGCGGCCGCGCTCGCCGATCGGGCCGGTGCGGGCGACCTCGTCCACGGTGGACGCGACCAGCGCCTGTCGCACCACGTCGCCGGCGGCGCGGTCGAGGGTGACGTTGTCGAGCAGGGTGCCCTCGAACAGGTCGGCGTCATGCTCGGCGACCAGGACGGCGGCGCGGACGGCTTGCGGGTCGAGGGTGGACAGTGGCCGGCCGTCCAGCTCGACCGTGCCGGTGACGGGATCCCGGGTGCGACCGAAGAGCTCGGTGAGTGTGGTGGCGACGGACTGGTCGGGGGTGACGATGGCGAGCAGTTCGCCGGGCGCGATGTCGAGGTCGAGACCCGTCAGGCCGTCGGCGGCGATTCCGGTGAGGCGCACGTGACCGCGTACGGGAAGGGAAAGGTCTTGATCTCCCGCGGGCAGACCGGGCGGCTCCGACAGCACCGCGGTGATGCGGCCGGCCGACGCGCGGGCCTGGGCCAGCTCGCCGTTGGCCCAGGCGACCAGGGCCAGCGGGCCGAGCAGGAACTGGGCCAGACCGACGGCCGCGACCAGTTCGCCCACGGTGATCTGCTGAGTGGCCGCGAGCCGTCCGCCGACCAGGGCCACGACGGCCAGGAAGACCCCGGTCAGGCCCAGCAGGGTGCTGTCGTGCCAGCTCTTCGCGGTGGCGGCGCGCTGGGTGGCGGTCAGCGAATCGCGGCTGACCCGGCGGTAGCGGCGCGCGGCCGGACGCTCGGCGCCGATGCCCTTGAGCACCCGCAGACCGGCCACCAGATCGGCCGCGACCCCGGCCGCCTGCGCGGCATGCTCCTGCTCGCTCTCGCTGCGGCGTTGCAACGGACGGCCGAGCCGGTGCGCGGCCAGCAGCAGCATCGGCGCGCCGATCAGCACGAGCAGGCCCAGCGGGACCGACATCCGCAGCAGCGCGACGGCACCGATCACGACGCCGCCGAGCGCGGCCAGACCCAGTGGTACGGCCAACGCGACCATGCCGACCCGCTGGGCGTCGCCCGTCGCCACATTGACCAGGGCGCCGGGCAGCCGTCCGGGGCCGGCCGAGCCGCGCGGATGCAGGATGCGGGTGGTCAGCTCGAGGCGCAGGGCGTGGGCAGCCCGTTCGACCGCGAGTTCGCCGGTGCGGGTGCCGTATTGGAAACTGGTCGACAGGACCAGGAAGGCCGCGCCCAGCACGGCGATCCAGATGATCAGGTCGACGAGGGTGCCGCCGCCGACCGCCTCGTCGATGATGACGCCGATCAGGATCGGTACCAGGGCCTCGCCTCCCTGGTGGGCCGCACTGAGAATGGTGCTGGTGGCGACGAGCCGTTTCTGACCGGTGATGACGCGACGCAGCACGAACCGCTCTCCCCGTGTCTTCCCCCGTGAAAGTTAGGCTAGCCTAAGGCATGGCATTCGCTGCTGTCCTGTTCGATTGCGACGGGGTCCTGGTCGACTCGGAGAGCATCACCAACGGTGTGCTCCGCTCGATGCTGCACGAGCTGGGCTGGATGGTGAGCGAGGAAGACTGCTTCCAGCTGTTCGTCGGCCGGGCGCTGCAGGACGAGACCGCCATCATCACCGCCCACACCGGTTTCGAGGTCACCGGCGAGTGGCTGGCCGAGTTCCGCCGCCGCCGCAACGAGGGTCTGGCCGCCTCGCTCGAGCCGATCCCGGGCGCGGTGGACGCGGTGCACGAGATCAGCCTGCTCCTCGACGGGAAGATCGCCTGTGCCAGCGGCGCCGACCTCGGCAAGGTGCGGCTGCAGCTGACCAAGGTCGGGCTGGCCGAGGTCTTCGCGGGCAAGATGTTCAGCGGCATGGACCAGCCCCGCAGCAAGCCCGCACCCGACGTCTATCTGGCCGCCGCGGCCGCGCTGGGCATCGACCCGGCCCGGGCCGCCGTGGTCGAGGACACGGTGCCCGGCGTGACCGCCGGGGTGGCCGCGGGTGCGACCGTGTTCGGCTTCTGCCCGCCGGACAGCCCGGCCCACCACCCGCCGCAGGCGCTGCTCGACGCGGGGGCCGGCGAGATCTTCACGACGATGGCCGACCTGCCCAAGCTGATCAGCCGTTGAGCGGCTGTTCGAGGCTGCACCACCAGCTCGTACGGCCGCCGACCTGGCTCACCGCCATCGGCGCGCCGTCCCGGGGGCAGTGGCCGCCGGCTTTCCGATAGGGGATCACCTTCAGCGTGTGCACCCCGCCACCCTTGACGGCCGCGCGCACGGCCGAGCGGGTCGCGCGGAGCAGGCGGTCCACGTCCTCCGGCGTCAGCGCGTCGACCCGGCGGCCCGGGTTGAGCCGGGCCGCCCACAGGATCTGGTCGGCCAGCAGGTTGCCGATGCCGGCGATCGACTCCTGGTCGAGCAGGCGGGCCTTGACCGGGGCGGTGCCCCTCGCCAGTGCGGCGCGGAACTGGGCCGGGGTCACCGTCGCCGCGTCCGGGCCGAGCGCCTCGACCGGCGGGTCCAGACGCACGCGACCCAGCCGGCGCGGGTCGACCAGCAGCAGCCGGCCGCCGTCGGCGAAGCTCAGCGCGAAACGGGACCAGCGGTAGTCGCCCGGCTTACGACGGCCCTCCCAGTAGTCGCCGCCGTCGACCTCGCCGCCGTCCGGGTCGGCGATCACGATCTTGCCCGACATGCCGAGGTGAATGCCCAGCTCGGGGCCGTCGTCGCCGGTGTCGCACCACATGCTCTTGCCCCGGCGGTGGGCGACCGTCAGCTCCCGGCCGACCAGTGCGTCGCGGATCTGGCCGGGCGGGTGGGGACGGCAGACGTACGAGTCCGAGTCGTCCACGTCGACGATCTTGCGGCCGAGTCCGGACCGCTCGATCACCGCGCGGGCCGACTCGACCTCGGGCAGCTCAGGCATGCTCCTGATTTTCACCCAAGAGGTCCCGCCCCGGCACCCGGGGCCGGTTGTACTGGATACCGTGAGACAACTCTCCGCGCGGGCGTGGTGGATCTACCTGACGGTGTTCCTCCTGGCGCTGATCCCGTACGCCCTCCTGCCCGTCGGACTGCTCTTCGGCGTGTACTTCGAGGTGCTGGCCTGGTCCGGGGTGCTCGCGATGGCGTACCGCCTCGTTCTTTCCCGGCGGCGGCAGGAACTGGGGCCGCTGTGGCTGCTGGTGTTCTGGGCGGCCTGCGGGGCCACCGGGGTGCTGGTGCTCACGTTGATGGACCGGCCGCCGTCGCCCGGCATCCCCGACCTGATCTTCCTGGCCGGCAGCCTGGCCCAGATCACCGGCATGGTGTGGCTGGTCCGCCGCCGGGTGCCCGCCCGCAACCGAGAACGCCTGCTCGACTCGGCCGTGATCAGCTGCGGCTACGCCCTCGTGGTGGCCATCTTCCTGATCAAGCCGGCGGTGGCCCAGGCCGGCTCGATTCCCGCCGCGGTCACCCTGGCCGCCTACCCGATGTCCGACCTGTTCATCTTCGCCCTGCTGATCAGCCTGCTGCTCAGCGGTGGCCTCGGCAGCCGGGCGATGCGCCTGCTCGCGTTCGCCCAGCTGGCCCTGCTCGTCTACGACCTGGCCTACGCGTTCATCCCGGAGTTCCTGTTCCAGCAGTCGGTGGCGGCCGGGGTGGCCAACGCGGTCTCGGTGCTGGTCTACGGCCTGCTCGGCGCGGCGGCCCTGCACCCCAGCTTCACCGACATCACTTCCGTTTCGTCCCTCGAGCGTCGCGACCTGCCCTGGCTGCGCACCCCGCTGTTGTGGGCGGCGTCGATGACCGGGCCGGGCCTTCTCGCGTACGAGGCCTGGAAGTACGACTCCCGCGTACCGGACGCGATCGTCATCGCGGTCGGCTGCACGGTGATCTTCGGGCTCGTCGTCGGGCGCCTCCAGGTGCTGGTCAGCCGGGTCAACACCCAGTCGGTGGAACTGGCCGAACAGGCCGACCGGCTGGTGGTGCTGGCCTCCTCGGACGGGCTGACCGGGCTGGTCAACCGGCGTACCTGGGACGACCTGCTGGTCGCGGGCCTCGAACCGGGCGCGACCGTGGCCCTGATCGACATCGACCACTTCAAGCGGTACAACGACACGCACGGGCACCAGGCCGGCGACCGCCTGCTCAAGACCGCCGCGGCCGCGTGGAGCGGGCAGATGCGCAGCCACGACGTGCTCGCCCGGTACGGCGGTGAGGAGTTCGTCGTGCTGCTGCCCGAATGCGACGCCGCCGCGGCGACCGAGATCCTGGGGCGGTTGCGGGGCGTCACTCCCGACGGGCAGACGTTCTCGGCCGGCATCGCCAGCTGGGACGGCCGGGAGACGGCCGACGAACTGGTCGCGCGGGCCGATGGCGCCCTCTACGCGGCCAAGCACGCCGGCCGGGATCGGGCCGTCGTCGCTTCGCCCGGTCACGCCCTCTCCGTCTGACCTGGGCCTTGTCGCCTTTCGTCTGACCCTCGTCGCTTTCGTCTGACCCTCGTCGCCTTCGTCTGACCTCAGCCTTGTCGCGGCAGGTGCCATGCGGCCGGGCGGGTCTCGCCTTCGGCGTTGCTGACGTTGGCCACCAGCAGACCGGCGTCGGTCAGCTCGACCACGTCCCGCACGGCCCACCCCGGCGGCGTGGCCAGCGGCGTCCGTTCTCCAGCCCGCCAGAGTGCGAGCCGCACCGTGCCGTCGGCCTCCGTGGCTTTGACGATGATGCGGCCCCGGGTGCTGGCGGCGGCACCGATCGCGGACACCTCGCCCGCGGCGAGCGGGACGACGTGAGCCGTGCCGGCCGGATCCCAGTAGGCGGCCTGCTGGTCGACGCGCCCGGCGATCCCGCCGTCGGCCGCGAGGGTGTTCAGCGA
Organism: Paractinoplanes bogorensis; assembly: GCF_018829635.1. Classification (GTDB taxonomy): domain Bacteria; phylum Actinomycetota; class Actinomycetes; order Mycobacteriales; family Micromonosporaceae; genus Actinoplanes; species Actinoplanes bogorensis. The sequence continues at coordinate 35,127 of NZ_JAHKKG010000003.1, forward strand.
CGACTGGGTCGAGTCACAGGTGAGACCGGCGATCGGCTGGCCCGAGGCGGTGGCCCGGTTGAGCACGACGTCGGTGCCGGGCACACCGCCGACGTGTTTGGTCATCAGCCACGTGGGCGTGCCGCTGTCGTTGGAGAAGCCGCTCGACACGACCGTGCCGTCCGGCAACACCCGGGAGACGCAGGCGTTGCTAAGGAAGAACGAGCTGAACACGGGCAGTCGCAGCGTCGCACCGTCCCGCCACAACACCGGACGAGCAGTGGTGCCTTTGCCGATGCCATTGGTCACCCAGACCACAGCCGTACGGGAAGATCCGACCGACGCCACCGTACGGCGGTAGCCCGCATCAAGCTCAGGCGTCCCGCGCAACGCGGTGCGGGTGCCGTCGCGGTCGACCAGATCGGACTCGCCCAGCGGTTCCGAGCCGGCCGTGTAGACCCCGGCCGTGCCGCGCGCGCCGATCGCGTCGACCCGGGTGCCCGGGATGACGGTGGCTGTCAGCCCGCTCACCGACCAGCGGACAGCCTGCGAGTTGACCGTGCCGGCCGCCTCGCCCAGGTCGGTGACGCCCGCGACGGTGCCGGGTGTGGTTCCCAACTGCTGGCGTACCCAGCCCGCCCGGGGGAGCTTGGCCCAGCGCTGCGGGATGCCTTGTGCCGTGCCGACGACGACGCCGAGCGGGGACACGTCCACGGCGGTCCCGGCCGGGCCGGGCAGCAGTTCGGCGCTGATCACGGGTGCGGCGGGCGCGGTGAGGCCGGCGGCGAGCAGAGCGGTGGTCGCCAAAATATTAATCACTGACGATGTCTACCATTCTCTTCTCGTAATCGATGGCCGCGTCCCTCTCACTTTCGTGCGTCTCCCGGGCTGTGTCTCCCGGGGCTGGGCGATGCAGCCGCACCTGGCGGGGTGCGGCTGCATCGCGTACGGGGTTTTACAGCTGGCCCAGCAGCGCCAGCAGGAAGTTGAGGATCGCGGCGAGCTGACCGGCGGTCGGGGTCCCGTCGAGCAGGCCGGCGATCGCGCAGAGCAGGTTACCGAGCAGGTTGCCCGGCGCGGAGTTGGCGTTGATCGTCAGGTGCACCTGGTTGAGGTCGACGACCAGGCCGAGCAGGTCGAGGTGCAGCGGCCCGAGCGTGAGGTCCAGAATCCGGCACGTGGCCTGGATCGCGGCCGGCGCGCTGACCGACTTGTTGACCGTGCCGACGTTCGCGCCGGTCGAGTCGGTGAGCGTGCCGACCAGGGTGCCGGTGGCCAGCAGGTGTCCGTCCGGGGCCGAGAACTTGGCCGGGGTGAACGTGCCCGCGAAGGTGCCGGTGCCCCCGGCTGCATCCGTGAACGTGCCGGTGATCGGGGCGCCCGGCACCGCGGCGGCCTGGGCGGGTGGGGCAGCGACTGCTGCCGTCGCGCTCATGGCGGTGAGCCCGAGGACGGCGAGCAGCGCTACCAGGATCGTCGAGAGCCTTTGCCGGTGTGTCATCGTTCCTCCTGCCGATGGAATGTCGTACACCGACAAGCCTCGATGTCTTTGGTGCCCGTCCGTAGTGAGCACTGTCAGCACAATTCCCTGACACGAGTCATGCCTCGAGCCTCTTCACGTCGGACCCCACCGCGCGGGCCTCGGCGATCCTGGACGGCTTCTCCGGCTCGTCAGAACCACCCCGCGGCCTCGGCGACCCGGACGGCCTCGAGCCGGTTGCGCGCGCCGGTCTTGCGGAGGATCACCGAGATGTAATTGCGCACGGTGCCCGACGTGAGGTGCAATTTGGCGGCGATCTCGACCGACGGCACGCCCGACGCCGCGACGCTCAGCACGTCCAGTTCCCGCTCCGACAGCGGACTGCGCGGCGCGGCCACCATGGCCACGGCCAGCCCGGCGTCGATGACCCGTTCACCCCGGGCGAGGCGCCGGATCGCGCGTACCAGCTCGCACGGCGCGGCCCGGGTGCCGATGACGCCCCGGACGTGACCGTCCAGCGCACGGTTGAGCCGCCCCGGCGCGTCCGGGCCGGCCACCACCAGCATCGCGCAGCCCGGCTGTTCCACGCCGAGCCGGTTGAACAGCCGCAGACCGTCCCCGGCCAGCAGTTCGACGTTCACGACGGCCACGTCCGGCGGCACCGAGCGGGCCATGTCCACGGCTTCGCTGAGCCCGCCGAGTTCGGCGGTCACCACGAAGTCCTCTTCGAGCGACAACGTCGCGGCGAGGGCGCCGCGCAACAGATTCATGGGTTCGACAAGCAGAATGCGGATCACGATCGGCCTCCCAGCCGGGTTCTCGCGGTGGGAAGGCCGGCGCCCGAGGGGCCACACGGCACGCGACGTCGGGGCCGGCCATGGCACGTCACCGGGACGGCGACGGCCCGGGTCCGGACCGCGTGATCAGCTGGGAGGACCGAGATACCGGACGCATCGTCCGGTGCTGCTCGCATTCGCGGGCAGAGCAGACGTGGCGGCCACCATCTCCGGCCACCAGGACGACGAAACGACACCGACCGGGCCGGCGTTGCCGCCGCCCCCGTCACGTACATGCCCCGCACCGGAGAGATACCCGTCGGAGCGCCCCGGAGCCAGCGGGCCCGCCGGCCGCGGCCTTGGCGTCGCTGGTGCCGAGATCAGGCCGCGCCCCTCGTGCCGCTGGGCCTCAATGCCGGCCGGCCCGGTCGGCGCTGGCTCGGTCGGCCCGATCGGCCCGAAGGAGAGAAACGACCCGATCAGGTGTTCACCTGGTGCCGCGACCGCCGGACTCACCCGGGCCACGAGGAAACGCGACGCTGAGGTGTCCGATGTCGCCACCAGAACCGGCCGCGAGCCCAGGTGCGCGCCGGCGATCGGCGATGTCGCCGCCGTGGGCAGTACCGGCCGAAGGGCCATACGAGCGCCAAGTTCCTCCACCGGCCTCGACAGAGGATTACCCGGCCGGACCAGGGGAGTGGCCGTTGGGTTCGTCAGAGCCGGGAGACGTGTCAGCGCCACGCCGAAACCGGCCCGAGCAGTGGAAGGCGTGAGCGCCGAGCCGAAGCTGGCGGGCGCCGTGAGGCGCGCCAGCGGACTGCGCAGGTTGTGCGTGAGCGGACTGCGCAGGTTGTGCGTGAGCGGACTGCGCAGGTTGTGCGTGAGCGGACTGCGCAGGTTGTGCGTGAGCGGACTGCGCAGGTTGTGCGTGAGCGGACTGCGCAGGTTGTGCTTCAGCGGGATGCCGATAGCAAGGGCTGCTGTCTCGACCTTTGCGGGGATCCGGAGGTCGGCACCCTGCACGGCCGCACCCCTCGAGGCGGCGCTCCGGTTCGGTTTCGGAGCGGCGCGGGTCAGGCGGTTTGTCGCCGGGGTAAGTGCCTTCCTGGTCGCCGCGGGCGTTGCGGCGGCCCGCCCGGCATGTCGAGACAGTGGCTGGGCGCTCACCGTGGGAACCCTGCGGGCGGCCGGATTTCGCACGCCTTTGGTGGCGCTGACGGCCGGCTTGTCGACGGTGGCGCGCTCGGCCGGTTTCTCGACGGTGGCGCTGACGGCCGGCTTGTCGACGGTGGCGCGCTCGGCCGGTTTCTCGACGGTGGCGCTGACGGCCGGCTTCTCGACCGTGGCGCCCCCGGCCGGTTTGTCGACGGTAGAGCCCGCGGTCTTTTCCCCGCCGATGGCGCGCCCAGTCTGCTTCTTCAGGGTGGAGCGTGCGGCCGCCCTCTCGACGGTGGCATGCGCGGTTGTCTTTGCGTTGGTGACCGGCTTCTCGATCGTGGTGATCGGGGTGGGTTGACCGGCCGAGGTTCCGTCGGCTCGGGCCGCCTGATCGAAAGCGGTCAACACCAGGTAGGCGGCGGTCGCCAAGCCGACCATCAGCAGCAGGCGGAGGGCGTGCCGGAGTGCTGACGCGTTTCCGCGCACGATCCACCTCCTGCCGGGGAACGAGGTCCAGCCGTCCATGTTTGCGCTACCCCTCGTGGGGCCGTTGACACCGGCGAACCGCGACAAATCTATTGATCACGGCCGATGTGCAGGTCACCCGCCATGCCACATCGGGCATGGCGGGTGACCCGGAACGATGCGCGGGGAGCGGCCCGGGCCCCGCGGGTCACGTGGTGCGGCGCAGGCCCAGACGTCCGCGGGTCAGGAGGAGGATGGCCAGGCCGACCAGCATCGCCGCGACCAGGTGGATCATCGTGGCCAGCATGCTGCCGGGGTAGAGGTGGCGCAGCACGCCGCCGTCGCCGAAACCGCTCCCGGTGGCGACCGTGTTGGCCGTGGCGTGCACCAGACCGGCCAGCAGCAGGCTGCCGGTGCGGTTCCACAGGTATCCGGTCAGGAAGCGGTAGCCGATGGCCATGACGGACAGGAAGACCATCAGCAGTACGCCCATCATGAGCGGGCCGCCGAGCACCAGACTGATGTGCTGGAGCGTGAACAGTTGCGCGGTGATGACGGCACCCCAGGCGGCGCCGTGGCGTTTCTGGATCCGGGCCTGGATGAATCCGGACCAGGTGCCCTCCTCGGCCCAGTTGTTGGGGAACATGTTGAGCGCGAACTGCACCACGATCACGCCGGCCAGGGTGGACAGCGGCACGTCGGCCGGCACGCCCAGGAACAGGTAGGCCAGTGCGGTGGCCACCACCGGCACGACCAGGACGGCCAGGAGGTACCAGCGTGGACCGTGCCGCCAGTCGACGAAGCTCCGCACCATGCGTTTCAGGGCGTCGGGGCCGTCGACCAGCCGGGTGATCACCAGGTTGGGCAGCAGCAGACCGACGAGGGAGGCGCCGATGATCCAGACCTGGTCGGGCAGGCCGGTGTGGACGAAGTGCGGGGCCAGCGCGAAGGCCTGGCCCACGGTGAAGAACCACGCGAAGAAGGCGAGCAGGGGGTGGCGGTGCAGCCAGGAGAGGCGGGCGGGTGCCTGGACGGTGAGCGACATGACGAACTCCTTGTGTTCAAGAACGGTCACAGATGCAGGACGAACAGGTTGTCGCCGACCGGGACGAACTCCTCGGCCAGCAGGGCGTCGTCGACGTCGGGACGGCCGCCGCGCAGCGAGATGACGCCGGTCTCGGTGCGTCGCAGGGCGGCGACGAGCTCGCGGATCAGGCGGGTGAGCGGGTCCCGGCCCACGGTGCTGACCGCGGCCAGCGCGACGATGTGGGTGAAGCCGTCGGCGCCGGCCCGGGTGAGGGCGACCGCGGCGGCGGGCATGCCCGGAGGCGCGGCGGCGTCGACCAGCTCCCACCAGAGGTCGCCGGGCCCGGTGGCCGGGGGCAGTCCGGCCATGGCAGCGGCGAGATCCCGACGGTCGTCCGGGACCCGGCGAAGCACGAGAAGGGCGGGGGCCGGACCGGACATGATGACAACTCCTCGACTTGTGCCTGGTGGACACGACGAAGAGTGGCGTCCCGGGCTTGCGGGACGTTTGCAGCCGGCTTGAACGGGCTCAGAAACGCGCGGCGAACGCGAGCAGGCGTGGACTGCGGACCACGTCACCCAGTTCCGCGCTGCGGGTCCGCGATGCCCGTACGAGGGAAGCGGCCGCCGCCGGATCGCCCACGGTGACTCGCGCCTCGGCCCGGAGCAGCAGGAAGAGCGGCGTGAAGAGCTGGAGGCCGGTCGCCACGTAGTCGTGGTAGGCGGCGTCGGCTCGGTCCGCTCCGGACGGGTCGCCGAGCAGGGCGTCGGCCCAGCCCCCGACGATGGCCGCCTGCAGGCCGATCGCGGCCGAGTCGATCGTCTCGGCCGCCGCGGCGCAGGCGGCGACGTGGACGGCGGCCGCCGCGGCATCCCCGCGCATCGCGGCCAGCCAGCACCGCGACAGCTCGATGTTGGCCACGTTCGGCGGCGCGTCGCCGGCCCGGGCCCGGCCGACGGCGATCCGGGCGTCGGCGCCGGCCTCGTCCCCGCCCAGGTGCGCGATCACCGCCTCGTGGCCGGTGGCGGCGACCGTGATGGTGGCCGCGAGCGCGCCGGGTAGCCGGACGTCCTCGCCACTGGCCAGGATGTCCTCGAAGCGGCCGAACTGCTCCGTGGCCACGTCGACCTGCCCGCGGACCAGCGACGCCCAGGCGAGCATGAAGTGGGCCACGTAGGCGCCGACCGGCGGCGGGTTCGTGGCCAGGGCCGCCTCGGCCGTGGCCACCGCCCAGTCGTACCGGCCGGTGACGCTGGTCATCAGTACCTCACCCATCCAGCCGGCGGCGCCGGCCGCGTCCGTGGGCGGCGGCAGGACGTCGGCCGAAACCGTGACCACGCCCCGGCCCCAGACCTGAATGGTGGCCAGCCGCCCCCGCACCTGACTCTCCAGGCCGGCCCGCTCGACCGGGTCCCGCACCTGCGCGATCAGGTCCAGGGCGGTGCGCAGGTTCCGCTCGGCCTGCTCGTTGGAGTAGCGGGAGAGGGCGTCCTCGGAGGCGGCGATCAGATGCGGCACCGCGGCCGCGGGCCCGACGACCGGGGCGGCCCGGGTGAGGTGACGGGCCACCTCGACGGTGCGGGCCGGGCCGGGACTCCCGTACGCCTCCAGGGCCCGGGCGATCCGGGCGTGCATCCGGGTGCGCCGGGCCGACGAGACCGACTGCTCCAGCGTCTGCCGCACGAGGTCGTGGCTGAGCCGGAACCCGTCCTCGGTCTCGACCAGCAGTCCGGCCAGCAATGCCGCCTCACACCCGTCGAGCACCGCGTCGGCGTCCAGGCCGGTCACGTCGGCCAGCACCTCGACGACGGCCGGGGCGGCCACGATCGCCGCCACGGTGAGCAGCGCGACGGTCTGCTCGGGCAGCCGGGCCAGCCGGTGGCGGAGCACCTCCTCGACGTGGGCGGGCAGGGCGGCGTAGACGGCCTCGGCCCGCAGCCTGCGCTCGCTGATCAGGAACTGGACCAGTTCGCGGACGAACAGCGGATTCCCGGCCGTCCGGGTGCCGATCGCGGCCGCCACCGCGGGATCGGCCGCACCCCCGGAAAGGTCGGAGACCAGCTCCGCCACCGCCTCGGCCGCCAACCCGGTCAACGGCACGCGGGTGAGCAGGTCGCGGCGGGTGCGGCCGAGCGTGGCGAGCACCGGCTCGGCGCCCGGCTCATCGGTGCGGACCGCCACCGCGAACAGCACGCCGGCCGGAGCCAGCGCGTCCACGGCCAAGGCCAGCAGCGTGATCGTGTCGGCGTCCACGCCCTGCGCGTCGTCGATCAGCACGGCCACCGGCCGGTCGCGCCGGGCCATGGCCAGCAGGTCGAGCACGCCGCGGTAGAGCCGGGTGCGGCCGAGGTCGCCGGGGCCGGTCAGCTCCCACGGATCGTCCGGGCGCTCGCCGTCCGGGCGCAGCGCGGCCACGTCACGCACGATGGTGACCCACGGCCACAGCGCGGGCATCACGCCGGCGCCGACCCCGCTGCCGGACAGCACGGCGCCACCAGCAGCCCGGACGCGATCGGCCAGCGTGCCCAGGATCGCCGACTTGCCCAGCCCGGCCGGCCCCTCGAGCAGCACCAGCCGGCCGTGCCCGCGCGCGGCGGCGGCCACCGCCTCGTCGACGATCGCGAGCACGTCGTCCCGCCCGACCAGCCCGGTTCCGGGCGGCACGGGCGGCGCCGGTGCCGAAGGCTGGGCCGGGGCCCGCGTCACCTCGGCGGACAGGGACGGGTCCTGCCGGCGGATGCGCTGCTCGAGCTCGCGGGTCTCGGGGGTGGGATCCAGGCCGAGTTCGTCGCCGAGGACACGCCGCAGCTCGGCCGCCGCGGCCACCGCCTCGGACTGCCGGCCGCTGCGATAGAGCGCCAGCATCAGGGCCGACCAACCCCTTTCCCGGTACGGGCTGGATGTCACGAACCGCCGCGCCAGTTCGGCCACCACATCGGATTCCCCGGCGGCCAGACGCGACTCCAGCAGCATCTCGGTCGCAGTCAGCCGCAGCTCGTCGAGCCGGGCCGCCTCGTCCCGGGCGAACGGCAGGGCGCTCAGGTCGGCCAGCGCCGGTCCGCTCCACAGCTCGAGGGCCGTCCGCAACGTGGCCGCCGCCGACGCCGGCGTCTGGGCCCGGGCGGCGTCGACCAGCGCGCCGAACCGGGCCACGTCCACGTCGTCCGGTGCCAGCGTGAGCACCCAGCCCGGCGGCCGGGTCACGATCCGTGGCGCGTCCGGGGCGCCGGCCAGGATCCGGCGCAGACGGGACATGTAGGACTGCAACGAGAGTGTGGCCCGGGCCGGTGGCTCGTCCCGCCAGAGCTCGTCGATCAGCCGGTCGAGCGGGACGACCCGGCCCGCCTCCAGCGCCAGCAGGGCGAACACGGCACGCTGCTTCAAGCCGCCGAGCGCCAGCTCACGGCCGCCCGACTCGGCGGCGACCGGCCCCAGCAGGGTCACCTTCACGGGCTCAGGATGCCACCGGACGGGCCCGATTTGCAGATGGCTTGAACAGCGCTCGCAAACGGCGTGCAAGCGTACGGCCGCAAGCTCCGGGCCATGGAAACCATCGAGGTACGTCACCTCAGCAAGGCGTACGGCCACCACAAGGCCGTCGACGACCTGTCCTTCACCGTCCACCCCGGCCGGGTCACCGGCTTCCTCGGCCCCAACGGCGCCGGCAAGTCCACCACGATGCGCATGATCCTGGGACTGACCCGCCCGGATAGCGGCGACGCCCTGGTCGGCGGCCGCCGCTACGACCAGCTCGCCCAGCCCCTGCACGAGGTCGGTGCTCTGCTCGACGCCGGCGCCGTGCACCCGCGGCGCAGCGCCTACCACCACCTGCTGGCTCTGGCCCAGACCAACGGGATCGGCAAACGCCGGGTTCACGAGGTGCTCGCCATGGTCGGCCTCGAGGGCGTGGCCGACCGCCGGGCCGGCGGCTTCTCGCTCGGCATGTCGCAGCGACTCGGCATCGCGACCGCGATGCTCGGCGATCCGGCCGTCGTGATGCTGGACGAGCCGGTCAACGGCCTCGACCCCGAGGGTATCCGCTGGGTCCGAGGTCTGCTGCGGCACCTGGCCGGCGAGGGCCGCACGGTGTTTCTGTCCTCGCATCTGATGTCCGAGATGCAGATGACGGCCGACCACCTGATCGTGGTCGGCCGCGGACAGCTGCTGGCCGATGTCGCGATCGCCGAGATGACCGCGTCCGGCTCGCTCGAGGACGCCTACTTCGCCCTGACCGCCGAGTCGGTCGACTATCCCACCACTGCCACCCCCGATCGGAGCGCCGTCGCATGAGCACCCTGACTTCCGAATGGACCAAGCTGCGCAGCTTGCGGTCCACCACCTGGTTCCTCGGCGCGGCGGTGGCCGGGATGATCGGCTCCGGGCTGATCGAGGCGATCGCGGCCTCGGCCGGCGAGATCACCCCGGCTGAGGTCGACCCGTTCGGCGGGGCGCTGGCCGGGCTGAGCTTTGCCGAGTTCGTGGTCGGGGGGTTCGCCGTCCTGGCGGTCACCAACGAGTACGCGTCCCGCACGATCCGGGGCAGCCTGACCGCCGTTCCGAAGCGGTGGCCGGTGCTGGCCGGCAAGGCCGTCGCCGTCGGGGGGAGCGTCTTCACGGCCGCGCTCCTGCTCATCTTCGGCAGCTTCCTGATCAGCCGGGCCGTGCTCGACAGCCACGGGATGAGCCTGCCCGCCGCCGACGGCGTGCCGCGGGCGATGGCCGGTGCGGCGGTCTATCTCGGCTTCCTCGCCCTGCTCGGCACCGGGTTCGCGTGGCTGGTCCGGAGCACGGCGGGCGGGCTGGCCGCGCTGTTCGGTGTGCTCTACGGGCTGCCGATCGTGTCACTGCTGCTGCCGCACGGAATGGGGGCGCCGATCCTGAGGTTCCTGCCGCAGCAGGCCGGCGCCGCGCTCATGCAGGTCGGACCGTCCGACTTGCTGGCGCCGTGGGCCGGGGCGGCCGTGCTGACCGGCTACGCCGCCGTCGTCCTGGGCCTGGCCGCGGTCGTCCTGCGCCGGCGGGACGCCTGACATGAAGGCCTTCGTCCAGCGGCATCCGCTGCTGACCCTGCTGCTGATCTTCAACACGTTCGGACAGGCGGTGGCGTTCGTCCCCGTCGTCGCGAGCCGCGTCTACGGGGTCCAGCTCGACGTGGACTGGATCCTGGCCGCCGCGACGATCCTGTTCCTGCTCGTCCCGGCGCTGGTGATCACCTGGATCACCGGTGGCCGGGAGGGCCTCCGGGACCTGCTGACCAAGGTGTTCCGGTTCCGGGTGTCGTGGCGCTGGTACCTGCTGCCCCTGGTGCTCATTCCGCTGGTGATCGCCGGTCAGGCGCTGGCCCTGGACCCGTCCACCTTGGTCCCCGCGTACGGGACGGCCTTCCTGCCCGCCCTGGCGTTCCAGTTCCTCAGCACCAACTGGTGGGAGGAGGCGGTGTGGATGGGGTTCTTCCAGGCCCCGCTGCAGGACCGGTACGGCCCGATGAAAGCGGTGCTGATCACGACGCCGTTCTTCGCGCTGGAACACCTCTCGGTGGTCACGGGCGTCGTGCCGTTCGTCCTCCTGACGCTGATCATCATCCCGGCCCGGGCGCTGTTCGCCTGGATCTACAACCGCACCGGTAGCGTGGCCCTGGCCGGGCTGGCCCACGCGGCCACCAACGCGGCCGCGTTCGGGATGGTGCCCGCCCTGACCGGCTCGACCGGCGACAGCGGGATGACGTTGCTGGTGCTCGGACTGGTGGTGATCGTCGCGACCCGGGGGCGCCTGGGCCGGCCGCGGGTCGCCCGGACCGACGATCGCGCGCTGACCTCGGTCGATGGCAGACTCGGGTCGTGAAAGTGACGTTGCTGGGGCCGGTCGGCGCGCGTTCGGGAGACACCGAGCTCGCGCTGGGCGGCCTCAAGCAACGGGCGGTGTTCGCCATGCTCGCGCTCAGCCCGGGCCGCGTCGTCCCGGTGGATCGGCTCATCGACGAGGTATGGGGCGAGGAACCGCCGGCCCGGGCCACCTTGGCCCTGCAGTCGTACGTGTCCCGGCTGCGCCGCCTGCTGGGCGAGGTGCCGGACGGCCCGCGGATCGTCACCCGGCCGCCGGGCTGGGTGCTCACCCTGGAACCGGGTCAGGTCGACGTCGCCCGGTTCGAGGACCTGGTCGCCGCGGCCCACGGTCAGGCTGCGGCGGAGGCGGTCGCGACGCTTCGGGCGGCGCTCGACCTGTGGACCGGCGACGCCTTGGCCGATCTGTCCACGCTGGCCTTCGCCCGGGCCGAGGCGGTGCGCCTGGGCGAGGTGCGGCTGAGCGCCGCCGAGCTGCTGCTGGAAGCCCGTCTGGCCGCCGGTGAGCACGAGACCGTGGTGCCACCGGCCCGGCAGTTCGTGACGGCCAACCCGTACCGGGAACGGGGTTGGCACGCCCTGATGATCGCGCTCTACCGGGCCGGCCGGCACGCCGAGGCGGTGGCGGCCGCGGCCGAGCTGCGCCGTACGTTCGCCGATGACCTCGGTCTCGATCCCAGTCCGGAGACGGCCGACCTGGAACGGCGGATGTTGCGGCACGACGCCGACCTGGCGCCGGCCGGTCCACCGGTCCTGGCGACGGTTTCCGCGGCCGAGGTCACGGTTGTACCGCGGGTGGTCGGCCGGCACGCGGCGATGGCCGTGCTCGACGACGCGGTCGCGGCCGCCGGACGAGGCCGCGGACAACTCCTGGTGCTGGACGCGCCGGCCGGCTCGGGCAAGTCGACGATGCTGCGGGTGCTGGCCGACCGGGTGCGCGCCGCCGGCGGCGTGGCGGTCCGGGCCTCCAGCGCCGGTGGGGGCTCGATGCCCGCGCTGTGGCCATGGGTGTCGATCGTCCGTGACGTGACCGGTCCGCAGCACGACGATCTGTGGGCGCGGGCCGGCGAAGGGGAGCTGTCCCGCACCCGACTGTTCCGGGACGTGATCGACCGGCTGGCCTCGGTCCCGGGTCTGGCCGTCCTGCTCGACGACGTGCACTGGGCCGACGCCGAGACGCTGACCCTGCTCTCGCTCGCCGTCGACGCCCTGGCCGCCCACGGCACGCTGTTCGCGGTGGCGGTCCGCTCGGACGAACCGGGAGCGGCCACCGTGCGCGAACTCCTCGGGCGTACCAGCCGCGAGCTGGTCACCCGGGTCGAACTGCCCGGGCTCACCGCGGACGCTATTGCCGAGCTCGTCGGGGGAGTCTCCGGCACCGCCGCCGAACCGGGCCTCGTGCGTCTGATCCGGCAGCGTACGTCGGGCAATCCGCTGTTCGTCAACGAGCTGGTGCGTCTGCTGACCAGCGAGCGGCGGCTCGACGTGAACGGGGTGCGCGACGCGCTGCCGGAACAGGTGCAGGAGGTGCTGCGGCGGCGGATCGAACGGCTGCCCGAGCAGACCGTGGTGCTGCTCTCAGTGGTCGCCCTGACCGGTGGGTCGGCCGACATCGAGCTGCTGGCCGACGTCACCGGGCTCGACGCGGGCGCCGTCCTCGACGGGTGCGAGGCGGCGCTGCTGGCCGGGCTGCTCGAGGAGGCCGGTGGTGGGTTCGGGCTCAGCCACGACCTCGTGCGGCAGACGCTCGAACGCGATCTGTCCGGGCCACGGCGGATCCGCTGGCACGCCCGGCTGGCGTCGTCGCTGCGCGAGCGCGAGCCGCTCACACCGGAGCTGGTGGTCGCGGTGGCCCGGCATCTACGGCTGGCGGCTCCACTGGTCGGTCCCGAGGCGGCGGTGCCCTACCTGGTGGCGGTGTCCGAGGACGCGCTCTCCCGCTACGCGAACGACCAGGCCGGACGGACGCTGGAGGACGCTCTGGAGCTGATCGCGTCGGTGCGGGACCCGGTCGTCCGGTCCGCCCTCGACGGTCAGGTGCGGGGCCGGCTGATGTCGATCCGCGGGTGGACCGCGGGGGCCGTCCCGCGCGAGACGCGTACCCGGGAATCAGCTTTTCCCCGGCCGTTGCCCGCGGACGGTGACTCGGCCGCGAGCTGGCTGTCCACTGTGGTCATGGGCAGTATGTCCGGCAGCTACGAGTGGGCGGTCGCGGCGGCTGAGGAGGTCCTGGCCGCCGGAGTTCCTCCGGTCGGCCGGATCGCCGCCCAGTTCACGCTGGTCTATGCCGAGCTGGTGCTGGGCCGGACGCGGAACGCGGCGGATGCATACGCCGTGCTCGACCGGATGCTCACCACCGAGCCCGAAGCCCGGATCTCCGGCCTGCTGGCGTCGACCGTGCCCGTGCTGGCGGCCGGCTACGGCGCGGTGATCGCGCACATCCAGGGCGACGAGACGGCCGCCGATGCGCGTCTGGCCGATGCCCGGCGGCGGGCCGGTGACGTCGAGTCGCACCTGGTCGAGGTCGAGTTGGCCCACTGCTGGGTGGCCGGGTTGCGCGGCGATCCGATCGACGCCGCGACCCACGCCGCGGCCTGCCTCGAGCTCGCGACCCGGGTCGACTTCCCGTTGAACCGGCTGCACGCCCGGATCATCGGTGGCTGGGCGGCCGCACTGACCGGCGATCCATCCGGTGCGACCGAGGCCGACGACGCGTACGCCGACTACGCGGGCCGGGGTCTGCGGTTCTTCAACCCGTTCTTTCTCATGCTGCGCGCCGAGGCGCACCGGGCGGCCGGCGATCCGGCGACGGCAATCGAGCTGGAGCGGGCGGGGCAGGCCGGCGTCACCCTGGCGCCGCGGTTCACGGTCGCGTGAGGATGGCGGCGGCGGCCGCGCGGACCTCGGCCCGCAACCAGGCGTGGGCGGCGTCGGTGTCGTAGCGCTGATGCCAGACGCTGATCACCGGCGGCCGCGGCAGCGGGATCGGCAACTCCTCCACACTCAACCCGAACGCCTCGATCAGCGGACGGCAGGCGGCTTCCGGCACGGTCAGGACGGCCCGCGTGCGGCTGACGATGTGCAGCGCCGTCGCGCTGGTGGCCACCGCGGCGATCACCTGCCGGGTCAGACCGTGGGTGGCCAGGTGGTCGTCGATCGGGTCGGTCAGGCGCCCGCGCCGCGAGAGCAGGACATGGGGGCTTTCCGCGTACGCGGTCAGGTCGAGCCCGGCCGCACCGGGTTCGCGCCGCCGCACGACGACCAGGTGGTCGTGCCCGACGATCTCGGACCGGAACTCGGGCAGCTGGGGTGCGGTGGCGCCGATCTCCAGGTCGACCCGGCCGTGCCGCAGGTCGTCCGAGTCGCCCGCTGCTTCTGCGAGCAGCCGGAGCCGTACGGCGGGAGCCTGCTCGGCAATCGACGTCAGCAACCGGGGCCCGAGCGCGGTGGCCAGCGCGTCGTGCCCGCGCAGGGTGAACGTGCGGTCCAGCGTGGCCAGGTCGAGATCGCGGCTCGGGGCGAGTAAGGCCTCGGCCTGGCTCAGGATGTCGCCGATGCGGTCGCGGACGGCCAGCGCGTACGGCGTCGGGGTCATCGTCCGCCCGGTCCGCACCAGGATGTCGTCGCCGGTCAGGCGGCGGATCCGGCCCAGCGTGCGGCTCACCGCCGGAACCGAGAGTCGCAGCCGTTCCGCCGCCCCGGTCACGCTGCCCTCTTCCAGCAGCGCGTGCAGGGCCGTGAGCAGGTTCAGATCCAGTTGCATGGCGGTAAACTCTAGCTTGCCAACGTTGCACTGGACTCAACGCTCTGAGCGCCCGATGCTCGATGCATGAACGAACTTCTGAACGTGGCCGTGACCGCGGTTCGTCAGGCGGGTGACCGGCTGCGGCAGCGCTATTCGACCGAGAGCCGCCCGGCCGGCTTCGACGACATGATGGCGGCGCTGCGGGCCAACGACGCGACGGTGGCCGACGTGCTGCGGGCCGCCCTGCCCGGAGACGGCTTCGAGGACGAGCACGCGTCCGGCCCGATCGCCGACGGTGACCGCTGGCTGCTCGACCCGGTCGGCGGCAACGTCAACGCCGTGCACGGGATGACCGACTGGAACATCGGGGTCAGCCTGGTCCGCGACGGGAAGCCGGTGCTGGCCGTGCTCTACGCCCCGCCGGCCGACGAGATGTTCACCGCGATCGCGGGGGAGGGCGCGTACCTGAACGGCGTACGGCTGAAAGTCAGTGCCAAGACGGACCTGTCGGCCGCCCTGGTCGGAACCGGTCAGGCCACCCCCGGACGCGACGCGGCCAAGGCTTCGCTGGTCGGTGCCTCCGTGGCCGCGATGATGCAGCAGGCCCTGTACGTCCGCGTGTCGGTGCCCGTCGGCCACCAGCTGGCCCAGGTCGCGGCGGGCCGGATGGACGCGCACTGGCAGTTCGAGAACGTCCGCTCGCACGCCGGCCCGGTGCTGCTCGTGCGCGAGGCGGGCGGCATCGTCACCGATCTCGACGGAAAACCGTGGGACCTTTCCTCCCGTACGGGCTACGTAGCCGCAGCGCCCGGCGTGCACGCCGACGTGCTGGCCGTGGTGGCGGGGCGCTGACATGCGGATAGCCGTGCTGGGCGCCACCGGTGGCGTCGGACGACTGCTGGTGCGACGGGCCCTCGACCGCGGCCTGCAGGTGACCGCGGTCGCACGTGATCCCCGCGCAGTGGCGGCGCACGACGGACTCATCGTCGCGCCCGGCGACGTCCACGACCCGGGGTCGATCGCACGCGCCGTCGAGGGCAGCGAGGTGCTGCTGTCCGGTCTCGGCGGCCCGCCCGGCATCCTGGTCGCCGGTGCCCGGGCCGCGGTGAAGTCGGGCGTGCCCCGGGTGATCTGGCTGGGCGCGTTCGGGACCGGGCGCACCGCTGCGGAGGTGAGCGGTCTGACCCGGGCCGTGCTCGGCCTGGCCCTGCGCCGGGAACTGCCCGACAAGGTCGCGGCCGACGACACCGTACTCGCGGCCGGATTCACCGTCTTCCACGCCGGGCGGCTCACCAACGGTCCAGCGGCGGCCGGGCGTACGGTCGCTCCGTCCGAGGTGCCGCGGCGGCTGTTCCCAGCCGCGGTGAGCCGGGCGACGGTCGCCGCGGCGATGGTCGACGAGGCCGTCGACCCCCGCTTCCCCGGCCGCATCGCCGTGCCGGGCGGGGCAGAATGATCGGGTGGCTTCGTTCGAGCAGGTGGCAGCGACGTTCTGGCACGACGACAACAAGCGCGGCGCACTGGCCCCGCTGACCCCGGCCGCATTGGCCGACGCGGAACGGAAGCTGGGCCTGAAGCTGCCCGCCGATCTGCTGACCTTGCTCGAACACCAGAACGGCGGCGTCGTCGCGGAAGCCTGGGACGCGTGCCCCGCCCCGGCGAATTCGTGGAGCTCCGACCACGTCCCGTTCGACCACCTGATGGGCGTAGGACCGGCTGGTGGCGACAGGCTCACCCTGCTCGACACGGAGTACCTGGTCGGCGAGTGGGACCTGCCGTCCCCGGTCGTGCTGCTGAGCGGCGACGGCCACTACTGGATAGCGCTGGACTACCGGGAGTGCGGGCCGACCGGCGAGCCCGCCGTCGTCTGGCTCGACAGCGACGACGAGTCGGAGTTCCGCATCGCGCCCGACTTCCGCGCGTTTCTGGAGCATCTGACCCCGTCGGAAGGGTTCGCCGACTGATCAACGGTGCCCCGCGAAATGCGGCTGCTGTGCCCGGGACGCTGAGTTACCGTGCTCCGATGCAGGCGGGCGAGGCCCAGCGGGCCACACAGGCAGCGGTATCCAGCGCGACGTCACTCGGCCTGACCGTCCACGACGCGGCCGTCCTGCACAACTCGAACAAGCTCACCCTGCGGCTGCGGCCCTGCGACGTGCTGGCCCGGGTGGCGCCGGCCACGCACCGGGGCGCCCAGTTCGAGGTGGACATCGCCCGGCACCTGTCGGCGGCCGGAAGTCCGGTTGCCGCGCTCATAACGCCCCGGGTCTTCGTCCGGGACGACTACACGGTCACGCTCTGGACCTATTACGAACCGGTGAGCGGTCTTCCCGCCGCGGACTACGCCCGGGCGCTCGAACGCCTGCACGCCGGGATGCGCCAGGTGGACCTGCCCGCCCCGCACTTCACCGACCGGGTCGCCGAGGCCCGGAAGCTCGTGGCCGACCCCGCCCGGACGCCGCGGTTGACCGACGCGGACCGATCCTTTCTCGCCGGCACACTGGACCGCTTGCGCCGAGCGGTCAGCGACAGCGGCCGGCCCGAACAACTCCTGCACGGCGAGCCGCACCCCGGCAACCTGCTCCCGACCGCGGCCGGTCCGCTCTTCATCGACTTCGAGACGTGTTGCCGGGGACCGATCGAGTTCGACGTGGCACACGCACCCGACGAGGTCGGAACCCAATACCCGGGCGTCGATCCTCAGGTCCTCCGGGACTGCCGGGCCCTCATGCTGGCGATGATCACCACATGGCGCTGGGACCGCGACGACGAGTACCCCGACGGCCACCGGCTGGGCACCGAGTGGCTGAACGAACTCCGCCGGATCGACGGTCAGATGCCCAGCGCACGGTCGAGCAGCTTGAAGCGGAACGCCGCCGACAGCGCGCCGAACCACAATGCCAGCGCGGGCAGCACGACGTCGAAGACCGGCTCGGCCGGGCCGGTCAGGCCGAAGTAGTCGGACAGCGCCGGCACGAACAGCACCGCCGTGAAGACGAGGATGAGGGCGGCGACCAGGATCGTGGGACGGCGGTCGCCGGTCGGGGTGGTCCAGGCGGCGAAGAAGCGCGCCGGCGGCGCCAGGAACAGGATCAGGATGAACGAGGCCAGGCAGTAGAAGGTGGACAGTCCGGTCTGGGCGCCGACGGCGGCGGCCGCGGCGGTGAAGCCGGAATCGGTCGAGGACAAGCCCGTGTATTTCTCGAAGGCGGCGTAGCTGTCGGCCGGGATCCGCCCGGAGGTGAAGCCCGTGGTGATCAGCTGGTAGAGGTAGGCGTAGATCGCCGTGCCGAATCCGGCCGTCACCACGGCGGCGGGGATGACGAAGCGGGCCAGGTTGCCGAGCAGGTGTTTGTCCGGCGGCACCGGCCGGGCCCAGAAGGTCAGGAAGAACGTCGGCACGCCCACCGTCAGCAGGGTCAGGCCGACCTGGGTGGGGGAGTAGGGGAAACCCATGCCGAGCATGCTCACGGCCAGGATCACGATGCCCTGGGTGGCGACCCGGGCCAGAAAGACGTGCATCGACACGCCGATCCCGCTGATGATCCGGCGGCCCTGCTGCTGGGCGGGCAGCAGGGCGGCGAACGAGTCGTCGGTGAGCACGATGTCGGCCACGTCGCGGGTGACCGCGCTGCCGCTGCGCATCGCCACGCCGACCTGGGCCGCCTTGAGCGCGCGGGCGTCGTTCACGCCGTCGCCGATCATCGCGACGTAGTGGCCCCGGCGCCGTAAGGCGGCGACGATGCGTTCCTTCTGTTCGGGACTGACCCGGCCGAACACCGTGGTGCGGGCGATGAGCGCGTCGTCCAGCTCGTCGATCTCGGCGCCGGACACCGGTTCGGCCGTGCCCAGGCCGGCGCGGGCGGCAAGAGCGGCTACCGTACGGGGGTCATCGCCGGACAGCACTTTGAGGGTGACCCCGTCGGCGTGGAAACGGGTCACGCTCGCGGCCACGTCGGGGCGCAACTCGTCGGCCAGCGCGACCAGGGCCACCGGTTCGCCCGACCGCGACAGGGCCAGCACCCGGAGACCCCGAGCGGCCCGCACCGCCACCTCCGGGCCCAGAGAATCAGCGGCGCCCAGCTCCCATGTGCCGTCCGGAGTCGTCAGGCTCGACCGGCGCGTCGCGGAGGTGAACGGCACCTCGCCGGTCACATCCGTCCAGGCCTCGCCCGGCAGAGCCGCCGCCAGCGCCGTGGTGGTCAGGTTGGGCGTGGTGACGCTTCGTGCGTACGAACCCAGCACCGTCCCCGCCTCGTCCGCGGTGAGCGAGCCGAGCGGGACGATCTCGTCCAGGGTCAGGCGGCCGGTGGTCAGCGTGCCGGTCTTGTCGGTGCAGATCACGTCGACGTTGCTGATCGACTCGACCGCGTTGACCTGTTGCACGAGCGCGCCCTGCCCGGCCAGCGCGGCCGCCCCGGTGGTGTAGGCGACGGCGATCAGCAGGAACAGCCCGTACGGGACCAGCCCCGACAACACGGCGGTGATCTGTACGACGCGGAGCAGACTGAACCCCTCGAGCAGCGCCTGGGCCACGATCGCGCCGCTCATCAGGACGGTCAGCGCGATCACCAGCCGGACGACGAACTCGACCCGGCGCTGCAGCGGCGTCTTGTCGGTGCTGACCTGGCGGGCCTCGGCGGTCAACCGGCCCGCGTAGCTGTGCGCACCCACGTCACGGGCCAACTGGAAACCGTCACCGGCCACGCAGAAGCTGCCCGAGCGCAGATCGTCACCGGGCCCCTTGGCGATCGGGTCCGACTCACCGGTGAGAAGCGACTCGTCGACGTCGACCCGCCCGCCGGAGTGCAGCGAGCTGTCGCCGGGGAGCAGCGGCCCGTCGACCACGATCTGATCACCGGCCCGGATGCGCAGCAGGTCCCCTCGGACGACCTCCCCGGGCGCGAGCGAGACCTCGGCGCCGTCACGCAGCACCCGGACGCCGGCCCGGTCGAGCAGTTGCAGCCGGTCGAGCTTGCGCTTGGCCCGGATCTCCTGGGCCGCGCTGAGCACCGCGTTGATCAGGCCGAGCCCCACGCTGATCAGCGCGTCGCTGTACCGGCCGAGGGCGAGCAGCGCGGCACCGATGACGAACAGGATCAGGTTGAAGAAGGAGAAGACGTTCGCCCGCAGGATCGCGGCCACGCTGCGGGTCTTGCCGGCCGCGACGTTGGCCTCGCCGCGTCTCCGTCGCTCGGCCGCTTCGGCGCTGGTCAGACCTGAGATCGCCGCCACCCTCGAATGCTCGCACGTTTCGACCCGGCACCGGCCGCTCCTGCCGGAACGCAGGCCCGGCGCCGGCCGCGTCTGCCGGAACGCGGACGAGGCACGGCGGCGCCGCGCGGGGGACCGTCATTCGCTGCGGGCGGTCTCCGGTCCGGTGATGCGCTCGAGCAGGGGCATGGTCGAGGCGATGATGGCGAGGCAGGCGGCCAGCCCGGCGGCGACGATCAGGTAGTAGCCCGGCGACGGGGCGATCAGCGTGTAACCCATCTGCGCCCGAAGGAACAGGCCGGCCGCCAGGAAGCCCATGACGATCGCGGTGACCGCCACGGCCAGCAGCGGCGCCGCCGTCTCGAGGGCGACCACCCGGCGCAGCATCCGCACCGGCGCGCCGCTGAGCCGCAGCAGGCTGAACGGCCGTTTCCGCTCGGTCAGCCCGCCGACCACGCTGACCACCAGGCTGCACCCGGCGATGGCCAGGCTGGCCACGATGACGACGTCGGCCAGTTGCTGCCAGCCGCGCAGCGTGTCGGCGAAGCTGGACTCGAAGTCGCCGGGCACCGTCGGCGGGATCACGTAGGCCGGGAAGGCCTGTTCGAGCGTGGTGCGGGCGTGTTCGATGGCGGTGGCCGAGCCGTCGGTGAGCACGACGACCGACTGCGTCGGCAGTTTCGCCAGGCTGTCGAGGGTCACCGACGAGGCCGCCCAGATCCGGTTCGGGTCAGCATTTTCCCGGTACGGGATCAGGTCGCTCGGCACCACCGCGACCGAGGCACCCGGGGCACACCGCCCGTACGCGGAAGGCAGCTCACCGCAGGCCACCAGCCCTTCGTAGGCGTGGTCGTCCGGGTTCTGGCGCAGCACGGTCACCGACTTGACGCCGGGCAGCGCACTCAGACCCGCGGCCGGCAGCGGCTTTCCCTCGGTGAAGAGGAAAACCGCGGCGCTGTCGGTCGAGCCGATCGGGGCCGGTCCGCGGTTGGCGATGATCGTCGTGATCACGCCGGTGGCCGCGCTGGTGATGAACAGGGCCAGCATGATCCCGCTGATCGCCCGGAACCCGGCCTTCGGGTTGTCGGCCAGGCGCCGGGCCGCGATCAGGGTGGCCGGCCGGTTCGAGCGCCGGGCCAGCATCCGGGCGGTTCCCGCGGTGAGCAGCGGGCCGGCCACCAGCAGGCCGATCATCACCAGGAGCAGCCCGGGCAGGAATACCGCCATCTGCCCGTCCGAGGTCTCGGGCCGCCGGCCGACCAGGAAGAACGCCAGTTCGCCGAGACCGAGCAGCAACGGGAGCAGCCGGTACCAGCGCGGTGGGCGCGGGGTGGTCCGGCGGGAGATGCCCAGCGGCGAGACCCGTACGCGATGAAGGGAAACTCCCGCCGCCAGCGCGGCGCCGACCGGCACGCCCACGGCGACGATCAGTGCGTCGGCCACGGTGAGCGTGATGTCGGCGGGGAAGAACCGGTCGCCGGTGAAGGGAATGTCCGCGAGCGAGCCCCGTACGGCGAGGAACAACCCGAAGCCCACCAGGGTCCCGGCCAGCGCGGCGGCGGCCGACTCGATCGCCGCGATCGCCGAGATCTGCCTCGGTGTCGCGCCGACCAGGCGCATCGCGGCGAACCGCTGCTCGCGCCGGGCGGCGTTGAGCCGGGTGGCGGTGCCGATCAGGATCAGCACCGGGAACAGCAGCCCGGCCACGATGACGCTCATGATGAGGTCGACGGTGGTCTCGGGCAGGCCGGGAGCGCTGTCGTCGAGGCTGGTCAGGGGTACGGCGCGGGGCAGCTCGGCCACCTCGGCGGCCGGGCGGCCGACGAACAGCATCAGCGTGTCGGGCGACGGCAGGGCGGCGTCGCCGATCGTGCCCACGGCCCGGCCCGGATAGCGGGCACTCAAGGGGTTTGCGTCGAGAACCCGTTGCAACGCCGGCGAGACGTAATATTCGCCGGTCGCGGGCACCGCGGGCAGGCCGGTCGGCACGGGTGAATCCGGTCCGGTGGCGGCGACGTCGATCCGGGTGATCTGCTCGCCGTGGAAGAAGTCGTCGCGGCTGCTCCACCACAGCGGCTGCGCTCCATCGCCGGCCTCCGTGGCCTGCGGATAAAGTGCCGCGACCCGGTTGAGCTGGGCGTTGACCGCGTTGATGCCGGCGAAGGTGGACAGCAGCAGGGCCGCACCGACGGCCACCGCGGCGGCGATGACGGCCAGTCGGGTGAGCGCTTCCCGGCCCCCGGCCACGGCCAGGCGCAACCCGAAGCCGATCACGATGCGAGCCGGGCCGGGGCGGTGACGCGGCCGTCGCGGACCACGACCTCGCGGTCGGCGTAGGCGGCGACCCGGGGCTCGTGGGTGACCAGCACGACCGTGGTGCCGGCCTCGCGGGCCGTGCCGACCATCAGATCCATCACCTGCTCGCCGGTGAGCGAGTCGAGCGAGCCGGTCGGTTCGTCGGCGAACAGCACCTGGGGCGAGGTGACCAGCGCCCGGGCCAGCGCGACCCGTTGCGCCTGGCCGCCGGAGAGCTCGCCCGAGCGGCGCTCACCCAGTCCTTCGAGGCCGAGCCGGTCGAACCAGCCCGCCGCGCTGCGCAGCGCCGCCGCCCGCCGGACCCCACCGAGCATCAACGGGAGAGCCACATTTTCGGCCGCGGTCAGCTCGGGCACCAACTGTCCGAACTGGAACACGAACCCGAACTGCTCGCGCCGCAGGGCACTGCGCCGCGCCTCGGAGAGCGAATCGAGCCGCCGGCCGTCGTGGACGACCTCGCCCGCGCCGGGCACCAGGATGCCGGCCAGGCAGTGCAGCAGCGTCGACTTGCCGGAGCCGCTCGGCCCCATCACGGCGACGATCTCGCCGGCGTCGATCTCGAGGCTCGCGCCGCGCAGGGCGGGCGTCGAGCCGAACGAGAACTCCAGGTCGCGGGCTTCGAGGATGGTCATGGCCGCACCGCCTTGCGCAGGGCGTCGAGCCGGGCGCCGGTCGTCTCGATCCAGCGCAGGTCGGCCTCGAGGTGGAAGAGCCCGTGGTCGGCGAGCAGGCCGTCGACCAGGCTGCTGCTGCGCTTGATCTCGGTGAGCTCGCGCATCCGCTGCAGGTGGGCGGCGCGCTGGGTGTCCAGATATTCCTCGGCCGGCCGGTCGAGCATGAGCGCGAGCACGACCTTGGCGAAGAGGACCGTCTGCAGATGGGGCTCGGGCTCCACCGGCTCGATCAGCCACTGCCCGACCTCGGTCGCGCCGCGCTCGGTGATCAGGTAGCGCTTGCGGTCGGGGCCGTCGCCCGGGCCGACCTCGCTGACGACCACCTTGCCGTCGCGGGCCAGTCGTCCCAGCGTCGAGTAGACCTGGCCGAACGGCAGCGGTTTGCCGCGGCCGAAGAAGGCGTCGTAGTCGCGTTTGAGGTCGTAGCCGTGGCTGGGCTCGCGTTCGAGCAGCCCGAGCAGGGTCAGGGGAACGCTCATGAGGCGACAATACACCCGGTGTATACCTCGGGTATATAGCCGTCGGGGGTCAGGAGCGGCGCGCCTCCTCGAGCAACTGCCGAAGTTGCTCGGCGTCGGACTCGTCGAGCGACGCGGCGAACTGCAGCAGCACGGCCCGCCGGTCGGGCAGCCCGGACAGCGCCGCCTGCATGCGCGACGCGGCCGCGGTGGCGGCGTCCTGCACCGGCCAGTAGGCGTGGCCGCGGCCCACCTTGCGCCGCTCGACGGCCTTCTTCTCGTGCAGCCGGATCAGGATCGTCTGCACCGTGTTGTAGGCCAGTTCGGCACCGAGGGCGGCGTGCACCTCGGTGGTGGTGAGCGGCTCGCCACGGTCCCACAGCAGGGCCATGACCTCGGCCTCGAGCGTGCCCGGGGCGCGTCGCCCGTCCCTCGTCGTCATCAGCAGACCTCCGGGGGAAGGTTAACCCGGACGGCCGCGGAACCTGAGCGTCAGCCCGTTGAGGAAGCCGGCGTCGACCTCCACCCCCGGCACCAGGCTGAGCGGCACGCCGGCCGCGAGCAGCCGGGCGCGCGTCGCGTCGAGGTCGGCCACCTCCATCGTCACCGAGAACAGGCCCGGCCGCTCGTGCGGTTGCCCGGCCGGAACCAGGCGTACGGCCGCACCCGGGCCTTGACTCACCGAAGACGAAACCGAAGACGAAACCGAAGACGAAGACGAAACCGAAGAAGAGAAGGTCCGCCCGATGACCCGCGACCAGAGAGCGACCGACTTGCCGAGGTCGTGGACGCGGACGCCGAACTCGACGATCCCCGACGGCTCCCGGCGGCCGCCGAGCGCGACGTCGAACAGGGCCTTGGTGCCGTCGGGCAGCCGGTCGACCGGCGACAGGTCGTCCTTCACGTCGGGGTGACCGGGATGTTCCTCGACCCATTCGGTGTAGACGTTGTCGAGCGGCCCGGCCTCGGCGAACTGGAAGACCAGGCGGCCGTCGATCCGGAACTCGCCGTCGATGCCGAGCCCGGCCGCGGCCAGTTCGCGGCGGCGGGCCTCGTTGTCGGCCAGCGGCGGGAACGACAGGTGGTGACCGCCCTCGCCCTTGCCGGGGGAGTGCGTGCCGGTGCCGACGAACTCCAGGATCTCGATCGACGGGTTGTCGCCCAGGCAGAACGTGAGCCGGGCGTCGTGCAGGTGGGGCTCGGGGCTGCCGTGGTCGCTCCAGTTCGGCGGCCGATAGCGGCTGATCGGGCTGAACGGGAATCCGGTCGCGCGCGACCAGTGCTCGCGGGCGGATTCGAGGTCGGCCACCAGGATGCCGATGTGCGTGATGGTCATTTCGGGAACGCCCGATCGAGTACGTCGCGGACATAGGAGCGGCGGTCCGGATCGGAGCGGGTCATCGGCGGGCTCACCTGGTCGGTGTCGATCGCCCCGAGCAGGGTGAGGGCGGTCTTGATCGAGCCGAGCTGCGTCGAGTTCAGGCCGGTGCCCGCAGACGTCGGCCGATACAGGTCGGTCAGAGTGGTGATGGTGGGCTGGACCGCGGCGGCGTCGTCGAAGGCCCGGACGAACAACTCGGGCGCGACGTTGGCCAGCCCGGCCACGGCACCGTTGGCGCCGATCGCCAGCGCGGAGGAAAGGCCCCTGTCCGAGCCGGTGAGGAAGAGCCGATCGGACGGCCCGACCTCCTTGATCAGCGCGCCCAGTCGGTCGAGGTCGGGGGAGCTGTCCTTGACCCCGATCACCACCTCGCGCGCGATCAGGTCGGCCAGCACCTCGACCGGCAGCTCGTAGCCGGTGTTGACCGGGATGTTGTAGGCCAGCACGGGCACGCCGGCCCGCGCCGCCACGTACTCGAAATGGCGGACGATCTCGGCCGGGGACGCCGCCGCGTAGAACGGCCCGGTCACCACGGCCGCCGCCACGCCCGGCCCGATCAGCTCGGCCGCCTGGGCGACCACCCGGGCCGCGGTCGTCCCGACCAGCCCGACCAGCAGGGGTCCGGGCCCGCCGGCCAGCGCGTCGACAACCGTCCGGCGGGCCCGGTCGTCCAGATAGGCCGCCTCACCGGTCGAGCCGAGCGCGAACGTCCCGGCGCACCCGGCCCCGATCAGCCGGTCGCGCAGGCGGCGCAGCGAGGCCACGTCGACCTCACCCGCCTCGGTCAGCGGCGTCGCGATGGGCGGCACGACGCCACCCCGGAGATCGATCATGACGGTTGCGCCTTCAGATAGCTCTCGTCCAGCTCGAGCCCGAGGCCCGGCCGGTCGGGGATGGTCAGGAAGCCGCCCACCGGTTCCGGTGCTCCGGCGAAGAGGCGGTGCGTGACCTCCTCGAACATCAGCAATCGTTCCACGAACAGCGCGTTCGGGGCGGCGCTGACCAGGTGCAGGTGCAGGTGTTCCATGGCGTGCGGGGCCAGTTTGAGGTTCCAGGCCTGGGTCAGCGCGGCCACCTTGAGCATCTCGGTGTAGCCGCCGGCCCGTGCCCCGTCGAGCTGCACGACGTCGGCCGCCTCGGCCCGGATCAGGTCGCGGGCGCCGTAGCGGGTGTACTCGTGCTCGCCGGTCGCGAGGGGGATGCCGGTCGAGCGGCGGAACCGGGCCAGGCCGGGGATGTCGTCGGCGATCACCGGCTCCTCGAGAAAGAGAATGTCGAGGTCGCGGATCATCCCGGCGAACTGGATGGCCCGCGCGGCGTCCCAGCAGTTGTTCGCGTCCAGCATGATCTGAACACCGGGACCGGCCATTTCCCGTACGGCGGTCACGCGCCGGACGTCACGACGAAGGTTGGTGCCGCCCTCGACGCCCACCTTGATCTTGACGGCCGTGTAACCCGAACTCAGCATGCCGGTCACCTCGTCGAGCAGCTGCTGGTCCGAGTAGGACGTCCAGCCGCCACTCGCGTACACGGGAACCCGGGTCTGACTGCCCCCGAGCAGGCGGAACAGCGGCAGTCCGGTGATCTTGCCCTTGAGGTCCCACAGCGCGACGTCGACCGCCGACAGCGCCCCGAAGAGCAGCCCCTTGCGGCCGACCCCGCGCAGATAGCCGACCAGGTCGGTCCAGATGTCCTCGGTCGCGAGGGGGTCCCGGCCGATCAGGGCCGGCCCGATCGTGGTGTCGAGCAGCGTGCGGGTGGCCGCGCCGCCGACCTCGTTGTAGGTGAAGCCGATGCCCTCGAGCCCCTCGCTGGTGCGGACGCGCACCACGGTGAACCCGACCGCGCCGACGGCCCGGGTGGCGTCGGCGATGCCCGCGGGCACCGGCTCCGACACCAGGTAGGTCTCGATGGCCGTGATGGTGTGGGTCATGACGTGGCTCCGGCGCGCAGGGACTGCTGCTTGAAGCCGTGGACGACGGCGGTGACCGCGCGCTCGACCGGCAGCCGTTCGATGCTGGACGCGCCGACGAAGCCTTGCGCGTCGGTGTGTTCGTACAGGAAAAGGGTCTGCTCGGGCTCGGCGAAAGGACCGCCGTGGGCCAGCACGATCACGTCGGGTTGGCTCTTCCGGCCGATCTCGAGCATCTCCTGGACGAAGGCCGCGCCCTCCTCCAGGCCGGGTCCGCTGCCCGCCCCGACCAGGCCGCCCGCGGTCCAGCCGGCGTGCGGGACGAGGATGTCGACCCCGGCGTCGCAGAGCAGGCGAGCGTGGTCGGCGCTCAGCGCGTACCCCATGGTCAGCATCTCGCGCTCGCGGGCCAGGGCGACGACCTGGGCCTCGCGCTCCAGGCCGAGCCCGACCGCGCTGCGGCCCTTGACCCAGTGGGGGCGGTCGCCGTTGGTCGGCATGTTGATGATGCCGTTGAAGCCGGTCCGCTCCCACAGGTCGATCAGCCGGGACACCCGCAGGTAGCGCGGGTCGGCCATGTCCATGCCGCCGACGATCGGCGTGTGCCGCACGACGTTGTCGAGCTCGGGCAGCATCGCCACGGTGTGCGTGTTGGAGTCGCCCAGGTCGGTGGTGGGCAGGCCCATCAGCCGGGAGCGGCCGGTGCTGTAGGCGACGATCAGGTCGGTGCCGGCCGCCTCGGCGCACTTGGCGATGATGCCGGCGCTGCAGCCGGCGGCGAGGACCGGCTTGCCCGCGGCGATCTGGGCCCGCAGGTCGGCCAGGATCGAGATCCGGGTTTTCTCAGTACGTTCCATCGGGGTTCCTCAAGGCGAGTAGGCGCTGCGCCGCATGGCGGGCGAACGCGGGATCGTTGATGTCGGCCTCCGCCACCTCGACGGCGATGTCGTCGCGCAGCTTGGCGCGGAGCCGGTCGGTGAAGGCGGCGTCGGCCCCGGGGTCGTTCAGCGGGCCGCCGGGGCCGCTCAGGGCCGAGAAACCCAGCGCCGGTACGAGCACGGCGACCGGGCCCCGGGCCGCGTTGAGCCGGTCGGCCAGCACCTCGGCGATGGCCTGGTTCTCGGCCACGTCGGTGCGCAGCAGGGTGGCGTCGGGGGTGTGGGCATAGGTGCGGCGGCCGCGGAACCGGGCCGGCAGCGTCTCCGGGGCGGCGAAGTTCACCACGTCGAGGCCGCCCGGCACGACCAGCTGGGGCAGGCCGAGCCGCCCGGCCGTGGTCAGCCGGCCCGGACCGGCGGCGCAGACCCCGCCGGCCACGTCGTCGGCGATCTCGGTCGGCGACCAGTCGAGCACGGCGCCGAAGGTGGTCGTCTCGAGCTGGGCCTCCATGGTCGGGCCGCCGACCCCGTTGGCGTGGAAGCTGACCGCGGTCCAGCCCGCCTCGCCCAGTGCCTCGCGGGCGATCGCGGCCCCGGCCGAGGTGATGCCGTAGACGGTCATCGCCACCAGCCGGTCGTTCTGCGCAGCAACGGAACGGGCGCCGGCCAGCCCGTGCACCGCGAGGGCGGCGTTGTCGAGCACCTTGGTCAGCAGCGGGTTGAGCCCGGCGATGTCGGTGATGCTGAAGACGCTGAACATGTCGCTGTAGCGGGTGAACTGGCCGGCGTCGCGCCCGGCCGTGGTGACCAGCAGCCGCGGGAACCCGACGGGCAGCCGGCGGAACGCGTGCGAGGCGATCCAGCTGCCCTGCCCGCCGCCGAGCGCCACCGCGGCCGCGAAACCACCCGAGGAGATTTCCCCGTACGCCCGTTCCGCTGCGTCGGTCATCGCCGCGCCCTTGTCGGTCACCGGGGTGCTGAGCGCGGTGTCGACCAGCACCGGATCGCTACCGGCGGCAGCGATCCGGTCGGCCAGGTACCGCGCCTCGGCGCCCTTGGTGTCCAGGGTGGCCAGGACGGCGATGCGCGGGACGGTCACAGCGCCCGGCTCGGGACGGGGTCGCCGTGCTCGTCGCGGTGCAGGTGGCCCTTGCGCTGGCCGGCGGTCAGCTCGGGTTCGAACGCGACCCCGGTGATGGCCTCGCCCGGCTTGGGCATGCCGTGCTCGTAGCCGCGGGCGGTGGCGATCAGGTCACCCGGGACGAGCTCGTGCCGGTCGCCGTCGGTGAACGCCTCGGTGTGCCCGTGGATGATGAACCAGTACTCGTCGAAGTCGTGGTAGTGCATCTCGAGCGGGGTCTCGGGCCAGGCCCAGAACACGCCGATGTGCGGGGTGCCGTCCCACTGCCCGGTGACGCGCAGGATCTGCACCTGGTCGCCGTGGGCGGTGGCACCGGTCGAGTCCAGATGCACGCCCGACTCGGGGACGTGCAGCCAGCCGGTGCGCTCGAGCTTCTGCAACCCGTTGACGCTGCGGGCGATGACGCCGCCGCCGAGCACGAGCACGAACTGGCGCCTGCCCTCGGCGCCGGGCACGTGCACGTCGATCGGGGCGGCGTCTCCGCGCGGGTCCAGATAGAGGAACTCGAAGTCGTCGAAGGCCACCCAGTCGGGCGCGTTCTTGATGGTGTCGCGGTTGAACACGGGCATGAGGGGTGTGCTCCTTCTACTTGATTTCGATGCCGAGGTCGGCCCGCTGCCAGTGCGTGACGAGCGGGTCGAGCCGGGTCCAGAACTCCTCGGGCAGCTCGGTGTCGCCGGCCGCGGCGTTGGCGATCGCCTCGTTCGCGTTGGCGGCACCGGGGATCGAGGCCGAGACCTGATCCGCCCGGACCAGCCACTGCAGACCGGCGGCGAGGATGCTCACCCCGTACTCGGCGCACAGCTGCTGGATCTCGGTGACCCGGGCCAGGACGGCCGGGCTGAACTTGCGGTCGGCGTACTCGCGGCCGGGCTCGACGCCGACGGCCAGCAGCCCGCGCTCGAGCGGCTCGGCGATGAGCAGGCCGACGTTGTGCTCGCGGGCGGCCGGCAGGATCTTGTCGGCCAGGGTGAGGTTGAGCATGCTCCACGAGGCCGAGCAGACGGCGGTGTCGAACCCGCCGGTGGCGATGTAGCGGGCGTTGAGGTCGGGGTCGTAGCAGGCCGTGCCGACGGCGCCGATCACGCCCTCGTCGCGGAGCTGGGCCAGGCCGCCGTACGCCCCCTTGTCGCTCATGATGAAGTCGGGGTCCTCGTGCACGGCGTCGTGGATGGACACCACGTCGAGGTGGTCCAGGCCGAGCCGCTCGAGGCTGCCCTCGACGTGGCGCAGCACCGCGTCGCGGGAGAAGTCGAACTCGCCGATGCCGGGCCGCCCGGCCTTGGTCATCACGGTCACCGAGGCCCGGTCGACCCCGGACGCCCGTAGCGCCTCGCCGACGATCGGCTCGGTGCGATAGAAGGGCGCCGTGTCGATCAGCGTGACCCCGGCCCGCAGCCCGGCGACGAGCGCCTCCAGGCCCAGTTGATGGTCGATCTCGTACGCCCCGGCGGTGAGCGCGGCGGATTCGGACGGTGGCCGGCCGAGGAACGCCGTGCCCATCCCGATGACGGACACCTCGCGTCCGGTCCGCCCGAGTGGCTTGGTACGCATGGCTTTTCGCCTTTCAGCTCTTGACGGCGCCTTGCAGGATCCCGCCGACGATCTGGCGGCCCAGCGCGGCGAAGACGACGATGACCGGGACGGTGCACAGCAGCGTGCCCGCCAGGATCACCGACTGGTCGTGGACGTAGCCCTGGCCGAGCTGGGAGATGGCGACCTGGGTCGTCGGGTTGTCCCCGTTGAGCACCACGATCGGCCAGAAGAACTCGTTCCAGCTGGTCATGAACGTGAGCATGGCGAGCACGGCCATGCCGGGCCGGGCGATCGGGAAGACGATCGACCAGAAGATGCGCCGGGTCGACGCGCCGTCGACCCGGCCCGCCTCCAGCAGCTCGCCCGGCATCGCGGTCACCAGGTACTGCCGCATGAAGAACACGCAGAAGGCCGAGGCCAGGTAGGGCAGGATCACCGCGATCGGATTGCCGACCAGATCGAGCCGGGCCATCACGATGAACAGCGGGATCACGCCGAGCTGCAGCGGGACCATCATGGTGGCGACGATCCCGGCCATCCACAGCCGTTGCCCGCGGATGTGCAGGTGGCTCAGCGCGAAGCCGGCCAGGGTCGAGGTGACAACCGCCCCGAGCGCGACCGCCAGGCTGACGACCAGGCT
Organism: Paractinoplanes bogorensis; assembly: GCF_018829635.1. Taxonomy (GTDB): domain Bacteria; phylum Actinomycetota; class Actinomycetes; order Mycobacteriales; family Micromonosporaceae; genus Actinoplanes; species Actinoplanes bogorensis. The sequence goes on from NZ_JAHKKG010000003.1 coordinate 65,747, forward strand.
GATCACCAGCGCCCGGCCGATGGCGGCCTGCTCGGTGGCGGCCTGGATGTTGCCGAACAGCCGGGCCCCGGGGAACAGCGGCGGGGTGGTCGAGTTGAGCTCGGCGTTGGTCCGTGAGGCCGCCACGAAGATCCAGTAGAGCGGGAACAGCGACAGCACGACGGTGATGGTCAGCAGCGTGTAGACCATCGGGCCGCCGTGCCGGCCGGTGGTGCGGCGTGGCCTGCCGGTCGGCTTGGCCGGGGTGCCGGCGACCGTGGACGGCCGTTGCAGGTGGGTGACGGTCATGCCGCACCTCGCACGGTGCGGGACGCCCGGGCCAGGCCGAAGCCGATGGCCAGGGCCAGCACGATCAGGGCGAGGATGCTGAACGCGATGGCCGACGCGTAGCCGAGGTGCGAGAAGCTGAAGCCCTGCTGGTACAGGTACAGCGTCAGGGTCTGGTACTGCCGGGAGACGCCACCCTGGACGCCGGTGTTGCCGCCCTCGTAGAGCAGGGGCTCGACGAACAGCTGCATCGCGCCGATGGTCGAGACCACCGCGGTGAACAGGATGGTGGGCCGGATGCCGGGGACGGTGATGGTCAGGAACTGCCGCCACCGGGAGGCGCCGTCGATCTCGGCCGCCTCGTACAGGTCGTTGCTGATCGACTGCATCGAGGCCAGGTAGATCAGCGAGTTGTAGCCGACCCAGCGCCAGGTGACGATCGAGGCGATGGCGATCTGCGAGCTCCAGTGGCCGGCCTGCCAGTCCACCGGTGGCAGCCCGATGTGGCCGAGCAGGTTGTTCACGAAGCCGTACTGCTTGCTGTAGAGCTGGGCGAAGATCAGCGTGGACGCGGCGACCGACGTCGCGTACGGAAGGAAGATCGCTACTCGCCAGAACGTGCTGAGCTTGAGCGTGTAGTTGAGCAGGTTGGCCACGCCGAGCGCGATGAACAGCTGCGGCACGATGGCCAGGAAACCCAGGGTCAGGGTGTTGCGCAGGGCGTTCCAGAAGTAGTCGTCCTGCAGGATCTTGCTGTAGTTCTCGCCGCCGACGAAGGTCAGCTGATCCGGGGTGTAGAGGTTGGTGCTGGTCAGCGAGACGTAGCCGGAGTAGATCAGCGGGAACAGGCCGAAGATCACGAAGAGCAGGACGAACGGCCAGAGATAGCTGGTGCCCCGGAGCCGGATGAACATGATGTGCACCTCCTTTCGCGGGGGCGGGGCCGTCTCCGGCCCCGCCCGTCGGATCAGCCGACCGCGGACTTGATGCTCTTGACCGCGCTGTCGTACGCGGTCGTGGGATCGGTGCCCTTCTGTGCCACCTCGTTGGCCGCGTTCATCAGCGCGGTCTCCACGTCGTTGTCGTGCGCCCCGATCACCTGGGTGGGCAGGCTCTTGGCCACGTCGCCGAGGATCTTGCCGGTGGGGGCGTCCGAGAAGTACGGGTCCTTGTAGGACGCGACGGCGTCGATGGCGGCCAGGTTGGTCGGGAAGTTGCCGGCCTTCTCGAACACCGCCTGCTGCGACTCGGCCGAGGTCAGGAACTTGATCAGCTCCCACGCGGCGGCCTTGTTCTTGCTGCTCTCCGGAATGGCCAGGTACGCCCCGCCGACGTTGCCGCTCGACGGAGCGGTGGTGACCGCCCACTGGCCGGATCCCTTGTCGCCGGCCTGGCCCTTGATGTAGGTCAGCATCCAGGCCGGGCAGGCCAGGGTGGCGTACGCGTCGGTGGTGAACGACTGGTTCCACGCGGCGGTGAACTGGGTCAGGGCCGCGGTCTCCTTGCCCTGCGCCGCCTCGGTGGCCTGCTTGTAGGCGGTGGCCACATCCGGGCTGCCGGCGTAGATCAGGTTGCCGCCCGCGTCGGTGTACTTCTGACCGGTGCCGCCCATGGCCGCCCGGAACACGCCGGCCGCGCTGTCCGTCCAGGTCGACTTGCCGCCCGCCTGGGCCACGTACTTCCTGCCCTCGGCGACGTAGGCGTCCCAGCTCGGCCAGAGCTGGGCGACCGCCTCGGGTTCGGTGGGCAGACCGGCCGCCTTGAACAGCGCCGGTTTGTAGCACATGCCCATCGGGCCGATGTCGGTGCCGACCGCGACCTGCTTGCCGTCGGTCGTCCTGGCCAGCTCGAGCTTCCAGGGCAGGAAGTCCTGGTAGTACGTGGCCGAGTCGTCGAACTGGTTGAAGTCGGCGAACTTGCCGGCCAGGTTGGTCTTCACCTGGGCCAGCCGGCCGACCTCGACCGCCTGGATGTCGGCCAGGCCGCTGTTGCCGGCCAGCCGCGTCTGCAGGGCGTTCCAGTAGTCGGTCTCGTTCTGCGGCGAGTTCTCGACGATCGTGACGTCCGGGTGCTGCTTCATGTATTCGTCGTAGAGCCCGGCCTCCTTGAAACCGAAGCTGCCGAACAGGCCGACGTCGAGGGTGACCTTGCCACCGCTCGCGCTGTCGTCCGGCGAGCCGGAGGAACAGGCGGCCGACGAGATCGTCACGAGCCCGGCCAGGGCGGCGGCGACGATCCTCCTTCTGGTGATACGCATCGTGAGGGGTCCTTCCGTGAGGGGTTGTTCCGAGGGGACGGCGACATCGCCGCAGAGGTGCACCTGGACGCCCAGGTGGGTGAAGGTGGCGGCCTTGGCCAGCAGTACCGAGGCATGGAGGGGCCGCCTCTCCTATGTGTTTCGAGAGGCTGGGCGTACGGAAATGGGGTCAGCGGGACTGGCGGGCGAGCGCGATGGCGCCGTGCACCTCACCGTGGCCGGGGTGGGCGCTGGGCATGATCCGGGTCGAGATGGCGATGACCGGAGGAGCGAAGGTGGTCATCTGCTCCCGGACGCCCTGCGCGATCATCTCGTCGGCGCCGCCGAGACCGGTGTCGACGACGACCGCGCCGGGATTGATGACCGTGCAGACGTCCGCGAGGGGACGGCCGATGAGCCGGCCGACGTCGCGCAGGATGCGGGCCGGGCCGATCTCGCCTCCGGCCGCGAGTTCGAGGAGCTCGTCGAAGCTGATCGGACGGTTGTAGGCGGAGCTGACCGAGTCGAGCAGGGCCGGTCCGAGGCGGGTGGAGAGGCAGCCCCGCCCGCCGCAGGCGCAGAGCCGGCCGTTCTCCTCGACCTGCACGTGGGCCAGCTCGCCGGCGTACCCGGTCGCGCCCCGCACCAGCCGGCCGCCGAAGAACAGTCCGCACCCGATGCCGTGCGCGGACAGCTTGAGATAGAGGAAGTCGGGGAACTCGGCGCCCGCCCCGACCGACCGCTCGCCGAGCGCGGCCAGGTTGACGTCGTTCTCGATGAGCACCGGCACCCCGGCCAGCTCGACCAGCGCGCTCGTCGGGTCGGACTCGAAGTAGGTGGGGAAGCGCATCTGCTGCGGTTCGCTGCCGACCCGGTGCCCGGTCGAGCCGACCCCGGCCTGGAACGGCGTCGGCACGCCGACCACGACACAGTTCAGCCGGCCCGCCGCCGCGCGGGCGCCGGCCTGCTGCCGCAGCCACGCGATGCCGGGGGCGATCGCGTCGGGCCCGGCGTCACCCGGGTCGAGCGGCAGGCTGTCCACGGCCAGGATCTCGCCGCCGTACGTGGCGAGCCGGGCCGTGACGTGGCCGGGCCCGGCCACCAGCACGCCGATCAGGTTGGCCGCCCCGGGAACACGGACCACGCGGGGCCGCCGGCCGACACCCCGGCGCCCCTCGGCGTCGGCCGTCTCGGTCAGCACCCCGCGCTTGACGAGGCGGGTGATCGCGCTCATCACCGTCGGCACCGGAAGCTCGAGCACCTCGGCGATCGCCGCCCGGCCGATCCCGTCGGTGTGGGTCACCAGATGGACGATGCGTTCGTCGGTCTCCATCACCCACACCTCCGTTCCCATTAATCTGACTTCATATTTTTGATTGATGTCTGACTTGTATCTCAGCGATGTCGACGCGGTGACTGTAGGCACTCTTGCAGCGCGAATACAAGGGTCTGACGGGGGCGAATAGCGAATGGCGCGAACTCGAAAAAGAATGAGATCAATAAAATGATTTCATATTTTCAGGCCCGACCAGGCGTGCGTCGCCGGTGGCCGTCGATCGGCGGTGAACAGGCCCTTGATCAGGGGCTTGTCGAGGCCCGGGATTTCTGGGACGGTCGAGCGACCGCCTGCCCGCCCGCAATCGGGAGCTGTCATGCCTGCCTATGACCTGCCACAAATGAAAGCCGTCGTCGGCGACGACATCGGCAGACGCGGGACATCGCTCATCGACTCTTCACCCCGAAATCGCCGCCGCCTCACGCGTAGGGCGCATCGACTTCCCTCCATGGCGGTTGGCTTCTCGGCGTCCCGCTCGCGTGGAAGAGGAGTCTCAGCGTGCCTGCCTCACGTCGCACCTTTCTCGCCGGTGGTGCCGCCGCCGGTGTCGGCCTGGCCGTAGCCGGAGCCGTCCCCTCACTCGCCCAGGCCCACCCGGGCCGGCCGCACGGTCCGGCCGGCCGCACACCGTTCCCGCCGCTCGTCGACGACCCGGCCGGCGTCCTGGCCCTGCCCGCGGGCTTCCGTTACGCCGTCGTCACCCGGACCGGCACCACCAAGCTCGACCACGGGCAGGGCGTCACTCCGTCCGATCACGACGGCATGGCCGTGTTCGACGCCGGTCGCGGGCGCTACGTGCTGATCCAGAACCACGAGAACGACCCCGGCGCCGAGTTCGGCGTGCCGCACGTCGAGGGCACCGTCTACGACCCGGGCGCGCTCGACGCCGGCGGCTGCACGGTGATCACCACCGACCGGACCGGGCGCAACCTGGGCGAGTTCGTGGCGATCTCGGGCACCGTCTCCAACTGCGCCGGCGGCCCGACCCCGTGGGGCACCTGGCTGACCTGCGAGGAGACCGAGGACCGGGCCGGCGCCAAGTGGACCGAGGGCGGCCGCACGGGCACCTTCCAGAAGGATCACGGCTACGTGTTCGAGGTCATGGCCGACGGCAGCGCCGACCCACGGCCGATCAAGTGCCTCGGCCGGTACGCGCACGAGGCGCTCGCCATCGACCGGGACCGCACGCACATCTATCTGTCCGAGGACGCCGACCAGCCCAACGGCCTGTTCTATCGGTGGACCGCCCCGCGCGGCGTCAAGGTCGGCCCGAAGATGCTCCCGCGCCTGGCCGCGAACGCCGGTGTGCTGGCCGCGATGCAGATCATCATGGACGACGGGTCGGTGCTGCCCGACGTCGCCTATCTGACCTCGGCCCAGCTCGGGCGGCCGTTCCCGGTCAAGTGGATCGAGGTGCCCGAGCGGGACGCGCGCACCACGCCCGTACGGGAACAATTTGCGAATGACGAGGTGACGCGCGGGCGCAAGTTCGAAGGCGTGTGGGGCACCGACGAGGGTGTCTATGTCGTCAACTCGTATGCGTGGGAAGACGGCGAACTGCCGGCCGACGCGGCCCCGCACGACGGCATGGTCTGGTTCTACCACTACCGGGAGCAGACGATCCAGCTCGTCACGTACTTCCCGCACCAGCCCACGGCCGAGGACGGCGCGCCCGCGAAATACACCGACCTGACCTTCGACGGCCCGGACAACGTGAGCGTGACGCCCTGGGGCAGCCTCGTGCTGGCCGAGGACGGTGCCGGCGCGTCGCACGTGCTGAGCTCGTTCCCGGGCGGGCCCACCTACGCCATCGCCCGCAACCAGCTCAACGATTCGGAGTTCACCGGACCTGCCTTCACCGGCGACGGCCGGGTGCTCTTCGTCAACATCCAGGACCCGGGCCTCACCCTGGCCATCACCGGACCGTGGGAGAAATACCTGGGTTGACCGGGACGGGCCGACGGCGCACGATGGTTGGCAATCGTTTGCCAACCATCGTGCCGGAGGTGCCCGTGCCCCGCATCAGTTACGTCGACCCGCATTCGATCACCGACCCCGAGCTGGCCGGCTACCTCGACGACTCGCGCCGCTACGGCACCCCGCGCCTGGAGAGCCAGGCCATCCGGGCGCATGTGCCGGCCGTGCTGCGCACCTTCAACCAGTCGTGGCAGCAGGTGTTCCGCTCCGGCGTGCTCGACCACAGCGTCAAGGAACTGGCCCGGCTGTTCGTGGCCAAGACGCTCGACTGCGGCTACTGCGCCGGTCAGCGTTCACACCTGGCCGACCTGAGCGAGCGCGAGGTCGATGAGATCATCGAATTCCGGACGTCGGACCGGTTCTCCCCGCGCGAGAAGGCGGCCCTGCTGCTGGCCGAGGCGATCGCCTGGGACCCGCTGATGGCCGACGACGCGGTCTGGGCCCAGCTGCACGAGCACTTCACCGAGCCCGAGATCGTCGAGCTCGGCTACTTCATCGGCCTCACCATGGGCCAGCAGAAGTTCCTCAAGACGCTCGGCATCAAGCACGGCGAACTCGACAGCACCGGCACCGCGGGCCTGGCCCCTGAGGTCGCGGCCACCCTCGGGCGTACGGCATGAGGGTCGTCACCGACACCGACTTCGAGGACGTGCTGACCGGCGGTCCGGTGCTGGTCGACTTCCGCGCCGACTGGTGCGGGCCCTGCCGTCAGCTCGAGCCGGTGCTCGAGTCGCTCGCCACCCGATGGTCCGGGCGGGCCACGATCGTCCAGGTCGACGTCGACACCAACCCCAGAACCGTTTCCCGGTACGCCGTCACGGGGCTGCCCACCCTCATCCTCTTCTCCGGCGGCGAGCCGGTGCATCGGGTCCACGGTCTCCGGCCCGAGGCCGCCCTCAGGGCCGAACTGGACCCGTGGATCGCCTGACCACCAGCTCGGTCGGCAGCGCGACGTCGCCGACCCGGGCCGCCGGATCGGCCAGACGGGCCAGCAGCAGGCGGGCGGCCCGGGCCCCCAGCTCCTCCTGATCGATGGCCACCGTGGTCAGCGACGGCCGCAGCCACTCGGCCAGGGGCATGTTGTTGATGCCGACCAGCGACACGTCTTCCGGGCAGCTCAGCCCGCGGGCCGCGAACGCCGCGTAACAGCCGACGGCGATCATGTCGTTGCCGGCCAGGATCGCCGTCACCTCGCCCCGGTCGAGCAGCGTGCCGCACGCCCGCTCACCGGCCGACGCCGTGTATTGCCCCGCCCGCACCACCCACGAGCGCTCGGGGGTGAGACCGGCCGCGCGCAGCCCGGCCCGCCAGGCCGCCTCGCGGGCCCGCGTCACCGAGATGCCGGACGGCCCGGCCAGATGCCCGATCCGGGTGTGGCCGAGTTCGGCCAGGTGCCGCACCGCCTGCCCGATGCCCCGGGCGTCGTCGCTGGTCACACTGGGCGCGGCGGCCTCGGTGAGGCGGTTGACCAGCACCACCGGCACCCCCTCGGCGATCAGCCGGCCGACCGCGTCGTCGCGGCGGCTCGCCGAGGCGATCACGTAGCCCTCGCAGCGGCGGCCCCGGAACACGTCGAGCAGCGCGCCCGCGCGGCCCGGGTCGTTGTCGGTGCTGGCGATCAGCGCCTCGAACCCGTGCCCGCGCAGCACCTCCTGCACGCCGCGCAGCACCGGCGGATAGAACGGGTTGAGCAGGTCGGGCACCAGCACCCCGACCGTGCCCGAGCGCTGGGTGCGCAGCGAGCGTCCGACCGGGTCGGCCACGTAGCCCAGCTCGGCCGCGGCCCGCGCCACCCGCTCGGTCGTCCCGGCACTGATCCGCCCGGGCAGCAGCGGGTTGAGCGCCCGCGAGGCGGTCGCCGGGTGCACCCCGGCCGCCCGCGCGACGTCCTTGATAGTGAGACGGCCCACGCGGTCACCCTAAGCCCCCGCGTCACCCGGCCGATGGTGACGGTGTGCACGTCGGTGAGGCAGTGGGCGTCCTGGCGCCCTTTGTCGGCGGCACCTACTACGGCACCCTGATCGCCGGGCTGACCGCCGCCGCCCACGAGCACGGCCACCCGGTGATCGCCGTGCAGACCTCGGCCGCGGCCGCCGACCTGGTCGTCTACGGCGGCGACCCGGCCTTCGACGCCCCGGTCGCGTGGGACCACATCGGCGGCTTCGCGGTCTTCGCCGACGCCACCGACCGGACCTACCTGCAGCGGGCCATCCGCTCGGGCCGCCCGGTGGTGCTGGTCGGGCACAGCCTCACCGGCCTCGACAGCCCCACCGTGCTGGCCGACAACCGGCCGGGCATGCGGGCCGCGGTCGACCACCTGGTTCGCGAGCACGGCTGCCGGCGGATCGCCTTCACCGGGTTTCTCGAGGTCACCGACGTGCGGGAGCGCTACGAGGCGTACCGGTCGGCGCTGCGCGACCACGGCCTGGAGCCCGGTCCGTTGCTGGCCGCCACCAACAACGTCGAGTCCGGCATCACCTGGACCGTGGACGACTTCCTGCGGCACGGCCGGCCGGACGCCGTCGTCGCCGCGACCGACCTCAACGCGGTCGGCGTGCAGCGGACGCTGGGCCGGGCCGGGCTCAGCTGCCCCGGTGACTACAGTCTGACCGGGTTCGACAACATCGACATGGCCACCTTCGTCCGGCCCGAGCTGGCCACCGTCGACCAGCCGCTGGACGCCATGAGCCGGGTCGCGGTCGACCTGCTGCTGCGCCAGATGCGCGGCGAGGACGTGCCGGCCGAGCCGCGGCGGCTGTCGGCCCGGTTCGTGCCCCGCACCTCGTGCGGCTGCACCAGCTTCGCCGAGAGCCTGCAGGTTCTCGAGGCCGACGACGAACGGCAACGGCTGTCCCGCCGGCTGGCCACGGTGGTGCCGGTGCGGGCCGGTCAGGGCGGCCGGTGGGCCGGGGCGGTCGAGCGGGCGGCCGCGGCGACCGCCCAGGGCCTGGCCGCCGCCGCGGCGGGCGATACCTCCGCGATGACCGTGGCGATCGAGCGGTTGCGCGTTCTGCTCGACGCGCAGCCGACCCCCGAGACCCTGCGCGTGATCTGCCGCTCGGTGCAGGAGTACGCCGCCACCCTGCCGATCGACGACGTGGAACCGGCCCGCCGGGTCGGGCGGGCTGTGCTCGAGGTCGTGCTGACCCTCGGGCGCGCCAACAACCATGCCCAGCTCGGCAATCAGCTGCACCTGCGGTCCCTGATCAGCGCGAGCTACGCCCTGAGCGCGGCCCTGCTGCACCGCCGGGACGTCGACCCGCGCGACCCGTCCTGGCTGGCCCTCACCCCGGCGGTGGCGGGCTCGATCGCGCTGCGTGGCCCGGACGGCCAGTTGCACCGCACCCCCGGCTGGCGCCGCACCCCGGGACCGGCCGTGCCCGGCGGTCCGACCACGGTCGAGGCGTTCCCGCCGGCCGAGGTGGTCCGCGCGGCCGGGCTCGACCACACCACCTTCGTCGTCCGGGCCAAGGTGGCCGACAGCGACCGCGGGTGGCTGGCCCTGGTCGACCGGGTCGAGAACCGGGTCGAGGACGGCCGCGACCTGGTCAACCAGTGCGCCGCCCTGCTCACCATCGCCCTCGACCGGCGCGACTCCGACGAACAGTTGCGCCGGGCCGCGCACTCCGACCTGCTGACCGGGCTGCCCAACCGGTCCTCGTTCACCCTCTCGCTGCGGGCCGCCATCGAGCTGGGCCGCCCGTTCGTCGTGCTGTTCCTCGACCTGGACGGCTTCAAGCGGGTCAACGACACCCTCGGGCACCACGTCGGCGACGAACTGCTGGCCGCCGTGGCCGACCGGATCCGGCACTGCCTGCGCCACGTGGACATCGCCGCCCGGTTCGGCGGGGACGAGTTCCTCGTGCTGCTCGACGACCTGACCGAGGGGCCCGAGCTGGCCGAACTGGTCGACCGGATCCGGGTCGCCATCTCGCGGCCCTACCGCCTGGGTGGGCGCACCGCGCGGGTCGGGGTCAGCATCGGCTGGGCCTCGGGCGATGCGTCGGCCTCGCTCGAGCGCCTCCTGCAGGAGGCCGACGCGGCCATGTACCGGGCCAAGGCGGCCGGCCGGTCGTCCCCGATCACGGCGGCGTGATCGGCCTCAGCACTCCGGTGGGGCCGTCGGCTCGCCGGCGGTCACCAGGTTCTGATTGAGCTCGGTCGGGGTGGCCAGGCGCTGGAAGTCCGGCCCGAGGACCAGGTTGACGATGTCGTCGCGCCGGTCGGGCTCGAAGACCATGACGCTGTCGCCATGCAGTGCCGCTCGTAGCAGGGTGGCTGCACCGATCGCCGCCGGGCCGTAATGCACCGACACCGGAGCCGGCGGGGTGTCGACGGTGGCCCGGCCGAGCACGGTGAAGCCGCGTGCCTCCAGTTGGGTGACCGTGGTTCCGAGCCGGCCCGCCCCGCCGTCGAGCACGCGGACCTTCACGTCGGCCGGGCTGTCCGGCAGAGCAAGAGCGCAACTCATTCCCGTACGGGAAACCGGGGGTTGCTCTGTCCTTTGTGGTTGTGGCCAGGCGAGGGCGGCACCGGCCGTGGACAGCACGACGGCTCCCGCCACGGAGATCGCGGCCAGTCGGCGGCGACGGCGGCTGCGGCCCCGGGCGCGGATGTCGGCAGCGGGCGCGACCGGCATGTCGTGGATCTCGGCCTCCAGCTCGCGCAGGCGCTCAGGAAGTCCGGACATCAGTGGTCTCCTCGTCGTTCAGCAGGTGGGCGAGGGTCGCGCGGGCCCTCGAGAGCTGCACCTTGACCGTCCCGGCGGGGACTCCGGTGCTCGCGGCGATGTCGTTGACCGCCATGTCCAGCAGGTAGTGCAGGGCGATCACCTGGCGTTGCGCTTTCGGCAGGCGTTGCAGCGCGGCGACGACGGCGACCCGGTCCTCCGACGGGCTGCGGGTGGTCTCGTCCGGCGGCCCCAGACGCGACCGTGCGGCCAGCCATCGCCGCATGCTGCGCCAGCGGTTGAGCATCAGGCGCCACGCCACCGACCGCACCCACCCCTCGGGGTCGTCGTAGCCGGACACCCTCGGCCAGTGCTGCCAGGCCCGTGCGAACGCCTCCTGGGCGACGTCCTGGGCCTCGGCCCGGTCGCCGCAACCGGCGTAGAGATAGAGCACGACGCGCCGGACCGTCGCGGCGTAGAACGTGTCGAAGTCGCCCGCTTGTGCTTGCACACCCTTCAACACACCGCTCCCCGTCCGCCGGTTACATGCCGGGCTCATTTTTGTCGTACGGCCTGGCTATCCTCTGCGCACGATCTCATCGAGAGATCTTGATTGACGGGGGAACACATGACTTCCTGGCGCCTGCGTGCGCTCCTCACGACCGTGGCCACCGCCGCGGTCGTCCTCTCGATCGCCCCGCCGGCCGTCGCGGCGCCGGCGCTCGAGATCAAGTCGATCGCCTTCGACCGGGCGTCGGTCGACGTCAGTCAGGGCGGCGCGACCGTCGATCTGACGTGGACGATCACCAACCGGGCGGCCCGGGCCGCCCGGATCAGTGGCGTGGTCGAGATGCGTCAGTACTCGGGTGATGTGCAGATCGGTCAGCCGCGCGCGATCACGTACGACCTGCGGCCGGGTTCGGATGTCTACGGCTCGGGCACGCCCCAGGAGTCGACCTATGCCTACCGGTTCGAGGTGCCGCGCTATGCGGCCGAGCCCGCGACGGTCTGGCGGGTCACCAAGCTGACCGTCGCCGACGACCTGGCCCACGCGCGGACGGTGAAGGACCCGGGCCCGGCCACGCTGACCGTGACCCAGGCCGTTGACACCAACGGACCGGTCCTCCAGCAGATCTTCCTCGACTACAACCAGAAACGCGCGGTCTACGACGACGGCTCCGGGGTCACGCTGCGCTACCGGATGCATATCAACGACGAGACCGCCTTCAAGCGGGGCAAGCTCACTCTCGCCGGGCCGGGCGGGACGCGTCTGTCCACCACGTTCCAGCTGACCAAGTCCGGGACGCAGACGTTGTGCGGCGACGAGGCCATCTGGAGCACGGCCTTCCCGACCTGCACGGCGGCGGTCGTCGTGCCGGGTGGTTCCGCGTCGGGCGCATGGCAGGTCGCGCGGGTCGACCTGACCGACATGTATGGCAACACCCGGACCGAGACGTCGTTCGGGCTGGCCCCGATCGTGGTCAGCCGCAACGACAAGGTCAGCGCGTCCGGCTTCGCGCTCACCGAGGCGCAGGTCAACAACTGGCGTCAGAATGCGACGACCGAGCTCGTGCTGACCCCGCACGGTGCGGTCGAGGGGCTCGCCACGGTCGACGTCATCGTGCCCTCGTGCACGCAGGTGTCCCGCACACCGGTGGTGCGCGAGGACGGCTCGGTGGCGGTCTCGATCGTCATGCCCGCCGGCTACAACGGCAGCTGTCACATCGAGGGCGTCAAGCTGACCGACGGCGCGGGCAATGTCGCGCTCTACGGCACGGATTACGGCGCCCCCAACCTCAACCTGTTCATCCGGCCGGTGCCGGACAACAAGCCGCCGGTCGTGCTGTCGGCGCGGCTCCCCAAGTCGACCTGGACGCAGCAGGAGACGCAGGACGGGTCGCGCATCGGCTTCGACGTCACGGTCGAACTGGACGAGTTCGCCGAGGTGTCGGGCTACTACGCGACGCTCTACGACATCGCGGGCGAGACGGTCGGCGGAGCGTCGGGCGGACTCCACGACTACGAGGGCAATGGGGTCTACCACCTGGGTGTGTACCCGACCCGCCGACTGGAGGCCGGGGAGTACACGATCGGCTTCTCCCTCTCCGACGACGCCGAGATGTCCAGCCAGTGGGGTGACCGGAACGGCGGTGAGCGACCGATTCCCGGCGGTCCGCTCGTCGTGACCGTCGTGGCCGACTGAGCTAGATCTGGCCGGCCGGCGCGGTCGTCTCGTTCGTGAGGCGGTCGCGCAGGTCGGCCGCGCACATCGGCCGGGCGTAGAGGAAGCCCTGCGCCCGGTCGTAGCCCAGGCCGGTCAGGCGGGCCGCCTGCTCCTCGGTCTCCACGCCCTCGGCCACCGACTGCAGGCCGAACGCGCGGGCCATCTGGGCCACGGCGTCGGCGATCGCGTCGGAACCGCCGTCCGGCACGAACGAGCGGTCCAGCTTGATCTGGTGAACCGGGCAGGTGGCGAGCAGGCTGAGCGTGGACGCGCCGGTGCCGAAGTCGTCCAGCGACAGGCGCACGCCCAGGTCCCGCAGGCCCTGCAGATTCTCGCCGGTCGCGCCGCCGCCGACGGCCACCGACTCGGTGATCTCGACGGTCAGGCGGCGGGCCGGCAGCCCGCTGTCCCGCAGCGCCGCCGCGACCAGCAGCGGGAAGCCGGGCTCGCGCAGCTGGCGGGCCGACACGTTGACCGACACGGTCTGCTCGCCCGGCCAGGTCGCCGCCTCGCGGGTCGCCGCGCGCAGCACGTGGGTGCCGAGCGCGACGATCAGGCCGGACTGCTCGGCGTCCTCGATGAAGGCGCCCGGGCCGAGCAGGCCCTCGGTCGGGTGCTGCCAGCGGACCAGCGCCTCGGCCCCGGTGGTCCGGCCCTCGGGCAGCGTGACCACCGGCTGGTAGAAGACGACCAGCTGCTCCTCGAGGATCGCGGTGCGCAGCGCGGCGAAGCGCTTGCTGCGCTCGGCCCCGCGCGCCTCCATGCCGGGGCGGTAGCGCTCGTAGCCGCCCTCGCCGCGCCCCTTCGCCTCGTACATCGCGATGTCGGCCTGCCGCAGCAGGTCACCGGCGTCGTCGCCGCCGCACCCGTCGACCACGCCGAAGCTGGCCCGCACGGTCATCGGCTCGCCGTCGACGAAGGCCGGCTCCAGCAGGGCGGCCGCGATCCGGGTCAGCGTCAGCTCGACGTCGGTGGGGGAGACACCCTCGAACAGGATGGCGAACTCGTCGCCGCCGAGCCGGGCCACCACGTCGACCGGCCGCACACTGGCCTGCATCCGCTCGGCCACGTGCACCAGCAGGGCGTCGCCGGTGGCATGGCCGAGAGTGTCGTTGACGAGCTTGAAGTCGTCGAGGTCGACGAGCACGATGCTCACCGGCTTGTCCGGTCCGGCCCCGGCCACCGCGGCCGCGACCCGGTCGCCGAACAGGGTCCGGTTGGCCAGCCCGGTCAGCATGTCGTGGCTGGCCTCGTAGCTGAGCCGGGCCTGCACCTGCCGGGTCTCGGTGATGTCCTTGGCGTTGCTGACGATGCCGCCCACGCTGGGCTCACCGGTCAGGTTGGCGCTGATCACGTCGAGCCACCGGTACGACCCGTCGGCGTGCCGCAGGCGGAACTGGTAGGCCGCGGTGTTGCCCGGCCCCGCCGCCACCTCGTTCCAACTCTCGTTCACCGTGGCCACGTCGTCCGGGTGCAGCCAGGGCCCCAGATCGGCGCCGATCAGATCGTCCGGGTCGATGCCGAGCACCGCCTGGGAGGCGGGGCTGATATAGGTCGTGCGGCCGTCGGGTTCGGTGATGGTGATCATGTCGGTCGAGTTCTGGACGAGCAGCCGGAACCGCTTCTCCTGCTTGCCGATCCGGGCCAGCAGGGCGTCGTTCTGCCGGAACGCGATCAGCTGGCGGATCACGACCAGTGCGGTGAGCCCGACCGCGACGCCGTCGATCAGCATGCCGTGCCGGACGTCCCAGATGTTGTGATAGATCACCAGGGCGTCGACCGCGGCGATGCCCACGTACGGCATGAGGCTGTAGCCGCGCTTCTTCCGCGCCGGGCGGCCGCCGGCCGCGGTGTCCACGACCTGCAGGCGGGCGCCGACCGCGGCGGCGAAGGCGGCCAGCGGCAGCACGATGGTGAGCAGGTTGAGACGAGGCTGGTGCGGGTGCAGGAAGGCGATCGCCGAGCCGAGCCCGCCGATCAGGGCCGACGCGCCGATGCCGTAGAGCCCGCGGCGGGCGAACGAGTCGACCCCGGACAGCACGACCTTGGCCGTCAGGTAGACCAGGTTGAGGCCAGCGCCCATGATGACGACGGCCGCGCCCACCCCGTGCAGGGTGACGTGGCCGCCGGGGAACTGCGCGGACGCGACGAAATGCCAGATCAGCAGGCCCGCAGCCGAGGTCAGGGTGCCCAGGTCGAGCCAGACACCGACCATTCTCGTACGGCTGTGGGCGCTGAACGGCAGGCCGAGCAGCGGCCCGGTGAGCACGAAGCCGCCGACGAGATGCAGCACGATCGAGACCTGCACGAGCCAGCCGGTGCCGGTCAGCGCGGACAGAATGCGCAACGCCGCGACCACCGCGAAGATCACGATGCCGATCTCGACCGAGCGCCAGTAGCGGCGTACGGCCGGGGCCGAGCCCGGGTCGGCCTGCACCCGGCGGCAGAGCACCATGGTGGGGACGATGACCGCGATCATCAGCAGCCAGTTGACCGCCGGGGGCAGCAGGTACGCGGTGAACTGCTGGGTCAGGAAGACACCGGCGTTGACGATCGACAGTGCCGTGACGGCCTGGAATGCCCGGTCGGCGAAGAGCGACGGGCGACCTGGAGTCTCGGGCACGCCCTCATATCGACGCCGGCGCGCCCGAGGTGAGTTTTAGGACCGTTCCCAGACGGCCACGGCCTCTTTGCCGTTCTGCGGAACCCAGCCCAGCGCGCCCGGGTCGGCCGGGGTGCCGGCGAAGGTCAGCTTGAGCGAGCCCGTCCCGGTCTCGAACCGGACCGGCTTGGTCTGCACCGGGTCGTTCTCCCAGCCCTCGACGTCGTAGAGCGTGAACATCGCCGGATCGATGGTGAAGGGCCGGGCGGCCGCGACCGAGAGGACGACGGTGCCGGAGTTCTTCGTGTATCGGGCCGAGGCCAGCGTGACCTTGGCGACCGGCTTGCCCTCGCGGGTGATGGTGACGAGCTTGTCGGCCTGCACGTACTTGAGCTTGGGGTCGGAGTCCTTGATCGCCGGGGTCGGTGGCGCCTTCGTGGTCGCCGCCGGAGCCGGCGCCTTGACGGCGACATGATCATCGGCCATGGCTGCTCCGGCGCAGCCGCCCATGGTGACGGCGGCGATGCCGAGAACGGCGATGAACTTCCGCATGCGATGGCCCCTCGGTCGGTGGTGGCGGTTTCGTCGTCCAACGCGCCGACCACCACCCAGGTTGTGCCGACCCGGACATCCTAGTCGCAACTCGCTTGCCCCCGGCCCGGCGGATCGGCCAGGCTCGGTCCCCGTCGCGGCTGGATGCTCACCGCGTCCGCCTACGCCGGCTTCGCGCGGGCCGTTCCGTCGTTGCGCACCACCGCCGAGCAGTACCGCCGAGCAGTACCGCCGAGGCCACGAGCTGCCCGGGTGGTACGACGCCCTGGCCGCCTTCACCCCGTCGTCGGTGTGGACCATCGGCGACGACCGGGACGCGTTCGACCAGGCGCGGGCCGCGCTCGGCGAGGGTGCGGCCGTGCTGCGCGACTACACCAAGTCGATGAAGCACTACTGGCACGAGGCCGCCTACATCCCCGACCTGACCGACGGCGCCGCGGCCTGGCGGGTGGCCGAGCGCATGCGCGAACTGAGGGACGACGACTTCACCGGGGGTTTCGTGCTGCGCCGGTTCGAGCCGTTCACCGGGGCCGAGGCTCGCACGTGGTGGGTCAACGGCACCTGCCGCCTGATCACGGCCCACCCCGACACGCCCGACGACCTGCCGCCGCCCGGCCTGCCCGTGGCCGAACTGGCCGGGGCGGTGGCCGGCCTGGCCCTACCGTTCGTCACCGTCGACGTGGCCCAGCGCGCCGACGGCGTCTGGCGGGTGATCGAGCTGGGCGACGGCCAGGTCAGCGACCGCCCGGCCTCGACTTCCCCGGACGCCTTCGTCGCCGCCCTGCTGGCATAGCCTGGGGGTGTGATCACCGGTGCTGTCATCGTCGAGAGCCTGCGGCCCGGGGCGGTGCTCGACGACTCGCTCATCAGGGTCCGGCGGCTGTCGCGGTTCGAGGTGGACGATGGCTCGCCCGAGCAGCCGCTGCTGTGGACGCTGGTCGAGTTCTCCAGCGACGCCGACCCGGACGACCTGGCCGAGCTGTTCGCCGATGCGCTGACCGGACGGGGCTGGTACGTCAGCTTCGAGACCGGCGACGAGACGTACGTGATCTTCCCGGGCCGGGTCCTGCACTACCCGACGGGGGATCGGCGGGCCCGGGCCGACGTCGAGGTCTACGCCCTGTCGGTGGGGGTGCCGGACAACCAGCTGGACTGGTGAGCCCGGGGATATCCCTGGTTCTGCCCTGGACTCGCGAATTCTGACCGAAGCCGGACAGCTCCGCGGCGGCCCGTCCCCGATTCTTCGACGCATGCGAATGATTCGAGGTCTGGCCGGGGTGGTGGCGGCGGTCGGCGTCGCGGTCGCTCTGGCGCCGGCGCCCGCCTACGCCAAGGACGACGTGACCTGCGTCCGCGAGGACACCCGGCAGACGACCATCCACACCGACGAGGGCTACAACACCATCGTCGTCGGCTACTGCGCCGAGTACCGCTGGAACCCGCCGGTCGCCGGCTCGAGCGACCCGAAGGACCAGCCCGGCGGCGGTGGCGGCAAGGAGGTGCCCGAGTGCGAGGAGCTGAACGACGCGATCGAGGCCATGGGCGACCAGATCGACCTGCTCAACTCGGAGATCGACGCCGCCACCCGGGCCGCCGACGTGCTCGGCCGGGAGGCGCAGGCCGCCCGTGAGCGCAACAGCGAGTCGCTGACCCGGTGGATCGACGGGCAGCGGGAGGCTCAGCGGTTGCTGGCCGAGTACATCCGGACGAACGACATCGAGCCGATCGAGATCACGAGTTACGGGCACACCACCTACCGGGCGATCACCGTGGCCGATGTGGACCCGACGCGGCCGGGCGGGACGGCCGCGATCGACGCCGACCACGAGGCCAAGCAGCTCGGCCGCGAGCACACCGACACCCAGGACGAGTGGCTGGAGCTGCAGCACCGGGCCGACCAGACCAGCGCCTCGCTCTACGACCTGCAGGCTCGCCTGCGCGCCGCGATCGAGGCGATCCGGTCGTTGCAGGCGATAGCGAGTCACTGCCGCTGAGGAGAGAGCCGCCGGCGACCTTCCCCCGGGGTCGCCGGCCCTCACAGCGTGAACAGCAGGGCGGCACTGATCAGGACGGTCACCGCGGTGGCGAAGTGGATGCCGAACGCGGTGGCCCGGGTGCCGCCGTTGCGCAGCACGATCACCGTGTCGCCCAGCGGCGCCAGCGCGACGACCAGCATGAACCAGGCGCCGGCGGTCGCACCGGCGAAGGCCAGCAGAGCCAGACCGACCAGCCCGTACGTGGTGTCGCGCACTCCTTTCACGGTCAGGTAGGCGTTGAACGTCGACGGCACGCCGTAGCCGGCCGCGGCCACGGTCGGCGCCAGCAGGAACCGGGTGCCGATGAAGATGATGAACAGGTTGAGCACGATGGCGAGCCCGTAGGCGGCAATCTCAAGCATTGCTACTCCTTCTAGCGTTGCTAGCATTTAACGTGACGCTAGCACGCGTTCTCTAGCGGCGCTAGGATCGCTGTCATGGCTATTCAGGAACGTCGTGAGCGCGCCCGGCAGGAGCGGGAACGACTGATCGTCGACGCCGCCCGCGAGCTGGCCGAGGCCGAGGGCTGGGACGCGGTGACCACCCGGAGGCTGGCCGAGCGGATCGAATACAGCCAGCCGGTGCTCTACAGCCACTTCAAGGGCAAGGACGCCATCATGGCCGCGGTCGCCGTCGACGGCTTCGCCGAGCTGGCGGCCGAGTTGCGGGCGGCCCGGGGTGCCGCCGCCGATCCGCTGACGGGGGTGGCCACGGCCTATCTGGCGTTCGCCGAGACCCGGCCGGTGCTCTACGAGGCCATGTTCACCCACAGCGTCGACCTGGCCTTCGCGCGGCCGGACACGCCGGCCGCGCTGCAGGCGGGCTTCGGTGAACTGCGCGAGGCGGTGCGGCCCCGGGCCGGCGACGACGATCCGGCCGTACTCACCGAGGTCTTCTGGGCCGCGCTGCACGGGCTGGCCACCCTGACCCGCGGCGGCCGGCTGCCCCGCGAGATCCAGGAGCAGCGTCTGGCCCTGCTGCTGGCCCGGTTCTAACCCAGGTGGACGGCGTGGGCCTCGGTCACGTCGGGTGACTCCCACTTGCCGATCAGGCGGTGGATGACCGCGGGCGGCACCGGCGCGGGACGGCCCCCGTTCTGGCGCAGCAGCGTCTGCGGCGGCACCTCGAGCGCGACGATCTCGACCCGGGCGTGATAGGCCGCGCCCAGCCCGATGCACAGGTCGCGATGCTGGCGCGAGATGTTGGTGGCGTTCCAGACGAAGTCGCGGCGGGCCCGCAGATGCACCCGCGCCTCCTCGTGCGCGGCGGCGGCGACCGCCCGCTGACCGTCGGACGGTTTGACGCCGAGCCGGTCGCGGATGACGTCCAGGCTGATCACCGGTTGGTCTTCGGCGTGCGCGGCCACCCAGGTGTCCTTGCCCGCGCCGGGCAGACCGGAGAGCACGGTCATCGTCAGGCGAGTGTCGTCGTAGGCGGCGTAGCGGGGGTCACGTCCCGGCGTACGGAAATATTGGAACCGGGCGTGGTCGGACGCGAAGGGCCAAGGCCGGTCGAGCACTCCGAGGTCCGCGCAGAACTCGCGGAACAACTCGATGTTGCCCAGCACGTCGTCCCGGTCGCCGCAGATCCGGCCGGTGATGTCGGCGTCGGCCAGCATGGCCAGATCGCGGTTGCTCGCCAGCAGGCTCACCCGCAGCACGATCTGCTCGAGGTCGGGCCGTTCGAGGGCCCAGAACGGCACCTGATGATGCCGGACCAGCGCCGCCACATGCTCCCGCCAGGCCCGGGGCGCACCGAGTTCCCACAGGATCCGGCGTACGGTCAGGTCGCCCCGCCGGGAGTGACCGTGCGCGGTGATCCGGCCGTCGTCGTCGGTGCGGGTGCAGTCCGGTTTGGCCACGTCGTGCAGCAGCACGGCCCCGAACAGCCGCACCCGCTCGGCCGGCGGAAGCGCCCGCCACGCCGGTTGCGTGGCGAGGGCCTCGGCCGCCATCCGGGTATGCGTGGCCACGTCGCCCTCGCCGTGGTGCACCGGGTCTTGCGGAACCCCGCGCAGCCGCCGGATCCACTCGAACTCCTCCTCGACCCGCGCCCACGGCACCGTCCACGACGGACCGTCCGGGCACAGTTCGGCGAAGAGCGTCCAGTCAGATCGCATACATCACCGCCGGGTCGGCCAGCCGGTTGGGCACGATCGGGCGGTCGGCCCAGTGCGAGCCGGAGTCGAGGACGGCCTGGAGAAACCCGGCCCGCACCCACTTGTAGCGCCCGGCCACGCGTCCGCCGGCTTCGTCCTTGAGGTAGAGGCCTTCCATGTCGTCACCCGGGTCGGTCTCGGCGACAGCGCGATCGGGGTCGACACCGGCCCGCGAGGCACTGGCCCGCAACGTGTCGCGCCAGGCGGCCGTGCGCACGGTCGACGGCCCGACCAGTCCGGTCAGCTCCCCGAGCGTGGCCACGGGACCGGTCCGCAGCACCGGAACGCTGACCACCGGCGTGTCCGCCAGCATGGCGTGGCGGGTCGGCGTGTCGAGAAACGTGCCGCTCGACAGGTCGAGAATGTCGAACTCGCAGAAGTAGTGCGGCAGCGCGTCGTAGAACACCGTGTGCTTGGCATAGAGCCACTCGCCGTAGAGCACGAACCGCGCTCCCAGCACCGGCCACAGGATCGGCGCGACCAGGTGGGCCCACGACTTGAACGGCGCGAACTGGCGCTCCCGCGGCCCACCGGTCAGAAAATGCCCCCGCGACTGCAGCCGCAACTCGCCCTCGTCGGTGAAGCTGATCGCCGCGTTGGCGCCGTCCAGCTTCTCCTCGACCACCAGATGCCGCCCCGCGAGCTCGGCGAACGGCGTCTGCGACAGATCCTCGTCCCCCGGCTGCAGGCGCGACCCGGCCAGATGCGGAGTCCGGGGATACTTGGTGATCACCCGACTTTTGTACCCGCCGACGCTCGCCGGAGCGACCGATTTTGGCTCATGGTGGCCGGCTCGAACCGGCTACGGGAGTATGGCCCGCATGGCCTGGTACTGGCAGACGCTGATCAGCGTGGCGGCGGCCCTGGCGCTGCTCTGGATCGTCCTGGTCGTCGCGCTGCTGGTGCTGAAACCCGGCACCGTTCCGCTCAAGGAAGCGCTGCGGCTGCTCCCCGACCTGCTCCGACTTCTGCGCCGTCTGGCGGCCGACCCCACCCTGCCCCGAGGCGTCCGTATCCGCCTCGGCCTGCTGATGGCCTACCTGGCCATGCCGTTCGACCTGATCCCCGACTTCGTCCCCGTCCTGGGCTACGCCGATGACGCGATCGTCGTCATCGCCGCACTGCGTTCCGTGGTGCGCCGGGCCGGCCTCGATTCTGTCCGCCGCCATTGGCCCGGCACCGACGACGGTTTCGCCGTTCTCTGCCGTGTCGCCGGCCTCAACCGCTGATCCCCGGAGGTCAGGCGGCGGGGGTGGTGCTCGGTGTGCGGGCCGCGGTGAATTCGGTGACCAGCCGGGCGAGGACGGCCGGTGCGGTCAGGGGCATCAGGTGGTTGACGTGCTCGACGGTCGCGATCGTCGAGCCGGGGACCAGTCGGGCCAGGTGCGCGATCAGCCGGTGCTCGAGCGGCAGACTCTCGGCGCCCTGCACCAGCAGGAGCGGCTGGGTGACGGCGGCCGGGTCGAAGGTCCATCCGTTCAGCGCCTGCACCTCGCCGGAGAAGAAGTGGCGACTGGACCGGGCGGCGGCGTCGACCACCTCGGTGCCGAGGACGGAGTTCAGCACGTCGCGGTAGCCCGGCCCGCAGACCAGGGACATGAAGGTGTCGAACGCCGCCTCCTCGTCGCCCCGGGCGAGCGCGCCCATCGCCGCGCCCATGACCGGCCCGAACGCGGCGTGCAGCGCGTCGAGGTCGGCCGGGTCGGCCAGGGGGTCGACCAGCGGTGGTTCGAGCAGGGTGAGGGTGCGGACGACGGCCGGGTCGTCGACCGCCAGCTGCAAGGCGATGGCCGAGCCCGACGAGTGCGCGACGACATGCGCCCCGGTCGCGTCCAGCCGCCGCAGCAGGGTGGCGGCGTGCCGGGCGTGATCGGCCACGCTCAGCCCGTCGGCGGCGGTGCCCAGATAGCCCGCGCGAACCATCCGGATCACGCGGAAGCGCTGCAGGGCCGGGGTGGCGGCCAGGATGGTGCACCAGTCGGCCAGGCCACCGCCGTGGATCAGCAGCAGGGGCTCACCGTCCCCGGCCGAATCCGTGTAGGCGATCCCGAAGCCGTCGATCTGTGTGTGAACCATGGTCAGTGTTCCCTTCAGTAATCAGACTGCGTACAGGCGGATCTCGATGCCGTCGGGGTCGTGCAGGCCGATCAGGACCGAGCCGCCCCGGTGGCCGGTCACGACACCGCCGTGGGGTTGCTCCAGGTCGTCCAGGCGGGCCCGCCACGCCTCGACGTCCTCGCGTTTCGGCACCTCGAGCGCGACCGGATCAAAACCGGCCAGGGCCTTTGCCCGTACGGGATCCAGCCGCAACGCCAGGCGCAGGCGACCGGTCGCGTCTTCGAGGGCCAGGCCCATCAGTTCGCCGTCCTCGACGAACTCGATCTCGACCCGCAGGCAGAGCACCGTGGTGTACCAGTCCCGGCTGCGTTGCAGGTCGGCGACCGGGAGTTTGACGTGATGGAAGCCCGCCAGGTCCGGCATGACTCTCCGTTCGTTAGAGTTGGCTCTAGTAATTGACTAAAGTAGGCTCTAGCGAGTGAGCGGAGAAGTCAAGCGAAGAAAGCCGACACGAGCGGAACAGGCACGCTCGACGCGGCGCCGGATCGTCGCGGCGGCGGCGGCGCAGTTCGTGGCGGTCGGCTACGGCGCGACGCGTCTCGATCGGGTGGCCGCGGAGGCCGGCGTGGCCGTGCAGACGGTGTATTTCCACTTCGGAAACAAGCGCACACTGCTCAAGGAGGCCCTCGATGTGGCCGCGGTCGGCGACGACGAGCCGATTCCGCTGATGGAGCGACCGTGGATCGCCGAGATCCGGGCCGAGCCCGACCCGCGGCGTGTGGTCGAGCTCTGGGTGGCGGGCGGTCGCGTCATCATCGACCGGATCGCGCCGCTCATGCGGGTCGTGCGCGGGGCCACCAGCACCGACCCCGAAGTGGCGGCGCAGTGGAACACGAATCAGGAGCAGACGCGTACGGCGCACGGGTTCCTGATCGGTCTGCTCGCCGGCCTCGGCGCGCTCAGGCCGGGCCTCGATCCCGATCGGGCGCGGGACATCGCCTTCGTGCTCGGCAACGCCGAGACCTACCTGCAGTTCGTCGACGCGTGCGGCTGGACGCCCGAGCAGTGGCAGCACCACACCGCCGACTTGCTGATCAAGGCCCTCATCGGGGGCGGGCCAGCGCGGCCTTGATCTTCGGGAGGACCTGCTCGATGCCGTAGCGGACGCTCAGCGCGGACGGGAACCCGATCGCCAGTGCGGCGGGCAGGTCGAGACCGACGTAGGCACCACGGCGTACGGCGGGAATCTGCTGGAACAGCGGCGTCGCCTCGAGCTTGGTGCGGGCGGCCGGCGTGTTGAAGGTCAGCATGAGCACGTCGGCGTCGAGCACGTCGAGCCGCTCGGGGCTGATCACCGCGCGGCCCGGGATGGCCGCGTTGGGCAGGCTGGTCACCGCGGGGGAGAGCGCCAGCCCGAACTGGGCGAGGAACTCGGCCGACGCGTCGCTGGTGCTGTTGATCGTGTTGACCGTGCCGTCGGCGGTGACCGGGCCCAGCGTGAACGTCTTGCCCGCGAACTCGGGGTTGGCCGCCTTGGCCTGGGCGATCGCGTCCTCGGTGGTCTTGATCTGCTGGGCCGCCTCGGCCTCCTTGCCCAGCGCCGCGCCGACCCGGGTCGTGGTCGTGCGCCACTCGTCCTTGTTGTAGCCCTCGTCCCACGACATGGTGGGCGCGATCTGGCTGAGCCGCGCGTACTCCTCCTCCAGGTTGAGCCGGTCGGTGGCCAGGATGAGGTCGGGCTTCAGCGCGGCGATCGCCTCGTACGGCATTTCCTCGACGTCGACCAGGTTGAGCTTGGCCGGGCCGAGCAACGGCTGCACCCACGGCGCGACTCCGCCTTCGAGGAAGAAGCTCAGGTCGGGACTGAGCAGCGGGACGACGCCGAGCGCGATCGCCGCGTCGAGGTCGCGATATTGACCGACCGCCACCACACGCTGCGGACCGGCCGGGACCTCGATGGTGCCGAGTCCTCCGGGGACGGTCCGGGTCGACGCGCTGGTGCCGATGTCGGGGGTCGACGAGCCGGACGAGCAGCCGGCCAGCATGAGGAGTGCACCTGTGAGCAGTGACCGGCGCGTGAGCGAGGCGGTGATCATGAGGGTACCCTAACCTTACTTTTAAGGAGTGTCGATTGTCCAAGACCGCCGGGCTGGTTGCCGCCCTGGTGCTGCTGGTCGTGGTGGTGCTGGCCAGCATCGCGATCGGCGCGCGGGACATCCCGCTGCCGGCCGTTCTGCACCCGACCGACGTCACCGAGCGCCTGATCATCCGGGACCTGCGATTTCCCCGTACGGTCGTGGGCCTGATCGTCGGCATCGCCCTGGGCGTGTCCGGGGCGTTGATCCAGGCGCTGACCCGCAACCCCCTCGCCGACCCGGGCATCCTGGGCGTGGGGCCGGGCGCCGCGTTCTTCGTCGCGCTGGCGGTCGGCGTGTTCGGGATCGGCTCGATCACCGGCTACCTGTGGTTCGCGTTCGCGGGCGCGCTGGTCGTCACCGTGGTCGTCTACGTGATCGGCGCGGCCGGCCGCCGCACGGCCGATCCGGTGCGCCTGGTGCTGGCCGGGGTGGCGCTCGGGGCCGTGCTGGGTGGCATCACCGCCGCCATGACCCTGCTCGATCCGGTGGCGTTCGACGCGATGCGGTTCTGGAGCGCGGGCACGATCGCCGACCGCGGCCTGGCCGTGGTGTGGCCGGTGCTGCCGTTCCTCGCGATCGGACTGATCCTGGCCGCGATCGCCGCCGCCCCGCTGAACGCGATAGCGCTCGGCGACGACGCCGCGTCCGCGCTGGGCGCCCACGTGACCCGTACGCGCGTCGTCGTCGTGGCCGCGGTGACCCTGCTGGCCGGTGGCGCGACCGCGATCGCCGGGCCGATCGGCTTCGTCGGGCTGATGGTGCCGCACGTCGCCCGCTGGATCACCGGGCCCGATCAGCGCTGGATCCTGGCCTACACCACCGTGCTGGCCCCGATCCTGCTGCTCACCGCCGACGTGCTGGGCCGGGTGGTGATGCGCCCGGGCGAGATCCCGGTCGGCATCGTGACCGCGTTCGTCGGGGCGCCGGTGCTGATCGTCCTGATCCGCCGGACGAGGGTGAGCGGACTGTGATCGATTTCGGTCGCCGCACGCTGTGGGCGCGTCTCGGACCGGTGTCCCTGCGACTCGACGTCCGCAGTCTCGCCGTGTGCGCCGTGCTGGCCGCCCTGAGCCTGTCCGTCGCGCTGGTGGCCCTGGCCAGCGGAGACTTCCGGCTCAGCGTCTCCGAAGTGGTGTCGGCCGTCCTGGACCGGCAGAGCTTCGCGCACACCATCGTCGTCGACTGGCGGATGCCGCGGGTGCTGGCGGCACTGGTGTTCGGGGCCGCGCTCGGGGTCAGCGGGGCCATCTTCCAGTCGCTGACCCGCAATCCGCTGGCGAGCCCCGACATCATCGGGTTCTCCACCGGGGCGTACACGGGAGCCCTGCTCGTCATGGTGCTCGCCGGCGGCTCCTATCTGCGGGTGGCCGGCGGAGCACTGGCCGGCGGCCTGGCGACCGCCGCGCTGGTCTATCTGCTGGCCTACCGGCGGGGCGTGCAGGGGTTCCGGCTGATCATCGTGGGCATCGCGGTCGCGGCCACCCTCAACTCGTTCAACACGTGGCTGATGCTGACCGCCGACCTCGAGGTCGCGATGGCCGCCGCCACCTGGGGGATCGGGTCGCTGAACGACACCGGCTGGGCCCAGGCCGGCCTCGGCGGGGTGGTGATCGGCGTGCTGCTGCTGGTCGCCGTGCCGCTGGCCCGGCCGCTGCGTCAGCTCGAACTCGGCGACGACGCGGCCCGGGCCCGGGGTGTGGCGGTCGAACCGGCCCGGCTCGCGCTGGTCGCCCTCGGGGTGGCGCTGACCGCCGCCGTGTCGGCCGCGGCCGGACCGATCGTGTTCGTCGCGCTGGCCGCCGGGCAGATCAGCCGGCGTCTGACCCGGACGGCGGGCGTGGCTCTGGCCCCGGCCGCCTTCCTGGGCGCGCTGATGTTGTGCGCCTGCGACTACGTCGCCCAGCACGTGCTGCCCACCCCGCTGCCGGTCGGGGTGGTCACCGTCGTGCTCGGCGGCGGCTATCTGATCTGGTTGCTCATCCACGAGTCCCGGAGGCGACTGTGACCACGGAATTGCGGGCCGACAACGCCACCATCGGCTACGACCGGCGGGTCATCTCGTCCGGGCTCGACGTCGCCATCCCGCCCGGCTCGTTCACGGTCATCGTCGGGCCCAACGCGTGCGGCAAGTCGACGCTGCTGCGGGCGTTGTCCCGCCTGCTGCGGCCGTCGGCCGGGCACGTGCTGCTCGACGGGAAGGACATCGGGTCATACCGGGCGAAGGAAGTGGCCCGGCGGCTCGGGCTGCTGCCGCAGACGTCGATCGCACCCGACGGCATCCGGGTGGCCGATCTGGTGGCGCGCGGCCGTTATCCGCACCAGAGCCTGATCCGCCAATGGACGGACGCCGACGAGCAGGCCGTACGGGAGGCCATGGTTGCCACCGGCATCGAGGAACTCTCGCCCCGCCTGGTCGACGAACTCTCCGGCGGTCAGCGTCAGCGCGTGTGGGTGGCGATGGCGCTGGCCCAGCGGACGCCGTGGCTGCTGCTCGACGAGCCGACCACGTTCCTCGACATCGCCTACCAGATCGATCTGATGGAGCTGTTCACCGATCTGCACCGCGACGGCACGACGCTGGTCGCCGTGCTGCACGACCTGAACCACGCCGCCCGCTACGCCACCCACCTGATCGCGATGCGTGACGGAGCGGTCGTGGCCGAGGGGGCGCCGGCCGACATCGTCACCACTGATCTCGTGGCCGAGGTGTTCGGGCTGGCCAGCAAGGTGATCCCGGACCCGGTCACCGGTACGCCGATGGTGGTGCCGATCGGACGCGAGCGCTAGGTTCGGCCTCGTGATCGACCACTTCCTCGCCGGTGTGCTGGTCTGCCCGGCCCTGGTGGCGGTCACGATCGGGCTCACCTCGGCCCGCATGCGGCCCGACCGGGCGGTGCCGTTCCTGGCCTGGTCGATGGCCGTCGCCGCGCTGGCGTCGCTGGCCAACCTCGCGGTGTTCGCGCTCAAGGCGGTGGCCGAGATCCCGGCCGTCGGCCGGTGGTTCGGCTGGTCCGCTCAGGCGGTACGCGACGACACCGCAGCCGTTCCCTGGGTGTCCTGGGGGTCGGCGGTGGCGCTGCTCGCCGCTGTGGCCGCCGTCGCGCTGGTGTGGCGGCGGCACCGGCGCGACCGCGCGTTCGCCGAGCAGTACGCCGACCTGCCCACCGGCGCCGACGGCGTGGTGCTGGTCGACGACCCGCGGGCGCTCGCCTTCGCGCTGCCCGTCCGCGGCGGCCGGATCGTCGTGACCACCGCGATGCGGGCCGGGCTGACCGACCGGCAGTACGCCGCCCTGCTCGCCCACGAACGCGCGCATCTCTCGGCCGGGCACCACGGCCTGGTGCGGATCGCGCGCCTGGCCGCGGCGGCCCACCCGGTGTTCCGGTGGCTCGCCCGCCGGGTCGAGTTCCTCGTCGAGCGGGCCGCCGACGAGCAGGCGGCGGCCGCGGTCGGCGACCGGCACGTGGTGGCGCGGGCGATCGGGACGGCCGCGCTGATCGGCGCGCCCCCGGTCGTGGCCGGGCTGCAGATGGCGCCGGCCCGGCCCGGCGTGCTGCCGCAACGGGTGGCCTCGCTGCTGCGCGGGCGGCCCCGCGGTTCGTGGACGCTGACCGCCGCACCGGCCCTGGTGGCCGCGTTCTCGCTGGTCTGGACCGGCGAGTGCCTCTATGACCTAGGCGAGCTCCTCGTCGCCTCGCGTCTCTGACAGCAGGCGGCGCAGCACCGCCTCGTCGCCCGGCCCGAGCCCGGCCACGAAACGCTGCAGCACGGTCTCGTGGTCGGCGTCGGCGTCGAGCAGCCGGCCCATCCGTTGCGCGGTGAGCGAGGGCCCGTCGGTCAGCGGCGCGTAGCGGAACGCGCGACCGTCGCGATAGCGCGCGAGCACCCCCTTGGCGTACATCCGGGTCAGGATCGTCACCACGGTGCTGTACGACAGGGGGTCCTCAGCGGGCAATTTCTCCCGTACGTCCCCGGGGGTCAACGGCCGATCGGCACCGACCAGCACGTCGAGCAGGGCCGACTCGAGCTCGCCGGGCCCTCGGCGCCGCTGATCCTTCCCGGACATCGCGCCAGCTTACCCGCTAGTTGGCGGCGTCCAGGCGGGCCCGCGTTTCGGCGTCCAGCTTCAGGTCGCGGGCGGCCATCACCTCGTCGAGGCGCTCGGGAGTGCTGGCGCCGACGATCGGCCAGACCTGCGGGTCGCCGCCGAGCAGCCAGGCCAGCACGACCTGGTTCCGGGTAACGCCGGCTGATTCAGCCACGTCGGCCAGGGTGGTCAGGCGGCGGGTGGTACCCGGGTGGTCGTACGCCTCCTCGAGCGGGCGGTCGGCCCGGCCGTAGGCGCCGTTGATCAGCGACGAGTACGCCCACAGATCCAGGTCGGGAGTGGAGCGTACGTAATCGAGGGTCTCCGGGAAGACCTGCCGGTGTGACCACGACTCCAGTGCGGCTCCGGGGCGGGGGAGGGCGTACGAGTGCCGCAGTTGCAACGCGTCCCAGCCCGCGCCCAGCGCCCGGGCCTGTTCCACCCGCCAGGCCGGGGTGTTCGAGGCGCCGGTCCGCGCGGCCAGGCCCGCCGTCCGCAGCTCCCCGAAGACGCCCGCCGTCTCGGCCAGGGGCACCGACCGGTCCTCGACGTGCGCCCAGTACATGTCCACGTGGTCGACGCCCAGCCGCTGCAGGCTCGCGGCCGCCGCCCGCCGGACCGTCGCCGCCGACAGGCCCTCCATCGCCTCCAGCCCGCGGGCCGGGTCGGTCGGCTCGGCCCCGCACTTGGTGCTGATCAGCACCCGGTCCCGCATCCCGGGCCGGGCGGCCAGCCAGCGGCCGATCACCCGCTCGCTGTGCCCGCCCAGGCCGGAGGGATGCTCCCAGAACGCGTAGTTGTTCGCCGTGTCGATCCACCGCCCGCCCCGCTCGACGAAACGGTCGAGCAGCTCGAACGACTCCTTCTCGCCGATCCTGGTTCCGAACAGCATTGCGCCCAGCACGATGTCAGCCATGCCGAGCATGCTGGTCCTTCGAGTGCTCTCGAAGTCAACCCACGCGGTGCGCGAAAAGGTCTTCCGCGGGCGCGGGCCGGGCGAAGTGGTAGCCCTGCGCCCGCCGGTACCCCATCGCGGTCAGCAACTCGGCCTGCTCGGCCGTCTCGACCCCCTCGGCCACCGCCTCCACGCCCATCGCCTGGGTCAGCTGCAGCACCGCCCGGGCGATCGCGTCACGACCGGGTCCCGGGACGAACGAGCGGTCGAGTTTCACCTGGTCGACCGGGCAGTCGACGAGCAGGCTGAGAGTGGACGCCCCGGTGCCGAAGTCGTCCAGTGCCACCCGCACCCCGAGCTCGCGCAGCGCGGCCAGGGTGGTCCAGGTGGCGCCCCCGCCGAGCGCGGTCGACTCGGTGATCTCCAGGGTGAGACAGGTGGGCGGCAGTCCGGCCTCGTCCAGCGCGGCCGCGACCTCGGCCGCGAACTCCGGGTTCTGCAACTGCTGCGGGGAGGCGTTGACCGAGACCGTACGGGGTGCTCCGGCGCCCAGCCCGGCCCGCCACGCCGCCGCCTGCCGCACCGCCGCCCGCAGCACCCACCGGCCGAGCGGCACGATCAGGCCGGTGTCCTCGGCCGCCGCGATGAACTCGCCCGGTGCCAGCAGGCCGCGCTCCGGGTGCTGCCAGCGCACCAGCGCCTCGACCCCGGCCAGGTCGCCGCCGGGCAGGGCCACGACCGGCTGGTAGTGCAGCACGAACTGCTCGTCGGCCAGGGCCCGGCGCAGCTCGGCGTCGCGGCGGGTGCGTTCGGCCGAGCGCGACTCCATGCCGGCCACGTACCGCTGCTGACCGCCGTCGCCGCGCGCCTTGGCCTCGTACATCGCGATGTCGGCGTGCCGCAGCAGGTCACCGGCGTCGTCCCCGGCCGTCCCCTCGGTCACCCCGAAACTGGCCCGCACGCTGAGCAGCTGGCCGTCGACCTCGACCGGGATCAGCAGCTGTTCGGCGATGCGGCGCAGCGCCCGGTCGACCGGCTCACCGCTCATCTCGTCGAACAGGATGGCGAACTCGTCGCCGCCGAGCCGGGCCACCAGGTCGACCGGCCGGACACTGGCCCGCATCCGCTCGGCCACCGCCACCAGCAGGCCGTCGCCGACGTGGTGGCCCAGGGTGTCGTTGACGGTCTTGAAGTCGTCCAGGTCGATCAGGACGAGGCTGAAATTCTTTCCCGTACGCAGGTCGGCCGCGATTCGCTCGGCGAACAGGGCCCGGTTGGCCAGTCCGGTGAGGGTGTCGTGGGTGGCGTCGTGGCTGAGCCGGTCCTGCACCGTACGGGTCTCGGTGATGTCCCGCCCGTTGGTGACCACGCCGCCGACGCTGGGTTCGTGGGTGAGGTTGGCCCCGATCGTCTCGAGCCAGCGCCACGACCCGTCCGCGTGCCGGAACCGCGCGTGCATCGTCGCCGAGGCCCCGTGCGCGGAGAGCATCGTCGCGTACGCGTCCCCGACGATCGACAGGTCGTCGGGGTGCACGAACCCGGCCAGCGGCCGTCCGACGACGTCGGCCGGGTCGAGGCCGAGCACGCGGGTCACGGACGGGCTGATGTAGCGCACGGCGGCGTCCGGGCCGGTGATCGTCACGACCTCGGTCGAGTTCTGCACGAGCAGCCGGAACCGTTCCTCGTCGCGCTGGGTGCGCTCGACCAGCCGGTCGTTCTCGCGGATGGCCAGCACCTGCCGCGCGCCGACCAGCACGGTCAGCACCAGCGAGCCGACCGCGATCGACAGCTCGTCGCCCGAGTCGGCCACGATCGTGCTGATCATCAGGGCGCCCACGGCGGCCACGGCGAGATACGGGTAGAGGGTGTGGTGGCGGCGCCGGCCGACCAGCTCGACCGGCTCGACGGCCTGGTAGCGCGCGGCCACCGCGACCACCAGGGCCCCGAACGCGCTGATCAGCACGGTGGGGTCGAGATCGGGCCAGCGGTCGAAGGCGCTGGTGAGCGCGGTGCCGAGCCCGCCGATCAGCGCGCTGGCCCCGATGAACCGGAGCGCGCCGCGGGTCAGGGTGTCGCCCCGGCCGGTGGTCAGCTTCATCACCACGCTGATGCCGACCATGCCGCCGACGAGATAGCCGATCGTCGGGCCGAGCTCGGCCGCGGTGGCGGTGCCCCGGGACAGCGGCAGGCCGACCAGATGCCACAGGAAAAGTCCGCCCGCGGCCAGCACGGTGCTCAGGTCCAGGCACAGCGTGATCACCTCGGTGCGGGTGATCGAGCGCATCGGCAGCAGCACGGCCGCGCCGACCACCAAGAGGACCGCGGCGACGTGGGCCACCTGGCTGACGACGGGGAGGAATTTCGTGAGCAGGGTCAGCGCGAACAGGACCTGAGCGGCGGCGTTGGCCGACCAGAACCGCCGGGCGGCCCGGCCCGGCGCGGGCGCCCGCCGGCACAGGACGGCCGTCACGATGCTCGCCCCGGCCGCCAGCAGCAACGACAGGACCCGGAGCCGTTCGCCGGTCGCGAACGCCGCGGCGGTGCCGAGGGCCAGGATCGCGGTCAGGCGCAGGAGGCGGCTGTCCCACAGCTTCTCCGACACATCTCGAAGATCGGCCCGTTTCCGCCCGACGTGAGCGTTCTCGTCGCCAGGGTCCCGAGCCTTCGATCACCGGCCTGCACACGGGCACCGTCGGCCACTACCGGATCTCGCCGTACGCTCCACGGGTGGCATGGGGACGGGTGCGGACCGGGCTGAGCCTGCTGACGGCGCTGGCCGCGGGCGCGGTCCTGCTGTTCGTGCCGCCGAGTGCCCAGCCGGACACCGGTCCGCTGGTGGCGGGACTCGTCTGGCCGGACGCGCAGCGGGGCAGCTTCACCGCCGACCTGCCCGACGGCAGCACCTTCACGCCGGCGTTGTTCCTCGACGCCAGGACCGCGATCGGGACGGCCCAGAGTCGCGACGGCTCGGGCCTGCGGCTGGTGCTGCGCAAGACCGAGGGAGCCGTACGGGTGTTGCGGCCCGCACCACCCGGCGACGACGCGTCGTTCCCGGCCGTCACCGCCTCGGGCGACGACGTGGTGTGGGCCGAGGGCCACGGTGACGGGCGCCCGCAACTGTGGAAGGTCAATCTCCGCGACGGCCGCCCGCCCCGGCTGATCACCGGCGACACCGGGGACGCCCGCTTCTACCAGTCCGAGTACGACCTGCTCGTCGCGGGCGGCCGGGTGCACTGGGTGGCCGCCGGCGACGACCAGTCGACCGAACTGCGCTCGGTGGCGCTGTCCGGTGGCCCGGTGCGGACGAGCACCCAGCCCGGCACGTGGCAGCAGTCGGTGTGGCCGTGGCTGGTCGACGGGGTGGCCTCGACCGCGGGCGCGACGGTGCTGCGAAACCCTTCGACCGGGCGTGACATGGCGGTGGCGGCGAACCAGCGCGCGGTCACCAACTGCACCCCGAGCTGGTGCCGGGTGGTGTCGCTGGACGACGACGGCATGCCGCGGATCGAGATGATGCGGCCGGACGGGGCTGCGCGTCTCATGGTCGCCGAAGGCGTGGTGCAGACGGCCGTGGCCGACGTCGCGGTCCTCGACCGGTTCGAGGTCTACGCCCAGGGCGGGGGCAACGCCGACCTGACCGGGAACTTCCAGCTGTTCGCGTACGACATCACCGGCCGCCGGGCGGTGCAGATCAGCCCGGACGCGGCCAACGTCGGTTACCGGGCCGGGGTGCTGTGGTGGTCGACCGGCAACCGGGAGCTGTTCCTGTGGCACAGCCTCGACCTCCGCACCGTCTGAGGTCAGCCCGGCTCGAAGCAGGCGTCGACCAGCTCCGGCGGCACCTCGGCCAGCGTCGGCGGTGACCAGCGGGGGCGGCGGTCCTTGTCGATGATCTGGGCCCGGATGCCCTCGGCGAAGTCGGGCCAGTGCAGCATCGCGGTGCCGATCCGGAGTTCCTGCTCGAGGGCGGCGGTCAGGCTGCCGAGCCCGGGTGCCGTGCGCACCGAACGCAGCGTGACCAGCAGCGCCGAGGGGGACTTGGTGGCGATCTCCTTGGCCGCGGCCTGGGCGCTCGCCGCCGGGTGGGCGGCCAGCCGCTCGATGATCCCGGCCACCGTCGGGGCCGAGTAGCACTCGTCGATCCACTCCCGGTCGCCGGCCAGGCTGCCCGGCGGCGGGACGGTGGCGAACGACTCCACCGCTTCGCTCGCCTCCCGGTGAGCGAGCGCGTGGACCAGGTCGGCGAGCCGGGAAGCGGGCACGAAGTGGTCGGCCAGCCCGGCCGTGATGCCGTCCGCCGCCCCGATCGCGCCACCGGTGAGGGCCAGGTGCGTGCCGAGGTGGCCGGGGGCGCGCCCGAGCAGCCAGGAACCGCCCACGTCGGGGTGGAAGCCGATGCCGACCTCGGGCATGGCGAGCCGGGACCGTTCGGTGACCAACCGCAGCGACGCGTGCCCGGAGACGCCGATGCCGCCGCCCATCACCAGGCCGTCCATCCAGGCCACGACCGGTTTGGGGTAGGCGGCGACGGCGGCGTTCAGCCGGTACTCGTCGGCCCAGAAGCCGAGCGATTCCGTACCGCCGGTGACGGCGTCGTGATGGATCGCGCGGATGTCGCCGCCCGCGCACAGCCCGCGCTCGCCGGCGCCGGTGATCAGCACGGTCCGGACCCGGTCGTCGGTGGCCCATTCGTCGAGCGTGCGGTGCAGGATCGTGACCATCTCGGCGGTGAGCGCGTTGATCACCCGCGGCCGGTTCAGGATCAGGTGGCCGAGATGGCCGTCGAGCTGGGCGATCACGGGATTCATAGAGTCAGCAGAGCCTTCCGTACGGCGGGATCGTCCGGCCCCAGACCGTACCGGTACTGATACACGGCCAGCACCTGATCACGGACCGAAGCCTCGTCCGACTCGAGACCGGTCGACGCCGCGAGCAGCCGCAACGGCTCGGGATGCCCACCCGGCTGCGGTGGCTCGTAGTCGGAAACGGGCAGCACCCGGGCGCCCAGCCGCTCGTAGAAGACGATCCGGCGGCGGCGCTCCGACTCCTCGGCGGCGTCGATGCCGGGCTCGTCCGGGTCCTCCACGTCGAGCAGCACCCGTGGGTGACCCGCCGCGGCCCAGTTCGCGCAGGCCAGCCGCCACATCGTGGAGCCGGCGCCGGCACCGCGCCGGAGAACGGCGAAGTAGCGCAGGAACACCCAGCCGGTCGGCCCGAGCGGGCGGGTCACGGCGAAGCCGGCCGGGCCGTCGTCGTCGATCAGCACCAGCACGTCGTCGGCCAGCAGGTCGTCGAACGGAGCCCGCAGCCCGGCCGGGAACCGGGCCAGATAGATGGCCTCGGTGGCCGCGAGCTGCCCGGCGCTGAGCGCGCCGGCCGGGATCAGTTCCATCGCCACACCCCGCCGATCATCGTGCGCAGCACCTCGATGCGGCCGATCGCCTCCGGCGCCACGTCGGCCGGGTCGTCGGAGAGCACGGCCAGGTCGGCCAGTTTGCCCACGCGCAGCGAGCCGGTGCGGTCCTCCTGGTGCGACGCGCAGGCCGAGCCGAGCGTGTACGCCCGCAGTGCCTCCCGTGCGGTGAGCTGCTCGTCCACCGCGAACGGGAATCCCGACGCGGTGACCCGCTCGACCATGGCCTGGATGCCGAGCAGGGGAGCGCCGATCGTCACCGGCCGGTCCGAGCTGCCCGGCAGCACCAGACCGGCGTCGAGCAGGGTCCGCAGCCGGTACGCGTCGGCGATCCGCCCCGGGCCGAGCGCGCGGCGCATGCCGTCGCCGATCTCGGGCACGAACCGGGCCTGCGGCACCGGCACCACGCCGAGCGCCGCGGCCCGGCTCACCTGGTCGGGACGGGCCACGCCGAAATGCTCGATGCGGTGCCGCACGTCTTTTCTCGGCGTCACCTCCTGCGCTTCGGAATACGCATCCAGAACCAGGTCGATGGCCGCGTCCCCGATGGCGTGGGCGGCGACCCGCCAGCCACCACGGTGCGCGGCCACGATCGTCGCGATCAGTTCGTCCCGGTCGCCCTGCAGGTAGCCGGCGTTGCCCGGGGTGTCGGCGAAGTCGTGGCACATCGCCGCCGTGTGCCCGATCAGCGACCCGTCGGTGAACACCTTGACCGGCCCGAGGCGCAGCCAGTCGTCGCCGAACCCGGTCCGGATGCCCAGATCGAGCCCCAGTGGCAGGCCGTCGTCGGCGTGCCCGGCCAGCGGGTGCAGCGCGTCGGCGGCCACCATCAGCTCGGTGCGTACGTGCAGGCGGCCCTGCTCGCGGGCGGTCTGGTAGGCGGCCAGCTCGACCGGGCTCTTGCCGATCCAGCCGCCGCCGATGCCGGCCTCGACCACGCTGGTGATGCCCTCGCGCAGGTAGTGCCGGCCGGCCCGGTCGATCGCGTCGGCCAGCTCGCGCACCGGGTAGGGCAGCACGAGCGGGTTGACCAGGTTCTGCGCCTGTTCCTGGAGCAGGCCGGTCGGGCGCCCGGCGGTGTCGGTGACCACCCGGCCGCCGCTGACGTCGTCGAGGGCGAGGCGGTCGAGCACCGGCGAACTGACCACGCACATGTGGCCGGAGACGTGCTTGAGCCACACGTCGCGGCCGGGGGCGACCCGGTCGAGGTCGTCGCGGGTGGGGTGGCGGCCGACCTTGTTCTCGTCGTAGCCGCTGCCGACCACCCAGCCGCTCGGGGTCGCTTCGGCCTGCCTTTTCACGGCAGCGAGCAGGTCGTCCATCGTGGACACGCGCAGGTCGGCCTCGGCCAGCGACAGCCCGAACCAGGCCATGTGGTTGTGCGCGTCGTGGAAACCGGGCACGACGACCGCGCCGCCGAGATCGATCACCTCGCGGGCGGGCACCTCCTCGAGGGCGACGATACGGTCGCCCAGGATGGCCAGCGCGCTCGCGTCGGGGCCGTCGACGGTGATGACGCGGCAGTTGGTGAGCAGCCGGTCGGCGATGATCATGTGGTCGCTCCGCTCAGCTCCGCGAAGATCGTGCGGTACCAGTCGCTCCACGGCGCCGGGCGGCCGGTGGCCGGGTCGACCTTGACGATGACCCGGTGGCCGCGGGCGTAGATCGTGCCGGTTCCGCAGGTGAATTCATAGGTGGCGCTGGTTCGGCCGATGCTGCGTCCGGTGAGCGTCACCGCGAGCAGGCCCGGCGTGTGCACGGGGGCAAGAAATTCACAATGCAGTTCCCGTACGACGTAGAGCAGGTCCTCGGCCCTGGCGTCAGCGGCGGCCGGGCCGTCGTACTGCTCGAACAGCGCGGTCTGGGCGCGCTCGACATGGACGGCGAAGCGCGCGTTGTGCAGGTGCCCGTTGGGGTCGAACTCGTCGAAGAAGACGGGGCTGTGATAAGTGAAAGTCAAGGCGCACTCCGGTCGAGCAGCTTCTTGGCCACCCGCTCGGACGGCGTCATCGGCAGTTCGTCGGCGAACCGCCAGTAGCGCGGCACCTTGAACGCGGCCAGCCGCTCGGAACACCACTCCCGCAGGTCGTCGGCCGTTGCGCTCCCCACCACGTACGCCAAGACCTCTTCGCCCCTGATCTCGTCGGGCACACCGACCACTGCGGCCAGGCGGACCCCCGGATGCTCCATGATCACCTGCTCGACCTCGACGGCGGCGATGTTCTCGCCGCTGCGGCGGATCATGTCCTTGAGCCGGCCGAGCAGATAGATCCGGCCCTGCTCGTCCATGCGGGCCAGATCGCCGGTCGGGAACCAGCCGTCGCGCCACGGCGGCGGATGGCCGAGGTAGCCGTCGAACATGCCCGGCCCCTTCAGCATCAACTCACCGTCGTCGCTGATCATCACGTCGCGGTGGGTCGCGGGGCGGCCGAGGCAGCCGGTGCCGACCAGTTCGTCGTGCTCGCGCGGGGTGACCCGGATGTCGGCGCCGGTCTCGGTCATGCCGAACGCCTCGTACCAGGGCACGCCCCAGCGCTCCTCGAGCTCGGCGTGCCGGGCCGGTGGGATGGCCGAGCACTGCACCACCCGTACGGAATGGTCGCGGTCCTTCTCGCCGGGCGGCATCGCCAGCAGCAGATTGGGCATGGCGCCCAGGCAGTAGAAATAGGTCACCCGGTGGCGGCGCACCTCGGCCCAGAACGTCGACGGGTGGAAACCGTCGAGCACCACCAGTTCGGCCCCGGAGATCAGGGCGGCCACCACGTTCCACTGCGGGTCGATGTAGCTGAACGGCTGCGCGGTCAGCATCACGTCGGTCGCCTCGAGGTGCGGGAACTCGAAGTGCAGGCTGCCGGCCAGCGTCAGCCAGTAGTTGTGCGACAGCAGGCAGCCCTTGGGGGAGCCGGTGGTGCCCGACGTGTACTGCACGTTGACGATGGCGTGCGGGTCGACCTCGCCCTGCTCGAAGCCGGGCTCGGGGGTCAGGCTTTCCAGCGGCACGATCTCGGGGAA
Organism: Paractinoplanes bogorensis; assembly: GCF_018829635.1. Taxonomy (GTDB): domain Bacteria; phylum Actinomycetota; class Actinomycetes; order Mycobacteriales; family Micromonosporaceae; genus Actinoplanes; species Actinoplanes bogorensis. The sequence continues at coordinate 103,407 of NZ_JAHKKG010000003.1, forward strand.
AAGGGGCCGGAACTCCTCGGTGGTGATCACGGCGACCGCGCCCGAGTCGCTGACCACGTGGGCGGCGTCGGCGCTGCGGTACTTCACGTTGATCGGCACCAGGGCCGCGCCGAGGCGGGCCAGGGCCAGCCACAGCAGCGGGAACTCGGCCTGGTTGGGCAGCATCACGGCCACTCGGTCGCCCGCCTTGATGCCCCTTGATCGCAGCGCCTGAGCGTAGCCTTCGGTTCGCTCTTTCACCTGCGCGAAGGTCAGCGTCTGACCCGGATCGAAGCGCCAGGCGACCCGGTCGGGCCAGGTCGTGGCCGCCCTCTCGAGCAGTTCGACGAGGTCAGTCACGGGCGAACTCCGTACGGGGAAGCTCATTTTCCGACGTCAGGCTGGTCAGCAGCGCGTGGTCGACCTCGGCGGCCAGGGCCAGCTCGAGCGACGAGTCGAGGCCCAGCTCGAGCACCCGCTTGGCCAGCTGGAGCGCGACCGGGGGCCGGCTCAGCAGCTTCGCCGCCCACTCGGCGGCCATCTCTTCGTGCTCGCCGGACGGCGCGACCCGGCTGATCAGGCCGATCCGGGCCGCCTCGGCGGCGGGCACCCGCTCGCCGAACAGCAGCAGCTCGCGCGACTTGGCCAGCCCGACCAGATGGGGAAGCAGCCGGGACACCCCGCCGGTGACGCTGAGACCGACGCTCACCTCGGGGAAGCCGAACTGGGCGTCCTCGTCGGCCACCACCAGGTCGCAGGCGAGCGCGAACTCGCAGCCCGCGCCCAGCGCGTAGCCGTGCACGGCGGCGATCACGACGCCCGGATGCGAGCGGATCCGGCGGGTCACGTCCTGGATCTGCTCGAGCCGGGCCCGGGTCTGCGGCACGGTCTCGACCGCGGGCGGCTCCTTGAGGTCGTGGCCCGAGCAGAACGCCCGGCCCCGCCCGGCCAGCACGACGACCTGGGCGCCGTCGGCCCGGGCCCGGTCGAGCGCGGCCAGCAGGTCGTCGACCAGCGGCGGGACCACGGCGTTGAGCCGGGCCGGACGGTTCAGATGGATGCGGGCCAGGCCCTCGGCGAACTCGTAATCAACGACCACGACCTCACCATAGCCGCTCCCGATCGATCGGTCGATCGAGTGCCGTAAGATGCCCTCATGTCCCAGGAACCGGCCGGTCAGCGGGTCCGCGCGGCGGCGCTCGAGCTGTTCGCCGAGCGCGGCTTCCACGGCGTCGGCATCCGCGACCTGGCCCAGCGGGCCGGGCTGTCCACCTCCACGCTCTACCACTACATGGGCACCAAGGAAGACCTGCTCGCCGAGATCATGCGGGAGAGCATGGGCCTGCTGATCCGGGCCGGGGCCCGCGCGGGCGCCGACGGCACGCCGGCCGAGCGGATCAGCCGGCTGGTGCAGATCCACGTCCTCGCCCACGCGATCCGCCCGCTGCACACCCGGGTCGCCGACGACGAACTGCGTGCCCTCTCCCCGCCGCTGCGGGCCGAGATCACCGGCCTGCGCGACGAGTACGAGCAGTTCTGGCAGTCCGCCATCGACGACGGCGTGGCCTCGGGCGAGTTCCGGGTCAGCTCACCCGCGGTGGCCCGGCTGGCGCTGCTCGAGATGTGCAGCGGCGTCGCCCGGTGGTATCGGCCCGACGGTGCGCTGACACTGCAAGAGCTTTCCCTCCGGTACGCCGAGATGGCCGTCGGACTGCTGGGCCTGCGCACCACCCCACCGGCCGTCGCCGCCGACGTGCACCGCTTGTCGGCCGAGTTGTGGCCTTCACAGGTGGAAGCCCGCGAACAACAGGGCGGCGAGCGCTAGCGCCGACACGATGGTGACCGAGCCGGCCGCCCGCTCCACCTTGAACGCGAAGTAGCCGGTCAGTGCCACGGCGACGATGCCGATCAGGGCGTTCCGGGTGACGTTGACAATGGTCGCGATCTTCAACGCGTCCTCGCCGGGGGTCCCGCGCTCGGCGGCCAGGGCGTCGGTCTCGTTGAGCGGGGTTTCGTTCTTGTTGGCCGGGGTGTCGTCTCGTCCGGTCGTCGTCATTGGAGGATGCCCTTGGTGATGACGCGGGATGGGCCGACGACGGTGGCCGCCCAGTCCGCACTGATGCGCGGCCGGGATCCGGGTTCGCTCATGGTGGTTCTGCCTAGGGTCCAAAGTCTATTAAATCTATAGTTGAACAAGAATTAGGCGAGTGGCCGGGATGAATGAATAAGGCGGTCGTCCGGTGGATATAGCAAGAGGCGGTCGACCGCCCGGCCCGGCTGGGCACTAGGGTTATCGGATCAAGGGCGAGGAGGGCTGATGCGCGGCGATTTCCGTGACGAGCTCACTCGTGTCGACAGCTCTCTGGTGACCATGGCCCTGGCCGTCCGTGAGGCGATGCGCCAGGCCAGCGCCGCCCTGCTCGGGGCCGACGCCGCGCTGGCCCAGGTGGTGATCGTCCGGGACACCGAGATCGACGTGCTCCACCAGGTCGTCGAGGACCGCATCTACGAGATCGTCGGCGGCCGGGTCCCGGCGCCGGACGACTTCCGCATGATCATGACGACCCTGCGGGCGGCGGCCGACCTGCAACGGATGGGCGGCCTGTCCGCGCACATCGCCCGGTCGGTGCTGCGCCGGCATCCGACGCCCGCGGCCGCCCCCGAGCTGGCCGTGCTGTTCCGCTCGATGAGCCTGGTGGCCGACGACCTGAGCGAAAAGGTGGTGACCGCCCTGGCCGAGCAGGACGTGGCGGTCGCGGCCCGGCTCGACAGCGACGACGACGCCATGGACGAGCTGCACCGTCAGCTGTTCGCCGTCCTGGTCAGCCCGCAATGGCCGCTCGACGTCGAGGCGGCCGTCGACGGCGCGCTGCTGGGCCGCTTCTACGAGCGGTACGCCGACCACGCGGTCAACATCGGCCACCACGTCCTGTTCCTGGCCACCGGCGACCGTCCGTGATCCTGCCGACGGCCGGGAGGCGCTGCGCCGCGGCCGGTTGACCACTAGAGTCGACCGCAGGTGTGCCGGGAAGTCTGGTCGGCGATTCTTCCGCCGACCCCGAAAGTTGACGCATGCCCCACCTGTTCAGCCGCGGCACCTGGCCCGAGGCCCGCCGCATCGCCGACACCCTGCGCACCGAGACCATCGGTGGGCTGTTGTTGCTCGGCGCCGCCGTCGCCGCGCTCGTCCTGGCCAACTCGCCCTGGTCGGATTTCTACCAGGACCTGTCCGGGTTCACGTTCGGCCCGGCCGCCTGGCATCTCGACCTGAGCCTGTCCGCGTGGGCCGCCGACGGTCTGCTGGCCCTCTTCTTCTTCGTGGCCGGGCTCGAGCTCAAACGCGAGTTCGTCGCCGGTGACCTGCGGGATCCGCGTCGCGCGGCCCTGCCGGTGGCCGCCGCGGTGGGCGGCATGGCGGTGCCCGCCCTGCTCTACTTCGCGGTCAACGTCACCGCGACCGAGGGGGCACCCCGCGGCTGGGCCGTCCCGACGGCCACCGACATCGCGTTCGCGCTGGCCGTGCTGAGCGTGATCAGCACCAGCCTGCCGTCGGCGATGCGCACCTTCCTGCTGACCCTGGCCGTCGTCGACGACCTGCTCGCCATCACCATCATCGCGATCTTCTACACCAGTACGCTGCACCTGGTCCCGCTCGCCCTGGCCCTGCTGCCGCTGGCCGCGTTCGCTCTGCTCGTCCAGCGACAGGTGCGTTCCTGGTTGCTGTTGCTGCCGCTGGCCGCGCTCACCTGGGGGCTGGTGCACGCGTCCGGGGTGCACGCCACCGTGGCCGGGGTGCTGCTCGCGTTCATGGTCCCGGTGCGCACCGGGCTGGCCGAGCACTTCGAGTACCGCCTGCGGCCGCTGTCGGCCGGCTTCGCCGTGCCGGTCTTCGCGTTCTTCGCGGCCGGGGTGGCGGTCAGCGGGTCCGGTGGGTTCGGGGCCGCCCTGGCCGACCCGGTGCTGATCGGCATCGTGCTCGGTCTGGTCGTGGGCAAGGCGGCCGGCATCACCGGGGCGACCTGGCTGGTCCAGCGCTTCACCCGGGCCCGGATGGCCGAGGAGATCGGCTGGTGGGACGTGCTCGGCCTGGCCCTGCTGGGGGGCATCGGGTTCACCGTGTCGCTGCTGATCGGTGAGCTGGCGTTCGGCGCCGGCAGCAACCGCGACGAGCACGCCAAGCTGGGCATCCTGATCGGTTCGCTGATCGCCGCGCTGCTGGCCACGGTGCTGCTGCGCATCCGGGACCGTCACTACCGCCGCATCGCCGCCGAGGAGTCGGTGGACGCCGACGCCGACGGCATCCCCGACGTCTACCAGCGCGAGGCCTGAGCACCTGAGCGTGCCGGGGTAGTGCGCCGCATCATCGAGGGTCGGCAGGGCACGCCTGAGGGCACGGTGCACCCTTTCCGCTGCGCCTTAGACTCGCGCGCACAGAGATCGTGAGGGGCACCGATGCTGCATGTACGGGTGGTCGCGCCGGCGACGATCACCGAGGAAGCCGTGGCGGTGCTCCGCGACGACGAGGCGGTGACGCACCTGGTCGTCCAGCGCGGCGTGGCACTGTCGCCGCCCGGCGATCTGATCGAGTTCGACGTGGTCCGCGAGGGCGCTACCCACGTACTCGACACGTTGCGGGAGCTCGGTCTCTCCGACGAGGGCGGCATCGTGGTCGAACGCGTCGACACCACCCTGTCGGCGTCGGCCGACCGCGCCGAGAAGAAGGTCCCCGGGCTGGGTGTCGACGCCGTGGTGTGGCAGGAGATCGAGCATCAGACCGGCGAGGAGACCGAGCTGTCGGCGTCGTTCCTGGCCTTCATGACCATCGCGATGATCATCGCTGCCGTCGGAGTGCTTCTCGACCAGCCGATCCTCATCGTCGGATCCATGGTCGTCGGACCCGAGTTCGGCCCGCTGGCCGCCCTCTCGGTCGGCCTGGTCCAGCGCAAGGCGTACCTGATCCGCCGGTCGGTGGTGGCGCTCGCCGTCGGCTTCCCGGTCGGGATGGTTCTGACCGTGCTCGCGACCTGGGTACTCACCGGGGCCGACCTGATCAACCGGTCGATGCTGCTCGAGGAACGGCCGCTGACCGACTTCATCTGGCGGCCCGACGCCCTGTCCTGGGTCATCGGCTTCCTCGGCGGCGTGGCCGGCATCCTCTCGCTGACCTCGGCCAAGGCGGGCACACTGGTCGGCGTGCTGATCTCGGTGACCACCATCCCGGCCGCGGCCAACGCGGCGGTCGCCCTCGCCTACGGGGTCAGGCACGAGTTCCTGGGGTCGGCGCTGCAGCTCGTCATCAACCTCGCCGCGATCGTCGTGGCCGGGGTGCTGACGCTGATCGTCCAGCAGGCGGTGTGGCGTCTGACCCGCCGGCGCGTACAGCCGTCGCGGCCTTGATGCCCGCGTTGTCGTGGCGCCGCCGGATCGCCGGGTTCGCCGCCACCGGGGCCGGGTTGCCGCTGCTGACGGCGCTGCTCGCGTGGGGTCCGCCGCTGTCGCTGACCAACCACATCCTGCTGTTCCTGGTCGCCGTGGTCGGGGTCGCGCTGCTCGGCGGGCTGGGGCCGGCGCTGCTGGCCGCGGTGGGCGGCTCGTTGCTGCTCAACTACTTCTTCACCCCGCCGTACGGGCGGTTCGCCGTCGCCCAGAGTGAGAATCTGCTCGCCCTGGCCACCTTCGTGGTCGTCGCCATCGCGGTCAGCTGGGTCGTCGACACCGCGGCCCGCAGGACCCGGCAGGCCGCGGCCGCCGCGGCCGACGCGCAGACGCTGGCCACCATGGCCGGCAGCGTGCTGCGGGGCGGCCGGCCGCTGATGGCCCTGCTGGAGCAGCTGTGCGAGACCTTCACGCTGGAATCGGTGTCGCTGCTCGACCGGGGGACGGTGGTCGCGCACGTGGGGGAGCCGTCCACGACCGTGTGGGACACCGAGGTCGAGGTCGACGACAACGTGACGATGCGGTTGCGCGGCCGTCCGTTGGAGCCGTCCGACCGGCGGATCGTGGCGGCGTTCGGCGCGCAGGCGGCGATCGCGTTGCGGCACGAGGCGCTGAGCGCGGTGGCCGAGGCCGACAAGATGCGGACCGCGCTTCTGGCGGCGGTGAGCCACGATTTGCGTACGCCGTTGGCGTCGGCCAAGGCAGCGGTGGCCGGCCTGCGCAACGAGGAGATCGTCTTCGACCTCGAAGATCGCCGCGAACTGCTGGCCACCGCCGACGAGTCGCTGGACCGCCTGGTGCGGCTGGTGACCAACCTGCTCGACATGAGCCGGCTCCAGGCCGGCGCGCTCGGCGTCAACGCGGTCGACATCGGTGCCGAGGACATCGTCCCGAGCGCGCTGGACGACCTGGGCGCGGAGGGCCGGACGGTGGCGGTGGAGATCCCGGACGATCTGCCGCCGCTGCACGCCGACCCGGGACTGCTGCGGCAGGTGCTGGTCAACCTGGTCGCCAACGCGCTGCGGCACAGTCCGCCCGGCCGGCCGCCGACGGTCACGGCCAGTACATCCGAGCTGCGGGTCGTCGACCACGGGCCGGGCATTCCCGAGGACCGGTGGGACGACGTGTTCCTGCCCTTCCAGCGCCTCGGCGACCGCGACAACCACACCGGTGTCGGTCTCGGGCTGGCCCTCTCGCGCGGTCTGACCGAGGCCATGGGCGGCACTCTCACACCCGCACACACCCCGGGCGGGGGCCTCACGATGATCGTTACCCTGCCATCATGACTTCGTACGCCCGGAAACTCGCCGCCGGTCAGATCTGCACCATTTTCTCGTACGAGGTCAGCAGTGGCCTTTCCACCGAAGTCCACACGAGCGGCGACGTGCTGTTCGAGGCGCCCAATTGGACCCGCGACGGCGACCTGATCCTCAACGGCGACGGCCTGTTGTGGCGACTGCCCGCCTCCGCGCCGCCGCGGCCGATCCCGCTCGAGGGTGTCCCCTCGCTGAACAACGACCACGTCCTGGCGCCCGACGGCGAGACCATCTTCGTGTCGGCCGACGACGGGCACATCTATCGGGCCTCGCTGAGCGGCGGCCCGGCGCGGCGGGTGACGACCGCCGGGAACCGTCTGCACTTCCTGCACGGCGTGAGCCCGGACGGCACCACGCTGGCCTACGTCGGCATCGACGGGCAGGACTGGGGATCGGCCGCGCTGTGGACCATCGGCGCCGAGGACGAACGGCTCACCCGGCCCGGCGGGGTGGACGACGGGCCCGAGTACTCGCCGGACGGCTCGTGGATCTACTTCAACACCGAGACGTTCTCGCCGGGACACGCGCAGATCGCCCGCATCCGGCCCGACGGCAGCGGCCTCGAGCAGCTGACCTTCGACGAGCGGGTCAACTGGTTCCCGCACCTCGCCCCGGACGGCCGACACGCCGTCTATCTGAGCTTCCCGCCCGGCACCCAGGGCCACCCGGCCGACCTGCCGGTCGAGCTGCGCCTGGTCTCGGACGACAATTGGGGCGCGGCACGCACCGTCGTGACGCTGCCCGGTGGTCAGGGCACGATCAACGTCAACAGCTGGTCGCCGGACAGCACCCGGTTCGCCTACGTCACCTATCCGGTCGGCGCCTGAATGGTCGCCTTTCTCCCGCCGGCGCCCTCACCGTGACGGCGCCCTCACCCTGACGGCGCCCTCACCCTGACGGCGCCCTCACCCTGACGGCGCCCTCATCTTGCTGGGCGCTCTCATCCTGCCGGCGCCTGGATTGTCGCGGCCCACGATGCCAGCAGGGTGAGCGCGTGGGCGCTGGGGGAGTCGGGTTCGGCGGCATAGATGGTCAGCGTGAGGTCGGTCTCGGCCCGCAGGTCCATGCTCTCGTACGCGAGGGTCAGGTCACCGACCACATGATGGTGGAACCCCTTCACTCCGGTGCCGTGGATGCGCACGTTGTGGGCACCCCAGCGGCGCCGGAACTCGTCGCTGCGCGTGGACAACTCGCCGACCAGATCGTGCAGGCCCTTGTCGTGCGGGTCCTTGCCGGCCGCGGTGCGCAGGTTGGCGACCAGCATGTCGGCCGCGAGTCCCCAGTCCGGATAGAAGCGGCGGGCGGCGCTGTCGAGAAACGTGAACCGCCCGAAGTTCGGCGCCGGGGTCGCCAGCACGTCGCTGTGCATGGCCCGGCCGAGATGGTTGGCCGCCAGCAGGTCCTGCCGGTTGTTGACCAGGATGGCCGGGTTGGTGATCGAGTCGAGCGACCACTGCAGGCTCGGCCGTACGGTCCACGGCCGGGCTCGCCGGGCCGGGCGCAGCAGCGCACTCGTGCCGTCCGCCTCGTGGGCCAGGCGCAGCAGGTGAGCGCGTTCGGCCTCGTCGAGCTGCAGCGCCCGGGCGATCGCGTCGAGCACCCCGGCCGAGACCCCGCCGAGCTGGCCGCGTTCGAGCTTGGCGTAGTACTCGACGCTCATCCCGGCCAGCGCGGCCACCTCGCTGCGGCGCAGACCCGGCACCCGGCGCTGCCCCGACACGGGGATTCCGGCCCGCTCGGGGCTGATCTTCGCGCGGCGGGTGGTCAGGAAGTCGCGCACCTCGGCTCGGTTGTCCACGGATTCGACGGTACGGCGTGGGCCGTCCCGCAGGGATGTACTGCTGGTACCCCCTTCGCCGTACGGAAAAGGGGTTTGCTTGGGTCATGGAACTTCGACCTGTGCAACCGACCGCCCAAGCCCCCGCCGAGCGCTTCACCGGCGACGTCTACCTGACGCCGATCTACACCGGCACCGGCCCGTCACGGATGACCGTGGCGCTGGTCCGGTTCACGCCCGGCGCCCGCACGAACTGGCACTCGCACGCGGTCGGCCAGACCCTGCACGTCACCGAGGGCGTCGGCCTGGTCGGCACCCGCGACGGCACGGTGCTGCGCATCCACGCCGGCGAGACGGTGGTCTGCCCGCCCGGCGAGGACCACTGGCACGGCGCGACGGCCGGCACGTTCATGAGTCACCTGGCCATGCTGGAGGCCGAGCCGGACGGCGGCGATCCGACGACGTGGCTCGAACCGGTGCCGGACGAGCTCTACGCGTCGGCCTTCCACACGTCGGCCTGACTTGGCAGCTGCACCCCGGTGAGTCGCTCGGACTCGGCCCAGAGGCGGGCGGCGACGTCGCGGTCGAGTGCTTTCGGGGTCGGGCGGGCGGGGCGGGCCGGGCCGATCAGACCCCAGCGCGGGCCGTAATAGCCGCCCTGCACGGCGTCCGGGCTGGTCGCGGCGTAGAGCATGGGCTGCGCGCCGGCGGCCGCGCTGTGGTGCGGAACAACGCGCAACGCAACCCGGAACAGCAGGCTCGGGCGCCCGCCCATCGCCGGCCCGGAGAAGGCGAGATTGGTCGCCGCGCTGCCCGGGTGGGCGCCGGCCGAGAGCAGGTTCCAGCCGCGCTCGTCCGACACCCGGGCCAGGTGCATGGTCATGAGCAGGTTGGCGAGCTTCGAACGGGCGTACGCGGCGGTCGGGTTGTAGTGGCGCTCCCAGTTCAGATCGTCGAAATCGATGCGGCCCCGGGCGGCCATGCCGCTCGACATCGTCACCACCCGGGGCGAAGACGCGGCGAGCAGCAGCGGCAACAGCCGGACGGTGAGCGCGAACGGGCCGAGGTGGTTGCTGCCGAACTGCAGTTCGAAGCCGTCGGCGGTCTCGTGGCGTACCGGCGGGAACATCACCCCAGCGTTGTTGAGCAGCAGGTCGAGCGGCCGGCCGTCGGCGATCAGCCCGTCGGCGAACTCGCGGACGGATGCCAGATCGGCCAGATCGAGGCGGCGCACCTGCACGTTCGCGTCCGGGTGGGCGGCCAGGATCTCGGCGCGGGCCTGCTCGCCCTTGGCCGGCGTGCGTACCGCCAGCACCACGTCGGCTCCGGCCGCGGCCAAGGCCTTGGCCGCCTCTTTGCCGGTGCCGCTGTTGGCCCCGGTCACCACGACGTTCATGTTTGCCCCACTCCCTAAAGACCGGCGGTCTCTTCACTTCCGACGCTAACAGACCGCCGGTCTCTTCAGCAAGAGACCTGTGGTCTATAAGATCGCGGACGTGGACTTCAAGCGTGCCAACACCGATGAGCAGCGGGCCGAGCGGCGGCAGCAGATCCTGCGCACCGCGGCGACCATGCTGACCGAGATGCCGGTGGCCCGGCTGAGCCTCAACGAGCTGAGCCGCCGCGTCGGCCTGGCCAAGTCGAACGTGCTGCGCTACTTCGAGTCCCGCGAGGCCGTCCTGCTCGACCTGCTCGACGCGGAACTGTGGGAGTGGCTCGGCGACCTCGACCGCACCCTGCAGCCCGGCGACGGTTCCGCCCGCGACCGAGGCGACCGCCTGGCTGCGGCGCTGGCCGATTCCCTCGTACGGCGTCCGGTGCTCTGCGACCTCACCAGCGCCCACGCCGGCGTCCTCGAACACAACGTGTCGGCCGAGGTGGCGCTGCAGCACAAGCGGGCCACCGCCCGGGCCATCGCCGAGCAGTCTCGCCTGATGCGCCGCTGCCTACCCGAACTCGGCCCACACGACGCAACCTCGCTGGTTGCCCTGACGACGTTGCTGACCAGCGCCTCCTGGCCGTACAGTCAGCCGCCCGAGGCGCTCCTGACCGCCTACGCCACCGACCCCGCGGTCGCCGCGATGCGGGTCGACTTCACTGCTCTGCTGACGCAGGCTTTGGCCGTGACCATCTCGGGTCTGCTGGCCCGGCAGGAGGATCGGCCATTCGGGGCGGCGCTCTGACCGCACGGCGTGCGGGCGTGCGGGCGTGCGGGCGTGCGGTCGTGCGGTCGTGCGGTCGTGCGGTCGTGCGGTCGTGCGGTCGTGCGGTCGTGCGGTCGTGCGGTCGTGCGGTCGTGCGGCGTGCGGTCGGAGGCTACCCAATTTCGTCGTTGTCGCCGTCCGGCTCCCCCAATTTTTCCGTAATCTCCTCGACCGCCCTCTGGTTCGTTTCTTGAGCATTCCTGTCTCGCGTCATGCGAGGGTGGCCCATCGAATTTCGCTGAGACGCACAGACCCCCGGTTTGATCCCGGCCGACCATTCTTGTCGAGGTTATTGATGCGACCGTTCACCGGTGCTTTGGCTGCGGCCGAACTGGCGATCGTGCCCTTCGCCTACGCCGCAGACGAGGGTCTCCGCAAGGGTCGTGTGCAGCACCTGAACGACTGGCAATCGGCACGTCCCGTCAGGGCTCGTGGTGGGTCGATCATGTTTGGTTGAGGAATTTCTTCCTGGGTTCCGGATTGGCATGATCGAATATTGGCGCGCGCTGTCCGGGGTCCAGAATAATTGTCCTCATGCGATACCAGCAGCTTTCATTCTTCACTCGGCCGGCGACTGAAGTAATGCGGGATCGCACGAAAGCGCGCAATTATTCGCCGAGCCGGCAAGAGTTTCGTCGTGACCATGCGCGTCGCCGCGACTGGGGTCTCGCCCGGCGCCATGGCTGGAAGTTGTGCCGGTCGCGGGGTTGCTCCCGGCTGTGCGGCGAGCTGGGTCTGCATGACGAGTTCGAGGCGTTCCCGCCGTTGATCTGGCCGGAGGGCACCACCAGCGAGCGGCCGTCGCCGACCTCCGACGTCGACGAGCCGACCAACGTCACACGGCCCGACTGCGGTCCGGTTCTCGCCGGCCAGGCGTTCGTTCCGGCACGGGTGGAACCGCCCGCCCTTCGATCCAACTCGGTGTCCCAGGGCGGCTCCTCGGCTCACGACGAGCCGGCGCCTCCCATGCGAGCCGGTGTCCGGGTGCTCTCTACGCGAGGCCGTGTCCCGTTGCTCCTCCTGAGAGAGGCCCGTGTGGCTGGGGTGCGAGTGGGTGTTCCGGTGTTCTCTGCGCGAGGCGGTGTGCCGTTGCTTCTCCTGAGAGAGGCCGGTGTGGCTGGCGTGCGGGTGGGTCCTCCGGTGTCCTCTGCGCGAGGCGGTGTCTCTTTGCCTCCGACGCGAGAGGTTCCCGTGACTGCCGTGCGAGTTGGTGTTCGGGTCCCTTACGCGCGTGTTGGTGTCCCGGCGCGTTCACCGCGAGACGGTGTCCCGGATCTGGTCGCGCACCGAGGGAGCCCAATGGGCCGGGCGCACAGTGTGTTTCGGCGTCGGGAGCATCCGATGGCCGGCAACCTCAGCGGTGCGACGCTGGCGCGCCGGCCGGGACTCCATCACCGCCTCGTCGGGCGGGCAGTCTGCTCGGCTCAGGCTGGCGAGCAGTCCGAAGGCCGGAGGCCGCGGACCGGGCAACGTGCTCTTGTGCGAACTCGACTGCGGCCGTCATCAGGCCTGCCATCGCCGGCGGCACCACCCTGACCGCGTCGGGCGCCTGCTCGCGGCGGGCTCCCTGCGCGACCGGTCGGAGCCTGCGTCCGAGCTAATCCGGCCCGACCGGTCGGAGTCGGCGTCCGAGCTTGTCCGGCCCGACTGGTCGGCGCCGGCGGTTGAGCTCGTCCGGCATGGCTAGCGGTGACAGCCCGTGGACCGCCGCCCGATCCTTGGTCTCTCGACAGTAAGTCGAACCGGTAAGGGCCCGCCGCCGGGACGGCTTCCCGAGTGTCGAGTCCTTTGGGTATTCCGCTGCGGGGCGTGCTGGGTGTGCCCGGCGGCGCGGGTGCGTGGTGGGCGCTGACGGCGGGGTGTGGGTGTTGGCGGTGGTGCGGCGACGGCGCGCTGCGGTGGTCACGGCTGTTTGGAGGCTGCGCGGTGCCAGGCGCGGTTGGAGAGCAGGCGCAGGCCGTTCAGGGTGACGATGATTGTGGAGCCCTCGTGGCCGGCTACGCCCAGAGGGAGTGGGAGGTGGCCCAGCAGGTCCCAGGTTGCCAGCGTGATGATGAACGTGCCGGCGATGGTCAGGTTGGCGATCACCAGGCGGTGGGCTCGGCGGGATAGAGCGATGACGGCGGGCAGCGCGGTCAGGTCGTCGCGGACCAGGACGGCGTCGGCGGTCTGCAGAGCCAGGTCGGAGCCGTGTGTGCCCATGGCTACGCCCAGGTCGGCGGTGGCCAGGGCGGGGGCGTCGTTCACGCCGTCGCCGACCAGCAGCACCCGGTGGCCGTCGGACTGTAAGGCGCGGACATGGTCGGCCTTCTCCGACGGGAGCAAGGCGGCGTGGACCTCGGTGATGCCGGCCTCGTCGGCCAGGTGGGCCGCGGCGCCGGGGTTGTCGCCGGTCAGCAGCACCGGGCGGGTGCCGGTGAGCGTGGTCAGCTCGGTGACGGTGTTTGTCGCGGCGGGGCGGATGCGGTCGGCCAGCGCCAGAATTCCAGCCGGCACGCCGTCGACCAAGACGACCACAGCCGTCTGCCCGGACGCCTGCACCTCCTCGACCAGGGCGAGGGTGCGGCCTGTGACACCTTCAGCAGCGGCGGGGACGTGACCACTGAGCGCGAGTTCCGCAGTCAGGACCTGAGGGCTTCCGACCTGAACCACGTGGCCGTCCACAGTGGCTTCGACGCCGCGGCCGGGGGTGGACCTGAAGGCGGTGGCGGCCGGTACGGGGATGACGCGCTCGCGGGCGGCGGTGACGATGGCTTTGGCGATCGGGTGCTCGCTGGCCTGTTCGGCTGCGGCGGCCCACCGCAGGAGAGAGGGCGTCGGGGAAGAGAGCAGGCGCGGTGTGCCCTCGGTCAGGGTGCCGGTCTTGTCGAAGGCGACGATCGTGGTTTCGGCCAGCTTCTCCATGACTACGGCGGATTTGATCAGGACGCCGTGGCGGCCGGCCAACGCGATCGCGGACAGCAGCGGCGGCATGGTGGCCAGGACGACCGCGCACGGTGAGGCCACGATCATGAAGGTCATCGCGCGCAGCAGGGTGGGCTGCAGGTCGGCGCCGAAAGCCAACGGGATCGTGAACAGGGCGAGCGTGGCCAGGACGACGCCGGCCGAGTAGCGCTGCTCCACCTTCTCGATGAAGAGCTGTGTCTTCGCCTTGCTGGCCGAGGCCTGCTCGACCTGGAGGACGATCCGGGCCAGCACCGAATCGGCGGGGGCGCGGTGCACGCGGGCGACCAGGGTTCCGGTGCCGTTGAGCGTGCCGGCGAAGACCTCGTCACCTTCGGTCTTGGCGGCGGGTAGCGGCTCGCCGGTGATGGTGGCCTGGTCGACATCGCTCGCCCCCTCGACGACGATCGCGTCGGCGCCGATGCGCTCGCCGGGGCGGATCCGGATCAGGTCGCCGACCTGCAACTCGGCCGTGTCGACCTCAGTCTCCGAGCCGGCGCGGGAGAGGCGGTCGGCAAGGTCGAGGCGGTCGGCCGGGGTGAGGCGGTCGGCCGGGGTGAGGCGGCCGGGAAAGGCGGGGCGAGCAGCGTCGGGGGTCAGTCGGGTGGCGCGTTCGGGGGTGACGTCGAGCAGGGCCCGTACGGAATCGGCGGTGCGGGCGGTCGCGAATGCCTCCAGCGCGCCGGACGTGGCGAAGATGACGATCAGCAGTGCGCCGTCGAAGACCTGACCGATCGAGGCGGCGCCGATCGCGGCCACGATCATCAGCAGGTCCACGTCGAGGGTGCGGTCGCGTAACGCCCGCAGCCCGGCCCGGGCCGGCTCCCAGCCACCGGCCGCGTAGCAGGCCAGATAGAGCGCCCACCACACCGGCGAGGGGGCGCCGGCCAGCTGTGTCACGCCGCCGGCGGCGAACAGTGCGGTGGCCGTAGCGGCCCAGCGGATCTCGGTGACGGCCAGCAGGCGGCGGGTCGGGCTCATGGCGAATCACCGTACCTGCGCACTAACGTAGATAAGAAGGTGCGTAGGCATATGAATAGAGTGATGACCGCTACTCTGGGGGTGTGCACACGTCGCTGCCTGATTTCCGGATGCCCGACGAGGAGCAGGTCCAGCTCGCCGCCGAGGGTTTCCGGCTGCTCGCCGACCCGACGCGCATCAAGATCCTGTGGGCGCTGCTGCAGGGCGAGACGTCGGTGGCGTGCCTGGCCGAGCTGGTCGGGGCGGCCCCGACCGCGGTGAGCCAGCATCTGGCCAAGCTGCGGCTGGCCGGCCTGGTGCGGGGGCGTCGCGAGGGGACGTTCGTGCACTACTCGGCGGCTGATCCGCATGTGCGGGCGCTGCTGACCGAGGCGCTTTTCCACACGGAGCAGGCCCGAAGCGACACGTAACAGAGCAGGCCCGAGGCGACACGAAAAAGGGCGCGTGACATACCCCCGTACGGTGGGAAGCGTGTTTTTGATTTTCGGTCTGCGCAGCAAGGACAAGTTTCTCGGATCGCGGCTCGGCCATTGCGAGGTCTGCGGGGCCACGGCCGCGCAGTCGCTGATTCGGCGGACGACCAAGTTCAGTCTGTTCTTCGTGCCGCTGTTTCCGGTTCGGCCGGCGCGCTACTTCGTTGCCTGCACGAACTGCGGGCGCCTCCGGGGCGCTGCCGCGCATGAGATGGCCGCGGCCTAGAGGCTGCCGCCGCCCGCGGCGATCACCACCACCGAGATGACCAGGGCCGACAAGCGGAAGTCGGCCGGGCGCAGCTTGTGCCGGGGCAGATGGGTGCGGGCGACCGGGCCGCCGCGGTCCAGCTCCCAGGACGTTGGTCAGCCAGACCTGCCCGGCCGCGACGAGCTGTTCGACCGCCCGGGAACTGTCGGTGGTGACCAGCCGGCGCAGCAACAGCACCAGGGCGACCAGGGTGAGCCCATCGCTGAGGGGAGCCGCGCCTTGACGTCACGGGAACGAACACCCGTTTGCACGGCGCCGCTCCGGAAACTCAGCAGACATGCCAGCCGGAGCGAGTCCCAAGCGCGAACGCCAGTACGAGCACATCAAGGAGAGCGCCGAGAAACGCGGCGTACCCGGGAAGGTCGCCACCGAGATCGCCGCGCGCACCGTGAACAAGGAACGCGCCCGCGCCGGGGAGTCGCGGACGGCGAGCCGGTCGTCGCTGGACGACGTGTCCTCCGGGCACCGGGGCGGCAAACGTTCGCACGCCGGCGCCCAGGGGCGTACGAAGGAACAGCTTTACAACGAGGCCAAGAAGCGCAACATCAAAGGGCGCTCGGCGATGACCAAGGCGCAGCTGGAGAAGGCTCTCACGAAGTCTTGAACGGGTCGTGCTCGTTGAGCAGCTTGTCGATGCGGGCCTGGTCGACGCGGCGGACGGTGGTGCCGACCTCCTGTGCGTCGCGGATGGTCTTGGCCAGCGTGAACGCCGACGTGACGACGTAGGCGAGGCCGACGCCCAGGAACGCCCGGATCCAGCCGCCCACCGGCAGGTAGAAGATGCCGGCGGCGAGGGCGATCAGCGCGATGGCGAACGAGGCCGCGGCCTGCACGTAGAAGGCGGCGGTGACTTTCGGCGAGGCAGGGATGTCCATGGCGCTCATCGTTGCCGCGACGCGGCCGGGTCCGCTTGAGTCCCGATACTCAAACCGTGCCGGTGCTCGTCGTGCAACCGGCCGTCGCCGAAACGCTTGTTCGCGGGCAGGATGGCCTCGAGCGCGAACCCCGCCTTCTGCGCGACCCGGCACGACGCCGTGTTCTCGACGGCGTGGGTCAGTTCGATCCGCTCCAGCTCCAGCGGGCCAAAGGCCCAATCCACCACCGCCCGTACGGCCTCGGCCGCCAGCCCCCGACCACGCGCCCACGGCGCGACTCGGTAGCCCACCGCCGCGCGACGCCCGGCCCGGTCGATGTCGTGCAGCGTCACCGTTCCCGCGTAGCGGCCGTCGTCGACGATGATCGAGAAGGTGACCGCCGTCTCGTCCGGGATGCGGCTGCGCGGATTCCACATCACCACGTCGGGATCCTGGACCAGCTCCCGTACGGCCTGCAGGTCCTCATCCCGGGGCGGCCGGAGGAGAGCTTTCGGCGTACGGAGCATGGCGCGAGTTTGGCAGGATCACGCGCATGCCGCTGCCCCTGGATGTGGATGCCGTGGTCTTCGACTGCGACGGCCTGCTCGTGGACACCGAGAGCGCCTGGACCCGCGCCGAGACGAGGATCTTCGCCGAGCACGGGCACGGCTTCGGCCCCGAGCAGAAGGCGATCGTCATCGGCACCACGCTGGCCGCGGCGGGCGAGGCGATGGCCGGCTGGTTCGGGCGGCCCGGCGACGGTGAGCGGCTGGCCCGGCGCCTGCACGAGCTGGTGGCGGTCGAGCTGGCCGGCGGCGCCGACGCCCGGCCCGGTGCCCGCGAGCTGGTCGAGCGGCTGCGTGGGCGGGTGCCGATCGCGGTGGCCAGCAACAGCCCGCGGGTCTTCGTCGAGGCGGCCCTGCGCACGGCCGGTGTCGACGACCTGTTCGAGCACATCGTCACCGCCGACGACGTGGTGCACGCCAAGCCGGCCCCCGACCTCTACCTGGCCGCGTGTGCCGCGTTGGGCGGTGCCGACCCGGCCCGCAGTGTCGCGTTCGAAGACTCGGCGACCGGCGCGCGGTCGGCCCGGGCGGCCGGCCTGTACGTGGTGGGCGTGCCCTCGCTGCCGGGGGTGACGCTCGAGGTGGACGTAGTCTTCGAGGCGCTTACCGACCCGGCCCTGACCGGCTGGGCGCCGGTGGTCAGCCGGACTCGGGACCGAAGCGCAGATGCTGGGTGAGGCGGTAACGGTCGCCGCGGTAGACCGACTGGGCGTGTTCGATCACCCGGCCCGCCGCGTCGTGGGTGGTGCGCTCGAACCGCAGCGCGGGGGAGTGCACCGGTACGCCCAGCAACTCGGACTGCGCGGCGTTGGTCACTGTGGGCTCGGTGGTCTGCACGGCCGAGGCGGGGACGACGCCGTGGTGCTCGCGCAGTCGTTGATAGAGCGGCTCGGCCACGAAGTCCTGCTCGGTCAGTCCCGGAGCGACGGCGAGCGGCACGACGATCTCCTCGATGGCCATCGGAGCGCCGTCGACGATGCGCAGCCGCACCGCGCGGACCAGGCCCGCCGTCGTCACGGCGTACTCCAATAATTCGCTCTGCCAATCGCCCTCGGCCGGGGGCAGGTCGGCCGACGACGGGACCTCCTGGGAGATCTTGCGGAGGTTGCGGAACGTGCCGCGGCCGTGGCGGCGCACCAGCAGGCCCTCGCGGGTCAGTTCCTCGATCGCGATCCGGACGGTCGGCCGGGACGTGCCCAGCTGGACGCTGAGATCGCGCTCGGAGGGCAGCGGATCGCCCGGCAGCACCGTGCCGACGAATGCGCGCAGCCGCTCGCTCACCTCACCCCGCCTCATCGGCCCCACTCTGCCGGGCATCGAAGGGCAAGTCACCTGTGCCACGCCTTAAATCGCGACGAGCATATTGACGTACGCCGTTGTCGTGGAGTTGCTTTACCAGTGGTAAACATCCCCCGTCAGCCTCGTCAGCAAGGAGCCCCACCCCCATGGGCCGGAAACGCAGCGCCGTCGTCGCCGTCAGTCTCGCCGTGGCCACCACCGCCGCGGGCATCGTCGCCGCCTCCACCAGCGATGCCGCCACCGCGTGCGGCGCTCTCTTCGACGACTTCAATTACTCTTCCCGTACGGATCCAGCCCTCACCAAGCGCGGTTGGAGCATCCGCACCCAGACCGGCGGCCCGGGCGTCCCCGGTGCGGGCTGGCGCGCCGACAACGTCGCGTTCCCCACCGTCGACGGCCAACGCGTGGCGCAACTGACCGCCACCACCGACGGCACCGCGGCCGGCACCACGCACGCCGAGTTCTCGCAGAGTCAGCGCCGCTTCCTGGCCGGCACCTACCTGGCCCGCGTCAAGTTCGCCGATGCCCCGGTCAGCGGCCCGGACGGCGACCACGTCAACCAGACCTTCTACGCGATCTCGCCGCTGGCCGCGCCGCGCGACCCCAGCTATTCCGAGCTCGACTTCTCCGAGTACCTGCCGAACGGCGGCTGGGGCGAGGCCGGGCCGATCAACTACCAGACCAGCTGGTACACGTACGTGCCCGAACCCTGGTACGCCGACAACCAGCACGATCAGCAGGCGCGCAGCATCGCCGGCTGGCACGACGTGCAGGCCACGGTGGGCGACGGCCACGTGAAGTACTACATCGACGGCACGCTGGTCGGCGACCACTCGGGCAAGTTCTATCCCCGGCAGGCCATGTCGATCGACTTCAACCAGTGGTTCATCGACCTGGCCGGGCGGGCGGCGGGCGCTCCGGCGGTCTGGCAGCAGTCGGTCGACTACGTCTTCCACGCCAAGAACCAGGTGCTGACCCCGGCTCAGGCGACCGCGGCGGTGGCGTCCTACCGCTCGGCCGGCACCACGCACACTGACACGGTCTCCGCCGCCGGCGACTGCACCGTGACCGCCCCGCAGCCGACGACCACGACCAGCCGGCCGGCCACCGCGCCGCCGACGACCCAGCCGGCCACGCCCGCCCCGGGTGGGACCGCCTGGGCCCCCGGTGTCGCGTACGCCCGGGGTCAGGTCGTCACCTATCAGGGCGCCCGCTACGAGTGCCGGATCGCCCACACGTCGCTGGTCAGCTGGGAGCCCCCGAACGTCCAGGCCCTCTGGCTGGCGCTGTAGGGACCCGAATTGCACCCGGTTCGCAACTGACGGGTTCGAAGACCGGGCGTTCCGCCACCGATGGGCAGTTCATGGCCCCCGTGCGTGCGCGTTCCTCCCGGCTGCTGACGGCGTCCGTCTGGGGGGCGGGTGCGCTTCTCGGGCTGATCCTCGTGCAGTTCTTCACCGGCTGGGGCAGTGCCGGCCAGGCCCAGCTGCTCAACGACCTCGCCTACATCCCGATCACGCTGCTGACCGCCGCCCTCGGGCTGCGCCTGGTGGTGCGGGGCGGGCTGGAGCGGCCGGAGCGGCGGGCCTGGATCCTGCTCGAGGTGTCGTTCGTCCTGCAGGTCGTCGCGCACGCGGTGTCGCTGGCCCAGAACTTCGTGCCCACCACGCCGGTCTACCCGGCCGTGTCCGACTACCTGTACGCGGCCGGGATCCCGTTCGTCGTCGCCGGCCTGCTGGTGATGCCGGTGGCCCGCCGCAGCGGGGCCGAGCGGGTCAAGCTGCTGATCGACTCGCTGATCGTGGTGGCCGGCGCCTGCATGGCGCTCTGGTATCTCGAGATCGGCCCGCTCATGCAGGAACGCGGCGCCGACCCGGTCGTGATCGCCTTCTCGTCGGCCGTGCCCGTGCTCGACCTGCTGCTGCTCTTCGCGCTCATCACGCTGCTGCTGCGCCGCCCGGAGGCGGGGGCGGCGATGGGGCTGCTGGCCGGCTCGATGGCGCTCAAGGTGGTCGCCGACAGCACCTACACCATCGCGGCCGTGCAGCTCGGGGTCTATTTCCGGCCCGGCGACTGGCCATTCGTGCTGTGGGCCCTAGGCGCCGCCCTGTCGCTGTTCGCCGTGCACCATCGGCTGCGCGCGGACGAGCAGACGGCCGGCCGGCAGCACTCCCGTCGTGGCCGTCTGGCCTGGCTCCCGTACGTCGCGGTCGCCCTCGCCTACGGCCTGCTCGCCTTCGCCGCCCGGGACCAGTCGCTCTACCGGCTCGGCGGGATGGTCGTCGGGGCGGTCGCGCTGACCGGCCTGGTCATCGCCCGGCAGATGTTCGCGCAGCGGGAGAACCGCCGCCTCGCCGTCACCGACCCGCTGACCGGGCTGTCCAACCGCATGCTGATCGCCGAGCGCCTGGCCGAGGTGGTCCGTCAGCCGATGCGCGAAGGACGGCACAGCGCCGTCATCCTGATCGACCTGGACCGCTTCAAGCCGATCAACGACACGTACGGGCACGAGGCCGGCGACGCCGTGCTCAAGGCGGTCGCGGTCGCCCTGCGTACGGTGATCCGCTCGGGCGACACCGCGGGCCGGCTCGGCGGTGACGAGTTCGCCGTCGTGCTGCCCGCGCTGCCCAGCCGGGCCGCCGCCGAGAGCATCGCGCAGCGGCTGGTCGACGCGCTGCGCACGCCGGTGATCTTCGGGGAGCTGGTGCTGGCGGTCGAGGCGAGCATCGGGATCGCCTTCCGCGACGAGACCACCACCGAGACGCTGCATCTGATGGTGCACGCCGACGCGGCCATGTACGCGGCCAAACGGGCCGGCCGGGGCCAGTACCGCGTCTTCACCGCCGACATGGACACCCGCGCCCAGGACGCCGAGCTGCGCCGTGCGGTCGAGAACGACGAGCTCGTCGTGCACTTCCAGCCGGTCGTCGACCTGAGCACCGGCACCATGGTGACGGTCGAGGCCCTGGTGCGCTGGAACCACCCGGCACGCGGGCTGCTCATGCCGGGCGCCTTCATCGAGGTGGCCGAGGAGACCGGCGCGGTGATCCCGCTCGGCGAGTGGGTGCTGCGCGACGCGTGCCGGCAGGCCGCCGCCTGGCGGGCCGAGTACCCGGCCGAGGCCGACGCGCTGTGGCTCAGCGTCAACCTCTCGGCCCGGCAGGTGGTGCTGGCGAGCCTGGTCGACACCATCCGCGGCATCCTGGACGAGACCGGCTTCCCGGCCGACCGGCTGGTGCTCGAGCTGACCGAGAGCGTGGTGCTGCAACCCGACGAGCCGACCGTGGCCCGGCTCAACACGCTGCGCGAGATGGGCATCGGCATCTCGGTGGACGACTTCGGCACCGGGTTCGCCGCGCTCAGCTATCTGCGTCTGCTGCCGGTCAGCGTGCTCAAGATCGACCGCTCGTTCGTCGACGGCATCGACACCGACCCGGACGCGTACGCGGTGGCCGAGGCCGTGGTGCGCCTGGCCCAGGCCTACCGGCTGCACGTGGTGGCCGAGGGCATCGAGACCGCCGAGCAGGCCCGCTGCCTGGCCGAGATGGGCTGCGGGTACGGGCAGGGCTACCACTTCGCCCGCCCGATGCCCGGCCCGGCCCTGGCGTCACTGCTGGCCGAGCGCCAGTCGTCGCCGGTGCTCACCAAGTCGTGAGCAGCAGGTGGTTGACGGCCAGGGCGACGACGGCCTGGGCGGCCAGCCAGAAGCGCCGCCGATCGGCCGGGATCAGCGCCGCGCCGGCCGTCAGCCACCACGCGAACGGCAGCCAGATGCGTTCCACCTCGGCCTTGCTGTAGCCGGACAGGTCGGCGGCCAGGATCGCCACGGCGGCGCTCAACGGCAGCAGCCAGACCGCCCGGCGGGGACCGGTGGATGCCCGTACGGCCCGGCGCACGATCACGGCGGCCACGGGACCAGCGCTGACCGCGAGCACCGCCAGATTCGCCCACACCCAGTAGGCGTACGGGCGGATCGAGGCGATGCCCTGGTAGTAGCGCCGGCCCACCAGGTGATAGCCGTCGAGCCACCAGAAGCCGTACGCGGTGAAGGTGACCACGACCGCTGCCACACCGGCCGTTGCCCACAGCGCCGGGCGCCAGGAGAAACCGGCCGCAATCACCACACCGGCCACGACAAAAACCATCAGGACCAGCCCGTACGAGAGATAGCAGCCCACGCCGAGCAGCAGGCCCCCGGCCAGCGCGATCGTGCCGGCGCGCCGGGTCAGTCCGTGGGCCAGCAACGCCACGCCGCTCGCGGTGACCCCGGCGAACAGGCCGTCGGCCGACACCCCGGCCCACACCGCACCCGGGAAGAGCACGGCGAACGGCACGGCGGCGCGGGCCGCGTCCTCGGCTCCCAGCAGGTGGAGCGTGTGCGGCACGGCGACGGCGGTGAGCGCGCCGGCCGCGATACAGACGAGCCCGGCCCAGCCGCCGCCGGACAGGCCGATCCGGTCGAGCGCCACGAAGGTGAGCAGCGCCCCGGGTGGATGGCCGGACACGTGGGTGGTCCACGAATCGGCGTTGCCGTCCAGGATCCTCGCGGTGAACCCGCGCAGCATCGCCGGGATGTCATGGACCCCGGTGACCTCGTGCAGATATTCGGGCTGGGTGGTGAGGCGGCCGGCGATGCCGCGCGTCCAGCCGTCGATCAGGGCCAGCGACAGCGACCAGGCTACGGCGGTCGCGTAGGCGAGGCCGGACAGCCGGGACCACGACAACCGAGCGGCGAGCATCGGCCCGCGCCACCACACCAGCACCGCCACCACGACCGCGAGGGGCGTGCCCGGGCCCACATGCGGGAGCCAGTGCGCGAACAGCGGCGCCGCGCTGGCCTGCACCGGCCGCCCGTTCAGGTAGAGCACCGCCGCGACAGCCGACGCGACGGCGAACAGCCCGAGGGCGACAGTGGCGGCCACCAGATCGGCCCGGGCTGTCGTGCGCGTGGCGTCCGGGCCTCTCGTGCGCGCGGTGTCGCGGGGTCTCATCCGCGTAGGGGGGCGTGGGCGAAGGCGGCGACACCCTCGGCCAGGCCGACCGCCGCCCGGAAGCCGAGTTCGGCATCGGCGCGGGCCGGGGAGGCGACCACGTGCCGGACGTCGCCCAGCCGGAACTCGCCGGTCACCACCGGGGCCGGACCGTCCGCGGCCCGGCTCAGTTCGGCCGCCATGTCCCCGATCGTCGCCGGGCGCCCGGACGCGACGTTGTAGGCCCGCCAGCCCAGGTCGCGACGGGTCGCGGCCACGGCGGCCACGTTCGCCGCCGCGACGTCGTGCACGTGGACGAAGTCGCGGCGCTGCCCGCCGTCCTCGAAGACGTGGGGCGCCCGGCCGTCCGCGAGGGCCGACCGGAAGATCGCGGCCACCCCGCTGTACGGCGTGTTCCGCGGCATCCCGGGCCCGTACACGTTGTGGTAGCGCAGGGCCACGACCGAACCGCCGGTCTGCCGCGCCCACGCCGCGCTCAGATGTTCCTGCGCGACCTTGGTTGCGGCGTACACGCTGCGCGGGTCGAGCATGGCGTCCTCGGTGATCAGTCCCGGGGTGAGGTCGGCCGAGCAGTCCGGGCAGCGGGCCTCGAACCGGCCGGCCATGAGGTCGGCCGCCGATCGGGCCGCCGGGCGCACCGAGCCGTGCCGCGCACACGTGTAGGCGCCCTCGCCGTAGACCACCATGGAACTCGCCAGCACCAGCCGCGAGACGCCCGCGCGGGCCATCGCCGCGAGAAGCACCGCGGTGCCCAGGTCGTTGCAGCCGACGTACTCGGGAAGGTCGTCCAGATCGACGCCCAGACCGACCATCGCGGCTTGGTGCACGACCACATCCACACCGGACAGCAACGCGGCCACGGCCGGGCGGTCGCGCACATCCACCCGGTGCACCGGCACGCCGTCGACGGTCGCGGGCGGGGGCGTGCGATGCGCGAAGTCGTGGCCGACGTCGAGCGCGGTGACGTCGTCACCGCCCTCCCGGAGGGCGTGCACGACGTGGGATCCGATGAAACCGGCGCCGCCGGTCACGAGTACGTGGGTCACCCGGCCGACGGTAGGGCCGGTCGGCGGGATCCGGCCGCGATCCGCCCCGGACGTCCGCGGATCGTAAGAACCAGCTGGTCACGTCACTGTTTCGTAAGATCTCGTCACCGCGCGGTAAGCCCTGGCGGGTCCGGTTCTCACTAGCGTCCGGATCATGACCGATGTCGTGCTGCCCTGCCGCAACGAAGCGCCGGCCCTGCCCGCCCTGCTGACCCTGATGCCGCCCGGCTACCGGGCGATCGTCGTCGACAACGGCTCCACCGACGGCACGGCCGGGGTCGCCCGCGAGTTCGGGGCCGAGGTCGTCACGGTGACCGAGCCCGGGTACGGCGCGGCCGTGCACGCCGGGATCCTGGCCGCCGATCCGGACGACGGCGTGGTCTGCGTGATGGACGCCGACGGCTCGTTCGACCCCCGGGAGCTTCCGCGTCTGGCTTTTCCCGTACGGGTGGGAGCAACCGACCTCGCGACGGCTCGCCGTCGTCCGGCCGGGCGCGGGGTGTGGCCGGTGCACGCCCGGCTGGGCAACGCGGTGCTGGCTCGTCGGGTTCGACGGCGCACGGGCCTCTCCGTGCACGACATCGGACCGATGCGCGCCGTACGGAAGGAAGCTCTGCTCGGTCTCGGCCTGCGGGACCGGCGCTTCGGCTATCCGCTCGAGCTGCTGCTGGCGGCCGGGCGGGCCGGTTGGCGGGTGACCGAGGTCGACGTCGGCTACCACCCGCGGGCGGCCGGCACGAAGTCCAAGGTGAGCGGCTCGGCGCTGGGCACGCTGCGCGCGGTCCGCGACATGAGCGCGGTGCTGGCCCGATGAGCGGCCGGGTGATCGTGCTGGCCAAGGCGCCGGTGCCGGGCCGGGTCAAGACGCGGCTCTGCCCGCCGTGCACCCCGCAGCAGGCGGCCCTGGTCGCGGCGGCCGCACTCGCCGACACGCTGGCCACCGTGTCTGCTACCGCAGTGGGCCGACGGGTGCTGGCGCTGGACGGCGAACTCCCGGAACCGCCCGGCTGGCAGACGATCGCGCAGCCCCCGGGAACCCTCGGCGACCGGCTGGCCGGGGCCTTCGCCTCCGGCGTCGCGCCGTCGGTGCTGGTCGGGATGGACACGCCGCAGCTGACCCAGGCGCACCTGCATGACGCGCTGGACCTGGACGAGGCCGATGCGACGCTGGGCCTGGCCGAGGACGGCGGCTGGTGGGCGCTCGGTCTGCGCGACCCGGCCCGCGCCGAGGTCCTGCGGGCGATCCCGACCTCCACCCCGGACACCGGGGCCGACACCCGGGCCGCCCTCGTACGGCTCGGCCTGACCGTGCGGATGCTGCCGGTCCTGCGCGACGTCGACACCGCGGCCGACGCCCACGCGGTCGCTGCGCAGTGCCGGCCGGACAGCCGGTTCGCGGTCGCGGTACGCCGGCACGTGCCGGCTCCGGCGGCGATGGCCCGGTGACCGGCGTGGCCCTCTTCGACGCGGCGCTGCGGCGGGCCGCGACCGGACGGTCCGCGTCCTTCGCGGTGCGCGACCCGTTCGGCGAACTGCACCCGTTCGACCCGGCCGCGTGGTGCCGGGACGAACTGCCGGGCGATACCACGCTGCTGGACCGCTGCACCGGGCCCGTGCTCGACGTCGGCTGCGGCCCCGGCCGCCTGGTCGGGGCGCTGGCCGCGGCCGGATTCAGCGCCTTCGGCATCGACGTGAGTGCGGAGGCTGTCCGCCTGACCCGCGAGCGCGGCGCCGCGGCCCTGCGGCGAGACGTGTTCGGCTCGGTACCCGGCACCGGCCGGTGGCGCGACGTGCTGCTGGCCGACGGCAACATCGGCATCGGCGGCGACCCGGCCCGCCTGCTGCGCCGGTGCCACCAGCTGATCGCCCGCACCGGCCGGGTCCACGCCGAACTGGCCCCGCCCGGTCGCCCGAGCTGGTCGGGATCGGTCGAGGTGCACACCACCGGTGGCCCCGGCGCCCGGCTGGCCTGGGCCGCCGTGTCCGCCGACGACCTGGCGCGCGTGGCCGCGGAGGCGGACCTGCGTGTGCTCGACGTGCGAACGGAGGCGGACCGATGGTTCGGGACCCTCGCCCGGCGCTGAGGCGACTGGCCCGATGGCTGCTCGCGCCGCCGGACAGCCTGCGGAAAGGCCCGTTCGAGCCGGGCGCTTTCCCGTCCCGGCTGCGGTCGGAGCGGCTGACCAGCCTGCTCGGCATCGCGCTCGGGGTGGCGTTCGCCGTCTGCTTCGGCACCGGTCTGCTCAGCCACCTGATCCAGCACCCGCCCGGCTGGTTCTGGTGGCCGTCCCGCCCGGTGGGCCTCTACCGGTTCACCCAGGGCCTGCACGTGGCGACCGGGCTGGCCTGCGTGCCGCTGCTCGGAGCCAAACTGTGGTCGGTCTACCCGCGACTGTTCACGTGGCCGCCGGTGCGGTCGCTCGCCCACGCGGCCGAACGCGGGAGCGTGGCCCTGCTGGTCGCGGCCGCGCTGTTCCAGGTGCTCAGCGGCGTGCTCAACGTCGCCCACTGGTACGCACCCATGCCGTTCTTCTTCACCACCGGCCACTACCGGGTCGCCTGGCTGGTAGCGGGAGCGATCCTGGTCCACATCGGTGTGCAGTTGCCGGTCGTGCGCGCCGCCCTGCGCCGTCCTCCACGAGCGGTGCCGGCCGGCGATCCGGCGGTGGACGGGCCTCCGATCGACCGTGCAGACTGCGTTCCGGGAGTCGGCTCGGCGGGATCCGCGGACGTCGCCGGGACGCAGCGGCGGCGGCTGCTGGTCGCGGTGGGCGCCGCGGTAGGCCTGATCACGGTGACCACGGCCGGGCAGACGATTCGGCCGCTGGACGCGCTGGCGTTGCTGGCGCCCCGACGCCCGGACCTGGGCCCGCAGGGGCTGCCGGTCAACAAGACCGCTGCGGCGGCGGGAACCTCGGTCCTGGACATGTCGGCCTACCGGCTCGTCGTGGACGGGCCGGGTGGGAGCGTCGAGCTGGATCTGGCCGCGCTCAACGGCCTGCCGCAGCACGCGGTCGACCTGCCGATCACCTGCGTCGAAGGGTGGAGCGCGGACGCCCGCTGGAGCGGTGTGCGCCTGGCCGACCTGGTCCGGCAGGTCGGCGCCGATCCGCGGCACGCCTCGGTGCTGGTCGAGTCGCTCGAGGCGGGCGGGCGCTACCGCAGCTCGACCGTCGCCGCGCCGCACACCCGCGACCCGGCGACCCTGATCGCGCTGCGGCTCAACGGGGAGGTGCTGCACCCGGACCACGGCTATCCGGCGCGGCTGATCGCTCCCAACCGGCCGGGCGTGCTGCAGACCAAGTGGGTGGGGCGTTTGACCGTACGGGCGGAATCATGACCCGGATCCGCCGTGCGTTGATCGTCGCCGGGGCGCTCGTGACGGCGTACGGGCTCGCGGGTGTGCTCTTCGATCCTGGTGTCCTGCTCTTTCTCGCGGCGGTGGTCGTCTTCCACGACCTGGTGTGGATGCCGGTCGTGCTGGCGTTCGGTGCGCTCGTGGCCCGTCCGGTCGCGCGGTTCGTGGCGATCGTCGCGGCCTCGGTGCTGGTCGTCGGCGTGCCCCTGGTCGTCGCGCAACCGCCGGCCGGCAACCCGTCGGTGCTGCCGCTCGACTACGGGCGCAACCTGTTGTTCGTGCTGGCCGCGTTGCTGGCCGCGGCCGTGCTGGTGGCCGCCTACCGCCGCCGGCGCCGCGTGCCGCCGCGAGGGAGGTGAGTGCTCACTTACCGCGGTCGAGCCGGTCGGCGAGCGGAGCGGCGCGGCCGTAAGCGAATGGAAAGAACTGCGAAGCGCGCGGATCGGTAGCGTGGGAAGCGTGGAGCATCAGGTGCTGGTCGTGGACGACGACCCGACGGTCAGCGACGTCGTGCGCCGGTATCTGGAGCAGTCGGGCTGCCGGGTCCGGCTGGCCGGCGACGGTTCGGCCGCGCTGGCCGCGGTGGCGGCGGAACGACCGGATCTCGTGGTGCTCGACGTCATGATGCCGGGGCTGGACGGTCTGGAGGTCTGCCGGCGGCTGCGCCGCGACGTGCCCGACCTGCCGGTGGTCATGCTGACCGCGCTCGGTGAGGAGGCCGACCGGGTGCTCGGGCTCGAGATCGGCGCCGACGACTACGTGACCAAGCCGTTCTCGCCGCGCGAGCTCGTGCTGCGCATCCGGTCGGTGCTGCGCCGGGCCGGGGGAACGACCGCGGAACCGGCGGCGGCCGCGATGCTGACCGACGGCGACCTGACCGCCGACACCGCCCGCCGGATCGCCTGGCGGCGGGGCGAGCCGCTGGCGCTCACGGTGCGCGAGTTCGACCTGCTCGAGTTCCTGATGCGGCATCCGGGGCAGGCCTGGTCGCGGACCCAGCTGCTGGACCAGGTGTGGGGCTGGCAGATCGGCGACCATTCCACGGTCACCGTGCACGTCCGCCGGCTGCGCGAGAAGATCGAGGACGACCCGGCGGCGCCCCGGCGCATCCTCACCGTGTGGGGCATCGGCTACCGCTACGAGGCCGAATGACCGACATGCTGCTGATCGGCCTGTACGCGCTGGCGGCGGGCGGTGTGGTCGCGGCGGCCGGGGCCGGCGCGCTGCGGTTGCTGCGTGACCGTTCGATCCTCGTGCACATCGTCGTGCTGCTGTCCGTCACCGTGACCGCCGTCGTCGCCGGGGTGGCCGCCGTCGCCCAGGCCATGTTCCTGTCGGCCCACGACCTGCGGGTGGTGCTGGTGACGGTGAGCGCCTCGGCCGCGGTCAGCCTGGTGGTCGGTGTGGCCTTCGGGCGGCGGCTGGCCGCCTCGGCGGTGTGGGCCGACCAGGCGCGGGAGCGGGAACGCCGGCTCGAGGCCGGTCGCCGCGAGCTGGTCGCGTGGGTCTCGCACGACCTGCGGACACCGCTGGCCGGCTTGCGGGCGATGGCCGAGGCGCTGGAGGACGGCGTCGTCGCCGACCCGGCCACGGTGGGCGAGTACCACCGGCGGATCCGGCTCGAGACCGACCGGCTGACCCAGCTGGTCGACGACCTGTTCGAGCTGTCCCGGATCAACGCCGGTGCCCTGCGCCTGGCCCCGACGATCGTGCCGCTGCGCGAGGTGGTGTCGGACGCCCTGGCCGGGGTCGCCCCACTCGCGGCCCGGCGCGGGATCACGCTGCGGGCGGCCGAGAGCGGCTGGCCCCGGGTGCGGGCGGGGGAGCGTGAGCTGGCCCGGGTGGTGAGCAACCTGCTGATCAACGCGGTCCGTTACACCCCCGAGGACGGCACCGTGCAGGTCGACGCGGGACTCGAGGCGGGCGACGTCTGGCTGGCCGTGTCCGACACGTGCGGCGGCATCCCCGACGACGACCTGCACCGGGTGTTCGACGTCGCGTTCCGGGGCGAGCGGGCCCGCACCCCGGACTGCGGGGCGGGCGGCGGGCTGGGCCTGGCCATTGTGCGCGGCCTGGTCGAGGCGCACG
The DNA here is from genome assembly GCF_018829635.1 of Paractinoplanes bogorensis. Lineage (GTDB taxonomy): Bacteria > Actinomycetota > Actinomycetes > Mycobacteriales > Micromonosporaceae > Actinoplanes > Actinoplanes bogorensis. The sequence goes on from NZ_JAHKKG010000003.1 coordinate 132,986, forward strand.
GCGGGCTGGTCGGCGTGCGCAACACGGGGGCGGGCTGCCGCTTCGAGGTGCGCCTGCCCGCGGCGTGATCGGGCGCCGGCGCCGTCCGAAGGTACGCCGGACGACGACGCGGTCAGCGAGTGTCGGACCCGATGGCTAAGATCGCCCCCGAACTACGGGGGAAAATGAACGACTTGAATGACACCCGGCGTCTGCGGCCTTCGCAGAAACCGGTGTTCGTGGATTGGCGGGGTTCGCGCCGCCGGGCCGTCGTCATCGGCGGCACGCTCATCGGGGTGGTGCTGGCCGGCTGGCTCGGGCTCATCGTGACCAGCATTGTGCTGGCGTCGTGGCCGGGGAGCGTCTGACTCAGTGCCCCGGCACCGCAACTCCGGTCGCCCCCGGGCGCACTGGTCGATCTTCGCGCTGGCTCTGACCGCGCTGGTCGTCACGCTCTTCGTCGACGACTTCGCCCGCGAGACCGGCGGCGGCACCGTCTCGCCCGGCAAGACCGAGATCGTGGACGGCGGGTCGGCCGTCGACGGCCCGATCATCCACCCTTCGACAAGGGCCGAGCGACTGCCGGCGCGTACGGTCGCCCTGACCTTCGACGACGGTCCTGACCCGGTGTGGACGCCGCGCATCCTCGACGCGCTGCGCCGGCACCACGCGCGGGCCACCTTCTTCGTGGTCGGCGCCCAGGTCAACAAGCATCCCGAGCTGGTCCGCCGGATCGTCGCCGAGGGCCACCAGCTCGGCCTGCACTCGTTCACCCACCGCGACCTGACGACCATGTCGGAGCCGCGCCGGCGCCTCGAGTTCGAGCTGACCCGCAACGCCGTCGCCCACGCCACCGGCCAGGACGTGCGGCTGTTCCGGCCGCCCTATCTGGCCTCGCCGGCCAAGGTGGACCGGACGGCGCTCGACCTGATCGAGGACGCGGGCCGCGCCGGCTACACGACCGTGCTGGCCGACCGGGACACCACCGACTGGCGCCGGCCGACCGCCGCGACCATTGCCAACCGGGCCATGCCGCCGAGCACGGCCGGGGCCATCGTGCTGATGCACGACGGCGGCGGGGACCGGTCGGCCACCGTCGACGCCCTCGATCTGCTGCTGCCCCGGCTGGCCGCGCAGGGCCGCGTCGTGACCACGATCGGTGCGCCCGAAGCCACGCCGGCCTCGGGGCAGGCCAAGGCGCAGGGGGCGGTCTTCGCCGTCGTGCAGCGGGGCGCGGGCTGGACGCGTACGGGAATGTTCTGGTTGATGATCTTTGCCACCGCCCTGGCCGGGACGCGGATGGCGATCCAGGCGGTCTCGGCCTGGCGCCACGCCCGCCGCAGGCGAAAAAACCCGCTTTCCCCGTACGCCGTACCGGTCTCGGTCATCGTCCCGGCGTTCAACGAGTCGGCCAACATCGTCGCCACCGTGCGCTCGTTGCTGGCGAGCACCCAGGCCGACGTCGAGATCATCGTGGTCGACGACGGTTCCACCGACGGCACCGCCGACCTCGTCGAAGCCCTGGACGAACCAACCGTACGGGTGCTGCGCCGCCCCAACGGTGGCAAGGCGTCCGCACTGCGGGCCGGGGTGGCCGCGGCCCGGCACGACATCCTGGTGCTGATCGACGGCGACACCATCGTCGAGCCGGACACGATCGAGATGCTGGTCCGCTCGTTCGCCGACCCGGCTGTGGGGGCGGTCGCGGGCAACGCCAAGGTGGCCAACCGGCGGGGCGTGATCGGCCGCTGGCAGCACCTCGAGTACGTGGTCGCGTTCAACCTGGACCGGCGCGTGTTCGAGATGGCCGACTGCATGACGACCGTGCCCGGCGCGCTGGGCGGCTTCCGGCGGGCGGCCCTCGAAGCGGCCGGCGGCGTACGCAGCGACACCCTGGCCGAGGACACCGACCTGACGATGGCGATCGTGCGGGCGGGCTGGCGGGTGGTCTACGACGACATGGCCTGCGCGTGGACCGAGGCGCCCGGCACCTGGTCGGGCCTGTGGCGTCAGCGGTACCGGTGGTGCTACGGGACCATGCAGGCGATGTGGAAGCACCGCCGGGCGCTGGTCGAGAAGGGCCCGGCCGGCCGGTTCGGGCGCCGCGGGCTCGGCTACGTCGGGGCGTTCCAGATCCTCCAGCCGCTGCTGGCCCCGATCATCGACGTCTACCTGGTCTACGCGCTGCTGTTCCGGCCGCCCGGCCTGGTCGCGCTGCTCTGGCTCGGCCTGCACGCGGCCCAGCTCGCCGTCGCCGCCTACGCGTTCCGGCTCGACAAGGAGCCGGCCGGGCCGCTGTGGTCGCTGCCGCTGCTGCAGATCGGCTACCGCCAGCTGATCTATCTGGTCACCATCCAGTCCGCGGTGACCGCACTGGCCGGCACCGGGTTGCGCTGGCACGCCTCGACCCGGACCGGTCATGCGGCCGCACTCGACGCGTCGGCCGCGACCTCGGACCCGAAGGCCGCCCGCACCCGGGAACTGGTCCGCCAGCTGCGGCTCGGCCTCTACCGCGACCCCCGCTGGGCCCGCTGGAGTTTCCGCGCCGGGCTGGTGCTGGTGCTGCTCAGTGGCAGTGCCTGGGTCGGCGGCACGCTGGTCACCGGCCGGTACGCGGGCGCGGTGGCCCGGGACGACCTGCTCGGCGACGCCGCGGCCTATCACGTCGCGCCGGACGGGTGGAGCCTCGACAAGGCGCTCAACATCCTGCTGATCGGCGTGGACTGGCGGAAGGGCCAGACCGGCATGATCCGCTCGGACACCGTGATGGTCCTGCACGTTCCCCGGGCCAAGGACCGCGCCTACCTGTTCTCGCTGCCCCGGGACACGATCGTCGACATCCCGCCCCTGCCCGAGACCGGTTTCCGCGGCGGCCGGGACAGACTCAACAGTTCTTTCGCGTACGGGGCGGGCCTCGACCAGGATCGGGCACAGGGCGGACGGCTGCTGGCCGCGACCGTACGGAAGCTGACCGGCCTGCCCGGGCTCGACGCCGCCGTGCTGATCGACTTCTACGGCTTCTCCGACGTGGTCAAGGCGCTCGGCGGCCTGCGGGTGTGCGTGGACGCCGACACCCGTTCGATCCACACCGGCCGGGTGTTCCCGGCCGGGTGCCGCCGGATGACCGGGGACGAGGCGATCGACTTCCTGCGCCAGCGTAAGACGGTCAAGGGCAGCGACTACGGCCGTCAGCACAATCAGCAGCAGTTCATCGCGTCGATCGCGGCCGAGGCGAAACGGCAGAACCTGGCGGCCAACCCGGTCAAGCTGGACGCCCTGCTGCGCGCGGCCGGGTCGGCGATGACCGTGACGACCGGGCCGGCCGAGCCGATCGACCTGGTTTTCGCGCTGCGCGGGATCGATCCGGGGCGGGTCACCATGCTGCGCACCCCGGGCCACGGCCGGCACGACGGGGCCCGCAACTATCTCGGGGAGGCGCTCGACCCGGCGGCCTTCGAGCTGTTCCGGGCCGTACGAGAGGAGAAGCTGCCGCAGTTCGTGGCCGCTCACCCTGACCTGGTGAGCGGGTCCTTCGCGGCGCAGTAGTCTCCACGAGTGGACAGCCGACGGACCTGGCAACCTCCCCGGCCGGCGGGCCGCGGGCGCGCCGACCACACCGCCATCGTGGGCTGCGACCTGATCGTCGACGGCACCGCCGTCGAGAGTCCCGGCCCGGCGGCCGACCTGGCCCAGCTGCACCGGGCCGCCCGCGAGCGCGAGGGCGCCTTCGTGTGGCTCGGCCTGCACGAACCGACCGAGGCCGCGCTCACCCGGGTCGCCGAGGAGTTCGGCCTGCACCCGCTCGCGATCGAAGACATCCTGCACCGCGAGCAACGGGTCAAGATCGAACGCTACGACGACGTGTTCTTCCTGGTCGTCCGGGCCGCTCAATACGTCGAGCACGAGCGGGTCACCGCCACCAGCGAGATCGTCAGCACCGGGTTCGTCCGGCTCTTCGTCGGCCCCGATTTCGTCATCACCGTGCGGCAGGGCACGGTGATGGAGCTCAGCTCGCTGCGGGCCGACCTGAGCTCCGACCCCGAGGCGCTGTCGCACGGGCCGTGGTCGGTGGTGCACGCGATCCTCGACCGGCTGGTCGACGTCTACGTCGACATCGCGGCCGCCGTGCAGACCGACATCGAGCTGACCGAGGCGGCCGTGTTCGCGCCCCGCAACCCGATCTCGGTCGAGCAGATCTATCAGCTCAAGCGCCAGCTGATGAAGTTCAAGGCAGCCGTGCTCCCGCTCCAGCGGCCGCTGGCCGCGCTGTCCGGCAAGCAGAACACCGACCTGCCCAAAGAGATCCGGCGCTACTTCAGCGACGTCGCCGACCACCACACCGCCGCTGTGGAGCAGGTGCTGTCGTTCGACGACATGCTCAACGCCCTGCTCCAGGCCCGGCTCACCCAGCTGACCGTCGAGCAGAACAACGACATGCGCAAGATCGCGTCGTGGGCCGCCATCGCCGCGCTGACCACCGCGATCGCCGGCGTCTACGGCATGAACTTCGCCCACATGCCCGAGCTGACCTGGCGTTACGGCTATCCCAGCGTCCTGCTGCTCCTGCTGGTGAGCGCCTTCGTGCTGCACCGGGTGCTGCGCCGCGCCGGGTGGCTCTGAACACGCCCGGGGGAGTGGCTCGCATGAACATACGGAGTAGTGCATAATCACATGTGTGACCAAGGTTCTCTCCTCCCTCCCCGTCGGCGAGCGGGTCGGCATCGCCTTCTCCGGTGGCCTCGACACGTCGGTCGCGGTCGCGTGGATGCGTGACAAGGGCGCCGTGCCCTGCGCCTACACCGCCGAGATCGGCCAATACGACGAGCCCGACATGTCGTCCGTGCCCGCCCGCGCGATCGCCTACGGCGCCGAGATCGCCCGGGTCGTCGACTGCCGCGACGCCCTGGTCGAGGAGGGACTGGCCGCGCTCGCCTGCGGCGCGTTCCACATCCGCTCCGGCGGCCGCACCTACTTCAACACCACGCCGCTGGGCCGGGCCGTCACCGGCACCCTGCTCGTGCGGGCGATGCTGGAGGACCAGGTGCAGATCTGGGGCGACGGCTCGACGTTCAAGGGCAACGACATCGAGCGGTTCTACCGCTACGGCCTGCTGGCCAACCCGTCGCTGCGCATCTACAAGCCGTGGCTCGACAAGACGTTCGTCACCGAGCTCGGCGGGCGCAAGGAGATGAGCGAGTGGCTGCTCGCCCACGACCTGCCCTACCGTGACTCGACCGAGAAGGCGTATTCGACCGACGCCAACATCTGGGGCGCCACCCACGAGGCCAAGTCGCTCGAGCACCTCGACGCCGGCATCGAGATCGTCGACCCGATCATGGGCGTGCGGTTCTGGGACCCCGAGGTCGCCATCGCCACCGAAGACGTGACGATCGGATTCGTCGAGGGCCGCCCGGTCACCATCAACGGCAAGGAGTTCGGCTCCGCGGTCGACCTCGTGCTCGAGGCCAACGCGGTCGGCGGCCGGCACGGCCTGGGCATGTCCGACCAGATCGAGAACCGGATCATCGAGGCCAAGAGCCGCGGCATCTACGAGGCGCCCGGCATGGCGCTGCTGCACATCGCGTACGAGCGGCTGGTCAGCGCGATCCACAACGAAGACACCCTGTCCAGCTACCACACCGAGGGCCGCAAGCTGGGCCGGCTCATGTACGAGGGCCGCTGGCTCGACCCGCAGGCGCTCATGGTGCGCGAGTCGCTGCAGCGCTGGGTCGGCAACGCGATCACCGGCGAGGTCACCCTGCGGCTGCGCCGCGGCGACGACTACACGGTGCTCAACACGACCGGGCCCGCGTTCAGCTACCACCCCGACAAGCTGTCGATGGAGCGCACCGAGACCCCGGCGTTCGCCCCGGCCGACCGCATCGGCCAGCTGACCATGCGCAACCTCGACATCGCCGACTCCCGGGCCAAGCTCGAGCAGTACGCCCGGCTCGGCATGGTCGGCAGCCCCCAGGGCCTGGTCGGCGCCCTGCCCGCGGGCGGGGCCGAAGAGATCGCCTCCCGCGGCGCCGTTCCGGCCGAGGTCGACCTGCTCGACCAGGCCGCCATGGAGTCCGGCACCGACTGAGTCACCCGGCCTTGTGCGGCAAGGTGAGCGACGGCTAACGTACGCACCGCCATCGATCTCCTGATTTCACGGAGTTCGATGGCGTTGCTGCGTTACTGACTCACCAACGGGGACAACTTCATGACATCGATGCACCGTGCCCGCTGGGCACGGCCGGTCCTGGCCGCCGCCATCGCGGTGACCGCGCTGACCGCCACCACCTCCAGCACCGTCTACGCCGCTCCCGCACCCGTCTCGGCCGCACTGGCCGCCGACGCCGGCGCGAGCATGGCCTCGTACGAGCAGAAGCTCGCCGTCGCGGTGAAGTTCGGCCGCGGCGACGACTCCGCGCTGATCGAGCGGGCCGACCGCGACTTCGTGATCGAGCTGTGGAAGCTGGTCAAGGACAACAGCGACTACCTCGAGGTGCGGGCCGCCGCCGAGGAGGCGTTCGGCACCGTGTCCGACGCCACCAACCCGGCCGCCACCGACCTGGCCTGCTACGACTTCATCACCACCGGAGTGTTCGCCGCGTTCGACCGCGACGTCGCCCGCGAGCGGTCCGAGGCCGAGGCCAAACGCCTGTCCGACCAGGCCCGCGCCGCCGCGGCGGCCAGCATCGACATCGTGGCCGGGGCCGACCTGCTCAACGGCACCGACGCCGACTTCATCCGGCTGATCTGGGAGCGCGTCGCCGAGGACCCGAAGTGGACCGAGGTCAAGACTGCCGCGGCCGCCGCCCGCGCCGGCACCGCGGCCGAGCAGGCCCAGTTCATCGCGTCCGGCATGGCCGCCGCGGCCAAGGAGGCGGTCGACCGCCGGATCTCCGAGGACGAGACCCGCACCGAGGCCGAGAAGCAGGCCGCGCTGGCCCGCTCGGCCAAGCAGCTGGCCGCCAACCGGATCGGCCTGCCGGTCACCGAGCAGCTGCTGAGCCTGCCCGACCGCGACTTCGTCACCGAGGTCTGGAACTTCGCCGCCGAGGGCAGCGAGGTCGAGGCCGCGGCCATCGCGGCCGCCCGCAGCAATGACCCGGCGGTGTGGAAGACGTTCATCGACGCCGGCATCCACGCGGCCAAGAACCGCGACATCGAGAAGGCCCTGGCCGCCGCCGAGGCCGCCGACCGGGTGTCGGCCACCGACGTGCTCAACCGGGCCGAGGCCGCCGCCAACCGCAACCTGGCCCTGGCCGCGCGCAACGCCCTGGCCGGCAACGCCCAGGCGGTCGCCGACTTCGTCCGCACCGGCCAGTACGCGGTGCGCCCCGACCTGCCGCAGCGTCTGCAGGCCGGCCACACCGGTCAGTGCCTGGCCGTCCCGTCCGGCTCGCTCGAGACCAACACGCAGCTCATCCAGTGGCCGTGCGGCGCGGGCAAGGAGCAGGCCTGGGTCTTCTTCCCCAAGGCCGGCGGCAACTACGTGCTGCGCAACCTCAACAGCAACCAGTGCCTGGCCGTCGGCGGTGGCTCCAAGGACGACAAGGCCCGCGTCATCCAGTGGACCTGCAACAACGGCAACGAGCAGCTCTGGGCGCCGCAGCAGGACAGCAGCGGCCTGACCCGGTGGAAGAACGTCAACAGCGCCAAGTGTCTGGCCGTCCTCGACGCGTCCACCACGAACGGCGCCAAGATCACGCAGCTGCCCTGTTCGGCCACCGTGCCGTCGACCGGCTGGAACGTCCGGGCCCGCGGCCTGGTCAACCTCGAGTCGGCCTCGTTCAACGGTGACGCCTACCAGGACCTGATCGCGGCCGAGGTCTCGACCGGGCGTTTGTACCTCTACCCCGGCACGGCCACCCGCGATGCCTTCGGGGCCCGCGTGATGATCGGCTCGGGCGGCTGGAACGGCATGGACAAGCTGGTCACCGGCCGGTTCAACGCCGACGCGCTCGACGACGTGGTCGCGGTCGAGAAGAACACCGGCAAGCTGTGGCTCTACCCCGGCGTCGCCGGCGGCACCCTCGGCACCCGCCAGGAGATCGGCACCAGCGGCTGGAACTCGATGGACCGGCTGGCCGCGGGCAAGTTCAACGCCGACGACTACACCGACCTCGTCACCATCGACACCCGCGACGGGAAGCTCTACCTCTACCCCGGCACGGCGAGCGGTGGCCTGGGCGCCCGGGTGCTGCTCAACGGCGGTGGCTGGAGCGGCAACGCCAAGAACACGGTCGGCAAGTTCAACCGGGACGAGTTCGACGACATCGTCTCGGTCGAGGTCTCGACCGGCAAGCTGTGGCTCTACCCGGGCACCGGCAACGGCACCCTCGGCGCCCGCATCCAGATCGGCACCAGCGGCTGGAACGGCATGAGCGAGCTCACCGCGGGCAGGTTCAACGGCGACGAGTACGACGACATCGTCGCCACCGAGAACGGCTCCGGCAAGCTGTGGCTCTACCCCGGCACCGCCGCGGGCAGCGCGCTCGGCAACCGGGTCGAGCTCGGCATCGGCGGCTGATCCGGCGAGAGGTCCGCTCCGGCGTCACCCCGCCATCAGGCGGCGACGGACGTCGGGGCGGACCTCCTCGGTCACGGCCCGGTCGCGGGCCGCGGTGAGCACGTCTTCGAGGCGTACGGGAAAACCTCTTTCCGCCGACAGCACCGCGGCCTCCACCATCGCCAGGCTCATCAGGTTCTCGTGCACCTCGCCCGAGGGCGGCTCGCCGGTGCGCAACGCCTCGACGAAGGCGTGCAGAGAGGCTTCGATTCCCCCGTACGGGTCGTCCGGCGCGTTGCCCGGCAGGAGCGGTTCGTCGTGGCCGTCCCACAGCGCCGTCCCGTGCTCGCCGCTGATCCGCCAGGCGCCGTTCCACGACGTGATCTCGCCCGGACTGCACCAGGTGCCGTTGTAGACGTACCGGGTGCCGCCGGTCATCTCGAACACCGCGACCGCGTTGGCGTCGCCGTCGAACCAGCTCCACGGCGGGTTCCAGCTCTGGCACCAGACCGAGACCGGGTCGGCGCCGAGCAGATAGCGGGCCGCGTCGAACGCGTGGATCGCCATGTCGACCAGCAGCGGCTGCGCCATCCGATCGCGGAAGCCACCGAACCGCTCGCTGCGGGCGAAGGTCGTGGTCACCGTGCCGATCCGGCCCAGCCCGTCGACCAGCGCACGTAGCCGGGCCAGCTGCGGGTTGCGCCGCCGGGACTGGCTGACCATGAACAGTTCGCCGGTGAGTTCGGCCGCGGCCCGCAGCGAGAGCGCCTGGCTGACGCTCTCGGCGAGGGGCTTCTCACCCAGCACCGGCAGCCCCGCGAACAGGGCGGCCGTGGTGACCGGATGATGCGCGGCCGGGACGGTCACGTTGATCAGGGCCTTCGCGCCGGTGCGGCGGGCCAGCTCGACCGGGTCCGATCCCACCGGCAGCCCGGGTGGGGCGGCGGCGCGGGCCGCCTCCAGATCGAGGTCGGCGACGCCGCGGAGCTCGACCATGTTCTTGTCGGCGGCGAGAAGCATCGCCAGCCACTGCCGCCCGAAGCCGCCGGCGCCGACCAGGACCACCGGCAGCGGGCTCTCGTCGATGGTCCGGAAGCTCATCCGAGCGGTCCGGCCCAGCGGCGCAGCTCGGGGAGCGCGCGTTCCGGCCGGTCGGTGCGGGCCCAGGCGACCCCGTTGGCGATCACCCGCCGTACGTCCGGATGGTGGTAGGTCGGATAGGCCTGGTCACCGGGCCGGAAGTAGAAGATCCGCCCGTGCCCGCGGCGGAACGTGCAGCCGCTGCGGAACACCTCGCCGCCGCTGAACGAGCTGACGAAGACCAGCTCGTCCGGTGCCGGGATGTCGAAGAACTCGCCGTACATCTCGTCCTCGTCGATCACGATCGGATGCGGCACGCCCCGGGCGATCGGGTGGGTCGGGTCGACCGTCCAGATCAGCTCGCGGTCGTGCTCGTCGCGCCAGCGCAGCGTGCAGCTGGTGCCCATCAGCTTGACGAAGATCTTGGACCAGTGCCCCGAGTGGAGCACGACCAGGCCCATCCCGGAGAGCACGTGCCGGTGGACCCGGTCGACGACCTCGTCGGCCACCTCGCCGTGGGCCTGATGCCCCCACCAGGTGAGCACGTCGGTCTCGGCCAGGACCTCCTCGGTGAGGCCGTGCCCGGGGTCGTCGAGAGTCGCCGTACGCACCACGCAGTCGTCGCCGAGGTTCTCCTCGATGCCCTCGGCGATCGCCGTGTGCATGCCCTTCGGATACCGGCGGGCGACGTCTTCCTCGGTCTGCTCGTGGCGGTTCTCGCCCCAGACGGTGACACGGATGGGCATGGACGTCCTTTCCGTCGATGCGCTTCGACGCTACGGATCCGGCCCCGGGAAGACAAGGGCGGCGTCCGTAGAGTGGGCTCGTGCCGAACCCCGCTCTCGAGGCCGCCGCCCAGCTCGGGCCCTACTTCGCGTGGGAGCCGCGTGTCGCCGGCGACGGGTGGCGTCCGCTGGCCGAGCTGCTCGATCCGGCCGTGGTGGCCGAGCGGGTGACCGCCGGGCAGCGCGTGCTCATGCGCATGTCCGGCCTCGGCGCCGACGAGATCGGCGAGCGCGTGGTCGCGTCCACGATCTTCCTCGGCCTGGCCTCGCGGCTGGTGTCGCCGTTGCTGGCCGCGGCCGCGCTGACCGGCGAGCTGCCCGCGGCCGATCCGGCGCGGCTGTGGTGGCGTCCGGTCGAGGGCGGCCCGATGCCGATCGCCTACGACCCGCTCGAAACGTCCACTTCCTTCTCCCGTACGGCGATAGACCAGCTCACCGCCCCGATCCTGGAGACCTTCCAGGCCCGGTACACGTTGTCGCCCCAGGTGCTGTGGGGCAACGTGGCGTCGGCCCTGGGCGGCGCCGCCGGCATGATCGCCGACAACGCCTCCGCGCCGGCCGCCGAGCGGGCCGCCGCTCTGGTCGACGCGGCACTCGCCCGGCCGCCGCTGCTCGGAAGGGCCACCCTGACGCGGCCCGACCCGGCCCGGCCGCGCTGGTTCCTGACCCGTCGGAACTGCTGCCTCTACTACCGAATCCCGGGCGGCGGAACCTGCGGCGACTGCGTGCTGGTCCCCGACCACGAGCGGCGCCAACACTGGCAGCGGGTCCTGAGCCGTTTCACCTGACCGCTTTCCAAGCGGTCGCTTCCTCGCTCGTCGCTTTCCTCACGAGCACTGGGTAACGAACGCTGCAGCTTCGAATCGCTGGGCGGCGATGTCCGCGGGCCGCATCACCCAGTAGAGGCTGCCGCAGTCGCCCCACATCATGTCGGCGTCGTCATCGGAGTCGATCTGCATGAGGGATGTCCACCGCCGGGCTTCGTCGTGCAGGGCTGGTTCGGAGCGTCCACCGAGGCGTCGCTGCGCCACGTCGACTTCGACGGAGCCCTGCACCGGACGGGCGTATCCGCCGACGTAGTGCCGTGGTTGATCGAGCTGCTCCGCCATCTCGATGCGAAAGTCGTCGCACCGGTAGAGATCGGCCATGAACTCCTGGTCGGCGGCCGACAGCTCCGCCACGGCCCGCTTCAGGGCGGGGTGGTCCCAGCCCGGTTCGGTCGCGACGAGTTCAGCGGCCAGGTCGACTGCGGGGTAGGCCGGGGCCTCGGGTTCGGCTCGCTCACTCGTCGCCGTCCCCGTCGGCACCGACACGACGGCAGCCGCCGACGAGGACGGCTCCCGATAGAAGAACAACAGGGTGCCGTGAGCCGGCAACGGTATGTCCAAGCTGGTCACGGGAAGCCGGCTCAGGTCGATACCCGCGACGAAGCCGAGCGGTAGTCCCGCCGGCGATTGTGGCCAAGGCATGCTGTCCGGCAGCGACGGCGATCCGCCCAGCTGCCCGACAACCTGTTCGCCTGGTCGGGCCAGCCGCAACCGGACCGCGGGCCGAAGCAGTCCGATCCAGACATCCACTACGGCCGGCGGCAGCGTCGCACGCGCCACCGCAATCAGCGCCGCCGCATTCGACATCGATTCCGAGATCCCCACGGCGGCATTTTGTCAGCCGCGGCACCTGCGTGCGGATCCCCGGCCACGAACGGCCGTCGGCACTGGCAACGCGTTCTGCACCGCTGATTCGGTTCTGGCAGCACAGCCGGCAACTCGGATGTTCAGACTGCGGAGTTCGAACTCACACGATTTCCGGGGTTGAGGCCAGGAGCCAGGCGAGCGGCTGAGGTCCAGCCGGGTCAGGCTCGTATCCCGTGGTTTCATTGAGGACGTAGCGGTCCACTGTCGCTCCACCGTCACGCTCGACGATCCAATACCGCGGAATGCCGGCCTTCGCGTACTCGGCCTTCTTGGTGATCCGGTCGACGACCTCGGACCCGCTCGAGACCACTTCGACGGCGAGAAGAAGCCCCGACGTGCCGGCATAACTGGACCGGGCACGACGAGGCGGCATGCCTCTGGCCCACACCGTCAGGTCAGGCACACGGCCGCCGCCGACGTCGATGCCGCAGTCGGCAGCGATCTGTTCGGCTTCGTAGCCGTGGCTCGCGAGCCAGAGAATCATGCGCATCACCAACAGCGCGTGTTCGGGGTCTGCGGGGGGCATGATCGACAGCACTCCCTCAGGACTCAGCTCGTATCGGTGATTCTCGTCGGCGGCGGCCATTCTTGCGACGTCGTTCAGGGTCACGTGCGTCGGCATGCTCGCGCCAAAGGCTTGAGCGCTCACCTTTGCCCCCTCGGCGATTCCGAAAGCTGTGCGCGGACCGGCTGTCGCCTCCAAGGTACCTGCCGACCAGCCGGATCGGTGGGGTGCGGTGTCGGCGGCGAAGGTGCGTGTCGACGCGGACTCGAGGCCGCTCCGCGATGCCGTGAACAAAAAGGCCTAAACGAACACCACGACCGTAAGGGTGACGTACGCCACTGTCGGCGGCAGCATCGGCGCAACACACGCGTAACGGTGCGGCAACGCGCCGATCTGAGGAGGACCGCTCGTGCGGACCAGGATTCTCACCGCGACCGCCGTCGCGGCTCTCATAGCTACCACGGCCACCGGCTGTCAAAAAGATACGGCCGGGGGCGGAAGCGCGTCGGGGACCTACCCGACCAAGACCCTGCAGCTCATGGTGCCGGCGGCTCCCGGTGGAGGCTGGGATCTGACCGCCCGCACGATGCAGAAGACGATGACCGACGGCAAGTTGCTCGACCAGGCCGTCGAGGTCTACAACGTGACCGGCGCGGCGGGAACCATCGGGCTGGCCCAGCTCGTCTCCAAGAACCGGGGCGACGCCCACCACCTGATGGTCATGGGCCTGGTCATGGTCGGCGGGGTGGTGGCCAACAAGTCGCCGGTCAAGCTCGACCAGGTCACCCCGATCGCCACGCTGACCGCCGAGCAGGAGGTCGTCGTGGTGCCGGCGAACTCCAAGTACACGTCGCTCAAGCAGCTCATGGACGACGCCAAGAGCAACCCGGCCTCGATCAACTGGGGCGGCGGCTCGGCCGGTGGCACCGACCAGATCCTGGTCGGGCTGCTGGCCAAGGCGGCCGGGGCCGACCCCAAGGCCATGAAGTACGTCGCCTACTCCGGAGGCGGCGAGGCGAAAGCGGCCCTGCTCGCCGGTGATCTGACCGCGGCGGTGTCCGGTCAGAGCGAGTTCAAGGACCTGGTGTCCGCGGGCAAGGTACGCGCCCTCGCCGTCTCCGGCGCCACCGGTGTGGACGTGGGTGAGGGTAAGCCCGCGCCGACCATCAAGGAGCAGGGTCTGGACGTCGAGCTGATGAACTGGCGCGGCGTGGTCGCCCCGCCCGGCATCAGCGACGGCGACAAGACCGCGGTCACCGCGTTCGTCGACAAGCTGCACTCGTCGGCGGGCTGGACCGAGGCGCTCAAGACGCAGGGCTGGGAGGACTTCTACAAGAGCGGGGACGAGGCGGCGGCGTACTTCACCGCCGAGAACCAGCGCATCACGACCGTCCTGACTGAGATCGGCCTCGGCTAGATGTCGTCAGGAACCGAGCCGGTGCGGCAGGCTTCCCAGGGCCGCCGCACCGGCGTGGTGCTCGCCGCCGGCCTGCTGGTCGTCGGCGTTCTGCTGCTGTGGTCGGCCGCGACGGCCGAGGGCGACTTCGGTCTGCAGGGGCCGCGCCTGGCCCCGGTCGTGGTGACCGTCGCGTGGGTCGTGGCCGCCGCGTACTACTTGTTCACCGAGCTGCGACCGCGAGCCGACGCGCCCGGAACAGGGATCGCCGCGGAAGCGCCGGCCGACTCGACCGAGGAGGACGACCGCGAAGAGCCGGGCGAGCATGACCCCGAGGGCCACGAGCCCGGCGAGGCCGAGATCAAACCGGGCTGGCGAGCGCCTGCCGGCGTACTGGGAACGCTTGTCGGTTTTGCCATTGCTCTGGAATATGCCGGTTTCGTGGTCAGCGCCGCCCTCTTCATCGTGCTCACCGCGCGGGTGCTCGGCAGCCGCCACCTGGTGCGTGACGTGATCGTGGCGATCGTCCTGCCGATCGCGATCTACCTGAGCTTCACCCGGCTGCTCGACATCTTCCTGCCGGCGGGGGTGTTCCCGCTGTGAGCGAACTTCTCGGCGGATTCGCTACCGTCCTGCAGCCGGAATACCTGCTGTACGCGGCGATCGGCGTCACCCTCGGCACGTTCGTCGGTGTGCTGCCCGGCATCGGACCGGCGCTCACCATCGCGCTGCTGTTGCCGGTCACGTTCAGCCTGGACGACCCGATCGGCACGTTCATCATGTTCGCCGGCATCTACTACGGCGCCATGTACGGCGGTTCCACCACGTCGATCCTGCTCAACACGCCGGGGGAGTCGGCCTCGGTCGCGACCGCCATCGAGGGCTATCAGATGGCCCGGCGGGGACGGGCCAAGGCGGCGCTGGCCACCGCGGCGATCGGGTCGTTCGTGGCCGGCACCATCTCGACGTTGCTGCTCAGCCTGTTCGCCCAGCCGGTGGCGAAACTGGCCACCACCTTCCGGGCCGCCGACTATTTCGCTCTGGCGCTGCTCGCGATGGTGGCGGTCACGGCGTTGGTCGGGCGTTCGCTCGTACGGGGAATGCTGTCCCTGATCTTCGGTCTGTTCCTCGGTGTCATCGGCATCGACGGGCTGACCGGGCAGGCGCGCTTCACGTTCGGCACGATGGAGCTGCTCGAGGGCATCGACGTCGTGGTGGTGATCGTCGGGTTGTTCGCGATCGGCGAGACGCTGTACATCGCCAGTCGCATGCACAGCCTGCCCGAACATGTGACGCCGATCGACACGGGTTCCTCGAAAACATGGCTCAGCAAGGATGACTGGCGCCGCTCGTGGGGTCCGTGGCTGCGCGGTACGGCGGTCGGCTTCCCGTTCGGGGCGCTGCCGTCCGGGGGCGCCGACGTGCCGACGTTCCTGTCGTACACGTACGAGAAGCACCGCTCGAAGAACCGCGCCCAGTTCGGCAAGGGTGCGATCGAGGGTGTGGCCGGTCCCGAGGCGGCGAACAACGCGGCGTTCTCCGGCGTGCTGGTGCCGCTGCTGACCCTGGGCATCCCGACCTCGGCCACGGCGGCGGTGATGCTGGCCGCGTTCCAGATCTTCAACCTGCAGCCCGGCCCGCAGCTGTTCGACCGTTCGCCCGAGCTGGTGTGGGCGCTGATCGCGTCGCTCTACGTCGGTAACGTGCTGCTGCTGGCACTGAACCTGCCGCTCATCCGGGTGTGGGTCAAGGTCCTGCAGATCCCCCGGCCGATCCTGTACGCGGGCATCCTGGTCTTCGCCACACTCGGCGTCTACGCGGCGACGGGCAGCGTCAACCAGGTCTTCATCGCGTACGTCATCGGGGTCATCGGTTTCGGCATGCGCCACTTCGACTTCCCGATCGCACCGGTGATCCTGGGTCTGATCCTGGGCCCGATGATGGAGTTGCAGTTCCGCCGGGCGTTGCTGGTCTCGAACGGCGACCTGACCGTCTTCGTGTCGCGGCCGCTGACCGCGATCCTGCTGGCGTTGGTCGTGGTGGCGCTGGTCGTGCCCTACCTGCCGCGCATCGTCGCCCGCCTGCGTGGCCGCCCCGCCGAGACGAAGCGGCTGACCTTTGCGGAGGACGACTGAGACCTTTGCTCCCGTACGCGGCACGGCCGTCCTCGAGGCGGCCGTGCCTGCTCGGTCTAAGTGACGCCGAGGCGGTTCAGCACCCGGGCGACGCGCCGGCTCTCGTCGGCGATGAACGTCGCGAACGCGTCTCCGGCCAGATAAGCGTCGGTCCAGCCGAAGCGCTCGCGGGCGGCGGCCCAGTCCGGCGAAGCGGCCAGCTTGTCCGCCATCGACCGGAGCGCCCCCGCATCCGCCGCCGACAGCCCGGGCGGGGCGATGATCCCGCGCCAGTTGTTGACGACGATGTCGAAACCGGCTTCCCGGACGGTCGGCACCGCCACCCGCCCCACCGGATGCTCACTGGTCACGGCCAGGGCGCGGAGCTGGCCCGACTCGATCTGGTCGGCGTATTCGCTCAGCCCCGACATCGCGAACGCCACCTCCCGGCTCAGGATCGCGGCCAGCAGATCGCCGCCGCCGTCGTGCCGGGTGTAGGCGACCCGGGCCGGCGCGAGGCCGACCGCTTCGGCGAACAACATCGCGGCCAGATGATCGGGACCGCCCACGGCCGAGCCGCCGCCCACCCGGAGGCCGGGATCGGCGCGCCAGCCTTCGACGAGTTCGGCCAGGGATCCGTACGGCGAATCGCGATGGACCACGACGATGGCCGGCTCCTGCACCAGGCGGCTGACCGGCGTGGTCTCGCCGAGCCGGGCGACCTGGCCGGAGGCGAGCTCGGCGCCGACCAGCCCGAGACCCATCAACATGACGAGCCGGCCGTTGCCGTGCTCGTAGGCCAGCCGCCGCAGCCCGACCACACCGCTGGCGCCGGGCAGATTGAACACCTCGACCCCGCGGGCGATGCGCGACGCATCGAGGGCGCGGGCCAGCACCCGGGCGGTGATGTCGTAGCCGCTGCCGGGCGGGTTGGGGACCATCAGGCGCAGGCCGTCGTCGCTCTCGGCGCACCCGGCGAGAGTGGCCGCGAGGGCGCCGCCGAGCAGGGTCCGTCGTCGCACCGCCCGCCCCTCCCTCTTGCGTTCACCGACCGGAAACATTTTGCTGTGGGACGCTACCCCTTCCCCTGGAGGTCTGCCGTGCGGCATCGCCTGTCGTTCGCCGGTCAGCTGCTGCTCCTGCAACTGGCGATCGTGCTGCTCGTCGTGGGCGCGGTCGCCGCGGTGTCGATCGCCGAGGCCGACGCGAGTTTCCGGCGCGTCGAGGGGGAGCGCCTGCGCTCGGTCGGCGAGAACACCGCGATCAACCGGACCGTACGGCTGGGCCTGGGGAATCCTCTCGGTCGCGAGGCTCTGGAAACCGTCGCCGAGAGCGCCCGCGCCGTGTCCGGGGCCTCCTACGTGCTGGTCACCGACGCGGCCGGCACGATCGTGACCGGGCCCGACGCCGGTCGCAGCGCCCCGCTCGGCACCAGCACCGGGCTGACCGGCCGGTCGTGGGTCGGCGTGATCTCCGACGGCGGCAAATCCCTCGCGGCCCACGTGCCCGTGCTCGACGAGCAGACCGGTAGCTTCATCGGCCTGATCATCGTGGGCCGCGTCTATCCCACGCTGATCGACCAGCTCGGCACGGCCGTCGCCAACCTGCTGACGTACCTGGTCCTGGGTCTGGCCCTGGGCGCCGGGGGCTCGCTGCTGCTGGCCCGCCGGGTCAAGCGGCAGACCCTGGGTCTGGAACCGCGCGAGATCGCCGGCCTGGTCGAGCACCGCGAGGCGATGCTGCACGGCATCAAGGAGGGCGTGATCGGCACCGACCCGGCGCACCGCGTGACGCTGGCCAACGACGAGGCCATCCGGCTGCTCGGCATGCCCACCGACCTGGTCGGCCGTTCCCTCGAGGAGCAACGCCTCGAACCGGCCCTGCTCGACGTGCTGACCGGCCGCTCGTCCGGCGTCGACCAGGTGGTGCTCAGCGACGACCGCGTGGTCGTGCTCAACCGGCAGCCGGTGGTGCTGCGGGACCGTACGGTCGGCTCGGTGACCACGCTCCGCGACCGCACCGAGCTCACCGCGCTGCGCCGCGAACTCGACGTCAGCCGGCACACCACCGACACGCTCCGGGCGCAGGCCCACGAGTTCGTCAACCGGCTGCACACCATCGCCGGCCTGGTCGAACTGGGCGAGCATGAGGAGGTGGTCCGCTACATCACGCGTACGAGCGAACTGCATGAAAGCCTCGACCGCGAGGTCACCGAAGTGGTCGGCGACACCGCGCTGGCCGCCCTGCTGATCGCCAAGGCCAGCCTGGCCGGCGAGCAGGGCGTGACCCTGTCGATCGGCGACGGCACCGACCTGCCCGCGGTGAGCGACCGCCTGTCGGCCGACCTGGTCACGGTGGTCGGCAACCTGGTCGACAACGCGTTCGACGCGGTGCAGCCTGGTGGTGCGATTTCCGTTACCGTACGGGCCGACGAGCGCGAGGTGATCGTGACCGTCACCGACAGCGGGCCCGGCGTGCCGCCCGCCCTCGCGCAGCGGATCTTCCAGCAGGGCTATTCGACCAAGGACGAGAAGCAGGGCCACCACGGTCTGGGGCTGGCGATGATCCGCCTGATCTGCGCTCACCGGGGCGGCTCGGTCGAGGTGTCCGGTTCGACGTTCACCGCCCGCCTGGGCATCTCATGATCCGCGTCCTGGTCGTCGACGACGACTTCATGGTGGCCCGGGTGCATCGCGGCTTCGTCGACCGGATCCCCGGCTTCACCACGGTCGGCGTGGTGCACACCGGCGCCGACGCCCTCACCCGGATCGAGGAGCTGCGCCCCGACCTGGTGCTGCTGGACATCTACCTACCGGATCTGAGCGGCCTCGAGGTGCTGCGCCGCCTGCGCGAGACCGGCGACGGCGAGGGCCCCGACGTCCTCGCGGTGACCGCCGCGCGCGACGTCTCCACCGTGCGGACGGCCCTGCACGGGGGAGTGGTCCACTACGTCCTGAAGCCGTTCACCTTCGACGTCCTGCGCGACCGTCTCGAGCGTTACGCCGCCGCGTACGGCCGCCTGGCCGGCTCGACCGACGTCGACCAGGCCGGGGTCGACGACTTGTTCGTGGCCCTGCGCACGACGAACGCCCCGTTGCCGAAGGGCCTGACCGCCGACACGTCCGCCCTGATCGCCGAAGCCATGCGAGCCAGCGACGCCGACCTCTCCGCCTCGGAGTGCGCCGAGCGCATCGGCCTGTCGCGGGTCAGCACCCGCCGCTACCTGGAGCACTTCGTCACGGCGGGCAAGGCCGAGGTGCGTTTACGGTACGGGTCGGCGGGGCGCCCGCAACGCCGCTACCGCTGGATCGGCTGATGACCCTCATCGACCTCGATCATGCGGGGTCAGCTTCCGATGAAGCGGCCGCGCCGGTCAACCTGCCTCGGCTGCGCCGGATCGCGCTGGTCGTCCTGACCGTGGTGGGCGTGGCCGCGTTGACCGCCTCGGCACCGCCGGCGCCGTCCCGGGTGCGGCCGCTCTGGACGACGGCGTTGCAGCCGAGCGACACCGTCGCCCTGGACGGCCGGACGGTCTACCTGAACCGCAGCAGCCCGTCCGGACCGGCCGAGGTCGTCGCCTATGACCTGCCGACCGGGCGCCTGCGATGGGCAACGCCGACCGGTGACGCGTACGGGATCAGGCCGGTCGGTGATGTCGTCCTGGTGACCACCGGCCCGCTGCCGCGCACGTTGGGACCCCGCACGATCGCGCTCGACGCCGCCACCGGTGCACGACTCTGGCAGACCACCGGGGCCTCGGCCGACCGCGGCGTGCTGCTCACCGAGACCGGCCGGGCCGGGGCGACCACCGGCCTGCGCCTGGTCGGGCTCCGCGACGGCCGCCAGGTGTGGCGGCGGGCGATCACCCCGTCCGAGGAATGGGCGACGATCACCGAGAACGGCCGGCCCACCTCGATCGTCACGGTGACCGCCACCGGCGACGCCACCGTCTACAACTACGACGACGGTTCCGTACGCCACCGCGGCCGCATCCCGTGGAGCGGCGTGTACTCGGCGACGTCCTTCCCGGCCGGCGCCCAGCTGGTGGTGGTCCGGACGGCGTCCGCCCAGACCGTGGCCACCATCTACCGTGCGGCCGACCTGCGCCAGCTGTGGCAGTCCGACGAGCTGATCGGGTACGTCACCACGTGCGGCCCGCTGATCTGCACGGCGGGCGTGCGCGGGGTGGCCGGCCGCGACCCGGTCACGGGCGACGAGCTCTGGCGGCGCGACGACATGAAGTTCGTCTGGGACGTCGGCGCCGGCCGTCTGCTGCTCTCGGCCGGCGCCAACCTGGCCTCGGCCTCGACGGTCCTGGCCGACGCCGCCACCGGCCGCACGATCGGCCGTCCGCTCGGCGGCCAGGAGGCGTTCGTGGCCGGCGAGCCCGGCTCACTGATCCTGCTGCGCGCCACCGGAACCCGTTCCGATCGCACCGCGGTCACCCGCCTCGACCTGGCCGACGGCCGGCAGACCCCGCTGGGCACAGTCGACCGCCTGGCCGAGCAGGACTGCCAGGGCGTTGCGGGCTACCTGCTCTGCTCGCGCGGCAACACCCTGACCGTCACCGCCATCAGCTGACCCACTTCTGGTTGGCGACGCCCACGCAGTCCCACATCTGGACCGGGGTGCCGTTGTCCGTGCTCGGGCCGCGGACGTCGAGGCACTTGCCCGCGTAGCCGTGGATCTCGCCGTCGGTGAAGACCCAGGACTGGTTGGGCACGCCGACGCAGTCCCACATCTGCACCGGGGTGCCATTCGCGGTGCTGGGACCGCGGACGTCGAGGCACTTGCCGCCGTAGCCGACGAGCCGGCCGTCGTTGGTGAGAGTCCAGCGCTGGTTGGCGACGCCGACGCAGTCCCACATCTGCACCGGGGTGCCGTTGTCCGTGCTCGGCCCCCGGACATCCAGGCACTTGCCCGCGTAGCCGCGGATCTCGTTGCCGGCCGGGAGCGCTGACACCGTGTACTGGCGGTGCAGCCACTCGCGGTACATCGGGTCGCAGCCGGCGTCGTCGGGGCAGGTCACGTTCTCGTCATGCTCGGCGTAGGCGGACAGGGCCGCGGCCTTGGCGGCCAGCGCGTCGCCGGTCACGTTCTCGGGCTGCTCCGAGACCGGATAGCCGCGATAGCCGGTGACGCGATGGTCGGTGGCGGCGGCCTTCTGGGCCTCGAAACCGAAACGAGCCGCGGCGTGATGGTCGCTGTGGTCGCCGTCCCCGAAGTCGTTGACGTAGTCCTGGACCCGGACGTGCCGCGGCCGGAACGCGTTCATCAGACCGGTCAAAACCCCGATCAACTGTGTTTTCGTGTACGAGGCCCGGCCGTCGACCGAGGTGATCGTGCCGAGTTCGCCGTTCCACAGCTTCTGCAGGCTCTGCTGTCCGTAGGTGTCGGACCCCTGCCCGTCCGGGATCCCGTCGGGCAGACGCAGGAAGATCAGCCGGAGGTCGTCGTGGCCGCGCAGCGCCGACACCTCGACCGACCGGTTCCCGACCGGGATCGTGCTGCGGGTCCACGCGTCCGCGGCGCCGGCCATCGTGGCGTACGCGGCCTTCGCCCCGGCCTCCCGCCTCTCCCAGTAGTCCCGGTTCCCGCCGGCCTCACCCGCCGTGAGATAGACCGTCGTGACGCATCCGTTCCCGGCGACGTCGGGAAGCAGGTCGGGGCTCATGAAGATGAGGTCGTCGTCCTCATGGGCCACCACGTTCATGACCGGCTCGACACAGAACGGCGCCGCGTCCGCGGTCAGCGCCGGCAGCGCGAGCGACGCCACCCCCAGCGTCAGCACGCTCCCTATGACCATCCACCGCCGCATGACCCACCTCCCGATCGCCCGCCTCACCCACTCCTGGCGGACAGGCGTCGAGGCGGCCTGTATATCGAACCCGCGTCATGTATGCGAACTCGTGGCCCGGCATGCGTTGCCAGGCCGAACGGGATCACGGTAGGTTCGTTCACGCTAGTGAACTGAGGTCCAGTTCGTGGACGACCCGAGAAAGTGGGGCCCCATGCCTAACATCACCGTCGAGTTGCTTGCGGGCCGGTCCGTGGAGCAGCGGAAGGCCTTTGCCCGCGCCGTCACCGAGCACGCCGTGGAGATTCTCGGGGCCCGGCCGCAGGACGTCCGGATGGTGTTCACCGAGATCACGCCGGACACCGTGGCCAACGGCGGGGTGCTGGCCAGCGAGGACGACAGCCGCGCCGGCGTGGTGGCCAAGTTCGCGAACTGACGGACACGTCGCGGGGCCGGGCCGAAACCCGGCCCCGGCAACCCCCGTACGGGAAAAGAAGGAAGTCAGCGCACCAGACGGTTGTCGCGCATGGCGGACAGGCGCGCCTTCACGCTCAGCAGCGTCTCGATGATGAAGTCTTCGCGGCCCTTGTCGAGGCGGCTGATCGGCACCGCGACGCTCAGCGCGTCGTTCGACCGGTGGGAGAACGGCAGCGCCACACCGAAGCAGCGGACACCCAGGCAGGACTCCTCGCTCTCCTCGGCGTAGCCGACCTGGGTGGCCTTGTCGATGATCGCGAGCAGCGCGTCCCGGTCGGTGATCGTCTGCGTGGTGAGCGCCTTGATCTCGTGCGGGACGAGTTCGCCGCGCGCCTCCTCGGGCATCTCGGCCAGCATCGCCCGGCCGAGCGCCGTGGTGTAGGCCGGCAGACGGCGGCCGACCGCGGAGTACATGCGCAGCGGGTGCTTGGATTCGCGCTTGGCCGTGTAGATGACCGACGCGCCCTCCATCCGGCCCAGGTGCACCGTCTCTTCGGTGGCGGTGGCGATCTCGTCCATCACGGCGCCGGCCCGCGAGAGCACCGGATCGCCGTCGAGGTAGGCGGAACTGACGGTCAGAGTGTGCACGCCGAGCCGGTAGACGCTGCCGGTCTGGTCGGTGTCGAGCCATCCGCGGGCGCACATGGTGCGCAGCAGCGCGTGCAGGCTGCTCTTCGGGATGCCGAGGCGTTTGGCCAGCTGCAGCTGGGTCCCGGGCCCGTTGGCGGCGATGTCGTCGAGGACGTCGAGGACGCGCGCAGCGGATTTCACCTGTGAGGTAGCGGGGCTGCCGTTGTCCACCGAGGCCTCCGGGATGTCGTCGGGATCGGCTCACAGTACATCACGGTTCACATACAGGGACCGGCTTCCACCCCTTGACCTGTGATCGGAGCCATATGTATGGTCGCCCTCAGTTCACGTAGCTGAACGTGGTTCACAAGCGAGGAGAAAGTTTTGATCGAGGTTAGGTACTCCGCATCGCCGTCAAGCGTGGAGACGGCGACCACCGCGGACCTGCGTAAGAACTTCCTCGCGGAGGACCTGTTTCACGCCGGCGAGGTCCGCGGCGTCTACACCCACGACGACCGGCTGGTCGTCGGCGGTGCGGTTCCCGGGGCCGGTCAGCTCGAGCTGCCCGCCTGGGAGGTGCTCGGCACCGAGTCGCACCTGGCCCGCCGGGAACTCGGCATCATCAACGTCGGGCAGGCCGGTCACGTGCTCGTCGACAACGAGAAGTTCGAGCTCGACCACCTCGACGGACTGTTCGTCGGCCGGGGGAGCGAGGTGGTCTTCGCGGGCGAGGACGCGGCGTTCTACTTCGTCTCCGCCCCGGCGCACGCGACCTACCCCACCACCCTGCTGACCCACGCGGAGATCGAGCCGGTCAAGCTCGGTACTCCGGCCGGTGCGAACGAGCGCAGCCTCTACCGCTACGCCTGGGGTCAGGAGCTGCAGACCTCGGTGCTCCAGTTCGGCGTGACCGTCATCGCCGACGGCTCGGTCTGGAACACCTTCCCGCCGCACCTGCACGACCGGCGCACCGAGGTGTACCTGTACGTCGACCTGGACGAGAACGACCGGGTCTTCCACCTGATGGGCCGGCCGGGCGCCGCCCGCCACCTGACGGTGCGCAACCGCGAGGCCGTCATCTCGCCGCCGTGGTCGATCCACTCGGGCGTCGGCACCGGCCCGTACGCCTTCATCTGGGCCATGGGCGGCGAGAACAACGACTACACGGACCTGAGCCCGGTGGCGCTGGAGGACCTGTGACCCCCTTCGACCTGCACGGTCGCCGCGCTGTGGTGACCGGCGCGGGCCGGGGTCTGGGGCAGGCCATCGCTCTCGGACTGGCTCAGGCGGGCGCCGACCTCGTCCTCCTGGGGCGGCCGGGAGCCCAGAAGACCACCCGGGACCAGGTAGTTCATCTCGGCCGTGAGGTGGAGGTCGTCGACCTCGACGTCAGCGATCATGAGGCGCTCGAGCGGGTTGTCGCCGAGGTGAACCGCAACTGGCAGGTGGACATCCTGGTGAACAACGCCGGCATCATCGAGCGCGAGGACTCGGTGGATGTGAGCCGCGAGTCGTGGAACCGCGTGGTCGACATCAACCTGAACGGCTTGTTCCTCCTCTGCCAGGCGTTCGGGCGCCCGATGACCGAACGCGGGCACGGCAAGATCGTCAACATCGCCAGCCTGCTCTCCTTCCAGGGCGGCATCCGGGTGGCCTCGTACGCCGCCGCCAAGCACGGCGTCGCCGGAGTCACCAAGGCCCTGGCCAACGAGTGGGGTCCGCACGGCGTGCAGGTCAACGCCATCGCGCCCGGCTACATCGCCACCGACAACACCACCGCGCTCCGGGCCGATCCCGACCGTTCCCGGTCGATCCTCGAACGCATCCCGGCCGGCCGCTGGGGGGACGCCTCCGACATCGCCGGATCCGCCGTATTCCTGAGCTCCGCCGCCTCCGACTACGTCAACGGCCATGTCCTGGTCGTCGACGGGGGGTGGATGGCCCGCTGAACCGGGCCCGATCGAAAGAACCAGCCACCGAAGAACTGAGTGAGGGCCGATAAATGAAGAAAATGGCAGTCATAGTGAGCCTGTCCCTGACCGCCGCCGTCCTGGCCGGTTGTTCCGAGCAGCAGGCCGGCGGAGGTAGCGACACCGCCGCGGCCGACGGTGCCTGCGACCCGTCGAAGGTCCGGCTGGTCGGCCAGGTCCGCAACGAGTCGAACCCGTACGAGGCCTCGTGGCTGACCGGCGGCGACACCTTCGCCAAGTCGGTCGGTCTCACCCAGGAGCGCCTCACCTACGGCGGCGACTCGACGAAGCAGCAGGAGCAGATCAGCCAGATCCTGGCCGGCGACACCAAGTGCCTGGTGATGAACGTGCTGCCGAACGGCGACTCGGACACCGCGCCGATCGTCAAGGGCGCCGACCAGGCCGGTGCCTTCCTGGTCACGCAGTGGAACAAGCCGGCCGACCTCAAGCCGGCCGACTACAAGACCTGGCTCAGCCACATCACCTACAACGGCGAGGAGTCGGGCCAGCAGATCGGTGACGCCCTGGCCGAGAAGATCGGCTCCGGCGGCATCATCGCGCTGCAGGGTGTCCTCGACACGGCGGCGGCCAAGGACCGGTTCAAGGGTCTCCAGGCCTCGCTGGCCAAGAACCCGGACATGAAGCTGCTGGACCAGCAGGCGGCCAACTTCTCGCGGGCCGAGGCGCTGACCGTCACCAAGACGCTGCTGGCCAAGCACGGCGACAAGGTCAAGGGCATCTGGGCCGCCAACGACGACATGGCGCTCGGCGCTCTGGAGGCCCTGCAGCAGGCCGGCAAGACGGGCAAGGTCGCGGTCGCCGGCATCGACGCCGTCCCGGACGCCGTCGCCGCCATCCAGAAGGGCGACATGACCGCCACCGTCTCCAGCGACGGTGCCTGGCAGGGCGGAATCGGCCTCGCCATCGGCTTCTGCTACGCCACCGGCAAGCTGAAGGTGGCCGACACCCCGGCCGACGACCGGGCGTTCTTCGCCAAGCAGTTCCTCATCACGAAGGACAACGCGGCCGAGTTCGCTCAGCCCAAGACCGACCCGGCCGACTTCGAGTGCGGCAACGTCTTCAACCGTAAGGTCGGTCCCCTGACGTGACCGTGACAACCGAGGTCGCCCCAGCGCCTCGCCGTAGCTCTCGGCGAGGCGCGTCGTTCCGGGACGCCGGCCCACCGGTCGCGCTGATCGTCATCTTCGGCGTGTTCGCGGCGTTGAGCCCGCAGTTCCGCAGCTTCGGCAACGTTCAGAACATCGTCGACTCGGCTGCCGTGCTCGCCGTCGTGACCTGCGGAATCACCTTCGTGCTGATGATGGGGTCGATCGACCTCTCGGCAGCCGGGGTGATGGGTGCATCAGCGTTGACCGTCTCCCTCCTGGTGGCCAACAACCGCAACGGCAACGACTTCGGTTTTTTCGGCATCCTGGCCGCCGTCCTGCTGGGCTGCGCGTTCGGTTGCCTGAGCGGGCTCGCGCTGGTCCTGCTCAAGGTGCCGTCGTTCATGGCCACGCTCGGGGTGTCGGCCGTCGGGCTGGGCGTCGCGACCCTGATGTTCGCCGGCGTCCAGCCCAACATCTCCGACGCCGCGCTCAAGGGCTGGGCCGTCGAGCGCTTCCTGGGCTTCTCCTATCTCACCTGGATCGCCGTCGCCTGCATCCTGCTCGGCTGGCTGATCCAGCGGTACACCCGGCTCGGCCGGTACGCCTACGCGATCGGCGGCGCCGAGGAGGTGCTCACCCTCTCCGGGGTGCAGGTACGGCCGTACAAGGTCGCGGTCTTCGCCCTGGCCGGTGCCTTCTACGGGCTGGGCGGGGTGATGGTGACCAGCCAGCTCGGCGCCGGTCTGGTCCAGGCCGGCAACGGCTACGACTTCTCGGCCATCACCGCCGCGGTCGTCGGCGGCACCCTGCTCACCGGGGGCCGGGGCGGCGTCCTGCACTCCGCCGTCGGTGTCCTGCTGGTCATGGTGCTCACGAACGGCCTGGTGCAGGTCGGCGTCAGCCCGTACTGGCAGGGCGGTGTCGAGGGCGTCATCGTCGTGGCCGCGGTCGCCGCCGCGGTCATCCCGCAGCGTCGAAGGAACCAGGTGGTCAAGTGAACGCGCTGGAGGTCCGCGGTCTCGTCAAGCACTACCCGGGCGTGAAGGCCCTCGACGGCGTCGACCTGGTGGTCCGGCCGAACGAGGTGCTGGGCCTGGCCGGCGAGAACGGCGCGGGCAAGTCCACGCTGCTCAAGGCGCTGGTCGGCCTGGTTTCCCCGGATCAAGGCCAGATTTTCGTACGCGGTCAGGCCGTCAAACTGCGCAACGTGGTCGACGCCGCCAACCACGGCATCGGGATGGTCTTCCAGGAGCAGTCCCTGGTGCCCAACCTGACCGCGGCCGAGAACATCGTGCTGGGCAGCGAGGGGGCGGGTGTCCGCCGGGGCATCTACCGCTGGAACGAGATGCGCCGCCTGGCCCAGGAACAGCTCGACAAGATCGGTTCGCCGATCGACCCGCTGGCCCGCACGGACACCCTCACCTTCGCCGAGCGGCAGATGGTCGAGATCGCCAAGGTGCTGCGGATCGAGCAGCGCAGCCAGCATCCGCCGGTGATCATCCTGGACGAGCCGACCTCGGTGCTGGAGTCCAAGGAGATCGAGACGCTGTTCGCGCAGATCCGCCGGCTCCGCGAGTTCGCCTCGGTCGTCTTCGTCTCGCACCGTCTCGACGAGGTGCTGGACGTCTGCGATCGGGTGACCGTGCTGCGCAGCGGGCAGTCGGTCGGTGAGGTCGCCACGGCCGGTGCCGTCCCGCGCGAACTGCACCGGATGATGATCGGCTCGACCGGCTCCGACGACCACTATCACGAGAACGCCGCCACGCCGGTCACTGCGGATCAACCCCGGCTTTCCGTACGCGGTCTGTCCGGCAAGTCGTTCCACGACGTCGACCTGGACGTCGCGGCCGGCGAGATCCTCGCGATCGTCGGCGTGCACGGGTCCGGCCGGGAGGACGTCTGCCGCGCGCTGTTCGGCGCCGAGCCGACCACCGCCGGCGAGATCCGGATGGACGGCACGAAGGTCGACCTGCCCAGCACCCGGGCCGCGTGCGCCGCCGGCATCGGCTACGTGCCGGCCGAACGCAAGATCGAGGGCATGGTCGGCTCGATGTCGGTGGCCGACAACATGACCCTGGCCAAGCAGAAGCCCCGCCTGACCGGGCCGTTCGTGGCCCCGAAGAAGCAGGCCGCCCTGGTCGACAGCTGGATCAAACGGCTTTCCATCCGTACGCCGCGTCGCGACACCGCCATCGGGCGGCTGTCCGGCGGCAACCAGCAGAAGGTCGTCCTGGCCCGCTGGCTGATCGGCGGCGACGTCAAGCTGCTCCTGCTCGACCACCCGACCCGCGGCCTGGACATCGGCGCCCGCTCCGAGGTGTACCGGCTGATGCGCGAGCTCGCCTCCAGCGGGGTCGCCACCGTGCTGCTGGCCGACAGCCTCGAGGAGGCCATCGGCATGGCCGACCGCATCCTGGTGATGAACGACGGACGGGTGGCGGCCGAGGTCGCCTGCCCCAGCGGCGGCAAGCCGAGCCCTCTGGACCTCGTGAAAGAGATGGTATGAGCACCTCCGCCGCCACCGCCGCCGCTCCCGTCGCCGTCAAGGAGCGCCCGCGCCTGAGTGGCTTCATGCCGATCATCGCCCTGGTCGCGCTGATCGCCGCCCTGACCGTCGCCGACCCGGACTTCCTGACGCAGCGCAGCCTGACCGCGGTCTCGCGCACCGCCGCGCCGCTCATCCTGCTCGCCGCCGGGGCGACGATCGTCGTCCTCTGCGGCGGCATCGACCTGTCCATCGCGGCGCTGGCCTCGCTGTCGACCGTCTTCCTGGCCCTGTGGATACCGAACCTCGGCGGCCTGGCCACACTCGCGGTCATCGGAGTCGCGACGCTGATCGGCGCACTGCAGGGCACGGCGCACGTGTTACTGCGGATTCCGTCGTTCATCGTGACCCTCGGCGGGATGAGCATCCTGTCCGCGGTCGCCCTGGTCGTCTCCGGCGCCGGCACCGTACGCGTCGTGGACGACTCGACGGTCAAGTGGCTCGACCTCTACGTCGCCGGCTACGTGCCGATGTCGTTCATGGTCGCGGTCCTCGTGGTCGCGCTGATCGCCCTGCTCCTCAAGGTCACCCCGCTGCAGAGCTGGGTCTCGGCCACCGGGTACGCCGAGTCGGCCGCCCGGCTCGCCGGCACGCCGGTCGACCTGGTCAAGATCGGTGCGTTCGCGGTCTCCGGTGCCTGTGCCGGGCTCGCCGCGGTCATGCTGGTCTCCCGCCAGTTCAGCGGCGGGCCCACGATGGCCGACAACCTGCTGCTGCCCGCGGTCGCTGCGATCGTCGTCGGCGGCACCGCCATCACCGGCGGTCACGGCAGCGTGTGGCGGAGCCTGGCCGGCGCGCTGGTCGTGACGCTGCTGCGGGTGGGCCTGCCGATCGTCGGTGTTCCGTCCGCGTACGAGCAGATCCTCTACGGCGCGATCATCGTCGTCGCCGTCGCTCTCACCCTCGACAAGTCGAAAGTGTCGATCATCAAGTGATTGGAAACGCCGCTATGTCCGCACTGCTGCCCGCCGTCCGCTCGTTCCTGTCCGCGCCCAAGCAGCTGCTCATCGACGGCGAATGGGTGGACGCGAAGGACGGCCGCACGTTCGCCACCATCAACCCGTCGACCGAGGAGGTGCTGGTCCAGGTCGCCCAGGCGTCGTCCGTCGACGTGGACCGCGCGGTCGTGGCGGCCCGTACGGCGTTCGAGGCCGGATCGCCGTGGTCGAAGATGACGCCGCGGGACCGGTCCCACCTGCTGTGGCGCATCGGCGACCTGATCGAGGCCCACGCCGACGAGTTCGCCCAGCTGGAGGCGCTCGACAACGGCAAGCGCGTCGAGGCGGCCCGGGACGGCGACATCGCCACCGCGGCCGAGCTGTTCCGCTACTTCGCGGGCTGGGCGACCAAGATGGAGGGCACCTCGATCCCGATGTCGGTGCCGGGCCGCGAGTTCCACGCGTACACCCGCCGCGAGCCGGTCGGCGTCGTCGCGGGAATCGTGCCGTGGAACTTCCCGCTGCTGATGGCCTGCTTCAAGATCGTTCCGGCGATCACCGCGGGCAACACGGTCATCCTCAAGCCGGCCGAGCAGACCCCGCTGACCGCGCTGCGCCTCGGCCAGCTTCTGCTCGACGCCGGCCTGCCCGCCGGCGTGGTCAACGTCCTGCCCGGCTTCGGTGACACCGGGGCCGCCCTGGTCGACCACCCGGGCGTCGACAAGGTCGCCTTCACCGGCAGCACCGAGGTCGGCAAGAAGATCGCCGCGGGCGCCTCGGCCAACCTCAAGAAGGTCTCGCTCGAGCTGGGCGGCAAGGCCCCGAACATCATCTTCGACGACGCCGACATCGACGCCGCGATCGCCGGGGCCGTGCTGGGTGGCTACTTCAACGAGGGGCAGTGCTGCGTCAACGGCTCGCGCCTGTACGTCCAGCGCGGTGTCTTCGACCAGGTCGTCGAGGGTGTCGCCGCAGCCGCCCGCGCGATCAAGGTGGGCGACGGCTTCGACCCGGCCTCGAACATGGGCCCGCTGGTCTCCCAGGAGCAGTTCGACAAGGTGCTGGGCTACATCCGGGGTGCCGTGGCGGACGGCGCGACGCTGAACGCGGGCAGCGCCGACGCGGCCGGCGAGCGTGGATTCTTCGTGGCGCCGACGCTCATCACCGGCGTCACCGAGCAGATGGCGGTGCAGACCGACGAGATCTTCGGCCCGGTCGTGACCGCGATCCCGTTCGACACCGAGGACGAGGTCGTCGCGGCGGCCAACAACACGGTGTACGGGCTCGCCGCCGGTGTCTGGACGAACAACATCGGCCGGGCGCACCGCGTCGGCGCCCGTCTGCGGGCCGGCACGGTGTGGCTCAACACGTGGCACGCCGACGACGTCACGCTGCCGCGCGGTGGCTTCAAGCAGTCCGGCTGGGGCCGCGAGCTCGGGTCGTTCGGTCTGGACGACTACACCGAGCTCAAGACCGTCATCGCCGAGCTGCGATGAGCGTCGCCGACGTGCTGCGCGGGCACCGGGTGGTGCCGGTCGTCGTCCTGGACGATCCCGGAGCCGCCGATGACCTGGGCGCCGCCCTGGTCGCCGGCGGCCTGCCGGTCGCCGAGGCCACCTTCCGTACGCCCCAGGCGGCGGCCGTCCTCCGCCGCCTGGCCCAGCGCAGCGATCTGGTGGTCGGGGCGGGCACCGTCCTGACCACCCGGCAGGTCGACCAGGCCTACGAGGCGGGCGCCCGGTTCGTGGTCTCGCCCGGCCTGAGCGCCGAGGTCGTCCGCCGCTGTCAGACGCTCGGCCTGCCGGTGATCCCCGGAGTCAGCACCGCCACCGAGATCATGGCGGCGCTGGACCTGGGCCTCGACACCGTCAAGTTCTTCCCGGCCGAGGCCTCCGGCGGGCTGCCCACGGTCAAGGCCCTCGCTGCGGCGTTCCCGCAGGTCCGGTTCGTGCCTACGGGCGGCATCACGGCGCAGAGCGCGCCGATTTATCTCGGCCATCCGTCCGTGGCGGCGATCGGCGCGAGCTGGATGGTGGCGCCCGACCTGCTGGCGGCCGGGAAGTGGGACGAGGTCACCGCGAGGTGCACGGCCACGGTCGCCGCCACCTCCTCCGGCGCCGCCCGATCCGGCGCCTCCACCGACGTACAGGGAAAGGTTTCATGATCGAAATACGGTCAGCCGCCGATTGCGAGTTCGACATCGTCGCGCTCGGCGAGGTGATGCTGCGGCTCGACCCGGGGGAGGGCCGGATCCGTACCGGGCGCCGGTTCGAGGCCTGGGAAGGCGGCGGCGAGTACAACGTCGCGCGCGGGATGCGCAAGGTGTTCGGGCTGCGGGCCGGGGTGGTGACCGCGTTCGCCGACAACGAGATCGGCCGGCTGATCGAGAACCTGATCATGCAGGGCGGTGTCGACACCTCACTGATCCGGTGGGAGAAGTACGACGGCATCGGCCGTACGGTCCGTAACGGGCTCAACTTCACCGAGCGTGGCTTCGGGGTACGCGGTGCGGTCGGGGTGTCCGATCGGGCCCACACGGCGATCGCGAACCTCCGTCCCGGCACGATCGACTGGGACGACCTGTTCGGCCGGCGTGGTGTCCGCTGGCTCCACTGTGGCGGCATCTTCGCGGCCCTGTCCGGGAACGCCGCCGCCGTGGCCGAGGAGGCGATGGCCGCCGCGCAGCGCCACGGCACGGTCGTCTCGTTCGACCTCAACTACCGGCCCAGCCTGTGGGCCGGCATCGGCGGCACGGACGTGGCCCGCGAGGTCAACACCAGGCTGGCCCGGCACGTCGACGTGATGATCGGCAACGAGGAGGACTTCACCGCCGCCCTCGGGTTCGACGTCGAGCACGTGGACGAGAACCTGCGGGCGCTGCCGATCGACAGCTTCGCGGCGATGGTCGGCACGGTGGCCGAGAAGATGCCGTGGCTGTCGGTCGTGGCGACGACGTTGCGGACGGTCCACTCGGCCTCGGACAACGACTGGCAGGCGATCGCCTGGTCACCCGAGACCGGCGTGCTCACGTCGGTGGCACGTGACCACCTGGCCGTCTTCGACCGGGTCGGCGGCGGCGACGGGTTCGCCTCCGGGCTGGTCTACGGGCTGCTCGAGGGCGAGGAGCTGCAGACCTGTCTGGAACTCGGGGCGGCGCACGGCGCGCTGGCCATGACGACACCGGGGGACACCTCGATGGCGACCCGGGAGGAGGTCCGGGCGCTGGCCGCCGGCGGCAACGCCCGCGTACGCCGGTAAAGGCTTGACGGGAGTAGGCCCGGGGGACTTTTCCCTTCGGGCCTACCTCTTTATCCGGAGATGATTCGCATACATGAACTCAGAATATATTTGTTCATGTATATAGACACAGTTCTTCACAATGTCTTACGTTCAGGCCACTCGGTGGCGGCTCCGTCCTCGCCGCCACCCTCAGCCCGAACCGCGAGGGATCTCTCATGAAAGTGCCCCGCAGGTCTGTCCGCTCCCTTCTTGCCGCATTGACCTTTTTCGTTGCTGCCGTTGCCGCCCCGGCGCCGGCCGCCGCTGTCCCGGATGGACAGTTGAACGTCCTGCTCTTCTACAAGCCCAACTTCCACGCCTCGAACGTCCAGGCCCGCACCGCCGTCCGGAACCTGGCCACCCAGCTCGGCACGCAGTACAACCAGCCGGTCACCATCCAGGAGACCGACGACCCCGCGGCGTTCACCACCGCGAACCTGGCCAACAAGGACACTGTGGTCTTCGCCCAGACCGGCGGTGTGCTGTTCAACGCGTCGCAGCGCTCGGCGCTCGAGGCCTATATCCGCGGTGGCGGCGGCTACATGGGAATGCACTACGCCGCCTGGTCGGTCGGTGAGAGCGAGCACGACGTCAACCCGTTCTACGCCCGGCTGGTCGGCGCCGTCTCCGAAGGACACCCGGAGAACCCTGGCGTCCGCCCCGGCCGCGTGTTCGTGAAGGACACCGCCCACCCGCTCACCCAGGGCGTGACCGGTTCGATCACCCGCAGCGACGAGTGGTACGACTGGGTGGTCAACCCGGCGCCCAACGTCCGTACGCTGATCGAGGCGGACGAGTCCTCGTACGGCGGCGGCCACAATGGAACGTCGCACCCGGTCACCTGGTGCCAGACGATCGACTCGGGCCGCTCCTGGTACACGTCGATGGGCCACGAGGGCACGGCGTACTCCGAGTCCTACATGCTGGCCCAGATGAAGAACGGTCTCGCGTACGCCGCGGGGCTGCTCAACGCCGACTGCTCGCCCCCGGTGAAGGACCGGGCCGGCGCGTGGAGCCCGATCACCCCGTGGCCTCTGGTGCCGATCAACATGGCACTCACCTCGGACGGCAAGGTGCAGTCGTTCGGCAGCGTCGGCGGCTGGGGCACCGACACCAACCCGTACGACTGGTCGGGCAACAGTGCGGTCACCCAGGGCGGCCACATGGAGATCGACATCTGGGATCCCGCGGTGCCGCGCAATCTGTCCAATGTGACCGCCGGCATCCTCCCGAACGTCACCTACACCGACCTGTTCTGCTCCATGCAGGTGCAGAACGCGCACGACCACTCCACCATGACGGTCGGCGGTGACGACGGCATGGGCGGCAACGCCCCCAACGACGGCTCGGTCGGCGTCACCAGCTACTCGACCAACAACGGGCTGCAGACCAAGGCGCCGCTGAACATCCCGCGCTGGTACCCGACCGGCACCACCATGCCCAACGGCGACATCGTCGTGCAGGGCGGCAGCCTCAAGGGCGGGCCGGGCGGACCCGGGGTGCTGACCCCGGAGATCTACACCCCGCAGTCCGGTTCGGGCTGGAAGCTGCTCGACGGCGCGCGCAGCCCCGCCGCGTACGGGGACGGCGGCTCGGACCACGCCGGCGCCGACGAGAACCGCTGGTGGTACCCCCGGGCGTTCGTGACGCCGGGCAGCGGCACCCTGTTCAACATCACCGGCACCCAGATGTACGAACTCAACCCGGCCGGCAACAACGGCACCGGACAGATCGTCCTGCGCGGCACGCTGCCCACCGGCGTCGCCAACCAGGGCGCCAACGGCAACCCGGTCGGCGCCACCTCCACCGCCACCATGTACCGCCCCGGCAAGATCCTGCAGGTCGGCGGCGGCTGGTGGGGCAACGGCGGCGGCCCGGACGGCGCCCGCGCCGGCTTCACCGTCGACATCACCGGTGGCGCGGCCAACCCGGTCATCGCGTCGACCCCGCCGATGAAGTACCAGCGGCACTGGGCGACCTCGACCGTTCTCCCCGACGGCGACGTGCTCGTGACCGGCGGCGGCCGCGAGAACAACGGCAACGGCGGCTACGTCACCAACGCCGAGATCTGGGACCCGGACACCCGGGCCTGGACCGAGGTCGCCTCGCCCTACCAGCACGCCCGGCTCTACCACTCGGCGGCGCTGCTGCTGCCCGACGGCCGCGTGATGATGGGCGGCGGCGGCACGCCCGGCCCGCGCAACTACACCGACGTCGAGTACTACTCGCCGTCCTACCTGTTCAACGGCGACCAGCTCGCCCCGCGCCCGACGATCAGCACCGCCCCCGCGAAGATCGGCTACAACGGCAGCTTCGCGATCACCGCGTCCAGCACCGTCTCGCGGGTCACGCTGGTCCGCAACGGGTCGGTGACGCACGGCTTCAACAACGACCAGAACTTCCAGGACCTGCAGTTCACGCAGTCCGGCGGGACGGTCAATATCACCGCCCCGGTCAACGGCACGTACGCGCCTCCCGGCTCGTACATGCTGTTCGTCTGGGACGCGTCCGGCACCCCGTCGGTCGCGAAGATCGTCAAGATCGACCCGACGGTGCAGATGACCCAGCTGAACCCGCGGGTCGTCGACCAGTTCGAGTACCCCCGCGTGCCGGTCGAGTGGCGCACCAACGTCGCCCCGGCCACCGTGGACGTCGCTCCCGGCAACAGCCGGATGTCGCCGTGGACGGTCGCGAGCCAGGTTCAGCTCGTCCGGGGAACCGCCACCGGCCAGGGTGGGCTCGGCCTCACCGGCTATCAGCTCAGCCTGGGCACCTCGGGCAACATCAACCGCACCCTCACAAGTCTGACCCCCGGTTCCACCTATCGGGTTTCGCTGCGTTATGCCCGTGACAGCCGGTCTTCCGGCTCTTCCGCGGCCACGGCGGCCCTGACAGTTTCCGGGTTGAGCGCCACGTTGACCGCCACCCAACCCTCAACCGCAAACTATGCGACCTATGCCGGAACCTTCACCGCCGCGTCCAGCACTGCGACGCTGACCCTTCGCAGCACCGGCGGCGCCGGAATGATGGTCGACGACCTCGTGGTCGTGGGCGACGATCCGCCGGTAGCCACCGGTGTTCCCGTCCGCTACGAGTTCGAAGAGGGCACGGGCACCTCGGCGGCCAACACCGGCGCGGCCGGCGGGCCCGGAGCCGCCGTCCTGACCGGCACCACCGGCTGGTCGGCCAACGGCATCATCGGCAAGGCCGTCAACCTGCCCGGCGGCAGCAACACCAACGCCGTCGACCTGCCCGACAACCTGCTGCAGAACGCGGCCAACTTCACCACCGGCTTCTGGGTGCGCCCCGACACCAAGAGCAACTGGACCGGCCTGTTCCACATCGGTGACGGGCTCGGCTCGGCCGGCAGCTACTTCCAGATCCAGATGCAGACCCAGGCGAGCGGCAGTACGGGTCTGGCCGCCACCTTCAAGGCGAAAACCGGCCCCGAGGAACGGGTCTACGCCACACCGGCCCAGGACGTGGTGGCCGGCCAGTGGAACCACGTCGCCTTCACCCGCCAGGGTGCGGTCGGCACGCTCTACCTCAACGGGGCGGCGATCGCCAGCCGTACGAACCTGACCGTCGACATGAGCGCGATCGGCCCGACCACCAACAACTGGCTGGGCCGCAACGGTTACGGCGACGCCCCGTTCGACGGCCTGATGGACGACGTACGCCTGTACACGTCCACCCTGAGCGCGGCCGACGTGGCCGCGATGTACGCCGAGGGCTCGTCGGTGCGCTACACCTTCGACGAGGGCCAGGGCACGACTGCCTCCAATGGTGGAACCAAGACGTCGATCGGCGCCGCCACCCTGCAGGGCACGACGGCCTGGACCACCACGGGCCGGTTCGGCAACGCGGTGTCACTGCCCGGCGGCGCCGCCACGTCGGGCAACGAGGTCCGGCTCCCCGACAACATCGAGGCCGGCCTGACCAACCAGTTCACCGTCTCCTTCTGGGCCCGGCCCGACATGTTGCCGAGCTGGGTGCCGTTGCTGCAGATCGGAAGCAGCACCGACACATTCTTCCTGCTCCAATCAGCGACGAACGGAGGAACAACCGGCTTCGGCGCCACCTTCAAGGCCCCCGGAGTGGCCGCACAGGAGCGGCTCCTGCTGGGCGCAGGTCGCGACCTGCCACTGAACCAGTGGACACACGTGGTCTTCACCCAGAACGGCTCCAGCGGAAAGATCTACTTCAACGGCGTCCAGCAGGCCGTCCGCAACGATCTCC
The DNA here is from genome assembly GCF_018829635.1 of Paractinoplanes bogorensis. GTDB lineage: Bacteria > Actinomycetota > Actinomycetes > Mycobacteriales > Micromonosporaceae > Actinoplanes > Actinoplanes bogorensis. The sequence goes on from NZ_JAHKKG010000003.1 coordinate 169,966, forward strand.
CCATCACCATCGGTGACGTCGGCGTGGGCGGCAACACCACAGCCAACTTCCTCGGCGGGACGAGCTGGGGCGACTCGCGGTTCGACGGCTCCATCGACGACTTCCGTCTCTACAGCTACGAACTGACCGCCGACCAGGTGACCCAGCTGAACTCGGGTCGCCGATAAGCGGACGGCCCCCGGGGATCCGTCCTCCCCGGGGGCCGTTTGCGGGCGGTCGCCATGATGGCCGATATGCGACGCATATTGATTGCCATGATTGCTGCGGTGGTGGGCCTGCTGGCCGCCGCCGTGCCGGCCGTGGCGCACCCACGGGGGATTCCGGATCGGTTCATGTTGCAGCCGGACGACCTGGGCGGTGCGGTGCCCGGCCCGGTTGAGGCGGGGCTGGCGTGGCCGCTGCTGCCACAACCGTGTGCGGACCGGCCGATCCCGCGCCCGGTGGTGAGCCGGGCACAGGCCGCCGACTACAACACCCGGTTCCGCGTCTACCAGAACGTGGCCCGGTTCCGGGGCGACGGCGCTCAGCGCTATCTCACCGAGCTGAAGTCTCAACTCGCCGAGTGTGGTGTCGGCGGCGGCGACGACGGTTTCGACCCGATCGCCGAGGACCACCTCGGCCCGGACACCGTGCTGTTCCAGGGCAACTACGACCAGGGCGACCGCTGGGTCGCCTACGTGGCGGCAGCGGTGGGCCGCCACGTCGTGGTCATCATGGTCTCCGACTCCTACCTCGGCGCCGGCGACCCGACCGTCGCGAACGGCCTCGCCCAGGCGGCGATGGCCCGCCTCCGATAGGCAGCAGCCCGGCCCGGACCGCACGGTCCGGGCCGGGTCCGGATCAGGTCGCCGGGATCGGCCGGTCGAGCATAACGCAGACGGCCGCGTCGACCACCGCCTGGTCCGCCACCGCCACCTCGGGGAACTTGGCCCCGAACTGCGTGGTCGACACCACGGTCATGGTGCGGCGGCCGGTGCTGTCGGTGTAGTTCTGGCTTCCGTATCCGGGGATGCCGCCCGTGTGGCCCCACACGGTGCCGCACGAGTTGGTGTACTCCATGACGCCCAGGCCGTACCGCATACTGCCGTCGCCGGCCGGGTCCTCCACGGTTACCCGCATCTGGGCGAGCTGCGCGGCCGGGAGCAGGCGGCCCGAGAACAGCGCACTGAGGAAACGCGTGAAGTCGCGCGGGGTGGAGACGACCGCGCCCGCGGCCCAGGCCCAGCTCGGGCTCAGGCCGGTCACGTCGGTGTGCTCGTGGCGGGTGGGCCCGGCGAAGGCGGTTCCGGCCGGGGCTCCGAACTGCTCGAGCAACGGCGCGAGGTGAGCCCCGTCCGGCTCGTACCCGCGGGCGAGCCGGTTGCCGTCACGGGAGCGTCCATCAGTCGCGAAGTAGGTGTCGCGCAGACCGAGCGGCCGGACGATCCGGTCGCGCAGAAGGACGGGAAGGCTCTTGCCGGTGGCCTGCTCCAGGATCATGCCGAGCGCGATGTAGTTCGTGTCGCTGTAGGAGAAGCGCTCTCCGGGTGCACCCTTGGCCGGATATCGCGCGGCGATGTCGAGGAGCTGCTGCGGCGTGTAGTCGCGCGGCTGCTCGCCGGTCACCGCCCGCAGCACCTCGGTGTCGAACCGCGCCTCCTCGACGTCGACGAGGTAGTCGGGCAGCCCGCTGGTGTGGTTCAGCAACATTCGTACGGTGATCCTCCGCCCGTCGGCGAGGGCGCCGGGCAGCCACCTGGCCACCGGATCGTCGAGGCGCACCCGCCGTTCCGCGACCAGCTGCATGACCAGCGTCGCGACCATGACCTTGGTGTTGGAGGCCATCCGGAACTGGTCGTCCACGGACAGCCGATGATCGGCCCGGGTCCAGGACGCCTGCCGGGCCACCTCGATCGTCCGCCCGCTGCCGTTGTCGATGCGGATGACCACTCCGGGCGCTCCGCTTCGCACTTCGCGGTCGGCCAGCGCGGCCAGTGATGTGCCGGCGACGACCGGGTGGGCGCCGAGGCCGAGCAGGCCGGCCAAGGCGACGGCGAACGCTTTCATGCGGGCACTCCTCTATGGCGATCGATATGTCAAAAAAGAACGCTACCCATGCCCGTACGGAAGGAATAGTTGCTGTCTTTGCTTTGGTGGCTAGATTATTAACGTGGATTCGATCGATCGTCAGATTCTTAACCAGCTCACCGTCAACGCCCGGACGAGCCTGACCGACATCGCCCGGACGGTCGCGTTGTCGATCCCGGCGGTGAAGCGGCGGATCGACCGCCTGGAACGCGACGGCGTGATCCGCGGCTACACCACGATCGTCGAAGAGCCGGGCACCCGGAAACTGCACGCCATCGTCGAACTGTTCTGCACCGCCCGCACGGAACGGGACGACGTCATCCGGGTCTTCGAGGGCCGGCCCGAGGTGCTGATCGCCTTCTCGGCGGCCGGCGACAGCGACGTGGTCATGCTGGTGCAGACCGACGGCACCGACCATCTGGAGTCGTTCCTGATCGATCTGCGCCGCAATCCGCACGTCGCCCAGACCCGGTCGCGAGTCATGCTCAACACCCTGATGGGACGCATCCCTCTCGGACAGAGCTGACCACGGATCGGGGTTTGCGGCGGCTGATCACCGCCCATGAGGCTCTCCAGCACCGCCTCCTGCAACCGCAATAGTGTGTGTCCGGAGGGGGACTTGAACCTCCACGTCCATCCGTGCCGACGTCCAGTGCTCCGGCTTCAGCGGGACTGCCAGGCCGACCACAAGTCGGCGTACCGGCCGCCCGCCGCCACCAGGTCGTCGTGGGTGCCGGACTCGACTACCTGGCCGTGCTCCAGGACCAGCACCCGGTCGGCCGCCGCGGCCTGGGTCAGGCGGTGAGCCACGACCAGCGTAGTGCGGCCCCGCGTCGCGGCCAAGGCAGCCTCCTCCAACCGCCGCGCACCGGAACTGCCCGCCTCAGCCGTGGCCTCGTCGAGCACCGCCACCGCCGGGTCGAGCAGCACCAACCGGGCCAGCGCCAGCTGCTGAGCCTGCGCAGCGGTCAACGGATGCCCGCCCTCGCCGACCACGGTGTCCAGACCGGACGGCAGCGCCGATGCCCACTCCAGAGCGCCGACCGTGGCCAGCGCCGCCGCCACGTCCCCATCGGGACGGGCCAGGCGCAGGTCCTCGATGAGCGGGCCGGCGAACACGTGCGTCTCCTGGCTCACGACGGCCACCGCGGACGGCGGGACTTCGTGGGACGGGACTCCGCCGACCAGGGCCTCACCGCGATCGGGACGTAGGATGCCCGCGGCCAGGGAAGCAGCAGTGGTCTTGCCCGCCCCGGTCGAACCGACCAACGCGACCCGCTCTCCCGGCTCGATGCGCAGGTCGACGTCCGTCAGTACGGGAGTCGTTCCGTCGTAGGTGAACGACACTCCGCGGAGCTCCAGCGAGCTGTCTGACGGCGTACGGGAAACCGGGGTTGGTTGTTCCAGTTGCCGGACGCCGACCAGGCGGGCCAGGCTCGCGCCGGCCGACTGGATGTCGTCGAAGGTGAACATGACCAGGGCGACCGGGTTGAACAGGCGGTGGAAGAGGACCGCGGCCGCCGCCGTCTCGCCGACCGTGACGTAGCCGCCGTCGACCAGGAAGAAACCGACGGTGAGGATGGCAGCCAGTCCCAGGAACTCGCTGCGGTTGATGCGCCAGCCGAAGCGCATGAACAGGCCGAACACGTTGCGTTCGACGTCGCGGGCGCGTTCCGACGTGGTGCGCAGGGCGTCCAGGTGCTGGTCGGAGACGCGGTAGGCGTGGACCGTACGGGCGCCCTGCAGGCTTTCGACCAGCTGCTGGGCCCGGGCGCCGACGGCTTCGCGCTGGGCGGCGTACTGGGGGCCGGAGCGGGGGAGGTACCAGCGCAGTCCCAGGACATAGGACGGAACCGCGGCCAGGCCGGCCAGGCCCAGGCGCCAGTCGAGGCCGAACATCGCGACCAGGCTCAGCGCGCCCAGCAGCAGCGCCGAGACGACCTGGGGGAGGACGCCCGAGGCGGCGCGGCCGATTGCGGCGACGTCGGCGCCGACGCGGGAGAGCAGGTCGCCGCGGCCGGTGCGGTCGAGCACGGTGGCGGGCAGGTGCAGGGCGACGGTGAGGGTGCGTTCGCGGAGGGCGGCCAGGATGCTCTCGCTGAGCCGGGCGATCAGCCACCAGGACAGGCCGGTGGTGATGCCCGCGACCGGCGCGGCGGCGACCACGACGACGGCGATCGGCACGATGGCGTCGACCCCGGCGCCGTCGCGGACGTCGTCGACGAGCAGGCCCAGGGCGTAGACGGCGATGATCGAGGCGGCGCCGGCGGCCAGGCCGGTGAGCAGAGTGAGGGCGACCTCGCCGGGGCGGGCCTTCAACTGTCCGCGCAGCCAGCGCCAGGTCTCCGTGGCAGTGGCGATGGGCAGGCCGGTCATCGCAGCACCACCGCCCGGTAGGCCTCGTTCGACGCGGTCAGTTCGGCGTGCGCCCCGGAGGCGCTCACCGCGCCGTCCCGCAGCATCACGACCCGGTCGGCCTGGGCCAGCAGCGCCGGGCTGCCGGTCAGGACCAGGGTCGCGCTGCGGGAGCCGGGGGCATGCCGCAATTCCCGTACGCCGTGGGCCACCGTGTGCTCGGTCACCGCGTCCACCGCGGTGGTCGGATCGTGCAGCACGAGCACCGGGGGAGCGGCGAACAGCGCGCGGGCCAGCGCGATCCGTTGCCGTTGCCCGCCGGAGAGGCCGGTGCCGCGTTCGGTGACCGCGCCGTCCAGGCCGTCGGGGTGGGCGGTGACGACCTCGTCGGCCGCGGATGCTTTCAGCGCGGCCTTCAGGTTCGCCGGTGATTCGCCGCCGATCGCCACGTTGGAGCGGAGCGTGCCGGTGAACAGATCGGCGTGGTGCGGTTCGACCAGCACGTGGCGTGACGGGTCGGCCAGGTCGGCCAGCGCGGTGCCACCGAGGGTGACGGTGCCCGATTCGGCCACCGTGTCGACCGCCAGTAACCGGATCAGTGCGTCGGCCTCGGCGGGCGAGCACACGACCCCGACCAGCTCGCCCGGTGCGAGATGCAGATCAAGACCTTCCAGAGCGCCCGCCCGTACGCCGTTCAGCTCCAGCCGCGCATCCGGCGCGACGCCGGTCGTGTCGCCGTGCGGGCGGGCCGGTTCGGCGGTGAGCACCCGGTTGATGCGCGCGGCCGAGGCCTTGGCGTCGGCCACCGAACCGGGCAGCCCGGCCAGCGCGCCCAGCGGCTCGATCAGGAACTGGGCCAGCCCGATCACCGTGATGAACTGGCCCACGCTGATCCGCCCGGTCAGCGCGAACCAGCCGGCGAGGATCGCGACCCCGCCCGCCAGCAGTGCGCTGACCGTGGTCGAGACGGCCCGGTAGACGCCCTGCACGCGGGCCGCGCTCAGGGTTGCGTCCAGCGAACGGCGGCTGACCTCGTGGTAGCGGCGTGCGGCCGCGTCCTGGGCGCCGATGCCCCGGATCGGCCGCAGCCCGGTGACCAGGTCGGTGGCCAGCGCGGTGGCCCGTCCGGCCTGTTCCTGCTGGTCGGCGACCCGGCGGGTGATCCGCGGGCCGATCAGCTGCAGGCCGCCGAGCAGCAGGGGAGTGGCCACCAGCACGGCCAGCGCCAGCGGCACCGAGATGAGGAACAGCGAGACGGCCGAGACGATCACGGCCACCAGCGAGCCGGCGAACCGGGGGACGTAGTCGAGCAGGTACGACGTACGGTCGGCGTCGCTCGTCGAGACGCTCAGCACCTCGCCCGCGCTCAGGCCGGTGCGGGCGCCGCGCGGGTCGAGCACCTTGGCCGCGACCTCGAGACGCAGCCGGTGCGCCTCCTCGGTGATCGCGTCGACGAGGCGGCGGGCGCCCAGCCGGTAGACCGTGTTGAGCAGGAAGAACAGCAGGGCCAGGGCGGCCACGCCGAGCGCCAGGCGGGCGAGGTTCCCGGTCGCCACCGCTTGGTCGACCAGCACCCCGATCATGATCGGGACCAGTGCCTCGCAGGCCTGGTGACCGCTGACCAGCGTGGTGCCGACGGTCAGCCGGCGGGCATTGCGCGTGACCGCGCGCCGCAGCACGCTTGTCTGTCCTCCGTTCACGGGCGCAGCTTAGGTTGGCCTTACCTGGGCGCCGCGGCAGGGCGGGCTTTACGTGGCGGAAATCATCCGGCATCGTCCGTAGGGATCGATGTTTGCCGATATCAACGGGGAGACACCATGAAAGCTCTCGTCACCGCCCTGCTACTCGTCACCGCCGGCCTCACGGTCGGGCAACCGGCCTCGGCCGCCCCGGCCTGCCGCGGGCAGATCCAGCCCAACCCGGGTTTCGAGCGGGGCACAACCGGCTGGACCGCGGGCCCGCGCATCGTGGTGCTCGGCGCGGCGCACACCGGGCGCGCCTACGCGGCCCTCGGCGGTCTGGACGTCACCCACAGCGACCTGCTCCGGACCACCGTCACCGTTCCGGCCGACTGCACCCTCACGGTCAGTTTCTGGGTGCGGGCGACGACCACCGAGACGATGCGCGGGGACTACCTGAACGTCGGCTTCTCGGTCACCGGGGTGCCGCCCAAGACCTACTACAGCTTCGCGTACGACCACCCGGCGTCCTGGACCCAGCACACCAGCCCCGTGTCGGCGGCGGCGACCGAGCGAACCGCTTCGGTGAGCTTCTACGCCGGCGAGACCGAGGGCGGTGGGTCCACGGCCTTCGACGTCGACGACGTGACGTTCACGTTGAGCTGACCTGGGCCTTTCCGGGCTGCGATGCTCGGGAGGTGCGTTTTTGCCGTACGGTCCGCGGCGCGGCGATCGCAGTGATCGCCGCGCTGACGGCCGGGTGTGGTGACGAGGCACCCGCTCCGGCCTGGGTCGCCGGTTCGCCCTCGGTGCGGCCGGCGCCCTCGCTGCTGCCGGCGCCGTCGTCACCCGGGGTGCGGAGCCTGGGGGAGCCGTGGAGCTTCTGGCGGTCGAGCACGCAGCCCGCCCCGTCCTCGGCCCCGGCCCCCGCTCAGGTCAGTGCGGGCTGGGAGATCACCGTCTACTACACCGCGGTCGAGCGCTTCCACGACGGCGACCCGGAACAGGTCACCGGCTGCCTCAAACTCGACTGCAAGAACGGCGGCGACGACCTCGGCACCTATCCGGGCGACTTCGTGCAGGCGGTGCACGACGAGGGAACCGGGCACACCACCGCCGGGAAATACCTGAACTGGTCGTACGACATCGGCTACTGGCTCGACACCGAACCGCGCAGCGCCGACGGGAAGGCGCTCACCCCGTTCGTGTCGTCGGCCGCCGATCCGGACGTGCTGGCGTACGGGAGCCGCTTTGTCATCTCGAGTTGCGGCCGCCAGGAGGACGGGTCGAGCCCGCCCGCCGCGACCTGTGCCGCGCTGCGCCGGGCCTCGTGGCGGATCACCGACGAGTTCACACCCGGGCTCGGCGGCAGCCGCCACATCGACGCCTACATCGGCCCCGAGACCGGCCCCAACTTCACCGGCTCCGACTGGTACGTGACCTTCACCGGCGCCCGCCTGACACTTGGCTGACCACGTCGCGGCTTACTTTCAGCACCTCGTCGGGGTGGGTGAGCTGCACGTTGTGGTCGGCGCCGGGCCACGACACGATCGGCGCGCCCAGGGCGGCGGCAATACGTTCGTGCGCCCGCCGGATCGGCGCCTCCGGCTTCCGGTCGGCGGTCACCACCACGGCCGGCACCCGCGGCAGATCCTGCTCCCGGAACCCGGCCGCCAGCTCGTCCAGCCCGCTCGCGGCCCTCGCCAGCTGCGCGACGTCCATCTCTTTCATGCGTTCCCAGGCTTCCCGTACGTCGGGACGGGTCGCCTGACGCAGGTGCTTGTTGACCCCGGTGGCGGCGATGAGCGTCGGGACGGCCCGGCCGAGCACCGGGAGGCGGTGCAGGGCCTCGACCGTACGCATCGTCTTCGCGATCTGCCGGCACCGGGCGACGTCGTTGACCGGCGACGCGTCGAGCAGCACCAGGCCGGCCACGTCGTCCGGGTGATCGCGCGCGAGCAGCAGCGCCACCGCGCCGCCCAGGCTCTGCCCGATCACCACCACCGGGCCGAGCCCGACTTCGGCGATCGTGGCGTGCAGATCGCTCGTGGCCCCGGCCAGGGTCGGGACCCGGTCGTACTCGATCACCCGCGCGCCCGGCTCGGCGATCAGTCCCTCGGCCAGGCCCGGGAAGAACCCCTCGACCGCAGCCGCACCGCCCGGGAGCAGGAGGACGGCGGGTCCGGTCTCACCGCGTACGCGAAGCATCGCTCCAGCCTATTCACTCGTCTTCCACTCGGCCTGCCTAGCGTTCGGCCCGGACCGACATCGAGGGGGCAGGACATGGCCGAGTTCACGACCGGGGACGGCACGCGGATCTTCTTCAAGGACTGGGGGACCGGGCAGCCGATCGTCTTCAGCCACGGCTGGCCGCTGTCGGCCGACGACTGGGACGCGCAGATGCTGTTCTTCCTGCAGCACGGCTACCGCGTGATCGCGCACGACCGCCGCGGGCACGGGCGCTCGGCCCAGGTCGGCGAGGGCAACGACATGAACCACTACGCGGACGACCTGGCCGCGCTGGCCGACCACCTCGACCTGCGCGACGCCGTGCACGTCGGGCACTCCGCGGGTGGCGGCGAGGTGGCCCGCTACCTCGGGCGCCACGGCGAGGACCGGGTGGCCAAGGCGGTGCTGATCAGCGCGGTGACCCCGTCGGTGCTGCGCACGGACGCCAACCCGGCCGGCGTACCGGCGGAAGCCTTCGCCGGCATGCACGGCGGGGTGGCCGCCCACCGCGCCGACTTCTTCCGGGCGCTGCCGTCCGGGCCGTTCTATAACTTCGACCAGCCCGGTGTAGAACCGTCGGAAGCGATCATCGAGAACTGGTGGCGTCAGGCGATGATGGGCGGCGCGAAAGGCCAGTACGACTGCGTCACCGCCTTCGTCGACGAGGACTACTCGGAAGACCTCCGCAAAATCACCGTCCCGGTCCTGGTCATGCACGGCACGGCCGACCAGATCGTCCCGTACGGCACGGCGGCGCCCCGCGCGATCGAACTGCTCAAGAACGGCGTGCTGAAGACCTACGAGGGTTTCCCGCACGGCATGCCCACCACCCAGGCCGACACGATCAACGCGGACGTGCTGGCCTTCATCCGCTCCTGACGCGACGCGGCTTGACACATCGGGGCTGACGTCTGCCCGAGCCCGGCGGCGTGGTCATTGGGGGCCGGCGGTTGCTTGGCTCGGGCGGCGTGGTCACTGAGGGCTGAGGCCCGTGACGGTCAGGGCCAGCAGCCGGTGCGCGCCGGCCGGGTCGTGCTCGGTGGCCAGGGCGATGCCGGTGACCAGGTCGAGCAGGTCGGTGATGGTCACACCGGCGGCCAATGCGGGCGCGGCCCGTCGCACCAGGGGGCGACCGGCCTCGGCCAGGCTCGCGACGGCGCCATGTTCGTGCGCGTCGCCGGGGCCGGTCGAGCGGTCGCGTTTGAGGGCCTCGGCCAGGCCGCGCGTCTCGGCGGCGACCGTCAGCACGTCGCCGAGCCATGCGAGCAGAGCGGCGCGGTTGTCCTCTCGAGCATCGGCCAGGGCCTGCGCCCGTACGGTCAAATGGTCGATCTGCTTTCGGAACACCGCCTCGAGCAGCGCGTGCCGCGTCGGGAAGTGCCGGCGCACGGTGCCCGACCCGACCCCGGCCGTCCGCCCGATCTGCTCGAGCGACGCGTCGGGCCCCTGCTCGGCGACCGCCCGCTCGGCCACGGCCAGCAGCAGCGCGTAGTTGCGGCGGGCGTCGGCACGCTGACCGGTCATCGCGTCACCTCGGCGTCGGCGAAATGGCGGGGGCCGCCATATCCTAGCGCCGGACGGTCCTCACACGATGGCCGGGTTGAGGCGGGCGAAGCCTTCCTGGCGCTGGTAGGGGAAGTACGGGTAGGGCGCGGTGCGGGTGCTGGCCGCGTCCAGGCGGGCGATCTGGTCGGGGGTCAGGGACCAGCCGGCGGCGCCCAGGTTCTGGCGCAGTTGTTCCTCGTTGCGGGCGCCGATGATGACGGTGGCGACAGTGGGGCGCTGCAGCAGCCAGTTGACGGCGATCTGCGGGATCGCCTGGCCGGTCTCGTGGGCCAGCTCGTCGAGCACGTCGACGACGGTGAACAGTTGCTGGTCGTCCACCGGTGGGCCGAAGTCGGCGGTGGCGTGCAGACGGCTGCCCGGTGGCAGGGGAGTGCCGCGGCGGATCCTGCCGGTCAGGCGTCCCCAGCCGAGCGGGCTCCACACCATCGCGCCGACGCCCTGGTCGCGGCCGAGCGGCATCAGCTCCCACTCGTAGTCGCGGCCGACCAGTGAGTAGTAGACCTGGTGGGCCACGTAGCGGCGGCGGTGCTCGCGGTCGGCGGTGGCGAGCGACTTCATCAGCTGCCAGCCGGCGAAGTTGGAGGCGCCGAGATAGCGGATCTTGCCCGCGGTCACCAGGTCGTCCAGCGTGGACACGACCTCGTCGACCGGGGTCGCGGCGTCGAAGGCGTGCAGCTGGAACAGGTCGAGGTAGTCGGTGCCGAGGCGGCGCAGCGCGGCCTCGACCGAGCGGATCAGGCGGGAGCGCGAGGTGCCGAGGTCGTCCGGGCCGTCGCCGATGGGCAGGCCCGCCTTGGTCGACAGCAGCACGGCGTCGCGGCGGCCCTTGATCGCCTGCCCGAGCACCTCCTCCGACGCGCCGCCGGAATAGACGTCGGCGGTGTCGAACATGGTCACGCCCGCGTCCAGGCAGATGTCGATCAGGCGCCGGGCCTCCCGCGCGTCGGTCGTACCCCAGTGGCCGAAGAGCGGCCCGTCGCCCCCGAAGGTGCCCGCCCCGAAGCTCAGGGCCGGCACGGTCAGCCCCGACGTCCCCAGTCGCCGATACTCCATCGCCACTCCTTTTTTAATGGAACCATGGTTCCGTTAAGATGCGGACTACGATAGCAGCGAGGAGCACTTAACGAGACTGGAGACCCGTTATGACGGTCGGCACAGTGCGGCCCGGTGGGCGGACCGCCCGGGTCCGGGCCGCAGTTCTGCAGGCCGCGGGCGATGCGCTGGTCGAGGACGGCTTCGACAAACTCGACCTGGCCGAGATCGCGCGGCGGGCCGGCGTCGGCAAGACCACGGTCTACCGCCGCTGGGGCACGGTCGCGGCCCTGGTCGCCGACATGCTCGACGACATGGCCGACCAGTCGACCCCGCGCGCCGACACCGGTTCGCTGATCGGCGACCTGCGCGCCAACGCCCACCTGGTGCTGCGCACGCTGACCGACCCGAGGCAGGGCGCACTCTTCCGCGCGATCATCGTCGCCGCTGCCTGCGACGCCCGCACAGCCACGGCGTTGCGGACCTTTTATGCCGTACGCATCGCCGAGTGGGCCCCCTGCGTAGAGCAGGCGATCTCGCGGGGCGAACTACCCGCGGGCACCGACGCCACCGAGGTGATCCGCGCGGTGTCGGCCCCGCTCTACTACCGCCTGATGATCAGCCAGGAGCCCCTCGACCCCACCGCAGCCGACCGGGCCGCCGAGGCCGCCGCCGCAGCCGCCCGCGCCGGCGCTTACGCGCAGACCGGTTGACCGGCCGGCTCCACACCGCCGTGGCGATGACTTGCCGCGTTCGCGTGCGCGACCGGCTGCACCGGGGCTGCGCCGCTCATGCGCGGAAGGCCGACTGGTGACGGCGTTGGCCGGATGATTGCGAAGAGGCGGACCGGATGCCGTTGGCCGACGACGAGATACGCGCACGTATGGGCCCGCTCGAGGTGAAGTCGATCGTCGGTGGCGGTCTCGAGGACAAGCGCTGGACCCGCGCGATCGAGTCGATGCACGGGCCGCTGACGGAGTTCCCGGGTATCTCCGACGTGCCCTTCAACGTGACGGTCACCTTCTTGGTCCCCGGGGAAGTGTGGGGTCCGAAGTTCTCCGGCATCCGCATCGGAACGTTCCTCGGCGACTACCGGTCGCTGGTTGTGCAGGTCGCCCTTCCGGCGCACCCCGAGAACGATGCCCGGGCGGAGCTCCTCGATCTCGTCGACGCGGCCATCGCGAGAGCCGAGGGTTGGGGTAGGCGGAAGAAGCTCCTGGACGGCGGCTTGGCCGAGGCACGAAAGGCGGCCGACCGCCTGCGAAAGAGCGAGTAGCGCCCGACCGCGAGATCGCCCAGCGGGGCTATCCCGTCTCGGCGGGCGAGCAGCAGCCGTCCGCGCAGGCAGTCCCGGGCCGTTCGGCGCCGACCGGGACAACGCCGACCGGGACAACGCCGACCGCAACCGGGCGGGACGCGACGGCCGGGGTGCAGCAGGTGTCGCCCCGCCACGCCTCGCGGCCCTCCTTGACCGCGACCACCGCGATGGCCAGTGCGGCCAGCGGATCGGCCCACCACCAGCCGAACAACGAGTTCACCGCGAGCCCGGCCAGCAGCACCGCCGACAGGTAGGTGCACAGCAGCGTCTGTTTGGAGTCGGCGACCGCGGAGGCCGAGCCCAGTTCGCGGCCGGTTCGGCGTTGGGCCGCTGACAGGCCCGGCATCACCAGCAGCGACACCGCTGCCAGCACCAGGCCGACCGGTGCGTGTGAAGCCCGCTCGCCGGTCACCAGGGAACGGATCGATTCGACCGACACGTAGGCCGCGAGCGCGAAGAACGACAACGCGATGATGCGCAGCGCGGTCCGCTCCCGGCGCTCGTGGTCGGGGCCGGAGAACTGCCACGCCACCGCCGCGGCCGACGACACCTCGATGATCGAGTCGAGCCCGAACCCGACCAGCGCCGTCGACGACGCGACCGTGCCCGCCGTGATCGCGATGACCGCCTCGACGACGTTGTACGTGATGGTCGCCGCGACCAGCCAGCGCACCCGTCGCATCAGGACAGCCTGTCGGCCGGGGGCCGGCGCGACCATCAGCAGCACTCCGCGTCGGGGGAGGAGGCGGAGACCGGGCACGCCGCCGGGTCGACCGCCAGCACCAGGCCGAGCAGGTCGCCCAGGGCGTGCGCGAGCCGGGCGTCGGCCAGCTCGTACCGGCTGCGCCTTCCCTCGGGCACGGCCACGACCAGGCCGCATCCGCGCAGGCAGGCCAGATGGTTGGACAGGTTCTGCCGGGTCGTGCCGAGAAGATCGGCCAGTTCGGCCGGATAACCGGGTCCGTCGCGCAGGGCGAGCAGCAACCTGGCCCGTACGGGATCAGAAATCGCATGCCCGAAGCGGGCCAGCACCTGACCGTGCGTCAACGTCTCCACGCTGACGACAGTACAGCGTCGAATGTACTAACGGAATCAGGTCGTCGCGGCGAATCTCTGCACGAGCTCGGTGCTTCCGGCCACCACCAGTTCGGCGTGCTCGGGCACCACGGTTTCCGGCGCGGCGAACCGGAAGTCGGTCCCAGAGGTCTTGATGCCGACCACGGTGACGCCGTGTTGGGTGCGCAACGCCAGCTCGGCCAGGGTGCGGCCGGCCGCGTTGTGCGGGGCCCTCGTGCGGGCGATCGCGAAACCGTCCTCCAGCTCGAAGAAGTCGAGCATCCGGGTCGCCATCAGGTGGGCCACCCGCTCGCCCATGGTGGCCTCGGGATAGATGACGTGGTGGGCGCCGACCGAGCGCAGGATCCGCCCGTGCTTGGCCGAGACCGCCTTGGCCCAGATCTCGCGCAGTCCCAGCTCGCTGAGCGTGAGAACGGTGAGCACGCTGGCCTCGATGTCGCTGCCGATGCCGACGACGGCCCGGGAGAACTCCTTGATGCCGATCTGCAGCAGCGCGTCCTCGTCGGTGGCGTCGGCCTGCACCACGTGGGTCAGCTTGTCCGACCACTGCTGCACCAGGTGTTCGCTCTCGTCGACGCCGAGCACCTCGTGGCCGAGCTGCAGCAGCGAGTCGGCCACCTGGCCGCCGAACCGGCCCAGGCCGATGACGACGATGTTCTCGTCCTTGGCGATGTCCTTCTCAGCCAACGATGGGTCGCTCCTCCGGGTAGCGGTACAGCCGATGGCGGGTGTTGAGGGCCAGCGCGGACGCGACGGCGACGGTCCCGACGCGGCCGATGAACATCATCGCACTGAGGACGAGCTGGCCGCCCTCGTGCAGTTCGGCGGTGAGCCCGGTGGTCAGCCCGGACGTGCTGAACGCGGACATCACCTCGAACAGCGCGCGGTCGGTGGTGACGCCGGAGGTGATGCCGAGCAGGACGAGCGTGCCGGTGGCGACGACGGCCACGCCGAGCAGGGCGACCGCGGTGGCCTGGCGCTGCGTGGCTTCGGCGATCCGGCGGCGCCCGATGACGACGTCGCGTTCGCCGCGCACCTCGGTCCAGATCACGTACGCGAGCAGGAAGAACGTCGTCACCTTGATGCCGCCGGCCGTGCTGGCGCTGCCGCCGCCGATGAACATCAGCCCGATCATGATGGCCGAGGTGTCCTCGTTCATCGCGCCGTAGTCGACCGTGTTGAACCCGCCCGACCGCGGGATGGTGCCTTGCACAAAGGCGGCGAGGATCTTTCCCGGTACGCCGAGGGGGCCGAGCGTTCCGGAATTGCGCCACTCGAGAGCGAGTACGGCCACGAACCCGACGGCCAGCAACACGAGCGAGCCGCCGACGGTGAGCCGCGTGTGGGTCGTCCAGGCGGCCGGCCGGCGCGACTGGCGGCCGATCTCGTGCAGGACGGGCACGCCGATGCCCCCGACGATCACCCCGAGGGTCAGCGGGACGCAGATCCACCAGTCGCTGACGAAGGTGCTCAGCCCGGTGCCGCGCAGCGAGAAGCCGCAGTTGTTGAACGCCTGCACGGCGTTGAACACGCCCTCCCACGCCGCCGCGCCCAGTGGGACGTCGTAGGTGACCCGTAGTCGTACGGTGAAGATCGCCGCGATCACCATCTCGGTGGCGAACATGACCGCCGCGGCCAGGATGACCACCTGCCGGACCTCGCCGTGGGCCAGCCCGGAGTTCGTCTCGGCCCCGGTCATCATCCGGCCGCGCAACCCGAGCCGTTGCGAGACGATCAGGCCGGCCAGGGTGGCCAGCGTGGTGATCCCGAATCCGCCGGCCTGGGTCATCACGGCCAGCAGCACGTGCCCGAAATCGGACCAGTAGGTGGACGTGTCGACGACGGTCATGCCCGAGGTGGTGATGGCCGAGGTCGCGGTGAAGAACGCGGTCAGCAGCGACGCCGACCCGCTCCCGGCCCGCGACACCGGCAGCAGCAGGAGCACCGTGCCGACGGCGATCGCGCCCAGGAACGCCACCACGACGGTCCGGGCCGGATGCGGGCG
This sequence comes from Paractinoplanes bogorensis, assembly GCF_018829635.1. Taxonomy (GTDB): domain Bacteria; phylum Actinomycetota; class Actinomycetes; order Mycobacteriales; family Micromonosporaceae; genus Actinoplanes; species Actinoplanes bogorensis. Next base: position 185,294 of record NZ_JAHKKG010000003.1, read on the forward strand.
GGCCGGACGCATCCCGCAGTTATACCGCACCAATGATCATGCCCGGCGCGGGTACCGTCGATGAATGGTGCAGCGTCAGGTCCCGAAGCCGGCCGAGATCTTCGAGCTCATGCGGTTCAAGAAGCCTCAGCTCAACGGCCGCACGCGCCGGCTCGAGGCGGCGCTCACCATCGAAGACCTGCGCCTCGTCGCCAAGCGCCGGACGCCGCGGGCCGCCTTCGACTACACCGACGGCGCCGCCGAGGACGAGTTGTCGCTGGCCCGGGCCCGGCAGGCGTTCCGCGACATCGAGTTCCACCCGTCCGTGCTGCGTGACGTCGCGAAGGTCGACACCTCGGTGACGGTGTTCGGCGGCCGCTCGGCGTTGCCGTTCGGCATCGCGCCGACCGGGTTCACCCGGCTCATGCAGACCGAGGGCGAGGTGGCCGGGGCCGGTGCCGCGGCCGCCGCCGGCATCCCGTTCTGCCTGTCCACGCTCGGCACCACCAGCATCGAGACGGTCAAGGAGGTCAACCCGGCCGGCCGCAACTGGTTCCAGCTGTACGTGATGCGGCAGCGCGAGATCTCGTACGCGCTGGTCGAACGCGCCGCCAAGGCCGGCTTCGACACCCTCTTCTTCACCGTCGACACCCCGATCGCCGGGGCACGGCTCCGCGACAAGCGCAACGGCTTCTCGATCCCGCCGCAGCTGAGCCTGCGGACGATCGCCAACGCCGTGCCCCGCCCCTGGTGGTGGTACGACTTCCTGACCACCCCGAAGCTCGAGTTCGCCTCGCTGTCGTCCACCGGCGGCACGGTCGGCGAACTGCTCGACGCGGCCATGGACCCGACGATCAGCTACGAAGATCTGCGGATCATCCGGGAGATGTGGCCCGGCAAGCTGGCGGTCAAGGGCGTGCAGACCGTCGACGACGCCAGGAAGCTGGCCGGCCTCGGCGTCGACGGCATCGTCCTGTCCAACCACGGCGGCCGCCAGCTCGACCGCGCCCCGATCCCGTTCCACCTGCTGCCCAAGGTGGTGCGCGAGGTCGGCGCCGACGTCGAGGTCATGGTCGACACCGGCATCATGCACGGCGCCGACATCGTCGCCTGCATGGCTCTGGGGGCCCGGTTCACCCAGATCGGGCGCGCCTACCTGTACGGGCTGATGGCCGGCGGTCGCCCGGGCGTCGACCGGACCATCGAGATCCTGACCGAGCAGATCGTCCGTACGATGAAACTGCTCGGCGCCCACACGATCGACGAGCTGACGCCGGCGCACGTGACCCAGCTCCGGCGCCTGCTCCCGATCGACTGAAACTGATCAGCGTGGCCAGCGCTCCCGCGCCGACGGCAGGGCCGGAAGTGCAGCGGCCGGAGCGTTCTGATACCAGTACGCGGTGGTCGAGATGTCGTCCTGCCGTTCGAACAGCCCGTGGTCCCACGCGCCGATCTGCTGCAGCGTCACCCGCAGCCGCTCGTCGAAGTAGATCGGGTCGGGCACGTGGAACCGGTAGAGCCCGTGCATCGGCGCGGTCGGCGTCGAGAACGGCGACGCCTTGGTCGTGTCCGCGATCGACCGGTACGGGTAGCCGAAGTAGGGCGCGCTGAACGTCTGGACGACGGGTTCCGGGGAAGCGCGCAGTTCGTCCTGGAACGCCCACGCTCCGCCCGCGTAGTCCTCGAGACCCGTGCTGCACAGCGTCGGAAAGTCGGAGTCGCCGTCGACGTAGAACTTGACCTCGCCCTCACCCCACCAGAAGCGGGTCAGCGACGCGAGCGCCACATACGTACCGAGGTAGACGCCGCTGCCCTCGACCCCGTCCAGGATGACGTGGTCCTCACCCAGCGCAGTGGTGCCGTTGGACCGCCGCCACTGCGCGTGGAAGTAGCCGGCGTCCGCCTCCACCGGACCGGTCGTGTAGTCGATCTGGAAGAAGATGTGCTCGAGGTCGCCCGGGTGCTGGCTCTCCAGGGTGATCCGGGCGCCGGTGCGGAACGGCATCGGGATGTACGAGTTCATCCCGCCGGTCGGCGCGACCACGATCGGCACCGACGTGACGAGAGCCCGCGTCGCGAACCCGTTGCAGAAGAAGTCACCCAGCGGCACCTCGACCGACGGCGTGTCCGAGCCGTCCCAATAGGCGCGCAGCACCAGGTCGCGCAGGACAAAAGGCCCGGCTTCCGTACGGTCGGCCACCGTGATCCAGATGTGCCGGATGACGCCGGGCCCCTCGATGTCGGCCAGGGTCAGCGTCTCACCGGCCGGCAGCGGCAGATACGCCGTGCCCTTGCGCCCGGGGCCGAGCGGGGACGCGGTCCGCGCGCCCAGACCGGGGGCGCCGGTCGGGTTCTCGGCGTTGATCGACCGGCTGCGGACGCCGGGCATGAGGGTGCTCCACGAGTTGAACAAGGGGGGTCCTTACTTGATCGAGCCGGCGGTGACGCCGTGGCTCAGGGTGCGCTGGAAGATCAGGAAGAAGACGAGCGTCGGCAGCAGCGACAGCAGCGAGCCGGCGTTCAAAGTGGTGATGTCGATCGAGTGCTGACCACGCAGCGTGGACAGGGCGATCGGCACGGTCTGTGACGACGCGTCGGAGAGCAGCACGACCGGGATGTAGAACTCGTTCCACGTCCAGATGAAGAAGAAGACCACCAGCACCGAGAGGGTGGGCCGCAGCACGGGCAGGATGATCTTCCACAGGATCGTCCACCGGCCGGCGCCGTCGATCCCGGCCGCGTCCAGCAGCTCCTTCGGGACGGTGCTCATCACGCTCGACAACAGATACGTGCCGAAGGCGGCCTGCAGCACGGTGAAGATGATGATCACCGACCACACCGTGTTGAACGTGCCGGTCTCCTGGGCGCCGTAGAACAGCGGGTAGATCAGGGCTTCGTGCGGCACCATCGTGGCCAGCAGCAGGACGGCCAGGATGACCGCGCTGCCTTTGACCCGGCCGATGCCGATCGCGTACGCACTGATCAACGCGAGCCCGGTGCCGGCGAAGGCGACCACGGTCGAGATGAGGATCGAGTTCCACAGGGCGCGCGGAAAGTCGACCATCGACATGTAGTCGCGGAAGGCGTCCAGCGTGAACGATTTCGGCCACGCGACCGGGCCGCCCGACGAGTAGTCCGCGCCCGACTTGAACGCGTTGAGCACGAGCAGCAGGAACGGCGCCAGCATGACCACGGCGAACACCGCGCACAGGCCGAGAACGAGCCACTGCATCGGCGTACGGGAAACGCGGTTTTGACGTGCGGCCGCAGCCGGGGGCGCGGTTGGCGCGGACATCAGGCGCTCCTTTCCGAGCGGCGCTGCCAGATCAGCATCACCGCGGCCACCGCAAAGATCACCAGGGACATCACGGTCGCGATGGTCGAGCCGTACCCGACCTGGGAGAGCTCGAAGAAGTTCCGGTACGCGTAGTAGGACGGCACCACGGTCGAGCCCTCGGGCCCGCCCCCGGTCAGGATCAGGATCGGCGCGAACACCTTGAGAGCGCCCACGGTCGCGGTCAGCACCACGATGAACAGCTCGGGCCGGATCTGCGGGATCGTGATCGCCGCGAACTGCCGCCACCAGCCGGCCCCGTCGAGCTCGGCCGCCTCGTAGAGCTCGGGGTCGACCCGGGACAGCGCCGCGATGAAGATGACCACCGGATAGCCGATCTGCAGCCAGACCAGCATCAGCATCACCGAGTAGAGCGCCAGGTCGGGATTGCCCAGCCAGTCCGGGGGATCGGCGACCCCGACCTTCTGCAGGAACGTGTTGATCGAGCCGTTGCCGCTGTCCAGCACCCAGCTCCAGATGAAGCCGGCCACCGCGATCGGCAGGATCTGCGGCAGGTAGTACGTGGCCCGCAGGAACGCCGCGATCCGGCTGCCGAACCGCTTGCCGATGTAGTCGTAGAGCACCGCCGCGAGCAGGATGCCGATCATCGTCGGGATCACCACGATCGCGATGATCATGAAGATCGAGTTGCGGAACGACATCCAGAAGTTCTCGTCGTGCAGCAGCGCGTCGTAGTTGCCGAGCCCCTCCCAGCGGAAGGGGGCCATGCCGCCCTTCCACCGGAAGAAGCTGAACACCACGTTGACCACGAACGGGATCAACACGATGGCGGTGAAGCCGATCAGGATCGGCAGCAGGTAGAGCCACCAGCCCCTTTTGTTGCGCATTGCTACTTGCCCTTACCGTCGTCGTAGAACTTCTGCAGCGTGTCGATGTACTGGTCGGCCGTCTCGTTCTTGTTGCTCATGGCCTGCATGTGCTGCTGGATGAAGTCGAGGAAGCCGGGCACCGGGTAGTCCGGGTAGAAGGTCAGCGTGTCGGCCTGCACCAGCTCGTTGAACCGCTCGGTGAACTTCTTGGTGATCGGGTCGGTGATCACGCTCGCGTCACCGGCCAGCGGGAGTCCGCCGAGCTTGCCGATCTCGTTCTGCACCTCGGGGCTCAGCGTGGTGTCGATCCACTCGTACGCGAGTTCCTTGTTCGACGCCTTGGCCGGCACGCCCCACAGGTGGCCCGAGGAGCCCATCGTCATGTTCGCGCCCGGCATCGTGAAGTAGTCCCAGTCGAACTTGGCGTCCTTGCGGATCCGCGCGAACTCACCGTTGTTCCAGATCAGCATGGCCGCCTTGCCGCTCAGGAAGTTGACCGTGGCCTGCTCGAACGAGAGCCCGCCGAGCTTGTCGCCGACGTAGCCCTTGTCGATCCACTCCTGGAACTTCCTGGTGCCGTCGCCCCACGGCGCCGCCTTGAAGTCGACCGGCTGGCGCACGAACATGAAGTCGTCGATCTGCTGCCGGCTGGCCTGGGCCGAGACGAGCGAGTACCAGACCCACATCTGGTTGAAGCCCTGGCTGGTCGCGGCCGAGCTGGAGATCGGGATGATCTTCGCGGCGATCAGCTTGTCCATCGCGGCCTCGAACTCGGCCTGCGTGGTCGGCAGCGTGGTGATGCCGGCCTTCGTGAACAGCTCCTTGTTGTAGTAGAACATCACGTACTCGCCGATGTTCGGGATGCCGTACCACTCGCCGTCGCCCGCGTAGCCGTCCTCGCTGTACTTCGCGAACGCCGACATCGCGCCGGTGACCTTCTTGTCCCACCCGTACTTGGTGACCTGCTCGGTCAGCGGCTCGAGCAGCCCCTGGGCGGCGAGCTGACCACCGTCGGCGTTGCCCTTGTTGAACTCGACCACGTCCGGCACGTCGTTCCCGGAGAGCGTGATCTTGGCGTTCTGGCGGGCCGCGTCGAAGCTGGTCTGCTCGAACTTGACCTCGACGTCCGGGTGCTTCTGCTTGAAGATCTCCAGGGCCTTCTGCCAGCCCTGGCCCTGAGCGCTGGTCGGGTTCTCGTACTGGACGATCCGGAGGGTCTTGCCGTCACCGCTGCCGCCGTCGTCTCCGCCGCCGCAGCCGAACGTGGCGAGGGCGAGCGCGGCCACGCCGAGGAGCGCGCCGGCCTTGCGTAGTGTTGTCACAGAGATACCTCATTCTCGGGCAAAAGGGGTGTCCATCAACGTCAAAGGCTGTGTTTTCCCGTACGGGATCTCTAGCTGGGGCGTGTCACCGACGTGCGCTCGACGAGCGGGCACGGCATCAGGCAGTTCTTCGGGGCCGGATCGTCCGCGCCGCGCAGCCGGGCGATGGCCTGCCGGGCGGCCCACGCCCCCATAGCGGAGTGCGGCAGCTGCACGGTGGTCAGACCGGGCAGCAGGCTGTCGGCCACGAACTGCTGGTTGTCGAACCCGACGACCGACACGTCCTCGGGGATCCGCAGGCCGAGCCGGTGGGCGGCCTGATAGAGGCTGAACGCGAGCTGGTCGGAGAAGCAGAACACGGCGGTCGGCCGGTCCGGGCGGCTCAGCAGACGCTCGGCCGGTTCGCGGCCGGCCACCGTGCTGGGTTCGGCCGCCACCACGATCAGCTGGGGGTCGACCGGGATGCCGGCCTCGGTCAGCGCGCGCTGATAACCGGTCAGGCGCAGCTCGCGAGCCACGAAGACCGGGGTCTCGATGGTCAGGAAGGCGATCCGGCGGTGGCCGGCGTCGATCAGGTGACGGGTCGCGGCGTACGCGCCACCGGTCTCGTCCGGCACGACCCAGTCGACCCTGAGGGTGGGGTCCTTGGGACGGCCGTCGAGCAGCACGGTCGGGATCGGGGTGGACACCGGCGGCAGCTCCATCTCGCGGTGGAACTTCGAGGCGAGGATGAGCCCCTCGACGTGCCGCTGCAGCAGCGCCGTCGTGGCCGGGCGTTCCAGGTTGCGGTCGCCCGCGGTGTCGATGAGCAGCAGCAGGAAGCCCTCCTCCCACGCCGCGACCTGCGCTCCGGCCAACATCTCGCCGGCGAAGGGTATGGTCGCGACCTGGTCCGAGAGCAGCCCCAGGGTGTGTGTCTGCCGCGTCTTGAGGCCCCGCGCGAGCAGGTTGGACGCATAGCCCATCTCCTCGGCGGCGCGGCGGATGCGGTCGGCGATCTCGGGCTTGATGCGCCCCGAGTCACGGTCGTTGAGCACGAGAGAGACGCTGGAGATCGACACCCCGACTTCCCGGGCGATGTCCTTGAGCGTGATCATTTGCGCCGTCCTCCGTGCTACCCATAACGTGTGTCAAACGTTTGATGTGAAGCTAGGCACGTCAAACGTTTGACGCAACGGCGTAACGCAACCGTGATCTCCGGAGACCACCACCCGAAACGTCGATCGGCGGCCGTTGCATGGTGAGCCAAGCTATGCGTAGTGTGAAGTAACGCTACTCATTATGGAGGCCGCCGTGAGCCGGAGAGCCGAGATCGCCACCCGAGCCGCCCTGATCGGCATGGGTCTGTTCACCGCGGTGCCCGTGATCGCCGTGGTCCAGCCGGGCCAGCTCGAATCGAGCTACGGCGTCACCGACCCCGCGCCCATGGTGCTGACGCTGCTCCAGCATCGCGGCGTCTTTCAGTTGCTGGCCGGGCTGGCCCTGATCTGGGCCGCGTTCCGTCCTGCGGTACGGGTCCCGGTCGCCATCGGGGTGATCGTGGCCAAGAGCTCCGCCCTGCTGCTCACCGTCACCCGTCCCGAGGCGCAGGCCCTGGTCAGCACGCCGATCCAGGTGTTCGACGTGGCCTGCATCGCCCTGCTGGCCCTGATCGCGGGTGCGGCCCTGATCCCGGTCCGCCGCCCGGCCCCGAACCCGGCCGCGCCGTGATGCTCTCTACTATCAGCCCGGTCGGGGCATCGAGCGGGGGAGGGGAACAGCAGCGTGCGCATGGGGGAACTCAGCGAGCGGTCCGGGGTGGCCATCCCGACGATTCGCTTCTACCAGCGTGAGGGGCTGCTCCCGGCGGGCCGGCTGACCAGCCCCAACCAGGCCGTCTACGACGAATCGCACGTACGGCGGCTGGGTCTGATCCGGGCCATGGTCGAGGTCGGTGAGATGCCGATCGCCGCGGTGGGCGCCCTGTTCAAGCGGCTGCGGGAGAAGGACGCGGACGAATACGTGACGTTGGGGCTGACCCAGTACGCGCTGGTCCGTGAACCGGAACAGCCGGCCGACGAGAGCGCGGTCGACGAACTGCTGTCCGAGTTGGGCTGGGAGGTCCGGGCTCACCATCCGGCGCGGGCCGCTCTGGCGTCGACCATCGCCACCCTGCATCGGCTGGGGCGTCCGGAGCTGGTCGCGCTGCTGCGTCCGTACGCGCTGGCCGCCCACGAACTGGCCGAGCGCGAGGTCCCGATGCTGGTGAACGACGACGATCTGGACGAGAAGGCCGAGACGGTCGTGCTGATCAACGTGCTGGGCGACGCGATGCTGGGTGCCCTGCGCAAACTGGCCCAGGAAGACGTGACCACCCGCGCCCGGTCATGAAGATCGTCGAGCTGACGGGCCGGCGGTCAGGGTGAACCGCTTGCCGGGGTTCGGGCCGGGAGTGGCGGTGATCCGCAGCGGCCGGGCCGGCGTGGCCGGGCTGACGATCAGACGGCGGACCAGCATGGCCATCGTCGCCACCGACAGCACCTCGGTCATGCCGGCGCCCAGGCACGTGTGGCTGCCGACCGAGAACGGCGCGTACACCGAGGCCTTGCGCGCCGAGCCGAAATCGCGGTCGATGTCGAAGCGCTCGGGGTTGGGGAAATGCTCGGGCAGTTGGTGTGGAACCGAGGTGGCGACCAGCACCCGCCGGCCCTGAGCGATGTGGAAGCCTTCGAAGTCGAAGCCGGTCACCGCCGTACGGGCGGAACCCGGCGCGGGCGGATAGACGCGCAACGTCTCCAGGGCCAGCCCCTGCAGGGCGGGCATCCGGCGCAGACGGTCGAACGTCAGCGGCCCGTCGTTCGCCTCGGCGGTGACCCGCGCCAGCACGCCGGGGTGGGCGGACAGCGCGTACAACATGAAGCTGTACAGGTAGGCCAGCGTGTTGATGCCCGCGAAGTAGCCCTGCAACGCCATCCCCGCCCGTACGTCCATCGGGTAGGGCTCGCCGTGCTCGTCGACCGCGGCCAGCGCCCGGTCGAGCAGATCGGGGGCACGGCCGGTGGGATGGGTGGCGCGGTGATCGAGCGCCTCGCGGGCGAACGCGAGAATCGAGGCGCGCGCCCGGCGGTAGGCGGGCCACTGCAGCGTCGCCCGCGGCCACTTGCCGGCGATGGTGACGTCGAGAACCAGCTCGAACGCCGACCGCAACGTCTCGAACCGCTCGGCCGAACTCGCCCCGGTCAGCGCGATCGACAACTGGGCGGCGGCCAGGCGCTGACACCGGTCGACCACCCGCACCGTTCCCGGCCACGTGTCGAACTGCCGCTCCGTCTCGGCGGCGACGTCGTCCCAGCGCGCGGCCAGCAGATCGCGGGACAACCCCGACCCGAGAACCTTGCGCAGATGCCGGTGCGGCCGCCCGCGCAACACGTGCACCCGCATCCCGAACTCGGAGTTCAGCCCGCCGAAACTCTCCTCGCTCGTGAACACCTCGTCGCCGCGCTCGAGCAGAAACCGGTTGGCCCGCTCCCCGGCCATGATGACGAACGACTGGTTGAGCGCCCGCACCCGATAGACCGGCCCCATCTCACGATAGGTGTCCACGAAGAACTGCTGGACATCCCCCATCATCCGAAGAGCGTTTCCCAGTACGGGAATCCCGGGCGCAGCGGGCGGCGGAGTCATCCCTCCAGTCTGGACCGCGGGCGCGCCCCGATCCAGGCCCTGTCTTCGTCTGCCGGGCGGTGCCAGGCAGCGCCGGACTGTGCCGGGTGCTCGCTATTCGAGCCAGGTCACGGGGCCGGTGCGGTCGGGGGAGAGCCGGTCGCGGGCCTCGGGACGGTCGTGTGGTCCGCGGCCGATGACGTCAGTGCCGGCCGGCGTGACCAGGGACTTGTCGAAGGTGAGCACGACCAGTTCGCGGTCGTCGCTCAGGTGTGTCACGCGCCAGCGACTGGTCAGCAGGCCGAGCAGACCGTTGCCACGCCACGTGAAGACGCCGCTCGCCGGGTCGAGCCGGTCGACGCCGGTGATGCGGCGGGTCGCCCCGGACCGGGTCTGATAGCTGACGACGTCGCGCAAGGCGAGGGCCGGGGCGGGCATGACCTCGTACGAGAAAATGGGGTGAAGCCGCCGCCCGGAAAGCCACATCGGAAACGTGGTGGCGAGCACCCGCCATTGCCCGGGCAGGGTTTCGCGCAGCAGATCTTCATCCAACACCGCTTGCTTGTACGCCGTACGCGTCCCCAAGGTCAAATTACCAAGGCTAGGTTCCTAGGATGCTTAAGGCATGGTGGGCGGTGCCCTACGCGTTGCGTGGACGGCGAAGGTGCTTGCAGCTGTCTCGGTGCGGGCTGAGCGAGGCACTAGCCTGCGGTGGTGGGCGGAACCGAGTTGGACGAGTTGATCGTGGTGGATGGGGCGGCTCTGCGGGCGTGGCTGGTGGACAACCATGCGGTGTCGCCGGGGGTGTGGCTGGCCCTGGGACGCAAGGGCGGTTCGGTGACCACGCTGACCTGGCAGCAGGCGGTCGACGAGGCGTTGTGTTTCGGGTGGATCGACGGGCAGGCGCGTAAGCGGGACGACGAGAGTTCGTGGCGGCGGCTCACCCCGCGCCGGGCTCGCAGCGTCTGGTCGCAGCGCAACGTCGACAATGTGGCCCGGCTCGAGGCGGCCGGGCTGATGATGCCGGCCGGGCACGCCGCGGTGGACGCCGCCAAGGCCGACGGGCGATGGACGGCCGCCTACAAACCGCCTTCGGAGATGGAAGTGCCGGCCGATCTGCTGGCCGCGGTCGCCGCGGAACCGGCGGCGCAGGCGATGTTCGACGTGCTCACCAGGGCCAACATCTTCGCGCTGATCTACCGGGTCAACGGGGTCAAACGGGCCGAGACCCGAGCCCGCAAGATCACCGAGATCGTGGCGATGCTGGCCCGGCACGAGACGCTCCATCCGCAGAAGGCCCGCCCCTGATTCAGCCGTAGCGCTCGGTGAGCGCACGACCGATCGAGGCCAGCTTTTCCCGTACGCCGGCCGGGCCGGTCACCTGGAGCCATGCGATGTATCCGGCGACTTCGACGGCGAGCGTGTACTCGTCGTAGCCGCGGATCACGACCTCGTTGCGACCGTCGGCCGTGACGGTGCCGACCACGAGCCGGTCGCCGAGCGCCATCCGGAGCGGGCCGATCGCGTCGGGCACACACAGCGCCTGGGCCTCCAGCGGGGTCCGGCGGCGTTCGACCTCGTCGGCGATCTCCCGCCAGCTCGCGGCCAGGTCGAAGTCGGCCGGCCGGTGCACGGGATCGCCGGTCCGGTCGGCTGACGACACGCGGTCGACCCGGAAGGTCCGCAAGCCGGCGTCGGTGCAGGCGACGAGATACCACGACGAGCCTTTGGCGACGATGCCCAGTGGGTGGACGGTTCGCGCGGTCTCGGCGCCCCGGCCGTCGACGTAGCCGAGCCGCACCTGGATGCCGCGGATCACCGCGTCCTGGAGTTCGTCGAGAAAGCGCGGCGGCCGATGCTCGACGGGCCCCGAACCCCATCGTTGCGGATCCGTCACCAGCGATGACGCCGCCGCCTCGGCCTGCACGCGGAAAGGCTCAGGCAGCGCCCGTACGAGTTTGCGCAGCGCTGCTTTCACGGCCGGTGTGGCGGCCGAGGCCGGTCCGGCCACCAGGAACAGGGCGCGGGCCTCGCTCGCGGTCAACCCGGAGAGGTCGGTGCGGGCGCCGCCCATGAGCCGCCAGCCGCCACCCCGGCCCTGCAGCGAATACACCGGCACGCCGGCCATGGCCAGGGCGTCGAGGTCGCGGCGGGCGGTGCGTTCGGAGATCTCCAGTTCGCGGGCGACCTCGACGGCGGTCACCTGTTCGCGCCGTTGCAGCAGAAGGAGGATGGCCATCAGACGGTCGGCTCGCATGCCGACCAGAATGCCGGGAAAACCGGTCAGGAGATGACCGGTTCTGGTCGGCACGATGGCGCCATGACCAACGAATTTCCCGAACCCGAGATCCTCTCCGTCAACGGTGTCGAGCTCGAAGTCTTCGAAGCCGGACAGCACAACGCCGGACGGCCGATCGTGCTCTGTCACGGCTGGCCGGAGCACGCCTACTCCTGGCGTCACCAGGTGCCCGCCCTGGTCGCCGCCGGCTATCACGTGATCGTCCCGAACCAGCGGGGCTACGGACGGTCGTCGCGTCCGGCCGACGTGACCGCGTACGACATCGGGAATCTGTCGGGTGATCTCGTCGGGCTGCTCGATCACTACGGGTACTCCGACGCCACGTTCGTCGGGCACGACTGGGGTGCGTTCGTCGTCTGGGGACTGACCCTGCTGCACCCGGACCGGGTCAACCGGGTGATCAATCTGAGCCTGCCCTATCAGGAGCGGGGCGAGAAGCCGTGGATCGAGTTGATGGAAGAGGTGCTCGGCGGCGACTTCTACTTCGTCCACTTCAACCGGCAGCCGGGCGTCGCCGACGCGGTGCTGGACGGGAACACGTCCCGCTTCCTGCGCAATCTGTACCGCAGGAACGTGCCGCCCGCGCCGCCCGAGCCCATCAGCCTGGCCACGGCCGAGCCGGCGCCGGGTGAGCCGTTGATGAGCGACGAGGAGCTGGCGGTTTTCATCGCCGCCTTCGAGGAGTCGGGGTTCACGGGCGGCATCAACTGGTATCGGAACCTGGACCGCAACTGGCACCGGCTGGCCGGGGTGGACCCGATCATCCACCAGCCCACCCTGATGATCTACGGCGACCGGGACGCGGTGCGGCCGTCCGAGCGACTGGCCGACTTCGTGCCGAACGTGGAAGTCGTCAGCCTGGACTGCGGTCACTGGATCCAGCAGGAGAAGCCCGAGGAAACGAACCAGGCGATCCTGAAGTGGCTCGACCAGCAGTAAGCCGCAGGGGACGGCCGTGTGCACAGCATGATCTTGCGTAGAGTCCGGGCCATGAGTTACGACCTGACCTTCCTGATCAAGGAAGCATGGCAGTCCTGGGAAGAGGCCCTCGAGGCCTTGGAAGACGCGGAGCCGGACGGCCTGCCCGACAGTCAGGTGTGGGCCGGCGTGCTGCACCATGCGCGCGCGGTGCTCGGTGAGGTCTCCGAGCACCGCGACGACGACTATTACGAACTTGATCACGAGCCGACCGGCATCCAGCTGACTCTCTTCACCGGTGAAGCGGGCATCACCGTGCCGTACTGGTACAAGGGCGAAGACGCTCGGCGCATCGTGCGGACGATCTACCAGCTCGGCCGGATCGTGGAGGAGCAGACCGGCCTGTCCGGCTATGACGGGCAGGTTGAGCTGCCCCTGGCCGAGGCCGTGAACCGGCCTGACCTCGCCTCCGCGGTCTTCGACCAGGTCGCCGCTTCGTTCGCCCGGCGGGGCATCAGCAGTCCGAGCAACGACGATCAGTCCTGAGGCCGCGTTCACGGCGTCGGTTGCGCGAGCCGCGTGCCCGGGCTGGGCGCACACCTGCTGCTCCTGCCGTTCGCGGGCGCGGGGCGCATCGCAAAGCTTGAGCTCGTCGAATTGTCAGCCGCGCCGCCGCGGGCTGGAGGGCCGCTATCGCCAGTCGGGGGGATCGGCCGCCTCGAGCGCGGGGTCGTCGACGGGAAAGGTGCGGACCGGGCCGGGCGGTGTGTTCGGGCCCTCGAAGCGGACCGTCACCCGGCCGCGGCCGCTGCCCCACACCCAGCCGGCGCCGTGGATCTCGTGCCGGACATCCTGGCCCGGCCGCCACACGACGAGAGGAGTCGCTGACGGGTCAACGCCGACCCCCGGGGAAACAGCTTGAACAGGCATCGAGTCCGACCCGCCCCGATGATCGCCGACCGGCACGGGTGTCGAGGCAGCGCCCGCCTGATGGTCGCCGCCCCACGCGGGTGTCGAGGCAGCGCCCGCCTGATGGTCGCCGCCCCACGCGGGTGTCGAGGCAGCGCCCGCCTGATGGTCGCCGCCCCACGCGGGTGTCGAGGCAGCGCCCGCCTGATGGTCGCCGCCCCAAGCGGGTGTCGAGGCGTTGTCGGTGTGATGGTCGCCCGACGCGAGTGTCGAGTCGGCGCCCACCTGATCGCTGCTGAACAGCGAAGGCGTCGGGTCACTGCCCGCGCTGGTGGGGGAGGCGCCCGCGCTGGTGGGGGAGGCGCCCGCGAGTGCTGCGGCGAACAGGTCGTCCTGCACGAAGTCGGCCAGCGTCGTGGCGCCGACGCCCAGCAGGCGGATGCCGGCCGACGTGTCGACCTCGGCCAGCAGCCGGCGGGCCAACTGGGCGACGAGTTGCGGGTCGTCGGTCGGCTGGGGGCGGGTGGCCGAGCGGGTGATCGTCGTGAAGTCGTGGTGGCGGACCTTGATGGTCACCGTGCGGGCCGACAGCCCGCCCGAGCGCAGGCGGCCGCCGACCCGGGCCGCGAGCAGGTCGAGTTCGGTGTTGAGCCGGGCGCGGTCGGTCAGGTCGACGTCGAACGTCTCTTCGGCCGAGACCGACTTGGCCTCGCGTTCGCTGACGATCGGGCGGTCGTCGTCGGCCCGGGCCAGGCGGTAGAGCCCGGCGCCGTGGGCCTGGCCGAACCAGTCGATCAGGTCGGGCAGCGTGATCGCGAAGAGGTCGCCGATCGTATGCACACGGGCCCGGCGCAGCCGTTCGGCGGTGGCCGGCCCGACGCCGGGCAGGCGGGTCACCGGCAACGGGTGCAGCAGCGCCTGTTCCTGGCCGGCGGGGGCGACGGTCAGGCCGTCCGGCTTGTTCAGATCGGAGCCGATCTTGGCGACCAGCTTGGAGCTGCCGACGCCGATCGACGCGGTGACCCCGCCGGTGGCGTCGGCGATCGACGCCCGGATCTGCTCGGCCAGGGCGGTCACCCCGGCCGGCGACAGGTCGTGGTGGCCGGCCAGGTCGACGTAGGCCTCGTCGATCGAGACCTGCTCGACCAGCGGGGACACCTCGGCCAGCAGGGCCATGACGATCTCGCTGGTCTTGCGGTAGGCCGGGAAGCGGGGCGACAGGAAGGCCGTGCCGGGCGGGCAGCGGCGCCGGGCCTCGGCGGTCGGCATCGCTGACCGGGCGCCGTAGCGGCGCGCCTCGTAGGACGCCGTGGACACGACGCCCCGCCCGGCCACGCCGCCCACGATCACCGGACGGCCCCGGAGCGACACCTTGTCGCGTTGCTCGACGGCGGCGAACATCGCGTCGAGATCGACGTGGGCGATGCTCGCCTGCGCCCTCATCGATCCCATGAACTCATTGTCCGCCGGGGGTACGACAAGAATCCCCGTAGCGGCGGACGGCACGCCGGGCCAGGGACATCCGGTGCACCTCGGAAGGCCCGTCGTAGATGCGGAACGGCCGGATCTCCCGCGCGATCCGGGCCACCGGCAGGTCGGCCGACACGCCGGCCCCGCCGCACATCTGCACCGCCCGGTCGGCCACCCGGTGCAGCGCCTCGGCCCCGAACACCTTGGCCAGCGACGTCTCCTCCCGCCCGGGGCCGCCCGCGTCGAGTACCCGGCACGCCGTGAGCAGCAACGATCGGGTCGCCGCGAGGTCGATCTCGTTGTCGGCGATCATCAGCTCGACCATGCCCTGCCGGGCGAGGGGGCTGCCGAAGGCGGAGCGTCCGCTGACGTAGGCCACCGCGGTCTCGTGGGCGCGCTGGGCCGCGCCGAGCCATCGCATCACGTGGGTGAGCCGGGCCGGGCCGAGGCGCACCTGGGCGTACCGGAAACCCTGGTCCACCTCGCCGAGCACGTCGGCGGCGTCGACGCGTACGGCATCGAAGGAAAGCTCGCAATGCCCGCCGAGCATTGACTTGTCCATGGTCGTGACATGCCGGACAAGTCCGATCCCAGGTCGATCGGCCGGCACCAGGAACATGGTCGCGCCGCCGGAAGTGCGCGCCATCACGATCAGGAAGCCGGCCCCGTCGGCCCCGGTGATGAACTTCTTCCGGCCGTTGATGACCCAGCCGTCGCCGGTGGGAACAGCCGCGGTGAGCAGCGCCGACGGATCGGACCCGGCACCCGGTGGCGGCTCGGTCATCGCGAACGCCGAACGCACCGTTCCGTCGGCCAGCGGCGCGAGATAGCGGGCGCGCTGGGCGTCCGACGCGACCTGGTCGAGCAGGTGCAGGTTCCCCTCGTCGGGCGCGTTGATGCCGAGCGCCATCGGCCCGAACAACGAGCGCCCGGCCGCCTCGAAGATAGGCGCGCGATCGACCATGTTCAGACCCATTCCCCCGTACGCCGTGGGGGCGTGGGGCGCGAACACACCGGCGGAACGCGCGAGCGCCTGAAGCGAGGTGCGCACCGGCTCGCCCCCGGCCGCCGCGATGTCGCCGTCCGATTTGTCCTCCACGGGGATCACATGCTCGTCGATGAAGGCCCGCGTACGCGCCGTCAGATCGTCGATTCGGCTGGTCATGAGCGCCCTCGGTTCCCGTGTCGAACTGATTGCGAAAAAGTTTCCGGGAGTGTTGCTTCTCACTCCGTCGTAGGTCCACACTCTGCCTACCGAGCGATCGCTCGGGCTGTATCACTCTGATACGGACGGGAAGGGCGCGTCAATGGCGACGGAGACACATCAAGCCATGACTACCGAGGTCACGGCCGAATCCACGTTCGCCGCCTGGCTGGACAAGCTGACGGTGGCACTCGAATCGGCCGACGTCGCGGCGACCACCGCGCTGCTCGACGCCGACTGCTGGTGGCGCGACCTGCTCGCGCTGACCTGGGACCTGGGCGTCTACCACGGGCGCGACAACGTGGCGGCGATGCTGACCGGGCACCTCACCCCGGACTCGGTCACCAACCTCACGATGACCACCGAGTTCGGTCCGCGATTCGCCGGCGACGACGTCGTCGAGGGGTTCATCGGGTTCGAGACGCCGCTCGGGTACGGGCGTGGAGCCGTACGGCTGAGGAATGTCGATGGTGCCTGGGCCGCCTGGACGGTGCTCACCGAACTCGACGATCTGCGCGGCCACGAGCGCCGGATCGGCCCGCACCGGTCGAAGGGCCCGCGCCACGAGGCGACCACGCGCAACTGGCGGGACAAGCGCGAGGAGCACGTCCGCTACGAGAACTCCGACCCCGACGTCGTGGTGATCGGAGCCGGTCAGGGTGGTCTCGCCGTCGCCGCCAACCTCGGGCTGATGGGCGTCGACACGCTGATCCTGGAGAAGAGTGAACGGGTCGGCGACGGCTGGCGCAAGCGCTACCACTCGCTGGTGCTGCACGACCCGGTGTGGGCCGACGCGCTGCCCTACATGCCGTATCCGGAGTCGTGGCCGGTCTACTGCCCCAAGGACAAGATCGCCGACTGGTTCGAGTCGTACGCCTCGGCGATGGAGCTCAACGTCTGGACCTCGGCCGAAATGACGTCGAGCAGTTACGACGAGACGATCGGCCGCTGGACGCTGCATGTCTCTCTGCCCGACGGCGAGCGGGTCATCCACCCGCGTGACGTCATTCTGGCCACGGGCGCCGCGGGCGAGCCCAACGTCCCGTCCGTGCCCGGCGATTTCGAAGGCACGAGTTACCACTCCAGCCAGCACCGGAACGCCAAGGACTGGGCCGGCAAGAGGGCCGTTGTCGTCGGCGCCTGCAACAGTGGCCACGACATCGCCCAGGACCTGTACGAGGCCGGCGCCGACGTCACCCTCGTCCAGCGCTCGTCCACGCACATCATCAGCCAGCAGCACGGCATTCCGGCGATCTTCGGCAGCAACTTCGTCGAGGGCGGCCCGCCGACCAAATACGCCGACCTGCTGGCGGCCGGAACCCCGTGGCCGCTCGTGCTCGAGATGGCCAAAGAAGGCGTACGGGAAACCGCTCGTAAGGACGCTGATCTTCTGGCGGCGCTCGACGCGGTCGGCTTCAAACGCAACGACGGCCCCGACGGCACCGGCCTGATGGGCTACGCCCTCGCCTACGGCGGCGGCTACTACATCGACGTGGGCGCTTCGGGGCTCATCGCCGACGGGAAGATCAAGCTGGCCCAGGGATCCGGGCTGGCCGAGTTCACCCCCGACGGCATCCGTCTGGAGGACGGCCGCACTCTGGAGGCCGACCTCGTCGTGCTCGCGACCGGTTATCGGAACATGCGCGAGACGGCTCGCCGGCTCTTCGGTGACGAGGTCGCCGACCGGCTCCCGCTCGTCCTCGGCATCGGCGAGGACGGCGAAATCGGCGGACTCTACCGGCGCACCGGGCATCCGGCGTTCTGGTACATGGGGGGACCGCTCGCCTGGGTACGCATCTATTCCAAGCACCTGGCGCTCCAGATCACCGCCAAGCACGCGGGGATTTCGCCGGAGTAATCGCTTTTTCTGTCGCCGTTTTCATGATCGCGTTTTGGAGCAGCCACCACCTCCCCCACCCACCCGGGAGAGAGGGGCGACTCTAGACCGCGACGAGGAGACGGCGCGATCCCCCATGCCCTGTAACCGCCGAAACAGGCGGAAGAGCAGAGGAGTCACCAAATGAAACGTTCCCTCGGAGCAACCGCCATAACCTGTCTTCTCCTCCTCTCGGCCTGCGGAAGCGGCGACTCGGGCGACGGCAGCACCGCGAGCGGCGGCGGCGACGGCCCCAAGCTCGTCTACTTCATGGCCCCCAACACCACCCCGACCCGCTACATCCAGCAGGACGGCCCCGCCTTCGAGAAGGCGATCAAGGCGCTCGACCCCAGCGTCGAGGTCAAGTTCGTCAACGCCGGCGGCGACTCCAACCAGCAGCTCGCCCAGGCCAACGCGGCGATCGCGGCCGGCGCCAAGGCCCTCGTGGTGGTGGCGGCCGACCCGAACACCAGCGCCGGCCTGCTGCAACAGGCCGAGCAGGCCCAGGTGCCGGTCATCGGCTACGAGAACCCGCCGGTCAAGGGCAAGCTCTACGCCCAGGTCATCTTCGACCCCGAGAAGGTCGGCGAGCAGCAGGCCACCTACTTCGCCGAGCAGGTCAGCAGCGGCAAACTGGGCGCCAAGCCGGTCAAGATCTCCCGCCAGTACGGCAACAAGGGTGACGTCTACACCACCCAGATGCTCGCCGGGCAGAACAAGATCATCGAGCCCCTGATCGCGAGCGGCGACATCCAGGTCGTCTGCGAGGACTACATCAAGGACTGGGCGCCCGACAACGCCACCAAGGCGACCGAGCAGTGCCTCACCAAGACGCAGAACGGGGTCAACGCGTTCTTCGGCTTCTACGACGGCATCACCGCCGGGATCATCGCGGCGCTCAAGGGCAAAAACCTCAAGCTTCCCGTGTACGGGGGACAGAACCCCGAACTCACCGGCCTGCAATACATGTTGACGGGTGACCAGCAGGACAACGTTCTGAAGGCGTTCTCGGTCGAGGCGGAAGGAGCGGCCAAGGTCGCGCTCGCCGCCATGAAGGGCGAGCAGCCGCCGGCCGACCTGGTCAAGGACACGATCGACAACGGTGCGATGCAGGTGCCGACGGCCAAGCTCGAGTCGACGCTGATCCACCTCGAGGACGGCAAGGACCCCGGTGACGCCGTGCAGAAGGCGGTCGACCTCGGCATCTTCACCTGGGCGCAGATCTGCGTGGGCCCGGCCGAGGGCACCGAGACCTGCAAGACCCGCAACAAGTAGCCGCTAGGGGAGAGGTGGCCGGCCCGCGCCGGCCACCTTCCGGGGAGGACACCATGAGTCTGCTCGAGCTCACCAAGATCTCGAAACACTTCGGCGGCGTACGGGCCCTGCACGAGATCGACATGTCGGTGCACCCGGGCGAGGTCGTCGCGCTCATCGGCGACAACGGCGCCGGGAAGTCGACCCTGGTCAAGATCGTGTCCGGTGTGGAGTCGCCGGACACCGGCGAGATCCGGGTCCGCGGCGAGAGCGCCCGCCTGGTGTCACCCAAAGCGGCGGCCGACGCCGGCATCCGCACGGTGTTCCAGGACCTGTCCCTGTGCGACAACCTCGACGCCGTCCAGAATCTGTTCCTCGGCCAGGAGCGCTACGGCCCGATCTGGACGGGCCGCCGCATCCGCCGGCACGTCATGGAGGAACAGGCCCAGCGGATCCTCGAGTCGCTGTCGGTCAAACTGCGCTCGCTCAGCACCCCCGTCGTCGCCCTGTCCGGCGGCCAGCGGCAGGGCATCGCGATCTGCCGCGCGCTGATCAGCGACCCGGCCGTGGTCATCCTGGACGAGCCGACCGCCGCCCTCGGCGTCTCCCAGCGCGGCGAGGTGCTCGACCTGATCCACCGGCTGCGCGACCAGGGCCGCGGCGTGGTCGTCATCTCCCACGACATGAAGGACGTCCGCCAGGTCGCCGATCGGGTCGTGGTGCTGCGCCTGGGCACCAAGGTGGCCGAGTTCCGGCGCGGCGAATACACCCCGTCCGACCTGGTCAGCGCCATGACCGGCGCCCACGAGGAAGGTCCTGTTCAGTGAGCCTCACGACCACACCCACCTCCGCGCCGCCGGAGAGCCCCCGCAGCCCGGTCGCCCGGTTCATCGACGTGGCCGCGCGCGGGCACCGCAGCATTCCCGTGCTGGTCGTGCTGGCCATCATCTGGATCGTCTTCTACAGCCAGAGCCCGGCCTACCTGAGCTTCCGCAACATCACCAACCTGACACTGCAGATCGCCACCACCGCGATCCTCGCCCTGGGCGTGGTCTTCGTGCTGCTGGTCGGCGAGATCGACCTGTCGTCGGCCGTGCTTTCGGGTGTGTGCGCCGCCCTGGCCGCCGGCCTGGCCGTCAACAGCGGACTACCGCTGGGTCTGGCCATCGTGGTCGCGATCCTGGCCGGCATGGCCATCACCTTGATCGAGGCCCTGGTCATCACGTTCGGCGTGCCATCCCTGATCGTCACGCTCGGCGGCATGGTCATCCTCCAGGGCCTGATCCTGGTCGTGCTGCCACCCGAGTTCACCGTCAGCGTCGCCGGCACCCCGTTCGCCAAGATCGCGAGCACGGCCATCCCCGCCGGCACGAGCTACCTGCTGGCCGCCGTAGCCACCCTCGCGTTCGCCGCCTACCGCCTCTACCAGTTCCGCGAACGCCTCTCCACCGGCACCCGCACCTCCCCGATCGCGGTGCTCATCCCCGCGGTAGTGGCCGGCGTGGTCCTGTTCGGCGGCGTCTTCATCCTGACCCGCCAGCGCGGCCTGCCCATGCCGGTCCTGATCGTCGCCGTAATGCTGCTCATCGCTTGGTATTTCACGACGCAAACCCGATACGGCATTCACCTGTACGCCGTAGGTGGCGACCGGGAAGCAGCCCAAAGAGCAGGCGTTCCCGTACGCCGCATGGTCCTCTACTCCTTCCTCATCCTCGGTGCGTGCGCCGCGGTGGCCGGCATGATCGACGCCTCCCGCCAGCTGGGCGTCTCGGTGACGTCGGGCGGCGGCCCGTTGATGCTGAACGCGATCGCCGCCGCAGTGGTAGGCGGCACCAGCCTCTTCGGCGGCCGCGGCTCCATCTGGTCGGCAATCCTGGGCGCCCTGGTAATAGGTTCCATCAGCAACGGCGTGCAGCTGCTGGGCCTGACCACCGAGGTCCAGTACTTCGCCACCGGCGCCGTCCTCATCATCGCCGTAGCGGTAGACGTAGTGCTGACCCGCGGTTCCCTCTGGCCCGGGCGGCGCTGATGCCCCCCACTCCCGACCCGGCCCCTACGGCCGGCCTCCCCGCCCAGCCCCAGGAGCCCAGCGCAGCCCCCGCGGCCGAGCCGCCCGACGGCGTGCCGACGCCCAGCGCGGCAGCGGTCAGTGGGTTGCGTGACGGCGTGTCGACGTTCAGCGCGGCGGCGGTCAGTGGGTTGCCCGACGGCGTGCCGACGCCCGGCGCGGCGGCGAGTAGCGGTCTGCCCGACTGGTTGCAGGCGCCCGGCGCGGCGGCGATGAGCGGGTTGCCCGGCGGGTTGCGGCCGCCCGGCGCGGCGGCGGTCAGTGGGTTGCCCGACGGCGTGCGGGCGCCCGGCGCGGCGGCGAGTAGCGGTCTGCCCGACTGGTTGCAGGCGCCCAGCGTGGTGGCGGTCAGCGGGTTGCCCGACGGTGTGCGGGTGCCCGACTCAGCGGCAAGTAGCGGGTTGCCCGACGGGTTGCAGGCGCCCGGTGCAGCGGCGATGAGCGAGTTGCCCGACGGCGTGCCGACGCCCGGCGCGGCAGCGAAAAGCGGGCTGCCCGATGAGGCGGCGATCCCCGGCGCGACAGCGATGGCCGGTCTGCCTGATGTGGCCGGGACCTCGGACGCGGCAACGGACTCGCGGCTTGCCGAGGCGGAGCCGGCGGTCTGGCGGCCCGATCCGGTTGCGGTTCGTGGCACCCGGATCGTGCGGTTCGCTCAGTGGCTGGTCGATCAGGGGCGGGCGCCGCTGGACGATGTGAGCGACTATCGCGCGCTTCATGCGTGGTCGGTGAGCGAGCCGGGCGACTTCTGGGCGGCGGTGGCCGAGTTCTTCGCCGTCGACTGGGACGCGCAGCCGCGGACGGCGCTGGCTGAGCGAACGATGCCCGGCACGGACTGGTTTCCCGGCGGAACGCTCAACTTCGGCCACCACCTGGTGCGCGCCGGTGCCGACGACCAGAACGCGGTGGTCCTGGTCGGCGAGGGCGGCGTGCGCGAAACGCTCACCTACGCACAGTTACGCGAACAGTCGGCCGCCGTCGCCGGGCACCTGCGGGCACTCGGCGTCGAGCCGGGCGACCGGGTGGCGGCCTACTTGCCCAACTGCATCGAGGGCGTGGTCGCTTTCGTTGCCACCGCGATGGTCGGCGCCGTGTGGGCCCAGACCGGACTCGACTACGCAGCACCATCGGCCGCCGAACGGATGGCCCAGCTGTCACCGCGGATCCTGTTCGCCGGCACCGGCTACCGCTTCGGCGGCAAGGTCCACGACCGCCGCGCCGAGGCCCGCAAACTGCGCACTCTACTGCCCGGACTTGAGCACACGATAACCATCGAAACCGCCGGGCTGAGCGCAACGGACAATGCCGGAGCCGCGCGTGTGAGCGACACGGTCACTGCCGGGACTGCGGGAATGAGCGCTACGGACAATGCCCAAACCGTTCATGTGAGCGATCCGCTCACCGCGGTGACAGCGAACGCCGAGGCGAACGTCGCGCCCAATCCGGTGAGCGACGCGAACACCGCCGCGACCGATGGACTGAGCGATGCGGTCACTCATGGCGTGACCGGGTTGAGCGGCCCGAGAAGTGTTGGGTCTGCGGCGGTGAGCAGCACGGACAATCGCGGGATCGCGGGTGTGAGCGACACGGTCAATGCCGCGACTGCACGACTGAGCGTTACGGACGACGCCGATGCCGCGCATGTGAGCAAGACGGTCGCCGTCGGGTCCGCGGGATTGAGCGTTACGGACAACGCCGAAGCCGCGCACGTGGGCGACACGAGCGGGACCTGGGCGGAGGCGCTCGCGGGGGAACCCGTACGGGGGAGCCTGTCTGTGGGGTTTGGGCATCCGTTGTGGGTGTTGTTCACGTCGGGGACTACCGGTAAGCCCAAGGGCATTGTGCATGGGCACGGCGGGGTGCTGCTCGAACAGCTCGTGTCGCCTGGGCTGCATATGGATCTGCGCGCTTCCGACGTTTTCTTCTGGTACACGACGCCCAACTGGATGATGTGGAACGCGCAAGTGTGTGGGCTTCTGCACGGGGCGACCATCGTGCTGTACGACGGGCGGCCTACCTCGCCGGGGACGGATGCGCTCTGGCGGATTGTGGTCGATGAAAGCGTGACCGTTTTTGGGACCAGCCCGGGATATCTCGAAGCGTCGCAGAAGGCCGGGCTCGAACCGGGGGCCGGGGAACTGCGGATGGTCGGGGTCACCGGGTCGGTGCTGCCGGCCGGGTCGAACGCGTGGTTTCGGGCGGCGGTCAGCGATCGGGTTCAGTTGGGCTCGATGAGTGGCGGGACCGATATCTGCGGGATCTTTGTGTCCAGCGCGCCGAATACGCCGGTGTTCGACGGGGAGATCAGTGCGCCTGCGCTGGGGGCCGCGGTTGAGGTGTGGACCGTTGACGGGCAGCCGGCGGCGGACGGGGAAGCGGGGGAGATGGTGATCACCGCGCCTATGCCGTCGATGCCGCTGCGGTTCTGGGACGACGCGGATGGCACAAAGCTGCGGGAGACGTATTTCGAGACGTTCCCGGGCGTGTGGCGGCACGGCGACCTGATCGAGCGGACCACCCGGGGCACCTACGTGATCCACGGACGGTCTGACGCGACCATCAACCGGCACGGGGTTCGGCTGGGGTCGGCCGAGATCTATGCGGCTGTGGCCGATCTGCCCGAGGTGGTCGACGCGCTCGTGGTCGGGGTCGAGGAGCCGGGCGGCGGGTACTGGATGCCGCTGTTCTTGGTGACGAAAAACGATCTCGACGTGGAGAAGGTGCGCCAGGTGATCGCCGAGCGGGCCTCGCGCCGGCACGTGCCCGACGAAGTGATCGTGGTGGCGGGTTTGCCGCACACGCGTACGGGAAAGCGGCTCGAAGTTCCCGTCAAACGCATCCTGCAGGGGGCCGATCCGGCCCGGGTGATCGATCGGGGAGCCGTGGACGACTCGGCGGCCCTGGATGCGCTGATCGAGGTGGCCCGGGCACGACGGGGAGCCCTGCAACACCGCGGCACCGAGCGGGCGGGCAAGCTGTGAGCCGCCCGGGTTCCACCACGAGAGAGGTCCAGACCGAGCCGATGAACGCCGAGAACGACTGGCGGGAGTACGGGGAACTCGACTTCTCCCGGATCCTCGACGCCGCGCTGCACGCCTTCTACGAGCACGGCTACCACGGCACCACGACGCGGGATCTGGCGCGCCGGTCGGGGCTGTCCGTGCCGGGGGTCTACCACTACTATCCGTCCAAACAGGACATCCTGTTCGACCTGATGAACGTCATCATCGACGAACTGCTCGAGCGCAGCAGACAGGCTCTGGCCTCGGCCGGGACAGGTCCGCGGGCGCAGTTCGACGCGCTGGTCGAGTCGCTGCTGCGGTTCCACATGTACCGGCGTACGGGAGCAACCGTCTCCACCGCCGAACTGCGCAGCCTCGAACCGGCCAACCGCGAGCGCTACGTGGCCAAGCGCGACGAGCAGCAGCGCATGCTGGACCAGGTGATCCTCGACGGCGTACGGGAGGGGATCTTTTCGACGCCCTATCCGAAGGACGCCAGCCGGGCCATCGCGTCGCTCTGTGTGGGGGTGGCGTCGTGGTATCGGCCGGACGGGTCGCTGCCGGTCGAGGCGCTGCTCGAACGCTACCTGTCGATCGCACGGTCGATCGTCGAGCGTGCGCCGTGAGGTCGGCCCTGATCACCGGAGCCTCGCGGGGGATCGGGCGGGGCATCGCGCTCGCGCTGGCCGCCCAGGGCTGGCGATTGACTTTGGTGGCCCGCGATCCCGTACGCCTGCAGGCAGTGGCCGACGAGATCGGCGGCGCTGATCGGGTGGTAGCCGTCGACCTCGCCGATCCCGGAGCGCCGGCCGCGATCATGGAAGAACAGGGTGATCTCGACGCGCTGATCCTGGCCGCGGGAGTGGGCTCGGCGGCGCCGCTCGACGGCTATCCGATGCGGCGGTTCGACAAGCAGTTCGCGTTGAACACCCGGGCGCCGTTCGAGCTGGTCAGCCTGGCTCTCCCCAAGTTGCGGGCCGCCCGCGGCGGTGGCCGGGTCATCGCGCTCAGCTCGATCACCGGACTGCACGCGGAGCCCTCGCTGACCGCGTACGGGGCGAGCAAGGCGGCCCTCCTCGCGTTGTGCCGGGGGATCAACGCCGAGGAATCGGCACACGGAGTGACGGCGACCGCCATCGCGCCGGGTTATGTCGACACCGACATGAGCGCCTGGGTCCACGACACCGTGCCACCCGAGGCGATGATCCCGGTGGAGGACATCGCCCGGACGGTGACCACGCTGCTCGACCTGTCGGCCCGTACGGTGATCAACGAGATCGTGATGAGCCGCGCCGGCACCCCGGGATACCGGGCGTGAGCGCCCTCGACGTGCGCGGTGTGCGCGCCTTCCTCGAGAGCGCGGGCGTGCCGGTTGCCGGGCCGCTGACCAGCACGCTGGTGAGCGGCGGACGGTCCAATTTGACGTACGAGGTCACCGACGGTCCCCACCGCTGGATCGTGCGCCGCCCGCCGCTGACCGGGCTCACGCCGTCGGCCCACGACGTGGCGCGCGAATGGCGGGTCACCCAGGCCCTGCAGTACAGCGCGGTCCCGGTGCCGCCCGCGGTCGCACTGTGTGAGGACCCGTCGGTGATCGGGGCACCCTTCGCGGTGTCGGCCTTCGTCACCGGCCGTGTCGTGCGTACCCGGTCGCAGCTCGACCGGTTCACCGACCGTGAACTCGAATCGTGCGTGACCGAGCTGGTGCGGGTGCTGGCCGACCTGCACTCGCTCGACGTCCACGACGTGGGGCTGGGCGCGCTGGGCCGCCCCGACGGCTTCCTCGAACGCCAGGTGCGCCTCTGGTGGCGGCAGTGGACCGAGGTCAAGAGCCACGACCTGGCCGACGCCACGACCCTGCACGCCCGGCTGGTCTCCGCGCTGCCCGCCGCGAGCACCCACATCGGCGTGGTGCACGGCGATTTCCGGATCGACAACACGCTGCTCGACAATGCCGACATCAGCAAGGTCCTGGCGGTGGT
The DNA here is from genome assembly GCF_018829635.1 of Paractinoplanes bogorensis. Classification (GTDB taxonomy): domain Bacteria; phylum Actinomycetota; class Actinomycetes; order Mycobacteriales; family Micromonosporaceae; genus Actinoplanes; species Actinoplanes bogorensis. Next base: position 211,383 of record NZ_JAHKKG010000003.1, read on the forward strand.
CGACTGGGAACTGGCCACGGTCGGCGACGTGCTCACCGACATCGCGTTGATGTGCGTCTACCGCCAGCCGCAGCTCGACCCGATCCTCGGCCTCGACGCGGCCTGGGCCAGCGACCGCCTGCCCTCGGCCGACGCGATCGCCTCGGCCTATGCGCAGCGGCGCGGGATATCGCTCGACCATTGGCCGTTCTATCTGGCGCTGGCCAACTTCAAACTGGCCGTGATCGCGCAGGGGATCAGCTATCGCGCGGCCGACCGGGCCTCCGCCTCGGCCGAACAGGCCGTCCCCGAACTGCTGGCGGCCGGGCTGCGAGCGCTGGGGAAGCCGCCGGATCTTCCATCGTGACCTGACCGAAAGGTGGGCCGGGGCCGGGCGTGGCGATTCGTAGGGTGACGATTATGTCGTACGGATCCGCACCCAGCCCGGAGTTGCAGGACTATCTGAACGAGCAGCTGCAGAATCTGCGCTCGAACAATGATCCGGCCATCGCCTCCCGCATGGTGCTGCGTGGTGATACGGACGAAGTCGGATTGAACGACGGCGCGATCTTCCCACCCGACTATTACCGGCCCGGAACGCCGGCCGCGACGATCCGGAACGCGGCCGCGGCCCGGACTCCGTTGCGCGGCACCATTCGCGCCGTGGTCGTCCTCGTCGATTTCGAGGATCAGCCGATGACGGCGACCGCCGATCATTTCCGCGAACTGTTCTTCTCCACCGGCCTCCTCGAGCACGGCAGCGTCCGGGAGTACTACCGCGAGGTCAGCCACGGGCTCATCGACCTCGACGGCGAGGTGCTCGGCCCGTACCGGATGCCCGAGACCATCGCCTGGTACGCCAACGGCGACTACGGCTGCGGTGTCGGCAATCCGCTCGGCACCAAACGCGCCCGCGACATGGCCGTCTCCGCCGCCGCGGCGGCCGACCCGGACGTGGACTTCGGGCCCTACGACAACGACGGCAACGGGCTGGTCGACGCGTTCATCATCGTGCACGCCGGTCGCGGGGGCGAGACCCGGCCGTCCGACCCGGACACGCAGATCTGGTCGCACAAGTTCGCGCTGCGCGAGCCGCGCCGGACCGACGGCATCACCGTCTACGGCTACCTGACCGTCGGCGAGGACGCCAAGCTCGGCGTGTGCGCCCACGAGCTCGGTCACCTGCTGTTCGGCTTCCCCGACCTGTACGACGCCGACTACTCCTCGGCCGGCGTCGGCTCGTGGTGCCTGATGGGCGCGGGCGAGTGGAACGGCGGCGGTGACGTGCCCGCCCACCCGTCGGCCTGGTGCAAGGCCGGTCAGGGCTGGGTGTCGGTGACCAATGTGACCGCGGCCGGCGACGTGACCCTGCCCGACGTCAAGGACAGCCACAACGTGCTGCGGCTGTGGCACGACGGCGCCTCCGGGCCGGAGTACTTCCTGGCCGAGCATCGGCGGCGCACCGGCTACGACGCGAAACTGCCCGGCGACGGGATGCTGATCTGGCGGATCGACGAGGACCAGCCGGACAACCGGGACGAGAACCATTACAAGGTCGCGCTGGTGCAGGCCGACGCGGCGCTGGATCTCGAGCTCAACCGCAATCGGGGCGACGGCGGCGATCCCTATCCGGGGACGTCGGCCAACACCTCCCTCACTCCGACGTCGACGCCGAGCTCGGCCTCCCACCTCGGACAGGCGACGGGAGTGTCGCTGACCGGGATAGCCGAGCAGGGGGAGACGATCGTGGCGACGATCGCGGTCGCCGGGCCGCCGCAGCGGGTCTCCCAGGTGCCGCGCCCCTCGGCGGTCAGCAAGCCGCAGAAGGACGGCAACGATATCTGATCAACCGCGCTCAGCCGGAGATCTCGGCGTAGGGGAGCCACCGCTCGCGCGGCGACAACCGCAACCGGATGCGGCTCGGGTCGACGCGGCAGATGGCCGGCAACCTCTCCCGGATGCGTTCCTGCGCGGTCTCGGCCGCGTCGGCCAGCAAGCGTTGCACCGCGGCGTGATCGCGATGTTCCTGGGACAGCATCACGATGATTTTGGCCCGCCCCCGGACGACATCGCCCCGGCACAACCGGGACTGGGCGTACGCCACCTCGCACCGTCGCGTGTGCGGGCGTAACGCGGCCTGCACCTCGGCCAGCAGAGCGGGCGTGTCGACCGTACGGTGGGGAAGTTGCCACCACAGCCAGATCGGGTAGGGCACACGACCGGTGGTGGCGGCGCCGGTCTGGCGGCTCGACGGGGGGAAACTGCAGCGCATCGCCGGGCTCACGGCGGCCATCCAGTCGGCTATCGGGCTCTCGTCGGCCGACCGGGCCGCCGACTCGGCTTCCAGATCAGCCGCGAAACCGGCCGCCAGGTCGGCGGCGAAACCCGTGGGCGCGGCGACGAAACCGGCCGCGTCGGTGATGCGGGGCAGTGCCTCGAGCCAGCCGCCCGACCACGGCGGCAGGGTGCTCGGGGCATGGTCGGCGACCGGCACGACCAGGTTGATGAACGTCGTCTTGCGCATGCTGGAGATCGATGCGGCGAGCACCCCGATGCCGCGCGCCCGTAACGTGGCTACGGCGGCGGCGGTGGTACCCGTACGGGAAGGACCCACCACCGAGACGATCAGCGCTCGCTTCGGTGTGGACATGGGGGCGTCGGGGAAGAGCTGGGTGCGCGTCTGGCGGTAGCGTTCGCGGTCGAAGCCGCGGATGGTGAACCACTCGCCGCGTACGCGGTTGAGGCGCTGGTCGTCCAGGCGCAGGCCGAAACCGTACTCCTCGCTCAGCGCGGCCAGTTCGGTCTCGAAGTCGAGGCGGGTCTCGCTGCGGGCCGGGTCGATGCCGATCGAGAAGCGCATGCACGGGCCGATCGCGTCGCGCAGGCGTTCGTTGGAGCCGTCGCCGGGGTCGGAGCGGCCGGTCTGCGCGACCGGGGCGACCGGCGTGTGCAGGTGCAGGACGGGGACGCCGCGCTCGCCGGCCAGGTTGGTGAGCTTTTCGATCAGCAGGGCCTGCATCAGCGTCTCGCGGTAGGTCGGCGACCAGTGCGCCGTGCCCATCGTGATGAGCACCTCGACCTTGCGGGTCGAATGGTTCAGGAAGCCGGGGTTGGGCACCGAGTGACCGCCGAACGAGAAGGAGCCCCGCCGGCCGTTGCCCTCGACCCGGCCGATCCGGACCCGGCCGCTGAACGCCGACATCGCCGACGGCCAGGTCGACGTCGACATGGACAGCCCGGCCGCGGAGAAGTGGCAGAAGTCGGTCGGCCACGAGTTCGGGTCGTCCTTGTCGTCGTCGCCCGAGGTCACGTAGGCCATCGGCTGGGTGCCGTCGTATCCGGTGGCGGTGCCGTGGGTCAGCGTGAACTGCACCGAGAACGTACGCGTCCCGGCCGCCTCGGCCGCGATCCGGGCCAGCTCCGAGGACTTGGTGGAACTGGCCGTCATCCCTCACCTCGCGCGTCGAAGAAGTCGTCGGGTTCGACCGTCCGGCGGGAACTGCCCCGGGAGCTGAGAAGCCACTGCGGCACTCGGGCCGACCTCGGCACCGAGCTGCTGCGGTGCGCGCGACGGGCGTACAGCTCGCTCAGACAGCAGACCAGGATGCCGATCAGCGCGCCCAGGGCCAGCTGGAACATCCGGGTCAGGTCGTGGCTGTCCCGCACCGTGCCGACCGCGATGGCCAGCGCCGTGGTCACCACCACCGACGCGGCCGCGAGCATCCGCTGATACTTCTGCAGCGCCCACAGGACCGAGCGGGTGCTGGGCAGGTCGAGCCGGGCCAGCAGCAGGCCGGGCACCAGCAGCAGGACCGCCACCACGGCGTCGGCCTGGTCGGGGGCGAAATGGGGGTTGACCCGGGCCGAGAACAGCCAGGCCAGGCCGCCGGACAGGAACGTCCCGATGCCCAGCACGACCAGGCCCAGCCCGGCCACCATCCGGGTGATGCTCTCGATCAGCGCCGGGGCCTCGTCGGCCAGGGCCATCACGGCCGCGACGCGTACGGGCTCGGTCGACTGCGGGCTGAGCTCGGTCGGTGGCCGGCGCCAGTGTGCATGGGCGCCGTGCTCGCGGGGATCGTTGTCGATGGTCAGGTCGCGGCCGGTCTGTGTGGTGCGCAATCCGGCCGCGATGTTGAGCAGGGCCTCGCCCGGCAGCCCGCTCTTGGCCAGGTGGCGCAGCCCGTCCGACGAGTAGTGCGCGCAGAACGCGGCCAGAACGTGCAACGAGCAGTCGCCGGCGGACAGCGCGGCCAGAGTCTCGTCGGCGGTCAGGCGGCGCGGCGGCGGCGACGAACCGGGCCCGACCGGGATCGGCAGCCGGGCCAGATAGGCCTCGTAGCCGGTCAGGTCGACCAGCCGCCGCCGGCCCAGCTCGGCCAGCCGCGACGCGATGCTCTGCATCTCGAGCTCGAGCAGCTTGTGGTGGCCGCCCAGCCGCTCGGCCCGCCGGGCCACCGACTCCAGGTCCTGCGCGAGCACCTCGACGAACTCGTCGTCCACATCGCTCGACATCAGGAACCGCCGGACGCTGATCTCCTGACGGACCTCCAAGGTCAGGTGGTACGCCTTCACCGAGCGCGGGATCTCGGTCGCGTACTCGACGACGAACTCGCGATTGACCGGCAGCACGTTCTTGGCCAGATTCCGCAGCGGCGCCGGGCGGTGCCGGGCCGGCAGCAGCGGCGCGTCCCACGTCAGGAACCGCCGCGGCCGGTCCAGGCCGAGCTGCGCGACCAGGATGTACTGCCGCGTAGCCAGTTCCAGCAGCCGCGCGAAGGGCACCAGCAGGGGATCTCCGCCGTCGGCCGGGAAGAGCGAATCAAGAGCGTTCAGGGCCAGGTCCCGTACGGGATGAGCCTGCTCGACAAGCGCAGCGTGATCCAGCGGCGTGTGCAGGCGCCGGCCCAGGGGCGCCCCGACCATGACCAGTTCGGCGATCGCGGCCTCGATCAGCCAGCGCGACTTCTGATGCGTGTGCCGCACCCGGTGGATGTCACTGCCCGGCGCCGACACGTCTTCGTGGGCGTTGACCAGCATGAACAGCAGCTTCACGAAGGCCGCGGCGGTGACCCGGTTGGCGTCGCGGTGGGACAGTCGCGGCACCAGCTCGCCGCCCTCGTCGCGGATGACCATGGGCGCCAGGTCGCTCCGGCTGTACCGCGACACCGGCACCCACAGCGAGGCCCGGCGCTCGCCGTCGCCCGGCACCAGCAGGGTCTCGCGCTGCCGCCCGGAGATCTGGTCGAGGTCGACGTCGACGCTGATCGACCGGCTCATGTGGCCGCGGTCGACCAGCGTCAGGTGCTCGGACAGCCGGGGCAGATGATCGAGCCGGAACGACAGGTCCATCAGGGCCAGTCCGAGCGCCGCCTCGCGGCTCGGGAAGGTCAGCGGCGCGGTCGGCACCGGCAGCGCCCGGATCAGCGTCCGCAGATGGTCGAGCGGGCCGTCGGCCTCGATCGTGCCCCTGAGCTGGACGGTCATTCGGTCGCTCCCCGAGCCGACAAGGTCGTCACCGCCATCCTTGCCGCAAGCGGCTGCCCGATCACCCATCTGTCGTCATGACGACTGCGCTCCCGGGGCGATCGGCCTTGACGGATGCGCCGGCCGAGACCAGCAGCGCGCCCCCGATCTGCAACGGCAGCGCGAAGTGTGCCACCTCGTCGGATCCGAAGGCGACCCCCATCGCCACCAGATACACCGTGAGCAGGACAGCCGCCGCGATACCGGCCCAGCGTCGCCGCCATCCGGAGAGCAGCCAGACGGCCAGCCCGATCTCGCCCACGGTCGCCGAGACCGCCGCCGTCCCGACCAGAGAATCAGGGACGAAGGGCAAAAGCGTTCCCGTGTACGCGGTGAAGGCGTCCCACGATCGCCAAGCCGTCCCCACCGCACCCGGCCACCCGAGCCGGTCGGCGACCGCACCGGCGAAGTCCAGGGCCAGCAGCACCGCCACCACCGTGACGAACGCGCGCCGCCGGATGACGGCCGCCTCGTCCCGGGCCCGCGAGCCCACCGGCAGAGCGGCCAGCAGCAGGATCGCCGCGATCGACAGCCACGTGACGACGCCGGGCCGGGCGCGCCCGAGCATGACAATCTGGAATACCGCGCCGGCCACTACCAGGATCAGTCCGGAACGCCGCATCGCTGCCACCGCCTTAGCGTGTTGGTAAGGTGCCTTACCAACACGCTAAGGGGAGCACGACGAAATGGTCAAGCGCCTTACTAACCCGTTTCTCGGCGCCCCGACGCCTCTCGGATCGTTGATGACCGCGGCCGGGCAGCGGCTGGCGGCCGAGCTCGACGCGGCCCTGAGCGCGGCCGGGTTCCCCGATCTGCGCTCGGCCCACGCGCCGGTCTTCATGGCCATCGACCCCGAGGGCACCCGGGTGACCGAACTGGCCCGGCGCACCCGGATGACCAAACAGGCGGTGGGGGAGCTGATCCGGTATCTGGCCGGCTGCGGCTACGTGACCGTCGCCGCCGACCCCGAGGACGGCCGGGCCCGGCGCGTCAGCCTCACCGAGAGCGGCTGGCGCGCCATCGACACCGGCGAACAGGTGATCGGCGGCTTCGACCGCTGGCTGGCCGACGCCGTCGGCGCCGACGAGGTCGCTCACCTGCGCCAGGTGCTCGACCGGATCATTGCTACCGACCCGGCTGACCGGCGTGAGCCGCCGTCCACCGCCTGATCTGGTTCACGTCGATCGTGCCGCCCATCGCCAGGAAGCCGGCCCGGTTCGGGTGCAGGTGGTCACCCGCGCCGCCGACGCTGCTGTTGGTGTCGTACGCGGGAAGCAGGTGACCCGGATTCGCCGGATCCTCGGTGACGGCCGAGAAGTCGGCCACCCCGTCGAACTGCCCGCTTGTCCGGATGAAATCGTTGACCGCGCGGCGCTTGGCGTCGGTCTCGGGCGTGCCGTAGAGACCGAACGCGGTGCCGCCCGACGGTGTCAGTGTGGCGCCGATGATCTTGATGCCTCGAGCTTGGACGCGACGGATGATCTCCTGGTAGCCGGCGATCACCTGCGCCGCCGTGGCGTTGCCGCCGCCCAGGTCGTTGATGCCCTCGAGCAGGATCACGACCCGTACGGACGGCCGGCTGAGCACGTCGCGGTCGAGTCGGTCGAGCGCGGGCGGCCCGTCGCACGGCGTGCAGCCACCCGGCGTACGGCCGATGCGGGTCACCATGTTGCCGCCGATGGCCTGGGTGACCACCGCCGTGTTGCCGCCGAGCCGGCGTTGCAGCACGTCGGGCCAGCGGTCACTGCCGTTGACGGTGGCGAAGAAGCCGTCGGTGATCGAGTCGCCGAACGCCACCACCACCGGACGGCTCTGCGCCTGCACCTCGGAGACGAAGAACCACGAGGTGGTCGAGTGCGGGAACGCGGCATCGGTCACGTCGGCGGTGTGATCACCCGCGTGCTGGCCGGACAGATAGGACGTGGTGAACGCGGCCGCATGCCATGTCATCGGTCCGCTCGCCCCGGACACGTACAGACTGATCGCAAGCCTCTCGACGGCCGACAGCCGGACCGCCACCGGGTCGCTGAGCACGGTCTTCCCGGCCGGCACGGTGACCGACCGCCGACCGTCGAAGGTGAGCGCGCGGTTCGTGCCGGGAGAAACCAGAGCGCCGATCAACTGCTTTCCCGCGTACGCCCGGGCGAAGGTCACCGGCTTGGTCCCGTACTCGTTGGTCAGCCTGATGCGCCACGATGAACCCTCGACACCCGGGTGCACCATCATGCGCAGGGTCTGGTCGTTGGCCTGGTTGTCCGGGAAGGCCCCGGTGAGCAGGGGCGCGGTGTTGCCCGGCCCGGCCGGACCGACCGGGCCGGGTTGCCCGACCGAGTATCCGACCGGGTAGACGCCCTGCGCCGACCCGGCCCAGGCGCCGGCCCAGGCCCGCTGTCCGGTGGTTGGCTGAGCCACGGCCGCCGCTGGTGCGAGCAGCACCAGGGTGGCGGTGGCAACGATGGCTCGACTGATCCGGGTAACGCGCATGTCACTGCCTCGTTTCACGGCGCGGATCGATATCTATCGATAGCCATCGTTACCACCACGGCGTACGGGAAGCAATCAGACGTTGCGATAGGCCAGCCAGACCAGGGCCATCCGGACGCTCTGGCCCAAGGTGAAGCGGTCGAGACACGGGTCGTCGCCGTAGCTCATGAAGTTGTGCACCGGGTCCTTGCCGGGCGCCGGACAGGTGTCGTCGGCCTCGTTGCACTCGAAGATGTTGTCGCCGTCGGCCTGGTACGGGGTGTCGAACACCTGGTCGCCCGGAGCGGTGCAGCCGTTCTCGAAGGTGTGGTAGAGCCCCAGCCAGTGCCCGACCTCGTGGGTCAGGGTGTCGCCCTCGTTGTACGGGGCCGCCGCGCCACCGGGCAGACTGTCGTTGAGGATCACGACGCCGTCCTGGATCAGGGTCGCCTCGTTCGGGAAGTACGCGTAGCCGAGCAGGCCGTCCTCGAGCCCGGTGATATAGATGTTGAGGTCGTCGTAGCCACCCTTGTGCAGCGCGGCCTTGGCCTCCTGGTCGTCGGCCGGGTCGACGTCCGGGTCGGCCCAGGCGAACCAGTCGTCGTTGGCCGTGTAGTCGATCGACTTGGTGGCGAACCGGAAGATCGTCGGAGCGTCCTGCCGGGCCGTCTTCCCGCCGTAGCCGTCGTTGAGCACCTTGATCTGATCGGCGATCTGCTTCCTGGTCACGCCGCCGGTGCCGTCGGCCTTGGTGATCACGTGCACCCGCACGTCGATGGTGACCTTGCCTCGGTGGATCTTCGATCCCCAGTTCAGGCCCTTCGACCGGAGCTTGGCGGTCATCTGCTTCTCGGCCTTGTCGGCCTCGCTGCGGGTCAGGTCGTTCGGGTCGGACCCGTCCCGGCCGGTGCGGACGCGGTCGGCCGACACGTCGGTGCATTCCGCGACCGAGTGCACGCCCGGCGCCGCCGAAGCCGCCCCGGCCGCCGGCACCGCGAGCAGCGCGGTTCCGAGAAGGCCGGCCGCGACCAGGCTGAGGGAAGTTCGTTGCATGGATCCTCCTGGCTCAGTCGAGCTGATGTCCGATCAGAGCGCTCGGAGAGAGCCGGGAGACGTGGCCTCGGTCGGAGATCCCGCGCCCGGCCAAGGTCAGCGCACAAGGTATCAGAGACGCTGTGAGCGGACCGTCCCTGGAACGTAAAGGCTCCGCATAGACGGACGACACCATCCAAGAGGACGAATATGCCCACCCGCTCAGCGGAGGCTGCGCCGCATCCGAAGACTGTCGGCGTCTGTCGATCACGCTGCCCCGGTCGCCGTTCGGGCTGGTCAGTGAAACGTGGCGGCCACGTGCGGGGGCTGAATGTAACGACAAGGTAAACAGCTCGGCGCGGGTCTAGATCATAAGAAAATAAACTCATAATCTTTCGCGCATGACCTCGTCAGGCTCGCTGCGACCGCGCGGACTGCCCCTGTGGGAGCAGATCCGGACCCTCGTGCACGAGGAGATCCGCTCCGGCAAGTACCAGCCGGGCGACCAGATGCCGACCGAGAAGGAGTACGCCGACCGGTTCTCCGTGTCGGTCGCCCCGGTCCGGGCCGCGCTGGCCGACCTGACCAGCGCCGGCCTGATCGAGCGCCGCTCCGGCAAGGGCACCTTCGTCAGCGCCCGCACGGTCAACCACGAGATCAGCCTGCTGCGCAGCACCACCGACGCGCTCCGGGCGTCCGACGTCGCGTTCACCGTCGACGTCACCGCCTGCGGACCGGTCAAGGCCGACGCTGAGGTCGCCGAGCAACTCGGCCTCGGCCCCCGCGAGCGCGCCTTCCACCTGCGCCGCACGGTCGGGATCGGCGGTCAGGGCGCCGTCATCCTCGAGACCTGGCTGCCGCGCGACGTCGGCGACAAGCTGCCCGGGGCCGACTTCTTCGCCGGCGGCGGCTCGCTCTATCGCGCGCTCGGCGAGCACGACATCCACCTGCGCACTGCCGAGGGCACTCTGCAGGTCGTCCGGGCCGACGACGAGCAGGCGCAGCTGCTCGGAATCGACTTCGGGGCGCCCCTGCTGGCCTTGCGCTCGTTCGCGGCCGACGAGTCCGGCCGGATCGTCGAGGTCGCCCGCGCCACCTACGACTCGAATCGCTTCACCATGCGGTTGCAGATCCCTGCCACCGCCGCCACGGTGGACCGCCCGACGGCCGCCGCACCCGACCGGAAAGGCAACTCATGACCGAGCTCGAGGACCTCACCCGAGCCGTGGCCGACAACACGGTTCCCGGCGGGAGCCTGTACGGCCGGACGGTCGCGCGCATCATCGAGCTCACCCTCGAGCCGCTGCGTGACGCCGAGCCCGACGTGGCCCGGGCCGAGCTGGAGAACGTCTGCGCCTGGGCGGCCCGCACCAAGCCGTCCATGACCAGCGTCCGCAACGTCGTCGACCTCGCGCTGGCTACTGCGGCCGGCACCGACGGCTCGGCCCGTTCGGTCGTCGAGTCGGTGTCCGAGACCATGCGTATCTTCGTCACGCGTTCCGAGAAGGCGGTCGAGGCACTCGCCGACGGCATCAGCGAGATCGTGAAGCCGGGTGCCCGCGTGCTCTACCACTCGAACTCGGGCTCGCTGCGCAGCGTCATGCGCCGGGTGGTCGACACGATCCCCGAGGTCTCGATCAATGTGACCGAGTCACGCCCGTACCGGGAATCCCGGGGTCTCATCGAGGGAATCGCGGAGTCGGGCGTACCGGTGACGCTCTTCTCGGACGCCGCCATGGCCGTCGCCGTCAGCAAGTCGGACATCGTGCTCGTGGGCGCCGACGCCGTGCTCTCCGACGGCACACTGGTCAACAAGACAGGCACGCTCCCGCTCGCACTCGCCTGCAAATTCCAGGGCGTTCCCCTGTACGGCGTCACGGAGCTGTTCAAGGTCTTCGACGGCGACCCGGGTGAGGTGGCCATGGAGCTGCGCCCAGCCGGCGAGATGAGCGCCGGATGGGACCTCGTGGACAGCGGGCGGGTCGCCGTCTGGAACCAGTTCTTCGAGCCGACCCCGCCCGAGCTCGTCACCGCCTACCTGACCGAGACCGGGCTGGTGGCGCCGGAGAGCATGCTGGCGGCCTACCGAGACAGCGTCCGGCCATGACCATGGACCGGGTGCTCGGCGGGCTGGCCGGGGCGGTGATCGGGGACGCGTTCGGCGCGGCCACCGAGAACTGCTCCCGCGAGTTCCTGACCGAGCGCGGCATCTGGGTCGAGACGTTCACCGAGCCGGCCGAGGGCGCCTACGCCCACGGCCGCCCGGTCGGCGCCTTCACCGACGACTCGTCGCAGACGCTGATGCTCGCCGAACTGCTGGTCGAGCAGCGGGGCGAGCTGCGCACGAGCGACATGGTCCGGATGCTGCTGGCCTGGTCCGCGAACGAGGAACTGGCCGGGCGGTTCACCGGCCCGTCGACCAGGGCGGCGCTGCAGCGCATCGCCGGCGGCGAGGACCCGGCGGTCGTCGGCCGCGGCGACTCGCACCACCGCACCGGCGAGACCAACGGGGCCGCGATGAAGGCGGCCCCGGCCGGGTGGGTGCACCCGGGCGACCCGGAGGGCGCGGTGCGGATGGCGCAGACCATCGCCCGGGCCAGCCACAACACGACGTGCGGGATGGCCGGGGCGTGTGCGATCGCCGCCGCCGTCGCGCAGGCGTCCGTGACGGACGACTTCGACACCGTGGTCGAGGCCGCCCGCTACGGCGCCGAAGCCGGCGAACGGGCCGGTCGCTCGGGCGGCCGGGATGCCGGCGGCCCTAGCCTGGCGCGACGGATCGAATGGGCCGTGGGCCTGGCCGACCCGGAGCGCCGGATCACGGAAGTGGTCGACGACGTGGCGTATCTGGTCGGCACCGGCATGGCCGCGGTCGAGTCGGTACCCGCGGCGATCGCCTTCGCCGCCTACGGACAGGGCGATCTGCGCACGACAGTCATCGCGGCGACCAACGCCGGAAGCGACTCGGACACGGTCGCCTCGATGGCGGGGGCGATTGCCGGAACGTTTGCAGGACGTCCCGGCATCGACGCCTCCTGGCTCCAGCTCGTCAGCGAGGTCAACAAATTGGACCTTGCGAATCTCGCTGATGAATTGTCCCGCCTTTCGTAAAAGGCAGTAACCACACGGGGATCCAGGAATTCGTATCTTCGGAGGGACTTTAGCATGCGCATAAACGGATCGAGGGCCGCCGTTGCGAGCCTCGCGACGGCCGCGCTGCTGGCGCTCAGCGCCTGTGGCGGCGAATCTTTGAACACCTCGGCGAGCAGCGCGGACAGCAGCGCCGCGGCCGGTGGCAAGAGCGTCCTGATCAGCAGCCAGCCCGAGGGGGACGCGTTCGGCGACCTCGTCTTCTCGGGCCTGCAGAAGCTCAATGGCGAGACCGGCATCGAGGTCAAGCAGATCGCCGGCGTGCAGCCGAGCGCGTACGAGCAGCAGGTGCGGGCGGCCGTGCAGCAGGGCTACAACCCGGTCGTGGTGCTGTGGGACGACCTGGCCAACGTGGTCACCAGCCTGGCCCCGAGCTTCCCCGACACCAACTTCATGATCGTCGACTCGTACATCGACCCCAAGCTGGCCAACGTCGAGACCGTCGTCATCGACCCGACCCAGGCCGCCTACCTGGCCGGCATCTACGCGGGCAACGCCACCAAGACCGGCACGATCGGCTTCGTCGGCGGCGCCGAGCAGCCGGTCATCGAGAAGTACCGCTGCGGCTACCTGGCCGGGGCCGAGGCCGCCAAGCCCGGCGTGAAGCTGCTGACCAGTTACTCGGGCAGCTTCACCGACCCGACCAAGGGCCAGCAGGTGGCCAACTCGCAGATCAGCCAGGGCGCCGACGTGCTGATGCACGCGGCCAACAAGAGCGGCCTGGGCGTGCTCCAGGCGGCCGCCGCGGCCAAGAAGACCGGCATCGGCGTCGACTTCTGGCAGGGCGACGTCGCCGCGGGCTCGGTGCCGTGGTCGGCGCTCAAGGACGCGGGCACCGGCACCTACACCGCGGCCAAGAACGCCACCAGCGGCAACTTCAAGTCCGGCATCTTCACCTGGGGAGCCCAGGAGGGTGCCGAACTGTTCGACCAGCGCGACCTGGACGGCCTCCCGGCCGACCTCAAGCCCAAGATGCAGACCGCCATCGACGACCTGAAGGCCGGGAAGATCACCCTCAACTGCTGACCCAGAGACCGGCGCCCGCCCCGCGCGGGCGCCGGCCTCGACCCAGGGAGACGCGATGCCAGATCAGCAGTCCCCGGCCGTGAGCTACGTCGAACTGGCCGGCATCTCCAAGAGCTTCGGCGACGTGCGCGCCCTGGACGACGTGACCGTGACCGCGCCCCAGGGCCGGGTGACCGCGATCGTGGGCGAGAACGGCGCCGGCAAGAGCACCCTGATGAAGGTGCTGTCCGGGGTCGTGACGCCCGACCGGGGCACGGTTCGGATCGGCGGGGTGGAACGCCACTTCCGCACCACCCGGGACGCGACCCTGGCCGGGGTCGGCATGGTCTATCAGGAGACCGCCCTCGTCGCCGCGATGAGCGTGTGGGAGAACGTGGTGCTCGGCTGGGAGCCGGGTCAGCGCGGGATCCTGCGCCGCAAACACGCCCGCCGTACGGTCGGCGAGCTGGCCGAGCGCTATTCGCTGCCGGTGCCGCTGGACGCCCACGCGGGCGACCTCCCGGTGAGCATCCAGCAGCAGGTCGAGATCCTGAAAGTGCTCTACCGCAACGCCGACGTCGTGATCCTGGACGAGCCGACCAGCGTGCTCACCCCGCAGGAGCGCGAGGGTCTGTTCGCCGCGATGCTCAACCTGCAGGCCGAGGGCAAGACGCTGCTTTTCATCAGCCACAAGCTGGACGAGGTGCTCGCCTCGGCCCACCACGTCACGGTGATGCGGCACGGGCGGATCGTCTCGAGCCAGCGCAACGACGAGCTCGACCGGCGCGGCCTGGCCCGTAGCATCGTCGGCCGCGACATCGCGCCGATCGATCTGGGCACCCGTCCCGAACGCGGGGCGACCGTGCTCAGCGTCCAGCACGTCGAGCTCGGTGCGCTGCACGAGGGACCGGGCATCCGCGAGGCCTCGTTCGAGGTGGCCCGGGGCGAGGTGGTCGGCGTGGCCGGGGTTTCCGGCTCCGGCCAGCACGAGCTGCTGCAGGTCATCAGCGGGCTCGTGGCCCCGGATGCGGGAACCGTGGTGCTCGACGGGCGTACGCGCAAAGAAGTTGACTCTGCCTCTGATCCCGCGGCCACGCTGCCCGCACTGCGCAAGGCCGGCATGAGCCACATCCCGGCCGACCGCAACGCCGTCGGGACGCTGCGCCGCCGCCCGCTGTGGTTCTCGGCGCTGGTCGGCCGGCTCGACGACCCGGAATACTGCCGACGCGGGGTGATCCGCCGCCCGGCCGCCCGCGCGCTGGCCGAGCGCATCATCCGCGAGGGCGGCGTCAAGGCCTCCGGGCCGGATGCGCTGCCCGAATCGCTGTCCGGCGGCAACCTGCAGAAGTTCATCGTGCAGCGCGAGCTCCTCAGCGACCCGGTGCTGCTCGTGGCCGAGGAACCCACCCACGGCATCGACATCGGCGCCGCCCGCGACCTGCGCCAGAAACTGCGCGACGTGGCCGCCGACGGGGGAGCGGTGCTGCTCGCCTCGACCGACCTGGACGAGCTGCTCGAGACGTGCGACCGCATCATCGTGGTCTTCGACGGCCGGATCGTGCTCGACGCCGACCGCCAGGACTGCACCGAGGAGAGCCTGGGCGCCGCCTTGACCGGTCTGTCGGCGGTGCCGGCATGAGCCGTGTCCTGAGATATGTCGCCGCGGCGGCCATCGGCCTGTTCGTCGCCTCGCTCATCCTGTCGCTGCAGGGGTACTCGGCCGGCGCCTTCCTCGAGGTGCTGCGAATGGCGACGATCGGTTCCCCGTACGCGTTCCTGGACGTGCTCCGCTGGACAACGCCGCTACTCCTGTCCGGCCTGGCCTTCCTCATCGCCGCCCGGGTCGGCTACTTCAACCTGGGCGTCGAGGGCCAGATCTACGTCGGCAGCCTGTTCTCCGCGCTGATCAGCCATCTGCTCCCGCTGCCGCCGGTGCTCGCGATCCTCGCCGGCATCGTGGCCGGGATCGCCGGTGGCGTGCTGTGGGCGCTGCCCTGCGCCTGGCTGGCCAAGCGGTGGGGCGTCAACGAGGTCGTCACCACGCTGATGCTCAACTACGTGGCCGTGCTGCTGTGCACCTTCTTCGTGAAGCAGTTCTTCCTGGCCAAGGTGGCCGGCGGCGGCACCATCCAGACCATCACCACCGACAAGATCGAGGCCAACGCCGAACTGCCGGTGTTCACCCCGTTCAGCGGCCTCAATCTGGGCCTGCTGCTGGCGCTGATCGTGGCCGCCGTGGCGGCGTTCGTGCTCATGCGCACCCGTACGGGCTACGAACTCAGCGCCGTCGGCGAAGGACCGAGATTCTCGCAGTTCTCCGGAATCCCCGTACACAAACGCCGTTTCCAGGCTTTCCTGGTCTCGGGGGCGGTGGCCGGACTAGCCGGGGCCATCGAGACGCAGGGCGTCCTGCACTCCTTCATCGCCGGATCGCTCGACAACATGGGGTTCAACGGGATGCTGGTCAGCCTGGTGGCGATGAACAACCCGATCGGGCTGGCCGCGTCCGCGTTCTTCTTCGGCATTCTGCAGAACAGCCAGCTCGTCATCTCGCAGGCGACCACCGTGTCGAGCTACCTCGTCACGGTCGTCTCGGCCCTGTTCATCCTGGCCTTCGCGGCCAACCCGACCCGCTTCCTCGTCGACACCTGGAGGGCGCGCCGTGAACGGTGAGTTCGCCTCGATCGGGGCCCTGCTGCTGTTCGTCGTCGTGGCCGGCTTCCAATCGGCCACGCCCATCATGTTCGCCGCGACCGGAGGCTCGTTCTCGGCCCAGGTCAACGTCTTCAACGTGGCGCTCGAGGCGCTGCTGCTGGGCAGCGCGTTCGCCGCGTTCCTGGTGGCCGACGCGACCACGAGTGTCTGGCTCGGGCTGCTGGCCGCGATGCTGACCGGCACGCTGCTGGCCGCGCTGTTCGCCTTCCTCACCGTCACCCTCGGCGCCAACGAGATCGTCATCGGTTTCGCCATGAACATCGCCGTCGTCGGCCTGACCGCGGTGCTGCTGACCACGATCTTCGACAGCCCCGGCTCCTACCTGTCGGCCACAGCCGGCAAGTTCCCGATGCTCTACTCCGACATCGGCTGGCTGGCCGTGCTGGCCGTCGCGCTGGTGCTGCTGGGTCACCTGCACACCTTTCACACCCGGGCCGGGCTGCGGATGCGGGCGATCGGCCAGGACCCGGCGGCGGCGCTCGCGGCGGGCCTGCGGGTCAACTCCTACAAATACCGCGCGGTGCTGATGAGCGGCCTGCTGTGCGGCATCGGCGGCGCGGTGCTGCCGCTCTCCGGCCTCCAGCTGTTCAGCGTCGGCATGACCGCGGGCATCGGCTTCATCGCCATCGCGGCGGTCATCCTGGCCGACGGGCGGCCGCTGCTGGCCGGGGCCGCGGCGTTGTTCTTCGGCTTCACCTCGGCCATCGGGATCGCACTGCAGACCTATGGGTTCCCCAACGAGCTGGTTCTTTCCCTCCCGTACGTCGCCACGGTCGTCGCCTTGTTCGTGAAGGCTTACGTGACGCGCCGGCGAGCGGCCGCCGCCAAGGCCGCCCAACGCGAGCGGGGACAGGCCCGGATCCTGGTGAACGCATGAGCGGGGGACTCGAGGCGCTTGCCCGTGGCGAGCGCACGATCGGCGATGTGGTCGGCCGGGTTCGGGATCTGACGATCGTCGACAACGGCAGCACGACGATCGTCATCGCCTGCGACTCCAACGCGTCGATCGGGGTCAAGCCCATGGACGCGCTGCAGCAGGATCCGCAGGAGACCGGGTACAGCGCCGCCAAGGTGCCGCTCATGGAGGTGCTGGCGACCGGAGCGACCCCGTTTCTGCTCGTCGACAATCTTTGTTGCGAGCTGGAGCCGTACGGGAAAGAGCTCTTGATCGGGGTTCAGGCGGCGGCCGACCGCACGGGACTGCCGATCGCCATCACCGGCAGCGACGAGACGAACATGCCCACCGTGCAGACGGGCATCGGCGTCACGGTGATGGGTGTCGTCGTCCGCGCGGGGCTACGGTGCGGTTCGGCGCGTGACGGCGACCTGGTTTTCGCCGTCGGATTGCCGCGCGACGGCCGCGAAGTGCCGTTCGTCGACGGAACGGCCGGCATCGCGAGCCCGGCCGACATCATCGTCGCGCGCGATTCCCCGTACGCCTCCGAGGTGTTGCCGGTCGGCAGCCGCGGAATCGCCTACGAGGCCGGGGAGCTCGCCCGCGTCGCCGGCCTCACCTTCGCCTCTTCTGACAGTGACGTCTCGCTGACTCGATCGGCCGGGCCGTCCACCTGCTTCCTCGTCGCCGCCTCGGCGGAGTTCGGCCCGTGGATGGCCTCACGCACCGAGTGCGCTGTCGCCGTCGTCGGCCGCCTTTCTCTGCGTGGTCCGGCGGGCGGCGCCCTCCCTCCCGGAAAGGACCCCTCGTGACCCAGCTCGAGATTCCCGTCGTCGACATCTCCCGCGACCCACTTACCGTCGGCCGCGAGATCGACGAGACCCTGCGCACGGTCGGCTTCTTCCAGATCGTCGAGCACGGCGTCGACCCGGACGTCATGGACCGCTGCTGGAAGCTCACCCGCGCCTTCTTCGATCTGCCCGACGCCGACAAGCTCGAGATCGAACGGCAAACCGGTTCCTCGTACGGCTACTTCCCGATCGCCACCGAATCGCTGGCCCAGTCGCTGGGCGGCATGGGCGCGGGCGACCTCAAGGAATCGCTCAACGCCCTGGCGAGTCCGGCGCTGCGGCACACGCCGGTGGACGACGTCGAGCGGGAGCTGTTCACCCCGCCCCGCTGGCCGTCGGCCCTTCCCGGACTGAAGGGCGCCTGGGGGGCGTACGGGAGGGAAATGAATGTCCTGGCCGAGCGGCTGATGTCGATCTTCGCGCTCGGGCTGGGACTGGACGCCACCTTCTTCGCCGACAAGATCGACCAGGCGCCGCAGGCGTTGCGGGCCATCAACTATCCCGAGCAGGCCGCGCCGCCGGCCGACGGGCAGCTGCGCGCGGGTGCCCACACCGACTACGGCACGCTGACGATCCTGCGCCAGGAGATGGGCCGCGGCGGTCTCGAAGTGCACGACTCCCGCACGGATTCGTGGATCCCGGTGCCCGCGGTCGACGGTGCGTTCGTCATCAACATCGGCGACCTGATGGCACAGTGGACGAACGATCGCTGGACCTCGACCCTGCACCGGGTCGTCAACCCGGACGCCGGATCCACGGTGTCCACCCGCCGGCAGAGCATGCCGTTCTTCCACAACGCCAACTATTCACAGCTCGTCGAATGCTTGCCGACGTGCCTCGGTTCCGGTGCTCGCTACGAGCCCGTTCTGGCCGGGCCGCACCTCTCGGGCAAGTCTCGCAAGAGCGTGGTTACCGCTTAGGGAAAGGGATTTCATGGCCATCGTTCGAGCCGCCATCACCCAGACCACCTGGACTGGTGACAAGGCATCGATGCTGGACAAGCACGAGCAGTTCGCCCGGGACGCCCAGGCGCAGGGTGCGCAGGTCGTCTGCTTCCAGGAGCTGTTCTACGGCCCCTACTT
The DNA here is from genome assembly GCF_018829635.1 of Paractinoplanes bogorensis. Lineage (GTDB taxonomy): Bacteria > Actinomycetota > Actinomycetes > Mycobacteriales > Micromonosporaceae > Actinoplanes > Actinoplanes bogorensis. Next base: position 230,081 of record NZ_JAHKKG010000003.1, read on the forward strand.
CGGCATCGTGCAGGACAAGAAGTACTACCGCTACGCCGAGCCGGCCGACGGGCCGATCGTGCAGCGCTTCGCCGATCTGGCCCGCGAGCTGGGCCAGGTGATGGTGCTGCCGATCTATGAGGAGGCGCAGACGGGGGTCTACTACAACACGGCCGTCGTGGTCGACGCCGACGGCACGATCCTCGGCAAGTACCGCAAGCACCACATCCCGCACCTGGACCGGTTCTGGGAGAAGTTCTACTTCCGGCCGGGCAACCTGGGCTGGCCGGTGTTCGAGACGGCGGTCGGCAAGGTGGGCGTGACCATCTGCTACGACCGGCACTTCCCGGAGGGCTGGCGGGTGCTCGGCCTCAACGGCGCCGAGCTGGTGTTCAACCCGAACGCGTCCAAGCCGGGCCTCTCCAACCGGTTGTGGGAGCTCGAGCAGACCGGGGCGGCCGCGGCCAACGGCTACTTCGTGCTCGTGCCCAACCGGGTCGGCACCGAGGACAACGAATTCGGCGACCAGGCGGTCGACTTCTACGGCACCTCGTACGTGGCCGACCCACAGGGCAACTATGTCGGCGAACTCGGGTCGAGGCATGACGAGCAGTTGCTCGTACGGGACCTCGACCTTGATCTGATCCGGGCCACGCGCGACGACTGGCAGTTCTATCGTGATCGGCGCCCGGACGCCTACGGCCCGATTGTCGCGCCGTGAGCACGCTCATCCAGGGCGGCCTGGTCATCAGCGCGACCGGCTCGGTGCCGGCCGATGTGCTCGTCGACGGCGAGACGATCGCGGCAATCTTCGCTCCGGGGCGCGGCCCGGCCGAGGGGCCCAACGTGATCGACGCGACGGGCAAGTACGTGATCCCGGGCGGGGTCGACGCCCACACGCACATGGAGATGCCGTTCGGCGGGACCTTCGCGTCGGACACGTTCGAGACCGGCACCCGGGCCGCGGCCTGGGGTGGCACCACCACGATCGTCGACTTCGTGGTGCAGTATCCCGAGCAGCGCGTGCTCGACCAGTACCAGGCGTGGCACGCCAAGGCGGCCGGCCACTGCGCGATCGACTACGGCTTCCACCAGATCCTGTCCGACGTGCAGGACGAGTCGCTCAAGGCCATGGACGAGCTGATCGCCGAGGGCGTCACGAGTTTCAAGCTGTTCATGGCGTACAAGGGCGTCTTCCTCTCGGACGACGGGCAGATCCTGCGCGCGTTCCAGAAGGGCGCGGACAACGGCGCCATGATGATGATGCACGCCGAGAACGGCGCCATGATCGACGTGCTGGTGCAGCAGGCCCTCGCGGCCGGCAACACGTCGCCGTACTTCCACGGGCTCACCCGGCCCTGGCAGGCCGAGGCCGAGGCCACCCACCGCGCGATCATGATCGCCGACCTGACCGGGGCGCCGCTCTACGTCGTGCACGTCAGCGCCAAGCAGGCGGTCGAGCAGATCGCCGCCGCGCGTGACCGGGGCTTGAACGTGTTCGGCGAGACCTGCCCGCAGTACCTCTATCTGTCGCTCGAGGAGCAGCTCGGCGCGCCCGGCTTCGAGGGGGCCAAGTGGGTCTGCTCGACGCCGCTGCGGTCCCGGGCCGAGGGCCACCAGGACCACATGTGGCAGAGCCTGCGCACCAACGACATCCAGATGGTGTCGACCGACCACTGCCCGTTCTGCATGAAGGACCAGAAGGAGATGGGGATCGGCGACTTCTCGAAGATTCCCAACGGGATCGGCTCGGTCGAGCACCGGATGGACCTGATGTACCAGGGCGTTGTCACCGGGCAGATCACGCGCGAGCGCTGGGTCGAGATCACGTCGACGACGCCGGCCCGGATGTTCGGTCTCTACGGCCGCAAGGGTGTCATCCAGCCGGGCGCCGACGCCGACATCGTCGTATACGACCCGCAGGGGCACACGTCCATCGGCGTCGGTCGCACGCACCACATGAACATGGACTACTCGGCCTGGGAGGGCTTCGAGATCGACGGCCATGTCGACCTCGTCATGTCGCGCGGTTCGGTGATCGTCGACTCGTCGGGCTACGTCGGCCGGGCGGGACATGGTCGCTATGTCCCGCGTGGTCTCTCCCAGTACCTGGCTTAGGGGTTCTCATGGACTTTGGGGTTGTCGTGCAGGTGAACCCGCCCGCGCCGCGGATCGTCGCGCTCGCCAAACGGGCCGAGGAACACGGGTTCAGCCACTTCTGGACCTACGACTCGCACGTGCTCTGGCAGGAGCCGTACGTGGTGCACTCGCAGATCCTCGCCCAGACCACGCAACTGACCGTCGGGCCGATGGTGACCAACCCGGCCACCCGCGACTGGACGGTCACCGCGTCGACGTTCGCCACGCTCAACGCCTACTTCGGCAACCGCACGATCTGCGGGATCGGTCGAGGCGATTCGGCCGTACGCGTCACGAACGGCCGGCCGACCACGCTGAAGACGCTGCGCGAGTCGGTGCACGTCATCCGCGAACTGGCCAACTCCCGCGCCGTGGAGATCAACGGTTCGCGGATCCGGTTCCCGTGGAGCCGCGCCTCCCACCTGGAGGTCTGGGTGGCGGCGTACGGACCGATGGCCTTGAAGCTGGCGGGTGAAGTGGGTGACGGTTTCATCCTGCAGTGCGGTGACGTGGACATCGCCGAGTGGATGATCGGCGCGGTGCGCGCGGCGGCTTCGGCGGCCGGCCGGGATCCCTCGTCGCTCGCCTTCTGCGTCGCGGCACCGATGTACATCACCGACGGCACCGCATCCGGGCGGCAGCACGCGCTCGACCAGTGCCGCTGGTTCGGCGGCATGGTGGGCAACCACGTCGCCGACATCGTGGCCAAGTACGGCGCGGACGGGTCGGTGCCGACGGCCCTGACCGACTACATCCGGGGCCGCGAGGGCTACGACTACAACGAGCACGGCAAGGCCGGCAACAGCCACGTCGACTTCGTGCCCGACGACATCGTCGACCGCTTCTGCCTGATCGGCACGGCCGCCGAGCACGAGGCCAAGTTGCAACGGTTGAAGGCGCTGGGCGTGACCCAGTTCGCCGGTTACCTCGACCACGACAACAAGGAGGAAACCCTTCGCGTGTACGGGGAAACCGTGATCCCGGCCCTGACCGACCACCTCACGGCGAAGAACTGACGGTCCTCATACCCGGCTCAGCTCCTCCTCGATCTCGGTCATCGCGGAGTCACACCACAGTGTCCTTCGCCGTGTGCGTGTGAGTCTTTGATCAGAGCCAGGCGGGCGGGTCAGTCTTTGGTCACGACCAGGCGGGCGGGTCAGTCGTTGGTCGGGGCCGGGTGGGCGGGTCAGTCTTTGGTCATGGCCAGATTGGCGACCAGACGAGCGGGCGGGGACGGATCGCGGGGCATGAGGATCTCCAGCGGTACGGTGGCCGGCCGTGACAGGGGGATCGCCCGGGTGCCCGGGACGGGCCGTTGGGCAGTCGACTCGGGTACCAGAGTGAAGGCGCGGCCGTCGGAGATCAGGTAGGAGCGGGCGCCGACCAGCTGGGGCGGGCCGGCCAGCAGCAGGGGGTCGAGGCCGCGCTCCCGGCAGATGCCGACCAGGTGGTCGAAGTAGGCGGCGTGGCGCTCGCGGGGCCACAGCAGCAGGGGGAGTCCGCTGCCCTCGCTGTAGCCCCCGCGATCGCGCCTGACTCGGCCGGCGCCGCCGCGGTCATACCCGGCCCCGCTTGTGCCGTCGCGGTCGCCTGCGGCGGGGCTGCGGTCGTGCCCGGTCCGGCTTGCGCTGACGCGGTCATACGCGGCCCGGCCGGAGTCGCTGCGGTCGTGACCGGTCTTGCCTGAGCCGCCGCGGTCGTCGTAGCCGCCGCGGTCGTCGTCGGCTTCCTCGTCGGGGTCGGCCAGCTCAGCCAGGTTGAGCGTCGCGCGGCGGGCCAGGCGGTGGGTGTCGCTCAACAGGGCGAAGACCGGCTCGCGGCCGATGGTGGCGACCACGTAGCCGTCGGGGGCGGTCAGGAAACGGCCCAGTCCCAGGTCGGCGTGGCCCGCGACCAGGGCCTGCTCGACCTCGCCGGTGGGGACGGGGACGTCGGTGAGCGTGATGTCGGGCAGCTCGCGTTCGGCGCGGCGCACCAGGTCGGCCAGGAAACGGTCGAGCACGCTCGGGCTGGCCGCGATGCGCACCTCGCCGTGCGGGGTGCTGGACAGCTTTTCGGCGTGCACCGTCAGCTCGCGGACGGCGGCCAAGGTCCTTTCCGCGTACGGAAGCAACTCCCGGCCCGCCGTGGTGAGCGCGACGCTGCGGGTCGACCGGTCGAACAGGGTGGCCCCCAGCGTGCGCTCGAGGCGCTTGATCTCCTGGCTGATCACCGGCTGGGTCACGTGGATGCGGGTCGCGGCCCGGCCGAAATGCGCCTCGGCCGCGACCGCCACGAAGGCCTCCAGCTGCCGCAACGAGACACTCATTGCTTGAGGCTATCAGTCCATTTCAACTTCAATCTTGTACAGAATCAATACGCGACGTTGACTGGTACCGGTCGCTTTACGCGTCACCTTCTGGTCGATCTCGCAGGTGGCGCCCGTGCGCGCCCGCCGGGCCATCGCGCCCGTGTCGCCCCGGACCTGACGAAGGAGTTCACATGATCAAGATTTCCGACGAGGTCCGCGACGCGCTGGCGGCCGGACGGCCGGTGCTCGCGCTCGAGTCGACCATCATCACGCACGGCCTGCCCCGGCCGCGCAACCTCGATGTCGCGGTGGAGGCCGAGCAGCGCCTGCGTGACGCCGGTGTCACGCCGGCCACCATCGGTGTGATCGACGGTGTGCCGATCGTCGGGCTCAGCGCGGACGAGCTCAAGGCCCTCTCGCTCGACGACAGCGTGGTCAAGCTCAGCGTCCGCGACCTGCCGATCGCCGCGGCCAAGAAGCTCAACGGCGGCACCACGGTCGCCGCCACCGCGCTGCTCGCGCACCGGGCCGGCGTCCGCGTCTTCTCGACCGGCGGCCTGGGCGGCGTGCACGAGGGTGCGGACAAGACTTTCGACGAGTCGGCCGACCTGTTCACGCTGGCCGAGACCCCGATCGTGGTGGTCAGCGCGGGCGCCAAGTCGATCCTCGACATCGCGGCCACCCTGGAACGGCTCGAGACCCTGTCGATCCCGGTCGTCGGCTACAGGACCACGACCTACCCCGGCTTCTACATCGTCGACTCGGGCCACAGCGTGGACTACGCGGCCGACTCGCCCGAGGAGATCGCCGCCATGGCCGTCTCGCAGCAGGACCTGGGCCTCAAGGCGGCGCTGCTGGTCGCCAACCCGGTGCCGGCCGACCGTCAACTGGCCAAGGACGAACACGACGCGGTCATCGAAGAGGCCCGCGCGGCCGCCCGCGAACAGGGCATCGTCGGCCACGACACCACACCGTTCCTGCTCGACTACCTGCTCAAGGCGACCGAGGGCCGCAGCCTCGAGACGAACGTGGCCATCTACAACAACAACGTCGACCTGGGCGGCCGCATCGCCACCGCTTTGACGGCGTAGACGCGCGCTTCACGCGGTCCAGCGCGGCCACGGGTGGATGAAAGTCCTCACGTGGGCGCCGGTGGCGACGGTCTGCATCGCACCGGTGTTGACGTCCAGGCGGAAGACGCAGCCGAGGAACTCGAGGCCTCCGTCACTCGTCACGCCGGGAACCAGGAGAAGGTGATCCGGGTCCTCCCAGACCGGGCGGACGCGGTGGTCGACGCGACCCGGTGTGGGAACGTGATAGGTGCGGCGCTCCCCGTTGTCGATGACCGTGATGTCCTCGTAGCCGTCGAACGAGCGTCCGCAGTGATGTGCGGTGTAGTGCCGGTGCTCGGGGGCGAGCGGGCCCGCCCAGCTGCCCACGGGCGCCGGCCTGGTGGCCGGGACGGCCTCGGCGTGGCCGACGGTCCAGGACAGCTCTGCGGGACGGAACCGGTTGGGGCGAAACCAGACCGTGTCGTCCGAGACCCCGACGATGAAGAACTCGGGGTTCCAGTCGATCGTGAGGGCGTGCCGGGTGCCGTCGACAAGGTCGATGACGTGCAGCGCGCTGCGTCCGCGGCGACCTCGGCCCAATTCGGTGGCCGCCAGGACGGTGCCGTCCCGGCTGACCTTGAAGTCGGCGCGCAGCGCACCGAGGTCGACCGAGGTGCCGTCCTCCTTCACGTACGCGGCCTGATCGAACCTGTCGAGCTCCACGATGTGATCACCGGCCACGACGATGCCGCCCGCCACCTCGCAGGCCGTGTTCGGGTCGTTCATCGGGCACGGGGCCAACGTCACCAACTGGTCACCGCGGCGCACGACGATGTCGGTGCCGACCCAGCCGTACCTCGGTGGTGGTCCTGCGGGTGGACGTCGGCGCAGGCCCGCCAGCCGCTCTTCCTCCTGGTAGCGCCGGAGGACGTCGCGCATCTGGACGGCTTCCGGCGAGTCGTCCGGCGCCGCCTCCTCCCGGACCTCATCCTCGTCGTCGCCCGGCTCCTCGTCGTAGTACTCCTCCGCGTCCGAGATGCCGGTGATGATCAGGGCGGAGCCACGACGGTCGACGACCAGGTGATCGCAGGTCCGGACGTCGCGCCGGCCATCGCTGGGCCGGTCCTCGCCGGGCAGGGCGGCGCGGACCGTTGCCGCGTCGAGGAGCAGCGCGTCCGCCAGTTCGGCGACCGTTGTCTCCAGTCGCCCGTCCGGCGCCCAGCCCACCAGCGCGTAGATGTCGTCGCCGACACTGTCCAGCTCGTCGTCCGGGCCTCGGGTGAGCCACCGCGGCGGGCGTACGGGCTCGGGCCAGAACCGCACCACCCAGATGTCGCCCTCGTCGTCGGCCGGGCGTCGGCCGACCCGGGCCCGGTAGTGGCCGGGCGGGCCCAGTTCCAGGCCGCTGTACGGGCTCGCGTTGGTGGTCGAGGTGAACCCGACCGTGCCGGTGCCACAGAAGTACGGCATCTCGAACACGCTCGTCCAACGCTCGGTCTCCGGCGGCGGTGCTTCGTCGTGCGCCTCGAGCCGGACCCGTTGATATCCGCCCACGGCGTTGAGCTGAAGCCATCCGTCGCCGGCGCGGCCCACCGTGCCCCAGAGCGGTCCGGCGCTCTCGTCCAGCAAGGGCGCTCGCAACCACAGCGGCGTGGGCATGGTCATGGCATCCCGGATGACGATGCTGCTGAACTCCGGGCTGTACTCGTCCTCATACAGCTCGCGGACCAAAGCCATGAAGAGACGATATATCCGGCAAGGGGGTCCTCGGTACGGTGTTCGCGCGGCTCGCAGTGTTCGGAGAAAGCCCCATGGTCGGAGCAAGCTCGCGACGGTCGGAGCAAGCTCGCAACGGTCGGAAGCTCGCAACGGTCGGAAGCTCGCAACGGTCGGAGAAGGTGAGTGACGCGCCCGCGGGAACTCCGGACCGATCGGGTGTGACACTGACGCGGTGACTGGTGAGGGAACCGTGCGCGAATGGCATCCTGACGACGGTTGGGGAGTCATCGATTCCGCAATGACCCCGGGCGGATGCTGGGCCCACTTCGGTAGCGTCCTGACGGGCGGCTATCGCGCGCTCAGTCCGGGACAGGTGGTCTCGTTCGAGTTCGAGGCCGGGTGGCAGGACGGCTTCGACTACCGGGCAGTTGCCGTCTGGTCGGGTGACGAGCGACCCGCAGTCCGGGCGGACGATGCGCCGTCCGGTGCCTACCACAGCAGTCTGCATATCGAGTTCGACGACCCGGCGGACGCTGAAGGGCCCGGTAGCCCGCCGCGATAGGTCCTGAAGGTCGCTCGAAACGCCGTGCCGCCTCATCAGTGCGTCCATTCGACGACACAACGAGACGGTGAGCCGTCACCGATGTGACTGACGCGGTTCGGTGAACGGTGGGTTGGCCGCCGTCTTCCGTGCGGCGCCCATTGCCGTCGTCCGTGCGGCGCCCATTGCCGTCGTCCGTGCGGCGGCCATTGCCGTCGTCCATGCGGCGCCCAATGCCGCCGGACGGCTGTGCGTCCGGCGGCGTCGGTCTGTTCAGGACGCTGTGCAGGCGGTGCCGTTGAGCGTGAAGGTGGCGGGTCTTGGGTTGCTGCCTGTGCTGGTGGCGTTGAAACCGAACGTGACTGTCGCGCCCGCGGCCAGGCTGCCGTTCCACGACGTGTTGGTGGCGGTGACCTGTGTGCCGGACTGTGTCACCGTGGCCGACCATCCCTGGGTGACGCGCTGGCCGGCGGCGTACGGGAAAGTCAGGCTCCAACCGTTGATTGCGGTCGGGCCGTTGGTGACGGTGACCGAGGCGGTGAAGCCGCTGCCCCAGTCGCTGGTGGAGTAGGCCACGCGACAGCCGGAAGGGGCGGTCGGCGACGGGGTCGGCGTGGTGGTGGGGGACGGGGTCGGTGTCGTGGGGGACGGGGTCGGCGTTGTGGGTGTCGGCGACGGGGTCGGGTCGACAGTGCCGGGTTCTGTGCCCCACACGCGCGTGGTGCCGTCGTACAGGGGAACGCCGGTGTTGGGTCCTGCGGCGGCCTGGTAGGACGGGTCGTTGGCCGGGTTCCAGGTGCCGCCCTCGGCGACGCCGATCTTGAGTTGGACCTCCATGCGGTGGGCGGACTGGCCGGCCGGGGCGATGGTGTAGCCGGTGCAGTCGACCTCGACGTACCAGACGTTGCCGGAATACTGCTTGGCCGACGTCGGGCCGGGGCAGCCCTGGGTGTACGGCGATGACACCTGCAGCGCCGCATCGCTGTCGCGGGTGAAGTAGTAGCGGAACTTGCCGTTCGTGAGGGCGCGTGCCGGGAACGCGGACTTGTTGTAGACGACCACCTTGACACCGGTGGCACGGGTCTCGTTCTGCATGACCGTGGTCTCGACCGAGAGCTCGGGGATGTCCGGCTTCTCGGCGACCGGGAAGCCGGCGAGCGGCGCACCGCCGTACTCGCCGTACAGGCGGGCCAGCGCCGACGTGAACCCGGCGTTGTAGTCGGTCGCGACCTCGTTCATCACGTAGTCGCCGCGGCTGTCGGTGTAGGCGTCGTCCGGCGCCGACGGGCCGCCGACGAGCGCGCCGTAGAGCACGTGCCGGGTCTGCTCGGGCACCTGCTGGCTGTCCCACCACGAGCCGTGCGCCGTCCGGTGGTGCGGGTTCTTCGGGGCGTGGGATCCGAAACCGATGACGTAGCTGGAGTTCCGCGGGTTCGCACCCAGGGCATAGTCGATCTGCCGCACCGCGAAATCGTGATAGCGCTGCTTGCGGGTGGCGTCGGTCAGCCCGTCGCTGTAGACCAGCGCGACAAAGGCGGTGTTGGCGGCGTAGCGCAGCGCGCCCCACGTGTCGACGACGACCATGCCGCCGGGGGAGGTGCGCACCTTGTCACCGTTGACACCGACCGTGAACCAGTCCAGCCAACGGTTCGCGTCGTCGGCGTACTTCTGCTTGCCGGTCAACTTCGCCAGCAGCACGTAGTTGCCGTACTGCTTGTTGTCCCACGAGATCGTCCACTTGTACATCTTGGTGCTGGTCTGGTTCTCGTTGCCCTGCGCGTCGTAGCCGGCCTCGGCCTTGGCCAGATAGGTCGTGTCACCGGTGGCACGGTGCAGCCAGATCGCGCCCCACACCAGCTCGTCGGCATAGCCGCTCCACGACCGGTAGAACGATGTCGCGTCGGTGATGCACTCGTGATACTGCTTTCGCACGGTGTCGGCGAATGTGTAGAGCTGCTTGGCATGGGTCAAGAGCGTATCCGCGTACGCGGGATCGGTCGGACGGAACACCATGGAGCTCGCAGCCATCGCCGCCGCCGTCTCGGCCGCCAGTTCCGTACCGCCGCAACTGGCATCGATCTTGTAGGCGGGCCGCGCCATCGGCATGACCTCGGCCGGGCCCCACCACTTGTGGTCGTCGTCGCCCTTGCCGACCTGGCCGTAGAGCACGTTGGCCGACGGGTGCGCCTTGATGAAGTAGTCGTTGGGCACCCGCAGGTTGTTCAGCAGATGGGTGAGTTGCCCCGAGTTCGTGTAGGCGGCCCGGTTCTCGACCGCACCCCAGGCCAGCATCGTCGTCGTGAACGCCATCGGCAGGCCGAACTTGACGTGGTCGCCCGCGTCGAACCAGCCGCCGGTCAGGTCAAGCCCGACGTCCGAGCCGTCGCGCATCGCCGAGTCGCCGCGCCAGGACACCCGGTTCCAGGCCGGCTTCTTGCCCGAGACCTGAGCCTCGTAGAAGAACAGCGACTTCTGCAGGGCTTCGCCGTAGCTGTACGCGGGGGCCGCCGCCGCCCCGGCCGGCGCCGCGATCAGCGTCAGCCCGAGCGTGAGGACGGCCAGGAGAGCGCGTCTCCGCAGGGGGCGTCGCGGGCGCGCGCGGGAAGTGCCCGGATCGGGAGGGGCCGCGGCGGGGAAGGCGCGGATCTTCATGGACAACTCCTCGGGGATTGATACGGATCGTTTCATGGGAGCGCTCCCGTAACAATGGGTTGTTCACACGGTGGACGCAACGTTGTAATGGGAGCGCTCCCATGTCACGATGCTCGTCAATGTCCCTCCCCAGGCATTGAGGACCCGCCCATGCACCCGTCCCCACCTCCCCACCGCCGGCGAGCAGTCGCCCTGACCGGCCTGTTGGCCCTGCTCACATCCCCGTTGGCGGCCGTCACCCCGGCCGCCGCGAGCGGCCTGACGGCAACCGGCCCCGCAGCTGCGGCGCCAGGCGGCGCCACCTCCGCCCGGCCCGCAATCGCTGCGGCGCTGGACGGCTCCAGTGCGGCCGGGCTGGCGAGCGCGGCGCTGGGCGGCTCCAGTGCGGCCGGGCTGGCGAGCGCGGCGCTGGACGGCTCCAGTTCGGCCGGGCTGGCGAGCGCGGCGCTGAACGGCCCCAGTGCGGCCGGGCTCGCGAGTGCGGCGCTGGACGGCTCCAGTTCGGCCGGGCTCGCGAGTGCGGCTCTGAACGGCCCCAGATCGGCCGGATCTCGGAACGCCACGCTGGGTGGCTCGGCCGCGACCCGGCTCGAGGCCGCGGCGGTGCTGCCCTATCTGGACCCGGCGCTGCCCGTTGACACCCGTGTCACGGACCTGCTGAGCCGGATGAGCCTCGACGACAAGGTCGGGCAGATGACGCAGTCCGAGCGCGGCACGACCACCGCCGCCGACGTCACCTCGTTCCGAGTGGGGTCGGTGCTCTCCGGCGGCGGCTCGGCACCCTCGCCGAACACGCCCACCGGCTGGGCGGACATGGCCGACAACTACCAGCGCGGCGCGCTCGCCACCCCGCTGCAGATCCCGATCCTGTACGGGATCGACGCCGTGCACGGCAACAACAACGTGCCGGGATCGACCATCTTCCCGCACAACATCGGCCTCGGCGCGACCCGCGACCCCGCCCTGGTCGAGCGGATCGGGCGCGCCACCGCCGAGGAGGTCACCGGCGCCGGTCAGGACTGGACGTTCGCACCCTGCCTCTGCGTCGCCCGCAACGACCGCTGGGGCCGCACCTACGAGTCGTTCGGCGAGAAGCCCGAGATCGCCACCTCGATGACGACCATTGTGGACGGTCTGCAGGGCGAACGGCTGGACGGTCCAGCCTCGGTGCTCGCCACGGCCAAGCACTACATCGGCGACGGCGGCACCACCGGCGGCGTCGACCAGGGCAACACGCAGATCAGCGAGGCCGAACTGCGGTCGGTGCACCTGCCGCCGTTCACGGCCGCGATCGAGCGCGGGGTCGGCTCGGTGATGATCTCCTACAGCAGCTTCAACGGCGTGAAGCTGCACGGCAACAAATACCTGATCACCGACCTGCTCAAGGGGGAGCTGGGCTTCACCGGTTTCGTCGTCTCCGACTGGGCCGCCATCGACCAGCTCGACGGGCAGCGCGGCTTCACCCAGGCCGAGGTTGTCACCGGTGTCAACGCCGGGCTCGACATGATCATGGTGCCGACCGACTGGAAGACATTCGTCGGCTACCTCAAGGCCGCCGTGCAGGCCGGTCAGATCCCGATGACCCGGATCGACGACGCGAACCGCCGCATCCTCACCAAGAAGTTCGAGATGGGGCTGTTCGAGCACCCGTACGCGGACCGCAGTTATGCCTCGACCATCGGCAGCGCCGAGCACCGCACGCTGGCCCGGCAGGCCGTACGCCAGTCGCAGGTGCTGCTCAAGAACGCCGGCAACGTGCTGCCGCTGGCCAAGACCGGGGGCAAGCTCTTCGTGGCCGGCAAGAGCGCCGACGACCTGGGCAATCAGAGCGGCGGCTGGACGGTCAGCTGGCAGGGCGCGAGCGGCAACACGATCCCCGGCACGTCGATCCTGGCCGGCATCCGCGCGGCGGCCGGCAGCGGCACCACGGTCACCTACAACCGGGACGGCACCGGCATCGACAACACCTACCGCGCGGCGATTGCCGTGGTAGGCGAGACCCCGTACGCGGAGGGCCAGGGTGACCGCACCGGTTCGATGAGCCTGGACGCCACCGATCTGGCCACGCTCTCCCGGCTGCGCGCGTCGGGCGTGCCGGTCGTCGTGGTGCTTGTGTCGGGCCGTCCGCTCGACATCGCGGCCGAGGTCGGCAACTGGAACGCGCTGCTCGCCGCCTGGCTGCCCGGCAGCGAGGGGTCCGGCGTCGCCGACGTGCTGTTCGGCGACTACAAGCCGACCGGCAAGCTACCGGTGACATGGATGCAGTCGGTGTCCCAACAGCCGATCAACGACGGTGATGGCAAGACACCCCTTTTCCCGTACGGGTTCGGCCTGTCCTACGGTGACACGCCCCCGGCTGACACCACCCCGCCGAGCGTTCCCGCCGCCCCGACCGCCTCGGCGGTCACGGCCACCGGCTTGACCCTTTCCTGGACGCCGTCCAATGACACCGGTGGCAGCGGCCTCGCCGGCTACGACGTCTACCGCGACGGCACCCTGATCGGCTCGCCCACCACGGCCACCTACGCCGTGACCGGCTTGACGGCCTCGACCCGCTACGAATTCACCGTCGCCGCACGCGACGCGGCCGGCAACCGCTCGGCCCGCTCGCCCGCCCTTGCGGTCACCACCGCGACCGGCACTACGACACCGGTGTCGTGCCGCGTCCGCTACACCACCAACGACTGGAGCAACGGCTTCACCGGCACCGTAGCGCTGACCAACGCCGGCTCGACCGCGCTCACGCCGTGGACGCTCACGTGGTCGTTCACCGGCGGCCAGACCGTGACCCAGTCCTGGTCGGCGAAGGTCACCCAGTCCGGCTCCTCGGTCGCCGCCACCGGCGAGGCTTGGAGCTCCACCCTGGCCGCCGGCGCCACGGTCAGCTTCGGTTTCAACGGCACCCACCCCGGCACCAACCCCCGTCCCGCTTCCTTCACGTTGAACGGCGCCACATGCGCTACGGAGTAGCCGTTCCTTCGCGACGTCACCGGTGTCGTGCGTATCGGTCGGTTCTGGCCGCACGAGTCAACGGTCACGGCGCGGGTGTCGTGGCGACGGGCCGGCGGCCCGGGCGCGGAACGGCTGGGTGTCGCGCCGATGTCATGCGTGGCGTGGCCGGCCGTGGTCGGCGGTGGGACAACGGCAGACGTCAGCCGGACCGGCTCGGCGACGGGTGTCAGCAACGGACCGGTTCGCGGACGGTTGTCAGCACCCCTGCGGGCGCCCTCGACGAGGCGGCGCTCCCGCCACCATCGGCGGGCACGGCCCGCACAGCGAGGCCCTTCTGCGGCTGAACGCCAGGCAACTCCTCCAGACGGCGGCTTTGTGCCGTTGAAATGCCCATCCCCACGAAGCTAGGAGCCTGTACGTGAAGAAGAACCGACACGGCCGGTGGCGACCGGTGACCATGTTGATGACCGCGCTCGCGACGATGATCGGGCTGGGCGCGATGGCGGCGCCGGCCAGTGCGGCGGCGGCCCCGGTCAAGTCCAAGGTGTCTACCGGTTATGCGCACACCTGCGTGGTGCAGGGGACGGCCGGAACGTTGTCGTGCTGGGGAGGTAACTACAGCGGTCAGCTTGGTGACGGCACGACCATCAACCGGACGGCGCCGGCGCGGATCGGCGACGGCTGGGCCACTGTGGACGGGGGGACCAGCTACAACTGTGGGATCAAGACGAACGGCACCCTGTGGTGCTGGGGGAGCAACACCCGCGGGCAGCTCGGCGATGGAACGACCACGCGGCGAACCGCTCCGGTGCAGGTGGGCGCGGCCACCACGTGGGCCAGCGTGAGCGCGGGGGACAGTCATACGTGTGCCACGCGTACGGAGGGAACGCTTTTCTGTTGGGGTTTCAACCGGTTCGGGCAGTTGGGTGATGGGGCGGCCGTCTACACCGCGACCACGCCGCTGCAAGTGGGCACGGCTACCAACTGGGCCGGTGTCACCGCGGGATTTGCGCACACGTGTGCCACGCGTACGGAGGGAACGCTCTTCTGCTGGGGGGACAGCTCGACCGGGCAGCTCGGCACGGGGGCGCTCGGCTACAAGACGACGCCTACGCAGGTCGGCACGTCGAGCAGCTGGACCGGGGTGACCGCCGGCTATCTGTTCACCTGTGGGACGCAGACCGGCGGCACGTTGTGGTGCTGGGGCGAGAACGGGTACGGGCAGCTCGGTGTCACCGGTAGCTACCAGGCGGCGCCGGTGCAGGTCGGCACTGTCTCGACATGGACCGGGGTTCGTGCGGGCTTCGACACGGCGTGCGCCAGCCGGACCGACGGAAGCCTGTGGTGCTGGGGCAACAACGCCTTCGGGCAGCTGGCCGACGGCACGACGACCCACCGTTACGCGCCGGTGCGCATCGGAACCGCCACCGCCTGGACCAGCGACACCGCCGTCGGCTATCACAACTGCGGCATCCAGACGGGCGGCGGCCTGTGGTGCTGGGGCGGCAACGACAACGGTCAGCTGGGCGACGGCACCACCACCTCGCGCCCGGCCCCGCAGCAGGTGACCGTCCCGGCCTGATCCGCGCATCAGGACGCGCAACGCCCGCGCGGCGAACGAGCATTCGCGGGCGTTGCGCCGCGAGAAGCAGAATGGCGCGCGCCGCGAGAAGCAGCGGCCTGGGCTCGAGGTCAGATGAGCCCAGGCCGAGCGAACGGGACTCAGAAGCCGGGGAACGCCGCCCGCAGCTGGTCGAGCGACACGTTCCCGGAAACCGAAACCCCAGCCGGCGTGAAGGCGGGCTTCAGCCGGCCGTAGAGCAGCCGGATCGCGGCCTCGAGCGGCCCGTCGAAGGACGCGGTGGTGGCCGGCGACTCCGTCGTGAGCCGGACCGAGTTGTCAATCACGATGCGGTACGGAGTGTCGGCCACCGAGATGACCGCGTCCACGCCGGCCGGCTTGCCGATGAAGCCGAGCAGGAAGCCGATCCCACCGGTCAGGTGCTCGGCGAGCAGCGCGGCCGACAGGAGCTCGGCCGCCGGGTCGATGCCGGCCCGGACGTCCCAGCTGTGCGGGGCGGTCTCGCTGAGCCGCAGGCCGATGAACGTCTCCAGCGGCACCGGCTCCGGCATGAACGTCTTCACCTTGAGCTCGTCGTGCCGCTCGGCCGGAATCGCCTCGAGTGCCGAGACCAGCGCCTCGTCCGACTCGAGCATGCCGGTGGCCTGGTCTTGCGGGCTGAGCGCGTTCCACCGGTCCCAGACGCTCTGGTTGAAGCCGTCGCCGGGGGCGTCGGCCTCGCCCAGCACGGCGCGCAGGGCGGCCAGCTGGATCTCGGCGCCGCTGCCCATGTGGGAGAGGACGTCGGCCACCGTCCACTCGGAGGCGCCGGACGGGCCCGTGAGCTGGTCGGCGGTGAGCGCCGGAACGAGAGCGGCGAGGGTGTCGTGCTCACTGCGCAGGGCCGCAATCGTGCGGCCGGCAAGGGTCGTCATATGTCGAAGCCTACGGCCGGCCCCGATCAAGGGCCCGTTCAAGGACCGTGACGGACCGAACAAGCCGTGCGGAACAGATCCATGTAAGGCTGACCGCATGGCGGCGGTCGGGCGGGACGAGGAGAGCCGGATCCTCGATTCCCTGCTCACCGGCGCGGCCGGCGGCCGGGGCGCCGCGCTGGTGCTCCGCGGAGAGGCCGGAATCGGCAAGTCGCTGCTGCTCGAACAGACCATCGCCCGCGCGACCGCGATGAGAACCCTCCGTGTCACCGGTGTCCAGCAGGAGATCCTTATCCCGTACGCCGGTCTGGAGCATCTGCTCCGGCCCTTGGCCCCCGCGTGGCGCCTCCCCGATTCTCCGTACCGGGCCGCCATCGAGATCCTGGAACTGCTCGGCGCCCAGGACCGCCCGGTGCTGCTGGCGGCCGAGGACGCGCACTGGCTCGACACCGAGACGTGGGAGACCCTGGCCTTCCTCAGCCGCCGCATCGAGTCCGACCGTGTCACCGTGGTCATGGCCGCCCGCGACGGTGAGGACGTCGACCGGCGGCTGGCCGTGGCCGGGCTGCCCGAGCTGCGGCTGGAACCGTTGTCACCGGTGGACTCGGGGACGCTGCTCGACCGCGCCGCCCCCGGTCTGCTGCCCGCCCTGCGGGCCCGGGTGCTGGACGAGGCGGCCGGCAACCCGCTCGGCCTGGTCGAGCTGGGCGCGGCGGCCGCCCGGTCCGGTGGCTCGGCCCTGCTGCCGTCGTCGCTGCCGTTGAGCACCCGGGTCGAGCGCACCTTCGCCGGTCTGGTCGCCGACCTGCCGGTGCTCGCGCAGGAGCTGCTGCTGCTCGCGGCCCTCAACGACGACGGCAACCTGGACGAGATCCTGGCCGCGGCCGCCGTGCTTTCCGGCGCCGAAGTACCGCCGACGGCCGTGCAGCCCGCCGTGACGACCCGCCTGATCAGCGTGGACGAGCAGTTCGAGCTGCGCTTCCGGCATCCGCTGCTGCGGTCGGCGCTGCGCCAGCGGGCCGCACCGGGCGATCGCCGCCGGGCTCATGCGGCGCTGGCCGAGGTGCTCGCGGACCAGCCGGAACGCGCGCTCTGGCACCGCGCGTCGGCGGTGGCCGGGCCCGACGAGACGCTCGCGGCCGAGCTGATGGCCGCCGCGGCCGAGGCCGAGCAGCGGCACGCGGTCGCGTTCGCCCTGGCCGCGGCCCAGCGGGCGATCCAGCTGAGCGAGGACCCGGCCGCGCGCGGCCGCCGCCAGGTCTGGGCCTGTTTCCTGGCCTACGACCAGGGCGACGACGCGACCGTCCGGCGGTTGCTGGCCGAGCTCGACGAGACCGTCCTGCGCCCGGTCGACCGGGCCCGGCTGGCCTGCTTCCGCGAGGCCCACGACTCGCTGGCCTGGTCCGGCCCGGAGCGGCTGCTGGCCTACGCCGAGCTGATCGACACCGTGCGGCGGGACGGCGACCCGGTCCACGCCGTACGGGCGTTGGGCGAGCTCACCCTGCGCGTGTTCTACGCCAACGCGCCCCAGCCGGTCCGCGACCGCATCGTCGAGATCACGCTGGACCTCGGACTGCCCGCCGACGACCCGCTCCGGACCGGCATGCTGTTGCAGTTCGCGCCGGTCGAGCACGGCGCGGCCGGCCTCGAGCGGCTGCGACGGCTCGTGCATCGCACCGACCTGTCGGCGGACTGGCGGAGCAGCCTGGCCATCGCCGCCTGGGGGATCGGCGCCTTCGAGATCAGCGGCACGTTCGCGCTGTCGGCCGCGGCCGAGCTGCGCACCCAGGGCCGGATCGGCACCCTGGTCAAGGCGCTGAACACGGCCTCGTCGGCCTACGCGGCGCTCGGCGACACCCGGGCCGCGCTGCCGATGGCGACCGAGAGTGTCGCGCTGGCCCGGGAGGCCGGCATGGGCACGTGGGTGCTGGGCGGCGAGCTGACCGTCAGCCTGGCCGAGGCGCTGCGGGGTGACGTCGAGCCGGCCCGCCGCCGGGCCGACCAGGCCGAGCAGGTGCTGACCGCGGCCCGGCGCTTCCCGATGCTCGCGCTGGTGCAGCGGACCCGGGGCGTGGCCGCGCTGGCCGAGGGGCACGCCGACGACGCGTTCCACCAGCTGATGCGGGTCTTCGACCCGGCCGACGGCGCCTGGTTCCCGAACCACCAGCTGCAACTGCTGGGTCACCTGGCCGAGGCGGCGCTGCTCGGCGGCTTCCTCGACGAGCTGGCCCCGGTGGTGGCCGCGATGGAACCGGTGGCCGAGCAGAGCCGCTCCCCGGCGCTGCTCATCGGCCTGTCCTTCGCCCGGGCCGTGCTCACCGGCGACTACGAGAAGGCGCTGGTCGACGAGCTGACCGGGTGGCCGTTCGACCGGGCCCGGCTCCAGCTCGCGTACGGGGCCGCCCTGCGCCGTTCGTTCCGGCTGGTCGAATGCCGGCCGTTGCTGCGCGAGGCCGCCACGACGTTCGACACGCTCGGCGCGACGCCGTGGGCCGACCGGGCCCGGGCCGAGCTGCGCGCGACGGGCGAGACCCGGCGGCGACCGCGCGACACCATGGACGCGCTCACCCCGCAGGAGCAGCAGATCGCCCGGCTGGCCGCGCAGGGCCTGAGCAACCGCGAGATCGGCGAGCGGCTGTTCCTGTCGCCGCGCACGGTGAGCACCCACCTGTACCGGATCTATCCCAAGGTGAACGTGAAGTCGCGGGCCGAGCTGGCCCGGGTCATTACGTCATCCGACGTAGGTTGAGCACCGGCCGGGCGACCTAGCGTCGGGTCATGCCCGCGTTCCAGTTGCAGATCCTCGGCCCGCTGCGCCTGCGCCGGGGTGGAGCCGAGGTCGGTGCGGGCCCGCATCAGCAGCGGTGCCTGCTGGCGTTGCTGCTCGCCCACGAGGGCCACCCGGTCAGCGTCGGCGAGCTGGTCGACCTGCTCTGGGGCGCGAACCCGCCGGTCAGCGCGGTCAACGTCATCCACAAGTACGTGGGACTGCTGCGCCGCCTGCTCGAACCGGGCCTGCCGACCCGCGCGACCGGCTCCCACCTGATCCGGCACGGCAACGGTTACCGGTTCGCGGCCCGGCCCGACCTGCTCGACCTCTCCCGGTTCCGCCAGCTCGTCCGCCAGGCCCGGAGCGCCGCGCCGGACGACGCCCTTGACCTCTACGCCCAGGCTCTGCGGCTGGGCCACGGCCGGGCCGGGGACGGCCTGGCCACTACCCCGGGTGCCCGGGCCGCCTTCGCGAGCCTGGACGGGGAGTTCGGCGACGTGCTCGTGACCGCGGCCGGGCTCGCGGTCGAGCGCGGCCGGCCCACGCTGCTGCTGGCCGTGCTGCGCCGGGCGGCCGAGTTCGATCCACTTGACGAGCGGGTGCAGGCGAGCCTGATCACGACCCTTACCGCGGCCGGCCGCCGGGCGGAGGCGCTTTTCGCGTACGCCACGGTCCGTGACCGCCTCACCGACGAGCTGGGCATCGGCCCGGGGCGCCATCTGAGGGCCGCTCACCAGCTGATCCATACGCTCTGAAAGGGCAACCAGGAACAGCTAGCGTGAACACCGGTTTGTATCGGCTGTGTGAACGTGTGTGAACTCTTCCGTCGCTGCTCATCGGCTGTTCGGACGAGGTCCGGCGCGAAGTGTTTCAGTCTGGCTGTGAACAACAGTCGGCCTCTTGTTCACTCTCACGTTATCCGGTAGAACTCCGTTCACGGCCTTCTCGAAGGGTCGCCAGCCGTTCGGCTCAAGGAGGACCACCCATGGCTCCGCCAAACATTTCTCGTCGCGGCCTGCTTCAGCTCGGTGGCAGCGTGGCGCTTCTGATGACGACCGGCGCGTGTGCTGCCGGCAGCAAGGACAACCCGGACTCCAGCGCCTCGGCCGGACCCGCCGCGACGACGCTGCGGATCGCCGTCTCGAGCTACCTGTCGAGCTGGGACCAGGACTTCGTCGGCTTCGACCTGACCGCGCTGATGATGTTCAAGAACGTGTACCCCTACATGATCGACTACGGGGTCACCAAGGCCGGCGACAGCGAGATCCTGGACACCAACAACATCACGCCGACGTTCGCCGAGTCGTTCGAGCCGGACAGCACCCAGAAGATCTGGACGCTGAAGCTGCGCAAGGGCGTCATGTTCCCGAGCGGCAACGAGATGAAGGCCGCCGACGTCAAGTGGTCGAAGGACCGCGCGTTCGCCGCCCAGGCCAACGTCGCCGGCATCTACCGCACCATCGGCCTGACCAAGGCCGAGCAGGTCATCGTCAAGGACGACTACACGGTCGAGTTCCGCCAGGAGTTCCCGAGCGCCCTGACCCGGCAGATCCAGGCCATCTCCCTGTACGTGTTCGACTCGGCCGAGGCCAAGAAGCACGCCACCGACGTCGACCCGTGGGCCAAGGAGTGGTTCGCCAAGAACGCCCCGACCGGCGGCTACTTCAACGTCACCAAGGCCACCCAGGGCCAGGAGATCGAGCTCAGCGCGAACAAGGCCTACCCGGGCACGGACGGCGCCAAGACCCCGACCATCCGGCTCTCGGTCGTGCCGGCCGCGGCCAACCAGCGGCTGCAGCTGCAGGCGGGCGACATCGACATCGCGCTCGGCATCACCGGCCAGGATCTGCAGGACCTGAAGAAGGCCGAGGGCATCAAGGTGCTCTCCGCGGCCAGCAACAACCAGGTCATGATGACCATGTCGACCACCACGGCGCCGTTCGACGACGTCAACGTGCGCAAGGCCCTCGCCTTCGCGGTGCCCTACGACCAGATCATCAAGAACGTCTACGGCGGCGACGCGCGACCGGTCAAGAGCTACGTGCCGCTCGACATGCCGGGCTACGCCGACACCGGCTACCCCTTCACCTACGACATCGAGCAGGCCAAGGCGGCGCTGGCCGCCTCGGGCAAGACCGCGGTCAACTCGGAGCTGGTCTTCGAGGCCAACAACGACGAGCAGCAGAAGATCGCCGTCCAGGTGCAGGCCGAGGCGGCCAAGGCCGGCATCACGCTCAAGCTGACTCCGCTCGACCCGGCCACGCTGGGCGAGCGCCGCGGCCAGAAGAGCATCCCGCTGCAGATCACCACCGGCCAGCTCTGGGTCAACGACGTCGAGTACATGCTGGCCACGTTCTATGTGAAGGGTGCGGCGCTCAACTACGCGAACCTGAACAACGCCGAGCTCGAAGACATCTACACCAAGTCGCACACCACGGTGGACGAGGCCGCCCGCCTGCAGCTGTGGGCTCAGGTGCAGACGATCCTGGCCGCTCAGGTGCCCGCCGTGATGATCTGCCAACCCAACTTCAATCTTCCCGTACGCGAGAAGGTGTCGGGATGGGTGCAACCGATGGACGGCCTGGCCCGTCTGCGTTACCTGAGCGCATCGGCCTGAGCTCATGCGAATTCTGCGTTTCGTCGGTCGCCGCCTGCTCCAGCTGATCCCGGTCCTGCTCGGGGTGGTCGTGCTGACCTTCCTGCTGGTCCGGGTGCTGCCGGGCGACCCGATCCGCAGCATCCTCGGGCCCAACGCGACCGAGGCCGATGCGGACGCCGCACGCGCCCGCTTCGGCCTCGATCAGCCGATGTGGAAGCAGTTCCTCGACTACCTCCAGGGACT
Organism: Paractinoplanes bogorensis; assembly: GCF_018829635.1. Lineage (GTDB taxonomy): Bacteria > Actinomycetota > Actinomycetes > Mycobacteriales > Micromonosporaceae > Actinoplanes > Actinoplanes bogorensis. Next base: position 251,513 of record NZ_JAHKKG010000003.1, read on the forward strand.
GTTCACCGGTGACTTCGGCACCTCGATCCAGAGTGGCGGGTCGGTCGGCGGCGAGATGGCGCTGCGGCTCGGCCCGACCCTGGAGCTGGTGGTCATCGCGGTGACGATCGCCGTGCTGCTGGCCATCTGGCTCGGCATCTGGTCGGCGCGCCGGGCCGACCGGGTCGGCGACCACACGGTGCGGATCTTCGCGCTGTTCGGCAACTCGATCCCGGAGTTCTGGCTGGGTCTGGTGCTGATCCTGGTCGGGTACGCCACGCTGGGCTGGTTCCCGGCGCCGAGCGGACGCGTCGACCCGGACACGAACCTGACCCCGCTGACCGGCGCCGACCTGGTCGACGCGCTGATCACGGGGAACGGGCCGGCGATCGCGTCGTCCGCCGCGCACCTGGTCCTACCCGTGCTGACGCTGGTCATCGGTGTGCTTGCGCCGCTGCTCCGGAGCGTACGGGCAAGCGCTCTGGAAGTTCTGCGATCCGAGGCGTACGCCGCGGCGGCCGCGCACGGACTGCCCGAGAAGACGCTGCTGCGCGGATATCTGCGGCGGGCCACCCTGGTGCGTCTGCCGTCGCTGGCCGCGCTGGTGTTCGGCACCGCGCTCGGCTCGACCGTGCTGATCGAGTACGTCTACTCCTGGCAGGGCTTCGGGCAGTGGGCGCTGCGCGGGCTGCTCTACCGCGACTACCCGGTCGTGCAGGCGTCCGTGCTGATCATCGCCTTCGCGTACGTGCTGGTCTTCCTCATCGCCGACGTCGTGCACGCCTGGCTCGACCCGAGAGTGAAAATCTGATGGCCGCGCTCGAGATGGTGCCCGTCGTCTCCGGTTCCCGGGACGGCCGGTTCGCCAAGATCCTGATCTGGACCGGCGGCACGATCCTGGTCGTCGTCGCGCTCGCCGCGATCTTCGCGCCGCTGCTCAGCAGCTGGGGACCGAAGGAGATCGACCCCAACGGCACGCTCGCCGCGCCCGGCGGGGAGCACCTGCTCGGCAGCGACGGCAACGGCATGGACGTGTGGAGCCGGGTGCTGCACGCGGCCCGCATCGACCTGGGCATCGCGATCTGCGCGGTCGCCCTGGCTGTCGTCGTCGGCACACTGCTCGGGATGCTGGCCGGCTATCTGGGCGGCTGGGTCGACGACGGGCTCATGCGGATCGTCGACATCTTCCAGGCGTTCCCCACGTTCATCCTCGCGCTGGCGGTGTCGGCCCTGCTCGGCGGCGGGTTCGTCAACCTGGTCATCACGATCGCCGCGGTCAACGCCCCGGCCTACGCCCGGCTCGTCCGGGCCGAGGTGCGGACGCTGCGCGAGATGCAGTACATCGACGCGGCCAAGACGTCGGGTGCGTCCACGATCGGCATCATGTGGCGGCATCTGCTGCCCAACAGCCTGACTCCCGTACGGGTGATCGCGCCCCTCAACTGCGGCTGGGCCATGCTCACGCTGGCCGGCCTGTCCTTCCTCGGCCTGGGCGTCACGGTGCCCACCGCCGAGTGGGGCTCCATGATCAGCCTCGGCACGTCGGACGTGGTGGCCGGCCGCTGGTGGACCTCGGTCCCGCCCGGCCTGGCCCTGCTCGTCTGCGTCCTCGGCTTCAGCCTGCTCGGCGAGGGCCTGCAGGAACGCGCGGAAGCGAGGCGGCGATGACGGCGCCCGCGGGAACGCCCGGACGTGAGGCGGCGATGACCGTGAGCCTGCTCGACATCCAGGACCTGTCGGTCGTCATCCACCGGCCGGGGCGCTCGGTCGCGGCGCTCAGCAACGTCAGCTTCACGGTCGCGCCGGGCGAGGTCGTCGGGCTCGTGGGGGAGAGTGGCGGCGGCAAGAGCATGGTCGCCCGTGCGATCGTGGGGATGCTGCCGAACGGCTCGCACGCCACCGGGCGGGTCGGGTTCGACGGCGCCGACGTCCTCCGCATGGACCCGGCCGATCTGGCCGCGCACCGGGGACGCGGAGCCGCGATCTGTTTCCAGAACCCTCGAGGAGCGCTCAGCCCCACCCGTACGGTGGGACGGCAGTTGATCGACCGCCTGGTCACGCACCAGAAGATGACCGGGGACCGCGCGGCCGAGTCGGCCAAGGAGTTGTTCGCCTCGGTCGGCATCCGCAATCCGGGGCGGCGCCTCGAGGCCTTCCCCCACGAGCTGTCGGGCGGCATGGCCCAGCGCGTGATGATCTCGCTGGCCACGGGGTGTGCGCCCGGGCTGCTGATCGCCGACGAGCCGACGACCGGCCTCGACGTGACGTTGACGCGGGAGATCCTGCGCCAGTTCCGGCACGCGGCCGACACCGACGGGCGGGGCGTGCTGCTGATCTCGCACGACCTGGCCTCGATCGCCGAGGTGTGCGACCGGGTCGTGGTGCTCTACGCCGGCACAGTCGTGGAGACCGGCCCGGCCGCCAAGGTGCTGCGCGAGCCGGCGCATCCCTACACGCGAGCCCTGCTGCGGTCGGTGCCCGATGTGAACGGCGGGCGCGTGGTGCCGACGGCCGGCGGCATGCCGTTGATGACCGCGGCCCCGCACGACTGCCCGTTCGCGCCACGCTGCGCCCACGCGGGGGAGGACTGCCGCACCGCACGACCCGAGACGACGTCGCTCACTGATGGCTGGTCGCTCGCGTGCTTCCACCCGCAGGAGACCGCACTCTTTGCTCCGCAGGAGGCAGCTCCAGCCAGCCCTTCCGATCCCGCCCCTCTCCCTGACCCGCAAGGCGGCAGCTCGGTCGCCCCAGGCGCGAGCGTGACGGCGGACAACGCGGAGCAGGCCGGGCGAGTGGTCCTCCGGGTGCAGGACGCGCACGTCGTCTACCGCAGCCGGTTCGGGTCGGGTGGGCATCACGCGCTGCGCGGGGTCGACCTCGAACTCCGGGCCGGCGAGACGCTCGGCGTGGTGGGGGAGAGCGGCTGCGGCAAGAGCACCCTGGCCAAACTCATCATGGGCCTGGTCGAGCCGTCGTCGGGTTCGGTGGCCGTCGCGGGTAAGACCGTCGGGAAGATGAGCCGTGTCGAGCGGACCCGGGCCCAGATGGTGTTCCAGGACCCGATCGGCTCGCTGAGCCCGCGCCGGACGGTCGCCGACTCGATCGCCGAACCACTGCGCGCGGCCAAGGTTCCGGCCGATGCACGCGCGGCGAAGACGGAGGCGGCGCTGAGCCGGATGGAGCTCGACAACTCGATCCTGACCCGCTATCCGCACGAGCTCTCCGGCGGGCAGGCCCAGCGGGTCGGCATCGCCCGGGCCCTGGTCGGCCAGCCCGACCTGATCGTCTTCGACGAGCCGACCAGCGCCCTCGACGTCACCGTGCAGGCGCAGATCCTCGACGTCATCGCCGACGTGGCCTCGGACGCCGGCCACGGATCGGTGTTCATCTCGCACGATCTGGCCACCGTCCGCGGGTTCGCCGACCGGGTCGTCGTGCTCTACCTCGGCCGGGTGGTCGAGGAGGGCCCGGTCGACGAGGTCTTCGACCGCCCGAAACACCCCTACACCCGGGCCCTGCTGGGCAGCGCGCCCCGCCTGGGTGAGAGCCGCACCGCCGAGGTGCAGCTCGTCAAGGACCTCGACGAGGCCGACGCCGCCACCGGCTGCGCCCTCGCCGCCCGTTGCCCCTTCGTCACCGACACCTGCCGGTCGCAGGAGCAGACCCTCCAGTCCTACGGCGAGAGCCGGGCCGCCTGCTGGCGTGTGCCCGAGCTGACCGCCCTGATCGGAAAGAGCGCGTAATGAGCATCAGGTTGGCCGTGGACATCGGCGGCACGTTCGTCGACGCGATGGAACTCGATACCCGTACGGGCCAGGTCCGTTTCCGCAAGGCGTCGACCACGCCCGCGAACCCGGCCGAGGGGGTGCTCAACGCGATCGCCGCGCTCGGCACCGACCTGAGCGAGGTGGAGCTGTTCATCCACGGCACCACGCTCGGCCTCAACGCCGTGCTGGAGCGGCGCGGCGGCAACACCGGGATCATCACCAACGAGGGGTTCCGCGACATCTTCCTGATCGGCCGGGGCAACGTGCCCGCCGACCACATGTACGACTTCCGCTACCAGCGCCCGGAAAGCCTGGTGCAGCGCCGGTTCACCGCGGGCGTCACCGGTCGCCTCGACTACAAGGGCAACGTGGTCGACGAGCTCTCGGCGGAGAGTGTGCGAGAAGCCGCGCGGGAGCTGGTCGAGAACCAGGGCGTCACGTCGATCGCGATCTGCTTCCTGCACTCGTTCCTCGACCCCACCCACGAGCGGGAGGCGGCCCGGATCATCCGCGACGCCTACCCGGACGTGAGCCTGTCGCTGTCGACCGACATCGTCCGCGAATACCGTGAGTACGAGCGGACCAGCACCACGGTCCTCGAGGCGTACATCCGGCCCATCTTCGAGCGCTACGTCGACCAGCTGGAGTCCGGGCTGGCCGCGCAGGGCTTCGCGGGCCGGTTCCTGATCATGCGTTCGGGCGGCGGCTCGATGACCGGCGCGGTGGCCAAGACGTCGCCCACCCACACCGTGCTCTCCGGGCCGGCCGGCGGCATCGTCGGCGCCGCCTACCTGGCCGGCGAACTGGGCCGCGACAACATGCTCACGTTCGACATCGGCGGCACCTCGCTCGACGCCTGCGTGATCGAGAAGGGCAGCGCCGTCGCCGCGTACGAGGCCCAGCTCGAGCATTTCCCGCTGCTGATCCCCACGTACGACATCCGGACGATCGGGGCCGGCGGCGGTTCGATCGCCTGGCTCGACCGGGGACTGCTCAAGGTCGGCCCGCAGAGCGCCGGCGCCGCCCCCGGCCCGGTCTGCTACGGCCGGGGCGGCACCCAGCCGACGGTCACGGATGCCGCGGTGGTGCTCGGGTTCGTCGACCCGGAGCGCTTCCTGGCCGGCACCATGGGCCTGGCCGACGAGGCCGCCCGCGACGCGATCCGCGAGCAGCTGGCCGAACCCCTCGGACTGTCCGTACCGGACGCCGCGGCCGGCATCTTCGACGTGCTGCTGGCCAAGACGGTCGGCGCGGTCCGGCAGATCACCGTCGAGCGCGGCCACGACCCGCGGGTGTTCTCGCTGCTCGCCTTTGGTGGGGCGGGCCCGCTGCTCGCGCCGCTGCTGGCTCGCGAGATGGGCATCGGCGAGGTGCTGGTGCCGTTCGCGCCGTCCGGTTTCTCGGCCTGGGGCATGCTGAGCGCCGACATCGTCAACGACTTCAGCCGTACGGTGATGACCACGCTCGACGACGCCGATCTGGCCGCCATCGAGCCGCTGTTCAAGGAGACCGAGGCCGAAGCGGTCGCCTCCCTGTCCGCGCAGGGGGTTCCGGCCGGCGAGGGCGTGCTCGAGCGGCAGTTCGAGCTGCGTTATCTGGGCCAGGAGCACAGCCTGATGGTCACGGTCGGGTCCACGTTGGACGCCACGGCCGTGCGGGACGCCTTCAACGAGCTGCACCACGCACGCTACGGCCACACCATGAGCAACCCCCTGCAGATCCTCAATTTGCGCGTACGGGGGATCGGCCGCACCTCACGTCCTTCATTGCCGACGATCGAGGCCGGCGGTGCGGCGTCACCGCGTACGCACAGGGAAGCCTTTGACTTCGGCACTCGAACCATCGTGCCGTTCGCCGTCTATGACCGCGAGGATCTGCGCGCGGGCAATACCTTCCCCGGACCGGCCCTGGTCGACGAGGGCACCTCGACCACCGTCGTGCCGAGCGGTCAGCGAGTGACCGTGGACGAGCACGGCTACCTGCACGTCACCCTCTCGGAGGTGGCCCTGTGACCACACTGGATGGTGCCCGCGTCGAGGTCGTACGCAGCTATCTGCTGTCGGCGGCCGAGGAGATGCGGGCCACGCTGATCCGCACCTCGTTCAACCCGGTCATCTACGAGGTGCACGACTTCGGTCTCTCGCTCTACGACGCCCAGATGCGGCCGGTCGCCGAGGCCACCGGGCTCACCTCGTTCCTCGGGGCCAACGACTTCTCGCTGCGCAAGGGCGTGGAGTACGTGGGCGTCGAGAACCTGCACCCGGGCGACGTGGTGCTGCTCAACTACCCGTACTGGAACGCGGCCCACGCCTCGGACGCCACCCTGTTCGCGCCGGTGTTCGACGGTGCCGACCTGATCGGCTTCCTGTGCATCCGCGCGCACTGGATGGACCTGGGCGCCAAGGACCCGGGCTACGTGCTCGACTCCACCGACATGCACCAAGAAGGCCTCATCTTCCCCGGTACGAAGGTGGTGTCCCGCGGCGAGCCGGTGCGCGACATCCTGGAGCTGCTGCGGTTCAACTCGCGCATGCCCGACGCCATCATGGGCGACCTCAACGCGCAGATCTCGGCCATCCGCACCGGCGAGCGCCGGTTGCTGGAGATCTACGCCAAGTTCGGCCGGCCGACCGTGCTGGCCGCGATCGAGCAGATCATCGCCGACGGTGAGGCCCGTACGCGGGCGGCTCTCGCGGCCCTCCCGCAGGGCAGCTGGACCGCCGAGGACTACCTGGATGACGACGGCATCAGTGACGAGCCGGTCAAGATGCGCGTCACGGTCACCATCGCCGACGGCAAGTTCCTGGTCGATTTCGCCGGTTCGTCGCCGGCCGTCCGCGGCCCGATCAACATGCCGTTCGGGGCCACCGAGGCGATCTGCAAGGTGATCCTCAAGTCGCTCACGTCGCCCGACGAGCCCTCCAACGCGGGAACCGTTGCCCCGCTGGAGGTCCGGGCCGAACCGGGCACGCTGTTCCACGCCGTCTACCCGCAGCCGACGTTCACGCTGTGGACCGGGATCGTGGCGTTCGAGCTGATCCTCAAGGCGCTCGCCCAGGGCATGCCGTCGCTGCTGCCCGCCTCGAGCGGAGGTGACGTGCCGGGCTTCATGATGGTCGGCGTCCACCCCGACACCGGCGCGATGTTCGCGGTCAGCAACAACGACTTCGTCGGCTGGGGCGGCACCGCAGACCACGACGGCAACGACGCGGCCACCCACGTCTCCGGCAGCACCGGGCGCGGCACGCCGATCGAGGTCATGGAGGCCCGGACCGGCATGTTCATGGAACGCGTCGAGATGCGCACCGACTCGGGCGGCGCCGGCAAGTTCCGCGGCGGCACCGGCGTGCGGCGCGACATCCGGTTCGTCACGCCGGGCGAGTTCCTGATGGTCATCAAGAAGACCAAGACGCAGCCGTGGGCGCTCGACGGCGGGCTGCGCCCCGACCCGAACACGATCGTCGCCTTCCCGGGCACCGACCGCGAGGAGCGGATCAGCACCAAGCGGCTGACCGTCGTGCCCGGGGATCGGGTCACGCTGCTCACCGCGGGCGGCGGCGGGCACGGGCTTCCGGCCGAGAGAGACCCTTCCGCCGTACGCCGTGACGTCGCCGAGGGCTACGTCTCGCCGGCCGCGGCCCGGGTCGTCTACGGGGTCGAGCTCGATGATTGACGGCGCCACGGTCGAGGTGATCCGCAACCACCTGGTGTCGGCGGCCGAGGAGATGCGGGCCGCGCTCGTGCGGACGGCGTTCAACCCGGTCATCTACGAGGTGCACGACTTCGGCATCTCGATCTACGACCGGTCGCTGCGGCTGGTCGCCGAGTCGACCGGGCTGTCCCGCTTCCTGGGCGCCAACGACTACTCGATCCGTAAGGGTGTCGAGTATGTGGGAGCCATGCAGCAGGGCGACATCTTCGTTCTGAACTATCCCTACTGGAACGCGGCGCACTCCTACGACGCGACGATGTTCGCGCCCGTCTTCTCGCAGGGGGAGTTGGTCGCCTACCTGTGCATCCGGGCCCACTGGATGGACCTCGGGGCCAAGGATCCGGGGTACGTGCTCGACTCCACCGACATGCATCAAGAGGGCCTGATATTTCCCGGCACAAAGGTCTATTCGGCCGGCGAACCGGTGCGCGACGTCATGGAGCTGATCCGTTTCAACTCCCGGATGCCCGCGCTCGTCCTCGGTGACTTCAACGCCCAGGTCGCCGCGCTACGGACCGGGGAGCGGCGAGTGGCCGAGCTCTTCGATCGCTACACCGAGCCGGTCGTTTCCGACGTCGTCGACCGCTTTGTTCGCGCGGCTGAAGAGTCCGCGGCCGAGGCGGTGGCGCGGCTGCCGCAGGGGAGCTGGACGGCCGAGGACTGGCTGGACGACGACGGGGTGTCCGAAGACCCGATCCTCATGCGGGCCACGGTCACCATCAAGGACGGGACGTTCACGGTCGATTTCGCCGGCTCGTCGCCGGCCGTCCCCGGGCCGGTGAACCTGCCGATCGGCTCGACCATCGCGACCTGCCGGGTGGCGTTCAAGGCCATCACGACGCCGGACGAGCAGACCAACGCCGGTCACTTCGCCCCGCTGCGGGTCCATGCCGCATCGGGCACTTTGTTCCATGCTGTCTATCCGGCCGCGACGTTCACCCAGTGGACCGGAACGGTCGCGCTCGAACTCATCTACAAGGCCTTGGCCCAGGGGATGCCCTCCCAGCTGCCGGCGTCGAGCGGCGGGGACGTGCCCGGCTTCATGATGGTCGGCGTCCACCCCGACACCGGTGACATGTTCGCGGTCAGCAACAACGATCCGGTCGGCTGGGGCGGCTCGCCCGACCACGACGGCATCGGGCCGGCCAACCACCTGTGCCAGACCCAGGCCCGCAACACTCCGGTCGAGGTGCTCGAGGCCAAGACCGGGATGTTCTTCGAACGGGTCGAGGTGCGCACCGACTCCGGGGGCGCGGGCCGGTTCCGGGGCGGCTGCGGGCTGCGGCGCGACATCCGGTTCGTGACCGACGGCGAGTTCCTGTCGGTCATCAAGAAGACGAAGAGCGCGCCGTGGGCGCTCGACGGCGGCCGCTCACCCGAGCCGAACCAGGTCGTCGTCTTCCCCGGCACCGACCGGGAACGGCGGGTCAGCACCAAGCGCACCGCGGTGCGTGCCGGTGACCGCGTGACCCTGCTGACCGCCGGTGGCGGTGGGCACGGCGACCCCGGCCGGCGGGACCCGGCCGCGGTGCGCCAGGACGTTCAGGAGGGGTACGTCTCGAGTGAGGCGGCCCGCGAGGTGTACGGGGTGATCGCGTGAATCAGCTTCTCGGCAACTGCACGGTGGTGGACGCGCGGGCGCTTCCGGTCAAGGACGCCGGCGTCTGGGTCACCGATGACCGGATCACGGCCGTGGGTCCGTACGGGAAAATCGCTCGTCAGGCCCGGGAATCGGGCCCGGTGGTGGAACGTGATCTGAACGGCGCCTTCGTGACGCCGGGTCTGGTCAACATGCACACCCACTTCTCGCTGTCGCTGCCCGGCGGGGGCGGCAACGCGGTCAAGGACATGGGCCCGCACGATCTGGCCCTGTACATGGCCGACGGTGCCCGCCGCACGCTCGACTGCGGCGTGACGACCGTGCGCAACGTGGCCGAGAAGGACCACGCCGACTTCGCGTTGCGCCGGGCCATCAAGGCCGGACGCGTGCCCGGGCCGCGGATGTACACGGCCGGACGGGCGCTGGTCTGCACCGGCGGGCATGGCCACGAGAGCGGCGACACGATGGAGTGCGACGGGCCGGTCGGCTTCCGGCACGGCGTGCGCAGCCAGATCAAGGCCGGCGCCGACCTGATCAAGGTGATGATCTCGGGCGGGCTGGCCGGTGAGCACGAGGCCATCTCGACCCCGCAGCTGTTCGCCGACGAGATGTCCGCCGTCATCGAGACCGCGCACGCATGGGGCCGCAAGGTGACCGCGCACGCCGGGCCGGCCGAGGTGATCGGGGCCGCGGTCGAGCTCGGGCTGGACTGCGTCGAACACGGCTATCAGCTCACCCCGCAGGTCGCGGCCCTGATGGCGGCTCGCGGGACCGCGTTGGTGCCGACGCTGCTGGTGACCCGGTGCAAGGAGTTCTTCGACGAACTCGGCGTACCGGAATGGATGCAGTGCCGGTCGCTCGGGGCCGGCCCGCGCCACATCGAGAGCTTCCGGATGGCCCTCGACGCCGGGGTGGAGATCCTGCTCGGCAGCGACATGCCGCCGTTCTGGTCGTTCGAGGGCACCAACGCGACCGTACGGGAACTGGAGAACCTGGCCGAGCACATCGGCCCGGAGCGGGCGTTGCACGCCGGCACCCGCGGCCCGATCCGCTGGCTGGGCCTCTCCGACGACCTCGGCACGGTCGAGGCCGGCAAGTACGCAGATTTGATCGCCATGGACGCCGACCCCCTGGACGACACCTCCGCCTTCCGCGGTGTGCGGTTCGTGATGAAGGGCGGCGTCGTCAGCCGGGAGGACCAGCGATGAGCTTTGTTGAGGTCGGGGCGGCGGCCATCGCGGCCGGCATCGACGACATGTACGCCGCGTTCCTGGCCGGCGACCGGTCGCGTTTCGACGCCCACCTGCACGAGGACGTCACGACCTGGGAGACGCACCTGCCCGGCCCGTTGCGGACCCGGCGCGAGCTGGACCAGTTCCGTGACACCCGGGACGCGGCCGGGGAACGGCCGGTGCTCGACGTGATGACCGCGGTCGAGAAGCGGATCGACGTCTGGGGTGACACCGGTGTCGCGCGCTATGTTCTGGTGACCCGCGACGCCGGCAGCGGCCTCGAGCAGCGGACGCGGGTGACCGACGTGCTGCGGTGCCTGGACGGAAGCTGGCGGATCGTGCACCACCACGCGGAGCTGGTCCGCCCGTGATCCGGCGGCTGATCGCGACCACGCACGGCGAGCCGCAGGACGTGCTGAGGCTCGCCACGCTGGAGGACGACCCGCCGCCCGGGCCGGGGCAGGTCAAGGTGGCGGTGCACGCGGTCGGCCTGAACTTCCTCGACGTGTCGTTGTGCCGGGGTGACTACCCGGTGCGGCCCGATCCGCCGATGACCCCGGGGGTGGAGGCGGCCGGCGTCGTCATCGAAGGCGACCCGGCGTGGATCGGCCGTGACGTTGTCGTCTGCCCGGCGCTTCCGCACGGTGCTCTCGGTGACACCGTGACCATCTCCTCCGATCTCGTGGTTCCTCGTCCCTCCGATGTGGACGTGATTTCGGCGGCGGCGCTGCCGGTCACTTATCAGACCGCCTGGTTCGCGTTGGAGCGGGCGCGACTGCGGGCCGGGGAGACCGTGCTGGTGCATGCGGGTGCGGGTGGGGTCGGTATCGCCACCATTCAGCTCGCGGTGGCTCGGGGGGCTCGGGTGATCGCTACTGCCGGGTCGGTTGAGAAGCGCGCTGTCTGTCTTTCTCATGGGGCGGCTGACGTCCGGCCCTACGACGATTTCGCTTGTTCCGCCGATGTCGTCATCGATCCTGTGGGGGGAGATCTGCTGAGCCGGTCCCTCGACTGCCTCGCCTTCGAGGGGCGCCTCGTCAGCGTCGGCATGGCGGCGGGCGCGCCACCGCCGGTCGACCCGGCCCGGCTGATCGCCCGCAACGCCGACCTGATCGGCCTGTCGTGGGGATCGCGGTATCCGTGGGCCCGCCCATCCGAGGTGCGCGCGGCCTACGACGAATTGTTCCGCCGGTGTGCCGCTGGGGAGTTGCGGCCGCCGGTCACCCGGGTTTCTTCACTCGAGGAGGCGCCGTCGGCTCTGGCCGACCTGGCCGCCCGTCGTACCACCGGCAAGGTCGTCGTGCGTGTGTCAGAGGAGGCGTCATGAGCGAGATGGACATCTACGACCTGCGGGTCAGCGTCGACCGGATCGAGGGCCGGTCGGTCTGCGGCATGGCCGTCGGCGACCACTTCGACCTGACCAACAGCGCGCACCTGACCATCCCCGAGGGCAAACACTTCTGCGTGTACGCCCTGGCGTCGGTGCTCCCGTTCCTCGCGGCCAAGCAGCGCGACCTCGCCGCCGGCGACTGGCTGGCCCAGGACTCGCACTTCATCTGTCCCGACCCCGAGGAGCGCCTCGTCATGAAGGTCGAGCGGACCTGCCGGCGCACCATGAACTCCGAGGACCTGACCTGATGCCTGCCTTACGCTGCGAGATCGGCCTCGGCCTGCAGAGCGACAAACCGGCCGGCACGTATGCCCGGCTGGCGCGCTCGGCCGAGGCGGCCGGATTCGACGTGCTGACGGTGTTCGGCGACCTGATGTACCAGCCGCCGATCTTCCCGCTGCTGGAGATGGCCGGGGCGACTTCCCGCGTACGCCTCGGGCCGGCCTGCCTGAACCCGTTCTCGATGGCGCCGTACGAGATCGCCGGGCAGATCGCCGCCCTCGACCTCGCTTCGCACGGGCGGGCCTATCTCGGGCTGGCGCGGGGCACCTGGCTCGGCGCTGTGGGTTTGGACCAACCACGCCCGCTGACCGCTCTGGAGGAAACCGCCGCGGTGGTTTCGCACCTCCTCCGCGGTGACCCCGGCGCTTATGCCGGACGGGTCTTCTCTCTCGCCGCCGGCACCCTGCTGCGCTACGAGCGTCAGCGGCCCGCGGTGCCGCTGCTGATCGGGGCTTGGGGTGCTCAGGGCGCCGCTCTGGCCGGCCGGATCGCCGACGAGATCAAGGTGGGCGGCAGCGCCAATCCCGACATGGTCCCGGTGATCCGCTCGCGCGTGCAGGTGGGATCGGATGCCGTCGGACGCGACGTCGACGAGGTCGGCATCGTGCTCGGCGCGGTGACGGTCGTCGACACCGACGGCGAGGCCGCCCGGGCCAAGGCCCGCACCGAGGTGGCCATGTACCTGGCCGTGGTCGCCGACCTCGATCCCACGGTGACGCTGCCCGACGGCTTGGTGGCCGAGGTCGGCAAGCTGGTCGCCGCCGGTGAGGACGCCGCCGCCGGCAAGCTGATCCCGGATGATGTGCTGGACCGGTTCGCCTTCTCGGGCACCCCTGAGCAGGTCGCGGCCCAGGCGCAGAAACTGATCGACGCCGGCGTGCGCCGAGTCGAGTTCGGCACACCACACGGCCTGACCGACGACCGCGGCGTGGAGTTGCTGGGCGCCGAGGTGCTGCCGTTGTTGTCCCGCTAGCACGGTCGGCCGCGCGCGACGCGTTTTCCACAGCGCGCGGCTTGTCCACAGATCATGGGCCGGCGCCCTCCAAAGATCAGCATTTCTCGTCACAATTGCTGGTGGTGGAGGTCCCCCCCTCTGGGAGGGTGGGTTCTGGCCGGGGCCACGACGCATGATCAACAGAGCTTTGAGGAGCGCCTCCATGGATGTTCTGCTTGTGCTCGGGCCGGATCTGAACGCCGACCGTGACCTGCTGATCTCGCTGGCCGAGAGCACAGCCGACGAGCTGGGCGTCGGCCTGCGCGTGGCCGGCCAGCACGAGGCGCACGACGGTCCGATCGTGGTCGTGCCGGCCGATTCGAGTGTGACGGGCGCGGTTCTCTACGACCTGACCGTGGCCGCGGAACCGATCGGGCCGCACCACCTGCACGGTCGCGGCGTCTGGGGGCTGGCCTGGGCCATCCGCCACGCCGTGCACAGCTTCCGCGCGCCCGCCGAGCGCGTGTCCTACGGAGCCCACCCCGAGCAGTGGGCCGACGAGCGGACCCCGACCGACGCCGCGGCCGCCCCCGCCGTGGCGCCGGTCGGGGTTCTCATTCACGGCGGGTTCTGGCGGTCGATCTGGGCCGCCGACCTGATGGACGCGCTCGCCATCGATCTGGCCGGACGGGGCTGGGTCAGCTGGAACCTGGAATATCGGCGACCCGACCGCAACGGCTGGGACGCCACCACGGCCGACATCGCGGCCGGTGTGGCCAAGGCCCGGGAACGCCACCCGGGGGCGCCGATCGTGCTGTTCGGGCATTCGGCGGGTGGACAGCTCGCGTTGCGCCTGGCCGCCGACGACCCGGATCTGGCACTCGCGGTCTCGCTGGCCGGGGTGCTCGACCTGCACGAGGGTCAGCGGCGGTTCCTCGGCGAAGGGGCGATCACGACCGCGCTGGGCGGGACGCCGGACGAGCGGCCCGAGGTCTATGCGGCGAGCGACCCGATGGCGCGGCTGCCGCTGGCCTCGGAGGCGCTGCTGGTGCAGGGGAGCGGGGACGGGCTCGACCTGGTCGACATCAACCGGCGGTTCGCGAAAGCCTCGAACATCACGTTGCTCGAGCTGCCGGGCGACCACTTCGACGTGATCGCGCCGGCCTCGCCGATCTGGGCGGCCACGATGGCCGAGGTGGAGCGCCAGATTTCACGCTCGTGAACAGCCCAGCGAGGAGCGCATTGCCGCGCGGTTAAGTTCGACCGTCGGACGACGTCGGCGAAGCCGCTGTTGTCCGCCGGTCGAACTTAACCGCCTGTAGCGGCGTATGCGCGATCGAGCGCATTAGAAGAGTCGCGGGGTCACTACCGAGACGACGGTGGTGACCTCTTCGGTGTCGTTGTACATGGCGTGCGGCACGGACGAGCGCAGATGCACGCTGTCACCGGGGTGCAGCCGGTGCTCGACCCCGTCGACCTCGTAGAGAAGCTCGCCGGAGATCACGTAAGCGAATTCCTCGCCCGCATGCCCGTACGCGTTCTCCCGCCGCCCGCCGGGCGCGATGTGCACGACCATCGGCTCGAGCACCAGGCCCGCCCCACGCTCGGACAGCATGCGGTAGGTCTGCTGGCCCGACACGTATTGCACGGCGGCGTTCTCGCCCCGGGTCAGCGTGAAGTGCCGCGGCATCGGGACCACTACAGGGTCGGTGACGGGGGCGTCGTCAAAGAAGTCGGCGACCGAATGGCCGAGCGCGCTCGCCACACTGCCCAGGGCGGTCAGCCCGATCGACGAGATGCCCCGCTCGACCTGGGACAGGAACCCGATCGACAACCCGGCGCGAGCGGCGAGACTACGCAGCGTCAACCCGCGCTGCTTGCGGAACTCGCGGATGCGCGGACCGACCTGCGCGGAAGGAGTCTCCTCGAGCGGCTCCGTCACGCCTACCTCCCCGTAGACCATTTTGTTCGATCCTACTAAAAACGCGCGATGGGCTGCCAGCCCAGCGGGGTGGCCAGAATCATCGTGCTGGACGGCGTCCCGTAGTTGCCGAGCCGGTCGGTGACCTCGGCGAACGCGTCCATCGAAGCGGCCGCCACCTTGAGCACGCAGCAGGTGTCGCCGGTGACCCGGTTGATCTCCAGAACCTCGGGCCAGGTGGCCACCTTGTCGTCGCGCAGCACGCAGGTCGGGCCGTAGCACGACATCCGGATCAGCCCGAGCACCCGGCGCCCGGCCTTGGCCAGGTCGACGTGGGCGTGATAGCCGGTGATGACGCCGGTCTCCTCGAGCCGGCGGACGCGTTCGGCCACGGCCGGTGGCGACAGGTGCACCCGCCGGGACAGCTCGCTGAAGGACAGCCGCGCATCGTCCTGCAATTCGCCCAGCAGGGCCCAATCCATCGCGTCCATCCGGCCCACCTTCCGATCGTTAAGCGATTTCTCAAATCTAGCCACCATTGCCACGGTCAACGAGGTCAGAGCCGTTAATTCGGCATTCCGAACGGGCCCCGGGCAGCGAAATCATGGAGCGGTTCGCCCGTCAGAGGAGAGATCGTGGATACGGTTCGTCCGACCACCGCCGAGGAGCGCGACGCCCGGGTGGCGCGCAACGGCGGGGCACCCACGCTGGAGTTCGGACGGCGGGTGCCTTACGACTCGTACGTGCACGCCAGCACCCTGCACACCCTGCAGCGCCCGCTCAGCGGCGACCCCGGCGAGATGTCGTTCCTGGTGGTCAGCCAGATCATGGAGCTCTACTTCAAGCTCGTCCGGCACGAGTTGGAGCTGGCCCGCGACCACGTCCGCGCGGACGAGATCTGGCCCGCCCTGGCCCCGCTGCGCCGCGCCGCCCTGCACCTCGAGGGCCTGAACGCGGCCTGGCAGACGCTGCGCTGGATGACCCCGGCCGACTTCAACAAGTTCCGCGATCTGCTCGGTGAGGGCTCCGGCTTCCAGTCGGCGATGTACCGTCACGTGGAGTTCCTTCTCGGGCTGCGCACCGCGTCGCTGATCCGGCCGTTCCGCGGCAGCGACGCCTTCGACGACCTGACCGCGGCCCTGCACCGGTCGAGCCTCTGGGACGAGGTGATCCTGCTGCTGGCCCGCCAGGGGCACGACCTCAAGCCCGAGCTGCTCGACCGGGACGTGGCGGTCGAGCACGAGGCCGACCCGTCGGTGGCCGAGGCCTGGGTGCGCGTCTACCGCGATCCCGGCCCGGGCAACCACATGCGGATGCTCGGCGAGGCGCTGACCGAGGTCGCCGACCGGTTCGGCGACTGGCGTTACCTGCACCTCAAGGCGGTGCAGCGCACGATGGGCGCGAAGAGCGGGTCGGGCGGCTCCAACGGGCTGGCCTTCCTGCAGCGCAGCATGAGCCGCCCGGTGTTCCCGGAGCTCTGGACCTCGCGGACGGAAATGTGATGAACGACCAGCAGGATCCCGGCCACCGCCATCTGTTCCACATCCCGCCGGCCGAGGGCGGTGACTTCCCCGAGGTCGCCTACTTCGCCGGGAACTCGCTCGGGTTGCAGCCCAAGGCGACCCGCGTCGAGCTGAACGAGGACCTCGACGACTGGGCCCGGCTCGGGGTCGAGGGCCACCTGGACGCGAACCGGCCGTGGCTGCCCTACCACGAGCTGTTGACCGAGCCCGCGGCCCGGCTCGTCGGTGCGCTGCCGTCCGAAGTCGTGGTGATGAACTCGCTCACCGTCGACCTGCACCTGCTGATGGTGTCGTTCTACCGCCCGTCGGGCTCCCGCACCCGCATCGTCATCGAGGACGCGGCTTTCCCGTCCGATTCCTATGCCGTACGCAGTCAGGCCCGGTTCCACGGTCTCGACCCGGACGACGCCGTGGTCCGTCTGCGTCCGCGCGACGGCGAGGACAACCTTCGTACGGAAGACGTCCTGGAATTCCTCGCCACCGA
Organism: Paractinoplanes bogorensis; assembly: GCF_018829635.1. Taxonomy (GTDB): domain Bacteria; phylum Actinomycetota; class Actinomycetes; order Mycobacteriales; family Micromonosporaceae; genus Actinoplanes; species Actinoplanes bogorensis. The sequence continues at coordinate 268,340 of NZ_JAHKKG010000003.1, forward strand.
GGGGGACACGGTCGCGCTGCTGATGCTGGGTGGCGTCAACTACCTGACCGGCGAGCTGATGGACATGGCCACGATCACGGCGGCCGGACGAGAAACCGGCGCGGTCGTCGGCTGGGACCTCGCGCACGCGGCCGGCAACGTGCCCCTCGCCCTGCACGAGTGGGGAGCCGACTTCGCCGCCTGGTGCTCGTACAAATACCTGAACTCGGGGCCGGGCGCGCTGGCCGGTGTCTTCATCCACGAGCGCCACCACGGCCGGCCTGACCTGCAGCGCTTCGAGGGCTGGTGGAGCACCGAGGCGACCACCCGGTTCGAGATGACACCGGAGTCACGGCCGCCGCGCAGTGCCGACGCCTGGCAGGTGTCGAACCCGCCGATCTTCGCGATGGGTCCCGTCCGTACGTCGCTACGCCTCTTCGACGAGGTCGGCATGCCCGCCCTCCGCGAGCGCAGCCTGCGACTCACCTCGTATCTGCGCGACCTTCTGGACGAGGTGGTGGCGACCCGGCCGCTGTCGATCATCACGCCGCGCGAGCCGGAACGGCACGGCTGTCAGCTTTCCGTACGCCTCCACGAAGGCGACGCCGGTGCGCTCACCAAGCGGCTGCGCTTCGAGTACGGCGTGATCGCCGACGCCCGGCAGCCGGACGTGGTCCGGTTCGCGCCCGTCCCGCTGTATTCGTCCTATCAGGACTGTGACCGGGCCGCGGCGGCGCTGGCGGCCTGCATCGGGGAGACCAAATGAAGCACGTCGCGATCGTCGGCGCCGGACTGACCGGCAGCCTGCTCGCCTGCTATCTGGGCCGGCGCGGTTACACCGTCGACCTGTACGAGCGCCGCTCCGACCCGCGGGTCACCGGGGCCGAGCGGGGTCGTTCGATCAACCTGGCCCTCTCCGAGCGGGGCATCGACGCGCTGCGCCGGATCGGCCTCGAGGAGCAGGTGCTGGCGGACGCGCTGCCGATGCGCGGCCGGATGGTGCACCCGCTCGGCGGCGAGGCCAACTTCCAGGCGTACAGCCTCTCGGGTGATCGGGCCATCAACTCGATCGGCCGGGGCGCGCTCAACGACGCGTTGCTCGACGCGGCGGCCGGCACCGCGGGCGTGACCATCCACTTCGATCACCCGCTGACCGAGCTCGATCCGGCGCTCGGCACGCTCGGGTTCGCCGACGGCAGCCAGGCCAAGGCCGACATCATCCTGGGTGCCGACGGGGCCGGATCCGCGACGCGGGGACTCCTGATGGCGTACGCGGGAGAAGGTTTTGCCGAGTCGGTCAGCTTCCTCGACTACGGCTACAAGGAGCTGACGATCCCGGCCCGCGACGGTGAGTTCGCGCTCGACCCGGGCGCGCTGCACATCTGGCCCCGCGGTACCTCGATGATGATCGCGCTGCCCAACCCGGACCGCTCGTTCACCGGAACCCTGTTCTGGCCCAACGCCGGCACCGGCAGCTTCGCCTCGCTGGGCAGCCCGGCCGCGGTCGAACGCCACTTCCGCACCAACTACCCCGACCTGATGGAGCTGATCCCGAACCTGGCCGACGACTACCGGCACAACCCGGTCGGCCTGCTCGGCACGGTGAAGTGCGGCCCCTGGCAGATGCTGGGCCGGGTCGCGCTGATCGGCGACGCCGCGCACGCCATCGTCCCGTTCTACGGCCAGGGCGCCAACGCCGCCTTCGAGGACGTGGTCGAGCTCGACCGCTGCCTCGACGCGACCGGCGACGACTGGCCTTCGGCCCTTCCCCTGTACGAGCGTGGGCGTCGCGAGAACTCCGAGGCGATCGCCGAGATGGCCCTCGCGAACTTCGTCGAGATGCGCGACAAGGTGGCCGACCCGTTCTTCAAGGCGGGCAAGAACGTCGAGCACACCCTCGAACGCTGGCTGCCCGGCAAGTATGTGTCGCGCTACGAGCTGGTGTCGTTCTCGACGACCCCGTACGCCGAGGTCCGCCGCCGGGTGAAACGACAGCACCAGGTGCTCGGGGCCGCGGCGCTCGGCGTGGCGGCGTTCGCGGCGGCCGCCCTGCTGCGGCGGGTGGTCCGATGAACTGGGACCCCGCCCTGGCGACCGGGAAGGCCGGCGACCCGCCCCTGCTGCGCAACTTCGTGGCCGGCGAGTTCCGGCCGGCGGTGAACACGTTCGCCAAGGCCTCCCCGGTCACCGGCGAGACCGTCTTCACGGTGACGGAGTCCGACCGGTCCACCGTGGATGATGCGGTCGCGGCCGCCCGAGCCGCGGTCCGCGGGCCGTGGGGGCGCACGACCGAACAGGAACGCGCCAACGTGCTGCGCCGGATCGCCGACGAGCTCGAGCGGCGCTTCGACGACCTGGTCACGGCCGAGGTCGCCGACACCGGCAAGACCCTGACCCAGGCCCGTACGCTCGACATCCCACGCGGCGCGGCCAACTTCCGGGCCTTCGCTGACATCGTGGCCGCCACCGGCACCGAATCGTTCACCACGGCCACCGCGGGCGGCGGCCGGGCCCTGAACTACGCGGTCCGCAAGCCGGTCGGCGTCGTCGCCATCATCGTGCCCTGGAACCTGCCGCTGCTGCTGCTCACCTGGAAGGTCGCGCCCGCGCTGGCCTGCGGCAACGCCGTCGTGGTCAAGCCCAGCGAGGAGACCCCGGCCTCGGCCACCGTGCTGGCCGAGGTGATGGCCGCGGCCGGCGTGCCCGAGGGCGTCTTCAACCTGGTGCACGGCCACGGCCCGGACGCGGCCGGCGAATGGCTGACCACCCACCCGGACGTCGATGCGATCACCTTCACCGGCGAGTCGGCCACCGGGTCCGCCATCATGCGGGCGGCCGCCCCGGGCGTGAAGCCGGTCTCGTTCGAGCTCGGCGGCAAGAACGCCGGACTGGTCTTCGCCGACGCCGACCTCGACGCGGCGGTGGCCGGCAGCGTGCGGTCCAGCTTCACCAACGGCGGGCAGGTCTGCCTCTGCACCGAGCGCCTGTACGTGCAGCGGTCGGTCTTCGACGAGTTCGCGTCGCGGCTGGCCGAGCGGGCCAAGCAGCTCACGTACGGCTGGCCGACCGACGAGACGACCGGCACGATGCCGCTCATCTCCAAGGCCCACCGCGACAAGGTGCTCGGCTATTACGACCTGGCCCGCAGCGAGGGCGCGACCGTACTCGCGGGCGGGGGAGTGCCGCATTTCGGCGACGAGCGCGACGGCGGCTCCTACATCGAGCCCACCGTCATCACCGGGCTCGGCCAGGACGCCCGGACCGTACGGGAAGAGATCTTCGGTCCGATCTGTCACATCGCGCCGTTCGACGACGAGGACGAGGCGTTCGCGCTGGCCAACGACAGCGCGTATGGGCTGGCCGGGACGGTCTGGACCCGGGACGTGGGCCGCGCGCTGCGGGCCGGCGCGCAACTCGACGTCGGTCTGGTCTGGGTCAACACCTGGTTCCTGCGCGACCTGCGTACCCCGTTCGGCGGGATGAGAGCCTCGGGGGTGGGCCGCGAAGGTGGCCGCCACTCGCTCGACTTCTATTCCGAGTACACCAACGTCTGTTTGGACATGTCGTGACCTCACTCGCGGTTGCCCTCGACAACGCGCTCACCACCGCCACCGAGCTTCCGGGTGGCACGTATCCGGTGGGTGACCCCTACGCCGTACAGCGGGAAGTCGTTGATCTGCGGCTGGCTCGTGGCGAGACCGTCGTCGGAGTCAAGCTCGGCCTCACCAGCAAGGCCAAGATGCAGCAGATGGGCGTCGACTCGGTCATCTGGGGATGGCTCACCGACGCCATGCGGATCGACGACGGCGGGGTGCTCGATCGGGGTCCGCGCATCCATCCCAAGGTCGAGCCCGAGGTTGCTTTTCTCGTACGCGGTGGGGCGATCTCGGCCGTCGCCCCCGCCCTCGAGGTGATCGATTCGCGGTGGCTCGACTTCAAGTTCACGCTCGACGAGGTGATCGCCGACAACACGTCGGCGGCCGGATTCGTGGTCGGCGCCTGGCAACCCGTGCCGGACAACGTGGACAGCCTCGGCGTCCAGCTGATCGTCGACGGCGAGGTGGCGGAATCCGGCTCCACGGCGGCGATCCTGGGCGATCCGCGGGAGGCGTTCCGCGAGGCGCTGCGGCTCGCCGGCACACTCGAGGACGACTGGATCGTGCTCGCCGGAGCGGCCACCGCCGCCGTGCCGGTGGGGCCCGGTCAGACCGTACGGGTGGAAGTGGAAAGCCTGGGCAGTGCCTCGCTGAAGGCGTCGTCGTGACCGGTCACCTGGTCTCCGGCAAGGCCACCCCGCGGGGGAAATTCCCGCACGTCAAGGTGGCCAACGGGTTCGCCTTCGTCAGCGGGACGAGCAGCCGCCGGCCGGACAACACGATCGCCGGTGCCTCGGTCGACGCCATGGGGACCACGTCGCTCGACATCGCCGAGCAGACACGCGCGGTGCTCGACAACATCGCCGACATCCTGGCCTCGGTCGGGGCGTCGCTGGCCGACGTCGTGCAGATCACGACCTACCTGGTCAACATGAACGACTTCGGCGGCTACAACGCTGTCTACGCCTCATATTTCGACACTTCCGGCCCATCCCGTACGACCGTGGCCGTGCACCAGTTGCCGCATCCGCACCTCCTGATCGAAATCCAAGCCGTCGCCGCTCTGCCTGTTCCGTCGTCTTCTGAGGAGGGGTCATGACCGACCCGATCAACTTTCCGGGCTGGATCGAGGACAACAAGCACCTGCTCAAGCCGCCGGTCGGCAACAAGCAGATGTTCCCGACCGGCGACGACTTCATCGTCATGGTGGTCGGCGGGCCCAACTCGCGGACGGACTTCCACGTGGATCCGTACGAGGAGTTCTTCTACCAGGTCAAGGGCAACATGCACGTCAAGACGATGACCCCGGACGGGCCGGTGGACGTGCACATCCGCGAAGGCGAGATGTGGGTGCTGCCCGGTAACACGCCGCACTCGCCGCAGCGGCCCGAGGTGGGCTCGATCGGCCTGGTCGTCGAGCGGGTGCGCGAGGAGGGCACGCTCGAGAAGTTCCAGTGGTACTGCTTCGAGTGCGACCACCTGGTGCACGAGGTCGAACTGCAGGTGCGGGACATCGTCGAGGACCTGCCGCCCGTGTTCACGGCTTTCTACTCCGACGAGAAGGCCCGTACGTGCGGGAACTGCGGCGCACTGCACCCCGGTAAGGGCTGACCGTTGCCGGACGTCATCGACGTACACACGCACGTCGTTCCGAAGGGGTGGCCGGATCTCGCCGCCGAGTGCGGCGGGTCCGGCTGGCCCTGGCTCCGCGTCTCGTCGGAACGCGAAGCGATCATCATGATCCGGGACACCGAGTTCCGCCGGATCGACTCGTCCTGCTGGGATCCGGCGGTGCGGCTGGCCGACATGGACGCCGACGGCATCGACCGTCAGGTGGTGTCGCCGACCCCGGTCTTCTTCGGCTACGACCGCACCCCGGCCCAGGCGGCCGGTCTGGCCCGCATCTTCAACGACCTGACCCTGGACATCACCGGCGGCGACCCGCGGCTGATCCCGTTCTGCCAGGTGCCGTTGCAGGACCCGGCCGCGGCCTGCGCCGAGCTGGACCGCTCGATGGCGGCCGGCCACGTCGGCGTCGAGATCGGCAACCACGTCGGCGACCAGGACCTGGACTCGGCCGGCGTGGTCGAGTTCCTGCAGCACTGCGCGTCGGTGGGGGCTCCGGTCTTCGTGCACCCGTGGGACATGCCGGAGGGACCGCGCCTCGACCGGTGGATGGCGCGCTGGCTGACCGGCATGCCCGCCGAGACGCACCTGTCGGCGCTGGCCCTGATCCTCGGCGGCGTGCTCGACCAGGTGCCGGCGACACTGCGGTTGTGCTTCGCCCACGGCGGCGGCAGTTTCCCGTACTGGCTGGGCCGCGCCGACAATGCCTGGACCCACCGCGGTGATGTGGTGCGCGGCCGCTCGACCCGGCCACCGAGCGCCTACGTGGATCGCTTCTACGTCGACTCGGTGGTGTTCAGCGAGCCGTCCCTGCGCCTTCTGGTCGACACCATGGGCGAGGACCGGGTCGTGGTCGGCAGCGACTACCCCTATCCGCTGGGCGAGCGCCCGGCCGGCAACGTGGTCCGCACGGCCTCGTTCCTCACCGAGCCGCAACGAGCCAAACTGCTGTCGGCCAACGCGTTCCGCTTCCTGTTCGGCTGACTGTCTGGATCATCGCGTCAGCGGTGGACGGCCAGGGAGCCGAAGCCGGCGGTGGCGATGACGTCGAGGCCGGTGCCGGTGCCGGCGGTGACTGTGGTGTCGGGGGCTATGCCGCTCTGCCTGCGGCCGTACAGGGTCACCTCGCCTGCGCCGTGCTGCGCTTGGACGCGTACGGGAAGCTGGGTCTCGGTTTTGATCGTCCATTCGCGGATGCCGCCGGACATGTGGATCGGCAGGGGACGCGCCGGTAGCGCCAGGGAGACCGCGTCGGCGCCGCCGTCGAGGTCTACGGCGCGGATGTTGCCGCCGGTGAGGGCGAAAGTGGCGGTGCGGACGCCGCCGGTCATCCGGATCGTCCACGTGATGCGGTCGTCGAGCATGACGTCGAGGCGGCCGTTGCCCGGTGTTCCGGTGTTGTGTGTGGTGATGCGCAGGTCGGTGCCGGTGGTCGTGGTCGACGGGGTGATGCCGCTGCCGGGTGGGGTGGTGACCCGGACCGGACCGCGGGGGCGGCCCAGCGTGAGGTTCAGTTCGGTGACGTTGCTGGCCAGTTCGAACGTGCCGGCCTCGAACGCCCGTGGGCCGGTGGCGCCGTGTGCCGGTCCGTCGGTCGGAGGTGGCGCGGCGGCCGGGTCACTCGGGTTGCCGGTCAGGGCGACCGCGACGAGAACGCCGGTGCCGCTGAGGATGGCCAGCACGATGAGGACGGCGGCGGTTCTGGAGCGGCGGCGGGGCGGCACGGTGGCTTCCGGCAGCGCGGGAACCGGAGGGAACTCCTCGGTGGGCGGCTCGTCGACGGGTTCGGGCTCGGGCGCGGGCTCCGGTTGGCCCGGACGGTAGGCGTAGCCGGCTGCCCCGGAGAGCAGAGGGTAGGTATCGCCGGAATCCATCGCGGTCTCCTCCGTCGGCTCGGGACACCGGGGGATACGCGGTCGGCCGTCCGGCGGTTCAGGTCGCTCGCTCACTTCACGTCTTGCGCCCCTCTTCTTTGACCCCCTCTTCTTTGACCCCCTCTTCTTTGACCCCCTGCTCTTTGACGCAACCGCACGATTGCTATAGCTTGGATGGCAACCACATGGTTGCTATCTGAGGAGGCGGGAATGCCGAGCCTGATCCTGGCCACGCTGTTCGCCGGCATGTTCGTGATGGGCAGCACCGAGCTGCTCGTGGTCGGCGTGCTCGACCTGATGGCCGCCGACCTGGGCGTGTCGGTTCCGGCGGCGGGAGCGCTGGTGACGGCGTACGCCCTCGGCCTGGCCCTCGGCGGTCCGGTGCTCACCGCGCTGACCATCCGGCTCGACCGGCGCACGGTGCTGGCCGGAACGCTCGCGCTGTTCGTGGTGACCATCGTGGTCGCGCTGGTGACGACGAACTTCGCGCTGATGCTCGTGACCCGCACCCTGACCGGCACGCTTCAGGGGGCCTTCATCGCCGCGTCGTTCGCGGCCGCGGCGGCGGCGGTCCCGCCTTCACGGGCCGGGCGGGCCATGGCCGTGGTCATCTCCGGCACCGCGGTCTCCGGCGCACTGGGCGTCCCGCTCGGCACGCTGGTCGGGCAGCTGCTCGGCTGGCGCGGGACGTTCGTGGCGGCCGCCGTGCTCGGGCTGCTGGCGCTGGTCGCGACGCTCGCCGTCGTCCCCCCGGTGCCGGCCACCGCGGGTGGAACCACTGCCCAGCTGCGCCACGCGTTCGCTCCGCGGGTGCTGGCCGTGCTCGGGCTGGCCGTTCTGACGTTCACCGCGATCTACGCCGGACTGACCTACATCGTGCCCTTCCTGCAATCTGTCACCGGTGTCACAGGTGGGGTGGTCAGTGTGTTCCTCCTGGCGTACGGGGTAGCGACCGCAATCGGCTCGTACGGAGGCGGCCGTTTCGCCGACTCCAACGCGAGCCGAGCCATGGTCATCGGTACCGCGGGTCTGGCGCTGTCGTTGCTGATGCTCTATCTGACCGGCGCGGTCGCCGTTCTGGTCGCGGTCGCGCTTCTCGCGTGCGGACTGTTCGCGATGGGCATGGCGCCGTCGATGCAATATCGCGTGGTCAGCCTGGCCGGTCCGGGCGGGGTGCTCGCGCAGTCGCTACCCGCCTCCGCGGCCAATGTCGGTATCGCGCTGGGCGCCTTGATCGGCGGGGTGGCGGTCGACGCGTTCAACGAGCGCGCCGCGGTGCTGGCCGGAGTGGTCGTCGCTGCCGTGGCCATCCCGGTGGCTGCCATTACCGCCCTGTTCAAGCCGCCGACCGCCGGGCACGCGACGGTCGCTGAACAGAACGACCATCCACCGGTTCACCAGTCGGTCGCGTCCGAGAAGTGCGCCATGGGGTGAGCGGTGCGCGCATCTGGTCGAGCGATGACGGCGACGATGTGCGCATCGAGCGATCGATCCGCACGTTGAACAGGCGTTCCAGCTGTTCCGCCGGCTGCACCCGGAGGCCGCCCTTTGGTGGGTTCGGTGAGCGAGGCGCTCATCGACGGCGGGGCGGGGATGAGCGAATTGCGCATCGAGTTGCGCGTGCAGATGAGCGGTCCGCGCATCGAGTTGTGTGGCGGGGGATGAGCGAGCTGCGCATCGAGTTGCGCGTGCAGATGAGCGGTCCGCGCATCGAGTTGCGTGCAGCAGGAAGAACACGGCGGGCATGACGAAGGGCGGGGATGAGCGAGCTGCGCATCGAGTTGCGCGTGCAGATGAGCGGTCCGCGCATCGAGTTGCGTGCAGCAGGAAGAACACGGCGGGCATGACGAAGGGCGGGGATGAGTGAACTGCGCATCGAGTTGCGCGCGCAGATGAGCGGTCCGCGCATCTAGTTGCGTGGCGCGGGGGATGAGCGAACTGCGCATCGAACTGCGCGGGCGACTGAGCGGTTCGCGCATCGGTTGCTGGGCGTGACGAGCGATCCGTGGACCTTCCGTTGTCCGCTTCCGTTCGTGTCCGGGCGCCGTTGGAGTAAGCGGTCCGGAGCGGACTGCGGAAGTGTGAGAACGGAGGAGATGTCATGACGGACGAGATGAACGAATACGACGGGCATTGCTGCGGGCCGGACGCCGACCAGGGTGGGGCTCCAGGTCTCGCGGGCCGGAGCGGGGCGCAGGGCCCTGTGGACGGGAGCGCGGCGCTGGGGAGTTCTGCTAGGAGTGCGGCGCTGGGGAGTTCTGCTGGGAGCGCGGCGGCGGGGAGTTCTGCTGGGAGTGCGGCGGCGGGGAGTTCTGCTGGGAGTGCGGCGGCGGGGAGTTCTGCTGGGAGTGCGGCGCCGGGGGTTCCGGATGGGGTTGCCCTGCCCGTGGTGGCGAGCCGGGCCGAATTTGAGGCTGAGATCGAGCGGCTCCGGGTGCGGGAGAAGGCCCACACCCGCGAGAGCGACGCGATTGCCGCTGCCCGGCGCCGGCTGCCGATGGTCGAGGTCGACGGCGGCACGCCGATCGTCGGGGCGCAGGGGGCGACCACATTGCTCGATGCGTTCGAGGGGCGGCGGCAGCTGCTCGCGTACTACTTCATGTGGTATCCGGGGCGGCCCGCAGCCGAGCAGTGTGAGGGCTGCACGTGGAACAACACCGAGGTCACGAACCTGCCCTACCTGCACTCCCGGGACATCTCGTATGCCGTCTTCTGCTTGAAAAAAAAAAGGGAAAGCCGCCGTTACCACGATTTCATGGGTTGGCGGATGCCGTGGTATTCGGCCCAGGACTCGCTCGACGTGCTGCTGGTCGGGCGGCGGATCGGGATGATGCACCTGGTCGCCTATGTGCGTGATGGTGATCGGGTTTTCGAGACGTATTGGACGACGGTGCGCGGGGTCGAGGTGGCCGACTGCAGTCTGGCGCTGATGGATCTGACCGTCTTCGGGCGGCAGGAGCCGTGGGAGGACTCTCCGCCCGGGCGGCCGCAGGGATGGCCGGTCGACGGCAGCAATTCCCGGCTCGGCGGGCGGCCGATTCCGCAGTGGCCCCGCATCGAGGCCGGCTTCTCCGACGACCTGACCGCGACTCCCTGATCGATGTCAGACCGGTGGTCTCGAGGTCTTGGTGGAGACCTTTCTGAGGTCGTATCCCTTGCAGGGCTCGGCCAGACGGCCGGTGAGGTGTCCCTTGGACGAGGTGGGAACGGCGCCCGCCACGTCGACCATGCCGTAACCGCTGGGCTGATCGACCCAGTAGTCGCCGCGCAGGTCGAATCCGCTGTCGGAGTAGGCGCCGGCCATGGCGTAGCGGCCGCTCGGCACGCCGCGGTTGGAGCGGACCTCGTAGAAGTTGAACGTGCCCAGCAGGGTGCCGTCGCCGGTCGGGTAGAGGACCAGCTTGAGGCCGGTCAACCCCTGTGAACACCGGTAGGTGCCCTGCCACGTGCCGGACAGGACCTTGGACGCGGCGGTCAGGTCGACGGCCGGCTCCGGTGCGGGCGGACGATGGGTGGGAGCGACCTGCGTGTCACTGCCCACGATCTCGATGGTGGCGGTGGACGGCGGCTGCACGGTGACGACCGTCTGCTTGCCGTCGCCGGTGATCTCGACACGGCCGTCGACCTGGGAGACCGCGATTGCCTTGGCGTCGTCGATCGCGTATGTGGCCGTCGCCGGTCGTCCTGAGCTGTCCTGGTAATTGATCATTACTGTGGGGCGGTCGTCGGCGCCGCTGATCAGCTGGTGGACCAGGTCGGCGCCGGCCGTCACCAGCACCTCCTGGGCGATCTTCATGACCACCCGCACCGCGACCCGTCCCAGGACCGCGGTGCACCCCGACAGCAACAGCGTCATGGCGAGCGCAGCCCCGAGAACCGGGCGACCCAGGAAAGACTTGACAGCCATGCTCGGTACTGACGGACACGTTCGGGGGCCGCGTCAGACCGCAGGTCAGGACGGGTGCGTCATGAGTCGCGGCCGGCGTCAGGAATCACCTGGGGACGGACACGGGGGACAGCGCGGCGAACCGGGTGCCGATGAGCCGGTGCGCCTCGGGACCCGGGTGCAGGGCGTCGGGCAGCGGCAGCTCGGCGGCGTCGGCCTCGCCGAACAGGTCGAGACCGTCCACGTAGTGCAGGTTCTTGTCGTCGCGGCGTTCGGCCAGTTCGCGCATCTCGGCGCGGATCTTCCGCAGGGTCAGGTGGTCGCCGGCGGGGTCACCAGTGGCGATGAACTTGATCTGACCGGTGCCGAACGAGGCCGGGTCGAAGGCGCCGGGACCGGGCGTGTCCTCGTGGATGCCGCAGAACACCGGCGACACCAGCAGCAGCGGCGTTTCCGGGTGGCCGTCGCGGATCGTGTCGAGGAACCCGTGCACGAGCGGCACGAAGATCCGTCGGTGCATGGCGTCGAGGTTGACCACGTTGATGCCGAGCTTGACGCTGATCACGTCGGCCGGCGCGTCCCGGATCACCCGGGCCGCGAACGGGTCGACCATGGCGCTGCCGCCGAAGCCGAGGTTGCGCAGCTCGAGACCGGCCCGGCGGGCGGCCACGGCGGGCCAGATCTCGCTCGGGGCCAGGGCGTTCGAGCCCTGACTGATCGAGCTGCCGTAGTGGACCCACTGGGGCGCGCTCTCCGTGACGGGCGTGACCGGGGCGTCGGCGCGCACGTCGACCAGCTCGACGGATTCGTTGTGGGGCAACCAGAACTCGACCCGCTTGGGCCCGGACGACAGCCCGGCGACCGTGGTCGAATGAGCCGCGCCGGGGTGCATCGTCGTCTGTCCGGTGGACAGGTCGATCTCGAGGCGGTCGCCGCCAGTGAGCTCGTCGCTCAGCTCCGGCGAGCCGTTCACCAGCACGTCGACTCGTCCGCGGGGCCGCTCGGCACCCACGTAGGACATGCGGGTCGAGTGCAGGACCAGGGAGACGGTGGTCGCGGCGGTGTCCAGAGCGACCCGTACGCCGGACGGTTGCGCCTCCATCGCGAGGAGTTGCCCGTCGGGGAACTGCTGCCGGACCCAGGACGGCAACCGGTGCGGACGCAGGCCACGCTCCGTGGTCTCGAGCTCGGCGGCGCCGCGGATCAGGGACTTGTCGATCATGTGGAACTCCAGGAGTGGAAAACAGTGTCGAGGGCATCGAGCGCGCGCCCCCACGAGACGTCGGGGGAGGGGTCGCGGTGGGCGAAACCGTTGCCCTCCAGGGCGATCCAGCCGTTCACGGTGGCGCCGAGCAGGCGGGTGGCGTGCACGAGGTCGTCGTCGGACAGGTGGTAGCCACGCAGTACCGCCCAGGTCAGCGACACGAGCCGGGCCGACGCGGGGGACGGTGCTGACCCACGTTGCAGCGCGGTCCAGCGGCCTGGTGACTGTCGTGCGTAGTCGCGCTGGGCCTCGGCCAGGGCGACCAGCGCGTCACGGCCCGACCGCCCGGCCGTGGCCATGGCTATGCGGTCGGACAACTCGGCCATCGCCAGCTCGTGCACGCCGGCGAGCAGGGCGGCCCTGTCCCGTACGTGGGAATAGAGGCTCGCGGTCTGCACGCCGAAATGGCGCGCCAGGGCGGACAGGGTGACCGCCTCGAAGCCGTCGCGATCGGCCATCTCGGCCGCCGCGGCGACAACGACCGCGGGGGACAGGTTCGCTCGCGCCATGCCCCAAACCTAACACCTATAGGTTTCCACCTACAAGCTATCGGAACGAAGGGCGTCAGCGAATGGGGAGCGGCGTCGCGCGCAGGGCGTCAGCAAGTGGGGAGCGGGCGAGGCCGCCTACAGGGCGTCGGCGAACGGGGAACGGCCGATCAGCAGGCGGGCGTCCAGGGCGGCCGGGCTCAGCACATGGTCGCGTACCAGGTAGCCGGCCCCCGCGATCCCGGCCCGCGCCTTGTACTTGGTGACGACGATCCGCAGCTGCCGGGTCGCGAGGGGCAGCGAGCGCTGATAGACCACCTGCCGGATCCCGGCCAGCAGGTCGTCGCCGGTGGTTGCGAGCAGCCCCCCGAGCACGATCACGTCGGGGTTGAGCAGGCTGGTGGCGTAGGCGACCGACTCGCCCATGATGCGTCCGGCCTTGCGCAGGCTGGTCACCGCGGCCGAGTCACCCCGGCGGATGCGTTCGGCCACGTCGCGGGCGTCGTGCCCCTCGCCCAGGTCGCGCGCGAGCGCCCACCCGCCGGCCAGCGACTCGAGGCAGCCGAGGTTGCCGCAGCGGCACTGCGGGTCGCCGAACCCGGCGATGTGCGCGTGCCCGATGTCGCCCGCCGCGCCCTGCGCGCCCCGGTTGACGGCGCCGTCGATGACCATGCCGCTGCCGATGCCCGTGCCCGCCTTGACGAAGAACAGGTGCCGCTGGTCGGCGAAGTGCCGGCGGTGCTCGGCCAGGGTGAGCAGGTTGACGTCATTGTCGATGAGGATCGGCACTGGCCAGCTGCGGCGCAGGTGGCGCCGGATGTCGTAGCCCTCCCAGCCGCTCATGATCGACCAGCCCTGCACCCGGCCCGCCTCGTAGTCGACCGGCGCCGGCAGGCCGAGGCCGAACCCGGCCACCGCGGACTGGTCGAGCCCGATCTGGCCGATCAGCTCGCGCAGGATCGCGGTGATCCGGTCGAGCAGCACCTCGGGGCCGTCGCCGAGGGCCAGCCGGGCCACCCGGTCGCCGAGGATGGCCAGGTTGAGGTCGAGCACGGCGATCCGGGTCCGTTCCTCGCCGACGTCGACCGAGATGAGCACGCCGGCCCGCGGGTTGAGTTCGAGGCCGCGCGACGGCCGGCCCCGGGACGGCACGTTCTCCGTGCTCTCGAAGATGAGCTGGGCGGCGAACAGCGTGTCCAGCCGCTGGCCCACGGTCGACCGGGACAGGCCGGTGACGTGGGCGATCTCTGAGCGGGTGCGGGCCGAGCCGGTGGTGATGAGCTCGAGAACGCGACCCGGGCCGTCTTCGATCATGGTGCTCCCCGTGGCCTCGCCGGTTTCCGGCGATGACGTGTAAGTGCGATTCGGGCGTCAGTCAACCACAGCACTTATGTCGACGACAACGCATAAGTGTGAACTTGATGGTTGACAGTCGACGTAACGAAACACACGATGAGCCGTAACGAGCTGGACTTACGCAGCGCCCTCGATCAAACAATCGGAGGACACAGATATGAACACCACTCGCCGACTCGCCGCCGCCGGGATAGCCATGACGCTGCTGACCGGGGCCGCGGCCTGTGGCAGCAAGGACGAAGCCGCCTCGGGCGGAAGCGGAGGCGACGTCACCATCGGCATCGTCGAGCTGAACCTGTCGAACCCGTTCTTCGGCACGCTCGAGAAGGCCACCGAGGCCGCCGCCACCGCCAAGGGCTGGAAGGTCATGAAGGCCGAGGCCAAGGTGCCCGGCGACTCGGCCACCCAGGTGACCGCGATCGAGAACATGATCGCCCGCAACGTGAAGGCCATCGTGCTCGACCCGGCCAACCCGACCGCGCTCGTCGACGTGGTCAAGAAGGCCCGGGACAAGGGCATCCTGGTCGTCACCGTGAACGCGACGCTCACCCCGATCGACGCCGCCGACGCCACCTTCGCCACCGACAACACCAACGCCGGCAAGCTGATCGGCCAGTGGGCCAAGGGGACGGTGACGTCGAACCCGCGGATCGCGATGCTCGACTTCGACCTGTCCGACGGCCCGGCCGGTGGGCGGCACAACGGGTTCCTCGAGGGCTACGGCATCGCCGAGGGCGCCCCGGAGATCGCCGGCTCGGCGCTCACCAAGGGCACCGTCGAGACCGGCCAGTCGGCGATGGAGAACCTGCTGTCGGCCCACTCCGACATCAACCTCGTCTACACGATCAACGAGCCGGTCGCCCACGGTGCGTACACGGCCATGAAGAACAAGGGTGTCGAGAGCAAGGTGACCACGGTGTCGGTCGACGGCGCCTGCTCCGGCGTACAGGACGTCAAGGACGGCATCATCGGCGCCACCGCGATGCAGTTCCCCAGCAAGATGGGTGAGATGGCGGTGGCCGCCGCGGCCGAGTACATCGCGAACGGCACCAAGCCCAAGTCCGGCCTGACCGACTCCGGCACGGTCCTGATCACCGACAAGCCGGTGGCCGGACTCGAGTCCCAGACCTCCGAGTGGGGGCTGCAGAACTGCTGGGGCGAGAAGTGACGGACACCAAGCCGGCCGACGCGGCCCTCCTCGAACAGGGGGAGGACCGCGGCGGTCCGGTCCGCGCCTTCGTCAGCAGCCAGGTGGCCGGCCCGCTGGCCGCGCTCGTCCTGGCCGTGCTGGTCTTCTCGCTGACCACCAGCACGTTCCTCAACGCCGGCAACCTGTCGCTGATCGCCACCCAGTCGGTGGTGGTCGGCACGCTCGCCCTGGGTCAGACGCTCATCATCCTGACCGCGGGCATCGACCTGGCCAACGGCGCCATCATGGTGATGGCCGCGGTGGTCATCGGCAAGCTCGCCACCGACGGCAACGCGTTGTGGGCGCTGGTCGCCGGGCTGGTCGTCTGCCTCGTGCTGGGTGGCCTCAACGGCGTGCTCATCTCGCGGTTCTCGCTGCCGCCGTTCATCGTCACGCTGGGCGTGCTGTCGGTGCTGACCGCGGCGGCCCGGCTCTACACCGACTCGCAGTCCTACCCGATCAGCTCCGACCTGCTGACCATCCTCAACGACGGTCCGTCGATCGGGGGCGTCGACATCACGTACGGCGTCATGCTCTGGATCGGTCTGACCGCGGTGCTCGGTTATGCGTTGACCCAGACCGCTTGGGGTGTACGCGTCTACGCCGTCGGCGACAATCGTGCGGCCGCCGCCCTCACGGGTATCAAGGTCAAACGCGTGCTGCTCAGCGTCTACCTGACCGCGGCCGTGGTCTACGCGTTCGCCGCCTGGCAGGCGCTCGGCCGCACCCCGACGGCCGACCCGAGCGGCTACGGGACCGCCAACCTCGACAGCATCACCGCCGTCGTGATCGGCGGGACCAGCCTGTTCGGCGGTCGCGGCGGCGTGGTCGGCACGTTCATCGGCGCGCTGATCGTGACCGTGCTGGCCAACGGGCTCACCCAGGCCGGCATCGACTCGCTCTATCAGCAGGTGGCGACGGGCGTGCTGGTCGTGATCGCCGTCGCCGTCGACCACTTCGTCCGGACGAGGCAGACGCGATGACCACAGTTCTGCAGGCCCGCGGCCTGACCAAGCACTACGGCCACGTGGTGGCGATGGACAACACCGACTTCGACCTGCGGGCCGGCGAGATCCTGGCGGTCATCGGCGACAACGGGGCCGGCAAGTCCACCCTCATCAAGGCGCTGACCGGTGCGGTCATCCCCGACTCGGGCACCATCTCGCTCAAGGGCGAGGAGGTGCACTTCCGCGACGCCCTCGACGCCCGCAAGGCCGGCATCGAGACCGTCTATCAGGAACTCGGCGTGGCCCCCGCGCTCGACATCACCCAGAACCTCTATCTGGGGCGGGAGCAACGGCGCAAAGGCTTTCTCGGTACGGTCTTCCGCAAGCTCGACAAGCCCGCCATGCGCCGCGGTTCGGCCCGTCAGATGGCCGACCTCGGCATTCGCGTCCAGTCGATCCGGCAGAAGGTCGAGACCCTGTCCGGCGGTCAGCGGCAGGCGGTCGCCGTGGCCCGGGTCGCGGCCTGGGCCACCAGCGTCGTCATCATGGACGAGCCCACGGCGGCCCTCGGCGTCCGCGAGACCAACCAGGTGCTCGGCCTGATCGAGCGGGTCCGCGAGAACGGGCTGCCGGTCGTACTGATCAGCCATAACATGCCCAACGTGTTCCAGGTCGCCGACCGGATCCACATTCACCGGCTGGGGCGGCGCATCGCCCTGGTCGACCCGAACAGCACCACGATGGAAGAGGCGGTGGCCGTGATGACCGGGGCCAAGTCACCCGAATCCCTGGGCGGTCGCGCATGAGCGACAACCTCGCCTCCCTGGTGGAGTCGGCCCGCGCGCTGGTGGCCGACGGGCAGCGGCGGATCCTCGGCATCACCGGGGCGCCCGGAGCCGGCAAGTCGACCCTGGCCCAGCAGCTCACCGAGGCCCTGGGCGACCAGGCCGTGCTGGTCGGCCTGGACAGCTTCCACCTGTCCAACGCCGAGCTGAACCGGCTCGGGCGGCACGCGCGCAAGGGCGCCGCCGACACCTTCGACGCGGCGGGCTATCAAGCACTGCTGCGCCGGTTGCGGCCGCAGACCGACGAGATCGTGTACGCGGCCGAGTTCGACCGGTCCATCGAGGAGTCGATCGCCTGCGTGGTTCCCGTACGCCGGGAGACGCCGCTCGTCGTCACCGAGGGCAACTACCTGCTCGTCGACGACGAACGCTGGGCCGCCACGGCCGCCCTGATCGACCAGGTCTGGTACGTGGACCCGGGCGAGGACGTCCGGATGGAACGGCTGATCGCCCGGCACGAGCGGTTCGGCCGCAGTCCGCAGGAAGCACACGACCGCTCGTACGGCTCGGATCAGGTCAACGCCGAACTGATCGGCTCGACCCGTCCGCGGGCCCACCGCATCGTTTCCCTGAAGGAGTCCGCATGAGCGTCCTCGACCTGTTCCGCCTCGACGGCAAGGTGGCCGTGGTGACCGGCGGCAACCGCGGCATCGGCAAGGCGATCGCGATCGCGCTGGCCGAGGCGGGCGCGTCGGTCGTGGTGGCCGCGCGGGACGCCGAGCGCAACGAGGAGGCCGTGGCCGAGCTGTCCAAGGTCGGCCCGGCCGCGCTCGCCGTCACCACCGACGTCACCGACCGGGCCGCGCTGGTCGCCATGCGCGAGACGGTCACCGAGCGGCTCGGCCCGATCGACGTGCTCATCAACAACGCCGGGGTGGGCATCCACGGCGAGTCGCTGACCCTCGACGACGAGGGCTGGCAGCGGGTGATGGCGACCAACCTGGACGCGGTCTGGAAGGCCAGCCAGGTGGTGGGGGAGCAGATGGTCGGCCGCCGCACCGGCTCGATCGTCAACATCGGCTCGATGTCCGGCATGATCATCAACCGGCCGCAGTGGCACGCCCCGTACGCCGTCTCCAAGGCCGGCGTGCACCACCTGACCCGGTCGCTGGCCGCCGAGTGGGCACCGCACGGCGTACGGGTGAATGCCCTGGCTCCCGGTTACACCAAGACCGAGATCTCCGACATCGACGACCCGAAGTGGAAGCACTACTGGATCGACGAGGTGCCGATGCAGCGGTACGCCCAGGCGGCCGAGATCGCGCCGTCCGCGTTGTATCTGGCCGCCGACGCCTCCTCGTTCGTCACCGGTTCGGTGCTCGTCATCGACGGCGGATACACGCTCTGGTGACATCCAGGTGAACAACTGCCATACTCCGCGGCCATGGGGATACGTCGATGCATCGCGATCTTGGTGCTGCTCGTGGCCGGCGGGGCGGGGCTCGGTGCCGCGCGGGCGCCCGAAGACCGAACGTTGACGCTGTCCGGCCCCGAACGGGCGGTACCCGGCCGGACCGCGGTGTTCACCCTCCAGGTCGATGGCGGGACGCCCGAAGTCACGGTCGCCCTCACGTTGCCTGTCGGCGTCTCTTACGAGAGTGACGGGCCCGGCGCGATCAGAACGGGGGAGGGTGGTGGCCGCAATTCCGGGCCATGCGCCGTCGACGATCAGGTGGTGACCTGCTCGGTCGACCACCCCGAGGACGGGCTCTTCGGTTGGACGGCGACGCTGCTCGTCTCCACCGCCGACCCGTTCACACTGACCGCCACGACCGGCGATCTCACCAAAACCCTTCAGGTCCTTCCCGTACGCGGTGCCGACCTCGCCGTCGCCGTCGAGAACCCGCCCTCGGGGCCGATAACCCCCGGCAGCACCTGGACTTATGACGTGGTCGTGCGGAACCTGGGTCCCGACCCGATCAGCGAGTTCACCCTGCACGAGTGGTTCGACGGCAACTGGTATCGCGGCGGGACGGTCGACTTCGAAGGCGCCCAGTGCACCCCCGATCCGGGGCAGCTCGCCTGCATCGTCCAGCACGAACTCCCGGCCGGGGGCGAGGTCCGGCTCCCGCACTCGATGCCGACCCTGGCCAACGATCGCACGTTCGGGCGTAGCGGAAAGGTCGAGCTCGACGTGGTCGACATCCCGGCGTCGATCGACCCCTCGAACGACAAGGTGACGTTCCCGGTCCGTTTCGCCGCCAAGCCGTCCACACCCACGGCCACACCCGCCACGCCGGCGGCACCGGGTGACGGGGGCGGACTGCCGATCACCGGACCGGCCGGGATGCCGCTGGCCCTGGGTGGTCTGGCCTTCGTGCTCGCCGGATTCGCCGCTCTGTGGCTGACCCGGCGTCGCTTCGCCCGGCCCTGAGGCGGCTCGCGTTCCGCGGGGTCGCTCACTGATGCTTGTCCATGTTTAGATATCGCTCGAAACGCGACGAGCCACGGGGGTAATCGTGAAGCGTGCCGAGCCGGGCATCCGTATGCCCATCTTCGACTCCACAGCCCGGGAACGGTGACGCGCGGCGTCGCCGGCTTCCGTTCGTACGTAATCAATTCTTTCTGACGCGGCGCGGGGGCCGTGGCGCTGCCGTGCGCCCTCCCGCCGCTCCCGGCTGTGGAGAAGGACGGCGTGAAGACTTCGATGAGGGCGGCCCGATCGGTCGCGCTGGCCGCGGCGCTCGCGGTGTTCGGCGGGGTCGGCGTGCACGCGCCGGCGGCCGCCGCACCCCCGGCGCCGCGTTCGCTGGTGGGAATGCTGCGCAGTGAAGGGGTGCCCCTTCCGCCGATCCCGCCGCTGGTGACCGAGTCGTGGAACGGCACGACCGGCGTCGACGCGACGGCCGAACGGTGGCGCAAGGCCGTCGCCGACGTGGCCGAACTGTCGCCCGAGCCCGAGGTGCGGGTGGCCGCACTGGCCGCGTTGTCGACCGGTGACCCGGTGGCGATCCAGCGCTTCGCCACGGTCGAGAAGCGTCAGCTCGAGACGGAGATCGCGGCCCGCCGGAAGCAGCAGGCGGCCGACAACCTGGTGACGATCCGGGCGATGGCCGGCACCGGCGGCGACTACTTCAACGCCGAGGTGACGCGGGTGCTGGCCGGCACCGACACCGACCGCGAGCTGTTCCTCGCGTACGGCGCCGACGTGGCCCGGCAGCGCGACGAGAAGGTGGCCGCGGACGCTCGTGAGCGGGCCACCCAGCTGCGGGAACGCGTGCGGGTGCTGGCCGCCGCGGCGCCGGCCGAATCACACGTCAAGGTGGCGGCCGAGCAGGCCCTGGCCGGTGACGACGCGGCGGTCGCGGCGTTCTGGAACTCCGGCTATCTGACCGCGGCCAAGGCCGACGCGGCCGAGCGCGAGCAGTATCTGAAGGACCTGGAGGCGCGCAACAAGGCGGCCGAGGAACTGTCCGATCTGGCCCAGCGGGCCAAGCGGGCCTCCGAGGCGCGCACCCGGCTGCTGCGGGCGCATGGCGACGCGGTGAAGGCGCTGCAGCGCGGCGCCAACGACATGGCCGGTGCGGCCAACGCGGCCCGGCACGCCGAACGGGTGCTTGCGCGGGCCGGTACGGCGGCGTCCAAGTCGGCCGACCTCGACGCGGCCAAGACCCAGACGACGAACTTCGTGAACGGCGCCCGGCTGTCGGCCGAGCAGGCGCGGGCGGCGGCGGCGATCGCGACATCCGCGGCGGACGAACTGATCGCCACCGGGCTCGACTACGGGGCCGAGTGGTCGCAGATCGCGCAGGGCATGAGCGAGGCGTCGGCGGCTGCCCTCGGCGCGGCGACCACGGCCCAGCACGCCATCGACGCGACCATCGCGACCAACAACGCGCAGGGCGCCCAGGCCCAGGCCGAGGCGCACGCCAAGCAGGCCGAGCAGTGGCGCAAGCACGCACAGGAGCACGCGGCGGCCGCGGCCAAGCTGGCTACCGCGGCGGCCAAGCAGGCCGCGGCGGCGAAGACGGCCGCACAGCGTACGAAGAAGGCCCGGGAAGAAGCCCAGGCGGCCGAGGCCAAGGCCTGGGCCGCGGCCGAGCGCACCCGCCAGCATCGGCAGACCGCCGAGGCCCGGGCGGCCGAGGCGAAGCAGGCCCGTCAGGTGGCCGAGGCCGAGCGGGCCAACGCCGCCCGCTTCCGGGCCGAGGCCGAGCAGCATGCGGCGACCGCCCGCTCGGCCCGGGGCAACGCCGAGGCCCAGGCGGCCGTGGCCAACCGGGCCCGGGGTAGCGCCGAGGGGGCCGACCGCAACGCCAAGGCGGCCCGCGACCGGTCGTGGAACCAGGAGCGCATCGCCGCCGGAGCCCGCGACGACGCCTTGGCCGCCGAGAAGGCCGAACAGGCGGCCAAGGCCCGCGCTCGCGCCCTGCAGGCGGTTGCGGCGTCGGCGGCCGGCAGCGCCGACTCGGCCGAGGCGCAGCGACAGGCCGACGAGGCCAACACGCAGGCCGGTGTGGCCGGCACGGCGGCCCGCAACGCGCGTTCGGCCGCGAACACGGCCACCGGCGCCGCGGCGAACTCGCGGGCGGCGGCGCACCAGGCGCAGCAGGCGGCCAACCGGGCCTGGGCGGCGGCCCGGCAGGCCGAGGCAGCGGCCCGCGCGGCCGACGCGGCGGCGGACAAGGCCGAGGCCACGGCCGCGCAGGCCCACTCGTGGCGGCTGCGTGCCGACGCCAAGGCAGCGGTGGCGACGACCCAGGAGATCCGCGCCGCTGAGGCGGCCACCGCGGCCGTGAACCTGGCCGCCCAGGCCGCCGAGGAGGCGGTCAAGTCGCTGTGGGCGGCCAACCGCACCCGCGACGAGGCCCAGGCCGCGACCAACGAGGCCGTGGCGGCGGCGGTGCAGGCCGACATCGCCATCGCCGCCGCGTCGGCGGCGTCCTCGTCGTCGGCCGGCATCGCCGAGCCGCACAACACGGCGATCGGCATGGTCACCCCGTTCACCGGGGCCGACATCGACGCCGACTTCGTGACGGTGGTGGCCGAGCAGGCCATGCGTATCGGCGAGGAGCAGGCCGCGGCGGCCCGCGCCCGGGCGGCCGAGGCGGTGCGCGCCGCGGAAGCAGCCGAGGCGGCCGCGCAGCGCGCCAACGAGCAGGTCAAGCCGGCCTACACGGCGGCCGCCCAGGCGGCCCGCTCGGCGGCCCAGGCGGCTCAGTCGGCGGCCGAGGCCAAGCAGTCAGCGGCCCAGGCGGCGGTCGACGGGGCCGCGGCCCGAGCCGCCGCGGCTTCGGCCGGCCGGGCCGACGCACAGGCTCGCGCCGACGCCCTGGCGGCCCGGCAGGCGGCCAACGAGGCCGCCAACGACGCGGCGATCGCCGGTCGCAGTGCGGCGGCGGCCCAGGCCGACGCCAACGCCGCCGACAGCGCGGCCACCCGGGCCGAGTCCGATGCGGCGGCCGCGCGCGGTGCGGCCGACCGGGCCGAGTCCGACGCGGCGGCGGCTCGTACGGCGGCGGACAGCGCCCAGAAGCACGCGGACAGCGCGGCCGAGGCGGCGAGCCGGGCCCTGGCTCACGCGACCGAGGCGCAGCAGGCGGCCGAGCGGGCCGAGGCGGCCGAACGCGCGAAACAGCAGCAGGCGGCGAGCAACGAGGGCGCACCCAACCCGGCCGACGAGGCGGACCTCCTCAAGTACCTGACGCCGGAGCAGCGGGCCGAGTACGAGAAGGCCAAGCAGGAGGCCGGGGAGTCGATCTGGGACTTCCTCAAGGCCGAGGGCCTGGACTTCCTGATCGGGCTGATCGTCCCGGAAGACCTGATGGAGTGCGTCAGCTCGCCCAACTTCGAGGCCTGCTTCTGGACGATCGTCGAGCTCATCCCGTGGGGCAAGCTCAAGAAGGTCGGCAACGTCTGGGACCTCTACAAGAAGTGGGAGAAGTTCGCCGAGAAGGTCCGCGACGGCCGCAAGAAGCGCGACAAGATCGCTGACGACGCCCGCCGCAACAAGGACGCCTGTGATCTCAAGATCCCGCCGAACCCGAACGCCCGCAAGGCGACCGGACCGGCGGCGGCGTCCGATCCCGACTCGATTCCGTGCGACCTCGGACCGAACGGCTGGCCGGTTCCGACCCAGTCCAACTGCCACGCCTGCGCCAAGAAGATCAAGGAGCTGATCGGCGGCGAGATCTACGAGGTCAAGGACTCGCTGGGCTCGGGCCGCCTCGGCCCCTCGACGAACGATCCGCACGGCCAGTGGCACAACCACTTCGTCGTCATCAAGGATGATCTTGTCTACGATGGGTTCACCGGGCGCAAAGGCATACCTTTCGCCCAATACAAGAAACAGTGGACCTACGGCGAATACCTGAGCTTCACCCGGGCGGATTGAGCGAACATGGATCTCACGGAGCTCTGCTTCCACCTGCGCCGACGCCGTCGGATGTATGTGCCGGACGATCGCTACGCGACCGCGGTCGCCTTCGTGCTGGGGTTCGACGCCGCTTCCGACGGCGTCGCCCTGGCCGGCTTCCAGGAATATGTGGGCGACCGGACGACCCACCGGAGCTCGCCCGTCCACTGGCCGTTCCTGATCCTGGAGTCGAAGCTGCCCGGCACCGCGATCGCCGACGTCCCACCCGAGAGCGAGGCCGAGCTGACCACCCTGATGCTCGACCTGCTGGAGGAATTCGAGGTCAGCCGACGCTGAGGCTGTCCAGGTTGGCACCACTCGCCCCGGTCGAGGTGGCGCGGATCCGCACCGCGCTGCCCGCCGGGAGCGTGGCGTTCAGGAGGACCGTGCGCCACGTCTTCCAGCCACCGGTGGGCGGGAACGACAGCGAGGCGGCGACGACCGTGTCGTTGACCGTGATGCGTAACGGCCGGTCCGTGGTGCCGCCGTTGGCGTAGCGGATGCCGAGGGGATAGGCGCCTGCGGTCGGCACGGTGACTGTCCACTCGACGAAGTCAACGGCGGCATTGGTGTAGTCGACGTAGCCGCTGCCGGTGTAGCCCGCGTGCTGCGAGGCGATGGTGACACCGCTGCGGAGGGCGTCCTCGGCTTCGTACACGGTCTGGCGAGCGGGCGCGGGGAAGGTCGCGCCGCTGGGCTCGACGATCGCCGCGACCCCGCCGCCCGAGCCCACGGTGATCAGCGGAGTGACGACGGTCAGGATCTTGCGGGTGGCGTTCCAGACCTGGCCGCTGCCGTTGAGCACGGCGGCCGATTCCCCGGTGTACGCGGGCAGCCCGCCCCCGCCGTTGACCCGCATCCCGACCGGCGCCGCCAGCCCGTGGATCCGGACGACGTAGCGCCGCGCGGTGGGCGCCCCGCTGTAGGTACCGGCCGGGTGTCCGACGGTGACCCGGAGCGCGGCGTGCGTGTAGACCAGCGAGGTCGTGCTGGACGCGCCGCCGGAGCGGAAGTCCTCGGTCACGCCGTCGTCCTCGTACAGGCTGAACGACCCGTCCCGCCCGGCGTACACGTCCATCTCGAGTTGCGTCTTGTCGAGGAACGCGGTGCTCTGTGCGTACTTGTACTTCGGCAGTACGGCACCCGCACGGACGTACATGATGATCTCGCCGGTGCTGGTGACGTAACTCTTCTCGGTCGTGTCGGAGCCCACGTTCTGCGCGTTCCGACCAGAAGTTGAACCACGTGTCGCCGGCCGGCAGCCACACCCGCTGCACCGCGCCGCCGGTGTCCGTGGTCACCGGCATCACCAGGATCGACGGGCCCCACATGTACTGCAGGTCGTGCGTGTACGCCATCGGGTTGCGCTGATGCTCGATCACCATCGCCCGGGCCATCGGCACACCGGTCGCGTACGCGGTATGGGCAATGCTGTAGAT
Organism: Paractinoplanes bogorensis; assembly: GCF_018829635.1. Classification (GTDB taxonomy): domain Bacteria; phylum Actinomycetota; class Actinomycetes; order Mycobacteriales; family Micromonosporaceae; genus Actinoplanes; species Actinoplanes bogorensis. The sequence goes on from NZ_JAHKKG010000003.1 coordinate 293,184, forward strand.
GTACGGCATCAGCGTGTACCGCACCTTGGCGTACTTGCGGAAATCGGCCTGATTGGCCGCACCCTGATCGATCGGCCAGCGTGAGGCGGCCGGCCCCTGCACCCCGGTGTCGCCGTTGGAATGCGGCCGCCAGATCGGGGACACGCTGGCCCATGCGGCCACCCAGTTGCGATAGAGCCCGTCCGAGATGATCGCCCCGAAGAAGCCGCCGGCGTCGATGTTGGCGAACGGGAAGCCACCGAGCCCGGCGTTCAGCATGCCGCGGATCTGTTCCTGCATTTCCCCGTACGTGGAATTGATGTCCCCGGTCCACAGATGCCCGTAGCGCTGTTGCCCGGCCGTAGCGCCCCGGGTGAACGTCCACGGCCGCTTCGTCCGGCCGATGGCACGATCCCAGCCCTCCTGGCCGACCCCCTTCTGGCAGTAGAGGAAGAACGCGTTGCGCAGTTCGGCCCAGCGCTGACCGTTGGCGGCGACGGCGTCGTACGGGATCGGGCCCATCTCGTCCGGCTCGTCGATCCACAGCGCGTCTCCCGGATAGCCCAGCGCGGGGTTGAACGCCTTGCTCCAGAACACGTTCCAGACCCAGGCGCGGGTGGCCGGGTTGCTCCAGTCGGGCACGGCGTCGCTGTTGTCGACCCCGGTCAGGTCGGCCGCACGGAAGCTGTAGCCGGGAGGGGGACCGCCGACCCAGCCCGCCATCTCGTTGGAGTTGTTGCGGTTGTAGTCGAGCGTGGTGAGCACGCCGTGCTCGTCGGCCCAGCGCTTGAAACCGGCCGGGTCGGGCCACCGCTGCGGGCTGAACTCGAACCACGACCCGCTCCACCCGCCGGACCCGGCCCGCCACCGGTTGTCGTGCACCTGCACGTCGAGCGGGTAGCCGGCGTCGCGCAGCGCGGTGATCCGGCTCGTCCACCAGTTCTGGTCGCTGACGTTCGGGAAGTTCTTGTCCGACAACTGCAGCCCGAAGACGCCGAGCCGGGGGAAGCGGGGCCGCCCGGTGAGCTGGGTGTAGCGGTCGAGCAGTTGGGTGAACTCCGGGCCCTTGATGAAGAAGTAGTCGAGCTGCGGCTGGGCCCCGGACGCGCCGTGAGCGTCGGCGGAGAACTCGTAGGTGCCGCCGTTGCCGAAGTTGAACGTCGTGTCGAACGTGGTGTTGAAGAACACGGCGTAGCCGCGCGACGAGAAGTACAGCGGCACGATCGCCGGGGCCTGGTCGATGTGGTTCGACTGCAACGGGTAGTTGTGCGCGACGATCTCGCCGGTGCGGTCCACTCTGGGGGCACGACCGTAGAGGCCGTGCCCCGCCTTGACGAAACGCTCGTCGGCTCCGGCCGGGGCGAACGTCTGCCGGACGGTCGCGCCCCAGCCCATGCTGTGCGTCGCGTCCTCGCCGGCCAGCACGGTGTCCTCGTCGCGGGCCGCGAACGTCAGACGAAGCGGATTCTTGCGCAGCACGACCCGCACACCGTCGAGCGGCCCGGTGGTGATGGTGAGCGTGTCACCGGTGTCGGCGACCTGCAGTGTGCCGCCCAGGCCCGAGTGGGCGGCCGGGTCGACCATCTCGTAGCGGTTGTCGGCGAAGAACTCCTCGCCCGCGCGCACCGCCTGAATGCGGACGAGGTGACCCCCGTACGCGGAAATCCTGAGTCTTTGCCCGGTCGTGCTGGTCACCGTGACGCTGCGGACACCGGTGACATGACTGGCGTAGCCGGTGAGCGACTCGTCCGCGGCGAGATCGGCCAGCGCGGGGAGGGGGACGGCGGCCAGCCCGGCCACTTTGAGAAGGTCCCGGCGTGTCGGCGGCATGGCCACAGATTGACTCACATCTATGCGCAATGTCAACGGAAGCCAACACGACCGCACAGGCTCAGCCGGCGGTCTGCCCGCCGTCGATCAGATGCTCGGCGCCCGTGATGTAGGACGACGTTCCGCGACCTACGGCTACAGCTGGACCGGCGTCGGGGTCATCGGTCTGCTGGTGCTCATCGCCGCCGTCATGCTCGCGGTGACCGGCCGCTATCCGCGCGGCCTGTTCGACGTCATCCTCGGCCTGAACCGCTGGGTGCTGCGGGTCGCCGCGTACACCGCGTTGATGACCGACGCCTACCCGCCGTTCCGGCTCGACATCGGCGGCGAGGAACCGGTCGCCCGGCCCGTCGCCGTACAGGGATCCGGGCAGCTCGGATATTAAGGAAAACTCGGTGCGAAGGCCGCTAGCTTCGAGCCCGTACAGGATCGACGGTGTTCGACGGCGAGGTGGCGTACGTGTCCAATGACGTAAAGACGAGCCGGGGCGTGACGGGGCAGCGACTGGTCACGATTCTGGTGGCCGCGGCGGCGACCGCGGTGGTGTGGGTGATCGTGCATCTGGTCTTCGGGGTCGAGCTGTCCGCGCAGTCGGGCGGCACGGTGCAGACCGTCGGCCTGGTCGCCGTCATCCTGGCGACTCTGGTGGCCGGCTTCGTGGCGTGGGGGCTGCTGGTTCTGTTGCAGCGCTTCACGAAGGCGCCGGCCCGGAACTTCCTGATCGTCAGCGCGATCGGTCTGCTGCTCTCGCTGGGCGGGCCGGCCGGCGGCGAGACCACGGGCGCGAAGGTCGGCCTGGCCGTCCTGCACCTGGTGGCGGCGCTGGTCCTGGTGCCCGGCCTGGCGCGTACGGCGGAAAAGCCTTAGAAGGCAACGTCCCCGGACCCCGAGCGAACGGGGGTCCGGGGACGGGCCCGGGTCAGGAGACGCGCAGCTGCGCCATCATGCCCATGGCGCTGTGGTCGACCATGTGGCAGTGGTACGGGAAGACGCCCTTGTAGGTGTCGAAGGTGGCCCGCAGCGTCACGAACTCGCCCGGCCAGAGCAGCACGGTGTCCTTGAGCCCGGTCTCGAAACCGGTCGCCGGACCGCCGTTGCGCCCGGTCACCCGGAACTGCACCAGGTGCGTGTGGAAGTTGTGCGGGATGGTCTGGCTCGTGTTGGTGAGGATCCACTCCTCGGTCGTGCCGTGCTTGATGTCGATGTCGATCCGGTCGGGGTCGAACGCCTTGCCGTTGAGGAACGCGTTGGTGCCGGCGCCGACCTCGTCCATGTACATCACCATCTGGCGGGTGGTGTCGGCCTCTCCGATGGCGGGCAGCGAGCGCAGCGTGGCCGGGATCGAGCTCTTGTCGGGAGCCGGCCTGCCCACGTCGAACCGGATGACCTGGCCGATCAGCTCGGGGTCGCCCGGGGGCAGGTCGTTCTTGAGGATGAGCTGGGTGCCGGGCGGGTACTTGGAGAAGTCGATGATCAGGTCGGCGCGCTCGCCGGGCGAGATCAAGAGCCTTTCCGTCTCGTACGGGGCGGGGAGCAGACCGCCGTCGGCGCCGATCACGGTCAGCGGGGTGCCGTCGGAGAGGCTGAGCCAGAACATGCGCAGGTTCGACGTGTTGACCAGGCGGAACCGGTACTTGCGGGCGTCCACCTTGAAGTAGGGGCGGGGCCGGCCGTTGACCAGCAGCGTGGTCCGCTGGAAGGCGTCGTCCATGGTGTAGACGAGCTGGCCCTTGTCGTCGAGCCGCGTGTCGCTGAGCATCAGCGGCACGTCGTACTTGCCCTTGGGCAGCGGCAGCGACTCCTCGATCTTGTCGGTGAGCAGGTAGAGGTTCGCGAGGCCGCGAAACAGGTGCTCCGACTCGAGGTGGTGGGTGTGGTCGTGCATCCACAGGTTCGCGTGCGGCTGCAGGTTGTGGTACGTGAAGATCTTCGACTCGCCCGCCTTGATCGGGTCCATCGCGCTGCCGTCGCTGGCCTGCTCGGTCGCGCCGCCGTGCAGGTGCACCGTGGCCGGCTCGTTCAGGTGGTTCTTCTGCCGGACGACGACCTTGCGGCCCGAGCGGGCGCGGATGGTCGGGCCGGGGAAGCTGCCGTTGTAGGTCAGCACCTCGGTGCGGGCACCGGGGACGATGTTGGCGTAGCTCTTGCCGATGGTGACGTCGTAGTAGTCGGTGTCGCGGGTGACCCGGGACGGGCGCAGCGTCGGCGGGACGCTCAGCGGGACCGTGAACGCGGCGGGCGTGGACACCGGCTTGGAGGTGGCCGGGGTCGGCTTCGGCTTGCCGACCTCGCCGGCCGAGGCGTTCTGGGTGTGCAGATAGGTGGCGCCGGCGCCGGACGCGGCGACGATGCCGGCCGCGCCGAGGCGCAATATCTGGCGGCGTGAGGACACGTTCGCTCCTGATGATGGTGGGGATGCGGCGCAGCCGCCGTCAGACTGAGATGGGACCGCTCCCGACGGCTGGAAATCACTAGAGCTGCGCAGAAGCCCCCGGGCACGGCCCCCGCTGGTACCCACACGTACCGAAACTTAATGAACGTTTTGGAAGGCTGTCGGAAGCGGTCGCGTAGGGCCCTCGTAGGGGGATTCGCCGGGTACCTGGCCCGGCCGGCCGTGGGCGCCGTCACAGTCGGTCGCACGCCGCGCATTGGCCCCGGCCGGGCGGCCCGGAAACCCGGCCCCGAGACCATACTTTCGGTCAGTCGGCACCGGCCGAACCGGCGGCCACCATCCTTCGAAAGGCCGTCTCACCTCGGTGTTCGTGCCGGAGGGGGTGCGGGCGCGTGCGCCCGTGAATGAACTACGGAGCGTGGCCGAAAATGGCCGGTAGATCATCTCCGGAATTGCGCTGAAGCGTTTTCTCAATGGTCGTCCAAAGTGAATTTGGCAAGCCTTTTCGAAAGATCTTCAGTCCGTGATTCAAGGCCTGAAGATAGTGCTCGACAATGGCCTGTGGAGCGTGTGGAAACCGGTCACGGGCCAGGGTGCGGGGAGCCCGCTGCATGTTGGAAACCTGCTCTGAGCTGCATGAATGCACCACCTCGGCGTGCCCGTATCGACAGCGGGTGCGCACCGGGAAAAGTGGTGTCAGGATCAGGAACGCGATTGCCTCAACGCGCAAGTTTCACTCAAGAAGCACTCAAGAGAGGGGGTCCGCATAGGCCGGGGGAGTTATCCCACGTAGGCTAGTTGTAGTTTCAATCGTTGCCCCGAGTGAGCCGGAAGATTACGGGGCGATGTCACGGGGATGCCAGCTTGCTCGTCGTTGCCGGGGCCGTGCTGTGCCACGGCCGGATGTCTGTAGGAAGGGACTGGTGCGGTATGAACACCCTGGGGGATCGCCCGAAGTTTCTGGAGAACGCTCCCGTCGCCGTGATGGACTCGAACGAGTTCGCCGACGGCTTCCGATCCCTGTTCGAGCAGTCCGGCCTGTGCATGGCCAACCTCGACGCCCGGCTCCGGGTGCGTGAGGCCAATGCCGACTTCCTGCGCGAGGTCAACCGGCGGCCGCAGGACACGTACGACCGCCCGTTCCTCGCCCTGCTGCACCGCAGCGTCCGCAGCACCGTCGAGCACGAGCTGACCGAGCTCGTCGCCGGCCGTCGCGAGCGGTTCACCGAGCGCATCCTGGCCGTGCAGCCGGACGGGACGCTGGTGCCGGCCGAGATGACCGGGATCGCGGTGGCCGACGCCACCGGCAAGATCGACACCGTGCTCGTCATCGTCATCGCCAAGCCGCGTGAGGACGAGCGGCCGTCGCCGGCCACGATCAAGGTGACCCTGCAGCCGATGGACGCCCGGATCCTCGAGGGCGTGGCGGCCGGGGTGTCGACCGTCAAGCTCGCCTCGTCGCTGTTCATGAGCCGGGGCGGAGTGGAATACCGGGTCACCGCTCTGCTGCGGATGATGCGCGCCCCGAATCGGCCGGCCCTGGTCTCCAAGGCGCATTCGATCGGCATCTTCAACACCGATGTGTGGCCGCCCAAGGTGCACCCGGAATACGTAAAGTGCTGAACGGTTGATCTGCTCGCAACAATGGACCCCCGCCGAATCGGCGAGGGTCCATAAGTGCGTACGGGGGGAAACAAAAAAGAGGGGACGCCGGTCGGCGCCCCCTCTCTTCGGTAATCAGTAGATGAATTGCGAATCGGCCCGCGGGGGCCAGGTGCCGGCGGTGAGAATTCCGAGCTTGTAGGCCCGGGACACCAGGGCCGGCCGGTTGGGCGCCTTGAGCCGCCGCAGCATCGCGCTCACGTGGTATTCCACGCCCTGGCGACTGAGGAACAACTGACCCGCCAGCTGCACCGTGGAGGCGCCGGCGGCGACCCCCTCGAGGATCCGGGCGTCCACCTCGCTGAGCACCTTGGTGCTGGCCACGACCGGCTCCGGAGCGACCGGCTTGCGTGCTCTGACCAGCACAATCATGATGGCCGCGGGGTCGGCGCCGCTGACCCGCAGCGGCACCGCGGTGAGGTGGCCCTCGGCGACACTGCCGTCCGGCCGATAGAGCTGGACGTGTTCGCCGAAGCGCCGCTCGCGGCCCGTACGCAGGCCGTCGAGGCTGTTCAGGAGGCGCCGGCGGCACTCGGTGGGCAGGAGTGAGGTGAACTCCAGGCCTTCGATCTCGGCCGCGTCGCGGTCAAGCAGGGACAGCAGATCGACATTGGCCTGCTGAATTCGACATCGCCCGTCGAGTACGGCGATACCGACGCCGGATCGCTCGAAGAGCGTGCGAAAGAGTTCTCCGCTCCGGCTGCCCGCCGGGAGTAGCGCGGACGAATACCCGAGAACGTCCAATGGTGACGTCGAGGGTCGTTGTGATGCGTCGAGCACGGTCATCCTTACGGCTCCTAGTAGGAGTTTTGCGGATCGTCCGTCAGCGATACTAGGAGAATACATCGAGACTGGGCAATCGAGACCGGGAAAGCACTCACGAACTGCCCGTGAACCGGGGTGGCGGGTGTGCTGAATGGAAACAAGGGCAAAACAAAGGACGTTGCCTAACAGTTTTGAACTAGGGAAAACCCTAAACGTCAGGCGCCGTGCAGACCGGCGTAGACGCCGCCGGCCGCGATCAGTTCGTCGTGGGTGCCGCGCTCGACGATGTCGCCCCGGTCGAGCACCAGGATCACGTCGGCCATCCGTACGGTGGAAAGCCGGTGCGCGATCACGAAGCTGGTGCGCCCGTTCCGCAGCCGGCCCATCGCCTGCTGCACGTAGGCCTCGGTGCGGGTGTCGATCGAGCTGGTGGCCTCGTCCAGGATCAGCACCGCGGCCGGGCTGAGGAACGCGCGGGCCAGTGTGATGAGCTGCTTCTCGCCGGCGCTGATGGTGGTCGTGTCGTCGTTGAGCACGGTGTCGTAGCCGTCCGGCAGGCCCTGCACGAACCGGTCGACCCCGGCGGCGCGGGCGGCGGCCACCATCTCGTCGCGGGTCGCGTCCGGACTGCCGTACGTGATGTTCTCGGCCACCGTGCCGTGGAACAGCCACGGGTCCTGCGGCACCAGCCGGATCTGGGAGCGCAGCTCGTCCCGGGTCATCTCGGCGATGTCGACGCCGTCGAGCAGGATGTGCCCCGAGTCCACCTCGTAGAAGCGCATCAGCAGGTTGCCCAGGGTGGTCTTGCCCGACCCGGTGGAGCCCACGATGGCGACCAGGGACCCCGGCTCGACGATCAGCGACAGATCGCGGATGAGCGGAACGTCGGGCACGTACCGGAAGTTGACCCGGTCGAACTTGATGCGCCCGCGCACCCAGTTCGGGCGGTCCGGGTTCTCCGGGTCGGGGCGCTGCTCCTCGGCGTCCATCAGCTCGAAGATGCGCGCGGCCGAGGCCAGGCCGGACTGCAACTGCCCGGCCACACCGGCCAGCACCACCATCGGGCGGGTGAACATGCCGGCGTACTGGGTGAAGGCCAGCACCTCGCCCAGCGACATCGAGCCCGACGCGACCCGGGCCGCACCGAACAGCGCGACCAGCACGTACGCAAAATCGGTGATGAACCGGGTAGACGGCTCGATCAGTCCGGTGAGCGCCTGCGCCTCCCGTTCCGCCTCCGCGAGGGCCGCGTTCTCCTTGTCGAAGGCGGCGCGCACCTGACGCTCCCGGCGGAAGCTGCGCACCAGGTTGTGGGCCGAGTAGACCTCCTCGACCCGAGCCGTGATGGCCCCGGTCCCGGCCCACTGCGCGGCGAACCGGGCGCCCGCCTTCTTACCCACGAGGAACCACAGCGCGCCCGCCATCGGCACGGTGATGAGCACGAGCAGCGCCAGGGTGGGGGAGAGGACCAGCATCACGACGAGGACGCTGAGGATCGCGAAGAGCATGTTGACGGTCTGGCCGACGGTCAGCTGCAGGGTCTGCTGCAGGTTGTCGACGTCGCTGGTGACCCGGCTGAGCACCTCGCCCGGCGGCGTGCGGTCGTAGTAGCTGAGCGGCAGCCGGGCGAGCTTGCGGTCGACCTGGTCGCGCAGGTCGAACAGCACCCGCTGCACGGCCAGCGCGACCACCCGGCCCTGCAACCACAGGCACAGCCCACCGACCAGGAACACGACCAGGCTGGCCAGGACGACGGTGGCCAGCTTGGCGAAGTCGACGCCCTCACCGGGCACCAGGTCCATCGTGCTGAAGACGTTGGCCAGCGTGCCGTCGCCCTGCCCACGCAACTGGGCGAGCACCTGGTCCTTGCTCAGCGCCGGGTCGAGGGTGCGGCCGACCATGCCGGCCGCGATCAGGTCGGTGGCCAGACCGAGCAGGTACGGGCCGAGCAGGCTGGTCCCGGTCGACACGAGCGCGAGCAGCAGGGCGCCGATCAGGGCGGCGCGTTGTGGACGGAACGTGGCGAAGAGACGGCGTGCGCTGCCGTCCTTAGTCGTGCCCGGCATCCACGGGTTCCCTTCCGAGCGGCTGGGACTGCACGATCTCGCGGTAGACGTGGCTCTGGGCCATCAGTTCGTCGTGGGTGCCGTTGCCGGCCACCCGGCCGCCGTCGAGCACGACGATGCGGTCGGCCTCGAGCACGGCGCCGATCCGCTGGCTGGTCATCACCACGGTGGTGCCGATCAACGCCTCGCGCAGCGCGGCCCGCAGCCGGGCCTCGGTGCCCGCGTCGAGCGCCGCGAAGCAGTCGTCGAGGAGCAGGATGTGCGGGCGGCGGAGCAGGGTCCGGGCGATGGCGAGCCGCTGCCGCTGACCGCCGGAGAGGCTGCGGCCGCCCTGGGCGAGCTCGGTGTCGAGGCCGTCCGGCATGGCGGCCACGAAGTCGGCGGCCTGCGCGATCCGCAGGGCGGCCCACATCAGCGAGTCCTCGGCGTCCGGTGACCCGAAGTGCAGGTTGGCCCGGACCGTGCCGGAGAACAGCTTGGTGGTCTGCGGCACGACGCCGACGAGCGTGCCGATCCGGTCGGCGCCCAGATCCCGGACGTCGGCGCCGTCGACCAGGACCGCGCCGCCGGTCACGTCGTACTGGCGCATGATCAGGTTGAGCAGCGTGGACTTGCCGCTGCCGGTGCCGCCGACCAGCGCCACGGTCTCGCCCGGGCGGGCGGTCATCGTGACGCCGTTCAGCACCGGCTTCTCCGACCCGGGGTGGGCGAAGTGCACGTTGCGCACCTCGAGCCAGCCGCTGCCGGCGGCCCGGGTGCGGAACGGCTCGGGCACGCTCGGCGACGAGTCGAGGACCTCGGTGATGCGGCGTACCGAGGCGAACGCGCGGGACAGACCGGTGATGACCACCAGGATCATCACCATCGCGAGCACGATCAGCGTCAGGTAGCCGATCAGCGCGCTCAGCGTGCCCAGCTGCAGCGAGCCGCCGTCGACCCGCCGGCCGCCGAACCAGACGAGCGCGGTCATGAAGACGTTGGTCACCAGCGTCACCATCGCGGCGAACGTCGTCATGAGCCGGCCGACCCGCAGCGACGGCTGGAAGATGAACGAGTTGGCCGCGGCGAACCGGTCGTGCTCCCGTTCCTGCTGCACCGACGCGCGGACGATCCGGGCCCCGTTGATCTGCTCACGCAGGATCTGCGAGATCAGGTCGATGCCGGTCTGCAACTTCTCGAACAGCGGCGACATCGTCGCGATCATGTAGCCGATGCAGCCACAGACCACCAGGAACATGGCGACCAGCAGCAGCCCGAGCCAGAAGTCCTGGGTGACGGCCAGCGCCACGCCGCCGAGCGACAGGATGGCGGTGGCCAGTGCGGTGTCGAACAGGGTCAGCGTGAGCGACTGCGCCTGCTTGACGTCGTTGACGGTCCGGGTGATGAGCGACGGGGCGCCGAACCGGTCGACCTCGCGCGCCGACAGGCTCAGCACGCGGCCGAACACCGCCGCCCGGAGGTCCCGGCCGAGCGCGGCGGACACTGCCGCGCCCTTGCGCTGGGCCGAGATCGCCACGGTCACCTGAATCCCGGTGACGACCGCCATCGCGATGCCGACGCTGACGATCCAGCTCATCCGGCCCTCGACCACACCCTTGTCGATGATGATCGCGTTGAGCGTGGGCAGCAGCAGGATGCAGACGGTCTGCAGCAGCTGCAGCACCGCGATGATGGCGATTCCCGACCGGTACGGCCGCAGATAGGCACGCAGAAATCCGGTGAGCACCGCTTGAGTCCACCCCATGATCAGCCGGTAAATCACTAGGTTTGCCGCGCCGATCTCCGCAGATTTCCCTAGTCGTGATCCCCCTAATGTCCTCCGGAGTTGCGGTGCTGGACGAAGCCCGGCCTCGCGTCTCAAGCGAAGTGACCAGGGAGACGACACCGATGCCCAAACGCGCGCTGATCACCGGAGTCACCGGCCAGGACGGTTCCTACCTGGCGGAATACCTGCTGGAGCTGGGCTACGAGGTGTGGGGTCTGGTGCGTGGACAGGCCAACCCCCGCAAGTCCCGGATCAGCCGGCTCGCCACCGACCTCAACTTCGTCAACGGCGACCTGATGGACCAGGCCAGCCTGGTGTCCGCCGTGGACAAGGTGCAGCCGGACGAGGTCTACAACCTGGGCGCCATCTCGTTCGTGCCGATGTCGTGGGAGCAGCCCGAACTCGTCACCGAGGTCAACGGCATGGGCGTGCTGCGCGTGCTCGAGGCGATCCGGATGGTCAGCGGGCTCAAGACGCCGCACCGCGACTCCAGCGGTCAGATCCGCTTCTACCAGGCCTCGTCGTCCGAGATGTTCGGCAAGGCGGCCGAGACCCCGCAGTCCGAGACGACCAACTTCCACCCCCGTTCCCCGTACGGCGTGGCGAAGGTCTACGGCCATTTCATCACCCGGAACTACCGCGAGTCCTTCGGGATGTACGCGGTCAGCGGCATGCTCTTCAACCACGAGTCCCCCCGCCGCGGCTCGGAGTTCGTCACCCGCAAGATCTCGCTGGCCGTGGCCCGGATCAAGCTCGGCGTGCAGGACAAACTCCACCTCGGCAACCTCGACGCGGTGCGCGACTGGGGCTTCGCCGGCGACTACGTGCGCGCCATGCACGCCATGCTCCAGCAGGAGGACCCGGGCGACTGGGTGATCGGCACCGGTGTCATGCACACCGTGCGCGACGCCGTCGAGATCGCCTTCGACCACGCCGGCCTGAACTGGAAGGACTACGTGGTCATCGATCCGGCCCTGGTCCGCCCGGCCGAGGTCGAGGTGCTCTGCGCCGACACCACCCGCGCCTGCGCCGCCCTGAACTGGAAGCCGCAGGTCGCGTTCCCCGAGCTCATGCAGATGATGGTCGACTCCGACCTGCGTCAGGTGGCGCGCGAGCACGAGTACGGCGATCTGCTCACCGCCGCCAACTGGTGACCCTGTTCTGACCTTGCTTCCCACGCTTTCCAGGCTTTCGACGCGCGAGACGGGCTGACGTAGATGGATACCGAAGACAAACTTCGCGACTATCTCAAGCGGGCGACCGCCGACCTGCGACGGTCGCGGCAGCGGCTGCAGGAGGTCGAGGAGGCGGCGGCCGAACCGATCGCCATCGTCGGCATGGCGTGCCGTTTCCCGGGCGGGGTGCGCAGCCCCGAAGACCTGTGGCAGCTCGTCGCCGACGGACGGCACGGCATCGGGCCGTTCCCGGACGACCGCGGCTGGGACCTGGCCGCCCTCGGCGCCGACCCGTCCGGCACGGCCGGTGGCTTCCTCTACGAGGCGCCCGACTTCGACGCCGACTTCTTCGGCATCTCACCCCGCGAGGCCACCGCCATGGACCCCCAGCAGCGGCTGCTGCTCGAGGTCACGTGGGAGGCCCTCGAGCGCGCGGGCATCGACCCGCACTCGGTCAAGGGCAGTGACACCGGTGTCTTCGCCGGGGCCATGTCGCAGCAGTACCGGGTCGATCCGGAGGAGGCCGAGGGCTTCTCGCTGACCGGTAACGCGAACAGCGTGCTCTCCGGCCGGCTCGCCTACACGCTGGGCACCGTGGGCCCGGCCGTCACGGTCGACACGGCCTGCTCGTCGTCGCTGGTCACTCTGCACCTGGCAGCACATTCCCTCCGTACGGGGGAAAGCCGGCTCGCGCTGGCCGGCGGCGTCACCGTGATGTCCAGCCCGGTCACGTTCTCGGAGATGGGCCGTCAGGGCGGTCTCGCGGCCGACGGCTTCTGCCGCGCCTTCGCGGACGACGCCAACGGCACCGGCTGGGCCGAGGGCGTCGGCATGCTCGTGCTGGAGAAGCTGTCCGACGCCCGCCGCAACGGGCACACCGTGCTGGCCGTGGTGCGCGGCAGCGCCATCAACTCGGACGGCGCCTCGAACGGGCTGACCGCCCCGAACGGCCCGTCCCAGCGCCGGGTCATCGAGCAGGCACTGATCAACGCCCGCCTGTCCAGCGACCAGATCGACGTGGTCGACGCGCACGGCACCGGCACCACACTGGGTGACCCGATCGAGGCCCAGGCACTGCTTTCCACATACGGGGTGTCGCGGCCGGCCGATCGTCCGCTGCTGCTCGGTTCGATCAAGTCGAACATCGGGCACACCCAGTCGGCGGCCGGTGTCGCCGGGATCATCAAGATGGTCATGGCGATCCGGGCCGGGATCGTGCCCAGGACGCTGCACGCGTCGCAGCCGTCGACCAAGGTGGACTGGTCGGCCGGCGCGGTGAAGCTCGTGCAGGAGACGATGGACTGGCCGTCGACCGGGGCTCCGCGTCGTGCGGCCGTCTCGTCGTTCGGTATCAGCGGCACCAACGCGCACGCCGTCATCGAGCAGGCCCCGGCTCTCGAGGACGCGACCGCTCCCGCCACTCCGTCCGCTCCCGCCGCCGCTCCGTCCGCTTCGGCCGGCCCGGCGCCCGTTCTGCTCTCCGGGCGCACGCGCGAGGCGTTGAGCGCGCAGGCACAAGCGCTCACGGATCGGTCCCACGATTCTCTCGCGGACCTCGCCCTCTCGCTGGCCACCACCCGCTCGTCCTTCGAGCACCGCGCCGCTATCGTCGCGAGCGACCTCGACCAGCTGCGTGCCGGTCTGGACGCGCTCGCCTCCTCCTCTCCCGCAGCCGGGCTCGTGACGGGTTCCGTCCGCCCGCGTGGCAAGCACGCCTTCCTCTTCACCGGACAGGGCGCCCAGCGGCTCGAGATGGGCCGTTCGCTGGCGGCGCGCTTCCCGGTATTCGCCTCGGGGCTCGACGCCGCGATCGCCGAGCTCGACCCACATCTCGAGCGGCCCCTGCGCGACGTCATGTGGGGCTCCGACGACACCGGCCTGCGTTCCACGGCGTACGCGCAACCGGCTCTTTTCGCCGTTGAAGTTGCTCTGTTCCGCCTGGCCGAATCGTGGGGGCTCAAGCCCGACTTCCTCGCCGGTCACTCGATCGGCGAGATCGCGGCCGCCCATGTCGCCGGTGTCTTCTCGCTGCCCGACGCGGCCCGGCTGGTCGCCGCGCGCGGCCGGCTCATGCAGGCGCTGCCGGCCGGTGGCGCGATGGTCGCGGTGCAGGGTTCGCCGTCTTCGGTGGAGCTGACGCCGGGCGTCTCGATCGCGGCCGTGAACGGGCCGCGCTCGTTCGTGTTCTCCGGGGTCGAGGACGAGGTGCTGGCGGTCGCCGCTCAGTTCGAGAAGACCAAGCGCCTCAACGTCTCGCACGCCTTCCACTCGTCGCTCATGGAGCCGATGCTCGACGAGTTCCGGGCGGTCGTCGCGGCCCTCGACGCGCAGCCGCCGCTGATCCCGATCGTCTCGACGGTCACCGGCGAACAAGCCACGGTCGAACAGCTCACCTCGGCCGACTACTGGGCCGGCCAGGTGCGGCAGCCGGTCGACTTCGCCGGAGCCGTCGGCTGGCTGGCCGAGCACGGCGTGGGCGTCTTCACCGAGCTCGGTCCGGACGCCGCCCTCACCCCGATGGTCGCCGAGTCGGCCCCCGACGCCACTGCCGTCGCCCTGCTGCGCGCCGGTCAGGATGAGGTGGCCACCAGCGCCACCGGACTCGCGCGCCTGCATGTCATCGGTGTCCCGGTGCGCTGGACCGACTGGTTCTCCGGCGCCCGCCGGGTCGACCTGCCGACGTACCCGTTCCAGCACCGCCGTTTCTGGCCGCGCTCGCCCCAGTCGTTCGGCGCCGACCCGCACGCCGACCACCCGCTGCTGGCCTCGGTCATCTCGCTCGCCGACTCGGACGGCGTGCTGCTGACCGGCCGGCTCTCGCTCGCGACGCACCCGTGGCTGGCCGACCACACCATCCACGGCACGGTTCCGCTGCCCGGCACCGCGGTGCTGGAACTGGCCATGCGCGCCGCCGAGGAGGCCGGCTGCGACCGGGTCGACGAGCTGACGCTGTCGGCCCCGATCGTGCTGCCCGCCACCGGCGCGGTGCAGGTGCAGCTGTGGATCGGCCGCCCGGACACGACTGGTCGCCGATCGGTGACGGTCTATTCGCGGCCGGACACCGAGGACGACCACCCGTGGCTGACCAACGCCACCGGTTCCGTCGCGGCCGGATCCTCCGCGGCCGGCTCTTCCGCGGCCGGCTTTCCGTGGCCGCCCTCCGGCGAGCCGGTCGACCTGACCGGCTTCTACGACAACCTCGCCGCCGCCGGATTCGGTTACGGCCCGGTCTTCCAGGGCCTGCGGGCGGCCTGGCGGTCCGGCGCCGACGTCTACGCCGAGGTGGCCCTGCCCGACGGCGCCGACGTGACCGGCTACGGCATCCACCCGGCGCTACTCGACGCGGTGCTGCACACGTCGGCGCTGATGGACTTCGGGGGCGGCCTGCCGTTCTCGTGGGAGGGCGTGTCGCTGCACGCCACCGGCGCGACCTCGGTGCGCGTCAAGGCGTCACCGATCGGCGAGACCGCGATGGCGATCAACGTCGTCGACCCGGCCGGCGAACCCGTGGCGTCGATCGATTCGCTCACGTTGCGCGCACCGGCCGAGCGCTCAGCGTCGGACGACGTGCGCGACTCACTGTTCGGCCTCGACTGGGTCCCGGTCGTCCCGGCCGCCGAGGCACCGGCGTCCGAGTTCCACGGCTCGCTTGGCGAGGTGATTCCGCCATACGTTCTCTACCCGGTCGCCGAGGGGGAGCCGCGCGCGGTCGTCGCGTCGCTGCTCGCAGTGGCCCAGGAGTGGATGGCCGACGAACGCTTCGCCGAGTCCTGCCTCGTCCTCGTCACCGACGGCGGGCTGGCGGGGGCGGCGGTCGGTGGGCTCATCCGGTCGGCGCAGGCCGAGAATCCGGGTCGGTTCGGGCTGATCGAGGCCGACACTCCGGCGCTCGTGCCCGCTGCCCTGGCGGCGCTCGCGGGCGGCGAACCGCGCGTTCGGGTGCGCGACGGCGAGATCCAGGCCCCGCGGCTCGCGCGGGTCGTCCCGGCCGGGAACGCAGCGGAGTTCGCCTCGTGGAACGATGACGACGTCGTGCTGATCACCGGTGGCACGGGTGGGCTGGGCGCGCTGCTCGCACGGCATCTGGCGGAGCATGGCGTCCGGGAACTCGTTCTGCTCAGCCGGCGCGGCACCGCCGACCCGGAGCTGCTCGCCGAGCTGGAGACGGCCGGTGCGGTGGCGCGCGTCGTGGCCTGCGACGCCACCGACCGGGATGCGCTGGCCGAGGTCTTCGCCGCGAACCGGATCACCGCCGTGGTGCACGCGGCCGGCGTTCTGGACGACGGAGTGCTCGCATCGCTCACTCCCGAGCGTCTGGACGCGGTGCTCGCGCCCAAGACGACGGGCGCCTGGAACCTGCACGAGCTTGCGCGGGAAGTGCGCGTTTTCGCGCTCTTCTCGTCCGCTGCGGGCGTTTTCGGCAACCCCGGACAGGGCAGCTACGCGGCCGGAAACGCCTACTTGGACGCCCTCGCTCAATACCGCCGCGACCTCGGCCTGCCCGCGGTCTCGATGGCGTGGGGCGCGTGGGAGACCGACGGCATGGCCGGTGACGAGCTGGCCGAGCGCCTGCGCCGGTCGGGCATGCCGCCGCTGACCGCCGACCAGGGGCTGGCGCTGTTCGACGCCGCGCTGACCGGCCCGGCGCTCGTGGTGCCGGTGCCGCTCGACCTGGCCGTCATGCGCGGCCTGCCCGAGGTGCCGCCGCTGCTGCGCGGTCTGGTGCGCACGCGCAACCGCCGCACCGCCGCCGGATCCGAGCGCGCCACCGGCCTCACCCGCCGCCTCGCCGGCCTGGACGAGACCGGTCGTTTCGAGGTCGTGCTCGACCTGCTGCGCGGCCAGGTCGCCGCCGTGCTCGGCCACGACGACGGCGCCGGCATCGACGCCGACCGCCAGTTCAAGGACCTCGGCTTCGACTCGCTGACCGCGGTCGACCTGCGCAACAACCTGTCCACGGTGACCGGGCTGCGGCTGCCCGCGACGCTCGTCTTCGACCACCCGACGCTGCGCGCGCTCACCACCTTTGTGCTCGGCGAACTGGTCGGCGCGGACGCGGGCGCCGTCGAGATCGTGACCGCCGCGGCCGACGACGACCCGATCGTCATCGTCGGCATGGGCTGCCGCTACCCGGGCGGCGTCGGCAACCCGGACGACCTGTGGAAGCTCGTCGAGGAGGGCCGCGACGCCATCTCCGGCCTGCCCGTCAACCGCGGCTGGGACCTCGAACGGCTCTACCACCCCGACCCCGACCACCCCGGCACGGCCTATGTGCGGTCGGGCGGTTACATGCACGACGCGGGCGAGTTCGACCCCGCGTTCTTCGGCATGTCGCCCCGCGAAGCCACGGCCACCGACGCGCAGCAGCGCCTGCTGCTCGAAACCGTGTGGGAGGCCGTCGAGCACGCCGGCATCGACCCGGTGTCGCTCCGGGGCAGCCAGACCGGCGTCTTCGCGGGCGTCATGTACAACGACTACGGCTCGGGGCTGCAGACCGACTCCGAGGGCATGCAGGGCAGCGGCACCTCGCCCAGCATCGTGAGCGGCCGGGTGTCGTACACGCTGGGTCTCGAGGGCCCGGCCGTCACCATCGACACCGCCTGCTCGTCGTCGCTCGTCGCCATGCACTGGGCCATGCAGGCCCTGCGCGCCGGTGAGTGCTCGCTCGCGCTCGCCGGTGGCGTCACGGTCATGTCGACGCCGCTCGCGCTCATCGAGTTCTCCCGGCAGCGCGGCCTCGCCCCCGACGGCCGCTCCAAGGCGTTCGCCGACGCGGCCGACGGCGTGAGCTGGTCCGAGGGCGTCGGCGTGGTCGTGCTCGAGCGCATGTCGGACGCCGTCCGCCACGGTCACCAGGTGCTTGCGGTCGTCCGCAGCAGCGCGGTCAACCAGGACGGCGCGTCCAACGGCCTGATGGCCCCGAACGGTCCGGCCCAGCAGCGGGTCATCCGGCGCGCGCTGGCCGCCGGCGGCCTCACGCCGAGCGACGTCGACGTGGTCGAGGCGCACGGCACCGGCACGTCGCTCGGTGACCCGATCGAGGCGCAGGCGCTGCTCGCCACGTATGGCCAGGACCGGGACGTGCCGCTGCTGCTCGGCTCGGTGAAGTCGAACATCGGCCACACCCAGGCCGCCGCCGGTGTCGCCGGCATCATCAAGATGGTTCAGGCCATGCGGCACGGCGTGGTGCCGAAGTCGCTGCACATCGACCAGCCGTCGACCCACGTGGACTGGACGGCGGGCGACATCGAGCTGCTCACCGCGGCCCGCGAGTGGCCGTCGGGCGCCGGACCGCGTCGTGCGGCCGTCTCGTCGTTCGGCATCAGCGGCACGAACGCGCACGTGATCCTGGAGCAGCCCGCGCTGCCGGCGCCCGCATCCGTAGAGCGCACCGAGAGCGGACCACTGCTCGTCTCGGGCCGCACCCCGGCCGCCCTGCGTGACCAGGCCGCGCGCCTGCGGGCGGCGCTGGAGGGCCAGGAGCTGGCCGACGTCGCCTTCTCGCTGGCCACCACCCGCTCCGCGTTCGAGCGCCGGGCCGCGATCGTCGCCGACGACCGCGAATCGGCCCTGGCCGCACTCACCGCGCTGGCCACCGGCGTTCCCAACCCGGCCGTCATCGAGGACGAGGCCGGCGGCACCGGCCGGATCGCCGCCCTGTTCACCGGTCAGGGCTCCCAGCGTGCGGGCATGGGCGCTGAACTGCACGCGCGGTTCCCGGTCTTCGCCGCGGCTTACGACGAGGTCACCGCGCTGCTGGAGATCGGTGGAGACCTCGACCGGACCGGCAACGCGCAGCCCGCCATCTTCGCGTTCGAGGTCGCGCTCTACCGCCTGGCCGAGTCGTTCGGCCTGCGGCCCGCGCAGCTCGCCGGTCACTCCATCGGCGAGATCGCCGCGGCCCACGTCGCCGGCGTGCTCTCGCTGGCCGACGCGGCCACGCTTGTCGCCGCGCGCGGCCGCCTCATGCAGGCCCTGCCGGTCGGCGGCGCGATGATCGCGGTGCAGGCCACGCCGGACGATATTGCTTTGACGCCTGGCGTCTCGATCGCGGCGATCAACGGCCCGCGCTCGATCGTGCTGTCCGGCCTCGAGGACGAGGTCGTCGCGCTGGCCGCCGGGTTCGAGAAGACCAAGCGCCTCAACGTGTCGCACGCGTTCCACTCGGTGCTGATGGAGCCGATGCTCGACGACTTCCGCGCGGTGGTCGAGGGCCTCACGTTCCACGAGCCGCGGATCCCCGTCGTGGCGGCGGGCGACGTGACGACGCCCGACTACTGGGTCAACCACGTGCGCGATGCCGTTCGGTTCGCCGACACGGTGACCAAGCTGCACGAGAGCGGCATCGGGACGTACGTGGAGATCGGTCCCGACGGCGTGCTCTCGGCCATGGTGCAGGACGTGCTCGGCGACGACGCCGTGGCCGTGCCGCTGCAGCGGGCCAAGCGGACCGAGCGCCAGGCCCTCACGTCGGCCCTGTCCCGCCTGTGGGCGCGCGGCGCGACGGTCGACTGGACGGCCTGGTTCGCGGGCACCGGGGCACAGACCACAAGCCTTCCCACGTACGCCTTCCAGCACTCGTTCTTCTGGCCGGTGGGCACGATCGCCCCCGCCGGAGCACGGGGCGGGGCGGCCGAGGACGAGTTCTGGAGCCTCGTCGAGAGCGGCGGCCTGGCCGAGGCCCTGCACCTCGACGACGAGCTGGCGGCCGTGCTGCGTCCCGCCCTCACGTCGTGGCGCGCGAGCAACCAGCGCAGCAAGCAGGCCGACGCGTGGCGATACCGCACGGCCTGGGCGCCGTTGCGGGTGGCCGACAGCCCCATCTTCGGCGGCACGTGGCTGGTGCTGTCCACCGAGGCCACCGACGCCGGCCTGGCCGAGGGGCTGCGCGACACGCTCACCACCTATGGCGCGACCGTCGAGCACGTCGTGCTGGACGAGACCTGCACCGACCCGGCCGTGCTGGCCGAGCGGCTGCCCGAGGGCGTCAGCGCGGTCGTGTCGCTGGTCGCCCTGGACGAGCGCCCGCACCCGATGATCTCCGTCGGCCTGGCCCTCACCGTGGCCCTGGCCCGCATCCTCGAAGCTCCGCAGTGGACGGTCACCCGCGGCGCGGTCACGACCGGCCCCGGCGACACCGCGATCAGCCCGGCCCAGGCCGCGATCTGGGGCCTCGGCCGCGTGCTGGCCCTGGAGAAGCCGCAGCAGTGGGCCGGCCTGATCGACCTGCCGGCCGGCGACGACGCGATCGGCAAGCTGGTCGGCGTGCTCGGCGGCCGCACCGGCGAGGACCAGGTGGCCGTCCGCGACACCGGGCTGCTCGGCCGGCGCGTGGTGCGCCGCCCGATCGACGCCCCGGCCACCCCGTTCGCCGCGCGCGGCACGATCCTGGTCACCGGCGGCACGGGTGGCATCGGCGCCGCCACCGCCCGCTGGCTCCTCGAGCGCGGCGCGGACAAGGTCGTGCTCACCAGCCGCCGTGGACCGGATGCCCCGGGCGCCGACGCGCTGCGCGCCGAGCTGGGCGACCGCGCCGAGCTGGTGGCCTGCGACGCCGCCGACCGGGACTCCCTCGAAGCTGTGCTGGCGGCCATCGGCGACGACCTGACCGGTGTCGTGCACGCCGCCGGCGCGGGCCAGAACACGTCGCTCGAAGAGACGAGCAACGAGGAGTTCGCCGCGCTGCTGGCGGCCAAGGCGTACGGCGCGGCCCACCTCGACGCGCTGCTGGGCGACCGCGAGCTCGACCTGTTCGTGCTGGTCGGCTCCATCGCCGGTGGCTGGGGCGGTGGCGGCCAGACCGCGTACGCGGCCGGGAACGCCTTCCTCGACGGGCTGGCCGAGCAGCGCCGCGCCCGCGGCCTGACGGCCACCACGATCTCGTGGGGACCGTGGGCCGAGGTCGGCATGGCCACCGACGAGGCCATCGCGGCCAGCTTCGCCCGGCGCGGCCTGCGGATGCTCGACCCCGCGGCGGCCATGGACGAGCTCAACCGCGCGATCGTGCAGGGCGACGTCACGGTCACCGTGGCCGACGTCGACTGGGACCGCTACCACCCGCTGTTCACCTCGGTGCGCCCGAGCCCGCTCTTCGCCGACCTGCCGGACGTGCGTGCGCTGGCCCGCAGCGCCCGCGAGACCACCGAGCAGGGCGCCGAGTTCGCCCGCGGGCTGCGCGAGATGAGCGAGGATGCGCGCCGGCGCGCGCTGCTCGACCTGGTGCGCGGGCAGGCCGCGGCCGTGCTCGGGCACAGCAGCGTCGACGAGGTGGGCGCGCAGCTGGCGTTCCGTGACCTCGGCTTCGACTCGCTCACCGCGGTCGAACTGCGCAAGGCACTGAGCGATGCCACCGGTGTCGAGCTGAGCGCCACGCTCGTCTTCGACTACCCGACGCCGCAGGTGCTGGCCGAACACCTCGAGTCCGAGCTGCTGGGCGTGGGCGCGGCGGCCGTCACCGCGGTGCGTGAGGACGGCGCCGACGGCGAACCGATCGCCATCATCGGCATGGCCTGCCGGTTCCCGGGCGGCGCGAGCTCGCCCGAGGAGTTCTTCGCGATGATCCGGGACGGCGTCGACGCCATCACCGAGTTCCCGGCCGACCGCGGCTGGAACGTGGCCGCCCTCTACGACGCCGACCCCGACCGGTCCGGCGCCACCTACTCCCTGGCCGGCGGCTTCCTGGCCGACGCGGGCGACTTCGACCCGGCGTTCTTCGGCATCTCGCCCCGCGAGGCGCTCGGCATGGACCCGCAGCAGCGGCTCCTGCTGGAGACGTCGTGGGAGGCCGCCGAGCGGGCCGGCATCGACCCGTCGACCCTGCGCGGCAGCCGTACCGGCGTCTTCATCGGATCCTCGTACGCGGAATACGGCGGCGACTCCGACGGCGGCGAGGGCTACCAGGTCACCGGCACGATCCCGAGCGTCATCTCGGGCCGGTTGTCCTACGTGCTCGGCCTCGAGGGCCCGGCGCTGACCGTCGACACCGCCTGCTCGTCCTCGCTCGTGTCGATGCACATCGCGTGCCAGTCGCTGCGATCCGGCGAGAGCACCCTGGCCCTGGCCGGCGGCGCGACGATCATGCCGAACCCGAAGCCGCTCATCGCGTTCAGCCGCCAGCGGGCCTTGGCCCAGGACGGCCGCTGCAAGGCGTTCAGCGACTCGGCCGACGGCATGACGGTCGCCGAGGGCATCGGCATGCTGGTGCTCGAACGGCTGTCCGACGCGCAGCGCAACGGGCACGAGGTGCTCGCGGTCATCCGCGGCAGCGCGGTCAACCAGGACGGCGCGTCCAACGGGCTCACCGCCCCCAACGGGCCATCCCAGCAGCGCGTCATCATGCAGGCGCTGGCCAACGCCGGTCTCGCCCCGAGCGACATCGACGCCGTCGACGCCCACGGCACTGGCACCGCCCTCGGTGACCCGATCGAAGCCCAGGCGCTGCTGGCTACGTACGGAAGGGAAAGGGAACCGGATCGGCCCCTCTATCTCGGCTCGGTCAAGTCGAACATCGGCCACACCCAGTCGGCCGCGGGTGTCGCCAGCGTCATCAAGATGGTGATGGCGCTGCGGCAGAACGTCATGCCGCGCACCCTGCACGTCGAGACGCCGACCACGCACGTGGACTGGAGCTCGGGCACGGTGGCCCTGCTGGCCGACCAGCGCGACTGGGTCACCGGCGACCGGCCGCGGCGCTGCGGTGTCTCCGCCTTCGGCATCAGCGGCACCAACGCGCACGCCCTGCTCGAAGAGGCGCCGGCGCACTCGGCGAAGCAAGCACCGGCCGACGGCCCGGCGCCGTGGATTGTCTCGGCCCGCACCCCGGCCGCGCTGACCGCGCAGATCGCCAACCTGGCCGCAGTGGAGACTGCGCACCCGGTCGATGTCGCGCACTCGCTGGCCACCACCCGTACGCTCTTCGACCACCGCGCGGTCGTCGTCGGCGGCGAGACGGCCACCGGCGTCGCCGACCTGGCCGGCCGCATCACGTTCGTCTTCCCCGGCCAGGGCACCGCCTGGGCCGGGATGGGCGCGCAGCTGATGGACGAGTCGCCGGTGTTCGCCGCGCGGATCGCCGAATGCGCCGCCGCGCTCGCCCCGCACACCGACTGGTCGCTGATCGACGTGCTGCGTCAGGCCCCCGGCGCGCCCGGCCTCGACCGGGTCGACGTGGTGCAGCCCGCCTCGTGGGCCGTCATGGTCTCGCTGGCCGAGCTGTGGAAGAGCCTCGGCGTCGTCCCGGACGCGGTGGTCGGCCACTCCCAGGGCGAGATCGCGGCCGCCGCCGTCAGTGGCGCACTGTCGCTGGCCGACGCCGCTCATGTGGTCGCCCGGCGCAGCCAGGTGATCGGCCGGGTCATGTCCGGCCGGGGCGGCATCGCCTCGATCGCCCTGCCCGCGGCCGAGATCCTGGAGCGGATCGCCGAGTACGACGGCCAGGTCTCCCTGGCCGCCGACAACGGGCCCCTCGCCGTGGCCGTCTCGGGTGAGACCGCCGCGCTGGACGACCTGTGCGCCAAGCTGACCGACGAGGGCGTACGGGTCCGCCGGATCAAGGTGGACTACGCCTCGCACTCGGCGCTGGTCGAGGAACTGCACGAGGAGCTGCTGCCCGAGCTGGCCGGCATCACCCCGCGCGTACCGGAGATCCCGTTCCGGTCGACCGTCACCGGCGACTGGGTGACCGAGCCGATCACCGGGCCCGACTACTGGTACAACAACCTGCGCCAGACCGTACGGCTGCGCGACGCCGTCACCACCCTGCTCGACGAGGGCCACCGCGCGTTCGTCGAGGTCTCGTCACACCCCGTGCTCGCGGTCGGCCTCGAGGACACGATTGCCGATGCGGGCGTACGGGCCGTGGTCGTCGGCAGTGTCCGCCGCGATCTCGGCACCCTGCAGCGGCTGCTGCTCTCGGCCGGCGAGCTGTTCGTCCGCGGCCTCCCGGTCGACTTCGGCTCGCTGTTCACCGGCGGCCGGACGATCGACCTTCCCACGTACGCCTTCCAGCACGAGCACTACTGGGCCATGCCCGCCGCCCCGGCCGCTCCCGGCGAGGGCGGCGACGACGCCGAGTTCTGGGCCGCGGTCGAGGACGCCGACGTGGACGCGCTGAGCGCCCGCCTCGACGTCGACGGCGCTTCGCTCGCGGCCGTGCTGCCCGCGCTGGCCAACTGGCGCAAGCAGAAGAAGGACCGCTCCACCACCGACTCGTGGCGTTACCGGCCGGGCTGGAAGCCGATCGGCACCCTGCCGATGGCCGCCCTCAGTGGCACCTGGCTGCTGGTCACCACCGACGCGATCGACGACACCGACGTGGCCGCCGCGATCACCGGTCACGGCGCCTCGATCGAGCGTCTGGTGCTTTCCGACCTCGACCGCGCCTCCATCGTGATTCCGGACGGCCTCGCGGGCATCGTGTCGGTGCTGGCCGCCGACGCGCGCCCGGTCGAGGGTCTGCCGGCCACGTCGCTCGGCCTCGGCCTCAGCCTGGCGCTGGCCCAAGCGGTCACCGACCAGGAGGTCACCGCGCCGGTCTGGACGATCACCCGCGGCGCCGCCGCCACCGGCCGGGCCGACCGCATCACCGACCCGACCCAGGCCGAGGTCGCCGGCCTCGCGTGGTCGGCCGCCCTGGAGGCGCCGTCACGCTGGGGCGGCGTCATCGACCTGCCCGCCGAGCTCGACCAGCGCGCCGCACAGCGCCTGGCCGCCCTTCTGACCGGCGGCACCGGCGAGGACCAGCTGGCCATCCGAGCCTCCGGCGCCCTGGCCCGGCGGCTCAACCGGGCTCCGGCCGGGCCCGAGCGGTCCCGCGAGTGGACGTTCGCCGGCACCACGCTCATCACCGGCGGCACCGGCACCCTCGGCCCGCACATCGCCGGCTGGGCCGCCCACCACGGCGCCGAGCACATCGTGCTGGTCAGCCGCAGCGGGATGGACGCGCCCGGCGCCGAGCAGATCGTCGAACAGATCTCGGCGCTCGGCGCGCACATCGAGATCCGCTCGTGCGACATCACGGACAAGGACGCCCTCTCGGCCCTGCTCGGCACGCTCACCGACGTCCGTACGGTCGTGCACACCGCCGCCGTGATCGAGCTGGCCATGGTCGCCGGCACCAACGCCGAGCAGTTCGACCGGGTGCTGCACGCCAAGACGGTCGGCGCCCGCAACCTCGACGAGCTGCTCGGCGCCGAGGTCGAGACGTTCGTGATGTACTCGTCGATCTCCGGCGCCTGGGGCAGCGGCAACCACTCCTCCTACGTGGCCGCCAACGCCTACCTCAACGCCCTGGCGCACGAGCGGCGGGCCCGCGGGCTGCACGCCACCGCCGTCTCGTGGGGCATCTGGGCCGACGACCTCGGCCTGGGCCGGGTCGACCCGGAGCAGATCCGCAACAGCGGCCTGGTCTTCATGAACGCCCGCCTGTCGCTGGACGCCATGCGCCAGGCCGTCGAGACCGACGAGACCGAACTGGTCGTGGCCGACATCGACTGGTCGCGCTACCACCCGGTGTTCACCGCGGCCCGGCCGTCGACGTTCTTCGACGACGTGCCCGAGGTGGGGCAGCTGGCCGAGGCGGCCGCCGCCGTGGTCACCGACGACGGATTCGCCGGGCGCCTGCTGGCCCAGCCGCCGGCCGAACGGGACCGGGTGCTGCTCGACCTCGTCCGCACCACCGCCGCCCAGGTGCTCGGCCACTCCGGCAGCGACGCGCTCAGCGAGCACACCGCGTTCCGGGACGTCGGCTTCGACTCGCTGACCGCGGTCGACCTGCGTAACCGCCTGATCGCCGCCACCGGTCTCACGTTGCCCACCACGATGGTCTTCGACCACCCGAGCCCGCTCGCGCTGGCCGCGTTCCTGCGCTCGCAGATCGAGGGCTCGGACTCGGGCGTCGCCGGACCGGTCGTCACGGCCGCCTCGCTCGACGACGACCCGATCGTCATCATCGGCATGGGCTGCCGCTATCCCGGCGGCGTCACCTCGCCCGACGAGCTGTGGGACCTGGTCTCCGGCGGCGTCGACGCCATCTCACCGTTCCCGGCCGACCGCGGCTGGGACGCCGACCTGCTGTTCAACGACGACCCGGATGCGGCCGGTGCCACCTACTCGGTGCAGGGCGGCTTCCTGCGCGGGGTGGCCGACTTCGACCCCGGCTTCTTCGGCATCAGCCCGCGCGAGGCCCTCGCGATGGACCCGCAGCAGCGCCTGCTGCTCGAGACCACCTGGGAGACCATCGAGCGGGCCGGGATCGACCCGCGCACGCTGCGCGGCAGCCTCACCGGCGCGTTCATCGGCGCCAGCTACCAGGACTACTCGAACGCCCAGGCCGGGTCGCCCGACTCGGCCGACGGCGCCGAGGGCTACATGGTCACCGGCTCGCTGTCGAGCATCCTCAGCGGCCGGGTCAACTACCTGCTCGGGCTGGAAGGGCCGGCCGTCACGCTCGACACCGCCTGCTCGTCGTCGCTGGTCGCGCTGCACCTGGCCTGCCGCTCGCTGCGCGACGGGGAGAGCTCGCTCGCCCTGGCGGGTGGAGTCAGCATCATGGCCACGCCCGGCGCGTTCGTCGGGTTCAGCCGCCAGCGGGCGCTCGCGGTCGACGGGCGTTGCAAGGCGTACGCGGAAGCAGCCGACGGCATGACGCTGGCCGAAGGTGTCGGCCTGGTGCTGCTCGAGCGCATGTCGGACGCCAAGCGCAACGGCCACCAGATCCTGGCCGTGGTCAAAGGCACCGCGATCAACCAGGACGGCGCGTCGAACGGGCTCACCGCGCCCAGCGGGCCGGCCCAGCAGCGGGTCATCCGCAGCGCGCTGGCCGCCGCGGGCGTGACCGGCAACGACATCGACGTCCTGGAGGGCCACGGCACCGGCACCGCGCTCGGTGACCCGATCGAGGCCGGGGCGCTGTTCGCCACCTACGGCGCTTCACGATCGGCCGAAAGCCCGCTGCTGCTCGGCTCGGTCAAGTCGAACATCGGCCATACCCAGATGGCGTCCGGCGTCGCCAGCGTCATCAAGCTCGTCCTGGCCATGCGGCGCGGGCAGGTGCCGCAGTCGCTGCACATCGACCAGCCGTCGTCGCACGTGGACTGGTCGTCCGGTGCCATCCAGCTGCTCAGCGACGCAGTTTCATGGCCTGACACCGGCCGGGTCCGGCGCAGTGCGGTGTCGTCGTTCGGCCTGAGCGGTACGAACGCGCACGCCATTCTCGAGGCCTACGACGCTCCTGTTCAGGAGGCGCCGGCAACGGGCGGTCTGCTCCCGGTTCCGGTCTCGGCCCGCTCCGAAGACGCGTTGCGGGCCCAGGCCGGTCGACTGCTCGACCTGCTGGCTCGCGAGGACCTGCGGGTGGCCGACCTGGCCGTGGCGCAGGCGACCACCCGGTCGGCGTTCGAGCGCCGGGCCGTCGTTCTCGCGTCCGACCACGATGATCTCGTTCGCGGTCTGACCGCCCTGCGCGATGACACGCCGGCCGCCACGCTGGTCACCGGATCCGCCGGCCGTGGACGCCTCGCGATGCTCTTCACCGGGCAGGGCGCGCAGCGGCTCGGCATGGGCCGCGAGCTGTACGACACGTACGCGGTCTTCGCCGACACGTTCGACGAGGTCGCCGCGCACCTCGACCTGCCGCTGCACGACCTGGTGTTCGGCACCGACGCCGAGGCGCTCGACCAGACCGCGGCGACCCAGCCGGCGCTGTTCGCGGTCGAGGTCGCGCTGGCCCGGCTCCTCGAGTCGTGGGGGCTGCGCCCGGCGTACCTGGTCGGCCACTCGATCGGCGAGCTGGCCGCCGCGCACATCGCCGGGATCCTCTCGCTGCCCGACGCGGCCCGGCTCGTGGCCGCTCGCGGCGCGCTCATGCAGGCGCTGCCGACCGGCGGGGCGATGGTCGCGGTGCAGGCAGCCTCGTCATCCGTCGACTTGACGCCCGGAGTCTCGATCGCGGCTATCAACGGGCCGAACTCCCTGGTGCTTTCCGGCGTTGAGGATGAGGTGGTCGCCGCGGCGGCGCGCTTCGAGAAGACGAAGCGCCTCACCGTCTCGCACGCGTTCCACTCGGCCCTGATGGAGCCGATGCTGGACGAGTTCCGCACCGTTGCGGAGAGCGTCACGTACGAGCGGCCGTCGATCCCGATCGTCTCGACCGTCACCGGCGAGCCGGCCGACATGAGCAACGCGGACTACTGGGTCAACCAGGTGCGAGCCACGGTCCGGTTCGCCGACGCGGTGTCGTGGCTCGAGGGTGAGGGCATCCGCGCGTTCGTCGAGGCGGGTCCGGCCGGCGTGCTCTGCGGCATGGCTCAGGAGACGCTGACCGCCGAGGCCGTGCTCGTGCCCGCGCTGCGCCCGGAACGGGCCGAGGCGGGGACGCTGCTCGCGGCGGTCGCGGGGCTGCACGCGTCTGGCGTGGACGTGGACTTCACCGCGGTGCTGGCCGGCTCCGGGGGACGGGCGATCGACCTTCCCACGTATGCCTTCCAGCGTCAGCGTTTCTGGCCCGAGAACCCGATGGGTGTCGGCGCCGCGTTGCCGGGCACGTCGTCCTCCTCGTCCGCGGGCACCGACGAGCTCTGGGACGCGATCGACCGCGCCGACCTCGAGGCCGTCGCCGCCACCCTGCGCCTCGACGGCGTCACGGTCGCCGAGATGGTGCCCGCGCTCGCCTCGTGGCGCCGCGCCAGCAAGGAGCGCGCGCAGCTCGACGGCTGGCGTTACGCCATCACGTACAAGCCGTTCACCGCTTCCGGGACGCCCGCGCCCGGCCCGTGGATCGTGCTCTCCAGCGGCGCCACGCTGGACCCGGGCCTGCCGACCGTCCAGGTGACGGTCACCGGCGACCGGCACGCGATCGCCGAGCAACTCCGTGAGGTCACGGCCGGCGGCGACCGCTTCGCCGGCGTGCTGTCGCTGCTGGACGGCCCGGACGCGACGCTGGCGGCGATCCAGGCCGTCGGCGACGCCGGGATCAAGGCCAAGATGTGGGTCGTCACCCGCGGCGCGGTCTCGGTCGGCCGCTCCGACAAGCTGACCGACCCGTCGCAGGCCATGCTGTGGGGCCTCGGCCGGGTCGCCGCGCTCGAACTGCCGGAACGCTGGGGCGGCCTCATCGACCTGCCCGCTACGGCCGACCCCGCGGCTGAGCGCCGCATCGCCGGTGTGCTCGCGCAGACCGCCGAGGACCAGATCGCCGTACGGGCCTCGGGTGTCTACGCCCGTCGTCTCGTGCCCGCGCCCGTCCGTGGTGGCGACCGCACCCCGCTCGACCTGACCGGCACGACGCTCATCACCGGCGGCACCGGGGGAGTGGGCGCGCACGTGGCCCGCGACCTGGCCCGCCGGGGCGCCACGCACCTCGTGCTGGTTTCACGCCGCGGCTCGGACGCCCCGGGCGCGACCGAGCTGCGCGACGAGCTGACCGCCCTGGGCGCGACCGTCGACGTGGTCGCGGTCGACCTGGCCGATCGCGACGAGGTCGAGGCACTGCTCACCGTGCACCCGGCCGATGCGGTCTTCCACGCCGCCGGGGTGGTCGCCGACGGCCTGCTCGACCAGCTCACGCCCGAGACGCTGGCCGCGGTGCTCGGTCCCAAGGCCGACGCCGCCCGCCATCTGCACGAGCTCGCGGGCGACGTGAGCGCGTTCGTGCTGTTCGCCTCGACCGCCGGCGTCATCGGCGGCGCCGGGCAGGGCAACTACGCCGCGGCCAACGCCTATCTGGACGCGCTCGCCGAGCACCGCCGCGCGAACGGGCTCCCGGCCACCTCGGTGGCGTGGGGCGCCTGGGCCGAGGGCGGCATGGTCGCCGACGGTGGCCTGGGTGACCGGATGCGCCGCGGCGGCCTGCTGCCGATGCCGACCGAGCCCGCCCTCGCCTCGCTGCACCAGGCGATCGAGCTCGGCGACACCACGGTGACGGTGGCCGACATCGACTGGGCGCGCTACGTTCCCGCGCTCACCATGACCCGGCCGCTGCCGTTGCTCGAGAGCTTCACCGCCGCGCCAGTGGCGGACAAGCAGGTCGAACGGCCGGCGCTGGTCGACCGGGCCGCCGTGCTCGGTCTCGTCCGCGACCAGGCCGCCGCCGTGCTCGGGCACGACGGGGCGGCGCAGGTCGAGCCGGACAAGGCGTTCAAGGACCTCGGCTTCGACTCGCTGACCACGCTCGAACTGCGCAACCGGCTGCAGGTCGCGACCGGGCTCACGCTGCCCGCGTCGCTCGTGTTCGACTACCCGACGCCGATCGAGATGGCCGACTTCCTGCACGGTTCGCTCACCGGCGGCACATCCTCGGACGTGACCCCGGCCGCGACCGTCACCCGGGACGCGGCCGAGGACCCGATCGTCGTGGTCGGTATCGGCGTCCGGATGCCCGGCGGCGTGTCCTCGCCCGACGACTACTGGCAGCTGCTCGCGAACGGCCGGGACGCCGTCTCGCCGTTCCCGGCCGACCGCAACTGGGACCTCGACCTGCTCGCGCAGGGCCACTCGGCCACCCGCGAGGCCGGCTTCCTGGACGGGGTCGCCGACTTCGACGCCGCGTTCTTCGGCATCTCGCCGCGCGAGGCCCTCGCCATGGACCCGCAGCAGCGGCTCGTGCTCGAGACCGCGTGGGAGGCCCTGGAGCGGGCCGGCATCGACGCCGGAACCCTGCGCGGCAGCCAGACCGGCGTCTACGTGGGTACCAACGGCCAGGACTACGGCGAGATGCTGCGCCGCCACGCCGACGCCGAAGTGCTCGGCTACATCGCCACCGGCACCACGGCCAGCGTCTTGTCCGGCCGGCTCTCGTACGCGCTCGGCCTGGAGGGCCCGACCGTCACCGTCGACACGGCCTGCTCGTCGTCGCTGGTCGCCATCCACCTCGCGTCCCGCGCCCTCGCGGCCGGTGAGTGCGGGCTGGCCTTGGCCGGTGGCGTGTCGGTGATGTCCAGCCCCGACTCGTTCATCGAGTTCACCAGCCAGGGCGGGCTCGCCGCGGACGGCCGGATCAAGGCGTTCGCCGAGGCCGCCGACGGAACCTCGTGGGCCGAGGGCGTGGGCGTACTCGTGCTCGAACGGCTCAGCGAGGCCCGGCGCAACGGACACGACGTGTGGGGCATCGTGCGCGGGTCGGCGGTCAACTCCGACGGCGCCTCGAACGGGCTCACCGCACCCAACAGCCTGTCCCAGCAGCGGGTCATCCGGGCCGCGCTGGCCGACGCCGGGCTCGCCCCGGCCGACATCGACGCGATCGAGGCGCACGGCACCGGCACCACGCTGGGCGACCCGATCGAGGCCCAGGCCCTGCTGGCCACGTTCGGCCCCGACCGGCCCGCCGAGCGTCCGTTGCTGCTCGGCTCGGTCAAGTCGAACATCGGCCACACCCAGGGCGCGGCCGGCATGGCCGGTGTCATCAAGATGCTGCTGGCCATGCGCCACGGCCAGTTGCCGCAGACGCTGCACGTCGACGCGCCCTCGTCGCACGTCGACTGGAGCTCGGGCACGGTCTCGCTGATCACCACGGACCAGGAGTGGCCGTCGACCGGGCGCCCGCGCCGGTCCGGCGTCTCCGCCTTCGGCCTCAGCGGCACGAACGCGCACGTGGTCCTCGAGCAGGCCCCGCCGGCGCCGGCCGGGGAGGCGCCGGCGATCCGGCCCGCCGCGGTGCCGTTCGTCCGGTCGGCCCGCACGCGGGAGGCCCTGGAGGCGCTGCCCCTGATCGACGGGGACGCGCTCGACGTGGCGTACACGCTGGCCGTGGGCCGCGCCCAGCTCCAGCACCGCGTCGCGACGGTCGACGGTGTCGAGGTCGCCCGCGGTCAGAGCCGTGGCGCCGGCCCGATGGCCTTCCTGTTCACCGGCCAGGGCTCGCAGCGCCTCGGCATGGGCCGTGAGCTGTACACCCGATTCCCGGTGTTCGCCGCCGCGTTCGACGAGGTGTCCGCCTACCTCGACGTGCTTCTCGAGGTCCCGCTGCGGTCGGTGATCTGGGGCGACGACGCCGACATCCTCGGGCAGACCGGGTGGGCCCAGCCCGCGCTGTTCGCCGTCGAGGTCGCGCTGTTCCGCCTGGCCGAGTCGCTCGGCCTGCGGCCCAGCTATGTGGCCGGCCACTCGATCGGCGAGATCGCCGCGGCCCACGTGTCCGGCGTGCTCTCGCTGCCCGACGCGGCCCTGCTCGTCACCGAGCGCGGCCGTCTCATGCAGGCCCTGCCCGCCGGCGGTGCGATGGTCGCCGTCCAGGCCGCGCCGCACGAGATCGAGCTCACCGACGGCGTCTCCATCGCCGCCATCAACGGTCCGAACGCGGTCGTGCTGTCCGGCGACGAGGCTTCCGTTCTGGCGGCGGCATCCGGCTTCGAACGCACCCGCCGCCTCAACGTGTCGCACGCGTTCCACTCGGCGCTGATGGAGCCGATGCTCGCCGAGTTCCGCTCGGTGGTCGCTACGCTCACCTTCGAGCAGCCGGTCATCCCGTTCGTCGCGTCCGGTGACGTCACCGACCCCGAGTTCTGGGTGCGGCACGTGCGCGACACCGTCCGGCACGCCGAGCATCTGCGGACGCTTACCGAGTCCGGCGTCACCACGTTCGTCGAGCTCGGACCGGACGCCGCCCTGGCCGCGATGGCCGGGGACCTGCCCGTCATCCCGGTGCTGCGCCGCGACCGGCACGAGGAGACGGCGTTCGCCACGGCGCTCGGCCGGCTCTTCGTCGCGGGCGTGGACCTGGACTGGGCGGCCTACTTCGCCGGCACCGGCGCCCGCCGTACGGACCTCCCGACCTACCCGTTCCAGCGTCAGCGGTTCTGGCCCGGCGGCGGCGCTCTTGAGGCGCCCGCTGCCGTGGACGTCAGCAAGTGGCGCTACCGCGTCAGCTGGGCGCCCGTCGCGGTCAAGCCGGCCGACGCGCTGGCCGGCCGCTGGCTCGTCCTGCATGACGGCTCTGTTCTCGCGGACGAGGTGGTCACGGCAGCCGGCCCGGACGCGGTTGTCGTCCGCCCGGGCGAGGAGCCTTCGGGGTCCTTCGACGGCGTGCTGTCGCTGCTCTCCGAGCCGGTCACCGGCCACGGTCCGCTGTGGACGGTCTCGGCCGACCCAGCGGCGTGGGGCGCGGGCCAGGTGGCCGCGCTCGAGGAGCCGGAGCTGCACCGCGGCCTGATCGACCTGGCCGAGGGCTTCGACGCGGGCACGCTGCGTGCCGCGCTGGCGTCGGGCGAGACCCAGTTCCGCGTACGGGGAACCGCAGTGGAAGCCCGTCGCATTCAGCGCGCGGCTCCGGTCGCCGCGCCGTGGCAGCCGGACGGCAAGGTCGTCGTCATCGGCTCCGAGGCCGCGGCGAGCTGGGTCCCCGAGGCGGTCGGCCTCGACGAGCTCGACGACGCGACCGCCGTCATCTACGGCGGGGACCTCGACGGACTGGTCGAGCTGGACGCCACGATCGGCGACCGCCTGCTGGTCGTGCTCGCTTCGGTCGCCGGCGTGTGGGGCTTCCGCGGCCAGTCCGACGAGTCCGCCGCCCAGGCCGAACTGCTGGCCTTCGCCCGGCAGCGCAACGAGAGCGGCCGGCCCACGGTCGCCGTCGCGTTCGGGCCGCTCGCCGAGAGCACCCCTCCCGCCATGGCCTCGCACCTCGCGCTCAACGGCCTGCCCGCGATCGGCTCGTCGCTCGCGATGACCGCCCTCGCGGCGGCCGTCGCCGCCGGGGACCCCGAGGCGATCGTGGCCGACGTCGACTGGGCCCGCTTCGCCGAGTCGTGCAACCGGCGCCTGCTGGCCGAGCTGCCCGAGGCGGCCAAGGTCGAGTCGTCGTTCCGCCGCCGGCTGCTCACGCTGCCCGAGGAGACCTGGAACGACGAGCTGCTCGGCCTGGTTCGTAGCGCCGCGGCGACCGTTCTGGGCCACGCCGGCCAGGACGCCGTCGAGGAGGACGTGCCGTTCCGTGACCTCGGGTTCGACTCGCTCACCGCGGTCGATCTGCGCAACCAGCTCAACGCGGCGACCGGCCTGAGCCTGCCGGCCACGTTGGTGTTCGACTATCCGACGCCGGTCGAGCTGGCTTCCTACCTGCGTTCCGAATTGGTGGGAAGCGCCCCCGAGATCGTTGCGCCGGTGACCCAGACGACCGGGCAGGACCTCATCGCGATCGTCGGCATGGCCTGCCGCTACCCGGGCGGCGTCACGTCGCCCGAGGAGCTGTGGCAGCTGCTGGTCGACGAGGTCGACGCCGTCGGCCCGATGCCGACCGACCGCGGCTGGGACCTCGACAACCTGCGCAGCGTCAGCCACCAGGGCGGATTCCTCTACGACGCGGCCGACTTCGACCCCGACTTCTTCGCCATCTCGCCGCGCGAGGCCGTGGTGATGGACCCGCAGCAGCGGATCGTCCTCGAATCGGCCTGGGAAGCCCTCGAGCGGGCCGGCATCGACCCGGCCGGGCTGCGGGGCACCGACGCCGGTGTGTTCATCGGTGGTGGCAGCGGCGAATACCGGGTGGACGCGGAGACGTACGGGCAGGAATGGCAGACCGCGCAGGCGGCGAGCCTGCTCTCCGGCCGCCTCGCCTACACGTTCGGGCTGCAGGGCCCGACGGTCTCGGTCGACACCGCCTGCTCGTCCTCGCTCGTCGCCCTGCACCTCGCCGGGCAGGCGCTGCGGACCGGTGAGTGCTCGCTGGCCCTGGCCGGTGGCGTCACGGTCATGTCGACGCCGGTCGGGTTCGAGGAGTTCAGCACGCAGGGCGCGCTCTCCGAGGACGGCCGCTGCAAAGCGTTCTCGGAGAACGCCGACGGCACCGGCTGGAGCGAGGGTGTCGGCATGCTCGTGCTCGAGCGGCTCGACGACGCCCGCCGCAACGGTCACCGGGTGCTCGCGGTCGTCCGCGGCACGGCCATCAACTCGGACGGTGCTTCCAACGGCCTCACCGCCCCGAGCGGCCCGGCCCAGCAGCGTGTGATCCGCAAGGCCCTCGCCGCCGCGCGGCTCGCCCCGACCGAGGTCGACGTCGTCGAGGCGCACGGAACGGGCACCAAGCTCGGTGACCCGATCGAGGCCCAGGCGCTGCTGGCCACCTACGGTCAGGGCCGCTCGCAGGCGCTGCGGCTCGGCGCGGTCAAGTCGAACCTCGGCCACACGCAGGCCGCCTCGGGCGTCGCCGGCGTCATCAAGATGGTCCTCGCCATGCAGCACGGGCAGCTGCCCAAGACGCTGCACGCCGACCAGCCGACCACGCACGTGGACTGGTCGTCGGGGGCGATCGAGCTGCAGACGGCGGCCGGGGCCTGGCCCGCGGTCGACCGGGCCCGCCGCGCGGCGGTCTCGTCGTTCGGCGCGAGCGGCACCAACGCCCACGTGATCCTGGAACAGGGCGACGCCTACGCCGACCGCTCGTCGGCGACCGACGGTTCGGCGGTGGCAGCGGACGGCACGGCGGTGGCGGCGGACGGTTCGGCGGTGGCGGCGGACGGTTCGGCCACGGTGGTCGCCGGCAGCGAGGCCGCGGCCCTTCTGCCGGTCGCGGTCTCCGGGCGTACCCCGCAGGCCCTGCGCGCCCAAGCGGCGGCCCTGCTGCCCCTGGCCCGCACCGGCCTCCCGCTCGGCGACCTGGCCTGGTCGCTGGCGACCGGACGCGCCAACTTCGAACACCGCGCCGTCGTCCTGGCCGGTGACCGGGACCAGCTGCTCGACGGGCTCGCCGCCCTGGCCGAGGGCCGCACCGCCACAGGCGTCGTGACCGACGAGGCAGCCCGCTCGGGCAAGCTCGCGTTCGTCTTCGCCGGGCAGGGCAGCCAGCGAGCCGGTATGGGCCGCACCCTCGCCGACCGCTTCCCGGCCTTCGCCCGCGCCTACGACGAGGTCGTCGCGAAGCTCGGCGTCGAGTTGCCGGACGACCAGGAGACACTCAACAACACCGGGTTCGCCCAGCCGGCGATCTTCGCGTTCGAGGTGGCGCTGTTCCGCCTGCTCGAGTCGTGGGGCGTCAAGCCGGCCCTGATCGCCGGTCACTCGATCGGCGAGATCGCGGCCGCCCACGTGGCCGGCGTGCTCACGCTGGACGACGCCTGCACGCTCGTGACCGCGCGGGCCCGGCTCATGGCCGCCCTGCCGACCGGCGGCGCGATGGTCGCGGTCCAGGCCGCACCGAACGAGGTCGAATTGACCGCGGGCGTGTCGATCGCGGCGGTGAACGGGCCGCGCTCGATCGTGCTGTCCGGTGTCGAGGACGAGGTGCTCGCTGCGGCCTCCGGGTTCGAGAAGACGAAGCGGTTGAGCGTGTCGCACGCCTTCCATTCGTCGCTCATGGAGCCGATGCTCGACGAGTTCCGCGTGATCGTCGGTGCTCTTTCGTTCGCGGCACCGCGTATCCCGATGGTGGCGAGCGGCGAGGTGACGGATCCCGAGTTCTGGGTCGGCCACGTGCGGGACACGGTCTGGTTCGCCGCGAACGTGGAGACGCTGCACGAGCGCGGCGCACGCACGTTCCTGGAGGTCGGACCGGACGCGACCCTCTCCTCGATGATCGAATCCGGCCCGGCGATCCCGTCGCTGCGCAAGGACCGCGACGAGGAGCGGGAACTGCTGACGGCCCTGGCCCGGCTGCACGCTCACGGCGTACGGGTGGATTGGTCGTCGTTCTTCGCCGGTCGCGACGTGGCGTGGACCGACCTGCCCACCTATGCGTTCCAGCGCGAGCGTTTCTGGGCCGACCAGAAGCCGCGTTCCGCCGCGACGAGCACCGGCGGCGGGGACGGGCTGTGGGAGGCCCTCACGAGCGGCAAGCTCGGCATCGACGGCGACGTCCTGGAAGGCATGCTGCCCGCCCTGAACGACTGGCGGCAGCGCCGCGACGAGCAGGCCGGTCTCGACGCCATCCGGCACCGCATCGGCTGGAAGCGGCTCACGCTGCCGCAGACGGCCGCGCTGCCCGGCACGTGGTTGGCGCTCGTCGCCCCCGGCGCGGCGGGCACGCAGGACCCGGCGACCACGGCGGCGATCGGCGGCCTCGGCGACGGTGTGGTGACGGTTGAGGTGACCGGTCGCGAGGCCCTGGCCGCGGCGATCGCCCAGGCCGGCCCGTTGCAGGGTGTGCTCTCGTTCATGCCGGACGCCGAGCGGACCGCAACCGTGCTGCAGGCCCTCGGCGACGCCGGCCAGCGGGCGCCCCTGTGGGCAGTGACCCGTGGCGCAGTGACCACGGGCCCGGGCGACCCGGTGGTGAACATCGACCAGGCCGCCGTGTGGGGCCTCGGCCGGGTCGCCGCCATGGAGTACCCGGACCGCTGGGGTGGCCTGATCGACCTACCGGCCGGCGAGACCCCGCGCGGCCTGATCGCGGCGCTCACCGGCCCGGCCGGCGAGGACCAGCTCGCGATCCGCGCGGCCGGCATCTTCGGACGCCGCCTGCTCCCGGCCCCGGCGCCCGACCCGGCCACGCCGTGGACGCCGACCGGCAGCGTGCTCATCACGGGCGGCACCGGCGCTCTCGGTGCCCACGTCGCCCGCACGCTGGCCACCCGCGGGGCCGAGCGACTGGTCCTGGTGAGCCGCCGCGGCATCGACGCACCCGGTGCCGTCGAGCTGCGCGACGAGCTGGCCGGTCTCGGTGCCGAGGTGGTGGTGGCCCAGGCCGACGCCGCCGACCGCCAGGCCATGACCGACCTGGTCGACGGCCTGCCCGACCTGACCGCCGTGGTGCACACCGCGGGCGTGCTGGACGACGGCGTGATCGACCGGCTCACCCCGGACCGGTTCGCCGGGGTGTTCCAGGCCAAGGTGACGCCGGCGCTGCTCCTCGATGAGCTGACCGCCGGGCGCGACCTGGACGCGTTCGTGCTGTTCTCGTCGGCGTCGTCGGCGGTCGGCAACCCCGGCCAGGGCAACTACGCGGCGGCCAACGCCGTGCTGGACGCCCTGGCCGAGCGCCGCCGCGAGAACGGACAGGCGGCCACCTCGATCGCCTGGGGCGCCTGGGGCGGTGACGGCATGGCGGCCGGCGCCGACGCCGAGGCGCACGCCAAGCGGGCCGGCATCGCCGCGCTCGACCCCGGCGAGGCCTGCGCGGTCATGCTGCAGCTGACCGGCGAGCCGCTCGCCACGGCCGTGGTGGTCGCGGTGCAGAGCGGCCCGTCGGCACCGATGCTGCGGCCGAGCAACCTGCTCAGCGACATGCCGGGCTGGACCGAGCCGGCGGCCGCGGCGGCGCCGGTGGAGACGAGCGCGTTCCGGGAGAAGCTCACGGCGATGCCGGAGGGCCGCCGCCTGGAGGCCGTGCTCGACCTCATCCGCGAGCAGGCGGCCGAAGTGCTGGGCCGGGACGACGCCGACGCGATCACCGCCGAGCGGCCGTTCCGCGACCTGGGCTTCGACTCGCTGGCCACCGTCGAGCTGCGGAACCGGCTCAACGCCGCGACCGGCCTCGACCTGGCGGCGACGCTCGTGTTCGACCACCCGACGTCGCTCGCACTGGCCGAGTACGTGCTGGAGGAGCTGGCTCCGTCGGCCGTCGAGGACGACGAGGAGGCCACCGTCCGGCGACTGCTGGCGAGCCTCCCGCTCGACCGGCTGCGCGAACTCGGCGTACTGCAAGCGGTCTTGAAGGATGCCGGCGCCGAGCCGGCCGACGAGTCCGAGTCGATTGACGAGATGTCCGTGGACGACCTGGTGCGAGCCGCGCTCGAGGGCGCCGGCGAGGAGGACCGATGACCAGCCCCGGTGACAAGGTCGTAGAGGCGCTCCGTGCCTCGATGAAGGAGACCGAGCGCCTGCGCCGGCAGAACCGCGACCTGATGGCCACGATCAGCGAGCCCATCGCGATCGTGGGCATGAGCTGCCGCTACCCCGGTGGCGTGAACTCGCCCGAGGACCTGTGGCAGCTCGTGGCGGACGGCCGTGACGCGATCGGGGACTTCCCCACCGATCGTGGCTGGGACCTGGAGGCGCTGGGCGCGTCCAGCGTGGACGAGCGTGGCATGGCGGTCAGCCTGCAGGGCGGGTTCCTCGGCGGGGTCGCCGACTTCGACCCCGGGTTCTTCGGCATCTCGCCGCGCGAGGCGGTCACCATGGACCCCCAGCAGCGCCTGCTGCTGGAGACCGCGTGGGAGGCGTTCGAACGGGCCGGCGTCGACCCGGTGGGCCTGCGCGGCAGCCGTACGGGCGTCTTCATGGGCACCAACGGGCAGGACTACGCCCACCTGATGATCCGGTCGGTCGCGGACGCCACCGGTGACATCGGCACCGGCATCGCGGCCAGCGCCACGTCGGGCCGGCTCTCCTACGAGCTCGGCCTCGAGGGTCCGACGGTCACCGTCGACACCGCCTGCTCGTCGTCGCTCGTCGCGCTGCACCTGGCCGCCCACGCGCTGCGCAACGGCGAGTGCACGCTCGCGATCGCGGGTGGCGTCAACGTGATGGCCACGCCGGGCTCGCTGGTCGAGTTCAGCCGGCAGGGCGGCCTGGCCCGCGACGGCCGCTGCAAGTCGTTCAGCGACGACGCCGACGGCACCGGCTGGTCCGAGGGCGTCGGCGTCCTCGTGCTCGAGCGGCTGTCCGACGCCGAGCGCAACGGCCACAAGGTGCTCGCGGTCGTCCGCGGCTCGGCGGTCAACTCCGACGGTGCCTCCAACGGCTTCACCGCCCCCAACGGCCGGGCCCAGCAGCGTGTCGTACGGCAGGCGCTGTCCAAGGCGGGCCTGCAGCCGGGCGACGTCGACGTGGTCGAGGCGCACGGCACGGGCACCCGTCTCGGTGACCCGATCGAGGCGCAGGCGCTGCTCGCCACGTACGGGAAGGACCGCTCCGAACCGCTGCGGCTCGGCTCGATCAAGTCGAACCTCGGCCACACCCAGGCCGCCGCCGGTGTCGCCGGTGTCATCAAGATGGTCATGGCCATGCGGCACGGCGTCATCCCGCGCACGCTGCACGTCGGCACGCCGTCGAGCCAGGTCGACTGGACGCGCGGCGCGATCCGCCTGGCCACCGACCAGGAGGCGTGGCCCTCGGTGGACCGGCCGCGGCGGTCCGCCGTGTCGTCGTTCGGCGTCAGCGGCACCAACGCGCACGTCATCCTCGAGCACGTCGACGCGAAGGTCATCGCCGAGGAGCCGTCGGTCACCCCGTCGGCGCTGCCGTGGCTGCTGTCGGCACGCACGCCCGAGGCACTGCGCGGTCAGATCGACAACCTTTCCCCGTACGCGGGCAGCCTCGACCTTTCGTACTCGCTCGCGGTGACCAGGTCCGCCTTCGAGGAGCGCCTCGCCGCACCGGACCTCGACGCACTTGCGCGCTGGGCCGAGAACGGCACCGCCCCCGGCGTCGTCACCGGCACCGCCTCGTCGCGGGTCAAGCTCGCCGTCCTCTTCGCGGGTCAGGGTTCGCAGCGTCTGGCGATGGGCCAGGGCTTGGCGGCCCGTTTCCCGCTGTTCGCCTCGGTGTTCGACGACATCCTCGGCCGGCTCGGCATCACGGTGCCGGACGACGAAGACCTCCTTTCCCGTACGGGCATGGCCCAGCCGATCCTTTTCGCGTACGAGGTGGCGCTGTTCCGCCTGATCGAGTCGCTCGGCATCCGGGTCGACTTCCTCGGCGGTCACTCGGTCGGCGAGATCGCCGCCGCGCACGTGGCCGGTGTCCTGTCGCTCGACGACGCCTGCACGTTGGTCGGCGCCCGCGCGCGGCTGATGGACGCACTCCCGCCCGGCGGCGCGATGGTGGCGGTGCAGGCCACGCCCTCCGAGGTTCTCCCGCACCTGACCCCCGGCGTGTCGATCGCAGCGGTGAACGGCCCGCGCTCGCTCGTGCTTTCGGGTGTCGAGGACGAGGTGCTCGTTCTGGCGGCCCGTTTCGAGAAGTCGAAGCGTCTGAGGGTGTCGCACGCCTTCCATTCGCCGCTGATGGAACCGATGTTGGACGACTTCCGCGTGATCGTCGACGGATTGACGTTCAACGACCCGCAGATTCCGTTCGTCGCCGCCGGGGACGTGACCGATCCTTCGTTCTGGGTGTCGCACGTCCGCGACGCCGTGCAGTTCCACGACACCGTCACCCGGCTCTCGGCCCAGACGACCACGTTCCTCGAGCTCGGCCCGGACGGCACGCTGTCCGGCCTGGTCGAACTAGCCGCCGCGTCGGCCCCCGTCGGCCAACCGTGGACGGCCGTTCCCGCGGTCCGCCGGGATCGCGACGAGGAATCGGCTTTCGTCGCCGCGCTGTCCCGCCTCCACGTGGCCGGCGTGGGTGTCGACTGGCGGGCGTTCTTCGCGGGTACCGGCGCCACCTGGATCGACCTGCCCACCTATGCGTTCGAGCACGCGCCGTACTGGCCCAAGCTCGCCCCGGCCGCCGCGGGCGACGTCGCCTCGCTCGGCCTGACCGACGCCGGGCACCCGCTGCTCGGCGCGGCCACGAGTGTGGCCGGCTCGGGTGAACTGCTGCTGACCGGCCGGCTGTCGACGCTGACCCAGCCCTGGCTGGCCGACCACGTCGTCGCGGGCGAGGTCACGCTGCCCGCCGGCGCCGTGCTCGACATGGCCCTGCGCGCGGCCGACCAGCTCGGCCACGCCGCCGTCGACCTCGATCTCGACCTCGCGACGCCGGTGACGCTGCCCGGCGGCCGCGGCGGCGTGCAGGTGCAGCTGTGGGTCGGCGGCCTGGACGAGAACGGCGACCGCGCGCTGCGCTTCCACTCCCGGCCGTCGGCCGAGGACGAGTGGGTCCAGCACGCCGGCGGCCGCATGCATTCGGACGCCTCCGCGGTGGACGGGGACTTCGTCGCCTGGCCGCCCGCCGGGGCGACCGTGGCCGACCTCGACGGCTTCTACGACGACCTGGCCGAGGCGGGACTGGCCTACGGGCCGGCGCTGCGCGGGGTGCGGGCGGCGTGGCGGCGCGGGGCCGAGATCTTCGCCGAGGTCGCGCTGCCGTCGTCGATCGAGGACGGGGCCGCCTACGGAGTGCACCCGGCCCTGCTCGACGCGGCCGTGCAGCCGTCCGCCCTGGACGGCGAGCCCGGCACGGCAACCGCCTGGCGGTCGGTGACCCTGCACGCGGCCGGCGCCTCGGTGCTGCGCGTCCGGCTGGCCCGCACCGGCGACGACCTGACCCTTAACGCCGCCGACGTCGAGGGCCGGGCCGTGCTTTCGGCCGCGGCGATCACCGTCGCCCCGCCCGTCGCGCGCGCCGCCACCCGGCAGAGCCCGCTCTTCGGCCTCACCTGGGCGCCGATCACGCTGAACCCGGCCGCCCCGACCCCCGACGTCATCACCGTCGCGATCGACGGCGAGGACGATGTGCACGCCGCCCTGGCCTCGGCGCTCGCACTCCTGCAGGAGCACCTCCCGCAGGACACTCGTCTGGTTTTCACCGGGCGCGGCGACAACCTGGCCGCGGCCGCGGTGCAGGGCCTCGTGCGCTCGGCCCAGACCGAGAACCCGGGCCGCTTCCTCATCGTCGACGCCGACGACATCCCGGCCACCACCGGAGTTCTGCCGCTCCTGCCCGCGCTGCTGGCCGACGGCGAGACCCACCTGCGCGTACGCGACGGCGAAGTCACCGCCGCCCGCCTGGCCCCCCTGACCGACGCCGGTCCCGGCGACGCGACGGCCTGGGACCCGGACGGCACCGTGCTCATCACCGGTGGCACCGGCGGGCTCGGGGCCGAGCTGGCCAAGCACCTGGTCGCGACGCACGGCGTACGGAAGCTCCTGCTCCTCAGCCGCCGCGGCCCGGACGCGCCCGGCGCGGATGAGTTGCAGCAGCTCGCGGCGACGGTCGACATCGTGGCCGCCGACGTGTCCGACCGCGACCAGCTCGCCGCCGCGATCGCCGGCCACCGTCTCACCGCCGTCATCCACACCGCCGGCGTGCTCGACGACGGTGTGATCTCGTCGCTGACGCCCGAGCGGCTCGACACCGTGCTGCGGCCCAAGGTGGACGCGGCGCAGCACCTCCATGAGCTGACGCGCGACCAGGATCTGGCCGCCTTCGTGCTCTACAGCTCGATCTCCGGGCTGATGGGCGCGGCCGGGCAGGGCAACTACGCCGCCGGCAACGCCTTCCTCGACGCGCTCGCGGCCCAGCGTCGTGCCGCGGGCCTTCCCGCCCTGTCGATCGCGTGGGGCGCCTGGGCGCAGGACCGCGGCATGACCGCCACGCTCGGCGAGCGCGACGCCCGCCGTATCGCCGACGCGGGCGCGCCGCTGCTCACC
Source organism: Paractinoplanes bogorensis (assembly GCF_018829635.1). Lineage (GTDB taxonomy): Bacteria > Actinomycetota > Actinomycetes > Mycobacteriales > Micromonosporaceae > Actinoplanes > Actinoplanes bogorensis. The sequence goes on from NZ_JAHKKG010000003.1 coordinate 335,999, forward strand.
GTGGAGCAGGGCCTGGCTGCGTTCGACGCCGCGCTGACCCGCGACGAACCCGTCGTGGCCGCCCTCCCGGCCGGTGCCGGCCGCGCTGCCGCCAACGGTCCCGTTCCGGCGCTGCTGCGCGGCATCGTCCGCGCCGGACGCCGGCAGGCCGCCAGCGGACGCGGCCCGGTCGCCGGTGGGCTCGCCCGTCGCCTGGCCGAGACCCGCGAGGCCGACCGCGAACGCCTCGTCACCGACATCGTGCGGGCCGAGGCCGCCGCCGTGCTGGGCCACGAGTCGGCCACCGCGGTCAGCGCCGAACGCGAGTTCCGCCAGCTCGGCTTCGACTCGCTCACCGCCCTCGAACTGCGCAACCGGGTCAGCGCGGCCACCGGCCTCACGCTGCCCGCCACGCTCGTCTTCGACTATCCGACGCCGCGCGTGCTCGCCGCCCACCTGCTCGCCGAGCTGGTCGGGTCGGGTGGGGATGTCGCGGACATCCCCGCGGCCGCGGACGACAGCGACGACCCGATCGTCATCGTCGGCATGGCCTGCCGCTTCCCGGGTGGCGTGCGCAGCCCCGAGGACCTGTGGCGGTTGCTCACCGACGGCACCGACGCGATGTCCGGCTTCCCGGGTGACCGCGGCTGGTCCGACGGCCCGCTGGCCGAAGTCACCGGCCAGGGCGGCTTCCTCGACACCGCGACCCGCTTCGACCCGGCGTTCTTCGGCATCTCGCCGCGCGAGGCGACCGCCATGGACCCGCAGCAGCGGCAGCTCCTCGAGGTCTCCTGGGAGGCCGTCGAGCGGGCCGGCATCGACGCCGGAACGCTGCGCGGCACCCGTACGGGCGTCTTCATGGGCACCAACGGCCAGGACTACACGCAGCTCGTCATGCAGACCCGCCGCGAGGTCGAGGGCCACGCCAGCACCGGTCTGGCCGCGGCCGTCATCTCGGGCCGCCTGTCGTACACGTTCGGGTTCGAGGGTCCGGCCCTCACCGTCGACACCGCCTGCTCGTCGTCGCTGGTCGCCCTGCACCTGGCCGCCCAGTCGCTGCGCCGCGGCGAGTCGACCCTGGCCCTGGTCGGCGGCGTCACCGTGATGTCGACGCCGATGAACTTCGTCGGCTTCACCGCGCAGGGCGGCCTGGCCCAGGACGGCCGTTGCCGCGCGTTCTCGGACGACGCCGACGGCACCGGCTGGAGCGAAGGCGTAGGCGTGCTCGTCGTCGAACGGGCCTCCGACGCCCGCAAGCACGGCCACCCGATCCTCGCCGTCGTGCGCGGTTCGGCCCTCAACCAGGACGGCGCCTCCAACGGCCTCACCGCCCCCAACGGCCCGTCGCAGCAGCGCGTCATCCGCCAGGCGCTCGCCGCCGCCGGGCTGCAAGGCTCCGACGTGGACCTGGTCGAGGCGCACGGCACCGGCACCAAGCTCGGCGATCCGATCGAGGCCCAGGCGCTGCTCGCCACGTACGGACAGGACCGCACCGGCCCGTTGCACCTCGGCTCGATCAAGTCGAACATCGGCCACACCCAGGCCGCCGCGGGCGTCGCCGGCATCATCAAGTCGGTCCTCGCCATCGGCCACGCCACGTTGCCGCGCACCCTGCACGTCAGCGCCCCGACCACGCACGTCGACTGGTCGGCGGGCGACATCGCGCTGCTCACCGAGCAGACTCCGTGGCCCGCGACCGGCCACCCGCGGCGTGCCGGCGTCTCGTCGTTCGGCTTGAGCGGCACCAACGCCCACATCATTCTCGAAGAGCCGCCCACCGACGCAGTCGCGGCCCAGGAAGGCACTGCGTCTGCCGATGTGGCGCCGTGGATCGTCTCGGGTGCCACCGAGGCGGCGCTGGCGGCGCAGATCGAGCACCTCGGCGGGGTCGAGGGTTCGCCGGTCGACGTCGCCTGGTCCCTGGCCACCGGTCGCGCCGCGCTCGAGCACCGGGCCGCGCTGATCGACGGCCGTGAGGTTGCTCGTGGCGTCGCGACCGAGCAGTCCGTCGCCGCGCTGTTCGCGGGCCAGGGCTCGCAGCGGGCGGGCATGGGTCAGGGCCTGGCGGCTCGGTTCCCGCTGTTCGCGGCCACGTTCGACGACATCCTCGGCCGTCTCGGGGTCACCGTTCCCGACGACGAGGACCTCCTTTCCCGTACGGGCTTTGCCCAGCCCATTCTTTTCGCGTACGAGGTGGCACTGTTCCGCCTGGTCGAGTCGCTCGGTATCCGGGTCGACGCGGTCGGCGGTCACTCGGTCGGTGAGATCGCCGCCGCGCACGTGGCCGGCGTCCTCTCGCTGGACGACGCCTGCACGCTCGTCGCCGCGCGGGCCCGGTTGATGGACGCGCTGCCCGAGGGCGGCGCGATGGTCGCCGTGCCGGCCACCGAGGACGAGGTTCTCCCGCTGCTGACGCCCGGCGTGTCGATCGCGGCGATCAACGGCCCGCGCTCGCTCGTGCTGTCCGGTGCCGAGGACGAGGTACTCGCTCTGGCGGCCCGTTTCGAGAAGTCGAAGCGGCTGAACGTCTCGCACGCCTTCCATTCGTCGCTGATGGACCCGATGTTGGACGACTTCCGCGCGGCGATCGCCGGACTTACGTTCAACGAACCGCAAATCTCCTTCGTTGCTGCCGGACAGGTGACGGATCCGGAGTTCTGGGTGCGGCACGTGCGCGACGCCGTCCGCTTCCACGACACCGTCACCCGGCTGTCCGACGCCACCACGTTCCTCGAGATCGGCCCCGACGGCACGCTGTCCGGCTTGGTGGAGTCGGGCGCTGTCCCCGCGGTCCGACGCGACCGCGACGAGGAGACCGGCTTCGTCACCGCGCTGGCCCGCCTCCACGTCAGCGGCGTGCGGGTCGACTGGCGCGCGTTCTTCGCCGGCACCGGCGCCCGGTGGACCACGCTGCCCACCTACGCCTTCCAGCACGACCGCTACTGGCTCGACCCCAGCCCGATGCCGATGGGCGCTGACCCGGTCGACGCCGAGTTCTGGGCCGCCGTCGAGAGCGCCGACCCCGCCGAGATGGCCTCCGAGTGGGGCCTGGACGCCGACGCGGTGTCCGCCGTCCTGCCCGCGCTGGCCGCCTGGCGCGGCCGCCGGCGCGGCGAGTCCACCATCGACTCCTGGCTCTTCCACGAGACCTGGCAGCCCCTGACCGACCTGGGCACACCCACCCCCGGCCGCTGGCTGGTCATCGACCCGACCGGCGACCCCGACGCCCCACGCATCGCCGCCACCCTCGGCGCGACCGTGATGGCCGAGCTTCCGAACGCCGCGACCGACTCCGACGGTGCGACCGCGGCTGACGGCGCGACCGTGGCTGACGGCGCGACCGCGGCTGACGTCCTGGCCGACGGCATCGTCGTGCTTCCGGGGCGGGCCGGTGACGGTGTGGTTCCGGCTGGGATCGCGCACGTGCTGGCGGCGTTGCACGCGTCGGCCGCGCCGGTCTGGGTGCTCACCCGCGGTGCGGTCGCGACCGGCCGGGCTGACGCCGTGACCGACCCGCGCGAGGCCGCGCTGTGGGGCTTCGGCCGCGTCGCCGCCCTGGAACAGCCCGCGCGTTGGGGTGGCGTGGCCGACCTGCCCGCCGACCTCGACGACCGGGCTCTGCGTCGCCTCGCCGCAGTCCTGACGAGCGGCTCGGGCGAGGATCAGGTCGCTGTCCGTGCCACCGGTGTCTTCGGCCGCCGCCTCGTCCCCGCCGCTGCAAGCAAGAACGCCGCCGCAAGCGTGAGTGCCACGGCTAGCGCGAATGCCATGGCAAACGGGAACGCCGCCGCAAGCACGAACGCCGCCGCAAGCACGAATGCCGCCGCAAGCGGGAACGGCGCCGCAAGCGGGAACGCCGACGGCAACGCGGACACGGCCCGGAGTATGGACGCCACCGCGACCGCGACCCCGACCCCCGCTGCTGTGCTGATCACGGGTGGTACCGGCGCGCTGGGCGCCCGCGTCGCCCGTGAGCTGGCGGCCAAGGGGGTCGCCAAGCTGGTGCTCGCGAGCCGCCGCGGCCTCGACGCCCCCGGCGCGGCCGAGCTGCGCGACGAACTCGCCGGCACCGAAGTGGTGGTGGCCAAGGCCGACACCGCCGACCGCGACGCCCTCACCGCCCTGCTGGCCGAGCACCCGGTCACCGGTGTCATCCACACGGCGGGTGTGCTCGACGACGGCGCGATCGAAGGCCTCACCCCGGAGCGCTTCACCGACGTCTTCCGGGCCAAGGTCTCCTCGGCGCTGCTGCTGGACGAGCTGCTTCCCGATGCCGAATTGTTTGTGCTGTTCTCGTCGTCGGCCGGTGCGGTCGGCAACCCGGGACAGGCCAACTACGCCGCGGCCAACGCCGTCCTGGATGCGCTCGCCGCGGCCCGCCGGGCCCGGGGCGCGGCCGCCACCTCGATCGGCTGGGGTGCCTGGGGCGGCGACGGCATGGCCGCCCGCACCGAGGTCGGCGACGCCATGGGCCGGGTTGGCGTGTCCGCCCTCGACCCGGAACTCGCCCTGAAGGCGCTGTGGCGGGTCGCCGACGGCCCGGCCGCCGCGCCGGTCGTCGCCGAGCTGCAGCAGCCGCAGCTGCTCGCCTCGCTGCTGAGCCTGCGCCCCAGCCCGCTGCTGTCCGGCCTGCCCGGCGCGCGGCAGGCGGCCGAAGCGGTCGAGGCTGCCCGCAAGCAGACCGCCGAGGCCGGATCGGAGCTGCACCAGAAGCTGCGGACGCTGCCCGAGCGGGACCGGCTCGAACCGGTGCTCGACCTCGTGCGTACGGTGGCCGCGGCCGTTCTGGGTCATGCCGGCCCGGACGCCATCGGCACCGACCGGGCGTTCCGCGACCTCGGCTTCGACTCGCTCACCGCGGTCGAGCTGCGCAACCAGCTCGCCGCCGTCACCGGTCTCACGCTGAGCGCCGGCCTGGTGTTCGACTTCCCGACTCCGACTGTGCTGGCCGAGCACCTCCTGAACGAGATCGTCGGCACGCAGCGGAACAACGAGGAAGAGACAGTAGGACAGAGCGACGACGCGATCGCCATCGTGGCCATGGCCTGCCGGTTCCCGGGTGGCATCACGACGCCCGAGGAACTGTGGACGGCGCTGGCCGACGGGCAGGAGATGATCGGCCCGTTCCCGGGTGACCGCGGCTGGGATCTGGCCGGCTACGCCGACTTCCGGGGCGGCTTCCTGGAGGGCGCGGCCGACTTCGACCCCGAGTTCTTCGGCATCTCGCCCCGCGAGGCGCTCGCCATGGACCCGCAGCAGCGCCTGCTCCTCGAGACCTCGTGGGAGGCGATCGAACGGGCCGGCATCGACCCGCGCTCGCTCCGCGGCAGCCGTACGGGCGTGTTCGTCGGCACCAACGGCCAGGACTACCAGCGGCTCGTGCTGGCCGCCCGCGAGGACCTCGAGGGCCACGCCGGTGTCGGCCTGGCCGCCAGCGTCATCTCGGGCCGGCTGTCGTACACGTTCGGGCTCGAGGGCCCGGCCGTCACCGTCGACACCGCCTGCTCGTCCGCGCTGGTCGCCCTGCATCTGGCCGGCCAGGCACTGCGGGCGGGGGAGTGTGGGCTGGCCCTCGTCGGTGGCGTGACCGTGATGGCCACGCCGACCAGCTTCGGCGGGTTCGACCGGCAGGGCGGCCTGTCCGCCGACGGCCGGGTCAAGGCCTTCTCGGCCGACGCCGACGGCACCACGTGGAGCGAGGGCGCGGGCATCCTGCTCGTCGAACGGCTCGCCGACGCCGAACGGCTGGGCCACACCGTGCTCGCCGTCGTGCGGGGAAGCGCAGTCAACCAGGACGGCGCCTCCAACGGGCTCACCGCCCCCAACGGCCCGTCCCAGCAGCGCGTCATCCGCCAGGCCCTCGCCAGCGCCGGGCTCACGGCGAAAGACGTGGACGCGATCGAGGCGCACGGCACCGGCACCCGCCTGGGCGACCCGATCGAGGCCGAGGCGCTGCTCGCCACCTATGGCCAGGACCGCACGACGAGAGTCAAGCTGGGCTCGGTCAAATCCAACCTCGGCCACACCCAGGCCGCCGCGGGCGCCGCCGGTCTGATGAAGATGATCCTGGCCTTCCGGCACGAGGAACTGCCGCGCACGCTGCACGTGGGCGAGCCCTCGCCGCACATCGACTGGACCGCGGGCGCCGTCGAGCTGCTCACCGAACCGTCGGCGTGGCCGCGCGGCGAGCACCCGCGCCGGGCCGGCGTCTCGTCGTTCGGCATCAGCGGCACCAACGCCCACGTCATCATCGAGGAGCCGCCAACGTCGGAAAGCCAGGCGTGGCAAGGCGATCCCGTCCCGTACGCCCCCTGGCCCGTCTCGGCCCGCAGCGACAACGCTCTCCAGGCCCAGCTCCAGCGCCTGCACGGGGATTCGCTCGATGTCGGCTTCTCGCTGGCCACCACCCGCGCCGAGCTGCCGCGCCGGGCGGTGCTGGTGAACGGGACCGAGGTCGCCCGGGGTGCTGCCACCGACCGTACGGTGGCCGTGCTCTTCTCCGGCCAGGGCAGCCAGCGGCTCGGCATGGGCCGTGAGCTCTACCAGCGGTTCGACGTGTTCGCCGACGCGCTCGACCAGGTCGCCGGCGAGCTCGACGCCTACCTGCCCCGCCCGCTGCGCGAGGTGATGTGGGGCGACGACGCCGAGCAGCTCGACCGCACCGGATTCACCCAGCCCGCCCTGTTCGCGATCGAGGTGGCGCTGTTCCGGCTGGCCGAGTCGTTCGGGCTGCGGCCGCGCTACCTGGCCGGCCACTCGATCGGCGAGGTGGCCGCGGCGCACGTGGCCGGCGTGCTCTCGCTGGGCGACGCCTGCCGCCTGATCGCCGCGCGCGCCAACCTGATGCAGGCCCTGCCCGCGGGCGGCGCGATGGTGGCAATCCAGGCCGCGGCGGACGAGATCGAGCTGACGGCGAACGTATCAATCGCCGCGATCAACGGCCCGCAGTCGACAGTCATCTCCGGTGCTGAGGACGAGGTCCTGGCAGTAGCCGCGAAACACGAAAAAACCCGGCGGCTGAAAGTCTCCCATGCCTTCCACTCGCTGCTGATGGAACCGATGCTGGCCGACTTCCGCGAGGTCGTCGCCGGGCTGGAATTCCACCAGCCGCGCATCCCGATCGTGGCGTCCGGCGACGTGACCGACCCCGAGTACTGGGTTTCGCACGTACGGGACGCGGTCCGCTTCCACGACAACGTGGTCAAGCTGGGCGAGCTCGGCGTCACCGCGTTCGTCGAGCTCGGCCCGGACGGCGTGCTCTCCGGCATGGCCGCCGCGTCGGCCCCCGAGGGCGCCGAGCTGGTGCCGCTGCTGCGCAAGAACCAGCCCGAGGAACTGGCGACCGTCACCGCGCTCGCCCGGCTGTGGACGAGCGGCGTAGCCGTCGACTGGCGGGCCTGGTTCGACGGCACCGGCGCCCGGACGACCGACCTGCCCACCTACCCGTTCGACCGCCAGCGCTACTGGCCCACCGCGGGCGTCGGCATGCGCCCGGGCGACCTGGCCGGGTACGGCCTCAGCTCGCCCGGCCACCCGCTGCTCGGCGCGACCGTCACCGTGGCCGACTCCGACGAGGTGGTGCTGACCGGTCGCGTCTCGCCGCGTGACCAGCCCTGGCTGGCCGATCACGTCGTCGGCGGCACGATCCTGTTCCCCGGCACCGGCTTCCTCGAGCTGGCCATGCGGGCGGGCGACCTGGTCGGCTGCGAGCGCATCGCCAACCTCACGCTGGCCGTGCCGCTCGCGCTGGAGGCCCACCAGGCGGCCGCCATCCAGGTCCGCGTCCGCGCGCTGGACGCGAACGGCGAGCGGTCGATCGGCGTCTACTCGCAGCCCAGCGACGACCGCGGCACCATGTGGACCGAGCACGCCCTGGGGACACTGGTTCCCGCCACCGGGACGGTCACCGGGCTCGACACCCGGTCCTGGCCGCCCGCCGGGGCCCAGCCGGTCGAGCTGGACGGCTTCTACGACCAGCTCGCCGAGCGCGGCGGCCTCGCCTACGGCCCGGTCTTCCGCGGCCTGCGCGCGGCCTGGCGACTCGACGGCGACCTGTACGCCGAGGTGAACCTCCCCGAGTCGGTCGAGGACGCGCCCATGTACGGCGTCCACCCGGCCCTGATGGACGCCGCGCTGCACGGCATCGGCCTGGTCGAAGGTGCCGGTCAGGGCCTGCCGTTCGAGTGGAGCGGCGTCGCCCTGCACGCCACCGGTGCGTCCACGCTCCGGGTCCGCCTGCACCGCACCGGCACCGACTCGGTGTCGGTCACCGCGGCCGACCCCGACGGCAACCCGGTCATCACCGCCGACGGCCTGATCATCCGTACGCCGTCGGCCCCGCCACGCGCCGCCGTCACCGGTTCGCCGGTGCTCGAATCGCTCTTCCACGTCGAGTGGGCGCCGGTCGACGCCTTCGGGAGTCCGCGCCCGTGGACGATCCAGGGTGACGACCCGTTCGGCCTGGCCGCCCATCTGCCGGCCGTCGAGGGCGACCCGGAACTGCTTCTCGTGCCGATCGCCGGTGGCGAGGGGCCCGAGGCGGTCCACGAGCTGACAACCGCCGTTCTGGCCACGCTGCAGGACGCCCTCAAGACCACGGCTCGGACCGTCTTCGTCAGCCGGGGCGCGGCCGCGGTGGGCGAGGAGCCGATCAGCGACCTGGCCGCGGCCGCCGCGTGGGGTCTGGTGCGCTCGGCCCAGGCCGAGAACCCGGGCCGCTTCCTGCTCGTCGACATCGAGCAGGCGGCGGACATCGTCCCGGCCGCTTTCGCCGACGACGAGACCCAGATTGCCGTACGCGGTAACGCCGTCAAGGCCCCGCGACTGGCCCGCCTGGCCTCGGCGCCCGCGCTGGTACCTCCGCCGGACGGTCCGTGGCGCCTGGCCACCGCGGCCAAGGGCAGCCTGGACGCGCTCACCCTGGCCCCCAGTCCCGAGGTGCTCGAGCCGCTGACGCCCACGCAGGTGCGGGTGGCCGTACGGGCCGGCGGTCTCAACTTCCGTGACGTGCTCAACGCGCTCGGCATGTACCCGGGCGAGGCCGGACTCTTCGGTGCCGAGGCGGCCGGCGTGGTCACCGAGGTCGGCGCCGACGTGACCGGCGTGGCCGTCGGCGACCGCGTGATGGGCATGATGTTCGGCGGGTTCGGCCCGGTCGTGGTGGCCGAGGACCGTTACCTGACCCCGATCCCGGACGGCTGGACGTGGGAGCAGGCGGCCTCGGTGCCGCTGGTCTTCTTGACCGCCTACTACGCGCTGGTCGACCTGGCGAACGTGCAGCCGGGCGAGAAGGTGCTCATCCACGCGGGCGCCGGCGGCGTCGGTATGGCCGCGATCCAGGTCGCCAAGCACCTCGGCGCCGAGGTCTACGCGACCGCGAGCGAGGCCAAGCAGGACGTGCTGCGCGGTCTCGGCGTCGCCGACGACCACATCGCGTCGTCCCGCACGACCGAGTTCGAGCAGCGGTTCGCGGGCGGCGTCGATGTGGTGCTGAACGCGCTCACCGGCGAATTCGTGGACGCCTCGCTGCGCCTGCTCGGCGAGGGCGGACGGTTCCTGGAGATGGGCAAGACCGACCTGCGCGATCCGGCGAGCCTGCCGGGGATCGCCTACCAGGCGTTCGACCTCGGGCAGGTCGACCTCGACCGGGTCCAGCAGATGCTGGTGGCGCTGGTCGAGCTGTTCGCCGCCGGTGCCATCGAGCCGCTGCCGATCCGCGCGTTCGACGTGCGCCGGGGCCGGGACGCGTTCCGCCACATGAGCATGGCCCGGCACGTCGGCAAGATCGTGCTGACCGTCCCCGAGCCGTGGGACCCCGAGGGCACCGTGCTGGTCACCGGTGGCACCGGCGGTCTGGGTGCCGAGCTGGCCAAACACCTGGTGCACGAGCGCGGCGTACGGAAGCTGCTGTTGCTCAGCCGCAGCGGACCGGCCGCCGGAACCGCGGACGAGCTCCGCGCGCTCCCGGCCGACGTGGACATCGTCGCGTGCGACGTCGCCGACCGCGACCAGCTGGCCGCCGCGATCGCCGGCCGCCGCCTCAGCGCCGTGGTGCACACCGCCGGCCTGCTCGACGACGGCGTGGTCTCGTCGCTGACCCCCGAGCGCCTCGAGAAGGTGCTGCGGGTCAAGGTGGACGCGGCCTGGCACCTGCACGAGCTGACCCGCGACCACGACCTGGCCGCGTTCGTCCTGTACTCGAGTGTTTCCGGTGTCATGGGCGCGGCCGGCCAGGGCAACTACGCGGCGGGCAACAGCTACCTGGACGCCCTCGCCGCCCACCGCCACGGTCAAGGACTGAACGCGACCTCGCTCGCCTGGGGCGCCTGGGCGCCGGGCGTCGGCATGACCTCCACGCTCGACGCGGCCTCGCTGGAACGGATGGAGCGCTCGGGCATGCCGCCGCTGCCGCTCCCGCTGGGCCTGTCGCTGTTCGATGCGGCCGCGGCGTCGGACCTTGCCCTGCTCGTGCCGACCCGCCTGGTCACCGGCGGTTCGGGTCCGGCCCAGGTCGCCGGACAGGTGCCGCCGATGCTGCGCGGCCTGGTCCGCACCCGCCGGGCCGCGGCCAGCGGGGGTCAGGTGGCCGGCCGGCTCGAGCGGCTCAAGCCGGCCGAACGGGCCCGCGCGGTGCTCGAGACCGTCCGCGAGGAAGCCGCCGCGGTCCTCGGTCACGCTTCCGGCCAGGCCATCGACGTCGCGCAGGAGTTCCGTCAGCTCGGCTTCGACTCGCTCACCGCGGTCGAGCTGCGCAACCGGATCAGCACCGCGTTCGGCCTGACCCTGCCGGCCACGCTGGTCTTCGACTACCCGACGCCGCGTGCGCTGGCCGAGCACCTCCTCGCCGAGATCTACGGCGACGAACGAGCGACCGCGGACGACACCGTCAAGGTGGTCGACGACGCCATCGCGATCGTCGGCATGGCCTGCCACTTCCCGGGCGGCGTCAACTCGGCCGACGACCTGTGGGACCTGGTCGCCGCGGGCCGCAGCGCGATCGGCGGGTTCCCGGCCGACCGGGGCTGGGACCTCACCATGCTCTCGGGCGAGGGCGCGGGCAGCAGCATCACCCAGCGGGGCGGTTTCGTCGACGGGATCGCGAACTTCGACCCCAGCTTCTTCGGCATCTCGCCGCGGGACGCGCTGTCGATGGACCCGGCTCAGCGCATGCTCCTCGAGACGGCGTGGGAGGCCATCGAACGTACGGGAATCGACCCCGTCTCTCTGCGTGGCAGCCGCACCGGCGTGTTCGTCGGCGCGGGCGGCACCGACTACGCCCACATGCTGCTCAGCTCGCTGGACAACATGGAGGGTTACAACGGCACCGGTACGCTCCCGAGCGTCACCTCCGGCCGCGTCTCCTACACCCTCGGGCTCGAGGGGCCGGCCATGACCATCGACACCGCCTGCTCGTCGGCGCTGGTCGCGACGCACCTGGCGGCGCAGGCGCTGCGCGGCGGGGAGTGCTCCCTCGCCCTGGCCGGCGGCGTGCAGCTGATGTCCGGGCCGGGCGCGTTCATGGAGTTCACTCAGCAGGGTGGCCTGGCCGCGGACGGCCAGTGCAAGCCGTTCTCGGACAGCGCCGACGGCACCGCCTGGAGCGAGGGCGTCGGCGTCCTCGTGCTCGAACGGCTGGCCGACGCGGTCAGGAACGGTCACGAGGTGCTCGCCGTGGTCAAGGGCTCGGCGATCAACCAGGACGGTGCCTCGAACGGGCTCACCGCCCCCAACGGGCCGTCCCAGCGGCGCCTGATCCGGCAGACCCTGGCCACGGCCGGGCTCACCGCGGCCGACGTCGACGCGGTCGAGGCGCACGGCACCGGAACCGTGCTGGGCGACCCGATCGAGGCCCAGGCGCTGCTGGCCACCTACGGCCAGGACCGTGAGACGCCGCTGCTGCTCGGCTCGGCCAAGTCGAACATCGGCCACACACAGGCCGCGGCCGGTGTCGTCGGCGTCATCAAGATGGTGCAGGCACTGCGGCACGGCGTTCTCCCGGCGACTCTCAACGTCACGGCGCCGACCACCCACGTGGACTGGACCACCGGCCAGGTCGAGCTGCTCACCGAGCGGCGGGAGTGGCCCGAGACCGGCCGGCCGCGCCGCGCGGGCGTCTCGTCGTTCGGCCTGAGCGGCACCAACGCCCACCTGATCCTCGAGCAGGCGCCGGTGACGGAGCCACCCGCGCAGGCGCCGACGCCGATGGAGATCGTGCCCCGGGTCGTGTCGGCTCGCACCGGCAAAGCGCTGGACGAGCAGATCGCCCTCGTCGACGCGCTCGACAACGACCTGGTCGACGTCGGTCACTCGCTGCTCACCGGCCGGTCCACCTTCGAGCACCGGGCCGTGCTGCTGGGCGACGACGTCGTCCGGGGCGTGGCCGCCCGCGACCGCCGTCTGGCCATCCTGTTCACCGGGCAGGGTTCGCAGCGCGCGGGGATGGGACGTGAGCTGTACGAGCGGTTCCCGGTCTTCGCGGCCGCCTACGACGAGGTCACGTCCCGCCTCGACATCGGCGACGACCTCGACCGGACCGGCAACGCTCAGCCCGCCATCTTCGCCCTCGAAGTGGCGCTCTACCGCCTGGCCGAGTCGTTCGGCATCGCCGCCGACCGCCTGGCCGGTCACTCGATCGGCGAGATCGCCGCGGCCCACGTGGCCGGGGTCCTGAGCCTCGACGACGCCTGCACGCTCGTGTCGGCCCGCGCCCGCCTGATGCAGGCCCTGCCGGCCGGCGGCGCGATGGTCGCCCTGCAGGCCGCCGCGAGTGAGGTCGTGGAAACGAGCGATCTGTCGATCGCCGCGGTGAACGGCCCGGAGTCGATCGTCGTCTCCGGCGCGGAAGCGGCCGTAGCGGCGATCGAGGCGGAAATGAAGGGCCGCGGGCGGAAGACTAGCCGTTTGCGGGTCAGCCATGCGTTCCACTCTTCCCTGATGGAACCGATGCTCGACGAGTTCCGCACGGTGGTGGCCGGCCTGACGTTCGACCGGCCCACCGTGCCGATCGCGGCCGCCGGCGACGTGTCCACCCCGGACTACTGGGTGCGGCACGTGCGCGACACCGTGCGCTTCGCCGATTCCGTACGGACCCTGGCCGACGACGGTGTCACCGCGTTCCTCGAGCTCGGCCCGGACGGCGTGCTCGCCGCCCTGACCAGCGAGCAGGCGCCCGAGGGTTCGGTCGTCGCGTCGCTGCTGCGCAAGGACCGCCCCGAGGAGCTGTCGGCCCTTACCGCCCTGGCCCGCCTGCACGTCAACGGGGTCACCGTCGACTGGTCCCCGGTCTTCGCGGAAACCGGCGCCCACCGGGTCGACCTGCCCACCTATCCGTTCCAGCGCGAGCGGTTCTGGCCCGCCACCGGCGTGGCCCGCACCGACGCGACCGGGCTCGGCCTGCGTTCGGCCGCCCACCCGCTGCTCGGCGCCGCGCTGCCGGTGGCCGGGCGCGAGGGGCTGGCGCTGACCGGCCGCCTGACCGCCGACGCGCTGCCCTGGATCGGCGCCGACCGGCGGTTCCCCGAGGCGGGCTTCGCCGAGCTGGCCATCCGCGCGGCCGATCTGGCCGGCTACGACCGGGTCGCCGACCTGACCGTGACCACGCCGCTGGTGCTCGACACCGCCACCGACCTGCAGATCTGGGTCGGCCCGGACGCGATCACCATCCACTCCCGCCCGGCCGGCGCCGAGGGGGAGTGGACGTCACACGCCACCGGCACGGTCGCCGCCGACGCGGGCCCGGTCCCGTCGATCGGGCCGGACGACCAGCTGGTCGAGGTGGCGCTGCCCGAGGACGTCACCGACGCCGACCGCTACGGCATTCACCCGGCCCTGCTGGCGGCGGCGCTTTCGGTCGACGACATCAAGAACGCGCCGGTTGCCTGGCGCAACCTGACGCTGCACGCGGTCGGTGCGCCGGTTCTGCGGGTCCGCCTGACCGCGGACTCCGCGCTGGCGGCCTTCGACCTCGACGGCAACCCGGTGCTGTCGGCCGAGGCGGTCACCCTGGCCGAACCGGCCGAGGTCGTGACCCGCAAGGGCGGCGAGCCCCTGCTGCGGCTCGACTGGACGCCGATCGAGACACCGGCGGCGTTCGACGGCCGCTGGGCCGAGACGACCGACCTGAGCACCCTGACCGACGTGCCCGACGTCGTGGTCCTCCCGCTGCGACCGGACGCGGACGCCGACCCGGTGGCCGCGACGCACGAGCTGACCGCCCGCACCCTGGAACTGGTGCAGCAGTGGACCTCGGACGAGCGGTTCACCGGCAGCCGGCTGCTGGTGACCGTCGGCGACGACCTCGCGTCGTCGGCCGCGGCCGGACTGATCCGGTCGGCGCAGTCGGAGAATCCGGGTGCCTTCCAGATCGCGTACGGGGAAACCGACCTTGATCTTCTGAAGGTTGTCCCGACGCTGACCGACGAGCCGCAGGTCCGCCTGCGTGACGGTGTCGTCGAGGTCGCCCGGCTGGCCCGCGCCGGAGACGACGCGGCCCCGGCCCGCGCCTGGGATCCGGACGGCACCGTGCTCATCACCGGCGGTACCGGCGGCCTCGGCGCCCAGCTGGCCCGGCACCTGGTCGGTCGCGGCGTGAAGCGGCTGCTGCTGGTCTCGCGGCGCGGCCCGGACGCCGAGGGTGCGACCGAGCTGCGCGACGAGCTGACCGGGCAGGGTGCGCTGGTGACCGTGGTCGCCTGCGACACCACCGACCGTGAGGCCGTGATGTCGCTGGTCAAGGGCGAGTCCAAGCTGACCGCGGTGGTGCACACGGCCGGCGTGCTCGACGACGCGACCATCGGCTCGCTCACCCCGCAACGGCTGTCGACCGTGCTGCGGCCCAAGGTGGACGGCGCCTGGCACCTGCACGAGGCGACCCGCGAGCTCGACCTGGCCGGCTTCGTCCTCTACTCGTCGGTGTCCGGCGTGATGGGTGCGGCCGGTCAGGGCAACTACGCCGCCGCCAACGCCTTCCTGGACGCCCTCGCGGCCCACCGGCAGGCCGAGGGGCGGCCCGCGACCTCGCTCGCCTGGGGTCCGTGGCAGCAGGCCGGCATGGCCGCCGACCTGGGCGGTCGCAGCGACCTGCCCGCGCTGACGGTCGAGCAGGGCCTGGCCATGTTCGACAGCGCCACCAGTCGCGACGACGCACTGCTGGTGCCGGTCCGGCTCGGCGCGAGCACGCCCGGCATGACCGTTCCCGCCCTGCTGCGGGGTCTGGTCCGGGCCGGGCGCCGCACCGCGGGCGGCCGGGCGTCGGCCGAGGGGCTGCGCCAGCGGCTCGACCCGATGACCCCGGCCGAGCGTTCCGCGCTGCTCATCGAGCTGGTGCGGGCGCACGCGGCGGGCGTGCTCGGGCACGCCTCGCCCGAGACGGTCGAGACCGACCGTGAGTTCCGCCAGCTCGGGTTTGACTCCCTGAGTGCGGTGGAGCTGCGCAACAGTCTCACCGAGGCGACCGGGCTGCGCCTGCCGGCCACCCTGGTCTTCGACTACCCGACCCCGATCGCGCTGGCCGGGCACCTCGGCGACGAGATGTTCGGTGCCGTCGAGGAGGGCTCGGCCCTGCTCGGCGAGCTCGACCGGCTGGAATCCGCGCTGTCCGCGAGCACGGCCGGCGACCGGGACTCGGCGGGCGTGGCCGCACGACTTCGGGAGCTGCTGGCGCGCTTCGCGAACGGTGCGGACGCGCCCGCCGAGGACAAGGCGGTGGCCGACCGGCTGAACGCCGCCAGCACCGACGACATCTTCGCCTTCATCGACCAGGAACTGGGCCGAGGCAATCAGCAGAAGGGCCACTGACGTGCCGGACGAACAAGAGAAGCTCGTCGAGTACCTCAAGTGGGTCACGGCGGACCTGCACGAGACACGCCAGAAACTGGAGCGGGCCGAGGCCGGCGCGCACGAGCCGGTGGCCATCGTGGGGATGGCGTGCCGGATGCCGGGCGGGGTCACCACCCCCGAGCAGTTCTGGGAGGTGGTCTCGGGCGACCGGGACGTCATCACCTCGTTCCCGGGCGACCGCGGCTGGAACCTCGACGTGCTGGCCGGCGACGCGGGCGGGCACAGCGCCACACTGCAGGGTGGCTTCCTGTTCGACGCGGCCGAGTTCGACCCCGAGTTCTTCGGCATCTCGCCGCGCGAGGCCCTGGCCATGGACCCGCAGCAGCGTCTGCTGCTCGAGACCTCGTGGGAGGCCTTCGAGCGGGCGGGTATCGACCCGGTCTCGCTGAAGGGCAGCCGCACCGGCGTCTTCGTCGGCACCAACGGCCAGGACTACGGCCACGTGCTGATGATGTCGGGCGAGGACGTCGAGGGCCACGCGGGCACCGGCACGGCGGCCAGTGTCATCTCGGGCCGCCTGTCCTACACCTTCGGGCTGCAGGGCCCGGCCGTCACCGTCGACACCGCCTGCTCGTCGTCGCTGGTCGGCATGCACCTGGCCAGTGCGGCGCTGCGGGCCGGGGAGTGCACCCTGGCGCTGGCCGGCGGCGCGACCGTGATGAGCACGGCGGCCAACTTCGCCGGTTTCACCCGGCAGGGCGGACTCGCACCGGACGGGCGCTGCAAGGCCTTCTCGGACGACGCCGACGGCACCGGCTGGTCCGAGGGCGCGGGCATGCTCGTGCTCGAGAAGCTCTCGGACGCGCAGCGCAACGGCCACCCGGTACTCGCCGTGCTGAAGAGCAGCGCGATCAACCAGGACGGCGCCTCCAACGGGCTCACCGCCCCCAACGGGCCGGCCCAGGTGCAGGTGATCCGGGCCGCGCTGACCCGGGCCGGGCTGACGCCGTCCGATGTGGACGCCGTCGAGGCGCACGGCACCGGAACCGTGCTGGGCGACCCGATCGAGGCGCAGGCCCTGCTGGCCACCTATGGCCAGGGCCGGGACAAGCCGCTCAAGGTCGGCGCCGTGAAGAGCCACATCGGCCACACCCAGGCCGCCGCCGGCGTCGCCGGTGTCATCAAGATGGTGCTCGCGCTGAAGAACCACCAGCTTCCCCGTACGCTCCACGTCACCGAGCCGTCGACCCACGTCGACTGGACCGCGGGTGCCGTCGAGCTGCTGACCGAGTCGCAGCCCTGGCCGGTCGGTGAGCGTCCGCGCCGGGCCGGGGTGAGCGCGTTCGGCGTCAGCGGCACCAACGCCCACGTCATCATCGAAGAAGCACCCGCTTCGCCGCCGTCCGAGCGAGTCGTTTCCCGTACGCCCAAGGTGGTCCCCTGGGCAGTATCGGCGCGCTCGGCCGCCGCCCTCGACAAGCAGATCGAGTCCCTCCGCACGGTGTCCGACGATCCCGTCGACGTGGCGCACTCGCTGATCACCACCCGCACGCTGTTCGCGCACCGCGCCGTGCTGGCCGCCGGCCCGGGCGGCGTCACCGAGCTTGCCCGTGGCGTGGCCGCCCGGCGCCCGCTCGCCGCCCTGTTCAGCGGCCAGGGCAGCCAGCGGATCGGCATGGGCCGGGAGCTGTACGACGCCTACCCGGCCTTCGCCGCCGCCCTCGACGAGCTGTTCGCGCGTCTCGACCCCAAGCTGCGCGAGGTGATGTGGGGGACCAGCCGCGACCTGCTCGCCGAGACCGGCTGGACGCAGCCCGCGCTGTTCGCCGTCGAGGTCGCGCTCTACCGCCTGGCCGAGTCGTGGGGCGTCGTGCCCGCGTTCGTCGCCGGCCACTCGATCGGCGAGGTGGCCGCGGCCCACGTGGCCGGCGTGCTCTCGCTCGACGACGCGTGCAAGCTGGTCACCGCGCGCGCCTCGCTGATGCAGGCGCTGCCCCGCGGCGGGGCGATGGTGGCGATCCAGGCCGCACCCGACGAAATCGAGCTCACCGCGAACGTAAGCATCGCGGCGATCAACGGCCCGCAATCGGTCGTCATCTCCGGCGCTTCAGCGGAAGTCGAAGAGATCGCCGCGAAGTTCGAGAAGACGAAGCGGCTGTCGGTCAGTCACGCGTTCCATTCGGTGCTGATGGATCCGATGTTGGACGACTTCCGCGTGATCGTCGGCGGACTTACGTTCCACGAACCGCAGATCCCGGTGATATCCACCGGCGATGTGACCGATGCCGAGTACTGGGTCCGCCAGGTCCGCGAGCCGGTGCGGTTCGCCGACGCGGTGGCCGAGCTGACCGAGCGCGGCGTGACCGCGTACGTGGAGATCGGCCCGGATGCGACGCTCAGCGGGCTCGCGGCCCGCGACGGCGCGATCACCGCCCCGCTGCTGCGCAAGGACCGGCCCGAGGAGGACGCGCTGCTCGCCGGCCTGGCCCGGCTGCACGTCGGCGGGGTGCCGGTCGACTTCGCCGCCTACCTCGACGGCACCGGCGGGCGCACCGTCGAGCTGCCCGCCTACCGCTTCGACCGGCAGCGCTACTGGCCGTCCGGCGGCAGCGGCTTCGGGGCCGACCCGGCCAGCCTCGGCATCAACCCGGCCGGGCACCCGCTGCTCGGTGCCGCGGTCACCGTGGCCGGCTCGGGCGACCTGGTGCTGACCGGCCGGCTGTCGACCACGGCCCAGCCCTGGCTGGCCGACCACGTGGTCGGCGACGTCATCCTGTTCCCCGGCACCGGATTCCTCGAGCTGGCCGTGCGGGCCGCCGATCTGGCCGGCTTCGCCCGGGTCGAGGGCCTGACCCTGGCCGTGCCGCTGGTGCTGCCGGCCGACCGGCCGGTGGCCGTGCAGGTGCGGGTCAGCGAGGGCCGGGTCGGCATCTATTCGCAGAACGGCGACGAATGGGTCCAGCACGCCACCGGTGAGCTGGCCGAGGACGAGATCGTCCCGGCTGACACGAGCGAGTGGCCGCCCGCGGGGGCCGAGCCGATCGAGCTCGACGGCTTCTACGACCAGTTGGCCGCCCACGCCAAGCTCGTCTACGGCCCGGCCTTCCAGGGCGTCAAGGCGGCGTGGAAGCGCGACGGCGAGGTGTTCGCCGACGTGGTCCTGCCGACGGCCGCCGGCGGGGTGGACGAGTACGGCCTGCACCCGGCCCTGCTCGACGCCGCGCTGCACCCGATCGTCTTCCTGGGCGAGGAGAGCAAGGGGCTGCCGTTCGACTTCCGCGGTGTCTCGCTGCACACGACCGGTGCCACCGCCCTGCGCGTACGCCTGACCCCGCTGCCCGGCGGCGAGGTGCGCGTCACCGCCGTCGACGGCCGCGGCGTCCCGATCGTGTCCATCGAGTCGCTGGAGCTGCGCACGACGTCCCGGTCGTCCGCGGCCGCGGTCAACGCGTCGTTCCGCATCGACTGGACCGCCTCGCCGGTGCCGGACGCGAGCGTGCACAGCACGTGGGGCGTCATCGGCACCGACCCGCTCGACCTCAGCTTCAAGATCCACTCGGCCGGGCAGACCGTTGTCGCGTACGGCGACACGCTCGCCGCGTCGGGCAGCGTCGCCGACGTCTACGTCGTGCCGCTCATCCCGGCGCCGGGCACCGACCCGGCGGTAGCGGCCCACGCCCTGACCCGGACGGCGCTCGAGATCGTGCTCGAGGCTGTCAACGACGACCGTTTCCAGGCCAGCCGGGTCGTGTTCGTCACCAGCGGCGCGGTGCTGCTGCCAGGTGAGTCGGACGTGGATGTCGCGGGCGCGGCGGCCGCCGGTCTCGTGCGGTCGGCGCAGTCGGAGAACCCGGGCCGGTTCCTGCTGGCCGACCTCGACAAGTCGGAGATGTCGGCGGCGGTGCTGCCCCGGCTGCTCACCGGCGAGGAGCCGCAGGTCGCGGTGCGCGGGGGGACGGCGTACGCGCCCCGGCTCGTGCCGCTGACCGGTGACCGCCCCGAGCCGCGTACGTGGGACCCGAACGGCACTGTCCTCATCACCGGCGGCACGGCCGGTCTCGGCGCCGACCTTGCCCGTCACCTCGTGAACAACGCCGGCGTGAAGCACCTGCTGCTCGCGTCCCGTCGCGGTGGCGCGTCGGAACTCGTCGGCGAATTGGACGCCACGGTCACGGTGGCCTCGTGCGACGTCACCGACCGTGCGGCCGTCGAGGCGCTGATCGCGTCGGTTCCCGCTGAACACCCACTGACGGCGGTCATCCACGCGGCCGGTGTGCTCGACGACGGCCTGGTCGCCACGCTGAGCCCCGACCGGGTCGACCCCGTGCTCGCCCCCAAGGCCGACGGCGCCTGGCACCTGCACGAGGCCACCGCCGGGCTCGACCTGGCTGTCTTCGCGCTCTACTCGTCGGTGGCCGGCCTGATGGGCGGCGCCGGGCAGGGTAACTACGCGGCGGCCAACTCGTTCCTGGACGCGCTCGCCGAGCTGCGCCACGCCCGCGGGCTGGCCGGCACGTCGATCGCGTTCGGCCCGTGGGAGCCGTCCAGCGGCATGACCGCCGAGCTGAGCGCGGCCGCCCTGGAACGCATCGCGCGGTCCGGCTTCCCGCCCCTCACGAGCGCCCAGGGCCACGCCGCGTTCGATGCCGCCGTCGCCGGGACTGTCCCGGCGGTGGCCGCGCTCAACCTCAGCTCCGGAGGCGCTCGCTCGGCCTCCGGTCAGGTGCCGCCGCTGCTGCGCAGTCTGGTGGCGGCCGGCCCCCGCCCGGTGGTGCGGGCCGACCGTACGGCGGCCAGCGTGCGCGACAAGCTCGCAGCCCTCGACCCCGAGGCCCGCGTGACGTTCCTCGAGCAGATGGTCGTCGAGGCGGCGGCCAAGCTGCTCGGCCACGCCGACCCGGCCGACCTCGACCCCGAACGCGACTTCCTCGAACTCGGCTTCGACTCGCTCATCGCCGTCGAGCTGCGCAACCAGCTCGCCGACGCGCTGAGCCTGCGCCTGTCCACGTCGATCGTGTTCGACAGCCGCACCCCGGCCGCGTTCGCCCGCACGCTGGTGGGCGAGCTTCAGCAGAACCCGGCCGAAGCCGCCGCCAGTGACCTGGTGGTCGCGCCGAAGGGGGAGACGGTCCACGAGCTGTTCCAGCAGGCGGTGGCCGAGGGCAAGTCGCTGGCCGGCCTGCGCCTGCTGTCGGCGGTCGCGGCCCTGCGGCCCAGCTTCGAGTCGCCGGCCGAACTCGAGGAGCTGCCCCAGGCGGTCACCCTGGCCGAGGGGTCCCGCGAGCCCCGGCTGATCTGCATCAGCTCCCCGGGGGCCAGCGCCGGCGTGCACCTGTACGCCCGGATGGCCGCCCACCTGCGCGGGAAGCGCCACGTCTCGGCCCTGCCGCTGGTCGGGTTCGCGCCCGGCGAGCCGCTGCCCGCGACCACCGAGGCGGCGGGCCGGGTGGTGGCCGAGAGCGTGCTGCACGCGTCCGACGGGGAACCGTTCGTCCTGATCGGACACTCGTCGGGCGGCACGCTGGCCTACTTCGCGGCCGGCATCCTCGAGCAGACCTGGGGCGTCAAGCCGGAAGCGGTCATCATGCTCGACACGCTGAGCCTGCGCTACGACGACAGCGAGAACATCAACTTCGACGCGACCAGCAACAACTACTTCACCAGCATGGATTCGCCGGCGGTGAGCATGAACAGCGCGAGGCTGTCGGCGATGTCGCACTGGTTCGTCAAGATGACCGGCATCGGCGACGAACCGACCGTGCCCAAGCTGATGATCCGCTGTGCCCAGGAGGCCGAGGGCACCGACTTCGAGACCGCGTCGAGCGTCGCCACCTCGGTGCCGGCCGACGAGGTGCGCGAGATCGCGACCCACCACATGGCCATGGTCATGGAGGACGCCGCCATGACCGCGCAAATGATCGACGAGTGGCTGACCGATCTGAGTTCAAGGAGTGTCGAGTGACTACCACCACGCATGACGAGCTTCCGCTGGTCACGCTGGACCAGCCGACCATCATGACGTTCGGCGACCTGCGGCTCGACCTGCAGAAGCAGGCCGGACTGTGCAAGATCCGGACCCCCGCCGGGCACGAGGCGTGGCTGGTGACCCGGCACGCCGAGGTCAAGGCGCTGCTCAGCGACACCCGGCTGGGCCGTTCGCACCCCGACCCGGCCAACGCCCCCAAGTTCCTCAACAACCCGATGCTCGACATGCTCATCACCGACGCGCCGCCGGCCGTCGAGCGCCAGGAGCACATGAAGAAGCAGCGGCTCTACACCGGCAGCTTCGCCGCGCGCCGGGTGCTCGACCAGCGGGCCCGGGTCGAGGCGATCAGCGAGCGGATGCTCGACGACATCCTGGCCAAGGGGATGCCGGCCGACCTGCACGGCGACTACTCGATGCCGTTCTCGCAGGAAGCCCTGTGCGACATGATGGGCGTGCCCGACGCCGACCGCACCGAGCTGCTGAGCATGATGGACCGGGTCGGCAACGCCAACGATGAGGCCGACTCGTACGTGGGCATGGATACGCTGTTCGCCTACTCGCTGGGCATCGCCGCGAAGGTGCGGGCGAACCCGGGCGACAACGTGATCTCCCGCTTCACCGAGGCCGGCCTGCCCGACCAGGAGATCGCCACCCACATCGTGGCGCTGCTCTTCACCGGCCTGTCCGGGCTGGCCAGCCACATCGACTACGGCATCACGCTGTTCCTGCGCAACCCCGACCAGCTGGCCCTGGCCATGGCCGACCCCGAGGTCATGTCGCAGGCGGTCGAGGAGGTGCTGCGGGCCACCATCGGCTCGCCGGTGCTGCCGCGCTACGCCCACGAGGACATCGAGCTCGACGGCAAGACCATCAAGCAGGGCGAGCTCGTGATGATCGACTTCTCGCTGGCCAACTACGACCCGCGGGTGTTCGAGGAGCCGTTCGCCTTCCGGGTCAGCCGCTCGCCCAACCCGCACTTCACGTTCAGCTACGGCATGCGCCACTGCACCGGGGCACCGCTCGTCCGCATCGTGCTGCACGTCGCGTACAGCACGCTGTTCCGCCGCATTCCCTCGCTGAAGCTGGCCGTGCCGTACGAGGCGCTGCACCGCCACCCCGGCGGCCGGCTCGCCGGCGGCCTCGCGGAGCTGCCGGTCACCTGGTGATCTGACACAGCGAAAAGCGGCCGGGCACACGCCCGGCCGCTTCTCTTTTCGGGGGGATGGGGACTTAGTCTTCGACGAGCACGATCGACTGCGACGGGCAGATCATTTCGGCCGTACGGGCGTGGTCGAGCTGCTCGTCACCGGCGGGTTCCTTGTTGAGGACGACGACGTAGCCGTCCTCGTCCTGGTCGAACAGCTCGGACGCGGTCAGCACGCATTGCGCGGCCCCGACACACTGCCCCGGCTCGATCTCGATGCGGGCTGCCATGGGAATCCTCCGTTGGTTACCAGGTGACCGGCAGGGCGTGCAGTCCGTACAGCACGCCGTCGTACTTGAAGGGCAGTTCCTCGACCGGCACCGCGATGCGCAGCGTGGGCACCCGCTCGAACAACGTCCGGTAGGCCAGTTCCATCTCGACCCGCACCAGGTTCTGCCCGAGGCACTGGTGAATGCCGTAGCCGAACGCGACGTGCGCGCGGGCCGAGCGGCTGGGGTCGAAGTCGGCCGGGCACGCGTACTGCTTCTCGTCGTGGTTGGCCGCGGCCATCAGCGGCACGATGCCCTCGCCGGCCTTGATGAGCTGGCCGCCGATCTCGACGTCCTCGATCGCCACCCGCAGGGCCACGATGTCGGCCACCGAGTGGATCCGCAGAATCTCCTCGACGGCCCGGTCGTCGCCGATCCACTCGGGGTTCTGCATCAGCGTGACCGCGCCCAGCGCGATGTTGTTGGCCGTCGTCTCGTGCCCGGCGATGAGCAGCAGCATGGCGACGCCGGACAGTTCCTCGGTCGTCAGCACGTCGTTCTTGATGAGCCGGCTGAGCAGGTCGTCGCCGGGCCGCTTGAGGCGCAGCGTGATGAGCCGGTTGATGTAGCGCATCAGGTGCTCGTTGGCCTTGGTGCGTTCCTCGTCGGTCGACGTGATGGTGACGAGCACCTTCGTCTTTGCCTCAAAGAAGTCCCGGTCGACCGGGGGCACGCCGAGCAGCATCGAGATGACCAGCGACGGCACCGACAGCGCGAAGTCCTCGACCAGATCGGCCGTGTCTCCCTGGGCCAGCATGGCGTCGATGCTGCGGTCGACCACGTCCTGGATGGCCGGGCGCAGCTCGCGGATGCGCCGCACGGTGAACTCGGGGATGAGCGCCTTGCGGAACCGGTCGTGCTCGGGGGAGTCGAGCGAGACGAACCAGCCCGGCACCTCCTTGGCCGACGGGACGCCGCCGGTCTTGAGCGGGCGCGGGAATCCCTCGTGGTCGGGGTTCGAGCTGATCCGCTTGTCGGTCAGGACCTTGCGGACGTCCTCGTGCCGGGTCACCAGCCAGACGGGCTCGCCGCTGGGCAGGACCGCCCGGGCCAGGCCCTCCCGCTCGCGCATCTCGACGTATTCCGGCGGCGGGAACGGTTTGCCCGGTCCCCGCAGCAGGAAGGGAACGGTTTCCTGGTCGGTCGTGGACATGGGTGATCCTCCGTCAGACGTTGGCCGGCGCGGCCAGCAGTTCGGTCACGAGGTCGGCCGCCCGGGCCCGCCCGCCCGCGGCGAGCTGAAGCTGACCGAAGGACTCGGCCCTGGCCCGGAACGACTTGTCGGTCAGGACGCGGGTCAGCTTGTCGACCACGTCGTCGGGCCGGAACGTGTGCGGGTCGTCCAGGCTCAGGCTCACGCCCAGGTCCTGGCCCCGGACGGCCTGGTCGTAGCAGTCGACCCAGAGCGGGCGCATCACCATCGGCTTACCGAAGTAGAGGCTTTCGTGGTACGCGTTCCCGCCGCCATGGGTGAAGAAGAGCTTGACGTTCGGGTGGGCCAGCACGTCGAGCTGCGACGGCACCCACGTCTCGACGCGCAGGTTGGCCGGCCGTTCGGCGGGCAGGAACCGTTGCTGGTCCTCGGGCAGCTTCCACAGGAACTGGTGCGCTGGCATGCGCCGGGTCACCTCGACGATCGACGCCACCTCGGTCGCGGTGAGCCGGGTGATCGTGCCGAATCCGAGATAGACGACCGAGGGATGCTCGTCCAGCCACTCGTTCAACTCGCCCGCCTCGGCCTGCGGAAGTGGGGGGACGAGCGCGCCGACCGTACGGAAGAAGGAAGGCAGTTCGAACGGATAGTCGAGCTCGGGAATCGAGTAGTTGAGCACGAACTCGGCCTTCTCGACGCGGGTCATCTGCCCCACCGCGGCCGGATCGATGCCCAGCTCGGCCCGCACGGCGGTGTCCTCGGCGTTGCGCTGCCGCATCGTCGGCGACAGGAACAGCGTCAGCATCCGCCAGCGGAAGAACCGGTTGGCCAGCCGCTGCACCGGGGTCATCCGGTTGGAGAAACCGGTGTGCGGGACCGGGAAATCGGCCGGCGTGTACGACTTCCCGATCGGCACCAGCGAACTGACCGCGTTGCTGGGGATGAACGGGTTGCTCAGCACGTACGGAATCTTCTTCGTGATGGCCAGCTGAAAGCCGTACAGGCACATGCTCTCGATGACCATGAGCGCCGGCCGGATGTCGTCGACGGCCTTCTCGAGCAGGCGGTACTTCTCGGCCAGCAGCCGCGGGACGAAGGTCTTCTCGATGACCGCGCGGCGGGCCTTGAACCGGGACTTCTGGGTGACCGCCGCGTAGGTCTCGTCGTCCCAGGTCACCGAGGACAGCTCGGAGATGACGTCGCCGAGCGGAACGAACCGCGCGCCGGTCGCCTCCACGTCGGCCTTGCGGTTGTCGTCGCTGGCGAAGTACAGGTCCTCGACGCCCCGCCGCGACAGTTCCTCGGCCAGCACGAGCATGGGGTTCAGCAACCCGCTCTCCGGCATGCTCACGAACAGAACCGGCCCGTGGCGTTCAGTCATGCGTGCATCCTGGCGGCCCGAACTCCGGAAGATTCCTAGTCTTGCCGCTCGTACTCTGCGAATCAGGCAGAGACGACACGACGAGGTGGGCGGCATGGCATCCGGGTTGGCCGAACGGGAGTCGCAGTGGGACACGCTGGACCGGCTCGCCGGTCTCGCACGGGCCGGCAAGGGCCAGGTCGCGCTGATCTCGGGACCGGTCGCCACCGGCAAGACCACGCTGCTGCAGTTGTTCGGCGAGCACCTGGAGACGTCCGGCTTCACCTGGCGGCGGGCCATCGGAGCGGAATCAGAAGAGGCTTTGCCGTACGGCGTCACGACGCAACTGCTCGGCCCGGTCGACCCGGACCACGGCCTGCCCGAGCTGTGCCGGGCCGCGCTCGGCTCGGACGAGCCCGTGCTCATCACCGTCGACGACGTGCAGCACGCCGACGAGCCGTCCCTGGAAGTGCTGCTGGCCTGCGTCCGCCGGCTCGCCGGGGCCCGCGCCCTCATCGTGCTCACCGACAACGCCGCCCCGGGACCGCTGCACACCGAACTCCTCCGGCACCGGCACAGCACCCGTCTGGCGGTGGCGCCCCTGAGCGAGACGGCCGTGGGCGACCCGGAGGCGTTCGCGCTGACCGGGGGTAATCCGCTGCTGCTGGCGGCGCTCGGCGAGGACGCCGGCGAGCCCGGCCCGAACTACCGCCAGGCCCTGCTGAGCTGCGTGCACCGCTGCGGGCCGGAGCAGGCGCGGATCGCCGCCGTGCTCGGCGATTCGCCGGGGGAGACCCCGCTGCTCACCGCGGCCGGGCTGCTGGCCGACGGACGGTTCCGGCATCCGGCGGCGCGCGCGGCGGTGCTGGCCGAGATGACGCCGGGGGAGCGGACCGGCCTGTTCGCGTGGGCCGCGCGACTGCGGCACGAGCAGGGCGCCGACCCGGTCGTGGTGGCCGAGCTGCTGACCGGGGCCGACCGGGCCGACGAGCCGTGGGCGGGCGCGGTGCTGGTCGAGGCGGCCGAGCAGGCCGTGCAGCGGGAACGCATCGAAGACGCCGTACGGTATCTGGAACTGGCCCGGACGACGGCCGAGGGCGCGGCCCGGTCGGCGATCGTCGCCCGGCTCGCGCGGATCGAGTGGCGGATCCGACCGGCCGCGGCCAACCGGCACCTGGCCGAGCTGATCACGGCCGACCTCGACGACCGCGACTCCATCAGCCTCGTGCGGCTCCTGCTCTGGTACGGCCGGTCGGACGAGGCCGTTCCCGTCCTCGAACGGGTGCGCGCGTCCGGCCCCGCCGGGCTGCACGCGCTGGAACTGTGGCTGGCGGCCAATCACCCGCGCCTGGCTCGGCCGGGTACCCCGCCGCACGCGGGCGACGACACCCCCGGGGCGGTGGCGGCCGACCGGTCGACCGCCGCGATCCTGGCCGTGCTGGGCCGGAGCGCGGCCGAACCGGCGGTGGCCGAGGCCGAACTGATGCTGCAGGTGGCCCGGCCCAGCGACAGCCTGGTGTGGGGCGCCGAGGCGGCCCTGCAGGCGTTGCTGGCCCTGCTCTACGCCGACCGGCTCGATCAGGCCCGCTCGTGGTGCGACAAGTTGCTGGCCGAACCGGGTTCGGTGCCGGAACAGGCCTACCTCACGGCCGTACGGGGGGAAATGGCTCTTCGCCGGGGTGAGCTCGCGGCCGCGTGGGACGACGCCACCGCCGCGCTCGAGCTGGTGCCGCCGGCCGGGTGGGGTGTGGCGGCCGGGTTGCCGCTGGCGTGTGCGATCGTGGCGGCGACCCGGATGGGCCGGATCGACGACGCCGCGCGGCTGCTGGCCGAACCGGTGCCGGACGCCATGCTGCAGAGCCGGTGGGGCGTGCACTACCTGCACGCGCGGGGCGAGCACTATCTGGCCACCGGGCGGGACTACGCGGCGCTGGCCGACTTCCTGTCCTGCGGCAAGCTGACCGCCGAGTGGGGTATGGACGTGCCCGGGCTGGTGCCGTGGCGGACCAGCGCCGCCGACGCCTGGCTGCGCAAGAGCGAGAACCGGGCCGAGGTGCGCCGGCTGCTCAACGAACAGCTGGCGCGGGTCGGTCCCGGCCCGTCCCGCACGCGTGGGGCGGCGCTGCGTCTGCTGGCCGCGACCAGCCAGGCCCACAGCCGGCCGCAGCTGCTGGCCGAGGCGGTGTCGATCCTGCGCGACTGCGGCGACCGGTTCGAGCTGGCCCGGGCGCTGGCCGACCTGAGCCGGGCCTACCGGGGTGTCGGGCAGTTGCGCCGGGCGTCCCCGATGGCCCGCCTGGCCGCCGGGATCGTCGAGGAGTGCGGCGCGGCGATCCTGCACGACGAGGTGCTACCGCTGCGCACCGGGCACGACGCCGCCGGCGAACCCGACACCCGGCAGCGGCTGGCCACGCTGACCGAGTCCGAGATGCGGGTGGCCGTGCAGGCCGCGGCCGGGCTGACCAACCGCGAGATCGCCGCCAAGCTGCACATCACGGCCAGCACGGTCGAGCAGCACCTGACCCGCGTCTATCGCAAGCTGCACGTCACCCGCCGCCGCGATCTGCCGCCCGAGCTGCACAGTCACCTGCCGCTGGCGGCCTGACGACCTCGCCGGCCAGGGCCGGGGGGCTCCTACCTCGGGAGGAGGTCGGCGCGCAGCTCCTTGACCAGAGTGGACAGGTCGGGGCGGGAGGACGCCGTGCCGTACAGGTAGAAGTCGGGGCGCACCAGGGCGCCGACCTGCTTGGTGCCGGTCAGGTAGGGCAGGTAGACACCGTCGGTGTCGATGACCTCGTGGTCCTTCAGGTTCCGGTCCGGTACGCGACCCGGCAGCACCCGCACCACGTGCGCGCCCAGCTCCTTGAGGAACGACTGGTCGTCCTCGTCGAGCACCAGCCCCGGGTCGAACGTCGCGAACAGCACGAACCCGCGCCCGACCAGGTCGTCGAACATCGCCGTGCGGCCGCCGCGGGACACCCGGCCCTGGGGGACCAGGTCGCCCGCCAGGCCGGCCACGGCGCCCTCGGCGTTGCGCCGCACGATGCCGTCGGTGAGCGCGAAGTACTGCGGCACCCCGGCCTGCGCGGGGTCCTGCTGGCGGGCGAACATGACCCGGTCCCGGACGGCGGCCGCGGCCGGGTCGAGTTCCGAGATCATCTTGCCGACCTCGATGGCCAGCTCGGTGGTCCGGCGCACGTGCGGGTCACGCTCCTGCACGTACGCGGTCATCACCTGCGCCGAGGCAACCTCGCGGAGCACCAGGTCGAGCTTCCAGGCCAGGTTGACCGCGTCGCGGATGCCCGAGCACATGCCCTGGCCGATGAACGGCGGCATCAGGTGGGCCGAGTCGCCGGCCAGCAGCAGCCGGCCCCGCTTCCAGTCCCGAACGATGCTCGCCTTGAACGTGTAGACGATGTGCCGGGTCAGGTCGGCGTTGTCCGGCGTGACGCCGTGCGGTTCGAGCAGCTCCCACATCCGGGCCTCGCTGCTGAGTTCCTCCAGCGACTCGCCCGGCAGGCGCATGAACTCCCACCGCCGGTGGCCGCGACCGCTGGAGACGATGGTGGTGGGCCGTTCCGGGTCGCAGATCTGCAGATCGTTGGGCTTGAAGGTGCGCGGCTCGTGGAACACGACGTCGCACAGCAACCAGTCGTGCTCGAAGTTGAGGTCCACGATGGACGTGCCGATGTGCTCGCGGACGAAGCTGTTGGCGCCGTCGCAGCCGACCACCCAGCTCGCGGTCAGCTCGCCGTTGAGCTCCACGTGATCGCCGTGGTCGACCAGTTCCGTGACGTCGTATCCGGTGCGCAGTTCCAGGTTGGGCAAGGTCTTGGCGTGCTCGCGCAGCGCCGCCTCGAAGGTGGGCTGGTGCATGATGACCGCCTTGGGCCACCCGTCCCGGTCCGGCACGTACGGGTTGTCCAGGTGCAGCAGCGTCTCGCCGGCCGCGTTCAGGAAGTCGTACTCGCCGACCGGCTCACCCAGCTCGTACAGGTCGTCGTTGAGCCCGACGGTCGCGAAGTTGCGCGCCGTCTCGCCGTCGAAGGCGACCACCCGCGGGAACGGGTACTGGTCCTGATAGCGCTCCAGGATCGCCACCCGGTGCCCGCGCTGGGCGACCGCGATGCCCAGCACGAGGCCGACCGGGCCGCATCCGACGATCGCGACATCGACGTCGGGCATCTCTTCCTCCGGTTCAGAAGACAGTCTCGATCAGGGTGCGGGCCTGAACCGGGTTGAGCCGCGGATCGCACAGCGACTCGTAACGTCGTCCCAGTTCGTCCTCGGCCACACCGGCGCCGACGCACTCGGTGACGTCGGCCGCGGCGACCTCGAGATGCAGGCCGCCCGGGTGCAGTCCGAGCCCCTCCAGCGCGGCCCGGAACAGCCCGGCCTCCGCGATCATAGAGTCGAGATGTCTGGTCTTTTCCCCGGATTTCGCGCGTACGGTGTTGCCGTGCATCGGGTCGCTGAGCCACACCACGGGATGACCCGCCCGCCGCACGGCCCGGGCGATCGGCGGGAGCGCCTCGGCCACCCGGCCGGCGCCCATCCGCGCGATCAGCGTGAGGCGGCCCGGCTCGCGGTGCGGGTCGAGGCGCTCGCACAGGTCGACCACACTCTCCGGGCTCGCGGTCGGCCCGACCTTGCAGGCCACCGGGTTCGTCACCGCGGCCAGCATCGCCACGTGCGCGTGGTCGGCCTGCCGGGTGCGCTCGCCGATCCACGGCAGGTGGGTCGAGGCGAGGTAGAGCCCGGCGCCCCGGCGCACCTGCGGCCCTTCGTAGTCGAGCAGCAACGCCTCGTGGCTGACCCACAGCGAGCCGCGGAGACCGGCCAGCACGCGGGCGCTGTGGTCGTACGCCTGCAGCAGCCGCTCCGGGTCGGGCACGCGGGCCGCCGGATGGGGCGCGGGGGAGTTGACGATGTGCCCGCGAAACGTCGGCATCTCGATTCCGGCGACCGTTTCCGTGGCGCTCGACCGCGGCTTGGCGTATTGCCCGGCCATCCGCCCGAAACGCATCACCGGCTGCCCGGTGGAAAGGGTCAGCGAGTCGGCCAGGTCACCGATGACGGCCGCTTTGGCCGCCGTTACCGAAGGGCCCGACTCGTCGAAACTCTCGGCGCAGTCGCCGGCTTGCAGTAATAGCGCGTCACCGGTCGCCACGCGCGCAATTCCGGCACGCGCGGCCTCGATTTCCGATTCGGTTACGAGCGGTTCACGGAAACGTAATTCCGTACGCATACGGGAAAGTGAAGGGTGGTCACTCCACGCGGGTTGTTCGCGTGCGGGGAGTGACTCCCACCGTTCCTCGAGATCGGCGACGGTAAACATCAGTACGCGATTCCCTCGATCTCGACCAGCAGGTCGGACCGGCACACGTCCACGTTGAGGTAGCGCACCTCGGCGGCCGGCGAGAAGGCCCGCTCGCAGATGCCGCGGACCACCGGGATGTCCTCGGCGTGCCGCACGTACACCTTGATGTGGTCGAGATTGGCCAGGAAGTAGCCGTCGCCGATGCCGTGCTCCCACAGGTTGCTCGCGCCGATCACGCGGGCGATGTTCTCCAGCGAGAGGTGGGTCTGCCGGACCAGGTCGCCCTCGTGCCGCGACTCGTGGCCGGTGATGCTGGCGGTGCCGCTGACGTAGACCCGGCCGCCCATCCGGGTGGCCCGGGCGAACTTCGGCGCCTTCGGGCCGTAGCGCTGCGGGTAGTGGTAGGCCGACACCTGCTGCGGGTTCTCGATCGCGATCGGCGAGCCGGAACGGCTGGTCAGGAAGTAGAAGCCGATGCCGCCGCCGAGCGCGCCGATGCCGGTGGCGGCCGGGATCTCGGTCTCGTTGAACCGCATCGTGGCGAACGCGTCGGCCCGGCCCAGGCAGAAGTCGCGGTAGTTCTCCAGGCCCTCGGCGTTGTCCTCGTTGATCGCGCCGACCACGTTCCACATCCGGTAGCAGTTCGGATAGCCGAGGTCGCGGATCAGGCCGAGCGCGGTCAGATAGGCCTTCTCGGTGGCTGTCGCGTAGTGGCCGCTCTCGGCGATGCGACCGGCGACGAACAGGAACTCGCCGTCGTGCGCGTAGGCCACGCCGTCGTGCATGCCGGCCGTCACGTCGTGCGGGGTCGTCCACAGCTCGCTGAACGAATCGGCCTTGCCGTGCGCCATGTGCAGGGCGAGCCGGGGGCTGCGGGCGGACAGGATCGGATCGGCCGCCGCGGTCGTGTAGTCGACCCGGCCGAGCACATTCTCCCGTGCCGCGATCATGTCGGCGACATCGGGATCGACGAGGGTGGTGCTCAGTGCGTATCCCTGGTCGATTCCGTTTTCGGACAGTGGTGTCTGAGTCATGGTCGCTGCCTTTATCTCGGCGATAACCGGGCAGGCTGGACGCTAGCAGCGGCCTTTCGAGGGAAATTCCAGCCTCGTTACGGCGGGGCGTTCGGGGTCGAACATAGGGGGGTCCTAGGGGGTCGGCAGGGGCGGACAGCCGGGATTCCTGATATTTCCTCGCAACGGCCGCCGCTAGCGTCGGATTCATAGCCGGGAGGGATGTCGCATGCTGCGCGCCGAATTGATTCGCCCGCTGTGCGAAATCGTGCGGGAGCACGCCGTACAGCGCCCGCGGAAGGTCGCGTTCGCCGATCGGCGGCGCGAGGTCACGTACGGCGAACTGGAACGTCGTACCCGCCGTCTGGCCGGTCATCTGTCCGGTCTGTGGCTGCAGCCGGGCGACCGGGCGATGATCTTCCTGGGTAACCGGGTCGAGGTCGTCGAGGCGTTCGTGGCCGTCTCCCGGGCCGGTGGCGTCGTGGTGCCCTTCAACCCGGCCGCCAGCGGGGCCGAGCTCGCGTACGCGCTCGACGACAGCGGCGCCCGCGTCATCATCACCGACGCCGCTCACCTCGATCAGGTCCGGCGGTTGCTGCCCGGCCGATCGCACCTGCGCGTCGTCGTCACCGGACCGGAGAGCCTTCCCCGTACGGGTTCCCGCGGCCTGCTGTCCTTCGAGGAGCTCGCCACCACCGAGCCGGCCGCGCCCCCGCGCGACGACCAGGGACTCGACGATCCGGCGTACATGCTCTACACCTCGGGCACGACCGGGAACCCGAAGGGCGTCATCTCGACCCAGCGCAGCTGCCAGTGGTCGATCGCCGCCTGCTACGCCCCGATCGTCGGCCTGAACGAGGACGACAAGGTGCTCTGGCCGCTGCCGTTGCACCACAGCCTGGCCCACATCCTCTGCGTGCTCGGCGTGACCACGGTCGGCGCCACCGCCCGCCTGCTCGACAGCTTCACGCCGCAGGACATCCTGGGCGCGCTGCGCGAGGACCGTTACACCTTCATGGCCGGCGTGCCCGCGATGTACCACTACCTGGTCGGCGCCGCGGCGGCCGCTTCCGCTTCGGAACCACTGGATGTCAGCTCGCTTCGACTGTGCTTGACCGCGGGCTCGATCTGCCCGGGCGCCCTGCGCGACTCGTTCGAGCAGACCTTCGGCGTCCCGCTGATCGACGGCTACGGCAGCACCGAGACGTGCGGGCTGATGGCGGTGAACTGGCCGACCGGCGCCCGGGTGGACGGCTCGTGCGGCCTGCCGGTGCCCGGTCTGGGCCTGCGCGTGGTGGACCCCGAGACCGGCTTGGACGTGCCGGCCGGCACCGAGGGCGAGGTCTGGGTGCGCGGGCCGAGCCTGATGCTGGGCTACCACAACCAGCCCGAGGCGACGGCCGAGGCCACGGCCGGCGGCTGGTACCACACCGGGGATCTGGCCCGCGGCAACGAATTCGGCTACCTCACCATCACCGGCCGCAGCCGTGAGCTGATCATCCGCAGCGGCGAGAACATGCACCCGGCCGAGATCGAGGAGGTCCTGCTCTCGGTTCCGGGGGTGGCCGACGCCGCGGTCGTGGGCCGGCCGCACGACGTGCTGGGCGAGGTGCCGATCGCGTTCGTCGTGCCCGGGCCGTCCGGGTTCGACGCCGAGGAGTTGTTCGCCGCCTGCCGCGACCGGCTGTCCGGGTTCAAGGTGCCCGAGGAGCTGTACGAGATCGACGAGATCCCGCGCACCTCGTCCGGCAAGATCACCCGGCATCTGCTGCTCGACCGGCCGGCCCGGTTGCGCGCGGCGGCCAGCGGCCAGCACGAGTCGCTGCTGCGGATCGCGTGGTCCCCCCTGCCCTCCACGCCCCTCTCTTCTGTGGCGGCGGCTGCGGACGGCTCCGATGTCTCAGTCGTTTCCCTGGCACCGGCCGGGTTCACGACCGCCGTCGAGGCCCGGCGTGAGGTCACCGGTGTCATCGAGGCCTGGCTTCACGACCAGGACCCTTCCGCCGTTCGCCTCGTGCTGGTCACCCGCGGGGCCGTGTCCACCGGTGACGGCGAGCCGATCGGCGACCTCGCGCACGCCTCCGCCTGGGGACTGCTCCGGGCGGTCCAGGCCGAGCACCCCGACCGGATCCAGATCGTGGATGTCGACGACGACCCGTCCCCGGAGCTGCTGGCCGAGGCCGTGGCCACCGGCGAACCCCAGATTGCCGTACGGGGAGGAATCGCTCTTGTTCCTCGCCTGACGCGCGTCTCCACGGCCGTCGACAGCGGGGCCGGCCCCCGGCTCGACCCGCGCGGCACCGTCGTGATCGCCGGAGCCACCGGACCGCGTGGTGTCGAGCTGGTCAAGCATCTGGTCACCGCCTACCGCGCCAAGCATCTGCTGCTGCTCGGCCCCTCCGACGACACCACTGCGCGACTGATGGCCGACCTGCACGAGCTGGGCGCCAAGCCGGTGCTGGCCGACTGCGACGTGACCGACCGCGTCGCCCTGCAGGCCGCGCTCGGCAAGACCCGCCGGCCGGTGACGGCCGTGGTGCACGGGGACGCCGAGTGGCGGACCGGCTTCGACGCGATCGCGACCGGCGTGGCCAATCTGCACGAGCTGACCGCCGACGCCGACCTCGCCGCGTTCGTCCTGCTGGGATCGGTGCCGGGCGCGCTCGGCCGGCCCCGCCACCCCGAAGAGGCCGCGACCGCCGCCTACCTGGACGCGTTCGCCCGCTTCCGCCGCGACCGGGGCCTGCCCGCGACCAGCGTCGCCTGGGACACGTCGCTGCCGGTCCCGGACTGTCTGGCCCTGTTCGACCTGGCCGCCCGGATGGACCTGGCCGGCTGTGTCGTGCTGCGGCTGGCCGGTCTCGACCTGGTCGATGACGGCACGGTTCCCCTGCTGCTGCGCGACCTGGTCGACCTCACCCCGCGGCCGCACCTGGACGAGCAGGAGCAGTCCGAGTTGCGCGCGCAGCTGGCCGCACGCCCGGCGTCCGTCATTCTCGGGCTGGTGCAGCGCGCCGCGGCCGAGGTGCTCGGCATGCCGGTCGACGGCCGAACCGCCGGACGCACGTTCCGCGAGCTCGGTGTGACCTCGGTCGGCGCGGTCCAGCTGCGGGACCGGCTCATCGCGGCGACCGGCCTGACCCTGCCGGGTGCGGTCGTCTTCGACTACCCGACCGTCGAGGCGCTGGCCGGGCACCTGCGGGCGGCCCTGCTCGGCCGGGCCGACGAGCCGGAGCCGATCGACCTCGGGGCGGGGGTGCCGGACGAGCCGATCGCCGTGGTCGGGATGGCCTGTCGCTTCCCCGGCGGCATCCGCACCCCCGAAGACCTGTGGCAGCTGGTCGGTGCGGGTGGCGAGGCGCTCGGCGAGTTCCCGGCCGACCGCGGCTGGGACCTGGACACTCTGCACGCCGGGGCCAGCGCGACCCGGGTCGGCGGCTTCCTGCCCGACGCGGCCGAGTTCGACGCCGAGTTCTTCGGCATCTCGCCGCGCGAGGCGCTGGCCATGGACCCGCAGCAGCGGCTCGTGCTCGAGACCACGTGGGAGCTGGCCGAGCGGGCCGGCATCGACCCGCGATCGCTGCGCGGCACCCGCACCGGCGTCTTCGCGGGCGTCATGTACCACGACTACGGCGCCGACCTGCCCGCGCCGCCGACCGGGACCGAGGCGTACTGGGGGATCGGCACGGCCGGCAGCGTCGTCTCGGGCCGCGTCGCCTACACGCTCGGCCTGGAAGGCCCGGCCGTCAGCGTCGACACCGCCTGCTCGTCGTCGCTGGTCGCCCTGCACCTGGCCGGGCAGGCGCTGCGCGCGGGCGAGTGCGACCTGGCGATGGCCGGGGGCGTGACCGTCATGTCGACGCCCCGCACGTTCATCGAGTTCACCCAGCAGGGCGGCCTGGCCGCGGACGGGCGCTGCAAGGCGTTCTCGGAGGACGCCGACGGCACCGGCTGGTCCGAGGGCGTCGGGTTCCTGCTGCTCGAGCGGCTCTCCGACGCCGAGCGCAACGGGCACGAGGTGCTCGCGGTGCTGCGTGGCTCGGCGGTCAACCAGGACGGTGCCTCGAACGGGCTCACCGCACCCAACGGGCCGTCGCAGCAGCGGGTCATCCGGCAGGCGCTCGCCTCGGCCGGTCTGCGCTCCGCGGATGTCGACGTGGTCGAGGCGCACGGCACCGGCACCTCGCTGGGCGATCCGATCGAGGCCCAGGCACTGCTTTCCACGTACGGACGGGACCGCTCTTCGCCCCTGCTGCTCGGTTCGGTCAAGTCGAACATCGGGCACACGCAGGCCGCGGCCGGTGTCGCCGGTGTCATCAAAATGGTGCAGGCGATGCGACACGGCGTTGTTCCCCGTACGCTGCACGCCTCCTCGCCGTCGTCCCATGTGGACTGGGCGTCGGGAGCGGTCGAGCTGGCTGTGGATTCCACGCCGTGGCCCTCGGTGGATCGGCCGCGGCGGGCCGGGGTGTCCGCGTTCGGTATCAGCGGCACCAATGCGCACGTCATCCTGGAGCAGGCTTCTTCCTCGTCCTCCTCCTCGCTTTCTTCGGAGCCCCCGGCCTGGGTACCTCTGGTCGTCTCGGCCGCCTCGACGCCGGCCCTGGATGCGCAGATCGCTTCACTCAGTGGCGAGGACGCGTACGACGTCGGATTCTCCCTGGCCACCGGGCGCGCGCACCTCGAGCACCGGGCCGCGTTGGTGGCCGGGCCGGACGGCCTCACCGAGGTGGCCCGCGGCGTTGCCACCGGTGACACGCTCGCGGTGCTGTTCGCCGGTCAGGGCTCGCAGCGCGAGGGGATGGGTCGCACGCTGCACGCGCGGTTCCCCGCCTTCGCCGCCGCCTACGACGAGGTGCTGACCCGGCTGGACATCGGCGACGATCTCGACCGGACCGGCAACGCGCAGCCGGCCATCTTCGCCCTCGAAGTGGCCCTCTTCCGCCTGGCTTCGTCTCTCGGCGTGAAGCCCGACTACCTGGCCGGCCATTCGATCGGTGAGATCGCCGCGGCCCACGTGGCCGGCATCCTCTCGCTGGACGACGCCTGCACGCTGGTGAGCGCCCGCGCCCGGCTCATGCAGGCGCTGCCCGCCGGTGGCGCGATGGTGGCCGTCCGCGCGTCCGAGGCCGAGGTGCTGCCGCTGCTCACCGCGAACGTGTCGCTGGCCGCGGTCAACGGGCCGGCGTCGGTGGTCGTCTCCGGCGCCGAGGACGAGGTGCAGGCCGTGCTCGACCGGCTCGGTCGCGAGTCGACTCGGCTCAACGTCTCGCACGCCTTCCACTCGCCGTTGATGACCCCGATGCTGGCCGACTTCGCCGCGGTGGTCGCCGAACTCACCTTCCACCCGCCGGTCATCCCGGTGGTCGCGGCCGGTGACATGACCTCGCCCCAGTTCTGGGTCGACCACGTGCGCGACGCGGTCCGGTTCGCCGACACGGTCACTCGCCTGGTCGACGAGGGCGTCGGGACGTTCCTCGAGCTCGGCCCGCGCGCCGTGCTCACGCCGCTGGTGGCCGAGCTGGCGCCGGCCGCCGTGGCGGTGCCGATGCTCCGCAAGGACACCGACGAGGAACTCTCGGTCGTCACCGCCCTGGGCCGCCTGCACGTGGCGGGAGTGCCGATCGACTGGGCGGCGTTCTTCCCGGGCGCCCGCCGGGTCAGCCTGCCCACCTATCCGTTCCAGCGCCGCCGGTTCTGGCCCGAAGCCCCGGCGCGGGCGGTGGCGGGCGGCGACGACGCGTTCTGGTCGCTGGTCGACAACGGCGGCCTCGGGGCGGCGTTGCGGGTGGACGCCTCGGTCGAAGGCGTGCTGCGGCCGGCCCTGACCTCGTGGCGCGACCGCCAGCGACGCCACTCCACGGTCGACGGCTGGTGCTACCGCGAATCGTGGCAGCGGCTCGAACCCGCTGCCGGTTCCGGCGCGGCCGGTCCTTCTGCCGGCGCGCCTGGTGCTTCTGCGGGCGCAGCTGGTGCTTCTGCGGGCGCGGCTGGTGCTTCTGTCGGCTCGCGCCCGGCCGCGTTCGACAATGGGATCGGTTCGGGCCCGGCAGGGCGGTGGCTTGTAGTCGTGCCGGACGCGGAGACCGAGGTGCCCCTCCCGGACGCCGTGCCGCGCGAAGTCGTTGTCTTCGGTGACCCGACGCGGGCTCGTCATCGCGATCCCGTGACCGCCTTCGACCAGGGTTCGGGCGGGGAGGACTTCGCCGGGGTGTTGTCGCTGCTTGCCATGCCGGCGGCGCACCCCGGCGGACTCACCCGGACGATCGAGCTGATCCAGGCGCTCGGGGCGGCCGGCATCGATGCCCCGCTGTGGTGCGTGACCCGGGGAGCGGTCGCGGCCGCGCCGGGCGACGTGGTGAGCTCGCCCGATTCGACCGCGGTGTGGGGGCTCGGGCGGGTCGCCGCGCTGGAGTTTCCCCGTCGGTGGGGCGGCCTGATCGACCTGCCTTCCGCCACCCCCTTGTCCGCCGGCGCCTCGTCTACCACCTCGTCGTCCGCCGGTGCCCCCGCCGCTTCCTTGTCGACCGGTGACATGTCCGCCGGTGACATGTCCGCAACGGACGCGATCGCGCGGGTTCTTGCCGGCGCGTGTGCGGGCGAGGACCAGATCGCGTTGCGCGGCGGTACGGCGTACGGGCGAAGGCTTGTCCGTGCCTCGGCGGCGACGCCGGGAAACAAGCCGTGGCGGTCGCGCGGAACTGTGCTTGTCACCGGTGGCACGGGTGGTCTCGGTGGGCGGGTTGCGCGCTGGCTGGCCGGGCGAGGTGCCGAGCATCTTGTGCTGGTGAGCCGCCGCGGTCCGGGAGCGGACGGCGCCGACAAGCTGCGCACCGACCTGGAGGGGCTCGGCGTCAAGGTGACGCTGGCCGCCTGCGACGTGGCCGACCGGGACGCCCTGGCCGCTCTGCTGGCCGAGCACCCGGTGGACGCGGTGTTCCACGCGGCGGGCGTTGACACCGGTGACGGACCCATCGAGACACTCGACTCCGCGAGCCTGGCTGCCCTCGTACGGGCAAAAGCCACTGCCGCTCAGAACCTGCACGAGCTGGCGGGGGACCTCGATGCGTTCGTGATGTTCTCGTCCGGGGCGGCCACCTGGGGCAGCGGTGGCCAGCCGGGGTATTCGGCGGCGAACGCGTTCCTCGACGGTCTGGCCCAGCAGCGGCGGGCCGAGGGCCGTCCGGCCGTCAGCATCGCCTGGGGCGCCTGGGCCGGCGCGGGACTGGCCTCCGATCCGGCGGTAGCGGCCGCCATGCGGCGACGCGGCGTGCTGCCGATGGACCCTGACCTGGCGCTGCTGGCCATGCGACGGGCGCTGGAGGAGGACGCGGTCACCCTGACCGTGGCCGACATCGACTGGGACCGCTTCGTCCCCGGCTTCACCACCGCGCGGCCGAGCGCCCTGCTCTCCGGATTCGTCACCGCGGCTCCGGCCCCTTCGGCCGGCACCCCTCGGCACTTCAGCGGGCGGGAAGTCGAGGACCTGGTGCGCGCCGAGGTGGCGGCGGTCCTCGGGCATGACACCGGTGCCGCGATCGGGCTCGACAAGTCCTTCCGCGACCAGGGCTTCGACTCGATGACCGCGGTCGAGGTGCGGAACCGCCTGCACAAGGCGACCGGGCTCGACCTGCCACCGTCGCTGGTCTACGACCACCCCACACCCCGGGCCGTGGCCACCTATCTGCTGAGCAACCTCGGCGGCGGAGAAGCCGTCGGCACACCCACGGCCGAACTCGAGCGTTTCGAGACGGCGCTGGCCGGAGCCGACGGAGCCGACCGGCAGATGCTGGCCACCCGGCTGGAAAACATCCTCGCGGGACTGCGCGCCCAACCGGCAGCCCGCAAGCCCGAGGCGGACATCAGCACCGCCTCGGTCGACGACCTGTTCGCGATCATCGACGAAGAGCTCCAGGACTTCGCATGACCAATCTCCCCGGAAACGAGGGCGGATCAGTGCCGGACGAGCAGCAGGAAAAGATCGTCGGATACCTGCGGCGAGCTACTGCGGATCTGCGGCGAGCCCGCGAACGCGTGCAGGAACTCGAGGCGCGCCGCGGCGAACCGATCGCGATCGTCGGCCTGGCCTGCCGCTTCCCGGGCGGCGTGACGTCGCCCGAGCAGCTGTGGCAGCTCGTCGCCGACGGCCGGGACGCGGTCTCCGGGTTCCCGGCCGACCGCGGCTGGGACCTGAGCGCGCTGGGCGATCTCGACCTGCCCGACCACGGCGGGTTCCTCGACGGCCAAGCCGACTTCGACCCGGCGTTCTTCGGCATCTCGCCGCGCGAGGCGCTCGGCATGGACCCGCAGCAGCGGCTCCTGCTCGAGGTCACGTGGGAGGCGCTCGAGCGGGCCGGCATCGACCCGCAATCGTTGCGGGGCAGCCGCACCGGCGTTTTCGCCGGCACCAACGGCCAGGACTACGCCGACCTGCTGCCCGCCTCCGAGGGGCACACCGACACCGGCCTGATCGCCAGCGTGCTGTCCGGCCGCATCTCGTACACGTTCGGCTTCGAGGGCCCGGCCGTCTCGGTCGACACCGCCTGCTCGTCGTCGCTGGTGGCGATGCACCTGGCCGCGCAGGCACTGCGCGGCGGCGAGTGCGACCTCGCGCTGGCCGGCGGCGTCACGATCATGTCGACGCCGCACGCGTTCGTCGAGTTCGCCCGGCAGCGCGGGCTGTCGGCCGACGGGCGCTGCAAGGCGTTCTCGGACGACGCCGACGGCGTGGGCTGGTCGGAGGGCATCGGCCAGCTGGTGCTGGAACGGCTGTCGGACGCCGAGCGCAACGGGCACGAGATCTTCGGTGTGCTGCGCGGCTCGGCGGTCAACCAGGACGGCGCCTCGAACGGGCTGACCGCCCCGAACGGGCCGTCGCAGCAGCGGGTGATCCGGGCCGCGCTGGCGTCCGCCGGCCTGCAGGCCGCTGATGTGGATGTGGTGGAGGCGCACGGCACGGGAACCCGGCTGGGTGACCCGATCGAGGCTCAGGCACTGCTTTCCACGTACGGGGTCTCGCGGCCGGCCGATCGTCCCCTGTTGCTCGGCTCGATCAAGTCGAACATCGGGCACACCCAGGCCGCGGCCGGTGTCGCCGGCGTCATCAAAATGGTCATGGCCATGCGGTACGGCGTGGTGCCGCAGACGCTGCACGCCACGACCCCGTCGTCGCGGGTGGACTGGTCCGCGGGGGCGGTTTCCCTCGTACGCGAGAGCCGGCCCTGGCCTTCGTCCGACTCCCCGCGGCGGGCGGCGGTGTCGTCGTTCGGCGTGAGCGGCACGAACGCGCACGTGATCGTCGAGGCCGCCCCGGCTCCGGCGGTCGACGCCGCGCCGGCGGGTGACGCTGCGCTGGTCGACGATGCTTCGTCGGCGGCTGTTGCTTCGTCGGCGGCTGTCGCTTCGCCGTCGGCTCTCGTTTCGCGGGCGGCTGTCGCTTCGTCGGCGGTTGTCGCGGGCGGGCCGGTTCCGATGCTCGTTTCGGCCAAGTCCGCGGCCTCGCTCGACGGCCAGATCGCGCGGTTGCCGTCCGACGTGACACCGCTGGATCTGGGCTTCTCCCTCGCCACCACGCGGGCGCGGCTCGACCACCGTGCGGTGCTGGTCGACGGTGTCGAGGTGGCGCGGGGCGTCGCGTCCGACGGGCCGCTCGCTTTCCTGTTCACCGGTCAGGGTTCGCAGCGGGTCGGGATGGGCGCTGCGCTGTACGCCCGTTTCCCGGCCTTTGCCGAGGCCTACGACGCTGTCGCCGCCGAGCTGAACCCGTTGCTCGACCAGCCGCTGGGCGACGTCCACGTTGATCTGGACCAGACCGGTAACGCCCAGCCCGCGATCTTCGCCCTCGAGGTCGCCCTGTTCCGCCTGGCCTCCTCCTTCGGTGTGAAGCCCGACTACCTGGCCGGCCATTCGATCGGCGAGGTGGCCGCGGCTCACGTGGCAGGCGTGCTCTCACTCGAGGACGCCTGCAAGCTGATCGCGGCGCGGGCCGACCTGATGCAGGCCCTGCCCGCCGGTGGCGCGATGGTCGCGATCCAGGCCGCCGAGTCGGACATTTCACTTACTCCGGGCGTGTCGCTCGCGGCGGTCAACGGCCCGAACGCGGTCGTGATCTCCGGTGCGT
This sequence comes from Paractinoplanes bogorensis, assembly GCF_018829635.1. Taxonomy (GTDB): domain Bacteria; phylum Actinomycetota; class Actinomycetes; order Mycobacteriales; family Micromonosporaceae; genus Actinoplanes; species Actinoplanes bogorensis. The sequence continues at coordinate 378,180 of NZ_JAHKKG010000003.1, forward strand.
CGGACGAGGTCGAGGCGATCGCGGCTCGGTTCGAGAAGACGAAGCGGCTCGCGGTGTCGCATGCGTTCCATTCGGTGCTGATGGACCCGATGCTGGATGACTTCCGTGTGATCGTCGACGGACTTACGTTCAACGAGCCGCAGATCCCCATTGTGTCCACAGGTGACGTGACCGACCCGTCGTACTGGGTTTCGCATGTCCGGGACACGGTCCGGTTCGCCGACAATGTGGCGCGGCTCGACGGCGCGCGCTTCTTGGAGATCGGCCCGGACGCGGTGCTGTCGGCGATGGTCGACGGCGGCGTGCCTTCGATGCGCCGCGATCGGGACGAAGAGCAGACCTTCGTGACGGCTCTGGCCCGTCTGCACGTCACCGGTGTCGCGGTCGACTGGTCGCCGTTCTTCACCGGCGGCCGTCGCGTTGAGCTGCCCACCTACGCGTTCGACCACCAGCGCTTCTGGCCCTCGGCCCAGGCCGCCGCCCTCCCCGGCAGCGACCACCCCCTGCTCGGCGCGGCCGTCGAGCTCGCCGACGGCCACGGTCACCTGTTCACCAGCACGCTCTCGGTCCGGACCCAGCCCTGGCTCGCCGAACACGTCGTCGGCGACCGGATCCTGCTGCCCGGAACCGCCTTCGTCGAGCTGCTGACCCGGGCCGGGGACGAAGTGGGCGCCGGCCGGATCGATGACCTCACCCTGACCGCCCCGGTCGTGCTGCCCGAGACGGGTGCGGTGGGGATCCAGGTCCGTGTGGCCGAGCCCGACCCGGCCGGCCGTTGCGCCGTGACCGTCCACTTCCGGGGCGATGACGCTTCGCCGTGGAAGCCCTGTGCCACCGGTGTCCTGGCCCCGGGCGCCTCGACATCCTCGTTCGACGCCACGGCGTGGCCGCCGGTCGACGCCGCCCCGGAGAACCTCGACGGTTTCTACGAGCGATTCGCCGAGGACGGCTTCCGATACGGCCCGCTCTTCCGGGGCCTGCGCGCGGTCTGGCGGCGCGGCGACGAGCTGTTCGCCGAGGTCGCGCTGCCCGACGGCGCCGACGTCATCGGTTTCGGACTGCACCCGGCGCTGCTCGACGCCGCCCTGCACGCCGCGCGTTTCGCCGGGGCGGGCAACGGCGTGCCCTTCGCCTGGCAGGGCGTGTCCCTGCACGCGACCGGGGCAACCTCCCTGCGCGTCCGCCTCACCCCAGGCGCCGGCGGTGCGACAGCGATCGCCGTGGCCGACCCGACCGGCGCTGCCGTAGCCACCGTCGAGGCGCTGTCCACCCGCGAGCCCGCCACGACCACAGATGACGACACGGCCGACTCGCTGTTCGAGCTGGGGTGGACGCCGGTCACGGAATCGGTTTCGTCCTTGCCCGGGCCGATCGCCGAGGTCATCGACCTGGCTGACGCCCCCGGCGGCACCGGTGTCATGGTCCGACTCGCCTCCGGCGCCGCAGCCGGCCCGACCTCTTCGGCCCACGAGCCGGCTGAGCGCCCGTTTTACGCGGCGGCCTCCGCTCACGCGCTCACCGAGCGCGCCCTCGGCCTGGTGCAGCAGTGGCTGTCTGACGAGCGGTTCGAGGGGCAGCGGCTCACCATCGTCACCCGCGGCGCGACCACCGGGGCCGACCCGGCCGCGGCCGCCGTGTGGGGACTCGTGCGCACCGCGACGACCGAGAACCCGGGGCGGTTCGCGCTGGTCGACGCCGACGACGAGTCATTGATCCCGGCCGCGTTCGCCTCTGACGAACCCGAGCTGGCTCTGCGCGACGGCGAGATCCTGGCCGCCCGCCTGGCTCGGGCGACCGCCGCCTCCGCCGAGCCCTTCGTGTGGGGCGACTCGGTGCTTGTCACCGGTGGCACCGGCGGCCTCGGGAAGCTGGTCGCGCGGCACCTGGTGACCGAGCACGGCGTGCGCAAGCTCGTGCTCCTGAGCCGGCGCGGCGGCGACGTCCCGGCCGAGCTCGACTCCCTGCGCCGGCGTGACGGTGACGCCCCGATCGGCCGGCGTGGCGGTGACGGCCCGGACGGCCGGCGTGAGGTTGGCGCGGCGGGCGAGTTCGACTTCGACGTGACCGTGGTGGCCTGCGATGTCACTGACCGGGACGCGCTTGCTGCGGTGCTCGCCGAGCACCAGGTCACGTCCGTGGTGCACGCGGCCGGTGTGCTCGACGACGGCGTGATCGGGTCGCTGGCCCCGGACCGGCTGCACGCGGTGCTGCGGCCCAAGGTGGACGCCGCCTGGCACCTCAGCGAGCTGCTGCCCGCGTCGGTGCCGCTGGTTCTGTTCTCGTCGGCGGCCGGCACGTTCGGCATCCCGGGGCAGGCCAACTACGCCGCCGGCAACGCCTTCCTCGACGCGCTCGCCCTGCGGCGACCGGCCACGATCGCGCTGGCCTGGGGACCGTGGGCTCCCTCGGCCGGTCTCACCAGCACCCTGTCCGACGTCGACCTGGCCCGCATGGCCCGCTCCGGCATGCCCCCGCTGGCCGTCGAAGCCGGTCTGCGGCTGCTCGACCGCGCCGTTGACATCGGTGTCGCGGCGCTGGTGCCGATCCGGCTCGACCTGACCGCCGTACGGGCGCGGGGTGAGATCGAGGCTCGCCTGCGCGGGCTTGTCCGGGTCCGCACGCGCCGGGCCGCGGCCGGAACCGGCGCCACCACCGGGCTGCGCACCCGCCTGGCCGGGCTCGCCGCCGCCGAACGCGCCGACGCCCTGGTCGAACTGGTTCGTGGCCGCGTTGCCGACGTGCTCGGCCACACCGGCACCACCGCTGTCGACGTGAACCGCGCCTTCCGGGACCTCGGCTTCGACTCGCTCACCGCGGTCGAGCTGCGCAACAGCATCGGCACCGAGACCGGGCTGCGGCTGCCCGCCACGGTGGTGTTCGACTACCCGAGCGTGACCGCGCTGGCCACCTTCCTCGGCGAGGAACTGTTCGGGGCCGACGTCGTGGCCGACCTGCCCGCGCCGATCGCCACAGACGACGACCCGATCGTGGTCGTGGGCATGGCCTGCCGCTATCCGGGCGGGATCACGTCGCCCGAGGACCTGTGGCGGCTCGTGCTGGACGGCACCGACGCGATCAGCGAGTTCCCGGGCAACCGCGGCTGGGACGTCGACGCGCTCTATGACACCGACCCGGAACGCACCGGCACCACGTACACGCGGCATGGCGGCTTCCTGCACGATGCCGACCAGTTCGACCCGGCGTTCTTCGACATGTCACCGCGCGAGGCCGTCGCCACCGACGCCCAGCAGCGGCTGCTGCTGGAGACCTCGTGGGAGGCGCTCGAGCGTACGGGCGTGGACCCGCACTCGTTGCGCGGCAGCCGCACCGGCGTGTTCGCCGGTGTCATGTACAACGACTACGGCACGCTGCTGGGCGCCGAGCACGAGGGCTACCAGGGCACGGCCAGCTCGCCGAGCATTGCGTCGGGCCGTGTGTCGTACACGTTCGGCTTCGAGGGTCCGGCGGTCACCGTTGACACGGCCTGCTCGTCGTCGCTGGTCGCCATGCACCTGGCCGCGCAGGCGCTGCGCCAGGGGGAGTGCTCGCTCGCGCTGGCCGGCGGTGTCACGGTGATGTCGACGCCGGGTACGTTCGTGGCGTTCTCGCGGCAGCGCGGGCTCTCGGCCGACGGACGGTGCAAGTCGTTCGCCGACTCGGCCGACGGTGTCGGCTGGGCCGAGGGCGCGGGCATGCTGGTGCTGGAGCGGCAGTCCGACGCCGTCCGCAACGGGCACCGGATCCTGGCCGTGGTGCGCGGTTCCGCGGTCAACCAGGACGGCGCGTCCAACGGGCTCACCGCCCCCAACGGCCCCTCACAGCAGCGTGTCATTCGCCAGGCGCTCGCCTCGGCCGGTCTGCGCTCCGAGGATGTCGATGTCGTGGAGGCGCACGGCACCGGCACCACGCTCGGGGACCCGATCGAGGCTCAGGCGCTCCTGGCCACGTACGGGCAGGAAAGGGAAACGCCCCTGCTGCTCGGGTCGATCAAATCGAACATCGGGCACACGCAAGCCGCGGCCGGTGTCGCCGGTGTCATCAAAATGATCATGGCGATGCGGTACGGCACCCTGCCGCGCACGCTGCACATCGACGCTCCCTCGACACACGTCGACTGGGAGGCGGGCGCGGTGGAACTGCTGACCGCCGAGACGCCGTGGCCCCCGCTCGACCGTCCGCGGCGGGCGGCGGTGTCGTCGTTCGGCGTGAGCGGCACCAACGCGCACCTGATCGTCGAGGCCGGTCCGCCGGTCGCGGCTCCGTCCGAGGTCACGCCGCCCGGGCGCGTGCCGATGGTGGTGTCGGCCAAGACCGCGCCGGCGCTCGACACCCGGATCGCGCAGCTGCCCGCCGAGGTGGCTCCGCTGGATCTCGGTTTCTCCCTGGCCACCTCGCGGGCGTTGTTCGACCACCGCACCGTGTTGATCGACGGTGTCGAGGTGGCGCGGGGCGTCGCGTCCGACGCGCCGCTCGCTTTCCTGTTCACCGGTCAGGGTTCGCAGCGGGCCGGGATGGGTGCTTCGCTGTACGCCCGTTTCCCGGCCTTTGCCGAGGCCTACGACGCCGTGGCCGCCGAGCTGAACCCGTTGCTCGACCGGCCGCTGGGCGACGTTCACGTTGATCTGAACCAGACCGGTAACGCCCAGCCGGCCATCTTCGCCCTCGAGGTCGCCCTGTTCCGCCTGGCCTCCTCCTTCGGTGTGAAGCCCGGCTACCTGGCCGGCCATTCGATCGGCGAGGTGGCCGCGGCTCACGTGGCCGGCGTGCTCTCACTCGAGGACGCCTGCAAGCTGATCGCGGCGCGTGCCGGCCTGATGCAGGCCCTGCCCGCCGGTGGCGCGATGGTCGCGATCCAGGCCGCCGAGTCGGACATTTCACTTACTCCGGGCGTGTCGCTCGCGGCCGTGAACGGCCCGAACGCGGTCGTGATCTCCGGTGTGTCGGACGAGGTCGAGGCGATCGCGGCTCGGTTCGAGAAGACCAAGCGGCTCACGGTGTCGCACGCGTTCCATTCGGTGCTGATGGACCCGATGTTGGACGACTTCCGCGTGATCGTCGACGGACTTACGTTCAACGAACCGCAGATCCCCATTGTGTCCACAGGTGACGTGACCGATCCGTCGTACTGGGTTTCGCATGTGCGGGACACGGTCCGGTTCGCTGACAATGTGGCGGAGCTCGACGGCGCGCGGTTCCTGGAGATCGGCCCGGACGCGGTGCTGTCGGCGATGGTCGACGACGGTGTGCCGGCGATGCGCCGCGACCGCGACGAGGAGCTGACGTTCCTGACGGCTCTGGCCCGCCTGCACGTCACCGGTGTCGCGGTCGACTGGTCGCCGCTGCTGACCGGCGGCCGCCGGATCGACCTGCCCACCTATCCGTTCCAGCGCACCGGATTCTGGCCCCCGGCCAAGACCACCGTCGCCGCACCCGGCCTGGAGACCACCGGCCACCCGCTGCTCGGCGTGGTCGTGCCGGCCCCCGACGGTGGTGCCGTCCTGACCGGCCGCCTGTCCTCGACCACCCAGCCGTGGGTGGCCGACCACGAGATCCTCGGCTCGGTGCTGCTGCCCGGAGCCGGCCTGGTCGAACTCGCCCTCCGCGCCGGCGCCGCCGTCGGCTGCGACGCCCTGCGTGAGCTGACCCTGGCCGCGCCGCTCGTGCTGACCACCACGCCGGTCCCGATCCAGGCCGTGGTCTCGGCTCCCGCCGCCGACGGCGAGCGGACGGTCGACCTCTACTCCCAGTCCGCCGGCGCGTGGGTGAAGCACGCCTCCGGCCGCCTGACCCCCGCGACGGCGCCGACGTTCGACCTGACCGCCTGGCCGCCCGCGGACGCGGAACCGATCGACCTGACCGGGGCGTACGAGGCTCTGGCCGCTCGTGGTTTCGGTTATGGCCCGGCTTTCCAGGGCCTGACCCGGGCGTGGGTACGCGGCGACGAGGTCTTCGCCGAGGTGACACTGCCCGAGGGTGTGGCGACCGACGGCTACGGCATCCACCCCGCCCTGCTGGACACGGCCCTGCACGGCGCGATGACCCAGAACGGCGGGGCGACGACGGTCGTGCCGTTCGCCTGGAACGACGTGACCCTGTACGCCGTCGGTGCGTCGTCGGTGCGCGTCCACCTGGTGCGGGGCAGCGATCGCCAGGTTTCGCTGGTGATCGCCGACCCGTCGGGCCAGCCGGTTCTGTCGGTGGGGTCGATGGTGGGTCGCGAGGTGTCCTCCGACCAGCTGGGCGCCGCGCACGCCCCGCTCTACGCGATCGAGTGGCGCCGCATCACGGTGACGCCTGTGGATAACTCGCCTTCCGGGCTTGACAGCGCGGTAATGTCCTCTGCTACCCGGGTGGGCGGGGGAGGCGGTGGCTCTCCGAAGATCATCAACTGCGAAACGCCGCGCGGCGACGTTCCGGCGGCGGTTCGCACGCTGCTGGCCGAAGTGCTGGAAAACGTCCAGCAGGATGAGCCGCTGATCGTCGTCACCAAGAGCGGGGATGTCGTTCAGGCGCCGGTCTGGGGGCTTGTCCGGGCGGCACAGGCGGAATTCCCGGGCCGGTTCACGCTGGTCGAGACGGACGGCACGGAGAACGACGCCCTCCTGGCCGGCATCGCCGCGGCGGGTGAGCCGGAAGCCAGGGTCAGCAAGGGCGAGGTCTTCGTCCCGCGCCTCAAGCAGGCCACCGACGACACCCCGGAGCCGATCGAGTTCGACCCCGAGGGCACGGTCCTCATCACCGGCGGTACGGGAGGCATCGGCGCCGTCGTCGCCCGCCAGTTGGCCCGGGACGGGGCCAAGCTGTTGCTGGTCTCGCGGCGTGGCCTGGACGCACCGGGGGCGCGGGAGCTGGCCGACGAACTGGGAGCGCAGGTCAAGGCGTGCGACGTCACCGACCGGGCCGCGCTCGCGGAACTCGTCGACAGCATCGACAACCTGACCGGGATCGTCCACGCGGCCGGCATCGGGGACAACGGCGTCCTGGCGTCCATGACACCGAAACGTTTCGACCGTGTGCTGGCGGCCAAGGCTGACTCGGCCTGGTGGCTGCACGAGCTGACGGAAGACCGTGATCTGCGGGCGTTCGTGATGTTCTCGTCGGCCGGCGGAATGGTGCTGACCGCGGGACAGGCGAACTATGCGGCGGCCAACGTCTTCCTGGACGGCCTGGCGGCGTACCGGAAGGAACTGGGTCTCAAGGCCACGGCCATCGCCTTCTCGCTCTGGGATGTCGGAGTCGGTCTCGGCCAGGACATGACCGACGCCGACCGGCGCCGGATGGCCAAGCAGGGGCTGCCGGTCATCGGGGCGGACGAGGGGCTCGAGCTCTTCAAGGCCGCGCTCGCCTCGCCGCGTTCGACCGTCGTGCCGATCAAGGTGGACACGGCGGCGCTGCGGAACCGGACCGATGTGGTGCCGGCGCTGCTCCGCGATCTGGCGCCCACTGTCCGGCGGGCGGCCACGCAAAGCCCGGCCCAGGAGGGTCTGGCGGGGCTCACCCCGGGGGAGCGGCGGCGCAAGGTCCTTGATCTCGTACGCGAGCAGGTCGCGGCCGTCCTCGGCCACGGCTCGGTGGACGCGATCGAACCGGGCAAGGCGTTCCAGGAACTCGGGTTCGACTCGCTGACCGCCGTCGAGCTGCGCAACCAGCTCGCCGCCCGCAGCGGGCTCACGCTTCCGGCCACGCTGGTGTTCGACTACCCGACAGCCACGGCGGTCGCGGAGCTCATCGACACCTCGCTCGGCGGCGTGAGTAGAACGGCCGAGGCCGCCCCGGAGAGGATCCACACCGACGAGCCGATCGCCATCGTCGGCATGGCCTGCCGCTACCCGGGAGACGTGCACGGGCCGGAAGACCTGTGGCGTCTGGTGCTCGACGGCGTCGACACCGTGGGCGACCTGCCCGCCGACCGCGGCTGGGACATCGACGGCCTGTACGACCCGGAGCCGGGCAAGGACGGCAAGAGCTACACCCGGCGGGGCAGCTTCCTGCGCGATGCGGCCGACTTCGACCCGAACTTCTTCGGCATCTCGCCGCGCGACGCCCTGAGCATGGACCCGCAGCAGCGCCTTCTGCTCGAGACCTCGTGGGAAGCCGTGGAGCACGCGGGCATCGACCCGTCGTCGCTGCGCGGCAGCCGTACGGGCGTGTTCGCCGGCGTGATGTACCACGACTACGCGCTCAACGTGAACCCGGCGGCCACGGCCGGTGGCAGTGTCGTCTCGGGCCGCGTGTCGTACACGTTCGGCTTCGAGGGTCCGGCGGTCACCGTGGACACGGCCTGCTCGTCGTCGCTGGTCGCGATCCACCTGGCGGCGCAGGCGCTGCGGCAGGGCGAGTGCGATCTGGCGCTGGCCGGCGGCGCGACCGTGATGGCGACGCCGGGCATGCTGATCGACTTCAGCAAGCAGCGCGGGCTGTCGGTCGACGGGCGCTGCAAGGCGTTCGGCGCGGACGCGGACGGTGTGGGCTGGGCCGAGGGCGTCGGCGTCCTGCTGGTCGAGCGGCTGTCCGACGCGCGGCGCAACGGGCACCAGGTGCTCGCCGTGGTGAAGGGGTCGGCCGTCAACCAGGACGGTGCCTCCAACGGATTCACCGCCCCGAACGGCGCTTCGCAGCAACGGCTCATCCGTCAGGCGCTGGCGAGCGCCGGGCTGGACACCGGTGACGTGGACGTGCTGGAGGCGCACGGCACCGGCACCACGCTCGGGGACCCGATCGAGGCCCAGGCGCTCCTGGCCACGTACGGGCAGGAAAGGGAAACGCCGCTGCTGCTCGGCTCGATCAAATCGAACATCGGGCACACGCAAGCCGCGGCCGGTGTCGCCGGTGTCATCAAGATGGTGCAGGCGATGCGGTACGGGGTGGTGCCGCGCACGCTGCACGCCGACGAGCCCTCGCAGCACGTCGACTGGACTGCCGGCTCGGTGTCTCTCGTGACCGCGGAGACGCCCTGGCCGGAGAAGACCGGTTCCCGCCGGTCCGCGGTGTCGTCGTTCGGCATCAGCGGCACCAACGCGCACGTGATCCTCGAGCAGGGTCCGGCGGTCGCCCCGGCCACCGACCGTGGCCCGGCGACCGGGGACGAGCCGTGGCTGCTGTCCGCGGCGACGCCCGAGGCCCTGCGCGCACAGGCTTCGCGACTGCTCGCCGTGACCGACGCCGACCCGCGTGACGTCGCCTTCTCGCTGGCCACCACGCGGGCCGACCTCGAGTACCGGGCGGTGCTCAACCCGGCGAGCCTGGTCGCCTTCGCCGGCGGCGAGGACACACCCGACGTCATCACCGGCCGGGCTCGCGGTACGGCACCCCTCGCGGTTCTGTTCACCGGGCAGGGCTCGCAGCGGGCCGGTATGGGGGCGGCGCTCTACGAGCGGTTCCCGGTGTTCGCGGCCGCCTACGACGAGGTCGTGGCGCGGCTGGAGATCGGCGACGACCTCGACCGGACCGGCAACGCCCAGCCGGCCATCTTCGCCCTGGAAGTGGCCCTGTTCCGCCTGGCTTCATCGTTGGGTGTGAAGCCCGACTACGTGGCCGGTCACTCGATCGGTGAGATCGCGGCCGCCCATGTCGCCGGTGTCATGTCGCTCGAGGACGCGTGCACGCTGGTCGCTGCCCGCGCCCGCCTGATGCAGGCCCTGCCCGCCGGCGGGGCGATGGTGGCGATCCAAGCCGCCGAGTCGGACATTTCACTTACTCCGGGCGTGTCGCTCGCGGCGGTCAACGGCCCTCACGCAGTCGTGATCTCCGGCGCGTCGGATGAAGTGGAAGCGATCGCGGCCCGGTTCGAGAAGACCAAGCGCCTCACGGTCAGCCACGCCTTCCACTCGGTTCTGATGGAGCCGATGCTGGAGGACTTCCGGGCCGCCATCGAGGGGCTCACTTTCCACCCGCCGCAGATCCCGGTCGTGTCCACCGGTGACATCACCACGGTCGACTACTGGGTGAACCACGTCCGCGACACCGTCCGTTTCGCCGACAACATGGCCCGCCTGGACGGCGCCAAGTTCCTCGAACTGGGCCCGGACGCGGTGCTCGCCGGCCTGGTCGAGGGCGGCATCCCCGCTATGCGCCGCGACCGCGACGAGGTGAAGACCTTCCTGGCCGCGCTGGCCCGCCTCCATGTCACCGGTGTCCCGGTCGACTGGTCCGCGCTGATCACCGGCCGCAAGATCACCCTTCCCACGTACGCCTTCCAGCACGAGCCCTTCTGGCTGGAGGCCACGATCGCCGCCGACCCGGCCGCGCTCGGCATGACGGCGGTCGACCACCCGTTGCTCGGCGCGGCGGTCTGGTCCCCCGGCGGCGGCGCAACCTTCACCGGCCGCCTCACCCGCTCGGCCCAGCCCTGGATCGCCGACCACGCCATCCTCGGCACGGTTCTGCTGCCCGGCGCCGCGTTCGCCGAGCTGGCCCTGCGCGCGGGCGCCGAAGCCGGCTGTCCGACGCTGGACGAGCTGACCCTGGCCGCCCCGCTGGTGCTGGCCGACGAGCCCCTGCAGCTTCAGGTGATCGTGGGCGCCCGGGCCGACGACGGCCGCCGCCCGGTCGCCATCCACAGCGGTGGCGGCCAGACCTGGGTCCAGCACGCCGCGGGCTTCCTGTCAGCTTCTCCCGCGGCCACGTTCGACCTGAGCGAATGGCCCCCGGCCGACGCTTCCCCGCTGGTCGTCGACTACGCGGACATCGCCACCCGCGGCTTCGCCTACGGACCCGCCTTCCAGGGGCTTTCCCAGGCCTGGGTACGCGGCGACGACCTCTACGCCGAGGTGACCCTGCCCGATGCGGCGGCCCCGTCCGGCTACGGCATCCATCCCGCGCTGCTCGACGCCGCGCTGCATGCCACGATCCTGCGCAACACCGAGGACTCCACGTCGATCCCGTTCGCGTGGAACGAGGTCGCCCTGCACGCGGTGGGCGCGACGACCGTACGGGTGCACCTCCGCCGGAACGGCGATCGCGAGCTGTCCCTGCGGGTGGCCGACCCGACCGGCCGCCCGGTGCTGTCGATCGGCTCGCTGATCGGTCGCGAGGTGTCGTCCGGCCAGTTGAGCGCTGCGCCGCTGTATGGCATCGACTGGCGCCGCATCACGGTCACGCCTGTGGACAACGCGGGCGGCACCGTCGCTGGGGTTGTGGACAACTCGGCCGCCGAGCTTGACAGCGCGCTAGTGTCCTCTGCTACCCGGGTGGGCGGGGGAGGCGGTGGCTCTCCGAAGATCATCAACTGCGAAACACCGCACGGCGACGTCCCGACGGCGGTCCGCGCGCTCCTGGCCGACGTGCTGGACCGGCTCCAGAAAACCGAGCCGCTGATCGTCGTCACCAGGAGCGGGGATGTCGTTCAGGCTCCGGTCTGGGGCCTGGTCCGCGCGGCACAGGCGGAATTCCCGGGCCGGTTCACGCTGGTCGAGACGGATGGCTCGGAGAACGACGCCCTGCTGGCCGGCATTGCTGCGGCGAACGAGCCGGAAGCCAGAGTCAGCCACGGCGAGGTCTACGTCCCGCGCCTGCACCAGACGGCGAGCGACACCCCGGAGCCGATCGAGTTCGACCCCGAGGGCACGGTCCTCATCACGGGTGGCACGGGTGGCATCGGTGCGGTCGTCGCCCGGCACCTCGCCGGGAACGGGGCCAAGCTGCTGCTGGTGTCGCGCCGGGGCCTCGACGCGCCAGGGGCAAGGGAGCTGGCGGCGGAAATCGGCGCCGACGTCAAGGCGTGCGACGTCACCGACCGGGCCGCGCTCGCGGAACTCGTCGACAGCATCGGCAACCTGACCGGCATCGTGCACGCGGCGGGCATCGGGGACAACGGTGTGCTGGCGAGCATGACGCCGGAACGTTTCGACACCGTGCTCAAGGCCAAGGCCGACGCCGCCTGGTGGCTGCACGAGCTCACCGAGGACCGGGATCTCCAGGCGTTTGTGATGTTCTCGTCGGCCGGCGGCATGGTGCTGACGGCCGGACAGGCGAACTACGCGGCGGCCAACGTTTTCCTGGACGGCCTGGCGGCGTACCGGAAGGAACGTGGTCTCAAAGCCACGGCCATCGCCTTCTCCCTCTGGGATGTGGGCGCGGGCTTCAGCGTCGAACTCGGCGAGGTGGACCGGCGGCGGATGGCCACCCAGGGGCTTCCGGTGATCGGCGCCGACGAGGGTCTCGCCATGTTCACGGCCGCCCTGGCCTCACCGCGTTCGACCGTCGTGCCTATCAAGGTGGACACGGCGGCCCTGCAAGCCCGGGCCGACCTGGTCCCGGCCCTGCTACGCGACCTGGTGCCGGCGAGGCGGAGCCTGGCCAAGGCCGCCGAGAAGCAGGCCCCGGATGTGGACATCCTGGAACTGGTCCGCAGCAAGGTCGCGGCCGTCCTGGGCCACCGCAGCGGCGCCGACATCGATCCCGAGCGGGCCTTCCGCGAGATCGGCTTCGACTCGCTGGCCGCGGTCGAGCTGCGCAACCAGCTCGCCGAGGCGACCGGGCGCACGCTGCCGGCCACGCTCGTCTTCGACTACCCGACGCCGGCCGTCCTCGCGGCGCACCTGGCGGGCGCAGCCGACAAGAAAGCCGCGCCGACAAAACCGAAGATCGACGACGACCCGATCGCCATCGTGGGCATGGCCTGCCGCTTCCCGGGCGGTGTCACCACGCCGGAAGAGCTGTGGCAGCTGCTGCTCGACGGCACCGACGCGATCACCGAGTTCCCGGACAACCGCGGCTGGGACCTCGACGCCCTCTACGACGCCGACCCCGACCACGCGGGCACGAGCTACACCCGGTCGGGCGGCTTCCTGCATGACGCCGGTGACTTCGATCCGGCCTTCTTCGGCATGTCGCCGCGCGAGGCGGTGGCCACCGACGCACAGCAGCGGATGCTCCTCGAGACCACGTGGGAGGCCCTGGAGCGCGCGGGCATCGACCCGCGATCGCTGCGCGGCAGCCAGACCGGCGTCTTCACCGGCATCATGTACAACGACTACCACCTGCTGCTGGGCGACGAGTTCGAGGGCGCGAACATCACCGGCAGCTCGCCCAGTGTGGCCTCCGGCCGTCTCTCGTACGTGTTCGGCCTCGAAGGCCCGGCCATGACAGTCGACACGGCCTGTTCGTCGTCGCTCGTCACTCTGCACCTGGCCGCGTCCGCGCTGCGCCAGGGGGAGTGCGACCTCGCGCTGGCCGGCGGCGTGAGCATCATGTCGACGCCGCGCACCTTCGTGGAGTTCTCGCGGCAGCGCGCTCTCTCGGGCGACGGCCGGTGCAAGGCGTTCTCGGACGACGCCGACGGCACCGGGTGGAGCGAAGGCGCGGGCCTGCTCGTCCTGGAGCGGCTCTCCGACGCCCGGCGCAACGGCCACCACGTGCTCGCCGTGGTGAAGGGTTCGGCGGTCAACCAGGACGGCGCGTCCAACGGGCTGACCGCCCCCAACGGGCCGTCCCAGCAGCGGGTCATCCAGCAGGCCCTGGCCAGCGCCGGGCTCAGCACCGGCGACGTGGACGTGGTCGAGGCGCACGGCACCGGCACCACGCTCGGTGACCCGATCGAGGCCCAGGCGCTGCTGGCCACGTATGGGCAGGAGAGGGAAACGCCCCTGCTGCTCGGGTCGATCAAGTCGAACATCGGGCACACCCAGGCCGCGGCCGGTGTCGCCGGTGTCATCAAAATGGTCCTCGCGCTCGGCCACCAGGCCCTGCCGCCGACCCTGCACGCCGAGACCCCGTCGTCGCATGTGGACTGGACGGCCGGCGCCCTCGATCTGCTCACCGAGCGCCGTGACTGGCCGTCGACCGGCCGCCCCCGCCGCGCGGGTGTCTCGTCGTTCGGTGTGAGCGGCACGAACGCCCATGTCATCCTGGAACAGGCCCCGGAAACTACGGAAAAAGCCGACGTCACGACGCCGGGCGTCACGCCGTTGATCGTCACCGCCCGCTCGGCCGAAGCTCTGAAAGCGCAGGCCGCGCGACTGGTGCCACTGGCCGACCAGCAGAACGATCTCGGTTGGTCCCTTCTCACCACCCGCGGTCTCCTCGAGCACCGGGCCGTGGTCTTCGACGTGGACGGCCTGCGCGACCTCGACAACGCCATCACCGGCGTAGCCACCCCCCTCGGCCGTACGGTGTTCGTCTACCCGGGCCAGGGCTCGCAGTGGGCCGGCATGGGCCGCGAACTGCTCGACACCTCACCGGTCTTCGCCGCCCGCGCCGAGGAGTGCGCCGAGGCCCTGCGGAACTACGTCGACTGGGACCTGATCGACGTGCTGCGCAACGGCACGATGCTCGACCGGGTCGACGTGGTGCAGCCCGCCCTGTGGGCCGTCATGGTCGCCCTCACCGAGGTGTGGCGCTCGCTCGGCGTCGAACCGGCCGCCGTCATCGGCCACTCCCAGGGCGAGATCGCCGCCGCCACCGCCTCCGGCGCGCTCAGCCTGGACGACGGCGCCCGCATCGTCGCCCTGCGCAGCATCGCGGTCGCCGGTGACCTGGCCGGGCTCGGCGGCATGATGTCGGTCGCGCTCGGCGCCGACGACGTCCGGCCGCGCCTGGACGAGCGGGCCGGCATCGCGGGCATCAACGGACCCCGCTCCACAGTGGTCTCCGGCTCGCCCGACGCGCTCGACGAGCTCACCGAACAGTTGGTGGCCGAGGGCGTCCGCGTCCGCCGCATCCCGGTCGACTACGCGTCGCACTCGCCGCAGGTCGAACTGATCCGTGAACGTGTGCTGGCCGACCTGGCTCCGATCACGCCGCGCTCGACGGACATCCCGTTCTACTCGACGGTCACCGCCGAGCCGATCGACACCGCCGGGCTCGACGCCGGCTACTGGTACGCCAACCTGCGCCAGACGGTCCTGTTCGAGCGCGCGACCCGCAAGCTCATCGAGGACGGCTACAGCGTCTTCGTCGAGCCGAGCGCCCACCCGACCCAGACCGTCGGTATCGAGCAGACCCTCGAGTCGGCGGGCGTCGACGGTGTCGTCACCGGCACCCTGCGCCGCGAGGAGGGCGGCCTGCTCCGCCTGCTGACCAGCGCCGCCACCGTCTTCGTGCGGGGCGTGCCGGTCGACTGGGCGAGCCTGTTCACCGGTTCCGGTCGCAGGATCGACCTTCCCACGTACGCCTTCCAGCGCCGCTACTACTGGCCCGAGCCCTCGGCCACCACCGCCCACGGCGCCGCCGAGCCGGTCGACGCCGAGTTCTGGAACCTGGTCGACGCGGGCGAACTGGGCACCGCCCTGGACCTCGACGGCGACGTGGCCGCCACGCTGACCCCGGCCCTGGCCGAGTGGCGGGACCAGCGCCGCCGCCGGGCCGCCGGGGACGCGCTGCGCTACACCGACAAGTGGAAGCCGGTCACCGTGACCGGCGCCCTCACCGGCGAGTGGGCCGTGCTGCTGCCGGCGGAGCCCGCGGACTGGATGCTCGCGGTGGTCGAAGGCCTCGAGACAACGGAGAGCGCGACCAACGTGCTGTCCTTCTCTGGCGCCCCGGACGCACCCGAGGGAGCCGCGGTCTGGCGCATCACCCGCGGGGCGGTCTCGATCGGCCGCGGCGACCAGGTCATCGATCCGGAGCAGGCCGCCGACTGGGGCCGCACCTGGACCGGCCTGATCGACCTGCCCGAGACGATCGATGCCCGTACGCTCGAGCGCCTCGCCGCTGTGCTCGACGGCCCCGAGGACCAGGTGGCCATTCGCGCCGCCGGTGTCTTCGGCCGTCGCATCGTGCACGCCCCGGCCGCGACCGGCCGCCACCGCCTCAGCGGGACCGTCCTCGTGGGCGGCGACGTCGACGACCGGATCACCGAGTGGGCCCGCGCGGCGGGTGCCGAGCAGGTGGTGACGGACGGGCGCGCCGACACCGTCGTCCTGTTCGCCACCGACGCCGTCGACGCGGCCCGCAACGACGGCCGTGCGCGGATGCTGCGCGGCCAGGGCGTGCCGGCCCTGTCCGTGACGTGGGACGGCCCTCAGAATGCCGACGCCGTGCTCGGCGCGCTCGACGCCGACCTGACCACCGTGAGCATCACCGACATCGACTGGACCACGTTCGCCCCGGCCTTCGCGGCCACCCGCCGCAGCAACCTGCTCGCCGACCTGCCCGAGGCGGTCGCCGCCCTGGCCGAGCCGACTATTGAACAAACGGGCGAGGTGCAGCTGACCCCGGCCGACATCCTCGGCCTGGTCCGCACCGAGGCGGCCCGCTGCCTCGGCTACGACAGCCCGGACGCGCTGCCGACCGGCATCTCGTTCCGCGACCTCGGCTTCGACTCGGCCGGTGCCGTCGACATGCGCAACCGTCTGCGCCGCCTCACCGGCGTCAACCTGGCCGCGACCGTCGTCTTCGACTACCCCGAGCCCGAGTTGCTGGCGGCGCACCTGAGTGCCGAGCTGTTCGGCGAGGTGAAGGAACAGCGGGCGGCGACGAGCCAGGTGACGACGAACGACCCGATCGTCATCGTCGGCATGGCCTGCCACTACCCCGGTGGCGTGGGCTCGCCCGAGGACCTGTGGCAGCTCGTCGCCGACGGCCGCGACGCCATCACCGAGGTGCCCGCCAACCGCGGCTGGGACCTCGACGCGGTCGCCACGGCCACCCGCCACGGCGGCTGGCTGACCGACCTGGCCGACTTCGACGCGGAGTTCTTCGGCATCTCGCCGCGCGAGGCCGTGTCGATGGACCCGCAGCACCGCCTGCTGATGGAGACCACCTGGGACGCCATGGAGCGGGCCGGCGTCGCGCCGACCTCACTGCGCGGCAGCCGTACGGGCGTGTTCATGGGCACCAACGGCCAGGACTACTCGGATCTCAAGGTGAACGCCGGGGCGAACGCCGACGCGTACGCGCTGACCTCGACCATCGCCAGCGTGCTGGCCGGGCGTATCTCCTACCTGGCCGGTCTCGAGGGCCCGGCGATGGCGATCGACACGGCCTGCTCGTCGTCGCTGGTCGCCATCCACCTCGCGGCCCAGTCGCTGCGCGGCGGCGAATGCGACCTGGCCCTGGCCGGTGGTGTCTCGGCGATGTCGACGCCGGGCGCACTGGCCGCGTTCACCGCGCAGGGCGGCCTCTCGACGGACGGCCGGTGCAAGTCGTTCTCGGAGGACGCGGACGGCACCGGCTGGAGCGAGGGCGCCGGCGTCCTCGTGCTCGAACGGCTCTCCGACGCCCAGCGCAACGGCCACCACATCCTGGCCGTGGTCAAGGGCTCGGCGGTCAACCAGGACGGCGCGTCCAACGGCCTCACCGCCCCGAGCGGCCCGGCCCAGCAGCGCGTCATCCGGCAGGCCCTGGCCAACGCCGGGCTCGTCACCAAGGACGTCGACGCGGTCGAGGCGCACGGCACCGGCACCCGCCTCGGTGACCCGATCGAAGCCCAGGCGCTGCTGGCCACGTACGGGCAGGACCGGGACGTTCCGCTGCTGCTCGGCTCGCTCAAGTCCAACCTCGGGCACGCGCAGGCCGCCGCCGGTGTCGCCGGTGTCATCAAAATGGTGATGGCGATGCGGAACGGCGTCGCCCCGCGCACCCTGCACCTGGGCACGCCGACCCCGGCCGTCGACTGGACGTCCGGCGCGATCCAGCTGCTTGCCGACGCGGCCGAGTGGCCCGAAACCGGCCGCGCTCGTCGTGCCGCCGTCTCGTCGTTCGGCGTGAGCGGCACGAACGCGCACTTGATCCTGGAGCAAGGCCCGGCCGAAGCGCTGGAGAAGTCCGCCGAGGGACCGGCCATCTGGCCGGTCGCCGCCAAGTCGGCCGCCGCTCTGGACGCCCAGCTCGACCGGATCAAGGTCCTTGACGCGAACCCGGTCGACGTCGGCTTCTCACTGGCCACGACACGTTCCGCGTACGAGCACCGCGCCGTCCTCCTCGACGGCGTCGAGCTGGCCCGCGGCGCCGCGCCCGTGACCCGTACGGTGGCCATGCTCTTCTCCGGTCAGGGCAGCCAGCGCCTCGGCATGGGCCGCGAGCTCTACGCCCGCTTCCCGGTCTTCGCCGACGCCCTCGACGAGGCCCTGGCTCGCCTCGACCCGGCCCTGCGCGACGTGATGTGGGGCGACGACGCCGACGCCCTCAATCGCACCGAGTGGACCCAGTCGGCGCTGTTCGCCATCGAGGTCGCCCTCTTCCGGCTCGTCGAGTCGTGGGGCGTGCGGCCGGACGCGGTCGGCGGCCACTCGATCGGCGAGATCGCCGCCGCCCACGTGGCCGGCGTGCTCACCCTCGACGACGCCTGCACGCTCGTCACCGCGCGCGGCCGGATGATGCAGGCACTGCCCGCGGGCGGCGCGATGGTCGCCCTGCAGGCCACCGAGGACGAGGTAACGCCGCTGCTCAGCGACGTTGTCGACATCGCCGCGGTGAACGGGCCGAACGCGGTCGTGGTCTCCGGCGAGGAGGCTGCGGTCGCGGCGATCGAGACCGAAATGCGCACCCGCGGCCGGAAGACTAGCCGTTTGCGAGTGAGCCATGCATTTCACTCACCACTGATGGAACCGATGCTCGACGACTTCCGCGCGGTGGTGAACGGACTCTCGTTCGCCCGTCCCACCGTGCCCGTCGTCGCATCCGGTGACGTCACGACCACGGAATACTGGGTCCGCCACGTGCGGGACGCCGTGCGCTTCGCCGACACGGTCACCAAGTTGGCCGAGCGGCGTGCGGTCCTGTTCGAGCTGGGCCCCGACGGCGTCCTGTCCGCGCTGGCCGAGGGCTGCGTCCCGGCCCTGCGCAAGGACCGCGACGAGGAGTCCACGCTGCTCACGGCGCTGGCCCGCCTGTTCGTGGCGGGGGTGCCGGTCGACTTCTCCGGTGTGTTCACCGAGGCGAAAAAGATCGACCTTCCCACGTACGCCTTCCAGCGCCGCCGCTACTGGCCTGAGATCGCGGTCAGCGACTCCCTGCGCTTCCGTGAGACGTGGCGCCCGGTCAACCCGGCCGGCGCGTTGACCGGCCGGTGGCTGTCCGTCGGCGGTTCTATCCCCGGCACTCTCTCCGTGGAGACCGACGGCCTGGACCGGGCCGCCCTGGCCGCTCAACTGGCCGCGGCGGGCCCGGCCGACGGGATCGTCTCGATGCTCGACGTGCTCGGCACGACCGCGCTCCTCCAGGCGATCGGCGACGCCGGCCTCACCGCCAAGCTCTGGGCCGTCACGTCCGGTGCGGTCGCGGTCGGCGGCGAGCCGGTCGACCCCGCCCGTACGGGCATCTGGGGTCTCGGCCGGGTCGCGGCGCTCGAGATGCCGCAGCTCTGGGGCGGCCTGATCGACCTCGCCGCCGATGCCGACCCGGCCCGCGTGGCCGCGGTGCTCGCGGGGGACGAGGACGAGGTCGCCGTCCGCGCCGACGGCGTCTACGCCCGCCGCGTGGTGCCGGTCGCCGGCGGCAACCGCGAGGAGTGGACGCCGGCCGGAACGGTCCTGATCACCGGTGGCACCGGCGCCCTCGGCGCGGCCGTCGCCCGTGACCTGGCCGCCCGCGGCGCCGACAAGCTGCTGCTGGTCAGCCGCCGGGGCCTCGACGCGCCCGGCGCGGCCGAACTGGCGGCCGAACTGCCGACGGCCGAGATCGTCGCCTGCGACGTGGCCGATCGCGACGCCCTGACCGCCCTGCTCGCCGAGCATCCGGTCGACGCGGTGGTCCACACGGCCGGCGTTCTCGACGACGGGCTGCTCGACGGCATGACCCCGGCCCGCTTCGACACCGTCTACCGGGCCAAGGTCGGCGCGGCCCTCCTGCTCGACGAACTGCTGCCCGACGTGGACGCGTTCGTACTGTTCTCGTCGATGGCGGGCGCGGTCGGCAACCCCGGCCAGGCCAACTACGCGGCGGCCAACGCGGTGCTCGACGGCATCGCCCAGCGTCGCCGGGCGGCGGGCCGGGCGGGCACCTCGATCGCCTGGGGCGCCTGGTCCGGCGGCGGCATGGCCGCGGGCACCGGCATTCAGGCCATGAACCCGGAGAAGGCCCTGACGGCGCTGCGCCGCTCGGTCGCCGAGCCCGAGCCCACGGTCCTGGTCGCCGACCTGCGTCGCAAGGAGCTGCTGACCGCTCTGCTCACCGCCCGGCCGAGCCGGGTGCTGAGCGAGCTGCCTGAGGCCCGTACGGTCATGGACGAGGTCACGACGGCCCGCGGTGGCGGCGCCGCCGAACTCGACCGGCGACTGGCCGGCCGGGCCTCCGCCGAGCGCCAGTCCGTCCTGCTCGGCGTGGTGCTCGACAGCGTGGCGGCGGTGCTCGGCTACGCCGACGCCACGGCCGTCGGCCCCGACAAGGCGTTCCGTGACCTCGGCTTCGACTCGCTCACCTCGGTCGAGCTGCGCAACCGGATCGGCACCGCGACCGGACGGGCCCTGCCCGCCGGTGTGGTGTTCGACCACCCGACGCCGCGGGCGCTCGCCGCGTTCCTGACCGGCGAGCAGGAGGAGACCGAGACGGTCGCCGAGGGCATCGTCGACGAGCCGATCGCCGTCGTCGGCATGGCCTGCCAGTTCCCCGGCGGCGTGCGCTCGCCCGAGGACTTCTGGCAGCTGCTGGTCGACGGCAAGGACGCGATGGGCCCGTTCCCGGCCGACCGCGGCTGGGACCTCGACCGGCTCACCGCCGAGAGCGCCACCACGTCCGGCGGCTTCCTCGACGGGCAGGCCGAGTTCGACCCGGCGTTCTTCGGGATCAGCCCGCGCGAGGCCCTGCTCATGGACCCGCAGCAGCGCCTGCTCCTGCAGACGTCGTGGGAGGCGTTCGAGCGGGCCGGCATCGACCCGCAGGGGCTGCGCGGCAGCCGTACGGGCGTCTTCGTCGGCACCAACGGCCAGGACTACGCGAGCATGCTGCTCGAGGCCGGACAGGACAACGAGAGCCACGTGCTCACCGGCCTGGCCGCCAGCGTCATCTCCGGCCGCCTCTCCTACACGTTCGGGCTCGAGGGCCCGGCCATGACCGTCGACACCGCCTGCTCGGCCTCCCTGGTCGCGCTGCACCTGGCAGCCCAGGCCCTGCGGCAGGGGGAGTGCTCGCTCGCCCTGGCCGGTGGCGCGACCGTGCTGGCCAGCCCGCGCTCGTTCTACCTGCTCACCCAGCAGGGGGCGCTGCCGGCCGACGGACGTACGAAGGCCTTCTCCGACTCGGCCGACGGCACGGGCTGGAGCGAGGGCGTCGGCATGATCGTGCTGGAACGCCTCTCCGACGCCCAGAAGCACGGGCACAACGTGCTCGCGGTCATCAAGGGCTCGGCGGTCAACCAGGACGGTGCGTCCAACGGGCTCACCGCCCCCAGCGGTCCGTCCCAGCAGCGGGTCATCCGGCAGGCTCTGGCCAACGCGGGTCTGCAGACCTCCGATGTGGACGCGATCGAGGCGCACGGCACCGGCACCAAGCTCGGTGACCCGATCGAGGCCGGGGCGCTCCTGGCCACGTACGGGAAGGACCGTGCCTCCGACGCGCCGCTGCTGCTCGGCTCGCTCAAGTCGAACATCGGCCACACCCAGGCGGCCGCCGGCGTCGCGGGCGTCATCAAGATGGTCCTCGCGCTGCAGCACGGCATGCTGCCGCCGACCCTGCACGCCGAAGAGCCGTCGAGCCACATCGACTGGACGACCGGCGCGCTGCGGCTCGTGCACGACGCCACCCCGTGGCCCGCGCTCGACCGGCCCCGCCGCGGCGGTGTCTCGTCGTTCGGCCTGAGCGGCACCAACGCCCACGTCCTGCTGGAGCAGGCCGCTGTGGCCGACCCTCCGGCGGAGGTGGAAGCGCCGCCAGTCGTGCCGTTCGTGCTGTCGGCCAAGTCGGCGTCGTCGCTGCGCGGTCAGGCCGCACGGCTCGCCCCGCTGACCGGCGCGCCGGTCGACATCGCGCACTCGCTGCTCACCACGCGCTCGCTGTTCGACCACCGCGCGGTCGTGTTCGACGCGGACGGCCTGAACGACCTGGACAACGCGATCACCGGCGAGGTGACCACGTCGGGCAAGACGGTGTTCGTCTTCCCGGGCCAGGGCTCGCAGTGGATCGGCATGGGCCGCGAACTGCTCGACACGTCGCCGGTGTTCGCCGCGAAGATCGACGAATGTGCGGCCGCCCTTTCCCCGTACGTGGAATGGGACCTGCACGACGTGCTGCGCGGCATCGAGGGCCCGATCCCGCTCGACCGGGTCGACGTGGTGCAGCCCGCGCTCTGGGCCGTGCTCGTCGCGGTCGCCGAGGTCTGGCGCTCGCTCGGTGTCGAGCCGGACGCGGTCATCGGTCACTCCCAGGGCGAGATCGCCGCGGCCACTGTCGCGGGCGGCCTCACCGTCGCCGACGGCGGCATGATCATCGCGTTGCGCAGCCTCATCGCGCTCGACGCGCTCGACGGCGTCGGCAGCCTTGTCTCGGTGTCGCTGTCGCCTTCGGAGACGGCCGAGCGGGTCGCGAAATGGCCCGCCCTGCAGGTCGCGGCGTTCAACTCGCCGTCGTCCTCGGTGGTCTCGGGCCCGGTCGAGGAACTGACCGAACTGCAGGCCGACCTGCATGCCGACGGGGTACGCCACCGCCGGATCCCGGCCGCCTTCGCCTCGCACTCGCCGGCCGTCGAGGTCATTCGCGAGCGCGTTCTCGAGGCGTTCGCCCCGGCGCGGCCGCGCAGCTCGGAGATCCCGTTCTACTCGACGGTCACGGCCGGGCTGCTCGACACCGCCGAGCTCGACGCCGCCTACTGGTACAGCAACCTGCGCCAGACCGTGCAGTTCGAGCAGACCCTGCGCCTGCTGGTCGAGAACGGCCACCGCACCTTCATCGAGCCGAGCGCGCACCCGGTCATGACCAGCGCGGTCGAACAGATCCTGGAAGCGGCCGAGGTCGAGGGCGTCGTTCTGGGCTCGCTCAAGCGTGACAAGGGCGGCCTGACCCAGCTGTTCACCATGGCCGCGACCGGTTTCGTGCGCGGCCTGCCGGTCGACTGGAACCGGGTCGTGCCGGCGGGGCGGCGGGTTTCCCTTCCCACGTACGCGTTCCAGCGCCAGCTGTTCTGGCCGGAGATCGAGCACGCGTCGCCCACCACGGGTGACGCCGCCGACGCCGCGTTCTGGGAGGTCGTGCAGAACGGCGAGCTCGGCCTGGACGAGGGCGCGGTCCGCACGCTGATGTCGTGGCGCGACCGCAAGCGGGACGACGCGACGACCGACGGCTGGCGCTACCGCGATTCCTGGATTCCCGTACGGCCGCAGATCGCCCCCACGGGCCGCTGGCTCGTCGCGGTGCCTTCGGGGGTTGAGGCGCCGGAGATCGTGGCCGCGCTGGGCGCTACCCGGTTCGAGGTTCCCGCGGACATCGACCGCATGACCCTCGCGGCCCTGCTGCCGTCCGACGTGGACGGTGTGGTCAGCCTGCTCGGAATGGTCGCGGGCCTTGACGGCGCCGTGCCGCACGCGCTCACCGCGAACGTGCAGCTCGTCCAGGCTCTGGGCGACGCCGGGATCGACGCGCCGATCTGGGTCGCCACCCAGGGCGGCGTGTCGACGCGCGACGACGACCCGGTCACCAACCCCGAACAGACCACGGTCTGGGGCTGGGGCCGCGTCGCCGCCCTCGAGATCCCGCAGCGCTGGGGCGGCCTGATCGACCTGCCCGCCGTCATCGACGAGGCAGCGGCCGAGCGGCTCGCCGGCGTCCTGTCCGGCGACGAGGACCAGCTCGCGATCCGGGTCTCGGGCGTCGTCGCCCGCCGCCTGGTGAGCGCGCCGGCCACGCCGGGCGACCACGTCGACGGCTTCCGCACGAGCGGCACGGTGCTCATCACCGGCGGCACGGGCGGCATCGGCGGCATGCTCGCGCGCTGGGCCATCGAGCGCGGCGCCGAGCACTTGCTGCTCGCCGGCCGCCGCGGCCTGGAAGCCCCGGGCGCGGCCGAACTCGCGGCCAAGCTCAAGGCGAGTGGCGCCGACGTCACGATCGCGGCCGTCGACGTGGCCGACCGCGACGCGCTGGCCGCGCTGCTGGCGACGGTGCCCGAGGACCGGCCGCTGCGCGCGGTCATCCACGCGGCCGGGGTCAGCCACGGCGACGCCCCGGTCGGCGAGATCACCCACGCGCAGCTTGACGGGCTGATGCAGGCCAAGCTCACGGCCGCCCGGCACCTGCACGACCTCACAACCGACCTGCCGCTGGACGCGTTCGTCATGTTCAGCTCGGGCGCGGCGAGCTGGGGCAGCAGCGGGCAGGGCGGTTACGCGGCCGGCAATGCGTTTGCCGACGGCCTGGCCTCGTACCGGAAATCGCTCGGTCTGCCCGCCACCTCGCTCGCCTGGGGCACGTGGGGCGGCGTGGGCATGGCGACCGACGAGCGGATCCTGGAGCACCTGCTCAAGCGCGGCGTCGACGTCATGGACCCGAACCTGGCGATCGGCGTGCTGCAGCGGGCCATCGAGGACGGTCGCACCACGCTGACCGTCACGAACATGGACTGGGCCAAGTTCGCCCCGGCGTTCACGGCCAGCCGGCCCAGCCCGCTGCTGTCGGACATCCCGGCCGTACGGGCGGCGCTCGTGGTGGCCGAGCCCGCGGCTGATTCCGACGAATCGGTGCTGGTGCGCAAGCTGGCCGGTCTGTCGGCGGCCGAGGCGACCCGGGTGCTGCTGTCGGCCGTCCGGACCGAGGCGGCGGCCGTGCTCGGCCTGGAGAGCGCGGACGAGATGGGCGCCACCAAGGCGTTCCGCGACCTCGGCTTCGACTCGGTGACCGCGGTCGAACTGCGCAACCGGCTCCGCAAGCTGACCGGCCGCACACTGCCGGCCGCGCTCGTCTTCGACTACCCGACGCCGCGCGAACTCGCCGAGTACCTGCGCGGCGAGCTGGCGCCGGACGCCGGTGGGGCCGCGGCCGCGGACGACCCGGACGCCGAGATCCGGGCCGCCCTGGCCGCGATCCCGATCAGCAAGCTGCGCCGCGCGGGCCTGCTCGAGATGGTGCTCGAACTCGGCAACGCGGACGAGAAGACGAACGACGCGGAGGACGCCGGTGACGGCGAGGCCTCCATCGACGACATGGACGCGGCCAGCCTCCTGCGGCTGGCCATTGAAGGCACGACGGACTGACCGGGGAGCGAAGGACAGCGGAATGACGGACTCCACCAAGCAGTATGTCGAGGCGTTGCGTACCTCCCTGAAGGAGAACGACCGCCTGCGCCGGCAGAACGCTCAACTCGTCTCGGCCGCTGTCGAACCGATCGCGATCGTCGGCATCGGCTGCCGCTACCCGGGCGGGGTCGCCTCGCCGGAGCAGCTGTGGGATCTCGTCGAGCAGGGCCGCGACGCGATCGGGCCGTTCCCGGACGACCGGGGCTGGGACATCGAGTCGCTGCACAGCACCACCCACGAGGGCGGCTTCCTCAAGGGGGTGGCCGACTTCGACGCCGGGTTCTTCGGCATCTCGCCCCGCGAGGCCGTGGCGATGGACCCCCAGCAGCGGCTCGTCCTCGAAACGTCGTGGGAGGCCCTCGAGCGGGCGGGTATCGACCCGCTCTCGCTCAAGGGCAGCCGCACCGGCGTCTACCTCGGCACCACCGGTCAGGACTACGCGAGCCTTCTTGCCCGTACGGGCGAGGACAACACGGTCTACGCCACGACGGCCGCCGTGGCCAGCGTGCTGTCCGGCCGCGTGTCCTACTTCGCCGGTCTCGAAGGCCCGGCCGTCACCGTCGACACCGCGTGCTCGTCGTCGCTGGTCGCCACCCACCTGGCCGTGACCGCGCTGCGCCAGGGGGAATGCACGCTCGCCCTGGCCGGTGGCGTCGCCGTCATGACCACCCCGACCGCGTTCGAGGCGTTCACCGCCCAGGGCGGCCTGGCCCCCGACGGCCGGTGCAAGTCGTTCGCCGAGGGCGCCGACGGCACCGGCTGGAGCGAAGGTGTCGGCCTGCTCGTCCTCGAACGGCTCTCCGACGCGCAGCGCAACGGGCACAAGGTGCTCGCCGTCATCCGCGGCTCGGCAGTCAACCAGGACGGCGCGTCCAACGGGCTCACCGCCCCCAACGGGCCGTCGCAGCGGCGGGTCATCCGGGCCGCGCTCGGCAACGCCGGCCTGGGTTTTTCCGATGTGGATGCGGTGGAGGCGCACGGAACGGGCACCCGGCTGGGCGACCCGATCGAGGCCCAGGCGCTGCTGGCCACGTACGGGCAGGACCGGGTTTCCCCTTTGCTGCTCGGCTCGATCAAGTCGAACATCGGGCACCCGCAGGGCGCGGCCGGTGTCGCCGGTGTCATCAAGATGGTGATGGCGCTCCAGCACGGTGTGCTGCCGCAGACGCTGCACGTCGACGAGCGGACCTCCAACGTCGACTGGACCGCGGGCAACATCGAGCTCCTCACGTCGCAGCAGCAGTGGCCTTCGACCGGGCGTCCTCGCCGGGCCGCGGTCTCCGCATTCGGCGTCAGCGGCACCAACGCGCACGTCGTTCTCGAGCAGGCACCCGCGGTCGCGCCCCAGCCCTCGGTCGAGGCTGCGCCCAACCTCATCCCGTGGCTGCTTTCCGGCCGTACGGCGGTGGCGTTCGACGCGCAGTCCGCGCTCCTCGACGACTTCCTGGCCACCAACCCCGACCTGCGCCCGCTCGACGTGGCGTTCTCGCTGGCCACGTCGCGGGCGAGCCTCGAACACCGGGCCGTACGCCTCGACGGCGCCGACCTGGCGCGCGGCGTCACGTCCGAGGGCCTGCTGGCGTTCCTGTTCACCGGCCAGGGCTCGCAGCGGGCCGGCATGGGCGCCGCGCTGCACGCCCGTTTCCCCGTGTTCGCCGAGGCCTACGACGCGGTCGCGGCCGAGCTGAACCCGCATCTGGACCGCCCGCTCGGTGACCCCGGCGCGGACCTCGACCAGACCGGTAACGCCCAGCCGGCCATCTTCGCGCTCGAAGTGGCCCTGTTCCGCCTGGCCTCCTCGCTCGGCCTGAAGCCCGATTACCTGGCCGGCCACTCGATCGGTGAGATTGCTGCGGCCCATGTCGCCGGGGTGCTGTCGCTGGCCGACGCGTGCACGCTGATCGCGGCGCGGGCCCGGCTCATGCAGGCGTTGCCGGCCGGTGGGGCGATGGTGGCGATCCAGGCCGCGGAGTCGGCGATCTCCCTCACGCCGGGCGTCTCGATCGCGGCCGTCAATGGCCCCGACGCGGTCGTGATCTCGGGTGTTGCGGACGAGGTTCTTGCTATTGCGGCCGGGTTCGAGAAGACGAAGCAGTTGCGGGTGTCGCACGCGTTCCATTCGGTGCTGATGGAGCCGATGCTGGACGACTTCCGCGTGATCGTCGACGGTCTTACGTTCAACGAACCGCAGATCCCGGTGATATCCACAGGTGACGTGACGGATCCCGGCTACTGGGTCGCGCATGTGCGCGACACCGTGCGCTTCGCCGACAACGTCGCCACCCTGACCGAGGCCGGCGTCAACGGGTTCCTCGAGCTCGGCCCGGACGCGGTGCTCTCGGCGATGGTCGACGACGGCGTGCCGATGCTGCGCCGCGACCGCGACGACGAGCTGACGGTTCTGAGCGCGATCGCCCGCCTGCATGTCACCGGTGTCGACGTCGACTGGGCCGCGTGGTTCGCGGGCACCGGCGCCCGCCGGATCGACCTGCCCACCTACGCGTGGCAGCGCGACCGCTACTGGCCCAAGGTCCGCGCCGGCTTCGGCGACCTGCGCGCCGTCGGTCTCGGCAAGGTCGACCACCCGCTCTTCGGCGCCGGCGTGGAACTGGCCGGCACCACCGGATTCCTGTTCACCAGCCGCCTCGCGCTGTCGTCCCACCCGTGGCTCGCCGACCACGAGGTGCAGGGCCACGTGCTGCTGTCCGGCACCGCGTTCGTCGAGCTGGCCGTCCGCGCGGGCGACGAGGTCGGCTGCGGCCGCATCGAGGACCTGACGCTCACCGCGCCGCTCGTCATCCCGGCCGACGCGTCGGTGCAACTGCAGATCGCCGTCGACGCACCCGACGACAGCGGCCGCCGCGCGATCAGCATCCACTCGCGCCGCGACGACGTCTGGACCCAGCACGCCACCGGTTTCCTCGGGCTCGGCGCGACGTCGCTGCCGTTCGACGCCACGACCTGGCCCCCGGCCGACGCCACCGCGGTGGACATCGAGGGGGCGTACGAACGCTTTGCCTCCGGCGGTTTCGTGTACGGGACCACGTACGCGGGCCTGCGCGCGGTGTGGACCCGCGGCACCGAGGTGTTCGCCGAAGCCGCCCTCGAGTCCGGCGCCGACGCGTTCGGCCTGCACCCGGGCCTGCTCGACGCCTGCCTGCACGCCGCCGGGCTGGCCGACTTCGGCGCGATCAGCCGGGGCGGGCTGCCGTTCGCCTGGCGGGGCGTGTCCCTGCACGCGGCCGGCGCTTCCCACGTACGGGTCCGGCTCCGTCTCGACGGCGACGCGATCGACCTGGCCGTAGCCGACACCAACGGCGCCCCCGTCGCGACCGTCGAGTCCCTGGTCGTCCGCGAGATCAGCGCGACCCACCTCGACGGCCCGGCCGCGATCAGTCGGGACTCGCTGTTCCGCATCGAGTGGACGCCCGTCACCCCCGGCCCCGCCGCCACCAGCCTGGCCCTGCTGGGCGACGACCTCTTCGGCCTCGGCCTGCCCGCGTTCGATGCGGCCGCTTTCAGCGCTGCCGCGGCTGACGGCGGGCCCGCCGTCGCGCTTCCCGGCGTCGTTGTGCGCGCGGTGGAGACCGGCGGGGATCCGGTCATCGCGGCCCACGCCGCCACCACCGACGTGCTGACGACGGTCCAGCAGTGGCTCGCCGACGAGCGTTTCGAGGACACCCGCCTGGTCTTCCTGACCCGTGGGGACGGCCCGGCCGCCGCCGCGGTCGCCGGTCTGGTCGGGTCGGCCGCCTCGGAGCACCCGGGCCGCTTCGCCCTGATCGAGCTGGCCGTCGACCCCTCGCTCACCGCTCCGGCGCCGACCGGCGATGCCGCCGCACCCGCGAGCTCTTCGTCGTCGGCCTCGGTGATCGGCGCGCTCGCTACGGCCGTGACCGTTGACGAGCCGCGGCTCGCGTTCCGCGACGGGCAGCTTGTTGCGCCTCGGCTCGTGCGGGCCACCGTCCCGCAGCAGCCCGCGACCGTCGACGGGACGATTCTCGTCACCGGTGGCACCGGCGGTCTCGGCAAGCTCATCGCGCGGCACCTGGTCACGGACCTCGGCGTACGGGAAATCGTCCTGGCCTCTCGTCGTGGGGGTGCCGAGGAGTTCGTCGCCGAGCTGACCGAGCTGGGTGCGACGGCCACCGTGGCCGCCTGCGACGTCACCGACCGGGCCGCCCTCGCTGCCCTGGTCGAGCAGCACGGCATCACCGGTGTCGTGCACACCGCGGCCGTGCTCGACGACGGCGTCATCGACGCGCTCACCCCCGAGCGGCTCGCCACCGTGCTACGGCCCAAGGTGGACGCGGCCTGGCACCTGCACGAGCTGCTGCCCGACGCGACGCTGTTCGCGCTGTTCTCGTCGGCCGCCGCCAACTTCGGCGTGCCCGGCCAGGCCAACTACGCGGCCGGCAACGCGTTCCTCGACGCGCTCGCCCAGCACCGCCGGGCCGAGGGCAAGCACGCCGTCGCGCTCGCCTGGGGCGCGTGGGACCCCAGCACCGGCGGCATGACCGGCTCGATGACCGACGCCGACCTGGCGCGTATCGCCCGTACGGGATTGCCGTCGCTCTCGGCCGCCCAGGGCCTCGCGCTCTTCGACGCCGCGATCGCCTCCGCCCAAACCGCGGCGAGCACCGGCGCGGCTCTGAGCACCGACGCGGTTCCGGGTGACGGCGCGGTTCCGGGTGACGGCGCGACCGGCCGCGACGCCGCGTCGGCTGCCGACACGGCCGTCCTTCTTCCCATCCGGCTCGACCTGGCGACGCTGCGGACCCAGCCCGAGACCCCGGCCCTGCTGCGCGGACTCGTCCGGAGCCGGTCGCGGCGGCCCCGCACCGGGCAGGCCGACGGGTTCGCCCAGCGGCTGGCCGCCCTCGACCCCGAATCGCGCGTGGAGTCCCTGCTCGGTCTCGTCCGCGGCCAGGTCGCGTCCGTGCTCGACTACGCCGGCGCGGACAGCGTCGACCCGGCCCGCGCGTTCCAGGAGCTCGGCTTCGACTCGCTGACCGCGGTCGAGCTGCGCAACCGGCTGGCCACCGAGACCGGGCTGCGGCTGCCCGCGACGCTCGTCTTCGACTACCCGTCGTCGCTGGTGCTGGCCCGGCACCTCGACGAGGAGCTGTTCGGCTCGCTCGTCGTGGAGAGCGGCCCGACGACGACGGCCACCACGGACGACCCGATCGTCATCGTCGGCATGGCCTGCCGCTTCCCGGGCGGCGTCAGCACGCCCGAAGACCTGTGGAACCTCGTCCTCGACGGCACCGACGCGATCAGTGGCTTCCCGGTCAACCGTGGCTGGGACGTCGCCGGCCTCTACGACCCGGACCCGGACGTGCCCGGCCGCAGCCACGTCATCGAGGGCGGCTTCCTGCACGAGGCGGGCGAGTTCGACCCCGACTTCTTCGGCATGTCCCCGCGCGAGGCCCTCGCCACCGACCCGCAGCAGCGCCTGCTCCTCACCACGGCATGGGAGGCGGTCGAGCACGCCGGCATCGACCCGGCCACGCTGCGCGGCAGCCGCACGGGTGTGTTCGCCGGTGTCATGTCCAACGACTACGGCTTCCTGCTCGAGGGCGACGAGTTCGAGAGCTTCCGCGGCACGGCCAGCTCGATGAGTGTGGTCAGCGGCCGGGTCGCGTACACGCTGGGTCTGGAAGGTCCCGCCGTCACCGTCGACACCGCCTGCTCGTCGTCGCTCGTCTCCATGCACCTGGCCGCGCAGGCCCTGCGGCAGGGGGAGTGCACGCTCGCCCTCGCCGGTGGTGTCACCGTCATGTCGACGCCCGCGCCGTTCGTGGTGTTCTCGCGGCAGCGTGGCCTGGCCTCCGACGGCCGCTCGAAGTCGTTCGCCGACAGCGCCGACGGCGTGGCCTGGTCGGAGGGCGCGGGCCTGCTCGTGCTCGAACGCCTCTCGGACGCGCGCCGCAACGGGCACGAGGTGTTCGGCGTGCTGCGCGGCTCGGCCGTCAACCAGGACGGCGCGTCCAACGGCTTGACCGCACCCAACGGCCCGTCCCAGCGCCGGGTCATCCAGCAGGCGTTGGCTAGCGGCGGCCTGACGACGTCCGATGTCGACGTGGTCGAGGCGCACGGCACCGGCACGACGCTCGGTGACCCGATCGAGGCGCAGGCGCTGCTGTCCACCTATGGGCAGGACCGCTCGGGCGAGCCGCTGCTGCTCGGCTCGATCAAGTCGAACATCGGCCACTCGCAGGCCTCGGCCGGTGTCGCCGGCGTCATCAAGATGGTCATGGCGATGCGGCACGGCGTCGTCCCGAAGACCCTGCACGTCGACCGCCCGTCCCGGCACGTCGACTGGACCGAGGGCGCGGTCGAGCTCGTCACCGCCGAGGCCGAGTGGCCCGCGGTGGACCGCCCCCGCCGCGCGGGCGTCTCGTCGTTCGGCGTGAGCGGCACCAACGCCCACGTCATCATCGAGCAGCCCCCGGCGATGCCCGGCGACTCACCTGCGAACGCGCCCGTGCGGACGTCCGACGGTGTTGCGGCGGCGACTCCACCGGCCGTGGTCCGCACGATCGACGGCGTCCCGACGGTGGACGGCGTGGCGACGGTGGACGGCGTGGCGACGGTGGACAGCGTGGCGGCGGCGAAGATCCCGCTGATCGTGTCGGCCAAGACCGCGGCCGCTCTCGACGGCCAGATCTCGCGCCTGCCTTCGGACGCCGCGCCGCTCGACCTCGCGTACTCGCTGCTCACCACCCGCTCCCGGTTCGACCACCGCGCCGTCCTCATCGACGGCATCGAGGTCGCCCGCGGCAGCGTCACCGGCGCGCCGCTCGCGTTCCTCTTCACCGGCCAGGGCTCGCAGCGCGCCGGCATGGGCCGCGACCTCTACGCCCGCTTCCCCGCGTTCGCCGAGGCCTACGACGCGGTCGCCGCCGAGCTGAACCCGCACCTGGACCGCCCGCTCGGCGACCCCGAGGCCGATCTCGACCAGACCGGCAACGCCCAGCCCGCCATCTTCGCCCTGGAAGTGGCCCTGTTCCGCCTGGCCGAGTCGTTCGGCCTCAAGCCCGACTTCCTGGCCGGCCACTCGATCGGTGAGGTCGCCGCGGCCCACGTCGCCGGCGTGCTCTCCCTGAAGGACGCCTGCACGCTCATCGCCGCCCGCGCCCGCCTCATGCAGGCTCTGCCCACCGGCGGAGCGATGGTCGCGATCCAGGCCGCTCCCGACGAGATCGAGCTCACGGCCAACGTGAGCATCGCGGCGATCAACGGCCCGAACGCCGTCGTGATCTCGGGCGTCGCGGACGAGGTCCTGGCGATCGCCGCGCGGTTCGACAAAACGAAGCGTCTTACGGTCTCCCACGCGTTCCATTCGGTCCTGATGGACCCGATGCTGGACGACTTCCGCGTGATCGTCGACGGACTTACGTTCAACGACCCGCAGATCCCCGTCATCGCGTCCGGCGACATCACCACGGCCGACTACTGGGTCAACCACGTGCGCGACACGGTCCGGTTCGCCGACAACGTCGCGCGGCTGGCCGGCGCGAAGTTCCTCGAACTCGGCCCCGACGCGGTCCTCTCCGCGATGGTCGACGGCGGCGTGCCGATGCTGCGCCGCGACCGCGACGAGGAACTGACCACCCTGACCGCCCTGGCCCGCCTGTACGTCACGGGCGTCGCGGTGGACTGGACGAGGCTGACGACCGGCGGACGTAAGATCCCGCTGCCCACGTACGCGTTCCAGAACGAGTGGTTCTGGGCGCCGCCCGTCACCCGCGGTGCCGACGCCACCGAACTCGGCCTCACCGAGACCGGCAACCCGCTGCTCGGGGCCGGTGTCGAGCTGGCCGGCGCGCACGGCCACCTGTTCACCAGCCGCCTCTCCGTCCGCACCCACCCGTGGCTGGCCGACCACCAGGTCAACGGCCGGATCCTGGTGCCCGGCACGGCGTTTGTCGAGATGGCGATCCGGGCCGGCGACGAGTCCGGCGCCGACCTGGTCGAGGACCTGACGCTCACCGCGCCGCTCGTGCTGCCGGCCGGCGAGGCGGTGTCGATCCAGGTCACCGTGGACGCCCCCGACGCCAACGGCCGCCGCGTGTTTGCCGTCCACTCCAACCAGGACGGCGGCTGGGTCCAGCACGCGGCCGGCATCCTGGCCACCGCGACCACCCCGGCCGAGGCGTTCGACACGACCACCTGGCCGCCCGCGGGCGCCGAGCCGGTCGACATCACCGGCGTCTACGAGCGCCTCGCCGCCGCCGGTTTCGTCTACGGCCCGGTCTTCCAGGGCCTCAAGGCGGTCTGGCGCGCCGGCGACGACCTGTTCGCCGACGTGACCCTGCCCGACAGCGCCGGCGCCGAGGCGTTCGGCCTGCACCCGGCCCTGTTCGACGCCGTGCTGCACGCCGCCGGCTTCGGCATCCTCGAGTCCGGCGCGCTGCCGTTCTCGTGGGCCGACGTGCGCCTGCACGCCACCGGTGCCACCGCCGTACGGGCCCGAGTGACCCCGCTCGGCGACGGCGCGATGGCCCTCGCCCTGGCCGACCCGTCCGGCGCGCTCGTCGCTTCCGTCGGCGCGCTTGCCGTCCGCCCGGAAACCACGACCGAGACCACAACCGATTCCCTGTACGCCGTGAACTGGGTCCCCGCCTCCGCAGGCACCGAGGCCCCGGCCTTCACGACGTACGAGATCTCCGATGTGGCCGGCGCCCTCGGCCGTTTGCAGCAGGACGACGATCAGCTCGTCGCGTTCGTCTCGCGTCTTGGCGTCTCCACGGAGGGCAGCGCCGTTGCGTCCGCACAGCTCGACGCCGCGGCCGTACGGGGAATGGTCCGCTCGGCGCAGTCGGAGAATCCCGGCCGTTTCGTCATCGTCGAGAGCGACACCGACGACGACTCCCTGATCGCCGCGGCCGTCGCGACCGGCGAGCCTGAGGTGCGCGTCCGCAACGGCGAGATCCTCGTGCCCCGCCTCGCCCGCACCGCCCCCGGCACCCCGGTCGAGTGGACCGCCGACGACACGATCCTCATCACCGGCGGCTCCGGCGGCCTGGGCCGGATCGTCGCGCAGCACTTGCTCGACGCGGGCGCCGGCCACCTCGTGCTGGCGAGCCGCAGCGGCAACGGCATCGAGGACGAGCGGGTCACCAATGTGGCCTGCGACGTCAGTGACCGGACCGCCCTGGAGAGCCTGGTCGCCGAGCACTCCTTCACGGCCGTGGTGCACGCTGCCGCCGTACTGGAGGACGGGGTTGTCTCTTCTCTGACGCCCGAGCGGGTGGCCGCCGTCCTCGCGCCGAAGGCCGACGCCGCCCGCCACCTGCATGAGCTGCTGCCCGAGCTCAAGGCGTTCGTGCTGTTCTCGTCGGCTGCCGCCACGATCGGCTCGCCCGGCCAGGCCGCGTACGCCGCCGCCAACGCTTACCTGGACGCGCTGGCCGAGCAACGCCGCTCCGAAGGCAAGAGTGCCGTCTCGATGGCGTGGGGCGCCTGGACCGTCGGCCTGGCCGGCGACACCGACCTCGCCCGCGCCGCCCGCTCGGGCATGCCGGCGCTCGACGTCGAGCAGGGCCTCGCGCTGTTCGACGTCGCGATCGCCGCCGACCGGGCCGCCGTCCTGCCGTTCCGCCTCGACCTGGCCACGCTGCGGGCCCAGGGCGAGGTCCCGCCGCTGCTGCGCGGCCTTGTACGGGTATCCGCCCGCCGTCGCGCCAAGAGCTCGGCGGCCACCACCGGACTGGCCCAGCAGCTGCGCGCCAAGCCCGAGGCCGAGCGGACGACGTTCCTCACCGACCTCGTCCGCGTGGCTGTCGCCGCCACGCTCGGCCGTGACGGCGCGTCCACGGTGGACGCCAACCGCGCGTTCCGCGACCTCGGCTTCGACTCGCTGACCGCGGTCGAGCTGCGCAACCGCCTCGGCACCGAGACCGGCCTGCGCCTGCCCGCCACGCTCGTCTTCGACTACCCGACATCGTCGCTGCTCGCCGCATACCTGCTCGACGAGCTGCTCGGCGCCGACATCGTGGAGACCGCGCCGGTCGTCAAGGCGAACACCACCGACGACCCGATCGTGGTTGTGGGCATGGCCTGCCGGTTCCCGGGCGGCGTCAACTCGCCCGAGGACCTGTGGAAGCTCGTCCTCGACGGCACCGACGCCATCACCGAGTTCCCGTCGAACCGCGGCTGGGACGTCGACGGCCTGTTCAACCCCGACCCCGACCACGCGGGTACGACGTACACGCGGCACGGTGGCTTCCTGCACGAGGCCGACCAGTTCGACCCGGCGTTCTTCGGCATGAGCCCGCGCGAGGCGTTCGCGACCGACGCCCAGCAGCGTCTGCTCCTGCAGACCACGTGGGAGGCCCTGGAGCGCGCGGGCATCGACCCGGCAACGCTGCGCGGCAGCCGTACGGGCGTCTTCACCGGCGTCATGTACAACGACTACGGCCTGCTCCTGGCCGGCGGCGAGGGTGCCGAGGGCTACCAGGGCCAGGGCAGCTCGGGCAGCATCGCCTCGGGTCGCGTCTCGTACACGTTCGGCTTCGAGGGCCCGGCCGTCACGGTCGACACCGCCTGCTCGTCGTCGCTGGTCGCCATGCACCTCGCGGCCCAGGCCCTGCGGGCGGGGGAATGCTCGCTGGCCGTCGCCGGCGGCGTCACGGTCATGTCGACGCCGAACGCCTTCGTCGGCTTCTCCCGCCAGCGCGGCCTGTCGGTCGACGGCCGCAGCAAGGCGTTCGCCGACGGCGCCGACGGTGTGGGCTGGGCCGAGGGCGCGGGCCTGCTGCTCCTCGAGCGTGAGTCCGACGCGCGGCGCAACGGTCATCAGATCCTTGCTTTCGTACGCGGTTCGGCCATCAACCAGGACGGCGCGTCCAACGGCCTGACCGCCCCCAACGGCCCCTCGCAGCAGCGCGTCATCCGCCAGGCCCTGGCCAGCGCCGGTCTGCGCACGGGTGACGTGGACGTGGTCGAGGCGCACGGCACCGGCACCACGCTCGGCGACCCGATCGAGGCCCAGGCCCTGCTCGCCACGTACGGCCAGGACCGGGACGTGCCGCTGCTGCTCGGCTCGGTCAAGTCGAACATCGGCCACACCCAGGCCGCGGCCGGTGTCGCCGGTGTCATCAAGATGATCATGGCGATGCGGCACGGCGTCGTCCCGAAGACGCTGCACGTCGACGCCCCGTCGTCGCACGTGGACTGGGAAGAGGGCGCCGCCGAGCTGGTCACCGCCGAGACGGAGTGGCCCGCGGCGAACCGCCCCCGGCGTGCCGGCATCTCGTCGTTCGGTATCAGCGGCACCAACGCCCACGTGATCGTCGAGGCGGGCCCGGCCCCGCGCACGGCGGAGACGACGGAGGCGACCGGCCCGGCGCCGATGCTCGTGTCGGCCAAGTCCGCCGAGTCGCTCGACGCCCAGATCGCCCGCGTCGGCCTGGTCGACGCCGCCCCGGCCGACGTGGCCTTCTCGCTCGCCACCACGCGTGCCCTGTTCGACCACCGCGCGGTGCTGCTCGACGGAGCCGAGGTGGCTCGCGGCGTCGTCAGCGACGCCCCCCTCGCGATCCTGTTCACCGGCCAGGGCTCCCAGCGGCCCGGCATGGGCGCTCAGCTCCGCGACGCCTTCCCGGTCTTCGCCGCGGCCTACGACGCCGTGGCCGCCGAACTCGACCCCTACCTGGATCTGCCTCTGGGCGACGAAAGTGTCGACCTGGACCAGACCGGCAACGCCCAGCCCGCCATCTTCGCCCTCGAAGTCGCTCTCTATCGACTGGCCGAGTCCCTCGGCATCGAGCCCGACTTCCTCGCCGGTCACTCGATCGGTGAGGTCGCCGCGGCCCATGTCGCGGGCGTCCTGTCTCTCGAGGACGCGTGTGCCCTGATCGCGGCCCGCGCACGCCTCATGCAGGCCCTGCCGCCCGGCGGCGCGATGGTGGCGATCCAGGCCGCTCCGGACGACATCGAGCTCACCGCGAACGTGAGCATCGCCGCCATCAACGGCCCGAACGCGGTCGTGATCTCGGGCGCTGAGGACGAGGCCCTGGCGATTGCGTCGCAGTTCGACAAAACCAAGCGTCTTACGGTCTCCCACGCGTTCCATTCGGTGCTGATGGACCCGATGTTGGACGACTTCCGCGTGATCGTCGGCGGACTTACGTTCAACGACCCGCAGATCCCGATCGTGTCCACAGGTGACGTGACGGATCCTGAGTACTGGGTCAGCCACGTCCGTGACACCGTGCGGTTCGCCGACAACGTGGCGCGGCTGGACGGCGCGAAGTTCTTCGAGCTCGGCCCGGACGCGGTGCTGTCGGCCATGGTCGACAACGGCATCCCGGCCCTGCGCCGCGACCGCGACGAGGTCTCGACGATCCTCGGCGCGTTCGCCCGCCTGCACGTCACCGGCGTCGGCATGGACTGGGCGAAGCTGACGACCGGCGGCCACCGGGTCGACCTGCCCACGTACGCGTTCGAGCAGCACAGCTTCTGGCCCACCGCGGGCGCGGCCCCCGCCGGCGACGTCTCGCT
The DNA here is from genome assembly GCF_018829635.1 of Paractinoplanes bogorensis. Lineage (GTDB taxonomy): Bacteria > Actinomycetota > Actinomycetes > Mycobacteriales > Micromonosporaceae > Actinoplanes > Actinoplanes bogorensis. The sequence goes on from NZ_JAHKKG010000003.1 coordinate 415,790, forward strand.
CGCCGGTCTGCAGCCCGCCGGCCACCCGATGCTCGGCGCGGTCGTCGAGCTCAGCGGCGACGACGGCCACCTCATCACCGCGGCGCTCGGCGTCGGCGGCCACCGCTGGCTCGCCGACCACGTCATCATGGGCCGCACGATCCTGCCCGGCGCGGCGTTCGCCGAGCTGGCCATCCGGGCCGGCGACGAGGTCGGCTGCGACCGCCTCGACGAGCTGACCCTGACCGCCCCGCTCGTGCTGCCCGAGCGCGGCACGGTCCAGATGCAGCTGCGCGTCGGCATGCCGGGCGCGGACGGCCGCCGTACGGTGGGAATCTTCTCCCGCTCCGACGACGCCTGGCTCCAGCACGCCACCGGCACGCTCAGCGCCACGACCGAGGCCGCCGCCGAGTTCGACACCGCCGTCTGGCCGCCGCGCGGGGCCGAGGCCGTCGACCTGACCGGCGCGTACGACAGGTTCGCGGCCGGCGGTTTCGACTACGGCCCGGCGTTCCAGGGCCTGCGGGCGGTCTGGCGCGAAGGCGGCGACGTGTACGCCGAGGCGGCCCTGCCCGAGGGCGTGACCCCCGACGGCTACGGCATCCAGCCCGCCCTGCTCGACGCCGTGCTGCATGCCGCGGGCTTCGGCGAGGGCGCCCAGCGTGGCCTGCCGTTCACGTGGGAGGGCGTCACCCTGCACGCGACCGGCGCGTCGTCCGTACGCGTCCGGCTGCGCCCCGACGGCGACGCCGTGTCCATCGCGATCGCCGACCCGACGGGCGCCCCGGTCGCGACGATCGCCTCGCTGGTGACCCGCGCGGTCGACGGCGACCAGCTGTCCGGCCCCGAGCCGCTCTACGTCGTCGACTGGGTCGCTGTGAAGGCCGGCACCGACACCCCTGACTACGAGATCGCCGGCGGCGACCTGTCCGAGGCCCTGACCCGCCTGCAGCAGGACGACGACCGCCTCGTCGTGTTCGTCTCCCACCCCGACGAGCTGGCTGCGGCCCCCGTACGGGGAATGGTCCGCTCGGCCCAGTCCGAGAACCCCGGCCGGTTCGTGCTGGTCGACACCGACGACGACGCGCTGATTGCCGCCGCCGTCGCGACCGGCGAGCCCGAGCTGCGCATCCGCAACGGCGAGATCCTCGTGCCCCGCGTCGCCCGCACGACGGCCGGGGCAAAGGTTGCCTGGACCGACGGCGACACGATCCTCATCACCGGCGGCTCCGGCGCCCTGGCCCAGGTCATCGCCCGGCATCTGCTCGACCAGGGCGCCGGCCGAGTGGTCCTGGCCAGCCGGAGCGGCACCGGCATCGACGACGACACCCGTGTCACCACCGTGGCCTGCGACGTGTCCGACCGGGACGCCGTGGCCGGCCTGGTCGCCGAGCACGACTTCACCGCCGTGGTGCACGCTGCCGCCGTCCTCGACGACGGTGTCATCGCCGCGCAGACCCCCGAGCGCATCGCCGCCGTGCTGCGGCCCAAGGCGAGCGCCGCCCGGCACCTGCACGAGCTGCTGCCCGACCTCAAGGCCTTCGTGCTGTTCTCGTCGGCGGCCGGCACGTTCGGCAACCCCGGCCAGGCCGGTTACGCCGCCGCCAACGCCTACCTGGACGCGCTCGCCGAGCACCGGCGTGCTGAGGGCAAGCCCGCCGTGGCGATGGCCTGGGGCGCCTGGGAGGGCGTCGGCGGCATGGTCGGCGAGATGAACGACGTCGACCTGGCCCGCATCCGCAACTCCGGCATGCCGCCGCTGACCGTCGAGCAGGGTCTGGCGCTGTTCGACACCGCGCTCACCGCCGACCGGGCCGCCGTGCTGCCGCTGCGCATCGACCTGCCCGGCCTGCGCGCCCGCACCGACCTGCACCCGATGCTGCAGGGCCTGGTCCGCAGCCGTACCCGCCGTTCGGCCGCCGGTTCCCAGCCCGCCCGCGATCTCATCCAGCGGCTCGCCCCGCTGGCCGAGGCCGAGCGCCTGGAGACCCTGCTCGACCTCGTACGCCTGGAGGTCGCGGCCGTGCTGGGCCACGCCGGACCGGCCACGGTCGACCCGGCCCGGGCGTTCCGCGAGCTCGGCTTCGACTCGCTCACCGCCGTCGAGCTGCGCAACCGCCTCGGCACGGTCACCGGCCTGCGCCTGCCGTCCACGCTCGTCTTCGACTACCCGACGGCGACCAGCCTCGCCGGCTACCTGCACGACGAGCTGTTCGGCGCTCTGCTGGCCGAGGAAGCCGCACCGGTCACGACGCCCACGACCGACGACCCGATCGTGATCGTCGGCATGGCCTGCCACTACCCGGGCGGCGTCAACTCGCCCGAGGATCTGTGGAACCTCGTCCTCGACGGCACCGACGCGATCACCGAGTTCCCGGCCAACCGCGGCTGGGACGTCGACTCGCTGTTCAACTCCGACCCGAACCACCCCGGCACCACGTACACGCGGCACGGCGGCTTCCTGCACGACGCCGACCAGTTCGACCCGGCGTTCTTCGGCATGTCCCCGCGCGAGGCCCTGACCACCGACTCGCAGCAGCGCCTGCTCCTGCAGACCACGTGGGAGGCCCTGGAGCGCGCGGGCATCGACCCGGCCGGGCTGCGCGGCAGCCGTACGGGCTTCTTCACCGGCGTCATGTACAACGACTACGCCCACATGCTCGACCCCAAGGACTTCGACGGCCAGCGCGGCACCGGCAGCTCGCCGAGCATCGCATCGGGCCGCGTCTCCTACACGTTTGGCTTCGAGGGCCCGGCCGTCACCGTCGACACCGCCTGCTCGTCGTCGCTCGTGGCCATGCACTGGGCCATGCAGGCGCTGCGGGCGGGGGAGTGCACGCTCGCGCTCGCCGGCGGCGTCACGGTCATGTCGTCGCCCGGCACGTTCGTCGAGTTCTCCCGCCAGCGCGGCCTGTCCGCCGACGGCCGCTGCAAGCCGTTCGCCGACCAGGCCGACGGCGTGGGCTGGGGCGAGGGCATCGGCATCCTCGTGCTCGAGCGCGAATCGGACGCACGGCGCAACGGCCACACCATTCTTGGCCTCGTACGCGGTTCGGCCATCAACCAGGACGGCGCGTCCAACGGACTGACCGCCCCCAACGGCCCGTCCCAGCAGCGCGTCATCCGCCAGGCGCTCGCCAGTGGCGGCCTGACCACCGCCGATGTGGACGTGGTTGAGGCGCACGGCACCGGCACGACGCTCGGTGACCCGATCGAGGCCCAGGCGCTCATCAACACGTACGGGCAGGATCGCGACCACGCCCTGCTGGTCGGTTCGGTCAAGTCGAACATCGGCCACTCGCAGGCCGCGGCCGGTGTCGCCGGTGTCATCAAGATGGTCATGGCGATGCGGCACGGCACGGTCCCGCGCACACTGCACGTCGACGCCCCGTCGTCGCACGTGGACTGGACCACGGGCGCGGTCGAGCTGGCCACCGCCGAGACGCCGTGGCCCGAGCTGGGCCGCCCGCGCCGCGCGGCCGTGTCGTCGTTCGGCATCAGCGGCACCAACGCCCACGTCATCATCGAGGCCGTCCCCGACGCCGCCATCGAGCCTGCCGGCAACAAGACCACGGTCATCGCGGCCGGCGGCAACAAGGTCATCGACGCCGACGGCAGCGAGGCCGTGACGACCGAGGCTGCGACGACCGAGGCTGCCCGCCCGGTGCCGATGATCGTGTCGGCCAAGTCTGCCGCCGCCCTGGACGAGCAGATCGCCCGCCTCGGCCTGGTCGACGCCGCCCCGCTCGACATCGCCCACTCGCTCCTCACGACGCGGGCCCGTTTCGCCCACCGCGCCGTGCTGCTCGACGGCGCCGAGATCGCCCGCGGCACCACGACCGACGGCCCCCTCGCCATCCTGTTCACCGGCCAGGGTTCGCAGCGCGCCGGCATGGGCCGCGAGCTGTACGCCCGCTTCCCGGCCTTCGCCGAGGCGTGGGACGCGGTCGCCGCCGAGCTGGACCCGTACCTGGACCTGCCCCTGGGCGATGCCGATGCCGACCTGGACCAGACCGGCAACGCCCAGCCCGCCATCTTCGCCCTCGAAGTGGCCCTCTACCGCCTGGCCGAGTCCCTCGGCATCAAGCCGGACCACCTGGCCGGCCACTCGATCGGTGAGGTCGCCGCGGCCCACGTCGCCGGGGTGCTCAGCCTCGAGGACGCGTGCACGCTCATCGCGATGCGCGCCCGCCTGATGCAGGACCTGCCCGCAGGCGGCGCGATGGTCGCGATCCAGGCCGCCCCGGACGAGATCGCGCTGACCGCCAACGTGAGCATCGCGGCGATCAACGGCCCGCGGGCAGTCGTGATCTCGGGCGCCGAGGACGAGGTCCTGGCGATCGCTTCGCAGTTCGACAAAACCAAGCGTCTTACGGTCTCCCACGCGTTCCATTCGGTCTTGATGGACCCGATGTTGGCCGACTTCCGCGCAGTCGTCGGCGGACTTACGTTCAACGATCCGCAAATCCCGATCGTGTCCACAGGCGACGTGACGGATCCCGAGTACTGGGTCAACCACGTCCGCGACACCGTCCGGTTCGCCGACAACGTCGCCAAGCTCGAAGGCGCCAAGTTCCTGGAGCTCGGCCCCGACGCGGTCCTGTCCGGCATGGTCGACAACGGCATCCCGATGCTGCGGCGCGACCGGGACGAGGTCCGCACGACGATGACCGCCCTGGCCCGCCTCAGCGTCACCGGCGTGCCGGTCGACTGGGCGAAGCTGACCACGGGCGGCAAGAAGATCGACCTGCCCACGTACGCCTTCGAACGCCACAGCTTCTGGCCCAGCGGCGCCGCCCCGATCGGTGACGTCGACGTCGCCGGTCTGCAGCCCGCCGGTCACCCCATGCTCGGCGCGTTCCTGCACACCCCCGACGGTGGACTCGTCGCGACCGGCCGCATCGGCATCGCCCGCCAGTCCTGGCTGGCCGACCACGTCGTGCACGGCTCGCCCGTCCTTCCCGGCACCGGCTACGTGGAGCTGGCCCTGCGCGCTGCCGAGGAGGCCGGCTGCGGCGTCCTCGACGAACTGACCATGTCGGCCCCGCTGGTGCTGCCCGCCCGCGGCACCGTGCAGGTGCAGGTCGTGGTCGGCGCGCCCGACGACCGGGCCCGCCGCTCGCTCGGCATCCACTCCAGCCCGGACGGCCAGATCTGGACACTGCACGCGCTGGGCACCCTGTCCGACGCCGTGCTGCCCGCGCCGGACGAGCTGACCGCGTGGCCGCCGGCCGACGCGATCGACGTGCCGGTCGACGACGCGTACGAGATCCTGCGCGAGTCCGGCTTCGCCTACGGCCCGACGTTCCAGGCCCTCCGTGCGGCCTGGCGGGTCGGCGAGGACCTGTTCGCCGAGGCGGTCCTGCCCGAGGACGCCGGCGCCGACAAGTACGGCCTGCACCCGGCCCTGTTCGACGCGGGCATGCACGTCGCGATGATCGAAGGTGTGCGCCTCGGCGGCGAGGACACCGTCATCCCGTTCGTGTGGAACGACGTACGCCTGCACGCCGTCGGCGCCCCCGCCGCCCGCGTCCGCCTGGCTCGCGGCTCCGGCAGCCTCGGCATCACCGTCGCCGACGTGACCGGCCGCCCGGTGCTGACCGTCGGCGCGATGGCCGGTCGCCCGATCGCCGCCGAGCAGATCGGCACGGCCCCCGAGCCGGTCTACGGCATCGACTGGCAGAAGCTGACCGCCGAGATCCGCGACGACATCCCGGTCCTCGACTGCATCACGCCCGGCGGCGACGTGCCAAGCGCCGTCCGTGCGCTCACTGCTCAGGTGCTGGCCGCGCTGCAGAACGCCGAGGGCCCGCTCGTCATCAACACCCACCGCGCGGTCGCCGTGCTGCCGGGTGAGGACGTCGACGTCGTCCAGGCGCCGATCTGGGGCCTCGTGCGTTCGGCCCAGGCCGAGACGCCGGGCCGGTTCACGCTCGTCGACACGGCGGGCCCGGGCGAGCGTCCGGTCGTCACGGACGAGCCCGAGGCGGCCGTACGCGACGGCGAGCTCCACGTGCCGCGCCTGCGCCGCATCGCAGAGCCGGCCACCCCGGTCGCGTTCGACGGCACGGTGCTCGTCACGGGTGGCACCGGCGGCATCGGTGCCGCGGTCGCTCGCCATCTGAAGACCCTTCCCGGCGTACGCGGCCTGGTCCTCACATCGCGCCGCGGCCTCGACGCCCCGGGGGCCGCCGAGCTGGCCGAGGAACTGGGCGCCCGCGTGGTGGCCTGTGACGTCGGCGACAAGGCGGCCGTGGCCGAGCTGCTCGACGGCATCGACGACCTCACCGCGGTCGTCCACGCGGCCGGCGTCGGCGACAACGGCCTGCTCGCCGCGATCACGCCCGAGCGCCTCGACACTGTGCTCACGCCGAAGGCCGACGCCGCCTGGCACCTGCACGAGCTGACCGCGGGCCGCGACCTGGCCGCGTTCGTCCTGTTCTCGTCGGCGGGCGGCCTGGTCCTCACGGCGGGCCAGGCCGGTTACGCGGCCGCCAACGTGTTCCTCGACGGTCTCGCCGCCCACCGCCACTACCGCGGGCTGCCGGCCACCTCGGTCGCGTTCTCGCTGTGGGACGTCGAGGGCGGTCTCGCGCAGTACATCGGCGACGCCGACCGCACCCGCATGGCCGCTCAGGGCCTGCCCGCGGTGTCCGGGGACGAGGGCCTGGCCCTGTTCGCGTCCGCGCTCGGGTCGCCCCGGCCCACGGTCGTCACGGTCAAGGTGGACACGGCCGCGCTGCGGGCCCGCACCGACACGGTTCCGGCGCTGCTGCGGGGCCTGGCTCCCGGCGTACGGCGGGCCGCCGCGGCCGTGGCGGACGGTGCCCTCACCCGTACGGTCGCCGGTCTGATCGGAGCCGAGCGCACCCGCGCCCTCCTGCAGCTGGTCCGCACCGAGGTCGCCGCCGTGCTCAGCCACGCCGGCCCCGAGGCGGTCGAGCCGGCTCGCCCGTTCCAGGAGCTCGGCTTCGACTCCCTGGCCGCGATCGAGCTGCGCAACCGCCTCAACACCGTCACCGGCCTGACGCTGCCCGCCACCATCGTCTTCGACCACCCCAGCTCGCAGGCCCTGGCCGCGTTCCTGGAGGGCCTTCTCGAGGGCCCCGCCACGCTGGAAGAGAAGCAGCCGGCCGTAAAGGTCGACATGGATGAGCCCATCGCGATCGTCGGCATGGCCTGCCGCTACCCGGGCGGCGTCAGCTCGCCCGAGGACCTGTGGCGACTGGTCATGGCCGAGACCGACGCGACCGGCGACCTGCCGTCCGACCGCGGCTGGGACCCCGACCTCTACGACCCCGAGATCGGCAAGGACGGCAAGAGCTACACCAAGCGCGGCAGCTTCCTCTACGACGCCGCCGACTTCGACCCGACGCTGTTCGGCGTCGCGCCGCGCGAGGCGCTGTTCATGGACCCGCAGCAGCGCCTGCTGCTCGAGGCGTCGTGGGAGGTCATGGAGCGCGCCGGCATCGATCCGGCCTCGCTGCGCGGCACCGACACGGGCGTCTTCGCCGGCGTCATGTACCACGACTACGCGCTCAACACGTCGCCCTCCGGCACGTCCGGCGGCAGCGTGGTCTCCGGCCGCGTCTCCTACACGTTCGGCTTCGAGGGCCCGGCCGTCACCGTCGACACCGCCTGCTCGTCGTCCCTGGTCGCCTTGCACCTGGCCGCCCAGGCCCTGCGCAGCGGCGAATGCTCCCTGGCCCTCGCGGGCGGCTCGACGGTCATGGCCACGCCCGGCATGCTCGTCGAGTTCAGCCGCCAGCGTGGTCTCGCCCCCGACGGACGCTGCAAGGCGTTCGGCGCGGGCGCGGACGGCGTGGGCTGGTCCGAGGGCGTCGGCGTCCTGCTCGTCGAGAAGCTGTCCGACGCGCGCCGCAACGGGCACGACGTCCTGGCCGTCATCCGCAGCACCGCGGTCAACCAGGACGGCGCCTCCAACGGCTTCACCGCCCCCAACGGCGCGTCCCAGCAGCGGCTCATCCGCCAGGCGCTCGGCACCGCGGGCCTGACGGCCGCCGACGTGGACGTCGTCGAGGCGCACGGCACCGGCACCACGCTCGGTGACCCGATCGAGGCGCAGGCCCTGCTCGCCACGTACGGGCAGGACCGCGAGACGCCGCTGCTGCTCGGCTCGATCAAGTCGAACATCGGCCACCCGCAGGCCGCCGCCGGCGTCGCGGGCATCATCAAGATGGTGCAGGCCATGCAGCACGGCGTCGTGCCGCGCACGCTGCACGCCGACGAGCCGTCGCCGCACGTCGACTGGGCCGCGGGCTCGGTCTCGCTCGCGTCGGCCACCGTGCCGTGGCCGTCCGTAAGCCGTCCGCGCCGTTCCGGCGTCTCGTCGTTCGGCATCAGCGGCACCAACGCCCACGTCATCCTGGAACAGCCCGATGCGCCGGCTCCCGCGCCGGCGCCGGTCCAGGAGCCCCCGGGCACCCTCCCGCTGCTGCTCTCGGCCGCGACCCCCGAGGCGCTGCGGGCCCAGGCCGAGCGCCTGGCCCCGGTCACCGACGACCGCAACCCGCTCGACGTCGCGTGGACGCTCGCCACGACCCGCTCGGCCCTCGAACACCGGGCCGTCGTGCTCGGCGACGGCCTGCGCGAGCTGGCGTCCGGCATCAACTCGGCCTCCGTCGTCACCGGGCGGGCCAAGCCCGGCGGCGCCACCGCGTTCCTGTTCACCGGCCAGGGCTCGCAGCACGCGGGCATGGGCGCGGCGCTGCGGGAGAGCTTCCCGGTCTTCGCCGAGGCCTACGACGCCGTGGCGGCCGAACTCGACCTCTACCTGGACCTGCCGCTCGGCGACCCGGGCGCCGATCTCGACCAGACCGGCAACGCCCAGCCCGCCATCTTCGCGCTCGAGGTGGCCCTGTTCCGCCTGGCCGAGTCGTTCGGCGTCAAGCCCGACTACCTGGCCGGCCACTCGATCGGTGAGGTCGCCGCGGCCCACGTCGCGGGCGTGCTGTCCCTTGAGGACGCGTGCATGCTCATCGCCATGCGGGCCCGTCTCATGCAGGACCTGCCCGCGGGCGGGGCCATGGTGGCGATCCAGGCCGCCGAGGACGAGATCCCGCTCACCGACAACGTCAGCATCGCGGCGGTCAACGGCCCGAATGCGGTCGTGATCTCCGGCGCCGAGGACGAGGTCCAGGACATCGCGGGCCTGTTCGAGAAGACGAAGCGGCTCATGGTCAGCCACGCGTTCCACTCGGTGCTGATGGACCCGATGCTCGACGACTTCCGCGATGTCGTCGCCGGGCTCACGTTCAACCCGCCGACGATTCCGCTGGTGACCACCGGCGACGTGACCGACCCGGCGTACTGGGTGGATCACGTGCGCGACACCGTGCGGTTCGCCGACAACGCGGCCACCCTGCGGGCGCGCGGCGTCACCCACTTCCTCGAGCTGGGCCCCGACGCCGTGCTGTCCGGCATGGTCGAGGGCGCGGTGCCGATGATGCGCCGCGAGCGCGACGAGGAGCTCACCGCTCTCACCGCGCTGGCCCGCCTGCACGTCGAGGGCGTGCCGGTCGACTGGACCCCGCTCATCGCCGGGGGCCGCAAGACCGACCTTCCCACGTACGCCTTCCAGCACCAGCGTTTCTGGCTCGAGGCGACCACCGGTGCCGACCTGGGCGCGGCCGGCCTCGCTCCGGTCGACCACCCGCTGCTCGGCGCCGTGCTTCGCGCCCCCGACGGCGGCGCGGTGTTCACCGGCCGGGTCTCGCTGAGCACCCACCCGTGGATCGCCGACCACACCGTGCTCGGCAGTGCCCTCGTCCCGGGCTCGGCCCTGGTTGAGATGGCCCTGCGCGCGGGCGAGGAGGTCGGCGGCGCCGCGGTCGAGGAACTGGCCCTGGCCGCGCCGCTCGTGCTGACGGGCGACGAGACCGTACGCCTGCAGCTCACCGTCGACGCGCCCGACGCGTACGGGCGCCGTCGTTTCGCCATCCACTCGCGCACCGGCGAAGCCTGGCTGCAGCACGCGTCCGGCGTGCTCGCCGCGCAGGCCGCCGCGCTCGCGTTCGACCTCGCCGCCTGGCCCCCGCCCGGTGCCGAGCCCGTCGAGAACGCGGACCCGTACGGCACGATCGCGCAGAGCGGCTTCGGCTACGGCCCGGCGTTCCAGGGCCTGCGGGCCGTGTGGCGCGACGGCGACGTGCTCTACGCCGAGGTGTCGCTGCCCGAGGTCGCGGCCCCGGCCGGCTTCCTCGTGCACCCGGCCCTGCTCGACGCCACCATGCACCCGGCGATCCTGGTCGGCACGGGTGACCAGGCGGTCATCCCGTTCGCGTGGAACGACGTACGCCTCGCGGCCGTCGGCGCCACCGACGTGCGGGTGCGGGTGACCCACCTGCCGACCGACAACAGCATGCGCATCGAGGTCGCCGACGCCGCCGGAAACCCGGTCCTGGCCGTCGGCACCATGACCGGCCGCCCGGTGTCCGAGCAGCAGTTGCGCGCCACCGAGCCGGTCTACGCCGTCTCGTGGCGCCCGCTCACCGTCGCCGCGGGCGGCGGTTCCGCCGGGTGGTGGGGCACGCTCGGCGATTCAGTTCCGCCGCTCGTCGCGTACGCCGGGAAGACGGCCACGGGCACAGTCCCGGCCGCGACCCGGACGCTCACGCACCAGGCGCTCGCAGTCGTGCAGGAGTTCCTGGCCGGGGACCGCTACGCGGACTCCCACCTCGTGATGGTGACCCGTACCGCGGTCGCCGTGACCGAGGGCGACCCGGTCGACGTCGCGCAATCCCCGATCTGGGGTCTGGTGCGCGCGGCCCAGGCCGAGAACCCGGGCCGCATCACGCTCGTCGACGTCAACGGCGATCCCAGCGACGAGACCCTGGCCGCCATCGCCGCGGCGGGCGAGCCCGAGGCCGCGATCCGCGACGGTGCGGTCTTCGTGCCGCGCTTCGCAGCTGTCACCGAGCCGGGCACCCCGCCCGCGTTCGACCCGGAGGGCACGGTCCTCGTCACCGGCGGCACCGGCGGGCTCGGCGCGGTCGTGGCCCGCTACCTGCTCGCCGAGCGCGGCGTTCGCGAGGTCGTGCTGACCAGCCGCCGCGGCCTCGACGCCCCGGGCGCGGCCGACCTGGCCGCCGTTCCCGGTATCCGCATCGAGGCGTGCGACGTCACCGACCGGGACGCGCTCGCGGCCCTGCTCGGCGGCATCGACAACCTCACCGCAGTGGTCCACGCCGCCGGTACGGGCGACAACGGCCTGATCGGCACCATGACGCCCGAGCGGTTCGACGCCGTGCTCGCCCCCAAGGCGGACGCGGCTTGGCACCTGCACGAGCTGACCGCGGACCGCGACCTGGCCGCGTTCGTCATGTTCTCGTCGGCCGGCGGCCAGATCCTCGCCGCCGGACAGGCCCCCTACGCCGCGGCCAACGTGTTCCTGGACGGCCTGGCCTCGCACCGCCACTCGCTCGGCCTGCCCGCCACGGCCATGGCGTTCTCGCTGTGGGACGTCGGCGCGGGCCTCGTCGAGTACCTGACCGACGTCGACCGCACCCGCATGGCCATCCAGGGCGTCCCGCCGGTGCCCGCCGAGGAGGGCCTGGCGCTGTTCGCGACCGCGCTCGACGCGGGCCACCCGGCGGTCGCCCCGATCCGCGTCGACACGTCGGCCCTAGGGTCGCGTACCGACTCCGTTCCGGCTCTACTCCGTGGACTCGCTCCGGCGGCCCGCCGGTCGGCCGCCCGCAAGGTCGCGCCCGTGACCGACCTGAACGAGGCGGACCTGCTCGACCTCGTCCGGGGCCAGGTCGCCGCCGTGCTCGGCCACCCGAACGCCGACGCGATCGAGCCCGACCGAGCGTTCAGCGAGATGGGCTTCGATTCCCTCGCCGGCGTCGAGCTGCGCAACCAGCTCAACGAGGCGACCGGCCTCAAGCTGCCGGCCACGCTCGTGTTCGACTACCCGAACTCGATCGTCCTGGCCGGGTATCTGCGCGACGAACTGTTCGGCGGGGTCACCGAGATCGCGGCCGACGAGCTGATCCCGATGGTCACCACGACCGACGACCCGATCGTCATCGTCGGCATGGCCTGCCGCTACCCGGGCGGCGTCGACTCGCCCGAGGCGCTCTGGCGACTGGTCGCGGGCGGCGGCGACGCCATCAGCGCCTTCCCGGTCAACCGCGGCTGGGACGTCGAGGGCCTCTACCACCCGGATCCGGACCACCCCGGCACCTCGTACGCCCGCGAAGGTGGCTTCCTGCACGACGCCCCCGAGTTCGACCCGGCGTTCTTCGGCATGTCCCCGCGCGAGGCCCTCGAGACGGACTCGCAGCAGCGCCTGCTCCTGCAGACCACGTGGGAGGCGATCGAGCGCTCCGGCATCGACCCGTCCACCCTGCGTGGCAGCCGCACCGGCGTCTTCGCCGGCCTCATGTACAACGACTACTCGGCCCTGCTCGAGGGCGCGCAGCTCGGCGGCGGCCAGATCACCGGCACCTCGCCCAGCGTCGCCTCGGGCCGCGTGTCGTACACGTTCGGCTTCGAGGGCCCGGCCGTCACCGTCGACACCGCCTGCTCGTCCTCCCTGGTCGCGATGCACTGGGCCATGCAGGCCCTGCGCGACGGCGAATGCACCTTGGCCGTCGCCGGCGGCGTCACGGTGATGTCGTCGCCGAGCGCGCTGATCGGCTTCTCCCGGCAGCGTGGCCTCGCCCCGGACGGCCGATCCAAGGCCTTCTCGGACGCGGCCGACGGCGTCGGATGGTCCGAGGGCGCGGGCCTGATCGTGCTGGAACGCCAGTCCGACGCCATCCGCAACGGTCACCACATCCTGGCCGTCGTGCGCGGCTCGGCGGTCAACCAGGACGGCGCCTCCAACGGCCTCACCGCCCCCAACGGCCCGTCTCAGCAGCGGGTCATCCGGCAGGCGCTGGCCGGCGCGGGCCTGCGCACGAGTGACATCGACGCGATCGAGGCGCACGGCACCGGCACCACGCTGGGTGACCCGATCGAGGCCCAGGCCCTGCTGGCCACCTACGGCCAGGACCGCGAGCGGCCGCTCCTGGTCGGCTCGATCAAGTCGAACATCGGTCACGCCCAGGCCGCGGCCGGTGTCGCCGGTGTCATCAAGATGGTGATGGCCATGCGGTACGGCATGCTGCCGCAGACCCTGCACGTCGACCAGCCCTCGACCCACGTCGACTGGACGGCGGGCGACGTCGAACTGCTCACCGAACAGCAGCCGTGGCCCGAGACCGGCCGCGCCCGCCGCGCCGGCGTCTCGTCCTTCGGCATCAGCGGCACCAACGTCCACCTGCTCCTGGAGGGCGCCCCCGCCACCCCGGCGACTGCGGCCCAGCCCAGCAGCGCGGCGAGCACAAGCGAGCCCGGCAGCCTGAAGGCTGGGGATGAGCGGGTCGTGCCGTGGGTGGTGTCGGCTCGTTCGGAGCGGGCGCTCGACGGCCAGATCGAGCGGATCACCGCGGTCACCGGGGAACGCCCGGTCGACGTCGGCTTCTCGCTGCTGACCACGCGGACCCGGTTCTCGCACCGCGCCGTCCTGCTCTCCACCCCGGACGGCGTCCGCGAGGTGGCCCGCGGCTCGGCCACCGACGGCCCGCTCGCCTTCCTGTTCACCGGCCAGGGCTCCCAGCGGGCCGGGATGGGCCGCGAGCTGTACGCCCGCTTCCCGGTGTTCGCCGAGGCCTACGACGCCGTGGCCGCCGAACTCGACCCCTACCTGGACCTGCCGCTGGGCGACGAGAACGTGGATCTGGACCAGACCGGCAACGCCCAGCCCGCCATCTTCGCGCTCGAAGTGGCCCTGTACCGCCTGGTCGAGTCCTTCGGTATCCGGCCCGACCACCTCGCCGGCCACTCGATCGGGGAGATCGCCGCGGCCCATGTCGCCGGTGTCATGTCGCTCGAGGACGCGTGCGCGCTGATCGCCGCCCGCGCCCGCCTGATGCAGGCCCTGCCGGCCGGCGGCGCGATGGTCGCGATCCAGGCCTCCGAGGCCGAGATCGAGACCGAGCTGACCGCCAACGTGAGCATCGCGGCGGTCAACGGCCCGAACGCGATCGTGATCAGCGGCGCCGAGGACGAGGTCCTGGCCATCGCGGCGAAGTTCGAGAAGACCAAGCGACTGACGGTGTCGCACGCCTTCCATTCGGTGCTGATGGAGCCGATGCTGGCCGACTTCCGCGCAGTCGTCGACGAACTTACGTTCAACGAACCGCATATCCCGCTGGTATCCACAGGCGACGTGACGGATCCCGGCTACTGGGTCGACCACGTCCGCGACACCGTCCGGTTCGCCGACAACGCAACCAAGCTCGAAGGGGCCAAGTTCCTCGAGATCGGCCCGGACGCGGTCCTCTCCGCCATGGTCGACAACGGTGTGCCCCTGCTGCGCCGGGACCGCGACGAGGAGACCACCGCGCTGACGGCCCTGGCCCGCCTGCATGTCTCCGGTGTCACGGTCGACTGGTCGCCGCTCCTCACCGACGGCCGGAAGATCGACCTGCCCACCTACGCCTTCCAGCGGGACGTGTTCTGGCCGGTCGCCGTGCACCAGGCGGGCGACGCGACCGGTCTCGGCCTGGCCGACGCCGCCCACCCGCTGCTCGGCGCGCTGCTCGACACCCCCGACGGCGCGCTGGTCGCCACCGGTCGCCTGTCGCTGAAGACGCACGCCTGGCTGGCCGACCACCGGGTGATGGGCGCGACCCTGCTGCCCGGCACCGCGCTGGTCGAGATGGCCGTCCGGGCCGGCGACGAGGCCGGGTGCGACCGCATCGAGGAACTCACCCTGGCCGCGCCGCTGGTGCTCCCCGAGACCGGCGCGATCCAGCTGCAGGTCACGCTGGGCACACCCGACGACCAGGGCGGCCGCACGATCGGCATCCACTCCCGCCCCGAGGGCGCCGACGGCGCCTGGATCCAGCACGCAACGGGCCGCCTGAGCACCGAAGCCGGCCGAGCCGCGACAAGCAGCGCCGACGACTTCGACGCGACGACCTGGCCGCCCGCGGGCGCCGAGGCCGTGGCGGTCGACGGCGGCTACGAGAAGCTGGCCGAGATCGGTTTCGACTACGGACCGGTCTTCCGGGGCCTGCGCGCCGCCTGGCGGTCCGGGGACGACATCTACGCCGAGGTTGCCCTGCCCGGCGAGAACAATCCGGAGCGGTTCGGGCTGCACCCGGCCCTGCTCGACTCGGTGCTGCACGCCTGGATGCTGGCCGGTGACGAGGACGGCGGCGGTGGCCTCCCGTTCTCGTGGAACGGCGTCTCGCTGCACACCGCCGGAGCCGGTTCGGTCCGAGTCCGGCTGCGCAAGTCGGGCGACGCCATGGCCATCGCCGTGGCCGACCCGTCCGGCCGCCCGGTCGCGTCGATCGAAAGCCTCGCGGTCCGCGCGGTGGCGCCCGGCCAGTTCGCCGGCCCCGACCGCGGCGAACTGTTCGAGCTCACGTGGACGCCGACACAGAAGACCTCGAAGACAGTCACCGCTGCGACTGTGCACGGCGACGACCCGTACGGGCTGGGAACGCTCTTCGAACGAGAGGGTGACGTCGTTCTGGTTCCGGTCGCGGGCCTGACCGACGTGCACTCGGCCACCGTCTGGGCGCTCGGCCTGCTGCAGGAGGAGCGGCTCGGCGGTGAGCGGCTGGTGTTCCTCACCCGCGGCGCCACCACCGGCGACGACCTGGCCGCGGCCGCGATCTGGGGTCTGGTGCGCGCGGCCCAGTCCGAGAACCCGGGCGTGTTCGGCCTGATCGACCTGCTGGACGACAACGTTCTCGCGCTGCCCGCGGCGCTCGCCCTGGACGAGCCGCAGCTGGTGCTGCGCGAGGGCGAGGTGCTGGCGGGCCGGCTCGCCCGCGCCGAGCGTCCGGAAGCGCCGGAACTGCCCGCGGGCACCTACCTTGTCACCGGTGGCACCGGCGGTCTCGGCCGCACGATCGCCCGGCACCTGGTCGACCGCGGGATCCGGGATCTGCTGCTGGTCAGCCGCAGCGGGGGCGCCGCCGATCTGGTCGCCGAGCTGGACGAGCGGGGTGCCCGGGTAACGGTCGCGGCCTGCGACGCCGGTGACCGCGAGGCGCTGGCGAAAGCGATCAGGGGCCACCAAATCACCGGTGTCATCCACGCCGCCGGTGTGCTCGACGACGGTGTCATCGGCTCGCTCACCCCGGAACGGCTCGACACCGTGCTGCGGCCCAAGGCGGACGCGGCCCGGCACCTGGACGAGTTGCTGCCCGACGCCGAGGTCTTCGCGCTGTTCTCGTCGGCCGCGGGCACGTTCGGCAACGCCGGCCAGGGCAACTACGCGGCCGCCAACGCCGTGCTGGACGCCCTCGCCGCCCGTCGCCGCGGGGCCGGGAAGCAAGCCGTCTCGATGGCCTGGGGCACCTGGGACCAGCCGGGCATGCTGAGTGAGAAGGACAAGATCCGGCTTTCCCGTACGGGCATGCCGCCGCTCTCGGTCGAGCAGGGCCTGGACCTGTTCGACGTCGCACTGGGCGCCGGATCCGCGGCAGTGCTGCCGCTGCGGCTCGACCTCGCGGTGCTGGGCGGTGCCCCGAGCGTGCCCGCCCTGTTGCGCGGTCTCGTCCGCAGCCGCAACCGTCGCGACACGGCCGCCCCGGAAGCGGCCGACGGCCTGATCGAGAAGCTCACCGCGATGGGCGAGGCCGAGCGGACCGGCGTGCTGCTCGACATCGTGCGGCGGCAGGTGGCGGTCGTGCTCGACCACGCCGGCCCGGAGACCATCGAACCCGACCTGGCCTTCAAGGAGCTCGGCTTCGACTCGCTGACCGCGGTCGAGCTGCGCAACCGACTCGGCGCCGCCACCGGCCTGCAGCTCAGCGCGACCGTGGTGTTCGACTATCCGACCGCCACCCAGCTCACCGAGCACCTGCTCGACGAGCTCGCGCTGGGCGCGCCCGACGTGGCCGGCGCCCTGCTGGCCGACCTCGACCGCCTCGAGCAGGTGCTGGCCGGCGCGAGCGTGGACGAGCAGCTGTTCCGTAAGGTGGCCGGCCGGCTCGACGTGCTGCGCAGCCGCTGGGCCGAGACCAAGTCGGCGGGGGAGCGGGACGAGGTGAACCTCGACTCGGCCTCCGACGAGGACATGTTCGCGATGCTCGACGAGGAACTGGGGAACTGATGTCGTATACGTACCAGGTGTCGAAGCCGTTTCTGGCCGAGCGGGAGCTGGAGTACGTCAGCGAGGCGGTGCGCACCGGCTGGATCTCGTCGCAGGGCCCGCTGGTGCCCCGCTTCGAGGAGGCGTTCGCCGCCTTCCACGGCAGCGCGCACGGGGTGGCCTGTTCGTCCGGCACAGCGGCCATCACGCTCGCGCTGCGGGCGCTGAACATCGGCCCGGGCGACGAGGTGATCGTCCCCGAATTCACGATGATCGCCACCGCGTGGGCGGTCACCTACACCGGCGCGACGCCGGTGTTCGTCGACTGCGGCGACGACCTCAACATCGACGTCAGCAAGATCGAGGAGAAGATCACCGCGCGGACCCGGGCCATCGTGCCGGTGCACATTTACGGCCGGAAATGCGACATGGAGCCGATCCTGCAGATCGGCTACGAGTACAACCTGCACGTGGTCGAGGACTCGGCCGAGGCCCACGGCGTCAAGCCGACCGGTGACATCGCCTGCTTCTCGCTGTTCGCCAACAAGATCATCACGTCCGGCGAGGGCGGCATCTGCCTGACCGACGACAAGCGGCTGGCCGGGCAGATGGCCCACCTGCGCGGCATGGCGTTCAGCAAGGAGCACAACTTCCTGCACAAGAAGGTCGCCTACAACTTCCGGATGACCAACATGCAGGCCGGCGTCGCCCTCGCGCAGACCGAGAGCCTGGACGAGATCCTGGCCCGGCGCGCGAAGATCGAGGCGTACTACGACGCCGGGCTGTCCGGGGTGGACGGCATCACGCTGCTGCCCAAGCGGGACGTGCTCTGGATGTACGACCTCCTCGCCGACCGCCGCGAGGAGCTGATGGACCACCTGGCCGCGGCCGGCATCGAGACCCGGCTGTTCTTCAAGCCGATGAGCCGGCAGCCGATGTACCTCGACGACATCTGGCCGACCCTGAACGCGCACCGGTTCGCCGAGCGGGGGCTCTACCTGCCCACGTACACCGGTATGACCGAGCAGGACCAGGACGTCATCATCGGCAAGGTGCGCGAGTTCTACGCCTAGAAAAAAGGCAAGACCGAGAGAAGAGGGCCGGTTCCCCGTACGGGAAACCGGCCCTCGAAAAATGGTCAGCGGAAGAGATTGATCTGCTTCTCGTACCGGGCCCGCATCTCGTGGTCCTCGACCCCGAGACCCGGTGAAGGAGCCAGGCACAGCACGCCCACCTTCCCGTCGTGCCGGTTGGCGTGCACCTTGGACACCGCCGTGCCGGTCTCGTCGAGCTTGTAGACGGCCGACACCGTCGGATGCACCATCCCGCGAGCGATCAGCCGGTTCGCCTCCCACGCCTCGCGGTAGTTGGCGAAGTGCGTGCCGACGATCCGCTTGAGCCGCATCCACAGGTGCCGGTTGTCGTAGACGTGGTCGTAGCCCGACGTCGACGCGCACGTCACGATGGTGCCGCCACGGCGGGCCACGTAGACGCTGGCGCCGAACGTCTCACGGCCCGGGTGCTCGAAGACGATGTCCGGGTCGTCGCCGCCGGTCAGATCGCGGACCAGGCCGCCGAACCGCTTCCACTCGCGCGGGTTCGGGGTGTGCTCGTCGCTCCAGAACTCCAGCCCGGCCGCCCGCCGGTCGATGACCAGTTCGGCGCCCATCGAGCGGACCAGTTCGGCCTTGCGCTCGCTCGACACCACGCAGACCGGGATGCCGCCGCCGTTGAGCACCAGCTGGGTCGCGTACGACCCGAGCCCGCCGGCCGCCCCCCAGATGAGCACCACGTCGCCCTGCTTCATCCGCGCGCCGTTGGGGGAGACCAGCTGCCGGTACGCGGTGGAGTGCACCAGCCCCGAGACGGCCGCCTCCTCCCACGACAGGTGCCGCGGCTTGGGCATCAGCTGGTTCGCCTTGACCAGGGCCAGCTCGCCGAGCCCGCCGTAGTTGGTCTCGAAGCCCCAGATCCGCTGCTCCGGGTCGAGCATGCTGTCGGCGTGCCCCTCGGGCTCGGTCAGCTCGACGTTGAGGCAGTGCGCGACGACCCGGTCGCCCGGCTTGACGTTACGGACCGCGACGCCGGTGCGCAGCACCACGCCGGAGAGGTCCGAGCCGACCACGTGATACGGCTGGTCGTGCTTGCGGGCGCCGGGCACGCTGGCCCCGTAACGGCTCAGGAAACCGAACGTCGGCATCGGTTCGAAGATCGCCGACCACACGGTGTTGTAGTTGATGCTGCTCGCCATCACGGCCACGAGCACCTCGTCCGGCCCCACTTCGGGCGTGGGCACCGCGCGTACGTGCAGCGCCTTGGACGGATCCCGGTCGCGCGTCGCCATGCCGGCGAACATCTCGGTCTCCTCGGCCAGCACGACCGCGCCCCGATACCACTCGGGAACCGGCAGCGCGCCGACCTCCTCGGAGGGGGCTCTCTCCAGGGTGTCCAGCAGGTCGTTCACGATTGTCCCCTTCCGCGAGTTAAGATCCGGTCCCGTGGTCTTCAGCCTGGCGAGCATCAACCTGCACTGCGGTCTCGATCACCGAGGCCGCCCCTTCGCGGTCAAGGACGCGATCGCGGCCCTCGACACCGATGTCGTTCTGGTGCAGGAAAACTGGTCCCGCACCGGCGCCGACAGCCTGGCCGCGCAGGCTGCGGCTGATTGCGGCTACACCGCGTACGGGGAAATCGCCCTGACCGACGAGGTCCGTCTCGCCGATCTGGAGATCTCCCGGGGTGCGGTGCCGGACGAGACCGGCACCTGGGGGCTGGCCCTGATGAGCCGCCTCCCCGCCTCGTTCCCGGCGGCCGTCGCGATCGGGTCCGCGCCGCGTGACGTGGTGGGGGAGCGCGCCGCCCAGGTGGCCCACATCGAAGGTGTGCGCCTGGTCAACGTCCACCTGACCCACCGCGTCCTGCACGGCCCCCGGCAACTGCGACGACTCGTGTCCGGCCTGAGAAGCGATGACCGACCGACCGTGGTGGCGGGCGACTTCAACATGTTCCGGCCCACGATCGCGTTCGGACACCCCTATCGGCCGGTCGTACGCGGTCGCACCTTCCCGGCGCAGCGCCCGCTCCTGCAGCTCGACCATGTGCTGGCCGGGCCGGGGGTGCGGGTGGTCCGGGCGGAGGTGCTGCCGTCGTGCGGCAGCGACCACCGGCCCGTACGCGTGGAACTGGGTTAGACCCCGGCCAGGGCGGACAGTTCGCGGTCGACCTCGGCCATCACCGGCGCCGGCTTCTCGACCAGATAGAAGTGCCCGCCCGGGAAGGACGCCAGCCGGAACGCACCGGTCGTGAAGTCGCGCCATTGCTCCACCTCGTCCAGCGTCGCCTGCGGGTCCTCGGTGCCGGTGAGCGCGGTGATCGCGGCGTCCAGGCGGCGGCCCGGCTCGCTGCGGTGGGTCTCGACCGCGCGGTAGTCGTTGCGGATGGCCGGCAGGGTGAGCCGGCGCATCTCCTCGTCCTCCATCAGGCTCATCGCCGTGCCGTTGAGCTTCTCCAGCTCGGCCAGGAACGTGGCGTCGTCCTGCAGGTAGATCTGCGCGTCGGGCCGTCCGGCCGAGGGCGCCCGGCGCCCGGAGACGATCACCGTGCGCGGGGCGTGGGTGCTGCCCCGCTGCTCCAGGCGCCACGCGACCTCGTACGCGAGAACCGCTCCCATGCTGTGGCCCAGGAAGACCGTGGGCTTGTCGCTCAGCTGGAGCAGCTCGTTGGTGATCCGGTCGGCCAGGGTGGCGATGTCGGGCACCATCGGCTCGGCCCGGCGGTCCTGCCGGCCCGGGTACTGCAGTGCGACCACGTCGATGGTGGGGCCGAACCGGGTCGCGACCGGATAGAAGAAGGTGGCGGCGCCGCCCGCGTGCGGGAAGCACACGAGACGACCGGTCTGGTCCGTGCCCGACCGGAACCGCCGGAGCCAGCTCGTCGTGGTGTCATCGGCAATGGTCAAGGTTCGTCCTCGGGGTCGCGCTCGTCAGTCGTTGCCGTTGAGCACAACGCACGAAGCGCTGAATATCCCCTAGATAATTCAGGTGGTCGGGAACTCCCCGGTCAGCACGGCGGCGGCCAGATCGACCCGGCTGCGGTAGCCGGTGCGGGTGAACAACCGCCCGAGCATGCCCTCGACGCTGCGGGCGCTGGTCATCAGCACGGTGGCCAGTTCGCGATTGGAGGCGCCGTCGGCCACCAGCGTGGCCAGCAGCCGGTCGTTCTCGCTGACGGTCACGGCCCGCTGCGGCACCGGGATGTTGTGCCGGCGCATCAGCCCGCGCAGCCGGTAGCGGTCGAGCAGCGCCTCCAGGCCGTTCAGCGCCTCGTACGCCTCCGGCAGCAGCGCGGGGTCACCGCCGGTCTCGACCACGGTCGCCAGCGCCACCGAGAGCATCCAGGGCTGTTCCAGCCGCCGGGCCACGGCGACGGCCTCGGCCCCGAGTTCCGGTGTGGGCTCGACCGAGAGCCGGGTCAGCAGGGCCAGCAGCCGGCTGCGGTCGGTCTGCTGGCGAGCGGCGTTGTCCGCCGCGGCCTCGGCGGCGGCGTGTCCCGCGGACGGGGCCAGCTGCGCCGACAGCAGCAGGAGTTCCTCGGTGCCGGCCACCGTCCCGCGCTCGGCCGCCCGCATCAGCCCCTCCCGGACATGGCGCGCGGCCAGCTCGTGGTCGCCGAGAATCTGGGCGATCATCGCGTCGATCGCGTCCAGCAGATGCGGCATCGGGCAGAAGTCGGTGCGGGCGTCGGCCACCGCCTGCCGGGCCGCGGTGAGCCGGCCCCGGCCCAGCAGCAGGGCCATGAACCCGTGCGGCACGTCCGGATCCGGACCGGCCAGGGCCATCCGGACGTGGTGCATGGCCTCGTCCCAGCGCCCGCTCTGCCAGGTCAGCAGCACGCGGTCCTGGGCCGGCAGCTGGTCCAGGGCGAGTCGTTCGCCGCGCAGCAACCGCTCGGCGCCGACCGTGTCGCCCAGCATGAGCAGGGTGCGGGTCACCATCCGGATCATCATGAGATGGGACCGGTGGTCCGGCCGCGGGTGTGCGATCAGTTCGCGCAGGTGCTCCGGGTGGCCGACCATGGCGCCGGACGTGGCGTGGACGATGCGAGCGTGCTCGCGCCCCTCGTCCCGCTGCCACGCTCCGAAATCGTTTGCGAGCATCCCGTACGCCTCGGCGTAGCGCCCGAGACAGGTCAGCGCGTGGGCCCGGTAGATCAGCCGGTGCACCGGTGTCCGCCCGAACGCGTCCCCGCTGATCACCGCGGGATCGCGGCTGCCCCACAACCCGGCCACGTGGATCAGTGAGATCTCCAGCATGTCGAGATCGGACATCTCGGAGCCGAGTCCCAGCAACCGATCGGTGCCGAGCCGGGCCGCCTCGTAGTCGCCGTAGGCCGCGTTCGCCCCGGCCGCACCGGCCAGCGCGGTCCAGCGCGGCGGACCGGGCACCATCTCGGCCGCGGCGGCCAAGCGGCGGGCCGCGACACCGGTGTCACGGCGGATGGCGACCAGGCCCAGCCGTTCCAGTTCGGCCGCCGCCCGTACGGGTTCGGCCGCCCCGCCGCCGCGCATCAGCTGCTCGGCCAGCACGGTGTCGGGCACCGAAGCGCCGTCGTTCCACACCGCCTCGACCAGCGCACGGGCCAGTTCGCCGCGCTCGTAGGGGGCGAGGGACCGGCCGGCCGCCCCGGCCCAGTAGGGCACCGCGAACCGCCATCCGGGGACCAGCACGCCCTCGGTCACCAGTTGGCGCAGCGCCGACCGGACCGTGGCCAGGTCGAGCCCGTAGGCCCGGGCGGCCAGCGCGGGCAGCCGGTCGCCGGTCGGATGGAGGACGGCGGCCGCCTTGGCCACCAGGCGCACCGGCTCGGCCGCCCCGGCCAACCAGTCGATCGACGGTCCGCCGGCCGGCGCCGGGAGGAAGTAGGCGTGGCCGTCCAGCACCCGGACGGCTCCGGACCGCTGCCACTCGTCGAGGGCGGCCACGACCGCGGCCGGGACTCCCCGGCACTCCCGCTGGACCCGTCCGGCCAGCGAGGCGTGCGGCCGGGCCCCGCCCAGCCGGGCCGCCGTCAGCTCCACGGTGGACGCCCGGGTCAGGGCCGGCAGCGGCACGATCCGGGCCAGCCGTCCGGTGACCAGGCCGCGCAGGACCGTGCCGTTCTCGTCGTCGAAGAGGTCCGGCCCGGGCCGCACCGGGGCGCGCATGGTGAGCACCCAGCGGGGGCCGGTCGACCGGACCATCCGCTCGAGCACCGCTCGCGATTCGTCGTCGACCAGATGCGCGTCGTCGACCAGCACGGTCAGGCCGGGCCGGGCGGCCAGCAACTCCTCCACCCTCTCCTCCCCGGAGAAGGAGTGCGGAGTCAGGCGGCTCACCGCGTTGGCCAGCCGGGCCAGCACGGCGCCGGGCTCGTCGCGGTCGTGCCGGGTGAGCGCGATGCGCACGACCGGGCCCTCGACCTGCCGGGCGATCTCGGTCAGCACCGCGCTGCGCCCGATCCCGGCCGGCCCGGTGACCACCGTGACCGCCACGGTGCCGAGCGAGTCCAGGATGCGGCCGACGACGGACGCCCGGCCGATCAGGCGCATCCGGTGCCGACCCGGCCCGCCAGCACCGCGGTGGCCAGCTGCACCCGGCTGCGGCAGCCGGTGCGGGCCAGCAGGCGGCTGACGTGTTCCTCGACGGTCTTCTCGCTCAGCCGCTCGCGCCGGCCGATCTGCCGGTTGGTGCGGCCCGCGCTGATCATCCGGAGCATCCGTTGTTCCACGGGGGAGAACCCGTCCGACGCGCTCCGGGCGGCCGGCACGCTCAGCCCGTGCTTGCGCAACGCCGAGGCCACCCACGCCTGCAGCGGTGCGGCGCCCAGGTCACGGGCGATCCCGTACGCCTCCACCAGGTGATCGGAACCGGCCACCATCAAGGCGGTCAGCAGCGCGGGCCGGTCGTCGCGGTCGCGGGCCAGCGCCACGGCTTTCGCGGCGGCGGCCGGATCGCCGAGCACCGCCGCCCGCGTCAGCAGCCGCGCCTCGGGATCGTCGACCTCGTCGAGCAGGCGCTGCGCCGTCTCGGTGGCGCCGCTGCGGACCGCAAGCTGGGCCAGGCGGGGCACCAGCCGGGCCCGGCCGCGACGACTGGGTGAGGCGATTTTCCCGTACGCCGTCAGCACGCTCGCCAGATCGGCCGCACCCAGCTCGACCGGCCCGCACGACGCCCACGCGACCAGGGCCGGGTCGGCCGGTCCGCCGTTGTCCGGACGCTCGCCGCCGGTCCCGGTCATCCGGCCCATCTCGACGGCCCAGACCCGCGCCAGCTGGTGGACCGGGGTCACGCCGGACCCGGTCAGTTCGACCTCGCGGGCCGCGGTCCGGGCCGCCTCGAAGTCGCCGCCCGTGAAACCGCGCAGCACCCGCCGGTACGCGGCCGGCAGGCTGCCCTCGGGGCAGTGGTAGCGCTCGCCGAGCACCGCCTCGAACGCGCTCGCCCAGTCACCCGGGTAGGTCTGCGCCTCCTCGCACCGCCCGATCGCGCCCAGCTCGGCCGTCGTCACCAGCCCCGATTCCGGCCGCGGCCCCGGCTCGCCGGCGGGCCGGGCGCCGGCCGTAACCAGTCCCGGCTCGGGAGGCTCACCGGCGAACCATCGGCGGGCGAACTCCAGTGCCGCCGGCACCCGCCCGTCGATCAGCAGCCGGTCCCGGGTGGCGTCGGGCACCGGGATCCCGGTGTGCACCGCGGCCAGCATCGCCGCCGCCGCGAGATCACCGGCCATCTCCGGGGCCGGTCCGGTGGCGAGCACCGTCTCCACCGCGTCGCCCAGGTCGGACAGCCGGCCCGCGCGGAGCAGCTCGCGCAGCCAGCCCGCGGCGAGCCGGGATCGCAACCGGGGGTCGGTGGCCCGTTCCCAGGCGGCGCGGATCCAGTCGGCCCGGCGGCCCGGGCCGGTGTCCGGCCGGGCGATCAGGGTGAGCAGCAGCCGCATCGCCTCGTCGCCGGGGTCGGGTGCGCCGCGGTAGCCGGCGATGCGGTCGCCCAGCGCGCCCGGTTCGATGCCGGCCCCGTTCCGGCGGGCGGCCAGCATCGCCACCGCCAGGGCCCGCCGCCGCCCGGCCACGGCCCGCGAGCCGAGCCGGCGCAGCAGATGCGCCGCCACCGCGGGCGAGCTGCAGCGCAGGCGGCCCTCGTCGTCCTGGGTCAGCACGCCCGCCTCGGCCAGCCGGTCGGCCCGGCGGCCGTGCACACTCGTCGCGACTCCGGCCAGCCCGGCCGGCACGGCCAGTTCGGCCGGGCGCACCGGGTTCACCGCGAGGTCGGCCAGCACCGGGTCGCCGGGGGAGCCGAGCAGATCGGCGGTCCTCTCGGTGACCGGCAGCGGCCGGTCCGGCCGGGCCAGGCAGAGGCGGTCGTCCAGGGTGACCAGCCGGCCCGCCCGGTCGAGCTCGGCGCACGTGTCGAGCACGGCCGCGGGGCAGCCGGCCAGCGGGCCCAGCCCGGCGTCGAGGGCGGCGTCCAGGGTCGCGTCCGGCCCGGCGCCGTAGTGATCGAGCAGCATCGCGGCCCGGTCGGCAGTGGTCAGCGGCGGCACATCGAGGACGATGTCGGCCCAGGCCGCCAGCCGTTCGCCGGCCCCGGTGCAGGCGGCGACGACGAGGACGCCGGGACGCCGGACCGCGTCGAGCGCGGTCGCCGCATCGGTGGCCGCGCAGGCGTCGTCGGCGATCAGGACGAGGGGGCGGCCCCCGGCGAGCCGGTCGATCGCGGCCCCGACCCGCAGGCTGGTGCGGACGAGGCCGCCGGTGGTGCGGGCCGCGTCACCCAGGTGCTCGCGGAGCGCGCCGAAGATCGACCCCGCGGCGCCGGGGCGGACCGACAGGACCGCGGCGCCGTCGGCCCGCCAGGTCTGCTCGGCCGCGCGCAGCACCGTGGTGCGTCCGGTGCCACGACGCCCACGGAGCAGCGCGAGCGCCCCGCCGGCGGGCAGTTCGCCCGGTGCCCGGCGCAATGCCGCCAGGTGTTCGTCGCGGCCGTGAATCGTCCCGTTCGCTGGCATGTCCCGATCTCCCCGGGGTCGCTCGCCAATGGACGATCGGGGCGCCCGGAAAAGGCATCCATCGCCATTGTCGAATATCCCGGCATTAGCGCCGGGCGAGGTGATTGGCGTGGTGAGCCCGGTGCCGGTCCGCGGTCGGAGGGCTCGATAATGGGCGCCCGGTCAACGAATGACATTGCTCGGGCGGCCATGATCGAAAGGCTATCCGCGGTATCCCGGCCCCGCAACCAGTGACTTCCGGGGTCGTATTTCGCTGACCGTAATTAGTATCTGATCTTGCATAAATCAAGGTTTTATCGACCGGTTCCGCGTGGAATTCCCGCCAGCTGTGCCCGAAATACCATCCGCGGTGACCGTCGCGTTCATCCGGTTCGGCCGGGCCGGTGTATCGTGCGCCGCGATGTCCGAGATCCTGCGCACTGTGCTGCCCTCCACGGTCACCTGGGTCGAGACCCGCGACGATCGTGGCGTCACCGAGTTGTTTCCCGAGGAAGCCGCGGTGGTCGCGCAGGCGGTCGCCAAGCGGAGGGCCGAGTTCGCGACCGTGCGCTGGTGCGCCCGCACCGCGCTGGCCCGCCTGGGCGTCGCGGCCGCGCCGATCCTGCCGGGCCAGCGGGGTGCGCCGGGCTGGCCCGACGGCATCGTCGGCAGCATGACGCACTGCGACGGCTATCGGGCCGCAGCCGTCGCGCGCCGCGGTGAGGTCTCGGCCCTCGGTGTGGACGCCGAGCCCGCGGCTCCGCTGCCCGACGGGGTGTTCGAGGCGATCGCCCGGCCGGCCGAGGCCGAGATGGTGAGCAAACTCTCCGTCCGCTCACCGGACGTCCACTGGGATCGCCTGCTGTTCTCGGCCAAGGAGTCCGTCTACAAGACGTGGTTCCCGGTGGCCGGCGTCTTCCTGGAGTTCGAAGAGGCCGAGCTGGTGTTCGATCCGGCCGCCGGCACCTTCCGGGCCCGGCTGCTGGTGCCCGGGCCGTGGCCTGAGCTCAGCGGGCGCTGGGCTCAGACCGGCGGCCTGGTCGTCACCGCGATCGCGCTCGCCTGAAGAGATTCACTCCGCCGGTGCGGGCAGGATCGGCCGCAGCAGCGGCGGCTCCTCACCGAAGCGGGCCTTCCACTCGCGCGGATAGCCGAGCGAGACCTCCTCGAAGCGCACGCCGTCGCGCCGGGTGGTCCGCCGGATGTGCAGATGACCGTAGACGGCGACCTCGGCCCGGAAGCGTACGTGCCAGTCGGCCGTGCGCTCGGTGCCGCACCACTGGGCGAACTCGGGGAACCGGAGGATCTCGGTCGGGTGCCGGTGCAGCGGCCAGTGGCCGGCCAGCACGGTCGGCATGGCCGGATCGATGTCCAGCAGACGCTTCTCGGTGTAGGCGATCCGGGCGTCGCACCACGCCTCGCGGGTCGGGTACGGGTCCGGGTGCAGCAGCACCTCGTCGGTGCAGACCACGCCGGTGCGCTCGGCGTAGGCCAGTGACGCCGCCTTGGTCGTGGTGCCCGGCGCGCGCCACGTGTAGTCGTACAGCAGGAACAACGGCGCCACGGTCACCGGGCCGCCCTCGCCGTCCCAGACCGGGTACGGGTCCTCGGGTGTCACGACGCCGAGCGTCCGGCAGGCGGACACCAGCTCGCGGTAGCGATGTTCGCCGCGTAGCTTCACCGGGTCCTGCGGGTGGGTCCACAACTCGTGGTTGCCGGGTGCCCAGATCACCTTGGCGAACCGGTCGCGAAGCCGCTCCAACGTGGCGGTCACCTCGTCGAACAGTTCGCCGACATCGCCCGCGACGATCAGCCAGTCGTCGTCGGTGCCGGGGGTGAGGCGGTCGGCCAGCGACCGGTTCTCCTGATACGCCACGTGCAGGTCGCTGATCGCGAAAATAGTTCGGGACTGGGAATTCACAGGCTTCACGGTACCCATCCTGGAATACGAGTGATCTAGGTTCTTCCCGAGACGAAGGAACGATGGGCCGGAGCGAATGCGAATATTGCTCGTGGAAGACGACCACCGGGTCACCGCTGCCATGATCTCGATGCTGGAGCGGCGCGGATACCAGGTGGAACACGCGGCGACGGTTGCCGCCGCGCTGGCCGCCGCGCCCTGCGATCTCGTGCTGCTCGACCTCAACCTGCCGGACGGCGACGGCATGGAGGTGTGCCGGGCGCTGCGCGAACGTAACGAGCATCTCGGCATCATCGCGGTGACCGCCCGGGGCGAGGAGCGTGATCGCGTCGTCGGTCTGCGGTCGGGGGCCGACGACTACGTGGTGAAGCCGTTCTCGATGGTCGAGCTGCAGGCGCGCATCGAGGCCCTGTTGCGCCGGACCGCCCGTACGGGACCCCCGGCTCGGGAGATTGTCGAATTCGGACCGTTACGCATTGACTACTCAGCGCGCACGGTGGAGGTGGACGGCGAGCCGGTGACGCTGACCCGCAAGGAGTTCGACATCCTGGCCTCGCTCGCCCGCCAGCCCGGCGTGGTGGTGCCCCGCGAACGGATCCTGCTCGACGTCTGGCGCACCACCTGGTCGGGCAAGCACACCCTCGAGGTGCACGTGGGATCGCTGCGGGCCAAGCTCGGCCGCCCGCAGATGGTGCAGGCCGTCCGGGGCGTGGGCTACTGTCTGCGGGCCGGATAACGGTGGTCGGGAGGGTGCGTTGCGCAGGCGGCTGGTGACCAGCTATGTGCTGCTGTTGTGCTTGGTCCTGCTCGCGCTCGAGGTGCCGCTGGCCATCACGCTGACCAACCGGGAGACCCAGCGGGTGCTGGCCGACCGGACCGCCGACGCGACCCGGTTCGCCTCGCTGGCCGCGCCCGCGATGCGCACCAACGAGCTCGGCGCGGTGGTCGACGAGTTACGCCGCTACCAGGAGCTCTACGGCATCGGCACCATGCTCGTCGACCAGGACCAGCAGGTGCTCAGCGTGTTCGGCGACAGCAACCCCGACCCCGACCGCGCGAGTCTGGTCATCCGGGGCGCGCTGGCCGGCCGCATGGTGGGCACGCCGGCGACGCTGTGGCCCTGGCAGACCCACCCGCTGGTGGTAGCCGTGCCGATCAACGAGGGCGGCGCCGTGCTGGGCGCCGTCGTCACCATCTCGGCGACCGGCCACAACCGCCGTACGGTGCTGATCAGCTGGGCGCAGCTGCTGTTCGTCGGCTTCCTCGCGGTGGCCGTCTGCGTGTTCACGGCTCTGCTGCTGGCGGGCTGGGTGCTGCGGCCGGTGACCCGGCTCGACGCGGTGGTGCACGAGATCGCGGCCGGCGACGACGGCGCCCGGGTGCAGTCCGGCCTGGGCCCGCCCGAGTTGCGCCGGCTCGCCGACAGCTTCAACGAGATGGCCGACGTCGTGGCCCACAACATCGAGCAGCAGCGCTCGTTCGTGGCCCACGCCAGCCACCAGCTGCGCAACCCGCTGACCGTGCTGCGGCTGCGCATCGAGGATCTCGGCAGCCGGATGACCACCGAGGAGGCCCAGGCCGACGCGGCGATCGCACTCGAGGAGACCGACCGGCTGGCCGACGTGCTGGACGGGCTGCTGGCCCTGGCCCGGGCCGAGCGCGGCCAGCACAAGACCGAGGTGGTCGACGCCGTGCAGATCGCGCTGAACCGGGAGCAGGCGTGGATGCCGCTGACCCAGCGGCGCGGTGTCTTCCTGCGGACGGTGGTGCCGAAGGAACCGCACTACGCCCGGCTGGTCGCGACCGCGCTCGACCAGTCGCTCGACGCCCTGATCGACAACGCGCTCAAGTTCACCCCGGCCGGCGGCTCGGTCGACGTCGAGGTCGCCGCGCGCGACGGCGGCGTCGAGGTGACCGTGCGCGACACCGGCCCCGGGATGACCGAGGAGCAGTGCCGTCAGGCGACCGAGCGGTTCTGGCGGGCCCCCGACACCCAGAACGTCGACGGCGCCGGCCTGGGCCTGCCGATCGTCACCGTGCTGATCGAGGCCTCCGGTGGCCGTCTGACGCTGGCCCCTTCGCCGCCGCGCGGCCTGGCCGCCCGCATCTGGCTGCCGACGGCCGTCCTGGCCGGGGGGAAATCTACGGCTTGACCGACTGGTAATAGCGGGCCGCGCCCGGGTGCAGCGGCACCGGCAGGGTCGAGATGGCCGAGCGCAGGTCGAGCCGCTCGGCCGCCGGATGCGCGGCGGCCAGCAGGTCACGCCGGTCGAGCAGCAGCCGGGTCAGGTCGAAGGCCAGGCTGTCGGGCATGCTGGTCGAGACGACCAGCAGGTTGGGAACGGCCACAGTGGAGGACGCGGTCACCTTGTAGGCCGAGGTCGGCACGTCGCGGACCACATAGACGTCGCTGTAGACCCGGCGCAGCTCGTAGGCCCAGTCGGCCAGCCCGACGATGCGGATCGGCAGGTTCTGGCTGAGCTTCTCGATGCCCGCCACCGGCAGCCCGCCGGAGAAGAAGAACCCGTCGATGGCCCGGTTCCGCAGCGCGGCCATCGAGTCGTCCAGGTTGAGCTCGCGGCGGGTGATCACGCCGGGCCCGGCCATCTTGGCCGCCGACAACAGGCGCTGCACCGTCACCGCCGTGCCCGAGCCCTTGCCGCCGATCGACACCCGCTTGCCGCGCAGGTGCTCGAGCTTGCTGATGCTGCTGTCGACCCGCACCACCAGATGCAGCAGGTCGTCGTAGACCCGGGCCAGCGCGGCCACGTCGTCCGGCGGTCCGTCCGCCGCGGCCAGGATGTCGGCCTGGCTGAACCCGATCTGGGCGTTGCCGCTGCGCACCCGCTCGACATTTTCGGCCGAGGCGGCGGTCACCACGACCGACGCGTGCGAGTTCGGCAGATATTGGTCGATGACCTTCGCGTACGCCGTGCCGACCGCGTAGTAGACGGCGGTGGGACTGCCGGTGGCGATCCGGATCGACCGGTAGCTCGGCTCGTCGTCGACGCAGGCGCCGGTGGCCAGCGCGCCGAGAGCGCCGAACAGCAGGGCGCGACGCGAAGAACTCACCTGGACAGCCACCCGAATCCTCCACCCCACTGACCGTGGCAGTGACCGCGCAAGTTTTGCACAAATCCGGGCCGGTAGAGGTGCGCTGACGTTTCCGATTGGCGACGGTGTCATGACACGACGAAAAGGAGATCATCGAGGTGGGCACCGATGCACTGGGTATGGCGTTCGAGTCGGCCTGTCTCGTCCGTTGCGCCCGATCCCTCGCGCCGGTTCCGGCCCGCCGCCGCGAGGTCCGGCTGACCACCGTGCCGCGTCCGGCCGGACCGCTCGCCGAGTTCGGTCACCCGGCCGCCGCCGACCGGCTCGCCGGACGGCTGGCCGCGCTGGGCTTCGCCGCCACGACCGAGATGCACACCGGTGGGGTGGCCCGCACCTACGAGTTGCAGCGGGTGCTGGTGCCCGAGCACGAGCGCGCCGCCCTGGAGCGCCGGCTGACCGTCGCGTGGCAGTGGGGCCGCCAGCAGCTGCTCGCCGACGGCCCGCGGGTGCCCCTCGCGACCGACCACACCCGGCGGCTCACCCTGGCCCGCTACGCCTGGCAGGCCGCGTTGCTGGCCGGCGGTCCCCGGCGGCGGGCCGGCACGCTGCGGGTCAAGCTGGGCGACCCCGAGACGGCCGAGGTGCTGCTGCGCGGGGCCCGCCTGATCGGCGTGTCCGGCGAGGTGATCCGGCGGCAGGGCTGCTTCGCGGTGGCGGTCGCCAACTCGGCCGTCCCGCTGCTGACGACCGCTCCGCACCTTCGTCCCTGACACCTTCAGCGGCAGGCGATGCGGGCGAGCTCGCCGCCCCGGCCCCGCATCGAGCGCTCCCGTACCCAGGCGGTGAAGGCGGCCAGCGCGCCGGGGGAGGACCCCGGTGACCACGCCTCCTCCTTGACGGTGTCGAACCAGGTGAGCAGCCGCAGGTCGGGATAGGCACCCGAGCGCAGCGCGGCGGCCATGTCCGCGATCCACTGCGCCTTGCCGCCGCCGTCCTCGGACGAGGCGAACTCGCCCAGCATCACCGGCCGGCCCGGGGCGATCAGACGGGCTTTCCCGTACGCGGTGGCAAAGGTCTGCTCGAAGCTGGTCCAGTGGTCGCCGGCCGGATCCCAGGACGGCCCGAATCCCCAGTTGTAGCCGTCGATCCCGACCCAGTCCACGTAACGGTCACCCGGGTAGGCGAGCGCCGGGTCGTTGTACGGCTCGTCCGGCGACGACCCGTTGTTGTAGGCCCAGACCCACTGCACGTTGCCGCCGCCGCTGCGCACCACCAGGTCGTGGACGTGCCGGTACGCCCGTACGTAAAGCGAAGGGTCCTGGTCGTTGTTGGCGATGCCCCACGGATACCAGTTGCCGTTGAACTCGTGACCCCAGCGCACCAGGATCGGCCGGCGGACGGCGGCGAACTCGCGGCCGCGGGCCTTGATGTAGGCGTCCCACCGGCCGTCGAGGATGTCGCTGAGGTGGATCTGGGCCGGGTCGGTCGCGCCGAGTGCGGTGTCCCACGGCTCCCACGTGTAGTGCGGCATGATGCCCTGACGCCACATCTCGCGCGCGGTGCCGACCGGGAAGGGCCGGCCGGTGCCCCAGGCGTCGAACCACATCACGCTGGCCGGGGTGACGCCGTAGAGGCGGTGGACGTCGGCCGCGACCGTGCCCGCGTCCTGTTCCCGGAACATGCCGAGATAACGGGTCCGGGGTGCCGCATCGGCCGGTCCCGCGAAGCCGGCCACCGATGCGATGGTGGCCGACGCGGCGTACAGGAATCCTCGCCTTTTCATGGGGACCCACGATGGTCGTACCGATCGACCAGGGTCAATGAAAAGGTGAGGATCGTGCACGTTAGGGCAGTGCGGGCTCCTTGGCGTCCGCCAGCACGGCGGGAGCCTGGGCCCGGCGCCAGCGGGTCGACGGCGCGGGGGCCTTCCTCTCGACCGGGCGCCGCACGGCCGCCTCGCCACGGTTGGGCAGCGCGAGCCGGAAGACCTTGTACCAGGCCGACGCGACCTGCTTGGGCAGGGGGCCGCTGACGTACGAGAGCCCGTACCGCTGGAACAGGTCCTGGATCTTGGGCGCGATCTCCTTGTAGCGGTTGCTCGGCATGTCCGGGAACAGGTGGTGCTCGATCTGGTGGGACAGGTTGCCGGTCATCAGGTGGATGGCCTTGCCGCCGCTGATGTTGGCCGAGCCGAGCATCTGGCGCAGGTACCACTCGCCGCGCGTCTCGCCCTCGATCGACGTGCGCTCGAAGGTCTCGACGCCGGTGGGGAAGTGGCCGCACATGATGACCGAGTGGCTCCAGATGTTGCGGATCAGGTTGGCCGTGGCGTTGGCGGCGATCGTGTGCAGGAACGACGGGCCGGACAGGGCCGGGTGGATCACGTAGTCTTTGAGCATCTGCTTGGCGATCTTGTTGCGGACCTTCTTGAGGTCGGCCCGGAACTTCGGGTTCTGCCGCCGCTTCCTGGTGGCCAGGTTCTTACCCAGTTCGAGGTCGTACGCGGCGATGCCGTACTCGAAGAAGCACATGTTGAGGAAGTTGTAGAACGGCTGGCCCAGGTGCGCCTTGGTCCACCGCTGGTCCTCGTCGACGCGCATGATGCCGTAGCCGAGGTCGTTGTCGCGGCCGACCACGTTCGTATACGTGTGGTGCAGTTCGTTGTGCGAGTGCTTCCACTGCTCGGCCGGCGACGCGTGGTCCCACTCCCACTTGGTCGAGTGGATCTTGGGGTCGCGCATCCAGTCCCACTGGCCGTGCAGGATGTTGTGGCCGACCTCCATGTTCTCGAGGATTTTGGCGATCGACAGGCCCGCCGTGCCGACCAGCCACGCCGGCGGGAAGATGGAGAACAGCAGCACCCCGCGGCTGCCGAGTTCGAGCCCGCGCTGCCACGCGATCACCCGCCGGATGTACGCGGCGTCCTTCTCACCCCGGCTGCCCATCACCTCGTCACGGATGGCGTCGAGCTCGATGCCGATCTGCTCGATGTCCTCGGCGCTCAGGTGGGCGATCGGGTTGGACTTCTTGCGCTGGATCGTCGTCATGCGGGTCCTCAGTTTCCGATCTTGCAGGGGCCGGCGGCGGCCGAGATGCAGGTCTGGACGGGGATGCTGTCGCCCGGCTCGGCGACGGTGAGCTGCCCGTCGCGCAGGTCGCGCACGGCGCCCTCGCGCAGCGGCAGCACGCAGCTGAAACAGATGCCCATCCGGCAGCCGGACGGCATCAGCACGCCCGCGTTCTCGCCGGAGTCGAGCAGCGGCTCGGAGCCGTCGGTCTCGACGACGGTGCCGCATTCGGTGAAGGTGACCGTGCCGCCCCCGCCGCTGGAGATCAGCGTGGGGCGGAAGCGCTCGGTGCGCAGCAGGTGCGCGGCCTCGCCGTCGGCCCAGTGGGTCTCCAGGGCGTCCAGCATCTCGTTCGGCCCGCACGCCCAGGTGTGCCGTTCGAACAGGTCGGGCACGAGTTCCTCGAGGTCGGCGGGCTTGAGCCGGCCGTCCGTGCGGGTGTGCCGCTCGATCAGCGTGATCCGGCCCTCGGCGGCCAGCGTGCGCAGTTCGTCGCCGAAGACCACGGCGGCCCGGGTGCCCGCCGAGTGCACGACGACGACGTCGGAGAGCTCGTGCAGCGTGCTGCGGAGCATGCCCATGACCGGAGTGATGCCGCTGCCCGCGGTGACGAACAGCGCCTTGGCCGGCCGCGGCGCGCACAGCTGGAACTCGCCGGTCGGCACGTCCAGATGCAGGATCATGCCGCGCCGGGCCTTCTTGACGAGGTGGGTGCTGACCACGCCGTCCGGCACGGCGTTGACCGTGATCGTGATCCGGCCGTCACGCCGCGCCGGTGAGCTGGTGATCGAGTACGAGCGCCACAGCCGTACGCCGTCCACGTCCACACCCACACGGACGTACTGGCCGGGCTCGTGCCGCACCCAGCCCCGGCCGGGCCGCAGCACCAGCGTGACGCTCCGGTCGGTCTCGGGCCGGACCGCGTCGACCTTGGCCCGCAGCACCCGGGCGTTGCGAAGCGGAGCGATCACGTCGAGGTAGTCGGACGGGACCACCGGCGTAGTAATCAGCTCGACGACGCGCCAGGCGCCGGTCCGCAGGTTGTTGATAACAGCCACGTAACAAGGGTCCTGCGTTTCTGGGGTAGATTCCTGACCATACGAAGTGAATCGGACCGTGTATTTTGTTC
The DNA here is from genome assembly GCF_018829635.1 of Paractinoplanes bogorensis. Lineage (GTDB taxonomy): Bacteria > Actinomycetota > Actinomycetes > Mycobacteriales > Micromonosporaceae > Actinoplanes > Actinoplanes bogorensis. The sequence goes on from NZ_JAHKKG010000003.1 coordinate 451,087, forward strand.
GCCGGGAACAAGAGCCATGGGTGAAACCGGAGTAACCGCCGTGACCGAAAGCCTGCCCGACGTGCGGACGTACCGGCTCTCGCCGGAGGTGGTCGCGCCGCTGCGGCAGCGGCTGCCCCACGTGGCGACGCAGACCATCGACGCCATCATGGCCGAGGTACCGGCCTACGCGGTGGCGTTCGCCGGAGATCTGGGCGTGAAGATCGCGCGCGCGGTGCGGGCCGCCCTGGGCACGTTCCTCGAACTGGTGGCCCGGGCCGACGGCCCCGACCAGCAGTCTCCGCTCGGGCCGGCGCTCGAGGGGGCGTACGCGCTGGGCCGCGGCGAGGCGCGCAACGGCCGCAGCCTGGACGCGCTGCTCGGCGCCTACCGGGTCGGCGCCCGGGTCTCGTGGCACGAACTGGCCAAGATCAGTGTGAGCACCGGCCAGCCCGCCCCGGTCATCGCCCACTTCGCCGAGCTGGTCTTCGCCTACATCGACGAGCTGTCCGCGGCCAGCGTGGCCGGGCACGCCGACGAGCTGGCCTCCTCGGGCCGGGCCCGGCTGCGGCACCTCGAACAGCTCACCCAGGCCCTGCTCGCGGGCGAGGCCGAGCACACGATCGAGGTCGCCGCCGAGCGGGCCGACTGGTCGCCCCCGCAGACCCTCACCGCCGTCCTGGTGCCCGAGCACGCCGCCCGTACGGTGGTCGACCTGCTCGACCGGCGCACACTGCGGCTCAGCGAGGCCGGACCGGCCGCCCCCGACCACTCGGTGCTGCTGGTGCCCGACGCCTCCCGCGGCGCCGTGGCCGGCCTCCTCCGGGGGCAGAGCGCCGTGGTCGGCCCGGCCCGGCCGTGGCTGGCGGTCAAGTCTTCCTACGACCGGGCCGTGCGCACCCTGCGCCTGCCCGGCATCGAGACCGCCCGCACGGTCGTCGACACCGAGGACCACCTGGCCGCGCTCGTGCTCACGGCCGACCGGCAGGCCCTGGCCGACCTGCGGGCCAAGGTGCTGGCGCCGCTGACCGCCGCGCCCGGCCTCACCGTCGACAAGCTGATCGAGACCCTGCGCAGCTGGCTGCGTCATCAGGGCCGCCGCGAGGACGTGGCGGCCGAGCTCTTCGTGCACCCGCAGACGGTCCGCTACCGCATGACCCAGCTGCGCGAGCTCTACGGCGACCGCCTGCGCGACCCCGACTGGATCAGTTCCCTGATCATCGCCCTCACCCTGCCCGATCCGGTTTAGCCGGCGTTCCTTGGGCCGGGGCCCAACCACGGCGCGAGGTGCCGTGAGACGTTGGGCCGCGTGACATGTCGGGGCCGGGGGTGGTTTCGGTTGACTTCGTGGTGACGGAAGAACTGCGAAGGGAGCTCGCATCATGACCGAGATCCACAATGTCGTCGCGGTGACGTTCGCCGACGACGCCTCGGCCTACCAGGGCCTGAGCACGTTGCGGACGGCCGCCGCGGACGGTCGCATCGACCTGATCGGGGCCGCCGTGGTCAGCCGGGATGCCGGGGGCCGGCTGTCCATCCCGGAGGCCGGCGACACCCGGATCGGCGAGGGCATCGCGGGCGGCGGCCTGATCGGTGTGCTCGTCGGCATCCTCGGCGGGCCGCTCGGCATGCTCATCGGCTGGGGCACCGGCGCCCTGATCGGCGGGGTCATCGACCTCGACCGGGCCAGCCGCGGCGACGAGCTGCTGGCCGGCTTCAGCCGCGCGGTGCCGCCCGGCTCGACCGCGCTGATCGCCGAGGTGCGCGAGCCCGCGATCGAGGTGGTCGACACCGAGATGGGCAAGATCGGCGGTACGGTCGTCCGCCGCCCCGCGTCCGAGGTGCTCGCCGAGCTGGAGGCGGCCGAGGACGCCAGCAAGGCGGCCGAGGCCGAGGCCCGGCGGGTCGTGCGGGAGCAGAAGAAGCAGGCCCGCGAGGAGAAGTTCGACGAGCGCAAGGCCAAGCTGCGGGCCCGGTTCGGGCTGGACGACTGACATGAGCAGCGTCGCGCGGGAAGTGAAGAAAGTATCCACGGGCGCGATCATCGGCGGCATCCTGCTCGCGCTGCTCGGCGCGCTCGGACTGGCCTACACGTGGATCGCGACCATCACCTCGGTCGCGCTCTTCGGGTGGCTCATGGTCGGCGCCGGCGTGGTCGCCACGATCGCCGCCATCGTCTCGGTCCGGCGGGACAACCGGCCGAGCTTCGGGGTCGTGCTGCTCACCGGTCCGCTCACGATCGTCGGCGGCGTGGTCATCCTGTCCAACCTGGGCGCGTCGATCGCCGGGATCACCCTGGCCGTGGCCGTGGTGCTGATCGGTATCGGGATCATGCGCATCGTCACCCCGATGGTGCTGAACGGTGGTCGCTCGGTGTGGTCGATCATCTCGGGTGTCTGCTCGATCGTGCTCGGTGTGATGGCCATGTTCCAGTGGCCGGAGAGCAGCCTCTATCTGATCGGCACGCTGGTCTCGGTCAACGTGCTGATCGACGGCATCAACCTGCTCACGGTCGGTTCCCTGGGCCACCGGACGAGCGGCGCGATCGCCGCGTTCGCCCGGTAGCCCGCTTCACCAGGCGATCCGCTCGCGGTAGGCCAGGGCCAGCGCCAGGGCCAGACGATCCGGGTGGGGCTCGGGCACCAGGTCGAACGCCCGGGTGACGCGGTAGAGGACCGTATTGCGATGGACGAACAGCTTGCGCGCGGCGACGGCAGCATTGTCGCCGCGCGCAATGTATTCGCTCAGCGTCTGCCGCAGCCGGGCCGCCTCGTCGCTGTCCACGGCCAGCGGCCCGAGCACACTCCGGATCCAGGCCCGGGCCGCGACCGGGTCACGGGCCAGGAAGGTCAGCGGTGCGACATCGTGATACCAGGTGATGGCCGGCTTGTCGGCCGGGGCGAGCACGGCCAGATCGGCGGCGGCGAGCGCGTTGCGGTGCGAGGCCCGGAAACCGTCGAAGCCGTCGGCCGCCTCGCCGACCGCGATGTGGGTGCCGGTGCCGTCGACCGCCTGGCGCAGCTGGTCCTCGGTCACCGCCCGGGTCGTGACGCTGAGCCATCCGTGCGCCCGCGACTCGTCCTGCGGGGCGTAGAGCACCCCGCGCACCCCGTTCAGCAGGCGCAGCCGGTGCGCCATGGCGGGCAGGGCGGCGTCCGGCTGCCACAGCACCAGCGCCTGATGGCGCCCGCCGACGTCGTAGCCGAGGGCGGCCGACGCGTCCCCGGCGGTCAGGGCCCTGGTCTCGAGCACCTCGGCCACCCGGCGGGCGTGCCCGACCGAGACCGACCGGGCCCATTCCTGCTGGGCCTCGGCGTGGGCCAGCAGCGCGGCGTTGGACGAGCGGTAGATGTGCCGTCCGGTGTAGGTGAGCACGTCGCGCAACGCCGCCGTGAGCTCGTCCGGCCCGGCGACCAGCGCGACGACGTCGACCACTTCGTCGGCCGTCATCGCCTGGCCGACCTGGAAGCCGCGCATCAGGTCCTCGGCCGAGATGCCCCGCTCGGCCAGCCGTTGAGCCAGGTCGAGCAGGGCCGACGTGGGCGGCCGGTCGTTGATCTCGTACCCGGCCAGCCCGGCCGCGAGGTCGTGCAGGTTGGCGCTCAGCAGCTCCTCGATCCGGGCGCGCAGGGCCTGATCGAGATCGGACAGGGCCGGGATCTCGCGGACGAGGCGGGCCAGCATGCGCTCGTTCAGCGCGGCCTCGCGGGCGAGCACTTCGGCGGCCACCCGGGCCAGCACCTCACCGGAGCCGATCATGAGAGACCGGCCCGGTGCATCAGCCGGCGGGCCCGCGGGGTGTCCCGGTTGGCCAGGTTGAGCGCGGCCAGCTCGCGGGCCCGCTCCGGATCGCGGCCCGCGGTCAGATAGAAGTGGGCGGCGTGGTCCGCGTACGCCTCGGGCCAGTCGGCCAGCAGCCGCTCGTAGCCCGACCGCGCGCGTTCCACGAGCGGCTCGACGACCGTACGGTCCGCCTGCTCCCGCTCCAGGACGGTGGCCAGGGTCGCCGGATATTCGGGGTCGTCGGAGATGTCGAGCAACGGGGTCAACAGGATCCTCGCCTTCACCGTGGCGCCGCGTTCGAGGTGGACCTCGGCCAGATGGCCCTGGGCCGGGACGTGCCCGGGGATCAGCTCGAGCACGGCCCGGAACCCGGCCGCGGCGGTCTCGAGATCGCCCTCACCCAGGGCGGCCGCCGCCCAGCCGAACAGCAGTTGGGCGGCGGCGAACGGGGACGTGCCCCGATCCGCGGCGAGGGCCGACCGCATCGCGTCGCGGGCCTCGCCGGGCCGGCCGAGTTCGACGAGCAGCACGGCGAGCCCGCCCCACGTCGGCAGCCCGGGCCGCTCCGCGACGGCCTCTTGGCGGAGCCGGAGAGCGTCGTCGAACCGGCCCTGGGCCTGCCACAGCGCGGCTCGCTCGTCGGTGACACCGATGTCACCGGTGGGCGCCCGGTCAAGGAACCGGTGTGCCGAGTCGAACCGGTGCAGCCGGCCGGCCGCGCGGGCCCGGGCCATCGGCGCGAAGTCACCGGTGTCATCCAGGAGAGCCAGGGCCCGGCGGGTGTCGGCGATCCGGCCCCGCACGTCGGCGCGGAGAAACAGCAGGTCGGCCAGGCCGGTCCGGGCGGTGCGGATCGACGCGTCCAGGTTCGACAGGGCGATGCGGCCGTGCGTGTAGCGCCTCATGACCCCGGCAGCGCGGGCACCGGCAGGTCGACTGCCAGGTTCGGCGCTACGACGTACGGGAAGAAATGCGAAGCCGGAACGGTCGGACCGTCGACGCCATCACTGAGCGTGCGGCGCCCGGCGGTGGTCACGATGGTCAGGAACGTGTCGAAGAAGTCGTCGTCCAGCCACCGCCCGCCCGACGTGCGGTGCGGGCGGCCCTCGAGCAGCGCCCGCTCGATCTCGAAGTAGCCGTCCGGGGCGAACGGCAGATGCGGGTCCACCACCAGGAAGTCGGCCATCAGCAGCGGCCGCAGTGGGTGCGCGCCGTCCGGGGCGAGGGCCCAGTCGTTCGAGCCGTCCAGGGTGTCGAGGAACGACAGCTGGGCGTCGAAGCGCGACTCGTAGACCGTCCGGTAGACCGGTGAGATCGCGAACGGATCCTCCCGGTTGTAGAGGTCGCGGATCTCGAGCCCGGCGAACCGCTGGTCGTGCTCGGACCCGCTGAGCACGTAGTTCTTGATCTCGGGCCGGCCCAGCCGCTCGATCCGGACCGGCTTGCGGCCCGGCGTCGACACCACCTCGGCCGCGACGCCGACCAGGCCGGTGCCCAGGGCGGCGTCGATCGGCACCTCCACCACGAGGCTGAGCACGTCGAAGCGGTCCAGCGCGTTGCTGCCCGGCGCCGCGTAGAGCAGGCGGCCCTCGGTCTCGGACTGCAGGGCGGCGATCACATCCATGAAGAACGGATCGGACCGCAGCCCCGCGTACGCCCGCAGCCCGCCCGACTCGACCGGATCGCCGCCGAGGGCGATGTCGACGAACGCCCCCGACGACGACACGATCCGGCCCGCCTGGACACCGGTGACATCGTCCGGTGGCGTGAACCGGGCCGTCACGGTCACGCCGGAGTCACCGGTGACATCGAAGCTGCGGCCGGCGGCGGCGATCGGCCGGACCAGGACGCGGTAGTCGACCGCGTCGCTGAACAACGATTCCGACGTCGCCTGTGGGAACACGTTGGCGACGACCGTTAGCCAGCCGGGTCGTTCCGGGCTGACGAAGGCGTACAGGTCGGTGAGGTCGACCGAGGGGTCGCCCATCACCGCGGGACCGCTGAAGTGGTCCGACATGGCAGGCTCCTTACTGAGGGCGACGAGTCTGAGGGCGACGAGTCTGAAGGCGACGAGTCAGAAGCGGCGGTCGATGATGCCCCGCAGGGCGCTCAGGCCGGGGACGAAGAGGTACTCGGCGCCGCGGGTGGCGGTGAAGGCGGGCAGGTCGAAGAGCACGGGCCGCCGGGTGCCGGGCACGGTCATCCGCGCGTCCGGCCCGCCGTCGCCGAGGATCGGGTCCTGCTCGGCCGGGTCGAGACCCATGAACGAGCCGCCCTTGAGCCACTCGCTCTGCACGAACTCGAACTGCCGCTCGATGTCGGCGTTGATGATCAGCACGCACAATCCGCGATCGACGCCGTCGTCCTCGATGACGTCGTCCGGCACCAGCGGCCCGTACTCGACCGAGCGCCGGATCAGCCGGTGCCGCTGCACGACCGTATTACGGGCCAGGGGAGTGGCCCGCGGGTTGCTGCGCCGCAGATGGGCCCCGAGCGGGCAGCGGCGCCCCTCGTCGTCCCCCTCGTACGTGAAATCGTTGCGCCGCGTCAGGTCGTGCGCCAGCGACGGGTCGTCGTGGTCGGGGGAGAGGTCGACCGGGCAGCCGCTGGGCCAGCGCCCCATCATCTTCGCCGCCACCCGGTCCTGGTCGGGCCGGGCGTCGCTGCCATAGAGACGCGCGGCGGTCGTGGCGACGAACCGCCGGAAGCCGGCCACGTCCTGCCGGAGCTTGCGGAACACCAGGAACGTCCCGTTCCGCTTGAGGTCGAACGGCTCCGGACCGGAGATCGTCTCGCCCACCTCGTCCTCGTAACCGAGGAGGAACTCGCCCGGCTTGACGGCCCGCCAGGATCCGTCCGGCTCGAGCACCCCGTCCCCGGCGTACGAGGGTTCGGCGTTGCCCTCGACCGGCGGGTTCGAGATGGGGTCGACGAAGCCGAAGTGCTCGCCCTCGGCCCCGGTCCCGTCCTCGTGGACGAGCGCGTCGGTGTCCTGCACGAAGCGGACCGTGACGCCGCCGGTGGCCCGCATGCCGTCGCGCAGGATCCGGGTGGCCAGCTCGCGGGCCTGCTCGGTCGGTGTGCGGACGAGCACCAGCGCGTGGATGTCCGGCCCGCCCAGGCCGCCCTCCCAGTGCTCGGGTGCGTGCACCCCGACATCACCGAGCCGGGCCGCGCGTGCCCGCGGGCCCTCCCGGAACGCCTGCGGGAACGAGTCGAGCGCCTCCCGCGACATGCCGAGAGCGGTCAGTCCCGCGTACGTGAGACCGAGGTTGATCGTGAAATGCTCGGGCCGGCGGGCCGCCTCGAGCATCGCGGCCAGCCACCGGCGCGCGGCCTCGCCGTCGTCGAAATGCACGAAGATGTGCCGCCCGCAGCGCATCTTGATCGGGGTGACCACGTTGGGCTGGATGTCGTCGAGCTCGCCCTTCAGGTCGGCGGCCGTCAGCATCCGGCTCAGCCCTTCGGCAGCCGGTCGGCGACATCCTCGTACTGCCAGTTGCCGGTGCCGGCCGCGGTGTCGATCGACGCGGCGTTGGCCAGGAACGGGGCCGGCTCGGCGAGGGCGGCCAGATAGGCGTCGACGGTCTCCTGCAGCGGGGCGTCGGCCTTGCTGACCGCCCGCTGGAAGTCCTGAGCCTTGCGGTACCAGTCGGCCAGCCGGCTGACCTGCGTGTAGCTGACCTCGGGGAAGCCGTCGTAGATGGCCAGCGTGCGGATCTGCCCGGCGGCGATGAAGCGCACGATGTCGCGGGCGGTGTCCTCGGGCCCGTCCGGGCAGCCCTGGCACTGACCCCAGACCTTGAGCAGGTTGTCGCGCCCGTTGTAGACGAAGTCGTCGAAGTACTTCTGCAGGTCGCCGTCGAACTGGGAGATGAAGAACAGCGCATAGCCGTCGAAGTCGGAGACCCGGGCCACGAACCAGCGGGCCGTACGGATCAGGCCCAGCTTGGCCGTGGTCGGCAGGAACCAGTCCTCGGTGAACTTCGAGGCCATCAGGGCCAGATCGGTCTCGGGCTTCAGCGGCCACATGCCGGTGAACTCGTGCACCTCGTTGGGACCGTCGCCGGTCATGGTCAGGCCCGGGTCGCGCAGGCCCCAGGTGTTTCCGGTGGCGTTCTCAGTCATGCCTCCAGGCTTGTCGCCGCACCGGACCATGGTCTACGTGCCGGTGCCCCGTGTGCCGTCGCGTTGACCGGGCACCGGACCATTGCGCCGGTCGGCCCACAGCGCGATGGTCAGCTCGGTGACGTCCTGCGGTGACGACAGCGACCGCCCGACCAGCTGCTCGAAGCGGGCCAGCCGCTGCCGCACCGAGTTGCGGTGCAGGAACAGCACCCGGGCGGTCTCGGCGGTCGACCCGTCGGCGTCGAGCCAGGCCTGGAAGGTGTCCAGCAGCATCCGGCGGTGGGCCGGCTCGAGCTCGTCCAGCCCGGCCAGCACGTGGCGGGCCACCCGGGCGGTGACCTCGGGGGCCGCGGCCGAGGCGACCGCGAGCGGATGCCGGTCGAACACGGTCACCGCCGCCGAGCCGGCCGAGGCCACGGCGGCGATCCGGGCGTAGTCGACGGCTCGCGCGGTCTCGTCCAGGCGCTCGAACACGGGGCTCATCCCGAAGCGGCCCCAGCTCTCGATGGCCTTCACGACGTCGTCGATGTTGTCGTCGCCGAGCGGCAGGGCGACGATCCCGGTGCTGGTGTCGGGCCGTTCGCGCCAGGCCGACCGGAATCCGGCCGTGTCCAGGGCCCGCTCGACCGCGGCCGGATCGCCGCCGCCGGCCGCGACCACCACCACGTACGGTCCGGTCCGGGGCAACCGGAGGAGCTCCGCCGCCTCCCACCGCGTGATCATGCCGAGCTCGGCCCCGCCGAACAGCGCTTCGATCAGGGCGGCCCGGGTCTCCCCGCGCTCGGCCGCCCGGAAGCTGCTCTCGGCCAGCCAGGCCGCCTTCTTGACCGCGACCTCCCGCTCGACGAACGCGAACATGTCGGACGCCAGGGCCACCAGCACGGTCGGCTCGAGCCCGCGGGTCGTCGCCAACTTCAACATCTGTTCCCACACGTACGCGGGCCGCGCCGTCTCCGCGAGCAGGGCGGCCGCCAGCGGCACCCCGTGCCGGGCCAGGGCCGCCCCCTCGGCCTGAGCGGCCGACTCGTCGACCTCGGTATCCGCGTCACCGGTGACGTGCCGCCGGTGCAGCGCGATCATCATCGCCTTGTGCCGGGCGGTGACGAGCGCGACGAGCTCCTCCTCGGTCAGGCCGCTCGCCCGCATCGTGCCGTCCGAGTCCATGACCAGCCGGGCGAGGTGCCGGACGATCGGCCCCTCCAGTTCGTAGAGTTCGTCGGAGAACAGGTGCAACGATTCGTCGAGCGTCACCCTGCCGATCCTACGGGCGTGAACAGGCCTTCTCGATGTGCGAGAGCACGACGAAAGCGCCGTCCTCGGCCCGGATCCTGGCGCCGAGCCCAACGGCGCGGTCGCGATACTCCGTTTTGCTGGTGCACGAGCCCAGCGCGGCGGCCAGCGACCCGGCGGTCAGGTCAGGGCCGCTCCGGCACCCCCTGCACCGGCCAGGGAACCCGCCGTCACGATAAGGATCCGAGCCATCTCCTAGGTATACCTAGGCCGTGTCACAGGCGCCGCCTAAACGTCTCTGAGCTGCGGAAATAGGTGGGTGCGACCGATGTGCCGAGGCGCCCGCCGACCGAGGATGAAGACATGTTGATGCACCCGGATTTCCTTCTGACCATGGCCAACGACCACCACCGCGAACTGATCGCCGAGCAGGACCGGCACCGTCTGCTCACCAGCGCCCGCGCCGCCCGCAAGGCCCGCAAAGCGCAGAACGGTCGCGGACAACCCACCGGTACCCTGGCGTCGTGCGAGCCACTCGCGGCGGTGCCGGCCCGGTGATGATCGGGCGTGAGGGCGAGCTGCGCCGGTTGGTGCGGCTCGCCTCTTCGCGTGAGCCGGCCGTCGCGATCGTCGCGGGCGAACCCGGCATCGGCAAGACCCGGCTGGTGCAGGAGCTGCTGGCCACTGTGCCGGCCGACACCGTGGTGCTGGTCGGTCAGGCCGAGCCGGGGTCGTTGTCCCGGCCCTACGAGGTGCTGCTCGACGCGATCGACGGCCGGCCGGTCGACGGCGATCAACTGGCGGCCGTCACCGACGCGCGGCGCAGCCCGGTCGAACGGCTGCACGCGGGCCTGGATCTGCTGGCCGGCCTGATCGGCGAGGCGCCCGCCGTCATCGTGTTCGAGGATCTGCACTGGGCCGACTCCGAGAGCGCGGCCCTGTTCGAGCGGATCGCCGACCAGCGCGGTCCGCGCCTGCTGATCGGCACCTACCGGCCCGACGAGGTGACCCACCGCCAGCCGGCCGCGGCCCTGCTGGCCCGCATGGAGCGCCGGCACGCGGTCACCCACGTCCGGCTGGACCGGTTCACCGCCGCGCAGACCGCCGCGTTCCTGGCCGCGGCGACCGGTGCTCCGGCGCCGTTACGGGCGGTGGCCGCGCTGCACCACCGTACGGGCGGAAATCCGTTCTTTCTCGAGGAGCTCCTGCGCGCCCTGCCCGGCCACGACCTCGAGCGGCTGGTCGACGAGCCCCTGCCGTGGAGCCTGGCCGACGTGCTGCGCCGCCAGGTCGACGACCTCGGCCCGGCCGTCCACCGCGTCGTCGAGGCGGCCGCCGTGCTCGGCCAGAGCATCCCGTTCGACCTGCTCGCCGACGTCACCGGCACCGGCGAGGACGAACTGATCGCCGCGCTGCGCGAGCTGGTGACGCGGGGCGTGCTGGTCGAGACCGGCGAGGACGAGTTCGCGTTCCGGCACGCGCTGCTGCGCGAGGCGATCGGCGCCCAGATGCTCGGCCGGCAGCGCCGCCGGCTGCACGAGGCCGCGCTCGACGTGCTGTTGCGCAGCGGCGGCTCCGATCCGGCGATGGTGGCCCACCACGCCCAGGGCGCCGGCCGCTATGACGATCTGGTCGCCGCGGCCCGTCGCGGCACTGCGCTCTACCTGTCGATCGGTTCCGCCTACCAGGCCCTGCAGCTGGCCGAGACGGGGCTGGGTGAGGCGCCGGACGACGGCGAGCTACTGGCCGGCGCGGCCCGCGCGGCGTGGCTGGGCGGCCTGCTCGACGACGCCCTGCGCTACGGCCGCCGGTGGCGTGACCTGGCCACCACCGCGACCGACCGGGCCGAGTCGCTCTATCTGCTGATCCGGCTGGCCTGGGAGTCTCGGCTGTACGACGAGATGCGCCCCCTGACCGCCGAGATCGAGACGTTGATCGCGCAGCTCCCGCCGGGCGCCGACCAGGCCCGGGCGATGACCGCGATCGCCCAGTCGACCTATCTGCGCGACGACCTCGACGCCGCCGTCCTGTGGTCCGATCGCGCGCTCGCCCTGGCCGCCGAGTTCGACCTGCCCGACGTGCGCCTGGCCGCGCTGCTGGAGAAGGGCTCGGCCCTCAGCGAGCGGCCGCTCGACTCGGCCGCGGGTCACGAGATCCTCTCCGGCCTGGTCGACGAGGCCGAGAAGGCGGGGGAGTGGGTGCTGGCCGCCCGGGCCCTCAACACGCTGGTCCAGGGTGTGCCGCCGACCTCGCCGACCGACTACGCCGAGATCCTGGAGCGGATGCGGGTCGACGCCGAACGCGCCGGGTTCGAGTCGATGTCGGTCGCCGCCTACTACCAGGGCCGGGCCCGGCTGGCCATGCGGGCCGGGGATCTGCGAGCGGCCATCGCGGCGCTCGAGGAGGGCCGCGACCTCGACCTGCACTACCGGCGCCGCGGCCGCTGGGCCGATTTCCACGGTGTCTTCCTGGCCGGGCTCTATCTCGAGGCAGGCGAGCTCGACCGGGTCGGGCCGGTCATCGCCGACCTGGCGGCGCTGCCCAACAACCCGCCGAACACGATCTCGGGCCTGGTGTTCCACCTCGCCTGCCGGCGCGGCGACCGGACCGGCGCCGAGGCGGCCCTCGACGACCTGGTCGCCGACCTGGCCCAGCTGACCTGGCGCAGCGGGGAACAGGCGCACGACCTGGTCTCGGCCGCACTCGAACTCGGCCTGCCGGTGTCCCGGCTCGACGAGATCGCCGCCGATCTGCTCGACGCCGAGGTGTGGGACGCCTACCGCACGCTGGTCGAGGCGCAGGTCGCGGAGGCGCACGGGCGGCACGCCGAGGCGCTCGAGGGCTACCTGTCCATCGTGGAGGCGCACATCCTGAGCCCGCCCCGGCGGGGCACCGTGCGGATCGGTGCCGCCCGCTGCCTGCTGGCGGCGGGCCGGGTCGAGGAGGCCACCGCGCAGGTCGAGGCGGCCGCCGGTCTGCTGGCCGACTGGGGCGGCTGGCGGGTGGCCCAGCTGGCGCAGATCCGCACCCGGCTCGGCCTCACCGACGCGCCGCCCGCGGTCACCGGTCCGGCCGCGCTGACCCCGCGCGAGCGCGAGGTGGCCGTGCTGATCAGTGACGGCCTGACCAACACGGAGCTGGCCCGCCGGCTCTACATCTCTCCGAAGACGGCCGCCGTGCACGTCTCCAACATCCTGCGCAAGCTCGGCATCGCCTCCCGCACCGAGGTCGGCGACATCATCGGCCGCGGCTGAACTCCGCAGCCGCCGTGCGCAGGCGGGAGTGCATTCCCTCGTACGCCTCGGCGCCGCCCAGATACCTTTTCCCGACCTTGGCCAGCATCGTGTAGTTCGGGTCGCACACGTTGCCCACCGGCGCCTCGCCGGCCTGGCTGATCAGCTGGTACGCGTCGAGCACGTCCAGCCCGACCAGCCCGGCGGTCCAGGTCACCAGGTCGTGCTGGCTCATCCGGTACGCGTCCTCGAGCGGCCGGGCCGACCCGGCCGACATGAGCGCCGTGTCGGTCTCGAACCGCGGTGTCGGCGTCGCCACGCCCTTGATCACGTCGAGGATCACCGTCGTGTTCATGGCCGCCTCGACGCCCGTACCGCAGACCTCGCCGTCTCCTTGCCGGCAGTGCCCGTCACCCAGCGCGAACAGCGCTCCCGGCACGTTCACCCCGAAGTACGCCGTCACCCCGGCCCGCAGCTCCGGCGTGTCCAGGTTGCCACCGTGCGCGTCCGGCACGATCGTCATGCGGCTCTCGAACGCGGCCGGGGCCACGCCCGCGGTGCCGTGCATGGGGTCCAGCGGCAGCTCGACCGTGTAGTCGCTGCGCCGCGCCCGGTAGCGCACTGTGCCCTTCGTGCGATCCACGTCGTAGCGCCAGACCAGCTCGTCCAGCGGCGCGTGCAGCATGGCCGTGGTGTGGGTGCCGGTCAGTGCCCCGAAGTGCGGAAACGTCGACGAGACGGCCCAGTCGCGGGCGGGCACGATCTCGACGAAGTGCACGGCCAGGGTGTCGCCCGGCTCGGCCCCCTCGACGTGGATCGGCCCGGTCACCGGGTTGAGATAGGGGAACTCGCACACCACCGAGGGCAGGTCGTCCACGTTCTGTACCCGCCCGCCGAAGCAGTCCTCGGTGTAGAGCTCGAGCACGGTTCCGGGTTTGACCCTCCGTACGGGCTCCCGCCCACCGAAGGTGTAGGACAGCTCGTCGGGCGCAGGGCGGTAGCTGACGACATCCACTTTCACTCCTCGGGCTCGTCCAGGCCGGCCAGTACCGGACGGCGGCCCGTGACGTAGAAGACGATAAGCACGATCACACCAACCCCGAGCCACGCGAACCCGAGAACCTGGGCGGCGATGTTCGCGTTGATCACTACGTAGAGCAGGATCAGGAACCCGATCACCGGTACGACCAGGTGCCGCCACCAGTCCCGGCTGCGCCGCCGCACGACGTAGTGCACGACGACGGCGACGTGCAACGCCAGGAACGCGGTCATCGCGCCGAAGTTGACCAGCGTCGAGAGCAGCGAGATCCCGTCGTCGCGGCTCGCCATGTAGAGGCCGAGAACGAGCGAGACCGCCGCCACGAGCAGGGTGGCGTTGGCCGGCACGCGGTGCCGCTCGTTGATCCGGCTCAGGAACCGCGGCATCTGCCGGTCGCGGGCCATCGCGTAGAGCAGCCGGCTGGTCGCGGCCTGAGCCACCAGCGAGTTCGCGAAGCCCCAGGCGATCGCGGTGGCCAGCGCGGTCAGACTGGCCAGCCAGCCGCCCCCGGCCACCCGGGCCGCGTCGTAGAACGCGGTGCCGTCGGGATCGCCGTCGGCCAGCAGCCCCGGCGCGTCCGGCACGAGCAGCGCGGCCACCCAGGTCTGCACCACGAACAGCGACCCGGCCAGCAGCAGCGCGCCGACCATGGCCCGGCCGATCTGGCGGGCCTCCTCGCGGCTCTCCTCGGCCAGCATCGAGATGCCGTCGAACCCGAGGAACGACAGCACGGCGATCGACACCGCCCCGAAGACGACCGACCACGAGAACGTGTCCGCGTCGAACAGTGGCCGCCACGAGAAGCCGTCGCCCTTGCCGTCGGCGAGCGCCACCACCCCGACGACCAGGAAGATCACCAGAATGACCAGTTCGGCGGCCAGCATGACCCGGTTGACCCGGGCCGTCATCTTGATGCCGAGATAGTTGACCGCCGTGTTGAGCAGGACGAAGACGACCAGCCAGAGCCAGACCGGCACGCCCGGCACGAGCGAGTGCATGGCGACGCTCGCCACCAGATAGAGCAGCCCCGGCACCAGCACGTAGTCGAGCAGAATCACCCACCCGGCCAGGAATCCGACCGGCGGGGCGATGCCGCGGCCGGCGTAGCTGTAGACCGAGCCGGCCATCGGAAAGGCGCGGACCATCTGGGCGTACGAGAGCGCGGTGAACATCATCGCGACCATGCCGACGACGTAGGCCAGGGCGACCATTCCGCCCGAACCGCTGTAGACGCTGCCGAAGATCCCGAACGGGGCGATCGGCACCATGAAGATGAGCCCGTAGATCAGCAGATCGGTGAAGCTCAGCGACCGGCTGAGCTCCTGCCGATACCCGAACTTCTCGAGGTCAGCCATAAGCACGAACGCTAATCGAAATACTTCGATCTCGTCACGGTCGGGTGTGTCAGTGGACACGTATTCGTCATCTGGGCGTCATTTTGCGTCCGCAACCCGTAGTTTTGATGGCTGCCCCGGGCGGCCGTATTGCCGTGCGCTTGGCGACGTTGGATTTAGTAGGGAGAGGGTGCACGCCCGGTGACGGTCACGACTGACCTGCAACTGATCGACCTGCCCGCGATCGACCTGACGCTGGAAGCGCCCGAGGCGGTGTTCCGCTCCCCGTCAGCGCCGGTCCGCCGCACACTCGTCGACGTTCTGGACGCCACCGTCGAGGCCCACCCGACCGCTCGTGCGCTCGACGCCGGCGGCCGCGTGCTCACCTACCGTGAGCTGGCCGACGAGGTCGAGGCGCTGCGGGTCGAGCTCACCGGGCACGGTATCGGGGCGGGCGACCGGGTCGGCATCCGGGTCCCGTCCGGCACCGCCGACCTCTACCTGGCCATCCTCGGCGTGATCGCGGCCGGTGCCGCCTACGTCCCGGTCGACGCCGACGACCCCGACGAGCGGGCCGAGCTGGTCTTCGCCGAGGCCGCGGTCTGTGCCGTGATCAGCGCCGACGGCGTCACGATGCGCGGCGAGCCGGCTGGCCGCCCCGAACGTCCGACCCCGACCGACGACGCCTGGATCATCTTCACCTCCGGTTCCACCGGCACCCCCAAGGGTGTGGCCGTCTCGCACGGCTCGGCCGCCGCTTTCGTCGACGCCGAGGCCCAGCTCTTCCTGGCCGACGAGACCCCGCTCGGCCCGGACGACCGGGTGCTGGCCGGGCTGTCCGTGGCGTTCGACGCCTCCTGTGAAGAGATGTGGCTGGCCTGGCGCCACGGGGCCTGCCTGGTGCCGGCCGCCCGGTCGCTGGTCCGCAGTGGCGTCGACCTCGGCCCGTGGCTGGCCGAGCAGCGCATCACCGTCGTCTCCACCGTGCCCACGCTGGCCGCCCTGTGGCCGGTCGAGGCGCTCGACGACGTGCGGCTGCTCATCTTCGGCGGCGAGGCCTGCCCGCCCGAGCTGGCCGAGCGGCTGGCCGTCGAGGGCCGCGAGGTCTGGAACACGTACGGGCCGACCGAGGCCACCGTCGTCGCCTGCGCGGCCCGGATGACCGGCGAGGGCCCGGTCCGGATCGGTCTGCCGCTGGCCGGCTGGGAGCTCGCCGTGGTCGACTCCACCGGCACCCCGGTCGCCATGGGCGAGACCGGCGAACTGGTCATCGGCGGGGTCGGCCTGGCCCGCTATCTGGACGCGGCCAAGGACGCCGAGAAGTTCGCGCCGCTGCCCTCGCTCGACTGGTCGCGCGCCTACCGCAGCGGCGACATCGTGCGCGCCGAGCCCGAGGGCCTGCTGTTCCTGGGTCGGGGCGACGAGCAGATCAAGCTGGGCGGCCGCCGGATCGAGCTGGGTGAGGTCGACGCGGCGCTGCAGGCCCTGCCCGGCGTGGCCGGTGCGGCCGCCGCCATCAAGAAGACCGCGGCCGGCAACCAGCTGCTGGTCGGCTATGTCGTGCCGCGCGAGGGCTACGACGCCGAGACGGCCGCGCTGCGCATCCGTGAGCAGCTGCCCGCCGCGCTGGTCCCGCTGCTGGCCGAGGTCGACGAGCTGCCCACCCGGACGTCGGGCAAGGTCGACCGGGCCGCGCTGCCCTGGCCGCTGGCCTCGAAGCACGGCGGCGACGTCGAGCTGTCGGCGACCCAGGAGTGGCTGGCCGGCGGCTGGGAGGAGATCCTCGGCCTGCGTCCGACCGCCCCCGACGCCGACTTCTTCTCGCACGGCGGCAGCAGTCTCAACGCGGCCCAGCTGGTGGCCTGGATCCGCCGCGAGCACCCGCAGGTGTCGGTGGCCGACGTCTATCAGAACCCCCGGCTGTCGCAGATGGCCGCGAAGCTCGAGGCGCTGCTCGGCACGACCGCCGTGGTCCGCCGCGAGGTCGTGCCCACGCCGTTGCGCGCCGGCTTCGTCCAGGCCCTGATGATGCTGCCGATGCTGGCCCTGGTCGGCCTGCGCTGGCTCACCGTGCTGGCCGCGCTGGGCAACGTGCTCGCCCCGTGGGCCCCGCACGTCTCGTGGTGGTGGATCGCCGCGTCCTGGCTGGTGCTGTTCAGCCCGCCCGGCCGCATCGCGGTGGCCGCGGCCGGAGCCCGGCTGTTGCTGCGCGGCGTCCGCCCGGGCAAGTATCCGCGCGGCGGCGGCGTGCACCTGCGTCTGTGGGCGGCCGAGCGGCTGGCCGAGCTGACCGGTGCGACCACGGTGGCCGGCGCGGGCTGGATGATCACGTACGCGAAGCTTCTCGGTGCCCAGATCAGCCCCGACGTCGACCTGCACTCCGCGCCGCCGGTGACCGGCCTGCTCAAGGTCGGCCGGGGTGCCGCCATCGAGCCCGAGGTCGACCTGTCCGGCCACTGGGTCGACGGCGACATCGTCCGCGTCGGCAAGGTCCGGGTCGGCGCGGGCAGCCGGATCGGTTCCCGCAGCACGCTCATGCCCGGCGCCCGGGTGGCCAAGGGCGCCCGGGTCGACGCGGGCACCACGGTCACCGGCGCCGTGCGGGCCAAGCGCAAGACGGACGGCGTGGCCTGGCCCGAGGCTCGTCCGCCGCGCCGGTCCCGGCTCTGGGTGGCCGTGTACAGCGTGACCGCCCAGTTGCTCGGCCTGATGCCGGTCGTGGCCGTGCTGCCCGCTCTGGCCCTGCTGGCCGGGCGCCCGACCGTCGCCTCGGCGCTGGTCATGGCGCCGCTGGCCGCCATCGCCTACTTCGTGACGTACGCGGTGCTCGTGCTGGCCGGTGTCCGACTGCTCAGTGTCGGGCTGCGGGCCGGTTTCCACCCCGTACGGGGAAGGGTGGCCTGGCAGGTCTGGACCACCGAGCGCCTGATGGGGATGGCCCGCATCGCCCTCTTCCCGATGTACGCGAGCCTGTTCACGCCGGTCTGGCTGCGCCTGCTCGGGGCCAAGATCGGCCGCGACGCCGAGGTGTCGACGGTGCTGGCCCTCCCGGCCATGACCACGGTCGACGACGGCGCGTTCCTGGCCGACGACACCATGGTCGCGACCTACGAGCTGAGCCACGGCTGGCTGCGGGTGGCCCCGGCCCGGATCGGCAAGCAGGCCTTCCTCGGCAACTCGGGCATCGCCGCCCCCGGCCGCTCGGTGCCCAAGCGCGGCCTGATCGGCGTGCTCTCGTCGGCCCCGCGCAAGGCCAAGAAGGGCTCGTCGTGGATGGGCTCGCCGCCGATGCCGCTGCGCCGCACGGTCGAGACGTCCGACGCCGCCCGCACCTACGCCCCGCCGCTGCGGCTCAAGCTGGCCCGGGCCGCGATCGAGCTGTGCCGCATCGTCCCGGTCATGCTGGCCGGTGCGCTGGCCGTCCTCGTGCTGGGCGCGCTGGCCCTGGTCTGGGAGTCGTTCGGGGCGTGGGCGGCCGTGCTCGCCGCGGGTCCGGTGCTGTTCGGTGCCGCGATCGTCGCCGCGCTGACCGCCACCGCCGCCAAGTGGCTGCTGGTCGGCCGGTTCCGGGTCACCGAGCACGCCCTGTGGACGTCGTTCGTCTGGCGCAACGAGCTCGCCGACACGTTCGTCGAGGTCCTCGCGGCGCCCCAGCTGCTGCGCTTCGCCAGCGGTACGCCCCTGCTGACCATGTGGCTGCGGACGCTCGGTGCGAAGATCGGCCGCGGTGTCTGGCTGGAGACCTTCTGGCTTCCCGAGTACGACCTCGTCCGGCTCGGGGCCGGTGCGACGGTCAACCGGGGGTGCGTTGTGCAGACCCACCTGTTCCATGATCGGATCATGGCCATGGACGAGGTGAAGTTGGACGCGGGCGCCACGCTCGGGCCGCACGGCATCGTGCTGCCCGGTGCGAGCATCGGGGCGCGCACCACGGTCGGACCGGGCTCGCTGGTCACCCGCGGCGATGCCGTGCCCGCCGACAGCCGGTGGATCGGCAACCCGATCGCGAACTGGACATGACCCCACCCGGGGCCGACCATTCGACCGACTCGTACCTCCCACGGAACGGGAACGGCGGCTACCGGGTTCTGCACTACGACCTCGAGCTCGACTACCGGGTCGTGTCGAACCGCCTGGCCGGCCGCGCGAACATCACCGCGCAGGCCGGCCAGACCCTGTCCCGCTTCAGCCTCGACCTCGGCCAGTTCCGGGTGTCCGAGGTCCGCGTCGACGGGCGGCGGGCCACCTTCACCCACCGGGCCGGCAAACTCCGGATCAAACCCGAGAAGGCCATCCCGTACGGGGCCACGTTCAAGACCGAGGTCCGGTACGGCGGTACGCCCGTCCCGATCTCCGGTCCGTGGGGCGACATCGGGTGGGACGAGCTGACCGACGGCGTTCTCGTGGCCAGCCAGCCCAACGGGGCGCCGTCCTGGTTCCCGTGCAACGACCGGCTCGAGAAGGCCACCTTCCTGGTCAAGCTCACCGCCGCCACGCCGTACACGGTGCTGGTGACCGGCGACCTCGTCGCGCGGCGGCGCGGGGCCGGGGCCACCACCTGGACGTACGAGCGGAACGAACCCACCGCGCCCTACCTGATGAGCGTCCAGATCGGACGGTACGAGCAGGTCGAGCTGGCCATGGGCGGGATCACCCAGCGGGCCGCCATCCCGCCCCGGCTGCGCACGGTGTTCCGGCACGACTTCGGCCGGCACGCGCAGATCATGAGCACCTTCGAGCGGCTGTTCGGGCCCTATCCGTTCCGTGAGTACGTCGTGGTGGTGGCCGACGACGATCTCGACGACCCGGTCGAGGCGCAGGGCATGGCCGTGTTCGGCCGCAACCATCTCGACGGCCGGCGCACCCACGAGCGGCTGGTCGCGCACGAGCTGGCCCACCAGTGGTTCGGCAACAGCCTGACGGTCGCGGACTGGCGCCACATCTGGCTCAACGAGGGCTTCGCCACGTACGCGGAATGGTTGTGGTCCGAGGCCTCCGGCGGCCCGTCGGCGCGCGCCTGTGCGATCAACTGGCACGGCCGGCTGCGGGCCCAGCCCGCCCATCTCACCGTGGCCAACCCGGGGGTGGGCCGCATGTTCGACCCGGCGGTCTACAAGCGGGGCGCCCTCACGCTGCACGCCCTGCGCGACCGGATCGGCGACGAGCCGTTCTTCGGCCTGGTGCGCGCGTGGACCGGCGAGCACCGGCACAGCACGGTCACCGGCGGCCAGTTCCGGGCCGAGGCCCAGCGCTGGTCGGCCACCCCGCTGGACGACCTGTTCACCGCCTGGCTCGACCGGACGGCGCTGCCGCCGCTCTAGGGCGCGTCTGGCGGACTAGGCTTGGGCGACCCGGGCCAGCTGGGTCGTCACCAGGCCCCAGCCGTCGGCGAAGCCCATCTCCTCGTGGCGCTTGCGGGCGGCCGGGTCGCCGTGCCGCACCAGGATGCGGTAGTCGGTGCCGTCCGGGTGGTCGGCCAGGGTGATCTCCGCGGTCAGGGCCACCGGCTCGGGGTTCGACGGCCGCCAGTCGCCGTCGAGCGTGTTGGTGAAGACAATCCGCTCGAGCTCCTCGGCCACCAGGAAGACCGACTGCAGGTGCGGAACGAATTCGACGCCGTCGTCGCTCATCCGGGTCACGATCGCACCGCCCGGCCGTACCTCGAGGCGGTCGACCCGGCACACCGCCGGGGCCGGGAGGAACCACCGGGCGAACCGGGCCGGGTCGGTCCAGGCGGCCCACACGGCGGCGCGCGGGGCGCGGATGACGCGTTCGAGGGTGAGGTCGAGATCGGGGTTCACGGGTTCTCCTCCAGGAATTGTTCGAGGCGGTCGGTGCGCTGCGACCAGACGGTGTGCTGTTCGGCCAGCCAGTCCTCGACCACGGCGAGGCGCTCGCGGTTGAGCACGCAGGTGCGCACCCGGCCCGCCTTGGTGGTGCGGATCAGGCCGGCCGATTCGAGCGTGCGCACATGTTTCATGAACGAGGGCAGCGTCATCGGGAACGCGCTCGCCAGGTCGCCGACGCTGGCCGGCCCCGATCCGAGGCGCCGGACGACGCCACGCCGGGTCGGGTCGGCCAAGGCGACGAACACGTCGTCGAGCTGCTCCGAATACTGTGCCACGCGGCTAAGTATTGCTCGCGTCAATACTTAGCGCAAGAGCTAAGTATTGACGACCACCCGGTCGCGGCCGCCCCGCTTGGCCGCGTACAGCGCCTGGTCGGCATCGTGGATCAGGGTGTCGGTGGCCGACGTGGAGGCCAGCCCGACCGAGACGGTCACCCGGTGATGGCGGCCGTCGCCGACCGGGATCGGCTGGTCGGCGACGCTGAGCCGGATGCGCTCGGCCACCCCGTACGCCTCCCCGGGGTCGCTCTGCGGCAGCAGGACGGCGAACTCCTCACCGCCGTAGCGGGCGACCAGGTCGCCTTCCCGCACCGCGCGGGCCAGTCGCCGGGCCACCTCGACCAGCACCCGGTCGCCCCCGTCGTGCCCGTACGTGTCGTTGACGAGCTTGAAGTGGTCGATGTCGAGCAGCAGCACGCTCAGCCCGTCCCCGCTCCGCTCGTGCCGGGCCGTCTCCGATTGCAGGGCCTGCACGAAGTAGCGCCGGCTGCGCAGCCCGGTCAGCTCGTCGGTGATGGCGGTCTGCCGGTGCGCGCCGACCAGGCCCGCCATCCGGCCCAGCACGAGCAGGATGACCACGATGCATGCGGTCGCGCCGACGACGATGTGCGGGGAATCGCCGCGATAGTGCTGCACGATCATGCTGATGGGCGCCAGAACGGCGGCCCCCGCGAGCAGCGCGAGGCGCCCCCACGTGGCGTCCGGGGTGACGGTGGCCGAGCGTTCCGCCATCCGGGGCAGGTCGGGGTGCAGCAGCGCCGCCGCGAACAGGAAACACCCGCACATCCAGATGGCGTCCAGGTAGTTGCCGGTGTGGTAGGTCCCGGCCAGCGCCTGGATGCTGTACGTGCAGTCCGCGTAGAGCAGGGTGCCCAGATAGCCGCCGATCAGCTTGAGCGGCAGCGTGCGCGGGCCGGCCCCGAGCATGAGCCGGGCGCCCACGGTGATCAGCATGAGGTCGCCGACCGGATAGGCGACGGCCACCGCCCACGAGAAATTGTCGGTCTGGATCCGTGCGGTCGGGACGATCACGAACTCGTACGTGAGGTAGGCGGCGCTGACCGCGACGATGGCGGCGTCGATCACGCTGGCCAGGTCCCACCCGGGGGTGCGCCGGCGGATGACGACCAGGAACGCCCCGGCGATGAACGGGAAGAGCGCCAGGTAGAAGAAGTCGGCGATGCTCGGGTAGGGCGCCGAGCCCTCGAGCAGCGAGATCGTATAGAAGATCAGGTCGCCGGTGACCGAGGACAGCCCGCCCGCGGCCACCAGCAGCAGCATGGTCCGCAGGTGCGGGTACCGCCGCGCGGCGATCAGCGCGGTCACCCCGAGGGTGCCGTTGGCGCTGGCGTAGACGACCACCGCGACGCCGTCCGACCACTGGCCCGGCAGCTGCAGGAGCCCGTAGTAGAGCAGCACGATGAGCGGCGCTACGCCGATGATCAGCCGCCAGGCCCTGGTCACCCTGTGATCGTCTCTTCTCAAGGGGGCGTTCAGGGCGGAAATCCGCACCTACCTCACGAAGGGCGGTGCTTGCTCCGGGGCCTCCGGGACGCCAGGGTGGCGGGATGACAACGGACGAGCATCTGCGGCGCTGTGTGGAACTCGCGGCCGAGGCCCTCGAAGCCGGCGACCATCCGTTCGGCTCGCTGCTGACCGGCCCGGACGGGACCGTGCTGGCCGAGGACCGCAACCGCGAGGTCAGCGCGAACGACCCGACCGCCCACCCCGAGTTCGCGCTGGCGCAGTGGGCCGCGGCCAACCTGACCGCCGGCGACCGTGCGGCCAGCATCGTCTACACCTCGGGCGAGCACTGCCCGATGTGCGCGGCCGCCCACGGCTGGGTCGGGCTCGGCCCGATCGTCTACGCCGGATCGAGCACCCAGCTCGCCGCCTGGCGGGCCGGCTGGGGTCAGGAACCGTCGCCGGTCGCGGTGCTGCCGATCGAGCGGATCGTCCCCGGCCTGCACGTCACCGGCCCGGTCGCGCCGTTCGACGAGCAGATGCGCGTCCTGCACGAGCGGGCGGCGAAGCGATGAGCGGCGAGGTGAAGCAGATGCGGCTGATCGTCGAGGTCGAGGACTTCGACGCCGCGGTGGCCTACTTCCGCGACGTGCTGGGGCTGGGGGAGGAGGCGGCGTTCAGCGGCGACGGCGACGAGCGGGTGATGATCCTGCAGGCCGGCCGGGCCACCCTCGAACTGGCCAACCCGGCCCACCGCCGCTATGTCGACGAGGTCGAGGTCGGCCGCCCGGTCGCGCCGCGCTTCCGGATCGCGTTCGAGGTCGCCGACGCTTCCTCCGGTACTGCGGCTGCTGCGGCGGCGGGAGCCGAGATCGTCGCGCCGCCCACCGAGACGCCGTGGCGATCACTCAACTCCCGCCTGGAGGTGCCCGGCGACCTGCAGATCACCCTCTTCCAGGAGTTGTCCTAAGCAGTGATCAGCCCGATCCCGGCTGCCACCAGCCCGATGGTCAGGCAGGCCGCGCCCGCCCAGAGCAGCGCGATCAGGCCGTTGGGCTGTTTCGGGTCCTTGCCGGCCACCGACAGGAAGAACCCGGCCGGCATCAGGATCGCGGCGAACAGCACGCCCGACGAGAGGGCCGACCAGGGCTGACCGACGTCGTTGGCGTCGGTCAGGATCAGGACGAGCAGACCGAGGATGACCAGCACGCCGGCGTGCGCGTGCCCGGCCCGGAAGAACGAGGTCTGCAGCGCGTTGGCCGGAGCCTGACCGCGCACCACACGCAGCAGGAACGTGCCACCGTAGGCGATACCGACGACCGTCAGGAGCACGACCCCGGCGGTGATCCGATGAGCGTCATCGAGCATGCCTTCACTGTGGACCCGCCCCGCCCGGTCCACAACCTACGGCCCCGCCGTGCCGGCATTCGCCTTTACAGCCCGAGTGCGACCGGGTCGGCGGGCGTCCCCGAGGTGAGCAGCTCGGTCAACGGCGTGACCAGGTCACGCGGCGAGAACAGGTCGGATCCGGTGTAGGCGGCGATCTCCGCCGGCGGCCACCAGCGAAACTCTGCGATGAACTCGGCGGCCAGCTGGTCGTCGCTGAACTCGCCCCGCGGCTCGAAACGCCCGGTCCGCACGAGGAAGTAGTCGTTGACGATGCCGTCGTACCCGCGCGCCACATCGGCCCCGACAACCACCTGATGCCAGACGTGCGGCGGATCGCCGGGGATCACCAGGCCGGTTTCCTCCAGCAGTTCCCGGCGCAGCGCGGTCATCCGGTCCTCGCCGGCTTCGACGCCACCACCCGGCGCGGCCCAGACGGCCAGTGCCCCGCCCGGAACCGCCGGATGCGGAAACACGAACCGGCACAACAGCACCCGTTCTTCCTCGTCGAGAATGATCGCGCGAACGGAGCTCCGAAGATTGAGCGGCATGCCCCGCATCCTGATCCCGGACGCGGGACGCCGCAAGCGTTGCTGGACTCGTCGCGGGCCGGGTCAGGGGACCACTTGCAGGGGCGGTCCGGACTCGAGGCCGAGCACCGTGCCTTGGATCAGGATGACCGCGGCAAGCAGCCGATAGTGCCCCGGCGCGGGCGCGGTGAACTCGAGCGTGGCGTGATGAACCGGCTCGCCCGGCCCCATCCGGTCGACGGTCGCGGTGAGAACCTGAGCACCGGTCTCGGTGGTGGCCACCACGTGAGCGAGAAAGGCCGGCCCGGCAGCCATCGTGCGGGCCGCACCCGCCCCGGCGAGCCCGAACGTCATCCGCGCCGACAGCCGGTCAGGTTCCGTGGGTGAGCGCCTCTCGAGCATGGCAAACCGCAGATCAAGAATCTCCACCCGTACGTCATCCACAGGCTCACCCGCCACGACGGTGTCCGGTGCGGGGCAGTCCACGAAATACTGGTGGCCGCCCTCCTCACCGAGCCCCGGATCGTGGTCCCCGTTGGTCGGCACCACGCTGCCCCGAACCTCGCCGTCCTCCCCCGGAAACACCGTGACGATGTACGCGGGATACGCCGTCCGCCGCGCGGGCGGCTCGAAGTCAGCGTGGATGTCATCCAGGCCGGTGCCCACACTGCTCGCCCGAGGTCCCATCCCAAACCGAGCAAACGCCGCCCACAGAACCTCTTCGTCGCCATCCCCACCCGCGCCGGCCGTGTCACCCGCGTTGCCCGCGCCGGCCGAGTTGCCCGCGCCGGCCGAGTTGCCCGCGCCGGCCGCGGTGCCGCTCGTGCCCGCCGTGCTGCGCATGTCACCCGCGCTGCTTGAGTCGCGTGTGCCGGCTGCTCTGCGTTCGTCGCTCAAGGCGGCCAGCATCGCGTCCCGCATGTCGAGGAATCCGGGGTTGGCGGGGGCGAGCTTGAGTGAGTCGACGACCAGTTGCATCGTGCGCTGGTCCGAGCCGAGCCTGTGCGCGATCTCGAGCAGCGTGGCGCACCAGATCTCGCCGATCGCATGGGCGTCGGTGTAGCGGCCCTGCCCGAGTTGGCCGAAGTCGCCGGGATGGTCGCCGTCGTAGCGGTGGCCGCGGATGCCGTCGGGCCGGTTCGTGGCCCAGGCCGCGATGACACCGGTGTCCAGCAGTCGGCAGGCGAAGAAGTCGCTCCAGCCCTCGGCCAGTCCGGCGCTCTGCGGCTCGTCCAAGGCGTGGCTGTTGCCGGCCCCGCCGACCAGCCGGCTCGTGACGACGTGGGTGTACTCGTGGAACATGATCGAGGCGTCCAGCGCGGTGTGCCGCCCGGTAGCGGCGACCGGGCCCAGGCGCAGCACCGGGCCGCTTCCGTCGGCCGTGGCGGGGTCGAGCGAGACATCGCCCGGCAGCGGGTCGGGATGGACCCGGACGTCCAGCGGGCCGAGGTCGGGGACGCCGAGCGCGGCGAACACGTCGCGGGCACTGGAGGCGAGCGCGAAAGCGTTGACGACCCACTGTTCCTCGCTGTCCGGATGCGGGTCGAAGGTGAGCGTGCCGTCGACGTGCCGTCCCAGCACCGGGACGCCGGAGTCACCGAACCGGGCGGTGACACCGGTGCCATTGGTGTCCTCGCCCAGGAGCCAGGGGCTGGGGGAGAGCGGACCCAGTCCGTACGCGGAAAGGGGCCTCGGGAAGGTGATCTGCTCGCGCGGGATGTCACCGTTGACAAGGAAGACCTTGCCGGTCGCCGTCACCGACAGCGCGGTCGGCCGCGCGTACAGGATGTCACCGGTGTCAGCGTCGACCAGGACGGTGGATCGGGGCAGGTCGACCAGCCACGCCAGGGTCAGGTCGCCGGTCGCGCGCGGGAACCAGGTCAGGCGCGCGATGACCGGGCCGGGCGTCAAAACCGTCGGGCGCTCAGCACCGTCGAGCCGCGCGACCACAACAGCCGGGCCGGGCCGCGCGTTGTCCCAGGCGGCGACAACGGCCGCCTCGGCCCGGAGCCGCGGGGTGACGGTCGCCGCGTCGTCGATCGGGATCGTGCGTCCGGCGGTGGACGTCGCGCCGGCCGGGTCGAAGCGTACGGCCAGGTCGGCGTGGAAGACCCGGACACCGAGGTGGTGCTGGTGCAGGTGGACCGTACGGGAGCCGGAACTTGTCGTTTCGACGGTCGGGTCGGCGAGGAGCTCACATGCCGGATGCAGGGCGAGAGCGCGGCCGATGATGCCGGTCATGGGGATCCTCCCGGGCGGAAGGCGGCCACCGATGACACCGGTGACCGCCTGGGCGCCTACTCGGCGTAGACGAGGTACCGGACGGGGACGTTCTCCAGCACCTTGAACGAGTCGAAATCGACGATCGTGCTGGCGAAGGCCGCGTACGGCTGGGACGCCCCGACGATGTCGGCCGTGAAGTTGGCCTCGAAGAGAATCGGGTCGGGACCCGGCTGCGGGGCCGTGAACCAGAACGGCAGCACGGTCAGCGTCGCGGCCGGCGCCCCGAACACGTCCTGGATGTGCGCGTCCGGGCCGTTGCTCACCGCGGTGAGGTTGATCTGCTCCATGCTGACCCGGTACGTCCGGTTGCTCAGCTGCTTGGTCGGCGGGACCGCGAAACCGTGCGGGACGTCCACCGTCGAGTTGACGAACAGGAACGCCAGGATGAGCGCCGGTTCGCCGCCGGCCAGGATGCGGCTGGGCTGGTACGGCGGCGGGCCACCGAACTGGATCGGCGTGGTGGCCAGCAGGTCGAAGGCCACGTACGGCCCGACCGTCGGCTGCCCGATGTCGACGCTGCCCGTAGCCGCCCGGTTCTCCAGGGCGGCTACGACCTGTCCGGCGTACTTCTCGCCGAGCTCGGCCGCTTTCTGCACCATGTCATCGGTGACCTGCGGCATTGACGTGCCTGAGTGAGCCAGGAGCTGCTCTTGTGTGGTCATGGTCCGGGACCCTCCGTCCTCGAAGTCCGTGCGGGAGCACGGCTGCTCGTGGACAGTTCCAACCCGTGCTTAGCCGCGCTGGTCACAGCGCTTAACCGCGGGCCCGGTCGGATTTAAGCGCCCGCCGCACGTTTGGCACATCCAAGGCGTTTTGCCTGTACGCGGTGGGGGAACCCACTCAGCCCCGTCGAAGTCGCCGTGGGGATGTCAGCCTCCCGACACGACATTCGAGGAGCGCGCCATGGCACGACCGCACGAGATGGTGGTGACCGGGTCGAGCGAGTCCGGAGCCGAGGAGTGGAGTTGCCACAGCTGCGGACGGCGGGTGCTGCTGCGCTGGCCGCCGCATCACGAACGTGTCGTCCTCGACCCCGGTGACGAGGGTGTCGTCCACGTCGGCGGCCGGGTCGGCGGATGGCTCAACGCCCGCGAGCTGCGCTGGCTGAGCGACAACGGTATCGCCTGGGCCTAGACGGTCTCGTGGCGCCGGATCCGCTCGTAGAGCTCCTGCGTGGCCGGGCTGGGTGACACGCCGAGTTCGGCCCGCAGCGCGGCCGTGCACGCGCGGTGCTGCAGGAGCGCCAGGTGCGGATAGCCTTGCCGGCTGTGGCAGCGCATCAGCCGCCGGTGCACCCGCTCGCGGCACGGATCCTGATGCAGCAACCGGGTGCACAGCTCGGCCGCGGCGGCGTACCGACCGGCCTCGAAATAGCGGTCGCCGAGCCGGTCGAGCACCTCGAGATTGGTCAGCCGTAATCGTTCCCGCAGCAGCACGGGCCACTCCTCGTGCCGTACGTCGGCCAGGAACCCGCCGCGATAGAGCCACGCGGCCGTCTCGTACCGCCGGGTCGCGTTCTCGAAATCGCCCGCCGTCTCGAGCCGCTGGCCGTCGCCGACCAGTTGCTCGAACTCGTCGGCGTCGAGCCAGAGCCGCAGGGCCGGGTTCAGCCGGTACGCGTTCGCCCCGAACTCGATCACCGGCCGGTCGGTCGCCGCCCGGAACGCCCGGCGCAGGGTGTGCACGGCGACGTTCAGGCTGTTGCGGGCCGCCTGCGGGGTGGCCCCCGGCCAGAACAGGTCCATCAGCATGTCCCGGGTCGGCCACGGCTGCCGGTGAGTGAGCAGGTAGGCGAAAAACGAACGCGTTCGTCCACCCCGCCACGGCTCGATCGGCACGTCGTCGACCGCCGCGCGGAACGTGCCGAGCAGGTGGACGGCGAGAACCGGCCCGTCTTGGCCCATGCCTCATGATGCGGCCGGTCCGGCGCGTTCGGCCGGGTCGGATCAACGACCGCTCTACCATCCACGGATGGCCATCCCCGTCATCCTCGACTGCGACCCCGGTCACGACGACGCGCTCGCGCTGATGTTGGCGACAGGCGATTCCCGCGTACGCCTCCTCGGCATGACCACCGTGGCCGGCAACCAGACGCTCGACAAGACCACCCGTAACGCGCAGCGGATCCTCGCCCTGGCCGGCGCCACCGACGTCCCGGTCGCCGCGGGCAGCGCCCGTCCGCTGGTCGGCGAGCTGACCGTGGCCGCCGACATCCACGGCGCGTCCGGGCTCGACGGTCCCGACCTCTCCCTGCCCGTGGCCGACCTGGCCGACGTGACCGCCGTCGAGCTGATGCGGCGGCTCATCACGGCGTCGCCCGAGCCGGTCACGCTGATCGCCACCGGCCCGCTGACCAATGTGGCGCTGCTGCTGCGCACCCATCCCGAGGTCGCCGCGCGCCTGCACCGCATCGTCTTCATGGGCGGCTCGACCGAACGGGGCAACACCACGCCGTACGGGGAATTCAATATCCTGACCGATCCCGAGGCGGCCGACATCGTGCTGCGCTCGGGCCTGCCGCTGACCATGGTCGGCCTCAACGTGACCCATCGGGCCCTGGCCACCACCGAGATCATCGAGGCGTTCCGGGCCCTGGGCACCACGCCCGGGCGGGTCAGTGCCGAGCTGATGACCTTTTTTGCCGGGGCCTACCGCCGTACGTTCGGCTTCGAGCACCCGCCCGTGCACGATCCGGTGGCGGTCGCGCTCGTCCTCGACCCGACCATCGTCACCACCGTCGCCGCGCCGGTCGCGATCGAGCTCACCGGCACCCACACCCGCGGCGCGACGGTCGTCGACCTGCACGGCCGTACGGGCGCCGCGGCCAACGTCGACGTAGCCGTGGACATCGACGTCGACGCCTTCTGGCGGCTCCTGCTGAGCGCGGTCGCTACGCTCCAACCATGATCGTCTCGGCCGCGAACACGCTGGTGGACTTCTGCGCGCTGCGCGACATCGACACACCGGACGACGGCCGCTACGACGTGGCCATCCTCTTCGGCGGCAGCATCCTGGCCGGCGCCGAGGCCTTCGCCCGGACAAACGCCGACTGCCGCATGATCGTCGGCGGCCAGGGCCACTCCACCGACGCCCTGTGCCGGAGCACCGGCTGGCCCGACGCGGACGGCTTGACCGAGGCGGCCATCTTCGACCGATACCTGCGCACCGAGTACGGCTTCCGGGCCGACCTGCTGGAACACGAGTCGACCAACTGCGGCAACAACGTGCGCAACGCCCTGTCCCTGCTCACCACCGAGGGCGTCCCGCACACCCGAATCCTGATCATCCAGGACGCCTCGATGCAGCGCCGCATGGACGCCGGCTTCCGCCTGCACGCCCCCGACACGCAGGTGGTCAACTACGCCGCCCACCGCACCCATTTCGACGCGGCGGGCGCTTTCACCGACCCACCGCGCGGTATGTGGCCTCCCGCCCGCTACCTGTCCCTGCTGATGGGCGAGATCCCACGCCTGACGGACGACACGAACGGCTACGGCCCCGTGGGCCGCGGTTTCATCGCCCACGTAGACGTGCCACCCACTGTCGCCGACGCTTACACAGCCCTGCTCAACGCCGGCGCCGGCGCCCCTCGCTCCGCCGACCAACGCTGGGCGTGACCTAGCCAGGCCCACCCGCACGTCAGAAGGCCACCCCGTCCGCGGCGCCGTCCGCACGGTGCCCGTTTGTTGGTTGCGTGTTCGCACGCTGCGCGTTTGCGCGTTGACCGTGCGGTTGGCCGCGCGATTGTCCGTGGCGGACGGGCGACGGTGGACGTAGCACCACTGTTGGTTGTCAGGTCTGCCGGATCGAATGGAGGGTGTCGCCGGGCGGAGCATGGCCGCATGCCTAATGTGCGGGCGCTTGGGAGCGGGCTTCTGGTCGCGGTGTTGGGGCGGGATCGGGTTCGGCCTGGTCATGCTGCCGTTCTGAGCTGGGCGTTTGTCTTGGCGGGGCTGGGCTGCGCGGTGGTTGTCTGGCACGGGCTCGGCGGGGTTGCGCTGGACGATCCGACTACGTTGGTTCGGCTGGCACTCGTAGTCGGCGTGGCCGGTCCGCTCATGCTGTTGCCGCGGTGGCCGCTTGTTGCCTGGCGGATTGCTGTTGTGGGCACGCTGCTCAACCTGCCGGGCCAAGTTGCGCCGGATGGGCTGTCGTGGCCGTGGCATCCGGTGCAGCCGGTGATTCTTGGTGGGCTGGTGCTTGTTGTTGCGCTGGTTCATCGGTCGGCCACGGTGTTCTGGATTGCGATGCTGAGTGTGGCGACCACGATCGCTCATCTTCCCGCGGAGCGGGCGCGCGTTCTGGTTGCCGCGATCATCGTGGTTGCGGTGGCCGGCGATCAGGTGCGGCGGCGGTTCGAGGTGTATCGCCGCCGGGCGGTGCGGCTTGATGCCCAGCTCGTTGCCGAGCGCGAACGGGCCGAAGTTGCGCAGGAGCGGCATGCCGTGCTCGCGGAACGGCAGCGGATTGCCCGTGAGATGCACGATGTGGTCGCTCACCACATGTCCATGATTGCTGTGCGGGCCGAGACTGCGCCCTACCGGCTGGGCGATGAGCCGGACGACCGGGATGCCGAGTTCGTTGCGATTGCCGGTGCCTCGCGGTCGGCTCTGCAGGACATGCGGCGTCTGCTCAGCGTCCTGCGTAGCGACTCGGCCGACACCGCATCGCCGCCGTCACCGGGGATGGCCGACATTCTCGCCATGACCGAGGCGGCACGCGCGTCTGGCCTGGATGTCGCGCTCGACCAGGACTCGGGGACGGTTCCGCCGCTGGTCGGCCGGACCGCCTATCGCATCGTGCAGGAAGGGCTGTCCAACGCCACTCGCCACGCGCCCGGTGCGGCCATCCGGGTCCGGCTGTCCGTAGATGAGCGAGCACTGCACATAGTTGTCCGCAACGCCCCTGGCGAATCGCTGACGAACGAGCGTTCGCGTACCGCCGACGGCCTGGGCAAAGCTGCGGCCGGACCGTCGAGAAGTGAGAGCGGCGGCCACGGAATCGTCGGGATGCGGGAGCGTGTCCGCGCGCTTGGCGGGACTATTTCGGCTGGGCGGTGCGACGACGGCGGCTTCGAGGTTCGGGCTGAGCTGCCGCTCGCGTGATCAGGCCGGCCGCGACCAGCTCGACCGTTACGGCGGCGGCAATCGCCTCTACGGCCAGCAGGGCTAGCAGCACCAGCAACTGGGTCGCGCCGGCCTGGATGGCGGAACCGCCGCCCAGCATCACGCCGACGAACGCGCCGGGCAGTGTGACTAGGCCGACCGTCCGGGTCTGGTCGAGCGCGGGCACCAGCGCTTGACCCGCGGTCGGGCGGACGACCTCCAAGGCGGCGTCGCGGGGCAGGAAGCCCAGGGCCAGGGCCGCCTCGTACTCGCCGTGCCGGTCGCGCAGTTCGTCGAGGGCGCGGCGGCCGGCCAGCGACGTCGCGGTCATCGCCCCGCCGATCAGGATGCCTGCGATCGGCAGCACCGCGACCTCGGTCAGCGGCATGGCGCCGGTGGCCACGATGAGCGCCCCGGCCGGTAGCGCCCCGGCGGCGATCGGGAGGATGACCATCCACCCGAGCCGGAGTGTGCTGACCCGGCGGGCCGAGGTCAGCGCGGCGACCAGCACCATCAGCACGATGAACCCGGCCGTGGCCCACCATGACCGCAGCACCGCGGCGATGAGCAGCGAGACCAGCCCGAGCTGCGCGACCGCCCTGAGCGAGGCCGTGACGACGGCCCGGCTGACACCGAGCCGCCCGATCACCGCGGCCGCCACTGCTACCAGCACCAGCGCCGCCAGCACCACACCGAGCACCGGCCCGACCGATACCGTTCCTTGATTCACTACGCCACCCTGGCACCTCCGCGACGCAACGGCGAGCGCCGGGAGTGGCTGAGCGCCGGGAGTGGCTGAGCGCCGGGAGTGGCTGAGCGCCGGGAGTGGCTGAGCGCCGGGAGTGGCTGAGCGCCGGGAGTGGCTGAGCGCCGGGAGTGGCTGAGCGCCGAGAGCGGCCGACCGCCGAGAGCGGCCGACCGCCGACCGCGACGAAGAGGCGACCGCCGAGCGCGGCCGAACCGAGCTATGCGTCAGCGGAGGCGGAGGCGGAGGCAGAGGTGGAAGCGGAAGCGGAGCTGGTCGCCGCCGCCGTGTGGTGGGTCACGTATTCGAGGACGTCGGGCGCGGCCAGCGGTTTTGCGTACAGGAAACCCTGCCCGGTGTGACAGCCCAGCCGCTGCAGTTCGGCCGCCTGGTCGGCCGTTTCGATGCCCTCGGCCACCGTGGTCAGGTCGAGGATCCGGGCCAGGCTGATCACCGCCTCGGTGATGGCCGAGCCCTTGCTGGTGTTGTCGAGCTCGGCGACGAAGCTGCGGTCGATCTTCAGGATGTCGACCGGTAGGCGGCTCAGGTATTGCAGGGACGAGTATCCGGTGCCGAAGTCGTCGATTGCGATGCGGATGCCGTGGGCGCGCAGGGTTTCCAGGGCGGGGATCGCGACGCGGTCGTCCACGATGGCCGACTCGGTGATCTCCAGGACCAGGCGGTGCGGGGGCAGGCCGGTGCGGTCGAGCACGCCGAGGACCGCGGCGACCAGGCCGGTGTCCTGCAGTTGCCGGGCCGAGAGGTTGACGCTCGCGTACGCGTCGCCGGGCCAGCCGTGCGCCTCGCGGCAGGCCTGTTCGAGCACGTACAGGCCGACGCCGTTGATCGTGCCGGTGCGTTCGGCGATCGGGATGAAGTCGAGCGGGGCGACGATGCCGCGCAGCGGGTGGTGCCAGCGGACCAGGGCCTCGGCGCCGATCGGGTGGCCCGTGGCCAGGTCGATCATCGGCTGGTAGAGGACCCGCAGCTGGCCGCTGGCGACCGCGTTCTCCAGGTCCTGGCCCAGCGCGTCGTCGTCGGCCCGGCGGTCGAGCATGCCGGGCCGGTAGATGACCAGGTCGTGCTGGCCGGCCCGCTTGGCCTGATACATCGCGACGTCGGCGCGGTGGCGGAGGTCGTCGGCGGTTTCACCGACATCGGCGAGAGCGAGAGCCGCGCCGATGCTGGCCCGGGCGGTGACGGTGCTCTCGCCGACCCGGACCGGGTTGTCGGCCGCCGTGGCCAGGATGCGGCGGGCCAGGGCCACCGTGTCGGCTTCGGTGGTCACGTCGTGCTGCAGCACCACGAACTCGTCCCCGCCGATCCGGCAGGCCACGTCGGTGCTGCGGATGCTGCTGCGCAGCGTGGCCGCGAACTCGAGCAGCAGCAGGTCGCCGGTGTTGTGGCCGTAGGTGTCGTTGACCGCCTTGAACCCGTCGAGGTCGATCAGCAGCAGCGCCACCGGCTCGCCCCGGCGCAGCGCCTGGCTGAGCCGCCGGTGCAGGCCGACCCGGTTGGTCAGGCCGGTCAGCGGGTCGGCGGTCTCGTGCTGGCGGCTGTCGTGCAGCGAGACGATCTGGCGGACGGCGACGCCCGCGGTGACCACGGCCAGGCCGAGCACCAGGCCGCCCCAGGTGGTGATCTGGCCGTCCCGGACGGTGACCGCGACCAGCAGGGCCAGGCCCGCGGCGACCGCGCCGTACGGCAGGTAGGAGAACCAGGCCGGAGCCCACGGGCGGTGCGCGACGGTGTCCGCGGCGGGCCGCCCGGCCAGCCCGCTCTGCCACATCGCGGCGAGCATGATGCAGGTCATCGCCACGACGTTGCTGATGGTGGCGTGCAGGGGGCCGGTGGCGTGGTTGCCGTCGTCGCCGATCGCGCTGAACAACGCGTCGGAGATCAGGAACAGGCTCAGCCCGCCGGTGAAGAGGGCCACCGGACGCGTACGCCGGTTGAGCCCGCCCCGCAGCACCACGGCTGAGACGCCGATCAGCAGCAGCAGGTCACCGAGCGGGAAGGCGATCGTCAGCGGCCAGCGCGACCAGTCGTGGGTGGTGACGATCCGTGATTGCAGCACGAAGTCCCAGACGTACATGAAGCCGCAGCCCAGCACGGCCGTCGCCTCACCGGCCAGCCCGGCCCGCTGCCAGCCGCGCAGCCGCTGCGCCGGGAACGCCAGCGCCGCCAGAGCGAACGTCGCGTACATGGCCATGCCGCAGACCGACCCCACCCAGAACCAATACGCCCGGCCCGAGCTCGTGGCCTCGCCCATGGCCGCGTTCGTCGCCGCCGCGAGCACGTTGCCCGCGGCCACCAGGCGCCACGCGGCTCGATCGCCGCCCCGCGCGGCCCGCAACGCGAAGATCGCACCGACCAGGTTCAGGGGACCCAGGGTCGCCGCCGTCAACATCTGCCGCTCGGCGGGCAACAGCACCGCGAGCACCTGCAGCACCACGACGCCGGCCACCATCGCCGCGGCACCGAGCCGGATGCCGGAGCGCCGGGGAGGCGAGCTGACCGTCACCCCCTTCTGTTCGGCATCGATCCGGCCGCACTAAGGGCGTAATAGGATGAGCGGCACGGTCCGCGAGCGCGAAAGACACTGCATGCATATCGATTTCGCCCGGTCGCACAGGTCGCGTCTCGGGATCGAATGGGAGCTCGCGTGCGTCGACCGGCGCAGCGGTGAGCTGTCGCCCGCCGCCCCCGAGCTGCTGGCCCGGCTGGGCCGCACCGAGGGCTTCCCGCACGTGACGACCGAGCTTCTCACCAACACGATCGAGCTGGTCAGCGCGCCGCATGAGCGGGTCGCGGACGCCGTGGCCGACCTCACCGGGCTGGTCGAGCGGGTCGGCGCGGTGGCCGAGCCGCTGGGTGTCGACCTCGTCTCGTCCGGCACCCACCCGTTCAGCCAGTGGTTCCAGCAGCAGGTCACCCCGGGTAAGCCCCGCTACGACACGCTGATCGACCGCACTCGCTGGTGGGGCCGGCAGATGATGATCTGGGGCGTCCACGTGCACGTCGCCGTGGAGGACCGGCGCAAGGTCTTCCCGATCGTCGACGGCCTGATGACCTATCTGCCGCACTTCCAGGCGTTGAGCGCATCGAGCCCGTTCTGGGCGGGGGAGAACACCGGCTACGCGTCGAACCGGGCGCTGATGTTCCAGCAGTTGCCGACGGCCGGTCTGCCGCCGCAGTTCACCGACTGGGCCCAGTTCGAGGCGATGGTGGCCGACCTGCGGCACGTCGGCGTCGTCGAGGAGCTGACCGAGCTGCGCTGGGACATCCGGCCCGCCCCGAAGTGGGGCACGGTCGAGGTCCGGGCGTTCGACGGCATCTCGACCGCTCGCGAGATCGGCGCGCTCGCCGCCCTCACCCAGTGCCTGGCCGAGCACTTCTCGCGCGAGCTGGACGCCGGCCGCGAGGTGCCGAGGCTGCAACCGTGGTTCGTGCGCGAGAACAAGTGGCGGGCCGCCCGCTACGGCATGGACGCCATCATCATCCAGAACGCGGTCGGCGACGAGCGGCTGGTCACCGACGACCTGGCCGAGCTGCGGCCGGCCCTCGAGCCGATCGCCGCCGACCTGGGCTGCGCCGGCGAGCTCGACGACCTGCGCGTGATCATCGAAGGCGGCGCCAGCTACCAGCGTCAGTTACGGGTCGCCGCGGCCAACGACGGCAGCCTCAAGGCCGTGGTGTCGTCGCTGGTCCGGGAGCTACGCGAAAACGCCGCCCGCGCATAAAAGCGCGGGCGGCGAAAATTCTTCTTCAGATCGGGGACTACCGGCCGATCATCGAGTTCGCGGAGACAAGGGAGTACCCCTCGGTTCGGGGACTACCGGCCGATCATCGAGTTCGCGGAGACAAAGGAGTAGCCCTCGGACTTCACGCCGGTGACGACCTGCTTGAGGTAGTCGGTCCCCAGGTAGGGGTGGTAGAAGAAGCTGGCGACGCCGTCGCGGACGACCAGGTTGCGCTCGGCCGAAGCGAGCAGGTCGCTCGGCAGGCGGGCCGGGTGGTTGTTGAACGACTCGGGCTCGACGTTGCCGATGTTCTCGGGGATGACGACCGAACCGTAGACGTCGCGGACCACGTACGGGAAGAACTGGCCGAACTGCCGGCTGTAGTCGTACTTGGCCCCGGTGAGCACGCCGGGGAAGTAGAGACCACGGTCGTAGCGCAGGCCGAAGATCGAGTTGATCGTCTGGTAGTCGACCGCGCTGCCGGCGTAGTGCGGGAACTCGAAGATGGTCGGGGTGCCGAGGCCGGCCGCCGCGAAGACCAGGCCCGAGGCCACCACGCGGCTGGTCGTCCAGGCCGCCGAGTCGCCGGGCACCGGGCCGTCGTAGATCACGTTGTTCGCGCTGTCCACGTGGGCCATGTAGAACTCGAAGTCGTTGGCGCTGACCCCGTCGTACGGGTTGGCGACGTTGCCGTACTGGTGCGTGTAGCCGTGCATGAGCAGCGTGCCGCCCTTGCTCTGCATGTACTTCAGCGCGGCGACGACCTTCGGCTTGTTCAGCAGCGTGTAGTCCTGCGCCTTGCCGCCGTTGTTGACACCCTTGGGGTCGCGGTAACGCGGGTAGACGGCGACGGTGAACGGCACGGACTGCGACGACAGGTAGTCGGCGACCGCCTTGAGCTCGGCCGGGTCGGAGTCGGGGCCGACGTCCTCGATGCGGACCAGGGCGCGGTGCTGCTCGCGGGCCACGCCGGTGGTGCCGAGCGAGTCGAACAGCAGGTCGGCGAACGCCAGGTAGCGGTCGTCGTGGGTGACGTACGAGAACGGGATCTCGCCGACGTAGGTGAAGTTGCCCGACGTGATCGCCCACGGGAAGGTCGACCCGTCCGGGCGTACGGCGGAAGCCAGGGTCTTGACCTTCGACGCGTCGGTGATCGACAGGTTCATGATGCCGGACTTGTTCAGGTGGTCGCGGGTCAGCTTGGCGTTCTTGTAGTCGACCTCGGTGACGTCCGCGAAGTCGAACCCGCCGCTGGTGAAGCCGTGGTCGACGGCGAACGAACCGGTCGCGGTCAGCTGCCAGATGTTGTCGTAGATCCAGGTGACCGGCTTGGTCGTGGCGGCGACGTCAGTGAGGAACGCGGCCGGGATCGGCTCGTCGTAGGTGGAGCCGACGTAGACCACGGCCGTGTAGGCGTTCAGGTCGCCGGCCTTGTACGAGCCGACCGGCGCGGCCGTCCACGTACCGAAGTGCGAGGTCAGGTTGGCCGTCTGGGTCGCGTAGACCTCACCCAGCCAGCCGTACTCGCTGGTGGTGTCGTACATGATCAGGGTCTTGGCGGTGCCACCGCCGGGGGCGGCCTTGCCGGACTTGGCGGCCGGCAGCGCGGTGACGACGGCGGCGGCGACGGGCTTGACCGCGGCCTCGGCGCCCATCGAGTTGACGGCGAAGGCTCCGAGCGCCACGACGGCGACGCCGGCCGAGAGGAGGGGCTTGGTGAAACGCATCAGCGGGACACTCCGATCATGGCAACGGGGGAGCTGGTGAGGTCGAGCAGGGCGGCGGTGGCGTGCGCGGTGCGGGCGGCGGCCAGGCCGTCCCCGTACGGGTTCCCGCCGGCCGTCATCGCGTCGCGGCGGGCCCGGTCGTCGAGCAGGGCGGACGCTTCGGCCACGATCACCGCGGTGTCCGAACCGACCAGCTTGGCGCAGCCGGCCTCGAGCGACTCGACACGCTCGGTGACGTCCCGCAGCACCAGGGCCGGGACGCCGAACGAGGGCGCCTCCTCCTGGATGCCGCCGGAGTCGGTGAGCACCAGGTAGGCCTCGGACAGCAAGCGGGACAGGTCGGGGTAGGGCAGCGGGTCGGTCACGGTCACCCGCGGCATCCCGGCCAGGCCCGCCTCGACCTGGGCCCGGACGGCCGGGTTGGGGTGGCTGGGCAGGATCACGTCGATGTCCGGGTACTTGACGACCAGCTCGCGGACGCCGGCCAGGATCCGGTCGAGCGGCGCGCCCCACGATTCGCGGCGGTGGGCGGTGACCAGCACGAGGCGGTTGGTGCTGCCGGTGCGTGCGGCGGCGACGGCCTGGTTCTCGTACGGGAGCATCCGCCCCGCCACCGCCAGCGTCGCGTCGACCACGGTGTTGCCGGTGACGAAGACGTCCTCGCCGGACACGTTCTCGTCGAGCAGGTTCATCGCGGCGAGCGGGGTCGGCGCCAGGTGCAGCGACGCGATCTGGGCGACCAGCTTGCGGTTGGCCTCCTCGGGGAACGGTGACTCGATGTCGCCCGAGCGGAGACCGGCTTCCAGGTGTACGACCGGAATCCGTCGCCAGAACGCGGCCAGTGCCCCGGCCAGGCTCGTCGTGGTGTCACCCTGCACGATCACGGCGGCCGGCGGGCGGACCTCCCAGAGCGCGTCGAGCTGGCGCACCATCTCGGTGAACAGCTCGGCCTGGCTGCCGGTGGTCCGCTCGACGGTGAGCGTGATGTCGGGGGTCAGGCCGAACGCGGCCAGCGACTGGGTGACCATCGTCGGGTGCTGACCGCTGGCCAGCAGCACCGGCTCGACCAGGCCCTGCTCGCGCATGGCGGTGACGACGGGGGCGAGCTTGACGGCCTCGGGGCGGGTGCCGCCGATCAGGTGGACTTCGGGGAGCGACATGTGGGGGGTCTCCTGTTTCTAAGCGGCCAGAGCCAGATCAGGTGCGGGAGCGGGGAGTTCTTCTTCGGCGAGACGTTCGGTCTTGGCCCAGGCCTGGCGGCCGGTGGCCTGGCGGGCGATGGCCCGGTAGGTGGCGACGAGACCGAGGAGCAGGAACGCGGGGTAGGCCAGGGCGGCGATGAAGAGCCGCCGGACGGTCTCGTCGCGGAGCCGGTAGCGGTGCACCAGCGCCCAGACGAAGCCGGGGAACCAGGTGACGCCGAGCCAGACGCCGGCACTGGCCAGCAGGTCGTGCCACCGCGGCAGGAACGGGAACGGGTGGCCGAGGGCCAGGCCGGCCGCGGCGACCGCGACCGCCGCGGTCATGAAGACCGTGACCAGCGCGTTGATCCACGGGGAGAACAGGTAGTGCAGCACCTCGGCCAGCGAGGTCAGGCCGATCCGCTTCGAGGTGACCAGCGAGCGCAGGTAGCGGGCGCACTGCAGGTTGCCCTGGGCCCAGCGGGTGCGCTGCCGGGTCAGCCGGCGGACGTCGACCACGGCCTGCTGGGTGACCGAGGCGTGCGAGGTGTAGCGGATGCCGACGCCGTCCAGGTGCATCCGCAGGCCCAGCTCGAGGTCCTCGACCAGGCAGGCCGACCAGGGCGCGTCGCCCAGGGCCAGCAGCGCCGACAGCCGGGTGAACTGGCCGTTGCCGCCGAGGCCGACGGTGTCGAGCCGGTCGCGCAGCGTCTGGCAGGCGTTCACGATCGTCGCGAACTCCAGATCCTGCACTGCGCCGAGGAGCTTGTTGCGGTTGCGGATGCGGACCTGCACCTGCACCGCGCCGATGGCCGTGTCGCGCAGCATCCGGGACACCTCGAGCAGGATGTTGCGGCTGCCCTGGCCGTCGCCGTCGATGATGCCGAGGACGACCTTGTCCGGGCTGATGCCGGCCTGCGCGGTCTGCTCGGCGATGTAGCGGTAGGCGGCGTTGAGCGCCTCGCCCTTGCCCTTGCGGGCCTCCGGCAGTTCGCGGCGCATGACGTGCAGGCGGGGGTGGTCGATCGCGGCCAGCACGTCCGGGGTGCCGTCGTCCGAACCGTCGTCGACGACCAGCACGCGGGCCAGCGTGTTACCGGGGCCGCTCAGTCCGAGCGCGGCCTTGACCGTGTTGCCGACGACGACCTCTTCGTTCAGCGCCGGCACGATGATCCAGAAGTGCTCGGGGGTGCCGTCGCCGTTGCGCAGCGACCTGGCCACCACGTCCCGGCGGCGGGAGGCCACGTAGCGGACCGCCAGCGTCACCAGCGCGACCGTCGAGATCGGCCAGGACAGCATGACCGCGTAACCGGCGACGAGGACGAACCATCCTGCCGTCATCGGTCACCTCCACCTTGTCACTCGTTGTGATGTCGCCCGTCTGCGGAAGACCGCGTTTCGGGCACATCTGGACAATACGAAGTGACGCAGCGTGAAACAAGGTCGGTTGACCGAGCGTCACAGCAACTCGTCCAAACGGCCTAACTCAGACATCTCAGGCAGATGTTTAGGGTCGAAACCGGGCGTTCTCCGCGAAGTTAGAGCCAGCCGGCGGCGGGCCACGATGTCACTCCGCGTGTTGTTCGCGTTCCGGACTGCGGTGCCGGTGCGGTTTCACTTAGCGTGGCTGTCATGGACTTCCACGCCGCCACCGACTTCGTGACGACCCACGCCCGTACGCTCGAGCGCCGTCGCCTGTCCCGCCTGCTCGGCGACGACCCGGCCGACGGGGTGCTCGCCGCCCTCGACGGCTTCGGCAATCCCGGCGGCGGGTACGGCTGGGCCCTGGAGCCCGACCTGCGCTCCGCGACCAGTCAGCCCGTGGCCGCCATGCACGCCCTCGAAGTGCTGGCCGAGGTCGGCGACACCGGCGGCCGCGGTCCCGGGTTGTGCGACTGGCTCGCCGCGATCAGCCGGCCCGACGGCGGGGTCCCGTTCGCGCTGCCCTACTCCGACACCGAGGGCAGCGCCGGGCACTGGGCCTCGGCCGACCCGGCCGCCTCGTCCCTGCAGATGACCAGCCAGCTGGCCGCGCAGGCGCACCGCCTGGCCCGGCATCACGCCGAGATCGCCCGGCACCCCTGGCTGGCCGCGGCCACCACCTACTGCCTCGACGCGATCGAACGGATGGGCCCGGAACCGGCCGCGCACGAGCTGATGTTCGTCATGCAGTTCCTGGACGCCGTCGCCGAGAGTGATCCGCGCGCGATGCCGCTGCTGGAGAAGACCGCTCAGCTCGTACGCGTCGACGGGCCCACGCCGGTCGCGGGCGGCGCCGAGGGCGAGGTGCTGCACCCGCTCGACTTCACCCCGCATCCGGGCGCGCCGTCCCGCGCCTTCTTCCACGCCGGCGCCATCGCCGCCGATCTCGAGCGCCTCGCCGGCACGCAACAGCCGGACGGTGGCTGGGCCATCAGCTTCGCCCCGCGCGGCCCGGCGGCCGCCCTGGAATGGCGCGGCTACGCCACCGTGCAGGCCGTCGCGACCCTGCGCGCGAACGGCGTCTGAGGTTGCGAATGCGAACGTAATCGTCTATGTCTGACCGGAAAACGTAAGTGGTTCGCCGGCGTTTCCGCTGATATGTTGGGCGACGTTCCATTCCGTTCCAGGCAGGGTGTCCCTTTTCAGTGCAACCGTCCATTGAGGTCGAGTCAATCGCCCTCGAAACTAGCGACTCCGAGGTCGCCGCGGAATTCGCCAACGGGATTGCGCCACATCAGGCGAAAATCACCTTCGACAATCCGCGCGAAGTGAAATTTCGTTTCCGCAGCGCAACGGTCGGGGAATTCGGCGCCGATATCGCACACGCCTCCGGTGTGCGGTATCTCTCCACCGGCGACCCGATCGACTACCT
This sequence comes from Paractinoplanes bogorensis, assembly GCF_018829635.1. Lineage (GTDB taxonomy): Bacteria > Actinomycetota > Actinomycetes > Mycobacteriales > Micromonosporaceae > Actinoplanes > Actinoplanes bogorensis. The sequence goes on from NZ_JAHKKG010000003.1 coordinate 492,958, forward strand.
GCTCGGCGGCGTGATCCTGGACGGTACGGTGCGCCTGCGGTCGGGCCGGCAGGAGGCCCGGCTGGCCCGCGACGACGCGTTCCTCTACCCGATCGGGGCCGCCTGCACCGGCGACGGCCACGGGCCCGCGCTGGCCGACGTGCGGGTGCCGATGGACGTCATCCGGGAACTGGCCGCCGAAACCACCGGCCTGGAACCGGATTTCACGTCGCTCGCCCCGGTATCGCCGGGGATGGGACGGTACTGGTCGGCCGTCGTGGCCGGCGTCACCCGCCAGCTGGCCGTGCCCGGTCTGGTCCTGCCGGCGCTGCTGGCCGAGCAGATGCTGCGCTTCGTCGGGGCCGGGGCGCTCGCCGTCTTCCCGAACACGACAATGACCGCGGCCCGCTTTCCGCCGGCCGGCCGAACAACGCCCGCGGTCGTTCGCCGGGCTCAGGCGTGTATCGAGGCGAACGCTGATCAGCCATTACGCCTGTCCGACGTCGCGGCCGCCAGTGGGGTGGGCGTGCGGGCCCTTCAACTCGCGTTCCGGCGGCACCTCGGCACCACCCCGATGGCCTATTTGCGGCGCGTGCGGCTTCAGCACGTACGGGTCGATCTGCGGGCCGCCGTTCCCGGAGACAATACGACCGTGGCGGCGACCGCGCGGCGCTGGGGTTTCGGCAATCTGAGCCGTTTCGCGGGCGAATACCGCGACGAATTCGGCGAGCTGCCGAGCCGTACTCTCGGCAGCCGCCCGCGCGCCTAGGATCAGACTTCCAGCAGCACCTTGTCGCGCAGTTCACCACGTTCGAGCCGGGCGTGCACCGTGGCCGCCTCGCTCAGCGGTGCCACCACCTGCGGGCGCAGGGTCAGCTCGCCGGACGCCAGCCGGTCCATCACCGACCGCAGCGCGGGGACGACACCCGCCGCGACGATGTTCGACAGGGTCACGCCCAGTTGCGGACCGCGCGGGTCGGACAGGGTGATGACCCGTCGCGGCCCACCGGCGAGCGCCACCGCGGCGGCGAGGTCGCTGCGCCCGGAGGCGTCGAACACCGCATCCGCCGGGTGCGCGAACGGATCGGCGTAGTCGACCGGTGTCGCCCCGAGCGGACCGACGAGCGCGAAGTCGGACGGGCGTACGGCGGAAACGACTTTCACCCCGCGGGCCACGGCGAGCTGGGTCGCGATCAGGCCGACCGAACCGGCCCCGCCCAGCAGCAGCATCGTCTCGCCCGGACGGACGGCGAGCTCGTCGACGACCCGTACGGCCGCCTCGCCCGACGCGGGCAGAGCCGCGGCGTCGGCCCAGGCCACCGTGGCCGGTTTGCGCACCCAGTAGTCGGCGACGGCCAGTTCGGCGTAACCCCCGAGACGCGGCAGCAGAACCGCCACCTCGTCCCCGGCCGCGACATCGGTCACATCGGGGCCGGTGCTCTCGACGACGCCCGCCGCCTCGAACCCCAGCACCGTGCCGGATGTGGCCGGAAACACCGCTTGCAGATGCCCGGCCCGGATCGCCAGATCGGTCGGCCCGACCCCCGCGAACCGCACCGCGACCCGGATCTGCCCGGGGCCCGGCGCGGGCACGTCGACGTCGGCGAGGCGCAACATCTCGGGCGGCCCGTAGCCGTCGAGGACAACCGCTCTGGTCATAGGACGGACACTATGCCGCGCCCGGCCGAGCCGAGGGATCCTGTGACGATGGACATCGTCGGCATCGGCGCGCTCAACCTCGACCTCATCGTCGACTCGGCCTCGGTCGCGGGGGTGGCGGCGCGCTGGGAGCCGGGCATCGAGCATCGCGTCGACGATCCGGCGATCATGTCGGCGCTGCTCGACGAGGTGCGGGTGGCCCGGCCGGCGATCGCGTTCGGCGGGTCGGCCTTCAACTCCATCAACGCCCTTTCCCGTACGGGGTCAGGCCTGCGCCTGGGCTACGTCGGCGTGGCCGGGCGTCCGGCCGCGCCCGGCTTCTCGGTGCTCGACCGGCTCGACGAACTCGGTGTCGACCGCCAGTTCGTCCGCCGCGACGACGAACACCTGGGCGGCGTCTGCGTCTCGCTGCTCAACGACGGCGAGCGGACTCTCATCACGCACGCGGGAGCTAACCGCCACCTGACGCTCGACGGCGTGGTGCCCTATCTCACGCGGAGCCGCCTGATCCACGTCACGTCCTTCTTCGACGACCGCAGTCCCGCCCTGCTCCGGGCCGTGCTGGCCGACGTCAAGCGGCTTGCCCCGGCCGTACTGGTGTCGGTCGACCCCGGACACGTCTGGTCCGCCTCGACCGACCCGGACGTGGCCGGCATCCTCCGGCTCGCCGACTACGTGCTGGTCAACCGGCGCGAGCGGGACGCGCTGGCCCACCTCGAGCTGGACGAGACGATGCTGGTCAAACGCCCGGACGGCATCGAGATCGTCCCCGGCGGCAACGTCGCGCACGAGCCGTTGCCCGCCGGCGAGATCGTGGACGCCACCGGCGCCGGCGACGTGTTCGCGGCCGGGCCGCTGCTGATGCTCGCCCGCGACCCCGGCCGCCTGGCCGACGGGGTGGCGCTGGGCCTGCGGCTGGCCCGGCACAGCCTGCGCCACCCCGGCGACACGGGCCACGACGGCTTCGCCGCGCTGAGAAGCGGCATGCTCGGCGAGTGAGCGACCACGTCGGCCGGGGTCTGGCCGCAGGCCGCGCTCGACCTGCTACGCCGGGTCCAGGCGGATCGTCAGGCCGGCGACCGCCGGGCCGACGACCGAGCCGACGATGCGCGGGCCGTAACGGTCGTATTTGCCGTGGTAGGCGCGGTCGAGACCGGCGCCTGTGGACGGGTCGGCGTCGGCGAAGGTGACGTCGCGCTCGACGCCGGCCGCTCGCACCCGGCCGGCGCCGCTGGAACGCGCCCGCCGGTACCAGCCGTTGCCGGAACCGTAGGCGCTGCGGACGTACAGGGCGTCGCCGTCGCGGACCACCCAGATCGTCACGTACGGGCGCAGGCTGCCGTCCGCGCGCCGCGAGCTGAGCTGCAACTCGTCGGCGTCACCGATGCGACGCAGCTCGCCGGGATCCCAAGAAGTCATGCACCAAACGTAGGCACGCCCCGACCGGCGAAGGAGGTACTGCCGGTACACCCCATGACAGGAACTCCCCGGGGATCGGGTGCTGCGCTTTGCTCGTACGGGAAACGATTTTGTTGAGGAGAAGCATCATGCGTGGAGCTGTCCTGCACGGGCCCGGCGACGTCCGGGTCGAGAACCGGCCGGATCCGCGGATCGAGCAGCCCACCGACGCCGTCCTCCGGCTGTCCGCCACCTGCGTCTGCGGGTCGGACCTGTGGCCGTACCGGGGAATCCAGAAGATGGACGGCCCGGCGCCGATGGGCCATGAGTACGTCGGCATCGTCGAGGCCGTCGGCGCGGAGGTGACCAGTGTGCGGCCGGGGCAGTTCGTGGTCGGCTCGTTCTGGGCCTCCGACAACACCTGCGAGATCTGCCGGGCCGGCTACCAGTCCGGTTGCGTGCATCGGGTGCCGATGGGTTCGCTCGGCTCCCAGGCCCAATACCTGCGGGTGCCCCTGGCCGACGGCACCCTGGTCGCCACCCCGGAGGTACCCCCGGCCGAACTGATCCCGAGCTATCTGGCCGCCTCGGACGTGCTCGGCACCGGCTGGTTCGCGGCCACCGCGGCCGAGGCCGGACCGGGAAAGACGGTGGCGGTGGTGGGTGACGGCGCGGTCGGGCTGCTCGCCGTGCTGGCGGCCAGGCAGCTGGGCGCCGAACGGGTCATCGCGATGAGCCGGCACGAGAGCCGGCAGAAGCTGGCGCTCGACTTCGGCGCGACCGACATCGTTGCCGAACGCGGTGACGAGGGAGTCGCGCGCATCAAGGAGCTGACCGGCGGACTGGGCGCGCACTCGGTGATCGAGGCGGTCGGCACCCAGGAGTCGATGATGCAGGCGATCCGCTCGACCCGGCCGGGCGGGCACGTGGGCTACGTCGGCGTCACCCACGACGTGAACCTGCCCGGCATGGAGATGTTCTTCTCGCTGGTGCACCTGCACGGCGGTCCGGCCCCGGTCCGCCGGTTCCTGCCCGATCTGATCGAACTGATCGGCGACGGCACCATCGAGCCGGGCCGGGTGTTCGACCTCGAGCTGCCGCTGGAGCAGGCCGACGACGGCTACCGCGCGATGGACGAGCGCCGCGCCGTCAAGACGCTGCTCCGCCCGTAAGATCCTGTTTCACGAACTTCGTCGTAGGAGAGAACCATTCTTACCGTCAACGCCATCGCGGCACCCTCGGCCACCGGCTCGCTCGTCCGCACGACGATCGAGCGCCGTGACGTCGGCCCGCGCGATGTTCTGATCGAGATCCGGTACGCCGGCATCTGCCACTCCGACATCCACACGGTTCGCGGCGAGTGGGGCGACGTGGCCTACCCGCTCACCGTCGGCCACGAGATCGTCGGCCGGGTGGCCGAGGTCGGCGCCGAGGTCACCCGGCACGCCGTGGGCGACCGGGTCGGTGTCGGCTGCATGGTCAACTCGTGCCGCGAGTGCGAGAACTGCCGGGCCGGCATGGAGCAGTACTGCCTGCCGGGCAACACCGGCACGTACGCCGCGGTCGATCGCGACGGCACCATCACGCAGGGCGGCTATTCGACCCACGTGGTGGTCGACGAGGACTTCGTGCTGCGGGTTCCCGAGGCCATCCCGTACGAGAAAGCCGCCCCTCTGCTCTGTGCCGGCATCACCACCTATTCGCCGCTGTCGCACTGGAAGGCCGGGCCGGGCACCCGGGTCGCCGTCGTCGGCATGGGCGGACTGGGTCACATGGCCGTCAAGATCGCGGCGGCCAAGGGGGCCGAGGTGACGGTGCTGTCGCAGACGCTGGGCAAGAAGGACGACGGGCTGGCCTTCGGCGCGGCGCACTACTACGCCACCAGCGACCCGGACACGTTCGACAAGCTGAGGAACACGTTCGACCTGATCGTGAACACGGTCAGCGCGCCGATCGACATGCACGCCTACCTGTCGATGCTGCGCCTGGACGGCACCCTGGTCAGCGTCGGAGCGCCGCCCGAACCGCTGCCGGTGCAGGTGTTCACCCTGTTCGGCAACCGGCGGTCGTTCGCCGGGTCGGGCATCGGGAGCATCGCCGAGACCCAGGAGATGCTCGACTTCTGCGCCGAGCACGACATCGCGCCGGAGATCGAGCTGATCACCGCCGGCGAGGTCAACGCGGCGTACGACCGGGTGCTCAAGTCCGACGTGCGCTACCGCTTCGTGATCGACATCAACACCCTCTAATCGAGGGGAGCGGCGAACGTCCGGAACTCCCCGCGCCCGACGTGCTGCGCCCACACCAGATCGGCCAGCACGCCGGGCTCGTGGGACGGCTCGCCACCGCCGATGCCGCGCGGGATGATGACCTGGGCCACGTGGATCCCCTCGGGGCGCAGGGCATCATGCAACATTTCCGCGTACGCGGACTCGGCGGCGAACGCTACCGACGTGCCGGTGACGGCGGCCCGGGGCCGGACGGCGCTCGCCCCGTTCACCAGGACGATCGTGCCGCGACCCAGCGCCCGCATCCCCGGCAGCACCTGGTGGACCGCCGTGACCGGGCCGTACACGCTGGTCTCGATCGGTCCGATCAGGTCGCCGGCGGTGGTGTCGAGCACCGGCAGCATGAACTCGCGGGCCGGCCTGGGGCTGTACTGCAGCACCTCGACCGGCCCCGCTTGGGCGAGCGCGTTGCTCAGCGAAGCCGGATCACGCACATCGGCCGTGAATCCGGCGGCGGTGACACCCGACTCGCGCAGCTCGGCGGTCAGCCGGTCGAGGTTGTCCCGGCTGCGGGCGATCAGCGCCACGGAGAAGCCCTCGCGGCCGAAACGCCGGGCCACGGCCAGACCGAGGCCGGGTCCGGCGCCGATGATGGCGATGCTGGTCATCACATGCTCCTGGGGTCGGTGTCCTCGACCGTACGGGGATGATCGGAGCATGACACGTGTCTTCATCACCGGCTCGGCGGACGGGCTGGGCCGGCTGACCGCCGCGACCCTGCTCGGTGACGGGCACGAGGTGATCGTTCATGCGCGGAGCGAGGAGAGGCTTTCCGCCGTACGGGATCTGCTCGCTCTCGGTGCCGCCGGCGTGACCGGTGATCTGGCCGACCAGGAGCAGACGCGTTCGGTGGCCGACCAGGTCAACCGGCTCGGACCGGTCGACGCGGTGATCCACAACGCGGGCGTCTACCACGGCCGGTCGATCATGGCGGTCAACGTCGTGGCGCCCTATCTGCTCACCGCGCTGATCGACCGCCCGGCCCGGCTCGTCTATCTGACCAGCGGCATGCAGAGCGGCGGGCACGCCGACGTGAGCGCGGTCGGGACGGGGAGCTCCTATTCCGACAGCAAGCTGTTCGTCACCACTCTCGCGCTCGCGGTGGCGCGGCTCTGGCCCGAGGTGCGCAGCAACGCCGTCGACCCGGGCTGGGTGCCGACGAAGATGGGCGGACCGGGTGCGCCGGACGACCTGCGGCTCGGACATCTGACTCAGGAGTGGCTCGTCACCTCCCCCGTGGCTTCTACCGGCGGCTACTGGTACCACCAGCGGCAACGCGACCCGCACCCGGCGGCTCGTGACGTCGCTTTCCAGCAGAGCTTGCTGGACGAGCTCGCACGGCTGACCGGCACGCCGCTGCCCCTCGGCGCTGGGGGGTCATGACAGGGCCAGGCTGACGGCGGTGAAGGGGCCTAACCTGGGGTGCATGGCGATCGACAACCGCAGCGAGGTGCGCGACTTCCTCACGTCCCGCCGGGCGCGGATCAGCCCCGAGCAGGCCGGCATTCCGGCGTACGGGTCCCGTCGCGTCGCCGGTCTGCGCCGCGGTGAGGTGGCCGCGCTGGCCGGGGTGAGCGTCGAGTACTACACGCGCCTCGAGCGGGGCAATCTCGGCGGGGTCTCCGAAAGCGTGCTCGACGCGCTGGCCCGGGCTTTGCGGCTCGACGACACCGAGACCGCGCACCTGCACCAGCTGGCCCGGACCGCCGCGCCCGTCCCGGCCCGCGCCCGCGCCGCTGCCCGGGCCCGTCGCAGTGGACCGCCCGTGATCCGGCCCGCGGTGCGCCGGGTGCTCGACTCGATGGCCGGCGTCCCCGCGTTCCTGCGCGACTACCGCTACGACATCCTCGCGATGAATCCGCTGGCCCGGGCCCTCTACGCGCCGATGCTGGCCGCGAACCCCGAGCTGCCGGTGAATTCGGTGCGCTTCATCTTCCTCGACCCGGCGGCCCAGTCGTTCTACGCCGACTGGACCGACACAGCGCGCTCCTCGGTCGGCGCGCTGCGGACGGCCGCCGCCCGACATCCGGACGACCAGCGGCTGATGACGCTGATCGGCGAGCTGTCGATGCGCAGCGATCCGTTCCGCGGCTGGTGGGCGGCGCAAGACGTGTTCGTGCACCGGCACGGCACCAAGCGGTTCCGGCATCCGGTGATCGGGGAGCTCGAGGTGGCGTACGAGGGGCTCGAACTGCCCGGCGACGACGAGCTGACCGTCGTGACGTATTCCGCCGAGCCCGGCACGCCGTCCGGCGACGGGCTCGAGCTGCTGGCCGCCTGGTCCGCGACCCATGAGCAGGCGGAGATCAGCGGATAGGCGAGCCAATTCATCGATGCCCTTGACTGTCGTAGCCCCAGCCGGAACTCTGAACAAACCTTACTGATCAGAGTTCACGGAGGTTCGGGACATGCGGAAGCCGATGCTCGCGGTGGCCCTCTCGTTCGCGGCGCTGGTCGCGTCGGCCGGTGCGGCGCCGGCGAGTGCGGCCCGGCCCGGACACGGGCCCGCGCACGAGTGCGCGACCCCGTCGATCGACCGGTTGCAGCAGTGGCTGGCCAGCGGCGAGGGCACCACGATCCCGGCCACCGGCAGCATGCTGGTCCCGGCCCGCGGCGGGCGGGACTACGCGGCCCGGATCGAGTTCGTCGGTGCCGAATGGCACGTGGCCGTGGTCTGGCTCGGCAACGAGTTCGAGGCCCAGGCCGACCTCTCCCGGTCGGCCGGGTTCCGGCTCACCTACAGCGCCACCGACGACCTTTACGTGCAGCTGCGCCCGGCCTCGGTGTGGAGTGGCGGCGCCCAGTGGGCCACGAAGATTCCGTCGACCCACGGGCGTACGGTGACCCGGTTCTTCAGCCTCCGCCCGTCGGCCTGGAGTTTCGTGCCCGAGCTGGGCGAGCCGGCCCACCCGTTCGCCACCGCGGTCGGCGAGGCGCGCGGCCTGGTCTTCGTCGGCAAGACCGCCAACAAGATCGAGTTCCGCGGGCTGCGGATCGACCGGTACACCCCGCCCTGCCTCTGACTTTCCGGAACGGCTGAACTCGGCTCGAGGCGGCCGGAAGAATTCCCAGCATGCGCGTCGCCGCCGTCGTCTTCGTGGTTGCCGCCTGTGTCGCCGCTTTCGGTGCGGGCACGGGCGACACCGCGTTGCAGCAGCTGGCCGGCATGGTGACGATGGTGGCGCTGGCCGTGTGCGCCGCGCTGGCCGGCCGTTCCGTGCCGGGGAAGCTCCGGCTGGCCCTGGTCGCCTTCAGCCTGCTGCTGGCCGCCTCGGCCGTGGTCACTCTGCTGGCCGACCGCCTTCCCGTTCCCGATCTGCCGATCGACCCCATCGGCGGTTGTCCGACCGCCACGCCCGAGGCGACCGGCTACTGGCAGGACCAGCTCGCCTACGCCCGCCGGGCCGAGTTCCTGCGCTTCTTCGCCTTGGCGTGCGCTTTCCAGGCCGTACGGATGCTGCCCCGCCCGCCGCACCCCCGCTCCCGGCTCCGGCGTCTCATCCTGGCGTTGCCGCTCATCCCGTACGCGGCGATCGGGCTCTACCCGTTCCTGTCGGCCTCCGACGTCGCCGCCCTGCGCGGGCCCACCGCACCCGGCGTGCTCACCCTGGCCGCGGCGGTGGCGATCGCCGCGGTGGCCCCGACCCGCCTCGGCGAGCGCCCGGCCCACAGCCTCCCGCTCGTCGCCGGCGTCATCCTCACCGTGCTGCCCGCGATCGCCGCCGTCGGGACGCTGGCCTCCGCGTACGGGCAGATCCCGCAGCCGCCCGGCCCCGGCGTGCCCGCGCTGTGCTTCACCGCGGTGACCGTGTCCCCACCCGTGGCCGTGGACTTCTACCTTATCGGGATCACCGCACTGTTCCTGGCCGGCCCGGCCCTGTTCGCCTGGTCGGTGCTGCGCACGTGGCGGGTTTCCGAGCCGGCCGATCCCGAGCCGGCCGCTCGGTAGAGCAGGTCGTGCGGGTCAGGCCCAGCGCACCACGTCGTCGTGGCTCAGGCGGGGGAGACGGGGGAACCACGGGTTCTCGCCCGGGTGACCGATGTTGACCACCAGGATCGAGCGGTGCCGGCCGTCCGGGAAGAACTCGGCGTCCATCCCGTCCGGGTCGAAGCCGCTCATCGGTCCGGCGGCCAGCCCGGCCGCGCGGACGGCGAGGATGAAGTAGCCGGCCTGCAGGGTGGCGTTGAACGTGCCGGTCCCGTTCCGCTTCTCCGCGTCGGCCGCGAAGACGTCCTTCAGCTCGGGCCGGAACGGCAGGACGCGCGGGATGTGTTCGTGGAACCGGGTGTCCAGGGCCAGCACCGCCACCGCGGGCGCCGACGCCGTCTTGGCCCGGTTGCCCTCGTTCATGTGCTTGACCAGCCGGTCGCGGCCCTCGCCGGGGCGCACGTAGAGCACCCGCAACGGCTGGGTGTTGGCCGACGTGGGCGCCCACCGGGCCAGTTCCCAGATGGCCGACAGTTCGGCGTCGCTCACCGGGATGTCGGCGAACGTGTTGGCGGTGCGGGCGCCGGAGAACAGCAGGGCGTCGAGGCTGGTCACCGGGTCACCTCGACCAGGTTGCGCAGCACGTGCGGGCCGGGCGCCTCGATCAGCCGGCCACCCTCGTCGATGCGGCCCAGTCGCACGGGGGCCAGGCGGACATCGAGGCCGGCCCGGGCGAAGAGCTCGGCCAGCGCCGACCCGACGTTGCCGGTGCCGACGATTGCGGTGGTGGTCATGACCCGCCTCCAGGGATGGTTAACGTGTGAACCAAACCGTAGGCAGGCGGTGGTTCACATGTCAACCAACGGCTAGAGTGACGGACATGACCGAGGTGCGATGGCTGGACGAGCGCGAACAGCGGGCCTGGCGGAGCCTGATGGTGATGCAGGACGGGCTGTCCGAGTTCCTCGATCGCCAGTTGCGCACCCGCTGCGGGCTCTCCGACGCCGACTACCAGGTGCTCGCCCACCTGTCCGAGGCGCCGGACGGGCGGCTGCGGCCGTTCGCGCTCGGTGGCCTGCTGCGCTGGGAGAAGAGCCGGCTGTCGCAGCACCTGGGCCGGATGGAGAAGCGTGACCTGGTCGTGCGCGAGCGCTGCCTCACCGACCAGCGCGGTTCCGTCGTCGTGATCACCGGGCGGGGGCGTGAGCTGATCGAGGTGGCCGCGCCGCAGCATGTGGCCGACGTTCGCAGTGCGATCATCGACCTGCTCACCCCGGCCGAGATGCGGACCCTCGAGGCGGTCGGCGACAAGGTGCGGGCGCGGCTCGAGCAGCTGGAATCAGGAAATCCGGGAATCGACCCAACCGAATGAGACCGGCCCGCCGTCGGATACGCAGTGACGGCGACAGGGAACGGGGCGGCGGATGCCGGACGGTTCGGACAGTGAGTATCTGGCCTTTGTGGACGGCCGGATAGCCGGTCTGCGGCGGGCGGCCTATCTGCTCTGCGGGGACTCGCACGCGGCGGACGACATCGTGCAGGAGACGCTGACCAAGCTCTACACGCGCTGGTCGCGGATGGGCCATGTGGAAAACCTGGACGCGTACGTCAACACGGTGCTGGTCCGGGTCTTCCTGGACGAGCGCCGCCGCGGCTGGTGGCGCGTCGCGCTGCTCGACTGGTTGCCCGAACGGGCCGCCGCCCCGCAGGCACCGGTGCCGGTCGAGGAGCAGTCCTTCGTCCGTACGGCGTTGATGGCGCTCGCCCCACGCCAGCGCGCGGTCGTCGTGCTGCGCTTCCTGTGCGACCAGCCGGTGAAGGACGTCGCCCAGTATCTGGGGGTCTCCGAGGGCACGGTGAAGAGCCAGACCTCGCTCGCCCTCGACCGGCTGCGCCAGCTGTTCGATGCCGCCACCGTCCAGGACCGGCGATGACCGAGGAAACGAGAGACATGACCGATAATGACCACGCCGTACGGATCCTGCGGACGTTGCCCGACCAGCCCCCGGCCCCCTCGACCGTCGATGTGGCCCGCACGATGACCGAGGGCCGGCGCCGACGGCGGATGCGCCGCTGGGCGGCCGGCACGGCGACGGCAGCGGTGACCGTGGTCGCGGCGGCCGGGGCAACCGTGTTGATGCGGGAGACGCCACCCGCCCCGGCACCACCGGTAGCCGGCCCGTCGACGAAGGCCACCCCGTCGCCGAAAGCCGGCCCGGTGGTGCCGGTCCCGACCGGCTGCCAGGTGACCAAGCTGCCCACCAGCGGCGTCACCAAGGCCCTGACCACGGCCGGCGACCCGAGCGGCCGCTATCACGCCGGGCGCGTCTATCCCGACGGCGCGTCCGTGCGCACGGTGATCTGGGACAACGGGAAGCTGCGGCCGGTGCCCGCGATGCCCGGGCTCGACGCCAGCTTCGAGGACATCAACTCGTCCGGCGTCGCCGTCGGCTACAGCTTCGACGACGCCGGAGAGCAGGCGTACGTGCTGCAGGGCACCCGGGTGACCCGGCTCGCCGGAGGCCGGGCCGCCGCGGCCGCGATCAACGACGCGGGCGTCATCGTCGGCACGCTGGGCGAGAGCCGGTCGGCCGGCTTCCCGGCCCGGTGGTCGTCGCCGTCGGCCACCCCGGTCAAGCTGCCGATGCCGTCCGGGTTCACCGGCGGTGACGCGGTCGCGGTGGGGGAGGACGGTACGGTCGTCGGCCGGATCTATCGCCCCGACACTGACGGCACGGGCTACCTCTGGCTCGCCGACGGCACCGCCCGGCTGATGCCGATGCCGACCGTCGACGGCGCCGAGGCGACCGCCTTCTGGCCGGAATCGATCAGCGGCGACGGGGTGTTCGGGCGGGCGGTGCGGGACGACGGGGAGGCGCGCACCTTCGCCTCGTACCGGTACCGGATCTCGACCGGGAAGTACGAGCCACTGCCGGCCGAGCTGGGCCCGCCGGCGATCGGCGCCACCAACGGCCGGGTGCTCGGGACGACCAACGACAACGCGGCGGTCATGATCGCCGGCACCGAAGTCGTCAAGCTGCCCAAGTACCAGGGTCTCAAGGAGTACGTGGTGACCAGCCTGAGCGCCGACGGCAAGGTGGCCTCCGGTTACTCCACCGACACCACCCCGGAGGAAGCAGTGGCCAACCGTCCCCTGACATGGACCTGCCGGTAGGAACCCGTCACTATCCTCGCCGTCATGGTGCTTTCCGGACGGCGGGTGGACATGATCGTGGCCGCGGCGGTGGCCGGGCTCTCCACCTGGTGGTGGCACCAGTTCCGGTTCGGCGGGCTGGTCTTCGGGCTGCTGGCCGGGCGGTGCTGCTCGAGCGTCGCCGCCGGCCGCTGCCGGTGCTCGCGGCCGTGGTGGTGCTGACCGGGGCCGGGCAGCTCTCCGGCTTCGCCGCCGTGGTCTGGGCGGCCGCGCTGACCATGCGTTTTGTGCGGCAGCAACGGGTCACCGCGGCCGAGCGCCGGGACGCCGCCGAGCGCGAGCGGACCCAGCTGACCCGGCTCGCCGTGGCCGAGGAGCGGGCCACGATCGCCCGGGAACTGCACGACATCGTGGCGCATTCGCTGTTCCTGGTCACCGCGAGCACGGACGTCAGCCTGCTCCCGCCCGAGCTGGTCGACGTGGTGCGGGCACAGCCGGAGATCGGCGCGGTGCGTCCCGACGTCCAGACCGACGGCGGCCTCTCGATCCTGCTCGACCTTGCAGGCCGATCCGGCGCCCGGCGTCTCCGACGATGACGCCCGGGCCGCCCTCGACCGGGCCCTGCTCGGCTTCCCCGAGGCGGTCGTCTACGACAAGGCGCAGTACGTGCAGTGCCTGAACGCCCGGCTCGACCAGGGCGGGCCGACCCTCGTGATCCCGTGGGAGCGGCTGGCCGTGCTGGTCGCCGTGGCCGTGCTCGCGGCGCTGACCGCCTCGGTGCTACCGGCCCGGCGCGCGGTCCGCCACTCGGTCACCGCGAACCTCGCCGCCGAGTGAGCGGCCGAGCTTGCCGCCGACCTCGCCGCCGGGTGAGCGGCCAAGCTTGCCGCGACGTTAACGCAGGATGCATGCATACAATCGGCCGCACCTGGATACGTACGGGAAGAGGGTGGTTTGTGGCTTTTAAACGGCTCTGAGCTGCGACTTCATCTCATGGAAACAGCCTATTGACCGTGCCCTGGATCACATGCCAGTCTGCGATTGCGTACAACTGGCGCCGACAAAGGGGTGGCACGGTGGTCGAATTCTCGAGAGCCGGGAGACGGCTCCGTCTAACTAGCGCGATGATCGGACTGGCCGGCCTGCTGCTCACCGCGAGCGCCTGCGGGGGCGGCGACGACAGCGGGGACAGCGGCGCGGCCGGTCCGGTCAACGACGCGTACACGCAGCAGGCGGCCGAGCTGATCAAGACCGGCACCAACGGCATGCTGTATTTCGAGGGGGCAGAGAAGGACATCACCCTCGACAAGATCAAGCCCTACCAGGACTGGTCGGGCCCGACCCAGTCGGTCAAGCCGGCGGCCGGCGCCAAGATCGACGTGATCGTCTGCAACATCGGCACCTCGTGCGAAGAGGTCGGCAAGAAAGTCCAGAGCATCGCCCAGGGCCTGGGCTGGACCGCCGAGATCCTGGACGGCCAGGGCAGCCCCGAGGGCTTCCAGAAGGCGTTCTCGACCGCCGCCGCCAACAAGCCGGACGCGGTGATCACCATCGCCATCCCGGAGAACCAGGTCGCCGACGGCATCGCCGAGCTGCACAAGTCCTCGATCCCGGTGGTCGGCGTCTCGGCCGTGGCCGAGGGCGGCGCCGAGAGCTTCGACGCCCACGTGTCCAGCCGCGAGACGTTCCAGGCGGTGCTCGAGGTGACCAAGGCGATCGCCGACTCGGGCGGCAAGGCCAAGGCCGTCTTCCTGTGGGATGTCGGCTATCCGCACCTGGTCGAGGCGCTCAACACCAGCAAGAAGGTGTTCGAGGGCTGCACCGGCTGCCAGCTGCTGGAGGTGCGCGAGCGGACCCTCAAGCAGGCACTCGACCCGATCGAGATGCAGAACATCACGACCTCGCTGCTCCAGAAGTACGGAAACGATCTGCAGTACATCTTCACCCCGTACGGAAACGGGGTGGAGAGCATCACGGCCGCGCTGCAGGCGGCCGGCCGCACCGACGTCAAGGTGATGAGCAAGAACGCCGAGCCCGAGCGCCTGGCCGCGGTGGCCAAGGGCACCCAGTTCGCCGACTTCGGGGCGGTGCGCGGCTGGAACGCCTACGCCGCGGTCGACCAGGTCAACCGGCTGCTGGCCAAGCAGGAGCCGCTGCCCGACGCCGAGCAGGGCATCCCGGCCACGGTCTTCGACAAGACCAACGCACCGCAGGACGGCAAGGTCAACTGGGACAGCTACGTCAACTACGCCGAGCGGTACACGCAGATGTGGAGCGCCGCGCAGTGACGGCGCCGGTGCTCGAGGTGGCCGGGGTGTCCAAGTCGTACGGACGGGTCCGGGCGGTCACCGACGTCTCGTTCGAAGTGCAGCCCGGCGAGATCCTCGGCGTGGTGGGCGACAACGGCGCCGGCAAGTCGACGCTGATGAACATGGTCAGCGGCGCGGTCGCCCCGGACACCGGCGAGATGCGGATCGGCGGGTCCGCGCTCAGCCCGCACACGATCGGCCACGCCCGCGCCCAGGGCGTCGAGATGATCTATCAGGACCTCGGCCTGTCCGACAACCTGAGCATCGTCGAGAACGTCTTCCTGGGCCGGGAGTGGACCTCCGGCCCGCGCGGGGTTCCGGTTCTGCGGAAAAGAGCAATGCGTTCCCGTACGCGGGAAGTGCTGGAGAGTCTGGGAATCGACCTGCACGACATGGACGTGCTGGTCGAGGGCCTCTCCGGCGGTCAACGGCAGATGGTCGCCATCGCCCGCGCCCTGGTCACCGCGAACACCCCACGGGTGATGGTGATGGACGAGCCCACGGCCGCCCTCGGCACCACCGAGTCGCAGGGCGTCAACGAGCTCATCGTGCGGCTGCGCGACCAGGGCTACGCGGTGATCGTGATCAGCCACCGCATCCCCGAGGTGCTCGAGCTGGCCGACCGGCTGCTCGTCATGAAGGGCGGCCGGCGCGTCTTCCACGGTGACACCGCGACGCTCGACGTCGAGCGGTGCGTGCAACTGATCGTGCAGGGGGATCAGGCATGACACTTCTGAAGGAGCGGGCGAAGGTACGGCAGAGCGCCGACCGCTCGGCCGCCGGGCTCGGGGAGCGCCTGGTCGACGGGGTGGGCCGGTTCGGGCTGATCGGCCTGCTGGTCCTGGTGATCGCGCTGTTCTCGGCGCTCAGCCCGGACACGTTCTTCACCACCACCAACTTCCGCCTGATCCTGGTCAACCAGACGGTCACCGTGCTGGTGGCGCTGGCCGCGACGATCCCGTTGCTGGCGCACTATCTGGACGCGTCGGTCGGCCCGATGCTCGGCCTGGCCCAGGGGCTCTGCGTCTGGCTGGTCGTGAACGGCACGCCGATCGGGATCGCCGTCGTCCTGACTCTGCTGGCCGGCGTCGTCGTCGGACTGCTGAACACGCTGCTGGTGCTCAAGTTCGGGATGACCTCGATCATCGCAACGCTGGCCTCGGGCAGCCTGCTGGTCGGCCTGCTCTACGCCATCACCGGTGGCCGGGTCATCTTCGAGAACGTGCCCGACGGCTTCACCACGATCGCGCGGGGCGACCTGTTCGGCATCCCGCTGCCGCTGATCTACGTGACGCTGATCGTCCTGGTGCTCGAGTTCCTGGTCGTGTGGACGCCGTTCGGGCAGCGGCTCTACGCGATGGACGGCAACCTGCGCGGTGCGGCCCGGGCCGGCATCAACGTCAATTCCTATGCCGTACGGGCGTTCGTGGGCGCCGCCGTGCTCTCCTCGGCGGCCGGCATCCTGCTCGCCTCGCGCATCGGTTCGGCCCAGCCCACGGTCGGCCAGCAGTTCCTGTTGCCGGCGTTCGCGGCCGCCTTCCTCGGCGCCGCGGTGCTGCGCCCGGGCCGGGTCAACGTGCTCGGCACGGTCATCGCCGCCTACTTCGTCAGTTTCACCATCGCCGGCCTGCAGCACCTGGGCGCGCCGACCTGGATCGAATTCATCTTCAACGGCCTGGCCGTCATCGCCGGTGTCTCGCTGGCCGCGTTCGCGGTCAAGCGCCGGCGGCAGCTCGCCGTACGCCACGTCGAGCGCCTCGAACAGGGCGCCGGCCACACGGAGGGAAGGGCAGCATGAAGGACGACTTCTTCGTCTTCGACAACGCGATCCACATGTACAAGCTCACCGAGGACAACGTCGACTTCCAGCACGGCGGCATCGAACGCACCAACGCGCTGGTCGAGTACGCCAAGAAGTTCTCCGGGCCGGGCTACCCGTACGACGACATCACCGGCCGCGAGCTGGCCGTCGAGGACGCGTACCGGCTGATGTTCGACGAGTCGGACACCGACATCGCGATGGCCCAGACCGTGCCCAGCCACGGTGGCTGGAAGCTCGGATTCTCGCCGGCCGAGAACAACTGGAAGCTCAAGGAGGCGTACCCCGACCGGGTCCTTTTCTGCGGCGGCGTCGACCCGATCACCCACGGCCACTACGGCGCCGTGAACGAGGCGATCCGCCAGATCAAGGAGTGGGGCGCGGTCAGCTTCAAGTTCTATCAGGCGCACTCCGGCGGTGTGCACTGGCAGATCGACGACCGCCAGGTGGCCTACCCGCTGTGGGAGGCGCTTCTCGAGAACGGCGTCAACAACGTCCAGTTCCACAAGGGACTCGCGTTCAACACCCAGCACATCAAAGACCTTCAGCCGTACGACCTGGAGCGCGCGGCCCAGGACTTCCCGGAGATGAACTTCATCGTCCACCACCTGGGCGACCCGTTCATCAACGAGACCATCAACATCGCCGCCCGCTACGAGAACATCCACCTCGCGCTGACCGCCTGGATCAATCAGTATCCGGTCGCGCCGCGGGCCGCCCTGCACGCCATCGGCAAATGCCTGATGCACGTCGGGCCGGACCGGCTGCTGTGGGGTTCCGAAGCGTTCGTGTGGCCCAAGGTGCAGGCCTACATCGACCTGTTCGCCGGCATGGAGATGCCCGAGGACCTGCAGGACGGCTACGGCTATCCGCCGCTCACCCACGAGGTCAAAGCGAAGATCTTCGGGCTCAACTTCGCCAAGCTGATGGGCATCGACGTCGACGTCAAGCTCAAGGAGCTCTACGGCAACGGCAAGAAGAAGGGCAAGAAGGCGACCAGGAAGGCGGCGCGTCATGGCAAGTGAGCGCAAGAAGGTCGCGAAGCGCGCCGATCAGGCTCTCGAAGGCAAGGTGCGTCAGCTCGTCGAGGCGCACGGCGGCGGCATCACCGTGGACGTCTCGTCCGAGGGCAACGCCCACATCACTTTCCACGGGCGGTGTGCGGCCTGCCCCTCGGCGCCCGTGACCATGGGCTCGCTCGTGCGGCCCACCCTGCTGCAGGTCGAGGGGGTGCGTTCGGTGTCGCGCGACAGCACCGTTTCGCCGTACGCGGAAGCCCGGATCCTCAAGATGTTCGGCCTCGACGACAAGGAGTGCTCATGACCTCGGACTTCGCGGACGGCCCGCTCACCGGAGTCCGCGTCGTCGAGGCCGGGGTGCTGCTGGCCGGCCCGTTCGCCGCCCAGCTCCTCGGCGACTTCGGGGCCGAGGTGATCAAGGTGGAGGACCCGTCGGCCGGCGACCCGATGCGGCAGTGGGGGCGCGAACGCCCGTACGGGAAATCGCTCTGGTTCCCGGTCGTCGCCCGCAACAAGAAGTCGGTCACCTGCAACCTGCGGGTGCCCGAGGGCCAGGCGATGATGCGCGAGCTGCTGCGCACGGCCGATGTCTTCGTGGAGAACTTCCGCCCCGGCACGCTCGAACGCTGGGGTCTCGGGCCGGACGAGCTGCACGAGCTCAACCCGAAACTGGTCGTGGTGCGGGTGACCGCCTTCGGCCAGGACGGGCCCTACTCGAGCCGGGCCGGCTACGGCTCGATCGGCGAGGCCATGGGCGGCATCCGCTATGTCACCGGTGACCCGTCCACCCCGCCGAGCCGGATCGGGGTCAGCCTGGGCGACTCGCTGGCCGGCACGTTCGCCGCCCTGGGCGCGATGATGGCGCTGCGGGTGGCCGAACGCACCGGGCAGGGCCAGGTGGTCGACAGCGCCATCTACGAGTCGGTGCTGGCGATGATGGAATCGCTCATCCCCGAGTACGCGATCGGCGGCTACACCCGCGAACGCACCGGCTCGATCCTGCCGAATGTGGCCCCCAGCAACGCCTATCCGACCCAGGACGGCGGGACCATCCTGATCGCGGCCAACCAGGACACCGTGTTCCGGCGACTGGCCGACTGCATGGGCCGGGCCGAACTGGCCGAGGACCCGCGATACGCCACCCACGCGGCCCGCGGCGAGAACCAGGTCGCCCTGGACGAGCTGGTCGCCAAGTGGACCGAGAAGTTCGACCAGGCCCCGCTGCTCGAGATGCTGCACGCCTCCGGGGTGCCGGCCGGCTCGGTCTACACGGCGCGGGAGATGCTCTCCGACGCCCACTTCGCCGCCCGTGAGGCGATCGTCGAGCTCGACCACCCCGAGTTCGGCGCGTTCCCGATGCACAACGTCGCCCCGCGTCTGTCGTCGACGCCGGGCCGGCTCCGCTGGGTGGGTCCCTCGCTGGGCGAGCACACGGACGACGTGCTGCGCTCGGTTCTCGACTTCGACGACGACCGGATCGCCTCACTCCGCGCCGCGGGCGCCATCTGAATTGGGGATTGCCATGCCTAAGAACGTCATCAAGAAGCCGTCGATCTCGGCCGCGGCCGCGCGCGCGATGATCGCCGCCGCCACCGCCAAGGCGGGCGAAATGGGTTTCGCGGTCACCGTGGCCGTGGTCGACGAGAGCGGGGTGCTCAAGGCGTACGAGCGGATGGACGGCGCCGTCCACGTCAGCGTGCAACTGGCGCAGGACAAGGCGTTCACCGCGATCGGCTTCGGGCTCAGCACCGACGGCTGGTACGACTTCATCAAGGAGGACGGGCCGCTCGCGATGGGTGCTCCGGCCGGGATCGACCGGCTGGTCACCTTTGGCGGCGGCTACCCGGTGAAGGTCGACGACGTGGTGGTCGGCGGGATCGGGGTCAGCGGTGGGCACTACACGCAGGACATGGAGGTCGCGCAGGCCGGCCTGAAGGCGCTCAGTTGACCGTCGAGATCGTCGAGGTCGGCCCGCGCGACGGCCTGCAGAACCATCCGGCCGTGGTGGCGACGGCGGACAAGGTTTCGCTGGTGGAGCGGGCGGTCGCGGCCGGCACGTCCCGGGTCGAGGTGACGAGCTTCGTCAACCCGGCCCGGGTGCCGCAGCTGGCCGACGCCGATGCGGTGATGGACGGCGTGCGGTCGGTGCCCGGGCTGACCCGGATCGGGCTGGTGATGAACTCGCGTGGGCTCGACCGGGCCCTCGCGGCGGGGGCCGACGAAATCAATTTCGTGGTGGTCGCGAGCGACACGTTCAGCGTCCGCAATCAGGGGATGCCGTTCTCGTCCTCGGTCGCTCTGGTCCGGTCGTTGCTGCCCCGGGTTCACGACGCCGGCTTGCGGGCCTCGCTCACGGTCGGGGCCACGTTCGGGTGTCCGTTCGAGGGTTCGGTGCCACTCGACCGGGTGCTGGGGATCGTTTCGGATCTCGACGGGGTGGACGAGGTCTCGCTGGCCGACACGATCGGGGTGGCGGTGCCGTCCGATGTGGACAAGGCGTTCACGCGGGTGCGGTCGGTCACGGGGGCGCCGCTGCGCTGCCACTTCCACAACACGCGGAATCTGGGGTCGGCCAATGTGCTGGCCGCGGTCGATGCGGGGGTGCGGGCGGTGGACGCCAGCATGGGTGGGATCGGTGGTTGTCCGTTCGCGCCGGCCGCGACCGGGAATGTCGCCACCGAGGACGTGGTGTACGCGCTCGAGCGGTCGGGGCATGTCACCGGTGTTGACCCCGAGGTTGCGGCGGCCAATGCGATCTGGCTCGGCACGGTGCTGGGCGAGCCGGTGCCGGGGTTGTTGAGCCGATCCGGAGGCTTTCCGTCCGGTTTTTCAGCTTTTGCGGCCAGCCATCCCGAGCCCCCACCCGCCCTGGGGAGTGGAAGAGAAGATACGCCCTGTCAAACCGCCGGACCGAGTTATCCACAGGGGGAGTCGTGACCGAGGTCGAGCTGAAAGTCGAGCAAGGCGTCGCGACCATCACTCTGTCCGCGCCGAGAAGGCGCAACGCGCTGACTGTCGACATGGCCCGCCAGCTCATCGACGCCGCCCACACGGCCGGCCACGACCCGTCAGTTGGCGCCGTCGTGGTGTGCGGCCAAGGCAGCCACTTCTGCGCCGGCGCCCATCGCGACGTCCTCGCCGCCGCCGAGAAGGACCCGGTCGGCGCCGGACCCTACGAGGATCTGGGCACGCTCTACGAATCGTTCGCCACGGTCGGCAAGCTCGGCGTCCCGGTGATAGCAGCCGTTCGGGGCTCGGCCGTCGGCGCCGGCGTCAACCTGCTGCTCGCGGCCGACGTGCGGATCGTCGCCCGCGACGCCCGGATCCTGGCCGGCTTCACCGCGATCGGCCTGCACCCGGGCGGCGGTCACCTGCTGCTGGCCGCGACCGCGATGGGCCGTCAGGGGGCGGCCGCTCTCGCCCTGCTGGGGCAGGAGATGGACGGCGAGGCCGCCTACCGCGCGGGGCTGGCCTGGGAGTGTGTGGACGACGACCAGGTCGACGCCCGCGCCTTTGAGATCGCCGAGAGCGCTGGACGCGACCCGGAACTCACGAGGCGCATCACCGCCTCGTTTCGCCGCACGGTGCCGCCCTCGCCGAACGACTGGGAGGTCGCGCTCGAAGCCGAACGCGCTTCCCAGCTCTGGTCGCTGCGCCGCCGAGGGGAGAAGTCATGACCGGACCCCTGCACGGGCTGCGGGTTCTCGACCTGACCGGGACGTTCTCGGGCCCGTACTGCACGCTGATGCTGGCCGACCTGGGCGCCGAAGTGATCAAGATCGAGCCGCCGGGCGGGGACATCGCGCGGCACCTCGGTGCGAGTCGCGAACCGGGGCTGGCCGCCATCTTCCTCAACATGAACCGCGGCAAGAAGAGCGTCGTGCTCGACCTCAAGACCACGGAGGGGCAGGCGGCGCTGCATCGGTTGCTGCCGACCGCCGACGTGCTGGTGCACAACATGCGCCCCCGCGCGGCCGAGCGAATCGGTCTGTCCTACGCCGCCGTGGTCGCTTCGAAGTCCGACATCGTCTACTGCGCCATCCCCGGCTTCCGCAGCGACGGCCCGGACGCCGACCGCCCGGCCTACGACGACGTCATCCAGGGCGCCTCGGGCATGGCCGCGTTGCAGAGCATCAATCAAGAGCTTCCCTCGTACGTCACCACGCCGCTGGCCGACAAACTCACGGGGCTGACCGCGGCGCTGGCCATCGTGGCCGCCGTACGGCACCGGGATGTCACCGGTGACGGGCAGCGGGTCGAGGTGCCGATGCTGGAGACGACGATCGCGTTCGCCCTGTGCGAGCAGCTCGACGGCTGGACGTTCGAGCCGCCGACCGGTCCGCCGCTCTACCCCCGTACGGCCGCTCCGAACCGCCGCCCGTACGAAACCGCCGACGGGCACCTGTGCGTGATGGTCTACACCGGCGAGCAGTGGGGCCGCTTCCTCACCCTGGCCGGGCGCGCCGATCTGTTGCGGCACCCGGATTTCGACACGGTCGGGAAGCGGATCGCCAACGCCGACGCGCTCTACGCCGTGGTCGCCGAGGTGCTGCGGACCCGGACCACGCTGGAATGGATCGAGGAGCTCGAGCGGATCGACGTGCCGTGTGCGCCGCTGACCTCGTACGAGGAAATCCTCTCCGACCCGGCCCACGCGGCGAGCGGCTTCGTGTCCTATCACGACCATCCGGTGGCCGGGAAGCTGCGCTCGATCGGGTCGCCGATGATCTTCTCGGGCGCCGAGGTCGCGGTCGACCGGCACGCGCCGACACTGGGCGAGCACACGGACGAGGTGCTGGCATGACGTGGCGCGAACAGGTTCGCGAGCAGGTGGACGCGTGGCGCCGCGACGGGGTCTTCACGCCGCGCTCGGACAGCTGGCTCACCGGTTACGACGAGGACTTCAGCCGGCGGCTCGGCGCGCGCGGCTGGATCGGGCTCACCTGGCGGGGGCGCGGTTTCCTCGACCGGTTCGTGCTCACCGAGGAACTGCTGCGCGCGGGCGCACCGGTGGCCGCGCACTGGATCGCCGACCGGCAGATCGGGCCGGCCGTGGCCCGGCTCGGGTCGGCGAAGTTGAAAGCCGGGCTGCTGCCCGGCATCGAAGCGGGCGAGGTGCGCTTCTGCCTGGGCATGAGCGAGCCGGACGCGGGGTCGGACCTGGCCTCGGTCCGCACCAGGGCGAGACGGACCGACGGGGGCTGGCTGCTCGAGGGGCAGAAGGTGTGGTCCAGTCACGCCCATCGGGCCACCCACGCGTACGTGCTGGCCCGCACCTCGACCGAGGAGCACAAGCACCAGGGGCTGACCGAGTTCGTGCTCGACATGACGTCGCCGGGGGTGACGGCGCGGCAGATCCCCGACCTGCGCGGGCCCGGCCACTTCTGCGAGGTGTTCCTCGACGACGTTTTCGTACCCGACTGGGCGGTGCTCGGCACGGTGGGGGACGGCTGGCGGCAGGTGACCGGTCAGCTGGCCTTCGAACGCGGCGGACCGGAACGGGTGCTCAGCACCTACCCGTTGCTGGCGTTGACGATGGCGGCGGCCGGACCGGCCGACGCGGGCCGGGTCGGCGAGCTGGTGGCCCGGCTGACCGCGCTGCGGCGGCTGGGCAAGCAGGTGGCGGCCCGGATGGACGGGGGCGAGGCGCCGATCGGGCCCGCGGCCACGCTGAAGATGCTGGGCAACCGTTTCGAGGTCGACGTGATCGAGGCCGCACGGGCGGTGCCGGGCGTGCCGCGGGCCGCCATCGACGAGGCACTGCTGGCGTCGCCGGGGTTCTCGCTGCGGGGCGGCACCACCGAGGTGCTGGGCGTCGTGATCGCCCGCGAGGCGATGGGGGCGGTGGCATGAGCCTGCCCGACGTGGAGGAGGCCGCGGTCAAGGTGCTCGGGGCCGCGGTCGACATGCGGGACGCCGCCCGGATCACGCTCGATCAGGGCTGGCATCTGCTCGGCGTGCCCGAATCCGAGGGCGGGATGGGCGGAACGCTCGCTGACGTGGCCGGCGTGGTGCGGGCGATCTCCGCGGCGGGGCTGTCGTCGCCGCTGCCCGAACTGCACGCGCCTGTCGTTCTTGCTGTAGCTAACCGCGTGGTTGTGCCCTGGGGCGACGGCGAGGAGAACATCGCGGGGGAGCCGTATGCGGTTCTCGCGTCCGGATCGCCGTCCACCGGCGCGACCCTGACGCGCTGGCGGATTCTCCACGCCGCCCGGCTCGTGGGCGGCTGCCAAGGGGCGGCTTCCCGCACGGCGGCCTACGCGGCGACCCGCGCGCAGTTCGGGCGGCCCATCGCCCGGTTCCAGGCCGTGTCCGCGCTCGTGGCCGAGGCCCACGCCCAGTCGGTGCTGGCCGCGGCGGGCCTGGAGGCGGCACTGGCCGACCCCGGCAACGATTTCGTGGCGATCGCCGCCCTGGCCACCGCGAGCCGGGCCGGGGGAGTGGTGGCCCGGGTCGCGCATCAGGTGCACGGGGCCATCGGCATCACCCGGGAACTGGGCCTGGAACGGCTGACCCGGCGCTTGTGGGCGTGGCGTGACCTGCCCGGCGAGGCGGAACTCGAGCCGCTGCTGGGGCTTCTGGGCGAACAACGAGCGTGGACATTGGGGGCCGGCGATGAGTGACGGACTGGCGGGCAAGGTCGTGATCGTCACCGGGGCCGGTTCCGGCATCGGGCTGGCCATCGCGACCGCCTTCGCCGAGGCGGGTGCGCGGCTGGTGCTGGCCGACCTTGACGTGACCGGCTGCGCGCATCTCGGGGCGGTGACGGTGAAAGCCGATCTCGGCACCGCGGCGGGTGCGGCTTCGGTGGTGGACAGCGCGATCTCCTCGTACGGGGGAATCGATGTGCTGGTGAACAACGTCGCGCTGGCGCCGTACCGGGAAAGCTTCGAAGGTATCGACGACGCGGCGTGGCAGCGGACCTGGGACGTGAACGTGATGTCCTGCGTCCGGCTCTGCCGCGCGGTCCTCCCGGTCATGGCGGAGCGCGGCGCTGGCAGCGTGGTGACCGTCGGTTCGGAGGGGGCCCGGCATCCGAAGCCGTACCTGATCGATTACGGGGTCACCAAGGCGGCGCTGCTGAGCCTGGCCAAGGCGCTGTCGATCGAGTACGGCGACCGCAACGTGCGGGTCAACACGGTGGCGCCCGGCCCGACCCGCACCGCGACGATGGACACGTTCCTGGCCTCGCTGGCCGAGCAGCGCGATATCGATGTCGCCGCGGCGGCCGACTACTTCGTCCGCGAGATGCGCCGGCTGCCGCTCGGCCGGATGAACGAGCCGGCCGACGTCGCCGAGGTGGTGCTGTTCCTGGCCGGGGACCGATCGCGGCAGGTGACCGGATCGGAGTACGCGGTCAACGCCGGGTCGACGGCCTCGATGTAACTTGTTCACGGAACGGGGGTGGGTGGGATGGTGCGCGCCAAAGAGGGTGCCTACGAGTCGATCAAGAGCAGGATTCTGGACGGCAGCTACGAGCCCGGGGCGAAACTGTCCGAGGAGGAGCTCGCGGCGGCGATCGGGGTCAGCCGGACTCCGGTACGGGAAGCGCTCCGCCGGCTGCACGCCGAGGGCCTGGTCGACTGGGCGGCCAACCGGGGTGCCACCATGCCCGCGTGGAGCGAGCAGGACCTCGAGGAGATCTTCGAGCTGCGGGCGCTGCTCGAGGGCTACGGCGCCGAACTGGCCGCAGCCCGGATCAGCCCCGACGAGATCACCCGGCTGCGCGAGCTGACCACCGCGATGGAGGAGAGCGCCGCGAGCCAGGCCCCCGACCGCGCCGACAAGATCGCCGTGCACAACGCCGAGTTCCACGCGATCATCCTGAGCGCGGGCCGGAACCGGCGGCTGAGCGCGCTGCTCGGCGCGGTTGTGCAGACGCCGCTGGTGAACCGCACGTTCCGCCGCTACGACGACGCCGCTATGGCCCGCAGCATGGCCCACCACCGCGAGCTGATCGACGCGTTCGAGGCGGGGGACCGGGCGTGGGCGGGCTCGGTGATGCGGGCCCACATACTGGCTGCCCGCTCCACCCTCGGCGCCGTCTAGCGGCCAGTCAGAGTGGCATCGGGTCGACGTCGCAGTCGGCGCGGATGCTCCGGAGGGCGTTCAGCGTCGCGGGATGGTGTTCGCCCAGCCGGGCGCGGAGACTGGTGAGCGTGTCCGAGAAGATCTTGTCGGCCGTGCTGTCCCGTCCCAGCGCGCGCAGGTCGAGCGCGAGGTTGACCCGGACGGCGAGTGTCGCGGGGTGGCCGCGGACGAGCACTCGCTCGGATCGGCTCAGGGTGTCGGTGTCACGCTCGTAGGACTCCTGGTAGCGGCCCATGACGTGCAGGTCACTGGCCAGGTTGGTGGCGCAGGCGAGCGTGATCGGATGATCCTCGCCCAGGGTCGTCCGCAGGGTCTCCCATGCCGTGCGATCGTTCTCGTACGCCTCCTCCAGGTCGCCGGTCAGCCGGAGCACGACGGCGAGGTTGGTCCGCGCGATCAAGGTGTACGCGTGTCGTGCGCCGAACGTCCACGTGTAGCGGGCGACCGTCTCGTTCGCCAGTTCGCGGGCCGCGCGCAACTCGCCGTTCTGGCGCAGGTCTATCGCGTAGCCGACCGCGGTCGCGATGGTGTCGGGGAAGTCTTCGCCATAGCGTCGCCGGTATCGATCCAGGGTGTCCGCGGCCAGCCGTTGCGCACCGTTGTGGTCGCCGGCCTTGCGGAGCGAGATCGCCAGTTGCCGCGCCGCCTGGAGGGTGGCCGGTGCGTTCTGGTCGAAGGCGGCGAGGACCCGGCGGTGGAAGGCGTGGAAGTGCGGGGCGGTCTCGACGAACGCGCCACGCTCCCGCAGGTCGATCAGCCGGGCCGAGAAGGTGTTCAGGGTCGCCTCGTCGTCATTGCCGAGAACCATCACGCGGCGGCGGTGCGTGTCCTCGTCCAGCTCGTGGGCGCGCTCGAACTCGCCGTTCCATCGCAGGCTGACGCCCAGACTGTGGGCGAAGACCAGCGTGGTCGGATCGTCCGCCCCGAACTCGTTCCGGGCGATCTCGAATATCCGCTCGTCAAGATCGCGCGAGCCGGCGAAGTCGCCCTCGGTGCGCCGGTCGATCGACACGGCGTGCATGGCTCTGATGGTGCCCTCGTCCCGGTCTCCGAAGTTCTCCCGGAAGATGGCCAGCGTCTGCCGGTTGAGCTCGCGGGCCTCGGCGAACTTGCCGTTCGTCCACCGCATGAAGCCGAGCCACTGGGCCATCCGCAACGTCCGCTGTGCGGACGGGCCGTTGCTCGCCCGCCAGAGTCCCAGCGCTTCCTCGGCGAGCGCTTCGCTGCCGGCATGGTCGCCCCAGTGATAGAGGAACCGCACCATGCCGTCGACCAGTTGCTGAACCCGGGGATCGGACGACTCCACCGCGCGGGACTCCGCGATGTGGGGCTGCAGTGTCTGATAGAGCCGCCAGCCGGCGCGGTGGCCGGGGTTGTTCGGTGTGTTCTTCGCCAGCAGGGTGTGCGCGCCGCGGCGCATCACGATCCGCTCCTCGCCGGTCATCCGGCCGAGGAGGACGGCCCGCACCAACCGGTGGATCTGCAGGGCGTTGCGAGCGTGGTCGATCTTGGCCAACGCGTACTTCTGGATGTCCCGGATCGCCCGGCTGACCAGGAAGGTGTCGTTCAGCATGGAGTCGAGCTCGACGGTGATGGGGGCGCCCGGCGAGCCGGCGAAGAGCTCACGTGAGATCGGCTCGGGGGCGAGGAACGAACAGATCTGAAGGAGCTGGAGCGCGGCGGGATTGACGTCTCGGAGCCTCTCCAGCGAACGTTCGAACGCGGCGGCGACCGAGTCCGGATAGTCGACGGACGGTGAGGTGCCGAGTATCTCGATCTGCTTCGCTTCGAGCAGGGTGACGTATTCGTCGACGCTCATCCCGGTGGCCGCGCGCCAGGCGGCGGCCTGCTCGATGGCGAGTGGCAGGTCGCCCAGCGTGACCGCGAGGCGCTCGGCCGAGAAGTCGGACAGTCCCGGATCGCGGCCGAGCAGGAATGCCTTGCTCTCCTCGCGCGTGAAGACGTCGACCTCGATCGAGCGGGTGACGCGGGACCAGTCGAGGTCTCGCGAGGTGACCAGGATCCGGCCGGCGCCTCCCGTGGGGAAGAATCGCTGGACGTCGTGCGGTGCCTCGGCGTTGTCGAAGACCAGGAGCCAGTTCCGGTAGCCGGTCGCGCCGGTGCTGAGGGCTTCCCGCACGGCCGGTACGGCAATATTGGCCTCGGCTCCGACGTCGAGTTGCAGACGCACCGCGAGTTGGGTCAGCGACGACAGGATCTGCGACTCCCGTTCGGCCGGAATCCACCAGATCAGGTCGTACTCGGCGCTGTGCCGATGAACGTATTCAATCGCCACCTGAGATTTGCCGACACCACCCGTACCGTGCAGCGCCTGCGGAAGTACAGCAGCGTGCTGAACGCCGGAGAGCGCTTCATGGATGTCCTCGAGCAGCGCCTCCCGTCCCGTGAAGTTCGGGTTGCGCTGCGGAATGTCGCCCCAGATGGCGGTGTGGTGCTCCAACGGACGTCGCGCGGCAACGGGAGGCATGTCCTCGCCATGGACGGTGCCGTGATGATCGTCGGCACCCTCCCAGCCGGCGTCAGCCGCCGGCTCGTCCGACCTGTCGCGAACCACGCTGTCAACATCGGGGGCCACGGCGTCGTGCTCAACGGGCGAGCTTTCCGTCTCGCTCGGGTCGGACCGCGGTGGGAACTCTCCGATGATGCCCAACCGCGTGGCCTGCTCGTCGGCCCACTGCTCCAGTTCGGCTCGCAACGGCCCGTTCACCCGCGTCGCGACGTCACGGACGAAGATCCAGGCCTCCGGAGCCGGTTCCTGCCAGGCGGACCAGGAGCACAACACCGTGAACTCGGCAACCAGACCCTGCTCGGCCCGGTGGAGCAACTCGCGGATCCGGCGCATCTCGACGTCCGGGATCAGGCTGTGGAACGAGGCGTCCTCGATGAGCCGGACCGCTCGTCGGCTGGGCAGCACATCGGGGGCCATGAGGGTGAGCGCCATCTGCAGGGCGCGCAGCCCACCCGGATGGCTCAGGCACGCGCGCACGATCCGTCCGACGTGTAGCTGGGCGGAAGGATTCTCCTCGACGCCGGGAAGGTCCACCAGGTCGCCGCGGACCAGCTGCACGAGCAGCCGCCGGTCGGGCAGGGCGTCCATGAAGGGAATCTCGACCAGGGCTTCGATCAGAGCGTGTTCCAGCTCCGCGGCAGGACTTCGCTTCACCGTCCTCAGGGTACTTCCGCGGCCCGGAAACCGCGGCGGCGGTGGGAGCGCATCACGAGCAGTCCACACACCACCACGAGCCCGGCCACGATCAACAGCAACCCCGGCACGGCCACGCCCGTGATCCCGGCCGTCGCGGACAACAGCGTGGGCACCAGGAAGCCGCTGTACGCGATCGCGTAGAACACCCCGGTCGACGCGGCCAGATCGGACGGCCGGGCGATCCGCTGCACCTCCAGGATCCCGGAGGTCATGCCCATCCCGATGCCCGCGCCGGCCACTACCGCGGCCACCACGCCGAGCGGCCACGACATCCACCACACGGCCGCCGCGATCAGCACGGTGGAAACGACGATCAGGGCCAGCGCGATCAGCAGCCCCCGCCCGACCCGTTTGGCCCACGGCTGCACCAGCGCCGACGCACCCAGGGCCACCGCCGTGAGCAACGTGGCGTACGCGATCCCCAGCCCACCCGTGGCCGGCGCCAGCAGCACCGGCAGGTAGCCATAAGCGAGCGCCGCCGCCGCGAACACCCAGGGTGCGGCCACCACCAGGACGTGACCGACGGCGGGCACCCGCAACGGGTGATGAGCCCGCATTCCCGTCTCGGGGACCCGCCGCACCAGCCAGGCGAACGGCAGCGTCAGCACGATGTGGATCACGAACGGGAGTTGTTCGGGCCATGGCCCCCACTGCGCGATCAGTCCGGCCACCACCGCACCCGAGGCCGAGCCCAGCGAGAACGACAGTGCGGCCCGGCGCGCTCCCGCGGATCGGTCGGCTCCCACGTCGTACGGTGGCTGGGAAAGCTCTTTCAACCAGGTCGTGCCGACGCAGGTTGCGGTGCCGACCGCGACGCCGGCCAGGAACCGGCCCAGGCAGATCATCAGCGGGCCGGTCTCGCTGAACGCGAGTGCGACGCTGGTGGCCAGCGCGGCGACGACCCCGGCCAGCATCACCGGGCGGCGGCCGTGGCGGTCGCTGAGGGCGCCGCTGAGCAGGAACGCCGGGATCAGCCCGAGCACGTAGACGCCGAGGAAGGCGTTGACCGCGGTCGTCGAGTAGTGCTGTTTCTGCTGGTAGAGCAGCAGCAACGGGCTGAACTGGTTGCCCGCCCACGTGCAGAAGAACATGACGGCGAAAACCGAGACCCATTCCCGCGTACGCGTGGAAACCCCCGCAACCGCAGCCGTCACAGCAACCCCTGGTGGCGCGCGAGGTGCCGGTCGAGGACGACGCCGTACCCGTCGGCGTCGTGGGCCCGCAGCCGGGCGGCCATCTCGTGGTGGTCGGCCAGCGTCTCGGACAGGGCCAGTTCCGTCGACGTCAGGACGGCGTACGCGAGACGCAGTTGACGGTCGCGCAGCAGATCGAAGAAGTGGGCCGCGATCGGGTTGCCGGACAACGCGACGACGGTGGCGTGGAAGTCGGTGTCGGCCTCGACGAACGCGTCCACGTCGCCGGCCGCCATCGCCGCTTCCTGCCGGTCGAGCGGGCCGCGCAGGGCCGCCGCCACCTCGCCGGGATCGCGGCGTCGGGCGGCGACCCGGGCCGCTGCCGTGCGCTCGAGGGCGTCACGCATCTCGAGGACGTCGGCCGCCTCGCTGATCGGGATCGGCGTGACCACGGCGCCCTGCCGGGACGAGAGCCGGATCAGCCGCTCGGCCTCCAGGCGCAGGAAGGCCTCGTGCACCGGCGTGCGGCTCAGCTCGAGCTCGGTGCAGATCTGCCCTTCGCTGAGCCGGTCGCCGCCGGCCAGCTCGCCGCGGAGGATGCGGTTCTTGGTGTACGCGTATGCGCGCTCGGCCGCGGAGATGGTCACGCCGCACACCCTACCTCATGCATGCATCGTTGCATGCAACGGTCGGTTATTCTGTCTTTTCCCGGCATTTCGGGAGGCCCGCTGCCAATGTAAGAACCGTGGGAAAGACCCCGGGGGCGGTCTCGCGCTGGGCCTGCGTGGCCGTCGCCGCCATGCTCGTCGCCCTCGCGTTCCAGGTCACGACGCTGAGCGCGCTGGCCGGGCTCATGCTGGCCTCCGCCGTCCTCGTCATGGGGTCGATCGTCGCCGGCATCCGGATGTACCGGCCGTGGTTCGCCCGGGCCTGGTGGCTGATCCTGCTCTCGGTCGGCCTGGCCCTGGCCGGCAACATCATCTGGGCCACGGTCCTGCCCAGCGCGGTCACCAGCAACGCCGCCGCCATCAACATCATCTACGGCGTCACCTACCCGATCCTCTGCTTCGCCGTCGCCCTGCTCCCCAACCACGGCCGGCCCGGGGCGATGCGGATCGGCATGATCGAGGGCGCGATCATCGCGTGCGGCACCGCGGTCGTCTGGTGGATGCTCTTCGTCGACCCGACCCTCGCCGACGTCGGCGCCCTGGACACCCACGCCTACCTGCTCGTCGAGCCGTTCCTCGACCTGGTGCTGCTCGGCCTCGGCGTGCGGCTGCTGTTGCTCAGCGACTCCCGCTCGGTCTCCTACTGGCTGGTCGGGGCGTCGTGCGCGGCCCGGCTGGCGGCCGACACGGCCTATCTCGCGTACGGCAGCCAGGCCGGGTTCCCGACCGTGGTCAGCATCGCCGGCTGGGTGATCTGCAACGGGCTGATCGCGGTGGCCGCCCTGCACCCGTCCATGGACCGCACCGTCGCCCTGCCCGAGGACGGCGTGAACGTGGGCCGGCACGTCGCCAACCGCATCTACTCCGGCACCGTGGTGGCCACCCCGGTGCTGACCGGCGCCTTCCTCCTGCACGAGGGCGTGACCAACCAGCTGAGCAGCATCGACGTCGTCGTACCGTGCCTGGCCACCGCGGTCACCTCGGCCCTGGTCGTGCAGCGGATGCGCCAGCTCACCCGGACCGCCGCCCGCCGGGCCGCCGACCTCGAGGCGGCCCTGCACAAGGAGGCCGAGCTGCGGCAGGAGCTGCGGTTCCGCTCCGAGCACGACCCGCTGACCGGGCTGCCCGGCCGGTCCGTGCTCTACGACCGGCTGACCCATGCGCTCGGCTCCGGCCGGCCCGGGGCCCTGCTGCTGCTCGACCTCGACGGGTTCAAGGACGTCAACGACCGCTTCGGCCACGCCCTCGGCGACGACCTGCTGGTGCAGGCGGCCGCCCGGCTGCGCATCCTGATCGAGAAGGACCTGGTGGCCCGCCTGCACAGCGACGAGTTCGCGGTGCTGCTGGGCGACGCCACCGCGATCGACGCCCGGTCCGCGGCCGATCAGGTGCTGTCGGCGATGCGGCGGCCGCTGCCGGTGCAGGGTCACGAGCTGTTCGCGACGGTCAGTGTCGGCCTGCGTGAGCTCGAGGTCGGCATGATGCCGGCCGATCTGGTGCAGGACGCCTACGTGGCCCTGCACGCGGCCAAGGAAGCGGGCCGCGACCAGGTGGTGCTCTTCGACCAGCAACTGCGGGAGAAGAGGCTCGAGGCGGCCCGTACGGTCGAGCGGCTCCGCGGCGCGATCGAGCGCGACGAGTTGCTGGTGCACTACCAGCCGCTGGTCCGGCTGGCCGACGAGCGCATCACCGGCGTCGAGGCCCTGATCCGGTGGCAGCCGCCCGGCGAGCGGATGGTGCCGCCGGACCGGTTCATCGGCCTCGCCGAGGACAGCGGGCTGATCGTGCCGATCGGTGCGTGGGTGCTGCGCGAGGCGTGCCGGGTGGTGGCCGGCTGGCATCGCGAACACGGCACGGTGGTGTCGGTGAACGTCTCGCCCCGGCAGTTGCGCGAGCCCGACTTCGGGGTCACGGTGCTGGACGCGTTGCGCGAGTCGGGTCTGCCCGCCGCCGCGCTGATCCTGGAGATCACCGAGGGTGTGCTGGTCGACGCCGGGACGGTCACCGAGCAGGCGATCGGCCACCTGAGCATGCTGCGCGCCCACGGCGTACGGGTGGCGGTCGACGACTTCGGCACCGGCTACTCCTCGCTGGCCTACCTGCGCGACCTGCCGATCGACAACCTCAAGATCGACAAAGCCTTCATGCCCGCGCCCGGACCGCCCGACCAGGCCGCCCGCACCCTGGTCAAGGCGATCATCGACCTGGCCTCCGGGCTCAGCCTGAGCACGATCGCCGAGGGCGTCGAGACCGCCGAGCAGGTGGCTCTGCTGCGCGAGCTGGGCTGCGACCGCGCGCAGGGTTACTACTACTCCCGCCCGGTCCCGGCCCCGGACGCGGCCGTCCTGATTCTGCAGTCCGCGGGCGCCGGTTCTCCTCAACTCGGGTCGCGCTAGGCCGATCTCAGCCGGACGTGCGGGTGAGAGAACTGTGGGCGGCGGTGGCGCTGCCCAAGGATTTGCTGGACCGGCTCCGCTGGCTCTTCATGGGCCTGCTTCTGATCATGGTGCTGGTGTCCTACCCGATGCTCCTGGTCGTCAGCGACCGGCCGGTCGTGGTCCGCGTGCTCGCCGTGGTGCTGCTGACCGGCGCGGGACTGTGGTGGTCGTGGTGCTACCGGCGGGGCCGGTTCCCGATGGCCGGCCTGCTGATCGAGGGCGCCGCCTTCGTGGCGTGCGTCCTGACCGTGGACGACCCCCTCAAGGCGGTCAGCCTCTTCTACGTCGTGATGAACTTCCGGAGCCTCTACGGATCGTTCCGCCAGGTCGCCGGCAGTGTGGCCGTCGGGCTGGCCTTCTTCCTCGGCGCCCTGTTCCTGGCGCCGCACCTCGGCTCGCCGGACCGCACCGATCAGATCTTCAACGTCCTCGCGGGCATTCCGATCGTCGCCGTCATCATGCATGTGGTCGCCCAGACCAGTGCTTTCGCGGCCCGATCGGCGGCCCGGGCGCGACTGCTGTCCCGCAGCGGGCTCGCGATCGCCGAGAGCACCGGATCGGCCCAGGTCCGGGCGGTCGGCCTCGACGCGGTCCGCGAGCTCGTCGCGTCGGTTCCCGGCACGACCGTGGAGTTCGTCGGTGCCCCGGCCCGCCCGACGGCCGGCCGATCCCTCCTCGACCTGCCGATCCGCGTCGACGGGTCGGTGGTCGATCATCTGCGCATCGCCGGCCCGGGTCCGCTCCCCGCCGAGTTCGGCGACTCCCTGTCCGTGCTCGGCGCCCAGCTCGATCTCGGGTTCAGCAACGCCGCCCTGACCGAGAAGCTGCGGCACCAGGCGGAACGGGACGCTCTGACCGGCCTGGGCAACCGCCGGGCGGCCGAGGACTACATCGCGGCCGCTCTCGAGCGCGGGCCGGTCGGCGTGATCCTGCTCGACCTGGACGGGTTCAAGGCGGTCAACGACGGGCTCGGGCATGCCGCCGGGGACGCCCTGCTGGTCGAACTGTCCCGGCGGATGAGCGCCCTGATCGGCCCGCGCGACCTGCTGGCCCGGCTCGGCGGCGACGAGTTCCTGATCTTGCTCGGCGACATCGGCGGTGAGGACGAAGCGCTCGCCCTCGCCGAGCGGGTTCTCCGAGCCGTACGGGAGCCGGTCCCCATCGGCGACGGCACGGTGACCGTCGGGGGCAGCATCGGCGTCGTGACCGGCGGGTCGGGGGAGTCCCTGCTCGCCGCGGCCGACATCGCGATGTACGAGGCGAAGCGCGCCGGCAAGAACCGGATCCGCTCAGCGGTGAGCCACGTTGGCGAGCGCCCGATCGCCGTCGTAGTGGGCCAGCACGCGACGGTCCATCACCCGGTGCCATAGGGGCGGGACGAGCGCCAGCACGAGCATCGTCGCGTAGCCCGCGGGCAACTGCGGGGACACGTCGAAACTGCGCAGGGTCTGATAGCGGCGCAGCGGGTTGGCGTGGTGGTCGCTGTGCCGCTGGAGCTGGAACAGGAAGACGTTGGTGACCAGGCGGTCGCTGTTCCAGCTGTGCCGGGGATCGACCTTCTCGTAGCGGCCGGCCGCGTTGCGCTGCCGCCGCAGCCCGTAGTGCTCGAGGTAGTTCACCGCCTCGAGCACCGAGAACCCGACCACCGCCTGCAGCACCAGGAACGGCAGCACCGCCGGGCCGAAGGTGATCGTCAGCGCGGTGAACAGGACGACGGTCATCGCCCAGGCGTTGAGGATGTCGTTACGCCAGGTCCACGGGTTGCGCGAGCGCAGCCGGTGCCGGCTGGTCTCCAGTCGCCACGCCGACCGCAGGCTACCGACGACCGTACGGGGCCAGAACCGGTAGAACGACTCGCCCAGCCGCGAGCTGGCCGGATCTTCGGGAGTGGCCACCCGTACGTGATGACCGCGGTTGTGCTCGACGAAGAAGTGGCCGTAGCCGGTCGGAGCGAGCGCGATCTTGGACAGCCACCGCTCGGCCGACTCGCGCTTGTGGCCGAGCTCGTGGGCTGTGTTGATGGCGATGCCGTTGACCAGGCCCGCGGTGAGGATCAGCCCGGCTGACGGGCCGGTGACCCAGGCCGCGCAGCAGACGATCAGGGCCGCGTACTGCGCGGGCAGGAACAGGTAGGTGATCCACCGGTAGTAGGGCGAGGCCTGCAGCGCCGGAACCACCTCGTCCGGCGGGTTGGCGCGGTCGTCGCCGATCGCCAGGTCGATGAGCGGGATGACGCCGAGGATGAAGACCGGCGTCAGCCACCAGGTGCCGAGCAGCAGGGACACGAACGGCAGCACGGGAACGACCAGTGCGAGTGGCCACAGGGGCCGCTTGCGGTCACGCCAGGCATCCATGTCCGTCATGCTTTACACAGATGCGTCTGCTGTCAAGAAGATGTACGCTATGCGCCATCCGGTCCGATGGTGGACGCCCGGATCCTCAGCTCGCACGACACTCGGATGATCTCGTGCCGCTGCGGTTCGCCCTGGATCGCCGCGAGGAGCAGTCCGCCCGCCACCTTGCCCATCTCGTGCAGGGGGAGGGCCACTGTCGACAGTGGGGGTCGCTGGTGGACGGCCAGCGAACGGTCGTCGAAACCGATGACGGCGACGTCGCCGGGGATGGTGAGCCCGCGTTCCAGCACCGCGGCCATCGCCCCGGTGGCGAGATCGTCGCTGCCGCAGAAAATCGCGTCCGGCGGTTCCGGGCCGGTCAGCATGGCCGTCGCGAGGGCGAAACCGTCTTCAGGGGACCAGGACGACGCGTGCTGGACGAGCCCGGGTTCGAGCGGGAGGCCGGCCTCGCGGATGGTCGCGGTGAAGCCGTCGAGTCGCTCGCGGGTGGCGTCCCACGAGGCCGGGCCGTTGAGGAACGCGATCCGGCGGCGGCCGATGCCGATCAGGTGCCTGGCGGCCAGCTCGGCGCCGCTGCGGTCGTCGGGCAGGATGCTCGGTACCGGCTCGGCGGCACCGTATTCGTAGAGAAAGACGTAGGGCGTGCCGGGCAGGGGGAGGGCCGGGCCGGAGCGCGGGCGGACCCGGTTGCCGGACATGATGATCAGGCCGTCGACCTGGCGGTCGAGCAGGCGGCGCAGGTGGCGGCGCTCCTTCTCGGGGTCGCCGTAGCTGTTGGCGAGCAGCACCGACACGTCGTAGGCCGAGGCCGCGTCCTCCACCCCGCGCATCAGGGCGTTGGTGAAGATCCCCTCGAGGTCGTCGGTGAGGATCGCGATCGTGTCGGTGTGCCGCGCACGCAGGCCGCGGGCGACGGCGTTGGGCCGGTAGCCCAGCCGTGCGATGGTCTCGAGAACCCGCGCGCGCACCTCGGCGCCGACGTCGGGCCGCTCGTTGATGACCTTGGAGACGGTCGCGGAGGAGACGCCGGCGATCGCCGCGACGTCGCGCATGGTGACCCGCTCGGACACGGCGCTCCCTAAACGATTTCGTAATTCCGTGTCGCGAAGCGTAGCACTTGACACACAACCGAATCGGCGCTGTAACGTGTCGCTACGAAATCGATTACGTAACTCGGAACGGGAGGAACGATGAGCGGTCCCCGCGCCCGACGGCAGCGAGCAGGTCTCCTGTTCGTGGCCCCGGCGGTGCTGCTCGTGCTCGGCATGTTCGTGCTGCCGGTGATCGTGACCGCGGTGATGTCGTTCTACGACTGGTCGCTGCTCGGTCAGCGGACCTTCGTCGGTCTCGCCAACTACGACCGGCTCCTCGGCGACACGTCGTGGTGGCACAGTCTCGGCTTCACCACGCTCTACACGGCGATCGTCACCGCGGCCCTGCTCGTCGTCGGCTTCGCGCTGGCCACCGCGGTGCGGCACCGGCGGCGGGGCGTGGGCCTGCTGCGGACGGCGTTCGTCCTGCCGGTGGTGATCGGGTTCGCCACCGCGAGCTACCTGACGCTGTGGCTGATGGACGACCGCATCGGTGTCGTCCCCGACCTGTTACGGCGGCTCGGGGTGGTCGACGGCAGCGTCTCGGTGTTCAGCCACTTCCCGTCCGCACTGACCGTCGTGGTGGTCCTGGTGGTCTGGAAGACGGTCGGGCTCACGATGCTGCTGCTGATGTCCGGCATGCAGGCGATCTCGAAGGACTTCTACGAGGCGGCCCAGGTCGACGGCGCGAGCCGGGCCCGCACGTTCTTCTCGATCACGCTCCCGTTGCTGCGGCCCACCGTCGCGATGGTCCTCGTGCTCACCGTGATCGGCAGCTACCTGGCCTTCGACCAGTTCTTCATCCTCACCCAGGGCGGGCCGGACAACAGCACCATCCCGGTCGTCTACCTCATCTACCGGGCCGGCTTCATCGACTTCAACCTCGGCTACTCGGCCGCGATGTCGATCGGCCTGATGGTCATCCTGCTCATCCTCACCACCGTCCAGCTCGTGGTGCTCCGGTCCCGGGAGGACCAATGACCCGCCGTACGGCCTGGCTTCCCGCCATCGCCTTCTACGCCATCGGCGGCCTGCTGGCGCTGCTGTTCGTGGCCCCGGTCGGCTGGCTCGTCCTGGCCTCGTTCAAGAGCGGCACCGAGTTCGCCCAGACCCCACCGACCTATCTGCCACAGACCTGGAGCCTCGAGAACTACCGGCGCCTGGTCGAGGCGGGCCTGTTCCGCAACGTTCTCAACAGCGTGGTGGCGGCCGCCGGCACGGTCGTCGCCGCCACCGTCCTGTGTGTGCTGGCCGGGTACGGGTTCGCCCGTTTCCGTTTCCGGTTCCGGGGCGTGCTCTTCCTGGTTGTCCTGTCCACCCTGATGATCCCGTTCCAGTCGATCGTCCCGTCCCTCTACGTCATCCTCGACACCCTTCATCTGACCAACTCTCTGGCCGGGCTGATCCTCGTCTACACCGTGTTCGCCCTGCCGTTCGGCATCTTCACCATGCGCGCCGCCTTCGCCGCCGTGCCCGCCGCGATCGAGGAAGCGGCGATCATGGACGGCGCCGGCACCCTGACCACGCTGCGGCGGGTGCTGCTACCCGTCGTCTCGCCCGGCGTAGCGACCGTCGCGCTCTACGCCTTCTTCACCGCGTGGAACGAGTTCCTGGCCGCGCTGATCTTCACCACCCGGCAGGAGCAGTACACCCTGCCGGTCGTGCTGGCCAACCTGCAGACCGGCGCCGGCGGCCTGCTCAACTGGGGCGTTCTCGAAACCGGAGCGGTGTTCGCCGCGGTGCCGTGCGTCCTGATCTTCCTGATCCTTCAGCGCTACTACGTCGCCGGGCTGACCGGCGGCGCCGTCAAGGGATAACGGAGCCCCTCATGCACCTTCCCCGGATATTGCTGACCGCCGTGCTGCTCACCGGAATCGCCGCGTGCGGCAACACCTCGAACAGCCAGGACGAGACCCCGGCCGAGCTGACCGGATCGGGCCCGGCCACGCTCTGGGTCCGCGCCGCCGACGAGCCGCTCGACAAGGCCCTGGTGGCCGAGTGGAACGCCAAGAACCCGGACCGCAAGATCACCATGCTGACCGTGCCCGACGCCCAGTACGTCCAGAAGTACGTCCAGGCCGTCCGCGGGGGAGACGCGCCCGACCTGGCCGCCGTCGACATCGCCAACGTCAAGTCGCTGACCAGCCAGGGCCTGCTCACCGACATCACCGCCCAGCTGAAAGCGCTGCCCTACAAGGACAAGCTCGCCCCGGCCGGCGTGCAGATCAGCACGGTCGACGGCAAGACCTACGCGCTGCCGCACCAGCTCGACGTGTCGATGCTCTATTACAACAAGGGCCTGTTCACCAAGGCCGGCCTCGACCCGGCCAAGCCGCCGGCCACGCTCGACGAGGTGGTGGCCGCGGCCCGCAAGATCACGGCGCTGGGCAACGGGACGTACGGGTTCGCCTTCGCCGGCAACTGTGCGGGCTGCAACGCGTACACGATGCTGCCCTACATCTGGGCCAGCGGCGGCGACATCATGAACGCCGACGGCACCGAGGCGACGCTCGACGACCCGGCCGTGGCCGCCGTGCTCAACGCGCACAAGACCATGTGGGACGAGAAGCTGATGCCGGACTCGGCCAAGGACGACAACGGCGCGACCTGGCTCAGCAGCTTCCAGGGCGGCAAGGTCGGCATGGTCGCGCTCGGCAGCTTCGCGGTCAGCGTCTTCAAGGCCGACCCGAAAATCGATTTCGGGGTGACCCCGATCCCCGGCACGAGCGGCACCTCGGCCTTCCTCGGCGGCGACGTCATCGGCATCTCCAAGGGCGCCAAGAACGCGAAGACCGCGTGGGACTTCATCGCGTGGAGCATGGATCTCGAGGTGCAGAAGACCGTCGTGGCCAAGACCGGCCAGCTGACCGTGCGCTCCGACGCCGCCGACAACCCGTCGACGCAGGCCGAGCCGCGGCTGCTCGCGGCCAACAAGATGATCGCCGACGCACGCGTCCCGGTCACCGCCAAGTACAACTCGCTGTTCATCGACCCGACCGGCCCCTACCTGCAGTTCATCCGCGACTGGGTGTTCACCGGCGACCCCGCGCAGGCGATCGACAAGGGCAAGAGCGGCTTCAGCAGCCGCCTGGCCTCCTGAGAGGAATTCCCATGCAGGACTTGAGTTTCCGGTGGCCGCACCCGCGCTTCGACACCCCGCTCGGCCCGGTCACCGTGCGGATCCACACCGGCGAAAACGTTTACGGACTCGACCCCGCGTCACTGCGGGAGG
This sequence comes from Paractinoplanes bogorensis, assembly GCF_018829635.1. Taxonomy (GTDB): domain Bacteria; phylum Actinomycetota; class Actinomycetes; order Mycobacteriales; family Micromonosporaceae; genus Actinoplanes; species Actinoplanes bogorensis. Next base: position 532,744 of record NZ_JAHKKG010000003.1, read on the forward strand.
AGGCCGACGGCTTCGTCGCCGACCGTCTCACCTGGGCCGGCGGCGAGCAGACCAGTCCCGGCCGGGCCACCGTCAAAATCATCAACACCGATTCCCGCGTACGCGTGGAAGTAGTCGCCGAACACAAGGACGGCATCCGCTGCGTGGCGGTCGTCCTGCACGACCAGCCCACGGGCGCGGTCACCGGCGTACGGGAAGAAGATCTTGAAGTTCCCCGCACCGGCCGCGTGATCGGCTATCCCAACGGCTGGTTCGATCTCGCCACGCCGATGCTCGCGATGAAGCGGCCCGACGGCACCCTGACCGTCGCCCGCAGCCTCGACAACCAGGTGCGCAGCAAGCGGTTCGTGATCATCCCGCACTTCGACGACCCGGACACGTGCGACCTCGAGTTGATCGCCGACACCGACGCTGCCCGGCCGAGTGCCCGCTTCGAAGTGCCCGCATGGGACCTGCAGCGCACGGCCGACCTCGCCCCGGCTCTGACCGAACACACGGCTCACCTGCGGGCGGCCTACGAGTTGCCCACCTGGGAGGAGCGTACGGACGTACCGGCCTGGCTCCGCGACACCGCGCTCGTGCTGTCGCTCAACGGCATGCACTTCACCGGCAAGGTGTTCCTCGACTACGACGGCATGCTGGACGTGATCCGCCGACTGTCCGACCAGATCGAGGCCCGGCACATCCTGGCCTACCTGCCGGGCTGGGAGGGGCGCTACTACCGCTGGTACGGGCGGTTCGACGTCGACGAGCGGCTCGGCGGCGAGGCCGGGTTCCGGCGGCTGATCGAGGGCGCGCACCAGCTCGGCGCCCGCATCATGCCGATGTTCGGCGCCAACATCGCCTCCCGCGACCTGCCCGGCTTCGAGACCTGGGCCGCCCCCGGCCTGCTGCTCAACCCGAGCGGCCATGCCCCGGTCGGTTCGGTCGACTGGGACGCCTCCCGCCACTTCGACCACAGCTGGGGCGCGCTGGTCAACCCGGCCTACGAACCGTGGCGGCGCCACCTGGCCGAGCAGATCGTGCGGCTGCACCACGAATACGATTTCGACGCCGCCTTCCTCGACATCTCGGCGATGTACAACAACGACCCGCGCGGCAGCACCACGCAGGGCCTGCGCGACCTGGTCGGGCTGATCCGGGAGAGCGCGCCGGAGCTGGCGATCGCGGGCGAAGCGTGGTTCGACGCGCTCGGCGGGATCATCCCGCTCGTCCAGACCGGGCACCGCGACACCGTCCCGGTCCACCACGACCGGCCCGACCCGGCGCTGTTCACCGGCAGCAACCGGTCCTTCGGGCACGTCTGCCTGGGCGACCCGGCGCACGGCTCGACCGGCGTGCACGAGGCCGGCTACAACGCGCACTGGCGGCTGCCGGTGCGGGAGGGCGTGATCCCGACGCTGACCGTCGTGGGTGACACGCTCGACCTCGCCCCGTCACAGGTCAGCCTGGTGGTGCAGGACGCCCGGGAGTACGCGGCCAAGTTCCTGAGCTGAGCCGGCGACTATCATCGCGGCGGTGACCTACCTCGCGGTGCCGTATCTCGCGGAGCCCTGCTTCGCGGAGGCTCGGCGGTGACCTACCTCGCGGAGAACCGCCGCCGGCTGCGGCGGTCGCTCGTCGCCGCGGCGCGCGAACTGACCGTGGCCAACGGGTGGGACGGCGTTCGCATGGCCGATGTCGCCGCCGCCGTCGGGGTGAGCCGCCAGACCGTCTACAACGAGTTCGACGGCAAGCCCGGGCTGGCCGAAGCGGTGGTCGCGGCCGAGGTCGAGCGGTTCGTGGCCACCGTGCGGGCCGCCCTGTTCGAGCACGGCGCCGACGTGCGGGCGGCGGCGCGGGCGGCGATCCACGCCGTGCTGGTCGAGGGCGCGGCCGACCCGCTGGTGCGGGCCATCCTCACCGGCGCGCCTGACGGCGGCCTGCTGCCCTATCTGACCACCGACGGCGGGATGGTGCTGGCGGCGGCCGGGGCGGTGATCCGCGAGTGGGCGGCGGAGTTCGTCCCCGAGGCCGGCGGCGATCGGCTGGACGCGGCCGCCGACGCCGTCGTCCGGCTGACCGTCAGCCACCTGATGCTGCCGGCCGCGCCACCCGGGCCGACCGCCGACGCCCTGGCCGACGATTTCGTGCGCCTGCTGGCGGACTGACGGCGTACGGGTCACACGGCCAGGCCGAGGTACTTGATGTCGAGATACTCCTCGATGCCCTCGACGCCGCCCTCGCGCCCGAACCCGGACGCCTTCACGCCGCCGAAGGGTGCGGCCGGGTTCGACACGATGCCCTGGTTCACGCCGACCATGCCCGCCTCGAGGCCCTCGCCGACGCGTACGGCCCGGGACAGGTCGTTGGTGAACAGGTACGCGGCCAGCCCGTAGTCGGTGTCGTTGGCCATCCGCAGCGCCGCGTCCTCGTCGGCGAAGGTCTCGATCGGCGCCACCGGACCGAAGATCTCTTCCCGTACGGGCGGGGAGCCGGCCAGCACAGTCGGCGCGTAGAAGTAGCCGGCGTCGCCCACCGGCTCGCCGCCGCACAACACCTTCGCGCCCTGGGCGACGGCGTCGTCGACGAACGCGGCCACCTTGTCCCGCGCCCGTGCGTCGATGAGCGGTCCGTAATCGATTCCGGGCCGGAGCGCGGCCATCCGGTCGGTCAGCCGCCGGGTGAACTCGTCCGCCACTGCTTCGTGCACCAGGAACCGGTTCGCGGCCGTGCAGGCCTGTCCCATGTTGCGCATCTTGGCCAGCATCGCGCCGTCCACGGCGGCGTCCAGGTCGGCGTCGTCGAACACCAGGAAAGGTGCGTTGCCGCCCAGCTCCATCGACAGCCGCAGCAACTGGGTGGCGGACTGCTCGACCAGCAGCCGGCCGACCCCGGTGGAGCCGGTGAAACTGAGCTTGCGCAGCCGGGGGTCGCGGACGATCGGTTCGACGACCTCGCCCGTACGGGTGGTGGCGAGCACATTGACCACCCCGCCCGGCATGCCCGCCTCGCGCAGCAGGTCGGCCAGGGCGAGCATGGTGAGCGGCGTCTGGGTGGCCGGCTTGACCACCATCGTGCAGCCGGCCGCGACCGCCGCCCCGATCTTGCGCGTGCCCATGGCCAGCGGGAAGTTCCACGGCGTGATCATCAGCGCCGGCCCGACCGGACGGCGCACCGTGAGCAGCCGCGAGTTGCCGTCCGGCGCGGACGACCAGCGCCCCGCGACCCGGACCGCCTCCTCGGCGAACCAGCGGAAGAACTCGGCCCCGTACGCGACCTCGCCCCGCGACTCGCCGATCGGCTTGCCCATCTCCGCCGTGATCAGCTCGGCGAACTGCTCCGTGCGCTCGGTGAGCAGCTCGAACGCGGTCCGCAGAATCTCGCCGCGGACCCGGGGCGCGGTCGCCGCCCACTCCGGCTGGGCCCGGTGGGCGGCCTCGAGCGCGGCCGCACCGTCGGCCACCGTGGCGTCGGCCACGTCGCTCAGGTGCCGGCCGGTCGCGGGATCCTCCACCACGAACGTCGTGCCGTCGCTCGAATCGCGCCAGGTGCCACCGATGAACAGGCCAGTGTGTTTCATGATGTAACCCTCACCGGTGCGGACGCGGGGCGTCCAATACCGGACAGGCACCATTCCTATGCTCGGGGGGCATGACGGTGGAGTTGCGGACGCTGCGCTACTTCGTGGCCATCGCCGAGGCCGGCACGGTCACCGCGGCCGCCGCCGCCCTGCACTTCACTCAGCCGTCCGTGTCCCGCCAGGTGCGCCAGCTGGAACGGCAACTGGGTCTGGAGCTGTTCGTCCGCGACGAGGGCCGGCTGCGGCTGAGCGCGGCCGGCCGGGCCTTCCTGCCCCTCGCCACCCAACTGCTCGCCCAGGCCGAGCGCACCCAGGCCGCCGCGGCCGCGATCGCGGCCGGTCACCTGCCCACCCTGACCATCGCCGCACCCGCCACCACCCTGACCGACGTCGTGGCGCCGTTCCTGGCCACGCTCGGCCCCGGCGACCCGATGCCCGCGGTCCGGGCCGAGGTGCCGATTTCCGTGTACGGGGCTCTCGCGCGCGGCGCCGACCTGGCGATCGGCGCCACCCCGTGGCCGGCCGGGCTGGACGGCCGACCGCTGGCCGACCTGCCGTTGTGGGCCTACGTGCCGGCCGGCCATCCGTGGGCCGGTCGCTCCGAGGTGTCGGTGGAGGCGCTGGTCGGTGAGCCGTTGCTGCTGCCGACGCCGGACTACTACCCGCGGCGGGCGCTCGACGTGGCCGTCGCGTCGGCGCGTCTGGCCTACCGCGACGTGCACGAGTTCACTTCGGCCGAGGTGGCCCAGGCTGTGGCCGCGTCGGGGCGGGGGATCGCGGTGGTGTCGGACGACGCCCGGTTCGACCTGCACCCGCTGCGGGTGCTCGGCGTGGGGATCAGCCTGTACGCGGCGTGGGAGCCGGACCACTACGCGGCCACGACGATCCGGGCGGTGGTGGAGCGGTTGGCCGCGTTCTGCGTGGCCCGTTACGGCCCCGAGGTGACGCCGCTCTAAAGCCGGCGGAGCCAGAGCTCAGCCGCCAACTCGTATTGGCCGTGGCCGGCGTACACCTCCTGCAGGCGGACAACGGCGTCGCGGTAGACCTGTGCATAGCGCGACCCCTCCGACATCGAGACCTCCTGGTAGAGATCAAGTGCTTCGGCGTAACAGGCGAACTCGCCCTCGTGATCGGCCCCGGCACATCGCGCCATCGCGGCGTTGTCGAGTGAGTGGGCAAGCCGGTACCGATCAACGGGGTTGCTGGGCTCGAATGTCCGTGCCAGTGTCACGGCCTCGTCCGCAAGGGCGTGAGCTCGTCGGGCGTCTCCTCGGTGGCGGGCGCGGGTGGAGCTCGTCAGAAGGGCATCAACCAGTTTTCCTTCGCGTGCGGGATTGTCGGCCGCCACTGTGCGCCAGAGCGTGACCACTTCGTCGGCCGTTGCGCCGGCCTGTTCGGTATTTCCTCGTCGCTCCAGGGTCGCGCCGAAGACGTCCAAGGCACCGGCCAGCACTACATCACCGGCGATGTCTGCGGTCGCCGGTCTTCGGGCGATCGCGACGGCTTCCTCGGCCGTCGAGCAAGCTGATTCGAGATTCTCCGACCGCAGTGCGGTGATGCTGTAGTTCGTCAGCGCCGCCGCGAATTGAGCCGAGTAACCCGGGTTGTGCGCGGCCAGCCGCCGATAGAGATCGACGGCCTCGTCGGCGGCCGCACCGGCCAGCTCCAGCTCGGCCGAGTCCAGGGCCCGGGCGGTCAGGTTGGTCAGCGCCACGGCCAGTTCAGGTTCATACGCGGCGTTGTCCGCGGCGGCGATCCGATAGAGGGCGGTCGCCTCGCCCGCCACGGCCAGCGCGCGTTCATCCATGCCCAGGTGAGCCAAGCTCAGCCCGAGCTGGTCCAGCGCCCAGGCGAGAGCGGGCCGGACCGGAGAGTCGACGACGGTGGACCTCCAGTAGGCGACGACCTCCTCACCGAGCAGAACGGAACGCTGAGTGTCGCCCAAGGCGTCCGAGTAGTTGGCCAGCGCTTGAAGAGCCCGGTGGAGCATGCCCTCGTGTTCGGTGTCCTCGGCAGCCAGACTCCGGAACAGGGCGACTGCTTCGTCAGCAGTGTCATACGCCGCCTGAGCGTCCTCGACATCGTTTGCCGCGGCGGCCTGGTTCAGCAATGTACCGGCGAAGGCGTCCCGGAGGTCCGGATCGTCGCCGGCCAGAGTTCGCCACAGGTCGGCCGCCTCGGCCAGGACTTCGATCGACTCCCGGTGCTGGCCGATCTTGGCCAGGGCCACGCCAAGGTTGGTCGATGCGGCGGCGAGATCGTCCAGGCACCGCGGATCAGCGGCGACCGCGATCCGGCCGAAGTCGACGAGCCGTCGCGACACAGCGACTTGAGTACGGGGCAAGGCGAAGGACGGAAAAGAATCTTCCAGCGCCGCGAAGACCGGCTGCGGCGCGTCGTAGTCATCGACGAACGCAGCGAGATGCTCGTCGAGCTCGACCGTGGCGTAGACCCACGCGATCCGCACCGCGAGCAGGGCGCTGTCGTCATCGCCGGATCGCCATACTTTCCCGAGCAGTGTCAGCGCGGCGGGGAACGTGACCGCGGCCCGCGTCAAGGTCGTAACGACTCGGTGGTACTCGGGCCGGTCCAGACCGTGGATCAGCCGCGCCGCGATCCCGGGCTGCTCGGACAACCGGTCGACCAGGAACCAGAGGCCGAACATCTCCGGCTCGATCAGCACCCCGGTGCCGTGCGGATAGAGGTTTCCGACCCATCGGGCGACGTCGCGTACCTGGGCCTCCGGGGCGTCGGCCAGGTCCGGGACGCGGCGCAGGACCCGCACCGCCGCGTCCTCGTCGTCGGCTCGCAGCAGCGCCAGTGCGAGAATGCAGCGCTGCCGGATCTGTTTGCTCAGAGTGGAGACGCCCCATCCCGGTGCGGTCGCGGCCGACTCCCACCACGCCTCCTCGTGCGCGAAGAGCTGCCGGATGAGTTCGTCCCCGGCCGCGCGCCGAGCCGGCCGACGGGTCAGCTCCAGCACCGTGAGCAAGGCCCGCGTCTGTACGGTCAACATCGTCTCGCCGTCGTCACCGACCCGGCCGGCCAGGGCCTTGACCGACGGCGCGCGTAGCTCGGCGCGCCGGGCGAACTTCCCGACCGCCAGCGCAAACCAGCGCTCCCGGTCGCCCGGGCCGCCGTGGGCCGATAGTTCGAGCACCTGGCCGCGCGTCAGCGCCCGCGCCGCGTCGGGCACCCGCGTGCGCAGATCCGCCTGCAGGCTCGCACTGTTCCGGGCGATCAGCAGAACACGTACGGGCGGCTTGCCTCCGTACGCAGCCAGGGCCGTGAGCAGATCCGGTAGGTCGGGCCGGATGTCCGCGTCATCGACGAGTACGAGGGCGGGGTCGCCGCACGCCGCGATCGCCGGGAGAGCGCTACCACCTGCGCCGGCTTCCAGCCAGCCGGCCACCCATGGTTCGGTTCGCGACAGTCCGAACTCCAGTGCGAGCCGGGTCTTGCCCACTCCGGCCGGTCCGGACAGCACCAGCACGCCGGTCGGGTCTTCTCCGGACTGCCATTCGCTCAATTCGTCGAGCTCGGCCCGCCGCCCCTGCAACGGCACAACCCGCAGGCCGGGAGCCAGCAAACCGAAGACGCCACCGGTCTCGCTGTCCCTCGGCTCGAGCGGGGCCAGCACGCGGGCCCGCGCCTCGACGGCCGCGCTTCGCTCGCTCCGGCCGTGCCGCCACGTCTCCCAGCCGGCCCAGCCGGCGGCCAGCCCGACGAGGCCGGTGGTCAGCGTCCACGACCACTCGCCGGTGGCCAGGTTGGTCAGCGTCCCGACGGCGACGCCGAGCACTGTCGATACGCCGGCCGGAACGCCGCGGGTCATCCATCGCGACCCATCCATCTCATCAGACTCCACCCGGAGGACCGCGGACGCGATCGCCCGTAGGGCCGAACATCCGCCGACCGCCGTCCTCTACGGTGGTGCGCGTGGACGTCAGCAACGTGCGTACGGAATCGGGCGCCCTGGTGAACCTGCGTTTCGCGGGCGACCGGGTCGAGGTGCGGGAGATCTCGCCGGCCCGTCAGCGGGCACTCCGGGCGTGCGCGGGCGGGCTGCTGCTGGGCACCGGGCTCGCCGCCGTCGCGGCCAACGCCGGTCTCTTCGGGATCCGCGGGCTGCCCGTCGTGCTGTGGATCGTGGCGGCGGCCGTGCTGGCCGGTGGCGTGGTGGGCGGCGGGTTGTGGTGGCTGGTGGTCTCCCGGCGCGACGGGCGACGCGGGGTGTCCACGATCGAGGCCTCGTCGGTGGTGAACGCCCGCAGCCGCGCCGAGAACGGCCTGGTGACCGTGGCCCTGGAACTCGCGGACAGCCCGGACCGCGAGTTCAGCGCGGTGGGCCATGCCGGGACGCAGCTGTCGGCCCGTTTCGGAGAGGTGCTGTCCGCTACCTGAGGCTACGCGTTGTCCCTTGCGGGTGACCGTTTTCTTGTTCGGTGGTCGGTATGTCATAGGATTTCGACCGGTTGGCGGCCCGGTTGAGGAGATCCATGACAAGCACCACCCCGGGCCGGCGGCAGCGCGTGGCCGACCTGTGCGCGCGTCTGGTCGGTGCGCCCTGGTTCAGCCTGGCCGGCTTCGCGGTCATCGTGGTCAACGCGGTCGCGCTGGGGCTGGAGACGTACGACTCGGTCGTCGCGACGGCCGGTGGACTGCTGCACATGGTCGAGTACGTCTGCATCGCATGCTTCGCCGTCGAGCTGGTGATCCGGTTCCTGGCCGGGCCGGCCGGGTTCTTCCGCGACCGATGGAACCTGTTCGATCTGGTCATCGTGATCGCGCCCCTGGTGCCGGGCGTGCGCGAGAACGTCACCCTGCTCCGGCTGCTGCGGCTGGCCCGCATAGTCCGTACGTTCCGGCTGTTCCCGAGCCTGCGCGTCATCCTGGTCGGGATCCGCCGCAGCCTGCCCGGGCTGGGCAGCTTCCTGCTGGTCACCGTGCTGCTGCTGTACGGCTACGCGATCCTCGGCTGGATGATGTTCGCCGACGACTACCCCGAGCGCTACGGCACGGTCGGGCAGGCGATGCTGACGCTGTTCCTGCTGCTTTCCCTGGACGGCATCACCGACACGCTTCAGGCCGGCCGCGAGGTCACCGAGTGGGCCGTCCTCTATTACGTCTCCTACATGGTGGCCGCGTGTTACCTGCTCACCAACCTGCTGGTGGGCCTGGTGCTGACCGCTTTGCAGGAGGCACACGCCGACGAGCGGGCCGCCGCCACCCGCCCCGACCCGCCCTCCACCGAAAACGCACAGTCCGATGCGCGCACCGCGCACCCGGACGGTCAGGTTGCTCAGTTCGTGCATCCGGGTACGCCCCGTGAACAGCCCGTGCCGTCGGATACGCGGTTGGACGGTCAAGATGCGCGATCCCGTGCGGATGACCGGGTCGTCGCACCGATTGAGGAGCGGGCAGTGCAGGCTGGTGTTCGGTTCGCTCAGTCCGACCCAGGGTTTACGGCCGCGGAGCTGCGTGACCAGATGTCGCGGTTGGAAGCCCTGCTCACTCAGATGCTGCGGCGGTCGACACCGGATGACCCGGACGCGGCGGTGCTCCGGAGTCAGCCACAGGGTTCTCTGATCGTCAGCCGGCGTGCCTCCGAGGACGAGACCGAGTCGGTCTAGGTGGGGTTGACGATTGCCCGTGTCACGGGCCGCGTAAGCCGGGGGTGGGTGATTGCCCGCGTCACCGGCCGCGAAAGCCGGGGTGGGCGTAGCCGTGGGTCGCGTCGAGCCGTGATGAGGGAGTGTGTCGCGCGGGCGTGGAGGCGTACGGGGAAACGGGTTTAGGTGTGGGTTGGGTGTTCGTGGTCGGCGTGGCCTTTGGGCTCCAGTTGGAACGTCGAGTGCTCCACGTCGAAGTGGCCGGCCAGGCAGGTTTGCAGGTGGTCGAGCAGCTGCGGGGCGTGGCCGTCGTGGAAGCAGGAATCGTCGACCACCACGTGGGCGCTCAGCACCGGCAGGCCTGAGGTGACCGTCAGGACGTGCAGGTCGTGCAGGTCCAGCACGTGGTCGAGAGCGGTGATGTGGGCGCGGATCTGGTCCAGGTCGATGTCGGCGGGGGCGGACTCCAACAGGACGTGGATGGCCTCGCGCAGGAGCTTCAGGGCTCGGGGGACGACGATCACACCGATCAGGACGGAGACCATGGGGTCGGCTCGGGTGAAGCCGGTCAGGGCGATCACGCCGGCCGCGATGAGGACGCCGACCGAGGTGACGGTGTCGGTGGCTACCTCGAGGAACGCGCCGCGCATGTTCAGGCTGGCGTCGCGGGCGCGGAACAGCAGGGCCACGCCGATCAGGTTGCCGACCAGGCCGATCAGGGCGAACACGGCCATCCCGCCGGCCTCGACGTCGGCCGGGTCGATCAGGCGGCGGACGCCCTCGACGAAGACGTAGACGCCGATGCCGGCCAGGACCAGGCCGTTGACGGCGGCGGCCAGGATCTCGGCGCGGGCCCAGCCGAAGGTGCGCCGGCCGGAGGCGGGGCGGGCGGCCAGCAGTGTGGCGCCGAGGGCCAGCGCGACTCCACCGGCGTCGGCCAGCACGTGACCGGCGTCGGCCAGCAGGGCGAGGCTTCCGGTGATCAGGGCACCCGCGACCTCGACGGCGAAGATCACCAGGGAGATGGACAGCGCACCGATCAGGGCGCCCTTGTGGCGCCCCGTGGCTGTGCCGTGGTGGTGGTCGTGCCCGTGTCCCATCAGCGTCCTGTCCGCGCGGCGTGAACCATGTTCATATGCGAATCATACTATGTGTTGGCCGTCTCGAATCGGGTGGTCGACACGGACGCTACAAGGGGTGTGCCGTCGAGGGGAGTCGTGTGGCGTGTTTGTCCACTCGCCGGATCAGGTGAAGGCCGGTCGGGCCCGCCTCGGGCGGCGGTTCCGGTCGTTGGTGCGGTAGGCCGGGGCGGCTGGATCTTGGTAGCGGTGATCTTCGATAAGTGGTGCCGCTTACCCTGACGTTCAATCCGATCCTCACTTTCAGGAACATCTGGTAAACAACGGGGATGGCATTCGAGTGGACGACGGTTGGCGCCGTCGCGGTCAACGGTGTTCGACTCGGCTGCCGCGAGGCCGGTGACCCGGCGGGCACACCGGTTCTGCTGTTGCACGGCAGCGGGAGCAACGCGCGTACGTGGGACAGGTTCGCCGCGCGTCTGAGCGGCGACGGATATCGGGCGATCGCGGTTGACCTGCGCGGACACGGTTCCAGCGGTCGCTCCGGCGACTATTCGCTGGGTGCCGTCCGTGATGATGTGCTCGGTCTGCTCGACACGCTGATGCTGCGCGATGCCGTGCTGGTCGGGCATTCGGTCGGTGCCTATGCCGCGATGGCCGCGTCCCTCGAGGCGCCTGAGCGGATCTCGCGACTGGTGCTCGAAGACCTGGCGGCGCCGCCCCGAGGCGGCCGGACCGCGACGTGGCCTTCGGCGGAGATGCCCCCACGCGAGGCGCGGAGCGTTGGCGAGGCGCAGGGCGCACAAGGGCATCGGGACGCACGCGAGGCGCGGAGCGTTGGCGAGGCGCAGGACGCACAAAGGCCTCGGGACGCACGCGAGGTCGACGCGATGATGTCTGCGCGGGGAGCGTTGCCGGTCGAGGAAGCCCAGGCCGGGCGCGGAGGGTTCAGCGTCAAACCGGGCCAGGTGATCGCGGCCGTGGCCGGCATCCTGACCATGCGGCGCGATTACGACCTACGCGCTCTCGCCTCGCTGCTGCGGCAACTGTCCCGGGCCGACTCGGGCTGGTGGGAGCGGCTCGGCGAGGTTCGGCACCCGACACTGGTTCTCTCCGGGGGCCGGGCCAGTTGCATCCCGCCCCGCCGACTGGCCGAGGTGACCGGGCTGATCGAGGGCGCCCGCATGGCCACGATCCCGGTCGGCCATCGCGTGCACAGCCTGGCCCACGAGCGGTTCACCGCCGAGGTGCTCGCCTTCCTCGACGAGCCCGCCGCCGCCCGGCCCGCGCAGCCTGAGGTCGTCGGGTCCTAGGCGGACCGCGGCCTGAGGTCGTCGGGTCCTAGGCGAACCGCAGCCTGAGGTCATCGGGTCCTAGGCGAACCGCAGCCGGAGGTCATGGCCCCTCAGTGCCGGCGGAGTTGTCGAGGTCGAAGCGGACGATGACGATTTCGCTGTCGGCACGGAGTTGCGGGTAGTAGTCCCGCAAGCCGGGCAGGACGTCGGCGGCGGCAGCGAAACCGTCCTCGCGGGCCTCGTCGTCGGTGATGTGGTCGACGCGCTTCGCCACGGTCGAGACGATCTGGCCCGGCAGGGTCACCTCGTCGTGGCCGGCGGTCGGGGCGAAAACCAGCAACGCCGGCCCGACCCGCAGGGGATCGTCGAAGCGCATCGTCACCCGTTTGGTGCCGGCCCGCACGGCGGCCAGATGAACGCCGCGGAACCGCAGGCGCTGCAATGGCGCGGGCGTCGTCATCACAGCGACCTTAGACGAACCGGACAGGGCCGCCACGCCGAGGACGTGACGGCCCCGGGCGTCACCGCCGGACGATGGTGAAGCCGCCCGGCAGCACCAGCGCCCGCGAACCCGTCGAGCGCGACCGCAGAACGCCGGATCCGTCGTACGACTCGACGGTCGACGAAGCCGGAACCGAGACGGACACCGGGGTCCGGGCCGCACTTCGCAGCAGGGTCGTGGTGTGCCCCGACCCGCCGATCACATAGCGCGACACCAGCGGCTCCAACAGCACCGCGTCGACAATCCCGGTCCCGCCGGCCGCAAGCGCGGTGATCGAAGTGCTCCCGGCCGGCAGCTCCGCCCCCAACGTGATCGGCAGCAACGCCCCGGGCGCGGGCGAGGCCCCCTGCGCCCCACCCCGATGCGAGATCGTGCCCAGCGAACGGCCGCCCGCCGACCACCGGGTCACCGCCGCGCTTCCGGGCTGCAGGTCGACGATCGGCTGCACCAGCCGGGGCTGCGACGCCGCCGGCACCGTGAACCGGACCGACGCCCCGGCCGGCAGCGACAGATACTTCCCGTCGGTGTATTGGGATTCCCCGGTCCACGCCGATGGGGGAGTGACCTCGACCGCGCCGCCCGCGAGCTCGCCGGAAGAAATCGTTGAAGAGCCGACGCGTTCCACGATGCCGGTGCCCTGGCGGGCGAGCGCGGCCACCGAAGGGTTGGCGTCCAGCACCAGCATGCTCAGCAGCCCGTGGATCGTGGACTCGGCGCCCGCGTTGCGGTTGACCGTGCCGTCGGGCGCGATGCCGTCCACGGTCCGGCCGGTGACCGGGTCGTAGGCCGGGGTGCCCGCCGCGTTGGCCCCGAAATACCAGGACGCCACGATGCCGGCGAGCCGCTCGAACCCCGTACGGGAAGAAACGGAAGCCACTGCGACCAGAGATTGCAGGCGTGAATCGATTCCGTAGGCGATCTGGTTGCGATCGATCGCCGCGGGCAGGCGCCCGTTGTCGGGGCCGCCGGAGGTGAGCAGCCACGGCGTGAACACCGCCGAGTCGGTCACCGCGGGCCGCACCAGGCGATCGTCGCCGAGCACCTGACCGGCCCGGGCCAGCGCGGCCGGCATCTGCGAGGCCCACGCGTGCCAGTCCGAAAGGGACAGTGCCCACGGCAGTACGGCCCCGAACGGCCACGAGCGCGCATCTCCGCCCGACATTTCCGCAATGCCCTCGGAGAATCTCCGCAAAATACTGTGAACCCGGCCGCCTGCCGAGGCGTACGCGGAAAGCCCGAGTACCGCCTCGGCCGTAGCATCCGCGCCGTCGACGATGAGCCAGGCCGGCACCCGCCGCCCATCGATCACCTGATACTTGCCGTAACGGGCCAGCACGACATCCAACGCGCCGATCGCGAGGTCGAGCCGGGACCGCAGGAAGTCGCCGAAGGAAGTGCCACGGAAGGCGGCGTAACCCTCGCCGAGCGCCCAGATGGCCCGCGCCAGCCAGTAGGACGGCCCGCTGTCCGACGGATCGGGCAGCTCGACCGGCTCCGGGCTGGGATGGAGCGTCCCGTCCGGCTGCATCCAGAGCACGAAATTGCCCCGGTGCGGCCCGGACAGCGTCTGGAAGTACGCCAAACCGCGCAGCAGCGACGAAGCGGCCGCCCGCGACGAAGCGGAGCCGGTCTGCTTCCAGTGCCGCACGTAGACGACCGCCGCCCGGGCGATGTCGTCCGAGTTGAAGGCCCCTTGCCCGTACGTGTCGGTGGCCGCGTCGTAGGGCCCGCCCCCGATCCGCCGGTAGGTGCCGTCCGCGTTCGGCTCGGCGTACGTCCACAGCACCCCGATCGCCGCCGCCCCGGAAGTGGAGTGGCCGGCCTGCGCCGGGGGAGTGACCGTGTCGCACAGGAAGTCGAGGTGGGCCGTATTGGTGAGACGGGTAGCGCTATGCGCCGGCGTGGACGTCAGCAGCGGCGCCGTCAGGGCCAGACCACTGCCCAGCAGGACGGATCGACGTTTCATCGCGAGCCCCTTCCGTAATGACAACCCGGTCCAGCCGGGCGACGCCGATCTTGCTGTCGGCCATGCCGTAGAAGACGAAGTGGACGCCGTCGATCTCCTCGATGGCGGTGGGGAAGACGACCTTGGGCACCGCGCCGGACATCTCGTCGGCCGTCTCGGGGACAAAAATCGGTTTCGCCGTACGCGCGAGCACCCGTCCCGGATCCTCCGGGTCGAGCAGCATCGCGCCCGCCGCATAGGTGACGTCCTGCCCGGTCGGATCCCAGCCGGACGGGACGTATCCGGTGACCCCGTGGTGGATGAGCAGCCAGCCCTCGGGCACCCGCAACGGCGGCGGCCCGCCCCCGATCTTCAGGGCTTCGTAATCGAATTCGGAAAGTGCCACCAACCGATGCTGCTGCGGCCGGGTGAGCGCCCGGATGTCCGACTGCACCAGGGAAGCGGGCATGTACGAGATCCAGATCCCGGCCCGCTCGTCGGTGATCCCGGCCGGCAGGTGTACGCCTTCGCCCGGCCGCAGCCACCCGAGATCCCACATCGGACGGTGCAGCATCGCGTAGCACGGCTCGCCGTCCGGGCCGGGCACCGGTTCCGGGAAGAACACCGCGTCCTTGTTGGGGAACAGGTTCAGATCGGTGTCCAGGTCGGGCTGATACTGGAACTGGACCGGCCCGAGCCGTCGCCACGACAGCAGATCGTCCGACACGGCGAGCGCCAGCCGTGGTCCGAGCGGCCCGAAGGCCACGTACGTCATCAGATGTCGGCCGAGACTGGGAACCCAGGTCGTGCGCGGGTCTTCGACGCCCGCGTTACTGAGTCCCCGTTCCCAGCCCTCGTCGGGGGCGAGTGCGATGCCGCGGCGCTGCACGCCCACGGGGACGCCGTCGTGGATCTCGACCTCGGCCAGGCCGACCCGCGAGACGTTGCCCTCGGCGACCAGGCGGGGCAACAGGAACAGCCGTCCGTCGGGGGTTCGGCCACTGGCCGGGTTGAGCACCCCCTCGGCCTCGTGGGGGTTGCCGGGCTCGGGCGCCATCACGACGCCGAGCCGAGTCAGGGTGTACGGAACCATGTCAGCCTTTCACTCCGGATCCGATGTCGGTGGAGATGAACTGCCGCTGGAAGGCGATGAACAGCGCGACCGCGGGGGCGGCCAGCACGCAGGCGCCGGCCAGGATCGCGCCGAACGGGTTCGCCGCCCGCGACGACACGTTGCTGATGTAGTTGGCCAGCGAAACGGCCAGGGGTTGCATGTCGGCCTGCTTGGTGACCAGGAACGGCCACAGGAACTCGTTCCACGGCCCGATGAACGTGAGCAGCACCGCGGTCAGCAGGGCCGGCCGCACCAGCGGCAGCGCCACCGACCACAGGATCCGCAACTCGCCCGCGCCGTCGAGCCGGGCCGCCGCGAACAGGTCGTCCGGCAGCTGCAGGAAGAACTGCCGGAAGATGAAGACCGCGGTCGTGTTGATGGCGAAGGGCAGAATCATTCCCAGGTACGAGTCGGCCAGTCCATATCCGCGGACGATGAGCACGTACAGGGGAATGAGGAGCAGCTGGAACGGGATCACCTGGACCAGCAGCACCAGCACGAAGAGCGTGCCGCGGCCCCGGAAATGCAGGCGGGCCAGGGCGTATCCGGCCAGCACTCCGAAGACGACCGTGCACAGCAGCACGCCGCCGGTGAAGATGCCCGAGTTGACCAGCGAGCCGAGCAGGTCGACCCGCGAGTTGATGTCCTGATAGTTGGCCAGCGTCAGCCCGGAGGTGGGGAACGCGCCGCCCACCGAGGTGTCCGGCGAAGACTGCAACGAGCCGATCAGCATGTAGTAGAACGGGAACAGGAAGAGCAGCGCGCCGGCGAAGAGCAACACGTAGCGCACCGCGGTGGGCCACCGGCGCATGTCAGTCCCTCCCTTCGATGAAGCGGCGGTTGATCCAGGCCACGATCAGCACGCCGATGACCAGCAGCACGCCGATCGCGGCGGCGAAGTCGGGCTCGCCCTGCTGCAGGCCGCGCTGATACATGAGCAGCACCGGCGAGGTCGAGGCGCCGTTCGGGCCGCCGCCCCCGGTCAGCAGGTAGGGCTCGGTGAACAGGTTGGCCCCGGTGATGAGGGCCAGGATGACCACCAGTGCGGTGGCCGGGCGTACGGCCGGGACCGTCACCGACCAGAACTTGTTCCACCCATTGGCGCCGTCGACCGAGGCCGACTCGTACAGCTCCTTGGGCACGTTCTGCAGCGCGGCCAGGTAGAGCAGGATGAAGAAGCCGAGCTGCTTCCAGGTCACGAACAATGCGATGACCGGCATCGCCAGCCCCTCGTTGACCAGCCACGACGGGTCCGGCGCGAGCGGGCCCAGCACCGTGTTGACCAGGCCGTCCGAGTTGAACAGGAACAGCCACACGCCGACCACGGCCACGCTCGCCGTCACATACGGGACATAGAAAGCGACCCGGAGGAACGTGCGGGCGTGGACCACCCGGTTGAGCGCGACCGCCAGCACCAGCGCCAGCGCGGTGGTCAGCGGCACGTTGATGATCAGGAAGACTCCGATGTTGCCGAACGACTCGCGGACCGCCGGGTCGGTCAGCACCGCCTTGTAGTTGTCGAGACCGACGAACGGGTGGTCGACGATCGCGCCCGGGGCGGCGAAGAAGTAGTCGTGGAAGCTGATCCAGATGGAGAACCCGAACGGGTAGGCGAAGACGATCGCGAGGTAGACGGCGTAGGGGGCAGCCAGGATCATGCCCACCGGGTGACGACCGAGGGTGGCCGCCACCCGGGTGCGGGTGGCGGCCGCCATCAGGAGCCGCTGGCCAGCTGGTCGACCTTGGTCGCGGCGCCCGAGAAGGAGTCGGTCACCGGCTTCTTACCGAAGATCACCGATTCCGAGTACGCGTCCCGGAAGGCCTGCCAGATCGCGACCGAGTTCGGCACGTTGGGCACCTCGACCGTGCGGGCGGCCTGGTCGGCGAACTGCTTGTAGTCGGCGTGCGAGGAGAAGTAGTCCGGGTACGCGGTGGGCAGGTCCTTGCGCAGCGGCATCTGACCGGTCTTGTCGAGCAGCGCGCCGTCCTGCTCCTGGCTGGTCGCGAACTTCATGACCTCCCAGGCGGTGGCCCGGTTCTGGCAGGCCGAGTACATGGCCACGTTCTTGGCGTCGCTGAACGTCTTGATCTGCTCGGCGGGCTTGCCGGTCGAGGTCGGCACCGGCACCGCGCCCCACTTCACCTTGTCGCCGTAGACCGAGATGGCCCAGGGGCCGACGATGGCCATGGCCGCCTTCTTGTCGGCGAACGAGTCGCCGTTGTAGGCCTCCTTGGGGGCCAGACCCTCGTCGTAGAGCGTCTTCCAGAAGCCCGCGACCTTCTGGCCCTCGGGACTGTTGAACTGGGCCTTCTGGTCGGCCACGAGCTGCTTGCCGTCGGTCTCGGCGGCGAACAGCGGATAGAAGTCGAACCAGGACTGGAAGAACTCGCTGGTCGGCGCCGGATAGATGGCGGCCGGGGCGGCACCGGACGACTTGATCTTGCGGGCCGCGGTGAGGAACTCGTCGTAGGTCGACAGGGCCGGCTTCTCGGGGTCGAGGCCCGCTTTGGCGAAGATGTCCTTGTTGTAGAAGATCATCACCGGGTTGGACTTCCACGGCAGCTGATAGAACTTGCCGTCGGGCGACTTGTACTGCTCGGCCGTGTCACCGGTGCGGTCGGTGATGTACTGCGTCGCGCCGTCGAAGTCGTCCAGCGCGACCAGGCCACCCTGCTGCTGGAACTGCGGGATGGCGGCCGGCGCGGTGTTCCAGATCAGGCAGGGCGCGTTGCCGGCCGTGATGGCGGCGCCGATGACCTCTTCCGAGCTCTTGCCGGCCGGGATCTCCTGCGCGGTGATTGTCTGGTCGCTGTGGGCGCTGTTCCAGGACTCGACCATGGCCTTGCCCCAGGCCAGTTCCTCCTGGTTGTTGGAGAGCCAGATGGTGATCGGTCCGGTGGCCGCGTTGGCCTTGGCCGCGTCGCCGCCACCACCGCTGCCGTCACAGCCGGCGGCGAGGGCGAGGGTTGTCGTCAGGAGGATGGCCGGAAGGGTGCGTTTCATCGGTACTCCGTTCGAACAGCGTTGTCTCAAACTGAGGGGAGCGAGGGCGCGGTGGACGCCCGGACGACGAGTTGAGCGGGAGGAACCGGAACGTCGTCGACCGTTCCGCCCTCGATCGATTGCAGGAGCGCGTCGGCCGCCGCCCGGCCCCACAGGTAGGGGTCGGTGCGGACGGTGGTCAGAGGTGGGCTCACATATGCCGCAAGATCGGTGTTGTCAAACCCGGTGATCGACAGCTGACCAGGCACGACGATGCCGAGCTCCTGCGCCACGGACAGCCCGGCGATGGCCATCAGGTCGTTCGCGTAGACGATCGCGGTCGGCCGGTCGTTCTCCAGCAGCTGCCGGGTGGCACGGGCGCCACCGGCCGCCGAGAAGTCGGCCTCGACGCACGCGGTGGCGGGCAGACCGGCCTCGGCCAGGGTCTGCGCCCAGGCCTCGCGGCGCACCTGCCCGTGCCGGAACTGCGCCGGGCCGGCCACGTGGGCGATCCGGCGGTGGCCGAGCTCGATCAGGTGCCGGACGGCGGCGGCGATGCCGGGCCGGTCGTCGACCAGCACGGCCGGGAAACCGCTGGGCCCGTCCGGCCGGGCGATGGTGACAGCGGGCAGGCCGAGCTCCTCCAGCAGCGCGATCCGTGGATCGGCGACGCGCAGGTCGAGCAGGAACACCCCGTCGACCCGCTTGTCGGCGGCCAGCCGCCGGTAGCCGGCCTCCTCCTCGGCCTCGGGCACGACCTGCAGCACCAGGGCCTGACCGCGGTCGGAGAGGGTGCGTTCGACGCCCGCGATGAAGGCCGGGAAGAACGGGTCGGCGCCGAGCAGCTCGGGCTCGCGGGCGAGCACCAGGCCGACCGCGAAGGCCCGGGACACCGACAGCGCGCGGGCCTGGTGGCTGGGTGTCCAGCCGAGGTCGCGGGCGGCGTCGAGGATGCGCTGCCGGGTCTCCTCGGCCACGCCCGGGCGTCCATTGAGGGCGAACGAGACGGTGCCCTTGGAGACACCCGCCCGGCGGGCGACGTCGTTGATGGTCGGGCGCTCGGGCCGCGTCATGACGCCTCCTCCTGGACCGGAACTGACTCGGGTCGGAAACACGGCCGCAACTAAACCGGTTTGAACGGAACCTAAACCGGTTTGATCGATCGCACAACCGGAGAGCGGAAGCTGAATATTTAGATGTCCGAAAATGTCAAAGGCCGCCCGGTATGCCCGGGCGGCCTTGGGGACGAAGAGCGGATCAGTGCTGCTGCGGCACCCGCTCCGCATCGACGGAAGCGGCGGCGGCCGCGGCTGCGTCCCGCTTGTTGGCCAGCATGCTGGTGACGGTCACGGTGAGCAGGGTGACCGCGATGACCCCGAGCGACGCCAGCGTCGGCACCTCGGGCAGCCAGGTCCACACCCCGTGGGCCCAGTGCAGCACCAGCTTCACCCCGATGAAGGCCAGGATGATGGCCAGGCCGTAGTCGAGGTGGCGCAGCTTGTCGAGCACGTTGCGCAGCACGAAGTAGAGCGCCCGCAGACCCATCAGGGCGAACGCGTTGGTCGCGAAGACCAGGTAGGGGTCTTCGGTCACGCCGTAGACGGCCGGCACCGAGTCGACCGCGAACACGATGTCGGTCATGAAGACGGCGACCACGACGACGGCCAGGGGAGTGAGCGCCCGCTTGCCCGCCTCGCGGATCATCATCTTGCCGCCGTGATAGTCCTTCGTCACCGGGAAGAAGCGGCGGATCAGCCGGACGCTGCGCATCTGGTCGATGTCGATCTCGTGCTCGTCGTCGCGCCGGGCGTCCCGCAACACCTTCACCGCGGTCACCAGCAGGATCGCCCCGAACAGCAGGAACGCCCAGGTGCCGGCCTGCAGCACGGCCGCGCCGAGGGCGATGAAGATGCCGCGCAGGACCAGGGCGCCGGCGATGCCGTAGAGCAGGACCCGCTGGGCCAGCGCGGTCGGCACGGCGAACGCGGTGAGCAGCAGCATGAAGACGAACAGGTTGTCGACCGACAGCGATTTCTCGACCACGAACCCGGTGTAGAACTCGACCGCGGGCCGGCTGCCGTAGGCCCACCAGAGCACCAGGCCGAACACCGCGGGCAGGGTCAGGTAGAAGATCGTCCAGCCGGTGGCCTCGCGCATCGACACGTCGTGCGGCTTGCGGGTGACCCAGAAGTCGGCGGCCAGCAGGCCGATCAGAACCGCGATGCTGATGATCCACAGCATCGGTGTGGCGACGGTCTCGAGCGGCGCGGCGAGGGTCACGTCGGGCGTCATGAAAGGGTTTCCTCCTCGGACATGGTGCATCGTCCGAGGTCTCCCTCACCCGCACGAACCGGACCGCGGGCGAACGCACGGGGACATCCGAGATGTCCGTGATGACCGCAACGCTCTTTGTGAGGTACTCCCCTCGCCGCGAACACTAGCAGCTCAGAGTTGCACGCCGCCCGGGGCAGGGGTGGTAATCACACCGCCACGCAAACACGGTCACGCCCGGACTGCTTGGCCTGATAGAGGGCGCCGTCGGCCCGGGTCAGCAGTTGCCCCAGATCGGCGTCGTCGGCGGTGCTGACGGCCAGGCCGACACTGATCGTGACCGGCAGCGGTCCGGCGGCGGTCGGCACCGGCCGGCCGGAGACTTCGCGGTGCAGCCGCTCGGCGGTCGCGGTGGCCAGCCGGCCGTCCAGCGGCGTGACGACGGCGAACTCCTCACCGCCGTACCGGCCGAGCACGTCACCCTCGCCCAGCGCGTCCCGCAGCCGCCCGGCGACCACCCGGATCACCTCGTCGCCGACCGGATGCCCGTACGTGTCGTTGATGCTCTTGAAATGGTCGATGTCGACCATGATGGCGGCGATCGGCGTCCCGTGCTCGCGGGCCAGCGCCATACGCCGGTCGGCCTCGGAGAAGAAGTGGTGCCGGTTGAACAGGCCGGTGAGCCCGTCGACGGTGGCCAGCCGGCGCACCTGACTGAACAGACGCGCATTTTCGTACGCGGTCATGCCCTGCCCCGCGATGGCCGCCGCGATCTGGGCCTGCGCCTCGGTGATGGAGCGGCCCGAGCCGACGAGCAGGATGCCGAACGGCTCGGCGCGCAGGGACACCGGGATCGCCCACCAGCTGCCGGGCGCGCCGAGCAGTTCGTCGATCGCGGCCTGACCCGGCTCCTCGGTGCGCTCGCGCGGGCCGGCCAGGCCGAGCAGATCGGTCGGCAGCGAGAATCGCGCCCCGACCACCGCGGTCGGCCCGTGCGTGGCCGTGACCAGGAACTCGTCGCTCTGCACGCGGGTGAGCAGCACGGCCGAGTTCCCGCCGACCGTACGGGCGAGGCTGCTCAACAGACGCCGCATCACCTCGTCGGGGTCGAGCGACGAACTCTGGTCGGCCATCGCGGCCCGCAGCGTCTCGGCCACGTCGCGCTGACGGCTGGCCGTCTGCACCGCCACCTCGAGCTGGGCCGCCCGCGCGGTCTCGAGCGACACCGCGATGTGGTTGGTGATGGCCTTGAGGATGGCCACGTCGTCGCCGGTGAACACGCCCTTGGCGACCCGGCTGTCCAGATAGACCACGCCGCGCAACTGGCCGTCGAACTGCAGCGGGGCGATCAGGATGCTGCGCAGCCCGTGCGCCTGCATGCTGTGCGATCCGAGGGCCACGCCCTCCTCGCTGCCGGTCACCACCAGCGGCTCGCCGGTGTCGCGGACCCGGTCGACCAGGGTCGCGCTGTAACCGGTCAGGTGGCGTACGTCGTGGCCGTCGCCGTCGCGGCCCACGTGCGGTACGAGCTGGTTGAGGTCGCGGTCGAGCAGGAACAGGAAGGCCCGCTCGGCCCCGAGGAAGCGCAACGTCTCGTCGAGCGCGACCCGGGCCAGCTCGCGCGGGTCCAGCACGCTCGCCGAGGCCTGGCTGACCTGCTGCAACGCCTCCAACCGGCGGCGGTAGACGGCCGCCTTGCCGCCCTCGGCCGCGTGCCGGCCCCCGGTGGTCGAGACCGGTCCCGGGCTGGGCAGCTCGGGCCGGCTGAGCTGGAACTCCTCCTCGACCCAGCGGATCCGCTGCGGCCACTGCTGGTCGACCGCGATGGTCAGCGCGGCTGTCGCCTGCAGCGCGGCCGGGCCCGGCTGGTCGAGCGCGAGCAGGGCCCGGGCGTGCACCCGGGCCGCCTCGTACGTGATCAGCGGCGCGTCCATCGGCAGCAGGTCGGTCTCGACGCCGGCCAGGGTCCGGATCGCGGCGTCGGGCTTGCCGTCGAGCAGCTCGAGGTCGGCCCGGGCGACCCGGTGGTAGGCCCGCAGCGGCTTGTCGGTCGCCTTCTCGCCGAGCCGGTCGACCGCCTCGCGGGTGGCCGCGCGCAACTCCGGGCGAAGCGCCCGGCCGGCCCGCCGGCATTGGGTGAGCCGGCCCAGCGACTCGAACACATAGATGATCCGCTGCTCGGGCACGATCGACCCGGGTTTGATGCCGAGCGCCGCGAACTCGGCCGTGAGCTGATCGAACGGCTCGCCCAGCTGGTCCGACTCGACCAGCGTGACCATCCGGGCGCCGTACAGGTTGATCAGCTGCATCGGGTTGTCCGGGTTGGCCCGCAGGAAGCGGCGCAGCGCCTCGATGTGCGAGTTGGCCGCCTCGGTGCGTCCGCGCTGGGCGGCCAGGATCGCCGCCACGGCCCGGATCGCCGCCCCCTCGGCCTGGGCGCCGGGGCCGATCCGGGCCCGGGCCCGCCGCAGCCAGGCCTCGGCGTCGGCGGTGTGGCCGCGCTTGAAGTACTGCATGCAGACGCCGCCCACGGCGGTCAGGTAGTCGCCCAGCTCAAGCCAGCGCTCGTGCTCGATCAGCGCCCGGCCCCAGATCTTGCTGTCGTCGTCGCGGCCGCCGAGATGGCTGCCCGCGCCGCGTTTCCAGGCGACGAAGCCGACCAGCTCGGGGTCGCCGATGTCGGCCGCGGCGGCCGCGGCCCGGTCGAACAGCCGGGCGGCCAGGGCCGGGCGCCCGGCCACGTCGGCGATCACCCCGAGACCGGCCATGTGCTGGGCGTACTCGCGGCCGGGGCCGAGCCGGTTGATCGGATAGAGGGCCCGCAGGCCCATCATCGCCCGTTCCAGCCGGCGCATCCGCATGGACAGCGCGAACGTGCCCGAGTCGTACAGGATCGCCTTGAGCCGGAAGGTCTCGCGGCGGCGGTCGCGGGCGGTGCCGAAGCCGAGGTGGGTGCGGCCGACGAACAGCCCCAGCAACAGCGAGGCGAACGAGGTCAGGGCCAGGCCGAACCGGCCCCGGGGCAGCGGCGACCCCAGCTCGGACAGCCCGAGGCGCACCGCGTCGTACGCCCGGTCGGGGTTCCACGAGCTGTTGTGCACCTGGGCCACCTGGGCCCGGATCTCGGCCCGGCGCAGCTTGTCCGGCTCGGCGTGCAGCGCCTGGTCGAGGTGCCGCAGTGCCTCGGCGAACCGGCCGGTGCGGGCGCAGCTGGCGCCGAGCGCGACGAAGAAACCCGGCTGCGGCACCAGCCCGGCGCTCTCGGCGGCCCGGCCCGCGGCCTCGAGGAAGGTGAGTGCCTCGGCCGGGGCGTGCTCGGCCAGCGCCAGCCGGCCGGCCGCGAAGCCGCTCAGGTGCACCCGGTCGGGCCGGCGCGCGGTCTCGCCCAGCGCGTAGTGCCGGGCGGTCGAATAGATGTAGCGGGAGTCGTCGAAGGTGGCCGCGTCGAGCATCTCGGCGATCCGCTGGTGCAGCCGCCGCAGCGCCGCGTCGTCCAGCCCGACCAGCAGCGCCTCGCGGATCCGGTCGTGCAGGAACCGGTAGCCGCCGGTGCCCACGGCGGTGACCAGCCGGCGCGCCTCGGCCTCGGCCAGCAGGGCCCGCGCGTGCCGGGGGTCGATCCCACCGACCGCCGCCACCAGCTCGGTCGGGAACCACCGGCCGGCCGCCGCACCCGCCACCAGCAGGCGCCGGCTCTCCTCGCCGAGGCCGTCGATGCGCTGCAGCACCAGGTCGGCCGCGTCGCCGGAGAGCTCGAGCCGGTCGAGCCCGGCCAGGTCGAGCCGCCAGCCGTTCCAGGTCGGGGCGACCAGCCCGGCGTCGAACACGGCCCGCACGTACTCGCCGACGATGAACGGGTTGCCGCCCGCCCGTTCGGCCAGCTCGGCCACCTGCCCGGCGGGCAGCTCGACCTCGCCCAGATGCTCGCCGACCAGCTGGACCACGGCCTCCGGGTCGAGCGGGCGCAGCGGGAGCCGGGTGTCCAGGGTGGCGTCCATGTCGGCGCCGAACCGGTCGAGGGCGGCCGCGCTCTCCGGATCGTCCCGGCTGGTCGCGATGACCAGCAGCGGGGTGCCGGTCAGCCGGTTGGTCACCTGCTGCAGCACCCGCCGGGTCGGGCCGTCGAGCCACTGCACGTCGTCGATGTGCAGCACCGCGCCCTGGAACTCGTCGGCCAGCCCGACCAGGAAGGCCGCGACCGCGTTGACGAACTGCTCCTGCCGGTTGAGCTCGCCGATCTCGGCCGCCTGCATCAGATCGGCCAGCAGCGGCGACAGCGTGCGCAGCAACGGACCGCCCCGGCCGGCGGCCCGGCGCAGCCGCGCCACCGCCTGCTCGCGTTCGCCGTCGGGCAGCCGCTCGACCGTGCGCAGATAGCGCTCGACCGCCCCGCGCAGCGGCGCCAGCGGCACCGGGTCGTCGGCCACGCACTTGCCGTAGAGGACCAGGTCGCCGTCCGAGGCCACGGCCCCGGTCAGTTCGCGGACCAGCCGGGTCTTGCCCGCACCGGCCGGCCCCTCGACCACGGCCGCCCCGCCGGCCCCGTCGCGGGCCCGCAGCCAGCGGTTGGCCAGGGCGATCACCTCTTGATCGCGGCCGACCAGCAGGGTGGGCCCGATCGGCCGGACGCCGCGCCGGTCGGTGGCCACCGCGAACCGCTCGCCCGGCCGCTCGGCCAGCGCGTTCAGGTCGGTGAGCAGGCCCTCGCCGCTCTGGTAGCGGTCGTCGGGGTCCTTGGCCATCAGGGTCGCGATGACCGCGGCGAAGGTCGGCGACAGCTCGGGGCGCAGGGCGCGGGCGTCGGGCACGGGCGCGGTGGCGTGCAGCCGGATCAGCTCGCCGGCGTCGTCCGAGTAGTAGGGGACCTGGCCGGTGACGCACTGATAGAGCAGCACACCCAGGGCGTACAGGTCGGAGCGGCCGTCGACCGGCCGGTTGAGCATGCCGGTCTGCTCGGGGGCGCTGTACGACAGGGTGCCGGCGATCCGGTCGTCGGCCGCCCCGCCCCGCGCGGCCAGCCCGAAGTCGATCAGCCGGCCGGTGCCGGCCCGGTCGACGATCACGTTGTCCGGCTTCACGTCGCGGTGC
Source organism: Paractinoplanes bogorensis (assembly GCF_018829635.1). Classification (GTDB taxonomy): domain Bacteria; phylum Actinomycetota; class Actinomycetes; order Mycobacteriales; family Micromonosporaceae; genus Actinoplanes; species Actinoplanes bogorensis. Next base: position 558,195 of record NZ_JAHKKG010000003.1, read on the forward strand.
ACCAGGCCGGCCCGGTGCGCGGCGGCCAGCGGGCCGACCAGGTCGACGGCCAGCCGGACGGCCTCGTCCTCGTCGAGCGGCCCGCGGCGCAGCACCTGGGAAAGCGGAGCGCCGTCGATGAACTCGAGCACCAGATAGGCCCCGGCGGGCGACCGGCCGACCTCGAAGATGCGGGGGAGCAGCGGGTGGCCGACGCAGCCGAGCAGGGCCGCCTCGCGGCGGATGGCGGTGAGCGCGCGGTCGGCGTCGACCGCCGACAGCACCTTGAGGGCGTAGTCGTCGCCTTGGCGCCGGACACGATAAACCACCGTCTCGGCCCCACGGCCGAGCTGCGAGATCACCTCGAGGTCGGAGACCGAACCCGGGGTCGTCCCAAAGATGGCGGTCAACGTGTCCTTCCATTCCCGACGGCTATCCGGACGGTACGCCCCGCACCTGGCGGTATCCACCTTCGCGAGAAAATCGAGTGGGTGGTCGCTATTACCTCAGGACCCGAAATCGGCCCGGCTGCCGATTTCCGACTCTCTCCGCAGGTCATCGACGTGCGACGTTGTCGACCATGCGTCGTCGTGCCTGCACCGCTGCCGTTGCTCTCGTGCTCACTGCTCTGGTCGCGCCCGCTGCCCCCGCCGCGGCCGCGGTCACCGCGCTGGCCAAGGTGAACTTCCAGCCCGCCACCTCCTCCGTCCCGACCGGTTATACGGCCGACACAGGTGCGGCGTTCACCGCCGCCCGCGGCTACGGCTGGGTCCGCGCGGGCACGAGCGAGCCGCTCGACCTGACCCGCAACACCCGCGACCGTGCGCGAACGGGCATCGACGCTCGCCTGAACACACTGATCCACCTCCAGTACGGCGACGTGGGCGGGACATCCGGAGTGCTCACCCCGGGCGCGTGGGAGTACGCCGTGGCCGACGGGACATATCAGGTCACGGTGTCGGCCGGGGACCAGCCCGCGTACGACAGCCGACACACCCTCCGGGTCGAGGGCGTACTCGCCGTGGACGGTTTCGTGCCGACCGCCGCGGCCGAGTTCCGCTCGACGACCGTGACCGTGGCGGTCACCGACGGCAAGCTCACCATCGACGCCGTGGGCGGCACCAACACCAAGCTGAACTACGTCGAGATCAGCCGGGTCACCGCCGACTTCGCCCTGAAAGCCGACTTCTCGGACGCCGCGACCGCGCCCGCCGCCGGTTACGTACGCGATTCCGGTGGTGCCTTCACCGCGGCCCGCGGCTACGGCTGGGTCGACCTGGGCGAACGCACCCCGGTCGACCTCACCGGCAACGGGCGCAACCGGAACCCGGCCGCGGCCCAGCCCGACCAGCGGCTGGCCACCTTCCTGCACGCGCAACTGCCGGCCGGATCGGCGGGCGTGGCCACTCCCGGCGCCTGGGAGGCCGCCGTGCCGAACGGGCTGTACACCGTGACCGTCGCCGTCGGGGACGCCGGCACGGCCGTGGACAGCACGAACTGGGTGTCCATCGAGGATCAGAACGCTATCGCCGCCTTCACGCCGACCGCCGGCACGAAGTTCGCCACCGCCACCCGGACGGTTCGCGTCACCGACGGCCGGATCACGATCAGCCCGGCCGGGGGAGTCAACACCAAGTTCGCCTACGCCGACATCGCGGGCGTTCCCGGCGGCGAGACCATTCCTTCCGTACGGACCAGCACGCCCGCCAACGGTGCGGTCGGGGTGCCCGTCACGACCAGCGTCGTCGAGGATCTCGTGCTGCCCAACGGCGGGGTGCGGGCCGCCTCGCTGACCGGATCGACGGTCACGCTGACCCGCCTGAGCGACGGGGCGCCGGTGGCCGCGACCACCATCACCAGCGGTGGGGGAGACGTCATCAACCTCTCGCCGACCGCGCCGCTGGCCCCGCAGACCGCCTACCGGTTCACCGTCACCGGCGGCGTCACCGATGTCACGGGCAAGCCGTTCGCGCCGTACTCGATCGTCTTCACCACCGGAGCGAACACCACCGGCGGCACGGTCGCCTTCGACAAGACGGTCGGCGTGGCCACCGGAGCGCCGTTCACCACCGTCGTGAAGGGACCGGACGGCCGCCTCTACGCGGGCACCCTGGACGGGCGGATCTTCCGCTTCCCGATCAACGCGGGGGGCACGCTGGGGACGCCGACGATCATTTCGTCCGTACGGGAAAACGCTCTGGCCCTGGGTCTGCCCGGCGCCCCGGCCCGGACCGTCATCGGCATGGCGTTCGACCCGGCGTCGACGGCAGCCGCCCCGATCCTGTGGGTGACCGACAACTACGAGTACGTCGGGCCGCTCAACGTGCCCGACTGGTCCGGGCGGATCGGCCGGCTCACCGGGGCGAACCTGGGCACCTACACGCCGGTGGTGGTCGGCCTGCCCCGCTCGGTCAAGGACCACGAGACCAACTCGCTGGCGTTCGGGCCGGACGGCGCGCTCTACGTGTCGCAGGGCGCGAACAACGCCATGGGCGCGGCCGACTCGACCTGGGGGAACCGGCCCGAGCGGCTGCTCAGCGCCGCGATCCTGCGACTCGACCGCTCCCGGTTGCCGGCGACGCTGCCGCTCGACGTGAAGACCGAGGAGGGCGGGAGTTACGACCCGTACGGGACGGGAAAGCCTCTGACCCTGTACGCCACCGGCGTGCGCAACGCGTTCGACCTGGTCTGGCACCGCAACGGCCACCTCTACGCACCGACGAACGGCTCGGCCGCCGGCGGCAACACCCCGGCCACCCCGGCCACGCTGCCCGCGTCGTGCGCCCGCCGCGGCTACACCGGACCGGCCGTGCCCGCACTGACCAATGTGCCCACCGCCGAGACCGACTACGTGTTCGACGTGCGCGTGGGCCGCTACTACGGGCACCCCAACCCGGTGCGCTGCGAGTGGGTCCTCGCGGGCGGCAACCCGACCGCGGGCACCGACCCGTTCCAGGTCGGCGCCTATCCGGCCGGCACCGCCCCCGACCCGAACTTCGACCTGGCCGGCACGTACGACGCGGGCCTGCACGCGTCGGCCAACGGCGCGGTCGAATATCGCGGCGGGCTGCTCGACGGCAAGCTGCTGGTGGTCCGCTACTCGGCCGGTCAGGACATCGAGACCTTCGACGTGGCGCCGTCGGGCGCGCTGTCCAACCGGACGACCGGCATCACCGGCTTCACCGGGTTCAGCCAGCCGCTCGACGTGACCCAGGACCCGGCTACTGGCTATCTGTACGTGACCGAACTCGGAGCGTCACGAATCACGCTGCTGAAGGCCCGATCGTGAGAAATCCTCCTAACGGCCGAGGCGGGAATGGCTGGTTCGGCATGGTTCGGCCGAGACCGCCGACGCTAAATTGAGCCGCTCGTATTTACCTGGATCACGGTCTGCGCGGTCCTCTGCACCACGAGGAGCCCGCCCCTCCATGGCTTTCCGCGCCCGCGCGATCCGTACCACTGTGGTGGGTGCCGTCGCGCTCGCCGTCGTCATCGCGGCCCCGATCGTCTATCGGCAGAACACCGCCACCGCGGCCGCGCAGCCGGCGGCCGCCGCCGTCGCACCGGCCGCGGTCGCACCGGCCGTGGTCGTGCCTGTTCAGGCCGCCGCCGTCACGGCCCCCGGCCGGCTGCTCGACCGGCTCGCCACCACCCCGAAGAAGACCACGATCACCCTGCTCGGCGACTCGACCGGTAACGAGCAGAAGGAGTGGTTCTACCAGCTGTCCACCTGGATCTCGGCGCGTAACCCGTCATATCGCGCGACCTACCGGCTGTGGAACAGCACGAAGCAGGCGTACGGTCCGTCGGTCCTGCTCCGCGCGGGCACCGGCGGCCCCGAGCTGGTGTTCTACAACGGCAGCGTGCCCAGCACCCGGGCCGACTACGCCACCGACACCAAGCGGTTCGCCAAGATGACCGCCCAGGGCGGCGACCTCTACCTGGTCAGCTACAGCCACAACGAGAACGCCGCGACCACCTATCCGGCCTACGCGACGCTGGTCAACCGGCTCGCGGCCAAGCCGACCCGCCCGGTCGTGCTGCCCGTGCTGCAGAACCCCGAGGGCGCGCCCGGCAAGACGTCGCTGCAGCGCTACGCCCACGTCAAGCGGCTCGGCATCATCGAGAAGCTGGCCAAGGACAAGGGCTGGAGCACGGTCGACGCCTACCGCGCGTTCACCGCGGACAAGCGGGCCCTCAAGACCCTCGTGCCCGACGGCGTGCACCCCAACGCGGCCGGGCAGGCGGTCTGGCTCTCGGCCGCCCAGAAGGCCTTCCTGCGTTAGTGCAGGGCCGGCTCGGCCACCCGCACCACGTCGCGTCCGGCCGCCTTGGCCTCGTAGAGCGCGGCGTCGGCGCGGCCCAGCACAGCCTCGTGATCGTCCGCGCTGTGAGCCACCGCGACCCCGATGCTGACCGTGACGAAACCGTCGGGCCCGTCCGGATGCGGGATCCGCAGCCCGCGGATGCCCGCGCGCACCCGCTCGGCCAGTGACCGGGCGACCTCCGGGTCGGCGTCGCCCAGGATGATCACGAACTCCTCACCGCCGTACCGGCAGGCCAGGTCGGTGCCCGCCCGGATGGTGCCGTTCAGCGACGCGCCCACCTTGCGCAGGCACTCGTCGCCCGCCTGGTGCCCGAAGCGGTCGTTGTACTTCTTGAAGAAGTCGACGTCGATCATCAGCACCGCGTAGCCCAGCCCGGAGTGCCGCAGCCGGTCGTGGTGTGCGCTCAGACCCTCGGAGAACCGGCGCCGGTTGTAGAGCCCGGTCAGCGCGTCCGTGCGGTTCAGCTCCTCGAGCCGGGCGTTCATCGCTTCCCACTCGCGGGTGCGCTCGGCGACCTTGTCCTCCAGGCTCGCGTTCAGCATGGCGTTGTTGAGCGACACCACCAGCTGGCCGGTGATCAGCTTGACCGCGTCCAGCCGGTCGGCCGTGAACAGCCCGCTGGTCTGCCGGTTGGCCAGCACCAGGACCGCGCGCAGGGCATCGCCCTGCAGCACCGGCACGACCAGCATCGAGCAGCGCTGGGCGCCGTTGAGGAACGGGTCGCGGGCGAAGCGGTCGTCCCGCGTGGCGTCCTCCACCAGCAAGACGTCCCGGGTGCGTACGGCGTAATGGAAAGCACTCGCCGGCAGCAGGCCGTAGATCTCGGCGCCCTCCAGATCGAGCTCGACCGCCCCGTCCGGCCCGCCGGGCAGGAACCATTCGCCGTCCTCGCCGTGCACCAGAAGCACCACTTCGGAGGCTCCGGTGAGCGCGGTGAGCTGCTCGACGATCTGCGCCCGCAGCGCGCCCAGGTCGCGGGCCCCGCTCAGCGCCAGCGAAGCGTTCAGGATCGCCGTCGTGTCCAGGGCGTCCGACCGCAGGCCGGTGGTGCCGCGCGACCGCGCCCGCCGCTCGGTCGAGCGCAGGTCCGGATGGGCGGTCCGCAGCTGGGTGACCTTGCCGCTCGCGCCCCACTCCTCGTAGACCCGCAGCGCCTCGGCGATGTGCAACCGGCCGCCCGCCTGCAGCCCGACCGAGAAGTGCAGCTTGGCCGCGCGTTCGAGGATCAGCGCGGCGTGCCAGGGCCGCTGCCGCGACTGCGCGGCCTGCACGGCGTGGTCGAACGACACGTACGCGGTCGACATGTCCCCGCGCAGCCAGGCCTCCTCGGCGGTCAGCCACATCGCGAGGTGCCCGAAGTTGGCCGGGCAGTCCGTGGCCCGCTCCCGCAGCCAGGTCAGGCTCTCGACCACCTCGAGATAGCCGGGGTCGCCGGTCCGGCCCTCCGGCGCCAGCGCGTGCAGGCGCGAGGCCTGGGCCAGGGCCGACAGCACGTGGGTCTGGGTGGCGAGATAGCCGGGCAGCACGGGCAGCCCGCGCCGGGCCGGGGCCGCGTGCCGACGCAGTTCCTCGTCGTCGCCGAACACCGCCGCGGCCAGGGCCCGGCACAGGTGGAAGACGTTGGTCGGCAGCGCCTCGGGTGGCATCGCGGCCAGGTGGGCGGCCTCGGTGAAACCCGCGTCGTCCAGGCTGCCCGGCGGGGCGGTGCGTCCCTGCAGCGCCCGGGCGAGCTGCCGGTGCGCGACGGCCACGGCGCCGAAGAACTGGTTTCCCGTACGGGCGTCGAACGCCAGCGCCGACTCGATGTCCGCCAGGTATTCGTCGAGAGCGGCGGCCGACTCGAGGCGACCGAGCACGATCGCGTTCCAGGCACCGGCCGCCATCTCGAGCTCGCCGCCGCGCACCAGGCCCTCGAGACCCCGGCGCAGCTCGTCCAGCGTCTCCTCGATCGGCGCGGTCCACACCTGCAGCTGCATCGCGTAGCGGTAGCGGGCCAGCGAGGTGAAGGGCTCATAGTCGCGGCCCTCGGCCACCTGGAGGACGTGCCGGCCGATCCGCTCGCCCGGAAGGTAGTGGCCGGTCATCTGCAGCAGCATCATGCCGAGCGAGGTCAGGGTGGCGGCGAGTTGCGGGGACGGGCCGTAGCCGATCCACGCGCGCCAGCTCTGCATCAGCACCCAGCTGCCGGTCAGCCGATCGCCGAGCAGGAAGCACATCGGCATGAGCTTGCTGTAGATCCGCGTGGTGGCCAGCACCCGCGGGTCGCTGATCTCGGGGCGGGCCCGGTCGGCCGCCGGGTCGAGCCGGTCGGCCCAGGCCAGCAGCTCGCGGAAGTACTCCGGCATCTGCCCGAGGAACGCGGGCGTGGGCAGTTCCTCGCCGAGCCGGACGAGCAGCTGCTTGCCAAGCTCGAGGGCCTCGGCCTGCCGGGAGCGCTGCGCGAGGCTGCTCAGCTGCACCACGGCCACCGAGGTCAGCCAGATCGGATCGGGCCGGCCCCGCTCCACGGCGGCGTAGACGACATCGGCCTCGTCGAGCCGGCCCAGCAGATAGAGCGCCCGGTGCCGGCGCGCGCGGGCGTCCAGCACCACCGGGTCGTCGTCGGCGGTGGCCAGTCCGGCCAGGGCCTCGTCGGCGGCGACGGCGAAACGCTCGGCCGCCTCGTGGTTGCCGGCCGTGGTGGCGCTCTCGGCGGCCACCATGAACAACCCGGCCATCGTGCGTCCCTCGGCCGGGTCGGTGACCAGGCCGGCCGCCTCAAGATACTGCTCGGCGGCCAGCACCGCGGTGCCGGGATCGCCGGCCAGGCGCCGGGCCATGTCCAGCCGCATGCGCCGGCGCGGCTCCTCGGCGAGGCCGTCCAGCACGGCCTGGCGTACCCGCTCATGCCGGAACTTCGGGTGCGTCGGCGCCGTCGCGTTGCCCGGTGAGGTCGCGACGATGATCAGTTCGTCCTCCAGCGCCGGATACATCGGGGCCAGCAACTCGACCAGGGGAATGCCGGCGGCCCGGGCGATGACGATGTTGGAGACGTCGTAGCCCAGCAGCGCGATCATCTGCAGCAGCATCCGGGTCTCGGGCGGCTGGTGGTCGATCCGGTCGCGCAGCAGGCCGGACACGTCGCTGCGGGCGGCCTGCTGCCGGATCATCTCGTCGTCCCAGCGCCACCCGTCCTCGCCGAGGGACAGGGCGCCGCCGTGCCGCAGCGCGTTGGCCAGCTCGAGAGTGTCCGAGGGATTGCCGCCGGTCCACGGGTGGAGCAGGCCGGCCAGATGCTCGGCGGCCGGGCCGGGCAGCCGCAGCATCTCGCGCAGCAGGTCGCGGGAACCCTCCAGCGGTAGGTTGTGCAGGTGCAGCACCGGGACACCGGCCCACCGCCGGGCCGCCCCGGCCGGATCGACGTCGGCCGGCCGGAACGCCCCGACCAGGAGCATGCCGTCGATGCCCGGCTCGGTGAGCAGCGCATGCATCAGGTCGAGCGAGGTCGGGTCGGCCCACTGGATGTCCTCGACCGCGAGCAGCAGCGGGCGGCGCGGGCTGACCACGGTGCCGACCAGCGCCACCACCGCCTGGCGCAGCCGCGCGCCGGTGTCCGTGTCGCCGGTGTCGGCCAGGTCGGACGGACCGTCGCCGCGCAACAGGGTGCCGAACTCGGGCAGGGCCGCCGCGATCAGGCCGGCGTTCGGGCCGAGGGCCTCGATCAGCGAGACCCGCAGGCCGGCGAGGGCCTCGGGCGGCTCGGCCAGCAGCAGGCGGCCGAGCCGGCGCAGCGCGTGCAGCACCGGTCCGGCCGTGGCGCCCTGCCGCACCGGATCGGCCCGGCCGGTGACGAACCAGCCGCCGCGGGTGGCGACCGGCCGGCGCAACGCGTTGATCAGGGCGGTCTTGCCGGCGCCGGCCTGCCCGCACACGAAGATGCCGCGCCCGCCACCGAGCACCGCCTCCTCCCAGGCCGCGCGCAGGGCGATCACCTCGGTGTCCCGGCCGACCAGCATCGACGGGGCGGTGAGCCGGGGCGGGAAGTCACGCTCGCCGAGCGGGAACGACCCGTCCGGATCCTCGCGCAGCCGGGCCAGGTCGTGGGCGAGGCCGTCGGCACTCTGGTAGCGGCGGTCGGGTTCCTTCTCGAGCAGCTTGGCGACGATCGCCGAGAGCATCGGCGGGGTCTCGCGGCGCAGCTCGATCAGCGGGGTCGGCACCCGCAGCAGCAGGTCGCGGACGAGCTGCAGGTCGTCGTCGTGGGGGAACGGCGGATGCCCGGCCACCAGCTCGTAGAGGGTGGCGCCGAGCGCGTACAGATCGGCCCGATGGTCGACCGGAAGCCCGGTGCGGCCGGTCTGCTCGGGCGGCAGATAGGCCAGCGTGCCCTCGATCTCGCGCACGTCGCCGAAGGCGCTCTGGTCCTCGCTGAACAGGCTGGACACGTCGAAGTCGACCAGGCACGGGTAGCCGGCGTCGTCGAGCACGATGTTGGCCGGGTTGATGTCCTTGTGCACGACACCGCGCGAGTGCATGGCGGCGATGACCCGGGCCAGCCGGTGGGCCAGCCGGGGCACCTCGCCGAGCTCGATCTCGCGGGCCGCCACCGCGTAGGCCAGGGTGCGCCCGCCCGCGTCGAGCAGGATCTCGGCGTCCGGATGGGTCCAGGGCGCGAGCCGCCCCAGACCCGGCAACCCGGCCAGCCGTTCCAGCAGGGCGTGCTCCCGGCGCCGGCGGGTCGGGCCGCTCGGGCCGAGGAACTCCTTCCAGATGACGCTGGTCTCGCCGTCCTGCAGATAGACCCGCTTGACCTGGGTGCGGTCGGTCGACGAGAGAACGGCGTAGTGGGAGCCGGCCGTGAGCAGCTCTTGCGGCCGCTCCTCCGCGCTCTCCACGCCCATCGTCACCGCCCGCCTCACCGGTCCCGCATCGGCCGCGGGCTTCGCCTTATCCCTGTTCGGTCCGAACCGGCGCTTCGTGAGGAAAGTGCCCGGACCGGGGATTACTCGTCTTTCGCCACCGCCGGTTCGCTCGTCTTCGCCGGCTCCGCGTTCTCCGCCCCATCAAGATCAAGACCGGTTTCCCGTACGGGCGCAGCCGGCTGGACGTCGTTCTCCGGCGTGGCGGCGGGCTCGGTCTTGGTGGCGGGCTCGGCGTTGGCGGCAGCGGGCTGGGCTGTGGTGGCGGCGGGCTGGGTCGTCGCGGCGGCCTCGGTGTCGTGGGCCGGCTCGGCGTCGTGGGCGGGCTTCTTGCGGTGGACCGTGTACGTCATGATCACGATGATCAGGGCGCCGACGATAAGGCCCAGGATGGCGCTGAAGATCGTGTTGACCAGCCAGCCGATCACCCCGCCGAGCGCGCCGGTGGCGTCGTGGGCGGCGACCTCGACGTGGTGCACGGCCCCGTAGAGGAAGTGCAGCCCGAGCTCGTCGGTGCCGACCAGCAGGATGTGCCCGCCGACCCAGAGCATGGCGGCCGTGCCGACCACGGTCAGCGTGGTGAGCACCTTGGGCATGGCCTTGACCAGACCCCGGCCGAACCCGGCGATCGGCCCCGGCCCCTGGGCCAGGCGCAGACCGGCGTCGTCCATCTTCACGATCAGGCCGACCGCGCCGTAGACCACGACGGTCATCACGAGCGCGACGACGGCCAGGATGGCCAGCCGCGACCAGAACGGCTCGTCGATCACCTCGTTCAGCGTGATCACCATGATCTCGGCCGAGAGGATCAGGTCGGTGCGGACCGCGCCCGAGACCAGGGTCTTCTCATCCTTGGCGGCGTCGTCGTCACCGTGCGCGGCGTGGCCCGAGACCTTGGCCCAGACCTTTTCCGCGCCCTCGAAGCACAGATAGGCGCCACCGAGCATGAGGATCGGCGTGAGCAGCCACGGCACGAACTGGCTGAGCAGCAGGATGGCGGGCAGGATGATCAGGAACTTGTTGCGCAGCGACCCGATCGCGATGCGCTTGATGATCGGCAGCTCGCGCGAGGCGGCCAGCCCCTGCACGTACTGCGGGGTGACCGCGGCATCGTCGATGACGACACCGGCGGCCTTGGCCCCGGCCTTCGCGGCGGCCGCCCCGATGTCGTCCACGGATGCGGCCGCGGCGCGGGCCAGCACCGCCACGTCGTCCAGCAGTGCTACGAGTCCACCGGCCAAGGCGAAGGTCCTTCCAAAGGTGTCAACGTCTGTGCCGGCTCATTGTCGCCCAGGACTGATAACAGCGGCATGTCAGGTCGGAAAGCGACCGATCAATGACGCATCGGTGAACACCGTGACCCCGGTGTTGTCGTCATGCCGGGGCAGACCGCCGGGGCGCCCGGAAGGAATCGGTATCCTGATCGCCATGTCCTCCCCGCGCGTCGACCACGGTGTGGTCTCCGGCACTTTCAGCCTCGACGGCCAGACGTTCGACGTCGACAACAACATCTGGGTGGTGGGCGACGGCGACGAGTGCGTGGTGATCGACGCGCCGCACGACGTCGACGCGATCATGGCGGTGGTCGGCGACCGCACGGTGCGGGCGATCGTCTGCACGCACGCGCACGACGACCACGTACGGATGGCACCTGCCCTGCGGGAAAGGACCGGTGCGCCGATTCTGCTGCACCCGGCCGAGCGCCCGCTGTGGGAGCTCACCCACGGCGACGCGGTGAGCTGGGATCAGGATCTGGCCGACGGCGAGAAGATCGAGGTCGGCGGCACGGCGCTCACGGTGCTGCACACGCCCGGCCACGCGCCCGGCGCCGTCTGCCTCTACGCCGGCGACCTCGGCTGCGTCTTCACCGGCGACACCCTGTTCCAGGGCGGGCCGGGCGCCACCGGCCGCTCCTACTCCGACGCCGACCAGATCGTCGCCTCGATCCGGGCCACGCTGTTCGTGCTCCCCGGCGAAACAGTCGTCCACACCGGCCACGGTGACGACACCACGATCAGCGCCGAGCGGACCGCCCTCACCTCGTGAGTATCGACGGCGATTTCGCGTGCTGCAGCGCGGATCGCCTGGACGAGATCCGGGCCCGGCCCACCGAGGCGTTCGACCTGGTGGTCATGGGCCGCCTCGACGGGGGCATCCACCTGGACATCGACGGCTACATGTCCCGGCTCGGCCGGTTCTACCCGTTGCTGGCCGCGTTCTTCGCCGACGCCGCCGACCGCGGGTTCGGCAGCATCTTCCGGACCGCCTGACCGGCCGAGCCGTCCGGGGCCGCCGGGGTGAACACGCGGCCAAGACCGGGGAGCAAAACTTGATCTGTTCCAGAAAAGGGGACTAAGGTCGTCGCGTGATGTCCGACCTCGCGGCGCAGCTGCGGGCGGTATCGTTGCGCGTGACCCGGCCCCGGCTGGCGGTGCTCGCGGCGCTTCGAGACCACCCGCACGTCGACACCGACACGGTGATCGCGCTGGTCCGGGCCGACCTTCCCAGCGTCTCGCACCAGGCGGTCTACGACGTGCTCCGTGCGCTCACCGAGGCCCGGCTGGTCCGGCGCATCGAGCCGGCCGGCGCGACCGCCCGCTACGAGACCCGGGTGGACGACAACCACCACCACGTCGTCTGCCGCTCGTGCGGCGCGATCGCCGACGTGGACTGCGCCGCCGGACATGCTCCCTGTCTTACCGCCTCGGACGACCACGGGTTCGTGATCGACGAGGCCGAGGTCGTCTATTGGGGCACCTGCCCCGACTGTTCGGAAGGAAGATCATGAGCGACGCCCCAGAAGAAGCGAAGGGCTGCCCGGTCGCGCACGGCAGCGAAAGCGAGAATCCGGCGATCGACTCGCCGACCCCCAAGACCGGCGGCCGCCCGCGGACCAACCGTGACTGGTGGCCCAACCAGCTCGACCTCTCGGTGCTGCACGCGCACTCGTCCAAGGGCAACCCGCTGGGCGAGAGCTTCGAGTACGCCAAGGAGTTCGCCAAGCTCGACGTCGAGGCCCTCAAGCGCGACATCGCCGACGTGCTCACCACCTCGCAGGACTGGTGGCCGGCCGACTTCGGTCACTACGGCGGCCTGATGATCCGCATGTCCTGGCACGCCGCGGGCACCTACCGGATCCAGGACGGCCGCGGCGGCGCGGGCGACGGCGGGCAGCGTTTCGCCCCGCTGAACAGCTGGCCCGACAACGCCAACCTGGACAAGGCGCGCCGCCTGCTGTGGCCGGTCAAGGCCAAGTACGGCCAGAAGATCTCGTGGGCCGACCTGCTGGTGCTGGGCGGCAACGTCGCTCTGGAGTCGATGGGCTTCAAGACCTTCGGCTTCGGCTTCGGCCGGCCCGACGTGTGGGAGCCCGAGGAGATCTTCTGGGGTCCCGAGGACGCCTGGCTCGGCGACTCGCGCTACGCCACCGAGAGCACGATGACCGACGGCGTCGGCGCGACCGAGATGGGCCTCATCTACGTCAACCCCGAGGGCCCGAAGGGCAGTGCCGACCCGGCAGCGGCAGCGCACTTCATCCGCGAGACGTTCGCCCGCATGGCGATGAACGACGAGGAGACCGTCGCGCTGATCGCCGGCGGCCACACCTTCGGCAAGACCCACGGTGCCGGCGTCGCCGACAACCACGTGGGTCCCGAGCCCGAGGGCGCCGAGCTCGAGTCGCAGGGCCTGGGCTGGCTGAGCACCCACGCCAGCGGCAAGGGCGCCGACACCATCACCTCGGGCCTCGAGGTCACCTGGACCGACAAGCCGACCCAGTGGAGCAACCGCTTCTTCGAGATCCTCTTCGGCTACGAGTGGGAGCTCACCACGAGCCCCGGCGGCGCCAAGCAGTACGTCGCGAAGACCACCGACGAGATCATTCCCGACGCGTACGACTCGTCGAGGAAGCACCGTCCGACGATGCTCACGACCGACCTGTCGCTGCGTGTCGACCCGGCGTACGAGCAGATCTCGCGTCGCTTCCTGGAGAACCCGGACGAGTTCGCGCTCGCCTTCGCCAAGGCCTGGTACAAGCTGCTGCACCGCGACATGGGCCCGGTCAGCCGCTTCCTCGGCCCGTGGGTGGCCGAGCCGCAGCTGTGGCAGGACCCGGTTCCGGCCGTCGCGGGCGAGCTGGTCAGCGAGGCCGACGTCACCGCGCTCAAGGCCAAGGTGCTCGACGCCGGCCTGTCCGTGGCCGAGCTGGTCTCGACCGCGTGGGCCTCGGCCGCCAGCTTCCGCTCGACCGACAAGCGTGGCGGCGCCAACGGCGCCCGGATCGCCCTCGAGCCGCAGCGCAGCTGGGAGGTCAACGCCGCGGCGGCGCCGGTGATCGAGAAGCTCAAGGGCATCGCGGCCGAGTTCAACGCGACCGGCGGCGCGCAGATCTCGCTGGCCGACCTGATCGTGCTGGCCGGTGGGGCCGCGGTCGAGAAGGCCGCGTTCGACGCCGGGGTCAAGGTGACCGTGCCGTTCCACGCCGGCCGCACCGACGCCACGCAGGAGCAGACCGACGTCGACTCGTTCGCCGTCCTCGAGCCGCGGGCCGACGCCTTCCGCAACTACCTGCGGCCGGGAGAGAAGACGCAGCCCGAGATCCTGCTGATCGACCGCGCCTACATGCTCAACCTGACCGCCCCCGAGATGACCGTCCTGGTCGGCGGCCTGCGCGCGCTCGGCAACAACTTCGGCGGCACGGCGCACGGCGTGCTCACCGGCAAGACGGGCACGCTGACCAACGACTTCTTCGCCAACCTGCTCTCCCCGGGCACGAAGTGGAAGGCGTCGCAGTCGGGCGAGCACGTCTACGAGATCACCGACGTCACCACCGGTGACGTGAAGTGGACGGCCACCGCGGTCGACCTCATCTTCGGCTCGAACTCGCAGCTGCGGGCGCTGGCCGAGGTCTACGCGAGCGAGGACGCCCGCGAGAAGTTCGTCACCGACTTCGTCGCCGCCTGGACGAAGGTCATGGAGCTGGACCGGTTCGACCTGAAGTAGTCCGCGTGAATGCAGTATCCGAGCCCGGTCGCCTGTGCGGCCGGGCTCGGCCCGTCTCAGGCGGGCTCGGAGCCCCAGGTGGCGGTCTCGCCGCCGGCCAGGCAGACGATCAGGAAGCCGTCGGGGTCGGTGACCGCCCACGACTCGACGTCGGGGTCGGGGCAGATCAGCAGGACGGCGCCGCTGGTGAAGGAGATCGTGAGGTCGCCCGCCTCGCCGGTCCAGGCCGTGCGGACGGTGTCGCCGAGCAGGCCGGCCAGGGCGTCGGACGGGTGCTCGCCCGGTTCGACCACGGCGTGCCCGTCCGGGCCGGCCAGGTGGGCCGCGGTCTCGATGAGCACCTGACGGCCACCGGTGAAGCTCAGCACGATGGCGTGCCCCAGCCGGACGTACTCCAGTCGCAGACCGGTCAGCAGCGCGATCGGCTGGCCCTGGTCCGGACGCCGCCGCTCACCCATGTCGGTGACCATGACGGGCAACATGCTTACCTCCCGGCTTGTGTTTGCAGGACCGTAGCCGGGGCTTTCATAACAGGGCCTTAAAGGCGCCGAAAAGATTCACACCGCGGCGAGCAGGCCGGACAGGCGGCGCAGCAGCTCCTGCGGGTTGAACGGCTTGATCATGTAGTCGTCGGCGCCGGCCGAGTAGCCGCGCTCGACGTCGCTGTCGCCGACCCGCGCGCTGAGGAACATCACCGGGATGCCTGCCGTACGGGCGTCGCGGCGCAGGTTCGCGCAGACCTCGAGCCCGTCCATGGCCGGCATGTTGATGTCCAGCACCGCCGCGTCGGGCCGGTGCTCGGCGGCCAGTTCGACGGCCGACCGGCCGTCACCGGCGTGCAGGGTGCGGAACCCGGCGATCTCCAGCTTCCAGGCGATCAGGTCGCGGATGTCCTCGTCGTCCTCGGCGATCAGCACGACCGGGGCGGTGGTGGTGGCGTTCATGGTTACTCCTCGATGGCGACGTCCGGCTCAACTGCCGGGTAGATCGACGCCGGCCCCGGCCGGAACAGGTAAGCGAAGGTTGCGGCTGAGTAGCCGCACCCTATGTCCAGCGGTGATTACGAAGCGTGTTCAGTGCTGACGCCGGACTGTGACGAACGGGGTGGAAGGGGGGTCACCCGCTCGACTGAGAGCGGAACAGAGAACGGCCCCGGGGATCACCCCGGGGCCGTTCTGTTGTGAGAGCGAGGATCAGGCCTTGGCGTCCGCGTCCGTGTCGGCCTCGATCTCCTCGGTGCGGTGCCGGGCCGCGGCGGCCGTGCGACGGCGACCGCTCGTGACCAGCACCAGACCGAGGATCAGCAGGATGGCGCCGAGCACGGCCAGGCCGATCGGCAGGTTGCGGCTGATCATCTGGACGCCGCTCTTGGTGTCACCGGCCGACTTCACGTTGTTGGCGATCGTCTGGTCGGTGTAGACGAAGGTGCCGTCGAGCAGGTCGGTCGGCGCCCCGGTGTCGGGCACCAGCGTCTTCTTCTGCTGCTCCTGCACCTTGATGAAGGTGCCGGAGACCGGCTCGACCCAGATGGTGCGGGTGTTGCTGTAGTTGACCTGGCCGCCGGTGGCGCCCTCGGCGAACCGGCTCAGCAGGCCGCTCAGACGCTCTTCGGAGAAGTTGAGCGGCGTCTCGGGGATGGTCTGCACGAACTTGTACGTCTCGAGGCCGTTGATCTCCTCGGCCGCCTCGTACTTGATCGGCATCGCCTTGCGCAGGTCGCGGTCGAAGTACTCGTAGTCCTTCTTCTGCGTGCCGAACGGGAACTTGTAGAGCTGACCCGAGAAGTTCACCGCCGACGGCGCGTCGGGCCCGGCGTCCTGCAGGAACTGGTCGGACCAGTCGACCGCGGCGGCGGTCTTGCGGTCGATGGCGATGCCGGCCTTGTACTGGCTGATCATCTCGCCGGTCTGGAGCCAGGTGACCGTGCCGTAGCCGTTCCACACCAGGGCCTTGCCGGCCAGGTCGCCGGTCATCTCGGTGTTGGTCAGGTCGGCCTGGGGCACGATCTCGATGGTCGAGCGCAGGTCACCGGTCTGGATCGCCACGACCGGGTCGTCGCCCCCCTTGGTCTGCAGGAACTTCGCGCCCTTGGCCTCGGCGACGCTGGGCCGCAGGCACCCCGAGGACTGATCCGGCTTGCACAGCGCCAGGTCGTAGGGCAGCTGGGCCACCCTCGGCGCGACGTAGAAAGCACACCCCGCCGCGATGACCACGGCAAAGATGCCGATTCCGAACAGCAAAGCGCCCCACCGAGCCCTCACGGAGCCCTCCCATCGTTATCAATCGGCCGGTATCCCCGCACGGCCCGATCGCCCATAATGGGCGCAGGTTACTCGCCAGTTACATAGTTGCGCGACCCCTTGGACGGTTTATGTCTGTACCGGTTTCGAATCGGCCCCTGCATCGACTCCCACCACTGGATGCGGTGCGGGTGATCGGTGCTCTGGCGGTGGTCGCGCACCACGTCGGGTTCGCCACGGGCATCAACGTCGGTGACAGTCCGTGGGGCGGCTGGCTGGCCCGTCTGGACGCGGGCGTGGCCGTCTTCTTCGTGCTGTCCGGCTTCCTGCTGTTCCGCCCGTGGGCGCATGCCCGGGCCACGGCGCAGCAGTTGCCGTCGGCCGGCCGCTACCTGTGGCGGCGGGCGCTGCGCATCCTGCCCGCGTACTGGGTCCTGGTGGTGGTCTGCCTGCTGGTCGTGCCGCGCAACCATGACTCCTCGGCCGCCGACTGGGCCCGGCACCTGACGCTGACCCAGATCTACGAGACGTACGGCCTGCGCAACGCTCTCGGCCACACCTGGAGCCTGTGCACCGAGGTGGCTTTCTACGCGCTGCTGCCGGTCCTCGCCATGCTCGCGCTGCGCGGGAAGCGGCGGGCCGGGCGGCCGATCGTCATCCTGGCCGCGTCCGTCGCCGTCACCGGCACGTGGATCGTGCTGCTCGGCACCGGGGTTCTCTCGCTGAGCCGGCACACCACCTGGCTTCCCTCGTACGCGATCTGGTTCGGCGCCGGCATGGCCCTGGCCTCGGTCCACGTGTCGCTCAGCAACGGCTACCTGCCACGATGGCGCTGGATCGACGACCTCGGCCGGGCCCCGCTGGCCTGCTGGGGGCTCGCCCTCGCCCTGCTGGCCGTGGCCACCACGCCGATCGCCGGTCCGCGCGACCTCGAGGAGCCGACCGTGGGCCAGTTCGGGCTCAAGGTCGTGCTCTACGCCCTGATCGCGGTGCTGGTGATGCTGCCGCTCGCGTTCGGTCCGGAGACGCGCACCAAGGCGGCGTTCGGGTCCGGCTTCGCGCGGTGGCTCGGCCTGATCTCGTACGGGCTGTTCCTGTGGCACCCGTTCGTCCTCGAGATGCTCTACGTGCTGAGCGGGCGCCCCGAGTTCACCGGTGACTTCGGGTGGACCTACCTGGCCACGGTGGCCGGGGGAGTGCTGCTCGCCGCGCTGAGCTATTACCTGGTCGAGCAGCCGTTCCAGCGGCTGAGTCACCGGCGCCGGCGACCGCCACCGGCGAAGACGACCGAGAGCCAGAGCGCGACCCCGGTGGCCACCGCGGCCAGCTGAGGCAACGCCGCGGTGTGCCTGCCGTCCCCGGTCACCGTGAACCAGCCGGCCAGCGCGAACAGCACGACCGGCAGCAGGAAGCGCGCCCAGCCGACGGCCCCGCGCAGCCACTGCCGGTCGTTGCTGTCCAGGTGCGGGCGCAGGGCCCGCAGGGTCACCACGACGGCGAGCCCGAGCGCGGCCAGCCCGGCCGCGGTCAGCCCGCCCACGATCAGCAGGGCCGCCCCGCCGACCAGGGGTGGCAACAGCCATCGGCGCCGCCGCCGGGCCGGTGCCACCACCCCGGCGGGAGCGGGCCGCCGGGACGGCACGTAGGCGGCCACGGCCACGCCGGTCAGCAGCACCGCGCCCGCGCCGAGGGCGACGCCGAAGGTCTGGTCGGGCGCGAATCGCAGGGTCACCTCGCCCGCCGGGCCGGCCGGCACGATCCAGCCCTGCTGCCAGCCGTCGACGATCAGCGGCCGTAGGGTCTGACCGGCCATGGTGGCCTCCCAGCCCGGGTTGGTGTTCTCGCGCAGGGCGAGCACCCGCTGGGCCGGGGACGGGTCGAGGTGCAGCCGGCGGTTGGTCGAGGTCCAGTCGTCGATGCGTACGGGACTCTCCAGACCGGCCGTGGTCTCGGTCTCGCCGGCTCCCTGACCGGAGGCCGGCCCGCGCAGCGGGGTGAGGTTGAGCCGCAGCGGATCGGCCGACGCGGACGCGATCGCCACCACCCGGGTGTCGCCCGCCGTCATCCGGACCGGAGTGTTCGCCGCCGGGCCGCACAGTCGCGTGGCCACCTCGCGCATCTCGAGCAGCTCGCGGCGGCTGGCCACCAGCTGGGTGGTGCGCTGCACCCCGCCGATCGACACGGTCGGACCGGTCCCGCACTTGAGGTAGAGCTTGCGGTCGGGGTCGGCCCGCAGCGCCGGCGGGTCGTCCAGCACGCTCAGCTCGCTGACCCCGATCGGCAGTTCCCGGGTGGTGTCGCGATAGGGGTCGAGCGATCGTGCGGGCAGCGAGTTGGAGAAGAGCACGGTGATCGCCCCGGTGCGCAACGGCGGGTCGAAGCGCAGCGAGCCGCCGTCGTCCAGATAGCCGCTGCGCACGCCGGTGTCGCCGAGCGCGGTGACCTGCCAGACCTTGGAGGCGGCGACCCCGCCGGCCAGCCGGATCCGGATCCCGTTGACCTGTCTCGGCTTGAGGAAGCTCAGCCGCAGCCACGGGTTCTCGTCCTCGTCGGAGGCGTACCAGGTGGTGCCGGGGTCTCCGTCGGCGACCACGCCGGGCCGGGCCGCCGGGTCGGCGATGCCGCTGCTGGACGCGGTCACGCTGGGCACGATGCCGCGGGTCGTCGACGCCGCACCACCCGGGTCGAGCAGGGCGTTGAGCGCCGATCCAGGCTTGGGTTTTGCCCGTACGGACACCCGGTACTGCGACGTCTCGGGCACCTGGACCGTACGGTCGATCCAGCCGGCGTCCTCGGAGTCGCGCGCCTTCCCGCCCGAGCAGTACGGGCGGCCCGCCGCGAAGTAGCAGGACGGGGTGGACGGCGCGGCGGTGAACACCATGGCCGCGGCCCGCCCGGGCACCGGCGACGCGGGAACCACGAGCGTGCGCTGGGGGACGACGCCGGGGATGGTCATCTCGGTGATGCCGACGCCGCCGTAGCCGAGCCGCACGTCGCGGACCGTGTCCACAGTGACGCGAACGGTGTCGGCCGGGATGTCGCCGGGCAGCGGGATGGTCACGGTGGTGCCGTAGATCTCGCGGGTCACCGGCTCGTTCGGCCCGACCCGCACGGTGAGGCGCGTGGGCAGCGAGTCGGTGCCCTGGTCGAGGGTGAGCCCGATCTGGTTGACGACCCGCTTCTGCGGTAGTTCGACCTCGAGCCACTGACCGGCCGAGGGTGCGCCCGGCGCGGACCGCCACGAGGTGCCGGGGTTGCCGTCGAGGGCGGCGAACGGCTGGTGGGCCGGGCGCGATCCCTGCAGCGGATCGGCCTCGGAGTAGGCGCTGGAGGCGCGGACCGACTTGATGCCGGTGTAGCGGACCACCGTGTCCTGGCGGTCGCCCCAGGCGGGCAGATAGTCGCGGGCGGGCGCGTCGAGCCGCCCGTCGTCGCCCGCCTCGAGCGTGGCCGACGCGCGGTCGGTGGCCATGCCGAACGCGACCTCGCGGCGGCGCATCCCGTCGGTCATCACCACCGGGCCGGCCGGCAGATCGTCCGGCCGGTCCCCGGCCAGCACCGTGGGACCCTCCGAGATCTGGCCCGCGGCCACGGCCGGGAGCAGTGACTCGGGTCCGCCGACCACGGTGGTAAGCGCGCTCGCGGCGTACGCGGAAACGGGTTTGACCAGGCGGTCGACCTGCCACACCTCGAGCGCGGGGACCCGCACGTCGAGCCCGTCGTCGACGAAGACACCGGGCAACCCGCCGCCGCCCACAGTCGGGCCGAAGGTAGCCACCGGGGTGAGCCCGGCTGAGCGCAACAGGGCCTGACGGGCGACGATCGGCTCGGTGGCCTGGGCCCGGCCGTAGTTCAGGTCGGAGCGCAGCAGCAGGTAGCGCACGCCGGAGCGGGACAGCAGGCCGGCCAGGCCGGGGGAGCCGGAACCGTTGGCCAGGACCTCCTCGACCGAGTCGAGCAGGCGGATGGTGGCGGCCGGGGTGAGCGGGATCGAGTTGCGCACGCCCCAGCGGCTGTGCAGCAGGGCCTGGGTGATCTCGTCGCTCGGGCGGCCCCACAGGTATTGCGGGAAGCGCGCGGCCGGCACCACGAGGACCTGCTCCTGGTCGAGGTTCTTGTCGAGCCACTTGGCGGCGTCGTGCCAGTAGCCGGGCACCTCGGTGAAGCTGCCGGGCGGGGTCAGACCGCCTGCCAGGGCCGGGCTGGCCACACCCGCGATCGCCACCAGCGCGACACCGGTGACTACCCCGGCTCGCATACGTGCGGGCTTTCTGTCCCGAGACGTGGTGGCCGAACGCATCGCGAGGCCGAGCAGGTGGGCCAGGCCGAGGATGAGCGGCAGGCGCAGCACGACGTCGAACTTGTGGACGTTGCGCAGTGGGGCGCCGGCACCGTCGAGGAACGCGCGCTGGCCGTCGGCGAACAGGCCGCCGATCGCGCCGACGTGGCCCAGGCCGACCAGGGCGAGCCCGGCCAGCAGGCCGGTGATCAGGAACCAGCGGTGCGGCATGCCCCGGCGGGCCAGCCCGGCGATGCCCAGCCCGGCCACCACCAGAGTCGCGATGATCACGGCGTGCTCGGTGGCCAGGCGCCAGGCAGCCGGCCACAGCGGACCGAACGCACTGCTCAGGTAGGCGTGCCAGTGCGAGGCGCCGCGCAGCACGGTCACCGCGTCGGTCGGCGCGGTGGTCACGGCGGCGGTCTCGATGTAGTCGAGGAAGGGCGGGCTGTACCGGCCGAGCAGCAGCAGCGGGACAAGCCACCACGCGGTGGCGGCGGCGACCGCGGCACCCCAGGCGACCAGCGCGGTGAACCGCAGCCGGGCCGGGCGCAGGCCGGCCAGCCACAGCACGGCGAGCGGGACGACGGCGAGCACGGCGGTCGCGTTGACGCCGCCCGCGCACGCCACCACCAGGGCCGACCGGGTCACCGCACGGCGTACGGAAACGCCCTGGCGCAGCCCGATCAGCGGCACCAGCACCCACGGGGCCAGCGCGCTGGGCCAGGCCTCGACCGAGATCGGGCCGAGCTCGGTGAGGATCCGCGGGGAGAGGGCGAAGGCGACGCCGGCGATGACGCGGGCCCACGGGGTGCCGATCCGCAGCCGCTCGGCCAGCATCACCAGGCCGGTGAAGGCCAGGCTGAGCAGCAGCGCCCACCACAGCCGCTGAACCACCCAGGCCGGGATGGCCAGGAGCTTGCCGAGGAGGAAAAAGGGGCCCATGGGCCAGAGATAGCCGTATGCCTGATTTTGCAGTTGACCGAAAGTCCCAGCCGGATCCCAGACATGCAGGGCCCGGCCGAGCCAGCCGGCCGGATCGATCACCAGGTCAACCTTGGTATCGATCGCAGTCGACCCGGGATCCTGCAGAAACGCGATCGCGGTCAGACCGGCGCAGACCGCGAGCAGGCGCAAACGCCAGACAGAACGCGGAACGCCATCGTCCACTGACGATTTCACCGCCGGCCGCATGTTGCTCCCGATTGCCCGTTGCGGAGTCGCCGGGCGACCCCATATCGTGACCCGACCGCGAATGCTACTCGCGAGTAGGGGTGATTGTGGACACTATTTCGGCTGATGCCCGGCACGTGCTGTTCCTCAACTGGCGCGATACCCGGAACCCGCAGGGAGGCGGTTCCGAGGTGTACGTCGAGCGGATCGCCGCCGAGCTCATGCGGCGTGGTCATCGCGCCACGCTGCTCTGCGCGAGCCACCGGTTCGGGCCCGCCGAGGAGCGTACGACGGACGGCGTCCGGGTCCTGCGGCGCGGGGGGCGGCACACGCTCTACCTGCGCGCGGCCCTGCTCTGGCTGGCCGGATATCTCGGCCTCGGGCCGCTCAGCCGGCGCCACGGCCGCCCCGGCGTGATCGTCGACGTCGGCAACGGGCTGCCCTTCCTGGCCCCGGTCTGGTCCCGCGTCCCGGTCATCGCACTCGTGCACCACGTGCACCGCGAGCAGTGGCCGGTGGTGCTCAGCCCGCGGCTGGCCAAGTTCGGCTGGTGGATCGAGTCGTCCCTCTCGCCCCGCGTGTATCGCAAGTGCCGCTACGTGACCGTCTCGGCCGCGACCCGCGACGAGCTCGCGGTTCTCGGCGTCGACCCGGAACGGGTGTCGATCATCCACAACGGCACTCCGGACATGACGACCGCGGCTCCGGTGGACCGTACGGCCGATCCGTCGCTCGTGGTGCTGGGCAGGCTCGTCCCGCACAAGCAGGTCGAGGTGGCGATCGACGCGGTGGCGGCGCTCGCCGATGAACTGCCCGGGATCACGCTGGTGGTGGCCGGGCAGGGCTGGTGGGACGTGGCCCTGAAGGACTACGCGGCGAGCCTGGGGGTGGCCGATCGGGTGCGGTTCGCCGGGTTCGTCGACGACGCGCAGAAGCGGACCCTGCTCAGCGAGGCCTGGGTGGCGCTGACGCCGTCGCTCAAGGAGGGCTGGGGCCTGACCATCGTCGAGGCGGCCGCCGTGGGCACGCCCAACGTGGCCTTCCGCGGCGCCGGGGGCGTCGAGGAATCCCTTGTCGACGGTCGGACCGGACTGCTGGCCGACGACTCGGCGGACTACACCGAAAAGGTCCGTCAGCTGCTGACCGATCACAATCGGAGGCTCGCGATGGGCACGGCGGCGCGGGCGCACGCGGCACGGTTCACCTGGCCGGCGGCGGGCGAGCGGTTCGCCGCCCTCGTCGAGGGTGCGAGCCACGTCCCGGCGCCGGCTTCGGCGGACCGGACCTATCTGGTGCCGTAGACCCCGGGTACGACCTGGGTGTCGTCCGTGGTCGCCGCGGCGTCCGACGACTTGCTGGTCAGGCTGGACGCCAGGGCGACCGACCCGATAGCACCGAGAGCCAGGGCGATCACCCCGGCCAGGACCAGGGGAAGGGCCTTACGCATGTGGGGACTCCTTCAAGGGACTGCGATGTGCGCGGGACGTTACCACCTAGTAACTTCTTTGCGAAGACCCGTTCTCGTACAACTGGAGGTCGGATCCGGCATGCACCATTGTCAATCCGGCCAGGGCGGCGGGCGGGACCGGGGGCTCACCCTCGACCCGCTGCACGACGACCCAGCGCATGCCCAGTTGGGCCAGGGGCTGCCCGGCGGCCAGAACCCGGCGGATCTCGGCCGCCCGGGTGCTCTCGCCGGCGATCACCTGACCCCCGACGAGCAGGCGATCGTCGCGCACGACATCGGCGTCGACGAAGCGGGGGAGCGGGTCGATCACGGTCCTTCCCCGGTTCCACCGGTAGGTGTGGTAGCCCACGAACGGCAGCGAGACGACCTCACCCGGCGACGCCTCGATCGTGCGGGCCACCACGGCGAAGTCGGCCGGGTAGCTCACCGGCCGCAGGCGTCCGCCCGCGCCGAACGCGAGGTCGGGCATGACCACCAGGGGCAGAACGAGGGCGCCGGCGAGGATGGCCCGGCTATGGAGGCGCTCGGCGCCGAGCGCGGCACAAAGGGCGACGATCAGCGCGTACGGGATGAGGAACTTGGCGCCGTCCCGCAGCACCCCGGCACCCGGCAGCGTCGTCACGGCCCACTCGAGCAGGCCGCGCCCGCCCGGGACGACGGCCAGCGCGGCCAGCAGGAAACCGCCCCCGGCCAGGATCAGCAGGCGGATCGCCGTGCCGTCCGGCCACCGGTCGCGCAGCGGTCGCCAACCCGTTACGGCCAGCGCGAGCAGCAACAATGTGCCCAGCGGGACCAGTGGGGAGGAACGGCTGGGCAGAGTCGTCTGCGCGTTCCAGATGCCGCCGGTGCCCAGCAGCGCGCCGATCGGCCCGGTCCAGTCGGTGCCGCGCGCGGCGAAGGCGGCCACCCCGCCCGGATCGCTGCGCCCGTCGGCCTGACTGAACGCGGTGGCCAGCAGCCACGGCAGGTTGAGCAGGGCCGGGATGACCGCCTTGCGCGGCGCCAGGACGAGCACGGTCGCGAACGCGATGAGACCACCGGTCGGCGTCACCGCGGCGGGCAGACAGGCGACGAGAAGTTTCCACCACTCCTTCTTCAGCGTGCCCAAGATCCAGGGCAGGCTCCCGTACGCGAGAAGCAGTCCCCACTGCCCGAGGAGCAGACGCTCAGCGAGAAAGGGCGTCCACGCGTACGCCACCGCGGCGACCAGTCGCGGGCCGACGCGCTCGGTCGGCACCAGACGGCCCGCGCCCCACGCGGCCAGCATCAGGATCGCGACCAGCGCCACCCGCTGGATCAGCCAGCCCGGCGCGACCAGCGAGGCGAGCGAGACCAGAGCGTCCTGCGGGACGGCGCGGGGCAGGGTGGCGCTCGGGACGATCAGGTCGGCCCGCAGCGGCTGGTGGGGCACGAACAACATGTCGTACGAGAGCACGTAGCCTGGCGCGGCCAGCGGGGCCAGCACGGCCGCGGTCACCACGACGGCCGTGGCCGGCAGCGCCCAGCGCGTCAGTCGGTGCACGGCGGTCACCTTATGCGAGTCAGGGGTTGTTGTGGCTAGGCAGAACGGGATCGGCGCGGCCAAGGCCGGTCTGGCCGTCACCGCGGCCGGGGTGCTGGCCAACCTGCTGGCCTACGTCGTGCCGGTGGTCGGCGCCCGCCAGTTGAGCGCGGCCGACCTCAGCGCCCTGGCCACGCTGCTGGCGATGACCGCGATCGCGGGCGTGGCCAGCACCGGCCTGCAGATCGCGGTGGCCGTCCACCGCGCCCGGCACGGACCGTCCTCGGTGGCCCGCTCGGCCGCGCTGACCGTGCTGGTCACGGCCGGGGCACTGGTCGCGGCGCTGCCGATCGCCGTGCTCGTGCTGCGACTGCCGGTCTTCGCCACCGTGCTGGCCGGCGTCTCGACCGTCGGCGTGGTCGCGGCCGGGCGCTGGCTCGGCGAGATGCAGGGCGACCAGCGGTTCGGGCCGCTCGCGGTCGGGTTGGCCGTGCTGGCCGGCGGCCGCTACGGCGGTGTCGTGGTGGGCCTGGCCGCGGGGATGGGCCTGACCGGTGCGCTGCTGCTCGGCGCGGCCACCGCCGTCCTCGTGCTGCCGGTGCTGCACCTGCTGGCCCGGCGGCCCGGTGTCGCCGCGGACGGGCAACCGCTGACCGCGCGGGCGGTGCTGACCGCGGGCGGCGCGACGCTGGCCATGCTCGTGGTCTCCTACGCCGACCTGCTGCTGGCCCGCCGGTTCCTGCCGTTCGACGCCTCCGGGGCGTACGCGGTCGGGACCGTGCTGACCAAGGGCGCGCTGTGGGCGCCGCAGGTCGTCACCATCCTGGCGTTGCCCCGCCTGGCCCAGTCCGACCGGCGGACGCTGCGGGTCGCGCTGGCCCTGGTCGCCGCGTGCGGTGTGGTGCTGGTGGCCGGGGCGGCGGTCGCCGGCGGGCTCGCGTTCCGGTTGGCGGGCGGACCTGGTTACGCCGATCTGGGCCGCTATGCGCCCGTCTTCGCGGCCACCGGTGCCGTCTACGGCGTGCTCTTCGTGCTGGTCAACGCGCAGGTCGCGGCGGGTGCCCGGTGGCCCGCGGCGCCGCTGTGGGCCTCGGCCGCCGGGTTCGCCCTGGTCGCCTGGCTGGCACTGCCGCACACCGTGCCCGGCATCGCGTTCGGTGCCCTGGGCACCGCGGTGGTCGCCCTCGTGATCACCTCAGTCCTGGTTGGACTGCGGTTGCGGGCGCCCGTTACCGAGCCGTCACCCGGGCATGCAACGCTGTCCGTCGATTGATCGGCGTGGACGGGGGTCCCTGCGTGCGGTGGTTGCTGGCGGTCTGGCTTTCCGTGGTGCTGCTCGGTTTCGGCGCCGCGGCTCCGGCCTCGACGCCGCCCGTTTCCGCCGGCACCTCGGCCGCCGATCTCACCACGATGTTCCAGCGGTTCGGCGACACCTCGGGGAACTGGCTCGGCGCCGACCGGACGGCCTCGGTGCCGCTGCCCGACGGGCGCACGCTGTGGCTGTTCTCCGACACGTTCCTCGGCCGCCCCGACCCGGACGGCGCCCGGCCCAGGTCGGCCGCCCTGATCCACAACTCGGCCGTCGTCCAGTCCGGTGACCGGCTCGAGCTGGTCACCGGGGGCAGCCCCGGCCGGCCCGCCTCGCTGGTGTCGACCGATTCGGACGACGAGTTCCACTGGATCGGCGACGCGGCGGTCCGCAGCGACGAGGTGCAGGTGCTGGTCAATCGCTACCGGCGCACCGGGCCTGGTCCGCTCGACCACGCGCTGGCCGGCACCGAGCTGGCCACCCTGGCGCTGCCCACGTTCGCCGCCGGGCGCACCCGGGAGCTGCCGCTCGGCGACAAGGTCTCGTGGGGCTCCGAGGTGATGGCCGACGGCGGTTACACCTATGTCTACGGCACCGAGGCGGCCGGACAGATGAAGTTCGCCCACCTGGCCCGGGTCCGCGGCACCGACCTCGCGGGCGCGTGGGAGTTCTGGACCGGGAAAGCGTGGTCGAGCCGGGTCGAGCAGTCGTCCCGGCTGCTCAGCGGGGTGGGAACCAGTTACGGCGTCCGGCGGGTGGGCGACCGCTACGTGCTGGTCACCCACGAGAACAACCTGATGTTCAGCGCGGACTTCGTGGCCTACACGGCGGCCGCGCCGACCGGGCCGTTCGAAGGGCCGCACTATCTGTTCAGCGCGCCCGAGGCCGGGGCCGGGCACGTGGTCTACGACGCCGACCTGCACCTCGACCTGGCCCAGCCGGGTTCGCTGCTGGTGTCGTACAACGTGAACGACCTGGACGAGGCGGTCGCCTACTCGGACGCCTCGATCTACCGTCCGCGGTTCTTCTCGCTCGCGTGGCCCCCTCGCCTGTCGAAGAAGCTCCCCGCGCCTCCGGCCGGGGTGGCCGCGCTGCCCGACGGCGCCGGGACGGCCAGCGTGACCTGGCCGGCCGAGGGCGGGCTGAGCTACCGGGTCTATCGGCGCGACGTGACGGCCGGGCAGACCCACTTCGTCCGCCTGCCCGGCGAGGCGGCCAACGGCACGTTCCGCTCGGAGTTCCTGACCAACGGCAACAAGTACGAGTTCGGGGTGACCGCCGTCGACAAGCGCGGCGAGAGCGCGCTGTCGGCCGTGGCGCCGATGACCGCCACCGTACCGCCGCCGCCCGCGCCCAGCCTGGTGCAGGCCGAGCCGGACAACGCCGGTAAGGTGACGCTGCGCTGGGCCGAGGTGCCGTTCGTCCAGCTGTTCAAGATCAATTACCGCGACCTGACCGCCGGTTCGCCGCGCCGACCGGCCGGCGCGTACCCGGGGCAGAGTGCGACCGTCGGGCCGCTCAGGCATGGGCACGAGTACGAGTTCACGGTGGTGGCTGTGGGCGGCGGCGGGGACAGCAAGCCTTCTGCGGGCGTACGGGCAAAGGTCGTGGTCGCCCCTCCGCCCGCGCCCGCGATGCCGAGTGCGCAGGCCCGGCCGGACGGCACCGTGCAGTTGTCGTGGCCGGCCGTGGCGCCCGGGCTCGGCTACCGCATCTATCAGCGCGACGCGACGACCGGCAACGCCGACTGGGGGCCGCCCGGTCTCGCGTCGACGACCCAGTTCCGGTCGCGGCCGCTGCACCACGGGCGCGAGTACGAGTTCGTGGTGGCGGCGGTCAACGACGGTGGGGAAGGGGCGCGGTCACCCGTGGTGCGGGTCCGGGCCGAGCTGGCACCGCCCGGCGATGCCCCGACCCGGCTGCGGGCCGAACCTCGCGGGCCGGCCGTCGAGCTGACCTGGCGTTCGCGGGCGACGTGGCACTGGGTGTTCCGGCGCGACCTGACCGCGGGGGAGCAGCAGTTCACCCGCGAGGAGGTCGCCGTGCAGGGCACCGAGGCGACGCTGAACAACCTGGTGGCCGGGCACGAGTACGAGCTGCGGGTGGCGGCGTTCAACCCGGGTGGGGTGGGTCCGCAGACTGATCCCGTACGGGTAAAGGTGTCTTCGGCTCTGCCCACGAACCTGGCCGTGGCGGCGACCGGGCCCGGCTCGGTGCGGCTGACCTGGCGGGAGACGCGCACCGACGTGCTCTATCGGGTGCAGATGCGTGACGCTACGGCGGGGGAGCAGTGGCGCACCGATCCGTACCCGGTGGACGGGAACAAGCACGACGCGTTCATGCTCGCCGCCGGGCACCGCTATGAGTTCCGCCTGCAGGTCGACGACCTCACCACCGGCGCTGTCGGGGTCACCGTCTCCTGAGGACGATCGCCAGGTTCCAGCTCAGCACCTCGCGGGCGGCCGGCACGCGGAGAACCCACTGGGCCCACGACGGGTGATAGCGGGCCAGCGAGTCGACGAGGGTCGCGTCGGGTGTGTTGCGCGCCCACTTGAGGGCGGCGCCGACCGAATAGGGGTGCAGGCTGTGGCCGAACTTGTTCTTGGGTGGCTTGCCCATGCGGCGCTCGTAGCGGCGGGCCGCGTACTCCCCGCCCAGGTAGTGCCAGGGGCCCGTCTCGTGCCCGCCGTGCGGTGACAGCCAGGGCGTGAAAGAGGCGTAGATCAGCCCGCCGGGCCGGGTCACCCGGACCATCTCGTCGAGCATGCGCGGCGGATCCGGCACGTGCTCGAGGACGTTGGAGGAATAGCAGACGTCGATGGATCCCGTACGGATGGGAAGCTCCATGCCACTCGCCTTGAGCGTGGCCACGTCGTCCTTCTCCAGCGCCATGTCGCCCGCCTCGGGCTCCAGGCGGACATAGCGGGCACCCGCCTTGCCGAACGCGGCCGCGAAGAAGCCGGGACCGCCACCCACGTCGAGAACGAGTTGATCGCGCAGATCCTGGTAGTTCTCGAGCTGGGCGACCGAGTCGTCGGCGAGGGTGCCGTAGAAGCGGTCGGGGTCGGTCTGCTCGACGAGAAACGCCTGGAAGAGCGTGACGGAACGGCGCAGCGTGGCCTTGTGCGTCACGCTTTCTCCTTGCTATAGACGGGGGTCGCTGGCAATCTACCGGCCGGTAACCCGCTCGTCCAGAGGTTCAGCGACCCGGCCGCCACGGGGTCAGCCGGGGCCACCAGCCCGGCACGGCCCGGCGGTAAGCCCGGTACTCGTCCCCGAACTTACTGGTCAGGGCGGGCTGCTCGTAGCCGATGACGAAGGCCACCATGGCCGCGCCCAGGATCAGGCCCCAGACGATCAGCACCGGCCGCCACAGCAGCAGGGCCTGCCCGGCGACGGTGGAGAGGACCGCGACGTACATCGGGTTGCGCACGAACCGGTAGACGCCGCCGACGACCAGGTGCTCGGGCGGGGCGACCGGGGCCGGGGTGCCGAGACCCTCGATCACGAACCGGCCGAACGCGTGCACCAGGAACGCGGCCCCGGCGGCCAGGACGACGATGCCCGCCACGCGCAGCGGCAGCCAGTGCCCGAACGGCGCGCCGAGCTGCCACCGGGTCAGCCCCCAGGGGATCAGGCCGGCCACGGTGCCCGGGGCGAGGGCGAAGAAGAGCGCGCTGCCGGCCGCGGCTGCACTCCTGCGCATGGTCCTCACTGTACGGCCGCTGTAACGGAAAGGCGCCGTCGCGCGCTCTACCACTATGACGACACTGCGCGTACGAGGTGAGGTCGATCTGACGACGAGGGAAGCCTTCGAGAACCTGCTGCGCACCGACGACCGGGACCTGACCATCGACCTGCACGATCTGCGTTTCATCGACGCCGCCGGCTTGCGCGCCCTGGCCCGGGCGTCTCATCGGCACGAGCTGCGTCTGCTCAGGCCGTCGTCCCACCTGCGGCGGCTACTGACCCTGGTCGGGCTCGACCATCTGGTCTCCTAGTCGCTGCACGGCGTCGGCTCTCCTAGTCGCTGCACGGCGTCGGCGAGCTCGGCCACCGGGCGGCGCCCGTCCAGCTCGACGGTGGCACCCCGGCGCAGCAGCGGCTCCACCTCGTCGACATAGCGGGCGATCTCGGCGCGTTGCTCAGGAGTTCTCCCGTACGGATTCGTCGTGCGGCCCGCCACCCGCTCGAGCAGCACGGAGAGCGGGGCGCTGAGCAGCACGACATGCTCGAACCGGTCGTAGAAGGCGCCCTGGTTGTCCACCGTGCCCGACACGATGACGTCTTGTTCGTCTTGCAGGAGGGCGGCCATTCGCGGCTCGTCCCAGAGCCCGTCGGGCCCGGTCCAGCTGTCGAAATCGGTGTCCACCGTACGGTGTCCACGCCGTGCCAGTTCATCGAGCAGCGTGGACTTACCCGCCCCCGACATCCCCGTGATCAGCACCCTCATGACCGGTGGCGCCTGCGCGCCTCCTCCATCCGCTTCGCCGCCTCGCGGGCCGGTTTCCGGGCCACGGCGATCGCGCGGGTGCCGTGCTGGAACGCCGAGGCGCGCAACTGCCGGCCGTCGGCCATTTCTATGCGTACGCCCTCGTCGTCGGTTCCGCATCGATAGATCTCCGGCCACGCTACCCGGACGGTGCGCAGCCAGTTGACCAGCACCAGCCCGGTCGGCCGGATCTCGACGCGCAGCACCCAGACCCGCACCGCGACCGCGACGGCCACCGCCCCCGTGGCGAGTCCGCCCGGCACCAGCCAGCTGCCCTCGTCCAGGCCGCCCCCGATCAGGACCACGGCCAGGAGCAGGAACAACGCCGAGGGAAGCACCCGCATCCAGACCGGTGGACGGAGGACGGTGGGCACCTCGTCATTGTCCCGCCCTCAACACGGAAAACTCCGTGGTTCCGGGACGGAGAGGATGCCAAGGTCTTCAGTCATGACGATCGACCTCGGGCCTGGGCCGGCCGACCATCGGGACGCCGAGCGGGCCTACCGGGCGGCCGGCTGGACCCCGTGCGGCACCGGCGACTGGGCCATCGCGCTGCGCTCACCGGACGGCACGGCGGCCGCCCGGATCAGCCCGTTCGACCCGACCGGCCCCTACACGGCCGAGCTCTACCGGGCGGCGGCGCACACCCGCCAGGTTCCGGTGCTGTTTTCCCACCGGCCGCTGACCGGAGGCGGTGATCTGCAGGTGATGGAGTTCCTCAGCCCGGTCGCGCCGGCCGAGGCGGCCGCCTTCCACGAGGCCCTCGAGCGGCCTTCGCCCGAGCTGGCCGAGCTGGCCGGCATCGTCCGGCGTGTGCACGAGAAGGCCCGGCGGGAGCTGCCGTGGTGCGGGCCGCTGGACAACAACCCGTCCAACGTCATGCGCACCGCCGACGGCCGGCTGGTGGTCGCCGACCTGTTCTACGCCGACGGTCCCCACCTGTACGCGACCGCGGCCGCGCACCCCGAGGTCGTCGCGGCCCGGATCCCGGAGGCGGCGCGGCGCTTCATGACCGAGATCCCGATGGCCGCCTCCGGCCCGTGGCCCCAGGAGCAACGCGAGGCGATGCGCGCCGGGCTGGCCGCCGCCGACGCTGGTCAGTCGTAGCCCGCGCACAACTCGGTCGGGATGCGGCGCGTGACCTTCATCGTCTCAGGGTCGAAGAGCAGGGACACCGGACCGTCGTCGGTGGTGAGGCGGACCGCGCCGGGCTCGATCGACTCGATCCCGGTGTAGTTGCCGGCCGACTCCGAATAGATGCAGCCGCCGTACGTCTCCACATAGCCGACGCCGTCCTGACGGTGGATGACGACGTCCCAGCCGTCCTCGCCCAGCGCCGCCTGCCAGTGCAGGACGCGCACCTCGTAGCGCCCGTCGGCCGAGGTGGCCTGATCGACCAGCTCGCCGTGGCCCGCCGACGAGCTGAACAGGATCGCCAGCACCAGCCGGAAGGTGCCGCCGCACACCACGACGACGCCGGTTCCGCCGAACACCGCCGCCACCACCGGGCGGGTCCGCCGCCACGACGGGATCATCAGCGCCACTGCGGCCGCGAGCAGCAGCCACAGCGCGGGCCAGAAGACCACCAGCGGCAGCGGATGATCACGCAGCACGACCAGGTGAAACACGTTCCAGTACGCCGTGGCCAGAGCGACCGCAGACAGCAGCGCGACAGCGGCCGCAGTCCACGCCGGTCGTCGTGCGAGATGCTGAAACAACTGGTCCCGTCCTTCAAAAGTCGCGCGGGCCCATCCGCCGCTTCGCACCCATCGGGGGCACATTACGCACGCGGCGGGACGTCCAGTACCTCCGTCCGGCTGATCACGCTTCGATCAGTTCGGCGGCAGTCCGGTCGGCCGTGGCGCGGGCCCGGCCGCTGGTGGTGACGACGCCCAGCGTGAGCACGGACAGGCCGCACCCGACGACGATCCACCAGCCGACGTGGCTGGCCGCGGCGAAACCGGTGGCCATCGGGCCGGTCACCGCGGACACCACGGCGGCGCCGATCACCGCGACACCCAGCGAGCTGCCGACCTGGCGCGAGGTCGAGGCGATGGCCGCGGCCACCCCGGCCTGCGAGCGCGGCATACCCGACACCGCGGTGGTGGTGATCGGGGCGTTGACCAGGCCGAACCCGATGCCGAAGAGCAGGTAGCACCCGATCAGCAGGCCGTCGGGGGTGGTCGCGGTCAGCTGGGTGAGCGGCAGCATCGCCGCCGTCATCGCCGCGCCGGCCAGGATCAGCGGGAGCCGGGTGCCACGGGCGGCCACGATCCGGCCCGAGAGCGGCGCGAACACCGCCGTCATGGCGGCCATCGGCAGCGTGTAGAGGCCGGCGTGCAGGGCGGACAGGCCGCGTACGTCCTGCAGGTAGAGCGTGTTGAGGAACAGGAACCCGGCCAGCGCGCCGAAGGCGGACACCGCGATGACCGTGGCGCCGCTGAACGGGACGCTGCGGAAGAACCGGAGATCCAGCAGGGGTTCGGGGCGGCGTGGTTCGTACGCGAGAAGGCTGGTCAGCGCCACGGCGGCCAGCACGAAACACCCGACGATCTCGACCGAGAGCCAGCCCGACGAGGGGCCTTCGATGATCCCGTACGTGAGGGAGGCGAGCAGCAGGAACACGAGCACCTGCCCCACGGGGTCGATCCGGCGCGGCCGGGGAGCACGCGACTCGGGCACGTACAGGGCGGTCAGCACGATCGCGGCCAGCCCGACCGGCACGTTGATCCAGAAGATGGACCGCCACCCCAGCGTCTCGACCAGGACACCGCCGAGCACCGGACCGGCGGCCATGCTCAGCCCGACCACACCGCCCCAGATGCCGATCGCCCGGGCCCGTTCGCGCGGCTCGGTGAACGTGTTCGTGATGATCGACATGGCCACCGGGTTGAGCATCGAGCCGCCGACCGCCTGCACCATCCGGAACGCGATCAGCCAGCCCAGGCCCGGCGCGACGCTGCACAGCAGCGAACCCACGGTGAACAGGGCCAGCCCGGCCTGAAAGGTGCGGCGCCGCCCGATCCGGTCGGCCGTGCTGCCGGACAGGATCAGCAGGCTGGCCATGACCAGCGTGTAGGAGTCGATCACCCACTGCAGCCCGGAGACCGGGGTGTCGAGGTCGCTCCGCAGCGCGGGCAGCGCGATGTTGACGATGGTCGCGTCCAGCCCGACGATCAGCAGGCTCATGCAGCAGATGGCCAGGACGAGCGCGTTGCGGCGGTTCATGCGGCGACCAGCCGGGCGACCAGCAGGCGGCCGGTGGCCTCGAGGTGGCTGCGCATCGCGGACTCGGCGGCGGTGCCGTCGCGGGCCAGCACGGCGGTGACGATCGGCTCGTGCTCGGCGTAGATCTCGGCCAGGGTGCGGCCGCTCGCGGTGGTCGGCGGGCCGAGCAGGGCCGTGGTGGAGCGCAGGCCGGTGATGACGGCGGCCGCCCGGACGTTGCCGGCCGTCCGCAGCAGCAGGTCGTGCAGGGCGCGGTCGGCGGGCCAGAACGCGGCCTCGTCGGCGCGCGCGACGGCCGACGCCATGGCGGCGAGCGCGTCGCGGATGTGGGTGTGCTGCTCGGGCGTACCGGAAACGGAGGCTTTGAAGGCGGCCGGGGGTTCGAGCGCGAGCCGGATCTCGACGATCTCCTCGATGTCGTGGGCGCGCGGCCGGAGCACCCGGAAGCCCCGGTTGCGGCGGATCTCGACCAGGCCCGCCTCGGCCAGCCGGAGCAGGCCCTCGCGGACCGGGCTGCGGGAGACACCGAGCAGGTCGGCCAGCTGATAGACCGAGTAGGTCTCGTCGGGCACGAGCTCGCCCGCGGCCACCCCGTCGCGGACGGCCTGGGCGACCGCGTCGGCCAGGGTGGGGGCCTCGGGCGGGAGGGTCAGCGTCGGCATGAGTAACATGTTACTCATGAGCGATGTGGTGGCGGCACTGGAGAAGGCCGGACTCGAGGTGCGGTCCGACGCGGGCACCCGGGGCATGTATGCGTCCGACGCCTCGCTCTACCGGATTCCGCCGCTCGCCGTGGTGCGTCCGCGGCACGTCGACGAGGTGGCCGCGGCGCTGGCGGTCGCGCGCGAGACGGGGGTGCCGTTCACGTCGCGCGGTGCCGGCACGTCGGTCGCGGGCAACGCCATCGGGCCGGGCATCGTGCTCGACTTCTCGCGTCATCTGAACCGCGTTCTCGAGATCAACCCCGATTCCCGTACGGCGGTGGTCGAACCCGGCACGATCCACGCGACGCTGCAGCAGGCGGTGACCCCGCACGGCATCCGGTTCGGGCCCGATCCGTCGACCCATCCGCGGTGCACGATCGGCGGGATGATCGGGAACAACGCCTGCGGGTCGCGCTCCCTGGCGTACGGGCGGACCTCGGACAACGTCGCCGCCCTGGAGCTGCTGACCGCCGCCGGCGACACGCTGGACACGACCGACCCGCGCGGCCCGGTCGTCGACAACGTCCGTGCGGTGATCGGAAAACACCTGGCCACCGCCCGCACGGAGTTCGACCGCTTCGGCCGTCAGGTCTCCGGCTACGCGGTGCAGCACCTGCTGCCCGAACGGTTCGACCTCACCCAGGCGCTCGTCGGGTCCGAGGGCACGCTCGGCGTCATCACCAAGGCGACCGTCAAGCTGGTCGTCGACGCGCCGATCCGGGTCGTGGTCGTGCTCGGCTTCAAAGACATCGTGGCCGCCGGTGCCGCCTCGCCCGCCGTCGTCGCGCACGGCCCGACCTCGTGCGAGGGCCTCGACTCCCGGCTGCTCGACGTGCTGCGCGCCCGCCGCGGTCCGGACGCCGTGCCGCCCCTGCCCCGGGGTGGTGCGTGGCTGTTCGTCGAGCTTGCGGGCGACGTCCCGGGCGAGGTCGAAGACCGGGCCCGCAAGCTGGCGGCCGACGGGATCGCCGACGACGCCCTGGTGGTCACCGACCCGCTGACCCAGGCCCGGCTCTGGCGCATCCGCGAGGACGGTGCCGGGCTGGCCGGGCGCTCACCCGCCGACCGGCCGGCCTGGCCCGGCTGGGAGGACGCGGCCGTCCCGCCCGAGCGTCTCGGTGACTACCTGGCCCGCTTCGACGAGTTGGTGGCCGACTACAAGATGAGTTCGGCCCCGTTCGGCCACTTCGGCGACGGCTGCATGCACGTCCGCCTCGACTTCCCGCTCGACCAGCCCGACGGCACCCAGGTGATGCGGGCCTTCCTGGTCGACGCGGCCAAACTGGTCGGCGAGTTCGGCGGTTCGCTGTCCGGCGAGCACGGTGACGGCCGGGCCCGCTCCGAGCTGCTGCCACACATGTACTCGCCCGACGCGATCGCGCTGTTCGCCGGCATCAAGCACGCGTTCGACCCGGGCAACCTGCTGAACCCGGGCGTGCTGGTCGACCCCGATCCGGTCGATGCTTCCGTACGCCCGGCCGCGTTCCCCCTCAAGCAGCTGGCGCTGGCCTACCCGCACGACGGCGGTGACCTGGCCCAGGCCGTGCACCGCTGCACCGGCGTCGGCAAGTGCCGGGCCGACAACTCGGCCGCGGGCGGCGTGATGTGCCCGTCCTACCTGGCCACCCGTGAGGAGAAGGACTCGACGCGCGGGCGGGCCCGGGTGCTGCAGGAGGTCGTGCGGGGCGAGTTGCCGTGGTCGCACCCGAGCGTGCACGAGTCGCTCGACCTCTGCCTGTCCTGCAAGGGCTGCGCGTCGGACTGCCCGACCGGCATCGACATGGCCACCTACAAATCCGAGGTGCTGCACCAGTCGTACGCGGGAAAGCTCCGCCCACGCTCGCACTACACCCTGGGCCGCCTGCCGTTCTGGGCCCGCCTCGCCGGGTGGACCCCGCGGCTGGCCAACCTGGGCACCCGGCTGCCCGGCATTCGGGGCCTCGCCCTGTGGCTGGCCGGCGTCGACAAGCGGCGCTCGGTCCCGGCCTTCGCCCGGCGTCCGTTCCGCCGCACGTTCCGGCCCTCGGAAAAACCGGGCAAACCGGTCGTACTGTTCGCCGACTCGTTCTCCGACGCTTTCTCGCCCGAGGTGGCCGACGCTACCGTCCGTGTGCTGCGCGCGGCCGGCTACGAACCGCGCCTCCCGTCCGGATCGGTCTGCTGCGGCCTCACCTGGATCACCACCGGCCAATTGGACTCCGCCAAGAAAATTCTTTCCCGTACGGTCGAATCGCTCGCCGCCGACGCCAAGGCGGGCGTGCCGATCGTGGGGATCGAGCCGTCCTGCACGGCCGTACTCCGTTCCGACATCCACGAGTTGCTGCCCGGCGACGCCGACGCCGACGCGGTCTCGAAATCGGTGCGGACACTGGCCGAACTGCTCGCCGAGACGCCCGGCTGGACCCCGCCCGACCTGTCCGGCGTCGAGGTCGTGGCCCAGCCGCACTGCCACCACCACGCCGTGCTCGGCTGGAAGACCGACGCCGACCTGCTCGCCTCGACCGGCGCCCGGGTGCGGCGGCTGGCCGGCTGCTGCGGCCTGGCCGGCAACTTCGGCGTCGAGATCGGCCACTACGAGGTGTCGGTCGCGGTCGCCGAGCAGAACCTGCTGCCCGCCCTCGACGCCGCCCCGGACGCGGTGGTGCTGGCCGACGGCTTCTCGTGCCGCACCCAGGTGGCCGACCTGCGCGACCGCCCGTCGGTGCACCTGGCGCAGTTGCTCGACCGGGCGAAGCCGTGACCGTCCGAAGGGGCGGCCCGGCCGACGTGGCCGCGCTGGCCGGGTTGCGCGGCATGGGGGAGGGGCAGCTGGAGGCGTACGGGAAATGGGTCGTCGCCCACGCGGAGACGCACCTGCCGTTCGTCGCCGAGGTCGGCGGCGAGGTGGTCGGCGCGGCCTGGCTGCACATCGCGGAACGGGTGCCCGGCGGTGGTTCGCTCGACCGCAGGTTCGGTGACGTCCAGTCGGTCGAGGTCCGCGAGGAGCACCGCGGACGCGGCCTCGGGAGCGCCCTGATGGCGGCGATCCTGGCCGAGGCCCGTTCGCGCGGGTTGATGCATGTAACCGTCCACTCCGGACGGCGAGCGGTCGATTTCTATCTGCGGAACGGTTTCACGCACCACCGCCAGATGCTTCTCTGGGAGCCGTGAGACGTCGCAGCGAGGCCTCGGTGGTGAGTTCCCAGCGGTCCTCGGGGTGGCGGATGTAGTGCGTCAGGGCGAGCAGCGCCAGCGCCGGATCGGCGGCCAGCCAGCGCCCGCTCACCGTCTCGGGGGCCGACATGAACGAGCCGAGCACGCGCCGGGTCCGGATGTCGGGCGAGCCGATGAACCCGATCCGGATGACCGGGCCCTTGTCCCAGCCCGCGGTGGCGCCGGTCAGCGCGATCCACGGGATGCGGGTGGTGAAGGTGAGCCCGCGATGGTGCACGCCGTCCGGCCCGACCACCAGCTCGCCCGGCATCAGCCGCAGCACGACCAGCAGCAGCACGACGAGCGGAACCGCGAGTACACCCCAGACCGCGGCCGGGAGGTAGGAACCCCGCCCGGCCGCGTCGACGCTGAGGTAGACGAGCGCGGCGTCGGTCAGCACCAGGGTCGCCGTCAGCAGATAGGTGGCCGTGCCGTCGTACCGGAAGATCAACCCGGCCGCCGTACGACTGACCCCGCCGCCGTCGTCCCGCCGCCGGGCGCCGCGATAGGCGTGCAGCCCGATCGCGGCCACATGCCCGGCCAGCAGCGCCCCGCCGCCGAAGAGGACCACCCCGAACAGGTCGCCGTCCCGCCCGAGCCAGACGGCGGCCGCCCCGGCCGCAGCCGCCACCAGCCCCAGGTAGGCGACGCCGAACAGCAGCCGCCGGGGCCGTCGCCGCGTCACCCAGGCCTCCGGCCAGTCCATCTTCCTGCCTCCCCGCGTCCGGCGCGCCGGACGATCCCGACCGGCGCGCCGGATGATTATGCGGTGCGCTTCCAGGTGAAGGCGAAGTCGCTGGAGAGTCGCCCGCTCATCCGGGCCATGGACACGATCCTCCCCTCATCAAGAAGGCGCCCTACCTCGGCCTTCGGGAGACCGAGGCCCGCGGCGATCAGGCGCACCGGCCGCACCGGGATCGGCGCCGCGAACCGGACCGAAACCTCCATCACCTCGGCCTCCGGGGGCGGCGTGTCACCGGTGTCGAGGCGCCAAGCCCCGGACCAGTCGAGAGCGATGCGATTGCGTTTGTGCACGAGCGGGTCGGCGAGCAGTTCGGCCACCAGCCCCGGGTCGTTGTCGTGCAGGCGGTCGAGCAGCTCGGGCCGTACGGTGCGCACGTTCTTCCGCTCGAAGAGAGTGAGCTTCGCGGTGTCTCCGCACGATTCACAGAGGACGAGAAGCCAGGCGTCGAGCAGCTTGTGGTTGGCGTTGACCCGGAACTTGCCGCTGGCCCGGAACCGCCCGAAGGCGCAGACGTGGCAGCGGCGAAGAACGACAGGAAGGCAGGACGGTATGACCGCCCAGGTGGTGAGCAGCACAGGGGTACACCGGTTTCCGTGAGAAATCCACAGCGGAGCGAGCGCCGCGCACAGGCGCGGCGCGCGTCAGATCAGCGCTTGGGGTGTCTCACATGGTGTACAACGGCACGTCCTTGCTCAGCCCACTCGTGTCCAGGCGGACGCTAGTTCCCGGGGTCGCCGCGCGCCACCGGTTTTAATTCAGCACGCGCAGCGGCTCCCCGGCCCGCCAGGCCGTGATGTCCTCGACGGCCTGCTCATACATGGTGCGGTAGGTCCGTTCGGTGACGTAGCCGACGTGCGGCAGCAGGACAGTGTTCGGCGCGCCCCGCAGCGGGTCGCCGGCCGGCAGCGGCTCGACGTCGAAGACGTCCAGGCCGGCTCCGGCGATCGTGCCCGCGGTGAGCGCGGCGGCCAGCGCGTTCCGGTCGACGATCGGCCCGCGCGAGGTGTTGACCAGCACGGCCGACGATTTCATGGCGGCCAGCTCGGCCGCGCCGATCAGGCCGGTCGTGCGCGGGCTGAGCTTGAGGTGGACGGTCAGCACGTCGCTGCGGCCGAACAGCTCGTCCCGGCTCACGTATTCGGCGCCGGCCTCGGCCGCGCGCTCCGGGGTGAGGTTCTCGCTCCAGGCGATCACCCGCATGTCGAAGGCCTGCCCGATCCGCGCCACCTGCGTACCGAGCTTGCCCAGGCCCATGACGCCCAGGGTGCCGCCGTTGAGGTCGGTGCCGACGGTGGTCTGCCAGCGCCCGTCCCGCAGGGCCCGGTCCTCGGTCACGACGTGCCGGTGAACGGCCAGGATCAGCGCCCAGGTCAGCTCGGCTGTGCTCGAGCTGCGTCCGGCTCCGCCCATCTCGGTGCCGCAGACCGTGACGTCGTGAGCCCGGGCGGCCGCCATGTCGATGGAGGCGTTGCCCATCCCGGTGGTGACCAGCAGGCGCAGGTCCGGCAGCTCGCCGAACAGCGCGGCCGGGAAGGCGGTCCGCTCCCGCATGGCGACGACCACCTCGGCCCCGCGCAGCGCCGCGACCAGCAGCCCGGTGTCGTCGAGGTGGTCGTGCAGCACCTCGACCTCGTCCCCGGCGAGCGAGTCGAACGGACCGTAGGAGCGCGCCACCCGCTGATAGTCGTCCAGCACCACGATTCTCATGATCCCCACCGTAGGCCCCGGAACTGGGCTATCGCCTCCTCACGGGTAGCGACGTCCAGCTTGGTGAGCATCTCGGACACGCGGTTACGGATCGTCTTGGGCGCCAGGAACAGGCGCGCGGCGACCTGAGAGGTCGACAGGCCCGAGGCCAGCAGCTCCAGGATCTCCAGGTCACGCGAGTTGAGGGCGGCGAGCGCGCCCGGCCCCGGGGCGGGTGCGGCCGAGGCGGCGGCGACCACCGCGGCCTGGGCGCCCCGGCCGATCACCATGCTGCCCCGGGCGGCGGCGTGGATGGCGGCCAGCACGTCGTCCGGGTCGGAGTCCTTGAGCAGGTAGCCGTCCAGGCCGGCGCCCAGGCTGCGGACCACGAACTGCTCGTCGGCGTGCATGGTGAAGACGACCACGCGCAGGGCGGGCCAGCGCTGCTTGAGGGTGGCGCCGAGGGTGATGCCGTCGCCGTCGGGCAGGTTGAGGTCGAGCAGGGCCACGGCCGGCTCGGTCGCCACCGCGAGGGCCTCGGTGACCGTGCGGGCGGCCGCGACCAGGTCGAGGGCGTCGTCCGAGCGGACCAGCGCCGACAGCCCGGACAGCACGATCGGATGGTCGTCGACCACCATCACCCGGATCACGGCAGCTCCACCCGCAGCCGGGTGCCGGCCGCGCCGCCGGTGACCGACAGGCGACCGCCGAGCTCCTCGGCCCGCCGGCGCAGCGAGGACAGGCCGACGCCCCACACGATCGGGCCCCCGCCGCCGTCGTCGCACACCTCGACGGCCAGGCCACCGCCGGCCTCGCCGTGCACGCTCACCCCGACCCGGGCGGCGCCGGCGTGCCGCATCGCGTTGGTGAGGCCCTCGGCGACCGACCGGTAGACCGCGATGGCGGCCTCCGCGGGCACCGCACGGTCGAGCCGGACGTCGAGCGTGACCGCCGGACCGTTGCCGTCGAACGAGCCCGCCAGCATCCGCAACGCTCCGGCCAGGTCGCCGTCCTCGAGCACCGACGGGGTGAGCCCGGAGACGACCCGGCGCAGGTCGCTGCGGCAGGCCGCCAGCTCGCGGGCCAGCTCGTCGAGCAGCGGCGTGCGCTCCCGCTCGGCGCGGACCCGCAGGCTCATCCCGGCCAGCGCCGGCCCCAGTCCGTCGTGCAGGTCGCCGAGGATGCGGGACCGCTCGACGTCGCGCTGGCGGGCCACGTCGCGGTGGGCGTGGGCGGCCTCGACGGCGAGCCCGACCGCCCGGGCCACCAGCGCCACCGTGGGCAGGAGCTGCGCGACCGTACGCTCCTGGCGCGGCTCGGGTCCCTCCGGATGCGACGGTTCGAAAAAGAGTGTGCCGACCCGGTCGCCGCCGACCACCAGCGGGCACAGCACCCAGTGCGGCGGCACCTCGGGCGCGTCGGGGCCGAGGATCAGCCGTACCTCGCGGTGCCCGCTCGCCGTGGCCACCATCGCCGCCGCCTGACCGAGCAGGTCACGCGGGTCCGAGCGGGTGTGCAGGCCGGCCGTGATCTGGGCGACGTCGGCCGAGGTCAGCGTGCCGTGGCCGTAGCGGTGGCGCAGGAAACGACGGCGCAGCCAGAGCCCGGCGGGCAGGGCCAGCGCGGTGGTCACGACCGCGGCGAACCCGCCGGACAGGTCGGGCCCGGGCAGCCCGGCCCGGGCCGCGACCACCCGGATCAGCGTGCCGACCCCGGCGCCGGTCACCACCGTGGCCACGCCGATCGCGATGTCGAGCGGGGGCTCGTCGACCGGGCGCAGCTCCCGCGCGGTGGCCAGCCGCAACACGATCGCGGCCAGGGCCCACATCCCGAGCATGGTCGCCACCGCCTCGGCCTGCGGGCCACCCACCCGGGACGCGATCATGAGAGCTCCGACGAGGGCCGCCGCACAGACGACGAGCCAGGTCAGACGGCGCCGGGCCAGCCGGTCGGCGGGCCGGTCGACCGCCCAGGCGAGCACGGCCAGTGCGACCACCACCGGGGCGATGCCGAGCCACTGCCACCAGCGTCCGAGGTGGGCCCAGGTGAGGGTGTCCCCGGTGACCAGCGGGCCCAGGAGGATCACCGCGACCGGGACGAGGGCCATCCCGGCGAGCGCGCGGCCCAGCCGGGAGCGGGGATCGCGATCGAGCAGCAGCGCGGCCACCAGTCCGAACGCGGGCCAGCCGAGGCTGCGGACGGCCGCCGTCGGCAGGCTCTCGTCGGTGAAGCCGAGCAGGCCCGGCGTGAAACCCGCGGCCGTGGCCAGGGCCGCGACCACGACGCCCCGCGACAAACCTCGCTCGACCTCGGTCATAGGTCCCATCTTGGGCCCTGGCGGGACGGGTGCCCAGGGGCGCGGGACGATCCGGGACGACGCGGGACACCGGGGGACTGGTGTGCGGGCCGTCGCGGCGAGCACGGTGAATCCATCACCACGAGAGAGGGAGGCCCGAGATGGCCGTCACCACTGATTCCCGTACGAGCCGAGGCGTCACCGGACCGGTCCTCGTCGGCGGCGCTTTCCTGCTGTCCACCGGCGTGAACCTGCTGTTCAAGGTCGGCGAGCTCCTGTTCACCGACGGCGACCCGCACCGGCCCCAGGGCCCGATCGACAGCATCGTCTCCATCTCGGTCGTGGGGGTCGCCGGTCTGGCGCTGGCCCTGGCGATCGCGTTGCCGTTGCGCGCCGATCCGGGCCGGGCACGGATCGGCGCGGTCGTCCTCGGCGCGCTGGCCGTGGTGACCGCGCCGTTCTTCTGGTCCGGGGCCCCGGCCGCGTTCGGCGCCGCCGCGGCCTGGACGGCCGGCCTGAGCAAGGGGGAGAAGCCCCTGACCGGCGTGGCCCGCGGGTTCGGCATCGTCGGCTTCGTCGTCGCCGTGCTGATCCTCATCGCCGTGTTCGTGGGTGCCCTGGCCGGGGTGTTCACCGGCGGCTGAGTGGGTACAGCCGTGGCGTGTGGAGCACCCGGGAAGTGGCCGACCTGGCCGGCACCAGCCTGCGGACCGTCCGGCACTATCACGAGGTCGGGCTGCTCGACGAGCCCGACCGGCGCACCAACGGCTACAAGCAGTACACCGTCGCGCACCTGGTGCGGCTGCTGCGCATCAAGCGGCTCACCGCGCTCGGGTTCTCGCTGTCCCAGATCGCCGCGATGGACGACGACGACCATCAGCCGGTCGAGGCCATGCAAGCCCTCGACGCCGAGCTCGCCGAGACCATCGAACGGCTCCAGCGGGCCCGCGAGGAGCTCGCCCTTCTGATGCGCAAGGCCGTCCCGGACGGGGTGCCGGTCGAGTTCGCCGAGGCCGCCAACCCG
The DNA here is from genome assembly GCF_018829635.1 of Paractinoplanes bogorensis. Taxonomy (GTDB): domain Bacteria; phylum Actinomycetota; class Actinomycetes; order Mycobacteriales; family Micromonosporaceae; genus Actinoplanes; species Actinoplanes bogorensis. Next base: position 601,738 of record NZ_JAHKKG010000003.1, read on the forward strand.
GACATGAGCGAGGCCGACCGGTCCTTCATCACGATCCTGACCGGGATCCTCGGTCCCCGGAGCCTGCAGCCGTACGTGGACCTGATGCGCGACACCCCGCCGTTCCCGGTGGGGACGGCGTTCGACGATCTGCCCCCGGACGCCGACGACGCCACCCGGCAGGATCTGGCCGAGCGGATCGCCCCGTACGCGAGGGAGATGCGCGCCCGGTATCCCGGGCTGAACGCCCCGGCGACCGACGCCCCGCGCGGCCCCCACCACGCGCGGACGACGGTCAACCAGGCGATCGTCCAGCTCTACAACGCGGCCCAGCTCGACGTGCTGGCCCGCATGGAGGTCATCCTCAAGGAGCCGGAATCGTGAACGAGGCCGGCAGCGCCGCGGTCAGGTTCACCTGGTGGCGCTTCAGGTAGAGGGCCTGGAACGGCGACGGCTGGCCCTCGGTGGCCACGTCGCCGGCCGGATCGTCCAGGGCCAGCTTCAGCCGCGCGTCCCGCACCCGGATCGTCTCGCGGGACGGCTTGTCGAGCCACGAACCGGTCTGGAGGGTGCCGATCTCGACGCCGAGCACGTGCCCGGCGGCCAGGGTCCAGTCGGTCGACTTCAGGTCGAACGTCGTGCGGCCCGCTCGGACCGCCGACACGTTCTCGTTGATGATGACCGCCTGGCCGCCCGGCCCGACGTCGTAGAGCTTGACCATCACGTTGCCGGTGCCGCGGGCGGCCAGCGACACCTGCGGGGTGCCGGTGAGCCGGGTGGCCTGAGCGACCGGCTTCGAGAATTTGTAGACGGCCGAGGTGGTCCGGCCCTCCTGCAGGCGCTTGAGCTGCACCGCGGCCAGGTTCTTGGGGATCACCGGCTCGAGCGCGCCCGCGCCCTCCTCGGGGTCGGGGTTCGGGTTCGGCGGCACGGGCGGCTCGGTCAGGCCCGCATCGTCCAGTGCCTTCCGCGCATCGGCGCCGCCGTCGTCGACATAGGAACCGCCGCCCAGTGACAGGGTCGCGGTGCGGTCGACGACCGGCCACGTGTCCTGGGCCCGCCACTTGCCGTTGCTGTCCTGTACGGCGTACGGAGGGAACTCGGTCTTGGGTTCGATGCCCTTGAGGTGCTCGTCGTAGAACGACATGACCTCGGTGAACCAGCCGTCGCGGCCCATCTTGAGCTGTCCGTCTTCGGTCTTCTCGTGGCCCTGCACGTGGTTCCACTGGCCGAGCCAGGCCCGGGTCGGTCCGCGGTGACCGGCCAGGAACTCGTCCATGTCCTCGGGCTTGGTGTTGTCCTCGATGAAGCCCTGGGTGACGAAGAGCGGGGTGTCGCTGCCCTTGGCCAGAGCAGGCAGGTCGCGCGCCCGCCAGTGCGCCGATTCCGGGTCGTCGATCAGATAACCGGCGAGGTTCTCGTCCAGGCAGTGCGGATTGGTCGCCTCGTACGCGGCGTTGGCCTGATATTTCTTGTCGTCGTTGGTCATGCCGGGCAGCGACGCGATGCTGTTGTAGACCTGGGACACGCTCAGCATGTGCACCCGCGGGATGCCGTTGGTGTGCGGGCTGTTGACCGGGTTCCAGATGGGTTCCTGGGCCACCACGGCCTTCAGCGGGTCCTGGTTCAGGCCGGCGCCGATCAGACCGGTGATGGCGTCGTACGACTTGCCGAACATGCCGACCGCGCCGGTGGACCACGGCTGCGAGGCGGCCCAGTCGATCGCCGCCCGCACGTCGGCCTGCTCGCCCGGACCGGCGAAGTCGAGGCACCCGGTCGAGCCGCCGAAGCCGCGCGAGTCGACCATCACGAAGGCGTAGCCGCGCTCCATCAGCCCGGCGCCGTCGACGAACGGCCGGAACCGTTCAGACGGGCCCGGCGTCTTGTGGCCCTCGTCCTTCATCTGCCCGGCGTGGCCGAAGTACGGACCGACCGACAGGATGACCGGCACCTTTCCACCCTTGGGCAGGTCGTCGGGCAGCAGGACATCGGCGTGCAGTTCGGCACCGGAGTCATCGGCCGACGGGAAGTAGTGCTGGGACCAGGTCGCGCCCTCGGGCACCCGGGTGTTCGGTTCGGCCGCCACGGCCGCGCCGGCCACCCCCGTCACGATGGCCGCGGCGGTCACTGCGCTCAGGACCTTGATTCTCTTCACGGATTCCAGCAGAACCTGTGCCGTTACGGCATGGTCAAGCTCGCGCCCGCAGAAAGGCCGCCACCAGCGGATCATCGGCCAGCGAAGCCGCCCGCTCGTACGCGTCGCCGGTGTCACGCCCGGCCCGGGCCAGCAGGTCGGCCCGCGCCGCCCAATAGGGCTGGAACGACTCGGCCTCCGCGGGCAGCGCGGCCAGACCGGCCTCCGGACCATCGATCCTTCCCCGTACGGTCGCCGCCGCCACCCGCGCACCCAGGCTCGGCGCCACGGTCAGCAGGGCCGCGTACAACGTCTCCAGCGCGGCCCAGTCGGTCACCCCGGTGCGGCGGCGATCGCAGTGGACGGCCTGGATCGCGGCCTCCAGCTGGAAACGCCCGGGCGGCCCGTCCGGCCGGGCCCGGCGCAGGTAGGCCTCGCCCTCGTCGATCAGCGTCGCGTCCCAGTCGCCGGGGTCCTGGTCCTCCAACGGCACGAAACCGGTGGCCCGCCGGCGCGACAACGTGAGCGTGGTCAGCGCGGCCAGCCCCCACGCCTCGGCCTCGTCGCCGAGCAGGGCGGCCAGTGTCACCGCCAGATATTGCGCCTCGCCGTCACCCTCGCGCCACAGGATGGCCTCGCAGCCGTAGATGGCCTCGAGCACCGGCGGCAGCCGCGACGGCATGGCCCGCCGATCGGGCACGGCGAACGGAATCCGGGCCTGCTTGATCCGCCGCTTGGCCCGGACCAGCCGTTGCGCCATCGTCGCCGCCGGCATCGCGTACGCGCGGGCGATGTCGGCCGCCTCGAAACCGAGCACGGTCTGCAGCATCAGCGGCGTGCGGGCCGACTCCTCGATGGCCGGGTGGGCGCAGACGAACAGCAGCTCGAGCCGCGTGTCACCGATGGCGTAGGGGTCGTGGTCGGCCAGCGGGTCGAACCGGGCACTGTCGTCCTCGAGCGGCGCCGATGTGCGTGCGGCGGCCGATTTCCACATGTCGCGTCGGCGGTTGCGGGCCACGGTGAGCAGCCATCCCTCCGGGTTCTCGGGCACACCGGTCTCGGGCCACCGGCGCAGGGCCTCCTCGAACGCCCCGCCGAGCGCGTCCTCGGCCGAGGCCAGGTCACCGTCGGCCCGGGCGATCAGGGCGACGAGTTTCCCGTACGAGGAACGCGCGGCCCTCTCAGCGGCCGCGCGCGCCTCGTCGCGGCTCACTTGTTCGGCGTCCAGACACCCTCGACCGTGTAGGTGGCCCCGGGCCGGACCTCGACCGTGCCCCACTGCGCGGCCGGCGCCTGCTTGGCCCAGTCGATCGCGGCGTCGAGGTCGGCCACGTCGATCACGGCCGTGCCGCCGAGCTGCTCCTTGGTGTCGGCGAACGGCCCGTCCTGCACCTGGGCCACCCCGTCGCGCACCTGCACGGTGGTGCTCAGGTCGGAGCGGTGCAGCACCTCGGCGCCGACCAGCACCCCGGCCGCCTGCAGGGTGGCCGCATAGCTGGACATCGCCTGCCGGCCCTGCTCCATCGCTTCGGCGCCGAGCTCTTCGGACGTGGCCTCGTGGTAGTGAAACAGCAGCGTGTAGCGCATCTTTCCTCCTCGTTCGTCAGCCTATTCGAGGTGATGACGACCGAGCCCGGTCCCGATCGACAGCTACACCGTGGTTTTTTCGAGCAATGCTTCGAGCCGCTCGGCGGGCATCGGCCGGCCCAGCAGATCGCCCTGGCCGAGGCGGCATCCGGCCGTGGTCGCGGTGTCGACGTCGAGCCCGTCCTCGACGCCGTGGGCGACCACCTCCATGCCCAGCCGCCGCCCGAGCGTCACGGCCACGTCCATCACGGCGCCGGCCTGCCGGAACGTCTCGACCGGGTCGGCGAACACGGCCCGGTCGATCTTCAGCAGGTCGATCGGCAGGATCCGCAGGCGGCTCAGCGACGTGGGCCCGGTGCCGAAGTTGTCGACCGCGGTGCGTACCCCCAGTGCCCGCAGCCGGCCCAGTTGCGCCGCTATCTGGTCGACTGGCGGATCATCCCGTACGCCGGACAGGTGTTGCTCGGCGATCTCGATGACCAGGGCCGAGTGGGGCAGGTCGTGATCTTCCAGCACGGCGTGCACGGTCGCCGGGAAGCCGGGGTCGACCAGCTCGCGCGGCCGCACGTCGACGGCCAGCCAGAGTGACTCGTGCGTCCGCCGCCAGCGGGCGAGCAACCGGCACGACCGCTCCAGCACCGACCGCTCGATCGGCCCGAGCAGTCCCAGGTCGTCGGCGATGTCCAGCAGCTCGGCCGGTGGCACCGGGCCGAGTTTCGGGTGCTGCCAGGCCGGCAGCGCCTCGACGCCGACCGGCCGGTGCCCGTCGAGTTCGACGATCGGCTGGTAGCGGAGGTCGATCTCGCCCCGCTCGACCGCGCCGGGCAGGTCCTGTTCCAGGGTGGAGCGGCGCAGCAGGCGGATCTCCATCTCGGCGTCGTACCACTCGACGGCGCCCGGCGGCCCGGAGCGTACGGACCGCAGCGCCAGCGCCGCCCGCCGCACCACCTCGTCGGTGTCGTGCTCGTCGGTGACGTCGGCCAGACCGCCCCAGGCCGACAGGTGTGACACCGTGCCGGCGGCCAGATAGGGCGCGGCCAGGGCGTTCACCAGTTGGCCGGCGAGCAGGTGGGCGCGGACCGCCCCGGCGTGGGTGAGCACCGCGAACCGGCTCTCGCCGACCCGGGCCGGGATGTCGGCCGCCGCCACCTGCGACCGTAGCCGTCGCGCGGCCTCGACCAGCACCAGTTCGGCCAGGTCACGGCCGTGCACGTCGCCGATCGCGGTCAGCCCGCCCAGCTCGACCACGATCATCGCGCCCGCGTCCGGGATCAGTTCGGCCGCGCGCAGCAGCCCTTCCCGGTTGGCCAGGCCGGTCTGCCGGTCCAGGTGGGTGTCCTGGCGCAGCGCCTGCTCGAGGTCACGCTCGTTGGTGACGTCCCGCACGTGCACGACCAGCGTGTGCGCCGCCTCGGCGGGGTCGGCGCCGCCGGTCGTCCACTGGGTCTGGCGCCAGCGGCCGAAACCGTCGCGCAGCCGGACGTCGAGATGAGCGCCCGGCTCGGTCATCTGCGCGGTCAGGAACGCGTGCACGGCCTCGACCTGATCCGGATGGACCAGCGCGGACACCTCGCGGCCGAGCACCTCCTGGTCGGACAGCCCGAACCGGCGGGCCGTGGCCGGCGACTGCCAGCGCACGGCCAGGTTGGAGTCGAGCACCATGACCACGTCGGCCGAGCCGAACATCAGGGCGCGCAGCCGGTTGCCCTGGTCGGTGAGGTGACCGGCCTGCCGCCGCAGCCCGACCGAGGACACCCACTCGCGGGCGGCCACGGCGGTCACGGCGAGCGCGCCCAGCGCGATCGAGGGCGCGTCCAGGCTCCCGCCGTTGAGCAGGTGATAGACGGTGACCAGGGCCGAGGCGAGCACCGGCAGGGCGAGCAGCGGGAAGCCGGCCGCGGGCTCGGCGCCCGGCGGCGGCATCGGGCTGTCGTCGGGGGAGAGGCGCACCGAGCCGTGCCAGAGCAGCCCGGCGGCCACGTTGATCGCGACGGCGCCGACCACGGCGGCGATCTCACCGTTCGGCTCACCCGGGTGGTCGAGCCCGGCGACCAAGGCGGTCAGCGCGATCAGCAGCAGCGCCGCAGCCGGGCCGCACCACTGCAGCGCGGCCCGCTGGCGCAGCGCGTGCACGCCGTGGACGGCGACGGTGGCGGCCGCGCTGCCCCCGAAGATCAGCGCGGTGATCGTGGCCCCGCGCCGCTCGCCGCCGTCACCGAACAGCAGCATCCAGCTGGCGAACAGCAGACAGGCGGTGACGGCCACGACGTCGAGCCCGATCCGCAGGCGGGCGAGGGAGTCGCGGCGCTGCTGCGGGCGCAGGATCGCGGGCAGAAAGGTGATCGCGACCAGGAACAACGTGACGAGCGGGATCTCGGCCGGCAGCGGGACGCCACCGACCAGGGTGCCGCCGGCGACCAGACTGGCCACGGCGCTGGCGGCGCCCGCGATCGAGGTCAGCCCGATGCCGGCGGCCAGGGCGACCACACGCAGCCGGGGCCCGGCCGGGCGTCCAGTGTGGGCGGCCCGCAGCATCACGACGGCGACCAGACCCGAGCAGGCTGTGAGCAGGCCCGCGACGGCCGGCGGGCGGAGCAGGACGAGCGCAGCGACCAGTGCGGCCGTGGCCACCAGGGCGGCTGCGGCGAGGACGGCGGTTCGGCGATTCATCGATTTCCAGGCAGGGATGTCAGGGGTTACCGGTCATCCTGTCACTTTTGGACGTTCGCACCTATCCACAGGACGGGGGATTGTGGGGCCGCCGAGGCGATCCCTGAGCCTCGTCGGCCCCCAAGAGTCGACGTGGCTCTGGTACGGAGATGGACTGGCCGGCCGAACGGAGATTGGCGGATCGGCTCGCTCCCGTTGAGAGCGGATCTTATCGGGTGACACGCCCTGAATCGCCGCGATACGTGCATCTCTGAGGTGATGTAAGCTGCGTTGCTCTTACGTGGACGGAGCTCAACTTTGTTCAATGGCGAATTTTTCAACGCACTTACCCTGATAGTTGCCTTGATTGCACTCGTTGTCGGAATATTCGCAGCAAGATACGGGCGGCGAGCATTGTTTCCGGCGAAACGCAGGCTGATGTTCAGTGCGCTGCCTCCGGCGCCGTTGCTGGCAGCCGAATCTGTTGCCGATCACGGGGTGTCGGTCACGTATCAGGGTCGAGATCTCACCAATCCTCACGTCGCTACCATCTCGGTTGAGAATAATGGAAGACATGCATTGTCTTCTGATCAGTTTGACCAAGATCGCCCCATTGTCATTGATGTAGGCGTGCCCATCAGGGCCATTCTTAAGGCATCCATGATTCCTGATTCGGGGCGCGCGTTCAAGAATGGAACGGATGGTACCGAGATCAGACTTGGTCCCGATCTGCTGAACCCGGGAGAGACGCTTGTACTCCAAGTTCTGACCGATGGCGTGCCGGAGACATCGGACTTGGACGGGCGGATAACCGCGTTCTTAGGTGACACGAAGTTGGACTACCGTATCGATAATGGTCGGACATCCTCACGTGGTGTCGGTGCGGTGGCAGGTGCAGCTGTCGTGGCTGCGATGCTTTTCATCGTGGTCGGCGGCGCGGTCGCCTACGCCGTGAACAAGATCGGCGAGGTTGATGTTTCCATGACACCTGATAATGGACCGACCGGAACGGCTGTAACTGTCACGGGAAGCGACTTCGACCGGTACGAGGTCATTACTGTCTTGATTGACCCGATGCCCGTCTGGATAACTCCGAGCCCAACTCCGGCGCCGTCCGATGAATCTAGCAGCGATTCTCCGCAGCCGTCACCATCCCCTAGCCTGACCCGTGTGGATCAGCCTCCAGTGGCCCAGGTGCAGGCCGACAAAGATGGCGACTTCACCGCGACATTTACCGTGCCACCCGGTTATCCGAAGGGGCGCCTTGAGTTGACTGTTCGTGGTGAGAGCGACTCTGGTGATCAATATTCCTATGAGTGGGATACGCCAAGCGTGACCAAGACCTTTTATGTTCGGTAGTTGCGGGATCGGCAAGTCGTACGGGAGTTCGGCTGGGCGGTCTCAATGGAGGGTGACCACGAGCTTGGTCGCTGAGACGCCGCGGCGCTGCTGGTCCATGGCGTCCTGCAGGTCGGCCAGCGAGGTGCCGACGACCGACGCGGCAGGCAGCGGCCGGTAGTGCCCGGACGCCAGCGCCGCGGGCAGGAAGTCGCGGAAGATGGCCGGTCCGACCTCGTTCTTCTTCAGGTTTGAGCCGAAGATGAACTTCACGCCGACCCCGCGCCGCCGGGCCTCCCACTGCAGCTTGGCCATCCCGCCGGCCATGCCGGTCACCGTCGGCAGCAGCGAGAACCCGTTCTCGAAGGTGACCGGCGCGGTGGCGGCCGAGACGAAACGCCGGCCGCGTGCGGCGGCGGCGATCCGGACACACGCCAATGATGAGCCGGGGCCGATGGCGACCGCGCCGGCCATCGTACGGTCGCTGAAGGTCTTGATGATGTCGCTCTCGACCGTGGGACTGCGGTAATCGAAGACCCGCGCCGCGCCAAGCGAGGTGAGCAGCTCCGCGTTGCGCGGTGACGCCGTCGTGATCACCTCGTATCCGGAGGCCACCGCCAGCTGTACGGCGTTGAGGCCGACGCTCGTGGACCCGCCCCAGATCAGCACGGTCTCGCCGGTGGGCTCGGCGTCGGCCGCCGGGTGGTGCAGGCCCAGGTGGGTCGTCTGGAACAGGGCGCACGCCGCGGTGGAGAGCCCGAGCGGCAGCACGGCCGCGTCGGTGAACGGCATGGACTCGGGAATGGCCGAGGCGAGCCGTTCCAGGACGACCGTGTACTGCTGGTAGGCCCCCTGCGCCGGGCTGTTGGCGTCGCGGTCGGTGCCCACGGCCAGGGCGAGCACCCGGTCGCCGGGCCGGAAGCGGGTCACGGCCGAGCCGGCCTCGACCACCTCACCGGCCACATCCGCCCCGAGCACGGCCGGGTACTTCAGCCACATGTAGGCCAGGCGACCGGCGACCTGGATGACCCAGTCGACCGGGTTGACGGCGACGGCGTGGTTGCGGACGACGATCTCGTCGGGCCCGGGCGTCGGATAAGGCGCCGGGCCGACTTCGAGACGGCGGTTGCGGGCGGGAATCCAGGCGGCGGCGTTGGTGGGCATGGCGACTCCCCAGAGATTGTGAGTGCACTTGGTGCAGTCACGAGTGTGGCACGTGACTGCACCGGGTGCAATCGTGGGTAGAATCACCGCATGGCTCGGTGGGAACCGGACGCGCGCGGGCGTCTGCAGACGGCGGCCATGACCCTGTTCCAAGAGCGGGGCTTCGCCGAGGTCACGGTGGCCGAGATCGCCGAGCGGGCCGGCCTGACCAAGCGGACCTTCTTCAACCACTTCGCCGACAAGCGCGAGGTCTTCTTCGCCAACGCCCAGATGTTCGAAGAAAGTGTGCTGGCCCGCCTCGACGAGGCCGATCCGGAGCTGAGCGCGATCGACGCCGCCGTGCACGCGGTCACGCTGGCCGGCCGCGAGCTGGCGCCGTACTACGACTTCGCCAAGGCCCGCATCGCCGTTCTCGCGGTCACGCCCGAGCTGCGCGAACGTGACCTGGTCAAGACGGCCGGGCTGACCGCGGCGATGGCCCGGGCGCTGGGCGAGCGGGGGGTGCCGCCGCGGACGGCCGAGTTCGCCGCCCAGGCCGCCCTGACCGTCTTCGCCGTGGCTGCGGCCGAGTGGATCGCCGGGAAGGACGCTGACCTGGCCGTTCTGATGCGGCGAGCGCTCGACGAGCTGCGGGACGCGATTGCATAAGCCCCGAATCCTCAGCCCGGGCCGCGCGGACCCGATCAGTGAGGTCACGGAATCGCAAACAGGCGGGGGCTCTCATGAACTACTTGATCGCGTACGTGCAATCGCGTCTGACCCGTAACGGGGACGAAGGCGCCACCGCCGTCGAATACGGCCTGCTCGTCACTCTGATCGCGGTGGTCCTCATCGCCGGTGCCACGATCTTCGGCAGCAAGATCAGCGACATGTTCTCCGCCGTCGGCAACAAGCTGACCTCGCCGTCCTGAGCGATCACTCCAGGGCCAGCAGGCCGTTGGTCAGCACGGCCGGGGTGAGGTGCCGGTAGCCGACCGCGTCGAACAGCACGGTCAGCTCGTGCTCGTCCCGGGTCAGCAGCAGCCCTGGCCCCCACAGCTTGTGCCGCACCCGTACGCCGTCCCCGCCCCCGTCGCGCGACGGGGCCGGGGACGGCGCACGGTCGTTGTCGCAGTTGCCGCACGGCGCCGGGTAGTGCTCGCCGAAATAGGCCAGCAGCTCGGTTTTTCCCGTACGGATGTCAGCCAGCGCCCCGGTCCGGTCGGTGTGCCGCATTCCCGAGTTGAGCATCCGGGCCGGCACCTTGCGTTCGGTCAGCGAGCGCAGTTGGTCGCGCTGCAGGGCCAGCAGCGGTGACACGACCACGGTCAGCCCGCCCCGCGCCAGCCCCGCGACCTGGTAGATCGCACTCTTGCCGCTTCCGGTGAGCAGCACCGCCAGCGTGTCCCGCCCGGCCACCACCGCCGCTACCGTTTCGCGCTGCACCGGGCGCAGGTCGAAGCCGAATACAGATCGCGCGATTTCCCCGGCGTCGGCCACCGCCGATTCTTATCACCAATTGCGCATCTGACGACACCGTGGACGGTTCAGTTTCGGGAGCCGCGAGGGAAACATGGCGGTCATGGTGCCGTGACGAGATCGTCACTCACAGGTGCCATCCGACGATGGGAGGCAACGATGCCAGCCAATCGCGCGGTGGTCTACGACGGGCCCGGCAAGGTCGAGGTCCGCGATATCGACTACCCCACGTACGAACTGAAGGACGGGCCCGGCGTCAACAAACTGAACGTGGGCCGCAAGGTGCCGCACGGCGCGATCCTCAAGACGGTCGCGACCAACATCTGCGGCAGCGACCAGCACATGGTGCGCGGGCGTACCACCGCCCCCGAGGGCCTCGTGCTCGGGCACGAGATCACCGGTGAGGTCGTCGACGTCGGGCCGGGCGTCGAGTTCATCAAGGTCGGCGACGTGTGCTCGGTGCCGTTCAACATCGCCTGTGGACGCTGCCGCAACTGTAAAGAGGGCAAGACCGGTATCTGCCTGAACGTCAACCCGGACCGGCCGGGATCCGCCTACGGCTACGTCGACATGGGTGGCTGGGTCGGCGGGCAGGCCGAGTACGTCCTGGTCCCGTACGCGGACTGGAACCTTCTCCGCTTCCCCGACCGCGACCAGGCCATCGAGAAGGCGCTCGACCTCGCCATGCTGGCCGACATCTTCCCGACCGGCTACCACGGCTGTGTCAGCGCGGGCGTCACCACCGGCTCCACTGTGTACGTGGCCGGCGCCGGACCGGTCGGCCTGGCCGCCGCCACCTCGGCCTGGCTGCTCGGCGCGTCGGTCGTCATCGTGGGCGACCTCAACGAGGAACGTCTGGCCCAGGCCCGCAGTTTCGGCTGCGAGACGGTCAACGTGGCCCAGGGCGACCCGATCGAGCAGATCCACCGGATCCTCGGCAACGACGCACCCGCGATCGGCGAGCCGCTGGTCGACGCCGCGGTCGACGCGGTCGGGTTCGAGGCCCGCGGGCACGGCGCCGAGGCCGAGGTCGAACGGCCCGCCACGGTGCTCAACTCGCTGATGGAAGTGACCCGGGCCGGCGGCGCGATCGGCATCCCCGGTCTGTACGTCACCGGTGACCCGGGCGGCGTCGACGAGAACGCCAAGGTCGGCTCGCTGTCGTTGCGGCTCGGCCTGGGCTGGGCCAAGTCGCACTCGTTCGTCACCGGCCAGTGCCCGGTGATGAAGTACAACCGCAACCTGATGATGGCGATCCTGCACGACCGGGTGCAGATCGCGAAGAACGTCAACGCCGTGGCGATTCCGCTCGACCAGGCCCCGCAGGGCTATCAGGACTTCGACCAGGGCGCGGCCAAGAAGTACGTGATCGACCCGCACGGGATGACCCGGAAGTAGAAAGGTGCGGCGGGCCCCACGGAGGGGCCCGCCGCATTACGATCCGCCTATGTTGACGGCTGCGGTCCTCGTCCTGTCCGCCCTGCACGCTCCCACTCTCACGCCGGGTGTGGTCTCGGTCGACAGCCCCACGGCGGTGCGCTACAACGGCGGGCAGAAGGCGGTCAACTACGTCGTCGTCACCCGCTCCGGCCGCACGGTCACGATCGACGACCGGGTGCCGGTCCGGGCCGGTAAGGGCTGTGTCGCGGTGAAGGGCGACTCGACCAGGGTGCGCTGCACGACGGCACAGACGCCGACCTCGGTCCTCGTCTTCACGTACGACTACAACGACACCATCGTCAACAAGAGCGACCTGTCGATGACGGCGAACGGCGGCCCGGGCAGCGACAAGATCTACGGCGGGCCCGCGTCCGACTTCCTGCAGGGCGACACCTTCACCGGGCCCAACCCGGGCAACGACTCCATCTGGGGTTACGGCGGCCGCGACTTCCTGATCGGCGCGGGCGGCGACGACGGCCTCAACGGCGGCGACGGCGACGACTACCTCGACACGTACATCGCCGGTCCGGTCGGCGGCGTCAACCCGGCCGCGCAGCTCGGCAACGACCGGCTCTACGGCGGCAACGGCAACGACTGGGCGGTCGGCGGCGCCGGCGACGACCTGCTGTCCGGCGGTGCGGGTGGCGACACGCTCGAGGCCGGCCCGGGCACGAACGTCGTCTGGGGCGGCGAGGGCAACGACTCCATGTCCGGTGGCACCGGCCCCGACGTCTTCCACGGCGGCCCCGGCACCAAAGATGCGGTGAACTACAACGGCCGCAGCAACCCGATCACCGCCGACCTCGACGGCGCCGCCGGTGACGACGGCGAGCGGGGCGAGGGCGACACCATCGGCGCCGACGTGGAGTGGCTCTATGGCGGCACCGGCGACGACGTGCTGACCGGCAACGACGCCGACAACGAGATCTCGGGCTGGCTCGGCGACGACATCGTGCGCGGCGGTGCGGGCAACGACTTCCTGGCCGGCACCCAGGGCCACGACCAGGTGTACGGCGAGGCCGGCGACGACGACCTGCGGGTCATGGACTTCGAAGAGTCCGGCACCCCCGACCTGGCCGACGGCGGCCCCGGCACCGACACGTGCCAGGCCGATTCCGATGACAGCGTGGTCCGCTGCGAGCGATGATGTTCTACCTTTCCATATGTGCAGCTCGAAGCGCTCCGGACGACCTGGCCGGAAGAGGTCCTGACCGGACAGTACTTCTTCCAGGCGTACGGCCCGACGACCACCGACGACGTGATCAGCTTCCTCACCGATGACCTGATCGATGCGGGTGACGACGTCCGGCTGCGGATCACCGACGCCGGTGGGCGCGTGCTCATGAACGTCCTGCGCGGGCGGCACCCGGGCATCCAGGCCGTCGGCGTCCGGCCCGCCCAGACGTGGATCACTCTTCTGCAGCACGTCCGGCCGCCCCAGGGTGAAGAACCGTTCCTGCTGCGCCGGATGCGGCGGCAGCTCACCGATCGGCGGCGCCACTGGAGCTCCCGGATCCGCCGGGCCGCTCGTGAATTCACCGCCGACGTGCACCGCCTCCGGCCGGCGCCGCAGCTGGTCTGGGACGTGCTCGACAATCGGGCCGGCCACGTCATCGGCCGCCTGACCGTGCCGATCGGGGTGCCCGGCGCCCGCACGGCGATCCACAGCGCCACCGGCGGCCCGGCCGCGCTGCTGATGGTCGAGGGCGGCCTGCTCACGGTCCGGATCGGCGAGCGGCCGGTAGCCCAGTTCATGTCCGCCGGGCCCGCCCACCGGGTCGACGTCGCCGGAGCGGTCCCGGCCGGACTTGACCCGCGGCTCGTGCTCGCGTGCGCGCTTCTCGAATACGCCCGGCTGAGCACCACATGATCGACGAACTCCGGACCGGCTGGCCGGAAGCGCTTCTCACCGGGCAGTACACGCTGCGGACGTACGGGGGAACTCTCGGCGGTGAGATCCTGGACGACCTCGGCCAGATGTTCACCGTCGGGCTGCACCGGCCCGGCAACGACCGGCTGCTGAAGGTCACCGTCGACGGCCACCCGGTGCTGACCGTCCTCAACGACCGCGACGGGGTGCCGCCGCGCATCAAGGCCGTGGCCGAGGTCCCGTGGCTGAGTCTGGTGAAACGGCCGGACGCGCAGAGCCGGCCGGACCGCCGGACCATGGTCTTCGGTCCGCTCCTGCAGTCACAGCTCAGCTGGGGGACGCGGCTGCGCCGGTCGGTCCAGGCCTTCCGGACGCCGCCCCCGCCGGACGTGTGGGACGTGGTCGACGACCGCCTGGGCCGCGTGATCGGCCGGTTGGCCGGGCCGGTCGACGAACCACCGGGCACCAAGCGGGTCATCTTCCGTCCCGACGGCTGGCCGGCCGCGCTATTGATGGAAGACCCGTACGGCCGCCTCACCATCGTGGTCGACACCCTGGCGGCGGCCCGGATCTTCCGCGTGCACGCCGGCCACCGGATCGACGTCACCACCCTGACCCCGACCGGCCTCGACCCCCGGCTGGTGCTGGCCTGCGCGATGCTGCAGTTCGCCTATCTGAGCGACAAATGATCGACCACCTCCGGACCGGCTGGCCGGAACCGATGCTGACCGGCCAGTACGCCTTCGTCACCTCGGGCGGGGGCCTGGCCGGCGACCTGCTGAGCGGGTTCGCCGGGATGGTCAGCGCCGGGCTGATCGAGCCGGGGAACCCTTCCTTCCTGCGGATCGCCGTCGACGGCAAACCGCTGCTGGCCGTGGTTCCGGGCGAGCGCGGGCCCCGGGCGGTCGCCCGTGAGCCGTGGATCAGCCTGCACGAACACCCGCTTCCCCCGCGTACGGAGTACAGACAGTTCGCCCGCGTGGTCGGCTCGTTGTTCCTGCGCCGGTACGACATGCGGACCCGGATCCGTATGTCCGCCAGGGAGCTGACCCGCCCGACGCCGGTGCCCCGGATGGCCTGGGACGTGTTCGACGACCGCCTCGGCGAGGTCATCGGTCAACTGACCAACGGGGTCGGCGCCCGCACTGTGATCCTCGGCCCCGACGGCCGGGTCGTCGCACGCCTGCTGCAGGATCCGGACGGCAAGTCCCCGCCGCGGCTGCTCACGCTCGTAGCCGGCCGTCAGCCGGTGGCGCACATGACGCGCGCCGGAAGAGACACCTACCGCGTCGACGTCTCGGGGATCGCCGCCGCCGGTCTCGACCCACGCCTGGTGCTGGCCTGCGCGATGCTGCAGTTCTAGTTGTTGCTGTAGACCCGTTCCGGCGTGACGAGCACGGCGGCGCGACGCTGCTCGACCATGACCCGGTCGTACTCGTCCCAGTCGTCGTGACTGCCGCCGGCAGCGGTGAACACCTCACGCAGCAGCACCCGCAGCCGCTCGGCGTCGACCCCTTCGACCGGGTCGTCCGGCCCGATGATCTGCGCCGGGCCCTCGACGGTGGCCCACTGCCACCCCGACCGCACCGACACGGCGATCCGGGGACGCGCCCGCAGATTGGCCAGTTTGACCTGGCCATAGGTGACAAACCCGATTTCCCGTACGCCGGTGAGCGGATGCCCGAGCACGCCCGCGTTCACGATCGACGCCTGCACACTCCCATCCGCCCGCGTCGTCGCCACGGTCACCAGCCCCTGCTCACCACTGGCCATCCCCGCGAAGTCGTCCAATGTCGTCATGCCTTTTTGTGTACCATCCCGGACCGTGTCCAACACCGCTTCCCTCGCGTTGGCCCGTGTCCTGGCTCATTGCGGCGGCTCGCCGGCCGAGGCAGTGGCCTACGTGGCCGCGGCGATCGAGCACGATCCCGCCGACCCGGAACCGTACGACCTGATTGCCGAGCTGCGCCCCGACCTGGGCGCCCCGACCGGCCTCGCACAGTTCGTGGCCGGTTCCTACCTGCAGTTCCTCGACGGGGACACCGACGGGGCCGCGCGCATGCTGGGCTCGGTGACCGGATTTCGGCCCGAGGTCGCCTGGGCCGCGGCGCCGTGGTTCACCAGCGACCGCTTCCGGTCGACGGTCACGATCGGTGGGCTCGCCGACGCCACGGTCGCCATCACCGACTACGACCGCGATCTCGACAACGACGTGGTGCGCGACAATCTGCGGCCGTGGATGCGGCTGATCGACATCGTCTGCGAGCGGGATCCGGTGGCCGAGCAGATGGCCCGGATGGCGATCCTGTTGCGCTACTGCGGGCGTACGGAGGAATCGTTTGCCTTGTGCGACCGGGCCGACGGCATCGAGAAACTGATGCTGACCGAGGTCGTCCGGGCCGGCACGTGGGGATTCCTGGGCCGCCGGGACGAGCAGGCGGCCGCGTTGCGCCGGGCCCTCGCGCTGGATCCGGCCAACTGGTCGCTCTATCTGGACCTGGCCGATCACGCGGCGATGGCCGGCGATTTCGGCTCGGCGGCCGACCTGGTGAACCAGGGGCTTCAGCACGAGCCCGACGACGTCACGCTACGGGCCGCCGGGGCCACCTACCGGCTGCGGGCCGGCGGCCCGGTGGACGACGTCGACCTGCTGCTCGAGCTGGCCCCGGACATGCCGCACGCCGGATACCGGAACGGCCTGATCGAACAGGCACTCGGCACGCCCGGGCTCCCGGCCGACCGGACCGAGCAGCTCAGCACCTGGTTGTCGTGACCCGCATACCCCGTCAACGAACGGGTGCGGGCGGACGCCGTCGGCCGGACGGACCATACTGTCGGTCGTGAAGGACGAGTCCGTCGACGAGGGTGTCGCGCTCCTCGCGCTCGCCCTGAACCATCCGGATCCCGACGTGGTGCTTCCGCGGATCAGGCGGGCGCTCGCATCGTCCAGCCCGCAGACCCGGGCCAACGCCCTGCAGTCACTGGGGCATGTCGCCCGCCTGCACCGCACGATCGACGCCGACCTGATCGGCCGGCTGCGGTCGGCTCTCCGTGACCGCAGCCGGCTGCACCGCACCGAGCTGCGCGCCTATGCGGCCAACGCCGCCGATGACGTGGCCATGTTCGTGCCCCGGCGCGACCTGCCCCGATGGCTGCGACGCGCGTACCCGGGCCCGCGCCTCAGTTCGCGGGCGGGCGGTACAGGTCGCACCGGCGGCCGCGCTCGGCCTGGTTCACGTTCCAGCCGGCGCACAGCCGGACGGGCGGGTTGACGGCCCGGAACATGTAGTTCGCCTGCGCGCGGAAACTGGTCCGGCCCGGGCCGCAGTGCCGGCCGACGGTCTGCCATTCGAGGCCGTCGGCCGGGCCGCTGCGACCGACCTGGATCACGGCGCACCGCCACAGGCTCCGCGCGGCCAGCGTGCCGGTGATGCTGATCGGCGGCACCGGTCGCTCGGGGATGCTCATCATCTGCTGGTACGTGCCGTAGCCGACGGCGTTCCCCGCGGTCAGCCGGAACTCATTGGTCGCGGCGGCCGTCGCCGGTGCCGCCGCGACACCGAGACCAAGACCGGCGGCGACGAGGCCACCGAGCGTACGCAGGACGAGAGACCGCACAGGATGCTCCTAGGACGAGGACTGCTACCAAGAGCATCAACGCCCGAGCCTGCTTCGAGATGCGTCGAAAGCGGCAATTAACGGACGCTCAGGCCGGCCGCGCCGAGCACGTCGTCGGTTTCGACCTCGGCCACCGTCAGCTCGGGCTCGCGCACCCGAGGCAGGGCCCACGCCACCACGCCGGCGGCGGCTGCGGCCAGCACCGCCCCGACCACGAAGACGGTCACGAACTGGGACTCGTGCGGCAGCGGGACCGACGCCGAGATCGGGTTGCGGGTCATCATCGTGATGACGAACGCGGTGCCCAGCGACATGCCGACCGAGCGGGCGATCGAGTTGACGCTGTTGGCGATGCCGGTCTCGGCCGGTCCGACGTGGGCGATGAGCAGCGCCGGCAGGGCCGCGTAGCCGAAGGTGACGGCGGTGTTGACGATCAGCGCGCCGGCGATGACTTCCCAGGTCGCCGAGTGCAGCACGGCCAGCAGCGTGAAGCCGGCGCCGGCCAGCACGGCCGCGATCACCAGCGTCGCCTTGGCGCCGAAGCGGGCGACCAGGCGGCCGCCGAGCGGGGCCGTGACCACGCCGAGGGCGGTGCCGGGCAGCAGGTAGACCAGGCTGGCGGCCAGCACCGAGGCGCCGAAACCGTAGCCGGCCACGTCGTGCGGGGTCTGCACCAGCGCCGAGACGGCCAGGAAGACGGCGAACATCGCGAAGCCGAGGAACAGGCCGGCCGCGTTGGCCACCACGATCGGGCGGTGGCTGAGCATCCGCGGGCTGACCAGCGGGTGTGTGACCCGGCGTTCGAACAGCACGAACGCGACCAGCACGACGACCGCGCCGGCCAGCAGGCCGAGGACCCGGGCCGAACCCCAGCCCCAGCCGTTGCCCTCCTCGAGGGGCAGGAGCAGCAGCACCAGGCCGAGCCCGAGCAGGGCGGCGCCGGCCCAGTCGAGGCGTCCGGTGGCCACGCCGGCGCGGCGGGGGAGCTGCCACACCCCGGCCAGGCCGATCACGGTCAGCGCGGTGGCCAGCCAGAACAGCTCGTGGTAGTCGCCGCCGTCGCGCATCAGCAGGCCGGTGACGACCAGGCCGAAGCCCGCGCCGACCGAGAGCATGCCGCTGACCAGAGCCATCGCGCCGGTCAGGCGTTGCGGGGGCAGCTCCTCGCGGAGCATGCCGATCGCGAGGGGGAACAGGCCGAAGCTGGCCGCCTGGGCGACCCGCCCGACGATCAGCAGGGGGAGGCTGCTGGTGGTGGCGGCGAGCACCGAGCCGAGCAGCACGAGGATCAGCACGCCCAGCATCACCGGGCGGCGGCCGTGCAGGTCACCCAGCCGGCCCAGGGCCGGCGTGAGCACGGCGGCCGCGAGCAGGTTGGCCGTCACCACCCAGCTGGCCGCACTGGTCGAGACGCCCAGGTCGGCCCGGATGTTGGCGACGACCGGGACGACCAGGGTCTGCAGCGCCGAGACGAGCAGCACCACGTAACAGGCGACGGGCAGCACCAGCCGCGCTTTGAAGGTCATGGGACCGAACGCTAGACGCGTCGCCGAGAATTTTCAACACCGTGTCGATTCCGTGGACCGGCCGGTAGAGTCAGTGCCGTGCCAGCCATCAAAAGCCGTCGAGCTCCCACCAAGGGCGACCAGCGCGAGCAGGCCCTGCTCGACGCCGCGCGGGCGGTCTTCCGCGACAAGTCGATCAGCCAGGTCACGATCGACGAGCTGGCCGGGGCGGCCGGCATCGCCCGGTCCGGGTTCTACTTCTATTTCGAGTCCAAGCAGGCGCTGCTGGCCGCACTGGTCGACCAGCGGCTGGCCGAGGCCGACCTCGAGATGGCCGAGTGGCTGGCCTCCGACGGGCTCGACCGCGACGCGCTGCGCCGGGGCCTGACCGCGGGGCTGGCCCGCTGGAAGGCCGACGGGCGTTGGCTGCGTGAGGCGTTCATCACGCCCGACCCCGGCCCCGAGGTGAAGCATGTGCGCGACCGGCTGGTCGACGAGGGCTGCTCGCTGTTCAGTAAGCGCATCGAGCGGGACGCGCGCGCCGGGCGGACGGTGGCCGGTCCGCCCGCGCTGATCGCCAAGATGGCGGTCCACCTGCGCAGCATCACGTTCGCCGACGCCTATGCCCACCCGTCCCAATACGACGAGGACGAGCTGCTCGACACCCTCACCGACGCGATCCTGCGCCTGGTCTACGGCGACGCACCGGATCCGGCCAGGTTCACCAGCCCATAGTCCCCGGGCCACCCTTGAACGGCCCGGTGATGTCGTCGGTGATCCAGCCGCCGTAGAAGTCGCCCTCCTGCGCGCGCACGAGCTCACCGTCGACCCGGCACTCGTCGACGCGGCTCGGATAGAAGGCCACAGCGCCGGAGATTTCCCCGTACGCGGGCACGGGGTCCTCGTAGGACCAACCGACCTGGGCCACCCGGGTCGAGCCCACGACGAGATCCCAATACCCGGCGACGCCCTTGAACTCGCACAGCGAGCGGCCCGTCCCGGGTTCGAGCACGCCGTCGGCGATGTCGTCGCGCGGGATGTAGTACACCGGCGGATGGGACGTCTCGAGCACCCGCCAGGCCCGTACGCTGTCCGCGACTGTCCGTCCCGCGTGCATGACCGTCACCCGGGCAGCGGTGCGTTCCAACCGCGGCGGGCGCGGGTAGTCCCACACCGACTCCATGGTCCAACGATAGGGTGCACATGCGGATTGCGATGATCGGAATGGTGGCGGCCGCCGAGAAGCCGTCGGCCAGCGCGGCCTGGTTCGCCGAGCATTTCGGGTTCAAGGTCAACATCGACCTGGGCTGGTACGTCAACACCCAGGCCGACGGTCACGAGAAGCTCAACCTCGACTTCGTGCAGCGCGATCACGAGTCGTGGCCCGAGGCGACCCGCGGGAAGAGCGTCGTGGGCACGCTCATCGCCCTCGTGGTCGAAGACGTCGACGCCGAGTTCGAGCGCCTGACGGCGTACGGGATAAACGTGGTCACGCCTCTGGTCACCGAGCCCTGGGGGCAGCGGCGTTTCCAGCTCGCGGGCCCGGACGGCCTGCTGGTCGAGGTGCTGCAGCAGGTCGCGCCCGACCCGCAGTGGCTGGCCGACAACGGGTTCTGAACCGACGGATCAACGACGGCCCGCTGGAGTGAGCCCGGATTCGGGACCACGGTGGGTGGATGCGATTCGACGGTGTCGAGGTCAAGGTCAGCCTGGACGGTAAGGCCGCGGAGACGCTGAACCTGCCGGACGTCGATCCGTGGAAGATCTACTTCCTCGAGGACGTCACGACCGGGCTCGGCGCGGGCACGCCGCTGCAGGACCGGCAGCTGATCCTGCGGGCCCGGCAGAAGACCAGGGGCAAGGACGACGTCACGGTCAAGTTCCGGCCGGGGCGGCGGTCGCAGTTCACCGACGCCTGGCTCGGCACGACGACGACCACCAACGGCAGCCTGGAGTCCGAGTTCAAGGTCGAGGCGGACTGGGCCGGCGACCGGCGCACGCTGGCCGTCTCGCTCACCGCCGACCGGCCCAAGGATCTGGTGGCCGGCGTCGCGGCGGGCGAGCGGAGCATCCGGGCCCTCTTCACCGACGACCAGAAGCGGCTGATCGAGACCTGCGCGGGCTTCCCGGTGAATCTCGAGGTGCTCACCGTGCTGCCCGCGGTGGCGGCCCGGCGCTGGCCCACCTTCGCGGTGAGCGAGCCGGGCCGGCCGCCGCTGGACGTGCGGGCCGAGCGCTGGACGGTCGGCGATCTCGACTTCCTGGAGCTGTCGATCGCGGTCGCGCTCGACGTGGCCGAGGAGGCGCAGAAGGCCCTGCTGGCGTTTGTCGCGCACCGCGGCCTCCAGGTCGCCGAGGGCCAGGCGAAGACGTCACAGGTGCTGGCGCTCCTGGTCGATCAGGCTCAGCGGTCCGGGCCGTAGAGTCCGAAGTGCAGGGCGGGATCGGCCGGGTCCCAGGTGTTGGTGAACTGGGACCGGGCGCCCATCTCGGCGACCCGGCTCAGCAGGTCGTTGCCCAGGGCGAGCCGCTCGGGTTCCCAGGCGGCCAGCGCGGTCGGGATGTCGGTGTGAGCGGCCAGCGCGGCCGCCAATGACCAGGCGTCGGCGGCGGCCTTGGCGGTTCCGGCCGCGGCGTGCGGGCGGGCGGCGAAGGCGGCGTCGCCGATCAGCGCGATCCGGCCGAAGGCCATGCTGCGGACGGCGATGTCCAGGACGATCTGGATGTACGGCTCGGCCGTGCGCTCGATCAGCTCGGCCGCCGCCGGGGGCAGCAACGCCGTCGCTTCGGCTCGCATCGCGTCGACGAAACGTGGCTGCACCTGTCCGGGATGGACGGAGACGGGAGCCGTGAAGCCGCGCAGGTCGGTCGTCATCTCGTCCAGCTCCGGCCCCTCGGCCACGTTGCGGTACCAGACGTAGTTCATCTGCCGGTTGCCGCGGCCCAGGCTGCCGTCCGCCCCGGGAATGGCGTACATGCAGATGTGCGAGTTGTCGATCACCGCGTACGCGAGGGCGTCGTTGATCAATTCGGCCGTCTCGGGCGTCACGTCGCGTTCCGGCACGCACCCGCGCCACCCGATGTAACCGGCGTAGCGGGGGAGCACCCGCGGCTGCAACCGGCGGCGGCCCACCGACGAGATACCGTCGGCGAACACGACCAGCTCGGCCCGCTCGGTGCGCCCGCTGACGAACCGGAGCTCGGCCCGGTCGGCGTCCTGGCTCACGCCCACCGCGTATTCGCCCAGGTGATAGTGATCAGTGCCGAAGTCGTCCAGCAGCACCCGGTACATCGTCGTCCACGAGCTGAACCGCCAGGTGGCCGGTTCCTCGTACGTGATCTTGTTGTCCGGGCCCAGGTAGCGCATCACGGTCGAGCCGATGCTGACGTCGTCCACCCCGAACGGGTGCGGCCGCTCGGCGATCCACCGCACGGTGTCGGGCTGCAGCACGATGCCACCGCCCCGGCCGTCCAGGTGACTCGGCGTACGTTCGAAGATGTCGACCTCGAACCCCTGCTCCCGCAGCAGCAGACCCGCGGTGAGCCCGGCGAAGGAGCCGCCGACGACAATCGCGCGGCTCACCGGATCACCGGCCCGTACGGGTGGTCGTCGAGGTTCACGACGATCGCGTCCTGGGTCGTCCGCGCCACGATCATCCGCACCGGTTCGGTGTCGCTGGCGTTCTCCTCCCAGTGCACCACGTCGGGCTTGATGTAGACGAAGTCGCCCGGATGCGCCTCCTGCATCGTGTCGAGCTGGTCGCCGATCCACCATCGCCCGACGCCGCTGAGGATGTAGAGCGCCGTCTCGGACCGCCCGTGGTGGTGCACGCCGGTCCGGCCGCCGGCGGGCAGCACCGAGAGGCCCATCCACAGGTCCTGCGAGCCGAGGCGGCGGGCCGACACGGCCTCGAACCGCTTGAGTCCGGCCGTCTGCGGAGTCTGGTCGGACAGATCATTGGCGCGAACAACAACTACGCCGACGTCTTCGTTCATGGGCTCAACTCTGCGGATCAGCCGACCGCCGGGACATGTGCCGCCACACAGCTCTAGCGCGGGGTCAGTTGTGCTGGCACAGTCTCCGGCATGCAGACGACGGGTGCCGTGCAGCTCCGCCCCTGGCTCGAGGCGATCGCCGCCATCGCGACCGCGCTCAACCGCCCGGTCTCGCTGCCCGAGGTGCTCGACCTGGTGTCGGCGACGGCTTCCAACCTTCTCGGGTACGACTTCTGCGCCGTCCTGCTGGTCGACGACGCGCGCACCAAGCTGGTCATCACCGGCGCCCACGGCCTGTCCCCGCGCTACATCGAGCAGGTCAACGCCGACCACCCGGTCGTGCTCGAGCCGGACGGCGAGCCCCGGGCCCCGTCCAGTCGCGCCTTCCTGACCGGTGCCTCGGTGCAGGTGGCCGACACCGTGGCCGACGCGACGTTCCTGCCCTGGGGCGGGGTCGCCCGGCAGCAGGGCTACCGCTCGATGATCTCGGTGCCGGTGTTCTCGGCCGGGGTCCCGGTCGGCACGCTCAACTGCTACACCCGCATCCCGCACGACTTCACCCCGGGCGAGCAGGAGCTGCTCTCGCTGCTGGCCGACCAGGCCGGCGTCGCCATCGAGACGGCCCGGCTGCGCGAGCGGCAGGTCGCCACCATCGCCGACCTGACCACCGCCAACACCGCGCTGCGCCGGGGCGAGGAGGTGCACGAGCAGTTCACCCGGGTCGCGCTGCGCGGCGGCGGCGTCACCGGGGTCGCGGCCGCCCTGGCCGAACTGCTGGGCACACCCGTCGCGGTGGTCGAGGAGCCGTCCGGCGCGCACCTGGCCGGGGACGAGACCGCCGCCGGCTGGTCCACGCCGGTCGTGCTCGGCAACGAGACGGTGGCCCACATCCGGATCACCGGGTCGCGCCGGCCGGTGGCCGTCCTCGACGTGCGCGCGCTCGAACACGCGGCCACCGTCTGCGCGCTCGAGATCCTGCGCTCCCGCACCGCCCGTGAGGTGGAGTGGCGGCTGTCCGGCGAGGTCGTGTCCGACCTGCTGACCGGGTCGCCGGCCGGTCTCGTCACGGCGGCCGAGCGCGCCGCCCGGCTCGGGTTCGACCTGGCCAAGCCGCACTCGGTGATCGTGGTCAGCGCGGGTTCGCCGCGGATCCTGTCGGTGGCCCGGTCGCTGGCCGGCCGCGGGCTGGTCGGCACGGTCGGCGACGACGTGGTGCTGCTGTGGCCGGGCGCCGCCGCCGACCGCGCCGACGACCTGCTGGCCCAGTTGCGCCGCGCCGGCGTCGGACCCGAGACCGCGGTGGCCGTCTCCCCGCTCTGTTCGGCGCTGGCTGACTATCCGTCCGCCTACCGCCGGGGCCGGGGCGCCGCGACCGTGGCCCGCCTGCGGGGCCGGACCGCGAGTGTGGCCACCTTCGAGTCGCTCGGCGTCCACGGCCTGCTCCTCCAGTTGGAGGACGTGAACGAGCTGCGCCGGTTCGCCGCCGAGACCCTGGCCCCCGTACGCACCTACGACGCGGCCCGCGGGACGGCCCTGGAAGAGACCCTGCGGGCGTACGTGACCAACGACCTGAACACGGCCGCGACCGCCGCCGCCCTGTTCGTGCACCCCAACACGGTCAACCTGCGCATCCGCAAGGCCGAGCAGCTCCTCGGTGTCTCCACGACCCAGGTCCGCGTCCTGGCCGAGCTGCAAGTGGCGTTGAGCGCCGACGACGTCGCGGACGCCCTCTGAGATTTGCCCGCTGAGCCGGTGAACCGATCGGGGTCCGGCCCGCGACAGTGTGGGCATGGAGACGAGCGACGCCGAGCTGCTCCGGCGGGTCGCGTCCGGCGAGGAGAGCGCGTTGCGCGAACTCGTCGAACGCCACTCGGCCTGGCTGCTGCTGCGGTTGCGACGGCGTACGGCCGACGAGGAGCTGGCCGCCTCGGCCGTGCAGGACACGTTCGTCGCGGTCTGGCACAACGCCAAGGGCTACCGCGGTGACGGCGACGTCGGCGCGTGGATGTGGGGCATCGCGATCCGGCAGCTGGTCTCCCGGCTGCGGGTCCGCCGGCAACCGACCCCGGTCAGCCAGCAGGTCATCTCGGCCCTGTCGCCCCGGCTGCGCAGCGCCGAGGACGAGCTGCTGATCGCGGTCGAGCACGGCGACCTCGGATCGGCCATGCGCGGCCTGTCACCCGAACTGCGGCAGGCGCTGCAGGTGACCGTCGTCGACGGGCTCACCACCCGCGAGGCGGCGCTTCTCCTCGGGGTGCCTCAGGGAACGGTGAAGAGCCGCGTGCGGCTGGCCAAGGCGCAGTTGCGGCAACAGCTGATGGGGGGTCTGGCGTGAGCTGGCATGTCGATCGAGCGACCTGGACGGCGTACGCGGGAAACGGTCTTGATCCGATCGCCGAGGCCGCGGTCGAGGCCCATGTGACGGCGTGCCCGGACTGCCGCGCCGGAGCCCGCGAACTCGTGCCGGATGTGGGGCCGGTCTGGGCGGCGGTGCATGCCGAGATCAGCCGCCCACGACGCTCGTGGCTGGCCCGGCTCGGGATTCCGGAGGCCGATCTGGTGGTGGCCGGCGCCGCCCGCGATCTGCTGCTGTCGTGGTCCGTCGCGGTCGGGGCGGCCGTGTGCTGCGCGCTGCTCACCGGGCTGGCCCCGATCCATCTGCCCGGCGGTGCCCCCGCCTTGTTCCTGATTCTGGCGCCGCTGATCCCGGTGCTGGCCGTGGTCGCCGCCTACGACGCCACCGATCCGTTGCGCTCGCTGACCGGGACCACGCCGTACTCGCCGTTGCGATTGGCCCTGTTGCGGACGGCGGCCGCCCTCACCGCTGCCGTCCCGTTGACTGTCGCATCGGCGCTGGTGGTCCCCGCGTTGCACGGCTACTTCGCAGCCTGGCTGCTGCCCGGACTGGCCCTGACCGTGGCCGCGCTGATCCTGCTCAAGTGGCTCACCGCATGGGTCGCGTGCGCCGTGGTCGGGGCGGGCTGGCTCGTCGTGGCCACCACCGCGAGCGTCACCGCGCTCACCACCACTCCCGGCCAGGTCACCTCCGCGCTCGGCGTGACCGTGCTGGCCGCCGTCCTCGTCCGCGTCAACCGGGGAGTCGCCCGATGACCGCCCGTCTCGACAACGTCGCCAAGTCCTTCGGCCGTACGGTCGCCCTGCACCCGACCACCCTCGACCTCGGTCACGGCGTGATCGGCCTGCTCGGTCCCAACGGCGCCGGCAAGACCACGATGCTGCGGATCCTGTCCAGCGCCCTGCCACCCAGCCAGGGCACGGTCGTGGTGGCCGGGCACGAGGTCACCGGCACGCACGCCGAGCGCACCGACGCCCGCCGCCGCATCGGCTACCTGCCCCAGGAGGTCGTCTTCCCGCGCGGCATGACCACGTTCGGCTTCCTCGACTACATCGCCGTCCTCAAGGAGTGGACTCTCACCGCGGCCCGGCACGCCGAGGTGCGGAGGGTGCTTGCGCTGGTCGACCTGGCCGAGCGGTCGACGGTCAAGGTGAAGGCGCTCTCCGGCGGGCAGCGGCGGCGGCTGGCCATCGCGCAGGCGCTGCTCGGCGATCCGGACCTGCTGATCCTCGACGAACCCACCACCGGCCTCGACCCCGAACAGCGGGCCTCGCTGCGGGGTCTGCTCTCCGGGCGCCCCGGAACCGTGCTCATCTCGACCCACCAGACCGAAGATGTGTCGGCCCTGTGCGACCGCGTGGTCGTGCTCGACGCGGGGCGGATCCGCTTCGACGGTTCGGTCGCCGACCTGCTCGCCACCGCGGTCGGCCGGGTGCATCAGGGCCCGTCGGCCGCTTCGGGGGCGATGCAGACGTGGCGTACGGGAACCGGTCTCATCCGCTCGGTCGGCGGCTCACCGGCCGCCGGCTCCCAGGCCGTCGAACCGACGGTCGAGGACGCTTACCTGCTGCTCAGAAGCTCAGCACCCGAAGGGGCAACGGCATGACCACAACCGCTTTTCCCGTACGCGTCCTGGCGCGCCGCGAGATCCGCCACTACCTCGGTTCCTGGCTCTACTGGGTGGGAACCGCCCTGCTCGCCCTGACCCTCATCCCGCGCGATGCTTCCTCCACCGCCGCCGCCATGATCGCTCCGTCCGCTCTCATCGGCGTCTTCGGCATCATCATCATGGCCGGACTGACCCGTCGCTCGGACCGGGCCGCCGCGGCCGCCGGTTCCGTCGCCGTGCCGGAACGCGCCCGCACGCTGGCCCTGGCCGCCGCGGTCGTGGTCCCGGTGGTGACCGCCCTGCTCTGGTACGTCGCGGCCGTGATCATCTACTTCGTCGACCCGCCCGCGCCGGAAACCGTGCCGTTCCCGCCGTTCGGCGACGGCCACGTCCTGACCGTGATGTTCGCCCTGAGCGTCGTCCCCGCGCTCAGCGGCCCGATCCTGGGTCTGGTGCTCGCCCGCTGGCTCCCGCGTCGCGGCGTCGTCCCGCTCGCCGTCGTGCTGGTCGTGCTGATCACCATCGTCATGCAGGGCAACTTCGAGTCGACCTGGCACTGGCGGGTGATCTGGCCGTGGACCTACTGGTACGGCCCGATCGGCTGGAACACCGGCGACGACCAGTGGGTCGCCCTGCCCGGCTCGCCCCAGCTGTGGATCGTCTACCTGCTGGCCATCTGCGCCGTGGGCGTCCTGGTCGCCCTCTATCACGACCCCGAGTCCGACCGTTCCCGCCTGCGCATGCTGATCGGCATCGGCGCCGCCGTCGCGGTGGTGGCCGTGGTGCTGACCATGGTGCTCGGTCTGCCCGACGCCGTTCCCAATCCGCTGACCGCCTGATGCTCCGCCACGCGGCGCGGGCCGTGCCCTGGTTGCTCGTGGGCGCGGCCGCGCTGCTCATCGTGGGCCTGCTGGCCGCCGTCCGCTACGACAACTGGACGCTGTGGCCGTTGCAGGGCACCGCGGTCGGCCTGCTGGCCGGGGCGGTCGGCTGGTGCCTGGACGAGCCCGCCGCCGCCGTCGTCGATCCCGCGCCGCGCGGCCTGGCCTGGCGGACGGCCGCGCGCGCATCGGGCATCGTGGTGCTGCTGGCCGCCTGGTCCGGCGCGGTGTGGTGGGCGCGCGACGCCCTCTTCGGCCACGCCTCGACGGTGCTGGCTCAGGGTCTGACGGCCGCGGCCGTGGCAACCGCCTGGGTCACCTGGCGTCGCTCGGCCGGCGAGGCGACCCCCGGTCAGCGCTGGGCGACAGTGGTCGTTCCCGTCGTCACCGCGTGGGCCCTGGTCCGGCCCTTCGAGGAGCACATTCCCGTTTTCCCGTACGCCTTCAGCGGCTGGGACACCAGCATCATCGGCTGGAGCACGGCCGGCATCGGAGCTGCGGTGCTGCTCATGCTTGGAGCCGCTGGACCTGCCCGGCGTGTACGTCGCTGACCCACTCCCAGCCCGGCTCGGCATCCGGGCCGATCCGCGGGTCGTCGGGCGTGCGGCCGTCGCGCAGGGCCAGGACGTAGGCGCGGTCCTGCTCGATGCGCCCCTTGGGTTCGCCCACGTTTCCGTGGCCCGGCACGACGACGTCCGCTTCCACCGTCTCCAGCAGGTCGAGTGCGGCCAGGTAGTCCCCGATCGGGTCGGCGGCGTCCAGGTCGAACATCGGAACCAGCACGTCGGAGAGCATGTCGCCGGCGACGAGAACGCCACTCTCCGCGAGAAACAACGCGGCGTGCCCCGGGGCGTGCGCCTGATGCTCGAGGATCCGGGCCTCGGGACCGTCCCACGGCACGGTGGTCGCATCGACGGGCAGGCCGGTGATCTCGCCGAGCAACTCGAGCGGAACCTGGTCGGCGATGCCGGTCTCTTCCAGGTGCTCTTTGATCCGGGCCTTGATGTCCGGCTCGGCCAGCTGTTCGCGGGCGGCGGCGGCACCACGGGCCGTGGCGTAGCGAGGGGCCGCGCCGAACTCGGGGATCCAGAGCATGTGATCCCAGTCCGGGTGTGTGGAGAAGCCCGCGACCACGCTCCGCCCCAGGTCTTCGGCCAGGCAGGCCATCTCGTTCGCCTGAATGCCCGGGTCGACGAGCAGCACCCCGTCACGGCCCGTCACGACAACGGCGTTGCTGAGCAGGAAGTCGCTCACATGGACCTGCACACCCTCGGCAACCTGCTTCAGCACGGACGGGCCTCGCTTCCCCGATCGGTGGCAACTCGCCCCGACGATAGCCTCCCGTTCTCCCCGCGGTGGATCATGGGCGGGTGAGTCCTCGTACGGTCGCCGGGTCGCGCGAGGCCGGCGCCGACGCGGTAACGCTGATGTTCGGCCACGGGACCGGGTCTCGCCGGCACGCCGAGAGCAGCCTGACCGACCTGCTCCCGCTGACCGGTGACGACAGCTACGTCCTGCTCGCCGATCTGTCCCACGCCGAGTACTGGATCCGCTCGAGCGACCTCGCCCATCGCGAGTTCGGCTCGGCGCAGGCCTTGCCCCGCTGACGACTCGCTCACTGCAGTCGCAGCGCGTCGCCGGGCGGCACGTCGAGGGTGAAGATCGCGCCGATGTTCTCCTCGAACCCGAAGTCGACGTTCTTGACCCGCAGGCGCTCGGGGCTCGCCTCGACGATCTCGACCGCGATCGGTTCGGGCCGCCCGTCAAGCGCCAGCAGCCAGCGGCCGGCCAGATAGCTGAGCCCGACGGCGTCGAGGATCTGCCGCGCCTCGTGCTCGTCGGTGACGTCACCGAGCGGATATCCGAAAACGGTAACCGGCCGGAACCGATCGTCGACGGGCCGCAGATAGCCGAGAAGCTCGTCATCCTCGCCACGGCGGTGTGGCATCCAGTCAGCCGGAATCATGGCGTGAACCTAGGCAAGCCACCCACGATCCGCAACGCCAATGCTCGACGGGCGACGCGAATGGGCTGCGGCCAGGCTGCCGGGGCCGGAAACAGGGGGTCGAGCGGACGACCCCGCGCGGGCGATTTTCGAGCTGCCGAAAGGATTCTAGGGTCGGGTGACCCCGCGGCCGATGCGGGCTCAATCGTTTCGCAGGTGAGGGATGGTCCGTGGCTGCCCGTAGACGGAAGTTGCCGCTGGTTCTGGTGGCCGTGTGTGCTCTGATCGCGGGCCTGCCGGTGCCGGCCTGGGCGGCGGATGCGCCGACCATGCCGGTCGACGGCGTGGTCGACGTGGTCGTCACCCGGGTGAGCAGCGGCTCGTGGCCGAACTACGTGACCGTCGGCGACAACAGCCGGCTCTGCTCGGGAGCACCGTCACCGTGTTCGGCTCGGAGCGGCTGGTTCGCGGCGGGAACTGTTCTCGCCGTGTACGCCAAGGAGGGCGACGGCGGCCGCGCGCTGCGGGAGGCCGAGCGCCGTGAACTCGGGCCGGGCCATTGGCTCTTCACCCGGACGCTCAGCTCGGGGCACACCTACACCGTCGAGGTCACCGCGGTCGCCCAGGCGAAGCCGGCCACGCCCGTACCGACGTCGGCCGCCCCCACGCCCACGCCATCTCCGGCGCCGCCCGTTCCGGATGCCTATGTGGCGCTGGGTGACTCCTACGCCTCGGGGGAAGGGTCGCCCAACGAGACGTACGAGAAAGGCACCACCTTTACCGACAAGGACACGCCGCGGGGGCAGACCGGATGTCACCGGTCGAGCCGGAGCTGGGCCCACGGCGTCTCGGCGGCCGCGGTCGAGAAAGGTCTGCTCAAGACGAAGGCCGAATCGATGACCTTCGTCGCGTGTTCCGGGGCGGTGCTCGAGGATCTGTTCTACCCGAACGAGACCTACACGGAGTACGGCGAGTACGAGGATCCGCAGATCGACGCCGTCATCGCCAAGACGCCGAAGCTGGTGACCCTGTCGATCGGCGGCAACGACGCGGGGTTCGCCGACATCCTCAAGGACTGCGTCGATCGTATGTTCCACCGCGGGTTCGGCTGCCGGAACCGCAGCGGGAAGAAGGGTGCCGCGGGCATCGTGGCCGAGCGGCTGGTTCCGCTGGAGCAGGACCGGATCGTGTTCGAGCACGATCCCGGGCATGTGCATTCGCTGGCCGATGCCTACATCGCCATCGCGCGCCGGATGGCGCCGGGCGGCCGGCTTGTCGTCACCGGCTATCCGCTGATGTTCGCGGAGTCCAAGCTGCTCTACACGCGGGTCCGGAACGTAGCGAACTGGGGCAGGTTCGACTGCCGGATCGGTACGGCCGAGGCGGTGATCTCGGCGTACATCAGCTACGAGGACGGCCAGTGGCTCAACGACATGGCCGAGCGGCTCAACGAGGCGATCAGGCGTTCGGTCGTCGCCGCCAACGCCCAGTTGCGCATCACCCGGCCCGGCGTCGAGGTGGACTTCGTCACGGTGACCGAGGAGTTCAAGGGCCACCGGCTGTGCAGCGGCGACCGGTGGCTCAACGGCGCGGTCATCCCGTTCAACCCGAAGGGCCTTCCCGGGCCGGCCAAGCAGAGCTTCCACCCGAACAAAGAAGGCCAGGAAGCCTACGTACGCGCCGTCTCGAAGGTGTTGTAGACGCGGACGCAGCCCTTGCCGGCCCGCTTGGCCTCGTACAGGGCCGCGTCGGCGTGGGTGAGCAGAGAGCTGACCGTGGCGCCACCGCCGGGCTCGTGCACGACACCCACGCTGACGCCGACCCGGGATTCGCCGAGGGCGGAGACCTCGTCGATGACCCGCGACGCCGTGTCCAGCGCTGATGAGGAAGCGGGGTGCAGCAGGATCGCGAATTCGTCGCCGCCCAGCCGGGCGACCAGGGCGTCCGGCGGCACGGCCCGGTGCAGGGCGGCGGCGACCCGGATCAGCACGTCGTCGCCGGCGGGATGGCCGCTCTCGTCGTTGACCTGCTTGAAGCCGTCCAGGTCGGCCAGCAGCAGGGCGACGCCGCCGCCGGCGTCCAGGGCCCCGGCGATCCGGGTGTTGAGCAGTTTGCGGTTGGCCAGGCCGGTCAGGTCGTCGTGGGTGGCCTGGTGGGCCAGCTGGCGGCGCTGTTCGCTGAGCTCGGCCAGCAGCAGGCCGGTCGTGCGCAACGCGAGGAACTGGCGGCCCAGCACGAGCGCGGTGAGCAGCAGGACCGCGGCCACGGCGACGCCGTCGATCTGGCCGCGTTGCTGCAGGACGGCGGCTGTCCCGTACGCGAGCACGACCGGCACGTACGGCAGCGCGGCCCGCACCCCGGTCGGGGCCTCCAGCCACGGCCGGCTGTCCACCGGCATCGGCAGGCGTCCGGCCAGCAGCAGGAGCACGGTGGCCGTGGCGAACAGCCCGGCCATGCTGTGCACCTGCCACGAGCCGCCCCGCAGCGCGACGGCCAGATAGACGAGCACCGAGGCGGCGAACACCGCGAACGCCCCGGCCAGCGCGGTCACGGCGTTGGCGGCACCGGCCCGGCTGCGGGAGAGCAGCACCACGGCGATGGCGAGGCAGACGATGTGGGTCGCCGGGATGCTGATCGCGAGCAGTCCGCCCGCGTTGCCGAGCAGTTGCTGGGTCGGGTGCAGCAGCAGCGGCCACGCGGGGACGAACAGCGCGGTGGCCACCATCAGGCCGTCCAGCCCGAGCCGGACCTGGATGTCGCGGGCCACCGGCGCGGACGGGCCGGCCAGCAGCACGCCGGGCGCGAGCAGGGCCGCGGCGAGCGAGAGCCAGTCGCCGAGCCGGGGCGGGGCCACGTTCGTACCGCGTACGGAATCAAGGGTGTAGAAGGCACTGCCGAGCGCCCACAGGCCGGTCGCGGCCGACGTGAAGATCCAGGCCGAACGGGCGCGGCCGGTCTCCCGGTGGGCCAGCACGGCGTGCCGGCCGGCCGCGGCGAAGGCCAGCGCGGTGGTGGCGAGGCCGGCCGGCACCACCAGCCACGCCGGATGTCCGGTCGTGGTCAGCCAGATCTGGAGGAGGGCGCACAGGAACAGCGCACCGGCTGCCCGGGCCCGAGGATTCACGGACGCCTCATCGGCGGCCGGCGGGCTCACCTGAGAGGACGCGGGGCAGGACTGCGAGCGGCACCAGCCACAGCAGGGCGACGACGAGCAGCGTCGGCGCGGCCCGGCCGTGGTCGGCGGCCCAGCCCACGATCGGGGTCGCGGCCACGACCAGGCCGAAGGCGGCCGTGTTCATCAGGCCGACGGCGGCGGCCGGGCGTTCGGGGGCGCGTGCCTGGCCGGCGCTGACCACGCTCGCGAAGGGCAGCCCGCTGAACAGACCGAGTGCGAGGACGGCGAGTACGGCGACCGCCGGCGTGGTGCGCCACGACAGGGCGGCGGTCGCGAGCGCGCAGGCGATCAGGGCGACGACCCAGACCGTACGGGTGCGGGCGGGCGGGACGAGACCGCCGAGCGGCCGGCTGACCACGGACAGGCCGAGGATGCCCGAGCCGACCACGGCGGCCACGGCCGGCGAGAACCGCCAGATGTCGACCAGCAGGGTGGTCGCCCACGACGACAGCACCAGCCCCAGGCCGAGGGTCACGGCGTGCACCGAGGCGAGCCGGAGCAGTTGGGGGTCGAGTACCGAACCCCGGGCCGTTCTCCCCCCAGAAGAAACGGAAGGAGAGAAGAAGGCGAGCACCAGGGCCGGCACGGTGACCGCCAGGGTGGTCGCCCACGGCCCGCGCCAGCCCAGCGGCACGGACGCGAACGGGACGACCAGCACGGCGAAGCCCGAAGTGGCCAGGGCGAAGCCGCCGAAGACGCCCATGCCACGCCGGCCCAGACCGCTGGCCCGAGCCAGTTCGGCGCCGCAGACGAAGCACACGGCGAAACCGGCGCCGGACAGGGCGCGGGCGGTCAGGGCCAGCCACGGCAGGGGAGCGGTGAGCGCGACCAGATGCGCGGCGACCACCAGAGACAGCCCGGCGACGGCCATCGCCCGCACTCCGAACCGGTCGACCAGGATGCCGGACGGGAACTGCAGGGCGGCGTACGGGAAAGCCATCGCCGACGTCAGCAGACCGACCCAGAGCAGTCCGGCGCCGTAGCCCGTGGCCATCGCCGAGGCGCCGGCACCGGGTGCCGTCAGGGCCCAGCCGGCCGAACCGCCGAGCAGGCAGGCGAGCAGCAGCTTCACATCAGCAGCCGGGCGAGGCGCAGCGCGGCCTGCAACTCGGTGCGCCGCTCGGTCAGCGGGCGGCCCAGCAGCTCGGCCGCCTTCTGCAGGCGGTTACGCACGGTGTGCTCGTGCAGATGTAGGTGGGCGGCCGTGGTCACGTGGCTGCCGTGGCGGTGCGAGGCCTCGACCGTCTCGCGCAGACGGGCCGCGATCTCGTCGTCGGCGCCCAGTTCGCCGAGCTCGGTGCGCACGAACGCGCGGGCCCGGCCCGGGTCGGCCATCAGCAGGATCTCGAGGCTCACGTCGGGGTAGGTCAGCACGCCGCCGCCCCAGGCCGCGCGCACCTGCTGCATGTCGCGCACCTGCCGCCAGCCGTCGCGGATGCCCTGCACGCCCACGTGCGGCTCGCTGATCGAGGCGTCCACGCCCAGCGCGCGGAGCCGGTCGGCGATGAGTTCGGGCCGGCGGGGCCGGGCCAGCCAGACGACGGTGCTGGTCAGGTCGATCGGGTGGACGAGCGTGTCGCGGACGTGGCACTTCTCGCGCAGCGTGTCGAGAATCTGCCGGGCCGCCGCCTCCGGGGTGCCGGGCAGCAGCACAGCCAGGTGCGAGGTGTCGAGCGGATAGTCGAGCAGCACCAGATCGGCCGGCGGCAGGGGAGTGGAGTCGTCGCGGAGCAGGTGCTGCACCAGTCCGGCGCGAACGTGTTCGCGCGACCGGCTCAGCACGTCGTCCGTACGGGCAAAGCTGTCGGCCACCTGCGACGCCACGTGATGCTGATAGGCCAGCACGAGTTCGGTCAGCGCCTGCAACGCCTCCAGGCTCTCCCGGCGCGGCACGTCCTCGGCCTCGGCCCGCTCGACCAGCCGGTCGCTCCACTCCTGCCACATGGTCAGGAACCCCACCCGGTACGACCGTTGCAGCGCGGTCTGCGGCAGGCGCAACCGGGCCTGCAGCACGGCCAGCGCGAACGGCTCGGTCAGCCGCACCCCGGTCAGCGGGATCCGGCCGGTGAGCACCTGACGCAGCGCGCACAGGTTCTCCAGCACGCTGGCCCGCAGCCGGGTCACGAACTCGTCGTGGTCCCGCAGCGTCTCGAAGGCGGCGGCGAGGTCGGCCTCGACGACGCGGCCGGCCAGCGCGGGCAGGTCCACGGCGTCGGCGGCTTCCCGCGCCCAGAGGGGCAGAGGAGCGACTTCGGTGGTCGTCATGGACCTACGGTGCCGCCGCCCGTCAGAGAGGCCGATGTGCGGCCCACCACTGAGTGGCCCGAGAAATGGTCGGCCACACATCGCGGCGGTCACAGTGCCGCCCCGAGGCTGGGGCTTGTAACACAGCCGTCACAGGAGGGAGCCGCCATGCCTCTGGGTCGTCGACCGCTGTACGAGGCTGGTGGCGAACAGTCGCTCCCGTCCGGCGCCGATGTCGCCGTCGTGCTCGATCCGCTCGACCAGCAGCCGGGCCGCCGCACGGGCCATCTCGGAGAGCGGCTGATGCACCGTGGTCAGCTGGAACACCTCCCACGAGGCCATCGGCACATCGTCGAACCCGAGCACCGAGACGTCGCCCGGCACATCCAGGCCGAGCGACTTCACGGCGTCGATGGCCCCGAACGCGATGATGTCGTTGCCGCACAGCAGCGCCGTCGGCGGTTCGGGCAGGCGCAACAGATCCCGCGCGTTCTGATAGCCGCTCTGGTGCGAGTAGGGCCCCTCCTTGATCTCGAGCGAAACATCAAAACCGGCAATTCCTTCCCGTACGCCGGCATAGCGGTCGCGGCTCGTCGAGGTGTTCGCCGGACCGCGGATCACCCCGATCCGCCGGTGCCCGAGTTCGAGCAGGTGCCGCGCCGCCGTCCGGCCGCCGTGGTGGTTGTCCGCGGTCACCCGGTCGACGTCCATGCCGTCGACGTAGCGGTTGAGCAGCACGATCGGCAGGTCCCGCTCGGCCAGGGCGGGACCCAGCTGCGAGTCGAGCGTGGCCGTGGTCAGCAGCACCCCGTCGATCGACGAGTTCAGCAGGCTGAGCAGCGCCTCCTGCCCGGTCGGGAGGTCGGTCCGCTCGGCGAACAGGACGAACCGGTAGCCCATCAGCTGCAGTTCGTCGTGCATCGGGTTGAGCAGCGTGGGGAAGAACGGGTTGGTCAGGTCGGACGCGACGACGGCGATCGACCGGGTCCGGGCCGGCGCATTTTTTGCTGGAGCCAGTGCGGCCCACGACGGGCGGTAACCGAGCCGGTCGGCGGTCTCCTCGATGAGGCGGCGCGTGTCCTCCCGCACCCGGGGGTCGCCGCGCAGTGCTCGCGACACCGTCGACTGGGCCACGCCGGCCGCCTCGGCCACGGTCGAGCTGGTCGCACCGCGCGCGGGGCCGCGGCGGCGTTCCGGATGGGTCATGAGCCTCCTTCGGTCGGCGGAGTGCATAAATTATGCACAGCTCTCGACACTACTCAACGTGCTTTTTGCCAGCCATCCGCATGCATAAATTTCCGAGAAATGCTTGACTTGCACAGGTTGCCAAGGCAGTGTCGGGCGTCACATCCCGGAAACATTTCCCGCACCTTACTGCCGGATCTTTCCGCCGGCTTTGTGCAAGTCCTCGCCTCTGGTCGCACCCATCGATGTGTCGAACCCCTGTGAGAGGTACACCCATGAATGCATCACGCATCCTCCGTTCGAACAGCCGCCGACTGATAGCCACCTCCGCCGTCCTCGCCCTGGCCGCCGCCTCCGGATGCGGCGCCCGTCCCGGCGCCACCTCGGGCGAGAACGCCGAGGCCAAGGACGCCAACGGCGTCGTCAACATGGTCATGGCCCCCGACCCCGTCTGGAAGTGGATGGAGTCGCAGGGCATCAAGCAGGAGATGGAAGAGGCGGCCAACATCCAGATCCTGACCTCGTCCAGCTGGGACGAGTTCGGGGTCTACGCCGGCGGTCACGCCGATGTCGTCTCCGCGGCCTCCTACGAGGTGCCCGAGCTCGAGAAGCAGACCGGCGAGAAGACCACGATCTTCGGCAAGTTCAACTCCGACCGCAGCATCCTGGCCGTCGGAAAGGACAGCACGGCCAAGGACATCTGCGAGCTCAAGGGCAAGAAGATCGTCACGCACAGCGCGGTCTCGATCACCATCATGTGGGGCGTCTTCGCCAAGAAGTGGTGCAACCTCGACCTGCGCGCGGGCGGCGGCGACTACGAGCTCGTGGTGACCGACCCGCAGAACGCGGCCGGCCTGATCCAGCGCGGCGACGCCGACGCCGGGCTGCTGCTGCCCGACTTCTCCATCCCACAGCTGTCCAGCGGCGCGATCAAGCCGCTGTACGACTCGAAATCGGTGTCGCAGATCTACGCCGAGCAGTTCAGCGACGACAAGACGGAGCTGACCCACCCGCAGAACAACGTGTTCGTCGCCCGCAAGGCCTGGGTCGACAAGAACCCGGAGGAGGCGGCGTTCCTGATCAAGATCTGGGACCGCGGCGTCCAGGAGTGGGCCAAGAACCGCGACAAGATCATTGAGGCCTACCCGGAGGACTTCGCCGCCGAGAGCGACAAGGACAAGGCGTTCATCCGTGACTGGCTGGCCAACAAGTACGACTGGTTCGTCGAGTCGACCTACCTCGACCAGGCCTGGGTGGACAGCGAGACCAAGCTGTTCAACCTCATGAAGGAGGCCGGTTACGTCGCCTCCGACGTCCCCGACCCCAACTTCACCATCCTCCCGAAGTCCTGACTCCTTCTCGCCGGGAAAGTAAGGAGAGAACATGACGGATCAGCTGGTCGGTGCGGCTCCGGTCGCACCACCCGCCGACCCCGAGGCCGGCGCCAAGCGCACCGCCCGCCGCCGCCGGTGGAGGCTCACCGGACTGGTGATCCTGGGCTGGCTCGCGTTGTACGGCGTCTGGGAGTACGGCTCCTGGTGGTTCGGCTCGCGGCTGCTGCCCACCCCGTACGAGGTCCTGCTCTCGGCGGTCGAGATCGTCGAGAGCGGCAACTTCCTCACCGACTTCTCGGCCAGTGTGCTCAAGACGTTCGCCGGATTCGGGGTGGCGGCGGCCGTCGGCGCCCCGATCGGCTATCTGATGGGCCGCTACAACTACTGGCGCGCGTTCTTCCACGACGGCGTCACCATCGCCGGTACCATTCCCGCCATCGTTTACGCGGTGATGTCGCTGATCGTCTTCGGCCTGTCCAACCTGGGCCCGATCCTCGCCGTCGCCCTGGTCTCCGCCCCCTACATCGCCCTGAACGTGGCCGAGGGCATCCGCGGCGTCGACAAGTCGCTGGTCACCATGAGCGAGGCGTTCGGCCGTACGCCGCAGCAGATCCGCAAGGAGGTGCTGATCCCGACGATCGTCCCGTACGTGTTCGCCGCGATCCGCATGTGCTTCGCGGTGGCGTGGAAGGTCGAGGCGCTCACCGAGGTGTTCGGCGGCCGCAACGGCGTCGGCTTCCAGATCCGTACGGAATATCAGCTGTACGACATCGCCGCCGTGCTCGCCTGGATGTTCCTGTTCATCGTGTTCATGCTGATCATCGAGCGCCTGGTCCTCGCCAAGTCCGAGGCCCGCCTGCTCTCGTGGCGGCCGCAGGAGAGGAGCTCCGCGCTGTGAGCACCACGATGACTCCCGTCAAGGCCCGCCGCTCGACCACCGAGAAGGAACAGGAGACGCCGGCCTGGAAGAAGCGGCTCACCTCGGACAACGCCGCCCGGGTGGCCGCCCTGCTCAGCTTCTTCCTGTTCTGGGTGCTCATGTCGGCGCTGTTCGAACGGGTCCCCGGCCCGATCGAGGTCGTCCAGCGTCTCGTCGAGGAGTTCCAGCGCGGCGAGGTGTTCGGCAACTTCGGCATGACGCTCTACCGCTTCGGCGTCGGTGTCGCGCTGGCCACCGTCGTCGGCATCGCGGTCGGCGTCATCATGGGCCTGTCCCAGCTGGGCCGCGCGTTCTTCGAGAGCCCGGTGCTGGTCGGCCTGTCGATCCCGGCGATCATCTGGTCGTTCCTGACCGTGATGTGGTTCGGGTTCGGCGACCTCAGCCCGATCATCACGACGTTCCTCACCTCGGTGCCGTTCGTCATCGTGAACGTCGCCCAGGGCGTACGGGGGGTCTCGCGCGACCTGCGGGACATGTCGACGACGTACAACGTGCCGTTCTCCCGCCGCGTACGCGATCTGGTGCTCCCAGCCGTCACCGGTTATGTGGCCGCCGGCGTCCGCTTCGCCATCATCATCGGCTGGAACGGCGTGCTGCTGGCCGAGTGGTTCGGTGGCGGCGGGGGCGTCGGCTACCGCGCCCGCTGGTGGTACGACGCCAACCGGTTCGGCGGGTTCGCCGCCTGGGTCGTGCTCTTCGTCGGCTTCATCGTGCTGCTCGACCGCTTCGTCCTCGACCGCGTGATCCAGCGTGCGTTCCGCTGGCGCGACGCCTCAGCGTAGGGATCTCTCACATGGCTGTTCTGACCATCAAAAACCTGGCCAAGACCTTCAACGTGGGCACCCCCAAGGCCAGCCGGGTGCTCGACGACATCTCGTTCGACGTCCGCGGCGGCACGTTCGTGTCGATCGTCGGCCCGTCCGGCTGCGGCAAGAGCACGCTGCTCAACATCATCTCGGGCGTCGAGGAGCACACGTCCGGCGACATCAGCCTGACCAGCGATTCGGGTGGGCCGGCCCGGATGGGCTACGTCTTCCAGGACCCGCGCCTGCTGCCGTGGCGCAGCGTCATGAAGAACATGATGTACGTGCAGAACGACCGCAGCGAGGAGACGGTCGCCCGGGCCCGGAAGTACCTCGACATGGTGGGGCTGGCCAAGAACGCCGACTTCTTCCCGGGGCAGCTCTCCGGCGGCATGCAGCAGCGCGTGGGCATCGCCCGGGCGTTCGCGGTCGAGCCCGACCTGCTGCTGATGGACGAGCCGTTCAGCCACCTCGACGCGATCACCGCCCGGGGTCTGCGCGCGCAGTTGCAGGACATCTGGGCCCAGTCCAAGAAGACCGTCGTCTTCGTGACCCATGACGTGGTCGAGGCGGTCGAGCTGTCCGACCGCATCATCGTGCTGCAGCCGGGTGGGCGCATCTACGAGGACATCACCATCGACCTGCCACGGCCGCGCCGGCAGACCGACCCGACCGTGGCCACGCTGCAGGCCGAGGTGCTGGGCCGGCTGGAAGCGATGAAGACCCTTTCCCGTACGGCGGCCGCCTGATGCCCACCCTCAAGAACGCCGCGGGCGGCCCCTCGGCCGGTCCCGATGTCCGCGATGTTGTCACCGGTGTCATCGCTGACATCCGGGCCAACGGGGACGACGCGGTCCGCAAGTACTCGGCCAAGTTCGACAACTGGTCGCCCGAGTCGTTCCGCCTGTCACCGCAACAGATCGACGAGATCGTCGCCACGGTGCCGTCCGGTGTCATCGATGACATCAAGACCGTTCAGGCCAACGTGCGCACCTTCGCGCAGCACCAGCGCGACAGCATGCACGACTTCGAGGTCGAGACCCAGCCCGGTGTCCACCTCGGACAGAAGCATCTGCCGATCGTGGCCTCCGGCGCCTATGTGCCCGGTGGCCGCTACCCGCTGACCGCCTCGGCCCACATGACGGTCGTGACGGCCAAGGTCGCCGGGGTCGAACGGGTCACCGCCTGCACGCCCCCGCTGCGCGGGCAGATCCCGCCGGCCACGATCGCGGCGCTGCACCTGGCCGGGGCGGACGAGATCTTCGTGCTGGGCGGGGTGCAGGCGGTGGCGGCGATGGCGCTCGGCACCGACTCTGTTGGCCGGGTCGACCTCATCGCCGGGCCGGGTAACGCCTATGTGGCCGAGGCCAAGCGGCAGCTGTTCGGTGAAGTGGGCATCGACCTGTTCGCCGGGCCGACCGAGATCCTCATCGTGGCCGACGAATCGGCCGACCCGTTCATCGTGGCCGTCGACCTGCTGAGCCAGGCCGAGCACGGGCCCGACTCGCCGGCCGTGCTCATCACGACCTCGTCCGCCCTGGCTCAACGGGTGATCGAGCACGTCGAGGCGATCCTGCCCGGCATGCCGACCAACGACATGGCCGGGCCGGCCTGGCGCGACCACGGCGAGGTGCACGTGGTGTCATCGCTCGACGAGGCGTACGCGCTGGCCGACACGTATGCCAGCGAGCACGTGCAGATCCTCACTGCTGAGCCCCGGCTCGCTCTCTCCGCGATGCGGCACTACGGCGCGCTGTTCCTGGGCGAGGGCACCTGTGTGTCGTACGGGGACAAAGCCATCGGCACCAACCATGTGCTGCCGACCCGGGGTGCGGCGCGATACACCGGCGGCCTGTGGGTCGGGAAGTATCTGCGGACCGTGACCTATCAGGAAGTCACGTCCGAATCGGCGTCGGCTTCGCTGGGCGAGCTTTGTGGCCGCGCGGCTCGGGTCGAGCTGTTCGAGGGGCACGCCCGGTCCGGTGACGTCCGGGCCGCCAAGTACGGCGGGGCGCCTCTGCCCTGGTCTCCACTCGCTTCTCTCTGAAGGACGTTCATGCGCACCATTGATATCCACGGCCACGTGATCCTGCCCGACACGCTGCCGCTCACGGCCGGGTTGATGTCCCCCGAGATGGACCCGTTCACCTACTACGGCGGCGACGAGACCAACGCCTACCAGGTCGGGCACGTCCGCGAGATCATGCCCCAGGCGACCGATCCCGTACGCCGGATCGCCGATCTCGACCGCATGGGCATCGACGTCCAGGCCATCTCGGTCGCGCCGGCCGGCTACTTCTACTGGACCGACCCGGCGCTCGGCCTGCAGCTGGCGCAGATGCAGAACGACAACCTCGCCAAGATCGTGGCGGCCCACCCGGACCGTTTCGTCGGCCTGGCCACGGTCCCGATGCAGGACGTCGACGCCGCCGTGCAGGAACTCGAGCGGTGCGTCCGCGAATACGACTTCCGCGGCGTCGAGATCAACACGAACATCATGGGGCTCGACCTCGACGACCGGCGGTTCCGGCCGTTCTGGGCGAAGGCTTCGGAGTTGGACGTGGTTGTGATGCTGCACCCGAACGGTTTCACCGGCGGCGAGCGGTTCCGCAAGTACTACCTGACCAACGTGATCGGCAACCCGCTCGACACCACGGTCGCGCTCACGAAGATCATTCACGGCGGCGTGCTGGAGGACTATCCCGGGCTCAAGATCGTGGCGGTGCACGGCGGGGGATACCTGCCGTTCTACTCGTCGCGCATGGACCACGCGTACGCGCAACGCCCGGAGGGCAAGCATTTCATCAGCCGGCCGCCGTCCACCTATCTGAAGCAGATCTACTTCGACTGCCTGGTCTTCGACGCCCCGCACCTGGAGTTCCTGGTGCAGCAGATGGGCGCCGACCACGTGGTGATCGGCACCGACTACCCGTTCGACATGGGCCACTACGACCCGCTGGATCAGATCGCCACCGCCCGCCTGGACGAGTCCGTGCGCAACGCGATCCGCGGCGAGACGGCGGCCCGCCTGCTCAAGCTCACGTAGCCGCCACAGCCCCATGCTCGCCGGCCGGCAACGGCGCCGCCCGGCGAGCGTGGTCTGGTTTCGCCTAAGGACTGCCTTTCTGCGGTGGCTGCTCCGCAGGGGTCGCCGGTCTGCCTCGCCAGTAGGCGATGTTGGCGCGGGTGGTCAGGGTGTATGGGTGGTCCGGGCCGAGCACTCGTATGTAGTCGGTGAGCAGTTGCTCGAACGTGGTGGTGGCCTCGCGAGGGTCACCCGCCTGCCCTCGCCAGTGGGCGATGTTGGCGCGGGTGGTCAGGGTGTCCGGGTGGTCTGGGCCGAGTGCCCGCATCTGGTCGGTGAGCAGTTGCTCGAGCTTGGTGGTGGCTCCGCGAGGGTCGCCCGCCTGCCCTTGCCAGTAGGCGATGTTGGCGCGGGTCCTCAGAGTGTCCGGGTGGTCCGGGCCGAGTGCCCGCATCTGGTCGGTGAGCAGTTGCTCGAACTTGGTGGTGGCCCCGCGAGGGTCGCCCGCCTGCCCTTGCCAGTAGGCGATGTTGGCGCGGGTCCTCAGAGTGTCCGGGTGGTCCGGGCCGAGCACCCTCATCTGGTCGGTGAGCAGTTGCTCGAACTTGGTGGCAGCCTCGCTCGGGTCGCCTGCTTTGCCGGTCCACCCAGCGAGATTGCTGCGGGAGTTCAGGGTGTCCGGGTGGTCCGGGCCGAGCGCCCGCAAGTCGTCGGCGAGCTGCTGCTCGAATGCGGTGGCGGCCCCGCCCGGATCGCCTGTCTCACCCCGCCAGTGGGCGACGTTTGCGCGGATGGTCATGGTGTGTCGGTGGTCCGGGCCGAGCACTCGTAAATAGTCGGCAAGCAGTTGCTCGTACGCGGTGGCGGCTCCACCCGCATCGCCTGCCAAACCTCGCCATCGGGCGAGATTGCTGCGGGCGGTCAGGGTGTCCGGGTGGTCCGGGCCGAGCACTCGTAGATTGTCGGCAAACAGTTGCTTGAACGCGGTGGCTGCCCCGCCCGGATCGCCCGCCTCACCCCGCCACCGGGCGAGATCGCTGCGGACGTTCATGGTGTCTCGGTGGTCCGGGCCGAGCGCCTGTTCAACGTCGGCGTGTAGCTGCTGAAAGTGGCCGTGCGCGGCGGCGACCAGCCCGATCTCCCCGAGGCTGCGACCGGCCTGGAAGAACACCG
Organism: Paractinoplanes bogorensis; assembly: GCF_018829635.1. Taxonomy (GTDB): domain Bacteria; phylum Actinomycetota; class Actinomycetes; order Mycobacteriales; family Micromonosporaceae; genus Actinoplanes; species Actinoplanes bogorensis. The sequence continues at coordinate 645,146 of NZ_JAHKKG010000003.1, forward strand.
CATGGGCGTCGCCGACACCGTCGAGGGTGTGCCACAGGTGCCCGCCGGCCACGGCCGCCAGGGCGGTGGTGTTCACCCGTAACAGCTGCCCGAGCCGGTCAGTAGCAGTGTCCCGTTCGATGTCCGGCCACAGCTGGATCAGCGCGTCGGCGGCGGCGTGTGCGAGGGCGGCCTGCCGGGGGTCGGGGGTGCTTTCCCGGACGACGCGCTGGACCAGGGCGTGTACCCGCAGCAGCTCACCGTCGAGGTCCGGGTCGGTGACGGTGTCGGCCAGGCCGAGCCGATGCAGCATCCGGATCGCGTCGCGCGTGTCGTCGCCGTCCACGGCCCGGTCGAGGCGCTGCCGGTAGTAGCCGGCTGCCGCCTGGCTGGTGAACAGGCTGCTGGGGATGCCGTTGGGGTCCAGGATCGCGGCCAGCTGCAACACGACCCCGGCCAGCCGGTCGGTGAGAGTGTCGGCCAGCTCGATGGACAGGCCCCATGTGTCGGTGACGGCCCGCTGCTGACCGTCCGGGAGCACCTGCGGCTGCATCCGGTCCAGCCGCCGTCGCTGCAGCCGGTCACGGTAGCCGGCGCAGGTCATGTCCTGATCCCGGATGTAGATGGCGGCCTGGGCGAGGGCGAGGGGCAGGAACCCGAGGTCGGCGGCCAGCAGGTCGGCCTCGGCGAGCCGGTCCGGGTCGAGCCGCCCGTGCAGATAGTCGGCCGCCTGGCCGGGGGTGAACGTGCCGACGTCAACGAGGTGCCGGCCGTCGAGCAACGCGGCGTCCCGGCGGCGGGTCGTGACCACCGTTCGCCCGTACCGGGTGTCCGGCGGCCACAGACCGGCCAGGGCCTGCGGATCGGCGACGTCGTCGAGGATCACCAGCCACCGCTTCCCGGTGGACGCCAGCCATCCCAGCAACCGCACGGCGGCCCGCTGCGGGTCCGGGTCGTCGGTCCCGGTCAGGTCGGCGTCGGCTTGCGCATAGGTGTTGATCACACTGTCGCGGCTGGTGGCGGTCACCCACAGCAGCAAGTCCACCGCTCGGGCCTGCCACAGGTGCTCGGCGAGGTTCGCGGCCAGCTGGGTCTTCCCGACCCCGCCCATTCCGGCTACCACTTGACACACCACTGCTGTCCCACCCTCGGCGAGCGCAGCGGCGAGCACATCGTCGGCTGGGCGTCGCTGCCGGTCGACCGCCAGCCGGGGCACTGCCCCCACCCGATGGGGCCACGACACCGCAGCCCGTCCACCGATTGTGACCGGGCCGTGGAAGATCCCCGCCGCCCCGTGTACCGGGCCGGTGTCCACACCGGGCAAGTACGCGCCGGTAGCCGCTGCCCCTACCCGGCTACCGGCGGGGCTGGGGGGAGTTGCGTGCGCTGGTCGAACGACACGGGCGCGTTGAACTGACCCGCCGCCCCGTGCACCGTCCCGCTGATGTTGAACGTCGCCGCCCGTCCCGGTTCCACCAGAGCGAGCAACTCCCGTGCCGCCTCCAGGATGTGCTCGTCGATGGCCGCGCCCGAATCCTCCAGGGCCTCGCCGATGCTGGCCTGCCACACCCCGGGCTCGGTCTCTTCGGCCTCCAGAGCCGCCCGCGCCTGATCCCGGCCGGCGAACCGGCGACGGATCAACGCCTTCAACAACGTGTAACCATCTTTGATCGCCTCGGTTGCGGTACCCGACACGCCGGCACTCGCTCCGGCCGCCAACGCTGCCACGATCACGTCTACCACTGGGCCGCCACCCTCCAAAATGATCACCAGATGGAACCGCAACACCACGTAGAGTCGCAGACTATCGGGCGGCGGCAACCGGCACGACACCCGAACAGTCCGCCTGTCGCCCCGCCGTTCGGGGCGTACTCAGCGGACGGTCCCGGCCGAACGGCGTCGTTCCCGACCCGGGGTTCCGGTCCGCGCGGCCGGATCGGAGTCGGCGACGACTCGTCTGCTCGATCGCCCGCACAGCCCCCGCGACCGGGGTCGCCGAGCATATGGCGAGGCGCCGGCCGTTCGTGCCAGGGGTTCACGCCCCGACGAGTGTCAAGCTCACCAAGGCGACCTGAAGTCGGGGAGCCCGAGCGGGCTTGAGGTCAACTTCGGATCGCGGCTGTGGCCAGCAGGACTCGGCGGCGGGCGGTGGCCTCGTCGTCGCCGAAGCGGTCTACCGCCCACGAAAGAGCCAGCACCAGCTGGTAGGCCTCGTCGGCGGTGACGCTTTCGGCGCCGGCTTCGGTCAGCAGCGCGGCCGTGCGGTCGACCAGGGGATCGTTGGTCGGGCGCATCGGTGACTCGTCTTCGGTCAGGGCGGAAGCCAGGCAGTAGGGCAGGTCGTGCCAGATGCGTAGCTGCCAGGTCAGGTGGACCAACCACTCGGCCAGCGCCTCGCGAGGTGACAGCGTGCGTGCGAGCGACTCCGACTCGGCCAGCGCCTCGGTGATGCTGCTCTGCATGACGGCGGCGAGCAGGTCGTCGCGGGTGGGGAAGTTGCGGTAGAGCGTCGCGTTGCCCACCCCGGCCCGCAGGGCGATGCCGTCGAGCGAGGTGAGGACGCCCTCGGCCTCGAACGTCGCGCGGGCGGCGGCCAGGATCGCGTCGCGGTTGCGTTGCGCGTCGGCGCGCAGTTTCTTCCCGGCAGTGGCCATCAACACTCCTCGCGACTTCTCATGGACGAAGTGGGGACTGTCCCCGCATAGTGAAGCGGGGATGTTCCCCACTTGCCTGAGGAGTTTAGATGAACGGTCGGACAGTCCTGGTCACCGGTGCCAACGGCGGGCTCGGCGAGGAGTTCGTACGCCAGGCGATCGAGCGCGGGGCGTCGAAGGTCTACGCTGCCGCCCGTACGGGAAAAGAATGGTCTGACCCTCGCGTACAGCACCTCGCGCTCGACCTCACCGATGCCGCGAGCGTGACCCGGGCCGCCGAGGCCGCGCCGGACGTCGACCTGCTGATCAACAACGCGGCCATCGCGCCGGCCGGCGACTGGATCCTCGGACCCGAGGACGAGGTGCGGAAGATCTTCGAGACCAATTTCTTCGGTACGCTCCGGGTCGCGCGCGCGTTCGCCCCGGTGCTCGCGGCCAACGGCGGCGGCACCCTGCTCAACATCCTGTCGGCAGCGGCGTGGATCAGCGTGCCGACCGCGTACGGGGCGTCCAAGGCAGCCACCTGGTCGGCCACCAACGCGATGCGGGTGCAGTTGCGCGGCCAGGGAACGCACGTGATCGGCCTGCTGGTCGGCATGATCGACACGCCGATGGGGGCGCGCTGGGACGTCCCGAAGGTCAGCCCCGCCAGCGTGGTGACCCAGGCCTACGACGCCGTCGCGGCGGGCAAGCTCGAGGTGCTGGCCGACGATTCGACGCGCTTCGTCAAGTCGCGGCTCGGGACCGAGGCCGAGGAGCTCTACCCGTGGTTCGACGAGCAGCTGGCCGCGTTCGTCCCGTGACCGGTGGTCAGTCGCGTGTGGCCCGGAGGCCGTCGACCAGGATGGAGAGCAGGCGCGGGCCGCGGGCGTCGAGTTCGGTGTCGTCCAAGCGGGACAGCCAGCTGATCAGCACGATGACGTCGCGAGCCTCGGCGTCGGGGCGGACGGTGCCGGCTGCCCGCCCCGCGATCAGCAGCGACTCGACCGCGTCGCCGATCGGGCCGAGGCTGTGCGCGGCAAGATCCCGCGACGTCCCCGCCTCGACGGCGGCGAACACGTCACGCTTGATCCGGGCGTAGGCGGCCACGCGATCGAACCAGGCGGCCAGGGCGTCGAGCGGTTCGTGCCGTGCCAACAGCTCGGGGGCGGCGGCGATCAGCTCGTCCACCTCGTGGCGGTAGACCTCGGCCAGCAGGTCCTCACGCGTCGGGAAATGCCGGTAGAGCGTCCCCTGCCCGATCCCGCACGCCTTGGCGACCGCGTTGAGTTTGAGCTCGCCCGGCTCTCGCACCAGCTCTCGGGCCGCCCGCAGAATCCGCTCCCGATTGAGCTGTGCGTCAGCCCGGCGCGGCGGGGCGGCCAGCTGGGCCTCCTTCTCGCCGGGGCCGCTGCGACGGGCGGAAGCGGACACGTGTCCGCTAGGCTGGATGGGATAACCGGACATGTGTCCAGTCTAGCCGGGAGGCACTCATGACCATCCAGGGCAAGGTTGTCACGGTCACCGGGGCCAGCAGCGGCATCGGTGAGGCGACGGCCCGTCATCTCGCGTCCCGCGGCGCGGTCGTCGTGCTCGGTGCCCGCCGGACCGACCGCCTTGATCGGGTGGTCGCCGAGATCGAGGAGGACGGCGGAACCGCGGCCGCGGTCCCGGTTGACGTCACCGACCCGGACGACCTCAAGGCGCTGACCGCCACGGCCGTCGACCGCTTCGGCCGGCTGGACGTGCTGGTCGGCAACGCCGGGATCACCCGGATCGGCCCGATGGCCGACCTCGACGTCGCGGGCTGGTCGGCGATGGTCGACGTGAACGTCAACGGCATCCTGCACGGGATCGCCGCCGCCCTGCCGATCTTCCGCCGTCAGGGGAGCGGCCACCTGGTCACCGTCGTGTCGACGTCGGGTCTGAAGATCGTCCCCACGCAGGCGGTCTACGCCGGGACCAAGAACGCCGTCCGCACCTTCCTGGAGGCGCTGCGCCAAGAGAGCACCGACGGCGTCCTGCGGACGACATCGATTTCGCCGGGCTACGTGCGGACCGAGCTGATCGACAATGCCGTCGACGATCCGGCCGTACGGGAACAGGCTCGTCAGCATATGGCCGACCTAGGCATCGATCCGTCCGCGGTGGCCCGCGCAATCGGTTTCGCCATCGACCAGCCCGACGATGTCGAGATCGGCGACCTCACCATCCGGCCCACCCGTCAGGGCTGAAGCCCACCCGCGCCGAAGTCCCGCCCGGCAGGGCTGAAGCCCACCCGTGCGCTGAAGTCCCACCCGCAGGCCGAAGTCCCACCTGCGCGCTGAAGTCCGCCCGCGGGCCGAAGTCCCACCTGCGCGCCGAAGTCCCGCCCGGGCGCCGAAGTCCCACCCGTCAAGGCCGAATCCCGGCGACACGAACCTGCCAGGCTTGTTTGTCAATCAAGCACTTGATGGATACAGTGGCCGCAGCCGTAGCGGAGGTCTGCGGCGGGGAGGACTTCGCCATGACCGCGCTGCCGCACTTCGACGGCCCCCTGACCTGCGACGCCAGCGGGATGATCGAGATCCACCGCATGTTGCGGAAGTCGTTCGAGGAAGCGCCGGGCCTGGTCGACGGCGTGGCCGATGGCGACCGGGCCCACGCCGCGGCGGTCGCCACCCAGCTCCACCTGATCTCGACGGCGCTGCACGCCCATCACGAGGGTGAGGACACGCGGCTCTGGGACATGATCGATCAGCGCGCGCCCGCCTGCGTGCTGCACGTCGAACGGATGAAGGCCCAGCACGCCGAGATGCTCGTACACCTGGAAGCCATGGATCGTGCCCTGCCCACGTGGCGGGCGAGCGCCTCCGTAATCGATTCCGTCCCGGTCCGGGCCGCGGCCGAAAGCGTGGCCGCCGCGCTGGCACGGCACTTCCCCGACGAGGAGGAGTCCATCGTCCCGGCCATCGAGCACACGGTCACCGACAGCGAGATCGGCTGGTTCGAGAAGCACGGCCGCGCCGCGACGCCCAAGGGCCAGGCGTGGAACATGCTCGGCGCCATCCTGGCCGCCCAGCCCGACGGCGGGAAAGCCTGGCTCAGGAAGCACATGCCCGGCCCGGCCGGTCTGATCTGGCGGTTCATCGGCGCGCCCCGCTACGCCCGCTTCCGGGCCGCGGTCGAGGGGCGCCTAGGCTGAACGCCCACCACTTCTCAGGAGGCCCGATGCCGGCCGGCAGGCGCAGCGGGGTCGACGGCGAGCAGCGCCGGGCCCAGATCGTCACCGCCGCCCAGCACGCGATCGCGACTTTGGGCTTCGAGGGTTTTCGCGTACGCGACGTGGCCGCGCAGGTGGGCATCAACATCGCCACCCTGCACTACCACTTCCCGACCAAGGAGGCGCTGATCGCCGCCGTGGTGCAGCAGATCGTCGGCAACCTCGACCGGGTCCCGTACGATCCGTCGGCCGACCCGCGCCAGGTCCTGACCGACCACCTCGGGCACATCCTGGGCCGCTTCGACACCGAGCGCGAGCAGTTCCTGGTGCTCAACGAGCTGTACGCGCGCGGCGGCCGCGACCCCGAGCTGCGCACCATCCTGGTCGCCAACGACGAGGCCTGGGCCGACTACCTGCGACCGGTCTTCGTCGCCGGCCGCGACCAGGGCCGGTTCCGCGCCGACCTCGATCCCGACGCCGCCACCGCGCTGGTCATCGGCTTCCTCAAGAGCCTGCTTTTCCAGTACGACCTCACCCCCGACCGCATCCAGCGCACTGCCGCCGAGATCCTGCGCGCGGTCGAAGCCTGACCTACGGCAGGTCGTCGCCCTCAACCAGCGGACGGCCCCGAGACCCGGCGGGTGGTCGAAGCCTGGCCTACGGCTCGAACAGGTCGTCGCCCTCACCAGCGGACGGCCCCGAGACCCGGCGGGTGGTCGAAGCCTGGCCTACGGCTCGAACAGGTCGTCGCCCTCACCAGCGCACGGCCCCGAGACCCAGCGGGTGGTCGAAGCCTGACCTGCGCCAAGCCAGGTCGTTGCCGTGCCGCCGGCGCCCACATCGGTCCGTCGATCGACGAGCGGCCCCAGCGTTTTCAACGGCCAAGGCCGCTTCGTGGCTGGGCGGTGCTGTGGCGGGGCCTCAGGCGTCGACCAGGTCGTCGCCGTACTGCAGGACCCAGTCGGCCAGCGCTCGCATCGGCCCGTCGGCGAATGAGCGGCCCAGCGCCGTCAAAGCGTAGTCGACCCGGGGCGGCGCCTCGGCGTACGACCTCCGTTCGAGCAGACCACAGGCGACGAGCCGGTGCAGCGACTCGGTGAGCGCCTTGTCGCTGATGCCGCCGATGCTCACCCGCAGCGCGCGCCGGCGTTGCGGCCCAGCGACGAGTGCGGCCACGACGACCGGATCCCACACGTGGGCGAAAAGGTCCGTGCCCTGTCGCATCCGGCAGTCCGCCACGAAGTCGCCAGCCATCAAGCCATCGTGGCACGGCCGATACATACCTCCCGGTGCGCGCCGGACTGTCTAGCGTCCGACCCATGCGTATCGGCATCCTCGGCACCGGAACCCTCGCCGCCGCCCTGGCCACCGCCTGGGTCCGGACCGGACACGACGTCAGCATCGGCGGCCGCTCCCTCGCTCGGGCGGAGCTCGCCGCGAAGGCCTCTGGCGCACGGGCGCGGCCACTGCCCGAAGTCACCGGTGACACGGACGCCGTGCTGCTCGCCGTGCACCGGGATGGCATCGCCGACATCCTCGCCGCGGCCGGCCCGTTCACCGGTCAGCCCCTGATCGACCCCACCAACGCGGTCGAGCACGGCATCGGCGTACTGCTCACCGAGCCCGGGCGTTCGATCGCGCAGCACGTCGCCGAATTGGCCCCCGATGCCCACGTGGTCAAGGCCTTCCACCTGTTCCCGGCCACCCAATGGGCCACGCCGGGCATGTCACCGGTGACAGTCGCGATGTGCGGTGACGACCCGCAAGCTTTGGAGACAACCGCTTCCCTCGTACGTGACACCGGTGCCATCCCCGCCGTGGTCGGCCGGCTCGATCGGGCCCGCCAGCTCGAGGAGGTCGCCGGTTTCGTCATCGCGCTCGCCTTCGCGGGCCTGGATCCGCGCTCGGCGGTCCCCGCAGTACCGTGAGTTCGTGCACATCGAACTGGTCACCGGTGACATCACGACCGAGACGGTCGACGCGATCGTCAACGCGGCGAACTCGTCCCTGCTCGGCGGCGGCGGGGTCGACGGCGCGATCCACCGCAAGGGCGGACCGGCCATTCTGGAGGAGTGCCGCGCACTGCGGGCGAGCCGGTACGGGCGCGGCCTCCCGGTCGGCGAGGCCGTGGCCACGACGGCCGGCCGGTTGCCCGCGCGCTGGGTCATCCACACGGTCGGCCCGGTGTTCAGCTCCGAAGTCGACCGTTCCCCGCTGTTGCGCAGCTGCTACACGAGGTCGCTCGAGGTCGCCGCCGAGCTGGGCGCGCGGTCGATCGCCTACCCGCTGATCTCGTCCGGCGTCTACCGCTGGCCCAAGGAGGACGCCGTCCGGCAGGCGCTGGCCGCCCTCAACGCCGCAGACACGAGCATCGACCTGGTGCGACTGGTTCTCTTCGACGAGGCAACCCGTCTCATCGCCGAAAAGGTGGCCCACGAGTAAGCCCCGCTGGCTCGGCCTTTGTCGAGTCTTCCGCGCCAACCTGTGCGGGCTGAGCCGCGGGCGCTGGCTCGGCCGTGCTGAGCCGTGCTTGCTGGGTCGGTCGTGCTGGGCCCTGCGTGCTGGGTCGGTCGTGCTGGGCCCTGCGTGCTGGGTCGGTCGTGCTGGGCCGTGCGTGCTGGGTCGGTCGTGCTGGGCCGTGCGTGCTGGGTCGGTCGTGCTGGGCCGTGCGTGCTGGCTCGGTCGTGCGTGCTGAGTGGTCCGCGCAGGTTTGGCCCCGCTGCGTTGGTTGTGCTTTGCCGGCCCCGCCCCGTGAAGCCGTCTGCGGTCAGTCGGCTGTGCCGGTCTGGAAGAGCACTCGCCCGTCCTTGGCGATGACCATGTTTCCGTCCGCGCGGAGGATCAGCACCGCCCCCGGATTGCCGTCCGTTTCGCTGCGGAAGACGGCCGCGTTCTTGCTGTCGTAGAGCACCAAGTGCCCGTCGTTCTGCATGACCAGCTTGACGCCGGTCGTTGTCCCCGTCTGCCACACCGTCCGACCCTGGTCCTGCAGCACCAGATTGCCGCCACTGGTAACGGTGAGCCGCAGACGGTTGGTCGACCAGCTCTGCCCGGTGGTGAGTTCGCTGGTCGCCTCGATGGTCTTCTGCCCGAAGACGACCGGCGCCTTCGACCGGGCGGGCGATTTCGACGTCGCGGGAGGGCGCGTCGTGGCCGGCGGCGAAGCATAAGTAGGCGACGCATACGTAGGCGACGGCGTGGGCGTGGGGGACGGCTCCGGCGCGACCGACACCGGAATCGCCGGGTTCTCACCTACAGCCGGCGCGGGCAGGGTGAAATCGTCCAGCGGCCGCCCGTCGTCGCCGAGCCGGACCCCGATGTAGACCGCCGTGACCAGCCCGACCAGCACGGCGGCGCCCACCACGAGGGCCGTGCGGCGCACACTCCCGGAACTGTCGTGCCACCGGTGACGTGGCTCGCGCAGATACAGCACGACCCGGTTGTGCCACCGGTGACGCTGCTCGCGGAGACGAGGCACAACCCGGTCGTGCCACCGGTGACGTGGCTCGCGCAAATAGAGCACGACCCAGCCGAACCAGGCCGGGCGATCGTGTCGAGCCATGTAGTCCTTCCCGGGTCCGATCAAGACCAGGAGGGTACGTCGATCAATGCATCGCCCGGCTCACCCGGTCGGCCGGTTTCAGGGGGCCACCATTCCGGCCGAGAGGTCGATGTCGGCGGCGCACAGGCCCGGCATGTGCAGCATCGCGATGACCGCGTCGGCCACCTCGGACTCGGTCAGCATGCGGTGCAGGGCCGCCCGCGACACGAACGCCTCCTCGGCCTGCTCGTAGGTGACGCCGGTCCGCTCTGCCTCGAGCGTGAAGTTGCGTGTCATGCGCGGGCCGTCGACCGGGCCGGGGGAGAGCGAGTTCACCGACACGCCCGCCGGCCCCACCTCGTACGCGAGGGTGCGGGTCAGGCCGATCACCGCCATCTTGCTCGCGGTGTACGGCGTGCGGCGGATGAGGGGACGTTTGCCGCTGACCGAGGCGACGTTGATGATGTCACCGGTGCCACGGGCCACCATCGCGGGCAGGAACGCGCGGCACATCAGGTAGGTGCCGCGGACGTTCACGGCGAAGACGTCGTCCCACTCGTCCGGCTCGATGTCGGTCAGCGCGGCCACCGGGCCGGGCACGCCCGCGTTGTTCACCAGGATCGTGACATCGGTGACTTGAGCCGCGAGGGCGTCGACGCTCGCCGGGTCGGAGACGTCGGCCGCCAACGCCCGGATGTTCGGCCCCGGCAACGCCTCCAGCTTGGCGAGATCCCGCCCCACGGCGATCACGTTCGCGCCCCGGGCGGCCAGGGCGAGCGTGATCGCCCGCCCCAGCCCGTTGCCGGCACCGGTGACAACAGCGGTCCGCCCGGCCACACGATCGACGCCGACATGTCCAGAAAGGCCCGGGCCGGCCACACCGGCATGTCCCGATGCGCCCGGGCCCGCCACGCCGGCATGTCCCGAAGCGCCCGAGCCGGCCACGCCAGCATGTCCCGATGCGCCCGAGCCGGCCTCTCCAGCATGTCCAGAAGCGCCAGGATCGGTCATGCCGGCTCGTCCAGCAGCGCCACCGCGCGGGTCGGCCCACCGTGCGCACCGATCACCTTGAGCGGGAACCCCGAGAACGTGAACCGCTTGCCGATCAGCTGGTCGAGGTTCGTCAGGTTCTCGTAGTGGGTGATGTGGTGCCGCCGGCACATCATGTGACACGGGTAGGACTTGCTGACCGGGTTGTCCGGCGTCGGGCTGTCGACGCCGAACGTCTTCACGCCGTGCGAAACGATCCACTCGCTGCCGGTCTCGCCGAGCCCCGGGAAGTCGGTCAGATACTGCGCGGTCCCCGCGTACCGGCCGTGGGTCCCGGTGTGCAGCAGCAGGATGTCACCCGGCTGCACGGTCACGCCGTCAGCAACCTGAGCCGCGTCGAGGTGCTCGGCCGTGATGTCCTGCGCCGCCTCGACGTGCGACACGTCGAGACAGACGGCCGGCCCGTAGAACAGGTCGAGCGACATCTGGTCGATGGTCTGCGCCGACGGGTCCGGGTCGAGGTGCGAGAACGAGTCGACGTGGGTCGGCCCGTTGTCGTTCATCATGAAACCCTTGGTCTGGAACGAGAACCCGCCCACGAAACGCAGCGCCGTCTCCTCGTGCGACGCGTGGTCGAACACCACCGTCTTGAGGTGACCGGGATAGACCTGCATCCCCTGGTAGATGTCCTGCGACAAGTCGACGAGGCGCACGGCGGTTCTCCTTCCATCGGTGGGAAGAACACTAATTTTCCCGTACGCCGTAACGACTCCCGCCGAGCAGCAGTCCGGCCCGGCCCCACTGACGCCGAACGACAGCCGGTCGCCCGCCGCCGCGAAATACGGTGCTCGGATGACGACAAGGACGACGGTCGGCGTGGTCGGTCTCGGCATCATGGGATCGGCGATCGCCGGCCACCTGCTCGATGCCGGTTTCGACGTGACCGGCAGCGACGTGTCACCGGTGGCACTCGACGAGTTCCGGGCCCGCGGCGGCCGTCCCGCGCCCGATCTGGCCACCCTGGCCCGGGAATCCGCGGTGGTGGTGACCTCGCTGCCCACCGCCGAGGCGGCCCGCCAGGTCTGCCGCGAACTGTCCGGCGTCCCGATCGTGGTCGAGACCTCCACCCTGTCGCTGGCCGAGAAACAGCAGTGCCGCGCCCTTGTCACCGGTGGCGAGCTGCTCGACTGCCCCATCAGTGGAACGGGGGCCCAGGCCCGCGTACGGGATCTGGTCATCCTCGGCAGCGGCGACCCGGCGGCGTTCGAGACCGCGCGCCCGGTCCTGAACGCTTTCGCCCGCTCGGTGCGCCACCTGGGCCCGTTCGGCGACGGAACGCGCATGAAACTGGTCGCCAACCTGCTCGTTTCGATCCACAACGCGTCCACCGCCGAGGCTTTCGCGCTGGGCGTCGCCGCCGGCCTGGACCCGCAGCTCCTCTACGACACCGTTCGCGACGGCGCCGGCGGTTCGGTCATCTTCGACAAGCGCGGCCCGCTCATGGTGGACCGTGCCTACCGCCCGGCCACGGCTAAGGTGTCGATGTTCATCAAGGACGTTTCCCTCGTACGCGACCTGGCCGACTCGGTCGGCGTCCCCACCCCGGTGCTCGACGCGACGGTGCCGCTCTACGAACGGGCCGCCGCCACGGGCTGGGCCGACGCCGACGCGGCCGCGCTGCTCGAGGTGCTCGAGGAGGGCAAGCCATGACACCGTTGACATTGGCCCGCGCCGACGCGCTCGCCGATTCCACCCTGCGCCAGGCCCGCTCCGTCAACGCCGCACCTCTGACCGTCGTGGTGCTGGACGCCGGAGGCCACGCGGTGGTGGTCAAGCGCGAGGACGGCTCCGGCATCCTGCGCGTCGAGATCGCCACGGCCAAGGCGTACGGCGCCCTGGGCATGGGTTTCTCCTCCCGCGAGATCGGCGACCGGGCCGACGCTCAGCCGGTCTTCTTCGGCGCGGTCGCCACCGTAGCGGGCGGCCGCCTGGCCCCCGCCGCCGGCGGCTTGCTGATCCGCGACCCCGACGGCCATGTCATCGGTGCCATCGGCGTAAGCGGCGACACTTCCGACGTAGACGAGGCCTGTGCGGCCGCCGCCCTGAGCGACTCGCCCGGCCTCTGACGTCGCGGGCGCCGTGTTGAGCGACCGGCCGGGACGTCGCGGTCGTCGCGTTGAGCGACCCGCCCGGACGTCGCGGCCGCCGGGTGCGCCCGCCACTGATCAGGGTCAGGGGTGCAGGGTGGGGCGGTAGGTCAGCTCCTGGGTACGGCCGTCCAGGGTTCGGGTGTCTACCAGGTCGAGGTCGAAGTCCTCGGCGCCGGCGAAGATCGGGTCCTGGCCGTTGCGGCCGGTGATGACCGGGAAGACAGTGACCTGCACGAAGTCGACCAGGCCGGCCGCCATCAGGGCGCGGTTCATCGACAGGCTGCCGTGGGAGCGCAGCGGCACGTCCGACTCTTCCTTGAGGCGGGCCACGACCTCGAGGGCGTCGCCGGCGACGACCGTGGCGTCGGGCCAGTCGATCGCCTTGTCCAGAGAGGTGGACACGACGGTGGCGGGCAGGTTGACCATCTTGGTGACCCACGGGTCGTAGACGGCCTGGTCGACGCCCGAGGAGAGCAGCTGGGCGAAGATGCGGTAGGTGTTGGCGCCGAGCACCATGCGTTGCGGCTGGTCGTAGAGGGCCAGGCGGTGTTCGAGCAGTTCGGGGCCCTGCTTGCCCCAGTATCCGGACCAGTCGCCGCCGGCCGCGCCGAAGCCGTCGAGGCTGCTGAATACGTCGAACGTGTACGTCGTGGTCATGGTTGCTCCTCTGCCGAAGTGGGCTTTCGACAGAACAGACCGGGGACGGGCTCGAAACTAATCGGTCAGCAGGTAGTCGAGCACCACGGCGTGTGAGGACGCGAGGTGCGCGCGGGTCAGCTCGGCGGCGGCGGGGGCGTCCTGAGCCCGTACGGCGGAAAGGATCTGCTGATGCTCGTCCTGCAGGTGGGCCGCCCGGCCGATCACGTCGAGGTGCAGGTAGAGGTAGCGGTCGGTCAGGCGGCGCAACTGCTCGACCAGCGCGATCATGCGCGGGCGGCCGGCCAGGGCGTAGACCTCGGCGTGGAAGGCGGCGTTGGTCTCGACCCAGGTGCCGGGTGGCAGGCCGGGGTCGTCCATCTCGGCCAGCAGGCGGGTCATCCGGGTGATCCCGGCCCGGCCGACCCGCGGCGTGCCGAGGCGGGTGGCGACCGGCTCGACCGCCTCGCGCAGTTCGTACAGCTCCTGCAGGTCGTCGACGGACAGGGGAGTGACGACCGCGGTGGTGCCGCGGAGTTCGACCAGGCCCTCGCCGGCCAGTTGGTGCAGAGCATCCCGTACGGGGATCCGGCTCACGCCGTACTCGGTGGCCAGGCCGGCCTGCGACAGCGCGGTCCCGGGCGGCACCTGGCCGCTGGAGACACGCTCGCGCAGACCGGCCGCGACCCGCAGTGCGGCACTCACGAGCTAGCCCTCGCCCCGGCGCAGCGAGCCGACCACGAGCCGGTCGACGCTCGCGTCCAGCGCGCTGTCGTCGCCGAGCTCGCCGAACGCCCGCAGCATGTCCTTGATGTCGGCGTGCACCCGCGGACTGTGCGACCGGAGTTCCGCCACCATCTCGTCGACCCGCTTCGTCAGGGCCGGCTGATCCGCGACGACCTCGTTCAGCAGGCCGAGCGAACACGCGCGGTCAGCGGCCAGCGGCGAGCCGGTCGCGGTCAGCCAGAACGCCTCCCGCCGCCCGACGACCCGGGGGAGCCAGGCCAGCACCAGGGCCGGCGCGAGGCCGATGCCGACCTCGGGGAAACGGAACGACGCATTCCGTACGGCCACGGCGATGTCGAACGCAGCGATCAGCCCGACGCCGAAGCCGGCCGCGTCGCCCTGTACCTCGGCCACCGTGACCAGCGGCGTGCGGCGGGCCGAGCGGGTGAGCCGGGCGAGTGCGCCGGCCTCGCCCTTGATCTCAGCCGGCGTGGCGCCACCCCGGTCGCGGCCCATGCAGAACGTGTCACCGGTGGCACGGAGTCGCAGGACATGGGCGCCGGCGGGCGGGTCGTCGAGCAGGTCGGCCAACCGGTGGCAGAGCTCGATGCTGAACAGGTTCTGCGGCGGCCGGTCGAGCTCGGCCGCGATGACGCCGTCCATCAGATCGAAATGCATCAGTTCAACCTCCCGGTCGCGATTCCGCCGTACCAGTCCACGTCGTCGGGGGCCGTCCGCACGGTCACCGCCCGTACGTGGGTGAAGTCGTGGAACGATTCCCAGCCGCCCTCACGGCCGATCCCGCTCTCCTTGAGCCCGCCCCACGGCGACGACGGGTCGAGCCGGTGGTGGTCGTTGACCCACACCATCCCGGCTTCGATCCGCGACGCCACCCGGTGGCCGCGCGCGATGTCCCGGGTCCAGACGGCCGATCCCAGCGCGTACGGGGAATCGTTGGCGATCGCGACGGCCTCGTCCTCGTCGTCGAACGGGATGACCACGACCACCGGGCCGAAGATCTCCTCGCGGGCGACCGGCATGTCATTGGTGACATCGGCCAGCACGGTCGGCTGCACGAAGAAGCCGCCCTCGCAGCCGGGCACCTCGGCCGCCGTGCCACCGGTGACAACGCGTGCTCCCGAGTTGGCGATCGTGGCCAGGATCCGGTCCCGCGCCTTGGCCGAGATGACCGGGCCGAGCTGGGTCTCGGGGAGAGCCGGGTCGCCGATGCGGATCTGCTCGGCCAGAGAGGCGAGAGACGAAAGGAACTCGTCGTGGATGCTTCGCTGCACGATGAGCCGGCTGCCCGCGATGCACGTCTGCCCGGCCCCGATGAACCCGCCGAACGCCGCGCCCCGGGCGGCCACCTCGATCGGGGTGTCGTCGAAGATCAGCACCGGGGACTTGCCGCCCAGCTCGAGCGTGGTCTTGGCGAAGCGCTGCGCGGCGGCGACCGCGATCGACCGGCCGGGCTCGGTGCCCCCGGTGAAGACGACCTTCTTGACCAGCGGATGCTGAGTCAGGGCGGCGCCGACGACCGGGCCGAGGCCGTTCACCACGTTGAGCACGCCGTCCGGAATCCCGGCCTCGTGGGCGATGTCGGCCAGCAGCATCGCCGTCAGCGGGGTCTGCTCCGACGGCTTGAGCACCACCGAGTTGCCGGTCGCGAGGGCGGGGCCGAGCGACTTCGACGCGATCATCATGGGGTGGTTGAACGAGGCCAGGATCGCGACCACGCCGAGTGGCAGGCGGGTCGTGTAGGAGTGGTAGGGCCCGGGCATCGGCACCACCGCGTCGCGATCGGCCAGCAGCAGCGAGGCGTTGTAGCGGTACCACTCGGGCAGCCGGGTGATCTGCGCTTTCGTCTCGGTCAGCGGCCGGCCGTTGTTCGCGGTCTCCAGCTCGTAGAGCTCGGTCATCCGGTCGGCGATGCCGTCGGCGAACCGGTGCAGGATGCGGGACCGCTCGTGGATCGGCATCCGGCTCCACACCCCGGAGTCGAACGTCCGCTGCGCGACACCGATGACATGTTCGAGGTCGTCGGCGTCGGCGCTGTCGGCCACGGCCAGCACGCCGCCGGTCGTGGGGTTGATGACGTCGAGCCGGGGGCCGCGGCCGGCGACCACCCGCCCGCCGATACGCAAACCGGTGGGGAGATCCACAGGGCCTCCAGAGAAAGGGCGTATACCGAATGACCGGACGGTATACAGCGCACCCGGGCCGGCGCACTGACGGCGAACGTCATCCGGCCGCCCCGGAATCACCGTCAACGCCAGTGCGCGCGTACGGGCGGACGGCAAAACTGCAGAAAAGAGGAAGCGAGGCCAAGCCGTGAGACTGGGTTACTTCTCGATGCCGCTGCACCCGCTCGGCCGCACCTGGGCCGAGACCCTGCGCGAGGACCGCGAGGCCGTCATCCTGGCCGACTCGCTCGGCTTCCACGACGCGTTCATCGGCGAGCACCTCACCGACCGGCACGAGAACATCACCAACAGCCTGCTGTTCCTGGCCACGCTCATCTCCGGCACCCGGCAGATCCGGCTCGGCACCGGCACCACGAACCTGTCGCAGCAGCACCCCGTGCTGGTGGCGGCCAACTCGGCGATGTTCGACCACCTTTCCGGCGGCCGGTTCATCCTCGGCATCAGCCCGGGCGCGCTGACTTCGGACGCCGAGGCGCTGGGCATCCTGGCCGAGGACCGCAACAAGATGTTCGCCGAGGCCATCGACGTCATCACCGCGATCTGGGAGGGCGAGCCGCCGTACGCGATCGACCTGCCGGACAACCGGTTCAAGGTGACCACGGCGTCCACCATGGACACCGACTTCGGCGTCGGCTACCTGCCCAAGCCGTTGCAGCAGCCGCGGCCCGAGATCGTCGGTACCGTGGTCGCGCCGTTCTCCAAGGGCGTGATCGCGATGGGCCGGCGTGACTTCCACCCGTTGTCGGCCAACTTCCTGCTGCCGCAGTGGGTGGCCACGCACTGGCCGAACTACGTCGAGGGCAAGCAGGCGGCCGGCGAGACGGCGGACCCGGCCGACTGGCGGGTGGCGCGCACGGTGTTCGTCGCCGACGACGATGCGGTGGCCGCGGCGTACGGGCGGGACAACGAGGACAGTCCCTACCGCTTCTACTACGCGCAGATGCTCAAGAAAATGCGCAAGCTGGGCCGGCTCGAGCTGTTCAAGACCCGGCGCGACCAGCCGGACGACGAGATCACGCTCGACTACGTGCTCGACAAGCTGGTCATCACCGGCACGCCGGAGTCGGTGACCGAGCAGATCCTGGCCCTGCGCGATGACATCGGTGACTTCGGCGAGCTCGTCTACGCCGGCCTCGACTGGGTCGACCCGCGGCTGGCCCAGCGCTCGATGGAGCTCATGGCCCAGAAGGTGATGCCGGACGTGAACGCGGCGCTCACGTGACCGACCGGATGCCGTTGCCGGTCACCCTGACGCCCGAACAGCGCGTGGCCTCCGAGCGGATCGCCTCCGGTCCGCGCGGTGCGCTGTTCGGGCCGTTCGTCCCGCTGCTGCGCAGCCCCGAACTGATGACCCGCCTGCAGCTCGTGGGGGAGTACCTGCGCTTCGACAGCGTGCTCGACGACGACCTGGTCGAGCTGGTCGTCCTGGTCGTGGCGCGGCAGTGGGACAACGATTTCGAGTACGGGTTCCATGAGCCGCTGGCCCGGAAAGCGGGGCTGCCGCCCGATGTCATCGATGACGTGGCCCACGGCGTGCGGCCGGAGGCATCGTCGCGGGCGGAGATCGGCGTCGTGTGGGACCTGCTGGACGAGTTGCATCGGACGCGGCAGGTGGGCGATACGACGTACGGGAAAGCCCGGGAACTGCTCGGTGAGGCCCGGGTGGTCGAGGTGGTCGGGACGGCGGGCTATTACACGACGCTCGCGATGACGATGAACGTCGCGCGCACGCCGCCGCCGGACGGGGCGCCGCGGCTGCCGAAGCTGAGGCCCGCGTGACGCCGCCGCTGGTGCTGCTGCATCCGCTCGGCGTCGACCACCACTTCTGGGATCCGATACGCCCGTACTTCCAGCCCGCCGTGGTGACTCCCGACCTCGACGGATCCACTGTGGAGGAGATGGCCGACGCCGTGCTGGCCGGCCTGTCGACCCCGGTTGATGTCACCGGTGTCTCGCTCGGCGGCCTGGTGGCGCAGGTGATCGCGGCCCGCCGCCCTGATCTGGTGCGCCGGCTCGTGCTGGCCGACACCGTCGCCGTCTATCCCGAGGCGATGCGCACCATGTGGCGGGAGCGGGCTTCCCTCGTACGCCGGGAAGGCCTCACGCCGATCCTCGCGCCGACCGAGGCTTTGTGGTTCCCCTCGGCCGTGCCGCCTCCGGTCCGGGCGCGCCTGCGTTCTTTGCTGTCGGCGGGCGACCCCGAACGGTATGCGCGCGCGTGCGAGGCGCTGGCCGTGGCCGACACGACCGCGACGGCCGCCGCGCTGACCATGCCGGTGCTGCTCGCCTGCGGCCAGGACGACGCGCCGCCGTTCCGGCAGGCCGTCGGGTGGTTCGGCGTCACCCTGCCGGACGCCACCGTCGCGTGGTTGCCGGGCGGGCATGGGACGGCGTTCGAGCACCCGGACGAGTTCGCCGAGGCGGTGAGCGCCTTCCTCTACTAAGAGCGGGCGGTCAGGACCTGCGGGCCGTTGACGGTGATGGCGACCGTGTGCTCGGAGTGGGCCGTACGGGAGCCGTCGGCCGACCGGATCGTCCAGCCGTCCTCGTCGTACCGGATCTTGTCGGTGGTCTTGCACAGCCACGGCTCGATGGCGATCGTGAGGCCCGGGTTGAGCTTCATGCCGCGGCGGGCGCGCCCGCTGTTCGAGATGTGCGGGGCCTCGTGCATGGTGCGGCCGATGCCGTGGCCGCCGAACTCGCCGTTGACGCCGTAGCCGTACGAGTGGGCGACCTCACCGATCGCCGCCGAGATGTCACCGATCTTGCCGCCGGGCTGCGCGGCCTTGATGGCGGCGTCCAGTGCGACCTCGGTCGCCTCGATCAGCTTGAGGTCGGTCGGATCGGGGGTGCCGACGACGAACGAGAGTGCCGAGTCCGCGTTCCAGCCGTCGATGCCGACCGCCATGTCGATGCTGAGCAGGTCGCCGTCGGCCAGCACGTAGTCGTGGGGCAGGCCGTGCAGCACGGCGTCGTTGACCGACAGGCACAGCACGTTGCGGAACGGGCCGCGGCCGAACGAGGGGGCGTAGTCCCAGTAGCACGACTCGGCGCCGCGCTCCTTGATCCGGCGGCGGGCGTGGTGCTCGATGTCCATCAGGTTGACGCCGACCGCGGCGACGCCTTTCAGTTCGCTCAGCAGCTCGCCGACGAACTGGCCGGCCACCGCCATCTTGCCGACCTCTTCGACGGACTTGAGCTCGATCACGACAGCCTCCCCTGGTTCACGCTTCCGGTATTTTTATACCACGCACCCGGCGCCACCGGTCCCGGCAGGGGTAATGTGCTGGCATGGTTCGCCAACCACTGACCCCCGAACAGATCGCCGCGGGCCAGCGCCTCGGGGCCGCGCTGCGGGTCGCCCGCGCCGGTCGCAGCCTGGTCGAGGTGGCGGTGGCGGCCGGCATCTCACCCGAGACGCTGCGCAAGATCGAGGCCGGCCGCCTGCCCGCTCCCGCGTTCGGCACCGTGGTCGGGCTGAGCCGGGCCCTCGACATCCCGCTGAGCGAGCTGGCCGACGTCTGGGTGGCCGACGTGCCCGTGCGGCAAGCGTCCTAGCTCGCCAGCTCCCCGGCGATGGTCCACTTCTCGGGGGCCGGGCCGAAAGCGCGACGGCTGGCCTTCACCGCCAGCACAGCCAGGGCGGCGTTGGCGCCCCCACCGATCACGGCGCCGATGCCGAACGGGGCCACCCGCCCGAGCACGATGATGCCCTGCTTGGTGCCGTACTTCGTGATGAAGTGTTTGCCGAGCACCTTGTTGATCTGCTTCAGCGTCGCGGCCGGCACCTTGGCCACCACCTGACGGCCCCAGTGCTGGCCGGTCCGCTCGGCCACCTTGCCGATCGTGGCGGATCCGCTGCCGCCCAGCATGATGCCCATGACGATCGTCCGCCGGCGCTCGAGATCGTCGATGTTGACGCCGTGCACCTCGGCCACCGACAGCGCGAAGAGGGCGCTCAGCTCGAGCGACCCGAGGAACTCGCCGGCCGACAGTGCCACCGCGACGGCGGTGCCGACACCGGGCGCGGCCGCGGTTCCGCCCACCGCGGCACCCGTGCCGGTCAGCGCGCTGACGTACATCTTCTCCAGGTTGCGGATGACCTGTTCCGGTGTCGCCTCCGGGTTCCGCCGACGCGCCCGGGTGATGTTCTTGCGCACCAGTGGCGTCTGGAGGCCGATCGCCTTGTCCAGGAGATCGAGGACTCGCTGCCCAGCGCCGTCAGTCATGCGTGGAGCGTATCGGTGCGAGCCACGATTCTCAGTCCGCCGATCGGCCCGGCGGCGACGCGGGGCGGCTCGTGCCGGTCAGGTGGTCGAGCACGGGTGAATCGTTGCTCCGGGCGTGGACGACCAGGGGCCGGCCGCCGTCGGGGGCGGTGGTGGTGAACGAAGGCGTCAGGCCCAGCTTCTCCATCACCCGGGCCGACCGGTGGTTGTCGACGTGCCGGATGCTGATCAGCCGGTCGAGCCCGACCTCGTCGAAGGCGAACTCCAGCGCCGCCGCGGCCGCCTCGGTGGCGTAGCCGTGACCCCACGCGTCGCGCGAGAGCCGCCAGCCGATCTCGACCGCGGGCAGCACCTGCGGCAGGAACAGCGGCACGGCCAGCCCGGCCCACCCGATCAGCTCGCCGGTCGCCCGCACCTCGACCGGAAACAGGCCGAACCCGTTCTCCGACCAGTCCCGCATCATCTTCTGCAGGCGTTCGGCACTCTCCTCGCGGGTCAGCACGGAACCGTCACGGATGTAGCGCATCACCTCGGGGTCGGCGTTCAGGGCGGCGAGCATGTCGAGGTCGTCGTCCCGCCACTCGCGCAGCGTCAGGCGGTCGGTCGTCAGCACGGGCATGACGTCATTCTTTCGTCATGCGTCGGCCGAGTAGCGCACGGTGCGGGTCAGCTCGCTGAACCCGGCGGCGGTCAGGAAGGCCGCGTAGGACGGGTCTTCGTCGGACGACGCGTAGTCGAGCAGCCGCGCGACCCCGCCCAGTTCGAGCCACGTCGCCGCCTGCCCGAGCAGCCAGGTCCCGACGCCCCGGCGGCGGTGCTCCGGCTCGACCCACAGGTTGCCGACGTCGGCCCACGCGCCCACCCGCGACATGCGCGGGCCGGTGTCGAGGTTGGTGTCCACCTCGATGTAGCCGACGTCAGTGGCGAATCGCGTTCCGTTCACCCCGAGTGTGCGGCGCACCGCCCAGGGTCCGGCGGGCCGGGGCAGGTCCGGGACCCGGGCCACAAACACTGTTTCCGTACGGTCGGAAGCCCGGAACCCGATCCGCGAGTAGAGGTCGCGGATGTGCGGCCATTGCTCGGGCACCCCGTAGACGGCCGGAGCGGGCAGATTGCCGTCGGCGTATCGGCGCCCGACTCCCCACCGCTGCAGCTGGGCGTGGCACGCGACGGCGAGCTCGTCCCCGGCCTTCGTCGAGCCGGGCCAGAACGGCGCGTCCGGCCAGCACACCAGCCACCGGATCTCGCCGGCGTTGCGGTAGTGGTCACCGGTGTCATCGTCGTCGGTGTAGCGCAGCAGGTGCGCGGCGGCGACGATCCGGCCGTTCTGCTCGGCGACCAGGGTGACGCGCTCGCGCACCCAGCGGTCGACGATGAACTCGCCGGGCTCGCGTTCGAGCTGGCTCAGCAGCGTCTGCACGGAGGCCGAGACCCCGGGCACGACGGCGGCGATGTGGGCGTTGACCAGGGAGGTGACCTGTTCGCGGTCACTCCGCGCGAACGGACGGATCATGGCAAAGACCTTCCACACGGAGACACGAGGAATGCCGGGGACGACCCGCTACCGTGCGGTACCCGCTCACCATACGGCTAAGTTGGTGAGCATGGTTGCCGCGCGGATGGCCGAAGCGGCTCGGGCCTGGCTCGAGCGGCTGAACGACGAGCAGCGGGCGGTCGCCGCGCGCCCCGGGACGGCCGACGAGGACCGCCGGCGGTGGTTCTACACGCCGACCGACCACGGTGGCCTGACCTTCCACCAGCAGGGGCCGGCGCAGCAGCAGGCGGCCATGCAGCTGGTCGCGTCGGGTCTGTCGCGGGCCGGCTACAACACGGTGGCCACCATCATCGGGCTGGAGAACATCCTCGACCACACGGGCGACTTCACCTCACGCTTCGACCGGGAACGCGGCCGTGACCCGGGCCTGTACTACCTGCGGGTCTTCGGCGAGCCCGGTGACACCGGTGTCTGGGGCTGGCGGTTCGGCGGCCACCACGTGTCGCTGAACAACCTGATCGTCGACGGCGAGCTGGTGTCGACCACACCGTGTTTCTTCGGCGCCGACCCGGCCGCCTCCGAGCTGCTCGGCGGGGCGGTCAACCGGCCGCTGGGCCGGGTCGAGGACCTGGGCCGCGAACTGGTGCGTTCGCTCACCGCGGCCGAGCGGGGGCAGGCGATCCTACGGGCCAAGGCGCCGTCCGACATCGTCACGGCCAACCGGCCCGCGATCAGTGAGGGCGACCGGGTCGTTCCGCTGGCCGGGATCTGGCGCGGTGAGTTCGCCGATCGCGCCGAGTGGGCCAAGCTGCAGGCGTCGAGCGACCGGATCGACGCGGCGGCCGGCTACGACGAGGACGACCACCGGGCGCTGGAATACACCGTCGCGCCGAAGGGGATCGCCGCCGGCGAGCTCGGGGCCGAGCCGAGAGAGCTGCTCCGGGCGTTGCTCGGCACCTACTTCGGTCGTGTGCCTGCGGAGGCGATTCCCGCGTACGGGGAAACGGGTCTGCATTTCGCGTGGGCCGGCTCGATCGAACCGGGGGAGCCGCATTACTACCGGGTGCAGGGGCCGCGGCTGCTGATCGAGTGGGACAACACGCAGCGCAACGTCAACCACGCTCACTCGGTGTGGCGGGACCCGGCCAACGACTTCGGGCTCGACGTGCTCAGGAACCACCGCCGGCGCCACCACTGACCGGCTCGACGCGCCCGCTGCGGGCCGAGCGGGTGATCGCCTCGAAGGTGTCGGCGTTGGCCAGCATCTCGTCGTAGGAGACCGGGTAGTCGGCCCGCTTCTCGGCCGCCGCGGCGAAAGCCTCGAGATTCGCCCGTACGGACGGATGGGGCGGATAGAACTCGGTCGACGGCTCGCCACCCCGGAAGACCGTCGTGACGTCCCAGCCGCGCGGCGACTCGGGGTGGTTGCGGTCGCGGATCTCCATCCAGCCCTGCGAGCCGAGCACGGTCACCCGGCCCGCGAACGGCGTGGTCAGGATGGCCGTGAGTAGTGCGGTCCGACCGCCCTCGAAACCCAGGGTGACGGTGAGGGTGTCACCGTTGGCGAAGTTCGTCGCGTGGGTGCCGAGCCGGGCCCACACCTCGACCGGCCGCCCGAACACGGCGATGGCCAGGTCGACCAGGTGGATCCCGGTGGCCGAGAGCGGCCCGACCGGCGCGTCGGTCGCGGAGAGCCGCCAGTTGTCCGGCGGCAGCGCGAGGAACTTGTCCTGGCTGAAGTTGCCCTCGAACACCAGCGGGAGGCCGAGGTCGCCGTGGCCGCACATGTCGCGCAGCAGCTGGACGGCCGGCTCGAAACGCCGTTCGTGGCCGATGCCGAGCTGCACGCCCGCCTTCTCCACGGCGGCCACGGCGGCGCGGGCCTCGGCACCGGTCGTGGTGAGCGGCTTCTCGCAGAACACGTGCCGGCCGGCCGTGGCGGCGGCGACGATCTGCTCGGCGTGGCGGGCGTGCGGCGTACAGAGAACGACGGCCTCGACCTCGTCGTCGGCCAGGGCTTCCTCGAAGGTGGACACGGTGCGGAGGCCGGTGCCGGCGCGCGCCGCGGCGGACGGGTCGACGCCGAGCACCGGCCGGATCTCCGTGCTCGAGGCGAGGTCGGCGACGATCTTCCGGCCCCACCATCCGAGGCCCACCACGGCTACGTTGATCACCCCTTGAGTCAAGCCGGACCTGTTCTCCGGAGCAGTGACGGCGAGCGTCACCGTTGGCGGCGACGATGACGCTCCCGGCCACTCCGCGCGCGGCCGGGGCCGGATTGCATGAACGCATGGACGCAGCGCATTTCCGGCACGTCGTCGGCCACCTCGCCAGCGGCGTCACCGTCATCACCACTGACACCGGTGACATCCGGTACGGCATGACGGCGAGCTCGGTGACCTCGCTGTCGGCCGACCCGCCGATGATGCTGGCCTGCCTCAACAACTCGGTGCCGACGGCCGGGGCGGTGACGAGTTCGGGCCGGTACGCCGTCAACGTGCTCGGCGACGGCCAGGGCGAACTGGCCCGGCAGTTCGCGAGCCCCAGCACGGACAAGTTCCGGGGCGTCGCCGTGCACCCGGGCACGCTCGGCCTGCCGCTGCTGAGCGACGCCCTGGCCCACATCGAGTGCGAGGTGGCCGAGCGTGTCACCGGTGGCACGCACACGATCTTCCTGGGCCGGGTGCGGTCGGCCACGGCCGGCAACGGGCAGCCGCTGACCTACTTCCGGGGGGGATTAGGCCGGTTCGCCTTCGCCCGCGACGACGAGGTGTACGGGCGGGCGCGTGAACTCGTGCTCAGCCGGGCCTACGCCGCCGACGAGACGCTGCCGCTGGAGGATCTGGCCGAGCGGCTCGGCGTCGACCAGGCAGCCGCGTTCTACGCCCTGACCCGCCTGTCGTCGGACGCCCTGGTGCGCCGCGACGCCGACCGCGGTTACGTGATCGCGCCGCTCGACGTGCGGACCTCGGACGAGACGTTCGACGCGCGGCATGCCATCGAGCTCGGCGTGCTGTCGATCATCATCGGCGCCACGACGGACGACGAGATCGCCGAGCTGCGCCGCCGCTTCGACGCGATGGCCGCGCTGCTGGTGGGGGAGCGGTTCGTCGACTTCCACGGCTACCTGGACGCGAACTACGCGCTGCACGAGTACCTGGTGTCGCTGGCCCGGAATCCGTTGCTGACGGCCACGTTCGGGCGCCTGGGGATCAAGAACGTGATGACCCGCTCGTTCGGCGTGACACCGGAGACATCGCAGAAGTTCGTCGAGGCCCAGCGCCACCTGATCGACGGCGTCGCCGCCCGCGACCTGGAGGCCGCCCGCCGCGGCGCCGTCGAGTATTGCGAGCTGGCCAAACAGCGGGTCCGCGAGATCATTGCGGCCGCCGGCGGAAGCATCTAGGCGGTCAGTCCCAGGTCACGACATTTCGCCGTACGGGCGTGGAGCCGTCGTTCGAAGCGAACAACGAAGGTGACTGCGCCCGAATCCGCTCGACATCGTCGAACACGGCCCGTAGATGGGTGCGCATCGCCGCTCGGGCCGCGGCCACGTCACCGCCCACGATGGCGTCGAGGATTGCCCGGTGCTGCCCCGCGTTGACCGCCGGCGGCGACGCCTCGCCCAGACCCAACCGGCGCGCCCGGTCGAGGTGACCCTTGGCCGCGCTGACCGTGGCCCACGCCGCCCCGTGCCCGCTGAGCTGCAGCAACCCGTGGTGGAACTCCTCGTCGAGCGCGAAGAACTCCTCGAGCCCGATGCCCGCCCGGTCCTGCTGATCCAGGTTCGCATGCAGTGCCGCCAGGACGTCGGCGTCGAGCACGGAGGGCAGATCGTCGAGCGCGGTCAGCTCGACCGCCTCCCGGATGAACTGGGCGTCGGCCACGCGCACCGGATCGACCCGGGACACGAACGAGCCGACCTTGGGAAAGACCTGAACCAGTCCCTCCTCGGCCAGCAGGATCAGACTTTCCCGTACGGGGGTGCGCGAGACGCCCAGCGCCGCGGCCAGCTCGTTCTCGCTCACGGGCGCTCCCGGCGCCAGCTCCATCGTGAGCACCTTGCGCCGCAGCGTCGCGTACACGGTCTGCCTGTTCGTCCCAGCCACGGTGACCAAGCATAGGGCCTTGACATCCTGAGCGACCGGTACTTGTATACAAGCACACGCACACAAGTCATCCGGCCGTAACGGAGGAGTGATCCGATGGCAACGATCGAACGCGTCGAGGTTCTGGTGACGTCGCCCGGGCGCAACTTCGTGACGTTGCGGATCACCACCTCCGACGGCGTGACCGGCCTCGGCGACGCCACGCTCAACGGGCGCGAGCTGGCCGTGGCCTCCTATCTGCAGGATCACCTGGCCCCGCTGCTGATCGGCCGCGACCCGGCCCGCATCGAGGACACCTGGCAGTACCTCTACAAGGGCGCCTACTGGCGGCGCGGCCCGGTCACCATGACCGCGATCGCCGCCGTCGACGTCGCCCTGTGGGACATCAAGGGCAAGGTGGCCGGCCTGCCGGTCTACGAGCTGCTCGGCGGGCGCTCGCGCGACGGGGTGCTGGTCTACTGCCACGCCAGCGGCGCGAGCGTCGACGAGCTGCTCGACGACGTGGCGGCGTACCAGGAAAAGGGTTTCCAAGCGATCCGCGCCCAGGCCGCCGTGCCCGGGCTGAGCGGCAGCTACGGGGTGCGCAAGGGCGCCTTCTACGAGCCCGCGGCGACCAACCTCCCCGACGAGCAGGCGTGGAGCACCGAGGCCTATCTCGGCTTCGCGCCCGGCTATCTGGCCAAGGTGCGCGACAAGTTCGGGTTCGGCTTCCACCTGCTGCACGACGTGCACCACCGGCTCACCCCGATCGAGGCCGCCCGGTTCGGCAAGAGCGTCGAGGAGCTGCGCCTGTTCTGGATGGAGGATCCGACGCCGGCCGAGAACCAGGAGGCGTTCCGGCTCATCCGGCAGCACACGACCACCCCGATCGCCACCGGTGAGGTGCTGAACTCGATCTGGGACGTGCAGCAGCTGATCACCGAGCAGCTCATCGACTACGTCCGCACCACCGTCGTGCACGCGGGCGGCATCACGCACCTGCGGCGCATCTTCGACCTGGCCGCGCTCTATCAGGTGCGCACCGGCTCGCACGGCGCCACCGACCTGTCCCCGGTCACCACGGCCGCGGCCGTGGCGGTCGACATCTCGGTGCCCAACTTCGGCATCCAGGAACACATGGGCCACACCCCGGAGACGTACGAGGTCTTCCGCGGCACGCCCCGCCTCGAGAACGGCATGCTGTTCCCCTCCGACGAGCCCGGCCTCGGCATCACCTACGACGACGAGGTGGCGGCCCGCTTCCCCTACGAGCCCAGGTACCTCCCCGTGGCGCGGCGCCTCGACGGCTCCGTGCACGACTGGTGACCGCCATGACCAGGCAGCCGCGCATCGTGCACTTCGGGCTCGGAAACTTCCACCGCGCCCACCAGGCCGTCTACACCCAGGCGGTCGGCGACTGGGGCATCGCCGGCGTCGCCCCGAGCTCCCGCGCGACCGTGGCCAAGCTGCGCGCGCAGGACTGCCTCTACTCGGTCACCACCCGCGGGCCCGGCGCGCCGGTCGTGCGGGTGTGCGACGCGCTGGCCGAGGCGCTGCACCTGGGCGACGACGCCGATCGCGTGCAGGAGCTGGTCGCCGCGCCGGGCACCACGGTCGTCACGCTGACGATCACCGAGAAGGGCTATTTCCGTACGCCGGACGGCCACCTCGACACGGCCGCCCCCGAGATCGCGGCCGACCTCGTGGCCGGCACCGCCCACACCGTGATCGGCGCCCTGGTCCGCGGCCTGACCGTGCGGCACCTGACCGGCGGCGCCCCGCTGACCGTCATCTCGTGCGACAACATGGCAGCCAACGGCGCCGTCCTGGCCGGGGTGGTCCGCGAGTTCGCCGCGCTGGCCAAGGCGGGCGACGCGTTCCTGAGCTGGCTCGACGAGAGCGTCGCGTGGCCCTCGACCGTCGTCGACCGGATCGTGCCCGCTCTGGCCCCGGGCGACGTCGAGGCGGCGTCGGCCGTGCTGCCGTTCCGCGACGAGGTGCCGGTGGCGGCCGAGCCCTACCGCCTGTGGGTGCTCGAAGACGCGTTCGCCGCCGACCGGCCCCGCTGGGAGCTCGACGGCGCGCTCATCGTGCCCGACGTGACGCCCTACCAGCTCACCAAGCTGCGCCTGCTCAACGGCTCGCACTCGGCCCTGGCCTACCTGGGCCGGGCCGCCGGGCTCGAGACCGTGGCCGACACCATGGCCACCGACTGGGGCCCGAAACTCGTCCGGCAGCTCGCCGACGAGGTCGCCCCGACCCTGCCCACCTTCGGTCCCAACCCGGCGCAGTACGCCGACGACCTGGTGACCCGCTTCGAGAACCCGGCGATCCGGCACTCACTGCGCCAGATCTCCTCCGACGGCTCGGGCAAGCTGCCCGAGCGCTGGTTCGGCGTCCTGCGCTCCACCCGCAGCCCGATCCTCGAACTGGCCCTGGCCGGCTGGGTCGCACAGACCGGGGATGCCCTCGACCCCCTCGCCGACCGGCTGGCCCGGAACTGGGCCGAGCACCGCACCGCCCCCGAACTGGTCGCCGCCCAACTGAGGCTGGTTGGCGCTTCCGACCTCGCCGACCGCCCGGAGCTCGTACGCTCCGTCGCGGAGCGGCTGCCCGCCGTCCTCGACGGGCGCATCGAAGTCTGACCGTTCTCTCTCCGACCACGGAGTGCCACATGACCGACACCTCCGAGCGGGCCACCCCCGTTCAGCGCTCGACCCGCGACCTCACCCGCGCCGCCGTGTCCGGCTGGCTCGGCACGGCCATGGAGTTCATGGACTTCCAGCTGTACTCGCTGGCCGCCGCCATCGTCTTCAACCGCATCTTCTTCCCCGACGTCAGCCCGGCCATCGGCCTGATCGCGGCCATGGCCACCTACGGCGTCGGATACGTGGCCCGCCTGGCCGGTGCCGTCTACTTCGGCCGCATGGGCGACCGGATCGGCCGCAAGCGCGTCCTGTTCATCACCATCACGATGATGGGCGCCTCGACCACGCTGATCGGCGTGCTGCCGACCTATCAGGCCATCGGCATCCTCGCGCCGATGCTGCTGGTGCTGCTGCGCCTGATCCAGGGCTTCGGGGCGGGCGCCGAGATCGCCGGCGCCACCGTGATGCTCGCCGAGTACGCCCCGCCCAAGAAGCGCGGCCTGATCGCCTCGCTGGTCTCGCTCGGCACCAACTCGGGCACGCTGGCCGCCTCCGGCCTGTGGGCCATCCTGGTCGCCACGCTCTCCGACGAGCAGCTGCTCAGCTGGGGCTGGCGGCTGCCGTTCCTGCTCAGCTTCCTCCTGATGATCTTCGCCGTGTGGATGCGCCGCAACCTCAAGGAGAGCCCGGTCTTCGAGCAGCGCGAGTCGGCACCGGCAGACAAACTGCAGGTCGCCGTCCACGAGCGCAAGGGCCGGGCGTTCTTCCTGGCCCTGGGCCTGCGGTTCGGTCAGGCGGGCAACTCCGGTCTCGTTCAGACGTTCCTCGTCGGCTACATCGCGACCGACCTCGCGGTCAGCAAGAGCGTGCCGACCACCTCGATCGTCTGGGGCTCGCTGCTCGGCTTTGCCACCGTGCCACTGATCGGCCTGCTCGGTGACCGCGTCGGCCGCCGCCCGGTCTACATCGGCCTGTCCATCCTCACGATGATCTTCGCCGTCCCGATGATGCTGCTCATCACCGGTGGCACCACGGCGGGCATCATGGCCGGCATGATCCTCGGCCTCAACGTCGGCGTCCTCGGCCTCTTCTCGCTCGAGAGCGTCACCATGGCCGAGCTGTTCGGGGCGCGCAACCGCTTCACCCAGCTCGCCCTGGCCAAGGAGATCGGCGGCATCCTGGCCACCGCGATCGGCCCGGTCACGGCGGCCGCGCTCACGGCGTGGACCGGTCACTGGTGGCCGATCGCCGCCATGCTCATCATCTACTCCGCGATCACCCTGGTCTCGGCGATCCTGGCCCCCGAGACGCGCGGCCGCGACCTCGTCGCATTGGAGGACGCACGATGAAGGCAGTCGTGGTTCATGGGGCTTGCGACGTACGCGTCGACGAGCTCGACTCCCCGCCGGTGCAGCCGGGCGAGGTGCGGGTAGCCGTGGAGTGGGGCGGCATCTGCGGCTCGGACGTCTCCTACTACGCCCACGCCGCCTCGGGCACGGCCACCCTCAAGCACCCGCTGATCCTCGGCCATGAGATAGCCGGCCGGGTCGCCTCGGTCGGCGCGGGTGTTTCGTCCGACCTGGTCGGCACGGCGGTCGCGGTTCACCCCTCGACCCCGATCGGCGAGCTTCCCGTACGCCTGCACGGGCGCGACAACCTCAACACCCAGGTCCGCTATCTCGGGTCGGCCGCGTTCGACCCGCACACCGACGGCGGGTTCGCCGAAGAGGTCGTGGTCCGGGCCGACCAGTTGCGGCCGCTCCCGTCCGGCGTCTCGACCCGGCACGGCGCCCTGGCCGAGCCTCTGGCCGTCGCCATGCACGCGGTGTCCCGGGCCGGCCGCGTCGAGGGCCGCGACGTGCTGGTCAACGGGGCCGGCCCGATCGGCTGTCTGGTCGTGGCGGCGCTGCGGCTCGCCGGAGCGGCCACCGTGACCGTCGCCGACGTGGCCGGCGCTCCGCTCGCGATGGCCCAGGCGCTCGGCGCCGACAAGGGACTCAACCTGCGTGCGGGCGATGCTCTGCCCGCCGACGCCGAGCTCGTGTTCGAGGCGTCGGGTGTTCCCGCTGCGCTGGGCGCGGTGCTGCGGGCGACCGCCCGCGGCGGCACGCTCGTGCAGGTCGGCAACCTGCCCGGCTCGGCCACCCCGGCGATCCTGGGTGACCTGGTGACCCGCGAGATCACGTGGATCGGGTCCTACCGGTTCGCCGACGAGATCACTGACGCCGTACGGGCGCTGGGGGAAGGTCTTGACCTCGAGCCGCTGATCTCGGCCACCTATCCGCTGGCCGAGGCCCCGGCGGCACTCGCCCGCGCGGCCCAGGGCGGCGGCAAGGTGATGCTGCGGATCGGCGACGCGTGACCGGCGGCGTGGTCACTCTGGGCGAGACGATGGCGCTGCTGGCGGTGCCGGCGTCCGGGCTGATCCGGGAACCGGTGCCGGTCGGGCTGGGCGGCGCCGAGTCGAACGTGGCGATCGGGCTGGCCCGGCTCGGCGTGCCGGTGACGTGGATGAGCCGGCTCGGCGACGACGCACTCGGCGTGTTCGTGCGGCGGGAGATCCGTGCCGAAGGCGTGACCGTGCTGGCCGCCACCGACCCCGGCGCGCCGACCGGCCTGATGCTCAAGGAGCACCGCGACGGCACGCCGACCCGGGTGCGCTACTACCGGGCCGGCAGCGCCGCGTCGCGGATGACCACGGCCGACGTGTCGGTCGCGGCGATCGAGGCCGCCGACGTCCTGCACCTGACCGGCATCACCCCGGCCCTCGGGCCCGGGCCGCTCGACGCGATGCGCCACGCGATCGGGGTGGCGCGGGCGACCGGGACGCTGGTGTCGCTCGACGTCAACCACCGGCGGACGCTGTGGGCCGACGCCGACGCGCGCGCCGTTCTGGTGTCGCTGCTGCCCTCGGTCGACCTGCTGTTCGCCGGGGTGTCCGAGGCGGCCATGCTGCTCGACCGTCCCGACGAACTCGACTCGTGGGCGGCCGGGGAGTCGCTGGCGTCGGCGCTCAGCCCCGCGACCGTGGTCATCAAGCTCGGTGCGGTGGGATCGCTGGCACGGACCGGCAGCGACGTCGTGCGGGCCGCGGCCTCACCGCGGGTAGTCGTCGACCCGGTAGGGGCGGGCGACGCCTTCGTGGCCGGTTATCTGGCCGCCCTGTGCGCCGGCGCGTCCGTCTCGGAGCGCCTCGCGACCGGCAACGCGGCCGGCGGTCAGGTCGTGACCGTCCCGGGCGATTGGGAGGGCCTGCCCTACGCCCACGAGCTGCTCCGGCCGGCCGGGACGCCGGCCGAGGTGGTCCGGTGATGGTGCCCGCGTCAGCGATTCGAGGAGACCGTGGGGAATGGTGTTTCTGTGAGTAGCCCGATTTTGCCCGTGGTGGTGCTGGACGAGCCGGGGCAGGCCGTCCCGCTGAGCGAGGCCCTGCTGGCCGGCGGCATCGACCGCATCGAGATCACGCTGCGGACCGCGGCGGGGCTCGAGGGGATCCGCCGCGCGCGGGCCGTCGCGGGCATGCGGGTGGGGGCGGGCTCGGTGCTCACCCCCGCGCACGTCGATCAGGTCGTCGAGGCCGGCGCCGAGTTCATCGTCTGCCCCGGCTTTTCGGCCGCGGTGATCGAGCGGGCCCGTGAGCACGGCGTCGACATCCTGCCCGGCGTGGCCACCGCCTCCGAGGTGATGGCGGCCGTCGCTCTCGGCCTGGACGAGGTCAAGCTGTTCCCGGCCGGTCTGCTCGGCGGTCCGGCCTACATCGAGGCCCTGTCGGCACCGTTCCCGGGCGTGCGGTTCGTCCCGTCCGGCGGGGTCGGCCCGAAGAACCTGCGCGACTACCTGGCCGTCCCCGCCGTGCCGACAGTCAGCGGCAGCTGGATGGTCGCCCGCGGCCTGCTCGCCGCAGGCGACTGGAACCAGGTCACCGCGCTCTCGACCGAGGCCGTCGCGGCCGCTGCCGAGTAGGCGTCAGTTCCCGGGCCCGGCCAGGGCACGGTCGAGGAAGCTGATCACGTAGTCCCAGGAGAGGGCGACCGGGCGGTCGGGATAGACGTAGGCGCCCGCGTTCGTGGCCGGCCTGGTCAGGAAGTCGTTCCACTGGCCGTGGCCGCCCTCCGGCAGCAGGACCAGCGTCGAGGTCGGGGCGGCCTCGTGCAGCAGCACGCTCTGCTGCCAGGGGACCAGGATGTCCCGCTGCCCGTGCAGGATCAGCATCGGCGGGGACGTCGTGGCGGCGTACGGGATGGGGCTGGCCTTCTCGACCAGGTCGGGACGCTGCTCGATCGGGGCGCCGAGCAGCAACGACTCGGGGGAGTGGGGGTCGTTGTGGGTCAGCGGGCGGCCCGGCTCGAGCATCTGGGAGTCCATGCTCAGGAACTCGGTCGGCGGATAGAAGGCGACCGCCGCCTGCACCCGTTCACCCGGCGTGACCGCAGCCATCGCGGCCGTCCAGCCACCGGACGACTCGCCCATCACGGCGATGCGGGCCGGGTCGAGGCCGAAGCGGGCCGCGTTCGTCCGCAGGAAGCGGATCGCCGACTTGATGTCGTTGAGCTGGCCGGGGAACTGGGCGTGGTCGCTGGAGCGGATCGCCACCCCGGCCACCGCGTAGCCGTGCGGGTTGAGCCGGGCCGCGACCACGTCGGCGCCGTCGCGGCCGTTCTCGGCCAGCCAGCCCGAGCCGTGCGACCAGATGACCAGCGGGGCCGGGTGGGCGGTGCGGCGGGGCAGATAGAGGTCGAGCAGGTGGCCCTTGCTGCCGACGGGCTCGGCCGGGGCGTACGCCAGCCGCTTGATCACCCGGCCCCCGCCGGATGCCGGGCCCGGGGCCGCGACCAGCACGGATACGGCCAGTCCGAGTCCACCCATCACTGCCAGCCAGCGTCGCACGCTCTCATCGTGAGGTCTCGGCGCAAGGCGGGACATCCCCCCAACGGCTCCTGGTAATCGTGGCGTGACGGTCTCGTAACGGAGCGATCTCGGGCGTAACTTGAGGACGGAAGTCGATTAGCGCGGTGAGGAGCCACCATGAAGAAGCTCATCAACGATCCCGCCAACGTCATCGCCGACGCGCTGCACGGCCTCGCGGCCGCCCATCCGGAGCTGCGCGTCGATTTCGAGAACCGCGTCATCGTGCGGGGCGATGCGCCCGTACGGGGAAAGGTCGGTCTCGTCTCCGGAGGAGGCTCGGGGCACGAACCGTTGCACGGCGGGTTCGTCGGGCCGGGCATGCTCGACGCCGCGTGTGCCGGTGAGGTCTTCACGTCACCCGTGCCCGACCAGATGGTGGCGGCCACCCAGGCCGTCGACGGCGGCGCGGGCGTGCTGCACATCGTCAAGAACTACACCGGCGACATCATGAACTTCGAGCTGGCCGCCGAGATGGTGGCGGCCGACAGCGGCACCGAGGTCGCCACCGTGGTGATCGACGACGACGTCGCCGTGCAGGACAGCCTCTACACGGCCGGGCGTCGTGGCGTCGGAGCCACCGTGCTGGTCGAGAAGATCGCCGGCGCCGCGGCCGAGGAGGGACGCCCCCTGGCCGAGGTGGCCGAGGTGGCGGGCAAGGTCAACGCGTACGCGCGCAGCATGGGTCTCGCCCTCACCTCGTGCACGGTGCCGGCGGCCGGGCGCCCGACATTCGATCTGCCCGACGACCAGATGGAGGTCGGCATCGGCATCCACGGCGAGCCGGGCCGCCGCCGGGTGCCGGTCGCGCCGGCCAACGAGATCGCCGAGATGCTGGTCAGCCCGATCCTCACCGACCTCGACTTCACCGGCGGCGACGGTGTGATCTGTTTCGTCAACGGCATGGGGGCGACGCCGCTGATCGAGCTGTATGTGATGTTCCACGAGGTCAACCAGCTGCTGGCCAAGAACGGGATCCCGGTTGCCCGGTCGCTCGTGGGTCCGTACATCACCAGCCTCGACATGGCCGGCTGCTCGGTCACGCTGCTCAAGGCCGACGACGAACTGCTCCGGCTCTGGGACGCACCGGTCAACACACCGGCCCTGCGGCGGGGGGTCTGAGTCAGTGGAGGTCTCCGATCTCACGGCCTGGGTCCAGGAGTTCGCGCGCCTGGTCGCTCTGGAGCGGGACGAGCTGACGGCCCTCGATTCGGCGATCGGCGACGGCGACCACGGTTTCAACATGGACCGCGGTCTGTCGGCGGCGGTCGCCGCGCTCGAGGCTTCGCCTCCGGAGTCACCGTCGGCGCTGTTCAAGACGGTCGGCATGACCATGATCAGCAAGGTCGGCGGGGCCAGCGGTCCGCTCTACGGCACCGCGTTCCTGCGCATGGCCGCCTCGGCCGGCTCGCCGGTCGACGCGGCCGGGTTCGCCCAGGTGCTGCACGCCGCCCTGGAGGGGGTGGTCGCCCGCGGCAAGGCATCAGTGGGCGACAAGACGATGGTCGACGCACTCACCCCCGCCGTGGAGGCGTTCGATGCGGCGCTGGCGTCCGGCGGTGACCCGTTCCAGGCCGCCGCCGACGCCGCCGAGAAGGGCCGGGAGGCGACAATTCCGCTGGTCGCGCGCAAGGGCCGGGCCAGCTATCTGGGCGAGCGCAGCGCCGGCCATCCCGACCCCGGCGCGACCTCGGTGACACTGCTGATGCGGGCCGCGGCCACGACGCTGGGTAACGCCGGATGACGGTCGGGCTGGTGGTCGTCTGCCACAGCCGGCCACTGGCCCGGGCCGCGGCCGCCCTGGCGTCCGAGATGACGCCCGGGGTGACCGTCGAGGTCGCGGCCGGGCTGGACGAGACGACCTTCGGCACTGATGCGGTGGCGATCAGCGAGGCCCTGGTCGCGGCCGACAGCGGCGACGGCGTCGTCGTGCTGATGGACCTCGGCAGTGCCGTGTTGTCGGCCGAGACCGCCCTGGAGTTCCTCGACGATGATCAGCGTGCGCGGGTGCTGTTGTGCCCGGCGCCGCTGGTCGAGGGCCTGGTCGCCGCGGTCGTCACTGCCGCTTCCGGGGCGTCGCGGGCCGAGGTGGCCGCCGAGGCGATGTCCGGGCTGGCCGGTAAGCAGTCCCATTTCGGGGCTTCCGTGCAAGATCCAGTTCCTTCCGGTACGGAATCGGGCGCCCCGGACGCCGTCGTCACGGTGACCAATCCGCACGGACTGCACGCGCGGCCCGCGGCTCGCCTGGTGGGAGCGATGCGGGTTTTCGACGCGCGCGTCGAGCTGCGGAACGTGACCACGGACTCGGCGTGGGTGTCCGCGTCCAGCCTCACCCGGGTCGCCACTCTGGGTGCTTTGCAAGGCCATGAGCTTGCCGTACGGGCGTCGGGCGCCCAGGCGCAGGCGGCCGTCGACGGGTTCGTGGCGCTGGCCGCCGGTGCGTTCGGCGAGGCCACCCCGGGCGTGGCCATCGGCCCATCGAGGGGCAGCGGGTCGTCACCCGGCGTGGCCATCGGCCCGGCGATGCGCCTGCACGAGCCGAAGCTCGACATCCCCGACGAACCCTCCCAGGGCGCCGAAGCCGAACTCGCCCGGCTCGACGAGGCCATGCAGGCGACCCGCCAAGAGATCAGCCAGATCCCGGGCGAGATCTTCGAGGCCCACCTCCTCCTGCTGGACGACGACGAACTGCTCGGCGGCGCCCGCGCCCGGATCGAGCGGGGAGCCACCGCCCCCGCGGCCTGGCAGGCGGCCACCGACGCGGTGGCGGGCGAATTCGACGCTCTCGACGACCCCTATCTGCGGGGGCGGGCCGCCGACGTCCGCGCAGTCGGCGCCCAGGTGCTGCGCGAACTGCTCGGCGTCACGGCATCGACCGTCCCGGTGACAGCCGACGGAGTCGTGCTGATCGCGGCCGATCTCACGCCGGCCGAGGCGGCGGGGCTCGACCCGGCCCGGATCGAGGGCGTGGTGCTGGCCGGCGGCAGCCCGACCTCGCACGCGGCGATCCTCACCCGCACCCGCGGCATCCCGGCGGTCGTCGGGGCGGGACCGCACGTGCTCGAGGTCGCCGAGGGCACGCTGGTCGCGATGGACGGCGGCACCGGCGAGGTCGAGGCCGATCCGCCGGCCGAGCGGCTGGCCGAGCTGCGGGCCCGGGCGGCGGCGCAGGCGGTCGCGCGGGATCAGGCCCGCGCGCTGGCATCCCGGCCCGCGGTGACCCGGGACGGCGTGACCGTCGAGGTCGGCGCCAATGTCGGGTCGGTCGACGAAGCGCGTACGGCCGCGGCCAACGGCGCCGATCTCGCCGGACTCGTGCGGACCGAGTTCCTCTTTCTGGATCGCGATCGGGCTCCGGACGCCGACGAGCAGGAAAGCGTCTATCTGCGGATCGCGGAGGCGCTCGGCGGGCGGCGGATCACGCTTCGCACCCTGGACGCGGGCAGCGACAAACCGCTGCCCTATCTGCCCGCGCCGGGGGAGGCCAACCCCTTTCTCGGCGTACGGGGGATTCGCCACTCGCTCGCCCATCGCGCGATGTTCGCCGAGCAGTTGCGGGCCATCGTACGAGTGGCGCGCCGGACTCCGGTCAGCATCATGTTCCCGATGGTCACCGTGGTCGGCGAACTGCTCGAGGCGCGGCGGATGCTCGACGAGGCGATCGGGGGCGAAACGCCGGACGGCCTTCTCGTCGGCATGATGGTGGAAGTGCCGGCCGCAGCACTCCGGGCCAGAGATTTCGTCCCGTACGTGGATTTCTTCTCCATCGGTACGAACGATCTGACCCAATACACTCTGGCCGCCGAGCGGGGCAACGCGGATCTGCGGGCGCTCACCGAGGGGCTGGATCCGGCGGTTGAGCAGCTCATTCGCGCCGTCGGCGAGGCGGCCGGGGAGCGGGTGGTGGTCTCTGTCTGCGGCGAACTCGCGGCCGCGAGCGCCGTGGTGCCGCGGCTGCTGGCTGCCGGCGTACGGGAACTCTCGGTTGCTCCTTCTCTGGTGCCGGACGTGAAGCAAACCGTCCGGGACGCGTGACCGAACGTACACCTCGGCCGGGAGCCTGGGAG
Source organism: Paractinoplanes bogorensis (assembly GCF_018829635.1). GTDB lineage: Bacteria > Actinomycetota > Actinomycetes > Mycobacteriales > Micromonosporaceae > Actinoplanes > Actinoplanes bogorensis. The sequence continues at coordinate 682,639 of NZ_JAHKKG010000003.1, forward strand.
TTGTCGTAGGTGTGAGAGAGGATGGGGCACAGGTTGCTGATCAGGAGGGGCTCATGACGTCACGCACCGAGGTCGTCGAAGATCTGATGGGGCGGTTCCCGCACGTACCGCGGGAGGCTGTCATCAAGGAGGACCTGCTGCGCGGCGGGATGGCCTTCGACGATTCGGCGTTGACCGACAACGAGCACGGCGACGTGAAGCCGAAGTCGTACTTCATCTTCTCGTTCGACCACCGCACCCTGCCCGAGCTGGGCTCGGCCGCATTGCGCCGCCCGCCCGAGGAGCTCGTGCTCACCGGCGGGCCCTATGGCCTTCGCCGGACGGTCGTGTCCGTCCGCGTCAATCCCAGCTCGCCCTACCGGGTCAAGACCGGCGAAGACGGCGTCATGCGTCTCCACCTCGACGACAAGCCGATCGCCGACGTCGGGCTGCCGCCGATGCCCGACTATTACCGGCACACGCTGGCCAACGGCAAGTCGGTGATGGAGGTCGCCCCGACCATCCAGTGGGGCTACCTGATCTATCTGACGGCGTTCCGAGTGTGTCAATACTTCGGCGCCAAGGAGGAATGCCAGTACTGCGACATCAACCACAACTGGCGCCAGCACAAGGCGGCCGGGCGGCCCTACACGGGCGTCAAGCCGATCGACGAGATCCTCGAGGCGCTCGAGATCATCGACAAGCACGACACCGCGCAGACGTCGAAGGCCTACACGCTGACCGGCGGCAGCATCACGTCGCAGGTGCAGGGCAAGGCCGAGGCCGACTTCTACGGGCAATATGCGCAGGCCATCGAGGAGCGCTTCCCCGGCCGGTGGATCGGCAAGGTCGTCGCCCAGGCGCTGCCCAAGGCCGACGTGCAGCGGTTCAAGGACTACGGCATCCAGATCTACCACCCCAACTACGAGGTGTGGGACAAGAAGCTGTTCGAGCTCTACTGCCCGGGCAAGGAGCGTTACGTGGGCCGCGAGGAGTGGCACCGCCGCATCCTCGACTCGGCCGAGATCTTCGGGCCGCGCAACGTCATCCCCAACTTCGTGGCGGGCGTCGAGATGGCCGCGCCGCACGGCTTCACCACGGTCAACGAGGCGATCGACTCGACCGCCGAGGGCCTTCAATACTTCATGTCGCGCGGCATCACGCCCCGCTTCACCACCTGGTGCCCCGAGCCGACGACGCCGCTGGGCCGCACCAACCCCCAGGGCGCGCCGCTGGAATACCACGTGCGGCTGCTCGAGACCTACCGCGCCGTGATGGAGGCCAACGGCCTGACCAGCCCGCCCGGCTACGGCGAGCCGGGGGCCGGCCGGGCCGTGTTCTCGGTCAGCTCGTTCATGGATTCGCTGCCCGCGAAGGACGAAGCGAAGGACGATGCACCCGCAAAGGGCTGACGAGTTCCCGCTCGCCGTCCAGACGAGCGGGCTCGCGGACGGCCCGGTGCTGTTGCTGCTGTCCGGGCAGGCCAACTCGCACGTCTGGTGGACCGGGCTGCGCGAGGCGTTCGAGTCCCGGTTCCGGGTGGTGACGTTCGACTGGCGCGGCACCGGCGGCAGCCGCGGACCGGTCGGCGAGTGGACGACCGAGACGTTCGCCGACGACGCGGCGCGGGTGCTCGGTGAGGGCGGGGCCCGGCCGGCGACGGTCTACGGAACCTCGATGGGCGGCCGCGTGGCCCAGCACCTGGCCGCGCGCCGCCCGGAACTCGTCGAGCGCCTGGTCCTGGCCTGCACGTCGCCCGGCGGGGAGCATGCGGTCGAGCGGTCGGCCGATGTACGGAAGCGGCTGGCCAGCCCGGAGACGAACGCGCGCACCCTGCGCGAGCTGTTCTACACCGATGCCTGGTCGGGGGAGAGTCACCTCTTCGGCGACCCGACGATGACGGCCGACGAGGCGCGGGCCCATCTGCGGGCCAGCAACCGGCACGACGCCTGGGCCGTGATCCCGTCGATCCAGGCGCCGACGCTGGTGCTGCACGGGTCGGACGATCACATGGTGCCGACGGCGAACGCCAAGCTGCTGGCCCGGCGCATCCCGGGGGCGGCGCTGCACCTGCACGACGGGGGCCGGCACGGGTTCTTCGACGAGTTCGAGGCCGAGATCGCGCCGGTCCTGGACTCGTTTCTCACGTCTTAGGACAGTTCGCGGCATCTGCGCTTTTGTGCCCCGAGGCATAGACACGGAGTACTAGCCTCGGGAGGCCGCCGACTCCCTGTCACGGCGCTAGTACGGTGTGCAATTCGCCCGCCATTACGGGGAAATGCCACTGAGCTGCTCTTTCCCCGATATCCGAGATCATTTTCCATGATCTGACCAGTCAACCGCGACAAGATGGCTGAGCTGCGGAAACGCGCGCCGGGCGGAATTGTCAAGCGGCCATTTATCCGTACGGGAAACCGGTGTTGACCGGCCTTGCAAGATGTGGGTCGTGGCAGCGGAAACCAGATCTCAGCGCCGGCATCGAGCGGCGACCACGGCCCATCCCGAATTCCGGTCGCCGGCGCCTCGCCATTCCTACGTGATTCCGGTCCGGGCCGAACCTCCGTCCACCGTGCGCGGCGACGGCATTCAGGCGCTGACCCATGACGTGCTGGTCCGCCGGTCCCTGGAGATCTCGCCGGGCGGTTTCATCACCATCGTCAGCATCATTCAGGGGGTCGCGCTCGCGCTGCTGGCCGAGAACACGTTCGAAAAGCCCGGCCTTCTCGTCGTCGTGCAGAGCATTGCCACGCTGCTGATCTTCGTGACGGTTTTCTATTGGTACCTGACGATGAGCGTGCTGCTGCGCTGGGCGCCCTCATTCCTGGATTCGTTCCTGCCGTTCGCGATCGCCGGGCTGGAGATCCCACCGGCGTTCTTCCTGGGCGACGCGCGGGCCTGGAATCTGTGGCTCGCGCTGTTCTGGTTCGGCACCATGACCGGGCTGATGATCACCAAGAAATGGTCGCCGCAGTCCCATTTCGGCGACCATGTGGAGGCGCATCGGACCCTGCACAACCTGCTGCGCGAACTGCAGACGATGGCGGGCATCACCGCCCTCGCGGTCGGGCTGTGCGGCGTGTTCGCCTTCCTCGACTGGACCAACCAGCTCTTCTGGGGCCTGTTCGGCGCGATCATCGTGCTGTTCACGGTCGGCATCGTGGTGGCCCGGACCGAGGTGTGCTCGTCGCAGATCCACGAGCACTTCGGGGTCAGTCGCCCGCCCTTCAACTAGGTTGACGCATACTCAGATCATCTTTATATTGCCTCGCATGGCTTCAGTGAAGGCGATGCGCGAGCCCACCTTCTGGATTCTCACCGCGCTGGTCAAACAGGCCCGGCACGGCTACGGGATCATCCAGGAGGTCGGCACCCTGTCCGAGGGCCAGGTCACGCTGCAGGCGGGCACGCTCTATGCGGCGCTCGACCGGCTGCACGCCGAGGGCCTGGTCGCCGTCGACCGTGACGAGAAGGTGGACGGCCGCGACCGCCGCTACTACCGGCTCACCGAGGGCGGCACCGCGGCCCTGGCGGCCGAGACCGAAAGGCTGGCCCGCATTTCCCGTACGGCGGCCACGCAGCTCGCCGCCGTACGCCCGGATCTCGGCCCGGCGACCGCATGAGCCGGCCGTACCGCCTGCTTGTCCGGGCCTACCCGCCCGGCCGTCGCCGGGGCGAGCTGCTCGACACGTTCGCCGAGGCCGGCCGGGCCCGGCCGTCGGTGCGCGAGACGCTCAACCTGATCCGCCACGGCCTGCGCGCCCGCCTCGGCCGGCCCGCCAGCCGCGGCGTGGTCGTGCTGGCCACCCTGATCGCCCTGGTCACCGGTTTCGTCGGCGCCTCCTTCTTCGCCCGGGTGGGCTGGGAGTTCGTGCCCGGCTTCCCCGACACCGGTGCCGTCTCCGAGACTCTGTTCCCGGGCCTGAACGCGAGCACCTCACGGGACGGCGACGGCCTGTTCTTCGACGTCACCTACCCGTCGTACGCGGAGGTGCTCCTCTCCGGCCACGACGAGGACTTCTCGTTCTCCACGCTGACCATCGCTCCCGACGGCGGCTTCATCCCGGGCGACTATCCGGCCTGGACCGCCGCCGCCCAGCAACGCCTGGTGGCCGACGGCTGGCAGGTCAGCGACGCCGAGGTCACCGGGGCCACGTGGATCGCCACCGGCGAGATCGACGACAGCGGCCGCCGCTTCACCGCCACCCGCGACGGCCTGGCCCTCACGATCCAGACCGAGACCGACGTCGTCGACACCCCCGCCGGCTCGTTCTATGTCACCGCTGTCATGGACCGCCTGACCCCGCCGTGGCTGACCGTCGTCTCCGTGCTCGGCCTGCTCGCCGGTGCCCTGGCCGGCTGGCTGGGCACCGGCTGGGTGTCCCGCCGCACCGAGTTCGCCCGCGGCGCCGTCCGCTCGCTGACCCGCGAACCGGCCGTACTGGCCCTGATCCTGCTGCTTCCGCAGGCGTTGCTGGGCTTCACCGGCCTGGTCTTCACCGCCGTGTCGTCGGGGCCGCCGGGCAAGCCGTTCTGGGCGCTCTCCCTCACTTACGGCTTCGGCTGCGGCCTGCTCGGCTTCGTGTTGTTCGCCGTCTCCCTCATCACCGCCGTCGTGGCCGGCCGTCCCGCGCCCGACCGCGCTCTGGAGGTGTCGTCGTGACCTCGACTGTCGCTGCGCCGCCCGCCCGCCGTGGCGTCGTCGTGAAGGTGCTGCTCGCCCTGCTGGGCGCGGCCGTGCTGGCTCTTCCCGCCGCCCTCGTCGCCCAGTCCGTGGCGTCGGCCGTGCAGCCCGACCTTGACCCGATCACCACGGCAGCCGCCGTCTACCCCGGCGCCGCGCTGCAGGCCGACGCCGACCCGTTCGCCAACGACCGCCCCGCCTGGCTGAACTTCATGACGGCCCGGGAGCCCGGTCAGCCCTATGTGGCGCCGAGCGACAAAACGACTCCGGACGCCGAGGCGGCCCGCGCCCAGGGCTGGCAGATCGGCCCCGGCCTGACCGATTCCTACCGCTTCTCGGCCACCAAGGGCGACGCCCGCCTGGACGTCTACGACGACTTCACCATCGTGCTCAAGCAGGACGCGTGGTGGGTGACCGCGCTGGCCCTGCTGGCCGGCCTCCTGGGCGCGGCCCTGGGCGGGTGGCTGGCCTTGTCGGCCGGGCGTCTGGTCAGAGCCAAGACCCCACGCTCCCGTACGGTCATTCGCGAGACCGCCGTGGTCGGCCTGGCGCTCCTGGTGCCGGTCCTGGCGCAGACGATCCTCAAGCTGTTCCACGCCGACACACCCAACCTGCCCTACTCGGCCCAGCTCCTCCTCGAGCTGGCCCGCTGGCCGGCCGTGCTGGGCGTGCTCGTGCTGGCCGCCGCCGTGGCCGCCGTGCGCTGGGCCCCCACCTCACGGCCAGCCATTTCCTGACCGCTGCGTCGTCAGCTGCGGCCTCGCATGTAGTCCTCCGACAGGCCACCGCCACCACCGCCGCTGCCCATCCGGATGAGCAGGTAGAGAACCACAAAGCCGCCGAAGGCTCCACACAGGCCCATCAGCACCTTCTTGCCCCAGCCGCCGGCCTCGCTCCACCAATGCGTCCAGCCGCGCCCGCACGGATCCCCTTCGGCCGAGTACGGCGGGCTCGCGTGCGCCGACCGATAACAGTCCTCGCCGCGGGCCTGGTAGAACCGCACGTTCTCGACCCAGGTGGCCACGCAGCCGGCCTCGGTCAGTTCCTGCGCGCTGCCCGGGGCCGCGAAGACATAGTTCGTGGTGTCGCCGAGGGCCGAGCACGGCGCGTCCGGCCGGTCGGTGAAGCGGTCGCCGTCGAGATCGCGCAACTCGACCGAGCCGGCCACGGTGGAGCCGTCGTGGCACTGGTTCTGCGCGATCTGCAGCACTACCTGACTGACGACCAGGTAGTCGGGCGGCTCGGTCATCAGGAAGTCGTAGCGATCGCACGCCTCCGAGGCGGCCGCCTGCGCCGGCGGTGCAGCGAGGCCGACCAGCAGAACGATCAGAATGCCGACGGCCGAGGCCCACCGGGACGCCTTGGACATGAGCCCCTCACCACCACTGATCAACACAGACGAGCCGAGGCTAAGCCGGCCCGCGCGCACTCGGCGCTGGGCTCCTCCGGCCGAAGATTCGGCACGTTCAGCCTGTGGCCCGGAACGCTGCCCGACAAATCTCCGGGCTCACCCCCGCGGACCCCTGCGGAGCGCTGGGAGGGTCAGAAGCCGACGCCGGTCTCGACGTCGAACTTCTTGGCGGTGACGGTGGTGCCGGAGACCACGGTCGTGTTGCTGGTGGTGTTCAGGAAAGTCGCCTGTCCGGTCGTCTCGCCGACGGTGAGCACGCCGACCTGCTCGCCGTTGGGCAGGACGATCCATGCGCCGTCCACCTTGGCGTTGCGCACCTTGGACGAGGCGCGATAGAGCGCCGACGGCTTGGTCACGGTCGGGATGTCGTACGCGTAGGTCTTGCCCTTGACCGTGACCTGGCCGGTCATGCCGGCTGACGTGTAGACGCCCGTGAGCTGGCCGTTCTTGCCCTTCGCGGAGACCGATCCGTTCGCGGCCGTGCCGTGGAACCACGCTTCGATCCGCTTGCCGTCACACATGTACGACACCACGACCCCGTCCCGCACGCCGACATAGAGTGTGCCCGCCTTGTCCGGCAGGTGCGCCGCATAGGTGCCGCGCTTCGGGGCGGCCGGCTGGGCCAGCGTCTCTTTGACGACCGGTGGCGGGGTCACGACCGTGGTCGAGACGGCCGCGGAGGGAGAGGCGGACACCGTCGGACCCGCGATGGGCTGGTCGTTCGCGCCGGCGTCCAGGTTGACGGCCAGCACGGTCGCCGCGACCAGAGTCGCGGCGGAGGAGGCGATTACCGTACGGGTGCGACTCCACCCGAGACGACGGCGCGGCGCGGGCGGCGGGTTCGTGATCGCGTGCACCCGGCCGGGACGGCCGAGGGGTGTGCCGGGGCCGGGCGTCGCCGGACCGGGGACGCTCGACGTGACGAATACCGATTCCGACTCCACCCACGAGTCGTCCGACTCGACCCACGGCCCGACCACGGGAGAGCCGGAGAACCCGACCACCTGCCCGTCCAGAATCTCGGAGCCGGCCGCGGGAGCGTCGACGGAAAGAGCCGCGGGAGCGCCGACGGATCGAGCCGCGGGAGCGTCGACGGATCGAGCCGCGGGAGCGTCGACGGAAAGAGCTGCGGGCGACGCGACCGGCAGGGCCGGAGCGAGCTGCCCGGCCAACGACCGGAACTGCGCGGCGACACCGGCCGCCGACGGCCGCGACCACGGTTCATCGGCCAGCATCTTGCGCACGACGGACACGACCGACGGCGGCAACCCCGACAGATCGCTGCGAGCGGACTCCGGTCGTACACCGGAAATGATCTCTGCCGTCAGAACACCCAGCGAGTAGACGTCGGCCGCCGGGGTGGCCAGACCGCCCGACCGGATCTCCGGCGCGGCGTAGGCCGGGGCCGGCGCCACCACCCCCAGCTCGATCAGCAGGGCCGACACGCCGAAGTCGCTCACCTTGACCACCGGCGGCTGCGTTCCGCGGAGGATCTGGACCGTGGCCGGCGTCAGGTTGAGATGCAGGATCGTGCGCTCATGCGCCGCGGCCAGCGCGGCCGCGATCTGCCCGGCGATGTGAACGGCTTCCGCGGCCGGCCGGGTACCACCGTTGAGGGTCAGCCAGCGACGCAGCGAGACGCCGTCGACCAGCTCGGTGACCAGCGCCAACGGCTCGGCCACGAGCCCGCGGACCTCGACCACGGCCGGGTGCAGCACCCAGGTGAAGGAGCGGGCGAAGGCCTCGCGCACCTGCTCGTCGCCGGCCAGTTCGGGCCGGAACAGCGTCGCGGCGAGCTCCGGCCCTCCATTGCGGGCGGTCGCGCGCCGGACGACGGCCAGCGCGCCCTGACTGATCACCTCGTGCAGCCGGTAGTCGGCGCCGAGCCATTCTTCGTCGGCCATCGATGGATCCTTCCGGGGAGCGGCGGATCGCCTCTGACCAGCCAATGAAGAGTGACCTCAACGATTAACCGGAGTGCCGCACCCACCTATCGGTCGGACGTATGAATTCCGGAACCCGTCCGTATCGCCGCCGCGCATGGAAGGTCGATATGCGGGGTAATCCGCCCCCCGATCGAGGGACGGTCACGCGGGGCGGATTGCGTACGATACGAAGGCGCGCCGCGGGATGCCGGACGGAACGGGGAGAGTTCGCGCCATGAATGGGGAGGAAACCGGCGACGTGTTCGCCGGTGGGGGTGACGTCGGCCAAGACCTCCTCGGCGTGGCCTGGGAACAGACCCCGCTCGGCCGGCCGTCGCAGTGGCCGCAGAGCCTGCGCACCGCGGTCAGCATCCTGTTGTCGTCCCGGTTCCCGATGTGGATGGCGTGGGGTCCCGAGCTCACCTTCTTCTGCAACGCGGCCTACCGCAACGACACGCTGCGCAGCAAATATCCGTGGGCGCTGGGCCGCCCGGCGAGCGAGGTCTGGGCCGAGATCTGGGACGCCATCGGCCCGCGCATCCTGAGCGTCCTCGACACCGGCCGGGCGACCTGGGACGAGGGGTTGCTGCTCTTCCTGGAACGCTCCGGCTACTCCGAGGAGACGTACCACACCTTCTCCTACAGCCCGCTCCGTGACGACGACGGCGCCCTGGTCGGCATGCTCTGCGTGGTCAGCGAAGACACCGTCCGGGTGATCGGCGAGCGCCGGATGGCGACGCTGCGTGACCTCGGCTCCGACCCGAGTGTGGTGCGCACCGAGGCGCAGGCGCTCGCGTTCGCCGGGTCCCAGCTCGCCCGCAACCTGCACGACCTGCCGTTCACCCTGACCTATCTGTTCGACTCCGACGGTGTACGGCTGGCCGGGTCCACCGGCATTCACCAGGATCATCCGCTCACTGATCCGCGGCGCTGGCCCGCCGAGACGCCCGCTCAGGGCGAGTCCGTGCTGGTGCCGCTCGAGGGTGACCGCCCGTCCGGCGACTGGCACGAGCCTCCGACCGAGGCGCTGCTGGTGCCGCTTCTGCGTCAGGGCGACATCCCGTACGGGTTCATGGTGGCCGGACTCAACCGTTACCGCGCCCTCGACGACGGCTATCGCGGTTTCGTCGAGCTCGTCGCCGGGCACGTCGCCGCGGGTCTCGGCAGTGCCCGCAGTTACGCGGCGCAACAGCACCGGGCGGAGGAACTGGCCGAGCTCGATCGGGCCAAGACCGCGTTCTTCTCGAACATCAGCCACGAGTTCCGCACCCCGCTGACCCTGATCATGGGTCCGGTCGAGGAGCTTCTTTCCCGTACGGACGTAGGCGGCGACGGTGTCCGCGCCGAGCTGGACGTCATCCACCGCAACGGCCTTCGCCTGGGCAAGCTGGTCAACACGCTGCTCGATTTCTCGCGGATCGAGGCCGGCCGCATGCAGGCCCGGTTCGCGCCGGTCGACCTGGCCGCCGCCACGGCCGAGCTGGCCAGCGTGTTCCGGTCGGCGATCGAGCGGGCCGGCCTGACGTTCGAGGTGGACTGCCCGCCGCTGCCCGAGCCGGTGCTGCTCGACCGCGGCATGTGGGAAAAGATCATCCTGAATCTGCTGAGCAACGCGCTGAAGTTCACCTTCACCGGGGGAGTGCGGATTTCCGTACGGGCGGAGTCCGGCACCGCCGGGGTGACCGTCGCCGACACCGGGGTCGGCGTCCCCGAGGCCGAGATGCCGCAGCTGTTCGAACGGTTCCACCGCATCGAGAACGCCCGCTCCCGCTCCAACGAGGGCAGCGGCATCGGCCTGGCCCTGGTCAAGGAACTCGTCGAGCTGCACGGTGGCACCATCGAGGCGGCCAGCGTGCTCGGCTCGGGCACCGCGTTCACGATCCGGCTGCGGTTCGGGTCAGCGCATCTGCCGGCCGAGGCGGTGACGTCGGAGGCCGGCGCCGCGATGGTGTCCGGGACAGCCGACCCCTATGTGCAGGAGGCGCTGCGCTGGCTTCCGGGCGGTCCGGAGGTGCCGTCGACGCCCGACCACAACGATCGTCCGGCCGCGGTGCTGGTGGCCGACGACAACGCCGACATGCGCGACTACCTGACCCGGCTGCTGCGCTCGGCCGGCCACCGGGTCGAGGCGGTTCCGGACGGGCAGGCCGCGCTCGAGGCGGCCCGGGTGCGTAGTCCCGACCTGATCGTCAGCGACGTCATGATGCCCCGGCTGGACGGGCTCCAACTCGTCGCGGCGTTGCGGGCGGAATCCCGTACGGCCAGCACGCCTGTCCTTCTCCTCTCGGCGCGCGCCGGGCAGGAAGCCTCGATCGAGGGCTTGGAGGCCGGGGCCGACGACTATCTCGTCAAGCCGTTCTCGTCGGCCGAGCTGCTGGCCCGCGTACGGGCGAATGTGGAACTGTCCCGGCTGCGCAACCATCACGCGCGGTGGCGGACGGCGCTGGTCGACTCGTTGCAGGAAGCGTTCTTCGTGTGCGACGCCGACGGCGCGATCATCGAGATGAACTCCACCTTCCAGACGATCCTCGGCTACGGGCCCGAGGGGCTGCCGTACGCCCCGACCCACCCGTGGTGGCCCGACCGCGAGCGCGAACCCGAGGCGTACCAGCAGGTCGCCGACGCGTTCGCGATGCTGATCGACCGGACCCACGGCACCTACACGATCCCGGTCCGGCACCGCGACGGGCACACGCTGTGGGCGGCCGCCGCGTTCAACCAGGTCGAGGATCCGGACACCGGCCGGCACGTCATCGTCGGCACGTTCCGTGACGTCACCGCCGAGCACTACGCCGTGCAGCGCGACAGCGCCCTGGCCAACGTGAGCGTACGGCTCTCGGAGGCCGACAGCGTGGCCGGCGCGTTGCAGGGCGTGCTGCCGGTGCTGACCGAACTGTGGTCGGCGACCCGGGTGTACGCGGTCGTGTTCGACAGTTCCGGCAGCCCGTCGCTGGTCACCACGGGTCCCCAGACCCGCTGGGAGACCCTCTCCGACGAGCGCCGGGAGACGCTCTCCGCACTGCGCGGCCGGGCCCTGCTCACGCCGTTCGCCGAGCAGTCCGGCGGGGCCGGCATCGCCCTCGAGCACCCCGACGGCGCCATGGTGCTGTGGATCGAACTGGCCGAGAACCGCCCGTTCACCGAGCAGGACCAGACGCTGCTGGCCCTGCTGGCCGGGCATCTGGGTCAGGGCCTGCACCGGATCCACCAGATCGACCTGCAGCGGGAGACCGCGCTCGCGCTGCAACGCGCCATCCTCGGCCCGGCCCAGCTGCCCAACGGCTTCGCCGTCCGCTATTCGCCCGCGACCCGGCCGCTGAAGGTCGGCGGCGACTGGTACGACACGGTCACCCTGACCGACGGGCGGATCGGCATCGTCGTCGGTGACTGCGTCGGGCACGGCCTGGAGGCGGCCACCGTCATGGGCCAGCTGCGCAGCGCGTGCCGGGCCCTGCTGCTGCAGAACACGGATCCGGCGCAGACGCTGACCGCCCTCGACCGGTTCGCCGCGCAGCTGCCCGGGGCGATGTGCGCGACCGTCTTCTGCGGTGTGCTCGACCCGGCGACCGGCGAGCTGACCTACTCCAGCGCGGGGCATCCGCCGGCCGTGGTCACCCACGCCGACGGCTCGACCGTCCTGCTCGACCAGGGGCGGTCCCGGCCTCTGGGCGTACGCGCTCCCCACGCCGAACGACCCGAGGCGCACTACACCGTGCCGGTCCGGGCCACCCTGCTGCTCTACACCGACGGGCTGGTCGAACGACGCCGTCAGCCGCTGACCGCCGGGATCGGCCGGGTCGCCACCACGGTGCAGCAGGCCCGCTCGGCCGCACTGGAAGACCTGGCCTCGGTCGTGATGGACAGCATGGCCCCGGAGAGCGGCTACGACGACGACGTGGCCCTGCTGCTCTACCGGCATCCCGGCCCTCTCGACGTCGAGTTCCCGGCCGAGGCGACCCGGCTCGCCCCGGTCCGCACGATGCTGCGGGGCTGGCTCGCCCGCTGCGGCGTCGACCCCGCCACCAGCCAGAACGTGCTGGTCGCGGCGGGCGAGGCGTGCGCCAACGCGATCGAGCACGGCCACCGCCAGCTGCCCGGCGGCCTGATCCGCCTGCGGGCCGCCGCCACCGCCCACGACCTGCACCTGACCATCACCGACAGCGGCCTGTGGAAGACCCCGCAACCGGCTCTGAACCCCCACCGGGGGCGAGGTCTGACCCTGATGCGCGCGCTGATGTCCGAAGTCACCGTCACCACCGGCACCGCCGGGACCATCGTCGGCCTGCAAACGAGGATTCCCCGATGAGCACACCGCTGACCCTCACCCCCGGCCGCAACCCCGACGGCGCCGTCGTGCTCACCGCCGTCGGCGAGATCGACATGAGCAACGCGGCCACGTTCGCGAACGCCCTGATCGACACCGACTCGGACGCCGACGGCGCCATGTTCACCGTCGACCTGACCGGAGTCGAATACATCGACAGCGCCGGCCTGGCCGCCCTCTTCCCCCACGTCGAACGCCTGCGCCTGGTCTCGAACCCGCTGCTGGCCCCGGTTCTGTCCATCGCCGGCCTGGACGACATCACCACCCTCGGAACGGAGCCGGGCCGCGCCTGAACCCCTTGGGGTGAAAGCCGCGGACCGGGGGAGCCGGCCCTGTTTCCTGCACTAGTCTTCGGCCGGTGATGGACGAGGACGTGTTCTGGCCGCTGGCCGGTGGGCTGGGCCGACATCCCGATGACGACGCGTTCGAGCGCCTGACCGATCTGCTGGCCGGGCGCTCGGAGGCCGACATCACCGGCTTCGCCGACCGGCTGGCCGACGTGTTGTGGGCACTGGACACTCCCGCCCACTTCCAGGCCTGCGAGACCGTGAGCGACGACGTGTTCCTCTACGTGCGCTGTGCCGTGGTCGGGGCCGGGCGGAAGGCGTACGAGCGGGTGCTGAGCCGGCCGGGCGGGATCGGCGAGTTCGCCGACGAAGAGGCGGAACTGCTGCTCACCGTGGCCGAGCAGGCGTACGAGCGGAAGACCGGGCGGCTCTGGGAACACGAGACGCCGGTCAGCTACGAGGCGGGCAGCAACACCGGGGCGTGGGGTGACGCCGCACCCGATTCGGACGACTGGTCTCCTCCCTGGCTCGACCTGATGCTCGGCTCGACGGGCCCGGCCCCGGTCCACGGGTACGAGTACTGCCTGGGCGAGGCCGCCGGCGCGGTCATCGCCGATCCCGCCTGGCAGAAATGGTGGGCCACGTCCGGAGTCGACCGGTGCGAGCTGTTGCTGCTGCTCGACAGCTCAGGCGAGCAACTGCCGTCGACCGCCGTCAAGCGCGGCCGCAAACGGCTGCGGATCGACGTCGTCCGCGTGCCCGGCCCGCTCCCCGACGACCCGGACGCGTTGATGGCCCTGGCCGTCGACGAGATCCGTGAGCTGATGAGTCTGGCCGATCTGGGCCCGGTGCCGCCGCTGACGACCCCGGCCGTCGACACCGAGCGACTGGCGATCGCCGCGGCCGGCCCGGTCGTCGTCCCCGAGCTGCCCGCCGAGCTGATGGAACAGGCGATGCGCACCGGCGGCCTGGGCCCGTTCGACGTCTTCGACTATTTCCGCGCCCACCCCGACGCGCCCGGCGCCGATGTGTGGCTCAACCTCGATCCGCGCGACCCCTGACCGTCAGCCGCCCGGAGTCGTATCCCGGTGGTGGCGGGCCAGGTCGACGTATTCGAGGGCGTTGGTGCGGATGTGGGCGCGCTCGGCGTCGGTGACCGGGCGGCGGACCTTGGCCGGCATGCCGAGCGCCAGCGAACCCGGCGGCACGACGAAACCCTCGGGGATCAGGGCGCCCGCGCCGACAATCGAGCCGGCGCCGATCCGGGCGCCGTTCAGGACGATCGCTCCCATGCCGATCAGCACGTCGTCCTCGATCGTGCAGCCGTGCAGCACCGCGCGGTGACCGACGCTGACCCGGGCTCCGATGAGTGCCGGGAATCCGGGGTCGGCGTGCACGACGACGCCGTCCTGCAGGTTGGTGCTGTCGCCGACGACGATCGCGTCCCGGTCGGCGCGCAGCACGGCCGTGTACCAGACGCTCGAGTCGGCGCCGAGGGTCACTTTGCCGAAGACCACCGCGCCCGGTGCCACCCATGCGGTCATCGGGTCACCCTTTCCAGGACATCGAGGACATGGACGTACGGGTGTCCGGTGGCCCGGGTCATGCCGACCTCGCAGGTGCGGTTGCACGAGGCGTACGCGTCGAAGTGCCGCCCGGCCAGCTCGGCCACCTGGGGTGCGGTGGCGGCCGCGGTGAGCTCGGGATGCAGCAGTCCCCGATCCCCGGCGAAGCCGCAGCAGCCCCAGGAGCTGGGCACGGTGACCCGCTCGGCGACCGCCCCGGCCACCTTCAGAAGGGCCGGCGTCAGTCCCATCCGCTGGGCCGAGCAGGTCGGATGCAGGGCCAGGTCGCCGAGGCGTTCCGTCACGGTCAGCCGGTCGAGCAGCACGTCCGCCGTGTACTGCACCGCGTCGATGATCGTGGCGTCCGCGCCGACGAGTTGCCGCAGCCCCTCGGTGCAGGAGGCGGCGTCGACCACAACCGGGACGTCGCCCGCCAGCGCCGGTCGTACTCGCTCGGCCATGGCGTCGTGCCCGCGCGTCATGCCTTTCGACTTCCACGGCGTCCCGCAGCACAGTCCCGGCAGGCCGGGCGGCGTGGCCAGCACGATCCCGGCCCGCGCACAGAGCAGCGCAAACGCCGATCGCATGTCACCGGTGTCCCGGTGCGGCGACCTCGGCGGCGTGTCACCGGTGTCTTTGCTGGTCGGGCCAAACATTGTGTTGGTGCACGAGGCGAACAGGATCGCGTCCGGCCGCCCGGCGGGGGTCAGGCGCGGGCGTGGGGATCCGCCGCCGGGCAGATCGCGGGTCCAGAGCGGAGCGCCGACCGCGCGGTGGGCGGCGCGCGACACCGGTGACGCGATCAGGGGCAGCCGGCGGGCCGTGCTGAGGGCCGCGCCCATCGTGCGGGTGGTCGCCGACCAGTGCCGGGCCGCGAACGACCACGCGGCCTGGGCATCGGTGGAGCGCAGACGCCGTACGAGGTCACCGGTGTTGATCTGCACCGGACACGCGGTCTGGCACATCCCGTCGACCGCGCAGGTGTCAACGCCGTCGTACTCGTAGTCCTTCTCGAGAGAGGCGACCAGCGCCGGATCACCGTCGCGGCGGGCCTGCTCGATGGCCCGGCGCAGCACGATCCGCTGCCGGGGCGTGGTGGTGAGGTCGCGGCTCGGGCAGACCGGCTCGCAGAAGCCGCACTCCACGCAGCGGTCCACCTCCTCCTCGACCGGCGGGGACGTCTTGAGCCCGGCCAGATGCGCGCCCGGGTCGTCGCTGAGCAGTACCCCCGGGTTGAGGATGCCGCCGGGGTCGCACAGCCGCTTGATCTCGCGCATCACGTCGTACAGCTCGTCGCCGTACTGCCGCCGCACGAACGGTGTCATCATCCGCCCGGTGCCGTGCTCGGCCTTGAGCGTGCCCCCGCGGCTCAGCACGAGCCCGACCATGTCCTCGGTGAACCGGCCGAACCGGTCCCGCCCCGACGGGTCGCCGAGCCGCTCGGTCAGCATGAAGTGGATGTTGCCGTCCTTGGCGTGCCCGAAGATGACGGCGTGGTCGTAGGCGTGCCGCTCGAACAGCCCGATCAGCTCCCGGCAGGTCGGCAGCAGCTCCGGCACCGGGACGGCGATGTCCTCCAGCAGCGCGGCCGTGCCCGCCGGACGGGCCCCCGCCACCTTGGCGTAGAGGCCTTTTCGCAGGTGCCAGAGCCGATTGCGGGCCGCGGCGTCGGCCATCAGCGCAGGCGGTGTCTCGAGATCGAGCCGGCCCAGGACACCGGTGGCCCGGCCGGCCTGGTCGTCGGCCTCGGCCGCGCTGCCCGCCCGGTATTCGACGAGTAGGGCGGCCTGGTCCCGGATGTTGAGGGTGTGCAGCGCGTCCAGGTCGGGTTGGCCGACCCGAAGCGACGTGGCGTCGAGCAGCTCGATCGCGGCCGGCCCGGTGGCCACCAGTTCGGGCAAGGCGGCGGTGGCGGCAGCCAGATCTTCGAAGACCAGGAATCCCGTACGGGCGTGGGCGTGCACCGGCACCGTCCGCATCACGATCGAGGCCAGGAATCCGAGCGTGCCCTCGCTGCCGACCAGCAGATGTGTCAGGATGTCGGCCGGCCGGTCGTGGTCGAGCAGGGCGTTCAGGCCGTACCCCATGGTGTTCTTGAGCGCGAACTGCCGCTCGACCGACGTCCGCGACGCCGGGTCGTCGCGCACCCGGTCCCGCAGCCGCGCCAGCCCCTCCCACAGCGCCGGTTCGAGCGCCCGCAGCCGGTCGTCGGCGTCCGTGTCACCGGTGTCGAGAATCGTCCCCGACGGCAGCACGACCACCACCGAGTCGATCAGCGCATAGCTGTTGGCCGCCGTGCCGCAGGCCATGCCGCTGGAGTTGTTGGCCACCACCCCGCCCAGCGTGCAGGCGACCTCGCTGGCCGGGTCGGGTCCGAGCATCCGCCCGTAACGGGCCAGCCGCGCGTTGACCTGCCGCACGGTCGCGCCCGGCCCGACCCGGACGCGCAGCCCGTGATCGAGCACCGCGATGTCCCGGAAGTGGCGGCGGCTGTCCACCAGGATGCCATCGGTGACACCCTGCCCCGACAGGCTCGTCCCACCCGACCGGAACGTCAATGGCAGCCCCACCGCGAACAGCCGTGCGACCTCCTCGGCCGACGCCACCGTCACCACGGCCCGCGGCGTCAGGTCGAAATGCGACGCGTCCCGGGCCATCCGCAGCCGATCGAGCGGCCGGGTGCTGACCGCGCCCGGCAACTCCGCCACCAGCCGCTCGACAGTCACGCCAGATCCCGTGCAGCCGCCACGGCGGCCGGTCCGATCGAATCGCGGGCCGTCGCCGGATCGCCGGCGGGGGACTGCTCGATGATCAGGAGCTCGACCGTAATGGCGACCGGGCTGGCGGCCACGTCGATCACGCCGCCGTACAGCGTGCCGGTGCGGTCGACGGCCATCGCGTGCAGCGGCGCCGACGGGTCGGCGTCGGGGCCGACCGCGCCGTAGAGCGACATGACCTCGGCGCACGGACCGGCCGGCCCCCGGCCGTCGGCCTCGGCGTACACCGGGCCGACCAGGCTGCCCAGGCTGGCCCGGATGGAAGCCCGTGCGAACCCGGCCTCGGCACAGATGCGATCGGCGGCCACCCGCAGATTCTCTCCCGGCAGCACCCGCGAGAACACCACACGCGCGCCATCTGCGGGCGGAGAGCCGGTCGCATAGGGCGTGAAGACCGGCATATGCGTCTCGGAGTCGGTGGCACTGACGCTGCGGACCCCCGGCAGCGGATGGATGACCGCGTGCACCGGCACCGGCCCGACGGTCGTCTCCGGCCACAGGTGCCCGGCCTGCAGCACCCCGGCGGCGTCCATCCAGGCCGCGTGGGTGTGCATGAATACCGCTCCGTCGCGTTGCCCCACCGTGGCCGAGCCGCCGATGACACTGACCGGCCCGCGCGCGTGCCGGGTCTCGCTGTACCAGGCCGTGGTGCTCCCGTCGACGCACTCGGCCGGGATGCAGTAGGCGACCTCGCCGAGCGTGCCGCCGAGCAGTTCCACCTGCGCCGACTCGACCCCGAGCCGGGCCACCGCCGCCGACACCGCCTCGACCAGCGAAACGCCGGGCGTGAGCAGGACTGTCACCGGTGTCGACCGCGTCGGTACCGACACCGCCCGGGTCGGCAGCGCCGGTCCGGGATGCACCAGGAGGGCCGGAACGGTGCTGGTCACGGCGTCCACCCCTCGGCGAGCAGGCGCTCCCGGATCGTCCGCTTGACGATCTTGCCGTAGCCGGATTTGGGCAGCTCCGGCCACTGCACGAAGTGCCGCGGCACCTTGTAGCGGGCCATCCTGGGCTCCAGCCAGGCCCGCAGCGTGTCCTCGTCAGCGCGGCCGACCCAGACGGCCACGCCGACCTCGCCCCACACCGGGTGCGGCATACCCAGCACCGCGACCTCGGTGACATCGGGGTGGGCGACCAGCTTCTCCTCGATGTCGCGGGGGTGGATGTTCGAGCCGCCCGAGATGTACATGTCGGAGGCTCGCCCGGTGATGTAGAGATAGCCGTTCTCGTCGGTCATCCCAAGGTCACCGGTGTGGAACCAACCGTCCCGGAAGGCGGCCGCGTCGGCCTCGTCGTTGTCGAGATATCCGGCGCACACGGCCGGCCCGGCCACGCAGATCTCGCCGGTCTCGCCCGGACCGAGCTCGTGTCCCTCGGTGTCACGGATGGCCAGCTGCATGCCGGTCCGCACCCGCCCGCAGGTCCCGAACTCCATCCCCTCGGGCCGCGCGCGCCCGTGTTCGCGCGGCGGAAGCACGGTGATGTTGCCGGTGACTTCGCCGAGGCCGTAGTACTGCACGAGCACCTCGCCGAGCACCGACCGGGCATGTTCCTGGTCCGCGTGGAACATCGGCGCGCCCGCGTAGATGACGTGGCGCAGGCTCGAGTGATCGCGGGTCGCCGCGTCCGGGTGCTCGGCGATCTTCTTGAGGATTGTCGGCACGGTGAACATGTTGGTGACCCGTTCCCGCTCCACCAGGTCCCAGACCTCGGCCCCGTCCAGCCCGGGCCCGGTGGTCAGCACCGAACGTGCGCCCGCCACGACCTGCGTCAGCAGATGCACTCCGGCGCCGTGCGAGAGCGGCGCCAGCACGAGCGACGCGTCCTCGGCGGTCGTGCCCGGCATGAGATCGCACAGATGGTTCGTGACGACGAACCCCATCTGGTCGTGCGTCAGGATCGCGCACTTGGGCCGCCCGCTGGTCCCCGACGTGAAGAAGTACCAGGCCGGAGCCCCGTTCATGACCGGACAGTCGGGGACGGCGCCGGCCGGCAACGAGGAAACAGCGTCCGGTCCCGTGCCGTCGATCCACAGCACCTGGTCGCACGCGACGGCCGTCGCGTGATCGGGCTGGGAGGCGTGGCACACCATGAGCACCGGACGGCAGGCCCGGGCGATCACGACGACCTCGTCCGGCGTCAGGCGGCTGTTGGTCGGAGCCAGCACGGCCCCGATCCGCCACACCGCGAACATGGTCTGCACCAGCTCGACACTGTTCGCGCTGTGCAGCAGCACGCAGTCGCCGGCCCGCACCCCGCGCCGGGTCAGCTCCGCGGCGAGCGCACCGACCCGGGAGTCGAGTTCCCGCCACGTCCACCGCACGTCACCGTGCACGAGAGCGTCTGCCGACGGCAGCCGCTGCGCGGTCTGGGTCAGGAAGGCGGCCAGGTTGACGGCCCTCCGGACGGGGGTCATCGCGTCACCGCCAGCATCGACGCGTAGTTGGCGACCGCCACGCCGCCCATGTTGAACACGGCGGCCCGCTCGACGCGGGGCAACTGCATCTCGCCGGCCTCCCCGACGAGTTGCATCGCGGCCATGATGTGCTGCGAGACACCGGTGGCACCGATCGGATGCCCCTTGGCCTTGAGCCCACCGCTCACGTTGACCGGCAGCTTGCCATCGCGTTCGGTGTCGCCCGCCTCCAGCACCGAACCCGCCTGCCCCGGTGCGGCCAGCCCGAACGCCTCGTACTGCAGCAGCTCGGCCTGGGTGAAGCAGTCGTGCGTCTCCAGCAGGTCCAGATCGGACAGAGTCAGGCCGGCCGCGGACAACGCGCCGAGGAAGGCCCGCCGCGCGCCGTCGAAGGCAAGCGCATCGGCCCGCGCGTCGATCGCCATGTGGTCGTTGGCCTGCACCCGCGACAGCCACGACACCGACCGCCGGGCGGTGCGGGCCACGTCCGGAGAAGCGATCACCAGGGCCGCGGCCCCGTCCGAGATGAGCGAACAGTCGGTGCGCAACAGCGGGGGAGCGACCATCGGGTTCTGCGGCGACTCGGTGGCGCAGAACTCGACGCTGAAGTCCTTGTGCAGGTGGGCGTACGGGTTGCGCAGGCCGTTGCGGTGGTTCTTGGCGGCGATCCGGGCCAGGGCCAGCCGCTGGTCGCCGTACCGCTCGGCGTAGCGCCGGGCCAGTTCGCCGAACACCGCGGCGAAGCTGCCGTACTTGAGCTCGGTCGGGCGGTGGCAGGCGGACAGCAGCGCGCCGGCCGCGACGTCGCCGGGCACGGCCGTCATCTTCTCGGCGCCGATCACGAGCGCGGCCCGCGCGCGCCCGGCGGCCACGGCGTCCAAAGCCGTGAAAAGGGCCGCGCTGCCGGTGGCGCAGGCGTTCTCGACGCGTACGGCGGGAACCTGGGCCAGATCGGGCGAGCCGGCCCCGACCAGAGCGGCGTGGAAGCTCTGGTCCGAGAAGCCGTGGCCGTAGACACCGGCCGAGATGAACTCGATGTCACTCGGGTCGAGTCCGGCGTCGGCCACGGCCGCGGTGGCGACCTCGGCCATCAGGGTTTCGACGTCGGGTGCGCCGAGCTTGCCGAACGTGGTGTGGGCCCAGCCGATCATCTGTGCGGATGACGTCATGGAAGACCTCCGGGGGGTGAGGAAGATCAGGCGGCGCGGACGTGCAGGCCACCGTCGACGGGCAGCAGGACACCGTTGACATAGGCCGAGGCGTCGGACGCCAGGAACAGGGCGGCCCCGGCGACGTCGCGCGCGGTGCCCATGATCCCGGTCGGGCTCTTGGCGTTGCGGGCCGCCTGGATGGCGCTGGTGTCGGCATCACCGGAGAGTTCCCGGTACGCCAGCGGGGTGTCGATCAGCCCGGCCAGGATCGCGTTCACCCGGACGCCGGTGTCCGCGTACAGGATGGCCAGGCTCTGGGTGAGCTGGTTGACCGCGGCCTTCGCGGCCGAGTAGGCGGGATACGGATACCCGGTCCACCGGATCGATGCCACCGATGACACGTTGATCATCGTTCCGCGGGTGGCGACCAGATGCGGCAGCGCGTACTTGGCGCCCAGGAACACGGTGTCGAGGTTGATGGCGACTGCCCGCCGCCACTGCTCGAGGCTCAGCTCCTCGGGCCCGCCCAGCTGGGTCGTGCCGACGTTGTTCTGCACGATGTCGATCCGCCCGTACGCGGTGACGGTCTCGTCGACCGCGGCGGCCATCGCTCCCTCGTCGAGGGCGTCGGCCACGATCGGCCGGCACTCGCCGCCGTCCTCGGCGATGAGTTTCGCCGAGCGCAGGGCCGCCTCCCGATCGCGGTCCACGACGACCACGTTCGCGCCGTGCCGGGCGAAGGTGAGCGCGCATTCGAAACCGATGCCGTTGACGCCGCCCGGTCCGGTGCCGGAGTGGCCGCCGCCGAAAACTATTGCGGTACGGCCGTCGAGCGTGGTCATACGACGTCCGACCAGAGCCAGCGCATGGTGTCGGGGAAGAGCGCCCCGCCATGGATCAGCGTGTGCCCGCCCTCGCCGAACTCGAGGTGGACGTCGTAACCGCGGTAGCGCAGCGCCGCCTCCATCTCGCGGTTCGCGAGGGGGATGTGGCCCAGCTTGATGTCCAGGTCCTTCTCTCCGGTCTGCAGATAGACCTTGAGCGGCCGCTTGTACTGCCGCCGGATCCAGGACGGGTACTGGTGGGCGCCGATGATGTCGAGGAAGCTGCCGCAGTGGCTGACGATCTTGCGGAACTGGTCGGGCCGGAACCAGCCGGCCGTGAACGAGCAGGCGCCGCCGGAGGAGATGCCGCAGATCGCGCGGTGCTCGGGGTCGCTGGAGATGGTGTACTCCGCGGCGACGACCGGGATGAGCTCCTCGGCCAGGAACGTGGCGTAGTCGGCGTTGCAGTTGTCGTACTCGACGTTCCGGTTGCCGCGGCCGCCGTAGACGGGTGCTCCCGGGCCGGGGTTGCCGGGGTTGACGAACAACGCGATCGTCACCGGCATCTCGCCCGACGCGATCAGGTTGTCGAACACGGTCGGCACGTTCACGACCGGTCCCGCATAGTCGTCGCCGTCCTGGAACACCATCAGGCAGGCGGGCGTGACCGGGTCGTACTGGGCCGGCACGTACACGGAGTAGGTGCGGCTGGTCTCCGGGTAGACGAACGTGCTCCCGAATTCCCGGTGCGGCGTCACGGTCCCCTTGGGCGCGCCGTCCTTCGGGAGCGAGTCCGGGCCGAGCTCGTACGGTTCCTTGCCGTCCATGCTGTAGGCGTAGAAATCCCGGTCCCGGGAGGGCAGCCCACCCCACTCGACCGGCGCTTCGGCCGCGTTGTCGTCACTCATCGAGAGGCTCCTTCGGTCCAGAGGAAGTCGTGGGCGGCCCGGGCGGCGGCCGGATCGCCGGCCTTCAGCGCGGCGGCCAGGGTCTGTACGGCGGCTGTGTCACCGGTGACAATCAGCTCGATGTCACCGGTGGCTTCCGGGGCGGCCGCGTCGAACAGCAGCCGGTGCGCCTCGGCCGGGGGAGCGCTCGCCAGCCGGTCGGCCAACACCGCGTTTCCCGTACGCACGGCAAGCCGCTCGATGTCCTGCTGCCATCCCGCCCGATCACCGTCGGCACCGGCCGTCAACGCCCGCCACGCCCGGTTCGCCGCGCGCCGCAGCCGTTGCACCTCGACGTCGGGCACGGGCGCGGCGGCCAGCAGCTTGCGGGTGTAGGCCGTGGACGGGTTCCCGATGACCTGTTCGGTGCGGTCGAACTCCATCAGCTGCCCGTGTCTGAGCACCGCGACCCGGCTGCTGACGTGCCGCACCACCGACAGATCGTGGGTGATGAACAGATAGCTGACCCCGAGATCGCGCTGCAGTTCGACGAACAGGTTGAGCACCTGGGCCTGCACCGACAGGTCGAGTGCGGACACCGATTCGTCGCAGACCACCAGCTTCGGCGACGGCATCAGCGCCCGCGCGATGGCGATGCGCTGCCGCTGCCCGCCGGAGAACTGCGACGGATAGCGTTCGGCGGCCGACCGGTCGAGCCCGACCCGGGTGAGCATCTCGCCCAGGCGCAGGTCCCGCTCGACGGCGGGCATCGTCGTGGCGGTCAGCGTCTCCAGCACCGACTGGCCCACCGTCCGATAAGGATTGAGCGAGCTGTACGGGTCCTGGAACACCGCCTGGATCTCGGTCGCCAGCGGACGGCGGGCGCCGCCGCGCAGGTGCGTGATGTCCCGCCCGGCGAAGACGATCCGGCCCGAGGCGGCCGGCACCAGACCCAGCACGGCGTTGCCGAGGCTGCTCTTGCCGCTGCCCGACTCGCCGACCAGCCCGACGGTCTCGCCGACCCCGATGTCGAGCGACACCCGGTCGACCGCGGTCGCCGCGGCCCGCCGCCGGCGGCCCCGGTAGCTGATGCTCAGGTCGCTGACCTCAAGCAGTGGTGACCGCATCGGCCGCCTCCTTCTCCTCGAGCCGGTCGACGTGGACGCACCGGCTGACACCGGTGACAGTGGGCGTCAGCGGGATCGGCGCGTGCGTGCAGTCGTCGGTGGCGAACCGGCAGCGCCCGGCGAACCGGCACGACGACGGCCAGTCGGCCGGGGCGGGCACGGTTCCGCCGATCATCGGGAGCAGGACGCCCGGGGCGACCTTGGCCGGGATCGATTCCAGAAGCGCGGCCGAATACGGGTGCCGGGGCGCGGCGATCAGGTCGGCGGTGGGGGCGTCCTCGACGATCTGGCCCGCGTACATGACGATCGCCCGGTCGCACACGTCGGCCAGCACTCCCCAGTCGTGGGTGACCAGGATCAGCGACATGCCCCGCTGATCGCGCAGGTCGACCAGCAGATCGAGCACCCCGGCCTGCACCGACACGTCGAGCGCGGTGGTCGGCTCGTCGGCGATCAGCAGCTCGGGCTCGCCGGCCAGGGCGCGGGCGATGGCGACGCGCTGGGCCATGCCGCCCGACATCTCGTGCGGGTACTTCGTGTAGACCGCTTCCGGGTCGGGCAGCCGGACCGAGGCGAGGAGCTCGAGCGCGATCCGGCGAGCCTCGGACCGGGAGACACCCCGATGAGCCCGTACGGCCTCGGCGACCTGGCGCCCCGCGACGTGCAACGGGTCGAGGCTCGAGATCGGCTCCTGCGAGATGTAGGCGATCCGCTTGCCGCGCACCTTGTGCATCTGCTGCTCGCTGAGCCCGAGCAGGTCCTCCCCGCCCAGCGTCAGCCTGGCGGCCGAGATCGTCGCGCCCGGTGGCGGCACGCGCAGCAACCCGGACACGGTCATCGACTTGCCGCAGCCACTCTCGCCGACGATGCCGATCGTCTCGCCGCGGCCGACGTCGAAGCTGACCCCGTCGACCAGCGTGAGATCGCCGACCGCGACCGACAGGTCCTGCACCTCGAGCAGGATCTCGCGCCCCGCGGTTTGTGAGTACTCACTCACTAAAGCGGGGGCGGCCGCAGCGGGTGTGGCGGGCACGCGGCGCATCGTCGCGGCGAACGAGCGCCAACTGCTCAGCGACTTCCCGCCGGCGGTCGACTTGCTCGAATAGGTGTCGCGCAGCGCGATCCCCAGCAGCGTGAGACAGAGGCACATCAGCGCCACGATCCCGCCCGTCGGCACCAGCAGCCACTGCTGCCGGTTGATCGCCAGTTGCGCGTCCGACACCAGGTTGCCCCAGCTCGCCGCGGGCGGCAGCACACCCAGGTTGAGGAAGCCGAGCGACGCCTCGACCAGCATCGCGATGCCGGCGAACAGCGACACCTGGGTCAGCACCGGCCCGATCACGGCGGGCCGGATGTGCCGCCACAGGATCTGGAACGGCCCGAGCCCGGCCACCGTACCCGCGGCCACGTACGGTTCGGTGCGAGCGATCATGCTCACCCCGCGGACCACCCGCATCAGGCCGGCCGAGGCGAAGATGCCGAAGCTGACCATGGCGGCGGTCTCGCTGCGCCCGAACACGGCCAGCACCACCAGCAGCGTGATCAGCGCGGGAATCGACTGGATGACGTCGGCCACCCGCATCAGGATCGAGTCGACGATGCCGCCGATGGTGCCCGCGATCAGGCCGATCGAGACCCCGATGACCACGTACGTCACCACGGCCTGGAGCGTCCCGAAGAGGGTGACGCGTCCGCCGTACAGGATGCGGCTCAGCACGTCGCGGCCGAGAGCGTCGGTGCCCAGCCAATGTGTGCCGCTGGGCCCGGACAGGATGTTGGCCAGGTCTTGCGCGTACGGGTCGTAGGGCGCGACGAGGCTCGCGAAGACGCACGCCAGCACGACCAGGGTGATGACGGCCAGGCAGGCGATCGCCAGCGGTTGCCGCAGCAGCCGGCGGAGGAGGATCACGACGCCCTCACCTTCGGGTTGACGTAGGAGACGAGCACGTCCAGCACCAGGAAGACGACGATCACGGCGAGCGTGTAGAAGACGACGATGCCCTGGATGACCGGCAGGTCGTGCTGGGTGGTGGCGGTGACCGCGAGCGCGCCCAGCCCGCCCATGCCGAAGATCTGTTCCATCAGCACGGTGCCGCCGAGCAGGCCGACGAAGAGCAGGCCGACGACCGGCAGCAGCGGGGCGGCCGCGTTGCGCAGCGTGTGCACGAAGAGGATCCGGCCGACCGGGATGCCGTTGGCCCGCAGGCTCTTGACGAAGTCGGCCTTGAGCACGGTCAGCATCTCGCTGCGGGTGTTCAGCGCGAGCGACGCCATCGAGCCGACCATCAGCGCGATCACCGGCAGGAACAGCGACGCCACCCAGTCGCGGGGCGAGACCCCGAACGGCACGTAGCCGGAGACCGAGAACAGGCCGAGCTGCACGGCCAGGATCGCCAGCAGGATGGTGGCGAACCAGAAGTTGGGCACGCTCATCAGCAGGACCGAGAGGCCGTCGGTGATCCGGGCCGCGATGCCGCCCCGGATGGCGCTGAACGCGCCCAGGGCGATGCCCAGCACGACCGCGAACAGCAGGGCCGCGATGGCCAGCGACAACGTGATCGACATGCGACTGGCCAGCAGGGCGGTCACCGACTCGCCGTTGAACAGCGACGAGCCGAGGTCGCCCCGGACGGCGTGGGCCAGCCAGTCCCCGTACTGGGAAAGAACTGGTCGGTTGGTTCCCAGCTGCTGCTCGACGCGCGCGATCTGGTCGGGGGTGGCGCCGGTGCCCAGGATCGAGGCGGCGATGCTGCCCGGCGCGAAGGACGCCAGCACGAAGCTCAGGATCGAGACGATGAACAGGAGCGGGAGCGCGAGCAGGGCGCGGCCGCCGACGAGTCGTAACACTGTTACTCCCTGTCTCTGCACCTTTCCGGCTGCGGCCGGGGGCGAACCCCCGGCCGCAGGGGGATCAGGCCGTGGCTTTCCAGGAGATGTAGTCGAACTGGCCGAGCAGGGCCGACTTGCCGACCTCGATGTTCTTCGAGTAGAGCGTCGCGGGAGCCTCGGCCACCGGGACGAACCAAGCCTTGCCGGTGATCAGCTTGTTGAACTCGACGGACAGTGCCGGGAGTTCGCTCTCGGAGGCCCGGGCGAGTTTCCCGTACGCCGTGTCGACCTCGTCGTCCTTCGGGTGGAACGGGTTCCACACGTCGGCGTACGGGTCCTTGGTCAGCCGGACGGCGTCGAAGTAGACGTCGCCGAGCAGCGCGTAGCTGACCGCGCCGACCGAGTACTTCTTCTGCCCGACCTCGGTGAAGTAGCTGCCCGCGGTGATCGGCGTGATGGTCGTGTCGATCCCGACCGCCTTCCACTGCTGGGCCACGGCCTGGGCCATGTTGGCCGCGCCGGCGTCGGCCGCGTCGGTCGCCACGGTCAGCTTGAAGCCGCTCGGGAAGCCGCCCTCGGCCAGCAGCGCCTTGGCCTTGGCCGGGTCGTACGGATAGCCGCCGGCTAGCGACTCGTCGTAGCCGGTGGTGTTGTCCGGCACGAACTGGTCGAACGCCTTGTAGCGGGGCCCGAGCACCTTGGCCAGGTTGGGCCGGTCGATGGCGTACTGCATCGCCTGGCGCACCTTCTCGTTCTTGAGCGCCGGAGTGAGCGTGCCGTCGCGGTCCCAGATCATCAGGCCGGCGCCGAGACGCTGGCCGTCGGCGACGTCGACCCCGGCCGCCTCGGCCGTCGGCACCAGCGTGCCGTCGTTGACCGTGGACACCTGGATCTGGCCCGCCTTGACCGCGTCGAGGGCCGTGGTCGCGCTCGAGAACACCCGCAGCACGATCTTCTTCCAGTGCTGGTTCGAGGTGTCGTAGTAGTTCGGGTTGGGCGTGAGCGTGTAGTGGTCGCCCGACACCGTGTTGGCCGCGTCCAGCGTGTACGGGCCGGCGCCGAAGGTCGCGGTGCCCATCTTGGCCGGGTCGGTCAGCCCCGCCTTCGAGATGATCATGCCGTTGTTGCACTCGCCGTCGTTCGCGAGCAGCGTCTCCATGCCGATGAAGGGCTCGGCGTACTTGATCACGACGGTGGAGGCGTCGGACGCGGTGATCGACGTGAACGGCTTGAGGTAGCCCTGGTTGAGGCCGGGGGTGGTCTGGAAGTACTTCAGCGTGTCGACCACGCTCTGCGCGTTCAGCTCGGTGCCGTCGGCGAACTTCAGGCCGGACCGCATCTTGAGGGTGAACTCGGTGTTGTTGTTCGCGTAGGACCACGACTCGGCCAGGCCCGGCCCGTACTTCCCGTCCGCCGTCACGTTGATCAGCGACGCGTAGGTCAGGGAGAACAGCGGCGAGGAGCAGTTCGTCGGCAGCGCCAGGCTGTTGATGCCGGGAGGGATCGCGACGGTCAGCGTGTCCGACGCCGTGCCGGTGGTCTGGTTCTGAGCCGAGGTGGTGCATGCGGAGAGCATCACTATCGCGAGGCCGGCGACGAGCCCCCGGCGAAGTTTGGTTATCGCCATACCCACTCCTAATTCTTCGAGGACGTTCCGGCGGTCTCGGCGCTGTGACCTGTACCACCAGGTGGCGTAACGGTATGACCACTTGCTCGCAATGGCAATACCGCCGACGGCCCGAATTCGAAGCCGCGCAAAACCGTCTTAATCGTGATGGAAACCTCGGTAAGCCGTGTCGCGCCCGTAAAATCCGTCGACACTCTGTAACCAGATGGGCGGGAGTGGTGTACGCGTAGCGGTCGATTGGTATGGTGCGTCATCACATTGGTAGTGCCACTTGCAGCACAGGGGGACCGATGATCGTTCCGGCCGCGAGCTACGGCGACTCCGTCACCGACGCGCTCGTCGAGCGCCTGCGGTCGGTCGGGGTCGGCAAGCGCATCCCGGGCGAGCGTCTTCTCAGCGATGAGCTGGGCGTTTCCCGCACCCTGCTGCGCGATCGGCTGGGCACTCTCGAGGCGCTCGGTGTGCTGCGCCGCCAGACCGGTGCCGGCACCTACGTGCAGGAGCTCGACCCGTCCCGGCTGGGCAACGCGCTGACCATCGGGCTCGCGCTGTCACACCAGAGCACCGGTTCGCTGCAGTCCGTCCGGGTGGCGCTGGAACGCCAGGCCGCCCGCGAGGCGGCCGCGCAGCGTAACCATCTCGACATCGCCCACATGCACATCGCGCTCGACGTGATCGAGTCGAATCCCGACAGTGCCACCTCGGAACAGGCCGACTTCGACTTCCATGACGCCCTGCTGCGTGCCTCGGGCAACCCGTCGATCCGCTTCTTCGCCGACGCCCTGGGCGTGGCCCTGCGCCGCACGTTCTCCCAGCGCCGCGTCATCCTGGAACGGATCGACGGCTACCAGGAGATGGTGTGCCGGGTGCACCGCCCGATCCTCGAAGCCATCCTGGCCGGCGACGGTGCCACCGCCATGACCGCCGTCGACGCCCACTTCGACGCCTTCGACAACGCGGTGGCCGAGCTCGGCCTGCCCGCCCCCGGCGACGCCTAGAGTTCGCCGTCCTCAGGTAAGGTCCATGCGCAGAACGGCCAGGTGGGCCTGCCTTGGGTCTTGACAAGGTGGGGTGAAATAGACGGGGCTCGCTTCCGACGTCGTACGGTGGGTGGTTCGGTGGGTTCCTGGTGGCGCAGGCGGGATCACAACCTCGCCTTCAACGTGTTCGCGCTGCTCACGTGTGGTCTGGTGGCGGGGGTCGTGGTCGCCGCGGCGGCCTTCCCGGTGGCCGCCATGTCCGGGCTGACGGCCAAGGCGGGCGGCGACGCGTTCGCCAGCCTGCCCGGTGAGCTCAAGGATTTCGCCTCGCCGCAGATCACCCGGGTCTACGCGTCCGACAACAAGACGCAGATCGCCCAGTTCTACGACGAGTTCCGCAGCGATGTGCCGCTCAAGGACATCTCGAAGCACATGGTCGCCGCGATGGTCGCCGCCGAGGACCGCGACTTCTACAACCACAACGGTGTCGACCTCAAGGGTGTCGCCCGCGCGGTGGTCAACAACAGCGGCAAGTCGGACTCCAAGCAGGGCGCCTCGACCATCACCATGCAGTGGGTGCGGATGTCGCTGGCCTACTCGGCGACCAGCCCGTCCGAGGTCGTCAAGGCCACCGAGGACACGAACAAGCGCAAGGTCACCGAGATCAAGTACGCCATGCAGGTCGAGAAGAAGCTCTCCAAAGAGCAGATCATGGAGCGCTATCTCAACATGGCGCCGTTCGGCAAGGCGACCTACGGGATCTTCGCGGCCAGCAAGGTCTACTTCAACAAGAAGCCCAAGGACCTCACGGTCGGCCAGGCCGCCCTGCTCGCGGCCATCGTGCGGGCGCCGTCGTTCTACGACCCGACCACCGCCAACGGCTACGACGAGATCCGCCAGCGCCGCAACAACTACGTCATCCCGGGCATGGTCGCCTCCGGCGCGATCACCGTGGCCGAGGGCGAGAAGGCCAAGAAGGAGGCCATCCCGCGCAAGGTGCAGCCGGTGCCCAACGGCTGTGTCTCGGTGGCCAACAACAACTGGGGCTTCTTCTGCGACTTCTTCTACCGCTGGTGGATGGAGCGGCCCGAGTTCGGCGCCACCGCGTTCGACCGCGAGCGGCGCCTGAAGAGCGGCGGCTACCGCATCCGCACCACGATCGACCTCAAGGCGACCGGGCAGGCCCGCGACCGGATCGCGCAGCAGATCAAGGAGAAGGACCAGAACGCGCTTCTGCTGGCGGCGGTCGAACCCCGTACGGGCAAAGTCAAACTGCTCTCGACCAACCGTAAGTACAAGCTCGACAACTCCAAGAACCCGCTCTCGTCCGACCCGGCCAAGCGGCGCCAGGGCGTCAAGGCGTCCTATCCCAACACGGTCAACCCGCTGATCAGCGGCGGCGGTGACATCACGGGCTACCAGGCCGGCTCGGTCATGAAGATCTTCACGATCATCGCGGCGCTGGAGAAGGGCTATCCGCTGCAATACACGATCAAGGCGGAGAAGTTCTACCGGTCCAAATACATCGTGTCGCGCAGCAGCGACTCGGCCTGCTCGGGCACCCACTTCTGGTGCCCGCAGAACTCGGGCGGTGGCGGCGAGGGCGTCTACGACATGTGGAGCGGGTTCGGCCGCTCGATCAACACGTACTTCGTGCCGCTCGAGGAACGGGTCGGCGCGGACAAGGTGGTCGACGTCGCGAAGCGCTTCGGCATCAAGTTCCGCGTGCCTGAGGATGCCAAGCTCGCCTCGGACGGCTACTCGCACCAGTGGGGCGCGTTCACGCTCGGCGTCTCCGCCACCACGCCGCTCGACATGGCCAACGCGTACGCCACCCTGGCCGCCGACGGCCAGTACTGCGAACCCACCCCGATCGAGCAGATCACCACCCGCGACAACGAGAAGCTCGACATCGGCAAGCCGCACTGCGTGCAGGCGACCACGCCCGACGTGGCCCGCGCGGCGGTCGACGCCGCCCGCTGCCCGGTCGGTGACCGCGCCCGTACGGGAAGCTGCGGTGGCGCCACGGCCCGGGCTGTCCGCGGTGTGGTCGGCCATCCGGTGTTCGGCAAGACCGGCACCACCGACAAGGACCGCACGGCTTCGCTCACCGCCGGCACGACGTCGCTGGTGGTCAGCGGTTACCTGGTCAACCCGGACTGGCAGGCGCACCGCGACCGGATGAGCCACGACACGGTCAACCCGGCCGTCTACCGCACGCTCGCCGATTACATGGAGGGCAAGCCGGACGTCCAGTTCAAACGGCCGGAGAACCGCAAGCTGATCTACGGCGATCAGCGGCGCATCCCGAACGTCGAGTGCGACTCGCTGCGCAGCGCCCGCAACCGGCTGGAAAATGCCGGCTTCTACCCGGTGATCGGCGCCGAAGAGGTCGACTCGACCTGCCCGGCCGGCACCGCGGCGGGCACCGAGCCGAGCGGCCGGACGGTCAAGAACGGCGTCGTGGTGATCAACGTCAGCAACGGCAAGGGCGCCACCCCGCCACCCGGCACCCCGGGCGCGCCGCCGACCACCGGCCCGCCCCGGCCGCCGCGTTGACGTCCAGCCGGCGCGCCGCCGCGGTCGTGGCGCTGGCCTCGCCGTTGCTCGCGCTGGCCGCGGCCTTCGAGACGGCGATCCGGCACTTCGGCAACTTCGCGCTGTTCGTGCTGGCCGCGGCGGTCGCTCTGGCCGCGGTCTGGTACGCCCTGACCCGCCGTGGCCCGCTGCGCTGGATCGCCGCCGTGGTGGCGCTGGCCGCCGCGTCGATGGTCATCCTGCTCGGCGTCTCGCTGTTCCTGGTGCAGGTCGGCATGCTGGTCGTGTTCGCCGTCTCGGGCGGATTCGCGCTCGGCGGTCAGCGTCACCTGGTCGCCGTCGCGGCCGAACCGGCCCGGCGGGCGGTCCTGCTGATCAACCCGAAGTCGGGCGACGGCGCGGCCGAGCGGGCCGGCCTGGCCGCGGCCGCCGCCGGACGGGGCATCGAGACGATCACGCTGAAACCCGGCGACGACCTCACCGAGCTGGCCGAGCAGGCGGTCCGCGACGGCGCCGACGTGCTCGGCATGGCCGGTGGCGACGGCTCGCAGGCACTGGTCGCCACGGTGGCGATGCGGCACGAGGTGGCGTATGTGTGCGTACCCGCCGGCACCCGCAACCACTTCGCGCTCGACCTCGGGCTCGACCGCGCCGACGTGGTGGGCGCGCTGGACGCCTTCACCGACGGCGCCGAGCGGCGGATCGATCTGGGCCAGGTCAACGACCGGGTGTTCGTCAACAACGCGTCGCTCGGGGTCTACGCCGAGGTGGTGCAGTCGGCCGGCTACCGGAAGGCCAAGATCCGCACGTGGGGACGGCTCCTGCCCGACCTGCTCGGTCCGGCCGCGTCGCCGCCCGACTTCGGGTTCGACGGCCCCGACGGGAAGCCGCTCACCGGCGCGACCCTGGTGCTGGTGTCCAACAATCCCTACGACCTGTCCCACGGGCGGCGGCCGCGGCTCGACGGCGGCGAACTCGGGATCGTGGCCGCGCGCGGACCCTTGCCGGCGGGGGAGTGGACCGCGTCCGGCTTCGAGGTGCGGTCGAGCGGCGACGTACCGGTCGGGCTGGACGGCGAGGCTCTTGTGCTCACGCCACCGTTGCGCTTCGTGTCGTTGCCGGCGGCGTTGCGCGTACGGGTGCCCCGGAATCTGACCCCGCCCAAAGCCGGCGCCGTGCCCACCCGGCGCGACTTCGACGCCCTGATCCGGGTCGCGTCAGGCGTGCCAGCCGTCCCCTGAGCGCCGCCATTCCGTCGTGTCCGTCTCGCGGAACTTGCCGTCGCGCCAGTGCCGCACGGTGATCCGCAGCCGGTCGCCCTCGTGGTCGAGCAGCGTCCAGGCCTGAGGTTCGCCGCCGCGCACCCGCCACGAGCAGGCCGTCCCGCTGATGACCCCGATCATCCGGCCGAGTCTCTGCCGGACAGAGATGTGGTCGTGCCCGCACAGGACCACATCGACACCGGCCGCGTCGGCCACCTGCAGCGCAGCCCGGGAGCCGCGGGCGGGCGTTGCCCCGAAGAGCGGATGGTGCAGCATGAGCACCTTCAGCTCGGCTTCCTTTCCAAGTTCGGCGGCCAGGAACGAGCGCTGCGCGGCGTCGACCCGTCCGCTCTTCCAGAGGTAAGGGCGTGACGAGCTCAGTCCGGCCAGGAGCAGACCGCCGTCGCGCACCACGGGCTCCGGATCAGGGGCGATGATCCGCTTGTACGCGTCGAGACTGCCGTACGCCCGGGCCAGGCGATCGAGGGGCAGGTCGTGATTGCCGGGCACACTCGTCCACGGCCGGCCGATCGCGTCGAGCAGTTCCCGAGCGGCCTCGAACTGCTCGTCGCGCGCCCGCATGGTGAGGTCGCCGCTGACCAGCACCCGGTCGACGTCCTGGGCGACGACGTCGTCGAGCAGCCCCGCCACCACGGCCGGCACCTCCGCCCCGAAGTGCAGGTCGGTGATGTGGGCGAGGCGCATCCACCAACAGTAGGTGGTCCCGTCGCGTCCGGGAGCGCGACGGGACCGTACCCGGAAGCTCAGCTGTAGCTGAGCGAGAAACTGTTCGTGGTGAAGTTCGACTGACCCGCCGTGCCGCTGATCTCGAAGCCGAACTGCAGCTCACCCACCGTCACGTCGCCCCACCAGGCGTTGGTGCGCAGCCAGTTCAGCACCGCCAGCAGATCGATCGTGCCCGAGCTCGTGTTCGTGCGGATGAACGAGAACACCGCGTTGGCGCCGTTCGAGCCGCGGTAGACGTTCCAGGTGTGGCCGCCGACCGACAGGTTGCGCACGTTCGGCACCGCGCCGTTCGCGTCGTACTGCTCGGCGATCGGACCCACCGCGCCGTGCTGGTTGGTCCAGATCATCACCTCGTACGCGTGGTTGTTGGCCCAGATGTCGTACGTGGTCGAGTAGTCCCCGTCGGCCGGCACGCTCACGTTGAACGAGCTCGACACGCTCTTCAGCGAGCTCAGCGTGCGGTTGAGCGTCTTGCCGGTGTTCGGGTACGACTTCACGCCGCTGGTCCGCGGGTGGTTGGCCACCACACCCCAGTTGGTGCCGCTGCGGGCCCAGATGGTCTGCGAGCCGGCGCCCGACCCCCAGATGTTGTTGTAGAGCGTGTAGCCGTTGTTCGTCCAGGACGCCCACTGCCCGGAGTCGACCCAGGCGGCATCGGACGGAACGCCACCGGTCGAGGGCGGCGGTGTGGTCGCCGGCGGCGTGGTCGGGGTGATGGTCCCGGTGCAGGCCGTCCCGTTCAGCGTGAACGCCGTCGGCACACTGTTGGTCCCGCTCGCCGAGCCGTTGAACCCGAACGACGCGGTCCCGTTGGTCGCCAGCGCCCCGTTCCAGCTCACGTTGCGGGCGGTCACCGTCGACCCGCTCTGGGTCAGGGACGTGTTCCAGGCCTGGGTGACGGTCTGCCCATTCCCGTACGTCCACACGAGCGTCCACGAACTCAGCGGGTCCCCGAGATTCGTGATCGTCACGTTGGCCCCGAATCCACCCGGCCACGAGCTGCTGACCGCGTAACCGACCCGGCACCCGGCGGCGGCCGACGCGGGCGCGGCGGTGAGGACGGCCACCCCTCCCGTCACGGCCAGGGCGGCGCTCAACGCCACCCCAAGACTTCGTCCGCGCATGTCTCTCCCTCTGTCCGCGACGGTCATCGAAGCGCTTCGACGGTGGCGCCAGCGCAACGAAGACCGTCAATGTCTGATGGTCGCGATGCTAGAACGCCCGACGGATGCGGGCAACTTCTTGACGGCATGGTTGTTATCGTTAACACTACGGCGAAACACGTTGGCAAACTTCGATACAGCCTGATCGCGGACGCGTGGTCACGATCGACAAGACCGGACGGAGTGGCCTCGCCGATGAACGTTCTTCGAAGATTTCTGGCCGTGATGATCGCGCTGGCGGTCGTGTTCGTGCCGACCGTGCCCGCCCATGCCGCCCCCGGGCGCACCTACAACAACCCGGTCAAGTCGGTGAAGGGCGCCGACCCGTGGATCCAGTTCCACGACGGCAACTACTACATGATCTCGACCTCGTGGACGTCCGAGCTGACCATGCGCAAGTCGCCGACCCTGGCCGGCCTCAATACGGCGCCGAGCATCCAGGTCTATCGCGAGACCGTGGCCGACCGGTGCTGCAACATCTGGGCGCCCGAGATGCACTATCTCAACGGGCGCTGGTACCTCTACTACACGGCCGGGGCGGGAGGTTCCAACTACGACAGTCAGCGCCTGCACGTGCTCGAGAGCGCCGGCAGCGATCCGCTGGGCCCGTACACGTACCGGAACCGCCTGCAGGGCAACGGCGCGAGCGGCTGGCTCATCGACGGCAGCATCCTCAAGGTCGGCAGCGCGCTCTATCTGATCGCGAGCGCGTTCACCACGGCGACACAGAACCTGGTCATCGCGCCACTGTCCAACCCGTACACGGTAAGCGGGTCGTTCACGACGATCTCGACGCCGGCCCAGGGCTGGGAGCGGCAGGGCGGGGACGTCAACGAGGGCCCGGCCGCGCTCTACCGCAACGGGCGCACGATGATCGTGTATTCGGCCAGCGCCTGCTGGGGGCCCGACTACAAGCTCGGCCTGCTCACCCTCACCGGCTCGAACCCGCTCAGCGCCTCGTCGTGGACCAAGGCCGCCAACCCGGTCTTCCAGCGCAGCGACGCGAACGGCGTCTACGGCCCCGGGCACCACGGCATCTTCACCTCACCGGACGGCACCGAGAGCTGGATCGTCTACCACGCCAACGACGGCGTGAACGAGGGCTGCGACAACAACCGCACGACCCGCGCCCAGAAATTCACCTTCAACACCGACAACACCCCCAATTTCGGTACGCCGATGCGTCTCGGCACAACCGCACCGGGCCCAGCCGGAGAGACGGCGGCGACTCCCACGGCGTACCGGATAATCAATCGCAACAGCGGCAAGTGCCTGGACGGCGACGATGTGCGGCAATGGACCTGCACCGGCGCCACCGCTCAGAGCTGGCGCATCGAGGACCTGGGCGACGACACCAACCGCCTGATCAACGTGGCCACCGGCAAGGCCCTCGACGTGGCCGACTGCTCGAGCGCGGACGGTGCCGACATCCAGCAGTGGACCTGGCTGAACAACACGTGCCAGCGGTTCCGCCTGGTCTACACAGCCACCGGCGGCTGGGTGCGCCTGGTCAACGCGGCCACCGGCAAGGTCGCCGACGTCACCAACTGCGGCACCACCGACGGCACCGATGTCCGGCAGTGGTCGTGGCTCGGCAACACGTGCCAGCAGTGGCAGGTCGTGCCGGCATGAACGTCCTCGTGGCAACACTGATCACGGTGCTCGGCATGCTGGCGCCGGTCTCCTTCACCAACCCGATCGCGGCCCAGCGAGCCGACGCCCACGTCTGGAAGCACACCGACGGCTACTACTACCTGACCGCGACCGTCCCCGAGTACGACCGCATCGTCCTGCGCCGCGCCACCACCGTCCAGGGCCTGTCGAGTGCGCCCGAGACGGTCATCTGGCGCAGGCACACCAGCGGCGAGATGAGCGCCAACATCTGGGCGCCCGAGATCCACTTCATCGACGGCCGGTGGTACGTCTACTTCACCGCCGGCCGTGCCGACGACCGGTTCCGCATCCGCATGTACGTACTGGAAAGCACGTCCGCGAATCCCCTGACCGGCACCTGGACCGAGCGCGGCCGCATCGTCACGCCGTGGGACACGTTCTCGCTCGACGAGACCACGTTCGTGCACAACGGTGTCCGCTACCTCGCCTGGGCCCAGCAGGAGCCCGGCATCGCCACCAACTCCAACCTCTACCTGGCCCGCATGACCAACCCATGGACCATTTCCGGTACGCCCGTACGCCTGGCCGTACCCACGCTGTCCTGGGAGACCCGGGGCTACGCGGTCAATGAGGGACCCGCCGTGGTCATCCGCAACGGCCGCGTCTTCATGACCTACTCGGCCAGCGCTACCGATGCCAACTACTGCGTCGGCCTGCTCACCGCGTCGGCCACGGCCAACCTGCTCAGTGCGTCGTCGTGGACCAAGAGCCCGAACCCGGTCTTCGCCACCAACGCGGCCACCGGCCAGTACGGCCCCGGCCACAACTCCTTCACGGTCGCCGAGGACGGCCAGAGCGACCTGATCCTTTACCACGACCGCAGCTATCGCGACATCTCGGGCGACCCGCTGAACGACCCCAACCGCCGGACCCGGGTGCAGAAGTTCTACTGGAACGCCGACGGCACGCCCAACTTCGGGATCCCGGTTCCCGACGGCGCCCATCCCGTACGCCTCCGCTCGCACAACGTCCCCGACCGCTACATCCGGCACTGGGAGTTCCGCGCCCGGCTCGACCCGAATGTCACCACGCTCGCCGATTCCCAGTTCCGGATCGTCCCCGGACTGGCCGGTGGTGGCTCGGTGTCGCTCGAGTCGACCAACTACCCCGGCTACTACCTGCGCCATCGCAACAGCGAGGCCTGGGTCGACCGCGCCGACGGCGGTGCGTTGTTCACTGCGGATGCGAGCTTCTACCGGCGTACGGGAATGGCCGATTCCTCCGGGGTTTCCTTCGAGTCGGTGAACTATCCGGGCCGCTACCTGCGACACGTCAACTACCTGCTGCGGGTCGAGGCGGCCCCCGACGCCTCGGCCCGCAGCGACGCCACCTTCCACCTGGAGTGAGGGCCGGCTTCGGCTGCGGTTAGGCTTTCCTAACTCTTGAAGGACGGGGTTGGGCATGACGCAGCCGGAGTCGTTGGCGCAACTGCTGAACGGGCGGCGTGCCGCGATCGACGCCACCCTGCCGGCGGCCGGGTTCGTCGTCGGATGGCTGGCCGCCGGGCAGTCGATCTGGTGGGGTGCCGGGGTCGCGGTCGTGTGCGCGATCGCCGTCTCGATCTGGCGGCTGCGGCACGGCGACAAGCCCCGGGCGGTGCTGATCGGCCTGCTCGGCGTCTGCGTGGCGGCCCTGATCGCGCTGCGGACCGGCCGCGCCGAAGACTTCTTCCTGCTGCAGCTGCTCAGCAACGCCGCGAGCGCGCTGGCCTGGGCGGTCAGCATCGTGGTGCGGTGGCCGCTGCTGGGCATCGTGGTCGGGGGCGTGCTCGGGCAGAAGTTCCGGTGGCGGCGCGACCCGGCCCTGCTGCGCTCCTACTGCCTGGCCAGCTGGGTGTGGGTGATGCAGTACGTGGTCCGGCTGGCGATCTTCCTGCCCCTCTACGCCGCCCACCAGGTCGTCGCGCTCGGGGTGGCTCGGGTGGCCCTGACCTGGCCGCTCGTCGCCGCGTGCCTGGCCGTCAGCTGGTGGGTCATCCGCCGGACGCTGCCGGCCGATCACCCCGGGCTGCGCCACCCGCGGACGCCGGAGTCAGTAGTGCCGGATCCCGTCGGTGAGGATCCGCGCCCAGTCTGACTCGTCGCCCAGCACGTCCAGCGCCACCACGAAGTGGCACAGAAGTCCGCGGGCGAAGAACATCTGCACCTCGGGGCCGTCCGCGCCCGACCGCTCGCGGACGTGCTCGACCAGCCGGCTCTGTGCGGCCTGCAACTCCTGCCGGATGACGGTGTCGTCGCAGGCCGCGAGCGCCTGGATCTGGATCGTCATGAGTTCTCGCCGGGTGATCAGCCGGGCGTACTGATCGGCCAGTTCGTCCAGCGTGGTGGCGGTGAGCGCCTCGGTGATCTGCTCGAAGCAGTCGCGCAGCACGGTGACGAACAGCGCCTGCTTGGTGCCGAAGAGCCGGAAGACGTACCCCTCCGAGATACCCGCCCCCGCCGCGACCGTCTTGGTCGATGTGCCGTGATAGCCGGTGCGGGCGAATGCCTCGATCGCGGCCTGCATGACGTCGGCGCGGCGAACGTGGGCGGTGGAGCGGACTCTCGGCATCCGCGCAGTCTAGAGCCGCCTTGGTTGCGGCTCCACGAACTCCCAGCCCATCGCCTTTCCGCCCGCGAGCAGCTCCTCGACCGACGGATCGCGCGTCTCGTGGGTGGGCATCGACGGCACGGTGGCCGGCTCGCCCATGTCCTCGAAGAACTTCTCGAAACCGGCGGGCGTGATCACGCAGTAGCCGCGGGTGCGCTTCGACCGTACGAAAATGGAATGTGCCGTTGATTGCGGGATCCACACCGTCGAACCGGGCGTGGCCAGGTGCACGGTGTCGTTGACGTACACCTCCCACTCGCCCTCGGTGATGAAGAACAGCTCGCTCTCGTTGGCGTGCCGGTGCACCGGGGCCTGCCAGCCGTGCGGGACGTCACATTGGAAGAACGAGAGCACTCCCTTCGTGTCGGCCGCCTTGGCCTTGAACGTGATCAGAGCGCCCGCGAACCAGGTCGTCGACCCGTCGTCGGCGTCCAGCATGTAGCCGGTGGGGTCGGCGCCGGGGATCTGGGTTCCGCCGTGCGGGGCTCGGTAGTCGAACGACATCGTGTGCCCTCCTGCCGGTAGTAAGTGAGTACTCACATACATAACTACGGCCGGACTCGGCAAGCAAGGGGCGATCAATGGTTGTCTTCCGGCAAGCATGGGTACTCCGTAGTCGTAGGCACGACGATGTGGAGGCTGTCATGGCATTCGACGACAAGGTCGAGAACAAGTCCGAAGAGCTCGGCGGCAAGGTCAAGGAGGGCGTCGGCAAGGCGACCGACAACGAGCGCCTCGAGGCCGAGGGCAAGGCCGACCAGAGCGAGTCGAAGATCAAGCAGGCCGTGGAGAACGTGAAGGACGCCTTCAAGTCCTGAGCCGTCGCTTCCTCAGCCATCGAAGCCCCAGCCGTCCCGTACGGCCGGGGCTTCTCGTTGTCCGGTTTGTCACTCGCGCGGAGTGGTTACCGGCGGTCCGGCCGAGGTATTCAGACCTTATGAATCGCCTTCTCGCCGTCGCCGTGGTGCCGGTTCTCCTGCTGGGCGCTTGTTCGTCTTCGTCGGGCTCCTCCGACGCGGGTCCGCCCGCGTCGAGCTCGCCGGCGCCGGCTTCCGGTGACGCCGGGGCCGGGCCTGCGCCCACCACCTCTTCGCCCGCCACCTCGTCGCCCGCCACCTCGTCGCCATCACCCGGTGCGAGTGGCCGGGCCATGGCGCGCTGTCACACCGCCGACCTGAGCATCACCCCGGGTGAGGGCGGAGCCGCCGCGGGCACGCACTCGGTCAACCTGGTCTTCACCAACAAAACCTCCAAAACCTGTTCCCTGTACGGATATCCGGGCGTCTCCTGGGTCACCGGCGACAACGGCACACAGGTCAATTCGGCGTTCGCCCGTGAGTCCGGTGATTCGGGAAAGGCGACCATCACCCTGCGCGCCGGCGGGAAGGCGTACGCGCTGCTGCTGTGGCCGTACTACGCCAACTACGACTCCGCTCAGTGCAAGCCGGTCGAGGTGCGCGGTTACCGCATCTATCCGCCCGACGAGACGGCCGCCGTCTTCGTCAGCGATCCGCAGACGGTCTGCTCGGCCAAGGGCGTCGGCGCGGGCCGGGTGCACCCCGTTTCCCGTGCGGCCGGCTGACTTCGTTTCCCGGCTCCCAGATTACCGTCAGGTTAAACACAGCATGCATTCTGGCCTGCGAAAACAGAACGTGTAGTCCGTTCGTACCATCCGATGGGGACGAACGTACCTCATCGATGTTGATCTAGATCTGCGCGCGACGGAGATCCGTGTCAGCGGTCGAAGGGGCGACGCTCATCGCCCCCAGACGAGGAGAGACCTCACATGCTGAACACGAAGCGTTCCCGGGTCCGCGCCGCCGCCGGAGTGGGGATGGCGGCCGTGGTCGCCACCGTCGGTGCCGTGACCTTCAACGCCTCAGCCGCGGAGCGGGTCCCGGCGGCCCCGGCCGCCGTCGGTGCCGA
Source organism: Paractinoplanes bogorensis (assembly GCF_018829635.1). GTDB lineage: Bacteria > Actinomycetota > Actinomycetes > Mycobacteriales > Micromonosporaceae > Actinoplanes > Actinoplanes bogorensis. The sequence continues at coordinate 723,331 of NZ_JAHKKG010000003.1, forward strand.
CGCCCGCGCGGTCTCCATCCCTGGCATCGCCCCGGAGATCAAGCCCCCGGACGGCTCCAAGCCGATCGGCGCCTACATCGTCACCAACGGCACCCAGAACTACAAGTGTGACCCGGCCACCCTGACGTTCGAGAAGACCTCCACACCCGAAGCTCAGCTGATCGGCACCGGCGGCCGCCTGCACCATTTCGGTGGCCCGACGTGGGAGTCCCTGCGCGACGGCTCCAAGGTGACCGCCAAGAAGGCCGGCGAGAAGGCGCGTCAGGGCACCATCGCCGAACTGCTTCTCAAGGTCGAACAGCCCACCACCGGTAACGGCGTGCTGAGCAAGGCCACCTACATCAACCGCCTGCTCACCTCGGGTGGCGTGGCCCCCACCACCCCGTGCAAGACGGGCGACGTCGCCTCGGTCAAGTACGGCGCCGTCTACGTCTTCTGGACCAACTGACAACCGGACTCCCTTCCGGCGCCGGCCATCCCGATGGCCGGCGCCCGGGCGGGGACCACGACCGGCGCCGCCAGTTCGCCGGCCTGCTCCAGGGCCTGGCCGTCGGCATGGGCATCAACCTCGCCACCGACGACTTCGGCCATCGGGGCTGGGCCGCCGCCTCGGCCGCGGCCGCCGTGCTGGCCACGAGCGCATGGATCCGCTCGCTCCACGTCCAGGCGCCCCTTCGCCGCTACGCCCTGCACGTCCTGCTGATCGCGGCACTCGTCCTTTCCGTCGCCGTGAGCGTGACGCCCGGCTCGTGGGCCGGACCGCTCCTGCTGGCGACATGCGCGATCGTCGCCACGGCCGTCCTGCTGCCCACGGCGTTGTCGGCCGCGGCCCGCCTGCTCGGCGGCGTCGCGCTGGTCGGCGCGGGCGAGGCGTTGCTGGTCGCCGCGTTCACCTCACAAGACTCCGCGGGTGCCGCCGCGCGGGCGGTCGCCATCGCTCTCGTGCTCGTCGGCGGCACCGTGGTCGTCGTGCTCGGCATATCCCGGATGTTCGCCGGCCGCGTCACCGCCGGCGTCGTCCTGACGGGTGCCGGGACGGCCGCCACGACCAGCGCGGCGCTGCTGATGCAGGCCGACATGGCCGCCGGTGTCGCGGTGTGGGTCGACGTCCTGTTCGGCCTGGCCGGCTGCCTGCTGGCGGGCCTCGGCGTGGCCAAGGTGCTGGGATCCGAGCGGATCGCCGGTCTCAGCGCCGTCGGCTTCGGTGCCGCGTGCTGCATCCTCGTCCTGTCGCGCCTGATGGTCCGGTTGACCGGTCATTGGCGGATGCGGGACGTGGACGACGAGCGGTCGGCGATCCTGCTGTTCGTCGCGTTCGTCGTTCTCGGTGTCATCACCGTCTCGTGGGGAGCGGCCAAGCTGGTCGAGATCCCCTACCTGGCCGGCGCCACGCTGACCGGACTGGGCGCACTCCTGCTCACGGCGGCCACGGTGACCTGGATCCGGACCGACGGCGGTGACGTCATGGGATTCGCCCTGGTCCTGAGCTGGGGCGCGGCCCTGGTCGTGCTCGGTCTGGCCCGGCTCGCCAACCGGCGCGGAGCGGCCGCCGCCGTCGGCATCGCGGCCGGCGCGATCCTGGTCATCTGGGCCGTGACCGGCCTGGTCGGCGACAACGACTCGACCATGCCGGCGGTCGTTCTGGCCGGCGGGTCGGCCGCCCTGCTGTGGGGCGTGGCCGAGTTGCGGGCCGCCGGTCTGCTGACCCGCCCGCGATCCTTGCTGCGGCGTCTGGTCCGCGAACCCGAGGACGCCCCGGTCGACCCCGGGCCGGGGTGACGGCTCACCAGGCGACGGTGCGGCCCTGGTAGTCCAGGAACTGCAGACCGCCGTGGCCGCGCTGGGCGTCGATCGTGGTGACCAGCTTGGGGATGCTCTCGTCGATCGTCAGCGCGGCATCCGCCCCGCCGAGGTCGGTCTTGACCCAGCCGGGCGCGGTGAGCAGCAGGGTGCGCGGGTCGTCCCGGTGGCGGGCCGCGTAGCTGCGCATCAGCTGGTTGAGGGCCGACTTGCTGGCCCGGTAGATCTCGAAACCGCCGCGCTCGTTGTTGGCGACGCTGCCCTGCCCGGACGACATGATCGCGATGGTGCCGTCGGCGGGAACCAGGTCGCCCAGCGTCTCGATCACGCGCATCGGGCTCAGCGCGTTGGTCACCATCAGCCGGGTGAACTCGTCGGTCGTCACGTCCGCGGCCGTCTCCGCAGGGCCGTTGGTCACGCCCGCGTTGACGAACAGCAGGTCGAATTCGCGGCCGCCGAGCCGCTCGCGAAGAGCCCGCACCTGCTCGGGCTCGGTGATGTCGACATGCTCGATCTCGAGGCGGTCGTTCACCAGGTCGTGCAGGTCGGTGCGGCCCGTCCCGCGGACGGTCGCCACCACCCGGGATCCCCGGTCCAGATATTCCGCCGCGAGGGCCCGGCCGAGCCCACGCGAGGCGCCGATGAGCAGAACCGAGCCGTTGATCGATTTCGTCACCTGACCATGGTGACCCGTCCGCGCGCGATCAAACGGAGACCGGCGAAATGGGGCGGCCGAGCGCGGTGGCCGAGCGCGTTCCGAGCGCGGGCGGTGGCGGTTCCAGGGCCTCGTAAGTCGGTGGTCGAGGCGAGCTCGCGGTGGTCCAATGTCCGGATGATCGAGACGGCGGAGACGACGGCGCGCCTGCGCGCACACGGCGAGCTGACGGCGGCTGAGGAGGGTGATGAGCTGCTGTCAGTTTCGGTCGGGCCGGACGGCGAGGCGGTGGCCCTCTGGTCCGCGAAGGCCGACCGGGAGGCGTTGAGCGCGGTCACGGTCCAGCCGGGGTTCGCGACGTTCCCCGACGCGCGAGCGGCCCGTCCGGCGCCGGCCCGGGTCACCGTGCACTCGCCGGGGCTCGACCGCGTTGTCCGGATCAGTGACCTGCCGCTGGCCCACGCGACCGCGCAGCCGCTGCCGGACGGCCGCGTGCTGGTGGTCGCCGCCCGGTGCCGCTGGCGGCCGGAAGGCGCGGACCGCAACGCGATCGTCTACGACGCGGACGGCACTGTGGTCGCCGAGCACACCTTCGGCGACGGTATCGAGGACGTGTTCACGACCCCCTCCGGAGATGCGTGGGCCGGCTATTTCGACGAGGGTGTCGTCGGTAACTACGGGTGGGGCAGTGCACCCGGACCGGAGCCGATCGGCCAGTGCGGGCTGATCCGTTTCGGACCGGACGGTGAGCCGGACTGGCGGTTCCCGATGGATGACGCGCCCGGCATCACCGACTGCTATGCCCTCAACGTGACCGGCGAGACGGCGTGGGCCTGCTACTACACCGATTTCCCGCTGGTGCGCGTCGAAGGCGGTCAGGTCACCGTCTGGCGCAACGGACTGGTCCGGGGAGCTCTCAGCCTGATCGTGGACGGCGACCGTGTCGGCTTGTACGGCGGCTACGACTCGGGCGCGGGCCGGCTGGTGATCGGGCAGGTGAGCGAGGGCGGTGGCGAGTTGACGGAGACCGGGCGTCATCGGCTGACGCTCCCCGGCGGCGAACCCCTGCCCGACCGCATCCGCACGGTCGGGCGTGGGGCTGCCCTGCACGTCTTCCACGGCACCACCTGGTACCGGCTGTCGCTCGACGAAACAAAGTAGCTCGACGAAACAAAGTAGAGAGCGACCCGGCGCGGGTCAGTCGGTGATGTGGGCGGCCGCGGCCAGGATCGCGTCGATCGAGGCCTGCGGCTGCGACACCATCGACACGTGTGAGGCGGACACGTCGGTGATCTTCGCGCCGGCCCGTTCGGCCATCGAGCGTTGCGTCCCGGCCGGGATCACCCGGTCTTCGGTGCCGACGACGGCCCAGCTCGGCAGCGTCTTCCAGGCCGCGCCGGGCGACGGCGTCGTGTTGGCGCTCAACGTGATCGGCCGCTGCCCGGCCGCGATCAGCCAGCGGTCGGACGCCGGCAGGTCCTGCGCGAACGAGTTGTGCACGGTGTCGGGCTTGAGGAAGGCTTCGGCGTCGCCCTCGGGCGCCCCCGGATAGCCGGCGATGTCGAAGACCGTGGTCGGGTCGGGCACGTCGAACGCCGACCCCGAGCCGCCGAGGATCTGGAAGACCGTCTCGCCCTCGTCGGGCACGAACGCGTCCACATAGACCAGCGCGCGCACGTCACCGCCGCCGGTGGCCGCGTTGGTGATGACGAAGCCGCCGTACGAGTGGCCGGCCAGCACGACCGGCCCGCTGGTGCGCTGGGCCAGGAACGAGGAGACGTACGCGGCGTCGGTGGCCGGACCGCGCAGCAGGTTGGTCGGGGCGAGCACGGTGAATCCCTGGTCCTGCAGGGTGGTGGCGACGGCGTTCCAGCTCGACGCGTCGGCCCACGCCCCGTGCACCAGGACGATGGTTGGTCTCGGCATGACTGTCCCCCTGAAAGTCGTGATCAGGGCCGATCGTAGGAGCCTGGGAGCGCTGCCACTACCACCCATCCGCCGCCCGGAGCCGGTCCGGCGGTGAGCTGCCCGCCGCCCTCCTGCAGGCGTTCGCGCAGCCCAGTGAGCCCGCGCCCGGTTCCCGAGAGTTCGAGGCGGGGTTGTCGCGGCGGGTCGTTTTCCACGCGTACGCGCAAAGAACGTTCCTCGGTCGTGACAAGCACCCGCACCGGTGCGCCGGGTGCGTGCCTCAGCGCGTTGGTCAGGCTCTCCTGCACCACGCGGAAGGCCAGGTGCGCGACCGGCGCCGCCACGCCGGTGCGCTCGCCCTCGAAACGGCATGTCACGTCGAGTCCGCTGCGGGCCGCCCGCGTCACGACCTCGTCGATCAGGGACAGATCGGGTCCGACGGCCTCGGAGCCGCCGAGAAGGTCGACCAGCCGCCGCAGATCGGCCTGCCCCTGCCGGGCCGACTCGGCGATCACCCCGAACGTCTCGCGGGCCCGCACCGGATCGCGCTCGACCAGCTGCTGCCCGGCCGCGGCCTGAATGATCATCACGCTGATCGCGTGGCCGACGATGTCGTGCAGCTCGGCCGCGATCCGGGCCCGCTCGTGCCGCAGCGCCAGATCGGCGAACAGCTCCCGTTCCTCCTCCAGCTCCCGCCCGCGTTCGGCCAGTTCACGGGCCGTCTCGCGACGCAGCCGCAGCACCGTGCCGGCCAGGAACGCGGGCACACTGAACATGGCCAGCCCGATCAGACTGCCTTTGACGATCAAGGACAGGGTTCCCACGTACGCCACCAGGACCGCCCCGGTGATCCAAGCCGCACGGCCGCGGAACGCCAGGGCCGCGACGCCCGCCAGCAGCGCCATGATCACGAGGGCCGGGTCAGGGAACCAGTCGTTCCCGGCGACCACGGCAGCCGCCAGCCACAGACCGCCACCCACGACCGCGACGAGCCGCGGATGCTCCCGCCACCACACCAGCGTCAGACCGGCCGCCGACAGCAGCACGGTGAGCGGACCCCACTGGCCGGCGACAGCCGTCGGCACCACGACGACCCCGGCGATCAGGACCGCGATCAGCGCCTTCTCGATCACCGGCCGAGACCGGGACCGCATCAGCCGAGACCACATCAGCCGAGACCGGGACCGCATCAGCCGAGACCGGGACCGCATCAGCCGAGACCGGGACCGCATCGGGCGGGACCGCATCAGCCGAGACCGAGGCCGGCGACCGGCAGCTGGGCCACGACCCTGGCCCGGCCCCGGGTGACCTTGGCGTCGACCGACCCGCCGAGCAGCCGGGCCCGCTCGCGAGCCCGGGTGACCGCGGCCCGCACCTCGCCACCCCGGCTGACCGAGCCGTGCACCCGGATCTCCAGCGCGTCGTTCTCGAACCGGATCGCCACCTCGAGCCCGCCCAGCGCCCCGACCAGGTATTCGACGATCCGGTAGGCCGACAGCTCCACCGTGGCCGGCAAGGATCGCGGGTCGCCGGTGACGGTCAGCCGGGCGCGCGGCGTGTGCTGCCGGGCCAGCAGCGCGTCGAGGTGCGCCACGGTCGGTGCCGGGGCCAGGTCGACCTCGCCCCCGCGCAGCAGCCCGACGATCTCGCGCATGTCGTCCATGGTCCGGCGGCTGTCCGTCTCGATCGTCTCGAGCAGCGCCCGGGCCTGCGCCGGAGGCAGCCCACCGGCCGACTCGGCGGCCCGGCTGAGCTGGTCGAGGCGTTCCTGCAACAGCCCGTCGAGCTGCCGCGACAGCCGGGCCCGGTCGTCGGCCACCATCAGCGCCGCCCGTTCGTCGCGCAGCTGCCGCAGTTCCTCGTCGCGGTGACGCAGTTGCCGGTTGAGCGCGGTCCGGTGCCGGGCCGCCCGGCCGACCCCGAACACGATGACCAGGACCGGCGCGGCCAGCACCATGGTGCCCGGTCCGGCCGAGGCGTCGACCACCAATACGGCCCAGCAGAGCAGCAGATTCAGACCGAGGACGGACCATGCCCTCGTACGGGAGGACATCAGCGCCCCGAGAAACGTCAGGACGAAGGCGAGCGGCAGACCGGCCCCGCAGCGGGTCACCCACCCGAAGATCAGGTCGTGCAGCACCATCACGCCGAGCGCGACGCCGGTGACGGCGAGAACGTTGCGCCGCCACCACAGCACCGGAACCGTGGCCGCGGCGAACAGCGGGACCATCCACACCGAATGCGACTCGATCGGGTGGGCGGCGGCACCGCGGGCGATCTCGCGGGCGAACTCCGTGTCGTCGGTCCGCACGTTGAAGACCATCAGGACGACGCCGAGCGCGGTGAGGCACCCCGCCACGAACCAGTCGATCCTCCGGATCCCGCTCATCGCCGCACCCTTCCCGAGGAGAGTCAGACGGTCGCGTGCTCGGCGGCCGGCTGGACTGCGTGCTTCCGGGCACTTCGATTCTGGACCGCGAGACCGATGCCGTAGAAGAGGGCGGCCCCCGGAAGGGCGATCTCGAGACCGCTGGGCAGGCCGCCGATCGAGGAGTCCTGGGCCAGCACGAGCAGGATCACCGCGAGCACCCCGGCCAGCCCGATGGCCTGGTTCCGCAGGTTTCCGGCGAAGCGCGCCACCGCGTACGACAGAGCGAAGGCCAGCGGAAGCCCGGCCCCGCACCGGGTCACCCAGCCGAACGCTACGAGGTGCACCGCCATCGCGGCCACGGTTACCCCGACCACGGCCAGGATGTGCCGCCGTCGCCACAGGATCGGCACTGTGGTCAGCAGGAACACCGGCAGCATGACCCAGGTGTTGGTGGACAGCGGGTGCACCAGCGATTCGTCGGCGATCCCCGAGATGTTCTCGACCATGAGCAGCACCCCGCCCACGGTGAGCAGCGTCGCCAGGATCCAGTCGGTCTTCTTCATGGTGGGTTCCTCTCCACGTCTTCGATGCCGACGACATTAGGAACCCGGGCTCGTGGCCCTCGTCTGCCGCAAGGACGACTTCCGGCCGGGGCATCGTCCTCAGGGATGACCCCGGGGAGTAGTCCGGACCGGCAGAATCGCCTTTGTGGGCGAGACGATCCGGGTGCTGATAGCCGACGACCAGACGCTGGTCCGGACGGGTTTCCGCGTGATCCTGGAGGCCGAGGGCGACATCGAGGTGGTGGCCGAGGCGGGCACCGGCGCCGAGGCGGTCCGCCAGGCGCGGCAGGCCCGGCCCGACGTGATCCTGATGGACATCCGGATGCCCGAGCTCGACGGCCTGGCCGCCACCGAGGAGATCCGGCGCCACGCCGATCCACCGACGATCGTCGTGCTGACCACGTTCGACCAGAACGAGTACGTCTACCGGGCCCTGCGGGCGGGCGCGGCCGGCTTCCTGCTCAAGGACGCGCCCTCGACCCGCCTCATCGCCGCGGTCCGGGCCGCCGCCACCGGCGACTCGCTGATCGAGCCCGCGATCACCCGCCGCCTGGTCGAGCGCTTCGCCGCGCCGCCCCCGCCGAGCGGCCCACCGGCCGTGCTGGCCGCCCTGACCGAGCGCGAACGCGACGTCCTGCGCCTGATGGCCCGCGGCCTGTCCAACGCCGAGATCGCGGCCGAACTGGTGGTGGCCGAGACGACGGTCAAGACGCACGTGGCCCGCATCCTGGCCAAGCTGAACATCCGCGACCGGGTCCAGGCGGTGGTGCTGGCCTATCAGTCCGGCTTCGCGACTCGCGGCCAACGGTGAGCGGGCGTACGGGGAAATTGGTTGTTCATCACGTGTTGTGGTCGCGCGCGAGACGGCGGGCATAGCTTGAGGGCATCCGCACTGAGGAGGCTGGAATGCCCTACGTGACCACGACCGACGGCGTCGAGATCTTCTACAAGGACTGGGGGAGCGGGCAGCCCATCGTGTTCAGTCACGGGTGGCCGCTGTCGTCCGACGACTGGGACACCCAGATGCTGTTCTTCCTGTCGCACGGCTACCGGGTCGTCGCGCACGACCGGCGTGGGCACGGGCGGTCCACCCAGGTCTCCGACGGCCACGACATGGACCACTACGCCGACGACCTGGCCGCCGTCACCGCGCACCTCGACCTGCACGACGCGATCCACGTCGGACACTCGACCGGCGGCGGCGAGGTCGCGCACTACATCGGCCGGCACGGCGAGGATCGGGTCGCCCGGGCCGTGCTGATCAGCGCCGTCCCGCCGATCATGGTGCAGACCCCGGCCAACCCGGGTGGCCTGCCCAAGGAGGTGTTCGACGGCCTGCAGGCGCAGCTGGCGGCCAACCGTTCCGAGTTCTACCGGGCCCTGCCGTCCGGCCCGTTCTACGGCTTCAACCGGCCCGGCGTCGAGTCGTCCGAGGCGATCATCCAGAACTGGTGGCGCCAGGGCATGATGGGCGGCGCCAAGGCCCACTACGACGGCATCGTCGCGTTCAGCCAGACCGACTTCACCGAGGACCTGCGCCAGATCACCGTGCCGGTGCTGGTCATGCACGGCGATGACGACCAGATCGTCCCGTACGCGGACTCGGCTCCCCTTTCGGCCGAGCTGGTCAAGGACGGCACCCTCAAGACGTATGCCGGTTTCCCGCACGGCATGCCGACCACGCAGGCCGACACCATCAACGCCGACCTGCTGGCCTGGCTGCAGCAGTAAAGCCGGCCGCGAAGGACAGTAGTAGGAGAGCTGCGGTCCGTAATTGGCGGACTTTTACTATTGTCGTCGTCGATGAAGACGCTATCGAGGGTCGTCGTCGCTCTGGTCGCCGCCACGCTGGGCACCGGGGCGGTGTGCACGCCGGCCCACGCGATAGCGAACGGTGAGGACGTGGCCGACGGACAGTACGAGTTCGCGGTCAAGCTCACCGATCTCGGCATCCCGACCAAGGACGGCGGCACCCGCGACAGCTCCTGCTCGGGCGGCCTGATCTCGCCCCGCTGGGTGCTGACGGCCGGCCACTGCTTCAAGGACGAGAACGGCCGCCGCGTGTCCCGCCCGGTCGCCGAGCGCACGGTGGCCACGATCGGGCGGGCCGATCTGACCGGGAAGGCCGGGTTCAGCGCCAACGTCGTCGAGGTGCGCCAGCACGGCGACGCCGACGTGTCGCTGGCCCGGCTCGACCGGCCGATCACCGGCATCACCCCGATGAAGCTGAACCGCAAGAAGCCGGCCAAGGGGCAGAAGCTGCGCCTGGTCGGCTTCGGGTTCACCAAGGAGGGGGCGAAGCAGACCACCCTCCGGCTGCAGTCCGGCGAGTTCGAGATCACCTCGACGTCCAAGCTCGAGATGGGTGTGACCGGTTCGGCCCCGCGCGCCGACACCAGCGCCTGCGAACGTGACTCGGGCGGGCCCTATTTCACCGGTGGCCCGACCGGCCCGGTGGTCGTGGTCGGCGTGGTCAGCCGCGGCCCGAACTGCCCGCACACCGGCGCCGACACGTCGGCCCGGGTCGACGCGATCGCCCCGTGGATCCTCTCGGTGATCGGCGCCGACCTGAAAGCGACCCCGAAACCGACGCCCAGCACCAAACCCCCGGCCCAGGTCCGCCCGGCCCAGCAGGCCGCGCCGCAGTCGGACGACGAGCCGGTGCCGCCGCTGCTCTGGGTGGCCGCTCTGCCTATCGTGCTGCTGATCGGGGCATTGGTGATGTGGACCGGCAAACCGCGCAAAGGGTCGCACCGGCGCCGCTGAGATACCCCTCTGACATGTGACAGCGACCGTGTCAGCGGTATGTGCGCGCGCTGTCAGCGGGGAGAGGAAGTCTCTACGTCGAGGGCCGCTGCCGACTGCGCGGCCCGCGACGGAGGGGACGGAAACATCATGAGCGATCTCGTGGTGCGCGCGGAGGGGCTGCGCAAGCGATTCGGCAAGACGCAGGCGCTCGACGGGGTGGACCTGGCCATGCGGCGCGGCACGGTGCTGGGGGTGCTCGGCCCGAACGGGGCCGGTAAGACCACGGCCGTACGCGTGCTGGCCACCCTGCTGCGCCCGGACGAGGGCTACGCCGAGGTGGCCGGCATCGACGTGCTCAAGGAACCCGGCCGGGTGCGCCGGCGGATCGGCTTGACCGGCCAGTACGCCAGTGTCGACGAGGACCTGACCGGCACCCAGAACCTGGTGCTGATCGGCCAGCTGCTCGACCTGACCACCCGGGACGCCCGCAAGCGCGCGGCCGAGCTGCTTGACTGGTTCGACCTGGCCGAGGCGGCGGGGCGACCGGCCAAGACGTACTCGGGTGGCATGCGCCGCCGGCTCGACCTGGCCGCGAGCCTGGTCGGCCACCCCGAGGTGATCTTCCTGGACGAGCCGACCACCGGCCTCGACCCGGCCAAGCGCGAGGACATGTGGGGCGTCGTGCGCAGCCAGGTCACCCAGGGCGCCAGCGTGCTGCTGACCACGCAGTACCTGGAGGAGGCGGACGCGCTGGCCGACGAGATCGTGGTGGTCAACCACGGCCGGGTCATCGCGCACGACGACCCGGACGGTCTCAAGCGGCGCGTCGGCGGGCTGACCCTGCGCGTACGGCCGGCCGACCCGGCCCGGGTGCCGGACGTGATGCGCGTGCTCGACGCCGTGGCCGCCCCAGGTACGAACGCGTCGGCCGACACGGCCGCCGGCGCCCGCCCCGGTGCGGTGAGCGTGCCGGTCAAGGACGACCTCGCGCTCGACGTGGTCGTCCCGGCCCTGCGCCGCGACGGCATCGAGGTCAACGACCTCGGCCTGCACCTGCCCAGCCTCGACGAGGTGTTCCACTCGCTGACCGACGACAACCCGGCGACCCCGAAGGAGAGTGAGCTGGTATGACCACCCTCGACGTTCCCGTCCGCAACATCATCGGCGACATCGACAAGCCCCGCGGCGGCGCGCTGGCGGCTCTCGTGCGCCACAGTGTGGCCTTGGCCAAGCGAAGTCTGATCAAGACGATCCGGACACCGGAGGCGTTGATCGATGTGACGCTGCAGCCGGTGATCTTCCTGGCCCTGTTCACCTACCTGTTCGGCGGCGCCATCGCCGGCGGCGACCGCGGCGCCTACCTGCAGTTCCTGCTGCCCGGCCTGCTCGCACAGACGCTGTCGATGGGCAGCATCGCCCTCGGCCAGAACCTCAACGCCGACATCGAGAAGGGCGTGTTCGACCGGTTCCGGTCGCTGCCCGTGGCCCGCTCGGCCCCGCTGATCGGCGCGGTCTCGGCCGACGTCGTCCGCTACATCACGCTGACCGTGGTGATGCTGGGCTTCGGCACGCTGATGGGGTTCCGGGTGCAGACCGGCTTCGTGCCGGCCGTGGCCGCGGTCGGCCTGGCCATCGCGTTCGGCCTGTGCTTCGGCTGGATCTCGGTGTGGGTCGGCATGATGGTCCGCACCTCGGGCGCCGTCCAGGGCGTGATGTTCCTGCTGGTCTTCCCGCTCGGTTTCGGCAGCAACGTGTTCGTGCAGACCGACACCCTGCCCGGCTGGCTGCAGGCGTTCGTGCACGTCAACCCGTTGACACCGCTGGTCGCGACGATCCGGGGACTGCTGATCGGCGGTCCGGTGGCGCACAACCTGCTGCTCACCCTGGCCTGGATGGCCGGCCTCCTGGCGGTCTTCATGCCGCTTGCCGTGCGGGCTTACAACCGGCGGGCCTAAGAGCCGAGCTGCAGGCGGGACGGGTCGACCTGGACGGAAGCGGTCTTTCCGTCCAGGTCCCAGCCTTTCCCGTACGCCTCGGCGAAGCCGTCCTCGCCCAGCGCCGCGCGTCCCCGGCCGGTCAGTTCGAGGATCTGCGGATCGGTGCGATCGTGGGTCCCGCGTAACCGGGCCGCGGCACCGAGCATCCGGGCCGCCTCGTCATGGTGTCCCCGCGCCGAGGCCAGCCCGGCCGCGGTGACCGCCACCAGCGACAGGAGCGGCATGTCACGGCTCTGGACCCCGGCCGCGTACGCCGTCACCAGCGCCCGCTCGGCCCCGGCCTGGTCGCCGAGGGCGAGGCAGTGCGCACCCCGCATGGCCCCGGCGATGGCCCGGCCGTGGTCGCCCCCGAGGAAGGGGTCGGCGGCCATCCCGGCCTCGGCCAGGTCGAGCAGCCGGCCGGCCCGGTCGTACTCGCCGAGCCGCATCCACAGGCCGCCCTCGAGCGCGTTGAGCAGCAGGAGCAGTTCGGTCGAGCCGGACCGCTCGGTTCGTTCCCGGGTCGCCCCGAGCAGCTCGATGGCCTGCTCGTTGTCGCCCCGCCGCATGTGCAGGTCGATCCAGCGCAGGTCGATGAAGATCTCGTCACTGAGGCTGAGCGACCCGAACTCGCGGGCCTGCCGGCGGGCCTCGCTCAGGTCGGCCAGCGCGCCGTCGAGGTCGCCGTCGTACTGCCGGACCATCGCCCGGATCGGCAGGGCCGTGGTGACACCCCAGCGGTCGCCGACCCGGCCGAAGCAGTCGAGCGCGGCCGCCACGTCGACCCGGACCTGGTCGAGGTCGCCCTGATTCTCGGCGAACTGGGCCCGGAACATGTGGGCCAGCCCGGCCAGCCACGGGTCGGGGCCGGCCACGATGCGCTCGATGACGGCGAACGAGGCGTCGGTCTCCTGCAGGAAGAACAGCGCCATCGCGGTCAGCGCGCCGCCCAGGCCGGGCAGTTCCGGATAGGCCAGCAGCCGGCCGGTCAGCGCCCGCAGCTCGGCCTCGGTCTTCTCGACGGCCTCGGTCGTCATCAACGACCGGCTGCTGATCCGGTTGATCACCAGCGTCGCCTCGGCGTAGTCGCGCTCCCGCGACGGCGTGCCGCCCGGCGTGTCCAGAGCCGCCCCCAGCCAGAAGGACGCCTCCTGATGCCGCCCGAACATCTGCCAGTACCACGCCAGATCCATCGCCAGCACGACCGCGCTGTCGGCGTCGCCCGAGTCGCACAGGTGACGCAGGGCGGCCAGCGCGTTGTCGTACTCCGCGCTGAGCTCCCGCAGCGCCTCGATCTGACCGCGGCCGCGCAACTGCGGGTCGAGCCGGGCGATCAGGCCGGTCAGGTGGCGTGCGGCCAGGTCGCGGGTCGAGGCGAGCGCACCCTGCTCGGTGAGCCGCTCGGTGCCGTACTCGCGCAGGGTCTCGAGCATCCGGTAGCGGCCGGCGTCGGGCGCGAGCTGCAGCAGCGACCGGTCGACCAGCGAGGCGAGCAGCTCTCCGATGGCGGCCGGGGAGACCGGCGTGCCGGCGCAGACCGCGGTGGCCAGCGGAACGGTCACGCCGCCGGGCAGGACCGAGATGCGTTCCGCGACCGTACGCTCGTCATCGCCCAGCAGATCCCAGCTCCACGCGATCACCGCCCGCAGGGTGCGGTGGCGGGGCGCCGCGGTGCGGCTGCCCGAGGTGAGCAGCCGGAAGCGGTCGGACAGTCCGGCCGTGAGCTCGGCCAGCGACAGGGTGCGCAGCCGAGCCGCGGCCAGCTCGAGGGCCAGCGGCATGCCGTCGAGCGCCCGAGTGACGCGGCGGACGTCGTCCAGCGTGTCCTCGTCGACGTCGAACCCGGGGCGGACGGCCGCCGCCCGCTCGGCGAAGAGCCGGACCGATGCCGTACGCCGGGCCTGCTCGACCGGCGCATCCGGATCGGGCAGGGTCAGCGGCCCGAGCGGCACCAGCGCCTCGCCGTCCACGGCCAGCGGTTCCCGGCTGGTGGCCAGCACCCGCAGCTCGGCGCACTGCGACAGGAGCGTGGTGACCAGGTGGGCGACCGCGTCGATCAGGTGCTCGCAGTTGTCGACGACCAGCAGCGTGGACCGGTGGCCGAGCTGGTCGACCAGCACGCCGATCTCGTCGCCGTCGCGGCGCAGCTGGGCCGTGGTCTCGAAGCGGGCCGCCCCGCGCAGGCCGATCGCGGTCAGCACGGCCGCGGCGACCTTGGCCGGCTCGGTGATCGCGGCCAGGTCGATCAGCCAGGTGCCGTCGGGGTATTCGTGGACGTGCCGGCGGGCCGCCTCGAGAGCGATCCGGGTCTTGCCCGCGCCACCCGGCCCGAGCACGGTGACCAGACGGCCGGTGGCCAGCCGGGTGTCGATCCGGCCCAGGTCGTCGTCGCGGCCGATGAAGCTGGTGAGCGGCGCCGGCAGGTTGTTGGCGGCCCGGGCCTCCGGGGCCGCGGCGGGGGCCTGCAGCAGCCGTACGTGCCGCTCGCGCAACGCCGCCCCCGGGTCGGCGCCGAGCCGGTCGGCCAGCGACTCCCGGACGGTCTCGTAGAGCGCCAGGGCCTCGGCCTGGCGGCCCTGGGCGGCCAGCGCATCCATCAGCAGCGCGGCCGCCCGCTCGTGCACCGGATCGTCGGCCAGCAGCGCCGTCAGCCGGGCGGCGGCCTCCTCGGCCCGGCCCAGCAGGAGCTCGGCCTCGGCCAGATCGGCTCGCACCTCGGCCGGGGGCCGGTTGCCGCCCCAGAGTGCGACGGCCTCGGTGAACAGCTCGTGGGCGGCGTGCGGATCCCCGAGGCGCAGCCGGTCGTGCGCTTCGGCGGTCAGCCGTTCGAACCGGATCGAGTCGACGTCGCCGGGGTCGACGGAGAGGCAGTAGCCGCCGTTGACCTGGGTGACCGCGCCGGTGTCGCCCAGCACGCGGCGCAGACGGGACACGAGCGACTGCAGCGAGTTCGCCGGGTCGGCCGGGGTGTCGTCGGGCCAGAGCGCCTCGACCAGGGCGGCCGTGCTCACCGGGCGTCCACCGGCCTGGGCGAGGCGGGCGAGCAGGCCTTGAAGGCGGGCGCCGGGCACGGTCAGCGTCGTGTCGCCGCGGCGCACCTCGAAGGCGCCCAGCAGCGTCACACGCAGCCCCCCGTGCTCACCCACGCCTTCGATCCTCCCGCGCCGCGTCCACTGACCCAAACCCGCCCCTCCCGTCGAGGGCTCCTGGAAGGCTGGAGATCGTGACCGAGCTGCTTCTCATCGCCGTGGCGGCGCTCGCCGTGATCGCGGGGGCGGCCGTGGTCGGCCCCCGGCTCGGCATCGCGGCCCCGCTGGTGCTGGTCGCGATCGGCGTCGGGGCGAGCTTCCTGCCGTTCTTCGCCGAGACCCACATCGAGCCGGAATGGATCCTCGAGGGCGTCCTGCCGCCGCTGCTCTACTCGTCGGCCGTCTCCATGCCGGCGATGAACTTCCGGCGCGAGTTCGGGGCCATCAGCGGGCTCTCGGTGCTGCTCGTCGTGGCCAGCTCGCTGCTGCTCGGGCTGTTCTTCATGATGGTCGTGCCGGGGATCGGGTTCGCCTGGGGTGTCGCCCTGGGCGCGATCGTCAGCCCGACCGACGCGGTAGCCACCTCGATCATCAAACAGACCTCGGTGTCCAAGCGCGTGGTGGCCCTGCTCGACGGCGAGAGCCTGCTCAACGACGCCACCGCCCTGGTCATCCTGCGCACCGCGATCGTGGCCACCGCGGCCACGTTCTCGGTCTGGGAGGCGGCCGGCACCTTCGCCTGGTCGGTCGCCGTCGCCGTGCTCGTCGGCGGGCTGGCCGGCTGGCTCAACCTGGTGATCCGTAAGCGGGTGACCGACCCGACGGTCAACACCGTCATCTCGTTCACGGTGCCGTTCGTGGCCGCCGTACCGGCCGAGATGCTCGGCGCGTCCGGGCTCGTCGCCGCCGTCGTGGCCGGGCTGGTCACCGGTATCCGGGCGCCCCGCGACCTCTCGCCGCAGAACCGGCTCTCCGACTCGCAGAACTGGCGCACGGTCGAGCTCGTGCTCGAGGGCGCGGTCTTCCTGACCATGGGCGTGCAGATCAAGGCGATCGTGACGAGCGTCGAGCAGGACCATGCGGGGGTCGGTACGGCCGTGCTCGCCGCCGCCGGGGCACTGGCGCTGACCGTGCTCGTGCGGGCCGCGTACGTGGGACCGCTCCTGGGGGTTCTGGTCTGGCGCGCCGGGCACGGCCTGAAGATGCAGGAACACCTGCAGGCGATGCAGGCCCGGATGAGCACGCCGGAGGGCCAGCAGGAGACGTTCGCCGAGATGAACCGGCGGAAGAAGGAGCCCTCGGAACGGGAGCTGACCTGGCTGGCCCGCCGGATCACGCAGGGGCTGGCCACCATCGAGTACTTCGTGCGCGAGCCGCTCGGATGGCGCGAGGGGGTTGCGGTCGTCTGGGCCGGCATGCGCGGCGCGGTGACCGTGGCCGCGGCCCAGTCCCTGCCCGAGGACACGCCGCAGCGCTCGGTGCTGGTGCTGATCGCCTTCGCCGTGGCGACGCTGTCGCTCGTCGTGCAGGGCGGCACCATCGGGCCGCTGCTGAAACTGATCACGCCACGGGCCGATCCCGCCGCTGCCGAGGACTCGATGAAGGCCGAACGGGACCGGATCTTCGAGCTGCTCCGGTCGAGCGCCCAATCGATCGCCGAGCCGCCGCACCCCGAGGGCGGACTGACGCCGGAGTCGTTCGGCGAGGCCAAGAAGTATCGGCTGGCGGTGCTGGAGGCCCAACGGGCGTCGCTGCTCGACGCCCGGGACAACGGCACCTTCGACGCCGATGTGCTGGCCGGCGCGCTGGCCAATCTGGACGCCTCGCAGATCGACATCGAACTGCGAGGCAAGCTGGTGAGCTAGGTCCTAGCTCTTGTCGGTCTCGGGGGCGGCATGCCGGCCGGCGCTCTCGGCGGCGGCGCGGCGCTCGAGCTCCTCGTCCTTCAACAGGTACTTCTTGATGTTGACGGTGGAGCGAGCCCCGAGATCGTCCGGCTTGGCGGCGTGACGGCCCGCGTGCTGGTTGTCGGTCATGACCGGAAACCGTACCGGGTTCGGATTTTCCTGTCGCGGGTCCGGACGTAAATATTGATGTCGGCCTAAATGGGTAGCGGATCTATGACTTTTGGTAACCGGATTCTGCGCAACGCATCGTTCGTTGCCGATGGACAGAAAGTGACGGAGAAATTTTTGCGGAGGATGTCGAGAACCGTCGAGCGGCTCCGTCCCAGGGCATGCGAACGAACGAGATTGCCGACATTCTGAGCAAGCCGACCAGCCAGGAACTGCTGCACCGCGACCTGACCCGGCTGGCCTACGTGGCCACCGACGGCACGCCCCGCAGCATTCCGATCGCCTTCACCTGGAACGGCACCGAGATCGTGCTGTGCACCACCCGGAACTCGCCCAAGCTGCCCCACCTGCGGGCCAACCCGATGGTCGCGCTCACCATCGACACCGAGGTGCACCCGCCCAAGATCCTGCTGCTGCGCGGCCGGGCCGAACTCGACGACGTCGACGGCATCCCGGAGGAGTACCTGCAGATGAACGGCACCTACGGAATGACCGCCGAGCAGCGCGTCGAGTGGGAGGCCGAGGTCCGTTCGCTGTATGACGGCATGGTGCGGATCGTCATCACCCCGACCTGGGTCAAGCTGATCGACTTCGAGACGACCCTGCCCAGCGCGGTCGAGGAACTGGTCCGGCAGCGGGCCGAACGTCAGAGCGCCTGAGAGAGGACACCGACAATGGCCAAGTACCTGTTGCTCAAGCACTACCGCGGCGCCCCGGCCCCGGTCAACGACGTGCCGATGGACCGGTGGACCCCGGACGAGGTCACCGCCCACGTGCAGTACATGCAGGACTTCATCCGGCGGGCCGAGGCCACCGGCGAGTTCGTCGAGAGTCAGGCGCTGCTGCCGCAGGGCACCTTCGTCCGCTCGGACGGCGCCGGGCCGCCGGTCACCGACGGCCCGTTCGCCGAGACGAAGGATCTGATCGCGGGCTGGATCGTGATCGACGTGGAGACGTACGAGCGGGCCCTGGAACTGGCCGCCGATCTCTCGGCCGCCCCCGGCGCGGGTGGCAAGCCGATCCACGAATGGCTCGAGCTGCGACCGTTCATGGCGGAGATGCCCACGGTGACCGAGTGAACGTCCGCGAGCTGGTGCCCGCGGTGATCGGCGTCCTCGTCCGGCGCGGGGCCGACTTCGCCTCGGCCGAGGACGCCGTGCAGGAAGCCCTGATCAAGGCGTTGCAGGCCGACGAACCGCCCCGCGATCCGATGGCCTGGCTGATCGCGGCGGCCTGGCGCAAGTTCCTCGACGCGGCGCGGGCCGAGAGCTCGCGCCGCGGCCGGGAACTCGCCGTCGAGACCGAACCGCCGGCCGGCCCGGTGAGCAGCGCCGACGACTCGCTGTGGCTCTACTTCCTGTGCGCGCACCCGTCGCTGTCGCCCGGGTCGGCGGTGGCGCTGACCCTGCGCGCGGTCGGCGGCCTGACCACCCGGCAGATCGCGGCGGCGTACCTGGTGCCCGAGGCGACCATGGCCCAGCGGATCAGCCGGGCCAAGCGGCAGCTCGCCGGGCTGCCGCTGGACCGGCCGGGCGACCCGGCGACCGTGCTGCGGGTGCTCTACCTGGTCTTCAACGAGGGCTACGGCGGGGATGTCGACCTGGCCGCCGAGGCGATCCGGCTGACCCGTCAGCTGGCCCGGGCGACCGGTGAGCCCGAGGTGGCCGGTCTGCTCGCGCTCATGCTGCTGCACCACGCCCGGCGGGCGTCCCGGCTGGGCCCGGGCGGGCGGCTGGTCCCGTTGGCCGAGCAGGACAGGTCCCGGTGGGACACCGCACTGATCGCCGAGGGGGTGGCGATCCTGCAGGCCGCGCTGGCCCGCGACCGGCTCGGCGAATATCAGGCCCAGGCCGCGATCGCCGCCCTGCACGCCGACGCGCAGAGCGCCGAGGAGACGGACTGGGTGCAGATCGTCGAGTGGTACGGCGAGCTGCTGACGCTGACCGGCAGCCCGGTGGTGCGGCTCAACCGGGCGGTCGCGGTCGGCGAGGCCGACGGTCCGCGGGCCGGCCTCAAGGAGTTGGCCGAGGTCGATCCGGGCCTTCCCCGGTACGCCGCGGTCCGCGCCCACCTGCTCGAACGCGCCGGCGACCGGGAGCAGGCGGCCGAGCTCTACGCCGAGGCCGCCCGCGCCGCCACCAGCGTGCCGGAACGTGAACACCTCACTCGGCAGGCCGCTCGAATGCGGACTCCAGACCGTCCAGCAGGCGCTGCAGACCGTACTCAAGAAGAATGTCCAGGTTGAACGATTTATCCGGGCCGGCAATGAATCGTGCCATCAGCGGCAGCCGCCCGGTGGACAGCACGGCGGCGAAGCGTTGCTGCTGCGCGTCGAGCCATTCGACGTCGGAGATGCCGGTCTCCTGCACGGCCTGCGCCTCCTCCTCGAGGTTGACCGCGGTGCCCCGCACGTAGTTGGCCACGGTCACGGCGGCACGGAACTGGATCCCCGGCTCGAGATCGAAGCCCTCCATCGCCCGCATCGCCCACTCCGTGTGGGCCATCGCGTGCGGCGCCAGCAGCGGCCGGGTGAACGACACGGCCTGGGCCAGCCAGGTGTGCCGGCGGTACATCGACCACTGAAGCCGCGCCAGCGCCTCAAGGCAGGCCCGCCAGCCGTCGGACGCCGGCGACAGGAGCGGCGGGGGCGGGTTGGCCGCCATCACCTTGTCCATCATCAGCAGGACGAGCTCTTCCTTGTCGGCCACGTGCTTGTAGACCGCCATGGTGGGGATGCCCAGCTCGCCGGCCAGGCGCCGCATCGACAGGCCGGTCAGCCCCTCGGCGTCGGCGATCGTGATGGCCGTGCGGACGACCAGGTCGGTGTCGGGCCCGCCGCCGATCGGCCGGGCGCCGATCGCCACCACCGTGCCGACCCCGGGCTTGGCCCGCACCAGACCCTGGTCGCGCAGGTGGGTGATCACCTTGGTCGCGGTGGCCATGGCGACGCCGTACTCGGCCATGATCTGCCGGGTCGACGGGATGCGCTCGCCCGGACCGGGTTCACCGGCGGCGATGCCGGCCGCGATCTCGTCGGCGATCCGGATGTACACGTGCACTAGGACACCTCCTCGTCCCGCACTACCCGGATACGGGTGCCAGCACTACCGAAATCAGACTAGTGCGTTCGTACGGTGTATCCATGACCGACATCGTCAGAGTAGAAGAGCTGTACAAGACCTACGAGGGTGGCGTCACCGCGCTGGACGGCGTCACGGTCGGCTTCCCGGCCGGCAGCTTCACCGCCGTGATGGGTCCCTCCGGATCCGGCAAGAGCACCCTGTTGCACTGCGCGGCCGGGCTCGACCGGCCGACCGGGGGCAGGGTGTTCATCGACGGCACCGAGTTGACGGCCACCAGGGACACCCCGATGACGAAGTTCCGCCGTACGCGGGTGGGGTTCGTCTTCCAGGACTACAACCTGCTCCCGTCGCTCACCGTCGAACAGAACACGGTGCTCTCGCTGCGCCTGGCCGGCCGCCGTCCGGATCGGAACCGGGTGCGCGCCGTCCTGACCGGGCTCGTCCTGGGCGACAAGCGGAGTGAGCGGCCCGAACGCCTCTCCGGCGGGCAGCGGCAGCGGGTGGCCGTGGCGCGGGCGCTGGTGACCGAACCCGCCGTCATCTTCGCCGACGAGCCCACCGGCGCGCTCGACCTGCGCAGTGCCCGCGAGGTGCTGACCTTGCTGCGGGCGGTGGTGCATGAGCACGGGCGGACCGTCGTCATGGTCACGCATGATCCGGTCGCCGCCGCGTACGCGGACTCGGTCGTCTTTCTCGCCGACGGCCGCGTGGCCGGATCGCTGAGCGCGCCCACCGCCGACGTCGTGGCCGAGCGGCTGGCCCACCTCGGCGACCGGATCGCGGAGGTGGCGGCATGATCGCCGTGGCCCTGCGCAACCTGCGGCACCGTCCGGGCGGGTTCGTCGCCACGTTCCTCTCCGCGTTCCTCGGCGCGACGCTGATCATGGCGTTCGCGTCCCTCCTGGACACCGCATCCAGTCGGCCGGCCGCCGACGGCACCGACTCGCTGGTCACCACGGCGAGCGTCGGCGGCGGCTGGTGCCTGGTGATCGTCGCGTTCGCCGTCACGTCGACCCTGAGCCTGGCCGTGCGGCAGCGGTCCGAGCAGATCGAGCTGCTGCGCCGGGCGGGGGCGACGCGGCCGCAACTGCGCCGGATGATCGTGGGGGAGGCCCTGGTCGTGGCCCTGCTCGCGTCGGTGGTGGCCGTGCCGGCGGGCTGGTTGCTCGGCCGGTGGCTGGTGTCGCTGCTGCAGGGCACCGGGCAGGTCGCCGCTTCCGTTTCTCCCGGCTTCGGGCTTTTCGCGCTGGTGGCCGGATTCGGGGTCACGCTGCTCGGCTCGTTGGTGGCGGCCCTGGCTACCGCCCGGCGCACCTCCCCGGCGCTCTCACGTCGCCCGAAACCTCTGCTAAGGCGGATCGGCGCGGTGCTGTTCCTGCTGATCGGCGCGAACTGCTCGGTGCTGACCGCGACCCTGATGGACGGTAAGGGCATCGACGCCATGCAGACCGCCGGGCAGGCCGGCATCTGGGCCTCGATCGGCCTGGCCCTGCTCGCCCCCGAGCTGCTGCGCCTGGTCACGGTCGTGCTCGGCCCGCTGTTGCGGGGCGTCACCGGATCGCTGGCGGTGACCGGAGTGCACGCGCGGACCCGGCCGCTGGCCTCGGCCGTCATGCCGGTGCTGTTGTTCACCGGCATCGCCACCGGGACCGTCTACATGCAGGGCATCGAGGACCGGGCCGCGGCCGGGCAGCTCCAACCCGATTTCGCCCGGGACGTCCAGACGCTCAACTACGTGGTGGTCGGCATGATCACCGTGTTCGTGGCCGTCATGCTGGTCAACACGCTGGTCGCGGCCACCGCCCACCGTCGCCGCGAGTTCGCCCAGCAGCGTCTGGCCGGCGCCACCCGTCCGCAGTTGCTGGCCATGGTCTCGCTCGAGGGCGTGCTGATCACCGCCACCGGCGTCGTGGGTGGACTGATCGCCTCGATGTTCACGATCCTGCCGTACGGGCTGGCCCGGGCCGACCGCCTCTGGCCCGACGCCTCGCCCCTCGCGTTCGGTCTGATCGCCGCGGTGGCGGTCGCTCTCACCGGTTTCGCCCTGCTTAACACCGTTTCCCGTACGACGCGGGGGCCGGCCACAACCGCAGTCCACGCCTGAACCGGCACAGGCGCAATCGTTTGCGATCTGGTCTTGATTAACACCGTGTTTCGCGCCTAGTCTCCCAGAACATCGGGTCGCAATCGTTTGCGACCCGATTTGGGGAGGAGCTTCCTGTGACCGTCACCCTTCCGTCCGCGGCCCCGTCCGGCTACACCGGCCGCGAACTCTGGAGCGCCTACATCGGCGGCGAGTGGACCGGGGCCGAGGGCGCCGACACCTTCGTCGTGCACGAACCGGCGACCGGGCAGCCGATCGCCCGGGTCCTGAACACTCCGGCCGAGCTGGTCGACCGGGCCGTCGCAAGCTCGCGCGAGGCCGGGAAGGCGTGGCGGGACATGCCGCCCCGCGAGCGGGGCCGGCTGATGCGCCTGGTCGCCGCCAAGATCCGCGAGCACGCGGACGAACTGGCCGAGCTCGAGGCCCGCGAGGTCGGCAAGCCCCGGCGGGACGCGGGTCGCTTCGACATCTCGTACAGCCACGCCGCCTTCGACTACTACGCCGGACTGGCCGACAGCCTGCACGGCGAGATCATCGACCAGGGGCCGATCGAGGCCCGGGTCGTCTACGAGCCGTACGGGGTGGTCGCCGCGATCCTGCCGTTCAACTGGCCTCCGATCCACTTCAGCAAGAAGTCGGCCCCGGCCCTGGCCGCCGGCAACACCGTGATCATCAAGCCCGGCGAGCAGGCCCCGCTGACCGTGCTGCGCCTGGTCGAGCTGGCCAACGAGGTGCTGCCGCCGGGCGTCCTCAACGCCGTGCCCGGCATGGCGGCCGGTCCCGCCCTCTCGTCGCACCGGCACGTCAACCGGATCACCTTCACCGGTGCCACCGTCACCGGGCAGCGGGTGCTGCGCAGCGCGGCCGAGCACCTGACCTTCGCCACCATGGAACTCGGCGGCAAGAACGCCCTGATGGTGCTGCACGACGCCGACCTCGACGTGGCCATCGACGTCGCGCTCGAGGGCATGTTCTACAACCAGGGCGAGGCCTGCACGTCGACCGCCCGCATCCTGGTCCACGACTCGATCCACGACGAGTTCCTGCAGCGCTTCGCCCGGGCCACCGAGCGCCTGGTGGTCGGCGACGGCCTCGACCCGGCCACCGACATCGGCCCGATGGTCGACGCCGCCCAGCGCGACAAGGTGCAGGCCTATCTGCGGATCGGGCTCGAGGAGGGCGCCACCCTGGTGACCCAGGGCGCGCTGCCCACCGACGTACGGCTCAAGGACGGCTACTGGGTCGCGCCGACCGTGCTGGCCGACGTGACCCCCGAGATGACTCTGGCCCAGGAGGAGATCTTCGGGCCGATCGCCTGCGTCATGCGCTTCTCCGACGAGGAGGAGGCGATCGCGATCTGCAACGACACCGAGTACGGGCTGACCGCGGCCATGGTCACCACCGACGAGGCGCGGGCCTACCGGATCGCCCAGCGGCTCGAGGTCGGCATGGTGTTCGTCAACAACTACATGCGGCGGGCCTTCCTCGGCTCCCCGTTCGGCGGGCAGAAGGGCAGCGGGTTCGGCCGCGAGAACGCCATCGAGACGCTGCACGAGTTCGTGCGGTCCAAGAACATCCGCATCCCGTCGGGCCGCGGCGTCATCCCGACCTGGCCCCCGAAGGACTGAGAGACCGGCCGTTCGGATGATCAACTTCCGGACGGCCGTACTTAGACTTCCCTCGAATTCCGACGGGGGAGTGTTCGATGCGTAAGCGGTGGATCCGCGGTTCCTTGGCCGTTGCAGTGATCGCGGCGGGGACGGCGGTGACCTTCCAGCTCGCCACCGGTTCCGCCTCGGCCGAAGACTTCGCCCGGGACCTGCAGATCAGCGGGGTCGGCGACATCGTGGTCGACGCCTCACGCAAGCGCGTCTTCATCAGCGACCCGGACGCTGGACAGCTGCTCACCACCGACTACGACGGCAAGACGCTGGCCACCACGGCCGGGCTGGCGGGCCTGCGGGGGCTGGCGCTGACCGAGGCGGGCGACCGCCTCTACGGCGTTCAGCCCGACGGCAACGCGATCGTCGCGATCGACCCGGCCACGTCGGCCAAGGTCGCGACGTACCCGGTGGGTGAGCGGGCGGAGAAGCTGGCCCTGTCGGCCGGCAAGATCTGGTTCAGCAACCGCGACGGCATCGGCTCGGTCGACGTGTCCGGCGCGCAGCCGGTCGTCACGGCCGCGGCCGATTTCGGCGACGTCCGGTGGTACTACGCTCCGATGCTGGCCGCTGTGCCCGGCCTGCCCGGCGTGCTGGCCGCCGCGGGCGACGGCATCAGCGGCGACAACTACCAGCTGCTCGACGTCTCGGCCAGCACGCCCGGCCAGCTGGCGACCACCAAGATCGACGGGCCCTACGCGCTGGAGTTCAGCCCGGACGGCAGCCGGCTGCTCACGGTCGCCCGCGAAGGCTTCCGCGCCTTGTCCGCGACGGATCTGACCGAGATCGAGAGGTACGAGTCGCGCGACACTCGCGGCGCGCTCGCCATCGGCGGGAACGGCACCGCGGCGGTCGCCATGAGCGGCCTCTACGGCGTGGGTGACGCCGCCCTGTTCCAACCGGGAACGGCGACGGCGGTCCGGCGTCTCCCGCTGCAGTCCTACAACGGGACTCAGCTCAGCCTGACCGACATCGCGCACCTCGCGTGGGAGCCCGGCGGCCGGCGGGTCTTCGGCGTCGCCGCGCACTCCACCACCGCCAGCGGCCAGCGCACGAAATACTCGCTGCAGGTGCTGAACACCGCCAAGACGGTGACCGTGAAGCTCACCGTCCCGGCCCAGGCCGACCTGAACGAGCCCTGGACCGTCAGCGGCGCGTTCGGCACCAACATCCCGGCCGGTCTGCCCATGACGATCACCCGAACCGCGCCGTCCGTGTCGGGCGGCGAGCTCATCGGTCCCCGGGAGGTGCCCGCGAACGGTCGCTTCTCGTTCGTCGACATCGAGCCGGCGGCGGGCAAGGTCACGTACGCCGTCAGCGTCCCCGGAGACTACGACTACTCGGCCGCGGCTACCACCGCGACGGTCGACGTGGACGTGCCCTCGAAGGCGACCTCCCTCACCCTCGACCGCAACGGCGCCTCCTACAGCTACGGCACGACGGTCACCTTCACGGCCAAGCTCGGTGCCACCCATTCGAGCCGGGCCGTCGAGATCTGGGCCGACCCGTCCGGGCCCGACGAGCCCAACCGCCTGCTGCGTAAGGCGAACGTCGACGCCAAGGGCAATCTGTCCACGACCTTCAAGCTGGCCCGGAACACGAAGATGACGGCGATCTTCCGGGGCGACGCGCGTACCCCGGCCAAGACCGTCACGTCGAACGTCAACACCCGGGCCTACGTCACGACCACCCTCACCAAGCACTACAAGACGGCCAACATCGGCTCGGTCTCGTACCAGTTCTTCCGCCGTACGACGAACCCGGTGGTCACCGGTGTCATCAACCCGCACCCGGGGCGCAAGGCGTACATGCAGGTCGACGTCCACCGCGGTGGCAAGTGGATCCTCTACGCGCCGAAGTACTACACGCTGGCCGGCAACAAGGTCACCGCGAACTGGAACTGGACGCGCTCGGTCGGCAGCATGTACCGGGTGCGGTTCGTCTACCAGTGGAGCAAGTCGGGCGACACGGCCAACGTCACCACGTACGGGGCGTACCGCTACTACACGTTCACGAATTAGGTCGTGTCCCGCGGACGGCGCGGGACATGAGTAATCCAGCCGGCCGGGCTGCCCGCACGGGTAGCCCGGCCGTTTGCTTCGATGAGTGGCAATCGTTTGCGCCCAGCCCTTGATTTCGGGCTTGTTTCCCGCTTATCGTCCGAGGACACCGCGTGGCAATCGTTTGCGGCAGAACCGAGGTCACCATGAGCGAGTGGAACTGGGCGACCCAGCCCGTCGACACCGACGAGCTCGCCGACTACTACCTGGCCGAGACGCTCGACGGGCTCTACACCCCGTACGCGTTGCGCCGCCCGGCCGGCGACGGCCCGCACCCGTTCGTCTTCATCGCCTACGGCAACGGGGGCGGCGGGATGGAGTGGCTGCGCGACCGCGTGCACCGCTTCCGGCACATCACCGACGTCCTGCTCGAGGCCGGCTACGCCTGCGCCTGGAGCCGCTACCGCACCGAGGTCGAGCTCGGCTACCAGACCGGCGGGGCACTGCGCACCGACGTACGGCAGGGAATGGAACTGATGAGCCGTGCTCCGCTGGAGTACGAGGACGAGGTCGCGGTGCTGCGCCACGTGGCCAAATTGCCCGGCATCGACGGATCGCGGCTCTTCCACCTCGGGGTCAGTCATGCCGGCGAGATGCTGTTCAAACTGCTTTCCCAGTACGGGGGTCTGTTGCGCGCCGGGATCGCGGCCGAACCCGCCTCGCACGAACTGCTGACGCTCAGCTTCGACGATCATGACGAGGTGACCGTCTCGGGCGGACTCCGCGACATCGAGAGCCTCGACATGCGCAGCGTCGAGCGGGCCCGCCGGGCGATCACCGACCCGGACGAGGTGTCGCGCCGCCTGGACGGGGTCGACATCCCGGTGCTGGTGCTCGGCCGTGAGCAGGACGAGCTGCAGGGCATCTTCCGGCTCACGTACGAGCTGCTGGCCGCCAAGCGCTCCGACGCCGAGTGGCGTTCGTGGAGCCACGACATCCACGGTTACATCTATCCGACAGGGGAGCCCGATGCCGTCCAGCGGGAAGCACTCGCCGTCATCGTCGACTTCTTCGACCGCCATGCCTGATTCGTCTCTCCCGCCGGAGGCCGATGTCATCGTCGTCGGGGCCGGGCACAACGGGCTGGTCTGCGCGGGCTATCTGGCGTCGGCCGGACTGCAGGTGCTGGTGCTCGAGGCCGGGCCGTTGCCGGGCGGCAACACGATCACCGAGGAGCTGACGCTGCCCGGGTTCGCGCACGACTCGTGCTCGTCGGCCCACGTGCTGATCCAGTCGAACCCGCTGCTGGCCGACGACGAGCTGGGCCTGCTGTCCCGGTGGGGTCTCGAATACGTGCACACCGACCCGGCCGTCGTGCTGCCGCGGGCCGACGGGTCGTCCATCACCGTGCATCGCGACCTGGACGCGACCGCCGACGAGCTGGCGCGTTTCTCGCCGTCCGACGCAGCGGCGTTCCGCAAGCTCGTCGAGGAGTGGAACGGCGGGCTCGCCGCGGTGCACGGACGCTGGTCGTCCGGCTTCGACCTGGGCACCGGGGCGGCGGCCGACGCCTACCGGGAACTGAAGGCCCGCTCGGCCTGGGACGTCATCCACGAGCGGTTCGAGCACCCGGCCGTACGGGACCTGATGTTGTGGTTGTCCCTGGCCACCATCCAGGACCCGCGCCGCCCCGGCACCGGCGTGCTGCCGTCGTCGATCACCGCCGGGCGCCTGCGGTTCGGCTGGTCGACACCGATCGGCGGGTCCGGGGCGCTGCCGGCCGCGCTGATCCGCCTGCTCGAGTCGCGTGGTGGCTCGGTCGTCTGCGATGCGCCGGTCGCCCACATCGACGTGACCGACGGCCGCGCGACCGGCGTCCGTACGGTCGACGGGCGCTCGTTCCGGGCCCGCCGCGCCGTCGTCACCAGCAGCCACCTGGCCAAACTGCCCGACCTGCTCGATTCGGCCCCGTCCGACGTGGTTGCGGCCCGCGACGCCTGGCGGCCCGGCCTGAGCGTTTTCGCCGTGCACGCCGCCCTGCGCGGTGACCTCTCCACCCACGCGGCGGCGGCCGGGCTGGGCAGCACCGACGGGGTGGCCCGGCAGCTCGACGCGTTCTACCGCGGCGAGACCGACGCCACCGACCCGTGGCTGCTCGTGGTCAACCAGACCGTCGTCGACCCGTCGCGGGCCCCCGACGGCGCCGGCACGTTCAAGATCCTGACGATCGCCCCGTGGGACCGCGCCGACGGGCAGGACTGGTCGACGGCCAAACAGGCGTTCGCCGACGAGATCGTGCAGCGCGTGCGGGAACGGGTCGGCGGCCTGGCTCCCGACGACATCCTGGCGATGCGGGCCGAGTCGCCGCGCGACGTGGCCGCCCACAACACGCACAACCTGGGCGGCTCGTGCCACGGCGGCGAGTTCCAGATGCCCGGAGGCGAGTGGCTGGTCGGCTGGCCGTCCTACGCCACGGGCGTCGGCGGCCTGTTCCTGACGGGTTCGACCAGCCACCCCGGCGGCAGCGTCAGCGGGCGGCCCGGCCGCAACGCCGCCCGGGCCGTCCTGTCCGACCTGGGCCTCGACCCGGCGTCGGTGATGGGCTCACGCTGACCTGGTGGGCTTGGTTTCCGGTGGCGCGCTCGCCCCGACGTCCTTGACGAACACGATGCCGTCGACCCGGTCCAGCCCGGCCGGGTCGAACGGCGCATAGCCGAACCAGGGCGAGACCCGGGCCGTCATGGGCCGCCCGGCGAGCTCGGCCGGATCCACGACGTCCACCGGGGCGGCGCTGTTCGGCTCTGTGTTCTTGTTCGCCAGGGCGGCGCTGTTCGGCTCTGCGTTGCTGTTCGCCGGGGCGGCGCTGTTCGGCTCTGCGTTGCTGTTCGCCGGGGCGGCGCTGTTCGGCTCCGCGTTCCTGTTCGACGGGCTGGCGCTGTACGGCTCTTTGTTCTTGTTCTTGTTCGCCGGGCCGGCGTAGAGGATCCCCTCCAGCGTGTCCGGCGGCGGCGCCTCCACCCCCTGGTGGCGGATCGTGCCGAGCGCGATGGCGAAAAATCCGTAGTCGTCACCGAGCTGCGCGTCGACCAACGCCCCGGCACCCCACCAGTGCAGCAGCGGCCCGCCCATCCGCATCGAACTGCGCGTCCGCTGCAGGTGGCTGTTGTGCGCGAAGACCAGCGTCCGCCCGCGCAGGGCGAGCAGGTTGGCCGCCATCATCGAATCCCGCACCCCGAGCAGCCGGGTCAGGCGGGCACTCGTCGAGTCGGCCATCCAATGGTGGTAACGCAGCAACCCGGTGGCCGTGCGCCCGTACAGGCGGGCCGTTTCGCTCGGGAACTCCGGCGTGTGCTCATCGAGCAACGCCACCAGATCGTCGGCGATCAGCCGCAACTCGACCGCCTCGGGCGTGCGCCCCACCGACCGTGACGGGTCCATCATCGCCGCCGGTTCCGGCCAGCGCCCGTCGTCGCCGATCAGCCGGTCGAGCGTCTCGGCCGAGCAGGGGAGCAGGCTCGGATCGATCCGCTCCGCGAGGTACCGATGCAGGCCGGTCAGGGCCTCCCGCGGGCTGGCCCCGCCGCTGATCTCCAGCGGCCCGTCGAACCCCGCGAACCGCACCCTGTCCGCGCCCGGCCGCCCCTCGTTGTGCGCGCGCATCCACCGCACGAGCTCCCGATTCCCCTCGAACGCCCCCCACTCATGACTGAAGCCGCTCGCCATGACCGCGTCCAGCGATCCGTCGCCGCCCCCGATGAAGTCGTCGACGATCAGTCCGCGCAGGCAGTCGCTCTCGAGCGCGATCGTCCGGTAGCCGTGCTCCTCGACCAGTTGCCGGAACAACCTGTTCCGCAGCCGCAGCAGATCATCCTCACCGTGAGTGGGTTCCCCGAGCGCCAGCATGCGCGGCAGGGCCGGCCGGAGCCTCCGAATGTCATCCATCATTGCCTCAACAGTATCGTTTAACCAACGGTTGAGACTTTTCCGCACACTCAGCAGGATTCGGATGCCAAACCTTCAAAGACCGGTGGACCTGGCCCGAGCCCACGGCCTGTCCACGCAGGCGATCCGCAACTACGAGGCGGCCGGCATCCTGCCGCCGGCCGAGCGTTCCCCGTACGGCTACCGCGCCTACACACCGCACCACGCCCTGGCGTTGGACGCGTTCCTGGCCCTGATACCCGGTCATGGCCACCGCACCGCCGCCGCGATCCTGCAGGCCGTCAACCGCAACGCCACCGCAGACGCCCTCCGCCTGATCGACGAGAGCCACGCCCAGCTGCTGAACGACCGCCGCACCCTGCTGGCGGTAGAGGCCGCGGTAACCGACCTTTCCCCCGTACGCCCCGAGCGCGCCCCCACCTTCATCGGTCCACTGTCGAGCCGCCTGGGAATCCGCCCCGCCACGCTGCGCAAATGGGAACGCGCCGGCATCGTGGCTCCGTCGCGCGACCCGCAGACCGGCTACCGCGTCTACACCCCCGACGACATCCGAGACGCACAGCTGGCCCACCAGCTACGCCGCGGCGGCTACCGCCTGGACCAGATCTCCCCGGTGATCGCCCAGATCCGCACCGCCGGCGGCTTGGCCCCACTCGAGTCGATGCTGCACGACTGGCACACCCGGTTAACCGCCCGAAGCCGAGCCATGCTCCATGGCGCAGCCGCCCTGAACACCTACTTGCTCGCCTCCACCACAAACGAGCAGTAGCGGGAGCGCGCCAAGAGCGAAGACATGGTGAAGTTCCACCGCGAGGTTTCAAATCTTCTCCTATAGCAGCCCTGAGAACGGGCGACCGACCAGGACGTCGCGGTCAGTTGCCCGCGGGCTCTTCTGCCGGAACTCGATCATATTTCGCCCTTAGCCCTTTGATCGAAAATGGCTCCGAAAAAGTCAGACTGAACCGAATGCAATAAACGGGCGTCTGCGTTGATAGCAAGGCCGCAAA
The DNA here is from genome assembly GCF_018829635.1 of Paractinoplanes bogorensis. Classification (GTDB taxonomy): domain Bacteria; phylum Actinomycetota; class Actinomycetes; order Mycobacteriales; family Micromonosporaceae; genus Actinoplanes; species Actinoplanes bogorensis. The sequence goes on from NZ_JAHKKG010000003.1 coordinate 754,253, forward strand.
CGGCGGCTTCGTTCAAGGGAGGGACGCCAGTGAGGCGTCATCTGTTAGCAACCGTCATGGTCAGCGTGGCAACAGCTGGGGCTCTGATCGGAAACGCCGGCATGGCGAACGCGGCGCCTGCTCCTGTGCACTGCTATGGGCTGGTGGCAACGATCGTCCGCACGACACCCAGTTCGGTGCCCATCTACGGCACCGAACGAAACGACGTCATCGTCGGATCGTCGGGCAATGACACGATCTACGGAGGCGGCGGAGACGACACGATCTGCGGACATGAAGGGGTTGATGTGATCCGCGGGGGCGCCGGGGATGACCACATCGCGGGTAACGACGGCAATGACTACATCTACGGTGAAAACGGCAACGACTCACTGCGTGGCTTCTACGGCAACGACCACATCTACGGCGGGAACGGCGTCGACAACATTGCCGGTGGTGACCACAACAACAACTCCATGAACTGGGGAGACGACTGGCTGTACGGTGACGATGGCGCTGATGGCCTAGAAGGCAGCGCAGGCAACGACCACCTGTTCGCCGGGACGAATTCCGGTATCGGAGACGCGCTTTGGGCGGGTAAAGGCAACGATTACCTGTCGGGAATCAATGGGCAGCCCAATGATGCGCTGCTCGGACAAGAAGGCTACGACACATGCGTTGGCGATCAAGGGGATCACATTCTGACCAGCGGCGATCCTCATTTCACATGTGAGGTCCTGCAGTAGTGCCGGAGGATCACTGAGAGATTGTTGTGCTGGGACAAACCCGTTTTGCCCAGCATGATGATCGTTCGTGACGGCCTTTCTCTGCAAGGCGCTCACTCAGGTGGCCGACGCCGCGTCCTGGGCAGTGGCGACCCGATGACGGTCGAGCGCGCAGCGATGAGTCGACGCGCCATCGGGTGGTCGGTGAATGGGATAGACGCGGTACCGTAACGCGCTGGTCAGGGGGTGCGGTCGCGCTCCGCGTCGCGGTGTTCGCGTTCGTCGGCCGGCTGCTCGGGATACTCCTCGCCGTCCACCGGCATGTCGGTGGCGGCGACGGGCAGCAGCGGCAGATCGGCCTCGGCCGAGAGCGGCGCAGGCGGCGACGGAAGCCGCCCCGGCCGGCCGGGTGACATCGGGCGCCGGCGGCGCAGGCGGGGCCAGCGCTTGCCGAGCAGCAGGTAGACCGCGTAGAACACCGCCGCCACCGCGATCAGCAGGCCCCGCCAGCCCTCGTGGATCACCAGCGGGGGAGCGGTCGAGATCAGGGCCATCGCCAGGACCAGGCGATGCGTGGGCAGCCGCCCGGGACCACCGCCCGGGCGCCCCGTCGCTGATCTCGTCCCGTTGCCCACCGACGCCAGGTTAGACCCCGCCGCCCGGGACTCGGGTCATCCCCTCCAACCGCCGGCCCCGGAAGGCCGGTGCACGACCCCGACCCGCGCGGCCGGAGAGCCGTCGCGCACCCCGACCGCACGTGGGCGAAGGCCTGTCCGTCCGCGAGGAGAACGGCTGCACGTCGACGACCGGACTCCGCCGGAAGGTCAGCTCGCGACCGGCGCCCGGGCCGCGCGCTGCCGGCGCCACGCCAGGGTGAGCAGCGCTACCGTGACCACGCTGATCGCGATGTCGGAGATCAGGCCCAGTTCGGCCGACGTGGCCTCGTAGGTCGGCACGACGTAGGCCGAGGCGGCCGCCACCACCAGCCCGGACCCCCACGCGGCCAGCACGTGCCGCTGACCCCAGCCGGCCCGCCGCGACCACCGCACGATCAAGGCCACGACCACCGCGACCACCCCCGCCGACAGGGCCACCCCGCCCCACCCGGGCACCAGCCCGTTGACCACGTGCGGCACCGCCACGACCAGCGCGACCAACCCCGGATGGGGAACCCGGGCGTCGGAGGGCACGGTGACCCGGGCTCGGCGGGTCAGCGCCAGCCCGATCAGCGCGAGCACCACCAGCAGGGTGAAGCCGACCTGCACCGGCGAGGCGAAGAAGTGCTCGTCGCCGTAGACGTCGCGGAAGATGAGCAGGCTGCCCAGCACGTAGAACACCGCGACCGCGGCCAGCCCCCGCCGGCCCAGCCAAGGGCCCGACGACGTGGTGCAGGATTCGACGATGGCGATCGGGGCGCAGATGCTCAGCGCGATGTGCCCACCCACGTACGCGAAAGCCTGTTGCCCGCTGAAGGACAGGCCCGGAATCCAGGTGTCGCGGGCGGCCGCAGCGTCCGCGGCGAACGACGTGCGGTCGAGGAACGACGGGTTGAACAGGGACTGGTCGACCAGGCCGGCCTGCACGAAGCCGAACGCGGCGGCCATCAGCACGATCGCCGGCCACCCGCCGCCGGTGCGGCGGGCCACTTCGCGGATCAGCACGGCCGCGCCGCCGTACTGGCCGGCCAGGATGATGATCACGAAGGGCCAGGCCGTGACCGGGAAGCCGCCCCAGACGCACTCTGCGGTCCACGGCGCGAGCGCCAGCAGGGCCAGAACACTTGTCATGCCCCTAACCTGGCGAAGCCAGCCGGATGCCCGTAACGGCCGAAGGTAGCGAGGGAGAAGACCAAAGACGACGCGCGTCTACCCTGGTGTCGTGCCGACCGAACGCCTCCACCGCGTCGCCGTCCTGGTGCTCGAGGGGGCCAAGCCGCTCGACGTGGGCATCCCGGCCCAGGTCTTCACGACCCGGGCGAGCATGCCGTACGAGGTCAGGGTGTGCGGCCCGGCGCCGGGGCTGGTCACCGGCGGCGACGGCCTGTCCTACCACGTGGCCGACGGGCTGGACGCGCTCGCGTGGGCCGACATCGTGTTCATCCCGGGTTACCGTTTCCCCGATCGGGAGGACCCGCCGGCCGCCGTCGTCGAGGCGCTGCGCGACGCGCAGGCCCGGAAGACCCGGCTCGCGGCGATCTCCACCGGTGCGTTCGCGCTGGCCGCGACCGGTCTGCTCGACGGCAAGCGGGCGACCACCCACTGGCACTACACCCGCCGGCTCGCCCTCAAGCATCCGCGGGTGCAGGTCGACGAAAATGTGCTGTTCGTCGACGAGGGCAGTGTGCTGACCTCGGCCGGCGCCGCGTCGGGCATCGACCTGTGCCTGCACATCCTGCGCGGTGACGTCGGGGTGGCCGCGTCCAATCACGCCGCCCGCCGGCTCGTCGCGGCGCCCTACCGCAGCGGTGGCCAGGCCCAGTATGTGCCGCACAGCGTGCCCGAGCCGCTCGGTTCGCGTTTCGCGGCGACCCGCGAGTGGGCCCTGCACCGGCTGGCCAAGCCGCTCACGCTGGAGATCCTGGCCCGGCACGCGTCGGTTTCGCCCCGTACGTTTTCCCGCCGCTTCGCCGAGGAGACCGGCTTCACGCCGATGCAGTGGGTGATGCGCGCCCGCATCGACCAGGCGCGCGAGCTTCTCGAGTTGTCCGAGCTCCCGATCGAGCAGATCGCGGCCCGCACCGGCCTCGGCACGGGAGCGAACCTGCGCCTGCATTTCCAGCGGATCCTGGGCACGACCCCGAGCCAGTACCGCCGTACGTTCGTGGCGTGATCCTTGCGAACGGTGGCGCGGCGGCCACTGTTCGGTCCGTACGACGAAAAGCAGAGTTGAGGCATGACTCGCATCGCCATCAACGGATTCGGCCGCATCGGACGTAACGTGCTGCGCGCTCTGCTCGAGCGGGACAGCAAGCTGGAGGTCGTGGCGGTCAACGACCTGACCGAACCGGCCGCGCTGGCCCGGCTGCTCGCCTTCGACACCACCTCGGGGCGTCTGGGCCGGCCGGTCACGGCCACCGCGGACGCGCTGGTCGTCGACGGGCGGACGATCAAGGTGCTGGCCGAGAGGGACCCGGCTGCGCTGCCCTGGGCGGAGCTCGGCGTCGACCTGGTGCTCGAGGCGACCGGCCGCTTCACCAGCGCCGAGGCGGCCCGCGCGCATCTGACCGCCGGCGCCCGCAAGGTGCTGGTCGGCGCGCCCTCGGCCGGCGCCGACGTCACGCTGGCCTTCGGCGTCAACAATTCCGCGTACGACCCGGCCGCGCACACGATCGTCTCGAACGCCTCGTGCACGACCAACGCGCTCGCCCCACTGGCTCAGGTGCTGGACGACCTGGCCGGCATCGACCACGGCTTCATGACCACGGTCCACGCCTACACGCAGGAGCAGAACCTGCAGGACGGCCCGCACCGCGACCCGCGCCGGGCCCGGGCCGCCGCGGTCAACATCGTGCCCACCACGACCGGCGCCGCCAAGGCCATCGGGCTGGTGCTGCCCCGCCTGGAGGGCAAGCTCTCGGGCGACTCGATCCGCGTCCCGGTCCCGGTCGGCTCGATCGTCGAGCTCAACACGGTCGTCGCCCGCGACGTCACCCGCGACGAGGTTCTCGAGGCCTACCGGACCGCGGCCGACGGCGCACTCCACGGCATCCTCGAATACTCCGAGGACGCCCTGGTGTCGTCCGACATTGTCGGCAACCCGGCCTCGTCCATCTTCGACTCGGCCCTGACCCGGGTCGACGGCCGGCACATCAAGGTGGTCGCCTGGTACGACAACGAGTGGGGCTTCTCGAACCGGGTCATCGACACCCTCGAGCTGCTGGCCGAGTGATCAGTCGGACACCTCGGCCAGCCGCTGGAGGAGGAACGCGCGCTCGACGGCATTGTCGGTGAGGGCCAGGGCTTCCTCGTACGCCGTCCGAGCCTCCGGCCACCGCCCGAGCCGGCGCAGGAAGTCGGCCCGGGCGGCGCTGAGATATCCGTACGTGGCCAGGCCGGGCTCGGCCAGCAGCGGCGCCAGAGCGTCGAGCCCGGCTTCCGGCCCGTCCCGCAGCCCGACCGCGACCGCCCGGTTGAGCGAGACCACGGGGGAGGGCCACTGCCGGAGCAGGACGTCGTAGACGCTCACGATCTCGGCCCAGTCGGTCTCCTCCCACGACGGCGCCTCGGCGTGCAGTGCGGCGATCGCGGCCTGCAACGCATACCGGGTGGGCGGCCGGCGCCGCAATGACTCGGTCAGCAACGCCTGCCCCTCGGCGATGAGCGGCCGGTCCCACCGCGAGCGGTCCTGCTCGGACAGCAACAGCAGGCGGCCGTCGGCGGCCAGCCGGGTCTCCTGGCGGGCCGCGTTGAGCAGCAACAGCGACAGCAGCGCCATGATCTCGGCGTCGGCCGGCATGAGCAGGTGCAGCATCCGGGCCAGCCGGATCGCGCTGCCGGTCAGGTCGCGGCGTACCAGATCGTCGCCGATCGGGGCGGTGTGCCCGGTCGTGAAGATCAGATGGACCACCTCGAGTACGGCGCTGACCCGTTCCCCGAGCTGATCCGGGCCCGGCACCCGGTACGGGATCCGGGCCGCGGCGATCTTCTTCTTGGCCCGCGTGATCCGGGCCGCCATCGTGGCCGGCGTGACCAGGAAGGCCCGGGCCACCTCGGGCGTGGACAGTCCGCAGACCAGCCGCAGGGTCAGTGCCACCTGCGCCTCGGCCGACAGCGCGGGGTGGCTGCAGGTGAAGATCAGCCGGAGCCGGTCGTCGTTCAGCGCGTCCTCGGGGCCGGGCGCCGCCTCGTCGGCGACCAGCAGCGGCATCTTGCGGCGGAACACCGACTCTCGGCGCAGCACGTCCCGGGCCCGGTTGCGGGCGATGGTGGTGAGCCAGGCTCCGGGCCGCTCCGGGATGCCGCTCTCCACCCAAGAGACAAGGGCTTGCGCGTACGCCTCCTGGGCGCACTCCTCGGCCAGATCGAGATCCCGCGTCAGCTGCGCGGTGGTGCTGAGCACCTGAGCCCAGTCGCGGCGATGGGCCTCGGCCACCGCCGCGACGACGTCCTCCGCGGTACCTTTCACCCGCGGTCGACGACCGGGCGGATCTCGATGCCGCTGTGCGTGTAGTTCAGCTCGGGCAGCAGCCGGGCCAGGGCCAGCACCTCGTCCAGGTCGGCCGCTTCGAGCAGGTAGTAGCCGCCGAGCCCCTCCTTGGTCTCGAGGAACGGCCCGTCCGTGGTGTGGATCTGGCCCACGGCGTCCGCCCGCAACGAGGTGGCCGTCGGGGCGTTCTCGAGCTGCCGGCCGTCGAGGACCCGGGATCCGGCCTCGGCCCAGAAGGCCGCGTGCCCGGCGTCGTGCGCCTTCCACTGCTCGGCGGTCATCGCGTCCCACTGCTGGGCGTCGCCGTAGATGAGGATCATGTACTTCGCCATGTCGCCAACCCCTCGGGTGCGGGCCCCTCTGACCGGGGCCTTCACCCTACGACGAGCGGGCCGGGCCGCCGATCGACAACCGGCCGGCTCAACCTCGGCGGACGTGCACTCCGCCGGCCAGGCTGTACTCGCGGACCCGGAGCGTGACCGCCGCGCCGGCCGAGCGAACGGCCTCGGTGCGGACGCCGCCGAACAGCCGCAGACCCTCGACCTCGACCGAGACACCGTCCGGGACGCGCAGGGAGACGCCGCCGATCGGGGACACCTTGGTGATGATCGGGTCGGGCGGGATCGTGGCCTCGGTCAGGTCGAGGTTCAGGCCGCCCAGGACACCGACCATCCGCATGTCCCGTGGCAGCCGCCAGGCTCCGCGGCGCTTGATGCCGCCGAGCAGGCTGAAGTACCAGGCGGCCCCGTCACGGCCGGTGAAACCCGGCTTGTCTGTCGCGTCCATGCCAGTGACGGTAGGCGCCGGTACCCGCCCGGACCCGTGCCGGATGTCACGCGAAGCCGGTCTTCGTCAGTTCCTCGGAGACCTGCCAGACGCGGGCCGCCTCCTCGGCGCTGCGCAGGCGCGAGTAGAGCTTCTGCTCGGCGGGCGGCCCACCGAGGTGGCCGGGACCCTTCGGGCCGTAGAAGAGACCGCCGGCGTCCGGCGTGGTGGCGGCGAGCAGGGCCGGCAGCACCGCCGACTCGACGGTGCCGACCAGGACGCCGCGGGCCGAGAGGGTCCGGATGATGCGTACGCCCATCGTGTCGCTCGCGCGGCCGACCTCGGGGCGGGCCGCGAGGAGGCTGGTCGGCGCGATGCCCGGGTGGCTGAGGTTGCTGGTGATGCCCCAGTTGCCGGCCCGGCTGCGGCGGTCGAGTTCGAGCCCGAAGAGACCGAACGCGATCTTGGACTGACTGTAGGCGCGCCCCCCGCTGTACGAGCGCTCCCAGTTCAGGTCGTCCCAGTTGATGGCGTACTGGTTGGCGGCGATGCTCAGCTGCGAGGTGACCCGGGCCCGCCCGGCCTTGAGCAGGGGCAGCAGGTGCGCCACCAGGGCGAAGTGACCCAGGTGGTTGGTGCCGAACTGCAGCTCGAACCCGTCGGCGGTGGTCTGCCGCTCGGGCGGGGTCATCACCCCGGCGTTGTTGACCAGCAGGTGGATCGGTTCGTTCTCGGCCCGCAGCGTCTCGCCCAGGGCCGACACGGATTCCAGCGACGACAGGTCGAGCGAGCGCAGCGACACGTTCGCGTACGGGGTCTTCCGCCGGATCCGCGCGAGCGCCTCCTGGCCCTTGCGCTGATTCCGTACGGGAAGAAGCACTTCCGCTCCGGCCCCGGCGAGACGCATGGCCAGCCGGAGACCGACGCCGTCGCTGGCCCCGGTGACGATGGCGCGCCGGCCGGACAGGTCGGGCACGGTGATGTCGAATGTGCGTGGCATGACCCCAGCGTGAGCCCTGCGGCCGGGGCGAACCACGGCTTCCGTATCCACGGATCGCCAGGCCGTGGATACGGCGCACCGGGGGCGGTAGAAACGAGGACATGGTGATCGATCGGATCGGGCTGGCCGAGTTCCTGCGCCGGCGGCGGGAGTCGTTGCAGCCCGAGGACGTCGGCCTGATCCGCGGGCAGCGCCGCCGCATCAACGGGCTGCGGCGCGAGGAGGTGGCGTCGCTCTGCCACATGTCGACCGACTACTACTCGCGCCTGGAACGGGAACGCGGACCGCAGCCGTCGACCCAGATGATCGCCTCGATCGCCCAGGGCCTGCACCTGTCGCTCGACGAGCGCGACCACCTCTACCGGCTGGCCGGCCACCAGCCGCCGATGCGGGGCGCCGACAGCGAGCACATCAGTCCCGGCATGCTCCGGGTGCTCGACCGGCTCAGTGACACCCCGGCCGAGGTGGTCACCGAGCTCGGCGAGACGCTCCGGCAGACGCCGCTGGGCCGGGCCCTGACCGGCGACACCACGCATTTCTCCTGGCCCGAGCGGTGTTTCGCCTATCGCTGGTTCACCGACCCGGCGGCCAGGCAGCTGTACGCCCCCGAGGAGCACAGCTTCCAGTCCCGGCTGTTCGCCTCGCACGCCCGCGAGATCGTCACCCGGCGCGGCCCCGGTTCCCGGCCCGCGCAGCTGGCCGAGATGCTGCTCGAACGCAGCGAGGAGTTCCGCACGCTGTGGGACCAGCACGAGGTCGGCCTGCGCCCGCGCGAGGTGAAGCGGTTCGTGCACCCCGAGCTGGGCCTGCTCGAGCTGAACTGCCAGACCCTGCTCGATCCGATGCAGTCGCAGATGCTGCTCGTCTACACGGCCGTTCCCGGCACCGAGACGTACGAGAAACTGCAGTTGCTCGCGGTCATCGGCGCGCCGTCGATGCGCTAGGGCGCGTCTGGCGGATCACGAGGGCCTGCGCCGGGGCCCAGGCGGCGCCTGACGGCAGCCGCAGGGCGGTCGAATCCAACACCGGGATGCGACCGCCCTGCGGCCGACGTCAGCCACCACCTGGACCGCGCCGCAGACCCGCGTGATCCGCCAGACGCGCCCTAGTACGTGGCGATGCAGACGCAGGCCTTGTTGCCGTCGGCGTCGGCCAGCACGACGAACCCCGGGGCCTGGCTGTCGTCGACGATCACGCCCCCGGCCGCGACGGCGGCGGCGATCCGCGCCTCGCGCTCTTCGGGCGCCACCCAGACGTCGAGGTGGAAGCGCTGCCGCGGGGTGTCGTGCTGGTCGGTCTCCTGGAACCAGAGGATCGGCACCCGGGCGGTGAGGTCGCGGACGTCGTCGCCGATCGTGCCCCGGCCCTGTGCCTCGGTGCTGCCGGTCAGCAGGGCGGCCCACATCGGGGCGATCTCCTTGGCCCGGGCGGTGTCCAGAGCCAGCTCGAGGACGGTGATCGAGGCCGGGTCGGCGACGAGTCCCAGTGAGGCCGCGACACCGGTGATCCGGTGCGCGAGGTCGACGTCCGTCTGCGTCACCCATTCGACAGCCTGGTCCTGGTGGACCGCGTCCTGGCTGATCAGCTTGAGGTCGATCCAGTTGTCGCCGATGGTGGCCCGCACGTGGTCAGTGGGCACGTCGCCCAGCGCGGCCAGGAAACGTACGCCGGCCTGGAAGTCTCCGGTCCGGTAGCGCGCGTGCAGCCCCTGACCCATCTTGCGCCAGTCGGCCAGTCCGGCTTTGGTCACCTGTTCGAGCATCAGCATGTCCATGGAGAGGCACGGTAGACCCGAAACCGGACGACTAGCGTCCGGATATAACGAGGGCGGGGACGGCCCGGAGGCGTACGGAAAGAACGCCCGTGAGGCCGACGAAGACCGAGGCCAATGCGACAACCGCGGGCCACGCACCCAGCGACCAGGCGGTCCCGGCCAGGCTGCCGAAGATCGACGACCCGGCGTAGTAGGCGAACAGGTAGAACGAGGCGGCCTGGGCCGGCGGCACGTCCCCGGCGTGGGCCCGGACCGGCACCCAGCCGCTGGCCACCCCGTGCACGCAGAAGAACCCGGCGGTCATCACGGCCAGCCCGGCCACCACCACCGGCAGATACCCGGCCAGCGTCATCAGCAGGCCGGCCGCGGTCACCAGGCATCCGAACGGCATCACCGCCCGCCGCCCGAACCGATCGGCCAGCCGTCCGGACAACGTCGAGCTCACCGACCCGACCGGATAGACCAGGAACACCGCCCCGGCCGCGCCCACGCCGAGACCGAACTCGGTGGTCAGACGGAATCCCATCGCGTTGGAGACGGCCACGAACGCGCCCATCGCGCACGCGCCGATGCCGTACAGGCTCAGCAGCGCCGGATCCTTGAGGGCTTTCAGCGACCCGAAGGAGGCCGGGCGCGGCGTGAAGTTCCGCGAACGGGGGAGCAACACGGCGACCACCAGGGCACAGACCAGCCCGAGCAGGCCGACTGCGGCCAGGGCGACCCTCCACCCGTACGCCTCGGAGACCGCCCCGGTCAGCAGACGCCCCGCCATGCCGCCGAGCGCGTTCCCGCCGATGTAGAGCCCGGTGACCCGGCCCGTGATCGAGGCGGGCAGTTCCTCACGCAGATAGGCGGTGGCGACCGCGGGCAGCCCGGCCAGCGCGATGCCCTGCAACAGTCGCAGGACGAGCAGCGCATGCCACCCGGGCGCGATCGCGCAGGCCAGCCCGATCAGTGCCGACAGCGTGACGGAGAGGTGGATCAGCCGGGTGCGGCCGAACCGCTCGGACAGCGGCCCGGTGACCAGCAGCGTCGCTCCGAGGCCGATCGTCGCCATCGACAGCGACCACGAGCTCTGCCCCGGCGTGACGCCGAACTCGGTCGCCAGCAGCGGCAGCAGCGCCTGGGTGCTGTAGAGCGCGGCGAACGTGGCCACGCCGGCCGCGAAGAGGGCCCAGCAGACGCGGCGATGTCGGGTCTCCATGCGCACACTGTTACGCCCGGCGCATCAATACGTCCAATGCATGCATCTCATGAATCCCATACGCCGTACGTATGATGAGCGTCGTGCAGATCGAGGACCTTCGCGCGCTGACCGCCCTGGGTGACCACGAACACGTCACCGAGGCCGCGGCCGCGCTCGGGACCACCCAGCCCACGCTGTCGCGGCTGCTGAGCCGGGTCGAGGCCGAACTCGGCGCCCGCCTGTTCGAGCGGGACGCCAAGGGCGTGCACCCCAATCCGCTCGGCACGCTGACCCTGGAGGCCGCCCGCGACATCGTCGACCGGCACGACCGCCTGCGCCGTGACCTGGCCGGGCGGCTCGATCCCGACTCGGGCACGGTCCGCCTGGCCTTCCTCGATTCGATGGCGACGTCCCTGGTTCCCAAGATCCTTCACTCCGTACGCGTCCAGGCGCCACACCTGCGCATCGAACTGCACCAGGAGCCGAACCACGAGATCCTGCGCGACCTCGCCTCCGGGGACGCCGAGCTGGCCCTGACCACGCCCAGCCCCGGCCCGTACGGGTGGCTGGCCCTGCAACGGCAGACCCTGGCCCTGATCGTCCCGCCCGGCCACCGCCTGGCCCGCCGCCGTCGCGCGCGCCTGGCCGACGTGGCCGCCGACGACTTCGTCACCATCCCGCCCGGGTTCGGCTTCCGGGCCCAGGTCGACGACCTGTTCGCCGCGGCCGGGGTGACCCCGCGGATCGTGCTCGAGATCGGCGACCTGGCCACCATCGAGGGCCTGGTCGGTGCCGGTCTCGGCGTGGCCGTGGTGCCCGCCCACTTCGCCGGGGCCACCGGCACGATCGGGATCCCCCTTTCCGGCACCGACGCCGAGCGGGTGGTCGGGCTGACCTGGCGCGCCGACCGCACGCTGACCCCGGCCGCCGAGCGCTTCCGCGCGCTGGTCGAGCAGTCCGGCCCCTACTGAGACCAGGCCTCAGCTCCAGGCGAGGCTCGCGCGGGTCTGCCAGTACTGCTCGGGCGGCTCGGGCGCGGCGGTCAGCCGATCGAGCTCGTCGGCGGTGAGGGCCAGCGAGGCGGCCCGCAGGTTCGAAGCGAGCTGAGCCTCGGCCGCCGCTCCGCTCAGCACGATCGGCGACCACGGCTGCTGCAGCGCGGCCGCGAGGGCTTCGGCGTCGCGGCCGGCCAGCCGGCCGTTGGCCATGCCCTCCTTGACGATCACCTCGCAACCCGCCGCCCGCGCCTCGGCCAGGGCCGGCCCGGCGCTCGTCTCGAGCAGGTTCCAGGTGGCCTGCACGCAGCGGAACAACCGGCGGCCGTCGACCTCGACCTCGAGCGCGGCCCGGATCGCGTCGGCCTGGCGTGGTCCGCTGGTCGAGAAGCCGACCACCGCGCCCTGCCCGGCCAGACGCCGGTGCAGCTCGCGGTCGGTGAGCGCCGGGCTGTCCGGGGTGACCGAGTGGATCTGATAGAGCGCCAGCCGGTCGCCGAGCAGGGCCCGGGTCTCGCCGATCTGCCGGTCGAAGGTCGCCACGCCGTGGTCCTTGACCTCGTGCTTCTCCGCGGTGACGCGCCAGTCGGCGGTGTAGGTGTAGCCCCACTTGCTGCCGGCGATCGCGCCGTCGTGGCCGGGCAGCCAGGACGCCAGGAACTCCTCGGCCCGTCCGTACGACCTCGCCACGTCGAAATACCGCACGCCGGCCGCCCACGCGTCGTCGAGCAGCGTGTGCGCCCGCTCCCGCATCGCCTCGACCGTCCGGTCGGCGGGCAGGTCGGTGTCACGCCCGAGGTTGATGTAGCCGGGGCGGCCCACCGCGGCCAGTCCGAGCCCGATCCGGGCCACGCCGGTGAGGGCGGAGAAGAGGTCCATGCCCCTATCCAAGCAGGCCACGCCGGCAGCCCTCGGCCCGGCGGAACCTGGCCTGATGCGGTGCCGGAGAGGCCTTCGATGGCGGCCGAGGGTCTCTCCAGCGTCCCCGCCGGTCTGGGCGGCGGCCTGCGCGCTCCCGCTCCAGACCCGCGCCCCGCCCGCCGAACCGGCAGGCCGGGCGCGGACCCTGTGGGGAGGGTTCGTTTCCCGGTTCACATGCTTGTGGCGGCCGATGGCGAACTCTGCCCGGGGATATGACGGTTGCGTGACGAAACCCGGGTTTTGCTGCACAGCCGTGTCGCGGGCGGTCCGGCGCGGCATCATGCGGGTATGAGCGCCGTGCTGCTGATCGAGGACGACGACCGGATCCGCCTGTCCCTGGCGATGGCCCTGGAGGACGAGGGGTACGAGACCCATGCCGTGGCCACGGCCGAGGAGGGGCTCGAGATGCAGCGCCGGCAGCCCGCCGACGCCGTGCTGGTCGATCTCATGCTGCCCGGCATGGACGGCTTCGAGTGCATCCGGCAGCTGCGCCGCACCGACGACGTGCCGGTCATCGTGGTCAGCGCCCGCGACGACACCCACGACATCGTGGCCGGGCTGGAAGCGGGCGCCGACGACTACGTGATCAAACCGGTGGCGGTGAAGGAGCTGGCCGCGCGGCTGCGGGCGATGCGCCGGCGGGGACGCGCGGCCACTGCGGCGGCCACCCCGGCCATGACCGTGCTGACCTTCGGCGACCTCGAGATCCGGCCCGAGGCGGGTGAGGTACGCCTGCACGGCGACCCGGTCGCGGTCACCCGCACCGAGTTCCGGCTGCTGTGCGAGCTGGCCGAGCACCCCGGCCAGGTGCTCTCGCGGCAGCAGTTGCTGAGCCGCGTCTGGGAGTACGAGATCGGCGACGAGCGGCTGGTCGACGTGCACGTGGGCCGGCTCCGCCACAAGATCGAGGACAACACCGGACGCCCCCGGCACCTGGTGACCGTGCGCGGTCTGGGCTACAAGCTGCAGCCGTGAGACGGGCCGGGCTGCGCACCCGGGTCAGCGCGGCGTTCGCGATCGGCGCGCTGGCCCTGTCGGCCGGTGTGACGTTCGTGTCGTACGAGCTGATCAGCAACACGCTGTTCCGGGAGCGGGAGCGCGCGGCCGTCCGGGCCACCTACTTCGACGCCACGGTGGTCAACGCCGGGCTGGCCGGCAGCGACCCCGAGGTGGGCGAGCTGCTGCAGGCCCTCGACATCGGCGCCGACCGCTACGTGCTGCTCTACCGGCAGGGCCAGTGGTACTCGCGCAGCGCCGACGCCTCGGCCGGCTCGGCCGTGCCCGACGCGTTGCAGCAGATGGCCGCGACCGGTCAGGCCGGCGCCCAGCGGATCCGCCGCGACAGCGAGGCCGCCCTGGTCGTGGCCGTCCCGGTGCAGGGCGAGGCGGTGTTCTACGAGATCGTCTCGCTGGGCGAGCTGGAACGCACGTTGCAGCTGCTGGCGCTGGTGCTGACCGCCGTCGCGATCATGGTGGCGGCCGGGGGAGCGGCGGTCGGCTGGTACGTCACCCGGCACGCCCTGCGTCCCCTGGCGGCGGTGGCCGACGCGGCCAGCGGTATCGCCGAGGGCGACCTCGACACCCGCCTCGACCCGGACGCGGAACCCGAGCTGGCCCGGCTCACCGAGTCGTTCAACCACATGGCCGACGAACTGTCCCGCCGGCTGCAACGCGACCGCCGGTTCGCCGCCGACGTCAGCCACGAGTTGCGCTCGCCGCTGCAGACGCTGTCGGCCGCGGTGAGCGTGCTCAACCGCCGCAAGGACAAGCTCGACGAGCGGTCGGCGGCCGCCATCGGGCTGATCGCCGACGAGGTGGCCCGCTTCCAGGCGCTGGTCGACGACCTGATCGAACTGGCCCGCAGCGACCAGCCGGTGCACCGCGAGCCGGTGGACATCGGCCTGCTGGCCGGGCGGGCCCTGCGCGACCGGGGGCTTCCGGTCGACCTGGTCGAGGTGGTGCCGGGCACGCCGGTGGACTGGCCGATCGACCGCCGCCGGGTCGAGCAGGCGCTCGGCAACCTGCTCGACAACGCGGTCCGCTACGGCGGGGGCCCGGTGGCGGTCCGGATCGGGCCGGAGTTCCTCGAGGTCGACGACGCCGGTCCGGGCGTGCCGGCCGAGTCGCGTCCGACGATCTTCGACCGGTTCGTCCGTGGCCCGGCCGCGAACTCCCGCGGCGGGGGCGACGGCACCGGCCTGGGGCTGGCCATCGTGGCCGAGCACGCGGCCGCGCACGGCGGCAAGGTGATGCTGCTGGACCGGCCGGGCGGCGGCGCCCGATTCCGGATGGAGCTGCCTCAGGCCGAGAGCGAGTAGCCGGCCAGGGCGGCGTCCAGGTCCGGATACATCGGGAACACCGGGTGCAGCTTCATCGTGTGCAGCACCGTCACCACGTACCGCGAAGGAGCGGCCAGGGTGAGGGTTCCCCCGTGCGCCTTGGCCTCGTTGAGGGCCCGCACCAGCAGACTGAGCCCGGCCGAGTCGATCGTCGGGGCCGCGTGCAGGTCGACGATGACGTGCCGATGGTCCCGGACGGCCACGGTGAGCGACTCCCGCATCGTCTCGACCGCGTCGGCGTCGAGATCGGCCGACGGGGTGACGACGGCGACGTCCTGGTGCACGGCAGTCATCGGACCTCCTTGTGGGACGCGGCCGGCGAGTTGTGGGACGCAGCCGGCGAGCTGTGGGACGCGGCCGGGGTACGGCGGTCGGCGGTGGCCACGACGGCGGTCACCGCAGCCCCGGCGAAGAACACCTGCAGGACCAGTTCGGTGACGCTGAAGCCCGAGCGCAGGTCGGCCACGATCCGGGTGATCACGGTGGCGAACACGGCCGCTCCGACCCCCGCCGCGGGTGGCAGCCAGAACGGCACCCCGCGCCGGGCCGTCCAGCCGGCGACGCCCAGGGCGGCGCCCACGGCGACGGCGGTGACCAGGCTGGTGACGGTCATGCGGAGTCCTTACACGTTGCTCGACCGGAACGACTCCACGATGCGCCCGGGAGTTGTCGGAAACTCCCCATCGATGTGACAGTTCCATGACGGACCCCGGGGACCGCCCGGGCGCGAGGCATCATTTCGGGTATGCGCAAGAGCTGGGCCGTCCTGACGGCCGCCGTCGTGGTGGGCGGCTGTGGGGTCGGTGCCCAGGACGAACCGCACGCGGTCACCCTGCCCCGGCACGCGCTGACCAGCCCGGGCGTCGGGCAGGTGGAACCGGTGGGCGACGTCGCCCAGGTGCTCTGCCTGGTCCGGGACGGCCGGCTGGTGCAGACCGTCCGGCGGACGCAGTCCTACCCGTCGGCCCAGACCCAGCTGAACAGCCTGGTCTCCGGGCCGAACGCGGCCGAGCGGGCCACCGGGCTGACCACGACGCTGACCGGGCTGACCCTCACGGCACGCGGCATCTCCGGCGCGGAGGCGACCGTCGAGTTCCCGGACATCAACCCCCGCAGCGACGAGCCGACCATCTTCGCTCAGATCGTGTGCACGCTGACGGCACGCCCCGACGTGGCCGAGGTGTCGTTCATCCGGGACGGGCAGCGGCTCGAGGTGCCCCGGGCCGACAACACGCTGACCAACGCGCCGCTGCGCAGCAGCGACTACGCCGAGATGCTGCAGCCCGGCTGACCGAATGGATCAGGCCGCGGCCAGCGCCGGGTGCCGTTTCTCCCATTCGCTGCGCACCTTGACCGGCAGGTGCAGGTGCCGCCAGAGCCGGCGCAGCACACCGGGGTTGAGCAGGTCGTTCACCTCGCAACAGTCGGCCGCCTGGCACAGCACGGTCTGGTAGGCCTGGCGCTGCTGGGCCGGGTCGTCGAGGTTCATCAGGCGCCGGCTGCGGTGGCCGGTGGCCATGTGGCGGGGTAGTTCGAGCATGCCGACGCTGTGGCCGTGGAGGTCGTCGAGGCGGTCAGGGACGCTGGGAGCCCGGTCGTTCGGGCCGCGATGCTGGCGGCCGTCCCGGGTGGCGACGTAGGGCATGTGACCAGGCTAGGCTCGCGTCGGTGCACCCAGCGGCGGGTCGGCCGGACCGGTGGCTCGGGTGCCGAAATGGGCTGCGAGGTGAACCATGGAAGCACCGATGCTCCGGAGGCTGCGCGAGGGTTCGATCGGCACCGGGGTGCTGCTCGACGGGCCGTTCGGGCCGCGCCGGGTCACCTACGCCGACCAGACCGCGTCCGGGCAGGCTCTCGACTTCGTCGAGGACTACATCCGCCGGACGGTCCTGACCGGTTACGCCAACACCCACACCGAGGCGTCCTTCACCGGCGCCCGCACCGGGGCGTTGCGCGAACAGGCCCGCGAGATCATCCACACCGCGGTCGGCGGCGGACCGGACGACCTGGTCCTGTTCTGCGGCTCCGGCTCGACGATGGCCGTCAACAAGCTGGTCGCGCTGCTCGGCCTGCGCATCCCGGAAAACCTCGACGAACGGTACGCGCTGGCCCGGCACATCCCGGCCGCCGAGCGCCCGGTCGTGTTCGTCGGCCCCTACGAGCACCACTCGAACGTGCTGCCGTGGCGCGAGTCGATCGCCGACGTGGTCGAGATCGGCAGTGACGGGCGCGGCAATCCCGACCTGGACGATCTGCGGCGCGCTCTGCAGGCGTACGGGAAAAGGCCTTTGCGGATCGGCAGTTTCAGTGCGGCCTCCAATGTGACCGGTCTGCTGACCGAGGTCGAGGCCATCTCGGCCGTGCTGCGCGAGCACGACACGCTGTCGGTCTGGGACTACGCGGCGGGCGGGCCCTACCTGCCGATCAGCATGGACGGCAAGGACGCGATCTTCCTGTCGCCGCACAAGTTTCCCGGTGGCCCGCAGACGCCGGGCGTGCTGGTGGTGGGCAAGCACCTGATCCGCAATCCGGTGCCCACGGTGCCGGGCGGCGGCACGGTGGCGTTCGTCGACCCGGAAAGCCACCGCTATCTCGACGACCCGATCGCGCGCGAGGAGGGCGGCACCCCGGCCATCGTCGAGTCGATCCGGGCCGGCCTGGTGTTCCAGGTCAAGGAATCGGTCGGTACTGACGTGATCGGCGCGCAGGAGCACCGCATGTGGGAACGGGCGCGCGACCGCTGGGCATCCGAGCCGCGCATCGAGATCCTGGGTGATCTGAAGGCCCGGCGGCTGCCGATCGTGTCGTTCCAGATCCGCGCCGGCGAACAATATCTGCACCACAACTACGTGGTCACGCTGCTCAACGACCTGTTCGGCATCCAGGCCCGGGGCGGGTGCAGTTGCGCCGGTCCGTACGGGCATCGCCTGCTCGGCATCGGTCCCGAGCTCTCGCACCGGTTCGAGCACGAGATCGAGGACGGCTGGGAGGGCATCAAGCCGGGCTGGTCGCGGCTCAACTTCGCCTATTTCCTGTCCGATACGGTCGCCGACTATCTGATCGAGGCGGTCGCGCTGATCGCCGCGCAAGGCGCCCGGCTCCTGCCCGACTACCGATTCTCTCCCCGTACGGGCGTGTGGCGTCACGTCGAGGCCCGCACAGCCCGGCCGTCGCTGTCCGACCTGCGGCTCGGCGATGACGGCACGGTCACCTTCCCGGCCGCGACAAGTCCGGTGGGCGAGGAGGTGCTGGCCGGTCACCTGGCCGACGCCCGCGCGATCCTGGCCGGCCGGCCCGACCCGGTCGACGGCGACGGCTCGCAACTGCCCGAGGCGTTCGAGAAGTTGCGCTGGTTCCTGCTTCCCTCCGCTTGTCTGCTCGCTGTGAGCTAATTTACTTGACGGAACAACTTTCCGGCGTATCGTAGTTAGTGCTTTAGCCTTCAACTATTGCTCTTGCTATCGCCAGGAGTTCGCGATGACCAGCACGACCGAGGCGGCCGACGCCCGCATCCCCGCGGCCCACCCCTTCGCGGCGCACGTGCGCCGGGCGGTGGCCGCCGAGGCCGCGGACCCGCACCGCACCTGGACCCCGGCCGACGGGCCGCTGCCGAGCCTGTACGTCAGCCACGGCGGCGGGCCGATGCCGTTCGAGAACCCGGAGTGGCTCAACCCGCTGCGCCGGTGGGCCCGCTCGCTGCCCAAGCCCAAGGCGATCCTGATGGTCAGCGCCCACTGGGAGTCGGCGCCGCTGTCGATCAGTGCGGCCCGGCCCAGCGAGCTGGTCTACGACTTCGGCGGCTTCAACCCGATGTACTACCAGTTCCGCTACGACACCCCCGACGCCACCGAGCTGTCCCGGCAGGTCGTCGCCATGATGCCGGACGCCGACCGGGTGCACGAGCACGCGAGCCGCGGCCTCGACCACGGCGCCTGGGTTCCGCTGAAGATCATGTATCCGATGGCCGACGTGCCGGTGCTGCAGCTCAGCCTGCCCACCGAAAACCCGGACGAGCTGTTCAAGCTGGGCGAGCGACTGCGGCCGCTGCGCGAGCAGGGCGTGCTCGTGGTCGGCTCCGGCCACATGACCCACGGGCTGCCGTTCCTGACCCGCGAACAGTTCGTCGACGGCAAGGTGCCCGGCTGGTCGGCCGACTTCGACGAGTGGGCGGCCGAGGCGCTGTCCCGCGGCGACGTGAACGAGCTGGCCGGCTACCGCAGCAACGCGCCCGGCATGCCCTACTCGCACCCGACGGTCGAGCACTTCACGCCGCTGTTCGTGACGCTGGGCGCGGCCGACGAGCCGACCGCGCCGGTCGAGACCAAGCTCGAGGGATACTCGATCGGCCTGTCGCGGCGCTCGTTCCAGACCGTCTGAGGCTCCGCCTTCGAGCGTGACCCGGATCGATGAATGATCGGGCTCGGACCGGACGCTTACACAACGCTTACACGGCCGGTTTAGCGTCGCCGGCATGACCGATCGCACTCAGGTGGCGCATCTGCTCCGGCGGCTCACCTTCGGGCCGACCGCGGCCGAGGTGGACGCCGCCGGGAAGGCCGGGTTCGATGCCACCGTCGAGCGCCTGCTGAAACCGGTCGCCGTGCCGTCGCCCCCGGACATCGGGGACGAGCCGGCGGCCGGGGAGACCCGCGAACAGCGCCAGGCCAACCGCAAGACCCAGCGCGAGCAGGTGACCGCACTCGGCAAGTGGTGGCTGGGCCGGATGGCGGCGGGCGGCGCGGCCTCCGGCGAGAAGCTCACCTTCTTCTGGCACGGCCACTGGGCGACCAGCGCCCAGAAGGTCCGCTCGGCCCACCTGATGCTGGCTCAGCAGCAGACGTTCCGGCGCTACGGCACCGGTGACACCTCGCCGCTCGTACGGGCCATGCTGCGTGACCCGGCCCTGATCCTGTGGCTGGACGGGCAGAAGAACACCCGCAAGGCCCCCAACGAGAACCTGGCCCGCGAGGTCATGGAACTCTTCACGCTCGGCGTGGGGGCGTACGGGGAAGCCGACGTGAAGGCCGGCGCACGGGTGCTGACCGGATGGTCGATCGACCGGGCCGCCGGAACGGCCAAGCTGGTCGCCAAGCGGCACGACCCGGGCCAGGTGACGCTGCTCGGGCAGACCGGCGTGTTCGACCTGGACGCGTACGCCGACCTGCTCGTCCGTCACGAGGCCCACGTGCCGTTCATCGCCCGCCGGCTGTGGGCGCGCTACGCCGGAAGCGATCTGCCGCCGCCGTCGGTCGCGGCCGCCGGGCGCAACACCACGGCGCTGCTGCGGGCGGTGGTGCGCGCGCCCGAGTTCGCCGCGACCAACGGCCTGCTGGTGAAGCAGCCGATCGAGTGGGTGATGGGCGCCGTCCGGCAGCTCGGGATCCCTGCCAAGGGCACCGAGGGCTACCTGAAGTCGCTCGGGCAGGTGCCGCTGCGGCCACCCTCGGTCGGTGGCTGGCCCGCCGGCGCGGCCTGGCTGACCACCTCGTCCACGCTCACCCGCCTGAAGGCCGGGCAGAAGCTCGCTGCGCAATATCAGGGCGACGCCCTCTCCGGTGCCGACCGGGTCGAGGCGCTCGCGAACCTGCTCGTCGTCGACGGCTGGAGCGATCGCACGGCGGCCGTGCTCAAGGACGTCAAGGAGCCCCGCAAGCTGCTCGCGCTCGGCCTGGCCAGTCCCGAATACGCCGTCCACTAAGGATTTCTCATGGATACCATCACTCGACGACGCTTTCTGATCGCCAGCGGGGTGGCTGCCGGCGCGGCGGGGGCCACCGCTTTCGGCCTCCACGAGATCCTGGCCACGGCGGGCGACGGTGATCCGGCCGCGAAGACGCTCGTGCTGGTCACCCTCTACGGGGGAAACGACGGGCTCAACACCGTCATCCCGTACGGCGATCCGGCCCTCGCCGCCGCCCGGCCCGACTTCGCGTACGGGGAGAACGAATTGCTCGATCTCGGCCAGGGTGAGGCGCTCAACCCGGGTATGCCCGGCCTGCACAAGCTGTTCGGCGAGGACCGGCTCGCCGTCGTGCGCGGGGTCGGCTATCCCAAGCCCAACCGCAGCCACTTCCAGTCGATGGACATCTGGCAGACCGCCCAGCCCGACCGCCCCGGCACCACCGGCTGGCTGGGCCGCTGGCTCGACGTCGCGGGCGGCGACCCGCGGCTGGCCATCTCGTTCGAGCCCGTGCTGCCGCCCCTGCTGGCCGGGGCCACCAGCGCCGGCGCGACCGTCCCGGGCGGAGAGCTCAAGCTGCCCAACGGCGTCACCCCCCAGCTGCTCAATCAGATCGGGAAGTCCGACCCGTCCGATTCGCCGGCGCTGGCCCGGGCGGCGGCGTGTTTCTCCGACCTTTCCCGCGTACGGGATCTGGTGTCCGCGCCCCTGGCCGAGTCCGACGACGACACCGAGGCTCCCGCCACGGCCACCGGCGGCGCCGCCCCGCCCCTCGACCAGCAGCTGGCCCTGGTCGCCCGCTGCATCGAGGCGAACGTCGCCACCCGCGTCTACTCGGTGTCGCTGGGCGGCTTCGACCTGCACGCCGACGGCAAGGACGCGCAGAAGTCGCTGCTGGCCAAGCTGGACAAGGCGCTGGCCGCGTTCGCCACCCGGATGGCCGGCAAGAACGTCGTCACCGCCGTCTACTCCGAGTTCGGCCGCCGGGTGAAGGCGAACGCCTCCGACGGCACCGACCACGGCACCGCCTCCAACGTCTTCCTGCTGGGCGACGGCATCACCGGCGGCCTGCACGGCGAACCCCCGAACCTGACCGACCTGGACGACGGCGACCTGAAGTTCACCACCGACTTCCGCGACATCTACGCGATGCTCCTGGCCGACGTCCTGGGCAGCGATCCCGCCCAGGTCCTCGACGGCTGGACCGGGAAGCTCGAACTGGCCGCCTGAGCCGGGGCCGCCGCCGTCAGCAGGTGCCGGATCCGCCGTAACGGAAGGTGCGCGCGCTGATCTGGTAGACCGAGTACGCCCGCGGATAGGTGGCGAAGTTCTTCAGGTCGACGGCCGCGCTCGTGGAGGCTCGCCCACAGCCACCAGGCGACGGTCAGGTGCGGGTCGTCGTCGCCGTTGAGCGCGGGGTCGACCGTCCAGCCGATCCCGACCGCCCGCTCCGATCGGGTCAGGCCGGTCCCCAGTCCGCGCCGTAGTCGAAGGCCGGTGAGGTGGAGACCCGGCGCCGGTCGGAACCGTCGGGCCGCATCGTCCACACGTCGCCGTTGAGCTCGGTGGCGCTGGTGCGGAAGCTGAAGGCGATCCGGCGGCCGTCCGGTGACCAGCTCGGGGTGGTCGCGCGGCCGGTCGTCCCGGTCAGATACCGGATCCGGCGCATGCAGTCCGCCTCGGACACGCATGTGGCGGGCACCGTCGCGACGGCGAGGGCGTCGGTGCCGGGGCGCGCGACCTGGAACACGATCAGGTCTCGGGTGGGTCCCCGCCGCGCCGGGGACAGGTCGGGGCCGTCGACCGGCAGGCTCCAGCTGGTGAGCTGCCGCACGCGACGGTCCGGCAGGTCCATCCGGAACAGGGCGGTGGCGGAGTCCGCGTTCCGCAATCGGAAGTAGACCAGGTAGCCGGCACCCGGCGCGGTGCTCGCGTGGTAATCCTCGATCAGACCGTCGGGCCCGGGCGGCGACAGTCGCCGCACGTCGGTGCCGTCGGGGCGGGCGGTGTGCAGCACCGCCGAGCGGGCCGAGTTGTTCGGCTGGTCGAACGGCCCGATCACCCGGGTGAAGAAGATCCGCCCGTCGGGCAGCCAGCCGGGTTCGAGGTCGTCGGCGCACGGGGTGCGGCAGCCGGTGTCGACGGTGTGGTCGTTGCGGCCGGTGACGTCCACGATGCGCAGGTCGGCCTGCTCACCGCTGTCGCGCTGGTAGAGCACACGCCGGCCGTCGGGGGAGATCGAGGGCAGGATGTCGCGGGCGCCGGGCGTGTCCGGGGTGAGCCGGCGGCCGTCGCGGCCGTCCGGCCGGGCGGTCTCCAGGTGTCCGGTGGTGAAGGTGGTGTCCGGGGCGTTGATCCAGACGATGCGGCCGCTGGCTTCCGTCCGGCCATTGGCCCAGGATGGTGACGCTCCGGTGACCAGAGCGGTCATGGCGACCGCGATGACGAGTGTTCGGCTCATGGCTCCTCCCGTTCTGGGCGGCATTTCGACAGAGTCCGTACCGCCCGGATTCTGCTCCCGGTACCCGGCCGGGAGCGAGGTGCGAAACGGCAGAGGTGACTCCGCCGATCATCGGTACTCGGCGCGCTCCCGGTTGGACAGTCGGCGGTCGTACGATCGTGGCCATGGACGACCTTCCCGACCTCGTCGAGTCCGAGCAGGCCATGCGCCGGCACGTCGAGTCGCTCGGGCTCGACTTCCCGGCCGGTCTGGCCGTGTCGAGCATCTACCGCGCGGCCAACGCCGTCCGGGCGTACGCGTCGAACGAGGTTCTCCGTCCGTACGACCTGACCTGGACCGGGTTCGTCGTGATGTGGGTGGTGTGGATCTTCGACGGGATGGAGACGCGGCACGCGGCCGAGGCCTCGGCGATCTCCAAGGCCACGCTGACCGGGGTGGTCAAGACCCTGGAGGCGCGCGGCTGGATCCGTAAGCAGGGGCGTGCGGACGACCGCCGCCTGGTCGAGCTGCACCTGACCGACGACGGTCGCCGGCTGATGGAAGAGGTCTACCCGCGGTTCAACGCGGTCGAGTCGCGGCTGGTGGCCGGGCTCTCCGGTCGCGGCATGTCGGACATGACGGAAAGCCTCCGCGAGATCGTCCGGACCGTGGAGAAGTCCCAGCTCAGGTGATCTTCCGTAGCGGGAAAGAAACACCTCGGAAACATTGACTGGATGCAGAATGCATCCTAAGTTGTGGGCTACGTCACGCACTGGTCACCTCTGGTGACGGAGACGCTCGAGCTCTCTCCGCAAGCGAATCACCCCTTCGGCCCGTGCCGCGGCCCTGTGCCGCGGGCGGCCGGCCCTCGATTTGCCAGGAGTCCGCCCATGTCCCAGACCGTTCAGGAGACCGCGACCGAAACTCGTAACGTTCCGCCGACTGTGGACGTCGTCATCGTCGGCGCCGGGTTCTCCGGCATGTACCTGCTGCACAAGATGCGCCAACAGGGCCTCACGGCCGTCGTCTTCGAAGCCGGCACCGGCGTCGGCGGAACCTGGTACTGGAACCGGTACCCGGGAGCCCGCGTCGATGTCGAGAGCCTCGCCTACTCGTACTCCTTCTCCGAAGACCTCGAGCAGGAATACCCGTGGGAGGAGCGCTACCCGACCCAGCCCGAGATCCTCAAATACGCCAACCACGTCGCCGACCGCTTCGACCTGCGCAAAGACATCGTTTTCCGTACGCGGGTGTCGAGCGCGACATGGTCGGAAGAGGAAAACTCGTGGGCCGTTCGCACGGAGCACGAAGACTCCGTCACCGCCCGCTTCCTGGTGATGGCGACCGGCTGCCTCTCCGCGCCGAAGCTCCCCGAGATCCCCGGCATCGAGACGTTCAAGGGCACCTCGTACCAGACCTCGCGCTGGCCCCACGAGCAGATCGAGTTCACCGGCAAGCGGGTCGGCATCATCGGGACCGGGTCGTCCGGCGTCCAGTCCATCCCGGTGATCGCCGAGACGGCCGACGACCTGACCGTCTTCCAGCGCACCCCGTCCTATTCGCTGCCCGCCCGCAACCGCCGGCTGCGCGAGGACGAGATCGCCGCCATGCGGGCGACCTACCGCGACTACCGCCAGGCGCAGAAGGAATCGGGCGCGGGCGTGCCGGTCGTCGTACCCACCAAATCGGCCCTGGAGGTGACCGAGGAGGAACGCAACGCGGCCTTCGAGGAAGCCTGGGAGAGCGGCAGCCTGGTCAACCTGCTGTCCACGTTCACCGACTTCGCGACCAATCAGGCGGCCAACGACACGGCCAAGGCCTGGATCCACGGCAAGATCCACGACATCGTCAAGGATCCCCAGGTCGCCGATGACCTGTGCCCCGACTACCCGGTCGGCACCAAGCGGCCCTGCCTGGACACGAACTACTTCGAGACGTTCAACCTCCCGAACGTGCACCTGGTCAACCTGCACCGCACCCCGCTGGTCGAGGTGACCGAGAAGGGCATCCGGACCAGCGACCAGGAGTACGAGTTCGACGTCATCGTCTACGCCACCGGCTTCGACGCGATGACCGGCGCGCTCACCAACGTCGACATTCGCGGGCGGGACGGGCTGTCGCTCAAGGAGACGTGGAGCGCCGGCCCCCGTACGTACCTGGGAATCGGCTCTGCGGGTTTTCCGAATCTCTTCATGATCACCGGGCCGGGCAGCCCGTCGGTGCTCTCCAACATGATCGTGTCGATCGAGCAGCACGTCGACTGGGTCGCCGACGCCATCGCCCACCTCGAGCAGCAGGGCCTGCGCACGATCGAGGCCACCCCGGCCGCCCAGGACGAGTGGGTCGACCACGTCAACCTGCTGGCCAGTTACACGCTCTATCCGCGCGCCAACTCCTGGTACATGGGCGCCAACGTGCCCGGCAAGACCCGCGTCTTCATGCCGTACTGCGGCGGCGTGGGGGAGTACCGCAAGAAGTGCGACGACGTGGCCGCTCAGGGCTACGTGGGTTTCTCCTTCGCTTAGAAAGGGTCAACTATGTCCCGTCGTGAACTGATCGATTCCGAGGTCGCGGTCCCGCTCAACCAGCTGCTCGAGGCCATGCCCGGCGGCTTCAACTCGGTGGCCGACATCGTGCAGCGCCGCGCCACCGTCGAGGCGATGCTGAGCGGTATCGAGATCCCCGAGAACCCCAACGTCCGTAAGGAGGACCGGACGGTTCCCGGTCCTTCGTCTGAACCAGACATCACGGTGCGGATCTATACGCCCGTCAACGCCACGGGCCCGCTCCCCGGCATCTTCTACATCCACGGCGGGGGCATGATCCTCGGCAGCGTGGACGGCGAGGATCCCAACGCCACGTATATCTGCGACGAGGTGCAGGCGGTCGTGGTGTCGGTCGAGTACCGGCTCTCACCCGAGCACCCGCACCCGGCGCCGGTCGAGGACTGCTACGCCGGTCTGGTGTGGACGGCCGCCAACGCCGCCGAACTGGGCATCGACCCCGCGCGGCTGGCCATCTACGGCGCGTCGGCCGGGGGCGGGCTCACCATCGCCACCGCGCTGCTCGCCCGCGACCGGGGTGGACCGGCGCTGTCGTTCATGATGCCGATCTACCCGATGATCGACGACACCAACACCACCGAGTCGAGCCACGAGATCGTCGACATCGGCATCTGGGACCGGGCCGGCAACATCGAGGCCTGGGCCTGGTATCTGGGCGGCAAACCGGCCGACCAGTACGCCGCCCCGACCCGCGCGGCCGACCTGGCCGGGCTGCCGCCCGCGTTCATCGACGTCGGCACGGTCGACCTGTTCCGCGACGAGGACATCGCCTTCGCCCAGCGCTTGATGGCGGCCGGCGTGCCCACCGAACTGCACATCCACCCCGGCAGCTACCACGCGGCCGAGACGTTCGCGGCGGAGGCGGCGCTGTCCCAGCGGATCTGGGCGCTGCGGCTCGACGCGTTGCGGCGGGCCCTCGCGCTTCCCTGACGGCCGCTCTGATCGCCGCCCGGGCCTCGCTCCCGGGCGGCGATCAGTCGTGGTCGTAGACCGTCGTCTCGATGTCGCGCACACACAGTTCGGCGATCACGAGCGGTTCGATGCGCTCCCAGCGGCCACCGGCCAGGCCACACCCGATCCGTGGCATGTGGACACTCGCACCCAGCCCCTCGGCGTGCCCGGCCACCGCGGCCAGACCCTTCTCGACAGCCTCGTAACGCACCGGCGCCGGCCCGCGCCGCGCGACCCGGATGCCGCGCTGCCCGACCATGTTGGCCACCCACAGATCCGGCCGCACCTGCACGAGCTGGGTGGCGCCGAGCCCGAAATCGTTCCTGGCGCGCTCACGGTGCCACTGCCGGAAGGCGCGCTCCGGTTCCGGCCAGCGCTTCGAGATGGCCAGCACAAAGCCCCGGCCCCAGCCGCCGAGGTCGTTGCACACGTGCGCGATGACCTTCGGCCCTTTGGCCTGCGGGCTGGTCGCGTCCCCCCGAATGATCCGCAACTCCTTCACGCCGAGATGCTGTCACCGCACCTCACCCGGCGTCGAGGAGATTTTCCCGTACGCCCGTGAGCCGGTCCGCGTCGTCGTGCCGTTGATTCGATCATGCCGCCCCCCGGCCGGCTCGCGGTCGCCTCGCGGTGGCTCGCGACCGGCGTTCGGATGGCTCGCGGTCGCCTCGCGGTGGGCCTGCGATCGGCTCGCGTCGGGGTTGGGGTCGGCGTGCGGCTGGCGCGCGGTGGGCTCGCGGCTCCTTGCGGTCAGCTGCGGGGGCTCCTGGCCGGTCCCCGTTGGCTGGCTCGCGGTGGGCTCGCGGCTCCTTGCGGTCGGCTTGCGGGGGCTCCCGGCCGGTCCCCGTTCGGTAAGCCCTGCTCTAGGCTCCGGGCATGACACTTGACCTCGCCCGCATCCGGTCGGAATACCCCGCGCTCGCCGAGGGATTCGTGCACTTCGACGGGGCCGGCGGCACCCAGCCGGCCGCGCCGGTGATCGACGCGATCGCGGCGGCGATGCGCACCGCCGTCTCGAACCGGGGCACCTCCCACGAGCCGGCCCGCCGCTCGGGCGAGATCGTCGCCGCCGCCCGCGCCGCCGTGGCCGACCTTGTGGGCGGCGACCCGGCGGGCGTGGTCTTCGGACCGAGCGCCACCGCCCTGACCTACCTGGTGGCCCGCACCCTCTCCCGGTCGTGGGGTCCCGGCGACGAGG
Source organism: Paractinoplanes bogorensis (assembly GCF_018829635.1). Classification (GTDB taxonomy): domain Bacteria; phylum Actinomycetota; class Actinomycetes; order Mycobacteriales; family Micromonosporaceae; genus Actinoplanes; species Actinoplanes bogorensis. The sequence continues at coordinate 781,915 of NZ_JAHKKG010000003.1, forward strand.
TGGTGGTCTCCCGGCTCGACCACGACGCGAACGTCCGCCCATGGGTCCAGGCCGCCGAAGCCGCCGGCGCGACCGTCCGCTGGGCCGACATCGACCTGGCCACCGGCGAGTTGCCCGTGGCGCAATACGCCGACCTCGTCGGCCCCCGCACCCGCCTGGTGGCTGTGACCGCAGCCAGCAACGCGATCGGCACCGTGCCCGCCGTCCGCGACATCGCCGATGTGGCCCACGCGAACGGCGCCCAGGTCTACGTCGACGGCGTGCACGCCACTGCCCACCGCCCCACCGACGTCGCCGCCCTGGGGGCCGACTACTACGTGACCAGTGCCTACAAGTGGTCCGGTCCGCACTACGCCGCAGTGGTGGCCGACCCGGTCACCTGGGAGCCGCTGCACCCGGTGAAGCTGATTCCGTCGCCTGCGGCGGCCCCCGACCGCTTCGAATACGGAACGCTGAGCTTCGAGCTCCTGGCCGGCGTAACCGCGGCGGTCGACTACCTGGCCGGCTTGGCTTCCGGCGCCGCTGCTCCCGCCGGCGTTTCCGCAGGCGATCCTGTTCCTGTCGGCGGTTCCGTTTCCGCCGGCGGTTCTGTTTCTGTCGGCGCGTCTGTTCCTGCTGGCGGCGGTGTTCCCGCTCCCGGCGATCGCCGCGGCCGTCTGCTGGCCGGCATGGCGGCGGCCGAGGCTCACGAGAACGAGCTCGCCGCACGCCTGCTCACCGGCCTGAAGTCGATCGACTCGGTGACGCTGTGCCCGGCCGGTAGCGATCGATGCCCGACCATCTCGTTCCGTCTCGGCGACCAGGCCCCCGCCGAGACCGCGCGCCGTCTCGGCGAGCAGGGCATCTGCGTCTCGCACGGCGACTACTACGCGGTCGAGTACTTCGAGGCGGCCGGCCTGCGCGCCACTGGGGGAGCGGTCCGGGCGAGCCTCTACCACTACAACACCGCAGACGAGGTCGACCGCCTGCTGGCGGCACTCAAATAGGCCTCCCGTCCGGTCGCCGGCTCCGCGAGAGCCGGTGACTCGTCGTGCGCGGTGACTGGTCTCGCGCGGTGACTGGTCTGGGGCGGTGACCCGTCTCGCGCGGTGACCCGTCTCGCGCGGTGACTGGTCCGGGGCGGTGACCCGTCTCGCGCGGTGACCCGTCTAGGCGGGAGCTTGCAGCCGACTCGTCCGGTTGCCGTCGACGGCCGCTCCGGCTGACCGGTCCGGAGCGCCGGCCCCTCTCCAGCCGAGGCGTAGCGCCAGCACGGCCGTCGCCGCGGCGAAGGTGAAACCGAACCACGCCTGCCCGACCGGAAACGCGAACCCCGACACAGTGAAGAGCGACAGCAGAACCCCGTACGCAATCCCGGGCTCTCGCAGCCGCCGATCGCTGCGCGCTATGGACACACCGAGCACGATCGCCGCGACGACCAGCAGGAACGAGGCGGACAATGCGGTCGCGAACAGTGCCGGCCCGTACGCAGTATCGGCATTGATCTCGGCCATGCCCGGTGTCCCGGCCAGGTGCGCGCGCCCGATGCCGGGCTGCACGAAGGCGGCGCTCCCGAACGCGGCGGCCAGGAAGACGTTGGCGATCGTCGTCAGGACGAACCCGGCCGGCCGCAGCCGCAGCCGCGCCGTGACCGTGGCGGCGCCCAGGATCGCCAGCCCGGCGCCGAACACGCTCGCACCGAGGTGGCTGAGCAGGAATGTGCCCGTGGTGACGTACCGGGAATAGGCCTCGAAATCCTCGACCGGCGGCTGGTGCGTGAGAGTGCTCAGGCCGAGCAGGACGCCGTACGCGGGCAGGGCCCAGACCCCGGCTCTCACCGGAACGCCTTGGCGAGGTCTCGGGCCTGCGCGTGGGCGAGGCGACGCCCCGATTCGGCGTCAGCGGTGGCGAGGTTCGGCCGGAAGTGGACGCTGCGGACGTCGTCGACTCCGGCCCAGCGGAGCCAGTCCTCGACGTACGGGGCCTGGAAGTCGGATCCGAAAGCCGGCCCGCGACCCGGACCGTACACGGCACTCGTATAGATCACCGCGGCGCGCTTACCGGTCAGCAGGCCACGGTAGCCCTCGACGGGATCGAACCCGAACACCATGCCGGGCTGGCTGACGACGTCGATGAACTGCTTGAGGATGTACGGAACTCCGGCGTTCCACATCGGCACGCTGAACACGTACCGGTCGAAGGAATTGAATCGGCGGAACGTCTCCCGCGCCGCCTCCCAGGCTCGTGCCGCCTCGCCCGCAGGCTGCTCACCGGCGAAGACGGCCATCTTGGCGGCCGCGGCGTCCGGGCCGAACGCGGGGAGCGTCCCGTCCCAGAGGTCGAACTCCTCGATCCGGGTGTCCGGCGAGACCTCACGCAGCGTGTCGAGGAACGTGGCGGCGAGCGCCCGGGACTCGGACCGCGGGCCGCGCGGGGAGGCGGAGATGTGCAGAACGTCGTGCATGGCTGACTCCTTCAATAAGAATGCGTGCGCACGCACATTGTTACTCCGATGCGTGCGCACGCACAAGAGTTGGCTAGGGTGTGGTGATGACCGACACCGATGTGTCCGCCTGGGCGGCGCTGCTGCGGGTCCACGCGGCGCTGGTCCCGCGCATGGACCGGGAACTCCAGCAGGCCTGCGGGTTGCCGCTGACCTGGTACGACGTGCTGCTCGAGCTGAACGCGGCCCCCGGCCGGCGGCTCAGCATGGGGGAGTTGGGCGAGGTCGCGGTGGTCTCCCGCACGCGCGTCAGCCGGGTGGTCGACCAGCTGGTGACGGCCGGACTGGTGATCCGCTCGGCAAATCCGGAGGACAGGCGTTCCGCGTACGCGGAAATCACCGACGACGGCCGCAAGCGCCTGCGCGAGGCCGCGCCCGTCTATCTCGGCGCGATCGAGCGTCATTACACGTCCCGGATGACGGCCGCGGAGTCACGCACCGTGGCATCGGCCCTCGAGAAGGTGCTCGCCGCGCTGCCGGGTGCCTGACGGTCAGCCCGGCCCGGTGCCCAGCGCCCGGGCGAGCCGGTCGTTCTGCTCGCGGGTGATGCCCTGCGCCAGCCGGATCCCGCGCCGGGGACTGTGCTCGGCGTCGCAGACCAGGATCCCGCCGAAGACCTCGTCGCCGTCCCGGTGCGGCTCCGGCATGGTCCACCTGGCCGCCGCGAACATCGGATGGTCCAGCAGTCGTGCCACCAGGCGTTCCGTTTCGTGCTCCGGCACCACCTGCGCCGACCTCAGGGCCCGGGCGACGACGTCGACCGCGTCGGCCGGCGTGTCCCGGTCACCCAGCGCGGGCAGCAGGAGCAGCAGCCGGGCGTGCGGATCATGCACTCCGGGGCTCGAGCGGTCCGGGGTGCGGGCGATGTGGACGAGTTCCCGCCACGCGAGGCCGGGGCCGGCGAAGTGGCCGTCGATCGTGGCCAGGAATCCCCGGCGGTCCCAGTCCGCGTGGGTCACGAAGTAGTCGATGCCGGCATCTTCGGAGAAGTTGGCGAACACCACGACCGCGGTGTGGCCGCCGCCGAACGGTATCCGGAAGGCCGGCCACGCCTCCTCGTCCATCAGCGCGTCGGCTGCGGTGTCGAGATCGTCATTGTCCACGCCGAACAGGTCGGGCACGTTCTCGTCCCGCTCGCACATGCCCATCAGGTAGGCGGCCCAGAACCCCGGCCGGTCGAGCAGATCCTCGCCGGCCACGACCGGGTCGTCCTCGTATCCGTCGATCACACCTGCTCCATGTGCACTCGCACCAGGCCGTCGACCCCGCGCAGGAACGTGTCGCAGACCAGTTCCGGATCGAACAGGCACCCGGCCGCCATCGCCCCGTCGCGCAGCATCACGAAGTGACGCGCCGCGGGCTCGCTGTCGAGCAGGCCGGTGATCGTGTCGAGGAACCACTGCCGATGCGCGAGCACGGTCTGGTGCACCGGGTGGGCGGGGTCGGCGTACTCGGCCACCGCGTTCAGGAACGCGCACCCCCGGAACCCCCGTGACCGGATGCCCGCCGCGATGCCCTCGGCGACGGCCCGCACCGTGTCGGCCGGTGACTTGCCGGCGGCCATCGCGCCCTCGATCTGCCCGCGGATGGCCCGGTCGGCCTCGGTCAGGTAGGCCAGCACCAGATCTTCCTTGCTGGGGAAGTGCCGGTAGAACGTCGCCCGGGTGACCTGCGCCTCGGCGACCAGCCGGTCGACGCCGACGGAGTGAATGCCCTCGCTGTAGAAGATCGAGCTCGCCGTCGAGAGCAGCCGCGACCGTGCCTCCGAAACCATGTGCCCACCCTAACGGATAGAACGTTCGTTCTTGACAATCGTGCCACGCCCCGTCAGTGTGGTCTGTGACAGAACGTTCGTTCTACCAAAGGATCGCCGTGACGACCGTCGTAGCCCCCGCACCCGCCGCCTCCCTGAAGAGGCTCTATCTCGTCCGCTTCGCGTTCGCCGTGGTCTGGGCCGGCCTGCTCTTCACGACGGCCAAGGAGCTCGGCCCGCTCGCCGTCACGCTGCTGGTGATCTACCCGCTGTTCGACGTCGTCGCCGCAGTCGTGGACTACCGGGCCACGCGGTCCCGGGTCCTCCTGCTCAACATCGCGATCAGCCTGCTGACCACGGTCGGCGTCGCCGTCGCGGCCGCCTCCGGCATCCCCGCCGTCCTGCGGGTCTGGGGCGCGTGGGCGATCGTCGCCGGGCTCGTCCAGTTGGTCGTCGCGCTCGGCCGCCGGGGGATGGGCGGGCAGTGGCCGATGATCCTCAGCGGTGGCATCTCGGTGCTGGCCGGCGGCTCGTTCATCGCCATGGCCGGCGCGGCCGAACCCACCCTGGGCAACGCGGCCGGCTACGCGATCCCCGGCGGCGTCTTCTTCCTCATCTCGGCGCTGCGCCTCGGCCGGGTGAAGTGACCATGTACGACGTCATCATCATCGGCGCCGGCCCGGTCGGCGAGAACGTGGCCGACCGCGTGGTCCAGGGCGGCCTGACCGCCGCGATCGTCGAACGTGAGCTCGTCGGCGGCGAATGCTCGTACTGGGCCTGCATGCCCACCAAGGCCCTGCTGCGCGACGCCGCCGCCCTGCGCGCCGTTCGTGCCCTACCAGCCGCGCGTCAAGCCGTCACCGGTGCCCTCGACCCGGCCGCGGTCCTGCGCCGCCGCGACGATTTCGCCTCCCACTGGAAAGACGACGGCCAAGCCTCCTGGCTGGAGAGCGCCGGCGTCGCGCTGCACCGGGGGCACGGCAGAATTCTTTCTCCCCGTACGGTCGAAGTGGACGGACTGATTCTCGAAGCGCGCCACGCCGTGGTCGTCGCCACCGGCAGCTCGGCGCTGCTGCCCGACATCCCCGGCCTGCGCGAATCGTCCCCGTGGACCAGCCGCGAAGCCGCCTCGGCCACCTCCGTACCGGCCCGGCTGGCCATCATCGGAGCCGGCGTCGTCGCGACGGAGATGGCCACCGCGTACGCGGCCCTCGGAAGCACCGTCACCGTCCTGGCCCGCGATGGCGTGCTGCCCGCGGTCGAACCCTTCGCCGCAGACCTGGTGACGACTTCGCTGCGTGAATCGGGCGTGACGGTGCTGACCGGCGCCTCCGCCACAGCCGTACACCGCGACGACGCCGGAACAGTCCACCTGACCGTGACCGACGGCTCAACCGTTTCCACCATCGCGGCCGACGAGGTGCTGGTCGCGATCGGCCGCACCCCCAACACCACCGACCTCGGCCTGGAGACGATCGGCCTGACCCCAGGAGCATGGCTGACCGTCGACGACTCCCTCCGGGTGACCGGCAGCCGCCCCAGCGGCCCCGGTTCACCCCCGGTTGCTGACAACCGGCCCGAGGTCGGTGGTTCGCTGCCGGCCGTTGACGGTCGTGGTTCGCTGCCGTCCGCTGATGGCGGTGGTTCGCTGCCGTCCGTTGATGGTCAGCTAGCCGGCGGTGGTTCGCTGTCGTCCGCTGATGGTCAGCTCGCCGGCGGTGGTTCGCTGCCGTCCGCTGATGGTCAGCTCGCCGGCGGTGGTTCGCTGCCGTCCGCTGATGGTCAGCTCGCCGGCGGTGGTTCGCTGCCGTCCGCTGATGGTCAGCTCGCCGGCGGTGGTTCGCTGCTGGCCGTTGATGGCCAACTCGCCGGCGGTGGTTCGCTTCCGGCGGTCGACGGTCGGGTTGGTGCCGACGGTCCATCAGCGTTCACCGGCGACTGGCTCTACGCCGCCGGCGACGTGAACCACCGTGTTCTGCTCACCCACCAGGGCAAGTATCAGGCTCGCGCCCTCGGTGACGCGATCGTGGCGCGCGCCCGGGGAGCAGCCGTGGACGACAGCCCGTGGGGTCGCCACGCCGTCACAGCCGACGAGCGGGCCGTCCCGCAGGTCATCTTCACCGAGCCCGAGATCGCATCCGTGGGCGTGACCGCCGCAGCCGCCGAGGCGCTTGGCCTGAACGTGCGGGTAGTCGACTACGACCTGGGCGCCGTGGCCGGTTCGGCTCTGCACGCCGAGGGCTACCGCGGTCAGGCGCGCATGATCGTCGACGAGAAACGCCACGTCATCGTCGGCGTCACGCTGGCCGGCCCCGACGTCGCCGAACTGATCCACGCGGCCACGATTGCCATCGCCGGCGAGGTGCCGATCGACCGCCTGTGGCACGCCGTTCCCGCTTTCCCGACCGTCAGCGAGGTCTGGCTCCGGCTGCTGGAGGCATACGGCCGCCCGTCCTGAGTCACCCGCCCTGCTAGCGACACGCGCAGTCCAGCCGTTGTCCGCGGACTGCGCGTCGCGCTGTCAACTGCGCGTCGCACTGTCCAGTTCGCTCGTGGATTGCGCGTGGCCTGACCGCAGGCACGCGAGTTGTCCGTCGCGCGGCCCGACCGCTCGTGCGTCGCGTGGCCCGATCGTAGGTGTGCGAGTTGTGCGTTGCGCGGCCTGACCCCAGGTGCGCGAGTTGCGCGTCGCGCAGTCCTGACCGCGCGTGCGTTGCGCGTGGCCTGACCGCAGGTGCGCGAGTTGCGCGTCGCGCAGTCCAGGCCGCTTGTCCGTCGCGCGTCAGTTGCGCGGCCGGCATCCGGTCGGCCCGGGCTGCGAAATGCAAACGCTGCAAACGCTTGCTGATGTTATCGACTTGTTTCTATTCTCGCTGGGGTAAGCGCTTTCCTCCCTACGGATCGCCGAGTCGGCGTGGGTGGCCGGCCCGTGGCCTCAGGACGGCCGCGGGCCCGAGACAACGGTTCGTACTGGCAGCGCCCGTTTGCGAGAAGGAGCGAGAACAGCCATGAAACGAACAACCAAACGCGCAATCGTCGCGCTGACGACCGGGGCCGTCGGGGCCGCGATCGTCGCCGTCCTGCCGCTGCCCCAGGCCAGCGCCGCCGCGGTGGGCTCCGCGACCGGCTACGCGTCGATGAACGGCGGCACCACGGGCGGCAACGGCGGCGCCACCGTCCGGGCCACCACCGGCACCCAGATCCACCAGGCGCTGTGCAGCCGGGCCAGCAGCAGCACCCCGATCACGATCGAGGTCTCCGGCACGATCAACCACGGCAACACGACCAAGGTCTCGGGCAGCAGTTGCAACACCGCCGCCGACAAGATCGAGCTCAAGGAGATCAGCAACGTCACCATCATCGGGGTGGGCGGCGGCGCGGTCTTCGACCAGTTGGGCATCCACATCCGCGATTCGAGCAACATCATCATCCAGAACGTGACCGTGCGGAACGTCAAGAAGTCGGGCTCGCCGACCTCCAACGGCGGCGACGCCATCGGCATGGAGAGCACGGTCCGCAACGTCTGGGTCGACCACGTCAATCTCGAGGCGTCCGGCGGCGAGTCCGCGGGTTACGACGGACTGTTCGACCTGAAAGACAACGTGCAGTACGTGACGCTCTCGTACGCGTACCTGCGCAACTCCGGCCGCGGCGGACTGATCGGTTCGAGCGAGACCGACACCTCGAACAGCTTCATCACGTTCCACCACAACCGCTACGAGAACATCGATTCCCGTACGCCGTTGCTGCGCGGCGGCATCGCCCACATCTACAACAACTACTACTTCAGCCTGAACGAATCGGGCATCAACTCGCGCGCCGGTGCGCGGGCCAAGGTGGAGAACAACTACTTCGAGGACTCGAAGGACGTGCTCGGCACCTTCTACACCGACGCCGCCGGTTACTGGCAGACCGCAGGCAACATCCTCGACAACGTGACCTGGTCGAGCCCCGGCACCGACACCAAGCCGGCCGGCCCGAGTATGGCCTCGACGACCACCGTGAGCGTCCCGTACTCGTACCGCCTCGACGGCGCATCCTGCACACCGGACGTCGTTCGCTCAACCGCGGGCGCCAACACCGGCATCCGCACGTCGACCGGCAGCTGCTCGACCACCAATCCCACCACTCCGCCGACGACGCCGCCCACGACGCCGCCGACCACACCTCCCACCACGCCGCCGACTTCGCAGCCGCCGAGCGGCACCAACCTGAGCCTGGCCGGCGGCGCCGACGGTTCGAGCAAGGCGAGCGGCACCAGCTACGGCAACGTCAAGGACGGCAGCCTGACCACCTACTGGTCGCCGAGCAGCAACAGCGGCTCCATCTCGATCAAGTGGAGCACCGCCACGACAGTCGGCCGCATCAACATCCGCGAGGTGTCCGCCGCAGTCACCTCTTACCGCATCCTGAACGGCGACACCGGCGCAGTCCTCAAGACCGGTTCCGGCGCAGGCGTCATCTCCTTCGCACCCACTTCGCTCAAGAAGGTCACCTTCGAGATCACCGCCGCGAGCTCAGCCCCGCGCATAGCCGAGTTCGAGACCTACGCAAATTGAGCGTTGCGCTCACCCGCGTGGTCGCGTAGTTGAGCGATGCGCGCAGTTGAGCGACATGAGCGATGCGCGCAGTTGAGCGGCTGCACGTAGTTGAGCGTTGCGCGCAGTTGAGCGACATGAGCGATGCGCGCAGTTGAGCGGCTGCACGTAGTTGAGCGTTGCGCGCAGTTGAGCGACATGAGCGATGCGCGCAGTTGAGCGGCTGCACGTAGTTGAGCGTTGCGC
>NZ_JAHKKG010000040.1 GCF_018829635.1 Paractinoplanes bogorensis
TCCCGGGGTACTTTTCACCATTCCCTCACGGTACTCGTCCGCTATCGGTCACCAGGAAGTATTCAGCCTTACCAGGTGGTCCTGGCAGATTCACAGCAGATTCTAGGAGTCCGCTGCTACTCGGGAAATCTTCAAGGAGGTCATGAACTTTCGTATACGGGGCTCTCACCCTCTACGGCCGGCTTTCCCACACCGTTCCACTAGTCCAAGACTTTGTAACTCCTCGGCACACTGTCAGATGCACCCTGAAGCTCCCACAACCCCCCGTGCGTAACCCCTGACAGGTATCACACGCACAAAGTTTAGGCTCGATCCGCTTTCGCTCGCCACTACTCACGGAATCACTGTTGTTTTCTCTTCCTACCGGTACTGAGATGTTTCACTTCCCGGCGTTCCCCTCACACACCCTATGTATTCAGGTGCGGATGACACGACATGACTCGTGCCAGGTTTCCCCATTCGGACACCCTGGGATCACAGCTAGGTTGACAGCTCCCCCAGGCCTATCGCGGCCTCCCACGTCCTTCATCGGCTCCTGGTGCCAAGGCATCCACCGTTCGCCCTTGACAACTTAACCACAGAAAACAAGATGCTCGCGTCCACTGTGCAATTCTCAACCAACGACCAACCCACAACCCTCACGCAAGACACCAGCATTGAAAACTCAACCGGTATGCCAAGCAAGATCGTGCCTGGTGCTGAAGACCAACCGCTCCCCGTAAGGAGCTCCGCTGCCCGCAGAAGGGGCTTCGCGGCGCCAACCCGTATCCGGGCCGGCCAGCGGTTGTTCTTTCAGATACCCAACAGGGTGCTCTCTTGTGCGCCACTCCCAGCCGCATTCATCACTTGCTTTCCTTGCCGCCGGCACCCGAAGGCACCCGCAGGCTGTACTCACGTGAAGAACCGTTGCCGATCATGACTAGCCAGTGTCTCCGCCTATGAGCACCCCACCACCGCGTTCGGGTGGTGCGGGCTACTGGATCGCTTTCGCGACCTAGTTGCTCCTTAGAAAGGAGGTGATCCAGCCGCACCTTCCGGTACGGCTACCTTGTTACGACTTCGTCCCAATCGCCAGCCCCACCTTCGACCACTCCCTCCCTTACGGGTTAGGCCATGGGCTTCGGGT
>NZ_JAHKKG010000041.1 GCF_018829635.1 Paractinoplanes bogorensis
ATAAGGTATATGGTGCAGTATTTCCCATTCTTTACGATAAAGAGACAGGCGAGGCACTGGACTTCGCCAACAACGCTTCATTAACAGTACAGAGCGATTATGTGCCTAATGACATCATTAAGATAATGACAGGTCAGGTAGTATTACCGCCTCAATACGATTTAACAGAAGCAGAAAAAGACGCACAGTATGATGGATATGACGAAAATGTAGATATGGAAAGTCAGGTAGATATAGACGCAAAAGATGGTATAGACCGTACAGATTTAGAAACTATGGCACAGATATCACAAGAAGCTATTAAAACTCAAAGAGAAGCAGAACAGAAGTATGCTACAGCGATAGAGAATGCGAAGCATAAGAGTGAAGCCGATAAGGCTGAACGTGCAAAGTTGTTGAAGCCTGAAAAGGCTTCCACTTAAAGGCAAGTCGTTGCCGTCCAATTGGATACTACTTGATATCCAATTGGCTCACTGGAAACAAAAAGAGGAAAAATGGAAGTTGGAAAGACTTATGTATTAGCTCCACAAGCAAACAATTTATTAAAAGTAGAGGAAGTCGGTAGCGTACAGGTTCCTAATCAGTTTATATGGCTTCAAACAATCGGATATATAGTTGGTACAGGTATTACTCCTGTCGGATTATATTCTACTTTTGTTAAAACAGGTAATAATTATAGTTTTGCAGGATTTCAGGTACAAAACGACGATATTAGTATTTCACCTATGCTATCAAATAACAGAGTACACGCTACTACGATTATTAATGCTGTAGAGGAAGTTCCAGATTATTCTCAAACAACGTATCTAGGCAGACTAAGAGACCTTAATCCACCAAATAATAATATGTTGTTTAGTTTCATTTCCTTTGGATGGGCAGAGCAAGGCGAGTTGCCAACGTTCTTAGAGTTTGGTAAATTCTTTGAAAACGGTTAGTGCTATTCTTTAAGAGTAAACATTGCACGTCACGGCACTCCTCCGTATACTTATACTCCATTCGGAATATCCGTTGTTCCGATGGGTATCGTTACGCACTGTCCAAACACAACACACGACGTCATAGATAATAATAT
>NZ_JAHKKG010000004.1 GCF_018829635.1 Paractinoplanes bogorensis
TGGGTTGATAGGCCGGAGATGTAAGCCAGGTAACTGGTTCAGTTGACCGGTACTAATAGGCCGAGGGCTTAACCACCCTAAACATTCTGCTTGCGTCCACTGTGTGATTCACAGCAAACGAACAACCACCACCCACCCCTGAAAGATCAGGGGGTGTGCAGGGGGGAAGGTTGCCGGCTGATCCAAGCCGGTATCTGAACCCAGGCTGGGGTGGTGTTGGATTGTTCCGCGCTGACAGCTGTTTCGGTGGTCATAGCGGAGGGGAAACGCCCGGTCTCATTCCGAACCCGGAAGCTAAGCCCTCCAGCGCCGATGGTACTGCACTCGGGAGGGTGTGGGAGAGTAGGACGCCGCCGGACTCAACGTGAAACAGTAGGCCCACCCGGGAACGGGTGGGCCTACTGTCATTTCCGGGCTTTTTCGTTCGTTATCCACAATTCCTGTTTATCCACAGCTGACCCATCGGTGGCGCCGGCGATCACGGAAAATCCGCGATAATGGTTCCGGACGGGGGCCCCCAAGGGAGGGCGGGCTATCTCGGCAGCTTCAAGCAGACTGTGGTGCCGCCACCTGGGGTTTCCTCGAGGTCGATCGTGCCGTGATGCCGCTCGAGAATGCGCAGACACGTCGATAGACCGATCCCGTAGCCCTTCTGCTGCTTGGGGTCGACCTGGGCGAACATCTCGAACACCCGGGACCGCTGCGACGGCGGAATGCCGATCCCGTTGTCGGCCACCCGCACGATCCACCCGTCGGGGTGGGCCTCGGCACTCACCGTGATGTGGCACGGCCGGGCCGGGTGGCGGTACTTCATCGCGTTGTCGATCAGGTTCTGGAACAGCTGACGGAGCAGGACCGGGTCGCCCTGGATCGTCGGCAGGTCGTCGGTGGCCGAGATCTGGGCCCCGCTGCTCTCGGTCGCCGTGCGCAGGTCGGCCAGCACGTCCAGCACCACGTTGTTCAGCGGCACCGGCTCGGCCTGGTACGGCGTCTGGCCCGCTCGGGCGTACCGGAGCAACGAGTCCACCAGTTTCTGCATCCGCTCGACCGAGCGCATCGCCCCGGTCAACCACTTCGTGGCCCGGTCGTCCAGCGTTCCCTTGTACTCGCCGGCCAGCAGGTCGAGGAAGCCGTGCGCGGCCGCCATCGGGCGGACCAGGTCGTGTGAGACGGCCCCGGCGAATTGTTCCAGTTCCTCGTTCGAGCGTCGCAGTTCGACCAGGGCCGCGGTCAGCTGGTCGCCGCGGGCGGCGATCTCGGCGCTGGCCCGTTCGATCTCGCGCCGGTAGGCCCGGTCGGCCGTGACGTCGGTCATCGCGACCACCGCCCCCAGAATGTCGCCCGCGTCGTCCATCATGCGGGCGCCGTTGCAGCTGATCAGCAGCGCCGGGCGGGCCGGGACCCGTACGGTCATCTCGACGTTCTCGATCCGCCCCTCCCGCAACGCCCGCAGCAACGGGATCTGTTCGGGCGTCAGCCGGGAGTGGCCGTCGGCGTCGAAGAGTCCGTAGCGGCTGGGCAGCGCCGACGGGTCGAGCGAGGAGTCGGCGTCCATGCCGTGCCAGTCGCGGGCGGCCCGGTTGAGCAGCGTCACGTGCCCGTCGTGATCGGCGACGACGAGGCCGACGTCGATCGTCTCGAGCACCGCCGTGATGAACTTCTTGCGGTGCTCCGTCTCCACGGCGAGGCGTTCGTTGAGCCGGGCCTGCCGTCGCCGTTCGAACAGCGCCACCAGCACGTCGGCCAGGTCGATGAGCCGTCCGGCCTGGTCGTCGCTGAGTTCCTTGACCTGGTCGTCGAAGGCGCACAGGGTGCCCAGCGCATACCCCTCGGGCGTGATCAGGGGCGCCGAGGCGTAGAAGCGGACGTACGCGAGCCGGCCGTCGACCCACGGGTTGTCGCGGTAGACCGGGTGTTCGCGGGCGTCGGAGACGTGGACGAACCGGCCGGCCCGGAACTGGATGGCGCACATCGAGTCGGAGCGGGCCGTGTTGCCGCCCTCGAACCCGTACGTGGTCAGCTGGCACTGCCGGCTCTCGTCGATCAGGTTGAGCGTGGCCGTCGGCACCCCGGCGACCAGGGCGGCGACCCGGACGACGGTGGTCAGCTCCTCGTCGGCGGGGGCGTCGAGCACGCAGTATTCGTGCAGGACAGCGAGGCGCCTCTGCTCGTCGGCGACGGAGCTCACATCACACCGTTCGGCCCGGACGGCAAAAGACTTAGAGCTGCCCCATGATCCGGATCGCGGCCGGTCCCAGCACGATGATGAAGATGACCGGGAACAGGCAGAACAGCACCGGGAAGAGCAGCTTGACGGTCACCTTCTGGGCCTGTTCCTCGGCCCGCTGACGGCGCCGGGTGCGCTGGTCGATGGCGTGCTCACGCAGGATGCCGGCCACCGAGATACCCAGCTCACCGGCCTGCACCAGCGCGGTGATGAGCGTTTTGAGATCCCGTACGGTGGTCCGGGCCCCGAGCGCACGCAGGGCCGCCGTCCGTGAGACGCCGAGCCGCATCTCCTGCAGCACCCGGTTCAGCTCGTCCGGCATCGGCCCGCGCAGCAGCTGCGCCACCTGGGACATCGCCGCGTCCATGCCGAGGCCGGACTCGACGCCGATCACCATCGCGTCCAGCACGTCGGGCAGCGCGAGCATCAGCTGCTCCTGCCGTTTCACCCCGGCGTTGTAGGCCAGCAGGTCGGGCACGTGCAGTCCGACCACGAAGCCGCCGAGCAGGCCGAGCAGCCCGTACCCGAACGAGGTGTGCTGGCCGATCACCCAGAACAGCAGGCCGATCACTACGCCGGCCACCATCCGGCCGCGGATGACCCGGTCGAGCGGCCAGTCCTTGGGGTTGCCGGCGTAGTCGAGGTGCCGGGAGATCCGGTTGCGCACCGGCGGCGGGGCGAGCGCGTTGCCGACCTGCTGGATCGCCGCCACCACGGGTTCGCGCAGGGCGCCGCCGACCGGCTTCTCCACCGCGCGGGGCGAGTTCCGGCTGCGGTCGAACTGGTGCAGGATGCCGAGCATCCGCTGGCGTCGGCTGGGCGGGATGGTGACCGCGGCCGCGACGCATCCGACCGCCAGCACGACCGCACCGGTGGCGATCAGGACGAGGATCGCGCCGCTGGCCATGTCACACCTCGATCTTCGTCACGGCCCGCAGCCAGAGGGCGCCGCCGGCCAGCATGAGGAACGCGACGGAGAGCAGCCCGATCCCCGCGAACGAGCTGAACAGCGGGGTGATGTAGGTCGGCTGCACGACCAGGAGCATGCCGGTGGTGAAGATCGGCAGAGCGACCAGCACGTACGCCGACATGCGGCCCTCGGCCGACAACGAGCGCACGTGCCGGCGCAGGTAGGCGCGTTCCCGCATGGTCTCGGCAGTGGTCTGCATGACCTCGGCCAGGCTGCCGCCGGTCTCGCGTTGCAGGCGCAGCGCCATCACCAGCCACGTCAGTTCGGAGCTCTCCACCCGCTCGCCCGCCCGGGCCAGCGCGTCCTCGAACTCGCCGCTGATCCGGGTCTCGGACAGCGCCCGGCTGAACTCCTCGGCGACCGGGCCCTCGTCGTCGCGTACGGCCGCCTCGACCGACTGCTGCAGGGTGAAGCCGGACCGCAGCGCACTGAGGACCAGCTGGAGCATGGTCGGCAGCTCGTCGGCGAACCGTTTGCGGCGCCGGTTGATCTGGGCGCCGAGCAGCATGCCGGGCAGCACGAAGCCGAGGATCAGCCCGGCCAGCAGGCCGAGCGCCGGGGGCAGGAGCAGCATCCCGACCAGTGCCGCCAGCACGGCGATGAGGGCCCGTACGGCCAGCCACTCGCTCGGTCGCATCTGCACCGCGGCCCGGTCGAGTTTGGGCGAGGCCCGCGCGGCCAGCGAGGTCAGGCCGGGGGACTGTTCGACGAAGTCGCCCAGGGCCTTCTGCCACCGGCGCACCATCGGCGGGGCGACCTGACGTTCGCCCACGGTGTACTGCTTCAGTGTGGTCAGTCGCCGCTGCATCGGCGTACGGCCGAAGATCCGCTCGATGACCACGGTGAGCAGCAGGAACGTGGTGAGGGCGGCCGGTAGGGCGACGGCCCAGCGGGCCGCGGTCATCGTTTGCCGGTCCCGAACATGCCGGCCGGCAACTGCACGCCGTACATCGCGAGATGGTCGCCGAACCGGGGACGGATGCCGGTCGGCTTCAACTGCGCGAGGTGCGGCGGAACGTCCGGCCCCAGGTCGTACAGGAAAAGGTCTTGCAGTGTGACGGTGTCGCCCTCCATGCCGACCACCTCGGTGATGTGGGTGACCTTGCGGGCGCCGTCCTTGAAGCGGGTGATCTGGATGATCAGGTCGACCGCGGAGGAGATCTGGTCGCGGATGGCGCGGCTGGGCAGGTCCATGCCGGCCATCAGCACCATGGTCTCGAGGCGGGACACGGCGTCGCGCGGGGTGTTGGCGTGCAGGGTGGTCAGCGAGCCGTCGTGGCCGGTGTTCATGGCCTGCAGCATGTCGAGGGCGGCCGAGTCGCGGACCTCACCGACCACGATCCGGTCGGGGCGCATCCGCAGCGCGTTCTTGACCAGGTCACGGGTGCTGATGATGCCCCGTCCCTCGGCATTGGACGGACGCGATTCCAGCCGTACGACGTGTTCCTGACCCAGGCGCAGCTCGGCCGCGTCCTCGATGGTGACGATCCGCTCGTCGTCGGGCACGAAGCTGGACAGCACGTTGAGGATCGTCGTCTTACCCGAGCCGGTACCGCCGCTGACCACCACGTTGCGCCGGCCGCGGACCGCCGCGTCGAGGAACTCGGCCGCCGAGCGGGTCAGGGTCCCGTACGAGACCAGGTCGCCCACGGTCAGCGGGGTGGCCGAGAACTTCCGGATCGTCAGCGACGCCCCGTCCAGGGCGATCGGCGGCACGATCGCGTTGACGCGGCTGCCGTCGGGCAGGCGGGCGTCGACCATCGGGCTGGCCTCGTCGACGCGCCGGCCCACCCGGCCGCAGATCCGGTCGATGATGCGCCGCAGGTGGGCGTCGTCGTCGAACTCGACCTCGGTGCGCTCGATGCGGCCGAAACGTTCGACGAAGATGTGCTTGGGCCCGTTGGCCATCACCTCGGTGACCGACGGGTCGCGCAGCAGCGTCTCGATCGGGCCGTGCCCGAGGACCTCGTCGGTGACCTCTTTGATGATCCGCGCCCGGTCGCCGCCGGAGAGCGGGGTCTCCTCCCGGGCGATCAGGTCGAACAGCACCTCGCGGACCCGGTCGTTGAGGGCCTCGTCCTCGCCGCGGCTGTTGTAGAGGGTGGGGCCGAGTTCGTCGGCCAGCCGGCGCTGGATCCGCAGGCGTACGTCGTAGACCGGGTCGGCGGCCTGGCGTCCGGCCGCCCGGTAGCGCTGGGCCGACCCGCGTTGCGGCGCCTGCTGTTCCTCGACCGGCTGCTCGGTGTCCTCCTCGCCGCTCGCGGCGCGGTTGCCGTAGAGGCCGAGGCGCGCGGAGAGGCTCACCGCAGGGCCTTCTTACGTTTGAGGCCGCTCAGCAGCCCGCGTTTCGGCTCGGGTGGGGTCTCGGTGCCGGCGCAACGGTCGGCCAGCTGGCGGATCGCCCGGCTGACCGGGTGCAGCGGCTCGGTCAGCAGCAGCGGCTCGCCCTGGTTGACCGAGATCGGCACGTCCCGGCTGGACGGCACGAGCGACGCGAACGGCATGCCGATCGCCTCCTCGACGTCGGCCGTGGTCAGGCCGACCTGGGTGTTGGCGCGGTTGAAGACGAGCAGGCTGCGGTCGCGCGGATACTCCAGCATGTCGAACATCTCGACGGTGAGCCGCACCGTTTTGAGCGTCGGCAGGTCGGGCGTCACGATCGGCACGAACCAGTCGGACACGTCGAGCGCGGCCAGCACCTGGTCGGTGACGATGGCCGGGGTGTCGATCACGATGAAGTCGTAGTGCGGACGGGCGGCGTCCAGAATTTCCAGGACCAGTTCCCGCCGTACGTGTTCACCCTGCGCCGGATTTCCCGGAGCGAGCAGGGCATCCACGCCGGGACGGTACGGCGTGACGATCGAGCGCAGTCCCGGCTCGTCGAGGCGGCCCGCCATCGCGATCCCGCCGGCGATGCTGCGGTCGGGCGGCAGCTTGAGCATGATCGCCACGTCGCCGAACTGCAGGTCGAGGTCGACGATGAGCACCCGCCGGGCGCCGCCGGCCCACAGTGCCACGGCCAGGTTGACGGCGACGAAACTGCGGCCGCACCCGCCCTTGCCGGCGAACACGGTGATGATCCGGCCGTGCGGTGCGACGTCGGCCCCGGAGCGCATCGTCATGCTGAGCGCCTTGGAGATGTCGACCGAACGGCTGGTGGCCTGGCGGATCGCGTCCCAGTCGGCCTCCTCGACCACGTCCCGGATGCCGGCCTGCAGACAGCGGATCACGTCGCCCGGCTGCAGCGACTTGCGGACCAGCACCACCCCGATCAGGGGCCGCTGCAACCGCTGGTAGGCCGCGAACATCAGCGCCTCGTCGAGGTCGACACTCGCGCCCATCACGACCAGCAGCGTCTCGGGGTAGCGGGGCAGGTGGGCCTCGAGCTCGGCCATGCTGTGCACGAGGGAACCGCCGACCGACTGGAACTCCGGCCCGCGTTCGGCCAGCAGTTCACGGTCGGGTTCAAGGTAGACGTACAGGCTCATCCGGCGGCCCCGCTCTCGATCACGACCGGCGCCGCGGTGACGGTGGCGCCGCTGCCCAGAAGGCCCAGGTGCAGATACCCGCGGTTGTACCCGTTGATCACCAGCTCGGCCTGTTCCCCGGTGACGGCCAGCGTGACCACGTAGCGCTTGAGCGGGATCGAGGTGCCGGTGGGACTGGGCACCACGGTCGGAACGATCGCGTTGAGGCCGCTGGCTGAGATCGCGCTCGGGGCCGGTGTGGAGATCTCGGCCTCGCCGACACTGACCACAGTGGCCTGGGGGAGCACGACCCAGGTCCGTTGCGGGTTCGTCTCGGTCTCGGTCTTGGGCACGGTGACGAACACCGTGACCTTGTCGCCGCGCTTGACGTTGCCCGCGACCTGAGGGGCGATGCCGAGCTCGACGCTGACCGCGACCAGACCGGCCGGGATCTTGAAGGTGGGCGAGGGGCTGGCGATCGGCTTCGTGCCGGTGTCGAACTGCCGGGTCAGCAGCATCTGGTCGGGCTGCAGGGCGGCGTTCAGCTTGCGCGAGTCGAACGACGTGTCCAGCTTGGTGAGTGCACCCGACGGCACTGTCTCGGCCGGCATCAGCACCTGACGCACCAGACGCTTGGCCCGGATCTGGGACCCGGTGGTGCCGCTCGGGATGTCGGCCGTGGCGAGCAGGACCCACGTACCCTTCTTGCCCTCCACGGCCCGGCGGTCGGACCCGCGGGCATAGGCGACGACCGCCACCGCGCTGAGCAGTGCCAGCACGGCCGCGGCGACCAGCATGACGATGCGCCGGCGCATGGCTACCTCCTGTCCCCGACCGTCATCCGGTCCGCGCGATGATCGTGGCTCCGTAGTCCGGGCCGGTTCCGAACACCGGGGTGTCGACCGGGACCAGGGATTTGGTGAAGTAGCCGTAGATGCACTGCGACGCCCCGCACAGCGTCGACTGCAGCAGCGACGGCACGCCGCCGGTCTGCAGGAAGCTGCCGACCCCGGTGAGCAGGCCGCTGAGCAGGCTCGTGTAGCCGGTGAAGACGAACGGCGCGAACCCGGCGATGCGGTAGGTCGGCGCCACCGAGAGCAGCGTCTGCTCGATCTGGTCGAAGATCGGGATCAGGACCGGCTGCCGGGCGGCCAGGATCTGCTGCAGCCGGTTCGCGCACAGCAGGCCCTGGGTGAGGCCGGACAGCAGGAACGACCGGGGCAGGTCACCGACCTTGAGGGTGATCTCGCAGTTGGCGTCGGGACTGGAGTAGTCGTTGTTGCCCAGCCAGACCCAACCGCGTGGCGTCGTCAGCTGCGTGATGCCGCAGTTGGGCAGCGGGAGACCGAGCACCGAGGCCGGCAGCACGGTCGGGATGGCGCTGTCGATCGAGGCGGTCGGAGAGGGCAGACCCAGCACGGAGTAGAGGCCGAGCTGACCGAGCAGCGAGGTGACCGGGCCGTAGAAGGCCGTGCCGTTGTTGGTCATCCGCTTCCAGTCACATAGCGAGATGCCCATGGCGAACACCTTGCTCTGGGTGACCGGGCCCCAGGCCACGCGTCCGCAGGCGCCGACCTTCTGCCCGGTGTAGGTCATGCCCGACAGCGTGCCGGCGAACGACGGCGGCAACAGCGTCGAGCCGTTGGCCAGCCGGGTGCTCGTGCGCACCTCGACCGAGGTGCCACCGGTGATGGTCGTGGTAGGGCAGGTGATCGGGCTGCCCCAGGTGATCCCGGAGCACGAGGTGGTGTAGATGCAGAACTGCGCGTCGGCCACACCGCGCTTTATGTTGCTGTTGGTGTATTTCGTGGCGGTCGCGGTCTGCCCGGCGACCGTGCACTTGGTCGGGTCGTCGATGCAGTGCACGGCGATCGCCCACGAGGCGGCGTCGGCGCCGGACTGGAGCTCGGCCCGCTCGAGCGCGATCTGGTTGACGTCGATGACGATCGCGCCCATGCCGAAGAACATGCCGGTGGCGCACAGCACGGCGATCATCGCGGCGACGACGCCGTGATCGGAGGCATGGCGATGCCGGATCCGGCGCATGACGCGCAGAACCCGGCGGGTGGACATGCGAATCAGCCCGTGCACGCCATCACTCCGGTGGCGGTCAGCGAGCTGATACTGGCGGTCTGATTGAACAACGCCATGATCGAGAAGATCGGCGTGAGTGCGGTGAAGGTCTGCTTGGCGGTGACGACGGCGTCGGCCGACGTGCCGCCGCAGAGCGTGAGCGTGGTGTACGAGATGGTGGCGCCGGTGTTGGCCACGGCGGTGACCTTGGCCTGGACCTGTGCCGAGGTGCCGTTCAACGCCCCCGTCCGGGCCCCTTCCCGGACGGCGGCAGTGAGTTGTGTCTGTTGCTGAAGGGCCCGGCCGAAGTCGATGATGCCGAACAACATCAGCAGGATCAGCGGCATCACGATCGCGGTCTCCACCGCGGCTGCGCCCCCCTCACCCCGGGGCGGCCGGCGAACGGCGCGCACCCCGGGGCGGGGGGAATTGCAGCTGGCGGTGAGCACTTTCGTGACTACCGGCCTTCCTAGGTCAGGACGGCGAGACCAGCTTGTTACCGACAGCGGTGAACATCGCGCTGATCTTGTTGCCGAAGATCGTGGCGCCGGCGATCAGGACGACGGCGATGAGCGTGACCAGCAGGCCGTACTCGACGGCGGTGGCACCCTCGTCGTCCTTCTTGGCGGCGAGGTGGGACTGGACGTAAGCGCAGATGAAGTGCAGCGGCAGCATGTTGTTTCCCCCAGTTGTTTTGGCTGCGTATCTCGCGGCCTTGCAACAGTAAGAATCGGGGGATGCGGCCAAGACTTGAGTTAGCGGACCGGTGTATCAGGGTGCAGGTGCGTTGCTGTTGTGCTGGGCCAGGACCGAGCGCAGCATGCCGGCCAGCTGGTCCGCCGTGAACGGCTTGGCGATGAAGGGCGCGCCGCGCTTGATGATGCCCCGGCGGATCGCGATCTCCTGCGGCATGCCGGAGACGTAGACGGTCTCCATGCCCGGCCGGACGGCGTGCGCGGAACGGGCCAGCTCGCCGCCGGACACCCCCGGCAGGCCCAGGTCGGTCAGCAGTACGTCGATCTTCCCCTCGTGCACGCGGCACTTGGTGATGGCGCTGACCGCATCAGTCGCGACCAGCACCTGGAAGCCGCGCAGCTCGAGCATCTGCGTCGTCATGTCGCGCAGGTCCTCGTCGTCCTCCACCAGCAGGACGACCGGGCCTTGCTGGGGCGTCGAGGTGTTCCACATCGCCTCTCCCCTCGGGCTCGGTGGAGCCGCGCCCGTGGCACCGCTCGCCTCAACGAAAACGCTAGGCGAAAAGCCACCCCACCGGGGGAATTCGGCGGAAAAGGGGACTAGAACCGATCTAGGCGACAGAACCTAGCTTCCCTCGGCACGTCCCAGGCGCCAGTAGCCCATGAACGCGACCAGCTTGCGGTCGACGCCGCACTCGGCCACCAGGTGCCGGCGCAGCAGCTTGATCATCCCGGCCTCGCCCGCGAGCCACGCGTAGAAGCGGCTCACGTCCACGACCTCCTCCGGGACCTCCCACAGCACGTCGTGGTCGACGTCCACGTCCTCGAGCTCGACGTTCTGCGCCGCCAGGTGGTCGTCGCCGAAGATCCGGCGCGTCGCCGCCCGTACGGAGGGAAGCAGCTTTTCCCCGTACGCGGTGTCGTCGCGCGCCAGCCAGGTCACGCGAACGCCGTCCGGGCGCCGCAGCTCCAGCGCATCGGTGGCCGAGGACACCTCGAGCAGCACCTCACCACGGGCGTCGGCGGGCAGGCGCTCCAGGATCGAGGCGATGGCCGGCACCGCGGTCTCGTCCCCGCCCAGCAGCAGGCAGTCGGTGTGCGCGGGCGGGTGGAAGTCGATGCCACCGTGCAGGCCGCCGAAGGCCGCGTTCGGGCCCAGCAGGCAGGCCCGGGCGCCCGGGGCCGCCTCGGCCGCGAACTTCGAGGCGGGGCCGTTGACGCCGTGCAGCACCATGTCGACGTCGACCTCGCGCAGGTGGGGGCGCACGGCGCGGACGGTGTAGGTGCGGATCGGGTTGCGCCGCTCCTCGGGCAGGTCACGCCACTCGGTGTACCAGTCGGGGCCGGTCGGCAGGTGTTCGTGGCCGCTCGCGGGGAGCGGCGGGATCAGCTTGATGCGCTGGTCGAAGCCGTTGTCGGCGAACTCGTGCAGATCGTCGCCGGTGAAGGTGACCCGGACGAAGTGCGGGCTCAGCTGCCGGACCGCGCGCACCTCGGTCGCGAAGAACCGCCACGGGGGCGCGGTCGTCACCGGATCGGCGGTCTGGGTCACGGCGGGCCTCCCGGGTGGGGGTTAGGTCTGCCTAACCTAACCGGTGAGGTCCCGGGGTTGCCAGTCGGGCTGCTTACTCGGGCTCGGCTGTCACTTCTCGCTCGCCTGCTACTTCCCGCTCGCCTGCTACTTCCCGCTCGCCTGCTACTTCCCGCTCGGCTGCTACTTCTGCCTTGCCTGCTACTTCTGCCTCGGCTGCTGCTTTCGCCCGCTACTTCTCGGCTTTTGCGTCCTCGGTGACCGCTTCGGCGGCCGCTTTCGCCTGTACTCGGGCCTCGGCCTCGGCCTTCGCGGCCGACGTGTAGACGCGCGGCTTGGGGATCGCGACCTTCGCGCGGGCCGGTCGGGCGGGCTTCTTCCTCTCCGGCTCCGGCTTCGGCTGCTCTGGCGCGGGCTGGTCGGAAACCGGCTGGGCGGCGGGTGCGGGCGCCGCGGACACCGGCTGCGCGGGCGTCGCGGACACGGGCCGTGCGGACGGAAGCGCTGTGGACCTGGGTGTCGCGAGCGGTGCCGAGTCGGGCGGTGCGGATGGAGCGCGTGGGGCGGCGTGGGCGTCTTCATCGCCCGGGCCCTCCAGCACCGCGAAGCGGTCGACCGGGGGCGTGAGCGCGGGACCGGCGGGTGCGCGGCCGGTGCCCGTACGGGGAATGAGGCCTCCGTCCCGCTCCGGAACCCCGATCAGCACGGCGGCTACCCGGCCCGGCGCCACCTGCTCGAGTTCGCTCGCGGCCAGCACCGCCGCGGCCCGGCTGGTGCGGCGATAGTCGGTCACCAGCAGCACGTGGTCGCTGTGCCCGGCCAGCGCGAGCGCGTCGGCGACACCCAGCAGCGCCGGCGAGTCGAGCAGCACCACGTCGCACTGCTGCTTGAGCTCGTGCAGCAGCCCGGCCAGGCCGCCCGCGGCGAGCAGGTCGGGCCCGCCGTCGCGCAGGGCCCCCGCGGCCAGCACCCGCAGGTTGACGATCGCGCCCGCGGCCAGGGTCTCGGCCAGCGAATGCTCGCCGGCCAGCACGTTGGTCAGCCCGCGGTCACGGGACAGGTCGAACATCAGGTGCAGCGCGGGGTGGCGTACGTCGGTGTCGATCAGCGCCACCCGCCGCCCGGCCTGGGCCAGGGCGACGGCCAGGTTGGCCGCGGTGGTGCTGCGGCCCTCGCCGTCGCGGGCGCCCGCGACCAGCACCGTGGCCGGGTTCTTCAGGCGTGGCTCGAGGCGCGCCCGCAGATAGCGGTAGGACTCGGCGTCGGCCGAACCGGGAGCACGCAGCAGCACCGGCAGGGGCGCGCCGGGCCCGCGCGGGCGCCGCGCCCGCGGGATCGTGGCCAGCACCTTCACCCCGGTCTCGCGCTCGAAATGGGCCCGCCCGCGGATCCTGTCCCGGCGGCGGGCCAGCCCCCAGGCCGAGAGCAGCCCGAGCAGCAGGCCGGCGAGGGCGCCGGCGGCGAGCGGGATCCAGAGCGGGGTCCGCTGCTCGACGGCCGGGCCGGCCGGCGAGACCAGCGAGGCGGCGATGCCGTACTGGGACGTGCTGGTGTTGCGGTAGCGCACGTACTCGGTGGCGACGGCCTGAGCGCGCTGCTGGGCGACGGCCGCGTCGCGGTCGGTGTACGCGACGACGACCGCGGCCCCGCCACTGTCGGCCGTCTCGACGCTGAGACCGCCGGCCAGCTCGTCCTCGCTGATCTTGAGTTCGGTGGCGACCGCCCGCAGCACCGTGCCGGACCGGGCGATCTCCCGCTCGGTGCCCGGATTGGCCGGAACCGGGTCGATGCCGGCCCGCAGTCGCGGACTGGCCACGGCGGTCGCGGCCGACCGGAAGTCGGACTTCTCGGCGCGGCTCGCGGCGTATGCCCCGGCGGTGATCAAAACGGTCACCAGAAGGATCCACCAGCCGTACCCACGCAGAAGTCGCACAGGTCTGCCGTCCGTCGTCATGCCGGGTCCGCCCTCCCGCTATGCCGCCTCGATCAGCAGCCTACGGCGGGATCGACACGAGCCGCTACCGGAGCCCCTGTCGGTTACCAGCGGGTTCCCCCAGGATGAAGGCATGCCGATCTACTACGGCGGGGACTACAACCCCGAGCAGTGGCCCTCCGACGTGTGGTCCGAGGACGTGTGCCTGATGCGCGAGGCCGGGGTCAACCTGGCCACCGTGGGCGTGTTCTCGTGGGCGCGGATCCAGCCCGACGAGGGTGTGTACGACTACGCGTGGCTCGACCAGGTCATCGATCTGCTGCACGAGTCCGGGATCGCCGTCGACCTCGCGACCGGCACCGCGTCCCCGCCGCCCTGGCTCACCACGAAGTATCCGGGCGTGCTGACCGAGAACGCCGACGGTGTCGTCCGCTGGCCCGGCAGCCGGCAGCACTACGCACCCACCTCGCCCGACTACCGGCGACTGGCGTCCGACCTGGTACGCACCACAGTGGAGCGCTACAAGGACCATCCGGCCGTCGTGCTCTGGCACATCAACAACGAGCTCGGCTGCCACGTCGCGTACGACTACTCCGACCAGGCCGCGGCCGCCTTCCGAACCTGGCTGGCCCGGCGGTACGGCGACGTCGACGCGCTGAACGACGCCTGGGGCACCATGTTCTGGTCGCAGCGGTACACCGACTTCGCCCAGGTGCTGCCGCCCCGGCACGCGCCCTACAGCGTGAACCCGGGCCAGGTGCTCGACTTCAAGCGGTTCAGCTCCGACATGCTGCTCGAGCTGCTGCGGATGGAGAAGCAGATCATCCGTACGGCCGGAGCCACGCAGCCGTTGACGACCAACATGATGAGCGCCTTCAAACCCACCGACTACTGGTCGTGGGCGGACGAGGTCGACGTGATCGCCGACGACACCTACCCGGACCCGCGCGACCCCCACTCGTACGCCGACGGCGCCTTCGCCCGCGACCTGATGCGCTCACTCAAGCCCGGCCGGCCGTGGATCCTGATGGAGCAGGCGCCGAACTACGTGAACTGGCGCGAGAACAACGCGGCCAAGGCCCCCGGCCAGATGGCCGCCATGAGCATGCAGGCCGTGGCCCGTGGCGCCGACGGCGTGCTGTTCTTCCAGTGGCGGCAGTCCGCGGCCGGCGCCGAGAAATACCATTCGGCGATGTTGCCCCACGGCGGCCCCTCGACCCGGACGTTCCGCGAGATCGTCGCCTTGGGTGCCTCTCTGGCGTCGCTTGGTTCGCTGCCGCCATCCTCTCGGGCCGAGGTCGCCATCGTGCTCGACTGGGACAGCTGGTGGGCCCTGGACCAGCCCAACCATCCCGCGCCCCTCGACTACATCGCCCAGGTGCGCGCGTGGCATGCCGCTTTCCTCGCGGCCGGAATCCAGACCGATTTCGTACGGTCGTCGGGCCCGTTCGACGACTACCGCCTGATCGTCGCGCCCAGCCTGCACCTGATCTCCGATGCCACGGCCCTACTGGCGTTCACCGGCGCCCTCCTGACGACGGCCTTCACCGACATCGTCGACGAGCACGACCGCTTCCGCCCCGGTGGCTTCACCCGGCAGCTGGGCCCACTGCTCGGCGCGACGGTGACCGACTTCGCCGGCGTGCTCCCCGGTGAGGCCACAGTGCACGGTCCCGGCTTGCACTTCGAGGGCACAGTCCTGGCCGAGGTGCTGCACCTCGACGGCGCCACAGCACTGGCCTCGTTCGCTGACGGCACACCGGCCTTCACCCGCAACGGCAGCTGCTACCACCTGGCCACGATCCCCGACGAGCCCGGAATCAGAGCCGTGACCACATTCCTGATCGACGAGCTGGGCCTGACGCCGGCGCTGCCCAACCTGCCCCGCCACGTCGAGGTGTGCCGCCGCGGCCCGATGACCACAGTGATCAACCACAACCCGACCCCGGTCCAGGTCGGCGACGACATCCTCGACCCGTACGGCTACCGCATCACCGGCCTGTCATGACCACAGTCCATCTGCGTCTGTTCGCGGACGCACCACCCGCCCGGAGCCTCGAAATCGCGGCCGCCCTGGCCGAGCAGTTGGCCCGGCATGGCGAGGTGCGGGTGACCCCGGAAGGCACCTACTGGAAGATCCCCGAATACCAGGAGTTCACAGCCACACTGACTCCCGCCGGCAGCCCCGAAACTTGTGCCGCCGACATCCGTTCCCGGCAGCCGACAGGCTGGACAACCGACGTCTGGAACCACGGGAACGAGGGCGCGGAGTTCCTTCTGGCCGAGATCCGCTGGGCCTGGCTGACCTGCACATGAGTTCGTGTTACGAACGCAGAACCTGGTCATCGATGAGGACTGTGGGCCGAACTCGGACACGGGCGCGCCCGAGCCAGCCGTCAGAGCCGTATTCGAGGATGACTTCCGCGCCGAGCCCGGTCCGGGCCACCGTCAGCAGGGTAGCCATCTCGCGGAACAGGTCAGCGACGATCCTGCCGTCCCGATGGTGGCGTATCCGAACACTGTCATCAGTGACATCCCAGGTAACTTGTACCAGCTCGGCGTCCGGACCAGGGATCCGTAGCTCGCGCACGTATTCGTCACCCGAAATGTCCTCAGCCATGGGAGAGACACCGAGGCAGTCCCGCCAGGCCTCGTCGTCGGCTACCACGAGTTCGGCCACGCTCGCATCCTAGGGGCGTCGCCGCCCGAGTGTGTGCCCCTGTCCTCGCGGTCGGGCAACGCACGGCGCCAGGCCCGACGACAGTGTGGTTGCGCCACGACAAGGGCGAGATGGATGTTCGCAATCGCGAAAAGCCCTCGGATGGACGGCTCGTGGGGGATCGTGACTACGAGTTGGTGGGGTTCGCCGCTTGGGCCGGTGCACAGGGCGAGTCCGCAGATGTCGGCCGGGTTCGGGGCGACGCGAGTGAGAATGCGATCGCTGCGACTCGGTCCAGTTGGTTGGCGGCCGGGCGGCCGTAGCGGCGCCGGCCGGACGTTTCGAGATCGAGGACGGCGGAATGATCGAGGCCGGCGGACGTGTGGGACCGATCCCGGAGGAGTGGCGGGCGACGCTCACGGCGATCGTCGACTCGCTTGCTCGCCGGGACGATGTGCTCGCGAGCGGCGTCGACTCGGTCGAACCGGTGTCGCTTGCGATCACGGCAGCGTGTCTTGATGCGGTCGACGCCTGTGGCGGAGCGACTCTGGTGTTGCTGCCCGGCGAGGCCTGGACGACCTCGGTTGCTGGTCGACCTCTGGACCGCTGAGGAAGGCCGCAGCGACCTGGTGCTGGATGTGGATGTCTTCGAGGTGGGCGACGGAAGTGCACCTCGTCTGCGTCCCATGACGTCGGGCGGGTGCGAGCGACTCAGTGCTGCTCGACCAGGAACTGCAGTAGCGGGCGCAACGTCGGCGGGATCGACGCGTCGGAGACGGTGCCCTTCCAGTGGTCGTCGCCTCGTTGGAGGGTCAGGTCGTAGCGGAACATGTCGGCGCCCGCCGGTGGGTTGAAGGTGCTGGTCAAGGTGGTGAAGTCGAGTGTCTGCATGAGACGGCGCAGGCGGGCCGCATGGGGCGGCGGCAGCGAGCGCGAGTCGGCGACGGTGTGCAGGGGGCGGCCGGTGAAGCCGCCGGTGCGGTGCAGCTCGGCGCGAAGGTAGTCGGCCACGGGTTCAACCTCCTGAAGGGGACACCAGACGCAAGGGGTAGTCGAGGGCGGCTGCGGTGGCGGGGTCGGCCGGTAGGTAGGCCAGGAGGCGCAGGCCGTCGTCGGCGGGGAGGTCGAGAGACTCGTAGGACAGGGTCAGCGGACCCAGCGTGGGGTGGGCCAACCGCAGGACGCCGGTGCGGGACGGTGTGCCGGGGACGGTGGTCAGTCGTCGGGTGAAGTCGTCGCCGGCGGTTACCGACAGCTCGTCGGTCAGGGCGGCGATGGAGGGGTCGGCTCGGAACGGGCCCTCCTTGAGGACGGCCACCCAGTGGTCGGCCACGGCGGGCCAGTCGGGGAGGACCGTCTTGGCGCGGGGAGAGGTGAAGACGTAGCGCGGGACGTTGTCGTGCAGGCCGATCGGGTCGGCGAACTCCTGGAACGCGGGGGTGCCGGCCACCACGTCGCCGAGCTGGTTGACCAGGACGGCCAGGGTCGGCTCGAGCCGGTCGAGCAGGGCGCGGACGGTCGGGCGGACCACGCGGCCGGGGGTCATGCCGGGGCGGCACGGGAAGTGGGCGCCGGCGCCCTTGGTCAGGCGGTAGAGGTGGACGCGCTCGGTGGCGGTCAGCCGCAGCACGTCGGCCAGGGCGCCCAGCACCGGAGCGGACGGGTGGCGGTCGCGGCCCTGCTCGAGGCGCGTCACGTATTCGACACTGACGCCGGCCAGCGTGGCCACCTCGGCGCGGCGCAGCCCGGGTGTGCGGCGGCGGGAGCTCGCGGGCAGGCCCGCCGTCGCCGGGTCGATCGACTCGCGGCGATGGCGGAGGAACAGGCCGAGCTCGTTGTCGCTCACGGGTCGACGGTAGCCCCACCCGGCCCTCGGCCGCGTACCGTGCGTTGCCGGGCGGCACGGTCAGTAGGATCGCCAGCTGAGAGCTATCGCGTGAGGCAGGGTGCATGGCGACGATCAACGATGTGGCGCGGGCCGCGGGGGTGTCCCCGAGCACGGTGTCGTACGTGCTCAGCGGCCGCCGCCCGATCTCGGCGCAGACCCGGGAGCGGGTGCAGGCGGCCATCGCCGAGCTCGGCTTCCACCCGCATGCGGGGGCGCGGGCGCTGGCCAGCAGCCGCACCAGCGTGCTGGCCCTGGTCGTGCCGCTGCGGGTCGACGTCAACGTGCCGGTCATCATGCAGTTCGCGACGGCCGTGGTCACCGCGTCGCGCCTGCACAACCACGACGTGCTGCTGCTGACCAAGGACGAGGGCACGGCGGGGCTGGAACGCGTCGCGCACAGCACGATGGTCGACGCGCTCATCGTGATGGACGTCGAACGCGACGACGTGCGTATCCCGGCCCTGGGCCGGCTCAAACAGCCGTCGGTGCTGATCGGCCGGCCCGACGATCCGGCCGGCATCGCGTGCGTCGACCTCGATTTCGAGGCGGCCGCGGCCGAGGCGCTGCGGCACCTGTCGGGCCACGGTCACCGGCGGATCGCGCTGGTCGGCCCGTCGCCCGCTGTCTACAAGCGCGGGACCACGTACGCGGAAAGGTTCTTGACCGGTTTCACCGAGACGGCGGACGAGCTGGGCCTGGAGACGCTCGCGCACCCGTGCGAGCCGGGGCGCGAGGGGGTGCGGGCCTGTCTGGCCGACATCGACGCGCAGCTGCCGGGCGTCACCGCGCTGGTCGTGCACAACGAGGAGGCGCTGCGGCTCGTGCTCGAGGAGGTGCAGGCGAGCGGGCGGCGTGTCCCGGCGGACATCTCGATCGTCGCCGTGTGTCCGCGGGACGTCGCCCTCAACATGCCGTTGCCGCTGACCTCGGTCGACATCCCGGCCCACGACGTGGGCGCCCTGGCCGTCGAGACCGCGATGAAACTGCTGGACGGGCGGCACACCGAGCCTGTACGGCTGCTGCCGCCCACCCTGGTCGCGCGCGAGAGTGTCAGATCGCCTGGTTGATGCGCACCATGTTGCCGGCCGGATCGCGGAAGGCGCAGTCGCGCAGTCCGTACGGCTGGTCGATCGGCTCCTGCACCACGTCGGCGCCGTTCTTCTGCACCTGCTCGAACGCCTCGTCGACGTTCGGAGCGCTCAGCACGATGCTCGCGTAGCTGCCCTTGGCCATGAGTTCGGCGATGGTGCGCTTCTCGGCGTCGGTCAGCGCGGGGTCGACGGCCGGCGGGTGCAGCACGATCGACGTCTGCGGCTGCCCGGGCGGACCGACGGTGATCCAGCGCATGTCGCCGTAGCCGACGTCGTTGCGGACCTCGAAGCCCATGGTGTCGCGCCAGAACGTGAGTGATGCCTCGGGGTTGTCGGCCGGAAGGAACGTGTTGTGAATAGTCAGGTTCATGCCGACCACGCTAGGCGGCGCCACCGCGCGTTGCTTCTCGATTCCTGATCGGTCGGGTGACCGTCTTGACCACGCAGCCGGGCAGACCTTCGGCCTGGGACTGCTCGGCGGTGAGCCGGCGGTAGGCGCTCGGTGACATGCCGACCAGCTCGGAGAACCGGGTGCTGAACGTACCGAGCGACGAGCAGCCGACGGCGAAGCAGACTTCGGTGACGCTGAGGTCTCCCCGGCGCAGCAGGGCCATGGCACGCTCGATGCGGCGGGTCATGAGATAGCTGTACGGCGACTCGCCGAACGCGGCCCGGAACTCGCGGCTCAGGTGGCCGGCCGAGACGTTGACGCCCCGCGCGAGGGCCTCGACGTCGAGCGGCTGGGCGTAGTCGCGATCGATCCGGTCGCGGACCCGGCGGAGAAGTTTGAGATCCCGGAGACGTTGCTCCGCTTTATCCGCCACTTTTACCGTATACCACAGGTGGGGCCTTGCGGCAAGACCCGGGTGGTGCCGGAGAATCGCTGCTCGTAGCCGTAATCCGGGGGAAATGGGGCTTTCCACGTGGACGCGATCATCCAGTCTTTCCGTCTGCCCGCTCAGCTCGCGGCCAAGGCGGATCCCGCTCTGATCGCCGACGACGACCGGCGGTTCGTGGCGATCGAGGCCAGTCTCGCCGCCACTGTCGATGACCTGTCCGCGCGGCTGGACGCCGTGCGCCGGTCTGCGGCCGGCAAGGGGCGGCAGGCCGTCGACCGGGACGAGGAGGTGCAACGGCTGTCGGCGCGACTGCGGGCGCTGCGACGGTATTCGCTGGACATCTGCCTCGGCCGCATGGTCTCCGAGTCCGGGGAGATCACTTACATCGGCCGGTTCGGGCTCACCGACAGCGACGGGCGCCGTCTGCTTCTCGACTGGCGCTCACCGGCCGCCGAACCGTTCTTCGGGGCCACCCACGCCAACCCGATGGGACTTCTCAGCCGGCGTCGATACCGCTGGACCGGCGGCCATGTCACCGACTACTGGGACGAGGTGTTCGTGGCGGGCGCGCTCGAGGGCCACGCCGCGCTCGACGACCAGTCCGCGTTCATCGCCAGCCTGGGCAGTAACCGGTCGGCCCGCATGCGCGACGTGCTCGGGACCATCCAGGCCGACCAGGACGCCATCATCCGGGCCGGGTCGGGCGGAGCTCTGGTGGTCGACGGCGGGCCCGGCACCGGCAAGACTGTGGTCGCGCTGCACCGTACGGCCTACCTGCTCTATTCCGAACCCCGGATGCAGCACCGGGTGTTGTTCGTCGGGCCGCACGAGCCCTACCTCGCGTACGTCTCCGACGTGCTGCCCAGCCTCGGCGAGGAGGGGGTGCAGGCCTGCACACTCCGCGACCTGGTGCCGGAGGGCGCGACCGCGGCCGTGTCGGACGCCGCCGCGCACCTCAAATCGTCTGCCGGTCTCGTGGCGGCGATCGAGGCGGCCGTACGGTTCTACGAGGAGCCACCGACGTCGTCCTTGGTGGTGGCGACGGACGACGTCGAGCTGACCGTGACGGCCGACGACTGGGCCGAGGCCTTCGCGGCGCCCGGCCCCGGCACTCCGCACAACGAGGGCCGCGAGCAGGTGTGGGACGAGCTCGTCGAGATCCTGCTGGCCAAGGACAAGAGCGAAGAGCCTTCCCCTTTCGTACGAGGTCAGGTGGCGCGCGATCGAGGCCTGCTCGCCGCGTTCAACCGGGCCTGGCCCGTTCTCGAACCGGCCGACATCGTCGCCGATCTGTGGTCGGTGCCGGCCTATCTGCGCAGGTGCGCGCCCTGGCTGGAGGCCGACGAGATCCGGGCCCTGCAGCGCTCCGACCCTCGGGAGTGGACGGTGGCCGACCTGCCGCTGCTCGACGCGGCCCGGCACCGGGTCGGCGATCCGGGCTTCTCCCGGCGGCAGCGCGAGGACGCCGCCTCCGAGGAGTCGCAACGCCGCACGTACGCCCGGGTGTTCGACGACCTTCTGGCGTCGCACGAGTACGACGACGGCGAAGGCCTGATGCAGATGTTCATGCAGCAGGACATGCGCGAGGGGCTGGTCTCGGCCGAACGCCGGCCCGAGTCCGAACGGGACCGGCTGTCCGGGACGTTCGCGCACATCGTGGTCGACGAGGCCCAGGAGCTGACCGACGCCGAGTGGCAGATGCTGCTGCTCCGCTGCCCGTCGCGGAGTTTCACCATCGTGGGTGACCGGGCCCAGGCGCGGCACGGGTTCACCGAGTCGTGGACCGAGCGGCTGAACCGGGCCGGGATCCCGTCGGTCCGGATGGCCTCGCTGACGGTCAACTACCGGACGCCGGCCGAGATCATGACCGAGGCGGCGCCGGTGATCCGGGCGGTGCTGCCGGACGCCAACGTGCCGACCTCCATCCGGGAGAGCGGAGTGCCGGTCGCTCACGGGTCCACAGCGGACCTCCGCCGGGTGCTGGACGACTGGTTCGACGCGCATGACGAGGGGGTCGCGTGTGTCATCGGTGACTTGACCGTGCCGGACGGGCCGCGGGTGCGGTCGCTGACGCCGGTGCTGGCCAAGGGCCTGGAATTCGACCTGGTGATCCTGGTCGATCCGCAGTCGTTCGGCGGGGGCATCGAGGGGGCGGTCGACCGTTACGTCGCGATGACCCGGGCGACGCAGCGGCTGGTGATCCTCACTTCGTGACGCACTTCGTGAAGTCGACGCCGTAGTCGCCCACCCGGGGGCCCTGGCACTTCTCGGTCGTGATCGTCTTAGGTCCGAAGCCGTCGGCCCGCGAATCGGTGACGACCTCGACGTGGCCGCTGTCATTCGACGTGTAGGTGACCGGGATCGGGTCGCCCTCGACGGTCGGCCGGGTGACCGCCAGGTAGGCGCGGTGCCCGGCCGACGCGGCGTCGACGAAGCACTCGGCCGCAGTGCGGGGCAGCTTGTCGCCCTGCTCGAGGATGACGGTGCCGCAGTCGATCAGGCCCTGGCCGGGGCTGAGGGTGGCGCTGGGGGCCTCGGGGATGCCGGTCTGATGGCGGGGACCTCGCGGGCCGAGACTGGGATCGATCAGCGGAGTGGCGGCGATCGTGGGTGGGGCGGTGGCGGGCGGCCCGGGGGCCGGGTTCGCCTGGTCGACGCACCCGGCCAGCAGCAGGAGCAGGGGAGCGAGGACGGTCAGTCGCTTCATGGTCGCTTCCTCGGGTGAGCGGGTGAGCGGGTGAGCGGGTCAGCGGGTCAGCGGGTCAGCGGGTCAGCGGGTCAGCGGGTCAGCGGGTCAGGGGTTTGGACGCGCCGGCGCAGCGCCGGGTTGCGGTCGCGACTTGTCGTTTTTTGCCGAGTCACCAGCCCACCCCGCCCGACCAGGGGGCGGGCCCAACCGTAGTGGCGGGAGCGGATCCGCGGCCGTTGTCCACAATTCGCCGCCATCCACAGCGGGAGCGTTCCCACGGCGCCCCGGAAATGTCTCTGTCACACCGTTGACATATGTGGGCGTCGAACCCTAACGTCTGCCCAAAGTCCCGCGTCGAAGCGCTTCGACAGCCAAAGCCGACAACCAAGCCGATAGCCAAGCATGAGTCGGCGGCCGACTGTCGAAGCGCTTCGACGGACCCCTCCCGGAGGACGAACAGACATGATTCGATCGCGAACCGGCCTCGTGGCCGGAGCACTGTTGATGGCCGCCTCGCTCGCCCTCACCGCTTGCGGTGGTGGCAGCGGCGGCGACGAGACCGAGGGCGCCGACGCCAAGACGTTGACGCTGTGGCACTACGAGGGCCCGACCAGCGCGATGGGCATCGCCTGGAACAAGGCCATCGAGGAGTTCAAGGCCGCCCACCCGGGCGTCGAGGTGAAGTTCGAGGAGAAGGGCTTCGAGCAGATCCAGCAGAACGCCCAGATGATCCTCAACTCGGACAGCGCCCCGGACATCATGGAGTACAACAAGGGCAACGCCACCGCCGGCCTGCTGTCGAAGCAGGGTCTGCTCACCGACCTGACCGACGAGGCGAGCAAGCGGGGCTGGGACAAGGCCCTCAACTCGAGCCTGCAGACCACCACGAAGTACGACGACGACGGCATCATGGGCTCCGGGAAGACGTACGGGATCCCGAACTACGCCGAGTACGTCGAGGTCTACTACAACAAGGACCTGTTCAAGAAGTACAACCTGCAGGTACCGACCACGCTCGACGAGTTCACCGCGGTGATGGACAAGTTCGTGCAGAACAAGGTCACCCCGCTCGCCGTCGGCGGCGCCGAGTATCCGGCCCAGCAGATCCTCTACTCGCTCGCGCTGAGCCAGGCCGACCGGGCCTGGGTCGACGACTACCAGCTCTACAAGAACAAGGTCGACTTCAAGGGTCCGCAGCTCAAGTACGGCGCGGACACCTTCAAGCAGTGGGTCGACAAGGGCTACATCAACAAGAACTCGGCCGGCATCAAGGCCGAGGACATGGGTGTCTCGTTCACCCAGGGCAAGTTCCCGATCATGATTTCGGGCTCGTGGTGGTACGGCCGGTTCTCGGGCGAGATCAAGAACTTCGAGTGGGGCACCTTCCTGTTCCCCGGCAACAAGCTGCACCCGGGCTCGAGCGGCAACCTGTGGGTCGTGCCGGAGAAGAGCAAGGCCAAGGCGCTCGCGTACGACTTCATCGACATCACGATGAAGCCGGAGATCCAGGCGCTGCTCGGTAACAACGGCGGGGTGCCCGTCGCGGCCGACGCCTCGGCCATCACCGACGCCAAGAACAAGGAACTGATCGAGAACTTCAACAAGATCTCGTCCGAGGACGGGCTGGCGTTCTACCCCGACTGGCCGGCCCCGGGCTACTACGACGTGCTGGTCGCCGGCACGCAGGGCCTGATCAACGGTTCCAAGACGCCGGACCAGATGCTCGACGAGATCGCCAAGCCGTACGACGAGAACCTCGCCGACCTCGGCAAGTAGCCCGCATCGGTTTGTGAGTACTCACTCACCAGGGCGCGAGCCGGGCACGAGCCGGGCGCGAGCCGGTCGCAAGCCGGGGGCGCGAGCCGGGCCGGCGCGGGCGCGGTGCTTGTGAGTACTCACTAACCGATGGCACTCCAAGCAGAAGGGGCAACGATGAGGCGCAAGGGCTACTGGGTCTTTCTGATCCCGGGCGTGCTGGCCAGCGTCCTGGTGATCGTCGTGCCGCTCGTCATGACCGTCTACACGAGCTTCACCAAGTGGAACGGCGTCGGCGAGCAGCGCTGGATCGGGTTCGACAACTACACCCGGCTGTTCGAGGACAGTCTGTTCTGGTCGTCGTTCGGCAACATCGTGCTGCTGATCCTGGCCATGGCCGTGGTGCCGACGCTGCTCGGGCTCTTCCTGGCCGCGGTGCTGTTCGACTACGTGGCCAAGAAGTTCGGCGACCGGTGGGCCTCGTTCTTCCGGTCCGGTTTCTATCTGCCGCAGATCATCCCGGTCGCGGTCACCGGCATCCTGTGGGGCTGGATCCTGCACCCGGAGTACGGCGCGCTCAACCGGATCCTGGACACGGTCGGGCTCGGCTCGCTGGCCCACAACTGGCTGGGTGAACCGGGTTCGGCGCTGTACAGCGTCATGGGCATCATGATCTGGGTCCAGCTCGGCTATCCGATCGTCATGTTCATGGCCGGCCTGCAGCGGGTCGATCCCGAGCTGTACGAGGCGGCCGACCTGGACGGCGCGAGCTGGTGGCAACGGTTCCGCAAGATCACCGTCTACCTGATCCGGCCCGAGTTCTACGTCGTGCTGGTGACGACGACGATCTCGGCGCTCAAGATCTTCGGCCCGATCTTCGTGCTCACCGGCGGCGGCCCGAGTAACGCCACGCTCGTGCCGAGTTACTTCGCGTACAAGAACTTCTTCGAGAAGGCCCAGGTCGGGTACGGGTCGGCGATCTCCACGGTGCTGACCGTGCTGATCATCCTGCTGTCGATCGTGTTCCTGCGCTTGCAGAACCGGAGCGTGAACCGATGACCATGACCGCCAACCGGGCGCCGGCCAGGACTGAGCCGGCCAGCCCGATCAAACGGACAAACCCGATTCGCTTCGTCATTCTCGCGGCCCTGCTGGCTCTCCTCCTCATCGTCATCGCGCCCCTGCTGATCATCGCGATCAACGCCGTGAAGAGCCCAGCCGACTACGCCGGCGGCGGCCCCCTGTCGTTGCCACCGCATCTCTACTGGGACGGCATCGTCGACTTCTGGAACCGGGTGAACTTCGGCCAGAAGCTCTGGAACAGCTTCATCACCAGCCTGGTCGTGGCGGTGCTGGGCGTGGCGTTGTCGATCCTCAACGCGTACGCGCTGGGCATCGGCAAGGTGAAGGGCCGGATCTGGTTCCTGGTGTTCTTCCTGGTCGCGAATCTGTTGCCGCAGGAGGTGCTGGTCTATCCGCTGTATTTCCTGTCCAAAGAGGTGCACCTGTACGACAGCCTGATCGCGATCGTCATCATCTTCACGGTCATTCAGGCCGCGTTCGGCACCTATCTGCTGACGAGTGTCTACCAGGAGTTCCCGGCCGAGTTGCTGGACGCGGCCGACGTCGACGGCGCCGGCAAGTGGCGCACGTTGTGGAGCGTCGTCGTCCCGGTCAGCCGGCCCACGCTCGGCGTGCTGTTCACGTTCTTCTTCATCTGGACCTGGAACGAGTTCTTCCTGCCGCTGGTCTTCCTCGTCAGCAACGACAACCAGACCGTGCCGGTGGCCCTCGGCGTGCTGCAGGGCGACCGGCTGATGGACGCCACCATGACCAGCGCCTCGGGCCTGATCGGCATCCTCCCGGCGATGATCTTCTTCCTCGTTTTCCAGCGCACCCTGACCCGCGGCATCACCGCCGGCGCCATCAAGTAGAGGACGCTCATGAAATTCACCGACGGGTACTGGCTGAAGCGCAAGGGCCTGACCGTCCTGCATCCGGCTCAGCTCCGCGATGTGCAGGCCGAGGAGAAGACCCTTTTCGCGTACGCCTCCACGAAGCCGGTCCGCAGTCGATCCGACACCCTGGACACGCCTATCGTCACCGTCAAGGTCGAGGCACCGATGCCCGATGTGCTGCGGGTGACGGTCGGGCATTTCCTGGGCGGCGCTCCGACCGGTCCGAATTTCGCGCTGGCCGCGGAGGAGCACGACGTCCTGGTCGGCGACAGCGAGCTCACGTCGGGGCGGTTGACGGCCCATTTCCGTACGGGCGAGAAGTGGGGCTTGGATTTCCTGGCCGACGGCCGGCGACTGACCGGAAGCGGCTGGCGCGGCATGGGAATCGTCGACACCGCGGACGGCGAACATTTCGTGCACGAACAGCTCGACCTCGGCGTCGGTGAGGCCGTCTACGGGCTGGGGGAGCGGTTCGGGCCGCTCGTCAAGAACGGGCAGAGCGTCGACATCTGGAACGAGGACGGCGGCACCAGCAGCGAGCTGTCCTACAAGAATGTGCCGTTCTATCTGACCAATCGCGGCTACGGCGTTCTCGTCGACCACCCCGGCAAGGTGTCGTTCGAGGTGGCCAGCGAAATGGTGTCGCGCACCCAGTTCAGTGTGGCCGGGCAGACCCTTTCGTACGTGGTCATCTACGGTCCCACGCCGGCCGACATCCTGCGTAGGTACACGGCCCTGACCGGTCGCCCGGCGCTGCCCCCGGCCTGGTCGTTCGGGCTCTGGCTGACCACGTCGTTCACCACTCCGTACGACGAGGAAACCGTCACCTCGTTCGTCGACGGCATGGCCGAGCGGGATCTGCCGCTGAGCGTGTTCCACTTCGACACGTTCTGGATGCGCGAGTTCCACTGGTGCGATTTCGAATGGGACCCGGCCATCTTCCCGGACCCGCCGGGCATGCTGAAGCGCCTGCACGACCGCGGCCTCCGGACCTGCCTGTGGATCAACCCGTACATCGCGCAGCGCTCGGCCATGTTCGCCGAGGGAATGGCCCACGGCTATCTCGTGCGCAAGGCCAACGGCGACGTCTGGCAATGGGACCGGTGGCAGGCCGGGATGGCGCTGGTCGACTTCACCAATCCGGACGCCCGGGAATGGTATGCGGCCAAGCTCGCGGCACTCGTCGAGATGGGCGTGGACGCGTTCAAGTCGGACTTCGGCGAACGCGTGCCGACCGATGTCGTGTGGCACGACGGGTCCGATCCCGAGCGGATGCACAACTACTACACGCAGCTCTACAACCAGGTCGTCTTCGACGTCTTGAAAGAGGCGAAAGGCGAGGGCGAGGCCGTTCTGTTCGCGCGTTCGGCCACGGTCGGCGGACAACAGTTTCCGGTGCACTGGGGCGGGGACAACTCGGCCACGTACGAGTCGATGGCGGAAAGCCTGCGCGGCGGCCTGTCGCTGATGAGCTCGGGATTCGGGTTCTGGAGCCACGACATCGGCGGGTTCGAGGGGCGGCCCGACCCGGCCGTGTTCAAGCGGTGGATCGCGTTCGGGCTGCTGTCGTCGCACAGCCGGCTGCACGGCAACCACTCGTACCGGGTGCCGTGGCTGTTCGACGACGAATCGGTCGAGGTGCTGCGAACCTTCACACACCTCAAGTACAGCCTGATGCCGTACCTCTACGAAGCCGGTCGCCAGGCCCACGAGCAGGGGCTGCCGGTGATGCGGCCGATGATGCTGGGCTTCCCGGACGACCCGGCGGTGACCCATCTCGAGCGGCAGTACCTGCTCGGCGGCGACCTGCTCGTCGCGCCCGTGTTCAGCGAGGGCGGCGAGGTCAGCTACTACGTGCCGGCGGGGCGGTGGACGCGCTACCTGGACGGTCCGGTGACCGAGGACGGTTCGGTGAGCGAGAACGGTTCGGTGATCGAGGGGCCGGGCTGGGTGCACGAGACGCACGGCTTCGACAGCGTGCCGCTGCTCGTGCGGCCGGGTGCGATCATCCCG
The DNA here is from genome assembly GCF_018829635.1 of Paractinoplanes bogorensis. Classification (GTDB taxonomy): domain Bacteria; phylum Actinomycetota; class Actinomycetes; order Mycobacteriales; family Micromonosporaceae; genus Actinoplanes; species Actinoplanes bogorensis. The sequence goes on from NZ_JAHKKG010000004.1 coordinate 27,789, forward strand.
GTCGGCTCGGTGGTCGACCGGCCCGACTACGCCCACGCCGACGGGGTGACGCTCCGCGTTTTCGAGCCGTCTGCGGTTGCCGAGGCCACGACCGTACGGGTGGGGGAAACGGTTTTTGTGGTTTCGCCCGGCGCGACCCGGGTGGAGCGGACGGGCCCGTCGCTGCCCTGGCGGGTGGAGATCGTGGGTGGCGCGTCGGCCGACATCGAGGCCGGCACTGCGACGTGGATCGCTTCGTAGCTCGCTGACCTCGCATACGATCTCCAGATGACCCCGGACCTGGACCTGTTCGTCCCCGGTGTCGTCTATCTCGACATCATTTTCACCGGTTTGGAGGCCCTGCCCGAGCCCGGCACCGAGGTGTGGGCGTCGGGCATGGGCTCCTGCCCCGGCGGCATCGCCAACCTGGCCGTGGCCGCCGCCCGCCTCGGCCTGGGCACGGGCCTGGGCACGGCGTTGTGCACGGACGCGTACGGCGACTTCTGCGCCCAGATCCTGTGCGACCAGGAGGGCATCAACCTCGACGCGTCCCGCCGCATCGACGGGCATTCGCCGGTGACGGTGTCGCTCGCGTACGACCGGGACCGCAGCATGATCACCCATGGTCACCCGCTGCCGGTCGGGGCCGACGGGCTGGTCGGCGAGCTCCCGACCTGCCGGGCGGCCTCGGTGTCTCTCACCAAAGATCGACTTCCCTGGGTACGCCGGGCCAAGGAGGCGGGCACGCTGGTGTTCGCCGACGTGGGGTGGGACGCGAGCGCCGAATGGCCGCCCGAGGTCCTCGACATGCTGGAGGACTGCCACGCGTTCCTGCCCAACTCGGTCGAGGCGATGCAGTACACCCGCTCGGCCACCCCGGCACAGGCCCTGGAGCGCCTGGCCGGACTGGCCCCGGTCGTGGTCGTGACCTGCGGCGCCGACGGTGTGCTGGCCCACGACGCGCGCACCGGCGAGACCGTGCACGTGCCCGCCGTACCGGTGCCGGCCCTCGACCCGACCGGCGCCGGCGACGTGTTCACGGCCGGGTTCATCCTCGGCACCCTGCGGGACTGGCCGCTGGCGCAGAGTCTGGCCTTCGCCAACCTGATCGCCGCGTTGTCGGTGCAGCACTTCGGCGGGTCGCTGTCGGCGCCCGGCTGGGGCGACATCGCCGACTGGCGCCGCTCGTTCCCTGGTTCGGCTGACTATGCGTTTCTCGACGATGTGATCCCCAGCGGGGAGCAGCGCACGGTCCGTCGCGCGAGTGCGACGATCGCCCGGATGTCGGACGCACATGTCTCGTAGGCTGGTCATCCTCGGCGGCGGGGGCTTCCGGGTGCCGCTCGTCTACGGTGCGCTGCTCGGCCCCGACTCGCCGGTCGACGAGGTGGTGCTGCACGACGTCGACGCGGCCCGGCTGACCGCCATCGGCCGGGTGCTGCGGGCGCAGGCGGCCTCGGTGTTCTACGCGCCCCGCATCTCGGCCACGACCGACCTGACCGAGGCGCTGACCGGGGCGTCCTTCGTGTTCAGCGCGATCCGGGTGCACGGCCTCGAGGGCCGCGTGATCGACGAGCGGGTGGCGATCGGCGAGGGCCTGCTCGGGCAGGAGACGGTGGGGGCGGGCGGGATCGCGTACGGGCTGCGCACGGTCCCCGTGGCCCGGGCTGTTGCCCGCCGGATCAGTCTGGTCGCGCCGGACGCGTGGGTCATCAACTTCACGAACCCGGCCGGCCTGGTCACCGAGGCGATGGCGGCCCACCTCGGCGACCGGGTGATCGGCATCTGCGACTCGCCGTCGGCCCTGGTCCGGCGCGTGCTCCGCGCCGTCGGGGATCCGCCGTCGGCGACCGTCGAGTACGCCGGGCTGAATCACCTCGGGTGGCTCACCAGGGTTGTCTCCGAGGGGCACGACCTGCTCCCGGGCCTGTTGTCGGACCCGGCCCGGATCGAGTCGTTCGAGGAGGGCCGGCTGTTCGGGGCGTCACGGTTGCGGGCGCTGGGCGCGGTCCCGAACGAATACCTGCACTACTACTACGACGACGTTCCGCCGGCCCCGGCCGAGACGCGCGGCGAGTTCCTGCTGCGCCAGCAACACGACTGCTACACCCAGCTGATGGCGGCCGACGGCGATCCGCTGGGCGCGTGGGAGGCCGCACGACGCGACCGCGACGCCACGTACATGGCGTCGGAGGGCCTGGGCGAGCGTGACGCCCTGTCGGTGGAGGGTGGCGGCTATGAGGCGGTGGCGCTGGCCCTGATGACCGCGATCGCCCGCAACACACCGACGCCGCTGATCCTGAACGTGCGCAACCGGGGGACGCTGTCCGCGCTGGATGATGAGGCGGTGGTCGAGGTGCCGTGCCAGGTCGATGGCTCGGGCGCACGGCCGCTGCCGTCGTCCGGCTTGTTCCCCGGTGGCGTCGACCTGGTGCGGCGCATCAAGGCCACCGACCGGGCCGTCCTGGAGGCAGTCGCGAGCGGCTCGAGGGCCGTGGCGGTGCGAGCGATGGCCTCCCACCCGCTGATCGACTCGGTGCCGGTCGCGCGGCGCCTGATCACCGGGTATCAGGCCCGGTTGCCGGAACTGAGCTACCTCAGCTGAGGGTGATGCGGCCCTCGGGCGAGTCCCAGTCGGTGCCGTCCGGAGCGGATCCGGTCACCGATCCGAACGAGACGACGACCGTCCAGGTGCTCACCAAGATCTGGTATCCGGGGCGGACCGGAGTCGGCAGAACATGCTTGGACCCGGCGATGCGATTGAGGGTCTTGCCCGCACTGTGGCGAGCCATGCCCGATCCGTCGCTGAGGGCATGGACGATGAGAGGACGGGAGTCGGCCATGGCGGGGAAGAACTCCAGGAGCCCGGGCTCGGCCGCGACGACGGCACTCAGCGCGACCGGATCGAGCGAACTCAGTCCGGCGACCCGGTCGACCCAGCCGATCAGCAGCCGCAGAAAGTCGAACGACCATTGTCCGGCCATCGAGATCAGCACTTCGGACAGCATGCTCATGGCATCGTTCACGATGGTGAGCGGTGTCTCGGGCGGCGGATCGACGAGCAGATAGCCGGGCTGGGAGTGTGCCGGCAGCGTCGAGGCGGCGACCAGCCAGCTGGTCATCAGGGCGCCCCAGTCGTCGCCTTCGAAGAAGTAGAGCAGCTTGTCGCTGATCGCCGCCCCGATGCGCAGGCGCAACTCGCTGTCCCGGTCACCGGTCAACCGGGCGTAGGAGATGTCGTCGTGCTCGGCGGACAGCCGGGCCAGGTCACCGGCCAAGCGGACGGTCGTACCGGACAACACCAGGGCGCCCAGAACCGCCTGCCATCCGTCCGTGCCCAGGCCGGCCCGCCAGGTCGTCACGATCGAACGCCATCGGCCGAGGCCACCGAGCTCATCCAGCGAAACCTCATCGTCGGCGGCCGCGAGGAGCAGCACCAGATTCACCGAATAGGCGGCCAGCTCCCGCAGACGATCCTCGGCGATCGGCCGGTACCTCGGGTAGCGGTGCCGATCGCCCCTCCGGTCGTACTGGGTCAGGAGCAGCGTCAACGTCTGCCGGATCCGCTCCTGCTCGTCCTCCGGAAGCTTGTGCAGCATGGCCGCCGCGAACTGGACGATCGGCCGCCGGGAGGCGATCGCCTGATGCGAGAGCAGCGCGAACAGCAGATCGTCGGCCGGTTCCCGCGGGCCGTAGGTTCCGCCGAAGGCGCCGTCCGCGACCACCGCCAGCTCTCGGACCACGATCGAGGCGACGAGATGTTCGCCGAAGGTCGCGTGCAGGAACTCGTAGCAGCGCCGGGTCTCCATGAGACGCGCCTCGGCCGCGTGGACGAAGAAGAACTCGCCGAGGATCCGCTGCCCGGCCGCCTCGGGCGAGGGGTTCGGCTCGTTGCTCAGTCCGGCCAGATCGAGGCCCAGTTCCTGGTCGGTGATGTCCTGACGGCCACGGTTGAACATCCCCAGGGCGGCCACCGACAGTCGTCGCACCTGCTCGTCGATCACGTGATCCCGGGACATGCCGACCGGCCGCGTCCGCTTGTCCACCTCCCGTGCGGCGAAGCTGCGCAACAGATGCCGATAGAGATCGTTCAGGGTCAGCGACATCGTCGCCGCCGGACGGTCGGGCTCGGCCCAATAGATCGCCAGCATCAGGAGAAGCAGCGGCTGACGGGCCAGATGCTCGTGGGCCAGCGCCTCGGACACCGTCGGGCCGCCGCCGTCGTTCGCCCGGCGCCACGCATGCAGCCACTGGTCGAGCTGGACGTCGTCGAAGTCGGCGAGCTGGGCGATCAGCGTCGACGACGGAATCTCCACCCGGTCGGCGACGACGGTGCGGGAGGTGACCACCACGATCACCGGTCGGTCCTGGGCCGCCTCGCTCCGCTGAAAATCGGCGACGTCCTGCAGGTAGCCGGAGCGATCGTGGTCGGTCGCCTGGAGGAGCTCGTCGAGACCGTCGAGCAGGACCAGCCGTACGGTGCCGGCGCTCGCCCCGGACACCTCGGACCAGCTGGTGATCCGCCCGCCCGTCACCAGGTCGAGGGCCTGATCGATCTGGTGGTAGATCCGCGCGTTGGCGCTCACCTGGCGCAGCGACACCCGGACGACGGTGTACGACCCGGTCGGGAGCCGGGCGGCGAGCACCTTGGTCAGCATCGACTTGCCGCCGCCCGGATGCCCCAGCAGCAGCAACGGCCGGCGCGTGGCGTTCAGCGAGGTGAGGTGGCTGGTGATCATCAGATCGATGTCATCGTGCCGCGGTCGCCGGGCCCACCACGTCTCGTCGCCCGGGCGCGCGGATCCGTCGGCGACGGCCAGCCGGTAGGACGGGTTGATGTAACCGTCGGCCACCGTGGGAAAGGTCAGCAGCTCGGACGTCAACCGGGTCACCGGCTCGTCCAGCACCTGCCGGTTGGCCCGGGCGAGCACCTCGAGCTGCCGCGACGGTGCGGGGTCCGGTGCCGCCATCGCGGCGAGCATCGACTCGACCCGGGACAGGGCCGCGGTGTTGCCGTCCAGCGCCGACTTCATGCGGTCGTTCGACACGGTGATGTGAGACCGGGTGGCGGCGTGCTCACCGAGGACGGCCCAGACCATGAAGTCGGGGACCGTGACGGCCATGCGCAGGTATCCGGTCTGGTATCGCCCGGTCGCGGCGTCGGCCAGTGGGCCGGCGTCCTCCGGTGGCCGGCCCAGGAAGAGAAGCGTCCGCTCGGCGAGCGTGCGGAGCCAGCCCCGGATGCCGGGAAGATTTTCCATGAAGCCGCACGCCGCGCCGGGCATCGGCACCTCGGCGGTGAGCAGGGCGGAGACCATCGACTCGTCCTCCGCCCGGGTGTGGCCGGTGGCCAGCGTCTCCGTCTCGAGTGGAGTGAGCTTCGCCGGGTCGAGGACCTCGAACAGCGACGAGATCACCAGCATGGTGTGCGCGGTGGCGACCAGTTCGACGCGTTCGTAGCCGCGGAGCGAGGACATGCGGGCCTCGATCCGGTCGAGGCCCTGACGGAGCAGGCCGAACGCCTCGTTCTTCTGATCGACCGAACTCCACAGGGTGGTCAGCGCCGACACCGCCGGTCCCGCGGCCAGAGCGACCCCGGCCCCGAGGATCGCGCCGCCGAGCAGCCGGTCCAGCCGATCGACCAGTGGCCGTTCGTAATGACCCAGCACTTTGAGGGCGCCACTGAAGGTGATCGGAGGCTCACGACCCATGCGCTCAAGCTAGCGGACGTAGTGCCGCAGCCGTACGGGCTCGCCGCGCGGGCCGGTCCAGTCGGCGGTTGTCGTGTGCGTGTAGCGCCATCCGGTGGCCTCGTAGAAGACGACCGCGGCGGAGTCTGCCTTGTCCACGACGGTGAGGATCAGCCGGCCTCCGGCCCGCACGCTCACGTGGTCGATCAGCGCGCTGGCGACCCGCGAGCGCCGGGCCGCGGGCGACACGAACAGGCGGGTGATCTCGCGGCCGTTCTGCACGGCGACGTGCCCGTCGATGACACCGGGTGAGCTTTGGGCGACCCACGCCTGGTCGAGCTGCGGGGGCTCCAGCCAGGCCCGCGGATCCGACGGCCACTTCATCGGATAGCCGTTCGCCAGACGCACCTCACGCAGCAGTTCCACACACAGGTCGAGGTCCTCCTCCCGGCGGGTCCGGATGGTCAGGGGCCGGACTGACAGATCGCTCACCCGGACATCATGAACCAGGCGTCACGGATCAGCGCGACTCGGCTCGACGGCGGCGGAAGGCGGCCGCCCTCGCCCTGTTCTGGCATGTCACGCAGCAGAAGCGGCGCCGGCCGGCCGGGGAGGTGTCCACGTAGACGTCGGCGCACTGGCCGTCGGTGCACACGCCGATGCGGTCGGGGTGGTGGAGCAGGGCCAGGGCGGCGGCCGCGCGGCGGGCCTGGGCCGGGTCGTCGACCGTCCACGCCGTGGTGAGGTCGGGGGCCAGCTCGGGTCGTACGGCTGTGACCTGCAACAAGCCGGTCACCAGAGATGCCCTGGTCACCGGGTTGTCGGCGGCGAATATCGGATGCAGCTCGTCGGCCAGGATGGTGTTCTCGTGGCCGGGGCGGGGGTCGCGGCCGTCGGCGCGGCTGGGCAGCGTGCCCCACGCGTTGACCAGGGTGACCACCTCGGCCGGCGACATCTCCTCGATCCGCATGGAACCCAGCGTAACGCCATGGTGGCGGTTTACGCGTTGCGGAGTCCGGGAGCCCAACGTAACGTGATGAACGAACTTAGTGCGTGACGAAGAAGGAAGTGGAATCATGCGTGCGACGGCAACCGCACGTGACTGGCTGGGACTCGCCGTCCTGGCCCTGCCCTGCCTGCTGGTGTCGCTCGACGCCGAGGTGCTCAACATGGCCGCCCCGCAGCTCTCGGCCGATCTCCGGCCGACGGCGGTGCAGTTGCTCTGGATCATGGACAGCTACGTGTTCGTGGTGGCCGGAGCGCTGATCGCGATGGGCGTGCTCGGCGACCGGATCGGCCGGCGCCGGCTGCTGCTCGCCGGTGCGGCCGCGTTCGCGCTGTCGTCGCTGCTGGCCGCGTTCGCGCCGACGCCCGGACTGCTGATCGCCGCGCGGGTGCTGATGGGCCTGGCCGGCGCCTCGCTGATGCCGTCGACGCTGGCGCTGATCCGGGCGATGTTCACCGACGCGCGTCAGCGGGGGATCGCGCTCGGCGTCTGGGCCGCGTCGTTCTCGCTCGGCGGGCTGGCCGCTCCGCTGGTCGGCGGGGTGATGCTCGAGCATTTCTGGTGGGGTTCGGTGTTCCTGCTGGCCGTGCCCGCGACGCTGCTGCTCGTGGTGATCGGCCCGGTGCTGCTGCCCGAGGCGCGCGACACGTCGGCCCGGGGCTTCGACCTCGGCGGGGCGGTGCTCAGCATGAGTGCGGTGCTGATTTTTGTGTACGGGGTGAAGCGGCTGGCCGCCGAGGGTGTGCATGTCGTGCCGTTCGTGGCCATCCTGACCGCCGTGCTGCTCGGTGCGCTCTTCCTGCACCGTCAGCGCACGATCGCGCAGCCGCTGCTCGATCTGTCCATGTTCCGGGACGCTCGGGTCCGGGTCGCCCTGTCGGCCAACGCGCTGTCGTTCTTCGTGCTTTACGGCACCCAGCTGGCGATCGTCCAGTACCTGCAGATCGTCCTCGGACTGTCCCCGATGCGGGCCGGGCTGTGGTCGCTGCCGTCGGTGGTCGCCTTCCTGATCGCGTCGCTGGCCGGGCCGATGCTGGTGCGCTGGTTCCCGGCCGGGCGGGTGGTGGCCCTGGGCGCCGTCATCCTGGCCACCGGGCACGCGATCATGGCCCTGACCCCGTACGGCGGTGGTCTGCCGGCCCTGGTCACGGGCATGGTCGTCGCCGGTCTGGGACTCGCGCCGGTCTACACGCTGACCACCGATCTGGTTGTTTCCTCCGTACGGTCCGAGCGCGCGGGGATGGCCGCCGCAGTCACCGAGACCGGGGCCGAACTGGGTGGTGCCGTGGGCATCGCGGTGCTCGGTTCGGTGGTGGTGGCGGCCTATCGCATGGTGGTGCCCGGGGACGGGACGCTGATGGACGCGATGGCCGAGGGCGGGGACGTTTTCCGGCGCGCTTCCACGGCGTACGGGAACGCCTTCGGTCTTGTCTCGGTTGTCGCTGCCGTCCTGGTGGCCGTCGCGGCGGTGCTCGCCTGGCGAGTGCTGCGGCCCACTCGGGAGCCGGTCGCGGATCCGTCGCCCGAACCGTCCGATATGGTCACTGCCGCTCGCGTCGGCTAGGCTATATCTCCTATCGGCCGACTAGTGATTGCCGACTAGTGATTGAGGTGGACGCGATGGTGGCTCTCACGCGCAGTCGGGACGTTGTGCTCGAGCGCGACGACATCTGGGACCGGCTGGTCAAAACCGGTCACCGGGTGCCGTCGGCGGTGCTGATCGAGGCCGACCTCGGCCCGATCCACCTCGACCGCCTTCGCCGGACCGGGCCGATCGTGCTGATCTTCTTCCCGTACGCGACGGCCGAACCCGCCGAAACCGCGCTCGCCGGCTACGAGCGCAACCTCTGGCCCGCGCTGACCGACGCCCACCTGGTCGCGGTGAGCCCGCAGGTCCCCGACCGGCTGGCCGAGATCAAGCGGCGGCACGAGCTGAGCTACTTCGTGGCGGCCGACCCGCGGCACCAGCTGATCGACGCGTTCAACCTCGGTTTCCACGCGCCGGGGGCCGACGTGCGGCTGGGCGCGGGCCGGTCGATCCTGCCGTTCCCGGCCGTGGTGGTGGTCGACCGGGCGGGGGTGGTGCGCTTCGCCGACATCCGCCCGGACGGCGCCGCCTACCCGGAGCCGGCCGAGGTGCTGGCCGCCCTGGGCTGACCGCCACGCCTGGAGCTGACGTCCGCCCGGCCCGTCCTCGGCCGCACTCCCTCGGGTGGGGGAGTGCGTTCCCTCGCGGCGGGGATCCCCGGTGCGTCCGGATCGGCGAGCGTAGATCCCATCGAGGCCGCGACTCGCGTGGTCTCGGAGGGGAGATCACGATGAACAAGCTGATCGCCGGGGGCGCCGCGGGTGCCGTGCTGGCCGGAGTTCTGGGCGTGGGTTCGGCGTCACAGGCTTCTCAGGCTTCGGCGGCGGGCCCGGTGGCTCAGGCGGGCTCGGCTGTTGAGGCGGGCTTGGCTTCTCGGCCGGGCACGGGTTTTCGCGGCGCGCGGGTCACCGGGACCGGAGAGGTTGTGCTCACCTTCGCGCCCGACCGGGACGTCCGGCGGTTCTCGTTCGACGTGCGGGCCAAGCCGTACAGCCGCCCGCTGCCCGGCGCCGAGCACGGCCTGCCCAGCGACGCGACCGGGACTGTGCGGGTGTCGCACTGGGTGGCCGCCCAGAACAAGACCGTGACGTTCGAGGCCACCGCGGACTGCCTGGTCACCGCCCCGGGTGCGGCCACCGTGACCGCGATCGTGACCCGGGCCGACAAGGAGGTGGCCGACTGGGTGGGTCAGCGGGTCGGCCTCAGCGTGCAGGACGGCGGACGTGGCCACGGCGACCGGATCGGCGTGAGCTGGGTCATCAGCGGCGACCAGGACGACAGCGGCAAGTGGGGTCCGGCGCGGATCGGCACCTGCCTGGCCCCGACGGCGTTCGCTCCGGTGACCAAGGGCGATCTCACCGTACGGCACGCGGACCTCAAGCCCTACGAATGAGCCCATGACCACGGGGTATAGCTGAACCCTATGCGGGATCAGGAGCACGCCTTCGAGATGCGGCTGGCCGTGGCCGCGGCCGGGGCGATCGTGCTGCTCGTGCCGTTCTCGGTGATCGCCGCCCTGATCGTCGGCAACGTCGACTGGCTGCACCAGCTCGACCATGACGTCAGCGTCCCGGCGCACGACTTCTCGGCGCAGCATCCGGCGCTGGTGCGCTTCATGTGGTGGTGGTGCCTGGTCTTCGACCCGTGGACCTGGCGGGCGGCCGCCCTCGCGCTGGTCATCTGGCTGGCCCGGCGCGGGGCCGGCCCGTCGGCGTGGTGGGTCGGCGTGACCATGGCGACCGGCGGGCTGCTCGGCGTACTGCTGAAACTGCTCTTCGAGCGGGAGCGGCCCGCCTTCCTCGACCCGGTGGCGACGGCGGTCGGTTATTCGTTCCCGTCCGGTCACGCGCTCAACAATGCGCTCGGCGCAACGGTGGTCGTCATGGCGCTGTGGCCGGTCGTGAAGCGCCGTCGTCTGCTGCTGGCCGCGGGCATCGCGATCCCGGCGGTCACCGGCCTGTTCCGGATCGGTCTGGGCGTGCACTGGCTCAGCGACGTGGCGGCCGGCTGGCTGTTCGGTGTTGCAGTGGTGGCGGCGACGACGGCCGCGTTCCTCGTCCGGACCCGGAGATTGAGCGAAGTCACTTCCGGGTAGGAGGCGGCCATGCCACCGCTGCTGACCCAGGTCGCCAAGCGTCTCCTGCTGCCCGTCGCCATCCTGTTCGCCGTGATGGTCGGCCTGGGTCTCCTGCTGGCGCACCTGCCGATCGGCGGCGAGGACGGCATCAACCGCGCCTTCGAGGCCCACCGCAATCCGCCGATGAACGTCATCACCGGGATCTTCAGCCTGATCGGCAGCACCCCGGTCATCATCGGCGTCACCGCGCTGGTCGCCATCATCCTGCGGGTGCGACTGCACCGCTGGCGCGAGCCGCTCTACCTGTGCCTGGCGGTGAGCGCCCAGGCCCTGGTCTTCCTGTTCACGACGCTGGTCATCGACCGCGAACGTCCCGCCGTCCACAAGATGGACGACTCGCCGCCCACGTCGAGCTTCCCGTCCGGGCACACCTCGGCCGCGGTCGCCCTCTACGTGGGCCTGGCCTTCCTGCTGTTCACGATGCTGCACCACACCTGGGCCAAACGGCTGGCCTGGCTGCTCGTGCTGGTGCCGATCCTGGTCGCGCTGTCCCGCCTCTACCGGGGCATGCACCACCCGACCGACGTGACAGCCTCGTTCCTGAACGGCTGCACCTGCGTAGCCATCATGGCCCGCAACGTCCTGAATCGATCCGTCGACTGGGCGGTCCCCGACCGTTTCCGCTTCGGCTCACGCCGAGTGGCCCACTGAAGGTCAGCGTCACGAAGCATGCGGTGGCGCCGGGGCGCTGACGCCCCGGCGCGTACGGGAAGAACTCAGAGGTTGCCCGACACCAGGTCGTCGAGGGTGGCCTTGGCGCCCCGGCTGTGCAGCGACGACAGCACCGACGTGTACGCCGAAACGAAGCGCTCGTTGTCGGCCAGGTCGCCGAAGACCTCGCGGTCCTGGATGAAGGCCAGCGGCTCGGTCCGCTGCCGCTGGGCCGCCGCGGTCAGCTTGTCGCGCAGGCGGTCGACGATCTCGATCGGCTCGCCCTGCTCGTCGACGCCCTCGTCGTAGCGGGCCCACGACGCCACCACCGCGGTCGACAGGATGATGTCGCCGCCCGAGCCGAGGTTGTGGCGGATCACCGGCAGCAGCCACTTCGGGATGCGGTCGGAGCTCTCCGCGCAGAGCCGGGCCACCGTGTCCTTGACCTGCGCGTTGGAGAACCGGTCGATCAGCTGGTGCTGATATTCCCGCAGGTCGATGCCGGGCACCGGCTCGAGGGTCGGCTCGGCTTCCTTCTCCATGTACGTGAGCAGGAACTTGGCGAAGGCCGGGTCGCGCGCCACGTCGTGCACGAGGCGGTAGCCGGCCAGGTAACCGAAGTAGCACAGCGCCTGGTGCGAGGCGTTGAGCAGGCGCAGCTTCATCAGTTCGTACGGCTCCACGTCCGGCACCACCTGCACGCCGGCGTCCTCCCAGGCGGGGCGGCCGGCCGAGAAGCTGTCTTCGAGCGCCCACTGGGTGAACGGCTCGCACACGACCGGCCAGCCGTCGTCGACGCCGAAGTGCTTGCGCACCTCGTCCCGGTCGTCGTCGGTGGTCACCGGCGTGATGCGGTCGACCATGCTGTTGGGGAAGAGCACATTCCCTTCCACGTACGCCCCCAGGGCCGGATCGCGCAGAGCGGCGAAAGCGACGAAACTCTTCCGGGCCGCGTCCCCGTTGCCCTGGATGTTGTCGCAGCTCATGATCGTGAACGGCGGGAGTCCGCGCTCGCGGCGGCGCTCGATCGCGGCCGTGATCAACCCGAACGTCGTCCGGGGGCGGCCCGGCTCGGCCAGGTCGTGCTGCACGTCCTTGTTGTCGGCCATGAACTCGCCGGTCACCGCGTGGAAGTTGTAGCCGCCCTCGGTGACCGTCAGCGACACGATCCGGATGTCGGGGGAGGCCATCTTCTCGATCACCGCGTCCGGGTCGTCCGGCGCGAACAGGTACTCCTTGATCGAACCGATCACCCGGGCGTCGAGCGTGCCGTCGGGGGCCTTGACCACCAGCGTGTACAGCCCGTTCTGGGCGTCGAGCACCTGCTGCATCCGCCGGTCGGCCGGCATCACCCCGACCCCGCAGATCGCCCAGTCGAGAGCCTGGCCCTCGTTCATCAGACGGTCCAGGTACATCGCCTGGTGTGCCCGGTGGAACCCGCCCACCCCGAAATGGACGATCCCGGTGCGCAGGGCACTGCGATCGTACGAGGGGACGGCGAGGTCGGCGGACAGTTGGCTGAGGGTCTCAGCGTTGAGGGGCAGCATGGTGGCTCTTCCTCCCGGCAGTGGATCGGGGATAACCCACAGCATCCCACTGGAACGTCCAGGTAACGGGCGTCCGGCTTGGCGAATCTTCTGATGGCCTCGGTCATCGTGACCGCGCCGTCACCGCCTCCGGCCGCGCGAAACCGGGCCGCGGAATGCCCGCGTACGGAACACGCCGTCTTCTCATGCCCGCTTTCGCGTGCGCCATGCCCGTTTCCCTCAAACCGCCTCGGCCGGCTCCCGCAAAACGCCTCGGCCGGCTCCCTCAAACGGCCTCGGCCGGCTCCCTCAAACGGCCTCGGCCGGCGACGGCGAGGGGACCGCTTTGTCCGGGTCGATGGTGGCCGATCGCAGCGCCACCCCGGCCACCGCCGCGGCCGCGAAGAAGAGGGCCATCCCGCCCGACATGATCAGCACGGTCTGATCGCCCAGCAGCCCGGTCAGCGGTGTGGTCACCGCCCCGGCCAGGAACGGCAGTCCGCCCCCGAACGCCGACGCCGTGCCGGCCGCGCGCCGCCCGGCGTGCTGGGTGATCGCCGCGTTGGCCGGCAGGTACATGCCCAGCCCGGCGGTCATGACGGCCAGCGCGACCCAGACCACGGCCAGCGGCGGCCGGTGGCCGGGGGCCAGCAGCGCGGCCGCGAACAGCGCCGCCACCCCGGTCGTCTGCGTCACGACGGCGATCCGCCGCAGGAGGATCGGGCCGGTCCGGATCACCAGGAACCGGAACGTGACGCTGGCCGCCACCATCGCGGCCGCGTTCGTCGCGAAGACGATCGTGTAGAGCCGGGCACTGATCCCGAGCTGTTCCTGCAGGACGAACGACGAGCCACCGATGTAGACGAAGAACCCCGCCATCGTCAGGCACTGCACCAGAACCGGCGCGGCGAAGCTGCGGTCGGTGAGCAGATCGGCGGCCCGGCGGCCCAGCTGCCGGAGCCCGCCGGGCTGGCGCCGTTCCGGCGGGAGCGTCTCGGGCAGCCCGGTGTACGCGGCGACCGCCATCACGACGCCCACCACGGCCAGGAACCAGAACACCACCCGCCAGCCGCCGACCGTCGCCGTCAGCACGCCGCCGATCGCGGGCGCGACCACCGGCGCGATCAGGCCGACGGCCGAGAGGGTGCCGAACATCGCCGCCGCCTGCCGTCCGCGCCACACGTCGTTGACCACGGCCCGGCCCACCGCCACGGCCACCCCGGCCGCGGCGCCCTGCACGAGACGCTCGGCCACCAGCAGCCAGCCCGACGTGACCAGCGCGCACAGCACCGACATGGCGGCGAAGACCACGCAGGCGGTGAGGACGAGCCCGCGCCGGCCCCGGGCGTCGCTGACCGGCCCGGAGAGCAGCTGGCCCAGCGCCATCCCGGCGATGCACGAGGTCATGGTCAGCTGCGCCGTCGAGGACGACGTGTGCAACGACGCCTGCACCTCGGGCAGCGACGCGACGTAGGTGTCGGTGGACAGCGCGCCCGTACCGGTCACGATCAGCAGTGCGGTCGTACTGGGCCGGCGCTTTAAGAATGACATCATGAAAACTCTCAGCCGAGACGCGGGGTATAACTCCATTGAAAGCCAGCGACGCGACTATTGCTACGGTCGAGAATTATCGTATTCTCATCAAATATGACGGCGTTCTTGACCACGGACGAGCGGGTGCAGTCGTTCGTCGCCCACTCGGCCGGTGTCACCCGGGCCGACCTCGTCCGCGAACTCCGGGTGGCCACCCCGACCGTGATCAGCGCTGTCCGCCGGTTGCTCGGCGCGGGCACGATCGTCGAGGACGACGGCCCGCCACCCGGCAGCACCCGCGGCCGCCCGTCGCGCCGGCTCCACGCTCCCGGCCCGGCCCCGCGGCTGGGTCTGCTGCGCTGGAGCGACGGCGTGGCCCGCACCACGCTGATCGGCTTCGACGGCACCCCGCTGGCCGAGGAGCCGCTCGACGACGCGGGAGACCTCGACGCCGCGGCCGCTCAGATACGTCGTCTTGCCGGCGCTGCGCCCGTACGGGCAATGGTCGTCAGTGTCCCCGCGCCGCTGCTCTCGACCGGCGGCGCGCAAGGCGTGCCGTCCCCGAAGAGCGACGCTCACGGATTCCCGATCCTGGTCGAGAACGACGCCAACCTGGCCGCCCTCGGCGAACAGCACCACGGCGGCGCCGCGACCACCGGCGACTTCGTCTACCTCAAGCTCACCAACCGCGAGTTCGGCGCCGCGATCGTCACCAACGGCCGCCTCGTCCGGGGCACCCACGGCTACGCCGGCGAGATCGCCCACCTGCAGATCGACGCCGACGGCCCGCTCTGCGCCTGCGGCGGCCGTGGCTGCCTGCGCTCCCAGGTCCACTCGCTGGTCGTCGACACCGCGCAGGCCGCCTACGAGCACGCCGTCACGTTCGCCGGCCTGGCCGGGCTGGCCGCCACCGGAAACGCCGGCGCCGCCCGCATCCTGCACGACATCGGCCGCACGATCGGCCGCCCGCTGGCCCAGCTGTGCACGTTCCTCGACCCGGCCACGGTCATCGTCGACGACACCATCGGCGCCGCCGCCGAGCCGATCGCCGCCGGCCTGCGCTCCGCCTTCACCACCCACGCCCCACCGGCGATCGCCGCCCACGTCCCCGTCGCCGTCAGCACGCTGGGCCCCTCGGCCGAACGACAGGGCGCCCTCGAGCTCACCCGCGAACCCGCCCGCACCGGCCACCACACCGGCTCTCGCAACGGCTTTCGCTGAACCGGGTTGAGCGCGGGCCGCGATCAAGCGATCATCGTCGACGTGATGGAGGCAGGAGAGCGCGACCTGGCGCGGATGCGGGCGTCCGGGACGGCCTGGCCGGAGCTGGCCTACGAGCAGGCGACCGGCGACGACGGCTACGACTTCGACCGGAACGCGGTCGCGCGGGCCCAGGTGCTGTGGGCCCTGCAGTACGACCGCCGCCCCGGCGACCACGCGCTGGTCCGATGGCTGGCCGAGCAGGAGGCGGTGTGCCGCCGGGAGGCGCCGTTCCAGGGCCTGACCGAGGAGACCGAGCTGGCCGGCCTGCTGCTGGCCGAGTACCGGCGGCCCGCCGACGTCTGGCTGCAGTGGCAGCTCAAGCGGGCCAACTTCGACACCTGGTGCGGTTACGACATCGAGCACGTGGTGGCGGCCGGGGCAGATCAAACCCTTTCCCTCGTACGCGCGAGCGAGCACGACCACCGCACCGACATCCTGGAACGCCTCCTCGACGCGGAGGGCCGTCCCGCACTGTCCGACGAGGACGTGGCCGAGTGGTTCGAGCAGCAACGCCTCCGCTTCCCGCCCGACCCGGCCGCCGAGGACCCGCTGACCTGGATCGCCCGCGCCCAGCTGATCGGCGACCGTGCCCTGGCCCGCGACCTGATCGACCGGTGGGCCGCCGACCGCCCACGCGATCAGGCGACGGTGACCCAGCTGCGCTACGAGCTGGCCGCGATCGGAGCGTTCGCCGAGGCCGCGGCGGCCCAGCGCGAGCGCCTGACCTTCGCCGAGGGCGCGTGGGACACCGCCTCGGGCTGGTGCGAGCTGGCCGAGTTGGAACGCCGGGCCGGCCACCACGTCGCTGCCTGGGAAGCGCTGCGCACGGCCCGGCGCGCCCTCGACGACGTGTCCGGCTGGACCGAGGTCGGCCTGGGCCGGGGCTACATGGCCGAGATGTTCCAGCTGGCCGTGGCCGCGCCGAGCGAGCCGGCCCACGAGATCTTCACCGCAGCCGACGCCGAGGCCGGGTCCTTCCCCGGCCTGCCCTTGAACACGTTGCGCTTCGCCGTCGAGGCCGCCGTCAACGTGGGCGACGAACCGAGGGCCGAACATTACCGACAGCTGGCCGCCGCCGAACAGCAGCGCATCAGCCGCCCCGGCTGAAGAATCCGGTTGTCCCGTGTGCTGCGGGGCGGCGAGCATGGGTGGGTGCGGACGCCGTTGCAGGGAGGGCTGCTGCCGGCGGGTGAGGTGACCGGGCCGGTGGTGCGGATCGCCTGTGACGAGAGCGGGTTCTCCGGCACCAACCTGCTGCATCCGGGCATGCCGGTGATCACGCACGCGAGTGTCGACCTCACCCGGGACGAGGCCGGCGACGTGATCGCGACGCTGAGGTCCGGACGGTTCAGCGCGCACGAGTTGAAGTCCGGCCAGTTCCTGCGTACGGGGAAGGCCGTTGACTGGTTTGTCTCGGCGCTCCGCGGGCGGGCGTTCGTGCAG
This sequence comes from Paractinoplanes bogorensis, assembly GCF_018829635.1. Lineage (GTDB taxonomy): Bacteria > Actinomycetota > Actinomycetes > Mycobacteriales > Micromonosporaceae > Actinoplanes > Actinoplanes bogorensis. The sequence goes on from NZ_JAHKKG010000004.1 coordinate 44,605, forward strand.
GTTGTCGACAAGGAGTTCTTCCTGGCCACCCGGGTCGTCGACCTGTTGCTGGGGGAGCCCTCCTATGCGTCGGGCACGCGGCTGGCGGGGGAGAGCCGGGCCGCGGCCGTCGCGCTCTACCGGAGCGGGCGGGCACACACCGGCGAGTGGCATGCGTTCCTGGCCGCGTTCACAGAACTGGTCAAGGGCAAACGACGCCGCCCGGCCGACGTGACCGTGCCGTCGTTCCTCCGGGCCATGGACGTGCTGGGCGCCGCCGCGCTGCGGGCCGTCACCGAGCAACGTGTGCGCGGGCTGGTGGAGCGGCTCGATCAGGACGACCGGTCGATTCCGCCGCCGCTGGAGCCGCTGCTGCCCGCGCTGGCCGAAACGGTGCTGACCTGGAGCGGCGGGCAGCGGCAGGTTCTGGTCACGCACGACGAGCAGAGCGCCCTCACCGCCGACCGCCTGCTCCGGCTGCAGGCGGCCCTGACCAGCGGCGACGGGTTCTCGCCGCTGGCCGGCTTCGTCATGGCCGACTCCCGCGACGATCCCCGGGTCCAGGTCGCCGACCTGCTCGCGGGCCTGGCCCGGCGCGGCCCGATCGACGAGAGCCTGCTCGCCCCCCACCCGCTGCGCGACGAGCCCGGTCCGACGTTCGTGCGGGTCAAGGCCGTGCGGTGGGTCGACGTGGAGTGGCCAGGTTGGGCCGAGGTGCATTTACGCGAGGCAGACGACTCGGTCGCGGTCATCGTCGACAAGGCTCCCGTCCTGACGGACGACGACGACTTCTTCCCCGGCGGGGCCGCCCTCCCGGTCGACCTGGACCTCCGGTGCGTGGTCATCGCGCGGACGACCACGCCCGGCGGGAATCGCGTCGCCACGATCCGGCTCGGTATCCCGCTCGAGGACACCGGCGGGCGAACCACGTTCGAGGTCCGCGAGAGCGAGCTCGTTCAGTCCTCGTCCGGGTAGTAGGAGAGATATTCGGGCGTGGTCCGGTGACGCCCGAGGCCCACCGTGTCGAACTCGTCGGCGTCGCCGGCGGCGCGCACGCCGAGAACCCGGAGGGCGTCGTTGATGGTTCCGTCCGTCTCCTGGCGCCGGCCCGCGACGAACACACAGGCCCACTGGTCACCCACGCCGCCGAAATACTCGGTCAGGACCACCGCGAAGGTCGGATCCTCGCGGCCGGTGACCGCGGCGGCCAGCGCCGACAGGAACCCGGCGCGGGGAAACTCGTCCGGGAAAGCGGCCGGCACGTCCAGGTCGGCCGTCGCGCCATGCCGGGACCGCCAGTAGTCGATGTACTCCGGGCTGAGATGGATCAGACGCAGCCCGGCGTCCAGCGGTGCGCTGATCACATCCCATCGCTCCGCCGCACCGGCGTCGAACGGCTCGCGCACGATGACCGCGCTGATGCTGTGTCCCACGGCGGCACGCTACCGGACGCCGAAGAGCGCGGCCCCCGCTGCCGAGGGGACCGCGCTCTTCTCGCCCGGTGGTCGATCAGGCGGCGACAGGCGCCTCATCGGGGACCGGGGTGGCTGACCCGCCGGACAGGTGCCGAAGGTAGGCCGGCAAGGTCAGGAACTCGGGGCAGGTGCGTTCGGTCAGCAGCACCGTCATCAGGGTGCGGGCCTGCCCGAAGCGGCGGGCCGCGTCCTCGTCGAGGGCGCCGGTGGCCGAAAGCACGTCCAGCTCTTCGCGGAGCATGCGGGTGACCAGCGCGGAGCTGACCGGCACGCCGTAGTCGGTCGGGGTGGCCGCGTGGATCCACTGCCAGAGCTGGGCCCGGCAGATCTCCGCGGTCGCCGCGTCCTCCATCAGGCCGCCCAGGGACACCGCGCCCCGGCCGCCCAGCCAGGCGGCGACGTAGCGCAGCGCGACGCTGACGTTGTTGCGCAGCGCGACCTCGGTGACCTGGATTCCCGGCGTACGCACGTCGAGCAACTCGGTCGCCGTCACGCGCACGTCCTCGCGCTTGCGGACGATCTGGTGCGGTTCCTCGCCGAGCCACTGGTCGAACACGTCGCGGCAGGTGTCGACCAGGCCGGGGTGGGCCACCCAGGAACCGTCGAAGCCGTCGCCGACCTCGCGCCGCTTGTCCTGGCGCACCTGGTTGAGGGCGCGCTTGGCCGCGACCGGGTCGCGGGACGGCACGACCGCGGCCATGCCGCCGATGGCGTGCGCGTTGCGCCGGTGGCAGGTGCGGACCAGCAGTTCGGTGTACGCCCGCATGAACGGTGTCGTCATGGTGACCTGGGACCGTTCGGGCAGGACCACGTCGGGGCGGTTCTTGATCATGCTGAACAGGTAGTCCCAGCGGCCCGCGTTCAGGCCGGCCGAGTGCTCGCGCAGCTCGTACAGGATCTCGTCCATCTCGAACGCGGCGGTGATCGTCTCGATGAGCACCGTGGCCCGGATCGTGCCGCGCGGAATGCCGAGCGACTCCTGGGCGTACACGAAGATGTCGTTCCACAGCCGGGCCTCGAGGTGCGACTCGAGCTTGGGCAGGTAGAAGTAGGGGCCGCTGCCCCGGTCGAGCTGCCGCTGGGCGCAGTGGAACATGTAGAGCCCGAAGTCGAACAGGGACGCCGACACGGCCCGGCCGCCGATGCGCAGGTGGCATTCGGGCAGGTGCCAGCCGCGGGGGCGCACCATGATGGTCGGGGTCCAGCCGTTGACCTTGTACTCCTTGCCCGACGGGTCGGTGAAGTCGAGCGTGCCGTCCAGGGCGTCGCGCAGGTTGGCCTGGCCGAGCACCACGTTCTCCCAGGTGGGCGAGGTGGCGTCCTCGAAGTCGGCCATCCACACCTTGGCGCCCGAGTTGAGCGCGTTGACGGTCATCTTGCGCTCGGGCGGGCCGGTGATCTCGACGCGCCGGTCGAGCAGGTCGTGGGCCGGCGGGGCGACGGTCCAGTCACCTTCCCGGATGAAGGAGGTGGACGGCAGAAAATCCATGCCGTCCGTACGGGTCGTGCGCCGCCGCCGTCGACGCTCGAGGAGCTGGACCCGGCGGGCGCCGAACTCCCGGTCGAGCGCGACCACGAACTCGATCGCCGCGGGGGTCAGGATGTCGGCGTAGCGCCCGGACGTCGTACCGGTAATGGTGATCTCTTCGGCGCCCATCAGAACTGCTCCGTCTCGGTCGAGCCCGCCAGCGCGGTGGTGGACGAGGAAGGGTTCAGTGCGGTCGAGACGGCGTCGAAGTAGCCCGTACCGACCTCGGCCTGGTGCTTGGTGGCGGTGTAACCGTCGGCCTCGGCCGCGAACTCGGCCTCCTGCAACTTCACGTACGAGGTCATGCCGTTCTCGGCGTAGCCCCGGGCCAGCTCGAACATCGAGTGGTTGAGCGCGTGGAACCCGGCCAGCGTGACGAACTGGAACTTGTAGCCCATCGCGCCGAGCTCCTTCTGGAACCGCGCGATGTCGGCGTCGTCCAGGTTCTTCTTCCAGTTGAACGAGGGCGAGCAGTTGTAGGCCAGCATCTTGCCGGGGTGCTCCTTGTGGACCGCCTCGGCGAACGTCCGGGCGAACTCGAGGTCGGGCTTGCCGGTCTCGACCCAGAGCAGGTCGGCGTAGTCGGCGTAGGCGACACCCCGGGCGATGGCCGCCTCCGGTCCGCTGCGGACCCGGAAAAAGCCTTCCGCCGTACGCTCTCCCGTGAGGAACGGCTGATCGCGCTCGTCGACGTCGGTGGTCAGCAGGTCGGCCGCCAGGGCGTCGGTCCGCGCGATGACCAGCGACGGGACGCCGAGCACGTCGGCCGCGAGGCGCGCCGCGTTCAGGGTGCGGATGTGCTGCGCGGTCGGGATCAGCACCTTGCCGCCCAGGTGGCCGCACTTCTTCTCGCTGGCCAGCTGGTCCTCCCAGTGCACGCCGGCCGCGCCGGCCACGATCATGGCCTTCATCAGCTCGAACGCGTTGAGCGGGCCCCCGAAGCCGGCCTCGGCGTCGGCCACGATCGGGGCCAGCCAGTCCCGCTCGTGCCGGCCCGCGGCGGTGTCGATCTGGTCGGCCCGCATGAGCGCGTTGTTGATGCGCCGGACCACGGCGGGCACCGAGTTGGCCGGGTAGAGCGACTGGTCGGGGTAGGTGGCGCCGGCCAGGTTGGCGTCGGCCGCGACCTGCCAGCCGCTCAGGTAGATGGCCTTCAGCCCGGCGCGGACCATCTGAGTGGCCTGGCCGCCGGTGAGCGCACCGAGCGCGTTGATGTAGTCCTCGCTGTTCAGCAGCTCCCACAGCCGCTGCGCGCCGCGCTCGGCCAGGGTGTGCCGTTCCTGGACCGTGCCGCGGAGCTTGACCACGTCCTGCGCCGTGTAGCTGCGCTTGATGCCCAGCCACCGGGGATCGCCGGCCCACGCCCGAGTGAGGTCCGATGCGGTACCGCCCCGAACTTCGGTCAGCTGATCAGTCATGTCATCTATCCCTTCAGTGCCCTGTCGCCTGTGTCGCTTGGGAAGAACTCGACTATCGCGGGCACCGCAAGGCCCTCTGAAGCCATTTGTGAGCAGAAGAAACGCAGAATTTCTGCTAGCGTCAAAACCCGTGAGCGATTCACCGGTCGTCGACCTCGTGACCCTGGGCCAGCGGCTCCGTCATCAGCGCAAATCGAAGAACATGACGCTCGAGCAGCTCAGTGAGGCGGTGGGACGAGCGCCGTCGCAGTTGTCGCTGATCGAGAACGGCAAGCGCGAGCCCAAACTCTCGGTGCTGCAGGCGATCGCGGGCGCGCTGGGCGTGCCGTTGCAAGACCTTCTGCGCCCCGAGGCGCCGTCGCGGCGAGCCGGACTCGAGATCGATCTCGCGCATTTCCAGCAGTCACCGGCGTACGGGAGCCTCGGTCTGCCCTCGGTCAAAGGCGGGCGCCGGCTGCCCGCCGACGCGCTGGAATCGCTGGTCGGCCTGCACCGCGAGCTCAACCGGCTGCTGACCGAGCAGAGCGCGACCCCCGAGGTGGCCCGGCGGGCCAACGCCCAGCTGCGGGTCGACATGCGCGAACGCGACAACTACTTCGCCGAGATCGAGGCGGCGGCGGCCGGGGTGCTGCGCTCGGTGAAGCACGCGACCGGTCCGCTGAGTCAGCGCGGCATCCTCGACATCGCCGCGCAACTGGGCTTCTCGTTGCACTACGTGAACGACCTGCCCGGCTCCACACGCTCGGTGACCGACCTGGTCGGCCGCCGGATCTATCTGCCCCAGGTCGCCAGCGGCAAGGGCCACGACCCGCGGGCGGTGGTGCTGCAGACGCTCGGTCACTTCGTGCTGCGGCATCCGGAGCCGGCCGACTACGCCGACTTCCTGCGCCAGCGGGTCGAGGCCAACTACTTCGCGGCGGCGCTGCTGATGCCGGAGAACTTCGCGGTGCAGTTCCTCAAGGAGGCCAAGGCCGACCGGGCCCTCGCGATCGACGACTTCCGGGACGCGTTCGGCGTCAGCTACGAGACGGCCGCCCACCGGTTCACGAACCTGGCGACCCATCACTTCGGGATCCCGGTGCACTTCACCCGCGTCCACGAGAACGGGATCGTCTACAAGGCGTACGAGAACGACGGGGTCCGCTTCCCGGCCGATGTCACCGGGGCCATCGAGGGCCAGCCGATCTGCCGCAAGTGGGCGTCCCGCACGATCTTCGGCTCGGACGACCCGTACTCGTCGTTCTACCAGTTCACCGACACGTCGTCCGGCACCTACTGGTGCACCGTCCACATCGAGTCGACGCGCTCGGGCGAATTCTCGGTCACCGTCGGCACGCCGTACGAGCATGCCCGCTGGTTCCGCGGCGGAGACACTTCCCGCCGTACGGTCTCCCGCTGCCCCGATCCAGGATGCTGCCGCCGTCCACCCGCCACCCTGGTCGACCGCTGGGCGGGCCACGCCTGGCCCAGCGCCCGGGTACACTCCCACCTGCTGGCCGCCCTGCCGCCGGGCACCTTTCCCGGGGTGGACGCGCAGGACGTCTACGAGTTCCTCGACCGCCGGGCCTGAAGCATCGCGTACGCGGCCAGCAGGAACTCGTCGGTGATCCGGCCCTCGACGATCAGGCCGGCCAGCTCGTCCGCGGTCACCACCCTGACCTCGTCGACACCCTCCTCGACTGCGCCGTCGGTCAGGCGCTCCGGCAGCCGGTCGGCGTCGAACCGGGCCAGATAGATCTCGTCCTCGCCGTACACGCCGAGCCGCTCGAGGTGCGGATCGTTCACGCCGAGCTCCTCCCCGAGCTCACGGGCCGCGGTGACCGGGCCGGTCTCGCCCGGCTCGGGGAAACCGCGCGGCACCTCCCACCGCCAGTCGCGAGCCTCGTGCCGGAACCGCCGGACCAGCACCAGCCGGCCGTCGGACAGCATCGGAAGGACGGCCGCGCCGGGGCTGTCGACGGCCCCGATCAGCCGGAAGTACGGACGGACGGCGCCGTCGCGGAACCGGACCGTGTCGCGCAGGGCGATGAAGAACCTGTCCTCGTAGACGACGCCCATGTCGGCGAACTCGCTCTCCCGGGCCGCGCCGGCCGCATCCCGGGCACAGGCCAGCTGAGCCGCACGGTCGAAGAGGATCTCGTAGGCGGCGTCCGCCGGGTTGACGAACAGCCGCGGCCGTTCCGCCCGCAACTCGTCGTAACGGTCGAGCCGCCGCTCCCGGCGCCGCCGCACCGCCTCGTCGGACAGCAGGCCCCGGAACTGTGCCCGGGCGAAGGCGGCGATGGTGAACCCGTCGGTCAGCGTGCCGTCCGCGATCATCACGGTCAGCTCGGCCACCGGCACCAGGACGATCCCGGTGATCCCCTCGGCCTCGTCGACGGTGACCGGCTCCTCGTCGAGCTCGGCGTAGAAGAGGCGTACGGGTGTGCCGGAGGCGCCGGTGTCCGGATACATCACGCCGAGGTCCTCGAGTTCGGCCGCGGCGACCCCGATCTCCTCCTGGACCTCACGCCGGGCGTCACACTCGGCATCGTCGTTGCCCGGTGTCCCGAAGCCGCGCGGCACCTCGAGATGCCATTCGCGGGTGCTGTGCCGGAAGTGCCGGATCAGCACGACCTGCTCGCGGTAGCGGGGCAGCACGACCACCCCGGCCGCGTTGCCGGCGTTCACCGCGCGATCGTAGGTACCGAGCCCGTTCGGCATCCGTACGGCGTCCCGCAGCACGGTGATCACGTGATCCATGAAGACCACGCCGGTCTGGCCCCACTCGGCGGGAAGGCCGTACTCGGCGAGCATCGCGGCCGTCGCCGCCTCGGCCGCGGCCACATCGTCCGGCTCGAACAGAATCTCGATGGGCGCGCCCTCGGGGTTGACGAAAAGCTCCGGCCGCCCGTCCCGCATGTCCCGGTACAACGACCGCCGCGACTCGTCATCCATACCTGTCGCCTCCGAGTGTGTTCGCCGTGCCGGCGCCCGTGCGCCCGGCGTGAGCATGTGCGATCGCACCCATGGAGATCAAGCAGCTAGTCCGACATTTGTCTCGGGCCTTGCCGTCCGGCCGGGACGCCCTCTGAACACGGCGTCGCTCGCCCCCGGGCTGATTCGAAAAACTTGATACGCCCTCTTTACTGTTAATACTCTTTAACTTAGGTTGGTCGATATCTGACGCCGAGCCCCCACTCGACGGGCAGGTCCGCCATGAAGCGAAGGAGTCCTTCATGAGACGCAGGTTCGCCCTTCCCGCACTGACCGTCGCCGCGACCGCGGCCGCCCTCCTGGTCGGAGTCTCCCCGGCTCTGGCCCACGGCTACATCTCGTCCCCGCCCAGCCGCCAGGCCAACTGCGCCAGCGGCGCCGTCGCCAACTGCGGCGACATCATCTACGAGCCGCAGAGCGTCGAGGCGCCCAAGGGCTCGATGCAGTGCAACGGCAGCGGATCCCGGTTCGCCGTGCTCAACGACAACAGCCGCAACTGGCCGGCCGCCTCGGTCGGGCAGACGGTGACGTTCAACTGGGTGCTCACGGCCCGGCACTCGACCGCCACCTGGGAGTACTTCATCGGCAACACCCGGCTCGCCTCGTTCAACGACGGCGGAGCCCAGCCCGGCGCCACCAAGTCGCACACGGTCAACATGGGTGGCTTCAGCGGCCGCCAGACCGTGCTGGCCCGGTGGAACATCGCCGACACCGCGATGGCGTTCTACTCCTGCGTCGACCTGAACATCGGTGGCGGCACCGGCAACCCGCCGACCAACCCGCCCACCACGCCGCCGACCAACCCGCCGACGACGCCGCCCACCAACCCGCCGACCACTCCGCCCGCGAGCGGCACGTGGCGGGCCGGTGTGGCGTACGCCGTGGGCAGCGTCGTGACCTACAACGGCCGCTCGTACACCTGCCGCCAGGCGCACACGTCGCTGGCCGGCTGGGAGCCGCCGAACGTGCCCGCGCTGTGGGCCTGAGGAAAGCCCTGGTCGTAGCGCTCCTGGTCTCCGGCTGCTCGGCACCGCAGCCGGAGACCCCGGCGCCCGCCTTCAACGCCACCGACGTCATGTTCCTGCAGATGGCGCTGGCCCAGGTCGAGGAGGGTGACCAGGTCGCGGCGCTGGCCGAGGACCGGGCCGGCGATCCCGCCCTGCGCACGCTGGCGACCGAGCTGCGCGGCCAGTGGCGCGAGGAGTCCGGCACGATGGAACGCTGGCTGGTCGGCTGGCAGCAGCCGCTCGAGCCCGACCCGCTGGCCGGCGCGCACGCGGGCCACGGCGACGTGCACTCGTTGCGGCCGTCCGACATCGGCGAGCTCGAGGCGGCCCGGGGCAAGACCTTCGACCGTACGGCGGTGACCCTGCTCCTCGGCCATCTCGGCAACTGTGTCGAGACCGCCCGGATGGAGACGGCGGGCGGTCTGTATCCGCCGGCCCGCACCATGGGCGAGACTGTCACGTCACGTCGCCAGGCCCAGGTCCGGACGCTGTTGAAGATGGTCGCCTAGGGTTCGGGTATGCCCACGTTGATCGCGCCGACCGTCCGCCTGCACAAGAGCTGGGTCGAGGCCCGCGACGAGTGGGAGCCGGGCGCACACATGGACGGTCACGGCGTACGGGAAACCGATGATCTTGACTCTGATCCGGGGTTCGCCGCGTGGGTGGCCGATCTTCTCCGGCAGGAGGACACGGCGATCCCGCCCGTCGAAGGGTGGGTGCACTGCACCTATCGCTGGATCGTCGAGGACGACCGGTATCTGGGCTCGATCTCGCTGCGGCACACGCTGAACGAGCTGCTGTTCGAGATGGGTGGCCACATCGGCTACGGTCTGCGCCCCTCGGCGCGAGGGCGGGGGCTGGCCTCGTGGGCCCTCGGGCCGACCCTCGAGACGGCGCGCACGCTGGGCATCGACCCCGTCCTGATCACGTGCGTGCCGGCCAACCTGGCGTCGGCCCGGGTCATCCGGAAACACGGCGGCGTCTACGAGGACACGCGCACCACCGGCCCGCACACCGTCCAGCGCTACTGGATCACCCTCGGCTAGCCTGACCGGGATGGATCGAGATCTTGCCGCGGCCCGCGAGCTGGCAGCCGGCCTGGCGGTACGCGCCGGTCGGTTGCAGCTCGAACGCCACGACACCCTGCGGGTCGGCGCGCCCAAGGCCCACGCCAACGACGTCGTCTCCGATGTCGACATCGCCAGCGAGCAGCTCATCGTGGAGGCGATCCGCGAGGCCTTCCCGGACGACGCGGTGCAGGCCGAAGAGGGCCACGGCCGTACGGGCAACAGCGGCTGGACCTGGGTCATCGACCCGCTCGACGGCACCCGCAACTACATCAGCCGGACCGGGCCGTGGTCCGTGTGCATCGCGCTCTACCAGGGCGAACAGGCCCGGGTCGCGGTCGTGCACGAGCCGGTGGCGGGCGAGACGTTCAGCGCCGTCGACGGCGGCGGGGCGCTGCTCAACGGCCAGAGCATCGTGGCGTCGAGCGGGCCGCCGCTGGCCGAGGCACTGGTCGGGGTGAGCTTCCAGCCCAACCCGGCCACCAAGGAACGGGCGGGCAAAGTGATCCGCGACCTGCTGCCGGTGTCCGGCGACATCCGGCGGTTGCCGGCCGCGCTCAACCTGGTCTACCAGGCCGCCGGACGCCTCGACGGCGGCCTGTGCCTGGACACGAACCTGTGGGACATCGCGGCGGGCGCCCTGATCGCCCGCGAGGCCGGCGTGATCCTGGGCGGCCACGGCGAAGACTTCACCACCGAGCTGACGATCGGCGCCGCTCCCGGCTTGTGGCCGACCCTGTCGGAGCGGGTCCGCGCCACGGCTTAGCCGAGGAGTTTGCGCTCCCAGGCCCACGCCGCGATCTCGACGCGGTTGCGGGCGTTCAGCTTGGTCATGACGCTGCCCACGTGGGTCTTGACCGTGCCGATCGAGATGAACAGCTGGGCCGCGATCTCGGCGTTGGTCAGGCCCTTCGCGGCCAGTCTGACCACGTCGAGTTCGCGCGGTGACAGGCCGCCGTCGTCGTTGGTGGGGGCGGGCGGGGACAGGTGCTCCAGCAGTCGCACCGTGATGGACGGGCTGATCAGGGCGTCTCCGCTGACCGCGGCCCGCACCGCCTCGACCAGCAGCGCGGGGCCCGAGTCCTTCAGCAGGAAGCCGGCCGCGCCGTTGCGCAGCGCCTGGTGGACGTACTCGTCGAGGTCGAAGGTGGTCACCACGACCACCTTGACCGGCTCGGTCACGCCGGGGCCGGACAGCAGCCGGAGCGCCTCGAGGCCGTCCATCTTGGGCATGCGGATGTCGAGCAGGGCCACGTCGGGCTTGAGTTTGCGGGCCAGGGCGACCGCCTCGACGCCGTCGTTGGCCTCGCCGACCACTTCCATGTCGGGCTGGGCGCCGATGATCATGCCGAATCCGGTGCGGACCATGGCCTGGTCGTCGGCGATCAAGACACGGATCATGTCGTCGTCCTCGAGTCGATCGGGAACGCGGCGTCGACCACCCAGCCGCCCTCGATGCCGGGCATGGCCGAGATGCGGCCGCCCGCCGCGCGGACCCGTTCGGTCAGGCCCACGAGACCGTACCCCGGACGGTCGCGCGGTGCGGGCGTGCGGGCCGGAGTCACCCCGTCGTTGGCCACCCGCACCAGCAGCCACTCGGGGGTCCGGCGGATCCAGACGTCGGCCGCGGAGGCCGCCGGGGCGTGCTGGCGGATGTTGGTCAGCGCCTCCATTACCACCCGGTAGGCCGAGGTGGAGATCTCGACCGGCAGGCCGTCGAGGTCGCCGTCCAGGTGCATGCGGGCCTTGGGGCCGTTGCCGGGGGCGTTGAACTGCTCGAGCAGCGGGCCCAGCTCGTGCACGCCGGCCACGGGAGCGAGCGGCGCGTCCGGTTTCGACTCGGGGTCGCGCAGCACGCCGACCATCCGGCGCATCGAGGCCATCGTCTCGGCGCCGGCCTGCTCGATCTGGTCGAGGGCCTGCAGCACGCGTTTCGGGTCCTGCTCGGCGATGAACTTCGCGCCCTGGGCCTGCACGACGATCCCGGTCACGTGGTGGGCGATGAAGTCGTGCAGGTCGCGGGCGAACTCGGCGCGCTGCTCGGCCCGTACGGCGTCGAAGGCCCGCTGCCGGGACCCCTCGATGATCCGCAGGTAGATGCCGAGCCCGATGGCGGCCGCGGCGGCGAGCGCCTGGATCAGGCCGAAGATGACGTAGACGTACGTCTGACCGGCGCGCAGCGGCACGAAGCTGACCGCGGCGCCGACCACGACGATCGCCGAGAACCCGAGACCGGCCGTGGAGTGACGCGCGACCACGTAACAGACACCGAGGAGCGCGGCCGACTCGGCGAGACCCCACGAGGGCCCGTACGAGGTATCGGCCTGAACCGACGACGCCAGGGTGACCAGCAGCGAGAAGGCGCCGAGGGCCATCGCCACCTTGGGCAGGCGGGTCGATCCGGGCCGGTGCACGGGCAGCCAGACGGCGGCCGCGGCGATCGCCAGCAGCACCTTGATCAGGCCCAGCGGCTCGGAGCCCTGGAACAGGCCCTGGGCGACGTCGAAGATGCCCAGCAGCGCCATGGCACCCAACGCGGCGAGCTGGGCCAGGCGTCGCAGGATCATCCGGTTCGGGTTGTTCGGCATCGTCACCCAGCGTATGCGCTGGTGCCGGGTGTCCCATCGGCCGAAAGTCAGATCCATCGCCCTCGCTGAGCCTGGCCCGCGACCGATGTGCCGCCCGACCGGCTGCCCCCATGATCTGCCACGACGAAAACAACGGAGTGGGAGACATAATGCTGACGCAGAGCGTGGACACGCTGGCCGCGGTCGCCGCCGTGGACCTGGTCAAGGTCTACGGCAGTGGCGACACCGCGGTGCGGGCGCTGGACGGGGTGACCGTGGGGTTCGCCCGGGCCCAGTTCACCGCGATCATGGGTCCGTCCGGGTCCGGCAAGTCCACCCTGATGCATTGCCTGGCCGGTCTGGACACGGCCACCAGCGGGCAGGCGCTGCTGGGCGGCACCGACCTGACCAAGCAGAGCGACAAGGTGCTGACCAAGGTGCGCCGGGAGCGGATCGGGTTCGTCTTCCAGGCGTTCAACCTGCTGCCCCAGCTGACCGCGGCGCAGAACATCACGCTGCCGCTCGAGCTGGCCGGCCGCCGTCCCGACGCGCACCTGTACGGGCATCTGACCGAGTCGCTGGGCATCGTGGGCCGGCTCGGCCACCGCCCGGGTGAGCTCTCCGGCGGCCAGCAGCAGCGGGTGGCCCTGGCCCGGGCGCTGATGTCGCGTCCCGAGGTGGTGTTCGCCGACGAGCCGACCGGCAACCTGGACTCCCGTTCGGGGGCCGAGGTGTTGTTGTTCCTCCGTAATTCCGTACGGGAACTGGGTCAGACGATCGTCATGGTCACCCACGATCCGGGTGCCGCCGCCTACGCGGACCGGGTCGTGCTGCTGGCCGACGGGCGGGTGGCGGGCGAGATCGACCGCCCCGACATCGCCTCGGTCACCGACGCCCTGCAGAGCCTGGCGGTCGCCCGATGAGTGTGCTCCGCACCCAGTTGCGCGGCGTCGCCCGCCGCCCGTCCCGCCTGCTGCTGACCGGTCTGGCCGTGCTGGTCGTCTCGTTCGTCGTCTACGCCACGGTGCTGGCCCAGCAGATCACCGAGCGCAGCGTGCTCAACGGCCTCAGCGGCACCCCCGAGGCGGCCGGCGTGGTGGTGCGCAACGGCACGGTCACCTCGGCCGAGCTCGCCGCCGTACGGAAGATCCCCGGTGTCGCCGAGGCGGTCGGCCGGGCCGAGAACGGCGGTCAGGTCGGCGGCGAGTATTTATCGTTGGTCGGCGACCCCGGCACCGGCCCGCTCGCGCTGGCCACGGTCAGCCAGGGGCGCTACCCCGGCAAGGCGGGCGAGATCGCGGTCACCCCGCGTACGGTCGAACGGATGGGCCTGCAACTCGGCTCGACGGTGTCGGCGCAGGTCCGCTACGACGAACAGGGCAAGCCGCTCGCGCCGACGAAGCTGACCGTGGTCGGCGTGGTGAACGTCCGGGACGACTACGGCTTCCAGGCGTACGCCCCCACCGATGCGATCCTGAAGCTGGGCGGCTACGACTACCTCAACCAGATCGATGTGCGCCTGGCCCCCGGCGCCGACGCGGCCGCCGTGATGAACCAGGTCAACGCCGTCGTCGCCGCGGTCAAGCTCAAGCCCGAGGAGCAGCGCGCGCAGGTTCAGGACGGCGCTTCCGTACGCCTCGAGGAGGCCGAGGCCGCCGCCGAGGAGATCAACGCGATCTTCGCCGTCATCGCCATGTTCATCGCCATCGCCGTCGTCGCCGCGGGCCTGGTCGCCACGTCGACGTTCCGCATCGTGTTCGCCCAGCGGATGCGCCAGCTGGCCCTGCTGCGCGCGGTCGGCGCCGGCCGCGGCTCGATCATCCGGGCCCTGGCCGTCGAGGGCGCCCTGACCGGCCTGGCCACGGGTCTGACCGGCGTGCTGCTCGCGCTCGGCGCGGGTCACCTGGTCCCGGTCGTGGCCGGCTGGTCCGGCGCGGACATCTCCTCGCCCGGGTTCCCGATCCCGGCCGCGCTGCTCACCGTCCTGCTGGCGGTCGTGCTGACCACGGTGGCCGTGCTCGCCCCGGCCGTCTCGGCCGCGCGGGTGTCGCCGCTGGAGGCGCTGCGCGGCGCGGGCACGACCGGCGCCCGCCGCGACATCGGCAAGCTGCGCTGGGCCGCCGGCATCGTGCTGCTCGTCGGCGCGGGGCTGACCGCGGCCTACCTCGTGGCCAACCTGCCGAGCCGCGACGCCACCGACTACAGCCCCCAGCGGAACCTGTTCGCGCTGGTCGCCTCGGGTGCCTTCGCCTTCTTCGCCCTGGTCGCGCTGGGCCCGGTGCTGGTCCGGCCGGTGCTCGGGCTGATCGGCTGGCCGCTGCGCCGCTCGGGCCCGGTCGGCCGGTTGGCCGCCGGGGGAGTAGGTGCGGCGCCACGCCGGGCCGCTGCCGTCTCGGTCGTGGTCGCGCTCGGTGTCACGCTGATCGCCGGCACGCTGGTCGGCGGGGCGTCGCTGCGGGTGCTGGCCGACCGCGAGCTGGCCGCGTCGGTGCCTTCCGACTACGAGATGCGGGGCGTCGACGACGCCCCGGTGCCGGCGTCGCTGGCCGAGCAGTTGAAGCAGCGCGAGGAGCTCACCGACGTCACCCCGTACCGGCGGATGAACATCAATCTGGGCACGTTCGAGGGCCTGGCCGCGACCGACCTGTCGATGACGGCGCTGCCCGAGCTCAAGAAGCTCGATGTCGTGGCGGGCTCGGTGGCCGACCTCGGCCCGGGCAAGGTCGTGCTCTCCGGGTTCGGGGCCGACACCAGCGGCAAGAAGGTCGGCGATCAGGTGCGGCTGGCGGCGGGCGACCGTACGGTCGACCTCACGGTGGTGGCCCAGTTCGCCGGGGACGCGCCGCTGCACGCCTCGGCCGTGCTCGACCCGGCCGACCTCACCAGGCTGGGCGCCCCCGCGGCCACGTTCTCGGGTGTGCTGGCCAATGCCAAGGTGGCGGGCGAGACCGGCCGGACGAACGGCAACCGGGCGATCCAGGACACGCAGGTCGCCGCGGGCGGCAAGTGGCGGGTCGACGTGCTGGCCGACCAGCGCGACCAGCTCAACGACAACGTCAACACGCTGCTGCTGATCGCGATCGGCCTGGTCGGGCTGACGGTGATCATCGCGGTGGTCGGCGTCGGCACCACCACCGCGCTGTCGGTGGTCGAGCGGGTCCGTGAGTCCGGGGTGCTGCGCGCCGTCGGCCTCTCCAAGAGCGGGCTGCGGGCGATGCTGACGACGGAGTCGGCCCTGTACGGGGCGATCGGCGCCGCCGTCGGGCTGGTGCTGGGCATCCCGTACGCCTGGCTGGCGGTCAAGGGGCTCGGCCTGAACGCGCCCTTCGCCGTGCCGTACGGCCAGCTCGCGATCGTGTTCCTGGTGCTCGTCGCGATGACCGCCCTGGCCGGGGTGCTGCCGGCCCGGCGCGCGGCCAAGGTGAGCCCGGTCGCGGCGCTCGGAACGGAGTAGTGAACCGCGTGCGGAAGGCCGGCCTTCCGCACGCGGTCCATCTCCGGCATTTCCGGCTGAACGCCGCCGATCGGCCGGGGCCGGCGTGACAGTGGACGGTTTCGATCCCGGTCGGGCCTGGTTCGGGATAGCCGACTGATCACCCGTTCGATACCCTCACGCGCGGTTCGTATCTGATCAACGGGGGAGCAGCGTGGGACGTCGACTGGTGATAGGGGTGGGTGCCGCCGTCGCGGTGCTCGCCGCGGGCGGCGGTCTCGCCGTCCTCAACTGGCCCTCGGCGGGCGGTTCGGCGATCTTCGACGCCGGGATCGCCCCGGTGGCGGCGGCGCCGGGTGCCTCGGCCCCGCCCGTACGCACGAGCCTGGACGCGATCGACCTGTCCGCGCTCGGCCGGTCGTTCTCGCTGCCGCAGCGGTCCACCAAGCGGTTCAGCCTGGTCAGCGTGAACTGGACGAACCCCAAGGACGAGCCGGACGGCACCATCCAGGTGCGCACCCGCAGCGCGGCCACCGGCCGCTGGACCGGCTGGCAGTCGCTGGACATCGCCGAGGCCGCGGTCGACCAGCCGGGCGAGCTCAAGACGGTGCGCGGGCGCACCGAGCCGATCTGGGCCGGGGCGTCGGACGGCGTGGCCGCCCGCATCGTGGGCGACGGGACCAAACCGCTCCCGGCCGGGCTGCGGCTCAAACTGATCGACCCCGACGCCACCACCGGCGGCACCGGCGGGATGGCCACGACTCCGCCGCCCGCTCCGCCGGTCAGTGAGGGCCCGCCGGCCGACTCCGGCGCCACGACCAGTCCGACCACTCCGGCCCCGGAAGCCACCACGCCCGCTCCCGAGGCCACCACGGTCGCGCCGAGGCCGACCACCACCGCCCCGACAAAAGCTCTGGTGAAGCCGCCGGCGATGCCCGCGGTGGTCTCCCGGGCCGGCTGGCGCGCCGACGAGAAGCTCGTGAAGGCGCCCCCGGCCATCGCCAAGGACGGCGTCAAGATGGTCTTCGTGCACCACACCGGGGTGAAGGCGGTGCCCTGCGCCCAGTCGGCGTCGCAGATCCGCAGCATCATGGCCAACGACATCGACGACGGCTTCGACGACCTGGGCTACAACTTCGTCGTCGACTCCTGCGGCACGGTGTTCGAGGGCCGCGCGGGCGGCACCACCACCGCGGTCGTCGGCGCGCATGTGGCCGGTTTCAACACCGGCTCGGTCGGGATCGCGCTGCTCGGCGACTACACGAGCATCCGGCCGACGCAGGCCGCCCTCACGAAGATCGCCCAGCTCGCGGCGGCACGGCTGGGGGCGTACGGGAACGATGCCTCGACGTCGGTGGAGATGACCGCCGGTGTGGCCGGCAAGTTTCCGCTCGGCACCAAGGTGATGTTGCCGCGTCTGTCGGGGCACCGCGACGCCGCGCTGACCGCCTGCCCGGGCACCAGCATGTACCCGCTGATGAATGTGATCCGGGCCCGTGCCCTGCTGCCCGGCCTGGCCATCACCGGCCTCACCGGCGGGCCGCTGGTCAGCGCGACCGGCAGCTACTACGTGAAGAACACGGCCCGGCTGTCCTGGACCGTCGGCGGCGACCCGGAGCAGGTCGGCCGCTACGACGTCCTGCTCGACGACAAGGTGGTCCAGACGCTCACCGACGCCGCGGTGCGGACGGCCGACGTCGCGATCCCGGTCGGCGCGCATCGGCTGGCCGTCCGTGTCGTCACCAGGTCGGGCGCCTCCGACACGGTCACCTCGATCAAGGTGTTCGGTGACATGACCGCCCCGACCTTCCCGGCCGCGCCGTCGGTCACGCTGCGCACCGGCACCTATTCGACGACGGCGGTGCCGGTCACGGCGACGTTCCGCTCGGCCGACAACGTGCAGGTGTTCAGCCAGCGGGCCACCTCGCCGTCCGCGGTCGCGCTCAGCGCCGGCTCGACGGTGTGGAACCCCACGGTCAAGCCCGGGACCGCGCTCAAGTACACGGTGGAGGCGCGCGACTGGGCCGGCAACGTCGGCACCGTCTCGGCCACCCGCACCGTCGTCCAGATGCCGGAGAGCTCGGCCAAGAAGTTCGGCACCTGGTCGCCCCGGGTCGCCTCGACCTATCTGGGCGGCAAGGCCCTCGCCGCGTCGACGGCGAACGCCAAGCTGGCCTACACCTTCAACGGGCGCTCGGCCGCGCTGACCTTCACCCGGACGCCGGCCACCGGGGTCGCGTACGTGCTGCTCGACGGGGTCAAGGTGGCCACCGTCGACACGAAGGCGAGCACGACCACGCACCGCCAGACGATCTGGGTCAAGGCGCTGACCGCCAAGACCCACACCGTCTCGGTCGTGGTGGCCGCGACCAAGGGCCGCCCGACGGTCATCTCGGACGGGCTGACCTACATCCCGTAACCCGGTCAGCCGTTCCGGCGGGCCTGTCCCCGCCGGTCCGGCCCGCCGCCGTTGCCGGGGGCGGGTGGCAGCGTGAACCAGAAGGTCGCGCCGCGCCCGTCCTCGCCCTCGGCCCAGATCTCGCCGCCGTGCCGCTCGACGGCCCGGTGCACGGTGGTCAGGCCGATGCCGGTGCCGGGGAAGTCCTCGGCGCTGTGCAGGCGGGCGAACGGGCGGAACAGTTCGCCCGCCTTGCCGGCCGGGAAGCCGGCCCCGTTGTCGCGCACGTAGTAGCCCTGGGCGGCGACGCCGATCTCGACCGCCGGGTGCTCGACCTTGCGGGTGAACTTGACCGCGTTGTTGATCAGGTTCTCCAGGATGACGGCGACCAGCCCCTCGTCGGCGTCGGCGGCCATGCCCTCGTGCACGGTGAAGGCCACCTTGTGGGCCGGGTCGCGGGCCTCGACCTCGCCGATCACCTGCCACGTGGTGGCGGTCAGGTCGAACTCGTTGCGGCGCAGGTCACCGCGGCTGGCCCGGGCCAGGATCAGCAGCGACTCGACCAGGTCGGCCATCCGGTGGGCGGCGGCCTGGATGCGGCTCAGCCGCCGCCGCTGCTCGTCGCTGAGCAGGTCCTCGTCGTCGTCCAGCATGTGCTCGGCGAAGCTGCTGATCACCTGCAGCGGGCCGCGCAGGTCGTGCGACACCGAGCCGGAGAACGCCTCCAGCTCGCGGTTGCGCCACTCCAGCTCCTCGACCAGGGCGGCCCGGGTCTCGGCGAGCTGCCGGGCCGACCGCTCCTCGGCCGCGTCGAGCTCGCGGCGCATCAGCTCCTCGCGGATCCGCCGGCTCTCGTCGTGCGACTGCTTGCGGCGGATCTGCGTACGGACGTGGGCGTGCAGGGCCTCGGCGGCGGAATCGGCCCGGACGTAGTCGTCGGCTCCCGCCGCCAGACAGGCCAGCATGTCGTCGTCGGATGCACCGGTCATCACGATCGGCGTCTCCCCGATCCGCGGCACCTCCTTGATCTGCCGGCACGCCTCGCGGCCCAGATCGCCGTCCAGGCCGAGGCCGAGCACGATGCAGTCGACCGGCTGCGCGGTCAGCAGGTCGAGCGCGTCCGTCGTGCCGGTCACCTGGATCACGTCGAAGCCCTCGCCGTGCAGGGCCGTGGCCAGCTCGGCCAGCCGCTGCCGGTCCGGGGTCAGCGCCAGCACCTTGCTCGGGCCGTGCGAGCTGCCGGTGGCCTCGATCGGCAGCTGCTCGGCGCTCTGCCGCAGCACGGCGTTGAGCTTGGCCGGCACGACCGCCAGGTTCTGCTGCTTGCGGAGGAACGCGTCGGCCCCGGCGTCGAGCATCTGCAGCTCGGTCGCGTAGTCGTCGGCCGCCGTCATCAGGATGCACGGGGTGTCGCGCAGGGCCGGGTCGAGCCGGATCCGCCTGATCACCGTGGCCCCGTCGATGCCGGGCATGAAACCGTCCACGATGACCGCCTGCGGGCGCCGGTCGGCCGCCATCCGCAGGCCCTCCTCGCCGCTGGGCGCGGTCAGCACGGCGTACCCCTCGCCCTCGAGCAGCTCGCGCAGCTGTTCGCGGAAGGTCATGCTGTCGTCCACGATCAGCACCGTGGTGCGGTCGTCGGAGCGGCTCGGACCGTCGCCGAGCAGCTGGCGCACCCGGGCCACGACGTAGCCGGCGTCGTACGGCTTCCCGACGTACTCGTCGGCCCCGATGCGCAGCCCGGCGAGCCGGTCGGCCACCTCGTCCACGCTGCTCAGCAGCACGGTCACCACGTCCGCCCCACTGGGCTGCCCGCGCAGTTCGGTGAGCAGCTCGAGGCCGTCGGCGTCGGGCAGCAGCACGTCGAGCACGGCAGCGTCGAACTCGCCGGTGGCGAACGCCGCCCGCGCCTCGGCGCCGGTCGCGCACAGGATGGTGCCGAAGCCGTCGCCCTCGAAGGCCTCGTGCAGGTCCATCCGTACGGTGAGACTGTCGTCGACGATCAGCACACGGTGGGTCATCGCCGGCTCCCCGCGAGCTGGAGCTCGGTCAGCCGGGCGGCCATCTTGCCCGGCGGCAGCACGTGCATGGCCGCGCCGAGCAGGGCCGCCTCGCGGGGCATGCCGTAGACCACGCAGCTCGCCTCGTCCTGGGCGAACGTGACCGCCCCGCGACCGCGCATGGCCAGCAGCCCCTCGGCGCCGTCCCGGCCCATCCCGGTGAGCAGGCAACCGGCCGCCGACGGGCCGTACTCGGTGGCGACCGACTCGAACAGCACGTCGACCGACGGCCGGCAGGAGTGCCGGGGCGGGGCGTCGCTGAGCCGCACCATGCCCTCCCGCACCAGCATGTGCCGGTCGGGCGGGGCCAGCACGACCCGGCCGGCCAGCGCGGACAGCGGCGTCCGGTCGCGGGCGTAGCTGACGTCGCGGCCGGTCTGCCCGGCCAGCCAGTCGGAGAACGCCACCGCGAACGGCTCGCTGGCCGCGATGTGCTGCACGCACAGGACCGGCGGCCGGAACCCGGCCGGCAGCCCCCGCATCAGCTCGGTCAGCGCGCCCGGACCACCGGTGGACGAGCCCAGGGCCACCACGCGCAGCGAATCGTGCGGCAGAGCGGGTGCGGCCGGTGGTGTCTCCGGGGGACTGGGCTTGCCGCGACCGTCGAGCCGGGCCCGCGGGTGCGTGATCACCCGGATCCGGGAGACCAGGCGTACGGCCGCGCACAGCCGCCGCCCCCAGTCGGCGTCGGTGGCGTCGCCGCGCGGCTTCTCCAGCACGTCCACCGCGCCCGCGGCGAGCGCGTTGTACGTGCTGAACAGCTCCCGCCGATCGGCCGAGGAGACGACCAGGATCGGCGTCGGGTGCTCGGCCATGATGTGCTCGGTGGCGACCAGGCCGCTCATCGTGGGCAGCATCATGTCCATCGTCACCACGTCGGGACGCAAGCGGGCCACCATGCTGACCGCCTCGCCGCCGTCGGCCGCCTCACCCACGACCTGGAGTTCCGGGTCGGTGGCCATCGACTCGCGCAGGTGGTGGCGCATGGTCGCGGAATCCTCCACGAGCAGGACACGGATCATCAGAGGATCAGCCTCCGGATGTGCGCCAGCAGCTCCTCCTGGTTGAACTCGCCCTTGATCACGTACGCGGACGCGCCCACCTCGGTGCCCTTGCGCTTGTCCTCGGCGCTGGCCCGCGAGCTGACCAGGATGGCCGGCACGTGGGCGAGCTGGGGGTCGGCCTTCGTCCGGGCGACGAAGGTGAAGCCGTCGATACCCGGCATGTCGATATCGGACAGATAGAGGCCGTACTCGCGGCTGCGGGCCCGCTCCAGGCCCTCCTCGCCGGAGGCGGCCAGGTCGACCTCGTACCCGGCCGACTCGAGGATGCTGCGCTCGAGCATCCGGGTGGTCAGCGAGTCGTCGACGACCAGGATCGGCATCCGCGGCCGGGTCGAGACGGTGTCGCTGCGGGCGGTGGTGCTCTCCTGCCGGGCCTCGGCGACCAGCCCGTGCGCGTCGAGCACCAGCCGCGGGTTGCCGTCCAGGTCGATCGAGACGCTGGCGATGACCGGGGCGGCCGGGGCCAGGTCGGGCAGCGGGCGCGCGACCAGCGTGGTGATGCCGGCCAGCCGGTCGACGCCGATGGCCACGGTGTCCCGGTCGGCCGCGAGCACCACCGCGACCCCCGACCGCGGCTCGGCGTCCTCGTCGACGGCGGCCTGCAGGGCGCCCGCGAGCGGCAGGAACGGCAGCACCTCACCCTCGTGCGCGAGCCGGGCGGTGGCGGTGGCGGCGGCCATCTCGTCGGCGGCCAGGCGTACGCAGCGGCGTACGGCGTCCAGCGGCATGGTGGCGGTCGTGTGGCCCGCCTCGACGATCAGGCCGTTCATGCTGAGCAGGGTCAAGGGCACGATCAGCCGTACGGTGGCGCCGTGGCCGGGCCGGTTGGCGATGGCCACCTCGCCGCCCAGTTGCAGGGCGACGTCGCGGGCCACGTCCATGCCGATGCCGCGGCCGGCCACCTCGGTCACCCCGGGGGCGGTGCTGATCCCGCCGTGCAGCACCAGGTCGATCAGGGCCTGCGGACCGGCGTCGGCCCCGGGCGTCAGCAGGCCGCGCTCCTCGGCGGTGCGGCGCAGGGCGGCCAGGTCGAAGCCGCGCCCGTCGTCGGTGCAGCGGAACTCGGCGTACCGTCCCCGCCGTTCCACGTGCACGCTGACCGTGCCCTCGGCCGGTTTGCCCGCGGCCAGTCGCCGCGGCTCGGGCTCGATGCCGTGCACGACCGCGTTCCGGACGACGTGCAGGAACGCGCCGCTGATCAGGTTGAGCAGGTGCGGGCCCATCCGTACGTCGGCCCCGGTGGCCTGGAACCGGACCCGTTTGCCCTCGGCGTCGGCCGCGTCCCGCACGGCCCGGCGCAGCGCGGTGAAGATCGAACCGGCCGGCACCAGGCGCAGCCCCTCGGCCCGGCCGCGCACCTCGTCGAGCTCGCGTTCAACCTGGTCGATGGCGTCGGTCAGGCGCCGGCCGAGCGCGCCGAGATCCCCCGACAGGCGCCGGACGGCCGTCCGGGCGCTGGCGTCGGAGACCGTGGTGCGGCCCACCCGCAGGCGGTCGGCCAGCGTCTCCACGTTGCGGTGCAGGCGGGCCAGCGTGCGGCCGCCGTCGCGCAGCGGGGCGATACGCGAGCTGGCCTCGCCGATCGCGTCGAGCAGCTCGTCCAGGTCGGCCGTGGCGGCCCGCTCCGGCGCGCGTTCCCCGCCCGGATCCGGAGCCGGAGCGGCCGGTTCGGGCGGGGGAGCGGCCGGTGCGGCGGGCTCCGGGGCCGGTTCGGGCGGCGGCGGCTCAGTCGCGACCGGCGGCGGCTCAGTCGCGACCGGCGGCGCCGGAGCGGACAGCGCGGCGACGAAACCCGAGATCTCGTCGTTCAGCCGCAGCAGCTCGCGCATCTGGTCGGCCGGCACCGCCGGCGTGGTCTCGTCGCGGTGCGGGACCAGCACCTCCTCGAACTCGTGGGCCCGGTCGGCGATGTCGGTCTGCTTGACCACCCGGGCCGCGCCCTTGAGGGTGTGCGCGAACCGCAGCAGCCGGGACACCTGGTCGGGGCCGGGCTGCTGGTCCAGGTCGAGCACACCCGCGCTGATCTGGTCGACCAGCTCGCGTGCCTCGATCCGGAAGTACCGGAGCGGATCGCGATCTCCCATCTCAGTGGCGTCCGGTGCCGACCAGGTCGAGCAGCTCGCCCGAGAGCGTGCTGAGGTGCGACGCCGTCTGCTTGGTCTGCACGGCGCTGGCCTCGGTCTCGCGGGTGACCCGGGCGGTGTCCGAGGCGGCCACGTTGACCTGCTCGACCGCGGTGGTCTGCTGCTTGGTCGACAGCTCGATCTCGCGGGTGGCGTCGCTGGTGGTGGAGACCAGGTCGGCGATGCGGCGGAACGAACTGGTGGCCTCGTCGAACTTGCGGGAACCGGAGTCCACCGCCTTGGCCCCGATCTCGGTCGCCATCACCGTCGTGTTCACCGCGCCGCGTACGTCCTCGATGAGCGCGCGGATCTCCTTGGCCGATCCCGCCGTACGGTCGGCGAGCTTGCGGATCTCCTCGGCCACCACGGCGAACCGGCGTCCCCACTCGCCCGCCCCGCTGGCCTCGATGGTCGCGTTGATGGCCAGGATGTTGGTCTGCTCGGCCAGCTCGGACACCAGCTCGACGACCCCGCCGATCTGCTGCGACTTCTCGCCCAGGGCCAGCATGTGCTGCACGATCTGGTCGACCTGGGTGCGGATGGCGGCGATCGAGGCGCGGGTCTGGTCGATGGTGGCGTCGCCGTTGCGGGCCGCGTCGGCCGTCTCCTCGGCGATCTTGGAGACCCGCTGGGCGCTGTCCGAGATCTGCCGCGAGGT
This sequence comes from Paractinoplanes bogorensis, assembly GCF_018829635.1. Classification (GTDB taxonomy): domain Bacteria; phylum Actinomycetota; class Actinomycetes; order Mycobacteriales; family Micromonosporaceae; genus Actinoplanes; species Actinoplanes bogorensis. Next base: position 68,358 of record NZ_JAHKKG010000004.1, read on the forward strand.
GATCAGCAGCTCGCTGATCGTCGTGGTGATCTCGTTCATCGCGCTGGCCTGGTCGCGCCCGCCCGAGGCCTGCTGGGCGGCCGCCGCCTCGAGCTGGGCCGACGAGCTCTGGATGTGCCCGACCGCGGCGCCCACCTCGCGGCGCAGGTCGCGGCTGAGCTTCCAGGCCACCCCGGCCGCGGCCAGGATCAGCAGCAACCCGATCCCGATGATGAAGATCATCGCCTCGACGGCCCGTTTCGACGACGCGTCGCTGCGGCTGTCGACCACGGCCGTCTGCCGGGCGATCAGCTCGGCGATCGCCTTCTGCACGGCGATCCGGGCCGTCTTGACCTGCTCGTTGCCCTTGAGCTGGGTGACGCTGACCAGGCTGGTCAGGCTCGCGCGGAGCTGCATCACCGGGGCCAGGATGGCGGCGTGCTTGGCCTCGGCGTCCGAGACCGCGTCGAGCAGGATCTTCGACTGCGGATCGGTGATCGACTCGCGCAGCTTGGTCACCTGGTCGAGGAACACGGTGCGGTCGGCCGCGGTGGCGTTCAGATATTCATCGGTGCCGTTGAGCAGGTAGCCGCGGTAGTCGGCGATCCGCGACTCCATGGCCGCGCTGAGCGCCTCGGTGCCGACCAGGTTGACCCGGGCCGACTGGATCACCTGGTCCTTGGTGCTCAGCACGTAGCGCAGCGCCAGCACCGAGGTCGCGGTCATCACGAGGGTCAGCGCCAGGGTCAGCCCGAAACCGGCCGCCAGCTTGGCTCCGAACGTGCGGTTGGCCATCATGATGGCTCCTCGTCTCCTGCTTGGGCGTGGCCGGCCAGGGCGTGCACCATGGCCCGGGTGGCCGGGATGTCGATGATCGGGCGGCTGCCGCCGGGCAGGTCGACCAGGCCGCGCAGGCTGCCGCGGCGCCGGTCGCCGGCCTCGTCGCCCGACTCGCGGATGATGTCCGAGGTGGCCGAGCGGACGTGCCCGTCCAGGTCGTGGAAGGCGAGGCCGAGCGGCGGCGTGCCGGCCGCCAGCACCAGCCAGCGGGGCACCTCGGCGACCGGGTGGCCGAGCAGCGCGGCCAGGTCGTAGACGGGCACCACGGCGCCGGCGAACCCGGCCAGCCCGAGCAGGGCCGGCTGCGGTCCGGGCAGCGGGGTCACCGGCCGGTCCGGGTGCACGCCCGAGGTCTGGGAGAGGCGGATCGCGTACGGGCGCCCCCCGGCCCGGATCGTGAGCAGCTCGAGATGCTCCTCGTCGTGGCTGCGGGCGGGCTCGGCGAAGGACTGGTCGAAATCGGTGCGCAGCCGCCGCAGCCGGCTCCCGACCGTCCCGGCCCGGGTCACGGGCGCACCCCGCAGGCGTCGAGCTCGGACCGGCACAGCACGGTGAGGGCGATCCGGCCGAACCCGCCGCCGAACAGCGTGATCCGCTGCTCGTCCTCCTGGGCCAGCAGGTCGAGGGCGCGCTCCAGCTCGCCGGCCGCGGTGCGCTCGTCGCCCTGACGCCGGGCGATCTGGCCCAGCCGCATCCGGGGCAGGGCGAAACCCGGGTCCAGGTACGCGGCCAGCCGGTACTGCCCGATCGCCTCGACCACGGCCGACCCGTCCTCCAGGCACAACCCGAGCAGCTGGTGCGCGTCCGGGTTGAGCCCGTTCTCGTCGCTGAGCTTGCGGGCGAGCAGCACCGCCTCGTCGAGCCGGCCGGTCTGGGCCAGCAGCACCCCGTGCAGCAGCCGTTCCCGTGGGCGGGGCGGGGTGTCGCGGGGCGCGCTGATCAGTTCGAGGGCGGCCGTGAAGCTCTCGTGCCGGAGCAGGTCGAGGGCCCGATCGTAGGCGCCGTCGTCATGGGCCGGCGCCGGGGCGCGGGCGGGCGCCGGGGCGCGCGGGGCGGCGTACGGGGAAACCGGGTTTGATCTTGTCTCGGGCTGGGACACCGTCCGCTGCGGGGGAGTCGGGCCGCCCAGCCGGCGGTAGTAGAACGTGCGGTGGCTGTGCTGCAGCTCGAGACCGGCCGGGTTGCTGCCGAGCGAGTCGGTGTGGCCGAGGAACAGGAAACCGCCCGGCACCAGCACCCGGGTCATCCGCTCGACCAGCGACGACACCACGTCCGGGGTGAGATACATCAGCAGGTTGCGGCAGAACACGATGTCGTACTGCTCGGGCCGCCACAGGGCCTCGTCGGGCTCGGCCACGTTGGTGCGCTGGAACCGGACCAGCCGCCGGATGTCGTCGACCACGTAGTAGCCGCTGTCGCCCTGCCGGAACCAGCGGCGGCGGATGTCGTCCGGCGTCTCGCGCAGCGACCACGTCGAGTACCAGGCCTTCTCGGCCTTGCGCAGCTGCGCCGGGTTGGCGTCGACGCCGGTCACGCTGATCAGCCAGTCCGGGTCGGGGCGGATCATCCGGCCCGCGATGGCCAGCGAATAGGCCTCCTCGCCGGACGAGCACGCCACCGACAGCATCCGCAGCGTGCGCTGGGCCAACCGGGCCGACGCGCGCTCGGGCAGGGCGGCCTCGCGCAGCGCCGCGAACTGCTCGCCGTGCCGGAAGAAGTACGTCTCGGTGATGCTCAGGCGCTCGACCAGCTCGGTGAACTCGGCGTCCCAGGGCCGGGCGGCGAGCCGGGCCAGGTAGTCCTCGCGGCTCATCCCGTGCTGGGCCGCCCGGTCGCGCAGCAGGTCGCCGATCTGCCGTGCGTCGTTGTCGGCGAATGTCCAGCCCAGCCGCTGGGCCAGCACGGCCCGGAAGCGGTCGACCTGCATCGCGCTCACGATCCGACGCCCGCGGCGGCGGCCGCTTCCCAGACCTCGTCCGGCACCGCGCGCATGCTCTGCAGCAGCAGGAGCGGCTCGGTGCCGAGCGTGCCGACCCCGGCCACCAGGCGGGTGCTGCGCCCGCCGAGCAGCGCAGGGTGGCCGCCGGTGGCATCGGCCTCGACGTCGCGGATGCCGAGGATCTCGCCGGTGGCCAGGGCGATGGCACCGCGCTCGGTGCGGACGGCCAGGTAGCGCTCGGGTTCGTCGGCCGTGCCCCCGCCGAGGAGCCGGGACACGTCGATCACGGGGGTGGGCACGCCACGCAGCACGGTGATGCCCCGGACGAAGGCGGGCGTGCCGGCCAGGGCCCGCGTCTCCAACGGCCGCATGGTCTCGACGACCTCGTCGAGCGCGAGCGCGCAGAGCAGCGGCCCGGCTCGGAAGACGAGCGAGATCACCCCGGTGCCGTCGCCGGGGTGATCCGACGCCTGTCCGTACTGCCGCATTCGCTCAGGTTAGCGAGACTTCATCCCGGATAGCCGAGATTCCTTCACAACGGTGTCATTCCCGGTGGCGCGGCTCGGCCCGGCGGCCCGCCACCGGCATCCCCGGGTCGTCCGGCGGCCAGTTCGCGGGGATCCCGCTCATCGTCGGAGCCGGCTCGGTGACCGGGGCCGGTTGGCGCGGCGTGGGCACCTTGGTGGACGGCCACAGCCGCGGACGCCGCTTGGCGCCCAGATCCTCGGCCCAGCCGAACGCGACCATGGCCACCAGCGTGAGCGCGAACGCGGCGACCAGGTCGGTCACGGCGCCCAGTTCGCCGGCGAGGTCGTCCAGCGCGACCACGGTCAGCACCGGCCACACTGCGGCGATGGCGATGTTGTGCCACAGATAGATGGTCACGGCCCGCGCGTTGACCAGGGTGACCGCCTTGTCCAGCGGTTTGACCCGGGCCAGCCAGGTCATCGGCGGCTGCCAGCGCAGCACGATCACCACGAACGCGAGCGACCACAGCGCCTGAGCCTCGGAGATGTCGTTGAGGTCCCAGCTGCCCTGGTCGTGGGCGTACCACAGGCCACCGGCGGCCATCACCAGCGCGATCGGATAGGCCAGCCAGGCCCGGGCCTCCTGCAGCCGGTTGTCGTGGTGCGCGAACCCGGCGATCCAGCACGCGCCGTACGTGACGAAGTCCCACATCGCGGCGTCGGCCGTATCGGGCAGCGTGATCCCGGTGACGTCGAGCACGGCCAGCATGAGCAGCGGGAGGGCCACGGCAGCCCAGCCGATCCGCCGCCACAACCAGAACATGACCGGGGAGAGCAGCACGAACCACACGTACGCCCGGATGTACCAGAGCGGCTCCCAGGCGTCGACGGCCTTGTCGCTGCCCGGCGGGTCGCCGATCGGGAACAGCCAGAACAGCAGCTTGGGCAGGCTGAACGGGTGCTCGCCGTCGGTCTCGCGGGCCCAGCCGGCCACCAGCATCACCGGCACCACGATCAGGCCGAGCAGCCACAGCGGCGGCAGCAGGCGGCGCAACCGGGACGTGACGACCTGGCCCGCGCCTCGTCGGTCGAGCGAGGCGGCGGTCAGCGAGCCGGCCAGGGCGAACATGATGCCCATGGCCGGGAGCACGATGGACAGCCAGGGCCATCCGAAGAGGTGGTAGACGATCACCCGGACGATCGCGGCGGCACGGAGCAGATCCAGGTAGCGATTGCGCACCGCGACGACAGTGCCAGTCCCGAACCGGCTCCGGGACCTCCGAGCGGACCGGTAAATGCGCCCGCCGGGCTTACCCCGTACAGGTGAACTGTCCGGATTGTCTGTGCGGTTGTGCGACATCCGTGCCCCCGTTCCTGGCGGTGAAACCCCAGCTCTCGTGGCCTTTGCCCGGTCGTTGCGCCGATCCGCCGACGGTGACGGGCGACGTGACCTTGACCGGCCTCTGCCGTTGACCCCCGACGTAGGCGGCCCGGATCGGCCGGGACGCCACGGGGATCGATGGGGTTAACGGGGATATGCGGAAACCACTCGTGGTGGTCGGGGTGGCGGCGTCGGCGCTCCTGCTCGGGGGCGGCATGGTGGCGACGTCGGCCGACGCCGACGAGCGGCCGGACTCGGGCTGGAGCAACTTCTGGTGGCCGAGCCTGTTCGGCGGCGGCTCGTCCTCGTCCTCCGACGACGCGCCTTTTGCGGACCGGGGGATCAACGAGCGGCCCGACGCCTATGACGACGACTCGGCGGACGACGACTCGACGGTAGGCGACGACGACAACACCGATTCCCGCGTACGCGACCAGGCCGCCGACGGCCGGGCCGCGCAGCCCGGTTTCGCGGCGGACACTCAGCCGCACCACGCTGCCCCGCAGAAGCCGGCCGCGGCCGAGCGTCCCGCAGCTGCTGAGCGTCCGGCCGCCGCTGAGCGTCCCGCAGCTGCTGAGCGTCCGGCCGCCGCTGAGCGCCCCGCCGTGGCGCGGCAGCAGCCCGCCGCGCAGCGCCCCGCCGCCGACGTGATGGCCGGCGCCCGCCAGGCCGTGACCGCGCGCGACGTCTCGGCCAGTCCGGCCGCCCCGGTGCAGCAGCGGGTGCTCCGGCTGATCAACCAGAACCGGCACCGCGGCGGTTGCGGCTCGCTCTCGCTGGACCGCCGGCTCATCGACGCGGCCAACGATCACGCGGCTGACATGGCCCGCCGCGACTACTTCGCGCACGAGTCGCGCAACGGGGACAGCGCGGGCGACCGGGTGAGCGAGGCCGGCTACCGCTGGAAGCGGTACGGCGAGAACATCGCCCGCGGCGCCGACAGTCCCTATGAGGTGGTCAACGGCTGGATGAACAGCCCGGCCCACCGCGAGAACATCATGGACTGCCGCCTGCACCAGATGGGCATCGGCCTGGCGCTGAGCCGCGACCACACCCCCTACTGGGTGCAGGACTTCGCCACCCCGCAGTCGTAACCAGCCCTACCCCGCCCACCCAGGGGGCTGGCCAGAAAGTACACGCCGCGGAGTGGGCCAACGGGGTTATCCACAGGTGACGTGACTGACAATTCGCGCGCAAGCGTGATCAATAAGCCTCAAGTGCCAGTGGCGCGAGCCGATTCGGTCTACCGGTTTCGCGCCACGGTCCCTTCGCAGGAGCTGTGTGCGGCTTCGTTGTGTTTCTATGTCCGCACACGTTTCCTGGGGAGGAACCAAGTGATTGTGAGACGGGTGGGCGCCCGCCTCGCCGGGGTCGTCATGGCGACCCTGGTCGGCGGCGGACTCGGTGCCGTGGTGCTGTCGCCGGCCGGTGCCAGCGCGGCGGTCGGCACGCCGGTGACCACGACGGTCACCAAGGCCGCGGCCGCGGGGTGCGCGACGGGTAAGTATCAGAAGAACGTCGAGTGGTGGCTGAACCAGATCGGCGGCTTCGGCAAGCTGTCGTACGACGGCAAGCAGTCGCCGTCCGACTGTGCCGCGATCAAGAAGTTCCAGCAGCGTTTCGGCATCCAGCCGGCGCAGGGTCTGGCCGGTCCGACCACCTATGACGTGGCTCGCCGGCTCGGCCGCACCAAGGTCGCGGCGTGTAACGCGAAGAAGACCGGGATCACGTTCTGCGTCAACCTGACCGAGCAGACGTCCTGGATCATGAAGAACGGCAAGAAGCTCACGAACCCGACCGTGGTTCGTACGGGCATGAAGAACTACCGGACGCCGTCCGGCACCTACAAGATCAACAAGCGGACGAAGAAGGAATGGTCCGACCCGTACGAGGTGTGGCTGCCCTACTGGCAGCGCTTCCAGGGCGGTAAGGGCTTCCACCAGACGACGACCTACATCCACGACAAGTGGCGGGGCTCGCACGGCTGCGTCAACCTGCTGCCGTCGGACGCGAAGTACTACTACTCGGTCGGCAAGATCGGGATGACGGTCAAGCTGATCGGGCGTCGTCCGGGCACCTGATCTTCCGTACGAACGTGAGGCGGGCTGCTCAGGCGGCCCGCCTTTTCGCGTGGGTGTGCAGGATCTCGTGCGGCGGGAAGTGCCGCTCGCCGCTCTCGGTGACCACCCGCAGACCGTCGCGGCCCAGCGTGTAGCGCACATCGAGGAACCGGCTGACCGTGTCGTCGTGGTGCACGACCGTGAGCTCGTGGGCTTCCAGCATGACCAGTCATACGGATCCGGAGGCCGAACCGGTTCATTCCGCTGGTCGGCATAGAGTGGCGTGCGTGTCCCGCTCCCTCAAGCTCGCCGCGGCCGGGCTGGTCCTGATCGCCTCGACCGCCGCCTCCTGCGACGAGAAGCAGATCGGCGTACGCCTCGGCGAGGCCGCCCGGGGCACGGTGTCCGAGATCGTCGAGGCGCCCGGCTCGGTGACCGCCCGGGCCGCCGCCACGGTCAGCGCGCCCGCCGCCGGCACCCTCGACGACCTGCGCGTCGAGGCCGGCCAGCGGGTCAGCAAGGGGCAGGTCCTCGCCGTGATCGACGCGCCTGAGCTGGAGGCACGGCGCCGCTCGGCCCAGCGGGCCCTCGACGAGGCGTCCCGCGGCGGCGGCGTGGCGGTCGGCGGCACGTCCGCGTTCACGGCCGTCCGGCGGAAGACCGACAAGCAGGCGGCCGACGCGTTCCAGTTGGCCCGCGACGCGGCCGGCAAGATCACCGACCCGCAGCTGCGCGAGGTGCTGCTCAAGCAGGTCGACGCGGCCCGCTCGCAGTACGACGCCGCCTCGGCCGCGGCCGGCGCGGCTCTGCGCTCGGTACAGCGTGGCGTGGCCTCGCTCGGGCAGGCGGTCAGCTCGCTCTCGGCCGCGCAGCGGCTCCAGGCCCAGCAGGCGTACGAGCTGGCCGACGCCGCCGTCGAAGCCCTCACCCTGCGCTCCCCGTCGGCCGGGGTCGTGCAGCTCGGCGGCACCTCGAGCGCTCCCAGCGCGTCGTCGCTGACCGACCTGCTCTCCTCGGGCGGTGGTCCCGCGGCCCCGGCGGCGGCGCTGCCCGGTGTCGACGTCGCGGTGCCCAAGGGTGCGTACGTGGCGGCCGGCACCCCGCTGTTCACGGTGGTCGACGTGAGCCGGCTCGGGCTGACCGCCGAGGTCGACGAGACGGACGTGCTGCTGGTCAAGGCCGGTGTCAAGGCGACGGTCGAGCTGGACGCGGCTACGGGGTCGAGCTACCAGGCCACCGTACGGGCGATCGACCTGCTCCCGACCACGTCGAGTCGTGGTGGGGTGTCGTACAAGGTGCGCCTTGATCTGGGAAGCGGCAAGGACGCGATCGGGGCCACGGCGCCCACCCCGCGGCCCGGCATGAGCGCCGTCGTGCGGCTGCAGGTGCGCGAGGCCGACGATGCCGTCACCGTGCCCGCTTCGGCGATCATCAACGTCGACGGCAAGGACACGGTGTGGGCCGTGCAGGGAGAGCGCTACGAGCGGGTGCCGGTCACCCTCGGCGTGCAGGGTGAGGACGTCGTCCAGGTCACCGACGGCCTGAACGCCGGCCAGCGGATCGCGGTCACGGGCGCCGACGAGATCCAGCCCGGCGACCGGCCCTCATGACCGCGCCCGCCATCGTCGCCACCGATATCAGCCGCACGTACGAGCTCGACGGCGTCTCGGTGCCCGCGCTGCGGGGCGTGTCGCTGACCATCGAGCCGACCGACTACGTGGCGATCGTCGGCACCTCGGGCTCGGGCAAGTCGACGCTGATGCATCTGCTCGGCGGGCTCGACCGGCCCTCCGGCGGCACCCTGCTGATCGGCGGCCGCGACGTCGCCGGTCTGGGCCCGGCCGAGATGGCGAAGCTGCGCAACGAGACGATCGGGTTCGTCTTCCAGTCGTTCCACCTGCTTGCCCGCACCACCGCCCGCGACAACGTGGCCCTCCCGCTGGTCTATCGCGGCGTCGGCCGCAGGGAACGGCGGGCCCGGGCCGCCGAGATGCTCGAACGGGTCGGCCTCGCACACCGCCTCGACCACCGGCCCAACCAGATGTCCGGTGGCGAGCAGCAGCGTGTCGCCATCGCCCGGGCCCTGGTCACCGAGCCCGCGGTGCTGCTGGCCGACGAGCCCACCGGCAACCTCGACTCGGCCACCGGGCAGTCCGTGCTGGCCCTGCTCGAGTCGCTCAACGACGACGGTGTAGCCGTGGTGCTGGTGACCCACGACCGTGACGTGGCGGCCCGGGCTCGCCGCCGGATCGTCATGAAGGACGGCGCGATCGTCCCGCTCGCCGGGGAAGACGCGTGAGACTTGCGGAGGCCTGGCGGGTCGCCATCGACGCTCTGCGCGCCAACCGGCTGCGCAGCGTGCTGACCATGCTCGGCGTGGTCATCGGGGTCGCCGCGGTGGTGGCCCTGGTCGGCATCGGCACCGGCACCAAGGGCCAGATCGAGCAGCAGGTCGAGGGCCTCGGCTCGAACTTGCTGCTGGTCGTGCCCGGGCGGCTCGAGGCGGGTTCGGCCCCGGCCGCCTCGACCATGGACCTGGACGACGTGGAGGCGGTCGCGCGCGTCGTCGGCGATCGGGACCGGGTCGCGGCGACCATCGCGTCGGGCGAGACCGTGCGGGCCGGGTCGCGGTCGGCGTTCGCGAGCATGCAGGGCGTCCTCGAGAACACGCCCGACGTCTTCGTCCGCAAGCTCGATCGAGGAACCTACCTTTCCCGTACGGATGTGACGACCGGCCGCCGCGTCGCTGTGCTGGGCGCCGGGACGGCGACGACCCTGTTCGGCGATCGCGATCCGATCGGGCGTCAGATCACCATCGGGGGCGTCCGATTCCGGGTGATCGGCACGTTCGAACGGCTCGGCCAGAGCCTCGGCGTCGACCGGGACAGCGAGGTGCACGTGCCGGTGACCGCGGCCCAGCGGCTGCTCGGCACCGACCGCATCGACGGCCTGGCCATCCGCGCCCCCGACCGCGAACGCATCGGCCAGTTGTCGACCGCCGTGGTCAAGGTGCTGACCGATCGGCATCCGGACACCGACTTCAGCGCCGTCACCCAGGAACAGATCCTCGGCGTGCTCGGCGACATCCTCGGTGTGCTGACCGGGGTGCTGGCCGCGATCGCCGGGATCAGCCTGCTCGTCGGCGGGGTCGGCGTCTCCAACATCATGCTGGTCTCGGTCCGCGAACGCACCAAGGAGATCGGTCTGCGCAAGGCCGTGGGCGCCCGGCCCCGCGACATCGGGGTGCAGTTCCTGCTCGAGGCGGTGCTGCTGACCACGATCGGCGGCGTGCTCGGCATGGCCCTCGGCGTCACCGCGGCGCTGCTGGTCGACCGGTTCTCGCCGGTGCCGGCCGCGGTCACCTGGTGGTCGCTGGCGCTGGCCTTCGGGGTGTCGGCTGTTGTCGGCATCATCTTCGGTGTCGTGCCCGCTCAGCGTGCGGGCCGGCTCGACCCGGTCGTCGCGCTGCGCACCGAATGAGCCGCCGCCCGGGCTCCGGCCGCGCTGACCTGATCGACCGCGTTCCGGCGCCGCTGCTCGTCCTGACGGCGATCGCGTCGGTGCAGGTGGGCAGCTCCATCGCCCGCGGCCTGTTCGACGAGCTCGGTGCGGCCGGGGTGACGTTCCTGCGGCTGGCCTTCGCCGCGCTGATCCTGGCCGCGGTGACCCGTCCCGACGTACGGCGCTGGTCCGCCCGAGCCTGGCTCGCCGCGGGCCTGCTCGGCGTGGCGATGGCCGGCATGAACCTGATCTTCTACCTGTCCCTGCGGACGGTCCCGCTCGGCACGGCGGTCACGGTCGAGTTCCTCGGCCCGCTGCTCCTGGCGCTCGTGCAGACCAGGCGCCTGCTCGACCTGCTGTGGTGCGGCCTCGCCCTGGGCGGCGTGCTCCTGCTCGGCTTCGACACCGGCGGCACGGCCCCGCTGAGCGGTCTGGTGCTGGCCTTCGTGGCCGGGCTGTTCTGGGCCTCCTACATCGTGCTGAGCGCACGCCTGGGCCGCCTCGTCCCCGGCACCGGCGGCCTGGCCGTGTCACTGGCGGTGGCCGCCGTGCTGGTACTGCCGTTCGGCCACGAGGGCGTCACCGGTGTCATCGACCGTCCCGCGCTGCTGATCGGTGTCGTCGCGGTGGCCGTGCTGTCGTCGGTTCTCTCCTACGGGCTCGAGATGCACGCGCTCCGCCGCATCCCGACCCGGGTCTTCGGCATCCTGATGAGCCTCGAACCGGCCGCGGCCGCCCTGGCCGGGCTGCTCATCCTGCGCCAGCGCCTGGGCCCGGCCGAGATCGTCGCGCTGATCCTGGTCACGCTGGCCAGCGCCGGCGTCACCCTGGCCCGCCGCGACCGGACCCGCCGCGAGGCCGGGGCCGCCGCGGCCTGACCGTGCCACACCCGGTCCGTGCTGATCGACGACGTGGGCCGGCTTGCCGAGGCGCTGCCCGGCGTGCGCCGCACCACCGTCGACCGGCTCACGGACCCTGGCGGCGGCCTGAGACCTTCAGCGCGACGACCGCTCCTGAGTTCTGCTCGCGCTCGCCGCGCTTAGGTTCCGCTCGCGCTCGCCGAATGGTCTGACGTGCGATATCAGCTCCGTGACGAGGACGGGGCGTACCGGAGCGTCGCCTACCTGATGCTGGCCGCCGTGCCGGTCGTGTTCGTCACCGGGATCGTGCTGCCGGACGAACACCCGATCGGATGGGTCGTGGCCATCTCGCTCACCGTGGCCGTCATGGCCGCCGGGGGAGCGCTCGCCCGATGGCGCCCACGCCGGTTGCCGAGAACGTTCTGGCTGGTGGTGCCGTTCGTGGCGGTCACGCTGATCGCCGGGCTCAACGTGGCCTCGCACGACGCCAGCGCGGGGTCGCAGCTGTTCTATCTGTGGCCGGTGATCTACACGGCCAACTTCCTCAGCCACCGGAACACCGCGGTCGTGCTCGTAATGGTGTCGGGCGGGCACGCGGCGGTGGCGTTCGCAGCGCTGGGACTCGCTCGCGGGCTGATGGACTGGATCTCGCTGACGGTCGCGCTCACCCTCACCGCGGTCGTGATCGCCTCGCTGCGCAACCGCAACGAGCGGCTGCGCGCGGTGCTCTCGTCGCAGGCGCTGGCCGACCCGCTGACCGGCGTGGCCAACCGGCGGTCGTTCGACTCGTCGCTCGTCCGTGCGGTCGCCCGGGACGAGCCGCTCGCCCTGATGACGGTCGACATCGACCACTTCAAGAGCATCAACGACACGTGGGGGCACGGCGTCGGGGACCAGGCTCTGCAGGCGGTGGCGTCATGCCTGCGTACGGTCGCCGCCCGCGCGGACGACGTGGTGGCCCGGCTCGGCGGGGACGAGTTCGCGGTGCTGATGCACGCCGACCGGATGGGCGCGCGGCGGGCGGCCGACGAGGTGCGCTCAGCCCTGGCCGCGGTCGACGGCCTGGCGTGCGGAGCTCCCGGGCTGAGCATCGGGATCGCCCTGTTCCCCGACCACGCCGGCACGGCCGAGGAACTGCGGGCGGCGTCGGACGCGGCGCTGTACGAGGCCAAGGAAGCCGGACGCGGCCGTACGGCGATGGCCCACCCGCCGTCGCCCCGCCGGACGATCAGCGCGGCGGGATGATCGGCTGCTCGGCGGTCGACTCGTCCAACGCCTCGTTCGCCTTCGGGACGCCCAGGATGTCCTCGCGGGTGCGCGGGTAGGGACCCCAGCCGTCGCGCAGCACGTGGATGTAGACGGCCTCGAGGCACACCCCGACCCGCGCCGCCAGATCGGTGTCGTCCGGGCTGCCCAGGCGTACGGCCCGGGCGAAGTGGTCGAGCGCCTCCATGTTGCGGCCCTGGTCGAAGCAGCATCGGCCGGCGTTCTCGTGCACGACGCTGCGCAGCGTCTCGGGCACGTTCGCGCCGGTGGCCTTGGCGAACAGGCGGTCGGCCTCCTTGAAGTCGCCGCGCAGCCGCAGGATGTGGGCCAGTTCGGCCTGGGCGATCACCTCGGCCTGCAGGTCCCGCTCCGACTCGGCGTGGGCGAGCGCGAGCCGGCTGGCCGCGGCGGCCATGCCCAGCTCCCCGAGCAGCCGGTAGACCTCGGCCCGGACGCTGAGCAGGCCTGCCTTGGCCACGTTGTCGACCTCGTCGGCCAGCGGGCCGTCGAGGCGTTCGCCCAGCTCCCGCAGCGCCTGACGATCGTCGACGACCTCGCGCAGGGTGCCGCCGTCGAGTCGCCAACGGATCGCCTCGAGGTCGGCCGCCGACAGCGCCGTCTCCTTGACCGTGGCCTGCGGTTTCGGCTCGCTCGGCGGCTGGTGGGCCGCCATGTGCTTGTCGATCTTGGCCCGGACCGAGGCGGCGTCGGGCTTGATCGACGGCTGCTCGCCGGTGAGCGTCATGCCCTGGAAGAGCCCCGTGACATCGAGGTCGATGACGTTGCCGGAGGGCTCGCTCGTCTGCGGTTCCGGGGTGGTCGCGGGCCGGGCCGAGTCGTCGGCGCGCGTCGCTTCCGTGGGCGTGCCGTTCGCGGCCGCGCCTTCGGGTGCTGCCCCGCTGGGCGCCGTGTTTCCGGGCGTGCCGGCTCGGGACGTGTCGTTCTCGGGCGCAGCGTTTCCGGGTGTGTTGCCCTCAGGCGTGGCAGCATCCGGTGTCGCGGCCGGTGGTGCGTCGTCAGGCTTCGCCCCGAACCACATGCCGCCGAACTCGGTGTCCGCAATCCGCTTCGGGGCGTCCGGGCCGGAGACCGCGAGCCGTCCTATCGGCCGGATGTTGTGCAGCGCACCGTCGGGATCCATGTACGGAGCCGCGTGCGCCCCGAGCCGGGTGGGATCGGCGGGCGCGGCCGGCCCGGAACCGTCGGCCTCCTCGGGACCGGCATGCCGCGATCCGCGCCCAGCCGGCTCGTCACCGGACTGCTCGGCCGACGGTGCGGCACCCTCACGGCCGGACGGGTCGTCCGGCCGGGGCGGGACGCCGGACGGAGTGCGCTGAGCCGGCACGCCCGGACCGCCGGCCGCCGGCCGCTGAAGCGGGAAGCTGATCCGTGCCGCCGGCTGGGCCTCGGAGCCAGCCGCATCCGGCCCGGCGTCGGCCCCGGCATTCGGCGCGGCCGATTCGGCGGGACGGGCGTACTGCGCGGGTGCGGCTTGTTCCGCAGGGCGGCCGTGCTGCGCGGGTGTGGTTTGCTCCGCGCGATCGGCGTATTGCGCGTGGCCGGCTTGCTCTGCGGGGTGGCTGTGTTGCACGGGTGCGGCTTGCTCCACGGGGCGGCTGTGCTGCGTGGGCGCGGCTTGTTCCGTGCGGTGGGTGTGTTGCGCCGGTTCGGCGGGGTGGGCGTTTTGCGCGTGGCTGGCTTGTTCCGTGTGGTGGGTGTGCTGCGTCGGCGCGGCCGGTTCGGCGGGGCGGGCGTATTGCGCGTGGCTGGCCTGTTCCGCGGGGGTCGCCGGTTCCGCGGGGCGGGTGTATCGCGCGTGGGTGGCCTGCTCCGTGTTGTGCGGGTGCTGCGCGGGTCCGGGTTCGTTCCGTCCAGGACCCAGCGGCTGAGTCGGCAGGGCAGCCATCTGCTGGTCGGCGGTCCACGTGCCCGGCGCGTTCTGGCCGGCGTCGCCCGCGAACCGCTCGGGGGCGACTGGCCGTTCCGCGCCTGCGGACTGCTCCGCACCCGTGGACCGGTCGGGGGTAGCGGCGTGCGGCTCGGGCGCGGTGGGGTGCGCGGGCGCAGACCGTTGCGGTGCGACCGGCTGAGTGGGGAGGCCGGTCACGCCCTGCTCGGCGCCCGGGCTCACCTGCCGTGGGATCGCCGGAACGGCCGGATCACCACCGGCGGCCGGAGCACTGACCGGAGCGGAGGCGAGCGAAGTGGGCCGCTGAGCGTTGTCCTGCTGCGGCGGCGCCCACGGCGACGGATCCGCCTCGAACCCACGAGGCGCGGCCGACCCCGACCGATCCGAGGTGGACGGACGGTGCCCAGCGGCCTGCGCCCCGGGAGTGAATTGCCCGGGAGCCGACCGGTCCGCACCCGGTTGCTCAGCTGCTTGGCCGCGTTGGCCGGGTGCGAATTGGCCTGCGCTGTGCTGGTCGGGCGCTTGGCTGCGCTGGCCGGGTGCGAATTGGCCTGCGCTGTGCTGGTCGGGCGCTTGGCCGCGCTGGCCGGGTGCGAATTGGCCTGCGCTGTGCTGGTCGGGCGCTTGGCCGCGCTGGCCGGGAGCGAACTGGCCTGTGCCGTGCTGGTCGGGTCCTTGGCTGCGCTGGCCGGGAGCGAACTGGCCTGTGCCGTGCTGCCCGAGGTCCTGTTGCGCTTGACCCTGCTGGCCGGGTGCCTGCTGGCCGGGTGCCTGCTGGCCTGCGGCCTGCTGGCCGCCCGCGAGTTGCTGGCCCTCGGCGTGCTGCCCTTGGCCTGCCTGACCGGGGGCGAACCGGCCAGGTGCCTGCTGGTCTGAGGTCGGCTGTGCGGCGGCGTGTTGTTCCTGCCCGCGCTGGGTGGGAGCGAACTGACCCGGAGCATGGGGACCGGAGATGTGCCGGCCTCGATCGTCCTGACCCGAGGCGGGCTGGCCCGGACGCTGCTGTCCACGTGCGAACTGGTCGGGCGTTCGGTGGTCCGCAGCCGGCTGTGCGGGAGCGTGCTGTTCCTGCCTCCGCTGGCCGGGGGTGAACTGGCCTGGAACGCTGCGGTCCTGGGTGTGCTGGTCCTGGCGTTCCCGGCCCGGTTCGTGCTGGCCCGGTGTGTGCTGGCCTGGTGCCTGCTGGCCCGGCGTGTGCTGGCCTTGATGTTCGTGGCCGGGGGCGAACTGGCCCGGCGCCTGCGGACCGGCGTACTGGCCGGGCACTGGGCCGGGTGCGGGCTGGGCCGGAGTGGGGCGTTCCGGGGTGAAGCCGGGGCCGGCCTGCGCGCGCTGTCCGGTGCCGGCTCGGTCGGCGATCGGGCCGAACGGGTCGTGTTCCGGCTGGTGGGCTTGCGGGTGTTCGGGGAACGGCGGGCGGGTCTCGGGCGTGACGGGGGCGGCCTGGGGGTTCCGGTCGGGGGACTGACCGTCCGTGGGCCGGCCGGCGGCCGTGTCGTGCTTGTCCGAGCCGTGGCCGAACAGCTTGTCCTTGGCGCGGCGGAAGACGTTGCCGGACTTGTGCTGGTTCGGTGCGCGTTCCTCGGGGGCCGGGCGCTCGGGGGCCGGCTGGGTGGCTCCCCGCTGGGTGGGCACGGAGAACTCGCTGCCGTCCCGCGGGTCTTGACCCGGTGCGGGTGAGCGGTCGGGGCCCGGCATCGGCTGGTCGCCGCGCGGGGCGAAGGCGGCCGCACCGGTGTGCGAGCCGCGGGTGGGGAACGGCTGGGGCGCGGGTGGCTCCGAACCGTCGACGGGCTGGCCGGGCTGCGGTGCCGTCCGGCCGTGCGGGGTGTTCGGTGCGTGGCCGGGGAACCGCCCAGGATCGGAACCCGGGGGGATCGGCATCGCCGCGGGCTGAACGGGGCGCTGCTCGGCCGTCGGGGAAACCCGCGGGTCGGCCGGAGAGACGGGTGTCTGCGAAGGTCGACCGTGGTCGGGGCTCTGCGACGCCGGCGGCTGTTCCGAGGATCCAGGGCGGGCCTGGCTGTCCGGCCGCGGTGCTTCCGGGCCGGGGACCGGACCGTGCGAGGGCGCTCCCGGGGCTTGCGCGCGGGAAACCGGACCCTGGACTCCGGGAACCGGGGGCGTGCCGGGCTGAGGTGCGCCCGGGCCCTGGGCCGCGGGCGGCATGGCGGCCGGCGGGTGCGGTCCGGCCGGGCGCGGGGTGTTGACCGGCTGTTGTCCCGCCGGGGCCGGGCCCGGAACGGCCGCTGGTGGCATGGCGCCGGGCTGACCGCCGGTGGGCGCGCCCGGCGACACCGGACGGCCGAAACCGCTGCTCGGCACGGCCGCGGGAGGCGCCTCGTCGGCCACCATCGACCACGGGTCGTCGCCCTCGGACAGGTAGACGTGCGCGGTGCGCGGGCTACGCCGGGAACGCGGCATCTCCAGCCGGGGGTCGGTCTCGAGGAGCGACGGGTCGCCGGGACCACGCGTGGCCTGGGGCGGGACCGGACCGCGGGCCTGGCGCGGATCCGGTTCCGGCGCACGTCGCGGGTCTTGACCGTAGCCGGACACCTGGCGTGGATCTTGGCCCGGCGAGGGCGTCGGCGAGGGCGTGGCCTGCCGCGGATCCGGCGCCGAGGAAGGTGGCGTGGCAGGTGGTGTAGCGGGGCGAGCGGCCGGCGGGACCGAACCGGGCAGCGGCACGAGCCCGGGCGGCGGCGCGGCGGCCCGGGCCGCGGGTGGCTGGTCGGGCGTCTTCGGTGGCACCGAGGCGCGCGCCGCGGGCGCGCGCGCCGGCGTGACCGGTGCCGGAGTGGCCGGCGCCGGTGTGACGGGGGTGGCCGGAGCCGGGGGAGGGCTGACCACGCGGGCGGCCGGCGTCGGGGCGTGCGTGCCGACGACGCGCGGGGCGGCGGGCGGCTCGGCCTTCTTGATGACGCGCGGCGCGGGCGGGGGCTCCTCCTTGCCGACGACCCGGGGCGCGGCGGGCGGCGTGGCCGTGCCGACGACACGCGGAGCGTCCTCGGTGCGGTCGGGTTCCGGGGCGGCGGCAGCGGGCGTGCTCTCCTCGACCCAGCCCTGCTCGTCGGCGTCCTCGGTCCAGCCCTGACCACCGGCCGGGACAATCTCGTGCCAGCGCTGGTCGTCCCACGTCGAGCGGGCGGCCGGCGCCTGGTGGCGGCGGTCGTCGACGATCTCGCCCTCGATCGTGCGCGGCGGGCGTTCCTCGAGGATCTCGCCCTCGATGGTGAGCGGCGCCTCCTCGCGACGGGACCAGCCGCGCCGGTCGTCGGCCTCGACCGGCCACGAACGACGATCGTCGGCCTCGGCCGGCCGGGAACGCCGGTCGTCATAGTCGTAGTCGCGCCGCAGGTCGTCGGTGCGCCGCTCGCCGACACCGGGCCGCCGGGCCTCGGACCGGCGGCGGTCGCGCGGGTCGAAGGCCGGATCGCGCGGGTCGGCGGAGGGCTCGTCCCAGATCATCGCCGCGCGTTCGCCCGAGCGGCGGACACCCTCGTCGGGATAGGGGCGACGACGACGCTCGTCGTAGTCGTACGCCTCGTCGCGCGCGGCGGGCCGCCGGGACCGCTCGTCGTCGGGGCGGCGGCGGTACATGTCGTCCTGCGGGCGCGTGTCGGGCACCGACGCCCGCCCGGCCGACCGGGCCGCGGGCCGCTCGTCCTCGCGCCGACGACGATCGGGAGCCGACCGGCGGTCGGGAGAGGGCGGGGGAGCCTGGCGACGGTCGGGAGAGGGCGGGGGAGCCTGGCGACGGTCGGGAGAAGGCGGGGGAGCCTGGCGACGGTCGGGAGAAGGCGGGGGAGCCTGGCGACGGTCGGGGGCGGGGGGAGCCGAGCGCCGGTCGGACGAGGGGGGACCGGGCCGACGGCGTACGGGGGAAGGCTCTTCCTCCTCGCTGCGGCTCACCGTCTTCACGCCGGGATTCGGCCCGTGACCGTACGCCACCAGGTCGCGATGGTCGTAGGGCTCGTCGATGTCGTCGTGCGGGTCGTAGCGGTCGTCGCGACGCGAGTAGGTCGTGTCGGGCGCGTCGAAGTCGGCGCCCAGCTCGGGCCGGTTGTAGTCGACCTCGTCGAAGTCGTCGCCGGCCAGGTTGGGCTGGGACGTGTCGACCGGCGCGAAGTCGGGGTCGTCGAGCCAGCTCGGCCGCTGCGAGTCGAACGCGGCCTGCGGCTTGTGCGGGGTGCCACCGGAGTTGCCGGTCGCGCGGCGCCGGCGACGGGCCGCGAGTTCGTCGACCTGGTCGTCGGGGTGATCGCCGCGCCGGGTCGGCATGATCGGGTCGGGCGTGTCCCGGCGCCGGTATTCCCGCTCCTGCACGACGGCCGCATTGGGCATGATCGAGTACTCGGAGTACTCGTCTTCCCAATACTCGTCGTCCTCGAAGCTCATGCCGCCGCTCCCGGACCGTGCGGCCGGAGAATGCGCGTACGGCGGAAGGAGGAGTGCTCCTCACCCCAGCGCCGCATGCCTTGCCCCCCGTTCGTCACGCGTGCCCGGATCGTCCCCTCCCACGCGGTGGATGTGGAAGGTTAACCACGGATTTGCGGGCCGCGCCACCACCCCCCGGAGCGCTTCCCGCAGCACGGCACCCGACCCGGGACCGGCATGCGGTCCCGGACGACTGCCCCGCCGGGCCTGTTACGTCGGCGAAGAGTACGCGTGGCTTCGGCGAACAGTTCAAACGCTGTCGGCTGACGGACAGATCGCCTGGCCGGCGTCACGCGATGTCACCGTCCGTCGCGGACCGAAGTTAAGCAATTCTTAAACTCGTTCCAGGGATACGGACGGGTAACCCGTCACCCGGCAGTGGCGAAGCACACGCTCCCGATTAACGGATCAAGGTGCTAGCGGGTGTCACGGTGGATGAGTGCCCGAGACATCCCGGCCGGCGGCCGACGCCCCCCGTCTCTAGAGGCCGCCACCGAGCACACCTAACGCGAACGCTCACACCGTCCTGCCCCCCATGCCGGTGTGAGGTCGTGCCTGCGCGGCGGTGCCGGGACGGAACGGCGGCGGGGTCACCACCCCGTCGCCGTTCTGCTTTTTGTCGTACGGGGGCGGTAGCTTCTCCTCATGAGCAGCTTCGAAGCGGATCGCATGGAGCTGCTCGAGGGCGCTCCCGTCGCGCTCGGCGGTCCCCGGGGCTTCGCGGTCACCCGCACCCTGCCCAACCGCGGGCGCCGCATGGTGGGGGCGTGGTGCTTCCTCGACGCGTACGGTCCGCATGATCTCGCCGAATCAGACGGCATGCGGGTCGGCCCGCATCCGCACACCGGTCTGCAGACGGTCACCTGGCTGCTCGCCGGCGAGGTGCTGCACCGCGACAGTCTCGGCAGCCTGCAGTTGATCCGCCCCGGCCAGCTCAACCTCATGACGGCCGGGCGCGGCATCTCCCACTCCGAAGAGACGCCGGCCGAGCACACCCCGGTCCTGCACGGCGTCCAGCTCTGGGTCGCGCTGCCGCATGCCGCCCGCGACCAGGCGCCGGCCTTCGCCCACCACGCCGACCTGCCCGTGGTCACCGAGGCCGGCCTCACCACCACGGTGCTGATGGGCTCGTTCGCCGGGGTCACGTCGCCCGCGCGCTGCTACACGCCGCTGGTCGGCGCCGAGCTCACCCTCACCGCCGGCGCCGAGTCGACATTGTCCTTGAGACCCGATTTCGAGTACGCGTTACTCACGCTCGACGGTGCCCCCACGGTCGGCGACGCCACGCTCAAGCCCGGGCCGCTGCTCTATCTGGGCGCCGGCCGCGAATCGGTTCGGGTGGCCACCGGGTCGCCGTCGCGGTTGCTGCTCCTGGGCGGCGAGCCGTTCGACGAGCGCCTGGTCATGTGGTGGAACTTCGTCGCTCGAGACCACGACGAGATCGTCCAGATGCGAGCCGACTGGTCCGACCGCACGCCCCGCTTCGGCGAGGTCCACGGCTACGACGGCCCGCCCCTGCCCGCCCCGCCGATGCCGATCAGCCGACTGGTTCCGCGCGGCCGCGTCCGCTGACTGCGCGCCGCCCGCCTGTCCTGGCACCGCCACGCAACGCGGCCGCTCTGCGTGGCGGTGCCGTGCGGCTGCGCTGCGTGGCTTCGTGGTGTGGTGCGGCGCGGCCGGTCTGCGTGGCGGTGGCGTGCGGCCGAGCTGCGCGGCTTCGTGATGCGGCGCGGCGCGGCCGGTCTGGCGCCGACGCCGGTGTGGGCGAGCCCGGCCCCGCGGGAGAACGGGCGGGGGAGCGGGGGACGAAGGTCGGGTTTTGCGGACGGCGCACGTCGTGTGCGTTGAGCGGCGCATCCGGGTTGACGGTGGTGCGGGGTGAGCGGATCGTCGAACGGGTACGGCCGTGTCTGCCGTTCGCGAGGAGCGTCAGTGGACTTCTGGGATGTGGCGAAGCTTGCCCTGATCGTGGCCACGCCGACCCTGTTCGGTGCGGCCGTGGTCTTCGCGCCCAAGTGGTGTGCCGTGATCGCGGCTCGCTGGGAGGCGTCGCGCCCGAAACCGCCGCAACCGGTCGGGCCGCCGATCGAGCAGCTCGCCGCCGACCTGCGCCGCCTGCTGCGGTTGCACGGCGAGCTGACCGCCTCGGCCCACCTCGCCATGCGGGCTCATCGTTTGTGGGCGGTCGAGGGGGCCATCAGCACCCGTGCGATCGAGGCCGCCCGCGCGCTCGGCCTGCCGCACCCCGAACTGACCGGGCACGACACCCTCACCCGCAGTCAGCTGCACGACCTGCTGATGCGCCTGGCCGCGGCCGGCCTGGTGCTCCCGGCCAAGGTCGGCCCGTTCACCAGCGACGGCCGCATCTGAGGCCCGCCGAAGCGCCGAGCCCGCCCTCCACCGGGGGCCCCCGTCCACAGCCATTATCGTGATTTCGGGCGATCTTCGTGGACGCCCTGTGGACAGCCGCCGATTGTGGACAACCCGACGCCGGGTCAGGCGACGAAGCGGCTCGACCCCAGGATCCGGGTGATGGTGACCTCGATGGCCACGCGCGCGGGATTGGGGCGCGGCGTCCGGTAGCGCGCCGCATAGAGTTTCTCCGCCTCGGCGACCGACGAAGGGTCGTCGCGGACGACCGCCACGCCCTCGACCGTCGTCCAGCGGGGGCCCTCGAACTGGCAGATCGCCACCCGCGTCTGACCGGCCCGCACGTGCCGTACGTGGGCCGACGTCGACGACGAGATCACCCGGGCCAGGCCGCCGGCCACGTCGAGCGTCGCGCCGACCGCGACCACGTGCGGCGAACCGTCGGCCCGCAACGTGGTCAGCGTGCACAGGTGCCGCTCGGTCCAGAAGTCGGCCAGCTCGCTGTTGGTGATCTCGACGCGCCCGCTCACGCCGTGATCATCCCAGGCGCGGGTCAGGCGACCTCGGCCGGGAGGATGCCCTGGCGTACGGCCGCGACCAGGGCCGCGTGGTCGCTCTCGACCTGGTCGGCGTAGGTGCGCGCGAACCGGCACAACGCGTCGGCCATCTTGTCGCTGCCGCCGATGTAACCGGCGATCATCGACGCGCCGCTGGTGCGCGCGTGTGATTTGGCCAGCAGGTAGCCGCAGATGCCGGCGTAGTCGGCCAGCGCGGGCGCGTCGATGCCCTCGACGACGATCGCGCCTTTCATGTCGCGGAACTGGCGTACGTAGAACTGGGTGTCGCCGACCGTGGCCCAGCCGAGCAGCGGGTCGGACACCGTCTGCAGCGCCTGCTGGTATTCGACCACCCGCTGGCCCTGGTGCCGGTGCCAGGCCGCGTCGCCGTGCTGGTGGTGCGCGATGACCGAGCGGCGGGCCTGCTTGAGCTGCAGGAACACCACGTCGGAGGGGCTGCTGCCCTCGCACAGGGCGACGTACGCCCGAAGTCCCACCGACCCCACGCCGACCACCTTGTGCGCGATGTCGACGATGCGGTAGCCGGCCAGGATGCGGGCCCAGTGCGGCGGCAGGGTGTTGAGGTAGCCGTCCAGGGCCTCGGCCAGCTGATCGACCTCGACGTCGCTGGGGCGGGTGATCAGCGGCGGTTCCTCGACCAGGCGGACCGTGCCGTCGCGGTTTTCGGTGAAGCGGGGCAGCGCGCGGTCGCTGGTGCGGCGGCGGGCCCGACGGGCGGCGCGGTCGATCTCGGAGCGGAAGCTGGCCCGGGACGCCGCCGAGCGCAGCCGGTCGACGTCCATCTGGTCGAACGAGCGGGCCAGCAGCGGCAGGTCGGCCAGGTGCCCGATCTGTTCCTGGTATTCCTCGACGCAGTGCTGGACGGCGTCGGAGCAGGCGCTCTCCTTGAACCCGTTCTGCCGCCCGGCCACATACACGCTGACCACGAGCCGGCGCAGGTCCCACTCCCAGGCGCCGGGGTGGGCCTCGTCGAAGTCGTTGAGGTCGAACACCAGCTCGCGCTCGGGGGAGGCGTAGAAGCCGAAGTTGCCGAGGTGGGCGTCGCCGCAGATGACCGGGGTGATGCCGGTGGCCGGCAGGTGCGCGAAGTCGTCGGCCATGACGTTGGCCGAGCCGCGCAGGTACGCGTACGGGGAAGAGATCATGCGCCCGACCCGGACCGGCACCAGCCAGGCCTGGCGGCCCACGTTGGCGTTCATGACCTGGGTGACCGGGTCGACGCGCCCGTGCGGCACCGCCCAGAACGCCATGTCGGAGCGGTGCGAGCGCTCGCGCAGCGACCGGCCCAGTTCGTAGCGCTCGGCGCGCGGCCGGGCCGACATCCGCAGGGAGGCGAAGCCCTCGTCGCTGGCGCTGTCGAGGACGACGTGCCCTGTTGCAGGTTCCATCACGGCCACCATAAGGGCTGATCGGTAAGATCAACTAGAGGCGGCTGCCCCTGAAATCAACTACCACGCGCCCGGGTTAACAATTTTGAAACAAAGGGTTTCACCGTGCGGTCGCGAGGCCGAACGTCGATGGACTGACCCCCGGGAACACCTGGGACAGCGATCCGAAGCCGCATCTCTTCTGCAGGATCTCGCCGATGACGGACCGGTAGTCGGTGGTCACCGCGAGGTCGCCGGCCACGAGCGCGCCGGGCGCCAGGCCGGGCCACTTGGCGTACACCTTGCCGCCCTTGACGCCGCCACCCATCAGCAGCATCGCGTTGCCGTGGCCGTGGTCGGCGCCGCGGGAGCCGTTCTCCTGCACCCGCCGCCCGAACTCGCTGATCGTCAGCAGGGTCACCGACTTCATCGCCTCGGGGCCCAGGTCGGCCGCGAACGCCGCCAGGGCCAGGGCGAGCTCGGTCAGGTTGTCGTACATGCGCTGGCCCTTGACCGCCGCGCCCAGGCCCTCGTGCATGTCCCAGTCACCGCAGTCGACCGACACCGCGGCCAGGCCGGCCTTGGCCTTGATCAGCCGGGCCACGTCCTTCAGCGCGTTGCCCAGGTCGGTCGCCGGGTATGACGAGCCACCCACAACCGCGCGCACCACACCGGAAGCGGTCAGCGCCCGATCGGCGGCGAGGGCCGGCCCGGCCTGGAGCGGCGGCGCGTCGGCGTACAGGGAACGCAGGGCCGCCGCCATGGGGCGCTTGGCCGAGTCGCCGGCCAGCGTGAACTTGTCGATCGCGGACATCGAGACCGACGGCGTCGGACCGGCGAACAGGCGGTCGGGCATGGCGTGGCCGACCGAGACCCCGGCCAGGGCGCCGGTCGCCCCGGTGACACCGAGCATGCGTTCGAGCCAGCCGCTGCGGATCGAGGTGCCGGGGGCGGCGTTCTCCATCGCCTCCATGGCCGCGAAGTGCGAGCGGGTCGGGTTGGACTGGCCGACCGCGTGCACCCCGGCGAGCCGGCCGCTCTGCCACAGCGGCAGCAGCGGGGCCAGCGCCGGGTGCAGGCCGAACATGCCATCACCCGCGATGACCTGCGCTTTCGGTACGCCGATGGTCGGGCGAGCCTTGTAGTAGTCGGGGTCGCCGATCGGGGCCAGCGCGGACAGCCCGTCGAAGCCGCCGTGCAGCGACACCACGACCAGCGTGTCGCCCGTGTAGCCGGCGTCCGCGTACGCGAGCTGGGTCGACACCCCCGCCCCGGCCAGCCCGGCCAGGGTCGCGGCCCCGAGCAGGCCCCGTCGCGAGAGTGTCG
This sequence comes from Paractinoplanes bogorensis, assembly GCF_018829635.1. GTDB lineage: Bacteria > Actinomycetota > Actinomycetes > Mycobacteriales > Micromonosporaceae > Actinoplanes > Actinoplanes bogorensis. The sequence continues at coordinate 92,638 of NZ_JAHKKG010000004.1, forward strand.
CCTCACCGCAGTCGAACATCGAAATCACCTCAGCTGGAACGCCGGTGCGTCGAGGACCAGTGCGATCAGGTACGGCGCGTGGCCGGCGAGCGACTTGTCGGATGCGGTCAGAGGACTGGTCGGCAGCTTGCCCGCGACACTGAGCACGGCGGCCGTGTGCTGCGGCGGAAGAGCCTTCCCGATCAGCCGTACGGCGAGGGCGTCGACAAGCGCACCGTAGGTGCCCGGCAGCGTCGGGACCAGCGACTTCAGCATGTCGGCGGGCCGCGTGAACCAGCTCGGGTACCAGCCCGCGGCCAGGTTGAGGTGGTTGTTGCAGCGCAGCAGGAAACCGGACGGCGAGGCCCAGGCGGCGGCCACGTCGGGGTAGCCGTTCGGCGGGGCCCACCGGAACGGCGCGTTGCCCGCGTAGACCAGCCCGTTGTAGAGCGCGTCGAGCAGCTGCAGGCCCGACTTCTCCGGTCCCAGCCCGAGCGTCCGGATCGTCGCCGTCAGGTCCTCGAGCGGCGTACGCGTCTTCTGCCCGATCGCGGCCGCGAACTCCGGCGACAGGAACAGAGCCTTCAGGACGGGCTTGATCGCGGTGTCGTTGTCCAGGTAGACCTTGGCCAGCTTGGCCACCAGCGAGGCGGGCGCCTCGTCGGAGACGAACCGCTGGCACAGCTTGGTCGCCAGCCGGGCCGCGGTGGCCGGGTGCTTGGCCAGGTGGTCGGCGAACGCCAGAGCGGCCGACTCGCCCCCGGCGGCGGTGGCGTTGGTGTGCTGGAACCCGAGGATCGACACGGCACCGGTGATGTGCTGCGTGGAGTCGTACAGGAAAACGCCGTTGGTCTTGTTGACGGTGAGACCGGTGAGCAGACGGGCGCCGGCCAGGACGTCCGCCTCCGAGTAGACGAGACCGACGGTGTGCAGCTCCATCAGCTCACGCGCGTAGTTCTCGTTCGGGTGCGCCTTGGTCGACGAGCGGTTGTCCAGGTAGCTGAGCATGGCCGGGTGCTTCATCGAGGCCTTGAGCATGTCGGCGAAACGGCCGAACGCGTGCTTGCGGATCACCTGGGCGTCGTAGTCGGCCCGGCTGTCCCAGGTCTGGCTGGACGGCGCGGCGACGTGCAGGTGGTTGGCCCAGAAGGCGGCGGTCATCTCGAACAGCTGCCGGTTGCTCCACGCGGCGCGGGCGACGGCGGCCCGGCCGAGCTGCTTGAAACCGTCGTACGAGTTCTTGGTGATCGTGGCCCGGGTGGTCGCGATCGAGGCGCCGGCGAGGGGGAGGCGGGCCATCAGCTCGTCGCACAGCGGGTCGCTGATCTTGGCGGGGTCGAGCTGACGGTCGAGCCAGCCCTCGATACCGAGCGCCTTCACCTCGGCGAGCACCGCCGGCGTGGGGCCGAAGGTGGCCCGGCGGACCAGGTGAGCGATCGGGTCGGCGGAGGCCAGGGCGGCGGGGGCGAGCGAGGCGGCGGCGGGGGCGGCCTCGGCCGGAGCCGCGACAGCCGTGGCGATAGCAGCGGCGGCACCGGCGGCGAGAAGCGTGCGTCGGGTCGTCATGCCCGACCCTTCGGCCCGTACGGACTCGTCCGTCGCCCCTGCAACCATGACTAACGGACCCGCAATCCGCCCGCACCCGTACCGCGGGGACGAAGTCGGACGTACGCTCAAACCTGTGGATCAGGCTGAAACCGTACGCACCCCCGCCTCCTGGGTCGTCGTAGGTCTTGACAACGGCGGCACCTGCAACAACGCCACTGTGCTGGACGCGACCGGTCGATATCTGGTCGACCATCTCGTCGAGAACCCGAGCCTGGTCACCGACGGGCCGGAACCGGCGATCGAGCAGCTGGCCGAGGCCTTCCACAACATCCTCGAACTGACCAGCACGCCGCTGACCCTGGTCCGCGCGGTCGGCCTCGACACCCCCGGCCCGGCCAGCGCGGCCGGCGTGATCTCGTCGAAGGGCGCGACCAACTTCAGCATGGTCTCGTGGCACGGCTTCGACATCCGCAGCGCCCTCGAGGCCCGGATCGGCCTGCCGGTCTTCTACCTCAACGATGCCAACGCGGCCGCCCTCTACGCCCACCACCGGCTCTTCGGGGCCGAGGCGATGACCAAATCGTCGGTCGCGGCGATCGTCGGCACCGGCCTCGGCGGCGGGGTCGTCGTGAACGGCAGCGTGGTCAGCGGTGCCGCGGGCATGGCGGGCGAACTCGGCCACGTGCAGATCCCGCTGCACGGCGTGCTCGAGGTGGGCCAGCCGATCCCCGAGTGCAACTGCGGCTTCCAGGGCGACGTCGAGAGCATCGCCTCGCTCACCGGCATCAAGAAGAACCTGCTGCCCTACTGGCTGACCCGGTTCCCCGACCACCCCCTCGCGGCCGAGCCGCTGCCGCAGGCCGCCAAGAAGCTGCGCGGGCTCGCCGAGCAGGACGACCCGCTGGCCCTGGCCGTGTTCGAGCAGCAGGCCAAGGCGATCGGCAAGATGTTCACCATCGCCGCCAACTTCACCGACCCCGACGCCTACCTGCTGGGCGGCGGCGTCGTCGAGGCGGCCCCGAAGTTCCGGCAGTGGTTCCTCGACACGGTCCGCGAGAACACCCAGCTGCGTGACGAACAGCGGGCGGCGGCGACCTTCGCGCTGGTGGCCGACCTCGACATGGCGGGCGCCCGGGGCGCTGCGGTCGCGGCGCTGGAGACAGTACAGCCCGCCTGACCTATATTGACTCCCTCGCTGACCGAGGGAGGCGCAGATGTCCGGTGGCCGGCGCGCGGCGTGGATCGCGGGCGGCTACGCGGCGCAGGGCCTGGGCTACGCCGCCCTGGTGACGGCGCTGCCGCAGCTCAAGGACAGGCAGGGCATCGACGACACGTACGTCTCGATCGTCCTGCTTCTGGTCTGTGTGGCCGCGGCCGGTGGCTCGGTGGTCGCCGACCGGGTGGCGGCCCGCTGGGGGAGCCGCTTCGCGCTGGCCGGCGGTCTGCTCACGGTGGCGGTGGGTCTGGGTGCTTCCACCGTACGGACCCCGACCGTCGCCTTCACCGCAATCCTGATCCTGTACGGGGTCGGCCTCGGCGCGGTCGACGCCAGCCTCAACATGCAGGGCGTCCTGGTGCAGGCCCGGCTCGGCCGCAGCGTCATGAACCGGCTGTTCGCCGCCTACACCGCCGCCGCGATCGCCGCCGCCCTGCTGATGTCGGCGTTCGCGGCCGGCGGCGGGGGAGCCTCGGTCGCCGTCGGCCTGGCCGCCCTGTTCGCGTTCACCTATGTGGTCGCGGCCTGGCCCGCCCTGGAACCGGCCCGCACGCTCGCGGCGCCCACGACCACGGCGGCCACCGGCACCCGTCCCATCATCCTGATCTGCGGCGCCTTCGTGTTCACCGGCTTCCTGGCCGACTCGGCGGTCAGCACGTGGAGCTCGGTCTATCTGAACGACTCGCTGGCGGCCACGGCCGCCGTCGCCCCGCTCGGCTACGCCGCCTATCAAGGCGCCGTCCTGCTCTCCCGCCTGACCGGCGACCACCTGGTGCCGCGGGTGGGCCGCACCGCCGCGGTGATCGGTGCCCTGCTGATCTGCGCGGTGGGCTGCGGCCTGGTCGTCGCCGTGCCGTCGATCCCGGTCGCCATCGCCGGGTTCGCCCTGGCCGGCCTGGGCGTGGGGGTGCTGATCCCGCTCGCCTTCAGCGCCGCCGGCGAGGCCGCCGCGGGCCGGTCGGACGAGGTGATCGCCCGGGTCAACCTCTTCAACTACGGCGGCGCGCTGGTCGGCGCGGTGCTGATCGGGGCCCTCTCCGAGCCGATCGGCCTGCGGCTGGCGTTCCTCATCCCGGTGCTGGCGCTTGTGCTGACCGTGCCGGTCGTCCGCGCGCTGCGCCACCTGCCGGTGGGCGAGTCGGCTGCGGCCCGGTAAGACGAACCCGTTAAGCCTCATCGACTCCCATAGATATTGACGATCTTCTTCAGTAGGTTCGGTGGTGCCGTCCGCGGCCGGGGGGTCGCTGATGGGCTGAAGGGGGAAAGATGCGAAGAAGCATCGCTGCCGTCTCCGCGGCCGTCCTGGGGCTCGCGTTGATCACGCCGGGCGCCGCCAACGCCGAACCGAAACCGGCCGCCGGTGACGGTTTGAGCCCGGCCGACCGGGCCTCGCTGGCCGCCGGCGTCGGGATCGCGCCCAAGGCTCCGTACGGGGCCAAACCGAAGGGCCCGAACCCGTTCCTGGCCGAGGTCGCCGACCCGTCCAAGGTCGACTACTCGGGCTGGGCCAACTACATGAAGACCCAGGCCAAGTCGAAGGCGGCGGCCCGCCTGAACGCGGCCAAGGCCGGAAAGTCGGCGAAGGCGGCGGCCACGCCCGCGGTCGTCGTGGACGAGGACGAGCTGCCGGGCACGTTCGGCGGCAACGACACCCCGGTCAACGCGCAGCGCATCACCGGCTACGGCACCGGCTCGGGACAGTTCTCCAAGATCCGCGTCCTGGGCAACCTGAACAACGAGGCGACGAGCACGCCCACCGTGGCGCCGGCGCCCGAGGACGACGGCTCGATCACCCTCGCCGGGGCCACCGGGATCGGGGTCGGCACGCAGAACGGCGCCTCGATCAGCGCGCAGATCGGCGACGGCCCGCACGGCCGGCAGACCGGTGACGGCAGCAACGACTTCGACTTCTTCAAGATCACGGCGAGCGCCGGGGACGTGCTGACGGTCGCGACCGCCACGCCGACCGGGCCGCTCGACACGGTGCTCCAGCTGTTCGCGCCGGACGGCACCCTGCTCGCGGTCAACGACGACTTCGGGGGCCTGGACAGCCGGATCAGCTACCCGGTTCCGGCCGGCGGCGACTTCTACGCCGCGGTCGCGGCCTACGGCGGCCTGCCCGCCGACCCGTTCGACTCGGGCAGCGGCGGCGGCATCGGTGACACGTCCCCGCCGACCGAAGGCCCGTACACGCTGACCGCCACCGCGGGCGGCGTCGACCAGGACTTCTTCGCGGTCAAGCTCCGGGCCGGCGACGTGCTCGGCGGATCGGTCAAGGGCTCGGCCACCTATCTGACCGTCTACGACACCGTGCCGCGCGAGGTGCACGGCTCCGACCAGGACGCGTCGTTCATCTACCCGATGGACTCGCCGCTGCCGGGTGGCGGTAACGCCGTGACCGACTACGTGGCGACCAAGGCCGGCTGGCACTACGTCGGGGTGACCGGCGGTTCCGGGGCGTACGACATCACGGTCGAGGGCTACCGCCCGGTGCTGCAGGGGGCCAAGCCGGTGCAGACGCTGTACCTGGACTTCGACGGCGCCCGGGTCAACACCGGCGTGTTCGGCGGCTCGGGCCAGCGCGATCTCAGCCCGCTGGCCGCGTTCCTGACCAGCTGGGGCCTGACCCGCGCCGACGAGGACGCGCTGATCGACGCCGTCACGGCCGGGGTCACCGAGAACATCAAGGCCGACCTCGAGGCGAGCGGCCTGAACAGCAAGTTCAAGCTCAAGATCGCCAACAGCAAGGACAACGCCGACCAGTGGGGCAAGGCGAACGTCAGCCGGATCGTGGTCGGCGGCACGATCGACGAGTCGGGTGTCGACACGATCGGCATCGCCCAGAGCATCGACCCGGGCAACTTCGAGACCGAGGAGACCGCCCTGGTGCTGCTCGACGTGCTGAGCTCGCCGGCCGGATCCACGCCGGCGTCGCTCAACACCTACATCGGGCCGGCCAGTGACCGCCTCGCCTTCGTCGCCCAGGGCCTGAGCAACGTGATCGCGCACGAGGCCGGGCACTTCTTCGGCAACTTCCACACCGACAACCAGGACGCGCTGCCCAACCTGATGGACGCGGGCGGCACCGGCTTCGGCACCCTCTTCGGCGTCGGGCCGGACAACGTCGGCGGCACGGCTGATGACATCGACGTCGACTTCGGCGACAGCACGTTCCTGCCGGCCGAGGGCTTCTCCGGCACCGAGGACACGCTCGGACGCATCGTGTTCGGCGTGACCAGCTAAAGCGAGGAGCGCGTTGCCGCGCGGGCGAGTTCGGCCTTCGGGCGGTGTCGGCGAAGCCGCCATCGCCTGCAGGCCGAACTCGTTCGCTCTTAGCGGCGCACGCGCGATCGAGCGAATCAGCACAGCGACCGCTCTTGAGGCTCTTAATCCTTGAGGGCGGTTTCCACGTCGGGAAAGAGAGCCAGGTAGTCGGTCAGGCCGAGTGTGTCGAAAAGGCGGCGCAGGAAGCCGGACGGTGCGGCCAGGCGCACCCAGCCGTCACGCTCCTGGGCCCGGCCGTGCGCGGTGACCAGGACACCCACCCCCATCGAGTCGCAGAAGTCCAGCCCCGAGACGTCGACCACGACCCGGGGCGCGGGACGGTCGACGAGGCGGGCCAGGTTGGCCTTGAGCACGGGCACGGTGTCGATATCGAGGGAACCGCGCAGCACCAGCACGGCCGTGTTCGGCGGGTGGTGCGCGACCGAGACCTGCATGGTGTGTCGCTTTCGGTGGAGACGTGCGGGGGGCTGATTGCTGAATCGGTCGAGCGGACGGGAGTTTCTCTCACCCTAGGGGAGGCGAGGCCCGATGACCGAATGGGGAGGCCCGATGGCCGCGTCCGCTACCCGGGAGTAGGTTTCTGGTGTGAGCCTCAACAAGGGTGATGTCGTCGACGATTTCCAGCTGGATGACCAGGACGGCAAGCCGCGCCGGCTGAGCGAGTTGCTCGCCGCCGGGCCGGTTGTCCTGTTCTTCTATCCGGCCGCCATGACCTCGGGTTGCACCGCCGAGGCGTGCAACTTCCGCGATCTGGCCGCCGAGTTCCGCGAGGCTGGCGCGCAGCGGGTCGGGATCAGCCGCGACAAGATCGCGAAGCAGAAGGAGTTCTCCGACCTCCACGGCTTCGACTACCCGCTGCTCAGCGACCCCGACGGCGCCGTCGCGTCGAAGATGGGCGTCAAGCGCAAGCTGCCGCTGGGCCCGCTCAGCACGAAGCGGATGACCTTCGTGATCGACACCGACCGCTCGGTGCTCGAGGTCATCCACTCCGAGACCAACATGCAGGATCATGCGGCGAAGGCCCTGGAGACCCTCGCCGCACGAAAGAGCGCGTAGCTGCTAGATGCTGTTCTTCCAGGCCCGGCCCGAGCGCCCGATCAGGCGTTCGGCGTCGGCCGGTCCCCACGAGGCGGCCTCGTAGGTCGGGATCGGCGACATGTCCGAGGCCCAGTGCTCGATGATCGGGTCGACGATCCGCCACGAGTGCTCGACCTCGTCGCTGCGGATGAACAGCGTCGGGTCGCCCAGCAGCGCGTCGAGGAGCAGTCGCTCGTACGCCTCGGGGCTCTCCTCGGCGAACGTCTGCTCGTACGAGAAGTCCATCGACGCCGTCCGCACCCGGAACGAGTGGCCCGGCACCTTGGCCCCGAACCGCAGCGAGATGCCCTCGTTGGGCTGGATGCGCAGGATCAGCGCGTCGGCCTCGAGCCCGGTCAGCTGGTCCTGCGGGATGGGCAGGTGCGGCGGCCGCTGGAACTGCAGGGCCACCTCGGTCACGCGGGCGGGCAACCTTTTTCCCGTACGGACGTAGAACGGCACCCCGGCCCACCGCCAGTTGTCGACGTTGAGCCGCATGGCCGCGTACGTCTCCGTGCGGGAGAGCGGGTCGACCCCGACCTCTTCGCGGTAGCCGGCCATCAGGTCGCTGCGGGTGCCGCCGCGCGTGTACTGCCCGCGGACGGCCAGGTCGGCGATGTCGCGGTTGGTGGGCAGCCGGATCGCCTGGAGCAGCTTCACCTTCTCGTTGCGCAGGCCCTCGGCCTCGAACGACGCCGGCGGCTCCATCAGGGCGAGCGCGAGCACCTGGAGCACGTGGTTCTGCACGATGTCGCGCATGGCGCCCGCGTGCTCGTAGAAGCCGCCGCGGGTGCCGACGCCGAGCGTCTCGGCCACCGTGATCTGCACGTGGTCGACCCAGGAGCGGTCCCAGATCGGCTGGAAGATCGAGTTGGCGAAGCGCAGCGCCAGCACGTTCTGCACCGTGTCTTTGCCCAGGTAGTGGTCGATGCGGAAGACCTGGGGCTCGTCGAACGAGCCGTGCACCACGGCGTCGAGTTCGCGGGCGCTGGGCAGGTCGCGGCCGTAGGGCTTCTCGATCACCAGGCGGGCGAAGGAGCCCTCGCGGGCGTGGTTGAGCCCGGCCCCGGCCAGCCCGTGGATCACCGGCTCGAACGCCTCGGCCGGGGTGGACAGGTAGAACAGGCGGTTGCCGGACGTGCCGCGCTGGGCGTCGAGCTCGTCGAGCGTCTCGGCCAGCCGCTTGTACGTGTCGGGGTCGTCGTAGCCGCCCGATACGTACCGGATTCCGCCCTGAAGCTGGGCTTTGTCGGTCAGGCTGCGGTCGCCGAGCGCGCTGGAGGCGAACTGCTCGTCCGCCATCGGCGTGCGGGCGACGCCGACCAGGGCGAACTGGCTGGGCAGGCGATTGTGCCGGGCCAGGCTCTCCACGGCCGGGAGCAGCTTGCGCCGGGTCAGGTCGCCCGAGGCGCCGAAGATCACCAGCGTGGCGGGCGGGGCGCTGCGCTCCTGGATGAGCTGAGGGGCGTTGTCCATGGTTATTACGTGTCCTCCGACCGTTGGGACCGTCCAGCAAAACTCTACGCAGCGTGGAGCCGGAAAGGTTCACATCCATCCCCGGATGCGACCTGAGATACACGACAAAAGTGGCAAACTGGGTTGTACCCGCGTGGCGTTCTTGAGGGGGACTCGTGAAGTACCGGCTCGTGACCCGAAGCGACTTCGACGGCCTGGTCTGCGCTGTGCTGCTGCGGCACCTCGACATGATCGGCGACATCAAGTTCGTGCACCCCAAGGACGTGCAGGACGGGGAGGTCGAGGTCACCGAGAACGACATCCTGACCAACCTGCCGTACGCTCCGGGCGCCTACATGGTGTTCGACCACCACCACTCGGAGACCCTGCGCAACGAGGGCAACCTGAGTAACCACATCATCGACGCCGACGCGCCGTCGGCGGCCCGGGTGATCTACGACTACTACGGCGGGCGGGAGCGCTTCCCCGACGTCTCCAACGGCCTCATGTACGCCGTCGACCAGGCCGACTCGGCCGACTACGCGCTCGAGGACATCCTCGATCCGCAGGGCTGGTCGCTGCTGAACTTCCTGATGGACAGCCGGACCGGGCTCGGCCGGTTCCGCGAGTTCCGGATCTCCAACTACCAGCTGATGATGCAGCTCATCGAGGCCTGCATCCAGCACAACGACGTGCGGGAGATCCTCGCCCAGCCCGACGTGGCCGAGCGCGCGGACCTCTACCGGGCGCAGCACGACCTGTTCGTCGAGCAGCTCAAGCGGGTCAGCCACGTCGAGGGGGACGTGGTCGTGGTCGATCTGCGCGAGGAAGAGGTGATCCACGCCGGGAACCGGTTCATGGTGTACGCGCTCTTCCCCGAGGCGCGGGTGTCGGTGCATGTGATCTGGGGCCGGCAGAAGCTCAACACCGTGTTCGCGTGCGGCAAGTCGATCCTCGACCGCACCTCGCCGGTGGACGTGGGCGAGGTGATGCTGCGCTACGGCGGCGGAGGGCACATCGCAGCCGGCACGTGCCAGGTGCCGCACGAGGACTCGGAGCGGGTCGAGCGCGAGATCGTGGCCGCCCTCAACAGTCCACGCACCGTGTCCGTCTAGCCGGGGAACTTTAACTTTCCGCGCACCGTCGCGCACCACCTGGGATGGTGGGCGGGAGGAATGAGCACAGTACTCGAGGGGCGGGAGTAATACCCCCGCCCCTCGTCCGCGGATCGCGGGCCATGCCCATTGGCCCCATCCGCAGGTCGTGCTCCGCGCCCCACGCGCGTCATCACGACATTTCCCGCGTCCACCAGCGCGGGAGCCTTCGTCAGCCCTTGTAGGCCCACTTGCTGTTGCCGCCGCCGGCCGTGACCGGTTCCTTGTCCTCCGCGGGCTCTTCCTCGGCCGACTCGTCGATCGGGGTCTCGTCGGAGTCAGCGTCGGGGTCGGCCCGGTGCCGGCCACGCAGCATCATCACCGCGCCGCCGAGCAGGGCCAGACCGGCCACCACCCAGCCACCGATCGACCACACCGACGGGCCGCGGTCGGCCTCGGCGATGGCCTGCTGGAAGAGTTCGGCCTCCTGCGCCGCGGCGTCACCGGCCGTGGTGCCGCCGGCCGCCGCGCCGTGGTGCCCGGCGGCGGGGGCCCCGGCCGGGGCGGGCGTCAGGGTCAGCTTGGCCGCCGGGTCGGCCGGTCCGGCCTTGCCGTCCGCGTACGCCGTGACGATCTTGAAGTCCATCGAGCTCAGCGTCGGCAGCGGACCGATGGCGATCCGCACCTCCGTGCTGGCGCCGGGAGCCAGATTCTTGCCGGGCATCGCGATCCACTCTATCGCCGAGGCGGTCTCCGTGGTCGGCGTGTCACCGTGCAGGGTCGGCAGGGCGGTCGAGAGTGTGCGCTGCTGGATCCGCGGGGCCCAGTCGTCGACCGAGAGCGGATAGACCTCGGCCACCGGGGTGTCGGCGGGCAGGTCGAGCTTGATCGTGTGCACCGGTTTGTCGCCGCGGTTGGTGACCTTGAAAGTCAGGTTGTCTCCGCTGCCCTGGACGGCGGTCGACGGCGACACCGTCACGTCGGCGAAGGCCGGGGTGGCGGCGAACAGGCCGAGAGCGGCGGCAGCGATGGGGACGCCCGCGCGGCGGGCCAGCTGAGAGTGCCTCACGAGGGGTAGTTCGGATCACAGGCGGCAAAGGTTCAACGCTGCCGGAAAAGTTTTGCCGGATGATGTCGGGATGCGTGACGTGCCGATCGACGGAGACATGATCAGACTCGGACAGTTCCTCAAGCTGGCCGACCTCATCGACACCGGGGGCGAGGGCAAGGTCCTGATCGCCTCGGGCGACGTCTCGGTCAACGGCGAGGTGGACACCCGCCGGGGCCGCCAGCTGCATCCGGGCGACGTTGTCGAGGTGTTCGGCAAGCAGGCCCGGGTGGCCTCTACATAGGACGTTCAGGGGAACCCGGCCTGCCCGTTCGCCCCAACGCAGGGTGACGAATGGTTGACATCCTGTCGATCTCAGGCATGTACTGATGCCGGTGTGTTACTGGCGTCACACCTTTGGGTAGGTGACGTCGAAACCCGATCAAGCCTCGCCGGGGAGGCCGGATGTCACGCACGCGCAAACGCGCCCTGCTCGCCGCCACCGCCACTGTCGTGCTCACCCTCACCGGGTGCGCCGGATGGGGCGGTGGGCCGGGCGGTGAAGGGCCCAACAGCATCAACGTCCTGATGGTGAACAACCCGCAGATGATCGATCTGCAGCGGCTCACCGCGGACAACTTCACCAAGCAGACCGGCATCAACGTGAACTTCACGGTGCTGCCCGAGAACGACGTCCGCGACAAGATCAGTCAGGAGTTCTCCAGTCAGGCCGGTCAGTACGACGTCGCCTCGCTGAGCAACTTCGAGATCCCGATCTACGCCAAGTCGAAGTGGATCGCCCCGCTGGACGACTACGTCGCCGCGGACACCCAGTTCAACCAGGACGACATCCTCAAGCCGATGACGCAGTCACTGACCGCGGACGACGGCAAGCTCTACGGCGAGCCGTTCTACGGCGAGTCGTCGTTCCTGATGTACCGCAAGGACGTGCTCGAGTCGAACAACGTCCAGATGCCGGAGAAGCCGACCTGGCAGCAGGTGGCCGACATCGCGGCCCAGGTCGACAACAAGCAACCGGGCATGCGGGGCATCTGCCTGCGCGGCCAGCCCGGCTGGGGCCAGATCTTCGCGCCGCTCACCACCGTGGTCAACACGTTCGGCGGCACCTGGTTCGAGAAGGACTGGACACCCAAGGTCGACGCACCCGAGTTCACCGAGGCCACCAAGTTCTATGTCGACCTGGTCCGGGCCCACGGCGAGAACGGCGCACCGCAGGCCGGCTTCACCGAATGCCTGAACAACCTGATCCAGGGCAACGTGGCTATGTGGTACGACGCCACCAGCGCCGCCGGATCCCTCGAGGCCGACGACTCGCCGGTCAAGGGCAAGATCGGCTACGCGCCGGCGCCGGTCGTCAAGACCGACAGCTCGGGCTGGCTGTACGCCTGGTCGTGGAGCATCCAGCAGGCCAGCAAGAAGAAGGACAACGCCTGGAAGTTCATCTCGTGGGCGTCCAGCAAGCAGTACGAGGAACTGGTCGGCCAGCAGGTCGGCTGGTCCAGCGTCCCGGCCGGCAAGCGCGCCTCGACGTACGAGAACCAGGACTACCTCAAGGTCGCCTCGTCGTTCGCCGAGCCGACCAAGGCCGCCATCGAGGGCGCCGACCCGCGTAACCCCGGGGTGCAGCCCCGGCCCGCGATCGGCATCCAGTTCGTCGACATCCCCGAGTTCACCGACCTCGGCACCCAGGCGTCGCAGTACGTCAGCTCGGCGATCGCCGGTCAGATGAGCGTCGACGACGCGCTGAAACGCGGCCAGCGACTGGCCGAAGACGTCGCCGAACGCTACAAGTCACGTGAGGAGGGCTAGGCATGACATCGGTCGCTGAGAAATCATCGGTCGGCACCGCGGAGACCCCGCCTCCGGGCGTGGCCCGCCGGGCCTCGGCCTGGGCCCGCCGCGCGCCGCTGCTGCCCGCGCTCATCTTCATGATCATCGTGACCCAGCTGCCGTTCGTGGCCACGCTGGTCATCTCCTTCATGGACTGGAACGCGTACTACCCCGAGGAACGCGGGTTCGCCGGGTTCGACAACTTCGTCCGGGTCTTCACCGACGTCAACATGCGCGACGCGGTGTGGACCACGATCCTGCTCACCGCCGGCGTCGTGCTGATCAGCCTGGTGCTCGGCCTGGGCATCGCGCTGCTGCTCGACCGCAAGTTCCGGGGCCGGGGCGCGGTCCGCACCATGATGATCGCGCCGTTCCTGGTCGTCCCGGTGGCCGCCGCGCTGATCTGGAAGCACGCCCTCTACAACCCCGAGTACGGCCTGTTCAACGGCGCGCTCACCTGGATCTGGGGCATCTTCGGCTCGGACAACCCGCCGCAGCCGGACTGGATCAGCAACATGCCGCTGTGGGCGGTCATCTTCTCGCTGGTCTGGCAGTGGACCCCGTTCATGATGCTGATCCTGCTGGCCGGGCTGCAGGGCCGTCCGCTCGACGTGATCGAGGCGGCCCGCATCGACGGCGCCAACAACTGGCAGATCTTCCGCAGCATGACGCTCCCGCACCTGCGCCAGTACCTGGAGCTGGGCGGCCTGCTCGGCTCGATCTACATCGTGCAGAACTTCGACGCGGTCTTCACGATCACGTCGGGCGGTCTGGGCACGGCCAACCTGCCGTACACCATTTACCAGATCTTCTACCAGGCCCACGACTACGGCCGGGCCTCCGCGGCGGCGGTCGTGGTCGTCATCGGCACCATCATCATCGCGACGTTCGCCCTGCGTACGGTCTCGTCGCTCTTCAAGGAGGAGGGTCGCCGATGACCGCCACGACTGTGCAAGCCGCTCCTCCGGGCAAGAAGGAGGGCCGCGGCGGCGCCTGGCTGTCGCTGCTGGCCTGGGTGGTCGGCATCCTGTTCGTCCTGCCGGTCGTGTGGATGGTCCTGACGAGCTTCCACTCCGAGGCCAACGCCGCCCAGAACCCGCCCGCCGTCTTCGCGCCGCTCACGCTCGAGGGCTACCGCGAGTTCTTCTCCGGCGGCGCGTCACCGTGGCCGCCGCTGCTCAACTCGCTGACCGCCAGCGTGCTGTCGACGGCCCTGGTGCTGTTGCTGGCGATCCCCGCCGCGTACGCGCTCAGCATCAAGCCCGTGAAGAAGTGGAGCGACGTGCTCTTCTTCTTCCTGTCGACCAAGATGCTGCCGGTGGTGGCGGGCCTGCTGCCGCTGTACCTGTTCGCGCAGAACGCGGGCCTGCTCGACAACGTCTGGCTGCTGATTCTCTTCTACACCTCGATGAACCTGCCGATCGCCGTCTGGATGATGCGCTCGTTCCTGTCCGAGGTGCCGGTCGAGATGCTCGAGGCGGCCCAGATGGACGGGGCCAACCTGACCAAGACGCTGCGCTCGGTGATCGCCCCCGTGGTGACCCCCGGCATCGCGGCCACCGCGCTGATCTGCTTCATCTTCAGCTGGAACGAGCTGCTGTTCGCCCGCGTGCTCACGGCCACCGTGGCCGAGACCGCGCCGGTGTTCCTGACCTCGTTCGTCACCAGCCAGGGCCTGTTCCTGGCCCAGCTGTGCGCGGCCGCGTTCGTGGTCTCGCTGCCCGTGCTGGTCGCGGGTTTCGCCGCCCAGGACAAGCTCGTTCAGGGTCTGTCGCTGGGCTCCGTGAAGTAGGGCGTCCACTCCGCCCCGGGTAATGGTGGCCGGTCCGTATGCCGCGGGCCGGCCACCGCCGTGTCTGCGACGAAGCCGGTGACCAGCCGCTGCCAGAGCAGTGGCCGCCGCAGCATCGCGTGGCCGTCGTGCGCGATCGGCACGTAGGTGGCGCCGATGCGGGCCGCGTACGCCGCTGACGCCGCCGGGTCGGTGATCCGGTCCCGCTGCCCGTGCGCGATCAGCACCGCCTTTCCCCGTACGGCCGGGTCGCCGTTCTCGATCCACGGCGCCAGCGCGCACACCCCGGCCACGTCCGGGTCGGCCGCCAGGCGCAGCGCCACCCGGCCCCCCATCGAGTGGCCGACCAGCACGACCGGCGCGCCCGGGTGCCGCCGCCGCGCCTCCGCCAGGGCCCACCGCGCGTCGCGTACCGGATCCTCGGCAGCCCCGTTCCACCCCCGCACCCGGTTCCGCAGCAGCCAGCCGGCCACGCCGTCGCCGTAGCCGGCCCGCGCGAACGGCAGCATCCGCGCCCAGGCCAGCCCCCGTGGGGCGGCCCCGGTGCCGGTCACGCGACCACCGTGCAGCACCAGCACGACGGCCCGGGCAGCCGAGGCCGGGCCGAAGACCGTGAGCGAAGGCTGAGAAGACGTCACGAAGGATCTTCGGAGCCGTCACCCTGACGGATGGGTGGTGATTTGTCAGCAATCTGCGGGCTGGGGGGCCTCGAATGACGCAGCAGAGATCGTTTTCGAGCCCCGGGAGTGACTGAGGATGAGATCCGTAGCCGTCATCGGCGCCGGTGTGTCCGGCCTTACCGCGGCCTATCTGCTGCGGCACGAATGGGACGTGACGCTCTTCGAGGCGGAGACCCGGCTCGGCGGCCATGCGCACACCCACGACCTGCCGGACGGCGGCTCGACCGTCGCCGTCGACTCCGGCTTCATCGTGCACAACGACCGCACCTACCCGCTGCTGCGCCGGCTCTTCGCCGAACTGGGCGTGCCGACCCGGGCCACCGAGATGAGCATGTCGGTGCGCTGCGACGGCTGCGGCCTCGAGTACGCCGGCGCGAAGGGCCCGAGCGGCCTGTTCGCGCGCCGCCCGACCGGCGCCCACCTGGCGATGCTGGCCCAGGTGCCGCTCTTCCACCGGCGGGCCCGGGCGCTGCTCGCGACCGCGGACAACCCGACGCTCGGCGAGTTCCTGGCCCGCGGCCGGTTCTCGGCCCACTTCGTCCGGCACTTCGTCGTGCCTCTGGTGTCGGCGGTCTGGTCCTGCGGTCCCGAGGTCGTCGCCGACTATCCGGCCCGCTACCTGTTCACCTTCCTGTCGCACCACGGGATGCTGTCGGTGACCGGGTCGCCGACCTGGCGGACCGTCACCGGCGGCTCCCGCACCTATGTCGACCTGCTCGCCAAGCACCTGCCGAGGGTGCGGGCGGGTGATCCGGTCACTGCGGTCTCCCGTACGCGGGAAGGGGTCGTGGTCGACGGCTCGAGATTCGATGCCGTCGTCGTCGCCACCCACGCCGACCAGGCGTTGCGGCTTCTCACCGACGCGACCGAGGCGGAGCGGCGGGTGCTCGGGGCGTTCGGCTACTCGCGCAACGAGACAGTGCTGCACACCGATGCGACGATTCTTCCCGTACGGGAGAAGGCCCGCGCCAGCTGGAACTACCGGTTGCCGGGGTGCGCCCCGAGCGCCGGGCCCCCCGTCGTCACGTACGACATGAACCGCCTGCAGGGTCTCGACGCGCGGCGGCACTACCTGGTCACGCTCAACTCGGACCGGGACGGCCTGGCCCGGATGACCTACGAGCACCCGATCTACACCCCGGCGTCGGTCGCCGCCCAGGCCGGCCTGCCCGGGCTCAACGACGGGCGGACGGCGTTCGCCGGGGCGTACCACGGCTGGGGTTTCCACGAGGACGGCTGCCGCAGCGGGGTCGAGGCCGCACGGTCGCTCGGGGTCGTCTGGTGACCGCCCTCTACGAGTGCACGGTCCGGCACACCCGCACCGCGCCGCTGCGGCATGCCTTCGCCTACCGCACCTACCAGTGGCTGGTCGACCTGGACGACCTGCCCCGCGACCGGTGGCTCGCCTCGTTCCGGGCCCGCGACCACTTCGGTGACCCGGACGTGAGCATCCGCCGCAACGTCGAGACCTACCTGGCCGGGCACGGCATCGACCTCGGCGGCGGGCCGGTGCGGATGCTCACCAACGCCCGGGTGTTCGGGCACGTGTTCAATCCGCTGAGCGTCTACTGGTGTCACCGGGCCGACGGCAGTCTCGCCGCCGTGATCGCCGAGGTGCACAACACGTACGGCGGAAGGCACTGCTATCTGCTGCGCACCGATGAGCGGGGCCGGGCCGAGACCGCGAAGACGTTCTACGTCTCACCGTTCAACGACGTGTCCGGCGCCTACCGGCTGACCCTGCCCGAACCCGGAGAGCGGCTGTCGCTGACTGTCGCCCTCGACCGGGACGGCGGCCGTCCCTTCGTCGCGTCGCTGCGCGGACGGCGGCGCCCGGCGACCCGCGCCGGCCTGGTCCGCGCCGCGCTGAAGTACCCCCTCGTCACCGTCGCGGTGTCGATGCGGATCCGGCTCCAGGGCATCCGGCTCTATCTGCGCGGCCTGCCCGTCGTGCCCCGAACGGAAGGTGCCCGATGACCACCGCTCTCGAACCGGCGTTCCCGGTCGTCGACCCGGCCCGCTGGCCCGACGTGGCCGTGCGCCCCCGTGCGACAGTGCGCTCGCAGATGGCCGGGGTGCTGTTCCGCCGGGCCATGGCCCGCTCGGCGGTCCGGGTGCGCTACCCCGACGGCCGGGTGACCGGCACGACCGGCCCGATCCTGGACGTGCGCCGGCCCGAGGCGCTGCTGGCCCGGCTCGGTGCGGCCGGGCTGATCGGCTTCGGCGAGGCCTACCAGGCCGGTGACTGGGACGCCGACGACCTGGTCGGGCTGCTGACCGTGCTGGCCGGCTCGATGGGCACGCTGATCCCGCCGTCGCTGCAGTGGATGCGGCACGTGCACGGGGCGCGGGCGCCACGGGCCGAGCGGAACACGCCGGACGGCTCGCGCCGCAACATCCACCGGCACTACGACCTGTCCAACGACCTGTTCGCGCTGTTCCTGGACGAGTCGATGAGCTATTCGAGCGCGTTGTTCGACCACCCGGGCGAGGACTTCACCACCGCGCAGCACCGCAAGATCGACCGGCTGCTGGACCGCACCGGGGTCACGCTCGGGACCAGGCTGCTGGAGATCGGCACCGGCTGGGGCGAGCTGTCCATCCGGGCGGCCCGGCGCGGTGCCCGGGTGGTGAGCGTGACGCTCTCGGCCGAGCAGCGGGACCTGGCCCTGCGACGGGCCGCCGAGGCCGGCGTGGCCAGCCGGGTCGAGGTGCGGCTGCAGGACTACCGCGAGATCCCGCCGATCGCCGGGGGCTTCGACGCGATCGTCTCGGTCGAGATGGTCGAGGCGGTGGGCGCCGCCTACTGGCCGGTCTACGCCGAAGCGGTCGCCCGTCGTCTCGCGCCCGGCGGCCGGGTCGGCCTGCAGATGATCACCATGGCGCACGACCGGATGCGCACCACCCGCAGCACGTACACCTGGATTCACAAGTACGTGTTCCCCGGCGGCCTGGTCCCGTCGGTGCCGGCCATGGAGGCGGTGTTCGGCCGGGCCGGACTGCGGGTGCACGACCGGCTCGACTTCGGGCTCGACTACGCCGAGACGCTGCGGCGCTGGCGGGCCACCTTCACCGGGCGCTCGGCCGAGGTGGCCGCGCTCGGGTTCGACGCCACGTTCGCCCGGACGTGGAACTTCTACCTGGCCTACTGCGAGGCGGGCTTCGCGGCCCGCTACCTCGACGTCAGCCAGCTCACCCTGGGGCGTGCCGCATGACCGCAACCCTCGCGCTCGGACCCGGCATCGCCGACCGGCTCGCGTCGATCGTCTCGGGCGTGGCCGGAGGCGCTCTTCCCGTACGCATCCGCGCCTGGGACGGCAGCGAGAGCGGCCCGGCCGGCGGCCCGGTGCTGGTGATCCGCGACCGGACCGCGCTGCGCCGCCTGCTGTGGAGCCCGAACGAGCTCGGGCTGGCCCAGGCCTACATCGTCGGCGAGATCGACGTGGAGGGCGACCTCGCCGACGGCCTGCGTCAGGTGTGGCGGCACGCCCGGGCCACCGGGCTGACCGGCGGCGGCGTGAAGGTGGGTCTGGCCGACCGGCTCCGGGCCGCCCGGTCCGTGCTGCGGCTCGGCGTGCTCGGCCCGAAACCGCCCGCGCCCGAGGTGCAGGCGAAACTCGACGGCCGGGTGCACACCCGGGAGCGGGACCGGGCCGCGATCAGCTACCACTACGACCTGTCCAACGACTTCTACCGGATGCTTCTGGACTCGCGGATGGCGTACTCATGCGCCTACTACACCGATCCGGCGATGACGCTGGAGGAGGCCCAGCACGCCAAGCTGGACCTGATCTGCCGCAAGCTCGGGCTGCGGCCGGGCATGCGGATGCTCGACGTCGGCTGCGGCTGGGGCGCGCTGGCCATCCACGCGGCCCGGCACTACGACGTGACGGTCACCGGCGTCACCCTGTCCAAGGAGCAGCGGGCGTACGCCGTCGAGGCGGCCGGCGACCTGCCGGTCGAGTTCCGTCTGCAGGACTACCGCGACGTCGCCGACGGCCCGTACGACGCGATCTCCACCATCGAGATGGGCGAGCACGTCGGCGCGGGCAACTACCCGGTTTTCGCGGCCACCCTGCACCGCCTGCTCGCCCCGCAGGGCCGGTTGCTCGTGCAGCAGATGTCGCGCGGCGCCCACGCGCCCGGCGGCGGAGCGTTCATCGAGTCCTACGTCGCACCCGACATGCACATGCGGCCGGTCGGCGACACCGTCGCCCTGCTCGAACGGGCCGGGCTCGAGGTGCGCGACGTGCACGGGATGCGCGAGCACTACGTTCGTACGGTGGAGGACTGGCTCGACACGCTGGAGCGGCGCTGGGACGAGGTGGTCGCCCTGGTCGGCGAACCCACCGCCCGGGTGTGGCGGCTCTACCTGGTCGGCGGTGCCCTCACCTTCGAGGAGGGGCGGATGGGCGTCGACCAGATCCTGGCCGTACGGCGTACTCCCGAGGGTGTCAGCGGCATGCCGGCGGTCCGATGCTGACGTTGCTGCTCGCGACGGCCGCGGCCGCCCTCGCGGTGCTGGCCGGGGCGTTCGCCGTCGGCGTGGCCCGGGGCATGCACAAGGGCGTGGACGTCGCCTGGGGCCTCGGCTTCGCGGCGGTCGCGGTCACCGCCGCCGCCCTGAACGCCGACCGGCCGATGGCCTGGCTGGTCGCCGCGCTGACCGCGATCTGGGGGGTACGGCTGGCCGTGCACATCGGCCGCAGCGCCCGGCTGCACCCCGGTGAGGACCCGCGCTACGACGAGATGCTCCGCCGCGCGAAGGGCAGCCGCAACGCGTACGCCTTCCGCTCCGTCTACCTGTTGCAGTGGATCACGCTCTGGTTCGTGTCGCTGCCGGTGCAGATCGCCGCCCGCTACGCGCCGCTGACCGCTCTCGCCGCCGTCGGCGTCGTGATCTGGGCCGTCGGCCTGTTCTTCGAGGCGGTCGGCGACCAGCAGCTGGCCCGGTTCCGCGCCGACCCGGCCTCGAAGGGCAAGGTGCTCGACACCGGCCTGTGGCGCTGGACCCGGCATCCCAACTACTTCGGCGACGCCTGCGTCTGGTGGGGACTGTTCGCGCTGGCCGCCCTGCACTGGACCGGCTGGCTGACGGTGCTCTCGCCGTTGCTGATGACGTGGTTCCTGGCCCGCAAGACGGGCAAGCCCCTGATGGAGAAGCATCTCGCCGAGACACGCCCCGGCTATGCCGACTACGTCGCCCGCACCAGCGGCTTCTTCCCGCGTCCGCCGCGCCGCTCCGCCCGGTCGTGACTCAGGTGAGGGCGAGCGCGAACCCCGCGGTCGGGATGGCGAAGAAGATCGACAGGACGGCCAGGCGGGGGATGCTCGGGCGACGGGTCAGGATCGCGTACGCCGTGAACAGCACCGGCACGGTCACAAGCTGGGGCACGAGCGTGCTCCGGGGCACCACCACGTCGGCCGCCGCGCAAGCCACGGCGACGGCCAGCGCTCCGGCCCAGAGGGTCAGCCCGGCCAGATAGGCGGTGCGGGCGCCGAAGCGTACGGCGAAGGTCCGGTCTCCGGCCTGGATGTCGGCGGGCAGATCGGTCACCGTGGTCGGCACGTAGAGCGCGGCCGCGAACAGGAACCCGATCAGCCCGAACTGCCACGGGAAGTCGCCCGGGTCGCGGGTGATGGCCCAGCCCGCGGCCGGGGACGCCACGCCGACGACCAGGGCGTTGACCGTCACGTCCCAGCCGGGGCGGGTCTTGAGGCGCAGCGGGGGAGCGCTGTAGGCCCAGCCCAGCAGCAGCACCGCGGCCACGCCGAGCACGAACAGCGGGCCGACCAGCAGCGCGGTGAGCAGGGCCGCGGCCGCGATCCAGCGGTACCAGCGACCTAACGTGCGGAGATCGACCGTGCCCGTGACCAGGGGTGACGTGGCGCGCCGCGGGTTGAGGCGGTCGCTGGCCAGGTCGTGCCGATCGTTCTGGGCGAGCACCGCGCCCCACACCAGCGGGCCCAGGATCAGCAGCGCGAGCAGGGCCCGGGGCAGGTCGGCGGGGGTGAGCCGGTGGCCGGCCAGGACCATGCCCAGGTACGCCGGCACCCACGAGACGGGCCAGAACCAGGGCCGCGACACGGCGACCATCAGGGTGGCGGTTGTCATGACCGGATCGTCCACCCGGTGTGCTGTCAGCCCGCTGAGGAGAACACTATGTAGCGTGCGCATCGTGCTGATCCGGCAGTTCACCGAGTCCGACTGGCCGCAGGTGTGGGAGATCGTGCGGTCGGTGGTCCGTGCCGCCGACACGTTCACCTACGACCCCGCGATGACCGAGCGCGACGCCCGGGCGATCTGGCTCGAGGCGCCGCCGGGTGAGACGGTGGTGGCGGTCGACGGGGACGAGGTGCTCGGCACGGCGAAGGTCGGTCCCAACCGGGCCGGTCCGGGCGCGCACGTGGCGACCGCCAGCTTCATGGTCGCGCCGCTCAGCCGGGGCCAGGGCGTGGGGACGGCGCTGTGCCGGTTCGCGCTGGAGTGGGCCCGGCAGCACGCGTACGCGGGAATGCAGTTCAATGCCGTGGCCGAGTCGAACCGGGGCGCGGTGGCCGTCTACGAGCGGCTCGGGTTCACCATCGTCGGCACGGTGCCCGGCGCCTTCGCCCACCCGGTGCAGGGGCGGGTCGGGCTGCACATCATGTACGCGGACCTGCGAACGCCCGGCTGAAGGCGCCCCGGATCGGCGCGTCGCCCCGATCGAGAACGGCGAACACCACCTCGTCGAACCACGGCGCCGCCCGCAGCGCCCGCGCGAACACGTCGGCCACCAGCGCCGGGTCGTTGCCGAAGACCCCGCAGCCCCACGCGCCGAGCACCAGCCGCCGGTGACCGTGGGCGGCGGCCACGGCCAGGATCCGGGCGGCTCGCCGTTCGAGGACGGCCGGAACCTGGGGGAGCAGCGCGGGCTGCTCACGGGCGAGGGCGGCCCGGTTGGGGGCGGCCGCGGTGAGGAACGTGACGGCGTACGGGAAATCAAGAAGTTGATCGTTGTCGTCGCGGAACACCGGGACGGCGGGGGAGTAGATGATCCGGTCGGTGTAGAGCAGCTCGGGATGGGCGCGGTGGTAGGCGTAGAACTCGCCGGCCGCGCGCTGGCACGGGTAGAGCGCCGAACTGCGGGCCAGGCTCTCCTCCTGCGCCTGGGCGCCCTTGAGGAACCCGCCGCCCGGACTGCGGGCCGACGCGAAGTTGAGGGCCGCCACATCGCCGCCGAGACGCCGCGCCGCGGCCAGCGTGGTCTCCCCGGTCACCTCGACCCTCGCTGGTGCATCGGCGGTCGAAGGCGTGGGCAGCGCCTCGTCCGGAAGGTAGAGCCGGGTGCCGTCCACGGCTCGCCGGATCTGTTCGCCGAAGTCACCACGCTCGATGACGGCCATCGTCTCCTCGGCGATCGCCCTCAGCCTGTCCCTCATCGGTCCAGACTAGATCGATACGCGCGCGGCGAGTGGCCCGTGATCCGCTTGAAGGCGTTGCTCAGCGCGCTCTCCGAGCCGTAGCCGACCTCGCGCGCGATCAGCGCCACGGTGTCGTCGCCGCGGCGCAGACGGGCCGCGGCCAGCTCGATGCGCCAGCGGGTCAGGTAGTCGAGCGGGGCCTGGCCGACCACCCGCTTGAATCGGGCCGCCAGGGCCGAGCGTGACACCGTGGCCAGCACCGCGAGGTCGGCCACGGTCCAGGCTCGCGCGGGCTCGGCGTGCATGGCGCGCAACGCCGGCCCGGCGATCGGGTCGGCCAGGCCGGCCATCCAGCCGCTCTCCGGCGGGGCGGCCGACAGATGCAGGCGCAGCGCGTGGATCAGCATGACCAGGGCCAGGTGTTCGGTGACCAGGGCCGACCCGAGCGGATGGCCGCGGAGCTCGGCCTCGATCTGCTCGAGCGCCCACCGCATGGCGCTCGCGGCGTCGCTGGCCCCGGGCACGTGGACCACCGCCGGCAGCGCGTCGAGCAGCAGGGCGCCGGCCCGCTCGCCGAAGTCGAACCGGCCGCCGATCAGATAGACGTCGTCGCCCGTTCCGGCCCGCGCGACGTCGGCGCCCGCGAAGACGACCCCGGCCGGGACGGTCGGGAGGGTCAGGTCGCTGGCCAGCACGAACTCGATCGGCCGGGTCAGCAGAAAACAGTCGCCCGGTGCCAGCGCGTAGACGACGTCGCCGGCCAGCAGCAGGCAGTTCCCCCGCCGTACGGCGTTGAACTTCACGGCCGGCGCCGCCGCGAACGCGACCGCCCAGTCACCACCGGCCACGAGCCCGGCCGACAGGCTACTGGCCGTGCCGACGAGGGCCAGGACGTCTTCGAGCGGATCTCCGTGGACGTTCACGCAACTATCGTGGACCCTGAGCCATTCATCGTCCAGTCATCCGCGCGCAGTATGAGCGTATGACAGCGATCCACACCCCGTACGACATGCACACCACCGCCGCCGAGATCCTCACCGGGCTCGACCTGTCCGGCCGGCGCATCCTGATCACCGGTGGCGCATCCGGACTCGGGCGCGCGGCCGCCGACGCCCTGCGCGGAGCCGGGGCCGAGGTCATCGCCCCGACCCGTACGGACCTCGACCTCGCTGACCTGGCGAGCGTCGCCGCCTGCACCGCCGCCCTGGACGGCCCGCTCGACGCGATCATCGCCAACGCCGGCATCATGGCCGTCCCCGAGCGTCGCCTCGCGCCCGGCAGCGGCTGGGAGCTGCAGCTGGCGACCAACTTCCTCGGCCACTTCGCGCTGATCACCGGCCTGCGCGCGCACCTGACCGATGACGCTCGCGTCGTGATGGTGAGCTCGGGCGCCCAGCTGCGGGCCGGCGTCGACCTCGACGACCCGCACTTCACCGCGCGCCCGTACGACCCGTGGGTCGCCTACGCCCAGTCCAAGGCGGCCGAGGTGCTGCTGGCCGTGGCGATCTCCCGCCGCTGGGACGGGATCGCGGCCAACGCCGTCGCTCCCGGCCGCATCCACACCGGACTGCAGCGCCACCTCGACCCCGCGACCATGCGGGCACTGGGCGCGATGGACGCCGATGGCGCGCTGATCCATCCCGACGGCTACAAGACGCCCGGGCAGGGCGCCGCCGGTGAGGTGCTGCTGGCCGTGTCCCCGCTGCTCGCCGGGGTGACGGGGCGCTACTTCGACGAGGACAACCAGGAGGCGGAGGTCGTCGCGGGCGGCCCGGAGCCGACGGCCGGAGTGGCGCAGTGGTCGGTCGACCCGGTGATCGCCGACCGGCTCTGGGATCTGGCCCTCACCGCAGTGTCAGTGGCGCGCTGATCGGTCCCTCGTTGCCGGAACGGTCGAGACCGCTGAGACAGTAGGTCGCCGGGCCCGCGGGCGCCGCCGGGTCGGTCACCTCGGTGCCGGCCCGTCCGGTGGCCACGAGCGCGGCCGCGTCCCCCACGACCCGGTAGAGCGCCCAGCTGGTCGCCTCCGGCGCCTCGGCCTGGAAGCGCACCCCCTTGTCGAAGCGCTCGGCCGACACCAGCCGGGCCGCGGCCGGCGCCTGGTTGGGCAGCCGGGCCATGCGGGGGAGCAGCGCCGGGGTCGCGTAGTGCTTGTCGCGATAGCGGGTGACCGCGCCCAGCCGGTCGGCCCGGATCTGCTTCGCGCTGAAGTGCACCTGACCCTGCACGCCGGCCTGTTCGTTCAGCGTCATCTGGCGGTCGAGCTGGGCCGGGTCGCTCCACGCGCCCGGCTCGCCCACCCGGTAGTCGGCCATCCCGATGTAGAGCTGCACGTCAGTGCCCTTGGTGAGCGCCGTCCACCAGGGCAGCAGCTTGGCGTAGTCGGCCTTGTCGAACCCGATCGTCCAGTACAGCTGGGGCACGATGTAGTCGAGCCAGCCCTGCTGCACCCACTTGCGGGTGTCGGCGTAGATGGCGTCGTACGACTCGAGGCCCTTGCTCCGACTGCCGGCGGGGTCGTTGGCGGAGTTGCGCCAGATGCCGAACGGGCTGATCCCGAACTTCACCCACGGCTTGAGTGCTTTGATCCGCTCGTCCATCTCGCGCACGAGAGTGTCCACATTGTCGCGCCGCCACTGGGCCCGTGATTTTCCTTTCCCGTACGCCGCAAAGCTCGCATCGTCGGGAAAGTCCTGACCGGCCTGGGGATACGGGTAGAAGAAGTCGTCGAAGTGCACGCCGTCGACGTCGTACTTCTGCACCGCCTCGAGCATCGAGTCCTCGACGAACTTGCGGGCGGCCGGGATGCCCGGGTCGAAGTAGAGCCGCGCGGTGTCGCCCTTGGGGTACGAGACGGCCCACTCGCGGTGCTTGATCAGCGGGTGGTTCGGCGCCAGTTTCGTGAAGTCGGCGCCGGGGCCGGCCGGGCCGGGCTGGGTGCCCCGGTAGGGGTTGAACCAGGCGTGGAACTCCAGATTGCGGGCGTGCGCCTCCTTGACCATGTAGTCCATCGGGTCCCACCCGGGCGACTTGCCGTCCCGCTTGCCGGTCAGCCACTCCGACCACGGCGCGTAGGCCGAGGGCCAGAACGCGTCCCCGCTCGGCCGCACGTGCACGAAGATCGCGTTGTGGTTCTGCGCCACGGCCAGGTCGAGCCAGCGCTGGTACTCCGCCTTGACCTGGGCCTCGGGCAGCCCGCGCCGACTCGGGAAGTCGATGTTGGTGACCGTGGTCAGCCACATGCCCCGCAGTTGTCTCGGTGCCTTGACCGGGAGCGTCCCGCAGACTCCCGGTCTGCCCTCAGCAGGGGCCGATGGCCACGGCGCGCCGGCCGCGGGTGCGGGCCGGAAGTTGGCCGCCCGCACCAGCCCGATGCCGAGGACCGCGGTCGCGAACAGGATCGAGGCGAGGGCCAGGGTCAGCCGTACGGGCGGACGGGGAATGCGGGACATCGGCGGCGCTCTCAGAGGACCGTCCGATAGACCGCGAGGGTCTCCTCGGCGATGCGGGCCCAGCTGAACTTGTCGACCGCCCGGCGCCGCCCGGCCAGCCCCATCTCGCGGGCCCGGGCCGGGTCGCTGAGCAGCTCGGTCATGGTGGCCGCGAGGTCGGCGACGAACTTGTCCGGGTCGACCGGCGTGCCCGTGCCGTCCTGCACCTGTTCGATCGGCACCAGCAGCCCGGTCTCGCCGTCGGCCACCACCTCGGGGATGCCGCCGGTCGCCGTCGCGACCACGGCCGTCTCGCAGGCCATGGCCTCGAGGTTGACGATGCCCATGGGCTCGTAGATCGACGGGCAGACGAACACCGTGGCGTGCGTGAGCACCTGGATGACCTGCTGCTTGGGCAGCATCTCCTGCACCCAGATCACGCCCTGGGCGTCGCGGGCGGCGCGCAGCTCGTCGGCCAGCGCCTCGACCTCGGCCGCGATCTCCTTGGTGTCGGGGGCGCCGGCCAGCAGCACGATCTGCGCCTCGGGCGGCAGCGAGCGGCACGCCTTGAGCAGGTAGGGCAGGCCCTTCTGGCGGGTGATCCGGCCGACGAAGACCACGCTGGGGCGGTTGCGGTCGATGCCCAGCCGCTCGATCACGTCGGTGCCCTGGTCGGGCTGGTAGAGCGACGTGTCGATGCCGTTGTAGACGACCTGGATCTTGTCGGGGTCGACCGAGGGGTACGCCGTCAGCACGTCCCGCTTCATGCCACCGGAGACGGCGATGACCGCGTCGGCGCTCTCGATCGCGACCCGCTCGCAGAACGAGGACAGCGCGTAGCCGCCGCCCAGCTGCTCGGCCTTCCACGGCCGCAGCGGCTCGAGGCTGTGCGTGGTGACCACGTGCGGGACGCCGTGCAGCAGCTTGGCCGTGTGCCCGGCGAAGTTCGCGTACCAGGTGTGGCTGTGCACGATGTCGGTGCCCTCGGCGCCCGCGGCGATCTCGAGGTCGACCCCCATGGTGCGCAGTGCCGCGTTGGCCCCGGCCAGCTCGGCCGGCTCCGGATAGGCGGTCACGCCCGGCTCGTCGCGCGGGGCGCCGAAGCAGTGCACCCGCACGTCGGCCAGATCGCGCAGGTCGCGGGTCAGGTATTCCAGATGCACCCCCGCCCCTCCGTACACCTCCGGCGGGTATTCGCGGGAAATCAGGTCTACGCGCAATCTCTCGGCCACGCCCGCAGCCTAATGCCTGATCAGAAGTCTCGCCCCCAGGGACCAAGATCAGTTACCCTGTGCGTCCTCGGGAAGACCATCGCGAGTTTCCCTTCTTCGGCTGGCGCTCCGGCTGGCGGAAAGTTAGCGTCCTTTCATGGCTGTCAAGGTGCTTGCGATCGTTCTGGCCGGTGGTGAAGGTAAGCGCCTGATGCCCCTGACGGCGGACCGGGCCAAGCCCGGCGTCCCGTTCGGCGGCATCTATCGCATGATCGACTTTGTGCTGTCGAATCTTGCCAACGGCGGTTACCTCAAAATGGTCGTCCTGACCCAGTACAAATCCCATTCGCTCGACCGGCACATCTCCAAGACGTGGCGCATGTCGACGCTGCTCGGCAATTACGTCACGCCGGTGCCGGCCCAGCAGCGGCTCGGCCCCCGATGGTTCGCCGGTTCGGCCGACGCCATCTATCAGAGCCTCAACCTGATCAACGACGAGTCGCCCGACTACGTGATCGTGTTCGGCGCCGACCACATCTACCGCATGGACCCGAAGCAGATGGTCAACGACCACATCGCCTCGGGCGCCGCGGTCACCGTCGCCGGCATCCGGCAGCCCAAGTCGATGTCCGACCAGTTCGGCGTCATCGACGTGGCCGAGGACGGCAAGCGCATCAAGGCCTTCCGCGAGAAGCCGAAAGAGGTCGACGGCCTGCCCGACGCCCCCGACGAGATCTACGCGTCGATGGGCAACTACATCTTCACCACGCGCGCCCTGATCGACGCCGTGAAAGAGGACGCGCAGAACCCGGACAGCAAGCACGACATGGGCGGAAACATCATTCCCATGCTGGTCGAGCGTAACGAGGCCAACGTCTACGACTTCCGCGACAACCAGGTGCCCGGCAGCAGCGAACGCGACCGCGGATACTGGCGCGACGTGGGGACGCTCGACTCGTTCTACGAGGCCCACATGGACCTGATCGCGACCGAGCCGATCTTCAACCTCTACAACCATGACTGGCCGATCTTCACCAATTACGGGTCGTGGCCGCCGGCGAAATTCGTGCACGGTTACGACGACCGTCAGGGCCGCGCGATCGAGTCGATGATCTCGCCCGGTGTGGTGGTCTCGGGTGCCCTGGTCGAGCGTTCGGTGATCTCGCCCAACGTCCGGGTCAACTCATGGGCCCACGTCGAGGGTTCGGTGCTGATGGAGGGCGTGTCGGTCGGCCGGCGCGCGATCATCCGCAACGCGATCATCGACAAGAACGTGGCCATCCCCGAGGGCGCGCAGATCGGCGTCGACCTCGACCGTGACCGCAAGCTATACACGGTCTCGGACAACGGAGTGGTGGTCATCGGTAAGGGCCAGAGAGTGGAGCTTTGATTCCGGTTTAAGGGGCGGCTGGCTGGGGTGGTTGGACGGGGAGCTTTAACGGCGCTCTCGTAACGTCTGCGACGGCGTCACTCCGTAGCGGTCGCGGTAGGCCCCGGCGAACCGTCCGAGGTGCGTGAATCCCCAGCGGAACGCCACCTCGGACACGTTCACCTGCCACGGGTCGGAGCGCGACAACTCACCGTGCACGCCGTCGAGGCGTAATCGGCGCAGGTAGGTCAGCGGCGACATGCCGACGTGCTGCCGGAACGACTCCTGCAGGACGCGGACGCCCACGCCGGCGATGGTGGCCAGATCGGCCGCGGTGAACTGGCGCGACGGCTCGGCGTGCATAGCGTCGAGGGTCCTTTTCACCGTACGCGGGCGGTTGGGTCCCCGCATACCGGCCGGCTCCTCGCCGTACGGATGCTCGACCGTCATGGCCAGTCCACTGACCACCATGTCGCGCCACCGGGACGCCATCCGCGGCTGGCCGGACAGACCGTTGCCGCTCAGCACCTCGCCGAAGAGCAGCCGGACCAGTGACACCCAGGTCCGGCCGGGGGCATCGATCACGTTGAAGCTGTCGCCGAGCAGCAGCGGCGTGACGATCTGCTGGTCGAGGGCCGCGTCCAGCTCGCGTTCGAGGGCACCCCGCTCGACCTTGATGCTGAGCAGCCGGCACGACCCGGGCCAGTCGAGCTCGATGTCGCCGATCGGGCGGTAGACGGCGGCCCGCGTCGGGTCGGCCAGCACCACCGTGCCCCGGTGCCGCGAGTGCAGCATGCCGGTCAGCGGGGCGAGCACGTGATAGGACGTCTCGAGGTCGGGGATCGCCACGTGGATGTCGCTGCCGTAGCTGATCTCGCCGACCGTGATCGAGCCGAGGGACACCACGTCGGCCCGGAAGGCGAAGGCGGACCGGTCGCCGACCGGGTCGACCCGCAGGGGTCCGTAGAACATGCGTCGGCAGAACGCCCGGGCCTCGTCCACATCGGTCGTGGCGAGAGAGAACAGTGCGGGCGCGTCCGGTCGGATCTCCAGGCCGCCAACCATGGCGTTCACCCTAGACCCGATCGGACGCGCCCACCCGGTACGCGACCCCTTTGTGTAACCGCCGCGCAGCTCTCTGCAACGAGTCGCCGCTCTCTGCAAGCTAACGCGGTTTTGTGCCGCCCTTCAGGCGGATTGCCGTGCTGTTTTAACGCGGTCTGCCGTGCGGCTTTCCCGCGATCTCCCGCGCGGCTTTCCCGCGATCTCCCGCGCGGGTTTCACGCCGCGGCGACCGTCGCCGGCCAGTGGAACTCGGCGACGCCGCCGCTGGGCACCTCGACCTCGCCGAGCGGCGTGACCGGGTTGTCCCAGACGGTGTAGCGGCCCTCGGGCAGGCTGTCGAGCACCACGCTGAAGCAGACCCCGCCGCGTACGTAGCGGGCGCGGACGGCCGCGTGCGTGCGCCGGGCCGGGTCGTCCACCGGGCTGACCTCGATCTCCCGTCCGTGCATCCGGCCCGGGGTGTTGATGATCAGCGCGCCGATCCCGTTGCCGATGTTGAGCATCACCGTGCCCTGACCGGACGGGGTCATGCTGTGCCAGGAGTGGTCGTGCGTCATGAGGGGTTACCGAATCCGTCGAAGGGCGTGCCCAGGTAGGGGAACTTCTTGAGCAGGCCGGCGCTCGCGTCCTTGATGCTCAGGCCCTGCTCGACCAGCGCGGCCGCGGCGTCCGGCTCGAAGTCCTTCTCGACCAGCGGCAGCGTCACACCCGCGATGGCCCGGATCGAGATCGAGACCACGTCGTCGGCGATCCGCCGCCCGTTCGGGAAGCCGGCCAGGTCGCCGCCGAGCAGGCCGAACTTGCTCGGCTCCTTCGACGGCGGTACCGCGGTGTTGAGCCGCAGCATGTCGGCCTGCACCTCGCCGGTGTTGTTCTGGAAGTTGTCGATCACGCCGTCCGGGATGCCGGTGAGCAGGATCGCGACCAGGTCGGCCCGGGGGTCGCCCTTCTTGTCGCGCGCGGCCAGCTTGTCGAACAGGCCCGGGTAGAGCACCGGCAGCAGCGTCTGCAGTTCGGGCTTCTCGACGAACTGGGCGAACCGCTTGTCCTCGGTCGGGGGCAGACTGTTCCACTTGTCCTTCTCGGCCATCGGCACGATGACCTCGTTGAACAGCGGGTTGCCGAGCCGCGACACCTGCACCTGGGGGCCGACCACGACGTCGTCGTTCTTCTTGTCGCCGTTGCGCACCTGCACCTGGCGCCGGCTGGCCGACGTCCACACGCCGATGACCGCCTCGGGGTCGCGCCCGCGCACCTTCTTCTTCCCGTCCCGGCGTACGGCGGACAGGGGCACCTGGATCGCGATGCTGTGCACGTTCAGCTTGTCGGTGGCGTTGACCGCCTTGCCCGCGTAGTTGAACAGCGTCTGGCCGACGAGGTGCTTGTCCTGGAACGGGCGCAGCGTGCCCAGATCGAAGATCGAACCCAGGTCGACGAAGAACGCGTCGGCGCGCTGACCGGCGAAGACCTTCTCGCCCGACTTCAGCTTGGCCACGGCGTCGGCGGCCAGCCCGTCGTAGTCCGGGATCGACAGCTTGCCGACGTTGCACGGCGGGCAGGGCAGCTTCTTGGCCAGGACCGAGCTTTTCCCGTACGAGTCCACCTTGGTCACCGAGTAGAACTGGCGGCGGTTCCAGTTCTCGCTGTCCAGCGCCTCGATCGGCCCGGTGTTGTACAGGAACGTCTTGTCGTTGCGCAGCTCGGTGCGGAACCGGAACTGGTACGTCAGGTCGGGCCGGGCGTCCCCGTTCGAGTCGATGTGGATCTCGTAGAGCACGTCGTCGCCGAACTCGAAGAAGTTCGGGCCACTGGCCGGGAGCTGCAGCGGGACGTAGTTCGCGATGATCGTCACGGTGTCCGGATCGTCCGGGCTGACGAACGCGTACAGGTCGGAGCTGTCGGCCACCGGGTCCTTGCTGATCTCGGGAGCCTCACGATGCGATGACATGGATTCCCCCTCAGGCCTTGGCCGACTTGAGCAGCTTGGCGGCGAGCTTCTTGTCGGTGAGCGTGCTCTTGGAGCCGCCGACGAACACGTCGAACGTGCCCTTCTCGGCGTCGCGCAGCGACAGGACCAGCGGACCGGCGCCCTTCGGCGTCTCCTCGTTCTCGCCGGCCAGGCTCAGCCCGGCCACACCGGCCACGGAGACACCCACGCCGGCGGTGGCGGCGATCGCCAGAACCCGGCGACGGTTGACGCCTCGCTGACCGTAACGAACTCGGCTCATCTCGGCCTTTCCTCATTCCTTGGGGGGAGGCTGGGAAATTCCTGTGCAATGTCGACGACCATCAGTACGGGGCTTCAACCGTTGTGGTTCAACGGTTTTCGCGTCGTCTGCGAAGAAATGTGCCGGCGCCGGCCCACGCAATAGCCCCGAAACCGAGCAGCAGCGCTCCGGCGACGATCCAGTGACCGAGAGTGACGCGACTGGTGTCGGCCGGCTTGGCTGCGGCCTTCTCCGCGCTGACCGGGTCCAGGGCCGGAGCCGCGGGTGCCGCGCTTGTCGCCGTCACGGCCGGTGCCTTGGTGGGCGACTTGGTGGCCTTTGTCGCCGCAGGCCGGGTGGTGGCCGGAGTCGTCGGCGCGGGTTGCGCGGGCGCGGCGGCCGGGAACACCAGATCCGAGCAGGAGT
Source organism: Paractinoplanes bogorensis (assembly GCF_018829635.1). Lineage (GTDB taxonomy): Bacteria > Actinomycetota > Actinomycetes > Mycobacteriales > Micromonosporaceae > Actinoplanes > Actinoplanes bogorensis. The sequence continues at coordinate 124,776 of NZ_JAHKKG010000004.1, forward strand.
AGTACGTGTCCGGGGTGCTCGACGTCTCCCACACGATATAGAGGATCTGGCGGCCGGTCCGCTCGGGCAGCTTCGCCTTCATCAGGTACGCCCCGTCGTTCAGATCCGGGTCGGTGACCGCGGCGATCGGCTTGCTGCCCAGGTCGTCCCAGGTCAGGCGCTGCGACGGGTCGTACGAGGAACCGGTCAGGAAGACCCGGAACTCGCCCGCGTGCGGAATCGTCGCCCGGTAGCGGATCGTCAGGGTCTTGCCCGGGGTCACCTTGGTGGCCGGGAAGTCGTCGCGCGGCAGATCGAGCCCCTGGAACGCGTCGAGCCCGCCGCTGCACAGCTTCCCGTCCGGCACGACCTGGCGGTCCTTGCCGTTCACGCCGGCGATGCGCAGGTTGTCGAACTTGCCGAACCCGCCGCCGTTCGCCTTGCGGGCGGCCTTGCAGGCGGCGGTGCCGGTGTCCTCGCCGCCGTCGGCGCAGGCCGCGGTGCGGCTGATCGGCGTCGTCGGTGACCCGTGGGCCTCGGCCCGGTGCGCGCCGCCGATCAGGGCGGCTACGGTCACCGCGAGTGCCGCGGCGGCCAGGCGATCGATTCTCACGTCACAGCAGTACGGAGAATTGGCCTGAGTCGTTCAGCACGTCCGCCGACGGTCGTGACCGAGCGTGTGATTGCATGGCGGGGCTCGATTGTCAACGAATGGAGTTCCCATGGACAAGCCCGACGTCGGCCCGATCGAGGGCGCGCCTCCGGCCGACCTCGTGATCGAGGACATCACCGTCGGCGAGGGGCCCGAGGCTGCGCCCGGCCAGTACGTGAACGTCCACTACGTGGGCGTGGCGCACTCGACCGGCCGCGAGTTCGACGCCTCGTACAACCGTGGCGAGCCCTTCGCCTTCCCGCTCGGCGGCGGCCAGGTCATCGCCGGCTGGGACCAGGGCGTGGCCGGCATGAAGGTCGGCGGCCGTCGCAAGCTGACGATCCCGCCCCACCTGGGCTACGGCGCCCGCGGCGCCGGCGGCGTCATCAAGCCGAACGAGACCCTCGTCTTCGTGGTGGACCTGCTCGGCGTGCAGTGACCCGGACGCGGCGCCGCCGGTACACGGCGGCGCCGCTGTTCTCCGATCAAGCCGCGGTCGCGCCGACGTGTCCGGCCGCGCCGCTGTTGTGCGATCGAGCCGCGGTCGCGCCGATGTGTCCGGCCGCGTCGCTGTTCTGCGATCGAGCCGCGGTCGCGCCGATGTGTCCGGCCGCGTCGCTGTTCTACGATCGAGCCGCGGTCGCGCCGATGTGTCCGGCCGCGTCGCTGTTCTACGATCGAGCCGCGGTCGCGCCGATGTGTCCGGCCGCGCTACGGCGCCCTCCGTCCGGTGAGCTAGATCACTAAGCGCATCTATGCTTGGTCCTCGTGACTCAGGGCGCGCAGCAACCTCCCGGCCCGCGCTGGCACTCGAAGGGCTGGTGGCAGGCCGTCGGCGGCATCGCGGGCGTCATCGCGGCCGTCGTGGCGATCGGCGCCTGGTTGCTGCCCCGCTCGGCCGATGGTGACGACGACCAGGTCCAGCCCCCGCCGCCCACGTCCACGGGTCGGGTCTCCACACCCCCGTCCACCCCACCGCCGTCCACCCCACCGCCGTCGACACCGCCGCCCACGTCGGGGCCGCCCTCGACGCCGCCGGCCACGGACGAACCGACCTCAGGTCCGGAGGGGACGGTCAAGGTCCGCTGGTCCGGCGATTTCCTGATGCACAACGTCACCGGCGTCGACCTCGACCAGCCCCGCCCGACCACGGCGACCGGCCCGAAGGGCAACTGGGACGACGGCGACCTGCAATATTGGAACCCGGAAGCCCGCGACTATGCGCTCTACGCTCAGCCGATGGCCGAGTGGGACGGTCGCTCGGCTCCGAGCTGGGCCGACTGCGACAACGCGCTGGAAACCCTGGCGATCGGCGGAATCGTCCCCGCCGGCGGCGACAAACTCTGCGTGCGTACCACGGGCGGCCGCACCGCTTTCGTGACGATCAAGAGCGCCGAGTACGACAACCTCCGCCTCTCGATCACGGTCTGGGAGACGTAGCCTCGAGCCGCCGCTCCCGGGCCGCGCGGGCGCAGGGTCGTCAGCCTCGCGTCGCCGGCGTTCAGGGGCGGGCGCGCTGTCGTCGTTGTCAGCGGGTGCGTCGCGGACGATCAGGCTCGGGCGGGCGTGCTGTCGTTGTTCAGCGGTGCGTCGCCGGCGTTCAGGGGCGGGCGCGCTGTCGTTGTTGTCGGCGGCGCGTTGCCGGCGTTCAGGCTCGGGCGGGCGCGCTGTCGTTGTTGTCAGCGGCGGCGGTGCGGCGGGCGCGCCGATAGGCGAGCAGCTCGCGGGGTAAGCGGCCGCCGGTGAAGGCCCACAAAGCGATCACCGGATCGCAGATCGCGCAGCCGAACGACGAGTCGTGCAGGGACGGGATCAGCGGGGTGCCGCGCCGGTGGTGCAGGATGTCCCAGGCGGTGTGCAGCAGCCAGCCGATGCCGATGAAGCTCCACGACCGCAGCCCGGCGTAGGCGACCGCGACCATCACGGCGGCGAACGCCAGCTCCCAGAGACCGAAACCTCCTCCGCTGATGTAGGTGCCGCCGGCACCCGCGATGAGCAGCGCGTTGAACCGCTGCCGGTGCGGCTCGGGAACGAAGCTGACGACGGCGATGAAGACCAGCGCGATGACCACCGGCATGACGTAGCGAAGCATGCGCAGAAGCGTAGAAAGGCCCTGACCGGCGCAGAAGCGCCCCGCCTGCCAACTGTCAACGGGATCCCGCCATCGGCCGGCCCCCGACGCCGGAGCTCGCGGACCTCAGCGACCGCCGGCGCCGCAGCTCGCGGGGCGGATCAGCCGTTGGGGCGTTTCTCGATGGCCTGCAGCGACCAGCTGTTGCCGTCGGGATCGCGGAAGTAGACGAAGTCGCCCCAGGCCTGCTGGTCGACCTCGCTGACCTCGATGCCGGCCTCGATCAGCTGGTCGCGCGCCCGGCCGGCGTCGGCCACCACGCACTGGATCTCCTGCGTGCCGGGGGTCTTGTCGGTGATGCCCTCGCCGAGCACGATCGAGCAGGCCGACCCGGGCGGCGTCAGCTGGACGAACCGTAAGCCCTCCTGCACGCGATGGTCGTGGTCGGCGTTGAAGCCCGCCTTTTCGTAGAAGGCCTTGGCCCGGTCGACATCGGTCACCGGCACGGGAATGAGCTCAATCTTCATGTCCATGCCCGACACCGTAGGCCGCGGGTACGACAATTCCTACGGCGTCACCGTGATCACCACGTTGCCGGTCTTGTGGCCACTGTCGACGTGCCGGTGGGCCGCCACCAGGTCGGCCAGGGGATAGGTGCGGTCGATGACCACCTGGAGGCTGCCGTCACCGAGGCGGGCGCTCAGTTCGGCCAGGGCGGCGTGCTTGCGCACCGACATGCCGGTGCGAACCCGGGGCCCGCGGCCGGCCGCCGTGCCCACCGCGAGGGCGCTGTTCACGAGCCCGGTGGTCGGCAGATAACAACCGCGCGGGGTCAGCACCGGGCGGCACCGCGCGAACGAGCTGCGCCCGACCGTGTCGAAGACGACGTCGTAGCGTTCCCCGGCGGCGGTGAAATCCTCGGTGGCGTAGTCGAACACGCGCTCCGCGCCGAGCGACCCGACCAGTTCGGCGTTCCGGGCGCCGCACACCCCGTGCACGACCGTGCCGGCCCGGTGGGCGATTTGCACGGCGTACGTGCCGAGGCTGCCCGAGGCCCCGATCACCAGCACCTTCTGCCCGGCCCGGATCCGCGCCAGGTCGTGCAGGAAGTACCAGGACGTGGTGAACCCGTCGACGGCCGCGGCGGCGCGCGCATAGGTCACCCCGTCCGGGACGGTGGTCATCGAGGCCCGCGCGGACAGGCACTTGAACTCGGCGTTGGCCCCGACCCCGAAGCCGGTGAAGCCGAACACCCGCTCGCCCGGCTGGAATCCGTCCGCCCGCGGGCCGAGCTCGGTCACCTCGCCGGCGAATTCGAGACCCAGCACCCGTACGCCCGCCCGGGGCCGCCGCGGTCCGAGAACGACCCGCCCCCAGCGCGGCTCACCACGGCGCATCCCGCACTCGGCCGAGGTCACCGTGGTCGCGTGGACACGGACGAGAATCTCGTCCCCGCGCGGCCGCGGACGGGGCAGATCGACGGCGCGGAGCACCTCGGGCGGCCCGTACGCGTCGAACATCATGGCTCGCATGCGCCGATGGTCGGGCACCCCCGCTGTGACCCAGCTGAGACTAGGGCGTGTCCCGGGGACCGCGCGGTGCGGTCTGGGCCGGACGGCAGCCCTGGCGGGCCGGAACGGACCCGGTCCGCTCCGGCCCGCGATCGATCCCGTCGTCCCCCGCGACGTCGTCGCGGCCGGAATCGAACGGCTCTCCGAGAGGAGTCATCGGTTCCCCTTGAACTCCGCGCAACCCTTCTCGTCGGGCAGCAGCGGGCGGAAGTTGATGAGGTATTTCTGGCCGTCGGCGGTCCACGGCGTCATCTGGTTGGCCTTCTGGGCCGCGGTCATCACCTTGTCGGCGTCGGCTCCGCTCACCACCACGCAGCCGATCTTGATGCTGGGGTTCAGGTAGTCGCCGGGCAGTGCCGGGCCGGTCCAGGCCATCTCGGTCTGTGCGGGCTCGCCGCCGGCCGGCTTGGTCCACGGGCGGGCGAGCACGGCGAGCGACTCCGGCTCGTAGGCCGCCGAGGCCGACGCACTGTCGCCCGACGAGACCTGCTGCAGCTTCTTGACGTAGGCGGCGAGCTTGGCCCGGGCGCTCTTCTGCGCGTCGCTGAGCATCGGGTCGCCGGCCTGGGCCTCGTTGAGCGCGACGACCGACACCGACTGCCGGCCGACGGTCACGCGGGTGGTCGGGGCGTCGGCGACGTTGGGCTGGCCGAAGTCGGTGCCCGCCGTCACGCCGGCGTCGGCCGCTTCCTTGGTCAGCTGCTGGATCTGCTCGGGGCTGAGCATCAGCACCTGCAGGTTGGGCAGGGCGGGCCCGGGATAGATGGCCGGGACCGGTCCCTCGGTGATGACGCGGCCGTCGGCGTAGATGCTGAGCGCCGGCAGGGTGCCGACCGTGCGGTCCGGCGGGACGAAACCGCCGAAGGACTCGACGCGCGCCACGAGCTCGTCACCGCTCTGGGGGGAGGCGGAGGAGCTCTCGGGCGTGGCCGGACCGGGCGCGCCCGCGCTGGTGCCGGGCTGCGCGCACGCGGCGAGCAGGAACAGGGGAACGGCGGCGGCGATCAGGGAGCCGCGGAGACGAGTCATGTCCGTTCAGACGATGCGGATCCGTCCGTGGTTCCGGCTCTGTCACGAATTGGCCGGGCGATTTTTGCATTGCAGTTGTATTGGGAAGCGGCTACCGTTGGCAATACGATCGCATTGCGAAACCCGGGGAGGGGTCATGCCAGTCGTGGGTCTGCGGGACGTCGGGCCGGGCCTGCGGGCGGTCGCCGGCGGCAAGGCGGCCGGGCTCGGTGCGCTGCTCAGGGCGGGCGAGCGGGTGCCCGACGGGTTCTGTGTGACGGTCGAGGGGGCCGAGCCGAGCGAGATCATTTCCGCGTACGAGGCCCTGGGCGCCCCCGCCGTGGCCGTGCGCTCGAGCGCGACCGTGGAGGACGGGCCCGATGCGAGCTTCGCCGGGATGTTCGACACCGTGCTCGACGTGCGCGGCGTCGACGACCTGTTCGCGGCGATCCGGCGATGCCGGGACTCGGCCGGCGGTGCGCGCGTCACGGCGTACGGGAAAGAAATTGATGTCGGTATGGCCGTCGTGGTGCAGCCGATGGTGGACGTGGTGACCGCCGGTGTGCTGTTCACCGCCGACCCGGTGCGGGGCACGCGCGGCCGGATGGTCGTGGAGGCGGCCGCCGGGACCGGGGTGGTCGACGGCACCGTGAACGTCGAGCGGCGGGTGCTCGACCGTGACGATCCGCTGTGGGTGGTGGGGGAGCGGCTCGAAGCGCTGTTCGGCGGGCCGCAGGACGTGGAATGGGCCGTGGACCGCCACGGTGAGCTGTGGATTCTGCAGTCGCGGCCGATCACCACGCTGTTCCCGGCGCCACCGGTCACCGGCGGGCCGCCGCGGGTCTACCTCGAGTTCGGACATGTGCAGGGCATGCTGCAACCGGTCACGCCGAGGGGGATGGACACGCTCAAGGAGCTGGTCCGGGACATGCTGGTGCCGCTCGGGCTCCGGGTGGAGATCATCGACGTCGGCGGCCGGATGTACGGGGACATGACCGACCTGGTCCGCGATCCGGTCGCCCGCCGCCGGCTGATTCCGCTGCTGGCGGTCGATTTCGGGCCGCGCGCCCAGGCCGTGATGCGGCATGTGCTGGACGACCCGCGGTTCGCGCCCGGGCCACGCCGCAAGCGCCCCCGCGGTGCCCTGCCGCCGATCGGCCGGGCCGTGCGGGGCGTCGCCGGCGCCCTGCTACGCCCGGAACAGGCCCGACGGCGTCTCGACCGGGAGATCGACCGAATCCGGGTCGCCGCGGAAAAGCCGGCCGACGAGACTCCGGACGCGATTCTCTGGCCGATCGTCGCGGGCATGATGGCCGCCGCCCTCCCGGCCAAGCTGCTGGGCGATGTCGCACGCCCCGGCGAGATCCACACGGTGCTGGGCGGCATGCCGCACAACGTGACGATCGAGATGGACCTGGCGTTGTGGGAGCTGGCCGGGGGCGCCGACGACCCGGCCGACGTCGATCTCACCGAGTTCCTGCGCGCGTACGGCCATCGCGCTGCCGCCGAGGTCGATCTGGGCGTGCCGCGGTGGTCGGAGGATCCGGCGCCGGTGCGGGCCGCGCTCGCCGCGATGGTTCGCGTCACCGACCCCGAGCAGGCGCCCGACGTGCGGTTCGCCCGGGCCGCCGAACGGGCCGAGACCACGCTGCGTGACTTGAGCGTGCGCGTGCGGCGGCGCCGGCCCGTACGGGGAACGCTTGCGGTCTGGCTTCTGCGTCGTGCCCGGGAGCTGGCCGGTCTGCGCGAGTCCGGCAAGTTCGCGGGCCTCTACCGTCTGGCCGCGATGCGCCGTGAGCTGCTGGCTCAGGGTGCCGAGATGGCCGCGGCCGGGGTGCTCGAGCAGGCCGGGGACATCATGTTCCTGACCCGGGAGGAGACAGATCAACCCCTTCCCGCCGTACGCGACCTGGTCGCGAGCCGCCGCGCCACCCACGAACGCGAGTGCCGCCGCCGATCCGTACCGGTGGCCCTGTTCTCCGACGGCACCGACGTCGAGGCGACCATGCCGGTGACCGCCCCGGCCGATGCCCTGCGCGGCGTGGGGGCGTCGGCGGGGCGGGCGACCGGTCCCGTACGCGTCGTCCTCGACCCGGCCACCGCCCACTTCGAACCGGGAGAGGTCCTGGTCACCGCCACCACCGACCCCGGCTGGACGCCCCTGTTCCTGACCGCGGCCGCGCTCGTCACCGAGACGGGCGCGGTGATGGCCCACGGCCCGACGGTCGCCCGCGAATACGGGCTGCCCGCGGTCATCTGCGTGCCCGGCGCCACCCGTCACCTGCGGACCGGCCAGATCGTCACGGTCGATGCGGCCGCCGGAACTGTCGTTTTGGAAGGAGCACGATGAGCGTTCTCCGGCGCGCTGCCGCGGCCGAGGCGGCCACCTGGCGAAACCTGGCGTCGTGGGTCTGCCGGCGTCCGGTGCCGCTGCACGGCGGACAGGCGTACGGGTATCTCGGCGTGGTCAAGCCGATCCTCGGCGTCTTCCTGGGGTTGTCGATCGTCGAGATCCCGGTGCTCGACCTGATCGTCAAGCACGTCGTGCCGTGGGGTCCGGCCCGCCTGATCATGCTGGTCATCAGCGTGTGGGGTCTGCTGTGGATGCTCGGCTTCCTGGCCGGGATGATCCGGCACCCGCACCTCGTGCTCGCCGACGGCCTGCGGGTGCGGATGAGCTCGAGTGTCGACGTCACGGTGCCCTGGCCGGACGTCGAGTCGGTCCGGAAGCGCTATCGTTCGATGCCGTCGAGCCGCGCGGTGCAGCTCGAGGACGGAGCCCTGCACATCGTGGTCGGCAGTCAGACCAGCATCGACGTCCGGCTGCGGCGCCCGATCGTCTTCGACGTCCCCCGGGGCGGCGAGCCGGTGCAGGAGCTGCGCCTGTACGCCGATGACGCCGACGGTCTGGTCCGGGCCGCCCGGGTGTTCGACGCGTACGCGGCCTGACCCATGCCCAAGATCGTCGACCACGAGGCACGCCGCCGCCTGATCGCCGACGCACTCATGCGGGTGGCGGCCGAGCAGGGCCTCGAGGCGGTGAGCCTGCGTCACGTGGCCACCGCGGCCGGGGTGTCGGCCGGGATGGTGCAGCACTACTTCCGCACCAAGGACGAGATGATGGCGTTCGCGATCGCCGTCGTCAGCGAGCGCGGCGAGGCCCGGGTCGGCGCCGCCGTGGCCGCCCTCGGCGACAACCCGCCGCCCCGGCTGATGCTCCGCACGATGATCGCCGCGCTGCTGCCGCTGGACGAGCCGTCCCGGGCCGACGGGCGGGTGGCGCTGGCCTTCTTCGCGTACGCCACGGTCCGCCCCGAGGCCGCTGCCGCCCTCCGCCCGTCGACGTCACAGCTGGTCGACTTCGTCGCGAGCCTGCTCCCCGGTCCGGGGGCGGCCGACGGGGCCGCTTCGCTGCTGGCCCTGATGGAGGGGCTGGGCCTCTACCTGCTGGGCGGCCAGTTCACTCCCGTGCAGGCCCTGGCCGTGCTCGACGCCCAGCTCGACCACCTGTTCAGCTGATCCGCCGCTGCTTCCCTGATCCGGCTGCTCCCCTTCCGGCTGCTTCGCGAATCCGGCTGCTTCCCTGCTCCGGCGCGACCGGCGTCGCGTGCCCGGCAACGTCATGTCAGCGCATCGAGTACGTCCTGGTAGGCACCTTCCACATCGCCGTCGCGCAGGCGGATCAGCCGGGCGCGCGGCCGGGCCGGGAGCAGTGCCATCAGCCGGTGATAGAGCTCGGTGATCTCACCCGGATCGTTGCCGTCACCCCGGACGGCGTCGCGGCGCAGCACGTTCTCGAGGTCGTCGACGAGCACGATCTCGTGGAACTCGGCGTCCAGCGTCTCCAGCTGCTCGATGAACTGCGGCCGCGCCAGCAACTGCGGAACCACCACGTCGTGCCCGGCGGCCAGATGCTCGCGGGCCGCCGCCAGCGCGATGGCCCGCGCGAGCAGCCCGGCCGGTCCACGATGGTCCCGCCACCCGCCGATCAGATCCCGCACCCGGTCGACATCGAGCGCCAGGGCGAGAGGGTGCCGCTCCACATACATGCGGGCGAGCGTCGATTTTCCGCACGCGGCCGGCCCGTTGAGCAGGATCAGTCGGGGCATCGAGCAAGCCTATGCTGCGTGCGTGCTGACGCCCGTCTTCTACGCCCGGCCCGACGCGGTGCCGATGCCGCTCGCCGGTGTGCCCGCCCTGGCCAGCTGGGACAAGGCCGGCTCGCCCGGTCAGGTGCAGTCCACCGCCTTCACCAGCCATGTCACCTCGCTGGTGGCCGGACCGCTGGCCGGGCTGGCCGGCCCGGTCGCGCTGAGCCTGCACGTCGCGACGGACAACACCACATCCCACGACCTCGACAACTACCTGTTCCCGCTCGTCCCGAGGATCACCGCGAGCACCGGACGGCAGTTCGCGTCGGTGTGGGGGAGCAAGGGGCGCGAGCCGGCTTCGTCGATCACCGTCGGCCCGGCTCGTCCGGTGGACGATCCCGGTGGCGTTTACGCGTTCAGCGTCCGGACCACGGCGTCCGCGGAGAGCGTCGCCTACAAACAACAGATCCGCGATCAGGTCGCCGCGGCCCGGCCGTTGCCCGGCGGCGGCGTCGCGTTGCAGCTCGCGTTTGTCGTCGGGTCGCGGCGCGCCTGGCCCAACCTGTGGAAGTCCACGATCGACGCCCTGGGTCCCGTCCTCGGCCGCGACTCCGGCGCCGCCGAGTGGAACGCCCGCGACGGCCGCATCGTCGACCTCGGTCTGCATTGCGTGGTCGACCCGGCCGCGGGCAACGACGTGGCGATCGCGATCCGCGCGAACACCGCGGAACCCGGCTGACCGGCCGCCTGCCGTGGTCATGCCCGGTGCCGGCACCGCGAAGCCGTTGACGCCGAGTGGCGATCGCGATCCGCGCGACCACCGTGGAACCCGGCTGACCGGCCGCCTGCCGCGTGGTCATGCCCGGTGCCGGCACCGCGAAGCCGTTGACGCCGAGCATTCGCCGCACTGTGATCGAGCGGCCGGGCTGAACCGCACGACGACGGCCCGGCGCGGGGTCAGTGGGCTCGGGCGAAGCGGGCCCGATAGGTCGAGGCGCTCAGGCCGTAGTGGGATTTGAACCGGCGGGCGAAGTAGTTCTGGTCGGGCCAGCCCACCGATTCGCCGATGCGGTTGATCGGCTGGTCGGTGTGCAGCAGGCGGGCCGCGGCCAGTTCGACGCGGTGGCGGGACAGGTAGGCCATCGGGGGCAGGCCGGTGGCCGCCTTGAACAGGCGGACCAGGTAGCCGGGGGCCAGGTGCAGCTCGGCGGCCAGGTCGGTCAGGGTCCACTGGTGGGCGGGACGGTCTTCCATCATGCGCATGGCGTCGAGCACCGCCGTGTGGGTGCTCATCGACTCCTCCGAGGAGGTGCCGGCCACGGCGCGGGCCAGCGCGCTCAGGAACAGGGTCAGCCGGCCCACCAGGTCGCCGCGGTATTCGGGGGCCGGTAACGCGCGCAGGCCGTCCAGGTGTTCGAGGCACGTGGCCAGGGCTTCGCCGGGCAGGTGGGTGGCCAGGACGCCGCGGCGCTGCCCGGAGTACGGGCCGGTCCACAGCAGGTGGCCGAGGTGCGGGTCCTGCCTGGTCCAGGCCAGTTCGCGCTGCAGCAGCTCGGTCGAGAAGCAGCAGTTGTAGAGGTCGAGCCGTTCACAATTCTCGTAACCGTGCCAGACCCCGGGCCGCAGCAGGAGGGCGTCGCCGGCGTGCAGGTCCTGCCGGCCGGCCAGGCTGTGGTGCACGCCCGTGCCGGCCGTCACGACGGCGATCTCGACGAAGCTGTGCGTGTGCACCGGATGCGCGCCTTCGTGCAGGTAGTGGCCCGCGTAGGCGTGCGAGCCGTCGATGAAGTGCAGCAACGTCCGGGTGTTCTCGACCGGGGGTTCGTCGGTCATGCCCCACCGTAGGCCCTGCCCGAGGAGCGCAGACAGGGCAGGACGCGGGTGAATTTTGTGCTACCTCCGGTTCATCACGGGCTATGTCGTGGGCCACACCGAAACGCAGGATCGGGGGCACGGCGAAACTTTCCCGCCACCAAGCCGAAACAAAAATTCTTGCCCTCCGATGCGACGCCGGTTCTTGAATCGTTTCACGGATAAACCCCAGCAGGAGTGACATGCCGGACATCTCAGCCCCTCAGGATCTCCGCTTCGAGCACCACCATCACGGCAGTACCGCAGGCATCGGCACGCCCGCTCCACGGATCTCCTGGCAGATCGCGGACGCCCCGGCCGGCTGGGTCCAGACCGCCTACCGCGTCGAGATCACCCGCGGCGGCGACACCGAGGTGTTCGAGGTCCAGAGCCCCGACCAGGTGCTCGTGCCCTGGCCGGCCGCCCCGCTGACGAGCCGCGAGATCGCCACGGTCCGCGTGCAGGCCGGCGACAGCGACTGGAGCGAACCGGCCACCGTCGAGGCCGGCCTGCTCGACCCGCGCGACTGGACCGCTCGCTTCGTCAGCCCGCGCGACATCGGCGCCTTCGGGAGCCCGGCCCCGATCCTGACCGGCACGCTCAGCACCACCGGCGAGATCATCAAGGCCCGCCTGTACGTCACCGCGCACGGTGTCTACGAAGCGAGCATCAACGGCACCCCGGTCGGCGACGAGGTGCTCGCCCCCGGGTGGACGGCCTACCAGCACCGGCTGCGCTACCAGACGCACGACGTCACCGGCCTGATCACGCCGGGCGAGAACCGCGTCGAGGTGCGGCTCGGCAACGGCTGGTACCGCGGCTACCTGGGCTTCCGCGACCAGCACAGCCTCTACGGCGACCGGCTGGCGCTGCTGGCCCAGCTCGAGGTCGAGACCGCCGACGGGCAGGTGCACACCCTCGCGACCGACGGCACGTGGACCGCCCGCGAGGGCACGATCGTCGACGACGACCTCTACAACGGCCAGCGCACCGACCTGACCCGCGCGCCCGGCCCGGAGTCGCCGGTCGACCTCATCGACGCCGACCTGAGCCTGCTGGTGGCGCCGGACGGCCCGCCCGTACGCGTCACCGACGTCCTGCCTGCGGTTGCGGTCACGACGTCGCCGTCCGGGAAGACCCTGGTCGACTTCGGGCAGAACCTGGTCGGCCGGGTCCGCCTCACCGTGCGGGGCGTTGCCGGGACGGTCGTGGTCCGGCACGCCGAGGTGGTCGAGGACGGCGAACTGGGCGTGCGGCCGCTGCGCACCGCCCGCGCCACCGACGAGTGGATCGTCGACGGCCCGGACGAGGTCGTGCTCGAACCCACCCTCACGTTCCACGGCTTCCGCTACGCCGAGGTGACCGGTGTCGAAGCGCTCCAACCCGAAGACATCCAGGCCGTCGTCATCGGGTCGGACCTCCGCCGTACGGGCTGGTTCGAAAGCTCCCACGACCTGCTCGACCGCTTCCACGAGAACGTCGTCTGGGGTATGCGCGGCAACTTCGTCGACGTCCCGACCGACTGCCCGCAACGCGACGAGCGCCTCGGCTGGACCGGCGACATCCAGGTCTTCTCGCCGACCGCGTCGTTCCTGTTCGACAGCGCCGGCTTCCTCACCAACTGGCTGGCCGACCTGAGCGCCGAGCAGCAGAAGGACGGATCGGTCCCGTACGTGGTCCCGGACGTCCTGCGTCAGCCCGGTCCCGCCACCGCGGCCTGGGGTGACGCCGCCACGATCGTGCCATGGGTGATCTATCAGCGGACCGGCGACCGTGGCCTGCTCGAACGGCAGCTGCCCAGCATGCGGGCCTGGGTCGACCGGATGGCGGCGCTGGCCGGTCCGAGCCTGCTGTGGGCGGGCGGTTTCCAGTTCGGTGACTGGCTCGACCCGACCGCCCCGCCCGCCGACCCGTTCCGGGCCAAGGCCGACCCCGACGTCATCGCGACCGCCCATCTGGCCCGGTCGGCCGAGGTGGTGGCCCAGGCGGCCCGGGTCGTGGGCGCCGGCGACGTGGCCCGCGAGTACGGCGAACTGGCCGAGCGGGTGCGGGCCGCGTTCGCCCGCGAGTACGTGACCGACGGTGGCCGGGTGCTCAGCGACGCCGCCACCACCTATGCCCTCGCCCTGCAGTGGGCGCTGCTGCCCACCGCCGAGCAGCGCCGGAACGCCGGGGAGCGGCTGGCCGACCTGGTCCGGACGGCGGGCTACCGGATCAGCACCGGGTTCGTCGGCACCCCGCTGATGACCGACGCGCTGACCGACGCCGGGCGGCCCGACGTGGCGTACCGGCTGCTGCTGCAGACCGGCGTGCCGAGCTGGCTCTACCCGGTGACGATGGGCGCCACCACGGTGTGGGAGCGGTGGGACAGCATGCTCCCGGACGGCTCGATCAACCCGGGCGAGATGACGTCGTTCAACCACTACGCGCTCGGGGCGGTGGCCGACTGGCTGCACCGGCGGGTGGCCGGACTGGCCCCGGCCGAGCCCGGTTACCGGCACATCGAGGTGCGGCCGGAGCCGGGCGGCGGGCTCACGCACGCTGCGGCGCGCCACCTCACCCCGTACGGGGAAACCTCGGTCTCTTGGCAGCGTGACAACGGCGAACTGACGCTCGATGTGGTGGTGCCAGTGGGTGCGACCGCCACCGTGCACGTGCCGGGTGGCGGGGAGCCGATCACCGTCGGGCACGGCCGTCATCACTGGAGCGTCGAGGACGCGTACGCGGGAACGGCGGAACTGCCGGCCGAGCCCAGCATCCGGCAGTTGATGGACCACGCACCCAGCTGGGACGGGGTTGTCGCCGCGGCGGTCCAGGCGGGTGTCGCGAGTGACGAGGCCGACCTGGCCGGACGGCTCGAACGCTACCTCGACGCGCCCGCCACCGAACTCGCCGGCGCCGCCACCGCGCACGGCTTCATCCCGGGTGGCGCCCAGCTCGCCGCCCGCCTGCAGACGATCCTCTCCGGTAGAAACGAATAAAGGGAGTAACCATGAAGCGACGTCAGATAGGCCTCGCCGTACTCTCGGCGGCCACCGCGATGGCGCTCGGCGCGTGCAGTGCCGGCAGCCTCGGCAGCAGCGACGACAGCAGCAGCGGCGGCGGCGGCAAGGTCACGCTCTCGTTCCTGACCGACAACCAGCCGGAGACGGTGAAGATCGCGGAGGGGCTGGCCAAGGACTTCAACGCCAAGAACCCCGACATCACGATCACCGTCGAGACCCGGCCGCAGGGCACCGAGGGCGACAACGTCGTCAAGACCCGGCTCTCGACCGGGGACATGACCGACGTCTTCATGTACAACTCGGGCTCGCTCATGCAGGCCCTGGCCCCGCAGAAGAACCTCACCCCGGTCGACGAGTTCGCCGGGCAGCTCGACGACAACTTCAAGAAATCGGTCGGCTCGGACGGCAAGATCTACGGGGTGCCCTTCGGGAACTACATGGCCGGCGCGATCCTCTACAACAAGGACGTCTACGACAAGAACGGGCTGAAGGTCCCGACGTCGTGGGCCGAGTTCGAGGCCAACAACGCCAAGCTCAAGGCGGCCGGCGTCGACCCGGTCATCCAGACGTACGGCGAGACCTGGACGTCGCAGCTGTTCATCCTGGGCGACTACTTCAACGTCGAGGCGACCACCCCGGGCTGGGCCGACCAGTACACCAAGAACCAGGCCAAGTACGCGACCACGCCCGCCGCCCGGGCCGGCTTCGACCACCTGCAGGAGGTGCACGACAAGGGGTACGTGAACAAGGACTTCGCGTCGGCCAAGCTCACCGACGGCCTGAACAAGCTGGCCAAGGGTGAGGGCGCGCAGTACCCGATCCTGTCCGCGATGCTCAGCCAGCTGATCGCCGACAACCCGGGCACCGAGAACAAGATCGGCCTGTTCGCCATCCCGGGCGCCGACGCCGCCAAGAACGGCCTGACCGTGTGGGCGCCGAACGGCCTCTACATCCCGACCAGCACCACCGGTGCCAAGCTGGACGCGGCCAAGAAGTTCCTCGGCTTCGTGGCCAGCCCCGAGGGGTGCGAGTCGCTCGGCAAGGCGTCCCAGCCGACCGGCCCGTACGCGGTCACGGGGTGCAAGCTGCCCGACTCGGTGCCGCAGGCGGTCAAGGACATGCAGACCTACATCGACAAGCCGGGCGCGTCCGGCCTCGCCCTGGAGTTCCTGTCCCCGGTCAAGGGCCCGGCCCTCGAGCAGATCTGCGTCGAGGTCGGCTCCGGCATCCGCAAGGCCGACGCCGCCGCCAAGCTGTACGACGAGGACGTGAAAAAGCAGGCCCAGCAGCTTGGACTGGAAGGTTGGTAGCCCTGGAGGCCCGGTCGCGTGTGAGCGCGACCGGGCCCGCCCCGGCCGGGCGGAAACGCAGCCCGTACCCGATCTGGTTCTACCTGCCGGCCGCCATCGTCTACGCGGTGCTGTTCCTGGTGCCGACGGTGACGTCGTTCTACTTCAGCCTGACCCGGTGGAGCATCTTCGACTCGCAGTTCATCGGGTTCGACAACTACGTCACGTTCTTCCAGGAGCCGGCCCTGGTCTCCGGCCTCTGGCACACCGTGGTTTACGCGGTGGTCACCTCGGGTCTCAAGGTGGTGCTCGGGCTGGGCCTGGCCGTCCTGCTCACCTCGCAGATCATCGGCCGCGGCTACCTGCGCTCGGTGGTGTTCTTCCCGGTGCTGGTCAGCACGATCGGGGTCGGCCTGACCTTCACCATCCTGATGGACCCCGAGGACGGCCTGATCAACGAGTCGCTGGCCCTGCTCGGCATCCAGGGCCCGGGCTGGCTGACCGACCCCAGCTATGCGCTGCTGTCGGTGGCGCTGGTCGACGTCTGGAAGGGCGTCGGCCTGGCCACCCTCATCTACATCGCCGGCATCGTGTCCATCCCGCAGGAGTACTTCGAGGCGGCCCGCGTCGACGGCGCCTCGGCCTGGCAGAACTTCCGGAGCATCGTGCTGCCGCTGGCCCGCCCGGCCACGTTCACGGTGATCCTGCTGTCGCTGATCGGCGGGCTGCGCTCGTTCGACCTGATCTGGGCGATGACCCGCGGCGGTCCCGGCTTCACCTCCGACGTCATCGCGTCGGTGATCTACAAGCAGTACCAGGCGGGCTTCTACGGCCTGTCCACGGCCGGCAACGTGGTGCTGTTCCTGCTGGTGACGGCGATCATCTTCCCGCTGTCGCGCTTCCTGAACTCGCGGGAGGTGGACCTGTGAAGTCGCGCAACCCGCTGCTCAGCATCGTGGCGATCCTGCTGTCCGTCGTGGTGTTCCTGGTGCCGTTCGCGTTCATCCTGCTGACCGCGGGTAAGAGCCGCCAGGAGGCGTCCCGGCTGGACTTCACCTGGCCCACCCAGTTCCAGTTCGTGCAGAACTTCGTCGACGTGGTCCAGGCCCGCGACTACATGCTGATCATCGCCTTCATCAACAGCACGATCCTGACCGTCGCCTCGGTGACCATCATGGTGGTGCTGGCGGCGATGGTGGCCTTCGTGCTGCAACGCCGGCGCACCCGCTGGACCGGTTTCGTCAACTTCCTGGTCCTGTCCGGCCTGATCATCCCGCCCGCCGTGGTGCCGACGATCTGGGTGCTTCAGAAACTGGGACTGTTCCGGACGATGCCCGGCCTGATCCTGGTCGAGGTGGCGTTCGGCCTGTCCTTCTGCATCCTGCTGTTCCGCGCGTTCATCGCCACCGTCCCGCGCGAGCTGGACGAGGCCGCGATCATCGACGGCGCCGGCCCGGTACGGCTGTTCTTCCGGGTCATCCTGCCGTTGCTCAAGTCGGTGATCATCACCTGCGTGGTGGTCCAGTCGGTGACGGTCTTCAACGACTTCGTCAACCCGCTGTACTTCCTGCCCGGCGACCAGAACGCCACCGTGCAGCTGACGCTGTACAACTTCTCGAGCTCGTACTCCACCCAGTACAACCTGCTCTTCATGGACATCCTGCTGATCACGATCCCGCCGCTGATCATGTTCCTGTTCTTCAACAAGCGCATCGTGGCGGGTATGACCGCGGGCGCCATCAAGGGATAGGGCCGGGGTCGCGCTGTTGCCTCAGCGCGGCCCCTCTATCCCGACTTGCGGCAGAACAGGGCGTCGGGCGTACGGGAAGAGAAGACCCGGCCGGTGTAGGCGACGCCGGCGGCGTATTCGTCGGTCGCGCACTGGCCCTTGTAGTTGCCGGTCGCGAACTCGCCGCCCGGGTTGCCCTCGGGACGGTTGTCGCCGCGGTCGAACCAGAGCGTGCGGCCGGTGGACGCGGCCGCCGTGGGGGAGGCGCCGCAGAGCACGCTCGACATCGCCGCCCCGCGAACGGCGTAGCCCACGAGAAGGGACCCGGCCGGGCACTGCAGCTTCGTGTAGCCACCGGCCCAGTCGGTCGTCACGTACTGCTCGTTCCGCACCACCTGATAGGACGTCCAGTCGCTCCCGGTGCACAGCGCGCGGTTGCCGGTGTGGGCCAGGCCCGCCAGGCGCTGGCCGTCGGGGCAGGTAGCCTTGCGGGCGCCCGAGTCCCAGTCCGGCTCGCCGCGCATCCACAGCGACGCGATGAAATCCCCGTTGTCGGGGCTCAGCATCGACCAGGGGGTCACGGGGTCGATTTTTCCCGTACGACCGGAGCCCGTGAGCCGGTTCCAGATCGGTGCCCGCCAGTCGTCGAACCCGGTCAGCGTGCCCGCCCGGTCCCAGAACAGCAGGCCCCAGTTGTTGCCGCTCTCGCTGAAGCCGACGGCCGGCCAGTACGCGAAGTCGGCGTCGGTCTGCACCAGGAAGTCGGTGAAGTTGACGAACCAGTTCCGCTGCGACGAGCCGGCCGCGGCGTTGCGGTCGACGCCGAACTCGCTGATCCACACCGGCGCGGTGAAGTGCTGCCCGGACTCGGTGGCCACGTACATCGCGTCGCGCTGCAGCACCCGGAACAGCTCGTCACGGCTCAGGTCACGGTAGCGCGGGTCGGTCGTCTCGCCGGTGCCGGTCGCGCCGCTGTGGTTGGCGCCGGTGTAGTCGTAGAAGTGCGCCGCGTAGACCAGCTTGCCCGACTTCACGAGCGTGTGCGACAGCGTCCGTACGGGCTTGAGGGTGGGCCGCTCGTGCGCGAAGCCGTCGATCGGGATGCCGGTCCAGTTGATGCCCTCGACGATGATCAGCAGGTTCGGGTTGGCCTCGCGCAGGATCCGGTCGCCCAGCCGTTGCGAGGCGGCGAACCAGTCGTGGTCGTTGCCCCAGCCCCAGTTCGGGTCGTCCAGCACCGTACGGCGTACCTCGTTGTAGAGGTCGGCGCCGACCACCCGGGGGTTGTCGCGGTAGCGGCGCACCATGGTGAGCCAGGTGTCCTCCCACTGCTGGGCGCTCTGCGAGGTGTTCCACCGCTCGTTGCCGTCGACCCCGCAGCACCAGCGCGTCGTATTGGTGTGGTTGTTGAGGACCACGGCGAGTCCGGCGCCGGTCAGGGCCGCGACCACGGCGTCGTACACCGCAAGCGGGGTCTTGCCCTTCAGTTGCGGGTTGGCGGCCAGATAGCGGTCGCCCACCGGCTGCGAGTCGGTGACCATGGCGCTGGAGAACGGCAGGCGCACGCTGTTGATGCCGATCGCCTGGAAGTTGGCGACGATGGTGGCCAGCGGCGCCCGGTCGAGGCCCATCGGCACGCGGCCCGAGTTCTCGCCGGCGTGGTGGTTGGCGTCGGTGTCAGCGTCGCCGGAACCGTTGTAGGTGCCGCTCGCGCCGTGCCAGTTGGCCGACTTGAGCTTGAAGCGGTTGCCGTCGGCGTCCACGATGTAGCGCCCGCGCGTGCTCAGCGGCGCGGCCCAGGTCGCCTCGGCCGCCTGGGCGGCGGTGGGCACGGACAGGACGGTGGCGACGAGAGCCAGGACGAGCAAGGCGCGCATGGGCATCTATATATCGGATCCGCGGGCCGATGGCGATCGTTGCGGCGAAAGTCTGCCCTATCCGGCCGCGTACGGTCAGGCCGGCCGGAGTCTCAGCTCGGCCGCGTCGGCGTGCCGCCGCATGCGTGCGACCTGCTGGGCCAGCGCGGCCGTGCCCGAACTGGTGAGCCGGTAGTAGCGCCGGAGCCGGCCGTCGACCGCCTCTTCGCGGTCGACCTCGACGAGGCCCTGCTCGGTCAGCCGGTCGAGTGCGCCGTAGAGAGTGCCGGGCCGCAGCCGGACGTCTCCCTCGGACAGTGCCTCGACGGCCTGGATCACGCCGTAGCCGTGACACGGCTCCGCCGCCAGCGCGGTGAGGATCAAGAACGTGGGCTCCTGCATGACCCCGTACGCTACGCCCGTCGACATATATCGTCAACCGTAGTATATCGATAATGCGTTGTCCGTGATCGATGCGGTCCTTACCGTGAAACCGTGACTGACGTGCTCGTTCTCAACGCCGACCTCGGCCCTCTGCACCGGGTCAGCCTGCGGCATGCCGTGCGCATGCTCGTGCGGCAGGTGGCCGAGGTGCACGAGTCGCGCCCCGACGGTGTGATCGGTGTCTGGCCGGTCCCGACCGTGGTGCGCCTGGTGTCCTACGTGGTCACCCGCTGGCGGCACAGCCGTGGCCCGGGCTGGTCGCGGGCCGGTGTGATGGCCCGCGACGGCAAGCGCTGCGCCTACTGCGGCCGCGCCGCCACCACCATCGACCACGTGCTGCCCCGTTCGCGCGGCGGCGCCAACAGCTGGCTCAACACGGTCGCCTGCTGCTACGCGTGCAACCAGCGCAAGGGCGACCGCACCCCGGCCGAGGCCCGCATGCCCCTGCGCGTCACGCCGGCCGCCCCGACCTGGGCCACCTACGCTCGCGCGTAACTACAGGTCGCGCTGGTAGAGCAGGCTCTGGTGGGTCGGCGCATAGCCGAGCGACTCGTTGGCGCGGCGCATCGCGACGTTGGCGTCCGCGGTGTCGGCGAGCAGACCTTCTAGAGCGGCAAACCTTTCCCGTACGCGGGAAATCTGCGCCGCCTTCATCCAACGCGCCAGCCCCCGGCCCCGATGGGCGGGCAGCACTCCGGTTCCGTAGTGCTGCCCGTCCCCGGTCGCCGACGCCGGCACCACCAGTTCGGTGAAGCCGGCCATCTCGCCGTCCGGGCCGATCGCCGCCGTCGTGCACAGCGTCTCGCCGCGGCGGGCCACCGCGTCGGCGACCGAGTGCAGGCGGGCCACGTCCCACGTCTGCGGCACGTAGGCGGCCTCGCCCATCGGCATGTCGTCCATCGCCGACCGGGCCCGCACGAACGTCTCGGCCAGCTCGGCGGCGACCGTGCCCTCCCAGTGCACGAGCCGATAGCCGGGCACCGCCTCGACGGCCGGTGTGGTCGTGCTCCGCAGGTCGAGCCGGGTGTAGATCAGGACGAGCACCCGGCGCAGTCCGTTCGCCACGCAGAACCGGTCGCCGTCGTCGTCGCTGCGCACCGGCTCGGACAACAGAGCCGTCATCCCGTGCCCGCGGGCCGCGCCGCTCATCGTGCGCAGCAGCTCGGCGCCGACACCGTGCCGCCGCTCGGCCGGGTGCACATGGATCTGGGCATCGGCCGACGTGCCGGCCAGCGGAAGCCACAGGAACGCGGTGCCGAGCGGGCGCCCGTCGTCACCCGCGGCGAGCCAGGCGAAGCGGTCGCGGTGCGCGGGATCGACCAGCGGGGTGACATGCATGGCGGTCATCTTTGTCATACCCGGATGCCATGCTCAACCCCGTGCTGGTCGACTTCGAGGCGAAACTGTGGATCTGGGATGCGCGCAAGGGCGAGAGCTGGACCTTCGTGACCCTGCCGGCCGAGGAGTCCGAGGTGATCCGGGAGCTCACGGCGGGCACCCGCCGCGGGTTCGGCGCGGTGCGGGTCAAGGTCTCGGTCGGCACCAGCCACTGGCAGACCTCGATCTTCCCGGGCGGCGAGGGCTATGTGCTGCCGGTCAAGCGGGCGGTGCGCGTCGCGCAGAAGCTCGAGGCGGGCGACGTGGCGAGCGTGTCGGTGGAAGTTTTGGGGCTCTAGACAGCGAAACCCCGGTGCGCGCTGGCGCTGCGCACCGGGGAGTTTGTCAGGGCACGCCCGTCCGACGCCGGGGGACACCGGACGGACGGCCCCTGCTTTATCGGCAGCTGTTACCAGCGACGGCGGCGGTAGTGGCCGTGGTGCCGGTAATGGCCGTGATGGCGATAGTGACCGTGGTGCCGATAGTGGCCGTGATGGCCGTAAGCGCCGGGGTGACCGTAGGCACCGGGCGGACCGTAGGGGCCGGGCTGACCGTAGGGGCCGGGCTGACCGTAAGGGCCGGGCTGACCGTAAGGGCCGGGCTGGCCGTAGTGTCCGTGACCGCCGTGATGCGCCCGCTTGTTCAGTTTCGACGCGAGCATCGACAGCAGGAACCTCTTGACGGAACCGCTCAACATAGCCTCCTCGACTGGTCCTCACCACGGTAGGTGGCGAAGTCCAGCACAGCCTGTGATGCGCCTGGCTGTTTCCTGAGTGTCAGGCCCGCCAGCGGAGCATCGCGGCCGTCGCGTCGTCGCGGAGTTCGCCCTGCTCATAGCTCACGATCGTGTGGATCAGGCGGCGCATCACCTCGGGCGCGGTGAGGCCCAGCCCGAGCTGCTCGACCACGAAGGAACTCAGCCGATCGAGACCGAAAAGCGCCCCCGACCGGTCCCGCGCCTCGGTGATCCCGTCGGTGTAGAGCACCAGCGTGTCGCCCGGCGCCAGCTGCTCGGTGGTGACGCCGGGGCCGCGCTTCAGCATGTGCCCGAGCCCGAGCGGCAGCGCGGTCGGCGACGCCGGCCCGGCCCGCAGGCGCCCGTCGCGCAGCAGCAGCTCGGCCGGGTGCCCGGCGCTGATCCGCCGGTACTGCCCCGTCGCGGTGTCCAGCTCGGCCAGGATCGCGGTGACGAAACTGCCCGGGTACTGCGCCTGGATCCACTTGTCGATCGACCGGTAGGTGTCGGCCAGGTCGAGACCGGACCGGCGGGCGTTGCGATACGTGTTCAGGGTGAGCGTGGTCAGGGCGCTGGCCGCGATGCCGTGCCCGACCGTGTCGAACAGCCCGAGGTGCAGGATGTCGCCGTTGGCCGCATAGTCGAACGAGTCGCCGCCCACGTCGTAGCAGGGCTCCAGGACGGCGGTGACCACCGTGCCGTCGATCGCGTAGGTCAGCGGCGGCAGCTGACTCCAGATGATCTCGGCGGCCAGCTGCATCGGCTCGCGGCGCCGGGTGTGCTCGACCGCGTCGCCATAGCCGCGGCGGCTCACGATCAGCTCGGCCACCAGCGCGGCGATCGTCTCGAGGACGTCGACGTCGGCGGCCCGGGTGTGCACCTCGAGCACACCGAGACGCTCGGCGCCGTGCAGCAGCGGCAGCCACACCGCGTCGTCCGACGTGGTCACCTGGGCGGTCGTGAACGCGGCCCCGGCCGGGGTGCCGTCGACGACCACCGGCTCACCGCCGCCCGCCGATCCGCCGCCCGCCGATCCGGTGCCCGCCGATCCGGTGCCCCGCAACGGAAACAGCTGCAACTGCGCGTAGTCGACCAGCAGCACCCGGGCCGTCGTCGCCTGCAGCAGCGGGGCCACCTCGTGCAGCAGGGCGGGCAGGTCTTCGGCCCGGCCGCGATGCCGCAGGCCCAGCAGCCTGCGCACGGCTTCCATCGGCTCGGGCACGAGCACCATCATGCCCCTCCCGGCCGGTGCTCAATCGACCCGGTACTCAATCGACCCGGTACTCCTCCACGAGCCCGGCCAGGATCTCGCGGGTCCGGTTCAGGTCGTCGATCTGCCGCGTGACCCGGTCGAGCTCGGAGGTCAGGCGTTCGGCCAGCCACGGCGTACGGATGGCCTCGTTGCTGATGCAGGGCAGCACGTCCTGGATCGCGGCGCTGTTCAGCCCGGCCGACAGCAGCGACTGGATCAGCGACACCCGCTCGACCGCCGTCTCCGGATAGTGCCGCTGCCCGCCACCGCTGCGCGCGCTGACCAGCAGGCCCTGCTCCTCGTAGTAGCGCAGGCTCCGGGCACTCGCCCCGGTCGCCGCCGACAGGTCGCCGATCCGCATCGGAAGTTCCTCCCCGAAAAGCCTTGACCCTGACATGGATGTCAAGTTTTAGCGTAGATCCATGACCGCCGCCACCACCCCCGCCGCCACCGCCCTGATCCAGCCGGCCACCCTGGCCGGACTCCCGCTGAGCAGCCAGTTCGTCATGGCCCCGATGACCCGCGAACACTCCCCGGGCGGCGTGCCGACCGCCGCGAACGCCGCCTACTACCGGCGCCGCGCCGAGAACGGCGTCGGCCTCATCATCACCGAGGGCGTCCTGATCGACCACCCGAGCGCCGGTCACCAGGCCGGCGTGCCGCGCCTGACCGAGGGGGCCGCCGAGGCCGGTTGGCGGCACGTGACCAGCGAGGTGCACGCCGCCGGAGGTCGCATCGCCGCCCAGCTGTGGCACCTCGGCAGCCGGCGTGAGCCGGTCGACGGCTACCCGTCATGGACGCCGCAGACGATGACCGGGCGTGACTTCGACACGATCATTTCCTCGTACGCCGCGAGCGCGCGTACCGCCGTACGGGCCGGATTTGATGCTCTTGAAGTGCACGCCGCCCACGGGTATCTGCTCGACGAGTTCCTCTGGCCGGTGTCCAACCCGACGCGCCGGCACCGCGACTTCCCGGCCGAGGTCGTGCGGGCGATCCGCGCCGAGATCCCGTCGTGCATGCCGCTGATCGTACGGTTCTCCCAGTTCAAGGAGCGCGACTACAGCGCCCGGATCGCCGAGACCCCGCACGAGCTGGCCACGATCCTGGAAGGGCTGCGCGCGGCCGGGGCCGACGTCCTGCACGCGTCGCAGCGCCGGTTCTGGGAGCCGGTCTTCGACGGCAGCGACCGCAACCTGGCCGGCTGGGCCAAGCACCTCACCGGCCTGCCCTCGATCACCGTCGGCTCGATCGGTCTGACCCGCGACTTCGCCTCCTCGCCCCGCATGCGTGAGCTGCTCGAGCGCCGGGCCCGGGGCGAGTACGACCTGATCGCGCTGGGCCGGGTGCTGCTCGGCAACCCGGCCTGGGTGACCCTGGCCGGCGCCGGTCGGCTCGACGAGATCCGCGACTACGACAAAACCGACGAGGACCAGTACCGGTGACCCTGGCCGGCGCCCGACTACGACAAACAGGCGACGATCAGTGCCGGTGACCCCGGTCGGCGCCGGTCGGCTCGACGAGATCCCCGACTGCGACAAAACAGGCGAGGACCAGTACCTCTGATTATCCTGCGCAACACCGGTCTCACTTGGTCAAATCGTCACCATGGCCGCCGAAACGCCCCGATCAGCCGTACGCGCATGGCGTGACGGCCTGGTCAACCTCGACGCCCGGAACCGGCTGCTGAACTTCCGCCCGTCCGCGGCCGGCACCCTCGAGATCGCCGGTCCGGCCGCCCCCGACATCGTGTCCGCGCTGCGCGGCGACCGCGACTACGGGTTCCTGCCGGCCGGCGCCAAACCCGAACCCGGCGGCCTGTTCCGCACCTCGATGCCCGCGGTCGCGCTCGGCGCCCAGCTGCGGCGGCTGCTGCGCAAGTCCCGCCAGGACTTCCTCGACCGCGGCGTGGCCGCCCTGCACCTGGCGATCGGGCTGCTGCACTGGCGCGACGAGGAGGACGCCGCCTTCACCAGCCCGATCCTGCTGGTGCCGGCCGAGCTGACCGCGCTGGGCCCGGGGGACGTGCCGCGGCTGCGGGTGCGCGGCGAGGACCCGATCGTGAACCCGGCCCTGGTGCTGCGGCTGCGCCAACTCGGGATCACGGTGCCCGGGGTGGACGGGCTGGCCGGCCTGGACGTACGGGCGTACCTTGAAGATCTGCGCTCGACGGTCAGCAACCGGGAGTGGACGGCCGACGAGAGCGTGCTGTTGTCGCGGTTCACGTTCCACAAGGAGGCGATGTACCGGGATCTGCTCGACAACGAGTCGCGGATCGCCTCTCATCCGCTCGTCGAGGCGCTGGCGGGCAAAGTTGGCACGGCGGCACCCTGTGGACAAGTCGATTTGCCCGATTCCGAGCAGGTAGCTTTCCAGCTGCCCCCGGGCGGGTGGAAAGGGGGCGGGTCAAACTACGAGCCGTATACAGCCGAAGCCCCCGAAGACCTGCCGCTCGTGCTCGACGCCGACGCCACCCAGCGCGCCTGCATCGACGCCGCCTTGAGAGGCGACAGCTTCGTCCTCGACGGCCCACCCGGCACCGGCAAATCCCAGACCATCGCCAACCTGATCGCCTGCCTGCTCCACGCCGGCCGCCGCGTCCTCTTCGTCTCCGAGAAGGCCGCCGCCCTCGAGGTCGTCCGCAACCGCCTGGCCGGCGCCTCCCTGGACCCCTACCTCCTCGAACTCCACAGCCACAAGGCCACCCGCAAAGAGGTCGCCCGTACGCTCGCAGCCGCCCTCGACCGCCCGGCACCGGCTCCCGCCGACCGGCCCGGCCACGACCGCCTGCGGGAGCTTCGCACCGGCCTCGACGGCTACGCGACCGCCATGAACGAGCGCCGCGAACCTCTCGGCCGTACGTTGCACGAGGTCCTCGCCGAGTGTGCCCGGCTGCCCGATCTGGGTGCCCCGAGCCCCTATCCCGGTGTGCTCACCGCGCAGACGATGCGTGAGGTCGGCGACGCGGCCGACGCGCTGTCCCGGTGCCGCCGGGCGGCCGCTCAGCCGGAGACGTTCCCGTGGCGTGACGTGACCGAGCGTGCGCCTCTCGAGGAAGCCCTGCGGCGGGTGCAGCTGGCTTTGCGTGCGCTCGAGGACGAGACGGAACCCCACCGCCGTACGAGCGACGCCTTCGGGTTGACCAGGCCGTCGGGGGCCGGGAATCTCGCCCTGCTCGTCACGCACGCCGCGCGGCGGCCCGCTTCGGTTGCCGACGAGTGGCTGACCGCGCCGATCCTCGACCCGTACGCCCGGGTCGCCGAGCGCCGGTCCCGTCAGCTGGCGGCCGCGCGGCGGGCGGGTGCGGCGGTGCGGGAGGCGGCCGGCGTCGCGTGGCACGAGCTTCCGGACGTCGAGGTGCCGGACCTCGGGGTGGCGCACACGGCGCTGACCGCGGACGAGGAGGCGCGTCACCTGAGCGCCGAGGCCGACGACCTGGACGCGTTGCGCGAGGTGTCGGGCTCGGTCACGTTCGCCGATCTGGGGCGGTTCGGGGCGCTGGCCGAGCTGGCCGGGCGGGTGCACCGGCCGGAGCCGTACTGGTTCGGGCCGGGGATCCTGACCGCGGTGGCCGCCGCCGCGGACGAGCTGCGCCGCTGCCACCAGGCGGTGGCGGGGGCCGAGGCCGAGGCCCGCCGCTGGTTCTCGCCGTCGATCGTGGACCAGCCGGTCGAGCGGCTGGCCGAGCGCCTCACCCACGAGCACCGGGGGCTGCGCAAGCTGCTCGGCGCGTACCGGCGGGACTGGGACGCCGTGGCCGCGTACGCGCTGCTCGCGGTGCCGGCCGGGGACGCCGTGGCGCACGTCGGGGCGGCCGTCGCCTGGCAGCGGGCGCGGCGCGAGCGGGCCGCGGCCGAGCAGCGGTACGCGCCGCTGCTGGGCCGGTACTGGCAGGGCGGCCCGGCCCTGGACGAGGCGCTGCGCCACGCCGGTGAGCTGGTGCGGCTGAGCCCGACCGAGTCGCTGCCGATCGTGGCCGACCAGATCTGCCGTCCCGAGCCGGCCCCGCACCTGACCCGCTGGGCCGGGCGGGCGCGGGCTCTGGCCGCCCTGCATCCGGCGACCAGGCGGCTGCACGAGGTGGCAGCGTCGGACCGGGCGGCGGCCGCGGTGAGGTTCGCGGCGGCGACGGCGCTGCGGGCGTACGGGAAGGAAATTGATCTTCATGAGGCCCGCCGGCTGAGTCGTCTGCGCCGGGAGGCCGCCGACGCCGAGGCGGCGATCGAGCCGGGGCCGGACGAGCCGGACGAGGCGATCGCCTGGACGCGGGCGGCCCGCAAGCTCGTCGCCGGGGTGGACCGGCCGTTGACCGCGGGCCAGGCCGAGGTCCTGCGCTCGGAGGGTGGCGCGGCGGGTCTGGCCGAACGGTTCGGGGCCTGGGAGGACGCCCGCGACGTGGTGGTGGCCGCGTTCGCGCCGGGCCGCCGGGACGAGATCGGGGCCGCGCTCGACGACTACGACGGTGACCTGGTGGCCGCCCTGCTCGACGATCCCGAGGGGCAGGCCGAGTGGCTCGACTACGACCGGGTCCGCCGGGTGCTGACCCCGGCCGCGATCGACTTCGGCGTCGAGAACGGCGAGCAGATCCGGGCCGCTCTGGAACGCGCGCTGCTCACCACCTGGGCCGAGGGCGTGATCCGGGACGACGAACGGCTGCACCCGTACGGGGGAATCGATCGTGACCGTCTCGTCGAGGAGTTCCGCCGGCTCGACGCCGCGCTGGCCGGTCAGGCCCCGGCCACCGTCGTCGAGGCCCTCGAGCAGCGCCGGACCGAGGCCCGCGTGCCCGCCGAGGCGACCCTGCTGCGCCGCGAGGGGATGAAAGAGACACGGCATTTGTCCGTACGGGATCTGCTCGGCCGGACGCGGCAGACCGTGCAGGCCGCGACCCCGTGTTTCCTGATGTCGCCGCTCGCGGTCAGCCAGTTCCTGCCGCCCGACCTCACGTTCGACGTCGTGATCTTCGACGAGGCGTCCCAGCTGGCCCCGGCCGACGCGATCAACTGCCTGTACCGGGCCGACGCGATGATCGTGGCCGGCGACGAGCGGCAGCTGCCGCCGACGTCGTTCTTCACCCGGACCGAGACCGACAGCGACACCGACGTCAACGACTTCCAGTCCATCCTGGAGCTGGCCAAGGGCTGCGGCGCGTTCGCCGGGCACGGCCTGGGCTGGCACTACCGCAGCCGGCACGAGGCGCTGATCGCCTTCGCCAACAACCGGTTCTACGGCGGCCGGCTGCGCACCTTCCCGGGCGCGAACGCCGACCCCGAGACCGGCGTCGAGCTGATCGGCGTGCACGGCACCTACCGGCGCGGCGGCTCCCGCGACAACCCGGTCGAGGCCGAGAAGGCGGCCGAGCGGATCGTGGCCTGCCTCACCACCCGGCCCGAGCTCTCCCTGGGCGTGGTCACCTTCTCGGTGGCGCAGGCCGAGGCGATCGAGGCCGCCCTGGAACGCGCGACGGCGGTCCACCCCGGCCTGGAACGGCTGCTGGCCGGCGACCGCCTCTCCGGGTTCTTCATCAAGAGTCTCGAGTCGGTGCAGGGCGACGAGCGCGACGTGATGATCTTCTCGGTCGGCTACGGGCGGGACGAGCAGGGCCGGATCAGCACCCACTTCGGCGCGCTCAACCAGCCCGACGGGTGGCGCCGGCTCAACGTGGCCATCACCCGGGCCCGGCGCCGGGTCGAGATCATCTCGTCGATCCGGGCCCGCGACCTCGATTCGGCCAACGAGGGGGTCCGGCATCTGGCGGCCTACCTGGACTACGCCGAACGCGGCGCGGCCGCCCTGCCCGGCCCGGTCCCGGCCACCGACCCGCTGGTCGAGTCGGTGCTCGAGACGGTGCGCTCGTGGGGCTACCGGGTGAAGCCGGGGGTCGGCCTGGACGGCTACCGGATCGACGTCGGCGTACGGCACCTGACACCGGGCGGCGGCTACGTGCTCGGCATCGAGTGCGACGGCCCGCGCTACGGGGCGATCGGTTCGGCCCGCGACCGTGACCGGCTCTGCGCCGAGGTCCTCACCGGACTCGGCTGGCGGCTGCACCGGGTGTGGAGCGCGGCCTGGCACCACGACCGGGCGGGGGAGGAGGCCCGGCTGCGCGCGGCGATCGAACAGGCGACCGGCGGGTTACCGGCCGCGCGTCCGTACCGGCGGGCCGACCTGCTAGGTTTGCGCCTCGTGTCCGCCACGGACGTCTGAACCACCGCTTCGGACCGATTACGGTATTGACTCGTTGCCCTCAGATGTCCAGCATATGTCGCGTGACATCCGGGAACGTGTCGGCGCCCGCGGCGCCGGTCAGCTGCGTTGCGTTCCGCGCTGACGGTCGCCGGCTGGCCAGCGGGACGCAGGCGGGCAGCGTGACGGTCCTGGAGACCAGTGACCCCTCGCGCCCGGTGACGCTGACCGAATTTGCCCATCGCTCCGCGGTGCTGGCCGCGTCCTGGAACCCGGGCGCGTCCGATCTGCTGGCCACCGGCTCGGCCGACGGCACGGCCGCGGTGTGGCGCGTCGTCGACGACCGTCCACCCCATCTGATGAAGGTGCTCGGCGGTCACCCGGCCGCCGTCACCGGCGTCTCGTGGATGCCCGACGGTCAGCATCTGCTGTGCCAGCTGGCCGACGGCCGGGCCGCCGTGTGGCAGGCCTTCGGTGAGACCTATCTGGGTGAACTCGATGATTGCGTACGCCTCGACGTGAGCTCGACCGGCCTGGTCGCCACGGTCGGCGCCAACGGTTTCGTGGCCGTCCGCGACCTGGCTCAGGACAGGGCGCCGCTGGCCGGCCGGGCCGCTCCCGCGATCGAGGACTGCGCCTGGTCACCCGATGCCGCGACGCTCGCCCTGGCCCGGCGCGACGGCTCGATCGAGCTGCGCAACGCCCACCTCGACCCGATCCGTACCGTGCACGCCGGGGACGCCCCCCTCCGCTACGTCACCTGGTCGGCCGACGGACGGCATGTGCTGGCCGGGGCGTACGACGGAACGCTCTGCGCCATCGACTCGGCGGGCCGGCCGATCTGGCGGCTGACCGACCCGACAATCCGCACCCGCTCGCTCGCGATCGGCGGCCCGGTGCTGGCCACGGCCACCTTCGCCACCCGGCCCTACCTGATCGACGCCACCTCGGGCACGCCGCTCACCCCCGGCCTGTCGCTGCCCGCGCTGCCCGCGCCGAGCCGCCCGTTCCGCGACGGCGTGCTCACCGCCGACGGCCGCGTCGTGACCGCGGGACCGCCCGAGCAGCGCACCGTCGTGGTCGAGCACGACCTGCGGGTCGGTGCGATCGACTCGCTGGCCGACCGGGTCGTCGTGTCGGCCGCCCACCAGGCCGTGCGGGTGGCCCGGCTCGACGACGCGTACGAGGTGGAACGGGGTATCACCCTGCGTGCCCCCGAGCCGGTCCGCACGGTCGCGCTGCTCGGCACGGCCGAGACGACCGTGGTGGTCGCCGCCTCGTACGAGTTCCGGCTCTACTCGTGGACCATCGACTGGACCGGCCCGCCCGTCGGGCCCACCGTGGCCGGCGAGTTCGGCGCGGGCATCGCCGCCCTGCAGCGCCTCGACGAGCAGCGCCTCACCGCCACCGACCATCGCGGCCAGCTGGTCATCCTCGCGCTGGGCGCCGATGGAGCGCTCTCGTCCTGACTCTTCCTACTCGAACCGGGACTTCTACTCGAACCGGGACGGATCGCCGGCCCCGACGCGCAGGATCTCCGGCTCGCCCTCGGACAGGTCGACCACGGTCGTCGGCTCGACGCTGCCCTCACCCGAGTCGATCACCGCGTCGACCACGTGGTCGAGGGCTTCCTTGATCTCCCAGCCCATCGTCATCGGCTCGTCCTGGCCGGGCAGCAGCAGCGTGCTCGACACCAGCGGCTCGCCCAGCTCCTCGAGGATCGCCTGCGCCACCACGTGGTCGGGGATGCGCGCACCGACCGTCTTCTTCTTCGGGTGCAGCAGCCGGCGCGGCACCTCGCGGGTGGCCGGCAGGATGAACGTGTACGGGCCCGGCGTCGACGCCTTCACCAGCCGGAACGAGGCGTTGCTGATCTGCACGAACTGGCCCAGCTGGGCGAAGTCGCGGCACATCAGCGTGAAGTGGTGCCGGTCGTCGAGGTGCCGGATCTCGCGGATGCGGTCGAGGCCCTCCTTGTTGCCCATCCGGCAGCCCAGCGCGAAGCACGAGTCCGTCGGATAGGCGATCAGCCCGTCACCCCGGACGATGTCGACCACCTGCCGGATCGACCGGGCCTGCGGGTTGTCCGGGTGCACGTCGAAATACTTCGCCACCGGCAAAGCCTAGTGAGTCACGGTCGCGCTCGTGATCTCGGTCCGGCTTTTCAAGACCCTTTCCCCGTACGGGTGAAAGCCCCGTTCACGGTTCTTCCGTTCTCCAGCCCGTGTCTCTCCAGCCCGTGGATCACGGCAGCCATGTCCGACTCGGCGTGGCCCAGCGCGGCCGTTTCGGCGTACAGGTCGCGGCAGACGTCGAGCAGCGGTGACGCGATCTCCCGTTTCCGCGCGGCGGCCACGATCAGTTCGTTGTTCATCAGCACGTCCCGGATCGACGCCTGCACCGCGAAATCCTCGCTGACCAGCTTGCCCGCCTTGACCCGGGACACGGTGCTGGCCATCGGCCCGGCGTCCAGCACCTGCCGCAGCAGGTCCCGATCGAGCCCGTACGCGTCGGCGAAGTGGAACGCCTCGGCCAACCCGGTCACCATGCTGATCAGGAACGTGTTGACCGCCAGCTTCATCAGCAGCGCCGACCCCGGTTCCGCCCCGCAGTCGACGACCTGCCGGCACATGACCCCCAGGTGCGGCGCCAATGCGGCCTTTCCGTCCTCGTCACCCGCGACCATCGCGACGAGTTCACCCGCCTCAGCCGGCCCGCGCGACCCCGACACCGGCGCCTCGACGTAGCGGCCGCCCTGGTTCTCCACCCGCGTGGCCAGCCGTGCCGAGAACTCCGGGCTCGTCGTCCCCATGTGCACGATCAGCCGCCCGCGCGGGTCGACCCGGGGCATCACCTCGTCGATCGCGCTCTCGCCGGCCAACATCAGAATCAGGAGTTCCGCCCGTACGTCTCCAGGCGTCGCCACCCGCAGAGCGCCCGGGGGCGTGTTCCCGCGATCGGTGCGGCTCCACACGATCAGGTCGGTCCCGGCCTTCGCCAGGTTGGTGGCCATCGGCGTGCCCATGACGCCCAGCCCGAGAAACCCCACGGTCATGCCGCTCACCGTAGGTTTCCCCAGCTGTCAGCGGCGGTGGCCAATTTCCCGTTCGTGGCCGTACCGGTTCGTGGCTGTGCCGGTTCGTGGCTGTGCCGGTTCGTGGCTGTACCACAGTGGACTGTGCGATGCTGCTGTTCAGTTTCTTATCTGGGAGGCATAGCGCATGCCTGTTTCCGTCAACCTCGACGCCCTGCTCGACGAACCCTTCCGCGACCTACCCCTGACCGACCTGGTCAACGCCCCCGTCGCCGCCCTGTCCGGCGTCAGCGACGAGGAGGCCGAGGGCCTGAGCCTGGCCTTCGGCATCAACACGATCGCCGACCTGGCCGCCAACCCGTTCATCCGCGCCGCCGTCGCCATCACCCGCATGGCCGAGGCCGCCGCTCCGCCCCCGCCCCCGGCTTAGATCAGCGGCGGCGGCTCGCCCAGCCCGGCCCGGCGCCGGATCGCGTCCAGCAGTTCCACCACGTCCCGCCGGGCCACCGCGGCCGGGTCCGGCTCGTCCCGCAGCGTCGCCGGGGATCGCCGGAGCGTCGCCACCACGGCGTTCCGGCCCCGGCGCACGGAAGAGCGGGCCGGGCCGTCCGGAAACTCGTAGAAGATCTCCAGCAGGTCCCGGTCGGCGCCCGACCACCAGTCCCGCCACGCCGGCGCGCGCAACTGGACGAGCAGGCCGGACAGCGTCTGCTGGTACGCCGCCGGTATCGCCTTCCGTGAGCCGCCGCCGACGATCTCGATCCGCGGCCCGAGGTCGGCCGGAGTCCGCACCACGATCGCCGGCAGGCCGTCCACATCCGGGACCGGGCCCGCGGTGTCCGCCGACAGGCCGTCCACATCCGGGACCGGGCCCGTGGTGTCCGCCGGCTCCACCCCGAACGTGCCCGGATCGTTCAGGTCGAGCGTGATCGGCCAGTACGGCGAACCGGCGACCGAGGACCCGTCCGCCCCGATCACCACCCCGTCCTCCGGCCCGAAGTTCACCAGCGACGACCCGTTCCACCGCACCGTGCGCGCATAGTCCGCGAACGCCCTCGACGAGCCCCACACGGCCGCCACCGGTGAGACACAGACCGTCGATCCGTCCTCGCGCCGCCGGACCCGTACGACCACCCGGCCGAGCCCGTCGTCCCCGAGCACGAACGACGGCTGCGCCGTGTGCCGCCGATCCGGGCTGGACTTGGCCGGCCCGTCCCACCGGAACCGCAGACCTGCGGCCAGCACATGCGCGTGCGCCCCGGCCAGTCCGGCCGGATCCCATCCCCGCGCCTGCCCCAGCCGTACGGCCGCCCCGTGCATGACCTCCAGCACGAGCCGGGCCCGCTTGGCGGCCGGGAGCCGGTCGACACCCTTCGGCAGTTCCGCCACCGCCATCTCGAAGCCCTCGTTCTCCTCCGGATGCACCATGACCAGCACGTCCTCGCGGTCCCCGCCGTCCCGGGTGAACAGGCGCAACTCCGAGTGCCGGTTCGTGATGCCGGCCGGCCGGACCCCTTGCGAATACAGCTCGCTCACACTGTTGGCGCTGCGGGCGAACGCATCCTCGCCCGGCGCCTCGACCCAGGGGCGATCGGCCCACCCCGTCCCCGGCCAGAACCACACCGTCCGCAACGTAGCCACCCCGGTAGTGGATCACGTTGCTGGTGGCGTCCGGTCTTCGGAGGCTTTTCAGATGGTGAATGTGGATCTCGTGGGCACCCGAAGTTGTCGTACAGGTGTTCGAATATGGTCCGCATGTTGGCGGAGATACAGCTTCTCGGCAAGGACACCACGGCACTCGCCGCGGCGCCGCTGTGGTCGCTGTCCGACGACCAAGTCACCGACAGTCTGAAAGCCGCCCACCGCCTCGAGCAGGCCGCCACCGCCCTGAAGGTCCAGCTCGTACGTCAGGCCTGCTCCCGCGCTCTGCCCGCGGCGCACGGGTTCCGCACCCCCGCGCGGTGGCTGCGCGAGCTGCTGCTCGTCGACCCCCAGCCGGCCCGGGAACTCGTCGAACAGGCCACCGCCCTGTCCCGCCACACCATCGTCGAACAGGCGGTCCTCGACGGCGCCATCGACCTGCGCCAGGCCGCCGAGATCGCCACGACGATGGCCGCACTCCCGACCGACCTCGCCGCCATCGACACCGACGCTGACCCGGACATGGCCGTCGATCCCGCCACCGTCGATCCCGCCGCTGCCGATCCCGCCGCTGCCGATCCCGCCGCTGCCGATCCCGCCGCTGCCGATCCCGCCGCTGCCGATCCCGCCGCTGCCGATCCCGCCGCCGCCGATCCCGCTGTCGCCGATCCCGTGGCGCCCGGCACTCCCGAGCTGGTCCGGCAGGCCGCCCACACCATGATCGACATGGCCGGCCGGCTCAGCGCCTTCCAGCTGCGCCACATCGGCGAACGGATCCTCGCCCACGTCGCCCCATACCTCGCCGACCAGGCCGAAGCCGCCGCCCTGGCCCGCCAGGAAGCCCGTGCCCACCGCCGCCGCGGGTTCACGCTGTCCCTGCCGGTCGACGGCCTGGTCCGGCTCTCCGGCCAGCTCGGCGCCGAAGACGCTGCCACCCTCAAGGCCGCCCTGCACCCGCTCTGCCGCCCCACCCCCGACGACGACCGCACCCCACCGCAACGCCGTGCCGACGCCCTGATCGAGATCTGCCGCCTCGCCCTGCGCACCGGCGACCTCCCCGACGACGGCGGCCAGCCCGCCCAGCTCGCCGTCACCGTCGCCTACGACCCGCTCACCCGAACGCTGGGCACCGCCACCACCGACACCGGCGAACGCCTAAGCCCCGCCAGCGCCCGTCGCCTGGCCTGCGACGCCCAGCTCCTGCCCATCCTGCTCGGCGGCGCCGGCCAGATCCTCGACGCCGGCCGCACCCGCCGCACCGCCACCGGCCCCCTGCGCCGAGCCCTGCACGTCCGCGACCAGGGTTGCGCCTTCCCCGACTGCGACCGCCCACCCCGCTGGACAGACGCCCACCACATCACCGCCTGGACCACCGGCGCCGCAACCGACCTCGACAACCTCGTCCTGCTGTGCCGCGCCCACCACCGCCTGATCCACCACCCCACGGCCGGCTGGCACCTCCGCCTCGGCCCCGACCGCCAGGTGGAATTCCTCCCACCACCCCACATCGACCCGAGCCAGGGCCCCCGCCGCAACCTCTACCGCCTGCGCCAGTAGCACGTCGCAGCGGCTCTCGTCGCGGCCATCGCGAGCATCTCGTTGGGCCTGCTCACTGCCCTGCCACGTTGACGCACCCCGATCTCGCCGTAGTGATGGCCGTGTGCCCTGTCGCCACGTCGAGCCGCCGCCACGTCGAGCCGCCGCCACGTCGAGCCGCCGCCACGCCGAGCTGCCGCTACGCTGAGCTGTCGCCACGTCGAGCTGCCGTCATGTCGAGCTGCCGTGATGTCGAGCTGCCGTCATGTCGAGCTGCCGTCATGTCGAGCTGCCGCTACGCCGAGCCGCCGTCATGTCGAGCTGCCGTCATGTCGAGCCACCGAGATGACCGGCGCTTGGTCAGGCGTGCAGCCGGGGTAGATGAATCCGCCTGAGGAAGCCCGTCCCGTTGCTATCGTCCGACGCGACGATCAGCGTTCAATCGCTTCCATTCGTTCCATTTCTGGCCAATCTCCGGGTTCGCATCAGGAACGGGAGAGATGATTTCGGGCTGGGAGTCCTGCGTGGGTTCGTACCATGTGGCGACACCCTTGAGTGTGCGTCTTCGGATTTCCCCGCGGCGTTTCCCGGTGACAAACTCGACCACCTTCACGAGCCGGATCAGTAGCTCGAGCAGGGCAGCTCCGGCGAGGCCGAGAAGCGCACCGGAGCTGAACAAAGCGCCGTCCCGCTGCCGCGACGAATGATTGTCGCCGAGGCGTATGTGCGCTCCGGGGAGATCGAGCTTGATTCCATCGCCAGGGGTAAATTTCCAACTGAGCCTGGAGGTTTCTGCCAGGCGCGGCCATGCGTAGGAAAGCGTCTCTCCAGCCTCGATGTCACCGCCGTCGACCGAGCATGACCGCACGCTGCTATCGGCAAAGCAGGCCGGGAACTTCACGTCAGCCAGACCGCCCCGGACGACGCCGAGCGGGCGCCGCATTTCGCCGGAGACTACGACGTCGACCGGGTAGAAAACGCCTCTTGGCAGGCGGAGCGCAATCTCCTGCCGTGCGTTGACAGAGCGCGCGTCAAAGGTGTTGGAGCGTGCGATCGGGGCGCTTGCGGCCGACTCTGCATGTGTATAGGTGGATGCCCGCGCATCGGTGATCACTGTATCGCCGTAAAGCGTGATGACAATCTCGCGCCCGGCGAGCGATGAGCTCCCGGAGTGAATTCGCACCTGAAGAAAATTCTGCGCGGCAAGCTGATCAACGCTGTCCCGGACTATTCCGTCGAAGCCGATCTCGACATCGAGGCGTTGCGGTCCGGGCAAGGTCTCATCTGAATCAACCGGCAAGCGGACGTCGATTGCACCGTCGTACGATGAAGAGGCGGAACTACTTGCCATCCAGTACTGATAGCCGGCACCGACCGAGGCGGCAACCGTGACGAAAAGTAGCATCGCGATTTCGACAGTCAGTCCAAATTTCCCAGTAAATTCGGAGTCAACCTCCGTTCGCATGTCGACATTGTACTTTGCGGGGCAAGATTCATTCTAGAAGAGCAATACGGCCAGATTTTTCCGGCGAGTGCCGAGGGGTGAGGAATCCGATAGCCAGCCATATCCGCAGAGTATTGATACCGACACCTTGAATGCGCGCACGTTGAACGCGCGCACGTTGAACGCGCGCACGTTGAACGCGCGCACGTTGAACGCGCGCACCTCGAACGCGCGCACCTTGAACGCGCGCAACGACGGCTTCGCACCGCAGGACGGCGCACACCATCGATCGAGCTGAAAGCAGGCGACCTGCCGTAGAACGAGAACCGTTCCCACAACTCGACACCGAACAGGTTGGCGACGGGACGCGGTTGCCCGAAGAAGGTCATACCGCCGCGCTTAGCCCGCGAAGCGTGGCGGTAACAGGGCGGCTGGACCATGCTGGGGGCGTGGAAACTGAACTCTTCATCGGCGGTAAGTGGGTTCCCGCGTCGTCCGGGAACCGTTTCGACGTGCTCGACCCGGCGACCGGCGACGTGATCGCCACGGTTGCCGACGGCGGCGAGAGCGATGCCGTCGCGGCGGTCGACGCGGCCGCGGCGGCGGGACCGGCGTGGGCGGCAACCCCTCCGCGCGTACGCGGTGAGACCCTCCGCAAGGCGTGGGAGCTGATGACCGAGCGGGCCGGCGAGCTCGCCAAGCTGATCAGCCTGGAGAACGGCAAGGCCCTGGTCGACGCCAAGGGCGAGGTCACGTACGCGGCGGAGTTCTTCCGATGGTTCGCCGAGGAGGCCGTCCGCGGCGAGGGCCAGTTCGCGACCGCGCCGTCCGGCGCCAACCGGATCCTGGTCACGCGCCAGCCGGTCGGGGTGTGTGTGCTGGTGACGCCATGGAACTTCCCGGCCGCGATGGCTACCCGCAAGATCGGTCCGGCGCTGGCGGCCGGGTGCACGGTGGTGCTCAAGCCGGCCAGCGACACGCCCCTGACCGCGCTGGCCATGGCAGCGATCCTCGCTGAGGCCGGGGTGCCCGAGGGCGTGGTCAACGTGCTGCCGTCGCGGAGCTCGGGCAAGGTCGTTTCGCGGATGCTGCACGATTCCCGCGTACGGAAACTGTCCTTCACCGGCTCGACCGAGGTGGGCCGGATTCTGCTGGCCCAGGCGGCTGACAACGTGGTGAACACGTCGATGGAGCTCGGCGGTAACGCGCCGTTCGTGGTGTTCGGCGACGCCGATCTGGATGCGGCGATCGAGGGCGCGATGATCGCGAAGATGCGCAACGGGGGAGAGGCCTGTACGGCCGCGAACCGTTTCTACGTCGAGGCGTCGGTGGCGTCCGAGTTCGCTTCTCGGCTCGCCGCTCGCATGTCGGCGCTGCGGGTCGGGCCCGGCACGGCTGAGGACACGCAGGTCGGCCCGCTGGTCAACGAGGACACGGTGGCCAAGGTCGACGAACTCGTGAGGGGTGCGCTCGATGCCGGGGCCAAGGCCGAGACCGGCGGCAGCCGTCCGGAAGGTCCCGGTTTCTACTATCCGCCGACGGTGCTGACCGGGGTCGCGCCCGACTCGCCGATCCTGCGCGAGGAGATCTTCGGGCCGGTCGCGCCGATCGTCACGTTCACCAGCGAGGATGAGGCGGTCCGGCTGGCCAACGACACCGAGTACGGGCTGGTCGCCTACGTCTACACCACCGACCTGGCCCGCGGCCTGCGGATCAGCGAGGCGATCGAGGCGGGCATGGTCGGCCTCAACCGGGGCCTGGTCAGCGACCCGGCGGCGCCGTTCGGCGGGGTCAAGCAGAGCGGCATCGGCCGTGAGGGCGGGCACGAGGGCCTGCTGGAGTACCTCGAGTCGAAGTACATCGCCGTCAGCTGGTGATGTCCCGCCGCATTCGCACGATCGGGACGGGGGCGCCCCCGCGGGCGTCCTCGGTCCGTTCCACCTCGGCGAAGCCGTAGCTGCGGTAGAGCGGCTCGCCGGCCAGGGTCGCCATCAGCTCGAGCCGGGTGAAGCCCTCGTCCGCCGCGGCCCGCTCACAGAGTTCCAGGATCATCCGCCCGACCCCGCGCCGCTTGTACGCCGGGTCGGTGTACATCGCCCGCACGCGAGCCGGGTCGTGCGCCGGATCGAGCAGTGCGCTGTCGCGCGAGGCCGCGTGGTCACCGCCGTAGAGCGTCGCCCGTCGGCTCCACCCGCCGCACCCGGCCGGCACCCCGTCCGACTCGATGACGAAGTAGGTGCCGTCGTCGATGAGCTGCGTGTCCAGCCCCATGATGGCGGCACTGGCGCGAACCTGCTCGTCCGACAGGAACCCGGGCAGCAGTTCCGCGATCGCCCGATCCATCAGCGCCCGCAGCACATCCACGTCGGCCCGCGTCGCGAGGCGGCTGGTCAAAGTCATAAGACCATCTTCCCGTACGCGGGGAGGCCGCCCCGGGACGACCAAGGGAACCCGGTGCTGGAGGTCAGCGTGTCGGTCGGTTTGGTCGGCGGTGATCGGTTCTGGCGGGGGTCGACGCGGTGCTGGAGGTCAGCGTGTCGGTCGGTTTGGTCGGCGGTGATCGGTTCTGGCGGGGGTCGACGCGGTGCTGGAGGTCAGCGTGTCGGTCGGTTTGGTCGGCGGTGATCGGTTCTGGCGGGGGTCGACGCGGTGCTGGAGGTCAGCGTGTCGGTCGGTTTGGTCGGCGGTGATCGGCCCTGGCGGGGGTCGACGCGGTGCTGGAGGTCAGCGCGCCGGCGGTCAGGTCGGCGGTGACCGGGCCTGGAGGGGTCGACGCGGAGCTGGAGGACGAGCGTGCCGGCGGTCAGGTCGACTGCGAACGGCCCTGGAAGGGGTCGGCGCGCCTACAGGACGAGCGCGCCCGCGATCAGGCCGACGGCGACCAGCGCGTAGCCGGCGATCACGGCGCGGGTGCGCAGCGGGCGCCCGATCAGGAGGCCGGCGAGGGCGACGCCCAGGCCCAGGAAGATCGCGTTGCCCGGCCATGGCCGCACCCAGTCCGGGCCGTCGATCGGGCACACCGTCTGGCCTGCGGCATCGGTGCAGGCGTTCGACATGAGCGGCGCGGTCGCGATCAGCGCCATGCCGGCCAGGATGAAAAGCGCGAGGAACGCCCCGGCGAACCCGGCCACGGTGCTCGGCGGGCCGTACCGCTCCCGGCTGAACCACCTGCGACGCTCCGCGCCCGCCTCCGCTGTCATCGCGGCAGACTAGCGCCGATCCGCGGGCCGCCCCGGTCCCAGCACCAAACCTCCACACAACCCGGCCAAGTCTCCTCGCCACCGGTCCAGGACTCCGCACAACCCGGGCCGCGTGCGGCGCCCAGGTCGAGCGAGAGCTCGTAGAAGCCCGTTCCCGCATCCCGATCAGCCCGAACCCGGTCCCGTCGCCTCCTCACCGCCGGTCCAGGACTCGGCACAGCCCGGCCGCGTCGACTCACCATCGGTCCGGGACTCCGCGCAGCCCGGCCGCGTCGACTCACCATCGGTCCGGGACTCCGCGCAGCCCGGCCGCGTCGACTCACCACCGGTCCAGGACTCCGCACAACCCGGCCGCGTCGACTCACCACCAGTCCACGACTCCGCGCAGCCTCGCCGCGTCTCCTCCGACCAGTCCACATCTCTGTGCCGACCTGCAACCGGCCCCGAAGTGTGAATATGACTCGCGAATAGCTTTCGGTAATGGTGGCAATGCTCTGCGTGCTGCGGCCGAATGGGCCTTTTTGATCATCCTGATGACCGGGGTTGACGGCATCCGGGCAGGACAAGGCGCCTGATGGACGATTTTCCCTAGAAGTCACCGGCGCTGAGCAGGAAAAGATCACGACTGTCGATACCGTACGTAACTCAAGGGTGCTTACGGACGGGAAATGAACTATTTTTCTCTCCGGCGCCGTACCCACTGTCGGGCGTGTCGGGCTCTGCCTGATACTTGGTCGGCCCGACCGTAGCCCCCACAGGTCGAGTTCCACCGGAGAGGACGACTCACCAGATGCGCAAGAAGCTGTTGGCCTTCGCCGCCGTCGGCCTGATGGCGACGGCCACCATGACTGCGTGTGACGACTCCTCCAACGCGGACAGCTCGAGTAGCGGCACCAGCACCATCGGCGGCGGTGGCAGCGGGGCCCGCGTCGGCGTGATCCTGCCCGACGAGGAGAGCTCGAACCGCTGGCGCGACGAGGACCCGAAGTATCTCGAGGCGGCGTTCAAGCAGCAGAACGTCGCCGTCGAGATCCGGAACGCCAAGGGTGACCGCGCCGCGTTCCAGCAGATCGCCGACCAGATGCTCAACAGCGGCGTCAAGGTGCTGGTGATCGCGAACCTCGACTCCGCCAGCGGCAAGGCGGTACTGGCCAAGGCCCGCGAGAAGAAGGTCCCGACGATCGACTACGACCGTCTGACCCTGAACGGCGGCGCCGACTACTACGTGAGTTTCGACAACGTGAAGGTCGGCGAGCTGCAGGCGTACGGGCTGTCCAAGTGCCTCGAGAGCAAGGGCGCCGGCAACCCGATCGTCGCTCAGCTCAACGGCTCGCCCTCGGACAACAACGCGACCCTGTTCAAGGACGGCTACGACCGGATCCTCGACCAGCAGTACGACACGGCGACCTTCACCAAGGGCCCCGAGCAGTGGGTGCCGGACTGGGACAACGACGAGGCCGGCAAGATCTTCGAGCAGATGCTGAAGCAGACGCCGCAGATCGGTGGCGTCCTCGCGGCCAACGACGGCATCGGCAACGCGGTCATCAAGGTGCTCCGCAAGTACAAGCGGGCCGGCTCGGTCCCGGTGACCGGCCAGGACGCGACGGTCGAGGGCCTGCAGAACATCCTGACCGGCGAGCAGTGCATGACGGTGTACAAGGCCGTGAAGCTCGAGGCGGAGAACGCGGCCCGGGTCGCCATCACGCTCTTCAAGGGCGAGAAGCCGGTGGTCAAGGACAACCTGAAGGACCCCGAGTCGGGCGCCTACGTGCCGTTCATCAGCCTGCCGCCGGCCTCGATCACCGCCGAGAACATCAACGACGTGGTCGTCGTCGACAAGTACATCTCGCAGGACACCCTCTGCAAGGGCAAGTACCTGCAGCTCTGCAAGGACAACGGCGTCGGCACATTCGCCGACGACAAGGCGAAGAACGACGACAACAACCAGTAACCCCCGCGCGTCGAGAAGGGCGCCGGACCTTTTTCCCGTACGGGATGGTCCGGCGCCCTTCGTGCATGACGGGGTCAGGCCGCGAGCAGTTCCTTGACCCGCGGGACGACCTGGGATCCGTACAGGGAAATCGCCTTCATCATGTGCTCGTGGGGCAGCGTGCCGGCCGAGTACTTGAGGTCGAAGCGCTGGATGCCGAGATGCTGGATGGTGCGGGCGATCTTCTGCGCGACCGTCTCGGGGGAGCCGGCGTGCCAGGCACCGTCGCGGATGTCGTTCTCGAAGCGGTCGCGGCTCAGCGGCGGCCAGCCCCGCTCCCGGCCGATCCGGTTGAGCATGTTGCGGGCGTGCGGCCAGAGGATCTCGGCCGCCTCCTCGTCGGTCTCGGCCACGAACCCGGGGCAGTGCACGGCCACGGGCAGTTCGGGCTGCTCGAACTCCTTGAGCGCCCGCTGGTAGAGCTCGACGTAGGGGGCGAACCGCACCGGCTCGCCACCGATGATGGCCAGCACCAGGGGCAGCCCGTGCTGGGCGGCCCGGACCACCGACTCGGGGGAACCGCCCACCCCGATCCACGTACGGATGTGGCCGCTCTCGGTCTTGGGGTAGACCTGCTGGTCGGTCAGCGGCGGCCGGACCGTGCCGGACCAGGTGACCGGACCCTCGGCGAGGAGCTTGACCATCAGGTCGGCCTTCTCCTCGAACAGCTTCTCGTAGTCGGTCAGGTCGTAGCCGAACAGCGGGAACGACTCGGTGAAGGAGCCGCGGCCCAGGATGATCTCGGCGCGCCCGTGGGAGACCGCGTCGAGCGTGGCGAAGCGCTCGTAGACGCGTACGGGATCGTCGGAACTGAGGACGGTGACCGCGGTGCCCAGTTTGATCCGCTCGGTGCGCGCGGCGATCGCGGCCAGCACGATCTCGGGCGAGGAGACCGCGAAGTCGTCGCGGTGGTGCTCGCCGAGGCCGAAACCGTCGACCCCGAGACTGTCGGCGAGCACCGCCTGCTCGACGACGTTGCGGATCACCTGTGCGTACGGGAGCTTCTGGCCGTGCTCGTCGACGGTGACGTCGCCGAAGGTATCCAATCCAAATTCCACGATGATCACACTAAGTGTTACCGGGAACGGCCCTTCAGGCGGCGGCCCATCTCGCGCTGGATCTCCTTCTGAGCGTCGCGCGCGGCCAGCACCTGGCGTTTGTCGTACGACTTGAGGCCGCGCGCCATCCCGAGCTCGACCTTGGCCCAGCCCTCGTTGAAGTACATCGAGAGCGGCACCAGGGTGAGCCCGTTGCCGTCGCGCAGCTGGGCCAGGATCTTGACGATCTCGGACTTGTGCAGCAGCAGCTTGCGGGTGCGGCGCGGGGCGTGGTTGGTCCAGCTGCCGTAGCCGTACTCCGCGATGTGCAGCCCGTAGAGCATGATCTCGCCCTCGTGCTCCTGCGCGAACGCGTCGACCAGCGACGCCCGGCCCTCCCGGAGCGATTTGACCTCGGTGCCGGCCAGCACGAGACCCGCCTCGTACGTCTTCAGAATCGCGTAGTCGTGCCGCGCCTTCTTGTTCGAGGCGATCAGTTTGCGTCCGGTCTCCCTGCTCACGGGGGAGACGATAGCTTTACGGCACGGGCCGCCGCATGGAATAAGTCACGACACTGAGCCGGTGAGGCTCGTTGTGCACGTGCTGGGCGGCGCGGTCGTAGGCCTGCCAGCCGGCCGCCCCGGCCCGGTTGAGGTGGCGCAGGTCGTCGAAGCGCTCGTCGGTGCCCCAGCGCAGCACGCCGCCGGGATGGTGGAAGGTCGCCGTCCAGTCCATGAAACGGTCGGCGCCGAGCGTGCCGGCGGCGCGGTACTCGAGCCGCGCGTATTCCCAATTGGTCACCTCGACGATTATGCCGAAATGACCTTGGTGGGGGCGACCCAGGGGCATTTCGTTCACCGCGGAACACAGTGGACGGCGAAGCCTGAAATTACCCTGAGTTCACCCTGAGAACGCTTTGGCGCGAAACAAACGCAGGCATACGCTCCCACGGTCTTACACCAGGTCTCGGGGGGAACGAGATGACTACGGGTGGGGTAGCTCGGCTGGTCGCGGGCCGGTGGACGAAATGGATCGTCCTGGCCTTCTGGGTCGTCGTCCTGGTGCTCGCGGCACCGATGGCGGGCAAGCTGACCGACGTCGAGAAAAACGACAATTCCGCGTGGCTGCCCGGCGGGGCCGAGGCCACCCAGGTCGCCGACCTGCAGAAGCAGTTCCAGCCGGACGACATCGCTCCGGCCATCGTGGTCTACGAGCGGACGGGCGGGGTCACCCCGGCTGACCTCGCGAAGGTCAACGCCGACGTCGCCCGGATGCGCACGATCACCGGCGTCACCGGCGACGTGACCGGGCCGATCCCGTCTCCGGACAAGGCCGCGATCGAGGTCATCGTCCCGGTCAAGATCACCGACGACGGCTGGGACGCGCTGCCCGACATCGCCGACCAGATCACCGCCGCGGCCAGGTCGGGCGCGGGGCCGGGGCTGGATGTCTATCTGGCGGGGCCGGTCGCCTCCGCCGCCGACTCGGCCGGTGCCT
Organism: Paractinoplanes bogorensis; assembly: GCF_018829635.1. Classification (GTDB taxonomy): domain Bacteria; phylum Actinomycetota; class Actinomycetes; order Mycobacteriales; family Micromonosporaceae; genus Actinoplanes; species Actinoplanes bogorensis. Next base: position 169,252 of record NZ_JAHKKG010000004.1, read on the forward strand.
TCGCGGGCATCGACGGCACCCTGCTCTACACCACGCTCGCGGTGGTGGCGATCATCCTGCTCATCACCTATCGCAGCCCGGTGCTGTGGCTGCTGCCGATCATCACCGCGGGCGTGGCCCTGACCAGCGCCCAGGCCGTCATCTATCTGCTGGCCAAGTACGCCGACCTGGCGGTCAACGCGCAGAGCGCGGGCATCCTGACCGTGCTCGTCTTCGGCGCCGGCACCGACTACGCGCTGCTGCTCGTCGCCCGCTATCGCGAGGAGCTGAGACGGCACGAGGACCGGCACGAGGCGATGCAGTTCGCCCTGCACCGGGCTGGCCCGGCGATCATCGCCAGCGCGGCCACCGTGGCCGTCGGCATGCTGTGCCTGACGCTGGCCGAACTGAACTCGACCAGCGGCCTCGGCCCGGTCGCCGCCATCGGCATCGTGATCGGCCTGGCCGCGATGATGTCGCTGCTGCCCGGCCTGCTGGTGATCTGCGGCCGCTGGCTGTTCTGGCCGGTCCGCCCGCGGTTCGGCACCCCCGAGCCGACGGCGACCGGTGTCTGGGCCCGGCTCGGCGGCCGGATCGCCCGCCGCCCGCGCACGGTCTGGATCAGCACCGCCGTCGTGCTCGGGGCGATGGCCCTCGGCCTGCTGCAGTCCAACGCCGTCGGCCTCACGTCGGCCGAGCAGTTCACCACCAAGCAGCCGTCCACGATCGCCGAGGAGGCCCTGGCCCGGCACTTCCCGGCCGGCGGGGGCCAGCCGGTCACGGTGATCGCCAACCAGGCCGCGGCCGGCCCGGTGAGTCAGGCGCTGGGCACCGTGTTCGGCATCAGCGAGGTCGCCGAGCCCGTGGTCAAAGGCGATCTCGTGATGATCGACGCCACCCTGGCCGCCCCACCGGACAGTCAGGCCGCGCAGAAGACGGTGGAAGTGGCCCGCGAGGTGGTGCACGCCATCCCGGGCGCGGACGCCAAGGTCGGCGGCTACACGGCGGTGGTGGTCGACATCAACGACGCCAACAACCACGACAACCGGCTGATCATCCCGTTGGTGCTGCTCGTCGTGCTGGTCATCCTCGGGCTGCTGCTGCGGGCGATCGTCGCGCCGCTCATCCTGATGGCGACCGTCGTGCTGTCGTTCGCGGCCGCGCTGGGCGTGAGCATCCTGGCCTTCCGCTACATCTTCGACTTCCCGGCCGAAGACACGTCGTTCCCGCTGTTCGTCTTCGTGTTCCTGGTCGCCCTGGGCATCGACTACAACATCTTCCTGATGACCCGGGTCCGCGAGGAGGCGCTGCAGCACGGCACCCGTCGCGGGGCGCTGATCGGGCTCGGTGCCACCGGCGGCGTGATCACCTCGGCCGGCATCGTGCTCGCGGGCACGTTCGCCGCGCTGGCCAGCCTGCCACTGGTGGCCTTCGTCGAGATCGGGTTCGCGGTGGCCTTCGGCGTGCTGCTCGACACGCTGATCGTGCGGTCGGTGCTGGTGACCGCGCTCAACCTCGACGTCGGCCGCTGGATGTGGTGGCCCAGCCGGCTCGCCCACGAGACCGGTGAGAAAGACGAAACACCGTTGTCATCATCTGAACCCGAACTTACGCACTGAGCCTCCCACTGCGCAGTCTCGAAGGCCTGGAGACTAGGAGGCGCAGATGAAGGCTGTCCGAGTTCACTCTTATGGCAAGCGACCGTCGATCGACGAGGTGCCGGAACCAAAGCTGAGCGGTCCGCTCGACGTGATCGTGCAGGTCGGCGCGGCCGGACTCTGCCGCACCGACCTGCACATCATCGAAGGCCAGTGGGCCGAGAAGTCCGGCGTGCAACTCCCGTACGTGATCGGCCACGAGAACGCCGGCTGGGTGCGGGAGGTCGGCAGCGCGGTCACCAACGTCGCCCCCGGCGATGCGGTCATCCTGCACCCGCTGGTGACCTGCGGACTGTGCCGGCCGTGCCGTTCGGGCGACGACGTGCACTGCGAGAACTCCAAGTTCCCAGGCATCGACACCGACGGCGGCATGGCCGAACTGCTGCTGACCAGTGCGCGTTCGGTGGTCAAGCTGGCCGACGGCCTGGAACCGGCGGCCGTTGCGGCGCTCGCTGATGCCGGACTGACCGCCTACCACGCCGTACGGAAAGCTGTGCCTTTGCTCTATCCGGGCCAGACGTGTGTGGTCATCGGTGCCGGTGGACTCGGCCACATCGGCATCCAGTGCCTGCTGGCCATGACCGCGGCCAAGGTCGTCGTGATCGACCCCAACGAGAAGGCGCGCCAACTGGCCCGCGAACTCGGCGCGCACGAGGTGGTGGCCAACGGCGACGACCTGACCGACAGCGCCAACGTGGTGCTCGACTTCGTCGGGGAGCAGGGCGCCGAGGCGCTCGGGCTGACCATGACCCGGCGGGCCGGCAGCTACTACGTGATCGGGTACGGCGGCTCGGTGAACATCCCGACCATCGACCTGATCTCGACCGAACGCAACATCATCGGCAACCTGGTCGGCTCCTACAACGACCTCGACGAGCTGATGACGCTGGCCGCCCAGGGCAAGGTAAAGCTGCACACCAGGACGTATCCACTGACCGCGGTCAACGAGGCGATGGACGATCTGGAGGCCGGACGGCTCCAGGGCCGGGGAATCCTCGTCCCCTGATGTACAGCCGGGACGGGCAGAGCTACTTCGTCGTCGACGGGCACACCCGGTTCTGGGACGGCAGCCCGGCCAACCAGATCAACCGGTACGGCGAGGGGTACATCAAGTGCCTGCACGACTACCACGTGAACCTCTCGCCGCCCGGGGAACGGTGGGCGCTGCCCGAGTTCGAGCGCTACCCCGAGGAGCGGATGATCCACGACCTGTTCGAGGTGGGGCACGCCGACCTGGCGATCCTCCAGTCGGCCGACCTGACCGACTGGTTCGTCAACGGGTTCACCACCACCGAGCAGAACGGCGAACTGGCCGAACGGCACCAGGGCCGGTTCCTGATCAACGGGCGGTGGGACCCGCGCGACGGGGAGGCCGGGCTGGATCGGCTGGAGGCGCTGCACGAGCGGTGGCATCTGCCGGGCGTGATGCTCTGCACGGCCGAATGGAAGGGGGACAGCAAAGGCTGGAAACTCAGTGACCCGTGGGCCTACCGGTATCTCGAGAAGTGCGAACAACTGGGGATCCGCAACATTCACGTACACAAAGGACCGACGGTTTATCCGATGAACCGGGACAGTTTCGACGTGGCCGATGTGGACGACGCGGCGACGGTGTTCCCGGGACTCCGGTTCATCGTCGAGCATGTGGGGCTGCCCCGGTTGGAGGACTTCTGCTGGATCGCGACGCAGGAACCGAATGTGTACGGCGGGCTGGCGATGGCGATGCCGTTCCTGTACGGGCGGCCCCGGTACTTCGCGCAGATCATCGGGGAGTTGCTGTATTGGCTCGGTGAGGACCGGATCCTGTTCGGCAGCGACTATGCGGTGTGGCCGCCGGGGTGGCTGGTCGAGCGGTTCGCCGACTTTCAGATGCCGGAGGACATGCAGGGCGAGTACGGGGTGCTCACGCGTACGGCGAAGAAAAAGATCCTGGGTCTCAACGCGGCCCGCCTCTACGACATCAAAGTGCCCGGCGAACTCGATCTTGTATGAGGCGAGCTTGATCTTGTCCAACCAGCCCAACCCCGCCGCACCCAGGGGGCTGGCCAAGAAAGTAGCGCGCGCAAAAACGGCGAAACGACTTATCCACAGGGCGATTTCTGTGACTTCACTGACTCAGACGACCCGTACGGGCGGCGGTGCTCAGGGCCACGGCCCGGGTGGCGCGGACGGCACCGAGGCGTACGGCTCGCTCGACCGACCATCGATCGGAGCGCAACCGGGTCGTCGGCATCGACACCGCCACGGATCCGACGAAACGGCCGGCCGCGTCGGTGACCGGAGCGGCCATGCAGCTCAGGCCGTCCTGGAACTCGTCCACCTCGATCGCCAGGCCGGTGCCGCGCACCTGGCGCAACTGCCGGGTGAGCAGCCCGCGGTCGGTGACCGTGCCCGCGGTCACGGCCGGGGTGCCGGTGTGCTCGAGCAGCGTCTCGCGGTCGTCGACCGGCAACGTGGCCAGCATCAGCTTGCCGAACGCGGTCGCGTGCGGCACCTGGTGGAAGCCGACCGCGAGGATCCGGATGCGGGGGTGGGCCGGGCATTCGGCCACGTGGGCGACGACCATCTCGGCGTCGCGCAGCGTGGCGTAGTAGGAGGCGGCCTGCGCCTCCTGGTGGACCACGGACGCCACCCGCTGCACCTCGGGCGGGGCCGCGATCTGCCGGTGCAGGCCGCGGGCCAGATCGTCGACGCGGTGGCCCAGCGCGTACGCCCGCTCGTCGGCCAGATGCACCAGATAGCCCCCGGTGACCAGGGTGGTGAGCAGGTGGTACGTGGTCGGCAGGGTCAGCCCGAGATCGCGGGCGATCTGCTTGGCCTGCACCGGACCGGGGGCCGAGGCGATGTGGTCGAGCACGCGCATGGCCCGCTCGACGGATTGCAGGACGCCGGTGCCCTTGCCGCCAGTCATCTGCTCAGACTGCTTGGCGACAATGGCCCGGGGAAGACCGTTCACTGATCGCGCGAAAGGGAGACGGAGACATGATCTTCATTACCGCCAAGTTCCCGGTCAAACCGGAGCACGCCGACCGCTGGCCGGAGATCGCCAAGGCGTTCACCGAGGCGACCCGGTCCGAGGCCGGCTGCATGTGGTTCGACTGGTCCCGCAGCCTGGACGACCCGAACGAATACGTGTTGGTCGAGGCGTTCCGGGACGGCGAGGCGGGCGCGGCGCACGTCGGGTCGGCCCACTTCAAACAGGCACAGCTCGATCTGCCACAGTATTTGTCGCAGACCCCCAAGATCGTCAGTCAGACTGTTGATCAGGACGGCTGGTCCGAACTGGGGGAGCTCGCCGTCGAATAGCGCACGGTCGTGCCCGACCGGAGGTTCACCGCACTTGAGCACGCTTCCTACCGTGGGTCCCCCGGGACCCAGGAGGAGATTCGTGCGCGTGGCCCTGGCCGTCGTCGTGGCGGCCGTGCTGCTGGCGGCCGGCGGCGTCGTCGCCTGGTCGCTGCGGTCCCCGGCGACCGTCGCGCACATCGTGGCGGCCACCGGCGGCACGATCGCCACCGACGACGGCGTGTCGATCCGGTTCCCGGCCGGCGCGCTGAGCGCGGACACCGACGTACGGATCGCGCCGCGCCCCAGCATCGACGCCCCCGACGGGCTCACCTGGCTCGCCGAGCCGGTCGGGGTCTCGCTCGGCGACGCGACCCTGAAGGCCCCGGCCACCGTCACCCTGCCGTTGCGCGAGGACGAGCGGGGCGGGCTGATCGCGGTGGTGTCGCGCGACGTCAACCGGGTGTGGAGCACCGAGGGCGGGATGGTCGACCGCGCCGCCCGGACGATCACCACCACAACGGCGAACCTCGCGATCCTCTCGGCCGGACGAGCGGTCGTCTCGGCCCCCGATCTGATCGCGGGGGCCGGGGCGAACGATGCCCCCGCGGCCGACTGCGGCACCCTGCGGTCGCAGCGCTGGAGCGTCCGGGTCGAGGGCGCTTCCGTCCGTACGTGCGTGGCCGCGGGCGCCGCCGACCGGCCGGCCCTCATGCGGGTGGTCAGCGACCGCACCAGCGGCCTGTTCGCCGAGCTCGGCCGCTATCCGCCGATCACGGTCAGCCAGCCCAACCGGTCGAGCCTGGCCGACACCGTGTGGCGCAAACTGGCCGAGGCCGACCGCAACCGCACCTATCTGCCCGGGCAGGGGACACTCGACGTGTCGCTGCCGGGCAATCTGACGACCGTCGACTTCCGTACGCGTACGGGCCCGGACGTGTCCACGGCCGAGTACCTCGTCGCGGTCATGAGCTCGGCGTTCGTGCCGGCCGACGTGACGGTCCAGGCCGTACGGTGCGCTCTGGCTCTGCCCCCGGGTCAGCCGGTGCCGCCCTGTGTGAGCGAGGCGTTCGCGGCCACCGAACCGGCGATGGGCACCCAGGGCTGGGCCGACCGGGCCGACGTACGCGGATCCGTGCTCGCGGCCCTGCCCGGCCTGCCCGGCGTCGTCGCGGCGGTCCCGGCCGAACCCGGCGGCTGGCGGGTGTTCGCCCAGCGCAGCCCGGTGATCCCGGTCAAGGCCCTGAACGAGCCGGGCGGAGCGATCCCGGCGGTCGTCGTGGCGACCCAGCAGCGCCTGTACGCGGCGGCCACCCGCGACGCCCTCCCCGACCTGGTGCCGCCGTCCGGCCTGATCTACGCGAACACGCCCCTGACCGGCCCCCGGGTCACGAGCGCGGTGGCCGCCCTGGTCACCACCCCGCCCCTGCGGTGGCCGTGCGACGAGACCTCCCGCGACGGCTACGTCTACGGGATGGCCGACCCTGACCTGCTGACCTACCCGGCCCGGCTGACCGACCTGGGCCTGACACCCGAGGACGTCGGCGTCGTGCGGCAGACGGCCGCACAGGGCAAGAACTACCGGCTGTGCATCGCCCTCGACGGCACCTGGACGGTGCTGACCGCGAACCGGCCGCCGGGCGAGTTCCCGGCCGGGGACGCGGCCGACGTGGCCACCCGGGGCTGCCGGGCCGGCGCGTTCGTGCCGCCGGACGCGTTCTGCCGCAGCCTGACCCGGGCCGACCTGGACGGCGACGGGCGGACCGACTCGCTGCTGCTCCTGCGGCGCGGCGAGCAGTGGACGGCCCGGGCGATCCTGGCCGCGGGCCGGGTCTCCGACCTGGCGCTGCCGGTGGACGATCCGATGGTGGTGGAGAGCCTCGACCTGGACGGCGAACCGGGTGAGGAGATCGTCGTGCAGTCCGGCTCGACGGTCCGGCTGCTCTCCTCGACGTCGGCCGGGCTGGTGCGGATCGCGGTCGACTTCGAGACCGCCACGTCGCTCGAGCGTACGGCCGGCATCGGGTGCTCCGACGTCGACGGCGACGGGCGGCCCGAGCTGATCGCGGGCAGCGCGGCCTTCGACCGTGACCCGGCGACCGGGGCCATCGTGGCCGCGACCACCCTCGAGACCCGCTGGACGTGGAGCGGCAAGACACTGCAACGCGGCGACTCGATCCAGCGGCACCTGACCGGCGCGCAGGCCATCGCGGCGGCCGCCCCGCCCTATCGTGACGTCACCTGCGTGTGGCGCTGACGGCCCCTGACCGTCCGGACGATCGACGGTGTTGCGTGGCTGCTTCACGATGACGGACATGGTTCTGGCCGTGATCCTGGTGCTCATCGGTGCGGGTGTGCTCTACAAGGGCGTACGGGAAATCATGCATCTGAAGAAGCTGCGCACCGAGGGCCGGCAGGCGTGGGGGCGGGTCACCGGGCATCAGCGGCGCGAGGGCGGCGGCCGGGCCGTGATCGTCAACTGGACCGACGACTACGGCGCGACGCACGAGATCGTCAGTACGCTCTCGGCGGGCCGGCCGACCTTCGGCATCGGCGAGGCGGTTTCCGTACGCTACCTGGCCGGCGACCCGCGCAGCGCCACCATCGACGAGCGCCGCGAGAATGTCCGCAGCAACATCCTGGTGGTGGTGATCGGCTTCGGCTTCGCGGCGGCCGGCATCGCCCTCGCGGTCCAGGAAGTTTGACCCGCTCCAGCATCTGGTGCATCGCGCGCGGCTGACGGCGGCGCGCCGGGTCGTCCTTTCGGGTCTCCACGGTGGACGTCGCCGGCCTGGATACTGGGAGTCTCAGGCGAAGGGACGGATCGCCGATGACGTCAACAGCTCGCGGATCCGGTGAGCCGGGCTGTCGGGCCGCGCGCCGCCGGGCCGGATCACCGACGAACCGTGACCTGATCATGACGTGGACCCGCGACCCGGAGGCAGCTGGTTCTCGATGACGCGGAAGGCCCAGCTCTGGGTCATGATCACCGGGCTCGTGACGGTCGTCGGCGGGGTGGCGATCAACCAGGTTCTCTCGCCGGACGGCAAGGTCCAATGGATGTGGCTCGCCGGTGCGGTGCTGGTGACCGCGGGCGGCGGCTGGCTGGTGTTCCGGATGAGCGCGCCGCCCACGACCCTGCCGGTTGCGACCGCCGAGGTCGTCGAGCAGACCCTGGCCGCCCTGGCCGCGCGCGTCGAGGCGGTGTGGAAGCCCGAGCAGAGCGCCCGCCGGCTGCTCAACCCGCGGCCGCTTCCGACCGCCTGGACCATCGTCGGCCCGCCCGGCTCCGACCACTGGGGCAACATCCGGTCGGACGGGATCAACCAACCGCTCGACCTGCCCAGGGCGGTCGAGACGGCCCGGCCCGACGCGTTCGAGCGACTCGTGACCGATCCCCGGCTGCGGGGCCGGGTGGTGCTGCTCGGCGAGCCCGGCGCGGGCAAGACGGCACTCCTGCTCCGGCTGACCCTCGTGCTGCTCGCCGACCGGAAGCGAACCGGCACGGCCGGCGCGCCGGTGCCGGTGCTGCTTCGGCTGTCGACGTGGAACCCCCAGGAGAAGACGCTCGAGCAGTGGATCGCCTGGCGTCTCATGGTCGACTACGGCTTCGGCCGGGCAGTGCCCACCGACCACCTGATCCCGCTGCTGGACGGACTCGACGAGGTGCCGGACGACCGGCGGCGCCAGGCGCTGCTGGCGATCGGCGACACGTTCACCGAGACGAGCCTGGTCGTCAGCTGCCGGACGGCGGAGTACCACGATTCGCTGGCCGCGCTCGCCGGTAATGTGCTGGCGGCGGCGGTCGTGGCCGAGCTGACCGCGCTGCGCCCGGACGCCGCCCGCGACTACCTGGAGCTGACGACGTCGCGCCCGGAGGACTGGCGCCGGGTGTTCGACCAGGACGACGGACGGGTGACGGCCGCCCTGTCGGCGCCGTTGTGGGTCGACCTGGCCCGCACCACGTACACCGATCCGGATCAGCCGGACAACGATCCGGGTGAGCTGCTCGATCTGGCCGACGCCGATTCCGTACGGGCGAGGCTGCTCGATCGTCTGATTCCGTCGGCCTATCCGGAGCCGGCCCGCGTGGGGCCGGACGGGCACACGTGGCGGCGGGACGAGGCCACGCGATGGCTGCGCTTCCTCGCCGCCACCATGCGGGCCGACGACACACAGGACATCACCTGGTGGGACTTCGCCTTCATCGTTCCGCGATGGGTCAGGTTCGCCTACGGGCTCACCGCCGGCGCGCTGATGGGCTTGTCGTGCGGGCTGGCCGGCGGGACCAACTACGGAGGCCTCGCCGGACTGCTCATCGGGGTCCTGGCCGGCCTCGCGTTCGGGACCGCCGTCGGACTCGAACCGCCCTCGCTGCCCTCACGCCGTATCCGGTGGCGGATGCGTACCGGGGAGAAGGCCTCTCGGCGGGCCCGGCACGTCGTATCCACCAGTCTGAGCGTGACACTGACCTACGGACTGGTCCTGGGAGCGATCATTTGGCTCCTGCTGGACCGGCCGTTCGAGGCGGTGGTCACCGTCGTCGTATGGTTCGTCTTCGGTCTCCTGGCCGGGGTGGTACGCGAGTTCACGACGTACTTCGCCGAGGGTGACGCCGATGTCTCAGGTGCCACTGATCCGGTCGGACTCATGCGCGACGACCGCCGCCGGGCCGTCGCCATGGCGATCGCGGGCGGCACCGTGATCTTCGGGTCGACCTCCTTCTTCGTCGGGGTGCCCACGGCGACCGTCATGGCCTTGCTGTCGACCGTCGGCATCGGTCTCGGCTTCGGTGCCTTCGGGAAGTTCGAGTTGGCGCGGCTGTGGTGCGGGAGCCACGGCTGGCTGCCGTGGCGCACGACTGCGTTTCTGGTTGACGCCCACCGGCGCGGTGTCCTGCGGCAGGCGGGCGGAGTCTGGCAGTTCCGCCACGCTGTGCTGCGGGACCGGCTGGCCGCCGCGTCCGGCGAGCATCAATCAGAGGTCGAGCCGGCTTGATCGTCAGGAAGACGATCCCGGCGCCAAGCGGGTCAGGGGTCAGGGGATCAGGGCGCTCAGAGCCGGGTACCAGCGGTTGGCGATCTTGACATTGCCGTTGTCGTTGGGGTGGACGCCGTCGTAGGTGTCGGTGGCGGGGACGAAACCGGTCCACTGGTCGACGACCGTCACGGGGGACGCGGCGGTCGAGATGCCGGACGCCCAGGCCGGGATCGCGGCGTTGAAGTTGACCACCCGCTGGCCGCAGTCGGCGCAGTTGGACGGGGCCATCGGGATGATCTGGGCGACCAGGATCTTCATTCTCGGGTTGGACGCGCGCATCTGGCCGACCAGCTTGGTGAAGGCGGCCAGGATCGTGTCGGGGGAGAAGTTGCTCCAGACGTCGTTCGTGCCGAAGTGCATCATCACCACGTCCGGCTTGGTGGCGGACAGCCAGCCGACCAGCTGGTCCTGGGCGGCGACCGAGGTGGCCAGGAAACCGCCGTGGCCCTCGTTCTCGCCGTCGTAGGGGAAGCCGCAGCCCTGGCCGGGCAGGGTGCCGACGAAGTCGACCTTGGTGGCCGGGAGCTTCTGCCAGAGCAGGGCGCGCCAGCAGCCGGGCGAGCCGGTGATCGAGTCACCGAGCGCCATGATCTTGACGGGCGAACCGGCGGGCGGCGTGGTGGGCGGGGTCGTCGGGGGAGTGGTGGGCGGGGTCGTAGGCGGGGTGGTCGTCGGCGGGGTGGTCGGTGGCGTGGTGGTGGAACCGGTGCAGGCGACGCCGTTCAGGGCGAACGAGGTCGGTACCGGATTGGTGCCGGTCCAGGAACCGTTGAAGCCGAGGCTCGCGGTGCCGTTGGTGGCGAGGGCGCCGTTCCAGGCGGCGTTGCGTACCGACACCTGGGCGCCGGTCTGGGTGGCGGTGCCGTTCCATAGCTGGGTGATCGTCTGGCCGGCCGGGAACGCGAACGTCAGCGTCCACGAGCTGACCGGGTCGCCGAGGTTGGTGATGTCGACGGCGGCGCCGAAGCCGCCCGGCCACGAGCTCGCCACGGTGTAGCGGACCTGGCATCCGGCGGCCGCGTCGGCCCGGCCGGCGACCGTGACCGCGGTGGTGGAGAGCAGGGCGGTCGCCGCGGCGAGGAGGGCGAGCCGGCGGCGGCGCTGGGGGAGGGGCATGGGAACCTCTCAGGGGGCTGATTGATAACGGTGGATTTCCGCATGATGTCATGGGAGCGCTCCCAATCCAACCTTGACCACGGCGCCGTAACACGCCAGCATGGGAACGCTCCCATCCAAGCCCTTCGATCAAAGGGCCCCTCGATCAAAGGACCTCTCACGTGGCCAGAAGAGGCACCATCGCGGCCGTCCTCGCCGTTGCCACCGCCGGCGCCGGGATCCTGGTCGCGACCCGCGCCGATGCGGCCGCCGGGTGCCAGGTGCGCTACTCGGTGGCCAGCTCGTGGCCCGGCGGGTTCGGCGCGACCGTGGACGTCGTCAACCTCGGTGATCCGGTCACCGGCTGGACGCTCGCGTTCACGTTCCCAGGTGGACAGACGATCACCCAGCTGTGGAACGGCGCGGTGACCCAGTCGGGCGCCCAGGTATCCGTACGGGATGCCGGTTGGAACGCTTCAATCCCGACCAGTGGCACCGCGAGCTTCGGCTTCAACGCCAACGGCGACGCGGTCACCCCGGCCGCGTTCACCCTCAACGGCGTCGCGTGCACCGGAGCCACGACACCGCCGACGACAAGCCCATCAACGACGCCACCGACAACGCCACCGACAACGCCACCGACAACGCCACCGACCACTCCGCCGACAACGAACGCGCCGACCGACGGCAAGCAGCGGGAACGCCTCGACCGCGGCGTGATCAGCGTCCGCTCCGGCTCGGGCAACCTGGTCAGCTGGCGCTGGCTGGCCACCGACCCGGCCGGCATCGGCTTCAACGTCTACCGCGGCACGACCAGACTCAACGCGTCACCGATCACCGGCTCGACCAACTACCTGGACGCGGGCGCCGCCGCGAACTCGTCCTACACCGTCCGGGCCGTCACCAGCGGGACCGAGCAGGCCGCCGAGGGCCCGTCGCTGACCTTCGCCAACGGCTACCTCGACGTGCCGATCCAGAACCCGAACAGTTCCCTGTACGCCGCCAACGACGCCAGCACCGGCGACCTCGACGGCGACGGCAAGCTCGATCTGGTGCTCAAGTGGGATCCGCTCAACTCCAAGGACAACTCGCAGTCGGGCGTCACCGATCCGGTCTACGTCGACGCGTACAAGCTCGACGGGACCCGGCTGTGGCGCATCAACCTGGGCCGCAACATCCGGGCCGGGGCGCATTACACCCAGTTCCAGGTGTACGACTACGACGGCGACGGCCGGGCCGAGGTGGCCATGAAGACGGCCGACGCCACCGTCTCCGGCACCGGACAGGTGATCGGCAGTTCGACCGCCGACTACCGCAACTCGTCCGGCTATGTGCTGAGCGGCCCCGAGTACCTGACGATGTTCGACGGCCGGACCGGTGCGGCCCTGTCCACGGTGAACTACGAGCCTCCGCGCGGCACGGTGTCGAGCTGGGGTGACTCGTACGGGAACCGGGTCGATCGGTTCCTGGCCGGTACGGCCTACCTCGACGGCAGCCGGCCCAGCCTGATCATGGCGCGCGGCTACTACACCCGCAGCGTGATCGTGGCCTGGGACTTCCGCAACGGCGCCCTGACCCGCCGCTGGACGTTCGACAGCAACGCGTCGACCAACAGCGGCACGGCCGGCCAGGGCAACCATCAGCTCGCGGTGGCCGACGTCGACCGCGACGGCCGGGACGAGATCGTCTACGGCTCGCTGGCCATCGACGACAACGGCGCCAAGCTCTGGAACACCGGCCTCGGCCACGGCGACACGCTGCACGTGGGAGACCTTGATCCGTCCCGTACGGGACTGGAGGTGTTCAAGGTCGACGAGGACGCGAGCAAACCGTCGTCGTGGTTCGCGGACGCCCGTACGGGACAGATCCTGTGGAGCACGCCCGCCAACGGTGACAACGGCCGGGGCGTGTCGGCCGACATCTGGGCCGGGAGCCCGGGCGCCGAGTCGTGGTCGTCCGCGGTCGACGGCGTACGCGGGCCGTCCGGCACGGTGGTGGCCAGCCGCAAGCCGTCGTCGACGAACTTCGTGATCTGGTGGGACGGCGACGCGCAGCGCGAGTTGCTCGACCAGACGCGGATCGACAAGTACGGCACGTCGGGCGACACGCGCCTGCTCACAGCGTCGGGTGTGCACTCGAACAACGGCACCAAGGCCACCCCGTCCCTGAGCGGCGACCTGCTCGGCGACTGGCGCGAGGAGGTCATCTGGCCGACGAGCGACAACACGGCCCTGCGGATCTACGCGACGCCGATCCAGACCGACCGCCGGGTGGTCACGCTGCTGCACGACATCCAGTACCGCGAGGCGATCGCGTGGCAGAACACCGCCTACAACCAGCCGCCGCACCCCAGTTTCGCCATCCAGTAGGGGGAACGCCCCGGTCCCGCAGCAGCCCGCGGGACCGGGGCGGGCCGTCTCATCGAGAACGCAGGCGGATGACGGGGATCTCGCGGTCGGTTTTCTTCGTGTACTGGTCGAATCGTGGCGCCTCGGCGAGGATCACCTGCCAGGCTCGATCGCGCTCCTCGCCGTGCAACTGCTCGGCGGTGACGTCGGAGGTCTCGCCGCCGACCTCGATGTGGGCGTCCGGGTGGGCCGCCAGGTTGTAGTACCAGGCCGGGTTGTCGGCGGCGCCGTTGGCCGAGGCGACGATCAGGCGGCCGCCGTCGGGGTCGGTGAACCAGGCGACCGGGTTCGTGCGCTCGACGCCGCTCCGCCGGCCCACCGTCGTCAGCAGCAGGAGCCGGTTCGCGTTGTTGCCGCGTACCCGGCCGGCCATGATGCGGTTGCCGAGGCGCAGGAGGAAGCCCCGGGGCTGCCGGGCGCCGTACGTGCCGCGCTTCGAGTCGAACGTCATCGAAATCCCCTAAGGTCGTGCCCATGATTCTGCGTCACGTGACTGTCGACAGCGCTGAACCGTACGAGATCGCCCGCTTCTGGAGCGAGGTGACCGGCTGGCCGCTCGGTGAGGGTGACGTCCCCGGTGACGACGAGGTGCTGGTCGACGCGCCCGATCCGGTGCCGGGGCTGCTGTTCATCCGGGTGCCCGAGGCCAAGGCGGTCAAGAACCGCGTCCACATCGACTGGCAGCCCGACGAGCGCACCCGCGACGAGGAGGTCGACCGGCTGATCGGGCTCGGGGCCAAACTCTTCGAGGATCACCGTACGCCGGAGGGCCGCGGCTGGGTCACCATGCACGACCCGGAAGGCAACGAGTTCTGCGTCGAGGGCCGTTAGCGAGACAGGGACGAGGGGCCCAGGTTGCGGATCGACGCGTCCAGGACCTGGGCGGTGTGGGCCATCGCCAGTGACGCGCCCTGGCGCTCCAGCGCCGCGGCCACCTGCATCATGCAACCCGGATTCGCCGTGACCAGCAGTGCGGCGCCGGTGGCGAGGATGTTCGCGGCCTTGCGGTCGCCCAGTTCGGCGGCGGGCTCCGGGTTGAGGATGTTCCAGATGCCGGCCGAACCGCAGCACAACTCCGGGTCGGCGATCTCGCGTAGGGTCAGTTCGGGGATGCCGCGCAGCAGCGCCCGCGGTTGGGTGCGCACCCCCTGAGCGTGGCCCAGGTGGCAGGCGTCGTGGTAGGCCACCGTCATCGGCAGCGGATGCCGTGGCGCGACCGGGCCGAGTTCGTCCAGCAGCTCGGACAGGTCACGCACCTTGGCCGAGAAGGCCGCCGCCCGCTCGGCATAGGCCGGGTCGTCGGCCAGCAGCGAGCCGTACTCCTTCAGCGACGACCCGCACCCGGCCGCGTTGACCACGAAGTAGTCCCACTCGAACCGCGAGAACGTGTCGATCAACCGTCGGGCAAAGGAGGCCGCCTCGAGACGGCGGCCGTTGTGGACACTCAGCGCCCCGCAACAACCCTGACCGGGCGGGATCACCACGTCGCAGCCTTCCGCGGCCAGGATGCGTACGGTGGCCGAATTGACCTCGGGAAAGAATGCCCCCTGCACGCACCCGGTCAGCATGCCGACCACGGCTCGCCGGGTGCCGCGCGCCGCCACCCGGCGCGGCGGCGGCGGAACCCGACGCAGCCGCGGCGCCAGCGAGTTGAGCGTCGAGAGCAACGGCGGAAGCAGGCCGCTCCGCGTGACCAGGCGTTGCAGACCCGTTTTCTGGTACGCCGCCAGAGGTCCCCGCAGCAGCCGTAGTCGCCGCGGATACGGGAACAGCGCGAAGATCGCCGCCCGCAGTGCCCGATCGGCCGGCCGGCGTTCGAAGCGCCGCTCGACCTGCGCCCGCGTGTCCTCGATCAGCTTGTCGTACTGCACGCCGGACGGGCACGCGGTCACGCACGACATGCAACCGAGGCACTTGTCGAAGTGGGAGACCATCGAGTCGCTCAGCGGCTCCCCGGTCAGACCCTGGTTCATCAGGTAGATCCGGCCGCGCGGCGAGTCGGCCTCGTTGCCCCACAGCGTGTAGGTCGGGCACGTGGTCAGGCAGAAGCCGCAGTGCACGCAGTCGGCGATCAGGTCGGCCCGCGGCGGATGCGACGCATCGAAGGCCGATGATCCGGACAGTGAGAGCACATCGCGCGGCGGCTCCCCGGTTCCCCACGTCGCGTCCACCATCACAGGCCTCCCACGAATCGTCCCGGTGCGAAGCGGTGCCCCGGATCGAACTGGTCCTTGATCCGCCGCATCAGCGCCAGCCCCGGCACCGGACCCCACATGTCCACAATGTCGCGGGTGGAGGACGGCGCGGTCAGCACCACCGCATGCCCGCCGGCCCGCACACACAGTGCCCGTAGCCGCTCCACATCCGAAATGTCCGAAGCGCCCGCGTACAGCACCCCGGTCCCGGCCGACCCGCGCACCGCCGCACCGGACCCGAGCAGCTCCGGCACCTGCGACAACGGCACCGACAGCTTCATCCCGATCCCGTCCGCCGCCCACGGCGCCTGCCCCCACCATGGGGGCGGTTCATCCGAAATGTCGCCACCGAGCACCTTCGACAGCAGGCCAGCCCTTTCCCGTACGCCCGCAGGAGTGCCCTCGATCAGCACGGCGAGCTCGTCCGAGGCGGAATCCACCTCGATCGCGGTCGGCGCCACCCGGGCCTCGAGGATCGCCGTCACCGGCTGAGCCCGGGACTGGACGTAGACCTGGGCCGCCGGACGAGGATGCAACCGGAACACGCACTCGGTGATCAACCCCAGGCTCCCGTACGACCCGGTGTAGAGCTTCCCGAGGTCGTAGCCGGCGACGTTCTTGACCACCTTGCCGCCCGACCGCGTGACCGTGCCGTCGGGCCGGACCACGGTGATGCCGATCAGCAGATCGCGGGCCGTGCCGTAGTGCAGCCGCCGCGGCCCGCTCGCCCCGGTCGCCACGACCCCGCCCACGGTCGCGCCCGGCGCCGCGTCGAGGGCCAGCTGCTGGTCGCCGAGGGAGAGGTCGTCGAGCGGTGTGCCCGCGCGCAGCACGGTGATCAGATCGCCCGCCGCGTGCTCGACCATCCCGGCCAGGCGGCCGGTGTCGATGATCAGGTCGAGCGAGCGCGGGGGAGGACCCCAGTGCAGTTTCGTGCCGCCGCCACGCACCACCACGGTCAGGTCGTGGGCCGCGGCGACGAGAGCGGCCGCCTCGGCCGTCGACGCCGGCGCGGCCACCAGGCGGGCCGGCACGCCCCCGACGTGGTCGTCGTCGGTCGCCGGCCGGGTCAGTTCCTCGAGCGCACCCATCAGAAGATCTCCACGCCCGGGAACGGCGACTCGGCGCCGCGGCCGGGCCTCTCGCCGCACAGCCGGGGCGTCGGGAAGATCTTGCCGGGATTCGACAGCATCAACGGATCGAACGCGCACCGCACGAGCTGCATCGTGTCGAGGTCGTCGTCGCCGAACATCCGCGGCATGTACTTGGCCTTGTCCATGCCGACGCCGTGCTCGCCGGTGATCGACCCGCCGTACTCGATGCAGAGGTCGATGATCGCCCCCGACACCGTCTCGGCCCGCTCGGCCTCGCCCTCGATGCCGTCGTCGAACAGCACCAGCGGATGCAGGTTGCCGTCTCCGGCGTGGAAGACGTTGGCCACCCGTACGCCGTGCTCGTTCGCCACCTCGGAGATGCGCCGCAGCACCTCGGGCAGGGCGGTCCGCGGGATCACCCCGTCCTGCACGATGTAGTCGGGGCTGATCCGGCCGACCGCCGCGAACGCCGACTTGCGGCCTTTCCAGAACAGCGCCCGCTCGAGATCGTCGGCCGCGATCCGGATCTCGAAGGCGCCGTTCTTCTCACACAGCGCGGTGACCTGCTCGAACTGGGCCTCGACCTCGGCCGACGGCCCGTCCAGCTCGACGATCAGCACCGCCGCCGCGCCCGCCGGATAGCCGCAGGCGACCGCCGCCTCGGCCGCCTCGATGGCCAGGGCGTCCATCATCTCGATCGCGGCCGGCACCACCCCGGCCCCGATGATCGCCGACGTGGCGGCGCCGGCCTGGTCGATGCTCGGAAAGGCGGCCAGCAGCGTCCGTACGGTCTCGGGCAGCCGGGTCAGCTTGACGGTGACCTCGGTGGCGATCCCGAGCGTGCCCTCCGACCCGACGAACGCCCCGATCAGGTCGTAACCGGGCGGGTCGAGCGCCCGCCCGCCGAGCCGCAGCAGCTCGCCGTCGGGCGCCACGATCTGCAGCCCGGTCACGTGGTTGGTGGTGAACCCGTATTTCAGGCAGTGCGCTCCGCCCGAGTTCTCGGCCACGTTGCCGCCGATCGAGCAGATCTGCTGACTCGACGGGTCGGGCGCGTAGTAGTAGCCGTGCGGGGTCGCCGCCTTGGTGACCTGCAGGTTGATCACGCCGGGCTCGACCACGGCCCGCTCGTCGGCCGGCGCGATCTCGACGATCCGCCGCATCTGGGCGGTGACGATCAGCACCCCGTCGGCATGCGGGAGCGCCCCGCCGGACAGCCCGGTGCCCGAGCCCCGGGCCACGAACGGCACCCCGGCCGCGACGCAGGCCCGCACCACGGCGGCGACCTGCTCGGCGGTGTGCGGCAGGACGACCAGGGCCGGGACGACCTTGTAGTGCGCGAGGCCGTCACACTCGTACGTCCGCAGCTCCGCCCGGTCCGTGATGACCTGCCCGGAGCCCAGCTCAGCTCGCAGCAACCGGGCCAGCGCGTCGATGTCGGCCATGCCAGACAACCTAACCCCGGAACGTCACTGAGCGCGATGCTCCCGGTGAGTCCCGTAGTAGTTCCGGAGCGGCCCTGGATCCCGCCGGCCGGTCTGGGATTATGGCCCGATGTTCGCTCGAGCTGTCGTGACCGGGACCTGCGCCCTTCTGCTCCTCGCCGGCTGCTCCGGCGACGACGACCCGGCCCCCGAGCCGACCGGGCTGCTCACCGTCACCACCATGCGCGGCGCGCTGCTGCAGGCGAACGAGATCGGGCCGACCTGGGCCGCGCCGCAGACCAGCGCCGACCCCAACCAGTTGGTCAGCCTGTGCGGCGGCACCACCACCGCCCCCAGCGTGCCGCCCGGCGCCGAGACGGTGGCCGCGTCCTTCGTGGACGAGGGTGACAAGGGTGCGCAGACGCTCGACCAGACGGCACTCGTCTACGGCGACCCGACCCAGGCCACGGCGGCCCAGACGGCGCTGCGCGCGGTGGCCGACGGGTGCCAGGCCAACGTGTCGGTGCCGGCCACCGTCAACGACGAGAAGTCCGAACCGGCCTACACCGAAACCGTCGCGATCAAGACACTCGACGAATCCGGCTGGACCGGGTTCGTCGTCGTCCGGCACAAGAAGTACGACCCGGCCCACCCGGGCACGGCGGACACCGCGGTGGCCGTGCTGACCAGCCGGAACGTCACGCTCGTGGACACGTACGCGATCTATCGGATCAACAACTCGAGCCCGTCGGCCAACTTCGACGCCGACTGGCAGCGGCTTGTCGGCAGCGTCGTCCAGCGCGTCGGATAGCCGGTTCGCGAGTCGGATAGCCAGGCGGGATAGACACGAACCCCTACTGTCGTCTAATGTTCCGAGTGCGCCGTTGAGAGTTCTTCCCCCGTGGAATTCTCAGCGGCGTCTTAATTTTGTACGGGTAGTGCGTCGTAGCCGCGGATGGTGAGACTGTCCCGCCGCGCCGCCCCGGGGGCGAGCCGCAGGCCGGGCAGCCGCTCGAACAGGCGCGGAAAAGCGATCTCCGCTTCGAGCCGGGCCATCGGCGCCCCCAGGCAGTAGTGCATGCCCCCGCCGAACGCCAGCGACGCGTTGTCGGCCCGCTTCAGATCCAGCCGGTCCGGCTCGCTGAACCGCCGCGGATCCCGGTTGGCCGAGCCCGTATAGGCCACGATCCGGTCACCCGGCTGGAAAGTCACCCCGGCGATCGTGGTCGCCTCGAGGGCCGTCCGGTCGATGTTCTGCACCGGCGAGTCGTAGCGCAGCAGTTCCTGCACGGCGGCGGCCGGATCGGCGAACAACGCCGGCCGCTGCTCCGGATGCTCCAGCAACGCGACCAACCCGTTCGACAGCAGGTTGGTGGTCGTCTCGAACCCGGCCGCGAACAACAACCCGGCCATGGTGAGCAACTCGTCCTCGGTGAGCCGGTCACCCGCCTCCTCATGACCGACGAGGGCGCTCATCAGATCCTCGCGCGGCTGCCGGCGCCGTTCGGTGGCCAGAGCGGCGAGATATTCCCGTACGGCCTTGGCCGCTGGATTGGCTTTCGACAGCACCTCGGGCGTGATGTCGTCGAGCACGGCCGACCAGTCCGACACCAGATGCTGGAACTGGGCCCGATCGGCGGCCGGGATGCCCAGCAGCTCGCTGATCACGTTGCACGGCAACGGAAACGCGAACGCCTCGACGAAGTCGGAGGAGGACCGGCCGGCCATCACGTCGATCAGGTCGTCGATCATCCGCTCGGTCGCGGGGCGCAGCGCCTGCACCCGGCGAGCGGTGAAACTCGAGCTGACCAGGCGTCGCAGCCGCGTGTGGTCGGGCGGATTGATGCCGAGCAGGCTAGTGAAATATCCGTACAAAGCCGGATGTTCGGCCCAGTCGGCCAGCCCGGCGTGGGCCAGCAGTTCGACCGGCATCTTGCCCAGGCGGTGATCGCGGGCGACCGCCGCGCACTCGGTCCAGCGGGTGACGATCAGGGTGCCGTCATCGGCCCGGACGACCGCGCCGATCTCGCGGAGACGCGCGTAGTGACCGTACGGCTCTTCGCGCCCGACGACGGTGGAGAGCTCGGCGATCAGTGCCGAGACCTCGCGACTTTCCACAATGTCCGCCACAACGTGACCATACAAGCCGCGAGCACGCGCTGACTGTGACAGATCTGGCGTTCGGTACCGAACGGGGTTGAGCGACGAGCGCGCGTGTTCTAGGCTTCAGCTCGTTCCATCAACCACAGTTTATGGACGCCAGCATCGGGGGATGTGCATGGACGCGGTTCGTGTCCCTGCTCATGGCAACCGGCGGCTGTGGTTTCCAACGGGGGAGGGGGGCGTGGGTGGGCGCCTTCTCCATCGCGGCAAAGCTTGATCGCCTGTTCCGGCAGCATCGGCCGGAGCCCAGCTACATGGCGGTCGCCGAGGCGGTCCGGGCCGGCCAGGGTGTGTCGATCTCGCACACGTACATCTGGCAGCTGCGGACCGGCAAGCGCGACAACCCCACGGTCACCCACCTGACCGCGCTGGCCGCCTACTTCGGCGTCCCGGTCTCCTACTTCCTCGACGACGAGCAGACCCGTCGCATCGACGACCAGTTCGAGCTGCTGCAGAGCATCCGCGACGCCGGGGTGACCGAGATCGCGCTCCGGGCGGCCGACGTCTCGCCCCGAGGCCGCGACAAGATCAGCGAGATGATCCGGATGGTCTGGGAGTCGGAGCGGCAGGCGGACAGCTGACCGGCTGTTCCGAGATTTTCCGGTACGCCGTACTCACCGCGCTCAGCCACGCCACCTCGTCGGTCATCTCCGGTCCGACTGTGGCCCAGCTGCCCGGTTCTCCGACCGGCTCGTCGCCGCGGGCCCGCCGGTGCAGCGCCTCGGCGATCCGCCGCGCCTCGTCCTCCGGGCCGTTCTGATCCGCCGTTCCCGGCTCGATGCCCGGCCGTGGCCTCGTGGCGCCACTGTCTCCCGCGGCCGGGCCGGGCGGCAGGTGCACACGCAGGGCCAGCAGGCCGTCCCGGATCTCGATGACCCGCCGATAGACGCGCAGGTGCACGTCGTCGACCCCGGCCAGCTCGACGATCGCCCGCCGCGGGGAGAACAGGATGACCTGGGGGAACGTGTCACGCATGGCCTTCCACAACGGCCGCAGAGCCAGGAGCGACCGGTACGCCGCCAGGGCCGACAACCCGCGCGGCACTGACACCGCCGCCCCGCCGGCCACCATCAGCAGCGCACCGACCGCCTGCGCGAACTCGGCCGGCGGGGTGAGCCGTGCGGGATCCACGCCGGCCCCGGCGCCGATCATGGTGGTGACCACCGCGCGGAAGAGGGTGTCGAGCGCGAGCAGCCCCGCCCCGGCCGCGACTCCCCGCAGCGCCGCCCGCGACCAGCGCGCCGGCACCCCCGCGGCGGTCCGCCCGAACAGCACCGCCCCGGCCGAGAGGGCGGTGCCGACGTAAAGGTCGAGAGCCAGCCAGAACGTGACGACGCCCGGGGTCAGGGGGCCGTCCACCACGCCCGGGCTGACCGCGAACGTGACCGCCGCCGTCGCGAGCAGCGTCAGCATGACCGCGGCCGACGCCCGGTGCCAGGCCGCGGCCCGCCCGTCGGCCAGCAGCACGAACCGCAGGAACCAGTACGAGGCGACCATCGCGGCCAGGTGCTGGGCGGCCCCCAGATGAGCCCGGCTGAGCTCGTCGACCAGTGGCGGGAAGCCGGCCGTGCGGGATACGGCCAGGGCGATGATGCTCGCGCTGAGGGCGCGCTGCCGGCTGTCGCGCCAGAGCCCGGGCAGGCGGGACACCGCCAGGCCCCAGAGGAAGATCATCAGGGCGGCGGCGAGGATCACCACCGGTCGAGGCCGAGGGCGTCGGTGACCCGGCCCAGGGCGTTGCGGGGCGTGCGCACCGAGCGGCCGCGGATCAGCGAGGCCATCATCTCGGCCTCGCGTTCCTGCACGTCGGAGTAGGCGGCGCGGCCCAGCATCCGCCGCACGACGGCCGGGTCGAGGTCGGGGAAGAGCCGGGCGATCGCCGCGTCGGCCCCCGAGTGTCCGCAGAGGATGTGCGAGAGCTCGTGCAGCACGATGTGCTCGGCGTGCAGCGGTGACGTGCCCGGATCGAAGAAGATGTGATCGGCCCGCTCGGTGCCGATCCACATGCCGCACGGCGCCTCGGCGCTCAGCCCCGGGACGGGCCGGCGGATCAGCGGGCGGCCCCGGCGCGCGGCCACCTCGTCGCAGAACTCGTCGAGGTCGAACGGGTCGGGCACCCGGACGCCGCGCAGCATCGCCTCGCATCGCCGCCGCAGACCCTCCACCGCGGACACGCTACCCGCCCGTTTCGCTGCGCGGAACTGCGCGGAGAAAGCGCTTACCGAACACGGGGTGTCCAAGGCCTGTGGAATACCCCACCGGACTGTTAACTATTCGGCCATCCCGTGCTTAGCCTTACGAACCTTGGGGCAGAAACCAGTTCGGCCGAGGAATCAAAACCGGAGGTGGCTGGCGATGGAGAAGTTCGTCTACGACTTCGCCGAGGGAAACAAGGATCTCAAAGACCTTCTCGGGGGCAAGGGCGCCAATCTCGCGGAGATGACCAATCTCGGCCTGCCGGTTCCGGCCGGCTTCACGATCACCACCGAGGCGTGCCAGCGGTTCCTGGCCGAGGGCGCGCACGTCGACGGCCTCGACACCGAGATCGACCGCCACCTGGCCGCGCTCGAGGCCACCATGGGCAAGAAGCTGGGCGATCCGGGTGACCCGCTGCTGGTCTCCGTACGGTCGGGGGCGAAGTTCTCGATGCCCGGCATGATGGAGACCGTCCTCAACGTCGGGCTCAACGACGAGTCGGTGACCGGGCTGTCCCGCCAGGCCGGGGGCAATGACCGGTTCGCCTGGGACTCCTATCGCCGGCTGATCCAGATGTTCGGCAAAACGGTGTGTGACGTGCCGGGCGAGGAATTCGAAGAGGCGCTGCACGACGCGAAGGTGGCCAAGGGCGTCAAGGACGATGTGCAACTGGACGCCGGCGATCTCCAAGAGCTCGTGACGGCGTACAAGAAGGTCTTCGCCAAACACGTCGGGCACGAATTCCCGCAGGAGCCCCGCCAGCAGCTCGACCTGGCCATCGAGGCCGTCTTCCGGTCGTGGAACGCGGACCGGGCGGTGCTCTACCGCCGCCAGGAACGCATCCCGGCCGACCTCGGCACGGCGGTCAACGTGGTGGCCATGGTGTTCGGCAACCTCGGACCCGATTCCGGTACGGGCGTGGCGTTCACCCGCGACCCGGCCACCGGCGAGAGCGGCATCTACGGCGACTACCTGCAGAACGCGCAGGGCGAGGACGTCGTCGCCGGCATCCGCAACACGCTGCCGCTGGCCGACCTCGAGAAGATCGACAAGAAGTCGTACGACGAACTGCTGCAGATCATGGCGACGCTCGAGGGGCACTACCACGACCTGTGCGACATCGAGTTCACCATCGAGCGCGGCAAGCTCTGGATGCTGCAGACCCGGGTCGGCAAGCGGACGGCGGCGGCCGCCTTCACGATCGCTCACCAGCTCGTCGACGAGGGCATGATCGACCTCGACGAGGCGGTCACCCGGGTGTCCGGGGCGCAGCTGGCTCAGCTGATGTTCCCCCGGTTCGACCTGTCGGGCGACCCGGCCCCGCTCACTCGTGGCGTCGGCGCCTCGCCCGGGGCGGCGTACGGTTCCGTGGTCTTCACCTCGGAGGCGGCGGTGGCCCAGGCTGCGGCCGGCGAGTCGGTCATCCTGGTCCGGCGCGAGACGAACCCCGACGACCTGCCCGGCATGATCGCGGCGCAGGGCATCCTCACCGCCCGCGGCGGCAAGACCTCGCACGCGGCGGTGGTGGCCCGCGGCATGGGCAAGACGTGTGTCTGCGGGGCCGACGAGCTCGAGGTCGGCCGCGACCAGTTCACCGTGCACGGGCAGGTCGTCCGCGAGGGCGACGTGATCTCGATCGACGGCACGACCGGGCGGGTCTACCGCGGCGAGGTTCCGGTGCGCCCGTCCGAGGTCGTGCAGTATTTCGAGGGCGACCTCGACCCCGCCCTGGCCAACGAACCGCTGGTCGCCGCGGTGCACCAGATCATGACGCACGCCGACGAGCGGGCCCGGCTCAAGGTGCGTACGAATGCCGACACCGGTCCCGACTCGGCCCGCGCCCGCCGCTTCGGCGCCCAGGGCATCGGGCTCTGCCGCACCGAGCACATGTTCCTCGGCGACCGCCGCGAGCTGGTCGAGCGCCTGATCCTGGCGCACACCAAGACCGAACGCGACGATGCCCTGGCCGCCCTGCGCCCGCTGCAGCGGGCCGACTTCCTCGACATCTTCCGCGAGATGAACGGGCTGCCGGTCACCGTGCGGCTGATCGACCCGCCGCTGCACGAGTTCCTGCCCTCCCTGGAGGAGCTGGCGGTGCAGGTCGCGGTGGCCCGGGAACGTGGCGAGGAGGCCGAGCGGGACACCCGGATGCTGGCCGCCGTGCGGCGCATGCACGAGTCCAACCCGATGCTCGGCCTGCGCGGCGTCCGGCTCGGCCTGGTCATCCCCGGCCTGTTCGCCATGCAGGTGCGGGCGATCGCCGAGGCCGCGGTGGCCCTGGCCGCCGAGGGCGGCACCCCGCGTCCCGAGATCATGGTGCCGCTGGTCGGCGCGGTGCAGGAGCTCGAGACGGTCCGCGGCGAGGCCGAGAAGATCATCGCCGAGGTGGTCGGCGACTCCGGCGTCCAGGTGCTGATCGGCACGATGATCGAGGTGCCGCGGGCGGCGCTGACCGCCGGGCAGATCGCCGAGGCGGCCGAGTTCTTCTCGTTCGGCACCAACGACCTGACCCAGATGGCGTGGGGCTTCTCCCGCGACGACGTCGAGGGCGCGTTCTTCTGGCGCTACCTGGAACTGGGCATCTTCGGCATCTCGCCGTTCGAGTCGATCGACCGCGACGGGGTCGGCCGGCTGGTGCGGATCGCCGCCGAGGAGGGCCGGTCGGCGCGGCCCGGCCTCAAGCTCGGCGTCTGCGGCGAGCACGGCGGCGACCCGGAGTCGGTGCACTTCTTCCACGAGGTCGGGCTCGACTACGTGTCGTGCTCGCCGTTCCGGGTGCCGATCGCGCGGCTCGAAGCCGGCCGGGCCGCCGTGGAGTCCGCCGGTTCCGACCACCGCTGACCGATTTTTCCCTCCGCCGTCCGGGTGCGATCACCTGGGCGGCGGATTTTTGTCGGCGGGGAGGTCTAGCGTCGGCCGTGACAAGTTTCAGCCAAGGGAGTCTGTGATGGCGTCTCAGCTCAACCCCTACCTGACGTTCAACGGCAACGCCCGCGAGGCGATGGAGTTCTACCACTCCGTCTTCGGCGGTGAGCTCAAGGTCAACACGTTCGGCGAGTTCGGCGCGCCCGACCCGGCGATCGCCGACAAGGTCATGCACGCGATGCTGACCACCGAGCGGGGCTACGTCCTGATGGCGTCCGACGCGGCGCCCGGCATGGGCGAGGCCAAGGCCGGCGACACGATGACGGTCAGCCTCAGCGGCGACCCCGGCGAGGGCCTCGAAGAGGCGTGGGACAAGCTCGCCGACGGCGGCAACGTGACGATGCCGTTCGAGAAGCAGATGTGGGGCGACGTCTACGGTCAGCTCGTCGACAAGTTCGGCACCCCGTGGATGGTCGACGTGGTCGCGCCGCAGTGACCCGTGCTCGTCCCGGCCCCGATGCAGGGCCGGGACGGGTCTCCCGTCAGCTGCCGGCCGAGGCGGCCGGCTTGCACAGGTTGGTCGTCGCGATCGCCACGATGCGCTGACCGTTCTTCGCGTTCGTCGAGAACAGGTTGGTCGCGTCGGTGACCTGCTCGCTGACGGTCATGCCGTTCTTCGCGTCCTGACACAGGTTGTACCCGTTGTCGATGGCGGTCTGCTCGTCCTTCACCAGCGCGGGGTCCAGGGCCCGGAGCGCCTTGATGAAAGTCGCCTCGTCGCCCTTGGGCAGGCTGCCCGCGACGTCCTTGACGGCTGCCGCGCTCGGGTTCCCGCCGCTGGTGTCGCTCTTGGTGTCGTCGCCGCCGGAACAGGCGCTCAACGACCCCAGCCCGAACACGGCCACCAGAACGGTGCCGGCCACGGCAAGACGTGCCCCCACGTTGCGTCCCCCTCGTTTCGATGAAGCGATCTTTACCGCCACGTACCGCAGGCACGGTACGGGGCCCCCGCCACACCCGAAACAGCCCCCCAGCCAACAATTCCACCCAACCGGTCGGCCGCCCTCGCCGCCGGGCGGGCCAGTTCGGCGGTCGGGCGGTGCGCTGAGTTCTGCGGCCGGGCGGTGCGCTGAGTTCTGCGGCCGGGCGGTGCGCTGAGTTCTGCGGCCGGGCGGTGCGCTGAGTTCTGCGGCCGGGCGGTGGGTTCAGTTCTGCGGCCGGGCGGTGCGTTCAGTTCCGCGGCCGGGCGGTGTGCTCAGGTGTAGTCGGGCGGCGGGGGCTCGTGGTCGTAGTCGAAGTCGGGCGGCTCCTCGTCGAAGGTGAAGGCCGGCTCGGGCTCGGGCTCGCCGAAGCGCGACGAGGCCGCGGGCCGGGCCGCGACAGGCGGCGGCGGTGGGGCCGCGTCGCTGGCCGATTCGTGGAGCGTGTCGAGCACCTGCTGCCCGAACTTGGTCAGCTTGCTCTGCCCGACCCCGCTCACCGTGCCCAGTTCGCCCAGCGTCTTCGGGTTCAGCGCCGCGATCGCCCGCAGCGTGGCGTCGTGGAAGATCACGTATGCGGGCATGCCCTGCTCCTTGGCCACCGACGCCCGCCACGCCCGCAGCCGCTCGAAGGTCGACGCGTCGGCCGGGGACAGGTCGGCCGCCGGGGCCGCCGCCGCCCGCTGCTTGGGCGCGCGCACCTTGGCCGGCGCCTCCCGCCGCATCATGACCTTGGTCTCGCCGCGTAGCACCCCGGCGCTGGCATCGGTCAGCACCAGCGTGCTGTATTCGCCCTCGACCGCCAGCAGCCCGCCGGCCAGCAGCTTGCGCACGACCCCACGCCACTCCGCCTCACGCAGTTCGGCCCCGATGCCGAAGACCGACAGCTCGTTGTGCCGGAACCGCTGGACCTTGTCGGTCTCCTTGCCGAGCAGGATGTCGATCGACTGCCCGGCGCCGAACTTCTGCCCCCGCTCGCGCTGCAGCCGCAGCACGGTCGAGAGCAGCTTCTGCGCGGGGACCGTGCCGTCCCACGACTCCGGCGGCGTCAGGCACGTGTCGCAGTTGCCGCAGTTGTCGGTCGTGGCGGTCTGTCCGAAGTAGTTCAGCAGCTGCGACCGGCGGCACGTGACGGTCTCGCACAGGGCCAGCATCGCGTCGAGGTGCTGGGCGGCGTTGCGGCGGTGGGCCAGGTCGCCGTCCGAGCTGTCGATCATCTTGCGCTGCTGCACGACGTCTTGCAGACCGTAGGCCAGCCAGGCCGTCGACGGCTGCCCGTCGCGCCCGGCCCGGCCCGTCTCCTGGTAGTAGCCCTCGACCGACTTGGGCAGGTCGAGGTGGGCCACGAAGCGTACGTCGGGCTTGTCGATGCCCATGCCGAAGGCGATGGTCGCCACCATGACCATGCCCTCTTCGCGCAGGAAGCGGGACTGGTTGGCCGCGCGCACCCGGTTGTCGAGCCCGGCGTGGTAGGGCAGCGCCTTGACGCCGTTCTGCACCAGGAACTCGGCCGTCTTCTCGACCGACGCCCGCGACAGGCAGTAGATGATGCCGGCCTCGCCCGGATGCTCGGTGCGGAGCAGATCGAGCAGCTGCTTGCGGGGCTCGTTCTTCGGCACGATCCGGTACTGGATGTTGGGCCGGTCGAAGCTGGCCGTGAAATGCCGCGCGTCGGCCAGCTGCAGCCGGTGCGCGATCTCGTCGCGGGTCGCCGTCGTCGCGGTAGCCGTCAGCGCGATGCGCGGCACGTCGGGCCAGCGCTCGTGCAACATTGACAGCCCCAGATAGTCGGGCCGGAAGTCGTGCCCCCACTGCGACACACAGTGCGCCTCGTCGATCGCGAAGAGCGAGATCTTGCCCCGATCGAGCAGCCGCTGGGTGGCCGCCACGCCCAGCCCCTCGGGCGCGACGTAGAGCAGGTCGAGGTCACCGTTGACGAACTCGGCCTCGACCAGGCGCCGCTCGTCGTAGTCCTGAGCCGAGTTGAGGAAGCCGGCCCGCACCCCGACCGTACGCAACGCGTCGACCTGATCCTGCATCAGCGCGATCAGCGGCGAGATCACCACGCCCGTGCCCGGCCGGACGAGGGCCGGAATCTGATAGCACAGCGACTTGCCGCCACCGGTCGGCATGAGCACGAGCGCGTCGCCGCCGCCGGCCACGTGCTCGATGATGTCGTGCTGCTGCCCCCGGAACGAGGGATAGCCGAACACCCGGTTGAGCACATCAACGGCCGCCGAGCCGCCCGCGGAAACCTGGTCTGCCGAAGTCACCCCGCGACAGTACAGAGATTCGCCCCTCAGGCGCGAAGCCCTGTGGACAACCCCGAATTGTGGATAACCCCGATCGTGTGTCACCTCACCGTGTCCCAGGCCCGGCCTCCGCCGGGCCCCGGAATCGGAACCTCACCCGGCCCGCATCCTGCTGCTATCGCCTAGCTCACCGACTGAATACGTCACGCCACTGACAGCGCGCGCAGGCGCTGGTTGCGTACACTTCGTCGCGCGGGCGGGCAGATTGACGCTGGTCTCGGGCCCGCTGTGCAATCGGTGCCGGCTGTGGATCGGAGTAGTAGGTGGAGCACGAGGGCGAGAAGGAAGCCAAGGTGACGGAAATCGGCACTGACGCCGACGTGTTCGAGGGCAACCAGCTGCTGCACATCGCCTCGACGATGACTGACTCCGACATCGATCAGGTGCGCAGGCAGGTGGGGGAGCTCGGCAATTTCAAGCAGCTCGCCACCGACGCGCTTTCCATCCTCGAACGGCTCCACCGTACGACTCTCGACGCCAACGGTCAGAGTGCCGATCATTTCTTCCGTTCATGCCAGGAGACCCGCGCCGCCTTCGCCATGGTGCTCGCGCGGGAGGACCTCCAGTGGGAGCAGCAGAAGTACGTCCTCGACAAGCTGATGGAACTCATGCACCTGGAAAGCGCCAAGGACACCGAGACCAAGAAGCTGATCCAGACGCTGGCGCAGAAGATGTCCAACCGGATGCTTCTGCTCACCGGAACTGCCATCGCGGCCGGTGCCGTGGCCGTCGCTGTCGCCGCTCCCAGAGCAGCCCGAGAGATCGCGAAAGTGCTGACCAAAGAGTGACTGTCCCGGTCGGCGGGTTACGTGCGCCCAGGCGGTGCGGAACACCGGCGCCGTAACCATGGACCCGCGCGTTGCCGCCGCCATTTGGCATGGCGAGCGGTAGCGCCGTCAGCGGGGTGGCAGGAGCGACACCAGGGCCAGGATCACCTGGGCGGGGGAACCGTCGGCGGCGTCCAGGGCTAGCGGCGCGTCTTGGGCGGCGTGCTGGCCGGCGACGCGGTGCAGGGCTGATACGCCGGCGCTGGACAGGTGCGTCACGGCGGTCAGGTCGACTGTCATCGGCACCGTGCCGCCCCGGCTGCGGCGCAGCAGTTCGCGGCGGGCCAGGTCGGCCGTGGTGATGTCGAGCGGGCCCTCGATCAGCACGTGGGTCTCGCCGGCGCCGTCGCGCTCGATGATGCGGAACTCGGGCTCCGAGGTGGGGGTGGGTGCGGGCGCGGGAACGGGAATGGGAGACGGGACGGCCGAGGTGTGCGGGTCGTCGAGCAGGCGCGCGGGGTGGCTCAGCGGCTTGGAGATGCGGGCCACGGTTCCGGTCTCGTCGTGGTCGACTGTCAGCACCGAGACCAGCTGGGCCGCCAGGGCCAGGCCGCGGCCGCGGTTGGCCTGTTCGCGGGGTTCCATCCAGCGGCCCTCGTCGGTGACCGAGGCCTCGACCACGCCGGCCGGAGTCAGCGTCGCGCGCACCGTCACCGTGGCCGAGGGGGCCGCGCCGGCGTGTTCGACCGCGTTGGCCAGCAGTTCGCCCAGGGCGTGCTGGAACGCGAACACGTCCTCCGTGGTCGCGCCCAGGCGGCCCAGCCACTCGCCCACGCGGCGGCGAGTGCTGCGCAGCTCGGTGGGGGAAGCGGGCAGGGTGAGGAGCAGGTCTTCGACGACTGGTACGCGCTGGACGGCCAGCAGCGTGATGTCGTCGGTGTGGCCGGTGGCGCGGACCAGCAGTTCGACGGTCTGGGCGCAGACCCGTTCGGCGGGCGTGG
This sequence comes from Paractinoplanes bogorensis, assembly GCF_018829635.1. GTDB lineage: Bacteria > Actinomycetota > Actinomycetes > Mycobacteriales > Micromonosporaceae > Actinoplanes > Actinoplanes bogorensis. Next base: position 199,714 of record NZ_JAHKKG010000004.1, read on the forward strand.
CCGCCGGGTCGTGCAGGGCCCGGCCGGCGGCGCTGTCGGCCGCCACGTGGGCCAACTCGGCGGCGCTCGAGGCGTGGTCGCGGCCGGGGCGCTCGAGGATGCCGTCGCTGAACAGGAGCAGCAGGTCACCCTCGTCGAGGTGCTCACGGCGTACGGGAAAATCTCCTCCCGTGCCCAGCGGCGCGCCCCCGGTCAGCGGCAGGTAGCGGGTCGTGCCGGCGGGAGCCACCACCAGCGGCGCGGGATGGCCGGCGGTGCAGTAGGTCATGTCGCCGCTCGACGTGTCGAGCACCGCCAGCACCACCGTGGTCGCGTGGGCGGCCGGCACCCGGGCCGCGAACCGGTCGGCCGCCGCGAGCGCGTCGGCGATCGGTGCGCCCTCCTCCAGGCGGTCCTGCAGCACCGCCCGCAGCTGGCCCATCACGCCCGACGCGGTCACGCCGTGGCCGACCACGTCACCGACGATCAGCGCGATCCGGCCGTCGCGTTGCACCACGGCGTCGAACCAGTCGCCGCCGGCCGCCGTGTCCGCCTCGGCGAGCAGGTAGCTGGCCGCTATTCGGGCCCCGGGCAGCACCGGCAACCCGGGCGGCAGCAGCTCGCGCTGCAGGGCGGTCACCACGGTGCGCGAAGCCTCGTAGCGTTCGGCCACCACCTGCCGCTGGCGCACCATCTCGGTGACGTCGAAGCCGACGCCGATCACGCCCCGCCGTTCGCCGTCGACCGTCCACGGTGTGATGGTGAAGTTGGCGAACATCTCGTGGACCGAGCCGTCCGGGCCCTTGATGTGGGCCCGCCACTCGCGGCCCATGATCGGTTCGCCGGTGCGGTAGACGTCGTGGTAGGCGTCGACGAACTGCTGCCCGGCCAGGTCGCTGAGGACCTCGCTGATCGGCCGGCCCAGATATTCGCGCCCGGCCAGCACCGAGCGGGTGGCCGCGCTCAGGCTGAGCACGCGCAGGTCCGGCCCCTCGCACACGGCCAGGATGAAGGGCACCTGGTCGACCGCGGTGAGCAGCAGCGACGGGTCTTCGGCCATCAGCTAATACTGCCGTCGGGTGGTGTCACTCGGCGAGGGGTAGCTCGATCGTGTGAGCCGTGTGCGACGCCTTGGTGGCCAGATAGCGCACGTTGGCGGCGGACATGTGCACACCGGTCGGCACCCGCTGGGCCACGTCGATGCCGCACTTGGCGAGCTGGATCTCCTTGTCGGGGTTGTTGCTGAGCAGCCGGATCCGCCCGGCGCCGAGCGCGAACAGCATCTGCGCCGCGGCCGAATAGTCCCGTTCGTCCTCACCGCGGCCGAGCGCGACGTTCGCCTCGTACGTGTCCAGGCCGGCATCCTGCAGAGCATAGGCGTCGAGTTTGGCGTAGAGGCCGATACCGCGGCCCTCCTGGCGCAGGTAGAGCAGGAAGCCGCCCTGGTCGGCGATCCGCTCGGCGGCCTCGCGCAGCTGCGGCCCGCAGTCGCAGCGCTGACTGCCGAACACGTCGCCGGTCAGGCACTCGCTGTGCGGCCGCACCAGCGGGGCCCGGCCCCCGGCGGCCGACTTCTTCAGCGCCCGCTGCCAGTCACCCAGGCCGAGGGCCAGATGTTCCTTGCCGTCGACCAGGCCGTCGAAGGTCATCACCTGAGCCGTGGTCGCGTACCCGTCCCCGAATCGGAGCGGTACGGTCACCTGCTGCCGCACCGTGGCTTCTAACATCGGTCCTCCTCGTTGGTTCCCCGTTGATCCGCTATACCCGCCGTGGGAGTCACCGCACCGCAACAGACCGCGAATGTGCCTGTAATCGTGGCGCGGATTATCTTGGACGCAACTGTTCGGCCGGGGTGACGATCGTCGCTCTCTGTGGGAGGCGTCATCGGTGGTTGAGCGTCCTTACGTCCTGCTGAGCTGTGGCATGTCCATCGACGGTTACCTCGACGACGCCACGCGTGACCGGCTGCTGCTGTCCAACGAGGCCGATTTCGACCGGGTCGACGAGGTCCGGGCCGGGTGCGACGCGATCCTGGTCGGGGCGGCGACGATCCGGCAGGACGATCCGCGCCTGCTGGTCCGCTCGGCCGAGCGCCGGGCGGCCCGGGTGGCCCGGGGCGAGCCGGCCAACCCGCTGAAGGTGACCGTCACGGGCCGGTGCGACCTCGATCCGGGGGCCAGGTTCTTCGCGGTGGGCGACGTGGGCAAAGTGGTCTACTGCTCGTCCGAAACGCACGAATCGGCGGCGAGAAAGCTCAAGGAAGTCGCCACGGTCGTCGACGGCGGCGACCCGGTCGACCTGCACCGGGTCACGGCCGACCTGGCCCGCCGGGGCGTCCGCCGGCTGATGGTCGAGGGCGGCGGCTCGATGCACACGCAGTTCCTGACCGCGGGTCTGGCCGACGAGCTCCAGCTGGTGGTGGCGCCCTTCTTCGTCGGCGACTCGCGGGCGCCGCGCTTCGTCGGCGACGGCGACTTTCCGTGGGGGCCGGGCCGCCGGGCGACGCTGGCCGAGGTCCGCCAGATCGGCGACGTTGTCCTGCTGCGATACGCGCTGTCCGACCGATTCGTGCCGAACTAAAGGCTCAGGCACCGACGCGGGCCAGTTCTCGCCCGAGAAGCATCTCCGGCGAAACAGGCGCGGCGGAAGCGGCGGAGGCAAGGGGAGCAGCGGGAGCGAGGGGAGCGGCGAGACCGTAGGGAGCCGGCGAGACCGGCACGACGGCAGCCGGACGCAGCCGGGCCGCGGCCCGCACCAGCAGCACCGCGGCGCCGGGCAGGGCGGCGGCGAAGGCGAACACCCCGTACACGACAGCGGTCGTCAGGCCCTGGGTCGCGCTCAGCCCGGCCGCCCCGAACGCCCACGCGGTAACGGCCTCACGCGGCCCCCAGCCACCGATGTTGAGCGGCAACGACATGGCCAGCAGGGCGAGCAGCATCAGCGGCACGAGCCGGGTCAGCGAAGCCACCGAGCCGGCCGCCCGCGCCGCCACCACGAAGGTCGCCAGGTGCCCGACCAGCACCACCACCGAGGCCAGGGTCACGCCCGGCCAGTTGCGGCGGGCCAGCAGCCCGGTGCGGATCTCGGCCAGCCCGGTCCGGACGCCCGCGGCGAGACGAGAGCCGCCCTGACGAAGTGACCGGCACGCCATCAGCACCAGCGCGAAAGCCACAAATACCGCAGCAGCGACGACCGCCACCACAAAGCCATGATCACGCAAGGCCGTCAGTACGGGGGAGGGGACAGTCAGCAGCACGGTCAGACCGACGAAGATCAGGACGAGCTGCCCGGCCGTACGCTCCAGCACCACGGCCCGCACACTCTTGGCGACGTCGCCCTCGTCCCGGCCGTGCTGCACCGCGCGGTCCACGTCGCCGAGCACCCCGCCCGGAAGCGCGGCGTTGAGGAACAGCGCCTTGTAGTAGTCGGCCACCGCCGTACGGAAGGAAAGCCTCAAGCCCAGGCCCCGCGCGACCAGGCACCAGCGCCAGGCACTGAACACCGTGGTGGCGACGCCGATCGCGAACGCCAGGGCCAGCGCCGGCACCGAGATCACCCGCAGGCCGTCGAGGAAAGCGCCGGTGCCGAGCCGCCACAGCAGGAAGACCAGGATCCCGGCCCCACCCAGGATCCTCGCCCAAGCCCAGATACGCCCCACGTCGCCGTCCCCTTCGTCTAGCCCGTCTTTCTCCTAGTACGCCGGGGCGGGCACAAAGGGTTCAGTCGAAGGTCGCCAAAAGATCGACATGTCCGACCGAGGCACTCGGCAGCCGGGTCAGCCGCCCCTGCAGATAGCCGTCCAGATCGAGCGAGGGCCGCTGCTCACGGGCCGCGCCGACCCAGCCACGCAGCCATTCGGCGGTCAGATCCGGATGCCCGGTGCCCAGCTTCCACGGGCTCGGCCGGGTGACCACTGTCGCGCCGGCCAGTTCAAAGGCTTTCCCCGCGTACGCCGGTGCGTCCGGCCCAAGAAGCTGACGACCAGCGGAAACGCGTCGCTGGTGCTCGTCGAAGGCCCCGGCCACCGTGACGTCCTCGGGCAGCGCCGGATCGAGCGTCACCTGCCCGGCCACCGAAAGCGTGAACAGGGCCGGCACCCGGGCCGCGGCCAGCGTCGCCACCAGCGCGTCGATCTCCTCCTCGGTCAGCAGGTCGAGCAGCGCCGAACAGGTGACCAGGTCGGTGCCGGCCAGGTCGTCCGGAGTGAGCGCGGTCACGTCGCCGAGCGCGCCCTCGACGGTGACGCCGGGCACGCCGACGTGCGCGGTCGCGTAGTGCAGCAGGGCCGGGTCGCGGTCGTTGAGGATCCAGTGCTGCGGCGTGGGCAGGCGGGGAGCCAGCCAGCGGGCCATCGAGCCGGTGCCGCAGCCCAGGTCGCGGATCACGTGCACGTCCGGCGGCAGCAGCGCGATCAGATCGGCCGCCCGCGCCTCGGCGTCGGCGGGTTCGCGCAGGCCGAGCCAGCTCTCACTGAACTCTCCGGTCATCGGATCTCCTCTGGTGACGGCGGCTCAGGCACGCCGGTCGGGGCCTCTGAGCAGCGGCGGTCCGGGCGCCGGTCGGACGCGCGGGCGGTGGCGGTTCGGGCGCCGGGTGTGGCGCGTGGGCGGTGGCGGTTCAGGCGCCGGGTGCGGCGCGGTCAGCTGGCCGGCGGCAAGCGAGGGTCAAGCTGGGCGACAGGCGGTGTCGAGCCGGCGGGCGGTCTCGTCCCAGCCGGGCAGGGTGTCGCGGCGGGCGTGGGCGGCGGTGCGCAGTCGGTCGCGCAGCGCGGCGCCGGTGAGCCACGAGCGTAGGGCGGCGGCCAGTGCGGTGCGGTCGCCGGGCGGGACGAGCAAGCCGGGCCGGGTGCCATCCGGAGCCGTGCCGAGTGCCTCGGAGACACCGCCGACATCGCTGGCCAGCACCGGGATGCCGCGAGCGAGAGCCTCGGTGACGACCATCCCATAGGTCTCGGCCCGCGACGGCAAGATCAAGAGATCGGTTTCCCCGTACGCCTTCGCGAGCGCCCCGTCGCCCAACGGCCCGGCGAAGTGCAGGCGTGGATCGGTGTGCGGGACGGGCCGGACCAGCGCCCCGGCGAACGTGCAGGTCCAGTCGAGCCCGGCCAGATCCTCTTCGAGGGCCCCGACCAGCAGGTCCTGTCCCTTGCGGGGAGTGACCGCGGCGACGCAGAGCAGCCGCCGCCCGGCCGGGTCGGGCTCGGCGAGCGGCGCCGGCTCGACCCCGGGCGGGGCGATCGCGACGTGGGCCAGGCCGTGCATGCCGGCCACCCGGTCGGCCGCGGCCGAACTGGTCGCGATCACGGTGGTGGCCAGGTGCAGGGCCCGGCGCTCGCGTTCGCGCAGGTCGTCCGCCTCGCCGGGGGAGAGGCCGGTCTCGTCGCTGAGCGGCAGGTGCACCAGCATGATCAGGCGCAGCCGGGTCGCGTGCGGGGCCAGGGCCTCCGGCACTCCACACCCGACCAGCCCGTCCACCAGCACATCGGACATGTCGGGAATTTCGGAGAGGGCGTGACCCAGCGTCGCGCGGGTCGCGTCCGAGGGGGTCGGCCACGAGCCCGGCACGGCGATCTCGTGCACGTCGGGGAGCAGCGACAGCACCGTACGGTCGTAGCGATTGCCGCCGCTCGGTGCCGCCGGGTCGTCGATGTCGCCCGGCAGCACAGCCCAAAGTGTCACGATGCAGTTCCCGACTGTTCGGTGATCAGAGGCATGAGTCGATGCGGCCCGGCCGTCCGGCCCACCGGATCATGACGTGAGATCTCGCTCGTACGAAGCCCACGCGATGTGCGACTCGTGCAGCGTCACCGACAGGCCGGTCAGCCCGGCCGCCCCGGACCCGAGCTCGCCGGCCGCGATCGAGCCGGCCAGCCGGTCGGCGATCACCTTGGCCAGGAACTCGGTCGACGTGTTGATGCCCAGGAAGTCGGGCTCGTCGTCCAGGTTGCGGTAGCTGAGCGTGCCGCAGATGGCGTGCAGCTTCTCGCTCGCGGCGCCGATGTCCACCACGATGTTGTCGTCGTCCAGCTCGGGCCGCTTGAAGGTGGCGTCGACCACGAACGTCGCGCCGTGCAGCTTCTGGGCCGGGCCGTAGACCTCACCGGTGAAGCTGTGCGCGATCATGATGTGGTCGCGGACGGTGACGCTGAACAAGGGGCTACTCCTCGGGGTAGTCGATCACGTGGCAGAGGGCCGGAAGGCTACCGTCCGCGAGACGGGGCAGCACCTCGGGCAGTTCGGCGAAATCGGAGTGCCCGGTGAGGAACGCGTCGAACCGGTCGTCCTTCAGCAGTTCCAGCGCGAGCGCCAGCCGGTCGGCGTAGGAGCGGTCGCGACCGGGAATGATGCCGCCGACCTGGCTGCCGCGGATGGTCAGCCGGCGCGAGTGGAAGAACTCACCCAGCGGCACGTCGACCGGCCGGTCGCCGTACCAGCTGAGCTCGACGACCGTGCCCTCGTAGCGGGCGAGCTCGAGCGACCGGGTCAGCCCGGCCGGGTTCGCGCTGGCGTGGATCACCAGATCGCATTCGCCGAGCGCGTCGGCCGGGGTGGCGAAGTCGACACCCAGTCGCGCGGCCAGTTCCGAGCGCCGTTCGTCGATGTCGACGAGCTGGAGGCGTACGCCGGGAAACCGCGCGAGAATCGCCGCCGCGCAACCACCCACCATGCCCCCGCCGACCACCGCGATCCGGTCGCCGATCAGCGGGCGCGCGTCCCACAGGGCGTTGACCGCGGTCTCCACCGTGCCGGCGAGCACGGCCCGACGGGCGGGCACTTCGTCCGGAACCACCGAAACCATGGTGATTGGAGCGATAAATCGGGTTTGGTGGGTATAGAGGGAGAAGACGGTGCGTCCGAGCAGCTCGGAGGGTCCCCGCTCGACGACGCCGACATTGAGATAGCCGTACTTGACCGGCGCCGGGAAATCGCCCTCCTGAAAGGGGGAACGCATCGACGGCCATTGGCTCTCGGGCACCCCGCCGGAGAACACCAGTGTCTCGGTGCCCCGGCTCACACCCGTGTGGAGCGTGCGCACGAGCACCTCGTCCGGGCCCGGCTCACCCACGGTCGCCGGACGGATCTCACCCCGGCCCGGCTCGGCGATCCAGAACGCGTACGCCTCACTCGTCATGGGTTTCTTCCTCCGCCCGCTGAACCGAATGCCGTCCGGGCGCGTGTTAAGCGCTGACGACGGCAACCATACGCGGCGGCCGATCTTGCACATGGAGGCCTCGGTGACTTCAGTAACCGCACCCACCAGCGACTCCTCGCGGGCGCCGGTGGTCGGCCTGGCCGCCCAGCTCGCACTGCTGGCCCTGCTCGGCAGCACCCTCGGTCTCACCGCGACCGGCCTGATCGCCGGCGCCGCCTACGGGCTCGGGCTGTGCGGCCTGCTCGGCGCCGGGCTGGCCAAGGCGGGCATGAGCACGATCGGCCCGGCCAACGCGGTCACCCTGGCCCGCGCCATCCTGGTCGGCGGCGTGACGGCGATGGTGGTCACCTCGTTCACGCACCCGGTCAGCACACCCGCCCTGGTCGCGATCGCCGGCGTGGCGCTCGCCCTCGACGGGGTGGACGGCCAGGTGGCCCGGCGCACCGGCAACACGACGGCCCTCGGCGCCCGCTTCGACATGGAGATCGACGCCTTCCTGATCCTGGTCCTGAGCGTCTACGCGGGCGACCGGTTCGGCTGGTGGTGGGTGGCGATCGGTGCCTTCCGCTACGTGTTCGTGGCCGCGGCCTGGGCCTACCCGTGGCTCAACGCCGCGCTGCCGCCGCTGTTCTCGCGCAAGGTGGTGGCCGCGCTGCAGGGCATCGTGCTCGCCCTGGTGACGGCCAACCTCATGCCCGCGTACGCCGCGATGGCCGCCCTGGCGATCGCGCTGGGCTCGCTGACCTGGTCGTTCGGCCGGGACACGCTCTGGCTGTACCGGGCGTCCCGCATCCGTGCGGCGGCTCGCGAGCGCTGGGCGGCACCGCACCGCAGCCCGGCGCTCGCTCACTGAGCCGCCGTCCCCCGCGCCCGCCGCGCCTGGTTCCCGCGCGGCGGGCGCACTCTATTTTCTGCTGGCCGCTGCGCGGCAACCCCGGAAGCCGGTTGTCTCCCCAGGTCGCTGCTCTCCCCGGGCCGCTGCTCTCCAGGGTCGCTGCGCGGAAACCCGGAACCCGCTCGGCTCCGGCCAGTTCCGCGGCGCTCAGGAGCCAGGCGCTACCGCACGCGGGCGGTTCCCGCGTGTGGGCCGAACACGCGGGATGCAGGATCGTGGCGCTCCGGAGCCGCGCGCTACTGCACGCGGGCGGTTGCCGCGTGTGGGCCGAACATGTCGGGATGCAGGATCGTGGCGATCGGGAGCCGGGCGCTACTGCACGCGGGCGGTTGCCGCGTGTGGGCCGAATACGTCGGGATGCAGGATCGTGGCGATCGGGAGCCGGGCGCTACTGCACGCGGGCGGTTGCCGCGTGTGGGCCGAACACGTCGGGATGCAGGATCGCGGCGATCGCCTCCACGCCGTCGACCAGGCGCGGGCCGGGGCGCACGATCAGCCCGTCGGCGTCGAGCGCCCACACCGGCGTGCCGGAAAAATGGGGTGCGACCAGGCGGGCCTGCTCGATCGCGCCCTCGAGGTGGAAGCCGCACGGGGTGACCAGCACGATCTCGGGGTCGGCGGCGGCCAGGGACTCGTAAGTCGTCTCGACCGAGCGCTTGCCGCCGTTGGCCGCCACCGGCTCGCCGCCCGCCGCCGTGACCAGGTCGGGCACCCAGTGGCCGGCTGAGAACGGCGGATCGACCCACTCGACCACGGCCACGCGTTTCCGGGGCCGGCCCGCGACCGCCTCCGACACCGTGGCCAGCCGGCCGGTCAATGACGTGATCAACTTCTCGGCGCGGCCGGGGACGCCGGCCGCCGCGCCGACCTCGCGAATCGTGCCGAGCACCTCGTCCAGCCGGTACGGGTCGAGCGACAGCACGTCGGCCCGGCAGCCCAGGTGGTCGAGGGCCTCGGTGACGTGCCCCGACGGCAGCGCGCAGACCCGGCACAGGTCCTGGGTGAGGATCAGTTCGGGGTCGAGGCCGGCGAGAGCGTCGGCGTGCAGGGTGTAAAGGTCACCGCCGTCGGCGAGCCGCCCCCGCACGTACGCGTCGATCTCGCCCGGCTCCATGCCCCGCGTGTCCTTGCCGCCGACCACCACCGTCTTGGTCTTCCGGGCTTCGGCGGGCTCGTCGCACTCGAACGTCACCCCGACCAGATCGTCACCCAGCCCGAGCGCATAGACGATCTCGGTCGCGGACGGCAGCAGAGAGACGAGTCGCATGCCCCCAGTGTCTCCCCGACCTGCTCGCCAGGCTGGATCGGCCGAAAGTCGTAGCGGCCCGGCGTGATCCGGTCCGGGGGCGGATGTGACGCAGGGCGTGCCCGTCGATGCTGTTCGTACCTAACTCGGCAGGGGGACGAACGATGACGACGGCACCGCTCGAACACACGGACGTGATCGTCCTGGACTATCTGGCGGCCCTCTGGGCGCAGAGCGACGACCTCGCGCCCGAGCTGCGTGACGAGCTGATGTCGACGGTGGCCGACTACATCGCGATGCGCCGCACCTCGCCGTCGTCGCCGATCCAGGACCCGGCCGAGATCGTCCGCCGGTTAGGGCCGCCCGAGGCCCTGGTGGCGGCCGCCCGGCGCGGGCACGTGCCGCCGCACCTGCGGTTGCCCGCCCTGATCCCGCCTCCCCCGCCGGCCGCCACCGGTGGGGGAGCGGCCGAATACACGGCGATCGGCCTGATGACCGCGGGGGCGTTCGTGCTCCCCGGCGCCGGTCCGGTGGCCGGCATGCTGATGGCGAGCGCCTCCCCGCACTGGACCGCCCCCGAGAAGGCGACCGGCTGGTTCCTGACGATCGGCTCGGGCACGGCCGCGGTGGCGGCGGCATTCTTCTTCGCCGTCGTGGGCGCGGGCAGCCCGGTCGCCCTGCTGTTTTGCTACATGCTCGTGGTGGGCGGCTCCCTGTTCGCCGGCATGCGCATGCTGGACGCCCTGCGCCGCCGCTGAGCCGGGTCAGGCCTGCGCCACCGGTGAGCCGGGTCAGGCAGGCTGGGTGCCCTGCGCCACCGGTGAGCCGGGTCAGGCAGGCTGGGTGCCCTGCGCCACCGGTGAGCCGGGTTAGGCGGGCTGGACCGCCCAGCGACGCCCTGCCGACGCCGCTGAGCTGGGTCAGGCGGGCTGGGTGCGGCGGCCCGCCTGGTCGATGATCTCGTCGATCACCTGGGTCCAGACGGCGGTGGGCGGGAACTCGTGGCCGACGCCGTCGAGCCAGACCAGGCGCGCGCCGGGGATCTCGGCGCGCAGCGTCTCGGCGTGCGGGGGCGGGAACAGCGGGTCGAGCGTGCCGTGCAGGATCAGCGTCGGCGCGGTGATCTCGCCCAGCCGCTCGCGCAGCGGCGGCCCGCCCGCGCACCGGAAGTGGTTGGTCTGCGAGGCGGCCATGTCGTGGGTGCGGTCGAAGACCCGCTCGGCCAGGCGGCGCAGGTGCGGCTCGTCGGCCGTGAACGGGCCGCCCAGGCCGCGGACCCCGGCCACGATCCGGTCGACCGCGGACCGCCGATCCGACCACTGCGGCTCCGAGGCGGGAGTGGCCGGGGGCGAAACCGAATACGCGGGCGGAACGGTGCTCGTCGCCATCAGGGTCAGGGAAAGCACGCGGTGCGGGCGCTCGACGGCGATCCGCTGGGCCAGCCCGCCGCCCATCGACAGGCCGACCAGATGGGCCTGGTGGACGCCGAGCGCGTCGAGCACGCCGAGCGCGTCATGGGCCAGATCCACATCGGAGTAGGGCGGGTCGCCGGCCGGGAAGCAGGTCGAGCGGCCGGTGTCCCGATGGTCGTAGCGGATCACGAAGCGTCCGCCGGCGGCCAGGCGCCGGCAGAACTCGTCGTCCCACCAGTCCATCGAGCCGGACGCTCCCGCGATCAGCAACAGGGCCGGATCGCCGGGCTCGCCGAACGTCGCCACGCACAGCTCGATGCCGTTGACCGGCACCATCGTCTCGGTCGCCACTCTGTCATTGTCCGGCATCACACTTGACGAACAGGTTAAAACTGGATCACTCAACCGTGCCGGTCCGTTGTGAAATGACCGGACGTGCCATCCCGATGTGCTGCGATGTGCGGGTGCTTCCGGACCTGAGCGAATTCACCCCGCACCGTACGGTGCTCGACGCCCCGTTCGAGGGCGAGCCCGTCCCGGGGCTGCGGGCCGACTTCTTCCGCCGGCCCGAGGGCGACCGGATCGCCACTGTCGGGTGCTACTCGATGGACGGCCGTGACCTGCTGATGGCCTGGGGCTATGTGGACGAGGAGCACTGCCGGCACAACGCCGTCCGCGATCCCGGAGGCGGATGGGGTGCGCCGGCCGACGGCTGCCCCGACGTCCTGCTGGTGCGCGACGGCCAGGCCGTGGTCGGCCTGGCCGTGCGGGCGCCGGGCGGCGAGTGGGTCAGGGCGTAGGCAAGGAAAGAGCGCGCAGTGAGACGGCGGTCAGGGCGTAGGCAAGGAAAGAGCGTGCAGCGAGACGGCGGTCGTCAGGGCGTAGGCGAGGAAAGAGCAGCCGCGCGGGCCTGCTGCCGGACCACGCGCAGCGAGACGGCGGTCAGCGCGATGGCGATCACGAACAGGGCAAGGTGCAGCCAGGGGTTGGCGATCGGCACGAACCCGATGATCGCGACCGGGATCTGCACGACCGCGATCAGCCCGGCCAGCCACCAGCGCCGCCCGCCGCTCCACAGCAGGGCGGTCCAGATCGGCGCCGACACCACGACCAGGGTGAGCGCGTCGAGCACGGCGTGCAGGGCGGGACTGTGGACGTTGTTGTGGGCGAACGCCTGCGCGGGCGAGGCGATCCACAGGACGGCGAGGACGGGAACGAGTACGGCGGCGGCACGACGCATGGGATCCTCCAGCGTGATGGGACCGTTGCTCTGTGTCATCACGGTACGGAACCGGGCTCAGCGCCGTAAAGCTTCACTCACGAAGTCCATCCCGGCGGGGAGACACCGCGACCAGTAGGCGAAGGTGTGCCGCCCGTCTTCGAACGAGCCTGCCGCGGGTGGCTCGGGCAGCGCCTTTCCGAGGGCCTGCACGTCGTCGATCAGCCCGTCCTGGCGACCGCACCACAGCCCGACCTCGGTGCCCCTGAGCTGCGCCGCCGAGGCAAAAACCTCATCCCCTTCCCGTACGGCGGGAGACAGCGCGACAACCGCACGCGCGAAGCCGGGGAAGGCCTCGGCCAGCAGGAGTGAACCGTAGCCACCCATGGACCAGCCGAGCAGCGCCATTCGCGAAATGTCGAAGCCACGCTGGGCGCACCACCGCGGGATCTCCTCGTGCACCATCCGCTGCGGATCGTCGCCGCCGTGCGGGCGCCACTGCAGACGGTCCCCGGTCGCGCCGGCCAGCACGAACGGGGGCCGGCCCCGGCGTACGGCATCGGTCAGGAACCGCCCCAGCCCGAGCGCCGGGAAGTCGGCCGCCGTTTTCGACGCGCCGTGCAGCACCAGGCAGACGGGCAGGCCCCGGCCCGACCCGTGCCCCGCCGGCACGGCCGTGTAGAAATCGACCAGCTTGCCCCGGGTCGCCGAATCGCGCCTTTCGAGTCGCTCGTCACCCACTGGGGCGTACGGAATGATCGGATCCGATTCACCCGATCGGCTGCGATATCCCGCCCATCCGGCAACGGCGGCGGCGGATGCGCCGAGGGCCAGGAGTGTTCGTCGTCTCATCGTCACCCACAACGGCGATCGCCCGGATTGCGTGACGTTCCTACGCTCACGGCGTGCGGAGACTGGGCGTGGTGCTGGTGCTGGTGGCGCTGCTGCTCGACGGCGTCGGGCCGACCCGGGCGGCGGTCGCGCGCGAAACCATCGTGTCGCGGGTGCTCGTGCTCGCCCGGGGTGCCGACCGGCCGCTGCCGACCACGCTCTGGTATCCCGATCACCTCACCGGCCGGCATCCGATCGTCCTGTTCAGTCACGGGCTCGGCGGGCTGCCCCGGCAGTTCGCGCCGCTCGCGGCGAGCTGGGCCGACGCCGGCTACGTGGTCGCCGCGCCCGCCTATCCGCACACCAACGGCCGGGTCCGGGTCGACCGCCGCGACATCGCCCACCAGCCGGCCGACGCCGCGTACGTGATCGGTGCCGTCCGGGCCCTCGACCGCACGGCGGGGGACGTCCTGGCCGGGCATCTCGACGTGAACCGGGTCGCGGCCGTCGGGTTCTCGGCCGGCGGCACCACGACGCTCGGCCTGTTCTCCCCCGGGCACGCCGCGTTCCTGCGGGCCGGGGTCTCGATCAGCGGCCGCCGTCCGCCCGCGGGCTTCGGCGGACCCGCGGCGCCGCTGCTCTTCGTGCACGGCGACCGCGACCGGGTGGTGCCGATCGGGGCCGGGCGGGACGCGTACGGGCGGGCGCCGTTCCCCAAGCAGTTCGTGACCGTCGAGGGCGCCGGGCACGGCGAGTTCCTCAACCCCGGTGACCCCCGGTATCCGCGGGAGTCGGGCCGGATTCTCGCCTTCCTCGCCGCGAACGTCCCGGTCGCGCGACTTTAGGACGTATACCCAGAGTGATACTCACGGTCGGTTAACTCGTCCGATCGGCCAGGTCAGCACTCTTAGTAATGTTGCCTAGGCTGCTCACGTGCATGCTTCCCATATCTCCGTGGCCGCAGCGGTGACGCTGAGTATTGCCGCCGTTTGTTACTCACAGTTCGATCCGAAGGCCTCCGAGAAGCAGGCGCGGGTCGTCGCCGACAAGGCCACCTGCCACACGGTCGACTCCGCGATCGTCGCCTACGTGGGCATCCACGGGACCGCCCCCAAGGCGATCTCCGAGATCACCGGCTACGTCAAGGGCGACATCACGGCGTACCGGATCGTCAACGGCCAGGCGGCGGGACCGGGCTGCTCCTGACCGGGTCGTCCTTGCGCTCCCGGTGCGTGACGGTCACCGAGTTGAAGATGACCTTGCCACCGCGCGGGAGCGTCTTGTCGGGCACCCGGTTGCCGGTGGCCGGCGTCCACCCGACGCGCAGCTTCACCTCGCCGCCGGCCGCCCGGACGCCCTCGACCTCGAGCACGCCGGGGCCCAGATCGCGGCGGACCTTCATCCGGTTCTGCAGGCGCACGTCGACGCCGTCGCTCCCGCGCGCGGTCACCCGCAGGTAGCCGGTCATCACCGGCCGGGACCGCAGGTAGCGGACCGCGAAGAAGACGATCGCGGCGACCACGAGGATCAGCACCACGAGCCAGATGATGCTGGGCACGCCGCGCTGGCCGGTCCCGGAGATCTCGGCCTGGGCCGGGGTGAGGGCCGAGGAGAACCGCGACGGGAGGTCGCCCCCGGCCAGATCGAGCCAGGGCGAGGTGATCCGGGCCGTCATGGCCAGTGACCCGGAGGCGGTGACGGTCTCGGCGATCAGGTGGATCCCTCCCGGCTGAGGCATGGTGGCGGTCAGATCGACCTCGGTCGTGGTGCCCGGCGCGACCGTGACCGTGGCCGGGGACTGGCGGGCGGTGAGCTGCACCGGGCGGGTGCCGTCGCCGTCGGTCACGGTCAGCGTCATCGCGCCGGTCAGATCGGCGACCACCACCGGGGCGACGCCGGAGGTGCTCAGTTGCACCGGCACGCGCAGGTCCTTCTCGGACGGGTCGAAGCTCGCCTCGCCGCTCGGCCACGTGACGGTCACGGTCTTCTTCAGCTCGCCGGCCGACACCAGCTTGAGGCGGGCCGTCGAAGCGCGGGCGCTCTGCTTGGCCTGGGCCAGATAGTCGGCCAGGCCGGCGTCGGCGGGCAGGCTCTCGGCGTCCGGGACGACCTTGCGCAGGATCGACAGCGAGGTGGTGGCCGGGCACGACTTGCCGGCGATCGCGAGCGGGACGGCATAGCCGTTGAGCTGGCGTGAGGTGCCCAGCCGCTGCGCCAGTGTGCGCACCGGGGCCCACTGGCGGTCCGGCGGCAACGCGCACTCGGCCGCGCCCGGTGCCCACGGGTCGCCGTCGCTGAGCAGCACCATCGTCGCGACCCGGCCGGCCCCGGTGGCGTCGTTGGCGAGGTAGTTCATGCCCCAGGACAGGGCCCGATGGAAGTCCGTCCGGGCCGGGGCCGGCGCGGGCAGGCTCCTGATCTCGCGCGCGGCGGCCGGCGACCGGGCCGCCACCCAGGCCCGGGGCCGGACGTCGTCGCGGAACGTCACGAAGCTGACCCGGTCGCCGGCCTGCAGCGAGGCCGAGAACTTCGTCAGCTCGGCCCGCAGCGAGGCGAAGACCGGTTTCATCGAGCCGGACACGTCGATCAGGAACAGGTAGTCGGCGCCGACCGCGTCCACGCCGAGCCGCTTGTACATGTCGTCGCGGTCGTCGGCGGCGGCCGGGCCGGCCGTCCCGGCCGCGAGCAGGACGGCGCACGCCGCCAGGAGCAGGCGACGGATCACGAGGGAGCCTTTCGGAGCGGGATCGGGAAGAGCAGCGGGTCGTGACCGGGCCGGGTGAACGCCAGAGCCGGGCCACCGGCTTCGAGCACGACGCCGACCTGGTAGCGGCCGGGCGGCGGGGGCGGGTCGAGCGGCACGCCGACGATCTCGCCGTCGGTGACCGTGCCGTCCGGCCACGGTTCGAGCAGCCGCACCTGGGCCGTCGTGTCGCCGCCGGCCACGTCGACGGTCACCTCGGCCGGCGACGGGCCGGGCGTCAGCTCGTCCGGGCCGGCCAGCCGCGGCCACACGTCCTCGAGCCGCCCGCTGTTGATCACGTGGGACGACAGGCGGACGCCGAACCGGAACAGCTCGCCGACCTCGACCCGGCCCGCCGCGATGGCGGCCGCCCCGTGCGCGGCCGCGGTGGCCGGGTCGATCGAGGCCAGCACGGCCACGTCGTAGCGGTGCGCGTACTGGGCGGCCGAGGCGACCTCGCCGCCCAGGCCGGCGTTGCCCAGCATCAGCAGGCGCAGCGGCCCGCCGGTCAGGCCGGCGTCGGCCGCGGCGGCGGCCACCGCGCGCCCGATGATCCCGCCGCGGTCGGGCGTGCCGGACGGGCAGTCGACCGGCGTGGTGAACGTCGGCCGCAGCCGCCCGGCCGAGCCGTGCGTCATCGTGACCGTCGCGCCGTCGTCGTCGACGTCGACCACGATCACCGGGGCCGAGACCGGGGCCTGCTCGAGCGCGCCACTGAGGAACGCGTGCGCGGCGGCGGCGATCGGGGCCGTCACGACCCGTGTCACCGGCAGCCGGACCTCGCCGGTCAGCACCTCGTGGAGGCGGTGGGCGGTGTCGGCGGCGGTCCGGGCGGGCACCGCGACCACCACGGGACCGTCCAGGCCCCGGCCACCGAGCTGCTCGGCGAGCAGGGCGAAATAGCGTACGGCGTGATCGGTCTGCCCCCGCTGCAGGTTCTCCAGCATGGTGGCCGGGGGTACGACGACCTCGCCCGGGCCGGCCCGGCCCAGCCGCACCTCGGCCGGGCCACGGTAGGTCAGCTCGGCGCCGACCTGGACGATGTCGGTCCACCCGGGCCAGGCGGCCGTGGTCATGGCCGAACCCCAGTGCAGGCCGGTGCCGCTCATCGGGGCTCCCGCCGGGTGAACCGGGCCGGGATGAACTGCCGCCACCACGACGGTGCCGTCGGCTCGGTCACCGCTTCGTCCGGTTCCGGGCCGCCGCCGTGGTTCTCCGGCAGATAGGCCGTCACGGCGTCGAGCTGCTGCCGGGCCCGCCGCCACCGCTCGGCCAGTTCCTCGACCCGGTCCTCCTCCTCGTCCGTCCAGCGGCGCAGCCGCGCGTAGAGGACGGCCCGTTCCCGGCCGGGCAGCAGCGGGCCGACCACGTCGAGCCCGGGCCACAGGTAGGGCTCGCCGGCGTCCGGACCGTGCAGGTGACCGGCGTGCCGGATCAGCTCCCACCAGCGGTCGTCGCCCGCCCCGGCCCAGTGGGCCAGCGAGGCGCGCAGTCGTTTCTGATCGCTTTCGTTCCCGTACGCGTCCACGAGCACCGGAGCCAGCTCGGCGGCCGGGGCGGCGGCCCGGCAGAGCTTGTCCACGGCCCGCTCGATGGCGACCCGCCGCAGACCCGGGTCGATCGCCAGCACGTGTTCCCGGAGCCGTTCCGCGCCCGGCCGTTCCAGCAGCTCGGGGCGGGCCCGGGCGACCTCGACGGCGACCGTCCGCCACCGGTCGGGGTGATCCTGGTCGACCTCGCCCAGATGGTCGAGCAGGACGAGCGCGTCGGCCGTCGCGTCCTCGTCGCGCAGGGCGGCGGCCAGGTCGGTGCGCACGCGCTGGGCCGCGGCGGCGTACCGGTTGTGGAGCAGCACCAGGTGCAGCGCGTAGCCGCCGTCGCGCGGGAAGGAGCTGCCCGCCCGGACGCCCGGCGGCTGCCGGTGCCCGGCCGCGAGCAGCACGAAGTCGGCGCCCGCGCGCTCGGCCGGGCCGGCCGGGGCCAGCTCCTCGAGCCACCGCCCGATCGGATCCCCGGTCCGCACGGCGCCGGCCGTGGCCGCGGCGATCAGATCGGGCATCAGCGTGCTCAGCACCTGCGCGGCCGGGTAGCGGCCGACCGCGATCCGCAGCGCGGCCTCGACCCAGTGGGCGTCGGCCACCGGCCCGCCGGTGTGTGCCAGGCCCGCGCCCGCGCCGACCAGCAGATGGGTCCACGCGGGAGCGTGCGGGCCGGACGCCAGCCACTGCACGGCCGGGTCGGCGCCCTGGGTGACGAGCTCGGACGCCGCCCGCTGATGGTCGGGGCGCAGCAGCCAGGCCCGGGTCCGGTCCAGCGGCACCCGCCGGGCGACCAGGTCGATGATCAGACCGGTCACCGCCTCCGGGCCGGCGCCGCCGTCGAGCAGGCCGAGCACCAGGTCGTCGGCCCCGGCCCGCTCGGCCAGCCCGGCGAACCCGCTCACCCAGTCGCCGCTCAGGGCCTGCCGCCGGGCCCGGTCACGGAACGCCTCGGTCGCGTCCGGGGCGGCGGCGGGCAGCCAGTTGCGGGCGACCGGGTCGAGGTCGGCCGCGGTGCCGTGCCGCAGCAGGTGGGCCAGGAAGGCCCGGTGCGCGTCGCCACCGACCCGTCCGGCCAGGGTGTGCCCGAGCACCAGGGCCCGCACCTCGTCGGTGTCCACCGAGCGGCGGCGTACCAGGTCGTCGCCGACCTGGGCGAGCCGGTCGATCGAGGCCAGATGCCCGGTCGCGCCGGCCGCGGCCTCGGCGCCGAGCTTGGCCGGGGGCGGATAGCCGGCCGAGCCCAGATGGGCCAGCAGCTCCGGCAGCGAGTGGTGGGTGAGCACCCGGTCGACGGCGTCGCGATAGACCGCCGCGGCCGAGCCGGGCTCGAGACCGGGCGCGCCGTCCGGGTCGATCTGGTTGGCCACCTCGCCCGAGTCCCAGCCGACGGCGACGTGGAAGAAGCCGTTGTCCGGCCGGTTGGTGCCGGTGCACAGCTTGAGCAGCGACCGGATCGGGGCCGGCACCAGCGCGGTCATCGCGTCGAAGGTGGCCGCGATCCGCTCCGGGTCGGTCCACCCGGGCCGGCTCGACGCGGTGATCCGCAGGTGTGCGTTCATCGACAGCGCGGCCGCGGTGACCAGCCACCGCCGGCGCTCCGGGTCCTTGAGCAGGGCCTCGGCGCCGCCGCCGACCACGGCGCCCGGCTCCGGCACGCCGTGGCCGTCCTGATAGGTCTCCCAGGCCCCGCGCGCGTAGCGGGCCAGCCCCTCGTAGCTGAGCGGCTTGTCGGCGGCCACCCGCAGATAGAGCACCCCGATGACGGGCCGGCCGCCGGTGTCCCGGGCGGTCGTCCAGTCCCACCAGCAGACGTAGTAGCGGTACGCGTCCTTGTGCTCGGGCACGAACGACGCCCAGGGCAGCCCGCCCGCCCGCTCGTCACCGGTCGGGTTGCCGAGCCGCATCCGGCTGATCTGCTCGTCGGCCGTGCGCATCCCGTCCGCGGACAGGCTCGAGTCGATGATCGCGTAGTCGTGGGTGGAACCCGGACGTTTCCCCCACCAGGCCCATGCCTCGAGCCGCGCGGTCACGCCCGCGTCTCCTTGATCGACGTCCACAGGTCGAGCAGCGTCTCCCACACCTGATTGGGCTGCGCCCGCCGTACGGTCCGCACGTCGTCGCTGGTGGTGACGTTGACGAAGTCCTCCGGGTCGAACGTGCCGGACGGGTCGAGGTAGAAGCCGATCGACGACGCCGCGTGGTAGCTCACGTTGTCGAACCAGGCGGTCAGCTTGCCCGGCAGGTCGGCGTCGTTCGGGTTGACGCTGTAGCGGCACAGGTTCTCGAACAGCGCCCGCGCCGCCGGCCCGCTCGGCACGGTCGGCTGCTTGCCGTGGTCGAGGTCGATCAGACCCAGCTGGTCGGCTCGCCGGTACACCTCGGGATGGTCGAGCTTGCCGACGCAGACCGACAGGAACTGCGGCATCCCGCCCGTGCCGGACTCGGCCAGTTCGTAGTCCATCGCCCGCATCAGCGAGTCCACGAAGGCGAAGGTCGGGTGGATCTCCTCGTCGTCCCGCAGCAGCGCCTTCATCTCGTCGCGGGTCTCGGCCATCATCCGCACCGGGTCGATCAGCAGGATGAGGCCGTCCGCCTTGACCAGCTGATCGGTCAGCCCCTTGGCGGTCGGGTCGAGGAACTCACCGCCCGGCGGATCGAGGATGGCCAGCTTGAACTCGACCGGGCCGCCCGGCACCTCGATCGTCCGGCCCCACTTCGACCGCGTCCAGGTGGTCGCGGTGGCGCCCCGGATCCGCCAGATCTCCGTCGACGGTTCGGTGGTCGGCACCGGGAACCGGTTGGCGTGCGACTGCGTGATCAGGTGCGAGACCAGGGGCGACTTGGGCGGCGCGATCGCCCGCCAGGTGCCGTACGCGTCCCGGTCCGGCTCGCCCTTGAGGATGGCCTGCAGGAACGTCGTCTTGCCGCCCGAGGTCGGGCCGACCAGCGAGATCGCCACCTGATCGGGGTTCTCGTCCAGGCCGGAGAACTTCGAGGGCGGCTTGGCCGGGGCGGTTCTCGGTCGCGGGGCCGAGGTGGGCAGAGCGGGCTGCTGCGGGCGTACGGGATCCGGCTCGTTCCGCTTGACGATCATCGGCTGCTCGGCCGAGTCGAAGTCGCTGGTGCCGTCGAACGGGTCGGACATGTGCGTGTTCACTCCTAGCGGGTCTCTCCTAGCGGGGCAGGGGGTCGGCCAGGGCCAGCCGCAGACGTCGGCCGGGCCCGGCGGGGAGCAGCAGCGAGCTCAGCAGGGCGATCCCGGCCGGGCCGGAGTCGGCCGGGCGGTGCCGCGACAGCTGGGTCCAGGCCTGCTCGGCCCAGCTGCCGGGGGCCGGGCCGGCGCCGATCACCAACGGGGCCACCTGGGCACCGGCGGGCAAGGACGCGACCACGTCGGACAGTCGGAGCCGGGCCGGGCAGCGGGGCAGCATCGACTGCTGCTGCGGCGGGTACGGCGGCCGGGACGCGACCGTGACCACAACCTTGCGGGCTTCCGTACGCCACGGCTGGCGGGCCACCGCGACCAGCGCGTCCTCGAGGGGCGCGGCCGCGTCGAGCTGGGCCGGTTCGCCCCGGAGCTCGGCGATCGCGGCGTCGGCCCGGTCGGGGTCGCCCAGCTCGTGCTCGTCGAGCCGGGGCTCCGGTCCCAGGTGGGTGTGCTCGCCGTAGCCGACCACACCGACGCGCAGCGACCAGCGGCCCCGGGCGTGGGCCCGCAGCCAGCCGGTCAGTTCGCGGGCGGCGGCGACGCGGGTGGCGGTCGACCCGGGATCGCTGCGCCGGCCGCCGAGCTCGATCGCCAGGACCACGTCGACCGGGTCGGCCGTGTCGGTGGCGAGCAGGGCGGGCAGGTCGGCGGCGAGCTCGCCCCAGGCCGGCGCCGCGGGCAGTGCCGTGGGGTGGGACAGTTCGACGACGCCGGGACCGGGCTGCCGCACCGTGATCGTGGCCCGCTGCCCGGTGGTCAGCGGCAGGACCAGCACGGCGGCGGCCTCCCCGGGATCGGCGCCGTGGCGCAGGACGGGCACGACCGTCTCGCCGGCCGCGGTGCCGTGCACGACCAGCGTCGTCTCGCGGGTCCGGCCGGGCTCGACGACCTCGACCGGGAGCACCGGACGGGGCCGGGCCACCAACGTGCGCCCGTGCGGGTCGTACTGGGCGAGCAGCACGTCGTACCCCTCGGGCCGGGGGACGAGCGTCATCAGCCGGTGCACGAGGGCGGCCAGCTCCGTCTCGCCGGGCTGGGCCGGCACCACCGCGGCCGGGGCCAGCTGTTCCCGGGCCGCGCGGGCGACGTGCTCGAGCAGCACCCACCCGGGCGGGGGCTCGACCAGCAGCAGCGGGTGCCGGACCAGTCCGGCCACATGGGTGACGGCCCGCTGGACGGCGGCGTGCCAGACCGCCCGGTCGACCGGGATCTCACCCACCCCGCCGGCCAGCTGGAACATCTGCTTGCCGGGGTATTTCGGCACCTGGTCGCACAGGCCCGGCCAATCGGCCGACCACGTGAAATCGAGCACGTCCGGATCGCGTCGGGCGGTCCACAGAGTCAGACCCCGGACGTTGATTTCGAGCACCGACAGGCGCGAGTGCGCCTCGGTTTCGCGCAATTTCGCGGCGACATCCGGAATGGCCACAGTGGCCGGTTCCGGCGCCACTGAATCGACCGTCATTTCTGTTTCCGGGTCCGGTCCGGCCGGACGGGCGTTGACCGCGAGCCGGCCGTAACCGGCGGTGGCGTCGGCGTCCAGATGCCCGGCCGCGCGGGCCGCGGCGGCCAGGTCGTAGGCGCGTTGCCGCTGGCCGAGGGCCGTTTCGAAGGTGGACCGGGCGGATGCCCCGGCCGGTCCGAGACGCAGCACCCCGCTGACCGTCCACCCGCACCAGCGGCAGTCGGCGGGACGGATCGTGTCGCCCGGTTGCGGTTCCGCGCAGATCGGGCAGGAACGTCGATCGACCGACGTATCACCCATGCCCGTACCCCCGTGACTGCCCCGCGAAAATGTTCCTGCGGCGATCCTGACGGCAGTTCGTGCATCCGCGCGCTCACCCGAACGGCCGGAAAAAACGGAAGGAAAACCCGACCGTTCCGTGTGCGATTCTCGACCGGCGGAAAGGGGTGCGGGTTGTCTTATCCGATCGCGCTGTGTGGTGCGGCGCCGGACGACCCGGCGTCGCTGTACTACTTGGACGAGGTGGTCGGCGAGGGCGGGCAGGCGAAGGTGTGGCGCGGGCACGGTCCCGGCCCGGACGGCCCGGTCGTGGCGGTGCGGGTGTGGCGACCGACCGAGGGTGACGGCCGTGACGTCGCCACCCAGCAGGAGTCGTGGCTCACCGGCGCCCAGCTGCTCGGCGACCTGGCCGGCGAGCCCGGCCTCAACCGCAGCATTGGCTGTTTCCGCAGCCCCCGGCCGTGGGCGCCGGACGAGCAGCCGTCCGGACCGCCGGTGCCGGTGCAGGTGCTGGAGTGGATCGACGGCGCCAACCTGGTGACCGCCCTGGCCCGTGAACAAGAGCTGGACGGCGTCCGGGTCCTGCACGGACTGGCCCGGGCCCTGGTCTCGCTCAGCCGCCGCGGGCCGATCGTCCACCAGGACGTGGAACCGTCCAACGTGATGGTCACGACCGGCGGCGAGGTGGTGCTGATCGACTTCACCAGTGCCCGCTACGAGCGGCACATCACCCACGTCGTCCTCACCGACGGTTACGCCGCGCCCGGCCTGTCGATGGACCGCACCAGCGCGGACGACGTGCACGGGTTCGGCGGTGTCGCGTTCTACCTGCTCACCGGCGAGGCGCCGGGCTCCGGCATCATTCCGCTGGTCGACGGCACCCGGGTGCCGGCCGTGATTCTCGAGCACCTCGGGCAGCTGTGGGCCGAGAACCCGGCCGACCGCTTGACCGCCGCCCGGCTGCGGGGCTGGACCGACCGGCTGGCCGACCTGGTGCGCGCGACCGGGCACCCGACACCCGGCGTGACCTGGGCGCCCGCGGTGCCGCGGCAGTTCGGGCCGGTCCGCGAGCAGACGGCCCCGCTCAACGGCACGGCGGCGCACGTCCTGATGCCCGGGGTCGACCCGTGGGCCGATCCGTCGACCGTGCCGATCATTCCGGACGGGCATGCGGAGACGGTCGCTCACCGGCGGGTGACGGAGGATTCCCCGTACGGAGACCTGGAAGCTCTTCGTCGCTCGATCGAGGCTCGCCCCGAGGTGGAACCGCCCGCCCCGCCCGCCGCCGGAACCACCCCGGTGCTGCTGCTCCCCGGCTACGCACCGAATCCGCCGGCGCCCCGGCCCGCCCCGGTCTTCCCCGCGGTGCCCGTGCCGGTGCCGGCACCCGCACCCGCGCCGGCGCCGACGCGGGTTGCTCCGCCTCCGCACCTGCCCGAGACCCGGGCCATCGTCGACTCGCCCGAACCCGTGCTCACCATGGCGCAGGAGTATCTGCAGGGCATCGAGTACGCGGCCGTCCCCGCGGCCTCGGTGGTCGGGGCGTGGGCGGTGTGGATCCTCGGGTCGCGCGAGCTCGGTTCCGTGGGGGCGTACGGGGGACTGGTCGTCGTCCTGCTGGCCGGGCTCGTGCTCGATCTGGCGGTGCAGTTCCTGGGCGTACGGGTGCTGCTGCCGCGCCGGACCGCCTGGCGCGACCACATCCTGTTCTGGCGGTTGCTGCACGTGCCGGCCGGCCTGTTGTGGACCGCCATGGTGCTGACCTACGCGTTCCTGCTGCGCACCTGAGCGGTCGTTCATCTCGCGGCAACATATCGACGCCGGACGAAAACAATCGGCGCGAAGAATCGCCTTCCACCGCCCCCGGACGCGGGAAGGACCGATTCGGATGACCGACGCCGTACACCCGGTCGATCAGCGGCTGCCCCTGGGCCGCCTGGCGATCCTCGGCCTGCAGCACGTCCTGGTCATGTACGCCGGCTGCGTGGCCGTGCCGCTGATCGTCGGCGGCGCCCTCGGGCTGGACACCCGCACGATCGCCATCCTGGTCAACGCCGACCTGTTCGTGGCCGGCGTCATCACGATCATCCAGAGCCTGGGCGTCGGCCGGATCCTCGGCGTCCGGCTACCGATCGTGGCCGGCGCGACGTTCACCGCGCTCAACCCGATGATCCTGATCGGCGCCAAGTACGGCATGCCCGCGGTCTACGGCGCGATCCTCTGCTCCGGCGTCTTCGGCCTGCTCCTGGCCAAGCCGTTCGCGAAGATCATCCACCTGTTCCCGCCGCTGGTCACCGGCACGGTCATCACGATCATCGGGCTGTCCCTGATCGACGCGGGCGCGGGCCTGATCGCCGGCAACGACGAGAGCGCTCCCTCGTACGGGCAGCTCAGTCACCTGGCCCTGGCCGGCTCGATCATCCTGCTCATCGTGCTGATCAACCGGTTCGCCCGCGGCTTCCTGGTCTCGCTGGCGGTGCTGATCGGCCTGATCTTCGGCGTGATCGTGGCCGCGCTGATGGGCCTGGTCGACTTCAGCAACGTGGCCTCGGCCGGCTGGTTCGGCCTGGCCCGGCCGTTCTACTTCGGACCGCCCGAGTTCCAGGCGGCCGCCATCATCTCGATGTGCATCGTCATGCTGGTCATCTATGTCGAGTCGACGGCCGACATGCTGGCCGTGGCCAACCTGGTCGGCAAGGACGTCTCGGAGAACGACATCGCCCGGGGCCTGGCCGCCGACGGCCTGTCCGGCATCCTGGCCGGCACGTTCAACTCGTTCCTGGACACGGCGTTCGCCCAGAACGTCGGCCTGGTGCAGGTGACCAGGGTGAAGAGCCGCTACGTGGTGACGGCGGCCGGGGTCATCCTGGTGCTGCTCGGCCTGGTCCCCAAGCTGGGCGAGGTGATCGCGGCCATCCCCGGCCCGGTCATCGGCGGGGCGGCGCTGGTCATGTTCGCCACGGTGACCGCGGTCGGCATCCGCAGCCTGCGCCGGGTGAACTTCGACGGCAACCACAACCTGCTGATCGTCGCCATCTCGCTGGGCGCCGGCATGGTCCCGGTGGTGGCGCCGGCCTTCTACTCACGGATGCCGGACGAGCTCGAAATCATCTTCGGCAGCTCGATCACCACCACGGTCATCATCGTCTTCCTGCTGAACCTCCTCTTCAACGTCTTCGCCCGCCGCTCCGGCGAGGATGAGCCGTCCGGCGAGCCTGTGCCGGAGTCGGCGCCGCCCGCCACCTGACCGGCCCTCATGCCTTGACGGTTATATAACTCGCCTGGCATGTTGGGGGCATGGATGCTCTAGCCGCCATCGCGGAGCCGACCCGCAGGCGCATCGTCGACGCGTTGCGCCTGCGGGCATGCACGGTCACCGAGCTCGTCTCGATGCTCGGGATGAGCCAGCCCGCGGTCTCCAAACACCTCCGGGTGCTGCGCGAGGCCGGCGTGGTCACCGCGCAGACCCGGGCCCAGCAGCGGGTCTACCGGCTCGAGCCGGGCCCGTTCCGCGAGCTCGACGCGTGGCTCGCGCCCTACCGGCGCATGTGGACACACCACCTGGCCGAGCTGGAGCGTCACCTCGATCGCACGACGACCCTGGAGGAATCGTGAGTTTTGACGTCGGCGAGGCCCGGGACGCGCAGCTGGCCGGGACCGGCGAGCCCTGGACGCTGGTCTTCATCCGGGACCTGCGGCAGCCTCCGCCGGTCGTCTGGGCGGCGCTGACCGATCCGGCCGAGCTGGATCAGTGGGCGCCGTTCCGGGCGCCGCGCGATCTGGGCGAGACCGGGCCGCTCACCCTGACCATGGTGGACGGGGACACCGAGGAGGAAACCCCGGCTCACGTACGCGTCGTCGAGCCGCCCACGCTGCTCGAGTACTCGTGGGGGCAGGACCGGCTGCGCTGGGAACTCGAGCCGCACGGCGGGGGCACCCGGCTCACGTTGCGCCACACCCTGGTCGAACCGACCGATCCGGCCTCGGTCGCGACCGGCTGGCACGTCTGCGTCGTCGTTCTGCAGCATCTGCTCGACGGCGATCCGCACGGGGTCATCCGCGGTCAGGCGGCCAAGGACTACGGGTTCGACGAGCTGCGGGACGCGTACCGGAAAATGTTCGTCTGATCGATGCAACCTGGTGTCTGTCGCGGGTGTCCTGACAGGGTGAGGGGACGACCGGGGGAGACGACGGGGCATGGCCGGAGAGGGGTTCGACGACTTCGTGCGGAGCCGATCGACCGGGCTCCTGCGGGTCGCCTTCCTGCTGACCGGGGATCGGCACGCCGCCGAGGATCTGCTGCAGGAGGTGCTGGAGCAGATGTACGTGCGGTGGCGCCGGATCGAGGGCGCACCGGAGGCGTACGCGCGCAAGGCCCTGGTCAACCGGGCCACGAACCGGTGGCGGTGGCGGTCCCGGCGGCCCGAGACGCCGCTGGGGAGCGAGCACGAACGTCCGGCCCGCGATCACGGCGACGACGTGGCCGTGCGGGCGGCGGTGCTCGACGCGCTGCGCGATCTGCCGCCCCGGCAGCGTGCGGTCGTGGTGCTGCGCTATCTCGACGACCTGCCGGTCTACGAGGTGGCGGCGGCGCTGGGGTGCACGGAGGGGACGGTCAAGAGCAACGCCTCCCGCGGGCTCGACCGGCTGCGGCGGGTGCTCGGACCGGAACTGGTCACGGACGGGGGAGAGCGATGACCGAGACGGACGTCCGGGACGTTCTCGGCCGGGCCACCGAGCACCTCAGCCCGGCGCCCGACCTGCTCGACCGGGTGCGGGCCGGGGGCCGGCGACGGGTGGTCCGGCGGCGGGCGGTGCTGGGCGCGGCGGTGGCGGCCGTCGTGGTCGGCGGGGGAGCGGCATCGTTGCGGCGGACCACACCCGCACCGCGGGGTGACCTGGCCGGCGATCACGACCTGCTGGAGCGGATGCGGGAGGCGTGGCTGACGGCGGTCCCGGACGGTGTCGGCGAGATCGTCGTGCACTGGGCCGGGACCACCCCGATGGGCCCGGTCGGCGTGCTCAGCCAGCGCTCGGCCCGGACCGGGTACGACCTGCAGGGCTTCGTCGAGACCCTGGACGAGGGGCTACGCGGACTGGCCGGGCCGCTGCTGGTCGAGCCGGGCACGATCGCGCCGATCGCGCTGGCCGGGCGTGCGGGCGGGCTGACGGTGCTGGTCATCGTCACCGGCGGGCGGGACGTGAACCTGTCGGAGAACTTCACCATCGACGACCACGGCCGGGTCGACCGCCGCTTCGTCACGCTGCACGGCGATCTCGTCTTCCAGCGTCCGGAGCACAGCGAGCGGTACGCGCTGCGCGTCGGCGCGGATCCCGTGCCGATCAAGTACTCCCGCCGGTTCGTCCTCCCGGAGGAACCCCGCGACGTGCCGCAGAACGTGGTGCGGGTGATGGCCGGCGTCCCGGACGAGGTCATCGACGTCGGGCAGTGGGACGTCTCGGCTCGGCCCGGGTACCTCGACAGGTACGGCTACGGGCGGTGGGAAGGCCCGACCCAGTGGCACGTGCGCGGCCGTCTCGCCGATGGCCGCCGCCTGGTCGTCCAGACGCTCGCCCTCGACGGGGCCGCGCGTGCGTTCTGGATGGCCGCGCCCGACGCCGAGTATCCGACCGTCGGCTATCTGGGCACACCGCCGGGGGTGGACGTGCGCCTGGGCAACGTGCCCGTCCTCTATCTGCGACTGCCCGACCGGCTCGGTGTGGTGGTGGCGGCGCAGAACAGTGAACTGCTCTACCGCGTACGGGAAGGAACGTGGTTGCCGATCGCGGGGGACGCGGCTCTGATCCCGGACGCCGCGACCGAACTGGAGGTGCGGACCGCCTCCGGTCGTCCGGCGCGCTACCCGCTGCCCTGACGGCTAGGTTGGGAGCATGGACGTTGTCATCGGGATCGACACCGGAACGACCGCGACCAAGGGCATCGCCGCCGGCCCGGACGGCTCCCTGCGGGCGCTGACCAGCGTGCACTATCCGCTGAGCGTTCCTGGTCCCGGCCGCGCCGAGCTCGACCCGGTCGCGCTGCGCAACGCCGCGGTCAAAGCCCTGATCGACGTCGCCGCCGCCTGCCGCGAGAACGGCGACCACGTCGTGGCGATCGGGCTCAGCGCGTTCCTGCACGCCGTGGTGCCGATGGACGCGGCCGGTGGTCCGCTCGGGGCGCTCGTCACCTGGGCCGACGGGCGGGCGGGGGAGCAGAGCGAGCGGATCGGGGCCGACGGGCGGAACAAGAAGCTCCAGGCCCGTACGGGCACCCCGGTGCACCCGATGTCGCCCCTGACCAAGCTCGCCTGGTGGCACGACAACGACCCGGACACGCTGCGCAAGACCCCGCGCTGGGGCGGCGTCAAGGAACTGGTGCTGGCCGGGCTGGCCGACGCCCCCTTCGTGGTCGACCTGTCCCTGGCCAGCGGCACCGGGCTCTACGACATCCACGAGCGGCGCTGGGATCCGGAGGCGCTCGATCTGGCCGGGGTCAGCGCCGAGCAACTGGCCGAGGTGCTGCCCACGACCACCCGGTTGCGGCTGCGGCGCGACGTGGCCCAGGCGGCCGGGCTCGACCCCGAGACACCACTGATCATCGGGGCGGCCGACGGACCGCTGGCCAACCTGGGCGTGGGCGCCACCCCGGCCGGGGTCGCGGCGATCTCGCTGGGCACGAGCGGCGCCCTCCGGACGGTGGTCGACCGGCCCACGGCCGACGAGGCGGGACGGCTGTTCTGCTACGCGCTGACCGAGGACCGCTGGGTGATCGGCGGCGCGGTCAACAACGCCGGGTCGGTCGTGCGCTGGGCCGGGCAGAGCTTCGCGGCCGGGTTCGAACGCCCGGGTGCCGAGGGGGAGGACGCCGACGAACGTGACGCCGCCCTGCTGGTCGAGGCCCAGGGTGTCGGCGCGGGCAGTGACGGCCTGCTGTGCCTGCCCTACCTGCTCGGCGAGCGCGCGCCCTGGTGGCGTCCGGGCCTGCGCGGTGCCTACCTGGGGTTGCGCCGCGAGCACGGCCGGGCCCACCTGGTGCGATCGGCCGTCGAGGGCGTCTGCCAGCAGTTGGCGCTGGTCAAAGACTCGTTCACGGCGGAGGGTCACAACCTTTCCGCCGTACGGGCGACAGGCGGGGCGGTCGCCTCGGAGCTCTGGGTCGGCGTGCTGGCGGCCACCCTCGACCTGCCCGTCTCGGTGGCCGACACGCCCGAGGGCACCGCGCTCGGGGCGTGTCTGCTGGCCCGGCACGCCATCGGGGAGCTGCCCGACCTCGACCACGCGGCCGCGCTCGTCCCGATCGGTGAACCGACCCGGCCCGACCCGGCGAACGCGGCGCTCTACGCCCGGCTGCGGCCGCTGGTCGAGACGTCGGCGCTGGCCGTGCAGGACGTGGTGAAGGAACTCGACCGGCTCGCCCCGCAGCCGCTGCCGACGACCGAGAAGGCGGTCGGCGTCACCCGGCCTTGATGCGGTGGCCACCGGCCACCGGGAAGGCGGTCAAAGTCACCCCGCGTTGACGATTCGCTCGACGGTGAGAAAGAGTGGCGGGCGAGCGGTCGCGGAGGAACCCGGTGCGAATCCGGGACGGTCCCGCCACTGTGACCGGGGAGCGACCCTCGTGAGATGCCACGGCCGATCCGGCCGGAAGGCGCGCGGCGAACGACGATCCGGGAGTCAGGAGACTCCGGCCGCTCGTGCCACTCGCCGCGCGGGCGTGGACACCCGCGCAGAAGGGGATCCACGTGACGCCGTACCCGTTCCCGGCCGTGGTCGGTCTTGCCGACCTGCGCCTCGCCCTGCTGCTGACCGCCGTCTCGCCCGCCGTGGGTGGCGTGCTGGTGCGCGGCGAGAAGGGCACCGCCAAGAGCACCGTCGTACGGGCCCTGGCCGCTTTGCTGCCTTCCGTTGCCGTCGTACGCGGGTGCCGGTTCGCCTGTGATCCCGCGGAACCCGACCCGCTCTGCCCGGACGGACCGCACTCTTCGGGGAGTCCCGCGCTGGACCGGCCGGCCACGCTGGTGGAGCTGCCCGTCGGCGCGACCGAGGACCGGGTCGTGGGCACGCTCGACATTCAGCGTGCGCTCGCCGACGGGGTGAAGGCGTACGAGCCGGGGCTGCTCGCGGCGGCGCACCGCGGGGTGCTCTACGTCGACGAGGTGAACCTGCTGCCCGACCACCTGGTCGACCTGCTGCTGGACGCGGCCGCGATGGGCCGGGCCCACGTCGAGCGGGACGGGGTGTCGGTCAAGCACGCGGCCCGGTTCCTGCTGGTCGGCACGATGAACCCGGAGGAGGGCGAGCCCCGGCCCCAGCTGGTGGACCGGTTCGGGCTGGTGGTCAACGTGACCGCGCCGCGCGAGGCGGGGGAGCGGGCCGAGGTGGTGCGGCGGCGGCTGGCCTACGAGGCGTCGCCGGACGAGTTCGCGGCCCGGTTCGCGGCCGACGAGCGGGAACTGGCGGCCCGGATCGTGGCCGCCCGGGATCTGCTGCCGAGCGTGGTGCTGCCCGACTCCGAGCTCGACCGGATCGCGCTGATCAGCCTGGCCTACGGGGTGGACGGGATGCGGGCCGACATCGTGGTGGCGCGGTGTGCGGTGGCCCTCGCGGCCTGGCACGGGCGGAAGCGGGTCACGGCCGACGACGTGCGGGCGGCGGCCCGGCTGGCGTTGCCGCACCGGCGTCGCAAGGATCCGCTCGACCCGCCGGGCAGCGACGAGCAGAAGCTGGAGGACGCCCTGGCCGAGGCCGACGCCCAGCACGGCCCGGACGACGACGACCCGGACGACGGGGGAGCCGGCCCCTCCGGCGGCGACGGCGGGCCGGACGGCGGGCCGGACCACAGTGGTCCGCGCGGTCGGGGCTCGGCGGCGCCTACCGATGGCGGCAACCCGGGTAGCCCTGCGCCGGACGGCACGACCTCGACTGCTCCGCAGGACCCCACGCCCCCCACCTCCTCGACCGACATTTCCGATAAATCGGATAGTGGCGGTGAGGCCGAGGCGGAAGCGCGGGGCGGGGCGGCCGCGGTGGCACCGGGCGCGGCCTATCGCACCAAAACGCTGAGCATCGCCCGCCGCGGCGAGGGCGGCCACGCCGGTCGCCGGTCGCCGTCGCTGTCCCGGCGCGGGCGGGTGATCGGCTCGCGGGTGCCGCGCGGCAAACTGACCGGCGCACCGCATCTGCCCGCCACCCTGCGCGCGGCCCTGCACCGCGCCCACACGACCGACCTCGGTGGCGTCGGCTCCGAGCCGGGCACCGCCGGGCGTGGCGCGGGCTACGGCCTGGTGCGGCCGGCCGATCTGCGGGAGGCCGTCCATGTGGGACGTGAGTCCAACCTGGTGCTGTTCGTGGTCGACGCGTCCGGCTCGATGGCCGCGCGCAAGCGGATGACCGTGGTCAAGACGGCCGTACTGTCGCTGCTGCGTGATGCCTACCAGCGGCGCGACCGGATCGGGATGATCACCTTCCGCGGGCACACGGCCGAGCAGGTGCTGCCGCCGACCTCCAGTCACGAGGTGGGGGTGCTGCGGCTGGCCGCGTTGCGCACGGGCGGGCGTACCCCGCTGGCCGAAGGCTTGAAACGGGCGGCCGCGACCATCGCCACCGAACGACGGCGGGATCCGCGACGACGTCCCCTGCTCATCGTGGTCACCGACGGACGGGCGACCAGCGGGCCCGATCCCGTCCAGGTGGCTCCGGCCCTCGCCGGGGTGTCCACAGTGGTGGTCGACTGTGAGTCCGGCCCGATCCGGCTGGGCCTCGCGTCGCGCCTCGCCACCGCGTTGAACGCCGACATCATGCCGCTCGAGGGGCTGGGCACCGGCCGTACGATGGGAAGGGTTGCCTGATGCCGCAGGGCAAAGTCACCACGGTGCCGGCCGACGGGCTCACCACCCGGCAGCGTCGCCGCCAGGCCGTGCTGGCCGTGCACACCGGACACGGCAAGGGCAAGTCGACCGCCGCCTTCGGGATGGCGCTGCGCGCGTGGAGTGCGGGCTGGCCGATCGGCGTGTTCCAGTTCGTGAAGTCGGAGAAGTGGCGGGTCGGCGAGGAATCCGCGCTCAAGGCGCTCGGGTCGGCCGGGGGCGCGCCGGTGACCTGGCACAAGATGGGCGAGGGCTGGTCGTGGATCCAGCGCGCGGGCACCGAACGCGACCACGCAGCCGAGGCGGCCGAGGGCTGGGAGCAGATCAAACGGGACCTGTCCGCCGAGACCTACAAGTTCCTGGTGCTCGACGAGTTCACCTACCCGATGAAGTGGGGCTGGGTCGACGTCGACGACGTGGTGGCGACCCTGGCCGACCGGCCCGGCACCCAGCACGTGGTGATCACCGGCCGGGATGCCGCGCCGGCCCTGCTCGAGGCGGCCGACCTGGTCACCGAGATGACGAAGGTGAAGCACCCGATGGACGCCGGTCGCAAGGGACAGCAGGGCATCGAATGGTGACCATGCCCCGGATCGTGATCGGCGCCCCCGCGTCCGGGCACGGCAAGACCACGGTGGCGACCGGGCTGCTGGCCGCGTTCGCGCGCCGGGGACTGCCGGTGGCGCCGTTCAAGGTCGGGCCCGACTACATCGACCCCGGCTACCACGCGCTCGCCGCCGGGCGGCCCGGCCGCAACCTCGACCCGGTGCTGGTGGGCGAGGAGCTGATCGGGCCGCTCTTCGCGCACGGCTCGCAGGGCGCGTCGCTCGCGGTCGTCGAGGGCGTGATGGGCCTGTACGACGGGCGCACCGGCGCGGGCGAGACCGGATCGACGGCCCAGGTCGCGGGCCTGCTCGACGCGCCGGTGATCCTGGTCGTGGACGCCGCGGCCCAGGGCCGCTCGATCGCCGCGCTGGTCCACGGTTTCCGCAGTTTCGGCACCGTACGGATGGCCGGCGTGATCCTGAACCGGGTCGGCTCGGACCGCCACGAGTCGATCCTGCGCGAGGCCTGCGAGGAGGTCGGCACGCCGGTGCTGGGCGCGCTGCGCCGGGCCGGCGCGGTGGCCGCGCCCTCGCGTCATCTCGGGCTGGTGCCGGCGGCCGAACGCCGGGCCGAGGCCCAGGAGTCGGTGGACGCGCTCGCCTCGCTCATCGAGAGCGCGGTCGATCTGGCCGAGGTGATGGCGATCGCCCGCTCGGCCCCGCCGCTGGACGCTTCGCCGTGGTCGCCGCTCTCCGACGAGCCGGTGCCCGGGCGGCCGGTGGTCGCGCTGGCCGGCGGTCCGGCATTTTCCTTCGCGTACGCCGAGACGGCCGAGCTTCTCGAAGGCGCGGGCGCCGACGTGGTGACGGTCGACCCGCTGCGCGACGAGAAACTGCCCGACGGCACGCGGGGCCTGGTGGTCGGCGGCGGTTTCCCCGAGGTCTACGCGAAGGAACTGTCGGCCAACGAGCCCCTGCGCCGCGCGGTGGCCGGCCTGGCCTCGTCCGGCGGCAAGATCGTGGCCGAGTGCGCGGGCCTGCTGTGGCTGGGCCGCACCCTCGACGACGCCCCGATGTGCGGCGTCCTCGACATCGAGGCGGCCATGACGCCCACACTGACCCTCGGCTACCGCGACGCGGTGGCGCTGACCGACAGCCCCCTGGCCCCGGCCGGCACCCGCGTGACCGGTCACGAGTTCCATCGGACGACGGTGCATCCGCGCTCGGGCCTGCTGCTGTCCCCGGCCGGCGGCGCCGCCTGGGCCTGGCGCGGCGACGACCCCGAGGGCTTCGCCACACCCACGGTCCACGCCTCCTACCTGCATCTGCACTGGGCCGGCAACCCCGGCTTCGCGTCCCGCTTCGTCAGCGCGCTGTGAGGGCGGCGGTTTGTGAGGGCGGCGGGCGGTCAACGCGCTGGTGGTGAAGGCATCGGACGGCGTTCGGTGACGGCGGCCGTCGGGATCGGGGCGCGTCGGTCGGCTTCGGCGGACGATGTCCGGGCCGCTGTCGAGGCGACCTTGCGGGCGGCGGGCCTCACCGACGCGGACGTGAGTGCCGTGGGCACGATCGATCGGCGGGGCGATGCTCCCGGCGTACGGGAAACCGCTCTTGATCGTGGTTGGTCTTTGCGGCTCTTCACCGCGGCCGAACTCGCCGCCCGCGAAGTGCCCACACCGAGCGCTGCGGTGGCACAGGCGGTCGGCACGCCCAGTGTCGCCGAGGCGGCCGCGCTCTGTGCCGCCGGACCGGACGCCGAACTGATCGTGGCCAAGCGGATCTTCCCGGGAGTGACCGTCGCGATAGCCGCGACCCCGATATTGGACCGATCGGCCGCGCCGCCCGCGCCCTAGCGTCGAGCGTATGAGCAGAGCGACGGTCAACGGCATCACGATCGACTACGACGACCGCGGCGAGGGCCCGGTGCTGGTGCTGGTGCACGGGCACCCGTTCGACCGCTCGATGTGGCGGCCGCAGGCGTCGTGGCCCGGGTGGCGCGTGATCACGGCCGACCTGCGCGGCTACGGCGCGACGACCGTGGTGGCGGGCCGGACGCCGCTCGACGTGTTCGCCGCCGACGTCGCCGCCTTGGCCGATCATCTGGGGATCGACGAGTTCGTGCTGGGCGGCCTGTCGATGGGCGGGCAGATCGTCATGGAGTGCTACCGGCAGTTCCCGGCCCGGATCCGCGGCCTGATCCTGGCCGACACGTTCCCGCGCGCCGACACGCCGGCCGCGGCCGACTACCGCCGCGCGACGGCCGACCGGCTCGAGACCGAGGGCATGGGCGGCTACGCCAAGGAGAATCTGGGCAAGATGATGGCCGCCTACAACGTCGAGGCGATGCCGTCGGTGGCGGACCACGTGCTGACCATGATGACCAGCGCTCCACCGTCGGGCGCGGCCGCCGCGCTGCGTGGCCGGGCCGACCGTCCCGACTACCGCGACCTGCTCACCACCGTCAGCGTGCCCACCCTGGTCGTGGTGGGCCGCGACGACGAATTCACGCCGGTGGCCGACGCCGAGGAAATGCATTCTCTGCTCCCAGACTCGACTCTGGTCGTGATCGAGAACGCCGGCCACCTGCCCAATCTCGAGCAGCCGGACGCTTTCCACCAGGCACTCGCCGACTTCCTGGCCTGATCCGCCGCCGAACAGAGCCGCCGAGCAGTACCGCCGGGCAGGGTCGCCGAGCTGGGTCGCCGAACAGAGCCCACCCACCACCGGGGGCCCCCGTCCACCGGCCAGGATAGTCAAATCTGCGGATCTTGGGCGGGGGCCCTGTGGACAACTCGGAACTGTGGAAAACCGCTACTGGTCGCGTGGCAGGTCGGCCGGGGCGGTCGCCCAGGTCGTGTTGGCTGACGTGCCGAGCGTGAAGTCGAGCGTGCCGCCGCGCAGGACGTACGACTCCGGGAGCCACGAGCGGGTCAGGCGGGAACCGTTCAGGCGGGTGCTCTGCACGTACGTGCCGGTGGTGTTGCTGGTGACGGTGAGGCGTACGCCGTTGCTGCGGTTCAGCTCGACCCGGGTGAACACCGGGCTGCCCAGCAGCATCTCGGCCCGCCCGGGCACCTGCGGGAACATCCCGATCGCGGCGAACACGTACCAGGCGCTCATCGTGCCCAGGTCGTCGTTGCCGGGCAGGCCGCCGGGCCCGATCCCGTACGCGGTGTCGACGATCTGCCGTACGGTCTCCTGGGTCTTCCACGGCTGCCCGAGCCCGTTGTACAGCCAGGGTGCGTGGATGCCGGGCTCGTTGGTCGGGTCGTAGCGCAGCGCGTTGCCACCCAGCACGGCCCAGTTGCCGTTCTCGTCGTGGAACAGGGTGTCGAGGCGCGCCGCCGCTGCGGGCCGGCCGCCCATCAGCGTGGCCAGCCCGGACACGTCCTGCGGCACCATCCAGGTGTAGGTCGCGCTCGAGCCCTGGGCGAAGCCGACATCCGTGGAGGGGGTGAAGCCGGCCTGCCACGATCCGTCGGCCCGCCGTGCCGCCTGGTAGCCCACGGCCGGGTTGTACGTGTTCTTCCAGTAGTCGCCCCGCGAGAGGAAGGGGTTTTCAACGCCGAGCCGGGAGGCCCACATGGCCAGCGAGAAGTCCGCGAGGGAGTTCTCCAGGGTCTCGGCCGCCCCACCCCAGCAGTGGCAGATGTCGTTGGCCGCGTAGCGCAGGGCCAGGTAGGTGTTCAGGGTCGGCCGCTGCCCCTTGCACTGCCCGGGGCAGCCCGCGTCCGACAGCGCGTCCGGGTTCTGCACGGTGGCCTGCCGGGCCAGGGAGTCGTAGGCGGCCCGGGCGTCGAAGTTGCGGACGCCCATCGCGTGCCAGGTGGCCAGGGTCGGCGCGGCCGGGTCACCGGTCATCACGTGGGTGGGTGCGCCCAGGTGCAGCCATCGATCCCAGACCCCGCCGTTCTGGGCCGCGAAATCGAGCATCGACGTTGCCATGTCGCCCGCGACGTCGGGCCGGAGCAGCCCGAGCAGCTGGATCTGGGCCCGGTACTGGTCCCACCCGGAGAAGGTTCCGTACACCGCTTTCTGCCCCGCGCGGAGCCGGTGCGCGACCATGTCGGCCCCGAGATACTGCCCGTCGAGATCGTTCATCGTCTGTGGCTGCATCAGGGCGTGGTAGACCGCCGTATAGAAGGCCTTCGTCCGCTCCTCGGTGCCACCGGCGACCCCGATGCGCTTCAGTTCGGTGTTCCAGGCGGCCCGGGTGGCATCTCCGACGGTCGATGGCGTCGACCCCTCGGGAACCTCCGCGTCCCGGTTCGCGGCGGCCCCGGAGAGGCTCACGTAGGAGATCCCGACCCGCATGCGGACATCACTGTCCGTAGCCGTATCGAATCCGACCCAGCCGCCCGAGCCCTTTCCGGCCCGATCGGCCCCGGTCAGATATCCCTCGCCACCATTCGCCGTCGTCGATCCGGGCTGAAGGGTTCCATTGACCCAGGTGCCCGTCGAAGCGAAGTCGCGATCGAACGAGGCGCTGAAATAGACCTTGTAATAGGACCGCCGATTCGGGTTGGTGGCGCCCCCGCCGTTGCCCCGCCGGCCGCAGAATCCACCGGTCAATACCCAGCCTTCCACCGTACGGCGTCCGGGGCTGATCACGATCGACGCGTCCTCGCTGCCATTGAGCGAGTTCGACGTGCGGAACAGCAGTTGGGCGGCCGATCCGGCGGGGAAGGTGAAGTCGCCGACCCCGGCCCGGACGTTCACCGCGAGGTCGGCCCGGGCCCCCGAATCGAGGGTCACCGCATACCGCCCGGGGGTAGCCGACTCATTGGCGTGGCTGAATGACGAGGCGTACTTGGCGTCCCGGGTGTCGGCGGTCGGGGAGGAGTCGACCGCACCCACGTACGGCATGATCGGGATGTCTCCGGCGGCCCCCGGCGAGCACCCCGCGCCATTGACGTGCGTCAGGCTGAGGCCCCGCATCCGGGTGACGTTCCAGTCGTATCCGTTCGATGCCGGCGAGGTGGTCTGATCGCCCGTGGTGGCGGTCGGGCTCCAGGCCATCATGCCGAACGGGCGGGTCGCGCCGGGCCAGGTATTGCCCCCTCGGGTCGTTCCCACGAAGGGGTCGACGTAAGCGGCCGGATCCGCCACAAGGCTTACCGGAGCGGCCTCGGCGGGTGCCGCCGCGCCGACTGTTCCGCCGATCAGCACGGCGGTGGCGGCGATTAATGTCCGACGAATTCTCGGCATCGACATGCGTCATCCTCTCGGGTTCTGCGCGAAACGTACGTCAGAACGCCCTTTTTCGCCCCTCCGGGAGGGTGAACGTGGCATGACCGTCCCGCATCACGGGTGATCGATCAGTTACCCAGGGAGGTCGGAAACCGTTGCGGGGCAACGCCCGGAGGCGTTTTTCCGGGTGCCCGCGCAGTGCCCGCGCGATTTCCGCCGTCTGGTCGCGCGTTCCGGTGTGGACTGATCACGGGTCCTGCTCGAAAGGGTTATGGAAGTGACCGGTGGGACGGGCGGGAGAATTGAGGAAACGCATTTCGCGAAGAATGCATCGGAAGAAATGCGAGGACATCGCAGAAACGAAGGACTTATCAACCGGGACGGCAGGAAAATCGACCCGTGCTCTCCCAACGGCCTATTCCGGTCAAGCGGCTCGCTCTCCTCGTCGCCGCTGCCGTGGTCCTCGCGCTCCTCGTCCGTCCGGGTGCCGCCTTCGCGGCGACCTCCGTCTCCTCCACGGGTAATGCGATCCGTGTGAACCTGACGGTGCTCGGTCAGAACGTCGGTCTCACGCTGCCGGCGACCGCGAACTGGAGCGACGGCCAAGCCACCGCGTCCAATACCGCGGTCAATGCCAACGTGCCCAGCGTGCTCACCACGGGCACGGTCGCCGACTCGGCGTCGGCGGCCACCGGCGGCGGCAAGGCGTCGGGCAACGTCACCGGGCTGAACGTGCTGGGGAGCACCCTCGGCGCCGACGCGGTCGGGGCCCAATGCCAGATGACCGCGACCGATATCTCGGGGTCGGCCAACATCGCCAACCTGAAGCTGCTCGGGGCGCCGGCCAGCGTCCAGGCCGACGGCACGATCAGCCTCCCCGGGGTGCTCACCGCGAAGATCAAGCCGGAGACGGCGAGCTGGAATACGAGCACCGGCCTGCTGACCTACACGGTGCAGGCCATCAATCTGAATCTGCTCGCCGTGACCGGCGCGGTCGCCAGCGGCAACATCGTCATCGGCGAGGCGATCTGCAAGGGCAACGTCAAGCTGGGCACGATCAGCACCACGACCGCCGCGTTGACGCCCGGTCAGTCCGGAACGCCGGTCGTCACGGTGAGTAACACCGGGGACGTGGCCGCCCCGAACACGACGGTCACCATCCCCAAGCCCGACGCGACCTACTACACCCTCGGTGCGCCGACCGTGGTGGGCGGCGTCGGCACCTGTGACACATCGGGAACGGCCATTGTCTGCAGCGGCATCACGGTGCCCGGCGGCGGCAACGCGAAGATCAACCTGCCGGTCACCCTGAAGTCTTCGGCCACCGCCTCGACGCCGTCCTGGCTGCCCGCCGCGGGCACGGTCAAGGCGGTCAGCACGCCGATCGCCGCCGATACCAGTGCATCGATGACGATCACCGGGGGCGGCACCGCCCTGGCCACCGCCCAGCCCCGGTCGACGACCGGCGGCACGATCACGGTGAACGCGGGCAACCTGACCGCGGGCAAGACCGCGGCCCCGACGATCACGGTCGCCAACGCCGGCCCGTCCGACGCGTCCAATGCCACCGTCACCGTCCCGATCGGCAACATCCCGGCCGGCGTGTCGGTCACCTCGGTCAGCTCGTCGAGCGGCACCTGCACCTTCGACTCGAACAACGCGACCTGTACGAACGTCAGCATCCCGGCCGGCGGCACCGCCACGATCACCCTGAACACGGCCGCGACCAACAGCACGAAACCCGGGACGACCTGGGACCTGGCCAATGTCACCACGACCCTCAACGGGAAGGTCGTCAACGGGTTCGGCCGGCTGCTCACCGTCACCGACCCCGACATCAACCTGGACAACGGCGTCAGCATCACCCCGGCCGCGGCCAACCCGGGCGGGGCGAAGGTCAACGCGACCGTCAACCTGGCCAACCTCGGTGCCCTGGCCTCGCCGAACACCACCGTCACGTTCCCCCCGGTGCCGTCCGGCTATACCATCGACACCGCGAACATCAGCGCCGGCGGCGGCACCTGTGCCGTCAGCGGCGGCGTGCTCACCTGCACCGGTGTCAACGTCCCGGCGATGAGCGGCGGGAACGCGGGCAGCGCGACCCTGACCGTCCCGGTCAGCCTGAGCTCGGGCACCACCGCCAACTGGAGCGGGACGGTGACCGCCACGGCGCCCGGCACGACCGGTACCGCCACCGGCACCCTGGTCACGGCCGTGCCGCGGTACACGCTCAGCGCCGGCGCGACCGGTCCGGCGGCCCGGACGGTCAGCCCCGGCCAGAACACGACCATGACGATCAACGTGTCGAACCAGGGCCCGTCGAATGCGGTGTCCGCGCCGTTCGTCGTCGTCGCGCCCCAGGGCACCACGTTCGGCTCGCTCACCGGGGCGGTCGGCAGCGCCTGTCAGTCGCTCACCCCGACCACGATCCGATGCACCGTGACCGCGTCGCCCACCGATCCGGCCATCTCGCTCGACCTGCCGCTGCAGGTCTCGGCCAGTGCCGACCCGTCCACCCCGCTGACCGGCGGCTGCGTGAGCCTGGACAACGACTCCAGCTGCGGCGGGCCGACCGACTCGGCCCTGCCCGGCATCACCCTGCGCCAGACCCTGGCCAACCGGCTCACCGTGACCGCCACGCCGGCCACCATCACCCCGGGCAGCAGCGGCGTCGGCAAGATCGCCCTCACCTCGGCCCAGGCCGAGACCGGCATGCAGATCACCGTGCCCAAGTCGGCCCTGCCGGCCGGGTTCACGGTCGGCGGCGCGACCGTCGACGGCGGCACCTGTGACACCTCCGGGGCGTCGATCGTCTGTACGGGCGTCGACCTGGTCGCCTCGACGACCAAGAACCTGCAGATCACCGTGCAGGTCGCCGCCACCGCGGCCGGCTCGCAGACCTGGACCGCCAACGGCATCACCGTGCAGTCCGGCAACGAGCAGGTCACCACGAACGGCGCGCTGGCCACGACCACCGCCCCCTCGTACACGCTGACCGCGAGCGTCTCGGTCCCGCCGGCCGGCACCGTCCTGCCCGGTGGCACCGCCAACGTCCCGCTGACGGTCACCAACACCGGGCCGTCGGCCGCCTCGCCCGCGTCCTTCTCGGTGACCGCGCCCAACGGCACGACCATCGGCCCGCTCGACGCCAACACGTCCGCCGTGTGCCAGGTCAGCGCGAACAACACCCAGCTCACCTGTTCCACCGGCCTCGGCGTGAACGCCACCACCCAGCAGCTCACCCTGCCGCTGGTGGTCGCCGCGAACGCCGACCCGGACAAGCCGATCAGCGGCAGCTGCGTCGAGCTGGACGGCTACCCGGGCTGCGGCGCGGGCGACACCACCATCCCGCCGATCACCCTCAAGGTGCCGGCCGCCTCCCAGGTCGGGTTCGCCTCGACCACCGCCACCGTGACCCCGGGCGACACCGCCACGGCCAAGGTGAGCATCTCGGCCACCCGGGCCACCCTGACCAACACGGTCGTCACCATCCCGGTCAGCCCGGTTCCGGCCGGCCTGACCGTCGGCACGGTGAGCCTGGCCGGCGGGGCCACCTGCCCGGTCACCGGCAACACGGCCACCTGCACGATCCCGTCGATCGCGCCGGGCACCCCGCAGGTGATCAACGTGGCGGTCGGCGCGGGGGCCGGTGCGACCACCGGCACCTGGACCGCCCAGGGCATCACGGCCACCATCCCGGCCGGCACGGTCACCGCGGCCGACCAGACACTGGCCACGATCGGCGCGCCCCGCAACGTCGTCACCGCGACCGTCGCCGTGCCGAACACGCCGATCCTGCCCGGCGGCACCGGCTCGATCACCGTCAACGTGAACAACACCGGCCCGTCCGACGCGACCGGCGCCTCGTTCACCGTGATCGCCCCGAACGGCGCCACCTTCGCCCCGCCCGCACCGTCCGGGTGCACCATCGCGGCCGGTGGCCGGAGCGCCAGCTGTACGTTCAACCAGACCGCGGCCGCCCCGCCGACCGCCTTCCCGTTCACCGTGCAGACCAGCTCCAACGTGCAGCCCGGTACCGGGCTGACCGGTGGCTGCGTCGACGTCGACAACAACGGCGTCTGCACCTCGGCCGACACCGCCATGCCGGCCATCCCGATCGGCACGCCGCTGCAGAACCAGCTCACCGTCACCTCGAGCCCGGCCACGGTGACCCCGGGGTCCGCCACACCGAGCACCGCGACGCTGACCATCAGCGCACCGTCGAACCTCAACGACCTCGTCGTGTCGACCTCGACCGCCGCCCCGACCGGGCTGTCGGTGCTCACCGCCGCCGGTCCCAACGGCACCTGCAACCCGCAGGCCAACGGCTCCTTCAACTGTGGTGACGTCGACCTGAGCGGCGCCAACCACAGCGCCAACATCACGCTGACGATGACCGCGGTCGCCGCGGCCACCCCGGCGACCTGGGCCCCGTCGTTCACGATCACCTCGACCGACGGGCAGACCGCCACCGACACCGCCACCATGGCCGTGATCGGATCGGCCCAGACCAACCTGACCGTGAGCAGCAGCGGCCCGGCCGCCGGCACGACCGACCCGGGCACCACGGCCAACGTGACCGTGACCGTGGCCAACACCGGCCCGTCGGACGCCGTGAACCAGGTCGTCGTCCTCACCGCGCCGTCCGGCACCACGTTCGGCACGCCGCCGGCCGGCTGCCAGACGGTGACCTCGACCCGGATGCTGTGCCGGGTCAACGCCCTGGCCAACGGCAACGCGAGCGTGACCGTGCCGGTGGTCATCCCGGCCAGCGCCGACGTCTTCACGCCGATCACCGGCGGCTGCGTCGACGTCGGCGGCGACGGCACCTGCGAGGGCACGCTGCCGACGATCACCTTCCGCCAGCCGGTCGACCGGCGCGCCACCGTGACCGTCACCCCGGTCACCGTGACCCCGGGCAGCAGCGGCAACTCGGTCGTCCGGGTGACCGCGGCCAACGGCGACCTGACCAACTTCACCATCACCGTGCCGGTGACCCTGCAGACCTCGGACCTGCAGCTCGGCTCGATCACGCCGAGCGGCGCCTGCGCGGCCAGCTCCGGCACCACGGTGACCTGCACATGGGCGAGCATCACCAAGGGCAACTCGCAGGACATCACCATCCCGGTGCAGGCCACGGCGGGCGCGGCGGCCGGTCTCACGGCCACCACGACGG
This sequence comes from Paractinoplanes bogorensis, assembly GCF_018829635.1. GTDB lineage: Bacteria > Actinomycetota > Actinomycetes > Mycobacteriales > Micromonosporaceae > Actinoplanes > Actinoplanes bogorensis. The sequence goes on from NZ_JAHKKG010000004.1 coordinate 242,461, forward strand.
GCATCACCATCGCGGACAACGTCGGTTCGGCCAACCTGGCCGCCCGCCAGCTGGCCGTGACCGGCACCGCCCAGGCCGCGGTCAACCCGACCTTCGGCACCGTCACCGCGACCGAGCCCGGCACCACCGGCACGATCCCGCTGATCCTGACCAACGCCGGCCCGTCCGACGCCACCGGCACCCAGGTCAGCGTCGTCGCCCCGAACGGCACCACGTTCGGCACCCCGCTGCCCGCGGGCTGTGTCGCCGACAGCACGCAGACCAACCTGACCTGTACGGTCTCGATTGCCAACGGCGGCACCCGGACGCTGGCGCTCCCGGTGGCCGTGCCGGCCTCGGCCGACCCGACCGGCACCATCAGCGGGGGTTGCGTCGACGCCAACAACAACGGCGTCTGCACCTCGCCGCCGGACACCGCACTGCCGTCGATGCCGCTCACCTCGCGCCTCGACCAGGAAGTCACCGTCCGGGCCGACCGGGCCGCGCTCAGCCTCGGCGGGGACACCAAGCAGGCCAAGGTGACGATCACCTCGACCAAGGCGCAGAACGTGGACGTCGCGATCCCGCTGACCGACGTGCCGTCCGGCTGGACCGTCACCGCGGCCTCGCCCGCGGGCTGCACCACCGGCGCGAGCGCGATCACCTGCACCGGCCTGGCCCTGTCGACCGGCAACAACGTGATCACCCTGAGCGTGACCTCGCCGGCCGGGGCGGCCACCGGCGACAACTGGTACGCGTCGGGGATCACGGTCACCGGTCACACCAACGAGACGGTCACGAGCGGCGCCCTGATGGCCGTCGTCGGCACGGTGCCCTACATCCTGGGCGCCGCGGTCAGCGGCGTCCCGGCCGACGACACGGTGCTGCCCGGCGCCACCGTCCCGCTGACCGTGACCATCAGCAACAGCGGCACGCCCTCGGCCTCGCTGAAGGCCCCGGTGCAGATCACCGCTCCGACCGGCACCACGTTCGGCACGACGATGCCGGCCGACTGTGTCCGCAACACCGCCACGACGGTGAACTGCCAGGTCGGCGTCAACGCCACGGGCCAGGTCGCGTCGTACGCGCTGCCGATCCTGATCCCCGGCAACGCGGCCGGCGGCACCGTCATCAAGGACGGCTGCGTCGACCTCGACGCCAGCGGCAGCTGTGACGTCACGGTCAACCAGTTCACGCTGCGCGCACCGCTGTCCGATGTGGTCACGGCCGGCTCCACCACGCAGGCCACGCCCGCGCCGGGTCAGACCGGCACGGCCACCGTAAACCTGGCCGCCTCCGCGGTCCGGCCCGGCCTCGGGGTCAGCGTCAGCCTGGCCGGCCTGCCCACCGGGGTGACCGTCACCGCCGTGCGGCTCGGCGGCCAGACCTGCACCGTCGCCAACGGCACGGCGACCTGCCCGGCGACCGACTTCCCGGCCACCGGCAGCACCCCGCTGGCCATCGACTTCGCGGCGAACTCGGCCACCACGCCCGGCGCGACCTGGCGGCCGGCGATCACGGTGGCCGACCCGGGTCAGGACTCGGTCGTGCTGCGCCCGGTGGCCCTGACCGTCGGCGCGGCGGACACCGACGTCGCGGTCAGCCTCGTCCTGCCGGACAACGGCACGGTGCTGCCCGGTGGCACCGCCGACGCCGAGGTCACCATGACCAACAACGGCGACTCGGACGACCCGGCGGCCACGGCGACGTTCACCGCGCCGGCCGGCACCACGTTCGATCTGACCAACTCGAGCGCGGCCAACTTCTGCACGGCCGACTCGGCCACCCAGGTCACCTGCTCGACCAGCCTGGCGGCGGGCGCCAACGCCCAGTTCCGCCTGCTCATGAAGGTGGCCGGCACCGCCGCGGCGGGCTCCACGGTCGCCGGCGGCTGCGTGAACGTGACCGGCGGGAACAGCTGTGACACCGCCATCGCGTTCACCCTGGGCAAGCCGTTCAGCGACCAGGCCAAGCTGACCTACACCCGGGCCACGGTCGTGCCCGGCGACACCGGCACCGGCTACATCAAGGTCACCACCGACCGCGCCCTGACCGGGCTCACCGTGACCGTGCCCCTGAGTGCCCTGCCGGCCGGCGTCGACATCGCCGGCGCGAGCGGGCCGACCGGGGCGTCCTGCACGGTGAACAGCGCCGACATCGTCTGCAGCGGTGTCGATCTGGCCCAGGGCAGCGCCCTGAACCTGGTCTCGGTCCGCATCCACCCGGCGTCGAACCTGGGGGCGAACGTCATCTGGGCGCCGGTGGCCGCGCTGACCAACGGCTCGGGCGGCACCAGCGAGGGGGCCGGCGTGCTGCTGCAGACCTCGGCCCCGCAGCCGGACGTCAAGTACACGATGAGCGCGCCGGACAGCCCGGTCGCGCCGGGCAGCGTCGCCACCATCACCGGCACCCTGATCAACCAGGGCTACTCCGACCTGACCAACGTCTCGGTGCGGGTCAAGGCGCCGACCGGCACCACGTTCGGCAGCCCGCTGCCGGCCGGCTGCACGGCCGTCGGCACCGCCGCGATGGACTGCGTGGTCAACCTGCCGGCCGGTGCGGCCGCCCCGGTCTCGTGGTCGCTGCCGGTCCAGATCCCGGCCAACGCCGACCCGAGCCAGCAGGTCACCGGCGGGTGCGTCGACTACAACCGGGACGGCGTCTGCGGCACCGGTGAGCTGGCCCTGCCGGCCATCACACTGACCGCCACGCTGGCCCAGGCCCTGACGATCGGCACCCCGGTCAACGGCGGCGCGAACCTGACGCCGGGCGTCACCGACACGGTCACGATCGCCGTGAGCTCGACCCAGGCCCGTACGGGAATGACCGTCACCATCCCGATCGACAACCTGCCCACCGGCATGCAGCTCGTGCAGGCCCGCACCGACAACGGGTCCTGCTCGGTCGGCCAGCGCGCCGTCACCTGCACCGGCGTTTCGGTCGCGGCCAACGGCACGACCAACATCGTGCTCACCTCGGTGGTCTCCGGCACCGCTCCGATCGGCACCTGGTCGCCGCAGGTCACCGTCTCGCAGGGCTCGCAGGCGGCGGAGCAGACGGTCACCGCGGCCGCGACGATCACCGCCCCGCAGACCAGCGTCGCCGTCACCGTCGGCGTCCCGGCGTCGCAGACCGTGCTGCCCGGCGGCACCGGCACCCTGACGCTGACCGCCACCAACACCGGGCCGTCGCAGGCCACCGGCGTCACCTACAGCACGATCGCGCCGGTCGGCACCACGTTCGGGACGCTGACCGGCGCCGCCGCCAGCCAGTGCACCCGGATCACCTCGACCCAGGTGACCTGCCAGATGACCGTGGCCGGCAACGGCCGGGCCCAGGTCGCCCTGCCGATCACGGTGGACGCCACGGCCAGCCCGTCCACGCCGATCACCGGCGGCTGCGTCAAGTCCGGAACGGGCTCGACCTGCTCCGGCTCGGACTACAAGATCCCGGACATCGCGCTGGCCACCCCGCTGAGCGGCAAGGTCCAGCTGGCGGGCGTCCCGGCCACGGTCGTTCCCGGCCGTACGGGCTCCGGCGTCCTCAAGATCACCGCGACCGGCCCGGTCAGCGGCGCGACGATCAGCATCCCGCTCGCCGCCAAGCCGACCTGGCTGACCGTCACCGGAGCGAGCGGCCCGACCGGGTCGACCTGCGCGATCGGCGCGACCGCGATCACCTGCACCGGCGTCAACCTGACGACCGGGGCCAGCACCGCCGTGACCGTGACCGGAACCGTCGCCCCGACCGCGACGGCCGGCACGACCTGGCGGGCCACCGGCATCACGGTCACCGCGGGCGGCGAGACCGCGACCGGCCTGGCCGATCTGGTCACCACCGGCACCCCGGTCGCGGCGGTCTCGTTCCGCACGACCAACGCCGCCGCCACGGTCACGCCGGGCCAGACCACCTCGCTCACCCTGACCGCGACCAATGCCGGCCCGTCCTCGGCCACCCGCCGCACGGCGGTCCTGGTGGCGCCGGGCAACACCCAGTTCGGCCCGCTCACCGGCACCGCCGCCACCGACTGCACGCTCACCAGCTCCACCGTGGTGACCTGCACCTACGACCTCGGCGTGTCGGACACGAAGTCGTGGACGGTGCCGGTGGTCGTGTCCAGCGGCGTCAAGAACGGCGACAAGCTGACCGCCGCCTGCGTCACGGCCGACGGCAGCAAGACCTGCGGCACCGACCTCGACGTGTCGGTCACCACGACGCCGGCCAACCCGATCAGCAAGGTCGGCACCCTGACGCTGGACAGCACGACGGTCGCGGCCGGTGCCTCCGGCAACGCGGTGTTGCGGCTCTCGTCGACGGTCGCGAAGACCGGACTGACGCTCACCGTGCCGCTGAGCACCGTGCCCGCCGGGTTCACCGTCAAGTCGGCCACGCTGGCCGGCGCCACCTGCACCATCGGCACCAGCACGATCAAGTGCACCGGCGTCGACCTGGCCGCCGGCGTGGCCAAGCCGCTCTCCATCGGCATCGACGTCGCGTCGAGCGCCGCGAGCACGGCCGCCTGGTGGGCCACCGGCATCACCCTGGCCGACGGGACCGACGCCACCGACAAGCTGACCGCCTCGGGTCTGCTCGTGAGCACCTCGAAGCCGGCCTACGCGGTGTCGGTGGTCGTCGGCAGCCCGTCGCTGTCGGCGCCACTGCCCGGTCAGACCGTCACCATCCCGATCACGCTCAGCAACGCGGGACCGGGCGAGGCCGGCCCGTACGTGACGACGATCCGCATCCCGGACAACACCACCGCCGGCACCCTGCCCAGCGGCTGTGTGGCGTCGGGGCAGATCGTGACCTGCACGCTCACGATCCCGGCGGGCACCACCACGCAGATCCAGATCCCGTTCGTGGTCAGCCCCGACCTCAAGGGCGGCGAGGAGCTCACCGGCGGTTGCATCGACGGCGCCCTGGCCGCCACCCCGGACCCGGACGGCGTCTGCGGCGGCGACAGCGACGTGGTGATCCCGGGGATCACCTCGGGCCGCTTCAAGGTCAACCTGGCCGTCACGTACGACAAGCCGGCCGTCACCGTGGGCCCGAACGCCACCGGCGTTGTGATCCGCATCCCGTACACCAACGAGGGCACCGACACGGCCGACAACGTGAAGTTCACGGTCGAGCCGCCGGCCGGCGTGGTGGTTCGCTCCGCCTCGATCCTGCTCGAGGACACCACGGTGGCCGAGGGCATGGTGCTGGCGGCCGCGTCCACCACCGCCGCGGCCGAGTGCTCGCCGGCCGGTGACGGCAAGGCGTCGAACGCGGTGGTGTGCAGCGCACCGAACGCGGCCGGTCTCTACGGCAGCCAGCTGATCCTCACCATCGACGGGTCGAACAGCAAGAAGTCGGGCACCCAGAACATGAAGGTGACCATCAGCACGACCAGCGCCGAGGGACTCTCCACCGACAACACCGTCGACGTCCCGCTCACGCTGACGGCCAAGGCGACCACCGGCGGCGACGACGACAACGGGAACAACGGCGGTGGCGACGACAACAACGGTGGTGGCGGCGACAACGGCGGCGACAACGGCGGCGGCAGCGACCTGCCCAGGACCGGTGCCCAGATCGCCGGGACCGCGCTCATCTCGCTGCTGCTGATGGTCGCCGGCGCCACCCTGCTGCTGGCGATGCGCGAGCCGCGGCCCGCCGGGACGCCGGGTTCCGTCCGGATTCCGGTACGGATCCCCGGCTACACGCCGCGCCACGAGCGCCCGCGCAGCGCGGCCCGGCAGTGGTTCGGCCGGCGGAACTAGTCGGGGTAGGGCCACTCGTGCACGGGGAGGTTCTCGTGCATGAGTGGCAGGTAGCGGCGCAGCATCTCGTGCAGGGCGGCCTGGCGGTCGTTGCCGTCGGCCTCCAGCGCGTGCAGGGTCTGTGCCTGCCACGCGGCGCCGTTGCGGTGGGTCAGGCAGCGCTGCTCGATGATGCCGAGCAACCGGTCGCGTTCGCCCGGCGAGACGCCCCACCGCTCGAGACCCTGGTGGGCCATCGGCAGCAGCCGCCGCAGCACCAGCTCGGTGACCTGGATGTAGCCCAGCCCGGGCCAGAACACGGTGGCGTCGATGCCGTGCCGGGCGCAGGCGTGGAAGTTCTCCTCGGCCGCGCTGAAACTCATCTGCGTCCACAACGGACGCTCGGCCTCGGCCAGCGTGCGGATCAGCCCGTAGTAGAAGGCGGCGTTGGCCATCGTGTCGACCACGGTCGGACCGGCCGGCAGCACCCGGTTCTCCACCCGCAGGTGCGGCCGGCCCTTGACCACGTCGTAGATCGGCCGGTTCCACCGGTACACCGTGCCGTTGTGCAGCCGCAGCTCGCTCAGCTGCGGGATCTCGCCCCGCTCGAGCATCTCGGCCGGGTCGGCGTCGTCGCAGATCGGCAGCAGCGCCGGGAAGTAGCGCACATTCTCCTCGAACAGATCGAAGACGCTCGTGATCCAGCGTTCCCCGAACCACACCCGCGGCCGTACGCCCTGGGCCCGGATCTCTTCCGAGCGGGTGTCGGTGGCCTGCTCGAACAGCGGGATCCGGGTCTCCCGCCACAACTCACGGCCGAACAGCAGCGGCGAGTTCGCGCCCAGGGCGACCTGGATGCCCGCGATGACCTGGGCCGCGTTCCAGTACGCGGCGAACTGGGCCGGGCTCACCTGCAGGTGCAGCTGGGTGCTGGTGCAGGCCGACTCGGGCGCGATGGTGTCGGTGGTGACGGACAGCCGGTCGATGCCGTCGATCCGGATGTCGAGATCCTCGCCGCGGGCCGCGAAGATCTGCTCGTTCAGCAGCTTGTACCGCGGGTTGGCCGACAGCGCCTCGTCGGTCATGTGCTCCTTGCGCAGCGTCGGCAGGATGCCGATCATGACCGTGTGCGCGCCGACCGTACGGGAATGCTTCTCGGCGTTGTTCAGGCTCGCCCGCAGGCTGTGCTCGAGGTCGGCGTTCTCGTCGCCGGCCAGGCGCCGCGGCGGCACATTGATCTCGATGTTGAACTGACCCAGCTCGGTCTGGAAATCGGGGTCGGCGATCGCGCCCAGCACCTCGGCGTTGCGCATCGCCGGGTCGCAGTTCTCGTCGACCAGATTGAGCTCGATCTCCATGCCGGTCAGCGGCCGTTCGAAGTCGAACCGCGACTCGCGCAGCATCGCCGCGAACACGTCCAGACTCCGGCGGATCTTGTGCCGGTATCTGGCCCGGTCCTCCCGGCTGAAGTTGGCCTGCTCGACGTCCTCGCCCACGGCACACCACCTTTTTCGCAGCTGGTCCCAACCTCGCACACGCCACGGTGTCGCGCCAGGTGACACCAAAGCATGAGATCGCACCCCGTGTCCTTCTCATCCGCGTCGATGTCGGGCACGGTCACGGCAACGACTTGCATCGCAGCGGTACCCGGACGTCACGGATTTCATCCGGATCGGCACCCTGGGGAGGGCAAAATCGTGAATGTGCGGCGCTTGCTGACCGGTGTCGTGGTGGCCGCGAGCCTCTCCACGACCGTGACGGTTACCTGGATGGCGCTCGGCCCGGTGCCGCCGAGCGCACCCGCTGTGCAAGCGGTGGCCGCCGTCCCCGGTCCCGCTGTTCCCGGTCCCGACTGGTCGACCGCGTGGGCGGCCGCGCCGGTGGCGGGCAACCTGAAGCGGCCGCTCGGCCACACGATCCGCAACGTCGTGCACACCACGATCGGCGGGCCCGAGGTGCGCGTACGGCTGAGCAACCGCTTCGGCACCGGCCCGGTGCGCCTCGGTCACGTCACGGTCGCGCTCTCGGCCCACACCGGCGGCCGCCGCGACGGCGGCAACGACCCCAGCGACGGTACGGCCGTGCCCGGCACCCTGCGCGACGCCACGTTCGGCGGTCGCGGCGACGTGACCGTGCCGGCCGGCGGCGACATCCTCAGCGACGCGCTGCCGATCGGCGTCCCGGCCGACACCGACCTGCTGGTGTCGGTGTGGACCCCGGTCAAGCCCGAGGCGGCGACCTACCACGCCGACCCCAAGCAGCTCTCGTTCGTCAGCCCCGGCAGCCTCGACCGCGCGGGTGACCTGGCCGCCACCGCGTTCACCGCGGGTGCCTCGGCCTGGTTCTATCTCACCGCGGTCGAGGTGGCCGGCGGGCCCGGCACGATCGTGGCGCTGGGCGACTCGATCACCAACGGGGCCGCGTCGACGGCCGGGCGCAACCAGCGCTGGCCCGACCTGCTGGCCGCCCGACTGGCGGCCGGCCCGGCCCCCGACTACGGCGTGGCCAACGAGGGCATCGCCGGGAACCGCATCCTGCTCGACGCGCAGTACCCGCGCTACCGCATCAACTCGTCGGCCGGCCGCTCGGCCCGGGCCCGCTTCGACGACGACGTCCTGGACCGGGCCGGCGCCCGCACACTGATCCTCTTCGCCGGGATCAACGACATCATGCAGCCGCCCCGGCAGACCGACGCCGGCCGGATCACCGCCGGGCTGGCCGGGCTGGCCGCCCGGGCCCGGGCCCACGGCCTGCGCGTTGTCGGGTGCACGATCACCCCGTGGAAGGGGTGGTTCGCCTACACGCCGGAGCGCGATCTGGTGCGGCTGCGGGTCAACACGTGGATCCGGTCCGGAGGCGACGGTGCCTTCGACGCGGTGGCCGACTTCGACGCGGCCCTGCGCGACCCGATCGACCCGTCCCGGATCAACCCGATGCTCGACGGGGGCGACCACCTGCACCCGAACGACGCCGGCATGCGGGCGCTCGCCGACGCCGTTCCGCTCGCTGCCCTCTAACGCATCACGCCGGCCGCTACGGCGGCGACCAGGATGAGCCCGAGGACGGCCTGGAGCAGCAGTGCGGGACCCAGGTGCGACCACATCGTCGGGATCCGCGGGGTCAGCGGCTGCATGGTGGTGAGGTTGACCAGCCGGACGAGGCGTACGGGAAGATGGGGGTCCTTCTGCGGAGACGTGGTCAGCTGCACCAGGTCGCCGCGGTGCAGGGCCGACTGGGGTAACTGGCCGTGCATCTCGACCTCGTAGGTCTGGCCCAGGTCGTCGCGCACCCGCACCGGCGTCACCAGGAACTCGGGTCCCTTCTTGAGCTCCTTGAAGCTGCGGCGGCCCGGCTTCATCCGCAGCAGCCCGCCGATCAGCTGGATCAGGCCGGCCGCCAGGAAGACGCCCATGAGCAGGGGCTGCCCGATCCGGACATCCCGGGTGTACGAGGTCTGGTAGCCGGCGAACCGGCCGGTGATGACGGGTCCGACGTGCCGGAGGATCTGCTCGCGGTGCAGGTCGACGTCATCCATGCGAATCACCTCCTGAGGGGTTCTCGTATGGTACGGAGAGTTAACTTAAGAACACCGTGAGTGAACACGTGAGCACCGTACGCACCCCGGCTGGCCTGGGGAGACGGATTTGTCCGTTCTTCGACCCGTGCGTTTCGGGCCCGTTGTTCACCCGTACGTCGCTGCTTGTTGCTCGTTTGCCACCCCTGTCGCCGAAATGCTGAAAAGCGCGCGAATCGCCCCCGATCGGCGGTGAACTTGATCCGAGTTCTCTGCACTGCGGAATGGGGGCGGCTGAGGTGGCACCGATCAAGGCGTTCGTGGACCCGGACAGCGTCCTGGCACGCACCGCCCGCGAGATGCTGCAGGCCCACGCGAGCCCGGACGGCGCGACCGTCTGCCCGGTCTGCGGCGAGCGGCCGCCCTGCGACGCTGCCCGCTCGGCGGCCGAGGTGGTCGAGGCGGCGGGCCTGGCCGAGGAGTCCGGGCTGGTGGCCGCGGCCCGGCGGGGGCTGGGGGAGCCGTACGGGGAACCGGGGTCGGGTTTCGACTTCAGCCGGCCCGACCTGAACCGCCCGTGGTCGTCCGAGCCGGCGGCCCCGTCGCCGCTGGCCTTCGGATCCCCGATGGAGATGGCGGCCGAGTACGAACCCCGCCGCGCCTACCGGGGCGACGACGAGCCCGCGACCGGATCCGGCTACCGCGACGCCCTGAACCTGGGCCCGGTCGGCCTGTCCTTCACCGGTGCCCTCGACGACCTGGCGTCCGACGCCTCCGATCGGGCCGGCGCGGCGCCCCCGCCGAGTGGCCTGTCCTTCACCGACGGCGATTCCCTGTCGTCTCGGCCCGGCCCGGCAAGTGTGTCCTCTTCGGACAGCCCGCCCCTCGTCGTCGGCGAATCCCTCAGCGACCTGCTGCGCCGGGACGACACCAGCCGTCCATCCTCTTCGGAGGAGTCGGGTGGCCTGCCCGTCGACGACGTCCCGAGTGGCTTGTCGTTCGCGGATGAGCACAGTGGTCTGTCGTCCGTCAGCGGTCTGTCGTCGCCCGGCGGGCTTTCGTCGCCGGGAGGTCTGTCGTCCCCGGGCGGGCTTTCGTTCGCGGATGGGCCGAGTGGGCTGTCGTTCGCGGATGGGGCGAGTGGTCCGGGGGAGCGGCCGCTCGCCGGGCTGGACGCGCCGGGGCGCGACGAGACCGGCGACGAGCCGAGCGGTCCGCGCCTCGATCTGAGCTTCCGCGGCGGCGACGAGCCCCGCCTCGATCTGAACCCGGGTGCAGCCGGCGCCGCGCCCGAGGGGCCGGGCGGCCTCCCAGGCGCCGGCCCTGTCCCGGACGATCAGGCGGCGGGCCACCCCCGCATCGAGTCCCCGAAACTTCAGGAGGCGCCCGCGGTTCTCCGGCCGCCGCTGCCGCCCGACTGGCACCAGAACCGTCCCCTGGACGCCCCGAAGTTCGTTCCCTCGGCGCCACGCCCCACCCCGCGTCCCAACGGCGCGAACGGCCACGGCCCGACCGGCTCACCGTCCGTCCCCTACACCCCGTCCGGCGACAACCGTCCCCACCCGGCGGCCCCGGCTCAGCCCGGCCCGGCCGAGTCCCCGAACCCGACCGGCCCGTCGCCCGCGACGAACCCGCCCGGCGCGTCGCCCCAGGGTGTGAATCCGGCCGCCGCACCGCCGTACGCTCTCAACCAGCCGCCGCAGGCACCGGCCGCACTCAACGAGCCGCCCCGCTCGCCGCATGCGCTCAACCAGCCGCCGCAGGCTCCGGCCGCGATGAATCCGCCGCACCCGCCGACCGCGGACGGCCCGTCCGGCCTTGCCGGTCCGTCGGGTGCGCCCGGTCTCGCGGGTCCGTCCGGTTTGGCTGGTCCGTCGGGTGCGCCTGGTCTCGCGGGTCCGTCCGGCTTGGCTGGTCCGTCGGGTGCGTCCAGCCTGTCCGGCTTGGCTGGTCCGGCGGGTGCGGGCCCGTCCGGCCCCGCCGCGCCGCCGGCTCAGTCGCCGCCTGACCCGGCGGCCACGTCCGGCCACGAACCGTCGGGCCTCCCCGGCACACCGACCGGCAACGAGCCGTCCGGGCTCCTGGGCCGTTCCGCCGCTACGCCGGTTGCTCCGCAGGCGCCGACCGCCCCGTCGAACTCCGAGCCGTCCGGTCTGGGCATGTCCACCGGCCACGAACCGTCCGGCCTGGGCCGTTCCGCCGCTACGCCGGTTGCTCCGCAGGCGCCGACCGCCCCGTCGAACACCGAGCCGTCCGGTCTGGGCATGTCCACCGGCCACGAACCGTCGGGCCTGGGTCAGGCACCCGCCTACTCCGGCCAGGCACCCGCCGCCCCGGCCGCTCCCGCGACGGTGCCCACCGGCGACGAACCGTCCGGCCTGCCCGGCCGCCCGGCCGCCACCGCGGGACCGGGCCCGCAGCAGCCCGTCCTTCAGCCGCACAACCCGCAGCCGAGCCAGAGCCCCGACCAGCAGGGCGTGGCCCCGCAGGGCCCGAGCGGCCTCCCCGGCCTGGCCAACAGCCCCGACCGTTTCGCCGCCCCCGACCAGCTCGGCACACCCCGCCCCGCCATGAACCGGGCCCCGCTCGAGGCGCCGAACATGGGCCAGGTCAACCGCCCACCCGCCGCCGGCCTGCCCGGCGCCCCGGGAACGGGCGCACCGTCGAGCCACAACATGCCGTCAGGCCCAGGCATGGGACCAGGCACGGCGCCGTCCGGCCTGGGAGTGGCACCAGGCACTGCGCCGTCCGGCCCAGGCATGGGACCAGGCGCGGCCGAGCAAGCCCCGAACGGCCCCACCGGCCTGGGCCCGCGCCCACCCCGCCCCAAGCTCGAGGCGCCCAACATGGGCCAGCTCAACAAGCCATTGACCGACCGCGAGCAGCCGCCCGGGCACTGACCCCCAGGGCCGGACGTTTGGTCGCGGATGTGACCGGGCAGTACGCTCCGAAGTGGGCGACGAGGGCCCGGCCGCGAACGGTGCGGGCAGGGCCGCCGAGGGGAGCGGCGATGTCCGAGACCGACCCGGCGCGGGACGTTCTCGAGGATCTCGATGCCGCGGCCCTGATCTACGCCGAGCGCAGCGCTCCCGCGCCGGCCGCCGAGCGCACCGCCCTGCGCGACGATCTCACCCGGCTGTGCCTGCCGTTCGCGCGCCGGATGGCTCGGCGCTACCGTGGCCGGGGCGAGTCCTTCGAAGACATCGAGCAGGTCGCCCGGCTCGGCCTGGTCAAGGCGATCGACCGCTACGACCCGGGGCGGGGCTCCTTCACCGCGTACGCGGTGATCACCATCTCGGGCGAGATCAAGCGACATTTCCGGGACAAGACGTGGGGTGTGCACGTGCCCCGGCGGATGCAGGATCTGAGCCTCGAGGTCGGGCACACCACGATGAGCCTGACGAGCGATCTTTCCCGTACGCCGACTCCGGCCGAGATCGCCCAGCGGCTCGAGCTGCCGGTCGCCGCCGTTCTCCGGGCTCAGGAGTCGACGGCCGGCTACTCCCCGTCCTCGCTGAACGCCCCGGTCGGCGACGGCACCGGCGCTGAGGTGGGTGACCTGCTGGGCGATTGGGACGCCGACCTCGATCTGGTCGACGACAAGGTCACCGTGGCCGGGCTGTTGATGCGGTTGCCGGCCCGCGAGCGCCGGATGCTCGCGTTGCGGTTCTACGGCAACCGCACCCAGGCCGAGATCGCGGCCGAGCTCGGCATCTCGCAGATGCACGTGTCGCGGCTGCTGACCCGGTCGCTGACCTGGCTGCGCGAGGCGATGCTGTGCGACGTCCCGCCGCGCTGGGAGGGGGCCGAGGTGCGCACCGACCGGCACGAGGTGCGGGTCGAGACGGTTCGCGGGGCCACCGCGGTGATCGCCCGGGTGCGGGGCGAGGTCGATCGGGACAGCGCCGAGCGGCTGCGGCTGGGCCTGCGCCACGCGATCACGCTGGCCGGGGGCGACCCGGTGACGATCGACCTGTCGGGGGTGCCGTTGCTGGACGCCGCGGGGGTGGCCGTGCTGGCCGACGCGGCCACCGCCGCCGCGGTCGCCGACGTCCGCCTGACACTGACCGGAGCGCGTCCGTACGTGTCCGGCATCCTGGCCGTCACCGGCCTCTCGCGGCTCCTGGCGAACTGACGCGCAGGGACGCCCACACCACTTTTCCCCCGGCCGACGGGACGCAGCCCCACGCGTGGGCGGTCGCCTCGATCAGCAGCAGGCCGCGGCCGCCGCCGACCGGGCGCCGCACCTCCACCGGCGAACCGTCCCGGACCGCGAGGAGCAGATATCGGGGCACCAGCGTCAAGTGGACCGTCATCATCGTGCCGGCGTGATCGATCACGTTGCCGACCATCTCGGTGAGGATGAGCGCGGCCGGGCCGGCCAGGTGCGGCAGATCCCAGCGCCCGCACGCGTCGGTGGCGAGGTCGCGGGCGTGCCGGGCGGCCCCGGACACCGGCAGCAGGTCGTCGGAGATCGACCGGACCTCGGCCGTCCGGCCGGCGGCCAGCCCGGCCCGGGCCGCGTCGAGGCCGGCGTGGACGCGGAGGAGCCGGAAGGCGGGACCGTCGAGGATCAGCCGGACGGCCGGTGGGGGAGCACAGATGAGCAGCGGCGTCCCCGGCCACCGGGCCGCCTGCTGGGCGACCGCGCGGAAGACGTTGAGGGCGACCGGATCGGCCACGGTCAGGTCCGAGACGTCGACGAACAGGGCGGCCGGCTGCTCGGCGAGCGCCTTGAGCAGGTCGCGGTGCAGTCCGGCGACGTCGGGGCGGGCGAGCACGCCGGAGACCGTGGCGACCAGATCGCGGCCGTCAGCGGTGGTCGCGAACGCGATGACCATCGGGCTCGGATACCCCGGTGACGAACGGGCGAATCACGCCGGGCCGGAGGATGCGGTCTCCATCACGATGATCGCTCCCTCGGGCGGCGTCCCGGCCTCCCGGCGGCGCAGCGATGCGCACGCCACCCGCACCGCGATGGACCGGCCGCGCCGGTTGACCGCGTCGACCATCATCTCGGCGCTGGCCGCCTCGGCGCCGAGGGCGTCGCGCAGCATCGGCTGCAGTCGTTCGATGGGCAGGCCGATGTCGAGGTTGAGGAAGTGCCGGCCGATCACCTCGTCCGGGCGCAGGCCCCACAGGTCTTCGGCGCGGCGGTTCCACATCCGGATCCGCAGGTCGGGGTCGACCACCGCGACCCCTGCCTCCATGCTGGTCAGCACCGTCTCGAGGAAGTCGTTGGCCTCGTCCAGCTGGGTGCTCGAGATGCGCAGCTGGTCGTTGATGCTCTGCAGCTCGTCGTTGGTGGACTGGAGCTCCTCGTTCATCGTCTCCAGTTCCTCGTTGGTCGACTGGAGCTCCTCGTTGGTGGTCTCCAGCTCCTCGACCGTCGACTGCAGTTCCTCGTTGGTCGTCTCGAGTTCCTCGTTGGTCGACTGCAGTTCCTCGTACGCGGCCTCGAGCTGCTGGTTGGCGTGCTCCAGTTCCTCCTTGAGGCGCCGGGACGCGGTCACGTCGTGGAAGACGATGTTGACGCCGAGCAGGCTCCCGTCGGCCCCGGTGAGCGGACTGACCTGCACCTCGAGGTGGAGCTGCTCGCCCGCGCGCTGGTATTCGACGTCGGCGATCCGCAGCGTGCGCCGTTCCAGCTGGGCCTGCTCGACGTAGCGGCGCAGCTCGACCGGGCGGTAGGACAGGTCGAGATCGCGGAACGGCCGGCCGATGTCGCGGGCCGACACGCCGAACAGCGTCTCGAGCGGGCTGTTGGACAGCGCGATGGTGCCGTCGGCGGTCAGCGACAGCTGGGCCACCGGGCTCGCGGCGAAGACCTCGTTGCGCAGCTCGTCGAGCCCCATGACGGTCGGCTCTTCGCTCGGGGGCGGGTCGGCGAAGGCGACGCCGGGCCGGGCGTAGAGCCGCGGGACCCGGCGGAACACCCGGCGCTTGAGGTCGATCGGGGTGAACAGGCTGGCGTGGCTGAGCAGCATCTCGGCCTTGCCGAGGAAGAGCACGCCGTCGTCGCGGAGCGCGAAGTGCATCCGTCCGAGGATCTTGGCCTGGGTCTCGGCATTGAAGTACATCAGCGTGTTGCGGCAGGTCAGCAGGTCGATCCGGGAGATCGGGGCGTCCTGCACCAGATCGTTGCGCCCGAAGATCACCGACCGGCGCAGGTCTTTGCGGAACGCGTGCCGGCCGTTGGCGGCCTCGAAGTAGCGCCCGACCAGTTCGGCCGGGACGCTTTCCATCTGACGGTCCGAGTACGTCGCCTGGCGTGCCTCGTTGAGCTGCTCCTCGTCCACATCGGTGGCATAGATCTTGACCCGGCTCTTGAACGCCTCGATGCCGAGCACCTCGGCCATCGCGATCGCCAGCGTGTACGCCTCCTCGCCGGACGCGCACCCGGCGCACCAGATGCGGATCGGCGAGTCGGCCGGCTTGGCCGCGACCAGCGGGCCGAGCACCTCGTCGCTCAGGTACTCCCATGCCTCGGGGTCGCGGAAGAAGCCGGTCACGTTGATCAGGATGGTGTTGAACAGCGCGGTGAACTCGTCCGGGTGGACCTGCAGATAGTCCACGTAGTCCGGATAGGCGGACGCGCCGACCTGACTCATCCGGCGATCGACCCGGCGGGTCAGACTGGACCGTTTGTAGCCGGTGAAGTCGAAGCCGCGCGCCTCCTTCAGATAGACCAGGAGCGCTTCGAAGGTCGGGTCGGCCGATTCCACGCGACGACGCTACCGCAAGTGATCGCGGCCGTGCCGTTGTGCCGGGCGACTGTCAGGGGGTGTCCGCGCGCATCCGGGTCCAGACAACCTTTCCGTCGCTCACCGGCAGCACACCCCAGGCGTCGGTCAGGTCCCGGACCAGCCGCAGGCCGCGCCCGCCGGCGTCGGAGAGCCCGGACTCGGCCGGTTTCGGCATCCGCCGGCTGCGGTCGCGCACGGTCATCCCGATCCGGTCGCCGTGCAGCGGCCGCACCGTGAACTCCATCGTCGTACGGGCGTGCCGCACCACGTTCGCGACCAGCTCGGTGGCGATCAGCGTGGCCGTCGCGGTCACGTCGGCCCGGTTCCACGCCGTGCACGCCTGAGTCACCAGATGGCGCACCTGCCGGCAGGCGTCGGGCACCGGCCGCATCCGGACGCGGATCCGGGGCGGGACGGTCTCGGCCCGGGCCTCGGCCAGCGCCGCCTCGAAGTCGTCGGCGAAACCCAGGCCCGCGCAGTCCGGTGCTGCGGAGATCATCTCGACGGTGCGGGAGTCGGCCCCGCAGAGCATCACCGGCACGTCGGGCCATTCATGGGCCTCGCAGACGCTCGCGCTCAGCGCCGAGAGGCCGAACGGGTCGCCGATCCGCAGCCCGGCCACGTCGAGCAGCAGCAGCGTCGGCTGGTCGGCCAGGCGCAGCCGGACCGCCTGCTGGAGCGCGTCGCCCGTGACCTGATCGAGGGTGCCGCTGACGCGTAGCGCGGCGACCGGAAACCCCCGTTCCGGCCGGCACACGAGCTGACTCGGCACCCTGCCTCCCCTTTCCGCTGACCTGCGCCCGACAACGTGCCCGGCCGGGGCCCGGCACAAACGCGGAGTGACCCGCGGAGGTCGTGCCCCAAGCTCTCAGGAAAATGAAGTACCGTTGCCCGCCATGGGTGTGTCGCAGCGGTTCAAGAGCCGTTTCCGTAAGTTCCTGCAGCGTCCGGGCACAACAGTCGACCTCGCGCCGTTCTCCAAGCGGCTGCCGGCCATCGACGCTCGTGAAGAGGCGCTGAAGGAGCTGGACGACGAGGCGCTGACCGCCGCCGCCCAGGAGGCGAGCGACTTCACCGAGCTGTGCGCGGTCGGCCGCGAGGCCGCCTTCCGGGCGATCGAGCAGCGGCCGTACGACGTCCAGCTGCTCGGCGCGATGGCGCTGCTCTCCGGCAAGGTCGCCGAGATGGCCACCGGTGAGGGTAAGACCCTGACCGCCACCATCGCCGCCTACGGGCACGTCCGCCTCGGCCACGGCCCGGTGCACATCCTCACCGTCAACGACTACCTGGCCCGCCGCGACGCCGAGTGGATGGAGCCGATCTACCAGCGGCTCGGCCTCACCGTCGGCTGGGTCACCGAGGCGTCGACCCACGCCGAGCGCCGCGAGGCCTACCTGGCCGACGTCACCTACGTCTCGGTCAGCGAGGCCGGCTTCGACTACCTGCGCGACCAGCTGGTCACCGACGTAGAGGACCGGGTGCAGCGCGAGCTGGCCACGGCGATCGTCGACGAGGCCGACTCGATCCTGATCGACGAGGCCCGCGTGCCGATGGTGCTGGCCGGCAGCCTGTCCACCGAGAGCGACCCGGTGCTCGAGGCGGCCGGGCTGATGCACGACCTCAAACCGGGCAAGGACTACGAGGTGGCCGAGGACGGCCGCAGCGTGGCCTTCACCGACGACGGGCTCAAGAAGCTCGAGGAGAAGCTCGAGATCGACCTGTACGCCGAAGACCAGGTGCAGGCCCTCTCCGCGGTCAACGTCGCCCTGCACGCCCACGCGCTGCTGCGCCGCGACGTCGACTACATCGTGCGCAACGGCTCGGTCGAGCTGATCGACGAGATGCGTGGCCGGGTCGCCCAGCGCCGGCGCTGGCCCGACGGCCTGCAGGCCGCGGTCGAGGCCAAGGAGGGGCTGAGCGCGACGGCCGAGGGCGAGGTCCTCGACACGATCACCGTGCAGGCCTACATCGCGCTCTACAAGACGGTCTGCGGCATGACGGCCACCGCCGTGCACGTCGGCGAGCAGCTCCGCGAGTATTTCAAGCTCGAGGTCGCGGTCATCCCGTCGAACACCGAGAACATCCGCGAGGACGAGCCCGACCGCATCTACTCGGCCCACGAGACCCGCGACGAGGCCCTGGTCGAGGAGATCAAGCTGGCCCACGAGAAGGGCCGCCCGGTGCTCATCGGCACCATCGACGTGAAGGCCTCCGAGCTGCTGGCCAAGCAGCTGGCCGCGGCCGGCGTGCCGTCGAACGTGCTGAACGCCAAGAACGACGCCGAAGAGGCCCGGATCATCGCCGAGGCGGGCGCCAAGGGCGCGGTCACCGTCTCGACCCAGATGGCCGGTCGCGGCGTCGACATCCGCCTCGGCGGCAGCGACGAGTCCGACCGCGACGAGGTGGTCGAGCTCGGCGGCCTCTATGTCATCGGCGCCGGCCGGCACGACAGCCGCCGCGTCGACGACCAGCTGCGCGGCCGCGCCGGCCGCCAGGGCGACCCGGGCGGCTCGGTGTTCTTCGTCAGCCTCGAGGACGAACTGGTCACCCGGCACGCGGGCGACATCCTGCCCGCCTCGCCGCGGATGGACATGGACGGCGTCGTCCACGACGAGCAGGTCGACTACGCGGTCGAGCACGCCCAGCGGGTGGCCGAGGGCGTGAACCACGAGATCCACCGCAACACCTGGCGCTACAGCGTCGTGATCGAGCAGCAGCGGGTGGCCCTGGCCGAGCGCCGCGAGCGGCTGCTCACCTCCGAGGTCGCCGCGATCATGCTGCTCGAGCGCTCGCCCGAGAAGGCCAAGGAGATCGACGAGGACGTGCTCTCCGACGCGGCCCGGGCGATCGCCCTGTTCCACCTCGACCGCCTGTGGGTCGACCACCTGGCCGAGCTGTCCGAGGTGCGCGAGGGCGTGCACCTGCGGGCGCTGGGCAAGCTCGACCCGCTCGACGAGTTCCACCGGGCCGCGGTGCCGGCGTTCCAGTCGCTGCTGCTCAACGTCGAGTCCCGCACGATCGAGGCGTTCGAAGAGGTCGACCTCACCGACGGCTGGGAGCCGGAGCGGGCCGAGATCGTCCGGCCCAGCGCGACCTGGACCTACCTCGTGCACGACAACCCGTTCGGCTCCGAACTCGACCGGCTCATCGCCGCCGTCGGCCGGCGCCTGATCTCGGGCGGCAGCAACTAAATACAGCAGCTCAGCCTTCAGTCCGCTTTTGGGTGGCGGGCGGGGCGGTTGGATGGCCGGGCGTTCCCCTTGTCGGGGGCGCCCGGGTTCTTTTTGCACCGGCAACGCACACACAGAGAGAAGCGCATCACATCTGCTGTTGCCGGCGAGACTATTGCTGTGTCTCTCGTCTCACGCTTTTGCCCGAACGGCCTTCCCGGGGCGGGCGTCCGCGCATGCTTTGGCCAGCGCAAACAGCCGAGTCAACCGATCGCGCCGAGTATCCGCAGCCCAGATGCGTGTTCGGCAATGCTTAATCAGTCTGACAGAATCCGTTTGGGGAATGCATTTTCTCCGGTCCAGGCAGACGTGGAACGATTTTCCCACAGTGTGGTTGAAGGGTTGACCCGGCGACTGCGCTGGCGGAAATATCGTCCGCGGCTTTACGGAGGGTGATCGGTCGTATTCGGTTGCCGAAACGTATTTCAGGGGGATCAACTAAATGCCGGCCAGTGCGCTTTCACCCAGGCTCGCCCGACACGCCACCGGCCCGGGCCGCGGCTCCACCGCCGTTCGCCGCCCGTCGGAACCCGCCCTGACCGTCACGGTCGCCATCCCGCTGACCGGTGACACCATCTCTCCGCAGGCGCACAAGCTCATCGAGGCCGTCCGCGAGCTCGTCGAGGTCAGCCAGGGCACGGTGCAGCTCGAGCCGGCCACGGCCGCCCTGCCCGAGCCGGATCGCGACGCCGAGGCCGCCGCCGGCCCCGAGGTGCGCCTGCTGACCGGCACCCGTCAGGTCATCGTCGACGGGAGCCCGCTGCCGCTCACCCGGCTCGAGTTCGACCTGCTGCTGTTCCTGGCCGAGCGGCCGCGCCGGGTGTTCACGCGGGCCCAGCTGCTCACCGGCGTCTGGGGCTACGACCACACCGGTGAGCGCACGGTCGACGTGCACGTCCGCCGGCTGCGTCTGAAGCTCGGTGGCGCGGCCCCGCTGATCACGACGGTGTACGGCGTGGGCTACCGCCTCTCCGACGAGGCCCAGGTGCTGATCCGGCCGAACGAGTAGCGCGTGCGGGTCCGCCCCATCTCCGGCGAGTTGCTCGTCGACGAACTCGTCGAACTCCTGATATGTCGGGAACCCGACAATCACCTCCGGGTCGCCCTCGATGGCGCCCCGGCGGCCGCCCCCGGCGCCCTGGCCGACGCGCTGGTCGACCCGCTGCGGGCGCGCGGGCGTCCCACCGTACGGATCGATACCGCCGACTTCCTGCGACCCGCGTCACTGCGTCTCGAGTTCGGCCGGGACAACCCCGACTCGTACTACCTCGGCTGGTTCGACGAGGCCGGTCTGGCCCGTGAGGCCCTCGACCCGGCGGGCCCGTCCGGCTCCGGCCGGGTGCTCACCCGGCTCTGGGACGCCGCCGCCGACCGGGCCGCCCGGGAGCCCTACCGCGAGCTCCCGCCGGGTGCGATTTTGCTGGTCAGCGGCCCGCTGCTGCTCGGCGGCGGTCTGGCCTTCGACGTCACGGTCCACCTCGAGATGTCGGCCGCGGCGCTCGCCCGCCGCACCCCGCCCGAGGCCGCCTGGACCCTGCCCGCGTTCGAGCGCTACGCCACCGAGGTGGTGCCGGCCTCGTTCGCCGATGTGGTCGTCCGGGTCGACGATCCCCGGCGCCCGGCGCTGGTCGTCGAACGTTCATGAAGCGAGTCTGTAGCGCAACCCACCACTGACAGTTATGCTCCGGTTACTTTTTCAGCGGAGGCCCCGTTTGGGATCTCCGGCGGCGGGTATCAGCCCGGCTCCACGGTGCGATGGGGTCAGGCCTCGGGGGAACGCCGGTTGGCAGAGGAAGGCAGGGGGAGCGTCATGCTCGTCAATGGAGCGGTTATCACGGGCAAGGGTGCCTCGAAGGGCCGGACGGCGGAGGAGATCGACCAGATCCGCGCGGTTCTGCGGGGCCGGTTCGACGACCTCAGCGCCGAGTACGAGGAGGCACTGGCCGAGAACCACGCGCTCCGGCTGGCCGAGATGGGCGACTCCGCCGGCGACGACCAGGCCGACAGCGGGTCCAAGACGGCCGAGCGCGACGCGGCGTCGTCGCTGCTGCGGACCCTGAGCGACCGGCGTACGCAGGCCGAGCACGCGATGCAGCGGCTCGAGGACGGCACCTACGGCAACTGCGAGGGTTGCTCGAACCCGATCCCCTGGGAGCGGCTCGAGATCTTCCCGTCGGCCACCACGTGCGTCCACTGCAAGAGCAACCGCGAGCGCCGGGCCGGCTGAGCGCGCGCGAGGAGCATCCCGGGTCCGCCGCCGTCCGCGGCGGACCCGCCGTATACGGGCTAGTTTGACGTTCATGGGGACGCTGCAGATCGGGACGGCCTCGTGGACCGACCGGACGCTGCTCGCCTCCGGCTGGTATCCGGCGAGCGCCGACACCCCCGAGAAACGACTGGCCTACTACGCCACGAAGTTCCCGGTGGTCGAGGTCGACTCGACCTACTACGGGCCACCGGCCGAGCAGACGAGCCGGCTGTGGGCGCAGCGGACCCCCGACTCGTTCACCTTCAACATCAAGGCGTTCAGCCTGCTGACCGGCCACCCGACCAAGGTGTCGGCCATCTACAAGGATCTGCGTCCCGAGACGGACAAGAAGAACGTCTATCCGGACGACGTGCCTCCACCGGCGTACGAGGAGATCTGGTCCCGTTTCCTCTCGGCGCTCGATCCGCTGGCCCAGGCCGGGAAGCTCGGCGCGGTGCTCTTCCAGTTCCCGCCGTGGTTCGGCATCCGCAGATCCAACAAGGAATATCTGCTCGAGGTGGCCGCGCGGTGCAAGCCGATCCGGCCGGTGTTCGAGTTCCGCAACGCGTCGTGGTTCGACGGCGCCAACCAGAACGAGACGCTCGACTTCCTGCGGGCCCACAAGCTGCCCTTCGTCGGCGTCGACATGCCGCAGGGCCACAAGACGTCGGTGCCGCCGGTGCTGGCCGCGACCGCCGACCTGGCCGTGGTGCGGTTCCACGGCCACAGCGACAAATGGACCAGCAAGGACATCCACGAGAAGTTCGGCTACGACTACTCGCACGACGAGCTGTCCGAGTGGGCGCCGCGCCTGCGGCAGCTGGCGAACGAGGCCGACCGCACGCAGGTGTTCTTCAATAATTGCTACTCGGACTACGCCCAGCGCAACGCGTCGGACATGCTCGGGCTGCTAGAGGGCGTCGAAGGGGACTGACTCCCACGTCTCGGCGAGGATGGCGGCCAGCCGGTCGCTGGCCGGGTACTTCAGGTCGTCGATCGAGCCGATCTCCTGGCGGCAGGTCCGCGAGTTGACGGCCACCGCGCCGGTGAAGTCGGGCAGCTCGGACGCCGGCACCGGCCGGATCGTCCACGGCACCTCGCCCATCGACATCGCGATCTGCAGCAGCACCATCGTGACGCCCTTGAGCATCGGTGCCTGCGGCCACACCACCTGCTCGCCGTTGTAGAAGGCCACGTTCCACGTCGTGCCCTCGCGGACCATGCCGTCGGGGCCGACCGACAGCGCGTCGTCGAAGCCGGCCGCCTCGGCCAGCCGCCGGGCCCGGACCAGGCCCATCGTGGCCGAGTGCTTCTGCTCGGGCCACGGCCGCCGGAACGCAGGGTCGACGCGTACCCGCTGCGGCGCCGCCGGCTCGTCGGGCGCGGGGTCGCTCACCGACACCACCACGTCGGGCGGGCCGGCCGGGTCGAGCCCGGGCACGTAGGCCACCCGCACCGAGGCGTCCCGCTCGGTGCCCATCGCGTGCACGATGAGCTGCCGCAGCCGGTGCTCGTCGTCGACGTCCGGCCGCCACCCGAAGAACTCCTGGTTGCCGTCGTCGAGCCGGGCGAAGTGCAGGGCCAGTCCGCGTACGGCGGAATCCCGCACCTGCATCGAGGTGAAGTGCCCGTAGTTGACCGCGGCCAGCCGCTGGGTCTCGGCGAGGTCGGGGACCCGCCCGTTCAACTCGATGTTCCGCACCCGTTCACCCTACGGCCGGGCCCGTACCCCGCGGAACGCGTGTCACCCCGGCCACAGCAGGTTAGACGCGGCGATCACCGGGTACCTCGGCGTGGCTGCACCTCCACCGAAGAAGGAGCTTTCCCATGTCTCTCAGCGACGACGACATCACTTCGGCCTCCGGCTCGGCGGGCGAGGGCCCGGCCGACGGTGGCGCCAACCCGGCCGGTCACGACGGTGGCGCCGACGGCAGCGCGGGCGAGGGCCCGGCCGACGGTGGCGCCAACCCGGGCGGACACGACGGTGGCGCGGACGGCGGTGCGGGCGAGGGTCCGGCCGACGGCGGCGCGAACCCGGCCGGCCACGACGGCGGCGCCGACGGCTCCGCGTCCTGACCATGCCGTTCGACGAAGCGCCGGGCGGCTCCCGCCCGGCGCTCTCCCGGGCCGTGGCCGTCGAGCCGGGCAAGTTCGCCGCCGCCTACTGGGGCCGGGCGCCGCTGCTGTCCCGGGCCGGTGAGCTGGCCGGACCCGAAGGGTTCACCGATCTGCTCTCGCCGGCCGCGGTCGACGAACTGCTGAGCCGCCGCGGCCTGCGCACCCCGTTCCTGCGCGTCGCCCGGCAGGGCAAGGTGCTCCCGGCCGCGAGCTTCACCGGCTCGGGCGGTGCCGGCGCCGAGATCGGCGACCAGGTCGTCGACGAGCAGGTCATGCGCCTGTACGCCGACGGCGCCACCCTGGTTCTGCAGGGCCTGCACCGGCTGTGGCCGCCGCTGATCGACTACGCCCGCCGGCTGGGCGCCGAACTGCGCCGCCCGCTGCAGGTCAACGCCTATCTGACCCCGCCCGGCAGCCAGGGCTTCAGCACCCACTACGACACCCACGACGTGTTCGTGCTGCAGGTCGACGGCACCAAACGCTGGCGCCTGCACGAGCCGGTGCTGGCCGACCCGCTCGAGAAGCAGGCCTGGGGCGGGCACGCCGACGAGGTGGGCGCGACCGCGCAGGGCGAACCCGCGATGGACGTCGTGCTGGCTCCGGGCGACGCCCTCTACCTGCCCCGCGGCTGGCTGCACTCGGCCGAGGCGCTCGGGCAGCGCTCGCTGCACCTGACCTTCGGCGTCCGGGCGCTTACCCGCTACGCCGTCGTCGAGGAACTGCTCGCGCTGGCCGCCGACGACGCCCGGCTGCGGGCCACCCTGCCCTACGCGGTGGACGTCTCCGACCCGGACGCGATCGAGCCCGAACTCACCGAGACCGTCGAGGCCCTGCGGGACTGGCTCACCTCGGTCGATCCGGCCGACGTCGCGGCCCGCCTGCAGGCCCGGGACTGGCCGTCCGCGCGTCCCGAGCCGGTGAGCCCGCTGGCTCAGCTCGACTTCGCGGCCGGTCTGGGGGCACAAGACCGTTTCCGCGTACGCGAGGGACTGCGCTGGAGGCTGGCCGAGGACGGTCCCGACCATGTCGTGCTACGGCTGTCCGGGCGCACGATCCGGTTCCCGGCCTTCTGCGCCCCGGCCTTGCGGTTGGCGCTGGGCCCGGAGCCCGTACGGGTGGGGGACCTGCCCCTCGACGACGACGCCGACCGGCTCGTGCTGGCCCGCCGGCTGCTCACCGAGGCGCTGATCGTGCCAACCGGCTAGGTCGTCCGGAGCAGGGCGACCAGTGCGCCGGCCGTGACCAGACCGGTGATCAGCACGGTGGCTACCGTCGCGGCGTCCAGACCGACGCCGCGCCGGTCGGCCACCCGCTTGGCCGCCACCACCGCCAGCACCGGGCAGGCCAGCAGCACCAGCAGCGCGACCACCGGCAGCGCGTCCTGCCAGGTGCCGTCGGCCGCCCCGCCGCCGTTCGTCCGCAGCACCTGGTTGCCGATCGCCCCGGCGACGCCGCCGAGGAACCCGAACACCACGAACAGGAGCTTCACCCCGCCGTTGATCGGCCGGGCCGGGGCCGTGTACTTGACCTTGGTGGCCACCTCGTCGAGGTAGTCGCCGGCGTCCCGGTCGCTGCGCTGCCGGGGGATCGCGGCCGGGGGCACCGTCCGGCCGTAGCGCTCGGCCACCGGCCCGACCTTGTGCACGTATTCCGACCACAGGCCGGCGGCTCGCGCGTCCACCGTCTCGAGGGTGCGCTGCGCCTCCCGGACGGCGTGTTTCGCCTCGTCGACTGCTTCCTCGGCTCCGTGCACCGCGTCGTCGGCCGCCGCGACCCGGGAGTCGTACCAGTGCACGGCCTCGGCCCGGGCGCTCGCCGCCTCGTCGTCCAGAGTGGTCAGCCGGCGCAGCACACTGCGGTAGTCGGCCGTCGCGAAGTCGGCCGGCTGCAAACCTCCGTGCGTGGTCACGAGCCGACACCGTACGGGATGATGACCTCCGCTCCGCGATGCACCGACCGGTCGAAGTGCAGGGCGCGCCAGGGTCTCGGATACCAGGCGGGCGCGCCGGTTCCGGGGTAGAACGGCGCGAGCTCGCTGCCGTGCACATCGAGGGCCACCCAGGCGCCGATCGGGTCGGTGCGCGACCCCGGACCGCCCAGCGCGTCGCGCAGCAGCCCCGCGCCCCGCCACCAGCCGAGCACGTGGATGCGCCGCTCCGGGCCCTGCCGCAGGATCGTGCGCAGCTGCTCGGCCGCGCCCTTGCCGCCGGGCAGCGCGTCGGCCGCGTAGACCAGCAGAAAGTGGTGCCGGTCGGCGGGCCAGGACGCGGCCGCCTCGGACGCCGCCTCCTCGAGCACCCAGTCGGCGTTGTCCTGCTCGTACCAGCCGCAGTCGGGCAACGCCTCGCACAGCGCCCGGGCCGCCGGGCGGGCGTCCTGGTCGAGGCACAGGATCGAGAACCGGGCCCCCTCGGGCGGGAACTGCGCGGCCAGCGACAGCGCGGCCGTGGCCAGCACCGAGCACGCCTCTTCGAGCCGTGTGCCCAGTACGGCAAGGTTGCGCCCGGGGGCGCGGCGCAACACCGTACGGGCGGACCTCGCCTCGACGTCGATCGTCTCGCCCAGCAGCACCACCGGCGCCGGCAGCGACTCGGCCGGCGCCAGACGGCGGAAGTCGGGGCTCTCGGAGAGCCGGGGGACGGCGTCACCGTCGAACAGCCGGGGCGGGCCCTGCTCGAGCGGGCGGCGGCGCCACAGCCGGTGCTGCAACGCGTTCCAGCGTTCCCGGTCACCGGCGGCCGGCACCCGGACGACCCGGTTGGCCTCGACCGCACCCGAGTCGGCGTTGACCACGGCGTGATAGCGGGGCAGCGACTCGGCCGCCGTGTTCTGCTCGGCCAGCACCCTCCGGGCCCGGGGCAGCGCGATCCGCAGCGAGAACTGCGCGACCAGTGCCGGACGCCCCCACAGCGCCTCGATGCCGGACACGTCCTGGCTGGCCAGGATCAGGTGGATGCCCTGCGAGCGGCCCCGGCGGGCCAGGTCTTCGAGCAGGTCGACGGCTTCCTTCTCGACCGCGTCGCGCCCGGACAGCAGCACCTGGAACTCGTCGATCACGGCCACGATCCGCGGCCACGAGCCCTCCGGGTCCTCGGTCCGCAGCTCGGCCAGGTTGGTCACCTCGTGCCGTTTCGCCGCGTCGGCCCGGCGGCGCAGCTCGTCGCCCAGGAAGCGGAGCAGGGCCAGCCCGAACTCGCGGTCGGTGTTCACGTTGACCCCGACCAGGCGTACGTGCGGCAGCCAGGTCTGGTCGCGGCGGCCCGGGGCGAACCGTGCGAACGACACGCCCTCCTTGAAGTCGAGCAGGTAGAAAGCCAGCTCGGCCGGGGAGTAGCGGGCGGCCAGGGCGCCCATCCAGGCGTAGATGAGGTTGGTCTTGCCGGTGCCGGACGGGCCGGCGATCAGCGCGTGCGGCGGATAGTCGGACAGCGTCACCGGCACCGGGACGCCCTGCGGGCTGTCGCCGAGCGGCGCGGTCAGCCCCCGGGCCGCGCTCTCCTGCCATTCCACCTGCGGCAACAGGCTGTCCAGGGCGACCGGGGCGGGGCCGGCGGCGACCGCCTCGGCGATCCGGCGGCACGTCGCGGCCACCACCGCCTGCGGCGGGCCCCCGTCCAGGCGTACGGGAAGAGCCCCCGCACTGCTCATCCGGGCATGGTCACCCGGCTGGGCCGTGATGAACTCGACGCCCTCACCGACCGGCACCGGCATGCCCTGGATCACCAGGTGCACCCCGCAGGCCGCGCCCGTGCGCAGCAGCCGTTGCAACTGGGCCTGCTCGGCCCGGCTCAGCTCGCCCGCGCCGAGCAGCACGGCGATCCGCCACGGCTCGGGCCGCCGGTGGGTCGCCCGGTTGAGCTCGCGGAGCGACGTGTATTCGCCCGCCAGCACCGTCTCGTTGATCCGGCGCACCTGGTCGGTCAGGTCGTCGAGCAGCCCGCCCAGCCCGCCCGGCCCGACGAAGGTGAGCACGTTGGCCGGGGCCAGCGGCGCGAACCGGGCCAGCCCGCCACCCAGGTGCTCCGGGTCGTAGCCGATGATCTGCACCGCCCCCGGCGCCGCCGTGCCCAGCGCCCGCAGCAGCAGCCCGGCCACCACCTCGTCGCCCAGCGCCCGGTCGCCCCGCACCACCACGTGACCGCGGTCGAGCAGCGGCACCAGCGCCGGCACGTCCTCGGGGTGGGGGAGCAGCAGCCGGCCCACCCGCAGTTCGGCCGCCGCGTCGAGCGGGGTGGGCTGCCAGTCGTCCCACGGGTCACCGGCGGCCCCGGGCGCGGCCCGGTCGGCCGCGGACGCGGCCGCCTCCACATAGGCCGACAGGTCGGCCCGGTGCTGCTCGGCGATCTCGGCCAGCCGCCCGTCCCGCGCGGCCGCCAGCTTGTGCCGCCGCGCGTCGGCCGCCTCGGCCACCCGGCGCCGGCGCTCGACCGCCCGGGAGTATTCGGCGCGGGCCGCGTCGAGGGCGTTCGAGGCCGCCCCGAGCGCGTGCGACAGCCCGGCCCGGATGCCCATCACCTGCTGCGCGGTCGACTCAGCCATCGCTGCCGCCGCTGCTGTCGTCGGCGGACCCGGGCACCGGGTCGGGCGCGGCCGGGTCGAGCGAGCCGGCGTCGCGACCCAGCCGGGCCAGCAGCACTCCGGTCAGGACGCTCGCGGTCACCGCGCTGTCGGCCGGATGGTTCTGCGGGCCGCCCTGATTGCTGACCGGGACCCGGCAGATGCGGTCGATCAAGGTTTCGAGCACGGCCGGTGACGTACCCGGAAGCAGCGACTTGACCCGCCCCTCGGCGGCCGCGCGCAACCGCGGCACATCCTCGGGCCGGGGCTCGTGGCCGAGCAGGTCACCGGCCAGGCGGTGCAGGACGGGAGAGCTGACCGCCGACAGGCCCAGGCCGGTCGAGGCGCTCACGCCGTGCAGTTCGCGGCCGAGGCGGGCGCGGTCACCCGCCCGCACGCCGCTGGCCACTCGACGGAGCAGCTCGGCGGTGTCGGTCTGTCGGGTCTCGTTCTTGTCCGGCGCGGGCTCCCCGGTCAGCTGGGTGACCCGTTTCTGCCACCACGGCCCGAGCTGCTCGGTCGTCTCCTCCTGAGCCTCTGTCTTTTCTGACACCGGTCGTTCCAGGCCGGCCTTCCAATCCCGGTCGACCGGCGCCGGCCCCGACCCGCCGCCCAGGCCGATGCTCGCCAGATAGCGCTCGATCGAATCCTGGGCCAGGCGCAGCGCGGCCGCGGCCTGCTCGGCGTGCTCGGTGGCGTTGCCCAGCTGCGGCACGCCCAGCGGATTCTGCGACGTCTCACGCACCCAGGTCAGCAGCTCGGTGGCGCTGCGCAGCTTTTCCAGCGCGACGGTGACCTGGCCGGTCGGCAGCTCGTCCGAGATCGCGCGGAGCTGAGCGCCGAGGTCCTGAATCAGTGACATCTCGTCAGAGGGTCGCCGTGTACTGCTGCGCCTGCTCGACCGCCACGAGGGTCGCGCCCAGGCACTCCTCGAGGGACTGATCGGCCTGCGACAGCTGGGCGTGGGCCGCCCCCACCGCGTCGTTGCCGCTGCCGTCGAGCGCCGCGGCCAGGCTCTGCTGCGCCTCGCCCAGCTTCTCGCGGGCCGCCGCTATCGCCTGCTGCCCCTCGGTGACCTGCTGAAGTGCAGCGTCCACAGCCGCTTTGACCTCGGCGACACTGGCCACCCGTGGAGCCTCCTGCTGTAAGGAACCCTGCTGACGACCCCAGACTACTGCCCTCTTCCTGCCCCGCCGTCCGGGCCGCCCCCTTTGCGCGGTGCGGATGAGTCCCTGTTGGACAGCGTTACCGAGAGCAGTGATCGGGCGCTGCCGGAGCGTCCGAGATCCGACCCTGAATGAACAGGAATGAATCCAGAGGGTGACAGCCCGGCGGCCGTCGCGGGAAGAGTACGCCCGTCCCGCGAACGACCACATTCACCCCCGGGCGTGGATCTCACCACCCGGCAGTGATCAGTCGCCCGCGCTTTCGCCCTGGTTCGGGCGGGCATCGAGGCCGTCCCGTCCGGGGCGCAGCACCAGCGCCATGGCGGCGACCGCCACGACGGCGGCCACCGGGGCGAACGCGAAGCCGGCCCGCACCCCGAGATCGGTCAGCGGTCCGGCCACTGCCGCACCGAGTGCGCTGCCGACGCTGAACGCGGTCATGATCCAGGCGAACGCCTCGACAACCGTCCCGGTGGGGGCGAGCCGGTCGGCGGCCAGGAACACGGCGGTCAGCACCGGCGGGAGCATCAGGCCACTGAGGATCAGCAACACCGTCATGGCCGCGGTGCCCGGGGCGATCAGCAGCGGCAGGTAACCCACGGCGAACACCGCGGTCAGCACCGGCAGCCGACGCGGGCCGCCGGGGGAGGCGCGGGTGTAGAGGAGTCCGCCGATCAGCGCGCCGCCAGCCTGGGCGGCCAGCAGCCAGCCGGTCAACGAGCGGTCGCCCGCCGCCTCGGCATAGCCGGTCAGCACGACCGGGATGCTGCCCACCGCCGCACCCACGAAGGCGACCCCGGCCACCATCACGGCCAGGCGGGGCTCGCGCAAGGGTCCGGCCCAGTGCCGCCGGGCCGGGGTTCCGCGCCATTCCCGTACGGCCGGCGCCGCCACGAACGCGATCACCCCGATCAGCTGGAGCAGCGCGGCCGCGTAGAGGCCCGCGGCCGGTCCGCCCAGCGCGACCGCGCCCAGGGTGACGAGCGGGCCGGTGACGAAGATGACCTCCTGCACGGCGATGTCCAGCGCGTACGCGGCGTGCACGGCGTCCGGCGGCACCAGCATGGGCCACAGCGCCCGCAGGCACGCCTCGAGCGGCGGGGTGCCCAGCCCGGCCAGCGCGGCGCCGAGGCCGATGACGAGCGGGCGGCCGGGCGCGTACGCGGCGATCAGGTAGCCGACCGTGGAGAGGGCGGCCGAGCCGTACAGGACGGGTGGTTGCCGCCACCGGTCGACGGCTCGGGCCAGCACCGGGGCGCCGACGGCCATGCCGGCGGTGAAGACGGCGACCAGTGCGCCGGCGACGACCAGGCTGAGCGTCTCCCGGGCGAACAGCAGGATGGCCAGCGGCGAGGCGGCGAGCGGGAGCCGGCCGACCTGGGCGGCGGTGAGGACGAGCGGGACGTACGGCTGGCGCAGCACCACGCGGGCGCCGGCTCGTTCAGCCGGGGTAGCGGACATGAGGGGACTCCGTTTTCCAGCAGCGCGACGAAACGGCGAGGCGCCACCGCTGGATCAGCGATGCGGGACGGCTCGCGGCGAGTCCGGGGCGCACGGGAAGGTGCGGCCTCGCGAAGAGATGTCAGGCGCGCTGGAGGTGCCACGGAGGGAAGAGCGGCGGCGGCGTCCAGAGCGGCATCGTGCGACCCGATGCCGACGGCGCGAAGTCGCGGCGCTCGTGATCGTTGCCGTAGAGCGGCAACGGCGGAGTGACCCAGCAGGCGAAGCGAGCGGCGGTCACCCCCGCACCCTACCGCCGCGGGACGCTCGTGGGACCCCTCACTTCGGCCCCGGCGGCGATCACCCGATCGCGCAGCCCGCGGTCGGCCGTGACGACCACCACGCGCCGCGAACCGGCCTCGGCTCGGGCCAGATCGGCGATCGTGTCGTCGCCCGAGCCGGCCGCCGGGACCACGTCGACCCCACCCGGAACGCCCGGAATATCGCGAGCGCGCCCCTCGACGACCAGCGCCACGGACACTGGACCGGGGAGGTCGGTCAAGCCCGTGACCAGCACCGGAGCCAGCGCGTCGCGTAGCCGGACGGCCGCCGCGGCCCGATCGCGCCACCACCCGTCGGGTACGGAACCGACGACGTTGGCCCCGTCGACGATCACGAGAGGTACGGTCATGAAGTTGAGCCTACCCGAGTCAACTTTCTCGGATTTTCGGGAATGGTCACGTCGCCCATGACGCTGACAGAGGGCGTGACCAACACGGACACGTGGAAGAAGGAAGACGAATGAGCATCGGACCGATGGGACCGACCGGTCCCGGCCAGTGGGACGACTTCTTCGCGCGCTTCTTCGGTGCGGCGGACCCGCGCCGTTCGGCGCGCATCGATATCACGAAGTACATGAGCGGCGACGCCCGTGAGGTCCTCTCCGGTGCCGCCCGCCGCGCGGCCGAGCTCGCCGACCCGGATCGTCCGGTCGCCGACCTGGACACCGACCACCTGCTGTGGTCCGTGCTGCAGCTCGAGCCGATGAAACAGACCGTGCGCCGCGCCGGCGCCGACCCCGAGTCGCTGCTCTCCGCCCTGGGCCGTCCGGCCGGGGTGCGTGAGGAGCTGCCGACCCAGGTGGCGCTGACCCCGGCCGCGAAGCGGGCGCTGCTCGACAGCCTGCAGCTGTCCCGGGCGCTGGGTTCGTCCTATGTGGGCCCCGAGCACATCCTGATGGCGCTCGGCCTCAACGCCGATTCGGCGGCGGGCCGCCTGCTGGGCGGCAAGCTCGACCCCCAGGCCCTGCAGCAGTCGGGGAGTGTGACGCCGGAGCCGGGCCGCAGCAGCGCGAAGACCCCGGGAAACACCCCCACGCTGGAGCAGTACGGCGTGGACCTGACCGAGATGGCCCGGCGCGGCGAGATCGACCCGGTGATCGGCCGGGCCGACGAGATCGAGCAGGCCGTCGAGATCCTCTCCCGGCGCACCAAGAACAACCCGGTGCTGATCGGCGAGGCCGGCGTCGGCAAGACCGCGATCGTCGAGGGCCTGGCCCAGCGCATCGTGGACGGCGACGTGCCGCTGACCCTGGAGAACAAGCGGGTCATGCAGCTCGACCTGGCCGGCCTGGTGGCGGGTACCCGCTACCGGGGCGACTTCGAGGAGCGCCTGCGCAAGGTCATCGACGAGATCCAGAGCGAGGGCGACAGCCTGATCGTCTTCCTCGACGAGATCCACACGCTGGTCGGCGCCGGTGGCGGCGGCGAGGGCGGCGGCATGGACGCGAGCAACATGCTCAAGCCGGCCCTGGCCCGCGGGCAGCTGCGGGTGGTCGGCGCGACCACGCTGGACGAGTACCGCAAGCACATCGAGAAGGACGCGGCGCTGGCCCGGCGGTTCCAGCCGGTGCTGGTCGGCGAGCCCTCGGTCGAGGACACGGTGGCGATCCTGCGCGGCCTGCGCGACAACTACGAGGCGCACCACCAGGTGCGGATCACCGACGAGGCTCTCGATGCCGCGGCCGAGCTGTCCGACCGCTACATCACCGACCGGTTCCTGCCGGACAAGGCGATCGACCTGATCGACCAGGCCGGCGCGCGGGTGCGGCTGCGGGTGAAGACCCCGGACGCGGGCGTACGGGAACGGGAGCGCCGTCTCGACGAGCTGTCCCGCGACCGTGACCAGGCGGTGGCGGCCGAGAACTACGAGAAGGCGTCGTCGCTGCGTGACGAGATCAACCAGCTCAAGTCCGAGATCACCCAGGGTGTCACCGGCGGCAACAGCGTGCCCCAGGTGACCGAGGCCGACATCGCCGAGGTCGTGTCGCGTGCGACGGGCATCCCGGTCGCGCAGCTCACCGAGGAGGAGCGGGCCCGCCTGCTCAAGCTCGAGGGGCACCTGCACGAGCGGGTGGTCGGCCAGGACGACGCCGTCGTGGCGGTGGCCGAGGCGGTCCGCCGCTCGCGGGCCGGACTGGGCGACCCGGACCGGCCGGTGGGCAGCTTCCTGTTCCTCGGCCCGACCGGCGTCGGCAAGACCGAGCTGGCCCGTTCGCTGGCCGGGGCGCTGTTCGGCGACTCGGACCGGATGGTCCGGCTCGACATGAGCGAGTTCCAGGAGCGGCACACCGTGTCGCGGCTGGTCGGGGCGCCTCCCGGCTACGTCGGCTACGACGAGGCCGGGCAGCTGACCGAGGCGGTGCGCCGCCGCCCGTACAGCGTGGTGCTGCTCGACGAGATCGAGAAGGCCCACCCGGACGTGTTCAACGTGCTGCTGCAGGTGCTCGACGACGGGCGCCTGACCGACAGCCAGGGCCGCACGGTGAGCTTCAAGAACACCGTGCTGATCATGACCAGCAACCTGGGCTCCGACCTGATCAACGGCTCGCGCCGGAGCGTCGGGTTCGGCGCGGTGGGCGGTGCCTCGCCCGACCAGGAGCTGCGCGAGCGGCTCGACCGGCGGCTCAAGGAGCAGCTGCGGCCCGAGTTCATCAACCGGATCGACGAGATCATCATCTTCCGGCAGCTCGAGCAGGAGCAGGTCCGCCAGATCACCGAGCTGATGCTCGACGAGACGCGGCGCCGGCTGCACAACCAGGACGTCACCCTGGAGATCACCACCGCGGCGATCGACTGGCTGGCCGAGAAGGGCTTCCAGCCCGAGTTCGGCGCCCGCCCGCTGCGCCGGGTGATCCAGCGCGAGCTGGACAACCGGCTGTCGTCGATGCTTCTCGCGGCCGACCTGGCCCCGGGCCAGACGATCAAGGTGGACGCCGTGGACGGCGCGCTGGCCTTCACGGCCGACTCGCCCGCCAAGGTCTGACAATTCTGGGGGCTCGGCGACGCCGGGCCCCCAGGAAACTCAGACGAGACTGCCGGTCACCCCCAGCTGCGGGTAGTCGGCCATCCATTCGACGAAGTCGGGATTGCGCTCGACGACCTCCTGGTACGCCTCCTGGGCCATCACCATGAGCTTGTCCGAGCTGTGCGCCGCCGGCGACTCGGGGTGCCAGCCGAGCACCAGCCGCCACCGCAGCGGCGCCCCGCGCAACGGCCGCGAGGTCAGCCCGGGCGGGGGCCGGAACGTGCCCTGGCAGAGCGCCAGCGCCAGGCCCGACTCGACCATGTCGACGCAGCCGCGCACGTCGCTCTCCAGCATCCGCCGCGGCGTGAAGCCGGCCCGGGCGCAGGCGGCCGCGAAGCAGTCGCCGAAACAACCGTCGCCGGTCGCCGCCACCCACGACTCCGAGGCCAGTTCGGCCAGGTCGACGTCGGCGCCCTTGCTGCCCGGATGGTCGTCGGGCATCAGCACGCAGATGCCGTCGATCGCGATCGTCTGCCAGATCAGCCCGTAGTCGGCCGACGGGAACGCGTCACCGCACACGCCCACCTGGGCGTAGTCGAGCTTGCCGGCCAGCACCATGTTGGCCAGGTCGTCGACGTAGTAGGAGGCGTGGGTGGTGATCTGCGCCTCGGGCTGGGCCTGGGCGAGCCGGGACACCATGCCGCCGATGATCGGGCCGCCCAGGGCCCCGATCCGGTAGCGGCTCATCGTGTCGACCCCGGTCGCGCCGGCCAGCCGGGCCGCCTCGTCCTGCAGCCCCTTCATCGCCGGCAGCAGCACCCGGGCGCGGGCGAGCACCAGCTCACCCAGTGCCGTGGGCCGGGCGCCGCGACGGTCCCGCTCGAACAAGGGTCCGCCCAGAGTGCGTTCGATGCGCTGCAGCTGCGCGGTCAGGGCCGGCTGAGCCAGCCCCAGTTGCGATGCCGCCTTGGTCACGCTGCCTGTCTCGGCGATGGCGCAGACCACCTTGAGATGACGCAGCTCCAGGTTCATATCGTGACGTTAGGACCCGGAGGACATCGAACGCTAGACCTATCGACGATTGAAAGATCCCCCACATGTGACAAATGGGTTAACGAATCCGGTGATTTACCTACAAATCCTTTGCGTACGTCGTTCGGCCCGTCACCGCATCGCGAAGTTTGTCGACGACCGCGACCGCCGGATCCACCACCTTGTTCCAGGGCGGCGTCGACGGAGTGCCGGGGTGCGGACGGGTCGGCGCGGCCTCCTCGGCGGTCTCGAAGCGGTTTCCGACCCGGATCAGATCCTCGATCGGCACCATCTGCACAAGAACCGGAAGCAACTCCTCGGCGTCGGCGTCCACGTGCCGCCGGACGGACGCCGCGACCTCGGCCACGCGCTCGGCCGACAGCTGCTTCTGGAGTTGTTGCAGACTGATCAACAGCTGCCGGTCCTCGGCCAGCTCCCGGTCGGCCAGCTCGTCGCCGCCCGGCACGGTACGGCGTACGGCCGGATAGAGATATTGCTCCTCGGCGCTGAGATGCCGGGACAGTTCGGCCACCAGGGCACTGGCCAGGCGCTTGTCGGCCGGGTCGGCGGCCAGGCGATCGCAGAGTTTCAGCAGCCTGCGGTGCTCGCCGGTGACCACGTCGACGACGTTGCGGCCGGTGGTCTCGCCGCCCACGGGCGGCAGCGGGGGAAGATTCAAGGACGACACGGCGCGGCAATACCCCCAGCTGTCGTGGTGACAAACCCCTGATAGGAAGGGGGGATGGAGAATACCTCCGCGGACGAGGTCGTCGGCATCTGCCGCGACCTGCTGCGTATCGATACCACGAACACCGGCGACCCGCGTACGACGGTCGGTGAGCGTGTCGCCGCCGAATACGTCGCCGCGAAGCTGGGCGAGGCCGGCATCGACGTCGAGCTCCACGAGTCGGCGCCGAAACGGGCCAACCTGGTCGCCCGCATCCCGGGGGCCGACCGCAGCCGGGGCGCGCTGCTCGTGCACGGGCATCTCGACGTGGTGCCGGCCGACGCGAGCGAGTGGTCGGTCGATCCCTTCTCGGGCGAGGAGAAGGACGGCTACCTGTGGGGCCGGGGCGCGATCGACATGAAGGACTTCGACGCGATGATGCTCGCCGTGGTCCGGGACTGGTCCCGTACGGGCTACGTGCCCCCGCGCGACATCGTGCTCGCCTACACGGCCGACGAAGAGGCCGGCATGGAGTACGGCTCGCAGTGGCTGGTGCACAACCACCGGGACCTGTTCGAGGGCTGCACCGAGGCGATCGGCGAGGTCGGCGGCTACTCCTACACGGTGAACGACGACCTGCGCCTCTATCTGGTGCAGACCGCCGAGAAGGGGCTCGACTGGCTGCGCATCCACGCCAGTGGCCGCCCCGGGCACGGCTCGTTCATCCACGACGACAACGCCGTGACCCACCTGGCCGAGGCCGTCGCGCGGGTCGGCCACCACCGGTTCCCGATCGTCGTCACGCCCACCGTCCGGGAGTTCCTGGCCCAGGTCGGCGACGCGCTGCAGATCGACATCGACCCGGACAACCCGGAGGTGGCGATCGCCAAGCTGGGCCCGATCGCCAACCTGATCGGCGCCACCATCCGCAACACCGCCAACCCCACCCGTCTCGAGGCCGGCTACAAGGACAACGTGATCCCCGGGCGGGCGTCGGCCACCATCGACTGCCGCACGCTGCCCGGCGAGGCCGACCGGTTCCTGTCCGAGCTGCGCGAGCTGATCGGGCCGGACATCGAGATCGAGCACGTCCACCAGCAGCCGGCCGTCGAGACGGAGTTCGGCGGCGATCTGGTCGAGGCGATGGGGGCCGCGCTGCGCGCCGAGGATCCGGGGGCGCGTACTGTGCCGTACCTGATGTCCGGGGGCACCGATGCGAAGGCCTTCTCGACGCTCGGCATCCGTTGCTTCGGGTTCGCCCCGTTGCGGCTTCCCGCCGACCTGAACTTCGCCTCCTTGTTCCACGGCATCGACGAGCGCGTGCCGGTCGACGGGCTAAAGTTCGGCGTGCGTGTGCTCGACCGTCTTCTCCGGAACAGCTGACCTGCGGAAGGACCCAAACCGATGACCGACCAGTACGCGGATCTCGACGCCGCCCTCGAGCGGGTGATCGAGGCCTCCCGGGCGCATCTCGCGGCGGTCAAGGCGGCCGAGGGCCGTCCCGATGACGACGGTGTCTGGCAGGCCTACGTCGACCTCAACAACGCCTCTTTCGCGTACGACGAGAAGCTGCTCGACGGCTTCGGCGAGGTGACGCCGTGGGACGTCGAGTCGATCGACCCGAACGAGGCCGACGCCCGCTTCGGCCTGGGCGTGGACGGCTTCGACGCGTCCGCCGGCGCCGACCCGTACCCGCAGGTCCTCTCGGTGCGGCAGCGGCGTGACTACCGCGTGCCGAGCGTGTCGGCGCTGCTGCGCCGGGCCGAGGAGGCCCGCCGCCAGTCGGTGCCCGAGGACGAGGACGCCGGCGCGGTCGAGTCGGTCGGCGAGGCCGTGCTCGAGCTGCTGCAGGCGGGCGACGGGTCGCTGTCGTCGCTCGACGTGCCCGAGCTGGAGCCGCTCGACGGCCTGCTCACGGTCACCGAGATCTCCCAGCCGCTCGACCTCGACGAGTTCGAAGACTCGGACGGTGACGGCCCGTTCGCGCCCAAGGAGGGCGACCTGCTGGTCGGCCGGCTCGACGAGCACCCGTTCCTGCCCGACGAGGACGAGCACGACCACGACCACGCCGGCCACCAGCACTGAGCTTGACCGGCGTCGTCGCATGAAGTTGTGAAGAAGGGCCCGTCCGTGCGGACGGGCCCTTCTCAGTAGCTCAGCCCCGGCTGCGGGGTGGGCTGGATCCGGCGGCGGAGCATCACCTTGCGGGTGCCGTCCCGATAGAGCTGCACCCGGGCCAGCTCCCAGCCCGAGAACTCCGCCTGGATCGCGAGCTGCGCCGCGGCCGTCAGCCGATCGACATTCGAGGGCAACCGCAGCGGCGCGTATTCGTAGTTCATGCGATCTAATATGCGCCCGCCTGCGGCCGTGACACCAGCCCCGGCGTGGTGTCGCCCGGACCGCACTTCCGGCAGGCCGGACGGCGCCGGAGGTAGTAGCCGAGGGTCGCCGTGCCCAGCGCCACCGACCAGATCGGCCAGGCCAGCATGGGGGCGACGGCCACCGTGTCGCTGGTGAGCGTGTCGAAGAAGACCGGGTCGGCGTAGAAGGCCACCGAGGCGGACATCACAAAGATCGCCACCAGGGTCGCGGGCACGGTGGCCAGCCGGATCGGCACCCGCTTGCCGGCCAGGCCGGGCATCCAGCTTGGGAAGACCTCGCCCCAGCGCTGCACCAGGCCGAGCGTCAGGATCGCGCCGACGACCGCGAAGGCGCCCAGCCCGGAGCCGGCCCACACCGCGCCGCTCTCCCGCAGCTCGCGCAGGGTGTCCTCGGTGAGACCGACCGGGATGCCGAGGAGCCAGGCGAACCGGGTGGCGGCGTAGAGCAGCGGGATCACGGCGGCCACGTACGTCGCCCACCGGGCCCACGACCCCGTGCCGCGCAGCGCCGGGCGCCCGCAGTCCTCGCACGCCCCGGACGTGGCGAACTGCCATCGGAGCACGGCCCGGGCCAGCAGCACCCCGCCGATGACGGCGAACGCCTGGTTGGCCAGCGTCCAGGTGAAAACGGTCGAGTAGTCGATGTCGGGCGGCCAGCCGAACGGTAGCCCGATGATCAGGATCGGCAGGTAGCCGGTGAGCGTCAGCAGGCTGGTATCCGGGATCACCACCAGCAGCGCCGTGACGACCACCCCCAGGTAGGTGAGCATCGCGATGCGCGCGGGCCGGGGGACCGGGCGGCCGCCGCTCATGATCAGCAGGAGCACCGCGGCCAGGAGCAGGACCCCGGCGAACAGCGGCGCGCCGACCTCGGCCGGCAGGGCGCGCAGCGGGCTGGTCTCGGAGCGGGTGCCGCCGGGACCGTAGGGAAAGCCGTGGCCGGTCACGGACCAGACCAGCGCGAGGGTTCCGTAGAGGGCGGCCCATCCGGCCGCGAGCTTCTGTGCCATGCGTCGACGGTCCCAACTGACCGGCGCGGGGAGATCCCGGCCGCGGGGGATCCGTCTCCCTCGTCAGGGGGAGATGAACCCCGAGCGGTACGCGGTGACGACGGCCTGGGTGCGGTCGCGGACCCCGAGCTTGGCCAGCACGCTGCCGACGTGCGTCTTGATCGTCTCGACGCCGAGCACCAGCCGCGCGGCGATCTCGGCGTTGGACAGGCCCTCTGCCATCAGCTCGAGCACCTCGGCCTCGCGGTCGGTCAGCGGTGCACCCGGCAACCGCCCGGGCGACGGACGCTGGTGGGTGGCGGCCAGACGGCGTACGGCCTCGGGAAACAGCAGGGAATCACCGCGCGCGACCATCCGCACCGCCTCGGTGATCCGTTCCGGTCGCGCCCGCTTGAGCAGGAAACCGCTCGCCCCGGCCGCGAGCGCCTCGTACACGTACTCGTCGTTCTCGAAGGTGGTCAGCACCAGCACCCGGGGCGGGTCGTCGAGCCGGTCGAGCAGCAGCCGGGTGGCCTGGATGCCGTCGATCCGGGGCATCCGCACGTCCATCAGCACGACGTCCGGGCGCAGCCGGCGGGCCTCCGGAACGGCCTGATCACCATCGGTCGCCTCGCCGGCCACGGTGATGTCACCGGCCGCACCTAGCACCGCGCTCAGCCCGGCCCGGATCAGGTCGTCGTCGTCCACGATCAGCACTGTGATCACGTCTCGTCCCCCCGTGGCAGCCGTGCCTCGACCTTCCAGATCCCGTCGGTCGCCCCGGCCGTCAGATGACCCCCGAGCAGCCGTACGCGTTCCCGCATGCCCGCCAGCCCCCGGCCCCCGCTCGTCCCGGTCGGGGCGCCGACCTCGATGGCGATCCTGTTGGCGACCTCGATGACGAGAGCGTCGGGCGCGGTGACCCGCAGTCTGACCCGCCCCGTCCCGTGTTTGGCCGCGTTGGTCAGGCTCTCCTGCACGATCCGGAACGCCTCCCGGGAGACGGCCGGCGGCACCTCCACCATGTCCACCTGCGCGTCGACGTCGTCGGTCAGCAGACGGTCGAGGTCGGCCAGGGTCGGCGCGTCGGTCTCGCCGTCCGTAGGACCAGGCGTCGGCGGGGGCACAGCGTCGCGCAGCAGGCCGAGGACGGCGTCCAGTTCCTCCAGCGCGGTCCGGCCGAGATCCTCGATGGACCCCAGGGCGCGCCGGGCGAAATCGGGGTCGCGGTCGAAGACGGTGCGGGCCGCACCCGCCTGCAGCGTGACCGCGGTCAGCGCGTGGCCGACCGAGTCGTGCAGTTCGCGGGCGAGCCGGTTGCGTTCGGCCAGCCTGCGCTCCTGCGCTTCCAGCACGGCGACCCGCTCGGCCGCCGAGGGGCCCAGCAGCACCGGGGCCATGGTCGCGGCCAGCGCGCCCAGCCCGGCGGTGGCGTAGACCGAGCCGATCAGCAGTGCGACCCCGGCCGCCGTCCAGCCCCAGCGGTTGTCGGCCCGCAGCGGACCCAGGTCGGCGCCGACCAGCGCACCCTCGGTCAGGCCGGCCCGCTCGGTGAAGGCCAGCAGCGCCAGCGGCACCGCGATGAGCAGGATCGTGCCGACCACCGCGCCGCTGATCAGGTGCAGTCCGAACCAGACGGCCGAGCGCAGCCGGGTCTCGAGGGGCATCGGGCGGCGGCGGTCGTGCTCGGGCAGTGGCACGCCGAGCAGGGCCCGCACCGCGGTGATCTCCAGCTCGCGGGTGCCGCCCAGAAACGGGGGGACGACGGCCACGGCGAACGCCACCGCCGCCGTGGCCAGCACACCGGCCAGGTTGCCGTCGCCGGACGTGAGCATCTGGGCCAGCAGGCCCGCCGTCATCGCGTACGGGAGAAGGATGACCCCGCCCAGCAGCAGGAAGACCCCGCGGCGATAGGTGATCGCGCGCAGCAGAGGGCGGAACACTCAGCCCTCGCCGTCCGGGTATCCGACCCCTTCGCGCTCGGGATAGCCGACGTCGATCGCGGACACGTCGTCGAGCGCGCCGGCGATCTCGGCCGGCAGGGTCAGGTCCTCGCTGGCCAGGGCACCCTGCAACTGGGCGGCGGTCCGCGCGCCGAGGATCGGGGCGGCCACCCCGGGCCGGTCGCGGATCCAGGCCAGCGCCACCTCGACCGGCGAGGCGCCCAGCCCGGAGGCCGCGGTGACGACCGCCTGCACGATGCTGGAGCTGCGCGGCTCGAGATAGGTCTGCACGAACGGGGCCAGATGCTCGGTGGCGGCCCGCGAGTCGAGCGGCCGGCCGTTGCGGTATTTGCCGGTGAGCACCCCGCGGCCCAGTGGCGACCAGGCCAGCACCCCGAAGCCGAGGGCCTGCGAGGCGGGCAGCAGCTCGCGCTCGATGCCCCGCTCGAGCAGCGAGTACTCCATCTGGGCGGCCACGATCGGGGCCCGCCCCGGATAGGCCGACTGCCAGGTCGCGGCGCGGGCGGTCTGCCAGGCGGCGAAGTTCGAGACCCCCACGTAACGCACCCGGCCGCTGTTCACCGCGTGGTCGAGGGCGGCCAGGGTCTCTTCGAGCGGGGTCATCGGGTCGTTGCCGTGCACCTGCCACAGGTCGACGTAGTCGGTGCCGAGCCGGCGCAGCGACGCGTCGAGCGAGCGCAGCAGGTTGCCCCGGGAGCCGTCGCGGCGCCGGTAGCCGTGCGGGGTGAGCCCGGCCTTGGTGGCGATCACCACCTCGTCGCGCGGCACGAGGTGGTCGAGCAGCGAGCCGATCACCGACTCGGCATCGCCGTCGCCGTAGACGTCGGCCGTGTCGAGCAGCGTGCCGCCGGCCTCGAGGAACAGCTTGAGCTGGGCCGCCGCGTCGTCCGGGTCGGTGTCGCGGCCCCAGGTCATGGTGCCGAGCGCGAGCCGCGAGACCGCGAGCCCGCTACGGCCGAGCGGTCGTTGCAGCATGAGTGAACCTTATTCAGTAGTTGTCAAGAGCGAAATCCTCCCGGCGCCCGCCTCTTGAGTCGAGAGCGGGTCAGTAGGCTTCGGGGGGACGACGGCGTCAGTGGGAGGAAGATCGTGCGGCTCGGACTCAACCTCGGCTATCAGGCGGCGTGGACCACGCCCGCCGACCACCTGGCGATGGCACAGGAGGCAGACCGGCTCGGCTATGCGGTCGTGTGGTCGGCCGAGGCCTACGGCTCCGACACGGTCAGCATGCTGGCCTGGATCGCCGGCCAGACCCAGCGGATCGACCTGGGCGCCGCGGTGATGCAGATCCCGGCCCGCACCCCGGCCATGACGGCGATGACCGCGGCCACGATCGACACCCTCTCCGGCGGCCGGTTCCGGCTCGGCCTGGGCGTCTCGGGTCCCCAGGTCTCCGAGGGCTGGCACGGTGTGCGTTTCGCCAAACCTCTTTCCCGTACGCGGGAATACGTCGAGATCGTCAAGATGGCGATCGCCCGGCAGCCCGTCTCGTTCTCGGGCGAGCACTACACGCTGCCGTTGCCCGACGGCCCGGGCAAGGCGCTGCGCCTCGGCTTCCACCCGCCCCGCGAGGCGGTGCCGATCTACCTCGCCGCCGTCGGCCCCAAGAACCTCGAGCTCGCGGGCGAGATCGCCGACGGCTGGCTGGCCATCTTCTTCGCGCCCGACGCGGCCGGCGAATATCTGCAGCACATCGAGCGTGGCCGGTCCAAGCACGGACTGGGCCTGACCGGCTTCGACGTGGCGCCCAGCGTGCCGGTCGTGCTCGGCGACAACGTGGCCTGGTGCGCCGACGTGCTGCGCGGCTACGCGTCGCTCTACGTCGGTGGCATGGGCAGCCGCGAGCAGAACTTCTACAACCAGCTGGCCGTGCGGATGGGCTACGCCGAGGCCGCGGCCAAGGTGCAGGACCTCTACCTGAGCGGCAAGAAGGCGGAGGCGGCCGAGGCCGTGCCGCAGGAGTTCATCGAGCGCACCTCGATCCTCGGCAACAAGATCCAGGTCAAGGAACGCCTGCGTCAGTACGCCGAGGCGGGTGTCGGCACGCTGTCGATCAGCCCCTACGTCGGCGACCTCAAGAGCGGCCTGGACACCCTGCGGATCGTCGCCGAGGCGTTCGAAGAGCTCGGCATGGCCGAATAGTGGCCACCGTTCTGCTGCTCCGGCACGGGCGCACGACGGCCAACGCGAGCGGCGAGCTGGCCGGTCGGCGCCCGGTCGAGCTCGACGACACCGGCCGCACCCAGGCCGGCCGGGCCGGCGAGCGGCTGCGCGTGCTGCCGCTGGCCGGGGTCGTGACCAGCCCGCTGATCCGCTGCCGCACCACCGTCGAGCTGGCCCTGCCCGGCACGACGGCGGTGGTCGACGAGGGCCTGACCGAGTGCGGTTACGGCGACTGGGAGGGCCGCCCGCTCAAGGAACTGGCCAAGGAACCGCTCTGGCCGGTCGTGCAGGCCCACCCGAGTGCCGCCGTCTTTCCGAACGGCGAGGCCATGGCCGCGATGTCGGCCCGCGCGGTGGCCACGGTCCGGCGCTGGGACGCGGCCTTCACCGAGAGCCACGGGCCCGACGCGCTGTGGGTGGCGTGCAGCCACGGCGATGTGATCAAAGCCATCATCGCCGACGCCATGGGTCTGCACCTCGACCAGTTCCAGCGGATCGTGGCCGACCCGGCCTCGGTCAGCGTCATCCGATACACACCGACCAGGTCTTTCGTCGTACGCGTGAACGACTGCGCCGACCTCACCGGTCTGATCCCGCCGCCCGCCAAGGACGGCGACCGCTCGGATGCGGTGGTCGGGGGAGGCGCCCCCTTGGACGCCGCAGTCGGTGGTGACGCTCGTTCCGACGCCGTGGTCGGCGGCGGCGCCGGCGGCGGTGTGTGACTGCTCTGTGTGACAAATGTGTTACCGCAGGTGGGTGAGCGTTGCGCCCTCGGCGAACCCGGACCGGTCGGGATGCGCGGGGGCGCGCGGTCGTGGATAGGGTTGTCGGCATGACCCACCAGGTGCACTCGTTCGAGCCGCCGGAGCGGTTCGTCGCCGGGACGGTGGGCGAGCCGGGCGACCGCACGTTCTTCCTCCAGGCCCGTGGCGGCGGCCGGGTGGTCAGCGTCGCGCTGGAGAAGGTCCAGGTGTCGCTGCTCGCCGAAAAGCTCGAGGAGTTGCTCGTCGAGGCCAACAAACGGTTCGGCGTCGACCTGCCCGAGCTGCCCGTGCTGGCCACCCACGACAACGAGCCGCTCGACACCCCGGTCGACGAGGAGTTCCGGGTCGGCACCCTCGGCCTGGCCTTCGACGTCGACACCAGCACCGTGGTGATCGAGGCGATCGAGGCCGGCGAGGCCGAGGTCGAGAT
This sequence comes from Paractinoplanes bogorensis, assembly GCF_018829635.1. Lineage (GTDB taxonomy): Bacteria > Actinomycetota > Actinomycetes > Mycobacteriales > Micromonosporaceae > Actinoplanes > Actinoplanes bogorensis. Next base: position 286,899 of record NZ_JAHKKG010000004.1, read on the forward strand.
CGAGCTGACCGACGGCGACGACGACGCGCCCGTGGTCGAGGAGGATGCCGACGACGAGGACGCCGACGAGCCCGACGACGACCTCGACCGCCTCCGGGTGCGGCTGACCCCCGAGGCGACCCGCGCGTTCATCGACCGCGCGCGCCGGGTGGTGGCCGCCGGCCGGCCCCCGTGCCCGCTCTGCGGCCAGCCGCTCGACCCGGCCGGTCACCTCTGCCCCCGGCACAACGGCTACCACCGGTGAAGAGCGAGCCCGCCGCGGCGCTGGCCGAGGCCGATGCCCTCGACCTGCTGGCCCGCGGCCGGCTCGAGATCGAGGGCCGGCTGGTCGACGCGTCCAACACCACGCTGCGGGCCGAGATCACGCTCGACGGTCTGACCCGCCGCTGCGTCTACAAGCCGGTGCAGGGCGAGCGCCCGCTGTGGGACTTCCCCGACGGCACGCTGGCCGGCCGCGAGGTGTCGGCCTATCTGGTCTCCAAGGCGACCGGCTGGGATCTGGTGCCCCCGACGATCCTGCGCGAGGGCCCGCTCGGCGTGGGCGCGCTGCAGCTCTGGATCGACGAACCCGAGACGGCCGAATCCCTGATCGGCTTCGTGCCCGCGTGGGACGTGCCCGAGGGCTGGCTGCCGGTCGCCAACGCGCGCGACGACGACGGCGAGGCCTACGCGTTGGCCCACGCCGACGACCCCCGGCTGGCCCGGCTCGCGGTGTTCGATGCGGTGATCAACAACGCCGACCGCAAGGGTGGCCACGTGCTCTACCCGGCCACCGGCTCGGTCCACGGCGTCGACCACGGTGTCAGCTTCCACGTCGAGAACAAGCTGCGTACGGTCCTGTGGGGCTGGACCGGCAAGCCCCTGGTCCCCGAGGCCAACGAGGTTCTCCCGGCCCTGCTCGCGTCGCTGGGCGGCCCGCTGGGCGAGGAGCTCGAGGAACACCTGACGATCACCGAGGTCGAGACCGTACGCCGCCGGATCAAGCGCCTGCTGCGCCGGGGCCGCTATCCCGACCCGCCCCAGGACTGGCCCGCCATCCCGTGGCCGCCCGTCTGAGTTGTTGCTTTCTTCACGCCCCCGGGTGTGTTCTCAGGAGCGCTGGATAGGCTCCTGACCATGGATGCTTGGACCGGGCACGACGTGCCGACCCTGCCCGGAGAGGCCCTGCCGCCGCTCCTGTTCGATTCGGCCCGCCGCGAGATCGCCCCGACCTCGCCCGGTTCCACCGCGACGATGTACGTCTGCGGCATCACGCCCTACGACGCCACCCACCTCGGGCACGCGGCCACGATGATCGCGTTCGATCTGGTGAACCGGCTCTGGCGCGACGCCGGCCACGACGTCAACTACGTGCAGAACGTGACCGACATCGACGACCCGCTGCTCGAGCGGGCCGAGCGCGACGGCGAGGACTGGATCGTGCTCGCCATGCGCGAGACCGCCCTGTTCCGCGAAGACATGGAGGCGCTGCGGATCATCCCGCCGGCGCACTACGTGGGCGCGGTCGAGTCGATCCCGGCCATCGTCGAGCACGTGCGCGAGCTGATCGCGGCCGGCGCCGCCTACACCCTCGACGACGGCACCGGCGACGTGTACTACTCGATCGCCGTCGCCCCGCGGTTCGGCTACGAGTCCAACCTGAGCCGCGACGAGATGACCGTCCTCTCGGCCGAGCGCGGCGGCGACCCCGAGCGGTCCGGCAAGCGAGACCCGCTCGACCCCCTGCTGTGGCGCGGCGCCCGCGACGGCGAGCCGGCCTGGGACGGCGGCGACCTCGGCCCCGGCCGCCCCGGCTGGCACATCGAGTGCGCGACGATCGCGCTCGGCCGGCTCGGCGACACCATCGACGTGCAGGGCGGCGGAAGCGACCTGCTCTACCCGCACCACGAGTGCTCGGCCGCGCACGCCGAGACGCTGACCGGGAAGGCGCCGTTCGCCGCGCACTACGTGCACGCGGGCATGATCGGCCTGGACGGCGAGAAGATGTCGAAGTCGAAGGGCAACCTGGTCTTCGTGTCCCGGCTGCGCGGCGACGGCGTCGACCCGATGGCCGTCCGGCTGGGCCTGCTCTCGGGGCACTACCGCGCCGACCGCGAGTGGACCGACGACGTGCTCAAGGCGGGGGAGGAGCGGCTGGCCCGGTGGCGTTCGGCGGCCGTCGCGCCGGCCGGGCCGTCGGGCGAGGGCCTGCTTTCGGCCGTACGGGAAACTCTGCACTCTGATCTTGATGCGCCCGCGGCGCTGGCCGTGGTGGACGCGTGGGCCGAGGCCGCGCTCTCGGGTGCCGGTGATGACGACCAGGCGCCGGCCCTGATGGCGCGGACGGTGGACGCATTGCTGGGCGTGCGTCTGTGAACGGCGCACCCTAATGGCCCGGAACGATGTGTGGAGCATTTTGGCTAATTCGCACCGGATTAGTTGTAGTTGGCCGTAAAGACGCACATTTCGTCGGCGAGAAGTCCAGACTTTCGGAGGTCCTACTTTCGTCCGAAAGGAAATATCATGCGTCGTCGTCCGATGATGTACCTCGCCGGCCTGCTGCTGGCTTCCGGCGCGAGCCTCGCCCTTGCGGGTCCCGCCCAGGCTGCCGTGTCGCACGAGGGTGCCTCGTCGAAGTCCTCGCACTACTGGTGCGACGAGGACGACTACTACGGCTACAACCACCACCACCGTCGTCACCACCACCGTCACGGTGGCGGCTACGACTTCTACAACAACGGTGGCAGCTTCTACAGCTACACCTCGAACAACGGCATCCTGAACGGCAACAGCATCGATGTCGACCTTTTCTGAGTTTGTCGTAGCGGGAGGGCTGTTCCCCAGCCCTCCCTCGTGAACAGTCGACCCGAGGAGCCACCGGCCCCTCGGGTCTTCCGTTTTCCTGCGCCGGGAACCATGAATGGTGGTGCCCGCGTTCGTGCCCGTTCCGCGGACATCCAGGCAGGCAGTTCCTCTCCAGGGGCGCGAAGGTTCGGAACGCGTAGCGGCCGTCGCCGCGGGTCAGTCGCTCCCCGCTCTGCGCGGCGCCGCCGTTGCATGCCCTCAGCGGCACGGCCGCCCCGGAACAGTTCCGTCCTCTTGAACGCGTTGAAGCTGGCCGGCCAGTAGGGGCCGAACGGATAGTCCGCCGGGCAGTCCGGATTGGACGACGCCGACTCCGCGCCCGCCGTCGCCTCTGGTGCCACAGACTGCCGCGGTGTGGCTGACGCCGCGGTTGCCGGCGCCCCCGTGAGTCTCGTTTCTCTCGCATGGTTCCCCGTTTCTCGCCGGTTGAGCGGGAACGGGGCGAGATCGTCCCCGGTGGACCTTGCGCTGGTCTTCCGCTTGCTGTGACAAGCACGCTTGACATAATGGCAAGGGAGCTTGACGATTGGGGTATGGCTGACATGACGAGAAAGGAATCGACGGCGGTCTGGGCGGGCAGCGGAGTCTGGCTGGCCGGGATGATCGCGGCGATCGTGCTGACCGTCGCGGTCGAGCGCCCGTACGGCTGGCTGGTCACCGTTGTGGCCGTGCTGGCGGTGATCGGGCTGATGGCGTCCGCGTTCGTGATCGGACGGTCCGCGATGCGCCGCGAGGGCGTCGAGCGGACGGCCGGCCTGGAAGCATCGGCCCTGGCCTTCTGGGCCACGATCGGGGCCACGCTGACCTGGACCATGGTGGACGCGTTCGCCGACGTGCCGGCCCTACGCGGGCCGTGGGTGCTGATGTTCGCGCTGTTCGCGTGGACCGTGGCGTGGGCGAGCCGGATGGAGAGGTATCGCTGATGCGCAACCGCCTGCGCGTCCTGCGGGCCGAGCGGCGCTGGACCCAGGAAACCCTGGCATCGCGGCTGGGCGTCTCCCGTCAGACGATCAACTCGATCGAGAACGGCAAGTACGACCCGAGCCTGACCGTCGCGTTCGCCTTGGCCGCTGCGTTCGAATGCCACATCGAGGACATTTTCACGCCGTGATCTTCGGAGCAGCCGCCGCCTCCCCGCCTACCTCAGGTTCACGGGATCGTCGCAACACCTGAGTTCAACAAGGGGTTGACAGGGCGTTCGAGGGTTCCGATCAGAGCTGGATCAACGGGTTGAGCAAGGCCGAGCAGCGGTAAGCATATTTAGATCTTGTGGCGCGAGGAGTAGGGACGGCGGCGTGCCGTCAGGTCGGGGTGGATCGCCGGACCGGTTATGAGTGGCGGCATCCGGACTCGCGGGCGGCGCGTAACGCCAAGCAGCGGGCCCAGGAGAACGCTGTGCGGGCGAGTGTCTCGGCCCGGTTCCTGTCACTCGACGAGCGGATCCTGATCGCGGACCGGTTGCTGGCCAAACATTCTCAGACCGCGATCGCGGCGGAGCTGGGCCGGTCGAAGTCCACGATCAGCCGCGAGATCCGCCGCAACGCGCATCCGGTGGCTACCGGCCGCATGCGGCGCAGCACCGCGCCGAGGCCCGCCGGCAACGCGGAACAAACGAAAACACGAACGGCCTGCTGCGCCAGTACTTCCCGAAAGGCACCGACCTCGCCGCCCACGACCCCGACCATCTGGCCGCGGTCGCCGCTGAACTCAACGGACGGCCCCGGATGACCCTCGGCTGGGACAGCCCCGCGGAACGTCTGGCTAAGCTCCTGGGACACCGACCGTGTTGCAACGACCCCCTGAAACCACCCACCCAGGGAAATGCGGGAAGACTACGCGCCTGTCAAGCCGGAGCAGCGCCGTCGTCCACAGGCTTCTATGCGAGGGCGAGGCCCGGGTCGGAGTCGGGGGTCTGCGGGGTGGGGGCCGGGATCTTGTACTCCTCGGTCAGCGTCGTCATCGGGCCGGGCCAGGTGGCCTGGGCCACCTCGATCGGCTTGCGGCTCTCGTCGAACGCTACGTGCAGCAGGTGCAGCACCGGGGTGTCCGGGCGGATCTGCAGGATCTCGGCCTCATCCCGGCTCGGCTGGCGGGCGCTGATGGTGTCGGTGGCCGACGCGTAGCGTTTGCCGAGCACCTCCTCGGCCTCCTGGTAGAGCGGCCGGCCGAACGCCTCGGCCCGCTCCAGGGTGGTGCCGCTCGCGTCGGTGACCCGGAACCATGATGCGCCCAGCTCGACGGTGGCGTCGTCGGCCTTGACCAGGTGGCGGCGGACCAGCATCTCGGTGCCGTCGCGCACGCCGAACGCGTCGGCGACCTCGGGCGGGGCGGGTTCCCGGCGGACCGCGACCAGCTGCTGGCGATAGCGGGCGGCGAGGTCGGCGTGGTAGCCGCGGTGGGCGCCGTAGCGGCCGCGGGACAGTCGGTTGAGGCGACGGCGGGTGCCGCGGACGTACGTACCGGAGCCGGGTTTGGTGATCAGGATCCCCTCGACCCGGAGCTGGTCGACGGTGCGCTGGACGGTCTGCTTGGCCACCCCGAACATCTCGGCCATGGCGGGGATCGACGGCAGGCGCTCGCCGGGCTGCCAGTCGCCCCGGCGGATCCGCTCGCGCAGCTGGGCGGCGATCTGGCGGTGCGGGAACTCGGCCGCCCCAGGATTGATCGTCATCACGACCTCCTCAAGACTAGGTTCCTAGGATGCCGTACGCGGTGTGGGGCGGGCCGCCGACACGCCGGAGCACAGCCACGCCGGAGCACAGCCGCGCCGACACGCAGCCACGCCGGAGCGCCGGCACGCGGCACAGTGCGGCGACACGCGGCGCGGCGGGTGCCGACACGGGCAGGCGGCGCACGGCGGGGGCTGGGCAGCAGAAAGCCCGGCCTCACCGCGTACGGGAAACCGGGCCTTTGACTGCGGGTCTTACCAGGAGCCCGCGGTGGGGCCGGCCGAACCGCCGCGACGGCGCAGGTACTTCTCGAACTCGCTGGCGATCTCGTCGCCGGTGAGCGGCTGGATGCCCTCGTCGCCCACCCGTTCCTCCAGTTCGCGCACGTATTCGCCCAGCTCGGCGTCCTGCTCGGCGGCGGCCCGGACCCGCTTCTCCCACTCGTCGGCCTCCTCCGCCAGGTCGGCGAGGGGTACCGGCAGGTCGAGCACATCTTCCAGGCGGCTCAGCAGGGCCAGCGTCGCCTTGGGGCAGGGCGGGTTGTTGGCGTAGTGCGGCACGTGCACCCAGAACGACAGCGCGTCGAGGTCGGCCCGGCCGGCCGCCTCGTGCAGCACCCCGACGATGCCGGTGGGGCCGTCGTAGCGGGTGGGGACCACGTTGTATTTCTCGCTCGCCTCGCGGTCGCTGGCCGAGCCGCTGATCGGCAGGGGCCGGGTGTAGGGCACGTCGGCCAGCAGCGCGCCCAGCAGCACGATCCGGGTCACCTCGAGGCTGTGGCAGACCTCGAGGACCTGCTCGCAGAAGGTGCGCCAGCGCATGCTGGGCTCGATGCCGCGGATCAGCACGACGTCGCGGTCGGCGCCGGGCGGGCTGGCCACGGTGAACCGGGTGGTCGGCCACTCGATCTTGCGGGTCTCGCCCTCGGCCATCGTCACCGTAGGCCGGCTGACCTGGAAGTCGTAGAAGTCCTCCGGGTCGATGGTCGAGATCTCGCGGGCCTGCCACACCTGCTCGAGATGCTCCACGGCCGCGGTCGATGCGTCCGCTGCGTCGTTCCAGCCCTCGAATGCCGCAATGGCCACGGGGGATCGGAGCAGCGGGAGGCCGTCGAACTCAGTCATGCTGACAGCCTACGTGCGCCCCGCGCACACCACCGGGCGGCCGCGCCGCGCCTGGCTTCGCGTCGCCATCAATGCCCCGCAAACCGGGTCAAAAGTGGCTGGGCGACAGGACGGCGGCGCATCGGAGATTGCGGTAGCGGCCGAGGTGGTCCAGGCCGTAGCCGACGATCAGGCCGGATCCGACCTCGAAACCGACGTACGTGGGGGTGTCGGCGAACCGGGCCGTCTCGGGTTTGCGCAGCAGGGCGCACACGGCGATCGAGGCCGGTTCGCGCTGGGCCAGGTTGGCGATCAGCCACGACATGGTGAGCCCGGTGTCGATGACGCCGTCGACGATCAGCACGTCGCGTCCGGCGATGTCGATATCGAGATCCTTGAGCAGGCGGACGGAGCCGGAGGCGCGGTTGCGGGTGCTGTAGGACTTGACGGCCATCCAGCCGATTTCGAGCATTCCCGCGTACGCGCGAGCCAGGTCGACGGTGAACGTAGCCGCCCCGCCGAGCACGCCGACCAGCACAGGTGTCCGGTCTCCGTAGACCTCGTGCAGTTCGGCGGCGAGCGTGCCGACCCGGGTCAGGATCTGCTCCTCGGTCAGGAGCACCTGTTCGAGATCGTCCGCCACGTCGGCAGCGTCCACTGTGCTTCCCCTCGGTCTCTTTCGGCTGGATCTCCGGAAAGTTAACGGCAGGTGACGGAAAAAGCCCCCGATTTCCGACACGCCCCGGGTCCTCTTTCCGCGTCGTTCAAGTTCTAGTAAGGTCCGCGCGGTCGATCGTTCATGTTTCGGGTTTCCCAGGAGTCACGGCTATGGCGCAGCGGTATCCCCTCGCAGAGATCCGCGAACGCACGTACAAGAGCAAGGATGCCTGGTGGACGGTGGGTCTGGTCGACCCGCTGGCGTCCCGCCTGGTCCAGCTCGTGTCGCCGTGGCGTTCCGTGACTCCCAACCGGCTGACCCTCCTGGCGTTCGTGGTCGGTCTCGGCAGCGCCTACAGCTTCTGGCGGGCCGGCTATCCGTGGCTGCTGCTCGGGGCCCTGCTGTTCCACCTCAGCTTCGTCCTGGACTGCATGGACGGCAAGATCGCCCGGCTGAACGGGACGGGCTCGGCCTTCGGGTCGTGGCTCGACTACGTGCTCGACCGGCTGCGGGTGGCGGTGTGCGCGGTCGGCCTGTTCGGCGGTCAGTACGTCGCGACCGGCAACCTGGCCTACATCTGGCTCGGCGCGGTGGTCGTCTTCCTCGACATGTTCCGCTACCTGAACGCGCTGCAGATGGGCAAGGTCCGGGCCGACCTCGGTCAGGGCGGCCCGATCATGACGGACGAGGACTCGGACACCGGCCCGGTCGTGGTCACCAGCCCGCCGCCCGGGGCGAGCGTGTCGCCGGTGTGGCGGCTGCGCGACTTCCTGGTGCGCCACCGGATCCGGCCGCACCTGTTCAGCGGCATCGAGTTCATGATGTTCGTGTTCATCATCGGGCCGGTCAGTGCGCTCATCATCCCGGTCGGTGTGGCGTCGTCGGTGCTGATGGTCGCGTTCGAGTTGCTGCTGATCCTGCGGCTCTACGCGTACGCGAAGCGCAAGTCGGCCGCCGTCGCCGCGGTCCCGGCGCAGGTGCCCGCCGTCGTCTGAGTATCAGAGCGTGCTGTCCATCACGGTGACCTCGGGGAGCGCGGTGAACCCGCCGCGCGCGTAGAGCTCGATGGCCCGGACGTTGGCCGACTCGGTCTGCAGTGAGAGCCGGTGGGCGCCGTTGGCCCGGGCGTCGTCGGCCACCACCTCGAGCATCTCGCGTGCCACCCCGCGGCGGCGGGCGGCCGGGCGGACGTAGAGGTCGCGGACCAGCCACACCGTGCGGAGGGTGAGGGCGGCCGGGACCACCGCGACCGTACAGACGCCGTCGGTGACTCCGTCCTGCGCGCCGCAGGCCAGGTAGACGCGGGCCCGGGCGGCGTCGATCTGCTCGCGCAGCCACGTCGCGACCGCCTCCGGAGCCGGGTTGGCGCCGTAGTGCTGGCGATAGTCGTCGAGGAGCCGGGCCGCAGCGTCCCAGTTCCCAGGCTCGGCGTCGTCCCCCAACCGCGTCACGGTCACCCGCCCATAATCCTCCTATCTGCTGATAAAAAGGGCATAATTGGAGCTGTGGCGCACATCGATGAGGTCCTCGGACCGGATGACGACACGATCACCTTCCGGCAGTCCCGGGCGAACGTCTACGTCACGATGCTCTGGGTGATCGCCGCCGTCTGGATCACCACCCTGGCCCTGTTCACGGCACTGCGGGTCGCCCTCGGCGACACCCCGTCGGCCGGCGACCTGGTGCTCTACCTCGAGCTGGGCCTGATCGTCCCGGTCGTGACGGCCGCGGTGATCCTGCTCGCGGCCTGGAACCGCCTGGGCTGGCTGCACAGCTCGATGCGCGGCCTCGACTTCGCGGCCACCGGGAGGCGCCCGGTGCACGTGCCGTGGGCGGGCATCCACGAGGTGGCGTTGCGCTACCGGGGCCCGTTCACCGAACTCATCATCACCCCGGTCGACGCCGACTTCGCCGAGCCCGGCGACGGACCGGGCCGGGCCCCACGGATGCGCCGCCGTTCCGGCCGGACGGCCTACCTGGTCGATGTGGGCCTGATGTCCCCGGCCCCCGAGGTCCTGCTGGCCGAGCTGCACCGCCGCCTGCCCACCAAGGTCTGACCGAGCCCGGCACTGGACCGGCCGATTTCGCGGGGGTCCGACCGGCGGTCTGACCCCAAGGCCCACGCCCGCGCCGACTGCCGGGGCCGTTCGCCGGCCACGCTCATCACGCGCGGTCCGCGACGCGCGGCCTGGCGGGGTCGGTCGGCCGCGCAGCCGGCCCGCGTCGGCGACAAGGAGCACTCCTCACGCACGAACCGCCGGGCCCGGCGCAGAAGACGGATCTTCGCGACGATCCCCGAACCTGGCGACCAGATCACCGACCGGAAACGCCGCGGCCCGCGCGGCGAACGACCCTGATACCTACTGGCATCGCCACCAGGAGGCAGAGACACCGTCCCGAACCGGCAACCACAGACGTTGGACCGGCTACACCGTGCTCAACGAGAACCGGACCTGCTCGAGCGTCAGTCGGTCCGGCCGCGGTCTCCGATGGCGGTGTCCGGTCGGGTGGCGCTTGACCGGGGCCGATGTGGGCGGTGACCCTGGCGGGCATGGGGGCGCAGATTCACTCCGTGCCGGCGGTGATCTCGGCCGCGCCGTGTGAGGTGGCGGTGCGGGCGGCGCGGCCCGGGCTGAGGCCGTACGTCGTCGGGTATTCGGGGTTCCGGGCCTGGGGTGGGCGGCCGATCGCGCATCTGGTGCTGCCGCTGGCGTACACGACCGTCGTGATCGACTTCGGGTTCTCGTCGGGGCTGGTCAATGGGCCCCGGGGCGTTGCGACCTCCGCGGGGGAGACGGTGTGGGGGCACGGGGTGAGCGTCGGGCTCACGCCGTGGGGGACGGCTGCTCTGTTCGGCGTTCCGGCGGGGGAGCTCGGGCCCGATCCCGTACGGATGGAGGCTCTGCTCGGGTCCGTTGCCACCGAACTCCCGGGGCGGCTCGAAGCTGCGGGCGACTGGTCCCGGCGGTTCGACCTCGTCGAGGACACGCTGGTGGGCTGGCTCGACCCGGCCCGCGTCGTTCCGGACCGGGCTGTGATGCGGGCGTGGCAGCGGCTGCAGGGGGCGGACCAGCCCCGGGTCGGGGTCCTCGCGGCCGAGTTGGGGGTGTCGCGGCGCCGGTTGGAGCGGGGGTTCCGGCAGCATCTCGGGCTGTCGCCGGCGACTGTGGGGCGGATCGCGCGCTTTCAGCGGGCGGTCGGGCGGCTGGCGTCGGGAGCGGGCCTGTCCGAGGCGGCGGCCGGGAGTGGCTACGTCGATCAGGCGCACCTGGCCCATGACACTCGCGCGATGGCGGGGCTGACGCCCACCGGGCTCGCGGGCCACCTGCGGACGCCGCCGATCATGGCCCAACCGCCGACGCCGATTGTGGCTCCGCCGGCGGCGTCGCATCGGTACAAGACGGGGGCCGCGCGGCGCGCCTAGCGTGCCGCGCATGACGTTGACGGGGAAGACCGCGCTGGTGACCGGCGGGTCGAAAGGGATCGGGCGGGCCGTCGTCGAGCTGCTGGCCGGGCAGGGGGCGACCGTCGTCTTCACCTACCGGCAGGACAAGACCGCGGCCGACGAGGTGTCACGTGCCTCGGGGGCGGTCGCGGTGCCGGCCGATCAGGCCGATCTGGACAGTCTGGATGCGATGTTCGAGCCGGTCCGGGACGGGCTCGACATTCTGGTCAACAACGTGGGCGCGGTGACGTCGGGGCCGATCGAGGGGCTGACACCGGACGAGTTCGACCGGGTGTTCGCGATCAACACGAAGTTTCCGCTGTTCGCCGTCCAGCGGGCGCTGCCGCTGCTGCGCGACGGCGGCCGGATCGTGAACATCTCGACGTTGAACACGTTGCTGCCGGCCGCCGGGCTGAGCCTCTACTGTGCCAGCAAGGGGGCGCTCGAGCAGCTCACCGTGGTGGCGTCGCGGGAGCTGGGCCCGCGTGGCATCACGGTGAACACCGTCTCGCCGGGCGCCACCGACACCGGCACGCTGCGGGCCGTGAACCCGCCCGAGGCGCTCGAGGGGGCCGCGCGGGCGACCGCTCTCGGGCGGCTCGGACAGCCCGCCGACGTAGCAGCGGTCGTCGGCTTCCTCGTCTCGGCGCAGGGCCGCTGGGTGACCGGGCAGAACGTCCGTGCGACCGGCGGCCTGTACGTGTAGAAAGCTCACGTGCAGATCGTCACGCGGGGGGACCGGCCGGATCTCGAGGCCGAGGCGTCGGAGACGTTCCGGGAGCGCTGGCCCGAGTTCATCTTCCACGACGCGGTGTCCAGGAAGTACATCGAGCGCGTCGGGCAGTACTTCGGGCGCTTCGACATCATGGCGCTGGACGACGACGGCCGGGTGATGGCCGGGGGCTGGGGCGTGCCGTTCGCGTGGGACGGCACCGTCGAGGATCTGCCCACCGGCTACGACGACGCTCTCACCCGGGCGGTCGAGGGTCACGAGGCCGGCGTCACGCCGACGACCCTGAGCTTCATGGCCGCCGCGGTCGGGTCCGCCTTTGACCGGCGGGGGCTGGCTACCGAGGTGCTGCGGGAGCTTTCCCTGCGGGCGTACGGGGAAGGCCTCTCGCATGTCATCGCTCCGCTGCGGCCCACCTGGAAGCACCGGTATCCGGACGTTCCGATGGCCGAGTACGCGACGTGGGCCCGCGCCGACGGCTTGTCGATCGACCCGTGGGTCCGGACCCACCAGCGGATGGGGGCGCGGATCCTCGGCCCGGCCCCGGCGTCGATGGTGATCGCCGGAACCGTGGCCGAGTGGCAGGAGTGGACCGGGATGGTGTTTCCGGTGACGCGCGACTACATCGTGCCGGAGGCCCTGAACCTGGTGCACGTCGACGTGCACCAGGACCGGGGTGTCTATGTCGAGGAGAACCTCTGGGTGCTCCACGCTCCTTGGACGAAGGCTGCTCCACGTTCCTTGGACGAAGGCTGCTCCACGCTCCTTAGATGAAGGCGCGGATGATCACGATGCCGAAGAAGACGATCAGGAAGGCGATGTCGATGCCGACGCCGCCGGCGCGCAGGGGCGGGATGACCCGGCGGACGGGGGCGAGGATGGGCTCGGTCACGGCGAAGACGCCGGACATCAGGCGGGCGCGGAAACCGCCGGCCGCCGCCGGGCCGGCCAGGACCGTGCTCCAGTCGAGCAGGGCCCGCGCCACGAGCAGCAGCTGCACCAGCAGCAGCAGAAAGTCGATGAGCGCGAGGACCACGAATACCTCCAGGTGACCGGGGTGGGACGACTCCTCTACTGTGCGTCGGTCAGCTGTGCGATTGCTGTACGCCCCCTGTGCTCAGGATGCGGGTCACGAGGTCGTGCATCTGCTGTTGCTCGGCGTCGGTCAGCACGCCGTCGAGCCGCTCGGCCACGGCCGCCTCATAGGTCACGGTGGCCGCGGTCCACACGGCTCGCCCGGCCGCGGTCAGCGCGATCAGGCTGGCCCGCCGGTCGCCGGGGTCGGGCGCGCGCTCGATCAGACCGGCCGCGCGGACCCGCTCGGCGAGCTTGCTGGCCCCGCCGACCGTGATGCGCATCTCCCGGGCCAGGTCGCCGACACGAAAAGCGACAGGAAAGGCGACGCCCCGGGCCAGCACGTCGAGCGCCTCGTACGACGCCAGCGGAAGGCCGTGCACGCGCTTGAGGCGGGCGTCGACGTGCTCCCAGAGCTCGATCTCGAGGCGTACGAGGTCGGTCAGCCAGCGCACCCGGCGGTCATCCATGCACCAAGATTACCTTCCGCGGAATTATATTCCATGGAATGTTGTTGGCCGGGGCATGAGAGCCATCGTGTTGAGTGAGCCCGGACCCGTCGAGAACCTGGAGATCCGGGAGCTGCCCCGGCCGGTGCCCGGACCGGGTCAGGTGCGCATCCGGATCGAGGCGTTCGGGATCAACCGGTCCGAGCTGCATCTGCGTCTCGGGTACGCCGAGGGGGCGAAGCTCCCGGTCGTGCCGGGGATCGAGGCGGTCGGTACGGTCGACGCCGCACCGGGCACCGACCTCGAACCCGGGCAGCAGGTGGCGACGCTGATGGGCGGGATGGGCCGCACCTTCGACGGCGGGTACGCCGAGTACACGGTCGTGCCGCGGGCCCAGGTGATCCCGTTCCGGTCGGCGCTGCCGTGGGCCACGATCGGCAGTGTTCCGGAGACCTTGCAGACCGCGTACGGGTCCCTGACCATCGGCCTCGACCTGAGAGCCGGGCAGACCCTGTTGATCCGCGGCGGCACCTCGGCCCTCGGCTACGCCACCGCCGCGCTGGCCCGCGAGACGGGCGCGACGGTGCTGGCCACCACCCGGCGACCGGAGCGGCTCGACGACCTCGCCCGGCACGGGGTCGACCATCCGATCCTCGACGACGGTGCGATCGCCGCGCGGGTGCGCGAGCTGGCCGGTGGCGGGGTGGACGCCGCCCTGGAGCTGGTCGGCACGCCGACGCTGCCGGACACGCTGGCCGCGACCCGGGTGCACGGCACGGTGTGCTTCGCCGGGATGCTGTCCAACCAGTGGACGATCCCGGACTTCTACCCGACCGGCTACCTGCCCAGCGGGGTGCGGCTGACCGGGTACAGCGGAGACGCCGGGTCGCTGCCTGCGGGCGTACTGCAGAACGCTCTGGACCGGATCGAGGCCGGCGAGCTCAGCCTGGGCCCGGTCACCGTCTATCCGTTCGACCGCATCCGAGACGTGCACCGGGACATCGAGGAGAACCGGGTCAGCGGCAAAGTGGTGGTGCTGACCGGTCAGTAGGCGTGGTGCAGGGTGCGCATCCGGTTCATGAGCCGGGTGGCCGTGTCGGCGTCCAGGGTCTCGGGCGTGAACTCGTAACCCGGCAGCACGTCGCGCAACGCCACCCGCAGATCCGGCGACGTGCTGTCGACCAGGCCCATCGACCAGTCCGGGAAGCCGCGCTCGGGGACCTCGCCGATTGAGATCAGGGCCACCTCGCAATGCCGCGGATCGTCGCTGATCGTGCGGAAGGTCCGGTTCACCTCGTCGGCGTCCCCCTCCAGGCACTGCAGGAAGTAGTCGCGGTTGAACAGCAGCACCCCGGTGATGTCGTGCTCCGCGTTGTTGCGCCGCGCCTGGTCCCGGATCTCGAAGATCCCGTTCGGCGGCAGGCTGTTCTTGCGGCTCCGGTAGATCAGCTGGGTGACGCTCATTTCCTCAGGCTAGGGCGCCCGCGGCGGCTCCGGGTGCGGCTTGCCGAAGGTGACCGGCACGCCCGGCGAATACAGGACGCTCACCGGCGGGGTGGTGGGCTGGGGAAGCCCGGCGGCGCCGATCAGGGTGTCGGAGAGCGAGAGCAGCTCGGCCCGGTGCAGGGCCCACGGGGGATGCTCGTTGGCCAGGTGGACGGTGCGGTCCCAGGCGCTGGTGTGCAGGCCCCAGCGGGCGGTGAGGAACTGCTCGAGCGGGGTCGGCTCGGCGATCGCGGCCCCGACCCGTACGGAAAAATCGCTCGTCGCCCCGCGCGGGCCGGGCCAACGGCGGCGGGACGTGTAGGTCAGCACGTCGCCGGTCCGGGTCAGGCGCATGCGGGCCCACATGTAGGGCAGGCGCAGCGAGAGCCGGGCGGTGAGAACCGGGATGAGCCGTTCGGCCTCGAGCGAGCGGAACACCACGCCGCGCCGGCCCGCGCCGTCGACGCTGTAGAGCCGCACGTTGGTCTCGCAGAAGTCGCCCAGGTAGGGCACGCCGGGCCCGCTCAGGAAGCCGACCCCCTCCATCCGGAAGCCGATCAGGCCGACGTAGGTGACGCCGTCGAGCGTGTCGGGGACGGTGCCCGGCGGCAGCAGCGGAGCGACGTCGGCCGGGTCGGCCGCCCAGTGCAGGAAGGCCAGGTCGGTCCAGCGTTGCACGAGCATCGACCGCCGTACGGGCCGTGGCGTGCGGAAGGTGACGGCCTCGGGTTTCACGGGGCCGAGCGTACGGGCCCGGGACAGTGATGGAGTTAACGGCCGTGCGAGACCGGTTCCGCGGGGGACAATGGGAGTCACGACTAGCTTGGAGGCTCATCCTGAACGCGCGACAACCCGCCGCGGTGCTCTTCGACATGGACGGCACGCTGGTCGACAGCGAGAAGGTCTGGGAGATCGCCCTGCACGAGCTGGCCGCGCGGGCGGGCGGCACGCTGTCCCCGGCGGCCCGGCACGCGATGATCGGCAGCAGCATGGCCACCAGCATGCGGATCCTGCGCGACGATCTCGGTCAGCCCGACCGGCCCGAGGAGCCCGATGTCGAGTGGCTCACCGACCGGGTGTTCGAGCTGTTCGGCGGGGGACTGGTGTGGCGTCCGGGGGCGCTCGAGCTGCTGCACGCCGTGCGGTTCGCCGGGCTGCCGACGGCCCTGGTCACGTCGACCGGCCGCAAGCTGGTCGAGGTCGCCCTCGACACCCTGGGCCGGGACAACTTCGACGTGGTGGTGTGCGGCGACGAGGTCAGCATGCCCAAGCCCGACCCGGAGCCCTACCGCACGGCGGCGGCCCTGCTGGGCGTGCCGATCGAGGACTGCGTCGCGATCGAGGACTCGCCGACCGGCGTCTCCAGCGCGCTCGCCTCGGGGGCGGCCGTGCTGGCCGTGCCGGCCGAGCTGGAACTGCCCGCGACCGACGGGGTCCACCTGCGCACCTCGCTGGTGGGTGTGGACCCCGCCTATCTGGCCGACCTGCTCATTCATCGCGGGCTGCTGCAGCCGTAGGCCCTAGCCCTCGCGGCGGCGCGGGTTGGGGGTCGGGCCGCGGCTCACCGGCCACTCCGGCGGGGTGAACCGGCCCGCACGCTTGCGCAGGGCGAGGCGGCGGCGGACGGACTTCTCGATACCGAAACCGTTGTCGGGCAGCATGTCAGTTGTCCTTTCAGGACGCGCGGTGGATGTGGATGTCGCCGCTGGCCGTACGGACCCGCAGCTCGATGTTCTCGCCCGTGGCGGCCGGGCTGTCGGGCGCCGGGTTGAGGTCGCTCGTGGTCCGGCCCGACGCGGTGTTCAGATCGAGCCAGATCCCGGTGCCGGCGGTGATGCCGACCTGGACGTCACCCGACGCCGTGCCGATCTCGCTGCGGCCCGACGTGAGGCGCCCGACGATGACGTCGCCCGACGCGGTGGAGGCCTGGATCGACCCGCCGACGGTGCCGACGGTCAGGTTGCCGCTGGCTGACTTCACCTTGGCGTCACCCTTGACGTCATCCAGGCGCACCTGACCCGAGGCGGTGTCGAGCTTCACCGAACCGCCGATCCGGCCGACGGTCAGGTCGCCGCTCGAGGAGTCGAGCGAGACGTTGCCGGTGGCCTCGCCGAGCTCGATGTCGGACGACGCGGCGTCGACCTTGACGTCGGACCAGACGCCGGCCGCCTGGATGTCGGCCGAGGCGGTCCGGGCGTGCAGCGCGCTCCCGATCGGCACGCGGGCGCTGATCGCCAGCTTGGCCGAGCGGCGCCAGATCCTCGAGTCGTGCGGCACCTCGATCAGCAGGCTGTCGCCCTCGAGGACGACCCGGGTCTTGTCGGCGGCTTCCCGGGAACTGTCCCGGTCGTCCATGGCGTCGATCGTGACCTGCACGTCGTCGCGTTCCTCGGCGTGGAGGGCCACGTTGCCGGAGTGGGTGCGCAGGGCGACGGTCACGGGGGTGGGGTGCTGGAACTCGTACATGGCAGGTCTCCTCGTAAATGGGCATGCGGATACGCTCGGCCCTCACGTAGGGGGAAGGTCAAGCCCGGGCCGGTCAGGCTTGGAAGAAGCCGCTGATCCGCTTGGAGCTGCGGCCGCCGGTCGGGAACGGGGGAGGGGCCGGCACGTTGACGGCCTGGGTCACCGCGCGGACCAGCCAGGCGTTGACCGAGATCCCCTCGGCGGCCGCGGTCTGCTCGACGTGGGTCTTGAGCGACTCGGGCATCCGCAGGGTGAGCCGGGTCAGGTCGCCGTCGGGGGCCGGCGGCGGCACGGGCGGGGCGGGCGGAACCGGCGGCTCGGCCGTGTGCTGGTTGACCACCAGGTCGGCGTCGCGGCCGCGCAGGCGCACCTCGACGCTCGCCCCGGGCAGCCGCGTGGTGATCTCGGCCGCCGCGTCGGACAGCGCCTCGAGCAGCGCCAGCCGGGCCGACGCCTCGAGCGAGTGCCCGAGCAGTTCGGCCGCGCGGACGGTCTCCGGGCCGGCCGGGGCCGCGGCGGCGGCGAGGTCGGCGCGGAGGCTTTCGAGGTACGGCGTCAGGTCCATGGCACAACTATGACGTCATTAGTGACGTCAGTCAAGCGTCACGGTGACATCTCAGGGTCCACCCTGAGAGTCCCCTGGGTGCTCCCCGTATGAAAATCTCCGCGTTCCCATACGTCGCTGGGCTGACGTCGCGCCCCCACGGCACCGGAACACTGAGCGTCACGGGCCGGCCGACGGGGGCGGCCCGCACGACTCAGGGGGCTATCTCATGACCGGGACGGCGGCACGCGCCGACGACGTGTGGAAGGTGTACGGCACCGAGGAGGCGCGCGTGGTCGCCCTCCGCGGAGTGAGCGCGGACTTCGCGCGCGGCAAGTTCACGGCCATCATGGGGCCGTCCGGCAGCGGCAAGTCGACCCTCATGCACTGCCTCGCGGGCCTCGACACGGTGACCCGCGGCAGCGTGCACATCGGCGGCACCGAGGTCACGGGTCTGAGCGACAAGGCGCTGACGCGGCTGCGCCGCGACCGGGTCGGCTTCATCTTCCAGCAGTTCAACCTGCTGCCGACGCTGACCGCGGCCGAGAACATCCGGCTGCCGCTCGACATCGCCGGCAAGAAGCCGGACCCGCAGTGGTGGGACACCGTGATCGGCACCGTCGGCCTCGGCGACCGGCTCGACCACCGGCCCAGCCAGCTCTCCGGCGGCCAGCAGCAGCGGGTGGCGTGCGCGCGGGCCCTGATGAGCCGGCCCGACGTCATCTTCGCCGACGAGCCGACCGGCAACCTCGACTCCAAGGCCGGCGCCGAGATCCTGTCGTTCCTGCGCAGCAGCGTGATGGAGCACGGGCAGACGATCGTCATGGTCACCCACGACCCGGTGGCCGCCAGCTACACCGACCGGGTCGTGTTCCTGGCCGACGGCAGCATCGTCTCCGAGCTCGAGAACCCGACGCCCGAGACGGTGCTCGAGGCGATGAAGGCCGGGGAGGTGCTGGTCTGATGCTGCGCGCGACGCTGAAGAGCCTGCTCAGCCGCAAACTGCGCCTGGTGCTCTCCGGTCTGGCCGTCGTGCTCGGCGTCATGTTCGTCGCCGGGGCGTTCGTCACGACGGACACGCTGGGCCGGACGTTCGACAAGCTGTTCGCCGAGGGCTACTCGCAGACCGACGTGGCCGTGATGGCCAAGCCCAAGGTGGCGGTGTCCGAGATGGAGGGTGAGCAGGTTCTCACCCCGCTGCCCGCCTCGCTGGTCGACCAGGTCGCCGCGGTGCCCGGGGTCGCGAAGGCCACCGGCGTGATCTCCGACGACGGGGCCCGGGTGATCGGCTCCGACGGCAAGGTGGTCACCAGCTACGGCCCGCCCCGGATCGGCATGAACTGGGTCGGCACCGACGACCTGATGCAGATGCGCCAGGGCCGCGGCCCGACCGCGGACAACGAGATCGCCGTCAACGAGGCGGTGGCCAAAGCGGCCGGCATCAAGGTCGGCGACCGGGTGGGCGTGCTCACCCAGCTTCCCAAGCAGACGTTCACGCTGGTCGGCGTGTGGGGCTACACCAACGACCGGGACAGCATCGGCGGCGTCCAGGAGGTCGCCTTCACGACCGCCCAGGCGCAGAAGTCGATGCTCAAGCAGCCGGGCGTGTTCACCCAGATCACCGTGCAGACCTCTTCAGGTCAAGAGCCTTCCCTCGTACGGGACCAGATCGCCGCTCGCCTCGGCACCGGTTACGACGTCAAGACCGGCGAACAGCTCGCCGCCGACAGTTCGGCCCAGTTCAAGGACGCGCTCGGCTTCTTCAACAACATCCTGCTCGGGTTTGCCGGCGTGGCCCTGTTCGTGGGCACCTTCCTGATCCTCAACACGTTCTCGATCATCGTCGCCCAGCGGACCCGGGAACTGGCCCTGATGCGGGCGCTCGGCGCCGGCCGCCGCCAGGTGATCGGCTCGGTGCTGGTCGAGGCGCTGGTGATCGGCGTGATCGCGGCCGTGCTCGGCCTCGGCGCGGGCGTCGGGGTGGGCGCGCTGCTGGTCACCCTGTTCGGCTCGATGAGCGGCGGTCTCGACCCGGCCCCGGTCGGTGTGCCCCTTGCGGCGATCCTGAGCTCGCTGATCGTCGGCATCCTGGTCACGGTCGTGGCGGCGGTGCTTCCGGCCGTACGGGCGTCGCGCATCTCGCCGATCGCCGCGATGCAGGACGTCGCCACCCCCGACCGGCCGCTCACCAAGGTGACCGTCACCGGCGGCGTCATCGGCGCGGCGGGCGCGGCCCTGCTCGGCGTGGGCCTCTACGGCTCCGGTTCGCTGTGGCTGATCCTGGCCGGCGTGCTCGTCGCGTTCGTCGGGGTCGCCCTGCTCACGCCGCTGATCAGCAAGCCGGTGGTGGCCGGGCTGGGCCGGCTGTTCTCGTGGTCGGTGCCCGGCCGGCTGGGCCGGCTCAACTCGGGCCGCAACCCGCGCCGCACCGCGATCACCGCGGCCGCCCTGATGGTCGGCATCGCGCTGGTCACCGGGGTCACGGTCGTGATCGGCTCGGTGAAGCAGAGCGTGGCCGCGACGGCCGAGGACACGGTCAAGGCCGAGATCGTCATCGGTGGCGACCAGAACGGCCCGCGGCCGCCGGTCTTCGACGACGCCGTCCTGGCCGGGACCGCCAGGATTCCCGGCGTACGGGCGGTGGCCGGCATCTGGAACGAACAGGTGCTCATCGACGGCGAGCGGTCGTACGTCACCGCCACCGACGACCTGGCCAAGCTGACCGAGGCGTTCGGCGGGACCAGCCTGCCGGCCCTCGAGGACGACCAGATCGCGGTCAGCACCGAACAGGCCACCGACCACGGCTGGGCCACCGGCACGGTCGTCAAGGTGCAGATGCCTCGCGGCGGCGAGCACAGCTACACGATCGTCACCACCTACGACGAGGAGAAGGTGCCCGGCAGCATCATGCTGCCGATGGCCGCGACCAGGGAGTTCGGCATCACCCAGCCGAGCTTCGGCTTCGTCCGGCTCGCCGACGGCGCCACCGTGGCCCAGGTGCTGCCGCAGGTGAAGGCGCTGGTGGCGGACAGCCCCGAGGTCAACGCGACCGACCGCAGCAGCTTCATCAACCAGCAGGTCGGCACCTTCGACACCGTCATCACGATGGTGCAGGTCCTGCTCGGCCTGGCCATCCTGATCGCCGTCCTCGGCGTGATCAACACGCTGGCCCTGTCGGTGCTGGAACGGACCCGCGAACTGGGCCTGCTGCGCGCCGTCGGCCTGGGCCGGGCCCAGACGATGCGGATGATCACCGTCGAGGCGGTGGTGATCTCGGTCTTCGGCGCGTTGCTGGGTGTCGTCGTGGGCTCCGGCCTGGGCGCGGCCGTGGTGCGGGCGCTGAAGGGCGAGGGCATCACCCAGCTGGTGCTGCCGTGGAGTCAGATGGGGCTCTATCTGGTGCTGGCCGCCATCGTCGGGGTGCTGGCGGCGGTGCTGCCGTCGATCAAGGCGGCCCGCCTGAACGTGCTGGCCGCGATCGCCCACGACTGACGGCCCGCCGGCCTGGTCAGGCTCCCGGCTTGACCAGGCCGGTCTCGTAGGCCAGGACCACGGCCTGGGTGCGGTCGCGCAGGCGCAGCTTGGTCAGCACGTGGCCCACGTGGGTCTTGATCGTCGTCTCGCTGACCTGCAGCGCGGCGGCGATCTCGGCGTTGGAGTGGCCGCGCGCCACGTGCACGAGAACCTCACGCTCGCGCTCGGTGAGAGCGTCGAGTTCGCCCTTCGTCTCCGGGGCGGGCAGGGCGTCGGCCACGCGGGCCAGAATGCGAGCGAGCACCAGGGGAGTGATGACCGCGCCGCCGGCCGCCACCGTCCGTACGGCCGTGGTCAGCTCCTCGGCCGGCGCGTTCTTGAGCAGGAACCCGGACGCCCCGGCGGCGATCGCGGCCAGCGCGTCCTCGTCGGTGCCGTGGTCGGTGATCAGCAGCACCCGCACCGGCAGGCCCGCGCCGGTGACCGCCCGGGCCACCCCCAGCCCGTCGACGCGGGGGAGCGCGAAGTCGGCGATCAGCACATCGGGCAGCAGCCGCCGGGCCAGGTCGGCGGCCTCGCCGCCGTCACCGGTCTCACCCGCCACCACGATCTCGGCCGCGCCCGCCGGGGGAGCCGCGGCGGTCAGGATCGCGCGCAGGCCGGAGCGTTGCATCGGCGCGGCGTCGGCGAGCAGCACACGGATCGGCCGCTGGTTGATCATCGAGTTCTCCGGAGCAGCCGCCGCCTCCCCCGCCCACCCAGGGACGGGGCGGACAGTAGCGGACTGTCAAGCGGGAAGCGGGCGTCGTCCACAGGAACGTTCAAGCGTCGCGTGTCGTCCACAGGGCCGCCAAGGTGCATGGCGTCACCCTAGGGGGTCATGTCAGTGGGTCACGCCAGGCGGTCGTCGTCGGCCGGGCCCACCGGGAACGGGACCTCGGTCGCGGCCGGGTAGGGCGGCGGGGTGCCGCCCTTGGCCGGGCACAGCGCCTGATGGCTGCACCAGCCGCACAGCCGGCTCGGCTTGGGCGGGAAGTTCTGCTCCCGCTTGGCCCGCTCGATCGCCTCGGACAGGGCGACCAGGGTGCGCTCGAAGCGCTCCAGCTCCTCGGCGTCGGGGCTGTAGTCGCAGACCTCGGCGTCTTTGAGATAGACCAGGCGCAGCACCCGGGGAACGACGCCACGGGTGCGCCACAGCACCAGCGCGTAGAACTTCAGCTGGAACAGCGCCCGGCCCTCGAACGCCTCGCGCGGGGCGCCGCCGGTCTTGTAGTCGACCACCCGCAGGTCGCCGCCGGGGGCCACGTCGAGGCGGTCGATGTAGCCGCGGATCATCAGCTCGTCGTCGACCAGGGTGGAGACCAGCGTCTCGCGCTCGGCGGGCTCGAGCCGACGTGGATCCTCGACCGCGAAATATCCGGGGAGCAGCGCCTGGGCGCTCGCGAGAAAAGCAGCGAGCCGGTCGGTCGAGACGGACAGATCGCCCCTCGCGTCAGCGTCGGCCGCCAGCGCCGCAGGATCTGGAACACCGCCCGCAGGATCTAGAACACCGCCCGAAGGTTCTAGAAGACTGGGCTGATCGGGGCTGGAAGTGGCGGCGGCGAAGATCTCGGCCAGCTCGGGCTCCTCGTCGAGCAGCCGCTGCCACGACGGGGCGACCAGGGCGGCCGCGGCCTCGGGCGTGCGCCCGGCGGCGGGCAGGTCGAACAGCGACTCGAGCACCGCGTGGACCAGGGTGCCCCGCACCTGGTCGGCCGTCGGCTGCTCGGGCAGGCGGTCGACCGTGCGGAAGCGGAACAGCAGCGGGCACGTCTTGAAGTCGGCCGCCCGCGACGGTGACAGCGAAGGCCCGGTGTGGGGCGCCTGGACTTCAGCGGGGGAGGCCGTCATGAGAAGAAGGCTAGGGCAGAGGTACGACAAACTGCTGAGAGGTCCTCTCAGGTCGCTTCCGTAGCATCGGGGCCGTGGATGACAGCGCGACGAGCAGCAACGGCGCCCGGCAACGACCGCCCCGCACCCGGCGGGCCGCGCGGCCGGTCGGGCGCGTGCTCGGCATCCCGGTCTTCGTCAACGGGTCCATGGTGCTGCTGGCCGCCCTGGTCACCCTGGTCTACGGCAACTACGTGCGGGGCCAGCTCGACCTGCCCGGCCCGGTGGCCTACGTGGTCGGCTTCGGCTTCGTCGTCTGCCTGCTCGGCTCGGTGCTGCTGCACGAGCTGGGCCACGCGCTGACCGCCCGCCGGTTCAAGATCGGAGTTCGCGGCATCACCCTGGAACTGCTCGGCGGCTGGACCGAGATGGACCGTGACGCCCCCACCCCGCGGGTCGACGCCCTGGTCAGCCTGGCCGGCCCGGCCGTCAGCCTGATCCTCGGCGCCCTGGCCAGCGCCGCCTTCGTGGCCCTGCCCGACCGCACGATGGCCGGTCAGATCGCGTTCCAGCTGGCCGCCAGCAACATCCTGGTGGCGATCTTCAACGTGCTGCCGGGGCTGCCGCTGGACGGCGGCCGGGCACTGCGGGCCGGCCTGTGGGCGATCTTCAAGGACCGCAACCGCGCCACCGAACTGGCCGGCTGGGCGGGCCGGTTCATCGCGTTCGGCACCGGCATGACCGCGTTCTGGTTCTACCGGCTCGGCACCCTGACCCTGCTCGGGCTGCTCTTCATCCTGCTGGTCGTCTTCACCCTGTGGCAGGGCGCGGGCCAGTCCATCCGGCTGGCCCGGATGACCCGCCGGTTCCCGCTGGTCGACCTCAACCAGCTGGCCCGCCCGCTGCTCACGGTGCCCGCCGGCACCCCGCTCGGCGAGGCCCAGCGGCGCCGCTCGGAAGACCCGCGGCCGGGCGTGGTGCTGGCCGTGTCGGACTCGGCCGGTAATCTCACCGCACTGGTCGACCCGGTCGCCGCCGAGCGCGTCCCGGTCGACCGGCGCCCGTGGGTGGCGGTCGACACTGTGTCGCGCTCGCGTGACGCGGTGCCCGCGCTCCCGCTCGGGCTCAGCGGTGAGCAGGTGGTGCGCGCCCTCCAGGCGCATCCCGCCCCGCTGTACGTCGTCACCTCGGGCGACGATGTGGTGGGAGTGCTGCGCGTCGGTGACGTCGCTCAGGTGCTCGAGCCGCGCCGTCCGGCCCCACGAAACGAAGCGAAGCAGAAAGAGAAGTAGTGACCATTTCGCCTGCCACCGCCGTCGACGAGTCGCAGCCCGCGCACCGCGGTCCGTTCCGGGTGGGCGACCGCGTCCAGCTCACCGATCCGAAGAACCGGATGCACACGATCGTCCTCGAGCCGGGCAAGTCGTTCCACACCCACCGCGGCGCCCTCGAGCACGACGCCCTGATCGGCCTGCCCGACGGCAGCGTCGTCACCTCGTCCGGCGGCACGGCCTATCTGGCGCTGCGCCCGCTGCTGAGCGACTTCGTGCTGTCCATGCCGCGCGGCGCCCAGGTGATCTACCCGAAGGACGCGGCCCAGATCGTCGCCATGGGTGACATCTTCCCCGGGGCCAAGGTGCTCGAGGCGGGCGTCGGGTCGGGCGCGCTCACCTGTTCGCTGCTGCGGGCGGTGGGCACGAGCGGCGAGCTTCACTCGTACGAGTTGCGCGACGACTTCGCGGCGATCGCGCGCAAGAACGTCGAGGCGTTCTTCGGCGGCCCGCACCCGGCCTGGCATCTGCACTCCGGTGACGTGGCCGGCAACCCGGAGACCGGTTTCGACCGGATCGTCCTGGACATGCTGACCCCGTGGGAGGCCCTCGACATGGTCGAGAAGGCGCTCGTGCCGGGCGGGGTGTTCGTCGGTTACGTGGCCACCACGCCGCAGCTGTCCGAGCTGGTCGAGGCCCTGCGCGAGCGCGGCGGCTGGACCGAGCCGCGGGCCTGGGAGTCGCTGGTGCGCGACTGGCACGCCGAGGGCCTGGCCGTCCGCCCCGACCACCGGATGATCGCGCACACCGCGTTCCTGGTGTCGGCCCGCAAGCTCGCGCCCGGGGTCACCGCACCGCCGCGCCGCCGCAAGCCGAGCAAGGGCGCCGAGGCGTACGCGCTCAAGCGGGCCGCTCAGGCGGCACTGGCCGCGGCGGCCGCCGCCGAGATCGCAGAGATCGACGAAACGCCGGACGAACCGGCTCCCTCTTCGGAGATGTGACGCGGCGAGCCGCCGTCGGGTAGCTTCCATTTCGGCAGTGGCACGGCTCGGGGAGGATCGGGTGGGCGCGATGAGTTCTCCGCCGTTCGGCGGCAGCAGCGAGATGCCGGCGGTCTTCCCCGACTGGTCGCCCTACCAGGATCTCGACTCCGCCGCCCGCGCCTATCTGCGCGACCCCGAGGTGGCCCTCGACGCGCTGTTCGGCGTGCTCCGCGGCGCGTCGGTGCTCAGCTTCACCCTCGAGCGTTTCGTCAACGAGGTCAACGGCGTCTGGCAAGAGGTCGTCATCTGCGACGGCAGCCGTCTCGTGCTGTGGCACGGGGAGGATGTGGCGCCCGGCGACGGCCCGGTCGGCTCGATGACCTCGTCGCTGCGCGTCGTGCCGCTCTCCACGGTCACCGAGGTCGGCTGCCGGCGCCGCCTGACCCGCACGTCCAACGGCCAGGCCCGGGTCGACAGCATCGACGTCTACCTGCTGCTGAGCTCGGTCGACGACGCGGTGCCGCCGCCCGGCATGGATGAAGGTGAATCACGCGCCACCATCCGGCACGACGCGCTGCGCTTCGGCAAGACCCTGGACGACGGCGGACCCGGACAAATCGCCCGGCTGGAAGACTTCTCGCGCGTCGTGGCCTCGCTCGTCGGCCGCCCGACGCTGTAATAAGCGGCCGGAAACCGCGTCCCAGCCCCCGTTTTCCGGCCATCGATCGTTTCCGGCGTGTGACTTTTTTCCGGTCCCCGCCGAGCGCCGGCGCGGGCGTCCGCGGGTGGCTTCCAGGGCTTTTCCCGTACGCCGTTCGGGTGGTCCCGCCGCCTCGGGCCCGAGCCGGCGCGACGCCGCCGTAACCGCCCCCGACGTGCACAGATCCGCCGGCCGGCCCGTCCTGCGGCTGGTCGGCGCGGGTCTGTGGGAAGAATCGGTACGTCCTGCGCAATAAACCCGGCCGACGGTACCGGACGACCCCGACATTCACCTTGCGGGCACCGGCCGAATGGATCAAGACTCGGTGACGAGGGTGTTGCATGGGTCGAAATCCGGCCCGCAGCGGCTAGTGTTATCCCAAGACGTTCGAGCCCCCGGGGAGGTGGGACGTGGCACGCAGCGACGAGGCGGACAACCGCGCCGCACGTTGGGAAAAAGAGGCCAACGATCTCTCCAGTCAGGTCGCGTTCCTGCAAGAGGAACTCGCCCTCGTCAGGCGGAAGTTGACCGAGAGCCCACGACACGTCCGGCAGCTCGAGGAACGGCTCGCGGCAACGCAGGCGCAGCTGGCCCGACTGACCGAGAACAACGACCGGCTCGTGGCGACCCTCAAGGAAGCCCGAGCTCAGATCGTCACTCTCAAGGAAGAGATTGACCGGCTCGCCCAGCCGCCGAGCGGCTACGGCGTATTCCTGCAGGCCCACGAGGACGGCACGGTGGATGTCTTCACCGGCGGCCGTAAGCTCCGCGTGGCGGTCTCCCCGTCCCTCGAGGTCGAGGAGCTCCAGCGCGGGCAGGAGGTGCTGCTCAACGACGCGCTGAACGTGGTCGACGCGTTCGGCTTCGAGCGCACCGGTGAGGTGGTCACGCTCAAGGAGGTCCTCGCGGGCCCCGACGGGCAGCGTGGCGACCGGGCCCTGGTCGTGTCGCACGCCGACGAGGAACGCATCGTCTCGCTGGCCGACTCGCTCGACATCGTGAAGCTCCGTGCGGGCGACTCGCTGATGATCGAGCCGCGTTCGGCGTACGCGTACGAGCGGATCCCCAAGAGCGAGGTCGAGGAGCTCGTCCTCGAGGAGGTCCCCGACGTCGACTACACCGACATCGGTGGTCTGCACTCGCAGATCGAGCAGATCCGCGACGCGGTGGAGCTGCCGTTCCTGCACGCCGACCTGTTCCGGGAGCACCAGCTGCGCCCGCCCAAGGGCATCCTGCTCTACGGCCCGCCCGGCTGCGGCAAGACCCTGATCGCCAAGGCGGTGGCCAACTCGCTGGCCAAGAAGATCGCCGAGCGCCGGGGCGAGGAGAAGCACACCAGCTACTTCCTCAACATCAAGGGCCCGGAGCTGCTCAACAAATACGTCGGTGAGACCGAGCGGCACATCCGCCTGGTCTTCCAGCGGGCTCGTGAGAAGGCCGGCGAGGGCACCCCGGTGATCGTGTTCTTCGACGAGATGGACTCGATCTTCCGGACCCGTGGTTCGGGTGTCTCCAGCGACGTGGAGAACACGATCGTTCCCCAGCTCCTCAGCGAGATCGACGGCGTCGAGGGCCTGGAAAACGTGATCGTGATCGGTGCCTCCAACCGTGAGGACATGATCGACCCGGCCATCCTGCGCCCCGGCCGGCTCGACGTGAAGATCAAGATCGAGCGTCCGGATGCCGAGGCGGCCAAGGACATCTTCGCCAAGTACATCCTGCCCGGCCTGCCGCTCAGCACGGACGACCTGTCCGAGCACGGCAACGACGCCGACATCACGGTCTCCGCGATGATCGACGCCGTGGTCATGCGGATGTACACGGAGTCCGAGGAAAACAGGTTCCTCGAGGTCACCTACGCCAACGGTGACAAGGAAGTCCTCTACTTCAAGGACTTCAACTCCGGCGCCATGATCCAGAACATCGTGGACCGCGGCAAGAAGATGGCCATCAAGGAGTTCCTCACCTCCGGCAAGAAGGGGCTGCGCCTGCAGCACCTGCTCGACAGTTGCGTCGACGAGTTCCGCGAGAACGAGGACCTGCCCAACACGACCAACCCCGACGACTGGGCCCGCATCTCCGGCAAGAAGGGCGAGCGGATCGTCTACATCCGCACGCTCGTCTCCGGCGGCAAGGGCGCCGAGGCCGGCCGCTCGATCGAGACGGCCAGCAACACCGGTCAGTACCTGTAGGTTTTGCACACGGCGCGGGCTGGGGGTTTCCCCCGGCCCGCGCCGTCGTTCTACCACGCATGAGACGCCTGGACTGGCTCGATGCCCTGCGTGGCCTGGCGGCGATCACGGTTGTCTGGTTTCACCTGAGCCCACAGATCATCGGGTTGCCGGCGCACCTCGCGATCATGCGGCACGTTGACCTCGGCAAGACCGCCGTGCTGCTGTTCTTCCTGGTCAGCGGCTACGTGATCCCGATGTCGCTGGAACGCCACGGCGACCTGCGCCGGTTCTGGATCGGGCGGCTCACCCGCATCTATCCGGCCTACCTGGCCACGATCGCCCTGTTCGCGGTGCTCGCCGCGGCCGGGCTGTTGCACTGGCAGGCGTCGCTGCGGGCCGAGACCGGCGCCGGCCTGCTCGCGCACCTGACGATGATGCCCGACCTGGTCGGCGTGCGCGGCGTGGTCCGGGTGTTCTGGACCCTCACGTACGAGATGGTGTTCTACCTCGTCGTCACCGGGCTGTTCGCGTGGCGGATCCACCGGCACAGCACCTGGTACGCGGCGGGACTGGCCCTCGTCGCGTGGCTGCCGCTGCCCGACGCGCTGCTCGCGAACTCGATGGCCGGTAGGCGCGCGCTCGGAGGCGTACTGGCGCTGGGAATGCTCTTGATCCTGATGTTGATCTGGCGCGGCCGGCCGAAGCTCGCCGGCCTCATCGGGCTCGGCTTCCTGCTCGTGCCCCTGCTGAACGGGCATCCGACCGCGGCCGCCACCGTGCGGTCGTCGCAACAGGCCCTGCTGCTGCTCGCCGTCATGTTCGCCGGGACCGTCGTCTATCGATGGCAGCACGCCCAGAGCGGCCCGGTGGCGAGCCTGACCGCCCTCACGGTGGTCGCGGTCAGCCTCGTCGGTGCGCAGTGGACACAACGCGTGTGGCTCGCCAACATGATCGCAGTTGCGACGATTTTCCTCATCGCGTACGCATTTCGCCGCCGATCGATGCCCCGCGTGCTCACCGGACTCGGCCGGATCAGCTACTCGCTCTACCTGCTGCACGTGATCGTGCTGTTCCTGCTGCCGCGCCTCGTCCCGGATCTCGGGACACAGCCGTTCCTGATCAGGCTGATGACCGGCCTGGCGTACCTCCTCACGGTCATCGGGCTGGCCGCCCTGGCGTACCGCATCGTGGAACTCCCCGGGCTCCGCCTCGGCCGGTGGGTCACCCGCAAGATCGACAGCGATCACCCTCCGCGCACCGGACCGGCCACCGAGCGTGCCGCGCCGCGCACGGGGCGGGGCGAGAACGCGCGCCAGAGCGTCTAGGCTCGATACATGAGCAGCAGGGGCAGCATGGCGGGCGGAGTGGTCGCATGAGCGTTCGACGGATTATGGGCACCGAAGTCGAGTACGGCATCTCCGTTCCCGGGCAGCCCGGCGCCAACCCCATGGTGACCTCGTCCCAGGTGGTCAACGCGTACGGGGCACGGCCCGAACTCAACCGCAACGGCCGCGCCCGGTGGGACTACGAAGAGGAATCCCCACTGCGCGACGCGCGCGGCTTCACCTACTCCGGTGCCGCCTACGATCCCGCCGACGCCCTCGCCGACGAAGACCTCGGCCTGGCCAACGTGATACTGACCAACGGCGCCCGCCTCTACGTCGACCACGCCCACCCCGAATACAGCACGCCCGAGTGCACCAACCCGCTCGACGTCGTCAAGTGGGACAAGGCCGGCGAACGCGTGATGGCCGAGGCCTCCCGCCGCGCCGCGACCATCCCCGGCACCCACCGCATCCAGCTCTACAAGAACAACACCGACAACAAGGGCGCCTCGTACGGGTCCCACGAGAACTACCTGATGAAGCGGCAGACCCCGTTCGCCGACATCGTCGCCCACCTCACCCCGTTCTTCGTCACCCGCCAGATCTTCACCGGCGTCGGCCGGGTCGGCATCGGGCAGGACGGCTCCGGCGACGGCTTCCAGATCAGCTCCCGGGCCGACTTCTTCGAGGTCGAGGTCGGTCTCGAGACCACGCTGAAGCGGCCGATCATCAACACCCGCGACGAGCCCCACGCCGACGCCGACAAGTACCGCCGCCTGCACGTCATCATCGGCGACGCCAACCTGTCGGAGATCGCCAGCTACCTCAAGATGGGCACCACCGCACTGGTGCTCAACATGATCGAGGAGAAGGTGTTCAGCGGCGACCTCGGCATCGCCGACCCGGTCAGCGAGCTCAAGGCGGTCAGCCACGACCCGTCGCTGCAGCACCTCATCCGGCTGCGCGACGGCCGCAAGCTGACCGCGCTCGACCTGCAGTGGGCGTACTACGAGCGGGCCCGCGCCTTCGTCGACGAACGCGCCGGCGACGACGCCGACGACCAGACGCAGGACGTGCTCGCCCGCTGGGAAGACACCCTCGACAAGCTCGGCCGCGACCCGATGGAGTGCGCCGACACCCTCGACTGGGTGGCCAAACTGCGGCTGCTCGAGGGCTACCGCGAGCGTGAGAGCCTGAGCTGGGGCTCGTCGAAGCTGGAACTGGTCGACCTGCAGTACTCCGACGTCCGCCCGGAAAAGGGCCTCTACCACCGCCTGGTCGCCCGCGGCTCGATGAAGACGCTGCTCGACCCGGCCGACACGCAGCTCGCCATGTCCGAGCCGCCGGAGGACACCCGCGCCTACTTCCGGGGCCGGTGCCTGGCGCAGTACGCGTCCGAAGTGGTCGCCGCGAGCTGGGACTCGGTCATCTTCGACGTCGGCCGCGAGTCGCTGGTGCGGGTGCCGATGATGGAGCCCGAGCGTGGCACCAAGAAGCACGTGGGTGCGCTTTTCGACAAGTGCGAGAGCGCGAAGGACCTCCTCGAAGTGATCACCAGCCGCTGAGAAACACCCCGTCCGGCGGGGCGTTTTGTCACAGGGGCGAGGTAGATTTTTATCGACCCGATGTCACAGGCTTCGGGTGGCGCAGAAGGGGGACACCGATGGCAACTCGGGACACCGGCGGGCAGTCGCAGTCGGGCAAGGGCCGGCAGGACGAGCAGATCGACGAGACCACTACTGAAGCCAACCCTGAGGTAGCCGAGCGGCACGCGGAGATCACCGAGGACGTCGACGACCTCCTGGACGAAATCGACTCGGTTCTCGAGGAGAACGCAGAAGAGTTTGTCCGCGGATACGTACAGAAAGGCGGAGAGTGAGCCCTATGTCCGATCCGGGCATGAGGTAAGCCCTCAGCGAAATACCGCCGCGGTAGCCCCGCGGGGATCTTGCACGGCCGCCAGGTGGCTTCACGCCTGGCGGCCGTTGCCTTTCGGGTCAACACGTCGATCGCGATCATCGCCCCGGTCGTGCGCAGCGGGATAAGGTTCTTCAACTGCACCGGCAACGCTGGGGGAAGGCCGGAGCGAACACGTATCTGAAAGGAACCACGTGGCAAAGGACTTTGATCCATCCGGGCGCATGCCGGATTACTTCACCAACGCGGGGACGTCCTCCTTCACGCAGTTCCTGAGTCACACGTCTCCCGAGCTGCTGCCGGGGCGCCGGCCGCTGCCGCCCGGCCTGTCGGCCGACATCGCGCCGCATGCGACGACGATCGTGGCCATCGCGACCGCCGAGGGTGTCGTGATGGGTGGCGACCGGCGGGCGACGATGGGCAACCTGATCGCCAGCCGCGACATCGAGAAGGTGCACCCCGCCGATTCGTACTCGCTGATCGGCATCGCGGGCACGGCCGGCATCGGCATCGAGCTGATGCGGCTGTTCCAGGTCGAGCTGGAGCACTACGAAAAGATCGAGGGCACCATGCTCTCGCTCGACGGCAAGGCCAACCGGCTGGCCGGCATGGTGCGCGGCAATCTCGGCGCGGCGATGCAGGGCCTGGCCGTGGTGCCGCTGTTCGCGGGCTTCGACTTCTCGCCGGCCGACCCGGCGAAGATCGGCCGGATCTTCAGCTTCGACGTGGCGGGCGGGCTCTACGAGGAGACCGGCTACGACGCGATCGGCTCGGGTTCGCTGTTCGCCAAGTCGGCGCTGAAGAAGAAGTACCGGGCCGGTCTGAGCAGCGACGAGGCGGTCCGGCTGGCGGTCGAGGCGCTCTACGACGCGGCCGACGACGACACCGCGACCGGTGGCCCCGACCTGACCCGCAAGATCTTCCCGGTGGTGATGACGGCGACGGCCAACGGCACCCACCGTCTGAGCGAGGCCGAGATCACCGCGGTGGCCGAGCAGGTCGTCGCCGGGCGCATGGAAAATCCGGGCGGCTGAGTCCGGTTGTTCACCGCAGCCGAATTCACCAGGGACGAGAGGGAGTAGCCACCCGTGGCCATGCAGTTCTATGCATCACCCGAGCAGGTCCAGCGGGACCGCTCCGAATACGCTCGCAAGGGCATCGCCCGCGGCCGTTCCGCCGTGGTGCTGACGTACGAGGGCGGAATCCTCCTCGTCGCCGAGAACATCACCACCCTGCGCAAGATCAGCGAGATCTACGACAAGATCGGGTTCGCCGCGGTCGGGCGGTACAACGAGTTCGAGTCGCTGCGCCGGGCCGGCATCCGGATGGCCGACGTCAACGGCTACAGCTACGACCGCCGCGACGTGACCGGGCGGTTCCTGGCCAACGCGTACACGCAGACGCTGGGTGCGATCTTCACCGAGACGCAGAAGCCGTACGAGGTCGAGATCTGCATCGCGCAGGTCGGGTCCTCGCCCGAGACCGACGAGCTCTACCGGATCACCTATGACGGCTCGGTGATGGACGAGCCGGGCTTCATGGCGATGGGCGGTCAGGCCGAGGCGATCTCGACCGTGCTGCGCGAGGGCCACGACTCGGCGGCCGAGCTGCCGGCGGCGCTGGCCCTGGCGGCCAAGGCGCTGGGCAGTGTGGGCGGCGAGAACGGCGCGACCCGCACCCTCGACTCCAAGCAGCTCGAGGTGGCGGTGCTGGACCGTCGGCGCAAGGGCCGCGCGTTCCGGCGCATCCACGGCGCGGCGCTGGTCGCGTTGCTGGAAAACACCGAGAGCGTGCCCGAGACCGACCTGGGCGACGTGGACGCGGCTCCGCCGCCGCCCGCGACGACCGACAAGCCGACCGTGTCGGCGGCGTCCGAGGAAGACACGGCCGACAAGCCCGGCACGCCCGACCCGTCCGAGCCCGCCGACGGCGTCAACGGCGACGGTTCCTGACGCGAGCGCCCCGGGGCGCGTCCCGGTCGGTTCATGACATGAGCCGGCGGGGGCGCGTCCCGGTCCGTTCTGATGTGAGCCAGCCGGGGCGTGTTTCGCCCGGCTTCCGATGTGAGCCGGCCGTGGCGGGTCTCGGTCCGTGTCTGATGTGTGCCGGCCGGTCTTATGTGCCGGCCGGGGTGCGCGGTCGCGCCCCCCGTTGACGTCCGGGCCTACGGTGCTGGGCATGTGGATCGTGGAGTTGGCCTTCACCCCCGACCCGGCGCGGCTGGCCGCCCGGCCCGCCCACCGCGCCGTGCTGACCGCGCTGCACGAGGACGGCCGGCTGCGGATGGCCGGTCCGTTCGCCGACGACAGCGGGGCGTTGATCGTCCTCGACGTGGCCGGCCGTGACGAGCTGGACGCGCTACTGGCCGCCGACCCGTATTTCGCGACGCCGGGCGTGACAGTCGTGCGTACGCAGGAATGGGCGCCGTTCCTGACATGAGCATCGTGCTGCTGCTCTCGCCGGCGGGGCTGGCGATCGTCGACAGCACGAGCGTCGGCACCCTGTTCATCCCGGTGTGGCTGCTGCTCGCCCCCGAACGGATCGGCGCGCGGCGGTTCCTCGGCTATCTGGGCCCGATCGGGGGCTTCTATCCGGCTGCCGGCGTGCTGCTGCTGCTCGTGGGCGCCCGCATCCCTCGTCGCGTCCGTTCCTCATCGCCCAGCTCGTCGTGGGCGTCGCCCTGTTCGCGCTGAGTTTCTGGGTCGAGCGTCGCAAGAGCCGTGCCGCGGCGGCCGTGGTGCGGTGGCGTGACCGGGCGATCAGCGGGGCGGCCGGTGGCCGTGCTGGCGGCGTCGGCCGAGGTCGCGACGATGCTGCCCTATCTGGGGGCGATCGGTCTGCTGGTGACGGCCGCCGAGCCGCTCGGGGCGACGATCCTGGTGCTGGCCGGCTACTACGTCGTGATGGTGCTGCCGGCGGTGGCGCTGGGGGCGGTGCGCGCCTTCGGGCCGGCCCGGATCGATCGGGTGCTCGAGCGGATGAGCGCTTAGACGCTGGCCAAGGGCGGCGGGATGCTGAGCTGGATCCTGGGCATCGCCGGCTTCCTGGTGGCGCGCGACGCCGCGGCCCGGTTGTGGTGGCCTGAGCTGATGGGAGTCTGACGCCGATCGATCGGTTCGCGTTGACCCCGGTGCTGCTGCCGGACGCGGGCGTCTGCGGCCCGGAACCGCCGCGGTGCGGTGCTGTTCGCGTCGACGGCCGCCTGGGGTCTGGCCACCATCGCGCTGAGTCGAGAGCGGGCCGACGAGTTCGTCGCGTCGGTCGGGCCGCGTGCGGTGGGGACTTCGCGTGGGCGGGCGTCAACAGCGGCCTATCGTCGGGGGATGTCGTTGAACGAAGCCGAGAGGCAGCGGACCAAGGACGAGCTGGCCCGCAACCTGGAGCTGTCGGGGCTGAGTGAAGTGGCGGCGGCGGCCGCTCTGGGATACGCGCCCGACCGGCTCAGAGACGCTCTGAGCGTCGACGGGGCCGATCCGGTGGATGTGTGGGAGGTGCGGGACTTCGTGGAGCGGGCGGTGCGGGAGAGCGGGCGGGAGCCGGTTGCCTTCACGGTGCTCACCGAGGATGCCCGGGTGCGGGCCGAGGGCTGGTTCCCGCTCCGGTGAAGCTGGGTGGGTGACCACCGGGAACATCCCGGTCGGGCCGGTGGTGGTGCGGTTGCTTCGCGGGGACTAGGCGTACGGGAGCAGGGGTTCCCACCAGGCTCGATGCTCGCGATACCAGCGGACGGTGGCGTGCAGGCCCGCGTCGAACTCCACCCGCGGACGCCAGCCCAGCTCGTGGCGGATGCGGTCGTCGTCGAGGGCGTGGCGGGCGTCGTGGCCGGGCGGTTCGGGCTCGGGGGCGACGCGATCCCAGCCGGCGCCGCATTGTTCGAGCAGCAGGGCGGTCAGGTCGCGGTGGCTCAGCTCGACGCTGCCGCCGACGTGGTAGATCTCGCCGGGGCGGCCGTCGGAGAGCACCATGGCCAGGGCGCGGGCCAGGTCGTAGACGTGCAGCCAGTCGCGGACCTGGGAGCCGTCGCCGGGCAGCGGGGCGGAACGGCCGTCGAGCAGGCGGGTCACGACGCGGGGGATCGGGTTCGCGGGATGCTGGTGCGAGCCGTAGGTGCTGGTCGGGCGCACGATGGTGACCGGCAGGCCGTGGGTGCGGTGATGGGCCAGGGCCAGCAGATCGGCGCTCGCCTTGCCGGCGGCGTCGGGACTGGTCGGGTTCAGGGGAGTGCGCTCGGAGCTCGAACCGGACGAGACCGACCCATACACCTCCGCACCTGAAACCACGATAAATCGGCCTATGTTGCTTTGAAGGGCGGCGGACAGCAGCACGTGGGCGCCGACCACGTCGGTGATGCCGGGCTCGGTGGCCAGGTGGACGATCGTGTCGTGCCTGGCGACCAGCATGGTGACCAGCGCGGCGTCGGACACGTCGCCGGGCAGGAAGTCGAGGCGCTTGTCGTGGGCGACCTCGCCGAGATTGTCGAACGTGCCGCCGGTCAGCTTGTCGAGCACCGTCACGTGCGCGCCCTCGAGACCCGGCAACCGGTCGGCCAGAGCAGCCCGCACGAAGTGCGAGCCGACGAACCCGGCGCCACCGGTGACGAGAACCTTCATCGGTAACGACTCTACCGGCGCCGGGTGACTGCCAATGGGTGGCTTATGCGGCTAGTGTTTCGTCATGGAACGGCGAATTTTCGGCCTCGAGACCGAGTACGGAGTCACGTGTACTTACCGGGGGCAGCGGCGGCTGTCACCGGACGAGGTGGCCCGCTACCTGTTCCGCCGAGTGGTGTCCTGGGGACGCAGCAGCAACGTCTTTCTCCGTAACGGCGCCCGCCTCTACCTCGACGTCGGTTCACACCCCGAATATGCGACCCCGGAGTGCGACTCCGTCACCGACCTGGTCGCCCACGACCGGGCCGGCGAGCGCATCCTCGAGGGCCTGCTCGTCGACGCCGAGAAACGGCTGCACGACGAGGGCATCGCGGGCGAGATCTACCTGTTCAAGAACAACACCGACTCGGCCGGCAACTCCTACGGCTGCCACGAGAACTACCTCGTGTCCCGCCACGGCGAGTTCGGCCGGCTCGCCGACGTCCTCATCCCGTTCCTGGTCACCCGCCAGCTGATCTGCGGCGCGGGCAAGGTGCTGCAGACGCCGCGCGGTGCGGTGTTCTGCCTGTCGCAGCGCGCCGAGCACATCTGGGAGGGCGTCTCCAGCGCGACGACGCGGTCCCGCCCGATCATCAACACGCGCGACGAGCCGCACGCCGACGCCGAGCGCTACCGCCGACTGCACGTCATCGTCGGCGACTCGAACATGAACGAGGTGACGACGCTGCTCAAGGTGGGCAGCGCCGACATCGTCCTGCGCATGATCGAGGCCGGCGTGGTGATGCGCGACCTCTCCCTGGAAAACCCGATCCGGGCCATCCGCGAGGTCAGCCACGACGTCACCGGCCGCCGCAAGATCCGCCTGGCCAACAACAAAGAGGTCAGCGCCCTCGAGATCCAGCAGGAGTACCTGGCCAAGGCGACCGAGTTCGTCGAGCGCCGCGGCGGCGACCAGACCGCCAAGCGCGTCGTCGAACTGTGGGGCCGGGTGCTCAACGCGATCGAGAGCGGCGACCTCGACCCGGTCTCCCGCGAGATCGACTGGGTGTCCAAGTACAAGCTGATCGAGCGCTACCAGGCCAAGCACGACATCCCGATGTCGCACCCGCGAATCGCCCAGCTCGACCTGGCCTACCACGACGTGCGCCGGGGCCGCGGCCTCTACGCGCTGATGGAGAAGCGCAAGCAGGTCGACCGCATCTCCAACGACCTGCAGATCTTCGAGGCCAAAGAGACGCCGCCGCAGACCACGCGGGCCCGGCTGCGCGGCGAGTTCATCCGCCACGCGCAGGAGAAGCGCCGCGACTTCACCGTCGACTGGGTGCACCTCAAGCTCAACGACCAGGCGCAGCGGACCGTGCTCTGCAAGGATCCGTTCCGCGCCTACGACGAGCGGGTGGAGCGCCTGATCGCCAGCATGTGACGGCGCTAGGCTGGTCGGGCCATGAGCAGGCCCGACCAGCAGCATCCGTTGCCGTCCGAGCGTTCCGAGGCCGACGTGCGGCGCGGGCGGATCGACCGGCGACGTGAACGCATCCGCGACGAGGTGCGGCGCAATCGCGCGGGCGGGCACCGCGTGCCGACGTGGGTGCTGGCCGCGCTGCTGGGACTGATCCTGGCGGGCTGGCTTCTGCTGATCATCACTTCCTAGGATCTTTTGTCCCGGCGGGGTGGTGGGTGACGGACCGTCGCTCCCGCGGGGACCACGACGCATCGAGCTGGCCGCTGACGCGTCCAAAACACTCGATGCGCCGCGGCGACCTGCGTAAATGGGCGCGCTCGAAAGGCCTGTCCACAGCCTCGCCGCCCCGATCATCAGATTTCGCCAGGCTCGGCCGGCGGGCGAGGGAGGCGGCGGCTGGTCCGGCGATCATGGACGCGGGCCGACGGCCATTGCGGCTAGTGCCGGGCGCGTTCGAAGGGGAGGCGGTCGAAAAGGAACCGGCTGTGCGTGATGCGGCCGCCGGCGACCGTTACGTGTTCGGCGCCCGGAGCCGACGGCACCAGCGCGGTCTCGGTGTCGTACATGATCAGGGCGGTTGTCTCGTCGCCGAACGCGGCCAGCAGCGACGTGCCGCGCAGCATCCCCACGAACGGTGCCATGAAGCCCCGGAACGCGGCAGCTCCCTCGATGCGGCCCGCGGGCGCGTCACAGACGATGTCGTCGGCGATGTAGGCCATCGCCCGGTCGAGGTCGCCGCTCGCCCAGGCCCGGTGATAGGCCAGCGCGGTCTCCAGAGGTGTGGTCACGGGTGTCTCCTTCTTAGTTGGTTCGTGAGGGCAGACACCGGCGACCTCCCGGACGGAACGGTGCCGTGGCACGATTTCCGGGTGGACCGGAGCGTGCTCGACCGGGCGCGGCGGGGCGACCCCGAGGCGTTCCGTGACCTGGCGCGACCCCACGAGCGGGAACTCCTGGTGCACTGCTACCGCTTGCTCGGATCGCTGACCGACGCTGAGGACGTGCTGCAGGAGACGCTGCTGGCGGCCTGGCGGGGGCTGGACGGATTCGAGGAGCGGGCGTCCGTCCGGACGTGGCTCTACCGGATCGCCACCAACCGCTGCCTCAACGCGCGGCGTGACCAGGCCCGGCGCCGGCCGGTGGAGCCGGTGCCGCCATTCGCACCGCCGGCCCCGACCCGGCACGGCGAGATCACCTGGTTGCAGCCCCTGCCGGACGCACTGCTCGACGGGATGCCGGGGCCGGAGGCTCGCTACGAACTTCAGGAATCGGTGGCGCTGGCGTTCGTCGTGGCCCTGCAACGGATGCCGGCCCGGCAGGCCGCGACACTGATCCTGCGCGACGTGCTCGGCTACCCGGCCGGCGAGGTGGCCGCGATGCTCGGTACGACGGAGACCGCGGTGAAGGGCGTGCTGCAACGGGCCCGGGCGGCGGTCCCGGCCGAACGCTGCGAGCCGCCGGCGACGGCCGAGCCGGTGGCGCGCCGGTTCGCGGAGGCGTTCACCCGCGGCGACGTGGACGCGGTGGTTGCCCTGCTCACCGACGACGTGTGGCTGAGCATGCCGCCGGCGCCGCACGAATACGTGGGCCGGGCCGCCGTGCGGTCCTTCCTGGCCGTCAGCCTGGCCCACGCCGCGGGACGGCTCACCCTGGTGCCGGTCGGGGCGAACGGTCAGCCCGCGTTCGCCGCCGATCTGGGTGGGCCGGCCGGTGTCATCGTGCTGACGGTCCGCGGGGGCGGGATCTCCGCGATCGCCCGGTTCCACGACCCGTCGGTGCCGGCCCGCTTCAGCTGACCACGCCCGCCAGATCGAAGTAGGCGCGCAGCTTACGGGCGTAGGGCAGGCGGGCGGCGGGAGAGGCGAACCCGGGCAGGGACGGTGACTTGTACAGCTCGTCGCCGGGATATCGCGGGAAGACGTGCACGTGATAGTGCCAGGCGGTCTGGTGGCCGGCCGGCTCGTTGTGCTGGCGGGTCGAGACGCCGGCGCAGTCGTAGGTGTGCCGGATCGCCACGGCCACCTCACGGACCAGGTCGTGGACGGCGTGCCCGGCCTCCGCGGGCAGGTCGTAGAGGTTCTCGTGGTGGGCGTCCGACACCACCAGCACGTGGCCCTGGTTGTTGGGCCACCACCCGGGCGCGACGAACGCGGTGGCCAGCGGGTTCCGCCGCACGATGTCCGCGGTCAGGTTGACGCCCGCCGGGTCGTCCACACCCGCGACCAGCCGGCAGAACGGGCATTCGTATCCATCGGGCTCGTGATTGAACATGTCGATCATTCAACGAACCGCCCGCAACCCACGCCGGCCGGCGGAGGAGCAGTCGTTCAGCGCGGGACCGGCAGTTCGACGCCGTCGTCGATGAACAGTCGGGCCCCGCAAGTGGTTGCGGCGGCCACGCGCTGCAGCACCCGTCGACCGAGGGCGGGGTGGCGACCGTCCAGGGCGCCGACCCGCAGCGCGAACACCAGGTCGAACGGCGCCTCGGCGGGGTCCAGCACGAAATCCTCGGCGGCCGTCCGGCGCACACTCATCCGCCCCGCCTCGATCTCGGCCGCCGAGCCCGCCACGGCCTGCGAGACGGCCGCCGACGACCGGTCGATCGCCACGATGTGCCCGGTGGTGAGCCGGGCCGCGACCAGCCGGGCCGCCACTCCCGGACCGCACCCGATCTCGAGCACCCGCTGGTGCGGTTCGATCGGCAGCGCGTCGACGGCCGCCCGGATCCGCGCGCTAACGGTCATCGGCCCACTCCTCGGCCAGGATCGCGAAGTCGAGCTCGGTCGTCCACTCACCCTTGAAGAACTCGTTGCGCACGAGCCGGGCCTCCAACCGCATCCCGAGTCGCCGCGCCACCCCGGCCGAGGCCTCGTTCCGCTCGTCGAGCCGCGCCACGATCCGATGCAGCTTCAGAACTTCGAACCCGATACCGAGGACGGCGGTGGCCGCCTCGGTCGCGTAACCCCGGCCCGCGAACTCCGGGTTGAACACGTATCCGATCTCCCCGCCACGGTGCAGCTCGCTGTGCCAGAACAGGGTCACGTCACCGACCAGCTGCCCGGTGCCGGTCAGCTCGACTCCCACGGTGAGCGCCTGCCCCTCCCCGGTTAGCTCGGTGCGGACCCACGGGCCAGCCAGCCGCTCGGCGATCAGTTCCCGGGTCATCGGCTCGAACGGCACATAGCGGCTGACGTCCTGCCGGCCGCGGTAGGCCACCAGGGCCTCGACGTCACCGGGCCCGAGCGGGCGCAACAGAAGGCGTTCGGTGCGGAGAGGGAAGTCAGGCTGCACGCGACCAGGATCGCCGTCTCCGCGCCGTTCCCGCCACCGGTTTCCGCCGGGTCCGGTCAGGGGCGGGCGGCCCGCTCGTGCTGGAGTTCGGTGTCGATGGCGTCGGGGGCGCCGCCGAACTCGTCGGCCACCTCGCCGCTGACGTCGTGCGGTGCGGACAGCTGGGCGTCGGCCCGGGTCAGCATGCGGTGGCCGGTCGAGAGCACCAGCACGCCCAGCAGCACAGCGCCCGCGCCGACGACGAACGGCACGTGGATGTTCCACCGGTCGACCATCTTGCCGGCCACGAAGGGGGCCAGCCCGCCGCCGATGAAGCGCACGAACCCGTAGGTGGCCGACGCGATCGGCCGTTCGACCGGGGAGACCAGCATGACCGCCTGCGTGGTCAGCGTGTTGTTGATGCCGACCATGATGCCGCTCAGGATCACGCAGGTGATCAGGAGCCAGCGCACGTCGGTGAACAGGCCGATCAGCAGCAGGAGGACGGCGAAGGCGCCGAGCGCGCCGTACAGGGAACGGGCGGTGCCGAAGCGGGACTGCAGCCACGGTGCGCCGGTGATGGAGAAGACGGCGACGAGCAGGCCCCAGCCGAAGAAGACGAAGCCGAGCTGGATCGCGGACAGTTCCATCGGATACGGCGCGTAGCCCAGCATCGTGAAGAAGCCCCAGTTGTAGAGCAGCGCCGTGATGCACATGGTCAGCAGGGGGCGGTGGCGCAGCGCCAGCAGCGGCTCGGAGAGGGCGATCTTGCGCGGCGGTGGGGGAGTCTTGTCGAGCAGGGTCACGGTGGCGATCAGGGCGATGGCCATCAGGGCGGCGACGCCGAAGAACGGGCCGCGCCAGCTGATGTCGCCGAGCAGGCCGCCGATCAGCGGGCCGGCCGCGATGCCCAGGCCGAGCGCGGCCTCGTAGAGCACGATCGCCCCGGCGAAGCCACCGCTGGCCGAGGCCACGATGACGGCCAGCGAGGTGGCGATGAACATGGCGTTGCCGAGTCCCCAGCCGGCCCGGAAGCCGACGATGCCGCCGATCGTGTCGGTCAGACCGGCCAGGGCGCTGAACACGACGATGACGGCCAGGCCGGTGATCAGGGTGCGTTTGGGGCCGATCCGGCTGGACACCCAGTTGACGCCGAGCATGGCCACCGCGGTGACCACGAGATAGCTGGTGAACAGCAGGCTGACCTGGCTGGGGGAGGCGTGCAGCTGGGACGACAGGGCGGGCAGGATCGGGTCGACCAGGCCGATGCCCATGAAGCTCACGACGCACGCGAAGGCGACGGCGAAGACCGCCTTGGGTTGCTTCAGCAGAGTTGATCGCACAGTCGAATCATAAGTCCGTTATATAAAAACCGCGAGACTAGTGTGGCGGGCATGACGATCAGTGACTATCTGCTCGACCACTGCACGCCCGCCGACGACGTGCTGCGCGACCTGGCCGCCGAGACCCGGCAGAGCCTTCCCGCGTACGCCGGCATGCAGATCTCGCACGACGAGGGTGAGCTGCTGACCATGCTGGTCCGGCTGGTCGCGCCGGCCACCGCGGTCGAGATCGGCGTCTTCACCGGGTACTCGTCGATCTGCATCGCCCGGGGTCTGCCCAAGGGTGGCCGTCTGCTCGCGTTCGACGTGTCCGAGGAGTTCACCGCGGTGGCGCGGCGCTACTGGGCCCGGGCCGGGGTGGACGACCGCATCGAGCTCACCCTCGGTCCCGCGCTCGAGTCGGTGCGCGCCCTGACCGGGGAGATCGACTTCGCCTTCGTCGACGCCGACAAGACCGGTTATCCCGACTACTACGAGGAACTCGTCCCACGGATGCGCCCGGGCGGCCTGATCGTGATCGACAACGTGCTGCGCGACGGCCGGGTGCTCGACCCGGTGAACGACGGCGACGTGGCGGTCAGCCGTCTCAACGACCGGATCGTCACCGATGACCGGGTCGAGTCGGTGATGCTTCCCGTACGCGACGGCGTGACGCTGGTCCGCAAGCGGGCGTAGCAACCGAACCGCAACCGCGGACGCCCCGGAATCTCACCGCCGCCGGGTGTTCTGGACGAATGTCGAAGGTCTACGCGGTGGCGGCTGCTCTGGCGATCGCCGCTTTCCAGGTGCTGCCCGCAAACCTTTGGCTCACGACCGGCTGGCAGATGGCGATCGGCTACGCCGGTGTCGCGGCGGTTCTGGTCGGCGCCCGCCGGCTCCCGCGCCGCGAACGGCTGCCCTGGCTGCTGTTCGCGGCCGGCCTGGGCGCCAACGTCACCGGCATCGGCGTCGGTTTCGTCAGCAGCCACTTCTGGCACCTGGAGGACCTGCCGACCCCGGCCGACCCGTTCTTCCTGCTGCTCTTCCCGTTCTGCGCGGCCGCGCTGGCGATCCTGATCCGGCGCCGCGAGACCGCCCGCCGTAACTGGACCGCGATGGTCGACGCGACCACCATCACGACCGGGTTCGGGCTGCTGGCCTGGGTCTTCGTGATCGCGCCGTCGGCACAGGGCGGTCACATGACCATGCTCGGCGAGACCGTCCAGGCGGCCTACCCGATCGGCGACCTCATCATGATCGCGATGATGGCCCGGCTGGTGCGGGGCGGCGGCCGGCGGGGCCCGACGTTCTGGTGGGTCGTCTCGGCCCTGGGTGCGTTTCTGGCCGCCGACATCGGCTGGGTGGTGATGGGCAACCTGATCGACCAGGGCTACGTCCTGCGCGACATGAGCTGGCTCTACCGCGGCATCCAGTCGATCTCGCTGCTCGCCTTCACCATGTTCGGCATCGCCGCGCTGCAGGCGGACTCCCGCTCGCTGTCGGCGCCCTCGGGTCCCGGCATCGCCCGGCTCGGCCGCGCCCACCTGTTCCTGCTGACCGGTGCCTCGCTGGTGGCCCCCGGACTGCTGGCCGTCGAGCTGGCCCACGGCGAGGTCAAGGACGGCATGGCCAT
This sequence comes from Paractinoplanes bogorensis, assembly GCF_018829635.1. Taxonomy (GTDB): domain Bacteria; phylum Actinomycetota; class Actinomycetes; order Mycobacteriales; family Micromonosporaceae; genus Actinoplanes; species Actinoplanes bogorensis. The sequence continues at coordinate 330,376 of NZ_JAHKKG010000004.1, forward strand.
CGTGATCGGCTCGGCCACCCTGTTCCTGCTCGTCGTGACCCGGATGACGCAGCTCGTCCGGGAGGTCGAGCGGCAGGCCCAGCAGGTACGCGACCTGGCCCGCCGCGACGAGCTGACCGGGCTGCCGAACCGGCGCGCCTGGAACGACGAACTGCCCCGCGCCCTCGAGATGGCCCGCCGCGACGGCCGCCCGGTCAGCGTGGCGCTGGTCGACCTCGACCGGTTCAAGCAGTTCAACGACACGTACGGGCACCCCGCGGGGGACCGCCTGCTCAAGTCGGCCGCCGCGGCCTGGCACGGCGCGCTGCGCCCGAGTGACACGCTGGCCCGCTGGGGCGGCGAGGAGTTCGTGGTGCTGCTGCCGGGCGCCGAGGTGTCCGAGGCCCGCGAGATCCTGGAGCGGGCCCTGGGCGCCACGCCGCTGGGCCAGACCTTCTCGGCCGGCGTGGCCGTGTGGGACGGCGAGGAGACCTCGTACGAGCTGATCGAGCGGGCCGACGCCGCGCTCTACCGGGCCAAGGCGGCCGGTCGCCGTCAGATCAGCGAGGCGGCGAACCGGCCCGAGGCGGCCGCGGCCACGAAGTAGGCGTAGTCCTCGTCGAGCTTGCGGCCCATCGTCGACAGCGGCACCGGGCTCGCCCGCAACGCCGCGTCCAGCCCGTCCACGCTGACGCGAGGCAGGCGGTGCCGTGCGCTCAGCGGGGCGAGCGCGGCGTCGATCTCGGCGGCCAGGGCGGGCTCGAGACCGTCCGGCACCGGCAGGTCGGCCGGGACCAGAGCGACCTTCCCGTACGCCGTCAGGCTGTGATGCGACACGCCGCGGTGCCGGGGCCGCCCGTCGCCGGTGGAGATCCGCAACGAGCCGACCGGCCGCCCGCCCAGGGTGCCGATCGCGTTGACCGCCTCGCCCAGCGCGACGCCCGAGAACCCCCAGGTCGTGCCGGTGCCCAGGTTGCCCGGGCCCTGGGTGAGGACCGTGATGTCGGCGCCCAGCACGTGGCGTGCGGCCAGCAGCCCGGTGTGCACCGTGCTCGCCTCCAGGTCACCCCCGTACGCCTGACCGGTCGTGACCGTCCCCGCTAGGTGCTCGCGCAGGCCGTCGAGGGTGCGGGAGAACCAGGCGGGGAGCGCTCCGCCGTCAGTCATGACGTACGCGACTTTTACGTGTGATTTGTCGGCTCTCACCCCGGCCAGGATCGCCGGGAGCGCCGAGTGCAGGTCGGCCGTGACCACCGGCATGCCGTCGAGCGACTCGGCCGCCGCCATCACCTCGCGGTGCGGCGAGGCCTCCTCGTCGACGCCGAGCCGGATCACCTGCAGCGGCGTGTAACGGGCCTTGACCAGGTGACCGGCGTCACGGGTCGACCCGTCGTCGGGCGGGTCGGCCGGCAGCCGGTCGGGTAGCGCGACGACCAGGGCGTATCCGCCGGTACCGAGGCCCATGACCAGGGCGCCGACATTGAGCAGCACTCGATCGTGCAACTCGGGTGAGCCGACGAGGTCGGTATAGGCCAGGGCCCGCAGCGGCCCGTCCCCGGTCAGCACGTCGAGCTCGACCGCGCCGTGCCACTGCCGCCGAACCGCCTGAACCGTCCCGGAACGCCACCGAATCATGGCGAGACCCTACAAGTCGACCCCGCCGTTGACGTGGTTGCGGCCCGCCGTGCCGCGGGTCGGGTCGAGGAAGACGTACCGGATGCTCGGGAACCGGGCCCGCAGCCGGCGCTCGGCCTCGTCCGACGCGGCCTCGATCTCGCCGCCGCTGACGTCGTCGTCGAAGTCGACCTTGGCCGCGACCAGCACGTCGCCCGGGCCGAGCTGCATGGTCAGCAGCGTCGGCACGGCCACCACGATCGGGATGGACTGGATGTCGGCCGCGATCAGGTTGTGCACCCGGCGCGGCACCGCCCGCCCGACCAGCAGCGACGCGTTGGTGTGGGCGAGGATCGCGGCCACCCCGAAGAGCAGCAGGCCGATGGCGATGGAGGCGACCCCGTCCCACACCGTGTTGCCGGTCAGCTCGGTCAGCAGCAGGCCGGCCCCGGCCAGCACGAGGCCGATCAGCGCGGCCGAGTCCTCGAAGTAGACCGCCTTGACCGTGGTGTCGGGGGTCAGCCGCAGGAACCGTGACGGGCTGACGCCCCAGCGCCGGGACTCGCCCGCGACCTGGCGCCGGGCCCGCAGGAACGACGCGCCCTCGGCGACGAACGAGACCGCCAGGACGACGTACGACCAGACGAACGCGCCCATCTCCTCGCCGTGCACGATCGTCTCGATGCCGTGGTAGATCGAGAAGCCGGCGCCGCCGACGAAGGTGAACACGGCGGCGATGAACGCCCAGACGAAGCTCTCCTTGCCGTACCCGAACGGGTGTTCCTCGTCGGCCGGTTGCGCGCCCCGGCGCAGCGCGACGAACAGGAACACCTCGGTGATGGTGTCGGCCAGCGAGTGCGCCGACTCGGACACCATGGCCGCCGAACCGGAGACCAGACCGGCGAACAGCTTGGCCACCGCGATCACCAGGTTGGCCAGCCCGGCGATGACGACGGTGCCGACACTCTCGTTCTCCGGGTTTTCGGACTTCTGCGGCGAACCGGACGGCTCCAGCGGCTCGGCGCCGGCCAGCCCGACCGGGAGCTGCTCATCGGGGGTCTCTGCGGTGGTCACCCGGGCCTACCTTTCCGCTGAGAGGTGCCTGGAAACCGCCGGGGTGTAGCTCGTACGTCACTTCCGCGTTCATCCTGCTAGCGTTGCCACTCGTGTCGCGGACCCGCACCGAGCGCCTGGTGAACCTGGTGATCTGCCTGCTCTCCACGCGGCGGTTCCTGACCGCCGCGCAGATCGCCGCGACGGTGCCCGGTTACGAGCACGATCCGGAGGACCCACGCGACCACGAGGCCTTCCAGCGCAAGTTCGAGCGCGACAAGGCCGAGCTGCGCGAGCTGGGGGTTCCGCTCGAGACCGGCACGGCCAGCGTCTTCGACCAGGAACCGGGCTACCGCATCGCCCACCGCGAGTACGCCCTGCCGGCCATCCTGCTCGAACCCGACGAGGCGGCCGCGGTCGGCATCGCGGCCCGGCTGTGGCAGCACGCCGGCCTGGCCGCGGCGGCGTCGTCCGGGCTGGCCAAGCTGCGTGCGGCCGGGGTCGAGGTCGACCCGCAGGCCACCCTCGGGGTCGAGCCGGTGGTCACCGTCGACCCGGCGTTCGGGCCGCTGACCAGCGCCGCCCGCGACCGCCGGGCGGTCAGTTTCACCTACCGGGTGCCCGAAGTGGACGATCCGGCGGTGCGCAGGCTCGAGCCGTGGGGCGTCGTCTGCTGGCAGGGCCGGTGGTACGTGGTCGGGCACGACCGCGACCGCGCCGCGACCCGCTGCTTCCGGCTGTCGCGGATCGTCGGCGCGGTGAAGCCGCTGGGCCGGCCGGGCGCGTTCACCCCGCCCGAGAACGAGGATCTGATCAGCCACGTCGCCCAGTGGTCGGGGCCGGTCGCGCACACCGGCCGGGCCACCGTCACGGTCAAGCCGGGCAAGGCCGCGGGACTGCGCCGCTGGGCCACCGAGACCGTGCCGGGGCCGGCGGGCGACTGCCTGACCATCCCGTACGCGGACGCGGAACGGCTGGCCGCCACGATCGTCGGGTACGGGCCGGATGTCCGGGCCGACGGGCCGCCCGAGGTCCGCGACGCCGTGATCCAGCTGCTCAAAGAGGTCGTCGTGCGGCACCAGGTCGTGGCCGCGTGACCGGGCCGAGGCCGAGTGGCGACCGGCTCGGGCGGCTGCTGCTGCTCGTGCCCTACCTGCTGGCCCGGCCCGGCATCCTGGTCGCCGAGGCCGCGGCCGACCTCGGGGTGAGCGAGCGCCAGCTGCGGGAAGACCTGGAACTGCTGTGGGTGTGCGGGCTGCCCGGCTACGGCCCGGGCGACCTGATCGACATGGCGCTCGACGGTGACCGGGTCACGATCAGCCACGACGCCGGCATCAACCGTCCGCTGCGCCTGACCCAGGACGAGGCGCTCGCCCTGGTGGTGGCGCTGCGGATGCTGGCCGAGACGCCAGGCACGGGCCACCGCGACGTGATCGAGCGGGCCCTGGCCAAGATCGAGAACGCGGCCGGCGACCTGGCCGGCGCGCCCGTCGCGGTGCGGCTGCCGGCCAACTCGAAGCGGGTCGACAAGGTGCGGGCCGCGGTCGAGAGCGGCCACGCACTGCGGATGACCTATTACACGGCGGCCCGCGACGAGACCACCGAACGCGTCGTCGACCCGATGCGGGTGCTGATGGTCAGCGGCAAGGCCTACCTGGAGGCGTGGTGCCGCCGGGCCGAGGCGACCCGGATGTTCCGGATCGACCGCATCGACGACTTCACCGAACTGGCCGAGCCGTCCCGCCCGCCCGCGGAAGCGGTGCCGCACGACGTCACCGACGGCGTCTTCCACCCCACGCCCGACCTGCAGCTGGTCACGCTGCGGGTGGGCCGGGGGAGCCGCTGGATCACCGAGTACTACCCGGTCGAAGAGGTGCGGCGGGAGACCGGCGACGAGTGGATCGTGACCATGCGGGTCACCGACCTCGGCTGGGCCCAGCGCCTGCTGCTCGGCCTCGGGCCCGACGTGACCGTGGTCGGGCCGCCCGAGCTGCTCACCCGCATCCGCGAACAGGCGACGGCCGCGCTCGACCAGTACAGCACCCCCGGCCGGTAGGGTGGCCCGGTGCTGATGTGGATCTGGATCGCCGTGGTCGTGGTCGCCGTGATCATCCTGGGTGCGGCCGGTTTCCGGCTGCTCGGCCGGCTCGACGGGCTGCGCCGTGCGGCCCTGCGGCTGCAGAAGCGCCAGGCCGACGCGGCCGTGCTCCAGCAGAGTGCGGCCGAGCTGCAGGAGAAGCTGCTCGATGTGCAACAGCGGGCCGAGTCGATGCAGGAGCACGCGGTCTTCGCCAAGAAGTAGTGGTTGCGCTGTTCCTTCCCCGTTGTCCAAGACTTCGGGGAACGTAGCGAAACCGGGGCCGTCCGGTGGGATGCATCACCAGTTTCGACACGTACGATGGACCCGCAACTGATCCGACCGACTGGAGTTCTCCTCATGAACGTGCTCAAGCCATGGCACATCATCGTTTTTGTGGTGGTCCTCGTGCTGCTCTTCGGCGCGAAGCGACTTCCGGACGCCGCTCGGTCGCTGGGCCGGTCGCTGCGGATCATCAAGGCCGAGACCAAGGGCCTGGTCGATGACAACAACGACGTCGCCGAGAAGGCCGAGCCGCAGTACTCGCGCCAGCCGATCAACGGTGAGGTCCAGCAGCCCGGTCAGCCCGGCTATCAGCAGCAGCAACCGCCGCAGGGCTACCAGCAGCCGCAGGGCTACCAGGCGCCCCCGGCGCAGCCCTACGTCGACCCGGTCCAGCAGCGCACCAACGACCGCTGAGCTGACCGCCGGTCATGAAGCTAGCCCTTCGCCGTCAGGGGCCCAGCAAGTTCGAGCAGGCCTCTGACGGCTCGATGACGCTGATCGACCACATCCGGGAACTGCGCAACCGCCTCTTCATCGCGTCTCTCGGCCTGGTCGCCGGCCTGATCGTCGGCTTCATCCTGTCGCAGTGGGTGTTCCATCTGCTGGAACAGCCGTACTGCCGGCTTCCGTCCTCGATCGCCACCCGTGCCGACGGCACGACCTACTGCGACTGGATCGTCCTCGGGGTCGGCGACACCCTGATCCTGCGCCTCAAGATCGCGTTGTGGGTCGGCATCATCGTCGGCGCCCCGGTCTGGCTCTTTCAGTTGTGGGCGTTCATCGCCCCGGGCCTGCACCGGCACGAACGCAAGTGGGCCTACGTCTTCGTCGCGATCGCGGCGCCGCTGTTCACCGGTGGTGCCGTGCTGGCCTACTTCGTGGTCGGCCACAGCCTCGCCTTCATCATGGAGGCCGGCGTCCTCGGGGAGTCCACGAAACTCGAGGTCTCGTCGTACATCGGGTTCGTCACCAGCATGATCCTGATCTTCGGCGCGGCCTTCGAGTTCCCGTTGATCCTGCTGATGCTCAACTTCACCGGCGTCGTCTCGGCCCGCAAGCTGATGGGCTGGTGGCGGATCGTCGTCTTCCTGTCGTTCGCCTTCGCCGCGATCGCCACCCCCGACCCGGGCCCGTTCGGCATGACGCTGCTGGCGGCCTGCATGATCGTGCTCTATCTGATCGCGGTCGGTGTGGCGTTCCTCAACGACAAGCGCAAGGGCCGCGGCAAGGAGCTCTACGCCGAACTCGACGACGACCAGCTGTCCCCGCTCGAAGACGAGCGGGTGCCGGTCGGCGCGTCCGACCCGATCGAGGCCCCGACCCCGATCGAGTCGCCCACCCCGGTCGCGAAGCCCCGTCCGCTGGAAGGACGCTGGGACGACATGACGTAGCGCGGCGGCGTGTGACGCAGCGTGACGCGGGGAGTTGCCGATTCCGGCAACTCCCCGCGTTTTTCTGTGTCTGCGGTCGCCCGCCGGCCGCGACCGGCTCCTGGCCCGTCCGGCGGCCGGACCAGGAGGATAAGCGCATTATTTCTCGCTCAGCTGCGCAGACTCTCCGAATAGAGAATCGTCGAAACATCATTCCGGCGACGAACATGACGGTTGCATCTCGGCAAGTATGACGGTTGTATGACGCATAACAAGATCATCGGCGAATGGCTAGTGATCGCGGTTCCGGAACCGCGATCAGGTGTTTCGGGGAAATACGCTCTGTTGATTGCCCGTCATCAATGGGTATGGCAATCTTCTCGGCACACGGGGGTTTACGGTTACGCCGAAACAAAAAGAAATAGCAATGGCGTCACCATGCCTCCCCTTTCCGAGGGAGCATCGTTGAGTATTCGCTCTGCCCTGGCCAAGGCGGCCGTCGCGCTGCCGCTGGCCGCGGCCCTGATCGCCGGCTCCGCCCAGGCGGCGTCCGCGACATCGGCCTACAGCCCGAAGTCCAGCTTCACCAACGGCGCGGCTCTGCAGTCGTACGTCTACGTCGCGACGTGGGCCTCCGGCAACTGTGCCGCCTTCGACAGCTGGTCCCAGATCAGCGGGGGTTCCGCGCCGGTCTCGGGCCGCGACTGGGTCAAGGTGGCCACCACCTTCGACCCGTGGGGCGTGCAGGCCTCGGTCACCGCGTTCGGCCGCAGCGGTGACCCGGTCACCGGCACCTGGCAGAACAACAACGGTTCCCGGGGTGCCTTCCTCTCGGGCAACCTGTGCACCAACATCTTCACCGTCGGTGTCTCGGCCCGGGCCACCGGCACCGCGTTCTACAACGGCCAGACCAAGAGTGTGACGGCGTCGTTCTAGTAATGAGCCGAGCATTTAATGCTGGGGGAGACCGCGGCCGTGCGCCGCGGTCCCTTCCGCTCCGCCGAAAGCTTTTTCTCCTGTCCGTTCCGCTGTTCGCATTAATTGTTCTCGCGGCTGTAATAATTGTCATCGGGTCGCGCCGGCCCGCTCCGCCGGCCCGTTATGGCGCGCAGGCCGCCCTGGTCGCGCAATTGCGCGGCCTGCTCGCCGGGAACGGCTTGTTCATGGCGCCCGGGCTCGAGGAGGACGGCAAGCCGCAGATGGCGCCGAGCGCGTACGGCCTCGCCGCCCTGGCCCGGATCGACGGCCCGACCCCGGCCCCGGCCGATCCGGACCGGCTGGCCCGCACGGTCGCCGCCGAGCAGCCGGACGAGCCGCTCTGGACGGCCTGGTATGCGACCCGGGTCGAACAGAGCAGCGGCCGCAGCATCGCCGGGAACTGGGCGTCCGCCGCGCTGACGGCCCCGCTGCCCGACGACCCGGACGCCCGGATCGCGGCCATCGCGGCCGTGACCGACGTCGTCGCCGACAAGAAGGTCGGCCTGCCGGACGACCGGCGCCGTGAACTCGGAGCGGCCCTGACCACGGCCGTGCCCGCCGCTACCGGCGACTACGGCCGGTGCCGGGCCGCCGAGGCGGCCGACCGGCTGAACCTCGACCCCGGCTCGTGGCGGCTGACGCCGGCCAAGCCGGCGCTGACCGGGAAGTTCTCGGCCGACTCGGTGATGCGGGTCTGGGGCGCGGTCTGCCTGGCCGACCGGCTCGGCACGCCGCTGTCCGCGCCGGACCGCCAGGACGTGCTCGCCTGGCTGCGCCCGAACCTCGGCCTGGACGTGGCCGGCAACGAGTTCGAGACCTACTTCCTGACCCTGGCCTGGCTGGCCGCGGGCGGACCACGGGCCGACCTGGAGCCGCTCGGCGATCGTCTGCGCAAACGGATGGACGGTGCGACCGGTCTGCTGCTCACCCGGACGCAACGGATGGGCACGCTGGAGAACACGTACGACGCCGCGCTGCTGGCCGGCTCGGTCGACGCGTTCGGTGACATCGCCGGACGGCCGACCACCGACGCCGTCCGGGCACTGCTGCCCCGGCTGCGCGCGAACAGGAGCATCAGCGATCTGCTGATGGCCGCCGTGGTGCTGCGCGGGCTCGACGCCCGCGATCAGGCCCTCGAACGGGAGGCCACCGGGCTCGCCCGCGACTTCCTGGCCCGGCCGTTGACCCGCGCGACGCTGCTCCCGGCGGCCCAGCTCGTCCTGCTGCTGCAGCAGGTCGGCAGCGAGGTGCCGAAGTTCCGCGGCGTCACCTTCCCGGTCGGGAGCCGGGAGGACCGCTACCTCGCCTGGACGATGCTCGGCCTGGGCCCGTTCCTGTCCAACTCCGGCGAGATCCGGCGGGCCTTCGCCGACCCGCTCGCGCAGATCGGCCCTTCCCTGGACCGGCCCGGCGACCTGACGACGATGGAGGTGGCCGCGGCGATGAACGTGCCGGACCAGGGCATCGACCGCAACAACCTGCCGCCCGCCCTCACCGCCTGGACGACCGGGCAGCGCGGCTGCACCGGGTTCAGCGCGCTCTACCGGGCCGTCCCGTCCATCGACAAGTGCACCCTGCGGGCGACCGTGGAGATGCAGCGGACCGGCCTCGAGGAGCCCGCATGAGCGCGCCCGCCCTCGACCTCGACGGCGTGACCAAGGCCTTCGACCGGGGCGGCCGGACGGTGCTGCGCGGCGTGCGGCTCGAGGTGCGGCCGGGCGAGATCGTCTGGCTCCGCGGCCGGTCCGGGACGGGCAAGTCGACCCTGCTCACCATCGCGGGTCTGCTCACCCGGCCGGACGGCGGGACCGTGCGCATCGGCGGCACCGACACGCGTGGGCTGGGGGAACGGGAACTGGCGATGACCCGGGCGACCCGGCTCGGGTTCGTGTTCCAGCAGCACAACCTGTTCGGCCACCTCACGGCCATCGAGAACGTGGTGCTGCCCGCCGTCGGCCCGCGCGCCGGGGCCCGGCGCCGTGCCGCCGACATGCTGGCCGGCCTCGGTCTGGCCGGGCGCACCAATGCCGCGGCCCGCAACCTGTCCGGCGGCGAGCGGCAGCGCATCGCGGTCGCCCGCGCGCTGATCAACGACCCGGCCCTGCTGATCGCCGACGAACCGGTCTCCGGCCTCGACCTCGAGTCGGCCGGGCAGGTGCTGGAGCAGTTCCGCGGGGCCGCGGCCCAGGGCCGGGCCGTGCTGATCGCCTCGCACGACGACGTGGCGGGGCGGATCGCCGACCGGGTCGTCGTGCTGTCCGACGGGCGGCTGACCGCGGACACGCCGGTCGCGACGCCGGAGGGAGCCTGATGAACGACCTGAGATTCAGCCTGCGCAACGCCCGGGTGCTGGGCGCCCGCAACCGCTCCTACGGCTTCTTCATCGCGGTCACGATGGCCGTCGCCCTGCTGAGCGCCGGCATCGTCGGCAACGCCACCACCTCGGCCGGAACCGCGACCCGGGAGAGCTCGATGATGCGGACGGTCGAGGTCGACTCGACCGGGGCCACCACCACCGTCGTCCTCAACCAGGCCAAGATCGACGAGATCCGGGCGATGCCCGGCGTGGTCTCGGTGCTGCCGTGGATGCAGTCCGGCACGTCGCTCGAGACCGAGACCGGTGAGCAGGTCGCCGGGGCCCTGTGGGCGACCCCGCGGATGCCGGTCGGCCAGCCGCCGGTGGTCGCGGTGCTGCCCGGACGGGACGCGGACGCCGCGCTGGCGGACGACGAGGTGCTGCTGCCCGGCCGTCTCGCCGGGGCCGACCTGAGCGGTCTGCTCGGCCGGCGGATCCGCGTCGAGTACACGCGCGCGCTCACGGCCGAGAGCGGCGAGGCCGCGTACCGGAAAGCACTGGTCGTCGGTCTTTATGACGAGGCGATCGGGGGCCGGGACGGACCGTCGGCCATGTATGTGAGCGAGCGGGCCGCGGTGGCCATGGCCGCCGCCGGTCGCCAGGTCACCCCGGACGCCCTCGCCGCCCGCGTCGGCTTCCCCAAGGTGATCGTCGAGGTCGCCGACGCCGGCCAGGTCGAGCCGGTGCAGCGGCGCCTGGCCGCCGAGGGGTACAACGCGTCGAGCGTCCAGTCCCAGCTCACCGCGCTGCCGCCGCTGCTCGGCCTGCTCCGGCTGGTCGGCCAGGTGATGACCGGTCTGGTCGTCCTGCTCTGTGCCGGCGCCGGGCTGTCCATCGGCGCCGGGCTGGTGCGCAGCCGCCGCCGCGACATCGGCCTGCTCAAGGCCCTCGGGTTCGCGAACGGCCGGATCACCCGGCTGCTCGCCCTGGAACTGGGCCTGTTCGGGATCGGGGCCGGGCTGGCCGGCGGCCTGCTCGGGGTGATCGCCCTGGTGGCGGTGCGGATGGCCGTTCAGGGCCGGCCGCTGCTCGGGTTCGAGCTGCCGGACGGCCTTCTGCTGCCGCCCGCCGCGCGATTCGCCGTGCTGGTGCTGATTCCGGCAGTGGCGATGCTGGCCGGCGGCGTGTGGCCGATGCTCCGGGCGGCGCGGCTGGCTCCGGACGAAGCTCTGCGCGACTGAGGAGCCCGGGCAGCGGTAAGGTGCCCGACTGTGACGCGCGACATAGCGGTGCTGGCCAACCCCTCGGCGGGGCGTGGCCGGCACCGCGATCTGCTGTCCGGGGTTCTGCAGCGGCTGGGCCCGGGCGCGCGGCTGCTCGAGGCCCATAGCGGCGCGTCGGCCGAAGAGGCCTGCCACGCGGCCGTCGCCGACGGGGTCGCGGCCGTGGTCGCGGTGGGCGGGGACGGGACGATCCACCGGGCGCTGCAGGCCGTGGCCGGGCACGACGTCGGCTTCGGGGTCGTGCCGGCCGGCACCGGCAACGACTTCGCGGCCGGGGTCGGCATGCCCACGGATCCGCTGGCCGCCGCCGGCGCGGTGGCGGCGGCGCTGAGGGAGGGCCGGTACACGCCGGTCGACCTGGCCCGCGTGGACGGGCCGGGCCCGGTGCGCTGGTTCGGGGCGGTGCTCGCCGGGGGCTTCGACGCGCTGGTCAACGAGCGGGCCAACCGGATGCGCTGGCCGCGCGGGCCCCGGCGCTACGACCTGGCGATCCTGCTCGAACTGGCCCGCCTGCAGCCGCGCCACTACCGGCTCGAGCTGGACGGGACCGACCACAGCTTCACCGGGATGCTGGTGGCCGTGGGCAACTGCGCCAGCTACGGCGGCGGCATGCGGATCCTGCCCGATGCCGACCCGGCCGACGGGCTGCTCGACGTGGTGATCGCGGCGCCGTTCGGGCGGGTCGCGCTGGCCCGGCTCAAACCCCGGCTCGACCGCGGCACCCACGTCACCGACCCCAGGGTCACCGTCTTTCGCGCCCGTCACGTCCGGCTGTGCTCCGAGGGCATCGTCGCCTACGCCGACGGGGAGCGCCTCGGCCCCCTCGACCTCGACATGACGTGTGCGCCGGGTGCGGTTCGGTTGCTCCGCTGAGTTCGTCATCAGATCGCCGCGGACCGGCCGATCGGGGAGGTCATGCAGATCAACTCGCTCAGCTCGCTCGTCTCGTCGGCCTACGACAGCGCCCGCTCGAACCTGAAGAGCATGGCCGACGCCGCGTCCCAGCCCGCCCCGGCTCCCGCGGCCCGGGAAAGCAAGGCCGAGGCCGCCGAGGCCCCCAAGCCCGCCCTCGGGCAGCGCCAGGGTGTCAACCTCGACTCGTACGCCTGACCTTAAGACTCAGGTCAATTCAAGGCCATCTATGCCCGCCAGGCTGCGGGCATGGTCCTCTCGAGAAGAACACTGCTGCTCAGCTCGGCTGCCGCCGCCGGTGCGACCACCTGGCCGCTCGCCGCCATGGCGGCTCCTCAGACCGGTCCGCTGCGCACCGACCCGTTCACGCTGGGCGTCGCCTCGGGTGATCCCGACCCGGACGGCTTCGTGCTCTGGACACGCCTCGCCCCGGCCCCGCTGGCCGAGGACGGCCTCGGTGGCATGCCGTCGCGCGTCGTCCCCGTCGAGTGGGAGGTCGCCGCCGACGAACGCTTCCGGCGCGTCGTGCGCCGTGGCGTGACCGCCGCCCGGCCCGAGTCGGCCCACACCGTGCACGTCGAGCTCGGCGGCCTGCTGCCCGGCCGTGAATACTTCTACCGGTTCAAGGCCGAGGGCTTCCTTTCCCCGTACGGGCGAACTCGCACCACCCCGCCCCTCTGGGCCGCCGGTGGCACCCTGGCGATGGCGTTCGCCTCCTGCTCCCAGTACGAGCACGGCTACTTCACCGCGTACCGCCACCTCGCCGAGGACGAGCCCGAGCTGATCCTGCACCTGGGCGATTACCAGTACGAGTACCAGGCCGGCGTGTACACCATCCCCGGCGGCAACCCGCGCGACCACGCCGGGCCCGAGACCGTCACGCTGGCCAACTACCGGCAGCGCCACGCTCAGTACAAGACCGACCCCGACCTGCAGGCCGCGCACGCCGTCGCGCCGTGGGCGGTGGTGTTCGACGACCACGAGGTCGAGAACAACTGGGCCGACGAGGTGCCCGAGCAGCCCGACCCGGACTTCCCCGCCCGGCGAGCGGCCGCGTTCCAGGCCTACTACGAGAACATGCCGCTGCGCCGCACCTCGATCCCGCGTGGCATCGACATGCAGCTCTACCGGCGGCTGCACTGGGGCCGGCTGGCCACGTTCCACATGCTCGACACGCGCCAGTTCCGCGACGACCAGGCGTGCGGCGACGGCTACAAGGAATGCGCCGACGCGTACGACCCGGCCCGCTCGATCACCGGCGACCGGCAGGAGAAGTGGCTGCTCGACGGGTTCCGCCGCTCGTCGGCCCGCTGGGACGTCCTGGGCCAGCAGGTCTTCTTCGGGCAGCGCGACAACAACTCGGGCCCGCAGGTGGTGACCAGCATGGACTCGTGGGACGGCTACGCGGCCTCCCGTGACCGGATCACCCGGGGCTGGGTCGACGCCGGCGTACGCAACCCGGTCGTGCTCACCGGTGACGTGCACGCCCACTGGGCCGACGAGCTCAAACTGGACTACGCCGACCCCACCGGTCGTACGGTGGGGACCGAACTTGTCTGTTCCTCCATCACGTCGACCGGCAACGGCACCGACGTGGCTTCGGGTCAGCACCCGTGGGCGGCCTGGAACCCGCACCTGCGCTTCTACAACAACCAGCGCGGCTACGTCCGTACGCGCATCACGCCGGACGGCCTCACGGCGGACTTCCGCGTCGTGCCCTACGTGACCACACCCGGCGCCCCGATCCACACCCGCGCCACGTTCGTCATCGAGGACCGCGTGCCCGGCCTGCACCAGACCGCCGACAACCCGACCCCGTCCCTGATGTCCGCCGCCCCCATCGACACCGTCGAGCAGGAGACGTCACGCCCCTGAGCCGACCCGGGCCCCGGTGCGGGCGGCGCGCTCGACGCCCCAGTCGTAGAGCGCCTGCAGCACCGGCGCCAGGCTCCGCCCCTCCTCGGTGAGCGAGTACTCCACATGAGGCGGCACGGTTTCATGGTCCTTGCGGGTCACGAGACCGTCCGCCTCGAGCTCGCGCAACCGCTGGGTGAGCATCTTCTCGCTGATGCCGGGCGTCAGGCGGCGCAGCTCGCCGTAGCGGTGCGCGCCCTCCTTGAGCCGGGCCAGGATGACCACCCGCCACCGGCCGCCGATCACGTCGACGGCCAGCTCGACCGGGCAGCCGTACTGCTTGATCATCGTCGTCTCCCCTCCCGGCACGAACCGGAAAGTGCGTACTTGCCGGGGCCGGCGCCGCGGTGATGGGCTCGTCCCGTGACTGACGACGATGCCACGTTGTACGACTGGGCGGGCGGGGCCGGCGCCCTGCAACGGTTGTGCGAGGCGTTCTACCGGCTGGTACTGAAGGACGAGCTGCTGGTGCCCCTGTTCGCCCACATGGACCCCGGCCATCCCCGCTACGTGGCGATGTGGCTGGGTGAGGTGTTCGGCGGGCCGGCCGGCTACACCGCGGAGCGCGGCGGCTATCCGGCCATGCTGGGTCACCACCTGGGCCGGGCGATCACCGAACCTCAGCGCCGCCGGTGGGTGAACCTGATGCTGGACGCGGCCGACGAGGTCGGGCTGCCGGACGACCCGGAGTTCCGGTCGGCGTTCGTCGCCTACCTGGAGTGGGGCACCCGGCTCGCGGTGGCGAACTCGCAGCCCGGCGCCGAGCCGCCCCGCGAGGCGCCGGTGCCGCGCTGGGGCTGGGGTGAGGCGCCGCCCTACGCCGGCTAGGCCGCGCAGCCGGCCAGGGCCAGGGTCGCGCCCAGACCGTTGGGGCGGCCCGGTTCGGCGGCGGGAAGCACCAGCGCGGCGCAGCCGGCCGCCACGGCACCGGCGTCGGCCGGGGTGTCGCCGACCATCAGGGTGCGTTCGGGGTCGGCGCCGAGCATGCCGCATGCCCGCAGGAAGATGGCCGGGTCGGGCTTGATGCGGCCGACCTCGAAGCTCAGCGCGTACGCGTCGATCAGCGAGCTCAGGCCCCACGCCTCGAACAGTGGCCGGATGTCGAAGGCGATGTTGCTGACCACGGCGACCTTGATGCCGGCCTCGTGCAGCGTGCGCAGCGTCGACTCGGTGTCGGCGTAGGGGAGCCAGCCGTCCGGCTCCAGCAGACGGTCGTACAGGGCGTCGGCCAGCCCCTCCACATCGGTGGCGACCGTGGCGGCCAGGCCGGTGAACGCCGCGCGGTGGCTCTGCGCGTACAGATCGCGGTCGGCCCAGTGTTCGGCCAGGTGGGGCGGCACCCGGTAGGGCAGTGGGCCACCGGCCCGGCCCGCGGTGACCAGGCGGTCGGCCAGCACCGTCGCCTTGCCCCGGTCGAGCTCGCGCCCGCACGCCGCCGCGGCCGCGACGACCCAGGTCACCGGGTCTTCCACCTGCGCCAACGTGCCATGGAAATCGAACAGCACGGCGTCCACCTGACGGTGCGGCCGATGGGGAGGGTGATCGGTCGATGCGACATCCGGCACGGGAGCACCATACCCACCACGCGTCACGGACCGGGACGCAACCGCCCGTGCTCGTTCTTGTCACATGCACGAACTAGCCTGGTGTTCATGACGAGTCCCGCCGAACGGTACGCGGAATCCCAGAGGCGGGCGGCCCGGGTGGCCGAGTTCCCCGCGCTCACGGATTTCATGCTCGACGTCGGCTTCGACCTCGACGATTTCCAGCGCGCCGCCTGCGGATCGCTCGAACGGGGGAGCGGCGTGCTGGTGTGCGCGCCCACCGGCGCCGGTAAGACGGTGGTGGGCGAGTTCGCCGTGCACCTGGCGTTGCGCGACGGGCAGCGCAAGTGCTTCTACACCACCCCGATCAAGGCGCTGTCCAACCAGAAGTACCACGATCTCGTCGAGCGTTACGGCGCCGACCAGGTCGGCCTGCTGACCGGTGACAACGCCATCAACGGCGACGCCCCGGTGGTCGTGATGACCACCGAGGTGCTGCGCAACATGCTCTACTCGGGCTCGGCGGCGCTGAAAAACCTGGCCTACGTGGTCATGGATGAGGTGCACTACCTGGCCGACCGGTTCCGCGGCGCGGTGTGGGAAGAGGTGATCATCCACCTCCCGTCCTCGGTCACCCTGGTGTCGCTGTCGGCCACGGTCAGCAACTACGAAGAGTTCGCCGACTGGCTGGTCACCGTGCGCGGCAAGACCGAGGTCGTGGTCAGCGAGCACCGGCCGGTCCCGCTGTGGCAGCACATGCTGGTCGGCCGGCGCATGTTCGACCTGTTCCACGACGCCGACGCCGCCAAGAAGCACGACGTGCACCCCGAGCTGCTGCGCTACTCCCGCGAGATGGAACGCCGGCTCGAGATGACCGACCGCAGCTACGGCCCGGGCCGGGGCGGGCGGGGCCGCCGCTGGCAGCCGCCGCCGCGGGCCGAGGTGGTCGACCGGCTCGAGCGGGCCGACCTGCTGCCGGCGATCCTGTTCATCTTCAGCCGGGCCGGCTGCGACGCCGCCGTGCAGCAGTGTCTGTCGGCCGGGCTACGGCTCACCGACAGTGACGAGCGGGCCGAGATCCGGCGGATCGCCGAGGCCAAGGTGGCGACGATCCCGCGGGAAGATCTGTCCGTGCTGGGCTACTGGGAGTGGCTCGACGGCCTCGAGCGGGGCGTGGCCGCGCACCACGCCGGCATGCTGCCCGCCTTCAAGGAGGCGGTCGAGGAGTGCTTCGTCCAGGGGCTGGTCAAGGCGGTCTTCGCCACCGAGACGCTGGCGCTCGGCATCAACATGCCCGCCCGCTGCGTTGTGCTGGAACGGCTGGTCAAGTTCAACGGCGAGGCCCACGTCGACCTCACCCCGGGGGAATACACGCAGCTCACCGGCCGGGCCGGGCGCCGCGGCATCGACGTCGAGGGCCACGCCCTGGTGCTCTGGAGCCCCGAGGTCGACCCGCGGCACGTGGCCGGTCTGGCGTCGACCCGCACCTATCCGCTGCGGTCGTCGTTCCGCCCGTCCTACAACATGGCGGTCAACCTGGTCGGCAGCGTCGGCGCCGACAAGGCCCGCGAGCTGCTCGAGTCGTCGTTCGCCCAGTTCCAGGCCGACCGTTCGGTGGTGGGCCTGGCGCGCCAGGTGCAGCGCAACGTCGACACGATGCAGACGTACGGGAACGACGCCGCCTGTCATCACGGCGACTTCGACGAATACTTCGGCCTCCGGGTCGCGATCGCCGACCGGGAACGCGCCCTGGCCCGGCAGGGGCAGACGCAGCGCCGCGCTGCCGTGGTGACCTCGCTGGAACGGCTGCGGGTCGGTGACGTGATCCGGGTTGCCCAGGGCCGCCGGGCCGGCTTGGCCGTGGTGCTGGAAACGCCCACCGGCGGGTTCGGCGAGCCGCGCCCGATGGTGCTGACGCAGGATCGCTGGGCCGGGCGGGTCAGCCCGGCCGACTTCGCGGGCGAGGCCGAGGTGCTCGACCGCATCCGCGTGCCCAAGCACTTCAACCCGCGGTCGCCCGCGGCCCGCCGCGACCTGGCGGCCCAGGTCAGCGCGACCGGGCACGAGCGGCACGGCAGCCGGCGGCGCAACCGCGGCGGCGGCCAGGGCGAGGACGCCGAGATCGCCCTGCTCAAGGTCAAGATGCGGCAGCACCCGTGCCACGCCTGCCCCGAGCGGGAAGATCATGCCCGCTGGGCCGAGCGGCGGCACCGGCTCGAGCGCGACACCCAGGCGCTGCGCGACAAGGTCGCCGGGCGTACGGGATCGCTGGCCCGCACGTTCGACCAGGTGTGTGCGGTGCTGGCCGAACGCGGCTACCTGAGCGCGGAAGGTGAGGTGACCGAGCCGGGCCGCATGCTGGGCCGCATCTGGTCCGAGGCCGACCTGCTGATCGCCGAGTGCCTGCGTCAGGGGGTGTGGGACCGTCTGGCCCCCGAGGAACTGGCCGCGGCGGTGTCGATGGTGCTCTACGAGTCGCGCCGCGAGGGTGACGACCGCGCGTCGGTGCCCAAGGGCGCGATCACCGAGGCGGTCGACGCCTGCGGCAAGCTGTGGGGCGACATCGCGGCCGACGAGTCCGATCACGGGCTGACGCTGACCCGCGAGCCCGACCCGGGGTTCGTCTGGCCGATGTACCGCTGGGCCCGGGGCGAACCGCTGGCCAAGGTGCTGGCCAGCGGCCACAACTACGACGCCGACATGCCCGCGGGCGACTTCGTGCGCTGGGCCCGGCAGGTGCTCGACCTGCTCGGCCAGCTCCGCGAGGCGTCGGCCGCGTCGCAAGACCTGCGTGACACCGCACGCCAGGCGATCGCCGCGGTCAACCGAGGGGTGCTGGCATACCAGGCCGGTCTGTGACTCGGATTCCCCGCCCGAGCGTCGCGACGAGGGCCGAGCCACCGACGGCGGCGGCGAAGACCAGGATCGCCACGCCGGGGCCCTGCCACTGCAGCAGGACACCGGCCACGAAGGGGGCCGTGGCGGCCATCGACGTCGCGGCCACCATGATCACGCTGATCACCCGGCCCTGCAGGCGGTCGGGCGTGATCGCGGCCTGATAGCCGAACAGGGCGGCGTTGGCGGCCGGGCCGAGAAAGACGGTGAGGCCGAGCGGGACGGCGGCGACGATGCTGATCGGCAGCAACGCGGCGGTGGCCAGCAGCGCGGTGGCGGCCCAGCAGATCGAGCGGACCAGGGCGACCAGCCCGAGCCGGCGCTGGATCGCGGGCGCCGCGAAGGCACCGAGCAGCCCGCCGGCGGCCACGATCGTCTCGGTCAGGCCGATCACGGCGGGCGGGGTGCCGTGGCGTTGCAGGGCGACGATGAGCGCGAAGATCACTCCGGTGATCGCGAAGTTGAGCGGCGCGGCGATCAGCATCAGCGCCCGGAGGAACGGGTGGGTGAGTACGAACCGCACGCCCTCGGCGAGCGCGACCCCGTACGGCTGCGGCTTGTCCTCTCGTGCGGACTGCAGGGGCTTGCGGATGAAGAGCACGGCGACGATCGACACCAGTGACGACACGGCGTTGGCGGCGAACGGGACGGCGTGCCCCAGGCTGAACAGGACCCCACCCAGCGGCGGGCCGGCCAGCGACGTGCCGTAGGAGCGGGCCTCGTTGCGGGCCACGGCGTCCGGCAGTTGCTCGACGGGAACGATGCTGCGCAGCGAGGCGTCCTCGGCCGTGCCGAAGATCGCGCCGGCCGATGCGTCGACGACGGCCACGACCAGGATCAGCCACAGGCCGGCGCGGTCGGTGAGCACTGCCGTGGTGAGGGTGGCGAAGGCCAGCAGGCGTACGGCGTCGCTGGTCACGAGCGTACGGCGGCGGTCGAAACGATCCACCAGGACGCCCGCGGGCAGGCGCAGCAGCAGCCGGGCCGCCTCGGTCGTCGTGCCGACGACGCCCGCACTGACCGGGGAACCGGTCTTGACCAGCACCAGCAGCGAGAGCGCCAGGGTGGCGATGCCGTCGCCCAGGTCGGACAGTGACTGCGAACTCCAGAGCAGGTTGAACTCGCGGTTGCGCCACAGGCTGATCACGGCTGTCTCCGGCGCGGGTAGGCCTGCGTCACGACGACCACCGTCTCGGCGCCGGGGCCGGGCGCGTCGGCCTCGGTGATGAGCTGGTCGATCCGGTCGTGGAGCCGGGCCAGACCCTCCGGTGTCGTCCGGATGACCCGGTCGGAACTCGCGGCGGCGTCGAACCACTCCGGGCTCCACCGGCCGTGCACCACCTCCTGGTGGAACTGCTCGGCCATCAGGTCCCACAGTTGGCGGGCGGCCCGCTCCAGGGCGGCCCCGCCCTCCGCGCCCGCCCACGTCGTCGAGTCGTGCGCGGCCTTCCACCAGCGTTCCCGCCCACGGCTGCCCCGGCCCCGCTCGGGTGCCTCGGCGACGAAGCCGTGCCGGGCCAGCATCCGCAGGTGGTGGCTGGTCTGGCCGGAGTCGGTGCCGAGCCGGCGGGCCAGGATCGCCGAGGTGGCGGGGCCGTCCAGGCGCAGCGAACCCACGATGCGCATCCGCATCGGATGGGCCATGACCCGCATCATCGCGGCGTCCGTCAGGGTCACCTCTACCATGGCGGTGACGCTATTCGTGCCTCTCAGACGGGTGCAAGCGTCCTATGCATAGAACCTCTGCATTACGTCGGGAGAAGCACGTGCGCGCTGCCACCATCTATGGGGAACGGGACGTCCGGGTCGAGGAGGCGCCGGAGCCGGTGATCTCGACCGGGCGCGACGCCGTCGTCCGGGTCGTCGCCTCCTGCGTCTGCGGGTCCGACCTGTGGCCGTACCGGGGTGTGCGGGCGATCGCCGAGCCGCGGCGGATGGGCCACGAGTTCGTCGGCGTGGTCGACGAGGTCGGCGACGACGTGCAGACGGTCCAGGTGGGCGACTTCGTGATCGCGCCGTTCTACGTCTGCGACGGCGTGTGCGTCAACTGCCGTAATGGGTTCAGCACGTCCTGCCTGGCCGGCGGGGCGTGGGGCGCGCAGGTGCGGGACGAGGGCTTCGCCGACGGCGGGCAGGGCGAGCGGGTCCGGGTTCCGTACGCCGACGGCACGCTGTTCGTGGTCCCGGGCGGCCGGCCGGACGACGCGTTGATCCCGGGTCTGCTGACACTCTCGGACGTGATGTGCACGGGCCACCACGCCGCAGTGTCGGGTGCTGTGCGCGCGGGCTCGACGGTCGCGGTCGTGGGCGACGGTGCGGTCGGGCTGTGCGCGATCATCGCGGCCGAGCGGCTGGGCGCGCAGCGCATCGTCGCGATGTCCCGGCACGAGTCACGGCAGGCGCTGGCCCGCTCGTTCGGGGCGACCGACATCGTGCCCGAGCGGGGCGAGGAGGGCATCGCCGTGCTGAAGAAGATGTTCGACGGGATCGGGCCGGACGTGGTGCTCGAATGTGTCGGGACGAAAGAGTCGATGGACCAGGCGCTGCGGTCGGCCCGGCCGGGCGGGCAGGTCGGCTTCGTGGGGGTGCCCGCGGGTGGGCCCGAACTGCCGGTGCCGGTGATGTTCGGGACCAACGTGGGCGTACGGGGTGGGGTGGCGCCCGTTCGCGACTACATGGCCGAACTGCTGCCCGAGGTGCTGGACGGGCGGATCGAACCGGGCCGGGTGTTCGACCTGACGTTGCCCCTGAGCGAGACGGCGGCGGCGTACGCGGCGATGGACGAGCGGCGTGCCGTGAAGGTGCTGCTGCGGCCGTGATGACCGGGGAGGACGTCCGGACGATCGTGACGGCGCTGACCGGGCGCGGCGTCGACGTCTGCCTGAGCGGGGGCTGGGCGGTCGACGCGCTGCTCGGGGAACAGACCCGGGAACACTCCGATCTGGACGTCTGGATCCCGGCCGCGCAAACGGCCGAGGCGTTCGAGGGGCTGGTGGCGATCGGGCTCGACCGCATCTTTCCGTGGCCGGGGGACCGGCCGTGGAACTTCGTGCTGCACGACGGTTCGCGGCTTCGCCTGGACCTGCACCTGTACGAGGTGAGGGCGGACGGACAGGTGCACTACGGGTCGGCGCTCGACGGGTTCGTGTTCCCGGCCTCGGCGCTCGCGGGGGCCGGGACAGTCGACGGGATGGCGGTGCGCTGCGAGGCTCCGGAGTGGTCAGTGCGGTGGCACAGCGACTATCCGGCGCGGGACAAGGACCGCCACGACGTGCCGAGGATCTGCTCGCGTTTCGGGATTCCGCTGCCGCCCCAGTTCCGCCGGCCGGGCGTTGACTGACTGACTGCGCCTGTCGACTGGCTCACGGCGTACGGGGAAAGGGTCTTGCGCGGCGGTTTTACCAGACGTCGCCGTTGCGCCAATCGCAGGCCAGGACGCCGTCGAGGTCGATGCCGGCCGGGGCGCGGACGAACGTGCTGTCGTCATCGTCGGGCGTGTAGGTGAGGCCCGACGGGGACAGCACGGCGGTGCGGCCGCGCCACTGCTGCCAGCCGCGGGACACGTAGAGCCCACGGCCGGCATCGGAGGCCGACAGCGCACCGAAATCGTAGGCGCGGGCTATGACATTTTCGGCCTCGCCCATGACGGCGCCGGCCAGGCCCTGCCCGCGCCATGGCGGTGAGACGGCGACGGCCTCGACGTAACCGCAGCGCCAGGACCGGCCCGCGTGGAAGAAGCCGCGCTGCACGACCGAGGCGTGCGCGGCGATCCGGCCGTCCCGTTCGACGACGAAATGCAGGCCGCCGAGCGAATGGTCCCAGTCGTCGTCGGAGAAGGCACCCTCGAACGCGTCGTCGAGCAGCCGGCGGATCTCCACCCGCATGTCGCCGGTGAGATCGGCGGTGGGGAGCACGCTGACCATGCCGCACCGTACCGTAGGCGGGTGAGAGAGATCCGGCTCGCCGCCCGGCCGCAGGGGTGGCCCACCGCCGAGACGTTCGAGATGGCCGACGTGCCGATGCCCGAGCCCGGGCCGGGGCAGCTGCTCGTCCGCAACCTTGTGATGTCGGTCGACCCCTACATGCGCGGGCGGATGAACGACGTCAAGTCGTACACGCCGCCCTTCGCGCTGGGCGAGCCGCTCGACGGCGCGGCGATCGGCGAAGTGGTGTCCTCGCCGGCCGGGAACGTGCCGGTCGGGTCGTTCGTGGTGCACGGCCTCGGATGGCGCGAATACGCGGTGGTCGACGCCGGCCGCGCCCGCGTCGTCGACGCGGCCGACTCGAGCTACCTCGGGGTGCTGGGAATGACCGGGCTGACCGCGTACGTGGGACTGGTCGACATCGCCCAGTTCCGCGAGGGCGACACGGTGTTCGTCTCGGGCGCGGCGGGCGCGGTCGGCAGTGTGGCCGGGCAGATCGCCCGGCTGCGGGGCGCGAAACGGGTCATCGGCAGCGCCGGCTCCGACGAGAAGGTCCGTCACCTGATCGACGACCTCGGTTTCGACGCCGCTTTCAACTACCGGGAGGCTCCCGTACGCAAGCAGTTGCGCGCCGCCGCACCCGACGGCATCGACGTCTACTTCGACAACGTCGGCGGCGAACACCTCGAGGCGGCGATCGGGTCGCTGACCAAATACGGTCGCGTGGCCATGTGCGGGGCGATCGCCGGCTACAACGAGACGTCGGCGCCGGCCGGGCCGCGCAATCTGGCCCTGGCCATCGGCAAGGAACTCAACCTGCGCGGCTTCATCGTGAGCAACCACAACCGGCGGATGCCCGACTTCCTGGCCGACGTCGGCCCGTGGGTGCGTGACGGCCGGCTGCGGGCCCGCGAGACGATCGTTGACGGCCTCGAGAACGCGCCGGCCGCCTTCATCGGGCTGCTCAAGGGCGAGAACACCGGCAAGATGCTCGTACGCCTGGCCTCGTAGCGTTGCGCACATGAATACACCTGCCGCGCGCGCCCGGGAGCAGTATTTCGCCACCGATGGCAACCTCGCCGCGCGGATCGCGATCTACGACTACCGCACCAATCCGCAGGACTGGTATTCGTGGCTGGGGGAGCGGCTACCCCTGCGCGGCGATGTGCTCGAGGTCGGGGCGGGCACGGGTGCACTGTGGAGCCGGGTCGATCCGCGCGGGCACGACATGCGGCTGACGCTGGCCGACTTCTCGCCGGCCATGTGCGCGCGGCTCCGCGAGGTGCCCGGGGCCGCGGTGGTGCGTGGCGACGCCACCCGGTTGCCGTTCCCGGAGGCGAGCTTCGACCTGCTCATCGCCAACCACATGCTCTACCACCTGGACGATCCGGTGGCCGGGCTGAGCGAGTTCGCGCGGGTGCTGCGGCCGGGCGGGCGGCTGGCCATGGGACTCAACGGGGACGACCACCTGGCCGAGCTGGCCGAGATCGGGCCGGCGGTGGGCCGCGACGATCTGGGGCTGCGACCCGGGCACAACGACATCACGGCGGGGACGGCCACGGCGTACGTGGGAAGGCTCTTTCATGATGTCTCGGCGGAGCGCTATCCGAGTTCGCTGGAGGTACCGGATCCGGAGCCGGTGCTCCGCTATTTCGGCAGCCAGGGACGGGTGCCGCTGACCTCTTCGGAACAGGTCGCGGCGCGCTCGTTCATCGCCGGACGGATCGCGGCCGACGGGTCGTTCCGGATCCGCCAGCACGCCGAGCTGATCACCGCGACTCGCTTTCCCTCGCCGCCGCCGCCGGCCCGCTAGGCGACGCCGCCGCTGACCACTGCTACCAACTCGAGTGCGGCCAGGCGCAGGGCGTCGCTGCGGGCGTACACGGACGCGCCCGGACCCGGCTCGAGGCGGCCGTTGACGCCGCTGTAGCTGCCGCCCGCCTCGCGGACGATCAGCGACGTGCTGGCGAAGTCCCAGATCTGGCCGCCGGTCTGCACGGCGAGGTCGAGGTCGCCGCGGGCGATCAGCAGCGCCGGGTGGATCGGCCACGGCAGGGCGGGCGTGTGATCCTTGAGCGGCGCCACCAGGTCGCGGCCCCACTCCTCGGGCACCACGCTGAGCCGGCACCCGGCCACGGTGTCGTCCCCGTCGGCGGCGACGTGCACCCGCGTCTCGGCCACGATCCGGCCGCCGACGATGCGGCCCTCGAACGTGCCGCCACCCTTCGTCGCCCACCACACACTGCCCTGAGCCGGATGCGCGGCGACCGCCGTGGTGACCTCACCGTCCTCCTCGAGGGCGATCAGAATCAGCCACCGGTTGTCACCGGCCACGAACAGGGCGGTGCCGTCGATCGGGTCGATGATCCAGCGGCGCCCGGCCGAACCGGTCTGGCCCTGCTCCTCACCGAGCACGGCGTCGGACGGCCGGACCTCGGCCAGCACCTCCCGGATCGCCGCCTCGACGGCCCGGTCGGCTGCGGTCACGATCGAGCCGTCCGACTTGAGTTCGCGGGGCAGTTCGGCCAGCGCCTCGAAGTGTGGCAGCGCCACCGCCGCCCCGGTCATCGCGGCCCGCTGTGCGAGCTGAAGATCCGTCTCCACGTCCCTCATCCTGCCTCCGATCGGCGGGCACCCGCGGCGACTCGCGGGGGATGTCACCCGGCTCACTCCCAGCAGAGCGCACGCCGTTGAACTGCAAGCCAAGCCCGACGGAATTTCCGCGACCGCCATTCCGACGGTGCCTCTCGCCGTCCGGATTCAGCACACCGGCCGGCCCGAGCCCGATCCGATCGCCGCGAGTACCCGTGACATCGGCTCTCGCGAACCCGGCGGCGGCGCAGCTCGTTGTACCGGTTCTGCCATGCGTACGCCTTTTCGCGCGGCATCATGTTCTGCGCGGGCAGCAGGAGCAGTTGTGTGTTCGGCCGGGCCACCGCGGCGGCAGCATGCGGATACTGCGCGGACGCCGGCCACCTCGAACACCGCACAGGCGTCGCCACCCGCTGTTCGCCGCGGGTCAGAAACGTTTTCCGGTACGCCCGGGCAACCCACCCGCCGCGCACCACCGCGGCCGTGTTGAACAGCGTTCCGTCGCGTGACTCGACCATTCCCAGCACAACGGCCGGCGCTACGTCGAGGCACAGTTCCGTGAGGGTTCGGCCGCGCGGTTCACGCAGTTCGTAGCCCTGCCGAAAGCACTCGGGAACGACCAGCAGATCGACACCGTCCGCCTGCCGGTCTCCACTGCGGCAACCTCATCACCGACGATCTCAGGTGTCTGACCCGCATGCTCCCCGTCGGCGCTGGCTGATCCTTTTCGGCCACCGCTAGAATGCGACGGATGGATGTCGTCACGCACGTCGATCGCTTCAACGCCGCCGTGCTCAGCGGCGACTGGGCCACTTTCGTCGACGCGCTGCATCCCGACGCGGTCATGACGTTCACCGGAGTGCCGTTCGGCCCGTACGAGGGCCGCGAGGCGATCGCGGCCGCCTACACCTCGAACCCACCCACCGACACCATGCGCATAGTCGCCAACCACGGAAACGGCCGCATCGACTTCGTCTGGTCGAGAGGCGGAACGGGCACGCTCGCCCTCGACTACGCAGACGACCAGGTCATCGGCATGCAGATCACCTTCCCATGACAAGCGTGTGGCGACAGGCAGCCTCCGCGGGTTGGCTGTCGTCCACGCGTGACGCGTGTGTCGGTGGGTGGGCTGCGGCAGGTGGGCTGTCGGCATGGAGATGGCGTTCCGTGGCATGCGTGCTCTCGGGCTCGGGTGTGTTGGCTGTCGTGTTCGCGTGACGCGCGTGGCGACGGGCTCGGGCGCGGTGGCTGAGGTGTTCGCGTGACGCGCGTGGCGACGGGCTCGGGCGCGGTGGCTGAGGTGTTCGCGTGACGCGCCTGTCGGTGGGTTGGCTGTGGCGGGTTGGTTGTCGAGGTCGCGGGTGGGCTGTTGGCATGCGGACAGCGTTTCCGTGGCGCGCTTGCTCTGCGGCGGGTTCGGGTGCGTTGGCTCTGGTGTCCGCGGGCAACCGGGGAAATGGCGTGCGGATCGCTTACCCGTGAGGCGCGAGTCGAGGGGCAGGATGACCCCTGCGTTCGCGGGCAGCCGGGGCATCGGCATGCGGATGGCCTCGCCGTGATGCGCGTGTGGTTCGGCGGTTCGCTGTGACGCGGGTGTGGATCGGGGGCTCGCCGTGATGCGCGTGTGGTTCGGCGGTTCGCTGTGACGCGTGTGGATCGGCGGTTCGCCGTGATGCGCGTGTGGTTCGGTGGCTCGTTGTGACGCGGGTGTGGATCGGCGGTTCGCCGTGATGCGCGTGTGGTTCGGTGGTTCGCTGTGACGCGGGTGTGGATCGGCGGTTCGCCGTGATGCGCGTGTGGTTCGGTGGCTCGTTGTGACGCGCGTGTGGTTCGGTGGCTCGTTGTGACGCGCGTGTGGATCGGGGGCTCGCCGTGTGCCGGCAAGAGCACGGTCGCGGGCCTGGTCGCCGAGGCGCTCGGTTTGCCGCTCTATTCGTGCGACGACGCGTTCGACCGGCACGTCGCCGAGGGCGGCGGCCCGACCATGCGCAAAGTGACGACGATGCCGGTCGGTGACCGCCTGTCGCAACCCATCGAGGTGCAGGTCGCGGACGTGCTGCGGCTGGGCGTCGAGGAGTTCCCGATGATCGTCCGCGACCTGCCGGCCTCTGTCGTCGTCGAGGGTGCCGCCCTGCTCCCGTCACTACTCGCCGCGGCCGGGGTGACCCATGCGGAAGCCGTATGGATCGTTCCGACCGATGCGTTCCAGCGCCGCCACTACGGCGACCGGCCCTGGGCGCACGAGTTGCTGGCCGGTCTGCCCGCACCGGACGAGGCTTTCGACCGCTGGATGCGCCGCGACGCGACCTTCGCGACCCGGATCGCCGCGTCGGCGCGTGACCTGGGCTACCACGTCATCACCATCGACGGCACCACCTCGCCCGCCGAGACAGCCGCAGAGGTGCTGCGGCGCCACTCGCCGACGCGGCAGTAACCGACGCAGCCGACCCCAACAGCATCGCGTCCGACGCCTGCAGCACCATCGCGCCCGACGCCTGCAGCACCATCGCGGCCGACCCAGCAGCAGCGTCGCGTCCGACGCCTGCAGCACCATCGCGGCTGACTCCAGCAGCGGCGTTGCGGTTGACCCCAGCAGTGGCGTTGCGGTTGACCCCAGCAGTGGCGTTGCGGTCGACTCCAGCAGCAGCGACGCGGCCGATCCCAGCGGCAGCCGACTGCAGCAGCAGCGACGCAGTCGACTGCGGCAGCAGCTACGCAGAGCCGCATGACTCACCGCAACGCGGGTAACCGCCAGCTATGACTCATACGCCGAACGCGGGAGCCGGCTCGGACCAGTGGATCACCGGCGCCCCGGAAACCGACGAGTTCCCCACTGATGCGCCGCCCACCGCCGATACGCCCGCCGCCGGCAGCAGCAACAAGGGCATCAACGAGCATCGCGCGAACCGCAACGAGGGCGACGACGAATCCGAGCAGGAACCCCCGGACTAGCTGCGGGGCGGGGCAATCGGAACCGGAAAACTGTCGGAGCCTCGCGCGGCGTCGCCGTGCTGGCGTAAGCGGGAGCCGAGAGTATCCCCCTTGCTGAGCGTGAGCGGGGAGTGTCCCCCTTGCTCAGCGTGAGCGGGAGCGGGAGCGTCCCCCTTGCTGAGCGGGAGCGGGGAGTGTCTCCCTTGCCGAGTGGGAGCCGGGAGCCGGGAGCGTCGTCCCGTGCCGGTGCCAGCGCAGCAATGCGCGTCGTCTCCGGATGGTGCCGGCGGTGCCGTCCCCGCGTCGGCGTGAGCGAGCATCGTCGCCGTGGCTGGAGTGAGCGGGAGTGGCGTCCCTGCGCCGTCATGAGCGAGCATCGTCGCCGTGGCGGGCGTGAGTGAGTGAGCGGGAGTGTCGTCGTTTCGCCGGGCGTGAGCGGGAGTGTCGTCGCGTTGCCGGGCGTGAGCGAGAGTGTCGTCGCCTTGCCGGCGTGGGCGGGAATGGCGTTCCCTTGCCGCGTCGAGCGGCGCCAGAGTGTCGTCCCCGTGCCTGTGTCAGCGGAGCGATGCGCGTCGTCTCAGCGGGAACCGGGAGCGTCGTCCCCGTAGCGGAACCAGCCGTGCCCCGGCGTGTCCTCGGGCTCGCGCCGATATCGCGGCTCGGCGAACGGCAGCACCACCTGCTGCCCGGCGATGTGTACGGTCGCGGGCTGAGCGACCGCGTGCCACTCACACGCCCACACCTGGCCGAGCACTAGAACCGGTGGTTGCGCGGCGTCCTGCAGTTCCACCCGGGGAGCGGTTCCGTCAGCAGGAAGTTCCCCGTACAACAGCCACCAAGCCGCACCACCCCAGTCGCCGCCACGTGACTGGGGTTGCCGCGAACCGGTCCAGGCCACCCACTCGTCCTCGCCGGGCACGTGTCTTCCCGCGGCCTCGTCGTGGCGCTGCGCGTCGTTGATCTCGCGCCAGAAACCGTCCTCACGCCACTGGAGCCACCAGCCCGAGCCCGGCAGCTCGAGCTCCCGCACGACCGGGTTCACGAGGCCGGGCCCATAAGGTGTGAAACGCTCAAGAGGCCGGAGCGTGCAACGTCAGCGTGGTCCAAGCGCCCACGTGAACCCGGTCCCCGTCGGTGAGCGCCCGCGACTGCCCAGCAGTCAGAGGTGACTCCTCCTCGTTGACGTAGGTCCCGTTGGTCGAGCCCACGTCGGAGACCAACCACACCCCGTCGACGCTCAGGGTCAGCAACGCGTGCGAGTGCGACACCCCGGGGTCGTCGTCGGACAGGTCGATCTCCGGGTTGGTGCCCTTCGAGTTGCTCTTGCGGCCGATCCGGACCTGCGGCGGGGGCAGCGGGACCGTACGGCCCAAGGCTCCCTCGGGGAACTCGATGCCGTCGATCGCGTTCTCCTCGAAGTACGCGCGATCCGGCGCGATCGACACCGTCCAGCCCGCCGCGGGCGAAGCCTCGGCCGGCGGCACCAGGGCCGGCACCCGGCCGGTGCTGTGGTCGTAGCCGCAGTCCTCGCAGAAGCGACTGGTCCCGGCCCGGGGCGTACCGCAATTAGGGCACGGTTCGGCGGCGGAGGTGGGGGCCGCGGCGGTCGGGGCGGGGGCCGGCGTGGGGGAGACGAGGGTAACGGCCTCGGTCACCCCGTCGATCTTGGCGCCGCACGTGTCGCAGAAGTCGCTCTCCTCCGACACATGACCCTTGGGGCAGGCGTACGTCGTCACTGGCCGCGCCCCACCCGCACGGTCTTCGTCGACCGGGTGTCCAGCGCCATCTCGTCCGCCGCCGCCACCTTGCGCCGCAGCCGCACCGTGCCGGTCGCCGCGTCCTCGATGTCGACCACCGTGGCCAGCAGTTCGGACGTCGCCTTGTTGCCGCTCTCGTGGGCCAGCTTGGCCGCCCGCCCGAACTTCATCGTCGCCGTGTGGTCGTCGCCCGCCTTGCGCGCCTCGATGCCCGCCTGGATCGCCTCGGCCAGCTCGGCCTGCCCGGTGTAGTGGGCCACCTGCCGGTTGATCCGGGTCGACAGCGCCGCGTCGTCCGTCCACACCGCTCGCACTAGGGACTGCGCGTGCACCGTGTCGCCCTCCACGATCGACACTCGCGCCGCCAGCATCTCGTCGCCGGACGCGCCCGGCGGCACGTCGATGCAGACGTGGTAGTCGCGGCTCTCCGCACCCCACGCGCCCAGGGGGTAGCGCCCGGCCCGGGCCCCGTCGGCCACCCGCTTGCCGGTCAGGTCGGCCACCTGCGGTTCCACCTGCTTGACGAAGCGCACCGTCGCGTTGACCGGTGTCCACACCTTGAGCTGCACGTCGGCCGTCGTCTTGCCCATCGCGGCCGTCATCATCTGCTCGAACGCCGCGGTCAGGTCGGCCGGGCTGGCCACGATGTCGACCGTGCCCAGCATCGCGTCGGCGATCTTGCGGAGCTCGGACACCTTCCAGTTGGTGCCCACGCCGCGGCTGTCGACCGTGAACCGGCCGGCGATCGAGTCGAGGACGCTTTCGAGGTAGCCCTGCCGCTCGCCGTTGTCGCCGTCGGTCAGCATGATCGCGTGGGCGATGTCGCCCGGCCGCTGCGCGAACAGCTGGGCCGCCAGCAGCAGCCACGCGCCCATGGCGGTGCCGCCGCTGGCGTGCAGCCGGTCGATCGCCCAGGTGGCCTCGGCCCGGGTCTGCGCCGTGGCCACCGCGAGCTCGCCGGGGGCCGGATAGAGCTGCTGGGCCGTGCCGACGCCGGCGATCAGCGCGAAGTGCACGCCGTCGTCGATGCAGGCGACCGCGGCCTTCGCGGCCTGCCGGGCGGCGGCGATGCGCCCCTCGGCCTGCATCGAGCCGGACGCGTCGACGATGATGACCTCGGTGGCGCCCCCGGTGCGCACGCCCGTGGCGCTGCCCGACGACGTGACGGTGACGATCGCGTTGACCTCGGTCGCCCCGAGGGCGAGGTACTCGTTCTGGAAGGCCTCGGCGGTGTACGTCATTCCTGTGCTCCCCCAAGCGGCGTGATCGGTACAAGAGCCACGGTGATGTTGTCGGCGCCCCCGGCGGTGTTCGCGTAGTCGGCGAGCCACCGGGCCGCGGAGATCAGAGTGCCCTGCTCGCGCAACCCCTCGCGGACCGCCGCGGCGAACGCGCCCGGGTCGGTCAGGTAGTTCCACAGCCCGTCGCTGCACAGCACGAGATGGCCGGGGTCGCCGACGACGAATTCCGCCGTACGCGGTGTGACCGTCCCCGCGTCGGCCCCGAGCCAGGCCGTGATCGCGTGGGCCTTCGGGTCGCGCATCGCCGTCTCCGGGTCGGCGCCCAGGGCGATCACGTGGGTCGCCCACGAGTCGTCCTCGGTGAGCTGCTCGGCCACGCCCTCCTCGGGCACCCAGTAGGCCCGGCTGTCCCCGATCCAGCCGACCGTCACCGCGTCGCCGCGGACGGTCGCCGAGACGATCGTGCACGCCGGGTTGGAGGCCTGGCGGCGCGGGTCGCCCTCGGCGGCCAGCTTGGCCACCGCGACCTGCGCCGAGCCGATGGCCGCGGCCAGGTCACCGCCCTCGCCGAGCAGGGCGCCGGCCGCCGTCACCGCGGTCAGCGAGGCCACGTCGGGGTCGAACGACGACGACACCCCGTCACTGATGATCACGTCGACGTCGGGGCCGCGGGTGGCCAGCCACATCGCGTCCTCGTTGCGATGGTGCCGCAGCCCGCGGTCGGTCACCGCGGCGGCCACCTCGCCGCAGTCGGTCTCCAGGTGGTCGCGTTCCCGTCCGGCCAGCATCCCGCAATTCTCGCAGTACCCGTCCTCGCCGATGCTCCCCGGTGTCCCGCAGTGCGGACAGGCGGGCCCGGCGTCGGCCGACGGGTTCAGCGACCGTCCGCAGCTCTCGCAGAAGGCCGCTCCGGCGGCGCGCTCATCGGCGCACGCGGCGCAGTCGGTGGTGGTCATCGAGCCTCGCTGTCACAGGTGGTGCCGGTGTCGGGGGACCAAGTATGGGCCTCGCGGGCCGTCATGTCCTGGTCCGGGGTCGCGACGCGTTCGCCTGATCGACGAGCCGGATCTTCTCGGCCCCGTGGGCGGCATGAGCCATTTCCCGGTACGCCTGCTCCAGCGCGAACCGGATGTCGCGTTCCCGGATGCTCCCGCTGCGGGCCGAGCCGAGCACGGCCGCGGGCAGCGTGGTCCCACCCGCGACGTTGCGCAGCGCCTGCTCGAGCAGCTCGGCCCGGAGCGCCGCGAGCTGGGCCGCCTCCACCTCGAGCCGCTCGATCAGGGCCGCCGCGGCCGCCAGCGAGTCGACGTCGGGGGCGGCCGACGGGTGCGCCTGCACCAGGGCCCGCACCGCCCCGACCTGCGAGCTGCGGAAGGCCGACGAGGTGCCGGGCACCCGGTTGTACGCCTCCACGGCCCCGTTGCGGTCGCCGGAGCGCAGCCGGCAGCGGGCCAGCCCGGCCGCCGCCGCCGTGT
Source organism: Paractinoplanes bogorensis (assembly GCF_018829635.1). GTDB lineage: Bacteria > Actinomycetota > Actinomycetes > Mycobacteriales > Micromonosporaceae > Actinoplanes > Actinoplanes bogorensis. Next base: position 362,495 of record NZ_JAHKKG010000004.1, read on the forward strand.
AGGCCGGGTCGGTGCGCGACACCACGTCGTAGTAGCCGCCGGCCGCCGGGTCACCGGCCAGTTCGAGGGTGAGGCCCAGGGCCAGCTGGGGCGCCAGTTCACCCGGCAGCGCCGAGTAGACCGCGTCGAAGCGCTGCAGGGCCGTCGGGTGGTCGCCCTGGGCCAGCCGCAGGAGACCGTCGTACCAGGCCACCCGCCAGTCGGCGCCCTCGGTGGCGAACAGCCGGTCGCACGCCTCGCGGGCCTCGCCGAACTCGCTGGTGCGGGCGGCCATGTCGATCCGGGCCCGCACCGCGCGCAGCCGCACCTCGATCGTGTCGGCCGGCGCCGAGCGCAGCAGTGTCAGCACCTCGGACGGCTCGGTCACGGTCACCGAGGCCAGGAACGCGGCCGCCGGGTCGGTCAGGTCGATCAGCGGGGTCGGCAGGTCCTGCCAGCGGGGTGTCTCGGCCCGCGGATCGGTGCGCATCTCGCCGGTGAACAGCCGGGACGTGGCCGGGCGGGGCGTGCCGTCGGTGGCCAGCACCTGCCGCAGCACGCCCATCATCTGCTCGGCCATCTCGGCCGAGTCGACGAACCGTTCCACCGGGTTCTTGCGGGTGGCCCGGTCGAGCAGGCGGTAGAACGACTCGAACCGCTGATAGACCTCGAACTCGCCGCGATCGGGCAGGCTGTCGGCGAACGTGCTCTGGTAACCGCGGAAATCGGTGGTGAGCACTGCCAGCGTACGGCCGATGGTGAAAAGGTCGGAGGCGATGGACGGGCCCAGCGTGGCCATCTCGGGCGCCTGGTAGCCGACCGTGCCGTAGAGCGCGGCGTCGTGGTCGTCGATGTGCACGACGCCACCGAGGTCGATCAGCTTCATCTGGTCGGCGACCTGGATGACGTTGTCCGGCTTGAAGTCGCAGTAGATCAGTCCGCGGTCGTGCAGGTAGCCGAACGCGGGCATGATCTCGAGGACGTACGCCAGGGCCAGGTCGACCGGCAGCGGGTCGGTCACGTCGCCCGCCGCCGCGCGCCGCTTCTTGAGGATGTCCTTGAGCGACTCGCCGCCGACGTACTCCATGACGATGTAGCCGGCGCCGTCGTGCTCGACGAAGTTGTAGATCTTGACGATGTTCGGGTGCTCGACCTCGGCCAGGAACCGCCGCTCGGCCACGGCCGCGGCCAGCGCGTCCTCGTCGCCCGAGTTGAGCAGGCCCTTGAGCACCACCCAGCGGTCCGAGACGTTCTTGTCGACGGCCAGATAGATCCAGCCCAGACCGCCGTGGGCGAGCGCCCCGACCACCTCGTACTGCCCGCCGATCAGGTCGCCCTTGACCAGCTTGGGGGTGAAGTTGAAGGCCTCGCCGCAGGCCGGGCAGAAGCCGGAGGTGCGACCCTCGCGGTCACCCCGGGACCGGCCGACCTGGTTGCCGCACTTGGCGCAGTACCGCTTCGACTCGGGCACCTCGGCCCGGGTCATCACGGCGGTCGACGGGTCGGCCTGGGTGATCGGCGCGATGTCGACCAGGCCCCCGCCGAACCGCCGGCGCGACGATCCGGTGCGTGAGCTGCCGGTGCGAGCCGATCCGGCCGTACGGGTGGAGAGCGCGCTCGTCCGGGTCGAGGGCCCGGTGGGGGTGGTGACCTCACGCGGCCGGGGGGCGGCGGCACCCGCTCGCGGCGCCAGACCGCAGGTGTCGCAGTACCCGTCCTCGATCGTCCCCGGGCAGTTACGTTCGCACTTCATCGGCCGTCCTTCGGAAGAGTGGCGGTCAGCGCATCCTGATAGGCGTTGACGGCCCGGCGGGCGACGGTCAGATCGCACGGCGCGACGTAGAGCGCCTCGCGCGCGGCCGCCGCCAGGGGGGAGAGCTGGGCGTTCTCGGCCTGTCCGCGGCGCAGCGCCTTGGCCTGGTAGGCGTCCAACCGGCCGCGCAGCTCGTTGCGGGCGGCCAGCAGTCCGGCGTTGTGGGCGGCGCCCTCGCGCAGCGTCCGCAGCCGCTCGCGGGCCCGCCGGGTCCAGTCCGACAGCCGGGCGCTGATCAGCGGCCAGTGCCCGGCCGCGGCCAGCGCGTCGATCGCGGCCAGGTCGGGCCGCAGGTCGCCCGGCGGCACCGGCACGATCTCGTGCGGCGGGAACCGGTCGTACGCCTTCTCGGCCGCCGCGCCCGCCTCGTCGGTGGCCGCGACCAGCTCGGCGACCAGTCGGTGGGCGTCGGCCAGCCGCTGGGTCAGCGCCTCACGCAGCTCGCCGGCCGAGGTGCGTTCGGCGTCGGCGCGCTGGATCAGGGTCCGTACGGCAGCCAGGTCTCTCTCCTCGACACCGAGGGGATCACCGGCCAGCGTCGCGGTGAACTGGCCCAGCCGCCGATCCGCCTCGTCGATGGTGGCCGTGCTGCCGCCCGCCGCGCGCGTCAACCGCCGTACGGTCTCCAACGCACTCGCCGCCTCGGCCGCGGCCGGCAGCAGCCGGTCCCACGCCGCACCGGCCTTGGTGGCCACCCCGACCGCGGTGCCGAACGCGGCTTCCATGGCCGACAGCAACCGCCCCGGTGAGCAGGTCGTCTGCACCTGGCCCGGCCCGAGCAGCCCGCGCTGGGCCAGCGGCACGACCTGGGTCGACAGCGTGATCGACTCGCCCAGCACCTCGTGCCGGAACCGGGCCCGGTCGGCGTCGCTGGGCCGCTTCAGGTCGCGGAGTTCCTGCCCGCGGGCGATCACCTCGGTGAGCAGCCGGTAGCCGTCCCACAGCTCGGTCAGCGCCGCCGTCGCGTCGGCCCAGGCCGCGGCGGTCTTCCCGGTCAGCGGCGAGCGGTCCAGCTCCTTGCGGGCCGGGTTGTCGTCGAGGTCGACCAGGTTCGCCGCGATCGCCGTCACCGCGGTCTCGAGCCGAAGCAGCTCGGCCGCTGCCGGATCCGTCATTGGTACTGGGCCTTCGGCGGTTCGGGGGCGGCCCCGAAGTCGCCCAGCCACTTGTCGTACGTCTTCTTCCAGGTGCCGTCGGCCCGGTTGCGCGCGAGCACGGCGTTGACGAACCGGGCGAACTCGGGGTGCGCCTGCGACATCGCCATCGCGTACGGCTCCTCGGTGAAGCGCGGCCCGATCACCTTGGCGTACGGGTCCTGGCTGGCCATCCCGGCCAGGATGGTGTCGTCGGTCGAGATGCCCTGGACCTCGTTGCGCTGGAACGCGACCAGGCAGTCGCCGAAGGCCGGCTTGGCCACCCCGATCACCGGCTTGCTGCTCTTGACCTTGCCGATGTTCTCGTACGAGGTCGACCCGGCGGCCGAGCACACCTTCTGACCGCCGAGGTCCTCGATGCGTTTCGCCTTCGAGCTCGACGAGACGAGCACTTTCTGCCCGGCTTCGTAGTAGATGCTGGAGAAGTTCACGTCCTGCCAGCGATCGCAGTTGGCCGTCATGGTGTCCGCGACGATATCCACACTGCCGTCCGCGGCGGAACTGACCCGCTTGTCGTACGCGATGACTTTGATCTGAATTTTGTCCGCGTCGCCGAAGATGGCCTCGGCGATCTGGCGGCCCATGTCGACGTCGAAGCCCTCGATCTTGCCCGTGAACGGGTTGCGCGAGCTGAACAGCAGGGTGTCCTGGCTCGTGCCGAGCACCAGCCGGCCCCGCTTGCGGATCGTCTCCATGTAGCTGCCCGCGGGCATGTCACCGGGCGCGGGCAGGGAACCGGCCGGGCGCAGGCTGGCCCGCGGGTTGCAGTTGGGCGCGGGCGCCGTCTCGGCCGGGGGAGCGGTCTGGGTGACGGCCGGCTGGTCGGGCAGCACGTCGGTGGACAGCGGGCCGGTGTCGCCCGAGCACGCGGCCAGCGAGAGGACGGCCACCAACGCGACCACGGAACGGATTCGCATCAGCGGTACTCCTCCAGTCGCGCCCGCAGCCCGGCGAACCCGAGCGCGCAGATCACCAGCGCGAGCAGCGGCCCGAGCACGGTGAGCAGCCCCAGCCCGTTGCCGGCGGCGTCGATCTCGTCGGTGAAGAACGCCTTGCGGTTGTCCAGGGCCTGCTCGAGCGACTTGCGGGCCCCGTCGAACTGCTCCGTCGTGCCGGGCCCGATGGCCAGGTCGACCGCGTCGTCGTACTCGCCGCCGTCGTCGAGCCGGCGCACCTCCTTGTGCGTCGTGACGTACGCCTGGAGCTCCGTGGCGGCGCTGTCCATGTACCGGCCGAGGGCGGGGTCGAGGGAGCCGTACGCGTTCAGCAGCGGCCCCCGCTCCAGCATCAGCCGCTCGACGGTCTGGTCGAAGTTCACCTCGTACGGCCCCGAACCGGCCCGCCCGGCCAGGGTGAGCGCCTCGTCGCCGCGCGCGGTCAGGGCCAGGATGCGGCTCTCGGCGATCGACGTGAGCGGCCCCGAGCCCTGGTTGGCCGCGCGGTCGAGCCGGGACTGCTGGCTGATCAGCAGCGCCAGCCCGCCCACGGTGAAGAGCAGCGTGACCACGGTCGCGGCCAGCAGCGGCAGATTGAACGTGCGCTGCGTGCGGCGGCTCAGGTAGCGCTGGGTGAGGATCAGCGCGATCAGCAGGGCCAGCAGCGAGAGCAGCAGCAGCGACATCCAGCCGGCCGCGCCCGCCTTGCCGTACCCGTCCTCGACCTCGGTCTGGGCGCTGTCGAAGAGCGCCCGTGCCTGCGGCTGGAGGGCCTCCCGGTTGAGCCGCGAGGCCTCGGACAGATAGGAGGAGCCGACCGGCTTGCCCTGCCGGTTGTTGGCCCGGGCCGTCGCCACCAGCGCGTTGTAGGTGGCGATACCCGAGGAGAGTTCCCGTACGGCGTCGGCCGCGCGCCCGTTCTCCTGGGTGCGGCGGGCCGCTGAGGTCAGAGCGGTGGTGGCCGTCCGGAGGTCCTCGTCGTAGCGTTCGGTCAGCTGCTGCGGTTCCAGCCCACCGGCCAGGAAGGCCTGGGCGGCAGTGGTGTCGGCGTCGGCGATCGCCGAATAGATCGCCTCGGCCTCCACGAGCAGCGGCTGGGCCCGGTCACCGAGATCGTCGGTGCCGGCCCGGGCCGACGACCCGGCGACGCCGGCCAGCAGGCCGCTGAGCAGCCCGAGGGCGACCAGGACGGCGATCAGCAGCTGTAAGCGCCCGGGCGACGTGTGCCGGAGCCCGCCGACCCGGCGCAGCACGCCGGGCCTCTGCTCGATGGTCTTCGCGGGCCGTGCCGCCAGGGCCGTAGTCAATCTTTGCCTCCCCGCGTTTTGTGGCCCCTACTGTGCGCTATCGATGCAACCGCGCAGTAAGCGGGGTCAGCTCAACTCGCGCTTGAGCAGCTTGCCCGTAGCGGTCATCGGAAGCGACTCCACCACGGCCACGACACGCGGGTATTTGTACGCCGCCATCTGCTCCTTGCCCCACTCGACGAGTTCCTCCCCGGTGGCGGTCGCGCCCGGCTTGAGGATCACGAACGCCTTGACCTCCTCGCCGTGGCTCGGGTGCGGCACGCCGATCACCGCGGCCAGCGAGACCGCCTCGTGGGTCATCAGCACTTCTTCGATCTCCCGCGGATACACGTTGAAGCCACCGCGGATGATCATGTCTTTGGCCCGGTCGACGATGTAGTAGTAGCCGTCCTTGTCGCGCCGGCCCAGGTCGCCGCTGCGGAACCAGCCGTCGCGCATCACCTCGGCCGTGGCCTCGGGGCGGTTGTAGTAGCCGCGCATGATGTTGTGGCCGCGGATCGCGATCTCGCCGATCTCGTCGGTGTTCTCCACGGTGTTCCACTCGGCGTCGATCAGCTTCACCTCGACGCCCCAGATCGGGACGCCGATCGAACCGGGGCGCGGCTCGGCCCCCGGCTTGCTGAAGGTGGCCACCGGCGAGGTCTCGGACAACCCGTACCCCTCGAGGATCGTCACCCCGAACCGCTCCTTGACCGCCTTGATGATCTCGACCGGCAGGCTGGACCCGCCGGCCACGGCGACCCGCATGTTCCGGGCGATGCGCTCGACGTCGACGTCGTCGGTCAGCGCGTTGAGCAGCCCCCAGTACATGGTCGGCACGCCCGCGAAGAACGTCACGTCCTCGCTCTCGAGCAGCTTGACCGCGGCCGCCGCGTCGAACCGGGGGAGCAGCACCAGTGTGGCGCCGGTGGCGAAGCCCGCGTTCATGTTCACCGACGAGCCGAACGAGTGGAACAGCGGCAGCACCAGCAGGTGCGTGTCGGTGCCGGGCACGCTGCCGAACAGCCGGTTGCAGGTGAGCGCGTTGAGCAGCAGGTTGGAGTGCGACAGCTCGGCGCCCTTGGCCTGCCCCGTGGTCCCGCTGGTGTAGAGGATGACGGCCGGGTCGGTCTCGGGCAGCAGCACCGCCTCGAAGGTCGGCGCCTTCCCGGCCAGCCCACTGCCCAGCGTCTCGGCCCCCTCGATCGGCGACGGCGCCGCCGGATCGGCCGTGATCAGGAAGAACGTCTCGCAGCCGTCGGTCTGCTGGAACCCGGCGAAGCCCTCGGTGCCCATCGGCAGTTCCGGGGTGCCCTGGAAGCACAGGTAGGCCTTGGCCTCCGAGTCGGCCAGGTGGTAGGCGATCTCGCGCCCCTTGAGCAGCACGTTCAACGGCACCACGACCGCGCCCGTCTTCAGGATGCCGTAGTAGGCGATCGGGAAGAACGGCAGGTTGGGGCAGGACAGGGCGACCTTGTCACCGGGCCGGATACCGCGCTCGACGAGCAGGTTGGCCACCTGGTTGGCGGCCGCGTCGACCTGGGCGTAGGTCAGGCGCCGGTCACCGAGGACGACAGCCGCCCGATCCGGGAAGTTGCGGGCGCTGTCCTCGAGCAGGATCGAGAGGTTGAGCATGCGGTCGGTCCCCTTCGGGTCGGTTCTGTGACTGCGGTCTCATCCCAACATGCACCCCGAAGCTGAGAAACCCTCCGTTTCGCTTTTGTTTCCCCTTCTCAACGACCCGTTATCAACTGCCACGCCGACCGCCGCAGCCCGCGCGGCATCTTCCGGGCATATCGCTGAGCCGGGTCGATCTCGGAGAGCCGCGCCTGCAACTTCTCGTCCACCCAGGGCCCGTTCCGGTACGACGTGCCCCCGGCGAGCCGCGCATAGTCCTTCCCGAACAGGGCCCAGGCCGGCGGCGACGGCGGCAACCCGAGCCAGTCACCCATCGGCGCCAGGTAGGCCTCCTCGGGCTGCTCGGCCGGCCCCCACAGCGCGTTGCGGTCGAGCGTCATCCCACCGGCCACCGACGCCGACACGTAAAAGGTGTCCTCACTCATCAGAGCCAGGGCAAATTCCTTTACCCGTACGTCGTCAGGTTCGGCCACGATGTTCAATGACTGCACCGCGGTCGGCCCGTGCTTCACGGGCCAGCCGCTCCCGCCACCCGCCATCGACATGTGGTAGACCGGCTTCTTCCCGACCAGGAACAGCAGCGGCGACGCGTCGTCCCAGGCCGCCTGGATCTCGGCCGGCCCGCCCCGCCCGCGCAGCGGCTCGGTGTCACCGAACCGCACCGGCACCGCTTCCGGCAGATGCTCCCGGGCCGCGTCCAGCCACCGCCCGACGATCGTCGCGTTGCGGCGCTCGTACCAGCGCACCACGAGGACATCGATCTTGCGCTCACTCACCGGCCCGAGCTTACGACGGGCGAGCTTGTGGTGAACTGGTCGGCATGCAGATGCGCCCCGCGGAACTGGCGGCGATCCGGGCCGGTGCGGTCGACCTGGCGTTCCGCCGCTGGGAGCAACCGCGGCTCCGGGTCGGCACGCAGATGCGTTCGGCGGTCGGACTGATCGAGATCACCTCCGTCGACCGTGTGCCGGTCAGCCGGCTGACCGCCGCGGAGGCGCGCCGGGCCGGTGCAGCGTCGCTGGCGGCGCTGCGACAGGGGCTCGACCGTGTGCACCCCGAGCGGCCGGTCTATCGAATCGGGCTGCGTTACGCCGGCGCCGACCCCCGCGCGGCGCTGCGCGAGGCGGTGCCCGACGCCGCGGAGCTCGACGCGCTCGTCGCCTGGCTCGACCGGCTGGACCGCTCGTCGTCGACCGGCCCGTGGACCCGGGCGACCCTGACGCTGATCGACGAGCTGCCCGCCACCCGGGCCCCCGACCTGGCCGAACGGATGGGCCGCGACACGCTCTCGTTCAAACAGAACGTGCGCAAGCTGAAGGAACGCGGCCTCACCGAGTCGCTCGACATCGGCTACCGGCTCTCGGCCCGCGGCGGCGCCGTCCTCGACCACGAGGGCCTTCCCCGGTCCGACGCCAGTCGCTCCGCCCCGGAACCCGGCACCCCGCTGCCGCACCTGGGCGCGCCCGCGACCCGCGCGCTCACCGCACACGGCGTGGTCCGGCTCGAGCAGGCGGCCACCCTCACCGCCGCCGAGGTGGGGGCGTTGCACGGCGTCGGCCCGTTCGCCCTCGGCCGCCTGCGCACGGCCCTGGCCGAGGCCGGCCTGTCCTTCCGCGACGAGACCTAGCCCGCGGTGCGCGCGTGGCTGGAGACTTACGCCGGGCTTCTCGATCGGACCGTCGAGGAGATCAACGCCTCGGCCTCGGACGCGCGCGGCTTCACCCTTCCGCCTGACGGCGGCCGGCGTGAGCTGGATCGTGGCCAGGCCCGCCGAGAATGACTGACATGGTCGCCGACATTCACACCGCGGTCGAGGTTCGCCGGGACGGCCGTTGGACGAGGGTCGAACCGCAGCCGGAAATCTTCGAGCACCCGAACTACGCGATCTTCGGCTTCCTGGCCGGCATGCGGAACTATTCGCAGTCGCCCGTGATCGCCGCGCCGCGCGGCCTGCCCGCCGACCTGGACGCAGTCGGCGACGACTTCGACTCCTGGCTGCCCGACCTCTCGTCGACCTCCTGGCTGACTTTGGCCGAGCTACTGGCCTACGACTACGACCAGACGTTCCGCAATCGGCGCCCCCCAAACGACGGCGAACTCGTCCGGCTGCGCGACTTCCTGACCCCGTACTTCTTCGAACGACTGACCCCGCTGACACAGTTGGGCGCCCCGCCGGACATCCGAATCGTCCTGGGCTTCGACGAGTAGACCGAAGCCGGCCGCAGTTGGAGGCGTCAGCGGCCGAGTATGAGATATGCGAAGCCGAATACGCCGCGATAGACGCCGACGTATTCGCGTAGCCGGATATCGAGTTCGTCTCGGAGCTCGGTTGCGCGGGGATCATCGGGATGACGCAGCAGCCACGCCTGCCGGCCGGCGAGCCACGTCGACTCGAAATCGTCCCATTCGCGCTGATCGGCAACGCTCATGTGCAGCACTCGCCAGCCCAGCTCTCGGGCCTGCTCGACGAGACCTGCGAGCGGCATGATTCCGGGGCCGATGATCTCGGTCGCCTCCGGTGAGGGCGGACGCTCCCAGAACCCGTCGCCGAACAGCAGACGGCCGCCTGGCCGGACGAGGCCAGCGAGCGACTCGAGAGCTGTGGCTGTTCCTCCGAACGCGTGGGAAGCGCCGATACACAAGACCCGGTCCGCGGGTTCCCGCCATGCCGACGCTTCCTGATTCAGGAACGTCACCCGCTTGTCGAGGGACCGATCGGCGGCGAGCTTACGGCCGCGCGCCAAGGCCGCATCATCGATGTCTACGCCGATACCCGTGGTCGAGCCGGCGCCGACTGCCTGCAACAACAATTCGCCCCAGCCGCATCCGAGGTCCACCACGCCGGCGCCGGCGGAAATGCCCAGTCGTTGAAGGAGGAGGTCGGCGTGGGTCTGCGACAGCGGCGTATTCCAGCGCATCCGCTCGTAGCGTACGGAGGTGACATCGTCGACTGTAGACATTGTGGCAGTGTGCCAGGCAGTGGCCCGTAGCACGGCGTATTTACTGCTGATCCGAGTGCCTCAGGTCGGCACGGCGACGGTGGTGCCGCTCCCGGTCAGGCGGCGGTCCGGTCCTCCCACGGCGCGCACAGATCGGCCAACGCGTTCGCGACCGCCGGGGGAGGACCGTCGGCGGCCAGGTGGCGTACGCGGGACGGGTCCAAGGGCGGCACCGGAACGTGGGCGATCATCGAATGGCGCGGCCGGGACGGTATTTCGCCGGCGCCGAAAAGGACGTCGGACAATTTCTCGCCGGGGCGCAGGCCGGTGAAGACGACGTCGATCGGGCGGCCTTCGAGAGCGATCATCTGGCGGGCCAGTTCGGCGATGCGCACCGGTTCGCCGAGTTCCAGCACCAGTGCCTCGCCCTCGCGGGAAATGGCCGCCGCCAGCAGAGTGAGGCTGACCGCTTCCTGCGTGGTCGCCAGATAGCGGGTCACGTCGGGATGGGTCACCGTGATCGGCCCGCCGTCGGCGATCTGGGCGGCGAATTTGGTCACCACCGAGTTCCGCGCGCCCAGCACGTTGCCGAATCGCACGCTCACGCCGCCGAAATGCGCGGTCAACTGTTCGGTGATGCGCTTGGTGTGACCGAGCACGCTCACCGGGTCGGCCGCCTTGTCGGTGGAGATGTTCACGACCATTCCGGACGCCGCCTCGAGCACATTCAGCGTGCCGAGAACATTGGTCTTGACGGCCTCGGACGGGTGGCGTTCGAGCAGGGGCTGGTGTTTCAGGGCAGCCGCGTGAAAGACAACTTCGGGTTCCCGCGTACGGAAAATATCCCGTACGCGAAAAGCATCTCGCACATCCGCGAGCAGGACCGAAGGGTCGTGTGATTCGGCCCGCGGGTCGACGCTCAGTTGCACGTCGAGCAGGGCCGCCTCGTCGTGGTCGAGCATCATCAGCTCGGCCGGGTCGTAGCGGTGGATCTGCCGGCACAGCTCCGACCCGATCTCGCCGCCGGCCCCGGTCACCAGCACGCGGCGCCCGGTCAGCAGCCCGCCGATCGCCGCGTGGTCGACGTAGAGGCGGTGCCGGCCGAGCAGATCGGTCACCTGCACGTCGCGGATGTCGCGGGCGTCCAGGTCGCTGGTCTCGCTGGTCTCGGGCACGATCATCAGCCGCGCGCCGGCCGCGACCGTACGTTCCCGGATGTTGCGGATCAGCCCCGCCCCGGCGTTGCCCACGGCGAAGATGACCACTTCGGCCCCGGTGCTCGCGACCACCCGATCGAGGTCGACCCGGGTGCCCAGCACCGAGATGCCGGCCACGCGTTGCCGCTGCTTGGCCGGGTCGTCGTCGATGATGCCGACCGCCTCGAACGGGCTCTCCGGGTCGAACACCATGTTGTGCAGCAGCGTGTCCGCCGCCCGGCCGGCCCCGAAGACGATCGCCCGGGGACGCCCGGCGCCGCCACCTCGCCGCCGGGCCCACCGCTCGTAGCCCACGGTGAGCGTGTAGAGCAGACTCTGGCCCCGGGTGTCCACTCATTCAGGGTAATTGCGGCGATATCGCCCCGCGTTCAGATTGCCCGTAACAGCGGCAGCCAGACCTCGTCGACGGTCTCGGCGATCCACTCCTCCGAGACCGAGCGCATGGTCATCAGCATCTCGTTGCGCAGCAGGTCGAACGGCAGATCGACGACCCGGGGCGAGCGCGGCTGGTCGGGCAGGTCGCCGCGCGCGACGGCCTGGGCGACGATGCGGTGGAAGCCGGTCGGTGCGCCGGGCGGGCGCAGCGAGTCGCGCAGGTCGCGGAAGTTGGTGCCGGTGGCCCGGAAGTAGTCGATGAGCTGGGCGCTGATCATCGTCATGAGGCCGGTGCGCCCGTAGTCGACGTTGCGCAGATAGGTGATCGCGTCGTCGCGCAGGCTTCCGGTGTCGGGGACCGGGATCGGCTTCGAGCCCCAGTTCCGGCGCAGGGTGGCCATCAGCAGGTCGTCCCGCTGGGGCCAGCGGCGGTAGAGCACCGGCCGGCTGGTGCCCGCGCGGGCGGCGATCGCCTCGAAGGTGAAGCCCGAGTAGCCCTGCTCGATCAGCACGGTCCAGGCCGCGTCGAGGATCGCGTCCTCGAGCTCGGCGCCGCGCCGACGGGTATTAAGACTCACTTGCGTATCTTAACGCGCCGGTCTACCGTCGAGTCGTTAGATACAGCTGCGTATCTTAAGGCGGCCATGATGGCTATCGAACGGCAAACCCTCCGGACGTCTCTCGCCGTGCTCACCGGCGGCGTCGCGGTCATCCTCGACTCGACGATCGTGAGCGTGGCCCTGCATGAACTGGCCATCGACCTGGGCACCGGCGTCGACACGATCCAGTGGGTCTCCACGGCCTACCTGCTCGCGCTCGGCGTCGTCATCCCGACCGTCGGCTGGCTGCAGAGCCGCCTCGGCGCGAAACGGCTGTGGATGGCCGCGCTGACCCTGTTCCTGCTCGGTTCGGTGCTTTGCTCGTTCGCCTGGGACGCACCCAGCCTGATCGCGTTCCGCGTCGTCCAAGGTCTCGGCGGCGGCGTCATGATGCCGCTGATGACCACGATGATCGTCCAGGCCGCGAGCGCCGCCGACCGCACCCGCCTCATGACGATCGTCGCGCTCCCGACCGCCATCGGCCCGATCCTGGGACCGGTCATCGGCGGCCTGATCCTCGGCGCCGGCGACTGGCGCTGGCTCTTCCTGATCAACGTGCCGATCTGCCTGGCTGCTCTGCTGCTGGCATGGCGCTGGCTCCCCACCGGCAACGCACCGTCACGTGTCCGGCTCGACGTCGTCGGCCTTCTGCTCATGTCACCCGCGCTGGTCCTGCTCCTGTGGGGGCTGTCCAACGTCAACAACGGCTTTTCCCGTACGGACGTAGTGGTCCCCCTGATCACCGGCGCCCTGCTGCTGGCCGCTTTCGTCCTGTGGTCCCTGCGCCGCCGGGGCAGCGCCCTGGTCGACCTGGAGGTGCTGCGCTCCCGCCCGACCTGGGCCGCCTCGGTGCTGATGTTCCTGTCCGGCGCTTCCCTGTACGGCGCGATGCTGCTCCTGCCCCTCTACTGGCAACAGTTGCGGGGTTCCGACGCGCTGGCCGCCGGTCTGCTGCTGATCCCGCAGGGCGTCGGTTCGCTGCTGAGCCGTACGGCCGCCGCCCGCCTGGTCGACCGGGTGGGCCCCCGCGGCGTCTCGATCCTCGGCTTCGTGCTGGTCGGCCTGGCCACGGTCCCGTTCGCCTTCGCCGGCGCCGAAACCCCGGTCTGGCCCCTGATGGCAGCCCTGTTCCTCCGCGGCCTCGGCCTGGGCATGGTCATCATCCCGCTGATGACGGTCGCGTTCACCGGCCTGGCCCACGAGAAGATCCCGCACGCCAGCATCGTCACCCGCATAGCCCAGCAGATCGGCGGCTCCGCCGGCGTCGCCGTGCTCGCCGTCATCCTCTCCAGTGCCGCTTCCCGTACGGGCGATCTCGCGCACGCTTTCGACGTCGCGTTCTGGTGGACCGTCGCCTTCACCGGCGTCGCCGTCCTGGTCTCGTTCGTCCTCCCGAGCCACACCCCGGACGAACCGCCCCGGCCCGGGCAGCCCCAGCGAACCGGCGTCCCGGCCGCCGCGTGAGACACCTACATCGCGGTGAAGATCACGGCTCGTCCGGCGGCCGCCGCCCGCTCGTAGAAGGCCCGGACATCGAGCAGGTTGTCCCAGGTGTACTCGAAGTCGGCATCGTCGCGGGCGCCCGCATAGCCGGGGTCGTCGATGGCGTCGAAGCGGCGACGCAGAAAGTCACGGTCGACATTGCTGAGCGCCGTGGCGACCTCTCTGGTCTCGGCCGCGCTGACGTAGACGACGTAGTACTCCTCGTTGAGGTGCCGTCCACCGAGCACAGCGTGCGACAGCGGGTAGCCGGCCCCGTCCGGGTCGAGGGAGCCGTCGCCCAGGCTGCGGTGGATGGCGTCCCACGCCTTGTCGGTGTCGACCTTCAGCGTGTCGTCCGACCACGACTCCTCGAGATCCTCGATGAGCTCACCCACCGCGTCGTCGTCGCCGTCCGCGGCGAGCAGCGCGTGTTCCTGATCCGCCGTGACGGCGTAGTGGACGCCCAGCATCCCAAGATCCTATGCCCGTGCCGCTTGTCATCGTGCCGATAGAGGAGATCCTGCGCGCGGCCGGGCTCAAGTCGCTTCCGGTGCCGCCCTCGGTTATGGGTCGAGGGCGGCACCCGTCGTCACCGCGTCACGGCTTCCATGCGCCGTCGAGAGTGAGAAAGTGGTCGTTCACGTCGAAAAGCGAGACGTAGGTCAGATCGGCGCCACCGCGTACCGGCGCCGTCGCGGTCAGGCTGACCGGGTAATTCTTGTAGGTGGTCGAGCCGCCGCATTTCAAGCTCGAGGAGACCTCCGGGAACTCCGTGCTGGTTCCGGCGATTTTGGCGTACGCCTTGACCCGCATGCACGCTCCAGCGGCCACCTTGAGGGTGCCGCTCACGCCGACACTCTGGTTGTAGAAGGTCGCCGTCCCGGTGAAGTTGCTCGAACCGTAGGAGACCAGAACCGAATCCGTCGGATAGGCAGCCTGTGCCGGGGTGGAACCGCCGAAAATGGCGGTCGCGGCAACCGCCGCGGATACTGCGGTGGCGCGGACAGCGGACGTGACACGTCCCATCAAGACCTCCATGCATGTGAATGTGTCGCTGACCGGAAGGCTGGCACACCATGCTTGTGGAATCCTTGCGGGGGACGAAAGCGGCTGCTCAGGCCGTTCTGAGCCAGGGCAGCACGCCGCCGCCGTCGTCGTAGACGTTTCCGTACTCCCAGCCGCTGTCGTGGTCGGCGGCCCACGAACCCACGGCGGCCTCGACGGCGGGAAAACCGGCCCGGACCGGCACCGTGATGACGATGAACCTCCGGTCGGCGGGCATCTCGACCACGCCGCCGAGCCGGTCGAACGCGGCCCGAACGGACGAGCCGGGGTCGGCCCGGACCTGGATGTGGGTCATGCCGCCCGCAACTGCCGCAGCACCAGCGGATCGATGTGGCCGTCGACGATGCGCATCTCCAGGTTCTCGATGCCCGCCCACGACGCCAGCGTCTCGGCGAGGGACGGTCCGACGTGGCCGAGTGCGGCCAACCGCGACGCCACCTCGTCGGCCAGGGCGCCGGTCAGGGGCAGCAGCGTCGCCGGGTCGGGGAACTCGAAGTACAGGCTGTGCATCTCGAGCAGCCGGGCCAGCTCTCCGACCGGGTCCGCGTGGTCGTCGACGCGCAGGTCGACCCACACGTCGCTGGTGCCGCCGTAGCCCAGGCCCTTCGCCACGACGTACAGGGCCGCGCTCTGCCGTCCTCGCCGGTCGCCGCCGGCCCGGTCGCCGGCGGTCAGCGCGGCCAGCAGACGGTAGGCCAGGCGCGGTTCGGTGCCGTTCAGCCACGCCTTCTCCATGTCGCCGACGACCGCCGGGCCGGCCAGCATGTTGCCCTGGATCGCGTAGCCGTCGCCGGACACCCCACCGGCCCAGTCGTGGCACTGGTCGCCGGTGAACGAGGCGCCCGGGCCGGACACTCCGACCACGCCGACCTGGCGCTGCTCGACCGGGCCCTCGTCGCCCGCGAGGAGGGCCGCCACCGTGGCGGTCGCCGAGGAGCCGGTGCCGAGCAGGGCGAGCGCCTGCGGACGGTAGGCCAGGTTCGCGTACGACTGGGTGGCGACCGCGCCGACGTCGGCCAGCCCGGCCGGCACGGCCGCCCCCACGCCCAGGAACTTGCTGGCCACGGCCACTCCGAGGGCCTTGCCGTCGGCGGATCGCGCCACGATCGAGAAGGTCATGCCGACAGATTAAGGTGCCCGTAACACCGAAGGCGCAGACTGACCCACATGCAGTGGTTGGCGATCGCCGCCGAGCCGGACGTCGGGACTCGTCCGCTGGCGGTCACGGCGGACGGCATTCCCCTGGTCGTGTGGCGGCCCGAGCCCGGCGCCGACCCGGTGGTGTTCGCCGACCGGTGCCCGCATCGGCTGGTTCCGCTTTCGGCGGCGACACCTGAGGGCGGCCGGCTGCGCTGCGCGTACCACGGCTGGGAGTTCGACTCGACCGGCGCGTGCAAAACGCTGCCCTCTCAGGAGGGCAGGCCGCCGCCCCGGGCCGCGCTGGACAAAGGACCGCGCGTCCGCGTCCAAGACGGCGTGGTCGAGATCGCCGCCGAGGATCTGCCCGCCCCCGACCCGGACGACCTGTTCACCAACGAGGACCCGTCGTTGCTGCACGCCTGGCACCCGATCGGACTCGCCGACGACCCACCGACGACCGCCATGCTGGTGGGCCGCGAGTTCGAGGTCGCTCGGGAAAGAACCAGGGAACGCTGGGGTCTGCTCTGGCTCGCCCCGGAGGAGCCGCTCACCGATCTGTTCGACGATCCCGATGACGACCCCTACACCGGAGCCTGGCTTCCTCCCGTACGCACCCCGGCCGCGGCCGGCGTCGCGGCGGACAACTTTCTCGACGTGGCGCATTTCCCGTTCGTGCACGCGGGCACGTTCGGGGCCGAGGAGGCCAAGCTGGTCGACCGCTACGAGGTGGTCACCGAGCTGTGGGGCTGTCGCAGCATTCAGGAGCAGTGGTTCGACAATCCGGGAGATCCGGGTGTGGCTCAGGGCGTTCGTCCCGTACGGCAGCGACGCCGCGCCACCTACGTCTACCGCGCGCCGTTCCAGCTGATGCTGCGCCTGGAGGAGCTCGACGCGGGCGCGGTCAAGACGATCCTGTTCTTCAGCCAGCCGGAGTCGCTGACCAGCACCCGCCTCTACACGAAGATGCTGCTGCACGGCATCGGCGGCGTCCCTGACCCGTCGCCCGACGTGGTGCGGGCCGAGGTCGAGTTCGAGGAGCGGGTGCTCGCCGAGGATCTCGAGCTGCAACGCCGGATGCGCCTGCCGGGCCTTCCGCTGAAAGGGCGCGACGAGTTGCACGTACGGGCGGATCTGCTCGGTGTCCATCTGCGCCGGACCCTGGCCGCGTTCCGGAAGGGCACCGCCGAGTGATCGATCTGCTGCTCACCAACACGTCGGCCGGCGACCTCGGGATCGACGGGGGAGTGTTCGTCGCGCCGGCGGAGGCCCGCGAAACCCGCGACCTGGGTGGCCGGCTGGTCACGCCGCCGCTGGTCGAACCGCACATCCACCTGGACGCGGTGCTCACCGTCGGGCAGCCGCGGCCCAACGTGTCGGGCTCGCTGTTCGAGGGCATCGCGATCTGGGCCGAACGGGTCGAGTCGCTGACCGTCGACGACGTCAAGAATCGCGCCCGTCAGGTGCTGCGCTGGCAGCTGGCCTGCGGGGTGCAGCACGTCCGCAGTCACGTCGACGTCTGCGACCCGTCGCTGCGGGCGTTGCGCGCGCTGGCCGAGCTGCGCGAGGAGGTACGCGGGCTGATCGATCTGCAGCTGGTCGCGTTCCCGCAGCAGGGCATCCTCGGCTATCCGGACGGGCGGGAGCTGATGCGCCGCGCGATCGAGGTGGGCGCCGACGTGGTGGGGGCGATCCCGCACTACGAGCTGACCCGCGAGGACGGCGTCGAGTCGGTGCGGTTCGCCATGGCGCTGGCCGAGGAGCACGGGCTGCGCGTCGACATCCACTGCGACGAGACCGACGACGAGCACTCCCGGTTCGTCGAGACCATGGTGGCCGAGACGATCCGGCGCGGCATGTCCGGCCGGGTCACGGCCAGTCACACCACGGCCATGCATTCCTACAATTCCGCGTACGCGGGCAGGTTGATCGCGAACATCGCCCGCGCCGGCCTGCACATGGTGACCAACCCGCTCGACAACGCCGTGTTGCAGGGCCGCTTCGACACCGGGCCGGTGCGCCGCGGTCACACCCGCGTCAAGGAACTGCTCGCGGCCGGCGTGAACGTCGCCATCGGCCACGACTCGGTGATGGACCCCTGGTATCCGCTCGGCTTCGGTGACCCGCTGCAGGCCGCGTTCGTGCTCGCGCACCTGGGCCACATGAGCGGCGACGACGAACTGCGCACGCTCCTCGACATGATCACAGTCGCGCCCGCCGCCGCCCTCGGCGTGGCCGGCTACGGGCTGCACCTCGGAGCGCCGGCCAGCCTGGTCGTCTTCGATGCCCGGTCCCCGGCCGAGGCACTGCGCCTGCAGCGACCCCGGCACCTGGTGCTGCGGGAGGGCCACATCGTTGCCGCGACCGAGCCGTCCCGCAGCACCGTGGTCTGGCACGGCAAGGAGGAAGAGATCGACTTCAGAGCATCGACCCCGTGACGACCGGGCCGGCCGGCTCGTAGGTGGCCAGCGTGACGCCCTTGCTCGTGGTGCCGCTGGAGACCAGTCGCAATGTGCCCGGCTCGCGGAACAGCCGCTTGCCCGTCCCGAGCACGACCGGGGTGATGACCAGGTGCAGCCGGTCGATCAGGCCCGCCTGCCAGAGCGTGCCGACCAGGTCGGGGCTGCCGTGGACCTGCAGCTCGGGACCGTCGGTCTGCTTGAGCGCGGCCACCTGCGCCGGCACGTCGCCGTCGAGCAGCACGGATCGCTGCCACGGCAGGTCGGGCGTGCCGCGGGAGGCGACATACTTGGTGGCCTCGTTCAGCGGCTTCGACCCGGCCTCTTCGGGCGCGGTGGGCCAGTAGGCGGCGAGGATGTCGTACGTCCCGCGCCCGAGCAACAGGTCGAACGGCTTGCTCATGAACCCGGCCAGGAACGCGCCGACCTCCTCGTCGGAGAAGGGCGCGAGCCATCCCCCGTACGGGAAACTCCGGCTCGGATCTTCGGTCGGTGAGGCGGGGGACTGCAGCACCCCATCGAGGCTGACCGACTCGACGACAACGAGTTCTCTCACGGCTGCTCCTTCAGAATGGCGTCGATCTGGCCGGCCGCCAGGCGCAGACCGTCCTCCATGCCCATGCGGGCCTGCTGGTGGAGGGCATCGAGGCTGGTGAACGCCGACCTGACCGTCATCCGGGTGCGGTCGCCGTCGGCCGCGAACGTGACCACGGCGTGGGTCGGTTGCGGCTCCGGCACGGGAGTGCCCTGCTGGTCGGCGAAACCGTCGTCGAACTCGAGGCTGCGCGGCTCGTCGATCGCGGTGAACTGCCACCAGCCGTGGGCGCGGGTGCCGTCGGGGCCGGTCATGTAATAGGTCGCCCGGCCGCCCACCCGGAAGTCGTGCTCGTCGAAGGTGGCCGGCCAGTCCGGTGGCCCCCACCATCGTTCCAGCTGTCGTGGGTCGGCGAAGACCTGCCACACCCGTACGGGCGGTGCCTCGAACTCGGCGGTGAGCGCCACGGTCAGCGCTTCCTCGTCACGGTGCACGTCCAGCACTGGCATCGCTGTCTCCTCGGATGATGTCGTCGATGCCGCGGACCCGGTGCCGCCAGAGCCCCTCGAGCTCGGTCAGCACGCCACCCGCCCGCCGCAGCGCCGCGACGTCACCGTGCACGACCTGCTCACGGCCGCGACGTTCCTTGGTGACGAGCCCGGCCGACGCCAGCACGGCCACGTGTTTCTGCACGGCGGCGAAGCTCATCGGATAGAGCCGCGCCAGCGCCGAGACCGACTGGCCCTCGTGCAGGACCCGGGCGAGGATGTCGCGTCGGGTCGCATCGGCGAGCGCCTGGAACACGCGATCGGCATCTACAACCATTTGGTTGTACGTTATCAGGCCGCTCAGCCCAGCCGGAAGCGCGTCTGGCTGTACGGCTCGCCCTTGCCGAACGCGAGCACCTTGGCCGGGGCGACCCCGAAGACGTACGCGGTGTGCTCCTCGTCCTGCCGGAAGCCGCCTTCGACCACCTCGTAGTCCCAGTTCAGGCGCTCTTTCCAGAGCCGCGCGAGCTCCGTCAGCAGGGCGGCGCCGGTCACCTTCACCGCCTTGCCCTCGACCATCACGTCGAGGCCCTCGTCCTGCTTGTCGGTGCCGGTCGTGAGCACCACGTTGGGGTTGGCGCGCAGATTGACGGCCTTCTGCTCGGCCGGCCCGGTGCAGAAATGCAGACTGCCCGCCGTCCAGACGGCGGGCAGAGGCGTGACATGGGGGCGTCCGTCGGTGCGGACGGTGGACAGCCAGAAGATCTTTGCGCTGGTCAGCGTGTCGTCCACATCGGACCACGGACGCGCCGTGGCGCCGGGGGAGCTGAATCCGGGATGGAGTTCGCCGAGAGGTTCGCTCATCCCGGCGATTCTAGTAGCGGTAGTGGCGCGCCGCGGCCGGCTCGGTCTTCGGCGTCGGCGTGCCCGACCAGCGGTTCCGTGCCGAGTTGGAACCCGCCTTGCGGCGCGACGACGGCTTCGGCGCGACCTCGACGCCGGGCCGGGGCTCGATCTGCTCGACCGAGGACACGACGACCACGGAGGCCGACCCCTCGCCGAGCATGCGCATCGCCGCTTCCCAGTCGCCGGGGATCACACCGACGACGTTGTAACGGCGGGCGGAGCAGTAGTCCAGGCACCGGGCGGCGCTGGCACTGTAGTTCTCCGGGCGGACGTAAATCACCGCGTTGACCACCGGGTCGTTCCCCTCACCCTGCTGCGCAGCTGTCATGACGTAGTTCGATATCCGAACGAGATCCACCTAAACACTTCCGTCACCATGTGCGCATCCGCTGTTATGGATAAGTGATCGGACGATTCACTCGCATCGACCGCGATCGGTCTTCTCGGACCGGCCGACCGGTCAATTTCCCGGTTTGGTGTTGCTTTCAACTATTGAGTCGGGAAGACTGCGAACCCACGAACATGACGTGGATTCACTTTCCGCGGTGAACTGTCCCCTCACGACTCTCTACTGACGGACAGCTATGCCGCCGGCGGTCAGACGCGGGTGAGCAACACGGTCGCGACCTGCTTGGACACCTCGAGATTGGTGTCCTCGTCGTCGCCGTGGGAATAGACGTCGATCTGGGTTGTGCCGGCGAGCACGTAGAGGTGATTGTCGTTCCAGTACGCGTCCTCGCCCAGCCCGGAGATCTCGCGTGCGTCGGTGGTGACGACCTCGAAATCGGCGCGCGTGGTGCGGGTCAGGAACACGGCGAGCTGGCCGTCGGCCTGGTTCCACTGGCAGTACGCCGGATCCTCGTCGACCCCGGTCACCTCGCGGCCGGTCAGCTGGGTGACCTCGGCGCGGCTGAGGAGCGTACAGGGAAACGGAATGTGATCTTCTGCTGGTCCGAGGCCACTGCGGGCGGCCGGGGTGCGGGCCGGGGGCGACGCCGAGGCGAGGATCCCGCAGCCGCCGGTGAGGGCGAGCGCGAGGACGGAGGCGACGACGCGCGGGCTTCGCATGCGGATCAGGTTCCAGGCTGCGGATGTCCCGCGTCGAGGGGCGACGGCGACATTCAGCCGTCAGGGCGACGGCCCAACTCGGTCGACAGGGGCGGCCAGTTCGGCTGTGATGGCCGGGTGGAGATCACGACATCGCTGGTGCGGACGCTGGTCGACCGGCAGTTCCCGCAGTGGACCGACCGTCCGTTGACGCTGGTCGACCCGGCCGGCTCCGACCACGTGATCCACCGCCTGGGTGACGATTTCTCCGTACGCCTGCCACGCCACGCCGGAGCGGTCGACCAGGCGAAACTCGAGTTCGAGTGGTTGCCGCGGCTGGCCCCGCACCTGCCCCTGGCCATCCCGTCGCCGGTCGCGGTCGGCGAACCCGATCTCGGCTATCCGTGGCACTGGTCGGTCTCGCGCTGGCTCGAGGGCTCGGTCGCGACGGTCGACGACGACTCGCCCGCGGTCGCCGTGGCGCTGGCCGATTTTCTGCTGGCGTTGCAGTCGCGGCCGACCGGGTCGCTCGGTTCGGGGCGCCCGCTGGGCGATCGCGACGCGGCCGTCCGGGAAGCCATCACCCAGGTGGCCGGCGTCTTCGATGCCGGCGCGCTGACCGAGGTGTGGGAGGCGGCTCTGGCCGCGCCCGCGTGGGACCGCCCGCCGGTGTGCTTCCACGGCGACTTCCACAGCGGCAACCTGCTCACTGCGGGCGGCCGGGTGACCGCGGTCATCGACTTCGGCGGCCTGGGCGCGGGCGACCCGGCGCGCGACCTGATGATGCCGTTCACCCTGATGTCCGCGGCCAACCGGACCATCTTCCGCGACCGCCTCGGCGTCGACGACGCCACGTGGGCGCGCGGCCGGGGCTGGAACCTGGCCGGCGGGCTCAACGCGTACTGCTCCTACGCCGCCGTCAGCCCACGCGTGGCCGCCGCGACGACGCGCCAGATCACCGCGGCCCTGGCCGGCTGACCCGGACGTCAGCTGAAGTAGTTCGTCTGATCCCCGTCGCCGGTATGCACACCCTGACTATCGATGATCGTGACCTGGGCGGGCGGCCGCCGGGTCGCTTTGAGGAGAGCGTGAGCCTGGCGGACGATCTCGGGGTCAGCGAGCGCGCCGGACTCCTCGAGCGCCTGCTCCAACTCGTGGGCAGACAGGATCGGTTTTTCGGCACGACTTCCCAACCGCTTCGCCACCAGGCTCTTCAACGTGTTGTAAGCGTCCGTGACGGCGGCGGTCGCCGTGTTGGAGGCACCGGCGGCCGCACCCGCGGCCAGCGCCGCGACAATGACATCGAGTTCGGACAATTTCTCCTCCGTCACTTGACCCGCGGCTTGCCGACCCGCGTCCGTGTCTCGCTGGTGATGACCGAGTCCCATCCGACGCACACGCCGGCCCCGTGTCGAATGGTCAATGCCGGACCCCGCCCGCGCAGCTCAGGAGTGTCCTGTTGTGCAGCCGCCAGCCCGGCGACCAGTCTGTCCGGGACCAGCGCGCTGACGTCGGTGGCATCCACGGCCTGCCGCACCGCACGGCGCAGGGCACGCATGGTCTCGGGCGTGCCACCGGACTCGTGGCACAGGTGAATGGCGTGCTGCACCCTCGGCGCCGAGGCCAGGGGGCCCAGGGTGACCGAGCACGAACCGATCCGATGCTGGAAGACGTTGCGCTGGTGATTTCCGACGCCGACGACCACTCCGCTCGAGTGCGTGATGGTTGTTCGCATGTCTTCGGCACCGGCCGCCCGTACGGGATCAAGCGGCTGATTCCACGTCTCCTCATTCGTGCTCGGGTTGTAGCGGAGCAGTTCCGCGATCTCGACGACCGGGCGTTCGACGGCACAGTCGTGCACCACGTGCACGGTGTTGCCGACCCCGTACGTCACGCCGCGGCTCCGCCGGACGGTGAGCTCTTCGACGGGCCGGCGCCCCGGTCGCCCGTCAACGCTGCCGTCCGGGGCCGGGAGCACGCTGATCTCCGGTGCGCCCCGTCGTTCGAGCTCTCCGATGGCGCGGTCGAGCCGGGCGATGAACCGGCTCGCATCGTCGTCCTCGCGGAGGTCCCGGGCGCCGAGGTCGCGACAGACGCCGGCGATGTCGCCGAGACAAGCGTCGACATCGGTGCGGAGCAGTTCGGTCTGCTTCTCGAACACCCGGTCCGGGTTCTCGACCAGGGGCAGCTCGCGGACCCGCTCGATGAGGCCGCCGATCGACTCGATCTGGGCCTCGACGGTCGGCAATCGCTGCGCGAACCGCTCCGCCTCGGCCGAGAGCTCCTGCACGGATTCCCACCGCGGGACGGGATCAGGCGCTGGCCGGACCTCGCGTTCGCGGTGAGTCGCCAGTTCTTTGAACAATGAAGCCAGCGGGGAGTCTGCCTTCGATGGCAGGACCTCATCGAACTCACGTGACCCGGCCCAAGGCGGCGCCACGATGCCGGAGATCTCACGCAAACCGGCAACCCGTGGCGGCCTGGGGTCGGACTCCGGTGGCGGTGGAGGTGGTGGCTGAACGGGGATCGGAGGCATCCCTGGTTGATGGACCTGCTTCGGGCCATAGATCTCTTTCAAACGGACCCCCGGGACGTTGGACGCTCCACCGAGCATCGCAACGCTTTCCGGGGAATGGTGCGACTTACGTGTGCCAGTCCTACTGCGCGGAGCGGTCGCGGCCCCTCTGCAATGAGAAGAACAGCAGGTAAAGCAGGGCCGCCACGACGAAGCCGACCTCGAACGTGATGTCGCCCAGTGCGGGCCAGGCCGACGGCGCCGGGCCGACATATTCGCTCTGGTTGGAGAACAGCCAGATCGAGACGACCATGCCGGCGGCCATCGCGACCGCGCCCGACCACGGGTTGTGCGACTTGTCGTACAGGTAGGAATCGACCTGCTCGCCGCGGCGCAGGAACCAGTCGGTCAGGTAGACGGCCAGCCACGGGCCGATCCAGTAGGCGATGATCAGCAGGAAGCTCTCGTACTTGTGCCCGGCGTCCTTCAGGCCCGACCAGGCGAGCAGGAAACCGAGCACGCCGAACGCGCCCGACACGATGGCCCGGCGCAGCCCGGACGGCACGTTGATGCCCAGGGCCAGGAACGACATCGAGCCCGAATAGATGTTGATCGCGTTCGCGCTGATCGCGCCGAGCGTGATGGCCAGCAGGGTCAGGTCGGCCATCAGGGACGGCAGGTGGCTGGTGAACGCCTCGGTCGGGTTCTCGATGCCGGGCGTGGCGATCGTCGCCGACGCGGCACCGACCACCTCGAGGAACACGCAGGAGACGAAGATGCCCAGGCCGGCCCACAGTCCGGTCGCCTTCTTCGAGGTGGTCGCGGGCAGATAGCGGGTGTAGTCGGTGGCGTACGGGTTCCAGCCCGCCGCGTAGCCGAACGACGCGCCGACCGTGAGCAGGAAGCCGCCGACCCCACCGGTCTGCGCGCTGACCGTGCCCGGCGTGGCCTTGGACAGCGTGATGATCGCGGTGATCAGGAAGATGACGGCGAGCACGGGAAACGCGTACCGCTCGAACGCCTGCACCAGGTTGTGGCCGAAGAACGCGATCGCCACCTGCGCCACCACCACGATGACCAGGCACAGCACGTTGGGCAGATCGGTCAGGGTGGCCAGGGCGAGGGCGCCGCTCACGCTGTTCACGGCGAACCAGCCGATTCCGGCCACGACCGCGTTCAACCCGGCCGGGAGGATGTTGCCGCGATAGCCGAAGCCGATCCGGGACAACACCATTTGCGGTACGCCCGTGGAGGGCCCCCGCGCCGACAACACGCCGTGCGTCAGCGCGCCGAGGCCGGTGCCGACCACGATCGCCGCGACGGCCTGCCCGAACGTCTGGCCGAAGTAGAGCACCGAGATGACGCCGACGAAGATGGTCGCGAACTCGAGGTTCGGCGACATCCACGTCCAGAACAGGTTGAGCGGCCGGCCGTGCCGTTCGTCGAGGGGGATGAATCCGGCGCCGCCGGGCTCGACCGCGGTGACCCGGGCACCGTACGAGCCCTCCCGCACCTCGGCGGGTATCTCCACGACTGTCATTTCCGCAGTAGACGCCCGGCACGTTCCGTGAATATTGCGGGCGCATTGCGTGAACGCTTTCGCGGGCCGGCCCGTACCTCTCGCCGACAACTGTCGGCTGTGGGGGCTTGATAGTGGAAGGCACGTCATGAGAGGACGAATACTGGCCGGGGCGGTCGCGCTCACGGCAACGGCAGCGGCGGTGATCTTTGCGAACTTCGCCGACGCGGCGGTCCCACCGGCCGCCGGAGAGCAGGTCGTGACCGAGACCATCCAGGTCAGCGGCGTGTTCGACGGCGGCAACCAGCGTTTCATCGGCGGGGGCGACCTGGGCGACGGCGGCCAGGACGAGGGTCAGGACCCGCTGTTCGACCTGGCTCCCGGAGCGACCCTGCGCAACGTCATCCTGGGCAGCCCGGCCGCCGACGGCGTGCACTGCGCCGGCAGCTGCACCCTGAGTGGCGTGCACTGGGAGGACGTCGGCGAGGACGCGGCGACCTTCCGCGGCACCAACGCGACCGTGGTGATCGAGGGTGGCAGTGCCACCTCCGCGTCGGACAAGGTGTTCCAGGACAACCGCGGCGCCGGCGGATCGGTGACCATCCGCGACTTCGAGGTCAGCGACTTCGGCAAGCTCTACCGCTCGTGCGGCAACTGCTCGACCCAGGCCGCCCGCACCGTACGGATCGAGAACGTCACCGCGACGGCACCGGGCGGCACCCTGGCCGGCATCAACGTCAACCTGGGCGACCGGCTGACCCTCGCCGGGGTGAGGGCGGACGACGGCATCTCGCTGTGCGACCTGTTCGAGGGCAACGACACCGGCGACGAACCCACCAGGATCGGCGAGGGGCCCGACGGGGTGAGCTGCGTTCAGGCGGGGTGACCCGGATGGGTGATCACCAGCACCGGCTTCGGTGACTGTTTGATCAGGTCGAGCGGCACGCTTCCGAGCAGCCGCTCGGCCACCTTGGGCCGGGTGCTCGAACCGGCCACGATGAGGTCGGCGTGGTGCTGCTTGGCGAAGTCGAGGATGGCCGGAACCGGCCGGCCCGGCAGCACCGCGACGGTCGCCTCGACCCCGGCCTCGGCCAGCCGGCGCGCGATCGAGGTGGCCGCGGCGTACGCGGAATCGCTGAACACACTGCGGGGAGCGGGAGCCAGCCGCTCGAGCTCGACCGAGTCGGCGGCCACGACCGAGACCGCGGCGCCGGTCTGTTTCGCGAGGCCGATCACCGCATCGGCGAGCCACGGCTGATCGGCATCGGGCTTGGCGGCTACGACGATTCTCATTACCAGACGTTAGCGGGTGATCGCGACGCGTCGATACCTCTGACTCGACAGATCTCGAATTGTGTACCAGCCTCAAGGCTATGGCGGACGACGCGGTGGTGAAGGAAACTCAACGCGAACCCGAACTCAAGCGGGTCATGGGCCCCGGCCTGCTGCTGCTCTTCGTGGTCGGCGACATCCTCGGCACCGGCGTCTATGCGCTCACCGGCCGGGTCGCCAACGAGGTGGGTGGGGCCGTCTGGCTGCCCTTTCTCATCGCTTTCCTGGTCGCGCTGCTGACCGCGTTCAGCTATCTCGAGCTGGTCACCAAATATCCGCGGGCGGCCGGCGCGGCGCTCTACACGCACAAGGCGTTCGGGATCCACTTCCTGACGTTCATCATCGCGTTCGCCGTGATGTGCTCCGGGCTCACCAGTGCGTCCAGCGCGTCCAAGGCGTTCGCGTCCAACTTCGTCGAGGCCTTCGACCTGTCGCTGGCCGACGGGTTCGCGCTGACCGCCATCGCCCTCGGCTTCATGCTGCTGGTCGGCCTGATCAACTTCCGCGGCGTGGGCGAGAGCGTGAAGCTCAACGTGCTGCTCACCTGCGTCGAGCTGACCGGCCTGCTGATCGTCATCTGCATCGGCGCGTGGGCGTTGGGCGGCGGCAACGGCGACCTGTCGCGGCTCACCGACTTCCAGGCGGCCGAGGGTGAGAACGCGTTCTTCTCGGTCACCGCGGCCACCGCGCTGGCGTTCTTCGCGATGGTCGGCTTCGAAGACTCGGTCAACATGGCCGAGGAGACCAAGGACCCGGTCCGCATCTTCCCCAAGGTGATGCTGACCGGCCTCTGCATCACCGGCGTGATCTACGTGCTGGTCTCGATCTCGTCGGTCGCCCTCGTCTCGCCGGAGGAACTCGGCGAGGGCGACGCGCCGCTGCTCAAGGTGGTGCAGGCCGGCGCCTCGGCCTTCCCGCTGTGGATCTTCGCCTTCATCACCATGTTCGCCGTGGCCAACTCGGCCCTGATCAACATGCTGATGGCGTCGCGGCTGCTCTACGGCATGGCCAACGAGCGCGTGCTTCCCAAGGTCCTGGGCAAGGTCCACCCCGGCCGCCGTACGCCGTGGGTCGGCATCGTCTTCACCACAGTGATCGCCTTCGGCCTGATCTGGTTCGCCGACCTGACGGCGCTCGGCGGCACCACGTCGCTGCTGCTCCTGTGCGTCTTCACCGTGGTCAACATCGCCGTCCTGGTGCTGCGCCGCGACCCGGTCGAGCACAAGCACTTCAAGGCCCCCACCGCGATCCCGGTGATCGGCGCGGTGGCCTGCGCCTACCTGGCCAGCCCGCTGTCCGGCCGCGCCGCCGCCGACTACAAGATCGCCGGCATCCTGATCGTCATCGGCATCGTGCTGTGGCTGGCCACCTGGCTCTACAACCGCAACGTCCGCCACGCGGACACGACTCTGGACCCGACCAACCTCCGCGACTGATCGCTCAGAGGTCGATCTCGCACAGCCGGCCCGCGGACTGCATGTCGTTCAGATAGGACTTGAGGGCCGCCGTCCGGGACTCGGCCTCGGCGATCAACGTGTCGGCCACCTGGCCCCAGTCCGCGGGCTGCGGGTCGTCCGGCAGGCCGGCGAAGATCTCGGCGATCTCCCGGACGGTCAGGCCGACCCGCTGCGCGACCTTGGCCACCCGGATGCGGCACGCGGCGCCCTCGTCGAAGCGGCGCTGGTCACCCGCCGTGCGGACGGCCGTGATGACGCCGTGCTGCTCGTAGAACCGGACCGCCGACGACGCGACCCCGCTCGCCGCCGCCACATCACCGACCGAAAGCGTGAACATCGTGGTTGCCATTGCTTGACTTAAACATATGTTGAACGCTCAGCCTAGGGCGCATGACTTCGCCATCGCACATCGTCGTCCTGGCCGCCAGCCTCCACGGGGAGCGGATGGGCCGGGTGCTGGCCGACTGGGCCGGCGCCCGGGTCACCGACCGGTTCGCCACGCACGACCTCGTCGACCTGGCCGAATGCCCGCTGCCCGACGACGAGTTGCTGCAACCCGGCGGCAGCGGCGAGACCGTCATCGCCGAGCGCCTCGACCGGGCCGACGGCTTCGTGTTCGTCACGCCCGAGTACAACCACTCCTACCCGGCCGGCCTGAAGCGGGCGATCGACTGGCACTACCGCGAGTGGATGTTCAAGCCGGCCACGGTGTTGTCGTACGGGGTCCAGGGCGGCCTGCTCGCCACCGAACACCTGCGCGGGGTCCTCGCCGAGCTCCACATGGTCACCACCCGGCGCGTGGTCGGCCTGCACGCCCCCTGGTACGACCTCGGCCCGAGTGGATACATCGCGCCCGAACCGGTGGCCAAGGCCTTCGACATGGCCCTGGGCGAGCTCGACTGGTGGTCCGACACGCTGCGGGCCGCCCGCCGCGACCGCCCGTACGCGCAGTGACTCCCGAACGCCGCCTCGGCGCGGTCCTTGCCGTCGGCGGCCTGATGGTGGTGGTCGACACGACGGTCACCGTGGTCGCCGTGCCCGCCATGGTCGCCGGCCTGCACACCACGCTCGCCGCCGTCCAGTGGGTGACCACGGCCTACCTGCTCGGCATCGTCGCGGTGATCCCGCTGGCCGGCTGGTCGGCCGAGCGGTTCGGCGCCCGCCGGGTCTATCTCGGCGCACTCGCCGTCTTCACCGTCTTCTCGGTGGCGGCCGGGCTGGCCGGCGACGCGGCGACCCTGGCCGTCCTCCGCGCCCTGCAGGGACTGGGCGGCGGCCTGCTCCTCCCGCTCGCCCAGACGATCGGCATGCGCGCCGTCCCGCGCGAGCGCCGCGGCCGCCTGATGGCCATGCTCGGACTCCCGCTGATCATCGGCCCGGTGCTGGGCCCGCCCCTGTCCGGCTGGCTCGTCGACACCGCCTCCTGGCGCTGGATCTTCCTGATCAACCTGCCCCTCGGCCTGCTCGCGATCGCCCTCTGCGCCCGTCACCTACCTCAAGATCAAACTTCCGATTCCCCCGTACGCCGTATCGACTGGCCCGGTCTGACCCTGCTCCCCACCGGTGGCACCGCGATCGTGCTCGGCTCC
Organism: Paractinoplanes bogorensis; assembly: GCF_018829635.1. Classification (GTDB taxonomy): domain Bacteria; phylum Actinomycetota; class Actinomycetes; order Mycobacteriales; family Micromonosporaceae; genus Actinoplanes; species Actinoplanes bogorensis. Next base: position 391,961 of record NZ_JAHKKG010000004.1, read on the forward strand.
ACGCTGCTGCCCAGCGCGACCGGCGGCGCCGTCCTGGTGGCGGGCCTGCTGCTGGTGGCCGGTTTCGTGGTCCGCACGCTGCGGATCGCCTCTGGTGTGCGGTCGGCTGACGTCGGGCAGGCGGCTGACGTCGGGCGGGCGGCTGACGTCGGGCGGGCGGCTGACGCCGGGCGGGCGGCTGACGTCGGGCGGTCGGGAGATGTCGGGCGGTCGGCTGACGTCGGGCGGTCGGGTGACGTCGGGCGGTCGGTTGTGGCCGGGCAGGCGGCCGCGCCGCCGCTCGTCGATTTGCGGCTGCTGCACGACCGGGTGCTGGCGACCGGCCTGATCGTGCTGGCCGCGTTCGGAGCGGCGTACTTCGGCGCGATCACCGTGCTGCCGCTGTTCGTCCAGGGTGTCCGCGGCGACCCGGCCGCCCTCGCCGGAACGCTGGGCATCCCGCAGGCCGTCGCGGTGGGCGTCACCGTCCAGATAGCCACCCGCCTGGTCGACCGCGTCGCGCCCCGCCGCGTCATCCGCGCCGGCGTGACCCTGGGCCTGGTCTCGACCGCGGCCCTGCTGCTGGCGACGACGACCGATTCCCCGTACGGCGTGATCGTCGCGGCCTCGGTGCTGCTGGGCATCGGCTCGGGCGCCACCCTGATGCCGACGATGACCGTGGCCCTGCGCGACCTGACCCCGGAACAGCTCCCGGCCGGCACCACGCTCATGGCCCTGACCCAGCAGCTGGCGGCCGCGATCGGCGTCGCCGTGGTGGCCGCCGTGCTGGGCGCGGCGCTCGACGTCCCGACCGATGGCGGGGGAGTGGCCGCGATGATCGAGCTGACACCGGCCGCCCGCTCGGCCGTGGCGGGTGATCTGGCCGTCGCGGTCGGTTCCGCGTACGGGATGGGAACGCTCTTGATGGTGATCGCCGTGATCGCCGCCGGCCGTCTGCGCCGTAGGGTTGGCGGATGAGCGAGCTGACCGTTGACTCGGCGTCGGCCACGCCGGTCTACCGGCAGATCGTCGAGCAGGTGCGTTATCTGGTCGAGGGCGGCGGTCTGCGCCCCGGCGACCGTCTTCCGCCGGTGCGGCAGCTGGCCGACAACCTGGGCGTCAACCGGAACACGGTCGCCAAGGCGTACGCGATGCTGCGGGAAGCCCGTCTGATCGAGACGAGGGGCGCGTCGGGGACGGCGATCGCGCTCCAGCTGCCGCGGCCGCGGGCCGATCTGCGCGAGGCGGTGCTCGAAGCGGTGCGCGGCGGGATGACGGCCGAAGAGGTGCGCGACACCGCGTACGCGATCGCGCAGCGGGCCGGATCGGACGTGCGGGCGGTCTTCGCCGAGTGCAACGAGGAGCGGGCGTCCGCCTTCGCCAAGGAGCTGTCCGACCGGCTGCGCGCCGACGTCCGCCCGAGCCTGCTCACCGAGCTCGACACCGGCACCACCGACGCCGAACTGGTGATCACGACGTTTTTCCACCTGGCCGAGGTGCGGCGCTGGGCGCAGACGGCGGGCCGCGAGATCGAGACGGTGGCGGTCGTGGTGGCGCCGCACATCCGCACGCTGATGAAGGTCGCCGAGCTGCCCGCCGGGGCCCGGGCCGGCGTCCGCTACTCGACCGCGCACCAGGCCGAGCAGGTGCGGGACTGGCTCGCCGCGGCAGGGCGGGCCGAGGTGGTCGTCGTCGCCTACGACACCGCGGAACCCCGGCCCGACCTGGCGATGCTCGTCGTGCCGAGCGAGGAGCCCGCGCTCGGGGCGGTCGCCGGGCCGGACACCGAGGTGGTGCTGTTCGGCAACGAGCTCGACGAGGGATCGATCAAGATGGTGGGCGCCGTCCTCGACGACATCCGTACTCGTTCTTCCTCCCCCGCTGTTTGACCTAGGACAACCCGGGGCAGGAGTCGCTTTGACATAGGACAAAGCGATGCGGAGGTTCGTCCGATGCTTCTCGACACCCGGACCACGACGACTCATCGACCCGGCTGGCCGGAGATCGTCGTCGGCGTGGTGGTCATGGCCCTGCTCGGCTACGGCCTGCCGACCATCCTCGACGGATGGGGCAGCCCAGTCGCCGAGGGCCTGTTCCTGGCCGCACTCTCCGGGCTGGCCGGGCTGGCCGCTTTCTTCGCCGCCTGGAGCATCCGGGTCCGGTCGCTGCCCGCCTTCGGGGTACGCCGCACGACCGGCCGCTGGCTCCTGATCGGACTCGCGGGCGGGGTGGCGGCGGTCATCCTGTCCCGCGTCGGTGCCGTGCTCTACCTGCTCGTCTTCGGCCCCGAGGAGAACATCCAGCAGCCGTACGCGGACGCGGCCACCGGCGGCATCGTCACCGTCATCCTGTCGCTGCTGTTCCTGGCCGTGCTGACCCCGATCGGCGAGGAGTTCCTGTTCCGCGGCGTCGTCACGACCGCCCTGCTGCGCTACGGCGCGCTCGTCGGCGTCATCGGCAGCGCGGTGATCTTCGCCCTGATGCACGGCCTCAACGGCGTGTTCGTGACCGCCCTGGTCGTCGGCCTGATCGCGGCCGAACTGCGCCGCCGCAGCGGCTCGGTCTGGCCCGGCGTGGTCGTTCATGTCACCAACAACCTGCTCGCCCAGGCCCTCGTCCTGATCCTGGCGGCCGCGGCATGACCGCGCTCAAGGCGGTCAGGACGGGCCGCTGGAAGAACGACTACGAGCTCACCCTCGACGAGCGCCCACCCATCGAGTGGAACTCCAGGACCTGGAGCCCAGGCGGGGAGTTCGACCTCGACGGACGCACCTACTCCGTACGCTCCAACGCGCCGGCCACCCGCTACGAGCTGGTCGACCAGCTCACCGGGGCCGAGGTCGCGGCGGCCGGCCGGGTCGGCCGCAAGAACTGGTCGATCTCGTCGGAAGGCCGCACCTATGACTTCCAGCGAGCGTCCCTCTGGCGGCTCGACGAGCAGCTGATCGTCGACGGTCGTCCCGCGGGTGGCATCCGCCGGAGCGCCCTGCACCGCGACGACGCCGAGGCCGACCTGCCCGGGCTGCCCCCGCACGTCCAGGTGTTCGCCCTCATGGTCGTCCTGGCCGGCTGGGACCAGGCCGCCGCGGCGGGGTAGCTCTCGCCGGGGCTCAGCGATCTGACAGAGAGCATGTGCGTCAATGGAGGCATGCGAGCGGACAGCGTGGCGGGGGCGCCGGGACGGTTCTGGTTCGGTGGGGCGGCGATCTACTCGCTCGCCGTGAGCGTGGTCCTGCTGATCAGCCTGATCCCGGCCGAGGGTGCGGGCGTCGGGCTCGTGCTGGCCGTGCCGGTGGTGCTGAGCGCGCTGCCGGTGCTGCTCGGTCCGCAGCGGATCGTGGTGTGGGGGTGCATCGGCCTGCTGACCGGGTTCGTGCTCATCGGCGCGGCCTCGATCGGGTTGTTCTACCTGCCGGCCCTGGTCATGCTGGCCATCGGTGCCCGGCAGATGGCGCGGGCCTGAGCCATGCGCATCACGATCCTGGCTGTGGGCAGCCGTGGCGATGTCGTGCCGTACGTGGGGCTGGGCATGCGGCTCGAGCAGGCCGGCCACGAGGTCACGATCGCCACCCACACGCTGTTCGAAAAGATGGTGGTCGAGCCGGGCCTGCGCTACGCACCCCTGCCGCTCGACACCCGCGAGGAGTTGAGCGCCGCCGCCGGCCGCGGCGGGATCGTCGCCGTGAACCGCTCGGTGGCCGCGCAAGCCTTGCCCCTGGGCCGCGCGATGGCCGAGGCCGCACGCGGCGCCGACGTGCTGCTGCTGACCCCGGCCGGCTGGATCGGCGGCCATGTGGCCGAGGGCCTCGGCTTGCCCAGCATCGGCGTCTACCTGCAGCCCATGACCCCGACCCGTGAGTTCCCACCGTCCACGGTCACCACCCGCTCGCTGGGCCCGTGGGGAAACCGGGCGGCGGCCACGGCCGTGCTGGAACTGGGACAGCTGCCCTACCGCACCGCCGTCCGCGCGCTGCGGGCCGAGCTGGGCCTGCCACCGATCAGCCACCACAAGTGGCTGCGGCACCTGGAGGGCTGGCCGATCTGCTACGGCTACAGCCCGCAGGTGGTGCCACAGCCCGCGGACTGGCCGGCCTCCTGCTCGACGGTCGGCTACTGGTGGCCGGCCCCCACGCCCGGCTACACGCCGCCGACCGACCTGGCCGCCTTCCTGTCGTCCGGTCCGCCTCCGGTCTACATCGGTTTCGGCAGCATGCCCGCCGGCGGCCTGAACGAGCTGGTGGTGGACGCCGTCCGCCGGGCCGGGGTGCGCGCGGTGGTCAGTGAGGGCTGGGCCGGCCTGCACGCCGAGGGCGACGACATCCTGACGGTGTCGGAGGTGCCGCACGAGTGGCTGTTCCCCCGCATGGCCGCGGTCGTCCATCACGCCGGCGCCGGCACGACGGCGGCCGGCCTGCGCGCCGGCATCCCGGCCGTGCCCGTCCCGCTGATGGTCGACCAGCCGTTCTGGGCCGAGCGCCTCGTTTCCCTGGGTGTCGCACCGGGGGCGATCCCGTTCCGCCGCTTGACCGCCGAGCGTCTGGCCACGGCGATCGGCGAGGCGGTGCAGAACTCCAGGTATCGCCGACGGGGCGAGGAGTTGTCTCGTGCACTGGCGGAGGAGGACGGTGCTGTGGGCGTCATGCGGGCATTGGAGCAGCTTTCCTGAACCCGCGCTCCGCCCCCTGTGGACAACCGCGAATTGTGGATAACCGCCGGCGGCGCCTCACCGAGGTGTATTTTTTGGCCAGCCCCCTGGGTGGGCGGGGTGGGTGTGGTGGCGCCTGCTGGCTACTATGCCGGGCCCCAGATGCGAATGATGCGGTCCGGGCTGCTGCTGGCGAGAAGGCGTCCGTCGGGACTGAACGCCAGCGAACCGACCAGGTAAAGGTGACCGGTCAAGGGCTCACCAGCAGGTCGACCCGTGCTGACATTCCATAGCTGTACGGAGCCGTCGTTGCCGCCGCTGGCGAGCAGTCGCCCATCGGGGCTGAATGTCACCGACCACAGTTCTCCGGCGTTACCGGAGAGCGGCTCTCCAACGGGTTGGCCGGTGTGCGGATCCCAGAGCCTTATTGTCTTGTCGGCGCTGCTGCTGGCGAGGACTGCGCCGTCGGGGCTGAACGCCAGTGCGCGCACCATCCTGGTGTGTCCGGTGAGGGGTTCGCCGATGAGTTCGCCGGTGCTGATGTTCCACAATCGGATGGTGCCGTCGTTGCCGGCACTGGCCAGTATCTCGTTGTCCACACCGAACGCCACTGTCCGCACCCAGTTGCGGTGGCCCTTGATGGGTTCTCCGACAGGTTGGCCGGTCGCGGGGTCCCACAGCCGGACGGTCTGATCGGCGCTACCGCTGGCCAGCACTGCACCGTCCGGGCTGAACGCCACCGACTGCACCCAGTCGGTGTGGCCGATCAGGGGAGTTCGAACGGCTTGGCCGGAGGTGGGGTTCCACAGCCGGATGGTCTTGTCGGCGCTGCCACTGGCGAGCAGCTCACCCCCGGGGCTGAACGCCAGCGATCGCACGGGCTTGGTGTGACCCGACAGCGCGGCGAGCTCTTGGCCGGTAGTGGGATCCCACAGGCGCACTACTCGATCCGTACTCCCCGTTGCGAGGATGCTCCCATCCGGACTGAACACCACCTGCCCGGAACCGATCGTGAAGTTGCTCCCCCACCAACCGGCCGCCGCGCCGGAGAACCTCCTCAGCTCTCGCCACGTGCCCGCGCTCGGTGCCGAAGCGGCCGAAGCGGCCGAAGCGGCCGAGTGCGACGGATCCCGGTCGACCGACTCCTCATTCGTTGCCGTTTGCGTGGGCGGGAGCACGGTGAAGAGATGAGCGTCGTCGCCACGAAGATAGAGGACGGGGGTCAGCCACTCCAGGGTGGATCCGCCTGTGCCGAGAACGCCGATCCGGCCGCTGAGCACCGCCTGGTCGACCCCGCGGCCGGCGGCGAGCGCAGTGTAGAAGGCGCGAGAGAACGCGACGGCGGCGCGATCGGTGACGGAGAACTGCATGGCCGCCACCGCACGGATGCCGCCTCGTGCGAGTGCCGCTGCAGTGCCCGAGAACAAGTCGTCGGCACCGGACGTCGCGGATGAGCACGAGTTGAGCACGACCACGCGAGGCATCGGCTCGGCCTGGCCGAGCAGGTCGGCGAAGCGGCCGGCGGTGACGCGGTTGACCCGGCCGCCGTCGCCGGTCAGCGCCAGCACACCCGCACTGTCATGGGCGTCGAAGTCGCCATGCCCGATGAAATGGATGATGTGCCACTGCTCGGTGAGCAGCATCTCCTGCAGAGTCTCCCAGGTGGCGTCGGGCGCCCAGACCAGCTCGACCGCGCCCGAGCTGATCGGGCGGCGCAACGCCGTGGCCAGTTGCTCGCGTTCACGTTCCGCGTCGAGAGGCGGTAGCCCACGCGGCGCCGAGACGATCCCCATGATGCGCAGCGGGGCGGTGACCTGCAGGGGATTCAGGGTGGCGGCGACTGGTACGCGGCGGACCAGCGGTTCCCGATGGCAGACATAGCCGCCGGCACCGGCGTCGTACATCGCCTCCCACGGCAGTGCCGCCAGCTCGGCCGGATCGATCCGCAGGATCACCCGCAGAGGTTCGCCGCCGTTGTGGGCGATGGCGAGGCTGGCCTGATAGCGGCCGGCTACGGCGGGGGTGGCGAAGAGCGCCTCGAAGAGAGCCGCCCCCAGGTCCCGAACTGGCTGCTCCAGCCGGGAGATGCGGCCTCGCACGTTCGCCGAGGAGGCCAGCAGCGCGGTCTGGATCGGGCCACGCTGGGCCAGCAGCGCATCGACGTCCAGGGTGAACTCCGCCGACGCCTCACCGGCCGGCGAATTCACCACCTGCACACCGTAGAGCTTTGAGCCGGCACCCCGGCTGATGCTCAGTTCGAAGATCTGCACCGACACGAGACGGTATTGCTCGCGGCCACGACTGGCCAGCCCCCGTCGGGAGGACGACGGACAAAGGGGGAGGGGCCGCGTCCGGACGTGGACGCGGCCCCTCGGGTGAGAGCGGGCTCAGCCCTTGACGCTGCCGGCCAGCAGGCCGCGCACGAAGAAGCGCTGCAGCAGCAGGAATACCGTCACCGGCACGATGATCGACACGAACGCACCGGCCGACAGCAACTGCCAGGCCGTTCCGCGCGTGCCGCTCAGATTGGCCAGCTGCAAGGTGATCGGCGCGACCTCGTCGCCGCCGCCGGCGAAGACCAGGGCCACCAGCAGGTCGTTCCAGACCCACAGGAACTGGAAGATGCCGAACGCCGCCAGGGCGGGGGTGAGCAGCGGCAGCATCACCTTGAAGAAGATCGACACGTGCCCGGCGCCGTCGACGCGGGCCGCCTCGATCAGGCCGGCCGGGATCTCCCGCATGAAGTTGTGCAGCAGGTAGATCGCCAGCGGCAGGGCGAACGTCGCGTGCGACAGCCACAACGTCCAGAAGGTGCCGGTGATCTTGATGTTCACGTAGATCTCGAGCAGCGGGATCAGCGTGACCTGCAGGGGCACGATCTGCAGCGCGAACACCATGAGGAACAGGATGTTCTTGCCGGGGAAGTTGATCCACGCGAACGCGTACGCCGCCAGGGCGGCCAGCGACAGCGGGATCAGCACCGACGGGATGCAGATGATCAGCGAGTTGATGAAGAAGTTGGCGAGGTTGACGCCACCGTCACCACCGAAGACGCCCTTGTAGTTGTCCATCGTCAGCGTCGGGTTGCTGAAGAACGTCCACCAGCCGGTCGTCTTGATCGCCCGTTCCGGACGGAACGAGGAGACCAGCAGGCCGAACGTGGGCAGCGTCCACAGCACCGCCAGCACGATCGCGGCCAGCGAGGCCCAGGGGGAGCTGAGCCGCTTCTTGGCGACCTTGGCGGCGGACGGCTTCTCGGCCACGAGCGGAGGCGTCGTCGTCACCGGAGTAGTGGTGCTCATCGTGCCTCCGACTGACGCAGCGAACGGATGTTGTACCAGACGATCGGGATGACCAGGACGAACAGCAGCGTCGCGAGCGCGGCGCCCAGGCCCTGGTTGTCGGCGTTGAAGGTCTGCCGGTAGAACTCGTTGGCCACCACGCTGGTGCCGAAGTTACCGCCGGTCATGGTCCGGACGATGTCGAAGACCTTCAGGGTGGCGATACCGATCGTGGTCAGCACGACGACGACCGTCGGCTGCACGCTCGGCAGCGTGATCTTGCGGAACATCTGCCACGCGTTCACGCCGTCGAGCCGGGCCGCCTCGATGATGTCGTCCGGGATGGCCTTGATGGCCGCGGACAGGATCGTCATGGCGAAGCCCGCCTGGACCCAGATCATCACGACGATGAGTAGGAACGTGTTGAGCGGCGACTCGATCAGCAGCTGCACCGGCTTGCCGCCCAGCCACACGATGAGCTGGTTGATCAGGCCGATCTGCTTCACGTTGCCCTGGTCGGGGCGGTACTCGTAGACGAACTTCCAGATCACGCCGGCCGCCACGAAGGAGATCGACATGGGCAGGAAGATCAGCGTCTTGGCGAACGACTCGAACCGCGACTTGTCGACCAGGATCGCGTAGACCAGGCCGATCGCGGTGGCCACGAACGGGGTGACGACGACCCAGAACACCGTGTTCCGCAGCACGGTCAGCTGGTCGGCGTCGCTGAAGATGGTGCCGTAGTTGTCGAATCCGATGAACGCCTTGCCGGCGGCGTCGAAGAACGACTGATAGATGGTCCGGAGGCCGGGATAGACGAGGCCGATGCCCAACATGAGGACGACCGGCAGCAGATAGAGGTAGGCGACGATTCGGTCGCCCCGTTTACCGCCGAAACGTCCGGCGATGAACAGGATCAGGCCCATGACTGCCGCGAAAAGCAGCAGTGCCGCGAGCATCTGCAGGATTTTTTCGGGGGTGGTGGAGGCGGTGTTGAACACGCGTCCCGGACCTCCTTAGACGCTGGGATGGAGAGAGGTTTGGGGCCGGCCGGGAAAGATCCCGACCGGCCCCGAAAATGCTATGTGCTTACTTCGGCCACGCCTTTTCAATGTTGTTCAGCGTGGTCGGCGTGTCCTGACCGGTGATCCAGGCCGTGGTCTGCTTCCAGAACGCGTCCGAGCCCACCGCGGCCGGCATCATGTCGGAACCGTCGAAGCGGAAGGTCGCCTTCGGGTCGAGCAGGATGCCGCCGGCCAGCTTGTCGATCGGGTTCGTCAGGTTGGCCTGGTCGAGACCCTTGTTGGCGCTGACCCAGCCCGACGACAGCTTGGCCTTGGTGTTGGCCCAGACGTCGGAGGACAGGTAGGTCTGGAACGCCTTGACCTCGGGACGGTCGGCGAAGGCCACCACGAACTCACCCGCGCCGAGAACCGGCTTGGTGGTGGCGTCCTTGCCCGGCAGGTAGAACGCGAAGATGTCGCCGTCCTCGGCCACCTTGGTGCCCTTGGGGAAGTTGGCCGCGTAGAAGCTGGCCTGACGGTGCAGCGAGCAGGTGCCGTCCAGGATGGGGAGACCCGCGTCCTGGAAGGTGGTGGTGGCGATGCTCTTGACGTCGCCGAGACCGCCGTTGACGTACTTGTCGTTCTTCAGGTACGCACCGACCGCGTCCAGCGCCGCCGTCGGCTCCGCGCTGTTGAACGGGATCTCGTGGTTGACCCACTTGTCGTACTCCTCCGGACCGGCGGTCCGGAGCATGAAGTCCTCCATCCAGTCGGTGAGCGGCCAGCCGGTCGCGTCACCACTGGAGATGCCGGCGCACCACGGCTTCTTGCCGTCGGCCACCATCTTGTCGCTGAGAGCCTTGAGCTCGTCCAGCGTGGTCGGCACGGTGTAGCCGGAGTCCTTGAACTCGCTCGGCGAGTACCAGACCAGCGACTTCACGCTGGCGCCGAGCGGGGCGCCGTAGAACTTGCCGTCGATCGTGGTGTAGGCCTTCCAGGCCTTGTCCCAGAACTTGTCGACGTTGTCCGAGACCTCCTGCGGGGCGGCGACGGCCTTGCCCGTCGACACCAGCTGCTTCACCAGGCCCGGCTGGGGCACGATGGCGAGGTCCGGCGGGTTGCCGGCGCGGGCGCGCACCAGCACCTGGGTCTCGAACGACTTGTCGCCCTCGTACTTGATCGTGGCGCCCGTGCACGCCTCGAAAGGCTTGTAGCTCTCGATGTGCGGGGTGTCCTCGGGGGTCACGATGCCCGTGTAGATCGTGACCGTCTTACCCTTGATGTCACCGAATTTGGTGTAAGGCGCGCAGTCGATGGCGGCCGCCGAAGCGTCCGTGCCACTGCTGCTGTCAGAATCGCTGTCACCGCACGCCGCGAGGCCGAGAACCAGCCCCGCACTGAGCGTGCCGGCGAGCGCGGCCCGGAATCGCGGGCTCGTAGGTTGACCGAACATACCGCTCCCTATGTCAAATCGCGCTTCCGACGTCCGGAGACGTCGCCGTCCGAAGCGCTACTTGGATCACAGTCAAGAGGTAACCGGCACGTTGCGCAATGATTTCCGCTTGATCGACTCGGTAACGATACGGCGTCGCTGCTCCGGGCGCCTTAACCGGTTAAGGTAGAGCCCCTGGTCAGGCCGCGAAAAAGCGTCTGACATAGACCCTAGCCAAAAACAGACCACCCCGCGTCGGATATCGGCGAACATCCGAGGCGGGGTGGTCTGATCGGTCGATAGCGGGAGCGCAGCCGGAGGTCTAAAGCCCCAGGATCAACAGCGTTTCCCCGTACGGGCGTGTCAGTCGGCCATCGACAGATACCGGAACCCGAGGCGGGCCATCCGGTCGCCGTCGAGCACGTTGCGGCCGTCGAGCACGATCGGCGTCCGCATCAGGCCGACGAACTTGGCCCAGTCGAGCTCGAGGTACTGCGCCCACTTGGTGACCAGGACGACGGCGTCGCAGTCGTCGAAGACGCCGTCGAGGGTCTCGCTCAGGTGCGGCGCCATCTCGGGGTACTCCCGGCGGAAGCGCTCGCCGGCGATCGGGTCGTGCAGCTTGACCCGGGCACCGCGGGCGAGCAGCAGGCCCGCGATGTCGAGGGCGGGCGAGTCGCGCAGGTCGTCGGTGTTCGGCTTGAACGCGATGCCGAGCAGGCCGATCTTGCGGCCCTTGAGGATACGCAGCTCGCTCTGCAGCCGCTCGACCGCGATCTCGCGCTGGCGCTGGTTGACGTCGCGCGCCGCCTTCACGATCGGCATGTCGTAGTTGTACTCGGACGCGGTGGCGATCAGCGCCTTGGTGTCCTTGCCGAAGCAGGAGCCGCCCCAGCCCACGCCGGGCTCGAGGAACCGCGAACCGATGCGCTGGTCGAGGCCGATGCCCCGGGCCACCTCGGTGATGTCGGCGCCGACCTTGCCGGCCAGCTGGCCGATCTCGTTCACGTAGCTGATCTTGAGGGCCAGGAACGCGTTGGCCGCATATTTGATCAGCTCGGCCGAGGCCAGGTCGGTGGAGACCAGCGGGACGGCGGTGGTGTCGTCCGGCCGCGGCTGGAAGGCCGGCGGGGTGAAGGTCTGGTTGATCAGTGGGCGGTAGAGGTGGTTGAGCACCTCGAGCGCGCGCGGGTTGTCCGAGCCGATCACGATGCGGTCGGGGAACAGCGTGTCGTGGATCGCGTTGCCCTCGCGCAGGAACTCCGGATTCGACGCCACCGAGAATTCGCACTGTTCCGGCTTGTCGGCGCGCACCGCGAAGGAATCGCGCAGAATCGCGTCGACCCAGTTGCCGCTGCCGATCGGAACGGTCGACTTGTTGACCACGACGGTGAACTCGTTGTCGAGGTTCTTGGCCACGCTCTCGGCCGCTGAGCGCAGGTAGCGCAGGTCGGGGCTGCCGTCGGCGGCGGACGGGGTCTGCACCGCTACGAAGACGACGTCGGCGCCCGGCACGCCGTCGGCGTAGCTGGTGGTGAACGTCAGGTTGGGGGAGGCCTCGGCGAGCAGCTCCTCCATGCCGGGCTCGTAGATCGGGCACTTGCCGCCGCGCAGCATGTCGACCTTTTCCTGGTCGAGGTCGATGCAGGTGACCTCGTGCCCCAGGAAGGCCAGGCTCACCCCGGTGGTCAGCCCGACGTAGCCCGTGCCGACAACGCAAACCCTCATCAAACGCTCCTCCACCACGGGTGGCCCGCCGTCACTGCCACCCCTTCGGTAATCACGGCCAGATGATACACAGCGTAGAAAAACCACGCGCAAATCCTTGACGTACGGTTATCGGTTCATTCCTTAGAGTCGCCGCTCCGATTTCTCTCATTGACACATTTGAAAGCGACCGGACGATTTCCGGGCGGCCAAGAATTGACGACCACCGGGTGTCACCGGCGGTCGCCGCCCTCGCGCGGAGCGTGCTCGCGCGGGGGCCCGCGCGCGTCCAGCAGATTTCCCGGGATATGCACGATTGTCAACTCCTCGTTTCCAGGCCTTGACAGCGGTATGACAGGACTTCACGCTCTTGGGAGCGCTCCCATGTAGAAGTTCGTCAATGGAAGGTCGAGGATGCGAAGGTCCACCATCGCGGCGGTCGTCACCGCCGCCCTGCTCAGCGCGGCGGCCGTGGTGCTGGCCCGGCCCCTGACGGCCACCGCGGCGGCCGCCGATCCGTACGTCTGGAAGAACGTGCGCATCGACGGCGGCGGCTTCGTGCCCGGCATCGTCTTCAATCCGGGCGAACGAAATCTGATCTACGCGCGCACCGACATCGGCGGCGCCTATCGCTGGAACGAGAGCGGCCAGAGCTGGACGCCGCTTCTCGACTGGGTCGGCCAGGAGAACTGGGGCTACAACGGCGTGCTGAGCATCGCGCCCGACCCGGTCGACACCAACCGGGTCTACGCGGCGGCCGGCATGTACACCAACAGCTGGGACCCGAACAACGGCGCGATCCTGCGCTCCTCCGACAAGGGCGACACCTGGCAGGTCACCAAGCTCCCGTTCAAGAACGGCGGGAACATGCCGGGCCGGGGCATGGGGGAGCGGCTCGCCGTCGACCCGCGCAACAACCGGAACGTCTATTTCGCGGCCGAGGGCGGCAACGGGCTCTGGCGCAGCACCGACTACGGCGTGACCTGGGCCAAGGTCGCCAACTTCCCGAACGCCGGCAACTATGTGCAGGACCCGAACGACACCAACGGCTATCTGAACCAGAACCAGGGGCTGACCTGGGTCACCTTCGGTGCCGCGAACCAGATCTACGTGGGCGTGGCCGACAAGGCGAACCCCGTCTACCGATCGCTGGACGGGGGCGCGACGTGGGAGCGGATCGCCGGCCAGCCGACCGGATACATCGCGCACAAGGGCGTCGTACAGGGAAATTATCTCTTCATCGCGACGAGTGACACCGGCGGCCCGTACGACGGTGGGGCCGGCCAGGTGCAACGGCTCGACACGACGACCGGCGTCTGGACCGACATCTCGCCGACCCCGGCCTCGGGAAGCCCCTACTACGGCTATTCGGGGCTGACCGTCGACCGGCAGAAGCCGGGCACGCTGATGGTCGCCACGCAGATCTCCTGGTGGCCCGACGCGATCTTCTTCCGCAGCACCGACAACGGCGCCACCTGGACCCGGATCTGGGACTTCACCAGTTATCCGTCGGTGTCGAAGCGCTACACCATGGACATCTCGGCCAACCCGTGGCTCGACTTCAACACCAACCCGCAGCCGCCCGAGTCGACCCCCAAGCTCGGCTGGATGAACGAGTCGCTCGAGATCGACCCGTTCAACTCGGCCCGGATGATGTACGGCACCGGCGCCACGATCTACGGCACCACGCAGCTGACCAATTGGGACAGCAACACCACCTTCACGATCAAGCCGATGGCCAAGGGGATCGAGGAGACGGCCGTCCTCGACCTGGCCAGCCCGCCCTCGGGCGCACCGCTGGTCAGCGCGCTGGGCGACATCGGCGGCTTCCACCACGCCTCGCTCGACGCGGTGCAGCCCAACTTCCACGACACGCCCGCGCTGGGCAGCAACACGTCGCTGGACTTCGCCGAGCTCAGCCCGCTGGTCTTCGCCCGGGTCGGCAACGCGGACGCGGCCCCGCACATCGGCATCTCGAGCGACGGCGGCAAGAACTGGTACCAGGGCCAGGAACCGGGCGGGGTGACCGGTGGCGGCACGATCGCGGTCGGCGCCGACGCCAACGCCATGGTCTGGTCGCCCGCGGGCACCGGGGTCCACTTCTCGACCACGCGGGGCAGTTCGTGGACCGCGTCGACCGGGATTCCGGCCGGCGCGATTGTCGAGTCGGACCGGGTCAACCCCAAGACCTTTTACGCGTACGCCGGAGGAAAGTTCTACACCAGCAAGGACGGGGGCGCCTCCTTCACGGCGTCGGCGGCCACCCTGCCGACGACCGGTCGCCTGCACCTCAAGGCGGTGCCGGGGATCGCGGGCGAGGTCTGGTTCGCGGGGGAGAGCGGGCTGCTGCGCTCGACCGACTCGGGCGCGACCTTCACCAAGGTGTCGTCGGTGACCTCGGGCATCAACGTCGCGTTCGGCAAGGCGGCGCCGGGCGCCACCCACCCGGCGGTGTTCCTGGTCGGCACGGTCGACGGGGTGACCGGCGTGTTCCGGTCGGACGACACCGGCGGCTCGTGGCTGCGGATCAACGACGACAAGCACCAGTACGGCAACGCCGGTGACGCCCTGGCCGGCGATCCGCGCATCTACGGCCGGGTCTATCTGGGCACCAACGGCCGCGGCATCCTCTACGCCGACCGGGCCGGGGGCACCACGCCCACGACCCCGCCGACCACGCCACCCACGACTCCGCCGACGACGCCACCCACGACTCCGCCGACCACGCCGCCGACGACCCCGCCGACGACGCCACCCACCACTCCGCCGACGACCGGTGGCTGCGTGGCGGCGTACAAGATAACTGGGTCCTGGGGTGGGGGTTTCCAGGGCGAGGTCACCGTGACGAACACCGGGACCGCGCCGACCACGGCCTGGACCGTCGGCTGGACCTATACCGGCGGACAGACCGTGACCCAGCTGTGGGGCGGCACGCACACCCAGACCGGCACCGCGGTCACCGTGCGCAACGCCTCCTACAACGGCGCCCTGGCCGCGGGCGCGAGCACCACCTTCGGCTTCCTCGGAAGCCTCAGCGGCAGCACCAACCCCGTCCCCGCCCCGGTCACCTGCGCCCCGGCGTAGCGCGCCCTCCCCACCGAAAGGACATCCCCCGTGCAAGTCAGATCGAAGGCCAGACGCGTGCTGGCCGTCACCGGCGCCGCCGTCCTCGGCGCCGGCGCGGCCCTCGCGGCCGGTGCCCCCGCCCTCGCCGCCCCCGGCTGCACCGTCGTCTACAAGGTGCAGAGCCAGTGGACCGGCGGGTTCACCGGCGACATCGCCATCACCAACACCGGCGACCCGGTGACGTCGTGGAAGCTCGAGTACGACTTCCCGGACGCGTCGCAGAAGGTCACCCAGGGCTGGAGCGGCGTCTATTCGCAGAGCGGCCAGCACGTCACCGTGAACAACGCGGCCTGGAACGGCAACCTGGGCACCAACGGGTCGGTGAGCACCGGCTTCAACGGCACGTTCGGCTCGGCCAACCCGGTGCCGACCGCGTTCACGCTCAACGGCACCCGCTGCAACGGCGCGGCCAACGCCCCCACCGTCGAGATCACCAGCCCGGCCGCGAACACCCGGTTCACCGCCCCGGCCTCGATCCCGATCACCGCCGTCCCCGGCGGCACGGTGGCCAAGGTCGAGTTCTACCACGACGGGCTGCTGCTCAACACCGACACCACCGCGCCCTACACGTACACCTGGACCGGCGTTCCGGCCCAGACCGCGGCCTACCAGCTGCAGGCGATCGCGTACGACGCGGCGGGCACCAAGAGCAACACCGCGGCCGTGCCGGTCTTCGTCGACGCGGCCACCACGCCGGCGATCGTCACCGACGCCACCTCGGTCAGCGTCTCGCCCGGCGGGTCGGCCACGTTCAAGCTGGCCCTGAGCAAGGCGCCGACGGCGAACGTGTCCGTGGCCATCGCCCGCACCGCCGGTTCCACGGCGGTCACGGCGACCCCGACCCCGCTCACCTTCACCCCGTCGAACTGGAACACCGGCCAGACCGTCACGGTCGCGGCCACCAGCGCGGCGGCGATCGGCGCGACGGCCTCGTTCTCGGCCACCGCGAGCGGGCACACCGCGGCGACGATCAACGCGACCGTCGTCCGGGAAGGGGCCGCCGACGCCCGGTTCACCCAGATGTACAACGACATCAAGAACCCGGCCAACGGCTACTTCAGCCCGGACGGCGTGCCCTACCACTCGATCGAGACGCTGATCGACGAGGCGCCCGACCACGGCCACGAGACCACCTCCGAGGCGTTCAGCTACTGGCTGTGGCTCGAGGCGGAGTACGGGCACACGTCGCAGAACTGGGCGCCGTTCAACAGCGCGTGGTCGACGATGGAGAAGTACATCATCCCGTCGCACGCCGACCAGCCGACCAACGACAAGTACGACGCGTCCAAGCCGGCCACCTACGCGGCCGAGTACCCGCTGCCGTCGCAGTACCCGTCGCAGCTCGACAACAGCGTCTCGGTCGGCAGCGACCCGCTGGCCGCGGAGCTGAAGAGCGCGTACGGGACCTCCGACATCTACGGCATGCACTGGCTGCTCGACGTCGACAACACGTACGGCTTCGGCCGGTGCGGTGACGGCACCTCGAAGAACGTCTACATCAACACCTTCCAGCGCGGCCCGCAGGAGTCGACGTTCGAGACCGTGCCGCAGCCCTCCTGCGACACGTTCAAGTACGGCGGCCCCAACGGTTACCTCGACCTGTTCACCAAGGACTCGAGCTACGCCAAGCAGTGGAAGTACACCAACGCCCCGGACGCGGACTCGCGCGCGGTGCAGGCGGCGTACTGGGCCTACACCTGGGCCACCGAGCAGGGTAAGCAGTCGCAGCTGACCTCGGCCGTGACCAACGCGGCCAAGATGGGCGACTACCTGCGCTACTCCTTCTACGACAAGTACTTCAAGCAGCCGGGCTGTGCCTCGACGTCGTGCGCGGCGGGCACCGGCAAGAACGCCTCCAACAACCTGATGTCCTGGTACTACGCCTGGGGCGGCGCGACCGACACCAACGCCGGCTGGGCGTGGCGGATCGGCTCGTCGACCAGCCACTTCGGCTACCAGAACCCGATGGCGGCCTACGTGCTGTCCAACGTGAGCGCCTTCGCCCCGAAGTCGCCCACGGCCAAGGCCGACTGGCAGGCCAGCCTCAACCGGCAGCTCGAGTTCTACCAGTGGCTGCAGTCGTCCGAGGGCGCGATCGCCGGCGGCGCGACGAACAGCTGGAACGGCAGCTACCAGGCGCGTCCGGCCGGGGTGCCGACGTTCTACGGCCTCTCGTACGTGGAAGCCCCGGTTTATGAGGACCCGCCGTCGAACCGGTGGTTCGGCATGCAGACGTGGTCGCTCGAGCGGCTGGCCGAGTACTACTACCTGACCAATGACGCCAAGGCCAAGTCGGTCCTGGACAAGTGGGTCCCGTGGGCGCTGGCCAACAGCACCATCAGCGCCACCGACTTCTCGATCCCGTCGGACATGGCGTGGACCGGTGCGCCGGCCACCTGGAACCCGTCGTCCCCGGCGGCCAACACCAACCTGCACGTCACGGTGACCAGCAAGGGCCAGGACCTCGGCGTGGCGGGCTCGTACGCCAAGCTGCTGACCTACTACGCCGCGAAGTCGGGCAACACGGCCGCCAAGACCGCAGCCAAGAACCTGCTCGACGCCATCTGGACCAAGAAGGACTCGAAGGGCGTGTCGGTCACCGAGACGCGCGCCGACTACAACCGGATGGACGACACCTACAACGCGTCGACCGGCCAGGGCATCTACATCCCGCCGGGCTGGACCGGCAAGATGCCGAACGGCGACGTCATCAAGCCGGGCGTGTCCTTCCTGGACATCCGTTCCTTCTACAAGAACGACCCGGACTACCCGAAGGTCGAGGCCTACCTCAACGGCGGACCGGCCCCGACGTTCAACTACCACCGCTTCTGGGCGCAGGTCGATGTGGCCACCGGCTACGCCGACTTCGCGCGCCTGTTCCCCAACGGATAGGAGGTCTGTTTCTGATGCGCAAAAGGCTTTTGATGTACGCCATGGCAGGGCTGCTCGCGGCCGGTGTCGGTGCGGTGATCACCCCGGTCGCCGCCCAGGCCCACGGGGCGATGATGGTGCCCGGCAGCCGGACGTGGCTCTGCTACAAGGACGGCCGCAACCCGAACACCGGGGCGATCGAGCCCAAGAACGCCGCCTGCGCCGCCGCGGTGGCGCAGAGCGGGCCGACCTCGCTCTACAACTGGTTCGCCGTGCTGCGCTCCGACGGGGCGGGCCGGATGGACGGGTTCATCCCGAACGGGCAGCTCTGCTCGGGCGGCACCGGTGGACCGTACGACTTCACCGGCTACAACCTGCCCCGCAACGACTGGCCGGTGACCCACCTGACCTCGGGCGCGTCGCTGGGCATCCAGTACAACAACTGGGCCAAGCACCCGGGCACGTTCCGGCTCTACATCACCAAGGACTCGTGGAGCCCGACCCGCGCACTCGCGTGGAGCGACCTCGAGTCGACGCCGTTCGACACCGTGACCAACCCGCCGGACCAGGGCGGGCCGGGCTCGGACGACGGCCACTACTACTGGAACGCGACGCTGCCGTCGGGCAAGAGCGGACGCCACCTGATCTATTCGGTGTGGCAGCGCTCGGACAGCAACGAGACGTTCTACGGCTGCTCCGACGTCGTCTTCGACGGCGGCAAGGGTGAGGTCACCGGCGTCGGTGGCGGTGGCACGACGACACCGCCGACCACTCCGCCGGTCACGACGCCGCCCGTCACCACCCCGCCGGTCACGCCCCCGGTGACCACGCCGCCGGTGACCACGCCGCCGCCTGCGGGTGGCTCGGCGTGCTACGCGATGTTCAACATCTCGAGCGCGTGGAACGGCGGCTTCCAGGCCGAGGTGATGGTGCACGCCGACACCGCGGCGATCAGCAAATGGTCGGTGTCGTGGACCTGGCCCGGCTCGCAGACCTTGCAACAGGTCTGGAACGGCACCGGGACCAGCAGCGGTTCCCTGGTGACGGTGAAGAACGCGGCCTACAACGGCACGGTCGGAGCCGGTAAGTACGTCACGTTCGGCATGCTCGGCACCGGAACGGCACCACCCTCGGTGAACAACCTGGCCTGCACCACGGCCTGAGTGAACCCGGCGGCGGTGCTACCACAGCACCGCCGCCGGGCTACCGCGTGGCATCCAAATCTGTCAAGATGACCACTCCTTCGATGAAGGTGCAACATTTTCGGGTCCGGCTACGTCTCTCTCGCAGGGCCCATTTCTCGAATGTGAGAGTCATGATTCAGCGACGCAAAGTAATTTTCGGTGCGGTAACTGTGGCCGCGGGGGCCACAATTGCCGGTTGCTCCTCGTCCGGCAAAGGCGGGGCCGGCTCGAGCTGGGTCGGGACGCCCGCCGAAGCCGCCGGGGCCGAGCCGGTGGCGGCCGTGATGCCGGTGAAGCTGACCGTGACGCCGGCGAACGGGGGCACGGGTGTCTCGCCGGTCAAGCCGATCGTCGTCAGCGCTACCGATGGCAAGCTGCAGACGGTGACGGTGACAGCCGGTAAGGACAAGATCGCCGGAGAGATGCAGGACGACGGCACCTGGCAGTCGACCGGCGACCTCGCGTACGGGAAGAAATACAAGGTGACCGTCACCGCGGCCGACAACGCGGGCGCGACGACAACCAAGGACCACACGTTCACCACCCTCAAGCCGGCCAAGACGGCCACGGTGTCCTTCCAGGCCAACGGCATGCTGGCGATGAAGGAGGGGCGCACCTACGGCGCCGGGCAGCCGGTGATCGTGCGGTTCAGCCGGGCCGTCAACAAGAACGCGGCCGAGAAGGCGATCGAGATCAAGACGTCGCCCTCGGTGCCGGGCAAGTTCTACTGGCGCGACGACCGCACGGTGCACTGGCGGCCGGCGAAGTACTGGGCGGCCGGGACGTCGATCGAGGTCAAGGTGAACGCGTTCGGCGTCAAGCTGGGCGACACCACGTACGGGGGGAAGAATGCCTCGACGAAGTTCCGGATCGGCCGTCAGCTGATCGCGATCTGCGACAACCGGACCCACCTGACCAAGGTCTACATCGACGGCAAACTCGTCCGCACGATGAAGAGCAGCCTGGGCAAGGGCGGCGGCACGACCGGGGCCAACGGCGAGCGGATCAGCTACTGGACGGCGGGCGGGCCGCACGTCGTCCTGGGCAAGAAGCGCAAGCACACGATGAGCTCGGCCAGCTACGGCGTGACCGACCCGAAGGACCCGAACTACTACGTGTCCGAGAACATCGAATACTGCACGCGGATCAGCTACTCCGGCGAATACCTGCACGCCGCCCCGTGGAACAAGTCGCTGGGCCGGGCCAACCTGTCGCACGGCTGCGTCAACCTGAGCACGGCCGATGCCAAGTGGGTCTACAACACGTTCCTGCCCGGCGACATCGTCGACGTCAAGAACAGCCCGCGCGAGCTCCCGATCTGGAACGGCCTGGGCGACTGGACCGTCCCCTACGACAAGTACGGCCGCTGAGCCTGGCCGGGTTCAGTCACGGCGCCGGCTCTGGAGCAGGGGCGCCAGGTCGAGCTTGAACGGGAACGGCTCTTCCGTGGTGAGTGGCTGCCCCGGAGCAGCGACCAGGAACGGGACGTAGTGGTCGCCGTCCAGCTTCTGCAGGTGCAGCTCGACCGAGTCGTCGGGCTGCTCGACCCGGAGGTACCAGCCGATACCGGCCGCAGCGTACAGCTGCGGTTTGAGCAGTCGGTCCGCGCCCGCGTTACTCGGCGAGACGATCTCGACGACCAGTTTCGCCTCGGCCGCTTCGACGGTGGATCCAGTGTCCTCGGTGTCCGCCACTACCAAGTCGGGCTCGACAATGCGGCCGGTGGCCAGCCGGAGATTGACGTCCTGCAGCATCAGAAGTCCAGCTTGCTCGGCCGGGCCATCGAGTCCCACCGCGAGTAGGTATGCGATGCGCTGATGGCGCTTGCTCGGTGCAGGACTCACCAGCAAGCTCCCATCAACAAGTTCGATCCGGTTCGCCGTCTCGCCCAGTGCGAAGTACTCGTCTTCGCTCCACGGTTCCGGGTGCTGTTCCAGGACTCCCACGCTCATCGGATCGCCTCACCTCTCGGGGGTGCCGCCCTAAGCGTGCCATGCCGCATGCGACCTGACCGGCCGCCTCGCGTGTCTTTGTGCTCGACATCTAGTCGTGAGCAAGCTTGGCATGCGACCAGATGTTGCGTCAAGGCTGGGCGGGGTTGGTGCGCAAGCCCCGAAGGATGAAGTCGAGACGGCGGTGGTAGTCGTCGCGGGGTTGCTGGTCGCAGGCGCGGACGATGACGCCCCGCTCGAGGATCAGGTAGGCCAGGTCGTCGGGGGTGATGTCGGCGCGCACCACGCCGGCCGCCTGGGCGTCGGCCAGCAGGCGGCTGCCGAAGTGGCACGCACGGTCGAAGAGCCGGGTCAACGGCTCGGAATCGGGCAGCGTGCGCATCAGCACGTCGTTGGCGGCGGGCTCGTCGAACTGCAGCAGCCAGGTGCGCAGCAGGTACTGCTCGAAGCGCTCGAGCGGTCCCTCGAGCTCGTCGACGGCGTCGATGATCGCGCCCAGGCGGGCCGCCACCAGCTCGTCGACCACCGCGTCGATCAGGCCGCAGCGGCTGCCGAAACGGTGGTAGATCGTGCCCTTGCTGACGCCGGCGGCCCGGGCCACCTCGTCGAGCGGGGTGGCCAGGCCGCCGGCGCGGAACACGTCGAGGGCAGCCCGGCGGATGCCCTCGACGTTGCGGCGCGCGTCAGCTCTCATGCGGGGGAGGCTGCCCTGTCCTGCCAGGTCACGTCCAGCGCCTTGCGGAACATCTCGACCGGCTGGGCGCCCGAGACGGCCCGCTTGTTGTCGAAGACGAAGAACGGCACGCCGCTGATCCCGAGCTGACGGGCCTGCGCGATGTCGGCCTGGATGTCCTTCTCGTAGGCCTTGGCCGACAGCGCCTCGAGCGCCTCGGCCCGGTCGAGACCGAGCTCGGCCGCGAGGTCGGCCAGCACGCCGTGGTCGGCCAGGTTGAGCCCGTCGGTGAACTCGGCCCGGAACAGGCGGTCGACCATCGGCAGTTCCTGGTCGTGCGCCTTGGCCAGGTGGATCATCCGGTGCGCGTCCAGTGTGTTGATCATCATGGACTTCTCGAACTGGTAGTCGAGACCGGCCTGGGCGCCGCGGGCCGCCAGTTGGGCGTGCGACGCCTCGACCTGGGCCTGGGGCATGCCGTAGTTCTTGGCCAGGTATTCGTCGGCCAGCACCGACTCACCCACCGGGAAGGCCGGGTTGAGCTGGAAGCTGTGATAGCGGACCTGCACCGACGAACCGTGCGGGAACTGCTCGACGGCCTCCTTGAGCACGGCGTTGCCGAGGTAGCAGAACGGGCAGACGACGTCGCTCCAGACGTCGATCACGATCGGCTCGGCGGCCCGCCCGAAGACACTGGCGCTCATCAGTCGCACCACCCGTCCACGGCGCAGACACCGGAGTCGCCCTCGAGCGGCTCCAGCATGATCAGGGGCGCGGGGGCCGGCTCGACCGGCTCGACCTGGGGATCGGGCTCGATGAGCTCGGCCACGGCGTTACTTGACTCCATGGTCAAGAAAGCTAACACCAACTTGACCGCACCGACAAGATACTCCGGCACTTTCCGGCGCGACGGCTGAAAGTTTCGGTCTCACTCAGAGTGCAGATAGTCGAGATCCAGCAGCTTGAATCTTGACGACATAGATGAACGCCTTTACGTTACGGATGTTCGTCCGAAGAGTTACCGAAACTTCCGACCCACCGCGGAGGTCTCAATGCCCACCCGTCGCGAGCTTCTCGCCCTCACATCCGGCGCCGCCGCCGGCCTGGCCCTCCCGAACGAAACCCAGGCCGCGGAAACTCAAGCCGCCTCGAAAGACGATTCCCACTGGGTCGCCACCTGGGCCGCCGCCCCGACGACGATCCCGCCCACCACCCCCACCGTCCTGGCCAACCAGACCGTCCGCCACGTCGTGCACTGCAGCGCGGGCGGCGACGAGATCCGGGTCCGGGTCACCAACGAGTTCGGCTCGGGGCCACTGCGGATCGGCGCGGTCCGTGTCGCCCTGCGCTCGGGCACCGGGGCGAGCACGGCCACCGTGCCCGGCACCGACCGGCGGGTGACCTTCAGCAACCACGCCGCGGTGACCATCCCGGCCGGGTCGCCGCTGGTCAGCGACCCGGTACGGCTGCGCGTGCCACCCGGCGGCGACCTGGCCGTCAGCCTCTATCTGCCGGCCCGCACCCCGGCGACGACCCTGGCCGCGTTCGCGTTCCAGGACAACGTCATCGCGGACGGCGACGTCACCGCCGCACGCACGGTCACACCGGTCGCCACGATCGGGCAATACCTGTTCCTCTCCGGTGTCTCGGTGCGTGACCGGGGTGCCGCCGTCGTCACGCTCGGCGACTCGATCACCAACGGCGCCAACACCCCGAACAACCTCAACCACCGCTGGCCCGACCTGCTGGCCGCCCGGCTGCGCGCGGCGGGGGCCGACCTCGGGATCGCCAACGTCGGCATCTCGGGCAACCGCCTGCTGCACGACCCGAACCCGGCTCCCGGCAGCGACGCCGAGGGCTTCGCGGCCTATTTCGGCCACAGTGGACTTCGACGGTTCGACCGCGACGTCGTGGCCCAGCCCGGCGCGCGGTTCGTGATCGTGCTGCTCGGCGTGAACGACCTCGGCCACCCGGGCACGGTAGCGCCGGCCTCCGAGACGGTGTCCGCCGACGACCTGATCGCCGGTCACCGCCAGTTGATCGCCCGCGCCCACGCGGCCGGGCTGGTCGCGATCGGCGGCACGGTCCTGCCCTTCAAGGGCGACACGCTCGGCTTCTTCACCGAGGCCAACGAGCGCAAACGCGACGTGCTCAACCGCTGGATCCGGGCCGGCGGCGAGTACGACGGCGTGATCGACTTCGACCGCGCGATGGGCGACCCGGCCGATCCGCTGCGCCTCAACCCGGCCTACGACAGCGGTGATCACCTGCACCCGAACGACGCCGGCATGGCCGCGATGGCCGAGGCCGTACCGCTGAGGCTGCTCAAATGAGGGCGCTCACCAGGGGCATCGCGGCCGGCGCGGCGCTGCTCCTTCTGATCGCCGCGCCCCTGCCGACCACCGCCTCGGCTGCTTCCGGCGCGCCGTCACTCGCGGAGCGCTTGGAGCAAAAAGGGCATAAACCGCTTTCCCCGTACGTCGTCACGGAGCGCGGCGCCAACCGCTTTCCCTTGGTGGCCGACGGGAAAGCGGCGCCCCTGATCGTGAGCAAGGACGACTACGCGGGTGTCATTCGCGTGGTCGACGATCTGCAGACCGACATCAAGAAGGTCACCGGTGTCGAGCCGGTCGTCAGCCACGACACGATCCCGGCCGGATCGGCGCCGGTCATCGTCGGCACGCTCGGTAAAAGCCCGCTCGTCGACCGGATCGTCGCGCGCGGCAAGCTCGACGTGAGCGGCCTGCGGGGCAAGTGGGAGACGACGATCGAACAGGTGGTGCGCGATCCGCTGCCCGGCGTACGGGAAGCCCTGTTGGTTGTCGGAAGCGACCAGCGGGGAAGCATTTACGGCGCTTACGACCTGTCGAAGAGCATCGGTGTTTCGCCGTGGTCGTTCTGGGACGACGTGCCAGTTGCGCAGCACGACGAGCTTTACGTGCTGCCCGGCCGGCATACCCAGGGCACGCCCAAGGTGAAATACCGCGGGTTCTTCATCAACGACGAGAACCCGGCCACCGGCACCTGGGCGCCCGGCTATTTCGGGCCGGGTAAGGCGCCCGGTTATCCGGGTGGGCTGAACGCGGCCTATTACGCCAAGGTGTTCGAGACCATGCTGCGGCTCAAGGCCAACTATCTGTGGCCGGCCGTGTGGGGGCGCGCGTTCGCCGAGGACGATCCGGCCAACCATGCGACCGCGAGCTTCTACGGCGTCGTCATGGGCACCTCGCACGAGGCGCCGATGATGCGTGGCATCGAGGAATGGAACCGGCATCCGACCGGCACCGGGGAATGGAGTTTCCGCCGTAATCCCGACGCGATCAAGG
Organism: Paractinoplanes bogorensis; assembly: GCF_018829635.1. Lineage (GTDB taxonomy): Bacteria > Actinomycetota > Actinomycetes > Mycobacteriales > Micromonosporaceae > Actinoplanes > Actinoplanes bogorensis. Next base: position 417,141 of record NZ_JAHKKG010000004.1, read on the forward strand.
CCTATTGGCGGGACGGCGCCGAACGGATGCGCGAGCAGAACATCGAGGGCGTCATCACGCTGGGAATGCGCGGCAACGGTGACGTCAGCCTGCCCGACGGCGACGGGATCGATCTGATGTCGTCCATCATCGACAGTCAGCGGCAGATTCTGCGGGACACCGGGCTGATCGACCGGCCCCAGGTGCAGACCCTCTACAAGGAGGTGCAGCGCTACTGGGACGAGGGATACCGGCCGCCGGACGACGTGACGGTTGTGTTCTGCGACGACAACTGGGGGAATCTGCGTAAGCTGCCCGACGCGTCGCAGCCGGCTCGCAGCGGGGGCTACGGCATGTACTACCACTTCGATTACGTGGGCGACGGCCGGAACTACAAATGGGCCGACACGATCAATCTCACCAATACGTGGGAGCAGCTGAATCTCGCGTACGGGAAAGGGGTTGATCGGCTCTGGGTGGTGAACGTGGGCGATCTGAAGAACGAGGAGGTGCCCACCCAGTTCTTCCTCGACTACGCGTGGAATCCGGACGCGTGGCCGATCGAGCGGCTGGGGGAGTGGACCGGGCAGTTCGCGGCGCAGAACTTCGGGCGGGCGCTGGCCCCGGCGATCGCGGAACTGCTCGACACGTACGGATTCCTGCAGTCGCGCCGCAAGCCCGAGCTGCTCAACCGGCGGATCACGCTCGACCCGGTGACCGGCGAGGTCGTCTACAACGATCAGGCCAGTCCGTTCAGCCTGACCGAATACGGCGAGATGGATCGGGTCACCCAGGACTGGATCGCTCTGGCCCGCCGCGCTTCCGCCGTTCGCGAAAAGGTGCCGGCGCAATGGCAGGACGCGTTCTATCAACTCGTCTACTACCAGATCAAGGACACGGCGGTCGTCTATGAGCTGCGGCGGGCGCAGTTCCGCAACATCGCGTACGCGGCTCAGGGCCGGGCGGCCACCAACCGGCTCGCCGATACCGCCGAGCGGCTGTTCGCCGAGGACCAGGCCATGAGCGACTACTACAACAACACGCTCGCCGGTGGGAAGTGGAAGAACTGGCAGCTGCAGCCGAAGATCGGCTACGGGAACGTCGAGCGCTACGGCCCGAACGCGGGCTGGCAGCAACCGGAACTGAACAATGTGGCGCTGCCCGACGAGATCTATCCGCATCTCAAACGCATCGAGGTGCCGTCCGAGGCGTCGATGGGCGTCGCGGACACCCGGATCCCGCAGTTGAGCCCGTGGCAGAACCAGGAGCCGGCTTTCGAGATATTCAACAAGGGCACCACGCCGTTCCGCTACCGGATCACCACGGGCGCATCGTGGGTGCACGTGACACCGGCCTCGGGCGTCGTGAACGACCAGACGCGGGTCGTCGTGACCGCCGACTGGAAGCGGGCGCCGTCGGGCACCTCAGTCGTGCCGCTGACCGTGACCGGGGCCGGTCGTTCGGTGGTGGTTCAGGTGCCGGTCTCGAATCCGGCCGGGAAACCGGCCGGATTCCTCGAGGCCGACGGATACGTGGCGATGGAGGCCGATCACCATTCGCGAAAGACCGGCAAATGGCGGCTGCTGCCGGGGATCGGCAAGACCGGGAACGGGCTCACGCCGCTCAGTGAATCGGCGTCGCTGGAATACACGATGACGCTCACCAGCAGCGGGCCGGTGAAGGTGACGGCCTATCTGTCCCCGCGCAACAATGTGCTGCCGGGGGACGGGCTCAAATACGCGGTCTCGATCGACGGGCAGACGCCGCAGGTCGTCAACATCACCACGGCGACCGGGGCGAACGACACCACGATGAACCGGCCGTGGGCCCGCAACACGTCCGACAACATCAACCGGACCACGACCACCCACGTGATCGACTCGCCCAGGCGGCACACGCTGAAGTTCACGGCGGTCGACCCGACGGTGATCGTGCAGCGGCTGATCGTCGACACCGGCGGCGTCCAGGACAGCTACTTCGGGCCGCCGGAGAGCCGGTGGGTGCGATGAAACGGCGGACCTTGCTGGGCGCCGGTGGCGTGGCGCTGCTGCCGGGACTACCCACCCCGGACCGGAAGCGCTGGATTCACACATGGACCGCGATGCCGCAGCTCACCGAGCCGTCCAACCTGCCGCCGGCCCCCTTCACCGGGGAGTCGTCGGTGCTGGTCGACACGACGCTGCGCCAGACCGTGCGGGTGACGACCCCGGGTTCCCGCGTGCGGGTGCGCTTCTCCAACGCCTTCGGCGGAGCCGCCCTGCCGATAACGTCGGCCGCCGTGGCGCTGCCGCTGGACGGCCGGGCCGGGGTGCCGGGCATCGTGCCGGGGTCGAGCCGGCGGCTCACGTTCGGTGGCCGGTCGTCGGTGACGGTGCCGGTCGGAGCACAGATCGTGTCCGATCCGGTGCCACTGCCGGTGACCCGCGGCGCGAACCTGTCACTCAGCGTCTACCTGGCGTCGGGACAGGCCACGCTGAGTGTCACCTCGCATCCCGGGTCGCGGACCACGTCGTACCTGGGAAGGGGTGATCATGTTTTTGACCCTGATCAGCCCGGGTCGATCGGCGTGGCGCACTGGTATCTGATCAGCGGGGTCGAGGTCGAGTCGGACGGGGCCGCGATGGCGATCGTCGGCGACTCGCTGACCGACGGGCGCGGATCGACGACCGACGGCAACGACCGCTGGCCCGATCAACTGCCCGCGCCCCGGATCGCCGTCCTCAACCAGGCGGCCGGCGGCAACCGGGTGCTCAACGACGGGCTCGGACCCAGCGTGCTGGCCCGGCTCGACCGGGACGTGCTCGCGACCAGCGGCGTCGACCGGATGCTGTTGTTCGAAGGGGTCAACGACATCGGCACCGCACCGGCCACGATCGCCGACCAGAAGGCGTTGCTGGCCGACCTTCTCGGCGCGTACCAGCAGGTCGTGACGCGGGCCCACGCGGTGGACATCCGGGTCTACGGCGCCACCATCACGCCATTCGGGGGCAATACCGGATACGACGATCCGGACGGTTACCGCGAGGCCACCCGAACGGCGGTGAACAGTGCGATCCGTCACAACCGGCTCTTCGACGGGGTGGTGGACTTCGATGCCGCCGTACGGGATCCGGCCGCGCCCCGGCAGTTGTTGCCGTCCTATGACACCGGCGACCACCTGCACCTGAACCCCGCCGGATATCGAACGATCGCTCAGTCGGTGCCATCCCGATGGCTCCGCTGACCCGCGACCGGGCTCCCAGTTAACTCTGGACCTGATCGGGTACCTTCCTCGGCGTCCCGTCGGCATCCCGTCGGCGGCCCGTCGGCACCCCGTCGGCGGCCGGTCGGCGTCACGCCGGCGTCCTGTCGGCGTCCCGCCGGCGCCGAGGAAGGTGGTCCGGCGACCCGTGCTCCGCTCGATCCCGAAAAAAGCCCTGCTGCTGGTGCTGTGCGGTCTGCTCACCGCCGTGGTGGTCTCCGCCGCCTCGTTCCCGGCGGTCGCGCTGGGCGGGCTGGTCGCCAAGACGGGCGCCGAGAAGTTCGCGGCCATGCCCAGCACCATCGTCGAACAGTCGGCGCCGCAGGTGACCCGCGTCTACGCCAGTGACGGCAAGACGCAGCTGGCCGTGCTCTACGACGAGTTCCGCAGCGACGTGCCGAACAACCAGATCTCGCAGAACATGCAGGACGCGATCGTCGCGGCCGAGGACCACAAGTTCTACGAGCACAACGGTGTCGACGTGAAGGGCATCGCCCGCGCCTTCGTCAACAACAGCCAGGGCGGCTCGCAGCAGGGCGCATCCACGCTGACCATGCAGTACGTCCGGATGGCCCAGGCCTACGGCGCGAAGACGGCCCAGGAGGCCATCGACGCGACCAAGGACAGCCCCGAACGCAAGATCGCCGAGATGAAGTACGCGCTGCAGATCGAGAAGGATCTCAACAAGAAGGAGATCCTGACCCGCTATCTGAACCTGGCGCCGTTCGGCAACGGCGCCTACGGCATCTACGCCGGTGCGCAGGTCTACTTCAAGAAGTCGCCCAAGAACCTGACGATCGCCGAGTCGGCGCTGCTGGCCGGCATGGTGAAGGCGCCGACCGCGTTCGACCCGACCACCAAGACCGGCTACCCGCAGGCCCTCGAGCGGCGCAACTACATCATCGACAACATGGTCAGCCTGGGCCAGATCACCAAGGCCGAGGGCGAAGCGGCCAAGAAGACCAAGCTGAAGCGCACGACGAACCGGCCCGGCAACGGCTGCACGTCGGTGGCGACCAACAGCTGGGGCTTCTTCTGCGACTACTTCTACCGCTGGTGGATGCAGCAGGAGGAGTTCGGCGCGAACGCGTACGACCGGGAACGCCAGCTCAAGAGCGGCGGCTACACGATCGTCACGTCGATGGACGTCAAGGCGCAGAACGCGGCCCGCCACGAGATCAACCGCAAGATCAAGGACGACAACAAGAACGCCGTGGTGATCGCCGGGGTCGAACCGGGCACCGGCCACGTCAAGACGCTGGCCACCAACCGCAAGTTCAAGCTGGACGACGGCAGCAACCCGCTGAGCTCGAACCCGGCCTCGCGCAAAGCGGGGGCCAAGGCGTCCTACCCGAACACGACGAACCCGATCATCACCGGCGGCGGCGACATCAACGGCTACCAGGCCGGCTCGGTGTTCAAGATGTTCACGATGGTCGCCGCGCTCGAGAACGGCTTCGAGCTCAACCACGAGATCACCTCCGACTCGACCTACAAGTCGAGCTATCCGGTGGCCTACAACTCGCCCGCGGCCTGCCCCAACACGTCGTTCTACTGCCCGTCGAACTCGTCGCCCAACACCAAGGGCACGTTCAACATGTGGTCGGGCTTCGGCAAGTCGGTCAACACGTACTTCGTGCCACTGCAGGAACAGGTCGGCGCCGAGAAGGTCATCGACGTCTCGAAGCGGTTCGGCATGCAGTACCGCGCGTCCACCGACCGTGACCTGATGGCGACCGAGCAGGCGGCGCACAACTTCGGGGCGTTCACGCTGGGCGTGACCCTGTCGACGCCGCTGGACATCGCGAACGCGTACGCCACCCTGGCCGGCGACGGCATGTACTGCGTGCCGACGCCGATCAAGCAGATCACCGCGTCCGACGGCACCAAGGTGAAAGCCGGCCAGCCGTCGTGCAAGCAGGCAACCTCGGCCGACGTGGCACGCAAGACGATCGACGCGGCCCGCTGCCCGGTCGGCGACCGCGCCCAGCTCGGCAACTGCGCCGGCGCCACCGAGGCCAACGCCCACCGCACCATCCGGCACCCGATCTTCGGCAAGACCGGCACCACCGACAGCGACCGTACGGCGTCCCTGGTGGTCGGCTCGAGCAGCCTGGTGGTGGCCGGCTACATGGTCAACCCCGACTGGGCCAACCACACCGACCGAATGCGCCACGACATCGTCAACCCGGTCACCTACCGCACCCTGGCCGACTACCTGGACGGCACCGACCCGGTGGAGTTCAAGAAGCCCGGCGAGTAGCCCACCCGTGATCGCGGCGCTGCAGGGTGGGCGCTCCCACCGCCCGGGCCGCAGGTCACCCGTGATCGCGGCGCTGCAAGGTGAGCGCGCCCAGCAGCAGCGCGCCTACCGCCCAGGCCGCAGTCACGGCCAGCCCGCGCCACGGGGTGTCGACGTCCACGGTGGACTGGATGCGCGTGCCGGCCGTGGCCGGGCCGGCCCGATAGACGAAGTCGGCCCAGTCGGGATCGGGCAGCCAGCGCAACATCGACGGCACGAGGAACAGCAGTCCCAGCACGACGCCGGCTGATGCGGTGGCGCTGCGGAGAGTCGCGGCCGCGCCCAGCGCGAGCAGGGCGACGAGACCGAGGTAGACGACCGACCCGACCGCCGGGCGGACCGGGAAGCCGGGGCGCCCGTCGAGAAGCACGCAGCCGGCCACCGACACGACGGCGGTCGCGGTGGTGGCGGCCGTCAGGATCAGGGCCTTGGCCGCGAGAACGGGCCAGCGCCGTGGGACGGCGAGCAGGCTCGAGCGGATCAGCCCGGTGCCGTACTCGCCGGCCACGAGCTGAACAGCCGCTACCGCGATGATCGCTTGACCGAGTTGCAGGCCGAGCAGCCCCACCCGTACGGGATCGGGGGTGTCGGCGGTCGTCGCTTTGACCAGGGCCGCGACGGTGAGCGTGGCGACGACGGTCAGCGCCATGGCCAGCGGGAGGTCGGGGGTGGTTCGTGCTTTCGTCCACTCAGCGCGGACAACCGCGGGAATTGGCACGCTCGCTCCTGTGGAGGTCAGATGTCGGCTCGGTTCAGGCGGACGGTGGCCAAGGTCAGCAGCCCCGCCGCCCACAAGCACGTCACGGCCAGGCCCGCCGCCGGAGCCAGGGGGAAATAGCCGTCGGCCGGGGTGTACGGGTGGAACACCTGCTCGTACGCGGGAAACGCCTGTTGCACTGCGAAGCCTGCGGCGGGTGTCAGCCGCAGCAACCACTCGCCCGCGGCAACCGGCAGGACCGACGCGGTGGCCAGCAGGTAGGGCACGACCGTGAGGGCCACGGCCAGCACGATGGCGAGCAGGCCGCGGCGCAAAAGGGCGCCCAGGGCGTACGCGCAAACGGCCGTCGCCGCCAGCAGCGCCGCCGTGCCCAGGCTCAGCCGCAGATCGGTGAGCAGGCCGGTCGGCGCCGCGAAGTTGCCGTTGGCTCGGAAGACATGGCTCACCAGCGGCCGGGCCACGACGACGGCGATCAGCGCGGCCGCGAACGTGACACCGCCGATCACCGCGGCCTTGGCGGCCAGCATGCGGGCGCGGTGCGGGGAGGCGAGCAGCGTCGTCCGGATCAGGCCCCGGCGGAACTCGCTCGTGATGAAGAGGACCGCCACCACCAGGATCGCGAGCAGCGCGGGCAGGGCTCCGGCCAGGTACGGCGCCACTCTCATGTCGGTCGCGGGAGCGATGTCGCCGCTGCCGGTGAGGGTCAGGGTGTCGCTGCCGGTCGTCATCCCGGGCGCACGGTGGAGTTTCTCCCAGTCCGTACGCAGTCCGTCGGCACCGACCTCGTCGTAGCGCCACGCGCCGCCGGCCGTGCTGGTGATCTGGTCGAAGACGGCGCTGGCCTGGGTGAACCGGGCCTGCACGATGCTGCCGCCCATCGGGTTGCCCTTGGCGGTGATGTCGGGAGGCGAGGCGATGGCGAAGCCGATTCGCACCGGCCCCGACCAGCCGGACATCGTGCCCACCGTGGTCCAGTTTCGCCCGTCGGCCGAGGCGTAGGCGGTGACGTCGGCGCCCGATCGGGAGATGCGCAGCCAGCGGGCATCGACCGGACCTGCCGCATCGTGCACGTAATTGTGCTGGAAGCGGACGCCGTGGTCGGCCGTGAGCATGATCGCCGCGTACGGGGAACCGGGGTTGATGTCGCTCTTGACGATGAGCCCGGCCTTGGCCCAGGGCACGAGACCGTCGACGATCTCGTCGTGGTTCGGCGGCGGATAGGTGATGATCCCGCTGAAGTCGCGGACCCGTGCGGTGAGGCTGCCGTCGCCGGTGAGCGTCCGGTGGGCGAAGCCGAAATGGTCCTCGACCGCCTGCCCCTCGGGCCCGACCGGCGGCGACGGGCAAGCCTGGTCGTCGCACGACGTGAAGCTGCCCGCCGCGGTCAGCCAGCCCATCCCGACGAACAGCGCGACGGCCGTGGCCAGGCCCAGCACCCAGCCGCGCACACTCCGGAACTTGGTGAACTCGGCGCGGATCATCGGGTCAGCTCCAGGTAGGCCGATTCGAGTGAGCCGTACCGCTCCCGCATGGCCCGGGTCGGCGCGTCCGCGACCACCCGCCCCCGGTCGACGACGATCACGTGGCCGGCCAGGTCCTGCAGCTCGCCCATCAGATGGCTGGAGATCAAGACCGCACGACCTTCCCGGGCCCGCGTCCGCAGGAGGTCGCGCATCCACACGAAACCGGCCGGGTCGAGACCGTTGAACGGCTCGTCCAGGATCAGGACCGGTGGGTCGCCGAGCAGGGCCGCCGCGACGCCCAGCCGCTGACGCATGCCGAGCGAGTAGCCGCCCGCCCGTCGCCGCGCGACCCCGGCCAGACCGACCTCGTCGAGCAGCTCGTCGACCCGGCTCGCGGGCAGACCCTGGGACTGGGCCAGCCAGAGCAGATGGTTGCGGCCGCTCCGGCTCGGCTGCAGGGCAGTGCCGTCGAGCAGGGCGCCGACGGCCTCCAGCGGCTTCGTCAGATCGCGGTAGCGGCGACCGCCGATCAGGGCGGTGCCGCCGTCGGGGTGGTCGAGGCCCAGCAGGATCCGCATGGTCGTGGACTTGCCGGCGCCGTTGGGGCCGACGAAACCGGTGACCTGGCCCGGCCGAACAGTGAAAGTCATCTCGCGCAGGGCGGCGGTCGGACCGTAGCTCTTCCGCAAGCCGGTGATGTCGATGGTGGCGTCCATGGCGAGAGTTCTACGGATCGGGGCCTAACCCGGTCCGCACAGCAGCTGTCACGCCGCTGTTAGGTCCGGCCGGGCATGCTGTGTCCCATGGGCGTCCGCATGCGATACACGTTTCTCTACGGGGCGATGTTCTTCTTCTCCGCTCTGGGTCTGCTGGCCATCACGGCCGGCCTGGGGCTGCGTGACACCCGGCAGTCGGTGCCGGTCGGCAGTGGGCCGATTCAGGAGCAGCTCGCCTCGGCCGACGCGGCGGCGACCCGCCAGTTCGTCGTGGGTGCCGTGGTCGCCCTGGCCGCCATGCTGCTGGTCTCGCTGGTGATGGGCCGGGCCGTGGCCGACCGGGTGCTGCGCCCGCTGCGGACGATCACCGCCGCCACCCGTCGCATCACCGCCGACAACCTGCACTCCCGGCTGGCCGTCAAAGGGCCGTCCGACGAGGTGAAGGATCTGGCCGACACCATCGACGAGTTGCTCGGGCGGCTCGAGGAGTCGTTCGCCGCTCAGCGCCGGTTCGTGGCCGACGCCTCCCACGAGCTGCGTACGCCCCTGGCCACCATGCGGGCCTCGCTCGACGTGGCGCTGGCCAAACCCGACCCGGTCCCGGCTCCGCTCGCCGAGCGTCTGCGCGGCTCCCTCGACGACATGGATTCCCTGCTCGACGGTCTCCTTCTGCTCGCGCGGGCGCAGCACGGCGCGCTCGACGACCGTGAGGTGATCGACCTCGCCGCGCTGGCGGGCGAATCCCTGTCTTCCCGCTCCGCGGCCCTCCAAGCCCTCGCCCCGCGCGTCGCCCTGCCCGCCGAACTGCTCACTCTGGGGAACCCGGTGCTGGTCGCCCGGCTGGTCGACAACATCATCAACAACGCGGTGACCCACAACGTGCCCGGCGGCGGCATCTGGATCTCGGGGGCCGCCTCCGAGTCGTCGGTAGTGCTGATCGTCGAGTCCGACGGGCCGGTGCTCTCGGCGTCATCGCTGGCCCGGCTGGGGCGTCCGTTCCAGCGCATCGCCGCCGCCCGCACCGGCCCCGGCACGGGACTGGGACTGGCCATCGTCGCCGCCGTCACGTCGGCCCACGGCGGCGTTCTCGACCTGACCCCGCGTCCGGCCGGCGGGTTGCGCCTGAGCGTGTCCCTGCCCGCAGCGGTGGCGACCGGATCGGTTGGGCCCGGCATCCGGCGGCCGGCTGCCGAGGCGCGGTCGTGAGGGTGCTCGTGGTGGAGGACGCGCCGGCTCTGGCCGAGGTCGTCGCCGAGGGACTGCGTGATCAGGGAATGGCCGTCGACGTTGCGCTCGACGGGCTCGACGCGGCGGCCAAGCTCGACCACACCGCCTACGAGGTGATCGTCCTCGACCGCGACCTGCCCGGCCTGCACGGCGACACGCTCTGCCAGATGGTCACGGCTCGCCCGGCCGAGCGGGCGATGGTCCTCATGCTCACGGCCTCCGGTTCGGCCGACGACCGGGTGCGGGGCCTCACGCTGGGCGCCGACGACTACCTGGCCAAGCCGTTCCACTTTCCCGAGCTCGTGCTGCGGATCCGGGCGCTGGCCCGTCGCCGGCCGTCGGCACGTCCGCGCGTGCTGACGGCCGGCGACCTGTCGCTCGACCCGGTGCTGCGGGCGGTCACCCGGGGCGGGGTGCCGCTGGCGCAGCCGCTTTCGGTGAAGGAGTTCGCGCTGCTGGAGGCGCTGTTGCGGGCGGTGCCCGGCTATCTGAGCGCCGAGGCCCTGCTCGAACAGGTCTGGGACGAGAACGCCGACCCCTTCACCAACACGGTCGCGGTCACCGTCGGTCGGCTGCGCCGCAAGCTCGGTAATCCCGCGGTCATCACGACGGTTCCGGGGGTGGGATATCGCATCGGGCTGCCTTGAATGACGCTTCCGGGATGAGTGCCGTCGCGGGCCGGGGCCGGATCAGAGGCCGAAGGCGCCGCCCTCGATGAGGATCAGCAGGCCGATGCCGATCAGGACCACGGGTAGCAGGATGTGGCCCCAGCGGCTGAGTGCCTTGGCGATGATCGGGCGGGTGGCGAAGTAGCGGCCGGCGGCGACCCACACCGCGACCAGGACCAGGAAGACGAGCACGTAGACGCTCATCCCGGCGGCGCCGGCGGTGGCTTCCGCGGTGGCTTCTGCGGCGGCGAAGACGGGGACGTAGACGCCGATGTTGTCGCCGCCGTTGGCGAACGTCACCGCGGCCACGGCGAGGATTCCGGGGGCTCCGTCGCTCGTCTCGGTCTCGTCATCGTCGTCGTTGCGGTGCCGCCAGGACTGGATGGCGGCTCTGATGCCCAGGGCCAGCGGGAGCAGGCCGAGATAGGGCACGGCGGCGTCGGGCAGGAACGTCGCGCCCAGGGCGGCCGCCACCGCGACGGCGAGGATGCCGGCGAAACCCAGGTATTGCCCGAGCAGGACGTTGCGGGTGGTGTGGTGGTGGCCGGCGCCCTGCGCGAAGAACAGGGCGAGGATCAGGATGTCGTCGATGTTGGTGACGGCGAACAGGGCTGCGGCCTGGCCGATGATGCCCAGGCTCATGAACGGGCCGCCTTCACGGTGCGACCGGAGAGGGCCGCGGCTCTGCCCCGGACAGGGGGAATCGGCGGAGAAATCTGCATGATCAACCTTCTGGTTCCGTTGATGAGGGCGCCGTTGCGAGTTCGGCGCGTGCTTGGCCAGGTGCTTGCGAGGCGCTGGCGAGGGCGGTGACGGAGCCGCTGATCGCTCGATGTCCAGGTGGCGGATCAAGGCGGCGCAAGGGCTGAGGGTGGCGCGAACCGCGCTGGAAGGTTACTTTCCATTTACATCGATCGATGTAATCCCCGGTTCCTCCCTCTTCCCCCCAGGAGGCTGATCCCCGATGACAACGATGTCAAAGCGTCGCCGATGGCTGGCAGCGGCAGTGACGGCGGCAACCGTGACGGCTCTAGGCGCAACCCCCGCCGAGGCGTCCATCCCCTCCCAGGCGTCCATCCCCGCCCAATCCCTCAACTCCAGCCAGGCGTCCATCCCCGCACGAGCGTCCGACTCCAGCCGGGCGTCCGGTCCCGCTGAAGCGCGGGCCCGGGAGCAGGTGTCCGCGCGGAACGTGGCCGATCTGCTTGCGCCGGCTGATCTGCGCCGGATGGAGAAGCAACGACCCCTCGTGGCGGCGGCCTCGGCCGTGCGGTGGGAGGTGGAGAAGCGGTCGTACCCGGGCTACGCCGGCATCGTGCTGGGTGAGTCGGACGTTGCGCTGTGGTGGAAGGGTGCGCTGCCGGCCACGATGCGTGCGGTGGTTGCCCGGGCCTCGCGTAACGCTCCGGTCCGTGTGCACGCCGCCGACTATTCGATGGCCGAGCTTCGCACCGCGGCGGCGCGGGTGCCGGCTGCGGGCGTACAGGGAATCAAGTTTGCGCCTGACGGCAGTGGGCTGATCGTGTCGGCCGCCAAGGCGAGTCTGAGCAGGCTGGATGTCGGTGTGCCGGTGTCCGTTGTCGCCGAGGCGAAGCTCGAACCGACCAGCCGGGACGATGACTGGGCGCCGTGGAAGGGTGGCGCGACGATCGTGAACACCGATCAGGGCACGGCCTGCACCTCCGGGTTCGGGGTGCGGAACGGGTCGGCCAGTTACATTCTCACGGCGGCGCACTGCGGGCAGGCCGGGCAGCGGTTCACCGACGGGCGGGGCGAGTTCATCGGCACGGTCGGGCCGCGGCACCAGGACCACGACGTCGAGCTCGTGCCCACGTCCAGCGTCGACGGCTATGTGTATGTGGGTACGCCGACCGACAGTGTGGCCGCCCCGGTCGAGGGTTGGGGCTGGACGTTCGTCGGTGAGTATCTGTGCCAGTCCGGCATGACCAGCGCCCGCGAGCTGGGCCGGCCGGTCTGCAACCTGAAGGTGCTGTTCTACTACGCCGACCGTGAGGATCTGGTCGAGGCCGAGCAGACCGAGGGTCAGGCGGCGGCCCGGCCGGGGGACAGCGGAGGCCCGATCTACTCGGTCGCCGCCAGCGGCAAGATCCTGGCCAAGGGCACGACGACCCGTACGGCGGGAGCCCGGATCGGTTTTCAGGATTACGGCACGGCGTGGCGTGACTTCGGGGGAATCGTGCCGGCCACGCGGTGAGTCCTAATATCGGGACGTGACGTTCCGTGGCTGGCCGAGCGAGGCCCTCGAGTTCTACGAGGGTCTCGCCGCCGACAACTCCAAGACCTACTGGACCGCGCATCAGAGCTTCTACGAGGAGCAGGTGCGGGCGCCGATGCAGGAGCTTCTGGCCGCGCTCGAACCCGAGTTCGGGGCCGGGAAGATCTTCCGGCCGTATCGGGACGTGCGGTTCAGCAAGGACAAGTCGCCCTACAAGACGCATCTGGCGGCCTGGCTCGACGAGGGCAACTACATCCAGTTGTCGGCCGACGGGCTGGCCGCCGGGTGCGGCATCTATCAGCTGGAGGGCGATCAGCTCGAGCGCTATCGGCGGGCCGTCGACGACGAGAAGTCGGGGGCGGCGCTGACCGGGGTCATCGAGCGGATCGAGGGCGACCGGATCGTCGTACACGGGCATGGGTCTCTGAAGACGGCACCACGGGGCTATGCCAAGGACCATCCGCGCGTGGACCTGTTGCGGCACAAGGGAATCACCACGTGGAAGGAGTGGCAGCCGGCCGCGTGGCTGGGGACGAAGGCGGCGCAGACGCGCATCGTCGAGTTCTTCCGGAAGAGCCGGCCGCTCCAGGAATGGCTCGATGTCCACGTGGGACGATCCTGAGCATGGCGTTGACACCGGACGAGTTCTATCGGCACGCGCTGGCCGCGGCGGACGACGAGCAGCGGCTGCCGCCGCCGGCGATGGTCGAGTGGGAGATCAGCGCGCTCGAACGGGACGGGTTGAAGGTGTCGCGGCTGTGGCCGCCGGTGCTGCCCGAGGCGCCGCGGCAGGGCGACGATCCCGCGGAGTGCTCGTCGTGCGCCCAGCGGGACACCGGCCTCTGGCTGGACGAACACTGGCGGCTGAGCCGCATCCCGGAGGCGGGCGTCCCCCTGATCCTGATGCTGCACCCGCGCGACCACCACGACCTGGAGGATCTGCCGGACGAGCGGGCGGCCGAGCTCGGGGTGCTGACCCGGCACCTGTCGCGGCACATCCAGGCCCTGCCGGGGGTCACCCGCTCGCACGTCTACCGGTTCGGCGACGGGGCCTCCCACCTGCACTTCTGGTTCGTGGCCAAACCCCAGGGGCAGTCCCAGGTACGCGGCTCGTGGCTGATGATGTGGGACGACGTGCTGCCCACCTATCCGGAGGACGTGGCCGACGCCGACGCCGCTCTTGTGGTTGACGCGCTCGTGGAGTCGTACGGGGGAAGCAAAGGTGTGCGGCAGTGATAAACGAGGGCCGGCGGCAGATTGGCCCAGACGGTGCGGCCGACGACCACCTCGTCGAAGTGTGATCGCAGCGAGCGCAGCAGTCGCCGGGCGGGCGGCGCCCAGCGTGCGTGCACGTACGCGAACGTGGTGAAGGCCCCGCCGGGCTTCAGTGATCGCGCGATCGCCGACAGGGCGTCGCCCTGCATCGTCGGGGAGAACGCGGCCCACGGCAGTCCGCTGACGACAACGTCAGCGGGCCTCTCGACGAGCGAAGAGAGATCGCGGGCATCGGCCGCCACGACCTCGACCCCGGGGTGAGCACGTGACAGCCGGGCCGCGAAACGCGGGTTGATCTCGACGGCGACGTGCCGCCCCCGGCCGGCCAGACGCCGCTGGATCGCCGCGGTGAACGAGCCGGTGCCCGGGCCGAGTTCGACCACGAGCGGATCGCCGGTCCGGGGCACGGGCGCGGTCACCACCTCGGCGAGCGAACGACCGCTCGGCGCCACCGCTCCGACGATCAGGGGGCTGCGGGCGAACTCGACCAGAAAAGTCATGATCACGACGCTAGGGGCGGCACCACCGGCCGGACCTCGTGCGGCCAGGCGCTCCGGCGGCCAGAAGGAGGAGACGGGGCGACCGGTGGCAGGGGCGGACGGCTGCCGCGCCGGACGTATCGTGATCTCGTGAGAGCCGACCTCGGGATCGCCGTCGTGGCCGCCCTGATCGGCGCGGTCACGATCTATCTCGGGGTGCCCAGCGACCGGCCGGTCGAGCAGTGGGTGCTGGTCATGGCGTCGGCACTGGCGCTGGTGCTGGTGCGACGGGCCGCTCTGCTGCTGCTCGGCATCGAGGTCGTGCTGGTGGTGGCGACCGACTTCCTGCTCCCGTACGGGATGCACATCGCCCCCTTGGCGGCCGGGATCGCGCTCGGCGCCGTCGCCTACCGGCACGGTCGCGCCGTGATCACGATCGGTTTCCTGGTCACGTTCGCGGCCGTGCTCCTCACCGTCATCCGCAACGACGCCGAGCTGCTCTCCGGCGCCAACGGCGTGATCCGCCTGCTGTCGCTCACCGCGGCCGTCGGGGCGCCGGTCGCGTTCGGCCGCTACCTGGCCGGTCTGGTCCGGTCGAAGGCCGAGGCCGAGGAACGGGCCAAGGCCGAACGCGAGTCCAGTCGCCTGGCCGAGCGGGCGCGGATCAGCAACGACGTGCACGACCTGGTCGCCCATCACGTGTCGGCGATCGCCATGCGGGCGGGCTCGGCCCGGTACGCCGCCCGTCAGGGAACCGCCCCCGAGACGCAACGGCTGGACGAGGCGGCCGTCGCGCTCGACGCCATCCACACCAGCGCCGGCCAGGCCCTGGTCGACCTGCGCGGCATGCTGCACGTGCTGCGCGACCCGGTCGGCAGCGAGCTTCTGATGAACCCGGAGAAGATGATCAGCGACGCCGTCGACCGTAGCCGCGAGGCCGGCCTGGTCGTCGCGGCCGGCACCGAGCTGCCCGCCGAGGCCCCGCTCGCGCTGCGGGTCACCGCGGCCCGGGTGGTGCAGGAGGCGCTGACCAACGCGCTGAAACACGCTGGTCCGGGGGCCGACGTGACGGTGGCTGTCCGTCGCCACGACGGTGACCTGCGGATCGACGTGGCCAACACGCTGCCGGTCCGCTCCGGGGCCGGGCTGCCCGCGTCGGGGCACGGACTGGCGGGGATGCGGCACCGGGTCGAGATCCTGGGCGGCACGCTCACCGCCGGACCGGTTGCGGACGGATGGCAGGTCGCCGTCACCCTGCCGCTGGTGGCGTCATGATCCGGGTGCTGGTGGTCGACGACCAGGAACTCGTCCGGGCCGGGGTGACCCTGCTGCTGCGGACGGCCGGCGAGGACGTGGTCGGCGAGGCGGCCGACGGGCACGAGGCGGTCCGGCTGGCCGAACGTCTGCAGCCCGACGTGATCCTGATGGACCTGCGCATGCCCCGGGTCGACGGCATCGAGGCGACCCGCCGCATCCTGGCCGGCCGGCCAGGCACCCGGGTCGTCATGCTGACCACGTTCGGTGAGGACGACGAGGTCTACGGGGCGTTACGGGCGGGTGCCGTGGGCTACCTGCTCAAGGACGGCGCGCCCGAAGCCATGATCGATGCCGTACGTCGCGCCGCCCGCGGTGAACCCCTGCTCGCCCCGGCCGTGCTGGCCCGGGTGGTGGCCCGCGCGCTGAGCGCGCACCGCGAGGACGCCCAGCCCGCGGAACTCAACTCCCTGACGCCGCGCGAGCGGGAGGTGCTGGCCCTGGTCGGGGCGGGCCGGTCCAACGCCGAGATCGGCGAGGCGCTGCACCTCGGCGTGACCACGGTGAAGTCGCACGTCGCGGCGGTCACCGACAAGCTCGGCCTGCGCAACCGCGTGCAGGCGGCGGTGATGGCCCACCGGCTCGGCCTGATCGACGACGACTTCCAGCCCGTACGCCCGCACTGACAGCCGTCCCACAGCCGCGGAACAGGGTCGCTACCTAGCGTTACGCGCCTGTCCGCTGTCACAGGAGGTGTCGTGGCCGAGCCGCGCGTCCGGGACCGGTACTTCGATCTGCTGCGTGTGCTGGCGATCGTCCGGGTCTCCGTGTTCCACATGTTCCCGTACGCGCTGCTCGAGCTTGCGTTCCCCTCCATGGGCGTGATGTTCGCGCTGGCCGGCTCGCTCATGGCCGGCTCACTGGCCCGATCGGGCATTCCCCAGGTCCTGTACGGCCGGATCCGTCGCCTCCTACCCGCCTACTGGGTGCTGGCCGTCCTGGTCGTGCCGGTCATGTTTCTCGAGGGCTGGGACGAGCGGCCACCCCTGTGGCACCTGCTGACCTGGATCGTCCCGTTCGCCGACCCACCGTCGAGCGGCCTGGGCGAGCAGGCCGCCGAGGTGTTGTGGTACCTGGTCACGTACCTGTGGCTGGTCCTGCTCTCACCGGTGCTGCTGTGGCTGTACCGCCGGGCCCGACTGGTCACGATCCTGGTTCCCCTCGTGCTGCTGGCGATGTCGGCCCGCTTCACGATCCCGTCCGAGGCAACCGACGTTCTCATGTACGCGTCCTGCTGGCTGGTCGGCTTCGCCCACCGCGACGGTTCGCTCCGGCGCGTGCCGGCCTGGCTGGTCACGTTGGCGGCCGTGACCGCCGCCGGTGGGGCTCTCGCTTACGCCCACGTCACCCCCGGGACCCTGCAGGACCTTCCTTTCCCGTACGCCGTATATCAGCTCGCCTTCGTCCTGGTGCTGCTCCGCTGGAGCCCGCGCATCACCTGGTCCCCGGCCCTGTTCTCGCTGATCAACGCCCGCGCCGTGACGGTCTACCTGTGGAACAACGTGGCGATCGCGCTCTGCTTCCCGGTCGGCGACGTGTTCGAGGCGTGGCGGCTGGGCCAGGCCGGCTACGCCGTGATCGCCCTGGTCCTGCTGGCCAACGCGGTGCTGCTCCTCGGCTGGGTCGAGGACCTGTCCGCCCGGCGGCGCCCCCGCTTCCTGCCCTGGCCGGTCCCGCCCCGAGGCTCCACCAAATTGAGTGTCGTCGTGGCCGGGTAGCGGGCTATAAACCAGCGATGAGCGAGGAGACGCTGGCCGGCGGCAACACGGTGGGTGCGGTGCGGATCGGGGAGGTGGTCCACAAGCGGGCCTCGCCGTGGACGCCGACGGTGCATGCGGTGCTGCGGCATCTCGAGGAGGCCGGCTTCGACGGGGCGCCGCGGGCCCTGGGCTTCGACGAGCAGGGCCGCGAGATGCTCACCTACCTGCCCGGCGAGACCGCGGGCGGCCGGTTCCCGTGGCCGGCGTGGGCGTTCACCGACCCGATGCTGGTCCAGGTCGGGCAGTGGCTGCGGCGGGTCCACGACGTGACGGCCGGGTTCGTGCCGCCGCCGGGGGAGCGCTGGTTCGCCGCGGGCAGTCCGGCGATGGGGCCCGGTCTGATCGTCGGGCATCAGGACGCGGCGCCCTACAACGCCGCCGTGGTCGACGGCGAGCGGCTGGCCGGGTTCTTCGACTGGGACACTGCCGGGCCGTCGACCCGCGAGTTCGACCTGGCGTTCGCGGCACTGTGGTGGGTGCCGCTGGTGACGCCGGAGGTGGCCGAGGGGCTGGGCTTCCACGACCCGGACGACCGGTCGCGCCGGCTGCACCTGCTGCTCGACGCGTACGGGTGGGAGGGTGACCGGCACGCGTTCGGCGAGACGATCGTGCGGCGGGCGCGCCGGCAGGCCGCGGGCATGCGGGAGATGGCTGACGCGGGCGATCCGGCCGCGCTCGCGCTGTTGCCGGTGGCCGGCTACATCGAGGACGCCGCCGACGACGTCGAGACGTTCCCGGCCGAGTTCTGGGGCTGACCGCACCCGGACCGTCGTCAGATCTGACACGTAGCGCCAGAGCGGCACTCTGGAGTAACGCTCAGCCTTCCTGGGCGTATCGTTTGCCATATCGCGACCAGACCGGTTTGTCCGTTTTGTGGGAGGTCTGGTCAGCCTTGGACAAATCGATCAGCGGAGGTTTGCGTGTCCGACATTGTGGCGCGTCCCATCACCAGGGTGCCACTCTCGCCGGCGGACGGGGTGGCCGTCCGGGGGCTGGCCGGCCGAGTGGCGTCCGAGCTGTCCGACCTCGAGCCGCGGAGTCGGCTCCACCGCATCGCCCTGCTGTCCCAGGAGTTGCCGGTCACGCTCCGGCGGACGCTGGTCGACTTCCGCCTCGGCGGCGACGGCGGCCTCGTGCTGTCGGGTCTGCCGATCGTGGACGCCGACCTCGGTTCCAGCCCGCCGGTGACGTCGGCGCCGCCGCGCGGCGGCGAGCTCGCGCGCATCGACGCCATGCTGCTCCTGCTCGCGTCGTTTCTCGGCTACCCGGTATCGCAGGCCGGTGTGGACGGCGGGCGCCTGATCCGAGACGTCAGCCCGCTTCCGGGCGATGAGACCACTCAGCTCGGATCCAGTTCGGCCGGGGAACTGATGTGGCACAACGAAGATGCCTACCATCCGCTGCGTCCGGATTGGATCATCCTGTTCTGCCTGCGCAATCCGGACCGCACAGCGACGAGCTTCGCGCGCATCGAGGACATTCCGATCGACGAGTCCACCCGCTCGCTGCTCGGTCAACCCCTGTTCCGGATCGAACCGGACTCTTCGAACACCGCCAGTTTGCCCGCGGCGGAGCCGCCGGCGGTGGCCGTGCTCACCGGGGACCCGCAGCGTCCTCAGGTCCGGCTGGATCCCGCGTTCATGGCACGATCCGCCGGTGGTGACGAGGCCGGCGACGCCCTCGAGACCGTGATCAAAGCCGTGGACCGGCGTCTGCAGGACGTGTCGCTCGCGCCGGGGGAGATCATGATCATCGACAATCTCCACACGGTGCACGGGCGACGTCCCTTCAGTGCGCGATACGACGGCCGCGACCGATGGCTGCGGGTGGTGCACGCGGCGGCCGACCTACGCCGGTCCGAGGGGCTCCGGAGCGGTGATCACGGCCGGGCCATTCTCGCGGAGGTCGGCCGGTGACGCGTTGAGCCAGAGCTCCTCGAACCGTTCGACGCGATGCCGCGCCGTCTCCTCGTTCAGGACCATCCGTGTGGTGAGCCGCCAGGGTGCGCCGGGTGTTCCCTGCCGGGTCACCGGCGTGGTGTCGTAGCAGATCTGTTCGTCGAAGATGACGAAGTCGAACAGTCCACCGTCCTGCGCGGCCGCACTGCCGTCGCTCAGTCGCACATCGACCCCGGCGCTGCGTTGCATCTGCAGAATCCGGCGCAGCTCCGGATCAGTCATGAGCGTCGGCGACTCGATGATGAAGATGCGCCGGATGGTCACGCCGCGCCGGACGGCCGCCTTCTGGAGTTCGAGATAGCGGGCCCCGAGATCACTGAACCAGAAGCCGGCCTCGAAACCGACGTCGTTCGCGTTCACGGTCGCCCAGCTGGTGGCCAGCAGGGACGTGTTCGTGCCGCGGGTCAGCGCCAGCAGATACTCCCGGTCCTCGCCGTCGTAGAAGAGCTCGTGACCGTCGGAGAGCGCCTGGAGCGTCTCGGCCAAGCGCCGTGTCTCGCTGCCGGCCAGGAACTGAACGAGCGGTGGAGCCGCCGGCGTGATGTGCCCCGACCGGCGGATCACCTGCTTGAGCAGCTCACGCCGGACCGCGGACTGGTCGATCTCGGCCAGCAGTTCGGTCGCTTCGTCGACACTCTCGAAACCCTGCGCGACCAGACCGCGGAGTTCCCGGATCTCGTCGCGCCGGACCCGGTCGGCCTCGTCGTTACGGCGTTCGAGTTCGGCCAGATACTGCACGAGCAGGGTGACGCCGCCGATCAGGACGGTCACGATCACCTGCTCGGCCAGGCTGATGTCCAGCGCCTTCTCGAACAGCCCGGTGATGCTGAAGCTGAGCAGTCCGGCCAGCAGGGTCCAGCTGATCTTTCCCACGAGATTCGTGCCGCGACTCATCGGTATCCTCTCCGACCCGATGGTATCGACGGACACGAAATGTTGCCGGACGACTACCTTCCGCGATATTCGATCGCAGGATACGGCGTCTCCGGCGGGAGCAGGCTTGCGGCGGTGGCCAGGTCGCCCGCCTTCACGTGGGTGTGGATGGTGCGGGCCAGTTCGGTCACGTCGGTGATGCTCGTCGTCCACTCGTCGGCGTAGCGGTCGGCGGCCTCGCCGGACAGGCCCAGCTGCAGCGAACGGTGGGGGAGCGGCCGCAGGTGCAGGTCGCGCTCCGGGTCCCACTGCACGCGTACGGGGGAAGCCTTGGACTCTTTCTGCCAAGCGGCCCGCGACTCGTGCACGTCGCGGCTGTAGTGACTCAGCACGGCTCGGGACAGGGCCCACTCGAAACCGTCGCGGCGGATCGTGATGGCCAGCACGTGTTCCTGGCCGGGCTTGGTGGCCCAGCCGCAGCGGTACATCATCCAGCGGAACGACGGCTTCACCCAGGTCATCCGGCCCCGCTTGAACGGGGGCACGAAGCGGCCGGCGGCGAGCGCGGGAAGGGCGATCGCCGGGGAGTAGGCCTGGTAGACGGTGACGGTGGAATCGTCGTACGTGGCGCGGATCTGGTGGTAGGGAACGTCTTGCATAATCGCCATGATCCCGTGCCCGGCAAGCGAATTCAGCGCAGCTCGTGGCCGTAGCGGGTGGCCAGGCCGGCGAGAGCAGGCTCGCCGTAGCGGGCGACAAGGGCGGCGAACCGGGCCGCCGGGGCCGGGCCGAAGCGGGCCACGGAGACCGCGTACGACGAGGCCGTCACGAAGCGCGGCGGGGTCGTCTTGCTGTGGAACTTGTCGGCGTACATGACGATCTCCTCCTCGGGCGTCTCGGCCAGATAGTCGCCGGGTGGGAGCGGCAGGCCCTGGGTCTCGATGTCGGCGCGGGTCAGGCCGGCGCCGGTGTGGTGCGAGCAGAAGCGGGCCAGCTCCTCGGGCACCCCGGCCTCGGTCAGCAGCTCGTGACCGAGGATGCCGTGGCGCAGATACGACTCGCCGGGGGCCAGACGGTAGACGCCGATGTCGTGCAGGAGAGCCCCGGCCTGCACCAGGGAGTCGCCCGGCGCGAACTGCCCGGCGATCTCGGCCACGATGCGGCAGTGGGTCCACACCAGATCGAGGGCGGCTTCACTGGGGGCGTGACGCTCGTGGAGGTCGCGGATCCACTTCACGCGAGGCGGGCGACCGGGTTGAAACTTCACGCGGGGCGGGCGACCGGGTTGAAACCGAACGGCAGCTCGAGCCGGTGCGCGTGCAGCAGCTCCTCGTCGGCCAGCACGTCGCGGGTGGGGGCGTCGGCGACGATGCGACCGGCGTCCAGGATGACCGAGCGGGGGCACAGCTGCAGGGCGTACGGGAGATCGTGGGTCACCATCAGAACCGTGACCGGCAGCGGTTCGAGGATCTGGGCGAGCTCGCGGCGGCTGGCCGGGTCGAGGTTGGACGACGGCTCGTCCAGCACCAGGATCTCCGGGCGCATGGCGAGCACGGTGGCCACCGCGACCCGGCGGCGCTGACCGAACGACAGGTGGTGCGGCACCTGGTCGCGATGCTCGCTCATGCCGACGGCGGCGAGGGCCTCGTCGACGCGTACGCGAAGCTCGTCACCGCGGACGCCCAGATTCTGCGGCCCGAAGGCGACATCCTCGGCCACGGTCGGCATGAACAGCTGGTCGTCCGGATCTTGGAAGACGATGCCGACGCGGCGGCGGATCTCGGCCAGGGCGGCCCGGTCGGCCGGATTCACCCGGGCGCCGGCCACCTCGATCGTGCCCGGACCGCCGTGCAGGATGCCGTTGAGGTGCAGCACCAGCGTGGTCTTGCCGGCGCCGTTCGGGCCGAGCAGCGCGACCCGCTCGCCCGCGGCCAGGGTCAGGTCGATGCCGTGCAGCACCCCGGTGCCGTCCGGGTAGTCGAAGTGCAGCCCCGCGATGCGTAAGGCCGGCGTCTCGGTCATGATCCGATTGTGGCAGCCAGCGCGATTCCCGCCGTAGCCACGGGCAGCGCCGCCGCCGTGATCCACTGCCGGGCCGGGGCGCGGCCCTCGTCGGCGTGCGGGAGCCGCCCCGCGTAACCGCGCGAGACCATGGCGAGATAAACCCTTTCCCCCCGCTCGTACGCCCGCAGGAACAGCGCCCCGATACTGACGGCGAACGCCTTGACCTGCCACAGGAAGCGCGGGTCGTAGCCGCGGGACAACCGGGCGATCCGCATCCGGCGGGCGTCGTCGGCCAGCACGTCGAGGTAGCGCAGCATGAACGTGGCGATCTGGGTGAACACGGTCGGGCAGCGCAGCCGGTCAAGGCCCAGGATCAGGTCACGCATCGTGGTCGTGGCCGCCAGCAGCAGCGACGCCAGCACGCCGAGGGTGCCCTTGGCGAAGATGTTCCACGCGCCGTGCAGGCCGTCGAGCGACAGCGACAGGCCGAGCCAGTCGATGCGTTCGCCCTGGCCGGCGAACGGGAGCGCGACAGCCAGGAGCACGAAGGGGAGCTCGATGGTGGCCCGCTTGGCCAGCCACAGGGCGGGGACGCGGGCGGCGATCGCCACCACGGCCAGCAACACGGCGTAGCCGGCGAAGGCCCAGAATTCCGTACGGGGGGTGACCACCACGATGATCGTGAACAGCAGGACGGCCGAGATCTTGACCTCGGGGGCGAGGCGGTGGATCGGGCTCTGCTTGTCCAGGTGCAGCGGGTGGGCGTGGCCGGCGCCCATTACGCGTCCGTCCTGGTGCGTCGGCGCGTTACCCAGAACAGTCCCGCGCCGAGTCCGAATGTGATCAGCACCCCGGTCGTGCCGGCCACGAACTTCGAGAGGAAACCGTCGCCGCCGTAGTCGGCCAGCGGCGAGCCGCCCAGCTGATGTGCGCTCTCCTGCTGGGCGATGCAGTGCCCACCGGTGATCTCACCCTCGGCATTGAAGGTGCACCCCTCGCGGGCGGTGGCGTCCAGCCCGTCCGGGCTCGACGACGCGAAGTTGCTCACCACGCCGGCCAGCAGCAGGGCCACCAGCAGCCCACCGGCCAGGAACCAGCCGAGCTTCCGGTTCATGCGTTCACCTCGACCGACGCCTGCTTCCGGAACCGCCGCAACGCGTACACCAAATCAGGTCTGACCCGGGCCACCGTGGCGACTGTGGTGGCCGCGATCAGCCCCTCACCGATGCCGATCAGCACGTGGACGCCGGCCATCGTGCCCGACACCCAGGGCAGCGACAGCTCGGTGGTGCCACCCAGTGCGTACTCGAGAACGAACCCCTGCGACGCCACCACGACGCTGACCACGCTGGCGATGAAGGCGGTCGCGGCCAGCCCCCGGGCGTTGCGCGGCAGGACCCGCAGCAGGCCCGCCACCAGCAGATATCCGGCCGCCGTGCCGAGCAGCGCCATGTTCGTGATGTTGAGGCCGAGCGCGGTGAGCCCGCCGTCGGCGAAGAGCAGGCACTGCACGATCAGCACCGTCGCCACGCAGAGCGCACCGACCCACGGCCCGACCAGGATCACCGCCAGCGTGCCGCCGAGCAGGTGTCCCGAGACGCCCGGCAGCACCTGGAAGTTCAGCATCTGCACGGCGAAGATGAACGCCGCCACCAGGCCGGCCATCGGGGCCAGCCGCTCGTCGAGGTCGTTGCGGGCCTTGCGCACGCAGAACGCCAGGGCGGCCACCGCGAGCACCGCGAACACCGCCGACACCGGACCGTCCACGATCCCGTTGGCGATGTGCATCGCCGTCGTCTCCATGCCACGCAGCATATGAGTATCGAGTGCTGTTGCAAAGTGTTGGCAATTGAACATCAAGATCGGGATGTCCCGGCGGGGCGGTGGGTGACGGACCGCCGCTCCCGCGGGGACCGCGCCGTGCCCCGCTGGCCGCTGGCGCGTCCAGAACGCGGGGCGCGTCACGGCGACGTGCGTGAGTGGTTGCGCCCCAAGGCGGGATCATCGGCGCATGACCTCATACGTGTCGCACACCACGATCGACTGCTCCGACGCCTACACGCTCTCGCGCTGGTGGGAGGGCGTGCTCGGCTACCGCGAGGACCCGGACGACCCGAACGAGCCCGGCCACGAGGAGTGCATGATCTTTTCGGCCGACCGGTCGCACCGGCTGCTGTTCATCGAGGTGCCCGACGTCAAGCAGGTCAAGAACCGGGTCCACCTCGATCTGCGCCCGGTCGAGGGCACCCGCGACGAGGAGCTGGCCCGGCTGCTCGAGCACGGCGCGACCGTGGTCGGCGACCTAAGAAATTCCGACGGTACGGGCTGGGTCGTGCTCGCCGATCCCGAGGGCAACGAGTTCTGCATCCTGCGCAGTCAGGGCGAGCTGCAGTAGCTTCCCGGCGTCGGCCGACCCCGGATCGGCGTGGAAGACGACCAGCATCAGCGCCTCGGTCCCGGCGACGGCGAGCCGCTCGCGGTTGAGCGTCAGCTCGCCGAGCCGGGGGTGGACCATGCGGATCGGCGTGCCGCGCTGGCTGCGGATCTCGTGCCGGGCCCACAACTGCCGGAAATGGTCGCTGGCCAGGGACAGCTCGCCGGTCAGCTCGATGAACCGCGGATCGTCGACGTCGGTGCCGATGGCCTGGCGGAGGTTGGCCACGAAGCATTCGGTGACGTTCTTCCAGTCCGGGTGCACGGCCTGCACCGCCGGGTCGAGGAACAGGTCACGTAACTGGTTGCCGCCCGGGGTCAGGCCGGGGGTGAGCGCCCGGGCCAGGCGGTTCGAGGCCAGCACGTCGAAGTACCGGTCCTCGATGAAGGCGGGCTGGCTCAGGGAGTCGAGGAGCTTGAGGACGCCGGCCGGGGGCTTCTCCGTACGCGGCCGGCGCCGCCGCCGGGGCTGGTCGGCGACCAGGCTCAGCAGGTGGGCCAGGTGATCGTCGTCGAGCCGGAGCACCCGGGCGATCGACTCGAGCACCTGCACCGACGGGTGCCGGTCGCGCCCCCGCTCCAGGCGCAGGTAGTAGTCGGGGCTGATGCCGGCCAGCATCGCGACCTCTTCGCGGCGCAGGCCCGGAACCCGTCGTACCCCGATCTCGGGAATGCCCGCCTGCTGAGGGGTCACCAGCTCGCGCCGGGCCCGCAGGTAGGCACCGAGGGCGTTCGCAGTCACCTGTCCAGCCTAGGTCGCGCCCGCCGGACAGAGGGGGTCCTGTCAGGGCTCCGGCTACCCGCCCCGGTCGTGCCTAGCGTCCGAGGCATGACCATTTCCCTGATCACCGGCGCCAACAAGGGCATCGGGTACGAGACCGCCCGCCAGCTCGTCGACCTCGGCCACACCGTCTACGTCGGCGCCCGTGACATCGAACGCGGCCGGGAAGCCGCCGCCGGCCTCGGTGCCCGTTTTGTCCAGCTGGACGTGACCGACGACGACTCGGTGAGCGCGGCCCTGAAGACGATCGAGGCCGAGCAGGGCCACCTCGACGTGCTCGTGCACAACGCCGGCATCCTGACCGGCCCGGCTCTGCAGATGTTCGACGTCAACGCGGTCGGCATCGTGCGCGTCACCGAGGCGGCGCTGCCCCTGCTCCACAAGTCCGGCAACCCGACCGTGGTGACCATCTCGAGCAGCGCCGGCTCGTTCTGGGCCGTGAACAACCCCGACCGCCCCGAGTACCACCTGCCGGTGGCCCTCTACTCCGCGTCCAAGGCCGCCGCCACCATGCTGACCGTCCAGTACGCGAAGGCGCAGCCGGGGATCAAGTTCAACGCGCTCGAGCCCGGCTTCACCGCGACCGACATGACGGCCGGCTTCGACGGCGGGCGCACCCCGGCGGAGAGTGCCCGCACCGTCGTCCGTCTGGCCACGCTGCCGGCCGGCGGCCCGACCGGCACGTTCACCGACGAGTCGGGCGTCCTGCCCTGGTGAAACCCGGTCCGGACGGGCAGCATCAGTGTCGATGCTGTACGGCCGGGATGCGGCGTGCGCCGCGATCGCAGGGCTGGTGACAGCCGCCGCGGAGGGGCGCGGCGGCTCCCTGGTCGTGCGCGGCGAACCCGGCGCGGGCAAGACGGCTCTGCTCGAGCACGCCGCGGCCACGGCCGGGAGCGGCTGGACGGTGCTGCCCGCGGCCGGGGTGCAGTCCGAGGCCGAGCTGGCCTTCGCGACGCTGCATCAGCTGCTGCTCCCGCTGCTGGACCGGAGCGCGAGCCTGGAGCCGGCGCAGGCGGCCGCCCTGCGCGGAGCGTTCGAGCTCGGCACGGCGGTGGTCGGCGACCGGTTCCTGGTGTCGGTCGCGGTCCTCAACCTGCTGTCCGACGCGTCGGCCGACCGCCCCGTGCTGTGCCTGGTCGACGACGCGCAGTGGATCGATCAGCCGTCGGCCGACGTGCTGGGCTTCGTGGCCCGGCGCTTGGGCGCGGAGCGGATCGCCCTGGTGGTCGGCCGGCGCGACACGGCGACCGGGTTCGCGGAGGGGCTGCCCGAACTCGAGCTGCCTCCGCTCGATGCCGAGGCGTCGGCCGCCCTGCTGCCCCGGCTCCCGCCCGCGGTGGTGAGCGGCCTGGTCCGGCTGGCCGGCGGCAACCCGCTCGCGCTGCGGGAGCTGCCGTCGTCGCTCACCCCGGATCAGGTGGCGGGCCGGCAGCCGCTCGACGACCGGGTGCCGTTGCCCGCCCGCCTCGACCGGCTGTTCGGGGACCGGCTGCGCGCCCTGCCCGGCCCGGTCCGCGCGCTGTTGCTGATCGCCGCGGCCGAGGAGACCGGCAACGTCACCCTGGTGCTGGCCGCGGCGGCCGCGGGGGCGGACGCGCTCGACGTCGCCGAGCGCTCCGGGCTGGTCCGGGTCGCGGCGGACGGCATCGTCTTCCGGCACCCGCTGATCCGGGCGGCCGCCTATCAGATCGCCGAGCCCGCCGACCGCCGCGCCGCCCACCGGGCCCTGGCCGCCGCCGACCCCGACAACGACCGGGTGGCCTGGCACCGCGCGGCCGCCGCCGTCGGAACCGACGAGGAGGTGGCGACCGCGCTGGAGGACTCCGCCCAGCGGGCCGTGCGGCGGGGCGGGCACGCGGCCGCGGCCACGGCCCTGCTCCGGGCGGCCGAGCTGAGTGACCGGCCCGCCGCCCGGGCGCGGCGACTGGTGGCGGCGGCCGACGCGGCCCGGCGCAGCGGCCGGCATCCGCAGGCGATCGACCTGCTGGCCCGGGCCGCCCGCGCGGACGAGGGCGGTGATCCCGTCATCCAGGGAGCTGCCGATCACGTGCGGGCGACGATCGAGGCGGACGCCGGCAACGTGCTGGCCGCGGCCGGGCAACTCGCCGCGGTGTCCGAGCGGGCCGCGGCGGCCGACCCCACGCGCGCTCTGCACCTGCTGGTCGAGTCGGCCGAGGCGGCGGCGTACGCGGGCGACTCGTTGCGCTCGGCCGGGCTGGGCCGGCTGGCGGCCGCGCTGCCGGTGACCGACAAGCCGGCCGCGTTCCTGAGCGACCTGCTGCAGGGCATGGGCCGGGTCGCGGAGGGAGACAGCGCCGCCGGGGTGCTCCGGTTGCGCCGCGCGATCGGGGCCGCCGCGACGCTGACCGAGCCCCGGCACCACATCTGGGCCGGGGTCGCCGCGTCGTTCGTCGGTGACGAGCCGGGCGCCCGGCTGTGGTTCACCCGCGCCGTCGACCGCGCCCGCGCGACCGGGGCCCTGGGCGAGCTGCCCCACGCCCTCGAATACCTGGCCGAGCTGGACCTGCGTTCCGGCCGGTACGCCGATGCGGCCGGGCACGCCACCGAGGGCCGGCGCCTGGCCGCGGAGCTCGGACAGGACACCAGCATCAGCCGGCACCTGGGCACTCTCGCCTGTCTGGCCGCTCTGCGCGGCGCCGACGAGGAGTGCCGCGACCTGGCCCACGAGGCCCTGACCCGGGCCGGGCGGCGCGGTCTCGGCATCGTCGCCACGGTGGCCCGGCACGCGCTGGCGCTGGCCGACCTGGTGCGGGGACGCCCGGCCGACGCGCTGACCCATCTGCGCGCGATGCTCGACGCGCGGCCCGGCGCCGGCAGCCCGTTCCTCGCCGTCGCCTGCGTGCCCGACCTGGTCGAGGCGGCGGCGCGGGCCGACCGGTGGGAGGGGGTCGGGGAACCGCTGGCCGCGTTCGAGCGGCTGACCGGGCCGTCCGGCGCCCCGGCCGCGCGTTCGCTGCTGTGCCGGGCCCGCGCCCTGCTCCCCGGGGCCGACGCGGACCGGCTCTTCGCCGAGGCGGTACGTCTGGGCCAGGACTGTGACCGGCCGTTCGAGCTGGCCCGTACCCGGCTGCTGCACGGCGAGTTCCTGCGCCGCGGCAAGCGCCGGGCCGAGGCCCGGGTGCAGCTGCGCGAGGCCGCCGACGTCTTCGACCGGCTGGGTGCGGTGCCGTGGGCCGAGCGGGCCGGCGCCGAACTGCGGGCGACCGGCGAGACCGCCCGCAAACGGCAACCGGACACGCTGACCCGGCTCACCCCGCAGGAGCGGCAGATCGTCCGGCTGGTCGCCGACGGCGCGACCAACCAGCAGGTCGCGGCCCAGCTGTTCCTGAGCCGCCGGACCGTCGAGTACCACCTGCACAACGTCTTCACCAAGC
This sequence comes from Paractinoplanes bogorensis, assembly GCF_018829635.1. Taxonomy (GTDB): domain Bacteria; phylum Actinomycetota; class Actinomycetes; order Mycobacteriales; family Micromonosporaceae; genus Actinoplanes; species Actinoplanes bogorensis. The sequence continues at coordinate 445,966 of NZ_JAHKKG010000004.1, forward strand.
TGGGCGTCTCGTCCCGGACCGCGCTGGCCCGGTCAGAAATCCCATGACGCGTACTCGGGGCGGCCCTTGACCTCGGCGAACAGCAGCGCCATGCGGTCCAGGTACCAGAGCTTGCTCACGTTCACGATCAGCACGCCGGCGACTGTCGTGAGGACGTCGAGGCGGACCAGCCCGTACGCGAGAAGGATCAGCCCGGCGACACCGATCACGTTGGTGAGGTTCGGGACGGGCGAGCGGAACTGGGCCGGTATGTCGGCCGTGCCGCGCTCGGACCAGACCCGTTCGCCGAGGACGCTGGCGGAGGCCCAGTTGCGGGTCGACCGCGGCGGCGGGAAGAGCAGCGGATTGACCATCATCCAGAGCACCGCCAGAGCGATCGGGATCAGGCAGTACCAGCCGATCCAGTCACGGCTCCAGATCGCCAGGGCGAGCAGCGAGAGCACGGTGAACCGGGTCCAGACGCTGGCCGCGTTCGCGTGTCGCATCCACTTGTCGCCCTGCAGACCGAAGACCCGGGCGATGCGCTGTTCCATGGTGGGGGTTGTCATGCCCACCACGTTCGCGGGAACGGGGCGGCGTCGTATCCGTAGTAACCCCAGTGTCAGAACAGGGCCATCTGGCCCGGCGTCGGCTCGCGGCGGGCGGTCAGGCTGCCCCGGAACACCCACGGCCGGAACTCGGGTGCCGGGTCGGCCTCGGGCTCGGCCGGGGGAGCGCCGCCGGTCAGCGCCCACAACGACGGCCCCAGGTTGATGCCGCGGGCCCGCAGCGCCTGACGCATCACGAACCGGCTCAGCGGCAGCCGGGCCGTGGCCAGGTCGGGGATCTCCAGGTCGTGGCGCATGCTCATCAGGCGGCGGTTGCGCTCGACGATCTCCCGGGCGCCGGGAGCGGTCAGCGAGGTGGCGGCGTGGGCCCCGACGGCGTCGCGGACCAGGGTGACGCCCGCGTCCCAGGCCGCCTCGATCGTGCCGAACGCGGCCAGCAGCTTGGCCGCGGTGGCCGCCCCGAAACGGCGTACGCCATGCAGGTTGTCGGACGGGTCGCCGCGCAGGGCGGCGAAGTCCCGGTACTGCCAGGGGTGCACCCCGTAAAGCGAAGGGAGGGCCGCCGCGTCGACCAGGACGGCCTCGTCGAAGCCGCCGTTGCGCACCCGCAGCACCGAGGTGGCGTCGTCGATCAGGGCGAACGCGTCGCGGTCGCTGGTCATCAGCACCGACTGCCAGCCGCCGGCCCGGGCCGTGGCGGCCGCGCTGGCCAGCACGTCGTCGGCCTCGTAGGCGCGCGGGACGACGGTGCACACGCCGGCGTCACGCAGCAGGGCGGGGGCGGCCAGCAGCTGCGCGGTCAGGTCTTCGGCCTTGTCGGGGCGGTGCGCCTTGTAGGCCGGGTAGTCGGTGCGGCGGGCCGACTCGTCGGGGCAGTCGAAGCCGACCACCACCGCGTCGGGGCGCAGGTGGGCGGCGGCGCGGGCCATGTAACCGAAGAAGCCGCGCAGCGCCCAGATCGGGTTGCCGTCGTCGTCGACCCAGCCGTCGCCCGCGCCGGCGTGGTAGGCGCGGTGCAACAGGCTGTTGCCGTCGAGGACGAGCAGGAGGGGCACGCGAAGAGACTACGCCGGGGGTGCGACGCTCTGCCTCACCACGAGTGCGGGGGCGATGGTACGGCGTACGGAATCGGTGGTCCCGGAATCGATCTGGGCCAGCAGCAACTCGAGCGAAGCGGTGGCCACGGCGTCGAAATCGGGGCGAATCGTCGTCAAGGGAGGGTTGTAGAACGCCGCCTCCGGCACGTCGTCGAAGCCCACGATGCTGATGTCACCCGGCACCCGCCGGCCGTGCTCGTTGAGGGCCCGCAGCAGCCCGAGCGCGATGTGGTCGTTGGCCGCGAAGACCGCCGTCGCCTCGGGCAGCCGGGCCAGCAACTGGCCGTTGCGGTAGCCCGAGGCGGCACTCCAGTCCCCGGTGAGCAGCGGCGGGATCTCGCGTCCGGCCTCGCGCAGGGCCGACTCCCAGCCCTGGACGCGCCCGGCCGCGTCGAACCAGTCGGCCGGCCCGGAGATGTGCCACACGGTCTGATGGCCCTGGCCGAGCAGATGTTCGGTGGCGGCCCGGGCGCCGGCCACCTGGTCGACCGTGACCAGGGTGGACGACCGTTCCGGATCGCCGTCGATGGTCACCACCGGGACGTCGTCGGGCAGCTTGGCCAGGGCCGGACCGGCCCCGGCGACCGGGGCGATCACGACCAGCCCGGCCACACGCTGGTCGAGGTGCCGTTCGACGGCGTCGGCGATCGAGCGTTCGTCGAGATTACGGACGCTGCCCACGTTGACCGCGAACCCGGTGGCCTGGGCCGCCTCCTCGAACGCGGTCAGCATCGACGCCGGCCCGTAGAGCGAGGAGTTCTGCGCGACCACCCCGATCACCTTGGACGTGCCGGTGACCAGCGCCCGGGCCGCCCGGTCGGGCCGGTAGCCGAGCTCGGCGATCGCCGCCTGCACCTTGAGGCGGGTCTGCTCGCTGACGTTGGGGTGCTCGTTGAGCACGCGCGACACCGTCTGATGCGACACCCCGGCCAGCCGGGCGACGTCCATCATCCCGGGCGGCCGCCCTCGTTTGACGCTCATCCGCGGCAGGATAACCGCAACGACCCGGCCGGCGTTGTCCGCCGACCGGGCCGCTTTCCCGGTCAGGACAGCGGACAGGTGTTGCGGTAGTCCGAGATGGAGGTGCTGGACGGGCCCGGGCAGATGAACTGGTCGTAGCGCGTGTCGTTGTCGACGAAGCGCTTCAGCCAGGCCACGCCGAGGCGGGCGGTGAAGGTGTTGACGGACTGCGGGAAGAAGTGCGAGGCGTTGTTGAGCTCCAGGTACGCCTTCTCCGACGACGCCGGGATGCTGTTGTAGAACGGGATCGAGTGCGACGAGACGGGCGCGACGGTGTCGCTCTCGCCGCCGACGATCAGGGTCGGCACCCGCAGCGTCGACCAGCTCTTGGTCGTGTTCCACGGGGCCAGCGGCACCGCGGCCTGCAGTGACGGACGCGAGCGGGCGGCCTCGAGGCTGCCGCCGCCACCCATCGAGTGACCGGCCACGGCGAGTCGCGTCGCGTCGATCCGGGTCCGCACCGAGCTGCGCTGGGTGAGGTAGTCGAGCGCGGCCAGCAGCTGGTCGCCGCGCGAACCGGGCTGGTCGTAGATGGTGTTGGTCTCGATGCCGATCACCACGAAGCCGTGCGACGCGATGCGCGGGCCCAGCCACGACAGGCTGGACCAGCGGGCGGTGAAGCCGGGGGAGATGGCGACCGCGCCGAATGTGCCGTCGGACGTGCTCGTCGGGTAGTAGATGGTGCCGCCGCCGAAGCCGCTGACCGTCGAGGGCACACTGGCGGTGGACACGCTGTAGGGCCCGCGGCTGGCGTCGAGCGAGCTGGTGGTCGGGTTGGGGCCGCGCTCGTACGGGTTGTCCGCGGCCTGGGCCGGAGCCGCGCCGAGTCCGACGGCCAGTGCGGCGGCCGCGGCCATCGCGAGGACGAACCGGCGTGGTTTGCGAAGGTGCTGCACCTGACACGCTCCCGATGGTTGGGGATTGATGGCGGTCAGTGTTTGTTCGGTTTCGCGGCGTGCGCATCGGCGAAACCACCAGCCTTGCGCAACGGCCTGTTAACACCCCCGAAATTTCATCAGCCGAAAAGTCCCGGTCAAACTCTTTCCGGCCGTGGCCTGCGACGACAGACTCCCTTCATGGTTAGTGCACTTCAAGTGCAAGATTCTTTCCCGTACGGGCGGCAGGCGGAACGGTCGGCGATCCGTACCCTGCTCGACACGCCCGCCGGCGGGTCTCTCGTGCTGGTCGGCGGACCCGGCGAGGGCCGCACCACGCTGCTCGGCACGGCCGCCGGGATGGCCGGGCCCGGGTGGACCGTGCTGACCGCCCCCGGCCGCGATCCGTCGGTCGGCTACGCGGGACTGCAGCAGCTGATCGAGCCCCTGGAGGCACTGGCCGGTCATCTCCCGGCGCACCAGCGCGACCCTCTGACCAGGGTGATCGCCGGCCGGGAACCCGGGGCGAGCCCGCTGCTGCTCGGCGTGGCCCTGCTCGCCCTGATGCGCCGCGCCGCCGCCCGGGGCCCGGTGCTGTGCCTGCTCGACGACGCCGACCGCCTCGACCCGCCGTCCTGGCAGTTGATCCAGATGCTGGCCGCACGCCTGCCGGTCGCGATCCTGGCCACCGCCGCAGCGGAACTGCCCGGCCTGCGCTGCGTCCACCTGACCCCGCTGGACGACGAGGCTGGGCACGCGCTGGTACACCGGCGTGCACCCGAGACGACCGACGAAGTCGCCGCCGCCCTGGTCGAGCTGGCCGCCGGCCATGCCGGGGCGCTGGCCGAGCTAGCCGACTCCCTGACCCCGGCCCAGCGGCGCGGCCTGGCCCCGCTGCCCGGCGGTCTGCCCCACGGGAGCTCCCTGCGTCGCCGTTTCCAGACGCGGTTGGCCGCATTGCCGCCGTCAACGCGGCGCTTGCTGCTGCTCGCGGCGGCCGCCCCCGGCACCCCGCCGGCCGAGTTGCTGGCCGCCGCCGATCCCGCGCTCTGGCCCGGCACACCGTCCCACGAGTGCGCGGACAGCGCGCTGGTCGAGGGTGTGGACGCGGCGCTGGTTGAGGGTGTGGACGCGGCGCCGGTTGAGGGCGTGGACGCGGCGCCGGTTGAGGGCGTGGACGCGCCGTCGGATGAGGACGCGGACAGGGCAGCGTGTGGGGGACCGGGCGGTGCGGCGGGTGAATGCGCGTGCGGTGCGCTGCGTGAAGGCGCGTGCGGGGCGGTCACGGCGGCGCACCTGGCGCCGGCTGAACGGGCGGGGCTGATCACGGTGACGGCGGACGGCGTGAGCTTCCGGCCGCCCGTGGCCGGGCTGGTCGCGTACGGGGAAGAACCGCTTTTCCGTCGTCACGCCGCCCACCTCGCGCTGGCCGTCGTCTTCGCGAAGCGGGGCCGCGAACTGGCCGCGCTCGTGCAACGGGCCGAGGTGACCAGCGCGCCGGATGGCGAGCTGGCCCAGGATCTGATGCGAGCGGCCGCCTCGGTCCCGCCGGCCGACGCCTGGCGGGCGCAGCGGCATGCCGCCCGGCTCGGCGACGACCCGTCGGCTCTCCTGGCGGCGGCCCGTTCGGCGGTGGCGGCGGGTCGTCCGCGCGATGCCCGGCCGCTGCTGCGCCAGGCGAGCCGGCTGCGGGCCGGCGTCGAGGTGCGTGCCCGGGCTCGCGGGGCGATCGCTGAGATCAAGCTGCGGGGAGCGCCGGCCGAGTCCCGTGACGTGCTCCTCGACGTGGCCGCCGATCTGCTGCCCACCGACCCCACCGGAGCGCTCGATGCCCTGCTGCTGGCCGCCGACGCCTGCGGCCGGGCCGGCGACCCGTCTCGATACCCGGCACTGGCGCGTCAGGCGGCGGCCCACTATCGCGACCCGTCCGCGACTCCTTTCGGAAGGCCCGGCGACCCGTCCCTGACTCCTTTCAGAAGGCCTGGTGACCCGTCCGCGACGTCCCTCGGGAAGTCCGGCGACCCGGGCTGGGAGATCGAGATGGCGTTGCACCAGGTGATCGGTCTCGCCGACCTCATGACGGGTGACGAGACCAGCGCGTTCCGGCACCTGCGCGCGGTGATGCTCCTGGCCGCGCGAACCACCGACCCGGTCGCCCTGACACGGGCCGCGAACACCGGCATCCTGCTGGGCCAGGACCGCCGGGCCGCCCACCTGGCGAACCAGGCCGTCACCCAGGCCCAGCGGCGCGGTCACGCCGCGCTCGTCCCCGAGGCCCTGGAGGTCGCAGCGTTCGCCGAGCTGGCCGCCGGCCGCTACGACGCTGCGACCGAAAACGCCCTCGATGGCGCGGCCGTCGCCCGGGGAGCGGGCCGCCCCGACCTGGCCGTCTCGCATCAGGCCTTGCTCGGGCTGCTGGCCGCATTCATGGGCGACGCCGAGACAGCCCGGCAGCGCGGCGACGCGGGAACGGTCCGCCGGCACGACACCGCGACGGCCCGGGAGCGCGGGGGCGCCGGCGACGGCCTGGGGGATTGGACCGAGGCACTGCTCGATCTGGCCGCCGGGCACCCTGACCGGGCGGCCGAACGGCTGGCCCGCGTCGCCCGGACCGGCTCGATGATCCTGCGCGTGGCGATCGCCCCGCACCTGGCCGAGACCACCGGCAAGAGCGTCGACGTCTTCGACCGATGGGCCGCCCGCACCGCTCAACCCGGCTGGCTGGCCCTGCGCAGCCGCTGCCGGGCGCTGACCGAGGCTGAGGGTGCCGACGACTACTTCCGTGAGGCCCTCGGCTGGCACGACCGCGACGCCGACGGCGGCTTCGCCCGCGCCCACACCCAGCTCCTCTACGGCCGCCACCTGCGCCGTCACCGGCGCCCGGCCGAGGCCCGCGATCACCTGCGCCGCGCCGCCGAGACGTTCCGGCGCTACGACGCGCGTCCGTGGACCGACCAGGCCGCCCGCGAGCTGCGCGCGGCCGGGGAACGGGTCACGACCGTCGACCAGGCGCCGCTGACCGCGCAGCAGGAGCGGATCGCCGGCCTGGTGGCCGAAGGCGCGACCAACCGTGAGGTGGCCCGGCAGTTGCACCTGAGCCCCCGCACGATCGATCACCACCTGCGCAACGTGTTCGCCCGCCTGGGCGTCCGCTCGCGCACCGAACTGGCCCGCCGGCTAGACCTTTTCGACCGTGACCGGCGTGACCAGGCGGCGGTCCCGGTCGCCCACGACGCGTAGCGCCCCGGTCAGGCGGACCCGGCCGGTCAGCGGCAGGTCCGCCGCCGACGTCCCGACCAGCACGTCCAGGTCGCCCGGCTCGACGATCCGGGAGAAGTCGCGCCCGGTGAAGGCGGTCCGGTCGGCGTGCACCGTGAACGTCACGTCACGAGCCTCGCCCGCCTCGAGCCCGACCCGGACGAAGCCGGTGAGCTGCTTGACCGGCCGGGTCACCTGGGCCACCAGATCCTTCAGATAGAGCTGCACCACCTCGTCGCCCGCGCGCCCGCCGGTGTTGCGCACCCGCACGGTCACCGTGAACTCGCCGTCGGTCGGCACCTCGGTCGCGCTGATCCGCAGGTCGTCGACGGCGAACGTGGTGTACGAGCGGCCGTGCCCGAAGGCGTACAGCGGCGTCGGGTCCAGGTTGCTGACCCCGGTGTTCTCGGCGCCGAGCGACGGCAGCAGGTAGGTGCCGGGCTGTCCGCCGGGGTGCCGCGGGATCTGCACCGGGAGCTTGCCGCCGGGGTTGACGCTGCCGGTCAGCACGCCCGCGATCGCGGCGCCGCCCTCCTCGCCCGGCATGAACGCCTGCACCAGGCCGGCCACGCGGGAGGAGAGGCTTCCCAGCGCGTACGGGCGTCCGGAGACCACAACCACAACGATCGGCTTACCCGTGGCCAGGAGCGCCTCGATCAGCTCGGCCTGCACGCCGGGCAGCGTGAGGTCTTCGGCGTCGCAGCCCTCGCCCGAGGTGCCGTGCCCGAACAGCCCGGCCAGGTCGCCGACCATCGCCACGGTGACGTCGGCGCTTTCTGTCAAGGCGACGGCGGCGGCGAAACCGGAAGTGTCGTCGCCGATCACCGGGCAACCCTGTTCGTACACGACCTCGGTGCCGGAAAGGGCAGACTTCAGCGCGTCGACCGCGGTTGGCACGTCGATGCCCAGCCCGGCCTGCGGATAGCGGGGCAGCACGTGGTTGGGGAAGGCGTAGCAGCCCATGAACGTACGCGGGTCGGCCGCGGCCGGTCCGACCACGGCGACCCGGCCCAGGCCCGCGGCCAGCGGCAACGCCGACCCGGCCTCGAGCAGCACGATCGACTTCTCGGCCATCTCGCGGGCGAGGGCCCGGTTGGCGGCCGAGTCGAGATCCGTGCCCGCGGCGGCGGCGACGGACTTCTCCGGCGTCCAGCCGGCGTCCAGCAGGCCGAGGGACACCTTCTGGGTGAGCAGGCGCCGGACGGCCCGGTCGATCAGCTCCTCAGGCACCCGGCCGGCCAGTTCCTGGCCGAAACCGAGCGTGTCGGGCAGCTCGACGTCGATGCCGGCGGTCAGCGACTGGATCCCGGCGTCGACCATGTCCTCGGCCACGTGGTGGGTGGTGGCCAGGAACGGCACGGCCCAGTAGTCGGAGACGACCGTGCCGGTGAAGCCCCAGCGGTCGCGCAGCAGCTCGGTGAACAGCCACGGGTCGGCCACCGCGGGCAGCCCGTCGATGTCGGAGTAGGAGTTCATCACCGATTCGGCCCCGGCCTCGCGGATCGCCGTCTCGAAGGTCGGCAGGATGATGTCGAGCAGCTCGCGGCGGCCCATCGGGACGGGACCGTGGTTGCGGGCACCACGCGACGCCGAGTAGCCCGCGAAGTGCTTGAGGGTCGCGATCACGCCGGCGCTCTGCAGACCCCGTACGTATCCGGCGCCGAGCAGGCCGACCAGGTACGGATCTTCGCCGATGGTCTCCTCGACCCGGCCCCAGCGGTAGTCGCGCACCACGTCGAGCACGGGGGACAGGCCCTGGTGCACGCCGACCGCGGCCATGTCCCGGCCGATCGCGGCGGCCATCCGCTCGACCAGGTCCGGGTCGAAGGTGGCGCCCCAGGCGATGGCGGCCGGATAGACCGTGGCGCCGAAGGTGGTGAACCCGGTCAGGCACTCCTCGTGGACGACGGCCGGAATGCTCAGACGGGAGTTGGCCAGGACGATGTGCTGCTGACGTACGACCTCGGCGGCGCCTTCGACGGCAGTGAGGGGGTGACTCCCGTAGACCCGGGTGAGGTGGCCGAGTCCGTGCCGACTGGCCTCGTCCAGGGGTATCGTCCCGGAAGCGGCGAAAACATCCTGCATGGGAGCGACGTTGAGCGTCTCCTCGGGGTCGACCTCCTCTTCGTCCTGCATGTCGTTGCCGACCCAACGACTGCCGAGCTGGCCGATCTTCTCTTCGAGGGTCATCTCGGCGAGCAGGGCGTCGACGCGCTCCGCCACGCCCAGCGCCGGGTCCTGCCATGGCTTGCGTACCGGTTCTACGGTCACGGCGCAGCTCCTCAGTGGTTCCACAGATTTGGTTCCGAAACTTTCAGTGTTTGCACAGCACAATTTTCGGTGTCGAGATGATCTTAGGCAGGCGGTCGTGACCAGGTCGGAATCCCGTCCACTCTCGCCGTGGGAGCGCGACCAATGCAAGACTCTTGACATGATCAAGCCGAAACCCTACGTTAACGAAACCTCGTGTTAATTTGCGGTTGACGAGCGAAAGTTGCAGCCGCTGTGACGCGGACGACCACTTCCACGGCGATCCTCTCGCCGCCACCGCGGCGGCATCAAAAAAAGACGGAGATCAGCGTGTCCAATAACCCGATTTCCCGGCGGAACTTCCTCGGCCTGGCCGCGGGTGCGGCCGGTGCCGCGGCCCTGGCGGCCTGTGGCAGCTCCGGTCCGAGCAACAGCGGTGGCAGCAGCAGCGGGGGCAGCGGCGGCGGCGCGGCCAGCTACTGGTCCCTCAGCGGCCCGCCCGGCGAGCCGTACCGTCAGGCCGCGATCGACCGGTTCAACAAGGCGAACCCGGACAGCAAGATCACCGGGACGTTCTTCCAGAACGACGCCTACAAGCAGAAGATCAAGACGGCGCTCGGCGCCAACCAGGGCCCGACGATGATCTGGGGCTGGGGCGGTGGCGGCCTCAAGGAGTACGTGACCTCGGGCCAGGTCGAAGATCTGACCAGCTGGCTGGGTGAGAACGCGGCGGTCAAGAGCAAGATCCTCCCGTCCTCGTTCGGCGCCGGCACGGTCGACGGCAAGATCTACGCGCTGCCGGTCGAGACGGTCCAGCCGATCGTGCTCTTCTACAACAAGAAGGTCTTCGAGTCGGCCGGCCTGCAGCCCCCGAAGTCGTGGGGCGAGATCATGGCCCTGGTGCCGCAGTTCAACGCGAAGAAGATCGCGCCGTTCTCGCTCGGTGGCCAGTCCCGCTGGACGAACATGATGTGGCTCGAGTTCCTGCTCGACCGCACCGCGGGCTCCGAGGTCTTCGACAAGGTGTTCGCCGGCGAGAAGGGCGCCTGGTCCGACCCGGCGGTGCTCGACATGCTCACCAAGATCCAAGACCTGGTGAAGGCGAACGGCTTCCAGAAGGGCTTCTCGTCGACCACGGCCGACTCGAACGCCGACCAGGCGCTGCTCTACACCGGCAAGGCCGCGATGATGCTGCACGGCTCGTGGTCCTACGGCATCCAGAAGGAGCAGGGCGGCAACTTCGTCAAGGACGGCGGCCTGGGCTGGATGAACTTCCCGGCGGTCGAGGGCGGCAAGGGCGACCCGAGCAACACGGTCGGCAACCCGGGTCAATACCTCTCGATCTCCTCCAAGGCCACGACCGAGGCCAAGGACATCGCCAAGAAGTTCTTCTCGACCACGCTGGTCGACGACGAGGAGAAGGCGGGCTGGGTCAAGTCCGGCGGCGTCCCGGTGCTGACCGGCAGCGAGAGCCTCTTCACCGGCGACGACGCGGGCTTCCTGAAGGACATGGCCACCATCGCCAACGGTGCCAAGGTCTTCGCCCAGTCGTGGGACCAGGCGCTCAGCCCGACCGCGGCCGAGACGCTGCTCGACAACATCGCCAAGCTGTTCCAGCTGCAGGTCAGCCCGCAGCAGTGGGTTGACGCCATGAACGGAGTCATCGGCAAGTGACGACGATCGCTCCGCCCGTCGTACGGACGAAGGAGCCCTCCAGGTCCACCGGCGGGCGGAGCGGTCCCGTCCTCTGGATGGCTCTGCCGGCGTTCGTCTGGTTCGTGTTCTTCGGGATCATCCCGCTGCTCGGCGTTCTCGCCCTGAGCTTCACGACCTGGAACGGCATCGGCGAGATCGTGCCCTCCGGACTGGACAGCTGGAAGGCCACGCTCAGCGACCCCGGGCTGCCGCACGCCCTCTGGGTCACCTTCCTGATCATGGCGTTGTCGTGGGCCGTCCAGACCCCGATGTCGATCCTGATCGGGGTCTTCCTGGCCACCAGCAAGCGCTACCGCGAGTTCCTGGCCGTGCTGTTCTTCATCCCCCTGCTGCTCAGCTCGGCCGCCATCGCGATCACCTACAAGGCGCTGCTCGACCCGAGCTTCGGGCTCGGCAGCGGCCTGGGCATCGATCTGCTCAACCAGGACTGGCTCGGCAACTCGACGCTGGCCATGGCCACGTTGATCTTCATCGTGTCCTGGCAGTTCATCCCGTTCCACTCGCTGATCTACCAGGGCGCGGTCCGGCAGATCCCGACGAGCATGTACGAGGCGTCCCAGATCGACGGCGCCGGCCGCGTCCGGCAGTTCATCAGCATCACCCTGCCCCAGTTGAAATACACGATCATCACGTCGTCGACGCTGATGGTGGTCGGGTCGCTGACCTTCTTCGACCTGATCTACGTGCTCACCGCCGGCGGTCCCGGCGACGCCACCCGCGCGCTGGCCCTGGCGATGTACCAGCAGGGCTTCCAGGCCAACCTGATGGGCCCGGCCAGCGCCATCGCTGTCATCCTGGTCCTGGTCGGTCTCGTGCTGTCCCTGGTGCTGCGGCGGCTCGGGGGCCGGGCCGACGACAGCCAGCTGGAAGGGGCCTGACATGGCGACCGTGACCAAGCACCGCCCGTCGCCGTCCGTCTCGGGCACCCCCGGCGGCACCCGCCGGCGCAACAAGGCGATGGCCTACAACTGGCTCGGCGGTGGCCTGAGCTGGGTCTGGCTCTTCGTCGTGATGCTGCCGATCTACTGGATCGTCATCACCAGCTTCAAGACCCAGTCGAACTACTTCATCACCAACCCCCTGGTCCCGGCGTCCGACCTGACCTTCGAGAACTACAAGACGGTCATCGAGTCCGACATCGTCCGGTACTTCTTCAACAGCGTCATCGTCACCCTCGGCGCGACGGTGCCGGCCGTCCTGGTCAGCTTCATGGCGGCGTACGCGATCGTCCGGGGCAGCGGCAGCCGGATCCTCAAGGGCATGAACTGGGTGTTCCTGATGGGTCTGGCGATCCCGCTGCAGGCGGTGATCATCCCGGTCTACCTGATCATCATCCGGCTCAAGATGTACGACACCCTGGCCGCGATCATCCTGCCCTCGATCGCGTTCGCCATCCCGCTGTCGGTGCTGGTGCTGTCGAACTTCATCCGTGACGTCCCGAAGGAGCTCTTCGAGTCGATGCGGATGGACGGCGCGACCGAGTGGGGCACGCTGTGGCGCCTGGCGTTCCCGCTCACCCGGCCCGCCCTGGTGACGGTGGCGATCTACAACGGACTCGGCATCTGGAACGGCTTCCTGCTGCCGCTGGTGCTGACCCAGAGCCCCGACCAGCGCACGGTTCCGCTCGCGCTGGCCAGCCTGTCGGGTCAGTTCGGCGTCAACGTGCCGGCCATCGCCGCGTCGGTCACCCTGACCACGCTGCCGATCGTCATCCTCTACGCCATCGGCCGCCGCCAGCTACTGAGCGGCTTGACGGCGGGTTTCAGCAAGTAGGCGGGTGCTCTCGCGCACGACCAGCTCGGTCGCGAGTTCGACCCGGGGAGTCTCGATGGGCTCGCCGCGTGACAGTCTCAGGACGGTCCGCGCGGCGAGCCCGCCCATGTCGGCCAGGGGCTGGCGCACGGTGGTCAGCGGCGGCGACGACCAGCGGGCCTCGGGCAGGTCGTCGAAGCCGACCACGCTCAGATCGTCGGGCACCCGGAAGCCGCGCAGCCGGGCCGCCTCATAGGCCCCCAGCGCCATCTGGTCGCTCGACGCGAAGATTGCCGTCGGCGGGTCGTCCCGGTCGAGCAGCCGCTGGGCCGCCGCGAAGCCGCCCTCGTGCCGGAAGTCGCCCGGCTCGATCAGCCGCCGGTCGACCCGCATGCCGGCCGACTCGAGCGCGGCCCGATAGCCGTCGAGCCGGGCCCGGCTGCACAGCAGATTGCGCGGGCCCTCGATCAGGCCGATCCGCTGATGTCCGAGAGAGATCAGATGTTCGGTGGCGCTGCGGCCGCCCGACCAGTTCGTCGCCCCGATCGTCGGGACGTCGGCCGCGGCCCCACCGGCCGGGTCGATGATCACCATCGGAACGTTGAGCCGGTGCAGTTCGGTGTAGACCGGGCCGGCCCCGTCCGAGATCACCAGGACCACGCCGTCGGACTGCCGCGACCGCAGATTCTGCAACCACTGGCGGGTCGATGCGGTACGCCGGTGCACAGCCGAGATGACCGTGCCGACACCTGCCGCGTGCGTGACCTCCTCGACGCCGCGGATCAGCTCGACCGCCCACGGACTGTCCAGATCGTGGAAGACCAGGTCGATCAGGCCCGCGCGCAGCGGCTGCCGAGAGTTACGAGGGCGGTAGTCGTGCTCTCGCAGAAGATGCTCGATGCGGTCACGCGTCTCGGGCGACACATCGGTACGCCCGTTGAGCACCCGTGACACCGTGGGCACGGAAACCCCGGCCGCCTCGGCGATGGTCGCGATAGTGACACGCCGTCCGGTCGCGGCCATACGACTCTCCTTGCTCGCCCCAATGCGCTCAGCGAAACTTTCGTCGCGGAGTTCCGGAAGTATTGCACATTCCGCGACCGATAAGGGCACGTGCACAGGTCTGATCTCGGGGCAGCCGGGGTAAGGCGCTTTCCATGCCTCTCGTCGCCGGTCGCTACCGCCTCGGCCAGACCCTGGGCGAGGGCGGCATGGGCAAGGTCTGGCAGGCCCGCGACGAGGTGCTCGAACGCGACGTCGCCATCAAGGAAGTGCTGCTCCCGGCCGATCTGGTCGCCGCCGAACGCGACTCGGCCCACCGCCGCACGCTGCGCGAGGCCCGCGCCGCGGCCCGGCTCGGTCACCCCAACGTGGTGCAGGTCTTCGACGTGTTCGACGTGGACGGACGGGTGTGGATCGTGATGGCCTACGTGCCGTCCCGCTCGCTGCACGAGGAGATGCGCGCCGACGGCCCGCTCGACCCCCGCCGGACCGCCCGCATCGGCCTCGACCTGCTGGCCGCCCTGCGCGCCGCCCACGCGGCCGGCGTCGACCACCGCGACGTGAAGCCCGCCAACGTCCTGCTGGCCGACGACGGCCGCGTGCTGCTGACCGATTTCGGCATCGCCACCATCGAAGGTGACAGCCTGATCAGCAGCTCCGACATGCTGCTGGGCTCACCCGAATACATGTCGCCCGAACGCGCGAAGTACGGCACCGCCGGCTTGGCCTCCGACCTGTGGTCCCTGGGCGCGACCCTCTACGCGGCGGTCGAGGGCCGCTCGCCCTTCCACCGCGCCAACGCCCTGGCCACACTGACCGCGCTGGCCGCCGACGAACCCGATCCGCCCCGGCAGGCCGGTCCGCTCGAGCCGGTGCTGCTCGGCCTGCTGCGCAAGGATCCGGCCGAACGCATAGACGCGGCCGAGGCGGAACACCTGCTGCGCGCGGCGGTCACCGAGGCCTACGGTCACGCCCTTGTTCCCGTACGCGATCAGGCCTCCACAACCGCAGACCTGGCCCTACCTCCGCCGCTCCCTCTCCCCGTACCCGAGGACCCCGCCCCCGCCGACCCCGCGCCCGGCTCCGATTCCCCGCCGTCCGCCGCCTCCGCCGGTCCCTCGATCCCCACCCAGCGAGCGCCGTCGTCATCGCGTGACCCGTCACGTGACCCGTCATCGCGTGACCCGTCGGGTGACTCGCTATCGCCTGACCCGTCACAGCTTGGCCCGTCGCCCCTGCGCGACCCGTTACGGCTTGACCCGTCGCGTGACCCGTCACCGCATGACTCGTCGCCCTCGCGTGACCCGTTGCGGCGATGGCTTGTTGTCGCGGGGAGTGTGGTCCTGGTCCTGGTGGCGGTGGGAGTCGTCTGGGCCATGAACCGCTCCGATTCGGAAGCGCCGACCGGGGCCGCACCGCAGGCTGTCTCGGCGCCCGCCACGCCAGGCTCGGCCGCGCCGTCGTCCCCGGCGGCGACCTCCGCGGCCCCGTCATCCTCATCCTCATCCTCGTCGTCGTCCGGGGCGGGGACCTCGTCGGCGCCGGCCGGGGCGGGGCTGCCCGCGCTGCCCGGCGGGTGGCGGGACTACCGCGACAGCACCGGGTTCGCGGTCTACGTGCCGGACGGGTGGACGCGGTCGCGGGAGGGCACGATGGTCTACTTCCGCAGCGGCTCGCGGGTGCTCGGCATCGACCAGACGAAGACGCCGGCCAAGGACCCGGTCGCCGACTGGGAGGGCAAGTCGCGCTATCGCGTTGATCGCGGCGACTTCCCGTCCTACCGGGAGATCGGCATCGACGCGGTCGACTACTTCGAGAAGGCCGCCGACTGGGAGTTCACCTTCACCCGGGGCGGCGTCCGGCAGCACGTCAACAACCGGGGCGTGGTCACCTCGGACACCCAGGCCTACGGCTTCTACTGGCAGACCCGGGACGCCGACTGGGACCGTTACCGCGGCGAGCTCGACCTGGTCTTCGACAGCTTCCGACCGGCCGGCTGACGATTGGCTGGAACGCACGGGCGAATCTCTCCACCGAGTTTGCCCGCGCCCGCGAGCCGGGTCGAACGTGGTTCCACCGAATCCGATTCACCGGAGGAAACCATGAACCACGCCGAGAAACTGGCCCGCGACGTGCTCGAAGCCTTGAACACCGGCCACATCGCCGCCGTCGGGCCGCTCGTGGCCGAGGACTTCACCGACCACGGTGCGCCGCCGTGGGCGCCTCCGGGCCGGGCCGGCTACCTGCAGATCCTGGGCTTCCTGCACACCGTGCTCGAACTGCGCTACGAACTGCACGACGTCGTCGCCGACGGGGACCGGGTCGCCGTCCGGGCCACCGCCCACGGCCGGCACAACAGTGACCACCTGGGCTTCCCGGCGACCGGACGTCCGTACGCGATGCCCACCATGCACCTCTACCGGGCCGAGCGCGGAGTCCTGGCCGAGCACTGGGGTGTGCGGGACGAGCTGGCGGTGCTGTGGCAGGTGGGATCCCTGCCGGTCCCGCAGCCGGTCACACTGGGCGGGGGTGGCGTTTCCGTCGGCTGAGGAGGGTGGCGGTGCCGGAGCGACGGTATTCGAGTGACGTGCGGGCGGAGCAGCGGCGGGCCAGCCGGGAGCGGGTGCTCGAGGCGGCGCGGGTGTTGCTGGTACGACGCGGATTCGGCGGAACGACGGTGGAAGCGATCGCCGGACGCGCGGGGGTCAGCGTGCAGACCGTCTACAACGTCGTGGGTGGCAAGGCCGCCGTGCTCAAGGCCGTCTACGACACCGCATTGGCGGGAGACGACGAACCGGTGCCGATGATCGAGCGGCCCACCGCCCGGGCCATGCGTGGCGCGGCCGACGGGCGCGAGTTCCTGCGCCTCTACGCCCGGATGGGGCGGGAGATGTACGAGCGGGCCGGACCGCTGCTGCCGATCCTGGCCGAGGGGGCGGCGGGGGACCGGGAGGTACGGGCCTTCACCGGCACCATCGAGGACGAGCGCGCCGCCGGTACGGCGGGGGTCGCGGGACTGGTCCGCGAGCGGTTCGGTCTCCGGGGCGACCTGACCGTCGGTGAGGCGGGCGACATCCTCTGGACGCTCACCTCGCCCGACACGGCCCTGCGCCTGATCCACCGCCGGGGCTGGTCCCTCGACCGTTACGAGGCGTGGCTGGGCCGGACGATGGCGGACGCCCTGCTGATCGAGGGCGACTGACACTGCGGGCCCCGCTTACTGACACCGCGCGTGGTGCGGAGGTTGCACGCCTGCCCGCGTACGGGCAATGGGGTGATGTTTGCACTGGTGGGAGGGCATGTCGGAAATCGGCAGGTCCACTCTGTACCGATCATCGAAGCGGATCGATAGCCTGTGGTTCCGACTCTTTCGACTCACGGGGAGGCCCACGATGGGCCGAGCGAAGAAGGTTCTGGGCATTCTGATCGTGTCTGTGCTGGCGCTGGCCGGCTGTGGCACCGATGACGACAGCAGCAGCGGTGGCAGTGGCGATCCGCAGCTGCGCAAGATCACCTATCTGACCGCCTTCGGTGCGGCCGGGCGCGACGCCTTCGTGTGGACGGCGCGTGAGAAGGGCTACTTCCGCGACGCCGGGTTCGACGTCGACATCAAGCTCGGCGCCGCGACCAGCGAGAACCTCAAGGCGCTGGCCGCCGGGCAGACCGATTTCGCCATGCTCGACCTGACCGGCGGGATCATCCTGGCCGGGCAGGGCAAGTTCAAGGACTTCCGGGCCGTCGCCGCGGTGCAGCAGCAGACCGTGGTCTCGATCGTCGCCCCCGCCGACGGGCCGGTGAAGAAACCCACCGATCTCAAGGGCAAGACGCTGGGAGCGGCGACCGGTTCGGTGAATCAGTCACTGTTCCCGGCGTACGCGAAAAAGGCGGGACTGGACCCGGCCTCGGTGAAATGGGTCAACACCACTCCGCAGCAGGTGCCGGCGCTGCTCGCGGCCGGGCGGGTCGACGCGTTGAGCACGTTCCTGATCGGGCGGCCGGGCATCGAGAAGGCGGCGGGCAAGCCGATGATCGTGCTGCCGTACTCCGACTATCTGCCCGACCTGTACGGCAACGCGCTGGTCACCAGCGCCGACCTGGCCGGCCGCGACCCCGATCTGGTCAAACGGTTCAAGGAGGCGGCGCTCAAGGGGCTGGCCGACGCGATCGCCGACCCCAAAGCGGCGGGCGAACTGCTGCACAAGGAGAACCCGGCGAGTGCGGCCGCTGCCGCGGAGGCGGAGATCCGGCTGATGACGCCCTACACGCAACCGCTCGGTGGGCTCGACTCCGGGAAGGTCACCCGGGCCATCAAGCTGCTCTCCGACACGGGCCTGTTCCCGGCCGGGCTGACCGCCGAACAGGTGATGGCCCGGTGACCACCAACGGGACGGCTGCCGCCTACGCGTTCAACAACGACGACCCGGCCGCGGTCAACCGGATGAGCAGCCTGTCGGCCATGCTCGACGGGCTGACCACTCGGCGCCTGGCGAGCATCGGGCCGCTGCCGGGGCGACGCTGCCTCGAACTGGGCGCGGGTGGTGGCAGCGTCGCGGGCTGGCTCGCCGCCCAGGGCGCCGACGTGACGGCGACCGACATCAACGTGCGGCACCTGCCCGGCGACGCGCCCTACCGGGTGCTGCGGCACGACCTCGTGAACGAGCCGCTGCCGCCGGGGGAGTGGGATCTGATCCACTCGCGGCTGCTGCTCCTGCACCTGCCGCAGCGGGAGGAGATCGTGCGGCGGCTCGTCGCGGCGCTCGCTCCCGGGGGCGTGCTGCTGCTCGAGGACTTCGAGACCACGTACGGGAAAGGGGTCTTGCGCGCCGCGACCGGGAAGGACGCCGAGGCGTACGAGCAATATCACCGCGCCCTGATCGGCACGGTGCTGCCGGCCCTGGGCAACGACCCGGCGTGGGCCGGACGGATGCACGCCTACCTGGTCGACCTGGGTCTGACCGATGTGGACACCGAGGTGCACGCGCGTTCGTGGCCGGGCGGCTCGCCGGGCGCCGGCCTGATCGTCGCCAACATCGTGCAGCAGCGCCGGGCCCTGGTCGAGGCCGGTGTGCCCGACGCGGTGCTCGACCGGGTGCTCGAGATGATGGCCGATCCCGGCGTGGTGGTGCGCGGCCACCTGGTCTATTCCACGCTGGGCCGCCGTCGGCGATGAGAACCGTGGAGGGCGCGGCGCCCGAGGCGCCGCGGCGGATGGTGCTGCGGACGGTGTCTCATCTCGTCGCGCCACTGGTGGCCGTGGTGGTGGCGATCGCGCTCTGGTGGGGTGCGACGGTGGCGTGGGGCATCAAGCCGTTCTTCGTGCCGTCGCCGCCCGACATCGTCGAGGCGTTCCGGCGCGAGCCCGCCTATCTGCTGCGCGAACTGGTCGCGACCATGGCCGCCACCGCGGCCGGCTTCGCGCTGGCCGCGGTCGGTGGCGTGCTGCTCGCCGTCGTGCTGACCACATCGCGCACGCTCGAGCGGGCAGTCCTGCCGCTGCTCATCGCCGTCAACGCCATCCCCAAGGTCGCGGTCGCGCCGCTGCTGGTGGTGTGGCTGGGTTTCGGACCGCAGCCGAAGATCGTGCTGGTCGTGCTGATCGCGTTCTTCCCGATCGTGCTGGCGTCGGCCGCCGGGCTGACGTCGACCCCGGTCGAGCTGACCGAGTTCGCGCGGTCGCTGGACGCCTCGTTCCTGCAGACCTACCTGCGGTTGCGACTGCCGTGGGCGCTGCCGCAGATCTTCGTCGGCCTCAAGGTGGCGGTGTCGCTGGCCGTGATCGGCGCGGTGGTCGCCGAGATCAGCAACCCGGATGCCGGCCTGGGCTCGGTTGTCGTCCTGTCGAGCACGTCGGCCGATACGCCGATGGCCTTCGCCGCGATCACGTTGCTGGCCGCGCTGAGCGTGACCCTGTTCTACGTGGTGACCGCCCTCGAGCGCGTCCTGATCCCGTGGGCCCGGGAGATCAGCGGCTGAGCGGCCGCGGATGGATTTCGACCGCGAACGGCTGCTCAAAGACCAGTGGCTCGTCGCCCTTGGCGGTCGCGGCCTCGACGTAGCTGTCACCGTTGCGCCGGCACAGCGTCAGCTTGACCTCCTGATAGTCGGGCAGGCCGGGGTCGACAAGCAGGTACCAGTCGATCCTCGCGGCCGCGTAAATGTGGCGCTTCGTGACCCGGTCCATCGTCGTGCTGCTCGGCGACAGAATCTCGGCGACAAGAGCCGTGTCCCCAGCCTCCGCGCAGATGCTGGGCGGCACGCGGTCGTCCACCACGACGACGTCGGGGATCAGGATGGTGTCCGCCTGGATGCGCAGGTTGATCGCCCGGTAGACCATCAGGCCGGCCGCGCCGGCCGCCTCCTCCATCAGCCGGTGCAGTCGATAGGCGATTGCCTGATGGCTCATGTGCGGACCCGGACTGACCCAGAGTCCTCCGTCGAGCAGTTCGACACGATTGATGCACTCGCCGAGCGCGAAGAATTCATCCTCGGTCCACGGGCCCGGATGCATCAGAAGTCGAGCAGGTCGGTCGTGTGCATCTCGAACGGGAACGGCTCGGCCGACACCAGGGTCTCGCCGGGCTGGGCGACCGCCGCCTCGACGTATTGGTCGCCCTCGCGGTGGAGGAGGCGGACGGTGACGGTGGCCCAGTCGGGCAGCGCGGGCTCGACGAGCAGGTACCAGTCGATGCCGGCCGCGGCGTAGAGATGTCGTTTCAGCAGCCGGTCGACGCAGGTCGTGTGGGGCGAGCCGACCTCGGCGACCAGGGCGATCCCGCTCGCCTCGGCGAACAGCCCGAGACGGTCCCACTGGCCGACGACCACGTCCGGGTTGAGGACGCGCTCGGGGCCGAGTCTGAGGTTGATCGTCATCACGCCGCGGAGGCCGGCCGCTCGGGCGCCGGGAAGCAGGGCCGTCAGCACCTGCCAGCAGATGCCCTGGTGCGGCATTCCCGGCGACGGGCTCGACCACAGGCTGCCGTCGATCAGTTCGATCCGGGCGTCCGTCACGCCGAGAGCGAAGTATTCCGCCTCGGTATAGGGCGCAGGGTGATCCAGCTTGGCGTCGGTCATGACCGCGACCGTCTCACGCCTAGTTGGCGTGCGTCAAGATGTCAGCGCGCCACCGACAGGGCCGGGGCGCGCGCGGCGTCGGCCAGGTGGGCGGCCACGGCCGCGTGGTCGGTGGCGATCAGGCCCACGGTGACGCGCAGGTGCGGGGTGGTGGGGCCGGCCGCGAAGGCGGTGCCCGCGGCCGCCGCGATGCCGTTACTGGCCAGGGAGATCAGGGCCGCCTGCTCGTCGGCGACCGGCAGCCACAGGTTGAGGCCGTCGCCCGCCGGTAGGTCCAGGCCGAGACCGGCCAGCGCCGTCACGACCAGGTGGCGGCGGCGGGCGTATTCGTCGCGGGCCGCCGCCACGGCCGCCACCGAGGACGGGTCGGTCAGCAGGGCCAGCAGCAGGTGCTGGAGGAGGCGGCTGGTCCAGCCCTGGCCGAGCAGGCGCCGTTCCAGCACCGGGTCGAGCACGGCCGCGGGGGCGGTGACGGCGGCCAGGCGCAGGTCGGGGCCGTGCGACTTGGAGAAGCTGCGGACGTGCACGGTCTGGCGAGGCAGGTGCGACCCCAGCGACTGCGCGGGGGCCGAGGACACGTCGCCGGCCGAGTCGTCCTCGACGGCGTAGACGGACGGTGCGGTCGCCAGCACCGTGGCCAGCGCGGCCGTCCGGGCCGGCGACCACGACGCGCCGGTGGGGTTGAGGGCCCGGGGCTGCAGGAACACGGCCGAGGGGCGCTGGGCGAGGCCGGCCGCCAGCGCGGACGGCAGCATCCCGGAATCGTCGGTCTCGGCCCCGATCACCTGCACGCCGAGCGATTCGAGTAGGTCGAGCAGCGGCGGGAAGCACGGATTCTCCACCACCGCGCGGTCGCCGATCCGCAGCAGCGACGACGCCACGTGGTCGATGGCGTCCATCGCGCCGTCGAAGATCGCGATGCGTTCGCACGGGAACGGCCAGGAGCTGCGGAGAACCGCCGAAAGCGAGGGCAGGACCGGTTCGTCGAGATAGCTGGTCGGCGCGGGGGAGAGGCCGGCCAGGGCGGGCAGCGGGGGCAACAACTGCGGATCCGGTACGCCGGTGGAGAGGTCGAGCGCGAAGCCACTCCGTCCGCGCAGCGCCGCCCGGTAACGCCCCGGACCGTCGGCCCGGGAGGTGGCGACGACCGTGCCGCGGCGCCCGTCGGTCTGGATCGTGCCCGCGCGGCGCAGCAGCTGCCAGGCGGCGTTGACCGTGGTCGGAGACATGTGAAGAGCAGCGGCGACCGTCCGTACGGGAGGAAGCTTGCTCCCAGGCGCAAGCACCCCGTCGCCCACCGCGCGTCCGACCGCCTCGGCCAGTCCCCGCGCCGACAGGTCGGTCACACGAAGCTCAGAAAACACTTTGTTACCGTACGTTTCAAGCATTGTTCGGTCCAGAGGTGTTACGTAATCTCGGTTCATGAATCGGATTACGCACTGGATCGGCGGCGCCGCGCGCCCCGGCACGTCGGGCCGGGTCGGCCCCGTCTTCAATCCGGCCACCGGCGAGCAGACCTCCGAGGTCGACCTCGCCTCCGCCGCCGAGGTCAGCGAGGCGGTCGCCGTCGCCCGGCAGGCCGCGCAGGAGTGGCGCTCGGCGTCGCTGGCCAAGCGGAGCACGGTGCTGTTCAAGTTCCGCGAGCTGCTCGCCGCGCAGACCCAGGAGCTGGCCGCGATCATCACCAGCGAGCACGGCAAGGTGCTCTCGGACGCGGCCGGCGAGGTGGCCCGCGGTCTGGAGAATGCCGAGTTCGCGACCGGCATCCCGCACCTGATGAAGGGTTCGTTCTCGGAGCAGGCGGCGACCGGCGTCGACGTCTATTCGATCAAGCAGCCGCTCGGGGTGGTCGCGGGCATCACGCCGTTCAACTTCCCGGCCATGGTGCCGCTGTGGATGTGCACCACGGCGATCGCGGCCGGCAACGCGTTCGTGCTCAAGCCCAGTGAGAAGGACCCGTCGTCGGCCCTGTTCCTGGCTCGGTTGTGGAAGGAGGCCGGCCTGCCCGAGGGCGTCTTCACCGTCGTCAACGGCGACAAGGAGGCGGTCGACGCCATCCTGACCCACCCCGACATCGCCGCGGTCAGCTTCGTCGGCTCGACCCCGATCGCGAAGTACATCTACGAGACCGGCACCGCGCACGGCAAGCGCGTGCAGGCCCTCGGCGGCGCCAAGAACCACATGGTCGTGCTGCCCGACGCCGAGCTCGACGCGGCCGCCGACGCCGCGGTCAACGCCGCCTACGGTTCGGCCGGCGAGCGCTGCATGGCCGTCTCGGTCGTGGTGGCCGTCGGCGACGTGGCCGGCCCGCTGGTCGACGCGATCGCGGCCCGCCTGCCCAAGCTGAAGATCGGCGCCGGCACCGACCCGGAGTCGCAGATGGGCCCGCTGATCACCGCGCAGCACCGCGAGAAGGTGGCCGGCTACATCGCCCGGGGTGCCGCCGAGGGTGCCACCGTGGTCGCCGACGGGCGCGAGGCCGAGGTGCCGGGCGACGGCTACTTCCTCGGGGTCACGCTGCTCGACAACGTGAAGCCCAGCATGGACGTCTACGTCGACGAGATCTTCGGGCCGGTGCTGGCCGTGGTGCGCGCCGAGACGTACGCGGAAGCCGTGGCTCTGATCAACGACAACGAGTACGGCAACGGAACCGCGATCTTCACCCGCGACGGCGGGGCCGCCCGGCAGTTCCAGTTCGACGTGAACGCGGGCATGGTCGGCGTCAACGTGCCGATCCCGGTGCCGGTGGCCTACTACTCGTTCGGCGGGTGGAAGGCGTCGCTGTTCGGCGACACCCACATGTACGGGCCGGACGGCATCCACTTCTTCACCCGCAGCAAGGTCGTCACGTCGCGCTGGCCCGACCCGGGCACGTCCGCGATCGACCTCGGCTTCCCGACGAACCGATGAGCGCCGCCGAGGTCAGGGCGAACGATCGCGCCCACGTCTTCCACAGCTGGTCGGCCCAGGGCCTGATCGACCCGCTCCCGATCGAGGGCGCGCTGGGCAGCTACTTCTGGGACTACGAGGGCAACAAGTTCCTCGACTTCTCGTCGCAGCTGGTCAACGTGAACATCGGGCACCAGCACCCGCGCCTGGTGGCAGCGATCCAGGAGCAGGCGGCCAAGCTGTGCACGATCCAGCCGGCGTTCGCCAACGACAAGCGCGGTGAGGCGGCCCGCCTGATCACCGAGCTGGCGCCCGAGAAGCTGAACAAGGTGTTCTTCACCAACGGCGGCGCCGAGGCCAACGAAAATGCGATCCGGCTGGCCCGCGGGCACACCGGCCGGCAGAAGATCCTGTCGACCTACCGCAGCTATCACGGCGGCACGACGACGGCGATCGCCGCCACCGGCGACCCGCGCCGCTGGGCCAACGAGGGCACCGCGGTCGGGCTGGTGCACTTCTGGGGCCCGTACCCGTACCGGTCGCCGTTCTATTCGGACAGCGCCGAGCAGGAGACCGAGCGCGCGCTCAAGCACCTCCGCGACACGATCGTCTTCGAGGGCGCCGGCACGGTCGCGGCCGTGCTGCTCGAGACGGTGGTCGGCACCAACGGCATCCTGGTGCCGCCGCCCGGCTATCTGCAGGGCGTCCGGGCGATCTGCGACGAGTTCGGCATCGTGTTCATCGCCGACGAGGTGATGGCCGGCTTCGGGCGCTGCGGCGAGTGGTTCGCGGTCGACCGCTGGGGCGTCGCGCCCGACGTGATCACCTTTGCCAAGGGGGTCAACTCCGGTTATCTCCCGCTCGGCGGCGTGATCATTTCGGACGACATCGCCGAGACGTTCCGGGAGCGGCCGTTCCCCGGAGGTCTGACGTATTCGGGCCATCCGCTCGCTTGCGCGTCGGCCGTCGCCTCCATTGAGATCTTCAAGGAGGAGGGGATCGTCGAGCACGCCCGCGCGATCGGCGACGACGTCATCGCGCCGGGGCTGGCCGAGCTGGCCGACAGGCATCCGAGTGTGGGGGAGGTACGCGGGCTGGGCGTCTTCTGGGCGATCGAGCTGGTGCGCGACCGGGCCACCCGCGAGCCGCTGGTGCCGTTCAACGCCTCCGGCGCGGCCGCCGGGCCGATGAACGAACTGGCCGCGGCCTGCAAGAAGGAGGGGCTCTGGCCGTTCACCCACTTCAACCGGGTGCACGTCGCGCCGCCCTGCACGGTCACCGCCGACGAGGTGCGCGAGGGTCTGTCGATCCTCGACCGCGCACTGTCGGTGGCCGACAAGTATTACCGGGGCTGACGCGGGATTGCGTAGCTGTGAACGGCGCTGAACGCCGATTCCGTTTCAGGTTTGGAAAATAGTTTCGGATTCCCTTGTCTTCCGTCCTTCGCATGTGTCAAGGTCTCGCAGTCGATTTGTGTGGGAGCTGTCACAGGCCCGCTACTGGAGGTCCTATTCCGTGAGCGCCGCGCTGCCCGTTCTGCGTAACTTTGTCGGTGGCGAATACGTCGAAACCGCAGACCAGGCCACCTCGCAGGTGATCGACCCGAGCACCGGGGAGGCGTACGCGCTCGCGCCGGTCTCGACCGGGGCCGACGTGGACGCGGCGATGACGGCGGCGGGGGCCGGCTTCGAGATCTGGCGCGACGCCACCCCGGCCGAGCGCCAGCGGGCCCTGCTCCGGATGGCCGACGCGGTCGAGGCCCGGGCCGACGAGATCATCGCGGCCGAGTGCCGGAACACCGGCAAGCCGGTCGAGGCGACCCGGGCCGAAGAGATGGGACCGCTGCTGGACGAGCTCCGCTTCTTCGCCGGGGCGGCGCGGGTCCTGGAAGGCAAGTCCGCGGGGGAGTATCTGCGCGACCACACGTCCTACGTACGGCGTGAGCCGATCGGCGTGTGCGCGCAGATCACCCCGTGGAACTATCCGATGGTGATGGCGGTGTGGAAGTTCGCCCCGGCCATCGCGGCGGGCAACGCCGTGGTGCTCAAGCCGTCGGACACCACCCCGGTCAGCACGCTGCTGCTGGCCGAGATCGCCGCCGAGTTCCTGCCGCCGGGCGTGCTCAACGTGGTCTGCGGCGAGCGGGACACCGGCCGGGCGCTGGTCGCCCACCCGGCGCCGCAGCTCGTCTCGATCACCGGCTCGACCCGGGCCGGCATGGAGGTCGCGGTCTCGGCCGCCGCCGATCTCAAGCGGGCCCACCTCGAACTGGGCGGCAAGGCGCCGGTCATCGTGTTCGACGACGCCGACATCGCCGCCACCGCGCAGGCCATCGCCGGAGCGGGCTATTTCAACGCCGGTCAGGACTGCACCGCCGCCACCCGCGTGCTGGTGCACGGCCGGGTCGCCGCCGACTTCACCGACGCGCTGGCCGAGGCCGCGCGTAACACCCGGGTCGGTGCGCCGGACGACACCGAGGCCTACTTCGGCCCGGTCAACAACGCCGGCCAGCTCTCCCGCGTGCAGGGCTTCCTCGACCGCACGCCCGACCACGCCAGCATCGTGGCCGGCGGCAAGCGGATCGGCGAGCGCGGCTACTTCCTCGAGCCGACCGTCGTCGCCGGTCTGCGGCAGCGCGACGAGATGGTGCAGGACGAGGTCTTCGGCCCGGTCATCACCGTCCAGTCGTTCGACGACGAGGACGCCGCGGTCCGCTGGGCCAACGACGTCCGGTTCGGTCTGAGCGCCAGTGTCTGGACCCAGAATCACGGCCGCGCGATGCGCGTGTCGCGCCGCCTCGACTTCGGTGCGGTGTGGATCAATACTCATCTGCCGTTCGTGTCCGAGATGCCGCATGGCGGATTCGGCCACTCCGGGTACGGCAAGGACCTTTCGATGTACGGGTTCGAGGAGTACACCCGGATCAAGCACGTAATGAGCTACCTCGGCTGACCGCCCCCCGTCCTGCGCGAAGCGCTGATAACAGAGGAACGCCATGACCACCCCCCAGCACAGCCGCGACACCCCGGCGATCGAGTTCGTCGGGGTCAACAAGAACTACCTGTCGCACGGCGAGACGGTGCCCGCCGTCAAGCGGACCGACCTGGCCATCGGGCAGGGTGAGTTCTTCTCGCTGCTGGGCCCGTCGGGCTGCGGCAAGACGACGACCATGCGCATGATCGCCGGGTTCGAGGAGCCGACCGCGGGCCAGGTGATGCTCGACGGCCAGGACGTCACCGGCGTGGCCGCCAACAAGCGTGACGTCAACATGGTGTTCCAGTCCTATGCGCTCTTCCCGCACCTGAACACGTACCAGAACGTGGCTTTCGGTCTGGAACGCAAGAAGGTCGCCAAGAGCGAGATCAGCCGCCGGGTCGGCGAGATCCTCGAGATCGTGTCGCTGACCGGCATGGAGAAGCGCGCGCCCAAGGAGATGTCGGGCGGCCAGCAGCAGCGGGTCGCGCTGGCCCGGGCCCTGGTCAACCGGCCGCGGGCGCTGCTGCTGGACGAGCCGCTGGGCGCCCTCGACCTCAAGCTGCGCCAGCAGATGCAGATCGAGCTCAAGCGCATCCAGCGCGAGGTCGGCATCACGTTCGTCTACGTCACCCACGACCAGGGCGAGGCGCTGACGATGTCGGACCGGATCGCGGTCATGAACGCCGGCGTGATCGAGCAGCTCGGCACGCCGCGCGAGATCTACGAGAAGCCGGCGACCCGGTTCGTGGCCGGCTTCATCGGCACGTCGAACATCGTCGACGGGCACGTCGACCGGGTCGAGGGCGGGCTGGCCCTGCTCAGCTACACGACGCAGGACCGGGTGGTCGTACCGGCGTCACAGTCCGTACGCACCGGCGACAAGCTCGAGGTGTCGATCCGTCCGGAAAAGATCGACTTGCACCGGGGCGTGCCCCCGGTGACTGCTACGGGGGGCAGTGTTCTTTCGGGGACAGTGACCGAGGTCGTTTATCACGGAACCTCAACGAATTACACGGTATCCACGGCCGCAGGCGCAGATTTCACAGTCTTCGATCAAAATGCATCGAGCGCCGACGACCTTGCCGATCGCGGCGACCGTGTCTATCTCACCTGGGCCCCCCAGCACTCATACATGATCGGAGTCTGAATGTCCGCGTCGAACTTTTCCGACCCCTCCCTGGTTCGCGGCCTGACCCAGCGTCGCTTCGGCCGTCGGGACGCACTTCGGCTCTCCGGACTCGGCGCCCTGGGCGCCGCCCTCGCCGCCTGTGGCGTGCAGGGACAGGGCACGCAGGCGCCGCCGAGCGCCGAGCCCGACGCCGTCGCCAAGTTCTGGGACGGCAAGGTCAAGAACGGTTCGCTCGACTTCGCGAACTGGCCGCTCTACATGGACCCTTCGAAGCCCGAGCTCAAGAAGTTCACCGCGGCGACCGGCATCAAAGTCAATTACCAGGAAGTCATCCAGGAGATGGGTCCCTGGTTCGCCAAGGTGCAGCCGCAGCTGTCGGCGGGCCAGTCCATCGGCTACGACCTGATGGTCATCACCAACAGCTTCCAGTTCACCCAGTTCCGCGACTCGGGCTTCCTGGCCCCGCTCGACCACTCGAAGCTGCCGAACTACGCCAAGAACGCCGGCGCCGCGTACAAGAAGGAAGCCTTCGACCCGGGCAACGCCTACTCGATCCCGTGGGCCTCGGGCATGACCGGCATCGCCTACGACGAGAGCAAGACCGGCCCGATCAAGGGTCTGGCCGACCTGTGGGACAAGCGTCTCAAGGGCAAGGTCGGCATGTTCTCCGACATCCAGGAGCTCGGCAACTTCGGCCTCATGAAGATCGGCGTCGACCCGGCCAAGTCGACCGAGGACGACTGGAAGAAGGCGGCCGACGAGCTCAAGAAGCAGAAGGACGACGGCATCGTCCGCAACTACTACGACCAGAGCTACATCGACGCGCTCGGCAGCGGCGAGGTGTGGGCGACCCAGGCCTGGTCGGGCGACATCTTCCAGAAGAACATCTCGGACGGGACGAACTTCAAGTTCATCATCCCGGAAGAGGGCGGCACGATCTGGACCGACAACATGACGATCCCGATCACCGCCAAGAACCCGGTCGACGCGATCATGATGATGGACTTCTTCTACGAGGTCGAGAACGCCGCGACGATCGCCGAGTACATCAACTACGTCTGCCCGGTGCCCGCGGCGCAGCCGGTGATCCGCCAGCACGCGGCCAAGCTGAGCGGCGACGACAAGAGCGCCCTGCTCGACGTGGCCGACTCCAAGCTGGTGTTCCCGACCGCCGAGGAGTACGCCAAGCTGCACTACTACGTCGCGTTCGAGGCGACCAGCGAGCAGCAGAAGTTCCAGAAGACGTTCGAACCTATCGTGCTGGGATGATATGAACCGCGTAAAGAACAAGATCGCGCCCTACCTGCTGGTTCTGCCCGGCGGGCTCTGGTTGCTGATCTTCTTCGCGGTGCCGATGGTCGCGATGTTGTCGCTCTCCCTCCAGGAGGGCGACATCGTGAACGGTTACCGCTTCACCGGGCACTGGCAGACGTACACGGAGGCCATCTCCAACTACGACACGCAGATCATCCGGTCGCTCATCTACGGCGCCGTCGCCACGCTGATCCTGATCGTGCTGGCGTTCCCGGTGGCGTACTGGATCGCCTTCTACGGCGGCAAGCGCAAGGCGACGTACCTCTTCCTGGTCCTGCTGCCGTTCTTCGTGTCGTTCGTGCTGCGGACGATCTCGTGGCGGCAGATCCTGACCGACGAGGGCCCGCTGCTGCATCCGCTGCGCGAGGCCGGCCTGATCTCGCAGTCGTTCCACATCCTCGGCACGCCGACCGCGGTGATCCTGGGGCTGGTCTACAACTTCCTGCCGTTCATGGTGCTGCCGATCTATGTGGCCCTCGAGCGCATCGACCCGCGCGTGGTCGAGGCGGCGCGGGACCTGTACGCCAACCCGGCCACCACGTTCCGCAAGGTGATCTTCCCGCTCGCCCTGCCCGGCGTGTTCGCCGGCGTGCTCATGACGTTCGTGCCGGCCAGTTCGGACTACGTCAACTCCGAGGTGCTGGGCAGCTCCGAGACCACCATGATCGGCCAGGTCATCCAGGCCCAGTTCCTCGAGAACTCCGATTACCCGACGGCCTCGGCACTCTCCTTCGTGCTGATGCTCGTGCTGCTGATCGGCGTGTTCACGTACGCCCGCATCCTCGGCACCGAGGACGTCATGAAGGTGGCCGCACGATGACGACGACCACGGAACGGCCACCGGCCGCGGAGGTCGAGAAGGCCGCCCGGATCAAGCCCAAGCGGCGGATCACCGGCGGCGGGATCCTGCACGCCTGGACCTGGGTGATCATCGCCTGGCTGGTCCTGCCGATCCTCGTGATGATCCTGTTCGGCTTCAACGACACCCCGGGCCGCTACAACCAGACCTGGGTCGGGTTCACGTTCAAGTGGTACGGGCGCCTCTTCGAATACCCCGACCTCACCAGCGCCCTGGTCACGTCGCTGGTCATCGCGGTGGTGGCCAGCCTGCTCTCCGGCGCCCTGGGCACCGGCATCGGCTACGCCCTGGGCCGCTACCGCTTCCGCGGCTCCGGCTCGCTCAACCTGATCATGTTCGCGACGATGTCCTCGCCCGAACTGATCATGGGCGCGTCGCTGCTCAGCCTGTTCGTCTCGGCCGGCGCCGGCCTCGGCCCGGTGACGATCACGATCGCGCACGTCATGTTCTCGATCTCGTTCGTCGCCGTCGTCGTGCGGGCCCGGGTGATGACGCTCGACCGCTCGATCGAGGAAGCCGCGGCCGACCTGGGCGCGAGCCCGTGGACCACGTTCTGGAAGGTCACCTTCCCGATCATCCTGCCCGCCGTCTTCTCCGGTGTGCTGCTGGCGTTCGCGCTCTCCATCGACGACTTCATCGTCACCGCCTTCACGGCGGGCACCACCAAGACGTTCCCGCTGTGGATCTGGGGTGCGACTCGCGTCGGCCTCCCGCCGCAGGTCAACGTCATGGGCACGCTCATCTTCGCGGTCGGTGTGTTCTTCGCCCTGGCCGCCAACATCCGATCGTCGAGCAAGAGTAAGCGGGACTGATAACTCGTGCCTTCATCGTTGAAGGACGCGCTCTCCGAGCCCTACTGGCTCACCCAGGCGGGGGCCCCGGCCCCCGCCGCCCCGTTGGACGGCACCGACACCGCCGATCTGGTGGTCGTCGGGGCCGGCTACAGCGGCCTGTGGACCGCGCTGATGGCCAAGGAACGCGACCCCGGCCGCGACGTCGTGGTGATCGAGGCCGGGACGGCCGGTTGGGCGGCCTCGGGTCGCAACGGCGGGTTCTGCTCGGCGTCGCTCACCCACGGTTACGCCAACGGGGTGTCGCGCTTTCCCTCCGAGATGCCGGTGCTGGAGCGTCTCGGCCGCGAGAACCTCGACGAGATCGCCTCGACGGTCGACCGCTATGGCATCGAGTGCGATTTTTCCCGTACGGGGGAACTGAGCGTAGCGACCGCAGAATGGCAGTTGCGCGAGATGCGGGCGGAGCTGCGACCCGGTTTCGAGCTGCTCGACCGCGAGCAGGTCAGGGCCGAGGTCAACTCACCGACGTACGTGGGCGGGGTCTGGGACCGCGACGGCTGCGCCATGATCGACCCGGCGCGCCTGGTCTGGGGCCTGCGCGAGGCGTGCCTGTCGCTGGGCGTGCGCTTCTACGAGCAGTCGCCGGTCGAGCGCCTGGCTGTCCATGGGGCCGGGATGCGTCTGCACACCTGGCGTGGCCGGCTCTCCGCGGAAAAGGTGGCGCTCGCGACCGGCGCGCACGGCAAGCTGCTGCGCCGGCTCGGCCACTTCGTGGTTCCCGTGTACGACTACGCGCTGATGACGGCGCCGCTCACGCCCGCCCAGCTCGCCTCGATCGGCTGGTGTAACCGGCAGGGCATCGGCGACTCGGCCAACCAGTTCCACTACTACCGCCTGTCGGCCGACAACCGGATCCTGTGGGGCGGCTACGACGCGGTCTACTACAACGGCGGCCGCATCGACCCGTCCCACGACCAGCGCGAGGCCACGTTCGCCACTCTGGCTTCGCATTTCTACGAGACGTTCCCGCAGCTGGCCGAGGTGCCGTTCACGCACAAGTGGGGTGGCGTGATCGACACGTGCAGCCGGTTCAGCAGCTTCTTCGGCACGTCGCACGGCGGTCGCGTCGCCTACGCGGTGGGCTACACCGGTCTGGGCGTGGGCGCGACCCGCTTCGGCGCCAACGTGATGCTCGACCTGCTGACCGGCGCGCCCACCGAGCGCACCTCGCTCAAGATGGTCCGAAGCAAGCCGATCCCGTTTCCGCCGGAGCCGGTGCGCTCGGGCGTGATTCAGTTGACGCGCTGGTCGATCGCTCAGGCCGACCGCAACGCCGGCCGCCGCAACGTGTGGCTGCGAACCCTCGACAAGGTGGGCTTGGGCTTCGACTCCTGACGGGCTTCGGGGTCTGAGGTTCGATTCCTGAATCCGAAATGGGGGTTGGGGTTCGGATCCTGACGGGTTTATCGTGACTAGATGGCACACGACAACCCCGCCACGGAGCGGATCCCGAGAGACCTCGCGTCGATCGCCCAGATGCTCGGTGTTCCCACACCGGACTGGACTGAACAGGATGAAGCCGACTATCAGACATGGTTGCGAGAGGACGACGAGAAGCTTGCCGAAGTGATTGCCAGGCGAGCTGCGCGCGCCGGATGACCACCCGCCACCCTCCGCGAGTGCTCGACGCTTCTGCCGTTGTCGAGCTCCTTCAGGGTCACCCGATGATGATGACTATGCTCGCCGACGCGCTGGCGGGCTGGATCAACATGCTTCTGCCGGCCAGCGCGATCGCGGAAGCGCAGGCCGCGGTCAGGCTGCCGGCCTCGACGTGGGATCACATCCTGCGTCTGCACGGCACTGTCGTTCTGGATCTCACCGGGCGCAACGCCTTGGAGGT
The DNA here is from genome assembly GCF_018829635.1 of Paractinoplanes bogorensis. GTDB lineage: Bacteria > Actinomycetota > Actinomycetes > Mycobacteriales > Micromonosporaceae > Actinoplanes > Actinoplanes bogorensis. The sequence goes on from NZ_JAHKKG010000004.1 coordinate 478,416, forward strand.
CGGAATTTTCGCAAGTCCCCGACTCGAGCATCATCCTGTACAGCCGCTCCTGACCGGTCCGCTGATGGCCGGGCACGTCCTTCAGGAAGCCGTCGAGACCAAAGCCGTGATCTTCACCCGAATTCCCGAGTTGTACGGCGGTCATGACGTAGCGGTGAGAGCAATCTGATCAATCTGACTGGCGGAGGGGGTTCGGGCCGTGTGTCCGGGCCCTCCGTCGTTCCCGTGGGCGTGTTGTACCGACTACGCACAGTCAGTTTCGGCGTTCGGCAAGGCTGGTGCGGGTCGTTGAGGTAACGCGGAAATAGTTGTTCCGACTCTTGCGTGCGACGGAATCAGTGAAATGATCGGGGCCACAAGCTTGAAGGAGTTGAGCCATGGCCTCGTCGGCCGAGTTGCACAAGCGCCGCGCCGCGGTTGTCGCCCGCGGGGTCAGCAGCATGATCCCGTCGTATGTGAGCGAGGCCGCCGGCGGCACGATGACCGATGTGGACGGGCGCGAGTGGATCGACTTCGCGGCCGGCATCGCGGTCACCAACGTCGGCAACGCCGCGCCCAAGGTCGTCGCGGCGGTGCAGGCTCAGGTCGAGCGGTTCACGCACACGTGCTTCATGATCGCGCCGTACGAGCAGTATGTCGCGGTCTGCGAGGAGCTGGCGGCGCTCACCCCGGGTGACTTCGAGAAGCGGTCGGCCCTGTTCAACTCGGGCGCCGAGGCGGTCGAAAATGCCGTGAAGATCGCCCGGCACGCCACCGGGCGGCAGGCCGTCGTCGTGTTCGACCACGCCTACCACGGGCGCACGAACCTCACGATGGCGCTGACGGCCAAGGTCATGCCGTACAAGCAGGGGTTCGGGCCGTTCGCGGGGGAGATCTACCGCGTCGCCATGTCCTATCCGCTGCGTGACGGGCGGAACGGGGCCGAGGCGGCCGCCTTCGCGATCGGGCAGATCGAGAAGACGGTGGGCGCGAGCAATGTCGCCGCCGTGCTGATCGAGCCGATCCAGGGCGAGGGCGGCTTCATCGTGCCGGCCGAGGGCTTCCTGCCGGCCATCGCGGCGTGGAGCAAAGCGGCCGGTGCCGTGTACATCGCCGACGAGATCCAGACGGGCTTCTGCCGTACGGGGGAATGGTTCGCCTCCACCCACGACGGCGTCGAGCCGGACCTGATCACCACGGCCAAGGGCATCGCGGGCGGATTGCCGCTGGCGGCGGTCACCGGCCGGGCCGAGATCATGGATGCCGTGCACCCGGGGGGACTCGGCGGCACGTACGGGGGAAACCCGATCGCCTGCGCCGCCGCGCTCGCCTCGATCGAGACGATGCGTGAGCTCGACCTGGCCGCGGCCGCCCGCCGCATCGAGTCGATCGCCCGGCCCCGGCTGGAGGCCCTGGCCGCCAAGCACCCCTCGATCGCCGAGGTGCGCGGACGCGGCGCGATGCTCGCCCTCGAGGTCGTGATACCCGGCGAGGACGGCCCGGCAGGCCCGGCGCCGGACGCCGCAGCCACCGCCGCGGTCGCCAAGGCCGCGCACGAGCTGGGCCTGCTCCTGCTGACCTGCGGCACCTACGGCAACGTGATCAGGCTGCTGCCGCCGCTGATCATCTCCGACGAGGAGCTCGATCGCGGACTCACGCTGCTCGAACAAGCTTTCGCCACCATTTAGGAAATCAGGAGCCCCCCGTTGACCGACCTTCAGTCACCTGACTACGAGAAGCTGGCCGGCGCCGCCCGCGACCACCTGTGGATGCACTTCACCCGGCTGTCGTCCTACCAGAAGGCCGACGTCCCGATGATCGTGCGCGGCGACGGCTGCTACGTCTGGGACTCCCACGGCCGGCGCTACCTCGACGGCCTGTCCGCCCTGTTCGTCGTGCAGACCGGCCACGGCCGCCAGGAACTGGCCGAGGCCGCCGCCAAGCAGGCCGGCGAGCTGGCCTACTTCCCGATCTGGTCGTACGCGCACCCCAAGGCGGTCGAGCTCGCCGCCCGCCTGGCCGACCTGACCCCGGGCGACCTCAACCGCGTCTTCTTCACCACCGGCGGCTCCGAGGCCGTCGAGTCGGCCTGGAAGCTGGCCCGCTCCTACTTCAAGCGGACCGGCAAGCCGACCAAGACCAAGGTGCTGTCCCGCAACATCGCCTACCACGGCACCTCGATGGGCGCCCTGTCGATCACCGGCATCCCGGCCCTCAAGCAGGACTTCGAGCCGCTCGTGCCGTCGACGTTCCGGGTGCCGAACACCAACTACTACCGTCGCCCCGACGAGCGCATGTCGCTCGAGGAGTTCGGCGTGTGGGCGGCCGACCGGATCGCCGAGGCGATCGAGTTCGAGGGCCCCGACACGGTCGCCGCCGTGTTCCTCGAGCCGGTGCAGAACGCGGGCGGCTGCTTCCCGCCGCCGCCCGGCTACTTCCAGCGGGTCCGCGAGATCTGCGACCGGTACGACGTCCTCATGGTCTCGGACGACGTGATCAGCGGCTTCGGCCGGCTCGGCGAGTACTTCGGTGGTCACCGCTACGGCTACACCCCCGACATCATCACCGTGGCCAAGGGTCTGACCAGTGGTTACGTGCCGCTCGGGGCGATGATCGCGTCGGAGCGTCTGGCCGAGCCGTTCCTCGAGGGCACCAACTGGTTCGCGCACGGCATCACCTACGGCGGACACCCGGTCGGCTCGGCGGTGGCGCTCGCGAACCTCGACATCATGGAACGCGAGAACCTCAACCAGCACGTACGGGAGAACAGCGACCTGTTCCGCTCCTACCTCGACCGGCTGAGCGACCTGCCGATCGTGGGCGACGTCCGCGGTGACGGCTACTTCTTCGGCATCGAGCTGGTGAAGGACAAGGCCACCAAGGAGACGTTCAACGAGGAGGAGTCGGAGCGGCTGCTGCGCGGCTTCCTGTCGTCGGCGCTGTTCGAGGCCGGCCTGTACTGCCGCGCCGACGACCGCGGCGACCCGGTGATCCAGCTGGCGCCGCCGCTGATCGCGGGGGAGGCCCAGTTCGCCGAGATCGAGCAGATCCTGCGTTCCGTTCTGACCGAGGCGTCGAACCGGCTTTAAACGCACCAAGGGGCATCGGGCCGCCACGGGTTTCCTGTGGCGGCCCGAGCACGTCTACGGCCATCGGCAATCAGGTTCAGGCCTCGGCGGCCCGCAAAGCGCCCCGGTGCTTCTGCCACATGCCGGCCAGCACGGTGGCCACCAGCAGCACAGTCACGGCGATCACGGACAGGATCGGCTCCAGGGACTCGGCGAAACCGAGCGCGGCGATCAACGGGATCACGGCGGTCGGCCACGGCCACGCCGCGTGCCAGTCGCCTGAAGTGCCCCACATGACCACGGCCACGCCGGCCAGGAACAGGGCGACGCCGCCGTGCAAGGCCCAGCGGCCGGAGTCGTCGAGGGCGCCCGCCGGGTGCACGATGAACTGCTCGATGCCGACGGCGGCGATGGCCAGGCCCACGATCAGCGGCAGATGCCCGTACAGGTAGGCGTCGGCCACCCCGTTCTCCTGGTCGTCGCCGTCCTCGACCAGTTCCTTCTTGCCGGCCGCGCCGCCCAGGTCGAAGTAGATCCACCACAGGGTGGCGACGGCGGCGAACGCGACCACGGCCGAGATCACCGAGTTTGCCACCCAGTGCTGCTCGTGCACGCCGACCGCGATCGAGCGGACCGACTCGCCCAGCACGAGGATGACGAACAGCGCGAACCGCTCCGGCAGGTGATCCAGGTGCAGCGGGGTGTTGTCGCCGAGCCGGGTGGCGACCAGCGGGGCGAGCGCTTCGACGAGGATGCCGGCGCCCCACAGGACGTACCGGGGAAGGCCCTGCAGGGGTAGAGACGCGGTCCACAGCACGGTGGCTGCGGCGGCGCCGGTGAGGTAGACGGCGATGGTGTGGCGCGCGTCGGGGACGTGGCGCCACGCACGGGCGTACAGGAGAAGCAGGATGACCCGGGTGGCCAGGTAACACAGCGCGAACTGGGTGCCCTCACTGCCGGTGGCGGCCTGCGCCGAGGCGGCCATGCCGATCACCGCGCCCGCCGCGCCGAGTTTGGCCAGGCGGTAGATGACGTCGTTGGTGTCGAAGCGGTTGGCGTACAACGTGGTGGTCACCCACGACCACCACGTGACGACCAGCAGCGCGGCGAAGACCGAGGCGCCGCCGAGGCTGAGGTTGCCCGCGAACGAGCGCGCCAGCTGATCGACGACCAGCACGTAGGCGAGGTCGAAGAACAGCTCGAGACGGGAGGCGCCGCGTTCCTTCTCCGTACGCAAGCGCGGCGGTCTGATCAGCGGTGCGGGCCGCTCCTCGGTGGTCACGGGGCCGGTTTTCCCCGGCGGCGGTTCTTCTATGCCCGCTGCCGGGCCATCCACTGCCATACGTGCAGGCCGTTCTGCGCCGGGTCGTTGCGGGCCACGTAGATCCACGACCAGTGGCCCGGGAACTGGTGACCGTTCCAGATCACGTGGTCGTACAGGCTCAGCAGTGAACCCGGGATCAGGTCGTGGGCGTGGATCGTGTTCGGCTCGGGCGCCACCGTGTCGTCGTCACGCGAGGCGACCAGCCAGGTCGGCGTGTCGATCGCGGCCAGCTCGGCGTCGGTGATCAGCCGCGGGCCGCCGGCCTGCAACGACTGCACCACCCCGCAGATCGGCACCGAAGCGGCGAACAGATCCGGATAGGCGACCGTCATCTCCATGCTCATGTAGCCACCGTTGCTGCAGCCCACGACATAGATCCGATCAGGATCAACGTCTTTCCGGCGTACGACGTCACGAATGATCTCGCGGATCTGGGGTGCGAAGCGGGGCCCGTCCTCCATCCAGAAGGACTGGCTCTGCGGCGCCACCACGTAGGCCCCGCCGAAGATGCGCTGCGCCTCCGGGGTGGCGAAGCCGAGCGCCCCGCGGTTGGCCCGCAGCTGCGACTCGTTGTCGTAGTAGTTGTCGGGCAGCGACGCGCCCTCGCCACCGCCGTGCAGCCACACGACGAGCGGGCGGCGACCGCGGCGGGCATGCGGCTCGAACAGGCGGTACTTCATGCCTGACCGCGACACGCCGTAGCCGAACGCGTCGACCTCGGGATCGGACAGCCCGCCCTGCACGAACCTGCTCACCGTGACCGCCCGGCCGTCACGCAGCACCAGCGGGGAGTTCTGCGTGATCGTGTAGACCAGATCGAGCCGGACGTTGCGCCCCTTGCTCGCGATGTAACCGAGCGTGCCCCCGCCGACCTGGCCCTCGGCGTAGCTGAGCTCGAGCACGACATTGCCGTGCCGGTCGAGCCGGGCCGCGGTGACCGGGCGGTCGAGGTCGTACTCGCTGAAGATCTGATCACCCGGGGCGATCGGAATCGGGCTGGTGGCCTTGGCGTGCACGGTGAACATGCCGGTGGTGAGGCGGGCCGGATCGATGCGCCCGAGCCGGGCCGTGCGCAGGGTGACCGAGGTGACCTGCTCACCGCCGTCGAGCACCTGGGCGTCCAGCTCGAACTCGACATGCTTGCGGTCACCGCCGGCCTGGGCTGCGGAAACGGGGAGAGCAAGCCCGGCCGCGGCGCCCGCTCCCACGGCCAGAACGGATCGGCGGCTGATCGTCGTGGCCATCGGAACTCCTTTGTTTCGCCCTCGTTACAGTGATGCTGGTCTATCACGGATGCATCGCCCGGCGGAAGGTGGCGGGCCGCAAGGTAGGTTGGGTGGGTGAGGCTGCATGTCGGGTGCGCGCAGTGGACGCACAAGGCGTGGCCGGTGGCGGCCGGCGAGAAGCTGCGGTCCTACGCCGAACGGTGCAATGCGGTCGAGGGCAACACGACGTTCTATGCCACCCCGTCGCGGGCGGTGGCGGCCGACTGGGCCGATCAGACGCCGCCCGACTTTCGGTTCGTGCTCAAGTTTCCGCGCCTCGTCACCCATGAGTCGCGCCTCGCCGGTGGTGGGGAGGCGTTGCGCGGCTTTCTCGACGCGATCGAGCCGCTCGGGCCGCGCGTGCACGCGCTGTGGATCCAGCTGCCGGCCTCGTTCGGGCCGGCCGATCTGCCCGCGCTCGAGACTTTCCTGCAGCGGGCGCCGGCCGCCTACCGTTACGCGGTCGAGGTCCGGCACCCCGATTTCGCCGCGCACCCGGGCGCTCTCGAGCGGGTGCTGACCGCCGCCGGCGCCGAGTGGGTCCCCTTCGACACCAGCGTGATGTTCGCGAGCCCGCCGACCAGCGATGCCGAGCGTGACGCCTGGCAGAAGAAACCCCGTCTTCCCGTACGCCCGCAAGCGCTCACCGACCGGCCGATCATCCGCTATCTGGGGCGGGACGACCCTTCCCGTACGGTCGAGGGCTGGCAACGCTGGCTCCCCGTCGTCGTGGGATGGCTGCGGGAAGGCCGCTCGCCGACGGTCTTTGTGCACACCCCCGACAACGCCGAGGCGCCGGCCCTGGCTCGTCGCTTCCACGCCGAGGTGGCCGCCCTGGTGCCGGGCCTCGAGCCGCTGCCCGAACCGGTGCCGACGACCCTGTTCTAAGCGTCTAGCAGCGCCGCGGTGACCGGCGCGCCGGTGACCAGCACCCGGTAGTGGATCGGGCCGACCGCGCGGTCGACCAGCAGGTCGATGTCGGCGTCGGCCGGCAGCTCACCTCGCGTCACCGCTCGCTCGAACGGCACCCGGTCACGCGCCCGCAGCAACGGCAGGATCTCGGACCGCAGCCGGAGGGCCAGGCCCGGGTCGTGCTGCGCCTGGCCGACCAGCGCCCGGAACACCGCCCCGGCGTCCGACACCTCGAGAAACCGGACGAGTTCCTCCAGGTGGGCCCGCAGATCGGTGCCGAAGCTCCCGGTGTCGGGCAACGTCAACTCCTGCACGGCGTCGGCCACGAACGCGTCGACCAGGATGTCCGTCTTCGAGCGCCACCACCGGTAGATCGTCTGCTTGGCCACGCCGGCCCGGCCGGCGATGCCCTCGATGGTGACCCGGGCGTAGCCGATCTCGGCCACCAGGTCGTCCGCCGCCTGGAGCACGGCCTCGCGGGCCGCCTCGCTCCGGCCGTGCCGGTTGCCGTGGTGCACGGGCCACCTCTTCCCTAGACGCTACGTTGCGTCTACTCTACCCGGCATGACGACGACATTGCACGACCCGGCCGTACGCGATCTGCTCGACCGGCTTTTCGCCGAGGCCGAGCGGGACGACGAGCGCTCACCCGGCCGCCCCGCGCCCACGGTCACCGCCCAGGAGCGCTCGAACCTGCTCGAAGACATCTACATGCCGATCTCGGCGCGCGGCGGCGACCTGCTCTACTCGCTGGTCCGGGGGATCCGGCCGGAGACCGTGGTCGAGTTCGGGACCTCGTACGGGATCTCCACGCTCTATCTCGCCGCGGCCGTGCGCGACAACGGCACCGGGCACGTCACCACCACCGAGCTCAGCGCGACCAAAGTGGACGCGGCCCGGGCCAACCTCACCGCGGCCGGGTTCCGTGACCTCGTGACCGTGCTCCCGGGCGACGCGCTGACCACGCTCACCGCCGTCGCCGGCCCGATCGGGCTGGTGCTGCTCGACGGCTGGAAGGACCTGTGCCTGCCCGTCCTGCGCGCGCTCGAGGACCGGCTGGCCCCGGGCGCGATGGTGGTCGCCGACGATTCCACCTTCGAGTCGATGAGCGACTATCTCGCGTACGTGCGGGATCCGGCGAACGGCTACGTCAGCGTCGGCTTCCCGGTCGAGGACGGCATGGAACTCAGTTGCTGGACGGGCCGTTGATCTCGATCAATCGGCTGATGTGGAGGCCCGCGGCCGGCCGGTAGCGTTCGCCGTCGTGCGTGCCTTGTTCGTGATCGCCGTCGCCGCGCTGGCCGGCTTCATTCTCAGCCCGTTGCTCCGTGCGGAAGCCGACTGCACACCCACCCCCGCGGGCGCCCCCAAGGGCTTCAGCAAGGAGCAGGTCGCCAACGCGCGCCTGATCGTCGACCTCGGCACCGAGCGCCACGTGCCCGACGCGGGCCTGGTCATCGCGGTCGCCACCGCCATGCAGGAATCCAGCCTGCGCAACCTGCGGGGTGGCGACCGCGACTCGATCGGCCTGTTCCAGCAGCGGCCCAGCCAGGGCTGGGGCACGCCGAAGCAACTGTCCGATCCGGCCTATCAGACGCAGAAGTTCTACGACAAACTGCTGCGGGTGGACGGCTGGCAGAAGATGCGGGTCACCGAGGCCGCCCAGGCCGTGCAGGTCTCGGCGTTCCCCGAGGCCTACCAGAAGCACGTCCCGGCGGCCAAGCGTCTCGTCGAGTCGGTGGGCGGCGGCTCGGCGTCCTGCGCGGCCGTCTAGCGCCCGTCAGGAGGTCGCCGACGGCGCGGGCGCGCCACTTTCCGAAGGCGCGGCCGGGGCGCCGCTCTCCGAGGGTGCCGGCGGCGCGCTGCCGTCGGGACCGGGGCGTCCGCCGTGACCGCCGGGCCCACCGCGGCCCGGGCCGCCGGGGCCGCGCTTGCCCTCGGGGCGGTCCGGGGCAAGGGTCACCGAGGTGGCGTCCAGCGAGACCCCGTCGGCGTTCACCGTGCCCTCGGCGTGGACGCGCACGCCCACCTTCACGTCCGACGGCACGGTGGCGATGTTGATCTGGCGGGTGAAGCCGTCCCGGTCGGTGATCAGGATCTTGCCGCCGTCGATCGACTTGACCGTGCCGCTCAGGTGCGGCTTGTGCTCCCGGGGAGCCGGCGCCGCGCCTTCGGAGGGCGACGACGACGAGGACGACGGCGCGGGGGAGGGGTCGGCGTGGGCCAGCCCGGCGATACCGAGGGCCAGCCCGCCCCCGGCGACGACGGCGATCGTGACCCGGCTGAACCGGCCGGCGTTCGTGGTGGAGTCAGGCAGAGAGAACTTCAACGTCAACATCTCCTAGTCCGGTTGCTTGGTCACCCACGCTGACCGGCGCTCCTGAAGACGACCTGAAGCGGACGGCTTCTTCAGCTCCTCTTCAGCTTCTCGAGGGGCCGTCCATAGCCACCCGGCCCAGACTGGAGCGATGGTCGCTCGGGTGCTGGTGGTGGAGGACGAGGAGGCGATCCGCGACCCGCTCACGGCGGCGTTGCGGGCGGCCGGCCACGAGGTCCGCGCGTGCGCCGACGGCACCGGCTTCGAAGAGGTGGTCGACGCGTTCCGGCCCGACCTGGCCCTGCTCGACGTGCACCTGCCGGGCGGGCGGGACGGCTTCGACCTGGCCCGGGCGCTGGGCGGCCGCAGCGACTGCGCGGTGCTGATGGTGACCGCCCGCGACACCGTGGCCGACCGGCTCACCGGGTTCGACGCGGGCGCCGACGACTACGTGGTCAAGCCGTTCGCCACGGTCGAGGTGCTGGCCCGGGTCGCCGCCATCCTGCGCCGGCTCGGCCGGGTGCCCTCCACCGTGCAGGTCGCCGACCTGATCGTCGACGAGGGGGCGCAGATCGCCACCCGGGCCGGTCAGGCGCTGACCCTGACCGGCACCGAGTTCAAGCTGCTGGCCTATCTGAGCGGGCACCGCGGCCGGATCCTCTCCAAGACCCAGCTGCTGACCCAGGTCTGGGGCTACGACGAGTACGACCCCAACCTGGTCGAGGTGCACGTCAGCGCCCTGCGCCGCAAGCTCGAGCAGCACGGCCCGCGCCTGATCCACACGGCCCGCGGCCTCGGCTACGTGTTACGCCCGTGAGGACTCTCCGTGGCCGGCTGACCCTCGGCGTGCTGGTGCTGCTCGCGGTGATCCTGGCCGGGCTGTTCACGGCGGTCGACCTGGCCCTCTCGGCTCGCCTCCACGCCGATGCCCGCACCCGGCTCACCGACCGGGTCGCCCTGGCCCAGCAGTTGCAGGGCAGCCTGAGCCGGCAGCAGCTGGCCGACCGGCTGCGCGGCGACGGCGTGGTGGTGCGGTTGTGTCAGGCCGACGGTTCGACCTGTGCCACCGCCGCCTCCGATCCGCCGCCGCCCGGTGCGGGCCGTCCCCGCGGCGAGCGCCCCCGGCGGCCGGACATCGCCGAGACCGCCACCGTGCCGGTCGAGACCGCGGGCAGCGTGATCTTCGTACGGTCGGCGCTGCCCGGCAACCAGATGCTGACCCTGAGCCTGGACACCACCCAGATCACCGACGCGGTCAACCGGCTCATCGTGTTCGAGGTCGCCGGCGGCATTCTCGCCCTGCTTCTGGCCGGCGTCGCTTCGGCCCGCATTTCCCGTACGGCGTTACGCCCGCTCGAAGACATGACCACCGTGGCCCGGCAGATCGCCGCCGGAGACCGGGGTCAACGGCTCGAGGTGCCGCGCTCCGATTCCGAGCTGGGCCGCACGGCCGCCGCCTTCGACGCCATGCTCGACGAGCTGGAGGCGGCCGAGATCCGGATGCGCGCGTTCCTCAGCGACGCGTCGCACGAGCTGCGCACCCCGCTGGCCGGCCTGCAGGCCAACGCCGAGCTGCTGCTGCGCGAAAATCCGGACCGCGCCGAGCGGGAGCGGATGGCGGTGGCGATGGTCCGCGAGTCCCGCCGGGCCGCCCGCCTGGTCGACGACCTGCTCACCATGGCCCGGCTCGGTCAGGGCATGCCCCTGGTGGTCGAGCCGGTCGACCTGCTCGCCCTGGCCGGCGCCGAGGTGGAGCGGGCCCGCTCGCTGTCCCCGGCCCTGCGTTTCGAGGTGCGAGGCGAGAGCGGGGCACCCGGCGAGGGGATCAGCGGGCCCGGCCCGCACGTCGACGGCGATCCGGGGCGGCTGGGTCAGGTCATCACCAATCTGCTCGACAACGCCCGCCACGCAACGCCGCCCGGCGGCACGATCTCGGTGTCCGTCCGCCGCCACGGCTCGCGGGTGCTGCTCGATGTGAGCGACACCGGTCCGGGCGTCCCACCGGGTGAGCGGGTCGTCATCTTCGAGCGCTTCGGACGGGGCGACACGTCCCGTTCCCGGCACACCGGCGGCGCCGGGCTGGGCCTGCCGATCGCCCGCGGCCTGGCCGAGGCCCACCACGGCACGCTGTCCTATGTCGACGGCGGGCCGGGCGCGACCTTCCGGCTCGACCTGCCCACATCCGGAACCGGCCCCCGCCCCCGCCTCGCGCTCACGTCAGTCCCGGCCCGCGCCGACGGCGAGCCGACCCAGGGACCGGGCGGCGGCGAGCGGGTCGCGGACCCGGCGGGCGGCGGGTCAGCTGCGGACCAGGGCGGCGGCCAGCTTCCGGCGTGAGGTGATGGCCAGCTTCCGGAAGATCCGGGTCAGGTGGTATTCGACCGTGGACGTGCTCAGGAACAGCCGCGCCGCGATCTCGGCGTTGGTCGCCCCGGCCGCGGCCAGGCTCGCGACCTGCCGCTCCTGCGGAGTCAGCTCGCCGCCCGGCGAGGACGCGACCGAGGGCCGCGGCCGATCCCCGGTGGCGGCCAGCTCGGTCCGGGCCCGCTCGGCGAAGGCGACCGCCCCCATGCGCGAGAACATGTCGTGGGCGGTCCGCAGCGCGACCCGGGCATCGGCCCGGCGCCGGCGCCGGCGCAACCACTCGCCGTGGACCAGGTGGCTCCGGGCCAGCTCGGTCCGGACACTGGTGCGTCCGAGCAACGTCACCGATTCGCGGTAGAGCTCCTCGGCCTGCTCGTCGTCGGCCATCAGGGCCCGGCACCGGGCCAGCAGGCCCAGCCCCCACGGGGTGCCGCTGACCGGGGCGCGTTCCTCCATCCGGACGAGAGCCGCCTTGGCCGCCCGATGGTCCCCGCTCCGCACGCCGGCCTCGACGATCTCGTGGAGCGCCCGGGTCGCCGCGCCCGGCTTGTCGCGCTCGAGCGAGGGCCGCAGCCACTCCAGGGCCTCCGGATACCGGCCGAGGCTGATCTCCAGGACGGCCATCGAGGTGCGGACGAAATGGTGGGCCACGGTGGCGCGGGCAGCCACGGACCGGGCCTCGGTCTCGCGGCCGCTCCAGGCCAGCAGCTCGATCCGCTGCGAGTGCTCGCCGTGGGTCGCTCCGAGCATGTTCACCAGATCGGCCAGTTCGTCCTGCATCGCCCCGGCCGCTTCGAAGCGGCCCGCCCGCAACTCCCAGGTGCTCCCGACCGCGAGCGTGGCCCGCAGAGTGCCCAGGGCGCCGCTGCGCCGGTCGTACGCTTCGATCCGGTCCCACGCGCGCCGCCCGGCTTCGTCGTCCCACAGATCGTCGGCCGCGAGGATGCTGATGACGGCCAGCGGGGGACCGTCCTCGCACAGGTTCTCATCCGTCTCGAGGGCGGCCAGGGCACCGCGCATGATCGGCACGGCGGCCTGGTAGTCACCCGCGATCCGGGTGGCACAACCGATCAGGAACTGGTTCGCGTACGTCGGTGGCGCCGACCGGATCGCCGGGGAGGCCAGCACCGCGCGGGCCAGGTCCCGCATGGTCTCCTGGTCATCGGTGGCCAGGACGGCCTGCATCGCCTCGAACATCATCTTGCGGGCCAGCGCGTCGTCCCGGCCGGTGATCGACTCGGCCGCCCCCAGCAGGAGCCCCGGTGCGGCGCCGTAGGCCCCAGAGTACATCGCGGTGGTGGCCCGGGCCTGCCGGGCCAGGGCCCGCGCGACGGGCTGGTCGAGGCCGGGTTCGGCCCGGTCGAGCATCCGGCCCGCGGCGGCCGGATCGCCGAGCACGAGCTGGGCCCGGGCCGCCGCGACCAGCCGGGCCGCCTGCGCGCGCGGGTCGGGGGAGAGCTCGGCCGCACGGGCCAGGAAGGCCGCCTGCTCGGCGTGGCCGCCGCGGGACCGGGCGCGTTCGGAGGCCCGTTCCAGCTGCGCGGCGACCTGCTCGTCGAGCCCGATGGTGGCCTGCGCGCGATGCCAGGCCTGCCGGTCGGCCTCGGCCTCGGGGTCGTGCACGTCGGCCAGGGCGGCGTGGACCCGGCGCCGGTCGGCCGGGGCGGCGCCGCGGTAGACGGCCGAGCGGATCAGCGGATGCCGGAACTCGAGGGTGGAGGTCAGCAGGCCGGCCGACAACGCGGGGTCGGCCCGGTGGGCGGCGATGCCCAGCTCGGCCGCGGCCCGCCAGAGCAGCGCCGGGTTCTGCGGCGGCGCCGCCGAGACCAGCAGCAGGAACCGGCGGGTGTCCTCGGGGAGCGGCCGGATCTGCTGCTGGAAGTGGGTCTCCAGAAGTTCGCCGACCGGCAGCGGCGCGGGCAGCGGGACGACGCCGGCCAACTGTCCGGGCCGGAGGGTGCGGGCCAGTTCGATCAGGGCGAGCGGGTTGCCCTCGGTGCCGGCGATGACGGTCGCGGCGACGGTCCGGTCGAGATGTCCGGTGACGCTGGCCGACAGCAGGCTGAGCGCGTCGTCGCCGGGCAGCCCGCCCAGCGCCAGCGTGGGCAGCCCGGCGACCGGCGACTGCGGCTCCGGGCGGGTGGCGAACAGCAACCCGGCCGCCTCGGCGTAGAGGCGGCGGGCGACGAAGGCGAGCGCGTCGGCCGACTCCCGGTCCAGCCAGTGCGCGTCGTCGATGACGCAGAGCACGGGCTCGGGGGCGGAGGCGTCGGCGAGCAGGGTGAGTGTGGCCATCCCGACCAGGTAGCGGTCGGCCGGGCCGTCCGCGGTGTGCCCGAACGCCGCGCGCAGGGCGTCGCGCTGCGGGCCGGGCAGGGCGTCGAGCCCGGACAGCCAGGGGCGCAGCAGGCGGTGCAGGGCGGCGTAGCCTAGGCAGCTCTCCGGCTCGACCCCGGCGATGGCGACCACCCGGAGGTCCGGGCTGCCCGCCGCCACGTGGTCGAGCAGGCTGGTCTTGCCGGTGCCGGGCTCACCGGCGAGCACGAGCGTGCCGCTGCGCCCGTCGCGGACCCCGGCCACCAGCTCGGCCAGGACGCGCCGTTCGTCGTGACGGCCGATGAGCGGGACCATGCCGTCAGCAGACCACCCGGGGGACACCCGGGGCGCCAGGGAACGACCCTAAACCGCGGACCCAGGGTGGGAGCGCAGCGCGTCGGCGAGCCGGCGCCGCGACGAGATCCCCAGCTTGGCGTAGATGCGCGACAGGTGATATTCGACGGTCTTCTGGCTGACGTAGAGCTCGGCCGCGGCCTCGGAGTTGGTCCGCCCGTTGGCGATGACGTGGGCCACCGACAGTTCCCGCTCGGTCAGGGTGAGCGGGGCGCCGGGGTCGCTCTCGGCGGTGCTCAGGCCGGCCGCGGTCAGGTCGAGCCGGCAGCGCTGCTGGAACGGCGCCGCCCGCAGCGTGCCGAACCGGCCGTGGGCCCGGGTGAGCCAGGTCGACGCGTCGCGCCGGGACGCCGAGCCGGTGGCCAGCAGGAGCCGGCCGTACGCGTGCTCCAGCATCGCCCGGTAGAGCGGTGCGACGTCGGCGTCGACCTCGGTGGTGGCGGCCCGGCCGTAGATCTCCACCGCATCGCGGGGGCGACCCCGGGCCTCGGCGAGCTGACCGGCGAGCCGCGCGACGACGTCCCGCACGTAGCCACCGTCGTGCTCGTCCCGCAGCTCGTGCAGCACGGCCTCGGCCGCGTCGAGCTCGCCGACCCCGGTCAGCGCCTCGACCAGCAGCGACTGCTGCCACTGCCGGAACGGCTGATACCGCGGACGTAGCCCGTCGAGCAGCGGCAGCAGTGCCCGGTGCTGGCCGGGGAAGTCGGCCCGGGCCTGAGCGACGGTCGCCGCCGCCAGTGACGAGTAGACGATGTCGGGCGGTGACCCGAAGGACTGCACGATGTGCGAGAGCTCGTCGAGCCGGCGGCCGGCGCGGTCCCAGCGGCCGCGGCCGGCGTCGACGCAGACCGCCGCGAACCGGCCGGCCGCGTCGAAGGCCAGCTGATCCTGCGAGGCGGCGACCGCCCGGGCCCGGTCGGCGGCGGACTCGCTCTCGTCCCACTCGCCGGCCAGATAGTGGACGACCGACTGCAGGGCCAGGGTGGCCGGGCCGAGCCGGGAACTCGCCCCCTGCTGGTCGCGCAGCGCCACGGTCCGCAGATCGTCGCGGGCGGCCGGCAGCCGGCCCAGGAACAGCCGCATCACGCCGCGGGTGGCCAGCGTGTCGAGGTTGTCGTCGCGGACCTCGGTGCTCGCCGCGGGCAGGTGGGTGAGCTCGGCCAGGGCCGCCCGGGGGCCCCGGTCCCACATCCGGCCGGTCGCCAGCAGCGCCCGGGTCAGGTCGGTGGTGGCCGGGTCGAGATCGCCGGTGGCCAGGGTGCGGCGGGCGATCTCGACGGTCTCGGCGCCCCGGCCGCTCGCGATGGTGATCTGGGCCAGGAACAGCCCGGCCAGCGCGGTCACCCAGCCGGTGCCGTCCTCGGCCGCCTGATTCAGGTGGGCCTCGGCGGTGGGGATCCGGCCCGCCATCATGTCCATGATGCCGAGGATGCAGCTGCGCTCGGGTCCGGGCGCGCACTCCTCGACCTGCGGGCGCAGCGGCAGGACGCTGTCGGCCCGCAACGTCAGCAATGACTGGGCGCAGGCCGTCAGCAGCCGCCGTTCCCGGTCGTCGCGGCCGGCCGACAACGCCGAGGCCCAGCGCAGCCGGGTGGCGGCCACGGCGTTGCGCCCGGCCGCGGCCTCCAGCAACCCGGCCTGCTCCAGACCGGTCGCGAGGTCTTCGTCGGTGGTGGTCGCGGCGGCCACCCGGTGACCCCAGCTCGCGGCGGTGCTCACCAGGCCGGCCGCGCCGGCGTGCAGGTTCCGGCGTCGTTCCGGGCCGAGTGCGTCGTAGATCGCGTCGCGGTGCAGGGCGTGCACCAGGCCGACCGGGCTCTCCGGCTCGTTCGGCCACCACCGGGCCAGGCCGGCCGTCAGCGCCGGGCCGAGCGCTTGGGCCGGATCGTCCAGACCGGCGAGCCGGCCCGCCACCGACAGTGGCGTCCGGGCGTCGAGCACGGCCATCGCCTCGAGCAGGGCGCGGGAGTCGCCGGGCAGCCGGTCGAGCTGCCCGGTGATGGTGGCCAGCAGCGAGCGCGGCACCGGCCAGCGGTCGAGGGCGTCGTCGCGCAGCACGTCGGCCGGCACCTCGGCCAGCACCGTACGGACGTGCAGGGGGTGGCCGCCGGTGTAGTCGTGCAGCCGTTCGCCCAGTCCGGGTGTCATCGGGCCGTCGATCGTCCCGCGCGCCAGCCGGGTCACGTCGCCGGTGCCCAGGCCGGTCAGCTCGACCCGGGTCGTCCGCTCCGACGAGCGCAGCAGCTTGTCCAGCGACTCGTCGGCCGAGCCAGGTGACGGGCGGGTGGCCAGGACGGTGAGCACCCGGTCGGACCAGAGCCGCCGCAGCACGAACCCGAGAGCCTGGGTGGACGACCGGTCGGCCCACTGCAGATCGTCGACCAGCACCGCCACCGGGCGGCCGGCCTCCTGCAGTTCGCCCAGCAGGAGCAGCAACTGGCCGCCGATCACGTGCGGGCCCGACCCGGCGGCCGGATCGGCGAGCAGGGGGAACGCGTCCAGCGCGGTCCGTCCGGCGTGCCGCGTCAACTGCCCGATCACCCCGTACGGGAAATCGGTCTCGGTGTTGTCGGCCGTCGCCCGCAGCACGGTGAAGTCGGTGATCGAGCCGGAGAAGTGGCTCAGCAGGGCGCTCTTGCCGATGCCGGCCTCGCCCTCGACGACGGCCAGCCGGGACTCCCCCGAACGGACCTCGTCGGCGCAGGCCCGCAGGCGCTCGGACTCCCTCGACCGGCCGACGAACAGCGGCGTGGCCTCACCGCTGGTCACATGGTGACCTTATGAATCCGGGGTTGCCCGGCGCAAGACTGTGGGGTTTCCCTGATTCGGCGACGCGCGCCACAGTGGTGTCCTGACGAGCATGACGACACCGGTGATCTTCATCCACGGCCTGTGGCTGCACGCGACCTCGTGGGAGCCCTGGATCGACATGTTCCGCGCCGAGGGCTACGCGCCCGTCGCCCCCGGCTGGCCCGGCGACCCGGACACCGTGGCCGAGGCCCGCGAGACCCCCGAGAGCATCGCCGACCACGGCATCGACGACGTGGTCGAGCACTTCGCCGGCATCATCCGCACCCTCGACGCGGCCCCGATCCTGATCGGCCACTCGTTCGGCGGCATGATCGCGCAGAAGCTGCTCGGTCAGGACCTGGCCCGCGCCGCCGTGGCCATCGACGCCGCCCAGATCAAGGGCGTGCTGCCCCTGCCGCTGTCCGCGCTGCGGGCCACCCTGCCGGTCTTCAAGAACCCGGCCAACAAGCACCGCGCGGTGTCGCTGACGGCCGAGCAGTTCCGGTTCGCCTTCGGCAACGCGGTCCCGGCGGAGGAGTCGGACGCCCTCTTCGAGAAGTGGACGATCCCCGCACCGGGCAAGCCGCTGTTCGAGGCGGCCGCGGCCAACTTCGACCCGCACTCGCCGGCCAAGGTCGACACGGACAACCAGAACCGCGGCCCGCTGCTGCTGATGACCGGCGGCAAGGACCACACCGTGCCCGAGGCGGTCACCCGGGCCACGCTCAAGCAGTACCGGCACTCCGAGGCCGTCACCGACATCACCGAGTTCCCGGACAAGGGCCACTCGCTGACCATCGACAGCGGCTGGCGCGAGGTCGCCGACACCGCGCTGGCCTGGCTGCGCAAGCAGGGCCTCTGATGGACGCGGGGCTGACCGGAAAGAACGTGATCGTCACCGGCGCGAGCCGCGGCATCGGCCTGGCCGTCGCGAGTGCGCTGGCCGGCGAGGGCGCGTCGGTGGCGGCGGTCTCGAAGGGCGGCTCGGCCGAGCTCAAGGCGCTCGAGGAAACCGGCCGGGTGACGTCGGTCGCGGCCGACCTCACCGACCCGAACGCGCCGGACGCGATCGTGGCCGGCACCGGGCCGGTCGACGTGCTCGTCAACAACGTCGGCGCGACCCACCCCCGTACGGGCGGATTCCTCTCGGTCTCCGACGCCGACTGGGAAGCGATGCTGGCCATCAACCTGCTCTCCGCCGTCCGGATGAGCCGCGCCGTCCTGCCCGGCATGGTCGCGCGCGGGTCGGGCAGCATCGTGACGGTGTGCTCGGTCAACGCCGTCCTGCCCGATCCGCTGGTCATCGACTACAGCGCGGCCAAGGCGGCGCTGCTCAACCTGAGCAAGTCGCTGTCCAAGGAGTTCGGGCCGGCCGGCATCCGGGTCAACACGGTCAGCCCGGGCCCGGTCGAGACCGCGCTGTGGCTGGGCGACGGCGGCGTCGCCGCGACGGTCGCGTCGGCCACCGGCGGAGACCCGAAGGCGATCGCGGCCGGAGCCGCGAGCCAGTCGGTCACCGGTCGCTTCACCCGGCCCGAGGAGGTCGCCGACGTCATCGTGTTCCTGGCCGGCGCCCGGGCCGCCAACATCACCGGCGCCGACATCACCATCGACGGCGGCCTGATCACGACGCTGTGACTCAGGGCGTGTAGACGTCGGCCATGCCGGTGACGACGCCGTCGGTGGTGGTCAGCTCGACCAGGCCGTTGGTGCCGAGCCGCTCGGCCAGCTCGGCCGGCCTGATCGCGCACGTGCCGACGGTGACCGGATCGCCGGCGCAGCGCCCCGGGTCGTCGAAGGTGCTGAACAGGCGCGGCGTGGCCGAGGTCGGCAGGGTGACCACCATCTTGCTGTCCTCGGTCAGCCACGCCTGTTCGCACGGGTTGCTGGACGAGGGCGTCAGCTTGAACGTCCGGCAGTACTCGTCGCCGGTCATGAACAGCACCGGCTCCACCACGACCGATCTCGACTTCGGGTAGTACCCGCGGACGGCGACGATCGACTTGGTCGTGCCGCGCCGCACGTCGGTGAAGGCGAGCCCGGCCGGCCCGGTGCCGTTCCCGGTCGGGCGGATCTCGGCGTGCGCGACGACCGCGCCCGCCACGACCTCCTCGTCACCGGCCGGCCCGACCCCGAAGGCCACCTTGCCGGTGGGCAGGGACGGGTCGGTCAGCTTCGCGTCCAGGACGCTGTTCCCGTCGACGGACACCGAGGCCACCTCGTCCCGCAGGTTCAGCACGACCTTGTGCCGCTGTCCGGGAGTGAACCCGGCGTCGTCCGCGGAGGCGAGCGTGGTGGTGCGCAGGGTGCCCTCGTGCCGGATCCGGACGATCCGTGGGCAGAGGTCGAGCCAGTACGAGCTCTCGGCCGCCGCCCGGAACTGCACCTCGGCACAGGACCGCTCGTTGGTGACGGTGATGTCGGCCGAGATCGACTGGTCACCGGCGAACGACGCAGCCGGGCCCGGGCACACCATCGCGAAGCTCGGCGTCGTCATGGCCAGGCCGTTCTTGAACGAGCACTTTCCCCCGTACGCGTCGGTCGTGCTCTTCCACTGGCCCGGCCGGTCGAGCGCGTCGACCACCCACGGCCCCCGCACCGCGCCCGGCACCGGCATCACGGCCAGCGGCGTCGACCGTTTGACCTGCACATTGACGTCGACCTCGGCCGGCCAGCGGGCGTAGAACCCGGCCCCGGCCAGCAGCACGGTGGCCGCCGCGGTGGCGGCGATCAGTCTCCCGCGCCGCTTCTTCTTCGGCCGCGGCACCGGACGATCGCCACCGCCCGAGACGTGCCGGCCGGAGAGCTGCGCCGCCTCGGCCGCCTCACGCAGGGGCCGCCCGATCGACTGGCCGCCGGTGTTCTGCGCCAGCAGCATCTGGAGCAGCTCGTGGGCGGCGGGCCGGTCCTCGGGTTCCTTGGAGAGCGCCAGCGCCACCAGCTCGGCCAGCGACCCGTGCAGACCGGTCAGGTCGGGCGGCTGGGTGAGGATGCGGGCCGCGGTGGCCACCGGCGAGTCGGCCCGGAACGGCGTCCGGCCCGTGCCCGCGTACGCGATGACCGCACCCCACGCGAAGATGTCGGCGGCCGGCGTGATGTCGCGGTGCGCGTCGTCGAACCGTTCCGGCGCCATGTACGCCACCGTCCCGACCATCTGATCGGGGCGCGTGTGCCGGCTGGTCACCTCGAGCGGCCGGGCGATCCCGAAGTCGATGACCTTGGGCGTGCCCAGCGCGAACAGCACGTTCTGGGGCTTGAGATCGCGGTGGATGACGCCGGCGCCGTGGATCGCGGTCAGCGCGGTGGCCACCCCGACGGCCACGCCGTGCAGGCGGCTGTCGGCCAGCGGGCCCTCGCGCGCGACCACCTCGTCCAGGCTCGGGCCGTCGACGTATTCGACCACCAGGTACGGCGTCCGGTGCTCGGGATCGGCGTCGAGCACCGCGGCGGTGCAGAACGGCGGCACCTGCCACGCGCGCTTGACCTCGCTGCGGAACCGGGCCCGGAACTCCTCGTCGTAGGCGTACTCCGGCTTGATCATCTTGATGGCGACGAGCGGGCCGTCGTCGTCGCGCCGGGCCAGGAACACCGAGCCCATGCCGCCCTCGCCCAGGCGAGCCAGCAGTCGGTAGCCACCCAGCGACGGAGGGTCGCCGGGGCGCAGCGGGCTCTTCATCGCCTCAACCCATCGAAGTACGCCGTCCTGTCCGGGACACCATACGCAGCCGGGGCACGCCTAGAGTGGCGTGGTGACTTCGGAGCCGGTGCGGGACGCGTATTCGACCATGTCCGAGCAGTACATCGGCCTGTTCGGCGGCGACTGGAAGGCTCTCGACGACGACACCGCCCTGATCCGCGGTCATCTGGCCGGATTGGACGGTCCGGTGCTCGATCTCGGGTGCGGGCCGGGCTACTGGACCGCCGATCTGCACGCGCAGGGTGCCGACGTGACCGGCGTCGACATGGTGCCCGAGTTCATCACCCACGCCCGGGCGACCTTTCCGGAGGCGCGGTTCCGGCTCGGCTCGATGACCGGGCTCGGCCTCGACGACCGTACGGTGGCGGGAATTCTCTCCTGGTACTCGACGATCCACCTGCCGCCGGCCGAGCTGGACCGGGTGCTGGGGGAGTTCCGGCGCATGCTGGTGCCGGGCGGCAAGCTGGTGATCGGCTTCTTCGACAGCGACGACGAGGTGGCCCCGTTCGACCACAAGGTCATCACGGCGTACCGCTGGCCGGTCGACGAGTTCTCGGCCCGCCTGGCCCGGTCCGGATTCACCGAGGTGCAGCGTCAGCGGCAGCAGTTCCCGGATCGGCCCGACCGGAGGTACGCGGCCATCGCGGCCGAGGTCACTTCTCGATGAGGTCGACCAGCGGGGTCGGATTGCTGATGTTGGCCGGCGCGTTCCACTTCTGCAGCTCGGACGTGTTGCACACGGAGACCTTGACCTTGCTGGTGCCATCGCTGTGGAAGTCGTTGGCGACGCCGCTGTTCTGATCGGTCGGCTGCAGGCAGTAGCCCATGTAGTCCTTGATCCGGTAGCTGGTGCCGTAGTCGCCGGTGTCGTGATAGACGGTCCACGTCAGGTTCTGCGTGGCCTGCACCGTAGCGGTGGGGCACGACACGACCGTCACCCATGACGTCGCGCTGACCACGCCGGGCGACTTCAGGCAGTAGTTGTTGGTGGCCAGACCGTTCTTGCTGTTGCTGTTCGCGGTCGTGTTGTTGACGATGATCGGCCCGGTCGCGGTGACCGCCGGAACGACCGGCGTCGGGTGCACCCACTGCTGGTTGAAGTCGACCAGGGCGCCCGGGTCCTGCTTGCAGAACCACGCGATCATGTACGACGCGCCCATGTTCCGGCTGGTGACGTCGAGGCAGCGGCTGAACTGGGCGTAGTTGACGAGCTGGTTGGTGCTGTCGCCGGCCATGCCCGCGCCGACACCGGTCGCCGAGCGCCAGATCGTGGTGGTCGCGCCCTGAGGGCAGCTGCCGAGCGTGACCGCCCGGTTCGTCGTCGAGCCCGGCGACGCCACATTGACGCAGGACGCGCTGTCGGACTTGCTGGCCGTCGTCGTCGAGTGGTACTGGGAGGCGCCGTCGAGCGCCCACTGGAAACCCGTGGTG
The DNA here is from genome assembly GCF_018829635.1 of Paractinoplanes bogorensis. GTDB lineage: Bacteria > Actinomycetota > Actinomycetes > Mycobacteriales > Micromonosporaceae > Actinoplanes > Actinoplanes bogorensis. Next base: position 500,233 of record NZ_JAHKKG010000004.1, read on the forward strand.
CGCACGGCCGGGCAGGGCCGGAAGACCAGGGCCGTGCCCGAGGTGCGGGCACCGGACCACAGGCACATGCCGGACGACGCGGCGGACGACTCCGAGTTGATCCGCTTGAGGTAGAGGTCGGCGGTGTAGCCGAACTGCTGGCGGCTGCTGCCGTCGCACGGCGCCATCAGCACCGGGGCGTCCGAGGCCGGGGCGCTGGCCGTCCCGGAGTCGAAGCACTGGTTGCCCAGGGTGGAGCTGGAGATCCGGATCTGGCCGCCCGGGATGTTCGTGTTGCTGGTGGAGAAGACGTAGGTCGCGGTCAGGGTCCGCCGGACCGGGCCCTGGGCGCCGGTCGAGCTGACGATCGCGGTGGTGGGCACGTCGGTGACCGGGCAGGCCATGGTCACGCCGTCCTGGTCCTTGTAGGTCAGGGTGACCGAGTACGCCAGCTTGTCCCCGGTCGAGCTCACGCCCGCGTCCCCGGTGAGCGTGCAGGCCGGCAGGTTCTCCAGGAAACCGGTCTGGTTGTCCTGGTCGGCCGCGGCGCGCACGCGGGCCATCATCACGTCCATGCCGGCCATCGAGGCGTTCAGGGCGGTGTTGCGCTCGGTCAGTCCCTGCGTGGTCCGGATCTGGCGGATGACCAGCGGGACGAGCAGCGCCGACAGCGACATCACGACCGTCACGACGAGCAGCGCCATCAGGATCGAGCCGGCGTCGTCGCGGCGGGGTGCCCGTACGCGCATCATGAGGTCGGCCTCCCCTTGCTGCAGTCGTTGTCGGCCAGCTTGCCGTTGTCGGTGAAGACGTTGGTGCCATTGGTGTTCTGGGCCGTGAAGAGCACGTCCAGGGGCAGGGCGGTGACACCCACCTTGCCGGTGAGCCGGAGCCGGACCTGGCTGTGGTCGAGCCGGTAGTTGCGGCCCACACCGGAGACGCCGGGGCTGGCCGACAGGTAGGGCTGGGAGTTGGGCAGATAGACCGTGAACGGCGCCGTGGTGCCGGTCAGGGCCAGGTTGGTGCCGATCGTCGTCGGCGTTCCCGGCGTGGTGCTGGGCAGGGTCCAGCTCGCCGTGGTGAGAACGCCGTTCTTCAGCGCGAGCTGCCGGCAGCCGGCCGACGTGGCGTACTCGAGGTACCAGTTGCCGTTCACCGCTCCGGGGGTGGCGACCCAGTTGGCGTAGCGGATCTCCTTGTCGAGCCGGCGGAAGCTGGTGGTGAGCTGGTCGCGGGCGACGGTGACCGAGTCGACCCGGTTCGTGCTCGAGTAGACCTCGAGCAGCCCGCCCATGACGATGACCAGGATGACCGACATCAGTCCCATGCCGACCAGCAGCTCGATCAGGGTCATGCCGCTGTCGCCGCGCTCCTCCTCCTGCTTCTCCTCGATCATGTGACGGTCCAGATCAGAGTCAGCACGCTGGTCGCGGACACCGTGGTGGCCGTCGCCGTCACCGTGTAGGCGCCCGCGGTTGTCGGCGTACCGGAAATGGTGCTGCTCAGGGCGTTGAACGTCAGTCCCGGCGGGAGGCCGGTGACCGTGATGACCGGCGTCAGGCCCAGGGCGGCCCCGGTGGTGGCCAGCGTCATCGTCGCCGCCGTGCCCCGGGCGGTCGTCCGGTCGGCCGCGGTCAGCGGCGGAGCGGTGAAGATCAGCGAACTGCTGGTGGTGACCAGCAGGACGAAGCGCTGACTGGCCGTCCCGGCGCTGCCGCCGATGCCGTCGGTCACGGTGATCGTGGGCAGGAACCGGCCGGAGATCGAGACCTTGGAGTTGATCTTTCCGTTGTTGCTGTTGATCGTCACGCCGGTCGGCAGTCCGGTGGCCGAATAGGTGTAGTTGCCGTCGCCGCCCGCCCCGGCCGCGGTCAGCGTGAGGTTGGAGTTCAGGGCGATCGACTGGTCGGCCAGCGTGCCGAGGGTGACGGCCGGGTAGACCGTGTGGGTGTAGGTGCCCGAGCCCGCGACGCCGTTCTGGTCGGTGGCGGTGATCGTCGAGGCGTAGGTGCCGGCCGTGGTCACGGTGCCGGTGATCGCTCCGGACGCGGGATCGACGGTCAGCCCGGGGGCCAGGGTGGGGACGGTGGCGTCGCTGTAGACGTACGGGCTGACCCCGTTCGCGGCCGTGGCCTGCAGGCTGACCGCCTCGCCGATGTGGTTGGCGCTGTTGGCCGGCATCGTCACGGTGGGCGGCAGCACGACCGTGAACGTGATCGCCTGGGTGTCGCTGCGGTTCAGCTTGTCGGTGACGGTCGCCGTGGCCGGGGTGATCCCGGCCGTGGTCGGCGTGCCGGTGATCAGCCCGCCCGTGGTCATGGTCAGCCCGGCCGGCAGCTTGCTGACGGTCCACGTGTTGGGCAGCTGCCCGCCGCGCGCCTCGAGCTGGGTGGCCGTCGCGACCCCGCGATAGAAGGTGACCGCCGTGGTCAGCACGGTCGGGGACGGCCGCTTGAGGTCGAACTGCGGCTCCGGGGCCCGCGACACCAGCGTCGAGGTCAGGTAGGCGCACGTGTTGGCCGGGATCCCGGTGGTGTTCGAGCACGAGTTGTCCGGCCAGGTGATCAGCACGACGGCCCGGAAGAACTTCAGGATCTTGGTCTTGTCGGCCGGCTCCGAGGTGCCCAGCGGATAGACGCACGCACCGCTGGAGTTGGTCAGATAGACCTCGCACGCCCCGACATAGATCATCCGGGTGTACGGGGTGTTCTCCACCGTCGTCACCTGGGCCGCGGTCGAGATCGGGGCGTCGGCGCCGTCGGTGGCGGCCACCGCGCTGTCCGAGTCGGCCATCACCTGCATCGTCTGCAGGTACGGCTTGACGATGCCCGGGGCGGCGTTGAACTGGTTCTGCCCGGCCTGCAGCCCGTGCCCGCTCACCAGCGAGCTGCCCTTGACCCCGCGCACCTGTTCCATCGCGGTGTCGGCGAGCTGGATGGCGGCCTGCTTGGTCCGTTGCTTGGTCACGCTCTGCAGGCTGCCGACGAAGAGCGGGGTGCTGGAGAGCAGCACGATGCTCAGGATGGCCAGGGCGACGAGGATTTCGACGAGGGTGAACCCCTCGTCCCCGGCACCGTCCCGCATGTCGTCCCTCCTCAGAGGGATGTTCGACCGCAGGAGGGCGGCACTTAGCTTAATCCGGACATTCAGCGCAGCCTTCGGCTCGCCAGTCCGGCGGGCGGGTTCGCGATCAGCTCCTGGGCCGTGATCAGCTCCAGTTCGCGCGATCCGGACGCCAGGGTGGCCTCCAGGACGCCGAAGACGGACGCGATCGTGCGCTCGAGGGCCGTCGCGGGCTCGCGGGTCGTCCACAGATGGGCCAGATAGAGCGCCGCGGTCATGTCGCCGCCGCCGTTCGGGTTGATCGGCAGCAGCGGCGTGGTCACCGCCCAGGCACCCTCGTCGGAGACGGCCACGACATCCACCGTCCCGGCCTCCGCCTCGCCGTGCACGACGCTGGTCACCAGCACGTGCCGCGGCCCGGTCGCGCGGACCACGTCGACCGCGGCCAGCACCTCGTCCAGCGTGGTGGTCGCCCGGCCGGCCAGGAAGTCCAGCTCGAAGTGGTTCGGCGTGATGATGTCGGCCCGCGGAACGACGACGTCCCGCATGTACTCCGGGATGCCCGCGCGCACGAAGAGCCCCCGGCCGACATCGCCCATCACCGGGTCGCAGCAGTACAGCGCGTCCGGGTTGGCCGCCTTGACCTGAGCCACGGCGTCGAGAATGACCGCGCCGACGGCCGGGTCACCCTGATAGCCGGACAGCACGGCGTCGGCCTGCCCGAGCACACCCCGGTCGGCGATGCCGGCGATCACCTCGGCCACGTCGGCCGGGTCGAGCAGCGGACCGCGCCAGGCGCCGTAGCCGGTGTGGTTGGAGAAGTGCACGGTGAACACCGGCCACACCTCGTGGCCGAGGCGCTGCAGGGTGAACGCCGCGGCCGAGTTGCCGACATACCCGTACGCGACCGACGACTGAACGGAGAGGATCTTCACCCGCTCATCATGCCGCCCACCGCACTGCCGGTCCGACGCTGCCGCCTACGACGTGGCCATCGGCATCACCTCGCCCGGCTCGCCGGCGATCGCCGTGCCGGTGCTGGCATGGCCGCTCTCGGCGGCCGGGTGGCTCGCCGCACCGGCCGTCTTCGGCGCCGTCGCGGGGGCGGTCGTCAGCGTGTCGATCGGCGGGCGGCGGCAGCGCCCGATCGCGGAAGCACTGAGCCGGGACGGCGGCCCGCGTGGCTGAGCGGCAGACCTCCCGCCCGATCATTCCGCTGCTCAGCGACCTGCGCCTGGAAGCTTCTCCGCACTTGCGCAGGAGCTCCTCCATACCGCCTTTCCCAGCTGGAGCGGCACCGAGGCGCGACGCTACGTCGAGCGTGCCCTGACCCGCGTCGGCCGCACCGCGGGCACAGGACCGGCGCCGCCCGGGGTGAGCGTCGGTAGCCGCGGAACACTGGAGTCGGCCGACTTGACCGGCGCCGACCTCACCGGAGTGGACCTGTACGGGGTGGACCTCTGCCACGCGCATCTGTCCGGGGCAACGCTCAGCCGAGCCGACCTGTCCGAGGCCGACCTGAGCTATTTGGACCTCTCCGGGTCCAATCTCGCTGCGGCGGTCCTGCTGCGCGCGGACCTGTCGGAGGCCGACTTCACCGGCGCCAACCTGGCCGGGGCGAACCTCTCGCAGGCCTTCCTCATCAAGGCCAACCTCACCGGAGCCGACCTGACCGGCGCGGTCATGACCAAGCGGACAGTGCTGTTCGGGGCCCGGCTGGTCGGCGCTCGCCTGACCAACGCCCAGCTCGCCGGGGCCAACCTGGCCCAGGCCGACCTGGCCGACGCCGACCTGACCCGCGCCGACCTGACCAAGGCCAACCTGGCCGAGGCGAGCTGGAACAAGGCGACGACGTGGCCCGAAGCCGACGCCGGGTGGATCGCGCAGCGCTCGGAACAGATCGGGGCCGGGCACTACCGCATCCGGCGCGACGGTGGCGCTGTGCTCGCCGCTATGGGGTCTTGACCGCGGGCTTGGTCTCCGCCTTGGTGGCCAGCGCCTTGCTCACCTCGCCCGACGCGGCATCCAGGCCCCAGCCGGTGGTGGTCGAGACCAGCTTGACGCTGGTGATCTTCGCCTTGGCGTCCTGCGGGCACGGCTGACCGACCATCGGGCCGACCGACGTGCCGGAGATGCCGAAGCGCGGCCCGGTCAGCCAGAAGCCGAGGACCGTCTTGCCGCCGTAACCCGCGGCGCCGCGGCCCTTCTCGGTCACGGTGACGTCGAACAGCTCGTAGCGGCCGAACTCGAGCGGATGCACGATCGGGAACGTGCGCTTGCCGCAGCTGACCGTGTAGTTGTCGTTCGTCCAGAAGTCGTGGTTGAAGACCAGCCCGGACGCCTTGGCCGCGAGCGTCGCGTCGTTCCACCCGAACGCCTTGAGCAGATCGGCGCGGCTGACATAGCCCTTCTTGGTCTCAGGATCGTAGGTCACCGCCGCCTGCGCCGGTCCGCCCACCACGAACCCGGCGGCGCAAACCGCTCCGACGACAACGACCCGCACCAGCGCGCGCATGTTTCCGACCCCCTCGTTGACCTGTTCAGGACTCCTAACGATCATTCCCGGAGGACGACCCTGTTCGTTGCGAAACAAGCAGGTCGACGGTCGTGCGGACCAGGTCGAAGTCGGGGTCGGCGACCGGGCGCCCGAAGTGGTAGCCCTGCAGCAGCCGGTAGCCCCGGGCCCGCAGCGCCGCCGCCTGCTCGGCCGTCTCGACGCCCTCGGCGACCGCGCTCAGGCCCAGCCCGGTGCTCACGTGCATCAGCGATTCGGCGATGACCGCCTGCCGGCCCGCCTCGGTGATGCCGTCGACGAACGACTTGTCGACCTTGAGGGTGTCGACCGGGACGGTCTGGAGCAGGCCCAGCGACGAGTGACCGGTTCCGAAGTCGTCCAGGGCGATCCCGACGCCGAGCGCGCGCAGCTCGTGCAGGGCGATCACGGCCTGCCCGCCTTCGAATACGGCGGTCTCGGTGACCTCGGCGGTCAGGTGACGTGCAGGCAGCCCGGAATCGGCCAGTGCGGCGGCGACGGTGGCCGCGAAGCCGGGCCGGTTGAGCTGGCGGGCCGACACGTTGACGCTGACCCGGCCCGGACCGGCGTCGCCCAGTTCGGCGCGCCAGCGGGCCATCTGCTCGACCGACGTCCGCAGGATCCACTCGCCGAGCTCGACGATCAGGCCGTTCTGCTCGGCCGCGGGCACGAACTGGACCGGGCTGACCAGGCCGCGTTCCGGGTGCTCCCAGCGCACCAGGGCCTCGACCGCGGCCACCGAGCCGGTCTCGAGGTCGACGATCGGCTGGTAGACGACACGGAACTGGCCGGTGTCGAGCGCGGTCCGCATCTCGGCGCCGAGCTGGGCGTGGGAGCTGGCGTGCTCGTCGAGTTCGGGGCTCCACACCCGTACGGGCTCACCGGTCTGTTTGGCCGCGTACATGGCCGCCTCGGCCCGGCGCAGCACCTCGACCGGCTCGCACCCGCCCGTCGCGCTGATGCCGATCGCGACGCCCACCAGCATCTGGTGCCCACCGGCCTCGACCGGCTCGCGCAGAGCCCCGACCAGGCCGGCCGCGACCTCCTCGGCCGGCCCGGCGACCAGCACCGAGAACTCGTCGCCGCCCATCCGGGCCACCAGCGAGCCGGCCGGCGTGGCCTGCTCGAGCCGCCGGGCCAGGATGTCGAGCACGCGGTCGCCGACCGGGCGGCCGAGCTCGTCGTTCACGTTCTTGAAGCCGTTGAGGCCTAGATAGACGACCTGCCGGTCGGCGCCGGCGACGGCCAGCTCGCTGGAGAACCGGCGGCGGTTGGCCAGTCCGGTCAGCTCGTCCCGCAGCGTGACGCCGCGCAGTTCGGTGGCCTGCCGCTGGAACCGCCCGGCGATCCCGGCCATGCGGACGATCACCAGGAGGGTCAGCACGATGCTGCCGGCCAGGACGGCCTTGCGGTCGGTCAGGCCGACCACGACCTCGGGAAAGAACAGGAGGGCGGGCGGAATCAGCGCGCACGCGGCGAACAACGCCACCCGGCGGCGGCCCACGGCGGTGCCCTCGACCGGGCCGTCGACCCGGGTCAGGCCGGCCATCGAGGGATGCAGGGCGCCGGCCGCCCAGGCGGCGTAGGCGAGCAGGAAGATCGCGTCGAGGCCGTGTGTGCCCGTGCCGAAGCGGTTGGCCAGCGCGTAGCCGGCGTCGGCGAGGAAGGTGAAGCCGGTCAGCGACGCGAGGATCCGGAGGCTGGTGGTGCGGCTCGACGAGTCGGCGAGCACCCGGATGAGGATGGCCAGGAAGGTCAGATCACACCCGATGTAGGTCGCCGCGAACATCGAGTCGATGAACTGGCCGGTGCCGCTGGGGTTCGGGTGCAGCAGGAAGACCCAGGTGACGATGGTGAGCGCGGTGGCCACGGCCGACGCGTCGGCCGCCTCCCCGAGCGAGCCGCGGCGCAGGCGCACCAGCAGAAGCAGGCCGAGGCCGCTGAACACGTACGAGCCCAGGAACAGCGCGTCGGCGAAGGGCCGGCCGGTGTCGAGGGCCAGATCTCCGAGCAGCCAGACGGCCCGTCCGGCCGCGAGCAGATACCACATGGCCGGCCGCGCGGGCCGGTGGATCCGGATGCCGAGGACGATGCCGCCCAGACCGCCCAGCGCCACCGCGTAGTAGATCACCTTGGCGACGGCGCTCCCGGCGGGGACGACGGCGTAGGCGGCCGCGGCGATCAGGCCGATCGCCAGCCACCAGCGCCAGAGCAGGGCGGTACGCATGCCCTGACGCATCGGCGGGCCCGGCCCCGACCTGAGCGATCACGCGGTCGGCAGCGTCACCGTGAACAGGCTGCCGCCGCTGGGGGCGGGTGTGGCGGTGACCGCGCCCCCGTGGGCGTCGACGATCGCCTTGGTGATGGCCAGGCCCAGACCGGTGCCCTTGGTGCCGTTGCGGACGGCGTTGCTGGCCCGGAAGAAGCGGTCGAACAGGCGCTCGTACTCGTCCTCGGGCACCCCGATGCCGGTGTCGGCCACCGAGATCATCGCCTCGCCGGTGGAGGAGACGTCCAGGGAGGCGGTGACGGTCACCGTGCCGCCCGACGGGGTGTACTTCACCGCGTTGCTCACCAGATTGTCGAGGACCTGACGCAGGCGTACGGGATCGGCGTGCACCGGCAGGTGGCGCGGCACGTCCAGGGTGACCGTCAGGCCCTTGGCGTCCGCGGCCGGCTGCTGGGCCTGCACCGCCTCACGGACCAGGCGGGCGGCCGAGATCGGTTGCGGGTCGATGTGCATCTGGCCGGCCTCGAGCCGGGCCAGGTCGAGCAGGTCGTCGACCAGGTGCTGCATGTGGCCGGAGCGCCGGTCGATCACCTCGGCCAGGTGGCGCTGCTCGTCGGTCAGGCCGGGGTCGTCGAGCAGGGTCTCGCTGTAGCTGCGGATCGCCCCGAGCGGGTTGCGCAGCTCGTGGCTGACCATGCCGACCATCTCCTCCTGGGCCGCCGCCAGCCGGGCCTGGGTCGCGGCCAGCGAGAGGGCCAGTTCCTCGGCCCGGCGGCGTTCCATGTGCCGGCCGAGGTGGGCGCACACGCCGTCGAGCAGGTCGAGCACCTCGGGGTCGGGCTCGATCGGGACGGCGGTGAAGAACAGCAGCACCCCGAGCACCTTCTCGTCCGAGCGCACCGGCACCCCGATCGCGCTGTGCAGCCCGGCCGCGCGTACCTGCTCCGCCTTGAGGACGGTCCGGGGATCGTCCAGCACCTCGGTGATCCAGACCTCGGTGTCGTTGGCCCAGGCGTTCCCGGCGATCCCCACGCCCTTGCGCACGAGCGGGGGCCGGTCGGGGATGCCGTGGCCCGGCGCGGCCCAGCTGCCGACCCGGATGATCGTTCCGGACAGGTCGTCCACCTGCCAGAACTCGCCGAGCGCCCAGCCCAGACCGGCGCCCACGGCGGCCACCGTACGATCCGCCGCCTCCCCGGCACTGTGCGCGTCGGCCAGCCCGCGGGCGACGTCGAGCCGCAACTCCCGGAACGTCTCGGCGCGCCGCTGCTCGGTGATGTCGTGCATCGCCACCACCGCACCGAGCCGGCGACCGTCCGGTGTCTCGAGCGGGCGCGCGTTCACGTGGAAGCGGCGCGGGCCCTCGCCGTCGCGGGCGATCACCATTTCCGCGCGGTCAACCCGCTTTCCCCCGTACGCCTGCACGAGCGGGATCTCGTCGACGGCGAGCGGGGTGTGACCGTCGGGGCCGAACATGTCGTACGCGCGGGACCAGTCCCCGGCCGGCAGGTCCCCGCTCACCCCGCGCCCGTGGATGTCGCGCAGCGCCTGGTTGAACAGGGTGAGCCGGCCGTCCTCGTCGCAGGCCCCGACCCCGGTGTCCAGGCTGTCCAGCAGCGCCTGCAGGAACGCCCGCTCGTGCTCGAGCTGGCTCCGCTCGGCCTGCCGGTCGGTGATGTCGTGCAGGAAAGCGTGGAACCCGCTCTCGGCCTGCAGCAGGCTCATCTCGACCGGGAACTCGCTGCCGTCGCGCCGCCGGGCGGTCAGCTCGACGCGCCGCCCGACCAGCGTCGACGGTCCGCCGCTGTGCAGCCGGGCCAGCCCGGCCGAGTGGGCCGCGATGTACCGGTCCGGGATGATCAGATCGGACACCGGCCGGCCCAGGGTCTCGGCCGCGCGGTAGCCGAAGATGCGCTCGGCGGCCGCGTTCCAGCCGATCACGATGCCCCACGCGTCGATCGACACGTGCGCGTCGGGCGCGGTGTCGAGCATGCCGCGCAGGCGCTGGGCGGCCAGGGCCTCCTCGCGCTCGGCCGATCGCAGCGCGATCTCGGTCTCGGCCGCGGCGGCCAGGTCCTCGACCAGCAGCAGTTCGCGGGGTTCCCAGTCGCGGGCCCGGTCGTCGAGCACCCCGAACGCACCCAGCGGATAGCCGTCGGGGCTGCGGATCGGGAAGCCCGCGTACGCGACCACACCGTCCCCGATCGCCGGATGCCCCGCGACCCGGTCGTCGGCGCGAGCGTCGCTGATCATCAGGGGCGCGTCGGTGTCCACCACGATCAGGCAGAACGTGCGGTCGGGCGCGGTGCCGTAGTGCCCGGCCACGTAGCGCCGGTCGGCTCCGACCAGCGACACCAGTGCCTGCGACGCGCGCAGCTGGTGGGCCGCGGCCCGGGCCAGGCGGTCGAGCGACGGGTACGCGGGACCGCCGAGCATCCCGGTGCCGCGCAGCCGCAGCAACCGGGCCGCGTCGGTCAACCGGCCGTCCGCCCCCACGTCATGCGGTTCGGCCGCGCGGGCCGGGAGCTGAGGCCGAACTCTTGTCTGCTGCGGAATCAGTGGCAGGATGGCTCCCAAACACTCCGATCCTCCGTCTGGAGACCGCGTGACCGCGAAGACCGTGCTGCACAACTTCATCGGCGGCGAGTCGGCCGCGCCCGCCGAGGGACGTTACGAAGACCTGATCGACCCGGCCACCGGCGAGGTGTTCGCCTCGGCCCCGGTGTCCGGCCGGCCCGACGTCGACCGCGCGATGAAGGCCGCCTCGACCGCGTTCGAGTCGTGGCGCAACACCACCCCCAGCGAGCGCCAGCAGGCCCTGCTCAAGTTCGCCGACGCCGTCGAGGCCAAGGCCGGCGAGCTGGTCAAGGCGGAGTCGCAGAACACCGGCAAGCCGCTCGGCCTGACCGCCAGCGAGGAACTGCCCCCGGCGATCGACCAGATCCGCTTCTTCGCGGGCGCGGCCCGGGTGCTCGAGGGCCGCTCCGCCGGGCAGTACATGGCGGGCTTCGAGAGTTACGTGCGGCGCGAGCCGATCGGTGTGTGCGCGCAGGTCACGCCGTGGAACTACCCGCTGATGATGGCCGTCTGGAAGCTGGCCCCGGCGCTCGCGGCGGGCAACACGGTCGTGCTCAAGCCGTCGGACACCACCCCGGTCACCACGGTGATGCTGGCCGAGATCGCCGCCGAGTTCCTGCCCGCGGGCGTGCTCAACGTGGTGGTCGGCGACCGCGACACCGGCCGTGAGCTGGTCACCCACCGGACGCCGCAGATGGTGTCGATCACCGGCTCGGTCCGGGCCGGCATGGAGGTCGCCTCGGCCGCCTCCGCCGACCTCAAGCGCACCCACCTCGAGCTGGGCGGCAAGGCCCCGGTCGTGGTGTTCGACGACGCCGACATCGCGGCCGCGGCCGAGGCCATCGCCGTGGGCGGCTACTTCAACGCCGGCCAGGACTGCACCGCCGCCACCCGCGTGCTGGTGTCGCCCGGCGCCTACTCCGACTTCGTGGCCGCGCTGTCCGAACAGGCCAAGGGCACGAAGACGGGCGCCGCCGACGACGAGGACGTGCTCTACGGCCCGCTCAACAACGCCCGCCAGTACGAGCGGGTGGCCGGCTTCGTCGACCGCCTGCCCGACCACGCCGTACTCAACGCAGGTGGCGCGCGCGTCGGCGACCGCGGCTTCTTCTACTCACCGACGGTCGTCTCGGGTCTGAAGCAGACCGACGAGGTGATCCAGGACGAGATCTTCGGCCCGGTCATCACCGTCCAGCAGTTCACCGACGAGGACGAGGCGGTCGCCTGGGCCAACGGCGTCGAATACGGCCTGGCGTCGTCGGTCTGGACCAAGGACCACGGCCGCGCGATGCGGATGACGCAGCGCCTCGACTTCGGCTGCGTGTGGGTCAACTGCCACATCCCGCTGGTCGCCGAGATGCCGCACGGCGGGTTCAAGCACTCCGGCCACGGCAAAGACCTTTCCGTGTACGGCCTGGAGGACTACACCCGCATCAAGCACGTGATGCACGCTGTTTAATGGCGTCGCTCCGCTCCGCGTGGCAATCGCCTTGTAACCGGTGAGGAGGCACGCGATTTCCCGCCGTCAGCAAACCCCGCTGCCGTCGGAAAATCGAGTGCCTCCTCACCGGCGGCGATTGCCGGTCGTCACAGTCCCCAAGCGCATAACCCCGGGGGCGGAACTCTGAGCGGTCAGCGCTCCTGGAGCTCCCACGGGGAGCCGTACTCGACGAGCTTGTCGAGGAACGGGACCGGGTCGAACGCCTCCGGGCCGAGGACGCCGGCGCCGGACCAGGTGCCCGCGGCCAGCAGCTCGAGGGCCACGATCGGGTTCACGGCGGTCTGCCAGACGACGGCCTGGGCTCCGTACTCGCGCATCGACCACTCGTTGTCGACCAGGTGGTACAGGTAGACCTCGCGCGGGTTGCCGTCCTTGCCGGTGCCGGTCACCCACGTACCGGCGCAGGTCTTGCCGGTCATCCGGTCACCCAGCGTGGCCGGGTCGGGCAGCGCGGCCGCCACCACGTCACGCGGGGAGACCTCGACACCCTTCACGCGGACCGGCTCGGTCTTGTCCAGGCCCAGTTTGCGCAGCGTCTTCAGCACGTCGATGAACTCGGTGCCCAGCCCGTACTTGAAGGTCACCTTGCGGGCCTCGACCCAGCGCGGGATCAGCAGCACCTCCTCGTGCTCGACGTGCACGCACTCGACCGGGCCGATGCCGCCCGGGAAGTCGAACACCTCGGGCTCGGCGAACGGCTCGGTGGTGTACCAGCCGCGGCCCTTCTCCCAGATCACCGGCGGGTTCAGGCACTCCTCGATGGTCGTCCACACCGAGAACGACGGCGCGAAATCGAAACCCTCGACGACCAGATTCGACCCGTCCCGTACGCCGATCTCGTCGATCTCGCCGAACAGATGGTCGGCCGCATATCGGGCGAAGATGTCGGAGAGCCCGGGCTCCACGCCGATGCCGACGAGCGCGAGCCGGCCGTCCGACTCCCACGATTCCGCCACGGCGAACTGCTCGTCACCCAACTTCACACCGGTTTCCTCGTACGGGGAAACGGGGTGGGGTTTCGACAAGGACATCGCCATGTCGAGGTAGTGAGCGCCGGCCGCCGCGGCCCCCTCGAAGACGGGCATGACGAAGCGCGGGTCGACGGCGTTGAACACGTGGGTGATTCCGTGCTCGCGGCAGAGCTCGGCTACCGCGTCCTGGTCGGTGGCGTCGATCTTGGCAGCGACGAACCGCGGGTCTTCCGTGTTGCTCGCGGCTCTGGTGGCCCGGCCGAGGTCGTAGTCGGCCACGACGAACAGCTCGAAGAAGTCGCGGCGGGCCGCGATCGACGCGGCAGCGGATCCGACACCGCCCGCTCCGACGGCAAGGATGCGCATGAGAGACCGTACCTTTCGGGAATTTCGGTCGTGAGATCACTGAAACCGTGCCCCAAGAGCCTTGACGCCACGGAAATGCTTGTCAAGAGCGATCAACTCTGCGATAAACGCAGGACGACTGGTCCCGCCGTCGTCTCATCCAGAAACGGATTCCATTGATAACCGCAAACCGGACGAGTGATTCGATTGCCGTGCACCGGTCGGCCGGGAAGAATCGCGGCGTGACGGCGGACGTGGCACTGGACGACATCAACAAGCAGATCATCGAGCACCTGCAGCGCGACGGGCGGATGTCCTACGCGACGCTGGCCAAGACGATCGGGCTCTCCGAGGCGGCCGTACGCCAGCGGGTGCAGCGCCTGCTCGACGGCGGCCTGATGCAGATCGTGGCGGTGACCGACCCGCTGACCCTCGGGTTCGCGCGGCAGGCCATGGTCGGTCTCAAGGTGAACGGCGACCTGCGCGCCATCGCCGACGAGATCGCCACCATCCCCGAGGTCGACTACGTGGTGATCTGCGCCGGCGGCTTCGATCTGCTGGTCGAGCTGGTCTGCACCGACGACGAGCACCTGCTCGACCTGCTCAACGAGAAGGTCCGCTCGATCAAGGGCGTACTCGCGTGCGAGACGTTCATGTATCTCAAGCTGGCCAAACAGACGTACGCGTGGGGAACCCGATGATCCCGTCCTTCTGGCTGAGCACCCTCGACCCGGTCACGCCGCGGCCCCCGCTGCCCGGCGACCGGTCCTACGACGTGGTGATCGTCGGGGGCGGCTACACCGGACTGTGGACGGCCTACTACCTGTCGCAGGTCGCGCCGCACCTGTCGATCTGCGTACTCGAGGCTTCCTACTGCGGATTCGGGGCCTCGGGCCGTAACGGCGGATGGGCCTCGGGCCTGTTCCCGGTCGGCCACGCCAAACTCGCCCGGCGGTACGGCGCCGCCCAGGCCACCGCAATGCATGCTGCACTGGCCGGCGCGGTGGATGAGGTGGGCCGGGCGTCCGCTGCTGAGGGGATCGACTGCCACTACGCCAAGGGCGGGACCATCTCGCTCGCGCGGTCGCCCGCGCAGTTGCGGCGCGCGCGCAAGTCGGCCGGCTTCCTCCCGCAGGACGAAGCCGCGGCAATGTGCAACGCGACCGACGTGCTCGGCGGCGTCTACAGCCCCGACTGCGCGGCTCTGCACCCGGCGCGCCTGGTACGTGGGCTGGCGGACGTTGTTTCGCGACATGCCGACATCTATGAGGGCACGCGGGTCTTGTCCATTGCGCGCGGCTCGGTCACCACTTCCCACGGCACGGTCACGGCCGGGACGGTGGTGCGCGCGCTCGAGGGGTACACGTCGCAGCTCGAGGGGCACCGGCGCGCGCTGGCTCCGGTCTACTCGCTGATGATCGCCACCGAACCGCTGCCCGAGTCGGACTGGGAGCGCATCGGCCTGGCCCGCCGCGAGACGTTCACCGACGAGCGCCACATGATCATCTATGGCCAGCGCACGGCCGACGACCGGCTGGCCTTCGGCGGACGCGGCGCGCCCTACCACTTCGGGTCACGCGTCGAACCGTCGTACGACCAGGTCCCCGCGGTCTTCGACAGCCTGGCCCAGACGCTGACCGACATGTTCCGCATCCGCCCGCGGATCGCGTACCGGTGGGGCGGCCCGCTGGGCATCCCGCGGGACTGGATGCCCAGCGTCGGCCTGCGCGACGGCGTCGCCTGGGCCGGTGGTTACGTGGGCGACGGTGTGGCCGCGGCCAACCTGGCCGGCCGCACGCTGGCCGACCTGATCGCCGGCGAGACCACCGAGCGCACCACGCTGCCCTGGGTCAACCACCGCTCGCGGCGCTGGGAGCCCGAGCCGATCCGCTGGCTGGGCATCAACGCCGCCCTGCGCGCGACCACGCTGCGGGACGCCCTCGAGAAGCACCCCGCGCCCGCCCGCTGAGCCCGCTCACCTGGTCAGGTTGACCAGATTGCCGTCGGGGTCGTGGACGTGCGCGACCCGCTGCCCCCACGGCATGTCGTTGGGCGCGCCGAGCAGCTTCCCGCCGAGCGCCTCGACCGGCCCGAGAAGCGCGTCGACGTCGTCGACCTCGATGCTGAGCGCGTAGCGGGCCGACGCCTCGTGCCCGGCGTCCGGCTCGTTGACCAGCCCGAGTTCCGAGTCGCCGATCCGCAGCCCGACATAGAAGACGTCGCCCTCCTCGGGGAAGCGCATCGTCTCGACCGCCCCGAACACCCCCGCATAGAAGGCGAGCATCCGGTCGAACCGCGGCGTACTGAGGATTGATTGCACCGTAGACATGTCTCTCAGACCGCACCCGGCCCTCCAACTCATCGCTGCTCGCCTAGAGTTCCTCGCGTGGATGACCCGGAGACCATCGCCGCCGGCATCGCGCGGCTCGACGACGTCACCGGCGTCTGGGCCGTGGCCGACCAGGGCGACGCCGACTTCGTGGCCGACCTGGGCCTGGCCTTGTGGCATGTGCACGGCAGCGACCCGTCGCCGCCGTGGCAGTACCGCAGCGTCTTCGACCGCGTGCTCCGGCTGCTCACCCTCACGCCCGGTCCGATCGATCCCGCCGTACGCCTCCTCTCGGTCACCATCGACCGACGCCAGGCCCGGTACGTGGCGTCTCTGCTCGCGTCCGCGCATTCCGCCGCTTCCCTCCAGGCGTTCGACGACATGCCCGAACTGTGGGCGTGCCTGCGGCAGGAGCTGGTGCTGCGTGGACAGCCGGTATGGCCGGTGGACGGCTCGCACCCGCTGGACTGGTTGCCGTCGACGCTGCGGCCGATCGAGGGACAACCTCGCCTGCCGCGGTACGGCATCAACGGCATGAGCGGTGCATTGCCGTCGGCGAGTGTGCGGCCGATGGCCGGGACCGCCGCGCTGCCCGGCTGGCACGAGACGACAACGGGGTCGCGCATCGACGCGGCTGTCCGGAACTGGGCCGAGCACTCGAACGGCCGGATCGAGGCGCGGACGTTCGCGTTCGACGACGACCTGACGGCCGAGGCGGTCGGCGCCGCCCTTGCGGGTGTGGGGCTGAAGTCCGTACGGGAAACGGGGTCGGGTTGGGGTCTGACCTCGGCGGCCGATGCGTGGACCCAGCTGTTCATGGCGGCGTCGGCCGGCGGTGCCTACGGCGGGGCGCAGTTCGGGGCGTACGGGCGGCTGCTCGCCTGGCAGTCCCTGGGTGCGCTGGCCGGTGCGGACGACGACGTGACCTCGATCGAGGCTCTCGCCGGCGGATGCGAATGGTTCTGGTTCGCCGGCGCCTCCGACTGGTTCGAGCAGGTCGCGTGGGACATCGGCCTGGCCGCGGTGTCACCCGGCCGACGCCGGCTGGCCGTCCTGGCCGCGACGGACACCGACTGATGCTGGACGAGGTGCTGCGCCCGGCCGTCCGGGTGCGCGTGACCGATCGCGGCCCGTCCGGCCCCCTGGTGCTGGAGGTGACCGACGCCGCCGCGATCGGGCGGCTGCGCGCGGCCCTCACGACCACCGGCTCGACCGGCGCCTACTGCGCGTGCCACGGCGATCTCGGTTTCGACTTCCTCGACGCCGACGACCGGAGCCTCGCCGTGGTCGGCTTCCACCATGCCGTGACGCTGCGCTGGTCCGGCTGGGAAGACGGAGACGCCCGCTTGCGCGACGGCCGGGCGGTACTGCACTGGCTGGCTGATCAGGGGCTCCCGGAGCCGCTCGCCCAGGAGGAGCGACGCCGGCACGAGCGTTCGGAGGCCCAGCGGGTCGAGCAGAGCTGGATCGCCGCCGCGCCGCCCGTCGTGCGCGATCTGGCCGAGGTGGCCGCGAACGCCAGCCACACCAACGGCGTGATCCCGCCTGACCTCTACGACCGGTTGCGTGAGCGTCTCACCGCGGCGTTCCCCGGCCCGCTCGAGCGAACCGGCGTGCTGCTGGCCTGGTACGGCGCCGGTACGGGCCGGCTGAGCGGCTACCCGGTCCACGAGGCGGCCCCCGCGCCGCTGCTGGCCGAGACGCCGATCGCCCGCATCGTCGAGACCCTGCTGACCCACCCGGACGACGACGCGATCGCGGCCGGGGCGATCCGCCACCTGCGGCACTGGAAGAGCCGCCCACACCTCAAGCGCGACTTGGCGACGATCCCCGAGGCGCTACGGGCACGGCTGAACCTGAGCTGACGCCACCCGCCCAGCGAATCGTTCACAGCGGCAACACCACTGCTGACCAGCGCCCGGCTCACCGCCGGGCGCTGCTTGTCAACCCGGCCCAGCCGACCTGGTCCGTGTCGAAGGCACCGGCAGTTGCGGCGCCGGCCTGGCCTCAGCGGAACTGCGGCACCAGGTCGGCGGCCAGGCGCTGCATCGGGGTGTGGTCGTAGGCGACCCGCGGCACGTAGAACAGCACGTAGTCGGCGCCCGCCTCGACCAGGCGCTCGACCCGGCCGATGGTGTCGGCGGTGGACTCGGCCAGGTCGAGCTCGACCGTGGTCGACTTGGTGATCGCGCCGAAGTCGCGGCCCAGCCGGTCGCAGTGCTCGCGCAGCACGGACAGCTTGTGCCGGATCGTGTCCGGGTTGCCGCCGCCGATGTTGCAGCCGTCGGCGTACTTGGCGACCAGCTTCAGCGTCACCTTCTCGCCGCCACCGCCGAGCCAGAACTCGGGCTTGCGCCGCGGCTGGTTGATCGGCTCGTCGATCGAGAAGTGCCTGCCCTGGAAGACCGGCCGGTCCTCGGTCCACATCTTGTGCACGATCTCGACGGCCTCGCGGAACTCGGCCATCCGCTCCGGCACGTCCTTCCACTCGTAGCCGTACGCCTTCCACTCGTGCTCGTACCAGCCCGCGCCGAGCCCGGCGATCAGCCGCCCGTGGGACGCCACGTCGACCGTCGACGCGATCTTGGCGTACAGGGAGGGCTGGCGGTAGCCGTTGCAGCCGACCATCTGGCCGATCCGCACCCGGCTGGTGTCGCGGGCCAGCGTCGAGGTGGCCGTCCAGCACTCGAAGACCGAGTTCAGGGTCGGTTCGGGAACGGTGTGGAAGTGGTCGTACAGCCAGATCGCGTCCCACGGGCCGGCGTCGGCGACCCGGGCCACCTGGGTCATCGCCTCGTACTGCTCGACCGGGTCGGCGATCTCGGCCAGGTCCATCTTCCAGCCCTGCGGGACGAACACTCCGAAGCGCACACTCATGATCCTCAACCTAATCGATGCTTGGCAAACACCGCCGGTGGGACAAGAGTGTCGTGAGATCCACGCGTCACGGGGGAAGCGGGAACTCATGTACTACATCGCGCTCGACGCCGTCCGGCGGCGGTCCGGGCCGGCGCTGCTGCTGGGGTTGCTGGCCGCGCTGCTGGCGACCGGGGCGAGTGCCGCGGGCTGGTACGGCCTGACCGTGTCGTCGCGCAGCGCCGGGGCCGAGGTGCTGCGGGCGCCGGTCGAGGAGCGCGTCATCCTGGCCCGGACGGTGGGGGAGGCCACCAGCGATCCGCGCGGGTCGCTCGACCGGTTCGCCGCGACCGTGCAGGGGCTGCTGGCGGTGCCCTCGGGGACGCCGGTGCTGGGCGTGGCCCACGGTGCGACGTACTACTACCCGGGCCGGGGGTCGGCCGCGACCGGGCTGCCGATCGCCTACCGCGACGGGTTCTGCGACCACGTGAAGGTCACCGGTGCCTGCCCGTCGGCCGCCGGTGACGCGGTGATCAGTGCCGACACGGCCGCGCGGCTCAAGTTCAAGACCGGGGACAGTTTCTCCGTACGGTCGTCGACCTCGGCCGATCCGCTGACGTTCCGGGTGACCGGCGTCTACCAGCTCGTCGATCCCGGTGGCACGTACTGGAGCGACAAGCTGTTCCGGTCCCAGGGCTCGCTCGACCCGTTCTTCACCTCGCTCGACACGTTCCGCAACCCGCTGCTCAACCGCCCGATCTACGCGTGGGATCTCGACGTGCCGGTGCCCCTGTTGCGCGGCGACGGCGCGTACGACCTGAACGGGCTGGTCAACGAGGCGGGCCCGCGGTTCGCGGCGGCGCAGCTCGAGTTCTCCGCCCCGACCGGCAAGCTCGTCGACCGCGTACGGGAAGAACGTATCGCCGTGGCCCGGGGTATCGGCATCGCCCTGGGCCAGCTGGCCGTCCTCGCCTGGTTCGCGATCGCGCTGGCCGGCCGCTACACCGGTCGCGAGCGCCGGGCCGACGCCGGCCTGCTCAAGCTGCGCGGCAGCACGGCGCGCGGAATCCTGCGGCTGGCCCTGAGCCAGCACGTGGTGCCGCTGACCGGCGGTGGGCTCGTGGGCTGGGTGGCGGGTTTCCTGCTGGCCTGGCCGCTGGCCGGCGGGCTTCCGGTGACCGTCGAGCTGTGGGCCGCCCTGCTGCTCTCGCTCGGCCTGGTCGTCGTGGTGCTCGGCATCGCCCTCCTCGTGCTGCTGGCCGTCGACGCGTTGCAGCAGCGGGCCCCGGTGGCGACGCTGCTGCGGCGGGTGCCGTCGGCGCGGGGCGACTGGCGGTCCGCCGTGGTCGACCTGGCCCTGGTCGCGCTGGCCGCCGGCGCCGTCTATCAGGCCCGCGGGAACGGCAGCGGGCTCGGCGTGGTCGCGCCCGGACTGGTCGCGCTGTCGGTCGGGCTGCTGCTGGCCCGGCTGCTGCGCCGGGCGGCCGACCGGGTCGGCGCGGTGGCGCTGCGGGCGGGCCGGATCCGGCTCGGGCTGACCTCCGTCCGGGTCTCCCGCCAGCCCGGCACCGACCGGGTGTTCGCCCTGGTCGTGGTGGCCGTCGCGTTGACCGCGCTGACGTTCGGCACCTACTCGGCGGCCCGGGCCGAGCAGACCGTCCGGGCCGACGTCGAGCTGGGCGCCCCGCGGGTGCTCACGGTCACCGCCGCCACCCGCACCGAGCTGCTGCACGCGGTGCGCCGGGCCGACCCGGCCGGCCGGTACGCGATGGCGGTCGTCCTGGACACCTCGTCCAACCCGGCGATCCTGGCCGCGGACAGTGCCCGCCTCGCCGCCGTCGCCACCTGGCGTCCCGAGTACGGCCCGGCCGGCGCGCTGACCGCGGTGCCCCGCCCGGCGGTGCTCCCGCTGGTCACCGGCACCCGGCTGACCGTGGCGGTGACCAGCCGGCGCACCACAGCCACCCTGCTCGGCGCCACCCTGCAGCACGAGGGGACCGGCGAGAGCGTGCGGGTCGAGTTCAAAGGCATCCGGCCCGGCGCGAGCACCGTGTCGGCGGCGCTGCCGAAATGCTCGGTCGCGCCCGGCTGCCGGCTGGTCGGCTGGGAGCTGTTCACGCCCGAGGGCTCGGACGACGGCTCGGTCACCATCCGCTCGCTGACCCAGCAGGGCCCGGCCGCGACCGTGCTGACCGGCGCCCAGCTCTCCGACGTCAAGCTCTGGCACGGCGAGTTCGGCAGCGCGGCGGCCGAGCTGTCGACCACCGGGGGCGGGCTCACCATGACCACGATCACCGGTGGTTCGATCAAGGCGGTGGTCGTCGACTCGCCGTTGCCGCAGCCGATCGTGCTGGCCGGGCCGGCGCCGAGCCCGTGGGCCTTCGACGACGCGGCGGTGGGCCGGTTCGGCGACCCGGCCGCGCCCGTACGGATCGTCGCCGCCGCCCACGTGCTGCCGGTGCTCGCCGGCCCCGGCATGCTCACCGACCTCGACGCGGCCCGGCGGGTGGCCGGCGACAGCGACCAGGGCGGCCTGCTCCAGGTGTGGCTGACCGCGGACGCCCCGGCCTCGGTCGTGGACGCCATCGGCCTGCCGGTGCTGTCCGACCGCACCGCCGCCGCCCGGGCCGAGGACCTGGCCGCCGACGCCTCGGTCGTCACCATGCCGTTCGGCCTGTTCGGGGCGGCGCTGTCCGTGCTGATCGCGGCTGCCCTGCTCGGGGTGGCGGCCGCCGTCGACCGGGAGCCGCAGCTCGAGCACCTGCGGGCGTTGCGGGCGCAGGGCCTGTCCCGCCGGGTCGCGCTGGCCACGGCGTACGCCGGGGCCGGGTCGGTGGCCCTGGCCGGGCTCCTCGGCGGGCTGGTCGCCGCGCTGGTCGCCCGCCCGGTCTCGGACCTGACCGCACCGCCGTTCGCGGACGGCTGGCGGGTGATCCCGCCACCGGGTGTGCTCGGCCCGGTCGCCCTGACCGTGGCCGGGGTGGCCGGCCTGATCGTGCTCGGTGCGACCGCCTGGCTCTCGGTCCGCCGGCTGAGCGGGGAGCTGTCGTGATCGCCCTCGTGCTCGCCATGGTCTGGGCCCGCCGCGGCCAGGCCCTCGTCCTGGCGTTGCTGGCCCTGTTCGGGGTGACCGCCGCGGTGGCCGCCCCGGCCTACCTGCGCGCGGCCGACCGCGCCATCGCGGCCGGGCAGGTCGCGACGGCCGCGCCCGACGACCTGTCCCTGTCGGTGCGGGCGTTCCAGAACGACCAGCGCAAGGTCCCGGCCGGATCCGATCCGGTCGGGCCCAACCTCGAGCGCGACGGCGCGGCGCTGCTCGGCATGCCGGGCTTCGACTACGTCTACTCGGTCGAGTACTTCAGCATGGGTATCGAGCCGACCGATGCGTACGCCACCAAGACGGTCTATCGCCAGAACGTGTGCGACCACCTGGTCATGACCGCGGGCCGCTGCCTGGTCGGCGAGGCCGACGTCGTCCTGCCCGAGGAGACCGGACGCCGGCTGAAACTGCGGCCGGGCGACTCCATCGAGATGACGTTCGCCCTGCACGTCGCCCCGCAGGGAGAGCCGCCGCACTACATCGAGAACGGCCGGGCGCGGCGCTTCCTGGTCGCCGGCCTCTACCAGGTCCCGTCCCCGGGGGACGTCTTCTGGGGCCGGCACGCCTACTTCGACCCGCCGGCCGGGTTGCCGCCGGGCGCCGGCCGGCCCGTCTTCGTCACCAACGCCACCGTGAAGGCGACGGACCGGGGCGCGGTGGAAACCGGTCTCGACGCTTCGCCGCGGCCGGGGACCCTGTCGGTCGACAACCTTCCCGCCGTACGCACCGGTCTGGCCGCCGTGGAGTCCGGGGTGACCCTGCTCGGCGGCGGGGTCGACCTGCGCAGCGGCCTGCCCGACCTGCTCACGCGGATCGACTCGGGCCGCGCCGCCGGGCACCGCCTGGTGCCGGTGCTCGCCCTCGCCCTGGTGCTGCTGGCCTGTCTGACGATCTTCCTGGCGGTCGGCTACGGCACCGAGGGCCGGCGCCCGGAGCTCGCCGTGGTCGCGCTGCGCGGCGCCCGCTGGGGGCAGCGGTGGTGGCTGGCCACCGGCGAGAACGTGGTCGCCATCCTGATCGGCGCGGTGGCCGGCTGCGTGGCCGGGCAGCTGCTGGTCAACGCGTTCAGCGCCTGGCGGTTCCCCGGGGTCGGGGCCGATCCCGGGCTCGACTCGCTGCGCTGGGCGCCGGTGGCCGCGTTCGCCGCCGTCCTCACCGCCCTGATGGCCGAGCGGCGGCAGATCGCCACCCCGGTGGCCGAGCTGCTGCGCCGGGCCCCGGCCGTGCCGAACAGCGCGCGGGCCATCGCCGTCGAGGTCGTGGTGGTGATCCTGGCCGTGGTCGCGGTCGTGCAGCTGCGGGCCGGGCTGCGCGGCGTCGGCACCGCGGCGGCCGCGCTCGTGCTGGTGGCGGGCTCGCTGGTGGCCGCCCGGCTGCTGGTGCCGCTGGCCACCGTCCTCGGCCGGTGGGCGCTGCGCCGGGGCCGGGCCGGGATCGCGCTGGCCGCCTTCCAGCTTTCCCGCCGGCCCGGTGCGGTCCGCCTGTTCGCGCTGCTCACCGCGGCGGTGGCGGTGGTCGGGTACGCCGCCGCGGCGGTCGACGTGGCCGCGCACGGCCGGTCCGACGAGGCGGTCCTCGGCACCGGCGCGACCCGGGTGATCCAGCTCGGGCCGACCAGCCGGCAGAACCTGCTCGCGGCGGTGCGAGCGGTCGATGAGTCCGGATCGTTCGCCATGGCGGCCATGCGGCTTCCGAAGGATCCGGCCGGACCGGTCGTGGTCGCGGCCGATCTGTCCCGGCTGGCCCGGGTCGCGGCCTGGCCGGCCACCGGGCCGAGCGCCTCCGAGGTGGCCGCGGCGCTGCTCGATCCCCGGGTCGCGCCGCCGGTCGGCATCACCGGCACCGACGTGTCGTTCGACATCACCGCCCGCGGCTTCCAGCCGGGCAAGGCGGTCACGATGACGGCGATCCTGTCGCCCCGCGACGGCGGCAACGACGAGATCGTCCCGCTCGGCGTGCTGCGGAACGGCCGGGGTGCGTACGGGACGAAGGTGGCCGCGTGCGCCCGCGGGTGCACGCTCAACTCGCTGCGGATCGCCGGCGGCGAGGGCTCGCTCGACGTGGCCGGGCAGATCACCGTCCACCGGCTCGACGGCGTCCCGGCCGCGGTGCTCACCGACCCGTCCCGCTGGCGGGCCACCGAGGGCGGCGGGATCGCCCCGGAGGGCTCGCCGGACGGGCTGCACATCGAGGTGACGTCGCTGAACGGGCTGCCCGCGGGCATGTTCGTCCTGCCCGTGGCCACGCCCTGGCCGCTGCCGGTGGCGGTGGCCGGCATCGGCACGCTCTCCGCCGTCGAGGGCTTCGACGCCCGGGCAAAGGCGGTGTCGGTGAAGCTGGCCGTGGCGGCCGTGCCCGGTGGCGGATCGCCCGCGGTGCTGACCGACCTGAGCTACGCCGACCGGGTGGCGACCGACGGCGCGACCAGCACCAACGGCATGGTCTGGCTGACCTCGGAGGCACCCGCCGACATCGTCGCCCAGTTGACCGCGCACGGGCTGACGGTGATCGGCGACGTGCGGGCCGGCGAGGTGCGCGAGCGGCTCGACGCCGAGGGCCCGGCGGTCGCGCTGTGGTTCTACGTGATCGTCGCCGGGCTGGCCGCCGCCCTGGCCGCCGGGGCGCTGATCCTGGCCGCCGCGGTCGACCGGGACCGCCGCGTCGAGGATCTGTCGGCCCTGCGCGGCCAGGGCCTGACCCGGGCCGCGCTGCGTCAGGCGACCCTGTGGACCTATCCTGTGATGGTGGTGGTCGCGCTGGTCGCCGGTCTGGGCGTGGCGTTGCTGGGCTGGTGGCTGACCGGCTGGGCGCTGCCGCTGGCCGGCCTCGAGCCGCCCGAACTGCCGCTGGCCGGCTGGCCACGCGTGGTCAGCGTGCTGCTGACCGCGCTGGGCACCCTGCTCGTGCTGGCCGGGGTGGCGGTGCTGACCGGGCGCCGTACCCTGGGCCGGATCCGCTGAGCAGGATACCCCTACTCAAGTCAGGGGTTACCCGGCACCGAAGCCCGTATCTCCCGCGACAGGGCCCCTGTAGGGTGCTGACGAAGCATTTCAGGTGAGGTAGGGGCGCTTTCCGGTGTTCAGTCGAATTGCCATCGTCAACCGTGGTGAGGCCGCGATGCGGCTCATCCATGCCGTTCGTGAGCTGGCCGCGCAGACCGCGACCCCGATCGAGACGGTGGCCTTGTTCACCGACGTCGACCGGGGCTCGACGTTCGTGCGCGAGGCCGACATCGCGTACGACCTGGGCCCGGCCGCGTCCCGGCCCTATCTCGACCTCAAGACCCTCGAGCGGGCGCTGATCGACAGCGGCGCCGACGCGGCCTGGGTCGGCTGGGGCTTCGTGGCCGAAGATCCGGCGTTCGCCGAACTGTGCGAGCGGATCGGCATCACGTTCATCGGGCCCAGCCCCGAGGCGATGCGCAAGCTCGGCGACAAGATCGGCGCCAAGCTGATCGCCGAAGAGGTCGGCGTCCCGGTCGCGCCGTGGAGCCGCGGGCCGGTCGAGACCCTCGAGGCCGCCCTGGCCGCGGCCGAGCACATCGGCTACCCGCTGATGCTCAAGGCGACCGCCGGCGGTGGCGGCCGCGGCATCCGGGTCGTGCGCGACCCCGACTCGCTGGCCGACGCCTACGAGCGCACCAGCCAGGAGGCCGCCCGCGCCTTCGGCAGCGGCATCGTCTTCCTCGAGCGCCTGGTCACCGGCGCCCGCCACGTCGAGGTGCAGGTCATCGCCGACGGCCAGGGCACGGCGTGGGCGCTCGGCGTGCGCGACTGCTCGGTGCAGCGCCGCAACCAGAAGGTCATCGAGGAGTCGGCGTCGCCGGTGCTGCCGGCCGAGCGCGTCCTCGAGCTCAAGACGTCGGCCGAGCGGCTCGCCGTCGCGGTCGGCTACCGGGGCGCGGCCACGGTCGAGTTCCTCTACCACCCGGGCGACGACCTGCTGGCCTTCCTCGAGGTCAACACCCGCCTCCAGGTCGAGCACCCGATCACCGAGTCGACCACCGGGTTCGACCTGGTCAAGGCCCAGTTGCACGTGGCCTCGGGCGGGCGCCTGACCGGCGAGCCGCCCCTTGAGCGCGGCCACGCCATCGAGGCCCGGCTCAACGCCGAGGACCCCGACCGCGACTTCGCCCCGTCGCCCGGCCGCATCGCCCGGCTCGACCTGCCCGCCGGGCCCGGCATCCGGGTCGACACGGGGGTCAGCGAGGGCGACACGATCCCCGGTGACTTCGACTCGATGATCGCCAAGGTGATCGCGTACGGGAAGGACCGGGACGAGGCCCTGGGCCGCCTGCGCCGGGCCATGGCCGACACCACCGTGGTCATCGAGGGCGGGGCGACCAACAAGAGCTTCGTGCTCGACCTGCTCGACCAGCCCGAGGTGATCGACGGCTCGGCCGACACCGGCTGGATCGACCGCGTCCGCGAGCAGGGCCGGCTCGTCTCGCACAAGCACTCCGCCGTCGCGCTGGCCGCGGCCGCCATCGAGGCGTACGAGGAGGAGGAGCTGACCGAGCGCCAGCGCCTGCTCTCCACCGCGTTCGGCGGCCGGCCCCAGGTGCGGCACGAGAGCGGCACCCCGCTCGACCTCAAGCTGCGCGGCGCCACCTACCGCGTCCGGGTCGCCCGGATCGGCGCCCGCCGGTTCCGGGTCAGCATCGAGGCCGGTCACCTGCTGCGCACGGCCGACGTCGAGCTCGAGCGCTTCGACGAGCACACCGGCCGCATCACTGTGAACGGCGAGCGGCACCGGGTGCTGACCGGCGCGCACGGCGCGATCCTGCTGGTCGAGGTCGACAGCGTCACCCACCGGATCAGCCGCGACGAGGGCGGCGTGCTCCGCTCGCCGATGCCGGCCCTGGTCATCGCCACCCCGCTCGAGCCGGGGGCCGAGGTCGAGGCGGGCGCGCCCGTGCTCGTGCTCGAGGCGATGAAGATGGAGGCCGTGATCCGCGCGCCGTTCAAGGCCCGGGTCAAAGAGGTCGCGGTCACCGTCGGCGCCAAGGTCGACTCGGGTGCCCCGTTGCTGCGGCTCGAGCCGATCGGCGACGCCGAGGCCGAGCAGGAGGCGGCCGCCGGTGAGGTCGAGATCGACCTGCCCGAGGCGCCGGCCGCGCCGACCGGCCGGCAGCAGGTCGCCCGCGGTCAGGAAGACCTGCGCAGCCTGCTGCTCGGGTTCGACGTCGACCCGCTCGACGAGCGCCGCGTGCTGGCCGACTATCTGGCCGCCGCGTCCGGCGAGACGCACCGCCCCCTCGCCGGTGAGGTCGAGCTGATCGAGGTCTTCGCCGACCTGGCCGACCTGGGCCGCAACCGGTCGGCCGGCGACGACGGCCCCGGCGACACCCACGTGCACAGCGCCCGCGAATACTTCCACTCCTACCTGCAGAGCCTCGACGTCGAGCGGGCCGGGCTGCCCGAGTCGTTCCAGGCCCGGCTGTCCAAGGCGCTCGGCCACTACGGCGTCAAGGAACTGGAGCGCACGCCCGAGCTCGAGGCCGCCGTCTTCCGCATCTTCCTGGCCCAGCAGCGCGCCTCGGGCGACGCCGCGGTCATCGCCACCCTGCTGCGGGCCTGGCTGCAGTCCTCCCCGCCCGACGAGTCGCTGCGCGAGCCCGCCGGTCTGGCCCTAGAGCGGCTGATCGCGGCCACCCAGGTGCGCTACCCGGCCCTGGCCGACCTGGCCCGCGGCGTCGTGTTCTCGTGGTTCGGCCAGCCGCTGCTGCTGCGCAACCGGGCCCGCGTCTACTCCGGCATCCGCAAGCACCTGCGCCACCTCGACCTCGAGCCCGCCTCGGCCGACCGCGCCGACCGGGTGGCCGAGATGGTCCGCAGCACCGAGCCGCTGGTCCGGCTGCTCGGCCAGCGCCTGGTCCGCGACAACCTCGACAACTCGGTCATGCTCGAGGTGCTGACCCGCCGCTACTACGGCAACAAGGGGCTCACCGGCCTGCGTACGTCGGGCCTGTTCGTGGTGGCCGAGCGGGCCGGGTCGTGGATCGTCTCGACGGCCGTCCGGTTCGACCGGCTCGGCGAGGCCCTCGACGGGCTGGCCGCCCTGGCCGGCGACGCCGCGATCGACGCCGACATCTACCTGTCGTGGGAGGGCCAGCCGGCCGACCCCGACGAGCTGGCCGCCGCGCTGTCCGAAGTGGTCGGCGCCCACCCGCTGCCCGCCCAGGTCCGCCGGCTCACCACCACGGTGGCCGGCCGCGGCGGCGCGGTCATGCACCACCACCTCACGTTCCGCCCGTCCAGCGCCGGGATGGCCGAGGAACGGCTGATCCGCGGCCTGCACCCGTACATCGCCCAGCGCATGCAGCTCGAGCGGCTGCGCAAGTTCGACCTGACCCGCCTGCCGTCGTCCGACGAAGAGGTCTACCTGTTCCGCGCCGTCGCCCGGGAAAACGCCGGCGACGACCGGCTGGTGGCGTTCGCCCAGGTGCGCGACCTGACCGAGCTGCGCGAGCACGACGGCCGTCTGGTCTCGCTGCCGACCGCCGAGGACACGATCGCCACCTGCCTCGACTCGATCCGCCGGGCCCAGGCCCAGCGCCCGTCGGACAAGCGGTTCAGCACCAACCGGATCGTCATCTACGTGTGGCCGCCGATCTCCATCACCCGCGAAGAGATGGAGATGATCGCCCGCCGAGTCCTGCCGACCAGCGCGGGTGCCGGCCTGGAAGAGATCCTGTTCATCGGCCGCTACCGCGACCCGGCCTCGGGCGAGCTGACCAAGGTCGCCGTGCGCATCTCGAACGACGCGACCGGCGCCCCGGTGCTCACCATCGGCGAGCCCTCCGACGAGGTGGTCGAGCCGCTCGACAACTACCGGCTCAAGGTCCTGCGCGCGGCGGCCCGCAACACCGTCTACCCGTACGAGTTGACGGCGCTGCTCGGCTCCTTCCGCGAGTACGACCTCGACGATTCGCACACTCTCGTCCCGGTCGACCGGCCCAAGGGACGCAACAGTGCGGCCCTGGTCGCCGGTGTGGTCTCGTCGGTCACCGAGCGCCACCCCGAGGGCATCACCCGGGTCGTGCTGCTCGGCGACCCGACCAAGGCGCTGGGCGCGCTGTCCGAGCCCGAGTGCCGGCGCGTGATCGCCGGCCTCGACCTGGCCGAGCAGATGGGCGTGCCGCTGGAGTGGTACGCCCTGTCGGCCGGTGCCCGCATCTCGATGGAGTCCGGCACCGAGAACATGGACTGGGTGGCCGCCGCACTCAAGCGGATCGTCGAGTTCACCCAGGCCGGCGGCGAGATCAACATCGTGGTGGCGGGCATCAACGTCGGCGCCCAGCCGTACTGGAACGCCGAGGCCACGATGCTCATGCACACCAAGGGCATCCTGGTCATGACGCCCGACTCGGCGATGGTGCTCACCGGCAAGCAGTCGCTCGACTTCTCCGGCGGCGTCTCGGCCGAAGACAACTTCGGCATCGGCGGCTACGACCGGGTGATGGGCCCGAACGGTCAGGCGCAGTACTGGGCGCCCGACCTGGCCGCCGCCCGCGACGTGCTGATGTCGCACTACGACCACACCTACATCGTGCCGGGCGAGGTCTCGCCGCGCCGGGCCGTGACGGTCGACCCGATCGACCGCGACATCTCGTCGTTCCCGCACTCCGCGGCCGGCAGCGACTTCACCACCGTGGGCGAGATCTTCTCGGCGGCGGCCAACCCCGACCGCAAGAAGCAGTTCGACATCCGTACGGTGATGCGCGCGCTGGCCGACCAGGACCACGCGGTGCTCGAGCGCTGGGCCGGCATGGCCGACGCCGAGACCGCGGTGGTGCAGGACGTGCACCTCGGTGGCATCCCGGTCTGCCTGCTCGGCATCGAGTCGCGTTCGGTGTCGCGGCGCGGCTTCCCGCCCACCGACGGCCCCGACACCTACACGGCGGGCACCCTGTTCCCGCGCTCGTCCAAGAAGGCGGCCCGGGCGATCAACGCGGCGTCGGGCAACCGGCCGCTGGTCGTGCTGGCCAACCTGTCCGGCTTCGACGGCTCACCCGAGTCGATGCGCAAGCTCCAGCTGGAATACGGCGCTGAGATCGGCCGGGCCATCGTCAACTTCGACGGCCCGATCGTCTTCACGGTGATCTCGCGCTACCACGGCGGCGCGTTCGTGGTCTTCTCGAAGATGCTCAACCCGAACATGACGGTGCTCGCGCTCGAGGGCTCGTTCGCCTCGGTGCTGGGCGGCGCGCCGGCCGCGGCCGTGGTCTTCACCGGCGACGTGAACCGGCGGACGGCGGCCGACCCGCGGGTCAAGGAGGCCGAGGCCCGCGTGGCTGCGGCCTCGGGTGGCGACCGGGGTGCCCTGGCGGCCGAGCTCGACGAACTGCGCAACGCGGTCCGCACCGAGAAGCTGGGCGAGGTGGCCACCGAGTTCGACCGTGTCCACAGCATCCAGCGGGCGGTCGAGGTCGGCTCGGTCGACGCCGTCATCAAGGCCACCGAGATGCGCCCGCGCATCATCGAGGCCATCACCAACGCCCTGCGCCGCCAGGGCCGCTGACACCCGCGTTTCCTCGCACCGCGCCGTCCTCGTCTTGAGGGCGGCGCGGCTTCGCCGGTCAGCCCTGCAGGGCCGGCGCGCCGTACTGGCGCACGCAGTCGATCCCGTAGACCTCGGCCTGAATGCTCTCGTGGATCGGGGCCACCGGCAGTTCGTCGAGGATGGACCACATAGCCTCGGCGTTGCTGGCCAGTTGTGGGTCCTTGCCGTCGTTGGCGTCGGTGATCTTCTTGAAGGCGCCGTAGCTGCTCGTCATGAGGCTCTTGGCGGTCGCCTGGTCGCCGCCGTCGAGCGCGGCGAACATCTTGCGGACGTCGGCGCACGCGGCGAGCATCTCCGCGTTGCCTTTCCCCGGTGCCTTGGCCGCGGCGGTGGCTTCCGCCGCCGTGCCCGGCTCGGCGGCGCTGGTGGTGTCGTCGCCCCCGCCGCAGGCGGCCGCGAAGCCCACCAGGGCGACCGCCGCCAACGCCGCGGCCGTCCGCTTCACCTTGATGCTGCCCATGTCGTCCCCCACCCTTGTCCCCTGATGTCCCGGTCAGGGTGTGGGGTCGCGCCTAACAAACGCTAAAGGCCCGGCGCCGGCTCGTCGGGGGCCGCGACCACGAATGTCTCGGCTGCCGCGGCGTCGACACCGAGGCCGGCCAGCACGCCGGTGCCGTTCTCCTCCTCCAGCAGGCCGAGCAGGACGTGGCCGGTGCTGATGCTCTCGGTGCCGAGGCGGACGGCGGCGCGGAAGGTCAGTTCGAGCGCCTTCTTCGCCCGTGCGTCGTAGGGGATCAGCACCGGGTCGGCGTCGCCGGGCTCCGGCAGGGTGGCGGCGACGGCTTCGCGCGCCTGGTCGAGGTCGATGCCCTGCGCCCGCAACGCCCCGGTCGCCGTTCCCTCGTTGCCGAGCAGGCCGAGGACCAGGTGGGCCGGGGTCATCTCGGCGTGGCCGGCCCGCTTGGCCTCGCCCATGCTGCCGACGATCGCGCTGCGGGCGGGCTGGGAGAACCGGTCGAAACCCCGCGACGGGTCGGCGTCCGGCTTGCCGACGAACCGCTTCTGCGCGGCCTGCTTGGTCACCCCCATGCTGCGGCCGATGTCGGTCCAGGAGGCCCCGGACCGGCGGGCCTGATCGACGAAGTGGCCGATCAGGTGGTCCGCGATCTCGCCGATGCGGTCGGCCAGCAGCACCGCGTCGCTGAGCCGGTCGAGGGCGTCGTCATGGTTCTGCGTGATCGCCGAGATCAGGTCGTCCAACCGAACCGGCGGCGTAGTCTGCGTCATGCCGTCAACCATAGGTTGACGGCATGGCATCGTCAACCCGAAGTTGACGCGAGCCGTGGTCAGGGTTTTGCGGAGCGCCAGCCCGTGGGGTCGACGCCGCCGGGGACGGGGGATGCGGGGTCGTAGGGCTGCCGGGTGAAGACGAACGTGCCCATGTCGAGGTGGGTGACGGTGCCGCTGTCGTCGCGGACCTCGCGCAGGCGCTCGCCGGTGAAGTAGCCGCTCAGGCCGATCCACGTGCCGTCGCCGGCTGGGCGCAGCCGGGTGCCCCGGGTGCCGCCGCCGTTCAGCGGGCCCAGCTCGACGTGGCCGTCGGCCGCCGGGCGCAGCACGAACGCGGCCGGACCCCAGTACCACGGGCCGGCCAGCTCGAGGACCGACTGGTCGACCTCGGCCAGCGGCGCCCACGGCTCGGGGATGCGCGGCTCGCGGTCGGCGACGATCTCGAGCAGGTCGGCCGCCACGGTGCCGACCGGCAGGCCCGCCGTCGTGTTGGCCAGCAGCACCGCGCCCAGGCCGTCGGCCGGGCTCACCCAGACCGTGGCGACGAAACCGGGCACCGAGCCGGTGTGCCCGTTCAGCATCCGCTCGCCCCGGCGCAGCAGCTGGCTGCCCAGACCGTAGGACGACGGCCAGGTCGACGCCTCGGGAGCCGAGGACGGGAAGCGCATCTCTTCCAGGGACTCGGTGCGCAGCACCCGTGAATCGCCGTCGAGCAGGAACGTGGCGAAACGCGCGAGGTCGCCCGCCGAGGACCAGAGCTCGCCCGCCGGGCCCATCGGACCGTAGGCCTGGGCCGGCTCGGGCAGCAGCACGTCGGCCCACGGATGCACGGCCCAGCCGGTGGCCTGCGGCGGCGACGGCTGCAGACCGGTGCGGGTCATGCCCAGGGGCTCGAGGATCTCGCGCGCGAGCACCTCGGACCACGGCGCGTCGCGCAGCCGTTCGACCAGGGCGCCGAGCACGGCGAAACCGGGGTTGGAGTAGTGGAAGCGCCGGCCCGGCTGGTGCACGCGCGGATCGTCGGGCAGCACGTCGGCCAGCTCGGGACGCAGCGAACCGGGCGACCTCTCCCACCACGGCCCGGGCGGTTCGGCGGTCAGGCCCGCCGTGTGCGCCAGCAGGTCACCGATCGTGGCGTCGCCGACCGTCGTGCCGGGCAGGTGGTCGTCGAGCCGGTCGGCCAGGGCGATGCGGCCCTCGTCGCGCAGCCGCAGCACCAGGATCGTCACGAACGTCTTGGTGATCGAGCCGATCCGGTATTGCACGTCGGCGCCCGGGGTCGCGCCGTCGACGCTGCCCCAGCCCTCGAGCCAGACCGGACGGCCGTCGCGCACCACCGCGCCGACGACGGAGGGCGCCCGCGCGGCGACCTGGGCGGTGGCCAGGCGGTGGCGCAGGGCGCGAGAGGTCTCGGGGAGAAGTGCCATGCCGAGAACCTACAAGGCCGGACCGGCAGTTTCCGTCCCCTGTGGATAACTCGCGAGCGCGACGGCGAGGCGGTCGAGAACCGGGGTGACCGTGGGTGACAGCTGGTTGTTGACGATGATCGAGAACACGAGCGGACGGTGACCGGGCACTGTCACATATCCCGACAGGGCCGAGGCTCCGGTGAGCGTGCCGGTCTTGGCGTGCACGGTTCCGGCGGCGGGCGTGCCGAGCATCCGGTTACGCAGCGTCCCGCCGAGCACCGGGTCGCCGGCGACGGGCAGGGCCGCCGACCACAGTGGGAACCACGGTTCGGCCCGCACGGCGACCAGGAACCGGGCGAACGCGGCCGGGGGCACCAGGTTGCGCCGGGACAGGCCGGACCCGTCGACCTGCCGCAACGTCGTGACGTCGACGCCGAGCCGGGCCAGATAGGCGGCGACCGCCTCGGTGCCCGCGGGCCACGTTCCGTGCCCGATCGCCTTGATCAGCAGCTCCGCCATGCTGTTGTTCGACTGCTTGAGCAGCGGCGCCATCAGCTCCCGCAGGGGCCGTCCGGCATGGCGCGCCAGCAGCACGGCATCGGCCGGAGCAGCCCGGCCGGCGACGATCAGACCCGTTGCCCGTACGCCGTGCCGCCGCAACGCCGATCGGAACACGTCCGCGGTGAACGTGGCCGGATCGCGCACCGAGACCGCCTCGGTGACCGGAGCCGCGACGCTGCCCGTGACGGTGAGGACATTCGTGCCGTGACCACGCGTCACCGAGATACCCGTCCCGGAACTCGCCGTGACCGTCCGGTTGACCACCCTCAGTTGCCCGTTCGGCGGGCTCAGCGTGAGCCGGGCCGGCCGGTTGTCCACCGCCGCCGGAACGGCCTTGACGTTGACGGTTCCGGCCAGATAGTTCTCGTCCGGCGCCAGCGTCAACGCCGAGATCGGCGCGGCCGAGGAGGAGGTCTCGTCGTCCCACGCCCATTCCAGACCGAGCCGTTGCGAGTCGAAGGAGGTGTCGTCGGCCACCAGGTTTCCGGTGATCTCGCGGAGCCCGGTCGCGGCCACGTCCCGGGCCATCGCGTCGAGGTCGCCCGGCGAGAGCGCCGGATCACCCGTGCCGCGCAGATAGAGATCTCCGGCGAGGGAGGCGCCCCGGCGTACACCGGAAGCCCTGGCCTCGGTGACGAACCGATGCCCGGGACCGAGGATGGCCAGGGCCGCGGCCGAGGTGAAGAGCTTGGCGTTCGACGCGGGCAGCAGGCGGCGCGCACCGCGGCGATCGACCAGGGTCGCGCCCGTACGCGCGTCGGCCACCACGACCCCGACCTGCGACCCGGCCAGCACCGGATCGGCCAGGACGCCGTCGACGACCCGCCCGAGGCCGCCCGGCCCCACGGCATGAGCGGGATGAGCGGCGGGGTCGGCCACGAGACTGAGCGCGGCTACGGCGGTGACGACGAGGACACGTACGCGGGACATGTCTTGATCAACGACCGGGAACCTGATCCGTGGCTCGGGGCGTCGATCATGCGTACGCGGGACGCCTTTCGCTCGAGTTTCGGGTCGGGCGACCACGATGGCCGGTAACGACGACGGAGGTTTCTCGTGCGAGCACTGCCCGCCCTGATCGCGGCTCTGACCCTCGCCGCCTGCAGCACGGACGGCGGCACCGGCGACCCGGGCCCTGCCCCTGCCACCTCGACGGCGACCGGCCCCGACGAGATCGCCACCGGCCTCGACGTGCCGTGGGGCCTGGCCTTCGAACCCGGCGGCGAAGCGCTGATCGCCGAACGGGACAGCGGCCGCATCCTGCGCATCACCCCGGGTGCCGATCCCGAGCCGGTGTACCAGGTGCCGGGTGTCGCGGCCCAGGGTGAGGGCGGCCTGCTCGGCCTCGCGACCAGCGGCGACTGGGTCTACGCGTACTTCACCGCGGCCGACGACAACCGGATCGTCCGGTTCCGGCTCGGGAGCGGGTCCGCGCCCGAGGTGATCTTCGACGGGATCGCCAAGGCCGGGTTCCACAACGGCGGGCGCATCGCGTTCGGGCCCGACGACATGCTCTACGTCGGCACCGGCGACGCGGGGGAGACCGGCAGCTCGCAAGACCCGGCCAGCCCCAACGGCAAGATCCTGCGCCTGACCCCGGAGGGCGAACCGGCGCCGGGCAACCCGACGGCCGGCTCCCCGGTCTACAGCCTGGGCCACCGCAACGTGCAGGGGCTGGCCTGGGACGAGCGGGACCGGTTGTTCGCCACCGAGTTCGGGCAGAACGACCTCGACGAGATCAACCGGATCGAGCCGGGGAAGAACTACGGCTGGCCCGAGGTCGAGGGCGAGGGCGACACCGACGGTGGCCGCTTCACGAACCCGCTGGTCACCTGGCCGACCAGCGACGCTTCGCCGTCCGGGCTGGCGATCTCGGGCAACACGCTCTTTGCGGCCGCGCTGCGGGGTGAACGGCTGTGGAGCGTGCCGATCGAGGGCGACGGCGTGGGGGAGCCGCGGGCGTTGTTCGAGGGGGAGTACGGCCGGCTGCGTACGGTCGCGGTCGCCCCGGACGGGTCGCTCTGGCTGACCACCTCGAACACCGACGGCCGCGGTGACGCCCGCGACGGCGACGACCGCATTCTGCGCATCGCCGCCGCCGCGGAAGGAGCCTGAGCCGTCAGAACCGGGCCACGGCCCGGACGCCGAGTTTCCGGATCGCCGTGTCCGACGGGTTCGGCTTGACGAAGATCTCGGTCAGCAGGTCGTCCTGGAACGCGAGCACGATCTTCGTGTCGGAGCCGGCGCCGAGGTGGAAGACGAGCAGCACGGATTCGTCCCCGGCGAAGTCGGTGTCGGCGATCCGCACCGACTGTCCCGGCGCCGGCTTGCACCGTCGCACCCGGTCGGTCACGTCGGCGAGGTAGGCGGCCGCGCCACCCGGGGTGGTCACCGTCGTCTCCTGCAGGACGAACACCTCCGGGCCCTTGCGCAGTGACTGCACCCGCCCGGTGACCGCCTCCGGTTTCGACCCGCCGAGGCAGCCGATCGCCCCCAGGGTGAACTCGGCGCTCCAGTCACCGTCGGTCCCGACGGCGGACGGCACATATCCGGCGCCGACGTCCGACGGCTGCAACATCATCGCGGGCGTGACGTCGGCGGGCGGGGTCGACGACGGCGTGGCCGGCGGCCAGGACGGGGGCGGCGCGGTGGAAGGCGGCGGCGAGGGCGCCCCGGACGGTAACGGCGATGGTGAGGAGGATGGCGACGATGGTGACGGTGCGGGCAGGGGCGGGCCGGCCACCGGCGCGGACGGCGCGGAACCGATGGCGACCCCACCCGCGACCAGCCCGATCGCCACGACGGCACCCACCGCCCCGATGCCGATCGAGGTACGCCGCCGGGCTCGCGACCGCACCCGGTGGACGGATTCCCAGGCAGTGTTCTCGGTCTCGGCGAACAGGCGCCGGAACAGCGGATCAGGCATGGTCGTACTCCTCCTCGTCGAGCAGCCCGGCCAGCGCCCGGCGCCCCCGGGCCAGCCGGGTCTTGACCGTGTTGACGGGCACGCCGGTCTGCGCGGCCACGTCGGCGACCGGCAGGTCCATCAGGTGGTGCAGCGTGATCGCCTGCCGCTCGCCCACCGGAAGCTGCCGGAGCGCCGCGATCAGCGCCACCGTGCCGGGGTGGGGCGGGGGCACATCAAGATCAACCCCGTGTCTCCCGTACGCCCGCAGCCGGTTCCGCGCCTTCCGCCACTGGTTGAGGCACAACCGGTAGGCGACCGTTCGCAGCCACCCCTCGGGGTCGTCGTACCCGCTCACCGCCGGCCACCGCTGCCAGGCACGCACGTACGCCTCCTGCGCCGCGTCCTGAGCCTCGGCCCGGTCCCCGGTCATCGCGTACAGGTAGGTCACCAGCCGATGCCGGGTCCCGCCGTAGAACTCCTCGAAGCCGTCATGGCCGGCCACCGCGCCCCCTTTCCGGCGTCGTTACTGACTGACACCCGCCAGGTGGCCGCCAGGTTTCACGAGATCTTGTCGAGAATCGCCGGCAGGGGGGCATCGGCCGCACCGGCCAGCACGAGGTCGGCCGCCGTGAACCGGTCGACCGCCACGTACGCGTTGGGTACGGCCACGCAGCGCAGCCCGGCGGCCCGGGCCGCGGCCACCCCGTGCGGCGTGTCTTCGAACGCGAGCCCGCGCTCCGGCGCGATGCCGAGCCGGTCGAGGGCGAGCCGGTAGACGGCCGGATCCGGTTTGTGAGCCTCGACCTCGTCGCCGCAGGCGGTGACCGCGAGCCGGTCGAGCAGGCCGGCCCGGTCGAGGTAGCCGTGCACCCACGACCGGGGCGAGCTGCTCGCCACGGCCAGGCGCAGCCCCAGCTCGGCGGCCTGATCGAACCACTCCCGGATGCCCGGTGCGGGCTCGAGCCGCTCGTGCAGGACGTCGCGATACGCCGTACGGAGGGAATGGCTCTCGGTCTGGTCGTAGCTCTTGCCCACGGCGGCGGCGAGGGCGGCGTAACGCTGATCGTTGACGTTGCCGCCGTGATCGGCGAAGAAACCGTCGAGCGGCAGGTCGAGCCCGTGCCGGCGCCACTCCCAGCGCCAGCTCTCGAGGAGGGTCGACTCGGTGTCCATGAGCAGGCCGTCGAAGTCGAAGATCAGGGTGTCGGGACGCACGCCCCAGTATGGCCGGAACCGGACGGGATCGGATGATCGGATGAGGCCAGGAGCGTCGCCGGTCCGGTACCGTACCGCCGTCATCAGCTTTGAGCGGGGGAAACTCATGGTGCGTGGTAACGGACGGCTTCGCGGTGCTCTCATCGCGACCGGCGCGGCGACAGTGGCCGGCATCGGCATGATCGTGTTCGCGGCGCAGTCGTCGGCGGAGACCAACGGCGACGCAGCCAAGGTGCGGGCGTTGACGACGATGCCGCCGCCCGCGGCCCCGGCCGTCGCGATGAAGGTCACCGGGCTGCCCGGCGGCGTCGCGCTCGTCGAGTGGAGCGAGGTCCAGGCGCCGTCCGGCATCTCGTTCACCGGTTACCGCGCCACGATCACCGACACCACGGTGGTCGTCGTGCCGGGCCCCACGCCGACGCCGACCCCCACGCCGCCCGGGCCGCGTCCCGTCCTCGCGACGCAGGAACTGCCGCTCACCGCCCGGTCGGCCCGGTTCACCGGCCTCGACCAGACCCACCAGTACGCGCTCTCCGTCGTGGCCTACGGCACGCAGGGCCAGAGCGGGCAGAACGGCACGGCACTCAACCCGAACCCGGTCTCGGTGACCGCCGCGCCGACGTCGGTCGTCTACGGCAAGCCGGCCACGCTCACCATCAAGACCTACCGTGCCAACCAGAGTGTGCTGGTCGAGAAGCGGGCGCAGGGCAGCCCGACCTGGCTGCCGGTCAAGACGGTCAAGTCCGATGTGAACGGCACGGCCACCGCGAGCGTCGTGCCGGCCGAGATCACCGCCTACCGGGTCACCACGCCCGGCGAGCTCAGCACCTGGCCGGGCACGGCCTCGACCACGGTCACGGCCCGCTTCTCGGTCACGATCAAGGCCAGCGCCACCACGATCAAGCCCAACCAGCAGATCACCGTCACCGGCACGGTCCGTCCGGTGAAGGCCGGCACCAAGGCCAGCCTGCAGCGCAAGTCGGGCGCCACGTGGGTGACGATCGCGAGCAGCGCGGTGAAGGCCGACGGCACCTACTCGATCCCGAAGACGTTCGCCAAGGGCACCTGGCCGCTGCACGTGGTGATCACCGGCGGCACCACCGTCGCGTACGGGACGAGCGGGCAGGTCACCGTCACCGCGAAGTAGTTAATCGGAGGCGCCGCCCGATCTTGCCGGGCTAACCTCACTCCCGACCGGCCGCCGGCTGAGCGGCGGCCGGAAACGGACACCGGACCGCCGGATTCCGGGAGGGAGTGACGTGATGGAGAAGATCAACGAGCGCCTGGTGAACTGGGCCAGCCTGCTCGAGACGGAGACCAAGGGACAGGCCGAGAAGGCGTCCCGCCTGCCGTTCATCTTTCCGCACATCGCCCTCATGCCGGACGCGCACCTCGGCAAGGGGGCGACGGTCGGCTCGGTCATCCCGACGCTGGGCGCGATCATCCCGGCCGCGGTCGGTGTGGACATCGGCTGCGGCATGGCGGCGGTGCGCACGCAGTATCACAAGGACGAGCTGAAGCCGGGCCTGGCGACGCTGCGTACGGCGATCGAACATGCCGTCCCGCTGAGCGCCGGCGTCTACAACTCGTCGGTGACGGACACCGCCCGTACGCGAATCGAAGCTCTGACCGTCAAGGCGGACAAGGCCGGATTCGAGCCGGGCCGTTATGCCGGCAACTGGGAACTGCAGCTGGGCACGCTCGGCTCGGGCAACCACTTCATCGAGGTCACCGCGGACGAGAAGGGTCAGGTCTGGCTGTTCCTGCACTCGGGGTCGCGCGGCGTCGGCAACAAGATCGCCACGCACCACATCAAGGTGGCCCAGGAAGCGGCCAAGCGCTGGTGGATCGACCTGCCCGACCCCGACCTGGCCTACCTGGCCGAGGGGACGGACGAGTTCTGGCGCTACATCCGGGAGCTGCGCTGGGCCCAGGACTTCGCGCTGGCCAACCGCGACGAGATGATGGACCGGGTGGCCGGCTGCTTCGCCGAGTTCGCAGGCGGGCCGGTGCACGAGGTCGAGCGGGTGCAGTGCCACCACAACTACACGGAGCAGGAGACGCACTTCGGCAAGAAGGTGTGGCTCTCGCGCAAGGGTGCGATCAACGCCGAGAAGGGCCGCCCGGGTCTGATCCCGGGGTCGATGGGCGACGCGTCCTACGTGGTGGTCGGCAAGGGCAACCCGCTCGCGCTGAACTCGTCGCCGCACGGCGCGGGCCGGCAGCTGTCCCGGTCGAAGGCGCGCAAGACGTTCACCCGCGACCAGCTGCGTGAGGCGATGAAGGGCATCGAGTACCGGGACACTGACGCGTTCCTGGACGAGATCCCGGGCGCCTACAAGCCGATCGACGTCGTCATGCAGGACGCCGACGACCTGGTCGAGGTGCGTCACACGCTGCGTCAGCTGGTCAACGTCAAGGGAGACTGATCGCCGGCGTTCTATCGCAGCAGCGGGAACACCGTTCCGGCGATGAGTGCGCCCACGATCGTGCCCGCGACGACCTGGGCGAGCGTGTGCGCCGACAACACCAGCCGTGACCAGCCCACCAACGGGACCACGGGCACGGCGATCAGCGCGACGGGACCGTAGACGGCCACCAGCACGGCTACGGTCCCGGCGGCCACCCCGGCGTGGATCGACATCTTCCACCACGCGGTGACGGCCGCGAAGACGACCAGACCGGTGATCCCGGCCGCGAGCAGCGCCAGCAGCTCACGGGGCGCGCCGAGCGCGACGAGCACGGCGGTGCCGATCGCGACCGACACCATGCCGAAGATCAGCGGGCCACGGCGGTGCTCCCGCTCGGGGATGTGATGGCTGGTGAGGCGCCCCCGGCGGACACCCCGCACCACGTACGCCATGGGAATGCCCGCGGCGAACAAAGCGGCCGGCGCGCCCCACCATCGCGACACGCCCGGCTGACTGCCCGCGTGGAAACCGACGACCATCAGCAGCGTGGCGACCAGCACCCCCGGCGCGAACACCTCGGTGATTACGCGGGCTGTCCTCTGTCCCGCAGCTCTTTGTCCCGCCGTCGCGGTCCCGGTCCTCACACCTGCGCCTTCCGGTAGGACGCCGGCGGCACGCCGACCATGGCGGTGAAGTCGCGGGTCAGGTGGGCCTGGTCGCTGTAGCCGAGCTCGGCCGCGAGTTCGCCCAGGTCGACCGGGGTGCCGGCCGAGATGCGGTCGGACGCCTCGTGCAGCCGGGCGCGCCGGATCACCCATTTCGGGCTGACACCGACGTGGTCGGAGAACACGCGCTGGAGCTGCCGCACGCCGATCGCGAACTCGCGGGCCAGGTCGTCGACGCGCGTGATCCTCGTGTCTTTGCCGGCCTGCGCGACGACGGCCTCGGCCAGTTCGGCGGCGGGAGTCGGACGGTCAGGCGCCCGCGTGCGCAGAAAAGCGTCCATTTCCCGTACGGCGTCAGCGTCGTCCGCGGCCAGGATGCGCTCGGCCAGCCCGTCGCCGAAAACGTCCTCGACCGGCAGGTAGCGGCCGGTGACGGTGGCGACGGGCGCGCCCAGGAACGGGCGGAACCCGGCCGGCCGGAAGCGCACCCCGAAGACGCGTCCGGCACCCTCGAGGACCTCGTGGAACGGCCCGGTCACCACCCCGGCGACCCGGCAGCGCCCCGGCTTGAAGGTGACGTTGACCGCGGGATAGGGCAAGACCTTCTGCTCGTACGGGTCCTGGCCGCGCAGATCCCACGAGACGATCCAGTAGTGCTCGACAAAGGGTCGCAGCGCCTCGTGCGCGGCCGGCGAGCTGAACTGGAACTTCCGCCGGCCCTGGCCCGGGTTGAGGATCGCCGGCACACGGGGAGCCTAACAAGTCGCGTTTCTTCAATCGCGCTGGTGAGGGTCGTTCCTAGGCTGCCCGCATGGAACTTCACGACATCATGGTCCGGGCGCTGGCCGCGACGTCCACGGTGGTGCAGCGGGTCGGGGCCGGCCAGCTGGACCGGCCGACACCGTGCCGCGAGTGGGATGTGCGGGCGCTGACCAACCACCTGCTCCTGGTGGTCGAGGCGCTCGAGCTGGCCGGGCACGGCGCACCGATCCCGGACACGCACTGGACCTCGACCGCGGCCGCCGCGGTGCCTGTGTCCGCGCGGCCTGAGTCTGCGCTGCCTTCTTCCGCGCTGCCTTCTTCCGCGTTTCCGGATTCCGCTCGGGTTTTCCAGGGTGCGGCCTCGGCCTGGGACGCGCCCGAGGCCTGGACTCGCCCCGTGCCGATGGGAGGGATGCCGATGCCGGCTGACATGGCGGTCGCGATGCTGGTCAGCGATGTGGTGATCCACGGCTGGGACCTCGCCCGCGCCACCGGCTCCCCGTCGGCGGGCTCGTCACCGGCCGGGTCGCCGGCTTCCTCGTTCGCGGTCGATGACGATGTCGCGGCGATGACGCTGCGGTTCATGACCACCATGAGCGAACAGGGGCGGGCCATGGGCATCTTCGCCGCCGCCGT
Organism: Paractinoplanes bogorensis; assembly: GCF_018829635.1. Classification (GTDB taxonomy): domain Bacteria; phylum Actinomycetota; class Actinomycetes; order Mycobacteriales; family Micromonosporaceae; genus Actinoplanes; species Actinoplanes bogorensis. The sequence goes on from NZ_JAHKKG010000004.1 coordinate 542,079, forward strand.
GCCCGCCGCCGGGGATGCTTCGGATCTCGACCGTGCTCTGGCGTTGAGCGGCCGCGACCCTTCATCCTGAGCGGCCGCGGTCTCTCGTCGCTCTGAGTGGCCGGATCCCCCTCGCAGAGTCAGCAGGCGCGGCGCCTCGGGCGTGTCCGGCGTCGTCGCGGTAGGTTGGCGTCCCGTGGCCTCCCGCTTGCAGACGACCGACCCGCCCTACGTCGGCCCCTACCGTCTGGTGTCCCGGCTCGGTGAGGGTGGCATGGGCTCGGTGTTCCTGGCCGAGGCCCCCGGCGGGCGGCTCGTCGCGGTCAAGGTCATCCGGCCCGAGTATGCGCACGAGGAACACTTCCGGGCCCGTTTCCGCAGCGAGGTGAGCCGGGCCCGGCAGGTGCCGCCGTTCTGCACGGCCGAGGTGCTCGACGCCGACCCCGACCACGACACGCCCTACCTGGTCGTCGAGTACGTCGACGGGCCGACGCTGAGCGAGGTCGTCGCCGAGAACGGGCCGCTGACCGGGGGCAGCCTCCACGGCGTCGCGGTCGGCGTGGCCACCGCGCTGGCCGCGATCCACGGCGCCGGGGTGATCCACCGCGATCTCAAACCGCGCAACGTGCTGTTCGCGCTGGGCCAGCCCAAGGTGATCGACTTCGGTATCGCGCGACCGCTCGAGCCGACCAGTTTCCACACCCGGGCCGAAGAGGTCGTCGGGACGCTGGCCTACATGGCGCCCGAGCGACTCGATCCCGGCAGTGAAGACCGGCTGACCCCGGCGGTGGACGTTTTCGCCTGGGGCGCCGTGGTGGCGTACGCGGGAAACGGTCGAACGCCTTTCGGTGGCGACACCCCGGCGGTGACCGCGGCCCGGATCCTGACCCAGCCGCCGCGGGTCGACAACCTGCCGTCGTATCTGGCCGAGCTGGTGACCGCGGCGCTGGACAAGGAGCCGCGCAACCGGCCGACCGCGGGGGAGCTGCTCGAGCGGCTGCTGGTGACCGGGGCGCCGAGCGGGCCGCCCTTGCCGCCTTTGCCGCCGCAGTTGCGGGAATCGGCCGAGGCGGCCGCGCAGCACTCGGGCCGGCACCAGACCGGGTCGTCCCGCCGTCCCCGGCGCCGGGCCACCCTGATCGCGGTGGCCGCCGCCACGGTCGTCGCGGCCGCGGTGGGCGTCGGGTTCCGGTCGCTTGGCGGCGGCGAACCGGTGGCCGCGGTCCCGTCGGTCGTGCCCACGTCGTCGGCCGCGACCGGGCCGAGCCTCTTCGATCCGTTGACCACCGAGTCGCTCTTCTCGAAGACCGCCGCCTGCACGTATCGCAACGGCCTGCGCGTGGTGGCGTCGGAGTTCTCGATGTGCGGCAACTACACCGACACCGTGTTCCCGTCCGCCCAGAGCATCGCCGTCCGGGCCACCCTGGCCGACGCCCGGTCCTGCGCGGCGATGTGGTTCCGGGTGACGCCGGGCGACAAGGACGAGTACGCGGACGGCTACCGGGCCCGGGTCTGCACCGACCAGGTCGAGCTGACCAGCTCGATCGACGGCCGCGAGACAGTGATCGCCGCGGCGAAGCGGACGACCTCCACCGGCGCCGCCCACCAGCTGCGGCTGGTCGCCGACGACCAGCAGGCCACGCTGTCGGTCGACGGGCAGGAGGCGGTCCGGGGGCCGCTCACCGAATCGTCGCTGACCAGCGGCCGGGTGCTGCTCGGGGCGGTGGCCGCGGGCGGGCGGGCCGTCGTCACGTTCACCGACGCCCAGCTGAGATCGGGCGACGGCACGGACGTGCCCCCGTTCATGACCGGCGACGCGCAGCTCACGGCGGGCATGCACATGCTGTACGACCTGGGGAAGGTCGCCATCCTCGAGCCGACCGAATATGTGACCGGGGCCGAGTACTGCCGTCGCTTCACCCTGCCGGCCACGTCGCCCCAGTGCGACAAGACGCTGGTGCCGATCGCCAGCGGTACCCGGGTGAGCCTGCCGATCGCCGCCAAGCCGCGCTACCTCGACTACCGCCACGACCCGGCGAAATGTTTCGACGAAAGCACCCATGCGGGCACGTGCGCGGTCCCGTTCAAGACCTACGTCACGGTCACGTCCGAGCCGTCGCCCCGGCCGTCCCTGGTAACGATCAAGGCCGGCCAGGTGACCACGGTGGCCCGCATCAACCTGGAATCCGACTGAGGCCTGTTTCCTAGATAGGGTGGGCCTCCGCAGCCCGCCTCAGTTCTGAAACAGGCCTCGCCGACTCTGTCTTGGCCGTCCTCGGCGGCGGAATCGGTTTGCGCGGGCGGTGACTCGGCGGCCAGTCTCTTCGGCATGTCATTCGAACCGCCGCCGTCGCCGCTGTCGTCACCCTCGCCGCTTTCTCCGCCCTCGTCGGTGTCGCCGCCCTCGTCGGTGTCGCCGTCGTCGCCGTCGCCGCTGTCGCCTCCGGAGATGGTCAACGCGGGCGAGCTGGTGCTCAAGCGCTGGGAGCTCGCGTGGGCCCCGGAGACCCTGGCCGCCATCCGCGAGTCGCTGCCCGAGCTGCGGGAGTTCCTGCCCTGGGCCACCGACGCCTACAACCTCGACGACATGCACGACTACCTCACAAGGTCGCGGGAGGGCTGGGACGAGGGGGATCAGTTCAACTACGCGATCTTCACCTCGGTCGGCGAACTGGTCGGGTCGATCGGTCTCATGACGCGGATGGGACCCGGGGTGCTCGAGATCGGGTACTGGACGCGGAGTCCGTACGCGGGAAGGGGTTTCATGACGGCGGCGGTCCGGGCTCTGACGCGGATGGCCCTGACGCTGGATGGCATCGAGCGGGTCGCGATCAAGCACGACGTGGCGAACAAGGCGTCGGCGGCGGTCGCGATCAAGGCCGGTTTCGCCGAGGTGCGCCGTGAGGGGCACGTGCCGGCCGCGCCGGGGGAGACCGAGGTGACGGTCGTCCGGGAGTTCGCCCGGGACGCCACCTGAGATATCGCCCGCTCACCTGCCCGCTATGTCGCCCGGCGCGTCGCCCGGGAAAGTGGACATTGACGGGCCCCTCTGTCTGCCAATAACTTACGGGGAACCTCCGGAAGTTGCGGGCGTGCGAAGTCCACCGTTTCGCCGCCCGCGACCCCGTACCCCGAAGGAGTCGGCAGTGAAGAGAACCGTTCTCGCCGTGGTGACCGTCCTCGCCACGAGCGCAGCTTTGATTCAGCCTGTTCAAGCAGGTGGGCACGCCAAGTCGCTTCGATCGGTAGCTCCGCGAGACTTGCGGATCGGCACCGCGGTGGCCGGCGGCGGCCACCACCTCGACCAGCCGTATCCCGACCCGTTCACCTACGACAAGCCGTACCGGCGCGTGCTGGCCAAGGAGTTCAACTCGGCCTCACCCGAGAACCAGATGAAGTGGGAGTTCATCCACCCCGAACGCAACAAGTACAACTTCGGCCCGGCCGACGCGATCGTGAAGTTCGCCCGGCAGAACGGTCAGGTCGTCCGCGGCCACACGCTGCTGTGGCACAGCCAGAACCCGGCCTGGCTCAACGAGGGCACGTTCACCAAGGCCGAACTGCGGCAGATCCTCAAGAGCCACATCTTCACCGTGGTCGGCCGCTACAAGGGCAAGATCCAGCAGTGGGACGTGGCGAACGAGATCTTCAACGAGAACGGTGAGTACCGCTCCGAGAACATCTGGATCCGTGAGCTGGGCCCCGGCATCATCGCCGACGCGTTCCGCTGGGCGCACCAGGCCGACCCGAAGGCGCAGCTGTTCCTCAACGACTACGGCGTCGAGTGGCCCGGCGTGAAGGTCGACGCCTACGAGGCGCTCGCCAAGCAGTTGCTGGCCGACCGCGTGCCGCTGCACGGCTTCGCCTCGCAGGCCCACCTGAGCATGCGGTACGGCGCCCCCGACCAGCTCGCCGGCGTGCTGCAGCGCTTCGACGACCTGGGCCTCAAGACCGCCATCACCGAACTCGACGTCCGCATGGACCTGCCCGAGGGCGGCGCACCCACCGCCGAGCAGCTGGCCACCCAGGCGTCCTACTACAAGACCACCCTCGACGCCTGCCTGGCCGTGGCCGGCTGCAACTCGTTCACGATCTGGGGTTTCACCGACAAGTACTCCTGGGTCCCGGTCTTCTTCCCGGCCGAGGGCGCCGCCACGGTCATGTGGGACGACTTCACCAAGAAGCCGGCCTACTACACCCTCCGCGACACCCTGGCCGCCGCCCGCCGCTGACCACCTCCCGCCGCGCGCGTTCCCGGCGCGCGGCGGCCCAGCGCGGTCCGAGTTCGCGTGCCGGGCACTCGTCGATCTCGCGGCCTGGCGAGCGTGCCTCGCGCAGTGCTGCCTCTGCGTGTGCCCGCCCGGACCCCCGATCTCAAGCCCGGGCGGGCACACGCGGCTCAGCGGGCCACCGCTCGGCCCGCCCGCGGTTCGGCCCGCTCGGCCCGCCCGCGGTTCGGCCCGCTCGGCCCGCCCGCGGTTCGGCCCGCTCGGCCCGCCCGCGGTTCGGCCCGCTCGGCCCGCCCGCGGTTCGGCCCGCGCGTGGCTCGGCACGGGCCCGCGACTCGGCGGTCAGCGCTCGTCGAGCACCTCGCGCAGCTTGGCGGCGAAGTTGTCGGGGTCGCCCTGCTGGCCGAACTCGCCGCCCAGGAAACCGGCGTGGCCGCTCGGGAACGGCGTCGCCTCGATGCCCAGACCGGCCGCGACCCCGAGCCCGGCCCGGTGCGCCAGCTCGCCCTTGGACTCCTCGCCCACGCCGACGACGATGCGCGTCGAACCCTCGCGAAGGCGGGCGAAGTCGGGCGCGTAGTGCGTACAGGAAACGAGGTTTTGACCCAGAAGAATGTCGTCGCGGGAGCCGTCGTCGTCGGACGACATGCCGAAATCCTCGGGCGACGGACCGGGCTGGTCGATCCATCCGGCCGGGATCTCGCCCTGGTGGCCGACGATCGAGATGAACTTGACCATGGCAGGGCCCGAGCCCGACTTCTGGTAGAGGTCGGAGATGGCGTGCACCGCGGCCGACGCGTTCGCATGGTCGGGCACCGCCGCCACGACGGGCGGCTCGTGCGCGACCAGCGTGCTCACCTGCTCGGGGTGGGCCGTGACCAGCGCGAGCGCGTTGACGGCACCGCCGCTGCTGGCGAACACGTCGACCGGGCCCCCGCCGACGGCGTCGATGACGCGGCTCAGATCGTCACCGTGCTGCTCGGGCGTCGACGTGGTCTGGCCGCCGGTGAGCTTGCTGCGGGAGACACCGCGCGGGTCGTACGTGACGATCTTGCGGTCGGGGAAGTGGCTCGCCAGCGTGACGAAGCCGCTCGCATCCATCGGCGAGCCGATCAGGAGCAGGACGGGGCCGTCGCCCGGGCGGACGTCATAGGTGATCTCGGCGCCGTCGGTGGTCAGCGTGTGCGTCTCAGCAGTCACTTCAGTGGCCTCTCATCTCAAGTCTTGCCGGTAGGACTCGCCTCGCCGTCCGGACTCATCGGCTGCGACGGAAAAATTCTCACCCGGCGGCGGCCGGCCCGACAGAGCCTTCGGTACTGCCGGAAACCGGAACTTAAGTACTGGGCCTGCCGCCGGAGCCGCGGCTACTCTTCCCGGCATCGGCTTCGAGGGGTCGGCATCGGCTTCGGCTTCCCGGCATCGGCTTCGAGGGGTCGGCATCGGCTTCGGCTTCGCGGCTTCGGCTTCGCGGGGTCGGCATCGGCATCGGCTTCGCGGCATCGGCCGAAAGTCGGAGCCGGACGGGACAGTTTCCCGCCCGGGGTCGATGCGAGGATCATGCCGGTTCCGCGATTCTCTATCCCGGAACCGACCACGGGAGGGTCACGATGACAATCGAGGACGACAACCGGCCGGCACGGCAGCGAGTCGCACTGACCGGCATCAGCTCGCGGGCGTGGGAGCATCCCGCCGACCGGGGCGCGCTGACGGCGTTGCGCGAGCTGCGCGGCTTCGACGACGTGGTGCGCGGCCTGTTCGGCATGTGGAACGAGCGGGGGTTCCGCCTGTCCTACCTGGCCGGGGCCATCCGGGTCGACCACCGGCAGTACCCGCGGGTGCACGGCCTGTTCGCCGAGGCGGCCGACGCGCTCGACGTCGCCGAGCGGCCCGAGCTCTACGTCAGCCAGCAGCCGGTCATCACCAGCAAGTCGATCGGCATGGACCGCCCGTTCATCGTGATCAGCACGGCGGCCGTCGAGAAGCTGGACGACGAGGAACTGCGCACCCTGCTCGGCCGCGAGATCGGCCATGTCCGCAGCGGTCACGCGGTCTACCAGACGATCATGACGATCCTGACCCGCTGGGTGACCAACATCAGCTGGGTGCCGGTGGGCGTCATCGCGATGCGCGCGATCATCGCGGCGATGTACGAGTGGTGGCGCAAAGCCGAGCTGTCGGCCGACCGAGCCGGTCTGCTCGCCGCGCAGGATCCGGCGGCGTCGCTGCGCCTGTTCATGAAACTGGCCGGTGGCGGCGACCTGTCGCAGATCGACACCGTGGCGTTCCTCGAGCAGGCAGCGGAGTACGAGGGCGGCGGCGACATCCGCGACAGCATCCACAAGATCGGCATGACCGCGTTCAACAACGAGCCGGTCCCGGTGGCGCGCGCCTCCGAGCTGCAGAAATGGGTCGACTCCGGCGACTACGCCCGCATCCTCGGCGGCGACTACCCGCGTCGCGACGACGACCGCGACGCCTCGGTCACCGCCGACATCAAGGACGCGGCCGCCAGCTACCGCGACACGCTGCGTGACACGCCTGACCCGCTGGTCACGTTCGCCCGGCGCGCCGCCGGCGGTGCGGCCGACCTGGTCGGCTCGGCCGCACGCGGAGCCCGCGACTGGGCCCGTGGCCGCGGCGACGGCGGCAACAGCGACGGCGGCACCAACGGCAACGGCGCCTGACCTCCGGCCGGGCGCAACCGGCCGGCGCAGGACGACGAGCGCCCGGCAGCATCGGCTGCCGGGCGCTGGCGGGCGGCGTGGCGAGCGTGCACCGGGCGCCGGGCGGCGTGGCTAACGCGCACCGGGCGGCAAGCGGCGTGGCTCTGACGAGCACCTGGCACCGGGCAACGCGAGCCGTAGTAACGGACGTGCGCGCCGCTCGGTGTCAGAGCGTGGCGTCGTGGGCGGCCATCACGTCCTGGCGGGCCGGCTCCTCGCGCAGGATCGCCGCGTTGAGCCACTCGTCGGGGATCGCGAACGCGTCGACCAGCGTGGTCATGTGCGGGCGCAACTGCCGCAGCAGGTCGTTGACCATGCCGGTCACCGCCTTGGACCGGGCCGGGGTCAGCCGGCCGTGCTCCAGGTACCAGCCCTTGTTCGCCTCGACGGTGCTCAGGGCGTACAGGTCGCAGACCTTGCTCAGCAACGCCTTGACCTCGTCGTCGGCCGTGCGGTCGATGCCCGCCACGAAAGCCTCGAGCACGATCCGGTCGACGTGCGCGCGGGCCGTCTCGAGCACGTGGTCCTGCACGTCGTTGAAGATGTCGAACTGCCGCTCCGGCTTCAGCGAAGCGCCCTTGCGCAGCCGTCGCACCGCACCGTCGAGCAGGTGTTTCTCCCGATCCTCGAACAGGGCCAGGTGCCAGCCGCGGTTGGTCAGGGCGACCTCCTCGTCCCGGCCGGGCACCGCGTCGATGAGCCGTTCGATCAGGCTGCGGGCCGCCGTCCGTTCGAGCACCATCGATCGCACCTGGTCGGCGACGAACGTGGCCCGCCCCCACCCGTCGAGCGACCCGAACGCGTCCCGATAACCGGTCAGCAGCCCCTTCGCCACGAGCTGGAGCAGGACCGTGTTGTCCCCCTCGAACGTGGTGAAGACATCGGTGTCGGCCTTCAGCCCCGGCAGCCTGTTCTCGGCCAGATAGCCGGCCCCGCCACACGCCTCGCGCGCCGCCTGGATCGAGCGGGTCGCGTGCCACGTCTGCGCGGCTTTCAGCCCGGCCGCCCGCGACTCCAGTTCGCGCTGGCGGTGCTCGTCGACCGGACCGTCCGCGGTCTGCACGTCGTGCAGCGCGGTCACCAGCTCGTCCTGCGCGAAATGCAGTGCGTACGCGGTGGCCAGGTTGGTGGTCAGCACCCGCTGGTGGGCCAGATAGTCGTTCAACGCGATCTCGCGGTCCTCGCCGGGCGCGCCGAACTGACGACGAGATTCCCCATACCGTACGGCGATGGTCAGCGCGCTCTTGGCCGCGTTCGCCGCCGACCCGCCGACCACCACGCGCCCGCGCACCAGGGTGCCGAGCATCGTGAAGAAGCGGCGCACGTCGTTGTCGATCGAGCTCGTGTACGTGCCGTCGGGCGCGACCTGCCCGTACCGGTCGAGCAGCATCTCGCGCGGCACGCTCACGTGGTCGAACGAGAGCCGTCCGTTGTCCACGCCGAGCAGGCCCGCCTTGTGCCCGTCGTCGCCGGTCGTCACCCCCGGCAGCGGCTTACCGTCCTCGTCGCGGATCGGCACCAGCCACGCGTGCACGCCGTAGCGCTTGCCACCGCTGATCAGCTGGGCGAACACGACTGCCATGCGCCCGTCGCGCGCGGCGTTGCCGATGTAGTCCTTGCGCGCCGCGTCGTGCGGGGTGTGCAGGTCGAATGTCTGCGTCGCCGGGTCGTAGGTGCAGGTCGTCCGCAGTTGCTGCACGTCGGAGCCGTGCCCCGTCTCGGTCATCGCGAAGCAGCCGAGCAGATCGGCCGAGATGATGTCGCGCAGGTAGCGGTCGTGATGGTATTTCGTGCCGAGCGCGACCACCGCCCCGCCGAACAGGCCCCACTGCACGCCCGCCTTGACCATCAGCGACAGGTCGATCTGGGCGAGCATCTCGGCCGCGACCACCGAACCACCGGGGTCGGCCTGGCCGCCGTACTCGATCGGGAAGCCGGCCGCGACGCCCGGGTCGGCCGGCAGCCGGCGCAGTTGCCGGGTGACGCGTTCGCGGGCCTCGTCGATCGTCTCGCCGAAGACCGTGACGAACTCGTCGCCGGTCAGCTCGGAGCGCGCGGCTTTCCGCACATGCGCCCACCGGCCGTCGAGAACCTCTTGCAGTCGCGAGCTGAGCATGTCGCCTCCACCACTTGTTACTGGTGAGTAGCAACTTTACCCCGGCCCGCGCGCGATCAACCGGTGAAGCACGCCACGTCAGCCGGCGAGGACCCAGCGTGGCCGACCGGCGTCGTACAACTCGTCGACGACATGGCGGGCCCAGCGCATGCGGGGAGCGGCGCACTCGGGGTGGTCGCCGTACTCACCGGCGACGTCGGCGGCGCACCCTCGGACGCCGCCGTGCGTGCGCACCGCGTGACGGATGGCCTGCTCGGCGGTGGCGTGCGACGGGTGGCTTCCGGTCGCCAGAGGGCTTGTGAACAGCGCTTCCGCGCGGGCAACGGTCAACATCGGGGCGATGGCGGTCATGGGGATCTCCTCCTTCAACTGACACTCTCCGTAGGTAGGACCGGAGTCCCCTCGGGAACTCATCGCCAAGTTAGCCCCGGGGTACGACAATTTCTGCTGCGCGGCCGCGAGCCGAACCCGCCGCAACGGCGCGGTGACTCGCGGCCACGGATCAAGGGCCCGACGCACGTGGAGCGTGACTCACGGTGACGGCCCTGCGTCAGCCGTAGGTCGGGTGCTGCGGCCAACCGCCGGGGGAGTCCTCCCAGTCCTCCTGCCGCCCGTACGCACTGAGGTCTCGAACGTTGTTCGAGAACAGCAGACGATCGACACCGCGCTGCCCCGTGCTGTACGTACGGAAAATCTCGTCGCCGTCCCGCAGGAACATGCTCAGCAGAAAGCCCCCGCCCGCGCCGCAGTCGTCGGCGAACGTCGTGCCGTGCGACGAGACGAACGGCAACGTCCACCCGCGCTCGGCCTTGTACCCTTCGATCTGCTCGATCGGCATGTTCGAGACCGTGGCCCAGCTGATGCCGCTCGCGGCGAGCATCTCGAGACCGTGGTCGGGCACGTTGTCGGTGAACGCGGTGCAACCCGGGCAGAAGTGCCCCGGACCGTTGTCCATGAACTGGTAGACGGCGAGCTCGGGGCGCCCCTCGAACAGGTCGAGCAGCGAACGCTTCCCCGACGGCCCCTCGAACGCGTAGTCGTTCGCGAACCGGACCATCGGCAGCCGGCGCCGCCGAGCCGCGATCGCGTCGAGCTCGCGGGTCGCTCTCTTCTCGGCCACGAGCAGCTCAGCGCGTTCGCGCTCCCACTCTTCGGCCGTCACTACCTGCGGTTTCTCCATCATCGACCCCTTCCCGCCGTACGCCCGCACGAAACGCCCGACGCCCCCACGAAGCGCCAGGTGCCCGCACGAAACGCCAGGCGCCCGCGCGAACGCCCGATGCCCGCGCGAAACGCCGACGCCCGCGCGAAACGCCCGACGCGCCCACGGGTGGTTCGGCCGGCTCGACGCGGTAGGCGAGGTACCGGCGCGGGGTCAGCCCGAAACCATCAGGTGCAGCATCATCCCCGCGTCGGCGTGGGGCAGGTTGTGACAGTGGTTGGCCCACATCCCCGGATTGTCCGCTTGAAACGCCACCTCCCACACCTCGCCCGGCCGCACATCGAACGAGTCCAGCCACAGCGGACTCCCCGTCGCGGGCCGGCCGTTCCGTGACAGCACCAGCACGTGATAGCCGTGCAGATGCCACGGATGCACGACGAGCGACCGGTTGACGATCCTGAACCGGACGACATCCCCGAGCCGGACCGACTGCACGGGGATGTCCGGATCGGCCGCGCCGTTGACCGTGTGCGCATAACGGGGCAGCAACCCGCGCAGATCCAGTCCACGATCGAGCACCAGAGTGAACGTACGGTCGAAACGCGCGAACGGCCCCGGCGCCGATTGTCCGTAGGTGAGCGGATCGAGCACCGGCCACCCGTCCGGAGCGGCCGTCGCGCCACCGGCCGACCAGAGCAGCCGCCCGTCCACGGTGAGCGCGGCCGGCGCCGTCATGACCACGTCGTACCGACCGCCGGCCGGAATCAGCAGCGCCGTCCCGGACACCGTCGGCGGATCACGCAGCTCCCGCCCGTCGATGGCCGCGACGCGATAGCTGCCGCCCGGTGCGTACCGATGCGTCGTGCTGTCCGTGTTGATCAGCCGCAGCCGCACCGGCGTCCCCGCCGGAACCGCCGCCTCCTCCGGCGCCGGCAACACCACCCCGTCCAGCGTGTGCACCGGCACGACCACGTCGCTGTCGACCTCGGAGGTGGCGGGGTGGACGAGCAGCACGCCGTAGAGGCCCTTCCGCACGCCGATGTCGGAGGCGGAATGCGTGTGGTACCAGTAGGTTCCGGGCTGGTCGGCGCGGAAGCGGTAGACGAACTCGTGCCCCGGGAGCACCGCCTCCTGGGTCACGCCCGGCACTCCGTCCTGGTCGTTCGGCACGTCGTAGCCGTGCCAGTGCAGGGTCACGCCCCGGTCGATGTCCTTGTTGCGCAGCGTCACCTCGATCACGTCGCCGACCGTGGCCGAGATCTCCGGGCCCGGAACCTGTCCGTTGAATGTCCATGCCTGCACGTTTCGGCCGTTGACGTTCACGGTGGCCGTCGCGGCGGTGAGCGTGAACCGTCTGGCCGGCTTGCCCACGACGGTCGCCGTTCCTCGGCCGACGGACGCCGGGGGAGCGGTGTGCGCGTGACCGGCGCCCGAGGGAGCGGTGTGCGCGTGACCGGCGCCCGAGGGAGCGATGTGCGCGTGACCGGCGCCCGAGGGAGCGATGTGCGCGTGACCGGCGCCCGAGGGTGAACCCGGCGAGACGGCGAACCCGGTTCCGGCCACCAGCGCCGCGACCGACGCCAGGACAGCCGCGCGGAACACCCGGCGCGAGGGCCGCGGACCGACGAATCGCCATGTCGCGACCGTGGCGGCCAAGACGCCGGCGGCCGCGAGCAGCCCCGCACCCACCGATACCGGATAGCCGTGCAGGAGCGAAACGAGCAGTCCGGCGATCGACGTATAACCCGCGAACAACAACGGAACCGCCGCCGCTCGACGTCGGACCAGCGAGGGCGCGGCGACGGCGACTCCGGCGACCGCGAACGGCCCGGCGATGAGCACTTTCTCCGCCGCGAACCACCAGCCCGCCCGGGCCAGCGCCACCACCGTGACCGCGCGGACAACCGTGGCGAGCAACGCGAACAGCCCCAGCCCGAGAGCGACCCGCCCCCGTCCGGCCGCGGCCGCTCCTCCTGCCCCGAGCCATCCAGCGCTGACCAGGACCGCCACCACAAGATCGGCCGCGATCAGAGACCCGGCACTCACGCGGCCCCACCAACGGTGCTCGAGCTTTTCGGAGTGATGGAAGCGGTCGCCGGCTGCGCGAATCTGCTCGCCGCGCGCACGATGCCGACCACGACGTGGACGGCGATGATGCCGTTGACGGCGTGCAGGCCGCCGACGATCAGGCCCACTGTGGTGCTCCCGCCGGCCGCGTCGGTGAACGCTCCACTGAGCGCGGCGAGCAACGCCTGCACCAGGGTGAGGCCCAGCGGCAGGAGAGTCATCGCGATCAGCCGGCCCGGCGCCTTGGCCAGCACGGCGGACAGTGTCGTCAGGATGCACAGGGCCGGGATGACGGCCATTCCGGTGAGGCTGTGCAGGGCGTACGAGCTGTCGCCCTGGGGTCTGGTGAAAGCGCCCACCGCCGCGAACACGAACTGCAGGGCGAACACGACGAGCAGCACGGTGCTGACGATGACGAAGGCTCTGCGCATGACAGCGTCCTATCGGTGAGCCGGGGCGAGCGCCCGGGCGACGTGGTCGGTGGCGGTGAAGGCGCCGTACGCGATGAGGCGGACCAGATCGGCCGGGCCCGGACGGGAGAGTTGCCACAGTCCGGCGTCGCCACGGCTGATCGCGGCCGGTGCGAACGCGGCCAGCAGGGCGATCCGCGTCCCCACCCGCTCGGCCGCCGGGAGGTCCCGGACCAGGTCGGCGGCCCATTCCGCGGGCCGGGCCGGGTGCCGCCCGTCCTCCCACCGGACGGTGGCCGCGACGGTCTCGCGACCGGCTTCGCTCAGCGACTCACCGCCGAGCGAGGCCGCGCCGCGCAACGCCTCGTAGGCGACGCCGATCGGCGTGGACAAGGACCAGGCCGGGGGCGGACTCACCGGCGCGGGCAGCAGGGGCAGGCTGCGGCCCGGTTCCGGGGCGGCGCGGGCGGTCCGGGCGACCAACCGGCCGCCGGTGGACCGCACGGTCGCGTAGCGCTGGATCCCACCGGGCAGCAGGTCGGGACCGAGCAGCGCCGAGACCATCCGGTTGATGAAGTGGAAGGCGAGCAACGTGCCGGTCAGCGGCGGACCGTACGGGCCGGTCCAGGCCGAGGCCCGCGGGGTGCGACTGGCCGCGGCCCAGCGGGCCAGCGTGGCGTGCCGTGGCCGGAGAGGCGGGTCGTCGCGGGCCAGGGTCTCGGCCAGATCGTGTTCGCCGAGGCCGTGCAGCATCGTGAGGTGCGCGTCGAGGCAGAACCGGCAGCGATTGGCCCGGGAGATGGCGGCCGCGACGATCTCGCGTTCGACGCGGCCGGCGTCACCGGCGAGCAGCGATTCGCGCATCAGCGCCCAGCTCGCGGCCATGACGTCCGGGGCGGGGGAGAGCGCCCGGAAAGTGGGCACCGGTCCGAGGAAGTCCTCGCGCAACTGCCGCTGCACGAGCGCGGCCAGACCGGTCGCTTGTGGAGGGTCGAACAGTCGGTAGGTCATGGATCCGATGCTCGGCCCGGGTATGAGCGAAAGCGTCCGGCCGCCGCAGGCAGTTGCGCACGGCCCGGTACTGCGTGCGCAGTACGCCACAACTACCGCGCAAGTGGGATGCCCGTCGAGGACCGGCCGTCCTACAGTGCGGGGGTGCGCCCGGACCTGCCGTACCTGATTGCCGGCGCCGCCCTGGGCGGCCTGCTGCTCGGCAACGCCGCCTTCGCGCCCGACGCCGGCCCGGTGCGGGCCCTCGACGTCGTGCTGGTCGTCCTGATGGCCGCGGCGGTGAGCGTTTGCCGTCGTTTCCCGGTGCCGGCGCTCATCGTGGTGACCATTTCGATGCTCGTCCTGCACATCCGGGTGCACGCCGGAGTGGCCGCGGCGTTCCCGGTGCTCGGTCTGGTCTATCTCACCGCCTGGCGCGGCCTCCGGGTTCCCGCGGCCGTGGCCAGTGTGGTGTTCCTGACCGGGTTCCTCGCGCGTGACATCACGGCCGCGCCGGCCGGGCTGACCGGGGAGCCGCTCGTCGAGCGCACGTCGCTGCTGCTCGGCTGGTTCGTAGCGGCCAATGTGGCCGGTCTGGTGGCCGGGCAGCGGCGGGCCTACCTCGAGCAGGTCGAGCAACGGGCGGCCGACGCCGAGCGAACGCGCGAGGAGATGGCGCTGCGGCGGGCCGGCGAGGAGCGGTTGCGGATCGCGCGCGACCTGCACGACTCGCTCACCCACAGCATCTCGGTCATCAAGGTGCAGGCCGGGATAGCGGTGCACCTGGCCCGGAAACGCGGCGAGGATCCGCCGGCCGCGCTGCTGGCCATCCAGGAGGCGGGCGGCGCCGCGATGCGCGAACTGCGCGCGACGCTCGATGTGCTGCGCTCACCGTCCGATCCGGACGGTGTCGGGCTGGCCCGGGTCGGCGAACTGGCCGAACGGACAAGAGCGGCCGGCATTCCCGTACGCCTGACCGTCGCGGGCGATCCGGCCGACGTGCCCGCCGCGGTGGACGAGGCCGGCTACCGGGTCGTGCAGGAGGCGCTCACCAACGTCGCGCGGCACGCCGGACCCGCCACGGCCGACGTACTCGTGGAGTACGCGCCGGCGAAACTGACCGTATCGATCACCGACGACGGTGCGAGCACCCTGACACCGGTGACACCGGGCGTCGGACTGATCGGAATGCGCGAACGCGTCACCGGACTGGGCGGCGAACTGCACGCCGCGCACAAAGAGCCGTGCGGTTTCGCCGTACGGGCAACGTTCCCGCTGAACGGCGCGACGTGATCCGGGTTCTGATCGCCGACGACCAAGCGCTGATGCGGGCCGGGTTCCGGGCCCTGCTCGAGGCCGAGGACGACCTGGAGGTCGTGGGGGAGGCGGCCGACGGCAACGCGGCCGTACGGCAGTGCCGGCTCCTGCGGCCCGACGTGGTGCTCATGGATGTGCAGATGCCCGGGCTGGACGGTATCGAGGCGACCCGCCGCATCGCCGCCGAACCCGGGCTGAACGCCGTACGCGTCCTGATCCTGACCAACTACGGCCTGGACGAGTACGTGTTCGCCGCGCTCCGGGCCGGGGCCAGTGGGTTCCTGCTCAAGGACGCCGACCCGGCCGACCTGCTGCAGGCGGTCGCCGTGGTGGCCCGGGGCGACGCGCTGCTCGCCCCGGCCGTCACGCGCACCCTGATCAGCGAGTTCGTCACCGGGCCGCCACCGCCCGACCCGGCCGCCGGGCGCGACGTGCTCACCGGCCGCGAGCAGGAGCTGGTCGGGCTGGTCGCCCGCGGGCTGACCAACGACGAGATCGCCGCCCGCATGGTGATCAGCCCGCTCACGGCCAAGACGCACATCAACCGCGCGATGACCAAGCTGCACTGCCGCGACCGCGCACAACTGGTCGTCTGGGCCTACGAGTCCGGGCTGACCGCACCGCGCAAGAGAGGCTGACCGCACCGCGCAAGACAGGCTGAGCGCGCCGCACAAGAAAGGGCTGAGCGCACCGCACAGGAAAGGGCTGAGCGCACCGCACAAGAAAGGGGCTGAGCGCACCGCGCAAGAGGGGCTGACCGTAACGCGCAAGAGGCTGAGCGTCCCGCGTAAAGAAGCCGGGCGTCCCGCGCAAAGAAGCCGAGCGGGACGCAAGGAACGCGCAGCAAAAGGCCGTCAGTCGGCGATCGGGCGGGACAGCGTCGCGATGATGCGATCGATCTCGCCCAGGACGAATGCCGCGAGCCGCCGCTGCGCGGTGATGGCGTCCGGATCGGTCTCCTCCAGATCGCCGAGCACCACGATGTTCTCGTCGTTCAGGTGGTGGCCGGCGCCGTGTAGTTGAAACTTCCCAGGATCACCAGTTGCTCGTCGATCACCATCAGTTTGTGGTGCACCTTGCGGACACCGTTGCCGGGCGTGTTCTCGTACAGGGAAGCGCCCTTGACCTTGAGGGGGACGGTGGCCGCCCACTTCTGGCTGCCCTGGCCGCGATCGAGTATGCCGCGCACCGGAATGCCGGCCTTGAGCAGCCAGAACATCGTGTCGTCGATGCCCGAGGACTGAGCGAAGGTGAACATCGCGAAGTCGACACGGTGCGAGGCCTTCAGCATCTGCTTCATGATTTCCATCTCCGGCCCCTGGTGCGGCGCGAAGACCGGTTTGACCCGGATTCCGCCGAGCCGGAACTCCCGGGGACGGGGTTCGCGCCGTTCGTGCAACTCACCGAACGTGCCGCTGCGCAAACGCTCGAATTCGCGCACGTACAGGCCCGTCGCCGTCTGCCCGCGCAGGATCAGGATGTGGTTCAGGTTGTTGCCCGCGGCGCCGTTGCGACCGGTGTCGGTGAGCGTGAAGTTGGTCGACCCGGTGAGCACGGCCGCGGTGGGCGCGCCCGGATCCCGTACCAGAAACTTCTGGTGGAAGATTTTCGGATTCAGATCGGTGACCAGGTCGACGCCGGCGCGCAGCAGGGCCGCGTGGATGACCCGGTTCTCCTCGTTGTCACCGGCCAGGCTCCACGGGTCGGCGGCGGGCGGGTCCTCGACCAGGTAGTCGCCCTCGAGAATGATCTGCACGCTCACCTTGCGCGCCTTGGCCGCCAGGACGGCCTCGGCGATGGCCCGCGAGTCCAGTTCCTGCACGGCGATCAGCAACGTGTCGGTGGCGCCCGCGATGAACTCCCGGATGACCGCGTCGAGGTCGTCCGGGCCGCCCAGCACCGTCGGTCCCGTGTAGAACTCCACACTTCCCAGATCCAGCCCCATGACGATCAGTGTGGGCGTCCGCGCGGTGCGGCGATGTCAACTGCGCGACCCTTGGCGGGTGCTTTCGTCCGGAGAGTTGATGTGGCCCGGCCGGCTCATCGACCAAGCTGAGCGGGGCGCGGGAGAACGGGGACACATACATGGCACTCGTGACGTCGAGCAGGATCGATGCGGTCGACGAGGCGTACCTGGAACGGGCGGTGGCTCTGGCCTGGGATGCGCGCAAGCGAGGCGATCATCCGTTCGGGGCGTTGCTGGTCGCGGCGGACGGCACCGTGGCCGAAGCGCTCAATTCGACGGTCACCCAGGCCGACCCGACCGGGCACGCCGAGACCAACCTGGTGCGGGTCGCGGGTGGCTGGGGATTGCGCGTTCTGGGCGAAAGCACGCTCTATACGAGCACCGAACCGTGCGCGATGTGCGCCGGGGCGATCTATTGGTCGGGCATCGGGCGGATGGTGTTCGCCTTCGCGTCCGACGAGCTGAGCGCGATGGTCGACGAGGAGGAGGGCGTCCCGCCGCTCAACCTCTCGTCGCGTGAGGTGCTGGCCCGGGGCGGCCGGCCGATCGTGGTCGACGGGCCGGCCGGGCTGGCCAGTGCGGCCGACGTGCACCGGGGTTTCTGGCGTTGAGTGCCGGTTGCCCGAAAGGATGATCGAATTCGGCCGGGTGTGAGGATCGTCGCGTCTTTCCGGCTGTTTACCGGGTCACCGCCGGCGTGGTCCCGTACGTAGGCTGTGTGCCGCATGCCCGCGGACTCCCGACTCGGCCGTGAAGGACTTCGATGACAGCAAGCACCGCCACGGCCGTGGCGACCGACGGCGCGCCCGCCGCGCCGGCCAGGTCGCGCAACCGGTACATCGACACGCTTCGCGCGACCGCGATCATTCGTGTCGTCGTCTACCACGCGTTCGGCTGGGCCTGGCTGACCTGGGTGCTGCCCGCGATGGGCGTCATGTTCGCGATCGCCGGCTCGCTGATGGCCGCCTCGCTGGCCAAGGGCGGCACCCGCAAGGCGGTCTGGTCGCGTATCCGCCGCCTGCTGCCCGCGCTCTGGACGTTCGCCGCGGTGGCGCTGCCGATCATGTTCTGGCACGGCTGGTCGTCGTCCGATCCTGATCACCCGCTGCACAAGCTCAACCTGCTCTTCTGGATCTTCCCGCTGGAAGACCCGCCGGGCAGTTCGTGGGGCGAGCCGTTCTGGGAGGTGCTGTGGTATCTCCGCGCCTACCTGATCTTCGTCCTGGTCTCGCCGGTCCTGTGGTTCCTCTACAAGAAGCTCGGCTGGATCACCATCGCGCTGCCGCTGGCCGCCGTGGCCGCGCTGCACGTCACCGGGTTCCGCCTGCCCGACCCGATCGACGGCATCATGTGGGACTTCGTCACCTACGCCGCGTGCTGGATGGCCGGTTTCGCCCATCGTGACGGTCGACTGCACCGGCTCCCGGTCGCGGCCTGGGCGGCCGTCGTCACGGTGATCGGCGGCATCGGCCTGTACTGGCTGTTCACCCACCCGACCGACTGGGGCTTCGACCTCAACGAGGAGCCGATCGCCCGCACCATGTGGTCGCTCGCCTTCGTGCTGATCGTGCTGCGCTTCCGCCCGACCATGGACTTCCTCGACAACTTCAAGTGGCTGTCGGAGTCGGTCCGGGTGATCAACGCCCGCGCCATCACGATCTACCTCTGGCACTTCCCGCTGATCACGCTGGGTGCGCTCGTGCTCGAGCACTACCAGGTGCCGTGGGCGACGTTCCAGTACATCGTGTGGATGCTCGTGCTCGAGACCGCCATGGTGATCGTGGCCGTGCTGCTGTTCGGCTGGGTCGAAGACGTGTCGGCCAAGCGCAAGCCTTCGTTGTGGCCGCGCCTGGCCGTGGCGACTCCGGCTCCGGTGGCGGCTTCAACGTCAACCCCGGTTTCCCGTACGGCGTTGAGCCCGACCCTCCCCACACAGGCCCCCACGGCGTCGGGTCCCCAGGCGGGTCCGCAACCGGGTCCCCAGGCCGGCCCTCAGTCGGGTCCGTCCCGCGCTTACGACTACGGCCCGCCGACCGGGTCAATCCGTCGAGTCGACCCCGCACCGCCGGCCGCCCCGCCCGCGCGGCCCGCATCAGGCACTGTCTATGGGTCGGCGTCCCGCGGGGTTGCTCGCGTGGAGCAGCCCCCGCGGGACCAGTAGCTCAGCCCTTGATGCCGTTGACCGGTGGCACGGTGAGAGTCCGCTTCTTCGCCGTGCCACCGAGCACGATCTTGCGCAGTGACGTGTTGTTCGCCGCGCTCACCTCGCTCAGTTTGCCGGCCGGGTTGGCCTTCACCTGGATGTAGTAGGTGCCGTTGGGCAGCCCCGTG
Source organism: Paractinoplanes bogorensis (assembly GCF_018829635.1). Taxonomy (GTDB): domain Bacteria; phylum Actinomycetota; class Actinomycetes; order Mycobacteriales; family Micromonosporaceae; genus Actinoplanes; species Actinoplanes bogorensis. Next base: position 561,369 of record NZ_JAHKKG010000004.1, read on the forward strand.
ATGTCGAACGACTGGCCCGGCCGGTCCTGCGTGTAGGTGTCGCCGTTGCCGATGTCGAGCACCTCACGCACACCCACCGAGGTCTGCATGCCGCATGACGTGGACAGGTCGGTGTTGTTCGGCCGCCACTTGGCCAGCGGGATCGTGTAGTCGACGGCGTCGGTGTTGGCCAGGCAGAACGCCTCCTTGCCGCTGCGCGCGACCTGCTTCTGGTCCGCCTTGAGCAGGTTGTACTGCGCGAAGTCGGTGAAGTGCCAGTGGTTGTGACCGGCCCGCGCGTCCCACTCCATCGTCCCGGCCGGCACCGCGCCCACCTGGTTGCCGTCGGCGTCGAAGAAGTACTGGTACGCGTCCATCAGGCCCTGCCCGCTGCGCCGGAACCCGTCCACCAGCAGCGGCGAGTTGCCCGCGTTCCACACCGTCGCGCCGAAGTTGACGTACCACTTGTTCTTCGGCTCTTTGCTGAGCGAGATGCCCCAGGCGGGCAGCGACCGCAGGTCGGGCCGCGGTCCCGGGCCGGCCTTCTTGGTGACCGGGCGCTTGGTCGGCGCCTGGAACACCTGCGGGCCGTGCTGGTGCTCGTCCGTGCTCGTGGCTGCGCTCTTCCGGAGCGCTTCGGCGGAAACGCTCGGCTTGACCACGGACAGGTTGAGCGCCACGGTCGCGTCCTTGGCCGTCAGGCCGAACAGTTTCTGGTACGGCGGATTGACCACCACGGTCACCGAGTACTTCCCGACCGGCAGGTCGAACGGCTTCCCGTGGGTCGGCACGTCACTGGTCGACGCGCTCCAGCCCGCCTGGACGCCCCACACCGCGCCGAGAACGAACGGGTTCCCGTCGGCGCATCCGGTCGGATACGGCGTCTGGGCCGGTGCGTCGGGCCGGGTACGCACCGAGTCGTACGAGTTCGGGCAGAAGTTGGTCCAGTAGCGCCGGACCACCGTCCCCTTGGTGTTCTTGATCGTCACCGTGGTGAGCTGCTTGAGGCCGGCGAAGTCGGTGACCAGCGCCTTGGGCAGGGTCACCCGGTCGTCCCCGCGGATCAGCTGCGCCACGATCGGATCCGCGTACGACTTGCGCGTCGCCCGGATCTCCAGCGGCTCCCGCCCGGCCACGATGTTGAGCCCGAGATCCAGGTCGACGCTGAAGCCGTCCCCGTTGTCCCACCGCTCGGCCTTGATGTTCTTCCCGGCCGACACCAGCCGTACGCCGTCGGTGCTGGTCGCCGCGTCGGCCACCTGAACCCCGGCGAACGCCAGCCCGGCCGGCGTCACCAACGCGACGGCCGCCAGCGACCACCTTCGTACCCGTCCCACCACAAACCCCCCAGTGCACAGCCGATGATTGTGCGCTCACTAAATCGCTCACTCTGTGAGTCGGCTGTGAGACGGGCTGTCATATCCGTCGAATCAGTGACGTCGTGTCCGAAGCCCGACTCGTCCCGGGTCGCGTGCGTGGCTCATCTACTCTCGCGCTTGATCGGATCGACGGCCGTCGGTCCCGCGTTCGGTCTCGTGTTCGGCGGAGGAGTCGGGATGGCGTTCGGTGGCCAGGAGTGCCCGGATTGCAAGCGGCGCGTGCGCGAGCCGTTCGAAAAGACCGTCACCGGCCGGCTTGTCTGCCCCGACTGCGCCCAGGCCTTGTTCATGGGTACGGCGGCCGCGGTGACCACCGGCAACCTGGGCTCCGGCTACGGCGTCCTGGCCATGCTGATGCGCAAGATCCGCCGCACCGACCCCGACGGGAAGTGACCGTCCGCTGACCGTTGCGGTTGCCGGACGGAAGCGGCTCAGCGACGCCGGGCCCGGCGGGCCAGCACCAGGCCGACGCCGCCCACGGCCATCGCCGCGACCCCGATGGCGACCGCGGTGATGTAGGCGACCGGCGGCCCGTCCTCGGCCGCGGCGGCCCTGGCATCGGGTGCCGTGGCGTCGGGTGTGGCGGCATCATCGGTTGGGGGAGCGGACGACGATGGTGATGGCGGCGCAGCCGGCGTAGACGCGGCCGGCCGGTCGGGCAGGGGATAACGCTGGATCACCGGGTCCGTGCCGGCGTCCGATCGCTCGGAGACGGTCAGTAACGAGCGACCGTCCGCGCTGTACGTGACCGATTCGCCCTGGGGCTCGTCGGGCAGCGGGATCTGCCGGGGTTTCCCGGACGTGAGCGCACCGATCACATCGTTGTCCGTGACGTCGAACTCGAACGCGTCGGCATAGGTGCGCAGCACGACGTGGCGGCCGTCCGGCGAGGTCGCGGCGCCGGTGATGACCGCGCGGCCCAGGAACGAGAACGGGTTGCTGGTCGTGGTCATCGGCAGCGTGACCTCGCCCGCCTTCTCCAGCGGCGTCGTGGAGTCCCGGGTCAGCGCGGACTTCGGCCGGTAGATCCCGGCCGTCCCGCCGTCCTTGGTGACGACGATCGGGGTGCCGTCCGCGGTGACCAGCAGCGCCTCCGCGTCGTGGGCGCCGTCCGGATAGGCCATCCGGTGGAGGACCGGCCGCTTGGCGCCGGGGGCGAGCTTCCACACCGCGATCGTGTCGCGGCTGCCGCTGTTGTCGCCGATGTCGCCGATCCACAACGTGCCGTCGGCGCCGCGGGCCATGTCCTCGGTGTCGCGCGGCCGCGACGGATACGACAGGGTCCGGGTGACCTTGCAGCGTGCGTCCAGAAAGAAGATCTTCCGGCGGGCCGCGAAGTCCGAGCCGTCGTTGACCACCACATATCCGGTCCCGGCGGCCACCATGCCGGACAACTCGTCGAGTCGCTCGTCGCGGATCGTGCACACCGTCGCTGCGGCTGCGCGTTCGCTCATCTGCGCGCGATCGAGCTGCAGCAGCGACCGGTCGACCGGCGAGGCGGCGCGGGCGGCGGCGGCCGGTTGCGCGGCGATGACGGGTGCGGACAGGAAGCCGGCGGCGAGGAGCATGGAGAAAGCGCGCACGATGACCGATTCAACCTCCCGAGCCGACACAACCATCCGAACTATTGCAGGGATCAACCACTCGGGGCGGGCGCGGGTGCGGGTGATGACGCTTGGGGGCGTACGGGGAAATGGGTTTGACCGCGGTGCCGGGGCTGTTTCGAGACGGTCGGCGGATTTAACATCCTGGAGATGAGCCGCCCGACGATTTACGACGTGGCGCGCGAGGCGGGGGTGGCCGCCTCGACGGTGTCCCGTGCGTACGCCCGCCCGGGCCGGGTCAACGCGGACACCGCGCAGCGCATCTTCGAGGCGGCCGAGAAGCTCGGCTACCGCACCGGCACGGCGGCCCGGCGGCCCGAGCCCGGTGTCGTCCGCAACGCCATCGGCCTGGTCGTCGCCGACGTGACCAACCCGTTCTACGGCGACATCATCAAGGGTGCCTACGAGGCCGCCCGCGAGGCCGGCTACCAGCTGATCCTGTCGCACACCAACGAGTCGCCCAAGGTGGAGCGGCAGACCATCGAGCAGGAACTGGCCCAGGTCGACGGCGTGGTCATCGCCAGTTCCCGGATGACCGACTCCGCGCTGCGGATGGTGGCCAAGCAGAAGGCCGTCGTGCTGCTCAACCGGATCATCCCCGAGGCCAGTTGCGTGCTCAACGACGCCGAACGCGGCATCCGGCGGGCGGTCGAGCACCTGGCCTCGCTCGGGCACGACCGGATCACGTACGTCGCCGGGCCGGAGACGAGCTGGTCGGACGGCGTCCGCTGGCGGTCGTTGCGGATGGCCGCGGCCGACCTGGGACTGGAGGTGCGCCGGCTGGGCCCGTACGAGCCGACGGTCCTGGCCGGTCTGAGCGCCGCGCTGCGGGTGGCCGAACTCGACGCGACCGCCGTGCAGGCCTACAACGATCAGCTGGCGATCGGCATCGTGAAGGGCCTGAGCCGGCTCGGTGTGCCGGTGCCCGAGCAGGTCAGCGTGGTCGGCTTCGACAACATCATCTTCGACGAGCTGGTCGAGCCGCAGCTCACCACGATCGCGTCGCCGCTCTACCGGATGGGTTTCACCGGCATGCAGAACTGCATCGCGGTCGCTCAGGGCGCCAAGCCGTCGGGTCGTCCCTTGGTTCTTCCCGTACGCCTCGTCGTGCGCAATTCCACGGCCCGGGCGCGCGCGACGGTGCACGCCCGCCCGCCGTTGACGCCCCGGCCGCGCTGAGCGTCAGCGCAGTCGGAACAGCACCTCGCCGGCGCGCGGCACGACCAGGGTGTCCGGGTCGGAGGCGAACTCGCCGACGTCGATCGTCGCCGGGTCGCGGTAGCCCAGATTGACCGCACGGCACACCTCTTCCGGAATCCCGGTGGCCAGAGTGACCGCAACGCGCAGTTTCTCGACCCCGGTCTCCGCGTCGTAGGTGCCCGCACCGCGCAGATGTGTCGAATGCGCGAGCACTCCCCAGTGCACGTCCTTGAACCGGTCCCACTGCTTCACGAAGTAGTCGCGGCAGTGGTAGCCGATCTCGTGGATCTGCGGATGGCTGGTCGCGATCTCGCGGATGTGCGGCGCGTACAGGATGACCTCGCCGCCGTCGGCCACGATCGGCTCGACCTTGTAGAACCCCTTGGCCCCGGTCCAGATCTCGTCGTACATCTCGGGTACGAGCGACAGCACCCGCCGTCGCGGCCGGTCGAGGTAGGTCACGTGGGTCGCCGCGCTGATCTCGGCCGCGCTCGCCCACGACGCGATGCAGTCGCCGAACGAGATCGAGTGCAGCGCGCTTTCCTGAGTGTCAGCGGTGACCACGCAGAACGCGTACGTCTCGGCCGGTATCAGCGCCGCACCGTCGTTGATCAGCGCCCGCACCGGGGTGAGCCCGGTGGTCCCGATGATCTCGGCCGACGTGATCAGCGCCCCGAGCCAGTGCGACACGTCGATGATCTGCTGGCCGGCCACGCCCGGGAAGAAGTACTTGTTCCCGCCCGACATCCCGACGACCTCGTGCGGCAGGACCGGCCCGACGACGAGCGCGATGTCATGGTCGACGACGGCGCGGTTGAGCATCACGGGCACGTCCCCGCTCATCCGCCCGCCGGACAGCTCCTCGATCCGCGCACTCGGAATCGTCCCCAGATTGGCGAACGTCTCCGGCTTCCACCACTCGTGGTTGATCACCTCGGTGCCCGGATAGACCCCGACGTGCGCGCGCAGCGCCTCCTCCGACATCGCGCCGTGCGTCCCCAGCGCGATCAGCACGGTCAACCGCGACACCCGTCCGTGCAGCGCCCGGTGCACGGCGCCGACCAGCAACGGCAACGGGCACGTACGCGTGGCGTCCGGCACGAGCACGCACACGCTGCGCCCGTCCACGTCGAGCCCGCCGAGCTGCTCCACGACGAAGCCGGTGACCTCGTCGTCGCTGAGCACCCTATCGGCGCCACCGACCCGGGCCGCCCGCCCTTCGATCACGGATGTCATTTCTCGTCCCTCCGCGAAAAGCCTTGCACAGTTCAGTCGGTGACGCGGCCGGAAAGTGTCCGTCGTGCCCACGCGAACGACATCTCGTGCGACTCGAGCTTCGACGCCACCGACGGCTCGTCCACCTCGATCATGAAGTCGCCGTCGTACGACTCGGGAATGGCGGCCAGCACGGCGTCGAAGTCGACCACGCCCAGGCCGGGCTCGGCCCACAGCCGCTTGGACGCCGTGGCCTCGCGGTACGAGAGGGCCGAGCCGGTCAGGTGGTCGGGGAAGACGTCCTTGATGTGGATGCCGCCCATCCGGTCGGCGTAGCGCCCGATGAAGGCCGCCGGATCGATGCCGGCCCACTGCAGGTGACCGGTGTCGGGCCCGACCCCGATCACGCCGGGACCGAGGTCGTCGAGCAGGCGGGTGATCTCGTGCTCGGTCTCGAACACGCCGCCGATGTGGGAGTGGTGCAGCGGCCGCAGCCCGCCGGCCTTGAGCGCTTCGCACACCGCGCCGCACATGTCGATCGCGCGGGCGAGCCGGCCCTCGTCGAAGCCGGCGCCGACCGCCGGTTGTTCGAGGCGCTCGGGAACGGCCATCGAGGAGACCATCGTGCGGTCCAGACCGAGCGCCACCTGGTCCTCGGCGAAGTGCTTGGCCTTCTCCACCTCGCCGGCGACTGTGACCGTGTCGTCGAACGGGGAGTTGAACAAACTGAGCGACGGCGACAACCCGTATCCGCCGATCCACGCCCGATAGTCGGCCGCCGTCATGCCTTCGGGCACGTCCGCCTTGACCGCCGTGAATCCGATGGCGTGGAAGTCGGCGAACGCCTCCTCGAAGACCTCGCGCGTCTTGCCCGCCGACGCCCAGTACGGGATGGGGTTGGCCGCGATCCTGCTCATTTGAGCACCACCGGCCGACCGGTGCGCGCGGATTCGTACGCGCCGGTGATGACCGCGATCGACTGCCGGTTGGTCTCCAGGTCGACCCGCAATGTCGCGGTCCCGGCCAGGGCGTCGAGGAAGTTCAGGTATTGCAACCGGTGCGCGTCGGACAGCGATCCGGGGTTGCTGCCCGCCGTGGCGACCTCCTCGCCACCGGACAGCGCCTGCGTCGTGCCCATCAGCTTCTCCTCGATCGGCGCCCCGGCCGGAGTGGAGTGGAAGAACGCCAGCGTGTCGTTGTCGATGACGGCCGACCCGCGGTCACCGTGCACCTGCAGCCGGGCGCTCAGTCCCGGGTAGGCCGACGTGGTCGCGTGCAGCACGCCGAGCGCGCCCGACTCGAAACGAACAACACCGACCGCCACGTCCTCGACCTCGATGCGTTCGTGGGCGAGCGTTCCGGCGTACGCGAAAACCTCCACCGGCCGCCCGAGCGCCGCCACGAGCAGGTCGACCGTGTGCACGCCCTGGTTCATGAGGGCGCCGCCGCCGTCCAGTTCCCAGGTGCCGCGCCAGTCGCCGGAGTCGTAGTAGCTCTGCCCGCGCCACCAGTCGATGGCCGCGATGCCCGACGTGACCCGCCCGAACTCGCCGGCCTCGATCGCGGCCAGGGTCTGCTCGGTGGACGGGTCGAACCGGTGCTGCGAGATGACGGTGACCAGCGTGCCCGCTTTGTCGCGAGCGGCAATGATTTCGTCCGTACGGGCCACGGTGGTCTCGGCCGGCTTCTCGATGATCACGTGTTTGCCCGCCTCGAGAGCCTCGATCGCGACGGCGCCGTGCAGGCCGGTCGGCGTGCACACGACCACGACGTCGATGTCCTCGGCGGCGAGAGCATCGGACAAAGCGCTGTAGGGGCGTCCGCCGCGGGAATCGGCGAGTTCCGCCGCGCGCGAGGGGACCACGTCGACGACCGCCTTGAGAGCAAGACGAGAGGCGAGCTGACTCATCACGAGCCCGTGCTGTTTGCCGATGACACCCGCACCGACCAGGGCGAACGAAGGGACACTCATGCGTACTCGATCTCCTCGGTGTCGAGCAAGCCGGTGAAGGCCCGCCACGCGGTCGTGAACAGTTCCGGCCCGCTGAACCCGCCGGTGGCGTGACCGCCGGCGAGGTGCGGTTCGAGCGAGAAGAACCCGTCGAACCCGTCGTGCCGCAGCGCCCGGACGGTGGCGGCCAGCTCGCCGTCGCCCTGCCCGGCCGGCACCACCGAGTTGTCCGCGAACAGCGCGTCCTTGATCTGCATGTACTCGATGTGCGGCCGCAACTGCGCATACCCGTCGGTGTACGGGCGCACGCCGACCTGCACGAAGTTGGCCGGATCCCAGGCCAGCCGCAGGTACGGCGAACCGACCGAGCGGATCAGGTCGAGGCACCGGCCGGGCACGTCGCCGTAGATCTCCTTCTCGTTCTCGTGCAGCAGGATCAGGTCGGCCTCCTCGGCCACCCGCACCAGAGCGCGCATCCGTTCGATCACTTCCGCGCGGTGGGTGGCCGGGTCGTCGCCGGCCGGCATGAAGAACGAGAAGATCCGGATGTACGGGGCTCCGAGCAGCCGGGCGACCTCAGCCGCGTGCCGCATCCGGTCCAGGTGCGGCGCGAAGTCCTCGGTGATGGCGATCTTCCCGATCGGCGACCCGATCGAGGACACTTTCAGCCCGTACGCGGAAAGGGTCTTCTTGACCGTCTCGAGCTGATCGGGGGACAGGTCGAGGATGTTGACGTCCCAGGCGCTGCGCACCTCGACGTATTTCAGGCCGAGGCCCTGGACGACCTCGCACTGCTCGGTGAAGTCGGGGGAGATCTCGTCGGAGAATCCGGAGAGAGTCCACATCGGCGGTGCCCTTCCTCAGTGGTGGTAGATCTCGTCGATCAGGTGCTGCGCCTTCAACGCCTCCTGAGGTCCGATCCAGAACGGCGCCGGGTCGTCGAGCGAGCGGTAGAAGTCGGCGATGAGCAGTTCGTGCGAGGCGCCCCAGTAGGCCCGCCCGCCGCCGTCCGGGGCGAGCTCGGCGATCGTCTCGGCCCGGCCGTCGGTGTACGTCACCGTCAGGTCGCCGCGGACGAGCAGAGTTGCGCGTTCGGTCACTATCTCGATCGTCACGGGCGAGTCGACCGCGTTGGTCGTGGTCGCGAAGAACACGCTGCGCGTGCCATCGGCGTGATCGAGCACCATGTGCGCAGTGTCCTCGACATCAACCGAGCCACCACCGGCCACGCCGCCATATCGACCGGCGTGGCCGCGGACCGAGGTGACCTCGCCGAGCAGCCATTGCAGCAGGTCGAGCGTGTGGATGGCCTGGTTGATCAGGACGCCGCCGCCCGAGCGCCGCCGCTGCCCCCGCCAGCGCCGGGCGGCGTAGTAAGCGGCGTCCCGGTGCCACAGCACGGACGCCGAACCTCCGCGGACCGCGCCCATCTCGCCGCTCCGCAGGAACTCGAAGAGGGCCTGGGACGTGAGGTTGTACCGGTTCTGCAGGCACACCCCGACCTTCAGCGCGGGGTGGTCCTTGACCGCGGCGACCAGCCGGTCGGCCTCCTCGAGGGTGTGCGCGACCGGCTTCTCCATCAGCACGTGCACGCCGCGTTCGAGGGCGGCCAGCGCGACCGGCACGTGCTGGTCGTGCGGTGTGCAGATGTGGACGACATCGGGCCGGACCTCGTCCAGAAGTGCGCGGTAGTCGCCGCGCGAATCGCACACTCCGACGAGCGTGGCGCCCAGTTTCTCGATCGCCGCCAGGTGCACGACCGACACGTCGCCCAGGCCGACGACGGCCACCCTCACTTCACACCGCCCGCGGTCAGGCCGCCGACCAGGTAGCGCTGGAACGTCAGATAGAGCAGCACGACCGGCAGCGCGCAGATGAGCGAGGCGGCCATGGTCTGCGAATAGACGGGCAGCGCGCCGCCCTCCTGCGCCGAGCCGAGGATGGACAAGGCGACCGCGGCGGTGTGCGTTTCCGGCCGGGTGAGCACCGAAGCGAACAACACGTCGTTCCATCCGAGCAGGAACGCGAAGATCCCGGACACCACGATGGCGGGCAGGCTGAGCGGGAAGATGATCTTCCACAGGATGATGATCGTGGACGCGCCCTCGGTGCGGGCGGCCTCCTCGAGCTCGCGCGGCAGCCCGCGCAGATAGGTGACCATCACCCAGGTCGAGAACGGCAGCGCGAACGTCAGGTAGGCGATGAACAGGCCCCAGCGCGTACCGATCACGGTGATGCCGAGGTAGTTGCCGGCCGACGAGAACAGCACGAACACCGGCAGCAGCATGAGCGTGCCGGGGATGCTCTGCAGGCCGACCAGACCGCGCAGGATGGTCAGGCGGCCGAAGAACGTGTAGCGGACCAGAACGTACGCGGTGGTGGTGCCCAGGATCGCCGACGCCACCGCGGTGAACGCGCAGACGATCAGGCTGTTCAGGATGCCGCTGGACAGGTCGGCGGTCCGCCAGATCCGGCTGTAGCTGTCCAGGCTCCACGAGCTCGGCCAGAATTCGCCCGACGCCACGCCCACGTCGCTGTTGAGCGAGGCGAGCACTATGTAGAGCACGGGGATCAGAACGAGCGCGACGAGCACGGTGGTGAGCGTGGCGAGCAGCCACCGGGGGAGCAGCCGGGTGGCCTCCAAAGAGGCGGATGTGCTCACTTACGGCCCCCTTCCTCATGCACGTCCAACCGGACCGCGCGCAGGTAGACGAACAACGGGATCGCGATCAGCACCAGCGACAGCACCGCCATGGCCGCGCTCAGCCCGAACCGCAGGCTCTGGAAGCTGGTGACGTACACGATCATCGGCATCACGTTCACATCGTCCGGGGCCGGCGCCCCGAACAGAACGAACGGCAAGGTGAAGTTGTTGATGTGATTGAGCGTCGCCAGCAGGCAGGCGAGCAGCACCGGCCCGCGCAGGTAGGGCAGGATCACCCGGGTCAGCTTGGGCCACCAGGTCGCGCCGTCCACCGCCGAGGCCTCGTGCACCTCGTGGTCGACCGACTGCAGGGCGGCCAGCGCCATCAGATAGATGAACGGCCAGGCGGCCCAGATCTCGACCAGGATCAGCGTCCAGTACGAGCGCGGCCCGCTCAACCACAGCCCGCCGTCGACACCCACCTTGGACAGCCACGCGTTCACGATGCCGTCCGGCTGGAGCATGGTGCGCCACACCGAGGCGACCACGAACGACGGCAGCACGTACGGGATCAGGAAGGCGGCCCGCACCAGGCCGCGCCCCCGGTACTTGTTCTGCGTGACCAGCGCGGCGGCGATGCCGATGGGCACGGTCGCGAGGGTCGAGAGCACGGCGAACGAGACGCTGATCCAGATCGAGTTCAGCAGGCCCGAGCTGAACGACTCGACGTAGTTGCCGAGCCCGATGAACGGCGCCTCCACCCACCGCCGCAGCGTGTACTGGTCGAGGTCGATCAGCGAGATCCACACGGCCAGGATGAGCGGCAGCACGATGACCACGGTCATCAGCAGCCCGCCCGGCGTGAGCAGCCACAACGGCCGCTGACGCTCGGTCACACCCTTTCGCCGTACGTGTTGAGGTGGCGCTTTCTGCTCGGGAGGTGCGAGGGTGGCCATCTATTTGGCCCTGTCCAGCGAGGTCTGCGCGGCCTTCTGCGCGTCGGCGATGCGCGAGTCGAGCTGCGCGGTGTTCAGCGGGCCCTTGGTCAGTTCGGGCAGGGTCTGCACGGCCACGTTGGTCAGCGCCAGCTGAATGTCGGCCCAGGCCCCGGTGAACGGGGTCGCGACCGATTTCTTGGCCGCTTCGGTCACCGGCTCGAGCTGCGCGTCCGACGCCAGCGACTGCAGCGCGGCCGCGTTGGCCGGGAGGTTGCCGAATTTCTTGTAGTAATCGAGCTGCGCGTCGGAATCGGTGACCAGCTTGACGTACTCGAAAGCGAGATCCTTGTTCTTGGAATAGTCGGCGACGAGCAGATTGTCACCGGAGAGGATGCTGGCCGCCTCGACCCCGTTGGCCGGTCGTGAGGTGGCGCCGGGCGGCACGGTCGGCAGCAGTGCGAACTTCCACTTGCCCTTCACCGCGCCCTGTTCCAGCGAATTGCTGGCGGTCGTCGTGGTGAGCAGGAAATAGCCGGTCTTGCCCTTGGCGAAAGCGGCCAGCGCCTGCGGGTTGGTCCAGCCGATCGCCGCCGGGTCGACCACCTTGTCGTTGGCCAGCCAGCCGAAATAGGTCTGGTACGCCTTCTGCACGGCCGGGTCCTGCAGCTTCGCGGTCTTGCCGTCGACCAGCGGGTTACCGGCCTGGGTGGACATGCCCCAGACGAACTTCCACGGGTCGAAGTTGTCCTTGTAGGCGACCGCCAGTCCGTACTGGTCGCCCTTGGTCAGCTGCTTGGCCTGCGCGGTCAGCTCGTCCCAGGTGGTCGCCGGCTTGTCGATGCCGGCTGCCTTGAGCAGGTCGGTGTTGTAGGCCATCACGAACGGGCGGCTGACCCACGGAATGCCGACCTGGTTCTGCTCGTCCGGACCCGAGATGCCGAGCGTGGCCGGGTTGAACTTCTCCTTGCCGCCGATCTTTCCCCATTCGTCGTCGCCCATCTTGACGAAGGCGCCGGTCGAATAGGCGGTCGGGGTGAACGTGGTGCCGACCGCGTAGACGTCGGGACCGGAACCGGAGACCACGGACGTCTGAATCTTGGTCAGTTCGTCGTTGGCGCTGGCAAAAGTCTCGAATTTCACCTCGGCGCCGGTGGCCGCCTTAAACTTGGTGCTGATGTCCTTCTGCCAGGCCGCGAACTCGTCGGGGTACTGGGTGTTCGCTCCGATCAGCACGTTGAGCGTCTTGCCCGCCCCGCCGCTGCCGCCACCCTCGTCGTCGCCGCCGCACGCGGCCGTACCCAGCGCCAAAGCCGTCACCGCGGCCAGCGCGACAAAAGATTTTCTATTCATGAGCGTCTCTCCTAATTTGGGGAGTGATCGGGGTCACTGTGTGCCGCCCGTTAACCTCCGCGCAATCAGTTGCACTTTGTTGCCGTGCCGCCCAGGCAACTCGTGGCAACTGATTGCGCGTTCCGCGCGAACACACCGAGGCTCGGGCCCATGGCTGCTCTGACGTTGCACCCCGACCGGCTGCTGCCCGCCGACCCCGGGGTCCGCTCGATCGCCCGCCGTCTCTACGAGCAGGTCGCCGGGTCGGCGATCATCAGCCCGCACGGGCACGTCGATCCGCGGCTGATCCTGGACGACGAGCCGTTCGCCGACCCGGCGTCGCTGTTCATCCAGCCCGACCACTACGTGACCCGGTTGCTGCACGCCGGCGGGGTGTCGCTGACGGCGCTCGGGGTGGGGGAAGGGCCGCTCTCGTCCGAGCGGTCTCGCGAGGCGTGGCGGCTGTTCTGCGCGAACTGGCATCTTTTGCGCGGCACGCCGGTGCGGTTCTGGTTCGAGTCGTCCCTGGCCGACGTGTTCGGGGTCGACCAGCGGCCGTCGGCCGGCAACGCGGACACGCTGTACGACCTGATCTCGGAGCGGCTGGCGTCTCCGGAGTTCCGGCCGCGCGCCCTGCTCTCGCGGTTCAACATCGAGTTCCTGGCCACGACGGACGACCCGGCCGACGACCTGGCCGCCCACCGCGCGCTGCGCGACGACCCGGCGGTGGCCACCCGGATCGCGCCGACCTTCCGCCCCGACCGGTACCTCGAGATCGGCCGGGCCGGCTGGCCGTCCACGGTCAAGGAACTCCACGGCGACACCGGTGACTACGCCGGCTACATCGCGGCCCTGGAGGAACGGCGGCGCTGGTTCGTGTCGCAGGGCGCGGTCTCGGCCGACCACGGGCACTTCGACGCCGGCACCGAGCCGCTCGAAGTGAGCGAAGCCGAGCGCATCTACCGGTCCGCGCTCGCCGGCACGGTGACCCCGGCGGAAGCGACCGCGTTCCGGCGGCACATGATCTTCGAGATGGCCCGCATGTCGTGCGACGACGGCCTGGTCATGACCGTGCACCCGGGCATCTGGCGCAACCACCACCCGGACACGCTGGCCGGGTTCGGGCCGGACACCGGGCACGACATCCCCGTACAAGTGGAAATGACCGCGGCTCTGCAGCCGCTGCTGGAGCGCTTCGGCACGCACCCGAACCTGCACCTGGTGCTCTTCACGGTCGACCCCGACGTGTACAGCCGTGAGATCGCGCCGATGGCCGGGTTCTATCCCGCCGTGTACGCCGGTGCCCCGTGGTGGTTCCTCGACAACCCGAGCGAGATCCGGCGCTTCCAGCACGCCGTCACCGAGATCGCCGGGTTCAGCCGGATGTCCGGGTTCATCGACGACACCCGCGCCTTCTGCTCGATCCCGGCGCGGCACGACATGTCCCGCCGGCTCGACGCCGGCTTCCTGGCCGAGCTGGTCGCCACCCACCGGCTCGACGAGGACGAGGCGCTCGAGACGCTGACCGCGCTCGTCACCACCCAGCCCCGCGAGGTGTTCAAACTGTGAGGCCGATCCGGATCGTGCACCTCGGGCTCGGCGGGTTCTTCCGCGCCCACCAGGCCTGGTACACCGGCGCCGCCTCGGACGACTGGGGGATCGCCGCGTTCACCGGCCGCTCGGCCGGGCTGGCCGAGGCGCTGACCGCGCAGGACGGCCGCTACACGCTCGTCGTCCGCGGGCCGTCGGCGGACGAGCTGCAGGTGCAGGAGGCGCTGGTCGCCGCCCATCCCGGCAGCGACGCGTCGACCTGGCGTGACCTGGTGGCGGCGCCCGGGACCGCGATCGTCACGCTCACCATGACCGAGGCCGCCTACGCGCCGTCCGGCGTGGTGGCCGACCGGCTGGTCAACGGCCTGGCCGCGCGCCGGCTGGCCGGATCCGGTCCGCTGGCCGTCGTCTCGTGCGACAACCTGCCCGGCAACGGCGAGGTGACCGCGCGCGTGGTGCGCGACCTGGCGTCCCGGCTCGACCCGGCGCTGGACGACTGGATCGCCGGCCACGTGTCGTTCGTGACCACGATGGTCGACCGCATCACGCCCCGCACCACCGGCGACGACATCCGCCAGGTCGAGTCGGCCGGCGGGTGGGCCGACGCCGCCCCGGTGGTGACCGAACCGTTCACCGAGTGGGTGCTGAGCGGCGAGTTCCCGGTCGGCCGCCCGGCCTGGGAGAACGCCGGGGCCCGGTTCGTCGACGACGTCGTGCCGCACGAGACGCGCAAGTTGCTGCTGCTGAACGGCGGGCATTCCCTTCTCGCGTACGCCGGGAGCGCGCTCGGTCATGAATCGGTGGCCGACGCGGTGGCCGACACCCGGTGCCGGACCTGGCTCGACGAGTGGTGGGACGAGGCGTGCCGGCACGTGCCGCTGCCCGCCGGCGAACTGACCGCCTACCGCGCGGCCCTGCTCGACCGGTTCGCCAATCCGCGCATCCGGCACACGCTCGCGCAGATCGCCGCGGACGGCTCGCAGAAGATCCCGATCCGCGTGCTGCCGGTCCTGCGCGGCGAACGAGCGGCCGGACGCATGCCGGTGGGCGCGGCGCGCATCCTGGCCGCGTGGATCGACCACCTGCGCGGGATCGGGGCACCGGTGGCCGACGCGGGCGCGCAACCGTTCGCCGACCGCGCGGGTTCCGCCCGTGACGTGCTCACCCTGCTCGCCCCGGATCTGGCCGGCGACGACGACCTCGTCAAGACGGTGGAGTCACTGCTCCGGGCGTAGCTTCTCGGGCAGGGCGGCGCCCACGACCAGGCCCGCCCCGCTCGCGGCGGCGTAGGCGTCCAGCAGGACCAGACGCTCCGGGCGATCCTGGCGGCGGGCCAAGGCGGCGACGTCGTCGAACTCCGGCATGACCTGCACGACCAGGCCGTCGCGATGCGCGACCTTGACCGGGATGCGCGTGTCGCCCACGGTCACGTCGGCGAACAGCCGCTCCAGCGCCACCTTGCCGCGCGGGCTGTGCCGGACACCGATTGTGCTGGTGTCGCGGAAGATCTGATCGCGCAGCGCACCGGCCAGACCGGGCGGGCACAGCACGTTCAGGGTGTGCGCCGGGCGGCCCTTCTTCATCACGATCGGCACCAGCCAGGCGTCGGACGCGCCCGCGGCCAGCAGACGGGTCAGGATGCCCGGCCACAACCGCGGATCCAGGTCGTCGACGTTGGCCTCGAGCAGCAGGGCCGACTCGGTCGGCGTGTACTCCTCGGCCGATGCCGTCCGGGTGGCCGCCGGGACCCCCTCCACCGCGCCGACCAGCACCCGTACGGCATTGGCCCGGCCCGCCGGATCACGGGTGCCGGCCCCGACCCCGATCGACTCGAGCACCATCGGCGGCAGCGGCTCGCACGCCCGCGCGAACGTCCGCAACAGCGCCAGCCCGGTCGGCGTGGCCAGCTCGCCGTCGCCCCCGGCCGACACCTGCCAGCCCCGGGCCAGCTCGGCCACCGCGGGCACCGGCACCGGCAGACGGCCGTGCGTGGTGCGCACCGAGCCCGAGCCGAGCGCCACCGGCCCGGCCGAGACCGTGCTGACGTCCAGGTCGGCCAGCGCGACACAGCAGCCCACCACGTCGGCGATCGCGTCCAGCGCCCCCACCTCGTGGAAATGCACGTCCTCCGGCTTCATCCCGTGCACCCGGCCCTCGGCCTCGGCCAGGGCGGTGAACACCGCGACGGCCGTACGGGTGCCCGGTCCCGCCCGTTCGAGCATCTCGCGCACCTCCCGCCAGGTGCGGTGCGGCGGATCGTCGACGAGCGGCTCGACCTCGGCCTTGAGCGCGCGCAACCCGCCGCGGGTGACCTCGCGGGTCTGCACCCGCACGGTGCCGCCCGACACCAGGTCGACCGCCGACTGCACCGCGGTGAGCGAGGCCCCGGCGTCGAGCAGGGCGCCCAGCAGCATGTCGCCCGCGATCCCGGCGGACGCGTCCACCCACGCGTGCCGCCGCGTCACGGCTGACCCGGGGCGGCGGCGATCTGCGCCGCGAGATGGCCCGCGCCGTATCCGTTGTCGATGTTCACCACGGCCACTCCCGGAGCGCAGGCGTTCAGCATGGTCAGCAGAGCGGCCAGACCCTCGAAGGCGGCGCCGTATCCGACCGAGGTCGGGACGGCCACCACCGGCGCCGCGATCAGCCCGGCCACCACCCCGGGCAGCGCGCCGTCCATCCCGGCCACGACCACCACCGCGCGAGCCCGGCGCAGCAGCTCGACGTGGGCCAGGACGCGGTGCAGCCCGGCCACCCCGACGTCGACGACGAGGTCGGTCGCGCGGCCGAGATATTCCGCGGTCAGCGCCGCCTCGCGGGCCACCGGCAGGTCGGAGGTGCCGGCCGCGACCACGACGACGCGCTCACCGGTCGGCGCGGGCGGGTCCGGCGGCCAGGCGACCAGCTTGGCGATCGGGTCGTGAAAGGCATCCGGCAGCACCGCCCGTACGGCGTCCGCATGCTCCTGGTCGGCCCGGGTGAACAGGGTGACGCCGGTGTGGTCGCGCAGGGCTTGGGCGATGCCTTTCACCTGCTCCGGGGTCTTGCCGGCGCAGTAGACGGCCTCGGGGTAGCCGCGCCGCTTCGTCCGGTCCAGGTCGAGATTCGCGTACGAGGAGAGGTCGGGCTCAGCCACGGTCACCGTCTTCTGGCGGGTCGGTGAACGCGCTGGTGAAGGCGCCCGACTGGATGCCGGTCAGGTCGAGCGTGACGAACCGGAAACCGGCCTCGCTCACGGCCCGGCGGACGTGCTCGCGCATCGGCTCGCTCACCGCCCGGACGAGGTCGCCGGCGGGCAGCTCGACCCGGGCGATCTCGCCGTGATGGCGGACCCGCAGGTCACCGAACCCCAGCCGGCGCAGCGCGGCCTCGGCCTGCTCGACCTGGCTCAGTTTGCGCGGGCTGACGATCTGGAAGTGCGGGATCCGCGAGGCCAGGCAGGGCGCGGCCGGCTTGTCGGCACACGGCAGGTCGAGGGCGCGCGCGATCCGGCGTACGGCCGCCTTGTCCAGCCCCGCGGCGGCGAGCGGGCTCAGCACCCGATGGGCCGCGGCTGCCCGCGCCCCGGGCCGGTCGTGACGGCGTACATCATCGGCGTTCTCCCCGTAGGCCACGGCGTCCAGCCCGTGCTGAGCGGCAAGGTCCGTTCCGATCACCGTGAACAGCTCGTCCTTGCAGTGGAAACAGCGGTCCGGACCGTTCGCCCGGTAGGCGTCGCGCTCACCCTCGTGCGTTTCCACCTCGACCACCGGCACGCCGATGTGCGCGGCGACCGCGTGCGCGGCCGTCCGCTCGTCCGCGGCCAGGCTGGGCGACACCCCAAGGATGGCCAGTACCCGTCCGGGGCCGAGCGCGCGGGCGGCCAGGGCCAGCAGCACCGACGAGTCGACGCCACCCGAGAAAGCCACGCCCAGCCGGGCGACGCCGCGTATCTGCTCGGTGACCTCCGCGACGGCCGCGGAGACGTCAGAGGAGTCCGGATTCGTCACGCCGCTATTCCACGCTGTCCACCTGGGGCCATGGCAAGAGGTTGCCACTTGTTGCGGTCCGGCGTCGGCGATGGGCGAATTTCGGCCGGTCCGGCCGACCGGCGCGGTTGATGTCATCCGGGTCGATTCACTGTGCGGACTGTCCTATTTACTTAGTTCGCCGAGCTCGAACTCGTTGCCCTGGACGCCGGTCAGGAATGCCGCCCATTCCGACCGTGTGAAAGCCAGCACCGGACCACTCGGGTCACGGGAATTGCGTACCCCGATGACGCCTCCGACCAGCGCCACCTCTACGCAGTTCGTCTCTACGCTGCCGCTGGACTTGCGCCACCGGGCCGAACGGAAATCGGGCCGATGCATGACTCGCCACCTCCGTCGATCGGGTCGATGCACTCAGTCCATCGTATGAGTAAACGGAGTGGCGCGATGTCCAGCGATCTGTCCGGAAGCCGACTGTCAATTTATCGCAGTCAATCACTTGAATTCCGCGCGATTTTCCCGAAGGCCGGGCTGGGTCGCGCCGGGCCGGGCCGGGTCGCGCCGGGTCGCGCCGGGTCGCGCCGGGCCGGGTCGCGACCGCGGCCGCGGCCGCTCAGAGGAGCTCGCGGGCGGCCGCCCGGCGCAGCTTGCCCGACGGGGTCTTGGGCAACGAGCCGGGCGGCAGGATCCGCACCGCCGCCGGCCGGGCGTCGATCTCGGCCACCACCCGGGCGGTCACCTCGCGGGCGATCTGCTGCGCGGCCGCCTCGTCGCCGGCCTGCTTCGACTCGGCCAGCACCGCGAACGACTCGCGGGCGACCCCGTCGCCGGTCAGCAGGCGGACGGCGGCGACGTTGCCGTCGCGTACGCCGGGAACCGCCCCCGCCGCCCGCTCGATGTCGGTCGGATAGATGTTGCGGCCGCCCATGATGATCACGTCTTTGCGGCGCCCGCAGACCACGATCTGACCGCCGGCCAGGTAGCCCTCGTCGCCGATGTCGAGCCAGCCGTCGGCGTCGCGGGCCGGCTCGTAGCCGCCGGGCGTGATGTAACCGTCGGTCACCGACTCGCCCCGCAGCTGGATCCGGCCGACCTGGCGGTCGCCCAGCGGCTTGCCGTCGTCGTCGACCACCTGCACGTCGACGCTCGGGAAAGGACGGCCCAGCATCGGGATCTCGCGCGTGCCGCCGGTGGCCACGCGGTCGCGTTCGAGCGCGACCGGATCGACCGCGTCCAGCATCATCGGGTCGGACACCCCGGACAGCGAGATGACCAGGGTGCTCTCGGCGGCGCCGTAGCAGCAGTTGACCGCGCCCGGGTCAAATCCGAACCGGGCGGCGGCGGCGACGAACGCGCGCATGGTGGACGGGTCGATCGGTTCCGCGCCGTTGCACGCGACGCGCAGTTTCGACAAATCGAGCGTGCCCGGTTCGAGGCGGGCGAGCTGCCGGGTGAGCACCGCCCACGCGAAGTTGGGCGCGGTGGTGATGGTGCCGCCGTACCGGCTGATGAGTTCGGCCCACAGCAGCGGCCGGCCCAGGAAGTCGGCCGGGGTGACGCTGACCAGTTCCAGGCCGCTGAGCATGGGCAGGGCCAGACAGCCGATCATGCCCATGTCGTGGAACATGGGCAGCCACGACACCATCACGCCGTCCTCGCCGCAGCTCAGATGGGTGCTCGCATCGCTCAGATTGGCGAACAGGTTGCGGTGCGTGATGCGTACCGCCTTCGGCTCGGCGGTCGACCCGCTGGTGAGCTGGAGCAGTGCCGGATCGTCCTCGCCGGCCTCGACCGGCTCGCTCTCCGGCCCGCCGGCCAGTTCGGCGGCACCGGCATGAGCGATCCCGTACGCGTCCAGGGCCGGCGCCATCGCCTCGAACGGCGCGCCGACCACGACCAGCCGGGCATCGATCATGCGCAGCACCCGTACGGTGTCGTCGCGCCACACGGCCAGGTCGGTGCGCGGGGTGGGCTGGTGCAGCATCGTCACGCTGCCGCCGGCCAGCCAGACGCCCTGGGCGACCGGCGCGATCTCGGCCGGCATCCCGGCCAGCACGGCCACCGCCTGACCGGGCCGGAGTCCGCGCCCGGCCAGACCCCCGGCCACCCGGCGCGCCTGCCGGTGCAGCTCGCTCCACGTCCGGCGGTCCGCCTCGCCGGGTTCCCCGGTCACCATGCCGGTGCCCGCCCGGCCGGCGTTGGCGACAATTCCCTCGACGAAACGACTCACGCGATCCTCCCGCGGTGGACGGTTCTCGATCCGTCCTCACGCTACGCGGCCACCCTCAAGATCGCGTTTCGCTGTCCACAGCAGCCGTGCGGGCCGGCTGATTGTGGACAACGGTCGCCCGGGCCCGGAAACGGTGTACCGTCACGGGCCGGCCCCCTGGGTGGGCGGGGTGGGGTCAGTTGCCGGGCAGATCGGCGGGAAAGGGCTCGGCGAAGTCGGCCGAGCGGCTGACGGCGGCCCACTCGTCCACCTCGGCCAGCTGCGCGCGGGAGTAGTTCTGCGCGAGGCCGACCGCGCCCGCCCCGAGCACCAGGTGCGTGGGCAGACTGTCGCGCTTCATGACGCGCACCAGGATCTGCGCGGCCCGCTCGGGATCGCCCGCCACCTGCGCCGGCTGGGTGAGGCTGTTCGCCTTGGCGCCGACCGTGACCGCGTAGTCGGCCGGGATGTCGTGCACGCTCATCGACGATCCGGCCCAGTCGGTCGCGAAACCGCCGGGTTCGATCACGATCGTGCGGATGCCGAGCGGCGCGGTCTCGGCCGCGAGCACGCGCGTGAAGCCGTCGACGGCGAACTTCGCCGCCTGGTAGGAGCCCAGACCGGGGGTGCCGCCGACGCGACCGCCGATGGACGAGAACTGAGCGATGATGCCCGCCCGCTGCGCCTTCAGCACGGGTAGCACGGCCTGCGTGACGTGGTAAACGCCCCAGAAGTTGGTGTCGAACTGCCGCCGGAAGTCGTCCTCGCCGGTCGTCTCGATGGGCCCGATGTTCGCGTAGCCGGCGTTGTTGACCACTACGTCGATCCGCCCGAACTGCTCGACGGCACCGGCCACGGCGGCCACGGCGGCGCTCCGGTCGGTCACGTCCAGAGCCAGAGGCAAGACCCGTTTCCCGTACGCCGCCACGAGCGCATCGAGATCAGCGGGCTTGCGGGCCGTCGCGACGACCTTCTCGCCCGCCTCCAGGGCGGCGCGGGCGAGAGCAGCGCCGAAGCCCCGCGACGAGCCGGTGATGAACCATGTCTGTGTCATGAATTTAGTGAAACGCCGTTGCGCTAATATCGCAACGCTGTTGTGTAACATCGGGGTGTGACGTCCGCGACCCCGCACCGGGCCCGCAGTGCCGAGGCCAAGAAACTGCGCGAACGCGCGATCCTGGACGCCGCGCGCGCACTGGCGTCCGAGCGGAGCGTGCGTGAGGTGACGCTCACCGACGTGGCGGCCGCGGTCGGCATGCACAAGTCGGCGATGCTGCGCTACTTCGAGACGCGCGAGCAGATCTTCCTGGCCCTGACCGCGGCCGGCTGGCACGACTGGTCGGCCACTATCCGCACCGCCCTGCCGGAAACGAGCGACGCGTCCACGGTGGCGGCGGTGCTGGCGCGCACGTTGAGCGAGCGACCGCTCTTCTGCGACCTGCTCGCCCAGGCGCCGCTCAACCTGGAACGGAACGTGTCGTTCGAGACCGTCCGCGCCTACAAGCTGGCCGTGCTGGCCGAGGTCGGCGCGATCGCCGACGACCTGGAGCGTTCGCTGGGCCTCGACGGTGAGCAGGCCGTCGACGTGGTGGCGACGGCGACGAGCCTGGCCGGGGCGCTCTGGCAGATGGCCGCGCCGGGCACCCGGCTGCGCGAGTTCTACGAGTCGTCGCCCGAGCTGGCCCACGCCGTCGTCCACGTCGAGCCCCGCCTCGCCCGCATCCTCGAGGCCCTGATCGACGGGTTCCTCAGATCTCCAGCTGCTGCTCGATGAGACGAAGGCGGTGCCGCGCCATCGCCAGGTTCGCGCGGTCCCGGTGCAGGGCGAGATAGACGAACAGGCCGCGGCCGTCGGGTGAGGTGACCGGCCGGATCAGGTGGTACTGCGAGCCCAGCGTGACCAGGATGTCCTCGACCTTCTCGTGCATGCCGAGCATTTCCAGCGTCCGCAGTTTCGCCCGCAGCACCTCGGTGTTGGCGGCTGCCGCGACCGAGACGTCGAAGCCGAACCCGCCGCCCGCCGTGCCCAGCGCCATGCCGCTCGTCCAGTCCACGATCGCCACCGCGATCGCTCCGTCGACCTGCAGCGCGTCCTTGAGTGCCACATCCATCTCGGCCATGTCCCCGTGCTCCCTCCGTCGTGGGATCCAGCATGGATCGGAACGGTGATCGTCGATCGGACAGCGAGTCCGTCCGGCCGGGGCACTGCTGATTCAGGGTGGTGTCGAACGGGTCGCGAGTTGAAGACTTCCGCAATTCGGCAGATCTCCCATTGCGAAATCCTTCGACGAATGGTGGTGGGGAGTCGCCGATGTCCGTGCCGCTCTATCAGGCCAAGGCCGAGATGTTCCGGATGCTGGGCCATCCGGTGCGTATCCGGGTGCTCGAACTGCTGCAGGCCGGTCCCCGCCCGGTCCGCGACCTGCTGGCCGAGATCGACGTCGAGCCGTCCAACCTCTCGCAGCAGCTGGCCGTCCTCCGCCGCACCGGCGTGGTCGTCTCGTTCCGCGACGCCGGCCTGGTCATGTACGCGCTGAGCACGCCCGACGTGGCCGACCTGCTGGCCGCGGGCCGCCGCATCCTGGGTGCCGTGCTGACCGACCGCGACGGCCTGCTGGCCGAGTTGAGAGCGCACGCCCCGGCCGACCGGACGGGCGGAAACCGATAGGGTGCGTCGATGGAACGCACCGCGCTGGTCACCGGCGCCTCGTCCGGGATCGGCCGGGCCACGGCCGCCGCGCTCGCCGCGAAGGGCTACCGGGTGCTCGGCACCAGCCGGAATCCGGACACGGTCGAGCATCCCGTCCCGGGCGTCGAGTTCCTCGCGCTCGATCTGACCGATGCGGCCTCGATCGAGGCGCTGGCGAAACCCCTCGCGACGGTCGACGTGCTGGTCAACAACGCCGGCGAGAGCCAGTCCGGCCCGCTCGAGGAGCTGCCCGCCGAAGCGTTGAGCCGGATCTTCCAGGTCAACGTCCTCGGACCCGTACGGCTGGCGCAACTGGCCCTGCCCGGCATGCGTGAGCGGGGCTACGGGCGGGTGGTGATGATCGGCTCGATGCTGGCGTCGTTCCCGCTGTCCTACCGGTCGTCCTACGTCGCCACGAAGGCCGCGATCAAGGGCTTCGCCAACGGCGCCCGGCACGAATATTCCCCGTACGGCGTGTGGCTGACCACCGTCGAACCGGGCTCGATCAGCACCGGCATCAGCGAGCGCCGGACGAGCTACATCGGGCCCGGCTCGCCGCACCGCGCGGATTACGAGCGGATGCTCGCCGCGCTCAACCGCAACGAGGCCGCCGGGGTGCCGGCCGAGCGGGTCGCGGCCACCATCGTCACCGCCATCGAGGCGGACCGGCCACGCCAGCGTTATGCCGTGGGCAGCAACGCCCCGGTCGTGTTCCCGCTACGGCGCCTGGTGCCCGCGGCCCTGGTCGAGAAGCTCACCCACCGCCGGCACGATCTGAGCCGCTGAGTCCTCGGCGCGGGCGGGCTTTCCGAAGAAGTAGCCCTGCCCGTACCGGTATCCGAGTTCCCGCAGATAGCCGGCCTGCTCCGCGGTCTCGATGCCCTCGGCCACGGCCCGCAGGCCGAGCCCGTTGCTCACGTGGATCAGCGCGTCCACGATCACGGCCCGGCCGGTGCCGGTGATCTCGTCGACGAACGACTTGTCGACCTTGAGCACGTCGACCGGGACCGTGCGCAGCAGGCCGAGCGACGAGTGCCCGGTGCCGAAGTCGTCCAGCGCGATCGACACCCCGGCCCGGTGCAGCGCCTCGACCGCCTCGATGGCCACCCCACCGCCGAAGATGGCCGTCTCGGTCACCTCGACCAGCAGGGCGCGCGGTTCCAGGCCGCATTCGCGCAGGATGCCGGTCACCACCTCGGCGAAACCGGGCTCGCTGAGCTGCCGCGCCGACACGTTCACGCTGATGTAGGAGGGCGCGTCCGGCCGGTCGCGCTGCCAGTCGGCCAGTTGCCGGCACGCCGTCCGCATGATCCACTCACCGAGCTCGACGATCAGCCCGTTGTCCTCGGCGATCGGGATGAAGTCGGCCGGGCTGACGAAGCCGCGCACCGGGTGCACCCAGCGGACCAGAGCCTCGTAGGCCACCGTACGGGCGTCGGCCAGCTCGACGATCGGCTGGTAGACGACGTGGAAGTCGCCGTCGGTCAGGCTGTGCCGCAGGTCGGCCCCGAGCCGCTCGGCCGCCTCGGCCTGCTCGTCGAGCCCGGCACTGTAGACGACCAGGTGCCCGCCGCCGGTCTTGGCCGCGTACCGCGCGGTGTCGGCCCGTCGCACCAGCTCGGTCGCGTCGGCGCCGGAGCCGGAGGAGACGCCGAGCCGGGCACTCAGCAGCAGCTCGTGCTCGCCGGCGTGCACCGGGCGGCGGACCAGATCGGCCAGCCGGCCGGCCACCGCCTCGGCCTCGCCCGGGCGGGAATCGCACACCAGCACGGCGAACTCGTCGGCGCCCATCCGTGCGACCAGGTCGCCGTCGCGGACACTTTCGCGCAACAACCCGGCCACCGCGACCAGCGCCTGGTCGCCCGCCGCCCGGCCCAGCCGGTCGTTGATGTGCTTGAAGCCGGCCAGGTCGAGCATCACCACCTGACACGGTTGCCGGGTCACGGCGGTCGCGGCCAGCCGTTCGAACTCGCGCCGGTTGGGCAGGCCGGTCAGGTCGTCGCTGGTCGCCTGCCGGCGCAGCAGCACGGCCTGCTTGTCCACCCGGGCGATGTAGCCGTTCAGCCGGCTCGCCACGAGCACGAAAAGCGCCATCGAACCGAACGCCACGGTCAGCCAGCCGCTGCGCCCGCCGGCCCGCTCGCCCTGGAGCAGCATGACGGCCGGGACGAGCAGCATCGACCCGGTCAGAACGAGCAGCCGGCCCCGGCCCGGGTTGTCGTGCGGGCGTACGGGCGGAAGGGTCGCCGACGGGTGCATGGCGGCGGCGCCCCAGAACGCGTACGCGAGCAGATAGCCCGCGAACAGGAACGGCGCGAAACCGTCGGTGAGCGGGATCAGCGTGTACGCGCCGTTGGCCACTACGGTCAGCAGACTGCCCACGATGAGCAGCCACTGACTGACCGTTCGCGCACCCTGTTGCAACAGCATGGGCACGATGACCGCGCAGAGTACGGCGCCGGCCGTCGGGTAGCCGGCCGTGACCAGCCGGGCCAGCACCGGGATCGAGTCGTCGAGCAGGATCGGCTCGATCATCAGGGCCCAGTAGACGATGCCCACCCCGACCGTGATGATGGCCGAATCGATCAGGGTGCCGCCCGCGAGCCCGCCGCGCTGACGAGCGTGCAGGAACAGCGCCGCGACGAGCAACGGATAAGACCCGAGGTAGCAGCCGTCGGCCCACGACGGGAACGGCACCGTCGCGACCAGCGCGCTCTGGATGCCGTAGACGACGTCGCCGAGCACCCACAGGGCGATCCCGGCCGCGAACAGGTACCAGGAGGCGGCGGACAGGCCGCGCTGCCGGCGGGCGCCGAGGATCATCATCACGCACGAGCCGACCGAGACCGAGAACGACACGGTCGCCTGGACCGCCGTCGCCGTCAGCACGGGGGAGGCGAGCGCGGCCGTGCCCGCCAGGGCGAGCCAGACGGCCCACCAGCGGGCGGAGAACTTTCTCGGCACGTCCGTATTTCGGCGTTTTCGGCCGAAAGTTGAGAATTATGCCGGTCGGCGCAGCGCGTCCAGCATGCGGACCGCCTCGTCCCCGTCGGTGGTCTCGCGTCCCGCGCCGCCGGCCGGAGCGGCGGTGCCGAGCGAGACGGTGACCGCGTCGGGGATCAGGCGCTTGGCCGAGGCGTGCACCGCCTGCACGCCGGTGGCGACGACGGCGGTGACCGCGTCCGGCCGGATGCCGCCGCCGGCCATGATCTCGATGCGGCCGGCCGCGGCGGTGACCAGGGCCGACAGCGCGGGCAGGGCGTCGGCCACGCGGGCCGCGCCGGCCGAGGTCAGGATCCGCCGCACGCCCAGCTTGACCAGGTCGTCGAGGGCGGCGCCGCTGTCGGCCAGGGTGTCGAAGGCACGGTGGAACGTCACCTCGGCGCCGGTGTCGGCGATCCGGCCGATCAGATCAAGATCAACACGGCCTTCCCGTACGCCTCCGACCACCACTCCGGACGCACCGGCGGCCAGGGCGTGCCGCACGTCGGCCAGGGTGGTCGCCACCTCGGCGGGGGAGTAGTCGAACCCGCCCGGCCGGGGCCGCACCAGCACGTGCACCGGCGGGATCCCCGGGGTTGCCACGGCCGCCTCGATGAAGCCCAGCGACGGTGTGACCCCGCCCAGCGGCAGCGCCGAGCACAGTTCGATGCGATCGACCTCGAGGCGCGCGGCGACGTCCAGCCCGTGCGCGTCCTGAACAGCCAGTTCGAAGGCAACCATCAGGGCGCGGTCTCCAGTTGTCGGTGCGGGCCGGTGGACCCGGCCAGTATCGCACCAACAACTGTTAGCACTCCTATCAGATCCCGGCTTTCTCGCGCCGGCGTCCGGCCTTCGCCCGCGGCTCGCTGGTCAGCGGCTCCCGGCCTTCTCCAGCAGCTCGCCCGTGGCCTCCCACAGGCGGCGCTCCCGGTCCCGGTTGTGGGCGATCGGTTTGACCTCGGTGAGCTTGCCGCGAACGACGAAGGCGCCGTCGCGCAGCCCGGCCCACCGGGGGTCGAGGGCGAGCGAGGCCAGTGTGGGGCCGGAGTTCTCCGGTGTGGCGATGCCGGGGATGCGGGCCAGCGCGCGGCCCGCGGCCTGGGCCGCCTCGGGGGCGCCACGGCCGAGGGCGGTGCCGGGCATCCAGCCGGGCTCGTAGACGACCACGTTCACGCCGGCGCCGATCTGCCGCTGCAGCTCGTGGGCGTAGTAGAGGACGGCCAGCTTGGCGTTGGAGTAGGCGGTGCCGCTCGATTCCATCCCCGGGTTGGCGTCGCCGGTCGCGGGCCGGGACATCTCGACCGGGTCGGCCCACTTCGCCGGCGGCACGTGCAGCAGGCGCCGCCAGAAGTTGGCGTGATAGGTGTTCGAACCGATCAGGATGATGCGCGCCGACGGCGCGAACCGGTCGTTCAGGTCGGCGATGAGCTGCGCGTGGGCGAGATAGTTGACCGCGAAGGTCAGTTCGTAGCCGTCGGCCGACGCGGTGCGCGTATCGGTCGTCATGGCGCCCGCGTTCGCGACCAGAGCGCTCAACTTGCCGTCTTCTCCGAGCAGTTGCTGGACAGTGGCCGCGGCGGCGCGCACGTCGGCCAGGCGGGCCAGGTCGCAGCCGACCTCGTGCACGGTCGCGCCCAGCGCGCGGGCCTCGGCGGCGACCTCGGTCAGGCCCGGTCCGGCCCGGCCGACCAGGATCAGCTCGGGACGCTCGGCGGCCGGACGAGCGGCCATGTCCAGGGTGGCGGCGCGGCCCAGACCACGGGTCGGGCCGGTGATCAGCACGGTTGTCATGCTCCGAGTCTGGATGCCGGGCCCGGCCGCAGGCAGTCGTTCGGTTTTCGTAGGACTGGCAGGGCCAGGACACTTGTCGCGGCGGCGAGCAGACTGGGCCGTATGGAACTGGACCACACGGAGTCATGGGAGTTCGGCCGGACGCTGCGCCGCTGGCGTGACCGTGTGACGCCCGAGGCGGTCGGGGTGCCCACAGGCCGCCGGCGCCGGGCCAGCGGGCTGCGCCGGGAAGAGCTGGCCGGGCTGGCCGGCATCTCGGCCGACTATCTGACCCGGCTCGAGCAGGGCCGCGCCACCGCGCCGTCGGCCCAGGTGGTCGAGGCCCTGGCTCGGTCCCTGCGGGTCTCCGACGCCGAGCGCGACCTGCTCTACCAGCTCGCGGGCCACGCCGCGCCCGGGCTCGACGTGGTGTCGTCGCGGGTGCCGCCGAGCGTGCAGCGCCTGCTCGACCGCTTGTCGAACACGCCCGTCGTGGTCTACGACGCGAGCTGGACGCTGGTGCTGGCCAACGCACCCTACGACGCGCTCATGGGCGAGACCTCGGGCTGGCGCGGGCTCGAGCGCAACGCGGTCTGGCGCAACCTGCTGGCCCCGCCCAACCGGGTGGTGCAGACCGCCGGGGAACACGCCGTGCTGGTGGCCGGCCTGGTCGCCGACCTGCGGCTGACCGCGTCCCGCTACCCGGCCGACCGCGGGTTGCGGCGGCTGATCTCCGCACTGGCCGACGCCAGTCCGCGGTTCACCGAGCTGTGGGAGTCCGACGCGCCGCCGCCGACCGGCGACAAGTCCCGGCACAAGACGATCGAACACCCGTCGGTCGGCCGGATCACGCTCGACTGCGACGTGCTCCACGTGGCGATCGACGACCTGCGCATCATGGTCTACACGGCCGAGCCGGGCACCGAGGACGCCGAGCGGCTGGCGCTCGCCGTCGTGCTGGGCACCCAGAGCCTGACCGCGGGCTAGGGGGGCTGTCCCGCTGCCGACGCATGAGGTGGGTTCCTCTGCGACGATCCTCCGGTCATGCTCGACAGCATGGCCACCGCCGACCCACCACCCTCGCCTGTCACTCGTGCGCGGCCGGGCGGGAACCGCCTGGGCTGGCCGGGGGTCGTCGCCGGGTTTCTGCTCGGCACGATGGCCGCCGGCATCCTGGTCAACGTCGTCAGCGATGACGGCCGGGCCGGGCCGGCGCTGGCCGCGGTCACCGGCCTGGCCGCGACCCTCGCCCTGTACGGCTGGCTGCGCCGTTACCCTGGCTCGATCCTGCAGCGCGTTGCCCGTGCCGTCCTGTGGACTCTGGCCGGCGCCGCCGTGCTCCTCACCCCGTTCCGGCCGGGCTGGACGATCGGGCTTACCGCCGCCGCCGTCGCCCTGCTCACGGTCACTGTCCTGCTCGCGACCGCCTTGGAGACCGCGGGGCGGTTCCTCGGCGGAGCCGCGGTCGTCGGGGTCGGTGTGGCCTCCGTCGTGATCGGGGTGGCCGTGATGCGCAGCGAACCCGTGCTGGCCGGTGTCGGTTTCGTCGGGCTCGGTGTCGCGTCCATATTGCTGGGGGTGGGTGCGATGCGCGGCCGTGAGGTGTTGTCCAACCTCGCACTCGCCGGGATCGGCGTCGCCGCTGCGCTGTCTGGCGTAGCGATGATGAGCAGGGGCTTGGTGTTCGGCGGGGGCGCGCTGGCCGTGGGTGGAGTCGCGATCGCGGTGCTCGGACTGGCGTGGCTGCGCGACGGCCTCGTGCTGGCCGGTGTCGCTCTCGTGGGGGGCGGAGTCGCGATGGCGTCGCTCGGGGCGGCGCTCATGCTGTACGGCAACGCGCTGGCTGGTGTCGCGTGCATGGGCGGCGGCGCCGCTCTCACCGTGGCCGGGGTGGCGTGGCTGCGCGGCAACGCCGTGCTCATCGCTCTGGCGACTGTCGGACTCGGCCTCTCGGTCGTCGTGCTCGGAACGGCGTCGATGCGCGGCGGCGTGCTGTTCGGCATCGCACTCATCGCGGCCGGGATCGGGACCGCGGTGCTCGGGGTGGCGTCGTTGCCGGCCGGGGCTCAGGTGATTCCGTGGCGACGCTGGTGGACGGGGGTCACCGCTGATCGGCGTGGAACGGCGGAGATGCCGGTCGCGCCGGCCGACCGGCGAGCCGATCCCCGGGAGGAAACCACCCCCTGAGTCAACGGACCGGGTCACACCACCGCCCGGCCGACCGATCGCGCGGGCCGTCTTCCCCGCTAGAAGCTGGTCGCGCGCGAGACCTTCTCCCAGGCGGCCAGCTCGGTGCGGACGCCGTCGAGGTGGGTGATGATGCCGTCGACGGCGTCGTCGCCCAGCGGCAGGCGCAGCGGAGTGCTGTCGGCGTCCAGGGCCGTGAGAATCGCGGCGGCGGCCTTGGCCGGGTCGCCGGGCTGGGAGCCGTCGACCCCCTTGATCATCGTGCGGGTGGGGCCGACAGTTGATTCGTACGCGGGAAGGCTCCGGCTCTCGAGCAGGCCGCCGCCCGAGAAGCTGGTGCGGAAGGCGCCCGGCTCGACGATCAGGACCCGGATCCCGAGCGGTCCGACCTCGGCGGCGAGCGCCTCCGAGTAGCCCTCGAGCGCGAACTTGGTGGCGCAGTAGGCCGAGAAGCCCGGGTAGGCGACCTGACCGCCGAACGACGAGAACTGCACGATCGCGCCGTTCCCGCGTGCGCGCATGCCGGGCAGAACTGCGCGAACGAGCGCGGCCGGACCGAAAACGTGCACTTCGAAGAGGGACCGCAGCTCGTCGTCGGTGGTTTCCTCGGCCGCGCCGACCTGGCCGCGACCGGCGTTGTTGACCAGCACGTCGATCCGGCCGTAGCGGCGCTCGACATCCGCGACGACGGTGGCCGCGGCGTCGGCGTCGGTCACGTCCAGGCGTACGGCGTCGACCTGGTCGGGGTGGGCGGCCACCAGCTCGGCCAGCGTCCCGGGGCGGCGGGCGGTGGCGACCACGACGTCCCCGGCGGCGATCGCGGCCTCGGTGAGCGCGCGGCCGAAACCGCTGTTGGCGCCGGTGATCAGCCAGACTCGGTTGTTCTCAGACATGACCCCAGCGTGCGGCGCCGCCGGATCGCCGTCCAAGACACGCTGTGATAACCAAGTGGCATGGACGCGCACCTGCGGGATCTGCGGTACTTCCTGGCCGTGGCCGAGCACCTGCACTTCACCCGGGCCGCCGAGGAGCTCTACGTCAGCCAGCCGGCGCTGTCGAAACAGATCCGCGCCCTGGAGAAGCAGTTGCGCGTTTCGCTGTTCGAACGTGACCACCGCGATGTCCGGTTGACCGCCGCGGGCAAGGCCTTGGTGCCGCATGCGCAGGCGGTTCTGTCCGCTTGGCACGCGGCCGAACAGGCATTGCTGACCGCAGCGAACACATTGGTCGTCGGCATGAGCACGGCGCCGGGGCGGGGACTGCTTCCGGCCGTACGGGCGCGCTTGTCCGACGTCAGTCTGCAGGTGCGCCAGGTGCCGTGGCACGACCCGACCGGCGGGCTGGCGGCCGAGGAGACGGACGCGGCGTTCGTGTGGTTGCCGATGCCGGCGCCGGAACGCTACCGATGGGTGACCGTGGCCACCGAACCCCGGCTGGTGGCGCTGCCGGCCACGCACCGGTTGGCGGCGCAGACCACGGTGGACTTCGCCGACCTGCTGGACGAGCCGTTCCTGGCCCTGCCCACGTCGAGCGGCGCTCTGCGCGACTACTGGCTGGCCGTCGACGCGCGACCCGACCGCCCGGTCACCGTCGGCGCCGAGATCGCCAACACCGAAGAGACGGTCGAGGCCGTCACCGCCGGCCTGGGCGTGTGCCTGATCGCCGCCGGCAACACCTCGCTGATCGCCCGGGACGGCGTGGTCGTGCGGCCGGTCGGCAACCTGGCGCCCGGAGAGCTGGTGCTGGCCTGGCGCCGCGACGACCGCCGCCCGTTGCTGGCCGCACTGGTCGCCGCCGTGCGGGCGTCGCTGTAGCCGCGCGTCCGGCAGCCTTCCGTAGCCCTGCAGCCGTTGCCGCCGTCCGGCCGTGCGGCCGTTGCAGCCGTGCAGCGGTGTCCCCGTGCAGCCGTGCCCCCGTGCAGCCGTGCCCCCGTGTAGTCGTGCCCCGTGCAGCCGTGCAGCCGTGCCCCGTGCCCCCCGTGCAGCCGTGCCCCGTGCCCCGTGCAGCCGTGCCCCGTGCAGCCGTGCACCCGTGCACCCGTGCAACCATGCATCGTCATGCAGGTGCGGGCGGGTCCATAGCCGTTGGCTATCGCAGCAGGTCTTGGACGTGGTGCCGGGGCGCGTCAAGCATGGATTGCATGAGACGCATCGCTCTGCTCGGTATCACGTCCCTGTTCGTCCTCGCCGGTTGCGACTCGCCGTCGACAGCCACGCCGTCCGCGACCGGCGCTGCATCCGCGACCGGCACCGCGCCCTCAGCCGGCAACGCCCCGTCCGGGTCAGAGGCAGTCGCCGCGCCGGCCCAGGCCTATGTGGACGCCGTCGCCGCCCGTGACCTGGGCGCGCTCGCCGAGGCCTTCGCCCCCGACGCCGTGGTGATCGACGTGACCCGCCGGATCGAGGGCCGCGACGCCATCCGCGAGTGGGCGGACAACGAGGTGATCGGCGGCTCCCTGCGCGTCCTCTCGGCCACCCCGATGGACGGCGGCCAGGACCTGCTGGTGCACTGGGCGCCCTCCGGCTCGGCGGGCTGGGAGGCGCGCTACCGCTTCACGATGAACGGTTCGCACATCACCCAGGCCGACCTCCAGTACGCCTGAGCTGCGATCCGATCATGAACCCGACACGTCTCGCCCAGCCGTGTCGAGCAGCGGACCGGCTGTGTCGACAGTCGGACCGGCTGTGTCGGACACCGGACCAGCGGTGCCGAGTGGTGGCCTGACCTGGTCGAGCGGCAGCCAGACGCGCATCGTCGACGGGCCGCGGGAAGCCCAGTCGTGATAGGGCCGCAGGATGAGCTCGACGTTCTCGGTCTCCCGATCAAAGGCGTTCCCTCCGTACGGCCACCCGTCCTCACTCACGCGCACGAGCTGCCCCGCGGCGACCACCTCACCCGGGGAGTCGGCGAGCGGCACCGACGCGTCGATCCGGACCTGGTCGACGGTGGTGCCCGGCGGCAGATCGACCGACTCGGCGCAGTAGACGACCGGCCCCCGCTCGACGGCCACACACCCGCGCACGGCGTCGATGCGCGGATCCGGATACGTCAGCCGCGCCGCCATCGGCAGCGAGAGCCGCACCGTCTCACCCGCCGTGAACCGCCGTCGGATACGCAGCCAGCCCGGCTCGGCGTCGGCCGGCTCGTCGCCGATGGTGCAGGTGGCGCCGACCGCCCAGGCCGGGACGCGCAGTGTGAGTGTCCACGGAGTGCCGGGTGCGCGCCGGATGTGCACGACGATCTCGCCGCTCGCCGGGTAGTCGGTCTCGACCTCCAGCGAGACCTGCGAAGTGGTGAGCGTTGCGGACGCGTACTGGTGGATCTGCACGCCGTCGTTGTCCGTGGTGGCCAGGTAGGCGGTCAAGCTGGCGAAAGTGCGGGCCAGGTTGGTCGGGCAGCACGATACGGTGAACCACGGCGCCCGCAGGGTGGACGACGCCCGCGGGACCATTTCGTCCGGTGGGGGCTGCGCGCCGAGTGAGCGCTGGTGCAACGTGTTCGTGTAGAAGAAGCGCCGCCCGTCGTCCGAGGGCGATGTGGCGATCACGTTGAAGAGTGTGCGTTCGATCAGGTCCGCGTAACGCACCTTGCCCGTGGCGAGCAGCAGGCGCCAGGCGAGCATGACCGAACCGACACTCGCGCACGTCTCCGAATACGCGCGGTCGGGCGGGAGCACGTAGTCGTCGGCGAACGCCTCGTCCTGGTGCCGGGCGCCGACGCCGCCGGTCAGGTAGACGCGCCGGGCGACCGTGTTGCGCCACTGCCGTTCGATCGCCTCGAGCAGTTCCCCGTCGCCCGTCTCGACGGCCACGTCGACGGCGCCCGCGGTCAGATACATCGCCCGCACGGCGTGCCCGCGCAGGATGTCCGCGGCGCGCACCGGCATGTCGTCCTGGAAGTAGGAGCGGCCGAACTCGATGTCGGACAGCACCGGACCGCCGCGCCGCGAAACGAACAACCTCGCCTGTTCGAGGTAGCGCGTGTCACCGGTGACGCGATACAACTCGGCCAGCGCGGGCTCGATCTCGGGATGCCCGCACACCGACGCGATGCCGCCGGGACCGAACACCTTGCACACGTGATCGGCGGCGCGGATCGCCACCTGGACGAAGTCGTCGGTCCCGACCGTGCGGGCGCGGGCCACGGCGGCCTGGATCAGATGCCCGTACGAGTAGAGCTCGTGCCCCCACTCCAGGTCGCTGTAGCGGGGCGCCTGCCCGGGGCGGCCGAAGTTGGTGTTCAGATAGCCGTCCGGCTCCTGGGCGGAGGCGACGCGTGCGGCGATCGAGCGGAAACGCGCGTCGATCGCCGGTTCGCGCGTCCGGCCGTACTCCCAGGCGAGCGCCTCCAGGTATTTGTAGATCTCGGTGTCGGAGAACTCGCGGCCCCGGCGCGCCGAAGCGGGGGAGCCGAAGTTGGCCAGCCAGCCCGAGCGGTCGAGCCAGCCGGCGATGTGGTCGAGGGTGGCCGACGTGTTCACCTGTTGCCGGCGGGCCCAGAAGCCGTGCGCGCCGAGGACGACATCGCCCACCCCGAGCGGAGCGAGACGTCCGGAAGCCGGAACGACGGGAGCGAGACGTCCGGAAGCCGGAACGACGGGAGCGAGACGTCCGGAAGCCGGAACGACGGGAGCGAGACGGCCGGACGCCGGAACGACGGGAGCGTGACCGCCGGATGTGGACACGACGGAATCGGCCCGGTCTGATTCAGTCACTGGAGCATCAACCTTTGAGCGCGCCGGACATGAAACCGCGGACGTAGTGGCGTTGCAGGGCCAGGAACAGCACGATGCAGGGCAGCGCGAGCACGACCACGCCGGCCTCGGTGGCGCCGTAGTCGACGATTCCCATCACCTGGCCGCGCAGGTTGGCCACGGCCAGCGGCAGCGGCAACTTGCCGGTGTCGCTGATCAGCACCAGCGGCGTGATGAAGTCGTTCCAGGCGGCCAGGAAGGCGAACAGGCCGACCGTGATGAGACCGGGCTTGGCGGCCGGGATGAGCACCCGCTGCAGGGCCCGGAAGGAGCCGCAGCCGTCGATCAGGGCGGCCTCGCGCAGTTCGGCCGGGACCGCCTCGAACGAGATGCGCATCATGAACGTCGCGAACGGCAGTTGGAACATCGACAGCACGAGCGCCAGCCCGACCAGCGAGTTCTGCAGTCCGAGACTGTTGAGCAGGACGTAGAGCGGGATCAGCAGGGTCGCGTACGGAACCATCAGGATCGCCAGGACGAGCAGGAAGAGCGCGTCACGGCCGGGGAACCGGAAGATCGCGAACGCGTAGCCCCCGGTGACCGAGGCGAGCAGGGTGAACAGCACGGTCATGAGCGAGATGGCCAGTGAGTTGCCCAGATACTGCGCGATTCCGGCCTGATAGTGAGCGAGCGTGACGTAGTTGCCGAACCCCCAGCCGTCGGTCTGCCGGGTGCCGGCCTGCGGGGCCACCGAGGCGAGCGTCGCCCACACCAGCGGGAACAGGAAGATCAGGGCCAGTCCGCCGGTGAGCACGAACTGCGGCGTACGGGAGAAGAATCTGGTCATCGGTCCTCCCGGCCGCGCAGCGTGCGGAACTGCAGGATGTTGACGACCAGCAGGGCGGCCAGCACCAGGATGGACAGTGCGGCGGCCCGGCCCAGGTCGTTCGAGCCCTGGAAGGCCATGTTGTACACGAGCTGCACGATGGTGACCGTGCTGTTGTCCGGCCCGCCCTTGGTCAGGATGTAGAACTGATCGAAGGCGAGCAGCGAACCGGTGACGCACAGGATCGTGCACAGTGCGAGCGACGGCCGGAGCAGGGGCAACGTGATGTGGCGGAACGTCTGCCACCGACCGGAGCCGTCCAGGCGTGCAGCTTCGTACACATCACCCGGGATGCTCTGCAGACCGACGAGCAGCAACAGCATGTAGAAGCCGGCGAACCGCCACACGATGAGCGCCACGGTCGACCAGAGAGCCGACCACGGCGTACCCAGGAACGCGATCTGGCCCGGGAACGGGCTGGCCTGCGGCGAGTAGAGCGCATAGAACAGCAGGGACGCCGAGGCCAGCCCGAGGGCCGAGGGCACCAGGAACGACGTACGGAGAAGGCCGTTCCAGCGGGTGGACTCCTGCACGAGCAGGGCCAGGCCGAGCGCCAGCCCGAGCAGGATCACCGTCGTGAGCAGCGTGTACTTCACCGTGAAGCCGACCGCGGGCCAGAACAGGCGGTCGTCCACGGCGTCGGCGAAGTTCTCCGGCGCGTTCCAGCCGCGGTTGCCCGCGAAGAGCCCCCAGTCCGACACCGACATCCGGCCGACCAGCCCGATCGGCACGATGAAGAAGAGCAGGACGAACAGGGCGGTCGGGGTGGCGTACGCCCAGCCGGTCAGCGATCGACGGGTGAACAGAGAGCGTCCCGTCACTGAGCAAGGGAATCGGTGAGCGCGGCATTGTCCTTGCTCAAACCTGAGGGGTCGCCGTAGACCTGGTTCCGCACCAGCGTCATCCACGGGCTGCCGGGCGCGTTGAAGGCCTGCTGGAAGTTGACTGCGACGGGCGTCTTGCTCTGCGGCGACGCGGCCACCTTGTTCACCGTGGCGACCCGCGGATCCTTCTGCGAGTACTTGTTGTCGACCAGGTCGGTACGCGAGACCGTGCTGTCGTTGGCAGCCAGCACGTCGACCTGGGCCGCCTCCGAGGTCAGCCAGGCGAGGAAGTTCCAGGCCTGGTCGCTCTTCTTCGAGTCCTTGGAGATGCCGATGCCGTCGCCGCCCACGAACGTCGAGGCGCCCCCGTCGACACCCGGAATCGGGACGACGCCGACATCGACGGTCTTGGCCGCCGTCGACAGGAGCGTGGCCGGATAGGGCATCACGCCGACCTTGCCCTGCTGGAACGCGGCCACCCAGGTGGCGCCGGTCTCCTCCTTGGCGCCCGGGGCGATCGCGCCCGCCGCCTGCAGTTCACGCCAGGTCGCGTACACCTTCTGCGCGGCCGCGCCGTCGAGCAGCGACTGGGTGCCCTCGGGGTTCATCACCTCCTGGCCGCTGGCCCAGATCATCGGGAACCAGGTGAAGACGTTGCAGCCACCGCAGTTGCCACCGAAGTAGGTGCCGAACACGCCGGGCTTGTTCAGCTTCTGGATCGCCAGGGCCTGGTCCTTGAACTCGTCTATCGTGGTCGGACCCTTCGACGGGTCGAGCCCGGCCTCCTGGTAGAGCTTCTTGTTGTAGAAGATCACCGAGAGGTCGAGGACGAACGGGAGCACGTACTCCTTGCCCTCGAAAGTGCCCGCCTGCAAGTGCCCCTGGTTGATCGTTCCCGCGTACGGAAGCAGCTTGATCCGTTCGGTCAGGTCGGCGAAGAGCCCGGCCTTCGTCCAGTTCGGCACGTAGACGATGTCCGCCGCGAACAGGTCGGGCAGACCGCCGCCGCCGGCCGCCGCGCCCACCTTGGCGACATAGTCGTCGTTGGGCACGACGGTCAGCTTGACCTGGTTCTTGTGGCTCTTGTTGTACGCCTCGACCAGCTTGCGGGCCTGCAACTCGAGCGGGGCCCGGGTCCACAGAGCCAGTTCGGAGCCGTCGTCGGTGCCCTCGGCGGTGACCGTCCCGCCCGAGCTCCCGCCGTTGTCGTCGCTGCTGCAAGCGGCCGTGCCGGTCAGCAGGCCGGCGATCGCCAGGACGGCGACCGATCTGAAGATACGCAAGGTGCCCCTCCGTTCCGTCGCGCGAATCAGTTTCGCCGTACGAACCACGGGGAGTGTGGTGACAAGCCGTTATCGCAGCTCAAACCGGTTCCTAGGCCGGGAGCTGACACACCGAAAAGGTTTTCAGGAACGTAATGCGGCAGCTATTTTGCTGTCAAGTGCCGTGCCGTGTCTTGTCGTGTATGGAGGAATCCGGGTGGAGCGAGCGACCCTGCGCGATGTTGCGCGTCTGGCCGGGGTGTCGGTGGCGACGGCGTCCAAAGCGCTCAACGGGCAACCGCAGGTACGGGCGTCCACCCGGGCCCGGGTCGAGCAGGCCGCGTCCCAGCTCAACTTCTCGCCCAACACCCTCGCGCGGGGGCTGATCACCCAGCGCACCGGCACGGTCGGGCTGCTCACGTCCGACCTGGAGGGCCGGTTCTCGATCCCGATCCTGATGGGCGCCGAGGACGCGTTCGGCACCGACCGGACCTCGGTGTTCCTGTGCGACGCCCGCGGCGACACGATCCGCGAACGGCATCACCTGAGCGCACTGCTGTCCCGGCGGGTCGACGGGCTGATCGTGGTCGGCGCCCGCCCCGACAGCCGGCCCTCGCTCGGCCGCGATCTGCCGGTTCCGGTCATCTACGCGTACGCCCCGTCGGACGACCCGCGCGACCTGTCGCTCGTCAGTGACAACGAGGGCGGTGGGCGGCTCGCCGTCGATCACCTGATCCGGTGCGGCCGCCGGCGGATCGCGCACATCACCGGCGACGCGTCCTACGGAGCCGCGCAGGATCGTGCCCGTGGCGCGCAACAACGGCTGGCCGAGGAGGGGCTGGAGCCGGCCGGCGGCGAGGTCTGGTTCGGCATGTGGTCCGAGTCGTGGGGCCGCGGGGCCACCCGCATGCTGCTGGAACGCTGCCCCGACGTGGACGCGGTCTTCGCCGGCTCCGACGAGATCGCCCGCGGGGTGCTCGACGTGCTGCACGAGCAGCGCCGGGACGTGCCGGGCGACGTCGCCCTGGTCGGCTACGACAACTGGAACATCCTGGTCGCCAACGCCCGCCCGCCGCTGACCACGGTCGACATGAACCTGGAACAGCTGGGCCGGGTGGCCGCCCAGCGCCTGTTCGCGGCGATCGGCGGCACGCTCGGCTCGGGCATCGAGAAGTTCCCGGGCAAGCTGATCACCCGGGAGTCGACGGCACCGCTCCGATGAGGACGAGCAGCTCGCGCACCGCCGCCGCCCGCCGCGCGTCCATCGGCTCGAGCACGGACAGCGCCTGCCGCAGATGCCGTTCGCCCTCGTCGCGCCGGCCCAGGTCGTAGCAGGCCCGCCCCAGCTCGACCGTCGCCTCCGCCTCGAGCAGCACGTCTCCGGCCGTACGGGCCATCTCCGCCCCCTCCGCAGCGTGCCCGGCCGCCTCGGCCGCCCGCCCGTCGGCGTTGCCCGCCTCGGCCAGCCGCCGCAGGATCTCGGCCACGTCGCGTGGCCCGCAGTGTTCCCGGGCCAGCGCCAGCGCCTCGGTGAGGTGTCCGACGGCCGGGGCGAACCGCAGGTCGAGCAGGTAGGCCTCGCCCAGGTTGCTGGCGATCAGCGCCCGCAGATGCCCGGCCCCGGTCAGCTCGGCGCTCAGGGTCGCCGCCTCGTCGAGCCAGCGGATCGCCTCGGCGCCGTTGCCCGCGCTGTTGTGCACCGCGCCCAGGTTGAGAAGGGCGGTCGCCGCGCCCAGCCGGTCACCGCCGTCGCGGCGCAGCTCGTACGCCCGGCGGCAGCTCGCCGCAGCCTCCCCGGTACGCCCCAGATGGCTGAACGGCATGGCCAGGCGGCCGTGGATCATTGCCTCCCCGCCCGGGTCACCGGCCCGCGCCGCCGCGTCGGCCGCCGCCCGGTAGAGATCGATCCAGCGCTCCAGGTGCCGCCGCCGGACCAGCCAGCCGTACAGGGCGGCGGCGATCTGCCAGCCGATCTCCGGCACCGCCCGGCACCCGGTCACGACCGCCGCCGTGAGGTTGTCGGCCTCCGCGTCGAGCCAGGCCATGGCGTCGTCGGCCGATTCGAAGGAAAGAGGGGACGGTGACGCGAAGTTGGGCCGCTCGGCCGGACGCAGCACCCGGTCGGCCGTGTTGGCCACGTCCCGATACCAGCTCAGGACCCGGCGTAGCGCCGCGTTGCCCTCGTCCTCGTCCGAAGAGGAGGCGTGCTCACGGGCGGCCAGCCGCACCAGATCGTGCATCCGGTAGCGGCTCGGCGCCGGCAACTGCAGCAGGTGGACGGCGGCCAGCCGGTCGAGGACCGGGCGGGTGCCGTCGGCGTCCCGGCCGAGCAGGGCGGCGCACGCGTCCAGCCCCGGAGTCTGCCCGGGATGGACCGCGAGCAGGCCGAACAGGCGCCGCGCGGCCTCGTCGAGCGACCGCACCGAGAAGCCGAGCGCACGTCGTACGGAAACGTCGTCCTCGTCCACGTCGAGCACCGCCAGGCGGTTGCCCTCGTCCTCGAGTTCCCGCACGATCGCCGGCAGCCGCTGCGGCCCGTCCAGCCGCGCCGCCACCACGCTCACCGCCAGCGGCAGGCCCTCGCACAGATCGACCAGGCGGCCGGTCAGCCGGTCGTTCGCGCAGGCGTCGCGGGCGGCGATCCGGCGCAGCAGCGCGGCCGACTCCGGAGCCGACAGCGCGGCCAGCGGCAACCGCCGGACCCCCTCGGCGACCAGCCCGTCCAGGCGGCTGCGGCTGGTCACCACGGCCAGTGAACCCGGGTGGCCGGGCAGCAGCGGGCGCACCTGCCGGGCCGACCCGGCGTTGTCCAGGATCATCAGGACCCGACGGTCGGCCAGCTCGGACCGCAACTGGGCGGACCGCTCGTCCGGGTCGGGTGCGATCTGCTCGGGCGGCACGCCGAGCGCCCGCAGCATGCGGTCGAGGGCGTCGGCCGGCCCGATCGGCTCGCCGTCGCCGAAGCCGCGCAGGTCGATGTGGAGCTGACCGTCGGGGAACCGGGCCCGGGCCGACCAGGCCCAGCGCAGCACCAGGGCGGTCTTGCCGACCCCGGCCGGACCCACCACGGCGATCACCGGCACCTCGCCCTGCCCCTGCTCGAGGGCGGCCAGCTCCGGCTCGCGCCCGACGAAGGTGGCCGGGGCGGCGGGCAGCTGGGCCGGCCGGGAGCCGCGCAGCAGCACCCCGTGTTTCTCCCGCAGGGCCGGGCCGGGGTCGACGCCCAGCTCCGATTCCAGGTGCCGCCGGATCGTCTCGTACTGCGCCAGCGCCTCGGCCGTCCGGCCCGCCGCGGCCAGGGCCTCCATGAGCTCGAGGGCCAGCGCCTCGTGCAGCGGATCCGCGGCGGCCAGGTCGGTGAGCAGCGGAATCGCCACGGCCGGCTGACCCGCCCGGCGTTCCGCGGCCGACCAGGCCACTGCCGCGTCGGCGTACTGCCGCGACCAGGACTCGCGGGTCTGCCCGGCCCAGTCACCGGTCAGCCCGGCCAGCGGCTCACCCCGCCACAACGCCATCGCCGCGCGAAGCAGACCCAGCCGGTCGGCGCCCGGCTCGGCCGCCCGCGCGACCAGCCGGCCGAACCGGTGCACGTCGACCTGATCGGGCTCGACCGCGAGCACGTAACAGCCGGACGCGAACGTCAGGGCGGCCTCGGGCTGCAGCAGCCGGCGCAACCTGGCGATGTGGCTGTGCAGCGTGGCCCGGGCGGACGGCGGCGGGGACGGGCCCCAGACCCGGTCGATCAGCACGTCGGCCGGGGCCGGCTGCCCGGCCTCGGCCAGCAGGAAGGCGAGGACGGCCCGCTGGCGCGGATGTCCCGCCTCGACCCGCTGCCCGTCCCGCCGGATCTCCACCGCGCCCAGAAGGGTGAACTCCAGCACGCCCTGCCCTTCGCTGATCCGCACCATCGATCGGTCCCGAACGATGCTATCGGCGCAACCTGAGAGGTCACCGGGCCGCAAGGATTCCGCAAGCGCGCTGTGCGAACGTCAAGGCCACCGGGCGGTACGGGGGTCCGCCCGGTGGTCACTCACCCGGGCTGAGCTCGCCGAGCAGATCGGCCGCCGCCACCTGGGTCCACGGCTCGGCGGCGCGTCCGGTGACGGTCAGGGCGACCGATCCCGGCCCGACCGGCGACGGCAGTGACGACGCGTCCACGACGGCGGCGAGCACCGAGCTTCCGGACAGGTCGGGCCGGTCGTCGCCGACGCTCAGCACCTGGCCGGCCCGGCCCGCGGCATGCCAGCGGGCCAGGTCGAGCAGCCTCGTCCGGTGCCCGCCGGTGAAGTGGTCCCACTGGTCGGCCGCGGCCCGCGCCATCTGGTCGACGTGCCGTCCCACGCTGTGCCCGTACCCGCCGCCGGGCAGCGTCAGGTCGGTCCACAGCAGACGGCGGTCCTCGACGTCGATCACCATCGGCATCATCATCCTGGCGTCACCGCTCAGCGCGAACCGCTGCAGCACCCGCGCGCCGTCGAACTGCGCGCCCTCGGCCTCGGGCAGCATCAGGCCCGCGAACGCCTCGGTCATCTGCTCGAACGGCACCGCGTTGAAGCTGAGCACGGTCGGCACCACGTAGCGCACGTCGACCACGCGCAGCAGCGTCAGGTCGAGGTCGAGGAACTCGGTCGCACCGAGCGGGCCCGGCGCCGACGTGAGGTCGCCCGAGTGCACCGCCGCGTCCTGGCGGAACCGCAGCTCGGTGTAGTCGCAGTGGCCGATCCGCCGCCACCGCGCGTCGAAGAACACACACGACAGGTCCAGGTCGACCCGTGTCTCGGCCGGCTCCTCCCAGTGCAGGAAAAGACGGAGAACATCAGCCTCCGGCAGTTCCCGTACGCTCCCACGCGGCCACCCCGCCGTCTGAGCCGAGGCGGCACGCTCGCGCATCGGCGCCGGCACCTCGGCCAGCCCCTCGTCGATCAGCGCCACGTCGAAGCGTCCGAGCCGGGCCGCGCGGGCCGTCAGCTCGGCATCGACCGTTTCCCGTACGGCCTGGATCGCGCTCACCGTCAGCCGGGCGCGCCGCTCGGGCTCCGTCCACGTGGTGGTGAC
This sequence comes from Paractinoplanes bogorensis, assembly GCF_018829635.1. Taxonomy (GTDB): domain Bacteria; phylum Actinomycetota; class Actinomycetes; order Mycobacteriales; family Micromonosporaceae; genus Actinoplanes; species Actinoplanes bogorensis. Next base: position 603,684 of record NZ_JAHKKG010000004.1, read on the forward strand.
GCTGCCCCGCGGGAAGAACACACGCCGCGGCATCCCCGGTCCGGGCCGCCCGCCGACGATGCCGCCGGTTTCCGGCGCGTCCGGTGCCGCCGTGTCGTGGCCGCCCAGCAGCCGGCGCGTCGCCTCCCGGAGCGCGCTGCCGACATTGACGACGAGCGGCTCGTCGTGCACCCGTTCCGTGCGGGCCCGCGCCCCGGCCCGCGCCGTCGCGGTGGCCGCGAGCTGCTCGGCGTTCGCCCGCACGGTCCGGTCGCGGCCGGCCAGCGCGGCGGCGGCCGAGGCGAGCACGCCCGCCGACACCCGCCCCGCGGTCGCCTTCAGGGCGGCCAGAACCGGCGCGGGATCGTCGGATGCCCGCAGAAGCTGGTCGACCCGTCGCCACAGCTCGCCGGGCCGCTGGGCCAGCAGCCGTACGGCCTCGGGCACGTCGCCGTCCGCGACGGCGCGCTCCACCAGCGAGGCGTGCGTGCGCAGCCGCACACCGATCCGGTCGTCCGGGTGCGTGGTCAGTGTCAGGTGCTCGGGGTCACGCTCGAACGCCGCGAGGATGGCCGCTCCGAGGGCGCCTTCCCGAGGCGTACGGGAAGCGCGCAGCGCCGCGAACGCCACGGCCGCCGCCGGATGCGCGGTGACCTGCTCGAACGGGTGCAGGCGCTCGGCCAGGCGCTTCCAGATCGCCGGGTGCCGGAGCATGTCCTCGGCCGCGTTCGCCGTGCCGCGGGCGTCCAGGTGCGCGAGCACGGCCCGGCGCAGGGGACGGGGCAGAGCCCGTACGCGCGGAGCCGGAACCGCCACGACCGGCTCGTGACCGGGCCGCCACGCCGATCGAGGTCCGCCCGGCTGCGGCTTGCGGGGCAGCACGAGACCGGGGTCTCCGCCCGAATACGCCCACAGCGTGCGGGCGACGTCGGTGGCCGTGTCCCAGCGCGAACCGGCGGCCGCGAGCAGCTCGTCGAGCTCCAGCGGCGCGTCCAGCAGAGCCCACGCGATGACCACCGCGAGGGTCTCACGCACGGGCACCTCGGCCGGTAGCCAGTCGAGCCGCCCCGGCACGGTGGCGCCGATCAGCACGCGCAGATCGGCCCGGTCGGCCTCGCTCAGGGCGGCCGGGCGGGCGACGAGCTGGTCGCGCAGCCGCACGGCGGCCGCTCGCGGGTCGGTCTCGAGCGCGGCGAGGCGCATCGGCCACGGCGGTGGAGTCCTGGCGGCGGTGGCGGTGGCCGGCTCCGCGATCGTCAGGTAGTCGTTGTCCCCGGTGAGGCGCCGTCCGCAGATCGGGCACGCGCTGACCTCGTACGGGGAAAAGCATTTAGGGCAGACGAGATGACCGCACGGGTCGAGAGGTTCGCCCTGATCGTCGTCGCCGCAGAGCACGCAGGGCGCGCCCGGCATCGCGAAGAGGTGGGCCAGCAGCCGCTGGACGTAGACCGCATCGGTGTCGCGCGGCGTGTCGGGGAAACGGCGGTAGAGCGGCGCCATCGGACGGTCGGCCCCGGCCATCTCGTCGACCGTGGCCAGCAGCCAGTCGGCCCAGCGGATCCGGTCGAGCGACGGCATCGCGGTCGCCGCCGTGCGCAGATCGTCGCGCAGCACCCAGCCGCGCTCGGCCAGGTCGGCCTCGAGCGCGGCCACCCAGCCGGCACCGTCGTCCGGCGCCTCGCCCCGGATGTCGACCGCGACCCGGCCCGTGCGGCGCAGCAGCACCACCGCCAGCGGATCCATGTTTCCGTACCTCCCCGTGAGTGCGGTGGGCGGAGAGGGGCGACGCTAGCTTTATCCGAAAAAGTGGGGGAGAAGGAAGCACCGCCGGGAGCCGCCCACCGCAGCGACGATCTTAGGCGGACCGGCCGGTGACCTCATCCGAATTACCGGCGTGACTTCCGAGGCGGCCCGCACCGGCGAGCAGCGCGTACGCGTCGACCAGCCGCCGGTACTCGGCCCGGTCCAGCAGCTCGGCGTGGGTGCCGGTGGCGAGGATCCGGCCGCCGTCCAGCAGCACCACCCGGTCGGCGACGGCTGCCCCGGCCGGCCGGTTCGTCGTCACCAGCACGGTCGTGTCCAGGCCGCCGATGCCCTCGAGCACCCGCTGTTCGGCGCCGCCGTCGAGGGCCGAGGTGGCGTCGTCCAGCACGAGGAGCCGCGGCCGGCGCAGCACCGCCCGAGCCAGGCCGATCCGCTGCCGCTGCCCGCCCGACAGGGTCGCCCCGCGCTCACCGACCACCGTCCCGAGGCTGTCCGGCAGCTCCCGGACGAAGTCGTCGGCGGCCGCGATCCGCAGCGCCTCCCACAGCTCCGCCTCGGCGTAGGCGCCGCCGAGCGTCAGGTTCTCCCGGATCGTCCCGGCGAACAGGAACGGGCTCTGGTTCACCACCGCGACGGCGGCCGGCACCTCGTCGCCGGTCAGGTGCCGCACGTCGACGCCGTCGAACCGCACCACGCCCTCGGCCGGGGCCGAACCGGCCACGACGTCGAGCAGCGTGGTCTTGCCCGAGCCGGCCGCACCGACCACCACCGTGACCGTCCGCGGCTCCAATGTCAGGTCGGCGCCGTCCAGGATCCGGCGGCCCTCCCGGGTCACACCGGCGCCGCGCACCTCCACCCGCATCGGGCCGTTCCCGGTCGACCGGCGGATCTCCCTGCTACGCAACACGTCCCCTATCCTCTCCAGACCCGCGCCGGACATCGGCCGCATCGACAGAAAACGGCTGATCACGGTGAGCGGGATCGCCACAGTGATCAGCAGGTACACCACGCCCACCAGGTGTCCCACGGCCGGCACGGACCCGCCGCCCCGGTACGGCGTCGATCAGCTCCCGGGTGTAGTCGCTGGCCGGGTGGGCGAAGACGTCGGCGACCGGGCCCTCCTCGACCACCCGGCCCGCGTTCATCACCGAGACGGTGTGCGCGATCCGGGTGACCACCGACAGGTCGTGCGAGACGAACAGATAGGACACCCCGAGCGCCCGCTGCAACTCGGCCAGCAGGGTCAGGATCTGCTCCTGCACGAGCACGTCGAGGGCCGACACCGGCTCATCCAGCATGATCAGGTCGGGCTCGAGGGCGAGGGCCCGCGCGATGGCGACCCGCTGGCGCTGACCGCCGGACAGTTCACGCGGCCGCCGGTCGAGGTAGGCCGTGGGCAGTGCCACCTGGTCGAGCAGTTCCCGGGCGCGGGCCTCGCGGGTACGCCGGTCGCCGACCCGGAACGCGACGAGCGGCTCTGTCACCGACTGCCGGACGGTGAACTTCGGGTCGAGCGTGGCGAACGGGTCCTGATGCACGAGCTGGGCCTTGCGACGCAGCGGGCGCATCCGGTTCCACGACAGGCCGCTGATCTCGGTGCCGTCGAGGCGTACGGAACCGCTGGTCGCCGTCTCCAGGCCGAGCGCGATCCGCAGCGTCGTGGTCTTGCCGCAGCCCGATTCGCCGACCAGCGCGTGCGTGGTGCCACGGGGGACCGCGACGCTGACCTGGTCGAGCGCGTTGAAGCCACGGCGTCCGCGTCGCTTGTCGGTGACGGCGAACGTCTTGCTGACGTCGGTGAGTTGCAGGACGTTTCCCGGCATTTTCGCGCTGCCCTGTGGATATTCCGATTTGTCCGGTGTGGAGGGCGTAGGTTCTGCCACGTCCCTGGGTGGGCGGGGGAGGGCGGCGGCTGCTCCGGAAGATCGAAAAGCAGTTTCGGAAGATCCAGAACCGGAAGATCCAGAACTGGAAGATCCACTGGCGGCCAGCAGGCTTCGCGTGTAGGGCGAGGCGGGCGCGGCGAGCAGCGAGGCCGGCGAAGCCTCCTCGACCTTGCGGCCGTCGCGCATGACGACGATGCGGTCGGCCCGGTCGGCCGCCACGGCCAGGTCGTGCGTGATGATCAGCAGCGAGATGCCCTCGTCGCGGACCAGGCGGCCCAGGTGGTCGAGGATGCGCTTCTGCACGGTGACGTCGAGGGCGCTGGTCGGCTCGTCGGCGATGATCAGCTTGGGCCGGCCGGCGAGGGCGATCGCGATCAGCACCCGCTGGCGCAGGCCGCCCGACAGTTCGTGCGGATATTGCCGCACCCGCAGTTCGGGTTCACCGACGCCGGCCTTCTCCAGGAAGTGCGCCACCTCGGCGCCGACCAGCGGGGCGGGCACCCCGCGGAGCCGGACCGCCTCGGCGATCTGGGCGCCGATCCGCTTGGTCGGGTTGAGGCCGACCATCGGGTCCTGCGGGATCAGGCCCACGACCCGGCCGCGCAGGCGGCGCAGGGTGCGCTCGCGGGCACCCGCGGTCTCGACTCCGTCGATCACGGCCGAGCCGGCGGTGATCCGGCCGTTGGCGGGCAGCAGGCCGATCAGCGCGTTGGCCGTGGTCGTCTTGCCCGAGCCGGACTCACCGACGATGGCGACCACCTCGCCCGCATCGACGGTCAGATCGAGGCCGATGACGGCCGGCTGGACGGCGCGGTGCCGGGTGTAGCCGACGTCGAGGCCGCGGACGGCGACGAGGCTCATCGGGTCAGCTCCTGCAGGGTCTTGGAGATGTGGTTGAGGCTGAGCACCAGCAGGGCCACGAACAGGCCGGGCAGCAGGCTGAGCCACCACGAGGTGATCAGGTAGTTGCGGCCGTCGGCGATCAGGGTTCCCCACTCGGCGGCGGGCGGGGCGGCGCCGAAGCCCAGGAAGCTCAGCGAGGCGATGGCGATGATGGCTACGCCGGCGTCGAGGACGGCGAGCACGGCCACCGGGCCCCACGAGTTGGGCAGGATGTGCCGCAGCAGCACCCGGGTCCACGACGCACCCCCGGCGCGGGCGGCTTCCACGTACGGAAGCGTCTTGACCCGGAGCACCTCGGCCCGGGTGGTGCGGGCGAAGCCGGGAACGATGCCCACGCCGACCGCGACGGCGACCGGGACCGTGCCGTAGCCGAGCGCGGTGACGATGGACAGGGCCAGCAGCAGGCCGGGGATGGCCAGCAGCACGTCGACGAACCGCATCAGTGCCGAGTCGGTGAACCCGCCGAAGAAGCCGGACACGATGCCCAGCGCCAGCCCGGCCACGACGGCGATGCCGAGCGCGATCAGGGTGGCCTGGATGGTCAGCGGCGAGCCGTAGAGCACGCGCGTCCACAGATCCCGGCCGTAGATGTCGGTGCCGAACAGGTGGTCGAGGCTGGGCGCCACGGCCACCGCGGACGGGTTGGTGTCGATCGGCCCGTAGGAGGTGAACAAGCGCGGCCAGAACGCGGAGACGACCACGAAAGACACGTAGAGCAGGGCACCTGCAAAGAGCGGGCGGCGCAACTCGAGCCGGTTGACGGTGACTGCCGGAAGGCGGAGAGCAACGGTCATCGCGCGGCCCCCGAAACGGCGATCCGCGGGTCGAGCAGCGGATAGAGCAGATCCACGACCAGGTTGACCAGGACGAAGATGGCCGCCGCGACGGTGACCACGGCCAGCACGACCGGAACGTCCTGCGAGAGCACCGCCTCCTGAGCCAGCTTGCCCACGCCCTCGCGGGTGAAGACCGTCTCGACCACGATCGAGCTCGTCACGGTGAGCCCGACGATCACGCCGAGAATCGTCATGGCCGGCAGGGCCGCGTTCCGGAACGCGTGTCGGACATGCACGGCGGAGCGGGACAGGCCTTTGGCTCGCGCCGTGACCACGTACGGCTGGGAAAGGGTCTCCTCGAAGCTCTTGATGAGAACCTGGGCCAGCACCGAGGACGCCAGCACCGAGATGGTGATCACCGGGAGCACCAGGCCGCCGGTGGCCGGGAACCAGCCGAGCTGGAACGAGAAGAACTGGATCAGGAACAGGGCGATGAAGAACTGCGGGAACGACGCGCCCACCGCGGGCAGGCGGGTCAGGACGGTCCACCGGGTGAAGGTGGCCAGGTAGGCCAGCGCCGACCCGGCCACCAGCGACACCAGCGCGGCGCTGACGCTCAGCAGCAGCGTCGGCCCGATCCGCTGGGCCAGCAGGTCACTCACCGGCACCTGCTGGGTCAGCGAGGTGCCGAAGTCGCCGCGGAGCAGCCCGGACAGGTGGTGCCAGTACTGCAGCCAGATCGGCTGGTCGAGCCCGAACTGGTGCTTGATGGCGGCCACCTGGCCGGCGCTGAGGCTGTCCGGCTGCACCCCGGCCGCGGCCAGTTGCAGCTCCATCGGGTCGCTGGGCAGCAGGTAGAGGATCGCGAAGGTCAGCGTGTACGCGGCCCACAGCACCACCACCGCCTGCCCGATCCGGCCGAGCACGTACCTGGTCATGACTTGGTGACGTCGTTGAGCCGCAGGAAGCTCTCCGAGGTGAACGCGAAGCCCTGCACCCGGTCGCTGACCCCGGCGTTCTGCAGTCGCTCGAACAGCGGGAAGACCACGCCCTGATCGATCAGATAGTCCTGCAGTTCGGCGTAGGAAGACGAAGTCTGCGCGGCGTCCGTGGTCTCGAGCGCCTTGCGGAACAGATCCTGGATGCCCTTGGTGACCGCGGGCGAGGCCGACCGCTGGGCCAGGGCCTTGGAGTTGGCCACGTCCGGGTTGAGGATGAACTGCAGCGCGCCCGGATCGGCCCGGGTGAAGTAGGTCTGGGCCAGGTCGTAGCTGCCCTCGGTGGTGTAGGTGGCCTGCTGCGCGGTGGTCAGCGTGCGCAGTTCGAGGTTGATGCCGGCCTGCTTGAGCTGAGCCTGCAGCAGTTCGGCGCCGGCGCTGAACGCGGTGATCGGATACTCGATCGTCAGTTCGGTGCCGTTCCTGGCCCGGAACCCGTTGGCGCCGACGGTCCAGCCCGCGTCGTCGAGCAGCTTCTGCGCGCCGGGCAGGTCGTAGGCGAGCTTGGCCGACTCCGATTTGAAGTGCGGCGTCGTCGAGTTGAAGGCGCCCTGGATCACCGGGTAGTCCGGACCGAAGACCGTTTGCGCGTACGTCTTGAGGTCGATCGCCTTGTACAACGCCTTGCGCACGGCCGCGTCGGCCAGCGGGCGGCCCGCCGTGGTGTTGGGGAACAGCGCGTACGCGACACCCGGCAGCGCCCGCTTCTCCACCTTGTCGCCGGATTTCGTGATCAGCGCCGTGTCCTGTGGCGTGAACGGGTTGCGCGGCCAGGCGATGTCGGTGGCGCCGCTGATCAGGTTGCCGGTGCGGACGCTGTCCTCGGCCACATAGTTGAAGACGACCTTCTCGAGTTTCGCCTCGCCCTTGTTCTGCACCAGATCGGAGCCCCAGGCGTAGCCGGCTCGCTTGGTCAGCACGGTCTCGACCTTGGGCGTGTAGTGGTCGAGCACGAACAGGCCCGAGCCGACGACGCCCTTACCGGCGCAGCGCTCGGCCGGCGTCGACCGGAACTCGGCCGGGTCGGTGATGGCCAGGTTGGTCGTCGAGGTGGCCTGCAGGAACGACGAGTTGGGCTTGCTCAGCTGGAACTGCACGGTCAGCGGGCCGACCGCCTTGGCCCCGGTCAGACCCTGCACATAGGAGGCGCCGAACGCGGCGCCGTTGGTCGCCTTGACCGTGGCGATCCAGCCCGCGGCGTTGTCGGCGACCGCCTGCGCGTCCAGCTTCTTGCCGTTGCTGAAGGTGACGCCGTCGCGGAGCTTGAACGTGTAGGTCCGGCCGTCCGGGCTGATCTCCCAGCTCTGCGCGAGCCAGGGCACGATCTTGCCGGTCTCCGGGTCCTGGTCGGTCAGCGAGTCGGCGAAGTTGCGGATGATCGACCGGTGCTCGATCCAGTAGACCTGGAACGGGTCGATGCACGAGAACGACGGGTTGTCCGGCCAGAACGAGACCTTGAGCGTGCTGCCCGCGGCGCCGGCCGTCTCGTCGGCGCCGCTGCCGCACGCGGTCAGCGCCAGCAGGGTGGCGGCGGTCGCGGCAAGGGGTTTCACGAACTTCATCGGGGGGTGTCCTTCAACAGTCGTCGTCCACTGGCAAGGACCACGGCGTCCTCCTGAGGGGGGTGCACGCGAATGCAGAGCGCGTCGCGCAGGTGTCGTTCGAGGCTGTGGTGCCGGGACAGACCCGGGTTGCCGAGGGCGGCCACCGCGGTCTGGGTCGCGGCGATCACCGAGCGGGCGATGGCGACCTTGACGGCCGACAGGTTGGGTTTCTCGCCCGCCTCGACGCGCAGCAGGGCGCCGTGCAGCAGGGTCTCCGCCTGTTCGATCTGCAGGTCGATCTCGCCGGCCACGGCCTGGATGCGCTCGGTCTCGGCGATCGGCTGGCCGAGGGCGGCGGGCACGCGGGAGCGTGCGAAGGCGGCGAACGCCGTACGGGCGGCCCGCGCGACGCCGATGTAGAGGGCCGGATGCCCGAAGCTGCCCGCGCTCGCCGCCGCGGCCGGGTCGCGATAGACACCGTCCGGGCCGCGCGGGATCTCGGCGAAGGCGCCGGCCGGCACCCGCACGTTCTCGTAGACGACGTCGTGCGTGTTGGAGGCGCGCAGCCCGAGGTGGTCCCAGGTGTCGATCCAGGTGATGCCGGGACGGTCGCCCGGCACGATCACGTGGCCGACCCGCTCGCCGTCGGTGGCCCACACCACGTGATAGGCCAGACCCCGGCCCCCGGTCGCGTACGCCTTGTGCCCGTTCACCAGGAGAGAGTCGCCGTCCCGGGTGACCGTCGTCCTCGGTAGCCCGCCGCGGGCCGGCGCGCCTAGTTCGGGTTCGGCCCGGATGGCGTTGGCGAGGGCCGGACCGTCGGCCGACCGGCGCAGCAGGTCTTCGTAGTACGACTCGGGCCAGCTGGGCTGACTGGCGTGTGTGGCCAGCAGGTTGGCCGCGAGCAGCCCGACCGACGCGTCCCCTTCGCCGATCGCGGTGAGGATGCGGGCCGCCTGACGTGCTCCGACGCCCGGCCCGCCGTACCGCCGGCCGACCGTGGCGGTGAGCAGGCCGGCCCGGTGCGCGGCCTCGACACCCTTGGCCGGGAAGTCGCCGGTGCGGTCGTACTCGGCCGCGGTCGACGCGATCTCGGCGGTGACCAGGGCCAGCGCGTCGTCGGAGAGATCGGGCTGGGGGAACCGGAGCGTGGTCACGACCGGCCGGCCGTGGCGAGCCGGGCGTACTCGGGCGCGTAGTTGCCCGGGTGCCGGCCCTGGAACCCGCTGCGGCGGCCGGTGGCTGTGCGGTGGGCGATCTCCTCGCGTACGAGGGGAAGGATGTATCTGCCGTAGTCGACCGCGTCGGCCAGCGTGTCGTAGCCCCGGATCGAGACCAGCGACGCGCCCTGGTCGACGTAGTCGAGGATCGCCGCCGCCACCGTCTCGGGCGAACCCACGAGCGCGGTCGAGGCTCCGGCCGCGTTCGTCACCGCCGCCGTCTTGGTCCACAAGGCCCGGTCGTAGAGCTCGGCCCGCTCGGCGAAGGCCAGCGCGCGCTGCGAGCCGGCGTTCTGCGGTGTCCCGCCGGGCCGCGCGCCGGAGGCGATCCGCTGGACGTACTCGTGGGCCTTCTCCCAGGCCAGGGCGTCGGTCCGGGCGATGATCGGGCGGAACGTGACCCAGATGCGGGGGAGCGTGGTGCGCCCGGCCGCGCGGGCCAGGTCGTGCACCCGGTCGATCTCGCTGCGCAGGTCGGCGAGGGGCTCGCCCCAGAAGCTGAAGATGTCGGCCTTCTCGCCGCCGACCGCGAACGCCTCGTCCGACTGGCCGCCGATCGAGATCGGGATCGGTGACTCGTAGGGCGCGAAGCCGGGGCCGAAGTCGTCGAACTTGTAGAACTCGCCGTCGTGGCTGAACGGGGCCGGCTCGGTCCACGAGCGGCGCAGGACGTCGATGTATTCCGACGTGCGGGCGTACCGGCGGTTCTTGGGCAGGTAGTCGCCCTGGCGGGCCTGCTCGGCGTCGTTGCCGCCGGAGATCAGGTGGACGACCGCGCGGCCCTCGGTGAGCTGGTCGAGGGTGGCCAGCTTCTGCGCGCCGACCGTCGGGGGAGTGGTGTTGGGGCGCAGGGCGACGATCGGCTTGATCCGCTCGGTGAGCTGCCCGACCGCGCCGGCCACGACGAACGGGTCGGCCGTGCCCGAGCCGTAGGGGAGCAGCGTGTAGTCGTAGCCGCCCTCCTCGAGCGCGGCAACGTAGCGGCGGAAGTAGGGCAGGTCGATGCCCCGGCTCGGGATCGGCTCGAGTTCGGTCGACGGGTTCAGGTGCGAGAGGCTGATGAACTCGACCTCGGGCGAGGCGGTCGTCGGGATGCTGTCGTCAAAGCTCATGGTCGGTCCTCAGAACGCGCCGAATACCTACAACACCTAGTAACCTAGTAGGTATTAGCGGGACCTGTCCAACAGCAAATGGCAATCGCTGCGATCGCGGACGCTTATCGATCGCGGGCGGCTGTCATGCTGGGCCGGTGAGCGTCGAGGCCGAGCTGCGGGCGGAGTTCGACCGGGGGGAGCGCCAGGAGACCGCGGTCTTCAACGTCCTCCCGTACGCGCTGCTGGCCGCGGCCACCCTGCTGACCCTGCTGCAGCCCCTCTGGGGCGCGCCGGTGCGGCTTCCGGTGGTGCTCGCCCTGGCGGGCGCGGTCACGCTGTGGATGCTGTGGTTCCACACCCTCCACCCGCAGGGCCGGATGGGCCTCTATTACGTGGGTCTGATGGGCCTCACCACCGGTCTCGTGGCTCTGGCCCCGGTCTACGGCCTCTTCGCGTTCGCCGGCTACCCCCAGGCGTTCGCCTACCTGTCCGGCCGTTGGCGCTACGCCGGTGCCGCCGCCACGGCTACGGTCTCGGCGGTGGCCTACCTGGGCGGCGCGGCCGGCCTCGCCGCCGGGGCCTGGTGGGAATGGCTGGCCGTCAGCGCGATCAGCATCGCGCTGGCCTCGGTGTTCTTCGCGTTCAGCGAGCGGGTCGACGTCCGCGACCACCGGCAGAAGCGGGCGCTGGCCGCGCTGCGTGAGTCCCAGCTCGAGCTGCAGGCGGCTCTGGCCGAGAACGCCGAGCTGCACGCCCGCCTGCTCGAGTCGGCCCGTGCGGCCGGGGTGCTCGACGAGCGGCAGCGGATGGCGCGCGAGTTCCACGACACCGTGGCCCAGGGACTGGCCGGCATCGTGACCCAGCTCCAGGCGGCCGAGCCGGATCTGGACGGGCCGCCGGCCGCCCTCGGGCACGTGGGCGCCGCGATCGACCTGGCCCGCGACAGCCTGGCCGAGACCCGCCGCACGGTCCACGCCGTGCAACCGGCGATGCTGGCCGAGGCCGAGCTTCCGGCGGCGATCGGCGACGTGGCCCGGCGCTGGGGCGACGCCCACCGGATCGACGTCGAGCTGACCATCACCGGCGACCCCCGCCCGATGCACCCCGACGTCGAGCTGGCGCTGCTCCGGACCGCGCAGGAGGCCCTGGCCAACGTGGCCAAGCACGCCGGCGCCGGGCGGGTCGGGCTGACCCTGTCGTACCTGGACGATCTGGTGACCCTCGACGTCCGCGACGACGGGGCCGGCTTCGTGCCCGGCACGACGTGGGCCGGCGACGCCGCCCGGGGCGGGTTCGGGCTGGCCGGCATGCGGCAGCGGGTGCAGCGGCTGGCCGGCCGGCTCGAGATCGAGTCGGAGCCGGGCGGCGGCACGGCGATCTCGGTGGCCGTTCCGGCGATCCCGGCCGGTTGACACGTCACGCACAGCAACGTGTCGTATCGTCGTCCGATGCCCGAACCCGTGAAGAACCGCGGCCACGCCGCCCCGCCGCTCAAGACCAAGGCCGAGAAGCGGGCCGAGGCGAAAGTGGCCAAGGCGCGGGCCCGGCAGCGGGCCAAGCGCCGCCAGATGCTGCAGGTGGCCGGGGTCGTCGTGATCGTGCTGGCCCTGATCGGCGGACTGGTCTTCTGGATCGGGAGCTCGGGCTCGTCACCGGCCTCGTCACCGTCCACGGCGCCCTCGTCCGGCTCGGCGCTCAGCCAGAAGCCGGTCGTGACCGCGGGCACCGGCACGCTCACCGCGCTCAAGTCGGCCACGCTGATCGAGGGCACCGGCGCGGCGGTCCAGTCGGGCCAGACGCTCGAGGTCAACTACGTCGGTGTCACCTTCAAGGACGGCAAGGAGTTCGACTCGTCCTGGACGGGCGGTCAGCCGTTCAGCTTCACGGTCGGCACGGGCAACGTGATCAAGGGCTGGGACCAGGGACTCGTCGGGGTCAAGGTGGGCAGCCGGGTCCAGCTCGACATCCCGGCCGACCTGGCCTACGGCGAGAACCCGAGTGGCGGGCAGCCGGCCGGCGCGTTGCGATTCGTCGTCGACGTGCTGTCAGCCGCGTGAACGGACCGGCTTACCGAGCGGGTCACCGGGGGAGCGGCTAGCGTCGGGTCATGACTCGTCGCATCGGCCGCATTCCCGTCGTCGACGTCGCCCCGATCGTGGACGGCGGCAACCGGCCCGCCAAATCCGTGGTGGGCGAGGAGTTCGAGGTCACCGCCACGGTGTTCCGCGAGGGCCACGACGCCGTCAACGCCACCGTCGTGCTGCTCGACCCGGCCGGCCGGGAGCAGCGCCTGCCCATGACGAGAGTGAACGCCGGCCTGGACGCCTGGTCGGCGACCGTCGCGGCCGACCGGGCCGGCCACTGGACCTACCGGGTCGAGGGGTGGTCCGACCCGTACGGGACCTGGAACCACGACGCCGTCATCAAGGTCGGCGCCGGCGTGGACGTCGACCTGATGCTCGAGGAGGGCGCCCGCGTCCTGGAACGGGCCGTCGCCGAGGTGTCCCGCACCAAGGAACAGGCGACCGTGCTCGAAGAGGCGGCGACCGCCCTGCGTGATTCTGCGAACTCCCCGGGCGTACGCCTGAACGCCGGTCTTTCTTCGGCTGTGGTGCACGAGCTGCGCGAACGCCCGCTCCGCGACTTCGTCTCGCCCGGAGTCGATCTGCCCTGGCTGGTCGAGCGCGAGCTGGCCCTCTACGGCGCCTGGTACGAGTTCTTCCCGCGCTCCGAGGGCGCCCACTTCGACGAGTCGGCCGGCGGATGGGTCAGCGGCACCTTCCGCACCGCCGCCGAACGTCTGCCGGCCGTGGCCGCGATGGGCTTCGACGTCATCTACATGACCCCGATCCACCCGATCGGCCGGATCAACCGCAAGGGCCGCAACAACAGCCTCAAATCCGAAGAGCACGACCCCGGTTCCCCGTACGCTATCGGCTCCGTCGACGGTGGACATGACGCCATCCATCCCGACCTCGGCACCTTCGACGACTTCGACGCGTTCGTGGCCGAGGCCCGCCGTCTCGGGCTCGAGGTCGCGCTCGACCTGGCCCTCAACTGCGCGCCGGACCACCCGTGGGTCACCTCGCACCCGGAGTGGTTCACCACCCGGGCCGACGGGACGATCGCCTACGCCGAGAACCCGCCCAAGAAGTACCAGGACATCTATCCGCTGAACTTCGACAACGACCCCGCGGGCATCTACGCCGAGATGCGCCGGGTCGTCCAGGTCTGGATCGACCACGGCGTCACCGTGTTCCGGGTGGACAATCCGCACACCAAGCCGACCGAGTTCTGGGAGTGGCTGATCGCCGACGTGGCCGTCGACCACCCGGACATCGTCTGGCTGGCCGAGGCGTTCACCCGTCCGCCGATGATGCACAACCTGGCCAAGGTGGGCTTCCAGCAGTCGTACACGTACTACTCGTGGCGGCACTCCAAGACCGAGATCGAGGAGTACCTGCGTGAGCTGTCCGGCCCCGCGTCGGCCTACATGCGACCCAGCTTCTGGCCCACCACGCACGACATCCTGACCCCGTTCATGCAACGCAGCGGCCCGCCCGGGTGGGTCATGCGGGCCGCGCTGGCCGCGACGCTGGTGCCCACGTACGGCATCTACGCCGGCTACGAGCTGGTGGAAAATGTGGCCCGCCCCGGCGCCGAGGAACAGATCGACAACGAGAAGTACCAGTACAAGAACCGCCGCTGGGCCGAGCGCGGCGGCCGGTCGCTGGCGCCGCTCCTGACCCGGCTGAACGAGATCCGGCGGGCCCACCCGGCCCTGCACTGGCTGCGCAACCTGCGCTTCCACACCGCCGACAACCCCGACGTGCTGGTCTTCTCGAAGGCCCGGCGGGTCTACGACCGCGACGACGTCATCCTGGTCGTGGCCAACCTCGACCCGTCGGTGACCCGCGAGACGACGCTCCACCTCACCATGCCCGACCTGGGCCTGGGCTGGACCGACACGTTCGTGGCGCACGACCTGATCACCGGACAGCACTGGAACTGGGGCGAGCACGCCTTCGTCCGCCTGGGACCGGAGACCGAGGCCGTCCACATCATCCACGTCACGCCATACTGACGCACTGTGCGTCTACACAAGATCAAGCGTCCCGGCGGCCTCTACACGTTCGACTTCTCCACGGTCGCCGAGGACGACGACGGCACGTGGCTGCTGGCCCCGATCGGCTCGCCGTGGCGGGCCCCGCACGACTCCGGCCGGTCCACGGTGCCGGTGGTCGTGCTGCTGGCCACCGGCCGTCCGTGGGCGACCTGGTGGGTCGGCGACCCGGCCGACCGGCGGCTCGAGATCGACGTGTGCCTGCCGCCGACCCGCATCGAGGAGGGCTGGCAGTACGTCGACCTCGAACTCGACCCGGTGCTGCACCGGGACGGGAACCGCGTCGAGATCGAGGACTGGGACGAGTACGACGAGTCGATCCGTACCGGGAACATGACCTCCGACGACGCCAAGCTCGCCCTGGTCACGGCCGAGGGTTGTGCCCAGTTGCTCCGCCGCCGCTCCGAGCCCTGGCTGGAACGGGGCTGGAAACTGCTGGCCGATGCCGGTTGACGGTCGTGGCGATGAGCCGGTCGAGGGCCCGGTCGGGCAGGATCCGGGTCAGCCGGGTCAGCGCGGCCGCATCACGCCCGACGGTGTAGCGGGTACGCGGCCGGCGGCTGGTCACCGCCGTGGCGATGACCCGGGCGGCGGTCTCCGCACTGACCCCCGACCCGGTGCCCGAGGCCATCAGCGAGTTGATCGCGTGGACGAGGCCGCCGTAGCGGCCGGTCTGTTCCGGGGTCATCCCGTCGGCCAGGCGGTTGGCGGTGGCGATGCCGCGGCCGGCGATCTCGGTGCGCACGCCGCCGGGCTCGATCACGACCACGCGCATGCCCAGTGGCTCGACCTCACGGCGAAGTGAGTCGCTCACGGCCTCGAGAGCGAACTTCGTTCCCGCGTACGCCCCATAGGTGGGCATCGCCGCCCGTCCGCCCACCGAACTGATGTTGATCACCCGGCCCCCGCTGCGCAACAGCGCGGGCAGCAGCGCCTGCGTGACGGCGACGTGCCCGAACAGGTTGACCTCGAACGTCCACCGCCACTGATCCATCGGCAGCGTCTCGACCGGCGCGTTGACCTGGATGCCGGCGTTGTTGACGAGTGCCCGCAGCGGTCGCTCGTCGTCGGCCACGCGGGCCCTCAGCGCCTCGATGTGGGCGGGCTCGGTGATGTCGAGGATCACCGGCTCGACACCCGGGCCGGCGTCCTGCTCGCGCCGCACCCCGGCCAGCACGTGAAAACCCTGGCGGGCCAGTTCGCGGGCGGTGGCCGCGCCTATCCCGGTGGATGCTCCGGTCACCACGACCAGCTGGGTCATGTGTCGCTCCCGTCGTCGTTATTGACTGCTAAGGTAGCACCAGTCAATAACGCGTCGGAGGTGGCGAGGTGGCACGACCGGCACACGACCGGGCCGAGGCGATCGTGGCCGCGGCCCGGGCCGAGTTCCTCTCGGCCGGAGTCGAACAGGCCACGGTGGACGCCGTCGCCGCCCGGGCCGGGGTGGGCAAGGGCACGGTCTTCCTCTACTGGCCGTCCAAGGCCCGGCTGCGCGAGGCGGTGCTGCTGCTCGAGGTCGCCGGCACGTTCGCCACGCTCGCCGCCGAGCTGCGGGACGACCCGGCCCGGCTGCGTCTGGGGGTGATCGCCCGGCGCGAGATCGCCGCGATCATGGACAACCCGGAGATGGGCCCGTTCCTGGTGCAGCAGTTCGCCGGCATGACCGACCCGTCCGACGTGCCGACCCGTACCCTGCGCCGGATCATCGTCGCGCTGCGCCGCCACGGCCTGGTCCGCCGCACCGGCGACGACGAGGTCGTCATGGGCATGGAGACGGTGATGGCCGGCGCGCTGATCCGGGGCTTCGACCGCGGCGGCCGGGAGCCCCTGCTCGAGGCGGTCGACCACCTGGTGTCGTCCGCCTACGACATCCCGGGGGACGGCGCCGCGGCCCTGCCCGAGGTGCTCGCGGCCCTCGACGACGCGATCGATGAGCTGGTGGCGGCCGCCGCCCCCGACCGCCCCACCACCGCCCGGCTCAGGCCGGCAGTCCGGCCCTGATCAGCTCGGCGTAGGCGTCGTCGCCGAGCGCGCCCATCCCGGCCCGGCCTCCCGCAAGCCGCGGCCGTGATCAACGGGCCTTGAGCACGTCGTCGTAGTGCTGGTTGCGCATCACGCCGAGCACGTTACCGAACGGGTCGAGCACCGACGCGGTCACGAAACCGGGACCGCGTTCGGTCGGCTTGTCGTGCTCGGTGGCCCCGAGCGCGATCAGCCGCTGGTAGGCGGCCTCGACGTCGTCGACGGCCCAGTAGACGATCGCGCCGGACGGCGTGCCGGTGTGCGGGTGCGGGGCGTACCGGCTGTTCAGCAGGCCGAACTCGTGCTGGTAGTCGCCCACCCGCCATTCCAGGTAGGCGCCCTCCCGGACGAAGTACGGCTCGAGCTCGAACACCCGGGTGTACCAGGCGCGGGCGGCGTCGAGGTCGTCCGCGAAGAAGGAGACGGTGGTCAGTCCGCGAAGAGTCATGCGCACAGCATCGCGCCTTAAGTGCTCACCTCTTGAGCACTTTTCCGGGCAGACTGAAAATCATGCGAGCTGACCGTCTTGTTGCCGCTCTTCTGCTGATGCAGGCGCGGGGCCGGGTGACCGCGGCCGAACTGGCCACCGAGCTGGAAGTGTCGGTGGCGACGGCCCGGCGTGACCTGGAGGCGTTGTCGGCGGCCGGGATCCCGGTCTATCCGCAGCCCGGCCGGCACGGCGGCTGGCAGCTGGTGGGCGGCGCCCGCACCGACCTCAGCGGACTGTCGGCGGGCGAGGCCCAGGCCCTGTTCCTGCTGGCCGGACCGGCCGCGGAGTCGTCCGACGAGGTCAAGGCGGCGCTGCGCAAGCTGGTGCGGGCGCTCCCCGAGACGTATCGGAGCCAGGCCCAGGCGGCGGCGGGAGCGACGCTGGTCGACCCGGCCGGATGGGGTGCGGTGCACAAGGAGCGGCCCGACGAGGTGCGGCGGCTGCAGGCGGCGGTGGTCCGGCAGCAGCGGGTCCGGTTCGACTATCGCGGAGCGCCGCGCGTGGCCGACCCGTACGGCGTCATCGACAAGGACGGCGTCTGGTATCTGATCGCCGGCACCGACCGCGGGCAGCGCACGTTCCGGCTCGACCGGCTGGCCGGGCTCGACGTCACCGGTGACGGGTTCGAGCGGCCCGCCGATTTCGACCTCGACGCGGCCTGGGCCGAGGTGGTCGGCGAGATGGAGGACCGGCGGTCGCGTACGTGGGCCACCGTACGGATCCCGGCCCGGTTCGCCTGGGTGCTGCGCGACCACTTCGGCCGGCACTTCCACCCGGTGCTCGACGAGGGCGAGTTCGTCCGGGTCCGGGTCGGCGCTCCGGAGCCCCGCGACATCGCCCGGACGCTGTCCGGCTGGGGTTCGGCCGTGGAAGTCCTCGAGCCGGGGTCCGTACGTGCCGAATTGGCCCGCATCGGGTCCGAACTGGCGGACCTGTATCGCGGCGAGTGACGACGGTCACACCAGGATCTCTCAACGCGAGGGTCGGATCGCCGATCTGCAACTACCCCAGACCCGAACCGAAACCCCGCGGGACGAGCCGAATGAATCGAACCCTCCGCCTGGGCATGGCAGCCGTCGTGCTCTGTGGCAGCCTGTCCGGCTGCTCGAGCTTCTCCGAGCTCACCAGCAGCAGCAAACCCCTGCTCCCCGGCACCAGCACGCCCAGCGCGTCGCCGTCCGCGTCCCCCAGCGCGACGACGACCGTCGAGGCGGTCAAGCTGCCGGCCCGGGCGAGCGGCCCGCTCGACACCGGAACCGTCACCCACACGATCAAGCAGGGCACCTTCACCGTCCAGCTGACCTACTGGACCTCGGACAACGCCAAGCTCTACACGGCCGAGTCGCAGAAGACGATCAACATCTCCGCCCACATCGAGGACACCGACAGCACGCACCGGGTCCGGCTGACCACCTTCCAGGTCACCCAGGACGACGGCACCGCCCGGGCCGACGTCGCCACCGACACGGGCAAGTTCGACGTCACCCCGCCCTACCCCTACAACACCGTGGTGACGTTGCCGGCAGCGACGACGGGAGCGAAGACGCTCGCGCTGACCGTCCGGCTGGATCTGCTCGTCGAGACCGCCCCGAAGTCCAACAGCTACTACCGTTCCACGGCCCTCGACACCCTGACTCTGCCGCTGCTCACGAATGGTGCCACCCAGTGACCGAGAACGTTCCCGGATTCCGTCGCGCGTCCGACCGCCAGATCCTGCTGCCCCGCAGCGCGCGGGCCGCCCAGCTGGCCCTGCCGCCGGCCACCCCGCAGCTGACCGACCTGGAGACCATCGAGACGGTGTCCGGCGAGATCGCCCAGCGGTCGGCCAACGCGCCGCGCCACGCGACGATCAGCTGCATCATCCCCTGCTACAACGAGCAGGACACGATCGCCGACGTGCTCAAGAGCCTGCTGGCGCAGACCCGCCTGCCGGACGTCATCCACGTCATCATCAACAACACCGACGACGACACCCCGGAGATCGCCCGTACGTTCGAGGGCATCCACACCCGCATGGTCAAGGGTGAAGAGTTCACGACCCAGATCCACGTGCACGACATGGGCGTGAACCCCGACAAGAAGGTCGGCGCCCTCAACTACGGCTACTTCCTGTCCCGCGGCTACGACTTCATCCTGGGCGTCGACGGCGACACCACTCTGGCCCGCGACGCCGTCGAGCGCCTCGAACTGGAGATGACCGACGACCCGCGCATCGGCGGCCTCAGCGCCATCTACAGCATCGACAAGAGCCGCTTCCGCGGCCTGATGGCCCGCTTCCTGATCGCCGGCCAGCGCGCCCAGTTCGCCGCGTTCAACATGGACAACCTGCTGCGCGGCCGCAACATGGCCGTGCTCGGCGGCCAGTGCAGCCTGTTCAACGTCAAGGCGCTCGAGATGGTCATGGTGCGCCACCACCAGCAGGCACCCTGGGTGCGCGACTCCGAGGTCGAGGACAGCAAGCTCTCGCTGCAGATCAAGGACGCCGGCTACAGCACCAAGATCAGCGCCTCGGCCCGCGCCTTCGTCGGCCCGATGACCAACCTGCGGGCCCTGCACGGCCAGCAGGTCAAGTGGAACTTCGGCGCCATCGACCTGTTCTGGCCGGGCCAGCGCGGCGACAACAAGGGCCAGCCGCTGCACCCCAACCTGCGGCTGCGCTGGTACGAGAACATCTCGATGGGCTTCAACATCGCCTCCCGCCTCGGCTTCATGCTGCTGCTCGTCGCGGCGCTGTCCATCAACGCGTTCAAGTTCAACCCGATCTGGCTGATCCCGCCGGCCGTCGCCGTGCTGCTCAACCTGCGCCTGGCCCTGTCCATGAAGGACAAGAGCGCGTCCGACATCATGTACGCCGCGCTGGCCCTGCCGGCCGAGCTGTACATGTGGATCCGCATGGGCCACTTCGTCAGCGCCTGGGCCCAGTTCTTCGCCAAGACCGACCAGGACAACTGGGCCGCTCAGGCCAACGCCGAGAAGGGCAAGGGTTCCGCCTACGTCATGCCGCTGGTCGTGCTGGTGGCCATCATGGGCGGCGCCGTCTTCGCCTGGACCCAGCAGAGCGTCGCGGTGCAGTCGGCGATCCTCTCCCTGGGCTGGCCGATCCTCTACATCGCGACGATCGCCCAGACCGTCTTCATGGCGCGCAAGCTGGTCCGCCGTCACCGCGGTTTCGCCGTCTGACAATCCGCACCATCAGCCCGGCCGATCGACTCAGATCGGCCGGGCTTTTCCCGTACGCCGGCACAACCGACCCAACCGCACCATCCAGGTCCCCGCGGCTTCGCCGGCCTGAGTGCGACATCCGGCCGTAGCGCACGACCGGCGTGGACCCCCGGCCGCCTCGGTGGACTGCACCCGCGGCGGGCCCCCGCTGGACGAGAGCTTGCCGGGCCTGGTGTCGTTCGAGCTGATCGACCCCGACGGCAACCATCTGCGGTTCGCCGGCTCGTAGCGGCTATGCCTTGCGGTATAGGCAGGTCTCCGCCCGTCGCCAGATCCGCGCGGGCACCCCCGGCGGCCACACTTTCCCGCATGGAGAACACCGGCAAGACACGCACCTGGATCCGCCGCCTCGTGATCGGCCTGGCCTGCACGCCGCTGGCCGCGATCGGCGTAGTGCACGCGATGGGCCGCTCCGGCGACTTCGGCGTACTGGGAAAGTGGTGGGTGATGGTCCCGCTGGCCGTGGCCGGCATCCTCGCCTGGGAACTCATCGAGAAGGCCGTAGCCTGGGCCACCCGCGAGCCCGGCCGAGCCGAGCACGGCGCCTAGGGTTGGGTAATGCGGCAGCGGATCGAGGTGACCGGCGACGGCATCATCGTGACGTCGGTGACCGAGCCCCTGATCTCGGTTTTCGGCCAGGTCGTGCGGCCCGGAGCAACCGATGTCGTCGAGCTGCCGTGGGTGGAGATATCGCAAATCTCGGTTTCGGCGATCGAACTCCCACCCGACGGGCTCCGCTGGGTCAGCCTGACGGTGGACACCACGTGGGGTGAGTACTTCGAGCTGGCCGAGGACGCCGTGGGCTACGCCGCCACGGTGTCGGAGCTCTGCCGCCGATCCGGCCTGCGGCTGCCGGACAGCAGTGCGTCAACGCCGGCGCACCAGGTGATCTGGACGCCTGACCGCTCACAGCTGCTCGGCCTCAGCGAGGACGGTCGGGTGCAGCAGTGACCGGGCGCCGATCACCTCGACGCCGAGCAGGCGGCCCTCCGGATCGAAGTCGAGCACGATGTCACCACGGCCGGGACGCTCGACGACCACCTGCTCGAGGGCGGGCGCGTCGCGCTCCGCGACGGTGAAGTAGGCAGCGTCCGCCTCGGCGTCGTAGGTCGAGTGCATCAGGCGGCGGTCTGCGCTTGGAGGATGCGCTGCAGCTCGTCGGAGAGCACCCAGATGGCGCTTATCCGGCCGTCGTCGTCGAGGGTCAGCACGTCGATGCCCAGGCCGCTCACCACGCGGCCGGTCGGGGGCAGGTCGCCCAGCGGCGTCGACCAGACGCCGGTGTGCCGGGCCCGGTGCCGGAACGCCACGGTCAGCTTGCCCGGGGCGCGCACCCGGTCGACGATCTCGAACTCGTGGTCGGTGAACGCGCTGTGCAGGGCCGACGCCCGGGCGACCAGGTCGGTCACGGTCATCGGGGTGCCGTTGATGACGACCGGGTCGGCGTACACAAGCCGGAAGTCGGCCTCGATCGGCGGACCCAGCCACAGCGCGAACAGCTGTTCCTCGAACTCCATCCGTGCAGCGTCTCCCCGGCGGGCCGGCTCAGGCAAGCGGCGCGTACCAGCGGGCGCCGGTCACCTGGACCCGGGTCTCCTGTTTCCGGTTCCAGTTGACCTCCATGCCGTGCCGGCGCAGGACGGGGAAGACCACGTCGTCGAGCAGGCGTTCGACCCCGGCCCGGTAGTGCGCCTGCTGCTCGTCCTCGGTGAGGGCCGCGTACGCGTCGCGGTCGAAGTCGGCGGGCGGGTAGGCGCCGTAGCCCAGATAGACCGACCCGGCGGCGCTCTCGGCCAGCGCCTCGGCGTCCTGCTGGTGGTACCAGAGGTAGCCGTGCCAGTGCCGGGAGTCGTCGCGCTCGTCGTGGATCTCGGTCGCGGCGCAGGTGCCGCAGCAGGTGAAGTTCTCGCGGGCGAGCACGCCGGCCGCGTTGAGCTCGTCGAAGGCGCGGGTGAGGTTGCTGGTCACCGCTCCCCAGGCCTGCTGCTGGGTGCGCCGGGCGGCGACGGCGGCGTCGAACGCGGCGACCAGTTCCGCGTTGTCGACAGCGAAGACGCCGTCGAAGCAGTCGACGAAGTCGTCGGTGTCGGTCGCGCCGCGCACGATCCACGACCAGATCTGGTCCTCGATCTCGGTGCGGGCGGGTTCGGCGACCCGCTCGGGCACGAACCGGACGCCGGCCGGACGGTTGTTGTAGACCCAGTCATTCACGCCGGCGATGATGCCACGCCGCCCGAGCCGTGCGCGATCACGCGGTCGAGCCACTCGGCCAGCATCTGGCGTTCGACCGGTGTCAGCGCCTCGAGGCCGGGCGCCGCGGCCCGCACGGCGACGGCCGGCGTGACCGGGCCGGTGGCCGGCGGGGGCGCCACGTCCAGGATCTGGGCGAGGACGGCGTCGTACATGCCGGCCGCGAGACCGGGATCACGCTCCTCCGGCGGCGCGGCCAGGAGCACCTGGATGGTGCCGATCGCGGCGCTCTCGAGAAGCCCGGCGGCGCGCTGCTCGCTGACCCGGAGGCGGCCGGTGGCGGCGATCCGGTGGATCCGCTCCTGCAGGTGTTCGCGCCCGGTGCGCGCCGCGGGTGAGCGCCGGACCCGGCCGGGGTCGCTCAACAGGCGGAACAGGGCGGGGTTGGCCAGGCCGAAGGCGATCTGGTGCTGCCACGCCGTCCGCAGATCGGCTACCGGGTCGTCGCCGGCGGCGGCCGCGGCTTTGCCGGCCACGAGATCGGCCATCACGTGCTCGGCTACGGCCTCCAGCAGGCCGTCCTTGTCGCCGAACAGGCGGTAGATCATCGGAGCCTGCACGCCGGCCAGCTCGGCTATCCCGCGCGTGGTGACCGCGGCCGGCCCCTCCTCACGCAGCCGGCGGGCCGCGATCTCGATGATGCGGGACCGGGTGTCGGCGCGGCGGGCGGCGGTGGCGGACATGCGGACCACGATAACCGACGGGTGCTAACGTCGGAAGCAGGAAAGTGATTCCGTTGATAGCTGAGGGGCGCACGATGAAGGCAGTTCGTTACGACCGTTTCGAGGGCATCGACGGTCTGTTCGTCGACGAGGTGGCCGAGCCCGTGCCGGGGCCGCACGAGGTGGTCGTCCGGGTCGAGGCGGGCGCGCTCAACCCGGGGGCGTTGCCGGCGCTCAGCGGCAGCGAGTACATCCCGGGGCGCGACCTGGCCGGCGTCGTCGTGGCGGTGGGCGACAGCGCGACCGGGTTCGCCGTGGGCGACGAGGTGCTCGGCTGGCTGCAGAGCTGGGATGCCCACGCGGAACTGGTCGCAATCCCGGCGGCCCAGCTGGTGCGGAAACCGGAGGGCCTGTCGTGGGACGTGGCGGGGTCGCTCTACACGACTCCGATGGCGGGGCTGGGTGCGGTTCGGGCGGTCGATCCCCGTACAGGGGAAACGCTGGTGGTCTCCGGCGCGTCGGGCGGGGTCGGATTCACGGCGGCCCAGCTCGCGATCCGGGCCGGGGCAACCGTGATCGGACTGACCAGCGCGGCCCACTTCGACCTGCTGACGCGGCACGGCATCCGGCCGGTGCGCTACGGCGAGGGGGAGGACGAGCGGATCCTCAACGTGGCCGGCAGCAAGGGTGTGCAGGCGTTCATCGACGCGGTCGGCGGCGGCTACATCGACCTCGCGCTCGAACTGGGCGTGCCGCGCGACCGGATCGACACGGTGGTCGACTATCGCGGCGCCAAGGAGAAGGGCGTGAAGGCGCTCGGCACGATCGACGCCGGCGGCCTGCCCGCACTGGCCGAACTGGCCGGGCTGGCCGCCGAGGGCGAGTTGCACATCCCGATCGCGGCCACGTTCCCGCTCAGTGCGGTGCAGGACGCCTACCGCGCGCTGGCCAACCGCAAGTCCCACGGCCGCATCGTCCTGCGTCCGCAAGAAAACTAGGACAGGCGGCCCGAGTGCAGGGGCAGCAGGACGTCGGCCAGGTCGATGATGCGCTGGTCGTGGGTGGCGACCAGCACCAGCGTCCCCTCGGCGACCGCGGCCGTGAGCGCTTCGAGCAC
The DNA here is from genome assembly GCF_018829635.1 of Paractinoplanes bogorensis. Classification (GTDB taxonomy): domain Bacteria; phylum Actinomycetota; class Actinomycetes; order Mycobacteriales; family Micromonosporaceae; genus Actinoplanes; species Actinoplanes bogorensis. The sequence goes on from NZ_JAHKKG010000004.1 coordinate 627,734, forward strand.
CAGCGCCACGTGCTCGTCGTCCTGGTGGGCGGTCGGCTCGTCGAGCAGGGCCACCGCGGGCGTCAGCACGAGGGTCCGGGCGATCGCCGTGCGCTGCTGCTCGCCCAGCGAGGTGTCGTGGGCGGGCCGGGTGGAAAGCGCGTCGAGGCCGAGCCGGATCAGCGACGCCGGGGGAGGCGTGCGGCCGCGCAGCCGGGCCGGCAGGTGCGCGTTCTCGCCGACGGTCAGTTCGGGGGCGAGGGCGGGCCGCTGGGGGAGCAGGGCGACCTGAGCCCAGTCGTGCACCGAGGTCGCGGGCGCGCCGTCGATCGTCACCGACCCGGACGACGGGGCCATCACACCGCCGATCAGGTGCAGCAGCGTCGACTTGCCCGACCCGGACCGGCCGGCCAGCACGGCGAGCCGGGCCCGGGGCAGGGCGAACGAGATCTCGCTGAGCACGGTGGTCGAGCCGCGCACGTGGGTCACGGACTCCAGGCGTACGAGGTCAGTCACGGTAGGCAGTCTCCTCGGCCGAGCGGCTGGTGGTGAAGAGGGCGGCCGCCACCACGGCGATCACGGTGACCGCGACGGTGATCAGGACGGCGGGCCCGACGAGTCCGAAGTGGAGCGCGGGCAGGCGGGTGGGTTCCTCGTCGAGCAGGCGCGGGCCGAGCGGCAGCAGTGCGGCCACCCCGGCGACCGCCCCGGCCAGGGCGACGGCGGCGAGCGCGAGGAGTTCCAGGATCCGGGCGCGCAGGGCTCGCGACCGCCCCAGGCCGACCCGGATCAGCATCAGGTCGCTCGCCCGGCGGATCGCGGCGGTGCGCTGGGCGTGCACGCACAGGGCGAGCACGGCCAGCAGCGCGAGATAGGCGGCCACGGCGACCTGGTAGCCGCGGGCCCGGGCGGCCGCCACGTAGATGTCGCGCTGGCGCAGCGTGGCGGCGGTGTTGACGCGTTCGGGCTCGACCCCGAGCGGCGACGTGATGGCGTCGGTGCCCTGCGAGCTCCACAGCAGCGTGCGGACGAAGGCGCCGCTGTAGGCGTTGGAGTCGCGCGGTCTCAGGCGCGGGTCGGCCGAGCCGAGCAGCGGGAAGAAAGAGCTTTCCGAGACCACGTACGTCGGTTTCGCGTCCAGCCCCGGGAACGCGGCGACGTGCGCGGCGATCTCGACCGAGCCCTTCCAGGCGCCGACGTCGAGGGACACCACGCTCTGGCCCGCGGCGGCCGGGTCGGCGACGGCCAGCGCGGTCAGGCCGGGGCCGGTCAGCCGGGGCAGGGCGGCGCGGGCGGCGGCCAGGTCGGGGCCGCGTCCCCACAGCGCGATCTCGCGGAACCGCACCGGATCGACCACGAGCAGGTCGCGCTGCGAGCCGTCGAGCGGCGACCAGGCGTCGTAGCGCCAGACCACCGACGCATAACCGGGCAGCGGTGGGGTGCGTACGCCGGGAACGGGCTTGTCGGTCGGCTCTTCCGGCACCTCGACCGCCGACGGATCGAGCTGGGCGGAGCCGCCGTCGAGCACGGCCACCGTTTCCGCGCCCGCCTGCACCGCGATCCGGTCGTCGACGCTGACGCCGGTCGCGGCCAGCGCGCACAGCGAGAAGAGCAGCATGCCCAGCCCCGCGGTCATGACGGCCACGGCCAACCGCCGTTCGCCCGAGTTGTCGGCCAGGCGCCGCCGGGTCAGCCAGCCCGCACCGCGCAGCGGCCGGTCGCGCGAAGAGCGGCGCCATCCGGTGATCCGCCCGAGCAGCAGCCCGGCCAGCACCCCGGCCGCGGCCAGCGCCAGCAAAGGCACAAGCAGATCGGTTTCCCGTACGCCGTCCGCCCCCGACCCGGCCAGCCCGGCCCCCGCGGCGAGCGCCACCACCAGCACGGGTGCGGCCCACGGCAACGGACGGCGCGGCGCGGCCGGGGTCGCCGGCCGGACGCTGCGAGCCGCGGCCAGCGTGGCCACGACACCGGTGACAAGCAGCCCGGCCCCGGCCGCGGCGAACGCGGCACCGAGCGTCGACGTGGCGGTGACCGCACCCGGCGGACCGGCCTGCGTGACCAGCAGCCAGGCCAGAGCCCAGCCCCCGACCGCCCCGAGCACGGCCGGCAGCAGATGCTCGGCCAGCCACAGTCCGCCGACGGCGAGGGGGACGATTCCCGAGCCGGCCGCGTGCCGCACCTCGACCGCCCGGCGGCGCACCGACAACAGGGCCATGACCAACACGGTGACGAGCGCGACGGCGATGGCCGCCCACTCGATCGGGCGGGTCCGCTGCCGTACGGTCTCGGACGCCGACGCCGCCTGATCCGCGATCTTGCCGATGCCGCTGGCCAGCCGCCCGGTCACCACGTCGGTGCCGCCGTCGAAGCTCTGCTCGCCCACCCGCCGCCGCAGGTTGTCGACCTCGCGGGCGGTCTCGCGGGCCTGAGCCAGGGTCGCGCCCGGCACGAGCGTCGACTCGGCCGTCCACAGGATCTGGTCGTGCACCGCCTCGGCCAGCCGTTCGGTGGCCGGCACGTCCGCGATGATCAGGTTGGCCTTGACCGTGGTTGTGGTCGTGTCGAACGGCAGGTCGCGATCGCGCAGCGCCCACGCCTTCCCGCCCGGCGGGTCGGCCGGGCGGCGGCCACCCGGCACGACCGCGTAGAGGCCGGTGACCGGCGCGGTGGCCTTCTTGTCCTCGACGGCGACGGTGACCGTCTCACCCGGCCGGAAGCCGAGCGTCTCGGGCAGCCAGACCCCGCCCGCCGGGCCGCTGCCGTCCGTCACGACCAGCTCGTGGGCCGGGTCGGTGACCGCGTAGAGCCGGGCCGAGGCCGTCCGGGTGCCGGTCGAGACGGTCGAGGCCCACGGCTTCGACCAGGAGAGTTCCTTGCCCGCCGAGCCGCCGTCGAACCGCGGCTCGGTCAGGTGCGGGATCGTGCGTAGCTCGGTCAGCAGCCGCTGCTGGCTCGCGCTGTCGGGGGAGCGGGAGCCGGTCAGCCGTACGACGTCGGCGTCGTCCTGCCGGGCCGACGGGGACACCGCCGCCCGTCCGGCTTGGAACGCCGCGTTGCGCCCGGCCTCGGCGAACAGCCCCGGGGCGGCGCTCGCCGTCGCCATCACGACGAAGGCCAGCACCACCAGCACCGACCACGCCCCGGCGCGGAACAGCGCCCCGAACGCGGCCCTGAGCAGCATGACGGACATCCTGCCGCACTCCGTGGGAGCGTGGGTGCCCGTGCGTCAGGCGGCCGCGCGCACCGCCGGCGCGATCTCGTTCGCCCAGCGGCCCAGCGACATCAGGTCGGGCGTCCCGCCGCCGGGGGAGAAGAGGACGAAGCCGGACGCGCCATGCTCCCGTACGGCCCCGGTCAGCTCCTCGACCCACTGGCCGGGCGAGCCGCCGATCCAGCGGTTGTCCCCGTCGCGGGTGCTTGCGAGCGGCCGCTCGGTGATGCGTCCGGGCAGGTTGTAGACCGTACGGACGTCGCGCGGATCCCGGCCTGCGGCCACCGCCGCCGCATCGATGATCGGCCGGGACTGCCGGTACCGCTCGCTGACCCAGTCGGCGGCGTGCCCCGGGATCCAGCCGTCGGCCACCCGGCCGGTGGCGGCCAGCGATCGAGGGCCGTTCGAGCCGGTCCACACGGGCGGCGCGGCGACCGGGGCCGGTTCGATCTGCTCCACCCGGTAGTGCCGGCCGTCGTGAGTGACCGGCGGGCCGCCGCCCGAGAGTTCCCGGACCAGGACGATCGCCTCCTCGAAGGCGTCCACAGCCGCGCCCGGAGTCAGCGGCGGCACCCCCATGGCGGCGATGCGGTCCCACAGTCCACCGGCGCCCATCCCGAGCACGACGCGTCCGCCGGACAGCGCCGACAGCGAGGTCACGGTCCGGGCCAGCATCGGCGCGGGCCGCAGCGGCAGATTGGTGACGTTGGCCAGTGCGGCCAGCCGCCGGGTCCGCCCGAGGACAAAACCGATTCCCGCGTACGCGTCCAGCCGCGCGCCGAAATACGGATGGTCGGACAACGAGAACAGGTCGAGCCCGTCCCGGTCGGCCTGCCCGGTCATGCGCAACAGTTCCGGGGCGTCGTCGATGGCGCTGTGCGCACCGAACCCGAACACGACGTCAGCGAGGGGCATGGTCCAGCCTTTCCGAGAGCGACATCGTCGACTGTCGCGCATCGCCCCGCTCCCAGGGAGGCCGGACCGAGACTGGTAGTGACAGGGAGCCTCTGACGGGGGCCTCGACCGTGATGGGAGTGTGTTCGCCGGGTGCGAGTGCCGCGGCGGATCTGCCGGGCCCGGCTGACCAGGAACAGGTAGCCGGCCGCGAACACGCGGCCGAGGTCAGGGCGGGACTCAGACCGACAGCGCGGGGACGGTCAGCTGAGTGGCGAACCGCAGCACCTCGCCGGAGGCCAGGCGTGCGTCAACGGTGATCGGCGTGTGTTCGCCGGGTGTGAGCGCGGCCGAGGCCAGCGCGAGGTTGTCGCTGAGCCGCTGCACCGGGACGGGTCCGGCTGCGGTCGCCACCGCCCAGGTGCGGATCGGGCCGGTCGCGAGCGCGGCGCACAGGTGGATGAGCGTGGCGCCGCCACCAGGCTCGGCGCGAAGGCGCAGTGTGTGGCCGGCGGTTGTGGCCACGTCGGAAGTCCGGGCCGGGCACGGGCCCTGTGGCGAGGTCCAAGCGCCGGGGTGGGTGCCGAGCAAGGCGGCCAACGCGACCACGAGGGCGACGGCCAGCGCGGCGACGACCGGGCCGCCCCGGCCAGGTGGGCCGGGGCGGGAACGCGGCCGGGATCGGACCACCAGCCGGCCGCCCGCGTGCCGCACGGTCAGCGGCGACCGCCGGGACGAGGCCGCCCGCCGGGGCATGCGGCAGCGTTGCCCACCGATGACCTGCTCGTCCGGGTCTCCCACCCTCGTATCGTCGCTCGGCGAGGCGGATTAGTTCCCGTCGTCGTCCACCGGCGCGGATCAGTTCCGTTCGGCGGGGCGGCAGCTGCGGCGAGCGGACCAGTTTCCCGTTCGGTGAGCGACAGGCCCCCGTTCGGCGGGTGGCCGACTCCCGCTCGGCACGTGGCCAAGACCGCGTTCGGCGGACGGACAAGTTTCTGTTCGGCGGGCGTCAGGCTCGCGTTCGGCGGGTGGCCGACTCCCGCTCGGCAGGTGGCCAAGACCGCGTTCGGCGGACGGACAAGTTTCTGTTCGGCGGGCGACAGGCCCCCGTTCGGCGGGTGGCCGACTCCCGCTCGGCACGTGGCCAAGACCGCGTTCGGCGGACGGACAAGTTTCTGTTCGGCGGGCGTCAGGCTCGCGTTCGTCGAGCGGCCAGGCTCCCGTTCGGCGGGGCGGAGAAAGTTTGCGGAACTCCGGGGGCGCCCGGAACGACTACCGCACGTGCAAGGTGGTGCGAAGACTCCGGTTGTGGTGGGTTCGGCCGTGGGAGCGGCGGCTGTGGTGCTGGTGGCGGCGCTCGTGTTCGGCGGCGGCGTGGACGGCGAGGTGTTGCCCGGCATACCCACGCCCGGGCCGGTGACCGAGTGGGCGCTGCCCGCGTTCACGCTGCTGGCCGAGATCCTGGGTGTGCTCACGATCGGGCTGGCGGTCACGGCGGCGTTCCTGCTGCCGGGTGACGGGCGCAGCGTGGCCGCGTACGGCTGGGTCCTCCTGCGCCGCACCACCTGGCTCGCGCTCGCGTGGGCGCTGAGCTCGACCGGCGTGGTGCTGTTCACCGTGTCCGACATCCTCGGTCTGCCGGTCGGACGGCTCAGCCCGCACGCCGTGGTCAGCTTCGCGTTCTCGGTCTCGCAGGGTCAGGCGCTGCTCCTGCAGATCGGGCTCGCGCTGGTCGTGGCGATCCTCACCCGGGCCGGGCTCTCCCGGGGCACGGCGGCGGTCACGGCCGGGCTGGCCATGGTCGCGCTGCTGCCGCCCGCGTTCACCGGGCACGCTTCCGGCGCCGGCAACCATCAGATCGCGGTGAGCAGCCTCGCGCTGCACGTGCTGGCCGCCGCGCTGTGGGTGGGTGGTCTGGCCGGCCTTCTTCTCGTACGCCGGCACCGCCGCTTCGCCGACACGGCCACCCGCTACAGCCGTCTCGCGCTCGCATGCTTCGTCGTCACGGCGGTCAGCGGCACGGTCAACGCGGGAATTCGGCTCGGATCGTGGGGCGCGATCATTTCCCCGTACGGGGAAATGGTGCTCCTCAAGGTTCTGGCCCTCCTCGCCGTCGGCGCGATCGGGGCCGTGCACCGCACCCGCACGCTGCGCGCCCTGAACCAAAGCGCCCTGAGCCAAAGCGCCTCGGACCGGAACGCCTCGGACCGGAACGCCTCGGACCGGAACGTGTCGGACCGGAACGTGTCGGACCGGAACGTGTCGGACCGGAACGTGTCGGACCGGAACGCCCTGGACCGGAACGCGTCGGGTCGGAACGCCCTGGACCGGAACGCCCTGGACCGGAACACCCCGGACCGGAGTGCCTCGGACCGGAACGCCTCGGGACGCCTCGCCTTTGTCCGCCTCGCTGCGGGGGAACTCGTCGTGCTGGCCGGCGCGGTCGGGCTGGCGGTCGCGTTGTCGCGCAGCCCGACGCCGGTGCCCGAGAACGCCACCGAACCCGATCCGCTGGTCGAGCTGCTCGGCTTCGCCATGCCCGGACCCATGTCCACCCGTGACATGCTCGGAAACCCGCTGCCCGACATGTTTCTGCTGACCTTCGTGGCGGTCGGGATCGCGGCCTACGTCACCGGTGTCATCCGCCTGCGCCGCGCCGGTCACCACTGGCCGATGGCCCGGACCGCCTCGTGGGTGGGCGGCCTGCTGCTGTTCGGCGCGATCACCGGGCTCGGCGTCGCCCGCTACGCGTACGTGCTGTTCAGCGTCCACATGGTGCAGCACATGGTGTTGTCCATGGCGGTGCCGATCCTGCTCGTCGGCGGCGCCCCGATCACGCTCGCGCTGCGCGCCCTGCGCCGCCCGGCCGACCCACAGGTGCGCGGCGCGCGCGAATGGCTGCTGGTCGTCCTGCACAGCCGGGCCGCCCGGTTCCTGACCCATCCGCTGATCGCGCTGGTGATCTACGTGACCAGCCTGTACGGGCTGTACATGGGCGGGCTGCTGGGCACGCTGATGCGCTACCACCTCGGGCACCTGGCCATGCTGGTGCACTTCGTGCTGGCCGGCTACCTGCTGTTCTGGGTGCTCATCGGGGTCGACCCGGGCCGCCGGCGGGTGCATCCGGCGGTGCTCACCGTCGTGCACTTCCTGGCCATGGTGGCGCACGCGTTCTTCGGGTTCGTGCTGCTGCAGTCGACCACGGTCATCGCCGCCGGCTGGTACACCGCCGTGCACCCGCCGTGGGCCGCCTCGCTGCTCGACGACCAGCATCTCGGGGCGTCGCTGGCCTGGGCCTTCGGCGAGCTGCCGGCGGTGGTCGTGATGCTGCTGCTCGTGCGGCAGTGGATCCGCTCCGACGAGCGCGAGCAGGCCCGGCTGGACCGGGCCGCCGACCGCGCCGACGCCACCGGCGAGGAGGATGAGCTGGCCCGGTACAACGCGTTCCTGTCCTCTCTTTAGAGATTTTTTGGCGGGGGCCGTCAATCTCGTCCTCATGAAGATTCGAGTTGCTCTCGTCGCCCTGCTGGCCACTGTCTCGCTGACCGGATGCGCGAGCCTCTTCGACGACATCCCGGACGCCAACGACGACGTCCCGACCACCGCGCCGGTCGCGCAGTGCGGCGACGACGCGCAGAAGGCGGTCGCCAAGGAGATGACCTCGGACGCGGTCGAGGTGGTCAAGGTGATCGGGAGCTGCACCCAGGTGCAGATCTCGACGTCGCTGGGCCCGGACGACAAGGACGCCGCCCGCGAGATCTGCGAGACGGCGGCCAAGGTCGCCTACGTGGGTGACATCAAGGTGGTCAGCGTCGAGGACGCGGACGGGCACGAGCTCTCGACCGGGTTCAACGGCACCCCCTGCATCTGACGGCGGTCAGGCGACGGCTGTCCCCTCCAGCTCGACCATGAGGGTCGGGAGGGCCAGCCGGGTCACGCCGAGCATCGTGGTGGCGGGTGCGGCCCCGGCGGCACCCAGCCGGGACGCCAGGATGCCGTAGTGCTCGAACAGCCGGTCGACGTCGGTGGTGTAGACGTTGAGGCGCACCAGATCGGTCAGTTTCATGCCGGCCGCGCCGAGCACGGCCTCCAGGTTGTCGAGGCTCAGCGCCAGCTGGGCCGCGAGGTCGCCGGGGTGCCGCGGCTCGCCGTCGGGACTCATCGCGGTCTGGCCGGCGCAGAAGAGCGTCCGGGCCGGGCCGGAGACCAGCTCACCTTGGTGATATCCCAGCCCGGCCGACCAGGTCCACGGGTTGACCGCCGTACGTTCGAGCATTGTTTCTCCGCTCCTCGAAGGTGTTCGCGTACAGCCTCGCCCGCAATACACGACAACCTGTGTCACGTATTGCTGGCATGATTCCGGCATGCGGGCGGACCGGCTGGTGGCGCTGGTGCTGCTGCTCCGGCGGCACGGCCGGCTCTCGGCGACCGTGCTGGCCCGCGAACTCGAGGTCTCGACCCGCACGGTGCTGCGCGACATCGAGGCGCTGTCCGCGGCCGGCGTGCCGGTCTACGCCGAGCGCGGGCGGCGCGGCGGGTTCGCGCTGATGCCCGGCTTCCGCACCGAGCTGACCGGCCTCACCCCCGACGAGGGCCTCGCGCTGCTGGTGGCCGGGTCGCAGCGCGGCACGCAGACGTTCGGGCTGGGCTCGGCGCTCGCCTCGGCGCTGCTCAAGGTGGTCGACGCGCTGCCCGACAGCCATCCGGGGGCCGCCCCCGACGCGGTCGAGCGGCTGCTGGTCGATCCGCGGGCCGACCTGCTGGCGCGGCCCACTGCCGCCGAGGAGGACGTGCCGGACGCCGTCATGGCCGCGGTGCGCCGGGCGGTGCTGGACGGGCGCAAGCTGCGCCTGCATTACGCGTCGGCGGGCCAGGATCCGCGGTGGCGCACGGTCGACCCGATCGGCCTCGTGAGCGTGCACGGGCAGGGCTACCTGCTGGCCACGACGTCCGGCGCCGACCGGACCTTCCGGCTGTCGCGCATCGTCGAGGCCGAGGAACTCGCCGAATCCGCGGACCGCCCCGGCCGCGTGGACCTGGCCCGGGCCTGGCGGGAGCGCAGCACGCGATTCCGCGAGGGTGGCGATCAGGTGGTGGTGCTCGTCCGGATCGATCCGGCGCGCCGGGCCGAGCTGACCGGCACCGCCCTGGCCGTCCGGGCCGAGGAGGCCGGCCCGGACGGCTGGTTGCGGCTCGAAGTGACGTTCCAGGACGGGCGGCACGCCGAGTGGGCACTGTGGCAGCTCGGCGTCGCCGCGGAAGCCGTGTCACCGCCGTGGTTGCGTACGGCCCTGCACGAGCGGGCCGCCGGCATCGCCCGGCAGTACGAACGCTGAGGTCCGGTCAGCTTCCGGCCGGGGGCGGCGAGACGGGAATCGTGGACCGGCGCGCGCGCAGCGTCCCCACCACGAAGTCGACCAGCAGGAAACCGGCCAGCGGAAGGCCGAACAGCGGCACCACCCAGGCGAGCCCGAACACCACCGGCACCCCCACGACGATGCCCCACGCCGGTAGCCGGAGCCAGGCGCCCCGGGCCGGCGGCGTACCGGCCACGGCGTGCCGGGGCCGCCGCTGCCACCACATCCGGTAGCCCCACACGATGACGCACAGCAGTCCCAGCGCCAGCAACGCGAGCAAGATCTGGTTGGCCAGGCCGAACAGCATGCCCATGTGGGCGCTCACCCCGAGACTGCTCAGCTTGGCCAGCAGCGGGTAGTCGGCGAAGTCGCTGCGGTCGACCACGGTCCCCGACATCGCGTCGACGGCGATCCGATCCTTCCGTACGGGAAAAGTGCTGTCGTCCTGAGCCACGGTCCACGCCGTCGTGGCATCGGCCGGCACGCTCACCTCGAGCGGACCGTCGAGCCCGTTCGCGCGGGCCACGCCGACCACGTTGTCCACAGTGGCCGGGTCGAACACCGCGGCGCCACCGGACATGCCGTGGTGGCCACCGGCCGCCACCTCGGTGGACAGCGACGGCGTCCCGGCTTTCAGGGCGTCCAGCGCCTCGCCGAAGTTGCCGCCCGCGTACCGCGACCAGGTCAGCCCGGTCGCCGACAGGAACAGCAGCCCGACACTCAGCCACAGCCCGGTCGAGGCGTGGAAACTGCGCGTTCGCCGCACACCCTTGCGCGCTTTGAGGTCGGGCCGGACGAACCGCTGCCGCCACCACAGCGCCAGGCCGCCGAGCGTGATGACCGCCAGCCAGCTGGCCGCGAACTCCGAGTAGTGCCGGCCGACGTCGCCGAGCTGGAGATTGCGGTGGAAGTCGTCCAGCCAGGTCCGTACGGGCGTGTAGGAGAACCACGTGGTGAGCTGGCCCTTCACCTCGGCCGTGTACGGGTCGACGTAGACCGTGTGCTGCCGGTCGCCGGTCAGGCCGGGCACGTCGAAGTCGACCTGCGTGGTGCCGTCGCCCTCGCCGGGCCGGATCGCCGCGACCGTGCCGTCCGGGTGCGCGTTCCGCGCAGCGGTGATCTGCTCGGACAACGGCCGAACCTGTCCGCCGGTGTCCGCCACGGTCAGTTCGTTCGCGTACACGATCTGGTCGATCTGCGGGGTGAAGACGTACGCCAGGCCGGTCAGCGCGGCCACGAACAGGAACGGCGCCACGAAGATGCCCGCATAGAAGTGCAGGCGTAACAGCAGGGGACCGAAGCCGCGTTTGCCGGCCGGTCTCGTGCGGGCCGCCGGGCGTTCGGTGGACGGGGGAGCGGTCGTCGACATGGGGCCACCTCGGGTCTGGGGATGAGTGACTCGCAGCGTTGGTCGCCGCCCGTGTCGCGAAAGTTCCCGGGGAGCGCGACCATCAGGAGTGAAATCGAGGGAGGCGACCATGACACTGACCCGGGAGTGGACGTACGACGGTTTGGCCGCGAAGGTCTGGGAGGGCGAGGAGGAACCGGCGCGCATCGTGCTCATCGCACACGGATACGGCGAACACATCGGCCGGTACGAGCATCTGGCCGCGCGTCTGGTCGCGGACGGTGCCGCGGTCTACGCGGTCGACCACGTCGGCCACGGGCGCAGCAAGGGTGAGCGAGTGCTCATCACCGACTTCGAGGACGTCGTCGGCGACCTGCACGGCCTGGACGACATTGCGCGCCACGAACATCCCGGGCTACCGGTCGTCCTGCTCGGTCACTCGATGGGCGGGCTGATCGCCGCGCGGTACGCGCAACGGTACGGCGACTCGCTGGCCGCCCTCGTCCTGTCCAGCCCGGTCGTCGGCCGCTGGGACGCGGTGACGCAACTGCTCGCGCTCGACGAGATCCCGGACGTGCCGCTCGACATCACCACCCTGTCCCGCGACACGCGGGTCGGTGAGAAGTACGCCGCCGACCCGATCGTCTGGCACGGCCCGTTCAAACGGCCGACGCTGGCCGCCCTCGACCGCGGCATCGACGCCGTCGCCCAGGGCCCGTCGCTGGGTTCGCTGCCGCTGATGTGGATCCACGGCGAGGCCGACCCGCTCGTGCCGATCGAGGGCTCCCGGTCCGGGGTCGAGCACCTGCGCGGGCCGGACTACCTCGAGCTGACCTGGCCGGAGGCCCGCCACGAGCTGTTCAACGAGCTCAACGCCGACGCGGTCATGAACGAGGTGGTCGCCTTCATCGGTCAGAAGGCCGCGACGTAGCGGTCCTTGCCGGCGTTCTTCGCGGCGTACATCGCACTGTCCGCCTCGCGCATCAGGTCGTCCGCGGTGGCGCCGCTGCCGCTCAGCGCGATCCCGATGCTGGCCGACACCCGCGCGGGCCCGCCGGCGATGTCGATCGGTGCGCGCACCTCGGCGATGACGCGTTCAGCGGCCGTACGGACGTCGTCCGGCACCGACACCCCTTCCAGGATCACGGCGAACTCGTCCCCGCCGAACCGCGCGACCGTGTCCGAGGCGCGCAGTCCGGTGCGCAGCCGGTCGGCGATCGTCCGCAGCACGATGTCGCCCGCGTGGTGACCGAGGCGGTCGTTGACCGCCTTGAAACCGTCCAGATCGACGAACAGCACGGCCAGCCGGTGCCCGGACCGGATGTGCCCGGCCAGCGCCTGGGTGAGCCGGTCGTGGAACAGCCGCCGGTTGGCCAGCCCGGTCAGCGCGTCCCGGAAGGCCAGATCCTGCAGTTCCCGCTCACGCTCGCGCAGGGTGGCCTCGACCTGCTCGCGCCGGGAGATGTCGTCGCGCAACTGGGCCGTGGCCTCGTCGACCCGTTGCAAGGCCCGGTTGCGGCTGCCGGTGAGCATGCCGGTCATCAGGCCGAGCAGCAGGGTGAGCGCGATCCCGGCGGCCATCGTGAACCGGCTCAGCCCGCGGTCGGTGGCCCGCAGCAGCTGAGTCGTGGGCCACAAGCTGACGTCCCAGTGCCGCTGCCCTACGGTGACGACCCGCTGCCGGGTGAGCGAATCATCGGGCACCCGCCGGCCCGGGCCGACCGTGGCCAGGGCGGACGCGCCGTCGGCGACGCGGACCTGGACGGCGCCCTGGCCGCGGTCGAGAAGCGTCTGCCCGAGGAAGTCCTGGCCGCGGACGGGCATCACGATCCAGCCCTGGAACACGTCGGGCGCGTCCGAGCCGAGCCCGGAATAGACCGGTCCGGCGAACGTCACCGAGGTCTGCCGCTGGGCCGCCTCGAGGTTGTCGTCGCGGATCAGCTGGAAGGCCGGGCTGATCGCCAGACGGCCGCTCTGCCGCGCGATGCGGACAGCTTCGCTCGCCGCCGGCCGTTGCGCGAGGTCGGCGCCGGCGATGTCGACCCCGTCGAACGGATGCTCGAAGATGACGAACTCGTGCATGTCCTGGCCCGGCGCGGGCTTCAGCGTCAGCCCCCGATCGCCCTGCCCGCGCCAGTGCCGCTGCAGGGCCGGGACCTGCGCGGTGGTGGCCGGCACGATGAAGTCGATGCTGGCCGCGCCCGGCAGCCGGACCGCGTCGAGGGTGGCGGTGATCCGGGTGAAGTCGTCGCCCCGCAGATCGGACTGGGCGCCGACGGCCGCGGCCAGGTCGGTCACCGTCTCGCCGTACCGGCCGGCCCGGTCGGTGACCGCGGCCGACAGGTCGTCGGCGTACCGGTCCATGACCTGGCCGGCGTAGCGGTCCTCACCGTGCTCGACCACGTCGTACGCCCCGGCCGTCACCGCGGCGCCCATGCCGAGCACGGCGACGACCAGGAGCGTGCCGGTCCACCGCCGGCCCCGTCGTCCCCGCACATCCTCCTGATCGGCACGGGCACCCGATCCGTTACCGCCACTTGCTCTCGCGCGTTGCGGCTGTCCGCGGTTGCTCGGTGTTGCGTGTTCCGACCGTCCGCTGTTGGGCGTTGCGGCTGTCCGCGGTTGCTCGGTGTTGCGCGTTCCGGGCATTCGCTGTTGGGCGTTGCGGTTGCGCGCTGTTGCGCGTTCCGGCCGTCCGCTGTTGCGCGCTGTTGGGCGTTCTGGCCGTCCGCTGTTGCGCGTTGCGGCTGTCCGCTATTACTCGTTCCGGGCCCGGCGCGCTAGCCGGTGACCTCGAACGTCGCGGTCAGGTCGGCCGTCGAGCTGCCGCCGACCCAGACGTCGAACACCGACTCGTCGAGCACCCAGTCGCGCTCGGCCGCGTTCCAGTAGCGCCGCTGGTCGGGCCCGACCCGGAACTCCACCCGCCGCGACTCCCCGCCCGGCAGCACGACACGCTCAAAACCCTTCAGCTCCCGTACGGGCCGGGAGGCGCTCCCGGAGCGCTGGTGCAGATACAACTGCACGACCTCGGCCGCCTCACGGTCGGAATCGTTGCGCACTTGGACAGAAACGGTCACTGTGCCGTCGCGTACGGGGGAAGGATTGTCGATTGTGATGTCGGAAAAGCTGAACGACGCGTAACTCAACCCGTGGCCGAACGGGAAGAGCGGGGTGCTCTCCTCGTCCCAGTAGCGACGCGCCTGGTTCTCCGGCTCGTGCGAGATGGTGTGCGAATAGACGATCGGGATCTGCCCGACCGTACGCGGCCAGCTGAACGGCAGCTTGCCGCCGGGGGAGACGGCCCCGAAGAGCAGGTCGGCCACGGCGTTGCCGCCCTGCGTGCCCGGATACCAGATGTCCAGGATCGCCGGCACGTGCTCGGCGGCCCAGCGCAGGTCGAGCGGGCGGCCGTTCATCACCAGCAGGACGGTCGGCGTGCCGGTGGCCACCACGGCCTGCACCAGTTCGAGCTGCCGGCCGGGCAGGTCGAGCGAGGACCGCGACGCCGCCTCACCGATCATGTTCTGCCACTCGCCGACCACCACGACGGCGACGTCGGCCGCGGTCGCCGTCTCGACCGCCCGCGCGAACTCGGCGTCCTCGTCGAAACCCTCCGGGTCGGACGGCGCGTTGCCGCCGAACATGTCGAACATCGACGGGAACGTCCGCTGCACGACCGGCACACCTTGCGCGAAGGTGACGTTCTGCTCGCCCACCGCGCGCCGGATACCGTCCAGAACGGTTACCGTCTCGCTCAGGTCGTAGTCGAACACCCACGGCCCGATGATGTCGCGCCGCGAGTCGGCCAGCGGCCCGAGCACGGCGATCGAGGCGTTCCGGTCGAGCGGGAGCAGGCCGCCGTCGTTGCGCAGCAGCACCGCCGACCGCTGGGCGGCCACGCGGGCCACGTCCCGGTGGGCCGGGTCGGTGAGCGTTTCCTGCGCGAGTCGCTCATCCACGTACGGGTTGTCGAACAGTCCGAGCTTCGCCTTGGCCTCGAGCACCTTGCGGACGCGCGCATCGAGCACCTCGTCGCTCACCGCCCCGGGCAGATGCGCGTACGCGGGATCGCCCATCGCCATCTCCATGTCGACGCCCGCCGTGACCGCCCGGGCGCCCGCCTCGGTCAGGTCGCGCGCATATCCGTGCGTGACCAGATTGCGCACGGCGTTCGCATCGCTCACCACGAACCCGTCGAAGCCCCACATGTCCCGCAGCACCTCGGTGAACAGCCACTTGCTGGCCGACGCGGGGATGCCGTTGAGATCCATGTACGCCGTCATGACGTTCCCGGCGCCGGCCTCGACCGCGGCCTGGAACGGCGGGAAGTAGACGTTCCACAGTTCGTAGTCGGAGATCGAGGCCTCGTCGTAGTCGCGCCCACCGACCGCCGCGCCGTAGCCAGCGAAGTGCTTCGGGCCCGCGATGACCGTGGGCTGGAACCCGCGCACCTGCGCGGCCGCGACCGCCGCGCCCAGGAACGGGTCTTCGCCCGCGCCCTCCACGATCCGGCCCCACCGGGCGTCCCGCGCGATGTCGACCATCGGCGCGAACGTCCAGTGGATGCCCACCGCACGCGCCTCTCGAGCGGCGACGGCCTGCCCGCGCTCGATCGTCTCGAGATCCCACGACGCGGCCATACCGATCGGCACCGGGAAGATCGTCCGCAGCCCGTGAATGACATCGAACCCGAACAGCGCCGGAATGCCGTGCGCGTTCCCCTCGATCGTCATCCGCTGCAGCCGGTTGATCTCCGCCGCATCCCGCACGAACAGCAGCGACCCCGCCTCACCACGCCCGAGAGCTTCCTCCACCCCGCGCGGCTGCGCTTCCAGGTCGAGTCCCAGCGCCGGGTCGGGCTCGGCCCCCGCCGGCAGTTTGAAGTAGAAGTACTGGGTGAGCTGGGCCGCCTTCTCCTCCGGCGACATGCGCGCGAGCAGTTCCTCGACGTGATCCATGGACTTCTTCTCCTGTTTCAGCGGGACGGTCGCTGTCTGTTTGCCGCTTCGGCGTGGTGGGTCCGCCGCGGGTTGAGCGTTTGTCGAGCGTCGGTAAGTGAGCGTCGGCGAGCGATTCGGCCGACTCGCGTTGAGCGTGGCGGCGTTTCTTGTCCGGACTCGCCTCACGTTTGAGCTCACGTTTGAGCTCACGTCTGAGTTCTCGTCTGAGCGTGACTGAAGTTCGTGCGGAACTGTGGCGTTGAGCGGAACTGCGCGTTCGGTAGTCGGTCCCGACATCCTTGCTTACACGTGTAAGCAAGGAGCCTACTCCGGCGACGCCCGACTGTCATGGCCCGGATTTCCGTGATGCTCACCGCTCACCGGCGAGACCCCGGGATCGCGGTCGCGGCGTGCTGCCCGTCTGCCCCTCGGCCGCGGCGTGACGCGATTTGGGTTCGCGGCCACGGTGGGTGCTGTCCCAGGTCTGGTCGCGGTGGTTCGGCCCCGGTCCCGGCTACGCGCGGCGCCATCTAGGCCTCGGTTGCGTTGCGGCGCGGTCTGGGTTCGCAGCTGCGGCGTGGTGCCCGTCCGCCTCTCGGCCGCGGCGTGACGTGGTTTGGGTTCGCGGCCACGGTGGGTGTTATCCCAGGTCTGGTCGCGGTGGTTCGGCCCCGGTCCCGGCTACGCGCGGCGCCGTCCAGGCCTCGGTTGCGTTGCGGCGCGGTCTGGGTTCGCGGCTGCGGCGTGGTGCTATCCAAGGTCGGGCCACGGCGATACAGCCCCGGCCATGGCTCGGCGGCACCCGGGCCTCAGTCATGGTGTGGCGCTACCTCGGTCGCCGCCGCGACGCGGTGCCATCCCGCCCTCGATCGTGGCGTGACACTTTCTTCCGTTCGCGGCATCGTCGCGGCGCTGTCCGGGCCCGGTCGCGGTGTGGCGTCATACAAGCCTGATCGCGGTGTGGCGCTCCTTCAGTTCGCGGCTGCGGCGTGGCGTTATCCCAGCTCCGGCCACGGCGGCGCTGCCCTGGAACTGGCCTCGTCGCGGCGCTGTCCGGGCTCGGTCACGGCGTGGCATTGCCGCGGTTCGCGGCTCGAAGTGGCGCCATCGCGGTCGCCGCAGCCCCGGTTATGGCGGGCTGTCCGAAACGCGGGCTGTCGGCGGCGTTGCCCGAGCGACGGTGGTAGCGGCGTCGCCGCAGCCCCGGTTATGGCGGGCTGTCCGAAACGCGGGCTGTCGGCGGCGTTGCCCCAGCGACGGTCGTAGCGGCCTCGCCCCGGCTCGGGCACGGCGGCCTTGTCCCGGGTCGCGGCCGTGACGTGGTGCTACGCGGCTCACGGCCGCGAGGCGCGCCAACTCGGCCCCGGCCGGATTTGCGCCCGCTGACTCAGGCCCGGCGTGGGGTTACTCCGGTTCGAGGTTGAGGCGCGCCGCCACCCGGTGGCCGCGGATGAAGCAGGACGCCCCGCCGGCGTGACCGGTCAGCTCAGGAGTGGGCGCAGCGCTGCGTGTGCCCAGGCCTCGAGCGTGGTCGGTGTCGTCGTCACGAAGGAGCGCTCCTGCTCGGGTGTGAAGTCGTCTCGGGTGCCGGCTGTCATTCCTACTACTCCGGCGGCGGCGGGCTCGGACATTCCGGCGGAACGCAGTGCCTGGCGCAGGTCGTCGTCGGTGATCTGGGTGGCCTGGATGTTGTGGCCGGTGGCGGTGGACAAGATGGTGGCTACCTCGGACCAGGACAGGTCGGCGGGGCCGTGCACGGCCTGGATGTCGTGGCCGGACCAGCCGGCCAGCAGGCGAGCGGCGGCCACCTCGGCGATGTCGCGCGGGTCGACCCAGGCCGAACGGCGGTCGAGGGGCATCGTGGTGGCCAGGGCACCCGCCCTGATCGCGTCGAGCATGCCGAACAGGTTGCTGAAGAAGTAGCCGCAGCGCAGCGTCAGCAGGTCGGCCCCGGTGGCGGCGAGCTGTTCCTCGTTGCGGGCCAGGCCGTCGATCAGGCCGGCGCCGTGGCGGCGCTCGGCTCCCACGCTGCTGATCTGCAGCACCCGGGTCACGCCGGCCGCCTCGACGGCGGCGGCCGCATTCGCACCCATGGCGATCATGTCGGCCAGCGGGTCGGGTGCGGTGAACGCCTCGGGACTGGCCCAGAACAGCGCCTCGGCACCCTTCACGGCGTCGGCCACGAACGAGGCGTCGAGCAGGTCGCCCTGCGCCACCTCGACGTGCGGGCGCACGGCGTCGGGCAGCCTGGCCGGGTCACGAACGAGCACGCGCGGGCGCACACCCGCCTGGACGAGCAGCTGGACGACTCGAGAGCCGACATTTCCGGTCGGTGTAGTCACGGCAATCGTCATAGCCACATGGAACACCGGGGGTATGACAATTTCCGGTCAGCGGTGGATGACCCCGACGAAGACGGCTCCGTTGTCGGCTGATTTCTCCAGCTCCCGGCCGACCCAGCCGTTCACCGCCATGATCACGCCGCCGCACACGACGACCAGCAGGATCGCCAGGGCGACCAGCCACCAGCCGTCGGTGCGGCGTTTCTCGGGCACGCTGTCGTCCGGCTCCTGATAAGGAACCAGCGGCTCCTCATCAGGAACACTCACCGACAAAGCGTATCGAACTTACCGGCGCGAACGCGGCAAGCAGCACTTCTTGTACTTCAGGCCCGATCCGCACCAGCAGACACCGTTGCGCTCCGGCGGCCACGGGATCTGGCCGGCGCGGGTGCCCTGCTGAGCGGCGTAGCCCGACCGGACCTTGGCGTCGGACGGGTCGGTGTCGGTGCCGGCGAACCCGGTCAGCCCGGTCACCGTGCCGGGCAGCACGGTCAGGCCGGTGCGGCCCGCGTTGGTCAGCCGGACCAGCTCACGTTCGAGAATGCCCCGGTGCTCGTCCCAGTCGGCGCCGTAGGCGGAGGCCAGCGCCGGCCACGTCTCGATCAGCTTGCTGTGCTCGGCCCGGGGCCAGAACAGCAGGTCGACTGTCGCCACGGCCGGCTCGACGTTCGCCAGCCGGGTCTCGAGGCGCTCGGCCAGGTTGTCGTGCGTGTCGTGCTGCAGGCCCAGCGCGTGCCGCAGGCGGTGCCGCTGCTGCAGCAGGAAGAACGCGACGCCGGCGTCCTCGGCCGTGGCCGGTTCGGACGACGCGGACCGGGGAGCCGAGGTCGACACCGGTGCGATCGAGGTCGCACCCTGCGGGCCCGGGGCGGACGACGCCGAGGGGGAGGGCAGTGCCTCCTTGACCGCCTCGGTCAGCCACTGCTCGGCCAGCCGCGCCTGCCCACCGGCGGCCAGGGCGGCCGTGATGTACGCCGACGCGTCGCCGTGCTGGGTCAGCAGCGGGCGCAGCGGCTCGAGGTCGGCCATCGCCTCCTCCGGCCGCCCGGCCCGGAACAGGATGCGCGCCCGCAGGGCTTTCGCACCCCCGGCCTGGCTGTCGTCGCGGGACCCGTACGCCTCCACGGCCCGTTCCGCGTAGCGCAGGGCCGCGTCGAACTTCGACCGGCTCTCCGCGATCTCGGCGGCGAGCGCGAGGGCGTACCCCGCGTCGTCCTTGTCGGCCAGTCGTCCGGCCTCGGCCGCATCCGCCAGCTCGGCGGCCACGCCGAGCGGGTCGGCCGCGCCGAGCGCGGACTGCCGGATATCAGTGAGGTCCGCGCTGGTCAGCTCCGTCTTCAACACCACGCCGAAACCGTACAACCCGCGCCGCACTCACCGCTGTTGATCTGAGTCTCAGTTTGTGAACACGCCCGCGGCCCGGGCGACGCGGACCCGCCGCCACGCGAACCAGATCAGCCACACCGCACCCGCGGTGAAGATCGCGTTGCCGATCAGGTCGATCGTGACCGCGGCCGCGCCGACCGGGGACTCGGCGAACGAGTGCCACGCGTACGTGAGCAGCGCCCCCGCGCCGATCGCCAGGTAGTGCCGCTCGTCCCAGCCGTCGCGGGCCGACCAGCGCGCGATCAGCACCAGATAGACGGCGACGTCGACCACCCACACGGCTACACCGGCCCAGGTCGGCAGGTCGACCAGCGTCAGTCCCTGGAACACCCCGCCGGCCACCAGCGTGGCGATCAGGACAGTCCGGGGTGCGGGAGCGGCGCCGGGGAGCGACAGCCGGGGCGGGCGGACCAGGAGACCGGCCGCCACCAGAAGAACCACGATGACACCGGTGACAGCGAACTGCCCGGCCGTGGCGGTGTAGGGCCACTGTGACATGTTGATCGCGGTGCTGATGGCGATGCCCGCCGCGAACATGACACCGGTGATAACCAGCCCGGTCCGGCCGAGCCACGGCGTCGTGCGCCACTCACCCGCGACCGCCTCCATGATCAGGATCGACGCGCTGATGCTCCAGAACGTATGCAGCCCCAGCACATAGATCGTCCACGGAATCGCGATGCCCAGCGCCGGCACGAACCCGTCGACCAGCAGATGCGCGTCGGCATAGTCCGGGTTGAAGAGCGACTGCGTGGTCAGACCTTCTTCCAGTACGGCGAAAGCCAGCCCCAGGACGACGATGCCGGCCCACCCCAGTCCCCGCCGGCGCACCAGCTCGCGGATGAGCAGAGCGCCCCCACCGTAGAAGGGGGCGAGCACCAGCGCCGCCGGCAGGAAGGTGATCGGCAGGTTGCCCAGCAGGAACTCGGCCACGAGCGGGGCCACGAAGAACAACCCGGCAGCAGGAGCGATCCGACGTCTCATACCTCTACTGGACCGCTTCGCCGCCGCCCGCACGTGGGCCGGACAGCCGAGATCGGCCGTGACAAATGTCAGCCCGCACCGGGCCGGGCAGACCGGCCCGGGACGCGGTCAGCGCATGCTCTGCCCGTACACCTTCTCGACGTGCAGGACCAGCAGCACCCGCCGGTCCGAGACCATCACCGACCGGTACTCGGCCCAGTCCGGGTGCTCGCCGGCCGCCCGGCGGTAGTAGTCGACCAGCGCGTCCACCTCGGGCCCGTCCGGGTCGGTGGACGGGCCGACGAGCTCGGCCGCACCCTCCGCGGTCGCCCACGCGTAGCCCTCGGGGTGCGTCACCTCGAGCGCCGCCCGCGGATCACGGCGCAGGTTGGCCGTCTTGGCGCGGCCCTCGGTGACCGACACATAGATGCGTTCGGCCTCGCGGTCGTAGAACGGGGTCACCGGCGAGAGCTGCGGCAGCCCGCCGGCCTTGATGGTGGCGAGCACGCCGAGGCGGCTCTCGGCGAGCAGGGCACGGGGATCGAAGTTCGTCACGCGTTCATTCTGCCTCGCCGGGCGGGCTTCGACAGGGCCCGTTACCCTGCTTGAACGCTGACGTGGGAGGGAAAAGAGTGCAGCCTGAGGATTATGTGGCGGCGATCGTGTTCGGGGCTGTCATCGGTGTCATCGCCCGGATCGTTCTGCCCGGCCGCCAGCGGATCGGGATCATCCTGACCGTACTGATCGGCATGGGCGCGGCGGTGGCCGGCACCTGGGCCGCCGACCGGTGGGATCTGCACAGCGACAAGACGTTCGAGCTGGTCAACCGTACGTTCGACTGGCTCGTGCTGGGCGTGCAGGTGGGCATCGCGGTCGTCGGTGTCGCGATCGCGGCGCTGCTGGCCCGGGCGTTCGGCACCGATCGCGACGTCGACTAACCCTTCAGTCGCCTCGACGACTGCCGACAGTGTGCGGCATGCGTCCGTCTCGAACACGACCATGGCTGTGGGCCGCCGTCGCCCTGGTGCTCATCGCCGGCGTCGCGCTGGTCACGTCGTACGGGAAAAGCTCGGACGTCGAAGACACCGGTGTCAAGAGCGGTTCCTTCGGTACGCCGGTGACCCGCGACGGTCTCCTCGAGTACACGCTGAGTGCGCCGATCTGCACCGCGACCGCCTGCACGGCCGGCATCACGGTGCACAACGTGAGCGATGTCGCGCGTAAGCCCGGGATCGCGTTCGCCACCGCCTACGACGCCCGCGGCGCCGAACACCTCATCGACGCCGTCGCCGAGATCCGCGGCAACACGGCGCTGCTCGACGACCTGGCGCCCGGCGCGCAGATCACCGACCGGCTGATCTACGCGATGCCGGCGATCAGCTCGCTGCTGTTGCGCGAGACCCCCGGCTCGCCCGGCATCAGCTTCGCCGTCGCCGGCTGACGCGTTCGCCGGCTGAGGCACGCCGCCGGTTGCCTGCCCTGGGCCGGAGGTGACGCGGGTTGCGTTGTCCTGCGCGGGAGGTGACGCGGGTTGCGTGGTCCTGGGCCGAGGCGCGTCGCTGCGGGCTGATCGGTGTGCGCCCGCTGGATGATCCGCAAGCGACGCCCCGATGTCACCGGACCGTCATGTTCCGGGGCATGCCTTGCGACATCCCGCGGCCACGCTGGATCTCACGACGGACTGCGATGGGGTGACCACATGACCGCAGGCGTGCACGCTGCCGGCGTCCAACTGATCTGCGACGAGTGCGACACCACGACGGTGGCCGGCGGTGGCCCGATGGACCGGGACGCGGTCTCCGGCGCGGTCGCCGGTACCGACTGGACCGGCTCGCCGTTCGTCGGCGGAGTCCACCGCTGCCCCGACTGCAGCGGCGGCGGAGGCAGCCCCGAACTGGCGCCTCTGGGCATCGCCCCCACCGAGGTCTCGATCGCGGTCACCGACCCCGCGGTCATCGTCCGCGTCACCGGTGACATCGATATGCACCTCGTCGCCGAACTTCGCTCCACACTGGACAGCGCCGTCGCCTTGCGGCCGTTCGTCATCGTCGACCTCACCGCCGCCCGCAGCGCCGACGCCGCCGGCCTGGGCGTTCTGATCCGTTCCCGCCGCGAGGCCCGCCGGCAGCGGGGCGACCTGGTCGTGGTGGCGTCCCGCGAGTTCAGCCGCGGCCAGCTGCGGGCCCGGCGCCCGCACGTGCCGCTGCGCACCTACGAGACCGTGCCTCAGGCCATCACCGCCGCGCTGGGCCGGTCCTGATGCGGGCGCGCTGCACCCCCGAGCAGCCGAGCTGGTGGGGCTGGCGGCTGTTCTCCGGCCTCCCGCCGCACGGTTTCTGCCCGCGGGACAGCGCGCGCCGCCCCCAGCTCCACAGCCGGCGCCGCCGCCGCTAGCGCACACCGCCCCCAGCCCCACGGCCGCCGCCGCTAGCGCGCACCGGCCCCAGCCCAACGGCCGCCGCCGCTGACGCGTGCCACCACAGCCGACGCCGCCAGCTCGCGCTGGACGCAACCCGACGCCGGCGCCGTTAATCTGCCGCCATGGGTTTCAGTGAGCGGGTGCGGTCGGCCTTCCGGCGCGGGGACAGCGACGACGTGGTCGAGATGAGCGAGGCCGAGATCGCCCGGGCCCAAGCCGCCGGTGACATGGCCGGCGAGGTCGAGGCCCGCTACAGCCTGGCCCGGGTCGCGATCCGCGACGGCGAACTGGAACTCGGCGAGGTCCGCGCGCGCGAGGCCCTCGAGGTCGCCCTCCGATCGGGTGACCGCAGCCTCGAGGAACGGCCCCGGCACGTGCTGGCCGCCGTCGCGCGGATGTCCGGCGACCTCGTCCGGGCCCGCGGGCTCTACCTCGAAAGCATCGCCGTCAACGATGCCCTGGGTCGCCCCGAGGCGGTCAACGGCGAGTACCACAATCTCGCGTTCGTCGAGCTCGGACTGGGCAACCTCGACGAGGCCCGCCGCCTTTTCGCCGAGGGACGTGAGCGCGTCCTCGGCAACGGGTGGACCAGCTTCGTCCCGTACGTGTGCCTCGCCTCGGCCGCCCTGGCCGAAGCCGAGGGCGACCACGCGCGGGCGGCGCTGATGACCGGTGTCACCGACGTCGCGTTCCTGGCGATCGGCCAGGTGCCCGACCCCGACGACGCCAAAGACCTTGCTTCCGTACGCGCGTCCGCCCTCGCGGCCCTCGGCCCCGAGGCGTTCGCCCAGCAGTGCGCCCGCGGCCAGTTGCTGGACCCGCGCGACGCCCTGGCCTGAGTGCTGCTCGCGCGAGGTGAGCTGCTGGATCCGCGCGACAGCCCCGGTCCGAGTTCTGACCGGGCCACGCGCACGGTCCGGATCGCCTCGAGCGGGGCCGACGGGGGCGAGCACGAATGAAGGCGGTCGTGGTCGACGCCGGCCGCGACCGTCAGGTGCGTCTCGTAGTGCGCCACGGCC
The DNA here is from genome assembly GCF_018829635.1 of Paractinoplanes bogorensis. Taxonomy (GTDB): domain Bacteria; phylum Actinomycetota; class Actinomycetes; order Mycobacteriales; family Micromonosporaceae; genus Actinoplanes; species Actinoplanes bogorensis. Next base: position 651,595 of record NZ_JAHKKG010000004.1, read on the forward strand.
CGAATGGTGACGCCCGGGAATAGCGGTCGCCGACCGATGCGTTCGGGAGATCGTGACGGAGAGAACGGCCACCGTGGTGGTGATCGGAAGCGGTCAGTCCGGCCTGTCCGCGGCCTACCACCTGGCTCGGCGCGGATTCGTCAGCGCGCTCGCGCCGCACCACGACACGGACGACACGTTCGTGGTGCTGGATGCGAACGCCGCGCCCGGTGGGGCCTGGCAGCACCGCTGGGAGTCGCTGCGGATGGCCACCGTCAACGGCATCTTCGATCTGCCGGGCCTGGCCAAACCGCCGCTCGACGACGCCGAGCCCAGCCGGACGGCTGTTCCGCGCTACTTCGCCGACTACGAGCGGACGTTCGCGCCGCCGATCCTGCGTCCGGTCACGGTTTCCGCCGTGCACGACAAGGGTGACGGCGGGCTGGTCGTCGAGTCGAGTGCCGGGCGGTGGCACGCCCGGGCGATCATCAACGCCACCGGCACCTGGACCAACCCGCTGCGGCCGCACTATCCGGGGCAGGAGACGTTCGCCGGACTGCAGCTGCACACCTCGGACTACGTCTCGGCCGAGCGGCTCGCCGGGCGACGGGTGGCGGTCGTCGGGGGCGGGATCTCGGCCGTCCAGCTGATCGACGAGATCTCGCGGGTGGCGACCACGTTCTGGTACACGCGCCGCGAGCCGGTCTTCCGCGAGGGCGAGTTCGAACCCGAGGTGACCGGGCGCGACGTGATCGCCCGGGTGACCGCCGACGTCGAGGCGGGCCGGCCGTCGCGCAGCATCGTGTCGTACACCGGGCTGATCTGGACCCCGTACGCGCGGGCGGCCTACGAACGCGGGGCCCTGAACCGGCGGCCCATGTTCACCGCGATCGAACCCTACGGCGTACGGGAGAACGACGGCTCCTTCACCACGGTCGACACGATCCTGTGGGCGACCGGGTTCCGCCCGGCGCTGTCCCATCTCGACCCGCTCGGGCTGCGCAACGAGGCCGGCGGCATCCGCCTGATCGGCACCCAGGTCGCCGCCGACCCGCGCGTGCACCTGATCGGTTTCGGTCCGTCGCAGTCGACCGTCGGCGCCAACCGGGCCGGTCGTGAGGCCGTCGCCGCCATCGTCAGGCTGCTGCGGACATCCTCCCGGTAGCGCGGGCCCGCCCCTTGTCCGGATGCGGCCGCTGTGAGGAAGCTGGCAACGCTGCACTACCCTGATCCCGTAGTTCCGACAGGAAGGCGGGCCGATGGAAACGACGGTCTTCCTTGTGTTCGGCGGTGTCGGGGTGGCGCTGCTCGCACTCGCCCTGCTCGGCGGTGAGCTGCTCAGCTTCCTGCATTTCGGCGACGGCCCGGTGTCCCTCGAAGTGGTGGCCGGCTTCCTCGGCGCGTTCGGGTTCGCCGCGGCGATCGCCTCCGAACTGGGCGCCGGCCCGATCGGCGCCGCGGTCATCGGACTGGTGGCCGCCGCCCCCGCCGCCTGGCTCACCCTGCGGCTCTCGCGCGCGGCCCGCACGATGGCCACCGACGCCACGCCCACCCGGCACGACCTGGTCGGCACGCTCGGCGTCATCGTCACCGCGGTCCCGGCCGGCTCCGGCTACGGCGAGGTCCGCGTCCTGCTCGGCGGTCAGCCGGTCAAGCTCAACGCCCGCGCCCAGCAGCGGATCGAGGCCGGCGCGCAGGTGTTCGTCATCGAGGCGCCGTCCGACACGAGCGTCGTGGTCGAGCCGACACCCGGCCCCTGAACTTCAGTAAGCGAAACACAACCCTGGAAAGGGGTTCACCATGTCACCTGTCCTGATCGCAGTCGGCGGCGCCGTCCTGCTCATCGTTCTGATCGTCCTGTTCGTGCTGTCCCGCATCAAGGTGGCCGGCCCGAACGAGGCGTTCATCATCACCGGTCGCAAGGGCCGGGTGACCCAGTCGGCCGACGGCACCAGCACCACCGACCTGTCCGGGCAGAAGGTCGTCATGGGCGCCTCGGTGTTCGTGCTGCCAGTCGTGCAGAAGCTGCAGTCGCTCGACCTGTCCAGCCGCCGCATCGACGTCAGCATCAAGGGCGCGGTGTCCAAGCAGGGCATCCGTACGGAACTGCACGGTGTGGCGATCGTCAAGGTCGGCGGTAACGAGGGCGCCATCCGAGCCGCCGCGCAGCGTTTCCTGCAGCAGCAGAACGAGATCGAGCAGTTCACCCGCGAGGTGCTGGCCGGTGCGCTGCGCTCGATCGTCGGCCGGCTGACGCTCGAGGAGATCATCCGGGACCGGGCCGCGTTCGCCAGCGCGGTGGCCGAGGAGGCCGAGCACTCGATGACCAACCAGGGTCTGGTGCTCGACACGTTCCAGCTCCAGGACATCCTGGCCGAGGGTTCCTACCTGCAGGACCTGGGCCGTCCCGAGGCCGCCCGTGTGCTCAAGGACGCCGCCATCGCCGAGGCCCGGGCCCGGCAGGCCGCGGAGCAGGAGCGGCTGCTGGCCGAGGAGGCGATCGCCGAGGCGCAGCGGAACCTGTCGCTCAAGCAGGCCGGCATCCAGGCCGAGATCGACGCGGCCAAGGCGAAGTCGGCCGCGGCCGGCCCCCTCGCGCAGGCCGAGCGGGACCAGCAGATCCTGGCCGAGCAGCAGAAGGTGGCCGAGCGCAACGCCGAGCTCAAGCAGCGCCAGCTCGACACCGAGGTGCGCAAGCCGGCCGACGCCCAGCGCTACAAGGTCGAGCAGGAGGCCGAGGCCGCCCGCGCCGCTGCCGTGCTCAACGCCGACGCCCAGCGCCAGGCCGTCATCGCGGCCGCCCAGGCCTCGGCCGAGCAGGCCCGTCTGACCGGTGAGGGCGAGCGCGCCCGCCGCGCCGCGCTGGCCGAGGCCAACGCGATCGAGGGGGCCAAGGAGGGCGAGGCCGAGCAGCGCCGGCGGTCCGCGATCGCCGAGGCGATCGAGCGCGAGGGTGCCGCCGAGGCGGCCGCGATCCTGGCCAAGGGCGGGGCCGAGGCCGAGGCGATGGCCCGCAAGGCCGAGGCGTTCTCCGCGTACGGCGAAGCGGCCGTGCTCGACCTGCTCGTCCGGGTGCTGCCGCAGGTCGTCGAGGCGGCCGCGGCCCCGATGGGCGCGATCGACAAGATGACCGTCATCTCCACCGACGGCGCGTCGTCGCTGACCAAGTCGGTCGCCAGCAATGTGGCTCAGGGCCTGCAGCTGGGCACCGACCTGACCGGCATCGACCTGGCCGGGCTGCTCGGCAAGCTGGGCGCGACCAAGTCGGTCAACGGCACCACCCCCGAGCTCGAGACCGAGAAGAGCTAAGGGGTCCAGATCCACGTCGCGTTGGTCAGGGTCTGATCGTTCCGGGCGCCACCGAACACCAGCATGCGCGCGCCGGCAGCCACTACTGTGGGGCTGCCGGCGCTGTCGTTCACGGGCGGGCGCGGCAGCGTGCGCCACGAGCCGGTTCTGGTGTCCAGCACCGAGCCGGCCACGTCGAGATAGAGGGCATCGGTGCCGTCGTGGACGCCGGCCACCCGCTCCGGCGGGTCCGGCAGGGGAGTCCAGGCGCCGTTCGAGGGGCGGACGATGCCCCCGTCCGGATAGCTCCGGCCCCAGCCGTTGATCCGGCCGCCGTCCGCGCTGCTGGGCAACGGGTTGACCAGGCGGTCGCCGGTGACGAACCACGGACCGGTCGACAGCATCGGCGCCTCGGGCAGCGTCCGCCACCCGCCGCTGGTCAGGTCGAGCACCGCGCCCCGGGTGAGGGCCGGCCCGTCGGCGCCGGGGTTGGGCACCAGCTTGTGGTCGAACAACGCGACCTCCCGCCCGGTCCACACCATTGTCCGGTCCCAGGCGGGGCCGAGTGGGTCGGCAGGAAGGGCGGACCATTTTCCCGTACGGACGTCGAGCACCTGATCCACGAGAGGCCTGAGCTCGTCGGTGCCCGCGTACGCGATCAGCCGTTCGCCGGCGGCCACGAGCCGGTAGCCGTCGTCGCTGTCGAACGGGGCCGGAAGCCGTTTCCACGAATCCCCGTCGACGTCGTAGACGAGGATCTCGCGCTTGGATCCGTACGGGAGAAGGAAGGCCTTGGATCCGACCACCGCACCGAAAGCACCGAGCACGGGAACTGGGGCGGTCCTGAGCGGGCGCCAGCGGTTCGTGTCGGGGTCGAGGGCGGCGGAGTCGGAGAGCGGGGTCGGGTCCATCGCGCAGCTCGACGTGTCCGAGCACGGTGGCAGGTCACTGCCGCCGAAAAGTAGCACCTCGCGGCCGGTCCACAACCCGAGCGCCTGATCCCGCGGGCTGAGCGGGCTGCCGGTCACCTCACGCCAGCCCGCTTCCACGGCCGCGGCTGTCACTTCCTTCTCGGAGGGCTGAGCACATGCCCCCACCAGCACGATCGAACACAACGCCGCGCCGAGCATCCCCGTTCTCATGCCCCTGAGACTGCGGCAAGGGGCCCGGGGTTCCTACGACACCGGCTTTCTAGGAAGTGGCGCCGCGGTCGACGAAGCTGTAGGAACCGCGCGGCCCGCCGTCGCCGAGCTCCTGGATGTAGAGCTCCGACCCGTCGTTACGCACCTGCACGGCACCGTACTTCTCGTTGGTGATGGTGTGGGTCGGACGGCCCTGGTCGTCCTTCTTCCCGTTGGCGGTGATCCGGAACAGGGTGGTCTCGTTCTCGGCACACTTCACCGTGCCGACCCCGACCGGCTCCTCCCGGGTGTCGGCGCGGACGCACCATTCGCCGCCCTCCTCGCGGGCCCGCAGCGCCTGGATCAGGTACTGACCCTCGCCGGTCCTGGCCGGAACCAGCCGGAACCGTGCGCCGTCGTCGGTGCCGTCCCCGATCGCGATCGGCCCCTCGTAGGTGGCACTCCAGTCCTTGTCGTCCTCGGCGATGTGGATCAGGGCCTGCCGCTTCCCGGCCAGGATGTCCTCGACCGGCGCAACCGCCGCCGAGGAGGGGGCCGACGAGGGGGAGCCAACCGCGGTTGACGCCGGGGCGGCGGCCGGCGCAGGTTCTTCGGACGTTCCGCAGGCCTGCAAGGTCAGGGTGAGGGCGACGACGGAGCCGGATGTGAACACGCGAGCTGAACGCACGGGCTGGAGATCCTCCCAGGTCGGTAGCACTGACGTTGTCAGGCGGTACCCGGTCTCGCCTCGCGAGACACATCAGACTCGGAGTTGCCTTGGTCAGCGGGCTCTAGGCTTTTGAGTCGCGACCTCGCTCCGAGGACAGTCGCTCGGCGACCAGCTGCGCCATTCGCAGCGTCTCGACCGGGTCTACCGCCGGATCGTCGCGGATCACGGCCACGTCGAGGCCGGCGTCGGCCAAGCGGGACAGGCCGTGGGCCACGTCGTCCGTGGTGCCGGCGACCGCCACCTCGTTCAGCAGCTCGTCGGTGACCAGGTCGGTGCGCGGCGAACCGCTCAACCAGCCCGCCCGGAACTGTGCCGCCAGATCGGGCGACACCCCGGCCTGCCGGGTGATCAGGTGGTCGCCGTGGACGCCGAGGAACTGGGCCACCATCGGCCGCAAGCGGGCGCGGGCGGCCGCCGGGTCGTCGTCGACGGCGATGCCTACGTAGGCCGACAGCTCGGAGGACGGCCCGGCCCGGTCGCGCACCCAGCGGACGTATCCGGGTCCGGCCAGGATGGACAGCAGCAGGCCGTCGGCCATCGCGCCGCCCCGGGTGATGGCGCGTGGTCCCTTGACGCCGAGCACGATCGGCGGGCCGGTGCGTACGGGACGGAAGGAAAGCTTGGTGTCGACCCGGAAGAACTCGCCCTGGAAGTCGACCGGGGAACCGGTCAGCAGCTGCCGGATCAGGTCGACGGATTCCAGGGTGCGGGCGAGGGGCCGGTCGAACGGGATGCCCATCCGGTCGGTCATCCAGTGCTGGTTGCTCGCACCCAGGCCGAGCACCGCCCGGCCGCCGCTCAGCTCGTCGAGGGTGGCGAACTCCATCGCGGTCAGCGCCGGATGCCGGGTCCACGGGTTCACCACGCCGAGACCGATGCGCACCGACCCGGTGCGGGCGGCCACCGCCCCGGCCAGCGCGAACGCCCCCCGCTCGAAGTAGTCCTCGGTCAGCCAGACGTCGTCGAAACCGGCCTCCTCGGCGGCGACGGCGGCCCGCACCGCCCCGGCCGAGTCGCGATGCCCCGAGATCGAGAAGGCCAGCCTCATCGCAGAACCTTGTCCAGAGCGACGATCGAGGGCTCGATGACGGGCACCGGGGGCAGGACCGAGGCCGTCGCGCCGACGTCTTTGAGCCCGGTCGATGTGCCGATGACCACGGCCGTCTCGTCCGGAGCGAGCCCGGCCTTGCGCAGCGCCACCACGGCCGTCACGCTCGATGCCTCCAGGTAGATGCCCGCGGACGAAGCGAGCTCGAGCTGGGCGGCCAGGATCTCGTCGTTGTCCGGGGTGGCGATGGCCGCGCCGTTGCTGCCGCGCAGAGCGGCCAGGCTCTGCCGGGTGCCGAACGGCGACGCCGTCGAGAAGGCCACCGACGGCCCCACCGGCACCGGACCGGCACTGTCCGCGCCCCGGGCCAGGGCGTCGGCGAGCGGCCCGAACGGCTCGGCCGCGATCAGCCGCGGCACCCGCTCGATCACCCCGAGGGTGGCCAGGTCGGCGAATCCGCGGGCGATGCCGGACAGACCGTCCCCGTACGCGACCGGCACCACCACGACGTCCGGCGTCACCGGCAGCTGCTCGATCAGCTCGTAGGCGATGGTCTTGTAGCCGTCCACGCCGTACGGGTGCGAACCGGCCGGCGGGTCCGCGTAGCCCGACATCGCCATCCAGCCGCGTTCCCGCACCAGCTCGCGCATCAGATGCCAGCGGTCGGCCGGTTTCGGCAGGGCGACCACCTCGGCCCCGTACGCCTGCATCAGCGTCTTCATCGTGGTCGGCACCGAGGCCAGCGTCAGCACCACGCAGCGCAGCCCGGCCCGCGCGGCGTACGCGGCGACGGCGGCACCATGGTTGCCGGTGCTCGCCACCACCACCGTCCCGGCGCCCGACTCGACCGCCTTGGTCATCGCCACCGCGGCCAGCCGATCCTTGTACGACCAGGTCGGATTGCGGCTCTCGTCCTTGATCCACACACGCTGAGGGCCCGGCAACGAGACGACCGGCGTGTTGCCCTCACCGAGGCTGACCGGCGTGACCTCGCCGGACAGCGGCAGCAGCTCGCGATAGCGGAAGATCCCGGGCTGGCTGCGGTCGACCGGCAGGTTGCCGAGCCCGCGCAGGTCGTAGGCGGGCAGCACGTTGGCTCCCGGGCACTGCGGGCATCCGGCGCCGATCAGCTGCGTCGCCGGCTCGGCATAGGAGGTGCCGCAGAAGACACAGACCAGGCTTCCCGCGTACGCCGTCACGCCGGCACCACCAGCAGGTCCCGCTCCCCGGAGCAGAGCATCTCGTACCCGTCCCCGGTGATCACCACGGTGTCCTCGACCATCATGCCGCCCCACCCCAGCTCGTAGTACGGCGTCTCGAAACAGAACGTCATCCCGGCCCGCAGCGGCGTGTCCCCGCCCGGCGCGATGATCGGTGGCTCGTAGATGGACAGCCCGATCCCGTGCCCGCAGTGCTGCCGCCGGTAGCTCGGCACGCCGGCCCCGGTCGCCTCGAACCCGAGCCGGAACAGTTCGCCGGCCGTGATGCCGGGCCGGGCCGCTTCGAGCTGGGCCTGCTCGCCCGCGTGCACCGCGGCGTACACCTCCCGTTGTCGCGCGGAGGGTTCGCCCAGGACGGCCGTGCGCCCGATGTCGGACCAGTAGCCGTCGACCACGCAGCCGACGTCGAACCGCGCGGTCTCGCCCGGCCGCCAGGCCCGCTCGGTCGGCACCACGTCGGCCAGCGCGCTGCGCTCTCCGGTGGTCGCCACGATGAACCGGGGGTCGGCCCCGCCCGCGCTCATCGTGGCCGAGATGACCTCGGCCAGTTCCCGCTCGGTGGTGCCGGGCCCAGCACCGGCCAGTGCCGCCCCGACCGCCGCCTCGCACAGCCGGGCCGCGTAGCGCAGCAGCGCCACCTCGTCCGGCAGCTTGATCATGCGGGCCTCGGTGGCCAGGGTGGTCCCGGTCTCCCGGGCGACCCGCGTGCCCGGCGGGAGCTGCCCGAGCGCGGTCTCGAGGGCCGTCTCCAGATCAGGGTGGCGGTCGGCCATCCGGGTCAGCGCCTCATCCGGAGCGGCGGCCTCCACATAGAACCGCCCGAACGGCACCAGCCGCTCGACCGGGATGCCGGACGCGGCCGCGGCCGGGGCGTCGGCCGCCGTGCAGACCAGCCACAAGTCGTCGCCGGTGACGATCGCGGCCATGCGGTGGGTGCGAAAGACCTGGCCCGGCATGCTGCGATAGCCGGTCGCGTACAGGATGCTCTCGGGCTCGGTCAGCACGATCGCGTCGAACGGCGCGCCGGCCAGTCCGGCCCGCAGCCGCCTCAACCGGTCGGCGGCCAGCTTCCCGAGGTCGATCGCGGGCCGCTCCGGCAGTGCGAACGGGCGGGTGGGCGTTTGGCCGGGCGCGGTCATCGGGCGATCACCTCGGTGCCGAACTGGGCCATCATGTCCTTCGTCTCGTCGACCGAGTCGGCCGCGAACAACAGCGCCGCCATGGTGTTCACGCCGGCCTCCTCGTGCGCCGCGACCTGCTCGGCGATGTCCTGCGGGGTGCCGATCAGATTGCGCGAGATCAGGTCGTCCACGCCCTGGTCCTTGAGTGTCGTCCTGGACAGCGACACCAGGTGGTGGAACAGCTGCGACGACTCGAACCGCCGCCACGCCTCCTCCCGGGTCGGCGCCACGCTCACGCACACCTGCAGCGCCACCTCGAAGTCGCCGGTCAGCTCCCGTCCGTGCTGCTCGGCCTCGTCACGGATGAGACCGAGACCGGACGCGGCTTCGGCGGGGGAGAGGCACGCCGGCAACCAGCCGTCGGCCAGGCGCGCGGCCCGTGACCGGCTCCCGGGCGAGTTGCCACCGCTCAGGATCGGCAGGGGCGCCTGGACGGGTTTGGGATAGCTCTCCACGTCGTCGAACTTCACCCACTTGCCCTCGTACGAGGCCCGCCGCTCGGTGAACAGCAGGCGCAGCCCGGCGATCGCCTCCTCGGCGTGTTCGCCCCGGTGCAACGGCACCCCGGGCGCCATCGCCTGGAACTCCTCGCGGTAGGCGCCGATCCCCACGCCCAGCACGGCCCGCCCGTGCGACAGGTGGTCGAGCGTGGCCACCTGCTTGGCCGCGACCACGGGGTTCCGGAACGGCAGCACCATGATCGCCGTGGCCAGCCGGACCCGCGACGTCACCGCGGCCACATAGCTGAAGTAGGCGAACGGGTCGTAGTAGCGCGGCGGGGTCTCGAAGCCGTCCCGTACGTACTTCTGGGTGGTGATGTGGTCGTTGCCCCACACCGATTCGAAGCCGGTCCGTTCCGCGTGCACGGCGAGCTCGACCGCCTGGTCGATGTCGGCGTAGGGGACGGCGTACATGAGTCCCTCGGTGCCGGTCGGGACGCCCAGTCCGTACCTCATGCGGCCGCCTTCACACGCTTGAGGCCGAGCCCGGCGATCGTGTAGAGCACGAACCCGGCCACCAGGCCCTCGATCGCGTTCACGAGCAGGAAGTCGCCGTAGTAGGCCAGGAGCGCGGCGGCGATCCAGCAGACGAGCGATTCCCACCGTACGGCGGGAAGGTTTTTCAAAGCCTCGGCCGCGTTGCGCTGGACGATCCAGAAATGCGCGATCAGCAGGCCGGCGAACGGCGGGACGACGACCCCGATGACGCCCAGGAACTTGCCGAACTGGTCGGCCACACCCAGGAACGCGATGGCCACCGCGATGACCACGGCGACGACGGTCCAGACCGGCTTCTTCAGCTTGAGCTTGAGCAGGTTGGAGGCCGAGGTGAAGGCCAGCGAGGCCGAGTAGATGTTGTTGTCGGCGGTGTTCCAGAGGGCCAGGAAGAGCAGCACGGCGGCCGGGGCGAGCAGGCCCAGGCCCTGCATGACGACCACGAAGTTGCTGTTGCCGACCTTCATGGCCGAGACGGTGGCGATGACCTCGAAGATGCCGACGCCGACGACGAAGCTGAGCACGCACGAGATGACCACATCGCGGGCCTTGAGGGCGTAGCGCTGCACGTCGGAGACGAGGGCGGCGCCGGTGACCCAGGTGGCGATGACCGAGCTGACCGCGGCCGAGAAGCCGATCGTGGCGACCGGGCTGGCGCTGAAGACCTCGCCGAAGCCGCCGTCCAGGGTGCCGATCCGGAACAGCGCGAACAGGCCGATCGCCACCTGCACCGGCACGGCGACCAGCGAGAACGTGTGCAGGCCCTTGAAGCCGAAGATCGCCGTGGTGAGGATGGCCACGGCGAACACGATGACGAAGACCGAGGAGGGAATAGCCGGGATCAGCTTGTTGACCGCGCCGCCCCAGGTGTCCATCAGCACGCCGATGAAGCCCATGGCGACCACGCCGAGCACGATCGAGACCAGGATCGAGCCGGACCGGCCGAACACCGCCCGCGACGCGAGATAGCTGGTCAGGCCGGTGCGGAAGCCGATGATGCCGATCAGCGAGGCGACCACGGCCAGCACGACGTTGCCGAGCCCGATGGCCAGCATGCCCTCGCCGAACGTGGTGCCGGCCCCGATCACGCCGCCGACCAGGAAGTTGCTGACGCTGATGTTCCAGCCGACCTGCACGACGATCAACTGGAGCAGCGGCTTGCGGCTCGAGGCCGGCACCGGGTCCAGGGCGTGGTCGTCCATGGTCGCGGCGAGATCGCCCTCGACGGCCTTGGCGGCCCGTTCATCGGTCGTCATGCTGGTCTCCTCGTTTAGCGATTCCCAACATAATGTTGAACGCGACTCGTGGAGACTACCCAGGCAGGCTGGAAGAACGGCGGTCACTTCTTGTGGACATCCCACAACGAGCACAACTTCTTCTCAGTCGTGTGAACGATCTCGCTCAGGTTCTGGTCACCGATGTTTGGCGCCAGTTACCCGGATATGACGAGGACCGCATGGACCTCGCCGACCTGGCCGGCGCGATCACCCCCAACGTCCGGACCATGCTGCTCTGCGTGGCCGAGCACCGGCGGCCGGCGCCGGAGGAACTGACCACGGCGGCCGAGCTGGGGGAGCGGCGGGCCATCCAGGGCGTGCCGATCGAGGCGGTGGTGACGTCGTGGCACCGGGCCGAGCGCGAGGTCTTCTCGTGGCTGGCCACGGTGGCCGCCCCGCTGACCCCGGACGAGCACCGGCAGGTGACCCGCGACCTGGCCGCCGCGATCGATCTGATGACCACCACGTCGACCGAGGCCTACCGCCGCGCCCGTACGGAGGTGGCGGCGCACCTGGAGCAGATGGCCACCGACCTGGTGTCCCGGCTGACCGGCGGCGAACTGCTCGACCCGGCCGTCATCGAGGACCGGGCCAAACTCATCGGCGTCGCCGTGCAGGGCGAACACCGGGCCTTGGCCGTACGCGGTTCGGCGCTGCTGCCCCGGGCCCAGCGCCTGGTCCTCGACGCGCTGCGCCCCCTGCTGCACAGCCGCACGGTGGTCGGCACCCGGGACGACGTGGCGGTGATCGTGACGCCCGAGGTGCCCGGCCTGATCGCCGCGCTGACCCGGGTCGTCCGCCGCGAGAACATGGTGATCGGCGTCGGCCTGCCCCGCCCCCGGTTCGGCGAGGTGGCCGGCTCGTGCCGCGAGGCGATGGCGGCGGCCGAGGCCGGACGGCGTACGGGAAACGCCGGGGTGGTGGAATTCGCCGCCGTGGCCGCCGACGTGCTGCTGCTGGAGAACCCGCTCGACGCCGGCCAGGTGGTGCGGAGCGCGCTGGGCCCGATCCTGGCCAAGCCGGCCCTGGTCGACACGCTGCGCGTCTACCTGCACAACGGCTTGTCGACCCGGGCCACGGCGGTTGCCCTGCGTCTGCACGAAAACACGGTGACCTACCGCCTGCGCCAGATCACCGAGGCCCTCGACGCCGACGCTCCGGCCGCCCTGGTGCGGGCCGACATCCTCATGGCGCTGCGCTTTCGCGAGCTGGACGGGCCGCGGTGAACAGCCGCGGCGTCCACCACGCGCGCTCGCCGAGCAGGCCCATCACGGCGGGGACGATCAGGCTGCGGATGACCAGCGCGTCCAGCAGCACGGCGGTGGCCATGCCGAGGCCCATCATCTGCAGCATGCGGTCGGGGCTGAGCAGGAACGCGCCGAAGACCACGACCATGATGGCCGCGGCGGCGGTGATCACGCTGCCGGTGGTGGCCAGGCCTTCCCGTACGGCGTGGGCGGCATCGCGCGTCCTCGTCCACTCCTCGTGCATGCGGGAGACCAGGAAGACCTCGTAGTCCATGGACAGGCCGAACACGATGGCGAAGATCATCACCGGGACGTAGGCCTCGATCGGGCCCGGTTCGGCCCCCAGCCAGCCGTTCTGGAAGACCAGCACCATCACGCCGAGCGAGGCGCCGATCGAGAGCAGGTTGAGGATCGCCGCCTTGATCGCGATCGCGATCGAGCGGAACACCAGCAGGAGCAACAACGCCGACAACCCGACGACGGCCCCGATGAACAGCGGGAACTTCGCGCTCACGGCCGAGCCGAAGTCGACGGCGGCCGCGGTCGGGCCACCCACCAGCACCCCTGAAGGCAGATCGGCGCGCAGAGCCTCGACCAGGTCGGCCGTCGCGGCGTCCTGCGGCGAGGTGGTGGGAAAGGCCAGGCTGGTGAACAGCTTCCCGTCCGCCGACGGCTGCGGTCCGGTCGCGCTCGCCACACCGGGATAGGTCTTCAAGGTCTCGTACGCGGCCGGGGCCGTCCGCTCGTCGGCCACCACCACCAGCGGGCCGTTGGCGCCCGGCCCGAACGCGCCGGCGATCAGGTCGTACGCCTGCCGGGTGGTGCTGGACGCGCTGTCGTTGCCCTCGTCGGCCAGCCCCAGCCGCATGTCGAGCGCGGGCACGCAGAGCGCGGCCAGCGCGGCGACCGCGATCAGCAGGGCCGGAACCGGACGGCGCTGCACCAGCGTGGCCCACGACCGCCAGCGGCGACCGGACTCGCGGCCTCTTTTTCGGATGCTCCGCTCCAGCCGCTTGCCGAAGATCGTGAGCAGCGACGGCAACAGGGTCAGCGAGGCCAGCATGGTCAGCAGCACGGTCAGGGTCACGCTGAGCGCCACGCCCTCGAGTGCGCTCAGCCCGAGCGTGTACAGCCCGAGGAGCGCGATGACGACCGTGGCCCCGGCGAACAGCACCGACCGGCCGGCCGTGTCGAGTGCCGTACGGCCGGCCTCCTCGCGGGACCGGCCCAGCAGCAACTCGGAGCGGAACCGCGCGAAGATGATCAGCGCGTAGTCGATGCCGACGCCGAGCCCGACCAGGATCAGCATCGGCGCCGTGTAGTCCGGAATGGTCAGCCCGTGCGAGGCCAGCCCGACCAGCCCGAACGTGGTGCCGACGGCGAACACGGCGGTGATCAGCGGCAGCGACGCGGCCAGCAGCGAGCCGAACAGGAACAGCAGGATCACCAGGGCGGCCAGCATCCCCGCGCCTTCACTCGCTCCGCCGCCGGACTCCTGGACCTCGCGGATCGCGTCGCCCGACAACTCGACCCGCAGGCCGTCCCGGTCGTGGCTGAGTCCGGTGTCGAGAATGGCCCGCTTGTCGGCCGACGGGATCAACCCCGCGGCGTCGTCCAGCACGACGGTGGCCAGGCCCACCGTTTCTGTACGGGTCTCCGGCGGCTGAACCGCCGCCACGTGCGGGAGCTTCCGCAGGTCGGCCAGCAGCGCGTCGATCTGCGCCCGGCGCGCGTCGAGCCCGGCGTCGGCCTGCACGACCACGACCACGCTGTCGCCGCGCTGCTCGGTGACGTCCATCAACTGCTGCGACTCGGTGCCCGGCAGCGAGAAGTCGTTGCGGAAATCGCTGCCCGCCGCCGACGACCCGGCCAGGATCGCGGCCAGCGCGACCACCCAGAGCGCGATGGCGGCCCAGTGATGTCGCTGGGACCAGCCCGCCAGTCGTTTCATCATGAGGTTCTCCCCGTTAAGTAGCGTGACTACATGTAGACGGCCAACATAACGGGGTCGTGTGTAGGCTGTCTACATGAAAGCCGACGCTCTCCGCGGCCACCTCGACGCCCTGATCCTGGCCACGCTCGAGCACTCGCCGCTGCACGGCTACGCGATCATCGAGGCCCTGGCCGCCCGCAGCGGCGGCGAGCTCGACCTGCCCACCGGCACGGTCTATCCGGCCCTGCGACGTCTGGAGAGCGCGGGTTACCTGCGCAGCGACTGGTCCGAGGAGACCGGGCGCCGCCGCCGGACGTACACGTTGTCCCGGGCCGGCCACAAACAGTTGGCCGCCGCCCGCAGCGAGTGGACGACGTTCTCGCGGGTCGTCGGCGGCCTCCTAGGGGGCATACCGGATGCGGGCCCGGGCTTTCCGTAGGAAGGATGGGCGCGTGACCTATGTTGCGCGGCTCGACGCCGCCCTCGTCGGGCCACGTCGGGCCCGACGCGACCTGCTGCAGGAGGCGGCCGACCACCTCGACGACGCCACCGAAGCGCTGGTCGGGGCCGGCTACCCCGAAGCGGAGGCGCGGGCGCGGGCCGAGGCCGACTTCGGCCCGGTCGACGTGGTGGCCGCCGGCTATCAGACCACTCTGGCCGTGGCCGCGTCCCGTCGTACGGCGTGGCTCCTGCTGGCCGCCCTCATCGGTCAGCCGTTCCTGTGGGACGAGGGGATCGACCTGATCGGCCTGGCCCACGGGAGCGCACCCGGCACCCGGACGTACGCCGTGCTCAACGAGACGATCGAGGTCGTCGGCGGGCTGATGCTGCTCGGCGCGGTCGCCGCCGTCGTGGCCGCCGGGATCGGCAACCGCTGGGTGCACGCCGGCCGCCGGATCGCGCGGGCCACCGCGGCGCTCACCCTGGTGGCCGTCGTCTTCCTGCCGCTGAACGCGGCCGGCCTGCTCACGGCCAGTGCCGACGGGCCCGCGGTGTGGTGCGTCGTGCTGGTGCTGCTGGTGCTACCGCTGCTGGTGGCGGCGGGCAGCGCCCGCCACACCCTGGCCGCGGCGGCCCCTACGCCTCCCCGGACGGCGGGCCGGGCACAGTAGCCCGGCCGTGCGCGATCACGATGGGCGGCGGGCGGCGCCGGCGCCGGGAGCGGCGCAGCAGTAACCACGTGACGAGCAGGCCCGCGGCGACCACCCCGGCCGTGGCCGCGGCCAGTGCGATCAGCAGGCGGTCCGGTCCGTCGGCGGGTGGTGCGGCGGCCGGGGCGGCCAGGGTGACGTCGGCGGTCAGGGTCAGGTCGGGTGTGGTGACCTGCACCGGAACCGTGGTCGGGAGGTCGAGCGGGGTCGGGAACGTGACCAGGTAGCGGCTGCTCAGCGTCGTCTCGACCTGGTCGAGGGCCGGCACCACGGCGGGATTGCCGGCGGGCGCGAAGAAACCGCCGGTGGCCTCGGCGGCGGCCGTCCAATAGGGGCTGGCGTCGGCGGTGGTGGCCACGACCAGGATGACCCCCGCCGCCTTGAACTTCTCGGCCAGGTCGCCCGCCGAAAGACCGCCGGCGTCGGCGGCGCCGGTGTAGACGACGGCTATCTTGCGGCCCGCGGGGACGTCGGGGAACTGGGCGGCGGCCAGACTCAGGGCCTGGGCCGTGTCGCGGGGGCCCTTGGGCTCGACGGCGTCCAGGGCGGCCACGATGCCGGTCGGGTCCTGCTGCGGCGGGGCGATCACGGTGGCGGGGGCCGAGTCGCCGATCACCGTGGCCCGGGTGCCGGTCGGTGCCTCGAGGATGAACCGGGCGCCGGCGCTGAGCCAGGCCGGAACCGCCCGTACGTCGGTGGCCGACGTGTCGACCACGATCGTCACGGCCAGACCGGCCGACATCAGCGGGACGACCGGGACGGTGCGGCGCTCGCCGTCGATCGTCACCGCGGCCGAGCCGGGGGCGGGGCCGCCGGCCGCGCTCAGGTCGACCACCACCGAGGTCTGGTCGCCGTCGGCCAGCACCGCCTCGACCGGCAGCGGGACGGCCACGGCCAGCAGCAGGGCGGCGAGAGCCTCAGACCACATCGGCGTACGCGATCACGTTGTCACGATAACTGCCGGCCGCGTGGTCGAACGTGCCGCCGCAGGTGACCAGGCGCAGTGTGGGGTCGAGGGACGGGGCGTACACGAGGTCGGTCGGGAAGCGGGTCTTCTCCACGCGCGACACCTTCGTGATCGTGAACTTGGCGACGCTCTTGTCGGCCCGGACCACCTCGACCAGGGTGCCGGCCTTGACCTTGTGCAGGCCGGCGAAGATGCCCGGCCCCGCCTTGGAGTCGACGTGGCCGAGGATCACCGCCGGACCGTCCTGGCCGGGGCGCGGGCCGCCGTCGAACCAGCCCGCCTCGTGCACGCTCTCCGGCACCTCGACCGCGCCGTCGTCCTGCAGCCCGAGGTCGATGATCGGGCTGTCGACATGGAGCGCCGGGATTCGGAGGCGTACGGGAAGCGCGGTTTTCTCGTAGGTCGTGCTGGAGCGGAAATCGTCAGCCGGAGCGGACGAAGCCGGCGCCGGCGCGACCGGTGGGGAGGAGCCGTGGCACGACGAAAGAAGCACCAGGAGAAACAGGGCGAGGAGGCGGCGCATCTCAGACGTGCCCGGCCAATCCGCCGAAGCCGGTCGCCGCACCACCCTTGGGCAGCTTGGCCGCCACCGTCGAACCGAACGCGTCGGCCAGGGTCCGGGCCAGGTGGAACATGTGGTCGTAGGTCTCGTAGGCGATGTCGTGGGCCGACTGGTAGTTCTTGGCCGCGTAGAGGTCGGCGTGCTGCATCAGCATCCGGTCGTGCTCGCCGAGCGCGGCCTCGAGCGCGGCCGGCGTGGCCCGCCCGTTCGTCGCGGCCGAGAGGAACTTGGCCAGATCCTTCTGGAACTTGGTCAGGGTGTCGCGCGCCATCTGCTGCTTGGCCGTGTCCTTGGCCGCGGTCGCCGCCGCGTACGCCACCAGCGCCTCGACGTGCGTGCCCCAGAGCTGCTGGAACTGCTTGGCCGCGGCCGCGTTGAACAGCGTGTCGACGGCGGCGGCGATGTCGCTGGTGTTGGCGTTCATCGACTGGCCCGAGGCGGTGAAATCGGGCGTCCGGGTCACCGCGGCGCGGGTCGTGTCCTCGATCAGCACGGCGTGCTCGGCCAGCAGCTTGCCCAGTTGCGAGCGCAGCCGCCACACCGGCTCGTCCAGCACCGCCGTGTCGGACGGCGGGAGCAGCGCCTTGGCCAGGCCCAGACCCAGGTCGTACGTGTGCTGGAACCCCATCCGGAAGAGCTCGTCGGCCTTGGTGTAGTCGCCGGCCGCGTACGCGTCGGCCTGCCCGGTCAGGTGCTCGATGTGCGTGACGACGAGGGGCAGGGCGGTGGCCATCGGGAGCCGCCCCTGCGACGCCCCGGAGAAGAACTGGGCCAGCCGGGTCTCGTACTCGGTGAGCTCGGCGAGCGCCTTCGCCTTGGCGGTGTCGTCGTGGTCGGCGAGCGCACCCGCGTACGCGAAGAGCATGACGACGTGCTCCGACCACAGTGGCCGGAATTTGGCCGCGGTGGCGTCGCCGAACAGTTTGCCGACCAGACCGGTCATGTCGTCCGTGTTGCGGCCCAGCGAGGCATTTGCCGCCTGCACGAAGTCGTCGTCGCCGCGGAACCGGCTGCGCATCATGTTCGACGCCAGCACCGAGTGCTGCCCGAGCAGCGCCTCGAAGTCGACGGCCAGGTCGGCCGGGCTGGTGCTGTCGGGCGCCGCCTTCACTTCCGCCCCGGCCACCATGCGGCCGACCGTGGTCGTCGTCGCCTCCGACGGCGCCACCAGACGCACCGCCGTCACGGTCGCCGCCGTCGCGGTGACCACGGCGACCGCCGCGATCCGATATCCCAGTTTCCGCATAGCCTCGCCAGCCGGTCGTTCCTGCAGGTCAGGTTTCGCGAGCCGACCATACGCCCGATCCGGATGACCTTCGACTCCACCGGACGGATGAGGCATGCCGACACATGTACCGATGGTGATCAATAGTTCGCCGACGTTCGGGGAACGCCGATCGGGGTAAGTTCGGGCGTATGACGGCGGCCGGCGACCTCATCGGCTCGCGCTGGCGTGTGCTCGGACCGCTGGCCAAGGGCGGGCTCGGCCATGTCTGGCTGGGCGCCGACGAACGCACCGGCCGCACGGTGGCACTCAAGAAGTGCGGCCTGCCCAAATCATTGACGGCGGAGAAGCGTTCCCTCGTACGCCTGTGGGTGCCCCGAGAGGCACGCGCCTTCGCCCGGATCCAGCACCCCAACGTCATCCGCACCCTCGACGTGCTGCTCGACGGCGACGCCCCGTGGATCGTCATGGAGTACGTGCCGTCCCGCTCGCTGCTCGACGTGATCCTGGCCGACGGCCCGCTCCCGCCCGCCCGGGTCGCCGCGATCGGCCTCGACCTGCTGGCCGCACTGACCGCCTCGTGGGACGCCGACGTGCTGCACCTCGACGTCAAACCGTCCAACGTGCTGATCGCCGAGGACGGCCGCGCCGTGCTGACCGACTTCGGCCCGGCCGGCAGCAAGGCCGGGGTGGCCGCCCTGGCCGAGGCCGAGGTCATCCTGGGCTCACCCAAATACGTGGCCCCCGAGCGGCTCTTCGAGCTGATCACCGACGAGCGCTCCGACCTGTGGTCGCTGGGCGCGACGCTCTACCACGCGGTCGAGGGCCGCACCCCGTTCACCCGCGAGACCACCGACGACGCCCTGCACGCGGCCGACGCGGGCCGCCCCGACCCGGCCGTGCTGGCCGGCCCGCTCGAGCCGGTGCTGTTCGGCCTGATGCGCCGCGACCCGGCCGAACGCATGGCGGCGGCCGAGGTCCGCCGCCGGCTCCGCCGCATCGCCCCGGCCAGCCGCCGCACCCGCGTACTGCGTACGGCCACCGCGGTCGCCGCGGCCGGGGCGGTCGCGTTCGCCGGGGTGGCGTTCGCCGGCCAGAGCCCGTCGCCGGCCCCGTCGTCCTCGCCGACGCCGCCGCCGAGCGCACCGGCCCAGGTGGCCGCGCCCGCGCCGACCCTGCCGCCCGGTTTCGTCTGGTGGACCCACCAGCGCGCCGACTTCCGGGTCGCCATGCCCAAGACCTGGAAGCCGGCCTGGAAGGCGGGCACGCTGCGCTGCACGTCCCCGACCGGCCACCCGACGATGACCGTGTCCCCGTGGACCGACCCCGGCAACGTGCTGGCGGCCCTGACCCGGGCCGAGTCGGAGAAACCGCCGCCGGGCTACCGCCGCCTGCGCATCCAGCCGCTGGACGACAGCCCCGGCGCCATCTGGGAATACACATTCCAGGATCCACAGGCGGGCCGCATGCGAGCAATGCGCCAGGTCGTCAAGGTCGGCCCGTCCTGGTACGCCCTCGACTGGCGGGCCCCGGCCACGGACTGGGCAACCGACCTGCCGACCCTGCTCGAGGTCGTACCGACCCTGACCGTCAAGTAGCGCGCCGCCGCCGGTCTAGGAGAGGCCGAGGACCCGTCCGGCCAGGCCGGCGTCGTGAAAGCGCGAGTACCTCGTCCGGGCGTGCATGACCTGCACAGCGAAGCGGTTTCGCTGCCGGCGCCGGGCCGAGAGCCGCCCAGGGCCCGAGGACGCGCGTCTGGTCCCCGCCGCCGGCCACGTACGTGTGCGCGTGCGGCTCCATGGCGAAGCCGTGCGGCAGCCGCGCGGCCCCGGTCGTCAGGCGATCACCGCCCAGCCGTGGGCGGGGACCACCGCCGGATCGCCCGCGTCGGCTGAGGATTCGAGGACCTCGGCCGCCGGGTCGATGCCGGGGAAACGGTACGGCTCGTCGCTCAGGTTGAGCAGCGTGGTGATCCAGTTGCCGTCGTGGGTCGAGGTCAGCGCCACCGCCTGGTTGGTGAGGTGGGGCGCGGTCGTCACCGCGTACGTCAGCCAGGGGTTTCGGCGCCGCAGGCCGATCAGGCGCTGATGCAGTCGATAGGTCGGCCACCCGAACTCGGCCAGCTCGCCCGGGGTCGCCGGGAACGCGGGCCGGATCGCGTCGTCGCCGCCCGCGCGGTCCTCCTTGATGCCGGTGAACGCCTGCTCGTCGCCGTAGTAGAGGCTCGGGATGCCGCCGACGGTGAACAGCACGGCCAGCGCGTGGGCGAGGTGTCGCGGATCGTCGAGTTTGCTGGCGATGCGGGTGACGTCGTGGTTGCCGACGAACGTCATCGGCACGCCCGCCGCGAGCACGGCCGCGTGCCGCTCGAGGGCCCACGCCAGCTCGAAGAAGTTCCCGTCGTTGATGCTGCTCCAGATCGCCTTCCACAATTCGTACTGGGTCAGCGAATCCAGCGTCGTCTCGCGCAGGATCGCCGGATAGTCGCCCTGGATGTATTCACCGACAAACCAGGAATCAGGAGCGGTTTCCCGTACGCGGGCAAGCGCGGCCCGCCAGAATTCGGGCGGGACGCCGTAGGCGACGTCGAGCCGCCAGCCGTCGATGCCCCGCTCCAGCCAGTGCTGCATCACCTTGACGACATGGTCCTGCACCTCGGGCTGCGAATGGTCGAGCTCGCGCAGACTGTCGTGCCCCTCGAAATCGCCGCCGGTGAACCAGTGCGCGGGCGCCTGGAAACTGCGCCCGACATGGTTGAAAACGCCATCGAGCAGCACCCGTACGCCTCGGGACCGCGCGGCCGTGATCAACGCGTCGAAGTCGGCCTCGTCGCCGAGCCGCGGATCGATGCGGAAATGGTCGGTCGTGTCGTAGCCGTGCGTCTCGGAGGCGAACACCGGGCCCAGTTGCAGCCCGTTCGCGCCCAGCTCGACGGCGTAGTCGAGCCATTGCTCGATCTGCCGCAACGGCCCGAAGCCGAGCGGATATACATGCCACCAGATAGCGTGCCCGGCCCACGAATTCACCCGCCGACCCTACTGCCAAACATGGCTCCGGATCAGATAGCGTGCCCGGCCCACGAGTTCACCCGCCGACCCTACCGCCGGTCGCGGGGGCCGGTCAGGATAGGGCGATGGGGCTGAACGATCTTGACGAGGCGGCGCGGGTCTTCACGCAGGTGCGGCCGCGGCTCTTCGGGATCGTCTACCGCATGCTGGGCAGCGCCGCCGAGGCCGAGGACGTGGTGCAGGACGTCTGGGTGCGCTGGCAGACCTACGACCGGGAGACCGTGGACAATCCGGGCGCCTTCCTGGCCACCACGGCGACCCGGCTGGCGATCAACCAGCTGCGCTCGGCCCGGGTGCGCCGCGAGGCCTACGTCGGGCCGTGGCTGCCCGAACCGGTCGACACCGGCGCCGATCCTTATCTGGGGGCCGAGACCGGCGACCTGCTCGAGACGGCCGTGCTGGTGCTGCTCGAGAAGCTGACCCCGAACGAGCGGGCGGCTCTCGTGCTGCGCGAGGCGTTCGATTATTCGTACGGGGAAATCGCTTCTATTCTGCGGAGCAACGAGCCCGCCGTACGGCAGATGGTGTCGCGGGCCCGCAAACGCGTGACCGGGGAGCGGCGGGCGCCGGTGCCGGTGGACGCCCATCGTGAACTGCTCGCCACGTTCATCACCGCGGCCCGCACCGGGGATGTCGCCCGGCTGGAGAAGCTGCTGGCGGCCGGCGTCTCCACCATCACCGACGGCAACGGTGCCCGGTACGCGGCCCGCAAGGTGGTCACCGGTGTGGCCAAGGTCGCCCCGTTCCTGGCCGCCTTCCCCGACAAGTGGTGGGTCGGCGTCGAGCCCCGGTTCGTCACCGTCAACGGCGGGCCCGGCGCCGCCCTGATGCGGGGCGACGAGCTCGCGGGCTTCCTGACCATGGAGGTGTCCGCGGACGGCATCGAGCAGCTGTTCTGGATCCTGAGCGCGGAGAAGCTCGCCGGCTATCTCGTGAGCCGTGATCCGGAAATCGACGGCTTTCCCGAGCCCAGGTAGAAGATGCCGGGCAGGCCCGCGGTCTCGAAACCGGCGCTCGGGTTGCCGCGCACCTGCGAGTTGCGCAGGCGCAGGATGCCGGTGCGGTCGTTGCTGACGAAGAAGATCGCGCCGCCGCCCTCGGCCGCCTTGTTGTCGCGGATCACCGTGCCGTCCAGGGTGAGTGTGAAGGTGTTGCCGTCGAGATAGATGGCGCCGCCGCTGCCGCCGCCCGGGGTGCCGCCGCGGGCCGGGTTGGCGCCGCTCCCGACGGCCGAGTTGCCGCTGAACACGCTGTTGAGCACCGTCCACGAGACGCCGATGCTGCTCAGAGCGGCGCCGTTCGAGCACACACCGCCGGTGAAAGTGCTGCCGGAGACGTACACGGGGAGGTCTTTGCTCTGGTCGAGGGCGCGGATGGCGGCGCCACCGAGGTCGGGGCCGGTGCGGTCGCAGCGGTTGCCGGTGAACCGCGAGTTGACCACCTTGAGACGGCCGCCGCGGGCGAAGATGGCGCCGCCGCCCCCGCCCTCGGCCTTGTCGCCGGTGCTGTTGCCCTGGGTGAA
This sequence comes from Paractinoplanes bogorensis, assembly GCF_018829635.1. Taxonomy (GTDB): domain Bacteria; phylum Actinomycetota; class Actinomycetes; order Mycobacteriales; family Micromonosporaceae; genus Actinoplanes; species Actinoplanes bogorensis. Next base: position 674,109 of record NZ_JAHKKG010000004.1, read on the forward strand.
GACCAGGTTCTGGACGGTGAGCCGCGGCGACTCCTGGTCGTTGCAGTGCGACGTGGTCCACTGCTGGGCCTGGTCACAGGTGTTCTGGTAGAGGATGCGCCGCTTCCCGCCGCCGCTCAGCGTGACCTTGCCGCCGCCGTCGAGCACGACCGTCGAACTGGTGTTCCGGACCTTGGCCGTGGCCGTCATCGTGATCGTGACCGGGGCCGGGCCGCAGTCGAACGTGATGATGCCGCCGCGGGCGACCGCCTTGACGACGGCGGCCGAGGTGCAACTGGCCGGGGTGCCGGTGCCGACCGTGCGGTCCGGTTTGCCGGTGTCGACCGGGCGGGCGTCGGACGGGATCTTGGCGTTGCCGTCCGAGTTGCCGGGCTTCGGCAGCTTTGTGTCGGCCGGCTTCGACGGCGTCGGTTTCACCGCCGACTTCGTGGGGGCCGGCGCGCTCGACGGCCCGGACAGAACGGGCGCCGGCGCCGACGACGCGGGCGCGGACCATTGCGGAGCCGCGGCCGTGTCGTCCGCGCAACCGGCCACCAGGAACAGGCCTGCCAGGGCGATCACCAGTCGACGCTTGAGCACTGGCCGACTCTAGAGATCACCGCGTCGGCCCGCCAGTCGCGGCACCGGCCCGCCGGCCACCGCGCCGGCCCGCCGGCCACCGCGCCGGCCCGCGGCCACCGCGCCGGCCCGCTGGCCGCGGCGGATGGCCCGCCAGTCGCAGCACCGGCCCGCCAGTCGCAGCACCGGCCTGCCAGTCACCGTGCCGGCCTGCCAGTCACCGCGCCGGCCCGCCAGTCGCGGCGGATGGCCCGCTACTTCTGGGTGGCCAGCCACTCCCGGAACGTCGTCGTCGCGATGACCGCGTCGCCGGGGGCGGTCAGCACATCGCCCTCGACCGCGCCGAACATCCCGGCCGCCGGATCGGTGACCACCGGCCGCGGATCACCCTGGGCGGCCAGCGCCACCCGGCCCAGCTTGTCGAGCGTGAACACCTCGGGCCCGGCCACGTTCCGGACGCCCAGCAGCGGCGGCCCGGCACAGACGCCGGCCACGGCCCGCGCGATGTCGGCCGACGCGAGGGGCTGCACCGGCGTGGCCGGCAGCCGGACCGTGTCGCCGTCACTCGTCCACGACAGCACCGACTTCACGAACTCGAAGAACTGGGTCGCCCGCACGATCGACCACGGGACCGGCCCGCCCTTCAGCACGTCTTCCTGCAGCACCTTGGCCCGGTAGTAGTCGAGCGCGGGCACCTGGTCGACACCGACGATCGACAGGATCACCGCGTGCCCGACGCCCTGCCGCTGCGCTGCGGCCAGCATGTTCTCCATGGTCACCCGGAAGAACTCGGGCGACTTCTCGTCGAACGTCGGCGAGTTCGTCAGGTTGACCACCACGTCGGCGCCCTTGAGCCCGGCGTCGAGCCCCTCACCGGTGAGCAGATCGACCCCGTTCGACGGCGACAACGGCTCCGCGTCGTGCCCGTCGGCCGCCAGAAACCCGACGACCTGCGACCCGATCAGCCCGGTCCCACCCAGCACGGCGATCCTCATGTCTCCACAACCCTTCGTGTTCCGTCTCGGTCATCACTCATGACCGGACAGTCCCCGCGGTTGTGACCGGACGCGCGACGTGTCCCGCGTCACGCGGCCGCTTTCCGAGCAGCGTCGGACTCGTCCGTCGCCCCTCTTGGTGCGGCGGCGCTCATCCCGTACGGGAAGGATCGTCGTCTTGGCCTTGTCAGCCCTCTTTCTTGGCGCGGCGGCGTTTGTCGCGTACGTGGATGACCGCCTTCTTGCCGGCGCCGGTGTCGCGCCGCTCGACATCGAACAGGTTGATCGCGGTGATCAGGTCGCTGAGCTTGCTGTAGCCGTAGGTGCGCGAGTCGAAGTCGGGGCTCTGGTTGGTCAGGATCTGGCCGACGTGGGCGAGGGTGGCCCAGCCGTCGTCGTCGGAGGCCGCCTCGACCGCGTTGCGCACCTGGTTGAGCAGCGCGTTGTTGGTGCGCAGCTGCTCGGCCACGCTCAGCGGGGCCGGCTCGGGGGCGGTCGGGCCGGTCAGGTTTTCCGTGTAGACGAACTTGTCGCACGCGGCCACGAACGCCTTGGGCGTCTTGCGCTCGCCGAAGCCGTAGACGGTCAGGCCCGACTCGCGGATGCGCGAGGCGAGCCGGGTGAAGTCGCTGTCGCTGCTCAGGATGCAGAACCCGTCGAACCGGCCGGTGTAGAGCAGGTCCATCGCGTCGATGATCATCGCCGAGTCGGTGGAGTTTTTCCGGTTCGTGTAGGCGAACTGCTGCATCGGCTGGATCGACTGGGCCAGCAGCTCGTCCTTCCAGCCCTTGAGGTTGGGGCCGGTCCAGTCGCCGTACGCCCGTTTGACGTGCGCGGTGCCGTATTTCGCGATCTCGGCCAGCAGCGCCTCGATGATCCGCGCCTGGGCGTTGTCGGCGTCGATGAGCACGGCTAGCTTCGCATCGTTTTCGGTGGCCACGGTCGACAGCGTACGGGCGGGGTGCGACAAGATCTCCTGGTGATCACAACAGTCGACTACCACACCGCCGGGGAGCCGTTCCGGATCGTGCCCGCCCCGCCGGTCGAGCTGCCCGGTGAATCGGTGGCGGACCGGCGCGTACGGGCGCTGGCGAGCAAGGACGCCCAGGCCCTGCGCGAGCTGCTGTGTTTCGAGCCGCGCGGGCACGCCGACATGTACGGCGGTTTCCTCGTGCCCCCGGACGACGACGGCGCCCACCTGGGCGTGCTGTTCTGGCACAAGGACGGCTTCTCGACCGCCTGCGGCCACGGCACCATCGCGCTCGGCGTCTGGGCGGTCGACACCGGGCTGGTCGAGGCGCCGGACGACGGTACGGTCGACGTGGTCATCGACGTGCCGTCGGGCCGGGTTACTGCGCGTGTGCACCGAGAGGGCGGCCGTACGGTGGCGGTCGACTTCGTGAACGTACCCAGCTATGTCATCGCCCGCGACGTCACGCTGAGCACCTCGCGCGGCGAACTCGCCGTGACCGTCGCCTACGGCGGCGCGATCTACGCCACCGTCGACGCGACCACCGCCGGCCTGACCGTCGATCCCGCGCACTACCAGGAGCTCATCGCCCTGGGCCGGGAGATCAAGTGGGCCCTGAACGACAGCGAACACGCCGCCCATCCCGACGATCCGCGGCTGAGCGGCATCTACGGCACCATCCTGTACGAGGACCTCGGCCTCACCGACGGTGACGTGCACCAGCGCAACGTGACGGTGTTCGCCGACGGCGAGGTCGACCGCTCACCGTGCGGCTCGGGCACGTGCGCCCGGCTGGCCGTGCTGGCCGCCGAGGGCCGGGTCGCGCCGGACGGTCCGCGGCTGCGCCACGAGTCGATCGTCGGCTCGGTGTTCACCGGCGCGATCGTGTCCGCTTCGGACGGCGCCGTGCGGCCGCAGGTAACCGGAATGGCCTACCGGACCGGCACACACACCTTCGAGATCGACCCGTTCGACCCCCTCACGCCGGGCTTCGTCCTGCGCTAGCGGGGTCCTGGCTGTGACCGACCGGCCCACCGCCGGCCCGGGATGCCGGGCGGCGATGGGCCGGTCACGGGCGCAGCGATCAGTCGAGGACCAGGTCGCAGAAGACGCCGGTGGCGATGCCGTACGGTCCCGGCGCCAGGGCGCCGAGCCCGCCGCAGAACACGGACTTGCCGACCTTGCCTTCGGTGGACGGGTTGAGGCCGGGTACCGCCGCGCCGATGTCGCAGCCCCAGCCCAGGGCGGTGTTGCAGGGCAGGCCGGTGCCGTGGGTGGCGAGGGATCTCGCGGATTTGGTCTCGAACCATTGACGCAGCGCCGCGCGGGAGCGGGTGCCGAACTTGCCGTTGGGGATGACGCTGGGAACGTAACGCTGCTGGAAGGTCACGACGAGAGCGCGGGTCCGCTCGGTGTAGAGGCCGTCGACCGGGATGCGGGTCTGTTTGGTGCCGACGGCCCAGTTCATCCAGGTCTGCAGGCTGATGATGCAGGAGCCGGCGGTGCCCAGGTACATCAGGTCGCATTCGCTCATGTCGAGCGTGATGCGCGTGTTGTACGGCGACTGGATGCCGGGATCGGCGTGGGCGGCGGTGCCGGCCCCGATGATCAGGGCGCCGGCGATGGCCATGGCGGCGAGCGCTCGGCGGAAGGGTCCGTACCGTCTCATGATTTCTCCTTCGAGTCGGCGAGTTGGTGCTGCTGACACGGCCGGGTCCGGCGGCCCGTTCAACCGGGCACGCCCGAAGATGAGTCGCTCACCCGAAAGAGGGGCGTCTTCCTGCAGGTCATGACGAATCTCCGTGCGCCGGGGACCGGATGTGTTCCAGCCTCGGCGACGGCGATGATCAAGGCGCGCAAGCTTGCTGCGCCGGCGTCGAGAAAGTCGAGTTGACGCGGGCTCAGCCGGGCCGACGCGTACGGACGCTGATCACCATTCCCGCTCGCGGGTGCGCTGCCGGCTCGTCGTCTGCCATGTCGGACAGACTGGAAGTGAGCGGGGTTGCGAGGCCTTACCACTTCAGACACTCTGGCCCTCTCGCGTTACCCGGGGGTGAGGACGTGGCACGAGCGAAGGCCAAGGGCCGGACCGACGGGTTCAGTCTCGTGATCATTCTGCTGACGCTGCTGATCATGTTGTTCGGGCTTGTCATCGGTGCGCTGTGGTTCGACGAGGTGGCCGACGCGTCGCCGTTCGGGCGGGCGGGCACCGTGGTTGTGGCGGTCGTGATGGCGGTGATCGCGGTGGCCTCGACGATCGTCGCCGCCCGGGGCATGGTGGCTGCCCGGCGCGTCGCGTCGGTGGCCTGTTTCGCCGCGGCCGTCGTGGCCCTCGTCCTGGCGCTGTTCATCCTGCTCTCGGGCGGCATCGCGATCAGCCTCGGGTTCCTGCTCGGTTACGCCACGCTCGCGTTCGGCCTGATCGGGAACGCCGTGCTGCGCAACACGACATCGGCAACGGGGGGATGAGACGGGTGGATCCCGATCGGATTCGTGAGATTCAGCAGATGGGGCGGCTGGCGCACGAGCTGGCCGCGGTTGCGCCGAGCCGCACCGAGGGCAACGACGCGACCGGCTTTGTCCATCTCGTCCTCGGCGCCGACGGGGTGCCGGCCGAGATCCGGGTGCGGGACCGATGGGCGCAGCACCTCCCGCCGTCGCGCCTGGGTGCGGCCGTTCTCGAGGCCAACGCCGACGCCGTACGCCGTGCCCTGCGCATGTGGACGGATGCGCTCGACGACTCCGGGTGGCCCGCCCCGGCCGCCGACCCGGTCGATCCGCCGCTCCCGGCCGGGCGCGACCGCGACGTCAACGTGGTCGCCGAGGAGGCGATCGCCGCGCTCGAGAAGGCGCGGGCCGAGCCGGACGTGCCGGAGGGCAGCGACGACGGCCGGCACGTGACCGTCCGGGTCGGCGCCGGCGGGCTGGTCGCTTGCGTCGTCGACGCAGACTGGGCACAGAACCGGGACGGCGCGTCGCTGACCGCGGCTCTGGCCACCGCGCTGGGCCGGGCGACGGCACAGCGGGCGGCCCGATCCGAGACCGGCCCGGCCGCCGACGCCCTGGCCACCCTGACCGCGATCACCCGACCGACCGAAGGCGGCGAACGATGACGCAACCCCCGAACGCGGAACAGGTCGCCGTGGCCACCGGCGCCCTGCGGTCCGAGGCCGGTGTGTGGGACGAGCAGAGCGGCCGGCTCGGCGAGCTGAGCACCAAGTCGGCCGGCATGGAGTTCGGCCGGCTCGAGGCGGGCGTCTTCCAGATCATGGTGAGCCCGTACAACGACGTCGTGCACGTCGTGGCCGGCCGCACCGGTGAGGGCGCGACCGCGATGACCGAGATCGCCGCCACGCTGCGCAGCGTCGCCGACACCTACGATGCCGAGGACAAGGCGTCCGAGCATCGCATCCGCAACGTTTACTGACGGGGACTTTCCGATGTTCAGCCAAGCCCAGTACGAAGCCGTCATCCAGGAGATCGACTCCGGCATGACGACGTTCCAGGCCAAGCTCGGTGAGGTCGTGCCGACCGCCAACGCGGCGATGAGCAGCCCGTTCATCCCGCCGCCGGTGGCCCAGGGGTTCAAGTGGATCGCCGAGCAGACTGTCAAGATCGGCACCGAGATCCTGGAGTGGTTCAAGGACCTGCTCAAGGGCGTGGCCGCCCCGGTCTACCTGTTCATCGACGCGTGGCACTGGATGGAGATCAAGGGCGTCGCCAACGGCGTCTCCACCGATCTGTCCGGGGCCGCCCTGGTCGTCGACGACTCCGACTGGTCGGGCAAGGCGCGTGACGCCTACCTGAGCGTGGCCGGCGCCCACTCGGCGGCGGCGGCCCGGGTCGGCTCGATTGCCAACGGCACGTCGGTCAACCTGATGGTGAGCGCCACCGCCGGCCTGGCCTTCTACACCACCCTGGCCGCCGTGCTGGCCAAGCTGATCAGCGCGCTGGTCGTCTCGATCGCCGCGATGGGTTCCGGCATCTTCTCGGGTCCGGGCATCGCGCTGTTTCTCGAGGAGGCCGGCGTCAACACCGCCCTCATCTGGGGCGCCGTCGCGACGCTGGGCACGTTCCTGGGCTCGCAGGCGACCGCGCTGATCACCCTGCACGGCGAGGCGGTCGACCCGACCAGCTTCCCGAACGGCGCGTGGCCGCGTACGGACACCGGGCTCTACAGCGACGCCACGGTCAAGGACGGCGACGCCGACTGGTCGCTCAAGGGCGCCTGACCCTGCGCGCGGCGTAGATCAGCGCGCCCAGCGCGATCACGGCGGCGCCGGAAACCACCGCGGTGACCGGCAGCGAGGCGGCGAGGAGCAGGCAGCCGGCCAGGCCGACGATCGGGACGAGCCGGGCGGGCCGGTGCTCGGCGCGGCTCAGGGTCAGCGCCGAGGCGTTCGCGATCGCGTAGTAGAGCAGCACCCCGAACGACGAGAATCCGATCGCTCCGCGCAGGTCGACCGAGGCGGCCAGCACCGCCACCACCAGCCCGACGGCGAGTTCGGCCCGGTGCGGCACCTCGAACCGGGGGTGGACGGCGTCCAGCTGCGGAGGCAGGTGGCGGTCGCGGGCCATCGCGTACGTGGTGCGGGAGACCCCGAGGATCAGGGCCAGCAACGACCCGAGCGCCGCGACCGCCGCCCCCACCCGCACGACCGGGGTCAGCCAGCCCGCACCGGCCTCGGTGACGGTGGCGGCCAGCGGTGCGGTGGCCGATCCCAGGCCCTGTGGTCCGAGCACGCTCAGCACGGCGACCGCGACCGCGGCGTAGACGACGAGCGTGATGCCGAGTGCGGCGGGGATCGCGCGCGGGATCGTGCGTTCCGGGTCGCGGACCTCCTCGCCCAGGGTGGCGATCCGGGCGTAACCGGCGAACGCGAAGAACAACAGGCCGGCTGACTGCAACACACCCCGTACGGGAAAATCGCCGGTGGGAAGAAGTTGCTCGGCCGAGGCCGCCGGTGACGAGAGCCCGGCAACGACCACGGCGGCCAGCACGCCGAGCACGACGGCGACGATGACGCGGGTGGCCAGCGCCGACTTGTGCACGCCACGCCAGTTCAGCGCCGTCAGCGCGAGCACGGCGACCACCGCGGCCGGCCGCTCGAAACCCGGGGCGGCGTAGGCGGCGAAGGTCAGCGCCATGGCCGCGCACGAGGCCGTCTTGCCGATCACGAACGCCCAGCCGGCCAGGTAGCCCCAGAACGGGCCGAGGCGTTCCCGGCCGTAGACATAGGTGCCGCCGGACGACGGATAGCGGGCGGCCAGCCGGGCCGACGAGGTGGCGTTGCAGTAGGCCACGACGGCCGCGATGGCCAGGCCCGCGAGCAGCCAGCCACCCGCGGCCCGGGCGGCCGGCGCGAACGCGGCGAAGACGCCGGCCCCGATCATCGCCCCCAGCCCGATGACGACGGCGTCGCGCGGGCCGAGCCGCCGGGCCAGGCCACGTGGTTGCACGGCCGGACGGTACCTCAAGCGGGTTACCGGCCGGCAGACTCCGGGCGTGCTGCCCCGGTGACCTCGAGGCGGGCCAGCACGCCGACCCCGCCGTCGAAGGTCAGGCCGGGGAACCAGAAGTCGCGGGTCACCTCGGTGAAGCCCAGCTCGGTGTGCAGATCGAGCGACGACTGGTTGTGCGCGTTCGCGAAGTACCAGATCTCGGTGGCCCGTCCGGCCACGGCCTCGAGCCGGGCGACGGTGAGCGCCCGGCCGATGCCCCGGCGCCGGTGTTCGGGCGCCACGACCAGGCCCAGCAGGTACCAGCCGGCCGGCGCCGCGTTGGGTGGCGCGTCGTCCGGAGGCGTCCACCGGGTGGCCCGGGCGTAGCCGGCGATCCGGCCGTCGCTCAGTTCGGCCACGAACAGCATCCGCTCGGGGTCGGTCACGCTGTCGGTCAGGCTCGTCTCCCACGGTCCGCGATCCAGCAGCAGAACCCGCTCGACCAGGTCGAGACAGGCGGGTACGTCGGCCACCACTGCCTCGCGCACGGTCGCCGGCCGGTCGTGCTCGTCGCGCCCGGTGGGTTCCGGTTGATAGGCCGCGTAGACCCCGATGTCAACCATGCGCCCGATGGTCGCACAAGCCTCCCGGTCGATGCTGTCCCCGATCGTGGTGGACGGCGTGGACCGGCGGCGGTGAAAGCCCGTGCCGACGATCCATGCCCTGGCGCTGGCAAGTGGCCGGCGTGACAGATCTTTGCAGGTCAGCTAGCATCGCCGCGTGACTGAACGCGTTCAAAAAGCTTGGCTCCGGGCGAGCGCGGCCTACGTCGTGGTGGTGCTGGCCCTGAGCGTCGGCACGGTGGTGTCGGACTCGTATGGCGTCGTTGTTGCCCGGCTGCTTGTCTGCGCGCCGTTCAGTCTGATCGTGGGGCCTTTCGAGGTTCTTTTCCTGTACGCCGTCAGTGCGTGGCTCGGCTCGGGAACGGCGATCGCCGCCGTGGCAGCGGCCCTGGACGTGCTGGGGTGGGGAATGCTGGCGGCGCTGCAGGCCTACGTCGCGTACGCGATGGTGTCGCTCGTCCGGGCGCGGCTTCGCACCAGTTAGGCGCGCAGGACGGCGATCGCCTCGTCGAAGACCTGGACCGGGTCGGCTGTTCCGTTCGAGGCGGCCCACGCGTCGACGGCGGCGTCCAGTGCGGCCAGCGCCGCCGCCACGAAAGCGCGCGCCCGCGGGTCGGGGGTGTCGGTGGCGGGCAGGCCCAGGCGGCGCTGGATGTCGGGGGCCAGCAACTCCTGCCAGCGCAGATGCTTCTCGAGCAGGCTCGCCCGCAGGGACGGCGCGTCGTGGTGGATGCGGGCCAGCGCCAACTGCTCGGCCAGGTCGCCGTCGTCGGCCGGGACCAGCACCAGGAACGCGGCGCGGATCGCGGGCCATGCGGCCTCGTCGGCCGGGCGGGCCGTCAACGCGTCGCGCACCGCCGCCCCCAGGGCCACGGTGTCGCCCATGACCAGGTCTTCCTTGCTGGCGAAGTAGTGGAAGAACGAACGCCGGGAGATGCCGGCCGCGGCCGCGATCTGGTCGACCGTCGTCGCCTCGAAGCCGTGCTCGCGGAACAGGCGCAGCGCGGTCGCCGTGATCTCGGCGTGGACCGCGCGGCGGGTGCGCTCGCGCAGCGACGGGGGCTTGGTCATGCCCTCAGTGTAGTAACTTGCACCGGGTGCAACATTCTGCATAGAGTGCAGCGCATGGGTGCTATCGATTTTCGTGGACAGACCACTGTTGTCACCGGCGCCAGCTCCGGCATCGGGGCCGCGTTCGCCCGCGAACTGGCCCGGCGCGGGTCGGACGTGGTGCTCGTCGCCCGCCGGGTCGACCGGCTGGAAACGCTGGCCGGTGAGCTCGAGGACGCGTACGGGGGAAAGGTGTTGATCGTCGGTCTTGATCTGAGCGTGCCGGGCGCCGGGCAGAAACTCGCGGCCGAACTGGCCGGGCGCGGAGTCGAGGTGACCGGGCTGGTGAACAACGCCGGCTTCGGGACCGACGGCGCCTTTCACACCGAGGATCCGGCGCGGCTGGCCGACGAGATCACCGTCGACGTGGCGAACCTGGTCGACCTCAGCCGCGCCTTCATCGAACCGCTGCGCCGGGCCGGCACCGGCATCCTGGTCAACGTGGCCAGCATGGCGGCCTACACGCCGAATCCGGGCATGGCGGTCTATGGGGCGTGCAAGGCGTTCGTGCTCAGCTTCACCGAGGCGCTCTGGTACGAGTCGCGGGGCACCGGTCTGCGGGTGCTCTCGCTGGCGCCCGGCCTGACCCGCACCGAGTTCTTCGACGAACTGGCCGGCGGCGCCTACAGCGGCAGCTATCAGATGCCGGAGCAGGTGGTGGGTGAGGCGATGCGGGCGCTCGACCGGGGGCGGCGACCCAGCATCCAGTCGGGGTGGCGCAACGCGCTGGTGGTCAGCCTGCCGCGGTTCCTGTCCCGGCGGCGCACGGTGATGGTGGCCGGCCTGTTCGGCGCCCGCTCCCGCCAGGCCTAGCGGTAGCCGTCGTCGCCGGCTGGGCGGCCGGTCTGCATGACCTCGGTGAAGTAGCGCGGGAAGTCGGGGCGGGTGCCGTCGGTGTCGGTCAGGTCGTAGGTGTGGGCCAGGTCGATGCTGGACAAGGTCTGGCCGGTGAACCGGTCGTGGGCCGGGTCGGCGGCCAGCGCGGCCACCCCGCGGCCGACGAAATGCGGGGACTCGGTGATGCAGAAGTGCGGGTCGCGGGCGGTTCCGTCGCGCCAGGCGGCCTCGGTGGCGCCGTACTTCTCGAGCATGCGCTCGGAGCGCAGCCAACCCGGTGTGACCGCGACGGCGGTGGTGCCGTGCGGGCGCAGCTCGGCCGCCTGGGCCTGGGCGAGCCGGATCACCGAGACCTTGACCAGGTCGTAGTAGACCGACTCACGGTATTCGCCGTCGACCGCCTTGCCGTCGGTCATCTCGACGACCAGGCCACCCGGGCGGCGGATCAGCAGCGGCAGCAGGTGGTGGCTGGTGATCAGGTGGGTGTCGACGCCCTGGTGCAGCATGCGCAGGCCACGCTCGACCGAGTGCTCCCAGAGCGGCTTGCCCCACTCGGTGAACATGTCGCCGCCCCACACGTTGTTGACCAGCACGTCGAGGCGGCCCTGCTCGGTGCCGATCCGTTCGGCGAGAGCCGCTACCTGGGCCGGGTCGCTGTGATCGACGCGTACGGGGAAACCGGTCTTGATCTGCGCCGTTGTCTCCTCGATGGTCTCGGGCCGGTCCATCTCGGAGCGCCCGGCGGCCGACGACCGGCCGGTGACATAGACGGTGTAGCCCGCCTCGCCGAGGGCGATCGCGATGGCACGGCCCGACGCGCGGGTGCCGCCGGCCACCAGAGCTACGGGAGCGGTCATATCGGGGCACCGCCCAGCTGGTCGAAGATCTGTTTGACGATGGCGCGGACGCGGTCGCCCGAGGACGACGGCGGGGGAGTGGGGCAGTCGGGGCGGTTCGAGATGCAGTAGACCCAGCGCTGCTCGTCCTGGTCGAGTTTGGCCGGGCGGCTGCCGCCCGAGCAGCTCGAACCGAGCGTGCTGTAGATGCGGTCGATCGAGCACAGCGGCTTGTCGCCGACCAGGATGAAGAAGACCTGCACGCCGCGGTCGCGGTAGCGGCGGATCCCCTCGATGTCGCGCTGCTGCTCGGCCGAGCTTCCGGCGCCGGCCTGCTCGCCGTCGGTGATCACGATGACGGCCTGCTTGCGCGGGTTGTCCGCGTTGGCGCCGACCTCGTCACGGACCAGGTCGGCGGTGTCGCGGACCGCCTCGATCACCGGACTGTTGCCGCCCCGGTTGGGCACGTCGGGCACCGCTATCCGGGTCGGATCGCCGAAACCCTCGGGCGGGGCCAGCGGTTCGTACGCGGCGCCGCCCGCCCCGGGAAAGCCGTAGAAGGCCACCCGGTCGGTCGCCGACAGGCTGCGCAGGGCACTGGTCATCGCCGCGGCGACCTCGCGTTTGTACGGTTCGGTCGAGCCCGACTGGTCGATCGTGACGGCCAGGCTGATCCGTTTGCGCAGCGTCTCGCGCCAGCGTTCGAGGATGGCGCTGACCACCGGGCCGTTGCGCGGGGTGAGCCGGTGCGGGGCGTCGGCCTCGAACCCGTTCGCGTCGAACTCGGCCTGCCACTTGCTGCTGGTGAGCGTCTTGTGGAAGGCCTCGGCCAGCTCCTGCTTGCGGTGGTCGAGCTTGGGGCGCACCAGGAACGGGTGGTCGAGCGTCGGGTCGGGCCCGGCCAGGTCGAGTCCGCGGTAGTAGCGGGTGAGATCGGGGAAGCCCTCGGCCACGGCCTCCTCGTTGATCAGCGCGGTGGGCAGCGAGCCGACGTCGACCGGCGGCTTGAACGAATTGAGGTAATCGACGATCTCGCCCGGGTAGGACGCCACCGACCGCTCGATGGGTGCGGCCAGCTTGTCGAGCCGGCCGGCCCGCACGTCGTCGGCCGAGATGCCGCTGCCGCCGCCCGCCGCGGCCTCGAACGCGAGGATGGTGGCCATCGCGCCCGACGTCGAGTTGAGCGCGTTCTCCTTGAGCAGGTCGAGCCGGCCGTCGGTGGCCTGCTTGGCCAGATCGTTCCAGGTCACCGAGCCGGAACCGCCGAGTGCGGAGTCGAGCGGGGAACCGGATTTCACGTACAGGCGCATCCGGCTCGAGGCGAACGAGCCGAGGCTCTCGTCGTAGCGGGTCTCGTCGGCGAGCATCGCGTTCCAGAACGAGTGGGTGGGCAGCCACACGTCCGGCAGCTCGGCCGGGTTGGCCGAGCCCGCGATCGCCTGCTCGGCGAAGCCGGAACTGATCGGCACCACCGTCACGCATGAGTATTCGCGGGCGGCGCGCTGGACCACCCCGTTCGGCGGGTCGGTGCGGGCCTTCCCGGGCTCGGTCGACGACCAGACGATGATCGAGGTGCCGTGGCACTTGTCGCCGGACGGCAGCGCGACCTCACCCAGCACGTAGGCCAGCAGGCCCGCCACCACCACACTGAACAGGCTGACCAGGGCCCGTCCGCCCCGCAGGAAGTCGACCGTCATCGCAGCACCCAGATCGAGGTCAGGACCCGGATCGCATAGGCCGCGACGCCGCAGATCAGGGACAGGGTCAGCACGGTCCAGAACGATCCGGCGTCGGCGGCCGAGAGGCGGATGGCGAAGTAGATCGAGGCGCCGATGGCCACGAACGCGCCTACCGCGAACGACTGCGGGTCGAGCACGCTGTCGAGGTATTTGGACTGCGGGATCTCTTCGCGCCGCACCTCGCGGACCGCGTCGGCGACCGCGCGGGCGAGCCGGCCGGCGTCGGACGGGAGCTGGTCGGGCCGGTGCGTCTCGACCCGCTCGCGGAGCAGCCCGATCCGGCTGTCCGGCTTGTTGTAGTCGTCATCCTGGTGCCCGAGGGTCCAGTGGGGCTGGCGGGGGAGAACTCGCCACAGTCGCAGGCGGTTGCCGCCGTGATGCTGGGCGGCCACGGCCAGTTCGAGATCGCTGACCGACCGCTTGGTCGCGTCGAGCTCGCCGTACTGCCAGGCGTACAGGCCGACGAACATCTTGGCCTTCTCGATCGCCGCCGCGCGCTTCTTGGGCCCGGGATTCTCGACCAGCTCGACCGGCTGCCGGGCCAGGCGCTTCTTGACGGCCTCGCGGTGCTCCTCCATCTCGTCGTAGGACGCGCCGAGATAGACCGGCACCTTTTCCTCGGCCGACGCCCGCCACCGCCGGAACGGCCAGCTCACCGCCGCGACGAGGGCGGTGACCACCACGGACCCCAGGTAGGAACTGAGATTGTCGGTGATGGTGCGCCAGAGATCGGTCAAGGCCGCCCCTCCAGGGTGGATGGAGGCCCCATCGTAGGACGCGTTTGCTACAGCACGTGTACCCGAATGTGCGACGGGTGATCGGCGTCGTGGAAGATCTCGAACGCGCAGTCGCGCCCCTCGGTGGCCACGCCGAACGGCTCGGCCGTGCCCATGTTGCGCGCGTAACGCGGGAACGCACCCCCGCTGACCTGCACCCGCAGCCGATGTCCGGCCTTGAACCGATAGGCCGTGGGAAAAAGTTCCACCCCGATCTCCCGTACGCCGTCGGGGCCGGGCGCCTCAGCCGTCGTGCGCGGGTCGAGGCGTTGGATCCCGTCGACCACGTTGCGCGAGACGCCCTTCGGGTCCACATCGCACAGACGGACGAAGACATCCGCGTACGGAATGGAGGTGCGCGCGAACACGGTGGCGTTCACCGGGCCGACGACGTCGAGATCGTTGTCGAGCACCGGGCCGGTGAACACGAGCACGTCGTCGCGTTCCTCGATGAACCGGTTGTCGGCCTGCTTGCCCGGTGGTTGCAGCATCGGCCCGCCCACGGTCGGCGTCGGCCGTGCCGGCGAATACGTGAAACGGCTCGTCGCGCTTGTCTCGTCGGGCTTTTCTTTCAGGCCGCCTTCGCCCGACAGGTGAAGATCCTTTTCCCGTACGGCGGCGGGCGGCCACTCGTCGAACTCGAGCCACCGTTTCGCCTGTTGCAGATAGACCCGCACCGGTGCGCCCTCGGGTGCCGGGCCTCCGTTGAGGTGGTGGTCGAGCCATTTCGCGTCGCTCTGCAGAATGGCCCGCAACTCGCCCGGCTCGCCGTGCAGCCACGGCCCGACCACCAGCCGCGCCGGCACCCCGGCCGCGCGCAGCGCCGTGTAGTCGGCCAGGTTTCCGGCCACGAACAGATCCCACCAGCCGGTGACCGTGCTGACCGGCGGCATGCGGGTCAGGTCGGCGCCGTCGTGGTCGGCCTGATCCCAGAACGTGTCGCCCGGCTCGGCGTGCGCCACGAAGTCGCGCCAGAACGGCACGGCGGCGCCCGCCACCAGCACGTCGACCGCCTGCAGGGGCAGCTTGCCGAGCGCCCGCCGCACCCGGGTGCGTGCCCGCGGGTCGGGTAGCCCGGAGAGCAGGCCCGGCTGTTCCTGCGTGCCGATCGACGCGGACCAGGTCAGCGCGGTCTGGATCTGCGGGACGCCGTGCTCGTAGAACAGCCGGTCGGTCATGTTGGCCGAGGTGATGTGCGGGGCGACGCAGGTCAGCGGCGGGTCGGCGTAGGGCGCGACGGCCCACTGGGTGTGGCCGAAGTAGCTGCCACCGGCCATCGCGATGCGCCCGTCGCACCAGGACTGCTTGCGCAGCCAGTCGACGGTGGCCAGGCCGTCCGCACGTTCGGTGGTGAACGGCCGGAACTGGCCGCCGGAACCGAACGTGCCCCGGGTGGCCTGCATGAACACCTGGAATCCGCGCCGGGCCAGGGGAGCGGCGAAGACCTGCCCGTAGACGCCGGACCGCCCGTAGGGCACCCGGATGAGCACGACCGGCATCGGCTCGTCGCGGCCGGCCGGGCGGTAGTGGTTGGCCAGCAGCGTCACGCCGTCGGGCATCGGTGTGGGGACGCCCTCGCGCAGCTCGTAGGGAACCGCCCTGGTCGGCAGCCCCAGCGCCTTGTCGGCCACCAGCCCGGCCACCCGCGTGAATCTCGCCATGCCAGAGAACCTAACGCGCCCGGCCGTCCGGGGCACAGCTTCCGGGTGGTCATGTCATGCCCTGGCTATCGGGCCGGTCCGGCGGCAGGATCGGAGACATGCACGAGTCGGCACGCATCATCGAAGCCCGCGTCGAGCGGTTCGTCCGTGAGCACCTTCGGCCCGCTGTCGAGCGGCGACGATACGCGCTCGACGTGGAGGCGTGGGATGTGCCGGGCGAGCCGGTGCCGTTCGCCGAGGCGGTGAAGCAGCAGTTCACGCCGACTGCGCCCGGGGTGGCGTGGGGCCGGCCGTGGGGCACGACGTGGTTCCACGTCACCGGCGAGGTCCCGCCGTCGTGGGGAGCGGCCGACGGCGTACGGGAAATGGTGGTTGATCTCGGGTTCTCGCGGGCCCAGCCCGGGTTCCAGGCCGAGGGGCTGGTGTTCCGGCCCGACGGGTCGCTGGTCAAGGGGCTCGAGCCGCGCAACGACGCCGTACCCCTGGCGCCCGGTCCGATCGACCTCTACGTCGAGGCGGCGTCCAATCCCGATGTCAGCGCCAATGTGCCGACGCCGATGGGTGACCGGGCCACCGCGGGTGACGCGCTGCTCTACACGTTGCGGCGGATCGACGTGATCGACCGTGACCTGACCGTTTTCGGACTGTTGCAGGACATCGCGGCCCTGATCGGCCTGATGCGGGAGCTCGATCCGTCACTGCCCCGGCGGGCCGAGATCCTGCGCGCGCTGGAACGGATGGTCGACGCGATCGACCCCGACGACGTGACCGGCACCGCGGCCGACGGACGTGCGGCGCTGGCGGCCGTGCTCGCTTCCCCGGCCCACGCCAGCGCGCACCGGGTGGTGGCGGTCGGGCACGCCCACATCGACTCGGCCTGGCTCTGGCCGATCCGGGAGACCATTCGCAAGTGCGCCCGGACGTTCTCCAACGTGCTGGCGCTGATGGACGAATATCCGGACTTCGTGTTCGCCTGCTCGAGCGCGCAGCAGTACGCGTGGATGAAGGAGCACTATCCGGCGCTGTTCGAGCGCATCCGCGAGCGGGTCGCCGAGGGCCGGTTCGTGCCGGTCGGCGGCATGTGGGTCGAGTCCGACACGAACATGCCGGGCGGCGAGGCGCTGGTCCGCCAGTTCGTGCACGGCAAGGGTTTCTTCCTCCGCGAGTTCGGGTTCGAACCCGACGAGGTGTGGCTGCCCGACTCGTTCGGCTACACGGCGGCGCTGCCGCAGATCGTGCGCGCGGCCGGCTCCCACTCGTTCCTGACCCAGAAGATCTCGTGGAGCGAGACCAACCGGATGCCGCACCACACGTTCTGGTGGGAGGGCATCGACGGCAGCCGGGTGTTCACGCACTTCCCGCCGGTCGACACCTACAACTCCGACCTGGGCGGCGCCGACCTGGCCCGGGCGCAGCGGCAGTACGCCGAGAAAGGGCTGAGCAACATCTCGCTGGTGCCGTTCGGATTCGGCGACGGGGGCGGCGGCCCGACCCGGGAGATGCTGGAGGCGGCCGCGCGGACGGCCGATCTGGAGGGCTCGCCCCGGGTCTCGCTGAGCACGCCGCGGCAGTTCTTCGACGAGGCGCGGGCGTCGCATCCGGAGCCGGCCACCTGGTCGGGGGAGATGTATCTCGAACTGCACCGGGGCACCTACACGACCCAGGCCAACACCAAGCAGGGCAACCGGCGCAGCGAGCATCTGCTGCGCGAGGCGGAGTTGTGGTGGGCCACCGCGGCGTGGCGGGGGCTGGGCGACTATCCGTACGAGGAACTGGAATCGGCCTGGCAGACCGTGTTGCTGCAGCAGTTCCACGACATCCTGCCCGGGTCGTCGATCGCGTGGGTGCATCAGGAGGCCGAGCGCAACTACGCTGCTCTGGCCGACGCGGTGTCCCCGTTGATCCGGCGGGCGCAGGAGACGCTGGCCGGGCCGGGCTCTGCCGACGTGGTGTTCAACGCGGCGCCGGTAGCGACCGGGGCGCTTCAGCCGCTTTCGGCCGACGTGGTGCCGCCCTCTTCCTTCACCGCGCCTGTTGCCGGTGACGGCGGCTGGGTGCTGGACAACGGTGTGGTGCGGGCGGTCTTCGACGAGGCCGGGCTGCTGGTGTCCTTTGTGGTGGGCGGCCGCGAGCTGATTGCCGCCGGGCCGGCCGCGGTGCTGCTGGTCTTCCGGGACATCCCGAACCATTGGGATGCCTGGGATCTGGACGCGCACTATCAGCGGCACGTGACCCCGCTCCTCGAGGCGGACTCCGTCACGGTGTCCGCGTCGGGGTCACTGGTGGTGCGGCGGTCCTACCGGCGGTCGTCGTTCGTGCAGACGTTCCGGCTGGCCGAGGGAGCGGGCGAGCTCGAGATCGAGACGCGCGTCGACTGGCACGAGACGCAGAAGCTGCTGAAGCTGGCGTTCCCGCTCGCCGTGCACGCCGACCGCGCGACGTCGGAGATCCAATTCGGTCACATCCATCGGCCGACGCACGCCAACACGTCGTGGGACAGTGCGCGCTTCGAGACCGTGGCGCACCGGTGGGTGCACGTGGGGGAGCCGGGGTTCGGGGCGGTGGTGGCCAACGACTCGACGTACGGGCATGACATCACGCGGCGGTGGACGGACGACGGGGTGGCGTTCACGCAGGTGCGGGAGTCGCTGTTGCGGGCGCCGCGCTATCCCGACCCGCACGCCGACCAGGGAACCCATGTGATGCGGACGGTGCTGGGGGTGGCGCCGACCGTGCTGGAGGCGATGGCGGCGGGCTACCGGCTCAACCTGCCGACGCGGACGGTGACGGGTGGTGGGGCGGTGGCGCCGCTGGTCACCGTGTCTTCGGATCAGGTGGTGGTCGAGGCGGTGAAGCTGGCCGAGGACCGGTCGGGAGATCTGATCGTGCGGCTCTACGAGGCGCGGGGCGGCCGGGCTGCGGCGCGCATCGACGTGCCGGGGCGAGCCGGTCGGGCGTGGACGACCGATCTGCTCGAACGGCCGGCCCCGAACGCCGCGTGGGAGGCGGACGACCCGATCGACCTCACGTTCCGCCCGTTCGAGATCGTGACGCTGCGGGTGGCGGCCGCCGCTCAAGCCAGGTCGGCCCAGCCCCACGGGTCGGACGGGGAACGGTTGGGCTCGCGGCCGTAGGTGAGGAACTTGGCAGCCTCGGCGGGGGCGAGATCGGCGTATTTGGCGAAGTTGCCGGCGTCGCGGATGCGCTCCGCCAGCCGGACCACGAGGTCGTCCATTCCCAGCCCACGCAGGGTGGGGACGATGTCGTGGCGGACGAGCCTGCTGTTCCACGGGCCGCAGTCGGCGACCACCCGCGTCATGATCGACCGGGCCTGCGGGCCCGGTCCGAGCTCCGACGCCAAGAGGGTCAGGTGGTAATCGAGCCCGGTCAGGTCCAGCGGATCGAGGCGACGTACCAGGACGTCGCGGAGATCGTTCTGCTCGTCGAGCCGCAGCGCCCGGAGCAGGCTCATGACAGCATGCGGGTCGGTGCGGTCAGTTTCCTCGACCGCCTTGCTCGCGGCGTCCGGCGACAGGCCACGCAGGTCTTTCACGCGGTCGAAAACAGAGGGCTTACGAAGGCTGATCACTGGTCCGGCCGGTTGTTCCGGCGGTGGGCGCAGCCTGTCCCTGACGAACGGGGGAAGGTCTGTCCGCATCTGCTCCGTCCATGGTGGTTCCTGGTTGTCGATCAACTCGATGACGGCCGTCACCTTGTCGTCGAGACCCGAATCGATGAGCACGTGGAGGAGCCGCTGCACGTCTCTCGGATCGGTCGGCGCCGGATGATCCGAGCTGATCAAGTGCCGGACCTGAACGTCGAACCCATACTCGTGCAAGGCCTCCAGCAGCAGGAAGAAGGCGGTGGCGCTGGTCAACGTGTGGCCACTGACAAAGGGTCCTACCTCGTCGCGAAATCCCGCTCGGCTGAGGGCGCTCACGATCTCCGGGGCGAACAGGGTCGGGTCATCCACCAGGCGCTGGGCGAAGCGGGCGGCCGTGGGGCGATCGAGCTTGGCCAGCGGGACGAGTAGATCGGCCTCCAACGGCAACCACCGTGCGGGATCACGCTGCAGGAAGGCTGCAGTGGCCTCCGGGTCGTCCAACGTGTGAAGTTGTTCCAGAAGGCGGTCGACGCCCCATGCGTCCAGGTCGGCCTCGCGGGCGGCGCGGCGGTACAGCACGAGCAGAGAATCCTGCGCATTGCGAATCACGAGTTCGTTGATCAGCGGGAATACCTCGTGAGGTTTCGTGCAGGGCGCCTTCTCGGCCACCCAGCGAGTCACCTCGTGGCCCTCTATCCGATGCAGCAGCTCCTCGGGATCGGCCGACACTCCGGCCTCGATCGCCACCTTGCGCATCGACGCCGCGATCCGGAACAGTCCGTAGCCGTCGGCCTGCCGGGCCAGCATCGCCCAGGCAGTTGGGTCGAGGCGACGGCGTGCGGCCACCCAGAACGACTCGGGCGGGACTTCGGTCGCGCGCTCGGTCCTTCCGAGTTCTTCGAGGTATGGCGCGAGGGTGTAGCGCTTGGACTCGGCCGGCCTCCGCAGCCGTGACTTGAGGGAATGCAATGCGCCGGGCAGACCGCGTACAGAAAGGCTTGCCTCGGCCAGGGCGGGAGCCGGCCAATCATCGTCGACGGCGTCCCACTCGGCGTCGGTCGGGTAGCCGGTCGCCGCCTCGGTGAGGAACTCCGCGGACAGGCTTTGCGTCCAGCCGAGCCGCCGAGCGTCCATCGCGGCGGCGATCAGCGCGTGCACCATGACCGGTCCGAACCGGTAGGTGTCGTTCAGCGCGGGCACCCCGGCGAAGTACTGGATGACCTGGCCTTCTGCCTCGCCGGCGGCGCGTCGCCAGCGGCTGTCGGTCGCGACCGCGTTCCGGAGGTCGGCCGGGTCCTGCGGGATGAAGATGCGCGGGACCTCGATGACGGAACCGGCCAGTAGCAGGGTGCGGGCCCGGTGATGAGGGTGGATCTCGCCGGGACTCGCCTTGGCGGTCAGCGTCCGCCACTCGTCCGACCAGAGTGTGCACAACACCGTGACCGGCGCGCGGCCCGGGTCGGCGAGGATCCTCAGCAGCATCTCGGCGTTCTCCTCCGAGAGGTGGTCGTTGGCGTCGTTGAGCCAGACCACCGTGCGCGGACCGACCCGGTCGGCCTCGACCCAGGTCACCGGCTGCCACAGGTACCAGTCGTCGTCCAGCACTCGGACGGCCTCCCAGGCCGATCGTGACTTGCCCGTCGAGGAGTGGCCGACCAGGCTGACGACACCACCGGCAGCTACCCGCTGCGCGACGTCGTGGTCGTGGGAGCGCGGCACGAATGGAATCAGTCGTTCGGTGGACGGAGTCTCGGGGTCGAGCGGACCCCGCACACCGTGCGCCAGAGGGTCGCACTGGCGCACCGGCCGGCCGGCTCGGCTCGTCTCCAGTGCACGGCGTCCATAGGACTGGTTCATAGCCGCCGAGGTGTCCCCGGACCGTCGTCCGGCCGCCTCGCGATAGGCGGAGCGCCATTCCTCGTCCGTCCGTCTCACGATCGCTCGGTGCTTCGTGAGCGGGCCTTGCCGGAGCGCCTCATCGCGGATCGCCCGCACGACCAGGATGAACTTGTCGACGTCATCAGGGCGGCTTTCGCCGGCCAGCCACTTCCGAATCGTGTTGTGCGAGCAGGCCGCCGTCTTGGCCAGCGTGCTCTTGGGTGGGAGGCCTTGGAGCGAACTGTGGGCGTGACCCAGCGCTCTCGCCATCTCGAGGAAATCGTCGCTGCCCACCCGCACACAGTAGGCGGTGCGCACCGAGGGTGCGCCCATCGGTCCACCAGCACGAACGCAGATTTCTGGCTGCGCCCCGGGGTGCGCCGGGAGCGTTCTGTCCATGAATGAGACTGAGATCCTTGCCCTGCTCGTAGCCCTGCTCGTGGCGATCCTGGCCGGACTGGCGGCCGGTTTCCTGTCGTGGCGGTCCGGCCGGCCGGTCCCGTCGGCCGCGCTGGTCGGTGGGGGCGCCGCACTGACCTTCCTGGCGGTGTACTTCGCGGCGGTGAGCGCCTATCGGTGATCGGCGGTGAGCGCTTATCGAAAGAGTGGTTTCCGAGGGACGCGCGGACGCCGGCGCGTGGCCCGAGGCGGTGAGCCGGGCCAGGGGGCGATGCGGTGCAGCGGGGTGTGGAGCTGGTCGCCCGCGTCGCGCCCTGTCCCTCGACAAAAACGGTAATCATTGTCAGGGGAGGTATGTCACCTCGGGGAACGCGCGGCTCGGGCCTTCGAGCAGGCGCTGCCGACGGCCGCGGAGGTGCTGGTCGAAGAAAGCCAGCGGGTACGCCTGCTGGATCCGCACGCCGCGGCCGGGGTCGAGCGTGCCGCACCAGGCGGCGTAGTCCTCGGGGGTCATGCCGATCAGCGGCGCGATCTGCGGGATGAGCCACTGCGTATCGATGTACGAACTGTGGGCCGCGCCCCGGGCCTGGATGTTGAGGCGCCAGCCACGCAGGTTCTGCCAGAACTCCTCGACACTCTCCTCGGTGGACCGGGGGAACTCGGCGCTCATGATCATGAACGGGCGGTCGATCGTGGTGGGGCGGGGCTGCGACTGCATCTCGCCGTCGAACCCGATGCCGGCCCGGACGCGGCGGTCCTCGTTCATCACCAGGGCGGTCGAGGTGGCGCCCTTCGACCAGCCGTACATGCCGACGCGGCGCATGTCGATCGTCGCGCCCAGCGGGCCCCGCAGTCGCTGGAGGTGATCGAGCAGGGCCCGTACGTCGTAGGCCGAGTTCCACGGGTTGAATTCTTCGTCGTCCGGGGTGGTGACCTGGCCGCCGGGGAACTCGCTGTAGCCGTCGCCGGTGTGGTCGACGGTGGCGACGACGTAGCCGTGGCTGGCGAGTTCCTGCACCACGATCGTCGTCTCGGCTCGGCAGGAGTTGTTGCCGTGTGAATAGACGACGACCGGGCGGCCCTCGCCTGCGGGCAGCGGCGGTGCGCCCAGGAGTCCGGCGGTCAGCGGGGCTTCGGCGGCGTCGAGGTCGACCGAAGCGAACAGGGCGTGGTACGAGGCGGCGGGCATCCAGGGCGCGCGCGGGTAGCGGCGGCCGTCGTCGGCGGCGGGGTACCAGATGCTCGCCATGACGTCGCGGCCGTTGCCGCCCCTCAGGCGCTGCGCCACGGTCCCGATGCGGTGCGGGCCGGTGGGGCGGGGGAGCGTGAGGCGCTTCGTGACGGCGGCGACCGCCGGGCCGGTGCTGAGCGGAACGGCGACGCCGGCGGCGAGCGTGGCGGTCAGCAGGGTGCGGCGGGTCAGGGCGATGGTCATCGTTCCTCCGTGATTCGGTGATCTCGGCCCGGGCGGCCTGGAAAGCGCGTGGCCAATCCATCGGCAGTGCCAATAGGTTTCCACTGCAAACCAGTGGGCGCAAGAGAGCCCGCCATGATCATTTGCATGATCGGGGCGGGCGGGGCGGGCCGAGGCGGGGTTAGCCGGCGAGCAGCACGAAGATCAGCGCGAGCGCGGCGGGCGCGGTCTGCACGTACAGGATCCGGCGGCTGGCCGTCGCAGCCCCGTAGACCCCGGCGATCGCCACGCAGACCAGGAAGAAGATCTTGGCCGCCATCGAGTCGGCGATCAGGCCCCAGATCAGCCCGGCGGCCAGGAATCCGTTGTAGAGCCCCTGGTTGGCCGCGAGCGCCCGGGTCTGCTGGGCGAACTCGGGCGTCAGGCCGAACGCCTTGTATCCCCGCGGCGTGGTCCACAGGAACATCTCGAGCACCAGGATGTAGACGTGGATGAGCGCGACCAGCGCCACCAGGACATTCGCGACGATGATCACCGCGGCAGCCTACACGGGGCTTGACAGTGGGCCCCGTCACAGCGGATAACTAACGTACTAGTCCGTACATAAGAGGAGTGACCATGCGCTGCGGCCTCATCGGCGCCGGCATCGGCACGTCCCTGTCCCCGGCGCTGCACGAGGCCGAGGGCCGTGGCCAGGGTCTCGACCTCACCTACGAGTTGTTCGACGTGTCCACCGAGTCCGAGCTCCGGCGGACTCTCGGACAGGCCGAGCGCGCCGGGTTCGCCGGCGTCAACATCACCCATCCGTTCAAGCAGCAGGTGATCGGCCTGCTCGACGAGCTGTCCCCGCAGGCACGCGCGATCGGCGCGGTCAACACCGTGGTCTTCCGGAACGGCCGTCGGCGGGGACACAACACCGACGCGTTCGGCTTCCTGGAGGCGTACGGGAAGGAAATGTCAGGAAAGATCGTGCAACTGGGAGCGGGCGGCGCGGGTGCGGCCATCGCCCACGCGCTGCTCGGCCTGGACGCCGTCGAGCACCTCACGATCGTCGATCCCGATCCGCGCAAGGTGATCGGCGGCGAGCGCGTCACCCGCGTGCCGCCGCGAGACCTCGCGACCGTCCTCGAGCACGCCGGCGTCCTGGTCAACGCCACCCCGGTCGGCATGAAGGAACACCCCGGAATGCCCCTGCCGGCCGAGTTGCTCCACCGCGGCCTGCGGGTCGTCGACATCGTCTACATGCCCGTCGAGACGCCGCTGCTGCGCGCCGCCCGTGACCGCGGGCTGCGCGCGATCGGCGGGACGGCGATGTGCGCCCACCAGGCCGCGGCCGCCTTCGAGCTGTTCACCGGGCGCACCCCCGACATCGCCCGGATCCTGCGCCACCTCGATTCCGTCCTGGACGAGGACGCCGAAAAGGGAGCCCCCCATGCTCACCGAGACCAAGACTGACCTCCCCGAACCCCTCTCGCTGCGCCGGATGATCGGCCCCGGAGTGGTCGCCGTCGGCATCGGCATGGCCGCCGGCGAGATCATCCTGTGGCCCTATCTGACCGCGATCGGCGGACTCGGCCTGCTGTGGCTGGCCTTCTGCACGCTCGCCGTCCAGTTCGTCATCAACATGGAGATCGAGCGCTACACCCTGGCCACCGGGCAGACCGTGGTGGCCGGCTTCTCCCGCTGGTGGAAGGGCTGGGGCATCGTCATCTGCCTGGCCGGCGCCTTCCAGTACGTGTGGCCGGGCTGGGCGACCAGCGGATCGACCGTGCTCACATACCTGTTCGGCGGCGGCGATCCGGTCTGGATCACCGTCGTCGGCCTGGTGCTGGTCGGCGCGCTGCTGTCGGTCTCCAAGGTGATCTATACGACCGTCGAGCGTGTCGAGTGGGTCAAGGTCGGGCTGACCATCTTCTTCCTGGCCGTCGTGGTCGTCTTCGTCATCTCGCTCAGCACGTGGGGCGACGCCGCCCGGGCCACCGTCACCGAGTTCGGGCGGATCCCGGCGGGCATCACCTTCACGCTGATCCTGAGCGCGATCGGGGCCGCCGGCGCGGGCGGCGTCCACAATCTGGTCCTCAGCAACTGGATCCGGGACAAGCGCTACGGCATGGGCGCGCACGTGCCACGGCTGATCTCCCCGATCACCGGCCAGGAGGAGGCGGCCGGCACCGATCGCTACGACATGGCGACCGACGAGGCGAACCTGGCCCGCTGGCGGGTGTGGTGGAAACGGGCCAACCTCGAACACCTGGTCACCTTTGTGGCCGTGTGCTTCGTGACGATCAGCATCATGTGCCTGCTGGCGTACGAGACGCTGTTCGGCCGGGACGATCTCAAGAGCGACACCTCGTTCCTTCGCATCGAGGCTTCGTTGCTGGGGCAGTCCGGCGGCGAATGGCTGCGGCTTCTGTTCCTGGCGGTCGCGGCGGTGTCGCTGTGGGCGGCCGCGATGGGGCTGCTCGACATCATCGGGCGGGTCGCGTCCGACTTCCTGCGCCGCAACTATCTGCAGACGTCGGTGCGCTGGACCGAGCCCCGCCTCTATCTGACCGTGGTGTGGATCGAGATCGTGCTGGGCTCGCTGATCCTGCTGGCCGGCTTCACCCAGCCGCTCGGGTTGCTGATCGTGTCGACGTGTGCGGCTTCGGTGGTGACGCTGCTCTATTCGGCGCTGCTGGTGCGCCTCAACACCCGGGACCTTCCTTTGCCCGTACGGATGAAGGGCTGGCGTCTCGGCGGCATGCTCGTCGCGATCGGGTTCTACGGGTTCTTCGCCGTCGCCATGATCGTCACACAGTTGCAGCGGTTGTAGTCGGATCCCGCCCGCGCAGATCCACCGCGCAGATCCACCACGCAGATCCCGCCCACCCAGGGGGAACCTCCACCAGCCAGTCTACTGAAATCGGGTGATCTTCACGGCCGCCCTGTGGACAACTCCGCATTGTGGACAACGTCAAGATCGGCCATGTCGAGCACGAACCGGTACCGGACATCACCCTTCTCCAGCCGGTTCAGCGCCTCCTCGACCCGGCTCGAGGGCAGCAGCTCGATGTCGGCGGTGATGCCGTGCTCGGCGGCGAAGGACAGCAACTCGGCCGTATACCTGGTGCCGCCCGTACCGGAGGAAGTGAGGTTCTTGCGCCCGAAGGTCAGGTCGAGGATGCGGACCTCGGCCGGCATCGGGTAGCCGAGGACGCTCAGCGTGCCGTCGAGGCCGACCAGGCGCAGCAGCGGCGAGAAGTCGTGCGGCGCGGCGATCGTGTCGAGGATCAGGTCGAACCGGCCGACCGCCTCCTTCATCCGCGACTCGTCGGTGGTGAGCAGCAGATCGGCGGCGCCCAGCGCAGGGGCGTCGCCGGCCTTGTCCGGGGTGCGGCTGAGCACGGTGACCTCGGCTCCGAGGGCGACGGCGAGCTTCACGCCGAGGTGTCCGAGTCCGCCCAGTCCGGCCACGGCGACCCGGCTGCCGGCACCGATCCCGGCCGCACGCAACGGCTCCCACATGGTGATGCCCGCGCACATCAGCGGCGCGGCGGCGGCCGGGTCCAGCCCCGTCGGCAGGAGATAAGCAAACCTTTCCCGTACGACGTACGCGCGGCTGTATCCACCCTTGTTGACACTGCCGTACGTGGTGATCGGACCCTGATAGCAGAAGTTCTCCTGGCCGATGCGGCACATCGCGCACTCGCCGCACGAGTCGACGACGGTGCCGACGGCGACGAGATCGCCCACGGCGAAGCCGGTCACCTCGGGGCCGGTGGCGGTGACGGTGCCGGTGAACTCGTGTCCCGGAACCAGGCCCTCGGTCGCCTTGCCGGTCATGCCGTGGATGGCGTGCAGGTCGCTGTGGCAGACGCCGCAGTAGTCGACCCGGACCGCGATGTCGTCCGCGCGCAGGTCGCGGCGCTCAATGGTGACTCGCTCCAGCGCGGTGGAGTTTCCGGTGCTCTGCCAGGCGTACGTGGAAGCCATGGGTTTCTCCCTGTCAAAAACAAACTAGTTGGTCTGTCGTCCAACGTAGCCCGCTCGGCACGGCAAAGCAAACTAACTCGTCTGTTTGTATAGTGGGCCCATGCCCGAACTCCCGACCACGTCGCGCGGTGCGGCGACCAGCCGGCGCATCCTCGACGCGGCCGCGCAGGAGTTCGCCGAGTTCGGCATCGCGGGCGCCCGCATCGACCGCATCACCGCCGCCGCGAAGACCAACAAGGCCCAGCTGTACGGCTACTTCGGCAACAAGGAAGGCCTGCTCGACGCCGTGGTGGCCGACCTGCGCAGCCGCGGGGCGAGCGCGGTCGCGTTCGACGCGGGCACGCTGCCGGACTGGGCCGTCGCCATGTACGACCAGAACCTCCGCGACCCGCTGATGGCCCGCCTGATGGGCTGGATGCGCCTGGAACAGCGCCCGGTCGGCCTGATCTTCGACGACGAGGAGCTGGTGCCGAAACTGGCCGCGGTCAAGCGGGAACAACAGGCGGGCCGGCTGCGGGCGGGCGACCCGGCCGACCTGCTGACCCTGGTCGTGTCGATGGCCGACGCCTGGTCGGCGACGAGTCGTGCGTATGCGGCCTCGGCCGATGAACCCGCCGCCCGCCACGAAAGCCGCCGCCAGCTGCTGCGCGAGACCGTACGGCGCGCCGTCGCACCTTGATCAGGTTTGCCCGGACCCTGCCGATCGGACCGGCATGCGGGTCCGAATCTGGGCGTTGTGGCCGGTCGCCGGAACACTCGCCTGCCTGGCCTACGTCGCCCTGCCGACCGAGAACGAGCACGTCCTGCTCTCGGCCGGGGTCGGCGCGCTCGCCGTCGTGCTGGCGTTCACCGGCATCCGGCGCAACCGGCCGGTGCGCCGGGGCGCCTGGCTGACCTTCACGCTGGGCCTGGCCGCGTGCGTCGCCGGTGATCTCGGGGTGGCGGCCAACCAGTTCGCGCTCGGCTACCAGCCGTTCCCGTCGTGGGCCGACGGCTGCTACCTGATCGGGTACGTGCTGCTCACGGCCGCCCTGTTCGCCCTGACCCGGCACCGGCGCGGCCTCGACTGGACCCGCTTCCTCGATATGGCGATCATCGCGACCGGGCTCGGGCTGGTCTACTGGGTGCTGGTCGTCGTCCCGGTCGCCCTGGACGCCGAGCCGAGCCTCGCCTACGTGGTCACCCTCGGCTACCCGACCGCCGCCGTGCTGCTGTTCGCCGCGGTCGTCCCGCTGATCGTCCGGCCCGGCCCGCGGACGCCCAGCCTGTGGCTGCTCACCGCGGGCAGCACCGTCTGCCTGGCCGCGAGCGCGTTCTACAGCCTCGCCCCGTCGCTCACCCCGCTCGCCGCCCGGCTCGTGTCGGGCGGTTTCCTGTTCACCTACCTGTGCTTCGCCGGGGCCGCCCTGCACCCCACCGCGCACAACCCGCTGCCCCGCCCGTCCGCCGAACGGTTCGGCCCGGCCCGGCTGGTGCTGCTGACCGGCTCGACCCTGCTGGCGCCGACCGTGCTGATCACCGAGGGCGTCCACCGGCACGGCCACGTCGACTGGCTCGCCGCCAGCATCGGGTCGATCCTGCTGTTCCTGCTCGTCATGGCCCGGCTGTCCGGATTCGTGACCACGGTGCAGCACCAGTCCGGGCAGCTCGAGACGCTGGCCATGACCGACGGCCTGACCGGGCTGGCCAACCGCCGCCGTTTCTCCGACCTGCTGACCGCGACGGTCGACGGCCGGTCGATGCACCTGCTGATGCTCGACCTCGACGGGTTCAAGGCGGTCAACGACAGGCTCGGCCACGGGATCGGCGACCGTCTACTGCAGGTGATCGCCGACCGGCTCGCCTCCGTCCTGCGGCACACCGACCTGGTCGCCCGGCTCGGCGGCGACGAATTCGCGGTCGTCATCAGCGACGTGACCGACGAGGAGGTGGACGCGATCGCCGAACGGGTCACGTCCGCCGTCCGCCGCCCGGTCGAGATCGGCGAGCATCACGTCGCCGTCGGCACGAGCGTCGGAGTGGCCTCCGGGGCGAGCATTTCCGACGCGTACGAGGTGCTCCGCCGCGCCGACGTGGCGATGTACGCGTCGAAGCGGGCCGGTGCCGGTCGCCACCACTGGTACTCGGCCGACCTCGACGACCAGGCCGGCGACGAGGGCCGCCTGATCGACGACCTGCGGACCGCCCTGGACACCGGGCAGCTGCGGGTGGCCTACCAGCCGATCGTCACACTGCCGGACGGCGCCCTGGTCGCGGTCGA
The DNA here is from genome assembly GCF_018829635.1 of Paractinoplanes bogorensis. Classification (GTDB taxonomy): domain Bacteria; phylum Actinomycetota; class Actinomycetes; order Mycobacteriales; family Micromonosporaceae; genus Actinoplanes; species Actinoplanes bogorensis. The sequence continues at coordinate 703,186 of NZ_JAHKKG010000004.1, forward strand.
GGCCCTGATCCGCTGGCACCACCCGGAACGCGGCCCGATCAGCCCCGCCGTCTTCATCCCGCTGGCCGAGCAGACCGGCATCATCCACGAGGTCGGCGCCTGGGTGCTGCGGACGGCCTGCGCCCAGGCCGGCGCCTGGCGAGCGTCGTCGGTGGACGTCGCCCCACGCCGGGTCAGCGTCAACGTGTCGGCCCGCCAGCTCGCCGACCCCGGTTTCGCCGAGCTCGTCGCTTCGGTGCTGACCGAGACAGGGCTTTTCCCGTACGAGTTGGTGGTCGAAGTGACCGAGACAGCGGTGTTCGGGGGTGGGCAGGCGGTCCGGACCGTCAAGCGGTTGCACGAGCTCGGGGTGCGGATCGCCCTCGACGACTTCGGCACCGGGCACTCGTCGCTCGGCCTGCTCCAGACCGTCCCCGTGGACATCCTCAAGGTCGACAAGTCGTTCGTCGACCACATCACGACCGAGGGCCGCCAGGCGGTGATCGCGAGCGCGCTGATCCAGGTCAGTCAGGGCCTGGGTCTCGAGGCGGTCGCCGAGGGTGTGGAGACAGCCGACCAGGCCGACGAGCTGTACCGGCTCGGGTACCGCCTGGCGCAGGGCTACCTGTTCGGCCGCCCGGTCGAGGCGGACGAGGTGCTGCCCGCCCGGGGCTCGTTACGCTGAGCCCCCGCGTTGTCAGGTGCGCGGGGAGATCGAGCCGTTGAGCTGGGCGATCCGGCCCAGGTGGTCGAAGCTCACGGTGAGCTCGGCGCCGGCCGGGTGGTGCGCGATCAGCGACTCGCCCGAGTCGACCGGCCAGCCCTGCTGCTCGAAGAAGGCGCCGACGCCGGCCCGGTGATCGAACGGGAATGCCGAGATGGTCTGGCTGATCACCGTGAGCGCCCGCTCGGGCAGAATCTCCTGCTGCGGCACGCCTTCCAGGTGGAAGAAGAGCGCCCCACCCTCGTACGGCCCCCGGTAGTAGGGCCGCCCGGTGAGCCCCGACGCGACCAGGGCCAGGCGGTGCCCGTCCGCGCGCTCGAGCGGGAAGGACCGCTCGGTCAGCTCGGCCACACCCTGAGTCTCGCCATATCCCCGCAGCCACGTGCACAGCTGTGTCAGGGCTGGCGGCAGGTTGCTCGCGTGGTTGGCCCACGCCCACAGCCAGGAGTTGTCGCCGTGACTCTCGCTGCCCAGCAGCTGAAGGGGAAATCGCAGATCATCGCCGAACGTGGCGACCCCCGCCCCCATGTCGACGGCCCAGTTCCGTTCGCCGATCACATCGGCGAATGCGAACTGCCGGGCAATCCCGGTGAGCACGTGCCGGCTGAAAAGATCATCAAAGGCTGACATCGCGGCGACTTTACCCGCTCCGAACAACATCAAGGTGTCCACCACCAGGCCGGACGCCACCCTCCGATCAGCGGGTGGGTGTCGCCGTGACGTGCGCGACGACGAGGTCGCCGATCATCTGGCGCTGGTGATCGCGACGGCCCGGGTCGAGCAGGTCGCGGTCGAAGATGGCCCGGAACGTGTAGCGATTGGCGCCCCGGAAGATGCAGAACGAGCTGATGATCTGGTGCACGTCGAGCGCGTCCACGTCGTCGCGGAACAGGCCGGCCGCCCGCCCCCGCTCGACGATCCGGCTCAGCACGTCGAGAGCCGGCGCGGCCAGCCCCGCACGCGCCTCCGACTTGAGCAGATGCTGCGCGTAGTGAATGTTCTCGATCGCGACCAGCCGGACAAAATCCTGATGCTGCTCGTGGTGGTCGAAGGTCAGCTCAGCCAGTTTGCGCAACGCCTCGACCGGCTCGAGATGGTCGACGTCGAGCTTCTGCTCCAGCGCCCGGATGTGCTGATAGGCCTGTTCCAGCACAGCCAGGTAGAGCCCTTCCTTGCCCCCGAAGTAGTAATAGATCATCCGCTTGGTCGTCCGCGTCTTGGCCGCGATCTCGTCGACCCGCGCCCCCGCATAGCCCTGATCGGCGAACTCGTGCGTCGCCACCTCGATGATCTCGGCCCGCGTGCGCTCGGCATCGCGTACCCGCTCACCGGGTGTCACCGCTCCCGCTGCCATGCCCCGACTCTATCCGCGCCCAGTCACCCCCGGCGGTCGGCGTGCCGTGTGTTCCCCGGCCGGTCATCGTCGCCGGGCCGGTCTACGCCGTCGCGTTCCTGGTGTCCGGCGAGGCACGCCCGCGGTCGGAGCGGCGGTCCGGATCGCGCCGGGATAGGACGGTTTCGGTATGAGCGGAGAACATCGATGACCATCTTTGTATGGCTAGGGTCGGGAACCAGGAAACCCCCCGATCCCCCGCAGGAGGGCATTGATGCTTCGTCAACGACTGGCGGCCGCGCTGTGCGTGGTCGCCGCGATCGCCGGCGTCCAGGTGGCCGCGGCGGCGCCCGCTTCGGCCGCGCCCCGGGTGCTCTATTACGACGCGAGCCAGGCGCAGGAGTTCGTCTCGGTGGTCAACCAGGGCGCACAGATCTGGAACAGCCGGGCGACGAACGTGCGGCTCGAGCCGGTGACGGCCGGGCGCACGCCGAACATCCGGATCTACGCCGACAACGGCTGGCCGCGGGCGCAGACCACCTCGCTCGGCAACGGCCGGGTGTGGATGGGCCGGCAGGCGGTCGACCAGGGCTACTACCCGCCGCGGATCGCCGCCCACGAGCTCGGGCACATCCTGGGCCTGCCCGACCGGCGGACCGGGCTGTGCGCCGACCTGATGTCGGGCAGCAGCGCCCCGGTGTCGTGCACCAACTCGTATCCGAACTCGCGCGAGCTGGCCACGGTGAACGCGAACTTCGGTACGTCGGCCGCGGTCACCCCGCAGACCTACGTCTGGCAGCCCGCGCTCGCCGGCGCCGCGAGCTGACAGATACCCCGACCCGGCCCGGTGACGGCTCGCACCGCGGCCGGGCCGGGGACGGCGGGCGCTCAGTTGCAGGCCGGTTGCGCCGATTATTGGGTATGCGCGGCCTGCGGGAGTGGTGGCGTCCGGCGGTGGTACCCCTCGGGGTGTGGCTGCTGCTGGTCGTCGTGGGCAGTGGTGTGCTGCTGTGGCAGCAGGACAACAGCCGGCAGGCGGTGGCCGAGCGGTTCGACCACGGCGTGGGCACGCTGGGCGACTTCATGAACGGGGTTGCCACCGAGGTGCTCATGCGGGAACAGGTGCAGGCGCAGGCTTCGCTGGCCGATCCGGTGGTCGACGCCCGGGACTTCGAGCGGGCGGTCGACGGGTTCGGGTATTCGAACGCGGTGCTGCTCGATTCGCAGGGGCGGGTGCTCCAGATCGCGCCGAGCGACCCGGGCAAGATCGGGCGGGACATCTCCGTCCGGTACGAGCATCTGCGCACGGCGTTGCAGGGGCGTCCGGCGGTGTCGGGGGCGGTCGCCTCGGCGGCGCGGAACATCCCGGTTGTCGCGTTCGCGGTGCCGTTCGACACCAGTGCGGGGCGGCGGGTCTTCTCGGGCGCGATTCCGATCAGGGCCAGCCCTCTGGCGTCGTACTTCACCAGCGCGCTCTCGCTGGACGGGGCCCGGGTGCAGATGGTCGACACGAGCGGCAACGTGGTGGCCACGACCGAGCCGTTCGCCGGAGGTTCACCCACGCTGGCCGACCAGGATCCGGCGCTGGCCGGCGCGCTGACCCGGGATTCGGGCGGCCGATATCAGGCCGACGGCGGGTGGTGGCGCTACTCCTCGGTCGCGGTGCAGGGCACACCGTGGCGCCTGTCGGCGACCGTGCCGGAAGACGTGCTGTTCGGATCGTTGCACAACACCGAGATCGCCGGGCGGGCCGCGCTCGGTGGGGCGGCGGCGGTCGGGCTCGCGGTGGTGATCATCGCCGGACGGGCCCGGCGCAACCGGCGCGATCTGCTGCTCAGCGAGCGCAGCTTCCGCAAGGTGTTCGACGGCTCGCGGATCGGCATGCTGCTGGCCGACACCCAGGGCCGGTGCCTGCGGGTCAACCCGGCGGCCAGCCAGATCTTCGGCCGCGCCGCGGAAGACGTCGTCGGGCGGCTCATGTCCGACCTCACCCATCCCGACGACGCCGACCTGGCCGCCGGGCCGATGCGTGACTGCCTGGCCGGGCGGATCGACGGCTTCGACCTCGACAAGCGCTATCTGCGACCGGACGGCGAGGTCGTGGAGGCGTCGATCACCAGCGCGGTGCTGCGCGACGAGGAGGACCGTCCGCAGTATTTCGCGACCCAGATCATCGACGTGACCGAGCGCAACGCCCTGGAACGGGCGAGCGCCACCGCCCAGGCCGAGCTCGCCCAGCGGGCCGAGGAACTGCAGGACGCCAACACCCACCTGGCCGACGTGATGGCGATGCTCAGCCACGACGTGCGCCAGCCGCTCGCCAAGATCGTCGGGCTGGGCGGGCTGGTCGTCGAGGAGTGGGCCGGGCTGCCCGAGCACACGAAGGTCAATTACGTGCAGCGGATGACGGCGGCCGGCCACCGGGCGAACGACCTGGTCACCGACATCCTGATGCTGGCCCAGTTCGACGCGGGGGCGATGCTGGCCCGGCCGGTCCGGGTCGACGTCTCCCACGCGACCCGCGAGGCGGTCAAGGCCCACCACATCAGCTCGGGCACGCCGATCACGGTGATCGCCCCCGACGAGACCACCGGGCTGGCCGATCCCGGGCAGCTCACCCTCATTCTGGGCAACCTGCTGACGAATGCGTCCAAGTACGGGAAGCCGCCGATCGAGGTGCGGGTGGTCAACGCCGAGGAACAGGTCTCCATCCGCGTGGCCGACCGTGGCGAGGGAGTGCCGCCCGACTTCGTGCCGCACCTGTTCGACCGGTTCGCCCGGGCCGGGTCGGGAGTGGCGACGACGACGGCCGGCACCGGGCTCGGGCTCTATCTGGTGCGGCAGCTGGCCCAGGCGGGTGGACTCGACGTCTCCTACGAGCCCAACCACCCGCACGGCGCCGTCTTCACGGTCAGCGTCCCGCGTGCCGCGCCCGGCCCCCGCGTCCGGGAGCCCGAAGCCGAGTTCGCGACGTAGCGAAAGGGGCCGGTGCGGCGCCTGGCAGACGTCCGCGACCAGTTCGAATACCTCGGGCACGTCACGACCGCGGACCGGTAATCCGCGGCGCGGCAGGTGGCTGCGGTTGTGGGTGCTCAACGGCGTACGGGAAAGCGGGTCAGATGTTGGTCAGCTTCTCCAGGTGCTCGGGGTAGCGGCCGCCCTGGATGTCGATCTTCGCGGCGGCTGTGTCCAGCTCGGCCAGGTCGTCCGGGGTGAGCTCGACGTCGGCGGCGCCGATGTTCTCGTCCAGGCGCTCGAGGCGGCGGGTGCCGGGGATCGGGACGATGTAGGGGCCCTGGGCCAGCAGCCACGCCAGCGCGATCTGGGCCGTCGTCGCGCCCTTGCGGGTGGCTACGGTGGCCAGCAGGTCGACCAGGGCCTGGTTGTTCGCGCGCTCCGCCTCGCCGAAGCGGGGGATCGTGCCTCGGATGTCGCCCTCGGTGAAGGCCGTGTCGGCGCTGATCGTGCCGGTCAGGAAGCCCTTGCCGAGCGGGCTGTACGGGACCAGGCCGATGCCCAGCTCGTCACACATCGGCAGGATCTCGGCCTCGGGGCGGTGCCACCACAGGGAGTACTCGTTCTGCAGGGCCGTCACCGGCTGGACCGCGTGCGCCCGCCGGACCGTGGCCGCGGCCGCCTCGGACATGCCGAAGTGGCGCACCTTGCCCGCCTCGATCAGCTCCCTGACCGCGCCCGCCACCTCCTCGATCGGCACGTCGGGGTCGACCCGGTGCTGGTAGAACAGGTCGAGCCGGTCGGTCCGCAACCGCTTCAGCGACGCGTCGGCGACCTCCTTGATGTGGTCGGGACGGCTGTTCAGACCACCGGTGCCGATGGCGAAACCGAACTTCGTGGCGATGACGACCTGGTCCCGTACGGGCTGCAGGGCCTCGCCGACCAGTTCCTCGTTGACGTACGGGCCGTAGACCTCGGCGGTGTCGAAGAACGTGACGCCCCGCTCGACCGCCGCCCGCAGCAGCGCGATGTTGTCGGCCCGCCCGGGCCCGGGACCGTAGCTCTGGCTCATCCCCATCGCCCCGAAGCCGATCGCCGAGACCTCGAGGCCGTTACCCAATGTCCGCATTCGCATGACCCCGACGCTATGCCCGCCGGACCGGACGAGGGGGTTTCTGTCAGTACCTCTCACTACGCTGTGGGTCGTGAAACCTTCCTGCCCCACGTGCGGCGAGCCCAGTGTCCCGATCGTCTACGGCTATCCCGGGCCCGAGATGATGGCGGCGGGTGAGCGGGGTGAGATTGCGTTCGGGGGCTGCGCCATCCCGGAACGGATGGAGCACTGGGCGTGCGCCAACGGGCACCGCTGGGCCGAGACCGATGAGGAGGACGCGGATCAGGCGTCCAGGCAGCGGCCGTCCGGCAGCTTGCCCACGGCCGGCGGGGTGCTGGATCCGATGCCGCGCACGGCGTAGGCGACGAAACACGCACCGCCGGTCAGCGGGACCGCGTAGACCACGCTGCCGTCCGGGGCGGGGTCGCGCGGGCGGGCGAAGCGGACGGTCGCGGCGGGAAAGCCCTGGCCGGTAATCGTGGCGCGGACCAGGGCGATGTCCGTCGCGGGTGAGGCCTGGGCCGTACCGCAGGTGGACACGGCAGCGGGCGGGCACAGAGCCGCGGTCACCGCACCGGCGATGCGGTGCGTCTCGGCGTCGAAGTCGGCGGGGCTGGTGGTCAGGCTCGTGCGGCGGGCGCTGTCGGCGGCCGTACGGGAGCAAAGGTCGTCGCCACAGACGGACCCGGATCGCTTGGTCACGGGCTGAGCGGGAGCGGCCTGAGCGGCCTGACCGGTAGCGGCCTGACCGGGAGCGGGAGCGGCGGCCGATGGTGTGCCGGGCTGGGTCAACCAGAGGGCACCCGCGGTCAGGCACACAGCGGCCAGGACCGCCACACCGGTGAAGCCACGCCGGTCGCGAACTCCGGACTCGTCGAAGACGAACACGTCATCAGGGTCCGCCCCGCCGGTTGCCACCCGGGGTGCAGCCGGGTAGCAACCGGGCGGGGATCAGGCGACCTTGTCCAGGACCGCGAACTCCTCGTCGCTCAGCTCGAGAGCCCCCGCCGCCACGTTCTGCTCGAGGTGGGCGATCGACGACGTACCCGGAATGGGCAGCATCACCGGCGAGCGCCGCAGCAGCCAGGCCAGGGCCAGCTGGTTCGGCGAGGCCCCGAGCCGGGCGCCCACCTCGGCCAGGACGGGATCGGTCATGCCCGAACCGGCGAGGGGGAACCACGGGATGAACGCCATGTTCTCCTGTTCCGCGTAGTCGACCACGTCGGCCGCGGCCCGGTTGGTCAGGTTGTAGAGGTTCTGCACCGAGGCGATCGGCGTCACCGCCTGCGCGGCCCGGATCTGCGCCACGGACACCTCGGACAGGCCGATGTGCCGCACCTTGCCCTCCTGGCGCAGTTCGGCCAGCGTGCCCACCTGGTCCTCGATCGGAACCAGCGGGTCGACCCGGTGCAGCTGGAGCAGGTCGATCCGCTCGACGCCCAGGGTGCGCAGGCTCAGCTCGGTCTGCTGGCGCAGGTATTCGGGCCGGCCGACCGGCACCCACACGTCGGGGCCGGGCCGCGTGTTGCCGACCTTGGTCGCGATCACCAGGTCGGAGCGGTAGGGGTGCAGGGCGCGCCGGATCAGGTCGTCGGTGACGAACGGCCCGTACGCGTCCGCGGTGTCGATGAGGGTGACGCCGAGTTCGACCGCACGGCGCAGCACCGCGATCGCGTTGTCCTGGTCGGCCGGCCAGCCGAAGACGCCGGGGCCGGTGAGCTGCATGACGCCGTAGCCGAGACGGCCGACGGTCAGGTCGCCGCCGATGGTGAAGGTTGACATGCGTCCCACCTTGCGACGGGGGAACTCGAGGCGCCCAGACCCGGTCTTTCCTAGCCCTGTCAGGGCCAGGCAAGCCGACCGGGCGCGACGCATACTTGGCCGCATGACGACGATCGCGGGCACGCTGGGTGAGTTCCTGCAGGCGCATCGCGCGCGGATCACGCCGGAGCAGGCTGGTCTGAGCCTGTACGGCGACCGCCGGCGCGTCGACGGTCTGCGGCGCGAGGAGCTCGCCATGCTGGCCGGGGTCAGCTCGTCGTACTACACGCGGCTCGAGCAGGGCCAGTCCCGCAACGCGTCTCCGCAGGTGCTCGACGCCTTGGCCGCCGCCCTGCGCCTCGATGAGACCGAGCGGCTGCACCTGCACAGCCTGGCCTCCGGCACGAGCGGCCCGCGCCGCATCCGCCGGCCCGCGGTCGAGCGGCCCGAGCCGGGTCTGCTGGAGCTGCTGGGCGCCCTCAAAGATGTCCCGGCGATGGTGGTCGGCGCCCGCAAGGATGTGCTGGCCTGGAATCCGCTGGGCCATGCGCTGTTCGCCGGCCACCTGCCCGCCGACGCCCCGTCCACCCGGTCGGCCCGGCCCAACATCGCCAAGCTGATGTTCCTCGACCCTGAGATGCGCGAGCTGTTCACCGATTGGGAGGCCAAGGCGGGCGCCGACGTCGGGTGCCTGCGCCTGTTCGCGGGGAAGTATCCCGACGACCCCGCCCTGGCCGAGCTGGTCGGCGCTCTGGCCGTGGGCAGCCCTGAGTTCGCCGCGATGTGGGCCGACCACCGGGTGACGGCGTGCGCGTCGTCGATCCACGAGCTGCGGCACCCGCTGGTGGGCCGGATCACCGTCACCGAGCAAGGCCTGAGCACGGCCGACACGATCGGACAGCGGCTGGTCACCTACACCGCGCCGGCCGGGTCCCCGTCGGCCGAGGCCCTGACTCTGCTGGCCCAGCTGGTCGGCGAGGCTAGGGAGACTGAAGCCCTGGTTGCCCGTCGAGGATCGTGAGGGATTTGAGCGTACGGACGGGGGCGTCGCGCCGACTCACAAAATCGAGGCCGCGGAAGTCGGCGCGAAGCGAGCCCCGGCCGATCGTCGTCCGGACGTAGCCCCGCCGGTCGGAGTAGAACTTGAGGTGCGGGTTGACGCCGCCGAGCGGGATCGTGGTGGTGGCAGTGCCGTCGCCGCGTGAAGTGATCGAGGTGCAGACCAGCTCGGTGCCGATCGTCTTCGAGCGCGGCTCCCGGTAGTCGGCCTTGAGGTCGTTGGCCCACGCCGAGTGGATGTCGCCGGTCAGCACCACCGGATTGCGGACCTTCCGGTCGGCCCAGCCCTTCTGCAGCCGGTCGCGTGAAGACCGGTAACCGTCCCAGTAGTCCATTGCCCCCGCGCCCTTGGCGTCCAGGCGCTGGGCGAAGAACACCTGCTGGCCGATCAGGTCCCACGTCGCCGAACGCTGGGCCAGCCCGTCGAGCAGCCATTTCTCCTGGACCGCGCCGGTGATGCTGCGCCCCGGCCGGTCGGCGTCGGGACACGCTTTCCAGGTGCCGCCGCACACCTGCGCATCGCGGAACTGCCGGGTGTCGAGCATGTGGAACGTGGCCAGCCGCCCCCACCGGATGCGCCGGAACAGGGATCCGGGACGGAGCGGCTGATGCTCGTAATACGCGCGGTAGGCGGCCGCCCGCCGGGCCTTCCACTGCGCGTCGGTCAGCGGCGGGATGTTGTCGAGGCGGTGGAAACCGGCGTAGTCGTTCTCGACGTCGTGGTCGTCCGGCACGACCAGCCAGGGCGCGGCGGCGTGCGCGGCCTGCAGGTCGGCCTCGGCCTTGTACTGCCCGTAACGACGGCGGTAGTCACCCAGGGTCAGGATCTCGGGCCCGAGATGCTTGCGGGTGCGGTCCGGGCTGGGCCCGCCCTCATAGATGTAGTCGCCCAGATGCAGGATCAGTCCGGGTTGCTCCTCGGCCATCCGCCGATAGGCGGTGAAGTATCCGTGCTCGAAGTTGGCGCATGACGCGAACAGCATCGTCAGCCCGGCGCCGTACTCCCCGAGCGCCGGCGCGGTGCGGGTGCGGCCGACGGGGGAGAGGTGCCCCTGGGCGCGAAACCGGTAGAAATACTCGGCATTCGGTGCCAGCCCGCCCGCCACGACATGCACCGAGTGCGCGTCGTCCTTTCGAGCAGTGATTTTCCCGTACGACGTGAGCTTGCCGAACGATTCACTCGAGGACACCTGCCACTCGACGTCGACGTCGGCGCGGGACATGCCACCCAGCCCGTCCTCGGCGAGCGGCTTCGGTGCCAGCCGCGTCCAGAGCACGACACTGCCGGGGTCCGGATCACCGGACGCGACACCGAGCGTGAACGGAAAGGGGCTGGGCGCGGGCGCGACGGCGGCACCGAGACTGCCCAGGACGAAGGTTCGACGCCTCATGCCCCCAAACTGCTACGGCTCGCCGTCCACCGGGATCGGGATGCGCGCCTCTACCTCGAACGAGGCACGGTCGGCCCGGTAGACGTCGCGGGCGAACTCGATGCAGCGCCCCGTGGAGTCGTACGTGAAACGCGTCAGGAGGATGCCGGCCGACGCGCTGCGCAGGCGAAGGCGGGCGCACGACGTGTCGTCGATGACGATCGACTGGATGGTGGCGTGGGCGCTGACCGGGACGACGTCGTAGTGGGAGCGCAGCAGCTCCCAGAGCGATCCGGTCAGCGGTTGATCGAGCAGGCCGGGGGTCAGCTCGACCGGGAAGTACGTGGTCTCGAGCGCGATCGGCTCGTCGTCGGCGAACCGCAGCCGGTGCAGCGCGTGCACCCGGCCGGTCGACGGCATGTCGAACGCCGCCTGGGCCGATGCGCTGGGTTCGCGTTCTGAGGCCCAGAGGAGTTGCGCGGCCGGACGACGGCCCGCGCGGATGATCTCGTCGGAGAAGCTGCCGATGTGGAACGGGACCCGGGGCTCGGCGACGAACGTGCCGCGCGGGGGCTTGCGGTAGACGTATCCCTCGTTCTCGAGCAGCGAGAGCGCGTGCCGGGCCGTCATGCGGCTGACCGCGTACGTCTCGCTGAGCTCGCGTTCCGACGGCATCAACGTGTGCGGCGCCAGTTTCTCGCCGGTGATGCGATCGCGCAGCTCGGCCGCGATGGCCACGTATCTCGGGGATGTTGCACCCCGGGAAATTTCGCTCGACACCGTTGACAGGCTACCTCGTACGGACGATACCGTGTGGCCTCGACCACATGGTCTATACCATGCAGATAGAGGGGAGGCGCTCGTGACCGAGAGCAGGGACAGCGCGGAGCTCGCGAAGTTCGGCTACCAACCGTCGTTCGAGCGGCGCACCAGCAAGTTCGCGTCGTTCGCGGTGGCGTTCGCGTTCGTGTCGATCGCGACCGGCATCTTCACCACCTACGGCTCGGTGCTCAACTCGTCCGGCCCGCTGGGCATCTGGACCTGGCCGATCGCCGTCGTCGGCCAGCTCGCCGTCGCCTTCGTGATCGGCTCGCTCGCCTCGCGCATCCCGGTCACCGGGTACGCGTACCAGTGGATGTCCCGCCTGGCCAACCCGGTGCTGGGCTGGATCATCGGCTGGATCTCGTTCATGTTCCTGGCCGTCGTGGTCGTCGCCGTCGACTACACCGTTGCCTCCACCGTCCTGCCCGTGCTGCTCAGCTACGAGGCCACGGCCGGCATCACCTGGGCCGTCACCGCCGTCATCCTGATCGGCCAGGCCCTGCTCATCGGCCTGTCCCAGCGCTGGACCGAGAAGGTCAACAACACCGCGGTGAGCGCCGAGCTGATCGGCATGGTGCTGCTGACCGTCCTGCTGCTGGTGGTCGCGGCGATCCGCAGCCAGATGGACTTCGGCAACCTGTGGAGCCGGGGCGCGGTGCCGGCCGAGGGCTACTGGAGCTTCGGCGACTGGACCAGCGCCGGCCCGTGGATGCTCGGCTTCCTGCTCGGCGCGTTCACCATCGTCGGCTTCGAGTCGGCCGCCAACCTGGCCGAGGAGACCAACGACCCCGAGCGCGTCGTGCCCCGCGCGATGTGGCAGGCCGTCCTGGCCTCGGGCGTGCTCGGCTTCCTGTTCCTCATCGCGGTCACCCTGGCCGCCGGCGACCCGGTCGCCCTGGCCGAGTCGGGCACCCCGATCGCGGACGTCATCGAGCACACCCTCGGCTCGGTCGTCAGCACCCTGTTGCTGCTGCTCGTGGTGCTCGCCATCTTCGCCTGCGGCCTGGTCATCATGCTCACCGGCACCCGCCTGACCTGGGCCATGTCGCGCGACAAGCGGTTCCCGGGCTGGACCCAGCTGCGCCAGGTCTCGCCCCGGCACGGCACACCCCTCAAGGCCACCATCATGTACGTCGTCCTGGCCGAGGTGATTCTCGGACTGTTCTCGGCGTTCAGCGAGGACGCGCTGTTCACCCTGTTCGGTGCGGCGACCCTGCTGCCCGCCGTCATCTACGCGGCCACCGTCGCGCTCTATCTGGCCAAGCGGAAGTCACTGCCCGCCAACGGCAAGTTCGACCTCGGTAAGTGGGAGGGCCCGATCCTGGTCGTGGCCGTCGTCTGGCTCGTCTTCGAGCTGGCGCTGTTCCGCGACACGAGCTTCCGCGACGCCTGGCTCTATGTGCTGGCGCTGCTGGTGATCGGCGCGATCTATCTGATCGGGCTGCTCGTGACCCGGGGCCGGTCGGCCCTGGACATGCCCGACATGCACTCCATCGACGCTGCGCTCGACTCCCCCAAGGGACGCTGAATGCACATCCTCGCGATCGACCAGGGCACGTCCGGCACCAAGGCGGTCGTGACCGACGAGGCCGGGCGGGTCCTGGCGACCGTGGAGGAGCCGGTTCACCCGGTCTATCTGGAGGGCGGCGGCGTCGAGGTCGACCCCAGGGCGCTGCTCGAGTCGGTGCTCAGCACGGGCCGCCGGGCCGCCGCCGAGGCCGGGGTGCCGCTGTCCGCGGTCGCCCTGGCCAACCAGGGCGAGACCGTGCTGGCCTGGAACCGCCGCACCGGCGAACCGCTCGGGCCGGCCATCGTCTGGCAGGACCGGCGGGCCGAGGCGATCTGCGCCGCCCGCTCCGCCTCGTCGGGGCGGGTCACCGAGCTGACCGGGCTGATCCTCGACCCGTACTTCTCGGCGCCCAAGATGCGCTGGCTGCGTGACCACCGTACGGGCGAAGGGGTGGTCACCACGACCGACACCTGGCTCGTGCACCAGCTGTGCGGCGCGTTCGTCACCGACGTGTCCACGGCCAGCCGGTCGTTGCTGCTCGACCTCGGCACGGTCACCTGGAACGGCGAGCTGCTCGATCTGTTCGGGCTCGGCGGCGAGGAACTGCCCGCGCTGGTGGCCAGCGACGACATCGTCGGCACGACCAGCGCGTTCGGCGGGGAGGTGCCGGTCACCGGGCTCATCGTCGACCAGCAGGCGGCCCTGCTGGCCGAGAACTGCCTGGACGCGGGGACGGCGAAATGTACGTACGGGACCGGGGCTTTTCTTCTCGCCCAGCTCGGTGCGACGGCCGCGCGCTCGGACAACGGCCTGGCCACCTCGGTCGCGTGGCGGCTGCGCGGTTCGACCCGGTACTGCGTCGACGGGCAGGTCTACACGGCCGCTTCCGCCGTACGGTGGCTCGTCGATCTCGGTCTGATCGAGAGTGCCGCCGAGCTCGACAGTGTCTCCTCGGCCGACGCCGGTGGCGTGCTCTGCGTCCCCGCCCTGGCCGGGCTGGCGGCACCCTGGTGGGACTCGTCGGCCACCGCGTCGCTGTCCGGCATGACGCTCAGCACCGGGCGCGGGCACCTCGTCCGGTCCGTGCTCGACGGCATCGCGGCCCAGGTCACGGCCCTCATTGCGGCGCTCGGCACACCCCTGACCCGGCTGCGCGTGGACGGCGGTCTCACCCGGTCGCGGGTGCTCATGCAGGCCCAGGCCGACCTCGCGCAGCTGCCGGTCGACGTCTACCCCTCCCCGCACGCGACCGCCCTCGGCGCGGCCGCGTGCGCCCGTCTGGCGCTCGACCCCACCGTGCCGATCGCCGACGTCGTGGGCGGCTGGTCGCCGGCCGCCACCTACGAACCGGTCTGGTCCACCGACCAGGCCGCGCACCACCTCGAACGGTGGCACACCGCCGTCCGGGCCACCCTGAAGGAGTCCGTGTGAACCCGCCCCTCACCTGCGACGTCGCCGTGATCGGCGGCGGCATCGTCGGTGCTGCCATCGCCCGCCGGCTCGGCGGCACGTCGCTGTCCACCGTCCTCGTCGAGGGCCGCGACGACGTCGGCGACGGCACCAGCAAGGCCAACACCGCCATCCTGCACACCGGCTTCGACGCCACCCCCGGCACGCTCGAGTCCACCCTGGTCGCCCGCGGCTATCACCTGCTTTCCGAGTACGCGTCGGCCACCGGCATCCCGGTCGAACGCACCTCGGCCCTGCTCGTCGCGTGGGACGACGAGCAGCTCGCCGCCCTGCCCGGCCTGTGCACCAAGGCCGAGAAGAACGGCTACGACGAGTGCGAACTGGTCGGGCCGGACGAGGTCTACCGGCGGGTCCCCGACCTCGGGCCGGGCGCGCTCGGCGGGCTCACCGTCCCCGGCGAGTCGATCATCTGCACCTGGACGACGAACCTGGCCCTGGCCACCGACGCGGTCAACCGCGGGGTCACGCTGCTGCGCGGACGCCGGGTGGTCGCGGTCGACGACGGCTCGCTGACCTTCGCCGACGGGTCCTCGCTGCGGGCGCGCTGGGTGATCAACGCCGCCGGGCTGGGCGCCGACAAGATCGACAACCTTTTCGGGTACGACCGTTTCACCGTCACCCCACGCCGGGGCGAACTGCTGGTGTTCGACAAACTGGCCCGCGCCAAGGTGCCGGTGATCGTGCTGCCGGTGCCGTCCAAGGTGGGCAAGGGGGTCCTGGTCAGCCCGACGATCTACGGCAACGTCATGCTCGGGCCGACCGCCGAGGACCTCACCGACCGGACCGCGACGGGCACGTCCGCCGCGGGGTTCTCCTTCCTGCGTTCCAAGGGAGCGGATCTGATGCCGTCCCTGCTCCAGGAGGAGGTCACCGCCACCTACGCGGGCCTGCGCGCCGCGATCGACCGGAACGACTACCTGATCTCGCTCGACGCGTCCTTGCGCTACGTGCTGGTCGGCGGGATCCGCTCGACCGGGCTGACGGCCGGGATGGCGATCGCCGAGCACGTCGCCGGGCTGCTGTCCCCGCACCTCGATGTCGCGCCCCGGCCGGACCTGCCGGCGCCGCCGCGGATGCCGAACCTGGGGGAGGCGTTCACCCGGCCCTACCAGGACGCGGCGCTGATCTCGGCCGATCCCGAGTACGGGCGGGTGGTGTGCTTCTGCGAACGGGTCACCCGGGGAGAGATCCGGGACGCGTACGCCTCGCCGATCCCACCCGCCGACCTGGACGGGTTGCGGCGTCGCACCCGGGCCATGAACGGGCGTTGTCAGGGCTTCTACTGCGGTGCCGAGGTGCAGGCGCTGGTCTCGTCCCGCGGTGAAGCCTCTTCCTACGGCGACGCTTCGTCCCCCGGCGACGCTTCGTCTCGCGGCGACGTCTCGTCTCGCGGCGGCGCTTCTTCTTGCGGCGGCGTCTCGTCTCGCGGCGGCGTCTCGTCTCGCGGCGACGCTTCGTCTCGCGGCGACGCTTCGTCTCGCGGCGGTGCCCGATGAACGTCCGTGTCCTCATCGTCGGTGGGGGACCGGCCGGCCTGACCGCCGCGGCGGCCCTCGCCCCGCGCGTCGACGGGCCGGTGCTGGTGCTCGACCGGGAACGCACGATGGGCGGCATCCCCCGGCACAGCGACCACCCCGGATACGGCCTGCGCGACCTGCGGCGGTTCATCTCCGGTCCGGCGTACGCACGACGCCTCACCGACCTGGCCGCCGCGGCCGGCGCGCAACTCGAGACCGAGGCGATGGTGACCGGCTGGGCCTCGTCCCATGCCGTCGAGGTGACGTCGCCGCGCGGTCGGCGGACAATGACGGCCGACGCGGTCGTGCTGGCCACCGGAGCCCGCGAGCGACCCCGCCCGGCCCGGCTCATCCCCGGCGACCGGCCGGACGGCGTCTATACGACCGGTCAGTTGCAGAACCTCGTCCACCTGCACCACGCCGAGGTCGGCCGGCGCGCGGTCGTGATCGGCGCCGAACTGGTCAGTTGGTCGGCCGTGCTCACTCTGCGCGAGGCGGGCTGCCGCACGGTGCTCATGACGAGCGAGTTCGACCGTCCCGAGGCGTACGCGGCGTTCCACCTGCCCGGCCGCGTGGGATTGCGCGTTCCGGTCCGTACCCGTCACCGTGTGGTCGCGATCCACGGCAAGGGCCGGGTGTCCGGTGTGGACGTCGAGGATCTGCGTACCGGAAAACGCTCATTCGTTGCCTGCGACACGGTCATCACGACCGGCGACTGGATACCCGACCACGAACTGGCCCGGCTCGGCGGTCTGACCATCGACGCGGGCACGCTGGGTCCGCGGGTGGACGCCGGACTGCGCACTTCGGCGCCGGGAGTGTTCGCCGCGGGCAACCTGCTGCACCCGGTCGACACGGCCGACGTGGCCGCCCTGGACGGCCGTCACGTCGCCGCCGCCGTCCTCGACCACCTGGCCGCAGTGCCCCGCGGCAGTTCGGCCCCGGGTGCGGTCGAGGTAGTGGTCGACGCACCTCTTCAGTGGGTCTCGCCGCAGATCGTCGAGCCGGGCGGGCCCGGCCCCTCGCGCGACCGTTTCCTCGCGTGGACAACGGTTTTCCAGCGCTTCCCGACCGTGACGGCCACCCAGGGCGGGCGGGTCATCGGCTCGGTGCGGCTCGCCTGGCCCGCCGCCCCCGGCCGGGTGTTCCGCATCCCGTTCTCGGTCGTGCGCGACGCCGATCCGAACGGCGGGCCGGTGCACCTGTCCGTCACCGGACGCCGGGAGTCGACGGTCAGCGGGACAGTGGCGTCTCCCGGGTGAGGCGGGAGAGTTTCTGCGGGTTGCGGACGTAGTAGAGGGCGGTGATCCGGCCGCCCTCCACCACGGCGGCCATGACGCCGTCCAAGGCGTCGTCCAGGTGGACGGCCAGGGCGGGGCCGCCGTTGACCGTGGCTTCGGTGACCGTGGTCCGGTTGGTGTGCCGGCCGTAGCCGCCGAGCATGAAGCGGGCCGCCTTGTCCGCTCCGGTGATCGGGCGGGGCATGGCCTGTCTGAGGCCGCCGCCGTCGGCCACCAGCACCACGTCGGGGGCCAGCACGTCGAGCAGGCTCTGCAGGTCGCCGGTCTCCAGGGCACGGCGGAACGACTGCAGGGCGGCGCGCGTCTCGGCGGCGGTGACCGGCTCGCGCGGGCGGCGGGCATCCACATGTTTGCGGGCGCGGTGCGCGATCTGCCGTACGGCGGCCGGGGTCTTGCCGACGGCCTGCGCGATCTCGTCGTAGCCGACGTCGAACGCCTCGCGCAGAACGAACACCGCGCGCTCGGTCGGCGACAACGTTTCGAGCACCAGCATGAGCGCCATGGACACGCTCTCGGCCAGTTCGACGTCGTCGGCCACGTCGGGCGAGGTGAGCAGGGGCTCGGGCAACCACTGGCCGACGTACGCCTCCTTGCGGCGCTTCACCGTGCGCAGCCGGTTGAGGGCCTGGCGGGTGGTGATGCGGACCAGGAGCGCGCGGGGATCCCGTACGTCCGCAAACGGGATCCTGACCCACTGCAGCCATGTCTCCTGGAGCACGTCCTCGGTGTCGGCGGCCGACCCGATCATCTCGTAGGCGACCGTGAAGAGCAGGTTACGGTGCGCCACGAACGCTTCGGTGTGCGGCTCACTCATGCGGCGTTCCTTTCCCGGGGTGGACCCTCGAGTCACCGTTCGCCGCACGTTTGTGACACGGCTCAGGAACCGGGACCGGTGGTTCCGCGCAACTCGGCCAGCTGGCGGCCCGCGGTCCGGGTCTCGGGATGGTCCGGGCCGAGGACCCGCAGCACATCCGGAAGCAGGTGCTCGAAGGCCTCGACCGCCCCGGCCACGTTTCCCGACCGCCCGGTCCAGTAAGCGATCTTGCTGCGCGTCACCAGGGTGTGTGGATGGTCCGCCCCGAGGATGCGCAGTTGTTCGGGCAGGAGCCGTTCGAAGCCCAGCGCGGCGCCGGCCGGATCACCGAGCACGCCCTGCCATCGCGCGACCTCGTGCCGGACGGCCAGCGTCTCCGGGTGGTCGGGGCCGAGCACCCGCAGGAAGTCCGGCAGCAACCGGTCGAATGCGGCCGCGGCCTGTTCCGGTGCACCGGCACGGCCCTGCCAGTAGGCGAGGTTGCTGCGGGTCGCGAGGGTGTGCGGGTGGTCCGGGCCGAGCACGCGCAACTGGTCCGGGAGGAGTCGTGCGAATCCTTCGACGGCGGCATCGGGGTCGCCGGTGGCGCCGTGCCAGCGGGCCATCTCGTGCCGGGCGGCGAGCGTCTCCGGATAGTCCGGGCCGAGGACGCGTACGAGGTCGGGCAGCAGGCGGCCGAACGCGGCGATCGCCTTGGCGTGGTCGCCCGCCTTCCCGTGCCAGTAGGCGAGGTTGCTGCGGGTCGCGAGGGTCTGGGGGTGGTCGGGGCCGAGTACCCGGAGCTGATCCGGCAGCAGGCGTTCGAAGTCGGCGGTGGCTCCGGCGGGATCGCCCATCGCACCCCGCCAGCGGGCCATCTCGTGCCGGGCGGCGAGGGTCTCCGGGTGGCCGGTTCCCAGCACCCGTACGAGGTCGGGCATCAGCTCGTCGAATCCGCCGGCGGCCCGGGCCGGGTCGCCCGCCTGCCCACGCCAGCGGGCCAGGTTGCTCCGCGTCGCCAGCGTGTGCGGATGGTCGAGGCCGAGCACTCGCAGGCGATGGTCGAGCAGGTGCTCGAAGGCGAGCGCGGCGAGGGCCGGGTCACCCGCCTCGCCCCGCCACCACGCGAGGTTGCTCCGGGTCGACAGCGTGTGCGGGTGGTCGGGCCCCAGCACCCGCAGCTGGTCGGCCAGGAGCTGCTCGAAACCGGCGGCGGCGCCGCTCGGGTCGCCCGCCGTGCCCCGCCAGCGGGCGATCTCGTGGCGGGCGGCGAGCGTTTCCGGGTGGTCGCGCCCGAGGACCCGTACCAGGTCGGGATAGAGCTCCTCGAACGCGGTGACGGCACCCTGGCTGGCGCCGGCCTTGCCCTGCCAGTAGGCGAGGTTGCTGCGCGTGGTCAGGGTGTCCGGGTGGTCGGGTCCGAGGATCCGCTCGCGTTCGTCGAGCAGCCGCCGGAACGCGTCGGCCGCGCCCCGCGGATTGCCGCCCGCACCGCGCCACCGGGCGACGTTGTGCTGCACGGCCAGGGTCTCCGGGTGATCGGGCCCGAGCACCCGCAGAAAGACCGGATAGAGCTGTTCGAACGCGGCGGCGGCGCCACCGGGGTCGCCGGAGTGCCCGCGCCACCGGGCCACGTTGCTCTGCGCCGAGAGGGTGTCCGGGTGATCCGGCCCGAGGATCCGGAGCCGGTCGCGCAGCAGGTCGCCGAAGGCCCGGACCGCGCCCCGCGGGTCGCCCGCCTTGCCCTGCCAGAAGGCGAGATGGTGACGGACCGCCAGGGTGTCCGGGTGGTCGGGGCCGAGCCGTTCGGCGGCCTCGTCACGCAGTTGCGTGAAGTGCCGGCGGGCGGTGATGACCAGGCCGAGCTCGCCGAGGCTGCCGCCCGCGCGGAAGAGCACGGGATGGGCGCCGGTGCCGCCGTCCCGGGTGCGCCACAGCTCCGGTCCGGCGACCGCGTGCAGGATGGCGGTGTTGGCTCGCAGCAACTGGCCGAGTCGCGCTTTGCCCGGGTCGCTCTCGATGGCCGGCCACAGCTCCAGCAGGGCGTCGGCGGCGACCGTGGCGGCCACCTGCCGGTCGTGGTCGGGCCCGCTCTCCCGGATGGTCCGCTGGACCAGTGCGTGCACGCGGACGAGTCCGTCGTCGGCGTCGGCCAGGCCGAGCCGGTGCAGGGTCCGGACGGCGTCGTGCACGTCGTCGGCGTCGGTGCCGCGGTGCGGACGTGGCCCGTACCGGCGGAAAGCCGCACGGCTGGTGAACACCTGGACCGGGATGCCGTTCGGATCCAGCATCGCGGCGATCCGCAGCAACTCGTCGGCCAGGCCGTCGGTGTCGGCGTTGGCCAGCTCCACCGACACGGTCCAGGTCGCCGCGACGGGTTGCTGCTGGCCGTCCGGCCGTACCTTCGGGCTCAGGTCCAGCAGCCGGCGCCGGGTCAGCCGGCGGCGGTAGTCGGCGCAGGTCAGATCCTGATCGCGGATGAACGTGGCCGCCTGGGCCAGAGCGAGCGGCAGATAGCCGAGGTCGGACGCCAGACGGTCGGCCTCCTCGACGCGGTGCGGGGAGTCGCCCAGCTGGCGGCTCAGATAGGCGGCGGCCTCGGCGGCCGCGAAGACGCCCACGTCGACCAGGGCCCGTCCGGCCAGCAGGGCGGCGTCGCGGCGCCGGGTGGTCACCACGGTCCGGCCGTACGGGGTGTCCGGCGGCCACAGCCCGGACAACGCGGCGGGGTCGGTCACGTCGTCGAGCACGATCAGCCAGGGCCGGTCGGTGCCGGCCAGCCAGGCCAGCAACCGGGCGGCGGCCTGGCCGGGATCCGGATCGTCCACGCCGGTGATGTCGGCCCCGGTGCGGGCGAACGTGGTCAGGACGCCGGACCTCGTGTTCGCGGTCACCCACATGAGCAGGTCGATCCGGTGGGTCTGCCACAGCTGCTCGGCCAGGTGGGCGGCGAGCTGGGTCTTGCCGACGCCACCGAGACCCGAGATGACCTGGCACACCACCGCGGTGCCGCCGGACCGGACCGCCTCGGCCAGCGCGTCGTCGGCCGGGCGGGGCTGCCGCGCGGCCGCCAGGCGGGGCACCACCCCGACCCGGTAGGGCCACCGGATCGTGGCGCGGCCGGCGATGGTGACGGGCGCGAAGAACGTACCGACCGCTCCGGACATCTCCTGGACGGTCAGCGCTGGCGTGCGGGACGGGACGCCGGCAGTCGTCGCCTCTAGTCGGCTGCCGGGGCGGTCGGGGGGAGGTGCGTGCGCTGGTCGAACGAGACCGGCCCGGTGAACTCGCCGATGGCGCCGTGGTTGGTGTCGACCGAGATGGTCATGCCGGCCGAGGTCGCCGTTCCGGTGGCGGTCAGGAGCTCGCGCGCCGCCACCAGGATCTGTTCGTCGCCGGCGGCCCCGGAGTCGCTGAGGTCGGGTCCGATCCGGGCCCGCCACGTCCCGGGTTCGACCTCGTCGGCTTCGAGTTCGCGGCGGGCCTCGTCGCGTCCGGCGAAGCGGCGGCGGATGAGTGCCTTGAGCAGCTCGTAGGCGTCCTTCACGGCCTCGGTCGCGGTGCCGGAGACCCCGGCCGTGGCGCCCGCGGCCAGCGCGGTCACGATCGTGGTCATCTCGTCCACCGGCGTGTTACCTCCAGTGACCCGCCCGCCTGGATTCGGCGACGCCTCCCTCCACATTAGGGGCACGCGGTGGCCGCCGGTGCCCGCGGGCGTGCCGAATACGCAGTTTTCACCCGGGCGGGGCGAGGCACCCGACGTAAGTCATCATGTGATTACTTAGCTCGCGGCGTACTGGAGGACTGGATGAGCAAGGCACTTCTCATCATGGACGTGCAGGAGGCGGTCGTCGCCCGCTATCCGGATCCCGGATATCTGCCGCGGCTGGCCGGGGTGATCGCGCGGGCGCGGGCGGCGGGGACGACGGTCATCTACGTCACGGTCGGTTTCCGGGACGGGGCGCCCGAGGTGAGCGCGAACAACAAGATGTTCGGGCGTCTCGTGGGCGCGCCGGGGCGGCCCAACCCGATCCACTCCGGCGTGGCCCCGGCCGAGGGGGACATCGTGGTCGTCAAGCGGCGGGTCAGCGCGTTTGCCGGGAGCGACCTGGATGTTGTGCTGCGGGCCCGGGGCGTACGGGAAATGGTGCTGACCGGAATCTCGACGAGCGGGGTGGTGCTGTCGACGCTGCGCGAGGCGGCGGACCGGGATTTCGACCTGACCGTGCTGGCCGACGGGTGTCTCGACAACGATCCCGAGGTGCATCGCGTGCTGGTCGGGAAGGTGTTCCCGATGCAGGCCACGGTCGTCTCGTCGGACGATTTCACCGGGTGACAGGGGTCGCTACCCTGCCGCTGTGGAGACGATGATCGAAGTAGCGCCGTGGGTGTTCATGGGCGGGTTCGTGCTCATCTTTGTCGGAATCCTGCTGGTGGGGCGGGTCAAGAGGCGGAACGGCAAGGGGGTTCGGCGCCGGAACGACGACGGCGACGGCGGCTCCTCGGGCGCGAACGACTCGACCCCGGGCGACTGGGGCGGGGAAAGGTCGTACAGCGACGGCGGCTCGTCCGACGGCGGCGGTGGGGGTGGCGGCGGCGACTGAGCGGGCCGGTCGGGGGAGCGGGGCCGGTCGGGGGAGCGGGCGACGACGCCGGCATGGCGGATTCGGCGGCTCTGCGACCGCCGCACGCCGGCGCCGTCGCGGCGCGGGAAGCCGGGCGGCGTCCGGCGGGGACGACGTCGGCCGGCCGGGCCGTCGGAGCGGCCCGGATCGACCGGAATTCGAGTCCGATCGATGTCGTCAGTATTGGTCCGCGCGCGGAGTCGTGTCAACAACTTCCGGAAGGCCGCGATACTTCCTGTGCGGTGCTGAGCTGTTCGCGCGCTTTGAAACCGGCGAGCGGGCGTGCCGTCGTACGGGAAACCGGTCTTGAATTTGCCGGAAGTTTCAGACGCCGGGAGTGGGGCCCGGGCCGTCGGCGAGGGTCGATAGGATCGCGTCACCATGTTCGGAGTGCCGCTGCTGGAGCAGCATGTTCGACCCGACTTCCGTAAGACGGTCGTCTACGGGCTGATCGCGCTGGCCGCGTTGATCGTGGGCAGCCAGGTCGGCAACGTCGACTCGAACGAAGTGCGGGACAAGCTGATCGCGTACGGGTGCGCGGTCGTGGTCGCCGTGGGCGGGATTCTCGCCAGTCGCACGGCGGCGCGCGAGGTGCACCGGATCACGCAGGCGCGCGCGGGGGAGTCCGCCGCGACCCCGCTGCGGCTGGTCGTGCAGCTCGGCGGCTACCTGATCGCGCTGTTCGCGGTGACCGACCTGCTTGGCATCGGGCTGCAGCACCTGCTGGTCGGCGGCGCTGTCACCGGTGTCATCCTCGGTCTGGCCGCGCAGCCGGTGCTGAGCAACCTGTTCGCCGGGTTCGTGCTGCTGTTCGCCCGGCCCTACATTCCGGGTCAGCAGGTGCGCGTGCTGTCCGGCGCGATCGGCGGGCCGCACTACGGCACGATCATCTCGGCCGGGCTGCTCTACACGGTGCTCGACACCGACGAGGGTCCGCTCAACATCCCGAACTCGGCCCTGCTCGCCTCGGCGGTCGGCCCGTCCGACGGCGAACCGGTCAACCTGCCGCCGGGCCCGCCGCCACCACCCGCGGCCGACGACAGCGCCACCGACCCCGGCGTCGACGCGGGCGCGCTGGCCGGCGCGGTCGCGGTCGACGAGGCGAGCCGCAAGCACGACGACGACGCCTGACCGCTGGCACGCCTCATGCATGCTTGATCCGTGCGACTCATCCTCAACATCCTCTGGTTCATTTTCGGCAGCGGCTTCCTGCTCGCGATCGGATACGGGGTGGCCGCCCTCATCTGCTTCGTCCTGATCGTGACGATCCCGTTCGGCATCGCGTCGCTGCGGCTGGCCGTGTACTCGTTGTGGCCCTTCGGCCGTACGGTCGTCAGCCGGCCCGGCGCGGGCGTGGCGTCCGGCCTCGGCAACATCATCTGGGTCGTCGTGGCGGGCTGGTGGTTGGCCCTGACCCACATCGTGGCCGGGGTCGCCCAATGCGTGACGATCATCGGCATCCCGTTCGGCATCGCCAACTTCAAGCTGGTGCCGGTGGCGTTCTGGCCGCTCGGGCGGGACATCGTCGAGCTCGACTAGCTGTTCTTCGGCAGGCGGCCGGTTCGTCCGGCTGCCTGCCGCCACGGGTACACCGATGAGTTCTGTCGCGTCGCCTGGTCCTAGGGGCATGCGCAATGTGGTGCTCTACAGCCTGATGTCCCTCGACGGGGTCGGGGAAAGCCCGGACAAGTTCGTCTTCGAGTTCGACGACGTGATGCTGGCCAACCTGGCCACGGTCATCGGCCGGCAGGACGCGGTCGTGCTCGGCCGCACCATGTACGACGAATGGTCGACCTACTGGCCGACGGGCGACGACCAGCCGTTCGCCGATTTCATCAACAGCGTTTCCAAGTACGTGTTCACGTCCACGCCCCTGACCACACCGTGGGCTTCGTCGACCGCTTTCGGGTCGCTCGACTTCGTGCGGGAACTGAAGTCACAGCCGGGCGGCGACATCGGGGTGCACGGCAGCCTCCGCTTGTCGCAGGCGCTGCTGGCGGCGGGCCTGATCGACCGGATCAGCCTGGTCGTCTACCCGGCCGTGGCCGGCGGTGGTCGCAAACTGTTCGACGCGGACAAGGAACTGCACAAGTTGCGGTTGCTCTCGTCCCGGTCGACGCCGTCCGGCGGGCTGTTGCTCGACTACGAGGTGCTGAACTGACCGCGGCGCGCGGGATAGTGAGCGAATGAACATGTACGTCGTCCTGGAGGAGACCAGCGACGGTGCCTGGCGGTTCGTGGGCGAGGTGGCCCGCCGGCCCGGGCTTCCCGCCCGGCGGGGTCGTGCGCAGGCGGTGCACGATCTGCTGGGCGCGGCGCCGGCCGAGGGGCGGCGGTACGCGGTGATCCCCCGGAGCGAGTGGCGGGTCGGCCTCGACTGGTGAGCGTCCGCTTGGCGTGGCTTGTCAGCGGGATGGGGACTGGGTGTGGCCGGGGGCGATCGACGCTTGGACGACCAGGGCGGCGGCGCCGATCGCGGCGGCGTCGCGGGGCTGGGCCGACAGCTCGACGGTGACCTCGTGCCGGTGGCGCGCGTGCGCGGTTTCGGACAGGTGCGCGCGCAACCGGCGCGCATAGATCGACCCCGCCACGGCCATACCTGGGCCGGTGAGCACAAGGCGGCCCAGGTCGAGCAGGTTCACCATCGAGGTCACGGCCACCGCGAGATATCCGGCGGCCGCGTCGACCAGGGCGAACGCCTCAGGATCGCCGTTCACGGCCGCTCGCGCCACGGCGTCGTACGCGCTGAACAAGGGGTCGTCGAGGCGCAGGCGGGCGGCCAGACCGGGATGGGCGCGCGCGGCCTCGACCGTGGCGGCGATGGACGCGTACCGCTCGACGCAACCGCGGTTGCCGCAGGGGCAGGGCCGTCCGTCGTACGCGATCGACAGGTGACCCAGCTCGCCCGCGTCGAAGCTGGCGCCGCGGAACAGCGCGCCCGAGAAGACCAGGCCGGCGCCGATGCCCGTGGACAGATAGACGCTGCCGAACGACTGGTCGCGCGAGACCCGCCTGGTCCAGAACTCGCCCAGCGCCGCGGCGGCGCCGTCGTTCTCGACCAGCACGGGGATGCCGAGGCGCTCGGCCAGCACCACGCCCCGGTCGGCCGGGACGCGGGCGGCCGGGGCGACGATCGCCAGGCCCTCGATGCGGTCGCGGGGCAGGTCGAGCCCGGCCGTGAAATCCTCGAACCGCGCCCGCAGCACGTCCTCCAACCCGGCGTGCCGCAGGTCGTCGCCCAGCGGGACGACCTCGCGGCCGACCACGCCGCCGGTCAGGTCGATCGCCACGCATGTCACGGTCTCGGGTCCCAGCTGGAACCCGATCCCGAACCGGTTGGCCGGGTTGATCGCCAGCAGCTTGCGCGGGGCGCCGCGCACCGAGTCGGCCGAGCCGGTCTCGTGGATGACCCCGTCGGTGATCAGGTCGCGCACGATGCCCGAGATCGACGGCTGGGTCAGGCCGGTGACCTCGGCCAGCTCGACCCGGCTGATCGCGGTGGCCGACCGGACCACGTCCACGACGAGGGCACGGCTGCCGGGCCCGGCCGCGGGCGCTTCTCGACGTGCCATGCGGTGCAGTCCTTGTCTCGTGTGGTTCAGGCGTTACCGTACCCGGGTGACACAGCGTCAGCGGCGGGTCGGTCTCGTTCTCGCGCGGGCCTCCCGGGTGCTGGGCGAGGAACCGTACTATCACGAGTTTCTCGAGGGGCTCGAGCGTGTGCTCACCCCGGCCGGTGTGTCGGTGCTCGTGCAGGTGGTCACCGACCGCGAGGCCGAGGCCGCGGTCTACGAACGCTGGGCCGCCGAGGGCCGGGTCGACGGTGTCGTGCTCGTCGATCTCGCGCCGGACGACACCCGGGTCGAGCTGGTCGGCCGGCTCGGTCTGCCCGCGGTCGTGCTGGGCGCGCCGTCGACCGCGTCCGGGCTCCCGACGGTGTGGACCGACGACGCCGGATTCGCGCAGGAAGCTGTTCGTTTCCTGGCCGACCGCGGGCACGAGACGATCGGGCATGTGAGCGGTCCGCTCACTTTCGCCCATACCCAGCTGCGGCAGGCGGGGGCCGAGACCGAGGCTTCCGTACGCGGTGTGGCCCTGCTCCGAGCCGAGGGCGATTACTCGTACGAGTCGGGGCGCGCCGCCGCGGCCACGCTCCTGCCGCAGGGGCCGACCGCCATCATGTGCGACAACGACCTGATGGCGCTGGCCGTGCTCGACGAGTTGCGCGATCGTGGCCTGTCCGTGCCGGGCGACGTGTCGGTGGTGGCCTGGGACGACTCGGCGCTGTGTCAGCTCGCGACGCCGCCGCTGTCCGCGATGAGCCACGACGTGGGCCGGATCGGCGAGCTGGCCGGCGGAGCACTGCTCGACGCGATGGCCGGCAAGCCGCCCGCGGTGTACGAGGCGCCGGCCGCTCACTTGGTCGCCCGCGCGACAACCAACTGATCGGTCGTGCGCGCCGCAAGGAGCTGGCCGGTCGTGCGCGTCGCGAGGAGCTGACTGCGCTTCCGCGCCGCGACGAGCTGACTGGGCTTCCGCGCCGCGCGACGAGCTGGCCGGTCGCTCTTTCCGCTCCTTCGGGATGTGAGTGCTCACTTACGACTTGAGAGTGAGTACTCACATCGCCGGCTGACCGGGGATGGGGGTGCTGACTCTGGTCCTCGGCCACACTTAAATTATTAATCTAAGGTTGACAGGGTCGCAACGGGGATCGCATGCTTTGCCCTCAACGGGCCGGGGCGGCATTTGCTGACCTCGATGCGAACTCGAGTGGACGGGCATCGGCATGATCGATAGAAGAGGCTTCCTGGGGCTGGGCATGGTGACCACGCTCGCCCTTCTGGCCGGGTGCACCGGCGGCGCGGGCGGGGACTCGGAGGGCGACTCCGGCGGGTCGGTCACCGGCGAGATCACGGTGCTCACCAACCGCACCGACCTGGCCGAGAGCGCGCTCCCGGCGTACGGGAAGAAATTTGAAGCGAAGTTTCCCGGCACGAAGGTGAGCTTCGAGGCGGTCACGAACTATGAGGGTGACGTCACGACGCAGCTCAGCTCGGGCGACTACGGCGACGTGCTGCTGATTCCGAACACCGTCGCGGTCGATCAGCTGGGGCAGTTCTTCGAGCCGCTCGGCGCGGTCGGCGAGCTCAAGGCGAAGTACCGGTTCGTCGACGAGAAGGCGTTCGACGGGCAGGTCTACGGACTGTCGCTCGGCGGTGTCGCCAACGGGCTGGTCGTGAACAAGCGGATCTGGCAGCAGGCCGGCATCACCGCGCCGCCGAAGACCACGGACGAGTTCCTGGCCGGGCTGGCCGCCGTGAAGAAGACCGGCGCGGTGCCGTTCTACACGAACTACAAGGACGGCTGGCCGCTCAGTTTCTTCAACAGCCAGCGCGCGATCGTGGGCGATCCGAGCATCAACGACAAGTTCCCGGCCGATCCGGCGCCGTGGCAACCGGGCAAAATCATGTCCGTCACGGACGGTCTGCTGTTCGACATCGTGCACCGCGGGTTGAGCGAGAAGGACCCGCTCACCACGAACTGGGAAGGCTCCAAGCCGATGATCGCCACCGGCAAGGTGGCCACCATGCTGCTCGGTTCGTGGGCCGTGCCGCAGATGAAGGACGCGGCCAAGGCGGCCGGCGCCAACCCGGACGACATCGCGTTCTGGCCGTTCCCCTACCAGACCGGCGGCAAGTTCCATGCGCGCATCGAGGGCGACTACAAAGCCGCAGTTTCGCGCAGTTCGGACAACAAAGCGACGGCGCGCGCATGGCTTGACTGGTTCGTGAACGAGTCCGGCTTCGCGAACGATCAGGAGGCGATCCCGCCCGCGCTCGGCCAGCCGTTGCCCGCATCGCTCAAAGCGTTCCAGGACACCGGGGTCGAGCTCGTCGAACTGCCCGCCGCGACCACCAACGCGGGCAAGGAGGACGAGATCATCAAGGAGTCCGAGATCGACCTCACCGGCAATATCTACCGCCAGAAACTGGTCGACATCGCGCGCGGGGCGGCCAAGGGGGACAAGGAGTCGTACTTCGCCTCGCTCAACAAGCGGTGGGGCGAGGCCCAGGCCCGGGTCATGCGATGACCGTGCTGCTCGAGCGGCCGCCGTCGCCGGCCAAACCGGTGCCCGCGCCGCGCCGGCGCCGCCGGATCCCCGCCCACTGGTGGTACCTGGCCCCGGCCCTCGCGCTGCTCATCACGTTCACCTATGTGCCGGTCGGGAACATGGTCTGGTACAGCTTCCACAAATGGGACGGCCTGGACGTCACCATGGACCCGGTCGGCTGGGACAACTACGTCCGGGTGTTCACCGACGAGCGCTACTGGCGCGTTTTCCTGGTCAGCCTCTACTACTTCGTGGCGTCGTTCGCGCAGATCGCGATCGCCCTGTATTTCGCGGTCGTCCTGTCGTTCAGCACCAGGTTCCGCAATCTGTTCAAGGGCATCCTGTTCTTCCCCTATCTGCTCAACGGCGTCGCCGTCGGGTTCGTCTTCCTCTACCTGTTCCAGCCGGGCGGCACGCTCGACACGGTTCTCGGCCATCTGGGACTCGGCGACCACACGCGACTGTGGCTCGGCGATCCCGACGTCGCCAATCTGTCGCTGGCCGGCACATCGGTGTGGCGATTCACCGGGCTGAGTTTCGTGCTCTTCCTGGGTGCCATTCAATCGATTCCGGGCGAGATCTACGAGGCGGCCGATCTGGACGGCGCCAACCGGTGGCATCAGTTCCGCTACATCATCGCGCCCGGTATCCGCCGGATCATCAGCCTGAGCTTCATCCTGGCCATCTCGGGCAGCCTGGCCGTCTTCGAGATCCCGTTCATCATGACCGGCGGCGCGAACGGGACCCGGACGTTCGTCATCCAGGCCTACGAGACGGCATTCCAGTTCCGGCAGATCGGGCTCGCCTCGGCCATGGCCGTCGTCCTGCTGCTTCTGGTCCTGCTGGTCACGTGGGTGCAGCGCCGCCTTCTGCCCGACGACGAGGTGAGCTTGTCATGAGCGTTCGCACAGTCGATCCCGTCGCCCCGCGCTTCGCGCGTCGTCGCCCCCTCAGCGGTATAGCGGCATCGGGCAAATACCTATCCCTCGTCATCGCGTCGGCGGTCGTGCTCGTTCCGCTCGTGGTGGTGTTGTTCGCGGCGTTCAAGACGCACGGCGAATACAGCACGACCGGACCGTTGACGCCGCCGCGGGACTGGCTGAACTTCGAAAATTTCGCCACCGCGTGGTCGAAGGGGCACATGCTCCGCGGCTTCTGGAACACCACCGTCATCCTGGTGATCTCGCTCGTCGGCACGGTATTCGTCGGCACCCTGGCCGCGTACGCGATCAGCCGTTTCTCGTTCGCGTTGAAACGCCTCGTGCTCGGCCTGTTCCTGGTCGCCGCGCTCGTGCCCGGAGTGACGACTCAGGTGGCGACCTATCAGATCGTCAAATCGATGGGACTGGTGAACACGCCGTGGTCGGCCGTCGTGCTCTTCCTCGGCACCGACATCGTCTCGATCTACATCTTCATCCAGTTCATGTCGTCGATTCCGCGCAGTCTCGACGAGGCCGCGGTCATCGATGGCGCCAACCGGTTCACCGTCTATCGCCGCATCATCCTGCCGCTCATGCGGCCGGCGATCGCGACCGTGGTCATCATCAAGGGGATCGCGATCTACAACGAGTTCTACATCCCGTTCCTCTATCTGCGCTCACCCGATCTGAACGTCATCTCGACCGCGCTGTTCCGGTTCAAGGGGCCCTACGGCGCGCAGTGGGAGACGATCGCCGCCTGCACGATGATCGTCATCCTGCCCACGGTCGTGATCTTCCTGTTGTTGCAGCGCTTCATCTACAACGGCGTCACCGCCGGAGCCACCAAGTGAGCGCCGGTGTTCGCGTCGCTCACCTTGTTCACGCGGGAGTTGTCACATGAGCAGAATCGAGCAGTCGCTGTCCGGTCCGTGGACAGTTTCCGGGCCGCCGGGCGACTTGCCGGCCACCGTGCCCGGATGTGTGCACACCGATCTGCTCGCGGCGGGCAAGATAGTCGACCCGTTCCTGGGCGAGAACGAGAAGGCCGTCGACTGGGTCGGCCGGACCGACTGGGTCTACTCACGCGACATCGCCTGGGACGGCCCGCGCCCTGACCGTGTCGAGCTGGTCTTCGACGGGCTCGACACGGTGGCCGACATCGAGCTCGGCGGCGTCGTGATCGGCTCGACCCGCAACATGCACCGCGGCTACCGCTTCGACGTGAGCGCCCTGGTCGGCGCCGAACCCCAGCCCCTGCGCGTACGTTTCACGTCCGCTTACACCGAGGCGTCGCGTTTGCAGGCGCAGCTCGGGCCACGGCCGAACGCCTACCCGGAACCGTTCAACTTCGTGCGCAAGATGGCGTGCAGCTTCGGCTGGGACTGGGGGCCGACCCTGGTCACCGCCGGAATCTGGCGCGACGTGCGGCTCGAGGGCTGGAGCACGGCGCGGCTGAGCGAGGTCAAACCCTTGCTCACGTACACCGATGGCCGTGGCCGCGTCGACCTGTCCGTCACGGTCGAACGTGCACGACCGTGCAATCTCCGGCTGCGTGTTCGGCTGGACGATCGTGTGCTTTTCGACGGGCCGTACGCGGAAACGCTCACTTTCGACGTTGACGATGCCGAGGCGTGGAACCCGCGCGGCTACGGGCCGGCCACATTGCACAACCTGAGCGTTTCATTGCTCGATGACGGCGCTTCCGACGGTGGTGCCCTCGAACCGGTCGAGCTCGATCGCTGGGAACGGCGGACCGGCTTCCGCAGTGTCCACATCGATCAGACCGGCGGGCAGTTCGTCTTCCACGTCAACGGCGAAGCCGTGTTCGTGAAGGGCGTCAACTGGATCCCCGACGACATCTTCCCGTCCCGGATGACCCGCGAACGGTACGCGCTGCGGCTCGGCCAAGCGGCCGCGGCGGGCGTCAACCTGATCCGGGTCTGGGGCGGTGGCCTCTACGAGAGCCGCGACTTCTACGAGGTCTGCGACGAACTCGGCCTGATGGTGTGGCAGGACTTCCTGTTCGCCTGCGCCTGCTATCCCGAGGAGGAGCCGCTCTTCTCCGAGGTCGTCGCCGAAGCGCGCGAGAACGTCGTCCGCCTGACACCGTATCCGAGCCTGGTCGCGTGGAACGGCAACAACGAGAACCTCTGGCTGTACGGCGCGGACGACTGGGCCTCCCGTCCCGGCGGTGACCGCAGCTGGGGCGAGACGTACTACCTGAAGACGCTGCCCGACATCGTCTCGGAGGTGGACCCGACCCGCCCCTACATGGCGGGCAGCCCGTGGTCGGGTTCGTGGGAGCACGAACCCAACGACGTCGACCACGGCACCTTCCACTCGTGGGATGTGTGGAACCGCGAGGACTACCTCCACTACCGCGACTCGGCTCCACGTTTCGTCGCCGAGTTCGGCTGGCAGGCGCCCCCGGCCTGGCGCACGCTGCGCTCGTCGGTGACGGACGAGCCCATGCGCCCCGACTCACCGGGCGTCCTGCATCACCAGAAGGCGATCGACGGCAACGGCAAACTCGCCCGCGGCCTGGCCGCCCACTTCCCTGAAACGCGCACCGTCGCTCACTCCGAACCGGCTGTGGCCGCGCAACCAGCGTCCGGGCAGCCCGAAACGCGACTGGTCGAGAGCGGCGATGGGTCGACGGCCGCTGGGTCTCGCAGCACGGAGGCGTGGCACTTTTTGACGCAGCTGAACCAGGTGCGTGCGGTGCGGACGGGAATCGCTCATTGGCGCTCACACTGGCCGCACACGGCCGGGGTGATCCTGTGGCAGCTGAACGATCTGTGGCCGGTCATCTCGTGGGCGGCGATCGACGGGGCCGGGCGTTACAAGCCGCTCTGGTTCGAGATGCGGTCGCTCTTTGCCGCGCGTTCGCTCACCATCCAGCCGCGCGACGGCGGACTGTCCGTGGCACTCATGAACGACCACGCGGAACCGTGGGCGGAGGTGCTCACCGTTGAGCGTCTGGACCGCGATGGCACGGTACTGGGCAGTTTCGAAGTGTCCGTGGAGGTGGCGGCGCGATCGAATTCGCTCATTCCGGTGCCCGGCGAACTGACGGCGGACGGCGCGAACCCCTCGGACGTGCTGGTCGCGCGGGCTGCCGGCGTGCGGGAAACGTGGTTCTTCGAGGATTTTCACCTCGACGCCCCGGGACTGACCGTGGACGTGCGGGTCGTCGCCGACGGGCTCGATGTGACCGTGCGGGCCGCCGGGCTCGCTCGAGACGTGCTGCTGCAGCCCGATCGCATCCACCCCGACGCGACTGTCGACCAGGGCTTTGTGACCCTGCTCCCCGGCGAGAGCACCACCTTCCGCGTACGTGGTGCGGCTGCGCTCGACCCCGCCCTCGTGCACGCGCCATGGGTGTTGACCGACCTCGCCACCGTCCTGAAGGAATGAGCGCCGGCGTGCGCGTCGATGGAGCGGCCGACCGCCGGCGGCTGCGCGACGGTCAGTAATGGCTGCGCGTAGCGGTCAGAAACGGCCGCGCGTAACGGTCAGGAAGCGCGCAGTCGGCGGTGGCCGCCCAACTAGCTCCGCGAGCCCGGGTTGATGGGCCCGCGGTGGAACGTCCGTCCCCCAACGGAAAGGAATCCCCTCGTGAAGATCCCCCGTCCCGCCTGGGTCGTCGGCGCCGTCACGGTGCTGCTCGGCTCGGGCATGGTCTACACCGCGTCCAGCGCCTCGGCGTTCGCGGCGACCCCGAAAGCGACCGTGATCAACTACCTGCGGTCGATCAGCGGCACGTCGATCGTGTCGGGGCAGCACAACAAGGAGCCGGCCAGTCAGCCCGGGCAGTACACCCAGCAGGTGCATGACGTGACCGGTCAGTGGCCGGGCCTGTGGGGCGGCGACATGATGTTCCGGGCCGACGACATCAACAACCGGCAGCGCGTCGTCGACCAGGCCAAGACGGAATGGCGCAACGGATCGCTCGTCGCGCTCACCTGGCATGCGTGTTCGCCGACCGTTTCGCGCACCTGTGAGTTCGAGGGCGGCGTCAAGACGCGCATCTCGGACAGCCAGTTCCTGCAGGTCGTCACCGGCGGCACCGCGCTCAACCAGACCTGGCGCAGCCGGATGGCCGAGGTCGTGCCGTACCTGCGCCAGCTCAAGGACGCGGGCGTGCCGGTGCTGTGGCGGCCGTTCCACGAGATGAACGAGACCTGGAACTGGTGGGGCGGCCGGCCCGGCGCCAACGGCGGGTCGAAGATCTTCCAGCAGATGAAGGACTACTTCGACAGCCAGGGCCTGGACAACCTGATCTGGGTCTGGAACGTGCAGGACAACCCGGCCGGTGGCTGGTCCCAGTACTACCCGGGCAGCAACTACGTCGATGTGGTCTCGCTCGACGCCTGGTACAAGAACTTCCCGTCGTCCGGCGACTACCAGCAGATCCAGTCGATCGCGGCCGGCAAACCGATCGCGATCGCCGAGATGGGCAAGGTGCCGGACAACGCGTTGCTGACCTCGCAGACCCGCTGGTCGTACTTCATGGTCTGGTCCGAGCAGTTGCGCGGCAGCAACACGAACGCCGCGATCCAGGCCGCCTACTTCCACCCGCGGGTACTCAACCAGGGCGAAGTGCGTTTCTGACCGTTGCCCGGAGCGGGGTGAGCGAGACGTGCAGTTTCGCTCACCCCGGTGCGGTCAGGCGGTCTCGGCCAGGTCGCGCCACTGCTGCCAGGTTTCCTGGCGCTGCCGGTAGGCCGATTCCGCGATCGCGTACGGGTATTCACCGAGGAACAGGCGCAGCGGCGGCTCGTCGAGGTCGACGAGTGTCAGCAGGGCGTGCGCGGTGACGGACGGGTCCCGGGGTGCGCGGGCCGAGGCACCGGCACGGCGAGCCTCGCGGACCGGCTCGTACGCATCGAGCGGCGTCGCGCGGACGGCGGAGTCGCCGGACCAGTCGGTGCCGTACGGGCCGGGCTCGACGATCGTCACCCGCAGGCTCAGCGGCTTGACCTCCTGGGCGAGCGCCTCGCTCATCCCCTCGAGAGCCCACTTCGACGCGTTGTAGAGGCCCAGACCCGGGAACGCGGCGATCCCGCCGATGCTCGACACCTGCACGATGTGACCGCTTCCCTGCGCACGCAGGACCGGGAGGGCCGCCTGGGTCACCCACAGCGCGCCGAACAGGTTGGTGTCGATCTGGGCGCGGGCCTGCGCCTCGGTCGTCTCCTCGACCATGCCGAACAGTCCGTAACCGGCGTTGTTGACGACGACGTCCAACCGGCCGAACGTTGTCGCCGCTTCGTTGACCGCGGCGAACACGTTCGCGCGGTCGGTGACGTCCAGGCCGATCGGAAGCAGCCGGTCTCCGTACTTCTCCTTGAGCCCGGCCAAGGCCTCCGGGTTGCGGGCGGTGGCGGCGACGCGGTCACCGCGGTCGAGGGCGGCGGTTGTCCATACCTGTCCGAAACCGCGCGAGGCGCCGGTGATGAACCATGTCTTCATGATTCCGACCCTGCCGTTGCGCGCGCCGGGCAGCCAGCACCCGGCCAGGGATACCCTCGACCCGACATGAGCGATCTCGGCGAGTTCCTGCAGGCCCGGCGGGGCCGGGTGCGTCCGGCGGACGTCGGCCTCACCGCCTACGGCCCGCGGCGGGTGCCCGGCCTGCGGCGCGACGAACTGGCCGCCCTGGCCGGCGTCTCCGTGCAATACCTGACCAGACTCGAACAGGGCGTCGACCGCCACCCGTCCGCGCAGGTGCTCGACGCCCTCGCCGCGGCCCTCCAGCTCGACCGCGACGCGACGGCTCACCTGCACGCCCTGGCCACCCCACCGAGCACCGCCAACACCTGGCTGAAGGCGGCGGTAGGACCACGCGCTGCTGCCGGCCCGGGTGCCACTGCCGGTTCAGGGGCTGGGACACAGTCAGCTGCAGCGGCCAGGCCCGGCGGGACGGGGAGTGCGGCGCCGACGGGCGCTGCTTCCGGAGCGGGTGACGCCACCGGGCCGGCAACTGTGGGACAGCCGGCGGCTGCTGACCGGGCGAGTGCTGGTGATCGGTCGGGCGCTGGGGCACAGCTTGGCGCCGGTGGTTTCCTGGAGCCGGCCCCGCGCGCACGCGGGGCGGGCGGTCCCGAGTCCGCGTCGGGCGATGTGCGGCGGCTGCTCGATGCGTGGAGCGGCATTCCGGCCTATGTGCGGAACGGACGCTTCGATGTGGTGGCCGCCAACAAGCTCGCGATGGCGCTGGCGCCGCTCTATCAGCCCGGGCGCAACCTGGTGCGCGACATGTTCCTCGATCCGGCGGTGCGCGTGGTGTTTCCGGACTGGCCGGAAATCGCCGCGCAGACGGTCGCCGCGTTGCGCGCTTCGACGGATTCGCGCAATGCGGAACTGGCCGCCTCGCTCAACGGCAGCGACGAGTTCCGGCGGCTGTGGGCGTTGCACGATGTCCGCCCGGCGCGGGACGAGACGAAGCGGTTCCTGCATCCGTACGCGGGAATGCTTGTGCTTCGACGTCAGAGTCTGGCCGTCGCGGGCAGCGATCTCGTCATTATCGCCTACCAGCCGGAACCGGGAAGTCCCTCGGCCGACTCCTTGGCCGATCTCGCGTAGGCCACGGCGTCACGCATGCGTACGGCGCGCGCGTGCGAACGGCGCGCGTATGCGAACGGCGCGCGTATGCGAACGGCGCGCGCATGCGAACGGCGCGCGCATGCGAACGGCCGCACATGCGAACAGCGCGCAGATACGAACGGCGAACACATGCGAACGGCGAACGGGCCCGCACGGCGCTGTGGTTTCTCCGGTGGGGGATCGGGCGTGACGTCCCGCCCTCAACCAGGTCGCCCTCCAGGCGGAACTAGGCGAGTTTGCCGGCGGCGTGGCGGGCCGCTGCGTAGCCGAAGCTCAAGCCCTGGCCGATGGTGGCGCCTGGGCCGGGGTAGACGCGGCCGAACGCGTTTCCGGCCGCGTTTCCGGTGGCGTACAGGCCCTCGATGGCGGTTCCGTCGGGGCGCAGGGCCCGGCCGAAGCCGTCGGCCCGGATGCCGCCGCAGGTGCCCAGGTCGCCGGGGACGACCTTGACGGCGTAGAACGGGGCCTGGTCCAGCGGGCCCAGACACGGGTTGGGAGTGATGGTGGGGTCGCCGTAGTAGCGGTCGTAAGCGCTGTCGCCCCGGTGGAAGTCGTCGTCGCGGCCGGCGGCGGCCTGAGCGTTGAAGCGGGTGACCGTGGCGGGCAGGTCGGTCAGGCCCAACTGCTTGGCCAGGTCGTCCAGGGTGGCGGCCTTGACTGCCACGCCGGCGTCGTACCAGGACTTGGGGAGTGGCTGGCGGGGGAAGACGCCGCCGCCGAAGACGTAGCGGTTGCGGTAGCGCTGGTCGAAGACCATCCAGACCGGGAGCTGCTGCTGGATCATGTGCTGGCCGGCCGTCATGTAGTTGACCGCCTCGTTCATGAAACGGCGGCCCTGCTGGTCGACGATGATCTGGCCGGGCAGGCTGCGTTCGGCCAGCAGCACGCCGGGCATCGGGCCGGGTGCGGGGATGGCCGGGAACCACCAGGCCTCGTTCATGAACGCGAGGTCGGCGCCGGCCGCCTGGGCCATGGGCAGGATGTCGCCGGTGTTCTCGGGATTGCCCAGGCACCAGTCGGTGTCGAGCTGCTCGGACTGGTATTCGTGGCGCAGGGCGGCGTTGCGGTCGAAACCGCCGGCCGACAGGAGGACGCCGCGGTTTGCGCGAATGCGTTCGCCGTGGACGATGACACCGGTGACCCGGTCGTTCTCGACGATCAGTTCCTGCAACGGGGACTCGAAACGGACGGGAATGTTCGCGGCGCGCACACCGGCGAACAATCCGGCGGCCAAGGCGCCGCCACCGGCCACATACTCGCGGCGGATGGCCAGGCCGCCGAGCCCCAGGCCGAGCAGGCGGGCGCCGGTGACAATGCCGCGCGGGTGGCGGGCGACCAGGTTCAGCCACTTGTACGTGCGGCCGGATACCGGCATCGGGAACGGCGCGGCCAGTGCGGGCGGGCGCAGGCGGGCCCGGTCCGGCCCCAGACGGCGTACGTCGAAAGGCTTGGGTTCCATCGCCCGGCCCGTGGCCGAACCGCCGGGCAGCTCGGGGAAGTAGTCGGCGTAGCCGGTCATCCACTGGAACTTGAGCGGGGTGTGGCGGCGCAGCAGGTCGACGGCGGCGGGACCGTGCT
The DNA here is from genome assembly GCF_018829635.1 of Paractinoplanes bogorensis. Taxonomy (GTDB): domain Bacteria; phylum Actinomycetota; class Actinomycetes; order Mycobacteriales; family Micromonosporaceae; genus Actinoplanes; species Actinoplanes bogorensis. Next base: position 740,738 of record NZ_JAHKKG010000004.1, read on the forward strand.
CGAGATGGGTGCCCCAGCGGGACTCGGGGGTCTCGCCGGCGGTGACGGCGGTCAGGTATTCGCGGGCGCGTTCGGGGGAGTCGCGGACGCCGGCCTCGCGCAGCAGGGCGTTGCCCGGCACCCAGAAACCGCCGCCGGAGAGCGCGGTCGAACCGCCGAAAAAGCGGGACTTCTCGATGATCAGCACCGACATCCCGGCCTCGGCGGCGGCCAGCGCGGCCAGCATGCCCGTCCCGGAACCGACCACCACGAAGTCGAAGCTCTGTTCGTCCACGGCGCACACCCGCTCTCGTCCGATCTCCTGCTGGGGACGTTAGGCTCGTGTCCTCAGAAAGGCAACAGGCTGTTGCCATTGAGAGAATGGTGCGATGACTCAGGCGGCACGGCGCACGCTCGGGCTCCAGCACGGCCCGCGGAGCGCCCAGGTGATCGAGAATGTGCGCGCGGCGACGCTGACCGAGCTGGCGCGTGCCGGGTTCGCCGGGCTGACCATCGACGGCGTGGCCAAGGCGGCCGGGGTCAACCGGACCACGATCTATCGGCGCTGGCCGTCCAAGGCGGCGCTGCTGGCCGCGGTGGTCGAGCCGCTGCTCGCCGACTACGACAACGATCCGGCGACCGGGTCGCTGCGCGGGGACGTGCTGGCGCTGATGACGATGATCCGCGACAACGCGGCGCGGCCCGAGGGGCGGGCGCTGGTCGACGCGGTGAAGGCGGGCGGTACGGGGGAGCTGGGTGACCTGGTCGCGACGGTGACCGAGCGGGCGCTGGCGTCGTTCCGTCGGGCGGGGGCGTCGCCGCTCGTGGCCCACCTGGCCTTCTCGGGCGTCGTGATGTGGGACCAGACCCACGACGGCCCGCCGGCGGACGAGGACTGCGCCGCGATGCTCGACACGCTGCTCTGACGGGCCACGGGCGACGAACGTCGGGTGGCGAGCGGCTGACGGCTGGCGAGGCGCCACGCGGGCGCGGCTCGCGGTGCGGGGCGTTGTCGCGCGGCGGGACCGGCTTTCCGGCGTACGCGGGAAGGGTCTTGGTGCGTTGCGGGGAGGGCTTTACGCCGTACGAGGGAAAGGTCTTGATGTGTTTGGGGCGGCTCTCCGGCGTGCGCGGGAAGGGTTTAATGAGCCGCCGGAAAGAGGCGCTCCACGGCCGTGACGATGGCGGCTCGGCGGGCCTGCGAATCGCTCGGGACGTGCGGCGGCTGGGCCACCCAGGACATGGCGATCTGGTTGACGAAGATCAGGATGTCGATCGGGTCCCAGGAGGCGTCGAGGATGCCGTCCTTCTGGGCCTGGCGCAGCTTCTCCAGCTTGTAGGTGGTCGCCTCGCGGATCGGGTCGTCGTCGGGCGGACTCTCGCCGGGCCCGAGTTCCATCTGGCCCCAGGTCATCAGCCGGTAGCGGTCGGGATGGCTGGTGAAGTAGTCGTGGATGCGGCCCGCGTATTCCGGCAGATCGGTCGGATCCATCCGGGTTGCCTCGGCCACCGCGGTCAGCTCCTGCCGCAGGATGTGCCGGTAGAGGGCCTCCTTGCTGCGGTAATAGGCGTAGATGCGCTCCTTGCTGGTGCGCGCGGCCTTGGCGATGCGTTCGATGCGGGCGCCGGCGATGCCGTGCCGGGAGAACTCGGCCGTGGCCGCGGCGACGATGCGGTCGCCGGTGGAGTCCATGGTCACAACATTACCTTCGCCGATGCCCGGATCGCGGGGTAGGTTCGAACCGAACCGTTTGGTTTGACATTCCGTGAGGAGAGCAGTCGTGCAGCAGCGCACTCTTGGACAGCAGGGCCTGACCGTCTCCGAGATCGGCTACGGCGCCATGGGGTTGCACCTCGCCTACGGCCCCGGTGACGAGCAGGAGGGCATCGCCGCGATCCGGCGGGCCCACGAGCTCGGCGTGACGTTCTTCGACACCGCCGAGCTGTACGGGTGGGGCGAGAACGAGAAGGCGGTCGGCCGGGCGGTGGCCGGCTTCCGCGACGAGATCGTGATCGCCACCAAGTTCGGTTTCACCCGCGACTTCGGGTTCGACAGCCGGCCCGACCACATCCGCGAGGTGGTCGAGAACAGCCTGCGGTATCTCGGCGTGGACACGATCGACGTGCTCTACCAGCACCGCGTCGACCCGACCGTGCCGATCGAGGACGTGGCCGGGACGGTCAAGGAGTTCATCGACGCGGGGAAGGTCCGCTACTTCGGGCTGAGCGAGGCCGGACCGTCGACGATTCGCCAGGCGCATGCCGTGCAGCCGGTTTCGGTGCTGCAGACCGAGTACTCGTTGTTCGAGCGCGACGTCGAGCAGCTCCTCCCCGTGCTCGACGAGCTCGGCATCGGCTTCGTGCCCTACTCGCCGCTCGGCCGCGGGTTCCTGACCGGCGCCGCCAAGCCGGCCGACCAGTACACCGAGGGCGACATGCGGCGCACCGATCCGCGCTGGCAGCCGGGCAACTACGAGAAGAACCTCGACGCCGTACGCCGTCTGACCGCGCTCGCCGAGTCGAAGGGCGCGACGGTGTCGCAGCTGGCGCTGGCCTGGCTGCTGACCCGCGGCGAGCACATCGTGCCGATCCCGGGCACGCGCAGCGTCCGGCGGGTCGAGGAGAACACCGGCGCGGCCGACGTCAAGCTGACCGACGCCGACCTGGCCGCCATCGACGAGATCCTGCCCGACGGCGGGTTCGGCGAGCGCTATGCCGGCGGTCGCACGCCGACCTGGATCTGACACGACGGAGGGTATGGCGGGTCACCGGAAGCCGCTACATTCCGACCATGTGTGTCGACAAGGTGACTCGCCGTTCCTTGCTCCTCGGCGCGGCGGCCTCGGCCGCCGTGGTTGCTGCTCCCGCGATGCCCGCCCAGGCCGCCCCGCACAGGCACGGCCTCCAAGACCTCACGCACGTCGTCAGCCCGTCGTTCCCCGCGTTCGAACCCGGTGAGGAGCCGTCCAGCCGCGTCGCCACGTCCATTCCGGACGACGGCTACTACATGCGCGAGTGGACGATCCTCGAGCACTTCGGGACCCATGTGGACGCTCCCGCGCACTTCACGGCTGGTGGCCGTACGTCCGAGGAACTGACGCTGGCCGAGCTGATCACGCCGGCCGTGGTCATCGACATCGCCCGCCGGGCCGCCCACGAGCCCGACACCACCGTCAGCGTGGCCGACCTGGTGGCGTACGAGCGCCGCTACGACCGGATCCCGCGGGACGCCTCGGTGCTGATGTTCAGCGGCTGGGCGGCCAAGGCGGGCGACGTGGCCGCCTACCGCGGCACCGACAGCGCGGGCGGCCTGCATTTCCCCGGGTTCAGCGCCGACGCCTGCGAGTGGCTGCTGACCAAGCGGCGCATCCGGGCGCTGGGGGTCGACACGCTGAGCATCGACCCGGGCGTCTCCGAGGACTTCGCGACCCACCTGGCCCTGACCGGCGCCGACCGGTACGGCGTGGAGAATCTCGCCCACCTCGACCGGATGCCGCGGCACGGCGCCACCCTGACCGTCGGCCTGATCCCGTACCGGGACGGCTCAGGAGGGCAGGCCCGGGTGTTTTCAAGCTGGTGACCGAGGGAACTCAGACTGCCCCGGGAACTTTCGTGAAGATCTTTCGAACCCGGGGACAGCTCTGCGACGTACAGTGCGTTCGGGAGCACATGTGCTCGACAGGAGGTCGATCGGGATGAGCACCGAGGACAAGCGCCGGGAGTTCGACGACATCGTCGCCCGCCTGACCACGGATTACCCCGCGCTGGCGCGCCCACCGTGGCCCCGCTGGCCCCGCCCGGTGCTGATCGCCGTGCTGGTCACGGCAGGCGTCGTCTGGGGTCTGCTTTCGGTGGCCATGGTCGCCTGGGGTGTCCGGGGGGTCCTGCTGACCGGTGCGGTCGTCACCACGGCGGTGTTCGCCGGGGTGCTGGACGCCCGAAAACGTTAGCTACCGGAACGGCCCCGTCACGCAATAGGTGATGCCGCCGGAGGACGCTCCGGAGGTGCCCCGCTGCGAGGAGAAGTACAACCGGTTCCCGGCCGGGGTGAAGGCCGGACCGGTGATCTCCGATGCTCCCTGCCCGGTTATCCGCAGGAACACCGACACGGTGGCCGACGCCGGGTTGATCAGGCAGATCTCCATGTTGCCGCCGTCCTCGGCCACGTAGAGGTCGCCCGAGGGCGTGCCGGTCACGTTGTCGACCCCGGTCAGCGGTGCCGTGCCCGGGCTGACCAGGTTGTCGTCGTAGGCCAGCTCGTACGTGCCGGCCGACAGGTTGACCTGCCACACCCGGTTGTCGCCCTTGGTGGTGAACCAGACCTTGTTGTCGGCGTAGTGGCAGCCCTCGCCACCGTTGAACGCCTTGGCCCCGGACACCTGATAGCGGGTCTGGGTCGGTGAGCCGTCCGGGTCGGGGACGTCGGCCCAGGTGAACGAGCCCGAGGTGGCGGTGCCGGCCCGGAACACCTGGAGCGTGCCGGCCGACAGGTTGCCCCACGCGGCCGGGATGTACCGGTAGAACTTGCCGTCGGTCTCGTCCTCGGTCAGATAGATGACCTGCCGTACGGGATCGGCCGCGGCCGCCTCGTGCTTGAACCGGCCCATCGCGGGCCGCACGACCGCCGACCCGCCGAGCGGGTAGGTCTCCCAGACCCGGCCCAGGCTGATCTCCTCGCACGACAGCCAGGTGTTCCAGGGCGTCTTGCCGCCCGCGCAGTTCTGGTTGGTGCCGCTGAGGATCCGCGAGGCGCCGGTGACCTGCCCGCTCGAGTTGAAGACGAGCCGGGACGCGCCACCGCCCGAGCTCGAGGACACCTCGGAGTTGGAGACGTAGATCCAGCCGTTGCCGTTCGGAATCACCGCGCCGCCGTCGGGGGCGTCGTGCCAGCGGTACGAGGTGCCGGGAACCGTCTGCCGGGAACGGGCCACGACCTGGCTGGTGAAGCCCGAAGGCAGTTGGATGCCGTTGGCGTCGGCCGCGCGCAGGGCGCCGTACGGTCCGGTGGCGTTCTGGGCGGGGCTCGCGTAGGCGGCCGACCAGGCGGTGAACGGCAGGGCGATGCCTCCGGCGCCGGCGACGGTGGCGCGTAACAGGGTGCGACGGTCCATGAATCCTCCTCGTGGGGGGTGCATGGACAGGTTGCTGGCCGCCTCTGGACGGCACGTGAACGGCCGTCAATCGACGTATGTCGAAGTCTTCGCGAGGGGACGAAGCTGGATAAAAGACGTTAGTCGTCGTCCCCGCCGTGGTTGCTCTGCTCGTCGGCGTGCGGCAGGCCGCCCGAGCAGGTGATCCGCAGTTCGACGTGGCGGTCGGAGCTCTCGAAGCGCACCTTGGCCTCGGAGTCCGGCCCCTCGTCGACGTCCTTGACCTCGTAGCCCGGGTTCGGTGACCAGCGGTCCAGGAACGCCTCGCCGCCCCGGCAACCGGCGATCGCCACCCCGCCCGAGCTGGAAAAACTGGTGAGGGCGGGAGGGCGCTCGCTCGGTGTCGCCGTTCTGACCGGTGGCGGCGGGGTGCTTGACACCGGCGCCGCGGACAGGGCCCGCGCCACGTCCTGCTCGCTCAGCACGCCGCCCGGGGTGCCGGTCAGGTTCTCGCTGACCAGGCGGATCCCGCCCAGGCCGGCGCCGGTGGCGACCACAGCGGCGGCCAGCCACCCGGCGGTGGCCACGAGATATCGCGGAGTCGGCATGGCTCCCACTGTGCCTGATCAAGGGCTAAGACTGTCTCCCGGCCACGCTAAGGCATGGTTAAGAGCGCAGGTCAGCGTGGAAAGGCCGACTACGCTTCGCCCAATGGCCCGGCTGCTGCTGATCGAGGATGACGCGACCATCCGTACGCCCCTGATGCGGGCGCTCAAGGAGCGCGGCCACGCCGTCGCCTCCGTCGCGACCGCCATGGAGGGCGTGCAGGCCGCCCTCACCGACCGTCCCGACCTGGTCGTGCTCGATCTCGGGCTGCCCGACCTGGACGGGCGCGAGGTGTTGCGGATGCTGCGCGCGGTCAGCCAGATGCCGGTGATCGTGGCGACCGCCCGCGACGACGAGACCGAGATCGTGCGGGTGCTCGACTCGGGCGCCGACGACTACGTGGTCAAACCGTTCACCGCGGCCCAGCTCGAGTCGCGGATCCGGGCCGTGCTGCGCCGGGGGACGACCCCGCAGGCCGACCCGGCCATCACCGTCGGCGAGCTGGTGATCGACCCGGGCGGGCGGCAGGTGCGGCTGGCCGGCGAGACGGTCGAGCTCACCCCGCGCGAGTTCGACCTGCTGCATCACCTGGCCACCCGGGCCGGGCAGGTGGTGACCAAGCGCGAACTGCTGACCGAGGTCTGGCAGATCCCGTACGGCGGTGCCGACAAGACGGTCGACGTGCACCTGTCGTGGTTGCGCCGCAAACTGGGCGAGAGTGCCACGGCGCCGCGCTACCTGCACACCGTACGGGGAGTCGGGGTTCGTCTCGGTGTTCCGGAGTCCGGCTCGTGAGGGGGCAGCTCCGCCTGCTCGTGCTGGCCACCACCACCCTCATGATGATCGCGTTCCTGGTGCCGTTGGCCTTCCTGGTCCGGCAGGTCGCCGAGGACCGCGCGACCGTCCGCGCGACGGCCGACATCCAGGGCATCATCACCGTGGTCGGGACGGCCGACCCGTCCGACCTGAAGCTGACCGTCGAGCAGTTGGCCGCCACCTCGGGCCGCCCGATCACCGTCTATCTCGACGCGGACACCGTGCTCGGCACTCCCGTCGCCCGGACCCCCGCGGTCGAACTGGCCAGCCGCGGGCGCAGCCTCACCGTCGAATCCGGCGGGGGCCGCGAGATCGTCGTCGCGGTGCAGGGGAGAGGAGGCACAGCAGTTATCCGTACGGAGGTCTCGCCCGCCGAAGGCAGTAGCGGCGTGACCCGCTCGTGGATCGTCCTGTGCGGGCTGGGCGTGCTGCTGGTGGCGGTCGGCGTGCTGGTGGCCGACCGGCTGGCCCGGACGATCGTGCGCCCGATCACCGACCTGTCCGACGTCTCGCACCGGCTGGCCAACGCCGAGCTCTCGGCCCGGGCCGCCCCCGAGGGCCCGGCCGAGGTGCGCGAGGTGGCCGGCGCCCTGAACCACCTGGCCGGCCGCATCCAGGAACTGCTCCGGGCCGAACGCGAACAGGTGGCCGACCTGTCCCACCGCCTGCGCACGCCGCTGACCGCCCTGCGGCTCGAGGCGGAAGGCCTGCGCGACCCCGAGGAGAGCGCGCGTCTGAGTGCCGCCGCCGACGCCCTCGAACGCGCCGTGAGCGGCCTGATCCAGCAGGCCCGCCGGCGCACCGACCCCGACTCGGTCGAGCCCGCCCGCTGCGACGCGGCGTCGGTGGTGGCCGACCGGGCGGCCTTCTGGGCGGTGCTGGCCGAGGACACCGGCCGCGAGATGACGGTCGACCTGGTGCCGGGCCCACAGCCGGTCGCGGTGTCGGCCGACGAACTGGCCGCCGCGGTCGACGCACTGCTCGGCAACGTCTTCGCTCACACCCCGGACGAAACCCCGTTTTCCGTACGCCTGGAAGCCGTCCCCGGCGCCGTCCGGCTCACCATCGCCGACCGTGGTCCCGGCATGCCCGCCGGGCTGGTGCAGCGCGGGGCCAGCGGCGGCGACTCGACCGGGCTGGGCCTGGACATCGCCCGCCGGGCCGCGCGGGGCCGCTTCTCGATCGCCGCCGGGCCCGACGGCGGGTCGGTCGTGACGATGGAGCTCTTAACCAGCCCTTAGGGATCATGCAGCGCGGCGCTATCCAAGAAAGCGGGAGTCTCCTGGTGTCAGTGAGAAACAACCGGGAGGAACCATCATGAAGCGCTCGTACGCACTCGCCGCCGCCGCTGGGGCAGCCGCCGTTCTCGGCATCACGGGCACGGCCCTGGCCGCGGCCGACTCGTCCTCGTCCTCGTCCGCGACGCCGTCGCCCTCCTCGTCGGAGGTGTTCCGTGGGGACGGGACGCTGGACGACAACAGCACGTCGTCGGCGTCGCCGTCGCCGTCGTCCTCGTTCGAGACCGTTGAGCCGGGGTCGGTCACGCCGTCGCCCCGTGGCAGCAGCTCGGCCAACTCGGGCCTGGGCAGCGCCACCGCGTCGTCGATCTCGATCGCGGCGGCCAAGTCGAAGGCGCTGTCGGTCGTCGGCGGGGGACGGGTCGTCAAGGTCGAGGCCGAGACCGAGCACGGCCGGGCCGTCTGGGACATCGAGATCATCTACAACGGGGTGGAGCACGAGCTCGACATCGACCGCCGGACCGGTGCCGTCACCGACCACGAGATCGACGGCCGGGACGGCGACGACCGCGGCCGGGGCAGTGACGACCGGGGCAGTGACGACCGGGGTGGCGACGACAACCGGGGTCGCGGCAGTGACGACAGCGGCAAGCACGGTGGGGACGACCGCGGCGGCGACGACAAGGGTGGCCGCCACGGCGGGCACGGCTCGGACGACTGATCGCCGTCAGGCAGGTAGTGCGCCGGTCCGGTCGGAGGGGGTCGGATCGGCGGCGGGGAGCACGACCACGGCGTCGATGCCGGTAGGGGCGGCCGGGTCCAGGTGGGCCCGGCCGCCGCTCTTCTCCGCGAGCGTTCGCACCAGGGCGAGGCCGAGACCGGTCCCGCCCTTCGGTGCGCCGGGGGCCCGCCAGAACTCGTCGAGCGCCCGCTCCCGCTGCGCCGCTGTGAGGCCGGGACCGGCGTCGGTCACGTGCAGCTCGATCTCGTCGCCGGTGCGGTGGCACGTGACGTGCACGGTGCTGCCGGGCGGGGCCACACCGAGGGCGTTGGACAGCAGGTTGTCGAGGATCTGCTCGAGGGCGCCGGGGACGGCTCGGACGCGTACGGGGGAAGGGTCTTGAATCTGCAGTGTCACCCCGGCCTTGGCGGCCACCGGACCCCACAGGGAGGCGCGCTCGTCGACCACGCCGGCCAGCGCCACCTCGACGGGGGCGGGAGCGTGGGCGCCGCGGGTCATCGCGAGCAGGGTGTCGACCAGCCGGGCCAGGCGGTCGGTCTCGACCAGAGCCGCGCGCAGGTTGGTCTCGCCGTCGGCCGCCACATCCGGTTCCAGGTTCTCCAGGCGCAGCCGCAGGGCGGCCAGAGGCGTCTTGAGCTGGTGCGACGCGTGGCCGACGAAGGACCGCTGGGCGGCGATCAACTGCTGCAGCCGTACGGCGGTGGTGTTGAACGTCGCGGCCAGTCGCCGCAGCTCGGGCGGGCCGATGGTGGTCGGCGCGGGTGGGGTGTCGCCCTCGGCCAGGGTGCGGGTGGCCCGTTCCAGGGTGCGCACCGGCCGGCTGATCCAGCGGGCCATCGCCGCCGCGACCAGGGCGGCCCCGATCAGCACGGCCAGGCTCACGCCGCCGATCAGATAGCGGAACTGGTCGATCCGGGCGTCCAGGGTGGTGGTCGGGACGCTCACCCGCACGGCTCCCTGCTGCGGCCGGCCGGGGTGGATGAGTACGGCGACCGACATGACATCGGTGTCGAGGTCGCTGTTCACCTGGATCCGGCCCTCGAGGACGGACCGCAGGTCGGCGATCGAACCGGGGGAGGGCTCGGCCGGGCCGGTGGCGGCGATCCGGCGGCCGGTGCCGTCGACGACCTCGATCCAGCCGCCCCAGCGCTGGGCCGCGTCCGCGGTGAGCGTGGAGATCTCGGACGAGTGGCCGCGGATGATGGCGGCGTCGACGAACGCGGCCAGGATCTCGGCGTCGTGCTCCAGCTGAGCGAAGGCCCGCTGCTCCTCGCTGCCCTGATGCACCACGGCCAAGGGCAGGGCGAGGCCGGCGAGCACCACGACGGCGAGCGAGAGGTACGTGAGCAGCAGGCGCCGGATCATGCCAAGTGCTACGGGCATTCGTCGAAGCCCGTTCAACCGTGGGCTCCGAAAATCCGTACAAGCCGGTATGCGAGTACTGCTGGTCGAGGACGACGAGTCGATCGCCGAGCCGCTGGCGGCCGGGCTGGGCCGGTTCGGCATCGAGGCGTCGCACGTGGCGACCGGGGCCGCCGCGCTGGCCGCCCCGCCCGCCGACTTCGTGCTGCTCGACCTGGGCCTGCCCGACATCGACGGCATCGACGTGTGCCGCCGCCTGCGCCGGGTCAGCGACGTGCCGATCATCATGCTGACCGCCCGCGGTGACGAGACCGACCGGGTGCTCGGCCTCGAGATCGGCGCCGACGACTACATGGCGAAGCCGTTCAGCACGCGGGAGTTGGTGGCCCGGATGCGCGCGATCGGCCGCCGCACGCGCCCGGCGCCGGCCCCGGCCCCGGCCCGTCCGGATCTGGGTCCGCTCGAGATCGACGAGCGAACCCGGGAGGTGCGGGTGCACGGCCGGCCGGTCGCGTTGACGCCGAAGGAGTACGACCTGCTGGTGCTGCTGGCGGCCGACCCCGGGGCGGTGGTCGGCCGGAAGCACATCCTGGAGACGGTGTGGGAGCCGAACTTCTTCGGGCGGGGGAAGACGCTCGACTTCCACGTGGCGACGTTGCGGCGCAAGCTGGGGTCGTCGAGCTGGATCGAGAACCGGCGCGGGGTCGGCTTCCGCCTGGTCCTGCCTTAGCCTCGGGCGGTCGCCTCAGCCCCGGGCGGTGGCGTCCGTGTCGGGCGGTGGTGTCCGTGTCGGGCGGTGGTGTCCGTGTCGGGCGGTGGTGTCTGTGTGGGGCGGGCGCGTCAGTGTCAGCGGGCGCCTCAGCTTCGGGCGGGCGCCTCAGTGTCGGGTGGGCGCCTCAGTTTCGGATTGCGCTGATCAGGCCGTCGCGGTGGGCCACGAGCAGCCATGGCTCGCCGTCCTCGTCGGGCAGCAGCGTCAGCACCTCCGGGTGCTCGTGCAGGCCGGTGAGCGGACCCGCGTAACCCGCCGTGGCATAGCCGTGCGCCTCGACCCGGTCGCCGCCGGAGCAGGTGAAGACGGTGCCGTCGCTGATGACCGCCTCGTCCACGCTTTCGCCCAGCGGTGACGCCCAGCGGGCGATCACACCTTCGCCGACCAGGATCTCCTTGAGACCACCCTCGCCGGTCAGGTAGATCCGGCCGTCCCGCGCCCACACCCGTTCCGGATACTCGCCCTGGGTCCAGGTCCAGCGCTGCTGACCGCGGCCGTCCAGGACGAGCAGTTTGCCGCGGTGACCGGCCAGCACACAGCCACCATCGGGCAGATACGCGGCCGCACGGGCGGCACCCCCGAGAATCCGCGTGAGCGAACCGGTGCGCGCGTCGATCTCGAGCGCGCCGATCGTGGTGGCGGCCAGGATGCGCGCGCCGTCGTAATCGCCGGCCAGCGTGTACGGCGTGGCCGGCAACTGCAGCTCCCATTCCGTACGCCCGTCCGGATCGAGCCTGAGCACGCGCCCGTCGGCGGTGGCCCCCACGACCCCACCCGGCACCGGCACGACCTCCCGGGTGGTCCCGATCCGGTGATGGTCCTCGATCACCAGCCGGGCTTCTTTCGCGATTTGTTCGTTGCCCGCGCGCCGTCCGTTGCCCGCGCACTGTTGGTTGCCGGTCGTCCGTCCGATGTCCGTGTCTTGTTCGTTCCCCGCGTGCTGTCGGTTGCCCCGGCGCTGTTCGTTGCCCGCGCGCTGTCCGTTGCCGGTCGTCCGTTCGATGTCCGTGTCTTGTCCGTCGCCGGTCGTCCGTCTGATGTCCGTGTCTTGTCCGTTGTTGTTCGGATGCCCGGTGGTCAGGCGGACGGTGGCGATGCCGCTGTCCGTGGCCAGGTAGGCCGTGCCCGTTCCGTCGGTGGCTGCCCGGAGGTCCCAGACGGTGGTGAAGTCCGGCCGGACCGTGGCGACAGCGGTGACGGCCGGAGCGGCCAGCGGCGGTTCGGCCACATCGGTGTGCAGCCCGTCGTCCAGGATCATCGTGACCTCGCCGGTGCCCGCGTCGACGGCGGCCGTGCACAGCCAGCTGCCCCGCACGAACTGCACGAGCCAGGCCGGACGCCCGAACTCGACCGAAGCGCGCACTCCCGCCACCCGTCCGCCGCCGGCTTCGCGCAGTGCGAGGTCGACCGCGTGCCCCGGGTCGACCTCGGACTCGGTCCTGAACGTCTCCCGCATGTCCCCACCTCCGCCGAATTGCCTTCGACGGAGGTGACGGATGCCCGCGTACGCGCGGATCTGTACCCGGCCACAGCCTGGCCGCGCCCTGGACGAAATCTATAACTTCCGTCTCGGCACAATGAGTGGCCCGCCGGTGTGCGGATGCGGCAGCACCTCCACCGCGTGCTGATACACCTCGCTCAGCAGCTCCTCGGTGAACACCTCGGCCGGCGGTCCCGAACCCCGGATCCGGCCGTCGGCAAGAACATAGACCCTTCCCGCATATGCGGCCGCCAGTCCCAGATCGTGCAACACCACCACGACCGCGGCGCCCTGCTCGGCCCGTTCCCGCGCCACGGTCAGCACGAGTTCCTGGTGCCGCAGATCGAGCGCCGCGGTCGGTTCGTCGAGCAGCAGAATGCGCGTTTGTTGAGCGAGAACGCGCGCCAGCGACACCCGCGCCTGCTCACCACCGCTCAGCGCCGGAAACGGCCGTTGCGCGAAACTGCTCGTTTCCGTCCGCCGCAGCGCCTCGTCGACCGCGTCGTCATCCTGAGCGCTTTCCGGCCGTCCCGCCCAGGGCGCACGCCCCATCCGGACAACTTCGCTCACCGTGAACGGAAAACTGAGCTGAGCCTTCTGCGGCAGCACCGCCCGCAGCCGGGCCAGGTCCACCTTCCGGTACGCCGCCAGTTCGCGCCCCGCCACCTCCACCGTCCCGCCGGCCGGCAGATCACCCGCGAGCGCCGCCAGCAGACTCGACTTGCCGGCCCCGTTGGGCCCGACCAGAGCCACAACCTCACCCGCGTCCGCGCGCACATCGACGCCGTCGACCACGACCCGCCCACCCAGCCGAACCCGGATCCCCCGCCCAGCGATCATCCTGGGCTCCCCGGGCAGCCGCCGAACGCAATTACCTGCCCACAGATCGCACGAACGCGCGGCGTTCGCTCGTTGCGCGCCTGCGTGTTGCGCGTATGCCTGTTGCACGCGTGCGTGTTGGGCGTTTGCGCGGTGACCGGGCGGCGGTCTTCGTGTGGTGTCATCCCCAGCCTCCGGCTCGGGCCCGGGTGCGGCGCAGCAGCCAGAAGAACGCGGGGCCGCCGACGACGGCGGTCAGCACGCCCAGCGGCAACTCCTGGTAGTCGATGGCGGTCCGGGCCAGCAGGTCGCCGCTCACCACCACGATCGCTCCGCCCAGGGCACTGGCCGGGACCAGCACGCGGTGTCCGGGGCCGGCGACCATCCGGATCAGGTGGGGGACGACGAGGCCGACGAAGCTGATGATCCCGGTGAAGGCGACGGCCGACGCGGTGAGCAGGGCCGTGGCGACGATCGCGGTGATCCGCAGGCGCTCGGTGTCGACGCCCAGGTGGCGGGCCGGGGCCTCACCGAGGGCGAGCAGGTCGAGTTTGCGGGCGCAGGCGGCGGCCACGGCCAGACCGGCGAGCGCGCACGGGCCGGCCACCGCGACCGCACCCCACGTGGCTTGCGCGAGGCTGCCCAACTGCCAGAACGCGATCGCGCGGACACCGTCGTCGTCGGTCAGGAACATGAGCAGTCCGAGCAGGGCGCCCGCGGTGGCGTTGACGGCCACGCCGGTGAGCACCAGCGTGACCACTTCTGTGCGGCCGTTCGCGCGCGACATGGCGTACACGAGGAAGGTGGTCACGATGCCGCCGGCGAACGCGGCTCCGGCCGTGGTCCAGCTGCCGAGGATCGTCACGCCGCTCACGATGGCCGCTGCCGCGCCGACCGCGGCGCCCGCCGAGACCCCGATGACCCCCGGCTCGGCGAGCGGATTGCCGAACACGCCCTGCATGAGCGCCCCCGCGCAGCCCAGCGCGGCGCCGACCACGACGGCCAGGATCACGCGCGGAAAACGAACGAGCCAGAGCGCGTTCTCCCCTTGAACCGCCGACGGCAACGGCCCGATCTCCAGCCCGGCCCGGTGCAGCAGCGACCCCATCACCTCGCCCGGCGAGATCGGCACCTGCCCACGCCCCGCCGCCACCAGACAGACCACGACGAGCCCCAGTACCAGCCCGCCGACCAGCCCGCTCACCCGGCCCGCCCGGTGGTCCGGCCCGCGCGCGGCCGCTCGGCGGCTTTGCCCGCGCGCGGCCGTCCGGCGGACGGCAGCCTGATCGCGCGCGGCCGGCGGGGCCGCCGCAGCTTGCTCGTCGGGCGCGCTCCCCGTCGCTCGGATCCGGCCGCTGTCGTCGTCTACTCGCACGGGCCGTAGACCGCCTTGGCCAGTGCCTCGACGGCTTTGCCGGTGCGGGCGCCGAAGTTGAGCAGGATGCCGTCGTCCATGTCGACGATGCGGCGGTTGACGCCGGCCGGGGTCTGGGCCACGCCGGGCAGTTCGAGCAGGCCGTCCACGCCGCCGACCGAGTTGAGGCCCTCGGTCATCACCAGGATGACGTCGGGGGCCGCGTTGATCAGGCCCTCGCTGGTCAGCGGGCGGAACTTGGTCAGGCCGATCTCGGTGCCCGCGTCGACGGCGCCGATCGCCTGGATCATCGCGTCGGAGCCGGCGCCCTTGCCGCCGATCAGGAACACACCGGCGGTGCCGCGCACGTAGAGGAACGCGATGCGCAGCGGAGTTGTCCCGGCCTGCGCGCCTCGGCGCGCCTGGTCGATCTCGGACTGCACGTTCTTGACGAGTCGCTCACCCGCCTCGGTCACGCCGAGCGCGGCGGCCACCGCGCGAATGTGCGCGGGAACGGCATCGAGTGTCCGTTCGTCGTCCACCATGACGACCGGGATGTTCGACTCGCGCAACTGCTGGAGCACGGTCGGCGGTCCGATGCTCTTGTCGGCGAGCACCACGGTCGGGTTCAGCTCGAGGATCGCCTCGGCGCTCAGGTCGTGGCCGGCCGGGGTGACCTTGGGCAGCCCGGCCGCGGACGGGAAGGTCGTCGACGTGTCCCGCCCGACGGCGCGGTCACCGAGGCCCAGGCTGAACACGATCTCGGCCAGCGACCCGTAGAGGTTGACCGCGAGGATCCGGTCGGCGCTGCGCACGGTCACCTTGCGGCCGTCGGCGGAGTCCACCGTGGCCGGCATCGCGGGAACCGGCTTCGGGTCGAGCGGCGTCACGTCCTCGGACGCCAGCTTCGCGGTCGAGATCCCGCACCCGGCTGTGGCGGCCGGTCCTTCGGGTCCGAGTTCGCTCACCGAAGTGCACGCCGCGAGCAGCAACGCACAACTGACGACAACGCCGACGCGCCTGGCCCGGCTCATGACGGGCGCCGGTTGGCTCGCGCGCGGCGCAGACGGCCGATCACGACGGCGCCCAGGTAACCGGCCAGGAACGCCCCGCCGATCGCCCACCAGTGGCCCAGAGGTGTGGCCGTGCTTGTGCGGTCGAGCGACGGGGCGGCGACCGCCTGCACGTCGATCGGGGCGGCATCCGACGGCGGGGCGGCAGTCGCGAGGCGACCCGTGGGCGGTCCTACGGGCGTACGGGAGGAAGGGTTTGACCTTGGGGTTCCCACTGCTGGGACCCGGGTGGCGGCGGGAGCGGGGGCACCGCCGGCCGGGGTGGCGAAACGCACAGCGACGCGCACATCCTGGGAGCGGTCGCTGGTGCGCGTGTGGTCAGCCCTGGTCACGATCGCGCAGGCGCGGACCACGCAGTCGACGTCGCCGATCTTCTGGGTCACCCGGATCGAGACGCGGAACGAACCGCCGCTCCCGTACGGCTGGGCCAGGCCCTCGCCGTACGAGGGCGGGTTCGAAGAGATCCATGCGGAGGAGCCGGACGCCCCGGACATGTCGGCGCCACCGCCGCACGGGGAGGGCAGCACACCGGCGCCGTTGTCCACACAGAACGCCACGTAGATGCCCTTGTCCACGTTGTAGCCACGGCCGCGGACCGTCACCGTCTCGCCCGACCGGGACAGGCCCTTGGTTTTCGAAACGCTCAGTTTTCCGGCCGCTTGCGCGGGCGACGGCGCCATCACCGCGAGTGGGATCAGCGCCACCGCGGCGATCAACGCCCGGCCGGGCCGCGGAGGTGCGATGCGCACCATGCCTCCCCAGTCGATCTTGATCATTGATTTAGGTGAGGCTACCCTAACTTCGTCCGCAACGGCGGGCACACCCCTCTTTGCTCGCAAACGCGGGCAAACTTCGGAAGGACCACCATGGCCACACCCCAGGGCCCGCATCGGGTCGCTCTCCGGGCCGGCGCGATCGCGGGTGCGATCGTCGTGGGCGCCGCGGCCGCTCTGACCGCGATCGCCCCCGCCTACGCCGCTCCCGCCGATGTCGCCGGGGGCAGTCTCGACTGGGGCTTCAAGGCGTCGTTCCGGTCGTACGTCTCGACCGGTAACGGGAACCCGCCGATCGCCACCAGCGGCGGCGCCACCCGCAACGCCGACGGCACGTTCGACTTCCCGGCGCAGAGCGGCACGTACGACGCCGCGGCCGGGACGGCCACCGTGAGTTACGGCGGCACCGTCGTGTTCTCGTACCCGGCCCACATGTTCGAGATCACCCTGGCCAACCCGAAGGTCGTCGTCGACGGCGACGGCACCGGATCGCTGCTGGCCGATGTGGACCTGGTCGCGAACAACGGGACGACCGAGCAGCACCTCGACCAGGCCGAGGTCGCCACCCTGGTGACCACCGCGCCGACCGTGGTGGACGGTGACGTCACGTTCTCGAACCTGGCCGCCACCCTCACCGCCGAGGGGGCGAGCGCGTTCGCCGGCTTCTACACGGCCGGTACGGCTCTCGACCCGGTCACCGCCTCGGCATCAACAACGGCCGGCCCGACCGAGCCGACGGACCCGACGGATCCCACCGATCCGACGGACCCGGAGCCGGAGCCGGGCACCGGAACGGGATCGGCGACGCAGCAGATCAAGGCGGCGGTCACGGGCGGCGCGCTGACGCTGACCTCGGCCGGCGCGTCGGTCACGCTGTCGGCGGCGACGCCGGGCCAGACCGCGACCGGCAACCTCAACGCGGTCACGGTCAGCGACCTGCGCGGCACCAACTCCGGCTGGGACCTGGTCGGCCAGGTCACAGAGTTCGCCTCGGCGGGCGGCGGCAAGATCCCGGCGGCCAACCTCGGCTGGACGCCGAGCGCGGCCGTCGTGAACAGCAACCTCGCGGCCGCCGACGGGGTCAGGAACGCGGTCACGCCGGGCAGCCCGGCCGCCCCGGGTTCCGGCCTCGGCACCAGCCACACCCTGTGCAAGGCGGAGACCGGGAGCAGCCTCGGCAGCTCCACCTGTGGCGCGGCGCTGAACCTCGGGATCCCCGAGAGCAGCGCGGCGGGCGAGTACAGCGCCGTACTCACCCTGACGCTGGCCTGATTCGGCCGGTGAGGACCGGCCGGGGATACCGAAATTATCCCCGGCCGGCTCGTCCCATCGTAAGGAGCATGATGATCGTCCGAGGCATGGTGGCCGCGGTTCTCACAGCGCTGATGGTCCCGGCGCCGGCCCAGGCCGCCCCGGGGGACGACGCCGTACGGTGGAGTGTGCAGCCCTCGACCGCGAAGGGTCCCGACGGCCGCGACTACGTCATCCGCCGCGCCGCCCCGGGCGAGACGCTCACCGATCATGTGGGCATCACCAACTTGACGGCCAAGCCGTTGACCTTCAACGTGTACGGCACGGATGCGTACACGACCGACGACGGCTCCTTCGCGCTGCTGCCCGCCGCGGACAAGCCCGCCGACCTGGGCGCGTGGATCGCGCTGGGCGCCCGCACCTACACCGTGCCCGCCAACACGCGGCTCGACGTCCCGTTCACCGTCACCGTCCCGGCCAACGCCACGCCGGGCGACCACGCGGGCGGGGTGGTCACCTCGGTCAGCCAGGAGGCGACCGGCGCCGACGGCCGGAAGGTGCTGGTCGATCAACGGGTCGCCGCCCGGGTCTACGTCACCGTGGCCGGCACCGCGACACCCACGCTCGCGATCGACACCGTACGGATGGAATATCGGCAGTCGGCGAATCCGGCCGAGGGCGGCGACATGATCGTCCGCTACCTGGTCCGCAACACCGGGAACCTGCGGCTCAGCGGCACTGGATCGATCCAGGTCAGCGGGCCGTTCGGCTGGCGGCTGGCCCGGACCGACGCGATGGAGATCCCCGAGCTGCTGCCCGGAGCGTCCGTGACGGTCACCGAAACGATCGTCGGCGTGCAACCCACCGTGCGGCTGAACACCCGGATCACCGTCGAACCGGCCCAGTTCGGTCAGAAGCTGCCCGGCGTCGCCCGGACGACCGCGGTCTGGGCCTGGCCCTGGGCCCTGGTCGCGCTGCTCGGCGCGGGAGTGATCTACCTTCTGTTCAGGCTTGTCCGCCGTCGTCGTACCCGAAAGGTTGTGTCCTCATGACCGAGTTCGCCGCCCGGATCCGCCGCGCCACCATGGCCGAGCACCGTGAGGCCGAAACGCGCAGTTTCATCGCGCGTCTGATGGCGGGAGATGTTCCTTTCGAGGGGTACGCCGTCCTGACCGCGCAATATCTGCACATCTACCGCGAACTGGAGTCGGCCGCGGCGCGCATGCGGACGGACGAGGTGGCCGCCGGGTTCGCCGATCCGCTGCTCGACCGGGTGCCGTCGCTCGAGGCCGACGTGGCGTTTCTCGGTTCGGCCGCCGAGCCCCCGCTCGACGCCACCCGGCGGTACGTCGCCCGTCTGCGCGAGCACTGCCACGACTCGGCCGTGCACTTCATCGCCCACCACTACGTCCGCTACCTGGGCGATCTCAGCGGGGGCCAGTTGGTCGGCCGGTCGGTGTCCGAGACGTACGGGCTCGGTCCGGCCGGGGTCGCGTTCTACTCGTTCCTCGACATCGACGACAGCAAGGCCTACAAGCGCGCTTACCGGACGCGCCTCGACGAACTGCCCGGCTCGTTCGGCCCGGCCGAGCTCGACGATCTGGTGGCCGAGTCGCAGCTCGCCTTCAAGCTCAACGCCGCGTTGTTCGTCGAGATGGGTCTCCGATTCGAAGGAGTCGCCCCCGCGGCATAGTTTTGACCCCATGGCTTTCCCGTACGGATCCACGCCCGGCTCGGACGGCCCGGCCGGCGAGACGTACGCGGTCGCCCTGGTCCGCACCGGCGACGCCGGACCGGTGGCGGCCGTGCTCCGCCGACTGCGGTTCACCGGCTGGCTCGGCGCTCCGGCCGACGGGTGGCTGCCGGTGGTGGCCACGAGCGCAACGGTCGCGTCCGGGCGGCGCGGCATCGTCGAGCTGGGCGAGGCTCTGCCCGGCACGGTGCTGGTCCTGCGCGTGCTCGCCGATCGCCAGCTCGCCCTGGTCGCGTGGCAGGACGGGGACGAGCGGGGCCGCTACGTGAGCGATCCGTCGCGGGAACCGGGCGCCGACGAGGACGTGCTGGACGATCCACTGGGCGTCTCCAGCGCCGAGGACTTCGCTGCGGCCGGCGGGCACCCGGAGCGGGCCGGGGAGCTGGCCGAACTGCTGAACGAACGGCTCGACCCGGACAACGTCATCGAGTCGGAGCGGCTGTCCCGGATTCTGCGCCTGCTCGAACTGCCGACGTGGCTGGTCGCGGTGTCCACGCTGCCCCGGGACGTTCCGACCGGGCCGTCGGCTCGTTCGCTGACACGGTTCGGGGGCGGGCTGACCGGCGTACGGGGAAGGCTCTTCGATCTTGTGCTCCGGCCGGTCCGGCGGCGGCGCCCGCCTCCACCGGTGATCGCGGATCCGCCGAGCAGCTCCGGGATGGATCCCTGGCTCCTGTGAGGCGAGGCCCCCTGGCTGAGTTGGCGTCTTCTGCGCGCGGCGGGCCTGGCTCGCTGCGCTAGCGGGCTGCGCTAGCGGGCTGCGTGGGCGGGCTGCGTGGGCGGGCTGCGTGGGCGGGCTGCGTGGGCGGGCTGCGTGGGCGGGCTGCGTGGGCGGGCTATCAGCCCAGCCTCCTAGGATGCTGTAGACGGTGTGGGGTGCGGCGGCGATCATGGGGGCGTGGAGACCCCGTATCTGGCAGTCGACGTCGACGTTATGGACCGGAACCTGCGCGCGATGGCGAGCGCGGCCCAGGAGCGCGGGCTGGCCCTTCGGCCGCACGCCAAGACGCACAAGTGTCTCGAGATCGCGCGCCGGCAGATCGAGCTCGGGGCGGCCGGCCTCACCGTGGCCACGGTCAGCGAGGCCGAGGTGTTCGCCGACGGCGGGTTTGACGACCTGTTCATCGCCTATCCGATCTGGCCGTCGCCGGGGCGGGCCGAACGTCTCCGCCGGCTGGCCGGGCAGGTCGCGCTGCGGGTCGGGATCGACTCCGTCGAGAGCGCCGAAGCCCTGGCCACGGCCGTCGGCCCGCTCGACGTGCTGGTCGAGGTGGACAGCGGCCATCACCGCAGCGGGGTGCGTCCGGCCGACGCCGCGGCTCTCATCGAGGCGGCGAGCAAGGCCGGTCATTCCGTACGGGGGATCTTCACGTTCCCCGGCCACAGCTATGCCCCGGGCGCACCGGAGCAGGCTGCGCTCGACGAGGCCCGGGCCATGGTCGACGCCGGACCGCACGCCGAGGTGCGCAGCGGCGGGTCGACGCCGACGGCCCGGCTGGCCGGCACCGGTCCGGTGAACGAGATCCGGCCCGGCGTCTACGTGTTGAACGACGCCCAGCAGATCGAACTCGGCACCTGCGACTGGGCCGACGTCGCGCTGACCGTGCATGCGACGGTCGTCAGCCGTAGCGGGAATCGCGCGATCGTGGACGCCGGCAGCAAGGTGCTGGGCGCCGACCGGCTGGCCTGGGCGACCGGGTTCGGGCGTCTGCCGGAGTTCCCCGGAGCGCGCATCGTCGCTCAGTCCGAACACCACGCCACGATCGAGTTCGGCGACGAGGCGCCGCCCGCCCGCGGCGACATCCTGCGCGTAGCGCCCAACCATGTGTGCAACACGGTCAACCTGGCCGACGACCTGATCGTTTTCTCCGGAGGAGAGCCGGTCGACCGCTGGCGAGTCGCCGCGCGCGGAGCGAACACCTGATCGCACGCCGCGGACATCAAAGCGCGCGGAGCGAGCATCCTGGGGTTGCGCGCCACGGACAACAAAGCACGCGAAAGCGGAGTGTGCGCTGCGGACATCAAAGTGCACGCCGCGAACACCTGAGTGCACGTCGCGGGCGGTGGCGGCAACAGCTGTGCGTGTGCGCAGTAACGTGACCGGGTGACATCGCCGTACCGTTCCGAGATCCGCCTCCGCCTCGACGACCCCGAGGCGCAGCGTGACGTCATCGCGCTCGGTTACCGCCGCGAGGGCATCGCGCGTGGCGCCGGCCCCCACCGGGAAGACCTGGTCGTCTGGGCGCGGCTCGAGGACGACCCGGAGGGCCCCGCCCCGCGGATGCTGCCCGATCTGCCCGGCGGCGAGCTCACCGACGGTGTGATCCGGGTGCGGCCGCTGCAGCGCGACGACCTGGACGGCTGGCACGAGCTGCGCAGTCTGCCCGAGGTGATCGCGACGTCGGTGCCGCCGGTCGCGCCGCCGCGGGAGGAGATCGAGCGCCATTTCGCGTACGCGGAAAGCCGTTGGTTGGCCGGTGAAATGGCCGCGATGAGCATTCTGGATGCGCGCAGCGGACGTTTCGCCGGGCAGATAGCGCTCTACTATTTTCAGCCGCACCACCGGGAGGGCATGCTCGGTTACGGCGTGCTGCCGGCGTTCCGGGGGCGTGGTTATGCGCGGCGGGCCGTGCAGCTGGTGACGAAGTGGGCGTTCAACGAGGCCCGGCTGCAGCGGGTGGTGGCGGGCACCGCGGTCGACAACCTGGCCTCGCAGAAGACGTTGCAGGCGGCCGGGTTCGAGGTCGAGGGCAAGCAGCTCGGCATCCTGCCCGGCCCGAACGGCGGTCGCGTCGACGCGGTGCTTTATGTCAGACGCCGCCTATAGGTTGGTCGCATGATTGCTCACCCGGGGGTCCGGTTCACCGATCACACCGTCACCGTGCCGCTCGACCATCGTGATCCGGGCGGCGAGACGATCGAGGTGTTCGCCCGTGAGGTGGTGGCCGCCGACCGGGTGGGTGACGACCTGCCGTGGCTGGTGTTCTTCCAGGGCGGGCCGGGTGGCAAGTCGCCGCGGCCGCTCGGTGGCGGGGGCTGGATCGGGCACGCCACCCGCACGCACCGGGTGCTGCTGCTCGATCAGCGGGGCACCGGGCGCAGCACGCTTCTCGACGCGGGCGGCCGCCCGGCCAAGGAGCTGGCCGACTATCTGCGGCTGTTCCGGGCCGACAGCATCGTGGCCGACGCCGAGATCCTGCGCGAGCGGGTCGCGGGCGGCGCGCGGTGGGACACGCTGGGCCAGAGCTACGGCGGTTTCGTCACCCTCACCTACCTGTCGACGGCGCCGCAGGGCCTGCGCACCTGCTATGTCACCGGTGGCCTGCCCGGTCTGACCGCCACGGCGGAGGAGGTTTACGCCCGCACCTACCCGAGGGTGGCCGCCAAGAACGCCGAGTACTACCGCGACTTCCCGGCCGATGTCGCCGCCGTGCGCCGCATCGCCGACCATCTCGCGTCCACCGATGTCCGGCTGCCCGACGGCGACCGGCTCACGCCCGAGCGTTTCCGGTTCCTGGGCAACGCCTTCGGCATGAGCGACGGCTACGCCCAGCTGCACTGGCTGCTCGACGAGGCGTGGCACGGCGACCGCCTGTCGGCGACCTTCCGGTACGAGGTGATGGCCGCGACCGGGTTCGTCGACAAGCCGTTGTTCGCGCTGCAGGAGTACTGCTATGCCCGCCCGGGCAGCGGCCCGACCGCGTGGGCCGCCGCCCGGGCGCTCGAGTCCCGTCCGGAGTTCGCCGCCGGCGCCGATCCGCTGCTGTTCACCGGCGAGATGATGTATCCCTGGATGTTCGAGCAGATCGCCGCCCTGCGCCCGTACGCGGGGGCCGCCGACCTGCTGGCCGAGGCCGACGACTGGCCGGCCCTCTACGACCTCGATCGCCTGGCCGCCAACGAGGTTCCGGTGCTGGCGGCCGTCTACGCCGACGACATGTATGTCGACCTGGGCCTGTCGCTCGAGACCGCGGGCGCCGTCGGCAACGTCCGCACCTGGGTCACGAACGAATACGAGCACAACGGGCTGCGCGCCGCGGGCGATGTCGTGCTGGGCCACTTGATGGAGATGGCGTCAGGTCTGCGCTGACTCCGGTAGAACGGCGAGGCCGGCGCGGGCCACGATCTGCTGCAATGCGGCGACGTGGCCTGCGAAAGCCTGCTGGCCGTGCGGGGTGAGCCGCACCGACGTCCGGGGGCGTTTCCCGATGAACGACTTGCGGATGTCCACGTAGCCCGCCTCTTCGAGCGTGGTGAGCTGCTTGGACAGCGCCGAGTCGGTGAGCCCGACCTGGTCGCGCAGGAACTTGAACTCGGCCCAGTCGGTGGCGGTCAGCAGGCTCACGATCGACAGCCGGGTGGGTGCGTGGATCAGTTCGTCGAAGCGGGGCTGGGTCACCGGGTGCCCGCCAGCGGGCGCGAGAGCATGACCCGGCGCAGGTAGGCCATGAGCGCGGGCCCGCCGAACGCGAGTCCGGCCGCGACCGGCACGCAGGCGATGGTGGCCGGTGCGGGCACGCCGAGCGCCTCCAGGGTGAAGCCGAGCCCGACACCGACGGCGACCAGCACAAGCGTGAAGACGGCGATCGCGGCCGCCCCGTGCGCGCCGATCAGCGTGGTGCGCACCTGGGCCCGGGAGCGGCGGACCATCGCCACGATCGTGGTGGCCAGACCGGCCGCGTACAGGATGCTGCCGGTCGCGACGACCCACGGGACCGCGGTCTCGACGGCGGCCACGAACAGCAGCATGAGCACCGCGACCGATGGCCAGAACCAGCCGGGTACGAGGTTGGCGTCGATCACCTGGGCCCGGCGGGCGCGGACCTCGGCCAGGGCCAGTTCGGCGTCGATCGGTGGTACGTCCATGACTTCCCCCTCGAGACAGTACTTGCCTGCCAGGAAAGTATGCAGCGAGCTTTCCTGGCAGGCAAGTAGTTTCTAGTGGGGACTCGCCTTGAGCGTCGCGCCGGCCCACGCCGCCTCGCGCAGGGTGGCCAGGATGCGTTCCTGGCCCGCCTGGTCCTGCCGGTCGATGAACAGCACGCCGTCGAGGTGGTCGGTCTCGTGCTGGATGCACCGCGCGAGCAGCCCGGCCCCGACCACCTGCACCGGGTCGCCGTGCTTGGTCAGGCCGCGGGCCACGACGTTCATCCGCCGCCGGGTGTCCAGGTAGATGCCGGGGATGGACAGGCAGCCCTCGGGGCCGTACTGGTCCTCCTCGTCGGGGAACTCGAGTCCCGGGTTGATCAGGTGGTCGAGGCGGGCGTCGTTGCCGGGCAGGTCGGGGTTGATGGCGAAGAGCCGCAGGCCGACCCCGATCTGTGGCGCGGCCAGCCCGGCGCCGCGCGAGTCGGCCAGGGTCTGGGTGAGGTCGTCGACCAGCTTGTGCAGCTCGGCGTCGAAAACAGTCACCGGTTCGGCGACCTGGCGCAGCACCGGGTCGCCGACTTTCCGGATGTCCAGCACAGTCATGCCTTCAGACGGTACTCAGTCCAGCCAGTGAGATCCGGCTTCGCGGACGGCTGGTTTCCGATGGAATGGCGCCCGCCGCCGTCGAACAGGATCACAGGTACACGTATGCAGCCCAGTAGGACGCACGGTTGGCCGCACCGATCCGGCCGCCGGGTGATCGCCGGTGGCCGGTGCCCGGTCACCTTGCGGCGCCGCCACGACACCCGGCTGGCCGCCCGCCGTTCCCCGCGCTGCCGCGACGCCGCTCGCCTGCTGTTCCCGCGCTAGAGGACGCCACCTGGCCCGGCAGTGGGACGCCGACCCGGGTGGCGACCGTCTTCCGGGTCGAGGGCGGCCTGATCAGCGCCGCGCTGCGACAGCACGGCCCGCGACTTCCAGCTGGCCATGACCGAGCTGATGGACCGCTCGTACGTCACACCCCGATAGCCGTCGCCGCCTTCTCGTAACGCCCGGCCCACTCCGGTCCGGTGTCCGTGGCCATCCGGAAGAGCAGGGCGCGCGCCACCGCGGGCACACTCACCCCGACCTCGGCGAGCAGCCACGGCCCGGCCTCGTGCCAGCTGAGGGCATCGGCGATGACAACCCCTTCCGCGTACGCCGTGGGGCGCCAATAGGGCGACACATCGATGATCGCCGGGGACAGGCCTTCGGCCACCAGCACGTTCCGAGTCAGGTCACAGTGGACGAACTGCGGCGGGCCCAGCGGTTCGAGCACCCGGCCGAGCCGCGCGGCGATCGGCGCGAACTCGGGCAGCCATCGCGGCGGCACCTCGCTCCACGCGATGCGGTCGGCGACCGCCCACCGACCGTCCCCGGCGGGCGGCGGCGCCAGTTGGGCCGTGGCCCGGTGGAACGCCCGGCCGGCCTCGATGACGGTGCGCCAGGTCGACGCCGCCGCCGGGTCCGGTTCCGCACCCGGCACCCAGCGTGTCGCCGACCATCCGTCGACGGTCCAGGCGCCGTCACCGGCCGGGTGTGGTCGCGCCAGCCGGAACCCGTCCTCGACCACGTCGAGCGGCGGCCCTCCGGGTTCCGGCTTGAGCACCAGGTCGCCGGCCCGCCACGAGGTGCCCTGCCCGCCGGCCAGCGGCCGCACCGGTCCGGTCGCGCCGAACGCCTGCAGAACCGCCACCGGAGGAGTCACCCGCCGATGATCGCAGCCGAATCGGGCGGTACGCCTCCGCATTTCGCGGCATGATCCGGAGGTGATGCGCCTCCTTCTCGACGAGCCGCGGGTCTTCGTCACCTACGGCTCGGCCTCGCTGATCAGTACCGAGGGCTACGAGGGAGAGGGCGTCGGCGAACCGTGGGCGGACGAGAGCAACGGCCTGTGCGGCGCCGGCGTGCCCGGTGTGCTGGCCCTGCAGACCAGCGCGCACACCGACTGGCTCCCGTTCCGGATCGAGCTGCACGACACCGAGCCCGCGGCCGGCGACGGCTGGGAGGAGATCGTCGAGGTGTCGTTCACGGCGCTCTCCGACTCGGCGATGCTGGCCGGTCTTGACGGCGACGGGTACGAGTTCGCGCTGCCCCGCGGCGACTACCGGGTCCGGTACTGCCTGACCGGCATGGAGGAGGACATCGCCGGACCGCATCTGCTGCAGTTCTGGCCCGCGGCCCCGGCGCCGGGCCGGATCGTCAGGCAGACCGGCGAACAGGCCGCCTACTGGCACCGCGCCCGGCGCACCCTGACCCCGGCCGAGGAGCAGGACGACCGCGACGCCGAGCAGGCCCACCGCGACCGGATGGCCCGCGAGCGCTGGGGTGACCGGCTCCCCAACGACCGGCTGCGCGCGACGCTGACCGCCGGGCTCTATCTGGACGCGATCTCCCAGCTCGACCCCGATCTCGAGTTCGCGCTGTCCGAGGCGGACGACGCCACCCACCGCCGGGTCGCGGCGTGGGCGGCCCTGCGCTCACTGGCGCAAGCGGGGCTCGTCGACCTGCCCGAGATCGCCCCCGCGGTCGCCGCGCTGCGCCGGGGCGAGCCGGCCCCACCGCCGTTCGACGACAGCGGTTTCGTGTGGGCCGCGCTCGAGCGAGCCGACGTGCCGCGAACCAGCGTGCCCGTCCCGCCCGACGGCTCGTACGAGCAATCGCCGCAGGACTGGGGGATCACCGTGCTCTTCCACTCGGCCGAGAGCGATTCGCTGGTCGCCGTGCTCGAGGTGCTGGTCTGTCTCGCGTACGTGTCGGGCCGCGACGGTTATCGGGACGCGCTGGCCGAGGTGCGCCGGGTATTCCCGGCGCTGGAGTGACAAGTCCGGGTGTGCGCGGACGGCCGATGGGTCGATCATTGTGGGCATGCAGAGTTTCGACGTGGTGGTGGTGGGAGCGGGGCCCGGCGGCGAGGTCGCGGCGGGCAAGCTCGCCGAGGCGGGTCTCAGCGTGGCGATCGTGGAGGGCGACCATGTCGGCGGGGAGTGTTCGTTCTATGCGTGCATTCCGTCGAAGGCGCTGCTCCGGCCCGGTGAACTGCTCGAGGAGGCGCGGCACGTGCCCGGCACCGCCGAGGCCGTGACCGGGCCGCTCGACGTGGCGGCGGTGCTGCGCCGGCGCGACGAACTGATCAACAACGAGGACGACAGCGGCCAGGTGCCGTGGCTGGTCGACCGGGGCGTCACGCTCGTGCGCGGCTGGGGCCGGATCGCGGGGGAGCGGCAGGTCGCGGTCGGCGACGAGATCCTCGAGGCGCGGCGGGCGGTGATCCTGGCCGGCGGAACCCGGGCCGCGCTGCCCGCCATCGACGGCCTGGCCGAGGCTGACCCGTGGACCAACCGTGAGGCGACCACGGCCAAGGAGATCCCGGCGTCGCTGGTCATCGTCGGTGCGGGTGTCGTCGGGTCCGAGATGGCCCAGGCCTACGTGTCGCTCGGTGCGCGGGTCACGCTGGTGGCCGGCCGGGGGCTGCTGACCCGCGAGGAGGACTTCGCCGGCGAGCAGGTGGCCGCCTCGCTCACCGAGCAGGGCGTCGACGTCCGCACGGGGCAGCGCCCGACGGCCGTCCGGCGCGACGCCGACGGGGTGACCGTCACGCTCGCCGACGGCAGCACCGTGAACGCCGACGAGATCCTGATCGCCACCGGGCGTACGCCGCAAGCGGTTGATCTGGGGTTGGACGTTGTCGGCGTCAAAGCGGGCGGTTATCTGGACGTCGATGAGCGAATGCGCATCCCCGGCCTCGAATGGCTGTACGTGATCGGCGACCTGAACGGCCGCGCCCTGTTCACGCACATGGCCAAGTATCAGGCCGCGATCGCCGCCGGCGAGATCCTCGGCAAGCCGATGGTCGCCGGTCACCTGGCCGACGGGCCCGGCGCGCCGCGCGTCATCTTCACGTCGCCGCAGGTCGCCGCGGTCGGGCACACCACGGCCAGCGCGCAGGCGGCCGGGCTGAACGTCCGCGTCGTCGACGTGCCGACCGAGGCCAACGCGGGCGGTTCCTACTCGGGCGGCGGCGTCGGCAATGCGCGTTTCCTGGTCGACGAGGACCGTGGAGTGCTCGTCGGCGTCACCATCACCGGCACCGCGGTGGCCGAGTTCCTGCAGGCGGCCACGATCGCGATCGTCGGCGAGGTGCCGGTCACCCGGCTGCGCCACGCGATCCCGTCGTTCCCCACCCGCAGCGAGCTGTGGCTGTACTTCTTCAACAACTACGGAATCTGAGCCGGGTACTGCCCGGACGGTCCCTGATAGAGGGTGCCGTCCGGGTAGGGCCAGGCGTTCGGGCGGCAGCCGTGCAGGCCGAGCGTCTGCTGCAGCATGACCGGGGCGAGCGCCCCCGGGGCCGGGCACAGCTCGTGGCCGTGGCCGAGGCGGTGGCCGACCTCGTGGTTCACCATGTACTGCCGGTAGGTGCCGAGCTTGCCCTGGTAGCCGGGGACGCCGCCGGTCCAGCGGGCCACGTTGAGCACCACCTTGGCGCCGTTACGGCACGACGTGTAGCCGTCCGACAGGTCGCCGCACAACTCGCCGCGGGTGCCCGGCGTGGCCAGGTAGAGCGTGAAGTCGGACGGCTCGCCCGGCCCGACCCGCTCGAACCGCCATTGTCCGCCCGCTGTCCACCCGCGCGGATCGCTCAGGATCGTGCCGACCGCCGCCGCGAACCCGGCCGCCGGTACACCCTTGATCTCGCGCTCGACCACCACCCGGTAGCGCATCAGCCGCCCGCCCGTGCCCGCCGTCCGGGTGCCCGCCGGAGCGACCATCCACCGCGCGCTGCCCCGGGCCGGATAGCTGATCGGTATCGGTCGCGCGGACGTGGGCTTCACGGTCGGTGAGGGCCGCGGCGCCGGGGGAGCGGGCGGGGCCGTACCGGTCGCCACGGCGGTGCTGCAGCCGGTCAGCAGACCGGCCGCACACACGGCCAGGGCCCAGCGGTGAATCCGTGTCGTCATGCCATCCCTCCGATCGACATGACGTTCGCCGCGGTGAGCCCACGTTGCTCGATGACTGATAGCTCACATTTTCAGCACCGGCCAGCCGGCCAGGTCGGACAGCATCTGCCGGTCATGGGTGGCCACCACGACCGCCGCCGAGGTGGTGCGCAGCGCCTCGGTCAGCTCGTCGACCAGGGTGGCCGACAGGTGGTTGGTCGGCTCGTCCAGGATCAGCACATCCGGCCGCCCGGCGAGCACGTCCTCCAGGTGGCGCCTGCGATGCTGGCCCGGCGACATCCGGGCCGCGGGCGGGTACACCTCCTGGGCCAGATAGCCGGCCCGCGCCCCGGACAGCAGCCGTACGCCCCCGGTCGTGGCGGCGAGCGTGCCCGCCAGCACGGCCAGCAGCGTCGACTTCCCAGCGCCGTTCGGGCCGGTCACCAGCAGCCGGTCACCGCCGGCGAGCCGCAGCCCCACCGGCGTGCCGAGACGGCCGGCCACCGTTATCCCGTACGCGTCCAGCAGGGCAACGCCGGCCCGGGTGTCATTCCCGTACGTCCGCAGCGGGCGCGGCGGCGCAGGCAGCGTGATCCGGTGCGCGGCCAAGGCATCCTGCCGCCGTTTGAGGGCCTGCACGATCCCGGGCGCGCGACTCTGCCGCTTGTGCCGCTCGACCCCCTTGTCCGGCCGCCAGCCCGTGCTGAGCCGCCCGCGCGCCTCCTCGACCGCGCCGGCCAGCCGCTGATGCTCGGCGACCTGGGCGTCGTACTCCTGCTGCCAGCGCTCCTGCTCCCGCCGCCGGCCGTCCTGCCAGCCCGAATAGCCGCCCGCATGCAGCCGGGGCCGCCCGTCCGGGGTGGCGTCGAGGTCGAGGAACTCCTCGGCCACGTCCCGCAGCAGCGCCCGGTCGTGCGTCACGATCAGCACCCCGCCGGGATGCTGCCGCAGCCGCTCGGTCAGGAAGGCCAGGCCGCCGGCGTCGAGATGGTTGGTCGGCTCGTCCAGCAACAGCAGATCGGCCGGTGAACCCAGGACACAGGCCAGCCGTACGCGGTACCGCTGGCCCACGGACAACGTGGCGAGCGGCCGGTCCCGGTCGGTGCACGCGTCGAGGGCCTCCAGGGCGACGTCGACCCGGCGCTCGGCGTCCCACGCGTCCAGCCGGGTGGCCAGCTCGAGGGCGGCCGCATAGCGTTCCGGCTCCGCCTCGACGACTCGCAGCGCCGCGTCGAACTCGAGCAGAGCCAGCACGGCGGGCCGGATCGCCTCGGCCACGAGCGTGCCGACCGTCTCGCCGCCGTCGGCGGGCAGCGCCTGCCCGGCCACGCCGATCGAACCGGACCGGTGCACCTGGCCCTGATCAGGTTCGGTCAGCCCGGCCAGCACGTGCAGCAGCGTCGTCTTGCCGCTGCCGTTGGGACCGACGACCGCGAGGCGCGACCGGGCCGACACCGTGACGTCGACGCCGTCGAGGACCACACGGTCACCCCGGACGACACGGAGGCCTTCCGCGCGTACGTGGGAAAGGGATTTCTGAATGGTGTTCACGGGATCTGCTCTCGGCTCGTCTGGGAGCCGGGCAGGGCACAGGGGCACCGCCCGGCGGGAACGCCAGGACGGCGGGCAGAAACAGGTCGTCGGCCGCCGTCAGCGGCCGGACCGCAACCTCATGAAGGCGATGCCGGTGAACATGCGCGCAACCGTACCCGGGCATCCCCGGCCACGCGCGCGAATATTGCGCGCGGGTACGGTGCGGTGTGGACCTCGCCCGTCGCTGGTTGCCGCCGCTGCTCGCCCTCATCGCGTTCGCCACCGGCGGCCTGCTGTTCGCCCGCGTCGATGACGGAATGGTGCGCGATCATGTCGTCGCGGACGGTGTTCCGCTCGACATCGTGCGCCCGCCGAGCGCCGACCGGACGCCGGGCGTCGTGGTGGTGCACGGGTTCGCGGGTTCGGCACGGCTGATGGCACCGTTCGGCGACACGCTCGCCGCGCGCGGTTACACGGTGGTCCTGCCCGACCTCGACGGCCATGGCGCGAACACCCGATCCCCGGTCGACCTGCAGCGCGACCTCGATGTCGCCGTCGCTCACCTTCGCTCACTCCCGAGCGTCGATCCGGCGCGGATCGCCCTGGTCGGCCATTCGATGGGCGCGACCGCGGTCACCACGTACGCCGCCGCGCACCCGGACATCGCCGCGACCGTCGCCATCTCCCTGCCTTCGGCCGTCGCGTCGCCGTCGCCTTCGTCGTCGCCGCTGCTCGCGCTGGTCGGGCAGTTCGAGTTCCCGGGCTTCCACAAGGCGGCGTCCGCGGCCGGCGGGCGTGCGGAGGTCGTGCCCGGCGCCGAGCACATTTCCATCCTGTACGCGTCCAGGACGCACCACCGCACCGCCGACTGGCTCGACTCCACGTTGGACCGTCCGGCCACCGGCGCGCTCCCGTCCCCGATGCGGCGGCTCACCGCGGCCGGTTTCCTGTTTCTGGGGCTGCTGCTCGGCTTCGCCCCGGTGACCCGGCTGCTGCTCGGCCGCCCCACCCCGGGCGGCGGGTGGCTTGGCCGTCGCGCGGCGGGCAGTGGGCGCCTCGACCACCTGGAGCAGTCGGCTGGCCCGGGCTCTTCCGCGGCGGGTTCGCCCTCTCCGGTCGGCGGTTCGCGTTCTTCCGCGGCGGGCGGTGGCCGTCGCGCGGCGGGCAGTGGGCGCCTCGACCACCTGGAGCAGTCGGCTGGCCCGCGTTCTTCCGCGGCGGGTTCGCCCTCTCCGGCCGGCGGTTCGCGTTCTTCCGCGGCGGGTTCGCGTTCTCCCGCGCGGGCACGCGTTCAGGCTTCCTCGCGCGTCGGCCGGATTCGCTCCTCGGCCCACGCGTGGTTTCGCGAGCTGATCTCCCCGCGTTTCGGCCGGGTCGCGGCGGTGGCGGCCGGGGCGGCGGTCCTCGCCGTGCTGGTGGCACCGTTTCTGCCGAGCACACGGCTGCAACTGGGTGGCTTCACGGCCGGGTTCACCGGCTTGATGGGCGTGGCCGTTCTCGCGTATCTCCGCAAGCCTTTCTCCCCGCCCGGTGGCGTGCGCTCACTGCTCGCCGCGCCCGTGCTGATCGCCTACACCGCGGCCGCGATCGCCCTCCCGCTGCAGCTCGGCTTCACCCATGCGATCCCCGTCGGGCCGCGGTGGTGGCTGCTGGTGCTGGTGTGGGCCGGTTTCGCCGTGCTCGCCTATGCCACCGGCCGGCTCGACAGCGGTTCGGCGCCTGCCTACGCGAGCGGCCGGCTCGGCAACGGTTCGGCACCTGCCGACGCGAGCGGCCGGCTCGGCAACGGTTCGGTCCGGGCCTCCGCGAGCGGCCGAGCCGGTGGCGGTTCGGTGCGCGCCGACCTGATCGTTTCGGCGATCGCCGTGGCCGGGTTGACCGCCGCCGCCGTGACCGGTCTGACCTCGGGTTTCCTCGTGCTCGTGGTGCCGTTGCTGGTCGTTCTGATGCTCATTCAGTGCGCACTGAACGCCATCCTGCGCGCTACGGGCAGTCCGCCGTGGTTGATCGCGCTGCCGGGCGCCCTGCTGGTCGCCTGGCCGATCGCCACCACCCTGCCGGTCGTGATGTAGCGACCCTTTCGCGCCGTCGTGACGACCGGGCCGGGCTCTATGCTCGCCGCGTGCCGAAGTCTGCGTGGGAACTGCTGCAAGCGGGCGACCCGTCGCTCGACCTTCCGCCGGGGCGGCTCGTCCACGGCGACGAGGGCGACGACGAGAAACCGGCGATGTGGGTGAGCGACGGCCCGGCGACCGGGGACCTCTGGCGATCCCTGCGCGCCGCCCAGCCGGCGACCGGCCTGTGCCCGCTGCTGCTCGATCACCTCACCGGCGACCCGCGCCGCCCGTGGGACGACGGCGAACTCTGGCCTGGTGACGTGACCTCCCCGAGCGATCACGATCCCGGTGCGCTGCTGGCGCAGGGCTGGCGGGACCAGATCGGCGACGTGCCGGGGGACCAGACCGGCGGCGCGGCGGGGGACCAGATCGGCGACGCGTCGGGGGACCGGATCGCCGTCACGGCACCGTTCGGGACGCGGTGGCCTGGCCTGGCCGACGGCCGGAAACCGCCGGTCGATCCGGACGTGCGCGCGGCGCACTGCGTCGATCGTCTGCTGCGGTCCGATCCGCACCTGCGGCTCGGGCTCGTGCCGGCCGCCACCGGTAGTGCAGCCCTGGCCGTGGCCGGCTGGCAGGGTGCGGTCAACTACACCAATGACACGGCCAGGCTCTCCGCCGTGCTGGGCTCGTGGGAGGAACGGTTCGGGGCCCGCGTGATCGGAGCCGGATTCGCCGACCTCTACGTCAGCGTCGCCGCCCCGCCGGTCGATCACGCCGACGCGCTGCGCGTGGCGGCCGAGCATTTCGCCTTCTGCCCGGACAACATCTGGCAGGGTGCGGGCTCGCTGACCGCCTACGCCGAGCAGTTGACCGACGCCCCGATCTGGACCTTCTGGTGGGACTGACCGGGACTGACCGGAAGGAAAGCCGTCAGGAGGCGCGCAGCATCGGCCAGCTCGTCGTGAAGCCCAGCCGCTCGAAGAACGGCACCGTCTCGTCGGTCGCGTGCAGATAGGCGGTGCCCGCGCCGGCCAGCGCCCCCCGCCGCAGCATCGTCTCGGTCAGCACCCGGGCGTACCCCGACCGGCGGAAACCGGCCACCGTGCCCACGTTGGCGATGCCCAGATGCCCGGCGGTCAGTATCGCGACCCCGGCCGCGACCGGCGTCCCGCTGTGCGTCTCGGCCACGTACGCGCCGATCAGCGGATTGGCCAGCACCTCGGCCGTGTACGCGGCGGACACGTCGCCCGGCGGCACCCCGAACGCGCTGCCGACGACGCCCGCGAACGTCTCGTACTCGTCGCTGGCCAGCCGGCGGACCAGGGCCAGGTCGTCCGGCACCGAACCGGCCGACCGGCGCCCGTCCATGGCCGCGACCATCAGGATCCGGGGCTCGGTGAGACCGAGCCGGTCGGCCGTGCGGGGCCGGGACCGGGGGCGGCTGCGCAGGTGGGAGCGGCGGCGGGACGAGGCGAGCAGCTCGACGGCGGACCGGAAAGCGTGCTCGGCGGAATCGTGGTGCATGGCGGCGACCTTCGTACGCGAAATTGTCTTACATCTCGGGAAGACTAACTCGCCGAGGGGATTCTGCACTGCCCGTGCCGCGAGCGGGCGTGACGAGCGCCACCGTGATCTTCGCCGACCCTACTCTCACGTGAGGGTAGGGTTTGGCCTCGTGTCGAAACCCGCCTGGCTGGCGTCTCCCCGTGTCTTCCGCACCGAGGTCCTCGCGGGCCTGGTCGTGGCCCTCGCCCTGATTCCCGAGGCCATCTCGTTCTCGATCCTGGCCGGCGTCGACCCGAAGATCGGCCTGTTCGCGTCGTTCACGATGGCCGTCACCATCGCGTTCACCGGCGGGCGCCCGGCCATGATCTCGGCCGCCACCGGTGCCGTCGCCCTGGTCGTGGCGCCGCTCGCCGCCTCGCACGGTCTCGGCTACCTGGTCGCGGCGGTCATCCTGGGCGGCCTCATCCAGGTGGTCCTGGCGCTGATCGGCGTGGCCAAGCTGATGCGGTTCATCCCGCGCAGCGTCATGGTCGGCTTCGTCAACGCGCTCGCCATCCTGATCTTCAGCGCGCAGGTGCCGCACCTGGTCGGCGTGCCGTGGCTGGTCTACCCGCTGGTCGCGGTCGCCCTGGCGATCATCTGGTTCCTGCCCCGGCTGACCACGGCCGTACCCGCACCGCTCGTCGCGATCGTCATCCTGACCGTTTTCACCGCGATCGCTCATGTCACCGTCCCCACGGTCGGTGACGAGGGCACGCTGCCGAGCAGCCTGCCGGTTCCGGGACTGCCCGACGTGCCGTTCACCTGGGCGACGGTGACGACCATTTTCCCGTACGCCGTCGGCATCGCCCTGGTCGGCCTGATGGAATCGCTCATGACCGCCAAACTCGTGGACGACATCACCGACACGCCCTCGGACAAGACCCGGGAATCGTGGGGCCAGGGCGTCGCCAACATCGTCACCGGGCTGTTCGGCGGCATGGGCGGCTGCGCCATGATCGGCCAGACGATGATCAACGTGAAGACGTCCGGGGCGCGCACCCGGCTGTCCACGTTCCTGGCCGGGGTGTTCCTGCTCATCCTCGTCGTGGCGCTCGGCGACGTGGTCGCGACGATCCCGATGGCCGCGCTGGTCGCCGTGATGGTGATCGTGTCGGTGGGCACGTTCGACTGGCACAGCATCGCGCCGTCCACGCTCAAGCGCATGCCCGCCGGCGAGATCACCGTCATGCTCGTCACGGTCGCCGGAACGCTCGCCACGCACAACCTGGCCGTCGGTGTTGTGCTCGGAGTGCTCACCGCGATGGTCGTTTTCGCGCGCCGGGTTGCGCACTTCGCCCAGGTGACCAGCGTGCTCATGCCCGACGGCGAGACGCGCGTCTACACCGTGCACGGGGAGCTGTTCTTCGCGTCCAGCAACGATCTGGTCCACCAGTTCGACTACGCCGGCGATCCCGCCCACGTGGTCATCGACATGAGCGCCGCGCACATCTGGGACGCGTCCTCCGTCGCCGCCCTCGACGCGATCACGCGCAAGTACGAGTCCCGCGGCAAGCGCGCCGAGATCACCGGCTTGAACGAGGCGAGCGCCCGCTTCCACGAAAACCTGGCCGGCAAACTGGGCGCCGGCCACTGATCAAGCGGTGCGCGCACTGATTGAGCGGTGCGCGCACTGATTGAGCGGTGCGCGCACTGATTGAGCGGTGCGCGCAGCGGGATGAGCGGTGCGCGCAATGATTGAGCGGTGCGTGTAGCGGGATGAGCGGTGCGTGTAGCGGGATGAGCGGTGCGCGCAGCGGGATGAGCGGTGCGCGCAGCGGGATGAGCGGTGCGCGCAACGGTTGAGCGGTGCACGCATTGCCGGGCGGTCCGGGTGCCGGGCGCCGATAGGGCACACTTGTCCGATGACAGCGGGGCTCATGCAGATCGGCGAGGCGGCCGAGCGGGTCGGACTCAGCATCCGCACCATCCGCCACTACGAGGAAGCCGGTCTCGTGGTCCCGTCGGCCCGCAGCGACGGCGGTTTCCGGCTCTACACCGAGCCCGACCTCGACCGCCTGCGGGTCATCAAGCGCATGAAGCCGCTCGGGTTCACCCTGGAGGAGATGGGCGACCTGCTGCGCATCCTGGACGCGCTCGCCACCGCCGAGGGTGACGAGCGCGCCGACAACCAGGCGCGGCTGGCGATGTTTCACACCGCCGCGCAGAACCGGGTCAAGACCCTGCGCGAACAACTCGACATGGCCGAGGGCTTCGCCGACCAGATCCAGGGCCACATCGACCAGCACCGCTGAGGGCGGGCTGCTTGAAGCTGGGCCGTTCAAAAAGTCCGGCCCTCGAACGCGCGACTGCTCGAACGCTCGAACGCGCGATTGCTCGCCCGGCCGCTCGCTCGAGCGCGCGATGCCCGCTCGAACGTGCGACGGCTCACCCGGGCCGCCTGTTCGATTGAGCGCGCGATGCCCGCTCGAACGTGCGACGGCTCACCCGGGCCGCCTGTTCGATTGAGCGCGCGATGCCCGCTCGAACGTGCGACGGCTCACCCGGGCCGCCCGTTCGATTGAGCGCGCCCGGCCGCCCGGTGGCGGCGATTCGAGGGGGTCAGCTCGGCTGGTAGCCCGCCGCCTGCAACCGGAACAGGCCCGCGTAACGCCCGTCGGCCGCCATCAGCCCGGCGTGGTCGCCGTGCTCGACCAGCGCGCCGTCGTGCAGCACGAAGATCTGATCGGCGTGGATGACGTTGGCCAGCCGGTGCGTGATCAGGATGGTCGTCCGGAGGCCCTGACGGCCCCGGATGGCCTGGAACAGCGCGTCCTCGGCCCGCGGATCGAGCGCGGACGACGGCTCGTCCATGATGAGCAGGTCGGCGTCGCGATAGAAGCCGCGCGCGGCGGTGATCCGCTGCCACTGCCCGCCGGACAGGTCGTGCCCCTCCTTGAACGTGCGGTCGAGCAGCGTCCGGTAGCCGTGCGGCAGGGCCAGGATCGTCTCGTGCGCGGCCGCCTTCCGCGCCGCCGACTCGATGCGCTCCTGGTCGGCGTCGGTGTCGAGGTCGCCCATGGCGATGTTGGTGGCCGCCGTGTACGGCCATTTGTGGTGCTCCTGCAGCACGACCGCGATCCGGGAGCGCAGCCCGGCCCGGTCCCACCCGGTCAACGGCCGCCCGTTCCACTCGATCGTGCCGTCGCTCGGTGACCGCAGCGCGGCGATCATCGCGGCCAGGCTCGACTTGCCCGACCCGTTCTCGCCCACGAACGCGACCGTCTGCCCGGCCTCGATGCTGATCGACACCTCGTCCACGGCCGGGGAGTCGCGGTCCGGGTAGCGCAGGCTCACGCCGCGGATGTCGAGGCGCCGCAACGGTTCCGGCGCCGGGTGCGCGCCGTCGTCGGTG
Source organism: Paractinoplanes bogorensis (assembly GCF_018829635.1). Classification (GTDB taxonomy): domain Bacteria; phylum Actinomycetota; class Actinomycetes; order Mycobacteriales; family Micromonosporaceae; genus Actinoplanes; species Actinoplanes bogorensis. The sequence goes on from NZ_JAHKKG010000004.1 coordinate 778,187, forward strand.
GCGGGCACGTATTCGCGGGCGCGGTCGAGGAACCCGATGTACTCCTTGAAGAACTGCCCGTCGGTGAACATGTGGTCGAGCTGCATGGTGACCGTCGTCAGGGACCGCTGCGCCGCCTGCACCGCCACCACACACGTCACCGCGGCCGACAGCGGGATGTGCCCACCGGCCAGCAGCACGCCGAGCAGCACCCAGACCCCGCCCAGGCCGACCCCGCTGATCACCGCGCCGAGGCTCATCGTCGTCGTGACCCGCCGGGCCAGGGTGAGCTCGGTCGCGGTCTGCGCGTCCATCACCATGTCGTACTGGCCGAGCAGAAACCGGCGGAGCCCGTACGACCGCAGCTCCGGCGCCGATTCCCGCTCGGCCATCTGCCGTTCCAGCACGAAGAGCCGGCGCCGCCGGACGGAACCGGCCAGGAAGTTCGCGTAGCGCAGATGTCCCGCGCGCAGGGCCGCATAGCCGTTGGGCAGCGTCGCCACCAGTAGAGCGAGCAGCAGCAACGGATTGATGACGATGACGGCCACCGCGACCGCGGCCAGACCGACCACACCGGCGAGCAGGTTGGTCGTGTCGGACACGAGCCCGTTCGCCGCGTCGCTGCCCCGCGTGGCCCGCTCCATGTCGTCGGCGAAGGCATCGGCGTCGAAGGCGTCCAGCCGTACGGCCGTGGTGGTCTCGAAAAGCCGCCGCTCGGCCGCCTGGTTGACGCGCGGGGTCAGGCCGTTCTGCGCGTAGCCGATGGCGATGCCCAGCCCGCCGCGCGCGGCCGTCACCGCGGCCAGAACGGCCAGCGCGGGCAGCGCGGCCTCGACCCGGTCGGGCGTCGGTCCCGCGGCGAACAACTCGACGAGCACCCGCTGGGTCGACAGCAGCCCGAAGGTGGCCATCGTCCCGGCCACGAGCGTCGCGACCCCGACGAGCGTGGTCCGCACCCGGTCGGCCCGCCACGCGACGGCGACCGCCTGCCGGACGAACTGCGGCAACTCCGCGAAGACGCCGAGCACCCCGGTCTCCGCCCGCCGCCGTACGCCGTGCTCCCACCAGGCATTGCGCAGCTCGGGAAGGACAGTCTCTTCCGTGACGCTCACAGCCACCTCACCCCACGTAGCCAGCCGGTCACCCTCAACCCTCCCGGCTGCGCGGGGTTCTGTCGCCTACCCGAAAGAGTTAGGCACGTCGATCACCGGCCGGCCCGCGCGACCGCGACATCCACGTTGGCCGGAAACGGTGCTGCGCCGACCGGAGGGGACCGGCCGGCGCAGCACGACGCACCCTAGGGTGCGTCGGGCGGATCACGAGGGCCTGCGGCGAGGCCCAGGCGGCGCCTGACGGCAGCCGCAGGGCGGCCACATCCAACTGTGAGGATGGTGGGGTGCCGCCCGCGGTTCGGGGTTTGACCCGCCATCCAACTGACCGTGGTGTCTTGCCGGTGATCTGTCGGTCCTGGGTTGCGGGCGGTGCTTGCTGCCA
>NZ_JAHKKG010000005.1 GCF_018829635.1 Paractinoplanes bogorensis
CACCACTGAAGGCAAGACCCGCCGCGAAGCCATCCGCTGCCTCAAACGCTACATAGCCCGAGAGCTCTACCAACTCATCACCCAGGCCATCACCACACCCGCTTGACATCCATAGGGGCATCACCGGGATGCGACCGCCCTGCGGCCGACGTCAGCCACCGCCTGGACCGCACCGCAGACCCGCGTGATCCGCCCGACGCACCCTAGGAGCTGACGTGCACGTAGTCGATCAGCATCTTGCTCTCGTCGGGCAGCCCGGCCGGGTTGCCCTGACCGAAGTTCCCGCCGATCGCCATGTTGAGGATGATGAAGAACTCGTGCTCGAACACCCAGTCGACGTTGCCCTTGGCGCCGCGCAGCGAGTCGGGTGTGGCGCGGAAGAACTCGTTGCCGTCGACCGTCCAGACGATCAGGTTGGGTGACCAGTCCACCGCGTACGTGTGGAAGTCCTGGTGCCACGGCGTGCCCGAGGTGATCAGGTTGCCGTAGGACTCGCCGCCCGAGTAGCCGGGGCCGTGCAGCGTGCCGAACAGCTGGTTGGGCTCGCGGCCGACGACCTCCATGATGTCGATCTCGCCGTCGGTCGGCCAGTTGCTGCCGCCGAGCATCCAGAAGGCGGGCCACAGGCCGGAACCGTCCGGCACCTTGATGCGCGCCTCGACCCGTCCGTACTTCTGGGTGAACTTGCCCGCGGTCTGGATGCGGCCCGACGTGAACTGGCAGGCGCCGTTCCAGCAGTCGTTGTGACCGCCGCTGCCCTTGCGGGCGGTGATGACCAGGTTGCCCTGACCGTCCATGGCCACGTTCTCGGTGCCGGGGGTGTAGTACTGCAGCTCCTGGTTGCCCCAGCCGCTGCCGCCGGTGTCGTAGCTCCACTTCGACTCGTCGACGCCGCTGCCGGCCGGACCGTTGAAGTCCTCGTTCCAGACGACCGCGGCCTCGGCGGTGTCGCTGCGGGAGCTGACCGCGAGGCCGGCGCCCAACGTCACCGTCAGGGCCGTGGCCGCGATGAGGAACCTTGACTTTCGCATGGGGAATCCTCCGGGGGAGAGGGACAAGCTAGAACAATTCCCAACATAGACCCCCGTCTTTCGGCCGGCGCAAGTCGCGACCTTGATCCTCACTTTGCGTGACGGCCGGGGAGGTCGCAACTTGGGAGCGGCTCCGGCAGGCGGCCTCCACCTTCGATCTGGGTAGGTCAAGCGCGTGGTCACGGGCCGAGAAGACGTCCGGAGGTTGCGGAGAGTAGCGAACGATGGGGTGCTTTCGTGCAAGCCCGGACGCACTCCGGTGCAACGGAGGGTGCAACGGAGGGTGCAACGGAGGGTGCAACGGAGGGTGCAACAGAGGGCGTAACTGATCAGGTACGGAGGGTGTGGCTCGGCGACACGCCGAACTGCTCGCGGTAGAAGGTCGCGAAACCCGAGGCCGGCCCGAATCCCCACCGCGCCGCCACCGCCGCGACAGTGGCGCCGGTGGCGGGGTCGGCGACCTGCAGTTCGCGGTGGGCACCGTTGAGGCGGGCCCGGCGCAGGTAGGCCATCGGAGTGAGTTCGTAGTGGCGGCGGAACGCGGCCTGCACGGCGCGGCCGGTGATGCCGGCGGCGTCGGCGATGTCGGTCAGGCTGATCGGCCGGTGGGCGTTGGCGTCGATGTAGGCGACCGCGCGGCGCAGGGCGGCCGGAGCCACCCGGCCCGGGCCGGCCTGGTAGACGCCGGTCATGGTGGTGTTCGGGAAGATCGTCAGGGCGGCCGCGGCGATCATGTCGATCAGTCGTTCGAGGATCAGCGGACTGTCCAGGCCGGGCCCGGGCGTGGTGAACATCTGCCGCACGTAGCCGGCCAGGGTGAGCCATTGCCGGCCGGCCGCCGCGGACACCGGGGCCATCCCGTCGAACCGCAGGCTGGGGCCGACGGCGCCGAGGTGGGCCTCGGCCACTCGTTCGATGACGGCGGTCGGGACGCTGATCGTGATGATGTCGTAGGTGACATACATGGCGTCGTTCGCGGCGGTTGTGCTGACCCGGAAGACGTCTCCGCCCCGTAACGCGAGCCGCTCGTGACCGGCCGACCAGTTGATGCCACCGGAGAGCAGGGTGACCGTGGTGAAGTCGCCGAACGGAGCCGCCACGCCGTGACACGCGAGGTCGCCCCAACTGAACCGGGTCGCGTGCAGGTCGCCGGACTGCACGCCGCGCAGGGAGAGGCGTACGGGTTGCCCGGTGCTCTGCAATTGGAACGGCTTTTCGGGGATGAACACGTCGTTGAGGATGTCCATGGCGATATCGGCGTCCGTCGCGGAGCGTTCGAATCGCTGTACCGACATCACGATGCTCCCTGCCGGGGCCGTCGAGAAGTACCCCGCCGAAGCGAAGCGTTACCCCGCGATTGCGAACATCCTACGTCCGCCGCGTTGACGGAGGGGTTCACGCGTGCGCGTGATGCGGCGATGAGCGCGGTCCAGTCGAGCAGCGCGCTCCTCGACCACGCCCGTCGATCCCGCGAGCGGGCCGTCGAGTACTCCCGGTTCGCCGCCGAGGCCGCCCGCCGGTCCGCCGCCGCGGCTCACGCGTCGAAGCAGGCCCGCATCCGCTCCCTGGCCACGGCGCAACGTCTGGAACAGGTGCGCGACCAGGTCACGACACGCCTGCCCGGTCGAGCCGCCGCCGCGGGACACCGGTAGCACCGGAGGAGCCGTCCAGGACCCAGGTGCACAGGCCGGCCACCACGAGCACGAGCGCCAGCAGAATGCGTTCGATCATTCCCACGTACGGGAACGGCTCCGCCCCCAGAAGCACCGACGGACCGTGCATGGCCCCGAACGCGATGCAGGCCGCCAGCGTGGTCAGGCCGGCCACCCGCAGCGGGACCGTGCGTGGGCTGGTCGCTTGTTCGGCCAGCAGCAACGCGAACAGCGGGGGCAGTGCGGCCATCAGTCCGGCCCCGACGCGATGCACCACGGCGAACATGTCGGGTGTGGTGCCGGGCAGATTGGTCGGGAAGAACGCCACCGCGACCAGAGCGGCCGACCACACCAGCACCAGCGTGATGAACAGCGCCGGACGGGGGAGGGTGCGCCAGGCACCGGCCGCGAGCCAGAGTCCGGCCGACGCCAGCGCGCACGCCGCCACCATCAGGAGCACCGCACCGGGCACGGTCTGGATCGCGTCGCTGAGCATCTCGTGGACCGGGTCGACGTCGCCGGCCACGAGCAGGCCGGTGCCGGCGGCGACCGCCACGCCCAGGCTGACCTGGGCGTGGCGGTACCAGCGGGACGTGCCCGTCCCGGCCATGGTGGCGGTCATACGACGGCCGCCGCGCGAGCCGGGCGGATCGCGTAGAGCTGCTCGAACGCGGCCACCGTCCGCACCTCGTCGTGCTGCGACGCCACCTCCCGGGCCCGGCGGCCCAGGGCGCGCGTCAGAGACGGGTCCTCGAGCAGCTTGACCAGGCGGGCGGCCAGCAGCGAGCTGTCGCCGGGCGGGAACAGGTAGCCGGTCTCGTCGTCGAGCACCAGGTGGGGCAGGGCGGCGGCGTCGGCCCCGACGACCGGGCGGCCGCAGGCCATCGCCTCCAGCGTCACCAGGCTCTGCAGTTCGGCGGTGCCGGCGTTGACGAAGACCGTCGTGGCCGCGTACGCGGAAGGAAGGTCGGAGTCGGCCACGAAACCGGTGAAGACGACATCGGAGCCGACCCCGAGCGACACGGCCAGCGCCTTCAGCGTCCGGCGGCCGGCGCCCGCCCCGACCAGCAGCAACTGGGCGTCGACGCTGCGGCGGACCTCGGCGAACGCGCGGATGACGACGTCGAGGTTCTTCTCGGCGTCGAGCCGTCCGACGTACGTGATGGTGGGCTTGTCCGGCACGCCGTAGCGCAGCCGGAACTCGGCCGCCGTGGGCAGCTCGCGGAAACGCGTCAGGTCGATGCCGTTGGACAGCGGCAGCACCGGCCCGGGCACGCCGGCGACCGTGGCCAGCGCCGCCGCGTACGGGGTCGGGGCCGTCACCACGTCGGCCCGGGCCAGCACCCGGGCCGCATCACGCCAGGCCCACCCGTGCACGGCCGACGAGCCGAACGGAAGGTAGTGCACCAGGTTCTCGGGCATGAAGTGGTTGGTGGCGACGACCATCACGCCCCGCTCGCGCGCCGCGCCGACCAGCGCCCGGCACAGCGGGAAGTGGCTCTGCACGTGGACGACGTCCGGCTTGACCTCGTCGAGGATGCGCCGGGCGACGGCGCGCAGCCCGACCGGCGGACTGAACCGGAAGCCGGGATGACCGGGGACCGGCAGCGAGCGGACCCGGTGCTCGACGATGCCCTCCCGGGTCATCCCGGTGTGGCTGCGGCGGGTCGTCGAGGGCGCCGCGACGTGCACCTCGTGCCGGGCGGTCAGCGCCACGGCCAGGCGCTGGGCAAAGGCCGAGGCTCCGTTGACGTGGGGGGCGTAGGTGTCGGCACCGATGAGGATTCGCATGACTGTTGTGCCCTTCGGGTATGAATGCGGCGGATGACGAGATGGACGAGCGCGACCGGCACGGCGACGGCCGCGGTGAGCAGGAAGATGCCGCCGGGCCGGTCGAGCAGGCCGGTGAGCCGGCTGCCGAGCAGCGCACCGAGACCGATCAGGACCGTTCCGCGTACGGCGGCAGTGGCCCCCACCCACGCGGCGAACCTCCGGTACGGGATCCGGTTCAGTCCCGCCCAGATGAAGGCGGGCAGCGCGACGACGTCGACGAGCTTCGCGGTGATGACCAGCCGGGGCAGCGGGATCGCGGCGAGCCGGTCGAGCTTCACCTTGCGCAGCAGCCGCGCCACCCAGGGCCGCCGGGCCGAGCGGCCGAGCAGGTAGAGCAGGCTGTCGCCGACCACCTCGGCCAGCACGACGATCAGCCAGATCGGCCAGAACACGGCCAGCCCGGCCCCGACCAGCGTGCCCGCGGTGATCGTCGCGGCCGGCCCCTCGAGCAGCACGAGGGGACCGAGCACCAGGTACGGGTGCTCGAGCACGGCCTGTGTCAGATCCATGCCGAGAAGAGTCGGGGGACGGTGGCACTCCGGGCGTCCGTCCGCGGAGCCGTTCGGCGTAGCTCCGTGGTAGGGGGTCGGATGGCTCGCCGGTGGGACGCCGGGAGCGTGATCGGGTCGGTAACGTCGCGGGTGTGGACGTGGTGAGCAGGGAACCGGTGCGCCGGCTGTGGGTGCTGGTGGTCGGCGCCGTGGCCGGGTTCCTGCTGGTCGTCACCTCGCTGCTGATGACCTCGATCTACGACATCCCGTTGCTGGTCTCGTACGCGGCGGCCACCGCCCAGTGCGCGGCGCTGCCCCTGGCCCTGCGCGCGCCCTGGCCCGCCCTCGCCCTGCAACTGGCCGGGGTGGGTACGTTCGCCTGGGTGCAGCCGGACGCCGCGGGTCTGTGGCCGCTGCCGCCGCCGGTGATGATCCTGCTGATCGCGCACATCGGGCTGATCGGGGCGACCCGGCCCTGGCGCGACGCGGTGCTCACCTGGTGGGCCAGCGCGCTGGTCTGCATCGTGCTGGTGCTGGCCGACCCGCGCGGCCGGGCTCTCGACGACGGCGACTTCTCGCTGGTGCTCTACGCCACCTCGTCGGTGCTGGTGCTGTTCGGCATGATCGCCTGGAACCAGCGCGACGCCGCCCGCCGGCAGCTGGCCGAGGTGCGGCGCGACGTCGAGCTCGAGCAGGCCCAGCGGGCCCTGGTCGAGGAGCGCAACCGGATCGCCCGCGAGCTGCACGACGTGGTCGCGCACAGCATGTCGGTGATCCACATGCAGGCCACCTCGGCCGCGTACCGGCTGCCCGATCTCGATCCGGCGGTCCGCGACGAGTTCGGCCGGATCGCCGCCGGCACCCGCGGGGCGTTGCGCGAGATGCGGCAGTTGCTGGCGCTGCTGCGCGACGAGGACGCGGACAGCGAGCTGCGGCCGATGCCCGACCTCGAGCACCTGTCCGAGCTGGCCGACTCGGCCCGGCGCGGCGGCATCCCGGTCGAGCTGACCGTGGACGGCGACCTGGAGCAGGCCGACCTGCCCGACACGGTGGGTCTGGCCGCCTATCGCATCGTCCAGGAGTCGCTGAGCAACGTCGTCCGGCACGCCCCGGGGGCGCCGACCCGGGTCAGTGTGCGGCTCGGCGGGGGCGATCTGACCGTACGGGTGGAGAACGATCTGCCCACACAACTGCCGCGCCCGATCGAGGAGTCTCATGGCGGGCCCAGCCACGGACTGGTCGGGATGCGGGAGCGGGCCCGGCTCGCGGGCGGCTCGGTGCAGACCGGCGCCCGCCCCGACGGGGGCTATCTGGTGACGGCAACCTTTCCGATGGAGAGCGCGGAATGATTCGCATCCTGGTGGTCGACGACCAGCCCATGATCCGGGCCGGCATCCACGCGATCCTCGACTCGCAGCCCGATCTGACCGTGGTCGGCGAGGCCGAGAACGGGCGGGTGGCGGTGGAACGGACGCGTAGCCTGCGCCCCGACGTCGTGCTGATGGACGTCCGGATGCCCGAGCTGGACGGGCTGGCCGCGACGCGCGAGATCCTGGCCGCGGGCAGCACTCATACGCCCCGCGTCCTGATGCTCACCACATTCGACATCGACGACTACGTCTACGAGGCGTTGCGTGCGGGCGCGAGCGGCTTCCTGCTCAAGGACAGCGAACCCGAGGAACTCATGCGTGCCGTGCGGGTCGTCGCCGACAGCGAGGCGCTGCTGTCCCCGCGGATCACCCGCCGGCTGATCGAGAACTTCGTCGAGACGCAGCCGACCCCGCCGTCGACCGCGCTCAACGCGCTGACCGACCGGGAGCGCGAGGTGCTGCGGCACGTGGCCATGGGCATGTCGAACGCCGAGATCGCCAAGGAGCTGTTCATCGCCGAGCAGACGATCAAGACGCACGTGAGCCGGATCCTGCACAAGCTCTCGCTGCGTGACCGGGTGCACGCGGTGGTCTTCGGCTACGAGAACGGGCTGGTCAGTCCAGGCCGCCGGTGACCGGCACGGCGATGCAGTGGGCGTCGGCCCGGTCGACCACCATGTCTTCGGGGGTCGGATAGCGCCGGTGCAGGGCGGCCAGCGCGTGCTCGTAGGCCAGCGGGCTGTAGGGCGTGTCGCGCATCCGGGTCACCGACGCCCGTACGGCCGCGGCGAACTCCTCCGGCCAGCGCACCCGGTGCAGCGCCTTGACGATGTTGGTGTCGCGGTCGACGAGAACGATCTGCACCAGGGCGTCGTCGTCGATGCTGGGCAGGCCCTCGTCCGGTTCGAACAGGTGCGGAGTGTAGGTCGCCTCCGACCATGACAGCACCGGCCCGAGCCGGTAGAGCAGGACGCCGGCATGCTCGCTGTCGACCCACGCGAACTGGGTCGGGGCCGCCGCGACGGCCTTCACCTCGAGCTCGTGCGGATGGCTCAGGAAGAGCATCAGCTGCACGGGCTCGCCCGCGAACATCGTCAGCGCCGCGCCTTCGGGCCAGCTGACGTCCGGATCGAGCTGGCTGCCCACCTCGACGATCAAGTGCACCTGGTCAGACTATCGGCGAACCGGGCGCCGGGTGCGGGGTTGGCGTTCCCACCACTTCTTGAAGTTTTCCTTAGAAATGGTGCGTTGCCGGGCGCCGCGTCGCAGAGTCTCTTCGGCCCCCGCCACGAGAGATCGATGAGGTTCCCCTTGCGTACGCGTCACCGCAGGCCCACCCGCACCCGCATGCTCGTCCTGGCCACCGTGGCCCTGGGCGTGCTGGGCGCCGGTGCCGCCGGAATCGCCTCGGCCCAGACCCGCGGCGATCACCGCCAGCAGCAGGCCCGCCCGGCCGCCGCCCACCTCGGCGACTCGCAGTACCGGCACCGTCCGCGGCCGACCCGCCCGACGAAAGCTCCCACAGCCACGCCGACGACCGTCGCCCCCACGACGGCACCGCCGACCACGGCCCCCACGACGGTTCCGCCCACGGCCGTTCCCCCCACGACGACAGCCCCCACCGGAGAACCGACCGTCGCGCCCACGACGGCCGCCCCCACGACTCCTCCGACGACCCCACCGTCGGAGGAGTCAGTGATCACTCAGGCGCTCGCCCACATCAACGCGGCCCGCACGGCGAACAACCTCACCCCGTACGTGCTGGACGCGAACCTGACCAAGGCGGCCGAAGCCCACACGGCCCTGATGGTCGGCGGGTGCGGCCTGTCCCATCAGTGCCCGGGTGAGCTCGGCCTGGGCGAGCGCTTCACCGCGGCCGGCGTGAAGTGGAATTCGGCCGGCGAGAACATCGGTCAGGGCAACGCCCAGAACAACGACGCGTCGATCCTGACCGCGGCCAACGGGCTCACCGACCTGATGCTGGCCGAGGTGCCGCCGAACGACGGTCACCGCAAGAATCTGCTCAACGCCGGCTTCAAGCGGATCGGTCTGGCCGTGGCCCGCGGCAGCGACGGCAAGGTCTGGTTCACTCAGGACTTCGCGAACTGAGCGGCCGCTTCTAAAGCCCCGGGCGGCGCGGGGCGGCCGATGTGGTAGCCCTGCGCCTGGTCGCATCCCCACTCGCGCAGCCGTTCCAGTTGTGCGGCGTCCTCCACACCCTCGGCCACGACGGTGATGCCGAGGGCGTGGGCCAGCTCGATGGTCGACCGCACGATGGTGGCCGACCGGGGCGCGGTCAGCAGGTCGGCGATGAACGAGCGGTCCAGCTTGAGTTCCCGGGCGGTGTGCAGGCGCCGCAGGTAGGACAGCGTCGAGTGGTGGGTGCCGTAGTCGTCGATCGACACCCCGACGCCCATCGAGGTGAGCCGGTCGAGCACCCGGTCGGTGGTGGCCCAGTCGGTGAGCATCATCGTCTCGGTGATCTCGATGGTGAGGGCCCGCGCCGGCAGGCCGTGCTCCTCCAGCAGGGTCGCGATCTCGTGCGGGAAGCGCTCGAACCGCAGGTCGGTGGCCGACGCGTTGACCGCCACCGACACGTTCCGCCCGGCCGCGTGCCACTCGGCGCACTGCCGGACGGCCTGGGACAGCACGTTGTGCGTCAGGTCCGGCATCAGTCCGTTCTGCTCGGCGATCGGCAGGAACACGTCCGGCATCAGCAGTCCGCGTTCGGCGTGCTGCCAGCGGACCAGAGCCTCGTAACCCCGGATGTTTCCCGTACGCAGGTCCAGCTTCGGTTGGTAATGCAGGGTCATCGCCGTGGTGCCGACGTCGCGGCGCAACGCCGAGGTGAGCTCCAGCCGGGTTCGGGACTCCCGGTCGTCGTCGTGCTGATAGACGACGTGCCCGCCGCCGGCCCGTTTCGCGTTGTACATGGCGATGTCCGCGTGCTGGAACAGCGTGTTGGCGTCCTGATCACCGTCGGTGGCGATCCCGATACTGACGTCGATCGTGATCTGCACGCCGTCGATCAGGAACGGCTCGAGCAGCCCGGTCCGGATCCGCCCGGCCAGCCGCCCGGCCTCGTCCGTGGTCAGGTTCTCGCCCGCCATGACCAGCACGAACTCGTCCCCGCCGAGGCGCCCGAGCAGATCCGAGTGGCGGGTCACCTGCTGCAGCCGGCCGGCCGCCTCGCGCAGCACCTGGTCGCCCGCCGGGTGCCCGTACGAGTCGTTGACCTCCTTGAACCGGTCCAGGTCGAGCAGCAGCATCGCGATCGGCTGGCGCCGGGCCAGCAGGACGTCGACGTGTTCGAGCACGGCCCGCCGGTTGGCCAGCCCGGTCAGCGGGTCACGTCGCGCCTCGCCGTGCCGCTGCTCGCCGATCGACTCGAGTTCGCGCAACGCGGCGAAGACCCGGGCCACGACCAGCATCAGGGTGAGCCCGGCCAGGGCCACCGTGATCGCCGACAGGTGCACCCGGGTGGCCACGGTGAGCAGCACGAGCGCCCCGACGGCGAACGCGATGGACGATCCGGTGCCGGATGACCGCGTACGGGAGGAAGGTCGGGCCGGTCGGTGATGCCAGGCGGCGGTGCCGATGAGGGTGAGCCCGGTCAGGTACAGGACGTTGGCCGGGGCGCTGGAGTCGTACCAGCCCTGGGCCGACCCGACGACGTAGGCGGTGTCGGCGACGACGAAGACGCTTAGGCCGGCGATCAGCACCGGGTTGCGCGGGGCCACCGACCGTCCCGCGGTCACCTGGCACACCAGGGTCCCCAGCAGCAACGAGTCGCCCAGCGGATAGGCCAGCGTGACCAGCTGGGCCATCCCGTGCTCGGTGTCGTGGCCGAGCAGGACATCGACGACCAGCACCGAGAACAGCGCGGCCCCGCCCAGCCCGGCGATGGTGCCGTCCAGGAGCAGCCGGCTCGACGGGCGGCGGCCGAAGAAGCCGAGGATGCCGCAGTAGGCGAGCGGATAGAAGCCGAGCCAGGCCGCGTCGGCCAGCGACGGGTAGGGCAGCTGGCCGCCGCGCAACTGCACGATCCAGGTGTACGCGGTTCCGGCGCAGTAGCAGCACAGGCCGGCCGCGATCAGCGCCCAGGCCGCCCGGTGCGTGCGCACGCGCACGGCCCGCAGGACGGCCAGGGCGGTGGCGCACCAGTAGACGCCGTTCAGGGTGATCGCGGAGGCCCACCAGGGCTCGGAGGCCACCAGGTGGGTCAGCGCGAAGGAGACGGTCAGCAGGACCGCGGCTGCCCGGAGAACGGCCACCATGCTAGCCCTGTCGGCGTATCCGGCGCCGACCTGAGCGCTATGCCTCGCGAGCCTCGTGCAGCATCTCGGCCGTGCCCGGGGGCAGGTCGGCCCGGCCCGCGGCCCAGCCGGCGGTGTCGCTCAGCCCGGGGCGCAGCGACTCCGAGGACAGGAAGCGGCGCACCTCGCGGCCGGTCTCGTCGTCCAGGCTCTTGGAGAGCACGCCGGCCCGCTCGGCCACGGCCCGGAAGCCGCGCGGCACCACCACGATCGCGTCGCCGGGCGGGAAGGTGACGTCGTCGAACTCCATGCCGTCGAACTCGGCGTACCGGAACCTGTCGGATTCGAAGGTGACCCGGCGCAGCACCGAGGCCGAACCGCGGCCCAGGAAGCGGGCCTCGTCGAGCGCCCCGGTGAACCGGCAGTCCTCGAAGGTGCAGGCCGTGAAATCGACCTTGGTCAGCGCCGGGAAGGTGCAGTGCCGGAAGGCGACCCGGGACGCCTTGAAGTGGTTCATCTTCGCGCCGGTGAGGTCGACCGACTCCCAGGTGGTGTCGGCGACGACGGTGTCGCGCAGGACGGCCCGCACCATCGTGGACCCGCGGAGCGACCCGCCGGTGAACACGGCGTCGGACAGGTCGGCGCCGTCCAGTTTCGTCGCTTCCCAGCGCACGCCCTCCAGTCGGGCCTCCGCGAGAGTCGCGTAGCGGAGGTCTGCGCCGGTGACCGCGACGCCCTGCGACTCCAGGCCGGCCGCGGGCAGTCCGCGGAGGTCCGTCGTGGGCAGGGACCCGCCGGCCAGCCCCCGGAGCGCGGCCTCGCGGCCGTCCCCGGTGCGCCACCGTTCGATCAGATCCCTGCGCGCCACGACGAACTCCTCAATCTATCGAGTGGGTAGGTGGATGCCGCGGCCGAACGGCTTGGTGTAGTCCTTGCCGTGCTGACCGAAGTCACCCTCGGTCGTCATGTCCCACCATACGTTTCGGCCGGGTTCGTGGAAGTCCGGGCAAGCCTCGTAACGACGGCAGATCTTGAGGATCTTGTTGAGCTTCGGGTCCTGCTTGACCCGGTTCTTGACCATCTCGTCGATCACGTCGCCGCGGAACATCTCATACATCGACGATCCGGTCTCCCGGCTCTTCTCCCGGGCCCGCTTCCACACCGCTTCCTGCTGGGCCCGGCTCAGCCCGATCCGGCCCATCTCGAAGTCCTCCACGACCGCGTTGACGTGGTCCTGCAGGCGTTCGGTGATGGCCTGGGTCGACATGCAGTTGTGGACCAGAACCTGCGACTTGCCCGACACCACGTAATAGGTGTGGGTGTTGTCGACGGTCAGGTTGTAGACCGTGGTCCTGGCCTGCCACTCGCTCGTGGCGGTGACGGTGGTGCCGCGCAGCTTGTCACCGGCCTTCAGGTCGGTGGCCGGCACCCAGCCCTTCTCCGGGCTCCAGAACTTGTGCCCCGCGGTCGCGGTGACCTTGTCTCCCGTCTTCAGCGTGACTTCGACCAGGCTCTTGTCGCCCTTACCGACGATCGCCGCGGTGACCTGCTGCGGCTGGGTGACCCCGGTGGCGGCGTCGGTGGCCTGCACGGTGTCGCCCGGCTGCACCTGCTCGATCGGTTTGCTGGTGCCGTCGGCCATCAGCACGAGCGTCCCGGCCACGAACGAGTTGGACAGCCGCTTGCTCGCGCCCTTGGCGACCTTGCAACTCTCCTCGGTCGCCGACTTCGCGCTCTTGGCCCGGGTCGCCGCCTTCTTCGCGGTCGCCTTGGCCTTGCCGCCGATGTCTTTGGCCGCCTTGACGGTGTTTTCCACCTGTCTCGCCGCGCCCGACTTCACCGTCGTCAGTGGCTTGTCGACCAGCTTCCTGATCCGCTGGGGGATCGAGGTCAGCGCCTTCCGGGCCGCCTTCAGATTGGTGTACGCGTCGACCAGCCGGCGCCCCACGCCGACCGCCTTGATGGCCACCTTGGCCGCCTTGAACACCTTGCCCCACGGCACTGCCTGCAGCGCCGTCGAGATGCACGCGACGATGTCGCCCTCGGTGACGCACGCCTTGGCGTCGTTGAACCCGACCAGGTCGAGGATGAGGTTGACGATCTCGTCGCCGATCTGCTTGACGAACCCGTCGGCCTCGTCGACCAGCTTCTTGGCGCTGAGCCACTCCGGGTTGTCGACCTCGACCGTGCCGCCGTCCGGCACGTTGGCGTCGGTGCTGGCCGCCGCCGCGTCCGGGTTGTTCAACCGGTAGTCGATCGCGGTCGGGCTGCTGGAGAGCCCCTCGCTGCCGGTCGGGTCCTCGCCCGTCGGGTCGGTCAGCACGGTCGGCCGGGCGTTGGTGTACGAGTACGACGACACGGCCGGGTCGGTGTTCGGCTGCGCCTGCGGGTCGGTCGAGTCGAACCGGCCCGTGCCCGGGTCGTAGTTGCGAGCGCCCATGGCGTAGCGGTCGCCCTGGCTGACGTCCCGGTACGACCCGGCGTACTGCATCGGGTTGTCCGGAGCGTCATCGCTCAGCTTCCTGCTCTCGGTCACCCCGAACGCGTCGTAGTCGTACGACCACTCCGGTGTGCCCTGCGCCGACACCACTCCGGACACGCCGCCGAGCCAGTCGTGCAGGTACGAGTGTGTCGCCGCGCCCGCGATCAGGCCGAGCGGCTGGCCGGCGCTGTTGTAGAGGTAGCTGCGCCGGGCGTCGTTCTGGGTCTCGCTCGCCAGCAGCGGCCGCGGGTTGTTGACGTCCCACTGCCAGGTCTGGACGATCTGTTCGGCGCCGCTGCCGGTGACCGCCTTGATCCGGTTCCCGACCGCGTCCCACGAGTAGTTCGTCGTCCGGCCGTCCACGGTGGCCGACTTCAACGAGTTGTCGAGGTCGTACTCGTACTTGTCCGACCCGGCCTTGATCTGGTTGCCCTGCAGGTCGTAGCCGTACGCCTTGATGTTGGCGCGCGACCCGAGCGTCGTCTCCAGGATCAGCTGGTTGCCGGGGTCATAGGTGTACTTGGTCAGCGTGTTCTCGGCCGGCGACTTGACCGTCTTGGTGGTGCGGTTGCCGACCAGGTCGTACGTGTAGTCGGTGCGCTCGGCGCTCGACCCCGAGCACGACTGGGCACCGGAGCACTCCGCCGTGAGCCGGTCCGCCTCGTCGTACTTGTAGGCGGTGGCCTCGGTGCTGGTCGGCTGGCCCGGCTCACCCTTGGTCTCGGTGATCCGGGTCGGGTTGCCCACCTTGTCCAGGGTCAGGTCGAAGCCGGACAGGACGGTGTCGCCCTTGGCCGCCGCGACCGAGGTCATCCGGCCCGCCCGGTCGTAGGCGCGGTTCTCGACCACGCCGGTCGACGCCGGATACGTCGTCCGGGTCAGGTTGTCGGCCACGTCGTAGGCGAACCCGTAACGCGCGCTGGTGCCGCCCTTGGTGCTGGTCAGCGAGGTCACGCGGTCGCTGTCGTCGTACTCGGCGGCGATCGCCGTGCCGTCCGGGTAGGTGCGCCCGGTGATCCGGTCCTCCTGGTCGTACGTGTAGCCGAAGACGTCGGCACCGCGCGCGACCTCGGTGAGCCGGTCGGTCTTGTCGTACTTGTAGGACTGCACCCCGGTCGGGTCGGCGGCCGACGTCAGCTGGTTCTTGGCGTCGTACCCGTACGTATAACTGGTGCCGTTCTCGCCGAGCTTCTTGGCGATCAGCCGGCCCACGTTGTCGTACGTGTAGAAGATGGTCGCGTCCGGATCCGGCCGGCTCGGCAGCATCCGGGCCGTGACCTCCTTGACCAGCTGCGAGTTGGCGTCGTAGACGAGTTCGCTGCGCCGGCCCAGCTGGTCGGTGGTGGCCACCTCGCGGCCGGCCCTGTCGTATTCCGTGTAGGTCGAGCGGAGCAGCGGATCGGTCCGCCGGATCTCCTGGCCGTTCGCGTTGTACTGATACGTGGTCGACAACAGGGTGGCGTCCGGTCCGGTGACCGAGGTCAGCCAGTCGTTGTCGTTGTAACCCATCTTCGTGGTGTGGCCGTTGGCGTCGGTCCGGGCCACCATCCGGTCGTTGGCGTCCCAGGTCGACGTGGTGACGTTGCCGAGCGGGTCGGTCGTCGTCACCAGGTTGCCGGCCTGGTCGTACGCGTATCTGGTGGTGTAGTCGGCGGCGTTGTTGCCCTCGACGTTGCCGCGCGGCTCGACCACCTCGATCGCCCGGCCGTCGTCGTCGTACTTCCAGGTGACCACGCCGCCGGTCGGGGTGGTCTGCCTGGTCGGGTTGCCCACCTCGTCGTACTCGATGCCCGCGTTGGCCCCGCCACCCGGTGCGGAGCTGCCCGTACGCCGGTTGGCGCCGTCGAACGAGCTGGTGAGGGTCTCGCCGTTCTCGTCCGTCATCCCGACGACGTTGCCGTTGTTGTCGTAGCGCACCGCGGTCTCGTTGCCGAGCTGGTCGACCTGCTGGTCCGGCCGGTCCAGGGCGTCGAACGCGGTGTCCACCTTGACCCGGGTGCCACCCGATCCGTACGGGCGGTCGGCCTGCACCAGGTTGCCGTTGAAGTCGTAGACGAACTTGCTGGTGTAGAGCGCGGCCTGGGCGGCGTCGGCATTGCCCAGCGGCGCCACCTCGGTCGCGACCCGGCCGGTGCTGTCATAGGTCCAGCTCGTGGTCAGGTTGAGCTCGCCCGGGTTGACGGTCACCGTCTTGCGGCGCCCGGCCGGGGTGTAGGAGTTGGCCACGGTGTTGCCGACCGGGTCCTTCACCAGGGTCGAACGACCCGCTTTGTCGTACGTGTATAGGGTGTTGCCGGCCAGGGGATCGGTCTCGACGGCCAACTGGCCCAATTCGTCGAAGGTCCACCGGTAGGGCAGCAGTTTGCCCGGGCGGCGCATCTCGACGATCTGGTTCTCGGCGTCGTACTCGTAGCGGGTGCGGTACTTGTCCGGGTCGGCGCCGGAAACGGTGCCGCGCGGGTCGACGATCGACGTGTTGCGCCCGGTCTTGTCGTACGTCATCGCGGTCCTGCGGCCGGTCGGCGCGATCTCGGCCGTGCGGTTGCCGTCGGTGTCGTAGGTGTACGTGGTCGCCTTGTCCCTCGGGTCGGTGCGCTTGACGACCTGGCCCTTGGCGTCGTACTCGTACCGGTAGCCGCTCTTCTGCTCCGGGTTCCGCTGGCTGGTGAGCTCGTTGTATTCGTTGTAGGTATAGATCCACTTCTGGCCGCGCCCGTCGGTGAACGTGGTCTGGTTGCCCCGCCCGTCGAACTCGCTCACCTGCTCGAACGCGAAAGGCTCAGGAGCGGTCCGCGTACGCGGGTTCCCGTCGGCGTCGAAGGCGGTCTGCTCCTGGTTGCCCTTGGGGTCGACCACCAGGTTCTTCTGCAGCTTGCCGTCGTAGCGGGTGTTCACCACGTCGTTGTTGGCGTTACGGCTGAACAGCAGCACGTTGTCGCGGTAGCCGTCGATGACCACCACGTTGTCCTGGTCGGTGGTGGTCGCGCGCTGCTGACCGGCGTCCCAGGCGAACGTGGTCACGCCGCCCAGCGCGTCGGTCTGCCGGGCCACCCGGCCGGTGGCGTCGTACTCGTTGAGCAGCTGCCGGGTGCCGCGCGGGTCGGTCACCGTGTTCAGGCGGCCGGCCGCGTCGTAGCCGTAGCTGCTCGTGTAGCGACGGGCGTCCTGCACCTTGAGCAGCCGGCCGTTCTGATAGTCGAACTGCTCCGAGCGCCCGTCCGGCATCGTCACCTTGCTGACCAGCCCGACGTCGGCCCGGATCTCGAACTTGACGACCCGTCCGCTCGCGTCGGTGATCTTGTCGATCTTGGCGGCCGCCGTATAGGTCAGGGTCACGCCGTGCCCGCGCGGGTTCTTGATCGAGACGAGCTTGCCGTCGGCGTCGAACCGCAGCACGCGCCGGTCGGGCGGCACGAGCTCCCACCCGCCGTCGACCTTGGTCAGTTTCGCCCGTACGCCCGGGGGTGCGCTGTAGGTCCCGTCGGCGCCATTGGTGTAGACGGCTTCGGCCCCGTCCTCGGCCCGCACCCGGGCCGCGCCGCCGTCGGCCGCGACGATCCGGATGTCGTACGTGGAACTCCAGCCCGGCCCGAACATGCCCTGAGCCGTGTTGCCGGACGAGTAGTAGCGCGCGAGCCGGAACGGGATGCCGTACGAGGGCATCGCGAAGTCCTGCTCGACCCGCTGATACGTGCCGGTGCCGGTGTTGACCATCTGACCGCGGAAGGCCTGCGCCCGTACGGTCGTGCCCAGCACGGTCGCACAACCGCAGCCCACGGCCTGACTGGCGGGTACGGACGGCGGCGTGTCGATCTTGCGCGGCTGCGCGGGCGCCGACTCGGCACTGCTCAGCTCTTCGGCCCCGATCGCCGCGGTGATCGTCACGGTGTACTTGCGGGCCGGGTCGAGAATCCAGCCCTCGGCCGCTCCGAAGCTGCGGCAGTAGGTGGCCGGGAACGAGCACCGGTTCAAGTCGTCCGGGCCGAGGTCGATCGAGCGCTGCTCGGTGCCCGACTCGACGTCGCGGACGGTCGCCCACCAGCGTTCCCAGTCACTCGGATCGGCGTCGAAATAGACGACCAGACTCGTGTCACCCAGCAGAAAGCCCGGCCGCACCAGAGGCGTGCCGGGCGGGGCGAGCTGGGCGTTCGCCTTGACGGCCCGGGCGGTGGCGGCCCGCCGCTCGTTGCGCGCCGTGGTCCCGACCTTTTCGGGTTTGCCGGCGGCCTCGACCGCGGGCGGCACGGCCGGCATCTCCTGCCCCGCGGGCAGACCGTGGTTGGCGGTGGCCTCCGGCGGCAGACCCCGGTCGACCGGCCCCGCGCCGGGCGGCGCGACGGGCGCGGCCGGGGCGGCGGCACCCGGCGAGGGTACGGCCAGCATGGCCGCGACGAGAGTCGGAACGGCTAAGAAGCACAGCTTGAGGCGCTGCGGCACACGCATGGCATTCCCCCGTGGATATGCGATGGCAGTCGACCCACCCTGGCGTTATAGACGTCGGTCAATCAATGGCTCGAACGGCCCGCACCCCTCCGCCGATCAACCTAGGTAGTTAACATTCATACCAATCTATTCCAGAGGGCGGTCGGGGCAGTTGTTGTCGTCAATGCTCGGGGTGGCGTCCGGGAAACGTCGATAGCGTGCGGGAAGCGATCCCGGATCGCACACCGGGAACGCACACCCCCGCGGGATGACACATGCACGGTTGGCTGCCGCGAACTGCCGCGGCCGCGGCGCTGGCCCTGGCGCTGGGCGGGACGGCCACGCTGTTCCGGCCGGCGCGCACGGCGGCGTCCTCCGGTCATGTGCCCAGGGCCGTCGTGTTCGTGGCCGACACGTCCGGGATCGTGCGGGTCGGGCCGGACGGGACCCGGACCCCGGTCAGCGACGCGGGTGCGCGCCTGATGGCCCTGGGCGACGACGGCAGCCTCTACGCCGTACGAGGCGACGACAAGATCGTTCAGATCCGCCCGGACGGTGCGGACGTGTCGCTGCCGTTCGCCGATCTCGGTCTGGCCACCGGGCTCGCGGTCGATCGGGACGGCATCGTCTACGTCGCCACCCGCGACCGGGGCATCAGGACGATGAAGCCGGGCGCGGTGAAGCAGGGGAGCGTCGCCCTGACCGGGCTGCGCTTCATCGCCGGGATGGCCGTCGACGAGGCCGGAACGGTCCACGCGGCGAGCACCGACGGGGGCCGGATCGTCTCCCGGACCCTCGCCGGCCAGCAGACATCGTCCTTCGCGCTTGGGCTGTACGGCCGGCCGGTTGCCCTGGCGGCCGACCGCGGGAGCAACCTCTATGTCGTCGACCGGGACACCGACCGGGTGATCCGGATCGGTCCGGCCGGGAAACATGCGACGCTCGGCTCGGGCGGGTTCGACGGCCTGGCGGTCGCGGAGGACGGCGGGGTCTATGCCACCGACCTCGACAACGATCGGGTGGTCCGGCTGGCCGAGGGAGCCGCACCCGCGCCGATGGTCACCGGCCTGACCGGGGTCACGGCGCTCGCCGTGCGCACGGTGCCGAACCCGCCGACCGAGGTCAAGGCCGCCGCCGGGGACGGACAGGCCGAGGTGAAGTGGTTCGGTGCCACCGGCAACGGGGGACGGCCCATCAACGCGTACGTGGTGACGGCCTCGCCGGGTGGCCGGACGTGCACCACCGCAGGGGACCGGTGCATCGTCACCGGGCTCATCAATGACGTCAGCTATACGTTCAGCGTCCGGGCCACGAACACCGGAAACGAGATCGGCACCTCGATCCCCAGCCTCTCCACGGCCGTCGTGCGGCCGCAAGCGCCGTTCACCGAGGTGCCCACCAGCTCTTCCCCGGAGCCCGACGCCGCGACACCGGCGCCCTCGACGTCCGCATCAGACGCGCCCAGTGCGTCGTCACCCGTAACAGTCGCGCCCATTACGTCGGCCCCGGTATCAATGCCGCCGGTCACGTCGCCGTCGGTATCAGTCCCGTCGGTATCAGTCCCGTCGGTCACGTCGGCGCCGGTATCAGTCCCGTCGGTCACGTCCGCGCCCGTGTCAATGCCGCCGGTGACGTCCGCGCCCGTGTCAATGCCGCCGGTCACGTCGGCGCCGGTATCAATCCCGCCGGTGACGTCCGCGCCCGCATCGGTTGCGCCGGTTACGTCCGCGCCCGCATCGGTTGCGCCGGTTACGTCCGCGCCGACGACGACCCCGGTGAAGCCGTCGGCTCCGGGTGGCGTGTCGGTGCGCGCGGGCTACTCGTCGATCGACGTTTCGTGGGCGGCGAGCGACGGCGCGGTCCGCTACCGGGCGGTCGCCGGCCCGGGTCCGGCCATGTGTGAGACGAGCACGACGAACTGTGTGCTCGGCGGGACGGCCGGAACGTCGTACACGGTGAAGGTCCTGGCCTTTGGTGACACCGGTGCGTGGTCCGAATCGGTGGCTTCCGCTGTCGTGACGCCGGTCCTGCCGCCGATCGCGGCCGAGCCACCGCGGACCGGGCTGAAACTCGGCACCGACAACGGCGCGACGGCGCGGCCCGGCCATGCCATCGTTGTTTCCGGCACGGGATACGCGGCCCACTCCACCGTGCGGATCAGCGTCTATTCGGAACCGGTCACGCTCGTCGACGCGGTCGCGGACGAGACCGGCGCGTTCCGGGTGCGGGTGAGCGTGCCGGAGAACCTGTCCGCGGGCGCCCACTCGCTCGTGGCCAGCGGCGTCGACCCGAGCGGATCGGTTCGCGCGATGCGCCTGGATCTCACCGTGGCGCACGCCGGTGATCCGTTGCCCGTCACCGGCGACGCGGTGCTGGTCCAGGTGCTGGCCGGGCTGGTCTTCGTGATCGGGGGCGTGCTGTTGCGGCGGGTCCGGCCCGACCGGCGGTGACGTCCGGGCGTCGCTGGAACGGAGTCTCGAAGACGGCGGCGAACAGCCGGGCCGCGATCAGGCACAAGGGGACCGCCAGCAGCACGGTGATCG
Source organism: Paractinoplanes bogorensis (assembly GCF_018829635.1). GTDB lineage: Bacteria > Actinomycetota > Actinomycetes > Mycobacteriales > Micromonosporaceae > Actinoplanes > Actinoplanes bogorensis. Next base: position 20,081 of record NZ_JAHKKG010000005.1, read on the forward strand.
CGAAGGCGGTCCGGCGCGATCCGGTGTGCGGCGTCACGATCACGGTGCTGATCAGGGCGACGATCGGCATGTGGATCAGGTAGAGGCTGTACGAGAAGCCGCCCAGAGCACGTAACGGCCGGCAATCCAGTAAGGCGACCCGGCGGGTGGCCACGCCGGCCAGAAACAGGGCGATCGCCGGGCCGATGGCGAGGTCCAGCCAGTAGTAGTGGGTGATCGTCCACACCGAACCGCGGACGGCGATCAGCGTGAGTACCGGCGCGGCGGCGAGGGCGGACAGGACGAACCAGGGCCGGTCGCGGGCCGTGACGACTCCGGCGGCCAGCACGCCCAGGGTGAACAGCGGGGCGAGCTCCCAGGTGTAGCCGGTCGCCCGGGCACCGGTCGCCAGGCCCGGCACGAGCAGGCCCGTAACCACCACCGGCACGGTGACCGCGGCGAGCGTGGCGATCGCACCGATCCGCCTGCGGGCCAGCACGATGAGCGGGAAAGCCACATACAGAGTGGCTTCCACGGCGATCGACCAGAACGCGCCGTTGGGCGCCGGGGCGGCGACGAAGTCCTGCAGCAGAAGTCCGTAGATGAGGATCGACTGCGGGGCCGGCGGTGCCGCCGCGATCAGGAAGCTGAGGGCCAGTGCCGCCCAGTAGGCCGGCAGGATCCGCCGAGCCCGGCGCCGCGCGTAAACGAGCCACCCGTTGCGGGCCGGCGCGAGAGCCAGCGAGAACCCGGACAGCGTGATGAACACGACGACGGCAAGCCGCCCGTGAATCAGCCAGCCGAGCGCGGCCGGACCGGTGTCGGCCGGATACCCCGGGAACGCCAGCAGCCGGCAGTGGTGCACCACTACGTACAGTGCGGCGAGTCCGCGGATCCCGTCCAGACCGGGCACCCGGCGATCGTCCTGAGTCAAGATCTGCTCTTTTCGGGCGCACGCCATCGCCGGGTGTGGCCGAAGTCAGTCCGGTGCGAGTGCGTTCAGAGGGCTAGGGGAGAGGGACGCGCCGCCAGGTCCGGCCGTCGTGCGACACGTACGGGCCGATCTGCGACTTCACCAGGTACCGCTCGGTCGCCGCCGCCGTGGTGATCCGGGTCAGCTCGACGGGTTCCGCGGGATAGCCGGCCAGCGAGACCGCGGTGTAGGGGCCGGTGCCGTCGGCCGAGACCGCGGCGGTTCCCGTCGTGACCACGTGCTCGCCGTAGGCGGTGACGTACGAGTCGATCGCCGTCCCTTCGCGGAGCGTTTCCCCCGTACGCCAGGTGACCCCGCCGTCGGTCGTGTAGCGCGCATCGACCGCGTCGTCGGCGCGGTAGGTCAGCGCGTACGCCGTCGGACCGGGACCGGCGGCCACCCGCGGCACGTACATCATCCCGGTCGTGCCGCCCTGATAGACGGCCGCGACACCGTCGGCGAAGACGTGGGTGCGCCACGTCCGTCCGGCGTCGGCGCTGGTCGCGATGGCCGGCTTCTTCGTGACCGGATCCAGCCCGGGCACCCAGAGGCGTCCGCCGGCCGGCACGTTCACCTGGCCCGGCCACGACGGGTCGACGACTATGCCTTTGGGCTGGGCGGCCAGCGGGGCCAGCGTGCCGGTGGCCGGGTCGACCGCGGCGACGGCACAGGTCGAGATTGCCGGCAGTTCGCAGCCGACCGCGCTCGTGCCCGCGGGTACGGCCGCCACCGGCTTCCGGTCCACGACGGCCTTCTGCCAGCTGCCGCCCCCGTTGGTCGTGATCCACAGCCGATCGGCCGTCGGTTCGGTGCTGATCGCCTCGTGGATCGGAATCACCCGGGCGTCCCGCCATCCGAGGATGCCGGGAGCCAGCGCGACGAGCGACACCGAACGCGGCGTGTCGGCGTCGGCCGGTTCCGGTGGGACGGTGCGGAGCTGCCAGGAATCGCCCCCGTCGGAGGTCGCGTACAGCTCCGAGGCGCAGTCGGGACAGCGTACGAGAACGCCGTAAAGGTCTTTCCCGGTCGCCACCACCGAGGTCATCCGTGGCCAGGGCGTCTCCGCGGTGGGACCACCCGGGAAGGTCGCGGCGCCGCGGTGGTCACGCTGTACGGCGTATCCGAGGCCGGTCAGGCTCAGGACGGTCACCAGGAAGATCGCGGCCGTCGTGGCGGCGCGCCGGCGACGGACGCGGGCGGCTCGGAGGCGTACGGAAAGGAAGTCAGGCTGGCGCACGGCCTCGCCGACGTCGGACCGCAGACGCTCGAACTGGGTCTCAGGCATGGCGAACCCCCTCGGGCAGTGGCATCGGTTCGTCGGCCAGATGGCGGGCGAGGGCGGCCCGGCCGCGGGTCAGGCGGGCCTTGACCGTGCCCTCCGGGACGCCCAGGGTGGCCGCGACCTCGGCCACCGACAGGTCGGCCAGGTGGTGCAGCACCACCGCCTCGCGGGTCGGCGGGGCCAGTTGCCGCAGCGCGGCGAGCAGCGCGACCCGGTCGGCCGACAGCCCGGGGACGGAGGCGGGAGCCACCTCGACCCGGCCCGCACGCACCAGCCGGTCGAACAGCCAGCGCCGCCGGTAACGGGTCCGGGCGACGTTCAGGGCGGCGACGCGCAACCAGCGCTCGGCGTCGTCGGCCCGCAGGAACGACCGCGGCGAGGCCAGCACCCGGGCGAACGCCTCGTGCACGGCGTCCTCGGCCTCGGTCAGATCACCGACGAGGCCCGAGACCTGCACCACGAGCCGGCGGTAATAGGCCTCGTACGCCTGTCTTACCGATTCCTCGGCCTCCACGCACCCTCCCCGCCGTCCGCGAACTGTCGAGGGAAGGACCAACAGCTCGCCCGTACGGTTGCACGGGTCCCGATGATTTTTCCGGGCTCAGCAGAATCGCGGTAGGTGCTTCGTGATCTGCGCGCGCCACGACGGCCAGTCGTGCGGCGTGTCCGGCCCCCACAGGTCGAGCTCGTGCCGGATGCCCTTGTCGCGCAGCAATGCGGCCATGGCCGGGGTCGACGCGAGCGCGCCGGTCGTGTCCTCCCACATGCCCTGACCGCAGACGAGCAGGATCGACAACTGCTCGCGCAGCCAGTTCAGGTGGTCGCCGTGCAGGTTGGCGACGTAGTCCGCCGGATTGTTGAAGTAGACGGCGTCACCGCGTTCGCCCCAGGCGTTCCACGTGCCCGGGTCGTAGTTGCCCGAGAAGCACATCGCCAGCGGGAACAGATCGGCGCGGCGGAAGGCGAAGTTCAGGGCGTGATACGCGCCGAGCGAGCAGCCCACCGTGGCTATCCGCGCGTCGCCGCCACTGTCGTCATTGATGTGCGGAACGACAAAATTCAAGATCCAGTTTTCGTACGCGTCATGGCGCCGTGCCCGCTCCTCGAGCGGCAGGTGATGGGCCGACCAGGTCCCTTCGTCGTACGAGTCGACGCAGTAGAGCTTGACCCGGCCGGCCTCGATCAGATCCTCGACGGCGGCCACCATGCCGTTGTCGCCCCACTCCCAGGCGTTGCCCTTCTCGGTGGGGAAGACCAGCAGCGGCCGCCCGTAGTGCCCGTAGGCGGCGACCGTCCCCAACTCGAGGTGCACGGAGTAGTGGCGCATCGCCTTCAGTGTGCCTGCTCGACCACTGGATCAGAAGTCGTCGGCGGTGCGGATCCGGTCGCGGATCCAGACGCCGGCCTCCTTCAGCCGGGCCGTCCCGGTGTAGGCGCCCGCGGTGCAGGTGCCCTGGGTGAAGACGGCGCCCGTACGCATGTCGTCCGAGTAGTTCCAGTTGACCCAGCTGACCTTGTTCTGGGCCATCAGGTCGAGGTAGCGCTGGGCCATCGCGAAGTTGTTGCCGCCGTCGCCGCTGGCCTGCTGCGTGCCGAACTCGGTGACGAACATGGGCAGCTTGGCGATCGCGTCCCGGAACGTGTTCAGGTAGTAGTCGTCGTGCGAGGCCGCGTAGAAGTGGAACGTGTACATGATGTTGGTCGCGCTGACCGGGCTGGCCTGGATCCGCGCAACGCCCTGACCGTCACCCGAGGCGCCCAGCGACGACCAGTCCTCGGTGCCGACCAGCACCACGCCGTCCGGGTCCTGCGCCCGGATGACCGGGATGATCTGGTCGGCGTACGACTTGATCGACGACCAGTGGACCTCGCTCGGCTCGTTCGCGATCTCGTACAGGATGTTGGTCTTGTCCTTGTGCCGCGACGCGATCTGCTGGAAGAACGTCCGGGCCCGGGCCAGGTTGTAGTGGGGGTCGCCGGGCGACAGCATGTGCCAGTCGACGATCGCGTACAGGCCGCGCGCGGACGCCTTCTCGATCAGGTCGTTGACCTTCGCCGTGTAGCCGGCCGGGTCGGTCTCGTAGCCGCCCTCCTGGATGTACATCGAGATCCGCAGGACGTCGGCGTTCCATTCGTTCGCCAGCACGTCGAGCGACTTGTCATTGACGCAGTTCGCGTACCACTGCAGGCCGTGGGTGCTCATGCCGCGCAGCTGGATCGCCTTGCCCCGCGAGTTGCACAGCTGGCGGCCGCACACCTTGAGCTGCCCGTTCCGGGCTACGGGCGTGGTACCGGTGGGCGGGTTGGTCGGCGTTGTTGTGGGCGGGTTGGTCGGCGTCACCGTTCCAGTACACGACGTGCCGTTGAGCAGGCAGCCGGTGGGGGAGCCGGAGCCCGTACCCGTGAAACCGAATGTGACCGAAGCTCCGGGGGCGATCCGGCCGTTGTACTCGCGGTTGGTGAAGGTGAAGCGCTGCCCCGAGGTGACGAGCAGTGAGTCCCAGTACGCGCCGACGCTCGTGCCGGACGGCAGGGTGAACTCGACTTTCCAGGATGTGAGGGCGGCGCTGCCCCCGTTGGTGATGATGTATTGGCCCTGCCAGCCGGATCCCCAGTCGGAGACCTTGGCGAACGTGGCGGTGGTGGCCGCGGCCGCGGCGGGGGAGACGGCATAGAGGGCCATGCCGGCGGCGACGACCGCGGCCGCGACGGAAAGTAGGAGTGAACGGGAGCGGCGCATCGACGTCCTCCACTGGGGATGTAGGGGAGGACGATTATTAGTTAGTTTTACTATCTGTGTCTAGTGTTGATGCTCATCTATGTAGAGAGCTCGCGTCAGGATGGTGTTGAGGACGCGGGCCGCCGTCGCCTGATCCGCCTCCGGGATGTCGCCCCACAACTTCGCGGTCAGTTCGGCGGTCTCCGCCCGGACGGCTCGCCACAGGCGCATCCCGTCCTCGGTCGCCTTGGTGCCGCTCGCGTCGGCCAGTCCCGCGGCGATCAGGGCGTCGACGTGCGCGCGGGCCGCCGCCTCGTCGACGCGCAGAGCTTCGGCGAGATTCTCGTTGCCGCCGGTGGCGGTGAGCGTGAGGGCCACCCACTGCGGTTCGCTGACGCCGCTGCCGGCCAGGCGTCGCATCAGCAGGGCGTTGAGGGCTTTCTCGGTACGGCCGACGAGTTGCGGCCCGAACGGGATCGTGGTCATCCTGCATCTCCCCAATCGTTAGTCCGACAAACGCTAAGTCGTTAGTGTGACTAACGCAAGTGGTAGGGTTCGACCCGTGGCTGAGCGATTGCGCACGATGCGGACAAGGTTGCTGTCGCTGGCGGCCATGCATTCCGACCGCCGGGTGAACGAGGAACTGGCCCGCGCCGACGCCCGCAAGTGGCACTACGCCGTGCTGGCCACGCTGGACGAGTCCGGCCCGGCCAGCCAGGCCCAGCTGAGCGACCGCACCCGCATCTACCGCAGCGACCTGGTGTCCGTGCTCAACGAGCTGACCACCCGAGGTCAGGTCACACGCGTTCCCGACCCCGACGACCGCCGCCGCAACCTGGTCACCCTGACCGCCGACGGGCGGCGCCAGCTGCACACACTGGACGCCATCCTGGCCGACGTGGACGATGAGGTGTTCGCGCCGCTCACCCCCGCCCAGCGAGAGCAGCTGACCACCCTGCTGACGCTCCTGCTGTCCCACCACGGCGAGCGGATGTGACCCGCCTGCCCTACCGGGTCAGCTCGTCGTTCCCGATCGCGCGGTCGCTAAAGAGGCATCCATCCGTTCCCGCGGTTGCGGAAGGGGCATCCATCCGTTCCCGCGGTTGCGGAAGGGGCATCCATCCGTTCCCGCGGTTGCGGAAGGGGCATCCATCCGTTCCCGCGGTTGCGGAAGGGGCATCCATCCGTTCCCGCGGTTGCGGAAGGGACATCCACCCGATCCCGCGGTCGCGGAAGGGACATCCACCCGATCCCGCGGTCGCGGAAGGGACATCCACCCGATCCCGCGGTCGTTAAAGAGACATCCAGCAGAAGAGAGAGTCGTCGTTCTCGCGCGCACGGGCGGCCAGGGCGGCGAACTCGGACACGAGTTCCCGCATGAACTCCGGGTCAGCGTGCGGACTGAGCTCATCGATGGCGGCCCAGCGCTCGGCCAGTTCCGTCATCCGCTCCGCCGGAATACCGGCCAGGATGTCCCGGACACCATCGGGCAGCACGACGACCCACGGACCCTCGTACTCCATGTCCTGCTCGGCGCCTTCCGGCCAGATCAGACGGTCCCTGACCAGTTCGGTGTTCCACTCCTGACCCGTCACGAAGCCGACGAGTCGGCCCAGCACCACTCCCGGGTCGAAGTTCTTCAGCTCGATACCGTCGAACGTCCCAGGCACGGGCGAATGCGCATCGTTCTCGTCCATGTGTGCGCGCACCTGGGCCAGGCTGGGAGCCCGGAAGTAGTCGTACAGCACGCCCATCGTCGTCCCCCGCAAGTCGATCATTCCCATCGCAGTGTGCGGGAGTGTAGTGAATCCGCGTGGTTCGCTGACCACTGCGCCCGGCTGGTTGCCGAGACGGCGTGTGTTGTTCGAGGTTGCGCGGTTCGCTCACTATGCTGCTCGCGCTCAGTTTCGCTCAGTTTTCGCTCAGGATGATGAGCGATTTTCTGGTCGTGGTGACGGTTTCTGATCGTGCTGACGGGGAGGCGCTGAGATGACGGCACAACTCGAGCGGATGATTGCGGCCCAGGCCGAAGTTGTCGCGAGCCTGGGTGATCCGGCGCTGACAGAAGAAGCTGCGCGGAAGCTGGCCGGGGCGCGGCGTGTCTGGCTGATCGGCACCGGGACGAGTTTGCACGCGGCCGAACTGGGCGCGGCCGAGCTGGCGCGGGCCGGCCTGGACAGCCGGGCGATCGCGGCGAACATGTTCGATCAGTCTCTGCTGCGCGATGGTGACGCCGCGGTGGTCATCACGCACACCGGGCACACCGCGTACGCCGTCCGAAGTCGCGCCCTGCTGCTCGATGCCGGCGTCCCGCTCATCTCTATCACCGGCCCGGACGTGGACTGGCCCGAGGCCGTGCGCACGCCGATCGCCGAAGCATCCGAGACCTATACGGTCAGCTATACGGCGGCTCTTGTCGTTCTCGCGCAGTTGGCTCACCACCTGGGCGCGCCGGGCGGCGGGCCGGACGCGGTCCGCGTTGTGGCCGAGGCCATCATCGCCGCTGACGCCGCCGGCGCCGGCGCCGGCAATGGTGGCAGTAACGGTGACACCGCTGGCGTCGGCGCCAACAGAAGTGGCGGTGGCGTCGACGTGCCTATGCCGGCGCGGGCGATGGCGATCGTCGGGCCAGGTCTGTGGTCGATCACCGCGCGTGAAGGAGCGCTGAAGATTCGCGAGGGAGCGCGGATCCTGTGCGAGGGCTTCGATACCGATCGGTTGCTGCACGGGGGAGCGGTTCCCTACACGCCGGCTGACACCCTGCTTGTCCTGCAGCCTGATGAACTCACCTCTTCGGTGCGGCACGCGGCCCGCCTCGAGCGTCTCCAGGTGGTCACCTGGACGAGCGCCGTGACGACCGGGTCACCGTTGCTCGATCAGATTCCGATGACTGTGCGGCTTCAGCGGCTGGCGTTGCGCTTCGCTCGTCTGCGCGGGCAGGACGCCGACCTGGCCATCACAGGGGCCTGGGCTGACCCCGAGCTCTGGCCGTAGTAAATGCCGGGAGCGAGCCGCAGCGCGCCGGGACGAGCCGCGATGAGCGCGGGACGAGCCGCGACGAGCCGCGGTGAGCGCGGGACGAGCCGCGACGAGCCGCGGTGAGCGCGGGGCGAGCCGCGATGAGCCGCGATGAGCGCGGGGCGAGCCACGATGAGCGCGGGACGACGCGCATTTAGCTGAAACGAAGCAGAGTGCGAGCTGCGACGAGAGCCGAACAGGCAATAGCGCTGATTGGTTACGATGCGCCGATGACGACCGCGGCCATGCGCAGCAACGCACCGACCTCGACCAAGGCGAGTGCCTGGACGCTGGTGTGGGCGCAGTACGGCTACGCCCTGCTCTATGCCGTGTGTGCCTATGCGGCGATGGCCCATGCCGCTGATCTGGCCGGGCGTTGGTATGTCCCGGCTCAAGGGGACGCCGTCACCGAGAGCCTCGACGTCACCGGGTGGGCCTGGTCGATTCCGGCGGGCATGGTTCTGACGATGGCACCGGTCCTCGCCGGTCTCGGCCTGCTCGTGTCGGGTCTGGCGTTCCTGGTTCGCCTGGCCGGAGGCAACCGCCGTCTGACGCGCGCGCTGATCGGCAGCACCGCAGTGATGCTCGTGCTCCTGATCGTCTCGCTGACCCCAGCGGCGCAATCGGTGGGTGGCTGGCTGCTCGACTGACCAGCGAGGCGCCGGGCGATTCCCTGGCGCCCGAGGCGTGACCCCGACTAAACGCGAGACCCTGTGCGCCTCGAGCGCCCGCCCCACGCCCACGCGTGACCGCCACGCCCTCCGCCCACGTGCGATCCCGTCGACTGCGCGTGACCGTGCGCCCGGGCCCATGCGTGATCCATGCCCTCCGCGTCCGGGCGCGACCCTTGGCGGCCGGCTGGGCCTTGGGTGCGTCGGGCCGCCGCCGCGTGGCGGATCGGCTGGCCTGTGAACGCTCACAGAGCCCTTGATCGTACGAGCGCCACCACCCGAAAGCAAGCTATCTCAGGCAGATTTGGGAGCGCTCCCACAATCTGAGCGCATTGATTGACGTCTTTCGAAAAGCGTGGCTAGCCTGCGCCGGAACTGTTACGTGCACGTTTCCCCCGATGCGGATCGAGGACAACCCCCATGGCTCATCCCCCTAGGCGAAGGCGCCTGCAAGCGTTGCTCGCCGGTGTTGTGGCGCTGCTGACGCTGGCCGGGCTCTGGACGGCTACTGCGGCCGGTGCGGCGGCGGCCGGATGCAAGGTCGTCTACACGATCGGTGGGCAGTGGGGTGGTGGCTTCACGGCCAACGTTGCCGTCACCAACCTTGGGGACGCGATCAACGGGTGGCGTCTGACCTGGGCCTTCCCGGCGGCGGGGCAGAGCGTCACCCAGGCCTGGAACGCCACCGTGACCGCCGCCGGAGCCAACGTCACGGCGACCAACGTGAGCTACAACGGCTCGCTCGCGACCAACGCCACGGCGAGCTTCGGGTTCAACGGTGCCTGGAACGGCAGCAACCCGGTCCCGACCGCCTTCGCCCTCAACGGGGTGGCCTGCACGGGAGCCCCGACGACCAGCAGCCCGACCACGCCGCCGACGACCCCACCGACCACGCCGCCGACGACCCCACCGACATCGCCGCCGGCGGGGAATGCGGCCGAAACGGTGGCGGCCATGCAACCGGGCTGGAACCTCGGCAACTCGCTCGACGCGACCGGCAGTGACGAGACCAGCTGGGGCAACCCGCGCGTCACCGAGGCGCTGCTCGACGGTGTGAAGGCTCAGGGCTTCAAGAGCATCCGCATCCCGGTCACCTGGGGCCAGCACCAGGGCGGTTCGCCGAGTTACACGATCGAGGCGGCCTACCTGGCCCGGGTCAAGGAGGTCGTCAACTGGGCCCTGGCCGACGGCTTCTACGTGATGATCAATGTGCATCACGATTCGTGGCAGTGGCTCAACTCGATGCCGGGGGCCAAGGCCCGTTACGACGCCACCTGGAATCAGATCGCCGCGGCTTTCCGCGATTCGTCCAACAAGCTCGTGTTCGAGAGCGTCAACGAACCGCAGTTCAGCGACGAGGGGCAGAGCGAGAACTATCTCGACCAGCTCAACACCAGCTTCCACACGATCGTGCGGGGGAGTGGCGGCGGTAACGCGACCCGCCTGCTGGTGCTGCCGACCCTGCACACGTCGGCCGACCAGGCTCACCTCGACGCGCTGTCGACCACGATTCAGAAACTGAACGACCGCAACATCGCCGCCACGGTCCACTATTACGGCTACTGGCCGTTCAGCGTGAACATCGCGGGCACGACCACCTTTGACGCCACCACGCAGGCCGACGTCAACGGCTACCTCGACCGCTCGGCCGCCGCGTTCACGGCCAAGGGCATCCCGGTCATTCTCGGCGAGTTCGGGTTGCTCGGGTTCGACCGTTCGCTGGACGCCGTCGAACAGGGCGAAAAGCTCAAGTTCTTCGAATACCTCGGCTATTACGCGCGGCAGAAGAACATCACCACGATGCTCTGGGACAACGGTCAGCACTTCGACCGCACCGGGCTGACCTGGAAAGACCCCGAGCTGTACGCCCAGATGAAGGCGAGCTGGACCACGCGTTCGGGCACGGCGTCGACCGATCAGGTCTTCCTGGCCAAGTCGGCCGCCATCACCGACAAGACCGTCACGCTCAATCCGAACGGCACCACATTTGCGGCGCTCAAATTCAACAACGCCGATCTCGTACGGGGTACCGACTACACCATCAGCGGCGACCAGCTCACCTTGAAAGCGAGCCTGCTGACCCGGCTGGCCGGCGCCCGTGATTACGGCGTCAACGCGAAGCTATCGGCCACCTTCAGCGCCGGAGTGCCGTGGCGGATCACCATTATTTCGTACGACACCCCAACGGTCACCGCCGCGACGGGTACGACGTCGGCCTTCACGATTCCGGCCACGTTCCGCGGTGACCGGGTGGCCACGATGGAGGCCAAATACGCCGACGGCACCAATGCCGGCCCGCAGAACTGGACGTCGTACAAGGAATTCGCGTACACGTTCCTGCCGAATTACACCGCCGGCACCGTCGCGTTGACGCCCGAGTTCTTCGCGGACGTCAACGACGGCGCCAAGGTGACGCTCACCCTGCACTTCTGGAGTGGCGCGAAAGTCACGTACTACGTCACCAAGTCCGGCAGCACAGTCACCGGGACGCTTCAGTAAGAACCCGGGGACGGGACCGGGACACGGCCACGCCGGCGAGGCACAGCGCCCCGCCGGCGAGGGCCAGCCACCCGGGCACCTCGTCCAGGACCAGCCAGGACAGCAGGATCACGACGACCGGCACCGCGTAGGTCGTCGAGCCCATCCGGCCCGCGGTGGTGCGGGCCAGGGCGTAGGCCCAGGTCGTGAACGCGACCGCGGTCGGGAAGACGCCCAGGTAGACGACGTTGAGCGTGGCCGAGAGCGGCGCCTCGGCAACGTCGTGCGCGAGCTGACCGGCGAACGGCAGGCAGGCCAGCGCACCGATCAGGCAGCCGAACGTGGTGGCCTGCAGCGCGGACGCGTGCTTGAGGGCGGGCTTCTGCGCGACCACCCCGGAGGCGTACGTGATGGCGGCGACCAGGCACAGCAGCACCCCGAGGACCGACGACCGCCCGCCGCCGGACATGGACAGGCCGACCACGACCGTGCCGGCGAACGAAACCGCGATGCCGGCCAGCAGCCGCGGCGGGAACCCCTCGTCAAGCAGCCAGCCGGCCAGCAACGCCATCAGGGCCGGGCCGACGTTGACGATCATCGCCGCGGTCCCGGCGTCGACGAGTTCCTCGCCCCAGTTCAGCGCCACCATGTACAGCCCGAACCACAGCACGCCGGACACCACGATGCCGGGCCACGCGGCGCGCGGCGGGAGCCCCTGACGGCGTACGGCCAAGAACAGCAGGAGCACGACGGAGCCGGACAGCAGCCGGCCGAGCGCGAGCGAGCCGGGAGAGAAGTGCGGGGCGGCGGCCCGGATGCCGACGAACGCGGACGCCCAGAAAACGACGGTGACGGACGCGGCGGCCACCGCGGCGCCCGGCACACGGGGAGAGGTCATAGCGACATCCCACCCCAGCGACCCTTCGGTCGCGAGCGAAAAACGGACGTGACGTTCGTCCCGGAGAATCTGAGGAGGAGTGATGAAACGTCGTATCGCCTGGTTGGCCGCCGGTCTCATGGCGGCGTTCTCGGTTGTCGTGATACTGCCTTCCGCGTACGCCGCGGTCGGTTGCCGCGTCACGTACGCGGTCACCAACCAGTGGTCGGGCGGGTTCGGTGCCTCGGTCACGATCGCGAACCTCGGGGAAGCGCTCAACGGATGGACGTTGACGTTCGCTTTTCCGGACAACGGACAGAAAGTCGTGCAGGGCTGGAACGCCACCTGGACACAGAACGGCGCGAACGTGAGCGCCGCGAACGCCAGTTGGAACGGTTCGGTGTCCGCGGGCGGCAGTCTGTCGCTCGGGTTCAACGGTTCGTTCACCGGGTCGAACCCGGCGCCGGTGGCGTTCGCGCTGAACGGAACGACATGTACGGGCACGGCTCCCACGAGCACGCCGACGACGTTCCCGCCGACCACGCCGCCGACGACCCCACCGACCACACCGCCGACCACGCCGCCGGCCGGTAACGCCTGGAACCCGCCGTCGTCGCTGGTGCAGCCCCTCGCGGCGGTCTGGTCGCATCAGGAGCAGACCTACAGCAACCTGTACGGGTTCAGGAACTACGGCTGGGACCAGCTCGCGGCCGGCGGCGGAGCGATCAACTACTGCGTCCGCTGGGACTCGACGGCGCACGTCACCGCGGCCCAGCGCGACTCGATCCACGCGGCGCTGCAACGGCAGTACCAGAAGTGGATGGACCAGATGCTCGACAACGGGCAGGGCTGGAACAACTGGCCGTACACGCAGGTGCCGGTCAAGGTGGTCGGCTGGGCCGTCCGCGACCGCGCACAACTGGAATGGACCGACACCTCGGTCGACATCACCGTCGGCAATATCAACGAGAACGCCCCGCAGTGCTCCCCGCCCTGCGCGCGTTTCTTCCACCAGGACGGGAACTACTCGGGCTGCCCTGGCGGCGCGTCCCGGCACTACGACCACTCGCTGTGGCTCACCGCGGGCTTCCAGGGCGGCGCGGGCGGTGACTGGGGTCAGCGGGTCGGCTCGGAGTATTTCCTGAGCAACGTCAACGCCACCAACATCCACATCTTCCTGCACGAGCTCGGCCACACGTACGGGCTGGACGACTTCTACGACTGGGATCCGACGCCCGGTCAGGGCTTCATCATGAAGGCGGGCAGTGCCACCCAGATCACCGAGTTCGACAAGTGGATGTTCCGGGACTGGTGGCGCCATCTGAAGAGCCGGTACGGCCGCTGATTGTCGGATCTGGGGCGAAATCGCTGACGGACTCCCCTCGCTGACTCACAGTGAGGGGAGAAAGTCAGGAGTGCACGATGTCGCCAGATCGCCCCACCGCACCCGGCCGCGCGCACGATGAGCGCACCGTGCAATTCGCGCGAGTTCGCGACGGTTCGCGGACGAACGCAGAACAACAGCGCGCCGAACAAAACGCGCACGATGAGCGCACCGTGCAACACGCGCAAGTTCGCGGCGGTTCGCGGACGAACGCACAACATGAGCGCGCCGAACAAAACGCGCAACGGATCGCGCATCCGGCTCCGCGGCGTTCGCTCAATCCGGTGCTGGCGAGTGTGTTCGCTCTGGTCGCGGTGGTCGCCCTGTTCCTGGCCGGGATCGCCGCGGAGAGCTACCGCCACGGGGGACCGGCCGGCCCGGTCGAGGCCCAGGCCGGGGCCAAGCCCGCCGCGCCCAAGAAGAAGGCCACGCCGAGCCACGCACCGGAACCGGGCGTCGGGGACAAGGTGCGCGACGGCAAGTTCGAGTTCGTCGTTTCGAAGGTCGACTGCTCGAAGAACACCGTCGGGCTCGAGCATTTCGAACGCACCGCCACCGGCCGGTACTGCGTGGTCAGCCTGTCCGCGCGCAACTTCTCGAGCGAACCGAAGTACTTCGTCGGGCACGCGCAGAAGGCGATCGGCGCCGACGGCACCGAGTACGGCAACGACGAGCTCGCGAGCATCTACGCCAACCGGGCCACCCGCACGTTCCTGCAGAAGCTCGACCCCGGTGAGCGGGTCACCGGCAAGCTCGTCTTCGACGTCCCGAAAACCGCCAAGCTGACCACCCTCGTGCTTCACGACTCTCTGCTGTCCGGCGGCGTGACCGTCAAACTGCGCTAGGAAGAGCTGCGTCCGGGAGAGCTGCGTCCGGGCGGGCCGCGGAGGACGATCGGCGGGCCGCCTTCTCGGTGTACATCGCGGTGTCCGCCTCGTGCAGAAGTTCGTCCAGCGTCCGTACGCCGTCCGCGGTGGCACGGCCGACGCTGGCGCCCACGGACACCGTCTCACCGCGCACGGTCATCGGCGCGGTCAGCTCCGCGCGGATCCGGTCGGCCGAGTTGTCACCGGGCAGGATCAGCGCGAACTCGTCCCCGCCGAGCCGCGCGACCAGGTCGTCCGCCCGCACCGCCGAGGTGAGTCGCCGGGCCACGGTGACCAGGGCCTCGTCACCACCGGCGTGACCGAGCCGGTCGTTGATCGGCTTGAACCCGTCCAGGTCGATCAGCAGCACGGTGGTGCCCGGCGCGGTGACCAGCTCGGCGCCCCGGCTGTGGAACGCGGCCCGGTTGAGCAGCCCGGTCAGCGGATCGTGGTGGGCCTGGTGAGCGAGTTTGACCGCGAGACGGCCGACGATCGCCACGGTCAGGAACTGCCGTGCGAGCACCAGAGTGAACGTCACGAGCAGAACCCACACGAGCACCGGACCGAGCGCACCCCGGCTCAGTTGCTGGGTCGCGCCGGCGGCGACGGCGAGCAGGAAGGGGACGTACGGGAGGAAGGCCCAACCGCCGGCGAACGATCGGGTGTCGGCGGATGTGGTCTCGCGCGGTGTCTCGAGCCGGCTGGCGATCAGCGTGAGACCGGCCGCGAGCAGGTAACCGCCCCCGGCGCCGTGCGCGAACCACGGGTGGCCCTCGATGTTGTTGTGCAGCCCGGTGAGCGCGATGGCGGCCAGCGTGACCGAGGCGGCGCCGAGGGTGCGGGGCGCGTAGCCCGTACGGCCGGGAAGGTTCTGCGACATGGTGACCAGCGCGACCGAGGCGGCCAGCACCTCCATGGCGACCAGCGCACTGGCGAATGCGAAGCCGCTGCCGGTGCGGGCCGGGGCGAGCACGTAGATCCAGGCCACGGTGAACAGGGCGCCGCACACCGCGGCCAGGTCGAGCAGCGCGCGGTAGCCGCGGCTGCCGTGCATCGGGGGAGCGTGCAGGGCGACGCCGAGCGGCAGCAGGACGGCGGCGCTCAGGGCGACCACGTTGCCGATCAGATAGACGGTCGCGTTCGCGGCGATCTCGTCAGCCAGGTAGATCAGGTTGGCGATCGACCAGCAGGCGCCCGCGACCGTGCCGACCAGCACCGACGCGCGGACCCGGCCGGTCTCGTGCCGGGACCGGCGCCAGTAGAAATAGGCGGCCAGGGCGGCCGGGACGGCGATCAGCACGTCCGAGATCGCGCGTCCCGGACTGATCGGCAGCCACGGCAGCACCAGCTGGAAGGCGGCAGCGATCATCGCCACCGCCACCAGTTGCTTGCGCAGTGGCACCGTCACAGCCGTATCTACGGCCGACGGGCGTCAGTTCTGAGCGGTTGGCGGCGTGTCGTAGCGCTCGTAGATCGCCGCCCGCGCTCGCTCGGGATCGAGCCGGTGCAGCACGGCGTCGGCGATCTCGGCCAGCTGCACGATCTGCTCGGGTGTGAGCGCATCGATCACATTTTCCCGTACGGCGGCCACGTGCCCCGGTGCGGCCGCGCGCACCTTTTCCCAGCCGGCCTCGGTGAGCCGGGCGTTGGTGGCGCGCTTGTCCTCGGGGCAGGGGAAGCGCTCGACCAGGCCGCGCGCCTCCAGACGCTGCACGACGTGGGAGAGCCGGGCCAGCGTGGCGGTGGTGTGCTCGGCCAGGGCGGTCATGCGCAGCGTGTGCGCGGGCGCCTCGGAGAGCATGGCGAGCACGAAGTAGTCGAAGTGGGTCAGCTGGGAGTCGCGCCGCAGCTGGGAGTCGAGGGCGCCGGGCAGAAGTTCGAGCACGGCGGCGAGGCGTACCCAGGCCGCCTTCTGCTTGTCGTCGAGCCATCGCGTGTCCACGGTCACCAGTTTCGCACGACATTAGTTGTTGCTACAACCGCCGTACACGTGCAATTGTTGTCGCAACAACCAATAGAGCTCGGGAGGGCATCATGGCGAACATCAGCATCCTCGGCACCGGCAACATGGGTCAGGCCATCGGCGGGGTCGTCGCCAAGGGCGGCAACACCGTGCAGCAGCTCAACACCTCGAGCGCCGACCAGGCCGTCACCGGTGACATCGTGATCCTCGCGGTGCCGCACGCCGCCCTGGCCGACATCGTCGCCACCCGCGGCGAGCAGCTGGCCGGCAAGATCGTCGTCGACATCACCAACCCGGTCGACTTCGCCACCTTCGACGACCTGACCGTCCCGGCCGACGGTTCGGCCGCCGCCGAGCTGGCCAAGGCGCTGCCGCAGAGCAAGGTCGTCAAGGCGTTCAACACCAACTTCGCCGGCACGCTGGCCACCGGCTCGGTCGGCACCGAGACCACCGCCGTCCTGATCGCGGGCGACGACGCCGACGCCAAGGCCGCCGTCTCGTCGGTCGTCACCGCGGCCGGCCTGCGCGCCGTCGACGCCGGCTCGCTCAAGCGGGCGCGCGAGCTCGAGTCGCTCGCCTTCCTGCAGATCACCCTGGCCGCGGGCGAGAAGCTCTCGTGGACCGGCGGTTTCGCCGCCGTAGCCTGACGTCTGCTCCGGGCGCCCGGCTCAGAGCCGGGCGCCCAGCAGAAACGCGAACGTCAGCAGGGCCGCGCCGGACCGAAACACATCGATCCGTTCCCGGCGCGTGACAACCTGATGCGGGCGCTCGACGAGAAGCAGCCGGACCTCCGCGCGGCCGTGCCGGCTGACGTGCGGCGAGCAGCCCAGTGGCTGAGTCACTCGCCGATGTCGTCCCAGTACCCGCAGCGCCGGCAGGCGTTCGGCCAATGGCCGGGATCGGGGTCGTGCTCCTCGCGGAAGGCGGTGACGACGCCGCAGTCCTCGCAGGTTCCCGTCACCTGGCACGAGCCCTCCGCGCGTTCCTCCGGCCGGTAGCGGTGCGCGTCGGTCGTGCGCTCGGCATCGCATCGGCGGCAGAGCGCCGTCCGTACGCAGTTCTCGTTCTTCTCCCGGTGCTCGCCCCAGTCGTGCCCTGGGCCGGCGCTGATCAGCCGGTCACAGGTCCGGCACCGGTACTCGTGGCGGCACGGGTCGTCCGGCGTCGGCGCCAGGCGTGACGCCGGGTTGTGCTGTCCCAGCCGGCACAGCGCGGGCGACCACGAACCGCCCCCGCGCCTCCGCTCCTGCAGCCGCTCGTCCAGGACGTGGGCCACGGTGCCGGCGGCGAGGAGGGCGGCCACGCCGGCCCCGATCATCCAGGTGTCGACCACGCCTCCAGTGTGGAGGGTCGGTGCTCGTCTACTGGCCGAGCGCGGCCTCGGCCGTGGCCAGCCGGGGGCCGACCCGCCACGCGTAGGCCAGCATCCCGGCCACGAACAGCACCGCCGCGGTGGCCGTGGCGACCCGGCTCGAGGTGGGCTCGACCAGCCAGAAGAACCATTTCGCCCGGTCGCCGCCGGCGAAGATCAGCTGGGCCACCGTCCAACAGATCGGCAGCTGCCAGGCCATCCGGGTGCCGGCCAGGGCCACGCCGAGGCCGATCAGGCCGGTCAGGCCGGCCACGTTGCGGAGGGTCTCGGCCGGTGGGCCGAACGACGCGCCGGTGGCCGCGCTGGCCACCGCCGGAACGGCCACGATCAGGCCCGCCGTGAGCAGGTGCAACGCCCGCCTCGGCGGCCACGGCCGGGCGGCCGAGGATTCCAGCGCGTCGTCGTCGCCGGCCAGGGTCGGGATCATCGGGGCCAGGGCCAGCAGGATGGTCAGGAGGGCGAAGGCCGGTTCCAGGCGGGGGCGATCGGTGAACACCGACCACCCCGTCCAGGCCAGCGCGAGCGCGGCGAACGACACCGCGGCCGCCACCGGCACGCGCCGGGAGCGGGCGTAGAGGGTCAGCCAGCCGGTCACGGGGCGGCCTTGGCGGTGGTGAGGTACGGCATCAGGTCGTTCTCGCATTTCTGGGCCGCGTCGCGCAGGGCGGTGACCCGGCGGACCTGTTCGGCCTCGGGGAGCGCCCGCAGACCCCGTACGGTGTCGCGGATCTGTTGCTCCATCTCCGGGTAGTTGCCGAAATCGTCGACGCCGGTCAGCACGTCGGTGCCCATCAGCCAGGCCCCGGCCGCGTGCCCGGCGACGCTGTGCGCGGGTCCCTCGGCGCAGCCGTTCCAGCCGGTGCCGGCGCCGAGCAGCATGTTCGGCACCAGGGCGTTGTTGTTCAGGTCGAAGCTGACCGTGTCGGCCGGTGTCCGGATCAGGCCGGTCGAGTCCCAGCCCGAGTCGCCGGGCTGATAGACCCGGTCGGCGTGCCACTCGATCGCCTTGGTCTGCGCGCCGGGCAGCTTGGCCAGCAGTTGCAGCGCCTCCCGGACCTGGGGTGCGGCCTTGTCCAGCTGCCAGGCGTGCACCGCGGTCACGCACACCTGCGGGGTGCCGTCGGCGCAGACCAGCCGGATCGCGCCGGCGTCGACCCGGTAGCGGTCGGCCTGGCCGACGCCCGGCACGACCATGGCGGCCCACCCGGCCAGGCCCAGCACGGCCACCGCGGCGACGCGCGGGATCCACGAGCGTCCGGCCGCGAGCAGGAACCCGGCGCCGAGCAGGCCCGCGCCGAGCAGCGCGTATCCGGCCAGGGCCCGGCCGCTGATCGCCTCCCACGGCTGGAACGGCGGCTGGGCCAGCATCGACAGGTTCTCCATGCGCGTCGGCTCGCCGATCGGCCCGAGCTCGCTGAACGCGAACTGGAGCAGCAGCCCGAGCACGGCGACCAGCGGCGGCACCAGCGGGGACGACCAGGCGCGTCCGGCCGCCAGACCGAGCCAGGTGCCACCGGCGAGCACCAGCACGCCGGTCAGCGGCCAGAGCAGGGTCGCGGCGCTGAGATAGCTGCCGGACACGGCGATCAGGATCGCGCCGGCAGCGAACAGAAGCAGGTGGGCCGCGGCGGCCGCGATACCGATCGCGAGCAGGGCGGGCGTCAGGCGCTGGGCGCGGGGGCGGGCCGTGCTGGCGATCAACTCGTCGGCGCGGGTGCGCTTCTCGCGGCGGCCGAGCACCGCGCCGCCGGCCAGGGCCAGCGGGAGCAGCAGGAAGAGCGAGGAGCCGGTCGAGTACGCGAAACGCAGCCAGTCGTGCCGCCAGGTGCCCCCGTCCAGGACGAGCAGGGCACCGCCGACCCCGATCAGCAGGGCGGCCAGGGTCAGGGCGTTGGAGCGGCGCAGTTCGATGCCGAGGATCCGGGTCACTTGGCACTCCGGTGGCTCGCGAGCAGCGTGGTGTAGCCGCGCTCGGCGGCGCTGTCGCCGGTGCCGCCCTGCTCACCGAACCGGGTCAGGTCGGCCGGCAGGCCCTGCCACACGAGCTTGCCCTGGTCCATCAGCACGACGTTGGAGCAGGCCGCGACCACGTCCTCGACCAGGTGGGTCGAGACCACCACGCAGCTCTCGGCGCCGAGTTCGCGCAGCAAGGTGCGGAAGTCGACCCGCTGTTCGGGGTCGAGGCCGACGGTCGGCTCGTCGAGCAGCAGCAGGGCCGGGTCGTTGACGATCGCCTGCGCGATGCCGGCCCGGCGCAGCATGCCGCCGGAGAGCGACTTGAGCCGGGAGTCGGCCCGGTCGGTGAGGCCGACCCGCTCGACGGCGCGCTGTACCGCCCCGGGGATGGCCGCCTTGGGCATCTCGCGCAGCCAGGCCATGTACTCGACGTATTCGCGCACGGTGAAGCGCGGGTAGAAGCCGAAGTGCTGGGGCAGATAGCCGAGCCGGCGGCGCAGCGGGCGCAGGGAGCGGCTCTCGGTGGCGTCGGTGCCGAGCAGGGTGAGCCGGCCGCCGGACGGGCGGTGCACGGTCGACAGGGCCCGCATCAGGGTGGTCTTGCCGGCGCCGTTCGGGCCCAGCAGGCCGTGCACGCCGGTGCCGAGCCGCAGGTCGAGCCCGTTGACGGCCAGGTGCCGGCGGCCGGCCTTGACCTCCAGGCGCTCGGCCTCGACGGGCCAGGCGTAGGTGTCCGGCCTCAGTTCGGTCGCGGTGACCATGCGTACCAAGGGAATCTCTCCTCGACGGATCAACGGGGGGCGCGCTGGTGGTCACCGGCGCGCAGGAGGGTCAGAACGGTGCCGATCACGGCGGCGAGTGCCCAGACCGGCAGACTTTCGGATCGGATGACCACGGGCAGGTCGGCGGAGGTGATCGCCGGCACGACGATGACCAGCACCCAGGCGCTGCCCAGCACGGCGGCGGCCCGGTCGACGCCGATCCGGCCGCCGAGCAGCAGCGTGGCCGCGGTGAAGGTGAGGGCGGGCAGCAGCCACAGGGCCGGGTTCATGCCGAGCCGCCAGCCGGCCAGGGCCAGCGGTGGCAGCACGGTCGCGAGCACCACGACCGTACGGCGGAAAAGCATCTCGAGACCGGCCCGCGAGGTGCCCGCGGTGATCTCCCAGGCCGGGTCGCTGCGCCGGGACCAGGCGACGGCCAGGCCGGCCAGCGGGGCGACCGGGGCCAGCAGAAGCACCAGCGAGGGCCGTTCGGGGAACTGGCGGTCGAGCAGGAAAGCGGCCAGCACGGCGCTGAGCACGGTCACGATCCACGGGACGACCGACCACACCGCCCACCGGTGGACCATGCGGCGCCAGGGGTGCCGGCGGACCGGTCCGGGCCCGGACCGCACCCCGCGGTCGATCGCCACCTGCACGTCGTCGAGCAGCGCGAGCAGTGGCGGCGCGGCCATCTCGGCCATCCGGGCGCGGCACTCGGCGCAGTTCTCCAGGTGAACCTCCACGGCCCAGACGGCGGCGTCGTCGAGACCGGGGTCCGCGGCGACGTAGCTCTCGAGCGCGGGGGAAGGGATGTGCGTCGTCATGACAGTGCCTCCCGCAGCACGGTGCGGGCGCGACGGGCCCGGCTCTTCACGGTTCCCTCGGGCAGCCCGAGCAGGATCGACGTCTCGCGCACGGTCAGCCCGTCCAGCACCATCGCGTGCAGGACGGCGCGGAGTTCGGGGGCGAGTTGCGAGAGGGCCAGCCCGACCTCGTCACCGAGTGAACCGGCGAGCGCTTCGTCCTCGGCGGCGGCTGTGGTCCGTACGGGAAGATCCTCGGACGGAAACTCCGGACGTCGGGCACGGTGGCGGGCGGCGTCGACCAGACGGTGGGCGGCGATCTTCCAGAGCCAACCGGCCGCGCTGCCGTCTCCCGTGAAAGATCCGGCGGCCCGCCAGATCGCCAGATACGTGTCCTGCATGACCTCGGCGACCATGCCGTCATCAGCGCAACGCCGCCGCAGCCGGACAGCCAGCCACGGCGACGTACGCCGGTACAACTCGTCGAACGCGGCCCGATCGGCTCGCGCGACGCGGCGGAGCAGTTGCTCCTCGTCGAGGTCGGTCACTCTCACACCCGGTCAGACGACACCGGGACCCCCGACGGATCATCCTTTCATGTGGCGTGGGTCACTTTTGGTGGTACGACTCCTGAAGGCGGTAGACGGGCGTCGGCACGTCCTCGTAGCGGGCCTTGAGCTGCAGCGCCAGATAGAGCGAGTAGTGCCGCGACTGGTGCAGGTTGCCGCCGTGGAACCACAGGTTGTCCTGCTGGGTGGGCTTCCACATGTTGCGCTGCTCGCCCTCCCACGGGCCCGGGTCCTTGGGCGTGTCCGAGCCGAGCCCCCACACCTTGCCCACCCTGTCGGCGGTCGCGGCGTCGACGATGTCGGCCACCCAGCCGTTCATCGAGCCGTAGCCGGTGGCGTAGACCACCAGGTCGGCCGGCAGTTCGGTGCCGTCCTCGAGCACCACCGCGTCCTCGGTCAGGTGATCGACCTGGCCGTGCGCGAGCTTGACCCGCCCGTCGGCGACCAGGTCGGCCGCACCCACGTCGATGTAGTAGCCGGAGCCGCGTCGCAGGTACTTCATGAACAGACCGGATCCGTCGGCGCCCCAGTCGTGCTCGAAGCCGGCCTTCTCCAGCCGCGCGTAGAACTCCGCATCCCGTTCGGCCATCTGCTCGTACAGCGGGATCTGGAACTCGTGCATGATCCGGTACGGGATCGACGCGAAGATCATGTCGGCCTTGTCGGTGGTGACGCCGGACGCGACCGCCCGCTCGGAGTAGAGGTCGCCGAGCCCGATGTCCATGAGCGAAGCCGACTTCACGATGTGCGTCGATGAGCGTTGCACCATGGTGACGTCCGCGTCGTGCTCCCACAACGCACCGCAGATGTCGAAGGCCGAGTTGTTCGAGCCAACGACCACAACCTTCTTTCCCGCGTACGCCTCCGGGCCGGGATGCCCGCTCGAATGGTGCTGTTCGCCGCGGAAGACGTCCTGTCCCGGCAGTTCCGGATAGTTCGCCTTGCCCGACATGCCGGTGGCGAACACGACATGCGCGGGTGTGAGCGTCTGCGCGTTTCCGTCGCGCTCGACGGTTACCGTCCACTTGTTCGTTTCCTGATCGAAGGCGGCCGAACGAACAGTCGACGACGACCAGTACGGCACCTCCATGACCTTCGTGTACATCTCCAGCCAGTCGCCGATCTTGTCCTTGGGCGCGAAGACCGGCCAGTTCGGCGGGAACGGCAGATAGGGCAGGTGGTCGTACCAGACGGGATCGTGCAGGCAAAGGCTCTTGTACCGGCCGCGCCACTGGTCGCCCGGCCGGGCGTTCTTGTCGATCACCAGGGCCGGCACGCCGAGCTGCCGCAGCCGGGCGCCGAGCGCGATGCCGCCCTGACCGCCGCCGATCACGATCACGTACGGCTGCTCGTCGCTCCCCAGAGTGGCCGCCTCGGAGTCGCGGCGCTCCTTCCAGCTCTGGCGCCCCTTGGCCAGCTCGTGCTCGACGCCCTGCGGTCGTCTCGCATACTGCGACTCCTCGAAGCCCTTGAGCTCGCGCAGCGTGGTGAGCAGGGTCCACGCGCCTTCGGAGGTCAGGCGCAGATGACCGGTGCCGCGCCCGGTCGCCGTCTCGAACCGGATCCAGGCGTCGATCACGCCGTCGCTCTCGGTCGGGTCCTCGGTCAACGCGAAGCCGCTCGGGTCGGCGCCGTCGAGCGTGCGGGTCAGCAGGTCGGTGACGCCGTCGCGGCCCTCGACCGTGGTGATGTTCCAGGTGAAGGCGACCAGGTCGCGCCAGAAGCAGGTGGGGGCGAACAGCGCGGCGGCCCGTTCGACGTCCCGGTCGTGCAGGGCACTCTCAAAAGAGGCGAGCCAGTCGTCCACTCGCTGTCGCACATCCGTTGTCTGCGTCATGGCGCTAATAGACAGTTCCGACTTCAGTCCGCAACAGGGTTGCAACACATTGCACGCGCGGGCCATGCTCAGTCGTGGGCGATTTCGGCGCGGTGCGGCCCGGCACCGACCTGTCGCGGCATGCCCGTGAGCTGCGCCGCGTCCACGATGCTGTGCTCGCCGGCGACCGTCCGCCGCAGCGCCCGCGCGACCTGGTCTCGCGCAGCTGGGCCCGGATGCTCGGGCTGGGCCTCGACCCGAGCCGCGCCAACGCCCGCGACCCGTTGCCGTTCGACGAGATCGAGCGGCTGCGCCGGGAATCGCCGCTGGCCCTGGTGATCGACGACCTGCTCCGGCTGGCCGACGGGTTTCTGCTGGTCGTGACCGACGCCGACGGGGTGATCCTGTGGCGGGCGGGGCCGGTCGCGCTGCGCCGCCGGGCCGATGTGCTGGGCTTCGGCGAGGGCGCGAACTGGACCGAGACGGCGGTCGGCACCAATGCCATCGGGACGGCGCTGGTCGAGGCGGCGCCGGTGCAGCTGTTCTCGGCCGAGCACTTCGAGGAGGCTCAGCACGCCTGGTACTGCACCGCGCATCCGGTGCACGATCCGCGTACGGGGGAACTGCTCGGCATTGTCGATGTGAGCGGTCCGGCGCTCACTCTGCATCCGGCGATCGAGGCGATGGTGGCCATGGGCGTGCGGCTGGCCGAGGCGCAGTTGTGGCGGCATCACGCCGACCGGCTGGAACGGTTGCGGCGCTCGGCCGCCCACGTGGTGTCGACCGTGCCGGGACCGCTGCTGATCGTGGACGAGCACGGCTGGGTGGCGGCGGCGAGCGGGGTGGCCACCCGCGACCGGATCGGCACGCCGCGGGAGGGGACGGCGCTGGGCGTACCCGGGCTGGGTCTGTGCCTGCCGGAACGGCTGCCCGAGGGCTGGCTGGTGCGACCGGCCGGACCCCAGACGGCCATCCGGGCCACCCTCGACCTGCGCTCGTCGCCCGTGCTCGAGGTGTGCGGCGAGTCGGCGCCGTGGCGCACGCCGCTGACCCGCCGGCACGCCGAGATCCTGGAGCTGCTGGTCGCCTGCGGCCCGGCGGGCCTGACGGCGGCCCAGATGAGCCGCTTCCTGCACGGCGACGCCGACCACGTGGTCACCGTGCGGGCCGAGGTGTCCCGCCTACGCCGGGCGATCGGCGCTCTGGTCGCCACCAACCCGTATCGCCTGGCCGCCGGGGTCTCGCTGGAGATCGTCGGGGCGAGGTGATCGCATGCCCGTCGGCCGCCGGCACCACCTGATCGTCGACTGCCCCGACCCGGCGGCGTCGGCCCGCTTCTGGTCGGCGCTGCTCGGCGAACCGATCACCTATGACGACGGCGACTTCGTGGTCGTCTCGGCCGACACGACCACGTCGGGCCTGGCCTTCCAGCGGGCGCCCGATCACCGCGCGCCCACCTGGCCCGGCCCGGCCGTGCCGCAGCAGATGCACCTCGACGTGATGGTCGACGACCTGGCCGTGGCCACCGAGGCCGCGCTCGCCCTCGGCGCTACGCCCCGGCCGGGCGGCGATCACGTCTTCGCCGACCCGGCCGGGCACCCGTTCTGCCTGATCCCGCGGCCGGGGTGGGCCCCACCGATCCAGAACTGAGAGTGCGATGCGTCATCGACGCTCGGGCCAGACCGGACCCTCGGCGGTCCACACGACACCGCGGTTGCGGCACAGGCAGAACGGATGTCCGACGGGATCGGTGTAAACGCGGAAGCCGAACCCCTCCGGCCCGACGTGATCCCGCTGCAGGGTCGCGCCGAGCGCCAGGACGCGGCTCTGCTCCGCCTCGATGTCGTCGACCTCGAAGTCCAGGTGGAACTGCTTGGGGTGTTCGCTGCTCGGCCACTGCGGGGCCCGGTAGTCCGCCACCTGGTTGAAGGCCAGCTCGATCTCGCCGAACTGCACGCCGGCCCAGTCCGCGTCGCTGCCGTCCTTGATCGGCCGCCCGGTCACCTCGGCGTAGAAGGCCGCCAGTTTCATCGTGTCCGGGCAGTCGATGATGAAGTCGGTGAGTCGCAGCATCCCGCGATCCTGTCACAGGACCTGTCGGTGCACCGGCGACAGCTCAGAGGACGAACGACCGAGCTTCGCCCAGCTCGGCCAGGGCGTCGAGCGCGATCTCGAACTCGTTGTGGTCGAGGTATTCGAGCGCGTCCGACAAGGCGGCCCCGCGAGGTGCCTGGCCGGCCGCCGCACGCAGCGGGTCGGGCTGGTTCACCGGGTCGCGGGCGGCCGTACGCGCAGGCCCTGCATGCCGCCGTCGATGGCCAGCGCTACGCCCGTCGTGGCGGAGGCGTCGGGGCCGGCCAGGTAGGCGATCGCGGCGGCCACCTCGTCGGCGGTGACCATCCGGCCGGAGGGCTGCCGGGCCTCGAGAGCGACCCGCTCGGCCGCCGGGTCGTCGGTGGCGGCCAGCAGGCGGTTGATCCAGGGAGTGTCGGCCGTGCCGGGATTCACGCAGTTGACCCGGATGCCCTCGGACAGGTGGTCGGCCGCCATGTTCAGCGTCAGCGACAGCACGGCGCCCTTGGTCGCCCCGTAGAGGGCCCGTCGCGGCAGGCCGGCGGTGGCCACGATCGAGCAGGTGTTGACGATCGCGGCGTGCGACGACTCGCGCAGGTGGGGGAGCGCGGCCCGGCTCACCCGGACCATGCCCTGCACGTTCACGTCGAACACGCGCGACCACTCGGCGTCGTCGTTCTCCTCCACGGTGCCCTGGGCGCCGATGCCCGCGTTGTTGACGACGACGTCGAGGCCGCCGAACGCGGACGCGGCCTCGGCCACGGCCGCGCGGACCGAGGCGTCGTCGGTGACGTCACAGCGCAGGCCCATGAGCGGCGCCGGCACGTCGGTGTTCAGGTCGAGCGTGGCCACCCGGTAGCCGCGTTCGGCGAGCAGCGACGCGGTGGCCAGGCCGATGCCGGAGGCGCCGCCGGTGACGATCGCGCGCAGGCCGGTCATCGCGGGCCTACGACCTGCTGGCGGGCGGTGCCGAGGTGCTCGATGCCGAGCGTCATCACGTCACCGGCCTGCAGGTAGGTCGGCGGCTTCATGCCCAGCCCGACGCCGGGCGGGGTGCCGGTGTTGATCAGGTCGCCGGGTTCGAGCATCAGGAACTGGCTCAGGTAGTGCACGACGACGAACGGGTCGAAGATCATCGTCTTGGTGTTGCCCGTCTGCCGGCGTTCGCCGTTCACATCGAGCCACATGGACAGGTTGCGGACATCGGGGATCTCGTCCGGCGTAGCCAGCCACGGCCCGGCCGGGTTGAACGTCTCGGCCGACTTGCCCTTGACCCACTGTCCGCCGCGCTCCATCTGGAATGCGCGTTCGCTCACGTCGTTGACCAGCACGTAGCCGGCGATCGCGGCGGCCGCCTCGTCGACCGAGGCCAGGTAGGACGTGCGGCGGCCGATCACGATGCCGAGCTCGACCTCCCAGTCGGTCTTGGTCGAGCCGCGCGGGATGCGTACGTCGTCGTCCGGCCCGACCAGGGTGTTCGGCGACTTGGTGAACAGGATCGGCTCGGCCGGCACGGCCTGGCCGGTCTCGGCGGCGTGGTCGCTGTAGTTGAGCCCGATGCACAGGATCTGGTGCGGCCGGGCGATCGGGGCGCCGATCCGCTGGTCGCCGATCGGGTGCACGTCACCCGCGGCGATCCGGTCGGCCACCGGTCCGGCCAGCTGAGCCGCGCCGTCACCGCCGAAGAACGCCTCGTCGAAGTCGGCCACCAGGTCGGACACGTCGACGTAGTCCGACCCACTCGCGCGGACGGCGGGCTTCTCGGCGCCGGGGGCACCGATGCGCATCAGGAACACGGTTCTTGCTCCTCACAGACGAGATTTCCCCGTACGCCGTAACAGCGCTACGGCGTCGGGGACAACTGGACATACGGGGTCGGGAGTCCGGCGGCGCCGACGTCGGCGGTGAAGAGGCGCCCGGAGGCCGGGTGGCGCGTCAGTTCGGCCGGGGACAACCCGTCGGTGGCGGTCGTGATGACCAGAACGCGCAGGTCGGGACCGGCAAACGCGCAACTTGTGGTGTGCGGGGCGTCCACGTCGACCACGGCGAGCACGGTTCCGCCCGGGGTCCGGCACTCCACCCGGCCGCCGCCCCAGACCGCGATCCACAGGTTGCCGATGGCGTCCACGCACAGCCCGTCCGGCTGCCCGTCGGAGAAACGGAACAATTCCCGCCGTACGCCGTCCGGATAGTCCCGCCCGTAGACGACGCCCGGCACGGTGTCGATGCTGTAGAGCGTCCCGCCGTCGGGGCTCCAGGCGAGCCCGTTGGACAGGGTCAGGTCGTCGTCGAGCACGGTCACGTCGCCGCCGTCCAGGCGCATCAGGGCCTGGTTGCCGCGCGCCGAGTCGAGGGCCATGCTGCCGATCAGGAACCGGCCCTGCGGGTCGACCGCGCCGTCGTTGAGGCGGCTGTCCGTGCGGCTGAGATCGGCCACGACCGTACGGGAATCGCCCTGAATGATCTTGCCCCGCTGAGCCACCAGCAGCTCGCCCGCCGCGGAGACGGCCACCGCGCAGGCCAGATCGTCGAACTCCCACGTGTCGGTCACCGAGATCACGTGAGAAGCCGGGGTCTCGTGGGAAGCCGGAGTCTCGTGGGAAGCCGAGAGCTCGGGAGAAGCCGGGATCTCGTGCGAAGCGGGGATCTCGTGCGAAGTCGAAAGGGTGCCCGCGTGCACCGTGCCGCCCAGGATGTCGACCCAGAGCAGCCGTTCGCGGGCGGCGTCCCACACCGGGCCCTCGCCGAGAGCGTAGGCCTCCGCGCCGGCCGGACGGGCAACGAAGCGCGCAGTCATGTTCCGAAGACTAGGCGGAAGTTCCGCGATGATGAAGGATCTTCCCGAGTTGCGATTCGCGGCGTTACAGTCCGGAGATGGCGGATCGGCGCAGCGCTCAGTGGTACGGCGGCGACGACCGGAACAGCTACATCCACCGCGCGTGGATGCGGCGGGGCCTGCCCGCCGACGCGTTCGACGGCCGGCCGCACATCGCCATCGCCAACACCGCGAGCGATCTGACCCCGTGCAATGCGCATTTGAACGAGGTTTCGCGCAGTGTGGCCGACGGCATCCACCGGGCGGGCGGGATTGCGCTCGACCTGCCGGTCGTGTCGATCGGCGAGACACAGGTGCGGCCGACCGCGATGCTGTGGCGCAACATGGCCGCGATGGCCATCGAGGAGATGCTGCGGGCCAACCCGATCGACGGCGTCGTGCTGCTCGGCGGCTGTGACAAGACCATCCCGGCCCTCCTCATGGCCGCTGCCTCGGTCGACCTGCCGGCCGTCGTGGTGCCGGGCGGGCCGATGCTCACCGGCACGTTCCGGGGCACGCCGCTCGGGTGCGGCACCGATGTGTGGAAACTGAGCGAAGAGGTTCGTGCGGGCACGCTGAGCGCGGACGAGTTCCAGCTCTCGGAGTCCTCGATGATCCGCAGCCGCGGGCACTGCAACACCATGGGCACCGCGTCGACCATGGGTCTGCTGGCCGAGGTGCTGGGCATGACCCTGCCGGGCATCGCGGGCACCCCGGCGCCGGACAGCCGCCTGCTCGAGGCCGCGCACGCCACCGGGGTGCTCGCGGTCGACCTGGTCGAACAGGACCGGCGGCCCAGCGCGGTGATGACCCCTGGATCGTTCCACAACGCGATCGTCGCCCTGGCCGCGCTCGGCGGTTCGACCAACGCCGTGGTGCACCTGCTGGCGATCGCGGGCCGGCTCGGGGTGCCGCTGACCCAGGACGACTTCGACCGGATCGGGGCCGGCGTGCCGCTGCTGGTCGACCTGTTGCCGGCCGGCCGGTTCCTGATGGACGACCTGTACCGCGCGGGCGGGCTGCACGCCGTGCTGGCCGAAGTGAGCGATCTGCTCGATCCGGCGGCGATCACGGTCATCGGCGAGCCGCTGGTGTCCGCCCTCGGCGCGGCCCGCGTCTACGACCGTGAGGTGATCCGCTCCCGCGCCGAGCCGCTGCAGGAGGAGGCCGGGATAGCGGTGCTCTACGGCAACCTCGCGCCCGACGGTGCCCTGGTCAAACCGGCCGCGGCCACGCCCGCCCTGCTCCAGCATCGCGGCCCGGCCGTCGTGTTCGACTCGGTGGAGGACCTGAAGGCCCGGCTCGACGATCCCGAGCTCGGGGTGACCGCCGATTCGGTGCTCGTGCTGCGCGGTTGCGGGCCGAAGGGCTACCCCGGCATGCCCGAGGTGTCCAACCTTCCGCTGCCGGCCAAGCTGCTGGCCGACGGAGTGCGCGACATGGTGCGCATTTGTGACGGGCGGATGAGCGGTACGGCGTACGGGACGGTCGTTCTGCACGTCGCACCGGAAGCGGCCGCGGGCGGACCGCTCGCCAAAGTGCGCACCGGCGACATGATCGTGCTCGACCTGGCCAACCGCCGGCTGGACGTGGACGTCCCGGCCGACGAGTGGGACGCGCGGCCGCCGTCGGAGGAGGCGGCCCGGGCCTACGCGGCACCGGTCCGCGGCTGGGAGAAGCTCTACGTCGATACCGTCGGCCAGGCCAACACCGGCGCCGACCTGGACTTCCTGATCGGCGGAAGCGGCGACCAGGTGTCCCGCGAGTCGCACTAGCCGTAATCACCCTTGTCGGTGGGGCCTCCGCAGGACGACTCTGGAGATTGTGCCGCCGAACGGCGACCGCCTGTTCCCCTGTGGAGGCGGACATGATCAAGACTCGGATCGTGGTGGGTGTGGACGGCTCGGCCCAAGGCGCCGCGGCCGTGGGCTGGGCCGCCACCGAGGCCGTACGCCGCGGCGCTGAGCTGCGGATCCTCACCGCGTACTACCGGCGCCGGTCGACGCCCGGCAGCACCCCGACCCACTCGGCCGAGGAGCACGCGGGCGCGATCGTGCAGCGCGCGGTCGCGCAGGCCCGGGCCGCCGCGCCCGGGGTCGAGGTCAAATGCCAGGCCCTTCCCGGGTACGCCGTACCGGTGCTGTTGCACGCGGCCGAGGAATCCGCCCTGCTGGTGGTGGGCGGACGGCACGAGGGCGGCCTGCCCATCCTGCCCATCGCGTCGGTCAGCAGCCAGGTCGCGACCCAGGCCCGGTGCTCGGTCGTGGTGGTCCGCGGGCGCTACGGCCCCGAGGCGGGCGCGGTCGTGGCCGGCCTGGACGACGGCCCGTCCTCGTCGACCGTGGCCGGGCACGCCTTCGAGGAGGCGTCGCTGCACGACACCGGCGTCGAGGCGGTGACCGTCGGCGGCGCGAAGGCCCCGGACCCGCTCGGCGCCGACCTGGACGCCCAGCTCGACCCGTGGCGCGAGAAGTACCCCGAGGTGCGCGCGTCCCGCGAATACGTGGACGGCCGCGCGGACAAGGTGCTCGTGCAACGGTCGCGCTCGGCCCGGCTCATGGTGGTCGGGCCGCGCACGCACGGTTTCCAGGGCCTGATGCTCGGGTCGATCGGAAGCCGGCTGCTCCAGCGGTCGGGATGTCCGGTGCTGATCGCCCGCTGACTGCTTTCCGCGCGATGGTGTCCGTCGCGCTCAGGATGATGAGCGGTGCGGTCAGGTGTTGTGCGGGCGGCGGGCCACGATGATGGCGTGCGTGGTCGGCCAGTCGAGCGGGTTGCCGTCCAGGTCGGCGATCGAGGCGACCGGGGCGATCCGGTTGTCGATCACCCAGTCGTTGCGGATCGGGTGGGACGCCGCGTCGAGCTCGAACCCGACCTCGGCCAGCAGCTCGACCCAGTCGCCGAAGTCGAGCCCGCAGAACTGCTCGTGCGTCTCGGACAGCCAGTTGTCGACGTAGTCCTTGCGGGTCAGGAAGTCCATGGCCGGGCCGAACGGGATGCGGACCGTTCCGTCCGGCCGGGCCGTGAACTCGACCGGGAACGCGAAGTCGACCGCGAACTGATCGAGCCGGGCGCGCGTGGACAACCCGGACACGTAGGCGGTGACCTCGGCCGACGAGAGTTCCGCCAGGTCCGTACGGGGGGAAGCCGGGTTTGATCCGTCCTCGCTGGTCAGGCGCAGGTCGATGAGGCGGTTGCGGTCGCCCGGGCCGCACACATCGCTGTTGATCCAGACGCCGCCGGGCACGGTGTGCTCGTGGATGCGCCGCGCGAACTCGAGCAGAGATGCGCGTTGTTGTCCGTACGACCAGATCTCGTGCGTGAGCGCGAACGTCAGCGTGGTGTCGACCGAGCGGTCCGGCAGCACCGCGCCGCCGAGCACGTTGCGCTGATAGAAGTAGACGTTGGCGTTGCGGAAGACGCCCTGCGCCTTCTTGTGCACGCACTCCTGGTAGAGGTGGCGGGCCACCTCGACGCCGATCAGGTCGCTCTCGTGCAGCGTGTCGTCCCGGTCGGCCAGTTCGAGCACGGCGCCCGCACCGCAGCCGATGTCCACGATCCGGCCCGGCTGCACGTACTGGCGCACGGCGGTCCATTTGCGCGTGGCCGCGTCCGCGAAAGCCTCGACATATGTCCGGTAGTCGCGCGTCGCGGTCAACCCGCCCTCGTCACCGACGACCGGATCGTTCACCACACTGCGCACGACAGCCGGCAGCCCGTAGCGGTCGAACACGTCGACCGTGGCCGGGTGCGCGAGCTTGCGCCACGAGTCGTCGCCCGCGGCCACTTTGAGGAGGACGTCCCACGGGCGCTCGGCGGACACGCCTGGTGCGTCCTCGACGGGTGCGATCGTGAACCCCAGCTCGGCGTAGAGCCCGGCGACCGCCGGCGTCGAGCAGGCGACGAGCGTGTTCTCCGGGGTCAGGTCGATCCCGGTCGCCACGGTCACGGTCTTGAGCGTTACCTGAGCGAACCTGTCGGTCGGCGCGGTGTCGAAGATCGGCACGACCACCGACCGCAGCCCGGTCTCGACGCTGAACCGCTCGATCGCCGCCTCACGCCGGTGATAGGGGATCGGGTTGCGTTTCGTGTTCTCGTGGTTGGCCGAGGTGACCGCCCAGACGATCGTCGCGGCGCCGTCGTCCGCGAGTCGCTGCAGGTAGTCGGCCTGGAACTGGGTCAGCAGATGGTGCCGGCCGGGGAACAACACATAACGCCGCGTCACACTCACAGCAGGGGATCTTAGCCGCGGAAGAATCCGTCTGCCCGCGTACCACAACCGCCGGACCGCTGATGTCGTACGTCCGACCCACGCTGTCGGCCCTCGTCAATTCGGTGGACTTCGCCCCGCGGCCGGTCGACCATCGCAGGTGAGTTGCTCGGGAGGTTCTCATGACCGATCCGCCGACAGACCTCGACGCCATCGACGCCCTCATCCGGAAAGTGACCGCATCCGTCACCGGACTCACGGATCAGGAGCGCGCACTGCTCGCGCAACTGTTCGCGGCCGGGCGGAACACGATGCTCGGCGAGTCCACCATCCACACCTTCGTGCACGGCCGTCGCGAGGGTGAGTCCGCCGATGACTCCAGCCGCATCGGGAGCCGGATCGGTTCCGCCCGCTCGGCCGATCCCGACGGTGGCGACGACGGCCCCGCGGTACAGATCACCATTTGGGTACGGCGGTAGCACGGGCCGGGCCATGACGAATCCGGTCGTGATCGTCTCGATGCCGTTCCAGGGCGCCGGTCGTCCGTCGATCCAGGCCGGACTGCTCACCGCGATCGCCCGCGAGCACGGCTTTCCCGCGCGTTCGCTGCACGCCAACCTCGACTTCGCGGAGCGGGTCGGCCCGGACGTGTACGAGATGCTGGCCGAGGATCGGGGCCGGATGCTCGGTGAGTGGCTGTTCTCGGTCGCCGCGTTCGGCCCGGACGCGCCCGACCCCGGGTCCGCGCTGCTGGACGACCAGGTGCGGCCGTCCGAACGGAAGCTGCTCCTGCGGATCCGGCACGAGGTGGTGCCGGCCTATCTGGACGACCTCGTCTCCGGTCAGCCGTGGGGCGACGTGAGCGTGGCCGGTTTCACGTGCACGTTCGAACAGAACACGGCCTCGTTCGCGCTGGCCCGGCGGCTCAAGGAACGGTTCCCGGGATTGGTGACCGTTTTCGGCGGGGCGAACTTCGACGGCGAGATGGGCCTCGAATGGGTGCGGACCGTGGAAGGTGTCGACTTCGCGATCCGGGGCGAGGCCGACGAGTCGTTTCCGCAGTTGCTGCACGCCCTCACAAACAACACCACGCTCGACGCGGTGCCCGGTCTGATCCGCCGGAACGCCGACGGCACGGTCACGGCCCACCCGCAGGCGCCGCCGGGTCCGCTGCCCACGGCGATACCGGACTACGACGAGTACTTCGCGAAGGCCGGCCGGCGGGCGGTCTGGATCCCGATCGAGACCTCCCGCGGATGCTGGTGGGGCGCCAAGCACCACTGCACGTTCTGCGGGTTGAACGGGGCGAGCATGGCGTTCCGCGCGAAGCCGCACGAACGCGCACTCGGCGAACTGGACCGGCAGGCCCGCCGCTACGGCAGCTTCCGGTTCGCCGCGGTCGACAACATCCTGGACACCGGCTACCTGCGCACCCTTCTGCCCGCCCTGGCCGAGCGGGAGCGCGGCTACGAGCTGTTCTACGAGGTCAAGGCGAACCTGCGCCGCGACCAGGTGCGGCTGCTGGCCCGGGCCGGGGTCACCCGCGTGCAGCCGGGCCTGGAGTCGCTCAGCAGCCATGTGCTCACCCTGATGCGCAAGGGGACGACGGCCGCGCAGAACGTCAACCTGTTGCGGTGGGCGCGCTACTACGGGATCGACGTCTCCTGGAACCTGCTGTGGGGCTTCCCGGGCGAGACCCGGCGGGACTACGAGGAGCAGGCCGCGCTCGTGCCGCGTCTCGCCCACCTGCAACCGCCGGAGAGCGCCGACCGCCTCTGGCTCGAGCGGTTCAGTCCGCTCTTCACCGACGACCGGGTGACCGGGCGCCGGCCGGATCCGGGTTACGCCCACGTCTATCCGCCCGCCGTCGATCTCGAGAAGGTGGCCTATTTCTTCGCGTACGAGGTGACGGGCGCGCTGCCCGACGAGGCGTACGACGGGCTGCGCCGGGCCGTGGCCGCCTGGACGGCACGAAACGCGCAGGCAACGCTCACTTTCTCGGCCGCGCCGCGATACGTACAGATCTACGACGCGCGCCGGGCGGGCGGGGAGTGCACGCACACGTTCGACGGTCCGGCCGCGGATGTGTATGCCGCGTGCTCGGACCGTCCGGTCAGCCCCCGCGCCGTACGGGAAAAGACCGGACTGCCCGAGGCCGTCGTGCGCGAGACGCTGGCCGAGTTCGACCGGCTCGGTCTGGTGCTGCTCGACGGCGGCAACGCGCTGGCCCTGGCCCTGCCCGCGATCGCGCAGCGCTGACCGTGGGCGGCTCAGGTCCGATTGGCGAAACGGATACGCAGATGGTCGATGCGATTGAGCCGGGGGTCGGGCATGACACGGTTGTCGATCCAGCTGAAGACCGCGCTGTTGCCGCGCGGGTCGATCCACGGATGCGCGGACGCGTCATGACGGAACGTGGCCAGCGTGACGCCGGTGTTGTCCACGACGTCCACCGCGACGCCGAGCGTCACCGGCGCGAAGACGTACGGATTGCGCATCACCGCGTCGGTCTGCACGACCAGACTGCGCACGAACGTGCCGTCCGCGCCCTCGACGGACTGCACGAAAGCGATCGCCGATGCGCGCAGCGAACAGGCCGTCTCGGCCGGCGACGCGCACGCCCCGGCCGACCAGCCGTCGCCGTCCTCCGGGAAGACCACGTGATCGGCCGGCGCCGGTGCCGTCCCGCGCGGCGGCCCGATCATCAACCGAGTCAGCACGGGTAGGAGTGTCCTGGACATGTCGGTTCCTTCCTCCCCCGTCCGGCGCGGACACCCGCCCGGAACACCATCGACGCCGATGCTGCCGCCCGCCGCTGCATCAACCGCTGCAGCGGCCGTTGCACCGGCCTTCGACGTGCTCGGACCGCTCGCCGTCCGGCACGGCCCGCAGCCGGTCCGGCTCGGCCCGGTGCAGCAGCAGGTCGTGCTGGCCGTGCTCCTGCTGCACCGCGACCGCCCGCTCGGGCTGGGCGCGATGATCGACGCGGTGTGGGGCGACGCGGCCCCGGCGTCCGCGGTCAACCTGGTGCAGCGGCACGTGTCCGGGTTGCGCCGGGTGCTCGAACCCGATCGCGCCGCGCACGCGTCGGCCAGCCGGCTGTCCTGGACCGGGTCGGGGTACCGGCTCACCGTGCCCGACGACGCGTTCGACCTGGCCCGGTTCGAGATCGCGGTGCGGCGGGCGCTGGCGGCCGGGAACCGGGACGGCCTGCGCGACGCGCTGACCCTCGTCCGCGGGCCGCTGTGCGACGGCCTGGCCAGCCCGTTCCTCGACGCTGAGCGGGAACGGCTGGCCGAGCGGGTGCTGACCGTGCTCGAGGAGCGGATCGAGCTCGACCTGGCCGCGGGCGACGCCGCCACGGTCGTCGACGAGCTGCGCCGCCTGGTCACCGGGCACCCGCTGCGCGAGCGGTGGCACGAACTGCTCATGTCCGCGCTGTTCCAGGCCGGGCGGCGGGCCGACGCGCTCGGTGCCTACCAGCACGCGCGGCGGGTGCTGCGCGACGAGCTCGGGGTCGAGCCGGCCGCGCCGTTGCAGCGGCTGCACCGGCGGATCCTGAGCGGCGATCAGGCGCCGGACACTGCGCGGGCCGGACGGTCCGCGCAGCGGCCGGACACTCCGCGGACCGTCCGGCCCGCGCAACTGCCGCACACTCCGCGCGATTTCGTGGGCCGCGCGGACGAGAGCGCGCAACTCGACCGCATCGCCGCCGGGGGAGGTGTGGCCGTGATCTCCGGGACGGCCGGGGTCGGCAAGACGACGCTGGCCGTGAACTGGGCGCACGGCGTACGGGAAAGGTTTCCCGACGGGCAGCTCTACGTGAACCTGCGCGGGTTCGATCCGAGCAGCCCGGCCGCCGACCCGGCCCGGGTGATCCGCGGCTTCCTCGAGGCGCTGGGCGTGCCACCGGACCGGATCGGCGCCGACCCGGACGGGCACGCCGCGCTCTACCGCAGCGTCGTCGCGGGCCGGCGGATCCTGATCGTGCTCGACAACGCCCTCGACGCCGACCAGGTGCGCCCGCTGCTGCCCGGCTCGCCCGGCTCGTTCGTGGTCGTGACCAGCCGCAACGAGCTGCTCAGCCTGGTCGCGCTGGACGGCGCCCGGCCGGTGCAGGTCGACCTGCTCGACGACGGCCAGGCGCGCGACCTGATCGCCGGCCGGCTCGGCAGTGGCCGGGTGCGGGCCGAGCCCGCCGCCGTCCGGCAGATCATCGCCGCCTGCGCCCGGCTGCCGCTCGCGCTCTCGGTGGTGACGGCCCGGGCCGCCGCCCACCCGCAGTTCCCGCTGGCGGCGACGGCCGAGGAGCTGTGCCGCGCGCACGGCAGTCTCGACCCGTTCGACGCGGGTGACCTGGCCACCAACGTCCGGGCGGTGTTCGCCTGCTCGTACCGGGCGCTGAGCGGCCCGGCGGCGCGGCTGTTCCGGCTGCTCGGCCTGCACGCCGGTCCCGAGATCTCGGTCGCCGCGGCCGGGGGACTGGCCGCCGCGCCCGCCGCGTCGGTGCGCGCGCAGTTGAGCGAACTGGCCCGGGCCCACCTGGTGGCCGAACGCGCACCGGGCCGGTTCGTGTTGCACGATCTGTTGCGCGCCTACGCCGCCGAACTGGCCGCCGGCACCGAGTCGGACGACGAGCGGCGGGCGGCGTCCCGGCGCTCGTACGACCACTACCTGCACACCGCGTACGCGGCCGACCGGATGCTCAACGCCTATCGGGACGACCCGATCGCGCTGCAGCCGGCCGTCCCCGGGGTGCGCACCGAGCAGCCGGCCGACCACCAGGCCGCGCTCGGCTGGTTCACCGCCGAGGAACCGGTGCTGCTGGCCACGTTGCGCGAAGCTGTCCGTTCGGGCTTCGACACGCACGCCTGGCAGCTCGGTTGGACGCTGACGCAGTTCCTCGACCGGCAGGGGCATGCGCACGATCTGGCCGTCGCGCAGGAACTGGCACTGGGCGCGGCCGAGCGGCTGACCGACCGGCGCGGGGTGGCGGTGAGCCGGGGCGGGCTGGCCGTCGCGTACATCCGGCTCGGTCGCTATGCCGAGGCGCGGGAACAGCTCGAGAAGGCGTACCGGATCTTCGAAGGCCTGGGCGAGCAGATCGGCATGGGACACGCGCGGCGCTCGCTGGCCTGGATCCTCGATTGCGAAGGCCGCTACCGCGAGGCGCTGCCGTGCGTACGGGAAGCTCTTGCGCATTTTCGTCAGGGCGGGCACGCGTCGGGGGAGGCGCGGGCGCTCAACGCGCTCGGCTGGTTCCATTCGCGGCTGGGCGAGCACGAGGAGGCGCTCGACTACTGCCGCCGGGCGCTCGCGCTGCTGCGCCGGATCGGCGACCGGTTCAATCAGGCCGACACGCTCGACAGCGTCGGGGCGGCCTACTTCCGGCTCGGGCGGTTCGACGAGTCGGCGGCCTATTATGCCGAGGCGATTTCCCTGTACGTCGAATTCGGTGACCGGTTCAACGAGGGGCACGCGCTGCTCAACCTGGGTGACGCGTACGCCGCGGCCGGATCGCGGGCGGCGGCGGTGGCGGCCTGGCAGCGGGCGTACGAGGTGCTCGACCGGCTGGGCTCACCGGATGTGGACGCCGCCCGATCGCGGCTCTCCGGCCCGGGCGTCCGGATCGACCGGCATTGAAACGCGGCTCTCCGGCCCGGGCGTCCGGATCGGCCGGCATTGAAACGCGGCTCTTAATCGATCGGGCCGCCCGGCTAAGCCCGGAATAAGAGGCGGGGAACTCCGGCCGGGCAAGCTTTCCGGCGATGACAGCGCCGCGCTGTCGAGGAGAGGAAGGCATGG
The DNA here is from genome assembly GCF_018829635.1 of Paractinoplanes bogorensis. GTDB lineage: Bacteria > Actinomycetota > Actinomycetes > Mycobacteriales > Micromonosporaceae > Actinoplanes > Actinoplanes bogorensis. The sequence goes on from NZ_JAHKKG010000005.1 coordinate 58,471, forward strand.
CCCTCATCCAGTTTCCCCACCAGCTCTTCGGTTCGGGTCAGTTCACGGCGACCGTGCTCGACAACAACGGCACGCCGACCCACGTGCTGGAGGCGGGGGCGCCGTTCCGGGTCGAGACCTCGTGGGAGATTCCGGCGTCGGCCGCACTGCTGCTGGGCGGGGTGTGGACGGTCAGCGTCTACGCGGAATCGATCGGAGGCGGACCCGAACTGCGCACCGGCACCGACACCGTGCCGCTCAACGGCGGCACGAACTACAGCGCGAACGTGGTCGTGCCGCCCAGCACCCTGAACGGGAACCCGAGCCCGCCCGCATCGGGTGTCTACAAACTGGTGACCGTGCTGACGCACCGCAACTTCGGGCGGAACAGCGATGTGGCCGCCATCGCCGAGGGGCCGATGGTGCGCATCGCCTGACCGGTCAGCGGATCGCGATCCGCGGGTCGTGCAGGCGGACACCCCCGGCCGCGCCGCTGTGCCGGGCGGCGCGGTCGCCGTGGTCGATCACCACCATCTCGCCGGTCTCCCGGTCGATGACCAGGCGGCGACCGCAGAGGTCGTCCTCGCAGGCGAACAGGATCCCGCCGGGGGTCACGGTGGCGGTCAGCCGATGCTGGGTGGCCATGGGCCGACCGTACGCTCCCGTGGGCTCAGGAGGCGATCAGTGTCAGCCCGTTGTGCCGCGGGTTGCGCAGTTCGTGGAAGAACGCCGTGGTCGCGTACGAGGGCTGCACCCGCAGGGTGTCCCACAGCCGCTCGGCCAGCCGGTGGTACTGCGCCAGCGCCAGATGCCGCAGCCCGGCCGCCGCGTAGCAGGCCATGAGCTGCCGGTTCACCGGCTCGTTGCACGGATCGGCCTCGACCAGGCGGCGGGCCAGGAAGGTGGCCGGGCCGTAGGCGCCCTCCTCGAGATAGCCGTCGATGAGCCGGCCCTGCAGGGCGATCATGTCGAGCCGCAGCGCCTCCCGGATCGGTCCGGCCCAGTCCAGGTAGAGCTCGTCGGCCAGGAAATCCGCCTCGTACAACTGGCACGCGACCTCCCGCTCCTGCATGGCGCGGGCGTGCTCGTGCCGGCGCTCGGCCTGCTCGGCCGCCGCCCGGTGGTGCTCGAACTGCTCGATGTCGGTCCACACGCGCACCGTGTCGGCGATCCGGTAGCTGTCGAACGTGCGCTCGACACCCGCGACCGGGCTGGCCGCGCGCAACGCCTGGCGCAGCCCGCTGAGCGCGACGTGCAGGTTGTTGCGCGCGGCGGACGGTGTGGCGCCGGGCCAGAACGCCTCGGTGAGCACGTCGCGCGGGACGGCGGTTCGGCGGTGCGCGAGAAGGTGCGCCAGCACGTGCCGGGTGCGGCGCCGGGAGGCGGTGTCGATCGGGACCCCGTCGATCGTGACGCGGAAGTCGCCCAGGAACCGGGCGGCGAGAAGTGGTCGTCCGTCGTTCGGAAAGATCATGGCTGCCCGCTCCTCTGACGAGACACCCGTGCATGCAAGGCCTCATGCTGCCGCGCCCGCTTGCACTGCCCGTTGCAGTCGTCATTGCAGTGCCCCGAGCTGGTCTATTATCGGCAAGTAGAACAGAACGGACTTTTCCGACTCCTGGGAACCGGACCGCGCGCGGCGGCCCGGCAAGCCGGGGTGCTGTTGGTGCTGGCGGGGACGCTGGCACTGCTCGGGATGGCCAACGACACCACGCATGCGAACCGGCTGCTGCTGGTGGCCGCCTGCGACTTCGCGCTCGGGCTGGTGGCGATCCACCCGGCCTGGGCCCGGGCGGGACGGCACACGCCGGCCTGGATGGGGCTGCCCGCGTTCGCGGTGCTCGGGATGTCGACCTGGTCGTTCGGCGGGTCGGCGACCGGGACCGGACCGTTCCTGGTGCTCATCTTCGCGTGGGCGGCGCTGCACTTCCCGCGGTGGATCCTGCTCACCTATGTCCCGCCGGCCACTCTGGCCTACCTGGTCCCGCTGGTGCTGACCCGCCAGCCGCCGCTGGTGATCGGCAGTGCGTTCGTGCTGATGCCGATCGCGCTGGCCGTCGCGCTGCTGATCGAGGCCCAGGCCCGGCATCTGCGCGAGGACCGCGAGCGTCTCGAGCGCATCGAGCAGTGGCGGGCGGCCATGATGGGCACCCTCGCTCATGACGTGCGCACACCGCTGAGCACCGTACGGCTGGTGCTGGAGGAACTGAAGACCGACGCGCCCCCGCCGGTCGTCCGGATGCTCGACGCCGCCCTGCGCCAGACCGCGCGCATCAACCGGCTGGCCGAGGGGCTGCTCGACGTGCAACGCATCGACAGCGAGGGCCGCCTCCAGCTCGACCTGCGGGAACACCCGGCCGCGGCACTGGTCAAGGAGGCCCTGGCCCACGTCCGCAGCACGGACGCCGACGTGACTCTCGAGATCGGCGCCGGGCAGACCCTGTACGTGGACCGGCAGCGGTTCGAGCAGATCCTGGTCAACCTGCTCACCAACGCGTTCCGCTACGGCGCGCCGCCGGTCGTGGTCAGCGTGCGGCGACACGGCTCGTTCGACCGGCTCGAAGTGCGCGATCACGGCCCGGGCATCCCGGATCAGCTGCGCAACAGCCTGTTCGACCAGTTCTCGGTGGGCGGCACCGAAGGCATCGGCCTGGGTCTGTGGATCGTGCGTCAGCTGGCCGTCGCGCACGGCGGCAACGCCTTCGCCGAGGCGCGCGACCCGGGCGTGGCCATGGTCGTGACGTTCCCGGCGGCGCCGTAAATCGGTTGGCCGCGCGAGCCCGGGCCGAGAGGATGCGGGGCATGCTTGTCGATCTCTGGCCGCAGTACGCGCTCCGCCTCACCACCCCGCGACTCGAGCTCCGGCTGCCGGGCGAGGACGAGCTGGTCGCGCTGGCCGAGCTGGCCGCGGTGGGGATCCACGCCCCCGGCGAGCGGCCGTTCCTGACCCCGTGGACCGAGGGCACGGCCACCGATCGAGCCCGTAACGTGCTACGCGGGCACTGGGGTGCACTGGCCGAGTGGGAGCCGTACGGCTGGGACCTGGGTCTCGGGGTCTTCCGTGAGGGCACGGCGATCGGCATGGTCTCGATGCGCGCGCGGGATTTTCCGGTGATCCGTCAGGTCGTCACGTCGTCGTGGCTCGGGCGGAGGTTCCAGGGCCAGGGGTACGGCACCGAGGCGCGCACGGCCCTGCTCGCGCTCGCGTTCGATCACCTGGGGGCGACCGATGCGCTCACCGAGGTGTTCCAGGACAACCATGCGTCGCAGGGCGTCTCGCGCAAACTCGGCTACCAGCCCGACGGCGTCTCGATCGACGCCCGCGACGGCGAGGCCCTGACGTCCGATCGCCTGCGCCTGACCCGCGGGCGGTGGCTCTCGTCGGTGCACGACCCCGTCACGGTGACCGGTCTGGAGCTGGAGCCGTACGGCCTGTAAGCCGGTCTGGAGCTGGAGCCGTACGGCCTGTAAGCCGGTCTGGAGCTGGAGCCGTACGGCCTATAAGGCGGTGAGAGGTACGCAATGACATGGTCGAATTGATTGCTATCTATCCAGGCGCGATGGTGGGGTGAGGGGCACCATCGAAGACCTGGAGGTCGTTCATGAGACGACGACGTACCGCCGTGGCCGCTCTCGCCGTCGCGATGCTGGGTGCTCTCCTCGCCGGCGTGCCCGCCGACGCGGCGCCGACCGTGAGCGCCGAGCCGGCCCAGTACGAGGTGCTCGACGTACGCAGTGCCGCCCAGCGCAACGTGATCGCCCGCACCGGCGTGGCCATCGACAGCGTCGAGCACGCCATCGTCACCGTGACCGCGTCGCCAGCTGAGGTACGCGCGTTGCAGCGCAAGGGCTTCACCGTCCAGCCGATCCTGCGGACGTTCGACTTCCCGCCCTCGGACGCGCCCTACCACAACTACAGCGAGATGATCACCGAGGTGAACCGGGTCGTCGCCGCCTACCCGGCGATCGCCCAGAAGCGCGTGATCGGCAAGACCTACGAGGGCCGCGACATCGTCGCCGTCAAGATCTCCGACAACGTCGGCACCGACGAGAACGAGCCCGAGGTCCTGTACGACGCCAACCACCACGCCCGCGAGCACCTGACGGTCGAGATGGCGCTGTACGTCCTCAACCTCTACACGGCCGGCTACGCGTCGGACAGCCGCATCCGCAACGTCGTCAACAGCCGCGAGCTGTGGATCATCCCGTCGGTCAACCCGGACGGCTCGGAGTACGACATCGCCACCGGCAGCTACCGGTCGTGGCGCAAGAACCGCCAGCCCAACAGCGGATCGTCCAACGTCGGCACCGACCTGAACCGTAACTACGGCTACCGCTGGGGCTGTTGCGGCGGCTCGTCGGGCAGCACGTCGTCGTCGACCTACCGCGGGCCGTCGGCCTTCTCGGCCCCCGAGACGCGCGCCGTCCGTGACTTCGTCAACAGCCGGGTAGTGGGTGGAAAGCAGCAGATCCGTGCGTCGATGGACTTCCACACGTACAGCGAGCTGGTCCTCTGGCCCTTCGGGCACACGACCGCGAACACCACCACCGGCATGACGACCGACGACTACAACACCTTCTCGACGTTCGGCCGGCAGATGGCCGCGACCAACAACTACACGCCCGAGCAGTCGTCCGACCTCTACATCACCGACGGCGACCTGCTCGACTGGCTGTGGGGCACGCACAAGATCTTCGCCTACACGTTCGAGATGTATCCGCGTTCCGCGTCGGGCGGCGGCTTCTACCCGCCGGCCAGCGTCATCAACCGTGAGACGTCGCGCAACCGGGAGGCCGCCCTGTTGCTCGCCGAGGTGGCAGACTGCCCGTACAAGGTGATCGGCAAGCAGTCGACCTACTGTTCCTGACCAATGTGGAACGTCGCCCGGCGTATCGATGCGCCGGGCGACGTCTCCGGAGGAATAAGTGCATTTCTTTGTGTACGGCCGTGATCGCGCCGGTGCGCTCGGGCTGAAGATGAAACTGACCGAGGAGCACTGGGCGTTCCTCGATCCCTACGCCGACCGCATCATCGCCCGCGGTCCCACGCTCGACGACGACGGCGACCCGACCGGCAGCCTGCACATCGCCGACCTGCCCGACGTCGCGGCGGCTCGCGAGTTCACCTATGCCGAGCCCTATTACCTGGGCGGCGTCTTCGAGTCGGTGCAGCTGTGCCGCTGGGTCAACCTGCTCGGCCGCACGATGCCCACCCGCCCCGGCTTCCTGGTCCGCACCAGCGGCAGCACGCCGATAACCGCCAAGCACCTTTTCGCGTACGGGGACCTGTTCGCCCTCGACGGCGCCGCCCACCTGGGCCGGGCCGCCCTGCTCGAGGCCCCGTCGCTCGAAGCCGCCATCCGCTCCGCCCCTCCCGGCGCCATCGTCCAGCCCTGGCAGCCGGGCGGCCGCCGCTGACCGGCCTAATCCAGGCAGAACTCGTTGCCCTCGGGGTCGGTCATCACGATGAAACCGGCGCTCAACGGCAGCGCGGGCTCGGACCGGCTGACCCGCTTGGCTCCCTTCGCGACCAAGCGGTCGCACTCCGCCTCCAGGGCGGCCATCCGGTCGTCGCCCTCCAGCCCGGGCGCGGCCCGCAGGTCGAGGTGGATGCGGTTCTTGGTCACCTTGTCCTCGGGCACTTGCTGGAAGAAGATGCGCGGGCCGGTCCCGTCCGGGTCCTCGAGCGCCGACGCGGCGTTGCGCCGTTCCATCGGCACGTTGTTCGCCTCGAGGAAGTCGTCCCAGGCGTCGAGCGGGTCGGTGCCGGGCTCGACCGTCACCCCGGGCGGACCGGGATGGACGTAGCCGAGCGCGTCGCGCCAGAAGATCGACAGGTTCTTGGGGTCGTGGGCGTCGAACGTGACCTGGATGGTGCGGCTCATCGGGACTCTCCTCTCAGGTAGAGGTCGCGCAGCAGGCTGACCTCGGACAGATGGTGGATCAGTTCACGGTGGATGTGCAGCACGAGCGTGGCCATCGGCGCGTCCGGATAGGGCTCGGCGGGACCGCACGGACGGCGCAGACCGTCCTCGCCGAGGCTTTCCACGCCGGCCAGCCACACCGCGAGTTGCTGGTCGAGCTGCGTCCGGGCCTCGGTGGCGGTGCCGGCATAGTCCCATTTCTCGTACGCGGCCTCGGGCGCCCCGAAGTGTGCGAAGTTGCGTACCGCCAGCACTCCCACGATCACGTGCCCGAGTTGCCAGGCGATGCTGGTCAGCGGGGCCGGGTCGGGTTGCGGGAACGCGAAGTCGATCGTGAAGTCACCGCTGCCCGCCTGCATCGGCGCGGTCGAGGTGCCGCGCGGGCGTACGTTCCAGGTGTCCGGTGCGGGCTCCCACAAGTACTCGTCGTCGGTCATGCCGGCGAGCCGCTCGCGCAGCTGGTTGTCCCAGTGCCACTCCCACTGCTCGCGCAGCGTCCGGTTCCAGTCGAATCCGTCCATGGGTCCACCCTGACACGGAACGAGGACAGGATCGGTCCGCATTGTCTGCGAGACTGGGAATCATGGACGACCTGGGCACGACCGAACGGGTCCTGGCCCTGCTCGGCCTGCTCCAGCAGCGCCGGGTGTGGACCGGGCCCGAACTGGCCGAACGACTCCGGATCACGACCCGCACGGTCCGGCGCGACGTGGAGCGGCTGCGCGTTCTCGGCTTCACCGTGCACGCCGGGCAGGGCGTCGGCGGCGGCTACCAGCTCGGCCCGGGTCAGGATCTGCCGCCGCTGCTGTTCGACGACGAGGAGGCCATCGCCACGGCCGTCGCGCTGCTGGCCGGGGCCGGCACCGGGGACGCCACGCTGCGCGCGCTGACCAAACTCGACCGGGTGCTCCCGGCCCGGCTGCGGCACGAGGTGCGCACGCTGACCGCCTCGGTCGAGTCGATGGACGGCGGCCGTGCGCCGGTGGACTCCGAGACGCTGCTGGCCCTGGCCCGGGCGTGCCGCGACGAGGTGCTGACCGAATTCGACTACCGCGACGAGCGCCGCCGGGTCGAGCCCTATCGTCTCGTCGCCTCGGACCGACGCTGGTATCTGTTCGCGTACGACACGGGTCGCGACGACTGGCGCACCTTCCGCCTGGACCGCATGTCCGCGATGCACGCGACCACGTTGCGGTTCCGGCCCCGGGCGGCGCCCGACGCGGCCGAGTTCGTGCAGGAGGGCGTGGCCAGCCGCGTCTACCGCCATCAGGCACGCTTCCTGGTGCACGCCCCGGCCCCGGCCGTCCGCGCGCAGATCCCGCAGTCGGCCGCGGTCGTGCGGGAGCGGACGGCGGAGACGTGCGAGGTGACCAGCGGCGCCGACAATCTCGACTTCATCCTCATGCACATCGTGCTGCTCGGTCACGACTTCGCGATTCTCGACCCGCCCGAGCTGCGCGAACGCTGCGCGGCGATCGCCCGCCGCCTGAGCCGGGCCGGGCTCACCAGCTCATGACGACCTCGGTGGCCGCCTCGCGTACGTCGGGATCGGGGTGCTGCCGCAACGATCGCAACCGGTCCCGCCACTCGACCGGCCAGCCGAGCGCGTAACCGCGACGGGTCAGCGCCACCGCGAACAGCCCGCGGGCCAGATCGCCGTGCCGCTCGTGGTCGGACGCGAGGGCCAGCTGCCGTACGGGATCGATCGTCGCCTCCCGGCTGGTCAGGTGGGACGAGAGCGCCCGTGACGCGTGGTAGGCCACGATCGGCCGCGCGGCACAACGGTCGGCCACCTCGTCGAGCACGTCCAGCCCGCCCAGCGCGACCATCATCCTCAGCGCCGGCGTCAGGAAGCCCGCCTGTTCGGCCAGCCGACGCGCCGCCACCAGGGCCGGTCCACGATCGACGGTCGAGTCGGCGCGGGCCGCCCACTGAACCACCGCGTCGGTCAGATCGTCCAGCCGTTCCCGCCACGGACGGTCCCGCTCCGCGTTGCCCGCCGAGTCGCGAGCGTCCTGCTCGGCCAGCCGCTGCCACAACGTGCCGAGCCCGTCGGCGTGGATCGTCGCGACCAGCGCCCCGAGCTCCCACCGGTTGAGGTAGTCGTCGAACGCGGTCAGCCGGTCGACCACGAGCTCGGTGACGCCGTCGATCCAGGGCGCCCAGGCCGGCACCACGGCGAACGCGGCACTACGGATGAACTGATCCTCGCTGCGGGCGGCGGCCGCCACCAGCTCCGCGAACCGCGTCCGATACCGGCCGGCCACCGCGAACGGGCTCGCGCCGAGCACGGCCTGCAACTCCTCGCGGCTCCCGCGCACCCCGGCCTCGAGAATCGTCCAGCTCTCGGCCGCCCACAGACGCTGCCGGGCGGCCGAGATGATCGCCGCGCGCACGTCGCGATGCTGACCTTCTTTCCCGTACGCCTCCAGCAGTGTCCCCATCGACGACGGCGGCCCGAACCGGCCCAGCAGTCGCGCGACCTCCTTCTTGCTGGTCACCTTGGAGGAACCGAGCAGCACCGGCTCGAGCCGGGCGGGCAGCTGAGACGGCGCCACGAACCGCACGGCCCGCCCCGCCGCGTACATCGCCACCCGCGCCCGGTCGTCCCCGGCGTGCTCGAGCAGCGTGGCCATCGCCTGGCCGGGCTGCTCCGACCACACCAGGGCTCCGAGCGCCGCCTCGGCCAGCACCACGTCGTCCGAGCTCGCATAACGCAGCGCGAGCGCCGGCCCGAGCACCGGAACCCGGGCCGCGGCCGCGATCGCCGCCGCCCGCGACCGCCGGGCGGCGCCGGTGTCGGCCGCGATCGCCTCCTGCAACGCGACGTACGCGGCCTGCTGCCGGGGCAGCCAGCGCTCGGCGTGGCGCGGCCACTCCGGAGCCCAGCGCACGCCCTTCTGCCGGAAACGGCCGTGCAGCCCGGGGACGAGCACCTGGTCGAGCAGATCGGTGCGGTTGCCCGCGACCGTCGCCCAGACCGGCGCCACCGCCACGGTCGACACGTCCAGCTCGATCAGCTCGGCCACCCGCTCGGCCCGGGTACGCGGGTCGTCGAGCCACAGCGCGATCGCGGTGTGCCCGACCGACGGCGGGGGACCGGGGTCGATCGCCCGGCGCAACAACGCCTGCAGGCCCGGCACGAGCCGCGCGCGGTCGCCGAGCGCGCGGGTCAGCGCGAACAGCGGCTCGTGGAAGCCGCGGGTCATTGCGGCCTCGACCCAGCCGCGCAGGCGGTCGAAGACCATCTGCTCCTGGCCTCGGCGCAGCGTCCGGTCGTAGCGGCCCAGCACCGGCACGGCCTTGCTGTCGGTGGCGAGGTCGATGGTGAGCAGCGCCCACTCGCGCAGCCCGGCCTCGTCCACGTGATGCTGCAGAACGCCCGCGGCCAGCGAGCCGAGCGCACCCAGCGACGGCCCGGAGACGTCGCGCGCCTCGACCGCGTCCGTCGTCAACCGGGTGAGCCGGTCGATCAGCGCGGGAGTGACCAGCGGCGCGAGGCGGGCCAGGGCGGTCAGGGCGGCCGTGCGTACCGGCTCCTGCTCGTTCCGCAGCCGGTCGAGCAGCCCGAACGCCTCGGCCACGACCTGCGGGTCGCGCGAGCGGCGGGCCGCGTCGACCAGGTGGCCGTACGCGCCGGCCCGCACCTCGGCGTCACCGCTGCGGGTCGCCCCCACGATCGCGTCGCGGGCCTCCGGCCACGGCAGCCAGGCGCTCAGCGCGCGGACCGTGCCCTCGCTGCCCCGGGCCCGGGGGCGTTCGAGCTGCTTGCGGGCCTCGTCGGCGCGTACGGCGTGCGGCAGCAGTTCCATCGTCCGGTCGTCCGGAACGCTGCCGGCCGGGGCGACCGTCTGCCCGTGGACGGCGGCGCGGCGGCTCGGGGGCAGCACGGCCAGCAGGCTCGCGTAACTGCCCTTGTCGCGCAGCTTGCGGGCCAGCGGCACCAGCTCCTCGTCGGGCAGGACGACCAGGCGCCGGGTGAGCGCGCGGGGCAGCGGCGCCCATAGCGAGCGGGTCCGCGTGGCGAGTAGCGCGACCACGCGGCGGGGATCGTGGGCGGCCAGAACCCCGTACCGGGAAAGGTTTCCGGGCAGGGTCTCCTCGGGGCCGAACCGCTCCAGCAGGCTCAGTACACCGTCGGGATCGGTGTGCAGCACGGCGTGGCCGATCCGGGCCCAGAGGCGCCCGCGCACAGCCGGATCCGCCTGCTCGAACTGTGCGGTCACGTGGGCCAGCAGGACGGCCGGGTGGCGCCGGGCCACGGCGGTCGGATTGACGGCGTGGTCGAGTTCGGGCAGCGACGCGGCCACCGTTTCGGAACTGCAGGCGGGCAGCAGGGCGGCCGCTTCGACATCGCCGTAGAGCGCGCGGACGCGGGGGAGCATGGCGTCGGCGTAGTCCGGGGCGTTCACACCGCGGAGCGTGCGGTAGATCAGGCGGCGCTCGACGGACGGGCGGTCGAGGTCGAGCTCGACCCGCCGGCGCACGGCCCAGGTCAGGGCGCGGGCCCGGATCGACGCCTGCGGGTCGGTGAGGGCCAGGAGCACCTCGTCGTCCGCGGCGGCGGCCAGCGCCAGCGACCGCTCGTAGGGGCCGCCGGTACGCAGATCGGCGCAGACCTCGGCCCGATCCGGCGACGACCGCGCCCACGCCATGACGCGCGCGATCCTCACCCCGTACGGGAAAGGATCGAGCGAAGCGAGTAGATCCCCCGTGGCACTCAGCACCGCGCCATTGTGCGGTCAGAAGGCGAGATCCACCACGAAATATTCGCCGGTCAGGGTCAGCGGGCCGCCCGGGTGGAAGCTGACCGCGCCGTCGCGGGCCAGTTCGGCGATCACGTGCGGGCGGTCGGCCAGGTCGAGCTTGACCGGCTCGTCCGATGCGACCGTCCACACGCCGACGTGCGGGTGCAGGATGACCGGGACACGGCCGTCCGGGAGGGCGGGGGCGGGCGGTTGTCCCTCGATGCTGCGGTCGCCCGGGCCGATGTCGGCGGGCTCGGGCCGGTTCTCGCCCAGATCTTTGAGCTCGACGAGCCGGTTCTGATAGAAGCGCTGACCGATATTGGTCAGCCGGTGCACGGGCGACAGCGGACGGTAGACCGAGCCGCCGCGGTACTCGTTCAGGAAGCGCGGCTCGCTGCCGTCCAGCCAGTCCATCCGCGCCTCGGAACCCGAGATCGAGAGCACCACGTACGGGTTGTGGTGCAGATGCCACGGGTGGGTCTCGCCCGGTTCGAGCGCGACGTCCCAGACGCGGATCACCGGATTGTCCAGCAGCACCGTCTGCCCGACCTCGTCGAGCACGATCTCGTCACCGGCGGGGGAGTGCACGATCTGACCCTTCACGGGCATCACCCCACCATCCGGCTCGGTCGATGTCAAAAGCTCGACAGGATGCGGGCCAGGGTCCGCCGGCCCAGCGCGGCCATCGGCGGATTCGTCGTCTCGTAGTACCAGGGCAGCCCCATCGCCTGCTCGAACGCCCACGCCATGCCGCGCCGCCACTCCAGTTCGTCGCAGCCCAGGGCGGTGCGCAACGTCTCGCGCGGGCCGGCCTCGAGCAGATGCCAGCCGCTGACCAGGTCGAGTGCCGGGTCGGCCGGTCCGAGACCCCCCACATCAAGAACACCTTCAAGGCGCCCGTACGCGGTGAGGATGTTGCCGGGAATGAGATCGCCGTGGTTCATCACGTCGGGCGCGTCGCCGCGCGGGAGTTCGCGCAGCTCGGACCAGACGCGCCGCAGGGCCGGGGCGTTCTCGCTGTGCGCTAGGCAGACCTCCATCCACTCGTCGTGCGCTTTCAGGTCGCCGCCACGCCCCGGGCCGCTGAACTTGCGGTTGTGGACGGGAATCGCCCGTACGGCGGAAAAGAACTCGGCCAGGTCGCGCGCGAATTCGTCGCCCAGAATCTGATCGGTCACCACCTCGCCCGGCACCCATGTCTGCACCGACCAGGGCAGTGGGTAACCCGGCCCGGGCTCGCCGATCGCGATCGGTTCGGGCGTCGCGAACCGGGTGTGACCCAGCAGCTCGGCCGCGGCGGCCGCCTCGCGCTCGAGCCAGGCGCGGGCATCGGCTCGCGGCTGCAGCGGGAAGCGGGCGGTCAGCCCGTCACCCAGGCGGAAGATCGCGTTGACCGTGCCCTGCGTGTCGAGCGGCTTGAGCGGCAGCTCGCGCCAGGCCGGGAACTGCTCGTCGACCAGCGAACGGACCACGCCGGCGGAGACGGTGAGCTGATCGTCGTGCATCATCGGGCGGCCTGCGTCACGGCGCTCACCGAGCGGCCTGCGTCACGGCGCTCACCGAGCGGCCTGCGTCACGGCGCTCACCGAGCGGCCTGCGTCACGGCGTCTCACCGGGCGGCCTGCGCCATGGCGTCGAACGCGTCGGTCAGCAGGTGGCCGAGCGGGACCGTGCCCGCGGCCCGGGTCCATGCCTCGCCGGCGGCGTCCATGCAGGCCAGTGCGCTCGCGATGACGGCCGCGGCCTGCAGGTCACCCGACGTCGTGCCGAGCCGGCGTTTCACCTCGGGCAGCAGGTCGGCCTGCCACTGCAGGTGCTTCTCGAGACTGCGGGCGCGCAACGACGGGGTTCCGTACATCATCTCGGAGATCTTGAGCAGTCGGGCCGGGTCGCCGCCGTGGTCCTCGATCAGCAGCATGACGTTGAGCAGGGCGGTCCAGAGCGGCTCGTCGTCCGGCCGGGCGGCCAGTGCGGCGGCGGCCTGGGGGCCCTCGCCGCTCAGATGGAACAGGACGATGTCCTCCTTCGTGCCGAAGTAGCGGAAGAGGGAACGCCGCGAGATGCCGGCGGCCGCGGCGATGTCGTCGAACGTCGTCGCCTCGAACCCCTTGTCGAGGAAGAGGTCCATGGCCACCCCGATGACCTCGGTGATGGCGGCCTGCCGGGAACGGTTCCAGAGGGTGCTCACCGACCCAGTATGCCTGATTGACACTGAGTGCCACTCTGACCTACGGTGTCATGCATGAAGCCAGTGGACTACGCCCGCCAGACCGTCCTCGTCACCGGCGCCAGCTCGGGGATCGGCGCCGAGTTCGCCCGTCGTCTCGCCGCCCGCGGCGCCTCGCTGGTGCTGGTGGCCCGGCGGCTCGACCGGCTCGAGGCGCTGGCCCGTTCCCTTTCCGGGGTCCAGGTGCACACGGTTGCTCTCGACCTGACGACACCTTCCGTCGGTTCGGTGCTGGAGAAAGAGCTCGCCGGCCGTGGCGTGGAGGTCACCAGCGTGATCAACAACGCCGGCTTCGCCACCCATGGGCCGTTCCACACCGAGGACCCCGCGCGGCTCCACCAGGAGATCGCGGTCGACGTCACGAGCGTGGTCGACCTGACCCGGACCTACATCGAGAGGCTGCGCGACCGCGGCGACGGCTTCCTGATCAACGTGGCCAGCATGGCCGCGTACCAGGCCAGCCCGACGATGGCCGTCTACGGGGCGACCAAGGCGTTCGTGCTGAGCTTCACCGAGGCGCTCTGGTACGAGTCCCGCGGCACCGGGCTCCGCGTCTTCGCCCTGTCGCCGGGCGCCACCGAGACCGAGTTCTTCGACGTGGCCGGCAACGCCGCCGACGGAGGCAGCCGCCGCATGACGGCCGCGCAGGTGGTCGACACGGCGTTCGCCACCCTGGCCCGGCACAACCCGCCGCCGAGCGTGACGGTCGGCCGGATGAACACCGCGGCCGCCGTGGCCGGGCGCGTCCTGCTCAGCCGGAAGCGCTCGACCATGATGATCGGCTCGATGATGAGCCGCAGTTCCGCTTAAAGCTCGTCGCAGGTGTTCCGCACGTCGGTGACCAGTTGGGCCACCCGGCTCAGGTCGAAGGTTACGACGGCCTGCTGCACCTGCTGGGCCTGGGCGGCGAGCACCCGGTAATCGGGGTCGGCCTGACCGGCGGCCTGCGCGAGGGCGATGGCGCCGCCGAGGCGGTAGGTGGTCTGCTCGGTCACCGTCTCGGGCTGCCACTGGTCGGGCACCGATCGGAAGACGTCGCAGGCCGCGGCGGCGTCGGAGGCCGCGTCGTCGTCGCCCCCGCCGACGAACGAGCTGGCCGCCCAGAGAATGCCGACGATCAGCGCGCCGATCACCAGGCCGGCTCCACCGGCGAACAGGAGGCGGCGGTTGCCCCCGCCGCCCGGCTCAGTGACGGGCGGGTACTCGGTCGCCGCGGGCCCAGGGACGCCCTCACCCGGCTGCGGCGCGACAGCCGGCCACTCCCCGGTGCCGACGCTGGTCGCCACCTCGACCGGCGGCGCCGTGGCCGCTTGCTGCTCGGGAGTGGTCTCGGCCGGCCATTGGCCGGTACCGACGCTGGTCGGCACGTCGAGAGGCTGCGTGTACGCCGGCGCCGCGGCCGTCCCCTGCTCGGGCACGGTCTCGGCCGGCCGTTGCCAGGCGCTGTCCTCAGCCGGTGCCGGATCGGGCTGGGGCGACTCGGGCGGCGGCGACGTCGTCATAGTCCGAAAGAATTCCATATCGCACCGAACGAGGTCACTCCAGCACCGAAATCCGTTTCCGGCGATTTCTCCAGCGGCCGGCCTCGCGGGTCAGGCGGCCGGCCTCGCGGGTCAGGCGGCCGGCCTCGCGGGTCAGGCGGCCGGCCTCGCCGGTCAGGTGCCGGGCAGAAGTCGCATCAGTTCGTCCGGGGTCGCCGCCACAAACGGCGTGGGTTCACCGAGCCGGGCCGGGTCGGGATAACCGGTCCGGTGTCCTGCCTTGCTTCTCGGATCGTCGGGCGGCAGGAGCCAGAGTCGCGCGGTGGTCGAGACCATCTCGTCCCGGTCGTGGGCGAGGATCTCGTAGACCTCGCGGGTGGCACCGGCAAGGTTGGCCAGCCAGTAGCGGACGTCGAACGAGCGATCCCGCGCCAGCGCGAGCAGATCGTCCACCGGCACCTCGGCGCGGCGATGGTTGGCCCAGACGACGGCGAGCCGCGCCTGCCGGTGCGTGTCGTGGCGCAGGGCTTGCAGTTGCGGCACCGTGACCAGCGAGTTGATCCCGGCCGCACCCCGTATCCGGCCGTCGGGGTCGGCGAGCAGGGCCGCAACGACGGCGGGTGAGTCCGTGCACGCGGCGAGGGCCTCGCGGACCGTGACGAATTCGTCCCGGGCGAGTGCCGCGCCGATCTCCGCCGGCAGGCCCGGCTGCTGAGCCAGCACCAGCCGGACGTTCGGATCGGCGGCCGCACACATGGCCCGGCGCGCGGCCGGAGTGGCGGCCGGATTCCGGGCGGCCGTCAACCGCACCCGCCAGTGCCGATCCGTCAGCAGCGTGATCAGCACGTCCTCGGGCACGCCCGGATTCCCGGCGACGGCGGCGCGCGTGGCGAGGTCCCGATCGGCGATCAATGCTCGCAGAACATCGCCGGATGCGTCCGGGCGAGCCGCGACCGCACGCCGGACGGCCGGCGAGGAGTCCCCGGCGTACGCGGCCAGCGACTCCACGCTCGCGCGTTGCGCCGCCGCCACCCGCTCGGCAACGCTGGTCCGTCCAGCCATGATCTTGACCTTAACGCTGGTCAGGTGGCGCTGGCATACTGTGCGCCGTGACCGGCGGCGCGGGTAGCGATGTTGTACTGCAATCACTCCTCGATGCTCTCGCTCGATGGCCTGACGTCGGGAGCCGGGCTCGCATCGACATCGAGCGTTGGGGCCAGCTCACGCCGCGCGAGGTGCGGGAATACCAGGAGCTCAGCATCGCGGCCATCGGCCGGGCCGACGACTGGCGGTCGGTGGACGACCAGGTCCGCGAGCTGGGGCGTCTGCGGTACGCACCGGCTGTTCCGGCCCTGATCGGGCTGTGGGCCGAATGCCCCGTCCATCCGGTCGCGGTCTCCGCCGGCCACGCGCTGTTCGAGATCGGGACCGTGGAGGCCCGCGACGCCCTGCGGGCGGGGATCCACGACCACGACCACCTCGGCCGCTTCCTGGCCCTGAAGGTCATGTTCACCGACGACGGAACGGCCTGGGACAACGTCGGTCCCCTGTTCTCGGACGAGGGCCTGACCACTGAGGCCGGTCTGACGGCCGCGGGCGAGGCTCTCGGTCTTCTGTCGCCGTGGTCGTTCACCCGGTCCGGCCCGGAGTGGCACTCGGAGGAGCTGCGCACGCTGGTGGCGCGGGATCCCCGCTGGCTCGACCTGTGCGTCCGTCTGCGCAACCACGAAGCCCTGGGCCGGTCGGCCCGGCAGGTGCTCAAGTACGCCGATCCGGCTGTCACGACGCCGGCGTTGGACGCGGCCGCGGCCGTGCGGGCGGCGCCGACCGCAAAGCCGTCCGGCCCGCGCCAGCGACCGGGGGATCTCGTGGCCCGCTATCGAGACGGTGACCACCGCGGAGTGTGGCGCGACCTCGGCGCGATCGCCCACCTGGACGACGAGTGGCGGGCCGAGGCCGAGCAGGTCGCCGAGCTGACCATGGATCGGGTCCGGCAGAACGCCGTGCGCCTCACCGCCGCTCTGGTGGCCGCCGGCTGGCCGGTCAGCGAGGATAAGGCGCTACCCGGACCCGCCGCGGACGTCGGGGACCGGCTGCGCGAGTTGGCGCAGGTGACCGGTTCGGCGGTGCCGCCGGCGCTGGCCGCGTACTGGCGTCTCGTCGGAACGATCGACCTGGTCCCGCGCGACACCTGGGACGCACCGTTCCCGCCCGGCGTCCCCGAACAACTCACGGTCGCCGACCCACTGGAGATCATTGACCTCAGCGAGTCGTGGTTCTCGGTCGAGGAATGGCAGGAGGAATCGGCGGACCATCATCCCGAGCTCGCCGGACCGCTTGAGGTGACCTTCGCCGCCGACTATCTGCACAAGGCCAACATCAGCGGCGGCGCCCCGTACTCGGTCTGGCTGCCGTACGCCGGCGCCGACCCGCTGGTCCGCGACGAGGACCACGGCCTGACGTTCACCGACTACCTGCGGCACGCCTTCGCCGGAAAAGGATTCCTCCGGCTCGACCGGCAGGACGAATGGCTCGCCCACGGCGTCACCCGGGACGAGCTCACCGAGCTGACCGCCTGGTTGGAGCGCGTCGAATACGAGCACCTGGACTTCTGAGGGCAGATAACGTCACGCGGCCAGCACGGATCGCGGCGCCGGGGTGCTCAGCTCGACGCCGTCGCCGCCGCGGCGCTTGGCCCGGTACATGGCGGCGTCGGCCAGGTCGACCACCGCGGGCAGCGTCGACGCCGGACCGCCCGCCACCCCGATGCTCAGCGTCGCCGGGCAGTCCGGGATGCCGCGCACGGCCAGCACCATCCGTTGCGCCACCTCGCGCGCCGTCGCGTGGCCGACGCCGGGCAGCAGCACCGCGAACTCGTCGCCGCCGAGCCGCGCCACCACGTCGGTCTCGCGGGCCAGCGACATCAGCGCGGCCGCGATGGCGCGCAGTGCGGCGTCGCCGGCCGCGTGGCCCTCGGTGTCGTTGATCTGTTTGAACTTGTCGGTGTCGATCACCAGGACGCTGGCCCACTCGTCGGGGCCGCTCTCCAGGCGGCGCACCGCCGAGTCGAACGCGCGCCGGTTGGCGATGCCGGTCAGCGGGTCGACCTCGGCCGCCGCCTGCATCTGTTCCAGCGACCGCATCGTCTCGAACGAGTTCAGGGTGCGCAGGCGTTGCTGCCAGAGGGCGGCGGCGAGCGTTTCCCCGTACGAGAGACCCGCCGCGGCCCCGGGCGACCCCTGCCCCGCCAGCAGCACCGCATGGGTGTGGTGGTGCGCGGCCGTGATCAGCACCCCGGCGTCGGGCGGCAGCGCCTCGATCGCCCGTTCGATCACCGCCAGGGCCTCGCCGGGGCGTCCCGTGCGGCGCAGCGCGACCGCGTGGAACGGACCCGCGAAGCCCAGCAGCAGCGGGCTCATACCTCGCGCGTACAGGCGCTCGAGCAGGAACGTGATCTCGGTGGCGGCCGACAGCGGGTCGTGCCGGTCGGCCTTGGCGCAGGCCGCGGCGAGCAGCGCGTAGTCCCGCCACACCTCGGCGTCCGGCCCGTCGGCCTCGGCGGCGGCCCTGGTCCCGTACGCCTCGGCCTCGGCCGTGTGGCTCTCGGCCGCCTTGACCTGGCCCACCTGGTAGAGCTCGAGCGCCCAGGTCAGGTGCAGCTCGGCCAGGTTGATCAGCCACATCGCCCGGTTGCCGTTGGCCGGGCCGGGGGCGGTGCTGAGTTCGTACGCGGCCTCGTAGTGCGCCCCGACCAGCTCGTACAGGCGCAGCTCGAAGAAGGCGATGGCGATCATGACGCGGGCGTTGACGGCGGCGACCGTCTCGGTCTCGTCGAGCACTGTGGTCTCGGCCGCGACCAGGTCGCGCAGCACGCCGTCGAGGTCGTAGTCGGCCGTGTGCCCGTCGCCGACCCGCGACCGGGTGCCGGCCCGGGTGGCCAGCGCGGCGGCCCGCCAGCCGGGGGAGCACCCGGCCGACGCGAGCATCCGCGCGATCGCGTCCTCCCAGGCCGGCAGGTCGCCGAGCACGTTGAACGCGATGACCCGGACGAAGTGCAGCCCGGCGTGGTCGCTGTCGGCCAGCAGCGCGTCGGCGCGAGCCAGGGCCTCGGTGGCCTGGCCGGCCTGTGCCTGCTCGAGCAGCCGAACGGCTTCGTGCGTCGGGTCCATCGCGCCTCCTGCCCCTGCTGATCGACCATGCCGCACGACAGTGAAGAAGAAAACTAGACCCGCCGGTATTCGCCTCGGCCGCTCTCTTGCTCGGGACGTCCTAGACCCGCCGGTATTCGACTTCGGGCCGTCCGGGCCCGCCGTAGCGCGGGTTCCGGGCGACCTGGCCGGTCTCGGCGAGATGTTCCAGGTAGCGGCGGGCGGTGACGCGCGAGGCACCCATCCGGGCGGCGACCTCGGCCGCGGACAGCCCGGCCGTCGCGGACTCCGCCCGCAGCACCCCCAGCACCAGGTCGAGGGTGCCCTGGTCGAGGCCCTTGGGCAGCGAGTCGGGGGAGGCCCCGCGCAGGGTGGCCAGGGCCCGGTCGATCTCGTGCTGGGCCGCGACCGGTTCGACGCCGAGCATCTGCCGGCGGTAACGGGCGTAGGCGAGCAGCTTCTCGCGGAACGTGGCGAACGTGAACGGCTTCAGCAGATAGTGCGTGACCCCCAGCGACACCGCCGAACGCACCACGGCGAGATCCCGCGCCGACGTCACGACCAGCACATCCGTGCCGATTCCGGAGGCGCGCAGGGCCCGCGTCAGTTCGAGGCCGTTCATGTCGGGCAGGTGCAGGTCGAGCAGCACCAGGTCGACCGGCGTCGAACGCAGCGTGGCCATCGCCCGTTGCGCGGTGTGCGCGACGGCGGCCACTTCAAAACCTTCGACCCTTCCCGCGTACGCGGCGTGTGCCTCGGCCAGAAGCGGCTCGTCCTCGACCACCAGCACGCGTATGGCAGTCATACGCGCACCGGAAGAATCACCGTGACGACGGCGCCGCCGCCCGGTCCCGCGGTCACGTCGATGCGCCCGCCGTGCCGGTCGGCGACCTGCTTGACCAGCGCCAGCCCGAGCCCGCGGTCGCCGGTCTTGGTCGACCACCCGCGCTTGAACGCCCCGTCCGGCAGCCCCGGACCGGTGTCGCCGACCCGCACCAGCACCTCGCCACCGGCCTCGACCACCAGCACGGTCACCTCGCGCGG
The DNA here is from genome assembly GCF_018829635.1 of Paractinoplanes bogorensis. Lineage (GTDB taxonomy): Bacteria > Actinomycetota > Actinomycetes > Mycobacteriales > Micromonosporaceae > Actinoplanes > Actinoplanes bogorensis. The sequence goes on from NZ_JAHKKG010000005.1 coordinate 78,022, forward strand.
CGGACCGGTGCCGGTCACCGCCTCGAGCGCGTTGTCGACCAGGTTGCCCACCACGGTGATCAGGTCGCGGCTGGGCAGCGGGGTGCTGTCGGTGAGCCGCGACGACGGGTCGATGACGAGCTGGACGCCCCGCTCGGCGGCCTGGGCCGACTTGCCCAGCAGCAGCGCGGCCAGGGCGGGCTCGCTCACCGCCCCCACCACCTGGTCGGTCAGCTGTTGCGCCACGGCCAGCTCGGCGGTCGCCAACTGCAGTGCCTCCTCGGTGCGGCCCAGCTCGACCATGGTGAGCACGGTGTGCAGCCGGTTCGCGGCCTCGTGGGCCTGCGCCCGCAGCGCCTCGGTGAGTCCGCGGACGGAGTCCAGCTCGCCGGTGAGCGTACGCAGTTCGGTGTGGTCGCGGAGCGTCAGGACCGTGCCGACCGTCTGCCCCTCCGAGCGGATCACCCGCTGGTTGGCCACCAGCACCCGATCCCCGGCCAGCACCGGCGCATCGGCCACCGGCGTCTTCGACGCGAGCAGCTCCCCGATCTCGGACGGCATGACGAGCGACTCGACCGGCGTATCGAGCGATGCCGCCGGGGCGTCCGGCGTGGCGACGGGTGGGGCGCCGGTCAGGCCGAGCAGGCGGCGGCCCTCGTCGTTGACCAGGGTTACCCGGCCGGTGCGGTCGGCCACGACCAGTCCCTCGCGCACCGAGTGCAGCACCGCGTCGTGGTACTCGTACATGCGCGTCATCTCGGCCGGTCCGAGGCCGTGTGTCTGGCGCCGCAGACGACGGCTCAGCAACCATGAGCCCGCGGCGGCGATCAGCAGCGCCAATGCGGTGGGAACGGCGACTGCGGGCGTACGGGAAAGAAGTTTTTGATTGAGCGCTCGTGTCGTGATGCCGACCGAGACCAGGGCGATCACGCGTCCGTCCCGTTCGACCGGCACCACCGTGCGGACCGACTCGCCGAGCGTGCCGACGCTCGTCTCGACGACCGTGCCGCCCTCGAGCGCCGGCTGGATCGTGCCGATGAACGGTTTGCCGATCAGCGAGGTGGTGGTGTGCGTGAAACGTGTGCGGTCGGGGGCCATGACGACGATGAAGTTGGTGTTCGTGGCGTGCCGGACGCTTTCCGTGTACGGCTGCAGGATGGATGACGGATTCGCCTCGGTGACCGCATTGATGACCGTGGGGGAGTGCGCGACCGCCTGCGCGATGCCGACGACCTGATCGACGGCGGCCTGCTCGGTGTCGTCGCGCGCCAGCAGCACCGCGCCCGCCGTCCCGATCGCCACCAGCACCGTCACGACCAGAACCTGCAGGACGAACAGCTGGCGAGCGATGCTCCAACGCTTGATCGGCATGTTTCCGGCCCGGCTCTCCGCAGTTTCTCCGTGGTGAACAGAATGTACTTAAGCGTGCCTTGGGATGAGACGCAGGACACAGTCTGCGACATGGAGACCCAGACCCCCACCCCGCGTCCCCGGCGGGACAGAACGCACTATCTCTACCTGGCGGTGATCGTCGCCGTGCTGGCCGGCATCGCCGTCGGCCTGGCCGCTCCGGACGTCGCCAAGGAGCTCAAGCCGATCGGCACCGGCTTCGTCAACCTGATCAAGATGATGATCGCGCCGGTCATCTTCTGCACCATCGTGCTCGGCGTCGGCTCGATCCGGCAGGCGGCCAAGGTGGGCCGCGTCGGCGGTCTCGCGCTCGGCTACTTCCTCATCATGTCGACCGCCGCGCTGGCCATCGGCCTGGTCGTCGGCAACATCATCCACCCCGGCGCCGGCCTGCACCTCGACGCCGCTTCGGCCGCCGCCGGTCAGAAGGCCGTGGGTGACACCTCCGAATCGGGCCTGGCCGACTTCGTGCTCGGCATCATCCCCAACAGCCTGCTCTCCGCGCTGACCGACGGCGAGGTGCTCGAGACCCTGCTCGTGGCGCTGCTGGTCGGGTTCGCGGTGCAGGGCATGGGCCGGCGCGGCGAGCCCGTGCTGCGGGCCATCACGGTCATCCAGCGACTCGTGTTCAAGATCCTGGCCATGATCATGTGGCTGGCCCCGATCGGCGCGTTCGGCGCGATCGCGGCGGTGGTCGGCGAGACCGGCGTCGACGCGCTGAAGAGCCTGGCCCAGATCATGATCGCGTTCTACATCACCTGCGCGATCTTCGTCTTCGTGGTCCTCGGCGCGCTGCTCTGGCTGTTCACCCGGCTCAACCTGTTCTCGCTCCTCAAATATCTCGGCCGCGAGTTCCTGCTGATCCTGTCGACCTCGTCGTCGGAGTCGGCCCTGCCCCGGCTGATCGCCAAGATGGAACACCTCGGCGTCAGCAAGCCGGTCGTCGGCATCACCGTCCCGACCGGCTACTCGTTCAACCTCGACGGCACGGCGATCTATCTGACGATGGCGTCGCTGTTCATCGCCGAGGCGCTCGACCAGCCGTTGAACATCGGCGAGCAGATCTCCCTGCTGGTGTTCATGGTGATCGCCTCCAAGGGCGCGGCCGGCATCACCGGTGCGGGCCTGGCCACGCTGGCCGGCGGCCTGCAGAGCCACCGCCCCGAACTGGTCGACGGCGTCGGCCTGATCGTCGGCATCGACCGGTTCATGTCCGAGGCGCGGGCGCTGACCAACTTCGCCGGCAACGCGGTGGCGACGGTGCTGGTCGGCACGTGGACGAACGAGATCGACCGGGAGCAGGTCCGGGCCGTGCTGGCCGGCGAGCGACCGTTCGACGAGGCGACGATGCTCGACGATGCCGAGGAGTCCGGCGACGCCGAGTCTCGCCCCGAAGAACCGGAACCGGCGGTCAAAGCCTGACCGCACGGGCCTCCATCCCGGCCCGGCCGCCACGTCCCCCGTGGCCGGCCGGGCCGTTTCATCGCCCGAGTAACATGTCCGGGTGCTGTCCCCCGGAGCCGTCCTGAGCGAGCGCTACCGCCTGACCCAACGCCTGGCCGCAGGCGGTATGGGCGAGGTCTGGCGCGGCGAGGACCTGATGCTCCACCGCCCCGTCGCGATCAAGGTCATGCTGCCCGCGCTGCGCGCCGACCGCGAGTTCGTCACCCGGTTCCGCTCCGAGGCGCGCATGATGGCCGCGCTGCGCCATCCCGGCATCGTCCAGGTCTACGACTACGGCGAGACCACCGACGGCGACTTCCTGGTCATGGAGTTCGTCGAGGGCGTCCCACTGGCCCGGCGCATCGAGCAGGCCGGCCGGTTGAGCCCGGCCGAGACCATGACGATCGTCGCCCAGGTGGCCGACGCGCTGCAGGTCGCGCACGAGGCGGGCATCGTGCACCGCGACGTCAAACCGGCCAACCTGCTGGTCCGGCCGGGCGGCGCGATCGTGCTGGTCGACTTCGGCGTCGCCCGCAACACCACCGCGGCCGGGCTGACCGGCACCAACGTGGTGCTCGGCTCGGCCAACTACATGGCCCCCGAGCAGGCCGAGGGCAAGCCGATCGGCCCGGCCACCGACGTGTACGCGCTGGGCGCCGTCGCCTACTGCTGCCTCACCGGCCGCCCGCCCTACGTCGGCGACAACCCGCTGCAGGTGATGAGCCAGCTCGTCTACGGTGCCCTGCCCACCCTGCCGCCCGACGTGCCGCAGCCGGTGGCCGCGCTGGTGCTGCACGCACTGGCCAAGGAGCCCACCCAGCGGTTCCCGAGTGCGGCCGCGATGGCGTCGGCGGCTCGCTCGCCGGGCGGCCGGTCGCAGCCGCCGCCCACCCGGCCGTTCCAGCAGGCCGGCGGCACCGGACGCGCGCAGGCCGGTGGGCCGCCGCGTCCGGGGCAGACGTCGGGCCGCATGCCGATTCCCGGCGGCGCCCCGGCGGGCGGCTATCCCTCCGGCGCGGCCGGCGCCCCATCCGGCGCATACCCGCCCGGCGGCCCGCAGTCCGGCGCTTACCGGCCGGGGGGCCCGCAGTCGGGCGCCTATCAGCCCGGCAACCCGCAGACGAGCGTGTACCCCGGTGGCCCGCAGTCCGGGCGTTTTCCGGCGGGCGCCGCCGCCCAGGCGGGCGGATTCCAGGCCGGCCGGGCTCAGGCGGGCCGGCCCGTTTCCGGCGCCGCCTCGGTTCCGCAGCAGGGCGGCTCGGGCAGCTTCGGCGGCGGCGACTTCGGTGGCGGCGGCACCTCGGGCCGGGGCGCCGCTCTCGCGCCGCCCGACTCACCCAAGAAGCGCAACGTCACCGTCATCGCGGCCGCGGTGGCCGTCGTGCTCGCCCTCGGTGGCGTCGGCCTGGCCGTGGCCTGGCCGTCCCTCACCGGTGACAGCGGCGATCAGAGCACCGGCGCGGCCGGCCCGATCGCGACATCGTCCGCCCCGGCCACCGAGGGCCCGAAGAAGACCAAGTCGCCGCGCCCGACCAAGACGACCGAGGCCCCGGTCGAGGAGCCGACCACCGAGCCGACCCCGACCGAGACGTCGATCAAGGGCCAGGACCCCCGGAAGGTCTGCGGCGACGGTTTCAAGCTCGTCGACCGCGAAGACCTGCAGACCAACGAGGGCGTGCTCAAGGGCCGGGTGTCGCTGCTCTTCAACGAAGACACCGCGGAGTCCTGCGTGGTCACGGTCCGGCTGACCGGCGACGGCAAGGCCGCCCCGATGTCGGCGTTGCTGCAGGTCGAGGGTCAGGACGGGAACCGCGCGGCCGAGAACTCGGACTCGTACGTCGGCCCGGTGATCGCCAAGGCCGAAGACGCGTGCATCCACTGGGGCGGCTCGATCAACAAGCTCACCTACGAGACCGACCGCTGCCCCTGACGGCCGTCGATCTCCGCGGCGGTAGGCTGCCCCACCGTGGCTTGGGACTGGGTGACACCGGTGGGCAGCGGGGTGGTGGCCGTCGCGGGCCTCGTCTTCGGGTGGGCGACGAGCGTGCGCAGCCAGCGCCAGACCGCCGAACTGGCCCGTGAGGGCAACCGGCACGCGCAGGCGCTGGCCGAGCTGGCCGGTTCGCAGGCGCGCGGCCTCGAACAGCTGCGGCACACCCAGTCCGGCACCGACCGGCGCGAGCTCCGGCTCGAGGATTCGTACGTGGAGATCGCCACCACGGTCATTCGCGCGAGCGTCGACCCGGCCGGGTCCGCCGATGACCTCGTACGGGCGCGGGTCTTGATCGGTCTGTTCGCCGAGGCACCGGTCCGTGAAGCGTTCGAGGCGTGGCTCGACTCGCTCGACAAGCTCCGCTACGCCGTCGGCAAGCAGTCCGAGGCCGGTGACGAGCCGGTGGCCAGCACGCGCGACATCCACAGCCCCCGGGACATGTGGCGCCGCCAGGCCGACGACGCCCGCATCAAAGAGGTCGAGGCCCGCGAACGCCTGATGACCGCGATGGCCGGCCACCTGAACCGCTAACAGTGCTCGTAGCGGTATCCCGGTTTCCCCGCGGGCACCACATCGCGGTCGCGCAGAATGATCGAGATCTCGCCGCCGTAGCTCTTACAGGCTTTCCCGTACGCGTCCGCACCGTTGTCCGTGTACTCGATCTCGTAGACCTGCCGCCCGTACGCGTCCCGATAGTCCCCGCACTCGTCGTAGACCGCGCACTCCTCGGCGATCGCGAAATCGAACCCGGCCTCGCCACTGAGTTCGGGCGTGTTCTTCTGCGCGATGGCCAGCCCCGCCGCATGGGCGCGATCGATCAGGATTTTCCCGTACGCGAGTGCGTCCGCCCGCGTGAGCAGTCCACCCGACCGCGTCCACGAGTCGAGGTTGTCCGGCTCGACGGCCCGGAACCCCTTCGCCTTGCAGCCCGCGAACCACGCCCCGACCACGTCGGCCAGTTCCCCGGCCGTGCGCGTGTCGAGCAGACGTTCGCCGGGCCAGTCCGGATCCTCGACGTAGCCGCCCTTCGCATCCTTGAGCAGCAGGTCGTCGTGCTCGCGGGCCCACCAGTCGTTCTCACCCGGCTGGGTCTGGAACGCGTTGACGTAACAGACCGAATACCGCTCCGGGTCGGGCGCGGCGGTTCGATCCCGCACCACGATGCCGACGTCGCCGGCGGGCGGGTAGGCCCCGCCGAGCTGATAGTCGAACACCGCGTCAGCCGGTGGCGGCACCCACCCCGCCTCCGCCACCGGCGAGCTGGTCACCGCGGGTTCGTCCGGCCCCGACCCGGTGCAGGCCGACAGCAGCATCAGCACGGTCAGCAGGGCCGTCCACCGCGTTCGCACCGGCCCATTGTGCCGCGCCCCCTGCGCTCAGCTCACGGTGACGGCGACCGTGGCCTTTGTCTGCTGGCCGCCGACGTCACCGGCCAGCTCGACTGTGTGCGCGCCGGGCGTCAGCGGGGCGGTGACGCCCCATTGGGCGCAGACCGCCGACCCCTCGAACTCGGCGAACGGCCCCGCCCAGCTCAACGCCACCGCCGCTCCGTCCAGGGTCGCGGTCGCCGCCGCCCCCACGTTGTCGAGCACGACGTCACAGCCCAGTTCGAGGCTCACCGACGCCGAGGCGGGCACCAGCAGAAGCCGCTTCCCGGCCGGCACCGCGCAGGTCCACTTGTCGCGTTCACCCGCCCAGCCCGTGTTCGGCGTCGCGACGAACCAGTAGTCGGTGCCCTCATCCGCGGCACAGTCGTCGCGGTGCGGCAGCTCCGGATAGTCGCCGGCCTCACCCGGTGACACGCCGGACAACGTCCACTGCTCCCAGCGCTCCAGCACCGCGGTCCCCACCGGCGAGGCCACGGGCGCCGCGGCCGTCGGCACCGATGCGGCAGGCGTACGGGTGCAGCCCGCAGCAAGCATCAAGACGCCAAGCGCAACAATCAGTCGGACCACGAGAGCGCAGGCTACCCGCGCTCGGATCGACGCCGGTAACAGGCCTTACGGACTGACGCCCTCGACCGGTCGGCCGTCCTCCAGATAGCGCACCCGCTTCGTCTTCCACGCGGCGCGTACCCGCCGCCGGACCGGTCCGCTGAGCAGAGGCAACGCTTCGTCGATCGGGAGGACCCGGCTTTCGGAGATCTCGAGCGCCTGGAGAACCACCGTGTCCAGGACGGCGTCGTCGAAGACGCCGCAATCGAAAAGAAAGCGCATTCCACCCGGACGTCCGGGCCGTGGCCGGCGGAAGTCGACGCATCTGAGTCGTCCCGTGGCGACCTCGAGGCCGCACTCCTCCCGGGCTTCGCGCCGGCACGCCTCCCACGGCGACTCGCCGACCTCGACCACCCCACCCGGAATCGTCCAGCCGCCCTTGTACGTCGGCTTCAGAATGAGCAACCGCCCCTCGCGACCCCGGATCAGCGCCCCGGCCGAGGCCGGAATGGCCGGAAGCACAAACGTCAGCTCGGGCAGGTCGTCGGCGTCGACGTCGCTCATGGAGAGCATGCTAAATCCGGTGCGACCGATCCGCCCGGCGTCCCGCGAACGGCGTCCGAGTCCGCCGCACCGAGGAACGTGTCGTCACCTGGACGAGGGCTCCCACGGGCGCGAAATCCATCGGTTGTCGTCCAGGTACGCGACGAGCCGGGGGAACCGTCGTCGCGCCTCGACTTCGTTCGTCAGGTCGGTCGGCGTTCCGTACGGTTCGTCGGGTCCCGGACGGCCGTCGACCGCGAAGGGAGCTCCGGTCGCTGCTATGTGCGCCTCCATGGGAAGGCCGCAGAACCAATCGATCCGAGCGTTGTGCCGATCGGAGGCCAAGGTGACCAGGCTGTCGGGATCCTCGAGTATGCCTCGCACGGTTGGCCGGCCGTGCGACACGATCCAGTCCTGCACGGCGAGCTCGTCCGTGAGGCCGCCGAGCAACAGGCTCGCGGCGTCGAGAACCGGCCAACGACAGAGTTCGTCCTGGGCCTGTTCCCAAAGTTCCTGGAAACGCTCGATGTCTCTGGGCGGCAACGCCCGAAGACGGCGAAGCAACGCCTGGGCCACGCGCTCGGTGTCGCCACCGATCTCCGAGCGGGCAGACTCGACCATCCGCCAGAAGGAATCCTCGTCCACGAGTAGACGATAAAGACAAGGATTCCCTACCGCGGCCCGGCCGGAGCGGCCGCAGGCGGGCGGAGGATGAGGGTGACCGCCTTCCGGACGGCGTCGAGTTCGGGGCGCAGCGCCGCCAGGGCGTCGACGGCCGCGTCCAGGTCTTCCCGGCGGGCCTGTTCCTCGAGACGTCCGCAGGCGTCGGCCGCGTCCGCCGCGCCGATGTTGGCCATGATGCCCTTGAGCTGGTGGGCCTCGTTGCGCAAGGCAGGCGCGTCGTCGAGGGCCAGGGCCTGGCTGATGTTCTCGACGTGGCCGGGGATGCGGTCGGCCATCGTGCGCAGCAGGCGTTCGATGACAGGTGCGCTCTCGGCCGGGTCGGGGCCGCGCAACTGGTCGAGCCGTTCCTCGATCTGGGTGACCACCGACGGTGTCGCCCAGCGGGTCAGCGCCGCCGCCACGTCGGCCGGGACCAGCGGCTTGGCGATGTGTTCGTCCATGCCGGCCTGCAGGCAGCGGGCCTTGTCCTCGGGCAGGGCGCTGGCGGTGAGCGCGATGATCGGCACGTGCCGTTCGGTGCCTTCCTGGCGGCGGATCTCGGCCGTGGCCGCGTAGCCGTCCATCTCGGGCATCAGGCAGTCCATGAAGATGAGCTGGTAGCGGCGCTCGAACGCCATCCGGACGGCCTCGCGCCCGTTGGTGGCGATGTCGGCCGTGTAGCCGAGGGTGGCCAGGATGCCCAGGGCCACCGTGCGGTTGATCTCGTTGTCCTCGACCAGCAGCAGGTGGCCGCGGCCGGGCGCGACCGACGCGACCACGTCCGACGGCAGGTCGTCGGTGGCCAGCACGCCGACCAGGGCGTCGTACAGCTGGGACTGCCGCAGCGGTTTGGTCAGGGCGGACGGGTCCGGTCCGCTCGGCGCGGAGTCGGTCAGCAGGATCGTCTTGGGCGCCGGGGTCCCGGCCGGTACGCCGGGGAACATCCCGTCGTGGATGACCAGGTCGATCGGGCGGCCGGTGGCGGCCGCGTCGCGCAGAATGTCGTACGCCGCCTCGCCGCTGGACACCCCGGTCGCCTGCATCGACCACGCCGCGAGCTGGTCGGCCAGCACGGAGCGGTCGTTCTCGTCCTGGTCGACGATGAGGACCCGCAGCCCGTCGAGGGCGTGGTTCTCGGAGAGCTGCGCGCCCTCGCGGGCCGCCCGCAGCGTGATCGTGAACCAGAACGTGCTGCCCTGCCCGGGTTCACTGTGCACGCCGATGTGGCCGCCCATCAGCTCGACCAGGTCGCGCGAGATGGCCAGGCCGAGCCCGGTGCCGCCGAACCGCCGGGTGGTGCCCGCGTCGGCCTGCGTGAACGGCTCGAACAGTTTCTCCTGCTGCGGCTGATCGATGCCGATGCCGGTGTCGCGCACCTCGAACCGTACGGGAATCGCCTCGGGCCCGGCCGACTGATCCGCCTCCGGGGTGACCGAGATCGAGACTTTCCCGTACGCGGTGAACTTGATCGCGTTTCCGGCCAGGTTGAGCAGCACCTGCCGTAGTTTGGCCGCGTCCCCGCTGAGCGTGGCGGGCAGCCGGGGATCGCAGGTGCCGGTGATCGCCACCGCACTGGTGGTGCCGGGCGGGGCGGCCAGCGAGACCACGTCGTCGACGAGCCGCCGCAGCTGGAAGTTGGTGTCCTCGAGCAGCACCTTGCCCGCTTCCAGCTTCGAGAAGTCGAGCACGTCGTTGATGACCGAGAGCAGCGCCGAGCCCGCCGTGCTGATCCCCTCGGCGTACCGGCGCTGCTGATCGTCCAGGGTGGAGCCGAGGAGCAGGCTGGTCAGGCCGATGACGCCGTTCATGGGCGTCCGGATCTCGTGGCTCATCGAGGCCAGGAACTGCGACTTGAGCCGGGCCGTCTCGAGGGCCTGGTCGCGGGCCTGGGCCAGGGCCTGTTCGGTCTCGAGGCGGGCGCTGATGTCGCGGGCGAACGCGTGCAGGTGCGCCGACCCGTCGTGCCGGATGCGCCACAGGGTCAGCTCGACCGGCAGCTCGTGGCCGTCGTGGTGCCGCGCGACCATCTCGGTCGGCCGGTCGAGCAACCAGTCCCAGCGGCCGGCCAGCAGGCGGCGCAGCGCGGGCTGGTAGCGGCGGGGCAGCACGGTCTCGGCGATGTCGCGGCCGACGATCTCGTCGCGCGGCCAGCCGAAGACCTGCTCGGCCTGCTGGTTCCATTCCGAGACGACGCCGTGCTCGTCCATCGTGATGAACGGGTCGGCGGCCGCCTCCATGATCATTTCGAGCTGTTCGCGCTCGATCCGCAGCCGCTTCTCGGCCTGCACCCGGGCGGTGATGTCGTGCGCGACGGTGGACGCGCCGATGATGCGGTCCTCGTCGTCGCGCATGGGAGCCATGCTGAGCGAGACCTCGATGACGCTGCCGTCCTTGCGCATCCGCCGGGTCTCGTGCTGCGGCAGTGTCTCGCCCTGGTTGACCCGGCCCAGCAGGTGTTTCTCCTCGTCGAGCCGGTCCGGGGGCAGCAGCCGGGTGACGTCGTGCCCGATCATCTCGGCCGCGGTGTAGCCGTAGAGCCGTTCGGCGCCCGAGTTCCAGGTCTGGATGGTGCCGTCCAGGGCCTTGCTGACGATCGCGTCGTTGGACGACTCGACGATCGCGGCCAGCCGGGCGTTGGTGTGCCCCTGCCGGCGCCGCGACGACACGTCCTGGATCGTGGCCAGCACCATGGTCCGGCCCTCGGCCTGCACCGGGGACAGGCTCACCTCGACCGGGAACTCGCTTCCGTCCTTGCGCCGCGCGGTGAGCAGCACGTTCTCGCCCGCCGGGCGGGCCGACGACGAGAAGTACCGGGGGCGATGCGGTACGTGGATCTTGCGGCTGGCGCCCGGGACCAGGGTCTCGATGGCCGCGCCGAGCATCTCGTCGTGGCCGTGGCGGAACAGTTCGACGGCCCGGCTGTTGGTGTGCACGATGTGGCCGTCGCTGTTCACGCACACCATCGCCTCGGGCGAGGCGTCGAGCAGGCTGCGGAACTTGCCCTCGGCCAGCCGCAGCCGGGTCACGTCGACCCCGGCGCCGAAGATCGCGTACGGGCGGCCGCGGCCGTCGCGCAGCGCGTGCAGGGTGGTCACGTACCAGCGGTCGCCGAACTCCTCCTCGTACGCGACCGGGCCGGTACCGGTGATCACCTCGCGGTCGTGCCGGGAGATCTCGGCCATCCGCTCCGGCGGGTGCACCTCGTGGTCGAGGCGCCCGGCCGCCCGGTGCAGGCCGTGCAGGTTCTCGTAGGCCGGGCTCACCACCTGGTAGCGCCCGTCGAGCGTCTTGACGAAGGCGGGCGCCGACACGTCGTCGAGGATCGCGGCGAGAAGGCGGTAGCGCTCCACGCGGCGGCGGTCGTGCCGGCGGGACAGCCGGTGCCACGCCCAGGCGAGTCCTCCGGCGGCGAACGTGGCGGCGGCTACGTGTCGGCTGCTCACGGTCATTAACCGTACAAGGGAAATATTGTGCTTTAGTCTTATAACGGACATGAACAGATGAGGAGCCGCCTGTGGCGACGGTGATGGTCGTCGACGATGTGGCCGCGAACCGGGACATCGTCCGCCTGCTTCTGGGTTACCGCGGCCATGACGTGATCGAGGCCCACGACGGCGCCGACGCGCTGCGACTGGCCCACGAGCACCATCCCGACATCGTCGTCTCCGACGTGCTCATGCCCGGCATCGACGGGCTCGAGCTCGTCCACCGGCTGCGGGCCGACCCCGACCAGCTGGCCGCCCAGGCGCCGGTCATCTTCTACACGGCCAACTACCTGGAACCCGAGACCCGGCCGATCGCCGAGGCGTGCGGGGTCAGCCAGGTGGTGCTGCGCTCGCAGAGCCCCGACGAGCTGCTCGACGCGGTCGACGCGGCCCTGGCGATCGGGCCGGTGTCGATCGACGCGGTGCCCTCGGACGACTTCGCGCAGGCCCACGTGCAGGCGGTCAACGCCAAGCTGATCGAGAAGGTGCGCGCCCTGCACCACACCGAGCGCCGCTTCGAGGCGATGGCGGTGGCGTCCCCGGTCGGCATCGCCCTGCTCGACGCGGACGGCGCGGCCGACTACATCAACCCGCGGCTGGCCGAGATCATGCGTACGCCGATCGACGCCCTGCTCGGCCGGGGCTGGCTCGCCTGCCTGGACGCCGGCTCGCGCCAGGACGCCCTCGACCTGCTGCGCGGCGATGTGGCCGAGCGTCGTTACACGCACCGGGCCGAGTTCCCGGACGGGACCGTACGGCATCTGCGCCTGCAACTGCGCCACATCCACGACGACGACGCCGAGCTGGCCGGCGGCGTGCTCATGGTCGACGACGTCTCCGACCTGATCGCGGCCGAGGAACGCCTGCGCGACGAGACGAAGCAGCGCCAGGCCGAGGCCCGCCGCCGCGACGCCGAACGGATGGACAGCCTGCGGCGCATGGCCGGGGGAGCGGCCCACGACTTCAACAACATCCTGGGCGCGATCCTCGGCTACACCACGCTGGCCATCGAGAGCCTGGAGGAATCGGCGGCCGAACTGCCGCCCGGACTGTCGGCCTCGCTGCTGTCCGATCTGGACCAGGTCGTCAAGGGCGGCGAACGGGCCAAGGCGCTCACCCAGCAGCTGCTCGCCTTCGGCCGGCGTGAGATCACCCAGCCGACCGCGGTCGACCTGAACACCCTGCTCCGCGAACTGCTGGGCACGCTGCGGGAGTCGGCCGGCCCGGCCTCGGTGGCGCTCGAACTCGCACCCGGCCCGGCCGACGTGCGGGCCGACCCCCGCCAGATCACCCAGGTGCTGATCAACCTGGTCAGCAACAGCGCCGACGCGATGCCCCCGGAAGGTGGCCGGATCACCATCGCGACAGCACGCCTTCCGGAGGGCGGAGCGGCGGTGACGGTCACCGACACCGGCCGCGGGATGGAGGCCGACGTGCTGGCCCGCGCGTTCGAGCCGTTCTTCACGACCAAGCGGTCGACCGGCACGGCGGGTCTCGGTCTCTCGACCGCGCACGGCATCGTCAGCCAGTCGGGCGGGCAACTGACCCTGACCAGCCGCTCGGGCAAGGGCACGACAGCGACGATCACCCTTCCCGGCGTACGGGAAACCGGGTCTTCTGTTTCTCCAGCGGCGCCGGTGGTGGACGTTGCCGTGCCCGCCGGGGGTGAGACGTTGCTGCTGGTGGACGACGAGGCGGATCTGCGTGAGGTGACCGCCCGGTTCCTCGGCGGGGCGGGATATCGAGTGCTGTCGGCGGCCGATGCGGTCGAGGCGCTGCAGTTGCTCGACCGGCACGACGACCCGATCGCGGCGATGATCACCGACGTGGTGATGCCCGGCATGAACGGCCGCCAGCTCGCCCGCGTGGCCAAACAGCGCCGGCCCGCGCTGCGCGTCGTGTTCATCTCGGGGTTCGCCGAGGCGCTGATCGACGAGGCCGGCAACAACCTCGAACCCGACTCGATGATCGTGGCCAAGCCGTACACCCGAGATCAGCTGCTGGCCGGTGTCCAGTCGGTTCTCCGCCGGGTGTAGTCCGCGGCTCCTCCTCGCGCCCCGGCCCCCGGCCGGGCCGCCCACAGTGGAGGAGCTGCCGGCCCGGTGCGGTTCGATCGCTGTTCGGGATTCGTCCGCGCCGCCGGACTTTCCATCGCTCCGGGCATCGCTGGCCCGCGACCTCTCGCCCTCGTGCGGGCCGGTCGTCGGGACGACCTCGCCGGTCGCGGTCTCGGTCTCCTTCACCGCGCCGTACTGGGCCGTCTTCAAATACGTGGTGGACTTCAGCGGGGGCGCCACCGTCGAGGGTTCCCGCGCGGACCCCGCTTTCGGCTGTACCGGCCGGTGACCGGATGCGACGCTCTGTGTGGCTTGTCGGTGGCCCGGCCGTCCTGGTTCTGCTGAGCAGCTTCCTGCCCTGGTGGTCGATCACCAAGCGGAGCTGGGTGACGGAGACCGTGACGGCCTGGCAGGCCTCCACCCGCTGGACCGTGGCCATCGCGCTCTGCCTCGTCGCGGCGCTGGTCTGGCTGGGCGCCCGCCGGTTCCGGAACCCCGTCCCGACGGCGTTGTGGCTGACCACCCTGGCCATGGTCGGGTTCTCGATCTATCTGACCCTGGACCAGCGGGCCGACGTCTCCCACAAGCCGCTGCCCAGCCAGGTCGGTGCCCCGACGATGGAGCTCGTCATGCCCAACGGCCTGACGACGATCGCCTTTGCCGACCTGCGCGACGTCAGAATCACCCGGGACGACCTGCGCGAATACAACATCGGCGAGGTCGTGACCGGTCCCGCCCGGGGCTACCACGCCGGGCTGACCGCCATGATCCTGCTGGGCCTGTCGCTGATCGTCGTGGAGTTCCGTCGCCCGCCCACTCCACCTACCGGGCCGCCGCCTACCGGGCCGCCGCCTACCGGGCCGCCGTCCGCCGGGCCGTCGTCTTCTGGGCCGCCGCCTTCCTCCGGGTCGCCGGAGGCATAGGTCGATCCGGTGAACCGGCAGGGTGTCGCCGCTTTGGCACCATGGCCGACATGGTGGAGCAGAGTGGGTCGTTCGCGGATCTGTCGCTCGAGGTGATGCTGCCCGGGCACGAGTCAGTGCTGGACGAGCTCCGCCGGCTGGTCACGGAGTTGGAGGCCCATCCGGCGGCAACGGGTCGCACCCGCTGGAACTGGTTCCCCAACCTGATGGACCGGCCCGCGGGCGGCGACGACTACGTGGTGTACCTCGTCGGATCGATCACCCTCTTCTCGACCGGCGTGGACTGGCTCGATGTCGAGCTGCATCTGGCCTGGGACCCGCACCGGGTAGTGAGCGCGTCTGTGAACGTGGCCTGCTGGTGCTCGGAGAACCACAACCAGCATTCGGTCCACCAGTCCTACTGGGCCGCCGAGACGGACGCCGCGCTGGTCGAGGCTTTCACCGAGGCCACGGCGGTGCTCACCCGCTTCCTCGACTCCACCCGGACCGACCCCGACGACCTCCGTACCGCCGCCGGCCTCCCCAACCCGCGAAGCCACGCCGAGGCCGGCCGTCCCGCCCAGGACGCGGGTTCCGGCGCGTAGTGCCGACGGCCCCGACGCGCGGCCGGGCCGTCGGGAGGCGTCGCGGGGTGCGCCTGATATCGGTGCGTGACGGCGGCCGATCTCAGGCAGGATCGCAGGGTGAATCCGATTGATGACGCCCGTGCCCTGATCGAGGAACGCTATGCGGACTGCGTTTGGGCGCTGCTCACGGGAAGCGTGCTTGGCCCCGCCCGTACGGCGGGATCCGATCTGGACATCGTGGTGCTCATTGATGCGGAACCCGGATATCGGGCGAGCCTGCGATACCGGGGCTGGCCGGTCGAGCTGTTCGTGCACACGCGGGAACGACTCGAGGGATTCATGGCGAGCGAGCTGGCCGCCCGCAAACCGAGCACGCACCGCATGCTCGCCCACGGCGCGGCGCTGCGCGGCGACCCCAGCGCATGGATCACCCGTGGTGCCGAGGTCCTCGCCGCCGGCCCGGGACCATTGAGCCCGGCCGAGAGCGAGCGGCTGCGCTACGGCCTGACCGACCTGCTCGACGACTATGCGCACGTCGTCGACCCGGGGGAGCGTACGGTGATCGCCGCAACCCTGTGGACCGAAACGGCGCAAGCGGCTCTGCTGGCGGCCGGGCGCTGGATGAGTGGCGGCAAGTGGCTGCTGCGCGAGCTGCGTGACCTGGACCCCGCGCTGGCCGAACGCTGGCTCGCCGCCCGCGACGCCCCCGCCGCCCTCGCCACCGAGGTGCTCGACCGGGCCGGCGGCCCCCTGTTCGACGGCTATCGAGCGATGTGAAGGTCGGTGGCGAGGTGTGAAGGTGTTGTAAGCGATTGGCCGTGTGCCGCCCGGGGCCTCTAGGTTGCTGATCATGAGAGCGATCCGCGCCTGGCTGGCCGTCTTCATCGTGGGCCTCGTGCTGAGCGGCGTGACGGCGTTCCCGCTGATCACCGAGGTGCGCATCCTGTCCGACGTGCTGCACCGCGTGCCCGCCCCGGACGAGCTGGTCACCTTCATCGACCAGGTGCACGACGGCCTGGTCGTCACGGGCGAGAACTACCCGTTCATCGCGTACGGGACCGACTGGCTGGCCTTCGCCCACCTGGTGATCGCGATGGCCTTCATCGGCCCCTGGCGCGACCCGGTCCGCAACATCTGGGTCGTCGAGTGGGGAATGCTCTGCTGCGCCGCGATCGTCCCGCTGGCCCTGATCGCCGGCCCGATCCGCGAGCTGCCCTGGTGGTGGCTGCCGATCGACATCTCGTTCGGCGTGCTGGGCATCATCCCGCTGCTGATCGTCCGCCGCCTGACCAAGCGCCTGGAAGCCGGTCGGACGACAGCCGTCGGAAAGGCTTGACTTCGGGAGGTGAAGCTCCTATCACTAATAGGTGACAGCCTATCGTCGATAGGAGACGATCGTGACGGAGCGGCGCCGGCAGATCCTCCTCGCGGCCTGGGACATCGCCGCGGAATCGGGACTTGGCGCGGTCACTCTGCATGAGGTCGCCCGCCGGGTCGGCATCCGGCAGCCGTCGCTGTACGCGCATGTCCCGTCAAAAGCCGGTCTGTACGACGCGATGTTCGCTCACGCGTACGGCGAACTTCTCGCCGAGATCGACCGGCTCCCACCGCGCGGCACCGCCCGCGAACAGCTCGTCCGGCTGTCCCGCACCATCCTCGACTACGCCGTCGCCAGCCCGCCCCGGCAGCAGTTGCTGTTCCAGCGGACCATTCCGGGTTTCGAGCCCTCGGCCGAGTCGTACGCCCTGGCGCAGCGCCTGATCGACCGCTGCGTGAGTCTGTTGTCGGCGCTCGGCGCCGGCAGCCCCGCCCACGTCGACGTCTACACCGCCGTCGTGGCCGGCCTCGGCGCCCAGCAGATCGCCAACGAACCCGGGGGCGACCGCTGGACGCGCCATCTCGAACCGCTGCTCGACCTGTTCCTCACCGGTTTCCACCCGGTGGGCGAGGACAGAGCCGACTGAGTCAGGACTCAGTCCGGAGGAGACGCCATGATTCGCCACGCGGAGGCCATGGAGCTCACGGCCTTCGAAAACGCACGCCTGCTCGACCTGCTGCGAGCCCTCACCGACGAGCAGTGGAGGGCCGCGACCGAGTGCACGCGCTGGACGGTCCGCGACATCGCCGTTCATCTGATCGCTTCGGCCCAGGCGCAGGCCCACCCCACCGAGTTCGTCCGCCAGGTGCTGGCCGGCCGGCGGCTGAGCGCCCGGATCGGCGCCACACATTGGGTCGACGGCCTCAACGAGGCCCAGCTCCGCGCCCGGACCGCCTGGACCGGCAGCCAACTCCCGGCACTGTGGCAGCAGCATGCCGCGACCGCCCTCGCCGCTCGGCGCCGTATGCCCGCGGCGATCCGTGCCCTGCCGGTGCTGCCCCTCGGTACCGGCCTCGGCGTCCACGTCGGCCGGCAGCCATTGAGCTACCTCTTCGACATGGGATTCACCCGGGACGTCTGGATGCACCGCATCGACATCGCCCGGGCCGCCGGGACGACCCCGGAGCTGACCGCGGGGCACGACGGCCGCATCATCGCCGACATCGTCGAGGAATGGTCCGAGCGCCACGGGCAGCCCTACCTGGTGACCCTGACCGGCCCGGCCGGCGGCGTCTTCCAGAAGGACGACGGTGACCACCAGACCGTGGACGCCGTCGACTTCGTCCGCATCCTCTCGGGCCGTGCCGACGGTCCGGGGATCCTCCGCCACAAGCTGCCGCTCTGACCGAAGGGGCCAACCATGTCCACCGACACCCTCAAGACCTACGCCCAGCGCTTCGCAGACGAGATCATCAACGCCCGCGATCTGGGCCGCGCGCTCGACGATCTGGTTGCCGAGGACTTCGTCGAGCAGAACCCGATGCCCGGGCAGGGCCCCGGCCGCGCCGGACTCGCTGACGCGCTCGCCGGCATGTTCGGGGCCTTCCCCGACCTGCACTGGACGCTGCTCGACACCATCGCCGAGGACGACCGGGTCATGACGTTGTCCACCTGGTCGGGCACCCACCGTGGCGAGTTCCTGGGCATCGCGCCCACCTGCCGTCCCGTCACCGTCGAGGCCTGGACCCTCGACCGCTACCGCGACGGCCGTCTGACCGAGAGCCGCATCATCATGGACATCGCCGGTCTGATGGCCCAGCTCGCTGTCTAATCGCTGCGGTCCTCCTGATAGCTGGCGCCGCCCGTCGACTCCTCGGTCAGCGGGCGGGCGCCGCCCTCGGGCGGGCCCGCCGCCGAAGTGACGGCCAGCTCGGGGAACTTGGCGTCGAAGGCGGGCCGCTCGGAGCGGATGCGCGGCATCTTGTCGAAGTTGCGCAACGGTGGCGGGGTCGAGGTGGCCCACTCCAGCGAGTTTCCGTGCCCCCACGGGTCGGGCGCCGTGACGACCGGGCCGACCCGGTAGGAGTGCCACACGTTGTAGAGGAACGGCAGCGTCACGGCGCCCAGGATGAACGAGCCGATCGTCGAGATCGTGTTCAGCGTCGTGAAACCGTCGCCGGGCAGGTAGTCGACGTAGCGGCGCGGCATGCCCTCGGCGCCCAGCCAGTGCTGCACCAGGAACGTGGTGTGGAAGCCGATGAACGTCAGCCAGAAGTGGACCTTGCCGAGGCGGTCGTCGAGCATCCGGCCGAACATCTTGGGGAACCAGAAGTAGATGCCCCCGAACACCGCGAACACGATCGTGCCGAACAGCACGTAGTGGAAGTGCGCGACCACGAAGTACGAGTCGGTCACGTGGAAGTCGATCGGCGGGGAGGCCAGCAGCACTCCGGTGAGACCGCCGAACAGGAACGTCACCAGGAAGCCGATGGCGAACATCATCGGCGTCTCGAAGCTGACCTGGCCGCGCCACATGGTGCCGATCCAGACGAAGAACTTCATCCCGGTCGGCACGGCGATCAGATAGCTGAGCAGGCTGAAGAACGGCAGCAGGACTTGGCCGGTGGCGAACATGTGGTGCGCCCACACCACGAACGACAGCGCCGAGATGAGCAGCGTGGCCGAGACGAGGCCCTTGTAACCGAAGACGGGCTTGCGGCTGAAGACCGGGA
Source organism: Paractinoplanes bogorensis (assembly GCF_018829635.1). Taxonomy (GTDB): domain Bacteria; phylum Actinomycetota; class Actinomycetes; order Mycobacteriales; family Micromonosporaceae; genus Actinoplanes; species Actinoplanes bogorensis. Next base: position 97,068 of record NZ_JAHKKG010000005.1, read on the forward strand.
TGATCTCGGTGATGATGCCGAAGAAGGGCAGCGCCACCACGTAGACCTCGGGGTGGCCGAAGAACCAGAACAGGTGCTGCCACAGCATCGGCCCGCCGGTCGCCGCGTCGAACACGTGCGCGCCCAGGATCCGGTCGGCCCCGAGCACGAGCAGCGCGGCCGCCAGGAACGGGAAGATCAGGATGACCAGCAGGCTGGTCAGCAGGATGTTCCAGGTGAAGATCGGCATCCGGAACATGGTCATGCCGGGCGCGCGCAGCGTCAGGATCGTGGTGATCATGTTGACGCCGCCGAGGATGGTGCCGAGACCGCTGATCGCGAGGCCGACGACCCACATGTTCGCCCCCACGCCGGGCGAGTGCATCGAGTCGCTGAGCGGGGCGTACGCCGTCCAGCCGAAGTCGGCGGCGCCGCCGGGCACGAGGAAGCCGGCCACGGCGATCGTCCCGCCGAAGAGGTAGAGCCAGTACGCGAACGCGTTGAGCCGGGGGAACGCCACGTCGGGCGCGCCGATCTGGATCGGCACCACGAAGTTGGCGAAGGCGAACACGATCGGCGTCGCGAACAGCAGCAGCATGATCGTGCCGTGCATGGTGAACAGCTGGTTGTACTGCTCGGGGGACAGGAACTGCATGCCCGGCCGGGCCAGCTCGGCCCGCATGAGCAGCGCCATCAGGCCGCCGATCAGGAAGAAGCCGAACGCCGTGGCCAGATACATGATGCCGATCTGCTTGGCGTCGGTGGTGCGGATCGTGCGCGCGAGGAAGGTGCCCCGGACCTGCCGTCGCACCGGCCAGGGCCGGGTGACGACGGGTAGCGGCTTCGGCTCGACAGCGGTCACGGCAGCCTCCTCCGGACGGCCGCGATCGACGACCGTCGAAGGAGACGCTACGCCGCTCCCACCAAGACCACATCCCCTCTGGACTGGGGTTAGTCGACGATGAAGGCGGGCGTGGCGACGCGCGGGGACGCGACGGTGCTGACCACGTAGCGGTAGGTCCACTTGCGGTTGCCGCTGACCAGGCCGACCCATGCGCTTCCGGTCGTGGTGGTGGCGAACGTGGCGGTCTGGTCAGTGATCCACTTCTGGCCGCTGCGGTGCTGCAGCGACACCGTGACCTGCCCGGAGCGCCGGGGCAGGATCTGCATGGTGGCGTGCACGGCGCCCAGAGACCGGTAGTGGGTGACGCCCTTGACGACACGGGTGTATCCGGTCAGCTTGACCGAGGCGACCCGGTGTGCGGGCGCGGCGGCGACGCCCGGTGTGGCTGCGAACAGGGCGAGGGGAGCGGCGACGACGGCGGCGAGGAGGGCGGACTTCAGTTTCTGCACAGCCTTCGCATCGGAGCACCGCCGGCCGAACTGAGCGCATTCGGCGAACTGGCAACGGCCCTGCAACCAACGGCCGCCGGGAGACGGTCAGCCGTACACGACGAAGCCACCGGGTGGCACGGTGATCGAGATCGCCCGGCCGTTGCGGGCCTCCACCTGCGCCGTACGGCCCTCGTCGGCCGCGACGGTGCTGAAGCGGCAGGTCAGGCCGTCGCCGAGCGAGTGCAGACCGCTGTCGACCGTGACCCAGGCCGTCCGGGCCGATGCGGGATCCGTATTGATGGCCGCGACCATTTCGGTGTTCGCCAGAATGCGGGACCAGGCGACCACCGACAACATGCGTGAACCGAGCACGCGCGGCAGCCCGAACGACTCGCCGTCGCCGGAGATCTCGCGCAGATACTGCCGTCCCCGCCGCAGCGCCGGCGTCTCGGACCGCAGCCGAAGGACGCGGGCGAGCTGCTGGTAGATCGGGTTGTCCTCGTCGAACGCATGCCCGCCGCGGCTGCCGAACGGCCCGAACTCGCCGCCGAACATCGCCTCGCGCAGATACCGGTCGTTGTCCCCGTGCCCGTCGAACGCCTGCTCACTGCCGTAGTAGACACACGGGATGCCCAGCGTGGTGGCGTTCAGCGCGAGCGCGGCCAGAGCCAGACGATCAAAGCTTTCCCCGTACGCGAACCGCGCCTTCGCCGACCCCTTGCGCACCTGATCGTGGTCGTCGTAACTGGTCACCACCCGATCCCGGAACCAGGTGTGCGAGTCCTTGCCGACCTCGAACGAGTTCCGGAACAGCCCGAAGTACCCGGCCGGGTCGCGGACCCCCTTGACCAGTCCTTCGAGCTGGTCCTGCACGTCGGCGATGCCCAGCGCGGCGTCCATGCCGACCTGCTCCAGGGTCTGGAAGGCGAACGCGCGGTCCCCGGTGATCTCGGCGATCAGGGCGAAGTTGTCCTTGCCGATGCTCTGGGCGAACTCGTGGACGGCCGACGCGAAGTACCGGGCCGCACCGGGATCCATGTGCTTGACCGTGTCGACCCGGAAGCCGTCGAGATCCGCATAGGCGATCCAGTACTGGTACGCCCGGGTCAGAGCTTTCAACGCCGCCGACGGCCGGTACGAGTCGACGTCTCCCGAGCCGAGGTGCACGTCCTTGAGTCCCTCGAAGTCGCCGTTCCGGAATTCGTCCGGCCAGTCCCAGTTCCTGATCCGCCCCTGACCGGTGAAGGTCCCCGGCTGTTGCAGCTCGGCCGGCCAGACCGCCCCGTCGGGCCATGCGCTGTCGGGCAGATCGGGCCCGAACGGCAGAAGGGGTTTGCCGCTCGCGTCGCGGAACCCCTCGACCCGGTACGGTTGCCCGTCCCATCGCGGGTCGAAGCCGCCCGACGCGGTGAGGTAGCGGTCGGGGTCGTAGCCGAACACGTCGCCGGTGTGGTTGACGACCACGTCGAGCACGACCGCGATGCCGGCCGCGTGCGCTTCGGTGACCAGGTCGCGCAGGTCCTCAGCGGTGCCGAAGTGCGGGTCGACGTCGAGGAAGTTCTGTGTCGCGTAGCCGTGGTAGCTGTCGGTGCCGGGCACCTGCCGCAGCACCGGGCTGATCCAGACCGCCGTGATGCCCAGTCTTTTCAGGTAGCCGAGCCGGCCGCGCAACCCGGCCAGGGTGCCGCCGAGCCAGCGCGTCCCCGCGTCCCGCCAGTGCTGTTCGTCGGCCGGAGTGCGGACCGCGTTGCCGTGGTCCTCCGCGCGCAGCGGTGGGCGGTCGACGCCGTCGGAGAACCGGTCGAGCATCAGGAAGTAGAGGACCCGGTCGCCCCAGTCGGACGGCGAGGCGGTGAACTCGCGTCCGGCGAACTGGGCGAAGTCGAGATCGGCGACACGGCGCACAGGCATCCACCGAGGCTAACGCCGGGTAGCGGCACCGGTACGTGTCGGATCGAGGACGCCCCTGAGCTTGCTTGATTCAAGAGTTAGGTTAGCCTCACCTCATGAATCGGGACGTGGCGCTCGCGGGGAACGACCTGACGCTCGGCTACGACGGCCGGGCCGTCGTGCACGGTGCGGGCATCGAGTTGGCCGCCGGTCGCGTGGTGGCGCTGGTCGGACCGAACGGGTCGGGCAAGTCGACGCTGCTGCGGGCCCTGGCGCGGCTGCACACGCCGCAGTCCGGGCAGGTCACGCTGAACGGCGGGGGCGATGCGTTCGCGTTGCGCCCCAAGGATTTCGCCCGTCAGGTCACGCTGCTGACCCAGTCTCGTCCCACCCCTGGGGGCGTACGGGTGAAGGATGTCGTCGCCTATGGCCGGCATCCCTATCGTGGCCGTTTCGGATCAGGTGACGCCGACGGGCCCAAGCACGTCGAGAAGGCGATGGGCCTGACCGGAGTGGACACGATGGCCGAGCGGGCCGTCGACGAGCTGTCCGGCGGTGAGCTGCAGCGGGTCTGGCTGGCCACCTGCCTGGCCCAGGACACCGGCGTCGTGCTGCTGGACGAGCCGACCACCTTCCTCGACCTGCGCTACCAGGTCGAGATCCTCGACATCGTGCGCGAGCTGGCCGACGACCATCAGGTCGCGGTCGGCGTCGTGCTGCACGACCTCGACCAGGCCGCCGCCGTGGCCGACCAGGTCGTGCTCATGGCCTCGGGCGTCGTGCGGGCCACCGGAAGCCCGGCCGATGTGCTCACCGCCGACCTCCTCAGCGAGGTGTACGGCCTGCGTATCGAAGTGGCCGTCGGCGACGACGGTCACCTGCACACGCGTCCGATCGGCCGGCACACCAGCCGGTCCGTCACCACCTGAATCCGAAAGGGAACCCCCCGATATGGCTATCACCCGCCGAGCGTTCGCCGCTACGACGGCTGCCGCTCTCACCGCAGTGCTGCTCGCGGCCTGCGGCACCACCGAGGACCCGGCCGATGCGTCCGGCCCGGCCTCCGCTCCGCCGTCCACCGGACCGGTCGACCTGACCGACGAGCGTGGCGCCTTCCACCTCGACGCCCCGGCCAAGAACGTCGTCTCGCTCGAGTGGGGCCTGACCGAGAACCTGGTCGCACTGGGCGTCAAGCCGATCGGTCAGGCCGACGTCAAGGGCTACAACGCCTGGGACAAGAGCGCCCCGATCGACGCCTCCACCCCGGACGTCGGCACCCGCGGTGAGCCCAGCCTGGACGCCATCGCGGCCCTCAAGCCCGACCTGGTGGTGACCGTCACCGACCTGCCCGAGAACGTCATCGCCCAGATCGCCAAGACCGTGCCGGTGCTCACGCTGCGCGGCTCGGACGGCGCCGACCCGATCGGCTACATGCGCAAGACGGTCACCACGCTCGCGCAGGTCACCGGCACCCAGGCCCAGGGCGAGAAGCTGCTGACCGACTTCGGCGCCAAGGTCGCCGCGGGCAAGGAGGCGCTGGCCACGGCGAACAAGGCCGGTGCGCCGTTCGTGATGGTCGACGGCTGGGTCGAGTCCGGCAACGTCTCGCTGCGCATGTACACGCCGACCTCGTTCTTCGGCGGCGTCGCCAAGGAGCTGGGCCTGGAGAACCAGTGGACCTCGGGCGGCGACAAGGACTACGGGCTCGCGCAGAACGACGTCGAGGGCCTCACGAAGATCACCAACAAGGACACCACCTTCATCTACGTGGCCAACGACGCCGACGGCGGCGACTTCACCACCAACCTGAAGAGCAACGCGGTCTGGAAGCAGCTGCCCTTCGTCACCGGCGACAAGGTCAAGCGCATCCCGGACGGCATCTGGATGTTCGGCGGCCCGGCCTCGGCCACGGCCTACATCGACGCGCTCACCTCCGCGCTGACGTCATGACCGCGAGCACGACCGCCCCGGCGGTTGCCCCGCCCCGGAGCACAAGCGAGACTTTCCGCCCGTACGGGAAAATCATCGCCGTCTTCGCCGTGGCGGTCGTGCTGCTGGCCGTCCTGTCGGCGGTGCACCTCACGCAGGGCACGGCCGACGTCGGACTCGGTGAACTGATCCGCGCACTGCAACCCGGCGGCGAGACCGACGACGCCCGTACGCAGGCCGTCGCCGTCCTCGTCGCCAGTCGGTTGCCGCGCCTGTTCGCCGCGCTGCTGGTCGGTCTCGGAGTCGCCATCGCCGGCGCCGTCCTGCAATCGGTCGCGCGCAACCCGCTGGCCTCGCCCGACACGCTGGCCGTCAACGCCGGCGCGTACGTCTCGGTCGTCGCCGTGGCCGCGTTCGGCATCTCGCTGCCGTTCTTCGCGGGCGGCTCGGTCGCGTTCGTGGGCGGCCTGCTCGCCTCGGGCCTGGTGCTGCTCGTCGCGCGCGGCGGGGCGGCCGGCCCGACCCGGCTCGTGCTGGCCGGCTCGGCCGTCGCCCTGGCGCTCAACTCGCTGACCACCGTGCTGCTGATGCTGTTCCAGCAGAACACGATCGGCCTGTTCGCGTGGGGGAGCGGCACCACCGTCCAGAGCGGAACCCAGAACGTCACCATGGCGGCGCCGGTCGTCGCCGCCGGGGTGCTGGCCGCACTGCTGCTCGCCCACCGGCTCGACGTGCTCGGCCTCGGCGACGACTCGGCCCGGGTCCTCGGTGTGGACGTACGCCGTACGCGGGTGCTCTCAGTGACCGTGGCCGTGTTGCTCTCCGCGATCGCCGTGACCGTGGCCGGGCCGATCGGCTTCGTCGGGCTCAGCGCGCCGGTCATCGCCCGGCTGGTCACCCGCCGCGTGCCCGGGCTGGGCGCACACCTGCTGCTCCTGCCCTTCGCGGGAATCGTCGGCGCCCTCACCGTCGTCGGCGCCGACGTGCTCCTGCGCCTGATCATCCCCTCGTCGACCGCCATCTCGGTGCCGACCGGCGTGGTCACCACTCTGGCCGGCGCGGCCGTGCTGGTCTGGCTGGCCCGGCGCCTGCGCGACGGCGGACCGGCCGCCGCTCCCACCCGTGGGGCCAACGGCACAGTTCGATCCCGTACGTGGGTGGTCATTGTCGGCGTCACACTGGGCGTCCTGCTGGTCGCCGCCTTCGTGTCCGCTCTGCTGCTGGGCGACCGCCTGATCCTGCTCGGCGACGTCATGAACTGGCTGAGCGGCTCGGCCGGCCGTCAGGTCTCGTTCGTCCTCGACCAGCGCTGGCCCCGGGTGCTGGCCGCTCTGCTCGGCGGGGCCGCACTCGCCCTGGCCGGCGCGATCGTGCAGGCCGTGTGCCGCAACGCCCTGGCCGAACCCAGCCTGCTCGGCGTCACCCCGGGCGCGTCGGTCGGCGCGGTCGCCGTGGTGCTGCTCGTCCCCGGCGTCGGCGGCTGGCCGGTGATGGGCGTGGCCACCCTGTTCGCGCTCGGCACGTTCGCCCTCGTCTACCGCCTGTCCGCCAGCCGTGGCCTGTCGTCCGACCGCATCGTGCTCGTCGGCGTGGGCGTCAGCGCCGCCGCCACCGCGCTGACCACGCTGGTGGTGGTCGTCGTCTCCCCGTGGAACGTCGGCACCGCCCTGACCTGGCTGGCCGGTTCCACCTACGGGCGCAGCCTCAGCCAGGTCATGCCGGTCCTGGTCATGCTGGCCGTGGCACTGCCGGTCACCCTGATCGCGAGCCGCACCCTCGACCTGGTCGCCCTCGACGAGGACGTGCCCCGTGTGCTCGGTGTCCCGCTCGACCGGGCCCGCCTCGGCCTGCTCGGCCTGGCCGCGGTGCTGACCGCGGCCGCGGCGACGGCGGTGGGCGCGCTCGGCTTCGTCGGCCTGGTCGCCCCGCATGCGGCCCGCGCCCTGGTCGGCGGCAGCCATGCGCGTTCGGTGCCGGTCGCCGTCGCACTGGGCGCGCTGCTGGTGTGCGTGGCCGACACGTTGGGCCGCATGGTCATCGCGCCCGCTCAGCTGGCCGCCGGGCTGGTCACCGCGCTGATCGGTGCTCCGTACTTCGTCTGGCTGCTCTGGCGCAGCCGCTCCGCCTAGCCGACCGCCTCGGGTGGCGCCGGCCGGCTGCTTGCGCGGCCTAGCTCACTGCCCGGGTAGCGCCAGCCGGCTGGTTGCGCGGCCTAGCTGACTGCTCGCGCGGTCGTCCGGCGCTGCAGCAGCTGGACCACGCCGACGCCGAGGGCGAGGGGGACCAGGCCCAGCGCGAACTGCTGCAACAGCGCCAAGTCGTCGACCACGAACCGGTTCCAGGAGTCGCCGGTGATCTGGACGGCGGTCTGGAACGCCACGTGGAAGCCGATCGGCACCAGCAGGGAGTCGGTGACCTGGCGCAGGAAGCCCTGCACGACGGCGAACCCGAAGAGGATGACGACTCGCTCGAGGCTGCCGGCCGCGCCGATCAGCACGCCGAACAGGGTGAACAGGACGGCCTGGGCGAGGACGGCAACCCACGCGGGCATGAGCTGGGTCAGGTTGCGATAGAGGTAGCCGCGGAAGACGTACTCCTCGGGCAGCGCCTCGTAGAGCAGGACCAGGCCGGCCAGCGCCAGGACCGAGAGGATGGTGGTGAGGATCGAGCCGCGCGGTGAGATCGTGAGCCAGTCGAGCGCCAGGCAGGCGATGACGGCCACCGTCGCGGGGATCAGATAGCCGGCCGCGCCGAGGCCGAGCAGGCGTGACCCCGTACGCGGGGAAGGTCGTCGCAGTTGGTCCCACGGAAGCCGGTCGAGGTGACGGTAGGCGAGCACGACCATCGGCACGACGAGCAACGTGAGCCCGAAGGCTGACGCCACGTGACGGCCGCGATCGTAACCCTCGCCCCAGATCGCGTCTCCCGCCGCGAACACGGCCAGCCAGATCAGCGTGGCGGCGGTGAAGACGATGGCGATGCGCGAGACGACGGGAACTGGCCGGTTGCGTTCCATGCACGGAGTCTGCCGACCCCGGTCCGGCGCGCGCTGCGGCAGAAAGTCTATGTGCCGTCTCTTAAGTCGGGACCCGTCTTGCTGTTCTCCTATCGAAATGATAGGTATGGTGGGCGCGATCAGGAATCCCCCCGCCTGGACTGGAGAGACCATGAGGAAGTTGATCCTCCTAGCCCTCGTCGGGCTCGGTGCCCAGCTCGTCGACGGCAGCCTCGGCATGGCCTACGGCGTGACGTCGACGACGCTGCTGCTGGCGATCGGCACCAACCCGGCCGCCGCCTCGGCCACAGTGCACCTGGCCGAGATCGGCACCACCCTGGTCTCCGGCATCTCGCACTGGAAGTTCGGCAACGTCGACTGGAAGGTCGTCCTCAAGATCGGCGTGCCCGGCGCGGTCGGCGCGTTCGCGGGCGCCACCTTCCTGTCCGGGCTCTCGACCGACACCGCCGCGCCCCTGATGTCGGTCATCCTGCTCGCGCTCGGCCTCTACGTCTTCATCCGCTTCACCACGATGGGCCTGCCCAAGGGCCGTCTGGGCCTGCCGCTGCGCAAGCGGTTCCTGGCCCCGCTCGGCGTGGTGGCCGGTTTCGTCGACTCGACCGGTGGCGGCGGCTGGGGCCCGGTCGGCACGCCGGCGATCCTCGCGTCCGGACGGCTCGAGCCGCGCAAGACGATCGGTTCCATCGACACCAGCGAGTTCCTGGTCGCGGTGGCGGCCAGCCTGGGCTTCCTGTTCGGGCTCGGCTCCGAGAACATCAACTTCGCCTGGGTGGCCGCCCTGCTCATCGGTGGCGTGATCGCCGCGCCGATCGCCGCCTGGCTGGTCCGGCTGATCCCGCCGCGGGTGCTGGGGGCCGCGGTCGGCGGCGTCATCATCCTGACCAACTCGCGGACGCTGCTGCGCTCCGACTGGATCGACGCGGGCGACACCACGCGCTACTCGATCTATGCGGTCATCTACGTCGTGTGGGCGGCCGCGCTGATCTACTCGATCCGCGAGTACCGCCGCAACGCCGAGGAGGACCGCCGCATCATCGCCGAGGCGTCGGAACGAGACGAGCGCGAGCTCGACCCCGCCTGACCGGGGCTCTACCCGCGCGATGGCCTACCGTTGGCCGTCATGATGACCGAACTCGCCCAGCGCATCGCCGACGCGCTCAACGAGGCCCTCGACCAGCGGGTCGCCACCGACTACTCCGTGGGCCACGTGGAGCGCGGCCTGGCCGACGGCGGCCCCGACGAGCCGATCATCGCCATGACGGTCGACGAGGTGGCCCGGATCGCCGCCCGCACCGCCCGCGACGTCGCCGAGGGACGCTGAACTGGCGGTATGGTCAGATCATGCCCGGACCGCTCGACATCACCTTCACCGCTACCCTCGGCAAGGTTCGCGAGGGTGACACCTGGACATGCGTGCAGCTGCCCGGCTCGGCCGAGGTCTTCGGCACCCGCGGCCTGGTCAAGGTCGCCGGCACCGTCGACGGCGTGCCGTTCCGGGGCGCGTTCATGGCCCTCGGCGACGGCACCCACAAGCTGCCGGTGAACGCCACCGTCCGCCGCACGATCGGCAAATCCGACGGCGACGAGGTGGTCGTCCACCTCACCGAGCGCCTGAACTGACCTTCTCCGCGCATCGCTCTCGTGCAGGACCGCCGTGTGTGGGGGAGGCCGTCATACCGGCGACGCTATCGAGCCCTCTAAGCTGTGCCCCGCACCGGGTGCCAGGACGAAGCGGGGATCTGCATGAACGACGAGCTGTTCAGCCCGACGATCCGTGATCAGGCGCCACCCGGCAGGAGCCCGTGGCGGCCCGAGTCGATCGTCTACCCGGCGTTCTTCGGTGGTCCCCTCGCCGCGGCCACGCTGGGGCTGCTCAACGGTCGCCGGCTCGGATTGCCGGCCGGGCAGATGCTGATCATCGCCGCGGCCGGGGTCGCCGGGTTCGCGATCCGGATCGGCGTCGTCGCCGCGTTCGACAGCACGTCCAACCTGCGTCTGGTCGGCATCGTGACCGGCATCCTGGTGTGGCTGGTCGTCCTGTTGTTCCAGCGCGGCCGGTTCCGGGTCGCCATGCTGCGCGGCGGAAAGCCGGCCCGGCTGATCCTGCCCGGTCTGCTGGCTGCCGTCGGCTTCGCCGTGATCGAGGCCATGGTCCTGGTCACCGTCTCGAACGGGTCCCTGGCCGGATGACGTCGCCCGTACTGCACCGCGCCCAGTCCCTGCTGGCCACCGGCCGGGCCGAGCAGGCGCTGACCGAGCTGTCGACGCTGCCGGCCAACGAGGTCACCGGGTCCTTCGCGCTGCAACTGCGCTGCGCCGCGCTCAGCCAGCTCGACCGCTGGGCCGAGGTGGGCGAGGCGGCCCGCGCCGGTCTGGCCGCCAACGGGCCCGACCCCGACCTGCTGCTGTGGCTGGGCCGCTCCGAGCACGAGGCCGGCCGGGACGAGAACGCCGAGCGGGCCCTGCTCGACGCGCTGGCGATGGCCCCGCAGGACGTCGATCTGCTGTGTGCTTACGCAGACCTCTGTGCGGCCAACGGCCAGCTCGAGAAGGCCGGCAAGCTGGTCGATCTCGCCGCCGCCCAGGCGCCGCAGGCGCCCGTGGTCTACGCCACCCGGATCCAGGTGGCCCACGCCCGCGGCGACGACCGCGAGGCGCAGCGGATCAGCCAGGAGTTCGTCGGCGTGCACCCGGACAACCCGGTCGCCCATGCCCTGCTGGGCGGCACCAGCGCCGCCCGCGGCCACATCGACACCGCGTACGAGGGTTTCCGGCAGGCCGCCGCCGCCCGGCCGACCGAGCAGGTCTTCGCCGAGTCCGCGATGGAGCTGCGCGTGGCCCGGCATCCGCTGATGATCCCGCTGCGCCCGGTGCTGCGCTTCGGCGCCCTGAAGACGTGGCTGGCCGCGGTCGGTTGCATCCTGCTGCTGCGGGCGATCGGCCTGCCCGTGCTGGCCGGTCTGCTCGGTTTCGCCTGGCTGGCGTTCTGCATCTACTCGTGGGTCGTGCCGCCGCTGGTCCGCCGGCGCGTACGCAAGGGTTGGTGAATCACCGACGAAAGACGCGGGCGCCGGCCGGACATAGGTGAGGGTGGACCCTGTGAACCCCGACGACCGTCGCCGCCGGTTCGAGGCGGTGGCGCCCGCGGTGATCGAACCGGTGCGGCGCTATCTGGCCCGGCGCACCGACCCGTCGACCGCCGACGACGTGCTGCAGGAGACGTTGCTGGTCTGCTGGCGACGCGTGGACGACATGCCTGCGGTCGAGTTCCTGCCCTGGGCGTACGGGGTGGCCCGTAACTGCCTGGCCAACGCCGAGCGCGCCCAGCGCCGCCGGCACCGGCTCTTCGCCCGGATCGTCCACCTGGACCCACCGCCGGTGGCCGTTCCCGAGAACGATCCGGATCACGAGCTGACCGAGGCGGTGGCGCGGCTGCGGGCCGAGGACGCGGAGATCCTGCGGCTCTGGGCCTGGGAGGAGCTGTCCGCCTCCGAGATCGCCACCGTGCTGCGGATCAGCGCCAACGCGGCGAGCCTGCGCCTGCACCGGGCCAAGCAGAAACTGCGCGACGAACTGCGAAAGCCCGGCACCGGGAACGGACATGAGGAGTTGACAGAGGGGAGACGGCCATGACGGACGACGACGACCTGCGTTCGCGCCTGCGCCGCACCGATCCGGCAGCCGGCCTGGCTCCGGTCGCTCCCGCCCGCACCGCACAACTCCTGGAGAAGACGATGACCACCGCCGCCGTCAAGCCACGACTCGATACCCGCCTGATCCTGGTAGCCGCCGCCGCGCTGCTGCTCATCGTGGCGGTCGGCGGCTGGCAGTTGCTCAGGCCGCCGGGCAGCGGCCACAATGCCGCGGGACCCGTGGCCGTGCCGTCGGCCGGCGTCACGAAGAAGCTGACCGGTCCGCCCGCGGCCCAGGCCAAGTGCATCGCCCCGACCGCCACCAAGCTGCGCGAGTACGCCGACTTCGCGTTCGCCGGCACGGTCACCTCGCTCTACGGCGACGCCGTCGCGCTGAAGGTCACCAGGGTCTACCGGGGTGCCCCGGCCGATGCGGTGGAGGTGGCGCAGGAGGGTGGCTCCTCCGAGACGATGATGGGCAGCGGCAAGTTCGAGATCGGCCGCGACTACCTGGTCGCCTCGTCCGAGGGCGGCATCCTGGTCTGCGGCTACAGCGGCGAGGCCGACGCGACTGGCCTGCAGGAGCTCTACGACGAGGCTTTCTGACTTCCCGCACGACGTTCCAGCAGCACCACGTCGCGCCACCGATCGCCGTGCCGTCCGATGCGTTCGCGCACGCCGACCGTACGGAATCCGCATGCCCGGTGCAGGGCCAGGCTTGCCTCGTTCTCGGGGAAGATGCCGGACTGGATGGTCCAGATCCCGGCCCTCCCGGTGGACTCGATCAGCGCCGAAAGCAGTGCGCGCCCGACGCCCCGGCCCTGGGCGGCGGGCGCGACATAGATCGAATGCTCGACCACCCCGGCGTACACCGGCCGGCTCGACACCGCGGTGACGGCCACCCAACCGAGGACGGAGCCCGCCACCGCCACGAACCGGTGCCCGGGCAACCGCCCCGAGTCGAACGTCTCCCAGTTCGGGGCGGTGGTCTCGAAACTGGCGTTCCCGCCGTCCAGACCCGCCTGGTACAGCGCCAGCACCTCAGGCCCGTCGGCCGCCCGCATCGGGCGAACGGTCATCTCCATGCGCACCACCGTAGGTCGCGCGTATTTCCGCCAGCAGCTCGGGCAGATCGGGCGGCGGCGAGTCGGACCACCAGGCCAGCCACACGGGGATGGGCGGGGCGTCCCGCACCGTGCGGTAGGCCACCCCGGGCCGCGGGTTCTGGTGTGCGGTCGCCTCCGACGTCACGCCCACGGCCTGTCCGGCGGCGATCAGCGTGAGCCACTCGTCCACGCCATGGGTGTGCCGGAAGGTCTTCGGCGGCGGTCCCGGATCCCACAGAGCCGGCGTCGTGGTCCCGGTCCGGTTGTCGATGGCTACGGGAAAGCGGGCGAGGTCAGCCATCCGGACCTGACGCCGGCGCGCCAAGGGGTTGTCGGTGGCGATCGCCGCGACACGGGTCTCGACCCCGACCAGCGCCGTCGTGAAGCGCGGGTCGTCGTCGAGGGAGCGGCGGACCACGGCGACGTCGGCGATGCCCTCGCTCAGACCGGCCGTGACCGTGCTCGACTGCACGAAGACCAGCGGAACGGCCGGGTGCGCCGCCGCCCAGGTCTTCTGCAGGCGCCGCGTGTGCTTGCCGAGGGCCGCCCAGCTGTAGCCGACGCGGAGTTCGCCCGCCGGCTCGGAGAGCGTGCGCTTGAGGTGGGCCACCTCGTCGAGCACCCGGCGGGCGGCGGGCAGCACCCGGGCGCCGGCCGCGGTCAGCGACACGTGGCGGGTGTTGCGCCGCAGGAGGCGTACTCCCAGAGCGGTCTCCAACGCGGCGATCGAGCGTGACACCGACGCCTGCGAGATCCCGACGGTCACGGCCGCGTCGGTGAACGTGCCCGCGTCGGCCACCGCGACCAGATTCTCGAGCTGCCGCAGCTGCAGATCCATACGCTTACCGTATAACTGACGCGTCTCATGCATTTCCCGCATCGATCCCCGGCGGCCGAGACTGGCCGCATGAAGGGGATTGCCGCGATGATCGTGAGCGGGTCGAGCAACCAGGTCGGGGCTGCGCTCGGCGCGCATGCGTTCGGCACCATCGGCCCGGCCGGTGTCGTCGCGGTCCGCCAGTTCGTCGCGGCCGCGGTGCTGCTGCCCGTCGCCCGGCCCGACCTGCGCCGCTTCACGTGGCGGCAGTGGTGGCCGACGCTGCTGCTCGGGCTCGTCTTCGCCACCATGAACATCAGCCTCTACACGGCCGTCGACCGCGTCGGCCTGGCCCTCGCCGTCACGCTCGAGTTCCTCGGTCCGCTCGCGGTCGCGCTCGCCGGTTCCCGCACCCGCGTCGACCTGCTGTGCGCGCTCGGTGCGGCCGCGGGCGTCTGGTTCCTGGTGCAGCCGGGCCCGTCCAGCGACTGGTCCGGGATCGGCTCGGGCGTGCTCGCCGGCGCCTGCTGGGCCGCCTACATCCTGCTCAACCGTCTGGTCGGCGCGCGCCTGCCCGGACTGCAGGCCCCGGCCGCCGCCACCACGGTTTCGGCGCTGCTCTACCTGCCCGTCGCGGTCACGCTCGCCGTCACCGACCGGCTCACCGGCACCGCGATCGCCTTCGCGGTCGGCGCCGGCCTGCTCAGCTCGGTCGTGCCCTACGCCATGGACGTGGTCATTCTCCGACGCGTCCCGACCCAGTTCTTCGGCCTGTTCATGAGTATCCATCCCGTGCTGGCCGCCCTCGCGGGCCTGCTCCTGCTCGGCCAGTTCCTCAGCGCGCCGCAGGTCGCGGGCATCGCTCTCGTGGTCGCCGCGAACACCGTCGCCGCCATGAAAAACCTCAAGCCGCTTCCGTACGCCTCCACAACCACCGACAACCGCATCGGCGCCGAACCCGCGGTCCCGCCGGCCTGAGTGCAACACCGGGCCGTAGCGCCGCTGCGGGATGTTCCCGGTGGTCCGGCGGCCCGGCTCTACGATTCCGGTCATGGAGAAGGTCGCACTGGTCACGGGTTCGTCATCGGGCATCGGGGCGGCCACGGCGCTCCGGCTGGCGTCGGACGGCTTCACGGTCGCCGTCCACAGCCGTTCCAGCCGCTCGGCCGGTGAGGCGCTGGCCGAGAAGATCGGCGGCTCGTACCACCAGGCCGACCTGGCCGACGACGAGGCGACCGAGGCTCTGGTGCCGGCCGTACTGGACCGCCACGGGCGTCTCGACGTGCTCGTCAACAACGCCGGTGTCAGCTGGCCGGTGCCCCACGCCGACCTGGCCGGCCTGACCGCGGCCGACTGGCGCCGCCTCCTGGACGTCAACCTGATCGCGCCGTGGCTGCTGTGCACGGCCGCGCTCCCGGCGCTGCGCGATTCCGGCGGCTGCGTCGTCAACGTCACCAGCCACGCCGGCGTACGCCCGAAGGGCAGCTCGGTCGGATACGCGGCCAGCAAGGCGGCCCTGAACCACGTCACCAAGCTGCTGGCCGCCTCGCTGGGACCCGGCATCCGCGTGAACGCGGTAGCGCCCGGCCTGGTCGACACCCCGTTGACCGCCTCCTGGACCGAGGCCCAGGCCCTCTGGCAGACCGCCAGCCCGATGCGCCGGGCGGCACAGCCCACCGACGTAGCCGATCTGATCTCCACCTTGATCCGCCATCCCTACATCACCGGCGAGGTGATCCTGCTCGACGGAGGCCTCAACCTCCGCTGACCCATGCGTCCTCAGCGCCGTAGTCGAACCAGCGTGCCGCGTCGTCCTCGTCCACACCCGGGGGCAGCCAGCCCGGGTCTCGGCCGGCCCGCTCGACCAACCAGTCGACCTCGAGCGCGACTGTCGTGGCGTAGTCGCCGACCGGGCGGTAGCCGAGCTCGAGCGCCGCGCTCATGTCCAGGGCGACCGGCGGCACGAAATGCCACGGGTGCCGGCCCAGCGCGGGCGGTGCGTCGTCGTCGAGCAGCACCTCGCGCCACGTGTGACCGGTCAGCCCGGCGACCGTCCGTGCGATGTCCCGGCCGTCGGGGGTGTCCGGGTCGGCGGCGTTGAGGATGCGGCGCCCCGGCTGCTCCGCCACCACCTCGACGAGCGCGGCGAGGTTGACGGCCGCCGTGGGATGGTCGGCGCCGCGTCCACCGCCGGCCAGAAGCACGACGGGACGACGGTCCAGGGCGCGCTTGACGAAATACCACTCCCGCGGCGGCGCGGCGCCCTCGCCGTGCACCTTGGACGGGCGCAGCACGGTGACCGGAAGCCCGCTGTCCAGCAGCACATGCTCGGCCGCGACCTTGTTCGCGCCGTACCCCTCGGCCGACTTGTGTGGCATGTCGCCCGGCTTCATCGTCGGCTGACGCTCGGTCACCGGACCGCCGAACCGCGGCTTGACCGGCGAGTTGACGTGGTTCCCGGCGTCGTCGACGTAGACCGCCTTGCTCGACATCATCACGGCGCCGCGGACGTCGGTCAGCATCGGCAGGATCAGCCGCGCCTGCCCGCCGGTGAAACAGACACAGTCGACCAGCAGGTCGCAGCCATCGCCCACCGCCGCGGCGAGCGCGACCGGATCCGCGCGATCGGCCGCCACGAAGAGGACGCCGGCCGACGCGAGATCGCCGGGCATCCGAGCCGGGTCACGCCCGGTGACAACGACCTGCCACCCCGCTGCGACCAGTCGCCGCGCCACCGCGCGACCGATCAGTCCCGTTCCACCGATGACGACTGCTTTCGGCATCGAACACCCCCCGTAGTAGTTGATCCACTATGCCGGACTCACCGGCGGGCCAGTTCGTCGACGATGTCGACGGTGGCGGCCCAGCCGGCGGTGTCGGCGGCGTGCGAGGTGGGCACCGAGCGGACCTCGAACCTGTTGCGGGGCGTGAGCCGGTCGGCCTCGGCGATGAAGCGATCCTGCAGCGCGGGCGGGATCACCCGGTCGCGGGTGTGCCGGATGTACGTGCGCGGGACCGTGCCCCACGTGTCCTTGCGGCCGCGGGCGTCGGCCAGCGGGACCTGGGCCGACTCGTCGGGATGCATGCCGTTGAGCATCGTCAGGAACTCGGCGTCGGTCGCCCCGGCACACAGCGCCTGCTTCAGCTTGGCCAGCACGTCGGGGTCGCTCGTGCGGAAGTTGGACCGGGTCGCGCCGATCACCGCCGGGTCGCCGATGCCCGCGCCGGACAGCTCGAGGATCATCGATTCGGCCGCCTCGGGTGTCTGCAGATAGTCGGCGACCGACGGCAGGTCGACGCAGCAGAACGCCGAGCTGTAGACCAGCCGCTTGATCAGTCGCGGCACCTCGTTGGCCACCCGGTTGAGGGTGGCACCGCCCATGCTGCCGCCCCAGAGCAACACCGGCCCGAGCCGTGCCGCACGACGCACCACCCGGACGGTGGCCTCGACGTAGTCGTCGAGGGTGACACCGGCCATCGGCGAGCGCTCGGTGGCCAGCGCGGCCAGGTCCTGCGGCGCCTGATAGGACCGGCGGAACTGACCGTCGCCCGGACCGTGGCCGGGCAGCTCGACCCCGACCGTGCGGTGGCCCCGCAGGGTGAGCTCGGCGTCGCCCGCGGCCGAGCCGTTGGCGCCGGTGACGATCACGATCGTCGTGACCGCACGGCGGGAACCTCCGGCGGCAGCGGCCGGGGCGGCGACCATCGTGGCCGCTCCGGCGGTCAGGCCCAGCACTCCGCGCCTCGTCATCCTCGTCATGACTTTCTCCCCTCGCTGTTGTCGTTGTCCATTGAGCCCGGGGCGGCGCGCCGGGCGGCAGCGGAGAAAGGAGGGACGGGGCACCTACTTTGGTAGGGTCCGGCCCGCCGCGCGGCCCGGTAGCGTCGGGGTCATGGAACGGCGGGACCGGCTGGTCGACTCGGTGCTGCTGACCGCGCTGGTCGCCGCGTCGGCGCTGATCGCTGTGGTGACCGCCGGGTTCAACGGGCCGAGACCCGGTTTCCCGTACGCCGTGGTCGTCATCGTCCTGCAGCTGACAGCCACGTCCGTGGTCGTCGTCCGGCGCCGCCGGCCGGTCGGGTCGGCGGTCGCGATCGTGGCGTCCGCCCTCGTGCAGACGCTGGTTCTGCTGGCCGCGCCGGACGGCATCGCCGACCTGGTGGTATCGGCGAACGCCTGGACGCCGCTGGCCCTGTCCGTGGTGGTGGAGAGCATCACCGAGCGTGGGGTGCCGCGGCGGTGGTCGGTCCGGGTCTGGGTGATGATCGGCGTGCTCGCCGTCCTGAGTGTCCGGCCGTGGGATCCGTCGGCCGGCCACATTCTCAACGGGCTCCTGCACAGTGCGGTGGCGCCGCTGTTCGCGCTCTACCTGTCCGCCCGGCGCCGCCGCCTGGAGCTGCTGCGCGAGCGCGCCGACCGGGCCGAACGCGAGCAGTGGTGGCGCGCCGAGCAGGCCCGGGCCGGCGAACGGGCCCGGCTGGCCACCGAGCTGCACGACCTGGTCGCCCACCGGGTCACGCTGATGACCCTGCAGGCGGGGGCGCTGTCGTTGAACGCGCCGGACACCTCGACCCGTGCGGCGGCCGAAGAGCTGCGGTCGAACGGCGCGCTGGCCTTGGACGAGCTGCGGGAGCTGGTCGGCGTGCTCCGCCGGGCCGGCCGTCCGGTCGCGGCACCACTCGACGAGGCACCGGCGCCGCCGCTCGCCGAGCTGGTCGACGAGGCCGGCCGGGCGGGCCAGAGGGTCGAGTTCGTCGAGGCGGGGGAGTCGTCCGGGCTGTCCCGGGTTACCGGCCGGACGGCGTACCAGGTCGTGCGGGAGGCGTTGACGAATGCTCGCAAGCACGCGTTCGGGGCGACTGTCCGGGTGGACGCGGACTATCGGACCGACCGGGTGCGCATCGTGGTCCGCAACGGCGCCGGACGGCCGGCGCCGGGCGCGAACGGAAGCGGGATCGGCCTGGTGGGCCTGCGCGAGCGGGTGGAGTCGGTGGGCGGCACGCTCGAGGCCGGTCCGGACCCCGACGGCGGGTTCCGGGTCGAGACCGTCATGCCGGCCCGGGTGGGCCCGTGATCCGCGTGCTGATCACCGACGACGAGCCGTTGGTGTGCCGGCACCTCAGCGCGATCCTGTCGGTCGCGCCCGACATCGAGATCGTGGGCACGGCGTCGGACGGGGCCGAGGCGGTCGAAGCGGTCCTGCGGGAGAAGCCCGACCTGGTCCTGATGGATCTGCGTATGCCCGGGGTCGACGGGCTGGCCGCCACCGAACGGATCCGGGCCCTGCCGTTCCCGCCGATCGTGCTGGTGCTGACCACGTTCGACGCCGACGGTTACGTGATCCGCGCGATGCGGGCCGGTGCGGCCGGCTTCCTGGTGAAGTCGACGCCACCGGGGGAGCTGATCGATCTGATCCGGGTCGCGGCGCGCGGCCACACCGTTCTGTCTCCGGTCGCGAAGGACGGGCTGGTGACGGCGTCGGCCGCGGCCCGCGAGGAACGGGAGGCGGCGCGGGCGCGGCTGTCTGCCCTGACCGACCGGGAGCGGGACGTGCTGACCGCCATCGGGGACGGATTGTCCAACGCCGAGATCGCTCAGCGGCTGTTCCTGTCCGAGACGACCGTGAAGGGCTACGTGTCGCAACTCTTCGACAAGCTGGGCTGTGCCAACCGCACTCAGGCGGGGCTGCTCGCCCAGTCCGCCGGTCTCACGGGTGAATCTTCGTGAGAACGCGGGCGAAGGTGCACCCAGTGGGGCCATCCTCCCCTTGATGGCCCCGACCGGGTCCTCTCTTCCGATGTCAGCGCCACAGGCCTAGGAATACCCGTAGTGAGACCTGTTAACGCTAACAGATCCGGATGGCATTGGACCAGGCAAATCTGGAATTTGTGTGGATCAGGAACGGGCCGGTGGCGGGGCCACGCTGTCCCGGCTGATCAGGGTGGGCGCGATCGTGCGGCGGGCGCTCAGATCGGGAGTGCCGGACTCGATCTGGGTCAGCAGCAGTTCGACGCCGGCGGTGGCCACGGCATCGAAGTCGGGGCGGACCGTGGTCAGCGGCGGCGTGTAGTAGGCCGCCTGTGGCACGTCGTCGAAGCCGACGATGCTGATCTCCTCGGGGACGCGCCGGCCGTGCTCGCTCAGCGCGCGCAGCAGACCCAGCGCGATGTGATCGTTCGCCGTGAAGACCGCCGTCACCTCGGGGAGGCGGGCCAGGAGCTTGCCGTTGCGATAACCCGACTCGGCGCTCCAGTCGCCGGTCAGCAGCGGGGGCTGCTCGGCCCCGGCCGCCGCGAGGGCCTGTTCCCAGCCGCGCACGCGGCCGGCCGCGTCGAACCAGTCGGCCGGGCCGGAGATGTGCCAGACCGTGGAGTGACCGGCCGCCAGCAGGTGTTCCGTCGCGGCCCGGGCGCCGGCCACCTGGTCGACAGTCACCAGGGTGCTCGCCCGCTCGGGATCGCCGTCGATCGTGACCAGCGGGACGTCTTCGGGCAGGCGGGCCAGGGCCGGACCGGCCGAAGCGACCGGGGCGATCACCACCAGGCCGGCGACCCGCTGGTCGAGGTGGCGCTCGACGGCGTCGGCGATCGAGCGCTCGTTGAGGCTGCGGACACTGCCGACGTTGACCGCGAAACCGCTCTCCTGGGCCGCCTGCTCGAATGCCGTGAGCATCGACGACGGGCCGTACAGGGCGGTGTTGGGCGCGACCACGCCGATCACCTTGGACGTGCCGGTGACCAGGGCCCGGGCCGTCCGGTTGGGCCGGTATCCCAGCTCGGCGATGGCCGCCCGCACCTTCAGGCGAGTCTGCTCACTGACGTTCTTGTGCTCGTTCAGCACCCGGGAGACGGTCTGATGCGACACTCCCGCCAGCCGGGCGACGTCCATCATGCCCGGCGGCCGTCCGCGTTTCACGCTCACCCGTACCCCGCATCCACTGGTTGCGGGCAGGATATCCCTTCACATCCGCTGCTCGTGCCGTGCGGGGTCGTCGCGCCGCCGAAATCACAAACTATTCGCGTTGCCGATCGGCGCGGGAGCGTTCCCATTCGACAAAGGCGGCGTTCCGGCGGTCACTCGGGCGACTCGAGGACCGCCGGAACGCGGCCGCTCAGAGAAAACGCCAGAGGTGATCGTCGGTGCCGTTGTCGTCCCAGAGCACGACCTGCGCGCCGGCCGCGGTCGAGGCACCGGTCACGCCGAGAACACGCCCGCCGTTGCCGCATTGAATGCGGAAGTAGCCGTTGTTTCCGTATCGCAGCCGCCACCGATGGTCGGCCGTTCCGTTGTCGGCCCACTGCATGATCCGGGCGCCGTTGGCATTGGCCGCGTTCTCCACCCCCAGCACCTTTCCGCTGTTGGTGTTGCGCAGCTTGAAATAGCCGCCCGAGTCGGCGACCGCGGTCCACAAATGGTCCGCCGTTCCGCTGTCGCCCCACTGGATCACGAGGCCGCCGTCGGCGGTCGACATGTTCTGGACGCCGAGCACCAGACCGCCGGCCAGATTCTGGATCCGGCGGGCGCCGTCCGGGAAGAAACGCCACAGATTGTCGGCCGAACCGTTGTCCGGGTCCTGCACCGCCTGGGCGCCCTGGGCCGTCGAGCCGTTCAGAATGCCGAGCAGCTTGCCGGAGTTCGCGTTCCGGATGCGGTGGCTCCCGTCGCCGGCGTCGATGATCGTCCAGCGGTGGTCGGCCGTGCCGCTGTCCGACCACTGCAGCACCCGCGCGTTGTCGGCCGTCGACATGTTCTCGACCCCGAGCACCTTGGCGCTGTTGACGTTGCGGAGCTTGACCGCCGTACCGTCGGGAACGATCTCCCAGTGGTGGTCGAGGGTGCCGGTGTCACCCCATTGCAGCGCGAGCCCGCCGTCGGCGGTCGACATGTCCTGCACGCCCAGCACCAGGCCGCTCGCGCCGTTGACCAGGCGGAAGTTCGCCGGCGTGGCGATCCCGCCCTCGCCCGGCGCGTTCCAGTAGACGGTGTAGTTGTGCCCGTGGGCGTCGTAGAACGGGATCAGCGGAACCGTCGCGCCGTTCGCCGTCGCCGTGAACGTCAGCGCCGACGAACTGGTGCGGGTGATCGACGAGGTCGTCAGGGCGGGCAACGTGCTGAAAGCCGTGTTCCCGTAATTGCCCGAGAGCACTACTGGTCCGTACGTGATGGCCGAGACGTTGCTGTTGTCGTTGGCGGCACGCATCGCGACCCGCATGGGCATGCGCACCGTGACGACGTCGCCCGATGTCCACGTACGGGTGATGGCCGCGTAGCTACCCGGGGTGGCGGTGACGCCGGCCGGGGCGCCGTTGACGGTGATCGTCGCGCCGGTCGTCCACGCGGGGATGCGTACGCGCATCGTCCAGTTCCCCGACCCGGCCACCGTGAGCGTGGTCGTGTCCGATGCCGGGAACGACGTTGTCTGGGTGACCGTGATGCCGCGGGCGGCCCAGGTCAGCACCGACGGGATGAACAGGTTGACGGTCAGCGTGGTGCCGTTGAAGAAGTAGATCGAGTCCATCAGCTTCGTGTTGGTCTCGAGGGCCGTGCCCTGGCAGCACCAGAACGTTCCGTAGTCGGTGCTGTAGTTCCCGCCACCCACGACCGGCCCGGCCTGACCACGGCGGCCACCCGGATTGAGCGCCGTGAAGTACACGACGTGACCGTGCCCGTCGGCCGGGTTCTGCTGGCCGAGCAGGTGGTTCATCAGCGCCCGCTCGTAGAAGTCGAAATACGCGGCCCGGTCCGGATCGAGCAGCCACAGCTCCCGGGTCAGTTTCAACATGTTGTACGTGTTGCACGCCTCGGCCGCGTCCGGCGACAGATAGGCGGCGATCGCGTTGGGCGCGTGGAAATGCTCGGCCTGACTGTTCCCGCCGATCACGTACGAATGGGCGTTCACGGTGATACCCCAGGCGTTCGCCGCGATCGTGCGATACCGCGTGGTTCCGGTCGCTTTGTATTCGCGCGCCGCCCCGACCCATTTCGGCACCTGGGTGTTGGCGTGCAACCCGTTCAGCTGGTCTACGTTCGAGGCGAGCGGGTCGAAGACGGCCGCGTGGTCGAAGCGCTGCGCCACGGTCAGCCAGCGCGTGTCACCGGTCTGCTGGTAGAGGTCGGTCAGCACGGCGTTCATGCCACCGAACTCGATGGTCAGGGCGGTCTGCATCTGCGCGTACGAGAGACGGCTCGTCCGCCAGTCGACCCAGCCGGCGAAAGCGAGCAGCACGTCGCGCGCCTGCGTATTGCCGAGCTGGCGCCATACGTCGAGCAGACCGGCCAGGGTCTTGTGCAGGCAGTAGTACGGGACACCACGTCGCGTGCCGGCCTCGATGCTGTTCAGATCGGACTCGGGAAACCCGGACAGATATCCCGCGTTGAATCCGCGGGCCGCATTGTTGGCCTGGCATTTCGCCAGCTCGGCAACCATGTAGTTGGCTTTGTCGCGGCACGTGGTGTCGCCGAGAACGGCCCAGGCCTGCGCCCACGCGGTGAGGAAATGGCCCTGGCTGTGACTGCGGAACTCGAAGGTCGGCGCCTCCCACCCGCCGCACGCCGCCGCGCCCTGCGTCGAGAGCCCGTGATTGGCCCGGAAGTTGTAGAGCAGCCGGTCGACGTCGATGAACCGCAGATAGCTCAGCGTGCGGTTCTGGTTGTCGAGCCAGCGGCTCGCGGTGAGGCGGACCTGGCCGAGCTCGAACGGATAGGCCCCGACGCCGATGTCGGCCCGTGCGGGCGCGAGGGCGGCCGCGGCCGGGCTCGCGACAGCTGCGACGCCGGTAGCGACCGCGGTGGCTCCGGCCGCCTGCAACAGACGGCGCCGGCTGAGCGACGGCAAAGACATGGGGGACCTCCACAGGTACGCATCGACGGCGACCACTGTTGCGGCGGTGTGAACGATAACATCGAGTCATCGTTTTCCACAGGCCCGACGTCGGCCGACCACTGATTGTGGACAACCGGGGCGATTCGCTGCGGTTGCGGTAGCGTCTGGCCCGCCCCTAAGGCAGCAGTCGATCATCAACGACCGGGCGAAGGTCCGCTGCTGGCGCGGATGATCAGCTCGGGCGCGACCAGCACCTGTTCCGGTGGCTGATGATCAGCGGCCGACGTCATGTGTTCGAGCAGCAGTGCGAGACTGCGCCGCCCGAGTTCGCCGAAATCCTGGTGCACCGTCGTGAGTGGGGGCACGAAATAGCCGGAGTCGGGCATGTCGTCGAAACCGACCACGCTCACGTCGTCCGGCACCCGCTTGCCCGCCTCGTGCAGAGCCCGTAACACGCCCAGCGCGATCCGATCGTTCGAGCAGAAGATCGCGGTCACCGAGGGGTCGCGGGCCAGCGCCTGCCCCTGCGCGTAGCCGGACTCGGCGTCCCACCAGCCGTGCTCGACCGGGGGCACCTGGGCGCCGGCCGCGTACAACGTGCGGCGCCAGCCCTCGATGCGCTCGACCGACTCGGGCCAGTCGGGTGGGCCGGCGGCATGGTGGACGGTCGCGTGGCCCAGGTCGAGCAGGTGCTGGGTGGCCAGGCGGGCGCCCAGCGCGTTGTCGATCGAGACGGTGGGGGCTGCGTCTGATTCGCCCGCGCCGCCGACGGCCACGCATTGCAGGGAGGGTGGGGCCTGGGCCAGCGCGTGCGTCACGGACTGCTTGGGGGCGATCGCGATGACGCCGTCCACCGAGTGCTGGGTCAGGCGGTCCACGGCTTCGAGCACCTGGCGACGGTCCAGATCGCGTACGGACGCAATGCTCACCATGTATCCGGCGTCGCGGGCGGCGCTCTCGATGCCGTAGAGCATGGACGCGGGCCCGAACAGGGTGGTCTCGAAGCCGATGATGCCCAGCGTGTCCGACTGCCGGGTGACCAGGGTGCGGGCGGCCAGGTTGCGCCGGTAGTTCAGTGACCGCATGGCCTCGAGCACCCGGGCCCGGGTCTCGGCCCGCACGTTGGGGTGGTCGTTCAGGACGCGCGACACGGTCTGGTGGGAGACGCCGGCCAGCTTCGCGACGTCGCGCATGACCGACAGGCGAGGCCCGGCGTCGACCTTTCTGGACGGCAACGAAACCCCCAAGGAATCGCCCGATGTGAGCGCGCACAGTGTACGGCGACGGTGCCTCATGTCCATCGATCCCGACAAGGTCTTCCTGCACCTGGCGGGAATCGGCAATCTGTCGGTAACAAACCGGCGGCGAGGCCTTGACGGCGATGTTGAGAACGGTAACACTTCCGGAACGCGGGTCCGGAGAGTGAGCCCATCGGGACGCGCGGCAACGACAGCGATACGACGCCGGCCGCTCGACATCCCCGCGATGCGCCGGATCTCGACTCTGTGAACGTTAACACGACCTGGAGGATCCAGTGCTCAAGAGACTTTCGATTGCGGTGGCAGGCGGTCTCCTGCTCGCGTCGACCATGGCGGGCTGTGGTGGCAGTGACGACGCCGGATCGAGCGGCGGCGGCGACGACAAGATCACGCTCGGCTTCTCGCAGGTCGGCGCGGAGAGCGGCTGGCGCACGGCGAACACCAAGTCGATCCAGGAGTCGGCGGCGAGCGCCGGCATCGACCTGAAGTTCTCGGACGCGCAGGGCAAGCAGGAGAACCAGATCAAGGCGATCCGCTCGTTCATCACCCAGCGGGTCGACGTCATCGCCTTCTCGCCGGTGGTCGAGTCGGGCTGGGGCACCGTGCTCAAGGAGGCCAAGGACGCCGGCATCCCGGTGATCCTGACCGACCGTGCGATCGACGACCCCGACACGTCGCTCTACAAGACCTTCATCGGCTCGGACTTCGTCGCCGAGGGCAAGAAGGCCGGCGACTGGCTGGTCAAGGAGTACGAGGGCAAGACCGACCCGGTCAACATCGTCGAGCTGCAGGGCACCCCGGGCGCGGCGCCGGCCAACGACCGCAAGGCCGGTTTCGGCGACGTCATCAAGGCCGACCCCAAGTTCAAGGTCGTGGCGTCGCAGACCGGCCAGTTCACCCGCACCGACGGCAAGGCCGTGATGGAGACGTTCCTCAAGTCCCAGCCCAAGATCGACGTGCTCTACGCGCACAACGACGACATGGGCCTGGGTGCGATCGAGGCGATCGAGGCGGCCGGCAAGAAGCCCGGCACCGACATCAAGATCATCACGGTCGACGCGGTCAAGGACGGCATGACGGCGCTCTCCGAAGGCAAGATCAACTTCATCGTGGAGTGCAGCCCGCTGCTCGGCCCACAGCTGATGGACCTGGTCAAGAAGGTCCAGGACGGTCAGACCATCCCGCAGCGGGTGCTCACCGAGGAGACCACCTTCACGCCCGAACAGGCCAAGGAAGTCCTGGCCGACCGCAAGTACTGAAGGCCGGTGGGCCGCCGACCCCCGAAAGGCGGCGGCCCATCACCGAACGGAGAACACATGGTCCTGCAGATGACCGGCATCAAGAAGGTCTT
The DNA here is from genome assembly GCF_018829635.1 of Paractinoplanes bogorensis. Lineage (GTDB taxonomy): Bacteria > Actinomycetota > Actinomycetes > Mycobacteriales > Micromonosporaceae > Actinoplanes > Actinoplanes bogorensis. The sequence goes on from NZ_JAHKKG010000005.1 coordinate 123,206, forward strand.
CCCCGGCGTCGTCGCGCTCGACGGCGTCGACTTCCGGCTGGCCCCGGGCGAGATCCACGCGCTGATGGGCGAGAACGGGGCCGGCAAGTCGACGCTCATCAAGGTGCTGACCGGGGTCTACGACATCGACGGGGGCGAGATCGAGCTGGGCGGTGAGAAGGTCCGCTTCACCGGCCCGCTCCAGGCCCAGCAGGCCGGCATCAGCACCGTCTACCAGGAGGTCAACCTCTGTCCCAACCTCTCGGTGGCCGAGAACATCTACATCGGCCGTGAGCCCCGCCGCTTCGGCCGCATCCAGTGGTCCGAGATGCGCAAGCGGGCGAAGCGGAGCCTGGCCCGCCTCGACCTCGACATCGACGTGTCGGCCCAGCTCGACAGTTTTTCGCTGGCGATCCAGCAGATGGTGGCCATCGCCCGGGCGGTCGACCTGCAGGCCAAGGTGCTGATCCTCGACGAGCCGACGTCCAGCCTGGACAAGGACGAGGTGGATCAGCTCTTCGCGATCATGCACCGCCTGAAGGACCAGAACACCGCCATCCTCTTCGTGAGCCACTTCCTCGACCAGGTCTACGAGATCGCCGACCGCATGACGGTGCTGCGCAACGGCAAGCTCATCGGCGAGTACCGCACCGCCGATCTGCCGCAGATGCAGCTCGTGAGCAAGATGATCGGCAAGGAACTCGAGGCGCTGGAGAAGATCGAAGAACAGACCAGAGAGGTTCCCGTACGCGGTGAGCCGCTGATCCGGGCGACCAACCTCGGCCGTACGGGCGCGATCGCTCCCTTCGATCTCACGATCCACGCCGGTGAGGTGGTCGGCCTGGCCGGGTTGCTGGGATCGGGACGCACCGAACTCGCCCGTCTGCTGTTCGGCGCCGACCGCCCGGACAGCGGCGAGCTCACGATCGACGGCAAGCCGGCCAGACTGAGCAGCCCGCGCGATGCCATGACGAAGGGCATCGCGTTCTCCAGCGAGAACCGGCGCACCGAGGGCATCATCGGCGAGCTGACCGTCCGCGAGAACATCATCCTGGCCATGCAGGCCGAGCGCGGCTGGACCCGGCCGATTCCCCGGCGCCGCCAGGACGAACTGGTCGACCGCTACGTCAAGGCGTTGCAGATCCGCCCGGCCGACCCGGAGCGGCTGGTCCGCGACCTCAGCGGCGGCAACCAGCAGAAGGTGCTGCTGGCCCGCTGGCTGATCACCGAACCCCGGCTGCTGATCATCGACGAGCCGACCCGGGGCATCGACGTCGGCGCCAAGGCCGAGATCCAGCGGCTGGTCGCCCAGCTGGCCGACGGCGGCATGGCCGTGCTCTTCGTGAGCGCCGAGCTCGAGGAGGTCCTCCGGCTCAGCCACAAGATCGAGGTGTTGCGCGACCGGCGGCTGGTCGAGGAACTCACCAACGGCGACGACGTGGACGCCGACCGCATCATGCAGACCATCGCCGGCGGAGTCACCCCATGACGAACCTGATCCGACACCGGTTGTTCTGGCCCATCGCCGTCCTGGTGGTGCTGCTCGCGAGCAACCTGGTCTTCTCCGACAACTTCTTCACCATCACGCTGCAGGACGGGCATCTCTACGGTTCGCTCATCGACGTCCTGCGCCGCAGCGCCCCGCTCGTGCTGGTCGCGCTGGGCATGACCCTGGTCATCGCGACCGGCGGCATCGACCTCTCCGTCGGGTCGGTGATGGCGATCTCCGGCGCCTTGGCCTGCCTGCTGATCGGCGACCTGAGCAATCCTGATTCCACCACGAAGGTGCTGCTCGTGGTCGGCGCGGCGATCGTGCTGTGCCTGGTCTTCGGGCTGTGGAACGGCTTCCTGGTCGCGGTGCTCGGGATCCAGCCGATCATCGCGACGCTGATCCTGATGGTGGCCGGCCGCGGCGTGGCCCAGCTGATCACCGGCGGGCAGATCCTCAACGTGCACTCGTCGCCCTACCGCGTGATCGGGGCCGGCTACTTCCTGTCGGTGCCGGTGAGCTTCCTGATCGCGGCGGCCGCGGTGGCGCTGACCGTGGCGCTGACGAGGCGTACGGCGCTGGGACTGCTCCTGGAGTCCGTGGGTGGCAGCCCGACGGCGAGCCGCCTGGCCGGCATCCGGGCCCGGCGGATCACGATCATGGTGTACGTCTTCGCGGCCGCGTTCGCCGGAGTCGCCGGCCTGATCTACAGCTCGGATGTATCGAGCGCGGACAGCAACGCGGCCGGCAACCTGATCGAGCTGAACGCCATCCTCGCCGTCGTCCTCGGCGGCACGGCCCTGACCGGCGGCCGGTTCTCGATCGCCGGCAGCGTGCTCGGCGCGGTGATCATCACGACGCTCGACATCACCGCGGTCAGCGTCGGCGTCCCGGTCGAGACGACGCTGCTGTTCAAGGCCGTCGTCGTGATCATTCTCTGCCTGGCCCAGTCGGCCACGTTCCGGGCCAAGGTGTTCGGCCGGTTCGCAGCAAAACGGACGGTGACCGCATGATCGACACGACCACCCCGCCGACCGCCGGTCCGAAGACACGAGGAAGCGGCCGACGGATCTACCGGCCCAACACCCGGCACATCCCGGTGCTGGCCACCCTCGCCCTGCTGATCGTCATGTACTCGGTCGGCGTCTACAACTACGACGGCTTCGGCGACACCCAGGTCATCCTCAACGTCTTCGTCGACAACGCGTTCCTGCTGGTCGTCGCGGTCGGCATGACGTTCGTGATCCTGACCGGCGGCATCGACCTGTCCGTCGGCGCGGTGATCGCCCTGACCACCACGGTCGCCGCGACCCTGCTGGCGGCCGGCTGGCCCCCGGGCGTCGTGCTGCCGCTGGTGCTGCTGATCGGCACCGTGATCGGCCTCGGCATGGGCTCGATCATCCACTTCTTCAAGGTCGAGCCGTTCATCGCCACGCTGGCCGGGATGTTCCTGGCCCGCGGTCTGTCCCTGCTGATCAACCGCAACTCGATCCCGATCACCGACGACTTCTGGACCCGGATGGCCCAGATGCGGTTCCGGTTCGACCAGGGCGTCTTCATCTCGCTCAACGTGGTGATCGCCCTGATCGTCGTGCTGATCGCGGCCCTCGTGCTGGCCTGGACCCGGTTCGGCCGCAACGTCTACGCGATCGGTGGCAACGCCGACTCCGCCCTGCTCATGGGACTTCCGGTTGGCCGTACGCGGATCGCCGTCTATACGCTCAGCGGCTTCTGCGCCTCGCTCGGCGGCGTTCTGTACAGCTTCTACACGTCCTCCGGCTACAGCCTGCACGGCCAGGGACTCGAGCTCGACGCGATCGCCGCGGTGGTGATCGGCGGCGTCCTGCTGACCGGCGGTTCCGGGTATGTCCTGGGCACGCTGCTCGGCGTGCTGGTGCTCGGTCTCATCCAGACGATCATCACGTTCCAGGGCGACCTGAACTCGTGGTGGACCCGGATCGTGGTCGGGATCCTGCTCTTCGCCTTCATCGTCCTGCAGCGTCTCGTCACGAGAAAGGCCAGATAGATGCCCCAGTACGTGATCGGGGTCGACTACGGCACCCTCTCCGGCCGCGCCGTGGTCGTCCGGGTCGGCGACGGCGCCGAGGTCGGCACCGCGGTCCACGAGTACCGGCACGGTGTCATCGAGCGCACCCTGCCCGCCACCGGGCAGCCGCTCGAGCCGGACTGGGCGTTGCAGGACCCGGAGGACTACCTGGACGTGCTGCGGATCGCCGTCCCGGCCGCGGTGGTCGCCGCGGCCGTCGACCCGTCCGAGGTCATCGGCATCGCCACCGACTTCACCGCGTGCACCGTGCTGCCCACGCTGGCTGACGGCACCCCGCTCTGCCGGACACCTGCCTTTGACACAAGGCCGCACGCGTACGTGAAGCTCTGGAAACACCATGCCGCCCAGCCGCAGGCCGACCGCATCAACGAGCTGGCCCATCGCCGGGGCGAGCCCTGGATCGACCGCTACGGCGGCAAGATCTCGTCCGAGTGGCAGTTCGCCAAGGCGTTGCAGCTGCTCGAGGAGGACCCGGAGGTCTATGCCGCCACCGAGCGCTGGATCGAGGCGGCCGACTGGATCATCTGGCAGCTCTGCGGACGCGAGACCCGCAACGCCTGCACGGCCGGATACAAGGGCATCCACCAGGACGGCGGCTATCCGAGCAAGGAATACCTGGCCGAGCTCCATCCGGAATTCGCCGACTTCGCCGACACCCGGCTGACCCATCCGATCTCGGCCCTCGGCGACCGTGCCGGTGGCCTGACCGCCCGCGCCGCCGAGTGGACCGGGCTGCCCGAGGGCATCGCGGTCGCCGTCGGCAACGTCGATGCGCACGTCACGGCGCCGGCCGCCCGGGCCGTCGGCGAGGGGCAGATGTTGCTGGTCATGGGCACATCGACCTGCCATGTGATGAGCTCGTCGGCGCTCACCGCGGTGCCGGGCATCTGCGGCGTCGTCGACGGGGGCATCATCGCCGGCCTCTACGGCTACGAGGCCGGGCAGAGCGGGGTCGGGGACATTTTCGGCTGGTACGTGGACAGCCTCGGCGACGAGACGCACGAATCGCTCTCCGCACAGGCCGCCGAGCAGCCCGCCGGGGCACACGGCCTGGTCGCGCTGGACTGGCAGAGCGGCAACCGGTCGGTCCTGGTCGACCATCACCTGTCCGGGGTGATCGCGGGACTCACCCTGGCCACCCGGCCGTTCGAGATCTACAAGTCGCTGATCGAGGCCACCGCGTACGGGACCAGGAAGATCGTTGAAACGTTCGAGGCGGCCGGCGTGACCGTGACCGAACTCGTCGCGGCCGGCGGTCTCAAGCGGAACACGCTGGTCATGCAGATCTACGCCGACGTGCTGGGCCGGCCGTTCAGCGTGGCCACGTCGGAGCAGGCGCCGGCGTTGGGGTCGGCCATCCACGCCGCGGTGGCGGCCGGCGCCTACCCGTCCGTGGCGGACGCGGCGTCGGTGATGGGCCGCGTCGAGCGCGATGTGTACCAGCCGCGGCCGGCCGACGCTGCCGTCTACGACCGGCTGTATGCCGAGTACTCGGCGCTGCACGACTGGTTCGGCCTCCAGAACGAAACGTTGCACCGGCTGCGCGCTATCCGGAACGAGGCACTCAAGGGATGAATCTCGAGGACATCCGGGCCGAGGTGTGCGATCTGCACCGTCATCTGACCCGGTGGGGACTGGTCACCTGGACGGCCGGGAACGTTTCGGCCCGCGTACCGGGAAAGGATCTGCTGGTCATCAAGCCGTCCGGGGTCGAGTACGACGCGCTGACCCCGAAGTCGATGGTGGTGTGCGACCTCGACGGCAACCTGGTCGAGGGCGAGCACAGCCCGTCCAGCGACACGGCGTCGCACGCGTACGTCTACCGGCACATGCCCGAAGTGAACGGGGTCGTGCACACCCACAGCCCGTACGCCACGGCCTGGGCCGCCCGCGGCGAGCCGATCCCGTGCTCGATCACCGCCATGGCCGACGAGTTCGGCGGGGACATCCCAGTCGGCCCGTTCGCGCTGATCGGCAGCGACGACATCGGGCGCGGCATCGTCGAAACGCTTCGCCAGTCGCGCTCCCCGGCCGTGCTGATGCGCCAGCACGGGCCGTTCACGATCGGCCCGACGGCGAAGTCGGCCGTCAAGGCCGCGGTCATGTGCGAGGACGTCGCGCGCACCCTGCACCTGGCCCGCCAGCTCGGTCCGATCGACCGGCTGCCCGCAACCGCCGTGGACCGGCTGTTCGACCGGTATCAGAACGTCTACGGCCAGCCCCTGATGGAAGGACAGCAATGAGCGAGCACGAGATCTGGTTCCTGACCGGGAGCCAGGGACTGTACGGCCCTTCCACTCTGGATCAGGTAGCGGCTCAGTCGCGCGCGATATCGGACGAGCTCGCGGCCGGGCTCGACGTCACGGTCGTCTGGAAGCCGGTTCTCACCGAATCCGGGGCGATCCTGCGGCTGCTGCAGGAGGCCAACGCCGCGCCGCAGGTCGTCGGGGTCATCGCGTGGATGCACACGTTCTCGCCGGCCAAGATGTGGATCGCCGGCCTGGACGCCCTGCGCACCCCGCTGCTGCACCTGCACACCCAGGCCAATGTCGAGCTGCCGTGGGCCGACATCGACATGGACTTCATGAACCTGAACCAGGCCGCGCACGGCGACCGCGAGTTCGGCTACATCGAGACCCGGCTCGGCGTCGCCCGCAAGACCGTGGCCGGCCACGTCTCCGACCCGCGCGTGGTCGCCCGCATCGCCACCTGGGTGCGGGCCGCCCGCGGGTATGCGGCGATGCGTTCGCTGCGGCTGGCCCGCTTCGGCGACAACATGCGGGACGTGGCGGTGACCGAGGGCGACAAGGTCGAGGCCCAGCTGCGGTTCGGCGTCTCGGTGAACACGTACGGCGTCAATGATCTGGTGGCCGTGGTCGACCAGGTGCTCGATGCGGAGGTCGACAAGCTCGTCCGGGAGTACTCCGACCGGTACGTCGTCGCGCCCGATCTGGTGGACTCGGAGCCGCTCCGGTACGCGGCGCGTATCGAGCTCGGGATGCGGGGGTTCCTCGAGGCGGGCGGCTTCCGGGCGTTCACCACGAACTTCGAGGATCTCGGCGGGCTGCGGCAACTGCCCGGGCTCGCGGTGCAGCGCCTGATGGCCGACGGCTACGGCTTCGGCGGCGAGGGCGACTGGAAGACGTCGGTGCTGCTGCACACGCTCAAGGCGATGGCCCCGGGCGGCACGTCGTTCATGGAGGACTACACCTATGACCTGACACCCGGCCGGGAACGCATCCTCGGCGCGCACATGCTCGAAGTATGTCCGTCGATCGCGGCCGGCACCCCACGCCTCGAGATCCACCCGCTCGGGATCGGCGGCCGCGAGGACCCGGTCCGGATGGTCTTCGACGCCGCCCCCGGCCCGGCCGTGGTCGTCGGGCTGACCGACATGGGCGAGCGGTTCCGCCTGGTGGCCAACGAGATCGAGGTCGTGCCGCCCTCCGAGCCGCTGCCCCGGCTGCCGGTCGCGCGGGCGGTGTGGAAGCCGGCCCCCGACTTCTCCACGTCGACCGAGGCCTGGCTGACCGCGGGCGGCCCGCACCACACGGTGCTGTCGTCGGCTGTCGGCACCGAGGAGCTGACCGACCTGGCCGAGATGCTGGCGACCGAGTTGCTGGTCATCGACGCCGACACGAAAATCCGTGCGTTCACCCGGGAGATCCGCTGGAACCAGGCCTACTACCGGCTGGCCCGCGGTTTCTGACCGTCCTCCTACACCACTCGGGCCCGGCGGAGCCCGCCCGCCGGGCCCATCTCAGGACAGAAACTGGCCTGATGGGCGCATAGCGTTCGATCCATGACAGAGATTCATGAGTTCCGGATCGACGTGCCCGAGGCCGACCTGCTCGATCTGCGGTCGCGCCTCACGAACACCCGCTGGGGGCCGCAACTGCCCGGCGAGCCGTGGGAACGCGGCGTACCGGTCGACTTCCTGCGGGAGCTGGCCGACTACTGGGCCACGAAGTACGACTGGCGGGCGGCCGAGGCCACGCTCAACGCCTACCCGCAGTTCACGACCGAGATCGACGGGCAGCGGATCCACTTCCTGCACGTGCGCTCGGCCGTGCCGGACGCGCTGCCGCTGGTGCTGCTGCACGGCTGGCCGGGGTCGGTCGTCGAGTTCCTCGACGTGATCGGGCCGCTCACCGAGGCGGGCTTCCACCTGGTCATCCCGTCGCTGCCCGGTTTCGGGTTCTCGGCGCCGCTGGCCGGGCCGGGCTGGGACAGCCGCCGGGACGCGACGGCGATCGCCGCCCTGATGGCCGGGCTGGGCTACGACCGGTACGGGGCGCAGGGTGGCGACTTCGGCGCGTTCGTCGCCCCCGACCTCGGCCGGGTCGACCCCGAGCATGTGGTCGGCATCCATGTGAACGCGGCCAGCGGCGGATTCATCCCGTATGCCGAGGTCGACCCGGCCACGCTGACCCCCGCCGAGCAGGTCCGCTACCAGCGGATCCAGCGCTTCCTGTCGGACGGCCACGGATACTTCCAGATCCAGGCCACCCGCCCGCAGACCCTGGCCCACGCGCTGGTCGACTCGCCGGTGGGCCAGCTGGCCTGGATCGTCGAGAAGTTCCACGAGTGGAGCGTCGGCGGCTTCCCCGACCGCGACCGGGTGCTGACCGACGTGACGCTGTACTGGCTCACGCGTACGGCCGGCTCCACCGCGAACATGTACTACGAGAGCATGCACTCGGGGAACTGGCCGGCCCGGAGCGAGGTGCCGACCGGTGTCGCGAACTTCGCCGAGGACGTCGCGATCCGCCGCTTCGCCGAGGAGAACAACACCGTCGTGCACTGGTCGGAGTTCGACCGGGGCGGTCACTTCGCTGCCATCGAGGCCCCTGACCTGCTGGTCGGTGACGTGATCGCGTTCTTCCGGGGGCTCGGAGCAACCCGGTAGCGGATTCGTCTCAGGTCGGGGGAGGGGCGGCCGATGGGCCGCTCCGACACACGAATTCGCTGATCGTTAGGAACACCAGTGCGCATCCCTCGCTTTGCCACCACGTCCGTTCTGGCCGCCGCCCTCGCCGCGGGGGGCCTGGTGGCGGCGTCGCCGGCCGAGGCAGCGCCGGTCGCTTCGGCCGGAAAGGTGACGGCGAGCGCGTCGTCGAACGTAGCCGACCGTACGTTCATCCAGATGATGACGAGCAGGCAGAACCCGGACCGGGCGATCTACGCGGGGCAGTCGAGCCGCCGGATGCGCGACATCGGCGTGTACGTCTGCGGGCGTGTGAAGGCGTACAACCAGTCTCAGCCGGCCAAGGCCGCGATCGTCTCCACGCTGCGCGAGATCCAGGCCGCCGACGCCTACCCCTACACCGATGCCGGCGACGCCTTCCTGGTCGTCGCCAGCATCACCAGTTACTGCACCAAGTACAAGAAGGCGCTCGGCTAGGGTCTGTCGCGTGATCCACGAGACGGATCCTAACCCTTACCCCGCGGGCGACACCGTCCCACGGGGCATGAGGACCGGTTCCAGCCGTACGGACTCAGTGGCCGGCCGCCCCGATCCGAGCTGGTCGAGGAGCAGGCGCAGAGCCTCCCGGCCGACCTCGGCGAACTCCTGGCGCACCGTGGTCAGGCCGGGGCAGGTGTACCCGGCCTCGGGTACGTCGTCGAAGCCGACCACGCTGACGTCGTCCGGGATGCGGCGGCCGCTCTCGGCCATCGCCCGCATCACGCCGAGCGCGATGTCGTCGTTGGCGGCGAAGACCGCGGTGCAGGACGGATTCTCGGCCAGCAGCCGCCCGCAGCGGTAGCCGGACGCGGCCGACCAGTCGGCCCGGACCGTCGGGGGTGCGGGCACCCCGGCCTCGGCCAGGGCCGCCCGCCAGCCGGCCTCGCGGGCCCGGCTGCCGTGCCACTGCTCGGGGCCGGCCACGTGCCAGACCGTGCGGTGGCCGTTGGCCAGCAGGTGACGCGTGGCCAGGACGCCGCCCGCGTGCTGATCGACCGAGACGTTCGAGGTCGGGCAGCCGGGCGGGCCGTCCACGGTCACCACCGGCAGACCGGCCGGGACGGCCTCGAGCATCTCGGCCGCCGCATCAACCGGCGCGATGACGATCAGGCCGGCGATGCCCTGCCCGGTGAGACGGCGGACGAGGCGACGGGACGCGGCGACCGCGTCGTAGCCGGAGACGTGCCCGATGGTGACCGGCAGGTCGGCGTCGAGGCTGGCGTCGCCGATCGCCTGCACCATCCCGGCCGGGCCGTAGAGCGTGGTGTTCTGCGCTATCACGCCGATGACGGGGGTGCGCCGGTCGCGGGAACTCGGCGGCGCAGGACGTGTCTGCATGCTGTTCGTCCTTTGCGGATCGGTCCCACGAGTCTTTGGTGAACGCAAACATGGCTGCTCCGGCCGGGGCGGGTCAAGCCTCCGTTACGTCCTTGTTACATCCATGTACGGGGATAGGTGCAGGACGCCAAATTTGGCCGGAACCCTTGCTGTTTCCGCGGGGTGCCTGCGTCTGGGGGCGCTTGATCGCGTACGGGAAACGGTCTTGATCGATGCCCGAAATGCGGGCCTATGAGGGGTTCTACTCGTTCGCCGTTTTCGGCGGTCCAGGCGACAGAAGGTACGCGGAGCGGCCGGATGGGGAAAGGTTTCCGCATGGACGAATGGTCCTACGCACGGAGGCCTATGCATCGTGACCTGCGCACGCACATTCCGGCCGCCCTGACAATACTCCGAGCGAGCGACAGGATCACGACACTGTCGGCTACGAACTACATCGCAACTGCTCACGTGATCGCGGTGGTTGACTGCGTTGTCGGCGAATGCGGCCACGTGTTCGCCCACGTATTCGTCCACGTGAGAGCTACGGGGAACCACGCGCCCTGATCGTCCGCGTCCCTCCGCGCCAGGCCCCCCGACCTGGGCCGGAGCGACGCACAAGGAAACCGAGAGTGATGATGACCGATCTACCAACAATCGTGTCGATTGCCGCCCTCCTCGCCGTCGCGATCGCCCTCGTCGTGCAGCAGCAGCAGGCGCGCACCGCGCAGGCGGTCGACGTCCGCGAACGTCACTTCGAGCTGATCAAGCTGATGCTCGACCACCCCGAGCTGGACTACAACGCCACCGACCGGCCGCCGGCGGACGAACGCAAGACCGCGATCGGCATGAGCCTGTGGATGGCGCACTGGAACACGCTCTGGCACATCGGCAAGCTCGAAGAGAAGGCCCTGCGCTTCAACCTCGAGGACCTGTTCGCCAACGCCGAGGCCCGCAGCTGGTGGCGTCGCGTGGGCAGCGCCTGGTCGTCCAAGGGCACCCGCAAAGAGCGCCGCTTCCTGGCGATCGTGGGCGAAGAGTGCGAGACCGCGCGGACCAAGCACACGGTGCAGCGGCGGGAGCCGGTCAAGAGCGGTTCGGGCGTACGCGACTGAATCCTCAACCGCAGGGGCCCGGTGGCCGATCATAGGGTCCCCCTGCCTTTGTTGAGGTGCAGTGTGAACCTGTCCCGATACGTGCTCCGGACCGTCGCCTTCGGCGTGCTCTACCTGCTGGCCACGGTCGCCGGGCTCGCCACGACCGCGTCCGTCTCGGGTGTCCGCGTCCTCTGGCCCGCCGCCGTCGCCGGCGCGCTCTGGCTGGTCGCCCAGGCCCGGTTCGGCCGCCGCAACCTCGACGTGATCGCGCTCAGCGTGCTCGCGGTGCTCGCGCCCGGCCAGAGCCACGACTTCCTGAGCTCGGTGGTGCAGGCGGTACCCCAGGTGGTGCCGGCGCTGCTGTTCGCGTGGCTGTTCGACCGCTGGCTGCCCGGCTACTGGCTGGGGCACGGTGACCGGTTCCGTCGCACCGGTCCCGCCCTGGCTCGCGTGGCCGGGGCCGCCGCGGTGGCCGCCCTGGCCGGGGCCGTGCTGCAGAAGGTCGTCGACACTGACCTGGCGGCGGTCGAGGTCGGCTATCTGTTCCTGCGGGACGCCACGGCGGTGCTGCTCGGTGTGCTGGTTGTTCGTTCCGTACGGCGTCGCCCGCCGTCTTTCTCTACACCGCCGCCGTCCGACCCTCCGTCCACCGGGCGGCCCGGTCTGACGCTGGTCAAATAGCCGCGAAGACCGACCAGTTCTCGGCGAGCTGGAAACCCATCTGTTCGTAGAGCGGCATCCCGGCCTCGCTCGAATGCAGGAACGCGGTGCGCGCGCCGGCCCGGTAGCCGTCGGCCAGCACGGCTGCGGTGGCCTGGCGGCCGTAGCCCTTGCGGCGGAAGGCCGGCGGCACGGCGACGTTGAAGACCCCGACCATGTCGCCGGTGATCACCCCGAACGCGGTGGCGACCGGAACCCCGTCCGCCTCGACGACGTAACCGCTCATGCCGGGCGCCTCGAGCACGGCGGCGTCGGCGAAAACCGCGAACAGCGGCTCGGGGCCTTCGAACCCGGCGGCCAGCGTCCGCTGATAGGGGATGCTGCCGGTGCCCGTGACACGCTGGACGCCGGGCACCCCGGCCGCGTCGTCCGGGGTCAGCCCACGCAGCATGAGCGGCATGGACTCCCGCTTGGCCAGGCCGTGGTCGTCGGCCACGGCGACGACCTCCGGGTCGACGGCATCGCCGCGCACCTTGATCGTCCACGGCACCTCGCGCAGACGCGGCGAGTCGGACAGCTCCGAGATCTCGTCCACGCACGGGGTGCGGCTGATCGAGGCGATACCGTTCAGCGACGCGAACGGGACACCCGTCACGATCACGGCGGTGCCGGCGGCGGTCTGCTCGAAGAAGCCGGTCGGCTGCGTGCCGCCCAGCCGTCGGAGGGAGTCCAGCCAGCCGTGCGAGGCGGCGTCGGCGGCGTTCGCGAGGTTCACTGGATCAATCTACTGGCTTGCCTTCGGAAGGACAGTTGTGATGGACCAGCTCGACGAGCCGATTCAGCGCCTGCTCGATGTGTCCAACGCCGGCGACACCGCGGCGTTCCTGGCCGCCTTCACCCCCGACGGCGTGGTCGACGACTGGGGACGCGAGTTCCGGGGTGCTTCGGCGATCCGGGGCTGGAGCGACAACGAGTTCATCGGGAAGCAGGTCAGCCTGGAGGTCGTCTCCGTCTCGCGCGCCGGCGATGAGACCACCGTGCTGGCGACGGTGGGCGGCAACGGCTTCAACGGCCCGAGCCACTTCACGTTCCAGGTCGAGGGAGACCGGGTGTCCCGCATGACGATCCGGGAGTGATTCCGTTCCGGCGGGCAACCTTTGCCGCTCTCGCCGCCACTGGACTTCTATGCGGAAACTTCTTCTGGTCGGCGTCACCGTCGTGCTGGCTAGTGTCTTCGGGGTCAGCGCGGCCGACGCGGCCACCTATCCGAACCCGGGCACGGTCACCGGGTCGACGTGGGCGCACGACCCGACGATCGTGAAACGGCCGACCGGCGGATACCTGCTCGCGACCACCGGCGCCGGCATCACGCTCAAGACGTCGAACGACCGGATCGCGTTTGCCGACGCCGGGCGGGCCTTCCCCAACGGCACGTCGTGGGCCAACCCCTACACCAACGGCGACGCCAACCTGTGGGCGCCGGACGTCTCCTACCGCGGCGGCAAGTACGTCATGTACTACTCGGCCTCGTCGTTCGGCTCCAGCCGATCGGCGATCTTCCTGGCCACCAGCACCACCGGGGCGGCCGGTTCGTGGACCAACCAGGGCCTGGTCATCGAGAGCACGGCGTCGAGCAACTGGAACGCCATCGACCCCAACCTGACGGTCACCGCGTCGGGGGAGTGGTGGCTGAGCCTCGGCTCGTTCTGGAGCGGCATCAAGCTGGTCAAGCTCAACCCGTCAACCGGCAAACGGGCCGACAGCAGCATGGTCAACCTGGCCGAGCGGTTCGTGAACAGCAAGTCGGTCGAGGCGCCGTTCATCTATGCGCACGGCGGTTACTACTACCTGTTCGTGGCGTTCGACTTCTGCTGCCGCGGCGCGTCGAGCACCTACCGCGTGATGGTCGGGCGGTCCAAGTCGATCACCGGCCCGTACGTCGATCAGGCCGGGACAGCCATGACGGCCGGCGGCGGCACCGAGATCCTGGCCGGTCACGACAGCATCCACGGTCCGGGTCATCCGGCCGTCTTCACCGACGGCAGCCAGGACGTGCTGGTGTACCACTACTACACGAATGCCGGCGACGCTCGCCTGGGCATCAACCTGCTGGGCTGGTCATCATCGGCCTGGCCGTACGTGTACTGACACTCGCCCTTTGCTCCTTTCCCTCTGCGCTCGAACGGGACGCCGGCTGATCAGAGGCGAGAAAATCGGGTGGACAGTCTCTTGAGGCACCGGACACCATGATCGGCGTTGGGACGGTCCGAACAGAGCACATGCCCCTGCAGACAAGTGACGGCAGACGCCTCCTGGGCTCACCCCAGCGACGTCTTCGCACCCGTCAAGAGGAGCATTTTCAGTGCTGGGCCAATACCGCCAACTGTTCTCGGCGAAGGGCAGTGCGGCATTCACCCTCGCCGGAATTGTCGCCCGGTACCCCATGGGGATGTACGGGGTAAGCATTCTGCTTCTCATTTTCGATACCAGCGGGTCCTACGCCACAGCCGGCCTGGTGGCGGCGATCGGCCTCATCGCCATGACTGTCTGCACGCCTATGGTGGGACGGCTCGTGGACCGTTACGGGCAGGCACGGGTCGCCGTGCCGGCCACGGTGATATCGGTCGTCGCGTGCACCGGCACCGTGCTCTGCGCTCAGTACGGAGCACCGGCATGGGCGATCTACGTCACCTACGCCTTCTCGGCCACCAGCCCGTTCGTGGGGACCATGGCCCGGGCCCGGTGGCTTCGCATCTACCGCGATCAACCGGACATGATGCACACCGCGAACTCGTTCGAGCGCGTCGTGGACGAGATCGTCTTCATCACCGGGCCCGCTGCGGCCGGACTGCTGTGCGGGGCGATCGGCCCGGCTGCCGGTTTGTACGCCGCGAATGCCCTGCTCCTGATCGGGACCCTGCTGTTCGCCGCGCAGCGCGCGACCGAGCCGGCCCCGGTCGTGATCGAGGAGGGCCAGAAGCGCGGCCGGCTGATGGTGCCCCACATCGCTTCCACCATGGCCTTCTTCCCCATCTTGGGCATCGCTATAGGCGCCATGGAACTGGCCACGGTCACCTACGTCTCCTTACACAGTTCCCGGTCGCACTCCGGCATCTTCCTGGCCCTGATCGGGTTCGGCGCCTGCCTGTCCGGTCTGTTCTACGGCACGCTCAAGCTCAAGGGCGACATCCGCCGTCGCACCCTCGCGGTCACCGCCATCCTGTGCGCCTGCCTCTTGCCCGTCCCCCTGCTCATCGGCGGCAATCTGGTGCTGTTCGGACTGTGGACGTTCCTCGTCGGCGCGGCCAACGCGCCGACCATGATCACGACTCTGGGTCTGTTGCAGGAGCTGACCCCGGAGGAACGCATGAACGAGGGTATGTCCATCGTGGACGGAAGCCTCATGGGCGGTCAGGCCATCGGGTTGTCAGCCGCTGGAGCGATCGCCACCTACCGGGGCGGAACACTCGGCTTCCTGATCGTGTCCGCCGCGGGGCTGCTGACGCTGATCAACGCGGGAGTCGGCGCGCGTTGGTGGCCGGCCGGCAAGACCGCGCCGGTCTTGGTGTCCATGGAAAAGTCGGCCGCCGACTGACACACGGCCCACCAGGCGCCGGCGCTGACGATGCAGAACCCGATAACCGAGCCGGATCTCCACAACTCGCGCTACGAAAATCCTGCCAGAGCCGCACTACTGCACAGGTCGCCGCACAATGACCGTTTGCCACATGCCGGACGACAGTGATCAGACCGGCATGACGCTGAGACAGCTTCTGGCGCCTTGCGTGGCGGAAGACCGATCACTCTGTGCGGGACAGACCCGGTCGTGCGTCTGCTGGTTACTCGGTGGGGAGCAGGCCGGCGATCAGGTTTGCGGCTGGGGCTGGGCGGGCTGCGCGGAAGCCGGTGCCGGCCCACAGGTTGAGGGCCTCGGGGTCGCCGGCGCGCGCGGCGGCGGCCCGGATCGGGGCCGTCAGGTGGTGTACGGCTGGGTAGCCGATCGGTGCGGTCGGCGTATAAGTGCTGGTGAAGCGGTTGTTCAGGGCTCGGGCGGGCTGGCCGGTGAACGCCCGGGTGACGATCGTGCCGGTTGCGCGGGTGGACTGCATGAAGTCGCGCTGGGCGGGGCGGGTGCCGGCCTCGTCGGCCAGCAGGAAATAGGTGCCGCACTGCACGGCGATGGCCCCGGCGTCTAGGAAGCGGGCTACGGCGGCGGCCGAGGCTGTTCCGCCTGCGGCCACCAAGGGGATGTCGGCCCTGATCGTGGCCAGGACGTCCAGGGCTGAGACGTCGCCGCGGTAGGACCCGGGTGATGTTGTCGCTGAGTGGCCGCCGGCGTTGCCGCCCTGCACGATCAGGGCGTCGGGGGCGGCGGCCAGGGCTCGGGCGGCCTCGTCGGCGTTCGTCACGGTGATCAGCACTCGGGATCCGGCCTGCGGGAGGGCGGTCACCACGGTGCGGTCCGGGACGCCGAAGGTGAAGCTGACCAGCGGGACCGCATAGGTGACGGCCAGGTCGACCTTTGCCGCAAAGTGGTCGTCGTCGTGCAGGCGCAGAGGTGGCAGTTCGACGTCGTAGCGGTCGGTCTCGGTCTGCAGCAGCGAACGGTAGCGCTCCAGTGCGGCCACATCGGGTGGGGGTGGGCCGGGGACGAAGATGTTCAAGCCGTACGGACCGTGAACGGCACGCAACTCGTCCTCGACGGCTTCCGGCGATTTATAACCGGCGGCCAAGAATCCGGTCGCTCCCGATGCGGTGGCCGCATTGACGAGCGCGGGGGTGGACGGGCCGCCGGCCATCGGGGCGACGATGACGGGGCGGAGCAGGTCGAGCATGAGTCGACCCTACGGGGTTGGAAAGCCTGACCACCGGGAACATCCCGGCGCTCGCGCTACGGCCGTTCCCCGCGCGGTGGCCGCGCGAGCCTCGGGTTCAGGGTTGGTGCGGTTGGTGCGACGACGTGGCGTACGGGAATCAGGGTTTTCTCAAGATGGCAGTGATCAGGTCGGTGACCGGGCCGATCAGATCCTCGCGGCCGGCCGAGCCGAGCGGCTCGAGTCTGGTGTTGGAGCGCAGCAGCGCGATGCCGAGCGAGGCGGCGATGGTGACCTGGGCGCGGAGCAGCAGTTCGTCGTCGCCCTCGGTCCAGCCGGCGAGGGAGGCGAGTTTTTCGGCGAAGGTGCGCAGCATCCCGACCCGGATCTCGTCGGCGCGGGCGTCGCCGGAGGAGCGCAGCAGCAGCACCAGATGGCGCGGGAAGCCGTCGGAGTCGATGCCGGCGAGTTGTTCGACGATGCGTTCGGCGACCTCGTCGAGGCGGGCGCCGCCGGCCGTGCGGCGCATCTCGTCGACCGAACTGGTCAGGCAGGCCTCGAACAGGCCCTCCTTGGAGCTGAAGTAGCGGCTGATCAGCGCCACGTTGACCCCGGCGTCGTCGGCGATGTCGCGGACGGTCGTGGCCGCGTAGCCGTCGCTGGCGAACCGGTGCCGGGCGGCGTCGAGCAGCAGCTGCCGGGTGCGGGTGGCGTCGCGGCGCTTGATCGGGGCGGAGCTGGATGTCACCCGACCAGCGTAACGGCCTTCCGTCGGATGTAAACGCCTGTTGACTAATTTCTCACCGGCGGCCGGGTGAGCATCTCGCCATTCGCCCGGCGCATGGCCGATGATCGGGCGATGAGCGATGACGCCGCTACGAAGATTCCGCTGTCCGAGTCGGAGATGCCCCGCAGCTGGTACAACATCGTGCCGGACCTGCCCAGCCCGCCCCCGCCGGTGCTGCATCCGGGAACCCTGCAGCCGATCGGGCCGCAGGATCTCGCGCCGCTGTTCCCGATGTCGCTGATCGAGCAGGAGGTGACCGACGAGCGGTTCGTGACCATTCCCGAAGAGGTGCTCGACGTCTATCGACTGTGGCGGCCGTCGCCGCTGTATCGCGCCCACCGGCTCGAGAAGGCGCTCGGCACCCCGGCGAAGATCTATTACAAGTACGAGGGGGTGTCACCGGCCGGGTCGCACAAACCGAACACCGCGGTGCCGCAGGCGTACTACAACGCAGCGGCCGGGATCCGCCGGCTCACCACCGAGACCGGTGCCGGGCAGTGGGGGACGGCTCTTGCTTTCGCGGCCGGCCAGTTCGGACTCGAGTGCGAGATCTGGCAGGTGCGGGCCTCGTACGACCAGAAGCCGTACCGCAAAATCATGATCGAGACGTTCGGCGGCACCATCCACCCGTCGCCGTCGGAGCTGACCGCCGCCGGTCGCAAGATCCTGGCCGACGACCCGGACTCGCCCGGCTCGCTCGGCATCGCGATCAGTGAGGCGGTCGAGGTCGCCGCGCAGCATCCGGACACGAATTATGCGCTCGGCAGCGTGCTCAACCACGTCTTGATGCACCAGACGGTGATCGGCGAAGAGGCGTTGCTGCAGTTGGCCAAGGTCGGCGCCGTCCCCGACGTGATCGTCGGCTGCACCGGCGGCGGGTCGAACTTCGCCGGGCTGGCCTTCCCGTTCCTGCGCGAGAAGCTGTCCGGCCGGATGGCGCCGGTCATCCGCGCGGTCGAGCCGGCGTCGTGCCCGTCGCTGACCAAGGGCGTCTACGCGTACGACTTCGGCGACACGGCCGGCATGACGCCCCTGATGAAGATGCACACACTGGGCCACGACTTCATCCCCGACCCGATCCACGCCGGGGGCCTGCGCTACCACGGCATGGCGCCGCTGATCTCGCACGTCTACGAGCTGGGCCTGATCGAGGCGG
This sequence comes from Paractinoplanes bogorensis, assembly GCF_018829635.1. Classification (GTDB taxonomy): domain Bacteria; phylum Actinomycetota; class Actinomycetes; order Mycobacteriales; family Micromonosporaceae; genus Actinoplanes; species Actinoplanes bogorensis. The sequence goes on from NZ_JAHKKG010000005.1 coordinate 141,539, forward strand.
TGGCCAAGACGCAGCGCGAGTGCTTCGAGGCGGGGGTGACGTTCGCCCGCTCGGAGGGCATCATTCCTGCGCCGGAGCCGACTCATGCGCTGGCCGCATGCATCGAGGAAGCGTTGCGCTGCAAGGAGACCGGCGAGTCCAAAGTGATCCTGACCGCGTTGTGCGGACACGGGCACCTGGACCTGCCGGCGTACGGAAAGTTCCTGTCGGGCGACATGGTGGACCATTCGCTGTCGGCGGAGGCGGTGTCGGAGGCGCTGACCAAGTTGCCCGCGGTCTGACGAGGTCGAGCACCCGGTCCGTGGCGTGGGGCACCCGTCGGTGGCGCGTCAATCGTCAGGCGTTGACCACCGGCGGGCTGTCTCGTCGTCTGATCGGGCGGCCAGAACACCGTCGCCGCGCGGGGCCGTGGCGGGCAGGCCCCAGACGGTGTCCACGCTGATCGCCCGAGCGACGGCCAGGGCCGAGCACTCGTAGAAGAACTCGAAGTTGTCGTCGTCGTCCAGGTCGGCGACCGGGGGTTCGAGTCCGAGGCGGGTGAGCCACTCCAGCTCGATCGGGAGGGACTCGCCGATCGGCGTCACCGCGGACTGGTCGGCGCACAGCCGTACGGTCTCGCCGTCGCGGGCGATCATCCAGCCGTTTCCGTCGTTCTGCGAACCGAAATAGAAGGCGTGGGCCTCGCCGAAGGCAACGCTGAGACGCTCGACCAGGGCTCGTGCATCCGGGGCGCGCCGGGCGTTGAACGCGTCGCACCAGGGACCTATGACCGCGGTCCAACCGTCGATCGGCGGCGTCACGAAGACGAGACTGATCGTCTCGTCGTGTTCGTGGGCAAGCGCGTTGATGATCTCGCCGGCTTCGTCGAAGCTCGATCGGCGCAGGAGTTCCAGGCCGAGCGCCGACAGCACGCCGGCCCGGTCGGTTGTGGGCACGCACATCCAGTAGTTCCAGCAGGCGTCGATGCCGCCCGTCCACTCGAGCGTCTCCATCAGGCGGACTGGCGCCAGACCACGGGGGAGTCGAGCAGCACGCCCGACTCGACCGGGTCGCCGGCGATCTGGCGCAGCACCGACTCGGCGGCGTTGCGTCCTATGTCGCGGGCAGGCTGGTGGACCGTCGACAGTGGTGGCTGGGTGCGCAGAGCCCAGGAACTGTCGTCGAATCCGACCAGGCCCACGTCTTCGGGGACGCGGCGGCCGGCCTCGCGCAACGTCTCCAGAGCGCCGGCGGCAACGGCGTCCGACGCGGCGAAAACGCCGTCCAGGGCGGGCTCCCGGTCGAGCAGGGCGCGCATGCCTTTGACGCCGTACGCGTAGTCGTAGAGCGGCACGTCGACCACCAGCGTGGGGTCGAACAGATCACCCAGGGCCTGCTGGAATCCGGCCAGGCGGTCGGCGCCGGAGTCGCGGTCGAGCGCGGCCGCGATCATGCCGACCCGGGTGCGGCCGGTGGCCAGCAGGCGCTCGGTGATCGCCCGGGACGACCCGATGTTGTCGATGCCGACGAACGGGATGCTGCGATCGAGGTCGGGCGGGTGTCCGACGAACGTGGCGGGCAGCTTGATCTCGGCGATCAGCCGGGTGATCGGGTCGTGCGAGCGGGCCGACACGATGATCGCCCCGTCGACGAAGCCGCCGCTCAGGTAGCGCCCGACCCGCTGCATGTCGCGGTCGGAGTCGATCACCAGGCTGACCATCTGGTGGTCGGCCAGCGACAGCACCGCGTTGGCGCCCAGCATGATGGCGCCGATGTTGGGGTCTTCCAGCAGCAGTGAGTGGGGTTCGAGGGCGAGGAAGCCGACGGCCTGGGAGCGCTGGCGGGCCAGGTTGCTCGCGGCGCGGTTGGGCACGTAGCCGACCTCGGCGATGGCGGCCTCGATGGCGGCGCGGGCGTCGGTCGACACGTAGCCGCCGTTGAGCACGCGGTTGACCGTGCCCCGGGACACGCCGGCGGCCGCGGCCACGTCATGCACGGTGGCGCGGCGCGGTTTTCTGGTCCCGGTCACGGCACACACTGTAAGGCCCTCGGGCGAAGTCGGGTATTGACCGGCCGACAACGCCGTGCCAGTGTGTGCCCGTTCACACATTCGTCATCGGCGAGTTCTCGCGCCGAAATGTGTGCACGTGCACACATGAAGGGAACGCGATGATCGGCCTGGGCTGCGACTACAACTTCGAGCAGTGGTCGCCGGACGTATGGCGCGAGGACGTGGCGCTCATGCGCGAGGCCGGCGTCGGCCTGGTCGCCGTCAACGTGTTCGGTTGGTCGGCGATCGAACCCCGCCCGGGGGAGTACGACTTCGCCGCGCTCGACGAGATCATCGGCCTGCTGCACGACGGGGGCATCCGGCTCAACCTCGGCACCGGCACGTCCAGCGCGCCGCCCTGGCTCACCCACCGGCATCCGTCGGTGCTCCCGGTCACGGCCGACGGCACCACCCGTTTCCCGGGCGGGCGGCAGGCCTGGTGCCCGAGCTCGCCGGTCTTCCGGGAGCACGCCCTGCGCCTGGTCGGGCAGGTTGCGGCCCGCTACGGCGACCACCCGGCGCTCGAGCTGTGGCACGTGTCGAACGAACTCGGCTGCCACAATGCGCTCTGCTACTGCGAGGCCAGCGCCGATGCGTTCCGCGTGTGGCTGCGCGGCAGGTACGGCACGATCGCGTCGCTCAACACGGCGTGGGGCACCGCGTTCTGGAGCCAGCGCTACTCGGAGTTCGACGAGGTGCTCCCGCCGAGAAGCGCCTTGTCGGTCCGCAACCCGGCCCAGCTGGTCGACTTCCAGCGGTTCTCGTCGGACGCGCTGCTCGGCCACTACCGCGCCGAGGCGTCGGTGATCAGGAAACACTCGGCGGCGCCGATCACGACGAACTTCATGGTCACCGCGCACATCCGCAACCAGGACTACTGGTCGTGGGCCGCGGACATGGACGTGATCGCCAACGACCACTACCTCGACCACCGCCTGGCCGACCCGCGGGCCGAGCTGTCGTTCGCCGCCGATCTGACTCGCGGACTGGCCGGCGGCCGCCCCTGGATGCTGATGGAGACGGCCACCGGCGCGGTCAACTGGCAGCCGCACAATCTGGCCAAGGAACCCGGGCAGCTGCTGCGCAACGCGCTCACCCACGTGGCCCGCGGCGCCGACACGATCTGCTTCTTCCAGTGGCGGGCCTCGGCCCAGGGCGCCGAGAAGTTCCACTCGGCGATGCTGCCGCACGCCGGCACCGGCACCGCGCTGTGGCGCGAGGTGCTGGAGCTGTCGGCCGCGCTCGGGAAGCTGGGCGAGGTGGCCGGCTCGACGGTCCAGGCCGACGTCGCGCTCGTCTTCAGCTGGGAATCGTGGTGGGCGACCGACACCGAGGCCCGGCCGTCCCAGGACGTCCGCTACCTCGACCAGGTGCACGCCGCCTACCGCGCGCTCGGGGGCGTCACGGCCGACATCGTGGCACCGGGGAGCGATCTGAGCCGCTACCGGGCGGTGATCGTGCCCTGCCTGCACATGGTGTCGGACGACGAGGCGGCCGCGATCCGGCGCTACGTCGAGGGCGGCGGGACGGCGGTCATCACGTTCTACAGCGGCATCGTCGACCCCGATGATCGCGTACGCCTCGGCGGCTACCCCGGCGCATTCCGCGAGTTGCTGGGCGTCGTCGTCGAGGAGTTCGCGCCGCTGCTGCCCGGTCACGAGCTGCCCCTCAAGGGCGGCGGCCACGCCACGGTCTGGTCCGAGCGGCTGCGCCTGACGACGGCGACGGCCGAGGCGACGTACGAGGACGGCACCCCGGTCGTCACCCGCAACGCGTTCGGGGCCGGGGAGGCCTGGTACGTCGCCGGCGGTCTGGATGCCGAAACGCTGCAATCCGTCGTGGCCCGAGCCGCCGGGACGCGGCCGTCGACCGTCAGCAAAGAGGTCGTGCGCCGGGGCGAATACGTCTTCGTCATCAATCACAGCGATCGCGACGTCGAGCACCCGGTCGTCGGGACCGAGCTGCTCACCGGACGCGCCGTCGACGGCGAGCTGTCGGTGCCGGCGGGAGCGGTCCGGGTCGTACGGGAGCAATCACAGCGAAAGGAGGCGTGAGCATGACGCAAACACTCGTCGCATCAAGACACGAGCCGCACAGGAGCGATCCGAAACCCGCAAGAGCTGTACGCCACGGCCGCGCGGTGCCCTTCTTCGTCGTGCCGTTCGGCGTGCTGTTCATCCTGTTCTATCTGCTGCCGATCGGGTACGCGATCGTGCAGTCGCTCTACACCGTCGAGCGCACCGGCACGTTCGGCCCGGCCCGCGAGGTCTTCGGCGGCCTCACCCAATATGAGCGCGTCTTCTCCGACGGCGCGTTCTGGACGTCGATCGGCCGGGTGCTCGTCTTCGGCGTGGTACAGGTGCCGGTCATGCTCGGCCTCGCGCTGATCCTGGCCCTGCTGCTCGATTCCGGCCTGGTCAAGGGGCGCCGCTTCTTCCGGCTGGCCTTCTTCGTCCCGTACGCGATCCCGGGTGTCATCGCCGCGATCATGTGGGGCTTCCTCTACTCCCCGAACCTGTCCCCGCTCAAGCCGGTCACCAGCGCGATCGACTTCCTGTCGGCCGACCTCGTGCTGTGGGCCATGGCCAACGTCGTGACCTGGGTCTACGTCGGCTACAACATGTTGATCATCTATTCGGCGCTGCTGGCCATCCCGGCCGAGGTGTACGAGGCGGCCAAGCTCGACGGCGCGAGTCAGTTCCGGATCGCCTGGTCCATCAAGATTCCGCTGGTCATGCCGGCGATCGTGCTGACCACCGTCTTCTCGATCATCGGGACGTTGCAGCTGCTGGCCGAACCGCAGGTGTTCCGCAGCTTCAGCTCGGCGGTGACCAGCACCTATACGCCGAACCTGACGGTCTATTCGACGTCGTCGATCCCGAACTTCAACCTGGCCGCCGCCTTCTCGGTGACCTTGGCGCTGACCACGTTCGTGCTGTCGTTCGCCTTCCTGCGGTTCACGTCACGGAGGGGTGAGCAGTGAGCACTCACGCTCCGGAAAAAACCAGGATCAAAGAACCACTGCTTTCCCGTACGGGGGCCATGCTCGTGATGGCCGTCTGCACGCTCTACTTCCTGGTGCCGATCTGGTGGCTCTTCGTCGGCGCCAGCAAGAGCTCCGACCAGTTCACCAGCACCAACCCGCTCTGGTTCGCCGACTTCGACCTGTTCGCGAACATCAGCGACCTGTTCGCGTACCGGGACGGGGTCTTCCTCCGCTGGATGCTCAACAGCATCCTCTACACCGGCGGCGCCGCCCTGCTCGGCACCGTGCTGGCCGCGATGTGCGGCTATGCGCTGGCCAAGTACCGGTTCCGCGGTCGCGAGCTGCTCTTCAACGTCGTGCTCAGCGGTGTGCTGGTGCCGGCCACCGCGCTCGCCCTCCCGCTGTTCCTGCTGTTCAGCAAGGTGGACGCGACCAACACGTTCTGGTCGGTGTTCCTGCCCAGCCTGGTCAATCCGTTCGGCGTCTACCTGGCCCGCATCTATGCGACCGCCAGTGTGCCGGACGAACTGCTCGAGGCGGCGCGCATCGACGGCTCGGGCGAGATCCGCACGTTCTTCAAGGTGGCCACCCGGCTGATGTTCCCGGCCCTGGTCACGATCTTCCTGTTCCACTTCGTCGCCGTGTGGAACAACTTCCTGCTCCCGCTGATCATGCTCAGCGACGAGCGGCTCTTCCCGGTCACGCTCGGCCTCTACACCTGGAACACCCAGGTGAACCAGATCCCCGAGCTGCGTGGCCTGGTCATCGTCGGCGCCCTGCTCTCGATCACGCCCCTGGTGATCGCGTTCCTTCTGCTCCAACGCTTCTGGCGCAACGGCCTGGGTGCCGGCGCCGTGAAGTAGGCACCACCCGATCGCAAGCAGAATCCCTCCCTTCGAAGGACGCAAAATGCGCAAATCTGTAAGCGCCGTCAGCGCTCTGCTGATCTCGGCGCTGGCCCTGGCCGCCTGTGGCTCCGGCGGCTCCTCCTCCGACTCCGACACGGGGGCCGCCGCTGCCTCCTGCGCCCCGTCGAGTGGTCCCGTCACCCTTACTTACACGACCTGGATCCCCGGCATCGAGGACGTCGTCAAGGTCTGGAACGACAAGAACCCGAACATCCAGGTCAAGGTGCAGACCGGCCCGAACGGCAACGGCGGCACCTACCAGAACTTCTTCAACCAGCTCAAGGCGGGCAACACCCCCGACCTCGGCCACATCGAGTACGACGCGCTGCCCAGTTTCCGCGTCCAGGACGGCCTCTTCGATGTGCAGTCGTGCGACATCGTGGCCAAGGCCAAGGACCAGTTCATCCCGTGGACCTGGAACCAGGTCAGCTTCGGTGACGACAAGACGGCGTACGGGATCCCGCAGGACTCCGGCCCGATGGCCCTGTTCTACCGGGCCGACCTGTTCGAGAAGGCCGGCATTCCGATCCCGAAGACGTGGGACGAGTACGCGGCGGCGGCCGAGAAGGTCAAGGCGGCCGGCGGTTACATCACCAACTTCTCGCAGAGCGACATCAACCAGTTCGCAGGCTTCGCGTGGCAGGCCGGCGGCCGCTGGTTCGCCAACGACGGCAACCAGTGGACGGTCAACCTGACCGACGACAACACCAAGAAGGTCGCCGACTACTGGCAGAACCTGATCAGCAAGAAGCTCGTCTCGACCGTCCCGCCGTGGACCACCGAGTGGGACAACGCGTACAACTCCAGCTCGGCCTGGACCTGGGTGTCCGCCGTGTGGGGGGCCAATTCGATCATGAGCGGCGCGCCCAAGACGGCCGGCAAGTGGCGGGTCGCCCCGATGCCGCAGTGGAGCGCGGGCCAGTCGGTCGCCGGTAACTGGGGCGGCTCGGCCACCGCGATCTTCAAGACGAGCAAGCACCCGTACGAGGCCGCGCAGTTCGCCCTCTGGCTGAACACCAGCGAGGAAGCGCTCGGCCTGCTCAACAAGGCGGCCCAGCTCTACCCGGCGACCACGGCCGGAACCAAGTATTCGTACCTGACCAACCCGGTCAAGTTCTATGGTGACCAGAAGATCTACGAGGTCTTCGCGCAGGCCGCCGGCGAGGTCACGCCCGACTTCACCTGGGGTCCGACGATGACCGCGACCTACGCCAACGCCTCGGACGGCTTCAAGGCGGCGGTCTCCGGCAGCGGCACCCTGACCGACGCCCTGACCTCGGCCCAGAAGTCGACCATCGACACCCTCAAGTCCCAGGCCATCCCGGTCAAGGAGTAACAAGAGTTGCTGATCCACCTGACGGCCGCGGGCACCAGCTTCGTGCTGGACGCCCGCGGCCCTCGGCCACCCGCGGTCCTCCATTGGGGCGCGGCTCTCGGTGAGCTTTCCGATCAAGAGCTTTCCGCGTACGCCGACGCGTCCGTCCCCGCGAATCCGCCGAGCTCGCTCGACGCGCCGCCCTACCTGTCGTTACTGCCCACCCTCGGCGACGGCTGGAACGGCCGGCCCGCCATCCCGGGAGCGCCTCTCCTCGAGGTGACCGACGTGTCCCAGCCCTCGCCCGGCTCGGTTCTCGTCCGGCTCTCGGCGGGCGAACTCTCCGTGACGACTGAGATCGAGCTGAGCGCCCAGGGTGTCCTGCGCCTGCGGCACACCGTCGCTCCGTCCGGGTCCTTCGAACCCGGCTCGCTCGCGGTCGTCCTTCCGGTGCCGGCGCGCGCCTCCGAGCTGCTCGACTTCGGCGGCATCTGGGCGTACGAGCGGAAACCGCAACGGTCCCCGCTGCGGACCGGGGCCTGGGTGCGTGAGACCCGGCACGGCAAGCCCGGGCACGACGATCCGTACCTGATGATGCTCGGCACGCCCGGCTTCACGTTCCGGTCGGGCGAGGTCTGGGCCGTGCATCTGGCGTGGAGCGGCGACAAGCAGTTGTGGGCCGAGAAGTCTGCACTCGGCTCGACCGTGCTCGGCGCGGGGGAACTGCTCGCGCCCGGCGAGATGCGGCTCGACGGTCCCTACACCACGCCGTGGACCGTCGCGGTGTGGTCCGACCAGGGCATCGACGGGCTGTCGGAGCGGCTGCACACGTGGATCCGCTCGCGCCGCGCCCCGCTGAAGCCCCGCCCGGTGGTGCTCAACACCTGGGAGGCCGTCTACTTCGACCACTCCCTCGAACGCCTCACCGCGCTGGCCGACGCCGCCGCCGAGGTGGGCGTGGAGCGGTTCGTGCTCGACGACGGCTGGTTCCGCGGCCGCACCGACGACCGGCGCGCGCTGGGCGACTGGACCGTGGACACGGCACGGTGGCCGGACGGTCTCCAGCCGTTGATCGACGTGGTGCACGCGCGCGGCATGGACTTCGGGCTGTGGCTCGAACCCGAGATGATCTCGCCCGACTCCGACCTGGCCCGCGCGCATCCCGACTGGATCCTCGGCGGCCCGTCGGCCGCCACGTGGCGCCATCAGCTCGTGCTCGACCTGTCGCGGCCGGCGGCCTACACCTACGTTCTCGATCGCCTCGACGCGCTGCTCGCCGAATATCCGATCGCCTATGTGAAGTGGGACCACAACCGCGACGTCGCTCAGGACGGTGCGGCGCATCGGCAGACGAGCGCGCTCTACCGCCTGATGGCCGAGCTGAAGCGGCGCTTCCCGGCGCTGGAGATCGAGAGCTGCGCCGCCGGCGGGGGCCGCATCGACCTGGGCATCCTCGATCTCGTCGACCGTTTCTGGGCCTCCGACACCAACGACGCCCTCGAACGCCAGCAGATCCAGCGCTGGACGAACGTGCTGATGCCTCCCGAGCTGCTCGGCTCGCACGTCGGCGCGCCCGTCGCCCACATCACCGGCCGCACCGGCGCACTCGGCTTCCGGCTGGCCACGTCGCTGTTCGGCCACGCCGGCGTCGAATGGGACCTGACCACCACGACGGCGGACGAGCGCGCCCTGATCGGCGAGTGGGTGGCCGAGTACAAGAAGCGACGCGCGCTGCTGCACGGCGGAACCGTGGTCCGCTCCGACGGCGACGACCCCGAGCGCCTGGTCCACGGTGTGGTGTCGCCCGACCGGCGCACGGCGCTCTTCGCGTTGGTGACACTGCGGGCCGGCGCCGCGGCCGTGCCGGAACGAATGCGCTTCGCGGGCCTCGACCCCGACCGGAGCTACGTCGTACGGCCACTGGTGCTGGGCGGACCGCCGCGCACCACGCAGGACGCGCCACCGCCATGGCTGGCCGACGGTGAGGTGACACTGCCGGCGTCGGTGCTGATGAGAGTCGGCCTGCCGCCGTCGTTGCTGACTCCCGAACAGGCGATCCTGTTCACGGTCGACGCGATCTGATCACCTCCCGGCGACGCTGCCGATGGCTTGGCCGGTCATGAGACGGCGCTCAGATCCAGCGACTTGGACGTCACTGTTGTGAGCGCCGACTTCACCGGCCCGGGTGTGGTCCCGCCAAATCCTCGCTTTCCGATGATGAGTCATCAATGCGTGATCGCGATGTGTGGGATAGCGTGGTCCCCGAATCAGCCGCGCGGGAAGTCTCGCGTCGAGATGCGCCATTCGTCAAAAGCGGCTCTGCGTGAATGCGGCATTCATCTTCATCTCACTCGCGTTCCCTGCGCCGCAGCGTCTTGCCTGCGTAGGGGGTCGAGCGCCTACGGTAGTGGTAAGGGAGCCCGAAGGACCTTTTGCCGGAGGTCATCGTGACTGTGTTTCGGCATTGTGGAATTCGTGCCCAGGTCACAGAGAACGGCATCCGTCTTGCCCACGGATGCCGTTCATGATCCCTTACCCGCGACCGTCAGTCGGAGGTGGTCTCCCCATGACCGTAACAAAGAGACGTGGCTCGTCCAATGAAGTCGCCGGCGGCGGACGACGCAGGACCGGTGCGACACGGCGACGACCGCACGGTGCGAATCCGCCGTGGACAGCGCGTGGTCTCCTTCTCGTCATCGAGGGCACGCTCGCCGGCGTCGGCGGAGTTTTTGTGGTCACGACATCGATACTCGCTACCGTGATCGCCGCATCGGCCGCCGTGGTACTCGCCGTCGTGATCGTGACGATCGACATGTGAGGAGTCGCGGCGCGTTCGCCGGCGTGATCGACCTCAAGCGCACCGACCGGCGTCATCGGGAGCCGAGATCGGCTACTGGGTGGCGCCGGCCGCCCGCGGCCGGGGGCTGTGGGTTCAGCGGTCGCCGACGCGCAGGGTCTCGCCCAAGCGCCTGCGTCGGCGTGTGGCCGACTCGGCCGCCACGGTGCCGATCAGCGCCACGACCAGGACCGCCAGGGTCACGGCCTCGATCGTCCACCACGGGGTGACCGTCGTGGGTGGGGACGCCTGCCGGGTCAGCAGTCGGAGGCCGAGCGGGCCGGCCGCGAGCCCGGCCAGCAGCGCGCCCAAGGGCGGGGCCAGCACGGCGGCGAAGAGCGTGGCGGGCACCAGTTCACCCGCGGCCACGCGGCGGGTGTCACGTGGTCGGAGGCCCAGCGTCCGCAGGCGAGCCAGGGTCTCCCATCGGGCGGGAGCGTTCGCGGCGGCCGCCAGGGCGAAACCGAGCACGCTCAGGCCCAGCAGGACGAGCGCCGCGATCAGGCACAGGCGGGCCAGGGCGGAGGTCAGCGGGGCGGTCCGGCGTTCGTCGAGGACCTCGGTGCGGATCGTGAGCCGGCCGTCGGTGCCCGCGGCCCGGATCGCTTGGGCGGCGCCGGGACCGGTGGCCCAGACGGTGTTCGGCTCGACCGTCAGACCGGCCGCCGTCGCGGTCCTGGAATCGATGACCACCGTGTCCTCCCCGCTGCCCAGGGCGGGGGCCGCGCCGACGGCGGTCAGGGCGATCGACTGGTTGGTCACCACGGGCAGGCGGAACTGCACGCCGGGCGTGAGGCTGCCGTCGGCCGTCCGGACCAGCGCCGGCACGGCACCGTCGCGGGTGGCGGTCAGCGCCGCGGAGGCGGGCAGTCCGGGCAGTGGGGTGTCGGCCAGCAGCCGGCCGAAGGCCTCGGTGTCCACGATGATCAGGCGGGCCGGAACCGACGTGGAATCGGCGATGAACCGCGCGTTGTCGTTCACCTCGGCCTCGACCGCGTGCCGGACCCCGGGGGCGGCGGCGATCCGGCCGGCCACCCCGGCCGACGAACCCGGCGCGTCGGAACTGATGTCGAGCCGGGCGTCCGCCCCGGTCGTCTGCCAGGCGCCGTCGACCAGGCCGCGCTGGGTGGTGGCGTACAGGGTGATCGAGAACGCTCCGACGGCGAGAGCGGTTGTCAGGGCGACGGCGGGCAGCACCCGGGCCGACGTGGCGGCGGCCCGGGCGGCTCCGAACAGCACCAGGGGATGACGCGATCGCAGGGCGAATCGCAGCACGAGACCGGTGGCGATCGGCAGCATCCGGGCCAGGAGGAGAGTGACGGCCACGGCGCCGAGGGCGGGAGCCGCCGCGGGCAGGGCGCCGTCTCCGCCGGTGCCGGCGCCGAGACCCCGCTGGTGCAGGGCGACGAGCGCCGCCGCGGCCACGGCCACCACCGCCGCGTCGAGGGCCACCCGCCGGATCAGCCCGGTGTGGCGTTGCCGGCGGCGGGCGCTGCGGTTGGCCGGAGTGCGCCGGTCACGGGTGGCCCGGGCGGCCGTCACCGTACCGAACGCGGGTACGGCACCGAGCGCGATGATCACGAACGGTGCCACCCAGGTCAGTGAAGCACTGCCGGTGAGGGCGACGGCCAGCGCCAGTCCCAGAAGGGTGGCGGGCCCGGCGACCGCGACCGCCTCGACGGTCAGTTCGGCGGCCAGGCCGGGCAGCGAGGCGCCCCGGTGCCGGGCCGTGGTCAGCGCCGCCGCCCGGCGGCGGGTGAGCAGGTCGGCGGTCAGGGCCAGGACGAGCAGGGCGGCCGCCAGCAGGCCGAGGAGGAGCACCGAGGCCTGCGCGGACGTGGTGGCGATCTGGTCCCGCAGATCGGCCAGCACGCTGTCGAGCCGGGTCGACCATTTGAACGAGGGGTCCCGTTCGGCCGAGACCGCCGATCCGCCCTTGAGCCCGGCGACCGAGGTGGCCAGGGCCTGGGCCGACTGCCAGGTCAGAGCGGTCGGATCGGCGTCGAAGCGGACCACCCGGGTCAACTGGTCGGACCGCAGGGCCAGCCGGGCGTCGGGCAGCGATTCGGGCGACAGCAGGGCCCCGATGCGGGTGCTGCCCAGGCCGTCCCGGTTGGCCGCCGGCTGCAGCACCCAGGGGGCGGCGCTCCACGCCGGATCGGTCGCGTCGGCGGGCCGGAAGACCCCGGTGACCCGGACGTCGTAGGGGGTTCGTCGTTCGTCCTGAACCGGGATCCGGTCGCCCGGCCCCACCCCGAGCGCGGCCGCGTCGGCCTCGGACAACCCGACCTGGACGGGCCAGGGCGGGCCGGCCAGCGGGATCTCGAGGAACTCGTCGGTGGTCGACGGGCCGGGCGCTCGGCCGGCCACCCACGTCACCGCGGGCTGACCGGTCGGGGTGCCGAGATATTCCAGGCGCAGACGGCGCTGGACGCTGCCGTCGGTGATCATCAGCGAGACACTGGAGACGCTCGTCACCGGTGGCCGCAGGGCGGAGCTCAGGGTGGGGTCGAGTTCGCCGGCGGCCCGGGCGGCCACGTCGGAGACGTCGGCGGCGAGTTGCGGGGAACGCATCCGGCCGCCGTTCGGCCCGTAGTCGTCCGGCCACTCGGCCTCCACGCGGACGGCGGCGTCGTCGGCGGCCCGGCGGACCGCGTCGCGAGTGGCGTCGTCCGAGGTCTGGCGGATCAGGGGCGGTGTCGATCCGGCCAGCAGGACGACGGCGGTCACCACCCCCGCCGTGAGCAGCAGCGGGCCCGCGTCGGCTCGAGCCCGCCCCCGGACGCTGGGCCAGTGCAACCGCGGCCACCGGATCCTCATGACGCCACCCGCAGGTGCGCGGCGTCGGCCCGCCGGGCCTGGACGAGGACGACCGCACCCGTGATCAGGCCGCAGGCGCCGATCAGCCCGGTCAGCAGCAGTGCCTCGGCTCCCCAGGGCCAGTCCGCCGTCGCGGCGGGGACGGCGGCGGCGCCCGTCTCCGACCGGATCAGCAGGGGAGCGATGAGCGCGGAGGTCAGCGCGCCCACGCCGGCGCCCGCGGCGAGCAGAGGCAGCACGATCAAGGCGTGCTCACCGATCAGGGCCCGGCGGATGCCGCGCCGCGAGACGCCGAGGCCCCGCAACCGGGCCACCTCAACCGCCCGGGCCTGGGTGTCGCAGACGACGTGCAGCAGGACGCCACCGAGCAGCAGGACGACGGCGGCCGCGACCAGCACCCGCAGCACGGCCGGATAGGAGGCCCGGAGCGGACTGCCGGCGAGCCGGTCGGCCTCGGCCCCGGGCGTGTTCACCGGCCCGAGCCGCAGGTCGCCGGCCCGCGATCGGGCGTCGTCGACCGCCGGGTGGCCGACCCACCACGCGGTCACCGGCGACACCACGTTGCCCCGGACGGCGAGGGCCCGGGCCAGCCAGTCCACGTCGGCGAGTACGGCCGCTTCCCCGGGCTCGGAGGGCACCTCGGGCACGATGTCACGGACGACGGCCTTGACGGCGGTCTGGTCGACGGCGAACGTCAGCTCCGAGCCGCGATGGGCGTTGACGTTCGCGGCCAGGCGGGTGGAGAGGACCACCGGCATCGGGCCGGGCTCGGCGAAGGCCGTCGCGACCAGGACGCGGCTCGACGGTGCGCTGTCGGCGAAGCTCACCGTGGCGGTCACCCGGAGCTTCCGGCCGTCGAAGGTGACCTTTTCGTTCGTGAGCTGACTCGACGCGGGATTCCCCGGCCGGACCGTCCACTGCGGAGCCGGGGCGCTCGAGGCGGGCAGGGTCAGCGTGACGTCGACGGAGCTCACGTTCTGCACCTCGGTCTGTCCCGTGACCGGCAACGTGACCCCGATCAGCCGCAGCCCGGGAACCGGCGCGCACCGGCTGACGGCGTGTCGCCGGCCGTCGAGCGGAACCGGTCCGGCGGTGCAGGACGTCTGTAGTCCGTTCTCGTCCCGGAGGATCAGATGCGGGGTGACCTGGACCGGACTGCTGCCGGTGGCGGTCCCCACGATGGCCGGGACCGCGCCCCGCGGCAGGGCGACCCCGGTCACCGGTGTCGCCGGCGCCAGCCCGCGGGTGACGCCGGACCAGTCGCGGCCGGCGTCGAGCCGGCCGCGCAGCAGGTCTGCGGAGTGGCGGGTGTCGACCGCGACGAGCCGGGGCGACGATCCCGGTCCGCCGAGCCATTGGCCGACCACGATGTTCTGCCGCGCGACCGGGCTGACCGTGCCGCCGGTGGCGTCGCGGACCGTGGCGCTCTGGCCGGTCACCGGCGCACCGGCGAGGGAGAGAGCGAGGTCGGTGCCGACCGACAGCTCCGCCTGGTCGACCTGGGACGCATGCCAGGTCGCACTGAACGCCGTGCCGAAGGACGCAGCGGCACAGCCCAGGCAGATCAGCAGTCCCGCGGCGAGGGCCTGCGGGCGCCGGGCGGCCCCGGAGGCCGCCAGCGACCAGATGAATCCCCGGGTCCGGCCGGCGACCTGCTCGGCCGCCCGGAGCAGGGGCGGCAGCAGGCGCAGGGCCACTGCGGCCCCGGCGGCCAGGATGAGGGCCGGGGCCAGCACCCGTACGGCATCGGCCCGTGAGCCGGCCCCGGCCGGCTGGGCCCGCAGCTGCCACCAGCCGATCGCGGCCAGTGCCGGCAGCACCAGGTCGAGGCCGGATCGGGCGAGCAGCTCCCGGTGCCCGCGACGGTCACCGGCGGCCGGGGCCGGGCGGACAGCCAGCAGGATGTGCAGCCCGGCCAGGGCCGCCGCCGCACCGCCGACCACCAGCAACTGAACCCCGCTGATGCGCACCGGGGCGGTCAGCCCGGCGTCGGCCAGCGGGTTCAGCCGGGTCAGGGCGGCATAGAGCAGTGACGAGGCCGGCACCGCCACGGCGAAAGCGAGCACGGCGAGAGCGCCGGCCTCGATCGCGGCCACCGCGGTGAACTGCCGCCGGCTGGTGCCGAGCGCGGTGAGAAGGTCCGATTCCCCCGTACGCACCCCGGTCGTGAGCCGGGCGGCCAGGGCCAGCGCGATTGCGGTCAGCAGCAGCCCGATCAGCGCCAGCGCGAGCACCGAGGAGGACGTGAGCTGCTGCTGCCGTCGCGCGTCGAGCAGGGTCCCGGGCAGCGGCGAGGCGACCCGTTCGACCTCGATGCGGTCGCCCAGGGTGCCGTTCAGCCGGCGGTCCGCCCGCAGCAGCGAGGCGGTGACCCGGTTGAGGTCACGGCTCGTCGGGTCGGAGAGGTCGGGCCGGGCCGAGACCTCGAGCCGGCCGAGGGCGGACCCGCCGGCGAGCAGCTCGCCGAGGTCGATGAGGAACGGTCCGTACGCGCGTACGGGGCGGGCCGACGTGCTTTCCGGCGGGTCCGCGGCGTAGCCCGTGCCGTACAGGGGATCACGGTCCCAGCCGGCATCCTGACGCGGGCGGACGACGGCGACCACCCGGACCTCGACCGGACCGTTCGGGTCGCGGCCCATCTCGTCGCCGAGCCGCACCCGGTCACCGACGTCGAGCCCGAGCAGGCGGGCGGTGCTCTGCAGGACGGCCGCCTCCCGGGGCGTCGCGCCCGGGCGCGGCCAGCGACCCGTCAACAGGGCGGCCCGGGACGGCAGGTCCTCGATAGCGGCCAGATAGCCGCCGCCCTCGGGACCCGCGAGGGGGAGTTCCCGCATCACGGACGAGGCCCGGGTGACGGTGGTGGCCGGGAACGGCGCGACGGCCGAGGTCAGCACCGAGCGGGTGTCGGCCGCCACCGATCCGGCGTTCGCCGCGGAGATGCCCGCCACGTACGCGGTGACGGCCACGTCGTCCGGTTCGGCCCGGGCCGCCGCGACCTCCACCGAACGCTGCGACGTCAGGGTGATCAGCAGCGTGCTCGTGCCCAGCAACGTCGTGCCGACGACCAGGGTGACCAGCAGCGAGGTCAGGAGCGGCCACTGGGCCCGGCCCCGGCGGCTGAGGAGGGTCAGCACCCGTACGGTCCGGGTCTCACGGCGTCACGCGTCCGTCGGTGATCCGGATGACCCGGTCGGCCAGCGCCATCATCACCGGGTCGTGCGTGGCGACGACGGCCGTGACGCCCTCGGACTCGACCACGCCGCGCAGCAGCGCCATCACCGCCAGGCCGGTCTCGGCGTCGAGCTGGCCGGTCGGCTCGTCGGCGATCAGCAGCCGGGGTGAGGCGGCCAGGGCCCGGGCGATCGCCACCCGTTGCTGCTGCCCGCCGGAGAGCTCGCCGGGCCGCTGCTGGGCGTGGCCGTCCAGCCCGACCAGGCCGAGCAACTGGGCCACCCGCTGTTCCCGCCGGGCCGGGTCGGCCCGGGCCAGCCGCAGCGGCACGCCGACGTTCTCGGCCGCGGACAGGACCGGGATCAGGCCGAAGGTCTGGAAGATGTACGAGACCCGTTCGCGGCGCAGCCGGGACAGCCCGTCCTCGTCGAGGCCACCGAGGTCGAGGCCGTCGACGACCACGGTGCCCGAGTCGGGGCGGTCGAGTCCGCCGATCACGTTGAGCAGGGTCGTCTTGCCGGATCCGGACCGCCCGACCAGGGCCACCATCGTGCCCGGCTCGACCTCGAACGACACGTCGCGCAGAGCGTGCACGGCGGCCGGGCCGGTGCCGAACGAGCGGTGGACCGCCTGGACCGAGAGCAGCGGGCCGCTCACGCGTCGGGCCGGATCGTGATGTGGTCGGGTTCGAGGGCCAGCCGGACCCGCCGGGTGAGCTCGAGCGCCTCGCGGTAGTCGCGGGGCACCTGGATGCGCCCGGCCCGGTCCATCACGGCGTACTCCTCGGCGATGATGTGCGTGCCGCCGTCGTCGGCGGTGGCCGTGCGTCGCAGCACCTCGCTGCTGGTGCGCCCGTCGCGGATGGCCACGGTGCGCTCGACCTGGCCGCTCACCGCCGGGTCGTGGGTGACGACCACGACGGTGACGCCGAGCTCGCGGTTGACGTCCCGCAGCCCCGCGAACACCTCGGCCGAGGTCGCGGTGTCGAGCTCGCCGGTCGGTTCGTCGGCCAGCAGCACGTGCGGGCGGTTGGCCAGGGCGACCGCGATGGCCACCCGCATCTGCTGCCCGCCCGAGAGCTGACCGGGCCGGCGCTTGGCGCAGCCGCCGACTCCGAGCGCCTCGAGCAGCTCCCCGCTGCGCTCGCGGCGTTCGTGGCCGGGGACGCCCGCCACCGTCATCGGCAGGTCGACCATCTGCTCGGCGGTGAGGTACGGGACGAGGTTGGCAGCCGTCTGCTGGCGCACGAACCCGACGGTGTGGCGGCGGTAGCGCACCCGGTCGGCCCGGGACATGGACAGCAGGTTCCAGCGGTCGACCCGGGCCCGCCCGGCGGTCGGCGCATCGGTGCCGGCCAGGATCGACAACAGGGTCGACTTGCCGGACCCGGAGGCGCCGACGACCGCGACCATCTCGCCGCGCTCCACCACCAGGTCGAGGCCCTGCAGCGCCTGCACCTCGACCGGGCCGGTCTGATAGATGCGGACGAGGCTCTCGCACTCGATGAGCGCACCGTCACCGCTCACGACCCACCACCCTCCGCCCGCCAAGATCCCTTGTTATACCGGAACCTTACGGAAACTTACGAGAGGGGTCGGGCGTTCCGAGTGGGGTGCTGTCACCGTCGGGCGTCGCGGGCATCACGCCGAAGGACAGGGGCGAGGGCCATCAGATATCCCTTGCCGAGGGCGAGAACGGTTCCGTCGGCGACCCGCCGCAGTTCGCCGGCGCGAATGGGCAGCCGCAGACGAGCGAGGGCAACGCCGTCGCGATCGACCGCGACGATGTCACCGTCGCGGAAGGCGATCGTCGCGCCGTGGGGTCCGGCCGCAACCGAGGACGGCACACTCGAGGCGCGGAGCTCGACGTTCGACCTGGTTCCGTCGCGCAGGTCGACCAGGGTGCAGCCGGCGTCGTCGAGCAGCCACAGCGTGGTGCCGTCGAACGTCGAGACATGCCTCAGGTCACGGTCGTGCCGCCACAGTTCGCGGACGCCGGTGTCGGGCTGGAACGCCATGACGATGCGCGAACCGGCCTGGAAAGTGATGAGGCCGCCTTCGGTGAGGGCGCCGGCCGGGCCTCCGTCGGGGACCGACACCGGCGCGGGCAGCGGCCAGTCGGCAACGAGGGCGCCGGACTCCGGGTCCAACTGCCACAGGCGCGGCAGCTTCGGATCGGCGAGAAGGACGGGACGCCCGGTGAGATCGTGCAGTGGCGCCAGCTGCCGGAAGGACTTCCCGAGGGCGGTCGGCAACGGTTCGCCGCCGGCCCGGGACAGCCGTGTCAGAGGGTGGTAGCCGCGCCATCCGCCGACCAGGATGGTCGTGCCGCTGACGCTGAGGTCACGTCGGTCCCACGGCTGGGGCGTCGACCACAGCCGATTGCCGCTGCTCAGATCGAAGCAGTGGAGGACGCCGGTCTGGCTGAGGTGAAGGCAGGTGTCCGCGGTCAGGACGGTGCTGCCGTAACAGTCCTCGACGCGCTGTTCCCACAGCGGCTCCCCGGTGCGGAGATCGAGCCGCACGAGTCGGGAGCGTCGCTCGGCCACGACCACGGCCTCGGCGGTCGCCGCAAGCGTCGACGAGCTGGGCCGCATGTGCAGGGACCGCGACCACAGCACCTCCACCGCCTCATCATGCCGCTCGCGATGGCCGACCGCGAGCGGATTCAGGACCTCGCGACGCGAAGCTGGGCATGGACGGCGCCGGCCCGCTCCCTCGCATGAGCGGGCCGGCGCCGAGCGATCGGTCAGGCGGAGAGGCGGACGACCTCGACCGGGCCGGTCAGTGCGAGCGGACCCGCCGCGTACGGAACCAGGAGGGTGTCGCCGCGCTTGACGGGGAGGTTGTCGTGTTCGCCGGTCAGGGTGCCCTCGCCGGAGACCGCCACCAGGATGCTGAAGCCCTGGTCGATGCGGTCGCCGCCGTAGCGGCGGGCGGCCGAGAAGAACTGGTCGGCCTGGGCGGGCAGCAGACGGTCGGGGGTTCCGCGCAGGCCGGCCAGGCGGGACGGGGTCCACGCGCCGCGGTCCACGCACTCCAGGGCCAGGTCGTAGCCGAGGCCCAGGTGGCCGTCGGCCAGGCCGAAACCTTCGTACTCCAGCAACACCGAGAAGTCGGTCGGCTCCTGCACCTCGACCAGCAGGATGCCGTCGCCGATGGCGTGCGGCACGCCCGCGGGGCAGAGGATGGCGTCGCCCGCGGCGACCGGCACCTTGTTGGTGGCCGCCAGCATCTCGTCGGTCTTCTGGGCCGCCACCCAGCCGGCCAGCTCCTCGGTCGAGACGTCGCGGGCGAACCCGAGATGCACGAACGCGTCGGCGCGGGCCGAGACGATCACCCAGGCTTCCGTTTTCCCGTACGGGGAGGCGAGGTGCGCGTTGGCGAACGTGCGATCGGGGTGCACGTGCAGGGGCAGGCGCTGGCCGGCGT
This sequence comes from Paractinoplanes bogorensis, assembly GCF_018829635.1. GTDB lineage: Bacteria > Actinomycetota > Actinomycetes > Mycobacteriales > Micromonosporaceae > Actinoplanes > Actinoplanes bogorensis. The sequence continues at coordinate 161,035 of NZ_JAHKKG010000005.1, forward strand.
CGAGCAGCTTGACCAGCACGCCGGTGTCGGTGCGGCCGGGCCCGACCCAGTAGGCGGCGTCGGCGGCGATCGCCTCGGCCAGCAGGCGGCCGTCGGGCAACGGCGATTGGCCGGAGGGGCCCAGACCGAAGCGGTCGGTCACCGAGCCGACCCAGTCCTCGGGCCGGTCGGGCCGCGCGGGCAGGGTGCGGAACGAGGCGATCCGGCCGTCGCCGCGGTAGAACGTCTCGGGCTGGTTCGCGGGCAGGGACACAACTGTCATCGAGAAACTCCAGCGATCGCGGAGAGGAAGCCGCCTACGAAAGTGTCGCCGAGACCGACCGTGGTGGGGTCGGCGACGTCGAGAATGTACCCGGGGATCACGCGTGCCCGGCCGTCCATCAGCGACTCCAGCGAGGTGCCGAAGCCGGCCGGGCGACGGGGCCGGCGGCGTACGGAAGCAATGTCCTCGTCGGTGAAATGGTCGCCGTGCACGTAGCGGGTCGCGGCCATGAGCACGCCGGCCTCGACCGCCGCGACATACGCATCGGCGTGGGAGCCGAACACGGCGGCCCAGTATTTGGTGTGCAGCACGATGGCGGGCGCGGGGATCAGCTCGAAGAGCGAGGTGACGGCGTCCGCCACTTCGTGCGGCGAGAGCAGGTCGACCGTACGGGAAAGGTAGGTCTGAAGTTCGTCCTCGTTGAGTCCGTAGACGTCGACCCGGTCGAGGATCGCCGAGCGGACCCGCGCGCTGAAGGACGGCTCGTGATAGGCCGCGTCTTCGAAGTAGGTGACGGCCGACGCGGGCAGCGCGGCCATGTGGGTGCGCAACGCCCGCAGCCGGTCGTCGAGCAACGCCGGGTCACGCATGGCGTTGAAGCCGGAGATCAGGAACACCGAGGCCTGGGCCAGACGGTCGCCGAGGTCGTCGGTGAGCCGCATGGTCTCGTTGGCCGGGTCGTTGACGTAGATCAGCCGGTTGGGGAACGGCGACGTGATGTCGATGTCGCCCGACCGGACATGCAGGCCCGCGTCGAACTGCACGATCAGGTGCGGATAGAAGGTGTCGTCGGTGCCGGAGTTGAACCACTCGCCGTCGGCGGGCAGCAGCCGGCGGAAGTCGTCGTTCACGGTCACCAGGTGCAGCGCGGACGGGATGCCGAGCCGGTCGAGAAGCAGACCGGCCCGCACCGAGGTGCCGCCGAGCGTCGTCCGGTGCGGGAAACGGTCGGCGAAGGTGGACAGGGCCGGAGCCGAGGCGACGAAGTGCTCGCCACCCTGGCCCCGGGCCACATATCCGAGGATCGACACGACGAGGTCCCGTTCGCCGGCCACGGCAGCCGTCGGCGACGTGAGTTCCACGGCACTGATGCCGTACGTGGTGATCAGCTGTTCCAGCACCTCGGCGGTGAGCTTCAACTCGTAGTCGACGCAACCGCCGAGGCCCAGAACTACACGGGACGCGTCACTCATCTCAGTAGAGCTTGGCCTTGCCGGCGGCGCCGAACAGCTCGATCTTCTGGGCGGCGACCTCGTTCATGGCCGCGATGCAGGCGGGCTGGATCGCGTTGGGCTCGCGGGTCTTGGGGTCGTTGCCCAGCACCTCGCGCATCTTGTTGTGGTAGGCGACCTTGATGTCGGTCGAGATGTTGATCTTGTTGATGCCGGTTCGCGCGGCCTCCCGGATCTCGTCGTCCGGGTTGCCCGAACCGCCGTGCAGCACCAGCGGGATGCCGACCCGGCCCTTGATCTCCTTGAGCAGGTCGAGCTTCAGCTCCGGCTTGAGGTGCGCCGGGTAGAAGCCGTGGAAGGTGCCGATCGCGATGGCGAGGCTGTCCACGCCGGTCTGCTTGACGTAGGTGACCGCGTCGTCCGGGTCGGTGTAGATGATCGTGTCGGAGCCGCCCTCGGCGTACGTGTCGTTGCCGCCGATGGTGCCGAGCTCGCCCTCGACCGAGACGCCGAGGACGTGGGCCGAGTCGACGACCTTCTTGGTGATGGCCAGGTTGTCGTCGAACGGCTTCATCGAGGCGTCGATCATGACCGAGGTGAAGCCGTACTGGACGGCCTGGAGGACCTGTTCGTAGGTGCCGCCGTGGTCCCAGTGGATCGCGATCGGCACGCTCGAACGGTGCGCCCGCTCGATGATGCCGGCGATCATGTCGCGGCCGATGTGCGCCACCTCGTCCGGGTGGATGGCCACCATGAGCGGAGCCTGAGTCTCCTCGCTGATCTCCACGATGCCCTTGAACATCGCCCAGTCGCTGATGTTGAAGGCGGGCACGGCGAAGTTGTGCTCGTTAGCGACGTCGAGGATCGCCTTGCCGGTCGTGAGCATTGCTGGGGTTCTCCTTTGAGAGGGGGGTCAGGCCTTGACAGCACCGGAGGTGAGTCCCCCGATGAACCGCCGCTGGAAAATCAGGAAGAGGACGAGAACCGGAATGGACCCGAGGATGCTCATCGCCATCATCTGGTTCCATTCGTACGAGTGCTGGCCCATGAGCAGCTGGATGCCGATCGGCACCGTGCGCATGTCGTCGGTCCGCGTGAGAGTGAGCGCGAACAGGTACTCGTTCCACGAGATCATGAACGTGTAGACACCGACCGCGATCAGACCCGGCACCGAGATCGGCACGAGGATCCGCCAGAGCGCGGTCCAGCTGTTGCCGCCGTCGACCTTGACGGACTCGTCCAGCTCTTTCGGCAGGGTGTTGAAGTAGGCGGTCATCATGATGATCGCGTAGGGCAGGGTGAACACCATGTGGGTGAGGATCAGGCCCGGGTAGGTGTTGTAGAGGCCGAGACCGACGACGAGACCGAAGTACGGAATGACCAGGGTGATCGGTGGAACCGCCTGGACACTCACGATCATGGCGTTGATGGTCTTGGACAGCGGGAAGGTGAAGCGGCTGAAGGCGTACGAGGCCAGGACCGCGACGAGCAGGGTCAGCACCGTCACCGCGATGGCGACGATGTAGCTGTTGAGGAAGAACCGCAACTGGGCGCCGTTGCCGAGGATCTGGGTGTAGGCGTCGAACGAGAAGTTGTCGCTGATCAGCTTGGGCGGGTTGGCGAACACCTCGCCGTTGGGCTTGAGCGACGTGGAGAGCATCCACAGCACCGGCAGGCCGGCGAACAGGCCGCCGAGGATCAGGCCGATGATGACGCCGGTCTTGGCCAGCGTGCGCCGGGACCGCAGGGTCGTGGTGGGGGCTGTCATCACCGCTCCCTTTGCTGACGGACGTAGAAGAAGGCGAGGACCATCGTCAGCAGCAGCACGATCACGGCGCTGGCCGACGCGGTCGAGAACTCGTACTCGCTGAACGCCAGCTTGTAGGTGAAGGTGCTCAGCATCTCGGTCGAGTTGAGCGGGCCGCCGCCGGTCATCATCCAGATCAGCGCGAACTGCTGGGACGTCCAGATCAGGTCGAGCACGGCCATGCTGATGATCACCGGGCGCAGCTGCGGGATCGTCACGTTCCAGAACTTCTGCCACGGGTTGGCCCCGTCCACGGAAGCCGCCTCGTACAGCTCACCGGGGATGCCCTGCAGGCCGGCCAGCAAACTGATCATGAAGAACGGGTAGCCCGACCAGATGTTCACGAAGGTCACGACCCAGAGGGCCGAACCCGGGTCGCCGAGCCAGTTCACACCGTCGGAGACGATGTTCAGGGTCGTCAGCAGGTAGTTGATCACGCCGGACGGGTCGAGCAGCAGCCGCCAGATGACGGCGATGACCGCGATCGTGAACAGCCACGGCAGCACGTAGACGACCCGGAAGATCGCCTTGGTGACCCCGCTCAGCAGCGGCGAGTTGAGCATCATCGCGAAGCCCAGGCCGAGCAGCAGGTGGGCCACCATGCTGACCGTGATGAAGATGAACGTGTTCTTCAGCGCGGCCAGGAAGTCCGGATCCTTGAGCACCGTGGCGTAGTTGGCGAACCCGGCGAAGACCGAGTTGTCCTGCACGATCACGTTGTCCCGGAACGAGTAGCTGATCACCATGATGATGGGGACCACCATCAGGACCACGATCAGGACCACGGTGGGGGACAGGTAGCCGAACGGCGTCAGGCGCCGGGCCCAGGAGTTCTTGCCGCGCGTGGGCGCCTCGGTCTCGGCCGACGGCGGTTTTTCCACAGTCAGGGATGTCATCGCTGTCTCCTTGGGTCGCCTCGCCGTGCCGGCGGACCGGCGCGGCGAGGCGGAACTGCTAACCGATAACCGAGGACCAGGAGTCCTGCGACTTGCTGAGAGCGTCGTCGACGCTCGACTTGCCGGTGAGCACCAGCTGCAGGTTCTCGTCGAAGCTGCGCATCAGGTCCTCCGACTTGGGCAGGCCGACGAACTCGTTGGCCGGGGTGCCCTCCTGATAGATCTTGAACGCTTCCTCGAACAGCGGGTCGCTGTTGCTGAAGTCCGGCTTCGCGTTCTTGTTGCCGGGGAAGCCGTTGGCCAGCGTGGCCAGCTCACCGTTGGTCTTCTGATCCATCAGGAACTGCACGAGCTTGAACGCCTCTGCCTTGTGCTCGGACGAGTTCGCGACGCCGATGCCCCAGGACGCGTACGGGATGCCGCGCTTGCCGGTGTAGCCGTCCTCGGCCGGGACCGGCGCGATGGTGAACTTCAGGTCCGGGGCGTTCTTCTTGACCAGGTTGATGTGCGCGAGCGAGTCGAACACCATGCCGACCTGACCGGTGGTGAACTTCTCGACCTTGTCCTGCTCCTTCATGGTGAGCGAACCGTCGGCGATCACGCCGGCGTCGTTCAGGCTCTTCACGTAGTCGACCACGCTCTTGACCTGCGGGGTGGTCAGCGCCGGCTTGCCGTCGGCCAGCATGGTGCCGCCGGAGGCCCAGAGCCACGACATGACGTCGTTCTGGATGCCGTTCGGCACGGCGGTGTCGAGCGGGAGCGCCCAGCCCTTCACGTTGCCGCCGGAAGCGCTGATCTTCTTGGCCGCGTCGAGGAACTCGGTGCGCGTGCTCGGCACCTTGCTGACGCCGGCCTTGGTGAGCAGGTCCTGGTTCACGAAGAGCGGGTAGACGAAGTTGACCACCGGGATCATGTACGTCTTGCCCTCGAGCTGGATCTGGCTGGCCAGCTGGCTCTGGTCGTAGCTCGCGTCGGTCATCAGCTTGGACAGGTCGGTGATCGCGCCCTGCTTGGCGAAGTCGTTGACCCAGGCGCCGTCGAGGCCGACCACGTCGGGCAGCGTCTTGGACGCCGCGCCGGTGACGAGCTGCTGCTTGGTCGACGCGTACGGGCCGCTCAGCAGCTTGACCTTGATGGTCGGGTTCGCGGTCTGGAACTCGTTAATGATCTTGTCGAACGATCCGGCGGGGAGCTCCGGAGCCCACCACTGGGCGAACTCCAGGGTCACGGTGCCGTCCGATGCTTCGTCCGAACCACCACCACCGCAGGCTCCCAGGGCGAGAGCGACCGTCGCGGCCGTGAGGGCCCCTATCAGTCGCGTCCGAGACGCCTTCCGAATGGCCATGTCGTGCTCCTTCTATAGAGAGGTCCTTCTGTTCTCTGCGAGGTTGGCGCCACGTTAGCAACGTGTTACGGAGGTTAACAAGAGAAAGAACCGCAGAATCTTGCGAAGTTCTGCAGACTGCGGCAAGACTTGGCCTGCAGCCGGTCGGGCTATTGCCGTGGGTTGCCCAGGTGATGCAGTATGTGCGACCTAGATGCCCAACTCTGCGGCTCTTCGCAGCTCTTCGCTGCGGCGTGCTTTGTTAACGCGAGGTTGTGGCATACTGCCGCACGACAACCGAGGGGGAGCGGTGAGCGTCGATAGAGACGACCGGCAACGGCATCTGCCGGCCGGGCGAAAGGCCCAGCTGGCGGCCTATGTGGCGGAGACCGGGCAGGTCACGGTCAGTGCGCTGGCCGAGCGTTTCGGCGTCTCCATCGACACCGTACGCCGTGACCTCGACCAGCTCAGTGCCGACGGGGTGCTCGTGCGCACGTACGGGGGAGCGGTCAGCCGCTCGACCCTGAACCGCACGGACCGCGCCGTCGACCAGCGCCTCAGCATCCAGGAGCAGGAGAAGGAGCAGATCGCCGAGCTCGCCGCGGCCCTGGTCGAGGACGGCTCGACGATCATGCTCAACGGCGGCACCACCACGCTGGCCGTGGCCCGGGCCCTGAGCCAGCACCGCGAGCTCACCGTGGCGACGAACAATCTGCTGGCGCCGTCCGCGCTGCCGGCGAGCGCGATCCGCGACATCTACGTGTTCGGCGGCGCCGTGCGCGCGCTGACCCTGGCCACCATCGGGCCGGTCAGCTTCCGCGCCAACGGCGGCGCCGACCTCGACATCAGTTGCGACCTGGCGCTGATCGGCGTCGGTGCGGTCTCGCCCGACGCCGGTTACACGACAAGCAACCTGGCCGAGGCCGCGATGATGCAGGAGATGGTCTCGCGCGCGACCCGGGTGGCCATCCTGGCCGACTCGTCGAAGTTCGGCCGGCGCCTGTTCGCCCAGGTCTCCGAGCTGTCGGCGGCCGACTACCTGGTCACCGACAGCATGCCCCCGCGCGACCTGCGCGAGGCCCTGACCGAGGCCGGGGTCGAGATCATCACCCCGGCCGCAGGTCGGGCGCGTCCCTAGCGCACCCGGTCGTAGACCAGGGACAGCTCGCCGTGCTCACCGGCCGCCTGGCCGGCGAGCTGCCACTTCGCCGCGGGCAGGGCGTCGTCGAACAGGCGCGGGCCGCCGCCCAGGAAGATCGGGAAGACCATCAGCGCGAGCCGGTCGACCCGGTCGGCCGCCAGCAGCGCCTTGATGACGCTGGCGCTGGACAGCACGAGGATGTCGCCGCCGCCGTCCTTCCGCAGGGCGTCCACCGCGTCGGGGGCGGGCCGGTCGGCAATCGTCGTGCGCTCCCAGGGTGCCTCCCCGAGCGTGGACGAGAGCACCACCTTGTCCGTCTCGACCAGCCACTTCGCGAACGCCTCGTCGCGCGGGTCGGTGCCCTCGGCCCCGATCACGGTGGGCCAGAAACCCATGAACCCCTCGGCGTTGAGCCGCCCGAGCAACGCCGTCGAAGCGGGCTCCCACAGGCTGGTCAGGTGGGCGCGGGCGACGTCGCTGATCGCGTACGGCATCACCCAGCCCATGTCCTGCGGACCGTTCGGCGAGGCGTAGCAGCCGTCGAGGGACAGGCTCATGTTGGTGACTACTCGGCGCATGGGTCAGGCTCCTTCTGGTAAACGGGAGGTCAGCCGATCGAGGCTCTGGCCGAAGCCGATCTCGATGCCGGCGATGAAGTCGGCCGCGTCGGTGGCGCTGCCGGTGATGCGGTAGTCGACGGCCAGGGCGGTGCCCGGCCCGTCCGCGACCAGCGCGAACGTGACGTGGGCGGTGAAGGCGGGACTGCCGTCGGGCAGCAGGGGCGACAGCCGGTACGCGAGACGCTCGCCCGGCCGCACGTCGTCGACGACGCCGACGGCCCGGCCCGCGACCGGCTCGGAAGCGCCGGTGTCCTCGGCGTCGCGGTACTCCTGCACGATCCGGCCGCCCGGCCGTGCCTCGAACACGAGCTCGGAGACGCGCAGGTCGTCCGGTGCCCACCACGCGGCCAGCCGGTCCGGTTCGGTCAGGTGGCGCCAGACGATCGCCGGCCCGGCCGCGAGGATGCGTTCGAATCGGAACGCGCGACCGTCGGCCCACCCCGTCTGCTGGGCGGCCCCGCGTTCGGCGCCGAGGCTTTCCCCGTACGCGGAAAAGGTCTTGCTGCTGGTCTCGGCGAGCCCGGCCAGGTGCTCGAGGGCGGTCGCCAGCTCGCGCAGGGCCTCCGGCCGGAGCGCGTAGATGCGGCGCTGACCGGTTCGTAGGGAGGAGACCACCCCGGCGCGCTCGAGGGTCTGCAGGTGCTTGGTGGTCTGCGGCTGACGGGCGCCGGCCAGCTCGGCCAGGACGCCGACCGGGCGTGGGCGCTCGGCCAGCAGACCGACGAGTTGCCACCGGGCCGGATCGCCGAGGGCGGACAGGACTTCCATGGACAGAATTATTCTCTCAACAGAATATTCCTGTCAAGGAATACTTTCTAACGAGTGGCGGAGACGAACACCCGGTTCCGGCCGGCCCGCTTGGCCGCGTAGAGGGCGGCGTCGGCCCGGGCCAGCAACACGTCGGCCGACTCGTTGCCGTTCCACTGCGCGGCCCCGGCCGAGAACGTCTGCCCCAGCGGGGTGACGGCCTGCAGCCGTTCGATGATGTGGTCGGCGTCGGCCAGCCGGGAGTGATCGAAGATCGCGCCGAACTCCTCGCCGCCGTACCGGGCCAGCAGATCTTCCGGGCGCAACTGCTCGCGCCAGGCCGCCGCGGCCACGGTCAGCAACTCGTCGCCGCCCTGGTGGCCGTGCTCGTCGTTGAACCGTTTGAAGTGGTCGAGGTCGAGGATGGCGACCACGACCGGGGTGCCGTGCCGCTGGGCGGCCGCGATCCGGCGGGTCAGCTCCAGATCCCACGCCCGCCGGTTCGGTAAGGCGGTCAGCGCATCGATGTGCGCGACGGCATTCAGTTGGTCCGCCTTGTCCTGCACCTGGCCGACCAGATCGACCATCCGCAGCGTGACCAGGAAGAAGAGCAGGATGCAGCCGCTCCCGGCGGCCAGCCAGCCGACCCGGCCGTGCTGCAGGAACCCCTGGGCGATGAGCAGGCCGGGCGCTCCCATACAGGCCAGGTTGACCAGCAGGACGCGCCGCGGCGACATCTCGGCCGTCGGGCGTACGGGCCGCCCGGTCAGCTTGCGCATCGACGGGTGCAACGCGGCCCCGGCCATCAGGAACCCGGACAGCGAGCTCACCGACCGGATGTCCGGTGCCGCCGCCGCGAACAGCGACGGCAGCAGGGTGGCCATGTGGGTGATCGTCTGCAGCAGCAGCGACGCGCTGATCTGCCAGAACGCCGCGTTGCGGAGGCCGCGCGAGGTGAAGAACCGGACCAGGACGCTGAGCAGCAGCACGTCGCCGAACGGGAACAGCGCCACGAACATGTCGCCCGGCAACGCTGATCTGACCCGCAGCAGCGGCGTGATGACCAGCATCCAGCAGGCCATCGCGAGCCCGACGCTGATCATCGCGGTGTCCAGCAGACCGGCCCGGTCCTGCCGCCACGACCCGCCGCGGACGATCGCGAGCAGGGCGATCGCCTCCAACGGGTACACGGTCATGAACACCGTGAAGGCGGTGGTGGTGGCGCCCGACCACCAGATGCCGTAGCCGGCCACGGTGATCAGGCCGACCGCGGCCAGCAGGAGCCAGGGCCAGCGCGGCCGGGGCCGGTTGAGCAGGACGCCGGCCACGATCCCGATGGTGAACAGCAACGGCATGGTCAGGGTCATCAGGCCGCCGACCGGGCCGGTGGGGGTGGTGAGCATCTGGCCCGTGCAGAAGGCGGCCGCGAGACCGAGCCAGACCAGCCAGATCCTTCGCAGCCGGGCCACCCGGGCCGGGTCGGGATCCGGGGCCGGTTCGGGCGCACGGATCTCCGCCACGTCGACCGGCTGATCCGGGTCGGCATGGTTCAGCAGGGAGTGCGTCACCTACGCCTCCTGGTGATGGTCACGTCGCCGTGTTCATCATCAGCAGTCGCGGGCGGCCCGGGGGCGATTCTGGCCGATCCCGCATCCGCGGGCGGACTGTCTGCTAGTCAGGCCGGCCGGATGTTGGCGTTGAAACGGAACATGTTGCCCGGGTCGTAGCGGCGCTTGATGGAGGCGAGGCGCGCATAGGTGGGACGCGGATAGATCTCGTGCAGCCGGTCCTGGGCGTCCTCGTGGGTGAAGTTGACGTAGGCGCCGTGCTGGGTGTGCTTGAGGTCGGTGAGCAGGCCGTGCAGCCAGGCGGTCTGCTCGCCGAGCTCGGCCGGGTCGGCGAAGACGGCCGCGGCGGCGATCATCAGGCGGCGCTCCCGGTGGGCCATGGCGGTGGCGCCGGACGGCACCCGGGCCATCGCGCCGCCGAGCACGCGCAGCTGGAGGACGGCCGGCTCGGCGGTCGCCGATTCGAGGTGGCGCAGGGCGACGGCCAGATCCGGCTCGCTCAGTTCGTCGGCGAACCAGGTGCGGCCCACGCTCAGAGGATGGATCCCGGTTTCCTCCTCTCCGGCGAACATTTCCCCGTACGCCATCGGCCGCACCAGATCGGCGATCGGCTCGGCCAGGGCACGCAGGGGAGCCACGGCGCGCTCGCCCGCCTCCGGATCGCCCGCGTGGACGATGTTGGCCATCGCGACCGGGCGGCCGTGCCAGCGTTCGGGCAGGAACGGCAGCGGCGGGGCGGTCATCACGTTGAGAATGCTCGACAGTTCCTCGGGCGCCGCATCGGAGACGGCCAGGTAATCGGCGAGGACATGACTGGTGGCCGGCAGGACGAGCAGCCCGCCCAGCACGGTGGACACCGGGTGGAGCCGGAACTTCAAGCGCGTGACCACGCCGAAGTTGCCGCCGCCGCCCCGGATCGCCCAGAACAGGTCGGGGTGGGTCGACTCGTCGGCCCGGACGAGCTCGCCGTCGGCCGTCACCACCTCGGCCGCGAGCAGGGCATCAATCGTCAGACCATGTTTGCGTACGAGATAACCGACGCCCCCGCCCACGGTCAGCCCGCCCAGCCCGACCGATCCGGTGTCACCGAACCCGGTGGTCAGCCCGTGCTCACCCGCCGCCGCGACGTACTGCGCGGCGGTCACGCCCGGTTCGGCCCAGGCCGTATGAGTTGTGGGATCGATCGTCACGGAACGCATGAGTGACAGGTCGAGCACGATCGCGTCGTTCTGCACGCCGTGCCATCCGTGCCCGCCGCTGCGCACCGCGAGCGGCACATGTGCGTCCCGTGCATACCGGATCACGGCCGACACGTCGGCCGCATCGACGGCCCGCACGATCATCGACGGGTGGCGGTCGACCCGGCCCAGGAAGACCCGGCGGGCCCGGTCGTAGTTGTCGTCGCCGGGGCGGATGACCTCGGCGGTGAGTCCCAACATGTCTGATTCCTTTCGGGGGTGGTCAGATCCAGCCCGCGCGCTCGGCCGCCCGGATGGCGCCGATCCGGTTGCGGGCACCGGTCTTCGCGATGGCGTTGGACAGGTAGTTGCGGACCGTGGCCGGGGAGAGCGACAGCATCCGGCCGATCTGCACGGTCGAATGGCCGTCGCCCGCGATGCGCAGCACGTCGGCCTCGCGGGTGGTGAGCGGGCTGGCCCCGGTGTCGAGGGCGGCCGCGACCAGGTCGGGGTCGACGACGCGCCCGCCCGCGGCGACCCGGCGGATGCCGTCGACGAGGGTCTCGACCGGGGCGTCCTTCACCACGAAGCCGCGGACGTGGGCACTCAGCGCCCGCAGCAGATTGCCCGGGCGGCCCAGCCCGGTGAGGATGATGATCTTGCAGTCGGGCAGGTGGCGGTGCAGTTCCTCGGCCGCGTCGAGCCCGCTGATCCCGGGCAGATCGATGTCGAGCAGCGCGATGCCGGGCCGCACGTCCAGGGCGGCCGGCATGATCTCGTCGCCCCGCCCGACGTCGGCCACCACCTGGAGCCCGGGCTCGAGCGCGAGCAACGCGACCAGGGCCTTGCGGATGATCGGCATGTCCTCGGCGATCAGGATCCGGATCATCGGGGCACCTCCACGGTGAGCGGGGGACGACCGCCGCCGTCGTTCGTCATGACCAGCCGGACCGAGCCGCCCTGATTGCTCACTTCGATGTCGCACCGGCGGGCCGTGCCGCGCTGCAACACATTCAGGACCTCTTCCCGTACGGCGGTCACAAGCGCTTCCTCGACTACGGCTCGCCGGTCCGGGGTGCCGTCGGCCGTCCGGTCGGTGACCGTGGTGCGCACGCCGGCCGCCAGCAGCAGGGCCGCGGCCCGCTCGAGCACCCCGGCCAGCCGCGCGGGCGGACCGTCGTGCGCCGGACGGGTGGCCCACAACGCGTGGCGGGCCACCTCGGTCAGCGTCTCGAGATGGACCCGCGCTGCCTCCGGGTCGTGCGGGAGGCAGCGCAGGGCCGCGCTGCCCTGGTACGCCACGGCGGCGAGGGCCTGGGCCAGCGCGTCGTCCATCTCAGCCCACCGGTTCCAGGGCGGGCTTGCGCCGCAGCACGCGCAGGGTGAGCACGGCCATCAGCGCGAACAGGACCGCACCGACGACGCCGACCACGTGGACCGCGTCGGTGAACGCCACCCGCGCGACGTCGAGGAACGGGGTTCCGGCGGCGGCCGCGACCGATTCCCGTACGGGCTCGGCCCCGGGCGGCAGACCATGGCGATAGACCGCCGTGGCCACGCTGCCCAGGAACGCGACCCCGACCGCGATGCCGAACTGACCGCCGGTCTCGTTGACCGAGGCCACCGAGCCGGCCCGGTCGACCGGCACCGCGCCCAGCATCAGCCCGAGCAGCAGGCTCATCGGCAGGGACAGCCCGATCGTGGCCACGGTAAGACCGGTCACCAGCCGGCCGATGCCGTCGTACGGGCCGGCTCCGGTGATCACGAGCATGCCCGCCGCGGAGATCAGCAGGCCACCGCCGGCCAGGTGGACCACCGGCCACCGCCGGGCCAGCACCGGCGCCAGCAGGGCGGTGACTGCCATCGCGGCGTTCGCCGGCAGCATCCACAGGCCGGCCTGCAGCGGGGTCAGGCCGAGGACCGACTGCAGGTACAGGGTGGCGGTCAGTTCCGCCCCGGCCATGACAACTCCGCCGCCGAGCATGACCGTGATGCAGGTGGCGACCGTGCGGTTGCGGAACAGGCTCAGCTCGAGCAGGGGATGGGCGAGGACGGCTTGACGGCGTACGAAAGCCAAAGCCACTGCGACGCCGGCCGCGACCTCGGCCACTGCTGTCGCCGACCAGCCGTGGTGCGCGAGGGTCTTGCCGCCGTGGATGATCAGCAGCACGGCGGCCAGCGACATGGCCAGGCTGGGCAGGTCGGGCCGGGGTGCCTCGCGGTCGCGGAACTCCGGCAGCGCGGCCGGGCCCACGATCAGCAGAAGCACCATGACCGGTACGCCGAGCAGGAACGCCGAGCCCCACCAGAACGACTCCATCAGCACGCCACCGACCAGCGGACCGAGCATCATGCCGCCGGTGAAGGAGGCGAACCAGATGCCGAGAGCCTGGTTGAGGTGCCGCTGCTCGGGACACAGCGACCGGAGCAGCGCCATGGTCGACGGCATGATCGTCGCGCCCGCGATGCCGAGGACCGCGCGCGCCCCGATCAGCGTGGCCGGGGTGGGGGCGTACGCGGCCAGGATCGACGCCACCCCGAACGCGGCCGCCCCGGCCAGCAACAGCCGGCGCCGGCCGAACCGTTCGCCGATCGCGCCCATGGTGACCAGGAACCCGGCGAGCAGGAACGAATAGATGTCGAGGATCCACAGCTGTTCCGTACTGCTCGCGCCCAGCTCGGCGCTCAGCCGGGGGAGGGCCACGAACAGCACGCTGGTATCGAGCGAGAGCAGCAGGGTGGGCAGGGCCAGGACCGCGATTCCGCGCCATTGCCGGCCCGTCATGCCGCTGGCTTCATCGCCGCGGCGACGTCGCCGACCGGCCGGTTCACGAAGATCTTGGTGGTCATGTCTCCTCGTTTCGTCTGTTTCGCTTACCGGATCAGCCTGGCCGGGGCGGGCCGCTCGCCGTAGATTCCGATGTCGCCGGTCGGGCGGGACGTTTGTCATCGACCGGGATGGTGACGCGAAGGCGGAACATCCCGTCGCCGTGCGGCCCGGCGGTCAGCGCGCCGCCGGCGGCCTCGACGCGCTCGGCGAGATTGCGCAGGCCGCTGCCGGGGCCGGCCGTTCCCGCGCCGTCGTTGACGATCTCGAGGGTGGCGACGCCGTCCTTCTCGAACAGGTGGATCGCGCACTGCCGTACGGTGCTGTGCCGGATCACGTTGGTGACGCCCTCGCGCAGCACGGTCGCGAGCACGGTCTGCACGGCCGGCGGCAGCGGCGGCGGATCGGCCGTGATGTCGGCCGTGGGCAGGGTGGACCGGGCCACCCGCAGCTCGTCGTCCAGAGACAGGTCACGGTCGCCCGCGGTGACCAGGCCGATCTCGGTCCGTGCGTTCCGGGCGATCTCGGCGATCTCGGCCAGCTCGCCCGCGGCCGCGCCGGCGGGCAGGCGCCGGGCCAGTTCGGCCTTGAGCGCGATCGCCGACAGGCCCAGGCCGAGCAGGTCGTGCAGGTCGCGCGCGAACCGGACCCGCTCGGCGGCGACGGCCGCGGCGGCCAGCTCGGCCCGCATCCGGACGAGGTCACGGACCAGCCGGGCGTTGCGGGTCATGGCATAGGTCGCGAGCCCGATGACGATCGTCCCGGTGAACAGCGTGACCGCCTCGCCGAGATGCGGCGGCGACTGCGCCCACCGCCAGACGCCGTCGACCGCCACCACGACGGTGAACCCGGCCCATCCGTACGCTCCACGCAGGACCAGCAGGCACGACCCGGCGAGCAGACCCCGGCCGCCGGCCGGCCAGCCGTCGGCCAGCGCCATCGGCACCAGCACGACCGCAGCCTGAACGATCAGCGCGAGCACCGGCGGCGGGGTCGTCCGGGTCGTCCGGCTGATCCAGCCCGCCTGCAGTCCGATGGTGGCGACGGCGCAGGCCACCGCGGCCGGCCCGCCGTGGGCCTCGTGCACCCGGATGAGCATGGTGGTCAGCCAGATGGCCAGCAGGGCGTGGACGAGTCCGTCGGCGCCCCGCACGGCCCGGGCCATCGGCTCGGGCGGCACGAACACCGGGCCCGAGTCGCGGTGGTCGCGGGCGAAGGCGCGCATCCCGGCCAGCGCCTGCCGGGCGACCGTGAGCAGCTCGGTCACCGGCGCCGGGCGCTGCCGGGCCCGCGCCTCGATGATCAGGAGGCTCCCGGCCAGCCGGGACTCGAGCTCGTGGGCGAACCGGAGGCGTTCCCGGGCCACCGCGGCCGTGCCGAGCGCCCGGCGGGTGCGGTGCAGCTCGACCACCAGCAGGCCGAGCCGGGTGAAGCCGTACACCTGGATCATGAACGCGGCCAGCGACAGCGGGGTGGCGGGCGGGAACGGCCAGAGATAGCCGAGGGTGCCGCTCACCACCACGAGGGCGAGCGGCACCGACCATCGCCTGCGCAGCACCAGCGGCGCGGTGGCGGCGACCAGGCTGGGCAGGGCGATCCAGGCGCTCCGGTAATAGATCACCGGAACACCGCACAGAACCGCATGCAGGGCGAGCATCCGGTACGCCAGGGGGCCGTGCAGCCGTCCGGCCGCGCGGCTGAACCACAACTGGACGGCGGCGATCGCGGACAACAGCAGGACGGCCGCCACCAGTTCCGGGCCCCAGGCGTGGGCCGTGAGCACCCATGCGCCCGCGCTCACGCACGTCGCCACGATGAGCGTGTCGGCCACGACACGGATCGCGCGGAGTCCTCTCGTGGCCCCCGTCGTGGCAACGTCGTGAGGCATTTTCAGGCGGCTGCCTTCTTCATCTCGGCTGCGAACTCCTCGAATCGGCGGGCCGGGCGGCCCAGGGCCTGCTGCACGCCGTCGGCCACCGACCTGTTGCGGCCGTCCATGACCTCGGTGAACAGGTAGGCCAGCAGGTCGATCAGGTCGGCCGGCAGACCCGCGGCGGCCAGTTCGGCCCGCCACTCGTCCACCGGCACCGCGATCGCCTGGGCGCCCAGCAGCTCGGCCGCCTGTGCGAAGGTGAGCAGCTCGGGGCCGGTGACCTCGTACAGCCGGCCCTCGTGGCCCGGCTCGGCCAGCGCCTTGGCCGCGACCTCGGCGACGTCCTCGACGTCGACGAACGGCTCCGGCATGTCGATCACGGGCAGCGTCAGCGTGCCGGCCGCGATGTAGCCGGCGAGCGCGCCCTCGTCGAAGTTCTGCGCGAAGAACGAGCACCGCACGATCGTCGTGTCCGGCGCCACTACGCGTACGGCCTGCTCGGATGCCAGCGCGGTCTCCTCGCCGCGCCCGCTCAGCATGACCAGCCGCTCCACGCCGTGTGCCCGCGCGGCCTCGGCGAAGGCGGCGACCTTGGCCCCCGCCCCCGGCATGGCGATGTCCGGTGCGTACGCGAGATACGCCGCGCGCACCCCGGTCAGGAACTCCGGCCATCGCGCCGGCGCATCCCAGTCGAAACCGTCGGAACGGGTGATCCCACGGGCGTCGATCCCGAGGTCGGTGAGCCGGGCGAGCACGCGTCGCCCCGTCTTGCCCGTCGCGGCTGTCACCAGCACGGGCCCCTGTGCATTCGTCATGCCCATGAGCCTGGGCGGCGCCCGCCGAGCCAACCAGCACTGAACCTTGGGTATCCACGACGTGGTCTGGCTACGCCGCGACCGTCACGTCACCCTGGCCCTACCGCCGTACACTTCGGCCACCCGGCCGGAAGGAGTGCAGCGGTGTCCCGCCCGCAGAACAGGCTCGCGGCGCTCGGCGAGTTCCTTCGCCTCCGTCGCGGCGCGTTCGATCCCGGGCAGTTGCCGCTGCCCAGCTACGGCCGGCGGCGCGTCCCGGGCATCCGCCGAGAGGAACTGGCCCTGATGGCCGGCGTGAGCGTCTCCTACTACACGCGCATCGAGCAGGGTGCGGTCACCGCGTCCGAGAGCGTGCTCGAGGCGATCGCCACCGCGCTGCGGCTCGACCAGCAGGACCGCGCCCAGATGTTCCGGCTGGCCCGCAGCGAACACGCCCCGGCCGAGCCGGAACAGCTGACCGGCACACTGCAACTCATCCTCCGCACGCTGCACGAGGTGCCGGCCGGGGTGCTCGGGCGCTCGATGAACATGCTGGGCTGGAACCGCCTCGCCCACGCGCTGTTCGCCGACCACCTGCCGTTCGAGACGCCGTGGGCCACCGAGGGCACGCTGAGCTGGGCGCGGCTGCTGTTCCTGGACGACAAGTGCCGGGGTCGGTTCGCCCGCTGGGAGATGCAGGCGCAGGACATGGTGGGCCGGCTCCGGGCCGCCCAGGCGCGCCACCCCGACGACCCGGCGCTGGCGTCGGTGGTGGCCGATCTCCGTGCGGCCAGTCCCGAGTTCGCGGAGTTGTGGGCGGCCCATCCCGTACGGGACCACTCGCTGGGTGATGTCTACCTGGCACACCCGGCGTTGGGCGACCTGCAGTTGCGCGACACCGTGCTGCGCCCGGCCGAGGAGGACGACCAGCTGCTGATCCTGTTCCACGCCGAACCGGGCAGCGACTCCGAACGCAAGCTGGCCGAGTTGCGCCGCTCCCTCGAACAGCGCTGAGGTTGCGCGCCGCGCGACAATCACCACATGAACGACTGGACGGCCTTCGGGCGCGTGGATGCCGACGGCACCGTGTACGTGAAGACGGCCGAGGGCGACCGGGTGGTCGGCTCCTGGCAGGCGGGCACCCCCGAGGAGGGCCTGGCCCACTTCGCGCGGCGCTTCGCCGACCTCGTGACCGAGGTCGACCTGATCGAGGCCCGCCTCAAGTCCGGTATGGCCGATGCGTCGCACTCGCTCGCCACCGTCCAACGGGTGCGCTCGGAACTCGACGAGGCCCATGTGGTGGGCGACATCGACGGGCTCGCCCAGCGGCTGGACCGCCTGGCCGTTCTGGCCGGCGAGAAGGCCGCCGAGCAGCGGACGGCCCGCGAGGATCTTCGGACCGCGGCGGTCGCCCGGAAGTCCGCGTTGATCGAGGAGGCCGAGAAGATCGCCGCCGGCTCCACCAAGTGGAAGGTGGCCGGCGACCGGCTCCGGGAGATCGTCGACGAGTGGAGGACGATCCGTGGTGTCGACAAGAAGACCGACGGCGAGTTGTGGAGCCGTTTCGCGGCCGCGCGCGACGAGTTCACCCGCCGCCGGGGCGCCCACTTCGCCACCCTCGACGGCCAGCGCAAGCAGGCCCAGACGGCCAAGGAAGAACTGGTCACGGAGGCCGAGAGCCTGTCCGGGTCGACCGAGTGGTCGGCGACCGCCGGCCGGCTCAAGGAGCTGATGCGCGAGTGGAAGGAGGCGCCGCCGGCGGCCAAGGAGGCCGAGCAGCGTCTGTGGGAACGGTTCCGGGCCGCGCAGGACGCGTTCTTCGTCCGCCGCAGTGAGGCGTTCTCGGCTCGCGACGCCGAATACGCGGACAACCTGAGCCGGAAGCAGGCGATCCTGGCCGAGGTCGAAGCGCTCGACGTGGACGCCGACCCGCGCGGTGCGCAGAACAAGCTGCGCGACGCCCAGGCCGCGTGGCACGACGTGGGGCGGGTGCCGCGCGAGTCGGCCGCGTCACTGGATCGTCGCTGGCGGGTGGCCGAGGAGCGCATCCGGGTGGCGATGGACTCGGCCTGGCGCCGGACCGCCCCGCAGGACAACCCGCTGCTGCGGCAGATGCGCGAGCAGGTGGCCGAGGCCGAGCAGCGTCTCGAGCGGGCCCGGGCGTCCGGCGACCGGCGGCGGGTCAAGGACGCCGAGCGCGCACTGGCGTCGAAACGGCAGTTCCTCGCGCTGGCCGACACGACGGCTGCGGCCCGGGCCGGCCGGCCGTCCGGATCCGCCGGCGAGTCCTGGGTCCCGGCGGTGCCCGGGCACCGGGCGGCCGACGATCAGACGGTGACGGCGGAGGAACGGGACCGGGCGATCTCGGCCGTCTATCCGCGACCGGTGCGCAGGGCTTCGCGATCCATCGACGGAACGCTGATCGTCATTGCCGAACCTCTCCGGGACTCCGGCGACGACACTTCGGAGCGACCGGCGCACGCCTCGCTCAATGCCTATCTGGACACCGACGACGAGGATCTGGCCCGCCAGGTGTTCGACGCCGTGGACGTGATCGCGCGGCACTCGGGATTCGATGAGCTGTCGGCGAGCCGGATCGAGCGAGGGTCGGTCCGCCGGTTCGCCTCGGCCCAGCGGTCCGACCCGGCCGGCCCCCGTACGGGTGACATCGCCGACGCGTTGAGCGCCTCGGAGACGGACTCCGAGCACGACTCCGAAGCGCTCAAACTCATGGCGGAGCTGCTGCAGAGACTGCAGAACGTCGCGCAGGCGGCCATGCTGATACCGCCCAACCTCCTCCTGGTGCAGTACGACGACGGCGGCGGCCGGATCGTCGTCCTGCGCCCCCTGTCGAGAGCCGAGCTGGCAGTGCTGGCGGATCGGCCGGACATTCTGTCGCGACCCGCGAGAGCCCTGGACGCCCTGGCCGGCGCGGTTCGTGGCGGCGCGCCGGCCCGCCCTGGCCGCCCCGATGACGACGGCGATCGGCATCCCGTGGCGGCGCTCGGCGGCGACCTGCGGGCGGGCGACGTGACCTGGTCGGGTGCCTTCCGTGTCAAACTTTGCAGCCACCTGGGCCCGGACTGGCGTGAGCTGGCGGACTTCCTGGAAGTCGCCGGCCACGAGCAGGGCAAGTTCGGCGACGGCTACGAGGCGCGTGACCTCCTGAAGTACCTGGAACTGCGGGGACGGCTCGGTGAAGTGCCGGACGCGCTTCGCCAGATCGGCCGGACCGACCTGCTGGAATTCACCCACGGCATGCTCTGACTCCCTGGGTCGCCGCGCCCGGACGTGGGCCACGTCTCGTTCGCTCGGCGGGCCGCGTGCGCCGATCGGGCGTAGCTTCGGCGGGAGGAACCAGCGTAGGGAGTCGGACTTATGAGCACAGCGGATGCGAGCGCGGCCGGCACGATCGACCTCGGCGGGGACCTGACGGTGAACCGCCTCGGCTACGGTGCCATGCGGATCACCGGGGACGGCATCTGGGGTGAACCCAAGAGCCGCGACGAGGCCAAGGCCGTGCTGAGGCGCGTGGTCGAGGTCGGCGTGAACTTCATCGACACCGCGGATTCCTACGGGCCTGACGTGAGCGAAGAGCTGATCGCTGAGGCGCTGTATCCGTACGGGGAAGATCTGGTCATTGCCACCAAGGGCGGACTGGTGCGTCCCGGGCCGGGCGTGTGGGAGCCGGACGGGCGGCCCGAGCACCTGCGGTCGGCGCTCGAGGGCAGTCTGCGGCGGCTGCGGCTCGAGCAGATCCCGCTCTACCAGTTCCACCGGCCCGACCCCAAGGTGCCGGTCGAGGAGTCGGTCGGGGCGCTCGCCGAACTGAAGAACGAGGGCAAGATCCGGCACATCGGCGTCTCCAACTTCAACGAGGAGCAGCTGCGCGCCGTCCAGCGGATCACGCCGATCGTGTCGCTGCAGAACCGGTACAACGTGGACGACCGCACGTCGGAGTCGCTGGTCGACCTGTGCGAGCAGGAGCAGATCGTGTTCCTGCCGTGGGCGCCGATCCAGAACCTCGACGGCAACACGGCGGTGCAGGAGGCGGCGGCCAAGTACGGTGTGACGCCGTACGCGGTGGTGCTGGCCTGGCTGCTGGCCCGTTCGCCGAAGATCCTGCCGATCCCGGGCACCGGCTCGGTCGGCCACCTGGAGGAGAACGTCGCCGCGGCCGGTCTGAAGCTGACCCCGGCCGAGGTGGCCGCGATCCGCTGACCTCTTCTAGCCGGGGACCGCTACGGCTTCTAGCCGGGGGCCGTCGGTGCTGTCCTCGATCGCGATGACGGTGATCGGAGGGTGCAGCGGCCGGCTCCCGGTCAGCCGGACCGCGTCCTCGGAGAGGGGCTCCCGGGCGGGCCGGGCGGTCCGTCCCAGGCTGTCGATCGTGACGAACGAGACGCGGTCCAGGTCGGCGTCCGGCAATCCGACGCGTACGCCGCCGTCCTCGACGTGTGCCGTCAGCTTCAATGTCGGCGGTTCGGGATCGATGCGCTCGCTGCCGGCCTGCCCGAGCCGCATCAGGACCAGCATCGTGCGGGCCGCTCGGACGAGCACTACCTCGCTCGGCCGGTCGTAGCGGGCCCGCTCGCTCACCGCTTGCCAGCCGGCTCCGCTCGCGTTCGCGGCTTCGCTTGTGCGTGCCGCTTCGGGCTCGCGCGCTGCCTCGGTTTTGCGTGCTGCCTCGTGCGCGGTCTTCCTGAGGCGGTCGAACGTGGGCCGGAAGCCGGCTTCGTCCGTGTAACGGGCATGCGCCTGATCGGTCAGCAACGCCCACGCGGCGGAGATGTCGGCCTGCCGGACCAGAGTGTCGAACCGTGTCGCGGCATCCAGCGCCGGACCCCTGAGGTCGGGTTCGATGCTGCAGGCGCAGGCCGGCTTCGGGCGGTCGGC
Source organism: Paractinoplanes bogorensis (assembly GCF_018829635.1). Lineage (GTDB taxonomy): Bacteria > Actinomycetota > Actinomycetes > Mycobacteriales > Micromonosporaceae > Actinoplanes > Actinoplanes bogorensis. The sequence goes on from NZ_JAHKKG010000005.1 coordinate 182,140, forward strand.
GATGACGGCGGCGGCGGTCACGGCCGAGGCGACGACCCCCACGACCAGGCCCGCAATGATCATTCGGCGCTTCGGCATGCGGGCTTGGACGTGGTCAGGGGCGGGCTCGGTTCCATCGGCGGTCGGTGGCGCGGGCGATGCCATGGACGAGACGGGCCAGCTCGGCGGCGCCGGACGGGTCGTCGGCATCGGACAGGGCAGTCCGGCTCGGTCCACCTTTTCGAACGGGCCGCCGATCGCGTGGTCGAGCAGGCTCTTGTGCGCGGCGGGGTCGATACCGGTCGCATCGAGGAACCAGCCGAGAACCGTGGTGCAGCAGCCGTACCAGGCGGACTGAATTCCGTGCGGTCACCGACTGCGGTCACCAGGTGGGCGACCGTGCGTTCCCAGCCGTCGAGGCCGTCGAGGCCGTCGGCGGCCAGGGAGGAAGCGGCGCCTTCACCGCACGCCAGGCCGGGGAGCCGGCTGTACCGGGTGTGGTCAGGGCTCGACTGAGGTGGGCGTCCGGGGTGCCTGGGTGCGATGGCGGCTGAGCGACAGGCCTGTGCCCAGCACGGCGAGAGCGAGACCGGTGCAGGTGAGCCATAGGGGCAGCTCAGGTGGGATGCCCAGGTAGGTGACCAGGCCCAGGATGCGGTGCAGACCCCACGGCAGCAGGGCCAGTTGGTCGTTCCAGAGGGTCAGAGACCTTTCCAGCCCGTACGTCCACAGGAGGGCGCCGAGCGCAGCGAGCGGGGCACTGGCGGAGAGGGCGACAGCGCCCGTGACCCGGCGGCGGGACCAGCCGTAGTGAGTGCGCAGCACGAAGCCGGTCGCGACGAACAGCCAGGCGAACAGGGCGAACGCGACCGTGACGTAGACGCTGCGGGCCAGCGGGTCGGTCCAGAACGCGAACCAGTAGTAGCCGGGCCCGCGGATCGCCAGCACGGCCAGCAGCAGGACGGTCCGGAGCAGGACCACGCCGCCGATCACGGTCCACAACGCGTAGGGGTCGCGCCGACCGACGAGCAGGCGGGCCGCGACCGCGAACAACACCCAGCACCCCATCGTCACCACAAGGTGCGCCGGCGCCGCGAACCAGGTGAAAACAGCGCGACTGAGCACCAGCACAGCCAGCGGGAACGCCACCACGAACCACCGCGGGCCGCTCCGCGGGTTGAGCGTTTCGTGTGGTGGGTCGGGCGTTGTGGGCGGCTGGTTGAGCGTTTCGTGTGGTGGGTCGGGCGTTGTGGGCGGCTGGTTGAGCGTTTCGTGTGGTGGGTCGGGCGTTGTGGGCGGCTGGTTGAGCGTTTCGTGTGGTGGGTCGGGCGTTGTGCGCGGCTGGTTGAGCGTTTCGGGCGGCTGGCTGGTCGGGTCTGCGCGCGTGATGCGCCACGGGGTCAGGGCGCCTCGCCACAGGTCGCGTATCGGGCGCCATTGCACGAACATGCTCGCTACGAGCAGAGCGAGCAGGATCCGGGCCGTCCAGGCCATGGCCGGGTCGCGGTCGAAACGCTCACTTCCCAGGTCGGCGGCCGTGAAGTTGTAGGCGGGCAGGTCGACACGGTGTCCGTAACGCGCAACGTGGGCTGTGCGGGCCTGATCGAAGGTGCGCGCGGCAGCCGTCCACTGATCGCGGGCAGTGGACGAACCGGTGTCCAGCCACTGCGCGCGGCGCAGGAACATCTCGCGGTAGGCGCCCAGCGTCTCGTACAGGTTGCTCTGGTAGTCGAGCGCGTCGAGCAGGCTCGTCCGGAGTTCGGGGGAGCGCCACTTCGCCGGGTCGGTGGCGGCGACGAGTGCGCGTTGTTCATGCGCGAGGGTGATCGCGCGTTGTCCGTCGGCGATTGTCCGGTCGACATCGCCGCGGCCGATCGCGTAGATGCTGTCCAGCACGGACGAGTCGCCGGTGACGATGTCCCACTCGAAGATCCACATCATCGGCGGCGGTTCCAGGCCGAGCGCCTTCACGGAGTTGTCCGCGTACGGTGCCAGATAGAGCCCTTTCGTGACCGCCTCGCGCGACATCGCGAACATCCGGCCGACCGCGGCGACCGTCGCCGGGTCGTCCGAGAACGTCTGCCGCACCCAGTCGGCGGTGATCGCGGCCGGATCGGTGTCCGGGGCGCGGGCGAGACGGCCCATCGCGTACGCGTTCAGGTCGTAGAGCTGCCAGAAACCGGTCCGCAGGTAGAGGGTCATCGGGCCGGCGTGCAGTGGGCCGCCGTCCTGGGTCCAGAGCCAGACGCCCTCGATGTGCGGGTTCTGGGCGAGCAGCTGCCCGAGCGCGTCGGCGTGCAGGGCGGTCAGGTCGTTAGGCAGCGAGCCGAAGCCCTCGAACTCGCGCCGCCCCTGGAACTCGACGATGCGGCGCTGACTGCCCACTCCGAGCGTCGTGTTGAGCGGCAGGTGGCTGTAGAAGTCGCCGAGCGTGAACTTGGTCGAGACGATCAGATGCGGATCGACCAGGTCGCCGAGCACCTGCCGGTACGACTCCGGGTTCGTGTGCAGGTCGCCGACCGCACCGACGCCGACTGTCCACGTACGGAAGATGATGTCCTTGTTCGTTTCGGCGGCCACGGCCAGGAACGCTTCGAGCATGGCGCGCACCTGCGCGGGCGTTGTCAGGGCGATCCGGGAGTAGTAGTCCCAGCCGGCCGCGCGGTAGGCCGAACCGCCCTCGCCCACCCGGACCATCAGGCCGGACGCGAACGGCATGCTCGCGAACAACTCGCGCAGCGCGGCCTGGTAGATCGGCCACGGATCAGTGTGCGTTTCCAGGTACGTCTCGAGCGGTCCGGACAGCGCGAGCATGTCCGTGAGGAAGTAAACGCGCATTCCCATGTCGGCCGCGTACGCGAAAACCGGCCGGAAAGCGCTCACCATCGCGCGTGCTCGCTCGATGTGCGCGTCCCCGTCGGCGTAGACGCCGTGCCCCGCGAACGTCACGTACTCGAGGAAGCCCGGGACGACGACCCCGTTGTAGCCCTGCGCCGCCGAGTGATCGATGAACTGCCGGAACTCCCGGCCGATCCGGTCCACCGCGTCCGGCGAGACCCACGGTGCTTCCGGCAGCAGCGCGCTCGTGACGATGTCGGTGTTGAGCGAGTAGTCGGTGCCGTCGCGCCACTCGGGGACGTCGGCGACCCGCCCGACCGACCCCACATCGGTGAGCCGCAGCCCCAAGCGGGGAGCAACTTGGCCGCTCGGCAGTGCCCGCCCCGCCCGGATCGCCGCGGCGACGTCGTACAGCCCGGCGACCGCCCCCGCCTCCCCGGCCGCGGTGAGCGTGAGCCCGTCGAGCCGGTAACTTTCGCCGGCGCTGTCTTCGCCCACAACGACCCGGAGAACACCCGGCCCGTCGGCGACCTCGGACACCGCTCGCGCCGCCACGTCGAGGCGATGCGTCCGGCGGCCCAGAGAGACAGACCCGATCGGGGATCGCACGGATGTGCGTTCGGTGGCCGCCGCCGCGGTCGGCTCGGCCATCACCGGCGCGGGTTCCCACGAGAGGCGCAGACCCTCGCTCAACCCGAAGGAGACGCCCATTCCCAGCGCCAGCAGCAGAAGAACCACCACGAGCCGGCGCATGCCTATTTCTAGATCACCACCGCCCCGAGCACCAGCGCCGAACAGCCAGTTGCGCGATCACGCCCACGCTCTCCGACGAGGCCGAGCAATGACGACGGCCACGGTTTGGCGTTGGGGTCGGCCTGCCGGCTGACGTGCCGTCCGCGTTCGGTGTCGTGCTGGTCTGCGCGTCGAGGGAGTTGTGCGCTGTCGGGGGCTTGTGACGACGTAATGCCTGGTCGCGCCACGAAGGGATGACCGATGATCCGACAGACAAAGTGCACCGATCGGGCAGGACCGGCGAATCGGTTGCGGAGTTAGCGTCCCGGGAAAGAGCGACATGAAGGTGAGGCCTGGACATATGAGGAGACTGTTGACGGTGGTCGTGGCGGGCGGCCTGGTCGCCGGTGGCGGCTGGCTGACAGCACCGGGTGCGCAGGCCGCACCGGGTGCGCAGGCCGCACCGGGCGCGCAGGCCGCACCGGGTGCGCAGGCCGGGCCAGGCGCGCAGGCCGTACAGGGTGCGCAGGCCCTACAGGGTGCGCCTCCCGCGCCGGGCGCGCAGACCATCCGCGGCGCGCAAGCGGTCACCGGACGCGCAAACGCTCAAGCGGCGGGCATTTTGTGGGGCAAGTGCACCGACGCGGATCTGGTCAAGGCGAAGGCCCAATGCGCGCAACTTAGCGTTCCTCTCGACTATGAGCGTCCGAAGGGGACGACGATCTCGCTCGCCCTGTCGCGGGTTCGGCATACGGTTCCCGACGGCAAATATCAGGGCGTCATGCTGGTCAACCCGGGTGGTCCCGGGGGCTCGGGGCTCGCCCTGGCCACGTTGGGTGGGTTGGTGCCCAAGGGGGCCGGGAACGCGTACGACTGGATCGGGTTCGACCCGCGCGGTGTCGGCGCGAGCAAGCCGGCGCTTTCGTGCAGCGGGGATGTGACGGCGTACAACCGGCCGTCCTATGTGCCGGTCACCGCGGCGCTCGAGAAGACCTGGCGGCAACGGTCGAAAGACTATGCGCGAAAGTGCGCGAAGGCCGGTGGCGAACTGCTCGACCACGTCAAGAGCGCCGACAACGTGCGGGACATGGACAGCATCCGCCGGGCGCTGGGCGTGCAGCAGATCAACTACTACGGCTTCTCGTACGGGACGTACCTCGGTCAGCTGTACGCGAGCCGGTATCCGCGCGCCGTACGACGGATGATCCTGGACGGGGTGATCGACGCACGCACGGTCTGGTACCGGTCGAACCTCGATCAGAACGTCGCGTTCGATCGGAACGCGAACATCTACTTCGACTGGATCGCCAAGAACGACAAGACGTTCGGGCTCGGCCGGGACGGCAGATCGATGGGCCAGGCCTACTACGGGTTGCTGGCGAAACTGCGAAAGTCCCCGGCGGGTGGAGTGATCGGCCCGGACGAGGTGAACGATGTGGTGCTGCTCGCGACCTACAACGTGTCGGTCTGGCCGGTTGTCGCGGCGGCGTTCGCGGCGCTGGTCCGCAAAGGGGACTCGGGACCGGTCAAGAAGTTGTATGACGAGAACTATCCGCAGGGCGCGGGCAGCGACAACGGCTACGCGATGTATCTGGCCACCCTGTGCACCGACGCGCGCTGGCCGCAGGACTTCGATCGGTGGAAGCGGGACGCCTGGCGGCAGCACGCCAAGGCGCCGTTCGTGACCTGGGCCAACACCTGGTACAACGCACCGTGCCTGTCGTGGGCGGCCCAGCCGGGACGGCCGGCCGAGGTGGACGGGCGTCAGGCGCCCCCGGTGCTGCTGATCAGCGAGACGCTCGACGCGGCGACCTCGTTCGAAGGGGCGCTCGAGACCCGGCGGCGTTTCCCGAAAGCCGCCTTGGTCGAGGGCGCCGGCGGCACCACTCACGCCTCGTCGCTCAGCGGTGTCGCCTGCGTCGACAACACGGTGGCCGACTATCTGGAGCGTGGCGCCCTTCCGGCCCGGCGGCCCGGCAACCGCTCGGATCGCCTGTGCGACCCGCTGCAGCCCCCGGCGGCGAACCAGCCGGCCGCAACGGGCCCGGCGCCGGCCGCGGACCAGAAAGGCTGACCGCGCAAGTTGAGCGAACGAGCGCCGCTCGGACCGCGCAGAGTGAGCGTTCGGCCGCTCGGACCGCGCAAAGTGAGCGTTCGCCCGCTCGGACCGCGCAGAGTGAGCGTTCGGCCGCTCGGACCGCGCAAAGTGAGCGTTCGCCCGCTCGGACCGCGCAAAGTGAGCGATCGGCCGCTCGGACCGCGCAGAGTGAGCGATCGCCCGCTCGGACCGCGCAAAGTGAGCGATCGCCCGCTCGGACCGCGCAGAGTGAGCGATCGGCCGCTCGGACCCGCGCAAAGTGAGCGATCGAGCGCACCGACCGCGCAAGTTGAGCGAACGAGCGCACCGAGCGCACACGGTGAGCGATGGAACGCGCAGAAGATGCAGGTTGAGCGAACGAACACGCTGACCGCGAATGGATGAGCGGTCGAGCGCACTCACGGCGTACGGGAAAAGGAACCGGAGCCGACTGACGCCGCACGGGAAAATTTGATGGACGACCGCCCGGACCGAGATGGCTCGGGCGGTCGTCCGGGTTGCCGCGCCCCGGCGCAGGGTTGACGATGAGAGTCGATCTTCCAAGGTAGGGAGGCGCTCCGTTGCCATTTCTGAGCAGGCTCGACCGTGAACACTCCGTGGCGCCGCCCGGCTTCAGCCGCTGGCTGATCCCGCCCGCCGCCCTGTCGGTGCATCTGTGCATCGGCCAGGTCTATGCGACCAGCGTGTACAAGAATTCGTTCGTTTCGCATTTTGAAACGTCACAGACGGCCATCGGCATCATCTTCAGCATCGCCATCGTCATGCTCGGCCTGTCCGCGGCCGTCGGCGGCACCTGGGTCGAGAAGAACGGCCCGCGCAAGGCCATGTTCGTGTCCGCCTGTTTCTGGGCGGTCGGGTTCCTGGTCGGTGCGCTCGGCATCGCGACCAAGCAGTTGTGGCTGGTCTACCTGGGTTACGGCGTGATCGGCGGCATCGGGCTCGGCATCGGCTACATCTCGCCGGTGTCCACGCTGATCAAGTGGTTCCCGGACCGGCCGGGCCTGGCGACCGGTCTGGCCATCATGGGTTTCGGTGGCGGCGCGCTGATCGCCAGCCCGGCGTCGCGGCAGCTGCTGTCGTTCTACGACTCCGGGTACGACCCGAACGTCGCCACGTCCGTTGCCAACGGCGGCGCGCTGGTCGGGCTGTTCCTGACGCTCGGCATCGCCTACTTCGTCATCATGATGTTCGGCGTGGCCAACATCCGCGTACCCGCCGCCGACTGGAAGCCCGACGGCTGGGACCCGGCCACCGTCAAGGCGAAGCCGCTGGTCACCACGGCCAACGTGTCGGCCGCGAACGCCATCCGGACGAGAAGCTTCTGGCTGCTCTGGATCGTGCTGTTCTGCAACGTGACGGCCGGCATCGGCATCCTCGAGCAGGCCAGCCCGATGATCCAGGACTTCTTCCGGGAGAATGCCGTCTCCACCGTCAGCGTCGCCGCCGCGGGTGGTTTCGTCGGCGTGCTGTCGCTGTTCAACATGGCCGGCCGCTTTGTCTGGTCGTCGACCTCGGATGTGATCGGCCGCAAGCCGATCTACATGGTCTACCTGGGCGTCGGCATGATCCTGTACCTGCTGCTGGCGACGACCGGGGACGTGGCCACGCCGCTGTTCGTGATCCTGGCCGGCGTCATCCTGTCGTTCTACGGCGGCGGGTTCGCGACCGTCCCGGCCTACCTGCGTGACCTGTTCGGAACGTTCCAGGTCGGCGCCATCCACGGCCGCCTGCTGACCGCGTGGTCGGCCGCCGGCGTGGCCGGACCGCTCATCATCAACGGTTTCCTCGACGCGCAGGGCAAACCGGGCACGCTCACCTCGTCGGCCTACCAGCCCGCACTGTTCACCATGGTCGGCGTGCTGGCCGTCGGGTTCATCGCGAACCTGCTGGTCCGCCCGGTACCCGCGCAGTATCACGAACCGGCTCGCACGAAGGAGGCCGCGGTATGAGCGCTCGCCTGGTCCTGTCCTGGCTGTTGGTGGCCGTTCTGCTCGGTTACGGCATCATCCAGACCGTCATCACGGCCGCCAAACTGTTCGAATGAGCGTTTACGGGCGCGGGCCGTGCAAGAGATGCGCGTTTGCGGCCCGCGCCCGTACGGCAAACTCCGGTTTCTCCACCACTTCCACGCCCGCCGCGGTCAGCAACGCGACGCCCTCGCAGGTCACGAAGATGTCCGGCTCGTACCAGGCGATCACGACCCGCGGGATGCCGGCCGCCAGGATCAGACTCGTGCACGTGGCGTCCGGCCGGCTGGCCCGCTTCGAACACGGCTCCAGGCTGCTGTAAAGCGTCGCCTCGCGCAGATCCCCGTCCGCCCGGGCGAGCGCCGATTCCTCTGCGTGCACCAGCGGATCCACGTCCCGCGACCAGCCCGACGCGATCTCCCGCCCGTCCGCGCCGACGATGACCGCCCCGACCGCGAACGCCGTCGACGACCGGGGCGAACGATTCGCCAGTTCCACGGCGCGGCTCAGCCACCGGTCGTCATCCACGGAAAAAACATAAACCCACGATGCTTCCGTACGCGGGAGCCTCTCCGACAAAAGCACCAGCACCGTCGCCGCCGCTGCGGACCGGCGCCTGCAACACCGGGCCGTCCCCGGCCTCCGGCGGCCCGGTTCGACATCTCCCCGGACTTGACACTTGTGCCCACCGCTCGCCGTGGCCGCAGCACCTGGACGCCGCACACGGCTACATCCTGGCCACGCCGGTTGACGCGCCGGCTGTCTAGGCTCGGCCGATGTCGATCGAGATCGTGTTCGAGACGCACGCCCTGACCGAGGACAACGAGGCCGGCATCGCCACCGGCTGGCTGCCCGGCCGCCTGTCCCTCCGCGGTCGCGAGAACGCCGTCGCCATGGGCCACCGGCGCCGTAGCGCCGGTATAGCCGCGGTCTTCTGCTCCGATCTGCGCCGCTCGGTCGAGACAGCCGAGCTCGCGTTCGCGCATTCCGGCATCCCGGTGCTGCTCGACTGGCGCCTGCGCGAGTGCGACTTCGGCACCCTGAACGGCGCCCCGGGCGACCGGGTCAAGGCGGTCCGCACCGAGCACATCGACCGGCCGTTCCCGGGCGGCGAGAGCCATCGTCAGGCGGTGCGCCGCACGACCGGACTGCTGAGCGACCTGCCGTCACGCTGGGACGGGCAGCGCGTCATGCTCATCGGTCACCTGGCGACCTATCGGGCCCTCGAACACGTCACCACCGGCCGGTCGCTCGAGGACATCGTCGCGGACGACTTCGCATGGCGGCCCGAGGGCTGGTCGTATCGGCTGGGTCAGGACGCCCAGGGCCCGACCCCGCCGACGCGCTCGATGCGGTAGCGGACGATGAAGCCGGGGACCTTCGGGGCCGGGAACGTCTGGCCGGGGCCCATGTAGATCTTGGCGAGGCCGTCGAGGAAGTCCCACGCCTCGTCCGAGGGCTCGACGGTCGCGTGGGCCTGGATCACCGCGTACGGGTTGAGGAAGACGCCCGGAGCCCGCGGCGCGTCGAACGACAGCACCACCCGCGGGTCCCGTTCGATGTTGCGCAGCTTGGCCTGGCGGCGCAGGTGGGCGGTGGCCAGCCCGTCGCCGTCGGCGCCGACCCAGATGACGCTCACCTGTGGGCTGCCGTCAGGGTTGATGGTGCTCAGGTGGCACATCGGGCCGGTGGCGACGAGGTCACGGAGCGCGTCGGGAAGAGGCACGCTCCGAAGTTACGTGACGAACAGGACGATGGCCACCGCCAGGGCGAAGACGACGATCGTCCAGCGCAGAACCTCGGACGGCAGTTTCCGGGCGATCCGGGCGCCGATGACGCCACCGACGATCGTGGCCGGGACCAGCACGGCCACCACGGCCCAGTTGACCGGGCCGAAGATGCTGTACGTGAGCACGGTGGTCGTGCCGACCACAGCCGAGAAGACGTTCTTGAGGGCGCTGATCCGGCGCAGCGACTCGTCGAGCACCAGGGACAGGGCGGCGATCAGCAGCAACCCCATCGCGGCGTTGAAGTAGCCGCCGTAGAGCCCGCACAGAAACACCGTGACCTGCACGTACGTCGTCGATCCGGCGGTCACCCGGCTGCCGGCGAGGGCCTTGAGCCGGTCTTGAAAAGCCATCATCGCGGCCGCGAGCAGCAGCAGGAACGGCACCACGACGTCGAACACCGAGCGCGGCGTGAACAGCAGCAGCGAACTGCCGCACAGGGTGCCGACGACGATGGTCGGCACGATCGACCAGATCCGCCGTTTCTGGCCGCCCAGGTCGGGCCGGCTGGCCACGGCGCTGGCCGCGTAGCCCGGCGCGACCGAGAGCGCGTTGCTCACGTTCGCCGCCACCCCGGGCAGCCCCAGCCCGACCAGCAGCGGGAACGTGATCAGCGAGCCGCCGCCGGCGACGGCGTTGACCGTGCCCGCGGCCAGCCCGCCGCCGAGCAGCGCGAATACCTGCCACAACTCCATGTGTGATCATGCTAGGCCCGGCGGTTGGTCAGTCCTCGTCGCGGTCCTTCTTCTCCTTCTTGTCCTCGGCGCGCTCCAGCGCCAGGTCGAGCGCGAGCACCGCCCCGATGATCAGCAGCGGTTCGACGCCGGCGCTGATCTGCACCGCGTACGTGTCCCGGATGGTCAGCCAGCGCTTCGAGACGGCGGCCACCTCTTCGCCACCGCGCTCGATCACGTACTCGTGGTCGAGCAGGTCGCCCTTCATCTCCAGGTCGTCCGGCCCCGGCACGTCGATGGTGAACTTGTCGCGGAACGGGGTGAACAGCTTCTTGCGGACCTCGGCCGCCTTCTCGCCGCCGATCCGGATCTCGTACGTCGGCCGCAGCGACACCAGGTGCCGGTGCAGGGTCGCGACCTCCTGGCCGGACGCGTCCTCGATGACGACCTTGTCGCGGATGCTGAGCACCTTGCCGTCGACGTGGAAGACCTTGTTGCCGTGCTCGTCCAGCACGTCGAAGTCGTCGCCGATGGAGAAGAACTTTTCCCGAATGACAAACATGCGACCGATTCTCGCGCACCTGCCCGGCAGGGGCCTGCGGAGGTGTCGGCCAGTTGCCTGTGACCGCGGCCGTCGCTACCTACCGTGACAAACCCGGTAGTTAGTCGGGCACCCGGAGATCGACGCGTTGCGATAGCATTCCGCGTTCGTGGAGCAGGTGGAGCGTGCGGCGCCGGTGCGGCGCAGTTGGTGGCGGACCAAGACGTTCGCCGCCGGGGCGGTGGCCGTGGGAGTGATCGCGCTCCTGGCTGTGCTCGGGCCGGTGGTGGCGCCCGACTACGTCAGCTTCGACATCATGCTGATCGACCCGGAGCGCGGGGTGCCGCTGGGTGACCTCGGTGGCATCAGCGGGGATCACTGGTTCGGGGTCGAGCCGCTGATGGGTCGTGACCTGTTCGCCCGGGTCGTGCACGCGATGCAGCTCTCGCTGCGGGTCGCGCTGGTCGCCGCTGTTGCCGAGGTCGTGCTCGGGCTGCTCGTGGCTCTCGTGGTGCGGCGCGGCAAGGTGCGCGGGCAGCTGCGGCCCGCGTTGATGTGGCTGGCCCTGCTCGTGCCGGTCAACCTGCTCGTCGAAGTCTGGTTCGCTTATACGGGCCGATCTTTGCTCGAACCGCCCACCCCGTCATGGGGTGCCATGCTGTCCGACGCGACCGTCTGGTTCGACCTGGACCCGGCCTTCCTGCTGATCCCGGGACTGCTGCTGGTCGCGACCGTGTTCGCCTTCCTGCTGCTCGGCCTGGGGATGCGCGAGCGCTAGACGGAGGCGCGACCGGTGTTGGCCACGATGGCGTCGATGATCTGCGGCCACAGGGGCTTGGGCAGGTCGTGGCCCATGCCGGGGATCACGATCAGCTCGGATCCCGGCACCGCGGCCGCGGTGGCCCGGCCGCCGCTCACGTTGATCAGCGGGTCGGCCTCGCCGTGGATGACCAGCGTCGGAGCCGTGACCCCGCCCAGGGCGGCCGTGCGGTCGGGTGCGGCCAGGATCGCCGCGTACTGGCGCTGGGTGCCCTGCGGGCGGAAGCTGCGCTCGAACTTGGCCGCCGCGCGTTCCTGCAACCACTCCTCGGACGCCGGGTAGGCCGGGGAGCCGATCACCCGTGACGAGGCGATCGCACCGGCCAGGATCTCCTCGCGCGTGGTGGCGGGCGGGCGCATCAGGGCGGCCATGGCTTCCGGGGTGGGGTGCCCGACCGTACGGTCGCCGGTGGTCGACATGATCGAGCACAGCGAACTCACCAGGCCGGGGTGGTCGATGGTCAGCTGCTGGGCGATCATGCCGCCCATCGAGGCGCCGACCACGTGGGCGCGGGCGATGCCCAGCTCTTTGAGCAGGCCCGCGGCGTCGGCCGCCATGTCGCTGAGCAGGTAGGGGACCGTCGCCTGGTCGCCGCCGAAGATGGCCGCCGGGTCGGGCTGCGGCAACTCGTCGAACGCGGTCGACAGCCCCGCGTCGCGGTTGTCGAACAGCACCACGTGGAACCCGCGGGACGCCAGCGCGGCGCAGAACTCGGCCGGCCAGTCGACCAGTTGCGCTCCCAGCCCCATGACCAGCAGCAGCGCCGGGTCGCCCGGTTCGCCCAGCGTCTCGTACCGAACATCGATCCCGTTTGCCCGTACGTCCGGCACCCTGATCCCCTTCCCCGGCAGTCCCCGACAGCATGCCCCATCCAGGTGAACGCGGCATCGGCGGAACCGCCAACATCAGCCCTGGCTTATATAAGAACGAGCTGATAACGTACGTCCCGTGCACGCGTTCGACGTTCTCGGCGATCCGGTCCGGCGCCGCATCCTGGAACTGCTCGCCACGGGGGAGCAGACGTCCGGGGCCGTCACCGAGGTGATCCGGGCCGAGTTCCAGATCTCTCAACCAGCCGTCTCGCAGCACCTGAAAGTGTTGCGCGACAACGGGTTCGCGACCGTACGCCCGCAGGGGACCCGGCGCCTCTACGCGGTCGACGACACCGCGCTGCGCGAGGCCGACGCCTGGCTCGCGCGATTTCGGCACTTCTGGGCTCCCCATCTGGCCGCCATGGCCACCGAGGTGGCCCGGGGCAAACGACAACGACGACTCGCAGACGAGGGAGACACTGATGTTTGACGTCGACACCCAGATCAGCCAGGTGCGCCGCGTGCTCGGCCGCAGCACACTCGAGGCCGGCGAGGCCCGCGTGTCCACGATCAGCCAGGTCTATGACACCGACATCGACGACCTGTGGGATGTGGTGACCAGCGCCGAGCGCATCGCGCGCTGGTTCCTGCCGATCGAGGGCGACCTCCGCGAGGGCGGGAAATACCAGCTCATCGGCAACGCGAGCGGCACCATCACCGCCTGCGAGAAGCCTTCCCGGTACGCCGCCACGTGGGAATTCGCCGGACAAGTGAGCTGGATCGAGGTGCGGCTCAGCCCGGAAGGCGACGGCACCCGATTCGAACTCGAGCACGTGGCCCATGTGGCCGACGAGTGGTGGGACCAGTTCGGGCCCGGCGCCACCGGCGTGGGCTGGGACCTGGGACTGCTCGGCCTCGCGACCTACGTGTCCGACCCGTCCACGGCGATCGATCCGGCCGCCATGGCCACCTGGCACGAGACGCCCGAGGGCCAGTCGTTCCTGCGTCAGTCGAGCGACCTGTGGGTCGAGGCCTCGATCGCCGACGGCACCGACCCGACGGCCGCGCGCGAGGCCGGCGAGCGCACGTACGCCTTCTACACCGGCACCGGTCCGGGCGCCGAGGCTTCATAACCAGACGTCGACGGGCCCGGCGGTGAGCACACCACTGCCGGCCCCGGCGATCTGCCCGGCGGCGGGTCGCAGGGCGGCGCGAGCACGTTCGAGCATCGCAGACTCGTCCAGGTTCTGCGCGGCGCGCGCAATCAGCACCCAGAGAGCCTCGGACAGCAGGTCGGGCGGCGGTTCCGGGACGGCCCGCAGCGCCTCGCGGGCCGCGGCCCGATCGCCTTCGGCCAGCAGCAGATGCGGGCGCGCCCACGGTTCGTACGGGCCGAAGTCCTGCTCGCCGCTGCTCTCCTCCAGACACAGCAGCGCGAGGGGCAGCAGCCCGTGCTCCAGGCCCGGCATGCCCGCGCCCTGGAGTCCCGCCGCCGCCGAGCGGTACGCCGTCGCCGACGGGTTCCGCATCGCCCGATGCCATCCGGTGAAGACGGCCACCAACGGCAGTTCGTGCTGCTCAGCCAAGTGGTCCACGGCGGTCGCGTGCTCGTCGGCGCCGATCGGATCGGCCAGGGCCGACCGCGCCTGCATGCGGATCAGGCGACCCAGCACCTCGTACGTGATCAGGCCGTGCCGCTGCGCCAGAACGACCAGCTCGGCCCCGATCGCATCCCGTTCCGGCGCCAGCCCGCAGCGGTAGAAGCTCTGCATGAACTGTCCGTTGAGAGCAAAAGCGAGCAGTCCCGGATCGTCCATCCGCCGCGCGATGCCGACCGCTTCCAATGCGCATTTCCGCCCGTACGCGTCCCGGTCGCCCCTCGTCTCCAACGCGATCGTGGTCAGCAGCCGGCCCCGTGCCGCGCCGGACTGTCCGGGCAGTGTGCGTTCGGCCGCCGCCACCACCTGCGCCGCCTGCTCGGGATCGTCCACGCGGGTCCAGATGGCCGGCACGTTGTACGCACCGATCACCCGCGCGGTCAGCTCCGGATCGCCCAGTTCCTCGGCCGCCGCGATCGCCGCCGTCCGGTGCCGCCGGGCGGCCTGGAGCCCGCCCCCGCCGGTCACCGCCAGACTGCGCAGCAGCCCGACCGTCGAGTCCAGCCGCGCCCGCGCACCCGCCGCCACGATCCGGTCGTAGTCCGCCGCCGCCGACGCCCACACGCTCTCGCCGCTCGGCGGCGAGCTGGCGTTTTCTGCCGCCGCCGATGCCCGCACGTTCTCTCCGCTCGGCGGTGAACTGGCGTTGTCCGGCGCCGCCGATGCCCGCACGCTTTCCCCGCTCGGCGGCGAGCTGGCGTTGTCCGGCGCCGCCGATGCCCGCACGCTTTCCCCGCTCGGCGGCGAACTGGCGTTTTCTGCCGCCCCCGACGCCGACACGCTTTCCCCGCTCGGCGGTGAACTGGCGTTTTCCGCGTCGCCAGGTGTGGATCGGTTGCTCGTCTGTCCGTGCCGCGCAGAATTCGTGGTCACGTGCTCGGGCCGCGCAGAATTCGTGGTCACGTGCTCGGGCCGCGCAGAATTCGTGGTCACATGCTCGGGCCGCGCAGAAATCGTGGTCACATGCTCGGCCCACGCAGAATTCGTCGTCACATGCGCGGGCCGCGCGGGCTGGCTTGCCGTCGTTCGGTCGGCAGCCTCCGGCGAGTCGTCGACAGGCCGATGGCTCGCCGGGGTCAGGTGGGTGGCGCGGCGGAGGATGTCCGTCTCGAGCTGGGACAACGCCGGTCCCGGGTCCAGGCCGAGCTGACTCACCAGCCGTTCGCGGGCGCGGCACAGCACGGCCAGGGCGTCGCCCGGGCGGTCGTCGCGATAGAGGGCCAGGGCCAGCAGGCGCCACGCGTCCTCGCGCCACGGATGTCCGGTGACGTGCGCGTCGAGGTCGGCGATGGCCTCAGCGTGCCGTCCACGGTCGATGCGCTCGGTGGCGAGCAACTCGACCGCTCGCAGGCGCAGTTCGCTCAGCCGGGCCCGTTCGGCGCGCGCCCACGGCTCGTCGGCGAACTCGGCGTAGGCCGGACCGCGCCACAGATTGAGCGCCTCCTGCGCGTTCTCGGTCATGAGTTGCTCGAACCGCCAGGCGTCGACGTTCGTCGTGCGCAACGCGTAGCCCGGTCCCTCGGTCACCAGAACGCTCGGGGGAGTGCGCGGCGCCCGGTCCGGCTCGATCGCGCGGCGCAGGGCGGCCACGAACGTCCGGACCGCGGAGACAGCGCCCTCGGGCGGAACGAGCCACAAGTCGTCGACCAGGTGACCGACCGGCACGACCCGCCCGCGCGCGACGATGAGCCGAGCGAGCACGGCGCGATGACGCGGCCCTTTGAGCGCGATCGGTTCGCCTTCCGCATCCCAGGCGGTGACCGGCCCGAGCACTCCGAAACCCACCGTCACCCGGCCACGCTACCGCCCGCGCTGCCCGCGCTGCCCGCGCTGCCCGCGCTGCCCGCGCTGCCCGCGCTGCCCGCGCTGCCCCGCCCCGCGCCGCGTCGCCCCGCGCCCGCACCGCCCCGCGTCGTCCCGCGCCCGCACCGCCCCGCGTCTTCCCGCGCCCGCACCGCCCCGCGCCGCCCTGCGCCGCGCCGCCCTGCGCCGCGCCGCCCTGCGCCGCGCCGCCCTGCCCCGCGCCGCCCTGCCCCGCGCCGCCCTGCCCCGCGCCGCCTCGCCGCCTTTGTCCGCGCCACGGCCGGCCGTTGGTCCGTTGTTAGGCTCGTGACCGTGGTTGCGCCGGAGGACCAGTCGCCATTGCCGCAGTTCATCGTCCTTGTGTACGAGCGCGAGGTGCCGGACGACGCGCGGTCGGCCTCGTCCGCCGTTCTCGAGGCGCACATGAGTCTTCCGCGGAAGATCGGCGAGACCGGCGGCCGAATCGTCGCGGGCCACGCCGCGCAGCCTCCGTCCGCGGGGGTGTCGATCCGCGACAACGTGGTGAGCGGCGGATCGTTGACGGCCGGCGAAGTGACGTTCGCCGGCTACCTCGTCGTGGAGGCCTCCGACTTCGACCATGCCGTCTGGATCGGGCGCATGGTTCCGGTCAGTGACGGATGGGTCGAGGTCCGGCCCCTCGTCGCCGGGTGACGACTTGCTCATCGGATGCTCATTCGGGCGTCGCAGAGTGGGGACATGTTCGAAACGCACAAAGTGAGCGTCGATGACGGCGTGGAACTGTTCGCCAGTGTCGGCGGTAGTGGCCGCCCGATCGTTCTGCTGCACGGCTTTCCGCAGACGCACCTGATGTGGCGGCACGTGGCCGCCGACCTGGCCGCCGATCACACGGTGATCTGCCCGGACCTGCGCGGTTACGGCGCCAGCGGCAAACCCGCCGCGGACGGGCCGTCCGTCTACTCGAAACGCACCATGGCGCGCGATGTCGTGCGGCTGGCCGGAGCGCTCGGGTTCGAACGGTTCGCGCTGGCCGGGCACGACCGTGGTGCGCTGGTGGCCGTTCGCGCGGGGCTGGACCATCCTGAGGCGGTCACTCATCTGGCGTCGCTGGATGTGCTGCCGACACTCGACATGTGGGACGTCATGCGCGGGGAGTCGGCGGCCGTCGGGTTCCATCTCTACCTGATGGCGCAGCCGCCCGGGCTGCCCGAGCGGATGATCGAGGCGTCGGCCGACGACTTCTTCGGATACTTCCTCGACCTGTGGACCCGCGACCCGGAAGCGATCCCGGCCGACGTGCGGGAGCGCTATCTGGCCGCGTGCCGGGCGGCGGTTCCGTCGATCGTCGCCGACTACCGGGCTTCGGCCGGCATCGACCTGGAGCATGACCGGGCCGATCGGGCGGCCGGCCGCACCCTGAGCATGCCGGTGACCGTTCTTCAGCAGGACTGGGGTGCGCAGCTCGGCTTTGACGCCGCCGCCCGGTGGCGCGCGTGGGCTCCGGATCTGGATCACCGCCCGGTGAGCTGCGGGCATTTCATGGCCGAGGAGGATCCGGCGCTGGTGACCAAGGCGCTGCGCGACCTGCTGGCCCGCTGAGTTCGGCACACCGGGCGGCGACCGGGTAACCGACAATACGTACAAATCGGATAGGGTGGCGGGCATGCGCCGCAGCTCCGCCTTGTTCACGGCCCTGGTGGCCGCCACCCTGCCGACCCTGCTCGTTCCGATGGCCGCCCAGGCCAGGCCGTCGCTGGACGACCGCCCCGCCGCTGGCCAGGCGACCCAGCCGGTCACCGCCACGCAGCCGAAGCCCGCGATCGGGAGCCGGGCGACGCAGCCGAAGCCGGCGATCGCGGGTCGAGCGACGCAGCCGGAGCCGGCGACCGAGCTCCGGGCCACGCAGCCGAGGCCGCAGGTCGGCGACGTGCTCACGGCCCAGGAGATCGCTACGATGGCCGCCCACCGGAGCAGTGGGGTGAGCGGCCGGGCGGCGGCCCCGATCGACCTGGTGGGGCTCGACTTCCAGATCATCAACGCGGCCAGCCGCTGGTGCCTCACGTCCAGCATGACCGAGCTCCCGTGCGCGACCACCGACCCGTACCGCTGGCGCTTCCGCCCGGTCGGCGCGACCGGCCTGATGGAGCTCCTCAACGTCCGCACCAACACGTGCCTGACCATGCCCGGCGGCACCACGACCGACGGTGCGCGGGCCGGCCTGGCCCCGTGCGAAGACCTGCCGTCCCGCCGGTGGACGCTGCGCGATTCACTCGGCGAGACAGCCAAGGTCGTCAACGCCCGTTCCGGCAAGTGCCTGCAGATCCAGAGCGGTGTCGCCGTTCAGGACTCGTGCGCCGGCACGGCCGGAACCCGCCGCTGGACCGTCCGCGTCGTCGGCCTCCCGCTCCCCGGGCTTACGATCAGGCAGCGCTGACCCGCAACCCCGGGCGAGATCAAGGTTGCGCCCAGTGGGCAATGTCGTGATGGGGATGGATTCCGCGGCGGTCGATTTGGTTGGATGCGTTGCCACCAACTCGACCGAATGGAATGTTCATGCGCCGCGCCTTTGCCGCCCTCCTTGTCGTGGGCGTTCTCGCGCTGACCGTCGGGCTGGTGGTCTCGCGGCCGGAGAGGCCCCGCGTCGCCATCGCGGCGGCGACGAAAAAACAAGCGGTTTCTCCGTACGAACGAGCGGTCGCGGCGCTTGACGTGCAGTCGCAGGCGCTGCTGGCCGGGGACGAGGCGGGCTGGCTGGCGGTCGTTGACGCGCCGTTGAAAGCGCGCTACCGCAACATGTTCCGGTCGTTGCGGGCGCTGGACGTGACCAGCTTCGTCTACAAGCCGGGGGTCGGGCAGCCGGTCAAAGGCAACGCGGCGGCGGTCGTGTTCCGGGCCGAGGTCTTCTACTGCCTGGGGCCGGACATGTGCCCGGCCGCCCAGGGCAGTGAGTGGCAGGGGCCGCCGCACATCGAGCAGCGGCTCACCATGCGGCCGGTCGGTGGGCAGTACGTGATCGGGGTGGCCGCGGCGGGCACCGATGAGGATCCGCGGCGGCCGGCGCCGTGGGAGAGCGGCGAGCTGGTGGCGTTGCGGGGAACCCGGGTCACGCTGTTCGCGGCGCCGGCGGAACGTCGCTATCTGACCCGGGTGCTGCCGGTGGCCGAGGCGGCGGCGAAGGTCGACGACCGGTTCGCGGCGCTGATCGGGACGCCGCAGTCGCGTTACCGCATCTATCTGGCCGGCGAGGCGCAGTGGAGGAAGTGGTACGGCGGTAACCAGGACGACTGGGCGATCGGGCTGGCCGTGCCGCTCAACATGCACGGCATCGACGTGATGCTGCGGATGAAGGAGCTCGACGACGATCCGCTGATGCTGCGGGTGGCCCTGCAGCACGAGCTCGGCCACGTGGTGACGCTGTCCGGCGCCTACCGGGCCGACGCCGCCGAGGACACCTGGCTCAGCGAGGGCATCGCGGAGTACATCGGCTGGTCGCCGGCGAGCGCCGCGCGGACGCTGCGCCGCGACAGCGTGCGCTGGCAGCTCCGGCGCAAGGCGATGACGACGATGATCCCGGAGCAGCCGCGCCCGTCCGCGCCGGCCCGCGCGGGGGACGCGTTCTACGGGCTCAGTCACCTTGCGGTTGACTGCATGGCCAAGACGTACGGGGAACGGAAGCTCTTGACCTTTGTCCGTCTGGTGCTGACGCAGGACAACGAGCTCGACCAGGCGGCGGGCGACGCGTACGGGGTGCCGTTCGCGACCGTGGACCGGGCGTGCGTGAAGTGGACGCGGCAGCAGATGCTATAGCTGTCACATGCTCGTTGACTTCGCCGCCGGTGTGTCGGCCACCCCCGTTCAGGTCGAGGCGGCCGCGATGGCCGCCGAGAAGGACGGCTACGACGGGTTCGGCGCGGCCGAGACCAGGCACGACGTGTTCACGGCGCTCACCCTGGCCGCCCGCGCGACCGAGCGGATCACGTTGCAGTCGGCGATCGCGGTGGCGTTCGCGCGCAACCCGATGAACGTCGCCGTGCTGGCCAACGACCTGCAGCTGATCAGCCAGGGGCGGTTCCAGCTCGGGCTCGGCTCGCAGGTGCAGGCGCACATCGAGCGGCGTTTCGCGATGCCGTGGGGCCAGCCGGCCGCGCGGATGGAGGAGTTCGTGCGGGCGATCCGGGCCATCTGGAAGGCGTGGGAGGGCGAGCGGCTGGCGTTCCGGGGCGAGTTCTACCGGCACACCCTGATGACCGACTTCTTCAGCCCGGGCCCGAACCCGTACGGGAATCCGCCGATCCTGGTCGCCGCGGTGGGGGAGCGGATGACCCGGACGGCCGGGCGGGTGGCCGACGGGCTGCTCGTGCACCCGCTGACCAGCGCCGCCTACCTGGGTGAACGGACCCGTCCGGCGTTGCGCGAGGCCCGCGGCGGCAGCCTCGACGACTTCACGGTGTGCCTCTCGGCCCTGGTCGTGCTGGGCGCGGACGAGGCCGCCCGGTCGACGGCCGAGGAGGCGGTCAAGGGGCAGATCGCCTTCTACGCGTCCACGCCGGCCTATCGCGGGGTGTTCGAGATGCACGGCTGGGGCGACCTGGCCGATCAGCTCAACTCGCTGTCCCGCCGGCAGGCCTGGACCGAGATGACCGCGCTGATCAGCGACGAGGTGCTCGACACGTTCGCCGTGACCGGGGACGTGGCGGCCGGCCTGCGGCAGCGGTTCGGCGGGCTGGTGGACCGGATCTCGCTCTACACCCCCTACGAGGTCGACCCGGCGCTGACCGCGGCGGTCGTCAGCTCGTTGTCCAGTGTGGCCAGGGAGTCCTGAACCGGCAGCTTCGGTGAGCCGCCGTAGAGGCTCCAGCGCAGGAACGCCACGGTGGCCGCGCTGACCGCGGGCTGCTCGGCGCTGGTGATCTGGTGGCCGCCCTCGGTGATCGACATCATCGCCCGCGACCAGGGGACCGCTTCGTAGACGGTACGGGCGGCGGCGTACCGGACGGACTTGTCCTCGCGACCGTGCACCAGCATCATCGCCGCGGCGGGGCCGGTGAACGGCGTACCGAGGAAATCAGTTCCGGCGATCAGGATGCCCGCCTTGAGCCGGTCGTCGCGGTGGGCGCTGAACAGCCCGGCCGTGGTGATGCCGCCGCCCGAGTGCCCGGCCGCGGCCAGCCGGGTGGTGTCGAGCTTGCCGCGCAGCGGGCCGGAACCGCCGGTGTTGCGGGCGACGATCTGGGTGAGCACCTCGGACGCGTCCTCGGGCTGGTTGACCAGGTCGTACGCGTTGAACTTGGACGTGCCCATGGCGGTGTGCGGATAGCGCGGGGCGGCCACCACGAACCCGGCCGTCGCCCAGCTGACCAGCAGCGCCGCGTAGTCGTCGGGCTGCGCGTGCAACCCGTGGCTGAAGACGACGACGGGGTACGGGCCGGGGCCGACCGGATACCAGACGCGGGTCGGCAGGGCCCGGCCGTCGCGAGCGAAGGAGAAATCGTGGCGGGCGACAGCGCGTACGGGGGAAGGGGGTTGACCTTGAATTGGCTCGTACGGGGTGACGTCGCGCGCGGTCAGCGTCGAGTTCTTCACCGACGACAGGACGGTCCGCTCGGCGGCCGAGGCCTGACCGGCGCGCACCGCCAGCCCACCGGCCGCGGCCGCCGACATGCTGAGCAACAGGGTTCTTCTTCGCACCGGCCCCACGGTGCCGTCTGACCCTGTGCTGTCCCTATGACCCGCCTGTGCTTACGCGGTCACCTCGATCGAGTCGACCCGGTCGGGGTAGAACGCGACGTAACCCTTGATCTGGGACACGGCGTCGCTCGGGTTCTGGTACTCCCACACCGAGTCGGTCGCCTTGTCGCCGCCGGACGGGATCGAGTAGTAGTTCGCGTCACCCTTGTAGGGGCAGTACGTGGTGGTCGCGGTGGCCTCCAGCAGCGACTGGTCGACGTCGGCGAGCGGGATGTAGGGCACCGCCGGATACGTCGATTCCTGCAGCGTGAGGGCGTTGCGCGTGTCGGCGATCACCTTTCCGCCGGCCTTCACGACGACCCGCCCCGCGTTCGGGGTGATGGTGATCGGGTGGTCGGGGCCGGGGATCTTCACGGGACGGTCGGGCATGACGCCTCCATCGGTTTCGGCATTCTGCTCTTCCACCCCACCTTCCCCTATGCGCGTGGCGCATACCGCGGGTGACCCGTGACCGTCGCTGTGGTTTTCGAGACAGAGATCCCCCCTCGCCCTCCACCGAACGGCCCCGAAAGCCGCGATTGCCGCATGCCGGGCGCGCCGACGTGATGGCCTGAGTTGGCACAACACGGCTCGAGAAGGGTGAACCATGAAAGCGGCAACGCGAATCCTGACACTCGTCGGACTGAGCCTGATGACGGGCGCGACGCTGGGGGCCGCACCGGCCATGGCGTCGACCTCCGCACCAGACACAACGGCCCGGACGGCCACGACCACGGCGGACCAGCCGCGGCGCGACCGGGACTGGACCGCCGGCTACTACGACTCGCGACGCGAGTGCGAGTGGAACGGCCGCATGGGTGAGCGCCGGGACCGGTGGGACGACTACGACTGCGACTTCGTTCGCTGGGGTCGTCACCGCGGGGACTGGGAGCTGACGGTCTCGAAGGACTGGGACTGGCGTGACCGGGGTGGCAACCACCACCGCAACGGTGACGGGGACGACGACTGATCTCCGTGATGATCGGCCAGGCCACATCCCGTACGGGGTGTGGCCTGACGCTATTTTTGATCAATGACGAATCCTGCCGAGGCCGCCGCCACGTCGCTCGGCCTCTCCCATTCGTTGCTGCGCCACGGTCCCGTCAGCAGCGTCGCCGAAGCCGCCGAGGCTCAGGGCGTCGAGGTCCGCGACCTGGTCAAGACGCTGGTGGTGCGGCGCGCCGACGACGACTACGTGTTCGTGCTCGTCCCCGGCGACCGCTCGATCTCGTGGCCCAAGCTGCGCGCGCTGCTCGGCGTCAACCGGCTCTCGATGCCCGACGCGGCCACGGCCAAGGCGGCCACCGGGTACGAGCGCGGGACGATCACCCCGTTCGGCTCGGCCCGGGCGTGGCCGGTCATTGCGGATTCCCGTACGCGGGGACGCGTCATCAACCTCGGCGCCGGGGAACGCGGCGTGGGGCTGCAGGTGGCCGCGGACGAGGCGGTGCCGGCGCTGGGCGGCACGTTCGCTGACGTCACCGACCAGGTGGGGTAGGTTTCGTCGCGTGACGAGTGAAGCGATCCAGCCCGACGTTCCCCCCTCCGGCACCGGCTGCGTCGAGTGCCTCGACAACGGCGGGTGGTGGTTCCACCTGCGACGGTGTGCCCAGTGCGGTCACATCGGCTGCTGTGACACCTCGCCGGCCCAGCACGCGACCGCGCACTGGCGCGAGAGCGGCCACCCGGTGATCCAGTCGTTCGAGCCGGGCGAGGACTGGTACTGGAACTTCTCGACCGAAGAGGCCGCCAACGGACCGGCGCTGGCGCCCGCCACGAGCCGCCCCGACGACCAGCCTGTTCCCGGGCCGGCCGGCGCCGTGCCGACCGACTGGCGGTCCAAGCTCAATCGCTGAAAGAGCCACTTGGGGGTGTGGTGGCTCTCCTGCCGGTGGTCCCGGCCTCGATAGCGTCGGCGGATGAGGCTCCTGCATCTGTCGGACACCCATCTCACGGCGACGCCCGGACCCGCCCGGGATTCGCTGCGCCACCTGCTGGACTCGGTTCGTCCTCTGACCGGCCTGGACGCGGTGGTGGTCACGGGCGATGTCGCGGACGACGGCAGCCGCGCGGCGTACGAGCAGGTGCGGGCCCTGATCGGTGAGCTGGGCCTGCCCGTGCTCTGGACGACCGGCAACCACGACGAGCGGACCGCGTTCGCCGCGGTGCTCGGCGACGACCTGGTGGCGGCTCATTCCGTACGCGGGCACCGGATCATCACCCTCGACACGCTCGTGCCCGGCGAGGTCTGGGGCGAGCTCGACGACGCTCAACTGGCCTGGCTCCGCGCCGAGCTGGCGACGCCCGCCCCGCACGGCACGGTGCTGGCGTTCCACCACCCGCCGATCGCCCTGCCCGGCTTCGAGGTGCAGGAGAAGCTGGGCCTGCGCAACCCGGAGGCTCTGGCCGACGCGATCCGCGGCAGCGACGTCCGGCTGATCCTCACCGGCCACTTCCACCTGCAACTGTTCGGCCTGCTCGAATCGGTGCCGGTCTGGGTGACGCCCGGCGTCGTCAACCGCATCGACCTGACCGCCCCGGCCGGTGTCGAACGCGCGGTCCGCGGCGCCTCGGCCACCCTGGTCGACCTTTCGCGGTCGCCGATGATGCACCTGCTGCACGCCCGTGATCCGCACACCGGCGAGACCCTGCACGAGAAGCCGATCTCCGACCTGATCGCCCGGTACGCGCGGCCGTGATAGACGTCGACCCATGCGCATCATGTTCGCCGCCGCGCCGCTGCAAGGGCACCTGCTGCCGCTGATCCCGCTGGCGGCGGCCTGCCGCGACGCCGGGCACGACGTGGTCCTCGCCAGTGGCGCGTTCAGTTTTCTGGACGCCGGCCTGCGCACTGTGGACATCGGCGCCGGTTTCAGCCTGCCCCGCAGCGCGATCCAGGCCGCCCTGCGTCACCCCGGGCTCGCGAGGGCCGAGACGCGGGGTCGCGCCGGCCACCGGTTCGTCGGCGAACTCTTCGGCCGGGCCAACCGGGCGCTGATCGAACCGTTGCGGGCACTGGCCGAGCGGGAACGACCCGACCTGATCGTCTACGAATCGCTCACCGAGGCCGGGGCGATCGTGGCCGCACGGCTGGGCATCCCCTCGGTGCTGCAGGAGAACACGCTCTACCCGGCCGGCGAGTTGTTCCGGGCGGTGGCCGGCAGTTCCGCCCTGTCCGGCCGGGCGTTCGCCGAGCCGGCGCTGACCATTTCCGTGGCGCCACCCTCGCTCAGGTCATCGTCCACCGGTCGTGCGGTCCCGATGCGGCCGGTTCCGTACTCGGGCGGGGGTTCGGTGCCGGACTGGCTGCTCACGCCGTCGTCGCGCCCCCGCGTCATCGTCAGCCGCAGCACCATCAAGGGCCCGAACGACGGTGATCCGGGCCCGGCCGTGATCGCGGTGGCGGCCGAGGTCGACGCCGAGTTCGTGCTGGTCCGCCCGGCGACCTCGCGGAGTGCCCTGCCGTCCGGCGTGCGCACCGTCGGGCGGGTGCCGATCAACCGGCTTCTCCCGTACGCGTCGGCCTACGTCCACCATTCCGGAGCCGGCAGCGTGCTGGGCGGCCTGGCCGAAGGCGTGCCGCAGCTGACCGTGCCCGGGGCGGGCGACCGCCGTTTCAACGCGGAGCTGCTGGCACGCCGAGGAGCCGGGCTGATGGTGGACACGAAGGACATCACGGCGGCGGTGCTGACCCGGCTGATCACGGACGCCGGCCTGCGGGGTGCGGCGCAGGAGGTGGCGGCCGAGATCGCAGCCATGCCGTCGCCGGCCGCGGTGGTGCCGTCGTTGGAGAGCCTCGTCTGACGCGATGCAGGTCAGCGGCCGACCGGCTGGGCCTGGGTTCGCTGGATCAGCACGACGCAGGTCAGCACCACGACGGCGGCCAGCAGCGAGGCGAGCGTGACGGTCTCGCCGAGCAGCAGCGCCGACCACAGCAGGGTCAGCACGGGCTGGGCCAGCTGGATCTGACCGACCCGCGCGATGCCGCCCCGGGCCAGCCCCGCGTACCAGGCGAAGAACCCCAGGAACATGGACACGGCGGTCAGGTAGGCGAAGGCCGACCACGCGGCGGGGCCGGCGTGCGGGGGATCGGCGACCGCGACGGCCAGGGTGATCGGCAGGGTCGCGGGCAGCGAGAGCAGCAGCGCCCAGCAGATCGTGCGGGCACCGCCGAGTTCGCGGGAGAGGGCGCCGCCCTCGGCATATCCGAGACCGCACAGGACGACGGCGACCAGCAGGAACAGGTCGGCGATCTCGAACGCTCCGGCGGCGGCTCCGGTGACGACCAGGAACGTCAGCACGGCGGTGAGCCCGGCCGCGCTGGCCAGCCAGAACAGGCGCGAGGGTCGTTCGCCGGCCCGGAGCACGGCGAAGATCGCGGTCATGGCGGGCAGCACGGTGACGACGACGGCGCCGTGGGCCGAGGTCTGGGTGGTCAGGGCCAGCGAGGTGAAGAGCGGGAAGCCGACGACGACACCCAGCGCGACGATCGAGAGCCGTCGCCACTGGGCCGGGGTGGGCCGGGGTGCGCGGGTCATCCGCAGGTAGGCGGCGGCGAGGAGGGCGGCGCCGACCGCCCGGCCGAAGGCGACGAACCAGGGGTCGAGTTCGTGCACAGCGACGCGCGTGGCAGGGAGCGACATACTGAACGCGAGGACACCCAGCGCCCCCAGGACCATTCCGCGCGCCGAGCCCGTACGCCGTCCGACGACCCGGGCCGCACCCGGTCCCGGGTTCAACTCCGCGCGCGCACCGACCGGGCCCGCGGCGGGTTCCGTTCCGATCGCGCTCGCGGTGCCCGGCGCGGCGGGTCGGGGCGTTACCGCGATCGGCTCAGTAGCGTTACTCTTGCTCCTCATGAATGACGGTAACGCAGCCGAGCGCGTTATCCAAGATCTGCGGGCGCTCGCGGGCCGTGCGGGTGGGGGAGCGAGGCTTCCTTCCGTGCGGGAACTAACCGCTCGCCACCGGGCCTCACCCGTGACCGTGGCGGCGGCGATCCGTGCGCTGGTGCGGGAGGGCGTCGTCGAGACCCGTCCGGGGCAGGGCACATTCGTGGCCGGGCGGACCGAGCGCCCCCACCGGCCCGACCTCTCGTGGCAGACGGTCGCGCTGGGCGCCCGCCGGTCGGGCGAGGAGGAGCTCCAGGCGTTACTCGCGATACCGCCGGCCGGGGCGATTCCGTTATCGGGCGGCTACCTCGACCCGGACCTGCAACCCACCGCTGCCCTCGGCGCCGCCCTGGCCCGGGCCGCCCGTCAGCCGGCTGCCTGGCAGCGCGGTCCCGCCGAGGGCCGGGCCGATCTGCGCGCCTGGTTCGCCCGCGACCTCGGACTGCGCGCGGACGACATGGTGATCAGCCCGGGTGGCCAGGCCGCGATCTCGTCCACCCTGCGCGCGCTGGCCGGGCCGGGCGACACGCTGCTCGTCGAGTCGCCGACCTATCTCGGCGCGCTCGCCGCGGCCCGCGCGGCCGGGTTGCGCGTCGTGCCCGTTCCGACCGACACGGACGGTGTGCTGCCCGATCAGTTGCGCGCCGCGTTCCTCCGCACCGGCGCCCGGCTGTTCTACTGCCAGCCGCTGCACGCGAACCCGACCGGCGCCACGCTGGCCGAGCATCGGCGGGGCGAGGTGCTGTCCGTCGTACGGGAAGCGGGGTCGTTCCTGATCGAAGACGACTATGCGCGCGACCTGACCATCGACGGCACCGCGCCGGCACCGCTCGCGGCGGACGATCCGGACGGCCATGTCGTGCATGTTCGCTCACTGACCAAGTCGGCGGCGCCCGGTCTGCGCATCGCCGCGGTCGGTGCTCGCGGTCAGGCCGGTGCGCGTCTGCGGGCCGCGCGACTGCTCGACGAGTTGTTCGTTTCCGGGCCGCTGCAACAGGCCGCGCTCGAACTGGTCACCTCGCCCGCGTGGGAACGGCACCGTCGCGCGCTCCGCAAGGAACTGCGCGTCCGGCGCGACGCGTTGCTGAACGCGCTGCGCCGGCACCTGCCGCTGCACGAGGGGCGGGTGCCGGCCGGCGGACTGCACCTGTGGGTCCGTCTCGACCACGGCATCGACGACGTGGCCCTGGCGACGGCCGCCGTGGCCGAGGGGGTCGTCGTCTTCCCCGGCCGGCCCTGGTTCCCGGCCGAGGCGCCCGCGTCCTATCTGCGCCTGACCTACGCGGCGGCCCCGCCCGACTTGATGGACGAGGCCGTCCGCCGTCTCCGCCGCGCTATCGAAGGTCTCGCAGCGCCACGTCCAGCGTCGTGAAGACGGTGTCGTCACCGCCCTCCCAGACCGGCACCGGGTCGGCTTGGCCGGGCGCCGGCGCGTACAGCCACCACAGGTTCTGCCACGGGTCGAGCATCCGGCCGAGGGTGGTCTCGCCGTAGAACGGGGTCGGCGGCGTGACGACCGTGCCCTTGCGCGCTACTGCACGTTCGAGCAATGAGGCGACATCCCGCACCCACACCTGCAGCAGGCCGGGCCGGGCCGGCCACCCCTCCTGCCGGTCGGCGATCATCAGATCCACCGTGCCGAGGCGCAGTTCGGAGTGGATGAGTTTCCCGTCGGGCATCTCGGTGTGTGCCTCCGGCGTTTCCCGTACGCCGAACACCTCGGACACGAACGTGATGAGCCCGGCCGCGTCGTCGACGAGCAGGAACGGGTTCAGGACGGCACCCTCGGCGGGCGTGTGCAGAATGCTCATACCGATCAGCAAAGCGCACACTGCGGTCAGTTCCCGGCCGCAATTCGCCGACAGTGGACTTGTCACCCAGCGTCGAGGCGCGGAGTTCCTGGGCGCGCCCGATCGGCGTCGCCTACGGGATCTGGTCAGCCGGGGCCGCATCCCCGTCGCCGCCGAGCCTAGGGTGGGCGAATGGAGCTGGAACCGAGCATCAACGCCTGGATCGAGCGGGCACGACCCGGACGGCGGGTGACCGGGGCGCGCAAGTTGACCGGCGGGTACAGCAACGACAACACGGTCGTGACCATGAGCGATGGTGAGCGATATGTGCTGCGGCGCTACCTGCGGACCAACCGGTGCGCGCTCGAACGAACTCTGGCCGAACGGGTCGACGGGGTCGTGCCGGTCGCCGCGGTGGTGGCCGCCGACCCGACCGGTGACAGCGCGGGCGAGCCGGTGCTGCTGTCGGTGTTCCGGCCCGGCCGTCCGGTGAGCGAACTGCTGACCGAACTGGACGACAGCGCGCTGGCCGCCCTGGGCCACGACGTCGGTTCCACCCTCGCGTGCATCGGCACCGTGGAGTTCATCCGGCCGGGCTTTCTCACGGTCGTCGCCCCGACAGCCGCGGGCGCGCCCGACCCCGACCCAGGCGTCGAGTCCGGCGCCCGGCTGCGGTCCGACGGCATCGAGCCGATCGACGGGCTCGACCAGTTCGTCGACCGGTGTCTCCGGGAGGGCAACGCCGACGGCCACCTCAGCGGCGACGAGCAGCGGGCCCTCCTGCGCTGGGCCGAGCGCGCGGCGCCGGAACTGGCCACCCTCAAGGGATCCCGTTGCCTCGTCCACTCCGACTACAACCCCAAGAACCTGCTGGCGAGCGGCGACCGGGTGACCGCGGTGCTCGACTGGGAGTTCGCGTTCAGCAGCTCCCCGCTCGTCGACGTCGGCAACATGCTGCGCTTCCCGCATCCGCCGGCTTTCGACGAGGCGTTCATCGCGGGATTCCGGGACGCGGGCGGGAGCCTGCCGCCGAACTGGCGCCGCCTCAGCCAGGCCCTCGACCTGTTCGCGCTGGCCGACTTCCTGACCCGCCCGGTCGAGCACCGCTACTTCGGCCGCGCGATCGAACGCATCCGCGCGCTGCTCGCCGCGAGCGACCGTTGACGGCAATCGCCCGCGCGCTGCTCGCCGCGAGCGACCGTTGACGGCAATCGCCCGCGCGCTGCCTGCCGCGAGCGACCGTTGACGGCAATCGCCCGCGCGCTGCCTGCCGCGAGCGACCGTTGACGGCAACCGCCCGCGCGTTGCTCGCAAAAGCGACCGCTGACAGCAACTCACCCGCGCCCTGGACCGAAACGGCCGGGGCGCGGGCGGAACTGCTCAGACGCGGCCGATGGCGATCGTCCGGCCCGGCCGCACCTGGTCGGCGCGGTAGCTGGTCTGGTCGATCGTGGTGCCCGCGGCGTCGATCAGCAGGATGCGGTCACCCTGGTTGCCGAGCGACGTCGCCGCCGAGACGGTCACCTGCAGGATGGCGCCGCCGGCCAGGACACCCGTCAGCACCG
Source organism: Paractinoplanes bogorensis (assembly GCF_018829635.1). Taxonomy (GTDB): domain Bacteria; phylum Actinomycetota; class Actinomycetes; order Mycobacteriales; family Micromonosporaceae; genus Actinoplanes; species Actinoplanes bogorensis. The sequence continues at coordinate 211,802 of NZ_JAHKKG010000005.1, forward strand.
TACGGCCCCGGGAGTCGTCCTGCAGGCTCCAGCCGCTCAGGTCGACCGGTTTGGCGGTGACGTTGAGCAGCGTGACCACCTCGTGCCCGCGGTCGACGCCTTCCGGGTCGGGCAGGGCGGCCACGATCAGCACGTCGCCGGCCGCGACCGGACGCGGCTGGGTCGGGGTGCCGGGCAGTGCCGGGTCGGGCTCGATGACGAAGTCCTCGGGCCACACCGTCAGCTGGATGCTGCTGCCGGACGCCTTGACCACGTCGTGCATGTTGGCCGGTTCGAGCGTGTCGAGCCGGAACAGCTTGTCGTCGCGGTGCACCGGGTCGGCCCGCAACCACGTGTCGAATCCGTCGAAGTCGCTGTTGCCCGCGGCCAGGTACGACACCAGACGCCGGAACAACTTCGGCCACATGACCAGCCGTTGCAGCGCCAGCGCGTCCGGTACGACCGCAGCGCCGTCCGGATCAGCCGTCGACCGTGGCCACACGCCCTTCCTGGCGGCCCGGGCGGCCCGCGACGAGGCGGCCAGATGCACCCGCAACGTCGTGGGCAGCGTGCCGTAGTACGCCGGATAGGTGTGCCCGTCGGCCAGCAGCGTCGCGTTGACCGACCGGTCGACCAGGGCTTCGTCGACGAACACGGCCGACCCGTCGGCACCGTCCGGATCGCCGGCATAGACGAAACCGATCAGCCGCCCGTTCGCGTCGACGCCGTTGGACAGCACGTGACCGCGCAGGCTGTCCTGATCGGCCGACTGCACCTTGTTCGGCAGGTCCTCGAAATACACGACGTTTGTGAACCCGAGCCGCCGCAACATCTCGTCCCGGGCCAGGTCGGCGCCTTCGAGTTCCTGATGGGTCTCGTTGAAGTGGGTCTCCAGGGCATCAACCGCTTCCAGCCGTACGGAGATACCGCGCCGGTTGATGTCCGGCGGAGTCCCCGACGGACGGGGCAACCCTTCGACCAGCGCGGGTGTGTCGGGCAGGAACTTGATCGTGTCCCCGTCGGGTTCCGGGCCCTGGCGGGGAAGGTCGGGATAGCGGATGACGAAGCGTCCGCGCAGCAGGGTGTAGCTCATGGTGTCCCCCAAGCTGGGAAAACATGACGGCGTGAACCTAGGCCGAGGACCGGGGCGGGGCTAGCCTTGCGTCCCTGATCCGTCCCTCGGCTCGAACGCGAGGCGGGCCCGGATCTGTTCGAACCCGGCCCGCCGCAGGTCCTCGATCGTCGCGGCGAAGGTGGACTCGACGTCGGCCACGACCTCCTCGGCGCCGCCCGCCACCAGTGCGCGCAGCGCCGCCACGAGCAGATCCATACGTCCCGTGCAGGAGTCGCCGTCGGCGATACCCAGGTAGACGATCATCGGCCAGCACGCTTCACCCGCGGTCCCGGCCAGGCCGACCGGACGACCGTCGTCGTGCAGGACGTGCCACGCCGCGGCAGGGCCGGTCAACCAGGGCATCGGGTCCCGGGCCAGGTCGATCCCGGCCACGGCCCAGGCCGTCTCGGAGCCGGTCAATACGTCCGGCGTATCCAAGCGTGCGATCAAAGCGCGGACCTCGTCCGGGCCGGTGGCGAGCCGCACGTCGGCCGACGTGTGAGCGACGGGTGACCGGGTGGGCGTCCAGCGGAAACGGAGGCGCTCGACGGTGGGGATCAGGCCGGCCAGGCGGGCGGCCGCGGCCACGCGGGGATCGACCGGCAACACGGCGTAATAGGGCCGTGCATCACCGAACGTGTCGTGGGCCCGGCGCAGTAACGCGGCGCCGACCTCGGGGGAATCGTTCAGGTCGAACACTTCCAGCCATGGGCCGCCGACCGAACCGGGCGGCAGAACCCAGGCGGCGCGGGCCACCGGTGCACCGTCGCGCAGGGCGATCCACGTACGGGAAAAGGCGAAACCACCGGCGGCCAGGCCGTCGGCGAAAGGCATCGGGGACGGCCGGCCGGGGAACGAATCGAAGACGGATTCCTCACCGGGGACCAGTGGGCGGAAAACGAGTGAACTCATGCGGAACCTCCAGGGCGCGAATGCTGCGCCCCGGAGTCAGAACCGCGGGGACGCCGGGCCGCGGAAGGGGCGCATCGGATCGGACACGGTGCGACCTCCTTCCGGGGCGGCGCCGCTGGGCGAGCGGCGCGAAACGGCGTACGGGAAGGAATTTAGCAGTAGCTGGTGAGCAGGTTCTGCAGTGCGGTCTTCTCGGCCGACTGCAGGGTCAGGTTCCAGTAGTACTTGACGCCGATCCACATGCGCGCATAGGTGCAGCGGTAGGCGGTGCGCGACGGCACCCAGGTCGACGGGTCCTGGTCGCCCTTCGACTGGTTGACGTTGTCGGTCACCGCGATCAGCTGCGGGCGGGTGAGGTCGTTGGCGAAACTCTGCCGCTTGGAGGTGGTCCACGAGCTCGCGCCGGACCGCCACGCCTCGGCGAGCGGAACGATGTGGTCGATGTCGACGTCGGAGGCCGCGCTCCAGGTCACACCGTCATAGGGCGAATACCAACTGCCGGACGTCGATGCGCACGACGAATTGGTGACGACATTGCTGCCGTCGCGCTTGAGGACGGTCTCGCGGGTGTTGCAGGCGCCGCTGATCGTGATCCAGTGCGGGAACAGGTCGCGCGAATAACCGCTCATCGAACCCTGGGTCGCGACGGTGAGCGCATTGAGCTGCGACTGGGCGGTGGTGGCGGACGGAATGTTCGGCGGCGTGGCCGAGGCGGGTGCGGCGGTGGCCAGGCCGATTGCCACGACAGCGGCTACCAGCAGCGAGAGACGACGCATGACCTGCTCCTGTCGACATCCATCGAATAGATGTCGATCAGTCTCCCGGTCCGGCCGGATCGGCAGTAGATCTCGTTACTGTCCTAAGACGGAACGAATGGCGACGTCCAGTCGACGAGCGGCCTCGCGCAGATCGGCCGGCGGCAGGTGCGAGAAACTCAGCCGGACGCGGTCGTGCCCGCTCTGTCCGTCCAGAAAGAACGCGGTTCCCGGCACGAACGAGACCCCGTAACGCTCCGCCACCGGCAGAAGTGACTCCGCGTCAATCCCGTCCGGCAGCTCCTTCCACCAGAACCACCCTCCGTCGGGCCGGTCGTCCGCCGCCGGGATCAGGGCGTCCCGCTGCGCGCGATAGCGCTGCCGCAAGGTCAGGACATGTTTCCCGTACGCCCCGGAGCCGCCGAACACCGCCATCGTCATCGCCGTCGTGTGGTTGACCCCGCCGCCGCTGTGCACGGCCCCGAGCCGCGCCAGCTCGATGACCGTCGACGGGCCGGCGTTGATCCAGCCCAGCCGCAGGCCCGGCGCGACGGTCTTCGAGAAGGTGCCCAGCCGGATGATGCGCTCACCGGACGACCACAGCGCCGGTGATGCGGGCCGGTCATAGAACAGCTCGCGGTAGGTGTCGTCCTCGACGATCGTCAGCCCGCTCGCCGCCAGCCGCCGCCGCTGCTCGCCGGGCAGGCTGCGCCCGGTCGGGTTCCCGAACGTCGGCACCAGATAGAGGAACGCGGCATCATGCTCCCGCGCGGCCCGGGCGACCTCGTCGGGATCGCCGGCCCGCACAGCGATGAGCCGGACGTGCAGATCCGTGAATATCTTGTACGCGTAGTGATAGGTCGGCGAGTCGACCAGCACCACGTCGCCGGGCGAGGTCAGCAGCTGCGTGACCAGGGCCAGCCCGTGCGACGTGCCCGCGGTCACGAACGTCTGCTCGGGGGTGGCGTCCCCGACGTGGGCGGCGATCCATTCGCGCAGGGGAGCGGGCCCGGGTTCATGACCGTAGGTGAGCGCTTTCCACCCGTACGTCCGTAGTGCCTCCTCGGTCGCCGCCGCCCACGCGCCCGCCGGCAGCAGCGAGGGCAGCGGGTGCCCCCAGCCGAGATCGAGGATTCCGTCACGGTGCTCGAACTGAACGATCGTCACTGAACCAGAATGGGGGACATGAAGCTCCTACTGCCCGACAGCGTCGACCTGGATCCTGCTCTGCCCGGCGGGGTGGCCGCCGTCCGCTACGCCATCGGTCGCCCGATTCCCGAGGAGCACACCGACGCGGACGTGCTCGTCGTCTGGAACAACCCGGGTGACCAGTTGCGCGACGCCGCGGCCCGGCTCAAGCAGCTGCGCTGGGTGCAGACCCTGGCCGCCGGGCCCGACGCGGTCGTGGCCGCCGGCTTCGCGCCCGACGTGGTGATCACCTCGGGCCGCGGCCTGCACGACGCCACGGTCGCCGAGCACACGCTGGCGCTGACCCTGGCCGCCGTACGCCATCTGCACCTGCTCGCCCGCGCCCAGCAGGCCCGGCACTGGGCCGAGGAGATGCGCGAGCTGCAGGCGGCGCCGGCCACCCGGCGCTTCTACACGTTGCGTGACGCCCACGTGGTGATCTGGGGCTTCGGCGGCATCGCGGTCGCGCTGGCCCCGCTGCTCACCGCCCTGGGCGCACGGGTGACCGGGGTGGCCCGCAGCGCCGGCACCCGGGAGGGCGTCGAGGTCGTGACCGAGGACGCGTTCCCCGCATTGCTGCCGGACACCGATGTGCTGATCAACATCCTGCCCGCCACCCCGGCGACGGCTCAGGCGCTGAACGAGGAAATCCTCGACCAGCTGCCGGACCACGCATGGATCGTCAACGTGGGCCGGGGCGCCACGCTCGACGAGGAGGCGCTGCTGGACGCGCTGCGCGAGGGCACGATCGGCGGGGCGGCCCTGGACGTCTTCGAGACCGAGCCACTGCCCGACGACTCGGGCCTGTGGAACGAGCCGAACGTCATCATCACGCCGCACGTGGCCGGCGGCCGCCCGATCGGTGCCTCCGAGCTGATCAGCGAAAACGTGGCCGCGTTCGAGGCCGGCACCCCGCTGCGCAACGTCGTCGACCGCTAGCACACCAAGGCGGCACGCAGGTCAGAGAGCCGACGCTGCCAGCTTGTCCGGGTTGCCGAAGCGGTGCGCGGTGATGCTGATCGCCTGCTCGTGCAGGAACGGCAGCAGCTCGATCCGCCCCGCCTCGGTCACCGGCGCCGCATAGATGGCCAGGTCGGGCCGTCCCCCGGTGGCGTGGGCGAGCGCCGGCGCCGACCCGCCGATCAGCCGTACCCGGTTCACCCCGCGGAGCCCGGCCGCGAACGCCGCGTCGTCCTCGACCCGCACGTCGACCGGGATCGCCGCGACGGCCTCGGCCGGCAGCGGTGACGCGGTCGACACGCGGAACGCCGATCCCGTACGGAGGCCGGCCGCGACCACCCGCAGCAGGTCGACCACCGGAGCGTCGGCCGCCAGCCGCACCTCGACCGGCACCGGGCGGTAGCGGAGCACGTTGCGCTCGGCCCACAGCCCCGAGACGTCCGACTGACCGAAATGGCCGGCCCAGGCGGCGGCGTCGCTGCGGGCCGCCCGCGCGAGCGTCTCGCCACCGGCCTCGACCAGGGGGCGGACGGCGGCAGGGATCGGGCCGTCGGCGGTCGCCGGAGCGGGCTTCCACCCGCTGAGGCCGACCAGGTAGTTCGGGCCACCGGCCTTGGTGCCGGGCCCGACCGCCGACTTCTTCCACCCGCCGAACGGCTGCCGCCGCACGATCGCGCCGGTGATTCCGCGGTTGACGTACAGGTTGCCCGCCTGGATCCGGTCGAGCCAGGTCGCCAGTTCGGCCGGGTCGAGTGAGTGCAGCCCCGACGTCAGCCCGTAGTCGACGTCGTTGACCAGGTCGATCGCCTCGTCCAGGGTCGCCGCGGTCATGATGCCGAGCACCGGGCCGAAGTATTCGGTGCGGTGATATTCGGACCCGCGGGCCACCCCGTCGCGAATGCCGGGGCTCCACAGCCGCCCACTGTCGTCCAGCGACTTCGGCGCCAGCAGCCACTTCTCGCCCGCACCGAGCTTGGTCAGCCCGTCCAGCAGTTTGCCCGCGGCCGGCTCGATGACCGGCCCGACCTGGCTGGTCGCGTCGGACGGCCAGCCCACGGTCAGCGACGACGCCGCGTCCAGCAGCTGGTGCCGGAACCGCTCCGACCGCGCCACCGACCCGACCAGGATGACCAGCGACGCCGCCGAGCACTTCTGCCCGGCGTGGCCGAACGCCGACTGCACCACGTCTTTGACCGCAAGGTCGAGGTCGGCGCTCGGAGTCACGATGATGGCGTTCTTGCCGCTGGTCTCGGCGAGGAGCGGCAGGTCGGGCCGGAACGACCGGAAGAGCTGCGCGGTCTCGTACGCACCGGTCAGGATGACCCGGTCGACCAGCGCGTGCGCGATGAGCGTCCGGCCCAGCCCGTTCTCCTCGACCTGCACGAGAGTGAGCAGATCGGCGTCCGGCAGCACCGGCTTGATGATGTCGGCCAGCACGGCGCCGCAGCGTTCCGCCTGACCGGCCGGTTTGAGCGCGACGGCCGAACCCGCGGCCAGCGCGGACAGCACCGAGCCGGCCGGGATGGCCACCGGGAAGTTCCACGGCGGCGTCACCAGGGTCAGCTTCTCCGGGACGGCCACCGCACCGTCCACGTCGTCCAGTTGCGCGGCCAGCTCGGCGTAATAGTGCGCGAAGTCGATCGCCTCGCTCACTTCCGGGTCGGCCTGGTCGGCCGTCTTGCCGGTCTCGGCCGCCATCACCTCGATCAGGTCGGCGCGGTGGGTCTCGAGGGCCTCGCCGATCCGGTGCAGGATCACGCCACGGTCAGCCCCGGAGAGCGCGCCCCACGCGCCGGCGGCCGCCACGGCCGCGCCGAGCCGGTCGTCGAGCCGCCGCGCGTCGGTGACCCGGGCCGCGTCGATCGTGGCCTGGCCGATCGCGGAGGAAGACACGCGGGCGAGCACCGAACGCACCAGCGAGCGGTTCGAGGCGACCGACGGGTCGGTGTCGGGCGTGTTGTCGAAGTGCCCGGGCCGGGAGACGGCCACGGCGGCATGCCGATCGGCCACCCGGTGCGACGGCGGGACGGCCGGGTCCGCATCGGTCGCCGCCGAGCCCGATGCGCGCCGTACCTCCGAATCCAAGGCGGCCAGCGACGCCAGGAAACGGTCACGTTCGCGCACGAACAGCGCGGAATTACTGTCCAGCTCGAACACCGCGGACATGAAGTTGTCGCTGCTGGCGCCCTCTTCCAACCGCCGGATCAGGTAGGCGATGGCGACGTCGAACTGCTCCGGCCGTACGACCGGGGTGTAGAGCAGCAGCCCGCCCACCTCGCGCCGCACCACCTCGGCCTGGCCCTCGGCCATGCCGAGCAGCATCTCGAACTCGATGCCCTCGCGGACCCCGCGCTGCCCGGCCAGCAGCCACGCGTACGCGACGTCGAACAGGTTGTGCCCGGCCACCCCGAGCCGCACGTTGCCGACCCGGTCCGGGTGCAGCGCATAGTCGAGCACCCGCTTGTAGTTGGTGTCCGTCTCCTGCTTGCTGCCCCAGGTCGCCAGCGGCCAGCCGTGCACCGACGCCTCGACCTGTTCCATCGGCAGGTTCGCGCCCTTGACCAGACGCACCTTGATGCCGGCGCCGCCCCGCTGACGGCGGACGGCCGACCACTCCTGCAGGCGGATCATCGCCGACAGCGCGTCGGGCAGGTACGCCTGCAGCACGATCCCGGCCTCGAGGTTGTGCATCTCGGGCTTGTCGAGCAGCCGGGTGAAGACCGCGATGGTGAGGTCGAGGTCCTTGTACTCCTCCATGTCGAGGTTGACGAACTTGCGCGTACGCGCAGTGGCGGCCAACGTGAACAGCGGCGTCAACTGCTCGACGATCTCGGTCACGGCCTCGTCGAACGCCCACGGGTTGTGCGGGGCGACGGTCGACGACACCTTGATGGACACATAGTCCACGTCATCGCGGCCGAGCAGACGCTCAGTTTCGCGCAACCGGCGGCCCGCCTCGCCCCGCCCGAGCACCGCCTCGCCGAGCAGGTTCACGTTCAGCCGTACGTCCCGGCGCTTGATCTTCGCGATGGCGCGGCCCAGCTTGGCGTCGGTGGCGTCGACGATCAGGTGCCCGACCATCCCGCGCAGCACCCGGCGGGCGATCGGCACGACCACACCCGGCATGACCGGGGCGAGCTTGCCGCCGACGCGTACGGCGGCCCGCAGGGGAGCGGGCAGGAACCGGGGAACGTCCGGCGCCAGGGCGGCGAGCGCGCGGGCACTGACCCGTACGTCCTCGGGCCGCACCACGCCGTCGACGAAGCCGACGGCGAACGCCAGTCCCTGGGGATCCTTCAGCACGCCGGCCAACTGGGCGGCCGACCCGGTGGTCTTGATGGCCGAGGCCTCGTGCAGCCAGCGACGGACGAGGGCGACCGCCTCGTCAGCGAGTGCGGAGTGATCCTCGAACAAGGCCGGGGACTGGACGACGTCAGACATGCCGAAAGTGTCCTTCCGCGATCCGTTCAGGAAAAGCGATGGTTTCCGACGAGTACTCTTCAGTTCTACTTACGTTTTCCCGGGAGTCCGTCATGTTGGAGATCCGGCGTCTCGTCCTGCTGCGCGAGCTGGCCATCCGCGGCACCATCGCGGCCGTCGCCGAGGCGCTCAACTTCTCCCCGTCGGCCGTGTCGCAGCAGCTCAGCCTGCTCGAGAAGGAGGCCGGCCAGCCACTGCTGCGCAAATCCGGCCGCGGCGTCCAGCTCACCCCGCAGGCCGAGGTGCTGGTCGAGTCGGTCGGCGAGATCCTGGACAGCCTGGAACGCGCCGAGGCCGGCCTGCAGGCCTCGGTCACGCGTGTGACCGGCCGCGTCCGGGTCGCCGTCTTCCAGTCGGCGGCCCTGGCCTTGATGCCGGCGACGTTGCTGGCCATGGCGTCCCGCTTTCCCGACGTACGCGTCGAAATGGTGCAACGCGAGCCCGAGGAGGCCTTGCGCGAAACCTGGGCCCGCGACTTCGACATGGTGATCGCTGAGCAGTACCCGGCCCACGCCGCCCCACACCACCCCGGCCTGGATCGGCGTCCCCTGACCATGGACGCGATCCGCCTGGCGCTCCCGTCCCTCGACGCGTCATTGCACCCGGTGTCATCGCTCGACGAGGCCCGCCACATGCCGTGGGTCATGGAACCGCGCGGCACCGCGTCCCGCCATTTCGCCGAACAGCTCTGCCGCTCCACCGGCTTCGAGCCCGACGTCCGCTACGAGACCGCCGACCTGCAGGCCCACATCCGCCTGGTCGAGTCGGGCAACGCGGTGGCCCTGATCCCCGACCTCCTCTGGCTGGGCCTGGACACCAGCTGCCGCCTGCTCGACCTGCCCGACCTCCCACGCCGCACGATCTTCACCGCCCAGCGCCTGTCCGGAGCCGCCTCCCCGGCCGCCCGAGCCCTGCGCGACACCCTCGAGCAGGTGGCCGCCGACCTGCGATAAAGACCAACCTTTTCCCGTACGCCGTCAGTCGCCGCCCTGATGTCCCGGCTCAGCCGTGCGTCGCCGTAGCTTGCGTGCTGGTCAGTTGTGTCGGAGCACGGGGGAGGCCTCGTCGTTGATCCAGGAGACGACCAGCGCCTCTGCCTCCGGCAGGAGGTCCCACGTTTCTACTCGTTTGACGGCGGCGGCGCGTCCCCGGCCGGTCTTGCGCGCCGCGGCCAGTTTCAGAAGGGGACCGACTGGGCCGTCGAGGTCGGTTTCGTCGTAATTGGTGTGCTGCATCATGACCAGGAGCAGAAGGAGGGCCGCCGAACGCGCGGCAGGCGGCAGCGCGAGTAGCTGTTCGGATTGAAGGCGGGGGAAGACGAGTTCGGCCTCGGCGGACGGTGCCCAACTGACCGTGAACTGGTCGTTCTGGGCGCGAAGCCAAGGCCAGGGATCTTCGACCAGCGGGCGGTACAGGGCCTCCAGAAGGCTCACCGCGCTCTGAGCAGGTCCGGCGTCGTCGGACACGGAACTGAGGATGTGCGAGGCACCCGAGTGCGTGTAGGTGTAGTAGTACGCGACTTGCTTGAAAAGGATGCTGGCGCCATGAGTCTGCACGTCCTCGGACGAGGCCCAACCCACACGGGTTTCCCACTTGCGGACCTCTGCGAAGTCGGACAGACCGGACTCCCGACGGAGAAACTCCGACACGTCGGCCACGAGAGACAACGTTTCGAGCAGCTCGACGGCTATTAATCCGTACGAGATGGCCTCATCGGCCAAGTCGAACTCTGGGCCGCTGAGAGCGTCCGCCACCGCGGATCCGAGACGAGCGACGTTTTCCGGGAGCTGGACCGCCATCAGCGTCTTCAGCGCTCTGTCGGCGTCGCCGAGTGCGTCCGTCTGAATCTGAGTCCAGCTGTATCGATACCGGGCGCGGCTCGGCAGCTCGCCGGCCAGGCGGACACACTCGATCGCGATCCGGCGCAGGGTCGCGGAACGGAGACCGATCTGCGACGCGACCTCGGCCGCGAACTGGAGATGGATCGGGCGCTGCGGGGAGGCGACCGCCGTGTTCAGGAGCAGCTCCATCAACCCGCTGGCTCCGCCGTCGGCGTCCCGCTCGAGCCGGTGCACCGCCAGGTGGGCGACGTTGCGCCAGGACGCGTCGGGGATCCGGTCACTCAGCCGCTCCCAGACCTGCGCCGGGCTCGGCCCGAGCCGCACGAGGTGCACCGCGGTGAAGTATTCGAGGAACGTGCGGTGGGTGAACCCGTAAACGCGCTGGCCGTTCCGGACGCCCATCTCGGTGAGCAGCCAGGCCCGGCCCGCGCAGTAGTCGAGGAACTGGTTCGCCGCGTCGGCCGCCTCGGACCAGCGATCGAAGCGCTCCTCCAACATGTATTCGATGAGGAGCTCGGCCACCTGCTCGCGCGCGAGGACCTGACCGCCAGAGGGGTCGGTGAACATCTGCCACGCGAGCCGGGCCACGGCGGGCCGCATGTGGGTCCCGTACGGCATGGGAACGCTCACCCCACGCCCCTGGTCCCACTGCTCGAAGAGCAGTTCGGCGCATTTCTCGTAGATCTGCGAGCGGTTCGGCGGAATGTAGTGCTTGGACTCGTACAGGGAACACAGCAGAGACAGCACCAGCGGGTTGCTGCGCAGGTCGTGGATGTCGGCGCTCTCGGACAGGAACGACTCGGCCAGCGCCTGCTGCTCCCGCTCGAGCCCGAACCAGCGTCGCGCATAGTCGGCGACCTGCTCCTCGGTGAACGGTGCGATCCGGACGGCCGTGAACTGTTCCTGATCCAGCGCGGCCTCGTCATAGCCGACGCTGCGTGACGTGACCACGATGTTGACGAGCGGGTAGTGATGGGCGAAGGCCTCGACCAGATCGGCCAGCCGCCGCCGGGCCTCGGCGTCCCCGAGTTCGTCGATCCCGTCGATGATCACGAAGGCCGAGCCGTTGAGCAGCAGATATTCGATCGCGCCGGCCGGCGGAACGATGTTGTACGGGTCCTTCGCGACGTCCTCGAGCAGCGCCACCAGCGGCCGTCGTGAGGTCCGCAACTGCTCGGCGTGCTCGCGCGCGACAACCAGGAACGGCACCCGGCCGCGCATGCCCTCGACGGCGTCGACGGCCAGGTCGTGGGCGAGCTTGGCGGCGAAGGTGGACTTGCCCGCTCCCGGATCCCCGAGCACCACGAACCGCTGGTACTGATCGAGCGTCTCGGCGGTCGCCCGGTTCTCGGGGGCGAAAGAGTTCCCGTCGGGGAAGTGGAACGTCGGGTCCACGTGGAGGTCGGAGTATTCGATGCCGGCCCGGCGTCCGAGGTGGGCCAGCCGCATCTTGGCCCGCGTGGCGCCGACCTGGGCTCGGAAGGTCTTGCTGAACCGGTCGACGCCGCGCAGGTCGGGCAGCTTCTCGAGCAGCTCGTGCTGCCGTGCCGCGGCCACCGCCAGATCGGCGACGACCCCGACGGCGAACCCGTTGTCGATCGTCCGGTGGGCCTGGATCGCCGACTCGGAGGCCACCGTGAGCAGGCGCATCACCAGGTCGACCCCGGTCAGAAGCTGCTCGTCGGCCAGGTCGAGGCGGGCCCGCAGGCTGAGCCGGGCCGTCTCCCGGATGTCGGCCAGGTCGCCTTCGGAGCGTCCGGCCAGATGCCACACCGTCGTGCGCAGGGCCAGATGCTCGAACTGGGGTGACTCGAGAAACGCGAGGAAGCCCGCTCCCTGCTCGGCCGTCAGCGAGGTGAGGAAGGCGTCGAACGTCGTCCGGTCGATCAGAGCCGTGGCCTGATCGAGCAGTGCTTTCCGCCGGAGCTTGCTGACCGCCACCTGGCCGACGTATGAGGCCGCCCGTCCGCCGGCCTTGGCCACTATGGATTCGATCGCCACCATGCGGCGACGCTAGCCGACCGTCCCACCCGGAACCATCATCCGTCAGGGGGTGGGGCAGCCCGACGTGACGGGTTCGCGGACCGGCGGCTCGACCCGCGCGGGCGGTCGGCGGCGGGCGGCGATCTTGGTGACGACGAAGTGCGTGACGCCGACGACCATGCCCATGGCCATGCCGAACGCGGCGCCCAGCAGCGGCGACTCGATGAACGTCTCGCCGCCCAGCCGGCCCAGGCCGAGCGCGTAGACGGCCCACGCCACGCCGGCCGTGGCGGACCACAGGCGGAACCATCCGCGCGGCAACGACGCCGAACCGGATGTCATGGCGGTGGCGGTGCGCCCGTACGGGAGGAAACGCCCGACCAGGATCGCCGGACCGCCGAAGCGTCGCAATGCGTGTTCCGCCTTCTGCCTGGCCTGGATCAGCTTGGGGTTGCGGATCCGGTGCCCGGCCTGGCGCCCCAGCAGATAGGCGATCCGGTCGCCGGTCATGCCGCCCGCGATCACCACCAGGGCCAGCAGCAGCAGGTCGGGCGAGCCGGTGGCGGTGAGCGCGCCGAGCCCGATCACCACCGGGTCGGACGGCATGGCCGGGATGAAGCCGTCGATGGCCACGATCGCGAACACCACGACATACAGCCACGGCGAGGAGATCAGGGGCATCAAGCGGTCCAGCATCGTGGTCTCCTCCTTCGGCCAGTTCCTTCGACCGTACGGATGGTGGAGGCCCGTTTCGATGGTGCGAGCCAGTCGTTCAGGAGTGGTGCTAGCTCTACCCCTTACCGAGGCTCGCCCGATGCTGCAACCGGAGGGTGAGGATCTCCGCACGCCCCGTCAAATTTCCGGCGAACTGGATGAGTGTGCCGCGACCCCGCCAGGCCGCGGCACACCCGGTCAGCGGACCGGCACCTGGCCGACCCGGAACACGTGGGCCGGGTCGTACTCCGCCGCCAGCGCCGTCAGCCGTGACAGCGTCGCCGGATCGTAGGAGCGGGCGATCCGCTCTGCGCCGGTGGCCGAGCTCAGGTTCGGCAACGCGCCGCCGGTCAGCCAGGGACCGAGAGCTTCCCGCACACCCGAAGCGTGCGGGGCCACCGGCGGCATCGGCACCCCAATCATGACCAGGGAGAACGCCGCGTCCCGATGGCACAGAGCTGACGGGTGCTGAGCCGGCGCGGCCAACGCACCGCCGAGCTGGCGCACCTCGACCATGACCTGGGGTGAGCCCGACGAAGGCCCGGCCACGGCCAGCAGCGCGTCGGCCGCCTCGGGCGGGAACGACGAGAACAGGTCCGTCTCCTCGACGACCGGCATGGGCTCGACCGGGTCGGCGTGGATCATGCCCAGGGCCGCGTACGGGATGGTCTGTACGGCGTCGATCAGTGGGGTCGCGGCGGCGCGCATCGGGGCCAGCACGGCCTCGCCCGATTCGGCCGAGCTGGTCCAGGCGAAGCGCACGGCGACCGTGAACTTGCCGGCCAGTGGCTCGGGGACTCCGGGCATCGGCGGGAGCTGCAGGAACGCCAGCGACGTGGTGGCCTCGGGTGGCAGCGTGGACGACCACTCGCGCCAGCGATGGACCACGGCGGGGGCGTCGGCGGCCGCGTAGTACAGCGCACCGGCGTACAGGGAAGGAAGTTGAATCAGGTCGAACTCGAGCGCGGTCACGATACCCAGCGCGCCCTTGCCGCCGCGGACCGCCCAGAACAGGTCGGGCTCGTCGGAAGCGGTCACCCGCCGCAGGACGCCGTCGCCGGTGACGAGCTCGACGGCGCGGACGCGGTCGGACGCCCAGCCGTACGTGCGGGCCACCGGGCCGAGACCGCCGCCGGTGGTGTAGCCGACCACGCCGACGCCGGGTGCGGAACCGGCCAGCGGAGCCAGCCCGTGCGGGGCTGCCGCGTCGAGCACCTGCTGCCAGCGCACGCCGGCGCCGACCCGGGCCCAGCCCTCCTCGGCGTGCACCACGCACTCGTCGAGGCGGCCGGTGTGCACGAGGATCGCCTCGTCATAGGTGTCGGCCAGCCCGTGACCGGTGGCCTGCACGGCGACCGCCCGTCCGGTGGCGGCGGCGAACCGGACGGTCTCGGCGACATCCTGCGCGTCCCGGGCCTCGACGACCGCGGCCGGCTTGGCCGTGATCGCCACGTTGAATCCCGTCGCCAGCTGGGCGTACAGGGCGTCGCCCGGCAGTGCCGGCGCGCCGGTGAGCCGGCGGCGCAGCGCCTCCCACGACGTGTTCATGGTGTTCCCTTTCGGTCATCCGTTTCTCGACACGGACGACTCTGCCGGGCCCCACTTGTGATCGGCTTAAGAATCACCTGCGGGCGTTGTCGATTTCCGCGGGTCACGCGCGACGACCGGGTGAAGGATCCTTGATCAAAGGGAGGCGACATGAAATACGCGCTGCTGATGTACTCGGTCGAGAAGAGCTGGGCCGAGGCCGACGAGGCGACCCGGGAGAAGGTGTACGCGGCCCACGGGCGGTTCTCCGAGCTGCTCGCGTCGCGTGACGCCGAGCGGGGCGGCGAGGAGCTGGCCCTGTCGAACACCGCGACGACCGTACGGGTGCAGGGTGGTGAGCATCTGATGACCGACGGCCCGTACGCCGAGACGGCCGAGCAGCTGGGCGGGTTCTACCTGGTCGAGGCGCGTGACCTGGACGAGGCGCTGGAGTTCGCCCGCCACCTCGCGACCGTCGAGGACATCATCGAGGTCCGCCCGGTCGTCGAGCACCCGGCCGGATGAGCCTGGTCGAGGCCGCCTTCCGCGAGCACCGG
The DNA here is from genome assembly GCF_018829635.1 of Paractinoplanes bogorensis. Lineage (GTDB taxonomy): Bacteria > Actinomycetota > Actinomycetes > Mycobacteriales > Micromonosporaceae > Actinoplanes > Actinoplanes bogorensis. Next base: position 226,812 of record NZ_JAHKKG010000005.1, read on the forward strand.
GGGCCGCTGATGGCCACCCTGGTCGCGGAGCTGCGCAGCTTCGACCTGGCCGAGGAATCGCTGCAGGACGCCTTCGCCGCCGCCGCTCAGCAGTGGCCGGTCGACGGCGTCCCGCGGCGCCCGGCCGGATGGCTGCTGTCGGTCGCCCGGCGGCGGGCGGTGGACCGGCGGCGGCGCGAGGAGACGCTGGTCCGCTATCTGCCGCTGCTGATCACGTCGCCGGGGGAGGCGCCGGAGCGGGACGACTCGCTCGCTCTGCTGTTCGCCTGCTGTCACCCGGCGCTGGGCCAGGAGTCGCGGGTCGCGCTCACGCTCCGGTTCGTCGCGGGCCTGACCGTGCCCGAGATCGCCCGGCTGTTCCTGGTCCCGGACACGACGATGGCCGCTCGGCTCACCCGGGCCAAGCAGAAGATCCGGACGGCGGGCATCCCGGTCCGGTTCCCGGCACCGGACGACCTGCCCGGGCGGGTGTCGGCGGTGCTGTCCGTGCTGTACCTGCTCTTCACCGAGGGCTACCGGTCGTATCGGGACGAGGTCGCGGGGGAGGCGATCCGGCTGGCCCGGATGCTGCCGGCCGAGCCCGAGACGACCGGACTCCTCGCGCTCATGCTGCTGCAGCACTCGCGGCGGCGCGCCCGGCGGCGGGACGGGCAGCTTGTGCTTCTGGCCGACCAGGACCGTACGGAATGGAACGCCGCGGAGATCGCCGAAGCGCTGATCCTGCTGGCCACGCCCGGCGTCGAGGACGGCCCGTATCGGCTGCAAGCACTGATCGCCGCCCACCATGCCGTCGATCAGAAGGACTGGGTGTCCATCGCCGCGCTGTACCAGCAGCTCGACGACCTGACCGGCTCGCCGGTCGTCCGGCTGAACCGGGCCGTCGCGGTCCTGGAGGCGTACGGGCCGCAAGCCGCTCTGGAACTGCTCGAAGGCCTGACCGAACAAATGCCGCGTAACCACCACCTGCCCGCCGCGCGGGGCGAGATGCTGCGACGGCTCGGTGACCACGAGGCCGCCGCCCGCGAGTTCACGCACGCCGCGGAACTGGCCCCGACCGCTACCGAGCGTGACTTCTTGATCAAAAAAGCCGAAACCGGTACCGGCTGACCTCCGGTACCGGTTTCGGGGCCGAACATGCGGGCTCAGGGGCTGTTCGGGCAGCATCCGTTCCGGAACCGCGGCGAGATGTCCGAAGCCTGTGCGAATGCGGCACCCGACTCCGATGTGGACACTTGACATGCGGACCGGTCTATAGCTTCCTGTGATCCAGTTTGTTGCTTCCCCGTTACAGGAAGGGACCCCTGCGCATGACGAAATCTGCCGGTCGACGGCACCTGCGGCGGATTCTCGCTGTCGGGCTCACCGCGGTCACCGTGGGTGCGCTCGCCAGCGCGCCCGCCTCCGCAGCTCCCGCCGCGGCCGCCGCAGCCGCACCTAATTTCGGCACCAACGTCACCATCTTCGACCCGAGCACGCCCGTCGCCGAGATCCAGGCCAAGCTGGACGCGGCGTACGCCAAGCAGGTCGACGCCGAGATGGGCACGAACCGATACGCCTTCCTGTTCAAGCCGGGCACCTATGGCACCGACGCCCAGCCGCTGCAGATCAAGGTCGGTTACTACACCGAGGTCTCCGGTCTCGGTGCGTCCCCGAACGACGTCGTCATCAACGGCAAGGTCGAGGTCTACAACCGTTGCCTCGCCGACGGCGGCACGAGCAACTGCCTCGCGCTGGTCAACTTCTGGCGCACGCTGTCGAACCTGTCCATCAAGGTCAACGGAGCGGGTCAGGACGGGTGCCGCGCCGGCGCCAACTTCTGGGCCGTGTCGCAGGCCGTGTCGCTGCGTCGTCTGAACGTGGACGGCGGCTTCACGCTGATGGACTACTGCACCGCCGGCCCGCAGTACGCCAGTGGTGGTTTCATCGCCGACTCCAAGTTCGGCGCTGTGACCAACGGTTCGCAGCAGCAGTGGCTGACCCGTAACAGCCAGGTCACCAACTGGTCGAACGCGGTGTGGAACCAGGTCTTCGCCGGTGTCGAGGGCGCGCCCTCCGAGGCCGGTTTCCCGGGCACGCCGTACACGACCCTGGAGAAGACGCCGCTGAGCCGGGAGAAGCCGTTCCTGTTCGTCGACGCCAAGGGCAAGTACAACGTCCGCGTGCCGAGCGCGCACCGCAACACCAGCGGTGTCAGCTGGGACGAGGACCTGACCAGCGGCCGGACGATCCCGCTGAGCGACTTCTTCGTCGCGAAGCCGTCCGACCCGGAGTGGCTGATCAACGCGCAGCTGCTGCTCGGCAAGAACCTGCTGTTCACGCCGGGTGTCTACAACATCGACCAGACCATCCACGTGCTGCGCCCGAACCAGGTCGTGCTCGGGATCGGTCACGCGACGCTGACCGCGGTCAACGGGGTCACGCCGATCAAGGTCGCCGGGGTTCCCGGAGTGATCATCGCGGGCGTCACCATCGACGCCGGCACCAAGGAGTCGAAGAACCTGCTGCAGGTCGGCACCCCCGGCTTCAGCATCAGCTCGGCCTCCAACCCGACCACGCTGTCGGACGTCTACTTCCGGGTGGGCGGCCCGCACATCGGCAAGGTCGACACCGCGCTCGAGGTGAACAGCGACAACGTTCTCATCGACCACACCTGGGTGTGGCGCGGTGACCACGGCGTCGAGGGCTTCACCGAAGGCGTGAACGGCGACACCCAGCGGTGGCGCACCAACACCGGCCGCTACGGCGCCGTGATCAACGGCGACAACGTGACCGCGACGGGCCTCTTCGTCGAGCACTTCCAGAAGTACAACACCGTCTGGAACGGCGAGAAGGGCACCACCGTGCTCTACCAGAACGAACTGCCGTACGACCCGCCGACGCAAGCCGACTGGATGAACGGCAAGACCAAGGGGTACGCCGGCTACAAGGTCGGAGACAAGGTCAAGAACCACTCCCTGTACGGGGCTGGCGTCTACGTCTTCAACCAGAACAACCCGGCGATCGAGACCGAGAACGGATTCGAGGTCCCGAAGCGCCCCGGTGTGAAGCTGCACCACATCATGACCGTCAACCTCAGCGCCGGCGTGATCAACCACGTCGTCAACGGGGAGGGCGCGGCCGCTGACATGACGAAGGTGGGCCAGCCGGTCTTCGTGACCGACTACCCCGCCGTCCCGTAGGGCAGCCTTTGATGCAAGCGGGCCGGAGTCTTGGCGACTCCGGCCCGCTTCGCGTCTAGGGGACGGATGCCTCCTGGCGGGGATAGGCACCCATCCCGAACGCCATTCTGCTCCGCCCCGGCCGCCACGCCATTGTCCGAACAGACACCGGTCGGACGGCTTTACGACACCATCGCAGTTCCCGGCCGGCTGCCTCTTTTCTTATCGGCCGCGACGGACCATTTTCCGTACGGCCCGTTTGCCGGCTCGCAGGCCACCCACCAGGCTGGTCGCGGCCTTGCCGGGGACGGTGGCGGAGAGCAGCGCGTTCATCTGGCGGACCCGCTTCAGCTCGGCCTCGCGGCCGCGCAGCATCGACTCGTACCACTCGTGCTTGGCCTTGGCCTCGGACAGCTCCCGGGTGAGGCGGTCGCGGTCGGCCAGCAGGTCGCCGACGGCGTGCGCGGGGCGCGGGGGAGCGGGCGGGACCTCGGAGGGTTCGAGCTCGCGACCGGTCATGCCGGCCAGCACGGCGGTGAGTTCGGCCTCGTCGGCCTGGATCGGCCACAGGTGGGCGTAGCCGGCCGTGATCGCCTCGGTGGCGAAAGCGCGCAGCGCGACCAGGGCGTCCCCGCCCGGCGCGCGGGGGATCAGCTCGGCCGGCCCCGGCTGGTCGCCGACCAGGGCGTCCCCGCCCGGCGCGTGGGGGATCAGCTCGGCCGGCCTCGGCTGGTCGCCGACCGGGGCGGACACGATCACGTGGGCGGCCGGGACGCCGGCCGCCGCGCCCGACTGCCACGCGGTGAGCAGGTCGCGCATCTCGGGCAGGTCGCGGCGCTGGGCCGCGGTGAGCAGGTGATCCTGCAGGGTGCGGCCTCGGGGAAGATCAGCGATCCGGACAACCTGGGAGCCGATCACCGCCTCGGGCGCCTCGGCTCCTCGGACGGCGGCCTCGCGGGTGGCTCCGGCCGCTTCGCGGGTGGCCCCGGCCGCTTCGTGGATGGCCCCGGCTTCCTCAGTAGCGGCGGCGTCGTGGGTGGCCCTGGCTCCCTGAGCGGCGGCTTCGCGGGTGGCGGCGGCTTCGCGGGTGGCGACGGCGAACCACGCCGGAGCCAGCTCGGCGGTCAGGCCGTGGCGTACGGCGGCGGTCGCCAGGCGGGCCGGGTCCGTCAGCGAATCGGAATCGGGGCGGACCGCGGCGGCCACTGCCGCTTCGAGTGCCCCGGCGATCGCGGGCTCGGTCCGCGCGGCCCGGGCCAGCAGCACGGTCGGTGATGTCAGCGACGGATACGCGGCGTAGTCGGCGGTGACGGTCAGACCGGCGTCGGTGAGGCGGGACAGCCACCGGGCGTGGCCGGCCGGGCGGGCCGGGTCGTGGTCGTCGGCCACCACCCAGTCGGCGTCGGCGGGGGCGGCCGGCAGTGCGGTCAGCCGGTGGACGCCGAACAGGTTCTCGAAGCCCAGCAGCAGGCGGCCGTCCGGCGCCAGCAGGGCCAGGAGCTGGGCGAGGGTCTCGTCCCAGGAGTACGGCGCGGCCTCGGCCGAGTGCAGCCGCCCCAGGCCGTCGAGGGCGACGATCGTGTCGTAGGCGGGCGACGCGGCCAGTTTCTCGAGGCTGCCGCACAGCACGGTGACGCCCGGGTAGGCGTCGACGTCGGCGTTGCCGCGAACCAGGACGGTCACGTCGGGTGATGCCGGTATCAGTGACTGCGCGTGTGGGCCTACTACGAGCGTACGGCCGAAAGCCTGGGAAATGATTGATCGCAGGGCGTCGCCCGAAGCGGGGGCCGGGCCGTGGCTGCCGTCGAGGTCGGACCAGGCCAGCATCTCGCCGCCGATCAGGGTGATCATCGGGTCAGCACTCCGGTCAGCTCGAAATCGGGATCTTCGCGCAACGACGGCCATTGGAACAACCGGCGCAACTCGGCCGGCGGCAGCAGACGGTCGGCGCCGAGCTCGGCCGTGGCGAGCGCTCGGGCATGCGACAGGTCAAGCTGTTTGCCGTGCATTTCCGGCCATTCCCGGACGATCCTCGCCTGCCCGCCGAACGCCGACTTCTCGCCCTCCAGCTGCATGGGGTCACCGTAGACGGCCGGTTCACAGCCCGCGAGCGTGCCGTACATGATCGCGCTGGACAGCCGGTTCGACGCCACCCGGGAATGTCTGCGCTGCTCGGCGAGTTGGCGGTAGAGGAAACCGGGGTCGAGGTCCTTCCACCAGCCCCCGCGGTACCCGTGACTGATCACCCGGAAGCCGGCCCGCTCGTACAGTGCCCGCACCCGCTTGTCGCGGAACTCCTGCCAGTAGAGACAGACGGTGACCGGGCCGGTCTCGGTGTCCCGGATCTCGGCGATCAGCGAGTCGTGATCCCCGACGATGTGCTGGCCCTCCCAGCCGTGGAACGGGTACCAGATCGTGCCCTCGCGGCGCGCACCCGGATCGGGCGTCATCGCCACCAGATAGGCCCAGGGGGCACCGGTCACGTACACCTCGCGGCGGCCCAGCGACCACGCCCGGCGCCGCACCCGCTCGGACCAGACAAACTTGGCGACACCCGGCACGTATTCGTGGTCGGGAGCCATACCGTCGCCGATGTTCCAGCCGTGCTGCAGATAGCCCTGGATGCGCGGGGGATCGGCGTCGTCGAGGCCGCAGTAGCGGGCCAGGACGTGGCTGTGGCCGTAGTAGTGGTTTGCGTGGTGCACGCCGAATTCCACACCGGGCAGACGACCGCGAGGCAAACCCGTGGTGTCCGGAAGGTGTCGTGTCGCGTGCCGGTGCTGTGATCTTCGCCGGGCGGGTGCTATCTTGGCGTCAGCACCGGTCGTGGCTCAGCCCCCGGTTGCCACCTTCCGCCGTGATCATCCCGGCGCTGTTTCATCCTCACCGCGATCCTTTCGCGGTCCCCGGTCGCTCGTTTGCGGCCTCCCCCGCGAGCCCGTTGTGGCCGCCCTCCCTCCTCAGGAGTACCTCTATGAACGACATTTCCGAAATCTCGGTCGATGCCCTGTTGGACATCGTCGACGACCGGGCCTGGCTCCGCCTCGACGGCTACCTGCCCGGCCCCAAGGACATCCCGGTCAACACGCACGAGATCCGCCGTCTCGGCCTGCGCCGCGGCGACCGGGTCACCGGCCTGGCCAAAATCGCCGGACGCAAACCCGCGACCCTCCAGCTCGACGAGCCGATCGGCCGCCGGCCCGGCTTCTACGAGCTCACCGCCCTCTATCCGCAGGAGCGGCTGCGCCTCGAGACCGACCCCAAGCTGCTCACCACCCGCGTCATCGACCTGGCCATGCCGATCGGCAAGGGCCAGCGGGCGCTCATCGTGGCGCCGCCCAAGGCCGGCAAGACGACGATCCTCAAGGAGATCGCCAACGCCGTCGCCCACAACAATCCCGAGGTGCACCTCATGGTCCTGCTCGTCGACGAGCGGCCGGAGGAGGTCACCGACTTCGCCCGTACGGTGAAAGGGGAAGTTATCGCCGCCACCTTCGACCGCCCGCCGCACGAGCATGCGGCCCTGGCCGAACTGGCCATCGAACGCGCCAAGCGCCTGGTCGAGCGGGGCGAGGACGTCGTCGTGCTGCTCGACTCGATCACCCGTCTCGGGCGCGCCTACAACCTGATGGCACCGGGCCGCGGCCGTACGCTCTCCGGCGGTCTCGACTCCACGGCGCTCTACCCGCCCAAGCGTTTCCTCGGCGCGGCCCGCAACATCGAGGGCGGCGGCTCGCTCACCATCATCGCCACCGCGCTCGTCGAGAACGGCTCGGCCATGGACAACCTGATCTTCGAGGAGTTCAAGAGCACCGGCAACGCCGAGCTCAAACTCGACCGCAACCTGGCCGAGAGCCGCATCTTCCCGGCCATCGACCTGTCCTCGACCGGCACCCGCCACGACGAGACGCTGCTGTCACCGGCCGAGCTGGCCATCGTCACCCAGGTGCGGCGGGTGCTGGGCACCCCCGACGCCATGCGTCAGCTGCTCGACCAGTTGCGCGGTACCGCCTCCAACCACGACTTCCTGCGCCGGGTCGCCCACTCCCTGGCCGCCTAGCGCCGGCCCCGCGGCTCGTTCTTCGGCCGTCGCTGGTCAGGATGCCGGTTGTGTGTCCTTGATGGCCTGGCCGTCGCTGGTCAGGATGCCGGTTGTGTGTCCTTGATGGCCTGGCCGTCGCTCGTCAGGACGCCGGCTGTGCGTTCTTGATGACCCGGCCGTCGTTCATCAGCACGTCATAGGTGCGCGGCACGTCCCGCCACTCGCCCTCCTCGTCCTTGGCGATGGCCTGGCCCGGCCACCAGGCGACCCACCGGCCGTCGCGCACGGTCGCCTCGACGGTCAAGCCGCCGGTGTGGATGGTCAGCCCGGTGACGCCGACGCCGGCCGCCCCATTGGTGATCGACGCTGCGGGGAAGGAGGCCAGCGCCCCTTCGGTGAACCGTCCGGCGGGCGTGGTCTCCGCCGGCCCCGAACCGCCCGCGCTGCCCGACTTCACCTCGTCGACATCGTTGGTGCCGGGCACGTTGTGAGCGAGGCAGAACCCGGCCATGTCCGGGTTTTCGGTCCGGTACAGCAGGGCGACGTATTCGCCCCGGCGCTCCGCCAGCACCAGCCGCGCGTGATCGAGGTCGAGGTAGGCCGAGCCGCTCAACTGCTTCCGGCAGGCGGGCCCGACCAGTCCGCTCTCGTCGGCGGACAGCGGCACCGGGACCGGCGTCCAAGTCGCGTAGGCGCGGCTGCTCCGGCCCCACGGCGCCAGAACCAACAGCACGGCGGCCGCCGCAGCCAATGCCGGAACAAGCATCCACGTGCGGAGCTGCTTCTTCTTGCTCGTCTCGCTCCGCTCGCTCTCCTCGAGCGGTGTGGCGACGATCCGGTCGAGCGTGTCGGCGGCCCGCGCGTACTGCTCAAAGGTGGGCGGGGTGGCGGCGTCGAGGGCCTTCACGGCTGGGCCTCCATCATCGCGTCGTCCACCGGTCGCGGGCTGGTCGCCGTCCCCTGGTGGCGGAGGGGATGCGCGGGTGCGCGCTGATCGTTCGCCGGCTGCGCATTGGCCGGTCGTGTGTCGTCTGGTTGCGTGTTTGCCGGCCCCGGGTTGGCTGATTGCGCGTTCTTCGGCTGTTCGTCGGCTGGGCGCGGGTCGAGGTGGCGGCGCAGGGATCGTCGGGCGCGCATCAGCCGGATCCGATAGCCGGCCCCGCTGATACCCAGCACGCGAGCGGCCTGGGCCGAGGTCAGCTCCTCGAAAACGTTCAGGGACAACGTCTCCTGCTCGGCCGGGGTGAGCCGTTTCCAGGCCGCGGCGAGATCGAGCAGCGCGACAGTGTCGTCATCGTGCTCACCGCCGGGGACCGGGCTCAGGGTGGCGATGCGGACGGCCAGAGCGTCCCGCCGCCCGCTGCCACGCTGGGCGTTGAGCAGACAGTTCCGGGCGATCCCGAAAATCCACGCCCGTACCTCGTCCGGCCTCCGCGGCGCTTGATCGAACCGGCGCCACACGACGAGAAAGGCCTCGGCGGCGACGTCCTCGGCGTGACTGGGGTGGCCGCGCCGCTGAGCAAAAGCCAGAACGTCGGCGTACGCGTCGGCATAGAGCGCCCGGAAGCGCGCCTCCCGGTCCGGTTTCAGAGTCCTCACACCCCTACCTGTCCGGCCGGAAGCCTGTTGTTACGCCGCCGGACCAGCTTCGCCGATCAGCGCCACCGGCGTTCCGCGGACAGCTCCTGTGCCGTCTCCGGCACTATCGCCGCTCCGGTGTCATCGGGCAGCCGCCCGGATGAGCTCGATGTCCGTGCCCCATCCATCCAGCAGGTCGCCATGACCGTTCGCGCGGGCAAGGTGCTCGACGGCGGGAAACAGCTCGACCGGATGATGAGCGATGTTGTCCACTGCGAGCAGTTCGTTCCACACCCCCGGCAGCGGATAGGTGGTCAGTTCCCACCCCAGGTACTTGTTGTACGGCCGCACCCGCCCGTGCAAAGCGAACACCGTCGCCAGCAACCAGCCGACACTTTCCTGTTCATCGAGCAGGGCGGCCCCCGGATGCCCGTCGCGGCGGCTCTTCACGGCGCGGTACAGCTGGTTCACGTACCCGTCCAGATACTCCCGGGCCCATTCGCGCGCCTCGTCGTCCGTCGGGGTGGCCTGCCGCTCGACCAGCCGCCCGATCCCGCCACGATCGAGCAACACGCGGGCGCCGCGGTAGGCGTAGCGCTGCCAGAGCACGCTCGTGTCGGCGAGCTGCTCCGTCGTCAACGCGACCAGATCCAGCGTGCTGCCGCGTTCACGCTCCCAAGGTTCCCCGCTCCGCGGACTCTCGCCACTCGGCGGACGAGGCTCGTCGATGACCACGGTGACGTCGTAGTCGGAATGTTCGGTGGCCAGCCCACGCGCATGCGACCCGGTCAATATCACGCCGCGAACGCTCGGATCGTCCGTAGCGCGCACCATCAGCTGTTCGAGGATGTTCATCGCGTCCAGGATAGGGTTAAGGAACACTCGTTCTTGACTGATCGTTCCTAAACCGGCTAGCGTTGTTCGCATGGGCCGGCCGAGAGCTTTCGACGAAGACGAGGTGGTCCGCGCGGCGGTCACCCTGTTCGCCGGTCGGGCCTACGACAGCGTCTCCGTCGACGATCTGGTCAGCCACCTGGGCGTGCACCGCAACAGCCTCTACAAGGTCTTCGGCAGCAAGCGGGGCCTCTACCTGGCCGCACTCCAGCACTACCTGAGCCAGGAGCTGACGGCTGCCGAGCTGGACCTGCTCCTCCTGGCCATGGCCGAGCGTGCCCCCGTCGACGCCGAGGTGGCCACGCTGGTCGACGCCGCGCTGCGCGACCTCGACAAAGCTCTGGGCGGTCCAGCCGCCACCGCCACCCTGCTCGGCGAGCGCCTGCGAGCACGAGCCACCCCCTGACGCGCCGCACCACCTGTTGCGCGCCATCACCTGGCAAGCGCCACCCCCTGACACGTCCCACCACCTGTTGTGCGCCACCACCTGACACGTCCCACCCCCTAACACGTCCCACCCCCTGACATGTCCCACCACCTGTTGCGCGCCATCACCTGGCAAGCGCCACCACCTGAGGAGAACCCATGGCAGACGTACGCATCGACGGCGCCGATCTGGTTGTCGAGATGTCCGGACTGGACAGGCTGTGGGCGCTGAAGAGCAGCCTGACGATCCCGTTGACGAACGTCCGCGGCGCCACGATCGATCCCGGCATCGTGAACGAGGAGAAGGGCATCCGTGCACCTGGCACGCACGTCCCCGGTGTCATCACGGCTGGAACGTTCCACCTGGACGGCGAGAAGGTGTTCTGGGACGTCCGCGATCCGTCCAAAGCCGTGGTGATCGAGCTGCGCGACGAGCAGTACGCACGCCTCGTCGTCCAGGTGAACGATCCCCGGGCAACGGTGGAGCTGATCGAGAAGTCAGTCTGACCAGTCGTTCGTCTCGCTGCGCTCCGCGCGTGGCTCGACCAGCGCTGTCAGGCCCGGATCAGGCGATCTCGTCGTATAGGTCTTCCAGGCGCCGGCTCTGCTTGACGACGTCGAACTCGGCCTCGGCTCGCGCCCGTGCCGCCGTACCGAAGGAAGCCTGCAGGGTTTGATCGTCGAGCAGTTTGCGCAGGTTGGAAGCCAGCGCCTCCCGGTCGCCCTCGGCGCCGAGCAGGCCCGTGCCGCCGTCGACGACCGCCTCGGGGATGCCGCTGTGCCTGGTCGACACCACGGGCAGGCCCAGCGCCATCGCCTCGACGATCGTCGTGGGCAGGCCCTCGCTGTCGCCGTCCCTGGCCGTGCGCGACGGTGCGGCCAGGATGCGTGTCTCGCCGAGCACGCGGTACACCTCACCGGCCGGTCGGGCGCCCAGGAAAGTGGCGTCGACGCGCAACGAACGCGCATATTCGCGCATCTCGTCCAGCCGTGGGCCGTCGCCGATGAACAGAGCCTTCACGCCGTCGATCGTCGAGAGCGCGGCCAGCAGGTCGTCGGCGCCCTTCTTCTCGACGAACCGGCCCACGAAGGCCACGTCCCACAGCTTTTCCGCGGCCGTCTCCAAAGCGGCGGGGATCGGCACGCCGGTGTAGTGGACGCGCACCTTGGCCGGGTCGGCGCCCCACTTGATCGCGTGCTCCCGGATGACCTGGGACACGGCGATCAGGCTGTGCGCCCGCCGGAAGACACTGCGCAGGTTGCGGCGGTAGCGGACACCGAGCGCGCCCGGGCTCGACGGCTGCCGGCTGACGTCGTGACCGTGCAGGGTGACCACCAGCGGGATCCCCAGGCGCCTGGCCTCGCCGCTGACCAGCCAGCCGTCACCGCCGAAATGCGCGTGAACGAGCGCGGGTTGTTCGTTCGCCAGCAAAGCGCGCAACCGGGGTGAGCTCCCGGCCAGCCGCAGGCGGAGGAAGGCCCGCCGGTCGTCCGGGGACGGGTACGTGATCAGGTCGGAGTCCCGGGCCAGCGGCGAGTCGACCTTGGTCGCCCCCAGGTAGACCGGCCGCCACCGGGTCATCGAGTCGGCCTGGTTGCGGATGAACGTCTCGGACCCCGAGATCATCGCGCTGCGCCAGACGGCAACCTTCCGCTCAGGCATTGTCACCCGGGGAAGCCGCTGGAACGGCCGGGGAAGAACGGCGTCCGACCACCAGATCCCGTACGCGATGACGGACGTTGGGCGGCAAGGCCCAGATCTGCGCGAAGGTGACGTAATCGATCGCCCCCGGACGCCCGTGGGTGCGCGCTTCGCTCAGAAGCTCCCGCGCGACCTTCCAACTGCGCGTCGGAGCGGCCATCGAACTGATAACGCTCATCGTCACCGCAGCATAGGCGCGCGGAGTGAACAGTTTCCGGCTGGACCGGACCCACTCCAGCTGCTCTTCCCACGGATTGTGCAGGCTGATCCGGTCGCGGTTCTCGTCCTGGTGCCAGAGCACCAGCGCGTCCGGTGCGTAGAGCAGTTCGACGTCGTCGTGCTGCAGGGCACGCAGCGTCCAGTCGAGTTCCTGCTGCCGCCGCAGCCCGACCGTGAACGGCACCCGCCGCAGCAGTTCGGTCGGCGCCATGATGGTCGACGTCTGGATGAACCCGTCGCCGTAGAACAGGCCACGCCGTACGGTCAGATATTCGCTCAACGGCTCACCGGGCGCGGGCAGCCGGCGCGGCATCACGGTGTCGGCCCGCGGCGTCCGGCTGATCATGCGGGTCGCCACGATCGGCAGCGCCCTGGTGGCGCCGGCGGCGAGGGCGAGCTGCGCCGAGATCTTCTCCGGCATCCACTCGTCGTCGTCGTCGAGCAGCGCCACCCACTGGCCCGAAGCCGCCAGAACACCCTGATTGCGGGCATTGGGCGCTTTTCCCCGCGAAGGTAGGGCGAGGACCCGCAGCCGGTCGTCGTCGATCTCCTTGAGCGCCGCCTCGGTGGCGTCGTCCGGTCCGTCGATGACGACGATGACCTCGAGGTCGCGATGCGTCTGGGCCAAGGCGCTGCGCACCGCGCGGGTGGCCAGGTCCGGCCGGTTGCACGTCGGGATGACGACGCTGACGTCCATGCTTTGGTTACCTGCTTACCGATTTGCCGGATGACTGGCCGGACATTAGGGCGGCCCGGCTGCGGACCGGTGAATCCCAGGCAACGCGGAAGCGAACTCAGCGACCCGACAGTGAACTTTCAGCGACCTCCGAGCCGGCCGGAGCACCGTTGTCCGACGTGAGGAAACCTCGATGGGCCCGCTGGTGCCTGGGCGTCGGCGTCGCCCTGGCCCTGGTCAGCGGCGGCTCGATCATCGCGCTGCGGGCGACCGTGCACGCCGCGGCCGACGCCATCCCGCAGGCCGACCTGCTCGGCTCGGCCGCGCCGACGGCCACCCATGCGTCGGTCTCCGGGGCCAAGAACGTTCTGCTGGTCGGCATCGACCGCCGCGCCACCGCGAAGCCGGGCGACCCGACCCGCTCCGACTCGATCATCCTGCTGCACATCTCGGCCGATCATCAGCACGCCTATCTCATCTCGCTGCCCCGCGACAGCTACGTGTCGATCCCGGCCTACGACAACGGCGCCCAGTCCTACCGAGGTGGCAAAAACAAGATCAACGCCGCTTTTGCGTACGGGAGCAGGGGTCTGACCGGCACAGCAGCGCTCACCCACGGCTTCCAGCTGTTGTCGCTCACGGTCGAGAAACTGACCGGCATCACGCCCGACGCCGGCGCGGTGGTCGACTTCGAGGGCTTCCAGCAGATCGTCACCGAGCTGGGCCAAGTCTGCATGTACGTCGACGAGGACACCACCTCGATCCACGTCGGGCACCGGGCCGACGGCTCGAGCGCCGCCCCGTACGCGCTCAATTCCGACGGCACGGTCAACCACAAGATCAAGGGCGTGACGGCCAACTTCTACGCCCAGGGCAACCATTGCTTCACCCCGGCCGACGCGCTCGACTTCGTCCGCCAGCGTGACCTGCTCGCCAACCACGACGCCGACTACGGCCGGCAGCGCCATCAGCAGCAGTTCCTCAAGGCGGTGCTCGAGCAGACCGTGAGCAAGGGTCTCGACTCGCCGACCAAGCTGCCCGGCCTGCTGACCGCGGTGGGCAAGGCGGTCACGGTCGACGGCGGCGGCGTCTCCCTCGAGGACTGGGTGTTCGCGATGCGCAACCTCGACCCGTCGAAGCTGGTCACCCTGAAGACGAACGCCGGCCAGTTCAACAGTGCGACGGTCCCCGGTGCCGGGAGTGTGCAGATCCTCAGCGCGGACAGCCTCGCCCTGTTCCAGGCGGCGAAGAACGACCGGGTCGGCGCATTCGCGGCCGCCCATCCGAGTTGGGTGGCCGGCACCTGACGACGCCGGCAGCTGACGATGTCACCCCTGCGAGGTAACGCGCGGGAAGCGGTTCGAAGCGTACGGTGGACGGCGCCTTGACAGTCGTAAAGGAGAGAGGGCTGTGGCGCTGCTGGACCGCCTCGAACTCGGTGACCACGTGTGCTGGACGATCGACGACGACACCGTCCGACTGGACGAGATCGTCGGGGTGCTGCACGGCGGTCTCCTCGCGCGGCACAAGGTCGTCTTCTCCGGCGACGACCCGGACATCGTCGTGACCGCCCTCGAACGTCGCGGCGTGCGCGTCCGCGAGGTCCTCGGCTCGGGTCAGCTGACGGCCGCGACACCCGAGAGCAGCTACCTGGCCGGCGGCGGGTTCGACGCCGAGGGCACCCTCGAACTCTGGCACGGCGAGAAGGAACGGGCCCGCGCCGAGGGCTATCTCGGCCTGCGTGTCGTCGGCGACATGAACTGGGCGACCCGCGGCGTGCCCGGCGCCGAGCGGCTGGAATGGTATGAGGGCCGGGTCAACAAGAACTTCGCCGACGGCTACATCATGGGCGTCTGCGCGTACGACCGGAGAGTCTTCGATGCGCTGCAACTGAGGCGCCTCGCGCTCTCGCACCCCGCAGCGGCCGGCCCCCTGCTGCCCTTCGACCCGGAGACCTCACTCCGGATCAGGACGACCGAGCAGCCGTACGGGCTCTGGCTCTCGGGCGAGGCCGACATGTCGAACCGCCACGCCCTCAAGGCCATGGTGGAGGAGGCCTACCGGGAACGCGAGGGCCGCCCGGTGATCACCCTCGACGTGACCGCACTCCGGTTCGCCGACACCGCCGCGGCCCGCGTCCTGCTGCACTCGGCGGCGACCCTCGGCCCGATGCAGGTCGTCGGCTGCTCACCCGTGCTGCTCCGCCTGCTGCAGTTCCACGGCGCCGAGTCGATCCCCGGCCTGACCGTGACCGACGGTTACGAGTGACTCCCGGACGTCCATGAGCGCGAACCCGAGCAGGTTGGTGCCCCGCCAGCGCCGCGGATCGGCCGCCGCCGGATCGTCCCGGCTCAGCCCGATGCCCCAGATGCGGTCGAGCGGGCTGGCCTCGACCAGCACCCGGTCGCCGCTGGTGAGCAGGAAGTCGCGCAGGGCGTCGTGCTGCCCGAACTTGGCCCGGTTGCCGCTGACCACGATCTCGTAGCGGTGCGCGTCCCACACCTCCTGACGGAAACCGGACACCCGCCCGCCCAGCGTCTTGGCCACCTTGGGATGCGGCGCGGACAGGATCCGCCCGGCCATCGCGTCGTCGTCGAACAGCACCGCCTTGCGCCACATCATGTAGTGCTCGGCGCTCGCGAACTCCTCCCCGTCCGCCTCGAACGACGACGGCCACCACTGGCTGAGACATCCGGCGCCGACGCTGCCGTCCCGTTCCGGCTGGTGCCCCCAGAAGAACAGGTACTTCACCCGGTTCTCCGACGCGTACGCGGTCAGGTCGTGGACGCTGCGAGCCATGACAGACATGCCCGCGAGTCTGCCTCACGTCCGGCGGAAAAGTGTCACACCCCCGGTCTAACTTCTCTGCCATGACCGCCACTCTTGCCCCGGCCTCGTCCGCATCCGCTGTGCTCTCGGCTGCTTCGGGCTCCGTGCTTTCGTCGCCTGCTTCGCCGGTCCAGACGGCTAATGCCGCCGGTCGTGGAACGGCGGGCGGCGGCGTTCCGGGTCGTCCGTTGTCCGCGCCGATCGTGCCGGCCGGTCTCCGCGCGCGCCGGGAGCGGCGGCGGCGCTTACGAGAGGCTGCAACGGCCGCGATCCGGAGAGCAGCCCAATGATTTTCCCGTACGCCTCGACGCCTCCGACAACCGCACGAGCCCCGAACCCGAGGCACACCGCGACCTGAGTGAGCCGAAAGGCCGTAGCGCGGCCGCCGGGACGTTCCCGCGTCCCCGACCAGGCCGCGCGGCCCGCCGAGCCGACGCGCCCGTCGTCTCGGCCCGGAGTGTGCGGGCCGCCGTGCCGACGCGCGCGCTGTCTCAGGCTGGTTTGTGTGGGCTGCCGAGCCGACGCGTTCGCTGTGTCGGGCCGGATTGTGCGGCCCGCCGAGCCGACGCGCCCGCTGTCCCGGGCCGGATACTGCGCGCCGCCGAGCCGACGCGCGCGGGTGGCGTCGTCGAGCACGGTGGGCCCGGCCCGTCGGCCGGGCCCCGGCAGCCTCCCGGTGACGTCGACCGTGAACGCCCGGGATGGCCGGGGCGGCAGACGCGGCGTACGGGAAAGCCCTGGATCTGGCCTTGACCCGTCGTCAGGGCGGTGGTGGTCAGGAACGCCGCCAGAGATCGATGGCCGGCAGCTCGGCGAAGATGTCGGGTGGGCCGGCGAAAGCGCGCCTGTCCACGGGCTCCAGCCCGGCGAAGTCGGCGCAGTAGGCGAGTGCGTGACTGCGGTACAGGAAGACCCGCAGCACCTCGTCCGCGTCGTCGCCGGGGTGGACACCGCCGCCGCCGGGGTGCAGGTCCCACGCCGGGTTCTCGCTGTTGCGGAAAATAGTGCCCTGGTTGCCGCTCTTGGGATTCGAGAACATGCCGTAGCCGTGCGTTCCCGCGGTCAGTCGTTCCATCACCGCTGGTGTCGAGGCCGCGTATCCGGACTGCTGTGCGACCACGCAGCCGCCGGGCACGTCGGTGATGCCTACGACCGAGGGCTCCGGGTCGCCCAGCTCCTGCCACGCCTCCTCGGGATCCTCGACGTCGAAGGACTCGGCCCCGAGCCGCCGCAGGGCGTCCGCCGCGGTGATGCCGGCTATGCAGGCGAAGCTCGCAGCAAACGGGTCGAAACCGCGGAACACCGCGATGATCCGGGCCGCCCGTGCCACCGCCTCCTGCTCGCCGGCGCTGAGGGCGGCGGGCGCCCGGTCGCCGGTGAACGGCTCGAACATCTGCGGGACCGGGCCGGCCAGGGCCAGCCGGGCAGCGGACCAGCCACCCACCTGTTCGCGCCAGATGTCCGCGCCCGCCGCGGCCAGCGCCTGCGCCACCTCCCACTGGTGGCAGATCACCGCGTCGAACAACGCCGTCCGGCCCCACCACACGTGGTCGATGTCAGCGGCGTCGGCGATCTGCTGCCGTACGGCCTCGGGCGCCCCACCGAACTGCGCCACCTGATGCAACCCGGGCGGACGCCAACTCTCCCCGTTGTCCATCCGGAGAGTGTGGCAGCCACTTCACGCCAACGGGATCAGGCCCGCACGGGTGGGGCGGAATCCGCATCGGTCCACATAGAAGTGTTCCAGGTGCGGCTCGAAGTCGACGTGCAGCCACTCGCAGCCGGCGGCCCGCGCCTCGGCCGTGGCCGCTCGCACCAGATTGACGCCGATGCCCTCGCCCTGGCGGTCCGGGTCGACCGCGGTGTCGAGCAGGAACGCGTGTGCGCCGCCGTCCCAGGCGACCTGCACGAAGCCGGCCAGCCGTGGGCCCGCGAAGGCGCCGACCCAGGTGAGCGCGTGCCGGGCGAGCCGATCCGCCCACGGTGTCACGAGCCGCGGATCACCGCCGAAGGCCCGCGCGTGCAGCCGGCTGAGCTCGGCGTCGTCAACCGGGAAGCGGGTCACCACCGTGATCGTCACAGTCCCAGCAGACCACGCAACACCCGTCCGCGTGACCCGTGCGGCGGTACGCCGTTCCCGGAGCGTCCGGCCGCGTGGCCCGTGCGGCGGTACGCCGTTCCCGGAGTGTCCGGCGGCGTGACCCCGTGTGGCGCCGCGACGACCGAATGAGAGCGCCACGAGCTGTTCATCGCTCCTTGCTGGGCCACGCCTCGCCGGCGCCGGTCCGGCCCGCGTCCGGTTTCCGGAACGCCCGCCGGCCGCGATCTATGATCGCCGGCATGGGGACCCGGCTGGTGCAGATCACCATGAAGGCCCACGACGACGCCGCGCTGGGCGGGTTCTGGGCCCGGGCTCTCGGCTGGACCATGTCGAGTGAGGGGCCGGGCGTCACCACCCTCGGACCCGCGGGCATCCCTTATCCGGATCCCGCCGCCGTCTTCATCGACCTGATCGCCTCGCCCGAGCCCGGGACCGGCAAGAACCGGGTGCACCTCGACCTCGCGACGAACTCCCCGGAGCACAAGGCCGAACTGGTGGCCCGCCTCCGGGCCGACGGCGCCACACTGATCGACATCGGTCAGGGTGACGTCTCGTGGACCGTGATGGCCGACCCTGAGGGCAACGAGTTCTGCGTGCTGGACTGGCACGACCCGGAGAGCGACACCGGTCCGATCTCGACCGTGGTCGTCGACTGTGCGGATCCGCGGGTCATGGCCGGCTTCTGGGGCCGGGCCACGGACTGGACCGTGCTCAGGGCGGGCGACGACAACGCGGTCCTGCGCTCGTGGCAGGGCGTCGGGCCGTACCTGCAATTCCTCCGTACACCCGACGTGAAGACCGGCTGGAACCGGGTCCATCTCGACATCCGCCCCTACCCGGGTGACGACCCCGCGGCCGAGGCGGCCCGGCTGGAGTCGCTCGGCGCCGTCATGATCCCGCTGGACGGCGACGTCTCGTGGTCGGTCATGGCCGACCACGAGGGCAACGAGTTCTGCCTCCTCGCCCCGGGCTAGGGAGAGCAGGCGGACGAGCACAGCCGCCCCGAGCTGGGCGCGGCGGAATCGATCACCGTCGTGCCCGTCGAGACCTCGCTGTTATCGATAACAACGTTTCGGCCAAATGTCGGCAACGTTGCTCTGAATGGTTGACACCCGTTCGTGTGACCGTTCACACTCGACCGCACCCCAGCTCCGACGGACCCCAAGGAGTTCCGCATGAGACTGTCCAGGATGGGTGCGGTGGCCAGTGCCGCCGTGCTCACCGCCGCCCTGGCCGCATGTGGTTCCAGCGAGAAGACTGTCGACCAGCAAGCCGGCGCCGGCGCGAACAATGAGGGCGCTCTGATCGGTGTCACCATGCCCACACGCTCGAGTGAGCGGTGGATCAGCGACGGTGACAACCTGAAGAAGCAGCTCGAGGCGCTCGGCTACAAGGTCGACCTCCAATACGCCGAGGACAAGATCCCGACGCAGACCCAGCAGCTCGACAACCAGATCACCAAGGGCGCGAAACTGCTGATCATCGCGTCGATCGACGGCACCGCGATCACCACCCAGCTCGAGAACGCGAAGGCCAACAAGATCCCGGTCATCGCGTACGACCGGCTCATCCGCGAGAGCCCCAACGTGGACTACTACGCGACGTTCGACAACTTCAAGGTCGGCGTACAGCAGGCAACCTCGCTGCTCACCGGCCTCAAGGTGCTCAAGGCGGACGGCTCCGCGGGCGACGCCAAGGGCCCGTTCAACATCGAGCTGTTCGCCGGCTCGCCCGACGACAACAACGCCACGTTCTTCTTCAACGGCGCGATGAGCGTCCTCCAGCCGAAGATCGACGACGGCACCCTGGTCGTGAAGAGCAAGCAGACCGACTTCAAGACCGTCGCCATCCTGCGCTGGCAGGCCAAGACCGCCCAGGACCGCATGGAGAACCTGCTCACCTCCACCTACCGGGGCGGGGCCAAGGTCGACGGAGTTCTTTCCCCGTACGACGGACTCTCGATCGGCATCCTGTCGGCGCTCAAGAGCAACGGGTACGGCACGGCCGCCCAGCCCTGGCCGATCGTCACCGGTCAGGACGCCGAGCAGGCCTCGGTCAAGTCGATCCTGCGCGGTGAGCAGTACTCGACGATCTACAAGGACACGCGTGAGCTGGCCAAGACGACCGTGTCGATGGCCGACGCCGTGCTCAAGGGTCAGCAGCCGGAGACCAACAACACCAAGGACTACGACAACGGCGTCAAGGTCGTCCCGTCGATGCTGCTGGAGTCCGTGATCGTCGACAAGTCCAACTACAAGAAGGAACTCGTCGACTCCGGCTACTACACCGAGGCTCAGCTCAAGTAATGAGCGACGACATCCTGCGCATGCGGGGCATCTCCAAGACCTTCCCGGGCGTACGGGCCCTGGACGACGTCAATCTGGAGGTGCTCCGCGGCGAGATCCACGCGATCTGCGGGGAGAACGGCGCCGGCAAGAGCACCCTGATGAAGGTGCTCTCCGGCGTCTACCCGCATGGTCAGTACGAGGGCGAGATCACGTACGAGGGAACGGAATGTCGATTTTCTGGCATCCGCGACAGCGAGCACCGCGGCATCGTGATCATCCACCAGGAACTCGCGCTGGCGCCCAACCTGTCGATCGCCGAGAACATCTTCCTCGGCAACGAGCAGTCCAGACGGGGCCTGATCGACTGGAACCGGACCAACGCCGCCGCGGCCGAACTGATGCGCCGGGTCGGGCTGCGGGAAAACCCGGTCACCCCGGTGCTCGACCTCGGTGTCGGCAAGCAGCAGCTGGTCGAGATCGCCAAGGCCCTGTCCAAACGCGTACGGCTGCTGATCCTCGACGAGCCCACGGCCGCGCTCAACGACGACGACTCGGCCCACCTGCTCGGACTGCTCCGCGGCCTGCGCGACGAAGGCATCACCTGCGTGATCATCTCGCACAAGCTGAACGAGGTGCTCGAGATCGCCGACCGGGTCACCATCCTGCGCGACGGCCGGACGATCACCACCTTGGACGCCGACGGCCTGACCGAGGACCGGATCATCAGCGGCATGGTCGGGCGCGACCTCGACCACCGGTTCCCGCCGCACGAACCGAGCATCGGCGACGAGATCCTGCGGGTCGAGAACTGGACCGTGCACAGCCCGACCCAGCACGGCCGGCTGCTCGTGTCGGACGCGAGCTTCACCCTCAACCGGGGTGAGATCGTCGGGCTGGCCGGGCTGATGGGGGCCGGGCGCACCGAGCTGGCAATGAGCATTTTCGGACGCGCGTACGGCGTCGGGATCAGCGGACGGATCTACAAGGACGGCCGCGAGATCCGCCTGCGCACGGTCGGTGAGGCCATCCGGCACGGCATCGCCTACGCCACCGAGGACCGCAAACGGTACGGGCTCAACCTGATCGAGGACATCAAACGCAACGTCTCGGCGGCGGCACTGCGCAAGCTCGCGAAACGGGGCTGGGTCGACGACAACGAGGAGTACCAGGTTGCCGACTCGTACCGGAAAAGCTTGAACATCAAGGCCCCGAGCGTCGGCTCGATCACCGGCAAACTGTCCGGCGGCAACCAGCAGAAAGTCGTGCTCTCCAAGTGGATCTTCACCGATCCGGACGTGCTGATCCTCGACGAACCGACCCGGGGCATCGACGTCGGTGCCAAGTACGAGATCTACACGATCATCAACCGGCTCGCCGACGAGGGCAAAGCCGTGCTGCTGATCTCCAGCGAGCTGCCCGAGCTGCTCGGGCTGTGCGACCGCATCTACACCCTCTCGGCCGGGCGGATCACCGGTGAGGTGCCGCGCGCCGACGCCACCCAGGAGGGCCTGATGACTCTCATGACCGCCGGACAGGAGGCCCCGCGATGAGTCTCGAGCTCGACGTGGCCAAAACATCAATTCCCGATTCCGGTACGGGTGGTGGCCGCCGGTTCTCCATCAATCTGCGCCAGAGCGGCATCTATATCGCGTTCGCGGCCATCGTGCTGCTGTTCACGATCCTCACCGGCGGCGACATGCTCGCGCCGCAGAACATCAGCAACATCATCGTGCAGAACTCGTACATCCTGATCCTGGCCATCGGCATGATCCTGGTGATCATTTCCGGGCACATCGACCTGTCGGTGGGCTCGATCGTGGCCGCGACCGGCGCGGTGTCGGCCGTCCTGATGGTCAACCACAACGTGCCGTGGCCCCTGGCCGTGCTGATCACGCTGCTCGTGGGGGCGGCGATCGGCGCGTGGCAGGGCTACTGGGTCGCGTACTTCGGCATCCCGGCGTTCATCGTCACGCTGGCCGGCATGCTGCTGTTCCGGGCGGTCACCTACAACATCCTCGGCAACCGGGGGATCGGCCCGTTCCCGGACGAGGTCCGCACCCTGTCCAACGGCTTCACCGACGGTTACCTCGGGAACATCGGGCTCGGCGCCCTCGGCGGGGCCGACCTGGTCTCGCTGCTGATCGGCATCGCCGCGGTGGCCGGCATCGTGGTCGTGCAGTGGCGGTCGCGGGCCGGGAGGGTGCGCTACGGCCAGGTGGTCGAGCCGTTCCCGCTGTTCGTCGCGAAGATCGTGGTGGCCGGGTTCGTGGTCATGTTCGTGATCGTGCAACTCGCCCGCTTCCGCAACCTGCCGTGGGTGCTCGTGCTGCTGGCGGCGCTGGTGCTCGGCTACACGCTGCTGACCAACCGTGCGGTGTTCGGCCGCCAGATCTACGCGGTCGGCGGCAACCTGCAGGCGGCAACACTCTCCGGCGTCAAGGTGAAGTCGGTCGTGTTCTGGATCTTCGTGAACATGGGTGTCCTGTCCGCCTTGGCCGGCATCATCTTCGCGGGCCGGCTCAACCAGGCCAACCCGACCGGCGGCGACCAGTTCGAACTGGACGCGATCGCGGCCGCGTTCATCGGCGGCGCCGCCGTGCAGGGCGGCGTCGGCAAGGTGGTAGGCGCCATCACCGGCGGCCTGATCATGGGCGTCATCAACAACGGCATGAGCCTGATCGGCGCCCCGAGCGAACAGGTCATGCTGGTCAAGGGCGCGGTGCTGCTGGCCGCGGTGGCCTTCGACGTGTGGACCAAGCGCCGGGCCGGCGCCTCCCGCTGACCGCTTGTTGCCGCTGGCCGGGCGCTTCGCGTGTGGCGCCGGCTGGACGCTTCGCGTATGGCGCCGGTCGGGCTTGCTTGTTGCTGGTCGTTCGTCCTGATGGCCCCGCCTCGGCGGGGCCATCAACGTAAGTGGGTCAGGGAGCGGGTCAGCCACTCGGCCATCAGGGTGCGCTCGGCGTCGGTCAGGGCGGGCAGGTCGGGCAGGGCGGCGGCGAACGTGACGGCCAGGGCGGTGGTGTCGCGGGCCGGCACGGCCGGTGCGGTGGTCAGGATCGCGGCGGCCACCATGTCGAACATCGCGTCGGACAGGGCCATGTCGCGGGACTCGGCGGGGGAGGCCAGCAGGGTCAGGACTGTGCCGGCGCCGGCGGCGTGGATCATGGCGACGGCGCGTTCCTCGTCGACGCGGAGCAGGCCGGCGGCGGCCAGCCGGCGCACGCGGGCCCGGAGCACCTCGACGCCGGTGGCGGTCGCGGGGGACTGGCCGGCCCGCTCGGGGCTGTTGAGCATCGCGTAGAGGCCGGGATTGGCCAGGCCGAACTCGATGTGGTTGTGCCAGCCGTGGCGCAGATCGGCGACCGGATCGGCGGCCGCCTCGATCATCGCCTTGGTCGCCACGTAGGCGGCCATGACGTGCTCGGCCACGGCGTCGATCAGGCCGTCCTTGTCGCCGAACAGACGGTAGATCGTGGGCGCCTGCACGCTCGCGGCCTGGGCGACGGCCCGTGTCGTGACGGCCCGGGAACCCTGCTCCTGCAGGATCCGCGTCGCCTCTTCGACGATGCGGGCGCGGGTGTCGTCCCGTACGGGAAAAGTCATGTAGCGATGGTAACAGGCCATTGTTAGCGCCGGAAGAAACAGTGCTAACGTGGTCGGCGTAGCGACGGAAACGAGGGAGTTCTCATGATCGTCATCACCGGTGCCACCGGGCAGCTCGGGTCGCGGATCGTCGAGCATGTGCTCCAGCGCGTGCCGGCCGGGCAGGTCGGCGTCAGCGTGCAAGATCCAGCCAAGGCCGCCCACCTGGCCGAGCGGGGCGTCCGCGTGCGGCGCGGCGACTTCACCGAGCCGGCCACCCTGGCCCACGCATTCGAGGGGGCCGAGCGGGTGCTGGTCGTCTCGGCCGCGATCCGCGGGCCGGGCGGCCTGACCGCCAACCTGGCCGCCATCGACGCCGCGCGCGACGCCGGGGTGCGCCGGATCCTCTACACGAGCCACCAGGCGTCGTCGCCCCGGTCGCTGTTCCCGGCGCAGCTCACCCACGCCGCCTCCGAGGAACACCTGCTCGCGACCGGGGTGCCGTTCACCTCGCTGCGCAACGGGTTCTACACCAGCACGATCGGCTACTACCTGGGCGCGGCCCTCGAGACCGGGCGGTTCGCAGTGCCGGCCGACGGCCCCTTCTCGTGGACGGCGCACGACGACCTGGCCGAGGTGGCCGCGGTCGCGCTGGCCGAAGAGGGCGTCCTCGACGGGATCACCCCGCCGTTGACCGCGCCCGAGACGCTGGATTTCGAGGCCGTCGCCGCCGTCGTGAGCGAGCTGACCGGCCGCACGATCAGCCGGGTCGTCGTCGGCGACGACGAGTGGAAGGCCGCGGCGGTCGAGGCCGGCGTGCCCGAGGCGGCGGCCGAGTTCACGCTCGGCATGTTCCGGGCCGCGCGCCGCGGCGAGTTCGCGGTCACCGACCCGACCCTGGAAAAGGTCATCGGCCGCCCGGCGACCCCGGCCCGCACGGTGATCGCCGGAATGCTCGACCGGTAGCCCCCGATTAGCATGGCGACCATGGGGCGTGAGTGGCTGGCCGACGCGGTGATGTACGAGATCTATCCGCAATCGTTCGCCGACTCGGACGGTGACGGCGTGGGTGACCTGCGCGGCGTCATCGACCGGCTCGACCACATCGCGTCGCTCGGCATCGACGTCATCTGGTTCAACCCGTGCTTCGCGTCGCCGTTCGTCGACGCCGGCTACGACGTGTCCGACTACCTGACGATCGCGCCGCGTTACGGCACCAACGACGACATGGCCGAGCTGGTCCGCAAGGCGGGCGAGCGGGGCATCCGCGTCCTGCTCGACCTGGTGGCCGGGCACACGTCGATCGAGCACCCGTGGTTCCAGCGGGAACTGGCCGCCGACGGCCCCGACCCGGCCGGCGACCGCTACATCTGGTGCTCGGAGCTTCCCGCGTCGGGGTGGGCCCGCGACATGCCCGGCACGCCCGCCTGGGTGCCGTCGCCGGGCCCGCGCCCCGGCTGGTACCTCAAGAACTTCTACGACGAGCAGCCGGCCCTCAACTTCGGCTGGGTGCCGCGCCCGCACGGCGAGCCGTCGTCCGGCGAGCACCCGTGGTCGGGTGGGCAGAAGTCGTCCACGGAGCAGCCATCGGGTGCGCAGCTTGCGTCGGGTGGGCAGGTGTCGTCCGGGGAGCGGCCATCGGGTGGGCAGCTTGCGTCGGGTGGGCAGGTGTCGTCCGGGGAGCGGCCGTCGGGTGGGCAGCTTGCGTCGGGTGGGCAGAACACATCCGGCGAGCAGCCATCGCCGGGCGGGCCGCATCTGCCGGGTGGGCAGCTTCCGTCGGGCGGCCAGGTGTCGTCGGGGGAGCAGATCTCGTCCGGTGGGCAGCTGTTGTCCGCAGGGGAGTCTTCGTCTGGCGGGCAGCGTTCGTCCGGTGGGCAGATTTCTCCGGGCGCGGGGGAAGAGCCGTGGCGCGACGCGATCGACGCTCCGGGGCCGCGGCGTAATCGGCAGGCGTTGCGCGACATCATCGCTCACTGGCTCGATCTCGGGGTGGCCGGTTTCCGCGTCGACATGGCGTTCTCGCTGGTCAAGGACGAAGAGTTGAATCGGGGCTACGCGGAGACGGTCGAGCTCTGGCGTGAGCTCCGGTCGTGGCTGGAGGAGGCGTATCCCGATGCGGTGCTGATTCCGGAAGGGTCCGAGCCGCGCACGGGCGGCTCGTTCGCCTTCGACGCCGACTTCTTCCTCGTGATCATGGATGCGCACGCGAGCCTGTTCGACAACCACTACGCCGGGGTCCTGCCGTTCCAGCCGTCCCGCGAGCCGTTCTTCGACGCCGACGGCCGGGGCAGCACCCAGCCGTTCCTCGACGCGTGGGCCGAGGCCCGCGACGGCCACCCCGACCGGCCGATCATCATGTGCACCGCCGACCACGACTACGACCGCCTGCGATGCGGCCCGCGCACGCCGGAGCAGCTGGCCACCGCCCTGATCTTCCTGTTCACCTGGGGCAACATCCCGTGCCTGTACTACGGCGACGAGATCGGCATGCGCTACCTGCCCGGCCTGCCGAACGTCGAGGGCTCGATCTGCAACCCGACCTACAACCGGGCCGGCTGCCGCACCCCCATGCAGTGGGACGACACCCCGAACGCCGGCTTCTCCACGGCCGACGCGTCCAAGCTCTACCTGCCGATCGACCCCGCCGACGACCGCCCGACGGTCGCCGCCCAGGAGGACGATCCCGGCTCGACCCTGGCCTTCGTCCGCAGGCTGATCGCCCTGCGCAAGGCCACACCGGCTCTGGGCACGCGGGCCTCCACACGGGTGGTGTCCGCCGGCTACCCGTTGGCCTACATTCGGGGCGACTCCCACCTGGTCGTGCTCAACCCGCGCCGCGAGCCGGCAACGCTGACCTTCGAAACCGCCGTCGATCCGATCTGGACCGAGGGCGTGTGCCAGACTGAGGGATCCATGCAGGTCGACGGCTTCGGCTACGGAATTTTCGCGCTGCGCGCCTAGGAACGCCCCACTCGCGTGGCCCGCACAGCCCGCGGTCGAAGTCTGTCGCCGAGTGGTGGTCCAGGTTGGACCGGTGACGTCGGCCCCGGGCGAGTTCCGCCATGACGGCTGGCCGCCGGACGGCGGGCGCTGGAGCTGCGGCGCAGCCTGGCCGCGGCGCGACCCGACGCCTGTCGCCCGCAGCTCGCGGCCACCCTCGCGCTGATCCGCACGGGTGGCGGCTCTGCGGTCGACCAACTCCGGGCGATCCTCGATGCGGCCGATATCACCGGCGATGAACTCTGCTGTCTGCCGTCGTCGACTCGGTCACCGTGGAGACGACCGCGACCGGGCTGCGCTTCGTGCTGACCCGCGTTCCCGAGCCGCAGATTCCCGACGCCCTTGGCGACACCGGCAACCCGCTGGACTTCGAGGATCTCGTCGACGCACTCGCCCTCGGCGCCGGAGTCGATCACGCTGGAGGCCGGCACGACGGTGGTCATTCGCCCCGCAGCTTCTTCCGCTTGATTTCGATCTTGTTGAGGAATTTGACCGCCGCTGTCGGGATGACCGGCAGCAGTCCCTTGGCCACCAGCGTGCGGCCGTAGAGATCGTTCTCACGGCCGATCTCGCCCGGCAACCGGCTCCACACGCCGTCGAGCAGCGACTTCCACTCCGGTGATCCGGAGTACCGGGCGGAGATGGCGAATTCCAGCTGCGTGTTGAGGGTGTCGGGATGCCCCGGTCCGACGACCTCGCACTGGGCCCGCCACACCTCGGCGAGCTGCCCGGCCGCGACGCGATGCTCGTTGAGCTGCAGGTACGTGAGAGCCAAGGCATACCGGCCCCGCAGGTGCAGCGGGTGGCGATCGGACAACAAGGCGGCGATCTCGTTCAGCGCCGGCGTGAGTACCGCGCGGGCCTCGGACTGCTTGCCGAGGCGGGCCAGGACGAGCCCGCGTTGCACAGCGGCGGCCGGCCCGAAGACGCTCTCGTGCCCGGCGACCTCGCGGAACCGCTGTTCAGTGTCGGCCAGCAGCAGTTCGGCCTCGCGCCAGCGGCTGGTGTCGGAACGCAACTCGAACAGGGCCAGCGCGACCGCCGCCTCGGCCCAGACGAGTTCGGCCTCCAGACAGCGGATGTGCGAGGTGGCGTCACGGTCGCGGTAGTAGGCGACCACCGTTTCGGCCATCTCCCGAGCCTGCCGCTCGGAGCTGGTCAGCAGGAGCAGCCGGGCGGTTTCGATCCGGGCCGCGTTGAGCTGGTCGGGGTCGACCGTGGATGCTTGCGGATCCGGACGGGAGAGGGGCTCCAGCAGCTCAAGAGCCGAACGCAGCCGGCCCTGGGCGGCCAGCGACCGGGCGCGGGATACGGCGAACACGATCCGCCGGCCGCTCTCGGGCTGCCACCGGATCGCCTCGAGGACGGCCCAGACGGGCTCGGCGTCGAGGTATCGGCCGAGGCCGTCGAGGGCGGCCGCCAGCGCCCACCGCGCCCGCCCGCTCACGTCGGCCGGGCCGCCGAGCATGATCGCCTGATTCGCCAGCGTGGCGGCGACCGCGAACTCGCCGTTGGAAACGCATGCGAGCGCGGCGTCGGCGTGATCCGCGGCCGAGCCCGGATCGGCGGCCGCGACCGCGCGCCACACCGCCGCCGCCCGGGCCGGGTCGCCGGCCCGATCGTGGTGCCGGGCGACCGGTCGGCGCAGTCCCTCGGCCAGACCGGTCCCGGTGAGCTCGGGGCGGGAGGCCACGGCCTCAGCGTGCCGGACCAGCAGTGACGTCTCCGCGGGGTGGGCGTGCGCGTCGGCCAGCCGGTCGATCAGGATCGTCGCGGCGGCGGCGCCGATCCGAGTGGCCGGCACCGGCGGCGGGCCAAGTGCCGCGGCTGCCTCCACGACCAGCGGATGGACTTGCCACCGGTCGTTGTCGCCGCTCACGAAGCCGTGCCGGCGTAGATCGTCGAGACCGTCCGCGACGGCCAGATCCGGTTCGTTTCTCAGGGAGGCGATGACGTCCCCCAGGAGCCGGGCCGGAGCGGGCGCGGGGGCGAGCATGGCGGCGACGCCGATGACCATCCGTTCGATCGGGGGCAGCGATCGGACCGATTCGCGGATCGCCGCGCCCACCGCGTCACCCGCGCCGAGGGTGTCGAGGCGGGCGTCCAGTTCGGCGTACGACAGCAGGCCCATGGTCTGCCGCAGCCGCCGGGCCACGGCGCGCAGTGCCAGCGGGTGCCCGTCGAGACGCTCGATGATCGAGGTCGCGGCTCGACGGTCAGCGCCGGTGATGGGCCTGGCCTCGTGCAGGAGAGCGAGGCCATCGGTTTCGCCGAGGCCGGTCAGCGGCACGGTCGCCAGACCGGCTCCGAGACCGGCCCTGCGGGTGATGAAGACGTGCCGGGCCAGCGACCCCGGCACGACGAAACGGTCGAGGTCGCCGTGACCGAGATCTACAGGAAGATCGTCAACTACCCAGAGGTGGGGCTGCCCGCCCTTGTCGAGGTGGTCGGCGACGAGCACCGCGACACGGTCGTCGGACTCGCCGGTGCTCGGCACGCCCATGGCGTCGGCCAGCCGGCGTACCTGCACGTGAAACCGCGCGACAGCGGCGTCCACACCGCCGTCGCCCCCGACGCTCGTCCAGTGGACACCGCCGCGGTGTGCTGCCTCGAACGTCCACGCGAACGCCCGCACGAGCGACGTCTTCCCGATGCCGGCCATCCCGCTGACCAGGGCGGCCGGGCCCGACCGGGTCTTGATCTTCAATGGCCGCTCGACGCCGGTGAGCGCGTTGTGCACCCGCCACAGGTCGCCGAACCGCCCGAGGTGCCCGAACGAGCCCGGGATCGTGGGCGGCAGCCACTGGGTCTGCGTGAACCGACGGATCCCCGACATGGTTGCCGTCCCGAGGCGGTCGAGCTTCTCCCGGACGAGGTCGGGCAGCCGCGCGAGGTCGGCCGCCGGGAGCATCATCATGTCCGAGGCCGCGTACGGCACGATGTGTTGGTCGTCCGGCTCCGGGTTGATGATCAGAAGCCGCCGGGTCGCGTCGCCCTCGGCTGCACCGGCCAGGTAGGCCTGAATGAACTCCCACTGGCCGGCCCACCGCCGGCTGTACGCCGCGGAATACACGACGACGACCAGCCTGCTCTTCCGCAGCGCGGTGACGATCTCGTCGGAGATGCTGTCGCCGGGCTGGTTGGCCGTGTCCCGATAGACGCGCAGGCCGGCCTCGGTCAGGCGTTGGAAACTGACGTCGGCCACCGCCGGATGGCCCTTGCGGGTGAAGCTGAGGAACACGTCGTACACCGCGTCCACGGTAGTCCTTGCGCAGAGTTGTGCGCGTCTCACGCTGGGCTGAAGATGGTGGTTGATGGAGCTGGACGGCGACCCGGTGATCGTCGTGCTGACCGCTCTCGGTCTGGAGCACGCTGCGGTCCGCCGCCTGCTGTCCGGGCGCAGGCGCGTCGACCATCCGTCGGGGACGCTCTTCGAGGTCGGCCACCCGCCCCGGGGGCGGTTTCGCATCGCACTGGCCGTGACCGGCGAGGGGAACACTGCTGCTGCGGTGCTGGCCGAGCGGTCGATCGCGCTCTTCCGGCCCGCGGCGATCGTCTTCGTCGGCGTCGCCGGGGCGCTGCGCGAGGACCTGGCCTTCGGCGATGTGGTCGTGGCCACCAAGATCTACGCCTACCACGGCGGCAAAGTGCAACCCGGCGGCTTCGAGGCCCGGCCACGCAGCTGGGAACTCTCGCACCGAATCGACCAGCTCGCGCGCCGCGTCGCCGCCGACGGCACCTGGTCCGGCCCGGTTGCCGAGACGCCGGCGGTCCACCTCCGGCCGATCGCGGCCGGCGAGGTGGTGCTCAACTCCCGCGACGATCCGTTGTCGGCCCAACTGCGGCACCACTACGGCGACGCGGTGGCGATCGAGATGGAGAGCGCCGGTGTAGCGCACGCCGCTCACCTCAACGACGCGCTGCCTGTGCTTACCGTACGGGGGATCAGCGACAGGGCCGACGGACACAAACACGAAGCGGACGAGCACGGTTGGCAGCCGGTGGCGGCAGCCAACGCGGCCGCGTTCGCCCTGGCCGTGATCGCCGAACTGACCGAGTCGCAAGACACGTCGCGACGACACCAACTGCCGGTTGGGGCCGCCGTGCCGCGGCAACTCCCGGCGCGAGGCGGCGTGTTGCACGGCCGCGCCGTCGAACTCGCCGAACTGGACACGATCCTGCTCGGCTCCGACCGGGGAGGCCCACGCATCGCGGTGATCACCGGCACGGCCGGAGCAGGTAAGACCGCGCTCGCGCTCGAATGGGCGCACACGACGACCGAAGCCTTTCCGGACGGTCAGCTCCACGTAGACGGGCGAGGCTTCGGGCCGGACACGCCGTTGCCGACGCGCGAGATCCTCGCCGGCTTCCTGCGCGCACTCGGCCAGTCCCGCGCCGCCGAGCAGGGCGACCTGGACGAGAGGGCGGCGCGCTTTCGCACCGCGATCAACGGCCGGCGGATGCTACTGGTGCTGGACAACGTCCGCGAGCCCGCACAGATCCGGCCGTTGCTGCCCGGCACCGGCGACAGCGCAGTGCTCATCACCAGCCGGCAACGCCTGCACGGGCTCGCCGTGCACCACCCCGTGAGCACCGTCGAGCTCGACCGTCTGTCCCGGGACGAGTCAGTGGGCTTGCTGAGTGACGTACTCGGTGCTCGTGCCGACGCCAACCCGGAGGCGGTCGCGCGGCTCGTGGAGCACTGCGCGGGGCTGCCGCTCGCCCTGCGGATCGCGGCCGAGATGGCGGCGACCCGCTCCCAGGACAGCGTCGCCACGCTTCTGGCCGAGTTGGAGCAGAACGAGTCGGCGTTGGACTTCCTCGACCTCGGCGACGATCCGTACGCCGCGGTACGCAGTGTCTTCTCCTGGTCGTACGTGGCGCTGAGCGAATCGTCGGCGACCGCCTTCCGCCGCCTGGGCCTGCACCCGGGCAACGCGGTCTCGCTGCCGGTCGCGGCGGCGATGCTGGACACGACCATCGCCGCGGCGCGGCGCACCCTGCGCCGACTGGCCGACGCGCACCTGATCACGGAGCCGGGGCCCGGCTGCTTCGCGATGCACGACCTGCTGCGGGCGTACGCTCGCGACCTGGGTCTGCGGCTGGACGAACCAGCCGACCGCGCCGCCACCACGGACCGCATGGTGGATCAATACCTGCACACCGCGGACCGGGCGGGACGTCTGGTCATGCCCCACCGTCACCGCCTGTCGCTCGCCGGGCGGGCCATCGCGGAGCCTGCCTTCGCCGATCGCGCGGCGGCGCTCGACTGGTACGAACGTGAGCGCCGCAACCTCACCGAGGTGTTCTCGCTCGAGTCGGCTGGGACCGATCGTCAGCGGTGGCAGCTCGCCTATGTGCTGCGCGACTTCTTTTACCTGACCAAGCACGTCGACAGCTGGGTCCGCAGTCACACCGTGGCGGTCGAGTCCGCGACCCGCCTCGCGGATCGGCGCGCGGAGGGGATCACCCGCAACAATCTCGGCCGGGCGTTGCTGGAGTCCGGGCGGGAAGCCGAGGCCGAGGAGCAATACCGCTCGGCCCGTGATCTCCTGCGCGCGGCCGGGGACGACCAGGGCGCCGTCGACGCGCAGGTAAACGTCGCGTCGATCCTGCGCCGCCGCGGAGCTTACGAGGAGGCCCTGGGCCACCTCAACGACGGTCTGGCCGTCTACCGCCGAACGCAGCTTCCCCGCAAGGTCGGGATCACCCTGCGCAGCATCGCCCGCACCGAGGTGGAGATGGGCCGGCCCGCCGACGCGGCACGGCACGCCCGCGAGGCGCTCGCAGTCTTCGCCGAACTGGGCCTGGAACTCGACATGGCCCAGACCCTCAACACACTCACCCGCATCCACCTGGCCGGCGGCGACGCCGACGCCGCCCGGTCCATGGCCGAGCGGGCCGTGGACCGCAGCCGCAGTGCCGGGAGCGACTATGAACGCGCCCACGCCCTGCGCGGCCTCGGGTGGGCCGCAGCCCTGTCCGGGGACAAGAGCCTGGCCCGCACCCACCTGCAGGAGTCGCTGGCGATCCTGCAACAGCTCGGCGCCACCGCCGCCGACAAGGTCAAGGCGGAGCTGGACGACCTCACCTGACGACCTCGACCGCCGACTCGTCCTCGACGATCCGCCGCCCGATCATCGCCGGCTCCGGATGAGGTGGGCTGAACACCGCGTGATTCCCGGCCGATCGCCTGCTGTCCTTCGACGGAACGCACGTCACGGTCAGGGGTTGAGCAGCTTCCAGTCGCCTTCGGAGATGACCTCTACCGTGCTGTCCACGACCTTCAGGGCTGTGTCGTCGTCTATGGCGTAGGTCGGGACGGGGACGGTGGCGGCCCACTGCTCGATGTTGGCGAGCGTGGTGTCTTCCATGTCCGGATGGTTGAGGTGGGGGTAGAGGGTGAAGTCGACCAGGCCCAGCGCCCGGTCGGCGCCCTCGGCCATGTCGTGGCCGTCGGGGACGAACTGCTTGTCGAACTCGGCGTCGCAGTTGTAGGGGGTTACCGCGATGCTGCCGGCGCTGACGCCCACGTAGACCGTGTCGGTCAGGGTCGGTAGGAGGTCGGCCAGGCCCGATCGGCGCAGCCAGTAGGTCAGGTAGAGGACGTCGCCGCCCCAGACCAGGAGGGCGTCGGCCGCGCGGACGGCGGGGAGCCAGTTCTCTTCGCGGATGGTCGGCAGGGCGGTCAGCTCCAGCATTCCCAGCGACTTCCAGCCCAGCCGGCACAGTGGGCCGTTGAGGGCCTTCCACGCCATCTCGCCGCCGTTGGCGAAGGGGAGGACGCCGGTGGGGACGAACAGGGCGGTGGACTCGGCGACCGGCTTGCCCAGCAGGTCGACGAGGGCGGCGGAGATGCTCGGGTTGTGGATGCCCGACGACGTGAGCAGGAACTTCATGACGCCTCCGTGAAACTGAGCATCCGCTGGTGGGAGCTGGGCAGGCCGTAGTCGCCGACCATGAGGGAGAAGTTGGCGAACACATGGCCGCCGAGCTGCCACGTCGACGGTGACGCGGCCAGCGCCCGGGCGAGTCGTTTCTGCCGGTCGGTGAGGTCGTCGAACGGTGTGTCGGGCCCCAGGGCGCCCTGGTCGAAGGCCCGGCGCAGGGCTTCGGCGACCACCGGCAGCGCGTGCTGGCCGGAGACCGACGGGATGCGGTCGAGCAGGGCGGCGAACGCGGTCTCGGAGTCGTCGGGGAGCACGAGCCGCAGCGACAGGGCCGCGTAGCCGGACAGGTTGCCGTCGTGGAACGGCACGCCGGTGGTTTCGCCGTCGCCCGACAGACGCAG
This sequence comes from Paractinoplanes bogorensis, assembly GCF_018829635.1. GTDB lineage: Bacteria > Actinomycetota > Actinomycetes > Mycobacteriales > Micromonosporaceae > Actinoplanes > Actinoplanes bogorensis. The sequence continues at coordinate 260,601 of NZ_JAHKKG010000005.1, forward strand.
CAGTTCGTCGACGACTGCGGCCGACGCCTCGCGGCCGTGCAGGCGGGCCAGCGCGATGGCGGCCGCGCCACGGACCGCGACACGCGGACCGGCGAAGGCCGCGGTGAGCGTCTCGGCCGTGAGGGGCTGAGAACCGAGCAGGCCCAGGGACAGGGCGGCGGTCGCGGCGACGGTGTCGCCGGGGTCGAGCAGCGACCAGGTGAGGGCGGCCGAGCTCGCCTCGGCCTGGGCCGGGAACCAGCCGAGCGCGCAGGCGGCGCACCGGCGTACGGCGGGATCTTCGTCTTCGAGCAGGGTGCGGAACAGCGGCACCCCGAGGGCGACGGCCGAGTGGACCCGTAGCTCGATGTGGGCCTGCAGAGCATTCTGATCGGACTCGGACAGACCGCCGCCGGCCTGCAACAGCACCTCGCCGCCGGCCGCGGCTGCCTCGTAGTCGGCCAGGGGGAAGCCGCCCGGCAGCCACGCCTCGTCGTAGCCGATGGCCAGGGCGACCAGCAGCTCGAGCAGTTCGGCGCGCTCGGGAGTGGACGGCTCGGCCAGCATCTCGAGCAGGAACGGCACCGCGGGAGCGCTCGCCTCGTAGCGCGTGCCCTGATGGAAGATGTTGCCGTAGGAGTCGTGGCGCGCTTTTCGGCGCACCTCGGCTTCGGGCGAGAGCAGCGCGCGCAGCTGAGCGGGCACATCGTCGGCGGGACCGTAGGCGTGGGACAGATCGGACCAGGGCACTTCATCGAGCTTTTCGAGCACGCCGCGAACCTACCGGTCGGGTACGACAAAAGCGTCCACCATGGCGGACAGGTTGATCAGCTCCCCGATCGCCGGGGTAGTGGTCAGGACGTGGACCAGGCGTTGCTGCCGCGGATTCAGCGCGGAACCCGGCGGCCGGGGGCCGTCGGGGAAGGCGCGCCGCAGCGCCTCGGCGACCACCGGCACGGCGAGCATGCCCTGCACCTGCGGGATCCGGGCCAGCAGCGTCTCGAACGCCTCGTCGGAGTCGTCCGGCAGCACCTGGCCCAGCGCGAGCGTGGCGTAACCGTGCAGGTTGCCCTCGTAGTAGGGGATCTCGGTGCCGAGCGGCTCGGCCTCGCCGCTCACCCAGCGCAGCAGCTCGGCGGTGACCTCGGGACCGGCGGCCGGGCCGTGCACGCGGGCCCGGGCGATGGCGGCCGCACCACGGACGAGAGCAGGACCGCGTACGGAGAAATGATCCGAACCGAGGAGCCCGAGCGCGAGAACAGCGGTGGCCGCAACGGAAGGGTCCGGATCGTCGACCACCGGCATCAGCGCGGGGACGCTCGTTGCGGCGCAGGCCGGGAACCAGCCGAGCAGGGCGGCGGCGTAACGGCGTACGGGGGAATCGGGGTCTTGCACGAGAGCGGTGAACTGGGGCACGCCGCGCTCGACGGCCGCGTGACAGGCCACCTCGATCGGGGTCGCCCGGTCGGCCGCGAAAGTCTCGGGCAGCCACGTCTCGTCGTAGCCGACGGCCAGCATCAGCAGCGCCTCGAGCAGATCGGAGCGCAGATCAGGGTGGCCGTGGGCGAGGATCTCGAGCAGGAACGGGATCGCCGGCGGGGCGCAGTCGTTGCGGTGGCCCTGGTGGACGAGGTCGCCGTCGCACGACGAGAGGGCGCGCCGGCGGACCTCCGGATCGGGTGACATGGTGGCCCGCAGCTTGGCGGGCACGCCGGCGGCCGAACCGTAGGTGGCCGGGAGATCATGCCAGTTCACGTCGTCGAGGCCATCGAACACGGGCCGAATCTACCCGGGCCCGGTGACATCACTCGATCGGTGGTCGACGTGGTTGGGCCGTGCGAGCCGCGCCTAAGTTCGTCCGATGGGCGTTCGCACGGTGCAGTCGCGACGGCTGCGCGGGAACCTGCCGGCCGAGCTGTCCAGCTTCGTCGGCCGCAACCGGGAGCGGGCCGAGCTGAAACGGCTGCTGTCCTCGTCCCGGCTGGTCACGATCACCGGGATCGGCGGGGTGGGCAAGACCCGGACGGCCATCCGGGTCGCGGCCGAGGTGCAGCGCGCCTTCCCGGACGGGGTCTGGCTGGCCGACCTGTCGATGATCGCCGACCCGGGGCTGATCGGGGAGGCCGTGGCCCAGGCGATCGGGATGCGGGACCAGTCGACCCGGCCGCCCGCCGAGGCGGTGGCCGACTACCTCGCCTCCCGGCGACTGCTGCTGGTGCTCGACACCTGCGAGCATCTCACCGCCGACTGCGCGTCGTTCGTGGAGTCGCTGCTGCGGGCCGCGCCGGGTCTGCAGGTGCTGGCCACCAGCCGGCAGCCGCTGGGCGCGCAGGGCGAGCACGTCTTCGTGCTGGCGCCGCTGCCGGTGCCCGACCCGGGCGGTTCGCCGGCCGACCGGGAGCTCGACGCCGCGGTCATGCTGTTCACCGAGCGGGCGGCGGCGGCCCGGCCCGGGTTTCTGCTGACCCCGGTCAACCAGGACACCGTGGTCCGGCTGTGCCGCCGGCTCGACGGGATCCCGCTCGGCATCGAGCTGGCCGCCGTCCGCACCCGGGCGCTCCCGGTCGAGCGGATCGCCGACCTGGTCGACCGGTGGTACAGCGACGAGGCGCGGATGCTCAGCCGGACCGGCGGCGGCCGGCACGAGTCGCTGCGTACGGCGGTCGACGGCAGCTACGAGCTGTGCAGCCCGGGCGAGCGGCAGTTGTGGGCGCGGGCCTCGGTGTTCGCCGACGGGTTCGACCTGGAGGCCGTCCGGCACGTGTGCGGCGAGACCCTCGACCTGGTGGCCGGGCTCGTCGACAAGTCGATCCTCGTGCTCGACGGCGGCCCGGGCTCGCGCTATCGGATGCTGGACACCATTCGCGAGTACGGCGTGGAGATCCTGCGCGCCTCCGGCGAGGAACTCGAGGTACGCCGTCGCCATCGCGACCACTACCTCGATCTGGCGCGCCGGTTCGACGCCGAGTGGTGCGGACCGGGGCAGGCCGAGTGGTACGAGCGGCTCACCTGCGAACTGCCCAACCTGCGGACGGCGCTGGACTTCTGCCTGTCCGACCCGGCCGGGCCCGAGGCCGGACTGGACCTGGCGGTGGCGCTGGCCTACTTCTGGTTCGCCTGCGGCCACGCCCGCGAGGGCCGGCACTATCTTGAGCGCACGATGGCCCGGCAGACCGTACGGAGTCCGGCGCTGACCAAGGCGCAGTGGGTGTGCGCCTGGATCTGTGCGCTGCAGGGCGACATGGCGACCGCCGCGCACCTGGTGGACCGGTGCCGGCCGTTCGCCGACGTCGAGGCTCAGGGCTGGATCACCTATATCACCGGGGTGTCGGCCGCCCTGCGGGGCGAACCAGCCACCGCTCTGTCCTCGCTCGAGGAATCGGTCCGGCTGCACAGCAACGGTGGCGACCCCGGGATAGGGCTGTACGTCGCCTGGTCGGCCCAGGCCATCGCGCTGGCGTTCCTCGGCGAGACCGATCGGGCGGCGGCGGTGACCGAACGCCACTTCGCCTCCTGCGAGGCCCGGGGCGAGTTATGGGCCCGTTCGTACGCCGAATACGTGCGCTCGGTCGTCGAGATGAACCGGGACCGTCCGGCCGACGCGGTCCTGCACGCCCGGGCCGCGCTGCGGATCAAGCGGCGGCTCAGCGACCACGGCGGGAACGCGATGGCCCTGGACTCCCTGGCCTGGGCCGCCGCGTCGCTGGGGGACTGGGTGCGGGCGGCCCGGCTGCTCGGGGTGGCGCACCGGTCGTGGGAAGCCGTGGGACTGCCGCAGATGGGCTCACCCGACCTCGGCACGACGCGGATGTGGAGCGAGAAGCAGGTCCGGGTGCACCTGGGCGACGAGATGTTCGAGGTGGCCCTGGCCGAGGGGCTGGCCCTCGACCTCGAGACCGGGGTGGCGTACGCCCTGGACGAGCGCCCGACCCCGTCGTCGCCCCGGATCGAGCCGGTGCCGGACGGCGCGCCGCTGACCCGGCGCGAGCGCGAGGTGGCCGAACTGGTGGCCGACGGGATGACCAACCAGCAGATCGCCGACCGGCTGGTGATCAGCCGCCGGACGGCCAACACGCACCTCGAGCACATTCTCACCAAACTGGACTTCAACGCGCGGACGCAGATCGCCGCCTGGGTCGCCGCACGGCGATCCGGACCGGACCGTTCGCGAATCGGCACGTGACGGTGCGCGAATCGGCGCCTGAATCGGTCACCTGACCGATAGGGGCCGGGGAACCGGGCGACGACGATGGAAGCATGACCGTCGACCAGACTCCGTCCCTGCTGCAGGTCCGCACCACCTCGACCGGGGACGCCGCGGTGAGCGTGCATGTCACCGGTGAACTGGATGTGGGTAACAGCGGCTGGCTCCGCGGGTGGATCATCGACACGGTCGACCGGTACCGGCCCGCCGAGCTCCGGCTCGACCTCGGCGCGCTGCACTTCGTCGACGTGGCCGGCGTGCGGGCCCTCTACGAGCTGCAGTCGGTGGCCGAGGTCCGCGGGTGCGCGCTGGTCGTCGACGACGCCCACCCGGCGGTCTGGGTGACCCTGAGCCGGCTCGGCCTCGACCCCGAGTTCGTGCGCTGCGAGCGGCCGGGAGCCGTGACCGGCCGGTAGCCGTGACTAGCCGGTAACCTTTCTCGCCATGACGCATGGCGATCGGTCGATACCCCGGGTGGTGGTCATCGGGGCCGGGTTCGGCGGGGTCGCGGCCGCGGCGGCCCTGGTCGGGGCCGGTTTCGACGACGTCGTGGTGCTCGAGAGGGCCGACCGGATCGGCGGCGTCTGGCGTGACAACACCTATCCGGGGTGTGCCTGCGACATCCCGGCGCCGCTCTACTCGTACTCGTTCGCGCTCAATCCGGACTGGTCCCGGCGGTTCCCGGGCCAGGACGAGATCCTTGACTACCTGCAGCGCACCGCGGCCGCGTTACGGGTCACCGAGCGGGTCCGCCTCAACACCACAGTCACCGCAGCCACCTGGACGGACGGGCACTGGGTGATCGAGACCGCCGACGGGACCACCTATGCGGCCGACGTGCTGGTGCCGGCCGTGGGTCAGCTCGGCCACCCGGTCCGGCCGGCGATCCCGGGTGCCTTCGACGGGCCGGCTGTCCACACCGCTGAGTGGCGCGACGATCTGCCGGTCGACGGCGCGCGGATCGGGGTCATCGGGACCGGGGCGAGTGCGATTCAGCTGGTCCCGGCCCTGGCCGGACGGGCCGCCCACATCACCGTCTTTCAGCGCACGCCACCGTGGACGCTGCCGAAACCCGATCGGGGCTACGGGCGGGGGCGGCGTTACGCGTACGGGAAAATGCCTCGCCTGATGCTTCTGCCGCGAGCCGGTGTGTGGGCGATGACCGTGGTCACCGGACGTGCGCTCACCGGCGATCGGGTGGCCGGGGCCTTCGTCCGTATGCTCTCCCGCGCGCAACGCCGCCTCCAGGTACGCGACCCGGCCCTGCGGAAACGGGTCACGCCGGACGATCCGATGGGTTGTAAGCGGGTCCTGTTCACCAACACCTGGCTGCCCGCCCTGACCCGTCCCGACGTCACCCTGGTCACCGAGGACATCGTCGAGCAGACCCCTTCCGGTGTACGCACGTCCGACGGCACGGTCCACGAATGCGACCTGCTCGTGTACGCGACGGGTTTCGCCGCCACCGATTTCCTGACCGGCATCCGGGTGACGGGTCGCGACGGCCGGCGGCTCACCGACGAGTGGGCGACCGGCGCGTACGCCCACCTGGGCCTGACCGTGCCCGGCTTCCCCAACCTGTTCCTGATCTACGGCCCGAACACGAACACCGGCAACACGTCGGTCGTCTACTTCCTCGAGCAGCAGGCCGCCTACCTGCGGCAGGCCGTGCGGCACCTGGCCGGCGACCGCAGGCCGCTCGAGGTGCGGCGGGAGGTCGCGGCCGCCTTCGACGCCGAGATCCAGCGGCGGCTGGCCGGCAGCGTCTGGACCGCGTGCCGCAGCTGGTACCGCACCGCGGCGGGCCGGATCGTCACGAACTGGCCGGGCGCGGCCTCGGAATACCGCCGGCGGGTGGCCCGGCTGCGCCCGGCGGACTTCCTACGGCTGTGAAGGCGGGGCGAGCCACGAGCCGACCCGGTGCAGGGTGCCGTCGGGGTCGACATAGCTGAACTCGCGCAGCCCCCACGGGGTGTCGCGCGGTTGGTGCAGGTGACCGGTGGCCCCGGCCCATTCCGCGTAGACGGCGTCGGCGTCGCCCACGTAGAGGTAGACCGCGGTGTCGGTGGTGGCCGGATCGTGGCCGGGAGACTCGGTGAGGTGCAGCGCGACGCCGTCCCGCTCGACGAAGCCGTAGCGCTGCGGTCCTTCGTAGGCGTGGGCGGTGAAACCGAGGTCACGGTAGCGGTCGAGGGCCGCGTCGAGGTCGCGTACGGGAAGGATCGGGGCCACCGAATCGAACATGCCCTGACGATAGACGCCGCACGCGGAACGGGTCGGCCGTCCGGGCGTGGCGGTCCGGGTGCCGGCGGCGGAAGGTTGGCTGGGGAAGGAGGCGCCCGTGACCGAGGCATACGCCGTGGACATCGTGTTCTGCATCGATGTCACCGGAAGCATGTATCCGATCGTGGATCGGCTGAAGGAGGGCGTGCTCACCTTCCGCAAACGGCTCGAGGAGTCGGCGGCCGCCTGCGGCAAGGCGATCGGGCGGCTACGGGTGCGGCTGGTCGCCTATCGCGACTTCCGGGACAACCCGGCCGACGCCCTCGAGCAGTCCGTCTTCTTCACCATGCCGGGCGAGGCGGCCGCGTTCGAGACGGTGGTGCGGGAGCTGGAGGCGGGCGGGGGCGGCGACGAGCCCGAATCGGGTCTCGAGGCCCTCGCCGTGGCGTTGAGCTCGGACTGGCAGCACGGGAAGGAGCGGTGCCGGCACCTGGTGGTGGTGCTGACCGACGCCTCGGCTCACCCGCTCGGGGTCGGCCGGACGGCGGCGGCCTATCCCTCGGACGCACCGGCCAGCCTGGCCGATCTGGCCGAGGCGTGGAGGCGCCGGGACGAGCGGCTGGTGCTGGTCGCGCCGCCGACGACCCCGTGGGACGGGATCGCGGCGGATTGGCGCGACACCTGGCACCTGCCGTCGCGGGCCGGCAACGGGCTCAACGAGTACGCGCTGGGCGAGATCGTCGACGCCATCGCCGCCGGACTCTAGTGCCGGCTCAGATTTTCCCGGATGACGTCGGTGAGGCGGACCACGGCCTGGGTGCCGGACAGGCGTCCCCGGTGGATCAGGGTCAGATCTTCGACCGCGCAGGCCGGGGGAGTGGCGTCGACCGCCGCCGCCAAGGCCCGGTTTTCCCTGGTCCAGCCGGCCACCGAAGCGATCAGCTCGGCCTCCATCACCTCGGGCGACATGCCGGTGGTGAGCGTGCGGAGCAGGTGCTGCCGGCGCGGCCAGAAGGACCAGATCTTGGTCTCGTCGATGAGCTGCTCGACCGGGTCGCTGCGCAGGTAGCGCAGGGCGATCTGGATCGCGTCGGAGCCGCCGTCGTTGATCAGCTCGTCGACCATCCGGTGCCGGGCGTGTGCGCCCGCCACCTCGTAGAAGGTGCTGCGGCAGCCGCGGTCACCGGCCGCGGCCACGATGTTTTTCCAGGTCAGGGCGGGTCGCGGGGTGGACTCGAGCAGGTCGAGGGCGGCCTGGTAGTAGATCGACTTGGTGCGCCAGTGGTTGCGGCGCGGCGAGGTGTTGCCGGAGAGGCGCTCGACCCAGCGGCTCACCGCGGTCTCGTCGAAGCCCTCGAAACCCTCGAAGGCCGGCGGGACCGTTGATGCCGTCGTCATCGCGTAAATCCTTCGGTTCCTGATCACTTGCGGGCGATCCCGGCGCGGTCGGGGAGGTTCCCGCGCCAGTCGAGCGTGTCCGCATGACTACTGCCGCCGCATCACGTGAACACGTGAACCTCGCGCTGGTGTCCGGTGACGACGTCGAGGACGGCGTCCCAGTCGGACGGTCGCTCGGGTGAACGCCACGCCACGACGTGGTCGGGCCGCACCAGCACGAGACGGCTGCGCCACTCCGAGCGCAGCGGTGCGTCGTCGATCGGCAGGTGGGCGACCGGGATACCGCGGGCCACGGCCGCCGCGGCCAGGGACCGCCCGTCTCGGCCCGGGGTCAGGTCGACCAGGGTGAACTGCGGTCCGAGCAGGTCGAACAGCATCTCGCCGCCGCTCAGCCGGACGGCCGGCAGCCGGGGGCCGGCGTCGGCGAGCCCAGCCGGGTCGAACCCGGGCGCTTCCTGCCGCAGTACGGACGCCAGCTGGGCGGCGGTGGCACCGGACGCCGCGAGTCGTCCGAAGTGGTGCCGGGCGGCCAGCGTGCGGGACAGTTTCTCGCGTTCCCGCATGGCCTGCCGCCGCCGCTCGCCCTCGTAGCTGCCCAGCAGGTGCGGGCCGCCCCAGCGGGTCACCGCGGCGGCCAGTTTCCAGCCCAGGTCGACCGCGTCGGCCAGGCAGGTGTCCACGGTGGCGCTGGGCGGGTGGAAGCGGTGCGCCGACTCGCCGACCAGGAACGCCGTGCCCCGCCGGTAGGTGCCGGCCACGCCGAGGGCCTCCTGCCACGGGGTCACGCCGACGATCTCGGCCGCCCGGATGCCGAACCGCTGCCACAGCAGGACGGCCGGGTCGGTCAGGTCGGCGTCGTCGCAGTCCAGCGCCAGGTGGCCGGTCCACAGGTCGCCCGGGCGCCGGGTCAGGGTCATCCCGTTCGCGATGATCGTCGACAGCTCCGGATAGGGGTGGCGCAGGCCGTCGCTGCGGAAGGTCAGCGTGCAGTGCCGGGACGGGGTGATCGCGTCTTCGAGCGGCACGCCGAGACAACGCCGTACGGTGCTCTGCGCGCCGTCGCACCCGGCCAGGAACCCGGCGTCCAGCTCGTGCCGCACCCGGGTCGCCGCGTCGAGCACGGTCGCCACCGTGCGGTCGGGTTCCAGGCGCAGCCCGGTGAACGTCCAGCCCTCCCGCAGATCGATGAGAGCGTTTTCCCGTACGGCGTCACGCAGCCGCCCGGTCAGCCCCGCGCCCGTGAGCACCACGTACGGCTCCACCGGCGCCGCGCCGTCGGTCCGCCCGGCATAGCGCCGCCGCAGCTCGTTGACCGACGGCACCGGCGTGACCAGCACCGGAGTCTCCCCGAGGGCCCGGCTCCACACCACCGCGGCCGGGCTGTCGGGGTCGGCCCCCTCGGCGCGGACAGCGTCGGCCAGCCCGAGCCGGCGCAGCAGCTCCATGCCCCGGCCGGTGACCAGGTTGAGCTCGGGATGACGGGGCGGGCGGGCGGAGCGCTCGAGGACGACGCTGCGGACGCCGTGGTGGGCCAGCTCGAGGGCGAGGACGCAACCGGCCAGGCCGGCCCCGACGACGAGAACGGGCGTGCGTGGTTCGTTCATGGTCACGACTCCTGGATCCCGTCGGCGCTGCGGCAACAACGTCCACCGCCATCGTCGGTTCAGCCGGCCCCGACCGGCATCACGTGAATCCGGGATTACGCAGGTTGTGCCCGGGCCACGACCCCGGCGAGCTCGACCCGGCTGTGGATCTCGAGCTTGTGGAAGACCTTGCGCAGGTGACTGTCCACCGTGTGCGGCGACAGGTGCAGTTGCCGGGCGGCCGCGATGTTGGTCATGCCGGTGGCGATGAGCAGGGCGACCTGGCGCTCGGCCCGGGACAGCCGGGGGAGGATCTCGGCCGGGCCGTCCTCGTCGTCGCCCAGGCTGTTCTTGCCGCGCCAGCCGCCCAGTTCCGCGTCGAGGCGCCGGAGCTCGCCGTTCGCTCCGGCCCGGGTGAGCAGGTCGCGGGCCTCGTCGTAGAAAGGCTGAGCGGTGGCCCGGTCGGCCCGTTCGAGCAGGGCCGCGTCGTGCAGGGCGCCGGCCAGGGCGAGCGGCCGGGCGGTGCGCCGGAACTCGGCGACGGCCAGGCGCAGGCGGTCGGGTTCGCGGGTGAGCAGCCCGGTGGCGTGCGCGGCGGCCCCGGCCAGCGCGTGCGAGCCGGGGTTGCGGGCGGCCAGGGCGGCCATCGCGTCGGCGGCCTTGGTGGCGCGGTCGCGGTCGCCCGCGTCGAGGGCGATCCGGACCAGGGCCGGTGCGGCGCCCGGGTCCTGCGCGAGCAGGGTCGGCCGGTCGGCCAGTCCGTCGTAGACGGCACCGATCAGGGTGACCGCCTCGGGTGCCGCGCCCTCGGCGGCCAGCAGGGTCGCGATCGGCCATTCGACGTCTTCGGGCGGGGCCGTGATGCCGGTGGCCCGCAGCTCGTCCTGGCGTTTGCGCAGCTCGTGGGCGAGCCCGGGGTCGCCCCGGAGGACGGCCAGGCGGATCAGGGTGCCCAGCAGCGGCACGGTGAGCTGATAGGCGGTGAGCTGCTCGGCCAGGGCCACCCCGGCGTCCGCCTCGGCCGCGGCGTCGTCGAGGCGCCCGCGCGCGCCGAGCAGGGCGGCCGTGTAGTAGTGCAGCAGCGGCTGGGCCCACGCGGTGCCGAGGGCCTGGGCCTCCTGCCGGCCGCGGCGCAGCGCCTTCTCGGCCTCGTCGAAGCGGTCGAGCGAGGTCAGCGCGTTGGCCAGCCAGATCCGCGGGTGGCGGTGCCGGGCCGCGCCGCCGTGCGTGTCGGCCATCGTGGTGGCGGTGGCGGCGTGCCCGTACGCGTCGTCCAGCCGCCCCTCGGCCTGCGCGACCAGGCTGCGCGCGGTCAGCCCGAACACGGCCGCGCCGGGCTCGTGCTCCCGGCCGATCCGGTCGGCCTCGTCGCCCGCGGTGTCGGCCGCCGCGTAGTCGTCGAGATAGAACGTGGCGTGCGCGAGGATGGCGAACAGCCGGGCCCGCACCGGCTCGCCGATCACCGGCTGGCTCAGCCCGTCCTCGGCGTATTCGGCGGCCCGCCGGTTCTGGCCCGCGTGCTTGGACGCCTCGGCCAGTCCGAGCTGCAGCGATGCCTTGGTCGAGGGTGGCAGCGGGGCCTGCAGCGCCTGCTCGCCCAGCTGCTGGGCCTCGGTGACCCGGGCCGCCGAGGCGAGCAGGTTGACCGTGTCGGCGATCATCTCGGTGCGTCCGGTGTCGGCGTCGTCGAGCGCCTGCAACGCCCCCAGCATCAGGTCGGCCGCGGCCCCGGGTGCGTCGGTGGCGACCGACGCGGCCGAGTCACGCAGCATCGCGACCGCGGCGGCGGTGCCGCGGCGACCGCTGAGCATCAGATGCGCGGCCACCTCACCGGTCGGCCGGCCGTGCTCGCGGGCCAGCGCGGCCGCCTCGGAGTGCAGGTGCTGGGCCCGGGCCTCGCCCAGGGTGTTGCGTACGGCCTGATGCACCAGGTCGTGCCGGAAGGTCATGCCGTCCTTGTCCTCGATCAGGATGCCCGAGGCGATCACCTCGTCGACCAGGTCGAACAGGCCGGCCGGCTCGGCCCCCATCAGCCGGGCCGCGGTCTCGAGGTCGAACGGCCGGTCGAGCACCGAGGTCGCCCGCAACAGCCACTGCGCCTCGGACGACAGCACGCCCATGATGTCGCGGACGGTGGCCACGAAACTCGACGGCAGGTCGTCGCCGACCACGGTGGCGGTGCCGTCGGCGATCACCAGCTGCCCGGTCGTGCGCAACGCCGACAGCAACTGCTCGATCCGCAGCGGGTTACCGCCGCACCCGGCCACCAGGGCCAGCACGGTCGCGTCGACCCGGGCACCGAGGACCTCTTCGCACAGCCGCTCGGTGTCGGCGTCGCCGAGCACGTCGAGCCGGATCGGGCGGCCCCGGCCGGCCAGCCAGTTCAGCGTCTGCCCGCCGGCCGTGGCGGTCTGCCCGGAACGGCCGGCCAGCAACCAGCGCACCGGTGCCGATGCCAGCGCGGGCACGAGCTCACGGAGGGCCAGCGCGCTCAGCTCGTCCATCCAGTGCGCGTCGTCGATCACCACCAGCAGGGGACGCTGCGACGCGTAGCGTTCCAGCGACTCGCGGAGCCGGTAGATGCGGGCGTAGTTGCCCGTGCTGCCGTCCACGTCGGACATCCAGGCGAAGTCGCTCGCCGGTGGGCTGCACGCCTGCAGGGCCCCGGCCAGCGTGACCAGCGGGGCGGCCATGTCGTGGCGGAACGCCTCACGCGCGGCCACCGCGATGTCGCGCTCGAACGCGTAGTCACCGGCCGCCCGCAGCAGCCGGGATTTTCCGATGCCGGGCGGACCTAGCAGCACGTGCCAGCCGCCGGTGCCGGCCGCGGTCTCGTCCAGCGCCCGGTGCAGCTGCGCGAGCTCGCGGTCGCGGCCGACGATGCGGTCGGTCATCGACAGCCGCCGTTGCCCGGGGAACGTTCGTCGAGCAAACCCGTCTCCCTCCGCCAAGGGGTCGGACGTCGGTGAAGAGGACTACATTAGTACTCTTTCCGGGCTTTGATCCAGATCTGTCCGGTCACTCTTGGCGTCCGGCTGATCACGAAGAAACGAACGTGTCGAGAGGCACCTTGCCGCAGAAGCCCGCTCGACGCCAATCGATCTTCCGATGGCGAGGTCACGTCCCTCATTGAAGAGTGGCGATGTCATTCGAACGGGTGACGCCGCCCGGCAGTAGGCCGGCGGTAGGCGCCGTGATTAGCGTTCGGGAACGTGAACGTCAATGGGTCCTTCGCCCGGCGGCTGCGACTGCGCCGGCTCCATCGTCACGAATCCGGACTGCTCGTGGTGCCGCTCGACCACGCCGTCGGCGCCGGGCCGCTCGCCCATCGCGGCACTCTGGACAGTCTTCTCGCCCGGCTCGCCGAGGGCGGCGCCGACGCCGTCGTGCTGCACAAGGGAGCGGTGCGGCGGGCCCGGCCCGAACGCTTCCGCGAGATGTCGCTGATCCTGCACCTGAACGCGAGCACCGGCCTGGCCCCCGACCCGGACGCCAAATATCCGGTCGCGACCGTGGCCGAGGCGCTGCGGCTCGGGGCCGAGGCGGTCAGCGTGCACGTCAACGTCGGCTCGCGCACCGAGGACCGGCAGATCGCCCACCTGGCCCAGACCGCCGAGCAGTGCGAGCGCTGGGGCATGCCGTTGCTGGCCATGATGTACGTCCGTGGGCCCGGCATCACCGACGGCCGCGATCCGGTGCGGCTGGCGCACGCGCTGGCCGTGGCCGCCGAGCTCGGCGCCGACCTGGTCAAGACCGCGCTGCCGGACGATCCGGCGGCGATCGCCCGGGTCACCGCTGCCTGTCCGGTGCCGGTGCTGGCCGCGGGCGGGGAAGCCGGGTCGGTCGAGCGGCTGGAGGTGGCGCTGCGGGCCGGGGCGGCCGGGGTGGCCGCGGGCCGTACGGTCTTCACCGCCGACGATCCGGGCGCGGTCACCCGCCGGCTGGCCGGTCTCGTGCACCGCACCCCGGTCGGTGTGCGATGAGCGCCCCGCTGTGCTGGCTCGATCTGCGCGGGGCCGGCGACTCGCGGCAGGCGCTGGCCGAGGAGGCGGTGCATCAGAGATTCGACGCGGTGGTGGCCGGCGATCCGGCCGACCTGGCCGGGCTGCCGCCGACCGTGACGCGGGTGCTCGTGGTCGCCGGCGCCCGCGGGCCCGAAGACATCGGCGTGGCCGACCTGGTGCTGACCATGCCGGGCGTCACCGTCGAGGCCGGGCCGGGCGTCCGGCTGGGCGAGTGGCACGAGATCACCGATCGGGCGAGCCTCGACCGGGCCTGCGACGCCGTACGCCGGGACACCGTGACCCTGCTGAGCTTCGCCGACCCGACCAACATCCCGATGGAGATCGTGCTCGCGGCGGCCACCCGCTCGCCCGGCACGATCATCACCGCCGCGGCCGGCGTCGACGACGCGCTCGTCCACCTGAGCGTGCTCGAGCACGGCCCGGCCGGGGTGCTGCTGACCGCACCCCGGCCCGGCGACGCGACCCGACTGGCGCGTCTGGTGCGGGCCACCTCGCCCAAACTCGATCTCGTCACGCTGACGGTCACCGGCATCCGGCACGTCGGCGCGGGGGAACGGGCCTGCGTGGACACGTGCAGCGTGCTCGAGCCGGACGAGGGCATCCTGGTCGGCTCGTGGGCCCGGGCGCTGATGCTGTGCGTGAGCGAGACCCACCCCCTGCCGTACATGCCGACCCGGCCGTTCCGGGTCAACGCGGGGGCGGTCATGTCGTACACGCTCGCCGACGCCACTCACACCCGCTATCTGAGTGAGCTGGAGGCCGGTGGCACGGTGCTGGCCGTCGGGGCGGACGGGCGTACGCGGAAAGTGACGGTGGGCCGGGTGAAGATCGAGACGCGGCCGCTGCTGGCGATCGACGCCACCGACCCGGACGGCCAGCCGGTCAACCTGATCGTGCAGGACGACTGGCATGTGCGGGTGCTCGGGCCCGGCGGGGCGGTGCTCAACACGACGGCCCTGACCGCCGGGGACGAGATCCTCGGTTACCGGCCGGGCCGGGAGCGGCACGTCGGCTACCCGATCGACGAACTGTGCCACGAGCGATGACCGGCGTCGACTCCACCGGGCGGCCCCAGCCCTTCGACTTCCATGCGCGGCTCATCCCCGGGCCGGACGAGCCGGGTCGGCTGCTGGCGGCGATGGACCGGGCGGGCATCGGGCGTGCGGCGGTCTGCGCGGGCGGGCTGCTGCCCCTGGACCGGCTGGCCGAGCAGCTCAACGACGGCGGGCGCACCGAGACCGAGGCCGACAACGAGGGCGTGCGGGCGGCCTGTGAGCGATCGGGCGGACGGTTGCTGCCGTTCTATTTCGCTGATCCCGTACGGGACGTGGACGCGTACGGGAAAAACGCCGTTGACTTTCGTGGCCTCGAGATCTCGCCCGCCGTGCATGGGATCCGGCTCGACGACACCGGTGTCATCGAGCTGGTGGACATCGCGGCTAGTGCTGGTCACCCGGTCTACGTGGTGACCGTGGCGCAGCCGGGGGCACGAGCGATTGATCTGGTCCGCCTGGCCGCACGGTTCCCGGACGTGACGTTCGTGTGGGGGCATTGCGGGCACACCGGGCTCGACGTCGCCGGGCTGCGGACCCTGGCCGGACGGCCCAACGTGCTGGCCGAGCTGTCCGGCTGTCTGACCGTCACCGCGCGGCTGGCCGTCGCCCGGCTCGGCGCGTCGAGGGTGCTGTTCGGCACCGAATATCCGCTGCAACAGCCGGAGGTCGAACTGTGCAAGGTGGCCGCGCTCGATCTGGTGCCGGAGGACCGTTCCGCCGTCCTCGGTGCCAACGCTCGCCGCGTCCTGGGGGAGGAACCGTGAACCGCTTGCCGGACTTGGGTGACTGGACGGATCGGGTGGAGCTGCGACGGATTCAGGACGCTCAGCTCGAGGTGCTGCTGGCGGCGGCCGCGCGGTCGCCGTTCTATGCGCGGCGTGGCCTGCCGTTGTCGCGGGCCGCACTGGGCGAATATCCGCTGACATCCAAGAAGGACCTCCGAGACGCTTATCCGTACGGGTTCCTCGCCGTGGACAAAGCTCGTCTGGCGACCTATCACGAGTCGAGCGGGAGCAGCGGGACGCCGACCGCCTCGTACTACACGGCCGCGGACTGGCAGGACCTCGCCGACCGGTACGCCCGCAAGCACATCGGGATCCGGGCCGACGACACGTTCCTGGTCAAGACGCCGTACTCGCTGATGATCACGGGGCATCTGGCGCACGCGGCGGCCCGGTCCCGCGGGGCGACCGTGGTGCCGGCCGACAACCGGTCACTGGCCATGCCGTACGCGAAAGTGGTCCGCCTGCTGCATGACCTCGGTGTCACGCTGACCTGGTCGCTGGCCACCGACACGCTGCTGTGGGCGGCGGCGGCCCGGATGCGCGGGCTCGACCCGGGGCGCGACTTCCCGGAACTGCGGGCGCTGTTCGTCGGCGGGGATCCGTTGGGACCGAACAAGAAGAGGCGCATCGCGGAGATGTGGGGTGCGCCGGTGGTCGAGGAGTACGGCGCGACCGAGACCGGGAGCCTGGCCGGCGAATGCCCGTACGGGCGGCTGCACCTGTGGGCCGACCGGGCGCTGTTCGAGGTGCATGATCCGGTCACCGGTGTCACGCGGCCGGACGGGAGCGGGCAGCTCGTGGTGACGCCGCTCTACCGCGAGGCGATGCCGTTGCTGCGCTACAACACCGAGGATGCGGTCGAGGTGTCCGACGTGGACTGTTCGTGCGGGTGGGCGTTGCCGGTCGTCCGGGTGCTGGGCCGCTCGGCCTGGACCATCGGCGAGCTGACCCAGGTCGGTGTGGACGAGCTGGTGTTCGGGCTGCCGTCCGCCTACGAGGTGTTGTTCTGGCGGGCACGTGCCTCCTCCTCCGCTCTGCACATGCAGATCGAAGGTCCGGCCGACGCCGCGTCGGAGCTGCGCGAGTCGGTCGGGAAGGCGTACGGGATCGAAGCCCGGGTCGAGGCACTGCCGGTGGGGTCGCTCGTGCCGGCCCGCCTGCTGACGGCCGAACCCGAGGTGATGAAGCCGCGCGGACTGTTCCGCGAGGGCGAGGACTGGGACAAGGCCCTGGAGTACTTCTGATGACCATCGTGATCGTCGGCGCCGGGATCGGGGGGCTCGCGCTGGCCGCGGCCCTCGAGGGGCAGTGCGTGGTGCTCGAACGCGGGCCGGGGCCGGGTGGTGCCGTCGGTGGGGGGATTCAGATCGCGCCCAACGGAGCTGCCGTGCTGCATCGGCTGGGGTTCGCCGGTGCGCTCGACGTGGCGGCGCGGCCGGTCGAGCGGCAGATCCGGCGGTGGCGGGACGACTCGCTGCTCGGGCGGGTCCCGCTGCAGCGGCACGGGCTGCCCTACTACACGTTGCGGCGGTCGACGCTGCGGCAGATCCTGCTGGGGGCGGTCGGCGTGCACTTCGGCGCAGCGTGTGCCGGCGTGGAGGGGCCCGGTGTGGCGCTCGCCGCACGGGCGCTCGACTACGGGATGCCGGCTTCCGGGATGTCTCCCGAGTCGCTCGGTCCTCCGGCGGCCGGCTCGCATCGCGTCCGGGCGTTCGACTGGGGCATGCCTGCCTCCCACGAGCGGCTGGCCGAGGATGTACGGGTGGTGCTCGCGGACGGTACACGGGTGGCGGCGAGTCTCGTGGTCGGCGCCGACGGGCTGCACTCGGCCGTGCGCCGAGCCGTGATCGACGACCGGCTGCGCTACAGCGGCTACGTCGCCTACCGCGCGATCGTGCCCGGCCCCGGACCGGGGCGCCGGGTCGTGGTCCGGCTCGGCCCGGGGCGGCACCTGGTCAGCTATCCGGTGGACGGCGGCGTCAACGTCGTGGCGATCGTGCCCGCGGCGACGCCGCCGGTGTCGGCCCGCGATGTCGCGCCGTCCGAGGTGCTGGACGCGTTCCCGGGCTGGCATCCGGCCGGGCGGGAGCTGCTCGCCTCGGCGGTCCGGTTCGAGCGGCACGCACTCTTCGACCGGCCGCGAGCGGCGTGGCGCCGCGGCCGCGTGGTGCTGCTCGGCGACGCCGCGCATCCGATGCTGCCGTTCGTGGCCCAGGGCGCGTGCCAGGCCCTGGAGGACGCGGCCGCGCTCGCCGGCGATCTCGACGGCTATCCGGGCGACCGGCCGTCGCGGGCCGCTCCGGTGGTGGCCGCCGCGCTCAGCGGCGTGCGGGAGTACCACCTGGCCGACGGTCCGGAACAGATCGCCCGCGACCAACGGCTCGCCGCCGCACCGCCCGAGATCCCGGCGTGGGCGGCCGGACCGCGAACCCCGCTGAGAGCCCGGTCCCGGGCCCGCAACGGTTCCTGGCCGGCCGCCGACAGCGCGGGTCTCGCCGGCGGCCGGTCCGGGATCGCGGCAACGAGCCCGCAACGGCCGCCGGGCAACGTTTCCTGACCGGCGTGGGGTGGGTCAGGGCGTCAGGCGGAAGCTCTGGGCGGCGGTGCCGTTGCACGCGTACTGCACCAGCTGGACGTTGTCGGCGGTGGAGGCGGCCGGGACGTCCAGGCACTTGCCGCTGTTGCGGTTGACCAGGTGGTAGAAGCCGCCGCCCTCGCTGACCGGCTGCCACTGCTGGTTGGTGCCGCCGCCGTAGGTCCACGTCTGGATCGGCGCGTTGTCGGCCGTGGACACGTTGGTGACGTCGAGGGCCTGGGCGCTGTTGCCGCGGTTGTTGATGCGCACGTAGCCGCCGCTCGTCGGCACCAGCTGGAACTGCTGGGCGGTCGAACCGTTGCAGCTGTACTGCTGGACGGCCGTGCCGTTGGTGGTGCCGGCCGCCCGCACGTCGACGCACTTGCCGCTGCTCCTGCTGACCAGGGGCTGCCAGGTGACCGGCTCGGTGGGGGTGCCGTCGCCACCTCCCAGCCAGAGGATGCTGTTGATCAGCCACTGGTTCTGCTGCGCACTCGCGAACGTGGACGACGTCCGGGTGTTGGTCGCATAGTTCATCGCGTTGTGGCCGAAGTTCGTATAGATCATCTTGTAGTTGCGGTTGCTCCAGATCAGCGGGTAGAAGCCGCTGCGCCACTGCTGGTTCGGGTCGCTGCCGACCGGGAAGCTGGACGCGTCGACCGTGGCCAGGATGTCGATGTCCGGGTTCTGCCGCAGGTCACGGCTCCACGAGTACCACTCGCTGACCGCCGACGGGATGGTCGCGGGCAGGCCGGCGGTGGTCGGATGGGTCCCCAGCCGCAGTGTTTCGGCGGTCGGGCCCCACGTGTTGGTGGCGAAGTTTCCCGAACCCAGGAACGTGTTGTAGTACCAGCTCCACTCGCCCGCGTTCGTGGTGAAGGCACTGACGTGGAAGCCCATCCAGGCGCCGCCGTTCTGCATGTACTGCTGGAACGCCTCGCGCCGGTCGGCAGGGGGCGCGTCGTCCAGGAACATGATGACCTTGTAGCCCGCGAGCCCGGTCGCGCTGAGCCGGCTCCAGTCGGTGGTGGCTTCCCAGGTGAACCCGTTCTGGGCACCGGCCTGCGGGAACCAGTCCCGGGCCTCCTTGTCGAAGTCGATGTGCGCGGCATCCCAGGTGCCGTTGTAGAAGGCCAGAACCTTGAAGGGCGTGGCCGCCTGGGCCGGTGTGGCGAGGGCGGCGACCGCGAGTAAGGCGAGAACGAGGGCGCGTTTGAGCAGACGCATGGCGAGACCTCAGGGGGATGAGGGGGACGGGCCCCCAGCTTGAGGCATCGACAATGCTTAATACAAGAGGAACTGTAAAGTTGGTTGCTAGAGAGCCTCGGGGGCCAGCCTGCGGGCCAGCTCCGCGGTCCGGGCGGCGAACGCGGCCCACTCCGGTGGCGTGAGGTCGACCCGCGCGCGAGCGGTTGCCTGCGTCGCCGCGCGTTGTTCCCAGCCGTCGACGCGGCCGTTGCGGACGCGAAACCGCACCAGCAGCCCGTCGGCCCATCCGTAGACGTCGTGATCGGGTTCGGCGGCGGCGAGCCGGGTCATCTTCTGCTCGGCCACGATCCAGTCGACCGCCTCGAGCTCCTGCTGGATCCGGCCCGCCAGCTCGAAGGCCAGGTTGGCCGCCGCACGGTCACGGAGCAGGGCGAGCTGTTCCCGTACGGAAAGGGAATGCTCTTGATCTCGCGACAGCACCGCGGTGATCGCCGTGTGGAAGGCGGGCCGGTCGACCACGCTGACGCCCCGCATCCGGGCGAGGTCGCGCAGCCCGCCGTCGAGCCGCTCGGCCGTGTAGCGCAGCGGAAAGACGCGCTCGAGCCCCGAAACGGCCAGCCGGGCCTGGGCGCCACCCAGGTAGGGCCCGAAGTCGGCGTCGCTGGGGGAGTGCAGGTGAACCACCTTGAGGCCGTCGGGGGTGACCCGGATGCCGACCGGCACTTCGAGGCCGCCGCGGATCCGGTTCCAGCGCGGCTTGGTCCGTTGCAGGAGATTGCGTTCGAGCCAGGCCGCCTCGTGCACCGAGTCGCACTCGACTGCTTCGACGCGCGCGATCTGCGGGACCATCCGCCGCAGATGCCGCCGCCCGTGCAGGTCACCCCAGTAGGACCGGACCCGGCTGCGCAGTTGCGTGGCGCGTCCGACGTAGAGCACCCGGCCACCCGCGTCGCGGAACCGGTAGACGCCGGGCGCCTGGGGGAGGCCGGACAGGGCGAGCATGCAGGCAATCTACCGTGGCGGGTTATCCACAATCGCGGTTCGTCCACAGGGCTCGCGGCCAAGATCGGCTGATCTTGGCAAACTACTGGGTGTGGCGGGGGTCCCCCTGGGAGGGCGGGCTGTGTGCGGGCTGGTTGTGTCGGGGCGGAGCTGTGCTGGCGCGCTGGATCAGACGCGTGGGGACCAGGACGGTGCCTGGCTCGCCGGCGTGGCCGCGGATCTGGTCGAGCAGGCCGTGTACGCACCGGCGGCCCATCTCGGCGAAGTCCTGGTGCACGGTGGTCAGCGGCGGCAGGTAGGAGGCGGCGTCCTCGATGTCGTCGAAGCCGACCACGCTGACGTCTTCGGGCACGCGCCGGCCGCGCTCGTGCAGGGCCCGCAGCACACCCAGCGCCATCTGGTCGTTCGCGGTGAAGATGGCCGTGCACGACGGCTCTTCGGCCAGGCGCAGGCCGGCCCGGTATCCGGAGAGGGCCGACCAGTCGCCCGACAGGGCCGGCGGGGCCGCTCGTCCGGCGTCGGAGAGCACCTCGCGCCAGGCCGCCGCGCGGCGTGAGCTCGAGAAGGAGTCGGCCGGGCCGGTGACGTGCCAGACCGTCTCGTGGCCCAGTTCGAGCAGGTGGCGCACGGCCTGGCGGGCGCCGTCGGCTTGGTCGGTGTCGACCACCGGGTAGCGGTCGCCGGCGTCTGAGTCGACGATCACGACCTGCACCCCGGGCGGCAGCGTCAGGTTGGCGGCATCGAGCAGGTGCACTTCCATGATCACGATCACGCCGTCGACGGCGAGTTCGCCGAGCCGGGTGAAGGCGCCGAGCACGCCGTCCTGGGTCGGCATGGCCACCGGGATCAGCGTGATCGCGTAGCCCTCGTGGGCGGCCTGGGCGGCGATCGCCTCGACCGTCCGGCTGTTGCCGGTCGTCGCCAAAGTGAACAAAATGACGCCGATCGTCCGAAACTCGCCGCGTTTCAGGGCGCGTGCGGCGCTGTTGGGCCGATAGCCCAGCTGTTGCATCGCGTTCAGAACCTGGCGGCGGGTCGACTCGACCACGCTGGGATGGCCGTTGGACACGCGGCTGACCGTCTGGGAGGAGACACCAGCTAGGCGTGCCACGTCGGCCATCGAAACGCCTCGGGGGCGGTTGCTTGACGATCCCTGCACGTGGTGAAACTATCACCTCGATGTTTACGCAAACATCACACCGGTGAACCCGATGAAACATTGTCGAACACACCCGTACGCGTGGCATGTTTGCGCAAACACGAGCGTAAAGGATGACGGAGAGATGGCAGTTGCAACGGTCCCGCGCCGGCGGCGGTCGTACCGAGGGTGGCAGTTCGTCGGCCCGTTCATGATCGTGTTCGCGCTGGTCTTCCTGGCCCCGATCGCGTACGCGATCTACCTGAGCCTGTACCGCAACCGGCTCATCGGCGGCAACGCGTTCGTCGGGCTCGACAACTACACGCAGGTGCTGCAGGACTCCCAGTTCTGGTCCGGTGTCGGCCGGGTCGGCCTGTTCCTGGTCGTCCAGGTGCCGATCATGCTGTTCCTGGCCCTGCTGGTCGCGCTGGCCCTGGACAGCGGACGGCTCTACGGCAAGAGCTTCTTCCGCGTGTCAATCTTCCTTCCGTACGCCGTGCCGGCCGTTGTCGCCGCATTGATGTGGGGCTTCATCTACGGGTCGCAGTTCGGGCTGATCGGCAATCTCAACGACGCCCTCGGCATCACGCTGCCCGACCCGCTCAAGCCGAGCCTGATCCTGGCGTCGATCGGCAACATCTCGACCTGGCAGTTCGTCGGCTACAACATGCTGATCTTCTATTCGGCCCTGCAGGTCGTGCCGAAGTCGCTCTACGAGTCGGCCGCGATCGACGGCGCCGGGCAGGTCCGGATCATCCGCTCGATCAAGCTGCCGGCCATCCGGGGCGCGCTGGTCATCGCCACCATCTTCTCGATCATCGGCAGCTTCCAGCTCTTCAACGAGCCGGCCATCCTGCGCAACCTGGCGCCGAACGCGATCACCACGTACTTCACCCCGAACTTCTACGCCTACTCGCTGACCTTCTCGGGCCAGCAGATCAACTACTCCGCGGCGGTCGCGGTCGTGATGGCCGTGATCACCATGATCGTCGCCTACGTGGTGCAGCTGCGCGGGACGAAGGACCTCTGATGACGACAACTCTCCAGGCGCCGCCGGTGAAAAAAGCGCCGACCATGAGGAACACCCGCAAGCGCCGCAAAGGCAGCGTCACCCTGACGGTCCTCACCGCGCTGATGGCCGTGTACTCGCTGTTCCCCCTGGCCTGGCTGCTGATCAACTCGACCAAGACCCAGGCCGGGCTGTTCTCGTCGTTCGGGCTGTGGTTCGACGACGGCAAGTTCGCGTTGTTCAGCAACATCGCCGACACGTTCACCTACAACGACGGCATCTTCCTGCGGTGGCTCGGCAACACGGCGATCTACGTGGTGGCCGGCGCGGGCGGGGCGACCTTCCTGGCCCTGCTCGGCGGCTACGGGCTGGCCAAGTTCGACTTCGTCGGCAAGAAGGCCGTCTTCGCCATCGTCATCGGCGCGGTGGCCGTGCCGCCGACCGCGCTCGCCGTCCCGACGTTCCTGATGTTCAGCAAGATGGGGCTCACCAACACCCCGTGGGCCGTGATCATCCCGTCGCTGATCTCGCCGTTCGGGCTGTACCTGATGTGGACCTTCGCCGCCCAGGCGGTGCCGACCGAGATGCTCGAGGCGGCCCGGGTGGACGGCGCCGGCGAGTTCCGCACGCTGTTCCGGCTGAGCGTGCCGCTGCTCATGCCCGGCATCATCACCACTCTGCTCTTCACCATGGTCGCGACGATGAACAACTACTTCCTGCCGCTGATCATGCTCAAGAACCCGGACTGGTATCCGCTGACCGTCGGCCTGAACTCGTGGAACTCCCAGGCCGCGACCGCGGGCGGCGAGGCCGTCTTCAACCTCGTCATCACCGGGTCGCTCATCACCGTCGTCCTGCTGCTCGCGGCGTTCCTCTCGCTGCAGCGCTACTGGCAGTCCGGTCTCGCGGCCGGCTCTGTCAAAGAGTGAACCAACCCCTCCCGCTCCGAAAGGTCCGTGAAATGTCCCGATTTCTGAAGGTGGCAGCCGTCGCATCGGCGGCCGTCCTCGCCCTTACCGCATGCGGTGGCGGCGACTCCTCGAGTGACGCGTCCGGCGACGGCGGTGGCGCCACCGTCACCGACGCGCAGGTCGACGCCGCGCTGCAGAAGGGCGGCACCCTGA
This sequence comes from Paractinoplanes bogorensis, assembly GCF_018829635.1. Lineage (GTDB taxonomy): Bacteria > Actinomycetota > Actinomycetes > Mycobacteriales > Micromonosporaceae > Actinoplanes > Actinoplanes bogorensis. Next base: position 283,910 of record NZ_JAHKKG010000005.1, read on the forward strand.
CCGTGTGGGCGTGGGAGCCCACGCTCAAGGACGTCGTCACGAAGTTCCAGGAGAAGTACCCGAACGTCAAGGTCGACCTGGTCAACGCCGGAACCGGCGACAAGCAGTACACCGCCCTGCAGAACGCCATCGCCGCGGGCAAGGGCGTGCCGGACGTCGGGCAGATCGAGTACTACGCGCTGCCCCAGTTCGCCATCGGCAAGGCGCTGACCAACCTCAACCCGTACGGCGCGGAAAGCCTGAAGGCCGACTTCAACCCGGGCCCGTGGAACTCGGTCAACTCGGGCGGCGGCGTCTACGGCCTGCCGATGGACTCGGGTCCGATGGCGCTCTACTACAACAAGGAAGTCTTCGACAAGTACAAGATCGAGGTCCCCAAGACCTGGACCGAGTACCTGGACGCGGCCCGCAAGCTGCACGCGGCCGACCCGAAGGCCTACATCACCAACGACACCGGCGACGCGGGCTTCACCACCAGCATGATCTGGCAGGCCGGCGGCAAGCCGTACCAGGTCGACGGCACCAACGTCACGATCAACTTCAGCGACGCCGGCTCGCAGGAGTTCGTCAAGGTGTGGCAGACGCTGATCAGCGAGAAGCTCCTCGCTCCGGTCAGCTCCTGGAGCGACCAGTGGTTCCAGGGCATCGGTAACGGCTCGATCGCCTCGCTGGCGACCGGCGCCTGGATGCCGGCCAACTTCGTGACCAGCGCCCCGGCCGGCAAGGGCAAGTGGCGCGCGGCCGAGCTCCCGCAGTGGACGGCCGGCGGCACCGCCAGCGCCGAGAACGGCGGCAGCTCGCTCGCCGTCATGGACAAGGGCGCGAACAAGGAGCTGGCGTACGGCTTCCTGAAGTACGCCAACGACGGTGACGGCGTGCAGATCCGCGTCGACGGCGGCGCCTTCCCGGCCACCAGCAAGACGCTGGCCGACCCGAAGTGGCTGAGCACCGAGTTCCCGTACTTCGGCGGGCAGAAGGCCAACGAGATCTTCGCCAAGTCGGCCCAGAACGTCGTCACCGGCTGGTCGTACCTGCCGTTCCAGGTCTACTCGAACAGCGTCTTCAACGACACCGCGGGTAAGGCGTACGTCTCCGGCACCACCCTCGCCGACGGTCTGAAGGCCTGGCAGGACCAGTCCGCCAAGTACGGCAACGAGCAGGGCTTCACCGTCAAGTAACCCGTTCCACCCTGGGAGAACCTGTGTCACACCCCCGTTGGCTGCGCCGCGCCGGAGACCCCCGTCTCGAGTACGGCGCGGACTACAACCCCGAGCAGTGGCCCCGCGAGGTCTGGGACGACGACGTGCGCGCCATGCGCGAGGCCGGCGTCACCATCGTCTCGCTCGCCATCTTCTCGTGGGCCAAGCTCGAACCGGCCGAGGGTCGCTACGACTTCGGCTGGCTCGACGAGGCGATCGATCTGTTGCACGCCAACGGGATCGCGGTCGACCTGGCCACGGCGACGGCCTCACCGCCGCCGTGGCTGACCACGGCCCACCCCTCCGTCCTGCCGATCGACCGGCAGGGCAACACGATCTGGCCGGGCGGTCGTCAGCAGTGGCGCCCGACGTCGCCCATCTTCCGGGAGCACGCGCTTCGGCTCGTACGGGAAATGGCGTCCCGGTATGGCAATCACCCGGCGGTCGTGGCGTGGCACGTCAGCAACGAGTTGGGCTGCCACAACGTCTACGACTACTCGGACGATGCGGCGGCGGCCTTCCGGACGTGGCTGCGGGCGCGCTATTCGACGATCGACGCGCTGAACGAGGCGTGGGGTACGGCGTTCTGGTCGCAGTGGTACGGCGACTTCGAGCAGGTCCTGCCCCCGCGTCAGGCGGCGACCCACCCGAATCCGGGACAGCAGCTCGACTTCAAGCGGTTCTCGTCGGACGCGCTGAAGGACTACCTCGTACGGGAAAAGGAGATCCTGCGCGAGATCACGCCCGATGTTCCGGTGACCACGAACTTCATGGTCATGGGCGAGACCAAGGGCATGGACTACGCCGACTGGGCGGCCGAGGTCGACTTCGTCTCCAACGACCACTACCGGCTGCCCGGCGCGCAGACCCTGGACGAGCTGTCCTTCTCGGCCAACCTCACCGGCAACATCGCCGGCGGCCGGCCGTGGTTCCTGATGGAGCACTCGACGTCGGCGGTCAACTGGCAGCCGATCAACCTGGCCAAGAAGCCGGGCGAGCTGGCCCGCGACTCGCTCACCCACGTCGCCCACGGCGCCGACGCGGTCTGCTTCTTCCAGTGGCGGCAGTCCCGGGCCGGCGCCGAGAAGTACCACTCGGCGATGGTCCCGCACGCGGGCACCTCGTCCCAGCTCTTCACCGACGTGGTCGAGCTGGGTGCGACGCTGCGGGATCTGGCGTCGGTCGCGGGCGTTTCCCGTACGCCGGCACGCGCGGCCATCCTCTTCGACTGGACCTCGTGGTGGGCCGTCGAACAGGACTCGCACCCGTCGGCCTCGCTGCGCTACCGGCAGGAGGCGCTCGACTGGTACACGGCGTTCCTCGACCTCGGCGTACGGGCGGATGTCGTTCCCGCGTCTTCGTCGTTCGAGAACTACGACGTCGTGGTGGCGCCGATCCTGCACGTCGTGCCGGCCGCGCTGGCCGACCGGCTCACCGCCTTCGCCTCGTCCGGCGGGCACGTGATCACCACGTACTTCTCCGGCATCGTGGACGAGAACGACCACGCCTGGCTCGGCGGCTACCCCGGGGCGCTGCGCGACCTGCTCGGCATCCGGATCGAGGAGTTCGGCCCGCTGCTCGACGGTGACACCGCCGAGCTCGACAACGGGCTGACCGGCACGCTGTGGACCGACCGGATCGACACCCTGACCGGCACGGAGGTGCTGGCCTCCTACAAGACCGGCGACCAGGCCGGACGGGCGGCGATCACCCGCCGGGCGGTCGGTGACGGTTCGGCGGCGTACGTCTCGACCCGCCTCGGCCCCGACGGCCTGGCCCCGGTGCTGGCCGACCTGCTGACCCGGGCCGGCGTGAGCAGCGAACTGCCCGAGCCCCTGCGCGGCCGGGTCGAACTGGCCGTCCGGGGCACGACTCGTTTCGTCATCAACCGCACCGAGGAACCGGTCGACCTCAGCCCGCTGGGCGAGCCCGGCCGCACTCTCACCGCCAGGGGAGTGGCGGTGCTCGGCGCCTGAGTCCCAGCTCAGGCGCACGTGGAACGCCCCGGGAGCACGTCTCCCGGGGCGTTTCTAGCTCGACACCAGACGGTTGCGGCCGGATCGCTTGGCCTCGTAGAGGTTGCGGTCGGCCGCGGCCAGCACGACGCTCAGGTCGTCGACGGCCGTGACGTGCACCATGCCGATGCTGATGGTGACCGGCAGATCGCCGGTGATCGGCCGCCAGTCGTACGACTCGACGGTCGCCCGCAGGTACTCCAGCATCGCGGCGGCCGGGGCGCCGACCCGGACGACCAGGAACTCCTCGCCACCGAGCCGGGCCGCGAAGCCCTCGCCGGCCAGGGGCAGGTCGGCCAGCATGCCGGCCACCGTGCGCAGCACCTGGTCGCCGACCTCGTGGGACAGGGTGTCATTGATGCGCTTGAAGTAGTCGAGGTCGAGCATGGCCACCGTCACGGGCGCGCCGCCGGTCACCAGGCGGGGCAGGTGCTCGTCGACGTAGCGGCGGTTCCAGAGCTTGGTCAACGCGTCCTGGCGGGCCTCGCGCCGGGCCTCGGCCGTCTCGAACACCGCCTGCTGGGCGCGGGCCTGGGCCTCGCGCTGACTCGACCGCAGGCGGCCGGCCTCGGTCAGGTGCAGCTTCAACGTCTCGAACGCGGACCGGTGGTCGCCCATGTCGGCGTAGAGCTCGGCCTGCTCGGCCAGCGCTCGGACGCGTACGGAGACAATCTCCCGCTCGGCGCACAGCTCCAGGCACCGGTGGAACGTCTGGCGGGCGTCGTCGAACCGCCCGAGGTGGCGCTGGGCGATGGCCATGGTCAGGGTCACGTCGACCAGGTCGTGCACCTCGTACCACTCGGGGGCGTTCACGGCCGACCAGATGGTGGCCACGGCGTCGGCGTACTCGCCCCGGGCGATCTGGATGTTGGCGATCGTGTCCCGTTCGACCAGCAGAAATTCCCGGCCCAGCGTACGGGCGACCCCGCGCATCCGTTCCACGACGGTCCACGCCTGGTCGAGCTCGCCCCACTCGTACTCGGTGTAGGCCAGGTTGTTGAGCACCAGCAGCTGCCGGGTGTGGTCGCCGATCGCCACGGCCAGCTGTTCGGCCTGCCGGTAGCGCTCGCGGGCGGCGTCCGCCTCGTCCGCCTCGGCCAGCGCGTTGGCCAGCCGGATCAGGTGCATGATGCGCTGCCCGGGCGGCGAGTCCGGTTCGAGCAGCTCGACCGACGAGATCGCGTGCTGCAGGCTGGCGCCCTCGTCACCCAGGTAGTGGTAGGTGAGCGTGAGGTGGAAGTGGCTGCGCGCGGCCAGCGCCGGCCGCTCGTGGTCGAGGGCCCAGCGGTGCACCATCAGGAACGTCCGGGCGGCCGAGCCGACGTCGCCGTCGCGCTGGGCCAGGTCGGCCCGCACCAGCCGGGCACGGTGGGCCAGCTCGGTCTCACCGGCCCGGTCGGCCGCCTGCTCGATCGCCTCGGCCCGGGCCAGGTTGGCCTCGATGTCGTGCCCCTGGTACGTCTCGAGCGACACGAGGTCGTCGACGAGGCTGTCCGGGGCGGCTGCGATCACGAGGTGGAGATCGGCCGTCCGGGGTCGGGAAAAAGAGTTTCCGGGTTTCCATCAGGTTTCCGCCCGACCGGCCGTTGGGCAGGCACATGCCGAGAAGATCAGATGTATTGGCCGGGGCGGTCGCCTCCCTGGTGCTCGTCCCCTCCCTGGGCGCGGCCGCGCCCGCACAGGCCGCCGGCGTCGCCACGGGCGCGGACTGGACGTTCGGATCGCGCGCCGCGATCAGCGACGTCGCCAAGAGCATCCGGGCCGACGTGGCGTACAAGCAGGGCATCACCGGCAGGGGGGTCGGCGTCGCGCTGATCGACACCGGCGTGGTGCCGGTGCCCGGGCTGACCTCGGGCAACATCGCCAACGGGCCCGACCTGTCGCTCGAGAGCCAGGTGCCCGACCTGCTGCACAAGGACGGTTTCGGGCACGGCACCCACATGGCGGGCATCATCGCCGGCCGGGACAACACCACCGGCACCGGCTTCCGCGGTATCGCGCCGGACGCCAAGCTGACCTCGATCAAGGTCGGCACCGGCACCGGCGCGGTCGACGTGACCCAGGTGATGGCCGCCCTCGACTGGGTCGTGCAGCACCGCAACGACGACAAGGCCAACCCGATCCGGGTCATCAACCTGTCCTACGGCACCGACAGCCTGCTCGCCCGCGACACCAACCCGCTCGCCTCGGCGGTCGAGAACGCGTGGAAGGCCGGCATCGTGGTGGTGGTCGCGGCCGGCAACACCGGCAAGCAGATCACCGTGCCGGCCACCGACGCCAACCCGATCGTGGTCGGCTCGGTCGACGTCAAGGGCACCACCAACCCGGCCGACGACACCGTCTCGTCGTTCAGCGCGGCCGACGGCCGGAAACTGGTCGCCGGATTCGACATGGCCCTGTCGGTCGACGTGCTGGCGCCCGGCCGGTCCGTGCTCTCGCTGCGCAACCCCGGCTCGTACGCGGACACCAACTACCCGTCGGCCCGGCAGGACGACCGGTACTTCGCGGGCAGCGGCACCTCGCAGTCGGCGGCCGTCGTCTCCGGCGCGGTCGCGCTGATCCTGCAGAAGTACCCCACCGCCACCCCGAACCAGGTACGCGAGATGATGTGGGGCCGCAACGGCGCGACCGGGATCCTGGCCAGCACCAAGCCGCTCGAGCTGGATCTGTCCTACACGTTCTCGCAGCCCGTGCCGACCTGGGCCCTGAACACGGCCGCCTCGACCGGCGACGGCTCGCTGCAGGCCGCCCGCGGCTCCAGCGTGCTCACCTTCGGCCCCGACAACGTCGCCCTGACCGGCGAGAACGACCTGTTCGGGCCGTTCAGCACGGCGACCTGGGCCAAGGCCAGCAAGGCCGGCAAGGCGTGGACCGGCGGCTCGTGGATGGGCCACGTGTGGACCGGCGACAACTGGGGCACCGCCACCGACAACCAGAACAACTGGAACGGGCGGGCCTGGTCGGGTCGCGCCTGGTCGGGCCGGGCCTGGTCGGACAACGGCTGGTCGGGCCGGGCGTGGTCGGGCCGGGCGTGGTCGGGCTCGTCCTTCAGCTCGTCCGCGTGGAGTGGCGTGGCCTGGTCGGGCGCCCTCTGGCAGTGATCATCGAGTTGCCTCGGCGTGCGTCGTTCGCCGTCGCCTCACGAAAGGGGCGACGGCGAGCAGCGCCGTTACCGCGGTCAGCGCGATGATCCGCCACGGCGTGCCGGCGTCAGCGGGGAGCTCGGGTCGCGGGTACTCGATGTACTTCGCAGCTGTGGTCGCGACCGCATGACCGTCGCGGGCGGCGATGTCCCGCAGGATCGGGTCGAACGCCGAGTCGCCCGGGCGCGCCTCTGCTCGGGGCCGGAAGACCGGAACGCCGTCGACCGCGAACTGGCCCGTCCCGGGCACCACGAGCCGGTCGAGCCCATGAGCCTGGTCGATCGGGGTGGCGATCAGACGCAGACCGTGCGCGGTGGTCACGATCGGGCGCTCGGCCACCGGCACGACGTGCGCGGTGAACGCCACTCCGCCGTAGAGCTCGGCCGCGGCGGCGATGTCGATCTCGCCGGTGCCGTCGACCAGGCCCAGGCCGTACGTGGGCTGGAACCACGGCAATGTCGCGTGCAAGGGATAGGGATAGTCGGCCGCGGCGACACGTCGTACGGGAATGCTCTCCTCGGTCGTCGCAGTGGGATCCCAACCCGGATAGCTGATGCGTTCCCCGATCCGCCGCGCCTCCTCGGCACCGGCATTTTCCCGTACGAGGTGGAGCGCGCCGATGATGCCCGAGCTCACGCCGGCGGTGGTCATCACGTCGCCGTCCCGCAGCCAGCGCACGCCGTCGACCCAGGTCGTGCGCGGGTTCGATCGCCGCAGTCCGCCGATGTCCGACCAGAACGACGTCGCGCGCCGACCGTCGAGCACGTCGGTGCGGGCCAGCACCCGCGCGCCGGCGCAGACGCTCATCACGAGGCCGCCGCGGTCGTGCACCTTCTCGATGAAGTTGCGCAGCGGTTTCTCCGCGTCGCCGCCCGGATCGGTGAACGCGGGGACGACCACGATCTGCGGCGCCGGGGCATTGTCGACGCCGTAGTCCGGCACGGCGGTGAGGCCGCCGGACAACGCGACCGGATCGGTGCCGACCGAGACGGTGTAGACATCGAACCGGGACGAGTCGGCGAGCACGTCATACGGCCCGAGCACGTCGGTCGCGACCGAACCGGAGGCGCCCAGCAGCACGGCCACCCGGATGCGCCCGGGATCGTGGTTCAGCGTGCGAGCGGGCACGGCCACGTCGGTGCGGGCGGTGAAATCGCGGCTCATAGTGGTCGCGAACCCGGCCGCCAGAACGCCTGCCGGCAGCGCGACGGCGAGAACGATCCGGATCGCGGTCGCCGCCCTGCGATTCATGCGTGCGCCGCCCGATTCGTGGTGTCCGTACGCCGGTACTCGCGGGGTGAGGTGCCGTGCCGCTCGGCGAAGAGCCGTCGGAAGTGCCGGGCGTCGCCCCAGCCGCAGTCGCGGGCGATGCGCTCGATCGGGTGGCCGGTCGTGCGCAGCAGCATCTCGGCGTGACCGAGCCGCAGATCCTGCTGGTACTGCAGCGGCGTCACCCCGGTCGCGGCGACGAACGCGCCGGTCAGCGCGCGCACCGACACGTGCACGGCCCGGGCCAGGTCGTCCAGCGTGTGCGGCGCGGCGAAGTCGCCGGCGAGCAGCTGCTGCACGCGGTGGACGAGCGGGTCGAGGTGTGCGCGGCGCTCGAGGAACGGGCTCATCGGGGCCGACGACCCGTTGCGCCGAGCGTAGACGACCAGTTCCCGCGCCACGGTCGCCGCGGCGGCCGGGCCCAGATCGTCCTCGACCAGGGCCAGCGCGAGGTCGATGCCGGACGCCACGCCCGCGCTGGTCGCGACCGGACCGTCCCGCACGAACAGCACCCCGTCGTCGACCCGGGCCGCCGGATAGCGCTGCCGCATCGGCTCGATCACGCTCCAGTGGCTGGTGCAGCGGCGGCCGTCGAGCAGGCCGGCCTCGCCCAGCACCAGCGCGCCCGTGCAGATCGACACGAACGATGCCCCGGCCGCGGCCGCCCGCCGTATCCACTCGATCGTCCCGGGGTCGACGTCGACCTGCCGCGTGAGGTCGGGCCCGGGAACGAGCACGAGGTCACCCGCCTCAACCGCCGGCAGCGGGCCGAGGTCGGCGAGTGCGAGCCCCTGCGCCGACCGTTCCCGCGGCCGGGCCGCCACGAACCCGATCTCGTAGTGGCCCGCGGTGTGCAGAACCTGGATCGGACCGGACAGATCGAGCAGGTTGACCGCGGGCAGAACCAGGACATGAACACGCATGACACGAGCGTAGGGCGGCCCTCGGCGTCCGGGTGAGGCCGATTCAGGCAGGGAAGCCGGACGGATCCGGCATCAGCGTGGGCCGAGCGCCACACCCTCGGAACGGCCGTACGCGGCGAAGAACTTGTCGCGGAACTGGTCCATCCGCCACACCGGGGCGCCGGCCGCGGGCTTCAGGCCGTCCGACCAGTTCCAGCCGGCGATCCGGTCGAGCACCTGCGGGTCCTTGGCGATGATCGAGATCGGGATGTCGTGGCTGGCCCCGGTGCCGGTGATGCGCGACATCGGCTGGTGGTCGCCGAACATGATCAGCACCGTGTCGTCGTCGCCGAAGTCGGCCGCCCAGGACGTGAGGGCATCGACCGAATAGGCGAGGGTCTGCGCGTACGCGAGCTGGGTCTTGACCTTGTCGGCCCACAACTCGGAACGCGGGGGAGCCCCGGCGACCTGGGACTCGTAGGCCTTGCCGTCGCCGATCCGGTCCCACGGCAGCATCTGCGGCACATGGGTCCACGGCTCGTGGCTCGAGGTCAGCGTGATCTCGGCCATCAGCGGCCTGGTGGCCTTGGCCCGAACCTGCTGCTGGAACGTGTTCAGCACGTACTGGTCGGGCATCCGGGACCAGCCGAAGTCGGGACCGTGGTAGCCCATCGTGCGCGAGTCGAGCACCTGGTCGTAGCCGTAGAACCCGGCCTCGGGCCAGTCCGTCGTGTTGCCCGGTTCGATGCCGGCCGTCTGCCAGCCCGCCTGGTGGAACGCGCGGGTGAGGGTCAGCCGGTCGCCGCTGACCATGCCGTCGTAGCGCTGCTGGGTGGTGATCCACAGGCCGGACTGGAACGAGCCGTGGGCCAGCCAGCTGCCGCCGCCGTACGTCGAGGAGGTGAGCCATCCCGTACGGGCGTGGAAGCCCGCCTTTTCGAGTTTCGCCTGCGAGGCGGCCAGGGCGGGATTCATGATCGCCGACATCCCGGGGTCGGTCAGCGAGCTGTGGCCGAAGCTCTCGACGACGCCGATGACGACGTCCTTGCCGCGCAGGCCGGACACCAGGTCGGCGGCCGGGACCGACGCGTACGGGTCGTGGCCGACCGCCGCGGCGAACTGGCGCTCGTCGCGGATGGTGGCCGGCACCTGCTTCACCGTCGACTTGAGCAGCGCGATCGCCGAGTCGGAGGCGACCGGCGCGTTCGGGAACAGCGTCACCCCGGACAGGGCGAGCGCGACCCAGACGGCACTGAGCCCGGCCAGCACCCGCCGCGTGGGCAGCTCACGGTCCTTGGCCAGCCGGGTGAGCCGCAGCGACGCCAGCACGAGCGCCGCGATCAGCACCACGGTGAGGACGATCGCCCCGGCGACGACCAGGTTCGCGTACGTCTTCCCGTCCGTCTCGGTCAGCGCGTTGTACCCGTCGCGCAGCAGCGGAGTGTCCGTCACCGGATCGAACCGGCGGCCGAGCACGCTGCGGAAACCAGCGTTCGCGATCTTCAGGACGACGAGCACGCCGAGGCCGAGCCCGAAGACGACGGCGAACTTCCGGCGCCACCGTGCGGGCAGGGCCAGCACCATCGCCCCGGCCAGGATCGCCTCGATCGGCAGGCGCAGGAACGCCCCGGGCAGGAAGGCGCCCTCCTTGGGCCGGCCGATCGCGTCGGGCACCACCAGCGCCGTGACGATCAGAGCGGCGGCGGCGACGGTGAGGAGGGCAGCCGGAAGGCGGCGGAGACGAACGGGCACGCCCACGAGTACGGGTCCTGGCCGCGCAAGGTTCAGCTTCCGGCCAGTGGAAACATCGCGTTGATCCGCGCGTAACACGTGCCTAGGGTCGGGCTCATGGCGCTTCTCGAGGAAACCCGCTGGAACGACCTGCTCTTCACCGACGGCGCCTGGCGGGCCGGGCGCGGCGAGACCATCGACGTGATGGAGCCCGCGACCGGCGGGGTGCTGGGCCGGGTCACGCTGGCCACGCCCGGCGACGTGACTTCGGCGGCGACTGCTGCGGCGGCCGCGCAGCAGGAGTGGGCGGCCAAGCCGCACTTCGAGCGCGCGGCCGTGCTGCGCAGAGCGGCCGCACTGTGGTCCGCCCATGCCGAGGAGATCTCGTGGTGGAACATCCGCGAGGTCGGCGCGATCCCCGGGATGGCCGGGTTCGCCGTGCACACCGCCGAACAGGAGTGCTGGGAGGCGGCGTCGCTACCCGGACGTCCGTACGGGGAGATCATCCCCAGTGGCGAGCCGCGCCTGTCGATGACCCGGCGTTATCCGGTCGGGGTGGTCGGCGTGATCGCGCCCTTCAACGTGCCGATCATCCTGGCCGTCCGCTCGGTCGCGCCGGCGCTCGCCCTGGGCAATGCGGTGCTGCTCAAGCCCGATCCCCGCACGGCGATCACCGGCGGCCTGGTGCTGGCCCGGATCTTCCAGGAGGCGGGCCTGCCCGACGGCCTGCTGCAGGTGCTGCCCGGCGGTGCCGACGTGGGCGAGGCCCTGGTCACCGACCCGCGCGTGCCGGTCATCTCGTTCACCGGCTCGACCAACGCCGGCCGCCGCGTCGGCGAGCTCGCCGGAAAGCACCTCAAGCGGGCCCACCTCGAGCTGGGCGGCAACTCGGCCCTGGTCGTGCTGTCCGACGCCGACGTGGACGCCGCGGTCAACCTCGCCGCGTGGGGGAGCTATTTCCACCAGGGCCAGATCTGCATGACTACGGGACGCCACCTGGTGCACGAGAGCCTGTACGACGACTTCGTCGAGCGCCTGGCCGACAAGGCGGGCAAGCTGCCGGTCGGCGACCCGGCCCGCGACCAGGTCGCCCTGGGCCCGGTGATCGACGCCGGCCAGCGTGACAAGATCCACGGCCTGGTGACGTCCAGCGTCGGGGGAGACGTCCGCCTGGCCGCGGGTGGTTCGTTCGAAGACCTGTTCTACCGGCCGACAGTGCTGGCGGGCGTCTCGTCCTCCACCCCCGCCTTCGCCGAGGAGATCTTCGGTCCGGTGGCGCCGGTGGCCCGCTTCGGCCGCCTGGACGAGGCGGTGGCCCTGGCCGCCTCGTCCGAGTACGGGTTGTCGCTGGGCATCGTGACGCGGGACGCGATGCGCGGCGTCGAACTGGCCGACCGCATCCCGACCGGCATCGTCCACATCAACGACCAGACGGTGAACGACGAGGCCAACGCCCCCTTCGGTGGGGTGGCGGCCTCGGGAACGGGTTCCCGCTTCGGCGGGGCGGCCGCCAACATCGAGGCGTTCACCGAGACGCGCTGGATCACCGTCCGCTCCCAGCCGGCCGCCTACCCGTTCTGAGCCGGTTCACCAGAGTTGCATGCCCTGCGGGGGCTTCACCTTTCGCAGGCCGCGCTTCACCTTGCCGGTGGCGCGGCGGCGGAAGCGTTCCAGGGAGCTCTCGCGGGGCTGAGGTACCAGCATGTTCAGCTGCTCGGCGTGACCGATCATGCCGATGATGGTCTCGATGGCGGCGTCCAGCACCTGGTCGCGGTGCAGCTGGTCGGGGGTGGCGACCGGCTGGATGTCGGCCGGGCGTAGTTCGGCCAGGTCGCCGACGACGTCGCACGGGTACTCGTCGAGTTCCTTGATCTGCTTCTCGGCCAGGTCGAGCACCCAGCCCGCCCGCTCGGGACCGATGCCGAAGCGGACGTCGTTGGTGCGCTGCTTGAGGACGGCGTCGACGAGGTGGCGCTGCACCACGCGCTGGTAGGGGGCGCGGTGCGGGTAGCGGTCGCCCAGCGCGCGGTTGACCCGGCGCAGCACCTCGACCTCGGCCGCGCCCAGGGAGGTGTTCGCGCCGGGCTGGACGGTCAGGTCGCACAGGCCGCCGGGGATGCCGATGACGCCGGCGAAACGCTGCCACAGGGTGTCGTGCGGGGCGCCGGGGCCGGGGACGGTGATCAGGTGACGTTGCCCGGCCGGCACCAGGTCGCCCCAGCGGCGCAGCATGCGGTTGGCCGTGTGGTGCTCCCAGAAGTCCTCGAAGGCGCCGCGCTCGACCGCGCCGATGAAGTCCTCGAAGCTCCACACGCCACGGGCCCGGATGCTCTGCTGCCACATCGACGGGAACGTGCGCCACAGGTCGCGGGCGGCCACGATGATGTGCACCTCGGCCGGCGCGAAACTGCTGACCGCGCGGGCGGCCTGCTCGGTGGTGGCGGCGCCCAGACCCTCGTTGGTGATGATCACGTCGCCGGGCCAGGCGGCGGTCCGCTCGGCCAGGCGCTCCCACGACCAGCTCGGCGTCGCGTGCCAGGTCAGTCCACGCAGGTCGGCCATCGCCTCGTCGTGGGCGGAGAACTTGCCCGGCAACGTGATGCCGGCCTCGTGCAATGCTTCCTTGTTGTTCCAAAGCACGTTCTGCACGTACGTGCTGCCCGTCTTCGGCGCGCCGATATGAACAAAGACGCGTCTCGCCATGCCGCCTCCCGGTGCATACCGCGCCTACGGGCCGGCGCGGTTGGTGTCGAGGGCTCAACGTGCCAAAACACCTTAGGTATCGCCTGTGAATGCATTGTGCACCACGTGTGATCTTGGTGGAAGGGAATCTGTCTAAATAAGCGTTTGCCCTGGCCGGGCCCTTGTGCACGACCACTTTCGGCCCGCCGGCGTTCCCGCACCTTTCACCCTTCCGTGGTCAAAAAGGGCGAATGTAAATGCGAACGTAACTCCTGTAAATGCGCTCGGATTTGCATTTATTAATGGACGGTGTGTGAGGGTCCGGTCACTGCCATTCGCGCAGAATGCGACGGGACTCGATGTCGGCCTGCCGGGTCGGCTCGGGAATGCGGTAGCGGCCGCTGAGCCGGACCGTGAGCGCGGCGCAGTCGGCCAGACCGACCCGGTGCCCGGCCGAGACGAAGACCGGTTTCACCCCTTCCCGCGTACGCACGACGCGCCCGACAACCGCACCCGAGTCGATCAGGTCCGAGCTGTCCCCACGCCCGGGACCGGGTGGATCGAAGGTCCCGACGTACGGGGTCTTGGCCACCCCGTACGAGGGAAGGTCGAGCAACGTCCCGAGATGCGACGCGAGCCCGAACCGCCGCGGGTGGGCCAGCCCATAGCCGTCGCAGACCAGCAACTCCGGTGTCGTGGTGAGGCGCTCGATGGCCGCGGTCAGCAGCGGCACCTCGCGGAAGGCGAGCAGGCCGGGAACGTACGGGAAATCGGTCGTCCCGGCGAAGGCGGCGACCTCGACCACGGCGAGCGTCGCGACGTCGACGACCACGGCTGCGGCCACGGCCCGATCGGAGCCCACCTCGTACGTGACGTCGAGCCCGACCACGGTCGGCGGCACCGCGACGGGCTCGGACGGGATCACCAGCCGGGCCCGCAACTCGTCCTGGACCCGGAAGGCCTCGTCCTGACTGATCACGGCCACCAGCCTAGAAGTGGATCCCTCCGACCTTTCGGCGCGGTCTTGTGTCCGCAGTGGACGTTCCGACAGTCTGTCGGAGAAGCCGTCCACGGGGGAGTTGACATGGCTCGACGTTGGTATGCCCTTGTCCTGGCAGTGGTCCTGATTCTCACGCCCGTACCGGCGCTGGCCTCCACCGGCGGCGGCACCAATCCGGTGGTGCTCTGGAACAGCAACGCCCAGCAGGCCATCTACGAGGTGGCCCGGCAGGCGCCGTACGTGGCCCCGCGCAGCTTCGCGATGGTGCACGGCGCGATCTACGACGCGGTCAACGCCATCGCCGGGACGCCGTACGAGCCGTACCTGAGCGCACCGCCCGCGCGGCGCGGCGACTCCCTCGACGCCGCGGTGGCCTCGGCGGCCTACCGGGTCCTGCTCTCGCTCTTCCCGTCGCAGAGTGCGTCGCTCGATCAGATGTACGCCGATGCCCTCGCCGTGGTGCCGGCCGGTGGCGCCAAGACCCGTGGCATCCGGGTCGGCGAGCGGGCGGCCGCCGCGATGATCGCCGCGCGCGCTGGCGACGGCGCGTTCGCGAACGTCTCGTGGAACACGTCGACCGCACCCGGCCAGTGGCGGCCCACCCCGCCGACCCTGGGCTCCGACGGGGCCTGGGTCGGCGACCTGAAACCGTTCGTGCTGCCGCGCGGTGACATGTTCCGGACCTCCGGGCCGACCCCGCTCACCAGCGCCGCCTGGGCTCGGGACTTCAACGAGGTCAAGGCGATCGGTGCGGTGAACAGCACGGTCCGGACGGCCGACCAGACCGAGGCCGCGATCTGGTGGCACGACCGGCGCCTCACCGAGTGGGAGATCAAGCGCCAGGTGTCCGACCGGCAGCACCTGTCGACTGTGCAGGCGGCCCGGTTCTTCGCGATGGCCGAGATCGCCAACGCCGACTCGCTGATCGCCTGCTTCAACGAGAAGAAGTTCTGGAACTTCTGGCGGCCGGTCACCGCGGTGCAGGAGGCGGCCTCCGACGGGAACCCGCGCACCAGCGCCGACCCGTCGTGGATGCCCCTGTTGGTGACGCCGCCGTTCCCGGACTACACCTCGGGGCACACCTGCTCGACGTCGACCATCATGGCGACGATGCGTGCGTACTTCGGCCGGGACGACATCCCGTTCAGTGCGTACAGCGCCGATTCGGGGACCACGCGGAGCTTCCGGAGTTTCTCGGCGGCGCTGGACGAGGTCGTCGAGGCCCGCATCTGGGGTGGCGTCCACTACCGCACCGCCGACGTTCAGGGCGTTCGGATCGGCAACGGGGTCGCTTCATATGTACTGAGGCACGAGTTCCGGCGCCGCTGAGTTACCGGATCTCGGACAAGACCCGGGCCAGCAGTTGGGGCAGGTCGTCGGGGGCGTTGCGTTCGCGGGCCCACGCGACGGCGGCGGGCTTGGAGCAGTGCGAGTTGGTGACGGCGAAGTGCCAGATGCGGCAGGCGGTCTCGGTCATGAAGGTCAGGTGGTCGAGATCGTCGGTCTGCTGCTGCCAGGTGCGGAGCCAGTGGCGGCCCCGGTCGACGATCCACCCGGCGGGGACCGGACCGATGACGTCGGCCGGTGGCGGGCCGAGCAGGGCGCGGCCGCCGGCCCGGGCCATGCTGAGTTCGGTGGGCAGGTCGGGGTCGGCCGGGACCCGTTCGGAGATCTCGAAATCGTTGACGTAGCGGCCGATGTGGAGGTCGAGCGGCGGGGTTCGGGTGGGGGAGCGGGCGATGCCGGCCGTCACCACGTGCAGGTCGAGGCCGGTTGCCTCGCCCAGCGACTCACGGCGTACGAGGGAAACCAGGTCTTGAATTTGATCGTCGCGGAGCGGGTGGCCGGGCACGACGAGCAGGTCGATGTCGCTGTGGCCGGGACGGAAGCCGCCGGCCGCCAGAGAACCGTGCAGGATGACCGAGCGGGCGCCGGTGATCTCGGCGATGCCCGTCGCGATTTTGATGTGCCCTGTCATGCCGCGGGGGTCAGTGCGCCGTGCAGGAAGAGGTCGACCAGGTCCTCCGTAGGTACCGGCTCGGCGGAACCTAGGCGGTGGCGGCCGAAGAAGACGCCCAGGAACGTGCTGGTCACCCGGTCGGCGGGTTGGCGCAGGTGCGACTGATCGGGTTCGAACAACTCGAGCACGGCCTGGCGGGTGGCCGACTGGGAGGCCGCACGACTCGCCGAGAATGAGCGCGCCTCGGGACTGTCGGGGGCCGGCCGCGAACGAGGACCCGTAGCGGCGAGCGCCCCGATCACCGCGCCCATCCGGTGGAGATGCGCGTCGAGCGCCTCGATCGCCTCGGTCAGCCGCGCCGCCAGAGGCTGATCGAGCGAGATCGACTGCAGCTCACCCAGCACCTGGGCCGGGTCCATGGCGGCGGCCACACAGGCGGTGAGGACGGCGTTCTTGTCCTCGAAGACCCGGAAGATCGTCGCCTCCCCGATGCCGGCCGCCCGGGCGATCTTGGCGGTGGTGACTCCGGCGCCCAGCTCCGCCACCAGGGGGAGGGCCGCCCGCACGATCATCTCGCGCCGCTGTTCCGCTGTCATTCCCGGCGCTCGGCGCCGTCCGGTGTCTGTCATGGCGCCGACGCTACGGAGTGAGTACTCACTCCGGCAACGGCTTTACACAGTCTGACAAGATCCTCCGGTGACTGACGACGAAGCCCCGGGCTGGGACGCGATCGACAACCGGCTCGCCACGTTCTATCCCGGTGTCGAGCCGAAGCATTTCGGCACGCTGCACCGGTTCGCGCTGGGCGGTCCCGATCCGCTCGACGGCGTCAGCTTCTATCCGCGCCCGGACCACTGGCACCTGGTCGGCTACGGGATGAGCGAGCTGTACACCAAGGAGACCAGCGATCCCGAGGTGTCCGGCTGGGGGTTCGAACTGACCTTCCGGGTCGCGCGTGCGGCCGGCGAGGACGAGCCGCCGATGTGGGCCGCGAACCTCCTGCAGAACCTGGCCCGCTACGTGGTGTCGAGCGGCAACTGGTTCGAGCCGGGTCACCACATGAACGCCAACGGGCCGATCCACCACGGCTACGACACCGCGATGACGGCGCTGGCCTTCGCCGAGGATCCGGAACTCGGCACGATCGACACCCCGCACGGCCGCCTGCAGTTCGTACAGGTCGTCGGGCTGACCGGGGACGAGTACGCGGCCGCTCTGGCCTGGGACACCCACGGTCTGCTGGGCCTGCTCGCCGGGCGGGATCCGTTGCTGGTCACCGATCCGGACCGCCGGTCGTCGCTCGAGGATCCCGAGGTGCGGGCGGCGGTCGAGGCCGGTCGGGAGCGGGACGGCTCGTCGACCGGGATGCTGATGCTCGGCGGTTTCGACTGGGTGGCCGACGGTACGGCCGTCCGGCTGCGGGTCAAGACGATCACGGCCAAGGGCTTGACCGAGGGGGTGCGGGACCGGCTCCCGTACGGGCGAACGCTGATCCTCCAGGGCCCGGATCGCCGGGCCGTCCTCATCCCGGCCGAGCGCTACGCCGTACGGCAGCCGGAAGAGGACGTGCTCGAACTGGACCTCCCGCCCGCGGCGGTGGCCGGCCTCGTGGCGGGCGACCAGGTGCTGGCCGGCACCGATCGGGTCGAGGTCGAGGTGTTCGACGACTGAGTTTTCCGGGTTCCGGCCTGCGCTCGGCGACGGTGTTGCGACAATTGGGCGCAAACCGGACGACGGGGGTCGGAACGTTGGGGATGACCTCGCTGGTCGCCGCCGTGCGGGCCCAGGTGTTCGGCCTGTTGAGCCGGCGCCTGCCGGACGGCGTGCTGCTGCCCCTGCGCCGCGACGGTCTCGACCCGTCGGCCGAACTCCTCGACCGTGACCCCGTGTCCCGGATGCCCGTGCCGTTCGGGCTGCGGGTCTGGCTGGTCACCGGCTACGAACCGGTGCGGGAGGTGCTGGGCAGCCTCGACGGCTACAGCAACGACTTCGGGAAGTTCGCGGGACGTGTCGGGCTCAGCGTCGGCGCCGACCCCGGCGGCCTCGGGTTCGCCGACCCGCCCGTGCACACCCGGTTGCGCAAAGCGCTCACTCCGGAGTTCACCATGCGGCGGCTGCGCCGGTTGCAGCCGCGCATTGAGCAGATCGTGCGCGAACAGCTGGAAACGCTCACGAACGACCTGTGGCACGAGTTCGCGCTGCCGGTGCCGGCGTTGACGATCTGCGAGCTGCTCGGTGTCCCGTACCGCGATCGGGAGCACTTCCAGCAGCTCAGCATGGCCCGGTTCGACATGATCGACGGGGCCGGCGCGTCGCTCGGCGCGGTCGGCGATTCGCTCACCTACTTCCACGACCTGATCGCCCGCGAACGGCGGTCACCGGGCGACGGACTGCTCGGATCGCTCATCCGCGCGCACGGCGACGCCATCGACGACCGGGAACTGGCCGGACTGGCCGACGGCGTGCTCACCGGCGGGCTCGAGACGTCGGCCAGCATGATCGCGCTCGGCGCCTACGCGTTGATGACCGAACCGGCCCGGCGGCAGCAGCTCGCGACCGATCGCGACCGGGTCGTCGAGGAGCTGCTGCGCTATCTCACGGTCGTGCAGGTCGCGTTCCCGCGCGTGGCCACCCGCGATCACCGGGTCGGCGGGGTCGCCATCCGCGCCGGTGACGTCGTGGTGTGCTCGTTGAGTGGCGCCAACCGCGACCCTGGCCGGGCCGGGAGCCACGTGGCGTTCGGCTACGGGATCCACCGCTGCATCGGGGCCGAACTCGCCCGGATGGAGTTGCGCGTGGCCTATCCCGCACTGTTCGAGCGCTATCCCGACATCCGGCCGGCTGTCCCCGCCGGCGAACTGACCTTCCGGCGCGCGTCGATCGTCTTCGGCCTGGAGTCGCTGCCGATCCGGCTCGGTTGACCGGCCGGGTCCGGTAACGGCCGCAGCCGCCCGGGCACCATGCACCGGGCGGCTGCGTCACATCACTTCAGCTTGAGCTGAACGTTGAACTTCGGGCTGGCGGCCAGCTTGCGGAACGCGGCCAGGCTCGACGGCGCGCTGTCGATGCTGATGTCGCGGTCGCCGAACAGGTCCTTCTTCGTGTCGAAGTAGACGATCGCCTTCACCTTGGGGCGCTTGGCCAGCTCGGGCAGCACGCTGTTGAACTGCTTGCTCTTGTCGACGACCTTGCCGATGCGGTGGTAGGCGCCCCACTCGGCGACCATCAGCGGCTTCGACGGGTGCGTCTTGGTCGCCCAGTCGTAGAAGCCCTGGCCACCCTTGGCCTTACGGTCGAGCAGGTCGGCGAACACACCGGCGTGGTAGTAGTTCTGCTCCGAGCTGACGTACGAGTCCAGACCGATCCAGTCGACCAGGTCGTCGCCCGGGTACAGGTCCTTCCACCACGACTGCGCCATCCACTTCTCGTTGCCCATGTAGGCGACGACGTTGATCATGTTGTTCAGGCCCTTGGACTTCAGGCGCGTGATGACGTGACGGTACGAGGCGCGGAAGTCCTTGGCCGTCATGCCCAGCTTGGCGTCGGTGCGCACGTCGTCCTCGGGCTCGTGGTTGAGCACCAGGAAGAACTTCTCCGGCATGGTCGACTTGACCCGCGCGGCGAACGCGTCGATGCGGGCGTCGAGCTTGCCGGCGGCGACGTTGGCCCAGGTCGAGCCGTACTCGACGCGCCAGTTGAGGAGCAGCACCCGCGGCTTGGCGGGGTCGCGGACCATGGCGATCTCGGCGGCGGTCGGGAACTTCTCGTCACCCTTGTGGTACGTGTGGAAGATGGTGGCCGTGCGGCCGCTGAGCTTCTCCCACGCCTTGTGCTCCTCGTCGCGCGGCTTACCGGTGAAGCCACCCGCGGCGGCCCCCCACAGCACGCCGCAGCTCGGAACCAGCTTCGCATCCGTCACGCACTTCTGAGCGGCCGGCTTGGCGGCCGGGGTGCTCGGCGTGGTGGCGGCGTGGGCCGTGGCCGGGCCGGCTGCGAACGCGGCGCCGAACCCGGCGACGAGTGCGGCCAGCGAGTACACGGACTTACGAAGCATCTGATCTCCTCCTGTTGTCCGGCCGTTGTCGGCCGGGCATGAGAAGAGATTCCAGGGCTCCGGGTGCGCGCCAAGTGCCCGTCACGGTGCGCGACGGTTGCTCTCGGAAAAGACTCCGGAGCGTCGGCCGTGAGATCGGTTGCGGCAGGCGGGGGTTGAGCTTTCCGAGCGGTTTCCCGTACGCCGTGAGCGCGCCCCGCCGTCTTATGAGCGCTCGGGGCGGCACTCTCTACGTGCTTCGGGGGCGCGCGCTCTATGTGCTTCGCGTCGGCGCTCTCTGCATGCTTCGGGGCGCACTCTACGTGCTTCGCGTCGGCGCTCTCTGCGTGCTTCGCGTCGGCGCTCTCTGCGCCGGGCGACGGTCAGAGACCGAAGACGTGGCCCAGGCCGGTGACCTCGATGGCCTTGCGCACCGGCGGCGACGGCTGGGCCAGCGTCAGCGTGACGCCCTCGGCGGCCGCGCTGTTGCGGGCACTGACCAGCGCGCCCAGCCCGTAGGAGTCGATGAAGTCGAGCCCCGCCACGTCGACCCGCAGATAGCGGCAGGCCGGATCGGTCGCGATCGCGGCCAGGCGATCCCGCACGGCGTCGGCCCGGTCGAGGTCGAGCTCACCGCTGAGCGAGGCGACCACGAGGCCGTCCGCGTCGGCCGGTTCATGGTGAATCGTGGCGTCCGGTTGCATCGCTCGAATGCTACCCGGCCGCCTCCGCCGCGGCACGGAAGGAGATCGCCTGATGGACCGAACGCACCGCGCTGGCGCCCTCGCCGACGGCCGCGGCCACCCGTTTCATCGAAGCCAGGCGCACGTCACCGGCCGCGAACACCCCCGGCACGCTCGTCTCGAACGGCAACGGCCCCCGCCCCGTACCCGTCCACCGGTCGCCCAGCTGCACATCGGTCGGCAGGAAACCGTCAGCGTCCAGCGCCACGCCGTCCAGCCAGCCGGTGGCCGGCGTCGCCCCGATGAAACAGAACAGCCCCGAGCACACGCACGCCTCGTCCGCGCCGTCGCCGGACAGCGTGATCCCGTCCAGCCGGGCCGCCCCGGACAGCGCCGTGACCTGTGTCGACGTGCGCACGGTGATCCGCGGGTCGGACACGATCCGCTCGACGAGATAGTTCGACATCTCGGCGGCCAGCGACGGACCCCGTACGGCCAAAGTCACGTGATCGGCATGCTGAGCCAGATAGATCGCCGCCTGGCCGGCCGAGTTCGCGCCGCCCACCACGGTAACCGGCAGACCGGCGACGGCACGCGCCTCCAACTCCGTCGCCGCGTAATAGATGCCCGCACCGACATAGTGCGACCACCGCTCCAGAGCCAGGTTGCGGTACGCGGCACCGGTCGCCACCAGCACCGTACGGGAAGGAATCTCGGTGCCATCCACCAGTGACACCACGTGCGTGCCGTCCGGCTCGGTGCGCAGCGACACCACGCCGCACGGGCTGGCCAGATGCGCGCCGAACTTCAACGCCTGCACCACCGCCCGCCCCGCCAGTGCGCCCCCGCTGAGCCCGAACGGAAAACCCAGATAGTTCTCGATCCGCGAACTGGCCGCCGCCTGCCCGCCGGTCGCGACCGCGTCGAGCAGCACGGTCGTGAGCCCCTCGGACGCCCCGTAGACGGCCGCGGCCAGCCCCGCCGGCCCGGCACCCACGATCGTGAGGTCGGCGACGCCCTCCGGCGTACGGCGGTAGGTAAGCCCCAGCCGATGACTCAACGTGCGCGCCTCGACGTGCGTGATCGTCTCGCGCGGCAGGATCGCGGCCGGCAGATCGGCCTCGCTGAGCCCCGCCGCCTCCGCCGCCGCCCGCCCCTCCGGACTACCTTGCGGAACCCACCGGTACGGCAGAGCCTGCCGCTCCAGAAACGTCCGCAACGCCAGCCCGTTGCTGTTCCGGTCGTCGGCGATGATCTCCAGATCGCGCCCCGCGTGCTGCACCATCAGCTGCCGCCGGGCCAGGAACGAGCGCAGCAGAATGTCGCTGACCTCGGCGTCCTGAGCCATCAGCCGTCGGAACTCCTCGTGCGGCACCCGGTGCACGACCCCGTCCGCGATGACCCGCGCCGTCAGTATGCGGGTCTGCCCGGTCAGCAGATTGAGCTCCCCGACGAACTGCCGCGGTCCGGCCCGCAGAAACACATCCTCCGGATGCCCCGACCGCGAAACGGCCAGCTCCCCCGACTCGACCAGAATCAGATCGCCGTCGTCATCCCCCACGTCGAACACGACATCGCCGGCCTTCACCGGTTGCGCCAGCCCGAACCGGCTGGCCCGCGCGAACTGCGCCTCGTCAAGAGTGTGGAACGCCGCCTGCGCGAGTTCCCCGACCTGATCCCCGATCTCCGGGAAAGCTGACAACACCACGCGCCGATGCTCCCACCACCCACCCGCCCCGACAATGCGCGCTTCCGGCGCAACGGGTGGGGCGGGTGCGCATCCAACCCAACCGATCCGGTAAGGTTCTCCCCAACGCGGACGTAGCGCAGCTGGTAGCGCATCACCTTGCCAAGGTGAGGGTCGCCGGTTCGAATCCGGTCGTCCGCTCCGTGGGTGGTGGGTCTGTGTCCGCAGGAAGCGCGGACCAGGCCCACTTCGCATTTCTGCCTGGGGGCCGAGCCCCCAGACCCCGCGTTACGGCTGGTGCCGGCTTGGTGGGTGGGTGCGGTTAGAGCACCGCTGCTGCGCCTTCGGCGGCAGCGCGAGCACCGCTGCGCGAGCACCGCTGCGCGAGCACCGCTGCGCGAGCACCGCTGCGCGAGCACCGCTGCGCGAGCACCGCTGCGCGAGCACCGCTGCGCGAGCACCGCTGCGAGTGCGGCGATTTGGACTTTGGTCATGAGTGACTTGGGCAGGCGTAAGGGCGTCCACTCGGATGTGGACGCCCTTTTTGGTGTGGCCTGGGGTGGCGTGGGTTGGGGTCGGGCTAGAACCAGACTTTTCGGCCGCCGACCGGGCGGCCGATGGCGCCGAGGATCCAGAGCGCGGCACCCACGACCAGGAGAATGATGCCGATCGTGTAGAGGATCGGCACGCTCAGGAAGATGCCCAAGAGCAGAAGGATGAGTCCCAGAACCAGCATGACTTGCTCCGTTTCGTCGGCCGGCGTCTCCGGCCGACCGCTAGGTACCCAACTGATCCAAGAATCAATCCGATCGATGGTTGACCCCGGTGCCGGTTCTTCGAGTCCGACCGCGATCAGGGCAGGGCTGCCGGGCAGTGCTGGCGCGTCGGGCAAAGTCTTCCGTCATTCACCGGTGGGTAGCCGTGTGGGATCGACTCCGTCCACGCCGGTCCAGAAGCGCACGGGGTACGCCCATTCCTTCTTGTAGAACTGGCTGGGCATTCGCCTGTTCGCGTCGTCGAACGACACGAACTCGGTCGCATAGCTCGGGTATCCGCTCGCGGGCAGGGCGCCGGCGTAGCCGAGAGCTTCGAGCAGAACTGTCCGCTCCAGCTTGTTCGACTTGAGTTTTCCGATCAGGGCTGCGTTCAGCTCCGTCAACTGTGCGGACTCGGGCAGCGACCGGACCGCATCAACGATATCTTCCAGCACTGCCCGGCCTCGCTGGACGTCGTGGTCATCGTCTGCTCCGTCGAACCGCTCCACCGCGGCGCCGGCCCACGGAACATTTATCGGCCGTAACCAGAAGGCATCGCCGGCGAGGCACTCTGATGTGACAGCTTCCTCGCTCTCGCGCATACCGCACACCCCACAATTCGTGGGGTGGAAATGCTGCGACGGCACGAAGCCATGCTGAGGAAAGTGCCGCAGGAACGTCAGCCGCGGCCAGACACTCCGCCGACGCTGGTCCCTCGTAACCAGGCTGGCAAGCCACGCCTGCTCGATCGCGCGCCGATCAGCGGCAGCGGCCGCCGCGACCGCTGCCCGGACAAGGTGATCATGATCCACGCTCGCCAATATAGGCGACCCGGCTCAACGCGCGCCGGGCCCACAGTCACCCTGATCAACACGGCTCGAGGTCCCGAAGGCGCCATCCACTGACCGCTCCAAAGTCATCTCCGGGCGGCGGAAATGACCCTTGCAATACCTGTCGCTGATCCATGTTGGAGAAAGCGCCAATGAGCATGGCGAGGATCCCGACAGCCATACTGAACCATTCGAGCCGGCGTCGTGGCACCTTCATGGCCTGGTTGGGCATTGACGAAGCGCCGCTGCCCCCTCCGCTGACCACTGGTTCGTCCTGCGGTCGGCGATCATCGAGCAGAACGAGACTGTCGACTTCCGCTTCTGGTGCTGGGGCGAGCCGGTCCAGTGGGTCAACGATCGACGGGCCAAGGTCGGTCCGCCCTTACCTGGCGACCTGCGAAAACAACAGTTCACGGACGAGTATTTCGGTTACCTGATCGCTAAGCACTGAGCCACCGAGCGAAGCCGGGCGATGAGGGCCAGGGTGCCGTTGGTCGCGGTGGCCAACGGGCCCGAAGGCAAGCCACCGGCGGGAACGTGAAAGAGGCCGTCGACGGTGGCGCACGTGGTCTGGTGAGACCTGGCCGACCGTGGGCCACCTGCTGTTTTCTGACACGTGGGGGTGGGTGGGGCGCGACTAGGGTGATTGCCGGAGGCGGGCCAATGACGGCGGTGGCTGGGCGCGGCGGAGCGGTGCGGGTCGCCGTGTGGGTGGCTCACCTGGCGGCTCCGATGGTGGGGCTCTGGCTGCTTGTCGTGCGGCCGGAATGGGATGGGCACTGGGAGCATCAGGCGGCCCACTTCTGGCTCGTGCTGGGCGTGGCGGTGGTGAGTCTCGGGCTGGCCGTCGTGGTCAACCGGGCCGCCAGGAAGCGGGCCGACACGCGTCTTCTGCTGGTGGGGCTTTCGTTTCTGGTGGCGGCGGCCTTTCTGGGACTGCACGCGGCGGCCACCCCGCAAGTGGTGCTGGATGCGCGCAACGCGGGGTTCGCCTACGCGTCGCCGGTGGGGTTGACGCTGGCCGCGATCCTTGCCGGGCTCAGCTCGGTTGATCTCTCCGAAGTGGCCCGCACCCGGCTGCTGCGCTGGTCGGGGTGGGTGCGGGCGGGACTGCTCGGGCTGGCGGGCGCGTGGGCGGTGGTGTCGCTGACGGGGAATCCGCCGCTGAACCGGGTGCCGGGGGACGACGAGTCGGCGCCGGCGATTCTGCTCGCGGCGGCCGGGTTTGTGCTGTTCGGGTATGCGGCGGTGCGCTACTACCGGCTCTATCGGCGGCGGCGGGCGGTGATGCTGCTGTCGGTGGTGACGGCGTATGTGCTTCTGGCCGAGGCCGCCGTGGCGATGGGGGCGGGGCGCAGCTGGCACGCGTCGTGGTGGTTGTGGCATGTGCTGATGGCGGCCGGGTTCGGCTACGTCGCGTACAGCGCCTGGGTGCAGTATCGCAACGAGGGTGCGGCGGCCGGACTGTTCGCGGCGGTGGGCACCGACGAGAGTGTGCGGCGTCTGCGGGCCTCGTACGGGGAAGCCTTGGAAGGTCTTGTCGCGGCCATGGACGGCACCGATGAGGATCGGCAGGCGGTCACGACCGAGCGGGTCGCGCGGCAGTTCGAGCTCACCGACGGGCAGGCGGCGGTGCTCGGCCGGGCCGCGGGGGCGCTGGCCGGCGAGCGCGATCAGATCCGCAAGCTGGGGGCGCTCGTCGCGGTCGGGCGGGACGCGCGGGTGGTGGTGGCCGACGACGATCTGCTGCGGTCGGCCCGCGAGCGTGTGGCGTGTGTCTTCGACCGTTTCACCGTACGTATCGGCCTGGTCGAACAGGGTCGCCTGGTGTTCCCGCCGGAGTTGTCGGCGGGGACCGTGCCGGCGTCGACGTTTCGTGCCGCCCAGCAGGTTGTGGCGGGCGCGGCATCCCCGCCCGGCCCGGTGTTGTGCCTGCCGTTCGTGGTGAAGGGCCACCCGGCCGGGGTGCTGGTGGCCGAGACCGGCGGGCCGGTGTCCGAACGCGACGCCGCCCTGCTCACCTCGCTCGCCGCGCAGATCACGATCGCGCTCGAGAACGCCCGCCTCTACCGGACGCTCGACGTGCTGTTCCGGCAGTACATGTCGCCCGACGTGGCGACCGCCCTGGTCGCCGACCCGGCCCAGGCCGCGCTCGGCGGTGCCGTGGTCGAGGTGACGTCGCTCTTCGCGGATCTGCGGGGGTTCTCGACGTTCTCCGAGTTCTCGTCGCCCGGCGAGATCGTCGAGATGCTCAACCGCTACTTCGATGTCGCCACCCACGCCGTGCTGGGCGAGAACGGGACCGTGGTGCAGTTCGTCGGCGACGCGCTGATGGCCCTGTTCAACGCGCCCGCCCGGCAGAGCGACCACGCCCTGCGCGCGGCCCGGGCCGCCCTGCGGATGCAGCACGAGGTGGACCTGATCGCGGCCGCCCGTCCGCAGTGGCCGCGCTTCCGGGTCGGTGTGAACACGGGGGAGGCGCTGGTCGGGAACATCGGGGGAGAGGCGCTGCGCAACTTCAACGCGATGGGCGACGCGGTGAACGTGGCCGCCCGCCTCGAGTCGCGGGCCGAGCCGGGCCAGGTGGTGATCGGGGCGTCCACCCGCGACCGGATCGGCGCGTGCGCCCGGGTCACGCCGCTGGGCGAGCTGACGGTGAAGGGCCGCGTCCAGCCGGTCGTGGCCTTCGTGCTGCACGACCTGGCCGGAGGTGACCATGCAGACGGACCTGCGCACCGACCCCGGTGAGTTCCTCGGGGAACTGCTCCCCGGTGATCGGGACGACCTGTTCACCATCGGGCGCCGGCGACGCTGGCCGGCCGGGGCGACGCTGTTCAGCGAGGGCGACCGGTCGACCACGGTGGTGCTCGTGCTGAGCGGGCGGGCCAAGGTGTTCTCGCTGACCGAGCAGGGCGGCGAGGTGCTGCTGGCCATCCGCGGGCCGGGTGCCCTGCTGGGCGAGATGTCGGCGCTCGACGGTGCTCCCCGCTCGGCCTCGGTGTCGGCCCTGGAGCCGCTGGAGACGTACGTCGTGAGCGTCGACGGGTTTCTCGAGTTCCTGCGCACCCACCCGGACGCGGCGGTACGCATCGTCAAGATGATCGTCTCCCGGCTGCGCGACGCCGATCGCAAGCGGGTCGAGTTCGGCACGTACGACACGCTGGGCCGGATCGCGCTCCGGCTGGCCGAGCTGGCCGAGCGGTTCGGAGCGTCCCAGGACGACGCCGTACGGATCACCCTGCCGCTCACCCAGGACGAGCTCGCCGCGTGGACCGGGTCGTCGCGCGAGTCGGTGACCAAGGCCCTGCGCGTGCTGCGCCGGCAGAACATCATCGAGACCAGTCGCCGCTCGGTGACCGTGATCGACCTGGACCGGTTGCGGGCCCGGGCCAAGTAGGAGGGGTGGAGCGCCGACCGGCACTCCACCCCGTGTTCTCTGCGAGACCCCGTGTTCGCGGCGAGCGGCTAGAGCTCGCAGCTGTTCCGCAGGTCGTTCAGGTCGGAGACGCAGCGGTCGATCCCGGCGCCGCCGAAGTTGCGGTCGTTGCCCCGCACGCCGTCCCGGCTGTTCAGGCTGTCGTTGCCGGCGTCGCCGAACAGCACGTCGGCCCCGGCCCCGCCGACGATGGCGTCGTTGCCCGCGCCGCCGCGCAGCACGTCGTTGCCGGCGTCGCCGAGGATCCGGTCGTTGCCGGCGTCACCGGTGACGGTGTCGTTGCCGGCACCGCCCTGGGCCACGTCGGCCCCGGCCAGCCCGACGACGCGGTCGTTGCCCGTGCCGCCGTTCTGGGTGTCGTTGCCGTTGCCGCCGTTGAGGGTGTCGTTGCCGGCACCACCGTTCTGCGTGTCGTTCCCGTCGGCGCCGACGAGGGTGTCGTTGCCCGCGTCACCGTTCTGCGTGTCGTTCCCGGCGTTGCCGTTGAGCGAGTCGTTTCCGGCGCCGCCGGACTGGCGGTCGTTTCCGGCGCCGCCGTTCAGCCGGTCGTTCCCGGCGTCGCCGAATTGCGAGTCGTTTCCGGCGTCGCCGTTGAGGATGTCGTTGCCGAAGCTGCCGATCAGCGAGTCGTTGCCGTTGCCGCCGTTGAGGACATCGTTGCCCCCGCCACCCAGCAACCGGTCGTTGCCGTCGGCACCGTTGATCCGGTCGCTTCCGGAGCCGCCGAGCAGGACGTCGCCGCCGGTGCCGCCGTTGATGACGGCGTCCGTGCCGACGTTCGTGAAGACCCGGTCGTTCAGGTTGCCCGCGTTGACGACGATCCGGTTCACCCCGGCCGCCGTGCACGCCACCAGGGCGTTGTTGACCTGCACACAGCCGGGTCCGGCGAGCGGCCGGTCGCCCGAGTCACGGATCTGGAAGACGTTGCCGGAACGGCTGACCACGATGTTGTTGGCCCGGTTGTTCTGCGCATTGACGAAGATCGTCCCCCCGGCCTTCGTCACGCCGCTGGCCGCGTAGGCCGGTGCGGACAGGATGAGTGCGGGCGCGGCGCCGGCCACGGCGATCGTGGCGAGTCGCAGCATGGTGGACCTGCTGAAGTTCATTTCGTTTCCCCCCTCGGAAATGTTTACCGGGGAACCTTCGCAGGGAAACGGGGCCGGGCCGCAGGAGGAATTACGCTTCCGGACTGGTAAAGATGCCTGTTCGAACTGTCAGGAAAGCGCTAGCGGAGCGGCATTGAGCAATTGTTTGCGGCCCGTCGCTATTATTACCCGCTTTTGGTCAGACGCGGAAGGCCGAGACCACGCTGCGCAGCTCGGCCGACATCCGGGCCAGGTCGGCCGTCGCCTCCTGGGTCTCGCTGACACCCCGGCTCGTCATGCGGGCCGCCTCGGCCACGCCGGTGATGTTCTGCGCGATCGCGCCCGAGCCGTGCGCCGCCTCGGTGACGCTGCGGTTCATCTCGGCGGTGGTGGCCGTCTGTTCCTCGACGGCCGAGGCGATGGTCGTCTGGAAGTCGCTGATCCGCTCGATGACGATCGAGATCTCCTCGATGGCGGCGACCGCGCCGCTGGTGTCGGACTGGATCGCCTCGACCCGCTTGGAGATGTCCTCGGTGGCGCGGGCGGTCTCCTGGGCCAGATCCTTGACCTCGGACGCGACGACGGCGAAGCCCTTGCCCGCGTCGCCCGCCCGGGCCGCCTCGATGGTGGCGTTGAGGGCCAGCAAGTTGGTCTGCTCGGCGATGGCGGTGATCGTCTTGATCACGTTGCCGATCTCGGCCGACGACTCGCCCAGCTTGTTCATCGTCGCCGAGGTCACCGCGGTGACCGTGACCGCCTCGGCCGCGACCCGGGCCGCCTCGGACGCGTTCTGCGAGATCTCCCGGATGGACGCGCTCATCTGCTCGCCGCCCGCCGAGACGCTGTCGACGCTGCGCGAGACCTGCTCGGCCGCGGCCGACACGGCCTGCGCCTGCGCGCTGGTCCGGTCGGCCGAGGAGGCGATGGCCGAGGCGGTGCCGGTCATCCGGTCGGACGCGCCGGCCAGCGAGGCCGCGGACGTCTCGATCGTCGTCACCGTGGCGCGGAGCCGGGCCATCGCGGCGTCCAGCGAGCGGCCCATCCGGCCCGGCTCGTCGGCGCTGGTCAGGCCTGAGCTCAGGGTCAGGTCGCCGTCGGCCAGCCCGTCGCAGACGACGTGGACCTTGCCGAGCGAGGTGACGATCCGCCGGGCGACCCAGAAACCCAGCGCCAGCGCGCACGCGAGCCCGACGATCAGCACGCCGATCGTCCAGGCCCGATTCGAGGTGTAGCCCTGGTGGGCCACGGCTGCGTCCTTGGCCGCGTCGGCGTTCTCGGCCGTCTCCAGCGCGGCGAGGTCGGTGAAGACCTTGTCCAGGAGCGGAATGGTCTCGGTGTCGCGGATGGTGGCCCAGTCGGTCAGGGCGTCACGCTGCCCCGCGGGGAGGAGCTTCGTCGTGGCGACCTCGACGAAGGAGTCCCAGTTGGTCTGCAGGTCGGACAGGACGCTCGGATCGCCGGAGGTGGTGCTGCCGCGGTACGCCGTCATCGCGGCGGCGAACGTCTGCCGGTCGGTGGTGAAGCCGTCCGAGAACTTCGTCGTGCTCGCGTTGTCGGTGGAGAGCGCCTGATTGGCGAGGTCGACCCGCGCCGCGAGGATCGCCGCGCGGATCTGGCCCAGCGCGTTGGTGGCGGCCACGTTGGTCGTGTACATCTGCTCGGCCGACTTGCTGGCGCTGCTGAGAGCGTTGAGGCCCATCACGCCCAGCACGAGGGCGACGATCGCGGCCGCGCCGACTGCGGCGAGCACCTTGACCTGGACTCCGAGGTCGTCGAAGCCACGCCGCCTCTCCTGCGCCGAGGGGATCGGCTCGCTCAGGGCCAGCACGCTCATGTCGTTCTCCGTCCGGGTTGCCGCTCCTCTTACTATTGCGAACGTTTCTCGGAGAATGTCGCGTATGGGAAAGGTCGTACCGAACGACGGGACTCACGGGGCGGATGAGGTGGTGAGCAGACGGTCGAGCACCCGGGTGCCGAACTCGAGCGCGTCCACCGGGCGCTCGGTGCCGGGCTCATCGGGGTCGCCGCGGTTGGTGGTGTCGATGGCGAGCAGCTCGCTGGTCAGCGTGACAGCGTCCATACCGGTCAAAGGTAGAGCGACGCCAGGCGGGCCACCATCGCGACGACCACGACGACCAGGACCGCGCGGACGAAGCCGGCGCCGCGCTTGAGGGCGGTGCTCGCGCCGAACCGGGCGCCGATGATGTTGCAGACGGCCATGGCCAGGCCCAGCTTCCACAGCACGTGACCGCCGGCCGCGAAGACCAGCAGGGCGCCGAGGTTGGTGCCGGCGTTGAGGATCTTCGCGGTGGCCGAGCTGGCCACGAAGTCGAGGCCGAGCAGGGCGGTGAAGGCGATGATCAGGAACGTGCCGGTGCCGGGGCCGAGGATGCCGTCGTAGAAGGCGATCACCGTGCCGGCCAGCAGCACGGCGGCGACCCGGCGGCGCGGGGTCTGCGCGGTCGAGCCCACCACCACGCCGAACGAGGGGCGAGCGACCACGAAGGCGAGCACGGCCAGCAGCAGCACCATGATGACCGGCCGGAAGTAGGACGCCGGGATGTGCGAGGCGGCGAGGGCCCCGAGACCCGAGAACACCACGGCCGACGCGGCGGCCGGCCCGGCCAGCCGCCAGTCGATCTTTGTGCGGCGGGAGTACGTGACGGCCGCCGACGTCGTGCCGCAGATGCTGGCGACCTTGTTGGTGCCGAGCGCGGTCACCGGTGACATGCCGGGCAGGCCGAGCATCA
This sequence comes from Paractinoplanes bogorensis, assembly GCF_018829635.1. Classification (GTDB taxonomy): domain Bacteria; phylum Actinomycetota; class Actinomycetes; order Mycobacteriales; family Micromonosporaceae; genus Actinoplanes; species Actinoplanes bogorensis. Next base: position 315,070 of record NZ_JAHKKG010000005.1, read on the forward strand.
GCGCCGGTACGAGCACGAGCCCGCCCCCGCCGACCACCGCGTCGACCCATCCGGCCGCCGCCGCGACCACCAGCAGCAGGGCGACGTGCTGCCATTCCAACCCATAGAGCCATTCCACGGCGACAACCCCTTCAAGATCGTCGCCTATCCTGCTGTAATGCCTTTATGCATCTCAACCCTTACGGCGAGGATGCGGTGCGGCTCGCCCTCTCGCTGGTGACCGACCCGCCGGCCGACGACCAGGCCATGGTCGCCCGCTGCTTGGCGTATGACCTGGTCATCGAGCTGCCGGTGACGAAGTATGACCGTGAGGCCACGGCCGAGTTCCTGGCGGAATGGCTGACCGTGATCGACGCCACCGTGCTCGAGGAGCGGGCCGCCCGGCTCAACGAACTGCTGCGCTTCGCCTCGGCCTACCCGCGGCTGACCAACCACGCCGACGACGGCTGGCACATCCACTACCGCGACCCAGGCCAGCCGCTCGCCTCGGTGTTGCGCACGCTGATCAGCGTCGGCACCGCGTTGCACCTGGCCGGCCGCGGGATGCACCGGCTCGGACGGTGTGCCGCGTCCGGCTGTGAAACACCGTTCGCGGACTTCAGCCGTACGGGAAGACAGGCTTATTGCTCGCCCGCCTGCGGAAACCGGGATGCCGTCCGGCGGCACCGAGCCCGTGTCCGCACCACTTGAGGCTAGCCGTTGGCCTGCGCGGCCAGCTTGGCCAGGCTTTCCGGGGTGAACGGACTGCCCGGGAACATGGCGAGGCGGTCGAGCGGCATCCCGCCCAGCAGCTGCGCGATGCCCTCGTCGTCGGCCATCGTGACCAGCGGGCTGCCGCCGCTCGCGCGGGCCTCGGCGAACACCTCGGTCAGCAGGGCGGCCCCGCGCGGATCGGCGAACCACTCGGCCACCGTCGAGTCGGCGGCCAGGGGCCAGCGTGAATCCGGCGTGCCGTCGAGACTCAGCGTCACCGTGGTGCGCAGGTCACGGGACGAGGCGCCGGCCGCGAAGAGGTAGTCGCCGTCCTCGACGATCCAGCGGCCGAGGCGGGTGTCCCAGTAGGCCAGGTCGTCCCGGTCGACGGTCAGCGTCGCGGTCGCGGTCGCGGTCGATGCGAGGTCGACGGCGGCGAACGCCTTGAGCTCGCGCGGGGAACGCTGGACGCGCGAGCCGGGCTTGGACACGTACACCTGGACGATCTCGCGGCCGTCGACGCCGCCGGTGTTCGTCACCGGGACGCTCAGGGCGATCGTGTCACCGGTGACGGTCGCGGTGACCTGGCCGTATTCGAAGGTGGTGTAGGACAGGCCGAAACCGAACGGGTATGCCACCTCCTGCTCACGCGCGTCGAAACCGCGGTAACCCACGTGCAGACCCTCGCCGTAGCGGACGTGCCCGTTCTCGCCGGGGAAGTCCAGGTGGGACGGGTGGTCGGCCAGCTTGAGCGGGATCGTCTCGGCGAGCCGGCCCGACGGGTTGACCCGGCCGAACAGCACGTCGGCGATCGCGCTGCCGCCGGCCTGCCCGAGCAGCCACGCCTCGACCAGGCCGGGCACGGCGGCGTCCCAGGGCGACGTGCGGACGACGGCGCCGTTCGAGAGCACGACGACCGTACGGGGGTTGGCCGCGGCGACCCGCTCGATCAGCGCGAGGTGGGCGGCGGGGAGGTCGATGTCCGTACGGTCGGAACCCTCGGTCTCCTGCGTGGTGCCGGCGAACACGACCGCGATGTCACTGCCCGCGGCCAGCGTGGCGGCCTCGGCGAGCAGGGTCTCGTCCACCGTGTTGCCGGCACGGTATCCCGGGGCGAACCGGACCGGGGCGGTGGTGGTCGCGGTGATCTCGGTGAGCGCGTCGTCGAGCCGGGTCGGGGTGATCTGCGAGCTGCCGCCGCCCTGGTAGCGCGGGGTGCGGGCGAATTCGCCGAGCACCGCGATGCTCTGGCCCTCGGTGCGCAGCGGCAGGACGTTGTCGTCGTTCTTGAGCAGCACGATGCCGCGGGCTGCGACCTGCCGGGCCAGTTGGTGGTGCTCGTCCACGCTGAAGTCCGTCGTGTCCGAGACGGACATTTCGACCAGCCGCTTGATCCTTTTTGTGGTTTTGTCCAAGTCCAACCGATTTTCCCGTACGGCGTCAGCCACCTCGCGGTCGCCGGCGTCATCCGGGCCGGGCATGGTCAGGTCGAGTCCCGCCTCGAGGGCGGCCACGCGGTCGACGACGGCACCCCAGTCGCTGACGACCAGTCCCTCGAAGCCCCACTCGTCGCGCAGCACCTCGGTCAGCAGGAAGTGGTTCTGCGACGCGTAGACGCCGTTGACCTTGTTGTAGGCGCACATCACGGTCCACGGCTGGGCCCGGGTGACGACCCGCTGGAACGCGCGCAGGTACATCTCGCGCAGCGTGCGCTCGTCGACGTCGGCGCTGATCCGCATGCGGTCGGTCTCCTGGCTGTTGACCGCGAAGTGCTTGAGCGACGCGCCGACACCCTGGGCCTGCAGGCCGCGCACCCACTCGGTGGCGAGCACGCCGGAGAGGATCGGGTCCTCGCTGAAGTATTCGAAGTTGCGGCCGCCGAGCGGGGTGCGCTTGAGGTTGATGCCCGGGCCGAGCAGCACCTGCACGTCCATCGCCCGGCACTCACGGCCGAGCGCCTCGCCCATCCGGTGCAGCAGTTCGGGATCCCAGGTCGAGCCGGAGGCGACGGCGGGCGGGAAGCAGGTGGCCGGGCGGCCGGCCAGCATGTCGGTGTCCGAGCTCTGCAGGCGTACGCCGTGCGGGCCGTCGGTCATGGTGATCGCGGGGACGCCGCCCGCGGCCGTGGTCGTCCAGAAGGCGCTGCCGCTGGTGAGCGCGGCCTGATCGTCGATGTCCACTCGTCGTCCCCTCTTACTGAGTACCTACTAAGTACTAAGTTAGGCTCTACGATGTGTCCCGGACAAGGGGGGTCAGCAAATGCACAGGTCTCGGCTGCCGGCCGCCGAACGTCGTCGCCAGATCGTCGAGGTGACCACCCGGCTGATCGCCGAGCGCGGCTTCTGGGGCCTGTCGATGCAGGACGTGGCCGACGGGTGCGGCGTGACCGTGCCCGGGCTGCTGCACCACGTCGGCTCGAAGGACGGGCTGTTGCTGGCCGTGCTCGACCACCGCGACGAGGCCGACATGCAGTGGGTGCTGGCGCAGGCGCCGGGCGGTCTGCGCGAGACGTGCGCGGCGGTCGTGCGGCGCAACGCCGGACAGCCCGAGATCGTCCGGCTGTTCGCGGTGCTCGAGGCGGAGTCGCTCACGCCGGATCATCCGGCGCACGACTACTTCCGGGCGCGCCAGGAACGTACGGTGGAAACGTTCTCGGTCCTGTGCGGTGACGCGGTGCTGGCCCGCCAGGTGGTCGCCCTGATGGACGGGCTGCAGTTGCAGTGGCTGCGTTTCCCGTCGCTCGATCTCGTGGCCGAGTGGGAAGCGGGGGCTGATCGTCTCTTCGGGCCCTTGACATCAGGCCGTGAATAACGCCAAGTAGGCATATGCCCCGCGGCGCTGCGAGGTCCGCCGGGTTTCCTCAGTGCGGATCGCGGACGGGAGAGGCCATGCGAATCAGCGACATTCTCCGGGTCAAGGGCGAACGAGTGGTGACGGTGCCACCGGAGGCGGACGTGACGGAGCTCCTCGCCGTCCTCGCCGAACACAAGATCGGTGCGGTGATCGTGTCGCACGACGGCGGCCGGGTCGAGGGCATCGTCAGTGAACGCGACGTGGTGCGCGCGCTGGCCGCCCGCGGCGCCGCGATCCTGACCGAGCCGGTCGCCTCGATCGCGACCACCCAGGTGCACTCGGTCGACCGGGACGCGCTGCTCGACGAGGTCGAGCGGCTGATGACCGAGCGGCGCTTCCGGCACGTGCCGGTGATCGAGAACGGCACCCTGCAGGGCGTCGTCAGCATCGGCGACGTGGTGAAGCTGCGCATCGACGAGCTCCAGGCCGAGCGGACGAGCCTGGAGGAGTACATCACCGGGGAACGGGCCTGAGCCGCTCGTCGGCGGGGCAGCGGCCGCGCATGACGTAACGCTCGGCGAACTCCGCGACCTGGTCCCGCAGGTCGCGGCTCACTCCGTGCCGGGCGAGCGTCCCGTACGCCTCGACGAAGCACTCACGCGCAACGGCGGCCAGCACGGGGTCGCTGAGGGCGTCGCGGGCCGCGCGCTCCCACAGTCGCGGCTCGGCGGCGAGCGGGGCCGTGATCTGCTCGGCCGCGGCGGCCGCCCGTGGGTCGTCGAGCAGCACGGCGGTGACCGCCACGACGACCCGCCAGCCTTCGCCGGGCTGAGCGTCGGCGACGTCGAACTCGAGATGTCCGCGGGCCGCCACCGGGGGTCGCACGGTGTCGACGTGGCGGGCGAGGGCGTCCAGGCTGTCCCGGGGGCCGGGTTGTTCCAGCACGTACGCGGCCCAGGCCTTCCGCGGATCACGGACGGCTCGCAGGACCGGCAGCTCGCGGTGCCGGGCCAGCCGGGTGCTGCGCCAGCCCGTGGGGCCCGGGGTGTTGGCGAAGGCGGCGGCCAGCACCGGGGCGAGCGTGTGGGCGAGTGCCCAGCGCCGGCTGAGTCCGAGCGGTCCGCCGCCGTCGAGGCCCGCTTCCAGCGCGACCCGGACGGCCCCGCGCGCCGGTGTTCCCGCCGCCGGGTCGTCGCTGCTCCGGGACGCCGCCGGGTCGTCGCTGCTCCGGGACGCGGCCGGGTTTTCGCTCAATCGGGCCGCGGCCGCCAGGTCGTCGTCCATGCGGGCGATGCACGCCTCGAGCCCGGGGGAGGGCGGCCCGCTCACCGCCCCGGCCTCGGTGCGGAAGCCGTGCCGCAGCGGGATACGCTCGCCTCGGCCGGCTCCGGGCCGATCGACCGTGGCGCCGACGAAGCCGGGCGTGGCCGGCGCGAAGGCGTGCTCGGCCACCAGCAGGGCGGCGAGCTGCTCGTTCAGGGTGGTCACGCGGCGCCTCGCTCCAGTGCGGTCCGTCCGGGAACCGCAGGAGCATAGCATTCCTATCTGCGCAGTAGGTATTGGCGGCCGGGCCGAATTTCTCAGACGGCCGGGTGGCCGGCCGATCGGGAGGCACCGCAACCGTCCGTCCTCAGGAAGGCACCGCCATGGCTCTTCGTTCGCGCCGGGACAACCATGACGGTGGATGACAGCCCCGAGGTGCGGCGGCGCGACGTCGTGGGTGGGCTGGCACTGGCGGCGATCTCGACCGGGCTCGTGCTCACGGCGGTCGTCCGGAATCCGCTCGTGCACCAGTTCCACACCGGGGCGACCGCCGGGCACGCGTGGATCGTCGCCGGGGCGGTGGTGCTCGTTGCCGTCGGGCTGGCCGCGATCGGGCGCACCACGGTAGGGCAGTGGCTGCGCCGTTACGCCGCGGCCGTCGCGTTGCTGGCGCCGGCCGCGCTGATCATGACCGGGCGGTTCGACGCCGGGTGGGATGTCGACGACTGCGGCACCCTGGTCGACCGGAACACGAGCACGACCCTGGCCGGTCTCGCCCGGGACTGTGCGGCCGAGGCCGGCCACCGGCTCAACCACGCGATCATCTGGGCCGCGGTCGCCGTGGTGGTCATGGTGGCGTGGGGTGTCCGGGCTCGCGTCGTCGCCGGGCGCGCAGGGCCGGGATCGCGCTCGTCACGGTGAGCGCCCACGCGACCAGCAACGGCTGGAACAGCAGCCGGATCGCGCGGGCGGCGTCGGTGTCGAGGCCGAAGCCGTCGCGGTGTTCGAGGAACTGGGCCAGGTTGCCGGGGAAGATCGCCACGAAGAAGGCGGCCGTGGCCACGCCGGCCAGCGCTCGCGCGGGCTGCCGCCAGGCGATGAGCAGGGCCGCCGCGAGGCACAGCTCGACCACCCCGGACGCGACGACCACGACGTCGGCGTCCACCGGGAACCAGGACGGCACCTGAGCCCGGAACTCGTCGCGGGCGAACGTCAGGTGGGCGATGCCGGTGAACGTCAGGAACGTACCCAGCAGGATCTGTCCGGCCGTCCGCATGTCGCTAGGGTGCTTCTGGCGGATCACGCGGGCCTGCGCCGAGGCCCAGGCGGCGCCTGACGGCAGCCGCAGAACGGCCACATACAACCCCGGTATGCGACCGCCCTGCGGCCGACGTCAGCCACCACCTGGACCGCACCGCAGACTCGCGTGATCCGCCAGAAGCACCCTAGGAACCGGCCAGCTCGCGATAGGCGGTCAGCACCGCCGAGGTCTGGGCCGACAGGTCGGTGGCGGGGTCTGTGCGGACGTCCCAGGGTGCGGTGTCCAGGATGACCGAGTCGGCGCGTTCGATGGCCCTGAGGGCGCGCTGTTCCCGCTTCGACAACTGGCGCGCGGGGGCCGGTCGGCGGGTCAGGTGGGCGCACTGCTCGGCCAGGGTGCGCAGGCGGCTCGTCCGGCGGTCGATCTCCTCCTCGAGCGCGGCCAGCCGCTGGGCTACCTGGTCGCGCCGGGCCGCCAGCTCGCGTCGGAGCGGGTCTTCCCAGGCGAAGCCGTACTGGGCGAAGGTCGCCTCGTTGCGTACGGAAACCAGTTCGCTCTTCTCGGCCAGCAGGCGGGCCAGGTCCCACCGCGCGCTCCCGATCGTCGCGGTGACGTCGTCGAGGCCGGCCATGCCGTCGACCTGCGGCCACGCGTCGAGGATCGTCCGGCACCACTTCTCGACGTCGAACCAGGCGCGGCGCTCGTGCACGACCACCCGTGGCCGGCCGACGGGCACGCCCAGCCACCGCCGGCGCGCAGGGCCGTGGACGGTGACGGGTGGCCCGTGTGTTCGCACCCTGACATCCCCTCACATCGACCCGATCAACGGAATCGGCCGTCGGGTCCGAAGCTGATATGTTCCCCGTTCCACGGGGGAGGAACAAATGAGTACTACGCGGCGAAACATGCTTCGTGCCGGGGTTGTGGCGGGTGGGGCGGCCGTCCTCGGTCAGGTCGGAGCCGGGGCCGCCCGGGCCGGGATCAACCCACCGGCGGCGATACCCGAGGACGACGCCACCGCCGATCTGCGCCGCCGCCTGGACGCCACGGCCGGCCAGGCCGGCAACGCCCCGCGCGACGAACGCGGCCGGGTCATCGTCCGGATCGACCCGGGCACGACCATCACGCTGCGGAACACCCTGATCATCGGCGGTGGCACGCACCTCGACGCGCGGGACGCGACGATCCGGGCCGACTTCCCGACCGTCGCGAAGACCTACACGACGGACACCACCAACGCCCACGCGGCGACGCCGGTCTACGGGCCCAGCTTCACCAGCGTCCGGACGGCCGGCGCGGTCGCGCACGCCACGATGCTGCTCAACGACGTGCCGTCGGCCACGACCGGTCTTTATCGGGCGCCCGGCAATATCAAGATCCGGGGCGGCCTCTGGGATCCGATCTGGTCGGCGATCCAGGGGTCGAGCAGCGACGACCAGGCCAAGGCGACGGCCGCGCCCCCGATGAACGTCATCACGATGCAGCACACCTCGGACGTCGAGATCGACGGCGTCACGATCGAGAACGTGAAGTGGTGGCACGCGATCGAGCTGAACGCGGTGCACACCGCCACGGTGTCCCGCTGCCGGTTCCTGGGCTGGGTCGAGGACCCGACCGTGGGTCTGTGGCACGGCGAGGCCGTTCAGCTCGACACAGCGGGTAGCACCAGGTGGGCCGGCGCCGCCGACAACACCGCCTGTGCGAACGTGCGTCTGGTCGACAACGAGTGCGGTCCGTCCACCAGCAAGCCCGGCTGGGGGCGGTTCGCCGGGTCGCACACCAGCGTCGCCGGTTTCGTCCACACCGACGTTGCGATCGAGTTCAACCGGGTCACCGCCACCAGGTACGACGCGATCGGCCCGCAGGACACCGAGCGGCTCTCGATCCGGGCCAACACGATCGCGGACTGCGTGGGCGGCATCTATGTCAAGGCCTACGCCAGCAACCTGAGCCGGGTCGACGTGGTCGGCAACGTCGTGGCCACGACCGGCGCGGGCCGACCGGCGCTGGCCGTCCACGACGCGGTCGGCGGGCTCGCGATCGACGACGTCGCCGTGTTCGCCAACACCGTCACCGGTCCCGGTGTCTACCTGTACCGGCACGCCACGGCCCGGGCGGGCCATGTCCTCCAGGGCGTATGACAAAGCTGATATGGCCCGGTGGTCACCTTCCGGCACATAGTCTGACGCCTATGTCTGGGGTGAAGCGCCACCGGCGCATCGCACTGTTCGCCGCGCCGATCGTCGCGGCTGTCTTCCTGACCGTTCCGGCGGGCGCCGCGGCCACGCTGACGGTTGCGCAGGCCATCAGCACGCAGAGTGGCACCGGCACGGTCACGGGATACGTGGTGGGCGAGCCCACCGCCACCAACACCGTCCGCACCAGCAACTTCACCGGCGACACGGCCCTGGCGCTGGCCGACAGCCGCACCGAGACGTCGACCAGCCGGATGCTGTACGTGCAGATCACCAGCTCGTACCGGTCGGCGTTCGGGCTCGCCAGCAACCCGGGACGGGTCGGCACCACGATCACCGTGACCGGCAGCCTGACCGCGTACTTCTCGCACCCGGGCCTCAAGTCGCCGACCTCGATGACGGCCGGAGGCACCACACCGACCACCCCGCCGACCACGCCACCGCCCACCGGCGGGACGGACGCCTACTACGCGGCCGCCGCGGGCAAGTCGGGGGAGAGCCTGAAGACGGCGCTGCACGGGATCATCTCGAGCGGCGTGACGAAGCTGTCGTACGACGGGGTCTGGAACGCCCTCAAGGTGACCGACCAGGACCCGGCCAACTCGGCCAACGTCAAGCTCTTCTACTCGGGGATCAGCCGGTCGAAGTCGCTCAACGGCGGCGACTCGGGGGACTGGAACCGGGAGCACGTCTGGGCGCAGTCGCACGGCGACTTCGGCACCAGCGCCGGGCCGGGCACCGACCTGCACCACCTGCGCCCCGAGGACGTCGCGGTCAACGGCGCGCGCGGCAACAAGGACTTCGACAACGGCGGGACGGCCGTCTCGGGGGCGCCGGGCAACTACACCGACAGCAATTCGTGGGAGCCCCGGGCCGCGGTCAAGGGCGACGTGGCCCGCATGATCTTCTACATGGCCGTGCGGTACGAGGGTGGTGACTCGTACCCGGACCTCGAGGTGGACGACGCCACCAGTAGCGGCACCGCTCCGCGGATGGGCCGGGTGTCGGCTCTGCTGGCCTGGAACGCGGCCGACCCGCCGGATGCGGCCGAGCGGGCCCGCAACCAGACGATCTACGCGACCTACCAGCACAACCGCAACCCGTTCATCGACCACCCGGAGTGGGCGGCGTCGATCTTCGGCTGACCGCTCCTACAACGAGAACCGGTTCACCGCCGCGCGCAGGCGGTCGGCGAGGGTGTTGACCTCGTCGGCCGCCTGTGTCGCTTCGGCCACCGCCGTACGGCTGTCGGCCGTGCTGCGGGCGACGGCCGAGATGCCCTGCGCGATGTCGTTGGCGCCGTCCGCGGCCTCGTTCACGCCCCGGTTCATCTCGGTGGTGGTGGCGCTCTGCTCCTCGACCGCGGACGCGATCGTGGTCTGGTAGTCGCTGATCTGCTGGATGATCTGGCTGATCCCGTCGATCGCGGCGACCGCCTCGCCGGTGTCGTTCTGGATCGCGCTGATCCGTTGCGCGATCTCCTCGGTGGCCCGGGCCGTCTCCTGGGCCAGGTCCTTGACCTCGCTGGCCACCACGGCGAAGCCCTTGCCGAGTTCGCCCGCGCGGGCCGCCTCGATGGTGGCGTTCAGGGCGAGGAGGTTGGTCTGGGCGGCGATGGCCTGGATGGTGCCGATCACGCTGCCGATCTCGGCCGACGACTCGCCGAGCCGGTTGATCGTGGCGCTGGTGTCGCGGGCCGCCGTGACCGCGCCCGCCGCCACTCCGGCCGCGTCCGACGCGTTGCGGGAGATCTCGGTGATCGAGGCGCCCATCTGCTCGGCGCCCGCGGCCACGCTCTGCACGTTGCCGGAGACGCCGCCGGCCGTGCCCGCGACCCGGTCGGCCTGCTGGTACGCGTTCAGGACGGCGCCGTCGATCTGCCCGCTGACCCGGGACAGGGTGCCGGCCGCGGCGGCCAGGGCCCGGGCGTCGTCGCTGATCGTGACGACCGTGGCCCGCACCCCGTCGGCCGCCGCCTCGGCCGCGCGCGCCATGTCGCCTACTTCGTCGTGCGAGGCGTCTCCGACCCGTACGGAAAGATCGCCCCCGGCCAGTCCTCGCAGCGCGTCCCCGACCCGCGACATCGGTGCCGTGACGCTCCGGGTGACCAGGGCGGTCAACAGCACCGCGGCGAGAGCGGCGATCAAAAACCCCACGAGCATTCCCGTACGCGCGGAAGAAGTTGATCTTTGTGCGTCCAGTGCCGTCTGGTCGACGCGCGTGACGACCGACTTCACCAGCGCGTCGGTCAACTCGACGATCTTGTAGTAGATCTCGTATCCCGGGCCCAGGACGATGGCGTTGCCCGCATTGATCCGGTTCGCGGCGAACTGGGCCACGGCCTGGTTGTCGGCCGCGAAGTACTTCGTCCACTGCTCGGTGAGCTGCGCGAACAACGCCCGCTCGGGATCGGTCATCAGGTCGGTGCGGGTCGACGACAGCAGGGTCCGCAGCTCGCCGGCCGAGGCCAGGAACCCCTTGCGGTTGTCGCTGGCCGGGTCGACCGCCTTGACCGCGCCGATCCGGTAGGCGTCCCACGCATAGGCGACCTGCCAGCCCGAGATGTCGCCGTCGCGGAACTTCTGCTCGTCCACCTGGTGCATGAGCACCTGCAGGTCGCGCAGCTTCCCGGCCGAGTCGGACTGCCGGTGCAGCGCCCCCACGCCGATCCCGACCACCACGCCGAGCAGCACCAGCACCACGCCGAAGCACGCGGCCAGTCGCGGTCGTAGCCGCATCCGCCGTACGAATGTCACGATCGCCCCCGCCGACACCGATTTGGTCCCCCGACATCCCCATCGGCGGTGATCGGAAGGTTCTGAGTGGGTCAGAAATCGGGTGCACCTGCCGAACAGGGATCAGTGGGGCGAGAGCGCGCGGCGGAGCTGACCGGGTTCGACGTGCAGGCCGAGCTGGGCCGGGGCGCCTTCACCACGGTCCACCGGGTGCGGCACGACGGCCACGTGTACGCCCTCAAGCGCCCCGCCTCGAGTCACGCCGGCGACCCGATGCTCCCGTCCTTCCTGCGCGAGGCCGCGCTGCTCGCCTGCGTGGACGACCCCGGGGTGGCCCGGATCTTCGCCGCCGGGCGGTTCGACGGCGATCCGGCGCTCGTGCTCGAGCACCTGCCCGGCGGTTCGCTGGCCGATCAGCTCGGCACCGGCCCGCTCGGCCAGGAACAGGTGGTCGCGCTGGCCGCCCAGCTCGCCCGGGGTCTGGCCGCCGCGCACCGGGTCGGGCTGGTGCACCGCGACGTCAAGCCGGGCAACATCATGGTCTCGCCCGGGCACCCGGCCAAGCTGATCGACTTCGGGCTGGCCCTGCTCGGCGGCGACGGCGCGGGCACCGGCGAGGACCAGGCGGCCGGGACGTTCCTGTACAGCTCGCCCGAGCAGTCCGGGATGCTCAAACGCCCGGTGGACGCCCGCTCCGACCTCTACTCGCTGGGCGTGGTGCTCTTCGAGTGCCTCACCGGACGGCTGCCGTTCGAGGCGTCCGACGTCGGCGAGCTGCTCCGGCTGCACCTGGTCGCGCCCGTGCCCGACCTGGCCGCGCTGCGCCCGGGCGTGCACCCGGCGCTGGTCGCGGTGATCGGGCGGCTGCTGGCCAAGGATCCCGACGACCGCTACCCGACGGCGGCCGGGCTGCTGGCCGACCTGCGCGCGTGCCCGGGCGGGGAGGCGGCCGAGGAGCCCGCGGCGGTCCGCTGGCCGCTCTGCGGGCGTGACGCCGAACGCGACAGGCTGGCCGGGCTGTGGCAGCGGGCCCGCCAGGGACGCGGCGGCCTGGCCGTGATCCGGGGCGCCGCCGGTTCGGGCCGCACCCGGCTGGCCGAGGAGGCGGCGGCCCTGGCGGACGGGTTCCCTCTGCTCACCGCCGTGGGCGACCCCGACGAGGCGCTGCCGATGGCCGTCCTGCGGGCCGCGATCGAGTCCCACGTGCAGGCCGTGCGCTGGCTTCCCGCGCCCGAGCGGGCCACGGCCGAGCAGCACCTGCGCGAGGCGGCCGACGTGGCCGGGCCGGGGATCGTGGCCCGGCTGTCCCCGCGGCTGGCCGAGACGATCGGGGCGGGCACCGACGGGGAGAGCCGGGACGACGCCGTGCCGGCCGCCGCGGCCGTGCTGCTGGGTGAGCTGGCCCGGCGGGCGGGCGGCCTGATGCTGGTGGTCGACGACGCGCAGTGGATCGACCCGGGCAGCCGCGAGGTGCTGTCCCGGCTGCGCGGCGAACTGGCCGCCGTGCCGGTGCTGATCGTGCTGACCGAGCGGGACGACACGCCCGCCGTCGCCTTGCCGCCGGACGCCGAACTGCGCTGCGAGCCGCTGACCCGGGGTGCGGTCGACGAGCTGATCGCCACCCGGCTGCCCGGCGCGCGGGTGGGCCCCGAGCTGACCGGGCACGTCTACGACCGTACGGGAGGAACGCCTTTCGCCGTCGTCGCCTGTCTGTGGCGACTGATCGACGCCGGGCTGCTCGCACCGCTCTGGGGCACCTGGTGGTTCGACGAGGCGGGCGCGCGTGCGCTGCCGGCCGCCGACGACGTGCGGGAACTACTGGCCGGACGGCTCACCGAACTCCCGGCCGACGCCCGCGAGGTGCTCGTCGTGGCGGCGGTGGCCGGTGCCCGGTTCCGCGCCGAGACGCTCGTCGCGGCCGGACTCGGCGAGGATCGCGTCGTGGCCGCGCTCGCCCAGGCCGCCGATCGCCGCGTGCTGGAGACGCGGGCGGGCGGCTGGTACGCCTTCATCCATCACCTGCTGCGCGAGGAACTTCTGGCCGGCCACGCCGAACCGGAGCACCGGCGCCTGCACGCCTCCGTGGCGGCCGCCCTGCAACGCCTGCCCGAGCCGCTGCGCGACGCCGACCACGTCTATGCCGTGGCCCGCCACCAGCACCGCGCGGGCGACGAGGTGCCGGCCGGCGAACGGCGTCGCAGCGCGCTCGCGGCCGGTCTCAGCGCGCTCGACGATCAGGCGGCGGCCGACGCGCTGGACTATCTGCGCGACGCCGAGGACGGCGATCCGTCCCCGCCGACCGCCGTGCTGCGTCCGCTGGCCGTGGCCTACCTGCGCTGCGGCCGGATCGCCGAGGGGCTGGCCACGATCGAGCGGGCCCTGGCCGGGGAGAGCGACCGCCGGGTACGGGCCGAGCTGCTCGCCGTCGAGATCGAGATGCACCACACGGTCTGGGACGACACCCGGGCGCTGGACGCGACCGCGCGGGCCCTGGGCGAGCTGCGCCGGCCGCTGCCCCGCAACGGGCTGCTCCTGCTGATCGTGTCGCTGTGCGCCGCGATCGGGGGCGGGCTGGTCCGCCGGACCCGGCTCGGCTACGGCACCGCCCGCGGCCGCCGGCGCGACGATCTGGCCGCGATGGCCGCCGCCCTGGATGCCGGGGGTTACGCGGCCGGGATCGGGCTGCGGGTGCGCGAGGCCGGGCTGTTCTCGATGCGTGCCCTCTACGCGGTCAACCGGCTCGGGCCGTGCCCCGAATACGTGCGGGTCTACTCGCTGCTGGGTTACGTCGTCAGCCTGGTCAAGCTGCAGGGGACGGGGATCCGCTGTTTCGACCGCGCCGCCCGGGTCGCCGTCGAACTGCGGGATCCGGCCCTGACCGCGTACGTGGAATGGATGCGCGGGGTGGCCCGGCTGTTCAGCGGCCAGGACGACGGCAGCTCGTGGGTCGAGACGATCAGCCGCAACCAGCGCTGGTACAGCCCGGCCCAGCTCATCCCCGGCTACACCACGATCGGGCTGCGCCGGCTGTTCCGGGGCTACGTGCAGGACGCGCGGATCCAGTACGAGAAGGGCCTGGCCGTGATGGCCGATCCGCGCAGCGCCCGCCGCACCTCGTTCGCGATGCTCGAGGCGATCCTGCCCGCCATCCAGGGCCGGCCCGGCGACGCGGCCAAGGTGCTGGCCGACCTGCGCGAGGCCTGCCCGCCCGGCGTCGCCTCGAAGGCGCAACTGGCCCACGTCACGGTGTCCGCCCTGTGCGCCGCGGTCGAGGAGGGCGAGTTCGGCGCGCCGTTCGACGCGCTGGTCGAGGAGTTCCGCGCGCTCGGGCTGCGCAACCGCGAGCTGATGGCCCAGCACCGCTGGTTCTTCTCGTTCCAGCTGCACGGCCGGCTGGCCCAGCTGCGGCTGTCCACCGACGAGCAGCGCCCGGCCCGGCTCGCGGCGGCCAGGCAGGCGGTGGCCGAGATCCGCCGGGTCCGCCGTACCTCCCCGCTGATCAACTGCTCCTACCTGATCGGCGAGGCGGCGCTGGCCCAGCTGCAGGGCGAACCCGCCAAGGCGATCGAGTGGACCGACCGGGCCGAACGGATCGCCCGCCGGGTCGACTCGCCGATCATCAGCTTCGAGGTGGCCCGGTTCCGCGCCCGCGCGTTCCGTCAGCTCGGCCTGAGCGCCGAGTCGGACCGGCAGGCCCGCTGGGCGCTGCAGCTGGCCACCCAGTACGGGTGGGAACTGCGCCGCCGTCAGGCCCGCGCCGAGTTCGGGGCCGACGAGGGCGGCGCCACCGGCCGGCACACGGTCGCCGGTCGCCGCAGCGAGAGCGGCCGCAGCCGTCACCTGGAGGCGCTGCAGCAGGTCGGTGCGGCCGCGGCCAACGTGCTCGACCCCCGCCAGATGGCCCGCGTGACGCTCGACGAGATGCTGCGCATCCTGGGGGCCGAGCGGGCGCTGTTCTTCCTGCTCGACGACGCGGGCGTGCCGGTGGCCTACGCCGGGCGGGGCGCCGACGGCACCGATCTGCCCGACACCACCGCGTACGGCACCACGCTGGTCGGCCGGGTCGCCGACGAGGGCGAGGCGCTGGTGCTGACCGGCACCGAACAGGGCGCCGCGCTCGGCTCGCAGAGTGCGGTCGTGCACGGGCTGCGCAGCATCCTGGTCGTGCCGGTGCGGTTCAAGGGCACCATGCTCGGCGTGCTCTATCTGGACAGCCGGATGGCCCGGGGCATTTTCACCTCCGACGACATCGAGGTGCTGATCGCGATGAGCAGCCACCTCGCCGTCTCGCTGGAGACCGCCCGGGCCGCCCAGTGGCAGCTGGCCGTGCAGACCGCCCGTCAGCAGCAGGCGTTCGCCGAGACGCTGCGGGCCAGCCTGGCCGAGCTGAGCAGCATCCACGACCCGGCCCAGCTGCTCCGGCAGCTCTTCGCGACGCTCAGCAGCCAGCTCGGTGCGGCTGCGGGCTGCCTGCTCGGCGCCGGTGACGCGGGCGTGATCGACGTGTCCGGCGCGGCGTCGCCGGCCCTGCTCGGCTCGCGACCGGACGTGGCCGTGCCCGGGCTGGCGCCGATGATCGTCGACGACCCCCGGGTGCTGGGCACCGGGACGGTGCTGGCCGTGCCGCTGCAGCACCGCGACGGCCGGGCCGGGATCGCCCTGCTCGGCGGCGACAGCTTCGACGACACGGCCCGCAAGGTGGCGGCGGCGCTGGCCTTCCAGGGGATGGCCGCCTACGACAACGCGCGCCTGTTCAGCCGGGTGCAGGAACTGGCCACCACCGACGAGCTGACCGGGCAGCACAACCGGCGGCATTTCTACTCGCTGGCGGGCGCCCTGGTCGACGCGGCCGCGCGTGGGGAGCGGACCCTCGCGGCGGTCATGCTCGACATCGACAAGTTCAAGAGCATCAACGATACGTACGGGCATGGGGTGGGTGATGACGTGATCCGGGAGGTCGCCACCCGGGTCGGATCGGCCATCCGCGCCTCCGATGTGCTCGGCCGGTACGGCGGGGAGGAGTTCGCGGTCGTCCTGCCGGATTCGTCCGCCGCCCTCGATCTTGCCGAACGGATGCGTACAGCGGTGGCCGGTACGCCGGTGCCGACGCGGGCCGGCTCGGTCCCGGTGACCATCAGTGTCGGCCTGGCCCACCTCGCCCCGGGCGACACTCTCGACCAGGTGCTGGCCCGGGCCGACCACGCGCTGTACCGCGCCAAGGAGAGCGGCCGGAACCGGGTAGTGGTCTCATAGGGCGATGACCACCTACCCGACCATCCTGCAGCCGGTGCTGGACACTCCCGACGTCCGCGGCCTGGCCGAGTTCTACCGCCGGATGTTCGGGCTGGTCTACCGCCCCGGCGACACCGACCTCGCCGATCCGGACTGGTTGGTGCTGCTGCGTCCCGACGGTGGCCGGGCGCTGGCCTTTCAACTGGCGGCGGGTCTGCCCGCGGCCACCTGGCCCGGCGGCCCGGTGCCGCAGCAGATGCACCTCGACACGACCGTGCCGTCCGCCGCCGAGCTGGATGTGCAGCACGAGCGGGCCCTGGGCCTCGGGGCGTCGCTCCTGTACGACCGCAGCGACGACCCCGATGAGCCGCTGCGTGTCTATGCCGACCCGGCCGGTCATCCGTTCTGCATCTTCGTCGCTTAGTTCTGCCCTCGAGATCGGTCTGACCCGCATGACTGCCTCCGCACACGCACCGGCCACGATCCACCGCATGTTCGAGCTCGTCGAGCCGATCGCCACCGTCTCGTTCTCCGACACGGCGACCAGGGCGTTCCTCGAACTCGGCATGCGCAACTACTGGGACGGCTACTTCGCGGGCCGGGCCGCACCCCTGGGGATGGCCCCGGCCGAGGTGGTGCACGCGGTCTTCTACAACTTCGCCGACGGCGAGGTGGCCCGCCACATCCCGTGGGTGTGGGGCAAGGTCACCCCGGCCGAGGCCATCGCCGTACGGGAAAGGGGTAGCGCCGCCGCCCTGCGCGAGCGGATCGGCGACCCGCCCGGTCTGGCGCGACTGGCCGACTTGGCCACCCGGGCCGCGCTCAGTGCGCCCACCGTGGGCCGTCCCCTGTACGCCGGGTTGCGGGCCCTCGCCGTGCCCGCCGACTCGGTGGCCCGGCTCTGGCACGCGGCGACCCTGCTGCGCGAACACCGCGGCGACAGCCACAACGCCCTGCTGGTGGCCCACGGCATCGGCGGCACCGAGGCCCACGTGCTGCTGGCGCTGACGATGGGCGAGACGGCTGAGGAGTTCGGCCGCACCCACCACCTGCCACCGGCCCAGTTGGCCGCGGTCGTCGACGGACTGCGCGCCCGCGGCCTGGTCGACGCGGCCGGCAGGTTCACCGACTCGGGGCGCGCTTTCCGGCAGCAGATCGAGGACCGGACCGACGAGCTGGCCGCCGCTCCCTACGACGCGCTGACCGCGGACGAGCTGGACGAGCTGATCGCCGGCCTCGAACCGATCGCCGCCGCCGGTTTCCGGCCCTGACGCCGGGTCTCACGGGGCGGCGTTCAGCAGGTCGAGCGCGCTGTGCTGGCAGCTGTGGTTGGTGCTGCGGAACGGTCCGGCCCAGTGTGATCCGTACGCGTCGATGCTGTTGCGGTCGTTGGCGTACGCGCTGTCGGCATTGCGGCGCAGGTAGGTGTCGTAGGCGCCGCCGGTCGCGCTGTTGAGCACGCCCAGCCCGCGGATCGCCGCGCCCTTGAACGAGACGCCGTCGCCTGAGCACGCGTCCGGCTCATTCGGTTCGCGCATGATTCCGCCCGGCGACAGGTAGGAGCTGCCGGTCAGCGCGTCACCGATGCGCCGGGCGGTGGCCAGCGCGTTCGCGTCGCCGGTGAGCTTGTTCAGCTGCACCAGTGCGTTGATCAGGACGCCCTGGTTGTAGGTCCAGGTCACGTCCCCGTTGTTGCGACACGTCGTCATGTTGATGCCGTCGTTGACCAGGTTGCCGCTGTTGAGCATGCCGGTCGACTGGAACCAGGCCCAGCCCGCCTGGGCCCGCTGGCGATAGACGGTGTCACCGGCGATGCGCTGGCTGAGGGCGGCGTTGAGCTGGATGTACAGGCTGTTGGGGATGGCGTTCTTGTTCGCGCGGTCGGTCTTCCAGTAGACCCCGCCGCCGCAGCGCGTGTCCCAGTAGCTGAACATCCAGTCGGCGTCGGCCCGGGCGGTGTTCAGGTAGCGGCTGTCGCCGGTGATGTCGTACGCGGCCACCCAGGCCAGGCCCCACCAGCCGGTGTCGTCGAGGAACTCGTTGCGGAACTGGCCCTGCCGCGAGTTCACATTCTTGTCGTACGTGGACGCGAGCGCGTACTGATAGCTGCGCATCCCGCTGCGCTTGATGTTGTCGGCGATCGCGGTGAGCGCGTTGGCACCGGTCCACCAGCCGTTCGAGTCGAACAGGCCGGTCCCGCGGTCGAAGCGCATCATCAGCGCGGTCGCGGCGGCGGTGCGCCGGTCCCAGGCGTTCCAGTTGCTGCGCGCCCACGCCGTGCACACGATCTCGGGCCGGTCGCCCGCCTTGCCGCACGCCCGCAACGCGCCGACTCCGTTGGCACCCCAGTCGTCGACATTGAATTGTCCCGTACGCCATCCGGTCGAACCCGCCGGGACCGCCGTGGCCCCCAGGCGGCTGTTGCCGTCCCAGCTCCGGCCGCCGTCGAACGAGCGGTCCAGCCACACCTCGTCGCCGCCCTGCCCGCCGGTGACCGAGCCCCAGGTCATCGCGTCGGTGTCGTTGACGTGCAGCTGGAACGTGCGCCCGTAGAGCGTGGCCGAGACCGGCACCCGGTCGGCCGGGGCGAGGCCGGGATCGCGGCCGTCGCAGTAGCGGTTACAGACGGTCGCCGCCAGCGCCGCCGTCGTGGTCTGTACCTGTACAAGCGCTGTCGAGGCCAGAACCACCACGACAGCCAGTCGCCGGATCGTCATAGTGTTAACAAACAGTTTCTATCGAACTTAGTCAATGTTCTGTGCCCTTTCGGGCAGCCGCCGCACGGCGGTCGCCGCGCCGCGGCACCTTTTCCCGTACGCGACCTCGCGCCGGCCACCGGCCAGCCGAACCGTCCGGTGGCCGGCAGGTAGTTGCTCACGCCGTCGGGCGCGGCGTTCACCACGTAGCGCGCATCTCGTCCGGCTCGGGCTGGCGATCGAACACCACGGCCGCCCACATCGGGCCCTTGGCGCGGTCGTAGCTGAGGGTCATCACGCGGTCCGGGTTGTCGGTGAGGCCGCCGGTGGCCCGGACCGTGTGGTCGTAGACCCGGGCCCGGGGCACGCCGCCACCGGCCGCCGACCACAGTGGATCGGTGTTCAGCGCCTTGAGCCCGCTGATCGCCTGGACCCGCAGGTAGTACGGCCCCTGATCGGTGGGGTTGCCCGGTTCGATCGGCACCGGCACGGCCCAGCTCCCGGCCGGGTAGCGCTCCGAAGCGGGTCCGCCGGGGAACGGCTTCACGGCCGCCGAGTTCGTCCGCTTGAGCAACGGCGATCGTGGCGGCCGGCCGGTTCTTGAACCACGAACAGTGCGCGTGGACGCACTCGGGGCAGCCCGCGGTGGCGGCGCCGTGGTCGTGATCGAGCCAGGCCGGGCCGCACGCTGGGAAGGCCCACCTCCGGGCGGCCCGCCTGATGCCATCTCTCCCAGGCGACTGTCCCGCCGTCCCGGATCGCCTCGGTCTCGTCGGCCGGGAGGAGACGGCGGTCGTCGACGCCCCTGCTCCCGGTGTTGGTCGCATCCCGCACCACGTTCGCCGCACCCGGCGGCCGACGCGCCGTCGAGGTCGAAGGCGAACCGCTGCATGACGTTGACGGTGATCGGTGAGCGGTCGGCCGGGCCTTCCGGCGGCGTCCCGCCCGACACCGCGGCCCAGGTCGTCGTCGGCCAGAACCGGCGGCGGACGGCGGTGCCGGTCGGCTCGCACCTGCGGTCGAGTTCGGTGTCGAACTCGTACGACTGCCCGAGGGAGAACGACGCGGCCTGCCGGTCACCGGGCGCGGCGACCTCGACCCGGTAGGTGGCCGACACGCCCGGCCTGCTGCCCTCGGCAGTGCACTTGGCCTGCCCGATGAGCGTGTGCGTGTGCACCGGTCCGGGCTTGCCCTTCTCGTCGTTCACGGTGAGCTTGAAGTACGGCACGCTGATCTGCTGGGCCACCAGCCGTGGACCGAACCGCAGGTTGCGCGGCACCAGCCCGCCGCCGTCGGTCACCGCGGCCCGGTAGTCCCAGTCGTCGGTCGCACGGGCGCCGGTCCGGCCGCACACCGGCTGCTCGGACCCGAGGGCGGCCGGCCTGAATCCGGCGTTCGTGTCGTCGTGGCGGCAGGCCACCACGACCGCGGCGGTCAGCGTCAGGGTGAACAGCTGCGGAGCGTGACCGCATCGATACGCCGATGGTGGGGCGCCGGTCGGACCGGGCGTTCGCGACATACCGCCACCGGTCTGGATAGGACGTCCTATGGTGTGGCGCATGGAATTGGAGTTCGCGGGGGAGATCTGGTTCTGGCGCGGACCGGCGCCGTGGCATTTCGTCACCGTGCCGGAGGCGCAGTGTGCCGAACTCGAGGCGGCGTCGTCGCTGGTCAGCTACGGGTGGGGGATGATTCCGGTGAGTGCCCGGATCGGGCGTACGGGATGGACGACCTCGCTGTGGCCCAAGGACGGGCGCTACATCGTGCCGGTGAAGACCGACGTTCGCCGCAAGGAGAGCCTCGACATCGGCGACACGGTGACGGTCCGGCTCACGGTCGGGGCCTAGGGAATGCGTCGGGAAAAGTCATCTCCCGGGAACCCGTCGGCGCCCCTGGACCAGTAGGGTCGCCGGGTGCCTGATCGCCGTGACATCGCCGGACTGACGTGCGCGGAGTGGAACTCCGGCGCCGGCGGGCCCACCGTGCTCGCCCTGCACGGGCTGACCAACACGTCCGAGGTGTGGCGGGCGCTGGCCGAAGCGGTGCCGGACGTGCGGGTGATCGCGCCCGACCTGCCCGGCCGGGGTGGCTCGCTCGGCACCCAGGCCGCGCCGGGGCTGGCCGGCCACGCCGCCGAGGTCGTACGGGTGGCCGACGAGTGCGGGCTCGACGACATCGTGCTGGTCGGGCATTCGATGGGCGGCTACCTGGCGCCGCTGGTGGCTGGGAAGCTGGCTGACCGCGTACGGAAAATTGTCCTGCTCGACGGTGGTGTGCCGGTCGAACCCGGCCTGCGGACGCGGCGGATGGCGGTGCGGCTGCTGTGGACGCTGTGGACCCGGCCCCTCGGGCGCCGCTTTCCCGACGTGGCGACGTTCGTCGACCAGGTCGAGGGCCGCGCGATCGCCGGGCGGCCCGACCTGCGCCCCCGCCTCGAACAGTGGGGTGCCTACCTGCTCGACCCGGCCGGCCGCCCCCGGGTCAGGCTGCCCCGCCTGGTCGACGACGCGGTCGACACCCTGGCCGGCCGGCCCACGTTGCCGCTGCTCGAGCCGCTGGACGTGCCGGTCCACGCGATCCTGGCCGACCACGACGGCGACGACTCGGCGCGGCCCTTCATCAACGACCGGGGGCTGGCCCTGGGCCGGGCGCAGCTGCCCCGACTGACGGTCGAGCGCATCCCGGACAACCACGTGACGATGCTGTTCGCGCCGGCCGTCGTCGAGGCCGTGAGTGCGGGACGGGGGAACGGTGGAGATCGTTGAGTTCGGGGCGGGGACGGCGCGGGCGATCGAGGCGTACGGGAGCTCGGGTCTGACCGCCAAGGCGGTCGTCCGGGGCGAGTCGCTCGCCGTGACTGTGCTGCGGGTGGCGGCGGGCGGTGAGATCGGCCGGCATCCGGCCCCGGTCGAGCAGCTCATGCTGGTCACCGCGGGTGCCGGTGAGGTGCGCAGCGGCGATGACGAGTGGCGGGCGGTCGAGTCCGGTCACGGGGTGTACTGGCGGGCGGGGGAGGAGCACACCACGCGGGCGGCCGGTGCGGGGCTGACGCTGGTGGTGCTCGAGATGCCCGGGCTCGAACCGGTCTGAGCATGGAATACGTGTCCCGCCGGCCGCGGCCGCCGCTGGGCGGGCTGATCGACGACCTCTACTACCTGGAGGGCGCGGCGCCGTACGCCCGGCTGATGCTGCCGCCGATGCCGGCCGCGTTGCTCATCGTCAATCTGGGGGCGCCGTTCCGCATTCGGGGAGCCGAGTTCGCCGACGGCTGTGTGATCGGCACGCCCAGCCGGATGTTGGAGTTCGGCTATCCGGCCCGGACCCGGTCGGTCGGTGTGCACGTGAAGCCATGGGGGCTGGCGCCGTTCCTGCCGATGCCCGCGGCCGAGCTGTGCGACCGGCCGTTGACCCTGGAGCAGGTGTGGGGGCGGGCCGTCGTGGCTTCCCTGGGGGAGCGACTGGCCGCGGCGCCCGGCCCGGACGAGATGCTGACGGTGCTCGAGGACGAACTGCTGCGGCGGCTGGGACGGACGGCGGGGCTGGGGCTGGTCCGGCACACGAGCAGTGTCCTGGCGGCGACCGGCGGGACGGCGGCGATCGGCGATCTGACCACGGCCGCGGGAGTCAGCAGCACGCATCTGGCCCGTCGGTTTCGTGAGCTCGTCGGCGTCACGCCGAAGCGGCTGGCCCGCACCTACCGCTTCACCGCGACCGTGTTCGCGATCGACCCGGCCGGGCCGGTCGACTGGGGTGCGGTCGCGGCCGACGCCGGCTACTTCGACCAGGCCCACTTCGGGCACGAGTTCCGGGCCTTCACCGGGCTCACGCCGACCCGCTATCTCGAGGTGCGACGGCGGTTCCGGCGCGAGCATCCCGGCCACGCGCTGGACGGCTGGCCGATTCCGGTCGATTGAATTCTTACAAGAGCGGCCGGCCGTGGGCCGCTACCTTGTGGCCATGGGCAAAGTGGTCATGTACAGCTCGGTGTCGGTGGACGGCTTCATCGCCGGCGACAGCGACCAGCCGGGACCGCTGTTCGACTGGCTGACCAGCGGTGACGTCCCGCTGGAGGAGAGCGACGAGAGCGACGAGAGCGACGACGGCGGCGTGGTGAGGGTTTCGCAGACGTCGTACGACTACGTCCGGCCGTACTGGGACGCGATCGGGGTGACGATCTGCGGGCGCCACGTGTTCGACCTGACCGACGGCTGGGGCGGGATTCCGCCGAGCGGGATCGACCACGTGGTCGTGGTGACGCACCGGCCGGCGCCCGACGGCTGGGATCCGGCGGCGCCGTTCCACTTCGTCGACGGGGTCGAGGCCGCCGTGGCCACCGCGCAGAAGCTCGCCGGTGACCGCATCGTCGAGGTCGCCGCCGGTGACGTCGGGGGTCAGGTGCTGGCCGCGGGCCTGGTCGACGAGGTGCGGATGGATGTCGTCCCGGTCGTTCTCGGGTCGGGGAAGCGTTTCTTCGGGGCGGTCGACACGACGCACCTGCTCGACGATCCGCACGTCGTGATCCAGGGCAACCGGGTGCTCCACCTGAGTTACCGGGTCAGCAGCGGCCGGACGAGCGCGGCGAATTCGTCCGGGCGTTCCAGTTGAGGCATGTGACCGGTGTCGGGGAAGAGGTGCGTTTCCGCGTACGGGAAAATGGTCTTCGCCGTGGCCAGATGTGTCGACGGCAGGATCTGGTCGCGGTCGCCCCACACGATCAGGGTGGGCTTGGGATGGCTGGTCACGCGGGGTAGCAGGTCGTCGCGCCATGCGGGGGCGATGCCGCGGAAGCCGCCGAGCGCGCGGGCGATCTCGAGGTAGACGGGAATGAAGTCGGGCTGCCGGCCGATCTTCACGGCCATCGCGACGCGTTCGGCGGTGACGTTGGCGCGGTCGTGGAAGATCGAGCGCTCGACGCGGCGGGCGGTGCGCGGGTCGAGGCGTCGCAGGAGCGACCGGCCGAGGAACGGGACCGCGAGGACGCGGAGCGCGAAGGTGACCTCCGGGCCGAAGCCGGCGCTGTTGGCCAGCGTCAGCGTGGTGACCCGGTCGGGGGAGTCGGCCGTCATGCGCATGGCGACGGCCCCGCCGAGCGAGTTGCCCATCAGGTGGATCGGGGCGGTGAAGCCGAGCGTGTCGAGCGTGGCCCAGACCGCAGCGGCCAGGCCGTCCAGGGTGGTGGGTGCGGGCAGGCGGGGCGACAGGCCGAAACCGGGGAGGTCGAGCGTGAGCATCCGGTGGTCGGTGCCGAGGCGGGGGCGCTGGGGTTCCCAGTCCTCCAGGCTGCGGCCGATGCCGTGCAGCATCACGATCGTCTCTGCGTCCGCGGGGCCGCTGAGCTCGTAGCGGACCCGCCTTCCGTCGACCTCGGTCCAGCTCACTGTTTCACCTCGGCCGGTGGCCGGGCGCGGCTGGAGACGAGCGCGGTGACCGCCTGCAGGATGCGCGTGTGGCCGACCGGGGCCATCCGGGCCAGGAAGTCCGGGAACTTGGCGCTCGACGCGATCAGCAGCCGGGCCTTGCGACGGGTGACGGCGGTGAGGATCAGCTCGGCCGCCTTCTCGGGCGGGAACGTCAGCAGCGACTCGAACGAGCGCATCTGCGGCTCGATGTCGGCCGCGCGGACGCCGCTGCCGATCAGGGCGCTCGTGGCGATCCGGGTGCGGATGCCGCCGGGGTGGACGGTCGTGACACCGATGTCGTTCTCGGCCAGTTCGGCGTGCAGCACCTGGCTCAGCCCGCGCAGGGCGAACTTCGAGGCCGAGTAGGCGCTCTGCCCGTACGGGGCGATCAGGCCGAACAGGCTCGACACGTTGACGATGTGGCTGCCCGGGGCCGCCTTGAGTGCGGGCAGCAGCGCGTGGGTCAGCAGCATCGGGGCGCGGAAGTTCACGTTCATCACGGTCTCGAACTCGTCCACCGTGACCTGGTCGAACCGGCCGCCCAGGGCGATCCCGGCGTTGTTGAGCAGCAGGCCGACGGCGGGGTGGTCGGCCAGCACCCGCTGCGCGACACCGGTGACATCTTCTTTGGAGCTCAGGTCGGCCGTCAGCGGGGTGACGTCGACGGCCGGATGCTCTTTCCGGATCCGGTCGACGACCCTGTCCAGCGGGGACACGTCGACCAGCACCAGGTGGCTGCCGCGCCGGGCCAGCCCGTACGCGAGCCGCTCGCCGATGCCACTCGCGGCGCCGGTCAGCACGGCGGTGCGTCCGGCGAAGTTGTAGGGGGTCATGAGGCGATCCCTTCGAAAGTCATGTCACGGGTGACATCGGCCCGGGGCGTCGTGATCACGTCCCGCAGGTAGTTCTGCCGCACGATCCAGGGTGCCCGGTCGCCCTGCTGCGGGAACAGGTCGAGCGCCCGCTGCACATAACCCGACGACAGGTCGAGCAGCGGGCGGCCGGTGCCGGCGGGCGATTTCGGCGTGGCCACCGCGTAGCCGTGTCGGTCCATGTGGCGGAGCAGGCGGCACACGTACCGGTGGGAAAGATCGGCCCGCAAGGTCCACGACGCGTTCGTGTACCCGATGCAGTAGGCCAGATTCGGCACCCCGCTCAGCATCAGCCCGCGGTAGGCGGCCCGCTCGCCGATCCGGACCGGCTCGCCGTCGACCGAAACCGCCACGCCGCCGATCGGGATCAGCCGCAGCCCGGTAGCAGTCACGACGATGTCCGCCTCGAGCACCGCACCGCTGCGCAGCCGGATCCCCTCCGGCACGAACGACTCGATCCGGTCGGTGACCACCGAGGCCCGCCCGGCCCGGATCTCCTCGTACAGGTCACCGCCCGGAATCACACACAGCCGCTGGTCCCACGGGTCGTAGGCGGGCTTGAAATGCTCGTCCACGTACGCCTCGTCGCCGAGCCCGCGCACGGCCATGGTCCGGAGCAGTTTCCGGACGCGTTCCGGCCGCCGCCGGGCGAGTTGATAGAACCCCTGGCTGAGCAGGATGTTCTTGGCCCGCGACAGAGTGTTGGCGGCCCGGGCGGGGAGCACCCGGCGCAGCCCCGCGGCGATCACGTCACGCGCCGGGAGAGCGGTCAGATAGGTCGGCGACCGCTGCAGCATGGTCACGTGGGCGGCGTCCGGCGCCATGGCCGGCACCAGCGTCACGGCGGTCGCGCCGCTGCCGATGACGACGACATTCTTTCCCGCGTACGCGAGATCGGCCGGCCAGAACTGCGGGTGCACGAGTCGTCCGGTGAAGGTCTCCTCGCCTCCGAAGCCGGGTTGATAGCCCTCGTCGTACGAGTAGTAGCCCGCACACGCGTACAGAAAGCCGCTGGTCATCGCGGTGCCGTCGGCGAGCCCCACGGTCCACCGCTCGTCCCGCGACGACCAGTCGGCCGTGACCACCCTGGCCCCGAACCGGATGTGCGGCGTGATGCCCCCGTCGTCGGCGGTGTCCTGAATGTATTGCCGGATCTTCTCACCCGACGCGAGCGAGGCGGTGTCGGTCCACGGCCGGAACGGATAGCTCAGCGTGAACATGTCGGAGTCCGACCGGACCCCCGGATAGCGGAACAGATCCCAGGTGCCGCCGATGGCAGCGCGTGCTTCGAGCACGGCATACGTCTTGCCGGGGAACGCCTGCTGGAGCCGCCAGGCCGCACCGATTCCACTGAGTCCCGCCCCGATGATGAGCACATCCACGTGCGTCTCGTCGGCGTTCACCGGGGCGTGGCCGTTTCCGCGAGGGGGAACCACGGTGGTGTGCCCGTTCCGGACAACCGTACGCCGCCCCACGGATCGGGCTCGCTGAGGCGGACGTCGGCGGCGGCCCGCTCGGCGATCGTCAGCGAAGCCGCACGCGTTCCGCCGGTCACCAGCTCGCTCAGCACCGGATCGGGCGACGTGCGGCCGGCCCACCGGAACCGGCCCTCGATCGGCTCGAAACGCGCCCACATGCGAACCTCGACGGCGTGCCGGTCGTCCCCGATCACCAGGACCGCCGCCCCGCGATACTCCTCGTCGCCGATGTCGTCCACGCTGCCTCCTTCACACAGGGTCCCGCTTGGCATCGATGGGTTTGCCTTGGGGCGTGACCACTCACGCACGTCGCCGCGGCGCGATGAGCGTTCTGGACGCGCCAGCGGCCAGCTCATCGTGTCGTGGTCCCCGCGGGAGCGACGGTCTGCACCCACCACCCCGCCGGGACAAAAAGCTCTTGATCTGACCATCTACGTCCCTTCGGAACGGAACGCCGCCAGCCCACCGGGAATATCGGCCGCGATCTGGATGCCCGCCACGCCGCCCCACAGGAACGTCGTCAGGTAATCGCCCAGCGCCTCCCGGCTGATCGGCTGCTGCTGCCGCAGCCACCAGTCGCCGACGGCCTGCACGTAACCCACCACCCCGTACGCCCACGGCAGCGCGGCCCCCGAGTCGAGCCCCCGCGCCCGCAGCCGGTCGCCGAAGATCCGGGCCAGGCCGCTGGCGACGGTGTCGACGACGTCGGCGACCACGTCGCGGCCCCGGGTGACGTCGGGCTGGTGGACGACGAACTGGTACAGGTTGGTGTCGGCGGCGATGTGGGCCAGGTAGGCGTCGATGGCGGCCCCGATCGCGGCGCGTTCCTCGCGGACGGCGGCCACGGCGGGAACGATCGCGTCGAGCACCAGG
This sequence comes from Paractinoplanes bogorensis, assembly GCF_018829635.1. GTDB lineage: Bacteria > Actinomycetota > Actinomycetes > Mycobacteriales > Micromonosporaceae > Actinoplanes > Actinoplanes bogorensis. The sequence continues at coordinate 342,560 of NZ_JAHKKG010000005.1, forward strand.
GTGCCGGATCGCTGCCCGACGGCCAGCCACAACTCGGACTTGTCGGCGAAGTAGCGGTAGAGCACCGGCTTGCTGACCCCGGCGTGCGCGGCGATGGCGTCCATGCCCACGTCGGGGCCGTGCCGGCGGATGGCCTCGATGGCGGCGTCGGTGAGTTCGGCCCGGCGCTGTTCGCGGTGACCGGCCCAGCGTCCGCGCCGCCCATCGGTATTGACCGCTGTCTCGCCGTTTTGCATAGTACTAGAAGTAACTGTTACCGCCGGTAACGTCAAGCCTCGGGAGGGCACTCGTGTCTGATGGCGACCGCACCGCGACCCGCCTCCTGCAGTCCTCGGCCTCGCATTCCTACGATCCGGCGATCGAGATCGACTGGGATGCCGCACTTTCGGCGGGCAAGTATTTCGTGCCGCCGCACCGCTCGTCCCTCTACGGCACGACGATCTGGGACGGGCTCAGCGAGGAGCAGCGGATCACCCTGACCCGGCACGAGGCGGCCAGCATCGCCGGGCTGGGCATCTGGTTCGAGACGATCCTCATGCAGCTTCTGATCCGCTCCTACTACGGGCAGGACCCGACGACGGCCCACGCCCAGTACGGGCTGACCGAGGTCGCCGACGAGTGCCGGCACTCGGTGATGTTCGGCAAGATGATCGAGAAGCTGGGCACGCCGGTCTATCGGCCCGACGGCGTCAACGCGGCCCTGGGCAAGTGGATCGGCGCGACCGCGACCGGGCCGCGGATGTTCGCCGCGATCCTGATCTGCGAGGAGATCCTGGACACGCTGCAGCGCGAGGCGATGGCCTCCGAGCAGGTCGAGCCGCTGGTCCGGATGGTGTCGCGGATCCACGTGGTCGAGGAGGCGCGGCACGTCCGGTACGCCCGCGAGGAACTGGCCCGGCAGGTACGCGCGGCCGGCCCGCGCCGGTTGATGCTCGACAAACTGGTGATCGGGCGGGCCGCCTACCTGTGCGGGACCCGGCTGATCCATCCGGCCGTGTACAAGTCGATCGGCGTACGCCCGTCCGACGGGTGGCGCGCGGCCCGGGCCAACCCGCACTTCCGCGAGACGATCCGGTGGGCCGGGGAGCGGGTGGTGGCGTACCTGGGCGAACTCGATCTGATCGACGGCCCGGGCAAGCCGTTGTGGAAGCGGTCGGGCCTGCTCTAGGCGTTCAGGGCGATCAGCGCCCCGGGGAAGTCGTAGCGCCAGTTCACATAGTCGTGCCCGCCCGGATATTCGACGTAGGCCGGTTCGCAGCCGCGCGAGCGCAGGGCTGCGCGCATCTCGCGGACCGAGTCGAGCTGCGACGGCGCGCCACCCGGCCCGGGCATCGTCTCCATGCGGCCCACGTCGAGGAACCAGCCGACCTCCGGGGTGGCGTGGACGGCGGCGTCGCGGATCACCTGACCCGGGGTGCCGTCGCCGGGTTCGGGCCACCAGAAGCTGCCGGACTGGGCGATCACCCCGCGGAACAGGTCGGGCCGCCGCAGACCGAGGTGGGCCGCGACCAGGCCACCGCGCGACGACCCGGCGACAAGATGACGGCCTTTCCAGCGTGTGACCAGGTCACCGATGAGCCGCTCGACGTCCGGTCCGGGTGTCAGGTCGCGCAGGCGGTTCTCCTCCCGGCCGCGGACGAAGAGCGCGGCACAGGGCGGGATCCGCCGCTCGGCGATCAGATTGTCGAGCACGGTCGGGATCCGCATCAGCGTCTGCCCGAGGTAACCGTCGAGAACAACCAGCAGATCTTCACTTCTTTCCCCGTACGGGGTATAGACCGTCACCTGGCCTTCCTTCGTCAGACGCCCGGCCGGCACTCCGGGGCGCGGCACGGTCCACGGCGAGCGCGGCGCACCCGGCAGCCGCAACTCGGACGCCCAGCTGCTCTCATCGGTCGGATCGTCCGGGTCGGCCTCGAAGTGCACGGTCAGCGGGTTGTCCCGGTCGAGCTGGGCCGGGCCGTGGTCGTCCGGGGTGGCGGGCAGATCCTCCGTGTCGTCCAGCACCAGGCCGTAGATCGTGCGCAGATCGGACGGGAACACCTCGGACCCGTGCCAGATGTCGGTCCCCGGGATGCGGGTCAGCGGCACGTCGATGTTCCACCAGGCCCGCACACGATTCGCCTGGCCCCGCCACAGAAAGGTGACCAGCGTCCGGCCGTCGTCCCAGGGCTCGATCAGCGGGGTGCCGGCCGCGGTCAGCTCCGCCCACAGCCGGTCGGCGTCGCCGCGGGCAGACGCGAGAAGGCCGTCGACGCGAGGACTACGCATGACGGCCACCCTCCCACACTTTCCGGGTCCGGTCCGCTGTGGACGGCTGATTCAACGTTCGAGGCGGATGCCGATCTCGATCTGCCAGCGCGTCTTCATGCGCTCGGTTCGCGGATCGGTCAGATACATCTCGTAACGCGCCCCGAACCGGTCGCCCGCCGGATTCTCGTCGACGTCCATCCGGCGGTCTCCGGCGCGGATCCAGTTCAGCAGCTCGCCGCTGCCCCGCCGCGTGTTTCCGATGAACCGCAGAGTCGCGTAGTCGCCGGCCGGCAGGACGCCCGCGGTCACTCGCCCGTCGCCGTCCAGCGGCTTGTCCAGCAGGACGCCGACCTCGATCTCCATGTCGCTCTCCATGGCGACCACGTGCAGGCGCAGGAAGGTCTCGCCATGGGAAATACCGCGGTCGTCGAGCCAGGCGTACAGCTCCTTCATCAGCTGGTCGCGCACCGCGAACATGCCCCGGAAACCGGTGACCAGCCGGATGCCGGCCGTGTGCCGCTCAGGGTGGCGGACCACCGAGGGGCCGTCGAGGATATTCACGCGGGCATATTAACAATCCACGAATGGTCACCACTCCATCGCGGAGCGTGATTCTGTGACTTGCAATATTGCCTGGTTGTCGACTTGACCTGGGACTTTAGGAAAACGGGGTCGGCGAATCGGCCGGTGGGAAAAGAGGGGCCGGCGTGTGAGATTGGTTCGCGGTGTCGGCGCTCGAACGCGCGGCAGAAGCGTTCGAGGAGGACGGCATGGACAGCGCGGACTTCGCCCTGCGGGCGTACGACGAAGGCCGCGCCGACGGTGTCGCCGGGCGCAAGGACCTCGCGCGGACCGGCGACGCCGACTACCGGGTGGGTCTCAACGACGGGCAGCTGGCCGCGTTCGAGGCCGAGCTGATCGCCGCGATCCGCAAGGCGATGGACGACAAGCGCTGATGGATGACGAGATCCTCGCGTACGACACCGGGCGGGCCGACGGCATAGCGGGCCGGCGCGATCACCTGCGGGCCGGGCACCCGGCCACCGGCGCCGACTACCGGATGGGCTTCCTGGACGGCCGGATCGAGGTGTTCCACCTGCTGGCCGCCGTCCGCCGGATCGTGGACGAGCACGACGGCCGCTAGCCGGAAGTGACGTCGGCTTATCGGCCCGGAAACACGACGACGACCTCGCCGAAACCCGCCGTGGGAACCCTGACCGGCATGACCGAGGGTGTGCTGACGGGTTTCACCGTCGCCGTGACCGCCGAGCGGCGCCGCGACGAGATGGCCGCGCTGCTCGCCCGCCGGGGAGCCCGGGTGGTCACCGCGTCGGCGATCACGATCGTCCCGCTCGCCGACGACGACGCCCTGCACGCCGCCACCTCGGCCTGCATCGGCCTGGCACCCGACCTGGTCGTGGCCACCACCGGGTTCGGCTTCCGGGGCTGGCTGGAGGCGGCCGAGGGCTGGGGCCAGGGCGACGAGCTGCGCGCGGTTCTGGGCCGGGCCCGCATCATCGCCCGCGGGCCCAAGCCGTGCGGGGCGATCCGGGCCGCCGGGCTCACCGAGGAGTGGGCCGCCCCGACCGAGTCGTCCGACGAGATCCTCGAGCGGCTGCTGGCCGAGGGCATCGCCGGCCTGCGCGTCGTGGTGCAGGAGCACGGCGAGCCGCAGGCCGAGTTCGTGGCCGCCCTGCGCGGTGCGGGCGCGGCGGTGGTCGAGGTGCCGGTCTACCGGTGGGTACTTCCCCACGATCTTTCCCCCGTACGCCGTCTGGCCGACCAGATCGTCTCCGGTCAGATCGACGCGGTGACGTTCACCAGCGCCCCGGCCGCGAAGGCGTTCCTGAGCGTGGCCGGCACGGCCCAGCCCGGCGTGCTCGACCGGCTCGCCTCGGGGCAGGTCCTGGCCGCCTGCGTCGGTCCGGTCACCGCGGGCCCGCTGACCGGTCGCGGGATCCCGGTCGTGATGCCCGAGCGCTACCGGCTGGGCGCGCTGATCCGGACGGTGACCGACGAGTTGCCCCGCCGGGCGGTACGGCTGCGGGTGGCCGGCACGACCCTCGAGTTGCGCGGCCACGCCGTCCTGATCGACGGCGTCGCGCATTCCCTGGCCCCGGCGGCGATGGCCATCCTGGCCTCCCTCGCGGTCCGGCCCGGTGTGGTCGTCAGCAAGGACCAGCTGATCGCCGCCCTGCCCCGGGGCAACGACGGCCACGCGGTCGACGTGGCCGTGGCCCGGCTGCGCACCGCCCTCGGTTCCAGCCGGCACATCGAGACCGTCATCAAGCGGGGTTACCGGCTTCGACTGGACGACGAATGCCCACGCTGATCGCCGTCGCCCACGGCACCCGCAGCCCGGCCGGTCAGGCGCAGATCCGCGACCTGGTCGCCCGGGTCGCGGCCCGCGGCATCGACGTCCGCCTCGGTTACGTCGACGTGCAACAGCCGAGGGTCGCCGACGTCGTCCGGGCCGTTCCCGACGCTGTCGTGGTCCCGCTGCTGTTGTCGGCCGGCCACCACGTCCGCGTCGATATCGCCGACGCTGTCGCCGGCACCGGCATCCCGGTCACCGCGCCTCTCGGCCCCGACGACGTGCTGCTGGAGAGCCTGATCCGGCACCTCCCGCCGGACGCCGACGCCGTGGTGCTGGCCGCCGCCGGCTCGTCCGACCCGCTGTGGCGGGCCGACGTGGAGTCGCTGGCCGTCCGGCTGGGAGCGAGCGTGGGCTATGTCTCCGGGCCCGGCCCGCGGGTGGCCGACGTCGCGGCCGATCGGCGGCGGCAGGGCGCGCGGAGCGTCGCGATCGCGGCCTACCTGCTGGCCGACGGCCTGTTCTATCGCAGCCTGCGTAAGGCGGGCGCCGACCACGTGACCCCGCCGCTGTGCCTCGATCCGGCCGTCACCGATCTGGTCGCGCGGCGCTTTCTCACAACGGCCTCCGCTCGTTTGTAGGAATTTCCGTACGCCGATGCAACGGCGACGGCGACGTCGCAAAACAATCGCCGCCAAGCATCTGGGGTGTGACGGCGACCGATACGCATTGCCCCTACTGCGCGTTGCAGTGCGGCATGACCCTGACCCCGGAGAGAAAGCTCGAGCCGCGCGACTTCCCGGTCAACAAGGGCGGGCTCTGCGCCAAGGGTTTCACCGCGGCCGAACTGCTCGACCACCCGGACCGGCTGCTCACCCCGCTCGTGCGCACGGAGCCCGGCGATCGCACCAGCCCGTTCCGCGAGGCGACCTGGGACGAGACCTTCGACCTGATCGTCGAGCAGATCGAGAAGGCCCAGCGGACCTACGGGCGGGACAGTGCCGGCGCGTTCGGCGGCGGCGGTCTCACCAACGAGAAGGCGTACGCGCTGGGAAAGTTCGTCCGGGTCTCGCTGAAGAGCGCGTCGATCGACTACAACGGCCGGTTCTGCATGTCGAGCGCCGCCACCGCGGCCAACCGGACCCTGGGCATCGACCGGGGCCTGCCGTTCCCGCTCGAGGACGTCGCCCGCGCCCGGACCGTGCTGCTGGCCGGCGCGAACCCGGCCGACGCGATGCCGCCGAGCATGCAGTATCTGGACGCGGGCCGCGAGGACGGCGCCCGCCACATCGTCGTCGACCCGCGCCGCACCGCGACGGCCGCCGGCGCCCACCTGCATCTGCAACCGTTGCCCGGCACCGATCTGGCCCTGGCCAACGGCCTGCTGCACATCGCGATCCGCGAGGGCTACGTGGACGAGGACTATGTCCGCGACCGCACCACGGGCTTCGACGCGGTCCGGAGCGCCTGCAACTCGTACTGGCCCGATCGGGTCGAGCGGATGACCGGTGTGCCGGAGAACCGGCTGCGGGAGACCGTGCGCCTGATCGCCACCCAGGGCCCGGCGATGATCCTCACCGCCCGCGGTGCCGAGCAGCACAGCAACGGCACCGATACGGCCCAGGCCTACCTCAACCTGGCGCTGGCCCTCGGACTCGTGGGAAGACCCTTCTCCGGGTACGGGACCATCACCGGCCAGGGCAACGGGCAGGGCGGCCGCGAGCACGGGCAGAAGGCCGACCAACTGCCCGGCTACCGCAAGCTCGACGACCCGGCGGCCCGGGCCCACGTCGCGAGTGTGTGGGGCGTCGACCCGGACGAGCTGCCCGGTCCGGGTAAAAGCGCGTACGAGATGCTCACCGACGACGCCCTGCGGGTGCTGATCGTGCTGGCCAGCAACATCGCGGTGAGCGCGCCGCACAGCAACCACATCCGGCGCAAGCTCCGGGCTCTCGACTTCCTCGTGGTCAGCGACATTTTCCTTTCCGAGACGGCCGAGCTGGCCGACGTCGTGCTCCCGACCGCCCAGTGGGCCGAGGAGGAGGGCACGATGACCAACCTCGAGGGCCGGGTGATCCGCCGTCGCCGCGCGCTGCCACCGCCGCCCGGCGTGCGGACAGACCTGGAGATGCTGGCCGAGCTGTCCCGCCGCCTCGGCCGCGAGGAGTCCAGCGACCCGCGCACGGTCTTCGAGGAGCTGCGCCGGGCCAGCGCCGGCGGGATCGCCGACTACGCCGGAATCACGTACGAGCGGATCGAGAAGGAGGACGGCGTCTTCTGGCCCTGCCCCACCGAGGACCACCCCGGCACGCCTCGGCTCTTCGAGCACAGTTTTCCCACGAAGGACGGCCGCGCCGCCATGCGAGCCGTGGTCCACCGCGACCCGGCCGAGATGCCCGACCAGGCTTTCCCGTACGTGCTCACGACCGGCCGCAACATGCAGCAGTACCAGAGCGGCAACCAGACCCGGCGGGTCAGGACGCTCACGGCGGCGCTGCCCGAGGCCCGCGCCGAGATCCACCCCGACCTGGCCCGCCGGCACGGCATCGCCGACGGCGACCTGGTCGAGCTGCGCAGCCGCCGGGGCACCGCGGTGCTGCGGGCCCGGCTCACCGACGGGATCCGCCCGGACACCGTCTTCGCCCCCTTCCACTGGCCCGGCGCCAACGCGCTGACCGATCCGGCGCTGGACCCGCATTCCCGGATGCCCGCGTTCAAGGCGTGCGCGGTCGCCATCACCCGGCACGAGAGAGGAGCGGAGACCTGATGCCCCGCAATCTGGTGGTCATCGGCAACGGCATGGCCGGCGCCCGCACGGTCGAGGAGATCCTGGCCCGCGGCGGCGACTTCGCCATCACGATGTTCGGCGACGAGCCGTACGGCAACTACAACCGGATCATGCTCTCCAACGTCCTGGCCGGCGTGGAGGACGAGTCCGGCATCTTCCTCAACGACCTTTCCTGGTACGCCGACCACGGCATCACGCTGCACACCGGCACCCGGATCGAGCGCATCGACCGGTTCGCCCAGCGGGTATATGCGGCCGACGGCACCGAGGCCGGGTACGACAAGCTGATCATCGCCACCGGCAGCCGGGCGTTCGTGCCGCCGATCGCCGGGATCCACCGGCCCGGACGCGGCTATCACCAGGGCGTGTTCGCGTTCCGCACGCTCGACGACACCCGGGCGATGATCCGGTACGCCCGCGAGCACGAGCGCGCCGTGGTGATCGGCGGCGGCCTGCTGGGTCTCGAGGCCGCCCGGGGGCTGCAGAACCACCTGTCCCACGTCACCCTGGTCCACTCCGCCGGACACCTGATGAACGCGCAGCTCAACGAGGTCGCCGGCGGCATGCTCAAGCAGAGCGTCGAGTCCCGGCTCGGCATCGAGGTTGTCGTCAACGGCCGTACCACCGAGATCCTCGGGAAGCAGGCGGTGACCGGCGTGAAGCTGGACGACGGCCGGGTCATTCCGTGCGACGTGGTCGTGGTGGCGGCGGGCATCCGGGCCAACGCCGAGATGGCCGCGGCAAGCGGGCTGGTCGTGGAGCGGGGCATCGTCGTCGACGACCAGATGCGGGCGCAGGACGAGGACGACATCTACGCGGTGGGGGAGTGCGCCCAGCATCGTGGTGAGACCTACGGTCTGGTCGCCCCGCTCTGGGATCAGGCCAAAGTCCTCGCCGATCACCTGACCGGCGCGAACCCGCTCGCGGAGTATCAGGGCTCGCAGGTCGCGACGAAGCTCAAAGTGGCCGGGGTCGACGTGGCCTCGATGGGACTCAAGGAACCGGAACGCGACGACGACGAGTCGCTCACCTTCACCGAACCGGGGAAGGGCGTCTACAAGAACGTCATCATCCGCGACGGGCGGCTGGTCGGTGCCACGCTGATCGGCGACGTCAGCAAGGTCGCCTTCCTCATGCAGGCCTTCGACCGGGGCCTGGCGCTGCCCGAGGAGCGGGCCGGGCTGATGTTCGACCTGGGCGGTCCGACGGGCGAGGCCAAGGTCGAGGACATGCCGGACGACGAGCAGGTCTGCAACTGCAACGGTGTCAGCAAGGGCGCGATCTGCGCCACGGTGAAGTCCGGCTGCCGGACCGTATCCGGAGTCATGGACCGGACCCGGGCCGGTAAGGGCTGCGGGACCTGCAAGCCGATCGTGCAGCGGATCGTCGAGTGGGCGGCGGGCGGCGACGTCGAGGAGGATCCGGCGGCGTCGTACTACGTGCCGGGGATCGCGATGCCCAAGCCGGAACTGATGAACGCGATCCGGCAGCACGGGCTCCGGTCGGTGTCGTCGGTCTTCGCCACGCTCGGGGGCGAGGAGGATGCCAGGAGCAAGATGGGCCTGGCCTCCCTGCTCAAGATGATGTGGGGCGGCGACTACGTCGACGAACGCGACGCCCGGTTCATCAACGACCGGGTGCACGCCAACATTCAGCGCGACGGCACGTTCTCGGTGGTGCCGCAGATGAGGGGCGGCGTCACCACCCCGGCTCAGCTCAGACGGATCGCCGAAGTGGCCGAGAGACACGACGTGCCGATGGTGAAACTGACCGGCGGCCAGCGCATCGACCTGCTCGGGGTGCCCAAGGAGAAACTGCCACAGATCTGGGCCGACCTCGACATGCCGTCCGGATGGGCGTACGGGAAGAGCTTCCGCACCGTCAAGACGTGCGTCGGGTCGGACTTCTGCCGATTCGGGGTCGGCGACTCGACCGCGCTGGGGATCGCGATCGAGGAGCGGTTCCAGGGCATCGAGGGGCCCGGGAAGATGAAGCTCGCGGTCACCGGCTGCCCGCGTAACTGCGCCGAGGCGTACGTGAAGGATCTCGGGGTCGTCGCTATCGACGGCGGCAAGTGGGAGATCTATGTCGGCGGTGCGGCCGGCGCCCACGTGCGCAAGGGAGACCTGCTGGCCACGGTCGACAGCGCGGCCGAGGTGATCGTGCTGACCGGCCGGTTCCTGCAGTACTACCGCGAGAACGCGAACTGGCTGGAACGGACCTACGCGTTCGTGCCCCGGGTCGGGATCGGACGCGTACGGGAAATCGTGGTCGACGACAAGGACGGCGTCGCAGCCGCCCTGGACGCGGCCATGGACGCCTCGGTCGCCGCCTACCGTGACCCGTGGAAGGACCGCGACGAACCGGCGACCCCGGGCCAGTTCCGGACGTCGCTGCCGCTGACCGTGCTGCCGCAGGTGCCGGTGCGGGCATGAGGCCGATCGGTTCGATTCACGAGATCCCGCCCGGTGAGGGCCGCACCTACGCCGTGGACGGGCGCATGATCGCCGTCTTCCGGCTGCGCGACGGCTCGGTCCGCGCTACGCAGGCCGTCTGCCCGCATCGCGGCGGCCCCCTCGCGGACGGCCAGATCGACCTCCGGCAGGTCATCTGCCCGCTGCACCTCAACGCCTGGGACCTCACCACCGGCTGCTCGCTGAGCGGCCAGCCCGACCTGACCGTCTATCCCGTGCGCATCGACGACAACGAGATCCTCCTGGGGGACGAATGACCGCCACGCTACCCGCCACGACCGCAATCCGGGGAAAGTGGATCGACGACTGGCGGCCCGAGGACCGCGAGTTCTGGGACACCACCGGCGGCCCGATCGCCCGGCGCAACCTGATCTTCTCGATCACCTCCGAGCACATCGGCTTCTCGGTGTGGTCGCTGTGGTCGGTGCTGGTGCTGTTCCTCGGCCCCGAGTACGGCATCGACCCGGCCGGCAAGTTCCTCCTCACCGCCGTGCCCACCCTGGTCGGGGCGGTGCTGCGGATCCCGTACAGCTTCGCCGTGGCCCGGTTCGGCGGCCGCAATTGGACCGTCTTCAGCGCCGCGCTCCTGCTCGTCCCGTCAGTGGCGGCCGCCTTTTTGATCCGGCCCGGCGTCGACTTCCCGACGCTGCTGATCATCGCGGCGGTGGCCGGGGTCGGTGGTGGCAACTTCGCCTCGTCCATGACCAACATCAACGCGTTCTATCCGGACCGGCTCAAGGGCTGGGCGCTCGGCGTCAACGCGGGCGGCGGCAACCTCGGCGTGGCCGCGGTGCAACTCGTCGGCCTGTTCGTGCTGGCCGTCTTCGGCGCGGGCCACCCCGGCATCGTCGCCGGCATCTACATCCCGCTGATCGTGCTGGCCGCCTTGGGCTCGGCGTTGTCCATGGACAACCTGTCGCAGGCCCGCAACGAGAAGCGGGGCATGCGTGACGCCGTCCGCGAGCCGCACACCTGGGTGATGTCGCTGCTCTACATCGGCACATTCGGCTCGTTCATCGGCTTCGGGTTCGCGTTCGGCCAGGTGCTGCAGGTGCAGTTCGCCGACGTGTTCAGCACGCCGGTCAAGGCCGCCTACCTGACCTTCCTCGGGCCGCTGCTGGGCTCGCTGATCCGCCCGGTCGGTGGGGCAATGGCCGACCGGCTCGGCGGCGCCAAGGTCACCTTCGTCACCTTCATCGCCATGGCCGCCGGTGCTGCCGTCGTGCTGCTGGCCGCGCAGACGAGGTCGCTGCCGCTGTACCTCGTCGGGTTCATCGCGCTGTTCGCGTTCAGCGGGATCGGCAACGGGTCGACGTACAAGATGATCCCGGCCATCTTCAAGCGCCGGCACCCGGGCGACGAGCACGAGGCCCGGCGGCTGTCCGGCGCGGTGATCGGGATCGCGGGCGCGATCGGGGCGCTCGGCGGCGTGCTGGTCAACCTGGCGTTCCGGCAGTCGTTCCTGTCCACCGGGGAGGCGGACGCGGCGTACATCGCGTTCATCGCCTTCTACGCGCTCTGCGTGGGCGTCACGTGGGCGGTCTACCTGCGCCGCGCAGATCAGTACGTCTGAGTTCCTCTTTCGGGTTGTCTTGGCCTCCGGGCGTGGACTACTACTCACCCCCGTCGATAGCGTTCCGACGCCGTTCGAACACGGCCTGTCGAGATCGACTGGGGTGAGTTCCCGTGACCACCATTCGCCGCCGCGTGGCGCGGACGCTCGCACTGCCGGTGGTCGCCGCACTGCTGCTGCTGGCCGTGGTCGTCGCCATCGAGGCGGCCGGCTACCGCCGGGCCGTCAGCTCGGCCGGGGCCGTCACCCGGGCCCTCGCCGTGCAGGATCTGGTGCAGGAACTGCAGAACGAGCGCGGTCTGGCGGCCGGTCTGCTCGGCGGCAACGCGAGTTTCCGGGCCGAGCTGGGGCCGGCCCGGGCCCGCGTCGACGACCGCCGGGCCCGGGTCGCGGCCGGCCCGGAGTTGCAGGCGCTGCCCGGTGTGCGTACCGGAACCGACACCGGCACCATCACCCGGGCCGACGCGTTCGCGTTCTACACCGGCCGGATCACCGACCTGAACCGTCTCGACACCGGCCTCGGCAGCTCCGGCGACGACGAGCTGCGCCGCGGCCAGGCCGTGCTGCAGGCGCTCGGTGACGCCAAGGAGGCCCTGGCCCAGGAACGCGCCTTCCTCAACGGCGTCTTCTCGGCGGGTGGCTTCCGGACCGGCGAGTTTCTGCAGTTCGTGACCATGCGGGCGGCCAAGGACACGGCCCTGGCCGGGTTCGTGCGCTATGCCACCGGCGACCAGCGCGCGTCGGCCGACTACGTGTTCGGCACCGGCGCCGGGCAGATCGTCCGCTACTTCGAGGGGGTCGCGCTGGCCTCCGGCGACGGCCGGGACCTGCAGGTCAACCCGCAGTCGTGGTGGTCGGCGCTGACGACCGTGCTGGACGACCTGCTGCGCCTGGAGCAGCACGTCGGCTCGGTGATCAGAGCCCGCGCGCTGCTGCTGCGTGACCAGGCGGCCCGGCGGATGGGCGGGCTCGGCGCCCTGGTGCTGTTGTGCCTGGCCGGGGCGGCCTGTCTGGCCGTCGCCGGGTCCCGGTCGATCGCGCGTCCCCTGGCCCGGCTGGCCACCCAGGCCGACGAGCTGGCGATCAAGAGCCTTCCCGATGCCGTACGCCGGGTGGCCGCCGGCGACCACGAAACCGGCCCGCCGCCCGTCGTCCCGCCGTCCGACGCCACGGCCGAGGTGCGCTCGCTGGCCGGCGCGCTCGACCGGGTCCAGGCCACCGCGTACGCCCTGGCCACCGAGCAGGCGCAACTGCGGCACGGCACCACCGAATCCCTCGCCGACCTGGGCCGCCGCCACCAGAACCTGCTCCGCCGCCAGCTGGCCCTGATCACCCGGCTCGAACGGGAGGAGACCGACCCGGCCGGGCTGGCCGACCTGTTCGAGCTCGACCACCTGGCCACCCGCATGCGCCGCAACGCCGAGAGCCTGCTCGTGCTGGTCGGGGCGACCGGTCCGCGTACGTGGTCGGAGCCGGTGCCGGTCGAGGACGTCATCCGGGCCGCCGTGTCCGAGGTGGAGGAGTACCGCCGGGTCACACTGCGCCGGGTCGACGAGACGAGGCTGACCGGGGCCGGGGCGACGGCGGTGGCGCACCTGCTGGCCGAGCTGGTCGAGAACGGTCTGGCCTTCTCGGCCCCCGAGGTCGACGTCGAGATCCAGGGCCGGCTGGTCGGGGAGCAGTACCTGATCGCCGTGGTCGACCAGGGGATCGGGATGACCGCGACCGACCTGGCCGAGGCCAACCGGCGGTTGCGCGGGGAGGCCGACTTCCTGACCGCGCCGGCCCGCTACCTCGGGCACTACGTGGTCGGCCGGCTGGCCCGCGACCTGGGCGCCGAGGTGGTGCTCACACCGTCGCCGGTGACCGGGGTGACGGCCCGGGTGGTGCTGCCGGCGTCCCTGGTCGCCGAGGCGCCCGCGCTGGCCGGTCCCGCGTTCCCGGGCGCGCCCGGATCCGCGCTGCCGGTGGCGGCCGAGCCCGCGCTTCCGGTTGCCGGGCCGGTCACCCGGGACGAGGAGCGTCTGCGCCCCGCCTCGGTCGAGTATCTGACCGCCCCGGCGTTGCCTCAGCAGCGCCCGGCGCCGATTGCCGAGACCGACTCCTCCCGTACGCCCAATGGCCTGCCCCGCCGGCCGCCCCGCACCCCGCGCGTGACCCGGCTCCACCCGGTGCCGGCTCCACCGCCCGGCGACGAGCTGGCGGACGATCCCGAAGAGGTGCGGTCGCGGCTCGACGCGTTCCGCGGAGGCGTGGCCCGGGGTGCGGACACTCTCGAGCAGGAGGATTCTCACCGATGAGCGTGCAGGCCACCGCCGACCGGCACCAGTTCAACTGGCTGCTCGGCAATTTCGTCCAGCACACCGACGGCGTACGGGACGCTGTGGCCGTTTCTTCGGACGGGCTGCTGATCGCGGCCTCGGACGGTCTGGACCGCGGCGACGCCGACCACCTCGCGGCGATCGTGTCCAGCCTGGCCAGCGTGGCCCGCAGCGCGTCCCGGCGCTACGACTTCGAGGCCCTGAAACTGATCATGATCGAGATGCGGCGCGGGTTCCTGCTCGTGTCGGTGATGGGCGGCGGCAGCTGCCTGGGGGTGGTGGCCGGCGCCGAGAGCGACATCGGCCTGGTCGGCTATGAGATCTCGCGGCTGGCCGAGCGGTTCGGCGCCCTGCTCACCCCGGCCCTGATCGCCGACTCCCGGCGCCACCTCCGGCCATGAGGGGCAACTCCCGCTGGGGGCCCGATCCGCGGATGATCCCGCCCTCGTCGCCGGTCCCACCGCCGGAAGCGCCGGTGGCGGACGCGGTGGGCGGGGACGAGGTGTTCCTGCGGCCGTTCATGGTCACCGGCGGGCGGACCACGCCCCGGCACGCCGGGCTGCGGGTCGAGACCCTGTTGCACGCCACCCCGGACGCGCTGGTGGCGCCGCTGCGGTTCGAGGCGCGGCGGATCGTCGAGCTGTGCCGGGAGCCGAAGGCCGTGGCCGATGTCGCGGTGGCGCTGCGGCAGCCGCTCGGCGTGGTGCGGGTGCTGGCCGACGATCTGGTCGACGAGGGGCACCTGCGCATCGAGGACCAGCTCGGCGAGCTCCCGCTCGCGTTGATCGAGAGGATCGTGGACCGTGTCAGCGCGCTCTGAGCCGGTGCTGTCGCCGGTGGCCGTCAAGATCGTGATCAGCGGCGGGTTCGGGGTCGGCAAGACCACCTTCGTCGGGGCCATCAGCGAGATCGAGCCGCTGGTGACCGAGGCCGAGCTCACCGAGCGGTCGGTGGGGATCGACGACACCACGGCCGTACGGGGAAAGACCACGACGACCGTGGCCCTGGACTTCGGTCGCATCACGCTGGACGACGAACTGCTGCTCTATCTGTTCGGGACGCCGGGGCAGGACCGGTTCGCGTTCCTGTGGGACGACCTGGTCGACGGGGCGCTGGGCGCGATCGTGCTGCTCGACACGCGCCGGCTCGAGGACTGTTTCGCGGCGGTCGACTATTTCGAGGACCACGACATCCCGTTCCTGGTCGGGGTGAACGCGTTCGACCACACGCGGCGGTTCGCGCTGGACGAGGTGCGCGACGCGCTCGGCATCGACCCGCGGGTGCCGGTGATCGAGTGCGACGCGCGCCGCCGCGACTCGGTGAAGGGGGTGCTGATGGCCCTGACCGAGGAGGTGCTGACCCGGCGACTCGCGCGGGCGTCGGCGGGGTCGGCATGGTGACGGCCTGGTGGCGTACGGGAAACGCGGTCTTGATCTTGGCTCTGCTGGCCGGATGTGGAGCCACGCCGGCCGCGATCGTCCCGGCACCGGGCGTGTCCCGGGCCGCCTCCTGCGGAACCGTGCGGATCGCGGTGAACCCCTGGTCGGGCTATGCGGCCGACGTCGCGGTCGTCGCCTACCTTCTTCGCCAGGAACTCGGCTGCACCGTCGTCACCCGCGACCTGACGGAAGACGCGTCGTGGCAGGGGCTGGCCCGCGGCGACCTCGACGTGATCCTGGAGAACTGGGGGCACGACGATCTCAAGAAGCGTTACATCGACGACCAGCGGGTCGCGGTCGAACTCGGGCTGACCGGCAACCGGGGCGTGATCGGCTGGTACGTGCCGCCGTGGCTGGCCGCCGCGCATCCGGACATCACCGACTGGCGGAATCTGAACAGGTACGCGGAATTGTTCCGCACTCCGGCTTCCGGACGACGCGGCCAGTTTCTCGCCGGTGATCCGTCCTTCGTGACCAACGACGCCGCCCTCATCCGCAATCTCAAGCTCGATTACACGGTCGTGTACGCGGGCAGCGAGGACGCGCTGATCGCCACGTTCCGCCGGGCCGAGCTGGAGAAGAAGCCGCTGATCGGCTACTTCTACGCGCCGCAGTGGCTGCTGTCCGAGATCGGGCTGGTGCACGTGCCGCTGCCCCGCTACACGCCCGGGTGCGACAGCGATCCCAAGAAGGTCGCCTGCGACTACCAGCCGTACGACCTCGACAAGATCGCGCGGAAGGCCTTCGCCGAGTCGGGCAGCCCCGCGGCCGAGGTGATCAAGCGCTTCTCGTGGACCAACGAGGACCAGAACGCGGTGGCCCGCGACCTCACCGTCGGTAAGCAGACGCCGGACCAGGCCGCGCGGCGCTGGCTCGACGCGAACCGGCCGGTCTGGCAGGAGTGGCTTCCGCGGTAGATGCTGCTCGCATGGACCTTCTCTCTCAGGTACATGCGGCGGCCGGACCGTATCTGCAGTCGCTCTCCTCCCGGCACGTGCTCGATGCTGATGCCCAGTCGCTGCTGGACGAGCTCGGCGGGCCGCTGCCGGAGAAGGGCGCGGACCCGGCCGAGGTGATCGAGCGTCTGCTGCGAATCGGGACGGCGGCCGGCACCGCGTCGTCCGGGCCGCGGTTCTTCCACTTCGTGACCGGGGGAGTGACCCCGGCGGCGCTCGCGGCCGACTGGACCGCGGCGCTGCTCGACCAGAACGCCTTCTCCAAGGTGTCGTCGCCGTTCGCGCACGAGGTCGAGACGGTCGCCCTGCGCTGGCTGTGCGAGCTGTTCGGGCTGCCCTCGACGTGGGGCGGGGCGCTGGTGGGGAGCGCGACCTACGCCAACTTCACCTCGCTCGGCGTGGCCACGCACTGGTGGGGCGCACGGCACGGGGTGGACACGGCTGAGGACGGCCTGGCCGGTCTGCCGCGGATGCCGGTGCTCTCCTCCGGCTACGTGCACGCCAGCGCCCGCAAGGCGTTGCAGATGCTCGGGCACGGCCGTTCGCAGGTGAGCGTGCACGCCCGCGACGGCGTCGGCCGGGTCGACCTGGACCGCATGCGGCAGCACCTGGCCTCTCTGAACGGTGCACCGGCGGTGATCATCGCCAACGCCGGTGAGGTCAACGCCGGCGACTTCGATCCGATTGCCGACCTGGCCGACCTGGCTGAGGAATTCGGGGCGTGGTTGCACGTGGACGGGGCGTTCGGGCTGTTCGCGGCGCTGTCACCGCGTACGGCGGGACTGGTCGACGGCATCGAGCGGGCCGACTCGATCGCGGCCGACGGGCACAAGTGGCTCAACGTCCCGTACGAGAGCGGCTTCGCCCTGATCCGCGAACCGGCCCGGCTGGGTGCCGCGTTCGGCATGCCCGGCGCGGCCTACCTGCCCGGCCCCGGCGACCCGGGCGCGGGCTACGGGCTGCTGGGCCCGGAGTCGTCCCGCCGGGCCCGGGCGTTGCCGATCTGGGCGACCCTTTCCGCGTACGGGAAAGAAGGTCACCGCACCATGGTCGAGCACCACCTCGATCTGGCCCGGCACCTGGCCGCTCGCATCGACGACGCGCCTCGGCTGGAGCGCCTGGCCGACGTGCCGTTGTGCATCGTCTGCTTCCGCGCCGTGCCGGCGGGCGTTTCCGACCTGGACGACTTCAACCGCCGCCTGGGCGCGGCCCTCATCTCGGACGGGCGTGTGTACGCGGGCACGACGGTCTACGACGGGAAGGTCGCGCTCCGCCCGGCGATCGTCAACTGGCGCACCACGGCCGCCGACATCGACTTCTTCGTGGACGTGATCGAGGAGCTGGTGTGGCGCGCCACATCCTGACCGGCACGCCCGGCTCCGGGAAGACAGCCATCCTGCGGCGCCTGGAACTTTTCGGCCATGCGGTCGTCGAGGAGGCCGCGACCGATGTGATCGCCCTGTCCCAGGCGACCGGAACCGAGGAGCCGTGGCGTGATGCGTCGTTCCTCGACCGCATTGTCTCGCTGCAACGACGGCGGTCGTCCGCCACCGGCCCGGGCCTGACCTTCTTCGACCGGTCGCCGGTGTGCACGCTGGCGCTGTGCCGTCATTTGGGGCTGTCGGCGCCGGCCACTCTCGTGGCCGAGGTGGACCGGGCGCGTGACTTCTATTCGCCGGCGGTGTTCTTCGTGCGGAACCTGGGCTTCGTGCGGCCGACGGCGGCCCGGCGGATCAATTTCGAGGAGTCGCTGGCGTTCGAGCGCATCCACGAGGAGGTCTATCGGGAGGCCGGCTTCACTCTGATCGAAGTGCCGGCCGGGCCGCTCGAGACCCGGGCCGCGCTCATCCGGGAGGCCGCCGCATGCTGATGTTCTGGGTCGGCGGCACACCCGGTTCCGGCAAGACCACGATCGTCCGGCGGCTGGCCCACGAACTCGACCTGGCGCTGCACCCGATCGACGCCTACACCTACGACCACTACGAACGGCTCGGCCCGCTCGGCCCCACCCTGGACGAGATGCTGGCCGCAGGCCCGGCGGTCGCGGCGGAGGGCTTCGAACGCGAGTCGGCGCTGCGCCTGCCGACCGTGATGGCCGACGTCCGGGTCGCCCAGGTCGCGGGCGTGCCGACACTTGTCGAAGGCCCGCAACTCCACCCGCGCGCCGCGGCAGCGTGGTCGCCGGTCGGGGCGATCTGGCTGCTCACCACCGCCGAACGCACCCGGGCGGCCCGGCGCGCACGACTCGTGGCGGGGGACGCTGCCGCCCGGGCCCGGGTCGAGGCCCTGGTCGAGCGCGACCAGCTGATCGGGGAGCGGCTCCGGTCGGCCGCCTCGGAGACGGGGGGCCGGGTTGCCGAGGTCCCGACCGACGTCAACTGGGACGACGTAGGGGGAGTGGTACGGGCGGCCGTCACCAGCGCCACGGCGCCCTTCGAGCGGCTCAGGCCCGGGTCCGAACTGGCGGCCCGACGCCGCCACGAGAACAACGTCGTGCGACGGCAGATCGCAGCCCACGAACGCCACATCGGGGTAGCGTTGCCGCCTTTCCCGTACGCCTGCGAGTGCGGCCGGAGCGGTTGTACGGACACGACCGCCGGGTAACGGTCCTTCAAAACCTGCCTCCGGCGGCGGTCACCGGCGGGCTCGGAACAGGCGGCCGGTGCCCGGGGTTACGCTGGCTTCTCAGGAAACCGACGATGAGGCTATAGATGATCAACGTGCAGGAGTTCGCCCGGCGACTGAGCATTCTTGGAGTCGGGACGTTCACCAGCGACGACGTCGTGGACCTGGCGACTGCTGCGGAGGTGCGCATCAGCGCTGACCTCGAGATCGACGCCACGCTGGCTCAGCGCCTGCTCGACCAGATCTCACCCCCGCTGCCGGTCACCGGGGCGCAGATCGCGGCGTCGCAATGGCCACCACCCCAGTCCTCCCGGCCGGCCGCGCCGTCGGTGTCGTTCTCCAGTCCCGGTGCTGTCGACGGCCCGTCCGACCAGCCGAGCCGGCCCCGCCGTTCCGGACCCGCACGCGGCCCTCGGCGCCCCGGCTCCCGACGACCCGGCCGCTGAATCTCGCACGCGCGCACGCCAGGCCAGGGGTCGAGCGGTGCGTGCGGCCCGGTCGAGCGCGGCCAGTTCGTCGGGTGAGGGCGCCGGCGGGATCGACCATCGCGGCGGCAGTCTCGGCCGTCGCGGTTGGCGGTCGCATCGGACTCCTGCACGCACTCCTTCCGGCTCAACCCTGCCCGTCACCCGAAGAGGCGGCTCGCCCCGACTGCATGCTCTGTCCGTCAGTACCGGGCGAGACGCAGTTGGAGGGCTTCCATGATTCAGGTGATCTTTCTCTTTCTTCTTGTTGAAATTCCGATCGACCTCGCTCACCTTGTCCACCGCCTTGTTCGCGGAAAGGATTACCGGCGAGCCGGCCGCGGACTGTACTGGTGCGCGGGCGTGATGCTGATCATTCTGGGCAGCTTCCTGTTCGCGGGCGTCGCGGCACTCCGCAATTCGTGAGCTTTCCCCACCGCGCCGAGTTTTCGACATCGGCGGAGCAGATCAATTCCTCGGGGGGCCGTCCAGTATTTGGGCGACGACGTCGGCCACCAAATGCTTCGGAGCCATTTCGCAGTAGCTGTCGGCGACCAGCTCGGCGAGTTCGGCCCAGTCGGTGTGCTCGCCCAGGACGGCGCCCACGACGTTGTGGCCCCAGTCGGCCTTGAAGTACGGAAATCCGTTGCCGGTCAGGGCGAGCAGGTCTTCGACGGGAGCACGGAACGTCATCACGATCGGCCCTTCGCCGTCGGTCACGTACGGGGCGTACACCGGGTAGCGGTCGGGATCGGGTGAGTACACGTGCACGAAGGTTCGCGTACGAATGCGCCAGCGCATGCCGATCCAGGCCGGCTCCTCGTACGCCTCGGGCAGCACCGCGCAGATCGATCGCAGCCGGTCAAGAACGGCCGGCGGCACGTCTCCAGGACTCGACATGCCGCCGACAGTAGCCGGAGAGCCGCCGGCCCACATCCTTCCGCGCGAACCATCTGCGGCCGACGTGCCACCATGTGTGCATGTCGGGGCCGGTCAGTTCTCTCGCTCAGGTGCCGTTGTCCGACGTGCTTCCGAGCAGCTGTGTCGATGCGGAACCCGAACTGCGACGGCTGGCCGGCGATCTCGAGAGCCATCCCGCGGCCGCCGGCCGAATTCGGTGGCACTGGTATCCCGAGCACAAAACGCCGCCCGGAACTTCGCGGGCGGGTGTCTGCCTCATCGTCTGCGACGCGGCGATCACGGTGTTCGATCAGGACCACGACTCGCTCGAGCTGACCCTGACCGTCGGCTGGTGCCCGGAACTCACCGTGAGCGCCGCCGTGGAAGTGGCCTGCTGGTGCTCCAGCGACCACAACATCCACGAGGTCCGTGGGAGCAGCCGGCCGGCGACGAACGGAGCCGCATTGGTGAACGGCTTTGCCGCCGGTGCGGCGATGCTGACGCGAGTTCTGGATTCCGGTCAGTTCGACCCGCGCCGGTGGCGGGTCGAGGCAGGTCTGCCGGACGCTGCGCCGAAAGCACAGTGACACCGGCGGCACGTCTCGGGGGGTCAGGGCAGAATGATCACCTGGGCTGCGTACGAAAGGCCGGCCCCGAAACCGACGAGCAGAGCCGGACCCGAGGTGCCGGGCAGCGCGGCCATGGCCTGGGGAATGGAGGCCGCCCCGGTGTTGCCGTTCGTGGTGATGTCGGTGGCTATCCGCACCTGTGGGCCCAGTTCCAGCGTCTTGGCGGTGGACGTGATGATGCGCAGGTTGGCCTGGTGGGGGATGAAGGCGGCGAGATCGCCCGCCGAGATGCCGGCCGCGTCCAGGGCTCGGCCGGCCGCGTCGGGGACGACGGCGGTCGCCCAGCGGAAGACCTCGGGACCGGCCATGCGCAGGATGCCTGCCTCGTCGTAGCGCAGCAACTCGCTTCCGGAGCCGTCGGCGCCCCACACCACCGGACCGATGTCGCACGTCGGCGAGGGACCGACGACCACCGCGCCCGCGCCGTCGCCGAAGAGGAACGCTGTGCCGCGGTCGCGTTCGTCGACGATGTCGAGCATGCGCTCGGCGCCGACCAGGACCACGTAGCCGGCCGCGCCGCTGCGGACGAGGGCGTCGGCGGTCGCCAGCGCGTACGGGAAACCGGCGCAGGCCGCTCCCAGATCCATCGCGGCCGCCTCGGTGGCTCCCAGCGCGTCGGCCACCAGGGGTGCGGCCGTGGTCGCGCGGCCTCGGTGCGACATCGTCGCCACCAGGACGGCCGAGACCTCGGCGGGATCGACACCCGCGCCGGCCAGGGCCTTGGAGGCGGCCGCCGTGGCCATCATGACCAGGTCTTCGTCGGGTGCGGCGCGCCGGCG
Source organism: Paractinoplanes bogorensis (assembly GCF_018829635.1). Lineage (GTDB taxonomy): Bacteria > Actinomycetota > Actinomycetes > Mycobacteriales > Micromonosporaceae > Actinoplanes > Actinoplanes bogorensis. The sequence goes on from NZ_JAHKKG010000005.1 coordinate 364,075, forward strand.
CGACTCGATGCCGCAGCGGCGGCGGATCCATTCGTCGCTCGAGTCGATCAGGGCGGCAATCGGTTCGTTGCCCACCTCGGTCCGCGGGCGGTACGAGGCGACGCTGAGGATACGCGATCCGGGGTGACCGGCGCGGCGCTGCAGAAGGTGGGCCATGGTCGGCAATCCAAGCATGCCCGGCTGGACGCGCTCCGTGACGAACATTCCCCGCCGGTAACCAAGGCTCAGGCGGCGGCCGGCAGGGCCTCCCACTGCGGCGACTCGGCGATCATCCCGGTGATGGCGTCGGCGTCGACCGGCTCGGTGTAGTGGTAGCCCTGGGCCGCGTCGCAGCCCAGTTCGCGCAGTTTGGTCAGGGTGGCCTCGTCCTCGACGCCCTCGGCGATCGCCCGCAGCTTCAGCGAGTGGGCCAGCGCGATCATCGCCCGGACCACGCCCTCGCGCGACTCGTCGCCGGCGATCCCGGAGACGAAGCTGCGGTCGATCTTCAGCGCGTCCCAGTGCCGGTCGGCCAGGCGGGACACCGACGAGTAACCGGTGCCGAAGTCGTCCACGGCCACCGCCACACCGTGGGCGCGCAGGTCGGCCAGCGTCCCGGTCATCACGGTGTCGTCGACCAGGGCGGTCTCGGTCACCTCGAGGATCAGGGACGACGGCGGGGCGTCGTGCTCCCTCAGGGTGTCCAGCACGACCGGGATGAGCCGGGGGTCGCTCAACTGGCGCGGAGACACGTTGACGGCCACCGGCGGGCGCCAGCCGAACTCGGCCGCCCAGGCGTCCTGCTGGGTCAGCACCTGGTGCAGCACCAGCTCGAACAGCTGCCCGATGACCCCGTGGGTCTCGGCGTGCGGCACGAACTCGTCGGGGGTCAGCAGCCCGCGCGTCGGGTGCCGCCAGCGGACGAGGGCCTCCAGCGCGTACAGGCGGCCGGTCTTCAGGTCGATCTCGGGGTGGTAGACGCATTCCAGCTCGCCGTTGGCCAGGGCGTGCCGCAGCTCGGTGTCCAGGCGCAGGCGGGCACCGGCCTCGGCCGCGTACCGGTCGTCGAACCGCTCGGCCCGGCCCCGGCCGGCCGTCTTGGCCCGGTACATCGCGGTGTCGGCGTCGCGCAGCAGTTCGTCCGGGTCGGCCTTGTAGTCGTCGGTGGTGCGGACGCCGACCGACACGGACGGGAAGAGTTCCACGCCGTCGATGACGATCGGCTCGGTGAACGTGGTGACCAGCCGTTCGGCGACCACGTCGGTGTCGGCGTCGGTGGCCTCGGGCATCAGGATGACGAACTCGTCGCCGCCGAGCCGGGCCACCACGTCGCGGCCGTCGCGCACCGATCCGGCTATCCGCTCGGCGATCGTGACCAGCATCGTGTCGCCCGCCGCGTGGCCCATGCTGTCGTTGACGTCCTTGAACCGGTCGAGGTCGCAGAACAGCAGGGCGACCTTGCTGCTGCCGTCGGCGGGCAGCTCGGCCAGGGCGAACGTGAGCCGCCGGAGCAGCTCGGTGCGGTTGGGCAGCCCGGTCAGCGCGTCCTGGGTGGCGCGGCGGCCCATGTCGCGCAGCGGCCGGCGGATGCGGATGGCGGCCAGGGTGGCCGAGATCAGCACGGCCACGCCGACGAGCTGGTCGGCACCGTCGGCGGTGATCGCGGCGTACGCGTCCAGGGTCAGCACACCGGCGATGACCAGCAGGTAGCGGCGTACGCTGAGAATGTTGGTGGAGACGTGCAACGGCACGTTGAGCTGCGGCATCTGCGGGTGCAGGGCGGCCGCGCCGAGCAGCAGGGGCATGAGCATCCAGCCCAGGTCCATCCAGCCGCCGCCGACGTACGTGCCGTTGAGGCTCGCCGTCGCGTAGTAGGCGTCCGGGATGAACCAGGCCACCATGCCGGCCACCAGCAGCCGGGCCGGGGCGCGCCGCATCTCCATGCTCAGGCCCGCCCGCAGCGCCCCGAACAGCACGATCAGCGTGCCGACCGGGGTGACCACGGCGACCAGTACGGCCAGCGTGGTGCCGCCGTCCTGGAGCGTCGGGCTGATGAAGTGGATCCAGTACTGCAGGGCGAGCGGCACGGTCAGCACGCCCGCCTCGAGCATGCTGTCACGGCCGGCGTGATGGCTCAGGCGGACGACGGCCGCCGCCGCGAGCAGGTGCGCGGCGATGTAGAGGACGTCGGCCACCGAGGGGAACGGTGCCTCGGCGTGGAACAGGTCGTAGCCGGCGAAGATGATGTCACCGGCGGCCGACAGCGAAAGCGCGGCGGCCAGCATGGTCCAGGCCGACCGGTTGCGCGGCTTGCCCCGGGCCAGGCCGATCCACGCCGCCACGGCGCCGCTCGTGTTGACCGCGGGGAAGATCCAGCTGGTGACCTGGTTCTGCGGCAGCATGATGTACGCCGACGCGACCACGGTGCCGGCCAGCAGGAACCAGAGCCATAACCGGCTTGTCCGGGGCACGACGCCATGATCACCTGGCAGTGCGGGGGGCATGGCGGCTCCAACTCGGTCTCGCAGGCATCCTGCGAGGGTGGAGATCGGCGCCGGGGAGCCGTACTTAAGATTTACGCGTATGGGCGGTGGATTCTCAGCGATGTCGAGCCGGGCCCGACCCCGGTTGACTTGTCAGCATGTTCGCACTCCGAGTGACCGCGCTGATCGCGGCGACCATGACCACCGGGCTGATGGCCGGCGTCTTCGGCCTCTACCAGCACACCGTGATGGTGGGGCTGGGCCGCACCGACGACCGCACCTTCATCGGGGCCTTCCAGTCGATGGACCGGGCCATCATCAACCCCTGGTTCATGCTCAGCTTCGGCGGCGCCCTGATCTTCACCGCCGTCGCGGCGTTCCTCAGCCCGGGCCGGCGGATCCTGCCCTGGGTGCTGGCCGCGCTGGTGCTCTACATCATCGTCTTCGCGATCACGGTCGCGGTGAACGTCCCGATGAACGACGCCCTCAAGGCGGCCGGCGACCCGGCCACGATGACCGACCCGGCCGCCGTCCGAGCCGCGTTCGACGAGGCCCGCTGGAGCGCCTTCAACCTCATCCGCACCATCGCCACCACGCTCGCGTTCGGCTGCCTGTGCTGGGCCCTGGTCGCCCGCGGGGAGCTGGGTTAAAGGCCTTCGTCGCGGGCGCGGGCGATCGCCTCGGCGCGGCTGCGCACGTGCAGCTTGGCGAAGACGTTGCTCACGTAGTTGCGCACCGTCTTGGAACTCAGATGCAACTCGGCCGCGATCGCGTCGTTGGACCGGCCCCGCGACATCAGGTGCAGCACGTTGCGCTCGCTCGGGGTCAGGCCGGGGAACGGTTCGGCCGGCCGGCCCGCGAAGAAGGCGGCGATCCGGCCGGCGACGGCGGCGCTGAAGATGGCCTCGCCGTTGCCCACGGCCAGGATCGCCCGGGCCATCTCCTCGTCGTCGGTGTCCTTGAGCACGTAGCCGCGGGCGCCGGCGCGCAGGGCCGCGAACACCGAGTCGTCGTCCTCGAACATGGTGACGACCAGGATGTACGGCGCGTCCGGCTCGGCGGTCAGGCGGCGGATCGCGGTCAGGCCGTCGCCGCCCGGCATGTGCAGGTCGAGCAGGATCAGCCGGGGCCGCAGCTCCCGGGCCAGCCGCACCGCCTCGTTCCCGTCGGTCGCCTCCCCGACCAGCTCGACCTCGGGCAGCGTGGTCAGCAGGGCCCGCAGACCCTTGCGGAACATCGGGTGGTCGTCGGCGATCAAGGTCGTGATCATGCGGCCCCCGTCGGCAGGACGACGGCCACCCGGGTGCCACCGGCCGGTCCGGCGCCGATGTCGAGCGTGCCGCCCAGCTCGGTGCTCCGCTCGCGCATCGACTGGTGACCCACTCCCGCAAGATAGTCGTCGGGCAGGCCCCGGCCGTCATCGGTGACGACGAGGGTCACCTCGCCCCCGGCCACCGTCAGCTCGACCGTGCACCGGGCGGCGCCGGCGTGCCGGGCGGCGTTGTGCAGGGCCTCGGCCGCGATCCGGTAGAGGGCGACCTCCACGGCGGCCGGCAGGGCGGGCATCGGGTCGGGCGCTGAGACCGTACGGGACAGGGTGTCGTCCGACCGCAGGTTGCGCAGTGCGTCGACCAGCCCGAACTCGTCGAGCATGGGCGGGCGCAACTCGTACACCAGGCGGCGGATGTCGGCCGTGGCCTGCCGCGCGTCCGCCCGCAGCTCGGCCACCATCGCCGCGGTCTCGCCGTCGACCGACCGCTGCAGCACGCCGAGCCGCAGCGCCAGCGACGCCAGCGTGGGCGCGAGCCCGTCATGCAGATCGCGGCGGATCCGGCGACGCTCCTCCTCGCGCGCCGTCACCAGCTGCTCGCGCGACTGCTGGGCATAGAGGGTCATCGCCACCTGCCGGGCCAGATCCTCGAGCAGCCGGACATCGGCCGCGGACAGGCGATCCCGGCGGCGGCGCGCGCTGACCCGCAGAATGCCCAGCTCGTGCCCGTCGAAGGTGAGCGGGATGGCCACGATCGAAGAACCTTCCGGAGCTTTCCCGTACGCGGTGACGACCCGCCCGTCCGCAGCCACGAACTCGGCATACGGCAGGGCCATCGTGTCCGCGAGTGCCGCGGCCACGCTCGGCAGCAACTGCCGTGAGACATGTCCGGCCACCTCGTACGCGTTGTCCCGCTGCCCGAACGCCAGCTGGTGCACGCCCCGGTCGAGGAACGCCGACACCGGCGCCCAGGTGGCCGCCACGACGGCGATCGCGATCGCGTGCGACCACCAGGGGATCTCGTCGAGCGAACCGATCGGGCGCTGCGGCCACGTGGTGGCGACCGCGGTCAGGCCGGCCACCACGAAGGCGTACCAGATCAGCAGAAACGGATACAGCAGCTGGTAGAGCCGCCGGGCGGCAGGGTCAGACCGCACTGACCACCCGTTCGCGCCAGAGGCAGAGCGAGATCACCACGATGTGGTGCACGAGCATCACCGAGGCGAACGCCAGCGCCGGCCCACCCTCGTCGAACAGCAGCGAGGTCACCGCCTGCACGATCCAGAACGCGTTGACCGCGATCAGCAGCACCACGCCCCACTTCTGCTGACGCCAGGCCCCGTACGCCGCCACGAGCGCGAGCACGTCCGAGGTGAAGCTGCCGAGCACGAGCGCGAACGGGCCGTGGCTGCCGTCCGCGCCCGCGATCAGGCCCGGCAGGTCGTATGCGACGACGCCGATGATCGCCACCAGCACGGACAGAGCGGCCGCGATCCGAAGCGCGGTCGAGCGGGTCATGCGTCCCATGGAAAGCCTCCCGATGAGCGGTTGTCGAGGCTTTCACGCTAGAAATTCCCGCTCCCGCCCACACGGGCCCGGTGTCCCGACCTGCTGGGACAATCCGTTGGGACGGTCACCGGCACGTGAAGGTGGGCGACTCCGACCAGGCCCCCGTCGAGCCGTTCACCTTGACGTGCATCAGTCCGCGGATGGAATGCCCGCGGATGCAGGCGAACCGCTCGGACTGGTTGGTCATGCCCGAGCCGGTGGGCCAGGTCTGGGTGAACCACGTGCCGCCGTAGGTGACGCTGCCCGCGGTGGAGTCGCGGAGCGCGAACTGGTAGGACACGCTGACCGGGCTGCCGTGGTCGTTGAGCCGGGCACCATCGACCAGCACCTGGCCCGCGCTGCTCGTGACGTGCTGGCACCCCTTGTACTTGATGCTGACCGAAACGATCTTGTATGCGCCGGCACACCCGGACACCGACGCCGCCCCGGCCGGGTTCACCATCGCGGTGCTCGCCACGGTGCCGACCGCGACGGCCAGTGCGGCAATGCTCTTCCTGTTCATGTCCATCTCCCCGTATCGACCACATTCATCGAGCTGAATTCTCGGCCTGGCGGCCCGGCCCGCGCTGCCCGTGTCGACTATGCGATAGAGCAACCACCGGGGTGACTCCAGCGTTTACCGCAGTCCGGACCGCCGTCGCGTCGTACGGTTCGTGGTGGCGCCGCACCGGCAGAGGGAGCGATCATGGCCGCTGGAACACAGGACGACCCCTGGCACTTGCGTACGCCACCGGGATCCTCGCGATACACGATGTACCGCGATCCTGACGCCCTCGTCTGCCAGGTCGGCACCACACGGCTGACCTACCGGCTCAGCGCCGTCGAAGACCTCCACGCCTGGCTGCGACAGCAGGCCGACTGGGTGCCGCTCGGCGCCGCCGACGAGAACAAGCCGGCCGCCGACGGGACGGTCGAGGCGTGGGGCCGTTCCCCGGACAACCCGGTCGGCGGCTGGTACGGCCTCCGCAAGGGCTACCGCGGCCGGTTCGGCATGTATCTGCCGCCGCTGCTGGAGGAGCTCGGCCTGGCCGAACTGACCCATGACGCCCGCAACAACCGGACGCGCGCCCGCTGACCGGCGGGCCACGAGGCGGCCGGCCATCGCGGCCGGCCGCCCCGGACGTGCTAGAGCGCCGGCTCGATCCAGATGTTGCGGTACTGGACCTTGTTGCCGTGGTCCTGCAGGCGGATCGAACCGGTGGCCGGGCCCTCGGGGATGTTGCCGCCGGTGCCGTTCGGGATCTCGATGTCGTCGTGGACCTTCTGGCCGTTCCAGACGACCGTGATGCGGGCGTTCGCGGTCTTGGCGCCGGCCTCGTCGTAGCGGGCCGCCCGGAACTGGATGTCGTACGTCTGCCAGGTCTCGGGTGCGGTGGCCGCGTTCACGTCGGGTGCCTTGACCGTGTAGATCGCGCCCGCCTCGTTGTTCGCGAGCGTCGTGTCCCCGTACGAGTCGAGGATCTGCAGCTCGTAGCGCTCCTGCTGGTAGACGCCGGAGTTGCCGCGGTTCTGGCCGGTCACGTCGGGCGGCAGCAGCGGCACCTTGAACTCGACGTGCAGCGTGTAGTCGCCGAACGCTTCAAGGGTGCGCAAGTCACCACAGCAGACCTCGGTAGAGCCGTCCCCGGAGACGGGCCACTGCGGGCGCCGGCCGTCCGTGTGCTGCCAGTTGTCGAGACCATGGCCGTCGAACAGGACGATGCGGGAACCCGGCGTGCGGACGCTGAGCAGGTCCAGGTTGACGTGTCCGGTGTCGGTGGCGTCGACCCGGAACTGGATCGCGTTGACGCCCTTCTTCAGTTTCAGGTTCTCGGTCACCGTGGCCCACTCCTCCCACGTCACCGTGGACGGCAGCTCGACCTGGCGGATCTTCTTGGCGTTGACATAGACGCTGACCGTCTTGGTGCCGCTGAACGGGTTGGGCCCGTTGGAGTAGCGCAGGCCGACCGCGTAGTCGCCCGCCTTGTCGACCGTGACGTGCGACGTCGTAGAGGCGTTCAGGGCGCCCATTCCGGCCACGAACCCGATGCCCGAGTAGCCCCGGTGGTCGGTGGCCAGGGCCGCGGCGCCCTCGCGGTAGCCCTCCTCGGCCTCGTAGAAGACCTGTTGCGTACGCGGGCCGGGCAGTTCGTTCATGGTGTACCAGGCTTCGGTGCTCCACAGTGCCTCACCGTCGCGGGCGGTGAACGGCCGCGGTGAGCGCAGGTGCACGACCCGGTCCTTGCGCAGCCCGGGGACCGTGAGCGTCACCGTCTTACGGTCGCCCGACACCTTGGCCGACGTGACCGTGAGGGTCTCCTTGTCGACCTCGGGCCCGCCGTACTGGGCGGTCGGGACGTAGCGCCACTGCTCGACGGAATAGGCCGGAAGATCACCCACGGGCTTGGTGTACTCGATCTTGAAGCCGCCCTGGACCGCCTTCATGCTCTTCATGTCGAACACGTTTTTACCGTTCGGGGTGAGCTTCTGCAGGCCGAACCGCAGCTTGCCCTCCTGCCCCCAGTTGCCGTCGGCGCCGAGCCCGCCGACATAGATCGCGCCGTCCGGCCCGAGCGACACCCGGTTGATGCCGGCCTCGAGGCCCTGCGTGTGCCGGAACACCGCGCCCTGCTCGACGCCGTGGACCGTGTCGAGGTACGCCCGCTGCAACCCGCCGTACGTCACGTCACCGATCACGAACTGGCCCTTGAAGGGTCCGCTCTTGAGCAGGACCGGCGTGCTGGGGGAGTTGGCGATCTGGTTCTGCGGCATCCACAGCACCGGCCGGGTCACCGGGTTGGCGTCGAACTTGCCGTCCGGGTTGGTGTAGTGGTTGAAGAACGCGTCCTCCTCGATCTTCACGAGCTTGGACGAGGGCAGCCAGCCACCCTGGTTGTCGGTCACGTAGAGGTCACCGTCGGGACCCCAGCCGAGCCCGTTCGGCGTACGCAGTCCGCCGGCCACGGTCGTCACCTTGCCGGACTTGCGGTTGACCACGATCGACGTGCCGCGCCCGTTGACCGGCTGCGGGTCGGTGGTCGCGCCGCCCAGGTTGATCGACACCGACAGGTTCAGATAGAAGTTGCCGCCCTTGTAGAGCAGCCCGAACGCGAACTCGTGGAAGTTCCCGCCGAACGGCCACGTCGCGACCGTGCGCTTCGCGTCGAGCACGTCGTCGCCGTCGGTGTCCTTGAGCTCGGTCAGCTCGTGCTTCTGCGACACGTAGACGAGCCCGTCGACGACGGCGATGCCCATCGGTTCCTTGAGGCCACCGGCGATTTTCTTGTACGTGACCGGCCCGGCCCCCGTGACACCCGACAGCAGATAGACCTCACCCTTGACCTGGTCCGACCCGCCCCACGTGCTGAGCACCATCTTGCCGTCGGGCCGCCACGCGATGCCGGTGACCTGGGGCTCGAAGCCCGGCGGGCGGAGGTTCGTGAGGTCGTAGCCCGGGTTCACCGCGGTCAGCGGCAGCCCGTCACCGGGGGTGTCGGTGCCCGAGGTGCACTCCTTCTGGCCGGGTGCGGTGACCCGGACGACTCCGGCGTCGGTGCTCAGCGCCTCGGTGGGCACAACCGCGAAGTCACCCGCTCCCGGCGGTCGCCACGACAGGGTCAAACGCTGTCCGCCCGTACGGTCGAAGTGCTCGACCCGCAGCCGGTGCACCCCGGCCGTCAGCTCGACCGTTCCCTCGCCGGGCGGCTCGACGTCGTGCAGCCCGTCGTGGTCGATCACCAGCTGGTCGTCCAGGAAGAGCTTGGAACCGTCGTCGCTGACCAGCCGGAACGTGTATGCCCCGGCGGCCGGCGCGGTCAGGTTGGCCAGCGCGTGCGTGACGAAGTTGTCGTTCAGTCCGAACTGGTCGGTGGTGGACCAGTCGACGTTCGGCATCAGCTTGTCCACATTGGGGGTCTGGCCGGGCTTGAGCTCGCAGACCTTGCTCATCGGCACGCCGATGTCGTACGTCCGGAGGGTGACCCCCGGCTCCTGGGGCGGATCGGCGGCGTAGGCGGCGCTCGGCGCGGCCAGCGGGCCTAGGAGGAGGGCGGCCACGAGCAGTCGTTTCATCGGCGCTCCCGGGTTACCGGCGGAATTCAGGGCTGTGAATATCCTGGGGCTTCCGCCCGTCGGCGTCCATGACTTTCGATGTCTCTTCCCAAACTTTCTTTGCCGACGGCAAAAGTCCTTAGGGTTGCTTTAACCCTCAACTAACACCCGGTTAGGCGGGAAGGCGCGACAGTTCGGCCCATGTCAATCAAGCGCTTCGCCGCGGCCCTCGCCGCCCTCGCGGTCGTCCCCCTGGCCGTGGTCGCCTCGGCGCCCGCCGCCCAGGCCGCCAGCTCCAAGTTCTGCACCGGGGGCAGCTACAGCGTCCTCGGCAAGACCGGCACCAAGGACCGCTTCCGCGGCACGGTCGCCGCGCCCGCCGGCCGGTTCACCGTGCAGGGCAAATACACCCGCTTCACCGTCGACCCGGCCACGTTCGCCCTGTACGACTACGCGTTCACCGGCGCCGCCAACACCGGGGACATGACCGGTGGCCGTACGGTGGGAATCTATGCCAGTAAGGTCCCGGATCACCGCGGCCTGACCCTGACCAGTGCGATCAGCCTCGAGCTGCGCGACGAGGACATGGTCATCTCGCGCACCGGCCCGAACGGGCTGAGCATGAAGATCCAGGCCAAGGACTGCGCCCAGGGCGGCATCTTCCAGATGGAACCGGCCCGTGGCGACGGCACGGCCACCCGGATCACGCACACGCTGGCCGCCGGCTCGACGTTCTACTACGACAACCCGAACTTCCGGGCCCGGCTCGGCCAGTGGCTCGGTTCCGGCTGCACCTCGGTCGAGACCGGCCCGGCGGGCCAGTTCTGCGTCCGGGTCACGCCCCGCGTCAACATCGGCAGCGATGCCGCCCCCAAGCTCGTGCTGCGGGACAGTGCCCAGGTCGCCACGCGGGTGCTCGAGCCGGCCTGCGGACCCGACTTCACCAACACGCTCGGCCTGAGCGAGACCCGCGACCACTGCGGTGACCGCAGCGTCTGGGACGTGGCCAGCGGTGGCCGGATGGGCATGGTCACCGGCGAGGACGCGACCGAGGTGGCCAACCCGCCGACCACCTGCACCAGCGACTGTCAGGCCGGGAACCAGGTGAACGGCCGCCTCGCCGTCCTCGGTTTCCCGGCCCCGGTGCCCGCCGGCAGCCGTCTGCAGTAAACGACTACGTGCGCTTGGAGGCGATCTTGGCCCGTACGCGGGCAGTCCGGATCGCCTCCTTCAGCGTGTGCACGTCGTACGCCCCGTAGTGCCGCCGCCCGTTGATGAAGAACGTCGGCGTTCCCGAGACGCCGCTGAGATCGGCCGACTCCTCGTCCGAGTTGATGTGCTCCTTGCACGTCGGTTCCACCATGTCGGCGTGGAACCGCTCCTGGTCGAGGCCGATCTCCCCGGCATAGCGGATGAGGTCCATGATCCGCAGGTGGTCCTGGTGCTCGAACAGCAGGTCGTGCATCTCCCAGAACTTGCCCTGCAGCCCGGCCGCCTCGGCCGCCTGCGCCGCCAGCTGGGCCTGCGGATGCACGTCGGTCAGCGGCAGGTGCCGCCACACGAAGAGCAGATCGTCGTCGGTCATCAGCTCGCGGACCACCGGCTCGGCGCGGTTGCAGTAGGGGCACTGGAAGTCGCCGTACTCGACCAGCGTCACCGACGCGTCGATCGGCCCGCGGGTGTGGTCGCGGTCGGGGTCGACGTCGGGGATCAGGTCGATGATGTCGTCGACGTCGCCCAGCAGCGCCACCGCCTTGCGCGGCTTGGGCAGCATCTGGGTCACCCGGAAGACGGCCCAGGTGACCAGGGTCGCGGCCGGGATGGCGAGCAGCAGGCCCAGCTTGGCCTCGGCCAGCTCGTCGCCGGAGAAGGCCAGGTTGGCGATCAGGAACGACACCGTGAAGCCCATCCCGGCGATCGTGCCCACGCCCAGCACCGACGCCCAGCCCACCGCGGGCCGGACCCGCCCGCCGCTCATCCACGTGATCAGCGCCGAGGTGCCGGTGATCGCGACCGGCTTGCCGACCACGTAGGCCACGAAGACACCGATCGTGACCGGCGACATCAGCGCGATCCCGAGGAACTTCATGTCGATCGAGATGCCCGCGTTGGCCAGGCCGAACAGCGGCACGATGAGGTACGTCGACAGGCCTGACCACGTACGGGTCAACCGGTCGTTGGGGGAGAGCGAGCGCAGCAGCCCGAGCCGGGCGAAGCGGGCCAGCTCGGCCGTGGGCTGCTCGCGGAACGAGCGGAACAGGTCGCTGGCCTGCTCCAGGTTCTCCCGGGCCGGGGTGTAGGCCACGGTGGCCAGGCCGATCGCCAGTCCGGAGACCACCGGGTCGATCCCGCTCTCCAGCATCGCGCCCCAGATGACCAGGCAGAACGGCAGGTACCAGTAGCCGCTGCGCACGCCCAGGCGCACCATCACCAGCGTGACGGCGAAGAACCCGACGGCCAGCAGCAGCGGCGCGATCCGGATCTCGTCGGTGTAGGCGACCGCGATCACGATCAGCGCGACGACGTCGTCGACCACCGAGACCGAGACCAGGAACAGCCGCGCCTGTACGGGGATGTGCCGCCCCACCAGTGCGAGCAGGCCCAGCGCGAGCGCGGTGTCGGTGCTCATCGCCGCACCCCAGCCGACCGCGCCCGCGCCGCCGTGGTTGATCGCCAGGAAGATGCCGACCGGCAGCGCCATGCCCGCGACGCCGGCCGCCGCCGGGAGCAGGAACCGCCGCCGGTCGCGCAGGTCGCCGAGGTCGAACTCGCGCCGCGCCTCCAGCCCGACCACCAGGAAGAACAGCGTCATCAGCCCGCTGTTGACCCATTCCCGCAGGTCGAGGTGGATGCCGGCGCCGCCCAGGTCGATGCTCAGCTCGGTGTGCCAGAACGACTCATAGCTGCCGTCGGCCAGGTTCGCCCACAGCAGCGCGGCGACGATGGCCGCGACCAGCACCCCGGCGCTGCCCGCCTCGGTGGTCAGGAAGTCGCGGAGCGGGGCGACCTTGTGCGTCCACCGGGTCGTACCGGTGTCGGCGCCGGCCTCGGTCAGCTCGGGAGCGTCACTCACGGGAGAACCCAACCACTCCGCGCGCCCGCTTTCCACTGCTTGTGACCAGCGCCTACCAGGAGCGCTTGCCCGTACGGAAGGGAATGGGCTGAACGGTGCGCGCGAAGTGGCTCGTGATCTGGATAAGATCCGGTGTTCAGGTGCGTGGCATGGACGCCGCGACCGCTTGGGGAGGCGGCTTGACCAGCATCGAGGATCTGTCGTCACAGCTGTCCGACGCCCTCGCACAGCTCGACGGTCTGCGTACCCTGCACGAGGTCAGCAAGGCGGTGCACGCCAGCCTCGACCTCACCACGACGATGGACGCGGTGGTCCACGGCGTCACCCGGGCCTCCGGCTTCGAGGTCGCGGTGATCAACGTGCTGCAGCCCGACGGCGACTTCACGGTCGTGTCGGCCGACGGCACCGACGAGATCCGGCGCTCGCTGCTCGGCACCCGCACCACCCTGGCCATCTGGGACGAGCTGTTCGGCAAGGCCGAGCGCTGGGGATCGCTCTACTTCATCGACCACGGCCACGACATGCCCGACGCGATGATCACCTGGACGTCGGACACGCTGCCCGTGCCGACCGACCCCGAGGGCTGGCACCCCGACGACATGCTCCTGGCGCCGCTGACCGCCCCCACCGGCGAACTCGTCGGAGTGCTCAGCGTCGACCTGCCCCTCGACGGGCGGCGGCCCGGGCCCGTACAGCGGGAAATGCTCGAACTCTTCGCCCAGCACGCGTCGATGGCCGTGCATCACGCGAGGTTGCACCACGAGCTGGCCGAGAGCCGGGCCCGGCTGGCCCACGCGGCCACCCACGACCCGCTGACCGGCCTGGCCAACCGGGCCCTGCTGCGGGCCTTCACCGACGAGCTGGCCGCCCGCCCCGAGACCCCGGTCGGCGTGATGGTGATCGACCTCGACGACTTCAAGGCGATCAACGACGCGGGCGGGCACGACGCCGGCGACGAGGTGCTGCGTACCGTGGCCGAGCGGATGACCGCCCTGATCCGCCCGGGTGACCTGCTGGCCCGGGCCGGCGGCGACGAGTTCATCGTGGTGGTGGCGGGCGGCGACGTCGACAAGGTGCTGCGCGACACCGCCGCCCGCATTCACGACGCCCTGACCGAGACCATCGAGACCCGCACCGGCACCGTCAAGATCGGCGCCAGCGTCGGTCACGCCGCCGGTGCTCCCGCCACCGGCTTCGCACACCTGGCGGCGGCCGCCGACGCCGACATGTACCGCACCAAGCAACGCCACCGGGCCGAACGCCCGTGGGTCGCCTGAGCGGTCACCGGCCGTACGTCAGAGCGCTCGTTCCTCGACCGACGCCGAGCGGGTGCCGAAGTCGCACGGCGTCCGGGTCTCCGTGGTGACGTCACCGCCGCGCTGCGTGATCCACTCGGAGTAGACGTTCGGCAGCCACTTGCAGTGGGCAATCACCCGCCACTTCCGGTTGACGTTGGCGCACCGCCCCGTGGCGTACTTCCCGCTCACCCAGGCCGAGCAGCCGCCCCAGTCGGCGGCCTGGGCGGCGGGCGCCGGCCCGCCCACGGTCAGGCCGGCCGCCACCAGAACCGCCGCCGAGACCGAGCCGATCCAACGTGTCCTTCGCAAGTGGAACCCCTTTCGAGTTGGTTGTTGACTCCTCGCGGTCGCCGGGCTTCCCCCGTTCCACGTCCGGCGACCGGTCAAGCGCTCCGAGCATCGCCGCGGCCTGTTGTGCGCGACGTTGCCGCGTTGTTGCCGCTCGCTACGCTGACGGTCGTCGATAGGAGGCGCGGTGGAGTTCCGGTTGCTCGGTCCCGTCGACATCGTGGTGGACGGCCATCGGCTCGACGTCGGCCGGCCGCAACAGCGCGCGGTGCTGGCCGTCCTGCTGGTCGAGGCCGGACGCCAGGTCACCGCGGAGTCCCTCGTGGACAGGGTGTGGGGCGAGGCGCCGGCCCCCGGTGCGCGCCGCGCGCTGCACGCGCACCTGACCCGCATCCGCCGGCTGCTCGAGTCGTCCGGCGCGCCGGTACCGCTGATCCACCGGCCCGGCGGTTACCGGCTCGAGGTCGATCCGGCCGCCGTCGACCTCCACCGGTTCCGGCGGGCCGCGGCGGACCCCGGCCGGGCCGAGCCGATGCGCGCCGCGCTCGCACTGTGGCGGGGCACGCCCCTGGCCGGGTTGCCGGGCGACTGGGCGGCCCGGATGCGCCGCTCGTGGGAACGGGAACGGGTGGACGCCACCGTCGCCTGGGCCGCGGCCGAGCTGCGGACCGGCGACCCCGGCCGCACCGTCGGGCCGCTGACCGACCTCGCCGCCGAGCATCCGCTGATCGAACCGCTGGCCGCCGCCCTGTTGCGGGCGCTCCAGGCCACCGGCCGTTCCGCCGTCGCCCTCGAGCACTACGCCGTACTGCGGGAACTCCTGGCCGACCAGCTCGGCTCCGACCCGAGCGCCGAGGTGGAGGCCGTCCACCGGGAGCTCCTGCGCGGCGGCGGCACGGCTTCGCCCGTACGGGGAACGCGCCCCGCTCAGCTGCCGCCCGCCCCCGGCGGTTTCGTCGGCCGGGTCGCCGAGCTGGCCCGGCTCGGCTCCGCCGCAGGCCCGGTCGCCGCCGTCTGGGGCACCGCCGGCGTGGGCAAGACGGCCCTGGCCGTGCACTGGGCCCGGACGGTCCGCGACCGGTTCCCCGACGGACAGCTCTACGTCAACCTGCGCGGCTTCGACCCCCACGACGAGGTCGCCTCCACGGCCGAGGTGGTGCACGGCTTCCTCGAGGCCCTCGGCGTACGCCCGCCGCAGGTGCCCGCGGGCCTCGACGCGAAAATCGGCCTGTACCGGAGCCTGCTCGACGGCCGGCGGATCCTCGTCGTGCTCGACAACGCCCGCGACGCCGAGCAGGTCCGCCCGCTGCTCCCGGCCGACGCCGGCTGCCTGGCCGTGGTGACCAGCCGGATCGACCTCACCGGCCTGGTGATCTCGGCCGGAGCCACCGGTGTGCCACTCGACGCCTTCACCGACGCCGAGGCCCGGGCGCTCCTCCGCGACCGGCTGGGCACCGTACGCACCGAGGCCGAACCCGCCGCGGTGAGCGCGCTCATCACCACCTGCGCCCACCTGCCGCTCGCCCTGGCCGTGGTCGCGGCCCGCGCCGTGGCCCGGCCGCGGCAGCCGCTCACCGCGTTCGCGGAGCAGCTCGGCGACTCCGCGCTCGGTGCCCTCGCCGGCGGCGACCCGCGGACCGACGTGCGTTCGGTGTTCTCCTGGTCCTACCGCGCCCTCGGCTCCGGCGCGGCCCGGATGTTCCGGCAACTCGGCCTGCACCCCGGCCCGGAACTGGGTCCCGGCGCCGCGGCCAGCCTGGCCGGCGCCACTCCGGCGGTCACCGCGGCCCTGATGGCCGACCTGTCCGCCGCCAACCTGGTCGCCGAACGGCCGCAGGGCGGCTGGGCCCTGCACGACCTGCTGCGGTCGTACGCGACCAGTCTCGACACCTCCGCCGACCGTGGCGCCGCCATCCGCCGGATGCTCGACCACTACGTGCACGTCGCGAACGCCGGCGCCACACTCCTGAACCCGCGGCGCGCCGCCATCGAGCCGGTGCCACCCGACCCCGCCGCAGTGGTGACCCCACCGGCCGACGCCGACGCGGCCCGCGACTGGTTCGCCGCCGAGCAGCACACCCTCAAGCAGGCGGTGACGTTCGCCGCCGCCGAGGGCTTCGAGACGCACGCCTGGCAGCTGGCCCGCAGCATGACCACCTACCTGAACTACCTCGGTCGCTGGGCCGACCTGGCCGACGTGCACACCACCGGCCTGTCCGCCGCCCGCCGCACCGGCGACCGCCAGGGCCAGATCCACACCCTGCGCGACCTGGGCCTGGCCTGCGCCCGCCAGGGCCGCCCGGAGCAGGCCCACGCGCACTTCACCGAGAGCGTCGAGCTGTGCGCCGCTCTCGGTGACGACGAGAAGTGGGGCCACTCCCACCTCGACCTGGCCGAGCTGCTGGGCGGTCAGGACCGTTACCTCGAGGCGATCCACCACATCAAGCAGGCCGCAACCGTCCACCCGGCCGCCGACGGCGGCAACATCGCCGGGATGCTCGGCTGGTGCTACGCCCAGATCGGCGACTACGACCAGGCGTTGCACAACTGCCGCGAGGCGGTGCGACTGTCCGAGAGCCACGGCGACCGGTGGACCCGGGCCGGTGCCTGGGACAGCCTCGGCCACATCCACCACCAGCTCGGCGACTACCGGGAGGCGCTGACCAGCTATACGAACTCGCTGACCCTGATCCGCGAGGTCGGCGACCGCTACCGGGAGGCCGAGGCCCTCGACCACATCGCCGACTCCTACCAGGCCGCCGGCGACTCGGATGCCGCCGCCGACGCCCGCCGCCAGGCGGCCGCGATCCGGCAGGCCCGGTAGCCGGAACGGGTCAACGGTTTCGCCGACCCTTCCGGTCGCATTCGGTCATTCGCATCATGAGCCGTGGATCCGGTTTCCCCGAATTTCATCGCCGGCCTCGCGGTCGAATCGACCGGCAGGGCTATCGCCGGCGCAAGAATCGAGGACCGGCGCCCTCAGACGGCCTTGCAGTCCTCCGCGGTGGTGCCGGTGGCGAGTTCCGTGCCGTCGGCGGAGAGCACGCTCACCGCGGCCACGCCGTGGGTCGAGGCCTCGTTGGCGGCGTTCTGGCAGAGGCTCGCGGCCAGGTCGCCCTCGCCGGCGCCGAGCGACGTGGCGACCACCGCCTTGTCGCAGGCCGGGACGTCGACCGAGGTCACCGCGCTCATGCCGGTCAGCGAGGCCTCGATCTCGGCCTGTGCGGCCCCGCAGTCGCCGGCTGGAGCGGCGGCGTCGTTCGTCACCGGATCGGTCGTCGCGGTGCCGGCCGGGGCGTTGTCCGATCCGCCGCCGGCGGCGTCGCCGGAATTGCCGCACGCGCCCGAGAGGCCGAGCAGAACGGCGAGACCGGCGGTGGCGATGAACCGGTGGACGTGCCTGAAAGAATCGCGTCGCATGAGCCGAACAATGGCATCCCGAAACGGGCTCCGCAATAGTCTTCCCGACTGGTTTCGGCGTTAAGTGTTTCTTTAGCGGAGCCGGATAGAATGGTTCCGGAAATTGCACGCGCGGTCCGGCTGTCCGGTTCAGTGAGCGTTCTGGCGGAGCCGTTCCAGGCCGTCGAGCAGCAGGTCCAGAGTAAACTCGAACTCGGTCTGGCTGTCGCACCAGCCCAGCGTGGGATCGCCCGCGTCGTGGATCTCGGACGCGACCATCGCGGTGATGTGCGGCAGGGCGGCGGCCATCGCCTCCAGGTCGGCGTCGGTCTTGTCGCCGCCCGCGTCCGGACTGAAGACCTCTTGCACGAAGCCGAGCGGCATGCTGCCGAACGCGTGCAGCGCCCGGTGGGCCAGGTGGTAGGAGAAGCCGCCCGCGACCAGCGTGGCCAGGATGCCGTCGTAGTAGGCGAACACCGACGGCGGGACCGAGCGGCCGGCCGCGATCAGCCCGGGCGCCCACGGGTGGCGCAGCATCACCGCGCGGGCGGCCAGGAACTGCCCGCGCAGCCGGGCCCGCCAGTCGTCCACATCGGGCGGTGTGCCGAGGAATTCGGCCAGCACCGTCTCGACGACCCCGTCGAGCAGGGCCTGCTTCGCGGGCAGGTGGTGGTAGAGCGACATCGCCTCCACCCCGAGGTCGGCCGCCAGCCGCCGCATCGTCAACGCGGCGATGCCCTCCCGGTCGGCCAGCGCCACGGCCGCGGTCAGCACGCGGTCGCGGCTCAGCGGAGTCCTTGTTGCCACCGGCCGACCTTACAACGTATGGTGAGCCTTACAACGTAAGGTTGGAGGGTGTCATGATCCGTACGGCCCGCGTCACCGGGCTCCTCTATCTCGGGCTCGCCGTGTGCGGTGGGCTCGGCTTCCTGCTCGTCCGGCCGCAACTGTTCGATGCCGGCGACCCCGCGGCGACGCTGGCCAACCTGGTCGCGCACGAGTCGCTGGCCCGGGCCGGCGTCGTCCTCGAACTGCTCACCGTGCTCACTCAGGCGCTGGCCGCGGTCTGGTTCTTCCGGCTGTTCCGCGCGGCGTCCCCGGTCGCGGCGGGCGAGATCGCCGCGTTCGGCCTGGCCAACGCGTTCGCCATCCTGACCAGTGCGGCCCTGCTGGGCACCGCGCTGTCGGTCGCCGAGAGCCCGTACGGCGATGCGGCCGCCACGGTCCAGACCCTCTATCTGGCGAGCGGGCAACTCTGGAGTGCCGGCGGCATCTTCTTCGGCCTGTGGCTGATCCCGATGGGGTGGTGCGTGCTGCGCTCGGCGATGCCACGCGCCCTGGGCTGGACGCTCATCGGCGGCGGCGCCGGCTACGTGCTGAACGCCTTCCTGCTGTACGTCCTCCCGGACGCGGGCACGGTCCTCGACGTGCTCGTCGTCCCGGCCACCGTGGGCGAGTTCTGGATGATCGGCTACCTGCTGATCCGCGGAGCCGGCCGCACCCGCGAAGTGGCGCTCGCGGCGGCGTGAGGCACGGCGCGCCACGGGCTCACGGCGAAACTGCCGGTGCTGCCCAGATCGAGCCCGGCCTCCGGGGTGAGGACGACGGCCGGGCGGCCGGGCTGCGGGGCCACCTCGAGCCGGGTGGCGGTCACGGGCGATTTCCGTACGTCGTCGTAGGTGTTGCGCCACACGACGGCTGTCTGGGCCCGCTCGCCCGGCTGCAGCACGATCGGCTCGGGCGCGCGGTCGTGACCGGGCATGCCGGGGGCGATCGAGCCGGTGCCCCGGATCATCGTGACGTCGAGCGGTTCTCCGCGCGCGGACAGCGCCCGGATCTCCGGATAACCGTCGAGGGTGTACGGCGTACCGGAGCAATTGGTCAGATAGAGGCCCTGTGCGGCCAGGCTCATGGCCGCGTTGACGGTGCCGAGTTCCAGGAGCGGGCACGCCGGTGCGGCGGAGGAGGCGGAAGCGGTCGGCGATGGATCGGAGCGGGTGGCGCCGTCCGCGTACGAGAGCGGTGGGGAACAGCCGGCCAGCACCAGTGCCGCCAAGGCCGGCCACGCACGTCTGGTCATCGCGGCGAACGATAGCGGGCCGGTGCACGCTGCGCTCGAGGGCGCGAACCCCTAAGGTGGGCCGCGTGTTGCTCAAAGCGGAGCCCATGCGTGTCCTCGGCGATCCCGACGAGCCCCGGCTGACGTTCTCCGACGAGGAGAGCGAGACCAGCCGTGAGCGTTTCCTGCTCGTCGACGGCAAACCCGCGTTCGAGTTGTCCTTCTGGTGCGGCACGTGCCAGATCCTGTTCCAGCGGCAGCAGGGCTCGACCGAGACGTTCTCGGCCGAGGGCGACGATCCGGTCGAGGCGTTCGGCGGGCTGCTGCCGCGCGGCGACTATCAGCCGCTGCTGCTCGAGATCCGGCCGCGGCTGGTGCAGCCGAGCGGTCCCGGTGACTACTTCGCCGAGGAACAGGTGGCGACCTGGGGGCTGGAGTCGTTCTGGGGTCTGCCGGTCTATCCGCGGACGCCGTATTACCGCACCTTCGAGACCGCCGTCGACCCCGACGCGCACCTGTACGAGTTCGTCGTCCCGATGGTGCCGCCGTCGTGGAACGAGCGGGCCCAGGTCGACAAGTACATCGCCGAGCCCGGGGCGGACCCGATCGTCGCCGTCTCGGTCCTCGACGTCAGCCGGCCCGCCTCCGACGACGTCAGCGACTACTACACCCACTGGGCGCTGACCCACTTCCTGCTCGACGGCCACCACCGGCTGCAGGCGGCGGCCGAGACAGATTTTCCCGTACGCCTCCTGTCCCTGCTCGCCGTCGACTTCGGCACCGCGGCGCAATCGTTGGTGGCCCGCATCCCCGGTTTGCGAGCCCAGGACCCGCAGCCCCGCACCCCGGCCGCCTGAGCTGGTCCTCTCAGCGCCGGGGCCGCGTTGATCGCGTGGGTTCCGGCCGCGCTCACCGTGCTGGCGCCTGCTCGCCCGCGCGGCCGTCCGGCGCGCCCTCGACCGGGTCACCGGGGTGGTGCTCATCGGCCTCGGCGTTCGCCTCGCGGTGACCGCTGCCCGCTGACGTCTGTTTCAGTGGAGGCGAGGCGGTCGACCGTGCGGGCGATCAGGTAAAGGGTGACGGCGTTCAGGCAGTGCCACAGCCAGTGCGTGCCGAGGGGCAGGGTCGCGCACAGCGGCTCGTCGAGGGTGCGGGCGGTCAGCACAGGCCGACCACGCCGAGCAGGACCGGGAGCGGCCGGATACCACCGCGGGCCAGCAGGAGGACGGCGGCGATCAGGAACGCGGCGTTGGACACGGCGTTGAGTGGTTCGCCCCCAAGGCCTGGTCCGAGGCGTTCGCAGTAGGCGTCCACCGGCCGGACGCTAACGGGCCTCGATGAACGGTAGGCGGCACCACTACGATCGCGGAGTGACAACGGCCACCCTGGAGAACGAGCCGGCGACGAAACCCGGCGTTCCGGACATCGTCCGTCGGCGCCTGCGGACGCTCGACGACTGGCTCAACCCCTACTCGTGGCTGGTCACCGGCCTGATCGTGGTGATCGCGGCGCTGCTGCGGTTCCCGGGGCTGACCGACCGCAAGGGCTACATCTTCGACGAGGTGTACTACCCGACCGACGCGTGGGACATGCTGCAGCACGGCGTCGAGTGGGACGAGAAGACCAACGGCCCGGCGTACGTGGTGCACCCACCGCTCGGGAAATGGCTGATCGCGGCGGGCGAGGCGGTGTTCGGCAACAACGAGCTCGGCTGGCGCGTGCCGACCGCGGTCGCGGGCACGCTCATGATCCTGATCCTGGTCCGGGTGGCCTACCGGCTCTTCCACTCGGTGCTGCTCGCGGGCACGGCCGGGCTGCTGATGGCGCTCGACGGCTTCCAGCTGGTGCTGTCGCGGACGTCGCTGCTCGACATCTTCCTCGGCCTGTTCGTGCTGGCCACGTTCGCGGCGCTGGTGCTCGACCGCGACCACTACCGGCGGCGGCTGAGACGCTCGCTCGAAGCGACCGGCGAGGCGAACCTGCGGATCGTGCCGTGGTGGCTGCTCGTCTCGGGGGTGCTGTTCGGGCTGGCCTGCGGCGTGAAGTGGAGCGCGCTGTTCTTCCTGCCGTTCTTCGGGGGCCTCGCGGTGGTCTGGCGATGGCAGGCGCGCCGCTCGGCCGGAGTCGCGCGGCCGATCATGTCGGGGCTGCCCGGCGACATCGGCTGGGGGATCGCGAGTGTCGTCCTGACCGTGGTGTTCTACCTGGCCACGTGGACCGGGTGGTTCGTCACCGACACCGGCTACTTCCGGCACTACCGCGAGGCGAACGGGCTGAGCGAGCCGCCGGTGCTGGGCGCGCTGCTCAACCTGTGGCACTACCACCAGGAGGCGTACGGGTTCCACAGCGGCCTGACCAGCTCACACCCGTACCAGTCGTGGCCGTGGCAGTGGCTGCTGCTGGGCCGGCCGGTCGCCTTCGACTGGGGCACCCCGAGCGGCTGTGGCGCTCCCAGCTGCGCCAAGGAGATCCTGCTGCTGGGCACGCCGATCCTGTGGTGGTCGTTCCTGCCCGCGCTGGCCGGCCTGGTCTTCTTCGGCCTGGCCCGGCGCGACTGGCGGGCCTGGGCGATCTTCGTGCCGGTGGTGGCCGGGCTGCTGCCGTGGTTCTACTACGCGGTCAAGGACAGCCGCACGATGTTCGTCTTCTACGTGATGCCCGCGCTGCCGTTCCTGATCCTCGCGGTCGTCTACGTGCTCGGCGCGATCATGACACCACCCGAGGGCGTGACCCAGGGCCAGGGGAGAACGGACCGGCAGCTGGTCGGGGCGGTGGTCGTGGGGGCGTACGTGGCCCTGGTCGCCCTGTGCTTCGCGTACTTCTTCCCGATCTTCGTCAACCACACCATCCCGTACGAGGACTGGTCGGCCCGGATGTGGTTGGGCAGTCGCTGGATCTAGATTCCTTTTCCCGTACGCGGCACGGGGTGCCCCGGCTCGTGACCGCCAGGGCCGCCACCCCCCGTTGAATCGGGACACCCCGTGTGTGTCCAGTGTGCTCGTTCGGCGCCGAAAGGTCCTTAGCGCTCAGCGCACTGGGGTGCGCATCGAGCGCACCGATTCATGTCGATCCCGTATGCCATCCTGGATTGATGCGGACGGTGTTCGACAGCACCGGTCTCGCCGCCCCCGACCGGCTGGCGGCGTGGGAGAGCGTGACCGCGCAGTCGCTGATCCCGACCGAGATCGGCAGTCCGGAGCCGCTGGCCTTCGCGGCCCGGCTCGGCTTCGTCGAGCTGGGCGAGGCCCAGGTCTCGGCCATCTCCTACACATCGCTGTCGTCGCGCCGCTCACCCCGGCTGATCCGGGCCGCCGACCCCGAGCACTACCAGGTCGCCCTGGTCCGGGCCGGCCGGCAGGGCATCGACCAGAACCGGGCCAGCGCCCTCGTCGGCTGCGGCGACTTCGTGATCATCGACAGTTCCCAGCAGTTCGAGGCGGTCACCGCGGGCACGTCCGAGTCGGTCATCCTGCAGTTCCCGAAACGCCTGCTCCCGCTGCCACCGGCGCAGATCGCCCGGCTCAGCGCGGTGTCGATGCCCGGCGGGGCGGGTTTCGGGCGGTTGCTGGCCCAGTTCCTGACCACCCTGGCCGAAGACCACGACGACTACACCGTGCGCGACACGGAACGCCTGGGCCGCACCGCGGTCGACCTGACCACGGCGATGCTGGCCCATCACCTCGAACGGGACGAGCCGCCGCTGCGCTCGCCGTCGCACCTGCTCTACCTGCGAATAGTGGCGTTCGTCGACGACAACCTGCACCAGCCCGGCCTGCGCCCGGATGCGATCGCGGCGGTGCACGGGATCTCGTTGCGCTACCTGCACCGCATCTTCCAGCAGCACCACCACGCGAGCGTCACCGCCCACATCCGGGCGCGTCGCCTCGACCGGGCCCGGCGTGAGCTGATCGATCCGCGCTTCGACCACCACACGGTGGCGTCGATCGCGGCCCGGTGCGGCTTCACCCGGCCGTCCGACTTCAGCCGGGCGTTCCGCCGCCACACCGGCGTCTCGCCGCACCATTACCGGCTCAACGGCCGGCGGCCGGCCTGAGCGGGTGCCCGCTCTGCGTATTGATGCGGTGAGGGGAGGCCCGCACGCGCGAGCCTCCCCTCAGGTATCGGAAGGGGCTACGAGCGCCAGCTGTCGTTGACCGTCAGCGTGCAGGCGGAGCCGGTGTTCAGGGTGCGGTTGGCGCCGGACTCCCAGGCGACTGTCGAGCCGTTCTTCTTCACGTACTTGTACTCGACGGCCGTGTTCGCGGGCAGGTTCACCGTGCCGCGCCAGACCGGGTACGTCGCCGACGACAGGGCCACGCCGCCGCTGGTGTTCCAGTTCGACAGTTCGGAACGGTTGCCGAGCACGAACACGTTCTCGCCCCACACCGTGGTGGTGTTCGACGCGAACGTCACCGCGACCGTGGTGCAACCCGAAGGCGGGGGCGTGGTGGTGCCGCCGCCCGTGGTGCGGGCGTTGATGTGCAGCGCGACCATCCCGTTGGCGGGCACGGTGGCGGTGAACTGGCCCGAGGCGTTGACGGTGTACGTCGTACCGGAGCAGGAATTTGATGTGTAGTCACCGTTGGCCACGTCGCAGTACGTGCCGGCCGGCAGTGACGTGCTGAAGGTGCGGTTGAGCGAACCGCCCCGGTTGAAGACGGCGTACGCGTTGGAGCCGCGCCCGAACGCGATCTGGTTGCTGCCGTTCGACCACCAGTTGGTCAGGCCGGTCCCGTACGACGCGTTGTGGAACCCGACCATGTTGGCCGTCGTGCGCCACCGGTGCTCACACGCCCAGCCGGACGAGCAGTTGACCGCCGTGGTGGTGCCGTTCGAGCTCGCCGGCGGACCCGCCTCGGGATTCGAGAACGTGAAGGACGACATGACCGAGGGCGTCCCGTACGGATAGGCCAGCATGAACGCCTCGGACAGCGCATAGGTCGTGCCGTCCTTGTACGTCAGCTTCGCCCGCCCGTTGCGCTGCGTGTCGTGGTTGTCGATGAACGCCACCGCGTCCCCGCTGGCCAGCAGCATCTGACCCGACGTGTTCTGCAGATTGGACAGGTTGCCGTCACGGAACGCGTTGCCGACCACGTCGCCGTAGCGGAACTCGGTCACGTCGCCGATGCCGGTGTACTCCGACGGCGACGGCTCTCCGGCCCCGCCCTCGATCGTCTCCTGGAAGATGTACGGCGTGCCGTTCAGCCGCGAATAGATGTTCTGCAGGTCGGCCACCGGCATGTGCTTGGCCGCGTCGACCCGGAACCCGTCGACGCCCAGACTGATAAGATCATTGAGATAGGCGACGAGCTTTCCCCGTACGTACTCGGCCTCGGTCTTGAGGTCGGACAGGTCGACCAGCTCGCAGTTCTGGATCTCCCAGCGGTCACCCCAGTTGGCGATGTCGTCGTTGCCGTTGCGGCCGCAGTGGTGGAAGTCGTCGTTACCGAACGGAACGGCCGGGTATGAGTAGTGACTGTAGGTGGAGCCCGCCGACCCGGTGCCCGTCGAAGCGCCGCCGGCCATGTGGTTGATCACCGCGTCGACGTAGATCTTCACGCCGGCCGCGTGGCAGGTGCTGACCATGTTGGCGAACGCCGCCCTGTCGCCGCGCCGGGTCACCAGCTGGTAGCTGACCGGCTGGTAGTCCTGCCACCACGGGTAACCGGCGCCGGGCAGCACGACGTGCTCCTGCGGCGGCGACACCTGGACGCCACCGAAGCCCTTGGGGCCGAGCACGTTGGTGCACTCGGACGCGATCGACGCCCACGGCCATTCGAAGAGGTGGACGATCACGTCCTTGGGGCCGGGGTTGGCGTCCGCCTTGGCGTCGGCCTGCTGGGGACGGCCGACGACCACGACCGCGATCAGCGCCGCCATCAGGCCCACTATCAGCGGGGCGATCCGTCTCATCTTCATTGATGCTCCTTACTTCAGGTACGGGCCGTCGGACCCGACCTTGCCGGGGGCGGAACTGCCGAGGACGTACGCGCGGAGGTTGCCCTTGCCGCTGACATTCGCGACGAGGGTGCCGTTGGTGACGGTCTTGACGTCGCCGGTCACGGCATCCGTATAGGTGCCGTTGGGGATGCCGGTGAACGTCGCGTTGCCCGAGATGGTGACCAGCACGAAGCTGTCCGTGCCGCCGCTGGTGTAACGCCGTTTGAACGCCATGTTCCCGCTGATGCCGTCGGTCGAGTACTGGCCCATCTGCAGGGCCGGGATCGCGCGGCGGATCTGGTTGAGCCGTTGCACATGCTTGACCAGCGGCTTGTTCAGTGTCGTGGCCACCGCACCGGATGCGCTGCTCACGACGCCGTAGTCGGTGGCTGTCACGCTCCCGGCGACGTTGTCGCCGTAGTAGGCCCGGCCGGTGGTCGCCAGGGGGCAGGTCGGTCCGCAGTCGATCCGCTTACCGGCCTGGAACTCGATCTCCGAGCCGTAGTAGAGCGTCGGGACACCACGGAACGTCCACATCAGCGCCATGTTCTCGGCCCAGGCGTCGGTGCCGCCGTCATAGCGTACGGACGACTTGTTGGGCCCGTAGTCGTGCGAGTCGACATAGACCGCGTTGTAGGTCGCGTCGTTGACCGAGTCGTCCGAGTCCTTGCCGTTGTGGAACGCGTTGGAGGCCTCGCCGAAGTTCATGTGCATGCGCATGTCGATGATGTTCATGCCGCTGAACTGGCTGCGGTCGGGCGCGTGATAGGTGTTGCCGTTCAGGAAGGCGTTCGTCGAGGTCGGCTGGTTCGCCGTGCCCTGGGTGTTCTCGTAGTTGTACTGCTCGAGCGCGGCCTGGGTGTCGTCGGCGCTGTAGTCGCGCCGTTCCTTCCAGGTGAAGAACTGGGCCGAGTGGTTGACCGAGCCCCGGTTCCACTTGTCGTGCACGAAGGCGGCGACCTCGCCGAACACGTAGAAGTCGTTGGCCTTGGTGGCGCCGTACTTCTGGGTCAGCTTCTGCTTGATGGCGGGCAGGAAGTGCCGGTTCCAGGTGACGCGCGGGATGTGCACGGCGGTGTCGATGCGGAAACCGTCCACGCCCATCTCGATGTACCGGTTGTAGACGTCGATCAGGTACTGCTGGACGGTCGCGTTCTCGGTGTTGAAATCGGCCAGGTCGTCGGCCAGCCAGCAGGACCGCGAGTCCTCGCCCTCCCAGTTGCCGATCCAGCACTGGTGATAGAGCGACGCCGGGAACATGCCGGACGTGGGGGAGGGCCACTGGCAGTTGTGGATCGTGTAGCCCTCGGGGCTCTTCTGCCCGGTCGGCGTGCCCCAGTTGCGGCAGGTGTTACCGGCCGGTTCCTCGGTGCTCCACAGGTCACCGTTGTACGCCCGGCCCGCGCTGTTCTCGACGAGCGGGTCGTACGTCCGGCCGGCTTCCTTGGCGCTGTACATCCAGTCCCACTGGCCGTCCCGGGCGCCCCACACCGGAGGGACGTACAGGCCTTTCGCGCCCCACCGGGAGCTGTGGTTGTAGACGACGTCCTGATAGATCTTGATGCCCTTGGCGTGGGCCTTGTCGATCAGATCCTGATAGCTCGCTCCGGGTGACTCCAGGCGGGTGTCGACCCGCTGGAAGTCCCAGCCGTGGTAGCCGTGGAAGTCGTAGTCGGACCGGTTCAGCACGACCGGGGTGATCCACAGGGCCGAGAAGCCGAGCCCCTTCACATAGTCGAGCTTGTCGATCAGGCCCTTGAAGTCGCCCCGGAACATCGGGTCGTTGCCGGCCGCGTTGCCTGAGCTGACGTGCTGGCTGCCGCCACGGTTGTTGCTGGTGTCGCCGTCGGCGAACCGCGCCGTCATGACGAAGTAGATGCTCTCCTTGCGCGGGTCGCCGCCGAGCATCTCGCCGCTGGTCGCCGCCGGCGGCGGTGTGGTGGGCGGCGTCGTCGGCGTGGGTGTCGGCGTCGGCTGTGTGTTCGTGCACGGGTCGACGCTCGATACGGCGCCGTTGTTGATGACCACCGTGCCGACGCCGGTGCTGTAGTTGCGGCCCGAGTTGTTGTCCCAGGTGCCGCTGCCGTTGTTGAACGTGATCTGCAGGCCGGTGTCGGCTTGCACTTCTTTCTTGCGCCAGCCGGTGCAGGCTGCATCCATGGCGACGCCGGGCACGGTGGTCCACGAGCCACCGTTCGGGGCGTAGTGGATGTTCACCGTGGACCAGGCGGCCGGTGGCTTGTAATAGACGGTCACCGTGGTGGCCGCGGCGGCGGGGACCACCGGGGCCAGCAGTAACAGAGTGGTGGGGACGGCGAGCAGCCATCGGGGTGGGGGCACGGGTTCCTCCAACGACCTGGGGTTTCTTCCAACGACAGGTTTCGCTGCGTACAGAACCGCGGTACCTCCACTACCAGGGGCGGAACCGGTAGCAGGAGTGTAATCCCGCGTTCACATTGGAACGGACCTTAGCAAGTGCTTGCAGCGACTGGAAGAGTTTGCCGGTATGTTGCAAGCTGATGCAGACAAAGTTATCGATGCATCACGCACCGTGTCTTGATCGGTTCGTTGCCGCCGCGTGGTCGTTTCGCTGCGCTCAGTGGTTAGCGTTCCGATGGTGACCCTGCCCGCGATGTCGCCCGTGTCCGGCCCGCCCCCGCGTCGCGGTTCCGTCCTGACGCCGGTCGGGGCGTCGGTGGCCGTCGTCGCGGCACTGGCCCTGGCCGCGGTGTGCGCGCTGCCGGCCTTCGGCTTCTTCGTCTACTGGTTCCTGGGCCCCGACATCGACGAGGCGCAGGCGGCCGCCGTGACCTACGTCGAGCAGATCGAAAAGGGCGACAAGCTTTCCGCGTACGCGATGGTCTGCACCGAAAGCCGCACCGAGCTGACGGCCGGCGCCTTCGGCGAGCTGGTCGACGCGGCGCCGCAGCCGGTCTCGCACCGGGTCACCAACCGGTTCTTCACCGACGAGGCGGGCAGTTCGGCGCGCGTCGACATCGACCTCACCGACTCCGCCGGCGCCACCCGCCGGCTTGACCTGTCGCTCACCAGCGAGAACGGCAAGTGGCAGGTCTGCGGCGACCCGTTGGTCTGAGGCTCAGGGCCGGTAGCTGGCCCGGATGTGGAAGCGCTCGCCCTGCGGCCCGAGGATGCTCAGCAGCTCGACCGCCCGCTCGTCGGCGTTGCCGAACCAGTGCGGCAGGTGCGTGTCGAACTCGGCCACCTCACCCTCGCTGAGCACGAAGTCCTCGTCACCGAGCACGATCCGCAGGCGGCCGCTGAGCACATAGAGCCAGTGGTAGCCCTGGTGCGACTTCGGGTCGGGCTCGCCGCCGGCCGGGCCCGCGGGCAGCACCATCTTGAGCGCCTGCATCCCGCCCGGCTTGCGGGTCAACGGCACCACGGTCATCCCGTTGTGGTTGGCCGGGCGCAGATGGACACGCGGGTCCATGCCGATCCGGGAGCCGATCAGGTCGTCCACCGGCAGCTGAAAGGCCCGGGCCAGCGGCAGCAACAGTTCGAGGCCAGGCTTACGCAGCCCCGACTCGAGCCGCGACAGCGTGCTGATCGAGATGCCGGTCTCGTCGGCGAGCGCGGTCAGGCTGATGCCACGCCGTGTCCGGATCTCCCGCAGCCGGGGCCCGACAGCAGCCAGCAAGGCCTCGACGTCGTCAGTCACGCCCTCACTCTGCCCGCCCCGCCACGGCCGGTACGAGCAACTTTGCCATTTCCGCAAAACGCGGTTCCAGGCGCGCGGATCTGCCTAAGCCTCGGCGCACAGGATTCGCTGCGCGCCGTCGCTGAGCCAGAAGGTCGTTCCGGCGTGGTCGACGATCCGCATCTTCGTCGCACCGCGGGGAAGGACGGGCTCGACGACTTCGCCCGCCCCTAGATCGAACAGGCGCTGCCGGCCTTTCCACTCGCCGCTCGCGAACACCGGTGTGAGCAGAACGTAGCGCCCCGAAGAGGTGACCTTGCCGTTGATGGCGTGCTTGCCCGGCCGGCGCTTCCATCCCGATTGCCGATAGAGCGGCGGGGTCACCGTCCCGTCCGGCGTGACCCGGGTGATGGTGAAGAAGTCGGCCCCGTACCTGTGCACGCTCGAGGCGTCCGAGCCTTCGACGCAGACCAGGATGCTGCCGCTGTGGCCGGCCGCGTCACCGATGATGCAGCTGTCGACTGATACGTCGGGGCTCTGATTCAGGTGGTCGTCACCGAACCGGTCGACCGGGAACCCGTCCGGGCCGAGCGTCGCGATCCGCGTCCATGCGGCGCTCGTCTCGCCGATGCACAGGAACGCGAGGTAGCGCGGGTTCCCGGTCCCGATCGGCTCGTCGAGCACGACCACGTGCTCGTCCGCGAGTGCTCCCCGGCACGCTCGGCCGAACACGCGCGGCCGCTGTCCGTGCCGGGCGAAGCGATGCAGCACGTCATCGCCGGCGATCGTCCTCTCACGCCGCAACCGCAGATCGGTTCCGTACACCCGCAGCGTGCCCGCATCGGCGATCACGCCGAATGCGCTGTCGTCGAGCAGCACCGGCGCCGGGGTGTCATAGGCGTCGGACGGGTCACCGATCTCGTCGAGCAGCACCGTCCTGACCACCTGATCGGCGATCGACACCAACGCGTACCGGCCACCGCCGTCCCACCACACGACCGCGCAGAACACTCCGTCACCGGACACCAGACACGACCCGGCCCGGATCAGACCGCCCACCTTGTCCGGCAGCGCGAACTCGGCCGTCTTGGTCAGCCTCACGCAGCACCCTCTCGATCGATCATGCCGAAGGCCGTAAGGAGCTGACAGTAGCCCTACGGACGATGGATACCGGCTACGTGGTGGCGGGGTGGGAGGCGACCAGGCGCAGGGCGAAGCGGCGGTAGCCGGCCCCGTCGAAGGTGGTGACCATCGGGGTGTTGGTGCTGTCGGTGTCGGCTCGGATGCTTGTCGCGCCGGATTCGGCCAGCATCCAGGTGATCTCGGCGAGCAGGTCGGCGGCGTAGCCGTGGCCCCGGTGGGACGGGAGCACACCCAGGTAGCCGACCACCGGGCCGCCGTCGTTGGCTGATGGTAGTGCGCAACCGATCAGGGTGCCTGCGTTGTCGTAGGCCAGGCGCCACTGGTCGCGGGGGCCGGGCATCCGGCGGTAGTCGTCCACGTCCTCCTCGGCCTGCGCCCGGGCGCCCTGACGGGCCGTACCCTCGCGGGTGGCTATGTCCAGGCTGCCGAAGGAGATCTGCTCGAAAGCGTCCACGAATGCCTCGTCGGGGGCGGGGCGGAAGGACAAGCGGGTCGAGCGCGGAGGGAGCGGAGTCGAGGGGGTCCACTCGTACCGGAAACGCTCGTTCAAGGTTGTCAGGCCGGCTGCTGCCGCGGCGGCCAGACGGAGCGCGATGGCGGGGTCGTCGCGGTTCGAGGGGATCGTGAAGATGTGGTATCCGGCCGGTGGTGGGACCTGACCGATGAGCCCGGCCCACATCGGGATCGGGTCGGTGATCGATGGAGCTGCCCACAGGAAGTCCAGGGCCAAGGGCCGGTCGCCGGTCGGGAAACCCCACCAGACGGCCAGGCCGGACAGTTCGTCGCCGGTGACGGCGAGCCATGTCCAGGCCGGGCGGTAACTGCCTTTTCTCTGGTACGCGAGGAAGCGGTCCCGCGTCGTGGTGTCGACCGACGGCTGGTCGAAACAGGGCAGGATCAGGTCGAGATCCGCGTCGAGCATGGTGCGGTACAGCAACGAAGCCTCCAGGGGCTGTCGGTGTGCGGGTCCGGGAACACGACGGCCTCCTTTCCAGGGACAAAAACGCGATCCTGCCCCACGTGGGGCAGGATCGCATCCGTATTTACGCGTCGCAGGCGATGCCGTTGCGGTCGGGGTCGAGCTGGTGCCTGTCCTTGCCGTGCACGGTCAGTTTCGTGAAGCCCTGCGCGGCCAGCCACGCGCATTTATCGGTGGCCGAGGCTGGGAACGTCCACGGGACGCACTGGGTGCGCGTGCCGTAGCCGTGGTCGCAGCCGTCGATGTTGGGGGCTATCGACACGGTTGCGGTGGGGGAGGGCCTGGCCGGCAACGGTTTCACCCCGGGCTGGGCGGCGAAGTTCTGCACAAACGGTGCTGGAACGTTGGTGGGCCGGGTGGTGGCCGGGACGGCCCGGGACGACGCCACGCTACGAGCTGACGGGGTGACCGTGGTGGCGGCCTCGGCCACCCCGTCAGGCGGAAGCGACCCGGCGACCGTGGGCGCCGGCGCCGGGACGGGCTGGTTGAGCGGGCCGGCCGCGTCGGTGGCGACCGGCGCTCCCGGGCGCAGGCCCAGGAACACCGTCACGGCCGCCGCCAGGACCAGGACCGCGACAAAGCCCACGGCGAAGAACTTGCGGCCGGTCATCCGACCTTCACCCACTTCGCGACCGAGGGGACCCCGTTGGCACCGACCGCGAAGAGCATGTACCAGCCGGGCGGGGCCAGGTTCGGGTTGGACGTCAGGTTCAGCTTGATCGAGTTGCCGGTGACGGTCATCGGCAGGTCGACGAAGCGCTGATTCGGGTCGCTCGAATGGGTCACCGCGGCGGGGCGGATCAGTTCGGCCTTCACGATCGGGCCGTCGACCGTGATGGTGTTGGCGCTTCCGTACGCCCACTGGTTGTTCGCCATCGACAGGATCTGCGGCCGCGCGCCCTTGAACAGGTACGGCGGCGAGTAGACCGACACGCGCATGTCGAACGTGCCGTCGCCGGGGTTGTTGCCGACCGCCATCACCCGGCCGTCGGGCAGCAGGAACGCCGACGAGTGGTAGCCGCGCGGCACCGGGTCGGTCGCCATGCCGGCCGTGAACGTGTTGGTCACCGGGTCGAACATGGAGGCCTCGTAGACCGGGTCGGCCCGGTTGTGGAGTCCGCCGCCGGTCTCGAAGACCTTGCCGTCGGGCAGCAGCACCGCCGAGACGTACATCTTGCCCTGGGCCGCGGTCTGCGGGACGCCGCCGGTCATGGTGCCGGACGGGATCAGCGGCCCGGCCGTGTAGACCGGTGCCGCCTGCTTGAGGTCGATCAGGTCGGTGAGCCGGTTGGCGTCGGGGTTGCTGTCGATGTTGCCGCCGCCGAGGGTGAGCACCCGCTGGTCCTGGGCGGGCGGCAGCAGCACGCTCATCGACTGGTCGCGCTCGTCCTTCTTCTGCAGGCCGGACACCGGGGTGATCGTGCTGGCGCCGTAGTTGTAGATGGACGCGCCGGTGCCGGGCAGGCCGTTGCCGAAGACGTGGCTGCCGGTGTAGAAGAGCCGGCCGTCCTGCATCAGGATCATCGACGGGTACAGGCCCCAGAAGCTCCAGGTCTGGTTGGCCTCGTTCAGGCCGAGCCAGCGGTTCTGAGCGGCGTTGAAGTACTGCGTGGCGACCATGCCGGACGAGTTCTCGTTGAGGCCGCCGAGCGAGATGACGTCGCCGTTGCCGAGGATCGTCGCCGACGGGTACCACGAGCCCGCCGTCATGTTGTTGACCCGCTGGTAGCTGTTGGTCGCCGGGTCGAAGATGAACGAGTCGGGCAGGCCCTTGTAGCCGACCGTCCCGTCGGCCGACGGGTAGTCCTTGTTGCCGCCCATCACCAGCACGCGGCCGTCGGCCAGTTGCACATGACCGGCGCAGAACAGGTCGGCCGGGGTCGCCACGTTGGTGAACGTGCCGGTCGACGGCCGGTACACCGCCGACTTGAAGGTGCCCGCCGCGAAGTCGTCCAGGTTGTTGCCCGACCCGGCGACCAGCAGCACGTCACCGTTGTGCAGGACAACAGCATGGATTGCCCGTACGGGCGTGTTGAACGGCATCACCGCCCATGTGCCCTTGGTGCAGGCCGCTCCGGCCGTGCACGCCGTTGTACCGGGGGAGGGCTGGGTGACGTCCTCCATCGTGTAGTCGTCGGTGCGCAGGGTTCCGGCGCCGTAGATGGTGACACCCCAGACGATCTGATCAGTTCCGGGCGGCACGACGGGGGTTCGTACGAGGGAACGCTTGTAGGTTGTCGTCGTCGGCAGGGTGGCCAGGTCGGTCCAGTAGACCCAGCCCTGGGCCACGTCGTGGCGGAACAGGGTCATGACCGTGTTGGGCGTGGTGGTGGTGTACCAGACGCCCAGGTCGTACTGGTGGCCCGGCGCGACGTTGGGCGCGCACGACGAGTCCTCGAGCATCATCGCCTTGCGGTCGCCCGGCAGGGTCTGGCCCAGCGTGATCTGCATGGCCTTGGTGCCGGTGTGGGCCGCGGTCGATACGCCGAACGTGTAGGCCGAGTCGCCCCATCCGGATTTCTCCCAGCAGACCGGGAAACCGTCGGCGCCGATCGCCTCCAGGCCGCCGTTCGCGACCAGGTTGGCGCCGGCCCGCGCGGGCAGCGTGGGCGAGATCAGCACGAGAAGCAGAGCCAGGATCAGCGTGACACCGATGTCACGACGATTCCGGCGGCTCAGCCAGGGTTTGCTCTCCAACCGAATCATGGGCGCCGTGCCTTGTAGATCAGGCCGTCCAGGATCAGGAAGCGGACGACGAACGAGATCAGCAGAGTGAGCAGGTTGGCGATCAGGACGCCGATGTGCAGACCCGAGACGAGCAGGGCCAGCAGAGGTACGCGCAGCAGAAGATCGGCATTTCCCAGGACGAAGAAGCGACTGAACCGGCCGGCGAAACTGCGATGCTGACGCCGGTCGCGGTAGAGCAGCGTGTCGGTCAGCGCGAAGTTCCAGCCGACCGCGACCAGGTTGGCCACGATCGCCGCGGGGACGTAGTGCACCCCGAGCACCGCGTGCAGGAACCACAACGCGGCCTGGTTGGGCAGCAGACCGGAGACGCCGATCATCGCGAAGACCAGCATCCGGGCCCGCTTGGCGCCGAACCGCAGGATCGCCAGGTGCTTGAGGAAGCGGAAGCCCTCGGACAGGCTCGACTTGGACTCGCCGGCGTGGCGCGGCTGGAACGCGTACGGGACCTCGACGATCCGGCCCGGACGGTTGCGCACGATCAGCTCGAGCAGGATCTTGTAGCCGAGCGGGCGCAGTTCCTCGGTCTCGAGCGAGCTCGTGCGGATCGCGAACAGACCGCTCATCGGGTCGCTGACCTGGATCAGGTTGTTCCGGAAGATCACCTTGGTGAACAGGGTGGAACCGCCGGAGACCAGGCGCCGGTAGCCGCCGTCAAGGCCGGCCCGGCTGCTGCCGCCGCCCGCGTAGCGGCTGCCGACGACCAGGTCGGCGCCGTCGCGGCGGCCGGCCGCGATCAGGGTGGGCACGACCGAGGGCGGGTGCTGCAGGTCGGCGTCCATGACGACGATCCACTCGCCGCGGGCGGCCCGCATGCCCTCGACGACCGCGCCGCCGAGGCCGCCGGTCGCGTGCTCGCGATGCAGCACGGTGACCGGGATCGGGCAGGTCTCCTGCAACGACGCGATGACGGCCGGCGTGTCGTCGGTGCTGTCGTCGACGAAGATGATCTCGGTGTCGTCGGCGGGCAGGGCGGCCGCGAGCCGTTCCAGCAGGGCTTCGACGTTGTCGCGCTCGTTGTAGGTGGGCACGACCACGGTCTGGCGCAGCGTGGTGCCGACCGGCAGCTCGCCGATGGTGCCGCGCAGTGCCGCCCGTACGGGAGCCGGCGCGACCGAGGCCGTGACGGTGGCGGTCGGTTCGGCTGAGCTTGGTTCGGCGACCGTGATATCGGTGATCGTCATGCGGACTCCTTGTTGACGCGGCGGATCTCGATGAGGCCGTCGGCCGGGCCGAACGACGCGATCACGGTGGAGTTTCGGAGCAGAGCCGTCACGGTCGGCAGGGTGCCGGGATCCTGCCGGACAGCCGGGGTGGAGACGATGTAGTCGACGTCGCGCCACCCGCCGGGCAGGCGGGCCGCCACCTCGGAGTCGAGGTCGAGCTTGTAGAACCAGATGACCCGGTCGGACGGGTAGCCGGCATTGACGCAGTCGAGCCAGAGCACGTCGTCGACGACCACGGTCGAGGGTGGCTGCGCTCGCAGATAGTGGGCGGCTTCCACGTACGCCGCATTGTCGTTCGCGGTCAGCGCTCGCCGGTCGCCGATGTACCAGCGCGGGGCGACCACGACCGCCACCAGCACCAAGGCCAGCGCGGCGGCGGCCGGCGTGGCCCAGCGCCGGGCCCGGGCCCCGGTCGAGCCGGTCGCGTCGGGCGCCGGCTTCCCCCAGGCCGAGATCCGGGCGAAGACGAACGCCAGCACGCCGGCGATGGCGATCGCGAAGAACGGCAGCACCTGCACCACGTACATGGCGGGCAGATAGCCCCCGGGCCGCAGCGCGACGGCGATCAGGATCGCCCCGGCCACGGTGACCGGCCGCAGCCGGCGCAGGAACAACCCGGCCACCGTGGCCACCGAGCCCGCGACCAGGAGCACGCTGTCGTAGTAGAGCCACGAGTGCAGCAGCTCGTTGGCGCCCGAGCCGGCCGCGAAGATGCTGCCCGAACCGGACCGCGAGCCGAGCTGGAACTGGATGGCGCCGAACAGCGACACGTGCCCCTCACCGGGGAACAACTCGCCGCGCAGCAGTGCGTAGAGCGGATAGAAGCAGCCGACCAGGACGAGACCGCTGGCGAAGGCGCCGAACGCCCACGGGCGGGTCGTGCTGCGGGCCGTGTTCTGCCACATCGCGACCAGCACGGCGGGCAGGATGACCAGGATCGTCTCCTTGGACAGCACCCCGATCGCGGCGGCCGCCCCGGCCGCTGCGTAGTGCCACAGGTGTTTGCGCGGCGACAGGGCCAGGGCCAGGGCGGCCAGGATCCAGACGACCGCGAAGCTGTCCAGGTAGATCTGCCGGCCCATGGTCAGGAAGAGCGGCGACAGCCCGTACGTGAGCAGACCCACCGCGGCGGCCCAGCGCGGCAGTCCGATGCGCCGGCCGACGACGTAGACGAGCAGCAGACCGGCCGCCTGCAGGGGCAGCATGGCGATCCGGCCCGCGGCCACGGCGAGCAGGCTCGGGGCGACCCAGGCGGGCAGCCACGAGAACGCGGCCAGCTGGATCCAGGCGAGCGGCGGATGGTCGTACCAGTAGGTGTAGTGGGCCAGGCCCTGACCGTTCTGCACCGCCCACGCCTGGGCGAGGTAGGTGCCCTCGTCGTCGCTGGCCGTCGGGAACCCGGTGATGTTCCAGGCCAGCAGCGCCAGGACCAGCGTGGTCAGGCCGACGGCGATGGTGAAGTCGGTGCGGTCCTTGCGCGGCGGGGTGACGACCGGCGGCGGCGTTTCGCGGACGAGCTCGAGGACGGTCATGCGGCGACCTTCTGGGGAGCGGCGGGAAGGTGAGCGCCGACGTGCGCCGTCAGCTCCCAGTTGCGGCGACCGGTGTACTCCCGCCACACGGCCCGTAGTGCGGCTGTGGACAGCACCAGGGCGTACGGGAAGGAACCGAGGACGAGTTTGAGGTAGTGGTGCCAGCGGATGCGCAGGTCGTACTGCTGCCCGAAGTCGTGCAGGCCGACGATCTGGAACATCAGCGTGGCCGCCATCGGCAGCACCGGCAGGAACGTGATCAGCGCGACGAAGACCGGCAGTTGCGCCCAGATCG
Source organism: Paractinoplanes bogorensis (assembly GCF_018829635.1). GTDB lineage: Bacteria > Actinomycetota > Actinomycetes > Mycobacteriales > Micromonosporaceae > Actinoplanes > Actinoplanes bogorensis. The sequence continues at coordinate 401,040 of NZ_JAHKKG010000005.1, forward strand.
CGATGGCCACACCGACCGGGATGACCACGCCCGAGAACGCCTGAAGGAACGGGCTGGTCAGCGTGTAACGGGCCAGCATGCGTGCCCGCCAGGTGGGCAGCCGGCGCCACTCGCCCTTGCGCAGCACCTGCAGGAAGCCCTGGTGCCAGCGGGTGCGCTGCTTGAGCAACGCGCCGACCGAGTGCGGCGTCTCCTCGCGGGTGACGATCGTGGAGTCGTACGCGACGATGACCTTCTTGCCCCGGCTGGACAGCCGCACGCCGAGATCGCAGTCCTCGGCCAGGCACGTGCCGTCCCAGCCGTTGGCCTCGCGCAGCACGTCGGCGCGCACGAAGACGGTGTTGCCGCCGAGCGGGATGAAGCCCTTCTTGGCGTGCAGGTGCAGCCGGCTGCGGAACCAGAAGAAGTACTCCAGGCAGTTGTGCAGGCTGTACCAGCTGGAGTGGAAGTTGATCAGCTGGACGCCGCCCTGCACCACGTCGGCGCCGGTGGCCCGGAACGCGTGGTCGACGTGTTCGAGCAGCAGCGGATGCACCTGGTCCTCGGCATCGAAGACCCCGACCACATCCCCCCGTACGTACGGAAGCGCGGTGTTCAGGGCCCGGGGCTTGTTCTTCTGCTCGTTGTGGTCGGTGACGACGAGGATCCGCGCCGGTGCGGTGGCCGCGACGCGGTGCGCCACCTCGGCCGTCTCGGGGTCGTCGTGCCCGACGATGATGATGATCTCGAACGCCTCGTGGGTGGAGCGCAGCAGCCGCTCGACCGTGTGCTCGAGGACCGCCTTCTCGTGGCGGGCCGGCAGCAGCAGCGAGAACGTCAGGTGCTGTTCCCCGTCGGGCGGGGCGAATCGGGTGCCCGCCAGGGTTTCCGGCGTGCGCCAGGCGTGCATGGTCCACCACAGCGTGACCGCGGCGAAGACCGCGAGCACCAGCGACACGAGAATCATGATGACGGCAGCCAATGCCATGGCTTCTTCCTCGGATTGTCAGGCCGGCCCACACCACCGGACGGAAAGACCCTAACCGGATTCGCCTCGTACCTATCAAGTGGACTGTCGGCCCTTTTACAGCTCGATGGAGAGCGTTTTCCGGCCGGAAATAAAGGCGCAACATCAATTCCGGCATGTCCACCTGATCCCGGCCGATCGCCCCGCTGTGACGTGCGTCAACGCCATAGCGCACAACGGAATCCGGGCGCAACGAGCCGTTCCGCCGAATCATTGGGTCCGATGTGTTACGAGCGTGAGTCCACAGGCGACTCACAGTTCCGGGCCGGAAACGTCACCGGGAATGGCAGTAATGCGGGCCACAAATAAAGCGAACGTCCGGGGAAATCGCGGTGCCGGGCAATTCAGGACAGCAGTGACCGGTGCAGGGAAACCGGTGGAAGATCGGCGACCGGGCGGGCGGCGAGCCAGGCCGCCCCCGCGGCCGGGTCGCGGCTGGGAACACAGTCGACACCTCGGCCGCGCAGGATCGCCCGCACACCGTCCCGGACCGGGGTCCCGGCCGCCAGAAGTCCGCCGGCAAGCACGACCGGGCCGCCGGCGCCGAGCTCGTCGAGCGTCCGGACCAGCTCGGCCGCGGCGGTGGAGGTGATCGCTCGCGCGTCCGGGTCGGCGTCGCGGGCGAGCGCGCACACCAGCGGGGCCAGCGCGTCGATCTCGGCGAACGGCAGCGCCTGGGCCCAGCCGATCAGCGCGTCCGATGTGGAGACCCCGACCCGGGCGGCGATCGCGGCGGCCAGGGGTGATGACCACTTCCGGACAGCGCAGCGCAGGGCCGCCAGCCCGATCCAGCGCCCCGAACCGAGATCGCCGAGCAGCCAGCCGTGGCCGTCGACCGTCCGCACCACCTCTTCGCCCCGCACCTGAGCGGCGATCGCGCCCGTCCCGGCGATCAGCACCGCGCCCTCGGCGGCCGGGCTCCCCGCGGCGAAAGCGGTCACCACGTCGCCGACCACCACCATCGGGCAATCAAGATCAAGAGCTTTCCAGGCTTTCCCGTACGCGGTGAGCCCGTCCCCGTTCGTCAAGGCACTCGTTCCGGCCACGCCGAGCACACCTCGCGCCACCCGTTGCGGCGGTAGTTCGCCGAGCGCCGCCCGCACCGCCTCGCCCATCGCGGCGGCCGCCCTCGACGGTCCCGTCGTCAGTGGATTGCCCGCTCCCGCCTGTCCACGCCCGACGATCTCGCCGTCCACCGTGGCCACGACGGCCTTCGTCGCCGTGCCGCCGGCGTCCACACCCACCACGAGGTTCATGCCCGCTCGCATGCCGGCTCCCATGTCGGCTCCCGTGTCGGCTCCCATGCCAAGAAATCGAAACATAGGTAACAGTTATTGACTAGAGCCATCGGCGGTCGTAATTTTCATCGACAACAGCACTCGATGAAAAGGATGTCCGACGTGACCGGTGAGAGTGGAGGCCTGCTCGGCCGCCTGCGCATGGAGGGCCCGCAGATGCCCGAGGCCCTGGCGCGCATCGCCGAGACCATCCTGGCCGACCCCGAGACGGCCGCCCACGCCAGCATCGTCGACCTGGCCGAACGATCCGGCACGTCGACCGCCACGGTCACCCGGTTCAGCCGCACGCTCGGCTTCAAGGGCTACGCCAACCTGCGGGTCGCGATCGCCACCGAGACCGGCCGGGCCGAGCAGGCCCGCTGGGAGACCGACATCAGCGGCGACATCGCCCCCGACGACCCCCTCGCGGACGTGCTCGGAGTGGTGACCGCGGCCGACACCCGGGCCATCCAGGGCACCGCGGCCGGGCTCGACGTCACCGCGGTCGAGCGGGTGGCCGAAGCCATCGCCGGGGCCGGGCGGGTGGAGATCTTCGGGCTCGGGTCGAGCGGCACGTCGGCCCGCGAGATGGCGTTCCGGCTCGAGCGGATCCGGGTGCCGGTGTGGCACCGCACCGATTCGCACACGGCGCTCACCAATGCGGCCCTGCTGCTGCCGGGAGACGTCGCGATCGGGTTGAGCCACTCCGGGCGTACGCGGGAAGTCATCGAAACGCTCGCCGAGGCGGCCGACCACGGCGCGCTCACCGTGGCCGTCACCAGTTTCGGCCGGTCACCGCTGGCCGAGATCGCCGACGTCGTGTTCACCACGGCGGTGCAGGAGACGACGTTCCGGCTGGCCGCGCTGTCCGCGTTGCACTCGCAGCTGCTGGTGCTCGACCTGATCTACGTGGCGGTCGCGCAGCGCACCTACGAGCGGACGGCCGACGCACTCGAGCTGACCGTGCGCGCGGTCGACGCCCACCGCCTCCCCGAGAAGATCCCCTCGCGCAAGCGCGGGCGTGCGAAAGGACAACCGTGAGCGTCACCAGCAGCGAGTATCTGTCGAGAATCCAGGCCGCCGTCGCCCACGTCGGCGGCGGCCAGGACCCGGAGAAACGGGCCGCCGCCGAGATCCTGACCGAGGCCGTACGGAACGGGGGAGTGATCCAGGCCTTCGGCTGCGGGCACTCCGAGGCCCTGGCCATGGAGATCGCCGGCCGGGCCGGGGGACTGGTCCCGACCAACCGGATCGCCCTGCGCGACATCGTCCTCTACGGCGGCTCGCCGATGTCGGAGCTCGCCGACCCGATGGTCGAACGCGGCACCGAAATCGCGCACCGGCTCTACGAGCTGGCCCCGATCAAGCCGGACGACGCGTTCGTCATCGCCTCCAACTCCGGCATCAACGGCGCCGTCGTCGAGATGGCGCTGCTGGTCAAGGAGCGCGGGCACAAGCTCGTCGCGATCACCTCGGCCGAGCACTCGGCCGGTGTCGCGTCGCGGCACCCGAGCGGCCGCAAGCTCGGCGAGATCGCCGACGTGGTGCTCGACAACGGCGCCCCCTACGGCGACGCCACGATCCCGCTGCCCGGCGGCGGGGCGGTCGGCGCCGTCTCGTCGATCACCGCGGCCCTGCTGGCTCAGCAGATCGTCACCGAGGTGGTCGCCCGCCTGATCGACGCGGGGATCACCCCGCCCGTCTACCTGTCGGACAACGTGCCCGGCGGCAAGGAACACAACGCAGAGATCGAGGCGCGGTACGCCGGGCGCATCCGGCGCACCGCATAGGAAGAGAGCCCTGTGATGAACCCTGAATCCCAGCTCAGACCTTATCCCACCCGACGAACCCTCCTTCGTACGGCCGTCACCGCGGCGGTCGCCGTCCCGGCCCTGGCCGGGTGCGTGACGTCCAGCTCCGACTCCCCGTCCGCAGTTTCCGAGGGAGCCGAGAAGACCGCCGACAACCCGCTCGGCGTGAAGGCCGACGCGCCCCTGGAAGTCGTCGTGTTCAAGGGCGGTTACGGCGACGACTACGCGGTGCAGGCCGAGAAGGCGTACACCGGGAAATATCCGCAGGCCAAGGTCGACCACAAAGGTCTGCAGAAGGTCGGCGAGGCGATGCAGCCCCGCTTCGTGGCCGGCACCCCGCCCGACGTCGTCGACAACACCGGCGCCGGACGGCTCGACATCGCCACCCTGGTCGGCGCCTCGCAGGTGAACGACCTGGCCGACCTGCTCGACGCCCCCAGCCTCGACCAGCCCGGCAAGAAGGTCCGCGACACGCTGCTGCCCGGCGTGGTCGAGGACGGCACCTTCGCCGGCCGGACCGTCGCGCTCAACTTCACGTACACGGTCTGGGGTGTCTGGTATTCGAAGTCGTTCTTCGCCTCGCGTGGCTGGACCTTTCCGACCTCGTGGGCGGAGATGCTGACCCTGTCGGCCGAGATCAGGAAGGCCGGCGTCGCACCCTGGACCTACCAGGGCAAATACCCGGAGTACATCAATGACCCGCTGCTCTCCATGGCGGCCAAGGCGGGCGGGACCGACCTGATCAAGGCGGTCGACAACCTGCAGCCGGGTGCCTGGAAGCAGGAGGGGCTCGTGCAGGCGGCGACCGCGTTCGCCGAGCTGGCCGGGCGCGGTTTCCTGATGAGCGGGTCCGAGGCGCTGTCGCACACCGAGGCCCAAGCCGCGTGGTGCCAGAGGAAGGCCGCCTTCATCCCGTGCGGGTCGTGGCTGGAGAGCGAGCAGAAGGGCGTCGCGCCGGCCGGCTTCGACATGGTGATGGGCGCGGTCCCGGCACTGGGCCCGGGCAAACTGCCGGTGAGCGCGGTGCAGGCCGCCAGCAGCGAGTCGTTCCTGGTGCCGGCCAAGGCCAAGAACGCGGCCGGCGGCAAGGAGTACCTGCGCCTGCTGTTCTCCAAGGGCTCGGCCACGGCCTTCGCCAAGGCCAACAGCACGCTGCCGTCGGTGGCCGGGGCGACCGACGGGCTCACCCTCTCGTCCGGGCTGGGCTCGGTCCGCGACGCGGTCACGGCGGCCGGCACCGACACCTTCACCTACCGATTCCGTACGTGGTACGCCCCGCTCGCCAAAGCAGTCGACGACGCCACCGGCGAACTGGTGAACAAGCGCCTCTCGCCGGCCGACTGGTCCACGCGCATCCAGAAGGCGGCCGACGCCCTCGCGAAGGACTCGACGATCACGAAGTACGAACGCTGATGCGGCACGGCCGCTGGCGGTTCCTGCTCGGCGCGCTGGTGCCGGCCCTGGTGCTGCACGTCGTCTTCGTGCTGTCGCCGTACGCGCAGGCGTTCTACCTGTCGCTGACCGACTGGACCGGGGTGGCCGGCCAGGCGTCGTTCGTCGGGGCGGACAACTACGTCCGCCTCGGCGGCGACACCCTGTTCCTCGACGCCGTCCGCAACAACCTCGTCCTGCTGGCGGTCTTCCCGCTGGTGACGATCGCGATCGGGCTGTTCCTGGCGTCGATGCTGCGCCAGTCGTCGTCGCGGCTCGGGGCGGGCTACCGGATCGTCTACTTCTTCCCGCAGCTCCTGTCCCTGGTCGTCGTCGCGGTGTTGTGGAGCTTCGTCTACAACCCCAACACCGGCTTGCTCAATTCGGGACTGCGGGCGGTCGGCCTCGGTGGACTGGCCCGGTCGTGGCTGGCCGAGCCGTCGTTCGCACTGCTGTCGGTGGCGGCCGTATTGGTGTGGTCGTCGGTCGGGTTCTATGTGGTGCTGTTCAGTGCGGCCATCGAGGGTATTCCGGCGGAACTCTTCGAAGCGGCGAAGCTCGACGGGGCCGGGCGGTGGGCGATGTTCTTCCGAGTGACGTTGCCGTTGGTCCGCGAATCGGTGCAGGTCGCCTTCGTCTATCTGGGAATCGCGGCGCTGGACGCCTTTGCCGTCGTGCAGATCATGACGGTGGGGCCGGGCGGGCCGGACGGTGCCACCGAAGTCATCGGATTGTCGCTCTACCGGACCGCTTTCTCGTACGGGAAATTCGGCTACGCCTCGGCCATGGGGGTGGCGCTGTTCTTCGCCACACTCACGCTCGCGGTGCTCGCCCTCCGTTCCGGCCGCCGCGAACGGTTGGAGCTGGCATGACACTTCTCCGGTCTCTTGGCGGCGCGGCATGACTCTTCTTCGTTCGCCGTCCGCGTCCGCCACCTCAATCCCGTCCGCCCCGCCCGCGCGGACAAACCCCAATCCACTCCCGCACATCGCGATGTTCTGCTGGGCCGTGGTGACCGCGTTGCCGCTGCTCTGGGCCGTGGTGAGCTCGTTCAAGACCGACGACGAGATCCTCAATACCCCGTGGTCGCTGCCGTCTTCTTTAGAGGTGGACAATTGGGTTCGCGCGTGGACGGCGGCCAGCATCGGGCGCTATTTCCTGAACAGCCTGATCGTGGTCGGGGGAGCGCTGATCCTCACCATGCTTCTGGGTTCACTGGTGGCGTACGCGCTGGCCCGTTATGAATTTCGCGGCAACCGGCTGATCTATTACGTGTTCGTCGCCGCCATGTTCTTCCCCGTGTTCCTGGCACTCGTCCCGCTGTTTTTCGTCGTGCAACAACTGGGCCTGCTCGGCACCTATCCCGGACTGATCCTCGTCTACACGGCGTACGCGGTGCCTTTCACGGTTTTCTTCCTGCATTCGTTCTTCCGCACGCTGCCCAGCGAGATCGCCGAGGCCGCCTTCCTCGACGGCTGCTCGCACGGCGCGGTGTTCTTCCGCGTCATGCTGCCGCTGGCCCGGCCGGGCCTGTTCGCGGTCGGCATCTTCAATTTCCTCGGGCTCTGGAACCAGTATCTGCTCCCGCTGGTTCTCAATCCCGACCCGGACCGGTACGTCCTGGCGCAGGGTCTGGCCGCCCTGTCGGTCAGCCAGGGGTATCGCAGCGACTGGAGCGGCCTGTTCGCCGGCTTGACGATCGCCATGCTGCCGGTGCTCATCGCCTACGTCGCGTTCCAACGGCACATCCGAGCCGGAATGACCGCCGGCGCGGTCAAGTAGTCCCCTCTTTCCCCGTTCCTCTTCATATCGGAGGAGTCTGTCCATGAAGATCGACAAGCGTCGATTCGCTTTACTCGCGGTGCCGATCCTGGTCGCCGCCGGGGTGGTCGCGGTGTCGGCCGCCCCCGCCTCGGCCGCCGACTGCGGCTACCTGTTCGACGACTTCCACTACAACTCTTCAGCCGACCCGGCGCTGACCGCCAACGGCTGGACCCCGCGCAGCTACCAGGGCGGACCGGGCGTGCCCGGCGCAAACTGGTCGCCCAACAACATCACCTTCCCGAGCAGCGGCGGCCAGAAGGTGCTGCAGCTGACCGCCTCCACCGACGGCACCGGGGCCGGCACCAACCACGCTGAGCTCTACTCGACCCAGAAGCGCTACCTGGAGGGCACGTACGCCAGCCGGGTCCGCTTCACCGACACGCCGGTCAGCGGCAACGACGGCGACCACATCAACCAGACGTTCTTCACGATCAGCCCGCTCAACGGCGACCTCGACCCGACCTACAGCGAGCTCGACATCAGCGAGTACCTGCCCAACGGCGGCTGGGGCGAGCAGGGCCCGATCAACTACCAGACCACGTGGTACACCTATCGGAACGAGCCCTGGTACGCCGACAACGTGCACTCCGAACAGCGCAGCAGCCTGGACGGGTGGCACGACCTGGTGGCGCAGGTGGCCAACGGTCACGTCATCTACTACATCGACGGCGTGCAGGTGGGCGACCACTCGGGCAAGTTCTTCCCGCGCCAGACGATGACGATCAACTGGAACCTGTGGTTCATCGACACGGCCACCCACTCCGGCGGCCTGTCGACCTACATCGAACAGGTCGACTGGGTGCTGTTCGCCAAGAACCAGGTGATGTCGCCGGCCCAGGTCACTTCGGCAACCTCGGGCTACCGCACGGCCGGCCGCACGTTCGTGGACACCGTCGCCTCAACTGGCGGCTGCACCACCACTCCGCCGACCACTCCGCCCACGACGCCGCCGACCACTCCGCCCACCACGCCGCCGACCACTCCGCCCACCACGCCCCCGACGACCCCGCCCGGCACGACCTGTGCGAACTCGCCGAACTGGGCGTTCAGCTCGGTCTACCTGGGCGGCAACGTGGTGAAGCACGAGAAGAGCAAGTACGGCGATCCGAACGGCCCCAAGTCCGGCGAGGGCGTCCACCTGTGGCGGGCCCGCTACTGGACCCAGGGCTCCGAACCGGGTTGGACCGAGCAGTGGCAGGACTTGGGCCGCTGCTGACCCCAGCCCGCGGGTTCAACCCCCATCGTGTTGAGTGAGCACTCACATACGCCGGCTCGGGCCGTGGGGAGTGAGTACTCGCAAACGCCGGCTCGGCCGTGGGGAGTGAGTACTCACATACCCTCGGCTCGGCCGTGTTGAGTGAGCACTCACATACGCCGGCTCGGCCGTGGGGAGTGAGTACTCACATACCCTCGGCTCGGCCGTGGGGAGTGAGTACTCACATACCCTCGGCTCGGCCGTGGGGAGTGAGTACTCACAAACCTCGGCTCGGCCGTGGGGAGTGAGTACTCACAAACCTCGGCTCGGCCGTGGGGAGTGAGTACTCACAAACGTTGGCCGGTCGTAGAGAGTGAGCACTCACTAACCGGTGGGGGCGGTTAACCTGGAGGAAGCGGGGTGTTGTCCGCCCCGCTTCCTCACAAGCTGTTGACCCGTTCCCGGCGGCGTCGATAGCTTGCGGAGACAACTGCAGACGCCTTGGCCACGTCGGGAGAGTCCCCTTCGAGATGGGGGCGCCGAAGGAGCAACTTCTCCCTCAGAATCTCTCAGGCACCCAGACCGCCGTGGCCGGCAACTCTGGAAAGCCGGGCTGCCCCTGAGCCCGCGCCCACGGTGCAAACCGCCCATCCGTGGCGGTGAAGCTCTCAGGCCCCCATGACAGAGCGAGGGAGAGCGTCCCGGCCCGTCGGCCGGTTCGTTCGCTTCACCCCGACGCCCCCGCGTGCTGCCTGCCGCCTGTGCTGGCAGCTCGCACCTCGCCGCTCGTCATGAAGGAGGCCGCTCTGATGGCCGTGTCCGTGTTCGACCTGTTCTCGGTGGGCATCGGCCCGTCCAGCTCCCACACGGTCGGCCCGATGCGCGCCGCCCGCATGTTCGCCGACCTGCTCGGCACCCACACATCAGCGCATGACGCCTCGTCGGGCGACGCCGAAGCGCATGACGCGTCGTCGGGCCACGCCGGAGCGCACGGCGCCTCGTTGGGCGACGCTGGAGCGCACGACGCGTCGTCGGGGCACGCCGGATCGCATGACGCGTCGTCGGGCGACGCTGGAGGGCATGACGCCACCTCGGGCACCGGGGCGGCAGCGACGGCGGGACGTGTGGTGCTGGTGCGGGCTGAGTTGTTCGGGTCGTTGGGGGCCACCGGGCACGGGCACGGCACGCCCAAGGCGGTGCTGCTCGGCCTCGAAGGCTCGGATCCCGAGACGGTCGATGTGGGCACCGCGGATGCGCGCGCCGCGGCCATTCACAGCCGTGGCGCGCTTACTCTGCCGTCGGGTGGGGACGTTGCCGTTGACCTGGTGTTGCACCGTCGGCGGACGCTTCCGGGGCATCCCAACGGCATGTCCTTCACCGCGTACGACTCGGCGGGCGCGGAAGTTCTGCAGAAGACGTACTACTCCGTGGGTGGCGGGTTCGTGCTCGACGAGACGGGGTCGATCACGGCCGACACCACCGTGCTGGCGCATCCGTTCTCTACAGGGGCCGACCTGCTGGCCCTGACCAAGGAGACCGGGCTGTCGATCTCGCGGCTCATGCTCGAGAACGAGACCGCGTGGCGTCCGTCGGCCGAGATCCGTACCGGATTGCTGGAGATCTGGCGGGTCATGCGGGAGTGCGTGGCCGCGGGGCTCGAGGCCGAAGGCGTGCTGCCGGGCGGCCTCAAGGTGCGCCGGCGGGCCGCGGCCACCGCCCGGCAACTGCGCGCCGCGGGTTCGCCCTCGGAGCACGCGATGGAGTGGCTCACCGCGTACGCGATGGCCGTCAATGAGGAGAACGCGGCCGGCGGCCGGGTCGTCACCGCGCCCACGAACGGCGCGGCCGGGATCATTCCGGCGGTTCTGCACTACTACGTGAGCTTCGTCCCCGGGGCCGACGACGAGGGCGTGGTGCGGTTCCTGCTCGCGGCCGCGGCGACCGGACTGCTTTTCAAGGAGAACGCCTCCATCTCCGGCGCCGAGGTCGGCTGCCAGGGCGAGGTGGGCAGCGCCTGCGCGATGGCCGCGGCGGGCCTGGCCGAGGTGCTCGGCGGCACCCCGGAGCAGGTGGAGAACGCGGCCGAGATCGGCATGGAGCACAACCTGGGCCTGACCTGCGACCCGGTCGGCGGGCTGGTGCAGATCCCGTGCATCGAGCGCAACGGCATGGCCGCCGTCAAGGCGGTCACGGCGGCCCGGATGGCGCTGCGCGGCGACGGCCGGCATCACGTCTCCCTCGACAAGGTCATCAAGACCATGAAGGAGACCGGGGCCGACATGAAGGTCAAGTACAAGGAGACGGCCCGCGGCGGTCTGGCCGTCAATGTCATCGAATGCTGACCGAAAGTTCGTGACTCGCACATCACAACGGGTGGCCAGGGGTTGATCCCGTTTGCCAGGATCACCGAGTGCCTCGTACCCGGTCTGAGCTGCGGCCGCCCCCGCGCGAACCCGGCGTGCCCGGCACCGCTCGGCGCCGCCGCTTCTTCCCCGCGATCCCGGCCCAGCGAAAGCCCACGACCCCGGCCCAGCAGAAGACCCCGACCCGGCGACAGCTGTGGTGGTCGCGGCTCCGGTTGCCGCTGCTCGTCGTCGTGGGTCTCGGCCTGGCCGCGTACGGGCTGCAGGGCCGCTTCCCCGACCCGCGCGAGTTCCTGCGCGCGCTGACCGGCGCCGACTACTGGTGGGTGACCGCCGCGCTGGCGCTGCAGTTCGTGTCTCTGGCCGCGTTCGCCTGGCAGCAGCGGCAGATTCTGCGAGCTTTCGGCGTACGCGTCGGCCTCCGTTACGCCTTCGCGGTGACCCTGGCCCGCACCGCGGTGTCGATCTCGATGCCGGTCGGGTCCGCCGTGTCGGCCGGATACGCCGTCCGGCAGTACCTGCGCGCCGGCGCCTCGAAGGAGATCGCCGCCGCCCAGATGATCGTCTCGGGGCTGGCCTCGATCGGCGGCCTGGCCCTGCTCTACGTGGTCGGGGGCGCGGCCGTGCTGACCCGCGACCCGCACCTGCTGGCCGGCCCGCAGCCGCTGATCGTGGTGGGCGTCCTGGCCGTCCTGACCGGTGTCGCGGTGGTCGGCGGGCGCCGCCTGATGCGCCGTCCGGCCGGTCCGGCGCGTCCGGTCGGCGGCAACCGGGTGGCCGCGTTCGTCCGCCGGGTCCTCACCTCGGCCCGGGAGGCCTGGCAGGCCGGCGCCTCGCTACGGGCCCGTGAGTGGATCACCGGCACGCTCTACTACGCCGTCAACTGGCTCACCGACCTGCTGTGCCTGGTCGCCACCTGCCACGCCGTGGGCCTGCCGGTCGGACTGACCACCCTGGCCGGCATCTATCTGGGCGTACAGATCGTCCGGCAGATCCCGCTCACCCCGGGCGGCGTCGGCGTGATCGACACCGCCCTGGTCGCGGGCCTGACCGCCGCCGGGGCAACCGCCGTGACGGCCGCCGCCGCCGTGGTCATCTACCGCGTCATCTCCTGCTGGCTGCTCCTGCCGGCCGGCGGCATCGCCGCCCTCTGGCTGCGCCGCGACCAGCCCCCGGTGCGGCCTGGTCCGGGGCGGCACGAGCCCGCCTCGTAGCGGCGACGATGATGTCCCGATGAAGTTCGTCTACGGGCTGCTCGCCCTCGTCGGCCTGGTCGGCACCTGGTATTTCAACCTCAGCTACACCGGCGGGGCGTACGTCAGCGACTGGTTCGCCAACGACGCGAGCTCGTCGGCCGCGGTCGACATCCTGGTGGTGTTCGTCGTCTGCACGTTCTTCTACTTCCGCGAGTCGCACCGGCTCGGCTGGCGCTGGTGGGTCCCGGTGGTCTTCACCGTCGGGTCCCTGGCCATCGCGGTCGCCTTCGCGTTCCCGCTTTTCCTGGCGGTGCGCGAGCACGTCCGGTCGAAGCGGGCGGCGATCTAAGGCTTACGACGGCGGTGGGCGGCCCGCGAGGCGTCCGGGCGGGGCATCCCACCCATGCGCAGCAGGACGCCCCGGCGGGTCTCGGCGGCCACCCGGGTCTGCGGGTGACTGTTGCCGAGCGAGCCGACCAGCCGCTCGACCGTGTCGTCGAGCAGCTTGCGGGCCGGCAGCAGCGCGCCCGCGGCGATCAGTGAGCGGGCCAATTCGTGGGCGCCGCGCAGGGTGTCCGGGTGGTCGGGGCCGAGCGTCTCGCGCCACCCCGAGTGCAGTTCGGCGGCGATCGTCCGGGCCGGGCGCGCCTTCCCGCGGTGGAGCAGGCTGACCACCAGCCGGCAGGCGGCGGCCCGGAGCGCGGGGTCGGTGCTGTGGGCGGCGTCCGAGGCGATCAGATGCGGGGCCAGGGCGGCCCAGCGCGGCCAGCTGACCGGCTCGTCGACCACGTCGGGCACGGCCGCGGCGACGAGCATTCCCGCGTACGCCCGGCACACCCCGGCCGCCTCGTCGCCGAGATCGCGCCGCACGGCTTCCCGCACCGGCTCGGACGTCCGCAGCCCGTGCCCGCCGCGCTCGACCAGACGTGGTTCGACCAGCGCCGCGACCACGCTGTTGAACTGCAGCGGCGCGATCCCGCCGAGCGGTTCGGGCAGCCGGCCGAGCGACCGGGTGAACACGTCGACCGGCACCGGGGCCGCGTGCAGCACCGAGCACAGGCACAGCAGTTGCGCCGCGGCCGGATTGTGCTCGCCGAGCACCTCGATCGCCGCGCCGATGTCGCCGGACACGGGTTCGGCGTCGCGCTGCCGGGGGACGGCGGTTCGGGTGGCCGGATCGGACTGGGGCGCCTTCATGACGGCGACCTCCTCGGGCGCGACGGGCGTACGCAAGCGTTATAGCCCGCCCGAGGCCGCCGAGCTGCCCCCGCCCGTACGGGAAAATCGGGGTAAAGCCGGGCCTGCGCAGGTGAGAAGCCGGGACGCCGGCGAGCACAAAGGAGCGTCTTCCCCCGTACGGGTGAAGGGTCGTTCCGCCGGATCGAGGCCGCAGGCGCGGCGCCGGGAACGTGCAACTGCCCGACGCGCGGCCGGGGACCGACGGCGCTGCGGGCGCGGATCGTGCTGTTGTAGGGGACCGCCGCGCCGGGCGTGTGAACCGGCGCGGCGGTACCTGACTGTTACGGCTGGGCGCGGGGGCCCTGCGGGTCGAGCGTGTCGATGAACTCGTGCGGGCTCTTCACGTCGGGCTTCGCCCGCTCGGACTTGGCCTCGGCGGCCATGGTCCGGGCGGCCGAGGACGGGTCGACGCCCGACTTCTTGGCGGCCGAGTAGACCTTGTAGTAGGCGGTCTCGGACAGGGCGTACGCGGCCCGGTAGTCGTGCTTGGCGAAGGCGAGCTTGGCCAGGCCGAGCAGCGCGTCGGCGGCGGCCAGGTCACCGCGGGCCTTGCCGGCCGGGATGGTGGCGGCCAGCCGGTTCGCGCCCTCCCAGTAGGCGGCGGTCAGGAACCGGTCGCTGTTGTCCCGGTCGAACTGCGAGAAGTCCCAGTTGACGTCGATGTAGCTCATCATCGAGTTGTTCTCGTCGCCGGCCCAGGCGTAGAAGAACTCGCCGCTCGGGCCGTAGCCGACCCCGGTCTCGCTGTCGTAGCCGTCGTGCGGGTGCGACATGCCCAGGTGGTGGCCGACCTCGTGGATCGTCGTGGTGGTCAGGCCGTAGCCGCTCTCGACGATGCTCTGCGACAGGAAGTTGAACACGTACGACTGGGTGCCGGTCTCCCAGTCGTCGTCGGCGAAGCCGAGCAGCGGCGGGTCGACGTCGGGCGGCAGCACGTAGTTGAAGACGGGCAGCTCGTAGTCGACCTTGTTGCCGTCGTCCTTGGTCCGGGCCAGGTTCTCCTTGTTGTAGAGGAAGAGGTTGGCGTCGGCGGGCAGGCCGCTCTCCGGGTAGCAGGCCTCACCGGTGACGGCGAAACCGTCGTAGCAGGCCCGGTTCTTGGCGTCGAAATTGAAGTCCTGGTTGTCGTAGTCGACCCGGTTGCGCCAGCGCAGCTCGGACAGCTCCTTCACGACCAGGTCGGGCTTGGTGTACTGGGCCGACGCGTCGACACCGGGCCAGCCCTCGTACGTGTTGCTGTCGATGTTGATCGATCGCGGTGGCTCGGCCGTCGGCAGCTCGACCGGGTACAGCGGCGACGTCGTCATCAGCAGGTTCATCGCGACGTAGCGGGTCAGCTTGCCCAGGTCGCCGGCCAGTGCGGCCGGGGAGCGGAAGCCGTTGGCCGCGTACTCCCAGATCGGCGGCATCCGGTAGTCGGCCTCGCCGTCCCCGTCGACGTCGGCGTTGGTCACGTCGTAGTTCGCGGTCCACGACTCGGGGCCGGCCGACAGGTCGTGGAACCACACGCGGCGGGTGGCGCCGAGACCGGTCTCCTCGTCGTCGGCGGTGGTGCCGCCCCACGCGATCATCTTGCGGCTGTCGCGGTTGGCGCCGAAGTCGTAGCCGGTGTCCGGGTCGGGCTCGCCGGTCTTGCTGTAGACGTGGAACTTGAAGTCGGACCGGCCGTACCAGTTGATGAAGAACACGGTGTTGCGCCGCGTGTCCACACCGGACGGCGGATTGAAGGCCAGCCACTTCTCGACGCTCGGCGCGTCGATCAGGTTGTTCTCGGTGATCGTCCGGGTCTTGCCGGCCTGCGCGTTGTAAGCCGTCTGGTACTGCGTCAGCGGCGCCGGCTTGGCCAGCTTGCCGAGCTGCTTGAAGAACTTGTTCTCGTACGCGGTATCGGCGTACTTGAGGCGGTAGTCGTACTTGTAGGTGATGCCGAGCTTCTCGGTCACGCCGTAGGAGAGGCGGGAGCGTACGACGGGCTCGTACTTCTTGGCCAGCTCACCCTTGAAGGCGGCGGCACCGGCCTGGGCCGGCTCGTAGCCGACGAAGACCACGTTGACCGGCACGGTCTCGGTGAGCTTCGGTTGCCCGCCGGGCGTGAGGAACTGATAGCGGTAGCTTGGCGCCGCCGCGCCGGCCGGGGTCGCGGACGCCCCGACCAGGGCGGCGACCAGCAGTGCGATGAACGCGCCTCTCCGTTTCATCCGCACACATAACCATCTACACATGACGATGTGAAGACCGGCGTCGAATTCCCGGTGATCGCAGCACACTCGTAACCGGCCCGTCATACGCCGCCGCCGTGAGGACTATCTAACGGTTGCTTGTTCCGGACGAAACCTCGGCGAAACCCGGGATTCCTTGACTGGGCCCCATCACCAGCCGCCCGACCTGGGCGGACGGGCCGGTGGAGGGGTTACGCCATGCCGGAACGCTTTGTGTTGGTGCGCTGGCCGGACGGCGTGGCGCAACGGATCTACTCACCCTCGACAGTGGTCGAGGACTTCTTCTCGGCGGGGCAGCGGATGCCGGTCGGCGAGTTCGTCGCCACCAGCCGGCAGGCCCTGACCGAGGCCTCGGAGCGTGTGCGGCAGGCGTACGGGTTCCCGTGCGGGAACGCCGCCCGCAGCCTCGCCGCGGTCGAGGCGCGCGCCGCCACCCAGCCGGCCGGCGACGTGCTCGTCGAAGGGATCGAGCCGTGATCGCCGTCGTCGGGGGTGGGCAGGCCGGGCTCAGCATGAGCTGGCACCTGCGGCAGCGCGGCCTCGAGCACGTGGTGTTCGAGCGCGACCGCGTCGGGCACGAGTGGCGGGACCGCCGGTGGGACTCGTTCTGCCTGGTCACGCCGAACTGGCAGTGCCGCCTGCCGGGGTACGCCTACAGCGGCGACGACCCGGACGGGTTCATGCCGGGCTCCGAGGTGGTCACGTTTCTGGAGAAGTACGCGGCCAGCTTCGACCCGCCGTTGCGCGAAGGCGTGGAGGTCCAGCGCTTACGGCGTACGGGAAACGTGTTTGAACTCCGCACGAGTGACGGGGTTGTCACCGCGGACCAGGTGGTCATCGCGACCGGCGGCTATCACCGGCCGGCGATGCCGCGGCTGGCCGAGAAGTTCCCGGGGAGCGTCCCGCAGGTGCACTCGTCGCAGTACCGCAGCGCGGACCATCTGCCCGCCGGGGAGGTGCTCGTCGTCGGGACCGGGCAGTCCGGCTGCCAGATCGCCGAGGACCTGCACCTGTCCGGGCGCACGGTGCACCTCGCGGTGGGGAGCGCGCCCCGGGCCGCCCGCCGCTACCGGGGTCGCGACACCCTCGCGTGGCTCGAGGAGATGGGCCACTACGACAAGAACGTGCACGAGTTCGGCGACGCGGACGAGGTGCGGTTGCGGGCCAACCACTACATGACCGGGCGTGGTGGCGGGCGCGACATCGACCTGCGCCGGTTCGCGACCGAGGGGATGAGCCTGTACGGGCGGCTGCTCGACGTGGCCGGCGGCGAGGTCACCTTCGCCGGCGACCTCGCGCGCAACCTCGACAACGCCGACGCGGTGGCCGAGGGGATCAAGGACGCGATCGACGCGTACGTGCTCCGGGCCGGACTGACGGCACCGGAGGAGACGCGGTACGAGCCGGTGTGGACGCCCGGCGTACCGCCGTCCTCCTTGCCGGTGGCCCGGATCAGCGCCGTCGTGTGGGCGACCGGCTTCCACCGTGATCACCGTTGGATCGAGGTGCCGGTCTTCGACGGCCGTGGCTATCCGACGCACGACCGCGGGGTCACGAGCTGCCCGGGGCTCTATTTTCTCGGGTTGCCGTGGCAGCACACCTGGGGGTCGGGGCGGTTCGCGGGAGTGGCGCGTGACGCCGAGCATCTCGTACGGCAGATCGGCCGGGCCCAGGTTGCCGACGGCGTGAGCTGGCTCGCCGGGACGCCGACCGAGACCTATCCGGATCTGGAATGGGCGGCCTGATGTACGACGCTCACCGGCACCTCGGCGTGCTGCCGGCCTATCCGTTCTACGGCGGGCCGCCGGTGCATCCGGACGTCACCGCGCGGGCCACCATCGATGACCTGATCAAGGATCTCGACCGGGAGGGGACCGCGCGTGCCCTCGTCCTGCCCAACTACGGGGTGCCCGATCCCGCGGTGGCGTTCGGGTTCAACTCGCTGGTGGTCGAGGCGGCGCAGAAGGACGACCGTCTCCGTTGCGGGCTCTGGGTCTCCGCTCTGTCTCGAGACGCTTCCCTGACCGCTGAGGCGTTGCGTCTGGCCGGCGAACCGGGCGTCCGGGCCCTCAAGATCAGCTTCCTGCTCGGCGGGAACATCGACGACCCCGGGCTGGAACCGATCTTCGCCGCGGCCCGGGCGCATGACCTGGTCGTCCACGTGCACACCTCGCCCGGGGCGGCGTCCGACATCGACCAGGTCGGGCAGCTCGTCGACCGGTACGGCGACGACGTGAAGATCCACCTCGTGCACTTCGGCGGGGGGATGAGCGGCCACATCAAGCTCATCGGGGGTCGTTTCTTCGACTGGATCGCCGCCGGGAAGCAGGTCTACACCGACCTGTCGTGGGCGATCGGGTTCGCGCCTCGGTGGCTGGCCGACGAGATCGACCGGCGGGGGATCGGGCACGACCGGGTGCTGTTCGCCTCGGACGAGCCCTGGGGGGACCACGCGGGGGAGTTCGCCCGCCTGCACGCGGCGGCGGCCGGTTCCGAGCTGCGCTCACACGTTTTCCGGACCAATTTCGAGTCGCTCTACACCTGACCAGTTTCGAGTCGCTTCACACCTGACAGGGAGAAACCATGACCGACCTGACCGATCTCGAGCAGAAGAGCCTCAACGAGATCCCGCACCCGGCCCTGGCCGAGGGATCGAGCATCTACGGCGGCACCAAGGTCTTCCCCGACTACAAGGCCGAGGAGGGGCAGAGCTACTTCACCCTCGTGCACGGCATCGCGCACGAGTCGTCGGTCAGCTTCGTCGCCGTCCTGCAGGCCACCCGCGCGCTGCGCAAGGGCTTCGAGTCGGCGATCTACTTCTACGGTCCGGGCTCGCTCAACTGCCTGGCCACCCGGGGCTTCCCGACCACCGGCAACTCGGCCTTCCCGGGCGAGCACAACATCAACAACTCGCTCAAGACGTTCATGGCCGAGGGCGGCAAGGTGTACTGCTGCCGGTTCGGGCTGTCGCTGCACGGCGCCCGCGAGGAGGACCTGATCGAAGGCGTCATCCCGACGCACCCGCTCGACGTGCAGGACGCGCTCATCCACTACGCACGCAAGGGCGCGATCATCAACTCGACGTACATGTTCTGATCACGATGTCTCTCGACGTTCGAGCCGACCTGGCCGTGCGCGGCGTGCGGGTGCCCACACCCGTGCGCCGGCCGGCCGGGGCCGGTCCCAGCGACGACGGGCACCTGGTGGTGGACGGGGGCAACGCGGCCCTGCCGATCAACCCCCAGAGCCCTTATTCCGTACGCGATGACAAGCTCTGGCTCGGCGAACAGGACACCGGGCTGTCGCTGTCGGTGGTGCACCGTCCCCGGTTCTACGACCTGTCCACGGCGGACGGTATTCCGTACGAGAAAATTGCGCGTCTGCACGGTAAGGACGTTCTGGCGACCACGGTCGTGCAGACGTGCATCCGTTACGCCGAGGACCAGCGGTGCCGGTTCTGCACGATCGAGGAGTCGCTGCGGTCCGGGGCCACGGTCGCGGCGAAGACACCGGCCCAGCTGGCCGAGGTCGCGGCGGCCGCCGTCGAGCTGGACGGCATCCGGCAGATGGTGATGACGACGGGCACGACGGCCGGGCCCGACCGCGGTGCGCGCAATCTTGTCCGTTCGGTGCGCGCGGTGCTCGAGCGCGTGCCCGGGCTGCCGATCCAGGTGCAGATCGAGCCGCCGGGTGATCTGGCCGTGATCCGGGAGCTGCGGGACGCCGGGGCGGTGTCGATCGGCATCCACGCCGAGTCGCTGGACGACGCGGTCCGGCTGCGCTGGATGCCCGGCAAGGGCGCGGTGCCGATGGCCGAGTACGAGGAGGCCTGGGACTACGCGGTCTCGGTGTTCGGGCGCAACCAGGTGTCGACGTACCTGCTGATCGGCCTCGGCGAGGACCCGGACGAACTGGTCGAGGGTTGCCGGCGTCTGATCGCGCGTGGGGTCTATCCGTTCGTGGTGCCGTTCCGTCCGATGAACGGCACGCTCGCCCGCCGGGACGGCGTTCCCGGTCCGGCGCCGTCGCTCGTGCGCGACGTGTCCGCGCGGGTGGCCGCGTTGCTGCGCGAGGCGGGCATGCTCGGCGCCGACCAGGCCGCCGGCTGCGCGGCGTGCGGCGCGTGCGGCGTACTCCAGGCGGCCGGCGGATGAGCGAGCGTGCGCGGATGCGCAGTCGCCGTGCGGTTCGTGGTCCGGGTGGCGGGCGGATGAGCGGGTGTGCGCGGATGCGCAGTTGCCGTGCGGTTCGTGGTCCGGGTGGCGGGCGGATGAGCGGGTGTGCGCGGATGCGCAGTTGCCGTGCGGTTCGTGCTTCGGGTGGCGGGCGGATGAGCGGGTGTGCGCGGATGCGCAGTTGCCGTGCGGTTCGTGCTTCGGGTGGCGGGCGGATGAGCGGGTGTGCGCGGATGCGCAGTCGCCGTGCGGTTCGTGGTCCGGGTGGCGGGCGGATGAGCGGTTGTGCGCGATTGAGCGGTCAGTGGGCTGTGTGCGGATGCTCGAAGGTGAGCGCTGCGGTCAGTGGGGGTGTGCGGTGACTGATCTCGTGCCGGCGTTGCTCGGCGCGCCGCGGTTTCTGATCGAACCTGCGCGTTCGCTCACCGACTATCACCGGCTGCGCCGGAAAGTGTTCGTGGACGAACAGGGGCTGTTCGCGGGCAGCGACCTGGACGATCGGGACGGCGATGCGCGCACGATAGTGCTCGAGGCGCGCAGTTCCGACGGTGCGTTGCTCGGCGGGGTGCGGCTCGGGCCGGTGAGCGACGGACCGGACATCGGCTGGTGGCAGGGCGGCCGACTGGTGGTCGACCCGGCTGTCCGGGGCGCTCAGCGGATCGGGCCCGCGCTCGTGCAAGCCGCGTGTGCGGCGGCGGAACAGGCCGGTGCGCTGCGGTTCGACGCGACGGTGCAGAGCCGGTTCCGGCGGATGTTCGAGCGGCTGGGCTGGCAACCCGTGCGGGCGGTGACCGTCGCGGGGCGGCCGCACCACCTGATGCGCTGGCCGGTCGGGCGGATCGCGGGATTGGCGGCGGCGACCAAGAATCCGCTCGGTGGGCTGCTCGACGGGCTCAACCCGGGTGGCGCGGGCTTTGTCGGGGACGACGGAGCGCCCGTACCGGGGTCGGACCTGATCGCGGCGTGCGATGCGATCCTGCCGTCGATGGTCGAGCGGGACCCGGACTGGGCCGGATGGTGCGCGGTTCTGGTCAACCTGAACGACCTGGCGGCCATGGGGGCCGAGCCGGTGGGACTGCTCAACGCGGTCGGGGCGCGGGATGCCACGGCCGCGGCGAAGGTGCTGGGCGGGCTGCGGCGGGCGGCCGAGGCGTACGGGATCCCGATCCTGGGCGGTCACACCCAACTCGGAGTGCCGGCGGCACTGTCGGCGACCGCGCTCGGGCGGGCCGCCGCGCCGGTGCCGGGCGGCGGCGGGCGGGTCGGGCATCGGGTCCGGCTTACGGTCGACCTCGGCGGTGGATGGCGGCCGGGCTACCAGGGGCGGCAATGGGACTCGACATCGTGGCGGGAACCGGGCGAGCTCCGGCAGATGCAGGGGTTCGTGGCGGCGGCCCGACCGGCGGCGGCCAAGGACGTGTCCATGGCCGGGATCGCCGGGACGCTCGGCATGCTGGCCGAGGCGAGCGGGTGCGGGGCGGTGCTCGACGTGGACGCGGTGCCCCGGCCGGCCGCGGCGACGATGGGGGACTGGCTCACCTGTTTCCCCGGGTTCGCGATGCTCACGACCGGGCCGCAGCGCCCGGCACCGACCGGACCGGCGGTCACCGCCGAGTGCGGCGAACTGATCGCCGGCACCGGAGTCAGTCTGCGCTGGCCGGACGGAGAAACCACGACAGCGGTTCCGGGTGGCGTCACAGGAATGGGGGCAGCGGCATGATCACAGTGGCGGCGGTCGCGGAGGCGTTCGACCGCGACCTCGACGAGGACTTCCACCGCATCGAGAAGCTCGTCGCGGCGGCGCGGGCCGACGGCGTACAGCTGCTGGCTCTGCCCGAGGCATGTCTCGGGGGCTATCTGGCCGACCTGAACGGGAGGGCCGAACTGCCCCCGGCGCTGCGCCTGGACGGGCCGGAGATCGGGCGGCTGATCGCGCTGGCCGGTGACATGGTGGTGTGCGCGGGCTACTGCGAGGACGGCGGCGACGGGGCCCGCTACAACAGCGTCGTGTGCGTCGGCGACGGCCGGGTGCTCGGCAACCACCGCAAGGTGCACCAGCCGCTGCGCGAGGACGCCAGTTATTCGTCCGGCGAATCGTTCACCGCGTTCGACACGCCGGTCGGCCGGATCGGGCTGATGATCTGCTACGACAAGGCCTTCCCGGAATCGGCGCGCTCGCTCGCCCTGGACGGCGCGGACATCATCGTGTGCGTCTCGGCCTGGCCTGGTTCCCGTACGAACGCACCCGCTCGCCTCGAGGACGACCGGTGGACCCGGCGGTTCGACCTGTTCGACCGGGCCCGCGCGCTCGAGAACCAGGTCGTGTGGCTGTCGGCCAACCAGTCGGGCACGTTCGGGTCGCTGCGGTTCGTGTGCAGCGCGAAGATCGTCGACCCGGGCGGGGACGTCCTGGCCACCACGGGATGCGCGCCCGGGATGGCGGTGGCCACCGTCGACGTGGCCGAGTCGCTGACCGCCGCCCGCCGTTACATGGGACACCTGCGCGACCGCCGGCCGGCGGCGTACGCCTGATGGCCGTCACCCGCATCGCGGCCGCGGCGGCCCACTTCGGGCGGGACCTCGGGCACGACGTCGGCCGGATCTCCAAGCTGATCGGTGATGCGCGCGCCGCCGGGGCCGGCCTGCTCGTGCTGCCCGACGCCGCGCTCGGCGGATACCTGGCCGACCTGCGCCACCCCGACCCGGCCGCGTTCCCGCCCGCCCTCAAACCGGACGACCCGATCTTCGAGCAGATCGCCGCGGCCGCCCGCGACATGGTCGTCTGCGTCGGTTTCTGCGAGGCCGACGGCGACGAGCGCTACAACGCCGCGGTCTGCCTGTCCGGCGACGGCGTGCTCGGCCGGCACCGCAAGGTGCACCTGCCCGCGGCCGAGGGGATCGCCTACCGGGCCGGTGACACGTTCGCCGCCTTCGACACACCGGTCGGGCGGGTCGGCATGCTCATCGACTACGACAAGACGTTCCCGGAGTCGGCGCGCACCCTGGCCCGCGACGGCGCCCAGATCGTGGCCTGCCTGTCCGCGTGGCCGGCCAGCATCACCAACGCCGCCCCGAAGATGTCGCAGGACCGCCAGTCCCGCCTGTTCGACCTGTACGACTGCGCCCGCGCGGCCGAGAACCAGGTCGTCGTGGTGTCGTCCAACCAGACCGGCGCCGCGGGCGGGATGCGCTTCCTGGGCCAGGCCAAGGTGGTCGGCCCGGCCGGCAACGTGCTCGCCCGCACCTGGGCCAAGGCCGGGCTGGCGGTGGCCGAGCTGGATGTCGCGCTCGAGATCGCCCACGCCCGCCGCGTGCTGAGCCACCTCGACGAGCTGCGCCCCGGAGCCTACCGATGAGGATCGCGCTGCTCACGTATTCGACCCGGCCGCGCGGTGGAGTCGTGCACACGCTGGCGCTCGCCGAGGCCCTCGCCGCTCTCGGGCACGACGTCACGGTGTGGACGCTCGGGCGCGGCGGCGGGTTCTTCCGGCCGGTCGACCCGCGCGTGCGCCTCGCCGTGGTGCCGTTCCCCGACGAGGCGGGCGAGACCGTCGGCGCGCGCATTCTGCGATCGATCGCTGTGTTGCGAGAGGCTTTCACCCCTTCCGCGTACGACGTCGTGCACGCCCAGGACTGCATCAGCGCCAACGCCGTGGACCGTTGTGTCCGCACCGTGCACCACATCGACCAGTTCACGACCCCGGAGCTGGTCGCCTGCCACGAACGCGCAATAACCCGTCCGCACGCGCACATCTGCGTGTCCGCGGCCGTGGCCACCGAACTGCGCACCGGCTGGGGACTGAGCGCTACGGTCATCCCGAACGGCGTCGACCATGCGCGTTTCGCCGCGGCGCCGCCCCTCGTCCGGGAAAGCCCCTATCTCCTGTCCGTGGGCGGCATCGAACCGCGCAAGGGATCGCTCGACCTGCTGCGTGCCTATGCGCGAATGCGCACTTCGTTGCCCGCGCTGCAACTGGTGATCGCGGGCGGGGAGACGTTGTTCGACTACCGCTCGTACCGCGCGGAGTGGGACAGCCTGGCGGCAACGCTCGAGGTGCGTCCGGAGGTGCTCGGCCCGGTCGACGACGCCGAACTGCCGTCCCTGATGGCCGGCGCGGCCGCGTTCGCGTTCCCGTCGACCAAGGAGGGCTTCGGGCTGGCCGCCATGGAGGCGCTCGCCGCGGGCGTGCCGGTGGTGGTGCGTGACCTGCCGGTGTTGCGCGAAGTGTTCGGGGAAGCTGTCCGCTACGGACAAGGCCCGGACACGTTCGCGCAGTCCCTGATCGAGGCCGTCAAAGAGCCCGACCCCGTACGCCGTGACGCCGGCCGTTTGTTGTCCGCCTCGCACACGTGGGAGTCGGCCGCCCGCCGCCACGTCGAGTTCTACGCCTCGCTCTGAGCTTGGGCGGCCGTACACAACACGATCGTGCGGAGCTCGACGCGGCACAGGCGAGGTACACACCGTTGGCACTCAGTGCCAAGTTGAACCGGGCGAGCCCCTTCCGACGCCCTGGCCGGCCTGCCCGACGACACCGTCCGCACGGCCTGGACCGGCGAGGCGGGCGACCTCACGATCTCCTTCGCCAGCGGCACCGTCCTGCTGATCTGCCCCGACCCCGACGTCGTGCCGGATCAGCGCGGACTGATACGTCGGAGCGTGCTGCAGTGCTCCCCTGATCGGGGCGCGCACGTTCGAGCGGCTGGGAGAGTCGCTGCCTGGAAGGAGTCGATGAGCACCTCACAACCCTCAACCTCAACGTGAGGTAGATGTTGAGGTCGAGGGTTGAGGGTTGGCGCGTTTCCGCAGTTCAGGACGGTCAGCGAGCGGTTCAGGCGAAGCGCTGGTCGCAGTTCAGGACGGTCGGCGAGTGGGTCGGGTGAAGCGCTGGTCGCAGTTCAGGACGGTCGGCGAGTGGGTCGGGTGAAGCGCTGGTCGCAGTTCAGGACGGTCGGCGAGTGGGTCGGGTGGAGCGCTGGTCTGCGGTTCGGGACGGTCGGCGAGCGGGTCGGGTGGAGCGCTGGTCTGCGGTTCGGGACGGTCGGCGAGCGGGTCGGGTGGAGCGCTGGTCTGCGGTTCGGGACGGTCGGCGAGCGGGTCGGGTGAAGCGCTGGTCTGCAGTTCAGGACGGTCGGCGAGCGGGTCAGGCGAAGCGCTGGTCGATCCAGGAGGCGACCCGGTTGGTCGAGTCGATCACGGCCTGGTCGTGGCTGCGGCCGGGCAGCTTGTCGTAGCGGACCGGTGCTCCCTTGAGCTGGTCCTCGACCAGGATGTCGGTGAAGGCGGCCGGCACGATCTCGTCGGCCGTGCCCTGCACGATGAACGCGGGCGCGGTCAGCGGCGTCCGGCCCGGCTCGACGTACTGGTAGAGCTTGTCGACCCACGAGTCCGGCAGGGCACCGCCCTTGAGGAGTTTGAGCGGCGGGGCGAAGGCGGTCAGCACCTCGTTGAGGCAGCCGCGGCGGAGCACCGGCTCCTTGTCCTGGGCGGCGGCGGTGAGCACCGTCTCAGGACGGAACGAGGGCTCGACCGCGTTCAGGCCGTAGAGGGCCATCGCCATGAAACCCTGCCCGGCGGTGTCGGGGATGGCGGCCGCCAGGGCGCGGGTCTGGCTGGTCGGGGCGATGCTGACCGTGCCGCGCAGCTGGAGGTCGCCGTCGTAGGCCGAGGCCAGCTGGTTGGCGAACAGGGTGCCCTGGCCGCCCTGCGAGTGGCCGTCGACGACGTACTGCTTGGACAGGTAGTCGTCGAGTTCGCGGGCGGCGCGCACGCTGTCGATGATTGATCGGGCCTCGCTCGCGCCGATCAGGTAGGGGTGCGGGCCGGGCGTGCCGAGTCCGGGGTAGTCGGGGGCGGCGACCGTCCAGCCGCGCTCGAGCAGCGACGCGATCGCGATCCGGGCCTCGGGCCAGAACACGTCGTCGTTGGACGACGGCGCGCACTTGTCGCTGATGCCGGTGGTGCCGTGGGCCCACACGACAGTCTTGTTCTTGCGGTTCCGCAGCGGCGTGAGCACCATTCCCGTGGCGGTGACGGCGTGCCCGCGTACGTCCGTGGTCGCGTACTTGATCTGCTTGGCCCGGGCCAGCCGGTCGAGCCCGTCGGGCAGGTCGCGCGGGGTCGAGCTGAGGACCGTGCCGGGTTCGGAGAAGCCGGTGTTCCACACGAAGACCGGCGCGGGCTCGAGCGAGGCGGCCAGCGCGGGGGCCGGCGTCGCGAACGACAGCACCACGCCCGTGACGGCGAGAAGTCGAATGATCACGGCACAGGTTTATCCAGACAAAGCGGACGGTTCGCGCGGCGCTCCGGGCCCGATCGGGTGATCATGAAGCACGCAGGATGCATCGCGGGGGAATCGAGAAGCCTCTATTGTCGGGGCGGTGGAGCTGGAACTGCGCCACCTGCGACTGATCCTCGCGATCGCCGACGCCGGCAGTGTCACCAAGGCCGCCGCGGTCCTTGGTGTCGCCCAGCCCGCGCTCGCCACGCAGCTGCGGCGGGTGGAGCGGCTGCTGGGCGGGGCGCTGTTCGTGCGGGGGAGCCGCGGGGTGCGGCCGACCGAGCTCGGCGACCTGGTGCTGAGCCGGGCCCGGCTGCTGCTGCCCGCGGTGAGCGACCTCCACGACGAGGCCGGGGTGCTGCTCACGGCCGGCGACGCGGCCCGCTTCCGGATCGGCGCGACCAACGGGCCGATCGTGGGCGGGCTGGTCGAGCGGCTGTCCGACGCCTATCCGGGGCGGCCGGTGAGTGTGCACGCGACCTGGTCGGAGAACGAGATCGTCCGGCTCGTGCAGGCCGGGAAGCTGGACTTCGCGCTGGTCGGGGCGTGCGCGACCGGCCAGCCGGGCACCGACGGGGCGGCCGGGCTCGAGTGGCGGACCGTCTGCGCCGACCCGGTGTGGGTGCTGCTCGAGGCTGGTCATCCGCTGGCCGGCCGGGACGAGGTGGCGCTGGCCGAGCTGTCGGCCGAGCGCTGGGTCAGCGCGCCGGGCGACGGGTGTTTCAACGAGTGCTTCGCGGCGGCCTGTGCCCGGGCCGGTTTCACACCGCGTTTCCCGTACGAGCTGGACGCGGGCGCCGTGTTCGACCTCGTGATCTCGGGGCGGGCGGTGGCGCTCTGCCAGGCCACGGTCCGCGATGTGCCGGGTGCCGTGGCCGTCCCGCTGCGTGGTTCGCCGCTGACCTGGCGCCACCTGATCGGCTGGGACCCGGCCGGCCCGGCTGCCCGGTCCGCCCCCGACGTGCTGGCCCTGGCCGCCGCCTCCTATCGCGACATCGTCGGCCGCCGTCCGCGTTACCGGCGCTGGCTGGCCGCCCGTCAGCCCGCCGAATAGATGATCAGGAAGGTCGTGTTGTAGACGACGTGCAGCACGACCCCGGGCCAGACCGACCGGGTGCGGACCAGCAGCCACCCGTTGACCAGGCCGACCAGGAACGCCGACGGGAAGACCAGGTTGATCCCGTGCCACAGGGCGAAGACGAACGCGCTCACCAGAACCGCGACCCACGGCCCCCACCGCTCGAGGAAGCGGGTCAGCACGCCACGGAACAGCAACTCCTCGCCGAGCGGGGTGAGCAGCCCGCCGAGCGCGATGGTGGCCAGCAGATAGCCGATGCCCGCGCTCGAGGCCGCCCGCAGATCGCCCTGCGAGTCGTCGATGCCCGGGAAGAGCGCCGCCACGACGTGGTCGAAGGTCAGGATCACGGCCAGGCAGGCGGCCGCCAGCAGTACCGCGCGGAGCAGCCATTTGCGCTCCACCCGGCGTAGACCGAACGCGCGGACGTCCCGGATGCGGACCAGCACCACCACGGCGAAGACGGCCAGCGGCGCCAGGCCGGAGAACGCCAGTTGCAGCACGCCTTCGAGTCCCGGGTGGTCGACCGGGAAGGCGACGAGCAGCGTGATGCCGCCGCCGTAGAACACCAGGGCGGCGATCAGCGCCACGACGATTTCGAGCGGACCAGGGGCTTTTCTCTCCACACCGGAAGTGAAGACTGTGGCCCTGGGGCAGGGTCAAGTTAGGGTTCGGCCATGGCGTGGAGCACCCAGCAACTGGCCGATCTGGCCGGTACCACCGTCAAGGCGGTGCGGCACTACCACCGGATCGGGCTGCTCGAGGAGCCGGTGCGCACGTCGAACGGCTACAAGCAGTACCAGGCGACGCACCTGGTCCGGCTGCTGCAGATCAAGCGGGTCAGCGACCTCGGCGTCCCGCTGGCCGGCATCGACGCGGCGATCCGGGCCGAGAAGCCCCGCGAGACGATCGAGGCGCTGGACGCCGAGCTGGCCGCCACCGTCGAGCGGCTGCAGCGGATCCGGGCCGAGCTGGCCGTCCTGCTCGAGCACGATGCCCCGCTCGACGTGCCGGCCGTCTTCGGGCCGGTCGCGGGCGACCTCACCGAGCGGGACCGCGCCCTGGTCACCGTGTATTCCCAGGTGCTCGACGACGATCAGCTGGACGACCTGCGCACGCTGGTCGCCGATCCGGACGAGAGCCTCGCCGGGTTCGAGGCGCTCACCGACGACGCCGACGACGCGACGATCGACCAGGTCGTCGGTCAGCTGGTCGTGGCCATGCGCCGGCACGCCGAACAGTTCCCGTGGATGGCCGACATCACCGCCGCCTCGGCCCGCGGCAAGGAGTTCACCGAGGCCGTGGTGGTGCCCGCGGTGATCGAGTACTACAGCCAGGCCCAGCTCACGGCCCTGGCCCGGGCCCACGCGATCATGACGGCGGAGTGAGCCCGTCCCACGACCAGCGCGGGATCGGCAGGCCGGCCGGGACGTCGTCGGCCGAGTGGTGATAGCGGTTCATCGTCGTCGTGGTGGCCCACGCGAAGTAGTCGTGCAGCGTCGTCCGCAACGGCTCCTCGGTCAGCCCGGCGTCGGTCAGCGCCTGGTCGAAGCAGGCGATCGCCCGCTGGTCCATGTCGTCGTGCGGGCCGTTGCCGCTGTGCATGCGGACGACGTCGGACTCGGCGATCCCCGACGCTGGTCCGCCCAGCGCCTCACCCCAGTAGACGGCCAGCCGCTCGGTGTGGTCGTCGCGGTAGCCGTGACTGAACGCGTGGCTGACCACCTCGTCGGCCAGCACCCGGTGGTGCCAGGCCCCCGCCAGCCGCATCAGTCCGTCGTGGCCACCCGCCGACTCGTACACGCTCTGCATGAGTGCTAAGACTGCCACCGGTCCGTGGTGCTGTCTTGGACGAAAGCGAAGTCGAGCGCGCGCCCGAGACCGGCCACGGCAGGCACCTCGACCTGCCCGTCGACCGAGACGATGGGCTGGGTGGTGATGTCGCGGGCGTAGTACTTGTCCGAGCCCGACACGTCCGAGGGCAGGGTGAAACCGGGCAGCGCGCTCAGGGCCACGTTGGCCGCCCGCCCGATCCCGAACTCGTGCATGCCGCCGCACCACACCGGCATCCCGTGCTCGACGGCGAGGTCGTGCGCGCGGACGGCCGGGGTCAGCCCACCCATCCGGGACACCTTGATGTTGAGGATCCGCCCGGAGCCGAGCCGCAGCGCGGTCGCCAGATCGTCCACCTCCTCGATCGACTCGTCGAGGCAGATCGGCGTCTCGAGCCGGTCCTGCAGCGCCGCCAGCGGGATCAGGGCGCGCGGCGCATAAGGCTGTTCGATCATCAGCAATCCGCACCGGTCCAGCGCCCTCATGACATTCACGTGCGTTTCCCCGTACGCCCCGTTGGCGTCCACATGCAGCGGCACGCTCGGAAAGGCTTCCCGTACGGCCCGTACGGGCTCGACGTCCCACCCCGGTGCGATCTTCAGTTTGACCCGGCGGTAGCCCTCGCCGACCTTGCCGGCCACCTGTTCGAGCAGGTCGTCGATGGTCGGCTCGATGCCCAGCGACACGCCCGCCTCGACGTGGCCGCGGGTGCCGCCGAGTGCCTTGGACAGCGGCACGCCCCGCTCGGTGGTCCACAGCGACCAGGCCGCCACGTCGAAGCCGGCCTTGGCGAACTGGTTGCCGCGCACCTTGGCCATCGCCGTGGCGAGGTCGGCCGGGTGGTCCCAGTCGGTGGCGAGCACGATCGGAGCCAGGTGGTCGCGAGCCACGGCCCAGCAACTGTCGACGGTCTCGGCCGCGAAGAACGGCCCGCTCGGCGACGCGATCTCGCCCCAGCCCACGGTGCCGTCGGCGGTGGTCAGCCCGACCAGGATGTGCTCGAGGTGGCGCTTGGCGTGCGAGCTGGTCCGGAACTGGTGCACCAGGGGGAGGCGTACGCGCCGCAGCTCGATGTTCTTGATCTTCATGTCGGGTCCACGTAGAGGTCGAGCTCGGCGGCGAGGGCGTCCCGGTCGTGCAGGCGGCGGCCCGCGCCCTTCGAGCTGGCGATGGTCAGGGTGGCCAGCAGGTGCAGGGCCAGCACGACCGAGGTGGGGGAGTTCGCGTACGAGGCGGTGTCGGTCCCGATGACGATGCGGGTCGACGCCAATGCGGTGAGAGGCGCGTCGTCCGCGTCGGTGATGAGAACCAGTTCGCCGCCGTGGGCCACGTAGGCCTCGGCCACCGACACGGTCTCGCGCCGGTAGCGGGACATCACGATCGCCACCATCAGGTCGCCCTGCCGGATGTCGGCCAGCACGTCGAGCGGGCGCACGGCCGCGCCGTCGACCAGGTGGACGCCGGACAGGCCCGCGCTGAGGTCGGTCGCCAGCAGCGCCGCGTAGGTCCGCGACTTGCCGTTGCCGAGCAGATAGCGGCGGCGGGCCGAGACTATGCGGGCGGCGGCCCGCTCGATCGCGTCGTGCTCGGCGGCCCAGGCGAGAGCCTTCTCGAACTCGACGCGCTGCTGGTCGAGGACGCGCTGCTTGAGCACGTTGGCCGAGCGGCGCTGGACGTTGCGCTCGAACCGCTCGGACGGACTCGACGCGCTCATGCCGGTCCACTCACAAAGGTGTAGGTGGCGGCGTCGTCCTCTTTCTCCACGGCGACCAGGCGGCGGCCGGCCGCGAACTGGTCGATCAGGCGGCAGCGCAGGTCGGCCCGGTCGGCGGGCGCGGGCGCGGCGAAACGGTCACCGGCGGTCGTGACGACCTGGGCCTCCACGTGCGCGGTCGACGTCGGCGCGGCGAGATCCCACGACGCGAGCAGGCGATCCGAGCTCTCGCCGTAGTAGTCGGGGAGGAAGCGGATCGCGGTCGCGCCCAGCACGGCGAAGTTGAAGTGGGCGTTGCGCAGCGCATAGGGGTCGAAGGTCCACCGCATGGTCCGCGCGCCGGTGCGCCGGGCCACCTCGGCCTGCGCGAACTTGAGTCGCCGCCCCACCCCGGCCCCCTGCAGGCGGGCGTCGACCGCGGCGGCCTGCGACCAGTGGTAGATCTCGCCGTTCTCGACCGCGGTGAACCCGTAACAGAAGCCGACCAGCTCCTCGCCCTCGAACGCGCCGATCACCGAGCCCGCGTTCTCCCGCAGCGCGGCCAGCAGGCGCGGGCTGACCCCGAACTCCGGCTGCTCGTACCCGAACACGGCCCGGTAGAGCGCCGACGCCGCCGTCAGCTCGCCGAGCCCGGCCAGGTCACGCACCTCGATCCCCATCGCCGTCCTCCTCAGCGCCACAGATACGAACCGTATCTTCGTCATCCTGCACCGATGAGCGTGCGTTGACAACGTCGGATGGCGAACTTAGCGTTCGTATATGTCGCTCGACACGCTACGCCGCTACACGCTGCTCGAATCGCCGACCGGAGACGCGCGGGCCCTCGCCGCGCTGGCCGAGGTGCTGGAGGCCGATGCCGCGCGGGCCGGCTTCGCGACGGCGCGCGAGGGCGGTCACCTTGTGTGGACGCTCCCGGCCCGCGGCGTGCGGGGCGGCGGACTGCTGATGCTGAGCCACTACGACACGGTGTGGCCGGTCGGAACCCTCGAGACGATGCCGTGGCGGGTCGACGGGGACGTGGTCCGGGGGCCGGGGGTCTACGACACCAAGGCCGGCCTGGTTGCGCTGCTGGCTGCGGCGGCCCGGATCGGCGGGCAGGACCATCCGGAGATCCGGGTGATCGTGGTGGCCGACGAGGAGATCGGGTCACCCACGGCCGGCGATCTCGTGCGCGCCGAAGCGGCCCGGGCCACTGCCGTGCTCGGTCTCGAGCCCCCGCACCCGGGCGGCGACCTCAAGACGGGACGGCGCGGCAGCACCCGGGCCCGGCTGTCGGTGACCGGCGTCGAGGCCCATGCCGCGCTGGACCCCGGCGCCGGTGCGAACGCCATCGACGAGCTGGTCGATCAGCTGGTCCGGATCCGGGCGCTGGTGGCCGGACGCCCGGTGCTGCTCAACACCGGCACGATCGCCGGCGGCGGGCGCACCAACGTGGTGGCCGGGCACGCCCACGCCGACCTGGGACTGCGTTTCGTGTCCGGCGACGACGAACGGGTTGTCCTGGACGGACTGGGCGGGCTGACCGCCGTACGGGAAAACGCTGTTCTCGCCTTTGATCTGCTCGCGCACCGGCCGACGTGGCGGGCCGGCGACGACGATCTGCTGCCTCGCATCGCGCGGATCGCCGCCGGGCTCGGCCAGACCCTCGACGGCCGGCCCGCCGACGGCGCGGCCGACACCAACACGACGGGTGCGATGGGCGTCGCCACCGTGGACGGCCTGGCCCCGCCCGGCGGAGGCGCCCATGCCCGCAGCGAATGGGTGTCGGCCCAGGGCATCACTTCACGTACGGATCTGCTGGAAGCCCTGCTCACCGGCCTGCACCGAGCAGCCTGAACAGCGTCAGCCACTGCTCGGGCCACACCTCGCCAACGGGCACGTCCGGATTGATACGCATGGCGCGGCAAACGGACGCGGCTCGACGGTTTCCGTATCGACGGCCGAGCGATGCCTGGAGCGAGCCGCCGACACCGGTGAAACCACACTCGACGAGCGCCTGGTAGCGGGGGAGCAGGTCCGGGCGTACGAGGGGAACCGCTCTTCTCCGCAGGGTCAGGATCCCGCCGTCGACGCGCGGGATCGGGCGGAACGCCGTCCGGGGGATGCGGCCGGCCAGCTCCCACGTGATGTCGGGCCAGGTCAGCACGGTCAGCTTGGACCAGCGGCCGTAGTCGCCGGTGCGTTTGCGCGCGTACTCCCACTGCGTCAGCAGCGTGGCCCGCCGCAGTGTGCGCGCCCGCAGACACCAGTCGACGACGGCCGACGTCAGCGCGTACGGGATGTTGCCGACCACGCCGAACGGCTCGCGCGGCGGTTCGGCCAAAAGAAAATCGCCGGTGCGCACGGTCAGACCGGGGGCGCCGGGCAGGGCGGCGGCCAGGCCGGGGTCGATCTCGTACGCGACCACACGCGCCCGCCGTCGCAGCAGCTCGGTGGTGAGGCGGCCGCGGCCCGCACCGACCTCGTAGACGAGATCGCCCGGTTCGATGCGGGCGGCGTCCATGACATCGTGGACGGCGGTGGGGTCGATGAGCAGGTTCTGTCCGAGAATCCGCCGGGCGCGGGAATGCTCGCGCCGGCGGTAGGAGGATGACGACAAAGCCGGGAGTCCCGTCTGAACGCGGGCAGCATCGAGCCACCCGCTGACGATCAAGGGCGCAGCGGGCCCCGGCGGTGATGTGGGCGCGTTCCAGGGCGATGACCCGGAACGACCCTGACGAGTGCGGCCTAGACGGCGGCGCGGGCCGGGGCGGAGTGCCCGGCGCGCAGGCGAACGGCGTACTCGGATCCTCGCGAGGCCAAGGCCCCGGCGAGGAGAGCGTGCGTCGTGATCATGCGCGCGACGCTAGTCGGTCATTCTCGCGACGGCATCCGAATTACCGGACTGCGTCAGCCGATCATCCTCATCTGCGCACCGATGAACCGAGCCACCCTTCCCGGCCGGTCGGCGCCCGTCGCAGAGTTATTCCATGGACGCCGTCACTGGCACACCCGGCCCGCCGGTCAAGCCCGCGACCCCTGGCCGTACATCCTGGTCGGCATCGGAGTCGTGCTCGGCCTGGCCGCCCTGATCTTCGAGGGCATCATCGGACCCGCATCCGCCGTGTAACACGGACTAGGTCCGCCGATCATTCAATCGCGCGCGGCGATCATCCGGTTACTTGCCCACGCGGTCGCGTACTGCCGGCCGTGTGCCTCAGCCTGTGATCCGACAGCGACGCCGTCAGCGAGGAAACGCCGATGAGCTACCAGCGGTACATACCCGCCGATCACAATCCGCCCCCGCCGCACCGGCGGAACATCGTGCCCTTGGTAGTGGTCAGCGTGCTGGTGCTCTTCGCCGTGGTGGCCGGCCTCGGCTGGATGTGGGCGTCGTCCAACCGCGGCACGCCGATGGCCGACACGAAGCCGACTACAGCTGTGGCCGAGCCCGGTGTCGCCCAGGGCGGCGATGCCGCGCCGGAGCTGTCCAGTATCAAGCTCACGCCGAAAGTGATCGACCGCGAGTGCTTCGGGGACGCGGGCTGCAACGTGACGCTGCGAGTCGACATGGAACTCACTGCCGGGGTCCCGGCGCCGTCGACGACCTGGCTGGTGGTGTACGAGATCCACGGTATCGAGGACGGGCCGCAGATCGGGAGCTTGGAGCTGACCGGGTCGAGTTACACCGGGGATGAGGAGTCGGTGTCGACCACCTCGTCGAAGGCGAAGGTCACGGTGAGGGCGGTCAGCGTCGAGAGGGCGTAGCCCGGGTGCCCGTCGTCGATCTGTGAGCGGCGACCGCAGGGCCGGGCCGAAATACCGGACGGTTTGCCGACAAGTCGATGGTGGAGCGGGGGTGCAGGCGCGAGCATGTCTCGCATGACGACCACGGGGTTTGATCGTGAGCTCGCGCGGGGGAGCGCCGAGCTGCTGCGGACCAAGCGTGTCGAGTTGTCCGCGCTCGAGATTCCGGCCGGCCGCGGGTGGCATCCGCTGCGCGAGAAGGTGGGCGAGGTGCTCGGCGAGCACCCGTCCGGCATCGGTGGCGTCATCGCCAAGCTGGTCACGATCCAGGGCATCCTCGACGAGCTGCCGCCGGGGCCGTCCACGAACCGGGTGGCGGCGTTCAACTCGCTCTACCTGAAGATCACCCGGCGGGTCGACCACGCCATCCGGACCGGGGTCAACGAGCCCGACTTTCTCGAGCTGCTCGACGTCGAGTTCGCGAAGCGCTACTTCGACGCGCTCAACCGCTGGAACGACGACGACGAGGAGACGCCCGACGTCTGGGAGGTGCTGTTCAAGCGGGCCGGCGACACCCGGATGAGCCGGCTGACCGCGGCCATGCTCGGCGTCAACGCGCACATCAACCACGACCTGGCGCTGGCCTTGATCGGCACCTGGAACGAGACCGGGGCGCCGCTCGACGACGGCATCCACCCCGACTACCTGCTGGTCAACGAGATCTTCTTCGAGGAGATCCCGCCGCTGCGCCGGGGCTTCTCGACGAAGTGGCAGCTGGAGCTGGACGAGTTCGTCGGCCCGCTCGACGACTGGAGTCAGCGTGTGCTGGTCACCGTGACCCGGGCCCGGGCCTGGGACCAGGCGCGCGACCTGTGGCTGCTGCGCAACGACGCCGACGACTTCGAACAGGCCCGCCACAGCATGGACCGCGCCGCCTCGCTGGTGGCCGAGTGGGCCATCGTCGGCGACCGCCTGATCACCGACGCGGGCGACAGCTGGCGTAAGTTCCGCCAGCTTTTCGCGGCTTAAACCCGGTTTGCCGTACGCGTGTTGATCAGCGAAGCCACGTAGGCGGCGTCGGACTGGGGGGCCAGGAAACGTGGCCCGATGCCGCGCCGGATCACCCGTGCCGGGTCGGTGACGTTGAAGTAGACGCGGTTCTGCCGCCCGGGCCGCGCCCCGGTCACGGCGTCCCACGGCACGAACTGGGAGCCGAGCGGGTTCCGCTGCAGGATGCCCTCGGGGGTCAGCCGGACGCCGAACGGGCCGAGGGCCAGGTACCACCAGTACGCGAGCAGGGCCACCCACAGGAACTGGGTCGCCTGCCCGGGCCACCACTCGCCGCGGAACAGGTCGCCCACCCCGTCGGCGATCAGGTTGGCGCCCAGAACGGTGTATCCGCCCGCGAACAGCACCATGCCCGGATTGGGAACCGACATCAGGTCGGGTGAACCGGGTTTCTGCAGCATGGTCGCGGGACGGTAGTTCAGCATGGCGGCTATCCCGAGAAAGATCGGTCCCATGCTGAACACGATGCCGAGGAGGAAGAACGGGCCGTCGATCACGCGGGTCTCGAGCCCGGTCGCCAGGACTACGGCGACCACCAGGAACCCGACGAGTATCTGGACTCGCCATCTCGCAACCGCGGCGTAGATCGACACGCCCGGGATAGTAGTCAGTCCGCGCTCGTGGCGCGCCACGCGGCGGCGGCCCGCTTCGGTGCCCGGGCCAGCCACGCGTCCTGCACGATCTCGGCCAGCTCGGACCGGCTGAGCCGCCCGATGTCGCGGGCGAGCAGCAGCACGGCCCGGTAACCGTTCCAGTGCGGTGTGGTGAAGAACGGCGTGCTCTCGTCCTGGACGAGGGCCTGCTTGTCCGCCTCCGACTCGACGTGGAAGGCGATCACGTCGGTGTACGGTTCGCCGGTCTCCGGGTCGGCCGCGTCCTTGCGGGGGCCCCGGAAGAAGACGAACGTCTTGCCCTTGACCGCGAACCCGGGCCGCACGTCGTCCCCGCCCACGACGACGTCGGGCATCGCGGTGGCCAGTTCGCGTACGTCCGCAACTGTCGCCGGCCGGTCGTTCTCGCCGGTATCCGTTCCCATGCCGCCATTGTGCCGCGCGCGGTCAGGCCACCTTGATCGAACCGGCGTCGACCGGCCAGTTCGCGCCGATCGCGCTCGGCATGGTCGGCGAGGCGAGCAGCAGCACAGCCCGGGCGATCTCGGCCGGATCGATCAGCGTGTCGGTGAGCATGCCGCTCTGCTTGGGCATGGCGGCCAGCAACGTCGCGTGGTCGACCCCCATCGCTGCCGACACCTGCGCGCCGTAGCTGCCGGGACCCTCCAGCAGGCTGGTGCGGGTGGCCGACGGCGAGACCGTGTTGACCCGGACGCCGTGCGCGGCCGCCTTCTCGGCCAGCCCGCGGGAGAACGCGTTGAGCGCGGCCTTGGCCACCGCGTACGGGAGCGGGGAAACCGGACGGCGGGCGCTGTCCGAACTGATGTTGACGACGGCGCCGCGCGCCTCGATCAGGGCGGGAAGCGCGGCGCGGGTGGTGCGGACGGCGGCATCGAGGTTCAGGGCGAAGACGGCCGTCCAGTCGTCGTCGGTGCCGTCCAGCGGGTCGCCGAACGACTCCTCGCTCGCCACGCCGCCGCCGGCGTTGTTGACCAGGATGTCGAGGTGGGAGTCGATCGCGAGGGCGGCCTCGACCATGCGGCGCGGGCCGTCGGGGGACGACAGATCGGCCGGTACGAACGGGACGCCGGTCGCTTCGAGCTCGGGTGTGGTGCGCCGGGACGTGGCGGTGACGGTGGCGCCCTCGTCGAGGAAGGCCCGCACGATCGCCAGGCCGATGCCGCGGCTCGCGCCGGTGACGAGGACGCGCTTACCGGTGAGTTTGAGATCCATGCATCAAATGCACCACACCAACCTCCGTACGGTCAATAACTGTGTCATCCCTGTCCCATTTAGCGACCGATATGATGGCCGAGTGAGCACCGAAAGCAGACCACGGCGGATCCGGGCCGACGCCGAGCGCAGCACCGCCCGAATCCTCGAGGCCGCCCTCGTCGTGCTGGCCGCTGACCCGGCCGCGCCGATGGAGCGCATCGCCGACGCGGCCGGGTTGGCGCGGGCCACCGTGCACCGGCGTTTCCCCACGCGGCGGGCGCTGCTCGAGGCGCTGGCGGCCCAGCTCAACGACCGCTATCTGCTCGGGTTGAAGCAGGCCCGGGTCGAGACGGCGCCGCCCGTGGTCGCCCTCTACCGGCTGGCCGAGACGGTCTTCGAGCTCAAGATCAGTCACCGGTTCGCGATCGAGCAGTCGTCCGACCGGGAGCGGGCCCGGCCGCTGCTCACGGCCGAGGTCGTCGCCGGTCTCGACCTGCTGTTCACGCGCCTGCACGCGGAGGGGGCGATCACGGCCGCCGGGCCGGCCTGGTGCCGGCAGGTGTTCCTGGCCCTGCTGCAGGAGGTCGACCAGTTGCCCGCCGATGCGCCCGAACTGGGTGGCGCCGAGCCGGACGCCGTCCTCGGCGCCCGGGTCGAGCTGCTGGTCGCCTCAGTGCTCGGCGCCCTGGGTGGCCGTCCGGCGAGCTAAGCG
Organism: Paractinoplanes bogorensis; assembly: GCF_018829635.1. Lineage (GTDB taxonomy): Bacteria > Actinomycetota > Actinomycetes > Mycobacteriales > Micromonosporaceae > Actinoplanes > Actinoplanes bogorensis. The sequence goes on from NZ_JAHKKG010000005.1 coordinate 439,008, forward strand.
CCGCCGAACCAGGACATGCGGCGGCCGTGGCCCTCGGTCCAGGCCAGCGGCTCGCCGTCGAGGCACAGGACGTTCTTGTGCAAGCCGTCGGTGGGCCGGTCGGGGTGTCCCATGGTCTCCGGGTCCTCGACGGCGACCCAATGGCCGGGCAGGGTGCCGACCAGGGCCTTGAACGTCTCCCGCCGATCGGCCGGCACCTGGTACAGCACCGAGCTGTGGAAGACGACCAGGGTGGCCTCGGGGGGCGCCGACGCGGCCAGGACGGGCAGGTCGTCGACCAGGTCGCCGCGGATCAGGTGCGGCGGGTCGGCGGCGGCGATCTCCCCGGCCGCCCGCAGCCGCTGCCGGCGGTCGTCGTGCTCGGGCCAGATCAGCGCCTCGAGCCAGGCGCGGTCGGCCGGCGCGGTGATGTCGAGCGGGTTCAGGTCGAGGCCCGCCCGCCACACCACCTCGGGGAGCTTGCCGGGCGGCGTCCGGCCGGTCAGCTCGCAGGTGAGCACCGGGCCGGTCGAGCCGAGCCGCCCGGCGCCGTAGTCGTACGAGAAACGGTCGGGGAACAGGTTGAGCCCGGCCGACGCGCCGACCTCGAGCAGGGCCAGAGGCTGGGGGAGCGCGGCCAGCACCGGCAGCAGCAGCGCGCACCGGCCGATCTCGTTGGTCTGTGTCGCCCGGCGCAGGAGCTCGGGCTCGATGGCCGGCCAGTTGCCGAGCACGAACCGCCGGAAGTCCGGGTAGTCGCCGACCGGCCCGCCGAGCAGCCGCACCACGCCGAACAGCAGGTTGGTCTGCCGTTTGGCCGGGGGAACGGTGTCGATCAGCGTGAGCACCGCCTGGTCGGTCGCGACGCCCCGGGCCAGCCGCTCGTAGGTGGGGGAGGAGCCGCGCGCCTGGCGCTCGGCGAAGTCGAGGAACCACTCGGCCGTCGTCACTGCCGCATCGTACGCAATCCCGTCGCTCGCCCGGCCTAAAGATTCTCGACAGGCAAACTTGCTCACTGGGAAGAATTGTTGGATGCTTGCGGCACCCATCGATCGTCGACGAACCGGGCAGGCCCAGATGGAAGACGTCCTGGCGACGCAGCTCCTCGAGTTGTCCCAGCTCGTTCGCAAGGCGCGGCAGCAGTGGCTGCGGGAACGCCCGGACGTGCCGATCGGCACGATCGGCCTGCTCAAGCACATCGACGACATCGGGACCGGCGACGACCGGTGCTGCCACGCCAAGGATCTGGCCGGCCGCTCCGGGCTCGACCCGTCCACGGTCAGCCGCGCCGTCGCCGCCGCGGTCGGACAGAGCCTGGTCGAACGCCGCGTCGACGACACCGACCGGCGGGCCGCCGCGCTCGCCCTCACCCCCGCGGGCCGGGAACTGATCGTCGCCGCCCACGCCTGGTTCGGCGACCTGCTCGAGCATGCCCTCGCCGACTGGGAACCGATGGAGGTGCGGCGCCTCAGTCTCGGGCTCGGCAGCTTCATCGGCGCGCTGTCCGGCGTACTGGAAAAGGAGAACGCGCGATGAGCGCACCCACCACCTCGACGGCGGTTCCCGCGGCCGAGGACATGAGCCACCGGCAGATCCTGGAGGCCCTCAGCGGCCTGCTGCTGGTGCTCTTCGTCGCGCTGCTGAGCAGCACCGTCGTCTCGACCGCGCTGCCGAAGATCATCGGATCCCTGAACGGCAGCCAGACCCAGTACACCTGGGTGGTCACGGCGACCCTGCTCACCGCCACCGCCACCACACCGATCTGGGGCAAGCTGGCCGACCTGTTCAGCAAGAAGCTGCTCGTCCAGATCGCCATCGTCGTCTTCGTGCTCGGCTCGGTGATCGCCGGCTTCAGCCAGACCGCCGGGCAACTGATCGCGGCCCGCGCGTTCCAGGGCATCGGCGTCGGCGGCCTGCAGGCCCTCGTCCAGGTGGTGATCGCCGCGATGATCCCGCCGCGCGAGCGGGGCCGATACAACGGCTACCTGGGCGGCGTGATGGCCCTGGCCACCGTGGGCGGCCCGCTGCTCGGCGGCCTGATCGTCGACACGTCGTGGCTCGGCTGGCGCTGGTGCTTCTTCGTCGGGGTGCCGTTCGCGGTCGTCGCGCTGATCCTGCTGCAGCTCACCCTGCACGTGCACACTGAACGCCGGTCCAACGTGAAGATCGACTACCTGGGCGCGGCACTGATCGCGGCCGGGGTGAGCGTGCTGCTGATCTGGGTGTCGTTCGTGGACGGCTCGTTCGCGTGGGCGTCGTGGCAGACGTACACGATGGTCGGCGGATCGCTCGTGCTGCTCGCCCTGGCCGTAGTCGTGGAGAAGCGCGCGGCCGAGCCGGTGGTGCCGCTCGAGATCGTACGGGAACGCACTACTGCTCTTTCGATTGTGGCCAGCCTGGCCGTGGGCATGGCGATGTTCGGCGGCGCGGTCTTCCTGGGCCAGTACTTCCAGATCGGCCGCGGCTACAGCCCGACCGAGGCCGGCCTGCTGACCATCCCGCTGATGGCCGGGGTGCTGCTGTCCTCGATCATCGTCGGACGCATCATCACGAAGACCGGCCAGATCAAGCCGTACATCATCGGTGGTCTGGTCGTGCTGTTCGCCGGATTCGCCCTGCTCGGCACGATCGACCACCAGACGTCGCTGGTGTTCGTCGGTTTCGGCATGCTGCTGGTCGGCCTGGGCGTCGGCGCGAGCATGCAGAACCTGGTGCTGGCCGTCCAGAACACGGTCCCGCTGCGCAACATCGGCGCCGCCTCGTCGACGGTCGCGTTCTTCCGTTCGATGGGCGGCGCGATCGGCGTGTCGGTGCTGGGGGCGGTGCTGGCCCGCCGCGTCACCGACCAGATCACCCACGATCTGGCCGCGGCCGGGGTGCCCGCCTCGGGCGACGGCGGGGGCAGCAGCAGCCTCAACCTGGCCGCCCTGCCCGAGGCGGTGCAGCACATCGTGCGGGCGGCCTACGGCGACGCGACCGGGCACATCTTCCTGATCAGTGCCGCGATCGCGGTGCTGGGGCTGGTGGCCGCGATCTTCCTGCCCCGGTCCACGCTGCGCACCAGCCTCGACCTGCCCGAGAAGCCGGTCGAGACCGAGGCCTGACACTTCCTTCCCGTACGCGGTGCCGGCCCGCGCCCGTGCTCCTGATCCCGGAACGACGCCGTGCCGGCCCCGTTCGTGCAGCTGATGCGTGGGTGCGGCAGGACGTCGTGACGGGCCCCGGCTCGTGCACCTGATCCGTTAGTGCGGCAGGACGCCGCCGTACCGGCCGCCGCTCGTGCTCCTGATCCCCAGGGGCGCGGGTGGCGGCCGGACCCGTCTCAGGCGAAGTCGGTGGCGTGGTCGGCGGCCCAGGTTCCGAAGGGGAGCGCGGGCCGGCCGAGGATCTGCTCGACCGCGCCGGTCGCGGGTGAGTTCTCCGCGGCGGCGTCGTCGAGGAAACTGATCACGGCTCCGGCTTCCTCCGCCGGCATGAAACGGGAGAAGTGCGCGAGCGCATCGGCCCGTGTGAGGGCGGTGACGGCGAGCTCCCGGCCGAGTGCGGCACCGATCGTCGCGACCTGGTCCCGCTGGCTCATCCGGGCCGGACCGGTGAGCATGCCGGTCGTGGCGTCGTCGCCGGTGAGGGCGGCGACGGTCACGGCGGCGATGTCGCGTTCGTGGATCGGCGCGGTCAGCGCGTCCGGCCGGTACAACGGCACGACGCCGCTTGCCTTGATCGGATAGGCCCAGCCCAGCGTGTTCGTGGCCAGCACCAGGGGCCGGATCGGGACGACGGTCAGGTCGGCCGCCGCCGCAAAGGCTTCCTCGACCTCCCGGTGCTCCTCGGTGATCGGGTTGCCCTTCGACGACGGGTGGATGACGCTGCCCGACGACATGAGCACGATCCGGCGCACACCGGCGGACCGGGCAGTCTCGACGACGTCCTCGACGCCCTGGTGGTTGGCGTAGAGGAACACCTGCTCGACGCCGTCGAAGGCGGGACCGAGACTGGCCGGATCGGTGAGGTCGGCGGCGTAGACGTCGACGTCCTCGGGGAACTGGCCCGGCTCCGGACGGCGGGCCGACGCTCGAACCGGGACGCCGCGAGCGATCAGCTCGTGGAGGACGTGCTTTCCGACGCTTCCGCGGGCACCCATGACGAGGGTCGTACCGGCGATGACGGCCATGACAGGCTCCAGACGTGTGCGGAACACGCGTCAACGGGCCATGGCGGCAACGAGGCGTTCCGACGCTTCACCTCGCTGCCGCAAAGGTAGCACCCGCCGGCGTCCGTTATATCTGCAGATCAGGGTCATTTCGGTCACTTCCAGTCCGGCGGGAGCCTCGCGCGGCGGCGTGTCCGGCGGGGGCGGGGCGCACGGCGGCGTGTCCGGCGGGGCGAGGCGCACGCGACGGCGTGTCCGGTGGGGGGCGAGGCTTACGCGGCGTCCGCGGCGGCGTGTCCGGTGGGGCGAGGCGCACGCGACGGCGTGTCCGGTGGGGGGCGAGGCTCACGCGGCGTCCGCGACGGCGTGTCCGGCGGAGGTGAGCGTCAGGCGGCGCCGGCACCGGCGACGGCGTGGGACGGGCGGAGCGACGAGCGGCCGCTGTCCCAGGCGCGCATGATCGAGCCGGCCCAGTGCGCGTCGACGGCCAGTGCGCATCGAGCGCCGAACAGAATGTCGCCCGCCAGCGCCGGTTCGGCCGCGGCGAACGAACCGCACAGGTCATGGGCGGCGATCTGCTCGTGCACCGCGTCCGCCTCCACGTGCTCGTCGTAGAAGGCGGTCGCCGCGTCATCCCCGCCCAGGCGCCGCAGACCGTTCGCATAGGCGCGGTTGGGCAGCGACGACGTCATCTCGTACGCGGCCAGGTGTCCGAGAATCATGCCGCGGCGCGACCGGTGCAGTCCGAAGAGCGACATCAGGTTGTTCACCGCGAGCGTTTCCGCGCAAACCGAGCCGACGTAGGCGCCGTACGCAGGATCGAGACCGAACCAGCGCATCGTCTGCGTGAACAGTTCCTGGTGCATCCGCGGTTCGGCCCCACCGCCGTACTCGTCGATCTGGATCTCGAGCAGCGCCGCCTTGGGCCGCCCGGCCAGCCGGGGGATCGCCCACGTGTGCGGGTCGGCCTCGCGCCGATGGTAGATCGAGCGGTGCGTCACGAACTCCCGGAACTGTTCGTGGGTTGCGCGTCCGCGCAGAAACTTGGACATCGGCGGACCGTCGTCGGCCGCCACGATGTCCACCAGCCGGGCCGGCACGGTCGCCGGATCGACGTCGCGGTCGACCGGACCGGCCAATTCGCTCAGGAACGCGCAGAATCGATGCTCGGCCGCCGTCCGTAACCGGATCAGCGCCGGATCCCACTCCCACCGGTCGTCCACGCCGTCCCAGCCGCGGTAGGCCAGCTCGTAGCAGACGAACAACGTGAGGTGCAGATCCTCGTCGTCGCTCGGGGCGAAGACCGGCAGTTTTCCCGTACGCCCCCGGAGCGCGTCGATCAGAGCGGCGGACACGGGCCCACGGGCCGCAGGTAGTTGCATGACAGCAAGCTTCCCCGCCCGGCGCCGGGTAAACGAACCGTTTCAACCCCAGCTCAGCGGGCATCCCGGCGCCATGACCTCGACGATCGTTCCCTACCCGGACGGCCCGCTCATCGTGCGCGGCGACTTCGAGATGCGCACTCCCGACGGCGAGCCGATCGACCCCGGGCGCGGCACGATCGCGCTCTGCCGGTGCGGCCGATCAGCTGTCAAGCCGTTCTGCGACGGCACCCACAAGGTGGTGAACTTCCACGCCGGCGCCGCCCGCGAGACCCCCGCCCCGCGACCCTCAGACGTCGGCGGCTCCGAACACCCAGGGTGACGTCTCGGCGATGAAGTCGTGCGGGAAGCCGAGGGTGAAGCCGGTCGTCGCCTCGAGCCGCTTGCACTCCTCGTCGGTGAGGGTGACGTCGAGCGCGCCCAGGTTGTCCGCCAGTTGCGCGGCCGACCGTGCACCCAGAATCGGCAGCACGGCCTCCGACCGCGCCCGGGTCCACGCGATCGCCACCGCCGCCGAGCTCACGCCGCGCTCGGCGGCGACCGCCCCCACCTCACGGGCCACCCGATGTGACCGCTCGTCCACACTGCCCGGGTCGAGCCGGCTGCCCGCCGCGGCTGGTCCGGCTCCGCTGTATTTGCCCGACAGCACCCCGCCGCCGAGCGGGCTCCACGCGGTCACGCCCAGCCCGAGCGCCTCCGCCATCGGCAGCAGTTCCCGCTCGGCGTCGCGCTGCAGCAGGCTGTACGGCACCTGCAACCCGACGAACGGACTCCACCCGTGGAACGAGGCCAGGGTGTTCGCGCGCGCGGCAACCCAGGCCGGCGCGTCCGAGATGCCGACATAGAGCACCTTTCCCGCCCGTACGGCATCATCCAGCGCCCGCATCGTCTCCTCGATCGGGGTGGCGCGGTCCCACATGTGCACCCAGTAGACGTCGAGATAGTCGGTGCGCAGCCGGCGCAGGCTGATCTCGAGCGAGGCCCGCAGATTCTTGCGCGCGTTCCCCGCCGCGTTCGGATCGTTCCGGTCCCGCGTCACCGTGTACTTGCTGCCTACCACGAACGATTCCCGCCGCCCGGCGAGCAGCTCGCCGAGAATTTCTTCGCTCAGCCCGCCCCGATAGTTGACAGCGGTGTCGATCGTGTTGCCACCGGCCTCGGCATACGCGTCGAGAATCCGCCGGCACTCCGCGATCGGCGCCCCGACGCCGCCCTGCTCGCCGAAGGTCATGGCGCCGAGAACCACTTCGGAGACGCGCAGCCCGCTGGCGCCCAGAGTCCGGTATCGCATGCCGCCCACCCTAGGACGATCGCGCCGCCCGGTGTGCCCACGGCCGTGTCGGCTCAGTCCGGGTCGGTGATCGGGGGCAGGTCGCGCTTGAGGATCTTGCCGGTCGCGTTGCGGGGGAGCTCGTCCAGGAAGATCACGTCGCGGGGGATCGAGAAGCGGGCCAGATGGTCGCGCACATGATCGCGTACGGCGGAAGGCTCCAGCACTGCGCCGTCGTGCAGGACGACATAGGCGGCCAGCCGCTGGCCGTAGGCGGCGTCGGGCACCCCGACCACCGCGCACTCGCGGATGGCCGGATGGTCGGCCAGCAGGTTTTCCACCGAGGAGGGGAAGACGTTCTCGCCGCCGGAGACGATCATGTCGTCGTCTCGGCCGTCGACGAAGATGCGGCCGTCGGTGTCCACGTGGCCTACGTCGCCGGTGGCCAGAAGGCCGTCCTGCAAAGACCGTGACGTGCCGTTGGTGTAGCCCTCGAACAGCATCTCGTTGCCCACGTGCAGGCTCCCGGGCGTGCCGGCCGGAACCGGCTGCCCGGATGGGTCCAGCACGGCCACCACCGTTCCGTGCGGCGGCCGCCCGGCGGTGTTCGGGGCGGCGCGCAAGTCGGCCGGCGTGGCGATCGACGCCCACGACGCCTCGGTCGAGCCGTACAGGTTGTAGATGACGTCGCCGTAGCGGTCCATGAAGCGGGTCGCCAGGCCGCCGGGCAGGGCCGACCCGCTGACCGCGGCGATCCGCAGCGGCACCGGACGGTAGGGCGCTTCCAGGATGCGTTGCAGCATCACCGGCACGGCGATCAGCGCCGGGCAGTTCTCTTCCTCCAGGACGGAGAGAACGGCCGACGGCTCGAAACGGGACCGCAGCACGATGGTGGCCCGCAGCGCGAGCCCGATCTGCAGCCCGCCGAAACCCCAGGCGTGGAACAGCGGCGCCGCGATCATCATGCGTACCCCGGCGGTGAGCGGGATCCGGTCGATGATCGAGCACAGCGGACTGAACCCGCCCGGTGTCGGCCGCCGTGCGCCCTTGGGCACGCCGGTCGTTCCCGAGGTGAGGATGATCGTGCGGCCGGGCCGGGCCGGCGGGGTGGTCAGCGGTGCACCCAGCGGGATCTCGTCGAAGAGCACCCCGGTCGGGGGACTGAACGAGGAGTCGTGGAGGAGAAGCCTCAGGTCCTGGGCCTGCGTCACCGCGTCGAGCTGAGCCGCGGACAGCCCGGTGTTCATCAGCACCGGATCAGCGCCCAGCGTCGCGACCCCGATCATTGCCGTGACCATCGCGGTCGAGTTCCGGCCGAGGATCCCCACCCGGTCACCGGGCTTGACGGGCAGGGCCGCGGCCAGCCGGGAGGAGCGGTCGAGCAGTTCCCCGTACGTGGTCGGCCCGCTCTCGTCGATCACGGCGACCCGGGACGGCGAGCGGGCGGCAGCCTGGCGCAACTCGCCGGCCAGCCCGAACTTCCACCGGTGCAGTTCGGCGAACTGCCGCGCGACGCGGTGCGGCGGCCCGGGGGTCAGCAACCCCCGTCGGGCCATGGTCCGCACCACGAAGGCGTTCACCGGATCTGCCGTCCCGTGATGGCTCTCGAGATCACCAGCCGCTGGATCTCGGACGTGCCCTCGAAGATGGTGTAGATCTTGGCGTCCCGGAACATCCGCTCGACCGGATGCTCGCGCAGGTAGCCCGCGCCGCCGAGGATCTGCACGGCCTTCTCGGTCACGGCCACCGCCACCTCACCGGCTTTCAGCTTGGACATCGAGCCCTCGCCGGCCGTGAACGGCTTGTCGTTGCGGCCCATCCAGGCGGCCCGCCACACCAGCAGCCGGGCGGCGTCGATCTCGGTGCGCATGTCGGCCAGCGCGAACGCGATCGCCTGGTTCTCGACGATCGGCCGGCCGAACTGCACCCGGTCCTGGGCGTAGCCGAGCGCGTATTCGTACGCGGCCCGCGCGATGCCGAGCGCCTGCGCGCCGACGGCGGGGCGGGACAGTTCGAACGTCCGCATCGAGGCCTGTCCGGAGGACCGCTGTCCCGAGCGGGCCCGGGCGAGCCGCTCGTCCAGCTTCTCCTTGCCGCCGAGCAGGCAGCGGCCGGGCACCCGCACGTCGTCCAGGAAGACGTCGGCCGTGTGCGAGGCGCGCAGCCCGAGCTTCTTGAGCTTGCGGGTCGCGGCCAGGCCGGGCGTGCCGGGCGGCACCACGAAGGCGGCCTGCCCGCGCGAGCCGAGTTCCGGGTCGACCGACGCGGTCACCACGTGCACGTTGGCGATGCCGCCGTTGGTCGCGTACGCCTTCTGCCCGTTGAGCACCCACTCGTCGGTGGCCTCGTCGTAGACCGCCCGGGTGCGCATCGCGGCCACGTCGGAACCGGCCTCGGGCTCGGTCGAGCAGAACGCGCCCACCTTCGGATCGGCCTCGTCACCGAAGCACTGCGGCACCCATTCGACCATCTGGTCGGGTGTCCCGCTGCCGTAGATCGCGGCCACGGCCAGAGACGTGCCGGACAGCGCCATGCCGATGCCGCCGTCGCCCCAGAACAGCTCCTCGTTGACGATCGGCAGCGACAGCCCGCTCATGTCCGACCAGGTGTTGACGAGGAACTCGAACCCGTACAGGCCGATCTTGGCCGCCTCCTGCAGGACCGGCCAGGGGGTCTCCTCGCGTTCGTCCCACTCGGACGCGGCGGGCCGGATCACGCCCTCGGCGAAGCCGTGCACCCAGTCGCGGAGCTCGGTCTGCTCCTCGTTGAGGTCGAGCCAGAACTCCATCGCGAACGCCCCTCCGAGCCGGGTTAACTGGCCGGTAACGTTACGCAGGCGTAACTTGCCCCGCAAGGTGCGGCCGCGTGCCGAACAGCTCGAATCGCCCGTCGCCGTAAGCGAATCGCACGGTCGAGGGCAGCAGGATCGGCTGCCGGAACTGAACGTCCACCGTGTACGCGCCGGGCAGCCGTCCCTCGAGCGCGGCCAGGCAGCGGGCCTTGCTCCACATGCCGTGGGCGATGCGCCGCGGGAAGCCGAACAGCCGGGCCACGACGCTCGACGTGTGGATCGGGTTGCGGTCACCCGACACGCCGGCGTAGGCGTTGCCGATCCGCGGTGGCACCCGCCATTCGGCCGTCGAGGCGGGAGGTTCCCATTTTCCCGTACGGGCGGAGGCCGGCCCCGACCGTGACAAGTAGGTCGACACGCTGGTCCACACCTCGTCACCGCCCGCGGATGCCGTCGCCAGGAGGTCGACCTGGCGGCCGCGGTCGTGCGGGCGCAGGTTCGCGGCGCGCACCGAGATGTCGAACGTCTCGCCCACGTCGAGCGGCCGCCGCAGCGTGATCGTGTTGCCGATGTGCACCAGGCCGACCGCCGGGAACGGGAAGTCGGACGCGGTGAGCAGCCGCATGCCGAGCGGGAACGCGAGCACGTGCGGATAGGTCGCCGGGAGCGTGTCGTTCAACCGGAAACCACAGATTTTCCCGTACGCCGCCAGGTGCTCGACGTCGACGGTGACGCCCCGCCGCACGAACTCCACGCCGGGCAGCTCGCCGGGCCGCGAACGCGGGATCAGCCCGAGGGCCGCGCGCCACGTGCTCGCCCCGCCGGAGCCGGGCCCGACCTCGATCGTGGCCATCAGCCGGCCGTCCCTCGATGCGTGACCATCTGACCCCCGTACGGGAAACCGGTTTTGATCTTCTAAGCGCCCAGGAGGCTCTGGCCGCAGACGCGCACGACGTTACCCGTGATGGTGGCCGAACCGGGCGACGCGAACCAGGCGATCGTCTCGGCCACGTCGATCGGGAGGCCGCCCTGGGCCATGCTGTTCATCCGGCGGCCGGCCTCGCGCAGCCCGACCGGCATCTTCGCCGTCATCGCGGTCTCGATGAAACCGGGCGCGACCGCGTTGATCGTGATGCCGCGTTCGAGCAGCCCGGGCGCGCTCGACTCGACCAGGCCGATCACGCCCGCCTTGGAGGTCGCGTAGTTGGTCTGGCCGCGGTTGCCGGCGATGCCCGCGATCGACGCCACGCCCACGATCCGCCCGCCCGCACCGATCAGCCCCTGGTCGAGCAGCGCCTCGTTGACCCGCTGGGGCGCGACCAGGTTGACCGCGAGCACCGAGTCCCAGCCGGCCGCGTCCATCTTGGCGATGGTCCGGTCGCGGGTGATCCCGGCGTTGTGCACGACGATGTCGAGCGGCCCGCTCAGGTAGGACGCCAGGCGTTCGCCCGCGCCGTCGGCGGTCAGGTCGAGCTGGAACGCCCGCCCGCGGATGTCGTTGGCCACCCCGGCCAGCGCGTCCCCGGCCGCGGGCACGTCGAGCGCGATCACCTCGGCGCCGTCGCGGGCCAGGACCCGGGCAATGGCCGCGCCGATGCCGCGGGCGGCCCCGGTCACCAGGGCGGTCCGGCCGGCCAGGGGCTTCAGCCAGTCGTCGGGTGCCGGCGCGCTACCGGCGCCGATCCGGACGACCTGGCCCGACACGTAGGCCGAGCGGCCGCTGAGCAGGAAACGCAGCGTCGACTCGAGCGCGCCCTCGCCGCCGGGCTCCACATAGACCAGCTGGGCCGTGATGCCGCGGCCGAACTCCTTGCCGATGCTGCGGGTCAGGCCCTCGAGGGCGCGCTGGGCGGTCGCCTCGTGCGGGCCGGCGGCCGACCCGGGCGGCGTTCCGAGCACGATGACCCGGCCCGAGCGCAGCACCGATCGCGCGACCGGGTGGAAGAACGCGTAGAGCTCGCCGAGCTTGGCCGGGTCGCTGATGCCGGTGGCGTCGAAGATCAGCGCACCGTGGCGGTCGGCCGGCTCGTCCAGGGTCTCGACCCCGGCCCCCGAGAGCGTTTTCCGTACGGGGTCGGCCAGTCGCCCGCCCGGCGCGGCGCCGACGAGCACCGGGCCCTCGGTGAGCGGATCGCCCGGCTCGTAGCGCCGGAGTCGCGGGGGATCGGGCAGGCCCAGCCGCTTGACCAAGCTGCGGCCCGGACCGGAGTTAGCGAAGCTCGCGTACCTGTCGCCCATGTGCCGCAGCCTACTCGGCTAAGCTACTGAGCGGTAATGAGTGCCCGACCCCGTGGGAGGCTGCCGTGCGTCGCGTCGCTGTGCTGGGTGGAAACCGGATCCCGTTCGCCCGCTCGAACGGCCGCTACGCCCAGGCCTCGAACCAGGACATGCTGACCGCCGCCCTCGACGGCCTGGTCGCCCGGTACGGCCTGGCCGGGCGCCGGCTGGGCGAGGTGGTCGCCGGGGCCGTGCTCAAGCACTCGCGCGACTTCAACCTCACCCGCGAGACCGTGCTCGGCTCGCGGCTCGACCCGCGCACCCCGGCCTACGACGTGCAGCAGGCCTGCGGCACCGGGCTCGAGACGGCCATCCTGGTCGGCAACAAGATCGCCCTGGGTCAGATCGACGTCGGGGTGGCCGGCGGCGTCGACACCACGTCGGACGCGCCGCTGCAGCTCAACGACGACATGCGCCGGGCCCTGCTCACCCTCAACCGGGCCCGGACGCTGCCCGAGCGGCTCCGCGCGGCGGCCAAGCTCAACCCGCTGCTCGCCTTCAAGCCGGACATCCCGCGCAACGCCGAGCCCCGCACCGGACTGTCCATGGGCGAGCACGCGGCACTGACCGCCCTGCGGTGGAGCATCGGCCGCCAGGCCCAGGACGAGCTCGCCCTGGCCTCACATCAGCGCCTGGCCGAGGCGTACGGGGAAGGCTTTTTCGATGATCTGGTGACGCCCTACCTGGGGCTGACCCGCGACCAGAACCTGCGGGCCGACACCAGCCTGGAGAAGCTGGCCAAGCTGAAGCCGGTCTTCGGCAGCACCGACGCCACCATGACGGCCGGCAACTCGTCGCCGCTGACCGACGGCGCGTCGACCGTGCTGCTGTCCTCCGAGGAGTGGGCCGACGCCAACCACCTGAAGGTCAAGGCGTTCCTGGTCGACAGCGAGACCGCCGCCGTCGACTACGTGCACGGCGACGAGGGACTGCTGATGGCGCCCGCGTACGCCGTACCGCGTCTTCTGGCTCGCAACGGCCTCACGCTGCAGGACTTCGACTACTACGAGATCCACGAGGCGTTCGCGTCGCAGGTGCTCGCCACCCTCGCGGCGTGGGAGTCACCCGAGTTCTGCAAGGAGAAGCTCGGGCTCGAAGCACCGCTCGGCTCGATCGACCGGGCCAAGCTCAACGTGCACGGCTCGTCGCTGGCCGCCGGTCACCCGTTCGCGGCGACCGGCGGGCGGATCGTGGCCACCCTGGCCAAGCTGCTGTCAGACAAGGGCTCCGGCCGTGGCCTGATCTCCATCTGTGCGGCCGGTGGCCAGGGTGTCGTGGCCATCCTGGAACGCTGACCAGAACTCCTCGGCCGGCTGGGGCCGGCCGAACAGGTAGCCCTGCGCCGACGGGCACTCGAGACCGCGCAAGGCCTGCCAGTCGGCCGGGTCCTCGACGCCCTCGGCGACCACCGACATGCCCAGCGAGCGGGCCAGCCACAGCACGGCCTGGATGATCGACGCCTTGCGCGGGTCGGCCGCCAGCCCGGCCACGAACGACCGGTCGAGCTTGACCACGTCCGCCGGCACCGACTGCAACCAGGTCAGCGAGCTGTATCCGGTGCCGAAGTCGTCGAGCGCGATCCGTACGCCCAGGCTCTTGATCATCTCGAGGCGCTCGCGGACGTCGAGCGACGAGCCGAGCAACGCGGTCTCGGTGATCTCGACGACCAGGCGGGACGGGTCCAGGCCGGCGTTGGCGGCCAGCAGGTTGGCCAGCATCGGCACGAAGTCGGCCTCGGCCAGCTGGCGCGGGCTGACGTTGACCGACACGTAGCCGAGCCGGTCGCCCCACTCGACCAGGTGCCGCACGGCCAGGCGCAGCACGTGCTCGCCGAGCGGCACGATCAGGCCGGTCTCCTCGGCGGCCGGGATGAAGTGGCCGGGCGCGAGGATCTGGCCGGACGCCGTCCGCATGCGCACCAGCGCCTCGGCCCCGGTGATCTCGCCGGTGGCGGCCGAGACGATCGGCTGGAACCAGATCGGCAGGGTCACGTCCCGGTCGCCGGCCAGGGCGTCGCGCAGGCGGGCCTCGGCGGCCAGCCGCTCGCGCACCTTGACCCGCATGTCGTCGCTGAAGATCTGCATACGGTTGCCGCCGCCGCGCTTGGCCGCGTACATCGCGGTGTCGGCGGCCAGCACGGCGTCGTCGGCGTCGGCCCGGGACGTGCCGGTGGCCAGGCCGAGGCTGAGCGAGACCTGCAGGTGGCCGTCGCCGAGCTCGAGCGGCTCGGCGAACGCGGCCAGGATGCCGTAGCCGGCCTGGGCCCCGGTCTCGGGCGCGGCGGCCAGCGCCACCACGAACTCGTCGCCGCCGAGACGGGCGACCAGCGAGCCGGCCGGCACCGACGAGCGGAGACGGGCGGCCAGCGCGCGCAGCAGGTCGTCGCCGGCCGCGTGCCCGGAACCGTCGTTGATCGTCTTGAACCGGTCGACGTCGATGTAGATGACGTTGACCGGCTCGCCGGCGTCCAGCAGCACGGGCAGGTCGGCCTCGAACGCCGAGCGGGACAGCAGCCCGGTCAGGGCGTCGTGCCGGACCTGGTTCCGCAGCTCCTCCTGGTGGCGGACGTTGGCGGTGATGTCGAGGCAGTGCACGAAGATCAGGCGAAGCTCGCCCCGGGCGTCGTAGAGGTTGGTGCCGTGCACCTCGACCCACATCGTGGTGCCGTCGTCCTTACGGCGGTAGTGCCGGACGTTGATCGAGTTGCCCTCCTCGGCCACCAGGACGTCGAGCATCCGCGGGGCGACCTCGTCGACCGGCTCGATCGGCAGGTCGGCCACCATGAACCCGGCCGGCAACTCCTCGGGCAGGCGCAGCCACGACCGGTAGGCCGCGTTGGTGCGGACGATCCGGCCCTCGGGCGACAGCATGGCCATCGGCACCGGCGTCTCGTCGAAGGCGATGGTGAGCTGGGCCTGGCTCTCGTCCAGGTTCTGCTGGGCCCGGTGCTCCTCGGCCTCGGACAGGCGCCACGCGATCACCTGGAAGCCGGCCGCGAGCAGCACGGCCGTACCGTGCACGCCGGCCCAGAACAGCGGGTGCGTCTGGGCGGAGTGGTGCCCGTACGTGAGCTCCGGGTCGATGAGGCCGAACAGCCCGTGGTGCACGGTGGTGGCCACGAGGAACACGCCGAACGGCGCCCAGTCCCGATAGAGGGCGAGCGCGGCCACGGCGATGAAGAAGGTGAAGTGGGCCTCGGTCTGGCCGTGTGTCATCGCCACGAAGTCGGCGCAGGCGATGGTGAACCCGAGCGAGACGAAGATCGACGGCAGCCGGCGGCCGGGCATGCGGACCGCGGCCACGACGCACGGCAGCACGAGCAGGAGCAGCCAGGTGGTCAGGTTCCACGCGCTGAGCTCGTCCTGCAGCGCGCCGAAGATGACCAGTACGGCCATGCTGGCGGCGAGCAGGCGGGTCATCAGGCGGTGGCGCCCGGCCCAGTCCTCGTCACGCAGTCCTCCACCGGTCGGCAGCCAGCCGAGCAGCGCAGTCGTCCGGGTCATCATGCGCCTCTCATCGGCGGACCACGTTTCCGGTCGCGGAGTCACCCGGTAGCGACATGGTTGCGTGACGCGGGCCACATTCCGATACGACCCCGTTCCGTTTCGCAACAGTCCGGCGCTAGTGTGCTCATCGGATACGGAACAGTTCCGTTTCGAAATATGGGGGAAACGCCAGATGGACGCACAAACAACGACCGCACCCGCCGGTCACCCGCGGCGGTGGGTCATCCTCGGCGTGCTCGTCATCAGCCTGCTCGTGGTCGTGCTCGACAACACGATCCTCAATGTGGCGCTGCGCACGATCGCCGACCCGGAGCACGGCCTCGGGGCCACCCAGAGCGAGCTCGAGTGGGCGATCAACTCGTACACCCTGGTCTTCGCCGGCCTGCTCTTCACCGCCGGCATCCTGGCCGACCGCCTCGGTCGCCGGATCACCCTGGTCACCGGCCTCGCCATCTTCGCGCTGGCCTCGCTGATCTCCACCTACGCGGACACGGCGAACCAGCTGATCGCCGCCCGCGCGCTGATGGGCCTGGGCGCCGCCGCCGTCATGCCGGCCACGCTCTCGATCATCGCCAACGTCTTCACGCCGCAGGAGCGGCCCCGCGCCATCGGCATCTGGGCCGGCGCGGTCGGCCTCGGCGTGGCCATCGGCCCGATCGTCGGCGGCCTGCTCCTCGAGCACTTCTGGTGGGGTTCGGTCTTCCTGATCAACGTGCCGATCGCCCTGGCCGGTGTCTTCCTGGTCAGCTTCCTGGTGCCCGAGTCCCGCGATCCGCGCCCCAACCGGATCGACATCCCGGGTGTCCTGCTCTCCATCGTCGGCCTGACCCTGCTCACCTACGGCGTGATCGAGGGCGGCGAGGCCGGCTTCGGTGACCCGAAGTCGTGGGGCACGCTCGCTGGTGCCGTGGTCGTCCTGGCCGCGTTCGTCTGGTGGGAGATGCGCACCGAGTTCCCGTCGCTCGACGTCCGGCTGTTCCGCAACCGCACGTTCTCGGCCTCGACCGGCGTCATCGGCCTGGTCTTCTTCGCCGCGATGGGCGCGATGTTCTTCGGCGCGTTCTACCTGCAGCTGGTCCGCAACTACGGCCCGCTCGCGTCCGGTGCGCTGTTCGTCCCGTTCGCCGTCGCCCAGATGGTCTTCGCCCCGCGCAGCGCGGCGATGGTCAAGCGCTTCGGTCCCAAGATGGTCAGCACCGTCGGCCTGCTGCTGGTCGCGGCCGGCCTGACGCTCTGGATCTTCATCGGTCAGGACACCCCGATCTGGATCGTGGGCGCGGCGTTCTTCGTGATGGGTGCCGGCATGGCCAACGTGATGCCGCCCGCCACCGAGTCGATCATGTCGGCCCTGCCCCGCGAGAAGGCGGGCGTCGGCTCGGCCGTCAGCAACACGATCCGCCAGCTCGGCGGCGCGCTCGGCGTCGCGGTCCTGGGCGCCGTGCTCTCCTCGGTCTACCGCAGCAACCTGGGTACTGCGACCGACGGCCTGCCCGCTCAGGCGGCCGACGCGGCCCGCGAGTCGATCTCGGGTGCCTACGGGGTCGCCGAGCAGGCCGGCGCGGCCGGCGCGCAGCTGATCCCGGCGGCCAACGCGGCCTTCCTGGACGCCATGCACGTCGCGTCGATCGGCTCGGCGGTGTTCGCCCTGCTCGGCGCCGTCGTGGCCCTGCTCTGGCTGCCCGGCAAGCGCCCCGCCTCCGCTCCGAAGCCCACCTCCGCCGAGGGGCTGGCCGAGGAGCAGGGCGTGGAGCTGGTCGAGGCGTGACGCGTCGGTAACAATGAACCCCATGACGACTGCCTCGTTGGCCGGCCAGGAGCGCAAGGCTCCCGGCCGGCCGCGCAACGCCCAGGCCGACGAGGCGATCCTTCGCGCCGTGCTCGACCTGCTCAACGAGGGCCAGACCGTGGCCGCCATCTCGATCGAGGCGGTCGCCGCCCGGGCCGGGGTGGGCAAGGCGACGATCTACCGCCGCTGGGCCAACAAGGAAGCCCTGATCGTCGACGCCGTCGCGGCGATGAAGGGCCCGCTGCCCGATCTGGCCGGCGAGTCCGTCCGCGACGACCTGGTCACCCTGATCAAGGCGAACCGCAGCGGTCACCTGCGCGGCTACACCAAGGTCACCGCGTGCCTGCTGCCCGAGCTGATGCGCGACGACTCGATCCTCGAGATGTACAAGGCGGTCGCCGAGCCCCGGCGCGAGCTGATGCGCTCGGTGCTGCGCCGCGGCATCGAGACCGGCGAGCTGCGGTCCGACCTCGACGTCGAGCTGACCCTGTTGATGCTGAGCGGGCCGTCGATGATGCACGGGCTGTTCCAGTGGCAGCCCCGGGTGCCCGACGAGGGCTTCGTCGAAAAGCTGATCGACGCCGTTCTGCGCGGCGCCGCGGCCTGAAAAAGAGAACCGGGCGTGGGCCCTAGCGGCGGCCACGCCCGGTACTCGCCGTCCGGGGTCCGTGTCGCTCACGCCCCCGTGCGGGAACGACCCCCCGTTATCGGATCCGTCCGGCCTCCTCACTCTGCTGCACGTACGGACTCCCCGTGCGGAATCCGAACGAATCCGGATGTCGTAGATTCCCCCTCATCCGTTTCGACGTCGGGAGGCCCGTGTCGCAGTTCGCCGCGCTGCCCGATCCGGGCCAGGCGCAGACCCTGGACGAGGTCGCGGGCTGCCTGCGCCTGCTCAAGGCGTGGGCCGGGAATCCCTCGTACGAGGCGATCGCGGCCCGGGTCAACGCCGTGCGCCCGGCCGGCGAGCAGGTCGGCAAGACCACGGTCGTCGACTGTTTCCGGGCCGGTCGGCGCCGGCTCGACGCCGACCTGGTCGTCGCGGTGGTCGAGGCCCTGCACGCCGACACCGGCTACACCATCCAGTGGCGCCAGGCGCTGCGCGTGGTCAGTGGCGAGACCCGGGCCGAGGCTCAGGTACGCGTGCAGGACGCGCTCCCGCCCCTTCAGCCCGGGTACGTCGAGCGGGCCGCCTTCGCGCCGGCCCCGGTCACTGTGCTGTCCGGCATGGCCGGGTCGGGCAAGACGCGCCTGGCCGTGCACCATGCCCACCGCCTCGCCGCCGACCGGGTCCTCTCGGTCAACCTGCGCGGCAGCCATCCGGACCAGCCGCCGGTCGAGCCGGGCGCCGTGCTCGACGGCTTCCTGCGTCTGCTCGGCGTCCCCGGCCAGCACCTGCCGCACGGTCTGACCGCGCTGGCCGCGGCGTTCCGGGCCCGGCTGGCCGGAACGCGCAGCCTGATCCTGCTCGACGACGCCGTCTCCGACACCCAGGTACGCCCGCTGCTGCCCGACGTGCCCGGCAGCGTCACCCTGATCACCAGCCGGCGTCGCCTCGGCGGCCTGGTCGGCGCGGCCCACGTGCCGGTCGGCGTGTTCACCGAGGCCGAGGCGCGCGCCTTCCTGGCCGCCGCGGTCCCCGAGATCCCGGCCGGCCCCGACCCCGGGGCGGCCGACCGGATCGCGGCGACGTGCGGCTACCTGCCCCTCGCGCTGTCCCTGGTGGCCGAGCACATGCGCCGCCGCCCCGGCTGGACCCTGACCGACCACGCCGACTGGCTCACCGAACGCCGCCGCACCGGCCGCCTCGATGCCGGTGTGCAGACCGCGCTCGACGTCTCGTACCGGAGCGTCTCCACCCCGGCCCGGCACCTGCTGAGGCTGCTCGCCTTCCACCCGGGCCGCACCTTCGACACACCGGCCGCCGCGACCCTGGCCGGCGACCCGCCCCTGGCCGAGCTGGCCCGGCACCATCTGCTGCTGCCGGCCGGACCGGGCCGGTGGGCGCTGCACGACCTGGTCCGCGTGTTCGCGGCGGCCCGCTCGGCCGACGAGGACAGGCGGGCCGACCGGCGGGCCGCCCTGACCCGCCTGCTCGACCACCTGATCGCCACCTGCGCCGACCCGGACGAGCTGGCCGCGGCCGCCTCCTTCGCGGCCGCCGAGGGCTGGCCCGACCACGCCGCCCGCCTCGAGCGCCGCTCAGGACGATGAGGTCGGCGCCCGTTGTGGCCATACGCAGCAGACAACGATCGCGAGGATCGGGATCAGCGACAGGATCGCGAGCGGCTCGGCCCCGAGGAACACGAACCCGCCCCAATACACCGACGGGCCGTGGCCGTTGCGGTGGGTGTTGGCCAGCAGCGACCCGGTCGAGGTGGGGATGTTGCCCAGGCAGGCCGGGGCGAGCAACAGCAGCGTGACGACGCAGAGACCGGTGTAGAGCCGCCGCCGACGCATGCGCATCGACGTGACGAGCCCGAACAGTGCGCCGACCAGCGCACCGGCCAGGCCGCCGAGGACGGTGTCGCGCACGTGGCCGGGCGGCTCGGCCCACATCAGGTCGAGGTTCGGACCGGAGTCCGGGCTGATCTGCACCGCGGCCAGATAGCCGGCGCGGGTGCCGGTGACCTCGGTGAACGCGTCGCGGTCGGCCGTGGTGCGTACGTCCTGCCAGCCGTGGGCCCGCATCTGCCCGGCGACGTCGGCGGCGACCTGCTCCACGCCGGTCCGCTGCGGCATCATGCCGGTCACACTGGTCCGGCCGGCCCGGACGCCGGTGCCGCCGAACAGGGTGTTCCGGCTGTACGGGTTCCAGAAGGTGTGCCGCCCGAACTGGCCGGCCTCGTCGTCGAACGGGATCGGCAGGACCGTCGGCGCGAGGGCGATCGCCGTGGCCGGGTCGGGCGCCATCGGGTCCACGTCCCGCCACGACAGCCACGAGCCGAGCGCGATCCCGCTCAACCCGCCGAGCACGGCCGCGACGACCGCGATCACGAACGCCCGGCTCCTCATGGCCGCCAATATAAGGCAACCTTTCCCGGCGGACCGGCCACCAACAGGGCGTGCCCTTCCTTAAGAGACGACACGTCATCGCCGCCGGCCTCGGCGCCCTGGTCCTGCTGGCCGGGGTGGCCCGCGCGCAGTTCGCCGACGCCGCCGCCAACGTCACCTACGACACCGGCAGCGGGCTGGTCTTCACCGTCAACGGGACCAACGGCAACATCAGCTCGCTGCAGCACAACGGCGTCGAGCTGGCCGCGAGCGGGCAGGCGGCCGGGCAGTTCCAGTCCGGCTGGTCGTCGGCGGCGGTGTCGAGCCGGACCATCGGCACCTCGGTGCTGGTCACCGTGGCCAACAGCGACCTCGGCGTGACGATGTACTACTTCGCGCGCCGCAACGACAACACGATCTACATCGCCACGAACATCACCAAGGCGCTGAACCCGGGGGAGGCCCGCTTCATCAGCCGCCTCAAGTCGTCACTGCTCACGACGTCGCCGGTGGCCGCGCGTACGGCCGGCTTCGGCACCACGGTCGAGGGTTCGGACGTCTTCGCTGATGCCAACGGCCGGACGGCGTCGAAGTTCTACAACTCGCAGCGCACGCTCGTGCAGCAGCCGTTCGGGGCGAGCGGGAACGGGCACGGGGCGTACATCATCCCGGGGTCGCACGAGATGAGCTCGGGCGGGCCGTTCTTCCGCGACATCGAGGTCAACGACACCGGCTCGGCGGTCAACATCACGCACTACATGTTCAGCGGCCACCAGCAGACCGAGCCGCTGCGCCTGGGGCTGCACGGCCCGTACGCGCTCGCCGTCACCGACGGCGCCCCGCCGGCCGGGCGGTCGCTCGACTTCCTGTCCGGGGCGATCCCGGGGCTGCTGCCCGACGCCCAGCGGGGAGGAGTTTCCGGTACGGCGTCCGGCGCCACCTCGGCCACGGTCGGGCTCGCCGGTCCCACGGGTCAGTACTGGGGCGCGGTGAAGTCCGGCCAGTTCGTGATCGGGCACATCCGGCCGGGTACCTACACGGCGACGCTCTACTCGGGAGAGCTGGCAGTCTCGTCCAAGACGGTCACCGTGGCCGGCGGCGCGACGACGACGGTCGCTTTGTCCGGTTCGGCGCCCGCCTCGGGAACGCTGCTGCAGCTCGGCGTCTTCGACGGCACCCCGGCCGGGTTCCGCAACGCCGACAAGATCGAGACGATGCACCCGTCGGACTCCCGCATGGCGTCGTGGCAACCCGGCACGGTCTCGAGCGCGGCATCCTGGCCGATGGCGTCGTTCAAGGCGGTCAACTCGCCGCTGGCCCTGGCCTTCCCGCTCGCCTCGGTGCCGGCCAACGGGGTGCGGCTGCGGATCGCCATCACCGGTGGCTTCGCCGGCGGGCGGCCCGCGGTGTCGATCGGCGGCTTCACGTCCCCGGCGTCGGCCTCGCCCGCCTCCGAGAACCTCAACTCGCGCGGTGTCACCCGTGGCACGTGGCGGGGCGTCAACCGCACCTACTCGTTCGCGATCCCGGCCGGCGCCTTGAAGACCGGCACCAACACCCTGTCGATCTCGGTGATCAGCGGCAGCAGCGGCGACGGATTCCTGAGCCCCAATTTCGTGTACGACGCCATCGCCCTCGACCCGGCTTAATACGGTTTCGCCGCGCGCCCCGGCCGTGTTCGATAGCGGCATGGTCGAGGTGCTGGCACTCCACGGGTCGCCCGGGTCGGGCAAGACCACCCTCGCACGCGAACTGTCCGAGACGATGCGGATGGCCGACATCGCCCACGGACTGGTCGACCTGGACGATCTGAGCATCGTGCACCCGTACGCGGGACCGCAGTTCTCGCGCGACAACCTGCGGGCCGTCTTCCCGAACTATGTGGCCGCCGCGCCCGGCCTCCACCTGATCGTGCCGCTCGTCTTCAACGACGAGGACGACGTCGACCTGCTCAAGGCGGCCGTGCCGGGTGCGCGGCTGATCGTCTGCGAGACGACGGCGCCGATCGACGTGCTGAAGAAGCGGGTGACCGCACGCGAGCCGACCGAGGAGTGGCGCCGGCGGCTGCGCGACTTCGTCGACCTCTATCGCTCGCGCGACGACCACGTCCGGATCCGGGACTTCCAGGTGAGCACCTACCCGGCCACGGTGGCGGAGTCCGCGGCCGAGATCCTGGAGAAGGCGGGCTGGCTCACCCCTTCCGGGCGCTGACCAGGTGGGTCGGCAGCCACGGACCCGACCACCACTGGCGCCAGCCCAGGCCGTGCCGCTCGACGTCGGTCACGGGCAGGGTGCGCAGGCGACGCTCGTACTGGACCGTGTGGTTGAGGTCGGCCAGCAACAGCCGGCCGCCCGGCCGCAGGACGCGTACGGCCTCGGAAATCGCCCGGTCCCGGTCGCCGAAGTCCCTGAGGTTGTGCACCACGATGTTCGAGACGACCAGGTCGAACGATTCGTCCGGGAACGGCAGCGCGGTGATGTTCGCCGTCTCGACCGACACCCGCTCGGCAACGCCGGCCGCCGTGGCGTTGCGTAACGTCGCGTCGGGTCCGTTGCCGGACTGATCGGCCCGCCACAGATCGACGCCGACCGCCCCGCCCCGCGGCACCCGGCGCGCGGCCGAGATCAGCAGAGCGCCGCGCCCGCACCCCAGGTCTAGCACTTCTTCGTCGCCGCGCAGCCCGAGCCCGTCGAGCAGCCGCCCCCACACCACGAATTTGCCCACCCGCGACGCGTAGAACCCGAGCCCGCAGCACGCGCCGATCGCCAGCACCCCCAGCAGCGGCCACCAGCTGCGGCTCAGCACGGCCTGCACCAGCCCGGCCACGGCCAGCAGCGCCGGCACGACAAGCAGCCGCGGCGCGTCGACACCATAGGATCCGGGCGGCCGCTCAGACATCGGCTTCTCCCATCTGGCCCGCCTGGCGGGAGCAATTCACGCTACTGATCAACGGTGAAGATGACAGCCCGGTTCGCAGCCGCAGCCTTGCCGTAGAAGTCACGTACCTTGCCGAACCAGTACCAGGTGTAGTCGAAGTCTTCATCGCTGAGCACACCCTGATAGTCCTCGGGGTCGATGCGGTCATAGCGGCGGCGCATCCAAGTCCGGTCCACCTTTTCGAGGGCTTCGGCGACCTGGGCGACCTCGGCCGGACGCACGTGCACCACGAAGTATTCCTCGCCCTCGTGGTGGTGGTCGCCACCGAGCACCGCCATGTCCAGCGGAGACAGGCGTCGGCCGCTACCGAGCGTCCCGTCGCTCAGGCACCGATGGATCGCATCCCAGGCTTTATCCGTCTCGCAGTCCAACGGATCGCCCTCCCAGTCACCCATCTCGACGTCCTCGACGAACTCCCGAACCTCGGAGTCGTCACGTGTCGCGATCAGCGCTGCTTCCTGCTCGTCGGTAAGCGCATAGAACATTCCGCGGCATGCCATGGCCAGCAGGGTACGTGTGCCGCCGCCGGCGAAGGCTGCTCGGCAGATGTGGATGGCAATCTCGGCTAGACCTGGCGTCGGCGAACCGGGACCGGTGGATCGGGGAAGCGCGCATCACAGGCATCGCACAGCGTGAGTTCTGTGGTCCGCCATTCGCGAAGCTCTGCGGTGGCACCACACCATTCGCACACCGTTCGGGAAAGAGTTCGGAACGCGTCCGTGATGGTGGACAGCTCGTCTGACTCCTCCGGCGACCACTGCGGTTGATCCTGGACCCGTCGGCGCGGGAACGCCTGGAACGAGAGTTCGCCGTCCTCCTGTCTGATGTCCAGGAGCTCGTATTCTCCGAAGACGGCCACGAGTCGTTCGTGGCAGGCCTCAACGAGTGCCCGCCATCCCTCGCCGACCCACGCCACGTCGAAATCGCCGTGGCGGCCGTGTGGCCGCAGCCGGTCGATCAACTCAGGGCTGTTGACGGGATCGAGGCACCACACCGACTGAGCCTTCCATAGTTCGAGACCACGCGCGTGGCCGCGGACAGCCGTCGAAGCGTGGCGATCGCCGGAACCGGCGTGACCGGGCCGGTGCGGCAGGCGGGCAGATGACAGCGGCCACCGGTGCGAGTCGCACCGATGGCCGCCGTGTGTTCAGTTCAGATCAGGCCTGCATCAGGGGTACGCCACCACGTTGCGCGGGGTGGTGTTGCCGGCCGGGTTGGGGACCGAGCCGCCGGTGTCGTTGACGACGTTGGCGATGGTGCCGACGTCGCCCAGGGAGACCGTCAGGATGCTGCGCAGCTGCACGCCGGAGCGGTTCGGGACCTCGAAGGCCCGGTCGACCCGGACGCTCGGGTTCACGTTGAAGAAGGAGTACGAGCCGCCACCCCAGAGCTGGTGCTCGGTCACGTTGTCGGCGACCTTGTAGGCGGCGTAGCCGTTTCCGCGGGGGCCGATCCAGGCCGCCTGGTTGGGCACGTCGTACGGCTTCTCGTTCTGGAAGAAGATCGTCTTGCCGCGGTTGCCGTTCCAGATCACCTCGTACTTCTGGTAGTGCTCGACGAACAGGCCGGTGGCCAGCACGTCGTCACCGTTGACGATGAGGCCGGTGTCGCCGGTGTTCACCGTCCAGCCGGTCGGGGCGCCACCGTGGTCGGCGCGCCAGGCCCAGATGTGGTCGATGATCGTGTCGTCGCTGTGCACGGCCAGGGTGGTGGTGGCCTTGCCCTGCACGCTGCTGCCGATGCGGAAGAACACGTCCTGGATGCTGATCGGGTTCGCCGCGTGGTCGGTGTGCACGCCGGCCCGGCCGACGCTCATCAGGGTCGGGCTGTTGGTCGTGCCGGCGTCGAACGTGATGCCGCTGACCTTGACGCCGTCGACGTCGGCCACGTTGAGCGCCTCGACACCGCCGGTCGGGATCAGGGTCGGGTAGCCGATGCCGGTGACCACGGTGTTGGCCCGGGTGACCTGCAGCGTCTGGTTGAGCGAGTAGGTGCCCGGGGTGAAGAACAGGTTCAGGCCCTGGGCCAGCGCCTGGTTGATGCGGGCGGCGCTGTCGGTCGGCTTGGCGACGTAGAACTCACGCATCGGGATCGACGTGCCGGCGGTGTTCGGCCAGCTGGCGCCCGCGGAGTTGCGGCGCAGGGCGGGCACGAAGACGCGGTACTTGCCGGTGTTGTCGATGTAGAGGAACGGCTTCTCCCGGGTGACCGGGGTGGTCGCCAGCGTGGTGTGCGGCGGGTTCGGGAACGCGTTGCCCGGGGCACCCTGCACGCCGGAGAACACCATGTTCCAGACGCCACCCTCCCAGCGGCCCACCTTGCTGTCGCGGGTGTACCACTGCTGCTGCGAGCCGGAGGAGATGGTGCCGTCGACGATCGAGTCGGCCAGGTAGCCACCGCTGGAGTAGCCCTGCCCGTTGTCCTGGTTGGACGGGGCCAGGGTCAGGTTGCCCTTGATGTGCACGCGGCGCATCGGGGCGGCCTGCGAGACGGCCCACCGGTTGGTGCCGCCCTCGGGCACGATGGACAGGTTCTCCATGCTGCGCCAGAAGTTCTGGGTCGCGTTCTTCTCGTCGCCGTAGTTCCAGCCCGAGTCGACGTTGACCGCACCGTTGATCGTCACGTCGTCGGGGTTGAGACCGAGACCGGCGACCGTGGTGTAGAAGCCGACGTTGGCCCAGACCCGCCCGTACGTGCCGGGCTTGAACAGGAACACGTGGCGCTGGGTGCCGAACTGCGCGGTCGGGCTGCGCAGCTGCGCGTTGAACGCCGAGTCGACCGCCGTCTGGATCGTCGCGGCGGACGTGCCCGGGTCGAAGATCCGGACGTTGCCGCCGAAGTCCGGGGTGTCGGACGTCGGCAGGGCCGGTCCGGTGGTGGGCGGCGTGGTGGGCGGGTTGGTGGTGGCGCCGAAGACCTGGAACTCCCAGAGCGAGTAGCCGTACGGGGTGGCCCGGGTCGTGCCGTTCATGCGCACGTACCGGCCGCTGCCCGAGACGTTGAGGGTCTGGAGGCCGGCCTTGCCGACCGTGGTCGGGGTGATGTTGGTCCATCTGGTGCCGTTGGCCGAGGTCTGGATGGTGAAGGCCGACGCGTACGCGGCCTCCCAGTTCAGCTCGACCCGGCTGATCGACTGGGTGCTGCCCAGGTCGACCTGCAGCCACTGGGGGTCGGCGAACGTGCTGGACCAGCGGGTGCCGGTGTTACCGTCGACCGCCGCGCCCGCGGTGAAGGCGCCACTCTCGACGGACGAGGCGGTGGCCGGCTTGCCCTGCGAGATAGGGGTTTCCGCGGCGCTGGCATTGGTCGTGACCGCGGCGACTGTGATGCCGAGGGCGGTGGCCAGCACCGCGCTCATGGCGATCAGTCCACGTCGTCGATTCTTCTTCGGCGGTGGGGATGTCAGTGTCGGGGATGTCATATGCCTGCCTTGTCGGGCGGGTGGCCGCGCCTCCGTGGGGACGGACGCGCAGCGGAACGGGGAGCCGTGCAAGCGCTCCCAGAGAGCGCTTTCCGGGAATTGTTACTTCGCTGTTCAGGAGCGTCAATATCCCGGCAACAAAGCTGCCCCTTTGACCCCGACCTGCCGAAGTGCGGCGGGAAACTGTTATCCGAGGGCGAGCGGATCGTCCAGAAGGCACGCGAAGCCGAGGTCGGCCGCGCCGATCAGGGTGGCGTCGTCGGCCAGGGCCGAGACCCGCAGCTGGGCCCGTTCGCGCGAGACGGGCATGGCGTGCCGGCTGATCCGGGCGGTCACCTGCGGGGCGGCGGCCGTGAAGACGTCGCGCAGCATGCCGCCGAAGATGACCACGCCCGGGTTGAACAGGTTGATCAGGTTGGCCACGCCGATGCCGAGCCAGTCGCCGATCCCGGCCACGGCGGCCGACGCGACCTGGTCGCCCGCGAGGGCGTCGCGCACCACCTCGGCCACGGTGGCGGAGCCGGGCGCGCGGCCGGCCGCCGCGATCAGGGCGTACTCGCCGGTCTCGGCCTCGAGGCAGCCCTGCGATCCGCACAGGCAGTCCCGGCCGTCGAACGGGTTGACCAGCATGTGCCCGACCTCGCAGCCGTAGCCGCCGTCGCCGCCCATCAGCCGGCCGCCGACCAGGATGCCGCCGCCCACGCCGACGTCGCCGTGCAGATAGATCAGGTCGGGGACGCCCACGCCGGCGCCGCGTTCGTACTCGGCCAAGGCACCCAGGTGCGCCTCGTTGCCGACCGCGACCGGGCGGCTGATGTCGAGAGCGCGGGCCAGCTCGGTGCCGAACGCCTGGTCGACCCAGCCCATCTCGGGCCCGTAGCGGACCATCCCGTCGCCCGGCCGGATCATGCCGCAGTAGGAGGCGCCCACTCCCACGCACACCGATTCCGCCGGCGCCTCGCTGAGCAGCTCATGACCCAGAGACGCCAGTTTCCGTACGACGGTGTCGAGGTCGACGCCGGTCCGCGTGCGGCCCGCGGAGCGGCGGTCCAGGATCTGCCCGCCCAGCCCGACGCGCGCCACGGTGAGCCGGTCGACCGCCACGTCGATCGCGAGCACGAAGACGTGTGGCGACGGGCGCACGACCAGCGACGGGCGGCCCGCCCCGGTGGTCCCGGCCGGTCGTTCCTCGGTGACCAGCCCGGCCCCGGCCAGTTCGGCCGTCAGGGCCAGGATCGTGCTGCGGTTGACGCCCATCCGCTCGGCCAGCGCGGCACGCGACAGCGGCCCGCTCACGTGCACGTGGTGCAGCAGGGTTCCGAGGCTGGGCCGGTGTCTGGTCATCCCACCGACATCAAACAAGCACGGACCGCGATTGCCAAGCGTCAGGGCCGGACCGGAGAGGCCCGCCAGATCCGCTCGAGGTAGTCCGACACCGTACGGTCGGACGAGAAGAACCCGCTGCCCGCCGTGTTCAGGATCGACATCCGGGTCCAGCGCTCCTGGTTCTGCCAGACGGCGGCCACCTCGTCCTGCTTGTCGATGTACGAGCGGTAGTCGGCCAGCGTCAGGTATTCGTCCCGGCCGAGCAACGACTGCGCCACCTCCTGGCCGGCCCCGCCGAAGACTCCGTTCGACAGGGCGTCGAGGGCGGCCCGCAACTCGTCGTCCGCCTCGTAGTACGAGCGCGGCTGGTAGTCGCCCGAGCGCAGGGACAGGGCGGCCGGGGCGTCCAGCCCGAACAGGAAGAAGTTGTCGGCGCCGACCCGGTCGCGGATCTCGACGTTGGCGCCGTCGAGGGTGCCGATGGTGAGCGCACCGTTGAGCGCGAGCTTCATGTTCCCCGTACCGGAAGCCTCTTTGCCGGCCATCGAGATCTGCTCGCTCAGGTCGGCGGCCGGGATGATCTTCTCGGCCAGGGTGACGTTGTAGTTGGCCGGGAAGACCACGCGCAGCAGGCCGGACGACTTGGGATCGGCCGCCACGGCTGCCGCCACCGCGTTGATCGTCTTGATGATCGACTTGGCCGCGTAGTAGGCCGGGGCCGCCTTGCCGCCGAACAGCACCGTGCGTGGCACGCCGAACCGGCCGGGGGCGGACTGCAGGCGCTGGTAGAGCGTGATCACGTGCAGGATCTTGAGCTGCTGCCGCTTGTACTCGTGGAACCGCTTGATCATCACGTCCAGCATCGCGCCCGGGTCGCCGAGCCCGAGGGCGGACTTGGCGTGCCGCTTCTCCGAGCGCCACCGGGCCCGGAACGACGCGTCGTCGGCCAGCGGGGCCAAGCCGGACAGCAGCGACAGGTCGCGCAGCCAGTCCTCGGAACCGAGGCCCTCGGTGATCAGCGCCGACAGCCCCGGGTTGGCCAGCCGGACGAAGCGCCGCGGGGTGACACCGTTGGTGACGTTCGTAAATTTGTCCGGCCAGAGGGCGGCGAAATCGGCGAACGTGGTCGACGTCAGGAGCTGCGAATGCAACTCCGCGACCCCATTGACCTTGAACGTGCCGGTGACGGCCAGATTCGCCATGCGGACCCGGCGCTGCGGTTCCTCCTGGATCAGCGACAGATTCCGTACGCGGGAAAGGTCGTCCGGGAATGTGGCGCGGACCTCGTCGAGCAACTCGGCGTTGATCCGGTAGATGATCTCGAGGTGCCGGGGCAGGAGGCGGCCCAGCATGTCCACCGGCCAGGTCTCGAGGGCCTCGGGCAGCAGCGTGTGGCAGGTGTAGGCGAACGTCTGCCGGACCAGCGACCAGGCCTGCTCCCAGTCCAGCTTCTCCTCGTCGACCAGCAGCCGCATCAGCTCGGGGATCGCGAGCGTAGGGTGCGTGTCGTTGAGCTGGATGACCGTCTTGACCGGAAAGTCGGACCAGTCGGAGTTGCGGAACCGGAAGCGGCGGATGATGTCGCGCAGCGAGCACGAGACCAGGAAGTACTGCTGCTTGAGCCGCAGCTCGCGACCCATCTCGGTGCTGTCGTCGGGGTAGAGCACCTTGCTGATGTTCTCGGCCTTGACCGCCTCCTGCACGGCCTCGGCGTATTGCCCGGCGGAGAAGCGCCGCAGGTCGAACGAGGCCTGCGCGGCCCGCGCGCGCCACAGCCGGACGATGTTGACCGTCTCGGTGCCGTAGCCGGGGACCAGCAGGTGGCTGGGCTCGCCGTGGACGATCTCGCCCGGCACCCAGCCCTCGGGGCCGACGTAGCCGTAGAAGCCGACCGTCTGCCAGTCGTCGGGGGCCGGGAACTCCCACGGGTCACCCTGGAACGTCCAGTCGTCAGGCTTCTCGACCTGCTCGCCGTTCTCGAAGTCCTGCTTGAAGATGCCCAGGTCGTAGCGGATGCCGTAGCCGACCGCGGGGATGTCGAGGGTGGCCAGCGAGTCGAGCAGGCAGGCGGCGAGCCGGCCCAGACCACCGTTGCCGAGGCCGGGCTCGACGTCGAGCGCCTCGACCTCTTCGGGCGAGAAGCCGAGCGCCTTGAGCGCGGCCGGGGCGAGGTCGGTGGTGCCGCTGTAGAGCAGGTTCTGCTCCAGCTGGGGGCCGAGCAGGTATTCGGCCGACAGGTAGTAGACCCAGCGCGGGTTCGTCTCGTAGTGCGCCGCGGCCGTGCGGGCCCGGCGGGCGGCGAGCCGGTCGCGGACGGTGAGGGCGAGCGTCTCGTACGCGTCCTGCGCGCTCGCCGACTCGACCGTCGTGCCCCGGCGGTAGTACAGGTTGCTCAGCAGATCCTGTTCGAACTCGGCCGGTGTGCTGCCCAGCGGCCGCAGCCCATTGCGAAGGTCCATGGCCCGACCCTTCCCCATCGGCGTTTCACACGTCGACGCTGGCGAACTGCTTTCCCGCAGTGTTCACCACCCGTACGGATTTGACGTCGGCCGGATCGATCAGCGCGCTGCCGTTGAGCGTGGTGCCGCCCGATTCGCCGGCTTCGGAGACGACCCAGCTGCCCGCCTGCACCGTGTAGCCGTCTTTGGCCACGACCTCGAGAACGCATCGCTCTCCGGCCGGGATCCCGGCCACCGCGGCGTTGACCCGCACCCATCCGGCGGCCGGCGCGACCGCCACGGTGATCCGCGCTCCGGTGGAAGGATCAACTGCGGTTCCCGTACGGGTGCCAGGCACCGCCGTCGCCTGGCTCGCCGGGGCCGCAGTCGGGGCGGACGGGGCGCTCTGCCGACCGGCGATCACCCCGCCGACGGCCATCGCGATGACCAGCACCGCGGCCGCGGCGGAGAGCAGGCCCGTCCGGCGTCGCCGCTCGCCGACCGACGTCTGCCGCACCTGCCGCAGGGTGCGTTGCAGCAGCAGGTCGCCACCGTCGGGCGGGCCCTCGAGCAGCATCTCTTCGGGGACGGCGCGCAGGCGCTCGGTCCACTCGCGGAGCGACTCGACCTCGGCCCGGCACTCGGCGCACCCGCTCAGATGTGCCTCGGCCGCTTCATCGGGCTCGCCGACCAGGTATGCGGCCATGTCGACGTGCTCGTTCCCGGTCATGACGCGGCCCTCTCGGTGACGCATCGCTTGCCGGTGTTCAGGCAGCTCACGACCTGTTTCATCACGGCCTCGGGCATCAGGTTGACCAGGAAACCGTGGTCGGTGGCGGGATTGTTGTCCTGCCCGTCGAACGCGTCGATCTGGTAGCGCGTCCCGCTCGGGATCGCGTACGACATCGTCATCTTCAGCCGGGGGATGGCGAACGTGCCCATCGGGCAGCCACCACCCTCGGCCGGGAACGCCATGTGGCGGCGGTGGTCCGGGCTGTCGAGCTGGCGGCCGTCCCAGCAGCTCGGGAAGTCGAAGATCCGCACCACCTCGGCACCGTCCTCGCATGCGGGATACTTCATCGTCTGCCGGTCCAGCGTATTCGAGCAACTCCACCAGGCCCTGGTGTGCGCCCCGCCGTCGGTCATCGCGTACGCGTCACCGACCTGGGCCCGCAGCAGCCGGGGCATGGCCAGCACCGGCCCGCGCGGGTTCCCGTAGTAGGTCATGGTCAGCGACGTCGGCACCTGCACCGGCCCGTCGTGCTGGTCCTGCCCCTCGGTCACGAAGCGCAGCACCGGCCAGAAGTAGGTCGACGCGTCACCGTTGGTGCAGGTCGTCTTCGTCTGCCCGGCCAGGCTGCCGACGGTCGTGTCGTCGCGTACGCCGAGGTTGCCGATGTAGTCGTGCAGATGATGGGCCGGCCCGGGCTTCTTCGGCGTGACCACGATGTTGGCCGTGTTGCGGTGCCCGTTCTCGTTGCGGCCGCAGTCCCAGCTGTACGACCCGGTCGACGCCCCCTTGACCGCGACCGGCTCGGCCGGCACCCGGGCCGCGTCGTCCATCGACGTCGAGTAGGGCCCGAGATCGGGGCCGCGCAGCGCCACGGCGGTCAGTGCCACCGCCGCCACCAGCACCGCGTCAATCCCGAGGACGACCAGCCGCCCCCGCGATCCCATCGACATGGTTCGACGATACTCATCCGGCATGCCCGGTAACGTGCCCCCGATGGGATGGGAAGCGCTCTCTCAGTGGGGTGACGACGCGGTCCGGCTCGAACGGATGACCGGCGGAGTGGCCAACGACGTGTGGCGGGTCCGGGTCGGCGGGCGGATCGCGGTCGGCCGGCTCGGGACTCGTGACGACGCCGATCTCGCCTGGGAGACCGGGCTCATGCAGCACCTCGACCGGGCCGGGATGGCCGTTCCGGTGCCGATCCCCACGGTGGACGGGCGGCTCTTCGTGGACGGTCTCACGGTGATGACCTTCATGGAGGGTGGCCCGCCCGCGACGCCGGACGACTGGCGTCGGGTTGCCGACACCTTGCGCGAACTGCACCGGCTCACGGCGGGCCGGCCGCAACGCCCGGGCTGGCGGTCGTCGGCCGACCTCCTGCACGCCGAGACCGGCACCAAGGTCGACCTCGGCGCGATGCCCGCGGAGAGCGTCGCCCGCGTCCGGGCCGCCTGGGCGCGGCTGGCCGGGCGACCGACGAGCGTCGTGCACGGCAACCCGGCCAACCCGGGCAACGTCCGGGTCACCGCCGAGCGGGTCGCGCTGATCGACTGGGACGAGGCCCACGTCGACGCGCCCGACCTCGACCTGGTGCTGCCGGGCAACGCGGCCGGCCTCGACCCCGACCGGCACGACATCGCCGCGCAGGCGTCGGCCGCCTGGGAGGCCACCGTCAGCTGGGGCGACGACTACGCGACCCGGAGATTGTCCGAGGTTCGAGTCGTCTGATGGATCGCCGCGGTGGTGATCGCAAAGCCGGTCCAGCCCGTGCTCACCCTGGTCGCCGCGGGTGTCACCTATGGTGTGGCGGCCATCCTGCTCAACTGGAGTCTGCAGCCGTTCCTCGAGTCGGCCGAGACGATTCCGCTGCCCGGCTACTTCGGCATCCTGGCCTTCAACGTCGTCCAGGGCGCCGTCCTCGGCGTGATCGCCAGGCTCGTGCTGCGGCGCTTGGGGAGACTTCGCTGATGGGCCGACGAACCGATCTCGTCCTCGGCGTCGCCACCGCGGTGGTGGTCGGCGTCGCGGTCGCCGTCAACGTGCGCGGCAACGGGACGCCGCCGGTGGCCTACCTGTTCGCGGCCGGGTTCGGCGCGCTGATGCGGGCCCGCCGCCGGGCGCCCGTCCCGGTGCTGCTGGCCTCGGGCGCCGGGCTCCTCGGCTACTACGCGCTCGGGCTGCCCCCGATCGGGCTCGCGCTGCCGGTCGGCGCCGCCCTCTATTCGGCCGCCGAGATCGGCCACCTGCGCTGGGCGGTCGGCACCGCCGCCACGCTGGTCATGGTCTCGTCGCTGGCCCGCACCATCGGGGGCGAGGACCCCGGTTTCCTGTACGGGTACGAGCTGCCCACGGCCGTCGCGGTGATGGCGGCCGCGATCCTGCTCGGCGAGGTGGTCCGCTCCCGCCGCTTGTGGCGCGCCGAGGTGGCCGGCCGGGCCGCCCGCGACGCCGAACGCCAGGTCCAGCACGAGCGGCTCGCCCTGGCCCGCGACCTGCACGACGTGCTCGCCCACACGATCTCGGTGGTGACCCTGCACGCCGACGTCGCGGCCGAGGCGATCGAGGACGGCAACCCCGAGGCCGCCCGTACGGCGGTCAAGCGCGTCCGGGACGCCAGCGGCAGCGCCGCCCGCGAATTGCGCGCACCCTGGGCGCCCTGCGGGCCGACACGATGGGCCGTCTGGACCGGCTCGGCGACCTGATCGACGGGCAGCCGGTCGAGGTGGTGATCGAGGGCCGCGAGCGGCCGTTGCCGCAGGTGGTGGACGCGTCGGCCTACCGGATCGTGCAGGAGGCGCTGACCAACGCGCGGCGGCACGCGCCCGGACGGCCGGTGACGCTGACCCTGAGCTACCGGCCGGCCGAGCTGGGGCTGCGGGTCGTCAACGCGGCCGGCGGCCCGGCCGGCCGCGGGCACGGACTGCCCGGGATGCGCGAGCGGGCGGCCCTGCTCGGGGGCACGCTGACCGCCGGGCCGGCCGGCGACGGGACGTTCGTGGTGGCGGCGACGCTGCCCGCCTCATGACGGTCCGGATTCTGCGGCCGGTTTCCTGCTCAAGGACTGCGGCCCCGGACGAGCTGCGCCGAGCGGTCCGGCTGGTCGCGGCCGGGGAGGCACTGCTGTCGCCCGCGGTCACCCGCCGGGTGATGGACGCGGCCGCGGCGGCCGGACCGCGCACCGTCGACGCGGCCGCGCTGGCCGTCCTGACCGACCGCGAACGCGACGTCCTGGTCGAGGTCGCGCGCGGCCTGGCCAACGACGAGATCGCGGCGGCGTTGCATCTGAGCCCGGCCACCGTACGGACGTACGTGAGCCGCCTGTTGACCAAGCTGGACGCGCGCGACCGGGCCCAGCTGGTGGTGATCGCCTACCGGGCCGGGCTGGTCGCGCCGTAGTTCCGGCGATCGGCGAACCGCCCGCGCGCACGGTGATCTACTGGGTGGATGCATCGGCGCCGAGTTCTGGCCGGCCTGGCCGGGCTGCTGCTCCCGGCGGGATGTGCCCGGCCCGGTACGTCTCCCTCCGCACCTGGTTCGAGTGTGCCGAGCCCAGTCCCGTCGGGGTCGAGCGTGCCCAGTTCCGACGGGAAGGCGACGGCGGCCGACTACACCGATCTCATGCTCGGCGAGGTCTATGCCGTCACCTGGGCCGAAGGGCTCACGCCGGACGCCGTCCTGGATCGCTGGCGCGTGCGCCGGAGGCTCGGACGTCACACTTGGCCGGAGGCGAACTGGGCCGATCTGCCCGGTGTCCGGCGGGACGAAGCCGTCGTGGCCGTCACCGTGGCCGGCGGGTGGGCACTCGTGTTCGAGGAGATGTCCTCATACGACGACGCCCCACTACGGCGGCTGTCCGCGTCCACGCGCGTGGTCTCGAACTATCACAACTTCGAGGCCGACGACCGGTTCGTCATCTTCCAGGACGGTGTCATCGAGGTCGACTTCGACCCGAACACGCCCACGATGCGTACTGGCCGCCGGCCCGACATGCTGGTGCCCGAGATGAACGCGGCCGGACTCGACATGAGCGGCCTGTATCTGGACCCGGCGGACCCGGGCTATCGCGACGTGCCCTACGACGCGGCCGCCCTTGCGCTGACCGAGCGGCTGACCGGCGTCCGCCTCACCGACGAGCTTCTCCACTCGTCGTCCTACCTGGCGGCGACCGTCGAGAGCCCGCTCGGCGGTGCTGTCATCAACGAGGAGGAGCCGCGGGTTCAGGCCTCGGGTCCCGGATAGCCGCTCACCCGGTGGGAGGCCGGCGCCCCGGTCGTGTCGCCGGCGCCGACCGTCCAGGTGGTGCGGGGCTTCGGGGAGTTCGGAGCCGCGTGGCCGGGCGGCGTGGCAGCCAGCGCGAGACCGGCCACCAGCGCGGCCAGGGACGCGACGATGCTGCGGCGGCTCACCATGCCCTCCATCGTCGGGGATCGACGGGCCGAGACGACATCGGGTGAAACCCTGACGCGACCCGGACGTGCGACGATGCCCGGCATGGCGGAGACGATGAGCCGGGTAGCGGCGTCGGCGGCGGTCAGTGATCTCGGGTGGCGCTACCTGCTGGGCGCCCTGCGCGCCTCGGTCCCGGTCGGTTCGCTGTTCCAGGCGGCGTCGGTGGCGGCCGGCGCGGTGGCGGCCTGCGGCCCGGACGCCGACGACCATCTGTCGGTGGGCCTGCGATCCGACCGGGTTCTCCTGACCTTGACGACCGGCGGCGAGGTGACCGCCCTCGACGTCGACCTGGCCCGGCGCATCACCGGGATGGGAATGCCCACCGAGCCCGGATCGCTGCGGATGCTCGAGATCGCCATCGACGCGCTCGACATCCCGGCCGTCTGGCCGTTCTGGCGGGCGGTGCTCGGCTACACCGGCGACCCGGGCGACGGCGGCCCAGCGGCACAGTTGATCGACCCGGCCGGTGAGGGCCCGGTGGTCTGGTTCCAGCAGATGGACGAGCCGCGCCCGCAGCGCAACCGCATCCACGTCGACATCACGGTCGCCCACGACGAGGCCGCCGCCCGCATCGAGGCCGCGCTGAACGCCGGTGGGCGGTTGATGCCCGGTTCGCGGGAGCCCGCGTTCTGGATCCTGGCTGACCCCGAGGGCAACGAGGCCTGCATCTGCACCTGGCAGGGCCGCGAACCATAGCCGTCGTCGGCTACCGCCTAGGGTCGGGGCATGTTCGCACTTGTGGTTCGGTTCGACTGCCGTGACCTGGACTCGGCCGTGACCTTCGACGAGCTCACGGCCGAGGTGGTGCGGGCGATCGCCGAGAACGAGCCGGGCACGCTCACCTACGCCACCCACGCGGTGGACGGCGAGCCGCTGGCCCGGGTCTTCTACGAGGTCTACCGCGACCGCGACGCCTTCCAGGCGCATGAGACCGCCGAGCACGTACGGCGGTTCCACGCCCGCAAGGAGCCGCTGCTGGTGGCCACGCGCGTCGAGTTCCTGCAGCCGAGGAATTAGAGGCGCACCCAGATGGTCGTGTCGGGAGCCAGCGTCACCGAGCCGTCTGCAGCGGCGGGCACGTCCGGCGACGAGGCCAGCAGCACCTGGGTGGCCGGCACCGCGACCGGGTCGGAGCCCATGTTGATGTAGCAGGTGATCGGGTCGGGGTCGCCGAAGCGGGACGTCAGGTCGACGCGGATCACGCCGTCCGTGAGGGTCACCGAGGCCTGCCCGCTGCCGAGCGCCGGGTAGAGGTCGCGCAGCAGGATGGCCTGCTGATACAGGGCGAGCGTCGACGACGGGTCGACCGCCTGGCGGTCGACGGCGTAGGCCGGCCAGTTGGCGGGGATCGGCAGCCAGGGCGTGCCGGAGGTGAAGCCGGCATTGCGCGTCAAGGACTCCCACGGCATCGGGATGCGGCAGCCGTCGCGGCCGGCCCGTTTGCCGTTCGAGCGGAAGAAGATCGGGTCACGCCGGGCCTCGTCCGGGACAAAAGCCTCGGGCAATCCCAGCTCCTCGCCCGCGTACAGGTAGGCCGAGCCGGGCAGGGCCAGCATGAGCATCGCGGCGGCGCGGGCCCGGCGCTCGCTGCCGTAGCGGGTGACCTGGCGGGCCTTGTCGTGGTTGCCGAGCACCCACGGGGCGGGCGCGCCGACCCGGTCGAAGGCGGCCAGGGCCTCGGTGATGGTGTCGGCGAACGCGGCCGCGTCCCAGTCGCTCTTGAGCAGCCGGAACTGGAACGCGTGGTGCAGCTCGTCGGGGCGGGCGTACAGGCCCACCTCGTCCAGGTCGGCCAGCGACACCTCGCCGACCAGCATACGGTCGCCCGGATAGGAGTCGGCCACGGAACGCCAGCGCCGCCAGATCTGGTGCACCCGGGGCTGGTTGGTGGTCATCGCCTGCTCGGGGCCGTGCCCGAACAGGGTGGGGGAGTAGATGCCCGGATTGTCACGGTAGGCGGGGTCTTTGAACAGCCCGTACGCCACGTCGACCCGGAACCCGTCCACGCCCAGGTCGAACCAGAACCGCAACACCTCGTCGAAGGCGTCGGCCACGGCCGGCTCGTCCCAGTTGAGGTCGGGCTGCTGCGGCGTGAACAGGTGCAGATACCAGCGGCCGTCCGGCGTACGGGACCAGGCCGGTCCGCCGAACATCGACTGCCAGTTGTTGGGCGGCGACTCCGACGGCGGCATGAAGTGATAGAGATCAGCAAAAGGCGATGACGGGTCCGCGAGGGCCTGCTGGAACCACTCGTGCTGGTCACTGGTGTGGTTGGGGACGATGTCGAGCAGCACCCGCAGCCCCAGCGCGTGGGCGTCGGTGACCAGAGCGCGCACGTCTTCAACCGTGCCGTACGAAGGGTCGACCGCGGTGTAGTCGATCACGTCGTAGCCGCCGTCGGCGCCGCCCGACACGTAGTGCGGGGTGACCCAGACCGCGTCCACGCCGAGCGAGGCCAGGTAGGGCAGGCGCGTCCGGAGCCCGGCGAGGTCGCCGATCCCGTCGCCGTTGCCGTCCGCGAACGAGCGCAGATAGACCTGGTAGACCACGGCGTCGCGCCACCACGGATCACGGGCGAGCTGGCGGGACACAAGCATCGGCTCTGCTGACATGCCCGCACCGATCGGCCGGACCTCGGGGTGATGTCAGGGACGCACCGAACGGCAACCCGGGTGAACCCGTGTCACTCTTGGAGAGCCGATACCTACTGGAGGTGGCAATGTCCGACGCGCGACCCCGAGGCGAGACGTTCGATTACGCGGGAGCGACCGTCGAGCTCGTCGACGCGGCGACCGTGCTGGCCGCGGCCCGGGTGAACCCGGTCGAGCTGCTCCGCCGCGCCACCTGGCCGTCCCCGGTGCAGCGTGTCGACCTGACCGTGTCGAGCGCCGACCGCAAGGACGGGCCGGTGCACACCTTCGACGCCGCCATCAGCACGGCCGAGGAGCCGCTGTCCACCGAGCGCATCCGCAAGCTGGTGCTCGGCAACGACCCGGTCGGCCTGCTGCTGGCCAAGCGCATCGAGGCGGGCGACCCGATCGCCACCCGGATCGTCGACGGGGTGGGGGCGGCGGCCGCTGCGGCGTACAAAAAACTCGGTCTTGATCGTCCGGCGACGCCGGTGACCGGCCGCGAACCGGGCACGATCGCCGATGCCGTGGTCGGGTTGCAGGCCGAGCTGACCTACGACGAGACCGGCACGGTCGTCCGGCTGCACGCCGAGGTGGCCCGTGACCAGGTCACCTCGGCGCATCTGCAGGCGTTCGTGGGGCTCACCCTGCAGGCGGTGATCGAGCTGGCCGGGCCCGAGTCGCTGGCCGGCCGGCGCTATGTGGTGAGCCGCGAGACGGTGTCGAAGGTGCCGGCCACCACCCAGACGGTCACCCTCGACATGGTCGGCGGGCTGGCCGACGTGGTGGCCGAGTTGCGCCAGATCGCGGTGTCGTTCCGTCATCCCGAAGCGATGGCCCGCTGGGGTGCGCGCCGGCCGCAGGGCCTGCTCATGTACGGGCCGCCCGGCACCGGCAAGACGATGCTGTCACGTGCGCTGGCCAACGAGATCGGCGCCGACTTCCGCGAGATCCGCACGCCGGAGATCCTGGACAAGTGGCTCGGCGGGTCCGAGCGCAACATCAAGCAGATCTTCCGCGACGCCCGCCGCTACCGGGTGCCCACGCTCATGCTGTTCGACGAGTTCGACTCGATCATCAGCTACGCCGGGGCCGGCGGCGACGCGGCCAGCCAGGCCATCAACGCCGTGGCCGGCATCTTCAAGCAGGAGATGAACGACCTGATCGAGGCCAACCCGAACGTGATCGTGGTGGCCACGACGAACTTCCCGCACCGGGTCGACGACTCGCTGATCCGGTCGGGCCGCTTCGACGTCAAGATCAGCGTCCCCAAGCCG
The DNA here is from genome assembly GCF_018829635.1 of Paractinoplanes bogorensis. Taxonomy (GTDB): domain Bacteria; phylum Actinomycetota; class Actinomycetes; order Mycobacteriales; family Micromonosporaceae; genus Actinoplanes; species Actinoplanes bogorensis. The sequence continues at coordinate 478,355 of NZ_JAHKKG010000005.1, forward strand.
GACGACGCGTCGCGGGCCGAGATCTTCCGCAAGATGATCCGCGGCCTGATCGCGGCCCACGAGTCGCCCGGGTTCCAGATGTTCGCCGACGACCTCGACATCGCCGCCCTGGCCACCGCCAGCCACGGCATGACCGGGGCGGACATCAAGGAGGTGCTGCGGCGGGTGCAGCTGTCCAAGGCGATGCAGGACGCCCGGTCAGCCGGCCCGGTCGAGCCGATCACGACCGACGAGCTGCTGGTCAGCGTACGGGAAATGCTCGGTTAGAGGCCGAACCGCTGCCGCATGCCGCCCAGAAAGGTGGCGTCGTCGGCCGCCGCGCGTTGGCCGAGCAATTCGGCCGCGTAGGGACCGGCGGGGTATCGGAGCTGATCCGTGCCGTCGGTGGCCGCCCGATAGATGACCTCGGCGACCACCGACGGATCGTCACCGTCCACGTTCATCGAGGTCATGAACTCCGACACCAGCTTCTGATACTCGGTCAGGCTCTCGTCGTTGGTGAAGTCGAACGACCGGCCCGCGAAATCGGTCCGGGTGAAACCGGGTTCGACGATCTTGACCCGTACGCCGATGCCCGCCAGCTCGTAGTGCAGCGCCTCGCTCAGCCCCTCGACCGCGAACTTGCTCCCGTGATAGAGCGTGCCCAGGGGAAACGTCACCCGGCCACCGATCGACGACACGTTGATCACCGTGCCCGCGCCGTTCGCGCGGAAATGCGGCAGCACGGCCTTGGTCGTCTCGAGCAGACCGATCACGTTGACGTCGAACTGCCGGCGGATCTTCTCGATCGGCGTGGCCTCGAGGATTCCGTACGCTCCGTAGCCGGCGTTGTTGAGCAGCACGTCGATCCGCCCGAACCGCTCGATCCCGGCCTCGACGGCAGCGGTGATCGACTCCGGGTCCTGGACGTCGAGCCGCGTCACGAACACGGTGTCGCTCTCGGCAGGCTCCCGCATGGTCGCGACCACGTTCCAGCCCTGCTCGTGGAAGTACTGCGCGGTCGCCTGTCCGATGCCGCTCGAACTGCCGGTGATGAGGATCGTCTGCATGCCTCCGACGCTAGGTTCGACGATCGGCCCCGGCACTAGCGCAGCACGCCGACCCACTTGCCGATCGCGCCAGGCCGTTACCGTGGGCGCATGGCGACCGGCCGCTTCACCCTCGACCCGGGCATCCGCGCGCTCCTGCACGACCTGGGCGTCTCCACCGATCGGGTGCCCGAGCTCGAGCAGGGCCCGGTCATGCTTACCGTCGACGAGTACTACCGCTTCTGGGACGCGATCGATCGCGAGGCAGGCGACCCCGATTTTCCCGTACGGATCGGTCGCGCTCTCTCGGTCGAGTCGTTCAACCCGCCGTTCTTCGCCGCGTTGTGCAGTGCCGACCTGCGCCGGGCGGCCGAACGGATCGCCGCTTTCAAGCCGCTGATCGGCCCGATCGTGCTCGACGTCACCGGCCCGGACCTCACCCTGTCTCTCCGCTGGCCCGATGGCCCGGCACCTTCATCGCTGCTGGTCGCGGCCGAGCTCGCGTTCTGGATCGCCCTGGCCCGCATCGGCACCCGGCGCATAGTGCATGCCACGCGGGTCACCATGCGTTCGGCGCATAATTCGCCGGCGCTCACCGAATACTTCGGCACCCCGGTCGTCGCGGGCCCGGCCGACTCGATCAGCTTCTCGGCCGGGGACGCCGCCCACCCTTTCCTGACCGAGGACGAGTCCCGCTGGCGCCTGTTCGAACCCGAGCTGCGCCGCCGCCTGGCCGCACTGGAAGCCTCCGACACGACCGCCGACCGGGTGCGGGCCGCACTGCACCTCAACCTGCCCGCCGGTGACAGCTCGATAGGCGGCGTCGCCACCCGGCTGTTCGTGAGCCCGCGCTCGCTGCAGCGCCGGCTCCAGACCGAGGGCACCAACTATCAGGCCGTCCTCACCACCACTCGCGAGCAACTGGCCCGCCGTTACCTGGCCGACCGCTCACTGTCCACGGCGCAGATCGCGTACCTGCTCGCCTACGACGACACCAATTCGTTCTACCGGGCGTTCCGCTCGTGGACCGGTGCGACCCCCGACGAACTCAGACCAGCCGGTTCTCGTACGCGAAAATGACGATCTGCACCCGGTCGCGCAGCTGGAGCTTGGCCAGCAGCCGTCCCACGTGGGCCTTGACCGTCGCCTCGCTCAGCGTCAGCTCGGCCGCGATCTCGGTGTTGGTCCGTCCCCGCGCGACCAGCGTGAGCACCTCGCGTTCCCGCCCGGTCAGGCGATTCAGCAGTTCGTCGCCGGGGGAGCGGCCGGTCGACGGCTCGGGCAGCAGCGGCGCGAACCGTTCCAGCAGCCGCCGGGTCACGGCCGGCGCGACCACCGCGTGCCCGCCCGCCACCGCCTTGATCGCCGAGATCAGGTCGGCCGGCGGCACGTCCTTGAGCAGGAAACCGCCGGCCCCGGCCCGCAGCGCGGCATAGACGTACTCGTCCAGGTCGAACGTGGTCAGCACCAGGACCCGCGCCGGGCTCCCCGACTGCACGATCTGCCGGGTCGCGGCGATGCCGTCCAGCACCGGCATGCGGACGTCCATCAGCACCACGTCGGGCCGCAGCGCCCGGGTCATGGCGACTGCCTGGGCACCGTCCCCCGCCTCGCCGACCACGGTGATGCCGGGCTGCGCCTCGAGCACGAGCCGGAATCCCAGCGACAGCAGCGGCTGATCGTCGACCAGCAGCACGTCGATCGTCACGCCGCCTTCCCCAGGTCGAGCCGGGTGTGGACCCGCCAGCCGCCGCCCGCGCGCGGACCGGCCTCGACCCGGCTCCCGAACGCCGCCGCTCGCTCGGCCATCCCCACCAGCCCGTGCTTCTCGCCCCGGGCTTCGTCCGGCGTGGCCGTGCCGTCGTCGGTGACGGTGATCTCGGCGCTCTCCGGCCCGAACGACAGCCGCACCTCCACCGCGACCCCGGGCCCGGCATGCTTGATCGTGTTGGTCAGCGCCTCCTGCACGATGCGGTGGATCGCGAGCTCCGCCCCGGCACCCCACAAACCTTTACGGCCTTCCCGTACGACGGTCACGCGCATCCCGGCCCGCCGCACCTGCTCGATCAGCGTGTCGAGGTCGTCGACGCCGGGCGGCGGCGTCCGCTCGCCCGGTGCGTCCCGCCGGATCAGGCCGACGATCCGCCGCATCTCGGTCAGCGCCTGACGGCCGGTCGCCGCCACCTGCGTCATCACCGTCGAGGCGCGGTCCGGGGCCGCCGGAACGCTGGCGGCGGCCCCTTCCGAGAGCGCGACCATGACGGTCAGGTGATGGGCGACGACGTCGTGCATCTCGCGGGCGATCCGGGCCTGCTCGGCGGCCACCGCGAGCCGGGCGCGCTGGTCCCGCTCGACCTCCAGCCGGTGCGCCTGGTCCTCCAGCGCGGTCAGGTAGGCCTGGCGGGTGCGCTGGTTGATGCCGATCACCGCGATGGCCACGGTGATCACCGAGATCACCGCGAAGCCGGTCCACCCGGCCGGCCCGACCGGCCCGGTCAGGAAGCCGGCCAGCACGGTGACCGCGACCGCCACCCAGGCCGTCCGGGCCTCGCGGTGCCGGGCCACCGCATAGAGGGCGACGAGCGGCACGAGAAAGATTCCCGGCGTACGCACCCCGAGCGCCCCGCCCAGCCCGACCAGCCCGAGCACGGCCGCGAAGACCGGGACCGGCCACCGGTTGCGCCAGAACAGCGCCAGGCACGGCACGGTCACCGCCACCCAGTCGAGCCAGCGGTCCCCGGTCTGCGTGGCGCCGGTCCGGCCGGTCTGGATGACCAGGCACGCCACCAGCACCAGGGCCGCCACCGGGACGTCGTCGTTCCTCAGTCCGCGGTTCATGCGTTCCATTGTGGCCACCTCCGGCCCGGTCATGGGTCCCGCCGCAGCACCGTCGTGGCGCCGGCGGCCAGCGCCACGGCCACCCAGCCGGCCAGGACCCACGCCGCCGGCCCGGTGTGCAGCATGGAGCTGTCCGATTCGGTGTAGAGCGCCTGGGCCGCCGACACCGGCGTGTACTTGACCATCCGGTCACCCCAGTCGTCCGGCAGGGCCGCGCCGAGCAGGGTCGGCGCCACCAGGATGACCAGGATGAAGCCGGTGATCGCGGCCGCCGTGTGCCGCACCAGGGCGCCGATCCCGAGCCCGAGCAGGGCCAGCAGCACCGGCGCGACCGCGGCCCCCGCGGCGTGCCCCATCATCCCCGGCATCGGCCCTCGCACCAGCCGGAACGTCAACGCGGCGAGCAGCACCACCGCGGCCATCACCGGCAGCGCGAAACCGGCCAGCACGACCGCCTTGGCCCACAACAACGGCAACCGGGCCGGCACCGCCGTGAACGTCGCCCGCACCAGCCCCGACCCGTACTCACCGGTGACCATCACGATGCCGACCACCCCGAGCAGCAGCGACACGACGTCCACGCCGAGATAGGCCGAGGACGACGTCGGCGTCTCCGCATTGTCGGCGATCGCGTACGACAGCCCGACCGTGGCCACCGCGACCAGCGCGAACAGGATCCAGGTGGAGCGCAGCGCGACGAACTTCGTCCACTCCGCCCGCACCACCCGCGGGAACGTGACCCTCATGCCGCGACCTCCTTGGTGAGTTCCATGTACGCCTGTTCCAGCGACGCCCGCCGCGGAGTGAGCTCGTGCAGCACCAGGTTCTCGCCGGCCGCCGTCGCCCCGATCTCCTCGGCCCGCACCCCTGTCACGGTGAGCAGTCCCTCGGCGGGCGACGTCACGCGGGCCCCCAGCGCGACAAGCCTTCGTCCGAGCCGTTCCGCGTCGGGCGTCCGTACGGTCACCTCGCCCAATTCGACCCGGGCGATCAGGTCGTCCACGGTCGTGTCGGCCAGCAGCCGCCCACCGCCGACGATCACGAGGTGGTCCGCGGTCACGGCCATCTCGCTCATCAGGTGACTGGAGACGAGCACCGTACGACCGTCGGCCGCCAGCTCGCGGATCAGCGTGCGCACCCACAGCACCCCGTCCGGGTCGAGTCCGTTGACCGGCTCGTCCAGAATCACCACGGCCGGGTCGCCGAGCAGCGCGGCCGCGATGCCGAGCCGCTGTCCCATGCCGAGCGAGAACGCCCCCGCCCGGCGCCGGGCCACGCTCGCGATGCCCGCCTGTTCAAGCACCTCACCCACGCGGCCGTCGGGCAGCCCGTGCGTGCGGGCCAGCCCCAGCAGATGCGTGCGGGCGCTGCGCCCCCGATGCACCGAACGGGCCTCGAGCAGCACCCCCGCGACCCCGAGCGGCGCCCGATGCTCCCGGAACGGCCGCCCGTTGACCAGCGCCCGCCCCGCGGTAGGCCGATCAAGGCCGACGACCATGCGCATGGTGGTCGACTTGCCGGCCCCGTTGGGTCCGAGAAAGCCGGTGACCCGCCCCGGCTTCACCGTGAACGACAGCCCGTCCACCGCAGTCGTCGACCCGTACTTCTTGACCAGATCCGCAACTTCAATCATGTCCCCGACGCTAGAAACGACCCGCGCCGCGCAGAACCACCCACGGTCGCGTCCGGCCCCCACCCCACCCCCGACCACGGTCGCATCCACCCACGACCACGCTCACGAGCGCGGCCGGCGGGAGATGCTCGAAGCCATGCGCGCCGCCCACGAACGCGCCGCGGTCGGCGAGACCGGACGCACCGTCCCCGGCGACGAGGACTGACGGCCGTACCATCACGCTGTGCCGGTCGACGATGACATCCGCACCCAGGCCGGCCTCGCGGCCGCCATGGCCGAGCTGCGGAAGAGTGCCGGGCTCAGCCTGGGCGCCATCGCCGCCCGGCGAACGCCGTCCGGCGACGGCATCTCGAAGACGACAGCGTCCAATATCGTCACCCCCGGCCGGGACCTGCCGTCCGAGGTCAGTCTCCGGTGTTTCCTGCACGCCTGCCGGGTCACCGGCGCCGACGCCGACCGGTGGCTCGCGGTGCTGGCCGCACTGCGCGAGCGCCCGGGGCCGATTCCGATTCCGCGAGCTGGTGCCGTCCCCGCCGGACCGGCCGGACGGGCCTGGGACGAGCTCCTCACCCTGCCGCTGGTCCGGCGCGCCCGGGATCTGTCGCCGGGCGCCTTCGGTCAGCTGCGCGAGCTCGTCGACCGGATGGCCGGCATCCTCGCCGAGCCCTACGAGACCGCCCCGGCCTACATCCGGCACGACGTGGACCACGCGATCGAGGTGGTCCGGCGCCAGGGTGACCTGCTCGGCGCGGGCCTGCGCCACCTGTCCCCACGCGAGGCCCACCTGCTGATCCTGGGAGCGTTCGCGCACGACCTCGGCCGGTCACCGGCGAGCGGGCCACCCGCGCCGGCACGCATCGCGCGGTACCTCGACGAGCATCCGGACGGCACTCCGGAGGACTACGCGATCTGGGACAGCGCATGGCGACTCTCGTCCGTGCTGCACACCGTCGACGGTGCCCTGCTCGAATGGGACCGGGTGCCGTTCCGCGACGTCCTGGCCGCGATCTGCTCGGGTCATGGTCTGCCGGGCGCCTTCCTGGACGTCGACGTCCGGTTCTGTGCCACGCTGCTGCGCCTGGCGACCCGTCTCGAACTGTGTGGCGTGCGGCGGGCGGACGACATCTTTCGCCGGCTGGGCATCGACCGGCGGGAGACGCCACGCCTCGGCCCGGACGACGTGGAGTGGAACGCGTACGTCCGAGGGCTGCGGGTGACCTCGCGGCCCTCCGGACGCCGCGACTACGAGGTGCGGGTCGACGCGGTCCCGTTGCGCCCGGTCGTCGAGTTCGATCTGCGGGAGATGCTCGACGAACTCGAGCGTGACCTCGGTGCGGCCCAGGACGAGCGGATGATGTGGACCGCGCGCTGGGCCGACCTCCCGCTGCCCCGCGCAGTCGACCGTTCGGGCATTCAGGGAGTCGGCTACACGTACGAGAAACTGGCGTTCGAACTGGCCCGGGACGACGTGCTCGAACTGTTCACCGGCGCCCGCCTCTACGGCAACCCGGACGTCTTCGTGCGGGAGCTCTTCCAGAACGCGGTCGACGCCGTGCGGCTCCGCGAACTGTTCGACGGCCGTCCGTGCGGAGGCGGCATCGCCATCAGCACGTGGGAGGACGAGGGCTCGATCTGGTTCCGCATCGACGACGACGGCGTGGGCATGGACCGGCACACCATCCGTGAGTACTTCCTGCAGGTCGGCCGGTCCTACTACAACTCGGCCGATCTCCGGCGGGAACTGCGCCGGGGAGGCCGGGCCGGCGCCGGGTTCGGGGCGATCAGCCGGTTCGGCATCGGGATCATGTCGTGCTTCCTGCTCGGCGACCGGATCGAGGTGAGCACGCTCAGGGGCGCGGACGGTGGGACACCGCTGCGACTGTCCCTGTCCAAGCAGGAGGACTTCGTGGTGCTCCGGCAGGCGGGGCAGGGCTACGACCCGTTGCCGGCGCGGCCGGGGGAACCGGTCGTGGACTTCCGCGAGACTCCGGGGACGACCGTCGTCGTGCACATCGACGCGGCCAAACACGACGTACGGACGGAGAACTTCCTCGAGCAGGCCGCCCGTTACCACTTCGACGCGGCGATCAGCCTGACCTTGAACGGGGTGACCCACCCGGGGCGGTTCGTCGACCGGCCGCTTCTCGAGCGACCCCGTTCCGAGATCCTGGACTTCGCCGATCTGTCCCGGGAGCCCGACACGACGCCATGTTTCCGGGGGCGGCTGCAGGTCTGGGCGGTGCCCGTCGACCTGTCCGCCTTCTCGCCCGATCCCCGGGTGAGGGGGCAGCTCGTGGCGTACGGGACCGTGATGGAGGGCCCCGCCCCGGCCACGATGCTCGATCTCTGGCCGAAGCACATCCAGGACGCGATCGGTCCCAAACTCCGCGCTGCCCTCGCCGGCTTGAAGATCGACGTCAGCGTCCGGCTGTCAGACGAATCCCACCATGTGAGCGTCCGATCCGAGCACAGCACACTGAGAGAAGTCCGGTCCGCGGTGGGTCCCTTTCCCCGCGGCGAGTTGGACCGCTCCGTGGTGGGTGCTCTGCGCAAAATTCTCGGGAAGCCGAAGGATGTCGATCAGTACAACGCGTTCAGTATGTGGAACTCGGCGGAGACGACGGTCCTGCAGGTGTCCAGAGAGCTGGACGTCACCGGATGGCTGGGCCACAACGGCGTGACCCTTCCCCGCTCCGGCGAGGTGCTGGGGGTGGGCGGGACAATCGACCACGATGTCCTCGCCTTCCAGGGGCACGTCGCCCTCTCCGACGATCTGCGGCCGGATCTCACCCTGGACCGGGAGGAGATTCAGCACCTGTCCTTCGCCCTTGACGCCGCGGTCAACCTCGCGATCCGCCGGGCCCTCGCGTCGGTCGCGCCGCCGGAACTGCAACGGGCGGTCGACGGTTCGAACAGGTTTCGACCGTCCCTGCACGGTCACGACCGGACCAACCTGGGTGTCATCCTGGACGTCATCGAGGCCGACCCGGAGGGCTGGGCGAGGGAACGGCTCTTCCAGGTCGGCGACCGCTGGCTCACGGTCGACGAGATCGCCGAGAAAGCGACCGAGTCACCGGTGGCGATCGAGAACGTCAATCCACGATTCTGGTCGTCGGGTGGTTCGTTGATATCGGAATTCATGACGCAGGGTCTGGCGCAACAGCGGCTCAACGTGCGGTGGCGAACGGCCACGGTTCACGGCTACGAGCAACGCCGCTACGTCGTGGTGGACGGCGGCCGCCCGCCGCAGTGGCCGGGACTGCGCCACTTCCCGCCATTCACCTTCCTGCACGATCCGGCCGAGCCGGCTCTGCAGACGGCTGAGGGCCCGCTCAACCTCGATCACCCCCTCAGCCGATGGGTGGTCTCGCGAGCACCGGAGCTGGTCGAGGCAGCACCGGGACATTTCGCGAGAATCGGTGACGCGATCCATGACCTGGCGAACATCTGGCGGGTGCGTCCTGATGAAGGGCTGCAGGGGCGGGCCTTCCGAAATCGGGCGATGCCGGCTCTGGCCGAGTTCCTGGACGGCCGGGACCCGGACGTCCTGTTCGTTCGCACCGAGACCCGGATCATCTTCCTGGCCGCGCTCCGCCAGGCTCTGATCCGGGCCGCCCGGGCCGTACCGCACCTCGCTCCTCCCGAGGAGGTCATGCGCTGGCTGGTGGAGGAGATCCGCGCCGGGCTGGCCCAGCACTGACCCCGGCGACGTCAGGGCCGCCCACCCGAGCGGAAGCTGGCCATGGCGAATCCCAGCACCCCCAGCAGCAGTCCCTCCGCTCCCGCGAACGTCACCGCCCCGGCGACGATCGCCGCCGGCAGGTTCTCGCCGGAGAGGTGGGCCAGCAGGCCGCCGGCAACACCGGCGAGCGAGCTCGCCAGCACCGTGATCAACAGCCAGAGCAGTCGTGTCGTGGTCGTCATGAGAAGTCTCCCCTCGGGCGCCGCGGACGGTTCCGCCGGCAACCGCAGGAGATCAGTTCACGCCGTTCAGGTCCCAGCGCCTGAACGAGGTGAACGGTCATGCACGCCGGGCCCGATAAGGGCGAGCGGATCGCGCGGGGTTGTCGCGATACTGCTGCCGTGAATCCGGCTGTGCTGCGTCCCCGTGCTCTGAAACCCGGCGACCTTGTCGTCGTCGCCTCGCTGTCGGGGCCGCTCGAAGAACGGTATGTGCCTGACCTCGACCGGGCTGTGGCTGTGATCGAGGGGATGGGATTTCGTGTCCGGCGGGCGCCGCTGCTCGAGCCGGGACGCCGACGGTGGTGGAGCGCGGCGAAGCCGTCCGAGATCGCGGCCGAGCTCAATGGACTGCTGCGTGACTCCGAGGTCCGGGCGATCGTGGCGCACGACGGCGGGCAGACGGTGCTCGGCTACCTCGACCTGGTCGACTTCGCGGCGGTCGCCGCCGACCCCAAGCCGATCCTCGGGTACAGCGACATCTCCCTTCTGCACCTGGTGCTCTACGGGCGGACCGGCCTGGTCGGTTTCCACGCCGACCTGGCCACCCGCGGTCTCGGCGGGACCTGGCCGGAGGTGTCGGCGGCCCGCCGTGCGCAACTCGAGGGGCTCCACGCCGCCCTGCTGACCAGCACGGATCCGATCGGTGAGCTGCCCGCCGGCCCGTCCTGGGAGTGCTGGCGGGCGGGCTGCGCCGAGGGGCCTCTGCTGGGTGGGGTGATCAACCGGGTCGTTTTGAATCAGGCGACGCCGTACGGGCTCCCGCTCGAAGTTTTCGATGGTGCGTTGCTGTTCTGGGAGGAGGCGGGCGGCCAGGCGTCCTATGTGTGGAGCTATCTGCAAGTGCTTCGGCACAGCGGCATCCTCGACCGGATCGCCGGCATGGTCGTCGGGGTCCCGGACGCGATCGAGGGCCTCGACCCGCCCTCGCTGGCCGAGATCGTTCTCGACGTCCTCGGCGAGCGCGACATCCCGGTCCTCGGCAACGTCGACGTCGGGCACGCCGGACCGAACCTCCCGCTGCCGATCGGTCTGCGTGCGGCCCTCGATGCCGGACGGCGGAGTCTGTCCCTGCTCGAGCCGGCCGTTCGCCCGGCGTGATCTCACCCGAGTCGCGAGACCGGTCGAGTGGGGTCGCAAGCGCGGCGTGGGCCGGCCGAGTGGGACGGCGAGCGCGGCGGACAGGTCGTTTGGAGTGGCAAGCGCGGCGGGGCCGGTCGACTGGGGTGGCAACCTTGGCGGGCCGGTCGCGTTGGTCGGTAGCCCTGGCGTGACCACTCTTTAGGGCGTTGCCAAGGCTCGGTCGAGCAGAGTCTTCAGCTTGGCGGCCCGGGACGGGTGGTGGTGGGACATCCAGGCGACCCGGCCGGTCAGGTGGGCGGCGAAGTCGGCGTGGCCGTCGCGGTTGGCTTCGGCCATGCCGTGGGTGGCGGCGTTGTGCAGGATCGCGCGCAGGCGGTCGTAGTCTTCGCGCGGGACGGCCGGGCGCTCGTTGACGACCAGGCCGGTCAGGGCCTGACGCTGGGAACGGCGCCGGACCTCGGTCTTGCCGGGGTGTACCCGGAAGCCCTCCTCGGCGGCGATCCCGTCGACCAGGGCGATCAGGTGGTCCGTCTCCGTGCGGCCCAGGCGGCCCGAGAAGGCCAGGTCGTCGGCGTAACGCCCGTAGGTCACCCCGAACCGGGTGGCCAGGGCGGCCAGGCGCCGATCTAGGCGGTACGCGCACAGGTTGGCCAGTGCGGGTGACGTCGGCGCGCCCTGGGGCAGGTGCGGTTGCCGCAGCAGGGCGGCCAGGTGCGGGTCGGGGGCGGCCCGCAGCACGTGGGCGGGCGTGCGGGTGGTGGTCAGGGCGGTCAGGGTGTGGGCGACCGGTTCGGGATAGCCGATGCCGCGGAACAATCCGTAGATCCGGGCGGCCGTGATGCTGGAGAAGAACGCCCGCAGGTCGAGGCTGATCAGCACGTCGCATCCGGCGTGGGCGCGCGCGAACGAATGAACGCCCCGGCCACGCACGAAACCGTGAACGCCCTCGTGGACCGGGACCGCCGACAGGATGTCGTCGAGCACCCGTCGTTGCAGGTCGCGCAGGCGGGGCTTGGGCGCCTCGATCAACCGGTGGGTCAGCCACGCGTAGCGGTAGTGGCGCAGCCGCTCGTCGCGGGCGTGTCGGTTGATCTCGCGGCGGTCGGCGAACCAGTCGAGTTCGTCGCCGTCGAGTCCGAGAAAGTCCGCCAGTGAGTCGATCGCGGGGGCGCCCCAGCGCATGTGGACGGTTCGGGCGGGCGTGACGAGCCGCCGCCGGACGTGGGCGCGGCGTGTCAGGTGGAGCAGGAAACGCCTCAGCTCGCGCGGGCGGTCGGCGGGCGGTTGCGGGTACGCGTGCAGCACGACGGCGACGAGTCGGCGAGCCCAGGGTGGGCGGGCCGCGGTCACCGTCCGTACGGCCGCAAGCATCTGATCTTTGTGCCAGGTCGTGGTGAGCAGCGCGTCGGCCACAGCGCCGGCGACCACGGACGGGGGAGAGGCAGCGTGTCCCGACGAAGCCCGGTCGTGCCTGCGCCGTGCTGCGCGAAGCGCTGAGGCGCGCCGGCGATGCGCTGCGGTGATCACTGGACGCCCTCGGGGTTACCCCGAAGAGACCCTCGCCGCCGTTTCCGGCGGGCGACGGCCAGCTCGGGACACGCTGCCATCGGGCCAGCATAGAGGCCACCCTTGACGCAACTATCTGGTTGCCATAGTGTGAGTAGCAACAATCCAGTTGCTATAGGGGGACGACATGACCAGTCTGAGCTTCACCGTCGACAACTCGCCGCAAGAGGTGTTCAAGGCGGTCACCAACGTCGGCGGCTGGTGGACCGGCGTGGTCGAGGGCGATCCGGCCGGCGAGTTCACCTACCGCTACGAAGACCTGCACTACTCCCGGCAGCGGGTCATCGAGTGGGTGACCGATCGTAAGGTCGTCTGGCGTGTGACCGAGGCGCACCTGACGTTCGTCGCCGACCCGGCCGAGTGGGTCGGCACCGAGATCGTCTTCGAGGTGGTCCCGCAGGGCGCGCGGACCGAGGTCCGGTTCACGCACGAGGGCCTGCGGTCCGACTTCGAGTGCTACGAACAGTGCTCGAGCGCGTGGGCCTTCTTCGTCAACGCGAGCCTGCGCCGCCTGATCGAGACGGGCGACGGCCCGGCCACGCCACCGTGGGCCGCCTAAGGTCGGACCATGATGGACGAACTCGGCGAGGAGCCAAGCGATGAACTCGGCGGCAGCGACCGGTCGCGCGTCCATCGGGTCCGCACCGGTGACACGACCGTCATCGTGAAGAGGTTTCTCGCGGGAGGGCAGGGCTTCGCCCGAGAAGCGGCGGCGCTCAGCGTGATGCCGGAGGATGCGCCGACGCCCCGGCTGCTCGACGAGACGGCGGACCCGCCGACGGTGGTCATGTCCGACGCCGGCCCCGGCCGCAGCGTCGCCGACGACCTGCTCGGCGACGACCCCGCGGCCGCGCGAAAGAGCCTGCTCGGCTGGGCCGAAGCGGTCGCCCGTCTGCACAACAGCACGGCCGGCAGCGGTGACGCGTTCCGGGCGGCGCTGGCGGCCCGAAGCGACGAGCCGGTCGCGACGTCCGGCCTCGAGCGGGCGATCGAGCTGCTCGACGGCCACTGCGACGAGGTGGGTGCGCCCCGCGGCGATTGGGGCGAGGTGCGCCGGATGAACGTACGGCTGGGGGAAGGCTCTTCCGTCCTGTCGCCCGGGGACTTATGCCCGGACAACAACGTGACGACGCCGTACGGGCTGGTCCTGATCGACTTCGAACGTGCCCAATGGCAGCACCCGGCGTGGGATCTGGCCTATCTGGCCGTGCCGTGGCCGAACTGCTGGTGTTCGTGGCGGCTGCCGGACGACGTCGCCGAGCAGGCCCTCGACCGCTACCGGCGGACGGCCGATCGGCCCGGCGCGACCGCGGACGTCGAAGCGGCGTCGACCCTGTGGGCCGTGCGGACGGCCGCGCGGTTCCTGCCCGAGGCGTTCGACGACTTCCCGCAGTCGGCCGAGCTGCGCCGCCTGATGCCGGGCCGGCGGGCGCAGGTGATGCACCGGCTGCGACGTCTCCCGATGCTCGACGGTCTGCGAAGCGTGCTCGCCGGCCGGTGGGGCGAGACGCCGCTGCCCTACGCGCCGGCCTTCGCCTGATCGGTGACGACGCCGGTCAACGCCGTGCCGGCCTGATCGGTGACGACGCCGGTGAGCGCGGCGGCCGTCTCGCGGATGACGTCGGCCATCGGGCGGTCGGTGTCGTCGTCGAGCCAGCGGTGGGCTGCGGTGTCGATGATGGTCGCGGCCAGTTGGGCGGCCAGCGTCGCCGACAACTCGTCGAGCCCCCGGTCACGGAACCCGGCCACCCCGGCCTCGGCGATCAGCGCCCGTTTCCGCAGGTCACGCTCGCGCAGCCCCTCATCGGAGAGGACGACCTGTCGCCGTACGCGCAAGGAGTCCTTCAGCCCGTCGAAGCGCGGGGCGACCAGCGTGCACAGCCCCTCGACGATCACCTCCATCGGTGTCAGCCCGGGCGGCGCGTCGGCGAAGAACCGGGTCATCAACCCGGGGAGCGCGGCCTCGTGGGCGAAGAGGACCTCGCGCTTGTCGGCGAAGTGCCGGAAGAACGTGCGCGTGGTCAGCCCGGCCCGCGCGGTGATCTGGGGGACCGTGACCGCCGCGAACCCGTGCTCGACGAACAGGTCGAGCGCGGCCGCCCGCAGTCGTTCGGCCGCTCCGGGCTCCCATCGACTCATGGGCCCAAGTGTAGTTGACGACATCGCGTGTCATCGCGCATAGTGATGACACGTCATGTCGTCAACGAAGCGAGCGTCAGATGCGGATATTGGTCCTGGGTGCCACCGGGTTCGTCGGGCGGCGGCTGGTGGCGGCCCTCCAGCAAGCGGGCCATGAGGTGCGTTGCCTGGCCCGCGACCCACGCAAGGCCGAGGGACCAGGCGTTGAGGTCGTGAAGGGCGACATGCTCGACCCCGAAGCGGTGTCCCGGGCCGTCGACGGGGTCCACGCGGTCTACTTCTGCGTCCACACATTGTCGAAACAGGCGGACCCCAGCGCCGACTTCATGGACGTGGAGCGGACCGGCCTGCGCAACGTCATCGACGCCGCCCAGCGCCACGGCGTACGGCGGGTGGTCTACGTGACGGCGATCGGCACCGACCCGGCGTCGGTCAACAGCTGGGCCCGGGGCCGGGCACAGACCGAGCGCATGCTGTTCGACAGCGGCCTCGACGCGACGGTCCTGCGGCCGGGCATGATCGTCGGGCACGGCGGGGACGGCTTCGCCATGGTCGAGCGGGGTGCCCGGAGCCGGGTCGCGGTGCTGATGGCGAGCCGGCGTACGCGGTTCCGCACGATCGCGGTCGACGACCTGGCCGGGGCGCTGACCGACGTGCTGGACGAGCCGCGGGCGTACGGGAAGGCCTTCGATGTCGGCTCGGACGACGTGCTCACCATCGACGAGATGATCGACATCGCCGCCGATCACCTCAGCCGGAAGCATCCGGTCAAGGTGCATCTGCCCCGCCGGGCCCTCGCGGTCGTCGGTCCGCTGATCGAGCGCGTGGCCGGGATGCCGCGGGGTGCGGTCGGCGCCTTCGTCGGGCCCGGTTCCGAGGCCGATCTGGTGGGTGACGCGAAACCGATCCGCGCCCTGCTGACGAGCCCGCCGCGGTCCTTCCGGGAGTCGCTCTAGGGAGTCAGGACAAGCTTTCCCCGTACGCGTCCCGCCTCACCCACACGATGCGCCTCGGCCACGTCCGCGAGCGGAAACGTCCGGCCCACGGGCATCGAGAACCGGCCCGCCGCGATCAGATCGCCCAGCTCACCGAGGATGTAGAGGGCCCGCCCCGAGTCACCCCGGCTGAACCGCACCCCGTACTGCTGCGCGCCCTGGAAGTCGGCCACGGTCAGCACGTTCCCGGCGCCGCCGGCCAGCTTGATCAGCTCGGGCAGCACCCCGCTCCCGGCCACGTCGAGGGCGAGGTCGATCTTTTCCGAGGCGACCTGCTCCACCATGTGCTCGCCGTAGACCACCGGTACAGCGCCGAGTGACCGCACGTAGTCCTGGTTGGCGGGCCCGGCCGTCCCGATCACGCGAGCACCGCGCCCCACGGCCAGTTGCACAGCCGCGCCGCCCACGCTGCCGGACGCGCCGTTGATCAGCACGGTCTGGCCGGCGGTGACGCCGAGCTGGTCGAGCGCCCGCGCCGCGGTCTCGGTGGCGGCGGGCAGGGCGGCCGCGCCGGCGAAGTCGAGCGACGGCGGGACCGGTGCCCAGAACGACAGCACCGCCAGTTCGGACTGGGCCGCGCCGCCGGGCGAGATGCCGAACACCTCGTCCCCGAGCGCGACGCCGGTGACCCCGTCACCGAGCTCGTCGACGACACCGGCCGCTTCGTAACCAAGGGTCTGCGGCAGTTCCGGGTCCATCAGGCCCTGACGTTTCTTCCAGTCGCTCGCGTTGATGCCCGCCGCCCGCACCTTGATGCGGATCTCGCCCGCCCCGGCGTGCGGATCCGGCAGCTCGACGATCTCGAGTACTTCGGGCCCACCGAACCGGCTGAACTGGACTGCCTTCATATCCGCGACCCTACAAGGCGGCCACCCCGGCGACGCGGAATGCGGGTTCCTCGACCGGCCGCCCGAAGTGGTAGCCCTGCGCATACCGGTAGCCGAGTTCGAACAGCACCGCCGCCTGCTCGGCCGTCTCCACACCCTCGGCCACCGCGGTCAGGCCCAACCCGTCGCTGACCTGGATCAGCGCGGTGGCGATGACCGCGTGCCGCCCGGCCTCGGTGATGGTGTCGACGAACGACTTGTCGACCTTGAGCACGTCGACCGGCACGGTCTGCAGCAACGTCAGCGACGAGTGCCCGGTCCCGAAGTCGTCCAGCGCGATCCGCACACCCAGCCGATGCAGCTCCTCGACCGCCCGCACGGCCACGCCCCCACCGAACACCGCCGTCTCGGTGACCTCCACGATCAGGCAGTCCGGGTCCATCCCGCTCGCCGCCAGGGCGTCGGCCACGACCGGGACGAAACCGGGTTCGGCCAGCTGCCGGGCCGACACGTTCACACTGATCTTCGAAGGAGCGTTTTCCCCGTACGTCTCCAGCCAGCTCATGAACTGCGTACATGCGACCCGCAGGATCCACTCGCCCAGCTCGACGATCAGGCCGTTGCGCTCGGCCACCGGGATGAATTCGGCCGGGCTGACGAAACCGCGCACCGGATGGGTCCAGCGGACCAGCGACTCCACGTAGCGGATCTCGCCGTCCGGCAGCGACACGATCGGCTGGTAGACGAGGTGGAACTGGCCGGTGTCCAGGGCCGCCCGCATCTCCGCCCCGAGCCGGGCCTCCTCGTCCGCGCGGTCGTCGAGTTCCACGGCGTACCGGCGGAACCTGGCCTTGGAGGTCTTGGCCGCGTACATGGCGACGTCGGCCCGGCGGAGCACGTCCACCGAGTCGGTCCCGTCGGCGATCCCGATGGCCGCCCCGATCAGCAGCTCGTGCCCGTCGACCTCGAACGGCGACCGCAGCACCCCGGCCAGCCGGTCGACCACGGCGTCACCCTGCTCGGCGGTCGCGTCGGCGAGCAGCAGCGCGAACTCGTCGCCGCCCATCCGGGCCAGCAGGCCCTCGCCGTGCAGTTCGGCGCTGAGCCGGGCCGCCACCGCGATCAGCAGCTGGTCGCCCACGGCGTGGCCGAGCCGGTCGTTGACCTGCTTGAATCCGTTCAGGTCGAGCAGGCACACCTGCGGCGACCCGGTCGCCACAGCCCCGGTCAGCCGCTGCTCGAACCGGCGGCGGTTGGCCAGCCCGGTCAGGTCGTCGCGCATGGCGAGCTCCTCGAGCTCGGCCGCCTGCCGCTGGGTCCGGCCCACGAACCCGCCCAGCCGCAGCAGCACCAGCACGAACAGCACGACGGCACCGATCCCGATCGCGACCCAGTTGATCTGCTCGGCCCGGACGCCCTGCAGGAACAGCACGGCGGGCACCATCATCGTGACGCCGCCGAGCAGCACGAGCCGGCCGCGGCCGAAGTGGGCGCGACCCACCGCCCGCCGGCCGATGTCGCGCATCGACGGGTGCAGCGCGGCGCCCGCCCACAGCACGTAGGCCAGCATGAATCCGGAGTTGACCAGGCCACCCGAGTAGTTCGAGAACGCCTCGGTCAGGCTCCAGACGACGTCGCAGGTGAAGTTGAGGGCGCATCCGGCGGCGAGCAGCCACAGGCTCAGCGCACGCTCGCCGGGCCGGCTGAGCAGCCGGGTCACGACGGCGCACATCAGCACGTCGAAGGTGGGGTAGCCGACCGTGACGAGCCGTTCCAGCAGCGCGGTGCTGTGGTCGCCGAGCGTCGGCTCGATGACGAACACCCAGTAGACCAGCCCGACGCCGGTGGCGATGATGGCCGCGTCGATCAGACCGGCCAGTTCCCGCGTCCCGGAACCGCGCGAGATCATCAGCAGCCCGGCGAACAGCATCGGGTAGGCCGCGAAGTAGACGGCGTCGTCCCAGTACGGGTAGGGGTGCTGCCCGAGGACGAGCCCGGTCACCTCGTAGACGATGTCGCCGCTGACGTAGGCCACGGTGCCGGCCACGAAGACCCACCAGCCGCGCGCGGCGACCGGCCGGTGGCGGCGGATGCCCACCGCGATCATCACGCAGGTGGCGACCCCGAGCCCGTTGTAGACCACGGTCGACGCCACGTGCCCGTCCGGGAGCAGCAGGTAGCCGGCGCACACGAGCACGCCCGCCACCATCCAGCTCCACCACGTACGCATCATTCGTCGGATCGGCCGGGCGGGCTGAGTGCTGAATCTTCGCGAGTTGCTACGCGGGTGCGGCCCGATCGACTATGGCCGCCGTGTCGGCCGCGGAACCCAGCGTGCCGAACGTGTGCCCCCAGTCGCCGCCGAGCCGGCTGGCGCAGAAGGCGTCGGCCACCGCGGCCGGGGTGTGCCGGACCAGGAGGGAGGCCTGCAGCGTCAGGGCCATCAGTTCGACCAGCCGGCGCGCGTCCGGCTCGTCCGGCTTGGCGTCCCTCAGGCGGCGGATGGCCGCGTCGAGATGCCGGTCGGCGCCCGGGGCCAGCTCCGCGAAGAACGCCTCGACGCTCTCCGGGGAGCGCTGCATCGTGCGCAGCACGTCGAGGGCCTGCACGTTGCCCGAGCCCTCCCAGATCGAGTTGAGCGGCGCGTCCCGATAGAGCCGGGGCAGCCCGGACTCCTCGACATAGCCGTTGCCACCCAGGCACTCCAGGGCCTCACCGACCACGGCCGGCTGCCGCTTGCACACCCAGAACTTGCCCACCGCGATGGCCAGCCGCTTGAACGCCTGCTCGTCCCGGTCGGCCGCGCCGGCCAGCCGGATGGCCAGCGCGGTCGCGGCCTCGCTCTCCAGGGCCAGGTCGGCCAGCACGTTGCGCATGGCCGGTTTGCCGATCAGCGGCCCGCCGAACGCGTGGCGGTGCCGGGTGTGGTGGACCGCCTGGGTGAGCGCGGCCCGCATGCCCGAAGCTGAGCCGGTGACGCAGTCGAGCCGGGTCATGGCGACCATCTCGATGATCGTCCGGACGCCCTGGCCCTCGCCGCCGACCAGCCAGGCCACGGTGTCGTCGAACTCGGGCTCGCTGCTGGCGTTGCTGCGGTTGCCCAGCTTGTCCTTGAGGCGCTGGATGCGGAACGGGTTGCGGGTGCCGTCGGGCAGCACCCGGGGCACCAGGAAGCAGGACAGCCCAGCCGGGGCCTGGGCCAGCACCAGGAACAGGTCGCACATGGGCGCGCTGGTGAACCACTTGTGCCCGCGCAGCCGCCACATGCCGCCGCCGGCCGGGGTCGCCGTGGTGGTGTTGGCCCGGACGTCGGAGCCGCCCTGCTTCTCGGTCATGCCCATGCCGGCCAGCAGGCCCGCCTTGGCCGACGGGGCGCGCAGGCCCGGGTCGTACGTGCGGGAGGTCAGCCGGGGCTCGTAGATGCCGGACAGGTCGGCCGCGTGGCGCAGGGCCGGGATCACCGCGTAGGTCATCGAGATCGGGCAGGAGTGCCCGGCCTCGGCCTGGGACCAGACGTAGAGCCCGGCGGCCCGGGCCACGTGCGCGCCCGGCCGGTCGTCGGCCCACGCCGCCCCGGCCAGGCCCGCGCCGACCGCGACCTCCATCAGGGCGTGCCACGACGGGTGGAAGTCGACCTCGTCGATCCGGTTCCCGTAGCGGTCGTGGGTCCGCAGCCGCGGCTCGTGGCGGTTGGCCTCGTCGGCCCAGCGCTGCGTCTCGGCCGTGCCGGCCAGCTTGCCCAGGCGGTGCAGGTCGTCCGCCGCCCACGCGGCGCCCTCCCGGGCCACGGCCGCGAGCAGGGCGGTGTCGGCCGCCACGTCGTAGTCGACCAGCGGGGGAGCCTGGTTGAACACCTCGTGCGTCACGCCCTGGAGCCTACCGCCGGGTAACTTGGCCGGGCCAGCCTCGCCTTGCCCTGTGCAGGGACGATAAGGTCGAGCGTTGCCCACGGAGGGGGAAGGTTGACCACGACGGCCGACGTGCTGGCCCGGCTGGCCGAGGCCCGGCGGATCGCCGGCGCCGAGGGCCGCGACGACCTCGTGCGGCGCCTCGACGAGGTGTCCGGTCAGCTCACCGAGGGCGCCGACACCGCCGTGGCCGTGGTCGGCGAGTTCAAGCAGGGCAAGAGCACCCTGGTCAACGCCCTGCTCCGGACCGATCTGTGCCCGGTCGACGCCGACATTGTCACCGCGCTGCCCACCATCCTGCGCTTCGGCCGCCCGCCGTCGGCCGTGCTGCGGACGGGTGACGGCCCGGTGCCGATCGAGTTCGGCGAGATCCGGCGCTACATCAGCGGCGACGGTGACGAGGAGGT
Source organism: Paractinoplanes bogorensis (assembly GCF_018829635.1). GTDB lineage: Bacteria > Actinomycetota > Actinomycetes > Mycobacteriales > Micromonosporaceae > Actinoplanes > Actinoplanes bogorensis. The sequence continues at coordinate 498,739 of NZ_JAHKKG010000005.1, forward strand.
GCGGGCGGTCGAGGTCCGGATCGACCGGCGGCTGCTCGGCGCGGGCCTGGCGATCGTCGACACACCCGGCGTCGGCGGTCTCGATTCGGCTCACGGCAACCTCACGCTGGCCGCGATCGGCATGGCGGGCGCCGCGCTGTTCGTCACGGACGCCGCTCAGGAACTCACCGCACCCGAGGTCGACTTCCTTCGCCGTACGGTGGAACGCTGTCCCCGCACGTTCATCGTGCTCACCAAGATCGACCTTTACGCCGAGTGGCGCCGGATCGCCGAGCTGAACCAGGGTCACCTGCACCGGGCCGGGCTCGAGCTGCCGATCGTGCCGGTCTCGTCCTTCCTGCGCACCCGCGCCCAGGCCCGCGACGACATCGCCCTCAACACCGAGTCCGGCTTCCCGCGGCTGGTCGAGCTGCTGCGGACCGAGGTGGCCGGGCGGGCCGCGGCCGACCGGGTCGCCGCGGCCCGGGCCGAGCTCGCCTTCGTCGCCGCCCAGCTGCGCGAACGCCTGGACGCCGAATCGGCCGCGGCCCACGACCCCGGTGTCCGCGACAAGTACGCCGAGCGCTCCCGCCGCAGCAACGACCTGCAGAACGGCGCGTGGCAGCTGGTGCTGCAGGACGGCATCCAGGACCTCGCCGCCGACGTCGACCACGACCTGCGCGAACGGCTCCGCCTGACGATCCGGCACGGCGAGGAACTGCTCGAGCAGACCGACCCGCGCGACACCTGGCAGGAGTTCCAGGCCTGGGCCGCGCGCGAGGCGACCCGCGCCGCGACCGACAACCTGATGCTGCTGATCACCCGGGCCGAACAGCTCGGGGCCGAGGTGGCCGCCCGGTTCGGCATGGAGGCCCGCGACATCAGCGCCACCCTGCCCGCCCTGCGCACCAACGCCGACAAGGCCCGGCAGATCGAGCTCAGCTTCGACAAGTCCGGCATGCGGCAGTTCCTCGGCGCGTTCACCGCGGCCCGGGTCGCGTACGGCGGGTTCTACCTGCTCGGTGCGGTCGGCGCGTTCTTCAGCGTGGCCTGGGCCGCCCCGCTCGGGCTGATCGCCGGCGTCACGCTCGGCCGCCGGCTGATCAAGACCGAGAAGGAACGGCAGGTCAAGCAGCGCCGCCTGCAGGCCGCCCAGGAGCTGCGCCGCTACATCGACGAGGTCGGCTTCCACGTGGGCCGGGACAGCCGCGAGGCGGTCCGCCGCACCCAGCGCCTGCTGCGGGACGAGTTCGCCGCCCGGGCCCGCGAGCTCAGCCGCTCGGCCCAGCAGGCCGAGGCCGCCGTCCGCGAGGTGGCCGCCCTCGGCGCCGAGCAGCGCCGGCACCGCGCCGCCGCCCTCGACGCGCAGCGCCGCCGGCTCGATCGGCTGGCCGCATGACACTGCTCAGCCAGACCCGTGACCTGCTCGACCAGGCCGTCGCGGCCACCGGCGACCGGCGGCTGGCCGACGCCCGCACCCGCCTCGACCTGCCCCTGCGGGTGGCCATCGCGGGCAAGCTCAAAGCGGGCAAGTCCACCCTGCTAAACGCCCTGATCGGCGAGGAACTGGCGCCGACCGACGCGGGCGAGTGCACCCGCATCGTCACCTGGTACGCCGACGGCCCCTCGTACGCCGTGCTGTCCTACCTGACCAACGGCGTCGCCGAGGCACGGCCGTTCACCCGGCGCGACGGCGCGGTCCGGATCGACCTGGGCCGCCCGGCCGAGCAGGTCGACCGTCTCGAGGTACGCGTCCCCAGCGCCCGCCTGCGCCGCCACACCCTGATCGACACCCCCGGCATCGAGTCGCTGTCGACCGACGTCTCCGCCCGCACCTACGACTTCCTCGACGGCGGCGGCCGGGCCGACGCCGTCATCTACCTGCTGCGCCACCTGCACGCCGGGGATGTGCGCTTCCTCGAGGCGTTCCACGGCGGGGGAGAGGGCGGCACCCCGGTCAACGCGATCGGCGTGCTCTCCCGGGCCGACGAGATCGGCGGCTGCCGGCTCGACGCGATGACCGCGGCCGCCCGGGTCGCCGACCGGTACAGCGCCGACGAGCGGATGCGCCGCCTGTGCCCGGTCGTGGTGCCGGTCGCCGGGCTGCTCGGCGCGGCCGGGGCGACCCTGCGCGAGGGTGAGTACCGCACGCTGGCCCAGGTCGCGGCGCTGCCGATGGACGACATCGTCGAGGTGCTGCTGACCGCCGACCGGTTCGCGGCCGGCGGCGAGGAGCGGCGCCGGCTGCTCGGCCGGGTCGGCCTGTTCGGCGTCCGGCTGGGCACCCGGCTGATCCGCGAGGGCACGGTCACCGACGCCGCCGGACTGGCCGCGGCCCTGACCGAGCAGAGCGGCATCGCCCGGCTCCGCGAGGTGTTCGCCACCCACCTGGAGGGCCGGGCCGAGGTGCTCAAGGCCCGCAGCGCCCTGGCCACGCTCGACGAGTGCCTGCCGCCCGGCTCACCCCTGGCCGCGGGCGCCGAGCGGATCCGGGCCGGCGCCCACGAGTTCGTCGAGCTGCGCCTGCTGCACGAGCTGCGCGCGGGCCGTCTGCCGGTCACCGACGACCGCCGCGCCGAAATGGACCGCCTGCTCGGCGGCTCCGGCGGCTCGGCTCAGGCCCGGCTCGGTCTGGCCGACCCGGCCGAGGTGGTCGCGGCCGCCCTCGACACGATGGCCCGCTGGCAGCGCCTGGCCGAGCACCCGCTCTCCAACCGCGACGTCAAGGCCGCGGCCCGCGCCGTGATCCGCACCTGCGAGGGCATCGTCGCCACTCAGAACCAGCAGGCGTGACCCTCCCGATCCCCGTCGGCGGTCATCACGGTCTGGCTCGAGCCGTCCATCTTCATGATCACAATCTTGGGTTCCTCGTACGACCCCCGGGTGAACGCGATCCACTTGCCGTCCGGCGACCACGACGGATCCATCTCGCGCTCCGGGTTGGTGGTCAGCCGTCTCGCGCCGCCGTTGAGCTTGTCGACGATCCAGATGTCGGAGTTGCCGTCCTCGGCCTCCCGCGTGTAGACCACCCACTTGTGATCGGGTGACACCGCCGGGTCGACCGCCGGGCCCTCGTCGGGCTCGGTGATGCGACGGCCCGGTTCCTTCGGCTTGACCGCGTTCAGCGCGTAGATCAGCCGGGACCCGGCCCGGTCGACCCAGTAGACGATCGACAGGCTGTCCGGGGTGAAGAACGGGTCGTCCTTCTCCACGTTCGAGGTGGTCATCTGGGTCGCCTCGCCACCGGCCACCGGCATCACGAAGATCTGGTTGAAGCCGCCGACCTTCTTCACATAGGTGATCCGGGTGTCGTCGCCCGACCAGGTGACCCGGCCGTCGGTGACCCCGCTGACCAGCTTGCGGCGGTCGCTGCCGTCCTTCTTCATCACGTAGATGTCGCTGGTCGAGCCCGGGTTGTTGTGGGTCAACGCGATCATCAGGCGGTTGTGCGACCAGCGCGGCAGCGTGTCACCGGGCACCGTGCCGGCCAGCTCGGTGCGTTCCGTGCCGATGCCCGGCTGGAACGAGTACACCTTCGACGTCCGGCTCGCGGCGTCCGCGCCGCCGGTGTCGACGCGCACCAGGATGTTCGCGTCGGTCGGATAGGGCGGCGCCGGCGTCGGGGAGGTGCTGACCGACGGGCTGACCGGCGGCGCGGCGGTCTCGTCGCCACCGGAGTCCTTGTCCCGGTTGTTGAGCATCACGACAACGGTGACCGCGCCCGCGACCAGCAGCACGGCCAGCCCGGCCGACAGCGCGACCAGGCGGCCACTGCGTTTCTTCCCGGACGCCTTCTTGCCGTCCCAGACCGGCGGCGGCGCTCCCGGCGGCGCCTTCATGGGCGCGGCCGACCGGTGCATCTCGCGGCCGGGCGCGCCGTTGCCACGACCGGCCGGGGGCGGCGGCACGAAACCCGCGCTCCCGGCCGCGTGCGGCACGTCAGCTCGCGGCTGATTCGCTGGGGCGTGTGCGTCGGCCCACGCCTGGTTCGCCGGCCCGGCGCCGGGCGCGTCGACCCACCCCTGCTGCGGCGGCGCCGAGCTGGGTGCCTCGGCCCTGGCCTGGTTCACGGGCGGGGCGCTCCACGGCTGGTTCGGCGGGGCGGAGCTGGGTGCCGCGCCCCACGCCGGGTCGGCCGGCGCCGCGCCCTGCATGTCGACGCGCGTCTCGTTGACCGGCGGCGTGCTCTGCATGTCGACCCGGGTCGGGTTGACCGGTGCGGCCGGCGTCGAGCCCGGAATGCTGGCCGCGCCCCGCCGGTATGAGACCGGCCCGCCGGTCCGCTGCGGCGGAACCGCCTCGGTCGGCATCGCGCCGAGCGGCGTCGCCTGCGGAGACGCCGTGCCCATGGGTGTCGTCCCGGCCGTCATCATTCCGGTGGTCGCCAGCTCGGCCGGGTTCTGCGCCGCCGGGCTCTGCGGTGCCGCCTCGGACGTGGTGGCCCACGGGTCGGAGGCCGGGGGCAACCCGGCCGGCACCGTGCCCACGCCGGTCGCCCAGCCCGCCCCCATCGCCACGCTGTGCTCCGGGTGCGGGTCGGCCACCACCGGCCGCTTGAACTCCTCACCCAGCATCTGGGCCACCAGCGGGATCCGCGACGACCCGCCCGCCAGCAGCACCGCGCTCAGCTGACCGGCGTCGACCCCGGCCCCGCGCAGCGCCCGCCGGGTGGCCGCCACCGTGTCTTCCAGGGCGGGCAGGATCATCGACTCGAGCTCGGACCGATTCAGCCGTACGCGCGTGTGCAGCCCCGGCAGCGCCACCGGGATCGACGTCTCGGTGTCGAAGGACAGCGCCTCCTTGGCCTCGACGCAGTCGCGCCGCAGCCGGGTGAGCGCCTCGATCACCGCCGGGTCGTCCGGGTCGAGGTCGGTCGCGGCGTCGCCCAGTGCCCCCACCACGTGCGCGAACACGGCCTCGTCGAAGTCGGCCCCGCCCAGCTGCTCGACGCCCTCGGGCTCACCGAGCAGCAGGAACCCGTCGCCGTCACGGCGCAGCACGGCTACGTCGAACGTGCCGCCACCCAGGTCGTACACGCAAACGGTCTCTCCCGGCGTGATCCGGCGGGCCGTCGCGTGTTCCAGGGCCGCCGCCTCGGGCTCGGTCAGATAGTTGACCGAGCCGGCGTCGGCCAGCCGCACCGCCTGCGAGAACTGCTCCCGCTTGTAGGGGCCCCAGTTGGCCGGATGGGTCAGCGTGACGGCCGCGGGCGGGCCCTCGCGCAGCCGCGTGACCTCGTCGAGCACGTGCCGCAGCAGCTTCGCGGTCAGCGCGTGGGCCGAGAACGGCGCACCCCCGACCAGGATCGGCACCGGGTCGCCCATGCGCCGCTTGAACTCGCGGGCCAGGCGCGACGGCTCGGCCAGCCCGCGCCGCTCGGCCGCCTCACCCACCACGGTGCTGCCGTCGGCCGCCACGAACACCAGCGACGGGATCTCGGCCCGGCGCGCGCCGATGCGCACGACCTCGACCCGCCCGTCGTCGTCACGGGTGGCCGCCGCCGTCTGAGTGGTGCCCAGGTCGATGCCGAGGCCGTAGGTCCGCTCCACGCCGTAGATGTTCGCATCCGCGTGCGACATTCCGACGCTGCCCGAACGGGTATCTGAGGCGTCGTTCGAGCCGGATGTGCGACAGTGTGGATCGAGAGGCAGCCTCATCAAGATCCACTTCTCGACCTGCGGAGTTCATCTTGCCGAAACCACTGGCCACGCGCCGTTGGGTAGCGTCACGCCATTCTCGACAACGTTGACCCCTTCATCGGCACCGCGGCGACGGACCTGCCTCCCGCCCGCGGCCTCGCCGCCACCTGGTGGTTCCCGAAACCCCAGGTCGGCAACACGCACCCGGGCGCCACGGCGCCGCTGGGCATGGTGTCCGCGTGTGCCTACTCCGGGGCCTACCCGACCGGCTACGGGCGTTACACCAAGAACACCGAGGGCGTTCCCGAGACCATGTACGACCGGGTCCAGGCGTCCGGGTTCACCCACTTCCAGCAGTCCGGCACCGGCGCCATCCGCAAGTACTACAACTACGTCCGGGTGACCCCGATGGTCCAGCCGCTCGACGACCTCGGGCAGAGCTGGGCCCTGCACGACGAGACGGCCGAGGCCGGCTACTACGCGGCCACCCTCGACACCGGCATCCGCAGCGAGATCACCGTCGGCGACAAGGTGGCCATCCACCGCTACACGTTCCCGGCCCACCGCAGCGCCCGCGTGGTCATCGACCTGTCCTGCGGCGGTCTGGCCACCGAGCTCGGCCGCACCATCCCGCTGCGCGCCCAGGTCGAGAGCATGGGCCACGGCACGGCCCAGGGCACGGTGGTCATGGAGGGCGTGCCGCTGTCGGTGTACGTCGAGGTCGACGGCCCCAACTGGCGGCAGATGCTCTGGTACGACCGGCGCCTCATCGACGGCGGCACCCGGCTCGACTTCGACAGCATCCGGCAGACCAACCTGCGCCCCTTCGGCATGCTGTTCATGGGCTCGACCCGGCCCGGGCAGACGGTCGAGGTGCGGCTCGGGTTCTCCCTGCGCGGCCCCGAACAGGCCCGGGACAACCTCTATCGGGAGTGCAACGGCGACCGTCCGGCCTTCACCGCCGTACGGGCGAAAACGCGGGCCAAGTGGCGCGAGCAGTTCGACAAGGTGCAGGTCGACGGCGGCACCGACGCCCGGCGCACGGTCCTCGGCACGTCGCTCTACCACGCGCTGATCAAGCCGTGCTTCGCCGACGACGAGAGCCCGTTCTGGCCCACCAGCGGCCCGTACGCGTTCGACGTCTGCACGATGTGGGACATTTACAAGACGCAGATCCCGCTGCTCTCCGCGCTGGTCCCCGACCGCGCCGCCGACCTGCTCGAATCGCTCATCCGGGTCTGCGAGGAAGAGGGCAACTTCCCGATCGGCTACCGGATGGCCCGCGGCGCCGACCGGTTCTTCCGCCAGGCCAGCTCGCTCGCGCACACCGCGATCGCCGACGCCCACGCCCTGGGCCGGGCCGGCATCGACTGGGCCTGGGCCCTGGTGCACATGGTCGACGACCTGCGGCGCATGTACGGCGAAGACTTCTACGAGCACGGCGTGGTCCACCCGATCACCCACACCCTCGACCTGGCGTACGCGTACCACTGCACCGCCCGGGTCGCCCGCGCCGTCGGCGACCGCCGCCTGGCCGCCGACCTCGAGGAACGCAGCCGCGGCTGGGTCAACGCGTTCGACCCGGTCACCGGCCTGCTGCGCGACTCCGAGTTCTACGAGGGCGGCAAGTGGAACTACTCGTTCCGCCTGCTCCACGACATGCGCGCCCGGATCGACCTGGCCGGCGGCGACCTCGCCTTCATCGGCAAACTCGACCGCTTCTTCGGCTACGGCGCCGAACCGGTCAAACAACCCGGCCGGCGTCCGCCCGCGGCCGAGATGGTGGCCGGCTACGCCCTCAAACGCTTCGAGGGCCTCAACAACGAACCCGACATGGAAGCCCCCTGGGCCTACCACTACGCGGGCCGCCCCGACCGTACGGCGCAGATCGTCCACTCGGCGCTGACCTGGCAGTTCGGCACCGGCCCGGGCGGCCTGCCCGGCAACGACGACTCGGGCGGGCTCTCCTCCTGGTACGTGTGGGCCTCCCTCGGCCTGTTCCCGGTCGCCGGCCAGCACCTGTTCCTGGTCAACGCGCCCGCCTTCGAACGCGCGGCCATCCAGGTCCCCGACGGCGAATTCGTCATCGAGACCAGCGGCCACCGCGCGACCCCGATCGGCGTCGACGGCATCGACCGCGAACCGCCGCCCCTGTTCGTCCAGAGCGCCACCCTGAACGGCAAACCCCTGCACGCCACCCACCTGAGCGCCACGGACGTGCACCGTGGCGGCCGGTTGCACCTGCGGCTGGGCCCGGAGCCGTCGAGCTGGGGAACAAGCGGCGGCACCCGGCCGCCCTCCCTGTCCGATCCCGCCCACCCGGAGGAAGCACGTTGAACAAGCCCGACCGTCGTCTCGTCATCGTGGTCCGCGCGGACCCGGTGATCTGCGGCCACTCCGGCGAGGCCCGCAACCTCGCCGAGGTCGCGCTCACCCGCGGATTCACCGACGTCCGCCTGCTCACCTGGCCCATCCCGGTGCTCCAGGCGGCGGGACTGCCCCTCAAACCGCTCGACCGCCTGCTCCCGTACAGCGAAGGAATCACGGTCGAACGCCCCGAAGCGGTCGGCGACTACCGCGTGCCCGACGGCCGCCACCTGGCCGGCCTGACCGGGCGCCTGGTCGAGCTGCTGGCCGAACCGATCCCCACGGTCTGCCTGTCGATGTACACGGTCCCGCACACCACAGTGGTGGTCGACGCGGTGACGTCGGCGAAAGCGGCCGGCCTGAACCCCGACGTGCACACCATCGCCAAGGCGGTCGGCTCGGACGTCACCAACGTCATCCGCCAGTGCCTGCGCGAGGGCCGCTTCGGAGCGGCGACGGTGCTGTTCACGACGTTCCTGGCCAACGACGAAGTGGTAGCGGTCTCCGAGTACACCAAGGACGAGATCATCGCGTCGGCGATCGAGGTGGACGCGGCCTGCGGCACAAAGTTCGCGGCCCAGTGCCGCGAACGGGTCACGGTCAGCTACCCGCCGATCGACTCGTCGGCCTACCTCGACCTCGACCCGGCCGATGTGGACGCGGCACTGGCCCGGCGAGGACTGGAAAGAGACGGGTACATCCTGTTTTTGTCCCGGGTGGCGCGGGCCAAGGGCATCTACGACCTGATCATCGCGTACGGGCAGATGCAGAGCCGGGACAACGTGAAGCTCGTGGTCGCGGGCACCGGGCCGGCACTGGAACACGTGCAGGCGATGGCCAAGGAGGACGACCGGATCATCTTCCTGACCGACGTGGACGACGAGGAGAAGCCGCTCCTGATGCGCGGCTGCGCTGCTTACGCGCTGCCGACAAAGCCGGAGCCGGATTTCGTGGAGACGTTCGGGATCGCGCTGGCCGAAAAAATGCTGGCCGGCGGCGGCCCGGTGATCACAACTCTCACGGGTGGCACAGGCGAGGCGGTCGGCGATACTGCGATCATCGTCGAGCCTGGCGATATTCACGCCCTGGCCTCGGCGCTCGATCACGCTGTGCTTTCGATGACAGCCTCGGAGAAATCGGCGATGGCTGCTCGGGCTCTGGCCAAGGCCATGGAGTTTGATCGGGTGGCGGTGTTCGAGTCTCTGCTTGGCTGACGATTTGGTTGCGCTTTGACGGTCGGGGGCCGGGGTGACCACGCTGGGCGGTGAGGCATTTATGCCCTGCGTGGTCACCCCGGCCCCCGACCTTGCATGGGAATCCGTGACGGCCAGGACTTTGGTCGCCGGTCTGCATGCGGATGTCTGGGCTGGGCTTCCCCCCATCACCCTGGGTGGTCTGGCTCCGCGCCGGTCGTTCCGGGCGTCGTTCTCACCCAGGCCGGGCTTTGTGGTGGGTCGTGCGGACGTACCTCGCCGGTTGCGGTTGGCGCTTCGCGCCTTGCGTCTTCGCTTCGCTCGGGAAGGGCGACGATTCGGTGTCGGCTGGGGTGGGGAGAGGCGCCGCGATGGGTGGGGGGTTGCCTGTTGTGGTTGCTCTGAATGAGTCGCGTGCGGTTGGTGGTTGCCTGTTGTGGTTGCGGTGAGTGAGCCGCGTGCGGTGGTGGGTGGCCTGTTGTGGTTGCGCTTGGTGGGCTGAATGCGGTTGGGGCGGGGAGAACGGCTTCTGGTTCTTCTTCTCTCACGGGCCCCTGGTTTGGGGGATCTCCGGGCGACGGCAGCCTCGGCCCATCGTGCAGGAGGGGAGGGCGCAACCGGGGTTTGGTTGCGCCCTCCCCTCCTGTGCGATTCGCTCTCGGCCGCCGTTGTTCGGAGATCCCCCAAACCCCCACCGTCACCATCGTCAGCCAGATCTCCAGCGATGGCCGGGGTCTGGGGCGGAGCCCCAGGGTCTGTCAGCGCTTCGCGCAGCACGCCCCCGCTGAGAACCGGCCGATCTACCAGGTGCGCCATTCGTCGGTTAAATCGCTGCGGGCCACGTTGTGGCGTGCTGACAGAGCGTCCAGGTCGATGTTGGCTGCGGTGAGCGTCTGGTCGATATACGAGCACAGCCTCGTCCGGCCCTCGGTGGCGATAGCGTCCTGCTCGTAGCCGTCGTTGATGGCATTGAGCTGCAGGACAGTTTCCTGGATCAGGAGCAGGACGTCGTCGTCCGGTCGGCCGTCCAGCTGGGATGCGCGGGTCTCGAGCTCGTCGAAGACCTCGTCCAAGCGCTGCAACAGGTCAGGTGGATACAGCTCTGCGGTGACGGCGAATTCGGCGTCCAGATCGCCCTGCGCGACCAATTCGGCTTCCTCGGCGATGCTTTCGCGCCACTCTTCCGTCGGCCTGACAACCCGTGCCATCACCTGATCACCGTATCCAGCGTCGGTGGCAGGATGCGGAGGGTGGAAGCTGCCGTCCGGGTCGGGGTCGAGTGGGCTGAGTCGGTCTGGCCGCGGCGGGTTGTCGAGGCTCGGGTCCTGGTCGGCGGGTGGACGTCGACCTTGGTCGGGCTGACCGGGGAGGACGGCGCGCAGGCAGTCCTCCGGCTGATGACCAAGGAACCTTGGCGGCGGCATGCTGCTGGGCTGCTCGAGCGGGAGTCGGCGGTGCAGAAGGAGTTGGCCGGGTCGCTGATTCCGGCTCCTCGGAGCATCGCCCTTGATACGGCGGGGGCTCGGGCCGGGGCGCCGGCACACCTGATGACGCGGCTTCCGGGGCGGCTGTGCCTCGACGATGCCACGGACGGCGTGCTTGCCGTGCTGGCGGGTGCTCTGGCCGACATCCATCGCTTCGTGCCGGAGGGGAGCCGGCCGCGGGACTACCAGTCGTGGGCGCCGATGGGTAAACGGGTGGTTCCCGGGTGGGCGAAACGGCCGGAGCTCTGGAACGGGGCGTTTGCGCTGTTGGGGCGGGCCGCTCCGGCGTACGAGGGAACGTTCTTGCATCGGGACTTTCATCTCGGGAACGTTCTGTGGTCTCAGGGGAGGGTCACCGGCGTGGTCGACTGGGTGGAGACGTCGTGGGGGCCGGCTGCGCTGGACGTCGCGCATGCCGCGACCTACCTGGCCATGCTGCACGGGGCGGAGGCGGCAGCACGCTTCACACGTGCTTACGGCCCGCATGACGAACACGAATACTGGAGCGTCATGGACATCGTCGGCTACCTCCCCGACCCGGTCAAAGTGGCCGGACCGTGGCGTGATGCCGGCCTGGACGTCGGTGACGACCTGGCCCGTGGACGCCTCGAGGAGTATCTCGCCCAGGTACTTTCCATGGGATCGTGATCGCCGTGGACACGGGGTGGATCGAGCGGTGGCGGGCCGCTGCTGCCCGGCTGGTGGACGGGTTCGAGGCTCGGCACGGGTTTGCGCCGGCGGAGCACGAGGTCAGCGGACCGGCGACCGGGGCTGAGCTCGCGGGGTTGACCGATGACCTGGTGACCTTCTACCGCGTGGTGGCCGGGGTGCGGCTGCCCGACGTCGGCAACGGCTACTGGATTCGACGGCCCGGAGACGATTCGGGGCGCGAGGCGGAGGCGGCGTGACGATCGACTTTGCCGCGCCGGGGTTCATTCAGGATCCGTATCCGGGGCTGGCCGAGCTGCGGGCGAGCGGCGAAGTGACCTGGCACGAGGGAACCGGGCAGTACCTGGCGGCCAGTCACGCGGCGGCCAGTGCGGTGTTGCGGGACCGGCGGCTCGGGCGGTTCTGGGTCGATCGGGAACCGGCCGACGTGTACGAGCCGTTCAACCTGCTGCACCGCAACCAGATGATGGAGAACGAGCCGCCGGTGCACACGCGGCTGCGGTCGCTGGTGGCCAAGGCGTTCGGGCGGGGCCACGTGGATCGGTTGCGGCCGGCCGTGGGCGCGGAGGCGCAGCGGCTCGTTGCGGAGACGGGTAAGACGTTCGACCTGCTGACGGAAGTGGCCGAACCGCTGGCGGTCACGGTGATCGCGGAGCTGCTCGGCGTGCCCGTGGAGGACCGGAGCAAGCTGCGGCCCTGGTCGGCGGCGATCGTGCGGATGTACGAGGTGGAGCGCAGCGCCGAGACGGAGACCAGGGCGCTCGAGGCGTGTCGCGAGTTCGCGGACTATCTGCGGGACCTGGCTCGCCGCCGTACGGAGGAACCGCGCGACGACCTGATCAGCCATCTCGTGGCGGTCGGCGACCTCACGCCGGACGAGCTTGTCGCGTCGGCGATTCTGCTGCTCAACGCGGGTCACGAGGCGTCGGTGAACGCGCTCGGCGGGGGCATGGTCGCGCTGCTGCGCCATCCCGGGCAACTCGTGCGGGCGAAGGCCGACAAAGCCACGGCGGCCGAGGAGATGATCCGGTACGACTCCCCGCTGCAGATGTTCGTCCGGACGGCGGCGCACGACGTGGTGATCGCGGGCCGGAAGATCGAGGCCGGCGCCAGGATCGCGGCGCTGCTCGGGGCGGCCAACCGGGACCCGGAGGTGTTCGCCGAGCCGGACACGTTCGATGCGGGACGCGACCCCAACCCGCACCTCGGGTTCGGGGCCGGCCTGCACTTCTGCCTGGGAGCGCCGCTGGCCCGCATCGAGTTGCGGGCCGCCCTGAACGCCTTGCTGCCGCTGAACCTGGAACTGGCCGCCGAGCCGGTCAACCGGCCGACCTTCGTGCTCCGTGGCTATGAAGAAGTGCGGATCGGCAGGGTCGAGTAGCCACGCAGCACGAGACGGTCACGGCGTACGGGATCGCCGTTGAGGGCCAGCCGGGGCAGCATGGTCAGCAGCAGCGGGAACGCCACCTGCGCCTCCATCCGCGCCAGGGGAGAGCCGAGGCAGTAGTGCGCGCCCCCGCCGAACGACACCGGCTGGATGGTCGGGCGGTCGGGGTCGAAGCGGTGCGGGTCGGGATAGCGCTCGGGGTCACGGTTGGCCGCGCCGAGCAGCATCGTCACCCCGGAACCGGGAGCCACCGTGACGCCGTCGCCCAGGTCGAGCGGCTCGGTCGCGAAGCGGGACGTCAGCTGCACGGGGGAGTCGTACCGGAGGATCTCTTCCACAAAACTGGAGGCCAGCGTGGCGTCGGCGCGCAACCGGTCCGCCTCGGCGGGGTGGTCGAGGAGCAGCCGCAGGCCGATGCCGAGCAGGTTGGCCGTGGTCTCGAAGCCGGCGACCAGCAGCAGCACCAGGTTGGCCAGCATCTCTTCGCCGGTCAGGGCGCCCGCCTCGACGAGGGCCGTGGTCAGGTCTTCCTGGGGTGAATGCTGACGTGCGGCGATCAGGCCCACGAAGTAGTCCTCGAGGTCGCGGCCGGCCACGTCGGCCAGGCGCATCTCCTCGTCGGTGCTGATCGGCTCGAGGACGACGGTGAGGTCGTGGGCGCGCTGCCGGAACCACGGGCGGTCGGCCGCGGGCACGCCGAGCAGGGCGCAGATCACGCCGACCGGCAGTGGATAGGCGAAGGCGGTCATGTAGTCGGCCTCGGACGGCATCGCCTCGACCAGATCCTCGACCTGGCCGGCGATCACGTCGCGCATGGCGGCGATGCGGCGCGGCGTGAAGGTGGCCGCGGCGGCCCGGCGCACCCGGGTGTGGTCGGGCGGGTTGGACTGCAGCATGGACAGCACCACCGAGGCGACCCCGCGGTTCTCCCGCCACGTGGGCCAGAACTCGTCGTAGTTGCGGGTGTCGGCCACCCGTACGGTGGGCTCGCGCAGCAGCCGGTTCACCAGGGCGTGACTGGTCACGAAGACACCCTGCTCGGGGACGGCGATCGCCGGCGCATGGGCCCGGATCGCGTCGTAGGCCGGGTACGGGTCGTCGCGGCCCTCGGCCGTGAACAGGGAACCGATCGCCGTCAGATAGTCCATCCGACCATGATGGCCGGTCACAGGCCCGGGATGTGCCCCGACAGGAACGTCCAGGCGGCGCTGGCCCGGTCGACCCGGTTGTAGATGCCGACCCACTCCTGCGGGCGGGCCGTCAGGCTGGGGGAGCCGCAGGTGGACCGGTCGGCCGCGCCCGCGGTGACCGTGAGCAGCACCGGACGGCCGTTCCGCCACTCGAACATCGGGCCGCCGCTGTCGCCGGGCGACGAGCCGCCGTGCACCGACGTGACGAAGGTCAGCGACCCGCGCGGGAACAGGCACGGTCCGTCGTTCACCATCGCCCGCGAGGTCACCCGCACCTGGGCCGAGTGCCACGCCGCGGACGGGCCGCCGAAGCCGTAGACGCTGGCCTCGGCGGACGAGCGCAGCGGCTCGGCGGCGATCCGGGCCGGGGTCATCGTCGTGATCGGCGCCGCCAGCTGCAGCAGCGCGACGTCGTTGACCAGGCTGCCGGCGTCGTATCCGTCCATCCGGAAGACGGCCGCGACCCGCGTCGAGGCCACCCGCAGGTCTTTCGCCGGATAGGGGCGGCCGGGCTCGCGTCCGATGTTCGTGCAGTGCTGCGCGGTGACCACCCAGCCCGGCGCGACGAGCGTGCCCGTGCAGCGCAACCCGCGATCGAGCACGCCGTGATCCGCCTCGACCAGCACCACCGGCGATCCGTCAGCGGAGGCGGACGAGGAGGCGGCAGCAGCGGCGCCACCGGTCACGAGGGCCGACGCCTGCCCGGTCATCGCCCAGGCCACGAACGCGACCAGGCCGACCGAGAGGGAACGCCACCACCCCTGCCTGGTCACCGCGTCCCCTCCCGCCGGGCCGACGCCGCGTAGTCGCGACGACACCTCACGCTACGAAGAGAGGTCAACCCCGGGAACCCGCCGGGAGGCCGATGCGTTCCGCCGAACTGCCTACCCCGAAAGAGCTTTTCCCGTACGCCACGTCAAGTCAGCAACCGCACCAACCTTGAACCGGAGTCTCGCCGGCCTGATCAGTGGTCCGGGCATCCACGCCCGACCGGCGGTAGCGTCACTCACCCAGCAAAGCGTCGCAGAAGGTCCGCAGCCGCCGGGACGTCGTCCGGCGACATCAGCGGCGCCGCGCGACGGCTGGCTGCACGCGGCCAGGGCTACGTGAGCACCGGAGTGAAGGGCGTCCGCCCGGTCAGGCCCTCGATGACGTCGACCGGTGTGGCCATCGCGGCCAGCACGGACGATGTGCGGGCGAGGCCCTCCGCGGGCACGGCCGGCTCCACACCGAGGGCCCGCTCGAGGTCGAGCAGGTGGACGGTCGCCTCGACGATGCCGATGCCGAGCATCTCGGCCAGCGGTATCTGCCCCATGCCGAAGTAGTCGATGACCACGTCGTCGCCCAGGGCCCGGGCCGCGTCCAGCGCCGGCGGCCCGACGACCGCGAACGCTTCCGTCATCTGCTCCGGTGTGAACTTCGCGGCGTCGTCGACCGCCTGGCCGGACACTTGGGTGCGGGCGCTGCCGGCCACGCCGCCGGGGGCGTTGAACGAGCGAAGCAGGTCGGCCGTGGTGGCGAACGTCGGCGGGGTGTCGCGGGTCCGCGTGACGAGGTGGGTCAGCCAGTGCGGCCACTGGGCGGTGTGCGCGAACAGGGCCCGTACGGTCCACGGCTCGAGCCGCGTCGGGGTCTCCCACTGGGCCGGGGTCAGCGACGACCCGTACGAGGCCCACACCGACCAGAGCGAGCCGAGAGTGTCGTACGGGGTCATGACGCGTGCACCCCGGCCACCGCGATCAGCCCGTCGGCGAACGTCCGGCGCCAGTTCACGTAGTCGTGCCCGCCCGAGTATTCGGCGTAGGCCACCTGATACCCCCTCTTGCGCAGCGCGTCGCGCATGGCCCGGTTCATGTCGACCTGCGACGGTACCCCGCCGGGCGCCGGGAACGTCTCGAAGATGCCCACGTCCAGCGAGAACCGCACGTCGGCCACCGGTCGTTCGGCGACCTCACGGATCAGCTGCCCGGGGTGGTCGCTCGGCCACCAGAAGCTGCCCGACTGCGAGATCACCGCGCCGAAGCTCTCCGGCGCCGTCAGTCCGATGTACGCCGCGGTCAGCCCGCCCCGGGACGCGCCCGCGATCATGTTGGCCCGGGCGTCGAGGCCGGCCCCGAGCGTGTCGCGGGCCCAGGGCAGCAGCTCGCCGGTCACGAAGCCGCCCAGGTTCGAGCCCGGCGCCAGGTCGTCGTCGCGGACCGCGGTGCGGTTGGTGACGAACAGGGCCACCAGCGGCGGGATCTCGCCCGCGGCGATCAGGTTGTCGAGCACGGCGGGGATCCGCTGCACCTCGCGGGCGACCCAGCCGTCGAACACGACCAGCACCGGCAGCCCGGCCGTAGACACGCCGGACGGCTGGTAGACGACCACCTCACGGTCGAAGGGGGCCGGGCTGAGGATGCCCGGGGTCACGCCGGGGCGCGGGGCGAGCCACGGCTCGGGCGGCGCGTCGGGCAGTGTCAGCAACGAGACCCAGGCGTCGTGGTCGTCCGGGTCGGACGGGTCGGCGGCGAACCGGTAGCGCCCGGGGTTGCCCGCGTCGACGTGCGACTTCCCGCGCCCGGAGGCGTCGCGCGGCAGCTCGGCGGCGCCGTCGTGGACGAAGCAGTAGGCCGTGGTCAGGTCGGACGGCAGGACGCGGGTCGCGTACCAGAGGTCGTTGCCGGGCATCCGCTCGATCGGCACGTCGAGGCCCCACCAGACCCGGGTGCTCCGGGCCGAGCCCGCCACAGGAACGTCACCAGCCGCGAGCCGTCCCGCCAGGGCTCGACCAGCGGGGTGCCGGCCCGTGGCCACCAGTCGTGCAGGGAGGCCGGGTCCTCGAGCAGGGCGGCGATCTGCGGACTGAGCACGGCGACACTCCCGGGCGCGGCGGACGGTGAGCGATCCGCCACCGAGAGTCCCAAGTGGACCTTGTCAAGTCAAGACGCGTAGGCCGACACTCCGGCCACGAGAGCGTTCAGGCCGGCCTTGGCGTCGGCGAACAGCATGGCCGTCCGCGGGTCGGAGTAGAGCTCGTTGTCGATCCCGGCGTAGCCGTGCCCGAGCGAGCGCTTGATCACGATGACGCTGCGGGCCCGGTCGACGTCGAGGATCGGCATGCCGGACACCGGGTTCCCGGGCCGTCGGGCGGCCGGGTTGGTCACGTCGTTGGCGCCGATGACCAGCGCGACGTCCGTACGGGGAAAGGCGGGGTTGCTCTCCTCCAGGTCCTGCAGCTGCTCGTAGGGGGCGTTGGCCTCGGCCAGCAGCACGTTCATGTGTCCCGGCATGCGCCCGGCGACCGGATGGATCGCGTAGACGACCTCGACGCCGTGTGACGTCAGCGCCTGGGCCAGCGCCACCGCCTCGTGCTGGGCCTGGGCCGCGGCCAGCCCGTAGCCGGGGACGATCACGACCCGGCCCGCGTACGCGAGCTGGATCGCGGCGTCGTCGGCGGTGATCTCGCGGACCGGCGCCGACCCGGCCCCGGCCGCGACGGCGATCGCGTCGCCGGTGCCGTAGCCGCCGGCCATGATCGCGCTGATCGGCCGGTTCATCGCGTCGGCCATCAGCTTGGTCAGGATCGCGCCGGCCGCCCCGACCAGCGCCCCGGCGATGATCAGCGGGGTGCTCTCGAGCACGAACCCGGCCATCGCCACCGCGGTGCCGGTGCAGGCGTTGAGCAGCGAGATCACCACCGGCATGTCGGCCCCGCCGATCGGCAGGGTGAGCAGCACCCCGGCCGCCAGCGCGGACACCGCCGCCCCGGCCAGCGCCCACACGCCGCCGTCGAAGCCGACCACGAGCACCGCCATGACGGCCGCCACGACGGCCAGGCCGAGCGAGATCCACCGCCCGTACGGCACCACGATCGGGCGGCCCGGCACCCGTCCGGCCAGCTTGCCCGAGGCGATCAGCGACCCGCTGAACGTGAGCGCCCCGATCAGCACGTCGAGCACGCCGGTGACCTCGGCCTGGGTCGACGCCGGGCGCTCGCCCAGGGCGATCAGGGCCGCCGCGCCGCCGCCGACCGCGTTGAACAGGCTGACCAGCTGCGGCATGGCGGTCATCCGGACCCGGCGCGCGGCCACCAGCCCGGCCACCGCACCGGCGGCCGTGCCGAGACCGAGCGCCCATGCGGCGTACGGGGAAATCTCCTGACCCTGGATGAGGACGGCCAGCGTGACCAGGATCGCCAGCCCCATGCCGGCCGCCGAGACCTGGTTGCCGCGGCGGGCGGTGGCGGGCGCGTTCATCAGGTGCAGACCGAGGACGAAGGCCGTCGCGCACAGCAGGTAGATCAGGTGGACGACGGTGTCGAAGGCGCTCACGACCGGCTCCGGAACATCGCCAGCATGCGGTCGGTGACCACGTAGCCGCCGGCCACGTTCATGGCGGCGAAGAACGCGGCCACGAACAGCAGTGCGTAGCCGGCCGGGGTGGAGATGGTGGCCGCCAGCAGCATGACACCGACCAGCACCACGCCGTGGATCGCGTTGGCGCCGGACATCAGCGGGGTGTGCAGGGTGGCCGGCACCTTGCTGATCACCTCGAAGCCGACCAGCAGGCCGAGCGTGAAGACGGTGAGATCGGCCAGCAGAAGCGGGCTCATCGGCGCTCCTTGTCGAGGTCGTGCAAGGGACGGACCGTCATGGCCGACACGAGTTCGTCGTCGTCGAGGGCGCCGAGCGCGGCCACCACGTTGCGCGCGTACGCGGTGGACGCCGCCACCGGCACGGTGGAGGCCAGGTTGGGGGCGCCGATGACCGTGACGCCGTGGCCGGTGACGACGCGCGTGTCCGGGGCCGAGCCGGCCACGTTGCCGCCGCCCAGGTCGAGCACCACCGAGCCCGGCCGCATGGCGTCCAGCGCCTCCGCCGAGACGAGCAGGGGCGAGCGGCCGCCGGGCACCTTGGCCGTAGTGATGACCACGTCGAAGCGGGGAACGGCCTGGGCCAGCGAGTGGAGCTGGGACGCGGCCTCGTCGCCGGTGAGGGCCGAGGCGTAACCGTCGCTGCCGTTCTGCACCGCATCGGAGAGCGCCAGCACAAGAGCTCCGGTCGAGGCGATGTCGGCCTGTGCCGCCTCGCGGACGTCGTAGCCGGTGACCTGGGCCCCGAGCCGTCGTGCGGTGGCGATGGCCTGGAGGCCGGCCACCCCGGCTCCGAGCACGAGCACCTGGGCCGGCCGTGAGGTGCCGGCCGCGGTGACGAGCATCGGGAAGAAGCCCCCGTACGCCTCCGCGGCCAGCAGCGCCGCCTTGTACCCGGCCACGTTGGCCTGCGAGGTCAGCGCGTCGAGGGGCTGGGCCCGGCTGAGCGTGCGGGGTAGCAGGTCGAGGCTGATCGCCGTGACCCCCTGCGCGGCCAGGGTCTCGGCCAGCCCCGGATCGCCGAGCGGATCGAGCAGCCCGATCAGCGTCCGGCCGGCCGGCAACGCCGCGATGTCGTCCGGCGGCCGCACCACCACCAGGATGTCGCTCTCGGCGTAGACCTGTTCCCGCGAGCCGACGTCGGCGCCCGCCTCCACATAGGCCGGATCGTCGAACCAGGCCGACCGGCCCGCGCCCGCCTCGACCAGCACCCGCACCCCGGTTCGGCGCAGGCGGACCACGCCGTCCGGGGTCATCGCCACGCGGCGTTCGCGTCCCGCGGTCTCGCGCAGCACGCCCACTGTCGTCATCGACATAACCGAAGCCCTATCACTTCGCGCCCGCGGCGGCCACCCGGTGCCGGGTAGGGTCCACGGGATGGCGGAGCGTGTCGGTGACGGCGTCTGGACTTTGCAGGGCGAGACGGTCACTCTGCCGGTCGAGATCACTTCGGCCCGCCTGACCGCCGCCGTGTTCACCACTCCGGTCCGGTCGGCGCGGGCGGCGCTGGGGACGATCCCGGTGCGCCCGTTCACCGTGGCCGGCCGGGCGCTCTCGCTGGTCATGTGCGTGCACTACGACGAGTGGGCGCTCAAGTCGTACGACGAGGTCGGCGTCGGCCTGCTGGTCCGCGGCCCGTCCGGTCCGCCCGGCCTGCACCTGCTCGACCTGCCGGTGACCGGCGCGTTCACCCGCGAGGCGGGCCAGGACTTCTGGGCTCTGCCGAAGTGGCTGATGGACGCCGAGCTGCGCTTCTCACCCCGGGAGACCGACGTCGTGGTGCACGACCGGGCCACCGAGGTGCTGCGGGCGTCGCTGCGGCACGGGCGGATGCGACTGCCGTTCGGGGTGCGGTCGAGCCTGCCCGCTTGGTCCTATCTGGAGCATGGCGCGCAGGCGGGCGTGCTGTTGCGCGGCACCCTGCCGATGCGCCTGTCCGGGGTGAGCGTGGGTCGCGGCTCGTTCCGGGGTCACCTCGGCGATCATCCGATGGCGGCTCGGATGCGGGCGCTGGGCATGACCGGGCGGCCGCTGCTGACCGTGCACGCCGAGCGTCTGCACGGCCCGCTGGGCGAGTTCCGGCCCGCCCTTTAGAGCAAACCCGTTTTCCCGTACGCCGTGACAGCGCGCTCCTGACCAGCCTCCTAGGACGCTCTACGCGCGGTGCGCCCTGCCGCATGACGCCTCAGTGAGCGCACCTGTCCCGGATGCGTCCAAGGCGCACACGGTGCCGCCCCGCCCCGATTAGCGTGCTGACAAGGGCTTATGTCGGATCCGGGCCGCCGGTGCCCGCACCTGGGGGAGGGCACCACGCATGGGAATGCTGGCAGCGTTCGACAACCGTTCACTCCGCACCAAGATCGGGACGGCCGTGCTGGTCGGCACGCTCAGCGGCGCCCTGGTCGGCGGGGTCGCCCTGGTCACCCTGCACCACCACAACAAGGACGCGGCCACGGCCCAGCGCGAGACGATCACCGTGGACGCCGCGGCCGGCGCGTTCGCCAAGAACATCGAGGCGTTCGGCGGCAACCTGTCGGCCAGCCGGCTCTACCCGTCGCTGCGCACCGTGATCAGCCAGAACATGGAGGAGAACAAGGCCGCCGTGCAGAACGCGCTGGCCACCCTCCGTTCCGCGTACGAGGGGGATGCGACCGGTTCGGCCGAGGTGGAGAAGGCGTCCCAGGACTGGACCGCGTTCCTCGCCTTCCTGCAGGAGGACCAGACCTCGGCCACCCCGGCCCAGCTGCAGCAGGCGCTGACCCGCTACAACACCCTCTACGCGGCGCTCGGCGCCGACCAGAACGCGCTGGCCGCCCGGGCCAAGGCGCGCTCGGACGCCGCGATCAAGGACGGCGAGGCCGATGCCACCCGGGCCACCTGGCTGATCGCCGGTCTGCTCACCCTGGGTGTGGTGGTCAGCCTGCTGCTCGGGTTCCGGGTGGCGGGCCGGGTGCGGGGCACGGTCCGGGTCACCGCCTGGGTCGCGCAGGGGCTGGCCGAGGGCGACCTCACCCGTACGGCCGGAGTGAACGTCCGCGACGAGGTGGGCCGGATGGCCGAAGACCTGGACCAGGCCGTGACCCGGCTGCGCGACGACGTGGTCACCCTGGCCGGCAACGCGAACAGCCTGCACGCCGCGGCCGGTCAGCTGACCGCGGTGTCGGGAGCCGTCGGGTCGGCCGCCTCCGAGGCGTCGGCGCAGGCGGGCACGGTCGCCGCGGCGGCCGACGCGGTGTCGAACAATCTGCAGGTCGTCTCGTCCGGCTCGCAGGAGATGGGCTCGGCGATCCGGGACATCAGCGTGTCGACCACCGAGGCATCCGAGGTGGCCGTGCAGGCGGTCGAGGTCGCCTCGGCCACCAACGCGATCGTGGCCCGGCTCGGTGAGTCGTCGAGCGAGATCGCCACCGTGGTCAAGACGATCACGGCCATCGCCGAGCAGACGAATCTGCTCGCGCTCAACGCCACCATCGAGGCGGCCCGGGCGGGCGAGTCGGGCAAGGGCTTCGCCGTGGTGGCCGGTGAGGTCAAGGATCTGGCCCAGGAGACGGCCAAGGCCACCGAGGACATCTCCCGCCGGGTGCAGACCATCCAGGGCGACACCGGCAACGCGGTCACCGCGATCGGGGAGATCTCGGCGATCATCGAGCGGATCAACGGCATCCAGATGACGATCGCCTCGGCGGTCGAGGAGCAGACGGCCACCACGCAGGAGATGAACCGGACGCTGTCGGAGGCCGCGGCGGGTGCCGGTGACATCGCGGCCACGATCGGCGGGGTGTCCGAGGCGACGCGGCGTACGTCGGACTCGGTCGACGAGACCCGGCACGCCGCCGACGGTCTGGCGACGACGGCGAGCCAGCTGCAGAACCTGGTGTCGCGGTTCCGCTACTGAACGACCGGCTCAGTGCTCGAAGGCGTGGGCCATCATGGCCTGTTCCTCGAGCACTTCGCCGATCCGGGCCTGGACGGCGTCGAGCTGGGCGATCGTGTCGCTGGTGCTGCGGATCCCGCCGGCCACCGACTCGGCGCTCGACTGCAGGGCCGCGATCTGCTCGGAGACCTTCTTGGTGGCGTCCGCGGTCTCCCGGGCCAGCTCCTTGACCTCGCCGGCGACGACCGCGAAGCCCTTGCCGATCTCGCCCGCCCGCGCCGCCTCGATGGTGGCGTTGAGCGCGAGCAGGTTGGTCTGGTCGGCGATCGACGAGATGATCTGGATGACGTCGCCGATCGCCGCCGACGCGTCGTTGAGCGAGGCCACGTCGCCGGTCATGTCCGAGGCGCGGCCGACGGCCTCGTCGGCGACCCGGCTGGCGTCGGCGGTGGCGGTGCGCAGCCGCGACACGGTGTCGAGCAGGTTCCGGGCGTTGCCGGCCGCGGTCTCGGCCCCGCGGATGACGTCGAGCCGCTGGGAGACGAGCTGCTGCACATTGCGCAGTGCGTCCATCCGTGACTCGGACAGCTCCACGAACTCGGTGGTGAAGAAGTCCATCGTGCCGATGATCCGGTCGCCGCTGGAGATCGGGAAGCAGACGCCCGACCGGACGCCCGCCCGCTGGGCCGCGGGGGCGCGCACGCAGTCGGTGAGCTGACCGATGTCCCGGACGAAGACCAGGTCGCGGGCCCGCCAGGCGCGGCCGGACAGGCCCACGCCCTCGGCGAAGGTGGCGGCCAGGGTGACCCGCTTGAACTCGTCGCCGGCGTCGCCCGACTCGACCGCGAAGCGCAGGACGTTCTCCTGCTCGTCGATCTGCCAGTACGAGCCGTAGGCCCAGCCGAAGGCGGTCCGGACGGCGTCCAGCGCGGCCCGCAGGCCGCTCGAGGAGTCGTTGGTGTGGCCGAGGGCGGCGACCACGTTGGTGACGGCCAGCCGATCATCGGCGACCTGACGGGTGAAGAAGGCGGCGAGCGCGGCCACCCGGGCCTGCTCGGCCAGCCGGGCGATGGCGGTCCACTTGCTGAGCAGCGCCGGGTCGACCGGCGATTCCTCGCGCCAGCACATCTCGACCACCGCGATCACCTTGTGGCCGCGGGCGACGGGCACCACCAGGATGCCCTTGGTGCCGGCCCGCAGCGCCGCGGCGGCCCGCGCGTCGCGCTCGCCGGTGTGGCCGGCGTCGGCGAAGACCGCGTGGCTGCTGCGGATGGCCTGCCCCACGAGGCCGCCGCCGCCACTGCTGGTGCCGGCCAGGGCACCGCTGATCCGGCCGACCTCGTACTCGAGGCGGGGACCGCTGCTCTCGACCATCCAGACGCCCACGTAGTCGAGGTCGTGGAACTCGAGGTAGGTGGAGGCGTAGATACGCCAGCTGCTGGCCTCGTCGGTCACGCCTTCGAGATTGTTCACCAGCTCTTCGAGCGCCTCGATGTCCCGAGGCGGCTGACGCTGCACCACGGGCTGAATCTCGACCCGCTTTCCGAACAGACCCATGATGTCAGGCTACGGCCGGTATTGCCGGTGTTAGGTGGCTATCACGGATTATGCCGTCGCCGCGGTGAGCTCGCCGAGCGCCGCCGCGAAGATCTCGTGGTGGCGCTCGACGTCGGCCACGGTCGTCTGCGGTGCCATCAGGGCCATGTTGTGGAACGGGGTGAGCAGCACGCCCCGGTTGGCCAGGTAGGTGTGCAGGAAGTCCTCGAGCTCGCCGTCCGCGGCGGCGGCCGACTCGGTGCCGTTGCGGGGTGCGGGATCGGCGAACCGGTATTCGACCCGGGCGCCCAGCCGGCTGACCGACCACGGCAGGGCGTACCCCTCAATGATCTTGCGGAGGCCGCCCGCGAACGCGGTCGCCGTGGCGATCATCGAGTCGAAGGCGGGCTCGGTCAGCACGTGCTCGAGGCAGGCCCGCGCGGCGGCCATCGACACCGGGTTGCCGGCCAGGGTGCCGCCGACGCCGCCCATGTCGACCAGGTCGAGGTCGGTGCGGGCCAGGATCGCCTCGGCCAGCCCGGCGCTCAGCCCGTAGGCGCCGATCGGGATGCCCCCGGCGATCGCCTTGCCGATGGTCAGCACGTCGGGTTCGAGGCCCCAGGCCGCGGTGGCCCCGCCCGGCCCGGCCGAGAACGTGTGCGTCTCGTCGTTGATCAGGTAGGTGCCGTACGTGCGGGTCAGCTCGCGGACACCGGCCAGGTAGCCGGGCTCGGGCAGCACGATGCCGATGTTGGTCAGCGCCGGCTCCATCAGCACCGCCGCGACGTCGCCGTGGGCCAGCTCGCGCTCGAGGCCCTCGAGGTCGTTGAACTCGGCGACCCGGCTGGTCGTGGTCACGTCGGTCGGCGCTCCGACGTTGCCCTCGCGGCTCCGCCCGCGCCCGTCCGGTCCGACGACGATCAGCGACTCGTCGACCGAGCCGTGGTAGCAGTAGCTGTTGACCAGGATCTTCGGCCGGCCGGTGACCGCCCGCAGCAACCGGATGGCCCAGCGGTTGGCGTCGGTCGCGGTCAGGGCGAAGCTCCAGTACGGGATGCCGAAGCGCCGGGCCAGCTCGGCGCCCACGGCCGCCGCGTCCTCGGTCGGCAGCATCGTGGTCGCGCCGCCCGGCCCGGCCAGCCGACGGGTGACCGCGTCGACCACCGGCGCGGGGGAGTGGCCGGCCATCGCACCCGTGTCGCCCAGGCAGAAGTCCAGGTACTCGTGCCCGTCGACGTCGGTGATCCGGTTGCCGTGCGCGGTCTCGAAGTAGATCGGGAAGCCCGCGGCGGTTTTGTTCATCCAGGTCATCGGCACGCGGCCGAACAGGTGGTCGGCCCGCTGATAGGCGGCGGCCGAGCGGGGGCGGCGCTCCGCGAACGAGGCGCGTTCGCGGTCGGCCAGGGCGGCGAGTCGGGCGCGATCAACTCCGGAATCCGTCGGCATGGCGGCACGCTACCAACATTTCCCGTACGAAAGGGAGCCCCTTCTACTGATTCCGTATGAGTCGACGGCCTACGACGCGGGTGTCTGCTGGCCGAACGCGGTCAGGAACTTGTCGCGGAAGTCGCTCATCGGCCAGACCGGGGTGTCGGAGCGCGGGCGCAGACCCTCGGCCCAGCCCCAGCCGGTGATCCGGTCGAGCACCTTCGGGTCCTTGGCCACCAGCGTGATCGGCACGTCGTGGCTGGCACCCGCGCCGGCCGCGATCGGCGACGGCTGGTGATCGCCGAGCAGCACCATGACCAGGTTGTCGTCGCCGTACAGCTGGATCCAGTTGATCAGCGAGGTCATCGAGTAGACGATCGACTTGCCGTACTCGGCCCGCACCTTCTTGGGCTCGGCCCACAGCGCCTTGGGCTTCTGACCTTCGGCCTCCATGCTCGTGTAGATCGAGCCGTCGCCGATCGAGTTCCAGTCGGTCAGGTAGTCGGGGATCGGTGCCCACGGGGTGTGGCTCGAGACCAGCGGCATCTCGACCATCAACGGGCCGCGGCCGGGCTTCTTGTACTCGATCTCGTTGAGCTTCTTGAGCGTGTACTGGTCGGGCATCGGGGCCCAGCTGAACTTCGGGCCCTGGTAGCCGAGATTGCGCGAGTCCCACACCGCCTCGTACCCGTAGAAGTTGCCCTCGGGCCAGGCCCGGGTGGCGCCCGGCATGACGCTGACCGTGCGGTACTCCTTGTCGCGGAACGCCCGGGTCAGGGTCAGCCGGTCACTGGCGACCAGGTTGCGGTAGCGCTGCTCGTTGTTGATCCACAGCCCCGACTCGAAGGTGGCGTGGGCGAGCCAGCTGCCGCCGCCGAAGGTGGGCGAGGTCAGCCAGCCGCTGCGCGCCGCGTAGCCGGCTTTGCGCAGCTCGGCGGTGCCGTTGTCGAGCACCGGGCGGGTCATCGGGGAGAGGGCGGTGCCTTCGACCGCGCTGCGCCCGTACGACTCCACGAAGGTGAAGATGACGTCCTTGCCCTGCAGTGCGGTGAGCATCTGCGCGGGCGGAACCGTCTTGAACGGGTCCTGCTGCACCTCGCGGCGGAAGTTGGCCTCGTCGCGCAGGCCGGCGCGGGCCTGGTGGGCGCGGTCCCAGGCGTACGTGGAGGTGCTTCGCGCGGCGACCGGGATGGCACCGAACAGGCTGATGCCGAGCGCGAAGGTCAGGCCCCACGCTCCGGCCGCGCCGGCCGCTGCGATCGCACTGCGTTTGCGGTTCTTTGTTACGAGCGCGCCCACGCGGAGGACGGACCAGCTGGTCAGGGCCAGGATCGCGACGACCAGGGCGATGACCGCGACCACGGCGGCGATCGAGGCGGCGCGGCCGTACGAGTCGACGGCGAAGCTGAACGCGTCGTCGAACAGCACCCAGTCGAGCACCGGGTCGAACGGGCGGTTCAGCTCCTCGAAGAAGCCCATGTCGAGGCATTTCTCGATGACCAGGAGGCCGATGAGCGTGCCCGCGACGATGGCGAACGGCTTCTGCGCCTTCCGCGGGAGGACGGCCAGCAGGGCCAGCAGGACCGCGCCCTCGATGGGAATGCGAACGAATCCGGCCGGAGTCAGGCGCGACAGGATGTTCGGGAAGATCAGCGCGGCGAAGAGCAGGACGGCGGCGGTGATCGTCAGGGCGCGCTGGGTTCCTGGCTTTTCTATGACTGCTTTCATGCGAGCGCGTCTGGTGGTCTTTGGCGCGGCTGGCGGGCCGTCCGTTGTTTCTGGCACGACAGGGGGAACGGATGGACCGGGCTTGTCGGTTCATCGACACGCGAAAGTCACTTTCACCCAGTACCAAAGACCCTGTCGGTCGTGCTCGGGCCGCCGATAGCTTCGACCCGTCCTGCGCGAAGCGCTGCTGACGAAGGGACTCCGCGAGTGACTACGGCCGTTTCCGACCTGCTGCCCACGCTCGACGAGGCTGACCTGGCCCGTCTCGACGCCTGGTGGCGGGCCGCCAACTACCTGACCATCGGCCAGATCTATCTGCAGGCCAACCCGCTGCTGCGCGAGCCGCTCACGGCCGAGCACATCAAGCCCCGCCTGCTCGGCCACTGGGGCACCAGCCCGGGCCTGTCGTTCGTCTACGCCCACGTGTCCCGCCTGATCCGGCACACCGGGCAGGACACGATCTATCTGACCGGCCCCGGCCACGGCGGCCCGGCCCTGGTCGCGGCCGGCTATCTCGAGGACACGTACACCGAGGTCTACCCCGCCGTCACCCGGGACGAGCTCGGCCTGCGCACGCTGTTCCGCCAGTTCTCCAGCCCCGGCGGCATCCCGAGCCACGTCTCGGTGACCACCCCGGGCTCCATCCACGAGGGTGGCGAACTGGGCTACGTGCTGGTCCACGCGTTCGGCGCGGTGTTCGACAACCCCGGCCTGCTGGCCGTCGCCGTGGTCGGCGACGGCGAGGCCGAGACCGGCCCGCTCGAGGGCTCGTGGAAGGGCGTGTCCTTCCTCAACCCGAAGCACGACGGTGCGGTGCTGCCGATCCTGCACCTCAACGGGGCCAAGATCTCCGGCCCCACGGTGCTCGGCCGCAAGGACCCGGCCGAGGTCCGCCGGCTGCTCGGCGGGCACGGCTACGACGTGATCGAGGTCGAGGGCGACGACATCCCCGGCATGCACCACCGATTCGCGGCGGCGCTGGCCGAGGCGTGGGGCCGCATCCGCGAGATCCAGCGCTCGGCCCGCGAAGGCGACTGGGACGGCACCCGGCCGACGTGGCCGCTGATCGTGCTGCGGACGCCCAAGGGCTGGACCGGCCCGGCCGAGGTCGACGGGGTCAAGGTGACCGGCACGTTCCGGTCGCACCAGGTGCCGCTCTCCGGTGTGCGCGACAATCCCGGGCATCTGGCGTTGCTGGAGCAGTGGCTGAAGTCGTACCGGCCGGACGAACTGTTCGACGACTCCGGGGCCCCCGTGCCGCTGGTCCGGTCCCACAATCCGTCCGGCGACCGGCGGATGAGCGCCAACCCGCACGCCAACGGCGGGGTGCTGACCCGCGAGCTCGACCTGCCCGGCTTCCGCGACTACGCCGTCGAGGTCAAATCACCGGCCAGCGACCGGGCCGAGTCGACCCGCAAGCTCGGCGAGTTCCTGCGTGACATCTACCGCGACAACCCCGACCGGTTCCGGCTGTTCTCGCCCGACGAGACCAACAGCAACCGGCTCGGCGCGGTGTTCGAGGTGTCCGACCGGTCCTTCCTGGAACATGTCGACGCCTCCGACGTGGCGATCGGCCCCGACGGCCGGGTCATGGAGGTGCTGAGCGAGCACAACTGCCACGGCTGGCTCGAGGGCTACACCCTGACCGGCCGGCACGGCCTGTTCGCCACCTACGAGGCGTTCGCCATGGTCAGCGCCTCCCAGACGATCCAGCACGGCAAGTGGCTCGAAGAGGCCGAGCACCTGCCGTGGCGGGCCCGGGTGCCGAGCCTCAACGTGCTGCTCACCTCGACGGCGTGGCGCAACGACCACAACGGTTTCAGCCACCAGGGCCCCGGCCTGATCCAGAACGTGCTGACTCAACGCGGCACGGTCAGCCGGGTCTACCTGCCGCCCGACGCGAACTGCCTGCTGTCGGTGGCCGACCACTGCTTCCGGTCCCGCTCCTACATCAACCTGATCGTCATCGACAAGCAGCCCCAGCTGCAATATCTGACGATGGACGAGGCCGTCGACCACTGCGCCCGCGGCGCCGGCATCTGGGACTGGGCCAGCGATTCCCCCGACGATCCGGACATCGTCCTGGCCTGCGCCGACGACGTGGTGACGATGGAGACGGTGGCCGCCGCCGACATCCTCCGGCAGCGCCTGCCCGGCCTGCGGGTCCGCGTGGTCAACGTGGTCGACCTGATGACCCTGGTCCGGCCCAAGGACCACCCGCACGGCATGAGCGAGACCCAGTTCAGCGAGCTGTTCACCGACACGGTCGACGTGGTGTTCGCCTTCCACGGCTACCCGGGCGCCATCCACCAGCTGGTGCACGGCCGCCCCGACGCCGACCGGTTCCGGGTGCGCGGCTTCATCGAACAGGGCACGACCACCACCCCGTTCGACATGACCGTGCGCAACAGGGCGTCCCGCTACCACCTGGTGATGGACGCCCTCAACAACGCCCGGCGGCTGCCGCAGGGCGCGTCCGACCTCAAGGCGTGGTGCGAGTCCCAGCTGGCCCGCCACGAGCACTACGTGGTCGAGCACCTGGAAGACATGCCCGAGGTCCGCGACTGGACCCTCGGCGACTGGGCCACCTCCTGACAGCGGTTCACGTCTCGGCGCGGCCCGGTCTACTTTCCGAATATCGGGCTGCACCGGAGACGCGGCGATTTCGTGGCGGCGCCAGCCAATCCCGGCCGATCAACTCGCATGTTACAGAACTAGTGAACCGTGCGCGCTTAACGGGGTAGAGGTATCAGCGTCGGCTTTGCTTCTCAATTGAGTGGGACGTGTGCAGCCATGGTGGGTTCCAGTCTTCTCTCTGGCATACAACTTGGAAATCGTCGGTGACAGTCGATAAGACGTCTCGATCGCTGAATATGTCGTCAAGTGTTAGTGCGAGAATATCGATCGCGGTAGCGTTGTCGTCCCGCCCTCCGATGTCCTGTCGGATGGCCAATAGGAGCTCGGCATATAAGCGCAGTCGTATGAACGGTGGCACATTATTTGCGCCCGCCTGATGAAAATTCCTGTAAGCGATCAGAGCGTCAGCTGAACCGTACATGGTCAGCCATGTTGCGAAATCTCGCCGGATTCTCTGAGCTTCGCGCTGTTTCGTCTTATCGTCTATCAGCTCTTGGGCCCAATCGGCGTCCATCATCTTGGCGAAGAGCTCGACTGCAGGCTTGTACATCTCCACTTTCTTCTCTGAAAGTCGGCTCTCGAGGTCGCGAATGTGTTGAGCGTCAATCTCGCGACCTTTTATTTTTAGGGCAACAATGCCTGCAAATATTGCAGCAGAAATAGCTGCTACTGCCGACATGAGTGCGACCGCAAGAGGCTGCCACGCGTTCATGACACGCTGGAACGTAGTTCAAGCTTCGAATCCACGTCTGAACTGTTCCACTCCAGATCGTTTGCTTGACAAAACCGACGCCAAGCCTTGCTGCATCGGATGGCGAGATCTAATGCATCCACGATCCCTTCCGCGGACGTAGTCGTCCACTTCAGTGATACTCGAGCACCCTCGGGAGTGCTCGTGATTTCGTGTATCCGCGTTGAGATCTGCCGATCTGGCTTGTCGCGTGTCCGGTGCTTCGTCACCTGTGCCATTCCATCACCTATGTTCAAGTCGGTGTCGGCATGCACGTAAGCCTTTGCTGATTTCGGTGGAAGGCTCAGTTCGTCATCGATAAAATCCGCAACCTCGCGGCATACACGAAAGAAATGCTGTACGGCCCTCCTGGCTTCATCAGTGGATTTGGCTAGGCTCGCGTATGCGTAGCGTAGGTCCTCCAGTGCGGCCTCGATATCGTCGCGCCGTTCGATCCAAGGGCGGCTTGGCCCCAAGTTCAGCGTGACAGTTGGAGGGTATGCCGTCGCGAACGCGATTGCCGACTGAACGGTGACGGTAATATTCCGTCGTGTGCCGCCACAGTCTGGACAGGGCAGCCGTTCCGGTGCCGCCTCAAGTTCCCGGTCGCACTCTGTGCAATTCTCCATACTCGGCAAGGTATCAAGTGCAGCAAGCGGATTACGGACGCTGAGTGCGCCTCTTCCTGCGGCCGACGTGCTTTCGGATGCCATGCATCTGTATCGAAATCTGATCGAGCCGACGTCCTGTGCGGATCCACGGCGGATCCGAGACCGCTGGCTGGTTGCCGGGACCCCTATTTCCGTCGGTCGGGACCTCGTTGCGGTCCAGTGATCTCGCCTGACGCGGCGTGCTTATGCTCGGCCGGTGCTGATTCGTGATGCCGGACCGAACGATCTGCCCTTCCTCAAACTGATCGTGCTGGAGGCCTACAACTGGGACGGGCCGCGCTTCACACTCGACCAGATCCTCGCTGACGACCATGCTCGGCGTTACCTCGACGGCTTCCCAGGTCCCGGTGATCTCGGCGTGATCGCGATGGACGAGGCCCGGCCGGTCGGGGCGGTCTGGGGGCGGGCGTTGCCGGCCGATCGCGCGGGCTACGGATTCGTCGCGGCCGAGATTCCCGAGCTCACGGCCGGGGTGCTGCCCGATGCTCGCGGGCGCGGGATCGCCACGGCCCTGCTCGACGCGGTGATCGGAGTCGCGCGGGAGCGGGGTTTGCCCGCGCTCAGCCTCAGCGTCGAGGACGGTAACTCGGCCCGCCGGCTCTACGAGCGGGCCGGCTTCGAGGTGGTCGGGCGCAACGGAGGCTCCGACACCATGCTTCTGCGCCTGAGCTAGCCGGCGATCGCCGACGTGCTCTGGCCGGCGATCGCCGACGTCAGGGCGAAGTCGGGGTCGGCGACCGGGCGGCCGTAGTGGTAGCCCTGCAGATAGCGGTAACCCAGCCGGTGCAGCGCCTCGGCCTGGGCGGCGGTCTCGACGCCCTCGGCCACCGCGACCAGGCCCAGACCCGAGCTGACCTGGAACAACGCCTCGGCGATGACGGTGTGCCGGCCGGCCTCGGTGACCTGGTCGACGAACGACTTGTCGACCTTGAGGATGTCCACCGGCACGGTCTGCAGCAGGCCGAGCGACGAGTGGCCGGTGCCGAAGTCGTCCAGCGCGATCCGCACGCCCAGAGCGCGCAGCTCGTGCAGGGCGATGACCGCCTGGCCGCCCTCGAACACGGCCGTCTCGGTCACCTCGACGGCCAGGCACGCCGGCGGCAGGCCACTGTCGGCCAGCGCGGCGGCCACCGTAGCGGCGAAACGTGGCCGGGCCAGCTGCCGGGCCGACACGTTGACGCTCACCCGGCGGGGTGCGGCGTCGCCCAGTTCGGCGCGCCACTCGGCCAGGCGGCGGCAGGCGGTGCGCAGGATCCACTCGCCGAGCTCGACGATCAGGCCGTTACGCTCGGCCACCGGGATGAACGCGGCCGGGCTGACCACGCCGCGGACCGGGTGCTCCCACCGGACCAGGGCCTCCACGGCGGCGACCCGGCCCGACGGCAGCTCGACGATCGGCTGATAGACCACCCGGAACTGGTCCTGGTCGAGCGCGGCCCGGATCTCCGCGCCCAGCCGCACGAACTCGCCGGCCCGTTCGTCGAGCGCGGGCGTCCACCGGCGTACGGGCTCGCCGGTCTGTTTCGCCGCATACATGGCCGCCTCGGCCTGGCGCATCACCTCGACCGGGGTCAGCCCGGTGCCGCCGGCCAGACCGATGGCCACGCCCAGATAGAGCTCGTGCCCGCCGGCCACGACGGGCGCCGTCAGGATGGACGCCAACTGCGCGGCGGTTGCGCGCGCCTCGTCCGCACTGGCCGAAACGAGCAGGATCGCGAACTCGTCGCCGCCCATCCGCGCAACGACCGACGATTCCGGCGCTGCGGCCGACAACCGCGCGGCCAGCAGACTCAGCACCTGGTCGCCGACGGGCCGGCCCAGCTCGTCGTTGACGTTCTTGAAACCGTTCAGCCCGAGCAGCACCACCTGCGGACGGCCCGCGGTCAGGGCCTCGCCGAGAGCCAGCTCGAAACGGCGGCGGCTGGCCAGCCCGGTGTGCGGATCGTGCATGGCCGCGTGCGCGAGTTCGGCCGAGCGGCGGCGCACCTCGTACACGAAACCGCTCATGCGCGCGATGACGAGCAGGATGAGCGCACCGGCACCGATCGACACGGACAACCGGCCGACCGGGTCCTGGCCGATCCGCGGCACGAGCAGCAACGCCGGCGCCAGCAGCGAACACACACCGAACAACGCCAGCCGGCCCGGA
This sequence comes from Paractinoplanes bogorensis, assembly GCF_018829635.1. Taxonomy (GTDB): domain Bacteria; phylum Actinomycetota; class Actinomycetes; order Mycobacteriales; family Micromonosporaceae; genus Actinoplanes; species Actinoplanes bogorensis. Next base: position 531,754 of record NZ_JAHKKG010000005.1, read on the forward strand.
CCGACCCGGGCCGAGACCCGTCCCGTGGCCGGCCGCGCGGCCATCGACGGGTGCAGCGCGGCGGCCGCCCACATCACGTACGAAAGCAGGAAAATGGGGTCGGTCGGATGCGTGCCCGCGCTGGAGTAGAGCGGGATGACCGCGAACGCCGTGTCCCCGGTGAGCATCAGTGCGATCGAGGCCACCAGCAGGTGCACGCTCGGCGTGCGCCCGCCGCCACTGGTGAACAACCGGGCCAGCAGGGCGATGAGCAGCACATCCATGACCGGGTAGGCGATCGACACGACATGTTCGGCCACCGAACGGCCGGCCTCGGCGGCCACCGGATGCAACACGAAGATCCAGAAGACCAGGCCCGCGCCGGTCGCCACGATCGCGGCGTCGATCAGGTCGCCGACCGAGCTGCGGCGCTGCCGCACGAGCAGCAGCAGACCCGCCGCGAGCAGCGGATAGCAGCCGAGATAGAAGGCGTCGGCGACCGACGGGTACGGCGACAGGTGCAGGACGTTGTCGTAGAACTCCCAGGTCAGGTCGCCCAGCACGGAGACGATCTGACCGGCCGCGATCAGGTACCACAGGGCCGGCCGCGCGGGGCGGTGCAGCCGCACGCCGAGCAGGATCGCCGCCGCCGACAGCGCGCCGATCGTGTCGTAGGCCAGGCTGGCGGTCAGGCTTCCCTCGCGCAGCACGTACTGGCCCGCGATCGCGGCCAGCCCGCCCGCGAGCCACCAGACCCAGAGTCGTCCCTGCTTCACGCCCGGTCATCGGAACCCCGCTCGTGCGACCTGAGCGACTGTCATGGACTTCACAAGATCAGGTGCAGTAGCCTCCGGAGACCACAGATCCAAGGGGGTGGATGCCGTGGCCCGTTCCGCAAACCTGATGATCCCGGCCCCGACCGTCGGCATGCTCAGCATTCCGGCCCGTGCCGTCACCACCGGCGAGCCCCATCCGACCTGGGTCTCCGTCCGCGTCGGGGTGCGAGGACCGAAGATTTCCCTCCCGTACGACCGTACGAGCGCCGCGAGAGTGCGGGTGTGGGCCTGGTACCGGCCGCTCTACGCGATCTTGACGCTCGTGGTCGGCGGCTACGGCATCTGGCGGATCACCCAGGAACACACGTTCCCGCTGGATGCCCTGGCCGCCTCGGCTCTGCTCTACCTCGGCGTCCTCGTCTTCCGGATCCGCGTCCACCCGGAGGCGACCGACGACGGCGACGTCTTCCTGCCCGGCGTGCATGACGACGTCGCCGCCGAGTGGCTCGACGCGAACCCGTCGATCTACCAGCACGACCCGCCCCGGACCTTCTTCCGCAGGGGGTTCCCCTTCTGACCCCCGGCCGCGGGCGTTTCGTTGCTGGCGGCCGTCGCGCATGATCTAAGGAGGGGCGGACGGCGACGGGGGTTGATGGATGCGGCGGTCTCGCAGCGATCTGAGGTCACGACGCGTCTATTACGGAGCCCTCGGCCTCATCCTGCTGCTCGGTGCCGCCCTCACCGCGATCGGCGTCCCGCTCGACGGCGCCGCCCAGGACGTGCTGATCAACCTGGGGTCATCCGTGCTGGGGGTGTTCCTGGTCGCGGTCGTGCTCGAGCCGATCATCAAGTTCGGCCGCCGCTACGAGGAGCAGATCCACGGTGGGTTCCCGCACCGCCGCTTCCTCGACGGCATCGCGAGCTGCTCGCAGCGGGTCCGCATCATGGGCGCGTGGCCCTACGTGATGGAGGCCCAGTGGCGGGCCGAGTTCCTCGACGCGTTGCTGGCCGCCATCCGGCGCAACGCACAGGTCGAGATCCTGATCCTCGACCCGACCAGCCCGGCCGCGCTGCAACGCCGCTCGGACATGCGCGACTCGAGCGAGATCTCCCACCTGGTGACCGAGATCCTGGCCGCCCTGGACACGTTCCGTGCGCGTATCCCGCGCGAGAAGCAGACCCGCTTGCGCGTACGCATCTACAACACGCTCCCGCCCGCCCGTCTCTACCGCTGGGACAACCGGGCACTGAGCTCGTTCTTCCCGGCCGGTGACCGCTGGGGTTCCGACGTACGCCACTACGAGACGAACGTGACGTCCGGCCTCGGCCACTTCGTCGACGACCAGTTCTCGCTCATCTGGAACGACCCGCGCTCCCGCGACCTGACCACCTACCTGCGCCTGCCGGTCCGGATCCAGGCCACCGGCCGGACGTTCCAGGTGCGCTACGTCGTGCTCGACGACGGCGTCTACGCGATCGACCCGGCGCTCACCGACAGCCTGATGCGCAACGCCTCCACCGACTGGCGGGTGTGCGTGCTCGACGCGGCCGAGACCGAGTACACCGCCCAGGGCGTCCCCGACGACGATGACGAAGCTTGGGAGTCGCTCCTCGAGTTCTACACCCTCAAGTACGGCGAGCCGCCCACCCCCGGCCGGCTCCCCGGCGCCGTCCGCCTCGTCACCCGTGGCGGCTGAGCGGGGACGTGTCGCCGACGAGCCACAGATGACCGAACGGGTCGAAGTAGCCGCCCTGGCGGTGCCGGCCCCAGGACATCTCGTGGTCGCGGACAAGATCGTGGCTCTCGGCGCCGGCTGCGGTGGCGCGAGCCACCGGACGCCTCCGCCGCGTCCGGCACGGCGAGCATGAGCGAGATCTGGGCCATGACCGGAGTATGCGCGGTCAGAAGTCGATGACGACCAGCCACTCGCCGCCGCGCTGGGGGCGGTAGCCCAGCCGGCCGGCCAGCAGGCGCACCACGGCTGGGAGGTGGGCCGCGCCGTAGATGACGGCGACGTCGATGTGCTCGTGCCGGCGCTCGTGGTGAATGCCGGTGAGCGTCGCCAGCAGCAGGTGGTCGCGTTCCTCGAGCAGCATGCGGTGCAGGATCGCCGGGCGCAGGCGGGGCTCGCTGTCGTCGCTGATCTCGAAGTTGCGGCGCAGCAGGAAGTCTCGCCCGCCGATCGCCATGGTCACGGTCAGGTAGGGGACCATCGTGATCAGGTCGAGCCAGCCCCACAACGGCATCCGCCGGTGCCGGCCGGGGATGACCTCGCCGTCGGGCCACACGGTCGGGACGCCGAGGGCCCGGTAGTCGATGTTCTGGTGCACCAGCGGCCCGCCCCGGTGCTGCCGGGTCAGCCGCAGTGCGGTGAGGTAGGCCAGGCCGGTCGAGCTGGGCCCGTCGTACATCTCGGCCACGATCAGGTCGCACGTGGCCAGGCGGCGGGCGAGTTGCTGGTAGTAGTCGGGCCGCCCGAGATGGACGGTCGGCAGCAGGACGAAGCGGAGCGGGCTCTCGCGGTGCCGGAGAACCAGCACCACCGACCGGAGCCCGAACACACTGACCTCGGTGAGTTGCATGACCCGAACCTCCCCCCGGTGCAGGTCAGACCAGGGTAGGAAGGCCGTGCCAGCCGGCCGTCAGCCGCGGGAGTGCCAGTTGACCTGGCCGACCTCGGTGAAACCGACCGACTCGTAGAGCGGCCGCCCCACGTCGGTCGCGACCAGGCTGTGCGGGCGCTCGGGGGCGACGGCGATCGCGGCTGTCATCACCGCCCGGCCGAGGCCGTGGCCGCGATGCTCGGGGAGCGTCGCCACCCAGTAGACGCCGTTCGACTCGCCGTCGTCGTAGGTGTAGGCGCCGGCGGCCGGCACCCCGTCGCAGTAGGCCAGCCAGACCCGCCAGCCGGGCAGCTCGAGCACCCGCGGGGGCAGCGCCGTACCGGTGCGGAGCGGCTGGTAGCGCCGCAGCGGAAAGCCGTCGATCATCACCCGCTCGGCCACGGCCAGATCAGCGGCCGACCGCACCTCAGCCGCGCGGGCGGCGGGCGGTGCCGGGGCCGCACCGGGCGGGCGCACCATGATCGGCAGCCGGTCCACCCCGTCGACCGGCGGGCCGAACGCGTCTTCGTATGTGAAAGGGCGCCCGGCCGGTGGCTCGACCGCGCCGGGGGCCAGGGCGATCATCCGGACGAAACCGGGGAACTCGGCGCGGAACAGTGCAGCGCTCTCGGAGGCCTGCGACGGCTCCAGGGACCTCCACATGCGGGTGGCGTTGCGCAGGTAGACGCCGGACGGGCTCACGACCGGCCGAACCCGACCTCCGCGGCCGGCACGACCTCTGCCGTGCGACCGGGGGCCGACGTGTATGACCAGTACAGATTGGTGTGCGCGACGACCTGGCCGGGCGGGGGAGCACCCCACGCGGAAAGGTCTTCGGTCGTGTGGGCATCGGCGGCCAGCGTGACGTCGTAGCCCCGCGCGAACGCACCGTGGATCGTCGCCCGGATGCAGGCGTCGGACTGCGCCCCGGCCACCACCAGCCGGCCCACCCCGAGCCCGGTCAGGATCGACTCGAGCGCAGTGGCCTCGAACGAGTCGCCGTAGGCCTTCTCGATCGACGGGTCGTCACCCGCCGGGGTGAGCTCGGGCACGATCTGCCAGCTCTCGGAGCCGTGGACGAGATTGTCGTCGGTCTGCTGCACCCAGACCACCGGCACCGACTCGGCGCGGGCCCGGGACACCAGGGAGGCGATGTTGGCCAGCACGCTCTCGCGCTCGTAGCCGTTGGCGACGACACCGTTCTGCACGTCGACGACCAGCAGCGCGGTGCCGGTGCGGCCTTCCAGCGTGGTCATGAAGCATCCCCCTCGACTCGATCTGTCCGTCACAACATAGAGGGACCCCCCGACAAAAAAGGCGGGACAAGGCAGAGAGAACTGAACCGGAGACGGACCACGACGCGTGTGGAAGGGACCACGGGGAGGGACGAGAATGTGGAGCACTGTTGAACCCGGCGGCCACCCCGCCCGTACCTCACGGCATGTGGGATGACGGGCGGTTGCTGGCAGCGCTCGCCGCGCTGCCGCCCGAGGCCTTCATCGAGGGCCCGGCCGACGGCGACGAACTGCGATGGCGGCGCACGGCCCGGCGGCTGCGGCGCGAACTCGGCGCGGAGCCGACCTCCGCACCCCCGGAGGGTTACCTGGCCCCGGTTCTGGAGCTTCGGCCTACCCCGGGGGACTGACCGGACGGTTTCGCCGGTTGACCGGCGACCCCATGATGGGGCGCGGTGATCACATGACAACGGATGAATCGGGACGAGCCGACCGGCTCGCGGCGGTCGCCGAGCTGCGGGAGCGGGCCGGCGGCACCGACCCGGAGGCCGCGGTGGCCGCCCGCGCCGCGCTCGGACGGCTGACCAGCGACGACAGTCGCCAGGTCTCGTCCGCGGCCGAGGAGGCCCTGGCCGCGACGTCGATCGCGCTGGACCCGCCGCGGATCGACTTCGGACCGGTCTCGCCCGGCACACCCCGCCTGTCCGCCTCGGTGAGCATCATCGGCGCGCCGACCGCGCGGGCGTCCCGGATCAAGGTCACCGGGCCCGGGCTTCGGGCCCGTATCGCCGGCGACCAGCTGCAGGTGCAGTGGCTGCCTGGTGCGGGCACGCTGAGCGGCAAGGTCTCGCTCGACGGCCCGGCCGGGGCCGCCGACCTCACGGTGACCGGCCACCTCGGGTCGGGCCCGCTCACCGGTTTCGCGGCTGAGGCCCGGCAGACCGCGTTGGAGCAGCTCGGCAGCCTGCGACCGGTCGCCGTGGAAAGAAAACCACCGAGGAGAAGCGGCAAGGGGCTGATCATCGGCCTCGCGGCCACCCTCGTGCTGCTGGCCGGAACGGGTATCGCGGCCGCCGTCTCGACCAACCGGTCCGCGACGCCGGCCGTGTCGGCGCCCCCGTCGGCCCCGCCGACGACGAAGCCGGCTCCGCCCCGGGAGGAACGCCTGGCCAGCGTGGACAAGCCCACCGTGGCGGGCACGATCCGGGTCGGCGACGAGCCGGAGGGCGTCGCGGTCTCGCCGGACAGCCGGACCCTGTACGTCGCCAATCAGAGCTCGCGCATCCTGTCGGTCGTCGACCTGTCCACCCGTACGGTGAAATCGGTGACGCTCCGCAACACCGCCCGGTTCGTCGCCGTATCGCGGGACGGCAAGCGGGTCTTCGTCTCGATGTACGAGAAGGATCTCAGCGGCAGCGGGGTCGCCGTCGTCGACGCGGAGAAGCTGACCGTGCTGCAGAACCTGCAGACCGGGGTTCAGCCGTACGCCCTCTCGGTCGCGCCCGACGGCCGCCTGTGGGTGCCGATCCACGGTGGCCGCAACGTCGAGGTCTACCGGGCGGCCGACCTGACCCTGACCGGCCGGGTGTTCGTGCCGGAGAACCCGCACGCGGTCTCGTTCGACGCCGACGGGCAGCGCGCGTTCACCCCCGACCACGAGTCGAGCACGGTCTCGGTCATCGACACCCGCAACGACCAGCGGCTCCGTTCGATCCCGGTGAGCGCCTTCCCGCACAGCCTGGCCGTGTCACCCGACGGCCGTACGGTGGTGGTCGCCTGTTTCGGTGCCAACGCGGTCGACATCATCGACACCGTCACGCTGGCCCGCCGCGGTCCGTTCCGGGTCGGCACGAAACCGCAGGCCGCGGCGTTCGCGACCGACTCCGGGCACGCCTATGCGGTCAACGAGGCGAGCAACTCGGTGTCCGTGGTGGACCCGCGGACCGGCCGGGTCACGGCGACTGTCCCGGTCGGCCGCAGCCCGCGCACTATGGCGGTGTCGCCGGACGGACGATTCGGGTACGTGTCCAACGGCGACGACGACACGGTCACCATTTTGCGGGTGAGTTGATGCCCGAACGTGTGATTGCCGCGGTGCAAGCAGATCTGGGCATGATCACGTGACGTGGCGGGAAAGGACGGCAATGGCTTCGTGGTCGCGACGGCGGGAGAGCAGCGCCGATGAGGTGCTGATCCGCCGGCTGTACGAGGAGCACGGCGGTGCCCTGCTGGCGTACGCCACCCGGCTGATGGGCGATCGGCCCCTCGGCGAGGACGTGGTGCAGGAGACCCTGATCCGGGCCTGGCGCAACCCCGAGGCACTGACCAACGACAAGGGTTCCGTACGCGGGTATCTGTTCACGATCACCCGCAACATCGCGATCGACCGGCACCGGGCCCGCCAGGCCCGCCCGGCCGAGGTGGCCGAGACACCGGGCAGCACGCCGGTCGAGAAGGACCACGCCGACCAGGTGGTCGACTCGATGGTCGTGCTCGGTGCCATGGAGAAGCTCTCCGACGAGCATCAGCAGGTGCTGAAGGAGATCTACTTCCAGGGCCGCTCGGTCGAGGAGGCCGCCGAGTCGCTCGGCGTCCCGGCCGGCACGGTCAAATCGCGCAGCTACTACGCGCTGCGACGATTACGCGAGGCGATCGCCGAGAAACCGGTACCGTCGCAGGTCGTCGCGGAAGGAGCAGCGGGATGAGCGAGCACGACAACGAGCTGCTCGGCGCGTACGTCCTGGGTGTGCTCGAACCGGACGAGCGGGCCGGGGTGCAGACCCACCTGGACGGCTGCGAGCAGTGCCGCAAGGAGGTCGGCGAGCTCCGCGAGATGGAGGCCGCGCTCGGCGAGCTGCCGCCCGAGGCGCTCATCGACGGCCCGCCGGTCGACGGCGAGCTGCTGCTGCAGCGCACCCTCAAGCAGGTGCGCGGGGAACGTACCCGCGGCGAGCGGCAGCGGCAGGCCGTCTGGCTGTCCGCGGCCGCGGTGGTCGCGGTGGCCGTGCTCGGCGGTGGCGTGCTGCTGGGCCGGGGCACAGCGCCGTCCGAACCGGTCGCCGGGGGTGAGGTCGTCCCGACGGTCGGCTCCGACGTCCGTACGGGCTCGGCGACCGACTCCGGCACCGGCGCCACGATGACCGTGGCCCTGAGCCCGGCCGCCGGCTGGGTGCGGGTGCACGCGGCCGTCAGCGGCATCGCGGCGGGCGAGCAGTGCCGTCTCATCGTGGTGGCCAAGGACGGCTCCCGCCGCGAGGCCGGCAGCTGGCTGGTCTCCGAGAAGGCGGCCACCGAGGGCGGCACGGTCGACGGATCCGCCCTGGTCGCCCCGGCCGACGTCGCCTCCGTGCAGGTGGAGACGTTCGCCGGCCGCCCGCTGGTGACCGTGCCGGTCTAGATCGCCTTGCCCGGGTTCAGGATGTGGCCCGGGTCGAACAGGGCCTTGATGCGGCGCTGGAGGTCGTGGCTCACCGGCCCGGCCTCCCGCGCCAGCCATGCCCGTTTGAGGGTGCCGATGCCGTGCTCGCCGGTCAGGGTGCCGCCGAGCGACAGGGCCAGGGCGAAGATGTCGTCGGCGGCGCGGGTGACGGCGTCCGGGATCGTGGTGGCGGCCGGGTCGGCCACGATGATCGGGTGCAGGTTGCCGTCGCCGGCGTGGGCGAGCGTGCAGATGGGCACGTCGTGGCGGGCGGCGATGGCGGCGATGGCGGTCACCGCTTCGGCCAGGCGGGAGCGGGGGACGGCGATGTCCTCGATCAGCGGGCGGCCCAGCCGTTCGATCGCGGGCAGCGCCCGACGTCTCGCCGCCAGCAGCGCGGCCGGGTCGTCGCTCACCTCGACCGTACGGGCGGTCTCGGCCAGGACCTTCTCAGCCACCAGTTCGTCGCCGGGGGCGTCGGTCTGGACGATCAGCAGGGCGCCGGCGTCGTCGAAGCCGCCGATTGCGCGCAGGGTGGCCGCGTCGAGCAGTTCGGCCATCGCGGGTTGGATGCGGGCCGAGGTCAGCGCCACGGCGGCCGCGGCTGCGCGGGCGACGTCGTCGAAGGTCGCGGCCAGGGTGACCGCGGCGCGGGGGAGCGGGCGCAGGCGCAGGGTCGCCTCCACCACCACGCCGAGCGTGCCCTCCGAACCGACGATCAGGCCGGTCAGGTCGTACCCGGAAACGCCTTTGAGGGTGGACCGCCCGGTGCGCAGGCGGCTGCCGTCGGCGAGCACGACCTCCAGGCCGAGGACGGCGTCGCGGGTGACCCCGTACTTGGCGCAGCGCAGGCCGCCGGCGTTGGTGGCGATGTTGCCGCCGATGGTCGAGATCTCGAAGCTGGCCGGGTCGGGCGCATAGCTCAGGCCGACGGCGGTGGCCGCCCGGTCGAGGTCGGCCGTGATGACGCCGGGCTCGACCACCGCGGTGCCGTCGTCCGCGTCGAGGGCCACGATCCGGTTCATCCGGCTCAGATCGAGCACCACCGTGCCCGCGCCGGCCGTGGTCGCGCCGGTCAGCGCGGTTCCGGCGCCGCGTGGGACCACCGCCGTACGGGCCGCGTTCGCCAGCCGTAGCGTCCGCGCGACCTCCTCCGCACCGGCCGGGAAGAGCACGGCCGACGGCAGGCCGGGCGGGGCCCACCCGGAGCGGTCGGCCGACTTCGCGCGCAAAATGTTCGGATCGACGGAAAAGGCGACGCCGCTGCCTACCCACCAGCTCACGCCGGATCGCCCTTTTCGAGGGGCCGGTCCGGGTCGGACGACCAGGCCGACCACGAGCCCGGATACAGCGCCGCGTCGATCCCGGCGATGGTCAGCGCCGCGATCTCGTGCGCCGCGGTGACCCCGGATCCGCAGTAGACGCCGACCGGGCCCGCGACGTCCTGGAAGCGCTCCGCGAGCTCCGGGGTCTTCAGGAACCGGCCGTCGGCCAGGTTGCCGGTGGTGGGCTTGTTGACCGCGCCCGGGATGTGCCCGGCCCGCGGGTCGATCGGCTCGACATCGCCCCGGTAGCGTTCGGCCGCGCGGGCGTCGATCAGCGTCCCCGACCCGGGCCGCGCGGCCGCCTCGTCGGCGGTGAGCGTGGGCAGATGACCCGGCGTGAGCGTGATGTCTCCGCCCGGCTGGGGACGGGCCTCGCCCGGCACCGCGGCGTGCCCGGCGGCGGTCCAGGCGGCCAGTCCGCCGTCGAGGATCCGCACGTCGGGGACCCCGGCCCAGCGCAGCAGCCACCACGCCCGGGCCGCGGACAGGCCGCCGTTGTCGTCGTAGACCACCACGCCCCGCCCGCGGGTGATGCCCCACCGGCGGGCCGAGGCCTGCAGGTCCTCGACGGTGGGCAGGGGATGGCGACCCTCGCCCTCTCCGGCCAGCTCGGTGTCGAGGTCGACGTAGACCGCGCCCGGGATGTGCCCGGCGCGGTAGTGGTCGGCGCCGTGCGGGTCGCCCAGCTTCCAGCGCACGTCGAGCAGCACCGGCGGCGGGGGCGGCTCGGCCACGCGGGCGTAGAGCTCGTCCACGCCGATCAGCACCGACGCCCGATGCCGCTCGGCGCCGACCGTGGCGGCCAGGTCGTCCTCGCCGAGCGAACCGGCCGGGGTGCCCGCCGCGGCGGCGCGGTGCACGCGGGCCTGGACGGCGGCGTTCAGCGGGGCCGACCGGCCGTGCAGCCGGGCCAGCAGCACGATCTCGCCGCTCAGGTAGTCGATCTCGGTGCGGGTGCCGCGGGCCAGGCTCTGCCAGGTGGAGTTGCGGCCGCGGTCGCGCCCGGGGATCTCGGCCACCGAGAACGGGACGTCCGGGCGGGGCGCGGGAGTGATGCCGGCCGCGGCGAACACGGACCGGGCCTCCTCGCGCAGGGCTTCGATCGCGGCGTCGCGGGCCGCCGAGGGCGGGTAGAGCGCGTCGAGCCCGTTGACCAGATTGCCGAGCAGCTTGGTTGCCTTGTGCCCGACGATGTCATCGGTGACATATGTCGGGATGGCCGCCTGGCGCAGGTCAGCCGCAACCTCTTCGGCGCGGGAATCGGCTCCGGACGGGAATCGGCCCAGCCACACCACGGCCGGAGCGGGCGCGGCCGGGTTCACCACCTCACCGGCGACCAGATACTGCGCCGGAATCCAGATGACCGCACCGAGCACGGTCGCGAACGAGCGCAGCGCGAGCCGCTCGTTGACGAGCCCGTTCTGCAGGGTGACGGCGGGCAGGGCGGCCGCCGCGGTGGTGCCTCCCCGCACGGGCTGCCAGGCCCATTCCCGTACGGCCTCGGCCGTGTCCTGGGCCTTGGTGGCGAACACGAGCACGTCGTCAGCCGTCAGCGAGACCTCGGCCGGCCCGGCGGCGACCGGGATGTCGACCCGGTGCTCGCCGTCCGGGCGTACGTAACGAAGGCCCCGGGCCCGGATCGCCGCCAGCTGGGCCCCACGGGCGATCAGGAGCGTGGTGATCCCGGCCCGATGCAGTTCGGCGGCCAGGGTCGCGCCGACCGCGCCCGCCCCGACGATGACGTATCGGCTCATCGCTGCACCTGCGCGATCACCGGCAGATCGGCGCCGAGCCGCAGGCGTTCGAGGAACAGCACGACGGTGGCGGCGACCGTCCGGTGGGTCACGTCGTTCAGCACGTCGTGCTTGCCGCCCGCGATGGCCACCAGTGTGCCCGGATACAGCGGGCGGGCCTCCTCGAGCGGGCTGATCGTGTCGGCGTCGCCGTGCAGCCCGAGCGAGGGCAGCGTGACTCCGGTCGCGGCTTCTCCCGGAGCGACCGAGAGGCCGCCCCGGAGCGCGCCACCGCCGGTCAGGACCCGCTGGTGGTTGGGGCAGGAGGTACGCGCCTCGACCTCGGCCTCCCAGTTCGTCAGGTTGACCGGCCGGGGCACGGGGAGGCCGGCCAGCACGATCGCGTCCAGCCCGGGCACCTGACGGGCCGCGAGGTCGAGCGCGACCAGCGCGCCGGTGTCCGACCCGACGATCACCTTGGGACCGGGCAGGCCGTCGTCCACCAGCAGCTTCTCCACGCCGGCGCGGTCCGGGACGCGGACCCGGTAGCCGTCGGCGGCGATCCGCCGGCCGAACCGGGCGTACGCCGCGGCGGTCTCACCCCGTCCGGGGGCGACGATGACCGTGCCCCGCGGTGCGATGCCCTCGGGTTCGTCGTAGGCGTTCGTCATCTCTTTCCCGTCTATCGACACAGTAGGATATGACCGCCAGCATGACCTGCGAGCCCGGCCGGTGTCCAACGACGATCCCGCATCGGAACCGAACGCGATCGCTTATCAATGGCTTATCAATTCGTTGTTAGCGTCCGGCCCATGGCCCAAGTGCTCGACATCGTCTCGCTCCGCAGCCTGGTCGCCGTGGCCGACTGCGGCGGCTTCCACCGGGCCGCCACCACCCTGCTGATCAGCCAGTCGGCGGTCAGTCAGCACCTGCGCCGGCTCGAGAAGGTGATCGGCCGCCCGCTGGTCGAGCGCCGGGGCCGGGGCGCCGCGTTCACCCCCGACGGGCAGGCGCTGCTGGCCGAGGCGCGGCGGATCCTCACCGCCCACGACGACGCGCTGCGCCGGCTGGTCGGGGCCGAGCGGCCCGCGGTCACCGTCGGCACCACCGAGCACGCCGCCGCGCTGATCCTGCCCGCCGTCGCGGCCGCGCTGCCCGAGCATCAGGTGCGCTTCCGCATCGACCGGACCCGGCGGCTCGACGACGCCATCGACCGGGGCGCGCTCGACCTGGCCGTCCATCTGGCCGAGGCCTCGTCGTCGCCCGGTGTGCCGGTCGGGCCGCTCGCGCTGAGCTGGTACGCCGCCCCGGGTTGGGCGCCTCCGGCCGGGCGGGCGTGGCCGGTGGTTGCCATCGAGGAGCCCTGCATGCTGCGCCGCCGTGCGCTCGCCGCCCTGGCCGCCGAGGGCCTGGATCCGTACGTGGTCTGCGACAGCGGCTACGTCGCGGGTGTGCTGGACGCCGTGCGCAGCGGCCTCGGCGTGGCCCTGATGGCGACCGCGGCCTCCACTCCGGACGGTGTCGCCGTACGGGAAGACCTGCCCCCGGTCGAGCCGGCCGAGCTGAGCTTCCGGGCCCGCGCCGGCGCCGACCCGGCTCTCGCGGCGGCCGTCGTCGACGGGCTGCGAACCGCCCTCGCCCTTGCTTAAAACCGATAGGCACGGTAGGAATTAGCGCGTGACCACCACGCTCTCCCCTCCCGCTGTCGTGCGGCCGGCCGCACCGGTACCGCGGAGCGACCGCCGCCGCCGGATCGCGCTCCGGGTGCTGGCCCTCGTCATCCTCTACGGACTGTGGGAGGTGGCCGCCCGTACCACCCGGAACCCCACCTTCATCCCGTCCGCGGGCGCGGTCTGGCACCAGCTGATCCAGACCTCGACCGTCCACGACGGTGTTCGCGGCTACTCCGGCCACCTGCTGATCGAGCACCTCGGCGTCTCGTTGCGGCGCATCCTGATCGGCTCGGTCATCGGTGTCGCCGGCGGTCTCGTGCTGGGCGTGCTGATGGGCGTCGTGTCCTGGCTGCGGGTGGTCACCGAGCCGGTCGTCACCTTCGTCCGGGCGCTGCCCCCGCTGGCCTACTTCAGCCTGTTCATCATCTGGTTCGGCATCGACGAGACCCCGAAGCTGTGGCTGCTCTCCATCGCCGCGCTGCCCCCGGTCGCCGTGGCCACCGCGGCCGCCGTGCAGGGCGCGCCGACCGGGCTGGTCGAGGCGGCCCGTGCGCTCGGCGCCGGCCGGTGGGCCGTGGTGCGCGACGTGACTCTGCCGAACGCGCTGCCCGAGATCTTCACCGGGGTGCGCCTCGCGGTCGGCATGGCCTACAGCTCGGTTGTCGCCGCCGAGACCATCAACGGCGTCCCCGGCATCGGCGGCATGGTCCGCGACGCCCAGCGCTACTCGCAGACCGACGTCGTCGTGCTCGGACTGTTCGCCATCGGCCTCTCCGGCCTGCTCATCGACGCCCTGCTGCGGACGGCCGAGAACCGGCTGATCCCGTGGCGGGGCCGTGCCTAGACAGGGGTTGTTCCGCAAAATGCGAAAGATCATTGCCCTCGCGTCCGTCCTGGCCCTGGCGGCCTGCGGCAACGGTGCGGCCAGTGGGGGCGCCGACCCCTCGACGAAATCGATCCGGATCGCCTACCAGGCCTTCCCCAGCGGCGACCTGATCGTCAAGAACCAGGGCCTGCTCGAGAAGGCGCTGCCCGACTACAAGATAACCTGGACCAAGTTCGACTCCGGCGCCAGCATCAACACCGCCTTCGTGGCCAGGAGCATCGACATCGCGGCCATCGGGTCCAGCCCGGTCGCCCGCGGGCTGTCGGCCCCGCTGAACATCCCGTACCAGGTGGCCTTCGTCCTCGACGTCGCCGGGGACAACGAGGCGCTCGTCGCCCGCAACGGCAGCGGCGTCACCGACGTCAGGTCGCTCAAGGGCAAGAAGGTGGGTACGCCGTTCGCCTCCACCGCCCACTACAGCCTGCTCGCCGCGATCAACCAGGCCGGGCTGAAGGAGGGCGACGTGAACATCGTCGACCTCGAACCGCAGGACATCCAGGCCGCCTGGACGCGCGGGGACCTCGACGCGGCGTACACCTGGCTGCCGTCCCTGGCCGAGATCAAAAAGACCGGCCAGGTGCTCATCTCGAGCCGCGAGCTCGCCACCGCGGGCAAGCCGACCCTCGACCTGGGCGTGGTGTCGACCGACTTCATCACCAACCACCCCGAGGCCGTGGACGCGTGGCGCAAGGTCGAGGCCCAGGCGCTCGAGCTGATCGCCGCGGACCCGGCCGCCGCGGCCAAGGCGGTCGGCGCCGAGCTCAACCTGAGCCCGGAGGAGGCCCAGGACCAGCTGTCGCAGGGCGTGTTCCTCAAGCCGGCCGACCTGGCCTCCGACGAGTGGCTGGGCACCCCGGGCAAGGTCGGCAAGCTGGCCGACAACCTGGTCAGCGCGGCCGAGTTCCTCAAGGGCCAGCAGAAGATCGACGCCGTCCCGGCCCTGGCCGACGTGCAGAAGGCCGTCTACGTGCAGGGGCTCCCCGATGTCCTCAGCTGACACCGCCATCGAGCTGTCCGAGGTCGTGCACCGCTACGGCGACGTGACCGCGGTCGGGCCGATCAGCCTGACCGTGCCCGAGGGCGAATTCCTGGTGCTGGTCGGGGCGTCCGGCTGCGGCAAGAGCACGCTGCTGCGCCTGATCGCCGGTTTCGAGGAACCGACCTTCGGCACCGTACGGGCGGCCGGCGAACCGCCCGTACCCGGGCGCGGCGCCGGATTGGTCTTCCAGCAGCCCCGCCTCTTCCCGTGGCGCAGCGTCGGCGGCAACGTCGCGCTGGCCCTGAAATACGCGGGCCTGCCCGCCACGCCCGCGCATGTGGACGCGCTGCTGGCCCGGGTCGGCCTGCACGACGTGGCCCGCCGCCGCACCTGGCAGATCAGCGGCGGCCAGCAGCAACGCGTCGCCATCGCCCGCGCCCTGGCCGTCGAGAACCCGCTGCTGCTGCTCGACGAACCGTTCGCCGCCCTCGACGCGCTCACCCGTGAACGCCTCCAGGAAGACCTGCGCGGATTTTCCCAGGGCCGGACGTCCGTCTTCGTCACCCACAGCGTCGACGAGGCCGTCTTCCTCGGCACCCGCGTGGTCGTGCTCACCCCGCGCCCGGGCCGGATCGCCCTCGACCTGCCCATCCCGTTGCCCCGCACCGGCATCACCCCCGACGAGTTGCGCCGCCGGCCCGACTTCGCCGCCCTGCGCGCCGAAGTGGGAGCGGCCGTCCGAACCCGTTCCACCGAGGAGGTCCCCGCATGATTCTCGATCACCTGTCGCCGCACTTCGGCGCCGTCGTGCACGGCGTCGACCTGCTGGACGCCGACGCCGCCGAGATCCGGGCCGCCCTGGTCCAGCACAAGGTGCTCTTCTTCCGCGACCAGAAACTCGACGACGACGCCCAGATCGAACTCGGCCGGCGCATCGGCGAACTCACCGCCGCCCACCCGGTCGTCGGCGGCGTCGACGCGGAACACCCCGAGGTGTACGCCCTCGACAGCACCGACAACGGATTCGCCGACGTCTGGCATACCGACGTCACCTTCATGCGGCGGCCCCCGCTCGGCTCGATCCTGCGCGCCGTCACGCTTCCGCCCACCGGCGGCGACACCAACTGGGCCGACGCGCAACTGGCCTACGACTCGCTCTCCGCGCCGGTCCGCTCGTTGGTGGACGGACTGGTCGCCGTCCACGACGGCAACCGCGAGTTCGGCTACTACCTGGCCCAGCGCCGGGGCGGCCGCGGCAACGAATGGGACGGCGAGGTGGTGACCAAGCTCGAGCCCATCGAGCATCCGGTCATCCGCGTGCACCCCGAGACCGGCCGCCGGGGCATCTTCGTCAACCCCGGCTTCACGTCGCACATCGTCGGCGTCTCCGAGTTCGAGAGCCGGGCCATCCTCGACCTGCTCTACGCCCACCTGACCAAGCCCGAACACATCGTGCGGCACCGGTGGCGCGCGGGCGATGTCGCCATGTGGGACAACCGCAGCACGTCGCACTACGCCAACCGCGACTACGGCACCGAACGCCGCATCATGCACCGGATCACCCTGCGCGGCGATGTTCCGGTGGGCGTTTCGTAAAGATCAAGTTCGCGGGCGGAACGGAATTCTTCCGGCGCGCGTCGAATCCCCCGTGACTGATCACGGGGGAGGGCACCGATGAGACGCCGGGCGGCCTGGTTCACGATGACGGTTCTGCTCGCGGGCTGCGCGTCCACGACGCCGGAGACGCCGCCCGGACCCGGTGGGCCGGCGTCGGGCGCGGTCCCGGCGCCCGGCTCGGCGGCCACCCTGGACCGGCTTCGCGAACGTGCCCGCGTCGTGCTGGCCAACTACGACGCGGCGCTGGCGAAGAGCAAACTCGTCCTGGTCCCGGGGCAGGAGTCGCGCGAGGTCGGAGCGCTCGAGCCGGCCAACGAACACCTGAAACAGGTGATCGGTGCCGGACGTCTGCGCCCGGCCGGCGAGCTTCCCGGGGCGCCGCGCGAGAAGGGCGAAGCGGTGTGGCCGACCGGCGAGCGCGTCTCGCTCTCGGTCATCTCTGCGGCCGAAGGGCTGAGCCGCCTGGCGCAGGGCCGGGACTGCGCCGGCTGTGTGCCGCACACGGTCACCGCCGCGCGCCTGACCACCATGCGGGTGGCGACCTCGCGCGGTCCGGCGACCGTGCCGGCCTGGGAGTACACGTTGCAGGGCACGAAGATGCGCGTGCTCCGGACCGCCCTCGACAGCGGCCCGACGTCGGTCGACCCGCCCGCGGGCAACCCCGACGACATCCCGGACGGCAACGCACCCGAGTCGTTCCGGGTGGAGGGCCGGCGGCTCATCCTGAAACTGGTCGGCCCGGCCGAGGGCGCCGACAAGCCGTGCGGCGAGGACTACCGGCCCGAGGCGGTGGAGGGCGAGAACGCCGTGGCCGTGCTGGTCCAGCGCCGTCCCTACAGCGGCCCGGAGCCGAGCACACCGTCCGGAACCGAGTGGGGCTGCACCCTTGTCGGCCACGAGCGCTTCGCCACGGTCACCCTGACGGCGCCGCTGAACGGCCGGACCGTGCTGGAGGTCCAGCAGGGCCAGCCCGTACCTCTATCGACTTTATAGGAAATGGGGCTAGGGTGGCGGGCATGGACTTTCACTGGTTCCTGCCCACCAACGGCGACAGCCGCGACATCGTGGGCGGCGGCCACGGCACCCCGGTCGGGTCGGCCGGCGGCGTGCGCCCGCTGACCGTCGGCTATCTCGGGCAGATCGCGCGCAGCGCCGAGCAGCTCGGTTTCGTCGGCGCGCTCACCCCGACCGGCGCCTGGTGCGAAGACGCGTGGCTGACGACCGCGATGCTCGCCTCGGTCACCGAGCGGCTCAAGTTCCTGGTCGCCTTCCGGCCCGGGCTGCTCTCGCCGACGCTGGCCGCGCAGATGGCGTCCACGTTCCAGCGCCTGTCCGGCGGGCGGCTGCTGCTCAACGTGGTGACCGGGGGCGAGTCGCACGAGCAGCGCCAGTACGGCGACTTCCTGGACAAGGACGACCGCTACGCCCGTACGGGGGAATTCCTGGGCATTGTCCGTTCGCTCTTCCGCGGTGACACGGTGACGTTCGAAGGTGCGCATCTGCGCGTCGAGGATGCGCGTCTGAGCAAGCTGCCCGAACCGGCTCCGGCCATCTATTTCGGTGGTTCGTCAAAGGCGGCCGGGCCGGTGGCGGCCGACCACGCCGACGTCTACCTGACGTGGGGTGAGCCGCCGGACAAGGTCGCGCAGAAACTCGACTGGATTCGCTCGCTCAAGCCGGACATGCGGTTCGGCATCCGGCTGCACGTCATCACCCGCGACACGGCCGACCAGGCGTGGGCCGAGGCCGACCGGCTGCTGCGCGGAGTGAGCGAGGCGGACATCGCGGCGGTGCAGGCCGGGCTCCGCCGCAGCGAGTCCGAGGGGCAGCGCCGCATGCTCGACCTGCACGGCGGTTCCCGTGACGGTCTGGTCGTCTCGCCCAACCTGTGGGCCGGGGTGGGCCTGGTCCGCGGTGGCGCCGGCACCGCCCTGGTCGGCAGCCATCAGGAGGTGGCCGACCGGATCCAGGAGTACGCGGCGCTCGGCATCGACGAGTTCATCCTGTCCGGCTACCCGCATCTCGAGGAGGCGTACTGGTTCGGTGAGGGCGTGCTCCCCGAACTGGCCCGTCGCGGCGTGTGGCAGCACCCGGCCGGCGCGGGTGCTGCCGCTACGACTGCCATCCCGTTCGCGGGAGTGCCGGTCAGCTCGCGGTGACGCCCTCGGCCGGGGTGTCCGCCGGTGCGCGGTGCCGGCGGGACGGCCACCAGAACCGGTCGCCGCACATCGTGGCCAGCGCCGGCACCAGCACGGTCCGGACGAGCAGGGTGTCCAGCAGCACGCCGATGCCCACGATCACACCGATCTGGGTCAGCGTGATCACCGGCAGCACCCCGAGCACCCCGAACACGGCCGCCAGCAGGATGCCCGCGCTGGTGATGACGCCACCGGTGACGGCCAGCGCGTGCACCATGCCGTCCCGGGTGCCGCGGGCCGGTGTCTCCTCCTTGGCCCGGGTGACCAGGAAGATGTTGTAGTCGACGCCCAACGCGACCAGGAACAGGAACGACAGCAGCGGGACGCCGGTGTCGAGCGCCGGATAGTCGAACACGTGCCGGAACAGCCAGCTCCCGGCGCCCAGCGCGGCCCCGAAGCTGGCGATGACCGTGATGAGCAGCAGCACGGGAGCGACCAGAGCGCGCAACAGACCGATCAGCACGAGCAGTACGACGATCAGAACTGCGGGCACGATGACGGTCAGATCGCGGCGGGCCGCGTCCCGGTCGTCCAGCCCGGCCGCCACGCTGCCGCCGACCAGCGCTTGTTCGCTACGGACGTTCTCGCGCAACGCACGGACAGCGTCGTACGCCTCCGGGGTGTCCGGCGCCGCGGTCAGCACCGCGCTGATGGTCGCCACGTCACCCGCCTGCTCGCCGATGCGCGCCGAGGCCACGCCGGGCGTCCTGGTGACGATGGCGAGCACCTCTTCGGCCCGGGCCGGGGTGGTCACGATGGTCGCCGGGTCGGTGGCCCCGGCCGGGAAGTACCTGCTGACCGTCTCGAGCCCGTCCACCGCCTCGGCCTCGACCCGGAACTGGTCGGCCTGCGAGAGCCCCAGCTTGGTGCCGATCAGGCCGCTGCCGAGCACGGCCAGCACGGCCACGGCGGCGGCGGTGACGACGACCGGACGGTGCGACACGGCCCGGCCGATGCGCGCCCACAGGCCCTGGCCGGCCTCGACCCCGGCCTGGCCGACGCGCGGGACGAACGGCCAGAACAGTCCGCGGCCGCAGACGAGCAGGGCGGCGGGCAGAACGAACAACGCGAACACCGCGGCGATCGCGATCCCGGCCGCTCCGGCCACACCGAGCGCCAGGTTCTTGCCCAGGCTGGCCAGCAGCAGGGTGAGCAGGCTGAGCACCACCGTGCCCGAACTGGCCAGCACGGCCGGGCCGGCGCCCTTGAGCGCCACGCGCATGGCCTCGAACCGGTCCTCGTACCGGTGCAGCTCCTCGCGGTAGCGGGAAATGATCAGCAGGGCGTAGTTGGTGCCGGCGCCGAACACGAGGACCGTGATGATGCCGTTGGTCGAGGCGTCGATGGCCAGGTCGGTGTGCCGGGACAGGATGGCCACCACCGACCCGCTCAGCCGGTCGGCCAGGCCCACCACCGCGAGCGGGACCAGCCAGAGGACCGGGCTGCGGTAGGTCACGAGCAGCAGCAGGGCCACGACCACCACGGTGACGATGAGCAGGCGCAGGTTGGCGCCGGAGAAGCTGTCGGCCAGGTCGGCGGTGAAGCCCGCGCCGCCGGTGACCTGCACGGTGATGCCCGGGGGAGTCTGGGATCGCATCTGCTCGCGCAGCTGCCCGACCGCGTCCACGATCTGCTCGGCCGAGTAACTCGCGGGGTACGGCTTGGAGACGATCGCCGCATCCTTGCCGGGCGCGACGATGGGCGTACCGAAGGAACCGATCGTCCGTAGCTCGTCCTCGGTGAGCGGGGTGCCGTCGTCCTTGGCGAAGACGATCAGGGCCGGGTTGACCTGCCCGGACGGCAGTTGCCGCTCGAGCTCGGCGACCCGGGTCGACTCGGCCGCGCCGGGCAGCGAGGCGGTCGGGTCGTTGGTCGTCTCGAGCGGGCCGGCGAAGGCGAGCACGCCACCGCCGATCAGCATCGCGATGATCAGCGTGAGCCAGGCGCGTCGCATGAACCCTCCACGGTCAAGTATCTCGACGATCGAGATTCTTACCCATCGGTGGAGGATCTGCAACACTGGCGCTGTGAACGAGCGGGACGATCTGCGCGCGGATGTGGTCGACCTGCTGCGGCTCTACAGCATCGAGGCGCAGCACGTCGCCCACTCCTTCGCCGCGCAGGAGGGGTTGCACTTCACCGACCTGCAGGCGCTGATCGCGGTCATGCACGCCGAACGCCGCGGCGACCCGCTGACGCCCGGCCGGCTCGGCGAGAGTCTGGGCCTGTCGTCGGGTGCCACCACGGCGGTGATCGACCGGCTGGAAAAGGCCAACCACTTACGCCGTACGCGGGAAAGTGCCGACCGCCGTGTCGTGCATCTGCGCTACGGGGAGCCCGGCATGGAACTCGCCGCGGCCTTCTTCCGCCCGCTCGGGGTGCGCAGCCACGCGGTCATGGACGAGTTCACCGCCGACGATCTCGAGACCGTGCGCCGGTTCTTGAGCGGAATGCTCGGTGCGATCACGGATCACCATCGCGACCTGCGCACCCGAACTCCTACCCGGCGCACAGGTCCCGACGCTTAACCGCGCGGCGCCGGCCGCCGATCAGACAGTCACGTCGATGAGGGCGGCCCGGTGCACGTTCAGCACCCGGCGGCTGTCCTGCACGGCGGCCCGGTCGGCGGCGATGATCTGCTCCTCGGCCCCGGCCACGAAGTCGGCGCGCAGGCGCTGGACGTCGGTGTGCAGGTGGACCAGGCTGATGTGGGACATCCAGGGGCTCGACGTGATCGTCATGTCTGTTCCTTAACTCTTCCGTGAGGGGCTGCCGGGCTCGTCCGTGAGCGCCGGCCGTGTCGCCGCCCGGGGGTGGGCGGTTCCACATCGCCGGGAGCGGCCGGGGTCGGTGGCTGCTCCGCGTTGGCAACCACTCTCGATCGGCACTGCCACCGAGCGGTTGAGGATTTCCGGCAACCCGAAGGCACCCATCGGGTACCGGGTTCCGCGCCCGCCGCCGCCGATCACACCACCGTGCAGACGGAACTCCTTCTCGACCAAGCCGGCGACCTGATCTCCACCGGGCGCGCCGGACAGGCCGCGACCCTGTTGACCCCGCTCGTCGGTGCCGAGCCCGGCAACGGCGTAGCGTGGCTGCTCATGGCCCGTGCGCGGATGGCCCTCGGCTCCTACCCGGAGGCGCTCGAGGCTGCCCGGACGGCGCTGGCCCTGGAACCGCAGGGGGTCGAGGAGCTGTTCTGGGTGAGCGCCGCCTACACCGCGCTCGGCCGGCACGAGCTGGCCATCACCGCCGCTGTCGCCGCCTGCGACGAAGACCCGGGCAACCCGCGGACGGCCGAGCGCCACGGTCGCGCCCTGCTCGCGGCGGGCCGTACCGCCGAGGCGACGCTCGTCCTCGAGGCGGCCGCCGAGATCGCCCACTACGACGCCGACGTCCAGGTCGCGTACGGGATGGCCCTGTTCGCCGCCGGTCGCCCGCTGAGTGCCCGCGAGCTGTACGCCCGCGCGCTGCGGCTCGACCCCCAGCACGCTCGTGCGCTGGCCGAGTTGCGCCGTCTGAGCGCGGCCGAGCAGCAGATCAAGGACGCCGATTCCCTCGTACGCGTGGCCGACGAGTTCGCCGAGTCGCTGCGCGTCCCCGCCGGCGGTGTGCGCCGGCGCACCGATCCGGCCCGTTCGGCCGCGGCGCACCTGGCCGCGGTCACGTTCGCGGTCTGCCTGGGCGCGCTGCTGGTGCTGGCCGTCCTGACCCGCCTGGCCGGGGTCGACGTCCCGGCCCCGATGTTCGTCTCGATGTTCTGCGTGACCGGCGCCGCGGCCTGCCTGACCGCCCACACCCGCCGCAGGCGATAAGGCCAGTTTCATAGCTGGGGCGGGGCTGCGGAGGGGCCCGGATCCCGCCCGGCGGCGTCTCGCGGAAGCCTCAGCCGGTCGGATCGTCGCGGAGAGACCGCAGCAGGCGGCTCAGCTCGGTGCGGTCGGCGGGGGAGAGGGTGGCGAAGAAGCTCTCGCCGGCCTCGCGGCGGGCGGCCCGGATCTCGCCGCTGACCCGCCGGCCCTCGTCGGTAAGTGTGACCAGCACGGCCCGGCGGTCGGCCGGGTCGGGGCGGCGCCCGGCCAGCCCGCGCTGCTGCAGGTCGTCGACCACCTCGGTGGCCGAGCGGGGCGCGATGCGCAGATGCTCGGCCAGGGTGCCGGGCCGCAGGTCGCCGTGGTGGGCCAGGACGCTGATCGCGCGGCCCAGCGACGGTGAGAGCTCCCACGGGCCGAGGGCCTCTCGGGTGCGGTGACGTAGCCGGCGGGACACCGCGAAGAACGCCTCGAGCAGGCCGTCGTCGTCCACCTCGTGCACGGGAATACCGTACCAGGGACTTCTGTTGTTCCCTCATGTTGAGGTAACCTCAGCAAGTCCTGTACCCGTACGGAAGAAGGTCCGTCCTTGGAAAGCCCCGTCGAAGGCCGCACCCGCGGCAAGAAGAAGCCCACCGCCGCCGAGATCGCGCAGGCGAAATCCGTCTCCCTGCGGCGCATCGGCGCCCTTTTCACCGACCACCGCGGCGCGCTCGCCGTCGTGATCCTCACCCTCGTGGCCTCGTCCGTCGTCGGCATGGCCAGTCCGTTCCTGTTGCGCGAAGTGATCGATTCCGCGCTTCCGGACAAGAACGTGCAACTGCTCGTCTGGCTCGTGATCGGCATGGTCGCCGTCGCCGCCGTCACCTCCGCGCTCGGTGTCGTGCAGACCTGGATCTCGACCACGGTCGGCCAGCGCGTCATGCACCGCCTGCGTACGGACGTCTTCGCGCACCTGCAGCGCCAGTCGATCGCGTTCTTCACCAGAACGCGCACCGGCGAGGTGCAGTCGCGCATCACCAACGACATCGGCGGCATGGAAGCCGTCGTCACCTCCACCGCCACCTCGATCGCCTCGAACCTCACCACGGTCGTCGCCACCGCCGTCGCCATGGCCGCCCTCTCGTGGCAGCTGTCCCTGGTGTCGCTGCTCGTGCTGCCGCCGTCGATCTGGCTCACCCGCCGGGTCGCGAGCATGCGCCGGGCCATCACCGCGCAGCGCCAGCGCGAGCTCGCCGACCTCAACGTCATCATCGAGGAGGGCCTGTCCATCGGCGGCGTGCAGCTGAGCAAGACGATGGGCACCGGCCCGGCCCAGGTCGGCCGGTTCACCGACTCGTCGAGCCGGCTGATCGACCTCGAACTGCGCTCCGAACTGGCCGGTCGCTGGCGGATGGCCTCGATGAGCATCGTCTTCGCCGCCATCCCGGCGATCATCTATCTGGCCGCCGGCCTGCCGATCACCTCGGGTTCGATGAGCATCGGCACGCTGGTCGCCTTCACCGCCCTGCAGGCGAACCTGTTCCGCCCGCTGATGGGCCTGCTCAACGTGGGTGTCACGGTCACCAGTTCGCTCGCCCTGTTCGCGCGCATCTTCGAATACCTCGACCTCCCGGTCGACATCGCGCCGCCGGTGCGTCCCGTCGCGGTCCGTTCGCCGCGCGGCCACCTGCGATTCGAGGACGTCACTTTCTCGTACGCCGAAAGCCCCGCCGCCGCCGTAGCGGGCGTGATCCTCGACGTGCCCGCGGGGACGTCGCTCGCCCTGGTCGGCGAGACCGGTTCGGGCAAGAGCACGATCGCGGCCCTGATCGCCCGTCTGTACGACCCGACCGCGGGCCGCATCACGATCGACGGGGTCGACCTGCGCGACATGTCCCTGGAGACACTGTCCTCGATCGTCGGCGTGGTGTCGCAGGAGACCTACCTGCTGCACACGACCGTCCGCGAGAACCTGCGCTACGCCAAGCCCGATGCCACCGACGACGAGATCGAGGCGGCCGCCCGCGCCGCCCAGATCCACGAGCTGATCGCCTCACTTCCCGACGGCTACGACACGATGGTCGGCTCGCGCGGTCACCGCTTCTCGGGCGGCGAGAAACAGCGCATCGCCATCGCGCGCACGCTTCTGCGCGATCCGCGCATCCTGGTGCTGGACGAGGCGACGAGCGCCCTGGACAACGAAACTGAGCGAGCCGTGCAACGAGCCTTCGACGAACTGTCCGTCGGCCGCACCACGGTCACCATCGCGCACCGCCTGTCCACCATCCGTGAGGCCGACCAGATCGCGGTTGTCGACCACGGCCGCATCCTCGAGTCCGGCAACCACGACACCCTGCTCGGTGTGGGCGGCCGCTACGCCGCCCTGGCCGCGTGACCGTCAGACGGCGGCGCCGAACCAGCGGGTCAGGCTGTGCCGAAGTGACGGCTGGTCCTCGCCGGCCCAGGCGACGTGGCCGTCGGGGCGCAGCAGCACAGCGGGCTCGTCCAGTTCCTCGCTGACGTCGGCGACGTGGTCGACCCGGTCGGCCCATCCGCCCGCGGACAGGCGGCCGGTCTGGTCGAGCAGCAGCCCGCGCCCGCCACGCATCAGCTCGAACAACCGGCCGCTCTTCAGCCGGATATCGCGCAGGCGCCGCCCGACCAGGTCGGTTCCACTGCCGAAGTCGTAGCGGACGTCGATCGCGGTGATGCGCTCGATGAAGTAGCGGTTCACCTCGTCGAGATCCATGAGCCTGGAGAGCAACCGGCGCACCGCCTGCGGGCCGGGTTCGGTCGACAGCACCTGCATCTGGGCCCGGGTCAGGTCGAGCACGTCGGCGGCGACCGGGCGGCGTTCCTGCTCGTAGGTGTCGAGCAACAGGTCCGGAGCCCGGCCGGTGACCGTCGCGGCCAGTTTCCAGCCCAGGTTGAACGCGTCCTGCAGACCCAGGTTGAGCCCTTGGCCGCCGACCGGGGGATGGACGTGCGCGGCGTCGCCGGCCAGCAGCACCCGGCCGTCCCGGTAACGCTCGGCCAGCCGGGTGGCGTCACCGAACCGGGACAGCCAGCGCGGCTCGTGGACGCCGAAATCGGTGCCCGCGACCGCGCGCAGCTGTCGGCGGAAATCGTCCAGCGTGGGAGCGGTCGTGCGGTCCTCGGCGACCCCGTCGGCCGGTACGACCACCCGGTAGAACCCGTCCCCGAGTGGCCCGAGCCCGAACGCCTTCTGCGTGCGGCGGACCTCGGCCACCCGGGCGGCGATCTGCTCGGCGGGCATGTCGGCGCGCATCTCGCCGAGCAGCGTCTCGACCCGGGCCGGATCGCCCGGGAACCCGATGCCGAGCAGCTTGCGTACCGTGCTGCGGCCGCCGTCGCATCCGGCCAGGAAACGAGCACTCACGAGGTCGCCACCGGCCAGCCGGACGGTGACACCGGTGTCGTCCTGGTCGAGGCCGGTCACCTCGGCGCCGCGCCGGATGTCGGCGCCCAGCGCGACGGCGTGGTCGGCCAGGATCCGGTCGGTCTTCGGTTGCGGGATGGCCAGGATGTAGCCGTGTGCCGTGTCCAGGTGCTGCGGCCACGGCTTCTCGATCCCCGCGAAGTACCCGCCCGCCTGGAACGTATGACCCTGCTCGAGGAACGTGCCGAGCAGGCCGCGCTGATCCATGATCTCGATGCTGCGGACGTGCAGTCCGAGCGAGCGCACCACCGGCGTGGGTCGCGGCTCGCGGTCGAGCACCAGAACGTCCACGCCGTGCAGTCGGAGCTCGGCCGCGAGCATCAGACCGGTCGGACCGGCACCCACCACGATCACGTCGAAATCAGCCACGAGACGGTTCCCCCCCCGCACATAGTTCGCGAACGCCACGATTCTGCGTCCGGGCCCGGGTCTTGCCGCAAGCCCCGGTGTCCGGTATACGTTGGGAGAGCGGGAAGAACCGCACTTCAGACCACAAACACGAACGCCCCGGCCGACCGGCCGGGGCGTTCGGTTTACTTCTTGCCCTTCTTGCCCTTCTTGCCCTCGGGCGGCGGCGTCGGCAACTTGGGCGCGCTCTTGGCGTAGTCGACGACGATCGGCTTGCCGATACGGACAAGTTCGCGCGCTCGTTTACGCACGTCCTCGGCGCTGGTGTGCTTGCCGGCCGGCACGTGGATGGCCACATTGCCGACGAAGCGCAGCAGGTCGTTGACCGTTCCCGGGAAGATGTTGCACAGTTCGGCCGCGGCGAGCAGTTGCGACTCGGGGACAGCGGCCACGTAGTCGGACAAGCCCGCGTCCCACGCCTTGGCGTGCACCAGGTAGCCGGCCGGGAGCATTCCGGGTCCGCCCAGGTCGGCCAGCAGCTTGGTGCGGTCGCCCTTCTCCGGCTTGGCGTTGAGCACCATCCAGACGAAGCCGACGCCACCGAGCAGACCGACGGTGACGAGCGCGGCGGTGGCCGAGCCGGCACCCTTGAGGATCACCACGAACAGGACGACCAGAATGAGCGCACCGGCCATCATCTCGGCCGTTCCGTCACGGGCCTCGGAGTCCTCGGAACTGTCGACGGCACGCGAGATAACGCCGTCGTAGATCCGGTCCTCCGGCTGCCACCGGTCGTCGCGGACCGGCAGAGTCCGCTGGGCCATGGGCGGGGTCCTTCCTCACAGGTCGCCGAATTGCGATACCCCGCTATCGGTCGGCGCCCCGCCCTTCTTTACGCCTTCACGGCCGCGCTTGGCTGCTCTACGGGTGCAGTACGGCTGCACGCTGTTCTCCCAGCCGCACGCATTCTCCCGGCCGCACGGCCTTCTTGCGGCCGTACGCCATCCCCACGCAGCCGCGCCCTTCGCTACTCCTCGACGCAGAACTCGTTGCCCTCGGGATCGCGCAGCACGACCAGCCCGTCGACCTCCCACGCGAACGTTGCTCCCAGCTCCGTCAACCGCTCGACCTCGGCCGCCACGTCACCGCCGGGCGCCCGCAGGTCGAAATGCAGGCGCAGCTTGCTCTCCTTGGGCTCGGGAACGCGCTGGAACCACAGGTTCGGTCCACCCCAGCCCGGCGCCTCCACGAACGCCTTGGCCTCGGTGGCGTCCTCGTCCAGTTCCCCGCCGAGCGTCGCCGCCCAGAAACGCGCAACCACGAGCGCGTCCGCGCAGTCGAAGGTCAAGCTTTTGACGTACGCGGGCATCACGAATACCGCTCGTGGAAGACAACTTCGCTCAACGGCCGGCGCTTCGGCTGCGACCACTTGCCGCGCTCCGGATAGCCGAGCGGGATGAGCGCCATGGTCAGCGCGTTGTCGGGCAGACCGAGCAGCTCCCGTACGCCGTCCTCGTGCCCCGCATACAGTGTGGTCAACGTGGAGCCGATGCCGTAGGCCCGCGCGGCCAGCATGAGCTGCTGCACAGCACCGTAGATGGACGAACCCAGCCGCGGATTGGCCGACTTCCGCGCCCCGATCAGCACCGGGAAGATCCACACCGGCGCTTCTTCGAGGTGGGCCGCCAGGTGGTCGGCCGCCCGGAACGACGCCGCACTCATCCCCTGCGGATCGTCCGCGTTGAGGATCTGCTCGCGTCGCGACCCGTAGTTCTTCTCCCACCCTTCGCGATACCACTCGGCGATCTGCCGCTTGACCTCCGCGTCGCGCACCACGATCCACGCCCACTGCTGGCTGTTGCCACCGCTGGGCCCACGAACAGCAGCATCGAGAATCGCCGTGACGACATCGTCCTCGATCGGCCGCGTGGACAGATAGCGGCGAGCAGGCGTCGAATGCAGCGCCTCGAGCAGGGGCAGGCTCCGCGGATCTTCAGTTGACATGACCGGACCCTACCGCGAGCACTCACCCCACCGTCCGCAGCGCGCGATGTGCACAAACCGAGTCGTCGGGCTGTCGGTTGGGCGTGTTGCGGGTCGTCAGGCCGGGGTGCGGCCTGCGTATTCGCCGGATGGGCGGAAGCGGGACGGGCGGTCGGCGTACTCCTCCAAGGCGTGCGCGATCCAGCCGGCCGTGCGGGCCACGGCGAAGATTGTCTCGCCGGCGTCGGAGGGCATTCCGTACTCGACGGTCAGTGCGGCCAGGGCCAGATCCACGTTCGGCCGGACGCCGGATCGGGCGCGCATCACGTCGGTCAGGCGCTCGGCGGCGTCGCGGGCGCGCGTGTCGCCGAGCATCTCGAGGAGCGCGGCCGCACGGGGGTCGCCGTCGGGATAGAGGCGATGGCCGAAGCCCGGCACCGGGTCGCCCGAGCGCAGCCGGTCGGCGATGACGTCGGTCGGGTCGGGGCGGTCGATGACCGCGGCGAGCAACGGATGGGCCAGGCTGCTGGCCGCACCGTGCAGCGGCCCGTCGAGCGCCGCCAGCCCGGCCCCGACCACCGCGTAAGGGTGCGCCCGGGTCGACGCGGCGACCCGGGCGGCCAGAGTGGACGCCGCGATGTCGTGATCGGCCAGCAGAATGAGCGCCGCGTTCAGCAGGTTGTGCTCGCGGGGGGACGGCTCCCAAGCCGTGAGCCGTCCCCACAACATGTCCGCGATCTGCTTGGCCCGGCCGGACTCACGCGCGGCGGGCAGGGCCGCGACCATGGTGCCGAGCAAGGTGCGGCCGGTGGCTACGACTGCGCCGGGAGACGTGTCGAAGCGGAGTGGGTCGCCGGCGGCGGCTGCGGCGACTGTCACGCGCAAGCGGTCGGTGTGGCGGGCCGTTGCGGGGAGTGGGGCGGTTACCGCCCGGGCCAGGTGCAGCAGGGCCGGGTCGGGGAGGAACGCGGCATGGCGGCGGGTGCCGGTCCAGAGGAGTTCGACCACCTCTTCGAAACCGGCCACGTGGGCCAGGGCGACCACGTCGTGGCCGCGGTAGTGCAGGCGGCCGTCGCGGATCAGGGTGATTCCGGTCTGGATGCCGGGGGTGCCGGGGCGTTTGCGGCCGGCCAGGAACGCGTCGACCTCGCGGCGGTCGAACAGGCTGTTCTTGCCGTCGGCGTTGCGGCGGCTGTCGAGCAGGCCGCGGCTTACGTACGCGTAGACGGTGGCCGGCTTGACGCCGAGCAGGCGGGCTACCTCGGCGGTGGTCAGCAGCGGCGCCTCGTCGGTCATGTGGACATGCTCTCATGTTGACTGCATCAACGTTGACGTCAACATGTTGGCGTTCCATGGTGTGGGCATGATGACGGTGAACCCAGGACTTGCCGGTGTCGTCGCGTTCGACACCGAGATCGCGGAGCCGGACCGGGACGGCGGGGCGCTCCGCTACCGCGGCGTGGACATTCGGTCGCTGGCGGGCGTGGTGTCGTTCGGCGACGTGTACGGGCTGCTGGCCGACGGCACGTTCGAGTCGCCGCTGGAGCCGGTGGCGGCGGTTGTCCCGCCGGTGTCGACCGGGGACGTGCGCGTGGACGTGCAGGCGGCGGCCGCGGCCCTGGGGCTCCGGCCGCTGATCGACCTGGACGAGAAGGCCGCCCGCGCCGACGTCGCCCGGGCGTCGGCCGCCATGCTCGCCGTGGTCGCGGCCTCGGCCCGGGGAGCGGAGCTGCCGCCGGTGCCCGAGCATCGGGTGGCCGAGGGGGAGGACGTCACGTCCCAGTTCATGATCCGGTGGCGGGGTGAGCCGGATCCGCGGCACGTCGCCGCGATCGACCGGTACTGGGTCTGCGCGGCCGAGCACGGCATGAACGCGTCGACCTTCACGGCCCGCGTCGTGGCCAGCACAGGGGCTGATGTCGGGGCGTGCCTGTCCGCGGCCACAGCGGCGTTGTCCGGTCCGTTGCACGGCGGCGCACCGGCCCGGGCGCTGGGCATGGTGGCCGCCGTGGAGCGGGGTGGCGACGCCCGGGCGTACGTGAAAACGGTCTTGGACAGCGGACAGCGGCTGATGGGCTTCGGGCATGCCATCTATCGCGCCGAGGATCCGCGGGCCCGCATCCTGCGCGAAGCCGCGCGCGAACTGGGCGCCCCGCGGTACGAGGTCGCGCTCGAGCTGGAGAAAGCCGCCCTGGCCGAACTGCGCGAACGCAAACCGGACCGGGTGCTCGAGACGAACGTCGAGTTCTGGGCCGCGATCGTGCTCGATTTCGCCGAGGTGCCGGTGGACATGCTCGCCGCGTTGTTCACTTGTGCGCGAACGGCCGGCTGGAGTGCGCACATCCTCGAGCAGAAACGGCTGGCGAAGATCATTCGCCCGTCGGCCGACTACGTGGGACCGGCCGAGCGGGACGCGACCGCGCTGCCGGGCTGGGATCGCGCCGTCAAGCGCCGCTAGACAGCCCGCGTCGCTTGTGCGGGATCGCGGTGTGAAGCGCTGCCGGGCCGGCCGCGCCGCATGGACGGGATGGGTGAGGAAGGTCGGCATGTTTGCCGCGCCGCGGGACGGGCAGGTCAAAGAGGACACCAAGCGGGGGCTGACGAGAGGAGTTGCTGTGTCCGGCAACGAGCACGAAGTGAACCGCAGCGCGCGTACGGGAAAGTTCGTCAAGGAGAGCACGGCTGAGCGCAACCCGCGCGAGACGACCACCGAGCAGGTGGGCGGCGAGCACACCGGCGGCGACCGTGAGGTCAAGCGCAGCACGGTGACCGGCAAGTTCGTCACGGACACCACCGCCGATCTGCATTCCTCCACAACGGAGTCGCAGCAAGTCTGACGCCGGGCGACCGCGGTGGTGGTCGCAGCAAGTCTGACGCCGGGCGACCGCGGTGGTGGTCGCAGCAAGTCTGGTGTCCGAAGTCCGGGGATCGCGGTTGGCGTGGCCGGAGACCGGGGGATTCCGGCCGGTGTGACGTGCGGCGACTGACGTGGGTCGCGGCCGGTGTTGATCGGGCACCGGAAATCGGTCGCGGAGAGACGATGCCCCGGGCACCATGCGGGTATGGGTGGTGCACCGGGGGGATTCACGTATCGGGTCCGCAAGAACGGGGACGTCGAGCTGCTGCATCATGGGCGGCCGGCGGGTGTGTTGCGCGGGGCGGCCGCGGCGCGGTTCCTGGCCGAGGTCGACGAAGGCGATCCGCAGGAGTTGATGGCCCGGCTGACCGGCAACTACCGGCACGGCAACGAGCGGGTGGCCCGCAACCATCCCCGCAACCGCGGGCGCTAGGCGCGGATCTTCGCGAGCAGGGCCGGCACCCAGTGGTCGCCGTATCGGGCCTGGAGGTCGAGCCGCGCCCAGTCGCCCCCGGTGACCCGGCCCCGGCAGAATGCCGTGCCGCACCGGCAGGGCATCGCGAACCCGGGAACCCCGGTGCTGGTGGCGTAGTCGTTCGTCAGTTCCTCGCCGGCGGCGATGTCGCGCCGGGCCACCAGCGTGTACGGCGCGGCCCACCAGAGATTCGGGTCGCAGCTGTGGTTGCCCTTGCCGTTCGGGGTGTCCGGCGGCAGCACCAGGTGGATGTCGTCGTCCACGGTGATCGTGTCGACGTAATCGGTCGCCGGCCGGAGCAGCGCGGCCGTGGACACCAGCCGGCCGCCGAGCCGGGACACCCGCGCGTCCACGGCGATCGGGGCGCGCGCGAACAGGCCCACCCCGGAGATCGGCGACGCCCGCACCTCGACGGCCGGGTGCAACCAGCAGCCGGTCTCCGGTGCGGGCCACATCTCAGTCGTCGATCGCCTGGTAGATGGTGGTCCAGAGGTCGTTCCACATCGGGAGCGACTGGTCGCCCATGTGGGCCCGCTGCAGGATGACGACCGCCGACAGGTCTTCGGCGGGGTCGTTGTACCAGGCCGTGCCCCAGAATCCGGACCAGCCGTAGCTTCCGGCCGACGGGCCCAGGCCGGTGCGCCGGGTGATGACGGCCGTCCCGAAGCCCCAGCCCTGATGGCGGAAGTAATCGGGCCGGAAGCCGGACAGCGTGGTGACCGCCTTCTGCTCCGGGGTCAGGTGGTCGGTGGTCATCAGGGTCACCGACGGCCGCGAGAGCATCGCGCCGCCCCCGGCCAGCAGCGCGGAGGCGAAGGCCAGGTAGTCGTCGGCGGTCGAGACCAGCCCGCCGCCCCCGCTCTCGAACGCGGCCGGGCGGCTGAACCGGCCGTCGGGCGCGTCCGCCACGACCCGGTCTTCGGAAGGGGAGTAGCCGGTCGCGAACCGGCCGAGGCCGGCCGGGTCCACACTGAACCCGCTGTCTTTCATGCCGAGCGGTTCGAAGACGCGCTCCCGCAGCGCCTCGCCGAGCGACGTGCCGGTCGCCCGGGCGATCAGGGCGCCGGTCAGGTCGGCCGACGTGTCGTACATCCAACGGGTGCCCGGCTGCTCGACCAGCGGCAGAGTGCCCAGTTGGCGCAGGAACCCGTCCAGATCGGGCGCGCCGACCTCGCCGAGCGCGTCGGCGATCGGGACCGTGCCCGGTTCGGCGATGGCCATGCCGGTGCCGGGCGTGAACGTCAGCAGATCTCGGAGCGTGATCGGGCGTACGGCGGGAACTGTCTTTTCCAACGGCCCCAGCGGATCGGCCAGAACCCGCATGCCGGCCAGTTCGGGCAGCAGGTCGTCGACCGGGTCGTCGAGCCGGAGCGTGCAGTCTTCGACCAGGGTCATCGCGCACGCGGCGACGATCGGCTTGGTCATCGACGCGATCCGCACGATCGTGTCGCGGGCCATCGGGACGCCGGCGCCCGCGCCCTCGAACGCGAGCGTCCCGGCCGCCTCCACGTGCGTCTCGCCGTGCCGTCGCACCGCCACCGCCAGACCCGGCACGAAGCCGGTCTCGACGTGCCGCTCGAGCAGCGGGCGTAAGCGAGCCAGGCGTTTCTCCGACAATCCCCCGATGGTCATGGGCCGCATCCTACTGTCGGATCTCTGAGAGGGTGGGGACCGTGAATATCGAGGAACAGCGGCAGCACATGCTGTCGGGGGCGATGTACGACGACCTCACCGCGGAGCTCGTGTCGGCCCGGCAGCGGACGGTGTTGCTGAGCACCGAGTACAACGCGAGCTTCGGGCAACCACAGGCCGTACGGGAAACGATTTTGAAACGCCTGTTGCGCAGCGTGGGGGAGGGTTGTCACTTCGAGCCGACGTTCCGCTGCGAGTTCGGGTTCAACATCGCCGTCGGTGACCGGTTCTACGCGAACTTCGACTGCGTGCTGCTGGACGGCGGCGGGATCACGATCGGCGACGACGTGCTGTTCGGCCCGCGGGTCGGCATCTACACGAGCAACCACGCGATCGACCCGGACGAGCGGGCGGCCGGCGCCTGCTACGCCAAGCCGGTGACGATCGGTGACCGGGTCTGGGTCGGCGGCGACGTGACCATCAACCAGGGCGTCACGATCGGTGCGGGGTCGATCATCGGCTCGGGGAGCGTGGTGACACGATCGGTGCCGACGGGCGTGATCGCCGTGGGTAACCCCGCCCGGGTGTTGCGCGAGATCACGGACGCGGACAGGAGGGGCGGGAAATGAGCCGGGTCGGTGTGATGTTGCCGCGGGATCTGCCGGTGCAGGAGATTTTCCCGTACGCCCGCAGGGCTGAGGAGCTCGGCTTCGACGAACTCTGGGTGGTGGAGGATCTCGGGTTCCGCGGCGGGGTCGCGCAGGCCGGAGCGGTGCTGGCCGCGACCGCGCGGATCACCGTCGGCATCGGCATCCTGCCCGCCGGTGCGCGTAACGCGGCGTTCGCGGCCATGGAACTGGCCACCCTCGCGCAGTTGTTCCCGGGCCGGCTCATCGCGGGCATCGGGCACGGCATGCCGGACTGGATGCGCTCGACCGGGGCCTGGCCGGCCAGCCCGCTGACGCTGCTCGAGGAGTACACGGTCGCCGTCCGCACGCTGCTGCGCGGCGAGCCGGGCCCGCCGGCCGGCCGGTACGTCCAGGTCGAGGGCGTCGTGATCGGCGAGAAGCCGCAGGTCGTGCCGAAGGTCGTTCTGGGCGTACGGGGTCCGAGGTCGATCGCTCTGGCCGGGCGGGTGTCCGACGGGGTGCTGCTGGCCGAGCCCGCCGCGCCGCCCTACGTGGCCGGGGCGATCGGGCAGATGGGCCACGACGGGCTCGAGGTCATCACGTACGACGCGGCGGTGGTCGGCGACGACGGCCGGGCCGCCCGCGACCTGGTGCGGCCCGGCCTGGCCTGGACCGGGGAGCCGGACTGGGCGCCGCACCTGGCCGCGATGCCGTTCGCGGACGAATTCGCGCACCATCGCTCAACCTCGGCCGGGCCGGAGGAGTTCGCCGCGACCATGCCGGACGAGTGGGTGCGCGAGCTGTCCCTGGCCGGCACCGCCGGCGAGGTCCGCGCGCAGGTCGCGGCCCGGCACGCCGCGGGCGCGACCAGCGTGGTGATGATCCCGGCCGAGCCCGACCGGTTCGACGCGCTGACCCGGCTGGCCCGGGTGCTCAGTTAGCCAGTTCGCGCATCGCCTTCATGTAGCGGCCGGTCGCGTAGCGCTGCACCAGCTTCGCGACCGGGCCGCCGAGCCGGGTCAGCAGGGTCGCCGGACGGCTGAAGGCGCGGATCTCGAACCGGACCGAACCGTCGGCGTCCAGCCGTACGAGAAAAGCCTCTTCGCCCGCCTCGGGATGCCCGGGCAGCGTGCCGTAGGCGAAACCGCGCCGGTCCGGCTCGTCGACCACGTAGACGACCCGGCACGGGATGGTCATGCCGTAGAAGCGCAGCCGGGCCTCGGCCCCCTCGGCCGGGCGCGGCAGCTCGCCGACCGGGCGCATCCCGGCGATCCGGTGCATCCGCCAGGCGAACAGACCGTCCGCGGCCCGCTCGAAAGCCGCGCGACCGTGAGCGATGCGCTCATCGCGGACGACGTGCGCGTATCCGGCGGGCATCCGCTCGTCGCGGGTGGCGCCCACCTCGGCGTACGTGAGGCTCATGGGGTGACCCCGCGCAGCCGGAGCAGTTCGTGGCGGGCGTGCGCCACCCGTGGGGTCTCCTCGCCGCCCGACGAAGCGATCTCGTGGGCCAGGTCGCCCGCGCTCTCGACCAGCAGGCGGGCCCGGCGCCCGTTGCCGACCAGTTTGGCGAAGTGGCGGCGCTGCTGGTGCAGGCCGCTCACCGCGTCCAGCAGCGGCTGGTCGACCACGCCGTTCTCGACCTCGGGAGCGAGCAGATCGCGCATCCACGCGCGTTCGGTGGACGACGCCATCCGCCGCACCACGGACAGCACGACCAGGGCGAGCGGCATCAGGATCAGGTAGGGCCCGACGACGGTCAGGAGCACGTTGCCCGCGAACAGACCGGACGCGTCGTCCCAGGCGAAGTGCAGGAACATGCTGGCCAGGCACACGATCACACCGCGGACGACATGACGCTCGCCCTGGGCCCGGCCCAGGATCCACATCACGCCCGCGCAGAAGACCGCGCTGAACAGGGCGTGCGACGTGATGCCGACCAGGCCGCGCAGCGCCAGGATGTACAGCGAGGACTCCAGCTGCCCGGCGCCGAAGGTCGAGGTGGCGTTGTTGTACGCGTACAGGACGTCCTCGGACACCTGGAACCCGAGCCCGATGAACGCACCGATGATGAACCCGTCATACGCGCTGCGAATCAGCCGCGGCGCCAGGGCGATCAGCAGGATCAGGCCGAGCGCCTTGCTCCACTCCTCGTCGATCGGCGCGCTGAAGCCCGCGCCCCAGGTGCTCGCGCCGGTCGGGCCGAGCAGTTTCTGCCAGATCTCGAGCAGGGCGGTGTTGGCCGGCAGGGCGATCCAGAACGTGGCGGCCACGGCACCCCAGACGAAGCCGGTGGCCAGCAGCCCGCCCGGCTGCGCGGTGTAGCGGTTCTGCCGCCGCAGGAACAGCAGCCACGGGATCAGGTAGATCGCGAAGAACAGGATGCCGCTGGTCAGGGCGACCCGGTAGGTGCTCGACCCGGGACCGAAGTACTTGACCATGCCCACCGCGCCCGCGCCGACCCCGATCAGGTAGATCCAGAAGGCCGGGTTGTGCGGCTGCAGGAACCGGTAGGGGGTGCCCCACCCGGACTGCTCGATGGACGCCAGTTGTGCGTTCTTGGCCGGACTGCTCGTGACTGTCATTCGCTCGCTCCCGGGGTGATGCTGCGCAGGAACGTGTCGATCTCGCCGGAGTACTGCTGGAACTCGCCCGGCACGGTGCTCGCGTCGATCAGCAGGGCCGGTGCGTTGTCGGGTGAGGTTGCCGACATCTTGAACGCGGCGAGCAGTTCGTCGCCGCCCGGACCGCTCGCACTGCGCACCACACCGACCAGCCCGGACGAGGTGGTGAACGTGCTGGGCGCGCCGGAGATGTTGGCGTCCGGGTCTTCGGCGCTGATCACCTGGCTCAGGAACGCCGCGGCGCTGCCCGTGAACGCGGCCCCGGTCATCTGGATCGTCGCGCCGCCCTTGACCAGCTTGACCTGGTCGTTGGTCGGGCTCACGCCGGTGTTGTCCCTGGTCAGGGCGCCGTCTTCGAGCTGCCAGCCGACCGGGGGCACGGCCGTGGCACCCTCGCCCAGGTCGAGCACGTCGCCCGCCCGGGTCGGGTTGTCCCACGGGACGACCGCGTTCAGCGCCGGCCAGCCGTAGATCAGCAGCAGCGCGACGACGAGAACGAACAGCGCCGGCTTCAGTTGCCGCCGATCCAGGCCGAACCATCGATGTTCGACCGGCACCCAACCCGGTAACTCTGTAGTCATGAGACCCCCTCGGACAACAACCTAGTGCCGGGGACAGTCGATCGCGCGGATTGACGGGAGCGGTTAGTGGGAAGCA
Organism: Paractinoplanes bogorensis; assembly: GCF_018829635.1. Lineage (GTDB taxonomy): Bacteria > Actinomycetota > Actinomycetes > Mycobacteriales > Micromonosporaceae > Actinoplanes > Actinoplanes bogorensis. Next base: position 568,636 of record NZ_JAHKKG010000005.1, read on the forward strand.
ACGCCCGCATGAAGATCTGGCCTGGCAACCCCTACCCGCTCGGTGCGACATATGACGGGGGTGGCACCAATTTCGCCCTTTTCTCCGAGATCGCCGACCGGGTCGAGCTCTGCCTGTTCGACGACGACGGCAAGGAGACCCGGATCGACCTTCCGGAGCGGGAAGCCCTCGTCTGGCACGGCTACCTGCCCCGGATCGTGCCCGGCCAGCGCTACGGATATCGGATCCACGGCCCCTACGACCCCGCCAACGGCCTGCGCTGCAACCCGAACAAACTGCTTCTCGACCCGTACGCCAAGGCCATCGACGGGCGCAACGACTGGAACGAGGCGCTGTTCGCCTACCGGTTCGGCGAGCCCGATTCCCGTAACGACGACGACTCCGCCCCGTACGCCCAGAAATCGGTGGTGATCAACCCGTTCTTCGACTGGGGCAACGACCGGCCGCTGCGGGTCCCGTTCCACCAGACGGTCATCTACGAGGCGCACGTGAAAGGCATGACCGAGCGCCACCCCGACATTCCCGAGGACGTCCGCGGAACGTATTCCGGACTCGCCCACCCGGCGATGATCCGCTATCTCAAGGACCTCGGCATCACCGCCGTCGAACTGATGCCGGTGCACCAGTTCGTGCACGACAGCACCCTGGTCGACCGCGGCCTGACGAACTACTGGGGATACAACACCATCGGCTTCTTCGCCCCGCACAACGGCTACGCCTCGTTCGGCGGCCACGGCGGTCAGGTGCAGGAGTTCAAATCGATGGTGAAAGCGCTGCACCAGGCCGGCATCGAGGTGATTCTCGACGTCGTCTACAACCACACCGCCGAAGGCAACCACCTCGGGCCGACACTGTCTTTCCGCGGCATCGACAATCCCGCCTACTACCGGCTGGTCGACGAGGACAAGCAGTACTACTACGACACCACCGGCACCGGGAACAGCCTGAATGTGCGGCACCACGAATCGCTGCGCCTCATCATGGATTCGCTGCGCTACTGGGTCACCGAGATGCACGTCGACGGTTTCCGGTTCGACCTGGCCGCCGCACTGGCCCGCGAATTCCACGCCGTCGACCGGCTGGCCGCGTTCTTCGACCTGGTCAACCAGGACCCGGTGGTCTCCCAGGTCAAGCTGATCGCGGAACCGTGGGACGTCGGCGACGGCGGCTACCAGGTCGGCGGATTCCCGCCGCTGTGGACCGAATGGAACGGCCGCTACCGCGATTCGGTCCGCGATTTCTGGCGCGGCGAGCCGTCCTCGCTGGGCGAGTTCGCGTCCCGTTTCACCGGCAGTTCCGACCTGTACGAGATCGACGGGCGCCGGCCGATCGCGTCCATCAACTTCGTCACCGCCCACGACGGTTTCACCCTGACCGACCTGGTGTCCTACAACGAGAAACACAACGACGCCAACGGTGAGGGCAACCGCGACGGCGAGAGCCACAACCGCTCGTGGAACTGCGGCGTCGAGGGTCCGACCGACGATCCCGACATCGTGGCCCTGCGGGAACGGCAGAAACGCAATTTCCTGGCCACCCTGCTGCTCTCGCAGGGCGTCCCGATGATCGCCCACGGCGACGAACTCGGCCGCACCCAGAACGGCAACAACAACGTCTACTGCCAGGACAACGACATCAGCTGGGTCGACTGGGACGACGCCCGCAACCAGGACGTGCTGACCGGATTCACCCGCCGCCTGAACGAACTGCGGGCCAAGCACCCGATCTTCCGCCGCCGCCGTTTCTTCACCGGCGACACGGTCGACGGCGTGCCCGACATCGCCTGGCTGCGCCGCGACGGCCAGCCGATGACCGAGGCCGACTGGAACACCCGCAGCGGCATGACGATGACGGTTTTCCTCAACGGGCACGGCATTCCGGAACGCGACGCCCTGGGCGAACCGATCACCGACGATTCGTTCCTGCTGCTGTTCAATCCGCTCGGTGACGCGGTGCAGTTCACGCTGCCCGACAAGAATTTCGGCCGCACCTGGGAAGTCGTCGTCAATACGGCCGATCCGCTGCTGGCCACCCGCCGCAAAACCGCGAAAGCGGCCTCCCAGATCGACGTCACCGGACATACGCTGGTTGTTTTGCGCTGTCGCTATTAAGAGCCTTTTGTCCCGGCGGGGTGGTGGGTACGGACCGTCGCTCCCGCGGGGACCCGGGCGGGGTGAGCAGGGCGCTGGCGCGCCCAGAACGCTCACCCCACCCGGGCGGCCTGCGTGAGTGGTTGCGCCCGGAAAGCCTGCCGGTTGCGCCCGGATTGATCAGTCGATTCGGACATGGCGAAACCTCGAAATGGGCCTTTCCGCTCCGAGGGGTGCAGTTCGGGACTGATGCATAGGGATCGCACCGGCGGCTACCCCACACGCATTGATCGTGTTCTCGGCTGCGACGATCGCGGCTCCTGCGCACACTTCGGGGGCCGACGTGAATGACGAGATTGAGCCGACCGGCGACGAAGAGGGCGAATCGTCCGGTGACGGGATCGAGCCAACGGCTGATAACGAGATCGAGCTGATCAGCGACGGTGACGGGATGGCCGTCTTCGGGAACGCGGCCGCCGTCGACCGGTTTCTGACCGCCGAGAATCTGCCCTCCAAGGACCTCGGGATGCAGCGGATCACGTCCGCGCTCAAGACCGGCTCCACGGTGGCGAAGGCGGCGTCCGAGATCTCGAAGCACTCGGGTCGCTGGGTGATGCTGTCGGCCGACTCGGCGCGGAAGATGCAGCATCACGGCCTGATGAAGGGTTCGGCGTCGCACCTGAGCCGGGCCGTGCTGACGACCCGCAAGGGCGAGATCAGCGGGCTGCTCGAGATCGTGCGGACCGGGAAGACGGTCGCTACGTTGAGTAACCCGGCCGCGCTGGCCGCGGCCGCCGCAGCGATGGCGCAGCAGTCGATGCAGCAGAAGATGGACGAGATCACCGATTATCTCGCCGTGATCGACCAGAAGGTCGACGACGTGCTCCGCGGCCAGAAGGACGCCGTGCTGGCCGACACGGTCGGTGCCGATGTGGTCATCGGCGAGGCGCTGACCGTCCGGGACCGGGTCGGCCGGGTCTCCGAGGTCACCTGGTCGAAGGTGCAGGCGACCTCGTTCACGGTCACCAGGACCCTGGCCTACGCGTTGCGGCAGCTCGACGCCCTCGCGGAGAAGGTCGAACGCCAGGACGACATCGCCGAGATGGCCAAAGCGGCTCAGGAGACGGAGCGCAAGGTGCCGGAATGGCTCGCCGTGCTCGCCCGGAGCGTGCAGATGCAGGACGCGATCGCCCTGCTGGAGCTCGACCGGGTGCTCGACTCGTCCCCGGACGAACTGGACCGGCACCGCCTCGGGCTGAGCGCGGCCCGGGAGAACCGGATGGACCTGATCGCGCAGGCCACCGACCGTCTGCTGGCCCGCATGGACACGGCCGCGCGCACCGCCAACAAGAGGGTGCTGCTGAATCCGGTGTCGTCGCCGGCCGTGGTGCGGTCGAGCAACCGGGTCATGGCGGGTGTGCTCGACTTCCGGGACTGGCTGGGGATCGAGAACAGCCAGGAGACCCGCAAGGTGAGGCGCTGGCTGGACGCGGCCGGCGACGGCGTCAACGCGGCTCTGAACACCGGCCGGGGCGCCCTCGACGCGACCGTGCACCACGGTGGGCGGGCGCTGACCGCCACCGCACAGCACAGCGGCCGGGCGCTCGAAGTGGCGGCGGATCAGGGCAAGGGCGCGCTGGACGCCACGGCCGGAGCCCTCGATGTCGCAGCGCAGCACGGAAAGGCGGCGCTGGATGCCACGGCGGGTGCTCTCGACGTCGCGGCTCAGCACGGGAAGGACGCGGCCGACGCTGCGGCCCAGGCTGGGAAGTCGGCCCTCGGGGCCGCCAAGTCGGTCGTGGGTAAGCTGCCCGGCTTCCGGCGCGGCAAGTAGGGCGGTCGAGCGCCCGCCGGCGGGTCCACTGGTCGTCGAAGCCGGTGCCGAGCGTGGGAAGCCGGCTGCCCACTCGGCCGTCAGGGCGGGTCAACGGAATTGCCGGCCGACTTTCCGGGACGCGGCGGACATCAGTCGGGCGCCGGGATGGGTAGCGGGTGAGGCGGTGTCACCGCGGCGACGACTCGGGGCGCGTCGGGCGTGGGCGGGGCGGTGTCAGTGCGGGGACGACTCGGGGTGGGTGGGCAGGCGCAGTCGCATGGCGGGGTCGGAGGTGCGGGTGAAGCCCAGCGAGGAGTAGAGCGGCTCCGCCGTCGGCGTGGCGCGCAGGTCGGCCACGCCGGCGCCCTGGGCGCGGAACCAGTCGACCAGTGCTGACGTGCAGGCCCGGGAATATCCGCGGCGGCGGTCGGCCGGGTCGGTCGCCACGTTGAGCATGTAGCCGACCAGGCCGGCCGGGTTGGCCGGGCCGCCCAGCCGTTCCTCGATGATGCCGACCGCGCACGCCGCCAACTGCCCCGATCCGCGGTCGACGACGAACGCGGCCATCGTCGGCGACGGGGCGGACAACCGCCGCACCAGGATGGACGCTGCGGAACGGCGCCAGCCGTTCTCGTCCGAGCCCTCGGGGATGTCGAACAGCACTGCCCGCAGCCGCACCAGTTCCGCCGCGTCCGCCGCCGTTGCCCGCCGCACTTCGATCATGCGGCGAGCGTATAGCCGCGCCGGGTTCCGCCCTGTCTTTGAGCGCGACCACTCACTCAGGTCGCCGTGGCGCGAGGAGCGCTCTGGACGCGCCAGCGGCCAGCTCCTCGTGTCGCGGTCCCCGCGGGAGCGACGGTCCGTACCCACCACCCGGCCGGGACATCAGGCACTTGACCTTGATTTCCTGAAGCACCGTAGGAGCGACGGCTCACCCACCACCCGGCCGGGACATCCGGCTCTTGATCTTTAAGAGGCGAGCCCCAGGCCGCGGCGGCCGACCTCGTTGAGCTCGCCCTCCTGGAAGCGGTTCTTCCAGTCGCGCTCGTAGTGCTCGGCCGGGAAGTCGGACGGGCTGGAACCGGTCAGGAAGGCCTCGCGGACCGACGCCGCGTAGGCCTCGTTGCGGTCGCACCACGGGGCGGCGGGGATGTACATGACGTTGCCCCAGCCGCGCTGGTCCTGGATCGGGGCGACGCTGTGGATCATGTCGCAGTGCCACCAGACGGAGTCGCCGGCCTTGACGTCGGGGATGCCGGACAGCGCGTCCATCAGCATGTCGTGCCACTTGTGGCCGGCCGGGAAGACCTGGTTGACGGTGACGCCGCACATGTCGTCGTCGGGGACGTCGGTGAGCAGCGGGCGCAGCATCAGGTAGGCCATCGCTCCGGGGATCGGCACCGTGTGCAGGACGCCCTGGTCGTGGTCCATGTCGGACAGCGCCGTCCAGCCCTGGAACGTGCGGAACGCCGAGCACATGGTCGAGCCGGGGTATTGCGGGCCGGACGTGCGGTAGGCGGCGTCCCAGGGGTCGTATTGCTCGACGGAGCCGTCGAACAGGTGGCGGAACGCCTTCTGGTAGGCCTTCGTCATCCACAGGTCGAGGGTGCCGGGGTCGAGGTGGGTGCCCAGGCCGGCCGAGTCGGCGCCCTCGGGGCGGCGGCGGATGCGGTCGGGGTAGAGGGAGTCGCGCTGCGGGTCGAACCACTGGGTGCCGTCGGCCGCGGTGTGCTTCCACTGGCTGTTGAGGAACGCCTGCACCGTGGCCATGCGTTCGCTCTGCCGGGCCTCCATCTGGGCGTGCGACCAGTAGATCGGGTAGATCTCGGGCTTGGAGCCGACGCTGCCGAAGAAGTCGTCGCCGGGGCCGCGGTAGTTCTCGAAGAACTCGTTCTCCTCGACGTAGCGGACGATGTCGGCGTCCCAGCCGAGGGCCTGCTCGCGCGGGAAGTGGCCGCGCACCACCATGCAGCCGCGTTTGCGCAGCTGGGAGGCGTCGGCGGTGCCGTTCGCGATGTCGTCGTAGGTGATGACCGGCCACACCTGCTCACCGCGGGCCTTCGCCGCCACGATCTCGGCCACCTCGGCCCCGACCTGGCGCTCGACCACGGCGAAGACCTCGTCGACCGTCCGGCCGGAGGCCTCGATCTGTGCGCGCAGCGCGGCCTTGATCTCGCGGGTGGCGCCGGTCAGGTCGGACGGCGTCTCCTCCCAGTGGGGGAGCGGCATGGCGGGCCTCCTTCTAGTCATGGGCCTTTACTGGAAACGACCGTACGGGGTGGGGGCCCTTCTAGGCAAGGGGCCTGACTAGAATGGCATCGTGGATCCGGCCAAGATGGTTCGCTCGCTCACCGACGAGCAGGTGCTGCGCGCCCTGATGCGGCATCCGCGGCTGACCCGGGCCGAGCTGGCGACCGAGACCGGCATCTCGAAGCCGACGGCGGGCGAGAGCGTGCGCCGCCTGAGCGAGGCCGGCTTGGTCGTCGACACCGGGGAGCGCACCCCGGGCGGCCGGGGGATGGGCCGGGTCGGCTCCTATTACTCGCTCGCGCCCGATGTCGGGACGGCGCTGGCGGTCAGCATCGCTCCCGAGGGGGTCGTCGCCGAATACATCAATGCCTACGGCGATTCGATCGCGCGCGCCGAGGCGGGTGTCGGCCGGCCCGCCCGGCCCGACGATGTCGCCGAGGCGCTGGGCCGGGCGGTGGCGGAGTTCTCCTTTCCGGTGCGGTTCGCCGTGGTGAGCGCGGCCGACCCGGTCGACCGGCACACCGGGCGTCTGCGCCAGCTGCCCGACGCGCCGTTCCTGCTGGGCGAGATCGATCCGGTGGCTGTGCTGGGCGAGCGGGTCGACGGTCCGGTGCTGGTCGACAACGACGTGAACTGGGCGGCCGAGGCCGAGCGGAAGGCGGCCCCGCTCGACGACTTCGCCTACGTCTTCCTCGACGAGGGTCTGGGCTGCGCGATCGTCAGCGACGGCGAGGTGCGGCGCGGTCATCACGGCCTGTCCGGCGAGGTGGCCCACCTGATCACCGAGGGTCCGGGTGGGCGGGCCATGCCGTTGATCGAGGTGTTCGGTGAGCTGGGCCTACGCCGGCCCGGCACGACCGCGATCGACGTCGAGCGACTCCTCGACACGCGCCCACCCGAGGTGGTCACGGCGGTCGGTGGCCTGATCGCCGCGCTGGCCACGCTTATCGACCCCGAGCTGGTGGTCATCGGCGGCCGCTGGGGCACACCGTTGCTCGGCGCGCTGGCCGACGAGACAGATCAACAGCCTCGTCCCGTACGCTTGCAGGCCGCCGCCGTACAGCAGGAACCGTCTCTGGCCGGGGCCCGCGCCGAAGCCCTCGATCGGCTCCGGTCCCAGATCATCGGGCCTTAAGCGGCGATCAGCTCCGGGATGCGCCCGAACAACTGCGTGGTGTAGTTGACCATCTCGTGCAGCATCCAGTTACCCGAGAAGAGCAGCGCGGCGCACACGGCGGCCGCCTTCGGGACGAAGGACAGCGTCGCTTCCTGGATCTGGGTGACGGACTGGAACAGCGAGATGGCGAAACCAACCGCGAGCGACGTCAGCAGCACCGGGGCACACATCTTGGCCGCGATGGTCATGGCCTGCAGGCCCAGCTCGACAATCATCGTGTCGGTCATACCCCTCTGTTCGGGCCGGGGGCGCGCCGAAGAAGTGCAGACCGGTTGCAGTTCGGTGAGAGCGGCCGGAAATCCTCAGGTTCAAACCACCGAAAACTTCTCGGGAAGGGACGTACGCCCCGTCAACGCCCGCAGCAGCACCGGCCCCTCGCCGAGGGCGACCGCGATCCGGGCCGCCAGTAGCGTCGCCTCGGACACCGCGGCCGGATCGAACTCGACCGGCACACCGGCCGCGACAGCCACATCCGTCCCGTGCACCACCAGCTCGAACGTGCGGGTGGGGAGCCAGTCGCGCACCCGCATGCCGCCGACCGGGGTGGCCACCACGTCGTCGTCGCCGGCCGCGGCCAGGGCCTGGGTCGCGCGCCCGGCCAGTTCGCCGGCGATCGGAAGCGCGTCGGCGTCGGACACGGCGAGCGCGGCTGCCAGGACGTCGGCGGGCACATCGCGGACGAAGGCGAAGTAGCCCTCGGCGGCGGCGACGTTGATGCCGTCGGCCCGGGCGCCGAGCACGGCCGGCACCTGGGTCAATGCCGAGCTGATGGTGTGTCCGATCAGTGAGCGCAGCGTCCAGTCGCCCAGGCCGGGCCCGTCCAGGCGGTCGGCGGGCACCCGGCCGGCCAGATCGACGAACGTGACGGCGGCCGAGCGGAACGTGCGGCGATAGTCCACGCCGCCAATCTAGTCAGGACTCCCCGTCGGCGCGGTGCCGCCCGCCGGTGTAGTCGTGCTGGGCGATGTCGTCCGCCTCGTGCCGTCCGTGATAGCCGGGTTCGGCGTGCGTGCCGGGTTCGGCGTGCGTGGCGGTCTGCGGCAACCCGGACGGTCGCGGCGGCCGGGGCGCGGCTTCGACCGGGTTCACGCCCAGCCCGGACGGCGGCGGCGTGGCCGGCAGCCCGGACGGCATGCCCCCGCCCACCTCGGGTTCCTTCTTGCGTGACACGGCCGGTGCCGAGGGATCGAGCGGCGAGGGCGGCGTCGGATAGGGCACCCGTTCCGTCGGAGCGGGAACGGGCCTTCCCCCGTACGGGAGGGAACTGTGCTCTTCCTCGAGTCGCTTGACCTTGGCCCGGGCCCGCCGTCGCGCCACCATCGCGACCACCAGCCCGGCCGCCGGCGTCGCCATCACGAACCACGACATGAACGGCGATGACGGCGCGGCGATCATCAGATAGCCCGCGTAGCCGAGGAAGGCCAGGCCGACCAGCACGTCGAGGACACGCAGGATCAGGCCCTGGCCGAGCCCCAGCACGGCGAGGATGAGGAACAGCAGGCCGCCTGCCGCGAGGGACCCGGCGTACGCGAGAAACTCGGCGTCCGACATCAGGTCATTGTGACCATTTCACGCGGTTATCGGTGCCATTTCTGGTTGAGCCATCCGTTGCAGTCCCAAACCTGCACCTGTGTCCCGTTCCGGGTGCCGCCCGCGATGTTCTGGTCGAGGCAGCGGCCGTCGTGCCGGTTGGTGATGCTGCCGTCCGGGCGGACGTCCCACTTCTGGTTGTCCCAGCCGTTGCAGACCCACACCTGCACCTTGGTGCCGTTGCGGACGCCGCCCGCGATGTCCTCGTCGAGGCACCGGCCGTCCCACGAACTGCGGATCGAGCCGTCGGGGTAGTGCGTCCACTTCTGGTTGCGGTTGCCGTCGATGCACTGCCAGGTCTGCACCTTGGTGCCGTCGTGGGTCGGGGTGGAGATGTCGGCGTCCAGACAGCGGCCGTCGTGGCTGCTGATGAACAGTCCGGTCGTGGCGGCCGAGGCGGGCCCGGCCGGGACGACGAGCGCGGCCAGCGCGATCAGCGCCGCCACGGAGAATTTGCTTGCTACCGCTCGCATCGGAGCCTTCTCTCTTCACGAGATGCGGCGGGGGGCCAAGTGGATCGTAGGCGCGTTTACCGCCGCCCGAGCGGGGAACGCGAAGCCGCCGAGCCTGACTAGGCTCGGCGGTGTGCCCACCCTGACGACGCATGCTGATGCCGTAGCCGCCGCCACCGATCTGGCCGCCGCCCTCGCTCCCGGCGCCGCCGAACGTGACCGCAACGGTGCCGAGGTCGTGCCCACCGAGGCGCTGGCCCGTCTCGACTCCTCGGGCCTGCTCGGCGTCACGATCCCGGTCGAGGACGGTGGGCCCGGACTCGGCCCGTCCACCCTGGCCGAGGTGACCCGCCTGATCGCGGCGGCCGACCCGGCCATCGCCCAGGTGCCGCAGGCCCACTACCTGCTGGTCGACATCCTGGCCGTGCACGGTCCGGAGATCCGCAAGCACCTGTACGCGGATGTGCTGGCCGGACGCCGGATCGGCAACGCGCTGGCGGAGCGGGGCGGCAAGCACGCTCAAGACCTGAGGACGAGGATCGCCGGCGGCCGCCTGAACGGCGTCAAGTACTACACGACCGGTGCCCTGACCAGCGCCTGGATCGCGGTGAGCGCGATCGGCGAAGACGGCCGCCTGGTGCTGGCCTTCGTGCCCCGCGACGCGGCCGGGGTCGCCGTCGACACCGACTGGGACGTCATCGGGCAGCGGGCCACGATCAGCGGCACCGCGACCTTCACCGACGTGCCGGTCGAGTTCGCGCTCGACTACACCCGGGCCTACGAGGTGCCGCAGCAGCTCGGCGCCCGGGCCCAGCTCGTGCACGCCGCCATCGAGGTCGGCATCGCCGGGGGAGCCCTCGCCGACGCCCGGGCCTATCTGCGCGACAAGGCGCGGCCGTCGACCGAGGCCGTCCGGGCCTCTTTTTCGAGGGCGGTCGAGGACCCGCACGTCATGTACCGCTACGGCCGGCTCGCCACCCGCGTGCGCGCCGCCGAGGCCCTCCTCAAAGACGCCGCCCGTACGCTCGACGCGATCGGTCTCGTGCCGCCGTCAGCGTCGTCGGCGGCGGAAGGCTCGCTCGCCGTGGCGGCGGCCAAGGCGTTCGGCAGCGAGGTGGCCGTCGAGGCCGGGTCGGAGCTGTTCGCGTTGTGCGGCACCAGTTCCGCCGCGTCCAAGTACGACCTCGACCGGCACTGGCGCAACGCCCGCACACACAGCGTCCACGACCCGGTCGACTGGAAGTACCACCACCTGGCGGCGTGGGAGCTCAGCGACCTCCAGCCGCCGAACCACGGGCAGCTATAGCGGCGATCTCGTCGCCGGCCAGCGAGGCCGCGCGGAACGTGGTGGTGCCGGTGTCGAGCAGTTCGCGGGCGGCGTTCCGCAAGGCGCCGTACGCGGCCCAGGCCAGCGAGCCGCCGGTCGAGACCCGGCGTACGCCCAGCTCGGCGAGTTCGGCCGTCTCCGGGGTGCCGGCCAGGGCCAGGACGTTGATCGGCGCCGGCACCCCGGCCACGACCCGCGTGATGTCCTGGGGCGTGATCAGGCCGGGCGCGTACGCGACGTCGGCGCCCGCCGCGCGGTAGGCCCGCAGTCGGGCGATGGTGTCGTCCAGGTCGTCGTGTCCGTAGAGCAGGTTCTCGGCCCGCGCGGTCAGGACCACGCCGTAGCGCGCGCAGGCTTCCTTGGCGACGGCCACCCGCGCCGCGCCAGTTTCGAGCGTCTCGACCTGGCCGGTCGCCGGGTCGTAGTCCTCGATCGAGATGCCCGACGCGCCCGCGGCCGCCAGCGCCTCGACTGTCTCGGCGATGTCGTCGTAGCAGCGCTCGGCGTCGACGTTGAGCGGCACGGCGATCACGGTCGTCAGCGCCCGTACGTGCGCGGCCAGCTCGTCCAGCGTGACCTGCTGGTCGGCCTTGCCCAGGGCGGCGGCCAGCCCGGACGAGGTCGTGGCCAGCGCCGGGAAGCCCAGCTCTTCGAGGATCCGGGCCGAGCCGGCGTCCCAGGGGTTCGGCATCAGGAACATCCCGGCGTCGTGCAGCGACCGGAAGCGTGCGCGCATCTCGTCCATGTTTCCGAGCTTAAAGGCTGTTTTTCGAGCAGCCGCCGCCTCCCCCGCCCACCCTGGGACAGCGGACGGCGGCACCTTACGCCACCCGTCTGACAACTCCGGTCGTTGTCCACAGCTCGCGAACCCGTAACCGATGAGTTACGCTTTCGCGGTGGACGATGTGACGGCGGCGATCGCCGATCCCGTACGGCGGCAGATCCTCGAACTGCTCCGCGCCGGTGAGCTGCCCGCGCGCCGCATCGCCGAACGCTTCCCGATCAGCCGCCCCGCCGTCAGCCGTCATCTGCGGGTGCTCCGGGAATGTGGGCTCGTCCACGACACCCTCACCGGGCGGGAGCGCGTCTACCGGGTCGATCCGGCTCCGCTGGCCGAGGTCGGCGACTGGATCGCCGGCTTCGCGCGGCCGGCCGGCTTCTGGGGGCCGCGACTGGACGCGCTCGAGACCGAAGTTCACCGCACGCGGCGCGATCGGCGTGCCCAACGACTGGAGGACACCGCATGACCAATCCACCGACCGGCCGCCTCGTGCCGACGACGACCGGCACCGACCTGGTGATCAGCCGCTCGTTCAAGGCCGGCATCGACGACGTCTGGGCCAGCGTCACCGAGCCCGAGCGCACCGCCCGGTGGTACGGCCGGTGGACCGGCGAGGGCGGCCCGGGGCAGATCATCAAGGTGCAGATGGCGTTCGAGGAGGGCGCCCCCTGGATGGAGATGCGCGTCGACGTCTGCGAGCCCCCGCGGCGGCTCGCCGTGACCAGCGTCGGCGAGGACGGCTGGCAGCTCGAACTCGTGCTGACCGAGGCGGGCGGACGCACCGAGCTGTCGCTGGTCCATCACCTGCCCGGCACCGAGGGTGTCGGCGAGATCGGGCCGGGCTGGGAGTACTACCTCGACATGCTGGTCGCGGCCCGGGAGGGCACCCCGCAGCCGATCTTCGACCATTACTACCCGTCGATGAAGGCATACTTCGAGGAGTTGCGCCCCTGAGCGGGACACCGTCTCCGTCGATGCGTTACCGTGCAGCCTCGAAACAGGGGAGGGCGGCTGGCGATGGTCGATCTGGAAGCCGGGCAGACGGTACGCGGGCATCGCGTCGACGCGGTCGCGGCGGCGGCCATCGTGCTCACCGTCGACGCCGTGTTGTTCCTCGTGGTCGCCGTCATCGGGGTGCCGTTCCTGATGTTCGTCTTCGGCGACGAGGAAGGCACGTGGGCCAGGCTCTGGCCGTACGCGGCGGCGTGGCTGGTCGCCGTGGTCCTGGCGGCCGTCTGCACGGCCACAGTGCTGCGGCTCTCCGGTTTCGGCTCGTACTCGGTGCGCCGGGCCGGCACGGCCGCCGCCCTGGGCACCGCGGTCGCCGCCGCCGTGCTGGCCGCGGCGTCGATCCGCTCGACGCCGAGCCTGGTGCTGATCGCCCTGCCGTTCGCCGTGGCCAACCTGGCCGCCGCGCTGGTGCTGGCCGGTCCCGAGCGGGCGAGCGCGGTGGCCGAGCGGTTCACGATCTTCCGCCCGGCACTCGAAGAGACCCCGGTCCCGCCGGATGAGCCGGAGCCCGCGCCGGTGGACGAATCCGTCTACGAGCGCCCGGCCGAGCCCGACGAGCCGGTCCGCACCCACGACACGATCGACCTGCTGGCCCACGGCGCCCGTCCGCGCCCGTCGGTGTCGCCCCGGCGTTCGCGCGGCCCGGCCGCCCTGCGCACCCACGCGGGCATCCAGCTGCCCCGCCGCGCCCGCCGCCCCCGCGCCGGTCAGTCCACCCGGAAGAGCTGAGCCGTCTTCTCGACCCGGTCGCGATAGCCGGCCCACCAGCCGGCATCGACGTCGGGCATGTTGTCGTTGGTCCGGCTCAGTCCGGCCGCGCCGTCGATGAGTTCGCGCACGATGTCGGCGTGCCCGGCGTGCCGGTAGAGCTCGGCCGTCATGTGTACGAGGATCTGGTGCAGGGTCACCTCGTCGCGACCGGCCTGCCACCACGGCACCCGGCCCGGCCCGTCGAGGGGGAGTGCCTCGATGGTCGCGTCGGCGTGCGCCCAGATCCGGCGGCCGAGCGCGACGATGTCGTCCCGGCTCTCGGACTCGGCCGCCCACATGTCGGCATTCGGGTCGGCGTCGTCGTCCAGCCAGGGCAACGGGTCGGGGAACGGCCGGCCGAACGTCACGCCGAAGTAGACCGCCTCCATGAGGGCGCAGTGCTTGAACAGGCCGAGCAGGTTGGTGCCGGTGGGCACGAGTGGCCGGCGGACGTCGTAATCGGACAGTCCGTCGAGCTTCCAGAGCATGGCTTCGCGGCCGGTGCGGAGATATCGGTGCAGCACGGCCTTGAACGCGTCAGTCATGCGCCGAATAGTGCCATCCGGCCACGTGTCGAGTAGTCAGAGGCGGCGGTAGGAGGCGAACACGACCTCGTGGTTCACCTGGAAGCCGAGCCGCTCGTAGAGCCGGATCGCCGCCGCATTTTCCGCCGCCACGTGCAGGAAGGGCAGGTCGCCGCGTTCCAGGATGCCGGCCGCGACCGCCATCGTCAGGCGGGCGGCGAGGCCCTGACCGCGGAAGGCCGGGTCGGTGCAGACCGCGGACACCTCGGTCCACCCCGGCAGCCGGAACCGCTCGCCCGCCATCGCCACCAGCCGGCCCTCGTGCCGCAGGCCGAGGTAGTTGCCCAGCTCGATCGTGCGCTTGCCGAACGGGCCGGGCTGGGCCCGCTCGACCAGGTCGAGCATCTCGGGCACGTCGGTCTCGGTCAGCCGGACCGTCTCGGGGTCGTGGACCCCGGTCATGGTGTGGCCGGCCATCTGCACGCCGGCGATCACCATCACCGGCTTCCAGCCCTTGGGCGGATGGATCGCCGGGGCGGTGAGCAGCGCCCGGTCGGTCAGGCCGGCCAGGTCGTCCCAGGCGTGGCGGTCACCGGGATCGGCGACCGCGCACCAGGGTCCGACATCGGAGAGGAAACGGGCGGCGTCACCGGACGCCTCGGCGAAGCAGGCCTGCGGCCCCGACAGGGCGGCCCACACGGGATTCTCCAGCACCCCTTCGACCCTGCCGTGCCGCGCCCATGACCGCTAGTGATTAAGCGGAAATTCAGGCCGCCGAGAGATCGGTCAGGGGCTTGCCGGAGCGCGGGCGGGCGACGATCTCGTGCGGCCAGACCGGCTTCGAGAACAGGTAGCCCTGGCCGTACGGGCAGCCCATGCCGGCCAGTTCGGCCCGCTGACCCTCGTCCTCGATGCCCTCGGCGACGACGGCCAGGTCGAGGTTGCGGGCCAGCGTGACGATCGCGTCGACCAGGGCCCGCTGCTGCTCGCTGCCGAGGATGTCGTCGATGAAGGACTTGTCGACCTTGAGCACGTCGACCGGCATCTGGCGCAGGTAGCTCAGCGACGAGTAGCCGGTGCCGAAGTCGTCGATCGCGATCCGCACGCCCAGGGCCCGCAGTTCGCCGAGGTCGCTCCAGACCTGCTCGGCGTCGCGCAGCAGCAGGCTCTCGGTGATCTCGAGCAGCAACCACTCGGGGCGGGCGCCGCTGTCGGCCAGGGCCTGGCGCACCTGCTCGACGAAGCCGGGGGTGCGGAACTGGCGGGCCGACACGTTGACGCTGACGTAGCGCAGCGTGCTCTGCGGGTCGTTGTCGCGCAGCCGGGCGAACTCGGTCAGCGCCGCGCGCAGCACCCACCGGCCGATCTCGACGATGGCGCCGCTCTCCTCGGCCACCTCGATGAAGTGGTAGGGGCCGAGCAGGCCGCGGGCCGGGTGCTGCCAGCGGACCAGCGCCTCGACGCCGACCGTGTCGCCGCTGCCGAGGTCGACGATCGGCTGGTACATGACCGCGAACTGCTCGCCGTCGATCGCCTCGTGCAGCGCGGCCCGGGTCTCGAGGCGCTGCACCATCGCGGTGTGCAGGTCGCTCTGGTAGCGCTGCCAGGTGCCCTTGGTGTCGCCCTTGGCCTGGTAGAGGGCCAGGTCGGCGTGGCGCAGCAGTTCGGTGGCCGAGCCGGCGTCGCGGTTGGTGGCCACGCCGACGCTGGCGGCGCCGCTGACGATGTGGCTGCCGCCGAGGCCGTCGTTGACCTCGACCGGCACGGCCAGGGTCTTGACGATGCGTTCGGCCAGCACCTCGGCGCGGGTGGCGTCGCCGCTCTGCTCGAGGAGGATGGCGAACTCGTCGCCGCCCATCCGGGCCGCGGTGTCGGCCAGCCCGATGATCTGCGAGATGCGCTCGCCCACGCTGACCAGCAGCTGGTCGCCGACGGCGTGCCCGAGGGTGTCGTTGACCTCTTTGAAGTCGTCGAGGTCGACGAAGAGGACGGCGATGGTGGCGTCGTCGCGCTCGGCTACCGAGAACGCCTGCTCGAGGCGGTTGCGGAACAGCACGCGGTTGGCCAGCCCGGTCAGGCCGTCGTGGAAGGCCAGGTGGGACAGGTCGTCGGCGAGGCGGCGCTGGTCGGTGACGTCGCGCATGGTCAGCACCAGGCCGCGTACGGTCGGGTCGTCGCGCAGGTCGCGGCCGGTGCACTCGATCTGCAGCAGCCGGCCGTCGGCGCACAGCACGGCCAGGTCGGTCGCCTCGGACTGGTCACGGCCGGTACGGATCGACTCCAGCGTGTCCAGCAGCGCGGTGTGGTGGCTGATCGCGATCAGCGCCGACAGCGGCGTGCCGGTCAGGTCGGGGTGGCCGAGCACGGTCTCGGCCGACGGGGAGGCGTACGTGATCCGGTCGTCGCCGTCGACGATGAGGATGACGTCGGACGCGTTCTGGATCAGGGTGCGGAAGTAGGCCTCGCTGTTGCGGCGGTTCACCTCGCCGGTCAGCCCGATGCGCTGCAGGACGACCTCGAGCTGGCCGAGCAGCGCCTCGAACGACGGCTGCATCTCGCGCAGCACCGGGGCCGGACCGCGGAGCACACCGGCGCCGACCCGTCCCTCGCCCGGCAGCGGCATGGTGGCGTACAGGAAATGCTCGAATTCATCACCGGCGACGCCCTCGGGCAGCTCGGTGATCGGGAGCAGGCGCATGCCGGGCTGGTGGGGCACGCCGGCGGTGGCGGTGATGCTCAGGCGGTAGGGCTGGTCGGCCGGCATGAGCGCGCCGACGGCCGTGCGGACCGCTTCGGCCGCCTCCGCCTCGGTGCTGGCCGCGAACACGACGGCACTGGCCTGATGCAGGGCGCGCTCGCGGGCCCGGGCCTGCCGCTGGGCCACCGCGAGGCCGTTGACCCGGCCCAGCACCAGCAGGAACATCAGCGCCGCGGCGGCCGCGATGACCGGCGCGTCGACGACCCCGCCGCGGGCCGCCTCGACCTCGTGGCCGTTGATGTATTCGACGTAGAGGACGGCCGGCGCGATCAGGGCGGCCGTGGCCATCAGCACCAGGCGGCCGGTACGCAGATCGGTGCTGACCTGCTGCGGCAGCTTCTCGGTGAGCATCGTCATGGACGGCATGAGCGCGGCCCAGCCCATGACGGCGTAGAACACGATCCAGCCCAGGTCGACCGGGCCGCCCAGCGACCACGCGCTGTTGAGCTGGCTCTGGCCGTAGAAGGTGTCGCTGATCAGCAGGCCGACCATGGCGATGACGATCGCGACGAGGGCCCGCGGCTTGCGGCCGGGACTGGTCAGCATGCGCAGCGTCAGGGCGAGCGCGAGGACGTCGCCGAACGGGTAGCCGATCGAGACCAGCTTCTCGAGGAAGGACAGGTCGTGCGAGCGCGTGAACGGCGCGATCCAGTAGACCCAGGAGAGCAGGCCGATGCCGACGGTGGGCACGAGCGCGTCGAGCAGCGCGGCCCGGTTGCTGGCGCCGCCGCGGGACCGGACGAAGAGCAGGAAGCCGCCCGTGAGGAACACGTAGACGAGCAGGTAGAGGATGTCGGTCGGACCCGGGAAGGCGGGCTCGTGGCCGAGCACGAGGATCAGGTTGTAGAGCGAGTCACCGGTGGTGAAGAAGACCAGCCCGGTGGCGATCAGATACCACGGCAGGGGACGCGAGGGGCGATTGAGCCGTACGCCCACCACGATCATCGCGGCCGACGAATAGCCGAGCAGGGCCCACGTCACGAGGTGCGCACCGGGGAAGGCGTAGTAGACCGCGGTCAACGCCACGATCCACACGCCGAACGCGGCGCGAGCAGCTCGCGTCGTCATCGGCCCCCCTCCAGTTGTCCGGCCCGTCGCGCTTTTGATCGGGCGGCCCGGCCCCGGCCTAAGCATTTGGTGGGATCTCACGACTCCCGGGCGCGCCTATCGTCACTTTTTGGACGACCCTGTCCGACTTTTCGATCTCCGTCGCGACACGTGCCATTGTCGGCGAAGAGACACGGCTCCGACAGCCCGTCGCGGAAGTCGATCGTCACGCGGGACACACTAGAACTCCGGTTACTCCCCGCGCCGCCGGGGAATCGCTCCCGGGTGACGAACGACGAGTCCACGCGCTGGAAGGCGCTCACGGTCGCCCTGGTGGCGGGCTTCATGACCCTGCTCGACGTGAGCATCGTCAATGTCGCCCTGCCCTCGATCCGCGACGAGCTGCAGTTGAGCCCGGCCGAGCTGCAGTGGGTGCTGTCCGGCTACGCGCTCACGTTCGGCCTGCTGCTGGTGCCGGCCGGCCGGTTCGGCGACGCCCGTGGCCGGCGCGACGTCTTCATCGCCGGGCTGGTTCTGTTCACCCTGGCCAGTGCGGCCGCCGGGCTGGCCCAGTCGGCCATGTGGCTGGTCGTGGCCCGGCTCGTGCAGGGCGCGGCCGCCGGTGTGGTCAACCCGCAGGTGTCCGGACTGATCCAGCAGATGTTCGCGCCCCGGGAGCGCGGCCGCCCGTTCGGCCTGCTCGGTGCCACGATCGGTGTCTCCACCGCGGTCGGCCCGCTGCTCGGCGGCATCCTGATCGCCACCATCGGACCGGCCGACGGCTGGCGCTGGATCTTCTATCTGAACGTCCCGATCGGCATCGTCGCCGTGTGGCTCGGCTACCGGTGGATCCCGGTCGCCACCGAACGCAAGCGCCGCGAGAGCCTCGATCCGCTCGGCGTGCTCCTGCTCGGGGTGGGCGTGGTGCTGGTGCTGCTGCCGCTGGTGCAGGAACGCGAGTGGCACGGATCGGGGAAGTGGCTGCTGGTGGTCGCGGGCGCGGCGGTGCTGGCCGGGTTCTGGGCCTGGGAACGGCACTACGGCCGCGCCCGTACGGCCCTGGTCGAACTCGGTCTGTTCCAGGTCCGCTCGTACGCCCTGGGCGCGCTGATCGGCCTGCTCTACTTCGCGGGCTTCACGACGATCTTCTTCATCTACACGCTGTACCTGCAGAGCGGCCTCGGCTACAGCGCACTCGAGGCGGGCCTGGCCATCACCCCGTTCGCGGTCGGGTCGGCGGCCGCGTCGGCGATCGGCGGCCGGTTCGTGCAGCGGTTCGGCCGGCACATGGTCGTCGGCGGGCTGGTCGCGGTGATCGCCGGTCTGGTCGCGACCGACCTCGCGCTGCGGCTCGTGCCGGGTGCCGGCGGGGGCTGGGCGGCCGCGCTGCCGCTGCTGGTGGCGGGCGTGGGCAGCGGGTTTGTGATCAGCCCGAACCAGACGCTGACCCTGGCCGAGGTGCCGGTCGCGCGGGCCGGCAGCGCCGGGGCGGTGCTGCAGACCGGTCAGCGCATCGGCACGGCGATGGGGATCGCGGCCGTGGGCTCGTACTTCTTCAACCGGCTGGCCGCGGGCCAGGGCGACTGGGGCGGCGCCTTCCGGGGTGCGCTGTGGCTGACGGTCGGCTTCGTGGCCGTCGCCCTGGTCGCCGCGCTGGCCGACGTGCTGTCAGGGCGGCGTGAGCGCGTGCCGGACTCCGGCCGTGACGCGGCCGACGTCCCCGGTCGCTAGCACGTCGAGCAGGGCGCCGCGCAGGACGGCCAGGACGGCGGTGCGGTGGGCCAGACCGGCGGGGGAGTCGCGGTCCTCCGCCGGTTGCGATCTCGCCAGCACGTCGAGCCAGTCGCCCACGGTCTCGGCCGCGAACCCGGCCCACGGCCCGTCGGTGGCGCCGAGCGAGCGGGCGTAGGCCTCCACCCACAGGCGCAGCAGCGACGCGTTCGCGGGGGCGGTCAGCCATTCCCACACCGCGAGCCCGGCCGCGTCGGCGCCCAGCGGCAAGTCCTTGCTTAAAACGGACAATTCGTCGGCACGGGCCCGAGCCAGGAGTGAACGGATCAGCCCGTCCTTGCTCTCGAAGAGGAACAACAGCACGCGAGGGCTGGACCCGATGGCGGCGGCGATCGGCCTGAGCGACATATCGGATATGCCGTGTTCCCGTACGTACGTGTAGGCCTTCTCCAGAAGCTCGTCCCGCCGACCCCGCGTCACACGAGTTAGTATGCCAACTGAAACGACCGTTTCAGTGGTGAAGCCGGAGGTGGCGGAATGATCCGGGAACTGGGGCACCCAGGCGATCTCGGCTGGGTGATCCAGGCGCACGGCGAGCTCTACGCCTCGGAGTGGGGCTGGGACACCTCGTTCGAGGCCCTGGTCGCGCGGATTGTCGCCGACTTCGCGGCCGGCCACGACCCGGAGCGGGAGGCGGGCTGGATCGCCGAGCTGGACGGCGTACGGGTGGGCTCGATCTTCTGTGTCGACGGCGGCGACGGGACGGCCGTGCTGCGCATCCTGATCGTGCACCCGGACGCGCGCGGGCACGGCGTCGGCGGTGAGCTGGTCGACACCTGTCTCGGCTTCGCGGCCAAGGCCGGGTACGACCGGATCCGGTTGTGGACGACGAACCTGCAGGGGGCCGCGGGCCGGGTCTACCGGGACCGCGGGTTCGAGCTGCTCGCCGAGGCGCCGCACGAGGGCTTCGGCACCGGCGAGGTGGTCGGGCAGACGTACGGGAAAATGCTCTCAGCCGGCTAGGGCGTCGACCAGGCGCTTGGCCGAACTCGCCAGGTTCCACCGGTCAGCCAGGGCGTACAGCGCCTCCGGGTCCTTCGGCGAGCGTGGCATGGTCGCGTCGAACTCGGGCAGCTTCACATCGAGCGCCACCTTGCAGACCGGCAGCGCCCGGGTCAGGTAGTCGCGGGCGTCGCTCAGCTTGGTGCGAACGCCCGGCGCGAACCCGGCGTCGGGATCGTCCAGCGCGGCCAGGATCTCGTCGACCCCGCCGTACCGCATGATCAGCCGGGCCGCCGTCTTGTCGCCCACGCCGGGCACCCCGGGCAGGCCGTCGCTGGCGTCACCGCGCATGGCCGCGAAGTCGGCGTACCACTTCGCGGGGACCCCGTACTTCGCCTCGACCAGGGCGTTGTCCGCGTCCTCGAGTTTCGACACGCCGCGTCCGCAGTAGAGCAGCCGGGTGCCGCGCTCGTCGTCGACCAGCTGGAACAGGTCGCGATCGCCGGAGACCACCTCGACCGGCCCGGGCTGGGTCGCGGCCAGGGTGCCGAGCACGTCGTCGGCCTCGTAACCGTCGACGCCGAAGGCCGGGATGCCGACCGCCGCGAGCACCTCGAGCAGCACCGGCACCTGCTTCTCGAGCGCGGGCGGCACCACTTCGACGTCGCCGTGGGCCACCCGGTGCTTCTTGTACGACGGCACCAGCTCGACCCGCCAGGCCGGCCGCCAGCTGTTGTCGAGCGCGCACACCACCCGATCGGGCCGCCGGGTGCGCACCAGCTGGGCGATCATGTCCAGGAAGCCCTTGACCGCGTTCACCGGCTCGCCGGCGCTGGTCATGGCGGCCTTCTCGGGCACGCCGTGGAAGGCGCGGAAGTAGAGGCTGGCGGAGTCGACGGCGAGCAGCGGCTGTGCGGTCACCGTGCCACCTTAACGGCACCCTGTCGCCTCTCGACCCTAACGACCGTTAAGCTGGCGTGGTGACAGTCGACCGGATGCTGCCGACCGCCGAAGCCCACGACCTGCTCGACCTGACCCGGGAACTCTGCGAACGCGAACTGGCACCGAAGGCCGCCGATTTCGAGGCGCGCGGCGAGTTCCCCCGCGAGGTGATCCGCACGATCGGGCGCTCCGGCCTGCTCGGCCTGCCCTATCCCGAGGAGTGCGGGGGCGCCGAGCAGCCGTACGAGGTCTATCTGCAGGTGCTGGAGACCCTGGCCGGCACCTGGCTGGCCATGGCCGAGGCGGTCAGCGTGCACACCCTGGCCTGCTATCCGGTCTACGCCCACGGCAGCGAGGCCCAGCGCAAGATGCTGCCCGACATGCTCGGTGGCGAGATGCTGGGCGCCTACTGTCTCTCCGAACCTCAGGGCGGCAGTGACGCGGCCGCGTTGCAGACGAAGGCGACCCGCGACGAGGACGGTCACTGGGTCGTCAACGGCACCAAGGCCTGGATCACGCACGGCCGCGATGCCGATTTCTACAACATTTTCGCCCGTACGGGCGGACCCGGCGCCCGCGGCATCTCCTGTCTCCTGGCCGACGCGGGCACCCCCGGCCTGCACCCGCAGAAGGCCGAGCGGGTCATGGGTCTGCGCTCGTCGGCGCCGTCCCCGATCGTGTTCGACGACTGCCGGGTGGACGCCGACCGGCTGGTCGGCGCCGAGGGGCAGGGCTTCACGATCGCCCTCGAGGCCCTCGACGCGGGCCGGCTCGGCATCGCCGCCTGCGCCGTCGGGCTGGGCCAGGCCGCCCTCGACTACGCGGTGTCCTACGCCCGCGAGCGCGAGCAGTTCGGCCGCCCGATCGCCGACTTCCAGGGGCTGGGGTTCCTGCTGGCCGACATGGCGACCCAGGTGTCGGCGGCCCGGGCCCTGCTGCTGTCGGCGGCCCGGCTCAAGGACGCGGGGCGCCCGTTCTCGATCGAGGCGGCCAAGGCCAAGCTGTTCGCGACCGACGTGGCGATGCGGGTGACCACCGACGCCGTGCAGGTGCTGGGCGGGGCCGGCTACGTCAGCGACCACCCGGTCGAGCGCTGGTTCCGCGAGGCCAAGGTGCTGCAGATCGTCGAAGGCACCAATCAGATCCAGCGGCTGGTGATCAGCCGGTCCCTCGTCCGGGACTGACACGTTTGCGCCGGGTGATCTTCGGTAATCCTGCTGCCATGGACAACATCGAAGGCGTCACCGTGGCCGTCGCCGGTTCCCAGATCGAGGCCGACCTGATCGTCGGCATGCTGCGCAGCAACGGGCTGCGGGCGATCGCGCTGGCGGACGCGGCCGGCGGCCTCGACCCGGCGCTGGCCGTCACCGACGGCGTGCAGGTGCAGGTCAACCCGTCGGACGAAGAGACGGCCCGCGCGTTGCTGGCCGACGCCGAGCGGAACGCGGAGTAGATCGGTTCGGTAGGGTGGCGCCCGTGGAAGAGATCGACCGGGCGATCGTGGGCGCCCTGACCGCGGACGGCCGCCTGTCCTACACCGATCTCGCCGAGCGGGTCGGCCTGAGCGTGTCGGCCGTGCACCAGCGCGTGCGGCGGCTCGAACAGCGGGGCGTCATCGCGGGCTACACGGCCAAGGTCTCGTACGAGGCGCTCGAGCTGCCGCTGACGGCGTTCGTGGCGATCCGCCCGTTCGATCCGTCGCAGCCGGACGACGCGCCCGAGCGGCTGGCCCACCTGTCCGAGATCGACTCGTGCTACTCGGTGGCCGGCGAGGACTTCTACATGCTGCTCGTCCGGGTCGGCAGTCCGGCCGACCTCGAGCGGCTGCTGCAGGAGATCCGGACAGCGGCCAACGTCACCACCCGGACGACCGTGGTCCTCTCCACGCCGTACGAGAATCGCCCCCCGCGCATCTCCGACTCGGTCAGCGCTTCCTAGAGCCGGCGGTCCTTTCAGGCGCGCGTCGCGCGGGCACACTCGGTGATGTAGGGAAGCTGGAACTCGGTGCGGCCGACCAGGTCGGGATGCGTGGCCATGAGCCGGCGTACCTCGCTGAGCAGGGCGGCCCGCTCGTCGGGGGAGAGCAGGATGACGTAGCTGCGCGACGCCACCATGTCGATCAGCCGCTCGGGGCCGAGCGTCTCGGTCCACTCGAAGTGCGCGATCTCGACCGGCCCGAACGGCTCGCCGACGGTCGTGTCGCGTTCGGACTCGGTGCTGCCGATGATCTCGCCGAGGCGGCGCACCCAGTCGGAACGCTCGTCGCGCAGGTTCCACAGCAGACCGATCCGGCCGCCGGGGGAGAGCACCCGGGCCACCTCGGGCGCGGCCCGGGCCGGATCGACCCAGTGCCACGCCTGGGCCACCAGCACGGCGTCGGCCGAGCCGTCGGGCAGCGGAATCTGCTCGGCGCGGCCCAGGTGGGCGGGGACACCGGGCACGGCCGTCCGCAACTGGTCGAGCATGCCCTCGGACGGCTCGACCGCGGTCACCGGCAGGCCACGGTCGCGGATCTGGCGGGTCAGCTTGCCCGTCCCGGCCCCGAGGTCGATCACCCGGGGTGTGCCCGGCGGCAGCAGCCAGTCGAGAGCGGCGGCGGGATAGGTCGGCCGGCCCCGCTCGTAGATCTCGGCGGCCGGCCCGAACGAGTTGGCGTGTGCGGCGCGGTCGTTCATGTTGACCATGGTATCGATCCGCGACGATCGGGGGGCGGCGTTGTTTGAGTCCGGGCTTGCGCGGGAATCCTCTGAGCACGCCGAAAACCACGGAGGACTGAGCAATGAGCTTCACTGACAAGGTCAAGAACGAGGCCGAAGAGCTGACCGGCAAGGCGAAGCAGGCCGTGGGTCGCGCGACCGACAACGAGCGGCTGGTGGCCGAGGGCCAGGCTCAGGAGACGGCGGCCAACGCCAAGCAGGCCGGTGAGCACGTCAAGGACGCCGGCAAGGACGTCAAGGACGCCTTCAGCTAGGTCAGACATACGAAAAGGGGGCCCGAGGGCCCCCTTTTCGCTATTCCGCTGCTTCCTGGGCTTCCTGCTTGCGCCACCAGTCCTGACCCGACTGGGGGAGCGTGTCGATCGGGTCGTAGTAGGCGTAGAGCTTGGACAACGCCTCGTCGTCGTTCTGCTCGATCGAGGTGCGGTAGTTCTTGGTCCAGTACGAGATGCCGTGCTCCCGGTCGTACTCGCTGACCATGTGCACCCAGCGCTTGCCCACGAACGGCACGTCACACACGATCCGTGGCGTCGCGTAACCGGGCAGGTAGCCCATCATGTCGTGCTGCAGCTGCTGGGCGTGCCACACCGGCACCCGCCAGTGCTCCGCGTTGGGGATCATGTCGCACATGTAGAAGTAGTACGGCAGGATCCCGGCCTCGCCCTGCAGCCCGAAGCACAGGTCGAGCAGGTCGGCCGTCGTCGCGTTCACGCCCCGCATCAGCACACCCTGGTTGCGCACGTCGCGCACGCCCACCTCGAGCAGCGTCTGCGCGGCCTTGGCGACCAGCGGGGTCAGCGAGTTCACGTGGTTGACGTGGGTGTGCACGGCCAGGTTGACGCCCCGCCGCTGGGCCGTGATGGCCACCCGGTGCAGGCCCTCGACCACGTCGTTCTGCAGCCAGTGCTGAGGGAGGCCCATCAGTGCCTTGGTCGCGAGCCGGATGTCGCGCACGGTCGGCACCGAGAGCAGACCCATCAGGTACGCCTCGAGCTGCTTCCACGGCACGTTCGCCACATCACCGCCGCTGACCACCACGTCGCGTACGCCCGGGTGGGCCTTGAGGTAGGTCAGGTGCGCGTCGTAGCGGTCGACCGGCTTGAGCGACAACTTCAGCTTGTCGACCGTCGGGGTGCTGTTACCGACCAGGTCCATCCGGGTGCAGTGCCCGCAGTACTGGGGGCAGGTGGACAGCAGTTCGGCCAGGACCTTGGTCGGGTAGCGGTGGGTGAGCCCCTCGGCCACCCACATGTCGTGCTCGTGCAGCGAGTCGCGGGCCGAGTGCGGGTGCGACGGCCAGTCCAGGTGCCGGTCGGTCGCCACCGGCAGCATGTAGCGCCGGATCGGGTCGGCGTAGAACGACTCCGTATCGGGCGTGGCGTCCGGCACCATCGTGTTGAGCATCTGCGGCGGGATCAGCATCGACATCGTGGCCAGGCGTTTCTGGTCGGTCTCGAGGTCGTCGTAGAAGCTCTTGTCGAGCAGGTCGCCCATCACGGCGTACAGCTGCTTGACGTTCTTGACGCAGTTCACCCGCTGCCACTGCGCCGACTGCCACTGCTCGGCGGTCACGTCACGCCACCCGGGGAAACGTGTCCAGTCCGGTTCGACCAGGGGGCGGCGGCGGTACTCGTACGGCTGTCCGGCGGGCTGAGTCACTGACGCCTCCTTTGGCGATCGTTCCGTCCCCACCCACGCTAGCGGAGAATTTCCGGCACAGTAAACATCAGGCTGGAGAATTTACGGTACGGATACCGGACTGTGCCCATGATTTCCGGCGTGACGGGCCGGTAGGTGGACAGAGCACCGATCCGGAAGACTGGCCGTCATGAGCGAAACCCCCTCGGTCCTGTTCACCCACGGCCGCTTCTACTCCGCCGCCGACCCGCGGGCCACCGCCATGCTGGTCCGCGACGGCCGGATCGCCTGGCTGGGCGCCACCCCGGACGCTCCCGCCGCCGACCGCACCGTCGACCTCGAGAACACGCTGGTCACCCCCGCCTTCGTCGACGCGCACATCCACGCCACCGACACCGGTCTGGCCATCGACGGATTGGACCTTTCGCCCGTACGGACCAGCGGTGAGCTTCTCGAGGCGGTGCGCGCGTTCGCGGTGACCCGTCCGCCGGGCGCGGTCGTGCATGGTCACGGGTGGGACGAGTCGACCTGGGCCGACCAGACGCTGCCGACCGCGGCCGAACTCGATCGCGCCGCCGAGGGGCGGCGGGTCTACCTGTCGCAGGCCTCGGTCCACTCCGCTCTGACCTCGCCGGCCCTGCTCGACGCGGCGGGCCTGCCGACCGGCGAGAGCCTGGTCAAAGAAGAGAAGCACCACGCCGTACGGGCCCTCGCCCTCAACGACCTCAGCCCGTCGCAGCGCACCACGGCGCAACGGGCCGCCCTCACCCGGGCCGCCTCCCTCGGCATCGCGGCCGTGCACGAGTGCGGCGGCCCCGGCACGTCCAGCGAGGCCGACCTCACCTCGGTCCTCGCGCTGAGCGGGCAGGGCCTGCCCCGGGTGTTCGGCTACTGGGGCGAACTCGGGGGTGCCCTCAAGGCCAAGGAACTCGGCGCGGTCGGGGCGGCCGGTGACCTCTACGCCGACGGTGCCCTGGGCTCCCGGACGGCGTCGGTCCGCGAGCCGTTCCTCGACGGGCACGGCGGCTGCGGCGAGGCCTTCGTGACCGCCGAGCAGGCCGCCGAGCACCTGCTCGACTGCGTCACGGTCGGCGTGCAGGGCGGCTTCCACGCGATCGGTGACGCGGCCATCGAGACCGTGCTCGAGGGGTTCGCGCTGGCCGCCAAGACGGTCGGGGTCGACGCCGTCCGCGAGGGCCGGCACCGGGTCGAGCACGTCGAGCTGATCGACAAGGCGATGATCGCCCGGATGGTCGAATTCGGGGTGGTCGCCTCGGTGCAGCCGGTCTTCGACGCGCTGTGGGGCGGCCCCGACCGGATGTACGCGCAGCGCCTCGGTGTCGAGCGGGCGATGACCTCGAACCCGATCGGCGCGATGTACGCGACCGGCGTGCAGCTGGCCTTCGGCTCCGATTCGCCGGTGACGCCGCTCGACCCGTGGGCGGTCGTGGTGGCGGCCGCGGCCCCGCGCAACCCGGTCTACCGGATGAGCGTGCGGGCGGCGTTCGCGGCCTCGACCCGGGGCGGCTGGCGGGCCGCCCTGGTCGACGACGCGGGGGTGCTGGCGCCCGGGGCGGCGGCCACCTTCGCGGTGTGGGAGACGCCTGCGGGCGTACGGGAAGGGTTGCCTGTTCTTCTGCCCGACGCCGAGGGTGCGACTCCGGATCGGCCGGTGTGCCGCCGGACGGTCCTCGACGGCGAGACGATCTTCGAAGCCTGACGGTCTCGGACGGGTGTCGCCGGCAAATTTGGCACTACCGGAATCCGGACACCGGGCAGGTGACGGTCAGTGAGCCGCCCGCCTGGCCCGGGCCGGGTGTCCGTGACCCGCGCGTCCGCTCCTGGACATCCTTTCCCGTACGCCCTCAAGCCGTCTTACGCGGGGCATATCCGCTGGACGCGTCCGGGGGAGGGCGGTGCGGGGGCCACGGTGATCGACTGGCCCGGCGTCCCACCAGTCGGCACGCCGGTGGAGATCGATCACTGTCAGCCCGATGACCGGTGGTGAACAGCCTGTAGCCCGAACGGGTACGGCACATGACACGCCGACGAACCCGACACGCCCGGGAGCGTGTACGGCGGTTGACAGGACCGCGGGGGACGGACGTACCGTCGTCCAATCCTGAGCACGGAGAGCGACTCTTGTCCGCTCCGTTCTCCCGCCCACTGGCCCGCAGTCCTCGCAGGGGTCGCGCGTTCAGCCAGGTCCAGGGGGCGGGGGTCGGCGGGGCGGTGCGGACCGGTCGCGTCCGCGGTGGGCCCGAGGATCGAACGGCGCCAGTAGACAACGGCGTGACCCGCGCAGCCGGCGCGGAGCACGCCGGTCCGAAGGTGACCGCGACGTCCGTACGGCCCACCGGCCGTGCCCGGGACGGCAGAAGGCACACGAGGCGCGTCCCGTCCGGGCCGCGCCTCGTCCCTCCTCTCCTCCCGCTTTGTTCTCGGATCGATGCACGGCCCGCCCCGCCTGTCCGATTCCGGCCGGACGGGGGCAGGTAGCCTTCCGCGAGTGGAAATGACGTTGCAGCCCCCGGCTTCGCCGCAGGTCACAGCGGCGACGGCACCGCCTCCGCTGCGGTTGCCGGTCGCCCTGGTGCTGGCCGTGCTCGCGGGCGGGGCGCTGCTGGTCGCGCTGCCGCCGTACGGGCTGTGGTGGCTCTCCCCGGCCGGCGTGGCCCTGTTCGCCGCGGCGGTGCACCGGCGACGGTTGCGGGCCGGGTTCTGGCTCGGGTTCGTCACCGGGCTCGTGCTGTTCGTGCCGCTGCTCTGGTGGACCAGTTTCGCGGCCGGGTGGCTGCCCTGGATGCTGCTGTCGCTGGCCGAGTCGGTGATCTTCGGGCTGCTCGGCCTGGCGTCGGCCTGGCTGTCGCCGGTGATCGACCGGTGGCGCGGGTCGTGGCCGCTGCTCGCCGGGCTGCTCTGGGTGGCCCAGGAGGCGCTGCGCGACCGGGCCCCGTTCGGCGGCTTCCCGTGGGGGCGGCTCGCCTTCAGCCAGGACGACGGCCCCGCGCTGCGCCTGGCCGCGTACGGGGGAGCCCCGCTCGTCACCTTCGCCGTGGCCGCCGCCGGTGGTGCCCTGGTCGCGCTGGCCTGGCGCCGGTGGCGTCCCCCGGCCGCGGGCCCGGCCCTCGGGTTCGCCGTCGTGGCCGGCGCGCTGATGGCCGGCCCGCTGCTCGTCCCGGTGTATCAGCCCGGTGCCGAGACGGCCACCGTCGCCATCGTGCAGGGCAACGTGCCGCGGCTCGGGCTCGACTTCAACGCCCAGCGCCGCGCTGTGCTCGACAACCACGTCTCCGGCACGGAGAAACTCGCGGCCGAGGTCGCAGCCGGCCGCCAGAAGCAGCCCGACGTGGTGATCTGGCCGGAGAACTCCAGCGACATCGACCCGCTGCGCAACTCCGACGCCGCCTCGGTCATCTCCCGCGCGGCCGACCTGATCAAGGCGCCGATCCTGGTCGGCACCGTGCTGCGCACCGACACCCCGGGCGACATCGAGAACGCCGGCATCCTGTGGAACCCGGGCACCGGCCCCGACCTCGAGCAGAAATACGTCAAGCAGCACCCGGTGCCGTTCGCCGAGTACGTGCCGCTGCGCCCGGTCGCCCGGCTGGTCACCGACAAGGTCGACCTGGTCCGCAACATGTTGTCCGGCGACCACGTGGGGGTCCTGCGCACCGGCCGGGTCGCCATCGGTGACGTCATCTGCTTCGAGGTGGCATATGACGACATCGTCCGCGACACTGTGACTTCAGGGGCACAGGTGTTCGCGGTGCAGACCAACAACGCCACCTTCAACGAGGCCGAGGCTCGTCAGCAACTCGCCATGGTGCGGTTGCGGGCGGTCGAGCACGGCCGGGAGGCGCTGATGGCCTCCACGGTCGGTGTGTCCGCGTTCGTCGGAGCCTCGGGTCAGGTCTATGACGAGAGCGGCTTCAACACCGCCGCGGTGATGGTGCGTGACATGCATCTGGACGGTTCCACTACGCTGGCCACTCGTCTGGGCCATTGGCCCGAGATGGCGATGGTCGCGTTGACGATCCTCGCCCTGGCCGGTGCGCTGCCGATGCGCCGCCGCCGGCGCACCACGAACGATGCTGCGGAGGCACGGTGAGCGAGGCGGAAGGTTACCCCGGGGTGGGGCGGGTTCTAGTGGTGATCCCGACCTACAACGAGGCGGACAACATCCGCCTGATCACCGAGCGGGTCCGCCGCGCGGTGCCCGTGGTCGACATCCTGATCGCCGACGACAACTCGCCCGACGGCACCGGCCGGATCGCCGACGAGCTGTCCGAGGCCGACGACCACATCTTCGTGCTGCACCGGGCGGGCAAGGAAGGGCTCGGGGCGGCGTACAAGGCCGGTTTCGCCTGGGCCAAGAACAAGGGCTACGACGCCGTCGTCGAGATGGACGCGGACGGCTCCCACGCCCCCGAGGAGCTCCCCAAACTGCTCGACGCACTGGGCGACACCGACGCCGTGCTCGGCGCCCGCTACATCCCCGGTGGCAGCGTGCACAACTGGCCGGTGCGCCGGCTGCTGCTCTCCCGGGGCGGCAACATCTACATCCGGATGGCGCTGCGCATGCCGTTCCGCGACGCCACCGGCGGCTACCGCGCCTACCGCATGCCGGTCCTCGACGAGATCAACTTCGAGACGGTCGCCTCCACCGGCTACTCGTTCCAGGTCGAGCTGGCCTGGCGGGCCTATCAGGCCGGTTTCCGGATCGCCGAGGTGCCGATCACGTTCACCGAGCGCGAACACGGCGTCAGCAAGATGAGCGGCAACATCTTCAAGGAACAGCTGCTCAGGGTCACTCTGTGGGGCGTGCAGGCGCGCCGTGAGGCGGTCCGCAAGCGGTTCGGCCGGAAGGCGGCCGAAGGCTCGACCTGGCCCTAAGCGCAGTCTCAGGAAGCCGTGTCAGACTGGGAGAGGTCAACCTGACACGGAGGGACCACATGCGTCGTCGAGGGCTCGCCCTGCTGCCCATCGCTCTGCCCCTGCTGGCGTTCGCCGAGATCGTCACGTTCATCGCGGTGGCCCACGCCATCGGGTTCGGGTGGGCGATCCTGCTCGGCGGCTCGGCCAGCATCGCCGGCATGGTCCTGCTGCGCCGTGAGGGCATCAAGGGGTGGCGCCGCTTCCAGGCGGCCGCCGCCGAGGGGCGTCCCGCGGGCAAGCAGGTGTCCCACTCGCTGGTCGGACTGCTGGGCGCGCTGCTGCTGGCGATCCCCGGCTTCGTGACCGCGGTGGCCGGTCTGCTGCTGGTGCTGCCCCCGGGCCGTCAGCTGGCCCGGCGCCAGGTCGAGCGCTACACCGAGCGTCAGGTGGGCGGGGCGATGGCCGGTGACCTGTTCGGTGCCCGCCACGTCCGCGTCGACACCGGCGAGCCGATCGTGGTGATCGACGAGGAGCCCCGGCCGGCGCAGCGCACGCCCGCCGGCGCCATCGAGGGCGAGGTCGTCGAGGGCGAAGTCATCCGCTGACGTCGCCCCTCCGGGCCGTTCCCGGGGCGGCCTCTCACAGCTCCGGCTCCGTCCTCTGGTCGAGCTCGGCCTTCGGGTGACCGACCCCAGCCGCAACGCGTCCTCCCCGAGCATCCGCCGCAGCCGCGCCTGATTCTCCGGCGCCTTCTCCAGACGCGAAAAAGGTCGCCCCCGTCGGGGGCGACCTTTTCTTGTTTGCTCCGGCCCGGGTCAGCGGCCTCGGCGGGTGCGGACCTCTTGGAGCCGCTCGTTGAGGATGTCCTCCAGCTCCGAGATCGAACGCCGCTCGAGAAGCATGTCCCAGTGGGTGCGCGGCGGCTTCGCCTTCTTCTGCTCCGGCTCGTTGCCGTCGACCAGCCGGGCGACGCTGCCGTCGAACTTGCACTCCCAGGTGACCGGCACCTCGGCGTCGACGGCGAACGGGACCTCGAACTGGTGACCCTTCACGCAGAGGTACTCTCGGGTCTGCCGGGGCGCCAGCTCGGTGTTGCGGTCGGACTCGTAGCTGACTGCGCCAAGACGGCTGCCGCGCAGCATGCGTTCGCCCATGGTGGCTTTCCCCTCGCTCGTGGTGCTGCTCTCGTTGGTGTAACGAAAGTGGCGTCCGTCGGATTCCGATGATGATCCCGACGGGCGCCGAGACTGCGGACCACCGTTGTGACGGCGGTGTTAACGCTACGAGCGTAACCGCCCGCGGCCCTTACCCGTCACCGCGAACCCCCGACGAAGTGGACCTTGGTCCACTTTACGGCTTATGAGAGTTCTCCAGGTGGTGCGATCTCGGTCACTCGGTCGAGTTACCCCGCAATTCACCACCGTGTTCGGCT
This sequence comes from Paractinoplanes bogorensis, assembly GCF_018829635.1. Taxonomy (GTDB): domain Bacteria; phylum Actinomycetota; class Actinomycetes; order Mycobacteriales; family Micromonosporaceae; genus Actinoplanes; species Actinoplanes bogorensis. Next base: position 600,549 of record NZ_JAHKKG010000005.1, read on the forward strand.
CCGCGATGACCAGAATTCGTCCGCCGGTCGCCGAACCTGAGCACAACCGACGGTTCGGCCGTTGTCTGTTCGCTTCACCACATGCCGCTCGACCAGGCCGCCGCGTGCTTGTCCGATGCCCGCGCCGGTCCGACGTGCACGTTCTTCGCCGTCTGCATCATGCCCCGTCCGATCCATGCCGGCGAGTATGTCGCTCGCGATCTGCGTCGCCTGCTGTGGGCCGGCGCGTGTGCGGTGTTCGCTCTCTGCGTCATGCCCCCGTCGGATCCAGGCCGGTGAGTGGGTCGCTTGCGATCTGGGTCAGGTCGTCGCCTGCTGCGGGCCGGCGTGTGCGTCGCTTGCGTTCCGGGTCAGGTCGTCGCCTGTTGTGGGCCGGTGAGTGGGTCGCTTGCGGTCTGGGTCTGGTCGTCGCCTGTTGTGGGCCGGCGTGTGCGGTGTTCGCTGTCTGTGTCATGCCCGCGTCGGGTCGAGGCTGGTGGGTGGGTTGCTCGCGATCTAGGTCAGGCTGTCGCCTGCTGTGGGGCGGCGTGTGCACTGTCCGCGCCGGCGGCCGTCTTGTCGGGGTCCGCGGGTGCGTTGCCAGCAGCCTGCTCCGGCTGGGCGTGTGCCGTGGGCGCTGTCTGGGTCAGGCTGTTGTCTCCTTCGTGCGCCACATGCCGGGCGGTAGCGGGGTGGAGGTGCTGCCGCTCGGGGCCGGGACGGTGGGGCTGCTGTCTCCGCGCAGCGCGTCGGCCCGGGCCGCGGCGGCGACGGACATGCGGCGGAACGCGTCGAGGCGGGGCGTGTTCTCCTCCACGGCACGGGCCTGCTGCTCGGCCAGCACCACCGTCAGGCGGCCGACGAAGCCGGTCTCCTGCTTGCACCGGACGTCGGCGAGGGCGGTCCGCTTCTCCTCGGCCGAGGGCGCTGTGCCCTGCTTCCAGCGCGGGTCGGTCTCGGCGTCGGCGGGTACGGCGTACGGGAAACCGGTCTTTGTCATGCACTCACTCCACCGGCGTGTCGCGGCGGTCGCGCGCGGGTCGGCGTAGGTGAGCGTCATGGTCCGGTCGCGGAGCTGCTGCAGCCAGGTGAACTCGGCGGGTTGCCAGCCGAGCCTGGCGTCGGCCTCACCGGCGCAACCACCCGCGGGCACGCCGGGCGCGCCACCGTGCAGATAGGGCGCCTGCTGCGGGCTGGCCGGAGCGGCCGGGGCGATGTCCCAGTGGTAGCCGAAGCCGCTCGCCAGCCCGTCGTCGGCCAGCCCGAACCGGTTGGCACGGTCGCGCAGCAGGTCGAAGTCGTTGCGGGCGCCGCCCCGCCACGCCTGGCCGAAGCGTCGCATGCAGGCCGTGGTCAGCCGCTTGACGACGACGTCGAGGTCGTTGGCCTCGGCCGGGCGCGGCGCATAGCGGTCGAGCGGCATCGTGGTGGCGGCCGCGACGATGGGAGCCGGAGCGGTCATCGCCTCCGGGGCCGGTTGTCCGGGCGCGTGCGTGCACCCGCCGGCCAGCGCCGCGACGATGGCGAGGCGCCCGCTGTGTGAGAGCACGAGCCGAATCCGGGCCCGCCCGGCCGTGTGACCCGCCGTTGGCATGCCGAGGAATGTACCGGCGTGCCGCCGCCGCACAATCCCTCTCAGGGGTTGATGTGCACAGGGCACCCGGGCCGGGTGCCCTTTTCGGATCGTGCTGACCGCGTCGTGTGGGCCGACTCTGACTCCAGAAGCGACCATCGGTCGGCCCGGCGCGCGGCCGGATCTCATGCGGCAGCGGTTGTTCAGGTGCTTGCGTCGGCTGCGGTCGGCCGGGTCGGCGGTTGTTCAGGTGCTTGCGTCGGCCGCGGGCGGCTGGGTCGGTGGTGTTCAGGTGTGGGCGTCGGCGGTGTTCGGGCGCGGGCGTCCTGCGGGCGGCTGGGTCGGTGGCGTTTAGGTGCGAGCGTCGGCCGCGGTCGGCTGGGTCGGCGGGCGGGTGCTGCCGAGGCTGGCCAGCGCCGAGGCGAGGTCGGTGATCTGCGACGACAGCTGGGCGGCCCGGTTCTGGGCGGCTTCGGTGTCGGCGAGAGCGGTGGCCAGGCGGCGCTCGAGATCGGCGCGGTCGCGGATTGCGCGTTCCCTCTCTTCGCTCGCCCGATCCCGGTCGCTTTTCGCCTGGTTCCGCTCTTCCGCGACCCGGTCTCGTTCCTCCCTCGCCTGGTCCCGCTCCTCTTGTGCCTGGTCTCGTTCGGACAGAGCCACCGCGGTCTCGCGGCGCATGGCCTGCAGGGTCCGGTCGGCCGCGTCACGCTGATCGGCGATCTCGCGCCGCGCGGTGGCCAGCGCCGACTCGGTCTGCTGGGTCTCGGCCCGGGCGGTGTCCCGCTCGCTGCGCAACTCCTCGTTACGGGCCGACGCCGCCTCGGCCTCGCGCAGGGCCGATGCCAGCTCACGCTCGGTGGTGTCCCGTTCCCGCCGGACGTCGGCGAGCTCCCGGCGCGTCCCGCCCAGTTCCTCGCGGGCGGCGTCCCGGTCGGACTCGGCCCGCTCCCTGAGGGCCGCCGCCGCAGTGGCCGCCTGCTGGGCCTCGTCCCGGGCCTGCCGAGCCTCACCGGCCTCGGCCTGGGCGGCGTCGGCCACGCGAACCGACTCCTCGGCCCGCTGGACGGCCTCGTCCCGCTCGGCACCCGCCGCGACCGACAGCTGCTGCGCTGTGACTGTCTCGGCCGCCGACCGCTCGGCGTCACGGCGGGCATCGTCACGTTCGGTGTGCGCGGCCGCGATGCGCCCCGATGTCTCGGCCCGGATCTCGGCGACCTGCCGCTCCACCCCTGACGGCGACAGTTCGGAGTGCAGCGCTTCGGTGAGTGAACCCACGAGCTGGTCGAGACGGTCCACGACCTCCCAGGTGCGGGCGACCTCGCCGGCGAGCCCGGGGGAGGAGCGGTGCCGCATCCGTACGTTGCGTGAGGCGCGCTGGCATTCCCCGTCGTTGTCCCGGCAGTAGCGGAAGGGCCGCCCGGCCGACGCGCGCTGCGGCACCGGCCGTCCACAGTGCGCGCAGGGCCGGGACTCGGTCGCAGAGGCTTCGTCGTTCTCGTTCATCGCAAGGTCACCCTAGGCGCGCCACACCCCGGATCCCCGCCACGACACGGCCCCGTCACTCCCGATCCCAGCGCCGATCGGCAAGGGCGGCCTAACCCTTTCAACCTAGCATCCTAGGACGCCCAAGCGATGGTGCACGGTGTCTCACGACTTCACTCTGGCCAAAACCACAAAGGAATCAACGGCATCCCGCCTTTTTTCAGGACGGGGTGCTGCCGCTTGAGGTCGGGATGCCGCCCCGCCTTGAGATCGTCGACTGGGTGCGGAGGCTGGTGACCGAGCACGATGGTGACCGAGCACGATGGTGGCTCGAGACCGAGCGCGGCGATTGCCCGGGGCGCCGGGGCGTTCGGTGGCTGCGGACCGTTGGTGGCGGCGGACCGTTCGGTGGCGGCGGGGGCGTTCGGTGGCTGCGGACCGTTGGTGGCGGCGGACCGTTCGGTAGCGGCGGGGGCGTTCAGTGGCGGCGGGGCGACGTTTCCTCTTCTGAACCTGTCTCGCGACTCCTCCAGAGAGCTTCGCGATTCGCGTTCAGAGTCTCCATACGCGCAGTCGGCCCCGGCGGGTGACCGACCGTGGCTGCCGTGCGGCACCGGCAACCGCTGGGCCTAGGTGTCCGCCGCCCTGGGCCGGGATGGCCGTGCCCAGGTGGCCGCGGGTGGAGAACGGTGCGTTTTCGCCGGTCTCAGTGCCGATGCAGTCGGCGTCGGCGGGATGGGGTCGGCCCGGGTGAGGAAGTGCTCGGGTGAGGAATTGCTCGGGCGTGACGTGCGGATCGGTGGCTGTGCCGGTCAGCGGGCCTCGGTGGCCAGGCGCAGGCCGAAGCCGACGATGACGACGCCGGTGATGCGGTCGAGGACGCGGCGGGCTCGGGGGCGGCGTAGCAGGGTGCGGAGGCGGCGGGCTGCGGTGACGAGCACTGTCGACCAGATCAGGCCCAGGGCTACGTGCACGCCGGCCAGGAGGACGCCGTAGAGAAGGGGGGACGCGCCGGACGGGATGAACTGGGGGAGCAGGGCTACGTAGAACGCGCCCATCTTGGGGTTGAGCAGGTTCGTCAGGAGGCCACGGCGCCAGCCGGACACGAAACCGCCGCGCCGGCCTGACGGGAGCGCGTCCGACGGGAGCGCGTCCGACCTGCTGGATGTGATGCCTCGGCCGTCCGGAGCGTCGGGTGGGAGCTCGTGCGATGCGGGTGAGCTGGGAGTGGGCGGTCCGTCCGGAGCGTCGGGTGGGAGCTCGTGCGATGCGGGTGAGCTGGAAGTGGGCGGTCCGTCCGGAGCGCCGGTCGACACGTCGTGCGGTGTGGGTGAACTGGGAGTGTGTGGTCCATCCGGGGCGCCACTGGACGCTTCGTGCCATGCGGCGGAGTTGGGCGGCTGGCTGGGCGCGGCTCGGTGCTGGGTGTCGGCCGGCTCGATGATGGTCTGATGCGGACTGGGTGTGACCGTGGTCCGGCGTGGGTGGCGGGTGGACCAGAGCATGCGGGCGCCCATCCAGATCAGGTAGGCGGCGCCGGTCCAGCGGACCACGTCGTAGGCGAGCTGGGATGCGGTCAGCAGGGCGGTGATGCCGGCTGAGGCGAGGATGCCCCAGGCCAGGGTTCCGGTCTGGATGCCCAGGACGACGCCCCAGGCACTGCGGGCCGACTGGATGGTGGCGGTACGCAGGATCAGTGCGGTGTCGAGGCCGGGAGTGAGCGTGAGCAGGCCCACGACCAGCACGAAGGACCACAGGGCGGCCATCGTTGTCATGGTCGTAACCTAGCTTTGCACCTGACGGCCGGCCTAGCGCCAATCTCACCCCGTTGGACCTCGCCATCTCCCGCCTGCCCGGGACCTGCATGTGGACGGACGGCTTGAGGAGGAGCGCCCCCCATCGGCGCCGAACCGGAGCTCCAGCGCCTCACGGGCGCTCTGCGGATCCCACCGTCCCGCAGCGGTGGCACGACGACTTCCTCGCCGCGTACCGGTGGGTGGCGGGAGCAGCGCCACGGCCGGCCCGCACCGCCGGACGTGGCGGAGCGGGCGGGGTTGAGGGCTCAGGCGGCCAGGAACTCCTTGATCGCGGGGGCCAGGGCGGCCGCCTTGATGATGTGGGTCTGGCCGGGGATGGTGCGGTATTCGGCCTTGGGCAGCGCCTCGCTCAGGGCGCGGGCGGCGTTGCGCATGTATGCCGGGCTCTTGCCGCCGTCCATGACCAGGGTGGGGGCGCTGACCGAGGACCAGCGGGTGGGGTCCAGGGGTGTGCCGCGGCTGGTGTCGCCGAGGATGTGCAGGTCGTACGGGAGGGTGGGGGCCAGGCCTTTCAGCTTCTTCCAGTTCGGCGTGAGCTTCATGATCGTGATGACCGGGCCGGGCACGCCGACGTCGCGGAAGAAGGTCTTGAGGGCGGTGGACTCGTCGCCTTGGGCGATCATCGCCTCGATGTCGGGAGTGAAGGTGTCGGGGCGTGCGGGGCGGCTGTTGTCGACGATGAACGGGGGCTCGTAGAGCGCCATCCGGGTGAAGCCGGGCAGGCGGTTGGCGGCGTCTGCGGCCAGCACGGCGCCGGACGAGGCTCCGAACAGGAACGCCTCACCGCCGGCGGCCTCGAGCAGGGCGGCCAGGTCGTCGATCTCGCGTTCGGGCGTCCACGGCTGGGTGTTGCCGCTCGCGCCGCGGCCGCGCCGATCGTAGAGGTGGACGGTGAACGTGTCGGCCAGTTGCGCCGCGAGGGCGCGCGCGGGGCCGAAATCGCGGTGGCACATGCTGCCGTCGACCAGGACGAGTGCCGGTCCGCGCCCGGTCGTCTCGTAGGCGATCGTGGTGCCGTCGGCGGAGGTCACAGTAGGCATCGGAGCCGCTCCTGAGCGGGAAGAAAGAGATCAGCGGAAGGGGAACGGGCGCGAACAGGGAGACGGCGGGCGAGGTCAGCGGGTGTAGAGGGCGCGAACAGGGAGACGGCGGGCGAGGTCAGCGGGTGTAGAGGGCGCGAACAGGGAGACAGCGGGCGAGGTCAGCGGGTGTAGAGGGCGGTGAGGAAGGCTTCCTCGGCGGCGGGGTCGGGAACCACGGGTGGGAAGACGATGTGGGAGGCGACCATCGGGCCGTGGAAGCCTTGGAGGTAGCGGTACAGGACGTTCTCCGTACGGAGGCCCAGGGTCTGGCCGTTGGTGTGGAAGACCTCGGCGCCCTCGCTGGTCAGGTCGCCGGGCTTGGGTGAGGCGCTGAGGCCGAGGGCGTCGTAGAGGGTGGTCCAGGCCGCGTCCCAGTCGCTGATCATGGGGCCGAAGGCGGTCACCGGGGTGCCGGTGCGGCCGGCGAAGTGGGTCAGGTAGGTGACCAGGGTGACCAGGAACATCTCGGTGCCGGTGCTCATCGCCTCGAACTCGGTCTCCCAGTCGTCGCCGGGCAGGAAGCCGTGGTTGACGATGCGGAGCGTGGTGGCCGCACCGTCGCGGGCCTCGACCAGGAACTCGGCGGCCTGGAAGCGGCCGTCGGGGGCGGGGCCGGTGCGGTAGGCGAAGCGGGTGGGTGGCTCGGCGGCGGTGATGGTGGCGGGTGGCAGGGCGGCCTCGCCGAATGCGGTCCGCACGGTGGTGGCGTCGATGTCGGTGCGGCCGAGATACCAGGACGAGACGCCGGGGCCGGTGGCGATGGCCGCCCAGATCGTCTCGGGGTCGGCCGGGACCGTTGCTTCGAAGGTGAGCTCGAAATCCTTACCCATGATCAATCCTCGGAGTCGGAGGAGGGCCGCGTGGGCCCGGGAGAAGGTTGCGCGGAGTCGGAGGAGGGCCGCGCGGATTCGGGAGAGGGCCGCGTGGGCCCGGGAGAAGGTTGCGCGGAGTCGGAGGAGGGCCGCGCGGATTCGGGAGAGGGCCGCATGGGTCCGGGAGAAGGTTGCGCGGAGTCGGAGGAGAGCGGCGCGGCGTCGGGAGAGAGCGGCGCGGCGTCGGGAAGGGACGCAGCGGATGCGGCTGAGTCGAGGGCCGGGTGGACGGCGACGACCAGGCGGTGTTTGCGGCCGGTCTCGCTGTGGTAGCGGCTGAGCAGGCCGGCGATCGCGGTGGACAGTTCCTCGGCGAAGGCGGCCCGGTCGGCGGGGGTGGCGAAGCGGATCTCGCCGTCGAGCGCGAACGTGGCGACGCGCTGCTGGGCCCGGGCGGAGCCGGTGATCAGGGCGCCGACGTCGCGGACCAGGCGGGCGGCCAGGGCGAGCAGCCAGCGGGCCGACAGGCGGTCGGGGGCGCGGCCGGGGTCGGGGGCGACGGCCGCCATCGCGGTGGGGGAGATGACGTAGGAGGCTGCGGTGGCCTGCATCATCCGTTCGGTGACGTTGCCCTTGCGGCGTTCCTCGACCAGCGTGACCAGCCCGTGCTGTTCGAGGGCACGCAGGTGGTAGTTGACCTTTTGCCGGGGCAGGCCGATGCGGCCGGCCAGCATGGTGGCCGAGCCGGGCACGGCCAGCTCGGCCAGCAGGCGGCTGCGGATCGGGTCGAGGGAGATCTCGGCCGCGGCCGGGTCTTCGATGACGGCGACTTCCTCCATGCGGACCACCCTCCCACCGAAAACAAAAATTGTCTAGAGCGAAATCATGGTCGGTGTGCGACGAGGGAACGGCACAGCTCGAGGTCGCCGAGCACGGCCGTGCTGTCGGTGATCTGGTCGATCGACCCGGTGAGGGGACGGGCCCGCAGGTCCGGGTCGGTGATCGCGTCGTGCAGGGCCGAGGCGAACCGGTCGGCGCCGATCACCGCGTAGCCCCGGTCGAAGAACTCGCGGCGGGTGGCCGGGAGCTCGGCGGCGAGGCCCAGCGCGTTCTGCCGCTCGGCGAGCAGCTCGAGGGCGGTGCAGAGCGCGTCCTCCCGCTCGTGGGCGGGGTCGGCTCGTAAGGCGGCGTCGAGGTGGACGGTGACCGGGTCGGGCGGGAGGGCCGCCATCAGCCACTTCGGGTAGAGCGGCCAGCGGCGGGTGAGCAACAGGGCCAGGCGCGCGATCTCGCGGGTGAGCCGGGCGGTGAGAACCCGGGCGCCCAGGTCGTCCCCGGCCTCGGCGGCGCGGGCCGGGAACGGTTCCTCCTCGGCGAGGCGCTGCCATTGTGCGGCCAGCACGTAACGCCAGAGGTCGGGGGGATACCAGCGCACCTGCCCGCGTACGCGGGAAAGGGTTTGATCGGGATCGTGGAAGACGGCGCCACCGGTGATCTCGGCCAGACGCTGCCACGGCGTGGCCAGCCAGTCGAGCGTGGTCACGCCGGCGGCGGGATCGAACCCGAGCCGACCACGGCACCAGCGGGGGAAGGACGTGACGGTGACGTAGTGGTCGACCGGGCCGTCGGTGTCGGCCATCGAGCGGACCCGGGCGCCGGGCGGTTCGAAATGGGTCGGCCAGCCGTGGAACCGTTTCGGCAGGTGCTCGCGGAGGCGGGTGTCGAGCTCGCCGGTGTCGTCGTCGACGAACAGTTCGAGGCGGGGACCCCAGTCGTGGTCGGTGGATCTGGGCGTGTCGAGACCGAGCACGTCGGAGCCGGGACCGAGACGGGCGGCGGCGTGCGGACGGTCGCTGAGCAGCGGGCGGACCGCCTCGGCGTAGAAGAGGCGGGAGAGTGTGAGGCCGGGCTGGAATGCGGTCATGCGCGAGAAGCTAGCGGTCCCCACCGACAAATTCCGCTCGTTAAGGTCAGCCTGTGGAAAACCTGCTCCGTCCGGGATGGACCGCCGAGGAACTTGTCCACAGCACGGCCAACGAGGTCACCGGAGGGGTATGGCGGGTTCGCCGGGACGGTGGCACGGCGATCCTCAAGATCGCGACGCCGCGGCGGGCGGGTGCGGCCGCGCATCTGGCCGCCAGCGATGATCCGGGGCACTTCAACTATTGGCGGCGCGAGCCCGAGGCGTACGCGTCGGGACTGGTCGCGTACGGCATGGTCGGTCTGCCCGGGCCGGAGATCTACGAGCAGGTGCCCGGCCCGGACGGGTCGGTGGCGATGTGGCTGCAGGACGTGACCGGGCGGGCCGGGACGACGGCCGGCGTGGCCGACCTCGGCGAGGTGGCGGTGCAACTGGGTGAGACGCACGCGCACTGGCTCGGCCGGCCGCCGACGTACGCGTGGCTGGCCCGCGACTGGCTGCGGGACTACACCCTCGCTCAGCCGGTCGACGACGACCTGGACTGGGATCACCCGGTGCTGGCCGGCGTGTGGCCGGTCGCGCTGCGCAAGGGGCTGCGCGAGCTGTGGGAACGGCGTACGGAGATCCTGGCCCGGGCCGACGAGCTGCCCCGGACGTTCTGCCACCACGACGTGTGGCCGATGAACCTGGTCCTCACCGCGGACGGGCCGGTGCTGCTGGACTGGGCCTACTGCGGGCCGGGGGCGATCGGCGAGGACGCGGCGAACCTGGCCCTCGACACGTTCTTCGACGGGCTGATCGACATCGCGCTGCTCGACGACGTGCTCGAGGTGGTCGCTGAGCAGTACCGGCGCGGGCTGGACGGCGCGGTCGCCGATGACACGATCCGCGCGGCGATCATGATCTGCGGGGCGGCCAAGTATTTCTGGCTCGCGCCGCGGATGGTGATGGCGGCGGCCCACGGATTCAGCCGGAAGCAGGGCTACGACGGCCGGGGCATCGAGGCGATGCTGGCCGGTCGGGCGCCGGTGCTGACTGTGGTCGCGAAATGGGCCGCCGCCGTCCTCTGACTAGGCGGGGACTGCCTCCCGGGCCGGCTCGCGGGAACCGGTCGACACCAGGGCGGCGAAACCGATGCCGAGCACGGTCCACATCACCGTCTGGGTGCCGAGCGAGGCCAGCCGGAACGACCAGAGCAGGTCGGGCGGGAACGTCGCGGGGACCTCGTTGATGTTGGGCAGCAGGGCGTAGCCGACGACCACGACGACCAGGAACCCGACCACCGCGGCGGCGGCCCGGCGCCACTCGGTGGGCTGGGTGCGCTGGGCCACGACGGCCGCCCACACCGCGACCAGGCCGATCACCAGGATCGCCAGGTAGCTGATGGTGCGCTGGTTGATCGTGTCGGGGTCACCGACGGCGGGTGGGTTGGGCGGATATTTCACGTACGGGACCAGCACCACCCCGAGCAGCGCGGCGCCGGCCAGACCGAGGGCGGCCCGGGTGTCGCTCGGTGTGCGCAGACGGCGCCGGAGCAGCGTGTACGCCGTGGCCAGGATGCCGCCGAGCGCGATGCCGTACAGGCCGGTGGCGAGGAACAGCCCGCCCTTCTGACCGTCGCGGCTGACCAGCGGCTCCTCCTCGGCGGCCGAGGTCTGCGGCTCCGCGGCGGCCTGGGCGGCCGAGGCGGCCTCCTCGATCGAGATCGCGGCGTCGACCTTGGGCTCGCCGAAGAAGAACGCGAAGGTGCCGGCCAGCAGACCGGCGATGAGGCCCGCGAGCAGGCCCCGGAGCAGCAGGGCGCCGAACGTGGCCGGCGCCTTCGAACCCGCGCTCAGTGGCACGGGACGCCGAGCAGGTGCCGGCCGTCGTGCATGAGCTCGTGCAGGTACATGCCGCTGCGCGACACCGCACCCTGGTCGAACGCGACCAGGTAGGTGATCAGGAGCATGAGTCCGACGACGGCGAGCGCCGTCCAGAGCAGCCGCGGGGAAACCGCGGGTGTGCTCAGCGGGCCGGCGGTGGTGGCCTTGGGCATGACGAACAAACCTCCTTGCGGGATGACGCGTCCCGTCCGACAGGCTGCGACACGTGAGTGTCCTGACTCACGGGCACCGGAGTGCCCGCTTACAGTGGCGCGACCGCACCGGAGTCTCACCGGTTTCCCTCACGACGCCGCAGATGGTGTCCACAACCTAACTGTGCGGAAGCTGAACGCACAACCAGGTCTTGTCGCACCCGGTCGATACGATCCATCCGAATCCGCCGATGGGGGAGCGAGTGATGATCGGGCGCCGGTTGATGGCCGTGGTGGCGGTGTGCGCCGCCCTGCTGGCGGTGCCCGCACCGGCCCGGGCGGCGGTGGTGTGTCCGACCGTCGCCCAGGCCAAGCCGGTGTTCGCGGGGGTCCCGCTGGAAGACCAGTCCTACGATCCGGCGCGGCTCGCGCCGTTCGCCACGGGCGCCGGGGTGCGGGTCGCCGTGATCGACTCGGGGGTCGACGCCACCCACCCCCAGCTGCGCGGACACGTCAGTCAGGGCACCGACTTCCTGCACGGCGAGCGGTCCGGCCGGCAGGACTGCAACGGCCACGGCACTCACGTCGCCAGCATCATCGCGGCCCAGCCGGTCGACGGCACCGGGTTCCGGGGCCTGGCCCCCGACGCGGTGATCGTGCCGGTGCGGATCAGCGAGCAGGAGGAGATCGACGGCAAGGCGGTCGGCGACGACGGTTCCCCGGCCCAGTTCGCCGACGCGATCGACTGGGCGGCCGGTCCCGGCGAGGCCGACGTGATCAACATCTCGCTGGTGATGACCGGGGACAACGACGCCGTACGGGCGGCGGTCGAGCGCGCCATCGCCCGGGGTGTCGTGGTGGTGGCCGCCGCGGGTAACAAGGGCGCGCCCGACGACGGCAACCTCGATCCCTATCCGGCGCTCTACCCGGGTGTGATCGGCGTCGGGGCGATCACCCCGGCCGGGGTCCGCGCGGTGTTCTCCCAGCGGGGCGAATACGTCGACCTGGTCGCCCAGGGTGCCCCGGTCACGGTCGCCTCCCGGATCGCCGGGCACGAGTCGGTGCAGGGCACGAGCTTCTCGGCCCCGTTCGTGTCGGCCACGGCGGCCCTGCTCAAGCAGCGCTTCCCGGCGCTGACCCCGGCCGAGGTGCGGCAGCGGCTGGTCGCGACGGCCGACCCGGCGCCGGGCGGCACCCGCAGCGACGAGTACGGGTTCGGTGCGCTCAACCCCTACCGGGCGCTGACCGCCTCACTGGGCCCGGCCGGTGGGCCGGAGCAGGTACCCGCGGCCATGACCATGACCGACCCGAAGGTGGCCGCCCTGGAGGCCCGCCGCGAGCGGTCCCGCGACAACGCTCTGCTGTTCGCCGCCGTCGGGGCCGGGCTGGTGCTGCTGCTCGGCGTGGTCGCCGTCGTTCTGCGCCAGGGCCGCCGCCGCGGCTGGCACCCGGCCACCCCTGCCGACCACGACTGACCGGCGGGGGCCGGTGCGTGGCTCCGTCTGACGGGCAGCAGGTCGCCGCGAGACGGTACAGCCCCCGAACGGTCGTTGTCGTCCGGTAACTGTGGACGGCACCATGGTCCGGTGACCGGCAACGGGCGAGCGCGCCGTACCGTCGTCATTGTCGCCGGGATCGCGGTGGCCATCGTCGGCGCGACGTGGTGGATGCTGGCCCGCGACACCCGAGGTGCCGAGATCGCCAACGTGATCGCCCTGCCGGTCAGCCTGCTCGGCCTGCTCGCGACCGTGCTCGGCTGGTCTCTTCGGTCGTCCGTGCCCGGCGGCGACAAGTTGGACACAGCCGTGGCCGACCTGGCCCGTGACATCGCCCGCCAGGAGTCGGCGGAACTGCAGCGGCTGCTCGCCGACACCGGCGACAGCCGGCCCGCCGACATCGGATTCGTGCAACCGAGCGTTGCCTGGGCCCGGTGGCGCACCGACGGCGGCGGCACCGAGGGGTCCCTCGGACAGATCGCCGACTTCTACTCCGGGCTCGACCGGGGTCGCCTGGTGATCCTCGGCGAGCCCGGAGCGGGCAAGACCGTGCTGGCCATCGAACTGTTGATCAACCTGTGCCGCCAGCCACCCGCGGCCGGGACGCATCGGCGGGCCCCGCTGCGGTTGAGCGCCTCCACGTTTCCCGGTTCGGACGAGGGCTCACCGGAACACGTCAACGGCGTCCTGGATGCGTGGATGACCCAGCAACTGATCACTGTGTACGGCCAGTCTCGAAGTACGGCCCGCGAGTTGGTGCGACAGGGCCGGATTCTGCCGGTCCTCGACGGCCTCGACGAGATGGATCATGGTGATGGTGCGGCGCGGCGAGCCCGCTCGCTGATGACGGCCCTCAACTACCCCGTCGGCACCGGACTGCGCCCGGCCGTTGTCACGTGCCGGGAGCAGGACTATCGGCGACTGGCCGGCGTCGATCACGAAGGGACGGCTGTTCAGGACGCCACCCATGTCGTGGTACGGCCCCTGACCACCACGCAGATCGGGCAGTGGCTGGCGTACCGCTTTCCGGACCAGGATGCGCCGGACGGAATGGAGCGTCGCTGGCGGCCCATCCTCAAACGACTTGTTGATCGGCCGGGTGGTGCCCTCGCGACGAGTCTGGCATCGCCGCTGCGACTGTTCCTGACCGTGACGATCTACCGCGACCCGCAGTCCCGGCCGCGGGAACTGCTCGACCTCAAGGGCGGCGACCTCGACCGGCACCTGTTTCAGGAGTTCATTCCAGCCGCAACCGCGCAGCACCGGCGGCGGGACGGCACCCGGTACGACCCGCACGACGTCCGCCGGTGGCTGACCACTCTGGCCGGTCACCTCGACCATATGGAGGGTGAGGGCCGGTCCAACGCCGACATCCGGGTCGACGAACTGTGGCGTTCGGTGCCCGGCGTCGCGACCCGCAATCTGGTTGCCGTCGTCGTTGTCCTGGCCGCCCTTACTTGTGGGGTGGGCGTCGGCTCGTTTCGCAACGGGAACTTCCTGCCGGTAGGTGCCCTGCGATGGGTCGCCTGTTCGGTCTACTTCGTTGCCGTCTGCTGGGCGTTCCGGCGTTCGATCGGTGATTCCACCGACATTCGCCGCATTCAACTTGGCCGGATCTCGACGAGTTCCGGCCGTCGGCAGATCTTCCGCGGGGCCCTGTTCGGGGCGGCCGCCGGCATTCCGGTCGTGGTGATGTACGAGTGGATCGACTTCAATCCGATCACGTCGCCGCACGGCGCCCTTCTGTTCCTTCTCGGCCTGGGCGTGGCCGGCGTTACGGTCGGCTCCGTCATCGGTGGTGTCGTGGGCGGGCTGGCGATCCGGCCCGTCAGCGTGGGACGGCCGGGTGAGGTCCCCGCCGGGGGCATCGCCTACGACGTCCTGGTCGTAGGCTTGTCGCTCCTCGTACCGACACTCGCGGAGTTTCTCGGGTACGGGATCGCCTACGTGTTGAACTACGCCGTCGACTCCGCGGGATTCTGGACCGGGGTCGGCGCGGCAACCAGAGACCTGGCCGGGGCCGGATGGTCGTACCGGCTGCAGGTCTTCTGTGTGGGGTTGATGCTCGGTGTCCTGCTGAGGTCGGCCTCGCCGTGGCCGCGATATCTGATCGCGGTTCACCGGCTGTCCCGCGCCGGGCTCTTTCCCCGGCGGCCGACGCGGTTTCTCGACTGGGCGTACGACGCCGGACTGGTGCGCCTGTCCGGGATAGCCGTCCAGTTCCGGCACCGCGAGTTCCAGGCCTGGCTGTCCCGCACCCCGGACGCGGACGGCCCGGGAGCCGGTACCGACCGGGCCAGTAAGGTGCCCGGAGTAAGCAGGGGGCCGCAGGGGAACGGGTAGGGGATGCAGCCGCTTCGGCACGGGTACACGAACGACACCCGCGGGGACGGGGCCGTCGTGGTCAAGCGCTACCAGGGCGGCATCGACGAGGTGCTGCGCCGGGGGACCGAACTGGGCGTGCTCGAGCGGCGGCCGGCCGGCATGCCGGTGCCGCGCGTGCTCGGGGCTCCGGAGGGGGCGTTGCGGCTCGAACAGCTCAGCGGCATGCACGGCCAGGATCTGATCGACGAGGGCCTCGCGCGGCCGGTGCTGCGCAGCTGCGGTGAACTGCTGCGCCGGTTGCAGAAGGTCGACGTGAGCCAGGTCTTCCCCGGCGCGGCGGCCGGCACCGGGTGGGTTGTCGTGCATGGTGACTTCGGGCCGAACAACATGCTGTTCGATCCGGACACGTTCCGGGTGACGGGTTTGCTCGACTGGGAGTGGGCGCACCCGGGCGACCCGATCGAGGATCTCGCGTGGTGCGAATGGATCGTCCGGCGGCACCACCCGCGCGCCGTCGAGGATCTGGGGGAGCTTTTCTCCGGGTACGGGGTCCGGCCGTCCTGGGCCCGCCGGCAGCAGAGCGCCGCGGCCCGTTGCGAAAGCTTCGTCGAACGCTTCCGCAACGGGCCTGCCCCGGCCCGCCGGAAATGGCAGGAGAATCTGACGCTGACTCTCAGCTGGGCGGAGTGAGCGGGCGGAACTCCAGGAACACGATGCCGGGGTTGGGCAGCTCGACGATGACGTCCTTACCGGGGGCGACCCGGCGCGGCGCCTCCGACTCGGTCAGACGGTCGGCCGCCCGCAACTGCTCCCACTGCTCGTCCGACGGCCACTCGCCGTCGAAGCCGATCACCCCGTGCGTCCGGTCCACCCGCCACACGCGCATCAGGTGCGGTGTGGTGAGGCCGGGTCGGACCACGACCGTACGGAGAAGGCGGTTGTCGCCGTTGATCTTCGAATGGTCGAGGGTGCTGTTCCAGAGCAGCAGGCCGAGGCCGCCGTCGTCGTAGCGTGATGCCCAGGCCTGGACCAGGCTGCCCGCGCCGTCTCCGGTCAGCGTCGCCGGGAGTTCGTGCGGTCCGAGGCGGGCGGCCAGGGACAGCGCCCAGAACTTCGGCTTGGCCAGACCGCCCACGGTGAGCAGCCCGAACCCGCCGTGCAGCAGACGTTGCGGGCGGCCCAGCTCCTCGAAGTGGTCGCTGGCCACCCACGGCGCGAGCGCGTCGATGCGGCCGGCCGCCGAGCGCATGCCGGACAGCAGGAACGCGGCCGCGAACACCGAGTCGTTGACCCGGCTGCCGTGGGTCGCGGTGACCCCCCACTCGGTCCACAGCAGCGGCCGCCCGTCGGCGAGGGGCCGCAGGTCGAGCGGGATCGTGCCGTAGACGTGGGTGGACAGGAAGTCGGCATCGCGCGGGGTGTCCTCGACCCAGCCGACCGCCGCGGTGGCCGGACCCCCTACCCGCAGGGCCGAGTCCACGTCGCGGACCGCGGCCGCGGTGACCTCGTAGAGCCGCCAATACTCCTCGGGGGTGCCCGACCAGAACACCGACAGGTTGGGCTCGTTCCACACCTCGAACCACCACTGCGACCGCACCTCGTCGAGCCCGTAACGCTCCACGACGTGCCGGGTGAACGCGCGGATCAGGTCGGCCCACCGGTCCCAGTCACGGGGTGGAGAGATGATGCCGTGATAGGTGAAGACCGTCCGTGACGGGTCACGGGCCAGGTCGTGCGGCATGTAACCGAACTCCACGACCGGAACCAGTCCCAGCGACCGGACCAGATCGAAGATCTCGTCGACGCGGGTGAAGTCGTGGACGGGTTCGCCGTCGACCTCGCGGTAGACGCCGTTGTCGTCGCCCAGGATGTGGTGCGCGCGCACCGACCGCACGCCCAGCTCGTCGTGGACGCGGTGCAGCGCGGCGGTCAGGTCGGCGCCGATCACGTGCCCGCCCGTCGTCTCGACCAAGAGCATGTGCGACAGGTGCTCCGAGCCGACCATGGCCTCCCAGACGCGGGGGAGTGGCGACTCCCCATCACCCACGATCGCCGTGACCGTCTCCTGCGCCTCGGCAGACGGCGTCACCGGTGTCGAGAGGGGCCCCAGAGCGGTCACCGTTTCGAGCGCGGCGACGGCATAGAAACCGCCGCGCCCGTCAGTGGTGTCGGCGTAGGGCCCGTGCGGCACGGCCAGGACGTCCCCGCCACCGTGGTCGACGACCTCGAACGGGCCGTCGGCGGTCGCCGCGCGATGGACCGCGTACCCGATCGCGCCGGGCACCGGTTCCCAGGTCACGGTCACCTGTCCATGGCCGGCCACCGCCGTCACCCCGGTGGGTGCGGGCAGGCGGGATTCCTGCGGTTTCCCGGGGGTACGGTCCTGAGCGCCCCCGCCGCCCATCAACGCCGCCCAGCTCGAGCGGGCCTGCTCCTCGATCGTCATGAGCGCCCCCCGAGCTGCGGCAGCTTCTGCCCGGCCGGGACGTTGAACGTCTCCCGCGCGAGCAGCGGCCGCACCGCCCGCTCGAACCCCGGCGTCACGAACGCCTTCTTGACCACGTCACGGGCGAGGACGTTCCCGATCGCGCCCATGATCATGGACTGGTCGAGCGACAGATACCGCTGGGCCACCGTGCCCGAGCGCACCGCGACTGCGTCGTAGAACCCTCCCGGCCCGTACGCGCGCAGGTCGCTCTTGATCCTGGACAGGTTGGCCCGGGCGGGACCGGGAGCGTACGGCAGAGCGAGGAACGCGGCGTGCGGCGTGACCACCCCGTCGCCGTAGACGGCGGGCGGCCCGGCCGGACGGCAGTCCCCGAACCCGGCGTCGTACTTGCCGCCCTCGATGTCGGACGGGTACCCGTCGGTGTCCATGCCCATCGCGTCCACGCCGTAGACCCCGTACCCGCCGAAGGGGTTGGAGGCCGGCGAGAAGCCCCAGTACCCGTACCGGGCGTCGGCCAGGCCGTGCTCGATCTGCGCGGCCACGGTCGCCGGATGGTTACGGCCCCAGCTGCGCGGGCCCCACTGCGCCTCGGGCACGAACAGGTCGGGCATCAGCGCCTCGAACATGTCACCACCCCACGACGGCACGAACGTGATGCCGCGATACCGGTACGAGCCCTCGTAGACCTGACGTCCGAGGTGGGTGGTGGTGAACCCCTGCGGCTGCATCTCCTGCCAGGAGTAGTCACAGTTGTCGGGCAGCGTCCGCATGGTGTCGAAGTAGGCGGTGGCCGGGATGTGGCCTTCGGCGATTCCCAGGTACGTGGCCATGCGCGGCTCGGTCACCGTGATGTCGTAGTGGTTGCAGGTGAACCACACGGCCTGCTCCGGAGAAGCCACCGAACAGCCGGGCGGCTGCGTGTCCCAGAACCCGCCGCGGATCAGGCCGCGGGTGCCGATGGGGGAGGTGGCGGCCGGATTGAAGTAGAAGCCGAAGTTCATCCTGCTGCGGATCGCGGCCGCCTTGGCCCGCAGCGACGGGAACGAGCCCTCGATCACCTGCAGGCCGGCGGCCAGCCAGCCGTTGTCGACGCTGGACAGGAACGGGGTGACCTGGGTGCCGTCGGGCAGGACCGTCAGGACCGCGCCGGTGTGCGGGTCGTACCAGTTGTAGAACATGCCCGATTTGTCGTGGTGCTTCAGCGCTGCGAGGGTGTCGAGCGTGCGGCCGACGCGGCGCTCCGCCTCTTTCGGCGAGACGATTCCGAGGGAACGGGCGACCAATGCCGACCACATGTACCCGCCGATGTTGGTCGGTGACGTGTACGCGGCCGGCGCCGACAGGTCACCGGGGATGTTGTCGGCGACGAGCCCGGTGGCGGGATCGGTCATGGCGACCAGGGACTTCCACGTGTCCTTGGCATAGGTGCGCAGCGGGTCGGCCGCCTGCGCGGGGACGGCAGCGGTCAGGATCAGGACAAGGGACACCAGGGGAGCGAGCAGACGTCTCAAAGGGATCACCTCAGGGTGTGTCGTTTCGCGAGCGAGCGAGCGTGCGAGTGGGTCGGCTACTTGAGCCCGGTGGTGGCGATGCCGCGCATGAAGTGCCGCTGCAACGCCAGGAAGACGATCAGGACGGGGACGACGACCACCACGGCACCGGCCAGCAGCAGTCCGTAGTAGATGCGGTTCTGCCCGATCGCGTACAGGGCCAGAGCCACCGGCAGCGTGTACTTGTCGTCGGTCGTGGCCACGACGAGGGGCCACAGGAAGTTGTTCCACGAGCTCAGGAACGTCAGGATCCCCAGCGTGGCCAGGGCCGGCTTGCACAGCGGCAGCACGACGCGCCAGAAGATCCGCCACTCGCCGGCCCCGTCGACCCGGGCCGCCTCGATCAGGTCGTCCGGGATGGCCAGGAGGAACTGCCGCATCAGGAAGACCCCGAACGGCCCGGCCAGGAAGGGCAACACCAGTCCCGCGTACGAGTTCGCCAGTCCCAGATTGCTGACCAGCACGAACTGCGGCACGAAGGTCACCATGCCCGGCACCATGAGCATGCCCAGCACCGTGAGGAACAGTGCCTTGCGGCCGGGGAAGTCCAGCTTGGCCAGCGCGTAGCCGAGCAGCGAGCAGAACAGCAGGTTCCCCAGGGTCACCAGCACGGCCACGATCGCCGAGTTGGCGAAGTACTGCGGGAAGTCGAGCCGGTCGAACAGGTCCCGGTAGTTGGCGAACGTCCACGTGGACGGCCACCACGTCGGCGGCACCGACCGGATCTCGGACTCCGGCTTGAACGAGGACAGCAGCATCCACACGAACGGGCCGACCACCACGAGAAGACCCGCGCACAAAACGGCGTACAGGGAAATCTTGGCTATTCGATCTTTAGTCATCGCGGCTCCCGAGCAGACGGAACTGCAGGACGCTCAGCGCCACGATCGCCACGAACAGCACGTACGACGCGGCGGCCGCGTAGCCGTAGTTGCCGAAACCGAACTGGTTGTAGATGTGGTAGCTGACCGACAGGGTCGAGCTGAGCGGCCCGCCCTGGGTCATGACCAGCGGTTCCTCGAAAAGCTGCAGATATCCGATGCCGGTGATGACCGCACCGAACAGGAGCGCGGGACGCATGAGCGGAAGGGTGATCCGCCGGAACTGGGCCCACCGGCCGGCACCGTCCAGCGTGGCCGCCTCGTACAGGTCGTTCGGGATGCCCTGCAACGCGGCCAGGAAGATCACCATCAGCGAGCCGAAGTTGCGCCAGGCCGCCATCACGATGATCGAGGCGAGCGACGTCCGGGTGTCGCCCAGCCAGTTCGGGCCGTCGATGCCGACCAGGGCGAGCAGGTTGTCGACCAGGCCGGCCTCGGGGTCGAGCAGGAACCGCCAGATCACCGCGATGGCGACGATGCTGGTGACCACGGGCAGGTAGAAGCCGACCCGGAACACCGCCCGGAACCGGATCAGGCCCGAGTTGAGCCCGTTGGCCGCGGCCAGGGCCGCCACGATGGTGAGCGGCACCCCGACGACCACGAAGACCAGCGTGTTCAGCGCCGACCGCAGGAACAGGTCGTCGGAGAACAGGCGGGTGAAGTTGTCCAGGCCGACGAAGTTCACCGACAGGGGTGTGCGCAGGTCGGTCGCCCGCATGTCGGTGACGCTCATGATCAGCGAGGCCAGCACCGGCAGGAGCGCGAACACCAGGAACAGCATGGTGAACGGGGCGGCGAACGCCCAGCCGGTCCATCGTCGTCTCCGGGCGGGAAGAGCGGTCACGACCCCGTACCGATGGAATCGGCCTGGCTCTGCACCGCCTTCAGCGCGGCCGCCGGATCCGACCCGCCCACGCACACCTTCTCGGCCTCGGTGTCGAACGTGGCCGACACCTGGGTCCAGGTCGGGAACGACGGCGGGGCCTTGGCCGACTTGAGCTGCTCACCGAACACCTTGAGCATCTCGTCGCCGCCGAGCGCCGAGTCGTCCCAGGCCGACTGCACGGCCGGCAGGTCGCTGACCGTCTGGTACCACTTGGCCTGCACCTCGGGCTTGCTCAGCCACTGCAGGAACTTCCAGGCGGCGTCGCGGTTCTTGGCGTCCTTGAACACCGCGATGTTGCTGCCGCCGATGAACGAGGTCGACGACTTCTCCGACGGCATCGGGGCGACCGCGAACTTACCCTTGGCGCCCTGGTCGTTGAGGATGCCGACGTGCCACGGACCCGACATGAAAGCGCCGATCTCCCCGCGTACGAAAGCAGGTTCCAAGGCTCCTTCGGGCAGGTTGGTCGGGGCCAGCTTCTCCTTGAAGAAGGACTGGTAGTAGGTGAGCGCGGCGGTCATCTCGGGGGTGTCGAACGTGTACTTGTCGCCGGTCGCGATCTCGGCGCCGTTGGACCAGCCGAACGGCAGGATCGACTGCCAGCTGCCGGTCTTGCCCGGCTGCAGGTTGATGCCCCACTTGGCGCCGGCCTTGGCCTGCAACGCCTTGGCCATCGCCTTGAGGTCGTCCCACGTCTTCGGCCCGTCCGGGAAACCGGCCTTGGCCGCCAGATCCTTGCGGTAGAAGATGCCGCGCGTCTCGACGTACCAGGGCACGCCGTACGGGGTGTCGTCGACCACGGTGGTGTCCCACGCGCCCGGGAAGAACGAGTCCTTCTGGAAAAGGTCGGTCGGTGTCGGGTCGAGCGCTCCCGTCTTGGCGATCTCACCCTGCATCGTCGTGCCGATCATCGACACGTCCGGGGTCGCCTTGGCCGCGATCGCGCTCGAGATCTTCTGCTGCGCCGAATCCCACGGCACCGCGGTCACGCTGACCTTGGCGTCCGGGTTCTCAGCGGTGAACGCCTTGGCGAACTCGCCCAGCTTCTCGCCCTCGGTGCCCATCGCCCACACGGTGATCTCGCCGCTGGCCTTGCCCTCGGCCACCGTCTTGGCGGTCTCGGAGCCGCCACCGGAGTCCCGGCCGCATCCGGTCATACCCGCTATCAGGGCCGCGCTTGTCGCCACGGCCAGCCATCGCTTCCTGATCATCGATGCACCTCCTCGTGCACGCCGCAGCTGCGCCGGATCACCACCTCGGTGGCGAGGATCCGCCGGCGCGCTGCCGCTCTCTGGTTTGGTGGTTCGCTGATACGCCGGTGCAGCCACCGCGCGGCCGTCGCCCCGAGCTCGCGCATCGGCTGGCGCACCGTGGTCAGCCCGGCGAAACGGGCCGCCAGCAGGTCGTCCCAGCCGGTCACGGCCAGGTCTTCCCCCGCGGCCAGCCGCAGGCCGAGCGCCAGTTCGTCGTTGGCGCAGATGACCGCGTCCGGCCGGGTCCGCATGATGTCCCCGGCCGCCGCCTCACCCGAATCAAGATCAAGCCCGTTTCCCCGTACGAGGGTGAGCCGCGCCCTTCTGGTCTTCAGCGCTGCTTTCACGCCCTCGTACCGTCCCGCGACGTCGGGCGAGTCGTCCGGGTCGCCGAGAAACGTGATGTCCCGGTGGCCGTGCTCGAGCAGGTGCTCGGCCAGGGCCCGGGCGGTGCTGGTGTTGCCCGCCCGCACGGTGTCCACCCCGTCCACCGGGTCGCGGGCCAGCAGGACGACCGGCAGCCCCGTGCTGGCGATCCCCGCGACCACGTCGTCGTCCACAGTGCGGCCCATAACGGTCAGCCCGTCGACCCGCCCCGCCAGTTCCTTCACGGCGGCCG
Organism: Paractinoplanes bogorensis; assembly: GCF_018829635.1. Classification (GTDB taxonomy): domain Bacteria; phylum Actinomycetota; class Actinomycetes; order Mycobacteriales; family Micromonosporaceae; genus Actinoplanes; species Actinoplanes bogorensis. Next base: position 622,691 of record NZ_JAHKKG010000005.1, read on the forward strand.
CCGGATCGCGCCGCCCGTTGGTGGCCAGAATCAGCACACTGCTGCCCGAGGCGGCCGCCGCCGCTTCGTAGCCCAGCACCACTTCCGCGTAGTAGGGCCCGACCAGGTCGGGGAACACGATGCCGTTGGCCGCGTGCCGCCCCTCGGCCAGCGACCGGGCCGAGCCGCTGGGCGTGAACCGCAGCTGCTCAGCGGCGGCCCGCACCCGTTCCCGGGTCTCCGGCGTGACCAGGTCGGAGTCGCGCAGAGCACGCGACACAGTGGCGATCGAGACGCCCGCGAGCTGGGCCACCTGATAGATGGTGGCCTTTGAAAGCGCTTTCATCGCCATGGCGGCAACGTAACCCCGCCGTCATACCCCCGAAACTCGAGAGTCCGGCGGTCGCATCATGTGCGGCTACCCACAAAGCCCATCGATGCCCGTCAAAGCGGGCGAGTCCTGTGGACAAGCGGGTGGTCTGCTTTGGTGCTGTGCGTAGGGTCGCTTCCTATTCCCCTAGGGCGGGCGGGGGCTCGGGATGGGGCCTCGCTGACCTTCACGTCATGATCTTGCGGCGAGTGCCGCGGTCATCGCCGGGCTGAGCCTGTCCTTCAGCTCCGGGCCGGTCGAAGGCAACGTCAACCTGATCGGCCGGTGTCTCTGGGGTCCCGTTAGGCTGCGCGCCATGATCCTGCGCCGTCTTGGCTGTGCTGCTGCTCTCGCGATGGTCGGAATCGGGGTGGCGGCCACCCCGGCGGTGGCGGCGGCGCCCGCGGCCGATCTCAACGTCGCGACCGTGACCGTGCCCAGCGAGGTCGCGCCCGGATACGCGTACAACTTCCGGTTCATCGGTGGGCGCGTGGGCAGCGCCGGGGCCGGCATGGACAACAAGAGCGTGCGGATGGTGCTCACCGTTCCCGCCGGCACCGTCTATGCCGGGCCGGGCAAGGCCACCGACGCCGATGCCGGGCCGTGTACCCAGCAGGGCAACAAGATCACCTGCGCGGTCACCAAGGGTGGCGTCTACTACAACGGCTACTACCCGTTCGCGATGAACCTGCGGATGCCGGCCGCCGCGCCGGTGGGGGAGAAGCTGTCGTTCAGCATGGCGATCTCGGCGAACATCGCCGAGACCAACCCGGCCAACGACTCGGAGACCTTCTCGGTCGACAGTGTTCCCGCGGTCGACCTCGGTATCACCGCCACCGAGCCGGTCATCGAGGGCACCGTGGCCACGTACAAGCTGGTCGTCCGCAATCACGGCACCACGCCGGTGCGCAAGTTCGTGCTCGGTGAGACGTTGGCGGGCTACAACATGTGGTACGGCCAGTACGCCGGGGACGGCGCCAAGTGCCAGTCGAAGATCGGCGGCAACGAGTGCGTCGTCGAGCACGAACTCGCGCCCGGCGGCGACTACGAACTGACCCGGACCGTCGACGTCGTCAAGAACAGCGACCTGCGGGGCGAGCAGACCATTTCCCCGTACGTGTACGACGTGCCCACCACCTACGCCTGGGACCGCTGGGTTCCGACGGTGGTCGACGCGGCCAACAACAAGGCGCCGTTCACGATCGACTTCACCGAGTGGCGTCCCGCGCCCGCGTCGCCGTCCCCCTCCGTCACACCGTCGGCCACCGCATCGCCGACGACTCCCGGCGGGACGGCGGCACCGGCTCCCGGCGACGGCGGCGAGGGCGGCGGGGGCGAGGGCGGCGGCCTGCCGATCACCGGAGCGCCGACCCTGGTCGTGGCCTCGGCGGGTGTCGCGCTGCTGGTCGTCGGCGCGGGGGTGCTTCTGCTGACCCGGCGCCGCCGTACGGTCGGGTAGCCTCGCCCGGATGGACCTCGCGGACGCGGCCGAACGCTACCGTGGTGAGCTGCGCGTGCACTGCTACCGCATGCTCGGCTCCTACGACGAGGCGGAAGACCTCGTGCAGGAGGTGTTCCTGCGCGCCTGGCGGGGCCGCGACGGCTTCCAGGGCCGCTCGTCGCTGCGGGCCTGGCTCTACCGGATCGCCACCAACGCGTGCCTCGACCACCTGGACGGCCGGGCCCGCCGGGTCCTGCCGCATCACGTCGGGCCGCCCGCACGGTTCCACGAGACGCGGGTGGTGCCGGGCGAGGTGGCCTGGCTCCAGCCGTTCCCCGACGACCTGTGGGTGGCCCCGCGCGACCAGGGCCCCGACGAGGCCGCGGTCGCTAAGGAGACCCTCGAACTGGCGTTTCTGGCCGCCATTCAGCACCTGCCGGCCCGGCAGCGGGCGGCGGTGATCCTGCACGACGTGCTGGGCTGGCCGGCCCGGGCCACGGCCGAGGTGCTCGACGGCACGGTCGCGTCGGTCAACAGCGCGTTGCAACGGGCCCGGGCCACGCTGCGCACCCACCTGCCACCGGGCCGGAACGACTGGTCACCGGCCCGGCCGCCCAGCGAGGACGACCGCAAGCTGCTGCGGCGCTACATGGAGGCCGTCGAGCGGGGCGACCTCGGCGCGATGGCCGAGCTGCTGGCCGAAGACGTCCGGACCACCATGCCCCCGTACGCGGAATGGTTCCTCGGTCGTCCTGCCGTGCTCGAGGCGCTGTCGAAGAGCTGGGACGCGGACGGCCCCGACTATGTGGGCGCGTTCCGGGTCGTCGAGGCTGCCGCCAACGGGCAGCTCGCCGCGGCGACGTATGTGCGTGGGCCGGGCGAGGAGGCGTACGGGGGAATGGGAATCGGCATTTTGGTCATCGGCGACGGGCGCATCACCGAGATCACCGCTTTCCACACACCGTCGCTCTTTCCGGTGTTCGGGTTGCCGCCGACGCTGGACCGATGAGGTTTCGCCGCGGCTACCGTCTCAATGACCATGGCGAAACTTCTGTACTCCGCGACGATGTCCCTGGACGGCTTCATCGCCGGCCCCGACCATGACATGACCTGGATGACGCGGCTGCCCGACACCGGACCGCACGAGGTCGCCGACAGCATCTGGAAGCAGGTCGGCTCGCTGCTGGTCGGCCACAACACGTACTACGGCAACGACCCGAACGAGGGCACCGACGCCGAGGGCGCGTTCGGCGGGGTGTGGTCGGGGCCGCAGTTCGTGCTGACCCGCACCCCGCCCACGTCGCCGGTCGAGGGTTACACGTTCCTGACCGACCTCGCTGAGGCTGCCACGGCCGCGGCGGATGCGGCCGGTGACAGTTACGTCGCGGTGCTGGGCGCGGGGATCGCCGCCGACCTGCTGGCGGCCGGCCTGCTCGACGAGATCCTGGTGTTCATCGCGCCGGTGCTGCTCGGCGCGGGCACGCCGCTGTTCCGCCACCCCGACGGCACCGAGATCGCCCTGGAGGAGATCTCGTCCACGACCGGTCCGTCGCCGACGATCTGGCTGCGGGTACGCAAGTAGGACTCGCCCTGTGGCCGTTCGCACGCGGCCGCCGCCGACCTGGGCGGGTTCGCCTCGCTGCTTGTCCTCTACGACGGGGCCGAGGTGCTGCTCAAACCGGTGCCCGGCAGCATCGCCGACCGGATCGGCGCGCTGCCGGCGCTGGGCCGGGCCGCCGGTCCAGGCCCGATCGTGACCCGTGCCGGCCCTGTCCGCGGCTGTGGTCCAGCCGTAGGCCCGCTCTCCACCCGCACCGGACTGGCGGTGGGCCTGACGATCACCGCCGCGGCGCTGCCGCCCGGCCTGGCCGGTGCGGCGCGGGCGCCGGCTGATCACGCCGCCCGCTTTCGCCGCGTAGCGCTCGGCGAAGCGCGGTGGGTGATCCGTTGGTCTCACATAATCGGTATGTGGTCGCTGAGTCAGCTGCCGTCCAGGACGTTCGGCGGTTCGTGGACGCACTGCGCGAGACCCGGAGTCGTCTGATCCGGGATCTGGCGCCGATCCGGAATGTGTCGGATCTTCTCTCCGCGGTCCGGTCGGCTCGGACGTTGCCTCGCAGCGGTATCCGGTATGGCGTTCACGGTGCCGGCTGCAGCATGGCCGCTGACGGCGGGCGTGAGGTCGACGTTGATGTCATCGACAGGGTCGAGGCGTTCGATGCCTGGCGGATCTGCTGGTTCCTCGATGAGGTGGCCGATGGCGGGCTCACGACCGTGGACATCGAAGCGGCCTGCCGCCGTCTGGTTGCGGCCGGCGAGTGGTTCGCGCCCGTGCCGTATTTCGAGTAGGAGAGGAACGGCGCTGTGCGAAGATCCGCACTATGGCGTCCTCCCAGCTCCGTCGGGCCGTCGCGTCCCGCAAGCTCGTGCGCGTCGGACGGTCCCCGCGCAACGCCGACCGGGTCGACGGTTACGTGGTCGCGGTCGGCTCCAAGTGGGCCCTGATCGCGCAGGTCGGCGACGGCGGCTTCTTCGAGGGCCTGGTCGCCGTCCGCGTCAAGGACGTCGTGAAGGTCCGCACGGACCGCTCGTTCGCGGGGCGCTTCGCCCGGACCCGGCCCGAGTGGCCGCCCACCGCCCCGCCCGGCCTCGACCTGGACACGACGGCCGGCCTGATCGCGGGTCTGAGCGCGATCTCGCCCCTGGTCGGCATCGAGCAGGAGAGACGGTTCCACACGGAGATGTCGTGGATCGGTGTCGTCCACGAGGTCGCCCGGCCGTGGCTGTGGCTGCGTGAGGTCCGGCCCGACGCCACCTGGTGCAAACGCCCGCACGGCTACCGGCTCCGCCACATCACCCAGGTGTTCGTCGACGACCGCTATCTCACCGGACTCGCCGCGATCGCCGGGACCAGCCCCAGGCACTGATCGAGCGACTCCTTCGCGGCCGGCAGCAGGGGCAGCCGCACGTCGGCGGTCGGGATCCGGCCCGCCGCGTGCAGGACGGCCTTGATGACGGTCGGGTTCGGTTCGGCGAACAGCGCCAGCGACAGCCGGGCCAGCCGATGCCCGAGCGTGGGCGACCACGAGCCGATCAGGGCCGCGTAGTCGGCGGTCGCGACGTGCGCCGAGGCCACGATCCCGCCGTGCGCGCCGAGGGCCAGCATCGGCGACAGGAAAGCATCGTCGCCGGCCAGCACCGCAAACCCCGGCGGCGGCGACGCCATGAAGGCGATCACCTCGGCGTCGATGCCCCCGGCGGCCAGCTTGATGCCGGCCACCCCGGGGATCTCGGCGATCCGCTGCAGCGCCGGCGCCGACAACGCCTGCCCGGTCCGGTACGGGACGTGGTAGACGACCAGCGGCACGGCACTGCGGGCGGCCACGGCGGTCAGGTGGGCGACCACGCCGTCCTCGCCGGGGCGGACGAACGGCGGCACCAGGGTGAGCGCGGCCGTGGCCGACCGCGGAATCGTGGCGCCGCCGACGATCAGCCGGGCCGACCGGTCCCGGGTCACCGCGGTGAGCCGGTCGAGGACGGCGGCCTGTTCGGCGGCGGACAGTGACGACGGCTCGGCGGTGGTGCCGAGCGCGACCAGCCCGGTCGCGCCGGCGTCGAGCATGTCGTGGGCCAGGCGCTCGAGGGCACCGAGCGCGACGCTGCCGTCGGGCGCGAACGGGGTGATCAACGGGACGTACAGGCCACGGAGAGTCATGCGGGCCACGGTGTCAGGGCGTACGGGGAAAGGTCTATTTAATTCTGCGACGCGATTGTTAAGCGTTGCTGAAGTATGCGGCGCACGCGACGTTGTCCGGAGCCCCGGCCGCGAGGGCCGCCGCCACCAGGCGATCGACCACCACCTGAGGGTCGGCCGAGGCCGCCAGCGTGTCCGCCAGAGCGGGCACGACCGTGTACAGGCCGTCCGAGCAGAGCAGGTACCGGTCGCCGGGCCGGACCGTGCGCAACGCGATGTCGGCCTCCACCCCCTCTCCGTAGCCGAGTGCGCGTGACAGCAACGCCCGCTGCGGATGCGCGGCCGCCTCGGCGGGCGACATCGTGCCCTGGTCGACCTGGGACTGGACCCAGGTGTGGTCCTGGGTCAGCCGGGTCAGGATCCCGTCGCGCAGCAGGTAGGCCCGCGTGTCACCGACATGCACCACAGCCAGCCGCGACCCGTCACGCAGCAGTGCGGTCAGAGTGGTCACCGACGGTTCGTGGAGAGCCCGATGGGCCGCCTCCAAAGCCGCGGGCAGGGTAGCCGGTGAAGCGCCGGTCAGAGCTTCGATCGCGACGTCCGCGGCGTTCCCACCGCTACCGTCGGCGACGGCGACCATGTCTGTCCCGGCATAGGCACGGTCCTCGTTCGTGGCGCGGACGTGGCCGATGTCGGTCGCCGCCGCATAGGTGAAGTGCATGCTGGTGTCTCCTCCGGACAGGTGCCGAACGAGGTCGGAGGTCAGCCGGGCCCGGGCCACCGCGTCGGCGCTGACCCGCTGCCAGAAGCCGGCGACCGCATCGGCCGCAGCCGTGGGCGGCAACGCGCAGACGGTCGCGATCTCGGCCAGCGGCATGCCGATCTCGCGCAGCCGCCCGATCAGCCGAGCATGCGAGACCTGGGACTGGTCATAGAACCGGTACCCGGTCTCGGCGTCCACCGCGGCCGGCCGGAGCAGCCCCGACTCGTCGTAGTGCCGCAACGCCTTGGGCGTCAGCCGCGCCGCCCGGGCGAACGCGCCGATCGTCAGCAGAGCCACCGTGACATCCTCCTCGCACCGGTCACCGCGACCGGCACGGCCCACGCTGGGCCTTACCCCAAGGTCAAGGTCAAGCCCGGTTTCCCGTACGGGCGTGCAGGCGCGCCGCCCGCAAGGTCAGGTACTGCCTTTCCGGCTCGCTGGTCGTCGCCCCCGCGGCCAGGCGGTAGGCCGCCGCGGCCCCGGCGTCGTCCCCCGCCAGTTCGAGCAGATGCCCCCGGGTGGCGGCGATCCGGTGGTGCCCGGCCAGCCGGGCCTCCAGCAAGTCGACGAGCGCCAGCCCCGCCGCCGGCCCGTCGACCATGGCGACCGCGATCGCCCGGTTCAGCGCCACCAGCGGGTTCTCCGTGATCCGTTCGAGGATCCCGTACAGGGCCTGGATCTGCGGCCAGTCCGTCGCGGCCACCGATTCGGCCCGGTCGTGCAGCGCCGCGATCGCCGCCAGCAGCTGATATTCGCCGACCCGGCCGCGCCGGAACGCCGCGTCCAGGATCGTCGTGCCCTCCTTGATCGCGGCGGCGTCCCAGCGCGTGCGGTCCTGCTCGGCGAGCGGCACCAGGCTGCCGTCGGTTGCGGTGCGGGCCGGGCGGCGCGCGTCGGTGAGCAGCATCAACGCCAGCAGCCCGGCCACCTCGCCGTCGTCCGGCATCCGCTCGTGCACCATCCGGGCCAGCCGGATCGCCTCGGCCGACAGCTCGACCCGGTGCACCGCCCCGCCACTGCTCGCGTACCCCTCGTTGAAGATCAGGTAGAGCACTCGCAGCGCGGCCGGTAGCCGTACGGCCGACGAGTCGAACGGCACCCCGCGGATCCGCTGCTTGGCCCGGCTGATCCGCTGGCCCATGGTCGGTTCGGGCACCAGGAACGCCCGCGCGATCTCGGCCGTCGTCAGCCCGCCGACCGCGCGCAGGGTCAGGGCGACCGCCGCGGTGTCGTTCAGCGCCGGATGGCAGCACAGAAACAGCACGTCGAGCGTGTCGTCCCACTCGTACGCCTCCACCACCGGCTCGCGCAGAGCGGCCTGGACCTCGCGCCGCCGCCGGGCCTGGTCGCCCCGCAGTTGGTCGAGCATCTTGCGGGTCGCGGTCTGGATCAGCCAGCCGCGCGGGTTCTCCGGCACCCCGCCGACGGGCCAGTGGGTCGCGGCGGCCAGCAGCGCCTCCTGAGTGGCGTCCTCGGCCGCCGCGAAGTCTCCGAACCGGTGCGTGAGCACGGCGGCGACCTGCGGCGCGAGGGTGCGCAGCAGGTCGCCCAGGCTCACTGGAAGGCCTCGAAGTCGGACTCGTCCATCACCCGGCGCACGCCGATCGGCTGCTCCAGCGGCACCCCGCCCGGCCCCGGCACCGCCGAGACCCTGGCCGCGATCGCGAAGGCGCGCTGCTCGGAGACCACGTCGACGATCTGGAACCCGGCCAGGAACTCCTTCGACTCCGGGAACACGCCGTCGGTGACCACCGGCGGACCGCCGTCGCTGGTCACCTCGCGGGCGAACCCGGGCCCGGTCAGCGCGTGCTGGTCGACCAGTTCACCCGAGTCGAGCAGCTCCTGCCGCAGCGCCCCGTAGTAGTCCATGTGGGCCCGCACGTCGTCCGGCTTCCACTCGTCCATCGGCGTCTCGCTGGTGCCCGGCCGGTGGTCGACGATCAGGATGTACCTCGGCATGGTTGCGCTCCGCTCTCGTGTCGACGATTCATACCCCGAACGAAGCCGATCCGCTGTCTTCGACAGCTACGGCCGGAGAATTTCCGGGTTTCTCAGATCGGCGTGGTCGATCAGCACGTCGGCGCGGCTCTGCGGGTCGCACGAGGCGAAGTAGAGCCGCTGCCCGCCGACATAGCGGGCCTGGCTCGGATGCCCCGGATCCGGGTGCGAGCCGTCGCGGGCGGCCATCCGCGGCACGGTCACCTCGAACGGGGCGTCGAGAAAGATCGTCATTTCCCAGTACGCCCGTAGTTCCACCCGCTGCAGGAACAGTCCGTCCACGACCAGCACGGCATCGGCCGGTGCCCGGAGCACGTCGTCGATCAGGGCGGGGTAGTCGTAGCTGTCGAGCCAGAACCCTTCGGGGGAGGATCGGCCGCGCCGGTGTCGTACGGGAGCCGGGTGGAGAAAGCCGTCGGCCGAGACCTGCACGACGAGCCGCCCCCGGGCCCGGAGGCTGTCGGCCAGCTCGCCGGCGAAGGTCGTCTTGCCCACGCCGTCCACCCCGTCGACGGCCACCCGCGGGGCGCCGGCCGGGACCAGGGCGGCGACGCGGTCACTCGTAGTAGAAATCGGCGGCCTCGACCGTACGGGACGGCTTCTTGATGCCCGAAGGCTTGCCGTGCGCGGAGAACTTCGTGGTCATCTTGACCGTCTCGTCGGCGATGACCGTGGCGTTGACGACGGTGACGAACCCGTTGGCGTCGGTGGTCGCGGTGAACTTGGAGTCGGGGCCCATGATGCTGAACACGCGGATGCTGGGCGCGCCGAGCGGCAGGAACTCCTCGGAGTCGGCCGGGTTCGGGTCGAACGTGCCGGCGTACGAAAGTGGCCCGGTCTTGCGCACGGTCTTGAGCGCCTTGGTGAACGTCGCCAGCCCCACCGGGTCGGTCATGTCCATCTTTTCCGGCGCGTACTCCTTCAGCCGCGACATGTCCAGATGCACCCAGCGGCTCGAGTACTCGGACTTGTGCCAGGCATCCTTGCCGATCATGACGGCCTCGAGGTCGTGCGGATAGGTGCCGCCCGAATACTTGAGGTCGAGCTTGAGCTTCTTGCTCTTCAGGTCGAACACGCCGGTGCCGCTGACCTTGCCGTACTTGTCGGGCAGGGCGCTGCTCACGCTGTATTTGTAGGTGGCGTTGTGGGTCTTGCGCAGGGCAGCCTGGAACACCTCGATGGCCGGCGTCTCCGCTGGTGTCGTCGCCTTCGGTGCGGCGCTCCCGCCACCACCGGCGGGCACGGCCCGCACAGCGACCGCAGGCACACCACAGCCGGCCAGCAGGGCGACCGCGAGCAGGGCGGGACCGAAGCGCTTCAAGATTTCCCCCGATGTACGAAGCAGCCAGGGCACCTTAATCGATCTCCGGGAGCGGTGATGACCCCTTTCGATCCGTACGTGTTCTCCGAGGACTACCCGGCGATCCTCGGCGAGAGCCTCGATCCTGGGGTCCCGGCGTGCTGTATGACCTGGTGGCAGCCAGTCGTGGCCGGCCGGGGCACGGGTGTTCGCTCACAGCGCTCGGCTCGTCGGCCGCTTCGGGTTTGTGGTGCACGGCATAGATCCGCGGCGGGATCCTGACTAACGCTGCATGATCCAGACCGGCAGCGGGTGGTCGAGCTCGCCGATCACGCGCCAACCGGCCCGGCGGTAGAAGCCGACGTTGGCCGGGTTGCTGGTCTCGAGGATCGCGGGCAGGCCGTCCGCCTCGGCGCGCTCGAGGCCCGCGTGCATGACGGCCTGGGCCCAGCGGCGGCCGGTGTGGGCCGGGTGGGTGCCGAGGACGCCCAGATACCAGAACGGGAACGTGGGCAGGGCGTCTTGCACGGCCTCGTCGTACGTGCGGACCCGCTTCAGCTCGTCCTCGGGCAGCACGCCGGCCAGGTCGTCGTCGGGGTGCACGACGTCCGGCGGCTCCCAGATGGCGGTCGCGGCGCCGTTCTGGATCGTCCAGACCGAGCGGTGCCGGACGCGCTTGTCGAAACAACTGCCGAAGAACGCCTCCGCGTACGCGGGATAGGTGTCGTCGTCGGGGAAGAGATACCGCAGCACGGGATCCTTCCCGAACGCGGCCACCAGCGCGTCGACGACGGCCGGACGGTCCTCGGGGCGGGCTACGGTGATCACAGAATCCGACCCTAGACCCGGACGGCGGCCAGTTGGGTCGCCTGCGCCACCAGCGTGTCGGCCGAGTCCCAGACCTCGACGGTCTCGTCCATCCGGTTCGAGGTGATCTCGCTCGATCCCATGACGAACCGCAGCGGGCCGGGTGCGGGCAGCCGCCGTACATACGCGGTCAGGCTCAGCGTGGGCGCCCAGCCATTGACACCCAGGGTGAGCGAGATCGGGGGAGCGGGGTCGGTGGCGATCAGCAGGCTCAGCGGATCCCAGTCGGCGCCGTCGGCGAACCGCAGCCACCCGGCGGTGCGCCCCTCCCGCGACGGCTGACCCATCGCGAACCCGAGCACCGACGGGTCGAGACGGTGCTCCACCAGGTCGAGCAGCGGCACCGGGAACGGCGACCCGGGCGCCTCACTCGGCAGCCGGAAGCACTCCTCCTCGGGCGGCAGCGCGGGCGGTTTGGCCCGGCCCCACCACGGCTCGGCCGAGTCGAGCACACCCTGCGTCACCAGGGCCTCGGCGCACGGATGACCGTCCTGCTCGAGGCGCGCCCGGTACTGCCCCGCGCTGCGCCCGGCCCGCAGCACGTCGACGGTCACCGTGGCCGGCCCGGCGGTCGGCGGCCGCAGGAAGGTCGTGCTCATCGCGACCAGGTGCGGAAGCTCGGCCTGCTCGGCCACCGCCCGCCCCAGCACCGCCATGATGTAGCCACCGTGCAGCTTGTCGCCGATCGCCCACTGCGGGTCGAGGTCGGCCCGGCCCGCGACCACGGCGGTCGCCCCCGCGAAGCTCTTCATGCGTCCTACGCTGCCCTACGATCCGGGCGTGTACAAAGCGATTCTGCTTGACGTGTTCGGCACACTTGTCGTCGACGACGACGGCCCCTACATCGCCGAGCTGGCCGCGATCGCCGGCGTTTCCCCAGCTCAGCTCGAGCAGGAGTGGAATGCGAGCCTCTGGGCGATGGCCGACGGCGCGCACGGGCCGGCCTTCCGCACCCTGGCCGACCTCAATGCGTCCAGCCTGGCCGAGGCTTTTCCCGTACGCCTCCCCGCCCGCCCGTTCGGCCCGCCGGAGCTCTTTCCCGACGCCGTACCGTTCCTGGCCGCCCTCGACGTGCCGGTGTGCCTGGTCTCCGACGCCGACCGGGCCCCGCTGACCGCCATCCTGGAGACCCTGAACATCACCGTCGACCACGTCGTGACCAGCGAGGACGCGCGCGCCTACAAACCCCGCCCGGAGCCGTTCCGGATGGCTCTCGCGCGACTCGGCCTGGGCCCGGCCGACGTGATCCACGTCGGCGACTCACCCGCGTCCGACCTGGTCGGGGCGGCGGCGATGGGCATCGCGACCGCCTTCGTCAACCGCGCGGGCCGCCCCGCACCGGACGGCGTGCACCCCACCCGCACCGTCTCACGCCTCACCGACCTGCTTCCCTACCTGACCGCGCGATAGGGGCGGCCGGCTGTTCCGGGTTGCTCGCGCGCCTGCTGCGCGCCCTGCTGCTCGCGCGTGCTTACTGCTCGCGCGCCCTGCTGCTCGCGCGTGCTTACTGCTCACGTGCCTGCTGCTCGCGCAGTCGCGCGAAGGCGTTCGGCTCCGTGAGCCGATCGAGTTCGCGGACGATGATCCGCGCGCATTCGGCGGGCGTGGTGTTCGTCGTATCCACCGCGATGTCCCACGCGCCGAGCGCATAGATCGCAGCCTGCGAGCGTGCCAGCCCGACCGGCCGGTCACCGCGGGCCCGTTCCCGCCGCTCGAGCTCTTCGGCCGAGCAGCGAACCTCCACCAGCGTCACGTCGAAGCCGTCCAGCGTCGCGACCAGGTCGGCGACCCGCCACGACTCGCTCAGCGGATAGTCCATGATGACGTCGTTGCCGGCCGAGGCCAGCCCCGCCACGAGCCGGTGATACCCGACCCGGGTCCGCACCAGCATCGCCTCGATCTCGCCGTCGTCGAGCACCCGGGTGTGCACGGTCGACCGCATCTCCCCGATCGCATCCATGGGCACGAAGAACCACGGCTCCGCCAGCAGCGGCAACAGAGCCCGCCCGATGCTGGTCTTGCCCGAACTGGACGCCCCGTTGAGCAGAATGACCCGCCCCCGCCGCTCACCCGTCACGGGGAGACCCTAACGCCGCCCGTTCCGGGGACTGGTTCCGGTGAGCGGCGCGACAGCTCGGCACCTCTCACGCGCTCGTGGCCTCGGCGACCGCGCCCAGACCCCCGGCCGCGAATGGCGCCGGCGGACCGTGCTGCGCGAAGCGCGCCGTTCCTTTTTACGGCGTCAACGCCGCTCGAGCTCGCCGGCCGAGCAGCGCACCTTCACCAGCGTCAACGGACTCGCTGTAGCCCCGACTGAGCACTGCGACCCCGATCGCGTCGTGCAGCCAGCCAGGCGCGACCGGCCATCGGGCGGCGCAGCGCGAGGCGAAAACGTTCCTCATCCGGACCAACCGGCAGCGGCGCTTGCTGCGAGAGTCACAGACACTTTCCAGATCGCCGATGCTGACAACGTCCTGCGACTCTCGAGCCAGCCGCCATAAGCACATGCAGGCTGGTCGCTGGCGTGGGTTCAGGTCGAGCAGCCCCGGCCGTCGCCTGGCGCAGCCTCTCGGTCATCTCGGCGATGTAGGCCCGCCGGTTTCGCACGGCCGCCCCCGCCTTGTTCAAGGCAGGGCCGAGCGGAGACGCATGGTTCTGGTGATGGCGCTGGACCGACCGCGAAGGCCTGCATCGACGGGCTCGTGGACGCCGGCGTGTCACTTACGGGGTCGGGTTGAGCGCGAGCGCCTGGAGCAGGTGGTGACGGAGATGGGCGAGAGGCTCCTCTCACCGACTCGACCACCTGGCCCACGCTATGGCCACTGACTCGAACCTACTTCCTATCTTCCTAGGATGGCTTACGCGCAGAGATCAAAGGCACAAAGGACGAGCGACCCTGCGGGCCGCCCGCCTACCTCGACCACAAACAACTTGGCCAGGCCCTGCTCGACCCCGTCCAGCAGGCTATCGTCCATGCGCGTTCGGAGCGTTCGGGCCGGTTCTCGTCCGCCGCTGCTGGACGTCGCGGATGGCGTGGCGAATGAGGTTGTGGCGGGCTGGGACGACCTGACCGAGCCGGCGCCGCATCCGCCAGGGCGGAGGTTGGCGGCGGACCAGGTCCTCGACATCGGCGCTTGTCCGGGATGCACTGGGGCCGCATCGAAGGGACACCGTGGTCGCCACCTCACGGGATCCGTCGGGCGGGTCCGTGGTCAGATTGTTCTGTGCATGAGCGACGGATCGCTGTGGTCACCGGCACTTCCGGTCGCGTGGGGACGGCTGTCGCGACTGCCCTGGGTGCGGCGGGCTGGATGGTTCGAGGGGTCGACCGGGTGGCCGGCCCACGTACCGGTGTCGTCGGGGACCTGCGGGATGCCGAGGCGCGGCGGGGTGTTCTGCGCGGTGCGGATCTGCTGGTCCACGCGGCTGCCCTGCACGCGCCGCACGTCGGGCGGGTTGACGACCGGGAGTTCCGGGCGGTCAACGTCGACGTCACCGAGGCGCTGCTGGACGAAGCCGATCGGGTGGGTGTCGGGCGCGTGGTCTACATCAGCAGTACCAGCGTGTATGGGAGCGCGTTGGTGCCTACCGATCGGGCTGTGTGGGTGGACGAGGGCTTGGAGCCTCGTCCGCGCGACATCTATGACGAGACGAAGCTGGCTGCTGAGCGGCTGGTCGGCTCGGCCGTCATGTCGTCGGTCGTCCTGCGGATCGCCCGGTGTTTCCCGGAACCGCTGCCCGTGCTGGCCACCCATTTCCTGCATCGGGCGGTGGCTCTGGAAGACGTCGCGGCGGCCGTTGTGGCTGTCGCCGAGCCGAGCGCCCCGGCCGGGACGTTCAACATCGCCGGGCCGTTCCCGTTCACCCGGGCCGACTGCGTGGAGCTGCACGTTGACGCGGCCGGCCTGATCGCGGCGCGGCTTCCCGAGGTGGCTTCCGTTTTCCGCGTACGGAATTGGACGCTGCCACGCACGATCGACCGGGTCTACGACTCACGGGCTGCTGTCGAGGCGTTCGGTTATCACCCGGTTCACGGGATCCGTGAGTTGCTGGGCCTCCACTGAAGCGTGCCGCTCGCCTGATCGCCGGACGGATGGCCGGTGAGCTGCTGGTCCTCGACAGAAGGGTGCCGCTCGCCAGGTCGCCGGGCAGAACGCCGGTGAGCTGCCGGCCCTCCACCGAAGGAAGGGTGCCGCTCGCCGGGTCCCCGGGCAGAGGGCCGGTGAGTTGCTAGGCCCCGCTGAAGGGTGCCGCTCCCTGGCCAAGCCCGACATACGTACCGGCATCGCCTCAGCTCTCGACGTCCTGCCGCACCTGCCGCCTCGTGCGGCCCTGCTCGCCAGGCCGCCGGGTCGGGCGGAGGAAGGCGTCGCTCTGGTCGTGCGACATCACCGTGGTCTCGGCGCTGTGTGCTTCGACCTCGATGCGCGCCCGGCCGGCGGCGGGCCGGGCGAACTCGGCCAACTGTGGCGCGGCGGCCGCGCGGACGGTGTGGACGAGGGCGGCCGCCCGATGCTCGAAGGCAACTGCCTTGTCCCACCCGGGTGTCGTCGCCGGGTCGTGGTCGACGGTGGTGGGGAATGCCTGTTGGAGGCTGGCTTCCAGGTCGGTGGTCTGGTCTACGTCGGCTACGGCGTGATGAGCGTCGGCCCCGGCCACATCTCTGTCGACGCTGATCAAATGGTTCCCGGATCGGCCGGACCGGCCTGGCCATTATGGGTTCCGGCGGTGCGGTCGGAGGCCGGGACATGCGGGCCCGGTAGCCGGGGGCGATCGTGCTCTGTGTGCGACTCAGCGAGGCGGCCAGCTCATTGGCGAGGGTCTGCTGCCCGTCGGGGCGATCGTGCTCTGTCTGCGGCTCAGCGAGGCGGCCAGCTCATTGACGGGGGTCTGCTGCCCGTCGGGTGCGAGGCGGCCGACGCGGTCTCGCAGCGCCGGACGGCCGGGGCGCGGCCGGAGTTGTCGGTGACGGAGTGGGCTGCGGAGTCGAGGGCGTGGCGGCCGCCCGGATCAGTTGGTCTCTGACGTCCGCGGGGGCCGTAGATCTGGGTGACGACCTGGTCGAGCCGGTGGGCGTCGGTGCGGAGCCGCCGTGGGCGATCACTGCGGCAAGTACCAGGACCCGATATTCCCCATGCGCCGGGGTGATTGCCGGGAGGTCACACGCACGGCGTCTCGGGTGTGGTGTGGGTGGTGACGCTTGGGGGCGTACGGGGAAATGGGTGGTCCGGTGTGGATTTGCGTGGTGGCTCGGCGTGAAAGTGTCGGGGGGTCGTGGGAAACTTCCGCGCGTGGCCGATGACAAGGGTGGGTTGGAAGCGGCGTCGCTGATCGCGGTCGAGGGGGGCGGCTGGTCGGGGTTGTTGTTCGACAATCCGGTGGTGGGGCTGGGTCCCGAGTTGACGTGGTCGTGTGTGGTTCCGCTGGCGCCGGTCGACGGGGAGTCGTTGACGCTCGATGTGGAGTGGTTGCCGTGGGCGGCGGCGGATTGGCGGACGCTGAGCGGGGTGGAGGTGGCGTGTTCGTCGTTTGCCGAGCCGGTGGAGGCGTCGGTGCGGTTCCAGGGCCATTTCCGGTACGACGTGGTGGCTCTGCGGGTGGCCGGGCAGGACGGTTCGCGGGTGCGGGTGGTGGCCACGTTGTCCGGTGATCTGGACGGTCTGGGGCCGGCGGAGTTCACGGTCGAGGCGTGGCTGGCTTTTCAGGGGTTTTCGGTGCAGTTGCGGGAGGTGTCGTCGGCTGAGGCGGCGCGGGCGCGGCTGGGTGGGTTCGTCGATGTGGCGGGGCTGGCCGAGGTTGCTGATCCGCGGGGCATCGCGTTCCGGTTCGCGCCCGGTTAGTTTCGGCGCATGGCCGATGCGGTGGTGGTTCCTGGGGGCAGTCACGGCAGCTACGCGGGTTTGCTGGCTTATGCGGGTGGTGTGCCGCAGTTCCGGGGTGCCACGGTGCACCGTCATGACTGGACCGAGGCGCCGCCGGCGGAGTTGTCGGAGTCGTGGGTGTGCGGGCAGGTGCGGCCGGTGCTCGACCGGTTGGGTGGGCAGCCGTTGCTGGTCGGGAAGTCGCTGGGGAGTTTCGCGGCGGGTCTGGCGGCGGAGCGGAGTCTGCCCGCGGTGTGGTTGACGCCGTTGTTGTCGGTGCCGTGGGTGCCGGCGGCTCTGGAGCGTGCGACGGCGCCGTTTCTGCTGGTCGGCGGCACGGCCGACAAGGCGTGGGATCGGGCTGCGGCGCGGAGGCTTTCCCCGTACGTGGTGGAGGTGCCCGCCGCTGATCACGGGATGGTGGTGCCGGGGCCGTTGACGGACACGATCGCGGTTTTGGCGCGGATCGTGGTGGCGATCGACGAGTTCCTCGACGACATCGGGTGGCCGTAATCCGGTTCCGTACGGTGCTGGTTCGGCTGATACTGGCTCTTCGTGTGTTGTCGGGTGACGGAGGATTCGGCATGAGCCGGGCTGTGCGGGTGACCGTGCGTGGCAGTTTCGACGGGTTGAGTGCTGAGCAGATGGCGGCGCTGGTGGCGGACGGTCCGGCCCACGATTTCATGAACACGCAGTACACGGCGGACGGTTATCTGGCCTATGACCTGCCGGGGCGGCCGTTTTTCACGTTCCGGTTCGCTGAGGAGGCGCCGGATGCCGAGGGGGTGCCGGAGGCGGGTCTGCGGGCGCAGATCAAGGCCGAGGAGTGGTTGGCCGCCCATGGTTATCCGTTCAAGAACGTGACGGTGCAGGTGGTCGACATGGCCGAGGTGCCGTTGGGTAAGCGGGGCCGTCGTGAGGCGTCCCGCTGATCCGTTATTCGGTTTCGCCGGGCCGGGGCTGGTGGTAGACAGCGCGGGTGAGTCTTGACTTCGACGAGTTGCTGCGGTTGATCGACGAGCGGTCGGCCGCGTTCCGGGCCGTGGTGGCGTCGGCGCCTGACCTTGATGTGCGGGTGCCGTCGTGCCCGGAGTGGACGTTGTTCGATCTGGTGCAGCATCTCGGTGAGGGGCGCCGGAAGTGGGCGGCCATCGTGGCGGCGGGGCCGGCGGATGCTCCCGCGCCGAAGCCGGTGTGGGCGAGCCCGGCCCCGCGGGAGTCGCTCGACGGGTGGATGGCCGCGTCGACCGGGCTGATGCTGGACGCGTTGCGGACCGCCGGCCCCGACGGTGGGTGCTGGACGTGGTGGCCGGGCACGGCGACGCCGGAGACCGCGGCCGGGGTGGCTCGGCATCAGTTGCAGGAGTTCGCGGTGCACACCTATGACGCGCAGCTCGCCGTGGGGTCTGCGGAGCCGTTGCCCGAGGTGGTGGCGCTCGACGGCGTGGAGGAGTTCCTGCACACGTGCGGGACGACCGAGGTTCCTTGGCCGTACGAGCCGGTGGTGCTCGCCTACCAGACGACCGAGGGCCCGTCCTGGAGTGTGCGGCTGGACGGCGACGGCGCCCACGTCAGTCACCCGGCCACCTCGGCCGATGCCGTCATCACCGCCTCGGCGAGTGAGCTGGTGATGCTCTTCTACGGGCGGATCACCCTGGACGCGGTGAAGCTGGACGGCGATCGGCGGCACTACGAGCGCCTGATCGACTGGGACCCGACGGCGTAGCGCCGGTCTTCGCCGGTTCCGGGGGCCGGGGCCGCGTTTCCGCTGCAGGATGACTGTATGTGGCGGCGGGTGGTCTCCTGGGTGGTGCTCGTGGGGACGTCGGCGCTGTTCACCGGCTGCACCGCCTCGGACGAGGTCGAGGGCGGTGCCAGCCCGGTCCCGCCGTCGTCCCTGCCTGTGCTTGCCTCACCGGACGCCGGGCGGGAGCTCGTGCGGGTGACCGACCACACCGGCAGTTGGTCACAGAGTGTGGGCGGGGACGAGGACACCGGTGCGGTCGACTTCTCCGTGACCTGCGTGGGTGGCGGATTCCTGGTGGTCACGTACCGGGTCGCCGGCGCCGCGAAGGCCTTGGCCAGGATGCCCTGCGACGGCGGGGAGGTCTCCCGCAACCGGGACGACTCGATCGGCCCGGGGCCGATCACCGTCACCGTCGAGCCGGACGGCGATCAGCGGTGGTCTGCGGTCGTCGCGCGTGCCACCGGGTAGCGGACCGTTTGGTCAGGTGGTGGCGGGCTGGTAGGACAGGCCGTCGGTGGCTGGGGTCAGGATGGCGGCGTAGCCGGTGGCGATGGAGTGGTCGTCGAGTTCGAAGCCGATGTGGGCGCGGCGTAGCGGGACCTGTGTGTGGACGGCGGTGGCGATGCCGGCCAGCCATCGGTCCAGGTCGGCGCGCCACCGCAGGGTTTCGGGGCCGCTGCCGGGGCTGAACGGGAAGCCACCGATCCGGCGGTCGGTGCGGGCCAGGGCGCCCATGGGCAGGTAGAGCTCGAGTTCGTCGGTGTCGTCCTCGTCGTAGCGGGTCAGGAAGGCGCCGCACACGGATCGGCGGCCCGACGGCAGGGTCACGGTGCCGCACAGGTGGTCGTGTTCGCGGAGGCCGGCCAGGCTGAGTTCGCTGTCGGCAAGTCCGAGGCGGTCGTGGCATCCGTGGACGTCGGCGGCGCGCCACAGTGCCTGGAGTGCCCGCTCGGCCCGGTGGTCGTCGGCGGCGCCCAGGTCGAGCGAGAGCTCGTAGAAGCCGCCACGCCAGTTCGCCTCGTCGCTGAGGTCGTCTGCGGAAGCCATGGCACCAGGATCCCGGATCGTGGTCTTCCCCCGTCTCCCGCCCGGCCTGGCCGGCCACGGGTCGCCTGGTTGTTGCCGGCCGGATCGGGGGTGCCCGTTGTGCTCGAGTTTCTCAGGCAGCCGGAGGTCGCGCAGCGGCCCGGCACGGTCGCCTTGGTCGCGCGGAGCCTCCGGTTCAGGATTGGTGCTGGTGTGGAGTCGACGAGGCGTACGGGAGCGGGATTTTTTTTTATGTGGTGTCGATGGGGGCACTTTTCGAACGTCGTGTGGGTGTGCGGCGCAGGGCCGTGCCGGGTGAGAGCCGGAGGATGACCGTGAAGTACATGCTGCTGATCAACGCTGGGGCTGTGGGCGAGGACGGGGTCAACAACGACTGCACGGTGCAGGACTGGCAGACGTTCGACAAGGCGGTGCAGGAGGCGGGGATTTTCGTGTCGGGGGAGTCGCTGGCTGATCTGGTGACGGCGACGACGGTGCGGGTGGCCGCGGACGGGACGCGCAGTGTGGTGGATGGGCCGTTCGCGGAGACGCGGGAGGTGCTGGGCGGCTTCTATGTGATCGACGTGCCGGATCTGGACGCGGCGCTGGACTGGGCGGCGCGGTGCCCGGGGTCGTGGGGCAGCGGTTCGGTGGTGGTGCGGCCGGTGGCGGACTTCGGTGCCTGAGCGCTTCCCGATGGTGCAGCACGATGCGGTGGAGGCGGTGTTCCGGGAGGAGCACGGCCGGTTGCTGGGGGCGCTGGTGCGGCGGTTCGGGGATCTGGACCTGGCCGAGGAGGTGACGTCGGCGGCGATCGAGGCGGCGCTGGTGCACTGGCCGGTGCAGGGGGTGCCGGAGCGGCCCGGGGCGTGGCTGATGGCGACGGCGCGGCGTAAGGCGGTGGACCGGTTGCGGCGGGATCGGACGTACGCGGCGAAGCTGGCTCTGCTGCACGTCGACTCGGTGACGGAGATCCCGGAGGGTGCGGAGTTTCCGGACGACCGGTTGCAGTTGTTCTTCACCTGTGCGCATCCGGCGCTGGCGGAGGACGCGCGGGGTGCGTTGACGTTGCGGTGCCTGGCCGGGTTCAGCACGGTGGAGGTGGCGCGGGCCTATCTGGTGCCGGCGGCGACGATGGCGCAGCGTCTCGTCCGGGCGAAGAAGAAGATCCGGGAGGCGCGGATCCCGTTCCGGGTGCCGGGTGCGGACGAGTTGCCGCAGCGGTTGCCGGGGGTGCTGCAGACCCTGTATTCGATTTTCACCGAGGGGTATGCGGCGCAGCGGGCCGACCTGGCCGACGAGGCGATCCGGCTGGTGCGGATCCTGCACGGGCTGTTGCCGGGCGAGCGGGAGGTGACCGGCCTGCTGGCGTTGATGCTGCTTGTGCACGCCCGGCGGGAGGCCCGGATCGGCGTGGACGGGTCGCTGGTGCTGCTCGGTGACCAGGACCGGGGGTGCTGGGACGCGACGATGATCGCCGAGGGGCTGGCGCTGGTGCCGCGGGCCCTGGCCGGGGCGGCCGGACCGTACGGGGTGCAGGCGGCGATCGCGGCCCTGCACGACGAGGCGGCGGACGTGGCGACCACCGACTGGCCGCAGATCGTGGCTCTCTATGACGTGTTGCATGCCCTCACCGCATCCCCCGTCGTGGCGTTGAACCGGGCCGCCGCCGTCGCGATGCGGGACGGTCCGCTGGCTGGTCTCACCCTGATTGACGCTTTGACGGACGACGAGCGTTTACGGGACTACGCGCCTTTGCACACCGCCCGCGCCGACCTGCTGTTCCGCGCCGGGATGGCCGGGGAGGCGGCCGTGGCGTACGGGAAAGCGCTGGATCTGGCCGTGACCGACCTCGACCGGGCCCACCTGCGCCGGCGCCTGAGGGAGATCACCGACGGACCGTGACGAGCGCCTGGCCGTGGCCGGCCTGCTCGACACCCTGAACCCGCCGGCTGTCCGGCGGTCCCAGAGATCGCAGCGACAGCACGACCCGCTACGCCGGTCACCTGCCCCAAGCACTTTCTTCTCCTGGTCGTGCCGACCCTGGTGTCCTCCGCCCTTCGTTGTGACGGGCGAGTACCGGCCCGCAGTAGGTCAGAGTTCAGACCTCGACGGTGTTGGAAATGGTCCCTGCCATACGTTCAAAACCGGTGCTGATGTAGGCGCTTCATAGTGAGCGGAGTAGCACCGAGCCTTTGTGTGGATTCCATTGTTGAGACCGGACGGCCGGTGGTATCACCACCGGCCGTTTGCAGGAATCGGCGAGGGGTTGGCCGTCTGTGCCCCCGATCCTCGGCTATCCGACGGGACTCGGTGCTTGGCCGCGCCGCAGGATGAAACTGATCGCGTATCCTCCGGCGTTGTCCGCGAACTTGTTTCCTATATCCCATGGGCAAATGATCAGAGTGCCGTTGCCGGCCAATCCATATCGGCCCATGTTGCGACGCGCGAAAGTCGCATTTTCAACGTGTTTGGGACGGTTGCTGTCCCGTCGGTCCCTGTTGCCGTTATTGAACTGAATCCAACGGTCCTTCGAATTCTCGCCACCGCTGTACCACGTTCCCTGCACTGCCGGAGAGCAGATCAGCAGGCCGCCCTCCTGCCGGGCGAACTCACTATCCTCGTCCGAGGACACCTTGAAACCCCAAGGGTCGCGGGCCTTGGCCTCCTGGATCCTCTCCGGAAACTCCTTGTTGATAGCGTCGCCGATGGCCTTGATGACCGGTATCGCCTCGGGGTGTCCGACGAGAGTGGCGGTCAGGTCTGCGCCGGCGGTGACGACGCTGACGATGCTGTCGACATACTAGTTCTTGACCTCCTTGGCGAACGTGGCCACACCCAGGGCGTAGACGATCTCGATGGTGTCGCCGTCGCGGAACCCGTTGACGCCGATACCGAAATTGTTCGACGCGGAGATGAACGCAACCATCCCAAAATCGAGATCACTGTTCCAGTCGACGAATTGGCCGAACCCGTCCGGAGAACCATCCACCGCACCTACGGTCGACTTGGCCAGAGCGTCAACCGCGACATTGCCGGCCGGTGCAACCACATCGGCCTTATGGGCCACCTGACCCTTGAGCGCCAACGCAGCGTAACTCGGCCGGGTCCGGATCTTTCGACCCTTGGCGGCGATCTTCGAGTAACTGCCACTGGGTATGGAGAAGTCAGCCATCTCGCCCCCGGCGCCCTCCGTGCCGCCGGGCCACTCCCGCGACACTCGACGCCCTACCCCCTAACGTGCACGCCTCCGTAAAAGCCGGTCGACGCTTATGTAACAAACACGACTGGCAACTTTGGCAGTGGATCGTCCAGCGGGGGCCATCCCCTCAATTGTGGAAAGCCGAGCGGAAGAGTGATCGGCCGAGCTGAGCTGATGAGGGCGACATGCTCGGAAGTGCGGCTTGGGTCTCCTCGGGCTCGGCTTCGCGTGGTGGTGGCAGCACCCCGGCGGGGACGGGTGTTACGACCATGGGCGGCGCGGCGGTCGGGCCGAAGGATGAAGGGACCGCCGTCCGGGGAGGCCGATCCATGGTGTACGTCAGAAGTCAGGTTCAGCGGGTCCCGATCCGGGGTTGGCTGGTCGTCTATCTTGTCGCGCTGGGCGGTTCGGCTCTGCACGGGCTGGCCCTGACGATCGGCTCGCTGGTGGTCGCCGCGGATCCGTCGCGGGCCGGACTCGTCTCGTTCGTCCCGGCGGCGTCGCTGGCGGTCTACGTCGTGACGAATGCGCTGCTGGTCCTCTACACCGTGGTGCTGTATGTGCTCGTGGCGCGCCGGCGACGTTCCGCGATCGGGCACAACGTCGTCTTCCACGTGTTGTCGCTGGTTTTCCTGGCGGGTTGGCATCTGCTGGGCATGAAGTCGACGGTCGGCCTGGCGATCGACGCCGTCCCTCCTGTGGTGATGGCCGCGTACATCCTGACTTCTGAGCGGGTTCGCCGGACCCTCCGTGAGCCCGAATTACTGGATTACTAATACCAGCAATCCAGTAATCCAAAAACGGACATAATTCGGTTACCCCATAATGACTCTTCTGTTGTAACTCAACTTGCGACGACCGGGATGTCGGTGGCGGACGCGACGACGGTTCTGGTGGCGCCCTCAGGAAGGTGGATCTCGTGGTCGCCGATCCGGACTGTCACGGATCCCCGGAACTGGAACGTGCGGAAGGATCCCTCCGGGGCCGCGGCGTCGACCACCCGCAGCCGGGACAGCGCGGGCAAGCTCGGCGCGACAGTCCCGGGGTCCAGCTGCAGGTATGCGGCCGCCGCGGTCAGGATCGCCGGTGAGTCGCGGGCGTGGCCGATCAGGGAGTTGCAGCCCGCGCAGAGCAGCCCGCGGACCCGGCCGGTGCGGTGGCAGTGGTCGACCACCAGCTTGAACGACACCGCCGGTGGGCGGCCGTCGAGTCGCGGCCGGCCGGTGTTGGTGGCCGGGATCTCGTTCTCGTGCTGTCGGCAGACGGCACACCGGTAGTCCTGGCTCGCCCGCAGTGCGTCGTACTCCTCGACGGAGATGCCGTACTTGTCGCGCAGGTTCGCTGCGCGGACGCCGTCGGGGCCGATTCGCAGGCGGTGCCGGCGGTTCACCTCACGCTTGGCTTCGAGGCAGGAGCGGCAGCTCTTGCGCTGTTGACCGGTAGCGGTGACGAAGGATTCGGGTGGGCGGAGTTTGTGGCAGCGTGGGCACGGGACGTCCATCCGCACACGCTATGGGCCGGGTATGACAGATTCCGGCGTGGCTTCGACTTCGACGGGTGGGCGGGCCTGCTCGAGATCGACCCCGGGGCACGAGCACGCGCCGGTCGCGGCCGGACTCGTGGCGGGCTGCTGCGCTGCGGCCGCTGGTCGGTCGCATGATCGCCGACGCCGGCGGTGGCGCGTTGGCTCCGGACACCACGGTGGGCCGGTTGTCGCAGCGGCTCGGGAACTGGTGGACGGTGAACGGGGCTGGCCGGGTGTTCGGTTCAGCAGCCGCAGGTCCCACCACCGCATCCGCCGTTGGGGCCGCCCGCAGCGGCTTCCCGCCGGGCGTTGCGGCGTCGGTGCAGCCACCACACGGCCAGCGCGGTCGCGGCCAGCCCGGCGGCGACGGCGAGCAGGGTCTGCTCCAGGAGGGCTGCGCCCGTGCCGGTCAGGATGCCGGCGGTGATGAGTAGCGGGAGGGCGCAGCACGCGGCGCAGGCGAGTGCGGCCAGCCCGCCGGTGACCTTGCTGCTTGTCGGCGGGCCGTTGTCTGCGGGTGTGTCCGCCGACGGGCTCGTGGATGCGGTGGGCGGGTTCATGCGGGCTCTCCGTGGGGGCGTTCGGTGGTGCCGATGGTCAGCAACGGGAGGGGGCAGTCGGGGCAGGTGCAGTGGGTGAGGCTGTCGCAGCGGGCGTCGAGCACGTCGGTGAGGGCGGCGCGGATGGCCGTCAGGTCGGCGATCTTCGCGTCGATCTCGGTGATCTTGGCGATGGCGCGTTGCCGGAGGTCGGCGGTGGGGTGCCGGCGGCGGCCGGTGTCGAGCAGCTCGGCGACTTCGTCGAGGGTGAAGCCGAGACGCTGTGCCGCCTTGATGACGCTCAGCAGGGCGACGGTGTCCGGCGGGTAGAGGCGGTGCCCGCCCAGGGTGCGTGCCGGTTCGGCCAGCAGGCCGCGGCGTTCGTAGTAGCGCAACGTCTGCAGGTTGACCCCGGCCGCCGCGGCGACCTGGCCGCTGCGCAACTCGCTCACGCCGGCGCCGCGGCCGCGCGGGTGGCGAGCGCGTCGAGGACGTCGACGTGTGTGGGAGGCACCTCGACATCCACCTGTACGACTGCTCCGCGCGCCGTGAAGGTGAAGGTGAAGAAGGAGCAACAGGCGCTTTCCCGGTCGGTCAGGTCCTGGGCGGTTGCCTCCGCGGCCGGGTCGAGGTGCCACCGCAGCGCCGTCGGGGAGAGTCGCTGCTGGCTGCGCAGGGCGGTGGCGAACAGGTCATCGAACTCGGCCAGCCGCAGCGGCCGGTCCACGGTCGGCAGGGTGCACGTCTCGGGCACCCATGCCAGGTCATCGCTGGTCATGCCCTGACGGTAAGCGTGTACCCGGGTACAGGATGCAAGTCGTGCTCGTCGGCCGGCACACCCGCGCGGAGGTGCGGCGCTGCGGCCGCTCGCCGGGTCTGTAGTGGACTGATAGCGTGCCGGGCATGCGTCGTCGGGGGGTGCTGCTGCTGGCGGCCGGGCTGCCGTTCGGACTGAGGAGCGCGCCGACCGGCCTGCGGGGACGGGCGGCGGGGCTTCTCGCGCGGGAGGACCATCTGGTCCGGCCGGCCAATCAGGATCGGCTGCGTGGGCTTGTGCTGCGGCTGCCCTGGAGCGTTGTGCAACCGGAGCCGGAGGTCGGGTTCAGCGACGCGGCCACGGCGGCGCTGGATCGGGCCGAGGCGGTGGCGCCGGACGCGGGGTACCCGTTTCTGAAGCTTCGCCTGGTCGCCGGGTCGGAGTCGCCGGACTGGGCGCTGCGGCTGGGGGACGGGCCGCTGACCGGGTGGCTGGATCCGGAGGACGACAGCCGCCACACCGTCCCGCAGTGGTGGCACGACGACTTCCTCGCCGCGTACGAGAGGATGCTCGACGGGCTGGCCGGTGCGCTGCGGGGCCGGCCGCGCTGGGTCGAGGCGACCGTGTCGGCGACGTGCACGCTGTATGCGGAGCCGTGTGTCAAACAGCTCGGTGTGGCGGCCAACCGGGACCAGGCGGTCGCGGCCGGCTACACCGACGACAAGGACCAGGCCGCGTTGAAACGGGCGATGGCCGCGCACCACCGGATCCTCACGCCGCTGGGGGTCGCGTCGTCGGTGGCCTACAACCCGTGGCAGACGGTCGCGGACGGCGCGGTGCAGGTCAGCCCGGCCACCACCATCGCCCTCATGGAGCATCAGAGGACCACCATGGGCCCGTACGGCGTATGGGCCAACAATTCGCTGAGTGCTCGCTGGGAGGGTGGCGAGCCGGTGCAGACCCGGTCCGGCTACGAGGCGATGTACCAGCACATGGCGGCGGCGGCCGGGGCCGGGCATCCGGTGCAGTTCCAGACCGCGACGCTCGCCAAGATCCAGGCGGCGGGCGGGTCGGCCTACGCCACCGCCTCGTGGGCGGCCCGGCACGGTGCCGTCTCGGCCGAGCTTCCGCGGGGCTGGGAGCAGGACACCGGCGACGTGATCGACCAGGGCCGCGCCGGCGAGCTCAACGACCGGTTCGCGGCGAACGCGGCCCGCACCGTCAGCCCTTGACGGCGCCGGTGAGGCTGAACGCTCCGCCGAAGACGCGGGACATGGCGGTGTAGAGCAGCACCACCGGCAGGGTGTAGAGGATCGCGAACGCGGCGAGCTGACCGTAGGCGACCTGCCCGTACGTGGAGAAGAACGTGTAGATGGTGACCGAGGCGGGCTGGCTGTCGGGGCTCTGCAGCAGGATGAACGGCACGAAGAAGTTGCCCCACTGGGTGACGAACGTGAAGACGAACACCACCGTCAGGCCGGGCACCATCAAGGGCAGGATGATCCGGCGCAGGGACTGCAGCCAGCCGGCCCCGTCGGTCCAGGCGGCCTCCTCCAGTTCGACCGGGACCGAGTCCATGAAGTTCTTCATCATCCAGATGGCGAACGGCAGCGACGACGCGGCCATGAACAGGATCAGCGCGGGCACCGAGTCGGTGAGCTCGAACTGGCTGTACATCGTGTAGACCGGCACCATCACGGCGGTGATGGGCAGGCCGGTGGAGAACAGGATCCCGTACAGGAAGAGCCGCCCGAAACGGCTGCGGTAGCGCGACAGCGGGTAGGCGGCCAGGGTCGCGGCGAACACGGTGATCAGCGCCGTGCCGCCGGAGATGATCAGCGAGTTGAGGACCGGCCGGAAGATGGTCTCGGCGTTGAGCACCTCGCCGAAGTTCTCCCACGAGAACTGCCAGCTGATGTCGGCCGACAGGGCCGCGCCGGGCTGGATCGACGCCACGATCAGCCACAGGAACGGCAGGAAGAACGAGATCGCCACCAGGGCCAGGACGAGGTAGGCGGCCAGGCGCATCGGGCCGCGGCGGGGGCCGGTCACAGGTTGTCGACCTTGATGAGGCGTACGTAGATCAGCGAGAAGATCGCCCCGATGACCAGCAGGACCAGGGCCATCGCGGTGCCGTAGCCGAGCTTGTAGAACTGGAACGACTCCTGATACATGTAGATCGGCGTGGTCGAGCTCTTGGTGCCGGGGCCGCCCTTGGTCATCACGTAGATGAGGCCGAACGCGGCCAGGGTCTGCAGGGTGATCAGCATCAGGTTGCTGACGATCGACCGGCGGATCAGCGGCAGGGTCACCGACCGCAGCCGCTGCCAGGCCGACGCCCCGTCCATGGCCGCGGCCTCGTGCAGTTCCGGGGGCACGTCGTTGAGCGCGGCCTGGTAGACCAGCATCGAGAAGGCGGTGCCGCGCCACACGTTGGCCAGGATGACGGCCAGCATCGGTGTGGTGTAGAGCCAGTTCTGGTCGAGCCCGACCCAGCCCAGGATGCCGTTGAGGGTGCCGTCGCGGTGCAGGTACGAGTACCAGCAGAACCCGGCCACCACCTCGGGCACCGTCCACGCGGCGATGACCAGGCCGCTGACCACGCCGCGGGTGCCGGCGTTACGGCCGCGCAGCAGCAGAGCGATCAGCAGGCCGAGGGTGTTCTGCCCGATCACGGCCGACCCGACCACGAAGACCAGGGTCAGCCACAGCGAGTTCCAGAACTGGGCGTCGTGCCACATCGTGGTGAAGTTGTCCACGCCGATGAAGTTGACCTCGGCCGAGCCGGTCAGCGCGACGTCGGTGAACGCGCTGTAGACGGCCCAGAGCAGCGGGCCGGCGAAGAACACCACGAGCAGCAGCAGGGCCGGGACGAACGCCCCGAACCTCGCTGCCCGCGGTGCGGTGGCGGTCGTCATGACGCGGTGGTCACCTTGTCCGGCCCGCCGACGGCCGAGGTGACCTGTTCGGCGAACGTCTTGGCGGCGGCGTCGACCGGGGCCTGGCCGGTCATCACCGACTCCATGGCGACCTGGATGGCGTTGGAGACGTTCGGATAGTCCGGGTAGGCGGGCCGGAAGTGGGTGACGTCGACCAGGCCGGTGAAGAACTCGAGCGACGGGTTGGACTCCAGGTAGCGGGGGTCGGCCGCCACGTCCTTGCGTTCGGCGATCTGCCCGGCGGCGATGTCGTACTTGAGGGTGTTCTCCTTGTTCAGCATCGTGGTGACGAAGTCGAACGAGGCCTTCTTGTCCGCGGCGTGCGCGCCGACCGACAGCAGCCAGCCACCCGACATGCTGGTCTTGCCGGGCGCCTCGCCGTTCTGGGTGGGCATCGCGGCGTAGCCGAGCTTCTCGGTCCACTGCGGCCACGGCTTGCTGCCCGACTCGATCCAGGTGCTGCTGGTCCACGAGCCGTCGAGGCTGATGCCGAGCTTGCCGGTGGGGAACAGCTCGGTGTTGACCTTGGTGCCCCAGTTCGGGTCGAGGGCGTCCTGCGGGTCCGGCGCGAGCTTCTCGTCGAAGATCGTCTTGATGAAGCCCAGGGAGTCGTTGAAGCCCGGGCTGCCGACGATCCACTTCTTCTGCGCGTCGTCGTAGAGAGTGTGCTTCGTGCCGTACAGGAGCATCTCGAAGCCCTGCATGGTGGCGCCCTCGCCGGCGCCCTTGCCGGAGTAGACGTTGAGCGGGGTCACGCCGGGCACCTTCTGCTTGATGGTGCGGGCCGCGGCCAGGACGTCGTTCCAGCTCTTGGGCTCCCACGGCACGGTCAGGCCGGCCTTTTGGAAGATCGTCTTGTCGTACCAGAGGGCGCGGGTGTCGGTGCCCATCGGTACGCCGTAGGTCTTGCCGTCCTGTGCCTTGCCGGCGGCCTTGGCGGCGTCGGTGAACTGGCTCCAGTCGGCCCAGCCGCTCAGGTATTCGTCGATCGGGGCGAGGAACCCGGCCTGGATGTCGGTGTTGATCAGGAAGGTGTCCTCGTACATGACGTCGGGTGCGGTCTTGGGGGACCGGTTCATCAGCGAGAGCTTGGTGTAGTAGTCGTTCTCGGCCGCCTCGATCGGCACCAGCTCGACGGTCCAGCCGGCGTGCGCGGCCTCGTACTCCTTCTTCACGTTCTGCAGCTGCGCGTCCAGCTGGATGAACGCCCCGAACTTCTGGTAGGCGACGGTGATCGTCTTGTCGCTGTCGTCGCCGCCGGACCCGCCGCAGCCGGCCGAGGCGGTGGTCAGGGCCAGCGCGGTCAGCGCGGCGAGAACGTGTTTGGGCCGCATCAGGACTCTCCTCACGATCGCAAGATCCAAATGAGGGTTATTCAGGGCGGTGGAGACCCAGTGCCTTGACCTGCGGAAATCCGTGGTTGCGGTAGGCCCTGAATAACCCTCATTGAGTATCGTCTCTGTAAACGTTCTCTGAAAACGTAATCAGATACGCTGAGCCGCGCAACCGCTGTCGTACGAGAATCCGGAGTGACACGGTGACCCAACGCCGGCCCACGATGCACGACGTCGCGCGGGCGGCCGGGGTGAGCCCGGCGACGGTCTCCCGCGTGGTCAACAACGAGCGCTACATCCGGGAGGAGACCCGCGCCGCCGTCGAACGGGCCATCGCCGAGCTGGGCTTCGAACGCAACGAGGCAGCCCGGTCGCTGCGCCCCGGTCAGACCACCGACACCGTCGCCCTGGTCATCGAGGACGCGGTCAACCCGTTCTGGTCGGCGGTGACCGACGGCGCCGAGGAGGTGGCCCGCCGCCACCAGCACATGCTCGTGGTGGCCAGCACCCGGCAGAGCTACGACCGGGAACGCGACCTGCTGCGCGACCTGGTGCTGCGCCGCCGGGTCGACGGGGTGCTGGTGGTGCCGACCGCGCACACCCAGCGCGACCTGCACGCCGAGCTGGGCCGGTGGGCGCCGATGGTCTTCCTCGACCGGGTGCCGGCCGGGGTGCCCGCCGACGCGGTGGTGCTCGACAACCAGGGCGGCGCCCGGCAGGCCGTGCAGAGCCTGGTCGAGCAGGGCTACCGCCGGATCGCGTACGTCGGTGGTGACCCGTCGGTGACGACCGGCCGGTCCCGGCTGGCCGGTTACAAGCAGGCCCTCAAACGGGCCGGGCTGCCGTTCGACCCGGCCCTGGTGCGGCTCAACGCGCACACCGTCGGCGACGCCCGCACCGCCGCGGCTGACCTGATCGAAGCGGGCGAGGTGGACGCCTTCTTCGCCGACAACAACCGCATGTGTGTCGGCGTGCTGCACGCCGCCCGGGGCGCCCGGGTCGGGGTGGCCGCGTTCGACGACATCGAGTTCGCCGACCTGCTGCCCCACCCGGTCACGCTGGTCACCTACGACGCCGCCGCGTTCGGCGCGCACGCCGCCGAGCTGCTGTTCGCGCGGATCAACGGCGCCGGCACCTCGCCGAAACGGTCGGTCCACCGCACCACGGTGGTCACACGCGGCGGCTAGCCTCGGCGGCGTGGAACTGACGGCCGGTCACGCCCGGCGGATCTGGTTGCGGGCGCAACGGCTCGACACGCCCGAGCCGTTCGGGGCCGGACCGGAGGCGGTGGCCGCGGCCGTACGCCATCTCGGGTACGTGCAGATCGACACCATCCACGTCATCGAGCGGGCCCACCACCACATCCTGTTCAGCCGCGTCCCCGGCTACCGGCGGGCCGACCTGCAGCAGGCGCAGAGCACGGACAAGAGCGTGTTCGAGACGTGGACCCACGCCCTGTCGTACGCCCCGGCCGAGGACCTGCGGTTCTTCCTGCCCCGGATGCGGGAGCTGCGGACCGGCCCCTGGCTGAAGTGGCACGCCGCCGCCACCCCGCAGGACGTGCGGCGGGTGGTGGCCCGGGTCCGCGGCAACGGGCCGCTGACGATCCGCGACATCACCGACGACGTGCTGGTCGACAAGGACTGGCTGTGGGCCAGCCGGAAACCGTCGAAGCTGGCCCTGGAGATCGCGTTCAGCTGGGGACTGCTGACGGTCAGCCGGCGCGACGGCATGGTCAAGACGTACGAGCTGATGGACCGCCATTTCGGATGGACCAGCCCGCCGCGCCCGGCGACCGGACGGCAGCAACTGACCTACCGGCTCGACCGGGCCCTGCGCGCGCAGGGTGTCGTGAGCCTGGCCTCGATCTGTTTCCACCGGCCGAACCTGAAGCCGACCGTCCGCGCGCTGCTCGAGCAGCGGGTCCGGCGCCGGGAGCTGGTGCCGGTGAGCGTGGCCGGCGTCGAGCACTGGGCCGCCCCCGACACCCTGGACGCCAGTCCCGCCGCGTCGGAAGCGGTGCATCTGCTGTCACCGTTCGACCCGCTGATCATCCAGCGGGAACGGCTCGAGCGGTTCTTCGGCTACCGGCACGTCTTCGAGGCGTACCTGCCCAAGGCCAAGCGCCGGTACGGCTACTTCGCCCTGCCGGTGCTCGTCGGTGACCGGGTCGTCGCCGTGCTCGACCTGAAGACCGACCGGGCCGCCGGGAAGCTGCTCGTGCAGCAGTGGACCCGGACCGGGGACCCGGTGCACCGGGCCGCCATCGAGGCGGCGCTGGACCGGTTCGAGCGGTTTCAGCTGGCCGGCGCATAGTCGGCACGGCGGGACCGGTCGTTCATCCAGGCCGGGATACGCAGGACGCCGGGATGACGGGCCTCCCAGCCCAACTGCCACACCGTGCTGCGGCAGACGAACTCCTTCAGCCGCGCCCCGGCCCGCCCGGCCAGGTGGCGGTCCACGGCGACGTCGTCGCGGCCGGACATCTGGAACAGCCCGGAGCGGCGGCCCAGGCTCAGGCCTTCGCCGAGGAAACCCATCACGAACGGCCGCGGATCCCGGCCGGACAGGCGGGCGATGACCGTGTCGGCGGCGGCCATGCCGAGCGGGCCGGCGGCCTGGCAGCTCATCCGCAGCGGGCGTCCGGACGGGGCCGCGCAGTCGCCGGCGGCCACGATGTGCGGGGAGTCGACGCTGGTCAGGGTCTCGTCGGTGAGCAGCCGTCCGGCCGGGTCGGTGGTCAGGCCGCTGCGCGCGGCCAGATCGGGCACGGCGAAACCGGTCGTCCACACGGTGACCGGGCTGGGCCGGGTGCTTCCGTCGGCCAGCTCCACGGTGTCCGCGGTGACGGCGGTGACCCGGGCGTCGACCATGCTGACGCCGAGGCGCGTCAGTGAATCGGCGACCACGGCCCGGCCGCGTGGGTGCAGGTACGGGTTGAGCGGGCCGATCAGCGTGACCGTGGTGCCCTGCTCGGCGAGTTCGGCGGCCAGCTCGATGCCGGTCGGCCCGGCCCCGACAACGGTGACGGCGTCCGCGTGCGTATCGAAGAGCCGCTGGGCCGACGACAGGTCGGCCACCGACGAGCTGTGGGCGGGGCCGCTGCCGACGGCGTACACGAGGTAGTCGTACGAGAGGACAGCGCCCGTGGACAGGGTGACGGTGCGGTCCGGGGCGCTGATCGTCTCCACGGTCGCGGTGATCCGGCGTACGCGGGAAGAAAGCACGTGATCGAAAGGGACGACCGGGTCGTAGGTGCCGGCCGCGAGCTGGTGCAGGCGGATCCGTTCGACGAAGGCGTCGCGTGGGTTGATCAGGGTGACGTCGGCGTGGCGGGACAGGCGGTTGGCGGCCAGCACCCCGGCATAGCCGCCGCCGGCAACAAGAATGTTCATGGCCACAGGGCACCGCCCGGACCGGGTTTGTGACAGCTGACTAGCGTGGGCGGCATGCCGATCTCGCCGTACATCACCGGGCTGCGCGCCCACATCGGTCACGACCTGCTGCTCCTGCCGGGCGCGAGCGGGGTGGTCCGCGACGATGACGGGCGGATCCTGCTGATCCGGCGCTCGGACAACGGCCGCTGGTCGCTGCCGGCCGGGATGATCGACCCCGGGGAACAGCCGGCCGCGGCCGCGTTGCGCGAGATCGAGGAGGAGACCGGGGTGATCGCCGAGATCGACCGGCTCGGCGGGGTGGCCATGCACGAGGCGCAGTATCCGAACGGCGACCGCTGCGAGTATCTGGCCGTGTGGTTCCGCTGCCGGGCGGTCGGCGGCGAGGCCCGGCCGGACGGCGACGAGACCCTGGAGGTCCGTTGGTTCGCCCCGGACGAGCTGCCCGAGGTCGGGGAGCTGACCACGCTGCGGATCAAGACGACGGCCGACCCGGACGGCCCGCCGTGGTTCGCCCAGCCCGGCGAGACGTACACCGAGCTGGGCCGGCGCCACGGGCTTTAGAGTCCGAGGGCCACCCGCACCAGCGCGAGCGCTGTTTCGGGTGGCACCCCCAGGGCCGAGACCTTTTCCGCGTACGCGGTGGCCGCGCGCTGGGCCTGGGCCGAGGTGCCCGCCGCCCGGGCGGTGATGACCGTGCCCAGGCGGCCGCGGGTCTCCACGAGGCCGGCCAGTTCGAGCTCCCGGTAGGCACGCGCGACCGTGTTCACGGCCAGACCCAGGTCGGCGGCCAGGGCCCGTACGGGAGGAAGCTTCTCGCCCGCCACCAGAACCCCCGTGGAAGCCAGCTCGGCGATCCGCAGCCGGACCTGCTCGTACGGGGGTGTGGCGGCGTCGTGGTCGATGACGATGTCCATCAGAGCAGTCTGGGGGGTGTGTTGCCCGCGGCGACGATGGCGCGGCGCATCGGCACCAGGGCGAGCAGGATTCCACCGATCACGAAGAACACGACCAGGCTGATGATGCCGAGCCGGTAGCTGTCGGTGAGCTGGAAGATCAGGCCGAACAGCAGCGGGCCGAGCCAGCTGGTGCCCTTGTCGCTGATCTCGTAGAAGCCGTAGTACTCGCCTTCCTTGCCCTCCGGGATCAGCTGGGAGAACAGGCTGCGGCTGAGCGCCTGGCTGCCACCGAGGACCAGGCCGATGCCCGCGCCGAGCAGCATGAACGGCAGCGGCTGACCGGACGGCAGCCAGAACGCGGCCCCGATGACCAGCATCCACAGCACCAGGCTGAGCAGGACCGTCTTGCGGGCCCCGATGCGGGCGGCCAGGGCGCCGAGCAGCAGCGCGCCGCCGAAGGCGAGGAACTGCACGATCAGGATGGTGACGATCAGGGTGGACTGGCCGAGGTCGAGTTCCTCGCTGCCGAACTGGGCGGCCAGGGCGATCACGGTCTGGATACCGTCGTTGTAGACCAGGTAGGCGAGCAGGAAGAACAGCGTCAGCGGGTACGCCTTGAGGCTGCGCAACGTGTGCCCGAGCTGCTTGAACCCGTCGGTCAGCACGTTGCCGCGCTGCTCGGTGGCCCCGGCCGCGGGGTGCTCGCGGAGCCAGCGCAGCGGCAGCAGGGTGAACACGGCCCACCAGACGCCGGCGCTGACGATGCAGAACCGGGCGATGTCCATGGTGCGCTGGTCGTCGCCGTCGATCGACAGCAGCACCACGGCGACCAGGTTGGCCGCCAGCAGCAGCCCGCCGCCGAGGTAGCCGAGGGCCCAGCCGCGGCTGGACACCTTGTCCCGTTCGTCGGGGCCGGCCAGCTGGGGCAGGAACGAGTTGTAGACGACGATCGACGCCCCGAACGCGATGTTGGCGATCAGGAACAGGATCCCGCCGAGCCAGTACCGGTCGCCGGTGACGAACACGAACCCGATGGTGGCGGCGGCGCCGAGGAACGCGGCCGAGGCCAGCAGGGGCTTCTTGCGCGGGGCCCGGTCGGCGATGGCCCCCATGATCGGCAGCACGAAGACGGTCAGGAACACCGAGAGGCTGACCACGTACGGGAAGAAGGAGCCGGCGGCGACGCTGATGCCGAACGGGTGGACCCGGCCGGTGCAGTCGTCGGTGCCCAGGGGGCACCCGGCGGCGATCTCGGCGGTGGTGGTCAGGAACGGTCCGAGGAAGACGGTGACGACCGTGGTCGAGAAGGCCGAGTTGGCCCAGTCGTAGAAGTACCAGCCCGTGCGTTCCCGGCGGGCGGGGGCGGCGACGGTGTCAGTGCCGGGTGCGGCCATGTGCTCGGCTCCAGATGTCGATCGTTGGCGCCGAAACTATGTCATCCCGCTCAGCGGCATGGACAGGGCCCGGATACTCAGTTCTGCTGCCACCAACGGGCCAGGGTGCTCGTGGCCGGATCCTCGGAGTCGGCGAGGGCGGCCCACGGGTCCTGGGCGTCGGGCAGGTCGACGCCGGCGTATTCGGCGAGCTCCTCCGGGCGTACGGGAAGAGGGGTCTGATCGTCGATCCCGGCGTGGACGACGCCGAGGCTGCCGGTGTCGATCCAGGGGAAACCGTCGACGGGTTCGGGCAGGTCACCGACGTCGACGGTGGGCGGGAACACGTCGAGCGGGTCTTCGGTGACGACGTCGGCCGCGGCCGCGTGCTCGTGCAGCACCTCCTCCGGCAGCTCCACGGGGGCCTCGGCGTGTTCGACGTGCTCGGGGATCTCGGGCGTGTCGTACAGGTCGTGGTGCTCGTCGTACTGCGGCTGGTCGAGGTGCCCGAAGTCGTCGTGCCCGGCGTGCGGGTCGTCGAAGATCGGGAAGTCCTCGTGGTGGTCGCCGAAGTCGTGGTGGTCGCTCATCGGTTCTCCTCGTCGTGCGGCACGGGGGTCAGCACCCGGGCCCGGGTGAGCGCGGTGTCGGTGGCGCGCAGCTTCGCGCGGACCGTGTCGAGTTCCTGCTGGGCGGCGGCGCGTCGCCGGGAGCGCCCGGCGGCGTCCTCGGCGGCGGCCGCGTCGATCTCGGCGATGTGGGCGTCCAGGTCTTTGAGGCGTTTCTCGACGGCGTCGTCGACGGCCACGCTGAGCGCGTACTGCAGGTCGGTGAACCGGTTGGCGATCTCGTCGGCCAGGGCGGCGCGGGCCTCGCCGAGCACGTCGCGCAGCCAGATCCGGGCCTGCTGCCGGTCGGTCTGCACCCGCCGCCGGTAGAGCACGTAGCCGCCCGCGGCCAGGCCGAGGCCGATCCCGGCGACCGGGATGAGCAGGCCCCCGCCGACGGCCAGGACGGACGCGCCGAGCATGGCGCCGCGCCCGGCCATGAACGCGATGCCGCCGGCCGACAGGGCGATGAGCAGGTTGTCGGCCGAGCCGTCGCGCGGCGGCGCGGCGTCCAGGGCGTGGCGCAGGGTGGCGTTGAGCCGGCCGAGCATGGCGGCGCGTTCCGCCTCGTCGAACACCGACGCCAGGACCTTCTCGCCGACCTGGGCGAACGTGTCTTCGAGCTGCTGCGACAGCTGCACCGCGACGGCCTGCAGTTCCGCGTCGAGGCGTTCGGGCAGCTTGGCCAGGGCCTCGCCGCGCCCCTTGTCGATGCTCTCGGAGAACTCCTGCTGGACGCCGGCGATGCGGGTGCGCAGCATGCCGACGGTCTCGACCCGGGCCCGCTGGGTCTCGGTGCTCAGCAGCAGCGTCCACTGCCGGGACTCGGTGCGTTTACGCGCGGCCAGGGCGGCCCGTTCGGCCCGCAGCTGCGCCGTCCGGACCGGGTCGGCCTCGACCGCCCGGACGCGGTCCTCCGCGACCGTTTCCAGGCGGACGAGCTCGCCGCGGGCGGCGCGGAGCACGTTGGCCAGCTCGAGCTGGTGCCCGCGGCCGCCCAGTTCGACCAGGGCGTGCTGCAGTTCGGCGATCTTCGACGCGTCGATGAGGGCGGCCTGGTCGGCCGGTCCGGCGTCCACGGCCAGTTCGGCCAGGGCGGACGACACGGCGAACCAGGACGCCGACGCGAACCGCGGGGCGTGGGCCTGCAGCAGGGCCTGGTTGTCGTCGAGGATGCGCCGCCACCCCGGATACGCGTCGATCTTGGTGAGGGCGAACACGACGATGTCGATGCGTTCGCTCGCCGCGACCAGGAAGTCGAGTTCGGGCCGCGACAGCGGCGCCGACGCGTCGGCCACGAACAGCAGGGCGGTGGCCCGTTCGACCGCGGCCAGGGCGACCGCGGTGTGGGCCGGGTCGAGCCCGCCGACGCCGGGGGTGTCGAGCAGGCTCAGGTAGCGCAGCATCGGCGCCGGGTGCGACACCTCGATGCGGCGGGCCCGCTGCGCGCCGGTGGCCCACGAGGCCAGGTCGTCGATGGTGATCGGCTCGGCGGCGCCGGGCAGCCATGCCCGCATCCCCGGTTCACCCGGCACGAACTGCAGGTAGGTGGCGGTGGCCACGGCCGCGTCGACGGGGGACAGGCCGGGGACGCCGAGCAGGGCGTTGATCAGGGAGCTCTTGCCGCGTTTGGTCTCGCCGACGACCACCACCTGGGGGCGGGTGACCCGGCGGCGGCGCAGGTCGGCCAGTTCGGCACCGGCGTCCGGGTCCTGGGTGCGGACGTACGCCAAGGTGTCCTTGACCGTGCTGTCGAGCACCGGAGTCAGGTCGGTCATGACGTCCGCACCTGCTGCGCCAGAATATGAAAGCCCCGGTGGGCGACGTGGGCGATGCGGGACTGGGCCGGGCCGGCCCCCGCCACCGCGTAGACGCGCCACCGGTTGGCGGCGGCGACCGCGGCCGTGGCCAGCTCGTCGGCACCGGCGTCGGGCAGTCGCAGGATCCACCGCGGGTCGTCCGAGGTGGCCAGGCGGGTCAGTTCCTGCTCCCAGTCGGCGGGCAGCGGCACGGCGCCGGTCGCGACCCGCTGGGCGGCGTCGAGCAGCCGCAGCCGGTGGTAGGCCGGGTCGCGCAGCAGCCGTTCGACCGCGTCGCGCAGCCGCTCGCGGTCGCCTTCGTCGCGGGTGTGCCCGGCGAGCCGTTCGAGCCGGGACAGCGCCCAGCCCGCCTTGATCGCGTCGGACCGCCACCGGAACGCCTCCTGCAGCGTGTGCTGCAGCCGCGGGAATCCGGACGCGGCGACCAGCCGGCGGACCAGTTCACCGGTGGACAGGCGCGGGTCGGCGGCCAGCTGGGCCAGCGCGAACCCGATCCCGTACAGGTCGAGCAGCTGCAGCAGCCGCTCGCGGTGCTCGGCGCCGACCGGGCCGGGCCGGGTGCGGAACAGGTCGGCCGACGCCGTCGTGATCTTCAGCTCGGCCGCCGGCAGCTCGCTGAGTTGCTGCAACGCGTCCCGGTCGGCGCCGGTCAACCGGCCCGACTCGCCGGTCTCGGCCAGCAGACCGACCACCGGGACAACGTCCGACACCGTACGGGCGAGGAGCTGGGCCTGCTGATCGGCCAGCGGAGCGACCACCGGCCACGGGTCACCGGCCCCGCCGACCAGGGTGTCGACCTTGCCGAACACGCCGAGCGCGTTGATCGGGCTCGACGCCAGCCGCGCCGACGCGTCCCGGAAGGCTTCCAGCGCCCGTACGTCGTCGGCCCGCACCGCCTGCGTGAACACGTAGACGACGGCCTCGGCGGCGGCGACCTCCCCGGCCGAGTCGGCGTCGATGTCGGCGTCGAACGGGGCGGTCGAGGTGCCCACGGCCTCTTCGGCGCGGGCGCTCACGATCGTGTCGGTCGACGCCAGCCCGGGCGTGTCGACCACGGTCAGGTCGATCAGCTTCTCACTGGTGAGGGTGACATCCACGTAGGCGACCCGCGAGGCGGGCACACCGAGGCGCTGCGGGATCATCCCGTCGTCGTCGAGCGGCAGGCTCTTGCGCTCCCCGTCGCGCAGCACCACGTCGACCCGGTCGGCCGGCCCGTACCGGAACCGGGTGACCACCCGGGTGCACTCACCGACCGCGGTCGGCGCCACCCGGCGCCCGATCAACGCGTTGACGAGTGTCGACTTTCCGGCTTTCAGGCGACCCGCGATCGCAACCCGTAACGGCTCACCGAGCCGATCACGGATCTGAATGAGCTGGCCACCGGCCTCTTTCCCGACACGGGACGCCATTTCGTCACAGAGCGTCGCTACGCTGGCGCTCAGCGGGCCACTCACCATGACTCGTCAGCCGGGCACACTGTCGGTGAGAATGTGCAGACCACGGCCGGTGTCACGCGAGGCCCTCCTGATCGACTCGGGGCGGGCTGACAGGGGCACCGCCGCAGGCAACAGCCTACGGACAGCGCACGACCGGGGGATCCCAGGTTCGTGCCACGCACACCGAGAAATCGGGGAGAGGGGATCAGGTGGCGGAAGCGCTGCAACAGGCGGCCGCCATGCTGCAACGCCCCGGCCTCGTCGTGCTGACCGGCCCGCCCGGCAGCGGCCGCAGCACCGCACTGCGGGAGCTGACGGCCGCCGTGCCCGGCCCGGTCCACACCGGCGGCGGACTGGCGATGCTGCAGACCGTGCCGGCCCTGGCCCTGTCGCGGGCGGTGCGGGCCCGGCTCCCCGCCCACGACGTGCACCTGCTGGCCGAGGCCGTGCGCTCCCGCGTCCGGGCCGGGCTGCTCGTGCTCGACGACATCCAGTACGCCGACCCGGCCACCCTGGCCGCGCTGCCCCTGCTCGCCGCGCACTGCCGGGTGCTGGTCGCGTTGCGTACCCCGCACCGCCTGTCCGCACCGGCCCTGGACGAGCTGCGGACGGCGGCGACGGCCTGGGTGCAGATGCCGCCGCTGACCCGCGACGAGGCGCTCGAGCTGGCCCGGCGCACGGCCGGCCACCTCGACCCGGCTGTTGTCTCCGCCGTCGTCGATCGGGCCGGGGGAAACCCTCTCGCGATCACCGCGCTGGCCCGGCAGGCGGCGGCGGCCAAGCCGGGTGCGGGGCCGGGCATCGACCAGGTGGCGTACGCCATTGCCTCCGCTCTCGCCGACCTTCCCCGTCCCGCCCGTACGGCTCTGGCCGCGCTCGGTCTGCTCGGGCGGCCCGCCCCGGCTGCCCTGCTCGGGGCGGGCGCCAACGACCTGATCGCCGCGGGTCTGGTGGCGCCGGTGGCGGTGCTCGCGGGGGCCGAGGCCGGCTCCGGTCGGCACGCCGCTTCCGAGGCCGGCGTCTCTGCTCCGGACGGCGGCTCGACTGCACGGCACGCTGCCGATCCCGGTATTTCTGCCGCGGCCGCCGGGGATCTGCTTCTGGTGCCGGTGTCGACGTATGTGGCCGAGACCGCGGCCGGGCTGCTCGACGCGGCCGCCCGGGTCGAACTGCACACACGGCTGGCCGAGCTGACACCGCCGGCCGAGGCGGCTCGGCATCTCGCGGCAGCCGGTGACCTCGCCGGGGCCCACCGGCGGGCCCTGGAGGCGGCGGACCAGACGAGCGGCGGGGACCGGGCGGCGCTGCTGCTGTTCGCCTGCGAGCTCGACGTGCCGATCGACTCCCGGGTCCGGCTGGCCGCCGCCGACGCGCTGCTCACCGCGGGCCGGGCGTCGGCCGCGGCCCAGGTGCTGCGGCCCGGTCTCGGCCCGGAAGCCGACGTGCTGCGCGGCGAGGCGCTGCTGCAGGCCGACAACCCGCAGGCCGCCCGCGACGCCGTGCGGGCGATACCGGACGCGGCGACCGGGCCGGTGCTCGCCGGCCGCGACCGGGTGCTGCTGCTGGCCGAGCTGGCCGCCGACCCGGACGCCGCCCAGGACCTGGCCGACAAGATCAGCGCCCGGCATCCGCAGCCCTCACCGGGTGTGGCGGCGGCGTTGGCGGCGGTTCAGGCCCGATTCCGTACGCCGGGATGGGACGCCGCCCTGACCACGGCGGCGCACAGTGCCGACCCGTTGATCGCCCGCTGGTCGGCGTGGCTGCTGGTCGAGCAGCTGGCGGCCGACGGACGGCTCACCGAGTCGGCCGACATCGCGCTCGACGCGGCCCGGTCCGCCGCGGACGATCTCGCCTACGGCTGGCAGACCCGGTTCACCGCGGCTGCCGACTGGGCCCTCGCCCTGCGCGGTTCCATCCCCGGCGAGCTCGCTCCCTCCGCCTCTGTGCCGGACGGGGACGTGCAAACGTCCGGTACGGGAAGCCGCCCGGGTCTCGGGGACGGGGTGGTGCGGCGGGACGCGGCTGACGGCGTACTGGGAAGGGTGTTGAATCTGACCGATCGGGCCCTGCCGGACGAGGCACGCGGGTATGCGACGGCGGCGACGGCGCTGATCGAGGCCGACACCGGGTTGCTGGCGGCGGCGCGGGCGCACCTCGACGCCGGGCCGGCGCATCCGGCTACGGCGTGGGTGGCGCAGGAGACGGCGTGGCTCGACGGGCAACCCGACCGGGCTCGTGAGGCGTCCTCCGTGGACGGCGGCCTGCTCGCCGGACTGCATGCGATCACCGCCCGGTGGGCCGCCCACGATCTGGGTGTTCAGTCGGCGCCGCCGATTCCGGGCGGGCTTCCCGGCGCTGCCCGGCGTACGCTGACCGCCTGGGCCACCGGCACCGGCTTCACCGCGGCCGCCGAGGGCTGGAAACCGATCGCCCTGCGCGAGCGGATCCGCTGCCTGATCGCGGCCGGGGTGACCGACACCGACCCGGCCCGGGCCGTCGCCGCCCTGCTGAGCGCAGAGCAGCTCGCCGACGCGGCCGGGCTCACCGTCCTGGCCGGACGGGCCCGCCGCGGCCTGCGCCGGCACAACGTGCACCGTGACACCCGCAGCCCCCGCTCGGGGGATCAGCTGACCCGCCGTGAGACCGACGTCCTGCGGCTGGTCGCGGCCGGCGAACCCACCCGCCGGATCGCCGGCCAGCTCGGCATCTCGGCCGAGACGGTCGACACCCACATCCGCGCCGGCATGCGCAAGCTCGGCGCCCGGACCCGAACGGAAGCGGCCGCCCTGGCCTTCGCGAATCCCTCACCCGACGACATGTCTGACACGCTCAAGGATGGCCGGTGACCAGACAGACCGACGCTCCCCGCCACGTCGTCGCCAATCCCGGCGACGCCGACACCGTGCTCCGGCGCCTCACCCGGGACGGATGGGTGGCCCGGGACGGCTTCGCCCTGCCCGACCCGGCCTGGGACGTCACCGGCAGCCGCCTCGTGCTGCACGGTCGCATCGGTGACCCCGACACCCTCCAACTGGCTGTGCTGGCCGCCGCCCGCGGCGCCGGGATCGTCGCCGTGTGCGACGCCGAGTCGCCGCTGGGCCGGGCCCTGCTCGACGACCTGGCCCGGCTCGGACCCGTCCACCAGGGCGTGGCCGAACCGGCCGGCACCAACGACACGGTCGCCGACCTCGTACCCGAACAGCGGGCCCTGCTCGACCGGCTCGCCTCGGGCGACACGATCGCCGCGGCCGCCGCGGCCGAGTTCCTGTCCCTGCGCACCGCCAACCGCCGCATCGCCGAGGCCCGCGCGTTGTTCGGCGTCCGCACCACCCGGGAGGCCGTTCTGGCCTACCTGCGCCAGCGCGGCGCTCCGCCCCGCTCACACTGACGGTTCGCTCGGCCGCCACCGAGCCCCGTCCCGCCGCGGTGGTGCTGCTCTGCGCACCACCCGAGCCGGCCTGGCGCATCGTTCCGCTCAGCCCTCGCTCCAGTCCGGCGCGAACCCGTCCCGCCGCGGTAGTGCTGCTCTGCGCGCCGCCCCAGCCCTCGGTCCGGGGTGGCGCGAACCCGTCCCGTCGCGGTGGTGCCGCTCTGCGCGCCGCCCCAGCCCTCGGTCCGGTCTGGCGCGGAGCGGAAGAAATCGATTGCGCGCCGACCCTGGGACGCAGCTAATGACTTTCATGATCGCTGACGACGTCACCCGGGCCGCGGCCCTCGCTCGCACCACGTTCGCCGCGGCCGCCGAGCTCGACTGGGACAAACCGGCGGGTGAGCTCGAGTGGAGCTGCTGGGAGACGGTGGAGCATCTGATCGACGACCTCATGGCGTACGCCGCGCAGCTCGCCCCGGCGCAACCGTCGACCACCACGCACGTCCCGTTCGGGTGGCAGCATTTCCGGGAGGGCGGTCCGGAGCTGACCGTCTTCGTCGACCGTAAGGAAGGCCCGGCCGGGTTGCTGCAGGTCTTCGAGGTGAGCGCGGCCATCCTCGCCGCCCTGGTCGCGACGGTCCCCGCCGACCGGGTGTCCTATCACTGGTTCGGGCCGTCGGACGCGTCCGGGTTCGCCGCGATGGGGGTCACCGAGATCCTCGTCCACACCCACGACGTGGCCGCCGGGTTCGGGCTCGACTGGTCGCCGCCGGTGGAGCTGTGCGCCGGGGCGTTGCGCCGCCTGTTCCCGGACGCGCCCGCCGGGCACGAGCCGTGGCCGGCCCTGCTGTGGTGTACCGGCCGGATCGACCTGCCCGGCCATCCCCGGCGGACGTCGTGGACGTGGGACGGCACCCCGTCCGCGTGAGGATCATCCTGGTGCGCCACGCCATGCCGGCGCTCGAGCCCGGCGTCGCCCCGCATCGGTGGCGTCTCGGGGCCGAGGGGCGGGCGGCCGCCGGTCAGCTGACGCTCCCCGCAGATGGCTATCTGGTCGCCAGCAGCGAACCCAAGGCCGCCGAGACACTGTCGGCGGCCGGCCTGGTGCACCGCGGACCCGGCTCCGGCGATCAGCAGATCCACGCCCCCGGTTCGGCCGGAGAGCGCCCCAGCAGGCTGGTGCATCGCGAACCCGGTAGCGACAGGGCCTGCACAGCACAGTCCGCCCGGCTGGTGCATCGCGATGCCGGTTTCGACGAGGTGCGCCGCCCGCACGAGTGGCGCGACGACCACCGTGCGCGGGCCCGCGCCTACGTCGACGGGGCCGTGCACCCCGGATGGGAGCCGCGTGATGAGGTGGCCGCCCGGTTCGAGGCGGCGATCGTCCGGCATGCGGCCCGCGCCGCCGGTCGGCCCCTCGTCGTGGGCAGTCACGGTATGGCGATCACGTGCTGGCTGGCCGCTCAGGGGCGGTTGGCTGTGCCGCCGGGGCAGTTCTGGGCGGCCCTAGCCTTTCCCGGCGTCGTCGAGGTCGTCCGGTAGTTCCAGGTACTGGTCGTGGACCAGGGCGAGCCCCAACC
Organism: Paractinoplanes bogorensis; assembly: GCF_018829635.1. Taxonomy (GTDB): domain Bacteria; phylum Actinomycetota; class Actinomycetes; order Mycobacteriales; family Micromonosporaceae; genus Actinoplanes; species Actinoplanes bogorensis. Next base: position 666,514 of record NZ_JAHKKG010000005.1, read on the forward strand.
GGGCCAGCCGCTGCAGGGTGTCGGCGCGATAGGAGATCACCACTGTCGCCGTGGTGATCTCGCCGTCCGGGTAGCGGCCGGCCCGCATCCAGATCACGACCATGATCCCGGCCCGCATGCCCAGCTGCGTGCGGGCCCGGGCGAGGCCTTCGCCGTACGGCTCGATCTCGTCGAGCAGGGCGGTCACCACCGATTCGGTGTCGAACGTCTCGGTGTAGTCGGACGGCTCGTACGACCAGGTGCTGTGCCGCTTCGGCGGCCTCTTCCCGCCGTGCGACACGTCGCCGCGCCGCCACGCGTGGGTGGGTGTGAGACCGACCAGCTCGGTCACTGCCTGCGGGTCGAACGCCAGCTGCTCCTCGTCGGCCGCGCTGTAGGGCGGCGACCCGGCCGGATCGTAGTCACGTTGCACGTAGAGGTAGGCACGTTGTTCGCAGCCGGCCTCGATATAGGCGGGCGGGGAGTCCTCGGTCATCGGGGCAAGCCTGGCCAACTGGGGCCCGCGGCGCCACCGATTTCCGGCGGCGTGGCACCATTCGCGGTCGTGGATGCCGGCTGGAAGCAGTTGCTCGGACCGTGGCCGTCCCGCGTGGAGCTCGACGCGGAGACGGTCGAAAGCGTGGACTGCGGCTCGTACACGCGGGAGAAGGTCGTCTATTCGGTCGGCGCCGCAGAGCGGGTGCCCGCCTACGTCTGCGTGCCGAAGTCGCTGACCGGGCCCGCCCCGGCCGTGTTCTGCCATCACCAGCACGCCGGGCAGTTCGGACTGGGCAAGAGCGAAGTCGTCGGGCTGGCCGGCCACCCCGATCAGGCGTATGCGGCCGAGCTGGCCGAGCGTGGCTTCGTGACGATCGCGCCGGACGCGCTCGGTTTCGAGGAACGCAACTGGAGCCCCGACGGCGAGTCGAACGTGTCGTGGTGGGAACTCTCCACCCGCCTCGTACGCGGGGAGACACTGCTGGCCCAATGCCTGCACGACATCTCCACCGCGATCGACTATCTGGTCGCACGGCCCGAGGTCGACGGGTCGCGGGTCGGTTTCCTCGGGCACTCCTACGGCGGGCGGATGGCGTTGTGGGCGCCCGCGACCGACACGCGGATCAGGGCGTCGGTGTCGAACTGCGGGTGCATCCCGTTCCGGCTGTCGGCCACCCCCGACACCGGTCTGCAGGCCGAGACGGTGGTGCCCGGCTTCACCGCGGCCGGCTACGACCTGGAGGACGTCGTCGCCTCCTATCCGCCGTCGACCGCCCTGCTGATCTCGGCCACGAGCGACGACAAATGGAGCCGCGGCGCCGCCGAGCTGGCCGCGGCCGGGGGCGAACTGGCCGCGTACGAGGGAAGGCATGTCTTCACCGCACCGATGCGCGCCCACGCCTACGCCTTCCTGGCCCGCCACCTGGCCTAACCGCCGAACGCCAGCAGCGCGCCGCGCCCGTCGAAGCGGGCCCCGCCCGCCCAGGCGATCTCCCACCGGTTGCCTTCCGGGTCGGCGATGTAGCCCGACCGGCCACCCCACGGCCGGTCGACCGGCTCTGCCACCGCTGTCGCCCCGGCCGCAACGGCTGCCGCATAAGCGGTGCCGACCTCGTCGCGGGAGTCGACGTTGCAGGCCAGCGTGACCCCGGACCAGCCGCCCAGCGGCGCCGCGCCCTCGGGCACAGCCTCGGCGGCCAGATCACCGACCGGGAACAGGGCCAGCAGCACCCCGCCGAGCAGGAACGACGACCAGCCGTCGTCCGCGCCGTCGGCCTCGGGCCAGCCGAGCCCCCGGTAGAAGGCCCGCATCACCGGCATGTCATGCACGCCGAGCGTCACCACGGTCAGCCGCGCCGGAATCGATGTCATGCCGGCGATCCTGCTCCGGGGGTACGACAATTCCGTGCTGACGGGTGGCCGACACCATCGACGGCCATGAGGCGGTAAGGTCGGCCACGCTCTTTGTAGGCGTCACCGGGCGGGGGCCGAAGTGACTGAAGCGGTTCGCCGGGCCTGGCCACGATCGGCGCGCCTCGACGCCCCGCACATCCTGGAACGGATCGCCGAGATCACCGGTGTGCGGCTCGTCCTGGAAGGCCCGGCCCCCGGCGGTGAGGTCGGCGCGGCCTATGTGCGCTGGCCCGACGGGCGCCGCTCGGTGCTGACCGAGGGCCGCTCCCGCAGCGGCCCGCTGGTCGACCGGGCCCGCAACGCCGGAGTGCCCACCGCCCGCCACGAACTGGCCGCCCACGTCGACGGGGCCCGCGTCATCGTGCAGCAACGCCTCCCCGGGCAACCACCCGAGCAGCCCGACGCCCACCTCGTACGGCAGATGCTCGCCATCAACGACCGGCTGGCCGGGCTGCTCGCCGACGTGCCCGCCCCGAAACCCAGCGACCTCCACCTGATCGGCGACGGGCCAGGCTTCTGCCTGCACCAGCCCCTGCAGGAACACAGCACCCGCTCGGCCGCCCTGCTCAGGCGCATCCACGAGATCGGCGCCACCGGCACCGTCATGATCGGCGACGACCTCGTACACATGGACTTCCACCCCGGCAACGTCCTCGTCGACCCGACCGGCCGGGTCACCGGGCTGATCGACTGGGACGGCGCCACCCGCGGCGACCGCCACTTCGACCTGGTCACCCTGCGGTTCGTGCTCACCGGCCGGTCCGCCGCCCTGCTCACCCCCCTCGACCAGCGCCTCGCCGGGCTCTCCGACCGCCGGTACAACGCCTACTGGGCACACATGAGCCTGCGAATGGTCGACTGGTCCATCCGCCACCACGACGCCACCGCCGTCGACCACTGGCTCGACGTCGCCGAGTCCGGTTTCCGCTGACCGGCCCCTGAGCGACCAGGACCGGCTCCCGGACGAGGACCGGACCGGCGAACCGTCCGACCGGGCGATCATGAGCCCGGCCCCGCCGTGCGACCATGGACAACCTTATGGAAAGCCGTTCACCTTATGCCGCCGCCCCGTTCATGTGGCGGTTCATGCTCGTCCTCGCCCGCATCATCGTGTTCCCCCTGTGCCGGCTGCGGGTCACCGGCGACATCTCACCCGAACTGCGCCGCGGCCCGCTGATCCTGGCGTCCAACCACGTGAGCCCGTTCGACCCGATCGTCATGACCGCGGCCTGCCACAAGATCCGCATCGCGCCCCGCATCATGGCCACCGGCGGCCTGTTCGACGCCCCCATCGCCGGCGCCGCCATGCGCAAGGCCGGGCACATCCGCGTCGACCGGCGCTCCGCCACCGTCGCCGACGCCCTGCCCGCCGCCGCCCGCGCCCTCAAGGACGGCGCCCTCGTACTCGTCTACCCGGAAGGCCGCATCGGCCTCGACCCGTGGATGTGGCCCGAACGCGGCAAGACCGGCGTCGCCCGGATGGCCGCCCTCACCGGCGCCCCCGTCCTGCCGGTCGCCCAGTGGAACACCCACGCCGTGCTGCCCTACACCACCCCGAAGCACCTGCTGCGGTCCCTGCTGCGCGCCGTCCGGCACCGCCCGGTCGTCCACGTCCGCTTCGGCACCCCGGTCGACCTGACCCACCTCACCGGCACCCCCGGCGCCCAGGCCATGCAGGCCACCCGCCTCATCATGGCCGGCATCGACGCCACCCTGGCCCCGCTGCGCACCAGCGAGATGGAAACCCCGCACTACGTCGACACCACCCGGGCCGAAGACCTTTCCCGCGTACGGCCGCGCCGCCACGCCGACAACCACGTCACCCACTGACGGAGTTTCGGACGATCCCGGCCCAGGACCGCGCCGCGGCGAGCAGGGCGGTGCCGAGCCGGCCAGGCGGCGGTGGTGGCGGTCCCGCTCCCAGGTCCGGCTCACCCCGCAGGCATGGGCGCCGCCGTTGGTCGAGAGGCTCGGTCGAGGCGGCCGATGCGGACCGACCACTCGACGCACGCCCGGCGGAAACGTGCGGATAGAAGACGGGGACCCGTCTCACCGGTGAGCCTTCGACTGACCGATGGGATGTCCAACCGGCAACACGGTGAGATCAGCGCTCCGCGGAGGTTCTGATGGTGGCGGTGGCGCGCGTGTGCATACGTTCGCCCTGAACGCCGAGCAGGGCCAGGATCTCGGCCGGCTGGCTGCCGGCAGCACCGAACCAGTGCGGTGCCCGGGTGTCGAACTCGGCCGCCTGGCCCGGAGTGAGCAGCATCTCCTGATCACCGAGGACCAGTCGGAGCGTGCCGTTGAGGACGTAAAGCCATTCGTAACCGTCGTGCGTGTTCGGCGCCGGTGTCGCCGGCGGGCCCTCGCCGGGCAGGATCAGTTTGTACGCCTGGATGCCGCCGGGTCTGCGGGTCAGCGGGATCAGCGTTTTCCCGTTGCGGGTCACAGGGCGCAGGTGCACCCGTGCGTCGCCGGTAGGCGGCCCGTCGAGCAGGTCGTCGACCGAGACGGCATGTGCCGCGGCCAGGGCAAGGACCTGTTCGAGGGTGGGCAGGCGGTGCCCCTTCTCCAACCGGGACAGGGTGCTGACCGGAATGCCGCTGGCCACGGACAGCGCGGCGAGGGTTGCGCCGTTGCGCTGTCGTATCGCTCGCAGCCGCGGGCCCAGGTTGCGCAGAGTCTGCTCGATCGCGGTGGGCACCGGTCAAGTTTGACAGATCCGCAAAAAATTGCCGGTGATTGCCGGAGCCGCACTCACGCTGGACCCGTTCCGAATGATGGGAAGTGAGTATGCGCTCCTCCATGGCCGGCCGCCTGGCCGTCCTGTTCCTGACCCAATTGATGCTGGTCGTCGACACCACCATCGTCAACGTCGCCCTGCCCCGCATCGGCACGCAGCTCGGGTTCTCCGACGCGGGACTGAGCTGGGTCGTGACGGTGTACGCCCTGTTCTTCGGCGGCCTCATCCTGCTCAGCGGCAAGATCGGAACGCTGATCGGCGCCCGCCGTGCCTTGCTGACCGGTGCTGCGATCTTCGTCGTCGCCTCGGCGGCGGGTGGGCTCGCCTCCACCCCGGGGATACTGATCGCCGCGCGGGCGTTTCAAGGCGCCGGTGCTGCCCTGGCCGCACCGAGCGTGCTGGTCCTGCTGACCGCCATCACCACCCCGGGCCCGCAGCGGGCGCGGGCGATGGCCCTTTTCGTGCTGGCCACCGGAAGCGGCGCAGCCGCCGGACTGATCATCGGCGGCCTGCTCACCGAGGCATTCGGGTGGCGGTCGGTGATGTTCGTCAACGTCCCGGTCGGCGTCGCGATCCTCGCAGGAGGATTCGCCTTCCTCACCGAACTGCCCCGCACGAAGCAGAAGCTCGACGTCGGTGGCGCTGTGACCTCGACTCTGGCCATGGCCGCGGCGGTCTACGGCTTCACCCTGATGGGTGACAAGGGCTTCGCCCACCCGGCGGTCATCGCCGCTCTCACCGTCGCGGCCGTCGCTCTCGCCGTACTGATCGCCGTCGAGCGGGGCAACCCCGACGCGGTGCTGCCACTGAGCTTCTTCAGGTCCTGGCACAGTTCCGGACCTCTGCTGGCCATGCTCGTCATCCCCGCCGGGCAGGTCTGCTACCTGTACTTCACCACCCTGGTCACCCAGCAGCAGCTCGGCTACACGCCGGTGCAGACCGGGATGATTCTGGTGCCGTTCACTCTCGCACTGATCCTGGCCAACCAGCTCACCCCACACCTGCTGAGCCGGCACGGTGAACGTCTGATCGGTTCGCTCGGCATCGCAGGCCTGACGGCGGGCATCGCCGCCATGGCGTGGGCGGTCAGCGGCCCCGTCACGGTCACCACCCTGATCCTGCCCTCGGTGGTACTCGGTCTGTCCGCCGGGCTGACCTTCGCCCCCGTCACCGCCATGATCATGAACCGGGCCCCGGACGGCAACACCGCGGCGGCCGCGAGCCTGCTGCAAGGCATGCAGCAACTCGGCGGCGCCATCGGCCTGTCCGTGATCATCGCCGGCGGCCACACCTATGCCGGAGCCTTCCTGGCCACGGCCGCCTTCCCCCTCATCGCCCTCGCCCTGTTCACCCGGGGCACCCGGCACAGCAGTCCCCTCACCGCCACTGCGAAAGGACACTCATGAAAATCTTCCTCACCGGCGCGGCCGGTTACATCGGCGGTGCCGTCGCCGCCCGTCTGGTCGCCGACGGGCACCAGGTCCGCGGCCTGGTCCGCAACCCGGCCCACGAACCGCTGCTCACACAGGCCGGAATCACCCCCGTACGCGGCACCCTCGACGACACCGACCTGCTCGCCGCCGAAGCGACCACCGCCGACGCGGTGGTCAACGCAGCCAACAGTGATCATCGCGGCGCCGCCGAGACGTTACTGGGAGCCCTGCGCCACACCGGCAAGCCACTGGTTCACACCAGCGGATCCAGCCTGATCGGCGACGACGCCCAAGGCGACCACACCACCGCGGCGATCCACGACGACACCGACCAGATCGTCGCCGACGCCCACCCCATGCGGCAGGCCCGCTTCGCGATCGACACCATGCTGGTCCAAGCAGCCGACGACGACGTACGAACCGTCGTCCTCTGCAACTCGCTGATCTACGGCACCGGACGGGAACCACGGCCGGACACCGTGCTCCTGCCGCCGCTGATCGACCAGGCCCGTGCCAGCGGCATCGTGCGGGTCGTCGGCCAGGGCCACAACCGATGGTCGAACGTCCACATCGACGACGTGGCCGCGTTGTACTCCCACGTCCTCACCAACCCGGCCGCGACCGGGTTCTACTTCGTCGAAGGCGGTGAGGCCTCATTCAGGGAGATCGGCACGGCGATCGCCGACCGCTTCGGCCTGGGCCCGGTCCAGCCCTGGAGCCTCGACGAGGCCGGACAAGCCTGGGGCGAGGGATTCGCCCGCTACGCTCTCGGCTCGAACAGCCGAGTCCGCGCAACCCGGGCCCGGCAACTCGGCTGGACCCCGGCCCACACCTCCATCACCACCTGGATCCGGGACGAAATGAAGATCGGCTGACCAACGCCCCGGCACCGGCCCCGCTCGTCGCGACACTTTCCGAGGTCGCGGCGAGCGGCGTCAGCCGCACCTAGCTAACTCACGGCTTCTCGCCCAGCTCGGCCAGCCGCGCCTCGACCTCGGCCAGCTCGGCCCGCAACCGCCGCGCCTGCTCCTCGGCCTCGGACCGCTCGGCCGCCATGATCTGATCCACCGCCTCCTGCACCCCCGGCACATCCACCAGCGCCACCATCCGCAACGCCTCGGCCGGACGGATCACATAAGGCTTCGCGAGGGACTTCGACCCCTGCGACGCCGCCACCATCCACTCGCCCTCGCCATAAGACAGAGTGACCGTCAGCGCCGGCGGCGGCTTCGGCTTCGCCGCCCGGGCAGCCGGTTTCCGCGGCGCAGTCACGTCATCCCCACCCTTTCGCGGCGCCGGCGCGCCCGCCCTATCCTCGCGCGGCGCCTCCACGACAGCCGGCGCGACACTCGCAGCGGTGGCCGGCCCGCCACGCCGCGAACCGTTACGCGACCCGGGCGCCGGCTGATCGAGCACGAAAGCCGGCCCCGCCGGCACCGGATCTGGCTCCGGCGCGGGAGGCGGCACCGCCTTACGCGCGGCCGCACCCCGCGGCGCCACCCGCAGATCACCGGGGGAGAAGGGCAACTCGTCACGCCCGAACCGCACCGTCACCCACTCCTCGGACTCGGCCGGATCACCCAACCCGATCACCTGCCCGATCTGCCCCACCATCTGCCCCGCCGCCTCGGTGAACTGCACCCGCGGCTTACGCCCCGACGCCAGCCCGTCGCGGATCACCTGCAACTCGTCGGTGCTCAACCCCGCCATCACGCCACCCTTCGAACGTTTGTATGAAGACTTCTACCAGGCCCCACCGACAAAACCGCGCCCGGGGGACACCGGCGGCGTGTCCAGCCCCACCACCCCGTACGGAAAAAGCCACGCGAGCACTCCGCCCGTACGGGAAAACGCTCCTAGAACAACGGCGACCGGCCGGTCACACAGAACTCCCGGCCCAGCGGATCACGCAGCGTCGTCCAATCACCGGGCACCCGCCGCACCACCTCGGCACCCAGCGCGACCAGCCGCTCCACCTCGGCCTCGACATCGGAGCAAGCCAGATCCACATGCATCCCGGCCACACCCGCATCGAGCCGCTGGAACAACAACTTCAGCGGCATACCCGCACCACGGACAAGATGCTCGAACTGGGGCAGATCCGACGCCTGCCGTGCCCACCCGGTCAACGCCGACCAGAACGAAACCTCACGATCAAAAGCGTTCCCCGGTACGTCCACACACAGCTGATCAACCGCACTCACATGCCCACCGGGCCACGCCACCGGAGCCGGCCGCACCGACTCACCCGCCCACCGCACCAGGCAGAACACCACACCGGCGGGGGAGCGCAACACCACCAGATCCCCCTCGTCACCGACCACCGCAGCACCCAGCCCGACCGCCTCCACGGTGGTCGCCGTCACGTCGATCACATGCAGATCCAGATGCGTACGCGGGGGAGAAGAGGGCAAGATCTGCACGCGTAAATACGCATCACCGGCCGCCGGCACCAACGTCGCGAAATCACCCCGCCGCGGCGACCTCGTCGACCCCGTCACATCCAGCCAGAACCCCTCCGCCACCAGCGACGGCGAATCCAGAAACCCCGTGATCCAACGCACCTCAGCCACACCCGGACGGTACAGATCCGAAGGAGCCCCCCGATGAAGTGGCCCGCTCTCGCCGCCGCCATCACATCCGAAGTCACCGCCAGCCTCGCCCTGCGCGCCGCCGTCGACCACCCCGCCTGGTACATCCTCGTCGTCGCCGGATACAGCCTCTCCTTCGTCCTCATCTCCGTCATCCTGCGACTCGGCATGCCCATCGGCGTCGCCTACGGCATCTGGGCCGCCAGCGGCGTCGCCCTCACCGCCCTGGCCGCCGCCGCCATCTTCGGCGACCCCCTCACCTGGGTCATGGGCCTCGGCTTCATCGCCATCATCGGCGGCGTCCTGCTCATCGAACTCGGCTCCCACCCGGAACCCGCCGCATGAGCTTCGTCTTCCTCGGTCTCGCCATCGCGCTCGAGATCAGCGCCACCATGGCCCTGCGCGTCTCCGAAGGACTACGCCACAAGAAATGGATCGCCCCGATCCTCGCCGGCTACATCGCCTCGTTCACGATGCTGTCCCTCTCCCTGCAAGCGGGCATGCCGATCGGCGTCGCCTACGGAATCTGGTCAGCCATCGGCATCGCCGGGACAGCGGTGATCGCACGGGCGGCGTTCAAAGAACCGCTCACCCGCACCATGGCCGCCGGCATCGTCCTGGTCATCGGCGGCGTCCTGCTCGTCGAACTGGGCAGCCACTAGTCGCCGCTGAAAATCAGCCGCCGGTGATGCGGGCGCCCCGGAGCGGGCAGGAGCAGCTCCGTCAAAGCGATCAGCGGTTCCGTCGCCGGCAGCTTCCCGAGCTCGGCGATCACCATGACCGCCTGGCGCGCGTTGAACGTCGTGTCGTCGTACTCGTCCACGCCCGCCAGCAGCGGAAACGAGGCCGGATCGGCACACGGCTGCCACATCACCCTCGGCGGTGACCTCGGAGACGAGCTGCCCGGTGTATTCGACGACCCGCACACTGATACCCACGCGCAGCAGTATCGCGCAGGGGGAGTGGCACACTGCCGCGGTGATCCTGAGGCACTACCTGAACAGCTTTCACCCACCGGTGGACGAGGCCGTACCGACCGACGCCACGTCGTGGACGGGGGAGGAGCCGTTCTGGCCGGCGTTCCTGCTCTCCGTGGGCGGCTCCGAGACGGCGGCGATCGCGTTCGACGCGGATCCGGCTGACGTCGAGGAGTACGCGGAAGACCTGCACCGGCCGGACAACTGGCCGTACGTGGTCGTGCCGCTCGCATCCGGTCACCGTGTCTACGTGTTGTTCCGCAACTACGAAGACGACTCCGGGTGGGACTACCTCCTGCAACCGGCCGGCGCCGACAGGGTGGCCACGTTGGCGGCGCTCGAGGGGCACTTCCGGGGGCCCGCGTTCTCATGGCCGGAGCTCGTGGCCGTCGCGAACCAACCGGACCACGGCCAGAGCGCCGCCGAGCGACTACGTCTGTTGCTGCCCGCCATGGGCGATGACGACCTGCCGGATGATGCCGAGCAGGTGATCAGTGCGGCCTTCGTCGCCGTCGGCGGGCGTCCGCGATATCAGCGCGATGTGGCGCGGGAGCTGATGTTGGCCAGTCAGCGTTTCTGGGGGTCTGTCTCGCCTGAGGATCGCCGCCTGGCGGTCTTCGGCCTGGGTTCCTGAACTTCTGGTGGGCGGCCCGATACCGGCCGGCAAACGATCAACCTGGATGCCCGCGACGCCCGATCCATCGACCAAATCTCAGGTCGTCAATGCATCTTATGTCAACTTAGCGCTGGAGAGAGGTGCGCTGGGCGCCTCTTGAAGACCGGCCGCTCTGGCGCTGCTCGCCGTCCGGGACGGCAAGGTCACGGGCGTTGTGCTCCAGACCGACGACGACGTGCTCTGGCGCCTTCTCGGCGTTAGCCGCCCCGCAGGTCGGTTGACGCCACGGGCCGGACTGCGTCACGGACGACGCCTCGGCTGACGGCGGGGTTCACCCGACTTGCCGGCGGTCTTTGGAGGGCGCTGCGCGCCCGGTCCGGCGGGAGTTCTGTCAGAGCCGTTTTCCCAGGATTTTGGCGGTGTGCGAGCAGTTCGCCAGGCTGTTGCGAAGCTTCGGAACGAATTCAAGATCGCCGAAAGCAGCCATCCCTAGCCCCCGCCCACCTCGGGGCTTGGTGGGACGCTACAACACGACAAGGGCTGCGCACCCGGCCCTGTCCACAGGCGCCGGCGCCGCTCGAAACGATCATGCGGGACTGTCCACAGGCAGAAAAGCGTCCGATGTGTCTTCACGACGGGGCGCGTCCTGGTGAAGCCACATCGTGACCAGCAAGAACGCACTGACCGAGACTTTCGCAAAGCATCTGATTAGTGCATAATATGGCTTATGCAGGATAATCGCGACTTTCCGGTCAGCGAGCTCACCAGTGATTTTCTCGCGGCCCGAGCCACCAGGAAGCCTTCGGTGCACACGCTGAAGGCGTACGAGCGGGACCTGACCTTGATCGTCGATCTGATGGACCGGGAAGTCGTCACTCTGGGTGACCTCTCCCCCAGGAATCTGCGTCTGGCTTTTGCCGGATTTGCGAGCTCCCGCGCCCCCGCCTCAGTGGCCCGGGCCTGGTCGAGCTGGAACGCTTTCTTCACGTTCCTGGTGACCGAGCAGGTGGTGGCCGGCAATCCGATGTCGGCCGTCGACAAGCCTCGCTTGCAGGCCCACTCCCCTAAGCCGTTGCGGGGTGAGGACACGCCGGAGCAGTTGCTGGATGCCGTGTCGCGGGTGGATGAGCGTCAGCGGGATCCCTGGCCGGAGCGGGATGTGGCGGTGCTGGCTCTGGCTCTGTGTGCGGGTTTGCGGTTGTCGGAGATGCTCGCTCTGCGTACGGGGTCGTTTCTGGGGCGTCCGGGTGAGCGGCGGGTGGAGGTGGCCGGTAAGGGTGGGCGGCCGCGGACGGTGCCGATCGAGCCGGAGCTGGATGCGGTGGTGGAGCGGTATGTGGAGAGCCGGCGGGTGCGGTTCGGCCGGGTGCGGCCGGATGAGGCGTTGATGGTGGATCGCAAGGGTGCTCCCCTGCAGCGGGGTGGGCTGCAGTATCTGGTGAGTTCGTGTTACCGGCGTGCGGGTGTCAATGACCGTGTTCCGCGGGGGGCTCAGTTGCACGCGCTGCGGCATACGTTCGCGACGCGGCTGGCGGAGGACGGGGCCAATGCGAGCGAGATCATGCGGTTGCTGGGGCATGCGTCGCTGGCGACGTCGCAGAACTACATCGAGGTGACGGCGGAACAGCAACGCGCGGCCGTACGGGCGAACCGTACGAACCGCGCGTTGGGAAAGCTGGGTCAGGCGACGGACAGTTTCACGTCGATGTTGCCGCGGGTGGCGTTGGAGTAGGGGCAGACCTGGTGGGCGGCTTCGAGCAGGGCGAGGGCCTTGGTCTCGTCGACGCCGGCGAGTTCGGCTTCGATGGTGGCGTTGAGCTGGAAGCCGGGGGTGCCGTCGGGGTATGGGCCGATGCCGACGTCGACGGTGATGGCGGTGTCGGTGAGGGTGATTTTCTCGTTGCGGGCGACGAGTTTGAGGGCGCTGTGGAAGCAGGCGGCGTAGCCGGCGGCGAAGAGTTGTTCGGGGTTGGTGAGGGCGCCGCCGGGGCCGCCCATTTCCTTGGGGACGGCGAGGTCGAAGTCGAGGACGCCGTCGCTGGAGCGGACGTGGCCGTTGCGGCCGTCTCCGCTGGCGGTGGCGGAGGCGGTGTAGAGCGTGGTCATGCGGTGGTTCCTTTCTGAGGGATGCGGCTGAGCAGGTGGATGAGCTGGTGGAATTCGTCGACGGTGAGGTCGACGGCGCAGGCGATCTGTTCGGGCAGGCCGGCGAGTTGGTCGCGCAGGCGCAGGCCTGATTCGGTCAGGGAGACGACGACGGTGCGTTCGTCGCTGTTTCCCCGGTCGCGGCGGACGTGTCCGGCGGTTTCGAGTCGTTTGATCAGGGGCGAGAGGGTGCCGCTGTCGAGTTTCAGGCGAGTGCCGAGGTCGCGGACTGTCGTTGGGCCGTGGTCCCAGAGGGCGACGAGGACCAGCAGTTGGGGGTAGGTCAACCCGTGGGGTTCGAGCAGTGGCCGGTAGACGGCGGTCATGGCGCGGCTGGCGGCGTAGAGCTGGAAGCAGACCATCTGGTCGAGCGTGCTCGGGGTGACCATGCGGAGAACGGTAGTGCGCAATTCAGTTGTGCGCAACTGATGTGTGGTGTTGATCGCAACTGTGTGTGAACATGCTGCGGTGCCGGATATCCGTTTCGTACAGCTCTCCCCCGCCGCCCTGTCCGCGTTGATCGCCGGTGATCTGGGGGCCGCCAGTGCCGCCGCGGGGGCCGAGCTGAGTTCGTTCCTGGTGGATGAGGCCTGGTTGTGGGTTATCCGTCTCGACGAGGTGGTGGCTGATCCGGCGGCCGGTGAGTGGATCGCGCGGGCCGCGGTGGCCGAGCCGGAGGGTGTAACTGTCGGTCACGGAGGGTTTCATGGGCCCCCGGACGAGGACGGTGTCGTCGAGGTCGCCTATTCGGTGGCGCCGGAGCATCGGCGTAAGGGCTACGCCAAGGCGATGCTGCGTTCGCTGCTGGAGCGGGCGGACGGTGATCCGCGCGTGACCGCCGTACGGGCAAGTATCCGTCCGGACAACATCGGGTCGCGGGCGACGATCGCCGGGTTCGGGTTCAGGAAGATCGGCGAGCAGTGGGACCCGGAGGACGGTCTGGAGGACGTCTACCTGAGGCGGTCGAGCTGAACGACCAGGGGCAGGTGGTCGGAGACAGCCGGCCGGGGTGTGGAGACCTGCACGACGCGGCCTAACGTGTCGATGCCGTGAGGGTCGGCCAGGATGTGGTCGAGCTGGGCGCGGGGCATGGGGCTGGGGAAGGTGGCGGCGCGGCCGAGGGTGCGCCAGCCGCTGACGGCGCGTACGGGCCGGGCCGGCATGTTGAGGTCGCCGAGCAGCACTCTGGGGGCCGGGAGACCCCGCAGCGCCCGTACGGCGTGGCGCAGTTGCCGCAGGTTCCAGCCGGGCACGAACGACAGGTGGGTGGTGGCGACGGTCATCGGCCCGTGGGGGGTGTCGAGGACGGCGGCGAGCAGCACCCGGGGTTCGTCCTTGAGCAGGCGCAGCCCGTTGTCGGGGTCGTAGATGGGTGAGCGCATCGGGGCGCCGGGCAGGGTGGTGATCTGCCAGCGGGTGACCGGGTAGCGGCTGACCAGGGCGATGCCGTAGAGCGGGTGTTCGTTGTCGTCGTCGCTGCGCCACGGTTGCCAGGTCTCCCCCGGCGTGCCGACGACGGCGGCGGCGAAGCGGTGGACGGGTGCGCCGAGGGCGTCGGCGGCGATGGCGGTGAGGTCGAGCAGGCCGCTGCGGGGCTGGGCCTTGTCGACCTCCTGGAGGCCGAGGACGTCGGCGTCGAGGTCGGCGACGGCTCGGGCGACGCGGTCGGCGTGTACCGTGCCGTCGGACAGGGATCGTCCGTGCAGCAGGTTGAAGGTGGCCAGGCGCACGAGTACGAACCCTAACGAAGATGGGAGTGCCGATGTTCATCAAGGCGCTGTGCTGCTCAGTGATGATCTTCATCGCTCTTGCGGCGATCGGGATCTGGTTGCAGCGGTCCCGGCGTCGATAATGCCCGCATGACCGATGATCTGATCGCCGAGCTGGTGGCCCAGGAGGCCGAGCTCGAGCTGACCCGTTTCGACAACGCGGACGCGTGGCGCCTGGGCAGCCTGCTGGTGCAGCTGGCGACCGAGCGGGGGCTGCCGGTGGCTATCGACATCCGCCGGGGTGCGCAGCAGCTGTTCCATGCCGGTCTGCCGGGCAGTGTGGCCGACAACGACCGGTGGATCGAGCGCAAGGTGCGGGTGGTCGAGCGGTACGGTGCGTCGTCGTTCCTGGTCGGGCGTCGGCTGGCCGCGAAGGGTCAGGAGCTGGACGCGGGGATGGGTGTCGACCCGGCCGACTATGCCGCGCACGGTGGGGCGTTCCCGATCCGCATCCGCGATGTCGGGGTTGTCGGCGTGGTGACGGTGTCCGGTCTGCCGCAGGCCGAGGACCACGCGCTCGTCGTGGAGGCGTTGCGGGCTTTTCGCTGACAGGAGAAAGACCTTCCGTTTCCCGTACGGGGGCAGGCATGGTCCCCGCATGAGAGTGCTGATCCTGGGCGGTTCCGGTTTCGTCGGCCGGTCCGTCGCCGACGAGGCCGTGCGCCGTGGCTACGACGTGACCGTGTTCAACCGGGGCCGGCGCAGTGCCCCGGCCGGTGTGACGACGGTGACCGGGGACCGTGAGGGCGATCTGAGCGCGCTGGACGACGGCACGTGGGACGCGGTCATCGACACCTGGTCGGCGCGGGGTGAGGCCGTACGGCGGACGGCGGAGCTGCTGAGCGGCCGGGCCGGGGTGTACTCGTACGTGTCGAGCCGTTCGGTGTACACGGGTGAGCAGAACGAGAGGGCCGAGGACGCGCCGCTCGTGGACGTCAGCGACGAGGGCTATGCCGGGGACAAGCTGCGCGGTGAGCTCGGGGCGGCCGCGTTCGACGGTCCGGTGCTGCTGGCGCGGGCCGGGCTGATCCTCGGCCCGTACGAGGACATCGGCCGTCTGCCGTGGTGGCTGAACCGGCTCGCGCGCGGCGGCCCGACCCTGGCGCCCGGGCCGCGGGACCTGCCGTTGCAGTACATCGACGCCCGCGACCTGGCCAACTTCCTGCTCGACAACGCCGGACGCCGTACGGCGGGCCCGTTCGACCTGGTCAGCCGGTCCGGGCACACCACCATGGGTGAGCTTCTCGATGTGGTCAACGAGGTCACCGGCGGGCACGCCGAGCTGCGCTGGACCGGCCCCGAGGTGATCGAGGCGGCCGGGATCCAGGGGTGGACGCAATTGCCGATCTGGTTGCCGCCGGGTGAGCTGCACACGTTCCTGCATCAGGGGGACGTGTCGAAGGCGTACGGGGAAGGCCTGGTGTGCCGCCCGGTCCGCGAGACGGTCGCCGACGCCTGGGCGTGGCTGCAGTCCCTGCCCGGCGACGCCCCGCAGCGCGCCGACCGCCCGCGCGTCGGCCTGGACCCGGCGGTCGAGGCGAAGGTGCTAGCCGAGCAGTGACGCCAGGCGGGCCGCGCCGACGTTGCCGCCGGAGATGATCACACCGATGCGGGCCGGCTCCCCGCCGGTGAGGCGACCGGCCAGCAGCGCGGCGAGTCCCGTGGCGCCGCTGGGTTCCATGACGAGTTTGAGCCGGTCGACCGCGAACCGCAGGGCGTCGCGGATCTCGTCGTCGCTGACCAGCACGATCTCGTCGACGAGCTCTTTGTTGATCGAGAAGGTGAGTTCCCCCGGGGTCGGGGCGGCCTGCCCGTCGGCGATGGTGCGGGGCACGTCGATGGTGACGCGCTCCCCCGCCTTCAGCGACAGGTAGGTGTCGTTGCCGGCCTCGGGCTCCACACCGAGGACGCGGATGCCGGGTTGCAGGCCTTTCGCGGCGATGGCGCTACCGGCGATGAGCCCGCCCCCACCGACCGGCACCAGGATCGCGTCGAGCTGCCCGACCTCGTCGAGGAGTTCGAGGGCGGCGGTGCCTTGCCCGGCGATCACGTCCGGGTGTTCGTACGGCGGGATCAGGGTCAGCCCCCGCGAGTCGGCCAGCGCCTGACCGATCTGCTCCCGGTTACCGGTGTACCGGTCGTAGGTGATGATCTCGGCCCCGTAGCCGGCCACGGCGTCGAGTTTCGAGCGGGGCGTGTCTTCCGGCATGACGATCACCGCGGTGGTGCCCAGTTCCCGGGCGGCGAGCGCGACGGCCTGGGCGTGGTTGCCCGACGAGTAGGCCGCGATCCCCCGGGCGAGGGCTGCGGGCTCGAGCTTGCGGATCGCGTTGTAGGCCCCGCGGAACTTGAACGCCCCGATCCGCTGCAGATTTTCGGCCTTGAGAAAGACTTCCGCGCCGGTACGCTCGTCCAGGGTCCGCGACGTGATCACCGGCGTGCGGTGCGCGACCCCTTCGATGCGCGCGGCAGCGTCCCGGACGTCCTGCAGGCTCACCATCAATTCGTTTCCCCTCGACCCACGGCCGGCGTAGCGTGCGCGGCGATGACGCTATCCCATGAGTCTGACGGTTCCGGTCCAGCAGTCCTGTTGCTGCACTCCACGGTCTGCGACCGCCGCATGTGGACCCCGCAGGTGCCCGCCCTGGTCAAGGCCGGTTTCAGAGCCATCAGGCCAGACCTTCCCGGGTACGGCGACACGCCCGTCCCGACCGCACCGACGGACGTGGCCGCCGAGGCGCTGGCCCTGACCGGCGACGGCCCGCTACACCTGGTCGGCTCATCAGGCGGCGGCGTGGTGGCGCTCGAGATCGCCGCCCGCTGGCCGTCCCGCGTCGCGTCCCTGACTCTGCTGTGCACGGCCGCGCCCGGCCTGGTCCCGTCACCAGCGTTACGCGCGCTCTGGGACGGCGAGAACGCCCTGCTGGAGGCAGGCGACGTTGCGACCGCCACCGAGCTGAATGTCCAGACGTGGCTGGGCCCGCAAGCCTCCGACGAGGCACGTGCCCTCGTACGGGAAATGCAGTCACATGCTTTCAAGGTGCAGTTGGCCGCCGACGAGCCCGACGAGATCGAGATCGACTGGACCCCAGACGCGATCACTGCACGCACACTGCTGGTGTCAGGCGCTCACGACTTACCAGACTTCGCAGCGATCGCCACCAGTTTGGCCGCAAGCCTGCCCCAGGCCAGGCATGTAGAGCTGGACTGGGCAGGCCACCTACCAAGCCTGGAAGACCCAGCCAAGATCAACGAACTCCTGCTGACCTTCCTACGTTCCAGCTGACGTTACGCAGAGCCGGCCCGACAGAGGCAGTGAGCAGTAAAGGGTGAGTCAGCACGGACCCCCGCACGGTGGCTACGGAACGCCCCCACTACGGACATCCCACAGTGCCAGCCTTTGACCTGACCCCAGCCATTCCACGGCCAGGCACCGGACGCCTGCCCCGCCCACGACGAACACCACCCCCGCCTCCGGTGACAGCTCTTGACCTGAACCGCACCAAACACCAGGTCAGGCAGGGGGCCGATCTCCCACCACCAAGACGAACAGCGTCCCCCTGGTTGATGTTTTGATCTTGCCGACCCGGGTCAGGCCGCCGCAGGCAGGCCCTGCAGGTCGGTGACGGCGAGGCGGGACACCATGGAGGTACGGGCGGCGATCTTGGCCGCGTACAGGGCACGCTTACGAGACACACAGCCGGTAGGAACCGGAGCAGGCTGCTGCAACATGTGGACCGTCAACCCGGTCCGGAGCAGAGCCAACGCCTCGGTCCGCAACTGCGACACCCGAGACTCGGACACCCCAAGCTCAGCGGCAACCTCGGACAGGGGCCGCTCCCGCAGGAACGACGCCTCCACGACATACCGGAGCTTCGACGGCAGCACAGCCACCGCATCATGCAGATACCCGATCCGCTCCCGGTAGATCAGCATCTCCTCCGGGTTACGGGCCGGCTCGGTGACCATGTCGCCGGCGGTGAAGCCCTGCAGTGACAACACAGCGGCCCGCTGCACGTCATCCTGGGTGTTCGACAGTTCACTGACCGCGACACCAAGCAGGGCGGCGAGTTCCTCGGCAGTCGGGGTGCGGCCGAGCTGCACGGTCAGCTCCTGGCGGGCTTCGTCGGCGCGGCGGGCCCGGGCCCGGACCGAGCGGCTGGCCCAGTCCATCCCCCGCAGTTCGTCCAGCATCGCGCCGCGTACGCGCTGGGCCGCGAACCGGCCGAACGGGATCCCCCGGTCCGGATCAAAGGCGCGGGCCGCGGTGACGAGAGCCGTATACCCCGCCGACGCGAGGTCGTCGCGGTGCACGTGGGGTGGAACCTTGAACAGCATCTCCCGGACCATGTGGCCGACCAGGGCCATGTTGTCCTGGACCAGCGTGTCGATGTCGGCGTTCATCGGTGGTTCCCCCTTGTCGTGGCTGACAAGAGGGAACTTTCGTGGCGGCCGGGTGCAGAAGAAGGTGGCTACCGGGTGCTGCTGGGTTGCATCGGAACCGGAATCCTCAAGTGAGCAGCCACCCGTTCTCCCCGGCCAGCCGCACGGCTTCGGCGCGGGTGCGGGCGCCGGTCTTGCCGATGGCGGCGGACAGGTGGTTACGGACCGTGCCTTCGGACAGGTGCAGTTCCCGCGCGATGTCGGCGACCGTCCCGCCGTCGGAGGCGGCCCGCAGCACCCCTGTCTCGCGTTCGGTCAGCGGGGAGTCGCCCTGGGCCAGGGACTGCGCGGCCAGGCCGGGGTCGACCACGCGTAACCCTTCGTGGACGCGGCGGACGGCGTCGGCGAGCTGCCGGGCCGGGGTGTCCTTGACGATGAATCCGCCCGCCCCGGCCGCCATGGCCTGGCGCAGGTAGCCGGCCCGCCCGAAGGTGGTGACCATCAGGACCCGGCAGGTGGGTTGCACGGCGAGCAGGGCGCGGGCGGCGGCGACCCCGTCGAGGCCGGGCATTTCGACGTCGAGCAGGGCGACGTCGGGTTCGCTGGCCCGGGCGGCGGCGACCACCTCGTCGCCGCGGCCGACCTCGGCGACGACCTTGAGGTCGGGTTCCATGTCGAGCAGGGCGGCCATGGCCCCGCGGACCAGGGCCTGGTCGTCGGCCAGCAGCAGTTTGATCATGTCGGTACCTCCACCCGCACCCGGAAGCCGGGTTGGTCGTCTCTGGTGCCCGCCGTCAGCTGTCCTCCGGCGGCGTCGGCGCGGCGTCTCAGCCCGGCCAGGCCCTGCCCGGAGGAGGACCCGGCGGGGCCGGTCCCGTCGTCGACGATCTCCACACACCCCGGGGCCAGGGACACCCGGACGTGGCGGGCCCCGCTGTGCCGGACGACGTTGGTGACGGCTTCGCGGATCGTCCAGGCGAACAGTTCCCGGTGGCGGCTGGGTACCTCGTCGGCGGCGCCGGGCAGGTCGGCCTCGACGTTGGCGGCGGCCAGGGCCTCCCGGGCGGCGGCGATCTCGCCGGGCAGGGAGATCCCGCGGACGCCCATGGCGGTGGCCCGCACGTCGGCCAGGGCGTCGCGGGCCAGGGTCTCCAGGTCGGCCAGTTCCCGGCGGGCCCGGTCGAGGTCGACGTCGAGCAGCCGCTGGGCCAGTTCGGCCTTGACGGTGACCACGGTCAGCGAGTGGCCGAGGATGTCGTGCAGGTCGGCGGCGATGCGGGCGCGTTCGTCGGCCACCGCCCGGTCGGCCAGTTCCCGCTGCGCCACGACGAGGCGGGCCTGGCGTTCCATGGCGGCCCGGAAGCCGTAGGTGGCCAGTGAGCCGAGGAGCACGGCGAGGCCGTACTGGCCGTCGGTCCAGCCGGGCACGACGTGCGGCAGGATCTCGGCCGCGGCGGCCAGGGTGAGCGCGAGCGGGGCACCCTGGGCCAGTGGCAGGTTCACCATGGCCAGGGCGGCGATGTAGACCAGGCAGGTCAGGGCGTTGTCGCCGGCGCCGGGGATCTGCAGGCCGAACAGGGCCAGCAGCAGGGTGATGCCGAGCCAGGTGCGCACGGCGTGCCGGGCCGGGCCGCCGGTGCCGCGGCGGATCTGCCGGGCCCGGCTGACCAGGAACAGGTAGCCGGCCGCGAACACCACCACGGAGATCAGCCCGGCCGTACGCCAGTACAGGTTGGGCTGCCCGACCAGGGCCTGCACGTTGTTGCCGAGGTAGAACAGCCAGACGGCGGCGAACAACCACCCGTAGCGTCCCGGGCCGGTCGCCGCCGTCGTCATGGGAAGGAATCTACGGTTCACACGCGGGCGGTGTCGCGCCGGAACCGCCACATCGCGCCGGCCGCGAACAGGGCCGTCCACACGACCACGTTGAGCACGGCCGCCCACAGGTTCCCGTCGTGGGTGAGCGGGAAGCGGGCGATCTCGCCGACCCCGTAGACCGGGGTGAACTTGGCGATAGTGGCGAAGGTGTGGCCGAGGGTGTCCAGCGGCACGAACAGCCCGCCCGCGAAGGACAGGATGGCCAGGGCCGGGCCGAGGATCTGCATGACGTTCTCGCTGGGCAGCAGGTAGCCCATGAACAGGCCGAACGCGGCGAACACGAGGGCGCAGACCCAGGCCAGCAGGCCGCAGAACACCCAGGCGGTGGCCGGCAGCTGCGCCCCCGCGAAGGCGCCGACCACGAGCGCGACGGCCACCGACACGGCACCGATGATCATGGCCAGGACCAGTTTCACCGCGACGTAGGCGGCCGGGCGCAGCGGGGTCAGCCGCAGCTGCCGGCTCCATCCGGCGGCCCGTTCGATGGAGACCATCGCCCCGCCGGAGGTGGTGGCCAGCATGGCCCCGTACACGGCCATGCTGATCAGGATGTAGCCGGTGACGTTGCCGTCGCCGATGCGTTCGGTCTTGTAGTCGCCGCCGGTGCCGAAGAGCAGGAAGAAGACGGCGGGCATGACGAAGGTGAAGATGACGGTGCGCCGGTTGCGCAGCATGCGGCGCAGCTCGAGTCCGATCATGCCGGGGCTGAACCCGCCGAACCGGGGCAGGCGGCGTTGGGCAACGGCCAGGGTGGTCATGATGCGGTCTCCTCGTCGGCCGTCAGGGCCAGGAACGCGTCCTCCAGGTTCCGGGAGGTGATCTCCAGGTCCCGGGCGCCGGTCTCGGTGAGCAGGTAGCGGGCGATGCTGTCGGTGTCGTTGCCGTGCAGCCAGACGCTGTCGCCGCGGATCTCGGTGCGTTCGACGCCGGCGATCGCGGTCAGTTCGGCCTCGGTGGCGCCGGGCCAGGTCGCGCGGACCGTGCGGCCGGCGGCGAGGGCTTTGACCTCGGCCGAGGTGCCGTCGGCGACGATCCGCCCGCGCCGCACGAACACGACCCGGTCGGCGTACGCGTCGGCCTCCTCCAGGTAGTGGGTGGCGAAGATGACGGTGCGGCCGCGGCGGGCGTCGTCGCGGATCGCCGACCAGAACTCGTGCCGCCCGGCGACGTCCATGCCGGTGGTCGGCTCGTCGAGGATCAGCAGTTCCGGGTCGGGCAGCAGGGCCATCGCGAACCGCAGCCGTTGCTGCTGCCCGCCCGAGCATTTGCCGACGAGGCGTTTGGCGACGTCGGTGAGCCCGGCCCGTTCGATCGCCTCGCCGACGGCAGTGGCCGGTTTGCCGAACAGCACCGCGGTCAGCCGCACCGTCTCCTCGACCGTGTAGTCCTTGAGCAGCCCGCCGGTCTGCATGACGGCCGAGACCAGGCCGAGCGCGACCGCGTCGTGCGGGCGCTGCCCGTACACCTGGACCCGGCCGGAACTCGGCTGGGACAGGCCGAGCAGCATGTCGACGGTGGTGGTCTTGCCGGCGCCGTTCGGGCCGAGCAGGGCGACCACCTCGCCCGGCCGGATGCGCAGCGAGATGCCGTCGACGGCGGTCACGGCGCCGAAGCGTTTGACGACGCCGTCCAGGTCGACCGCGGCCACGCCGGTGGCGGTGGCGGCGGTGTCAGTGAGGGTCATGGACCTATCGTGGGCCGTGCAACGGCCCGGCCCGGCTGTTACCCGTCACGAGCCCGGCATGACATTCGTCAGGGCGTCCCTGAGAATGCGTCGATGGAACCCACCCACAGCGCCCTGATCGTGACCGTGCCCGAGGCCGAACCGTTCGTCGCCGCCCACCGGGACCGCTACGACCAGGCCGCCGCGTGGGGCGTGCCCGCCCACATCACCGTCTGCTACCCGTTCCTGCCGCCGGACCGGATCGACGGGCACGTGCGGACCGGCCTGCGGCAGGCCGCGGCCGGGGTGCCCGCGTTCTTCTGCTCCCTGACCGCGGTGTCGTGGTTCGGTGAGCGGGTGGTGTGGCTGGCCCCGGAACCGGCCGGCCCGTTCCGGGCGCTGACCGCGGCGGTGACGGCCCGGTTCCCGGCCGCCCGCCCCTACGACGGCCTGTACGACGAGGTCGTCCCGCACCTGACGATCGGCCACGACCACGACCCGGCCGACCTGAAAGCGGCCGCCGACGACGTGGCCGGGCACCTGCCCGTCCCGGCCCGCATCACCGCGATGCGGCTGACCGTGGGGACACCGGTGCCCGGCTCGTCGTGGTCGGCCCTGGAGGAGTTCCCCCTGGGTTAACGGCCGGCGGGTTCCAGCTCCTTCTCCCCGGCCACGGGCGCGGCCAGGTGGCGGGTCAGTCCGGCGCCCTCCACGTCGACGTCGGGCAGCAGCCGGTCGAGCCAGCGCGGCAGCCACCACGCGGAACGGCCGAGCAGGGTCATCACCGCCGGCACGATGATCATGCGGACGACGACGGCGTCGAACAGGATGGCGATGCCCAGGCCGAAGCCGATGCTCTTGATCACCGCGTCGGGGCCGAGCATGAACCCGAAGAACACGCTCATCATGATCAGCGCGGCGGCGGTGACGACCCGGGCACCGTGCCCGAACCCGCTGACCACCGCCGCGCGGGCCGGCGCCCCGTGGACAAAGTCCTCGCGCATGCGGGTCACCAGGAACACCTGGTAGTCCATGGCCAGGCCGAACACGATGCCGATGAGCAGGATGGGCAGGAAGCTGATGATCGGGCCGGTCTGCGACACCCCGAACACCTCCGCCAGCCAGCCCCACTGGAACACCGCGACCAAGGCGCCGAAGGTGGCCGCGACCGACAGCAGGAAGCCGAGGGTGGCCTTCAGCGGGACCAGCAGGCTGCGGAACACCAGGGTCAGCAGCACGAACGCCAGCCCGACGACCAGGGCGAGGTAGGGCAGCAGGGCGCCGGCCAGTTTCTCGCTGACGTCGAGGTTGAGGGCGGTGGTGCCGGTGACGCCGAGGGTGCCGTCGACGTCGCGGATGGCGTGGACCAGGTCCTCGGTGGCGGCGTCGTCGGGGGCGGTGGCCGGCACCACGGTCAGGATGGAGGTGTCGCCGGCCGGGTTGGTGACCGGCGGGGCGACCATGGCGACACCGTCCAGGCCCTTGATGGCGGTGGTGACGGCGGCCGCGTCGCCGGCGTCGGTGACGACCGTGAGCGGGCCGTTGAACCCGGGACCGAACCCGGCGGTGAGCAGGTCGTACGCCTTGCGCTGGGTGGTGTCGGGTGCCGCCGTGGCGTCGGTGGGCAGGCCGAGGCGCAGGTCGGTGGCCGGGATGGCGATCACGCCGAGCAGGGCCACGGCGGCGACCAGGACAGCCACGGGGCGCCGGGCGATGACCCGCACCCACCGCACGCCGAGTGCGGGCTTGGCGGCCTGGTCCCGTACGGGGGAAGGCTTGATCTTTGTCCCGGCGATGCCCAGCAGGGCGGGCAGCAGGGAGAGCGCGATCAGCACGGACACCGCCACGGTGCCGGCCGCGGCCACCCCCATCTGGGTCAGGAACGGGATCCCGACCACGGCCAGCCCGGCCAGGGCGATGACCACCGTCAGGCCGGCGAACACCACCGCCGACCCGGCCGTCCCGACCGCGCGTCCGGCGGCCTCGGCCCGGTCGTGCCCGGCGGCCAGCTCGTGCCGGTACCGGGACACGATGAACAGCGCGTAGTCGATGGCCACGGCCAGGCCCAGCATCATGGCCAGGGTGCTGGTGGTGTCGCCGAGGTCGGTGAACCCGGACGCGATCCCGATGGCGGCCGCCCCGATACCCACCCCGACCAGGGCGGTCAGCAGCGGCAACCCGGCCGCGACGAGGGATCCGAACGTGATGACCAGGACGACCGCGGCCACCCCGAGCCCGATGATCTCGGCGATCGGGGTGTGCCCGGAGACCAGCAGCGCGTCACCGCTCATCTCCACGGTCAGCCCGGCGTCGCGGCCTGCCTGCGCCGCCTGGTTCAGGCCGTCGCGGGCCGCATCGGTCAGCTCCGTCGCCGGCACACTGTAGGTGACCTGGGCGTAGGCGACCGTCCGGTCCGGGTTGAAGGCCGGCTCGGCCACCGCCGCGACCTGCGGCGAGCGTTTCAGCGCGGCCATGGTGGCGTCCACCGCGGCCTGGTCGACGGGCTGCCCGGCGAACACCACCCGGGCCGACGCGGTGTTCCCGGCGGCCTGCGGGAACCGTTCGGTGAGCAGGTCGATGGTCTGCTGGGCGGGGGTGCCCGGAATGCTGAACGACGAGGTCGTGGGCTTCTGCAGCAGCACCATGCCGCCGGCCACGGCCATCAGCACCGCCAGCCAGGCGAGCGCGACCGTCCAGCGGCGGCGGAACGAGAACCGGCCCAGCCGGTAGAGGAACGTAGCCATGCCCAACACCGTCCCGGGGATCAGCGCCGGTTTCGTCGTCCGTCCGCGGTCGGCGCCTACTACGGCCGCAGTAACCGGGCCGGGCGGGCACTACCGCGCCCGGACGACGGCACCACCCGCACGCACCGCATACGGTCTAAGGGTGCTGAGACGAAGGTGGCTGGTCGATCTGCTGCTGGCCGGGCTGGCCGTCGGCGCGGTGATCGGTGACGAGATCCGCGGCGGCGCCGTCCGGCCGGTGGCGATCGCCGTGACCGCCGTCGTGGCGATCCTGGCCCGGCACCGCTGGCCGGTCCCGGCGATGGTGGCCGTCGGGGCGGCGCTGACCGTGACCATCGCGGTCCGGGCGCCGTCGCAGGCGCTGCTGCTCACCCTGGGCTTCCTGATGTACCACTTCATCCTCCACACCACCTACAAGCGGGCGTGGCTATGCTCGGTCGGCGCCGCGACCGTGCTGTTCGCGGTGGGGATGATCGCCGACCCGGGCGTGTGGTGGTCGCTGCAGTCGCTCGGCCTGTACGCGTGGATCGGCGGGGGCGGCGCGGTCGGGGAGGCCGTACGGAACCGGCGGGCCTACATCGCCGAGATGACCGAACGGCTGCGCCAGGCCGAGCACACCCGCGAGCAGGAGGCCCGCCGCCGGGTGATGGACGAGCGGCTGCGCATCGCCCGCGAGCTGCACGACGTCGTCGCCCACCACATCGCCGTCATCACCGTGCAGGCCGGGGCGGCCGGGCACGTCATCCAGCAGCACCCGGAGCAGGCCGGCCCGGTCCTGGAGGTGATCCGGCGGGCCTCCGACGACGTGCTCCGCGAGATCAAGTCGGTGATCGGGGTGCTGCGCGACCCGGGCGAGGCCGACCCGACCGCACCGAGCCCGGGCCTGGACCAGTTGCCCGCCCTGCTGGCGAATTTCGACGTGCGCTACGACGAGAGCGGCGAGCGGCCGGAACTGCCCGCCATCGCCGACCTGGCCGCCTACCGGATCGTGCAGGAGGCGCTGACCAACGCCCACCGCTACGGCGACGGCCCGATCACCCTGCACCTGACCCACGCCCCCGGCACGGTCACCGTCGAGGTCAGCAACCGGATCGCCGGCCGCGGCGACGGGACCGGGTTCGGGCTGATCGGGATGCGGGAACGGGCCGCCGCCGCGGGCGGTAGCGTCACCGCCGGACCCGACGGCGACCGGTTCCGGGTGACCGCCGTCCTGCCCGCCCACGCCCACGCCTTGGAGACCACACCGTGACCATCCGGGTCCTGCTCGCCGACGACCAGGCACTGATCCGCGCCGGCTTCAAAATGATCATCGACGCGGAGCCGGGGATGCAGGTCGTGGCGGAGGCGTCCGACGGCCGTGAGGCGGTCGAACTGGCCCGCACCCAGCGGGCCGACGTGGTGCTGATGGACATCCGCATGCCCGGCATGGACGGCCTGGAGGCCACCCGCCGCCTGTCGGCCGACGACAGCCTGGCCGGGGTCCGCGTCCTGGTCGTCACCACGTTCGAGGACGACGACAACGTCGTGCTGGCGTTGCAGGCCGGGGCCAGCGGATTCGTCGGCAAGAACGTCGCCCCGGCCGACCTGCTGCAGGCCATCCGGGTGGTCGCCACCGGCGAGGCGCTGCTGTCCCCGGCCGCCACCCGCGGGCTGATCGGCCGGTTCCTGGCCGACCTGCGCCCACCCGCGAGCACCGCGGCGTTGACGGTGCTGACCGACCGGGAACGCGAGATCCTCATCCTGGTCGCCCACGGCCTGAGCAACGACGAGATCGCCGCCCGGCTGTTCCTGTCCCCGCTGACCGCCAAGACCCACGTCAACCGGGCCATGGCCAAGCTCGAGGTCCGCGACCGGGCCCAGCTGGTCGTCCTGGCCTACCAGAGCGGCGTGGTCACGCCCGGGGACCCGCTGCCCGGCGGTTAGGGTCGGATCATGACGGAATGGCTGCCGGAACGTGTCGCCGCCGCCGAACGCGAGGTCGGCACCACCTTCGACCTGACCGCCTGCGTCCGGGAACCCATCCACCGGCTCGGCGGCGTCCAGTCGTACGGGGCGCTGCTCGCCGTCCGCGACGGCAAGGTCACGGTGGCCAGCGGCAACGCGGCCGAGGTGCTGGGCATCGACGTCCCGGACGACGACTCGTTCCTGACCGCCGGGCAACGCGACACCCTGTGGTCCCTCGCTGACGCCGACACCGGGCAGACCGCGATGATGCCCCTGGAGCTGGGCGCCCGCCGTTTCGACGTCACCGTGCACCGCTCCGACGGCCACCTCGTGCTCGAGTTCGAACCGGCCCCCGACACCCCGGAGTTCGGCACCCTGTACGCCCCGGTCCGCTCGGCCCTGACCCGGCTGCAACGGGCCGGCACCGTCGTGCAGGCCTGCCAGGCCGCCGTCCGGGAGATCCGCGAGATCACCGGCTACGACCGGGTCGTCGCCTACCGGTTCGAATCGGCCGACGGGCCCGGCGAGGTGATCGCCGAGGAGGTCGTCGACGACTGGGAACCGTGGCTCGGCCTGTGGTTCCCGGCCACCGACGTGCCCCCGCAGGCCCGCCGCCTGTACGAACGCAACTGGATCCGGGTCATCGCCGACGTCGACGACACCACCGCCCGGCTCGACCCGCAGACCCTGCCGGAGACCGGGGAACCGCTCGACCTGTCCCTGTCGGTGCTGCGCACGGTCTCCGAGTTCCACCTGGAATATCTGCGCAACATCGAGGTCACCTCGTCGATGTCGGTGTCGCTGCTCGACGGCGGCCGGCTGTGGGGGCTGATCGCCTGCCACGGCCGCCACGCCAAGGCGCTGAGCCCGCAGACCCGGGCCGCCTGCGAGTTCTTCGGCGTCGCCCTGTCGCTGCACCTGGCCGCCCTGCGCGAGCGCGACGAGGCGGCCGCCCGGGAACGCTCGCGGGAGGTCATCGCACGGCTGCTCGAGCGGTACTCCACCGATCTTCCCGTACGGTGGTCGCAGAACCCGGCCGGCCTGGAGAAGGTCATCGACTGCGACGCCGTGGTCGTGCGCACCGACGGCACCCTGTCCGCGCACGGCATCGACCCCGCCGCGGCCGCCCCGGTGCTGGCCGCGGTCGAGGTGCCCCCGCCCGGCGAGGTGTGGCACAGCGACGCCGTGGGTGACGGCGAGTTCGCCGGGGCCCTGGTGCTGCCGTTCGGCACCGGCGGCGACTGCATCGTCTGGCTGCGCCGCGAACGCACCGTGCCGCGCCGCTGGGCCGCCGACCCCCGGACGCCGGTGATGCTCGGCCCGCACGGCCGGCGCCTCACCCCGCGCGGCTCCACCGCGGTGTTCCTGGCTTCGGTGCGGGGCCGCAGCACCCCGTGGACCACCACCGACCTGGCCATGGCGGTCGAACTGGGCCGGGCCGTCATGGGGGTGGCGATCGCCCAGGCCCGCCGGCTGGCCCTGCTCAACGTCGACCTGGACTCGTTCGCCCACGCCGCCGCCCACGACCTGAAGGAACCGCTGCGCGGGATCGCGAACACGTCCACGTTCATCATCGAGGACGCCGCGGCCGGCCTGGACGCGACCACCGTACGGCGGCTGGAATCGATCCAGCGGCTCGCCACCCGGATGGACGAGCTGCTCAACGCCCTGCTGTACTACGCGCGGCTGGGCCGCACCGAGCTCGACCGGTCGTCGATCCCGTTGCGCGACGCGGTGGCCCGGGCGCTGGAGATCGCCGGGCCGAGGCTGGCCGACGCGCAGGTCGTCCTGGACATGTCTGACCTGTCGGGCGGGTTGGACGCCGACCCCGTGCTGCTCGACCAGGTGCTCGTGAATCTGCTGGTCAACGCGGCCAAGTACGCCCGGCCGGGCGGTGGGCACGTCGTCGTCGGCTTGGAGCACCACGCCCTGTTCGTCCGCGACGACGGCATCGGCATGCCCGGCCACCTGCGTGAACAGGCGTTCCAGCTGTTCCGCCGGCTGCACCCGGAGGCCGCCCGCGACGGGTCCGGGGCCGGCCTGGCGATCGTGCGGCGCATCGCCGAACGCCACGGCGGTCAGGCCTGGGCCGACGAGTCCCCCGGCGGCGGCACCACCGTGTGGGTCACGTTCGGCTCCCGTGACCTCCAGTAGTCCAGGGTCCGGCTCAGCACGCTCTGGAACAACGCGAAGTTGATCGGCTTGTAGATGTAGCTGTCGGCGCCGGCCGCGTAGCAGGCGTCGGCCTCGGCCTGGTCCTCCGATGAGGTGAACACGACCAGCCGCAGCCCGCCCAGGTCGGGCCGGGCCCGCACCTGGCGCACCACGTCGAGGCCGCCCTCGCCGGGCATGTTCAGGTCGAGCAGGACGAGGCCGGGCCGTTCGGCGCCGTCGGCGGTGAGCCGGTCGAGGACGCCGGTGCCGGAACGCAGGAACTCCAGCCGCACGTCGGGATGCGAGCGGCCGATGGCCCGGGCGATCGCCTCGATGTCGGAGTCGGAGTCCTCGACCACGAGGACCAGGTCGTCACTCATCGTCGCGCCGCACGGCCAGCAGGGCGATGTCGTCGGTCGCGGCGGCGGACCGGCTCAGGTCGTCGACCAGGGCCTGCGGGCCGGCGTCACGCAGCCGGTCGAGGGCCTGGCCGAGGGCGGCGTCCTCGAACATCCGCCCGTCCGGGTCGCGGCTCTCGGTGAGCCCGTCGGTGAACATCAGCAGCGTGTCCCCGGCGCCCAGCTCGAGGGTGGTCGGTTTCAGCTTCGGCACTTCCAGGACCCCCAGCGGTACGCCTCCCCCACCGGCCCGCCCGGCGGGGCCGCCCGCCCGCATCAGCACCGGCGCCGGGTGCCCGGCCGACGTCCACTCCACGGTCCGCCGGTCGGCGCTGATCAGGGCCACCCCGGCCGTGATGAACCGCCACGACCCGTCCAGGTGCAGCCGCGCGTTGAGCCGGGTCAGCGCGCGCAGCGGTGACAGGCCCTCCTGCAGCAGGGCGGCCAGGCTGTGCCGGGCCATCCCGGTCAGCGCGGCCGCGTCCACCCCGCGCCCGCACACGTCGCCGATCAGCGCCGCCACCTCGCCGTTGTCGCGGACCACGACGTCGTAGAAGTCGCCGCCGACCTCCAGGACCCGGTCGCCGACCGTGTAGGACGCGGCCAGCCGCAGCCCGTCGACGCCGGGCAGCCGGGTCGGCAGCAGGTGCTGCTGCATCCGCACGACCTCCTGCCGGCGCTGCTCGTAGAGGGTGCTGTTGTCGATGGCCAGGGCGGCCCGGGCGGCCAGGTCGCGCAGGAACGCGGCCGGCGGGATCCGTTCGGGGTCGCGGTCGAACAGGAACACCAGCAGCCCGATGACCCGGCCCCGGGCCCGCAGCTCCTGGGCGTGCTCACCCGGGGTGGCCAGCCGCTCGACCGCCCCGGGATCGCGCAGCATCGCGTCCAGGCGGCGCATGTCGACGTGCACGGCGCTGCGCAGCTGCGGTTTGCCGTCGGCGTAGACGAACACCAGGCAGCCCTCGGCGATCGCCGGGACGGCCATCCGCGGCACCCGGTACATGGTCTGTTCGGTGTCGAGCACCGCGTCCATCTGCAGCGACGCCTCGGCCAGCAGCGCGTCGCGGATCTGCTGCTGCTGTTCGTCGCGGACCCCGGACAGCCGGCGGATCGCCTCCCGGGTCACCCCGGCCACCTGGGCCAGGCAGTCGCTGACGAAGCTCAGGTCGGCGGTGTCGTCGACGGCGAGCAGGAACGAACCGCCGGCCGTGCCGGGCTGGTCGAACCGGACCGCCACCACCGCGGTGATCCCGAGGTCACGCAGCTCGTCACCCGGGTCGAGGACCCGCACCGGACCGGCCTCGGCGGGAGCCAGGGCCGCGGCGAGAGCCTGCCGTTCCCCGGTCAGCGGCAGCCCCCGCCATCGATAGGCGACAACAGCGGTTCCCCGTACGGCATGACGCAGCCCCCACACCGCGCACACGCCCGGCAACCGCTGCAACGGTGGGAGTACCAGGTCGGCCAGCTGCTCGCGGGAGCTGATGGCCACGGCGGCGCTCCACAGGCGGTGCAGCGTGCCCGCCCACCCCGCATCGATCTCCGACACCTGTCCTCACCCCCTCGGCGGCGGCCAGTATCCCGAATTGATTGCCGGACGGCAACTTTCTCGGATCACGTGTCGAGCAGGGCCGCCACCAGCCGGTCGGTCGCCGCGGCCGGGGCCCGGGGCAGGAACAGCGACGGCTCGACCAGTTCGACCTCCAGCACGCACGGCCGGCCGTCGTCGTCGCGGACCAGGTCGATACGGGCGTACAGCGGCACCCCGAACCGGCCCGTCACCACATCGACCGCCCGCTGGGCCACGGCGATCTGGCGTGGATCGGCCTCGTACTCCGCAGTGGTCTCCTCGGCGAAAAGGTCCTCGACCAGCCCGGCCCGGGGCAGCGCGACCCGCTTGCTCGCGGCGTGACTGTACCGCCCGGCCAGGAACACCAGCGGCCATTCCCCGTCGGACGCGACCGACTTCAGCAACGGCTGCACCAGCACACTCGCGCCGAGGCGCCGGATGTGCGCGGTGGCCGCCGCCCGGTCGCCCGGCCCGTAGGAGGCGGCGTCGCGGCTGCCCGCCCCGACCGCCGGCTTCACCACGAACTCCCCGTCCGGGAACTCCGCCTCCTGACCGGGCTCGACGAAATCGGTCGGCGTGACCGGCACCCCCGCCGCGGCCAGGTCGATCAGATAGTGCTTGTCGAGACTCCACCGCACCATCGGCACCGGATTACGCAGGTCGGTCACCGCGGCCGTCCGGTCCAGCCAGCCCACGAACTCACCCAGGCGCTCCGGGTAGTCCCACGTCGACCGCAGCACCGCCCGGTCGTAGCCGTCCCACACCACGTCCGGGTCGTCCCACGCGACCACGTCGACGGTCGCCCCGGCCGCGCGCAGGGCGGGCAGCGCGAACTCCTCGTCCTCGTCACGGCCCAGCGCCGCCCGCGCGGACACCCACGCCAGCCTCTCGATCATGAAAGGAACGTTACAGGTGCAGCACCCCGGTGATCAGGGCGGCGATCTCGGTGACGAAGAAGATCGCCCACCCGGCCAGGTTGCGCGACCCGACCCGCAGATGCGCGACCAGCGCCCCGCAGAAATACAGCACCAGCCCACCCGCCGCCAGCACCCCCAGCCACGGCACGGCGAACCCGGCGACCAGCCCGACCGTGCCCGCGGCCAGCAGCGACCCGAGCACCGGCACCCACCGCCGCGGGATCCGCTTGATGTCGGCCTGCGCCTTCGGATACTCGTGCCCGGACAGATAGACGACGGCGGCGAACCCGGTGAAGACGGCCGCGATGACCGTGACAGTGACATACATGCCACCAGGGACGACCGGGACGATCAATTCGTGACAGTCAGCAGCGTGCGGGCCGTCGCCCAGTCACGCGGCGGCCGGGGTGCCGCACAGGACCAGGATGTGCCAGACGTACTTGAGCAGTTGCAGCACCTCGGCCGGGGTGCCGAACGACGACCACGTGGCCGGCTCGTGGGTGGCCCGGCCGACCAGGGCGGCGTCGATCACGTCACGGCCGTAGTGCGACGACAGGGCGCGGACCAGCGGCGGGATCTCCGGGCCCTTCAGGTCGGCCGGGAACCCGTCCACGGGCAGTTCGAAACCGGGCGACCACCGGAACCCGGGGGCCAGGGAACGCAGGTGCGCCTCCACCGGCGTACGGGAGAAGGAAGGGTCGGCCACCACGGCCGTGACATGCTCGCCCAGCGTCAGCCCACCGTGGACCTGGGCCTCCACGTAGTGGTCCATCGCCCGCCCGGCCGCCGGACGCGCCGCACCCAGCGCCGCCACCCACTCCGCGGGCGACGCCGCCGGCAGATTCAAGGCCCGGCCGGTGCGGGCCACCTCGTCCAGCAGCGACGCCCACACCGCACCGAACGTGTCCGCCGTGCCGAACACCGACGGCTCGGTGAACGAGTCGCCGTGACTGAACGTGGCCCGGGCCAGCACCGACGGCGCCAGCACCAGATGACAGCTGCCGAAACGCGGCGAGGCACCGTCGGGGTAACCGGCCAGGTTCAGCCCGCCGTAGACCGGCCGGCCCGCCGCACCCGTGTAGACACCGGGGAACATGCGCTGCTCCCACCGGTCCCGGTCACCACCGGCGTACGCGGTCAGACCACCGTTGGAGATACCCGTCTCGAACTGGCTTCGGTACACCCCCTCGGCGGCCAGGCACTCGGCCACGGTCCGGCCGTCGGCCAGCAACCGGTCCGGATGGAAGCTGACCGTGATCGGCGCGACCACCGGCACCGGAGCCGGCTCCGGGAACCGCTTCCGCACGTAGGCGAGAGCGCCCGTCACTTCGGTTCGATCACGTTGAACGTCAGCAGCAGCATCAGGACCACACCGAGCGCCACCCGGTACCAGATGAAGATGCTGTACGAGTGCCGCGAGATGAACTTCAGCAGCCAGTTCACCGAGAAGTACGCCACCACGAAGCTCACCGCCGTCGCCACCAGGGTGTTCGTCCAGCCCACCCCGTCGGCGATGTTGCCCGCCTCCTGATAGCCCTGCAGCACCGACGCCCCCAGCAACGCCGGGATCGACAGGAAGAACGACAGCTTCGTCACCGTCACCCGGTCGAAGTCGCGCAGCAGACCGGCCGACATCGTCGCCCCCGACCGCGACACCCCGGGAATCAGCGCCAGACACTGCACCGTGCCGATGATCAGCGAATCCTTCCAGGTCACATCCTCCTGATGCTTGACCTGGGTGGCCGCATGATCAGCGAACGCCATCACCCCGGACCACAGGATCAGCGCACCCGCCACGAACCACAGGCTCCGCAACGTCGTCTCGATCTGATCCTTGAACAACAGCGCCACGATCACGATCGGGATCGCACCGAGCAGCACCGCCCACCCGAACCGGAAATCCGGGTTGTCCCGCTTCTCCTTGCTGAACAGCCCGGCCAGGAACGCCGGCACGACCCGCGCGATGTCCTTCCACAGGAAAATGATCGTCGCCAGCACCGCACCCGACTGGATGATCACCGTGAACGCGGTGATGTCCGGGTCGTCGATCCGATACCCGAGCAGCTTCTCCAGGATCGTCAGGTGGCCGGTGCTCGACACGGGCAGGAACTCGGTAAAGCCCTCAACCGCGCCCAGCAGCACCGCTTCGAAGATGTTCAAACCCCGACCGCCCCTTTTTGATCCGCTTTACACCGCGGACGAGCATAGGGGGCGCCGTCACCCCTGAGCGCGGCGGGCACGCGCGGCAGCCAGGGTGTAGGCCGGATCACGGTCCAGGTTGTGCCGGTCGCGGTCATACCGGCGGGTGGTCCGCGGATCGGCGTGCCCCATCGCGTCCTGCACATCCTCCAGCGGCACACCCTCGGCCCGGGCCGCCGTGGCGAACGCGTGCCGCAACGAGTGCGGCGACAACTGCTCCGCCGCCGCAATCCCGGCCTCCGACGCCAGCCGCCGGATCAGCCGGAAGATCGCATGCCGATCCACCCGCCCACCGGTCGACGTCATGAACAGCGGGCCCTCCCGGTCACCGCGTACGGCCAGATAGGTGTCCAGGGCCTGCGCGGCCGCCGGGGTCAACGCCCGCCGCCGCTGCTTGCTGCCCTTCCCCACGAACCGGACCGTCCGATGCCCCCGCTCCCAGCCCACATCCTCCAGATCAAGACCGACCAGCTCACTGACCCGCAGACCCAGATCGGCCAGCACCGTCATCATCGCGCAGGTCCGCTCACCCTTCCCGGCCGCCGCGCCCAGCAGCGCGTCGACCTCCTCCGGGGTCAGACCCACCGTCGCCGAATGGTCCCGCGACACGAACGGCCGGTCCGCCCCCGACACCGGATTCGCGTCCACCGCCCGGATCTTGACCAGGAAGTCGTACCAGCTCGACAAGCCCGACAACTTCCGCGCCACGGTCGCCGCCGCCAGCTGCTGCGACTCCAGATTCCGGGCGTACGCGTTCACGTCCAGAAAAGACGCCCGCAACGGCTCCCGCTCGACCGACGCACACCACGCCAGCCACGCATGCACATCCCGCCGGTACGCCGCCCGGGTGTGCTCGGACAACCGCCGGTTCGCCAGCCACACCTCGGTGACCTGCTCGGCCGCCCCGACCTCGGCCAGTTCCCCGCCCTGCCTCGGCACCAGCTGCATGCCCCCATCGTGTCAGCTTTCGATCACGACACCGTCCGCGACATGCCAGCGCCGCCCGAACCCGACCGCCTCCGCGAAATACCGGTCATGCGTCACCACCAGCAACGTCCCCCGATACCGGCGCAACGCCTCCTCGATCACGTCGAGCGCGTCCAGGTCCAGGAAGTTCGTCGGCTCGTCCAGCAGCAACACCCGGGCCGGGCTGTTCACCAGCACCGCCAGGACCAGCCGGCGCAACTCACCGGCCGACAACGTCCGCACCTGCACGTCCCACTGGTCCGGCCCGAACTGATGGCCCTGCAGCAGCTTCTCCGCGTCGTCGGGATACACCGGCACCCGCGACCGGAAGAACTCCATCACCGTCGCCTTGCCGCGCAGCCCGTCCGTGGTCTGCGGCAGCACGGCAGTGTCGTCCGTCGCCAGGGCGTTCAGCAGCGACGTCTTGCCGGCACCATTACGCCCCGTGATCAGAATCCGGTCCCCACGCCGTACGGTGACGTCAGCGCTCTTGATCAAGATTTTCCGGCCGGCCCGCACCGTGAGCCCCCGGGCCTGCAGCACAACCTCGTCGGTGTCGTCCTGATCAGCCGGAAAGGCCAGGGTCAATGGCGGACGCGTCTTCGGCTGCGCGATCCACCGGACCGACTCCATCTGCCGCCGCAACCGCCGCTCCCGCACCTTCGCCTTCCGCGCCACCAACCGGGCGACCCGCCGCAGATGCGGACCCGCCACCCCGAGCCCGGTGGCCTTCTCCACCCCGATCGACTGCTGCTTCGTCCGCTCGATGTCCGCCTCCCACCGGCGGCGATCCTTCTCCTGCGCCTCAAAATCGAGCAACAGCCGCTCCCACCGCCGCTGCTTCTCCACCCGGTACGCCGTGTAGCCACCACCCGGATAGTCCTGCACCTCGGTGTCGATGCCGTCCAATTCGAGGACCCGCGTCACCACCGCATCGAGAAACGCCCGATCATGGCTGACAGTCAAGACCCCTCCCGCGTACGCGGTCAGCCAGCCCTGCAACCAGGCCATGCCCTCGGCGTCCAGGTGATTCGTCGGCTCGTCCAGCAACAACACATCCGGCTCGTCCAGCAACGCCCGCGCCAGCAGCAACCGCGCCTGCTCACCACCGCTCACGTTCCCCAGCGCGAGGTCGTCCGGCAGATGATCGATGTCCAGGCGCTGCCGGATCTCCGCGATCCGCGCCTCCGCCTTCCACCCCTCCAGCGCCGTCCACCGCTCCTGCACCGCCGCATACTCACCGAGAACGTCGTCGCCCGCCTCCAGACGACGCTCCAGCACCCGCATGGCGCTCGTGGCCTCGGCGACCGCGCCCAGGCCCTCGGTCAGAAACGCGCCGACCGTGCCCTCCGGGTCGGGCATCTGCTGCGCCACATACCCGATCCGCGTGTGCGGCCCATACGTGACACTGCCCCGGTCCGGCGTCAGCTCACCCGCCAGCACCCGCAGCAACGTCGACTTCCCGGCCCCGTTCGGACCCACGATCCCGACCCGGTCACCGTCGTGCACCACCAGATCGACATGCTCGAACAGCGGATCGCCGTCGTGGGAACGGCTGAGATCAACGGCTTTCAACAAGAGCCACACTCCAAGGGGCGAAACACCGACAGGACGCTTACCGACGTCGGTTCGCTCTCACATGGAGAAAGGCACTCCCAACAACTGGGCAACAGGTACGCCGACCACCCTGCCCCGCCCGGCGCGACTCCGCAACCGATATGTCAGCACCCGAGCCGCGCGTCGGCCGACCCGCCCGACGTGCCGACCGCTTCACCGTCGACGGTGGCCACGATCTCGTGTCCCGCCGGCACCTCCGACCCGAAGGCGGCCCCGACCGGGATCGACCCGCTCGCGATCAGCTCACCGGCATCCCGGAACTCCACCGTCACCCGATCACCGTCGCGATGCGTGACGCCGGCCGGCACACAGACCTCGAGCTGCCGGGTCGGTGTCTTGTCGTCGTTCGCGCACCCGGCCGGCACCAGCAACAACACGACCACCAGTCCGACACGTCCCGAGGTCAGCACGCGCTCACTGAACCACACGTCCACCACCACGCCCGGAGTTTTCCGGCCGACGAGGCCTGTCGCGGCATTTACCTCATTTGTGCGTGGGGGCTGCGGGGCCAGAGCAGGAGGGCCTGGTCGACGAAGCGCATCAGTTCGGCGTGGGTGATGCCGCCGCCGGCCTGGACGGAGAGGCCGTGGTTGAGTGCGACCAGATAACCGGCCAGAGCCGCCGGGTCGGCGTGGCCGGGCAGGTCACCCTCCTGGGCTGCGCGCATGAAGCGCTCGGTCAGCAAGGTGATGCCGAGCCGCCGTTGGCCGGCGAGTTCGTCGCGGATCGGTTCGGCTTCGGCGCTGCAGGTCAGCCCGGCCTGCACGGTCATGCCATCGACACCGAGATGAACCCGGAATCGGGCCCGGCCGCCGAGGCGATGACCGGCCTGACCTCGCTGGGTCGCTACGGGCGACCCGAGGAGATCGCCGGCGCGGTCGCGTTCCTGGTCGGGCCGGACGCGTCCTACATCACCGGAGCCACCCTCAACGTGGACGGAGGCCAGTCGGCATGACCGTCGTCGTCCGCATTCACCAGCACGGCGGCCCGCCGGTACTGCGCGTCGAACAGGCCGAGGTGGGCGAACCCGGCCGCGGCCAGGTCCGGTTGCGGCAACAGGCCGTCGGCGTCAACTTCTTCGACACGATGGTCCGCCGCGGCGAGGTCGGATTCCCGCTCCCGGCGGTGCTCGGGGTGGAAGGCGCCGGCGTCGTCGAGGCGGTCGGTCCCGGTGTGACCGGCTTCGCTGTCGGTGACCGGGCCGGATACTTCTTCGACCCGGGCGCGTACGCCGGGGAGCGCCTGATCGCCACGGCCTCGCTCATCCCGCTGCCCGACGACATCAGCACCGAGCAGGCGGCCGCGTTCCTGGCCGGCGGACTGACCGCATGGATGGGCCTGCGCGCGCTGCACCGACTCGAGCCGTCGCAGACCGTGCTCGTCCAAGGCGCCTCGGGCGGGGTCGGGGCGCTCCTGTCCCGCTGGGCGAAAGCCCTCGGAGCGACAGTCATCGGCGTGGCGGGTTCACCCTCGAAGGTCGACCGGGTGCCGGCGCCCGCGCTGTGGTCAGGAGATCCGGACTTCGCCGGGAAACTCCGGTCGATCGCGCCGCGCGGGGTGGACGTGGCCTACGACCTCGTCGGCCAAGCCACCTTCGACCAGGTGACGAGCGCGGTCCGCGACGGTGGGCGGATCGTCGCGATCGGCGCCGCCACGGGCCGGCCCCAGGGCGGCACGGACCTGCGGCGGCGGGGCGTCGAGGTGCTCGGCGGATCGACGCCGCAGTACGTCAACGCCTCGACGGTCGGTGCGGCCTCGGCCGAGTTGTTCGGAGCCGTCCGCGCCGGTGTCTTCGCCGACCTCGACCTGGTCCGCTATCCGCTGGCCGACGCGGAGCGGGTCCACCGGGACATCCAGGCCCGTGCACTGACCGGCCTGCCCGTTCTCACCGTCGGCTGAGGGTCGGGATGGTCGAGTCGGATAGACGACCCGGCGGGCCGCGTTCACCTCACCGTGCCGTCCGAAATGGAAGGCGGGATGTCGTTGATTCCTTTTGCTTTTGGGTTCTTGGATCTGAGGGCTCGGTGCGCCGGTGTTCAGGCGCACAACCTGTAAGGCATCCTAGGATGGAGATTGGTTACTGCGTTCTCGCTCACCCGGAGCCGCCCCGCGTGGATCTTGTCGGGGATGTGGGGACAATTGATCGCGTGCCGCCACCCGCTGACCCCGCCCAGCACACCGCCGGTCCCCTTCGGACCCGGGCGGAACTGGCATCCCGGCGGCCCGATCTGCTGGCGGCCTACGACACCGAGCTCCCCGGTGCCCGCGCGGCCGTCCTGGCCCGCCTGCTCGGCGCCCTCGACCGGGAACCCCTCCCCGGCCTGACCAGCCGGCGACCGGGCGAAGCAACGATCGCCGGGGTCACCGTGAGCTATCCGGCCGACTCCGCTCAACCGTTCGCCATGGTCGGCCCCGGTCTGACCGCAGGCGGCCACCAGGACCCGGGCGAGCTCACCCGCCGCCTCTGGGGCGACGTCCCCCTGGCCACCGAGATCGACAACAGCGTCGCCAACCTCGCCCTGGCCCGCAGCACCCGCAAACCCCGCCACACCCTTCCGACCGGGCCGGACGCGCTCGGCCTGATCGAGCAGACGGTCACCGACGGCCACCCGCTGCACCCCTGCTGCCGCACCCGCGGCGGGATGACCGTCGACGACGTCCTCGCGTACGCGCCGGAACACTCCCCGGTCATCCGCCTGCGCCGCCTCCGCGTCCCCCAGGACCGCTGGTACGGCACCGCCGCCCCGATCCTCTACGCCCACCCGTGGCAGGCCGACCGTCTCGCCGGCGCCTACCCGTGGCTCGTCCCGGACGGGGAGACGGGTCCCGTACGCCCCCTGATGTCCTTGCGCACCGTCGCCCCGACCGACGGCGGCCCGCACATCAAGACCGCCGTCGACGTGCAGATGACCAGCGCCGTCCGCACCGTCTCGCCCGCCGCCGTGCACAACGGCCCGCTGCTGTCCCGGCTGCTCAAACGCCTCACCGACGGCGAACCGATCGACATCCTCACCGAGATCGCCGCCGGCGCCGTGATCGTCGACGGCGAACCCAGCCGGCAACTCGCCCACGTCATCCGCGAGGCCCCGCAGCTGCAGCCGGGAGAGACCGCTGTCCCGCTCGCCGCGGTCCCCCTGCTGACCGGGCACGACCCGTACGCCTGGATGACCGACCTCGCCGACGTCCTGTTCGCCCCGCTCATGCGGGTGCTGGCCCGCGGCGTCGCGCTCGAGGCCCACGGCCAGAACACTCTGGTGGTGCTCGACCAGGGCCGGCCGACCCGGATCCTCTACCGCGACCTGGGCGGCGTCCGGGTCAGCGCCCGCCGCCTCCGCGACGCCGGGATGGACCCGCCGCCCCTGCACGGCGACCTGCCCAGCGACGACCCGGCCGAACTGCGCACCAAACTCGCCGCGGCCGCCTTCTCCACCGTGGCGGCCGAGCTGATCGCCGCGTTCACCCGCACGCGGGATGCCGACCCGGACCGGCTGTGGGGCATCGTGACCCGGGCCGTCCGGGCCACCGGCACCGAGGACGTGCCGTACCTGCTGAAAGAACCGCTCCCGATCAAGGCCACCACCGCGATGCGGCTGGCCGCCGACCCGCTCGACGACCGATGGGCCCTGATGGACAACCCGATGACGGGACACGCATGAACAAGACCCTGCGCCCGGAACGGATCGCGCACACCGAGGCCGCCCTCGCCGTCCACGCCCCCGAGCTGGTCCCCGGCTTCCTGGCCGCCCTGCCCGAGGCCGCCGACACGGTCGGACGGCGGCTGCGCGGTGCCCTCGTCCGGGAAGGAATCAAAGACATGGGCCCGGGGGTGCGGCACGGCTTCGGCCGCGTCGAATACCCGAGCGCCGGCGTCGACGACCCGGTCGACCTGCTCGACGGGATCGACGCGCCCGGATTCGCGGCCGAGATCCGCAACGCGGTGATGAACCTCGCCATCGCCATGGCCCGCCCGCACCCCAAGGCCGGCGACGACCCGGACGAGCAGGCCATCGCCCTGGAACGCCTCGCCGTGGCCGGGCACAACCTGCACCCCTGCGGCCGTACGCGGCTGGGCTGGGACACCGGCGACGTGCTGGCCCACGACCTGGAGGCCGAAAGCACCCGCCTCGGTTTCGTCGCCGTCCGCAGCGACCTGCTGATCGGCGACGACGTCTTCCCCGAACTCGAGGCACCGGCCGGGTTCACCGTGCAGCCGGTCCACGCCTGGCAGCGCGACAACGTCCTGCCCGAGCGCTACCGCGAGATGATGGCGGCCGGCCTGCTCAAGATCCTCGACGCCGAGCTGACCGCGATCCCGACCGCAGCCCTGCGCACCCTGCTGCTGCCCGGGACCGGCCAGTACCTCAAGGTGTCCCTCGACATCCAAGTCACCTCGACCCGGCGCAGCATCAGCATCGCCAGCACCCGCAACGGCCCGGCCGTGTCCCGGCTGCTGCACGAACTGGTCGACGACGACCGGATCCTGCTCATGGCCGAGACGGCCGGGGCCGCCATGCCGCTCGGGTCCGGCCGCGACCTGTCCGCGATCCGCCGCGACGGCCTGGCCGGACGCCTCGAACCGGACGAGCGGGCCGTTCCCGGGGGCGCCCTGCCGTTCCTGCTCGACGAGCTCGTCACCGGCGACCCGGGGGCCTGGCTGCGGGCGTACGGGGAAATGGTCATCCCCCCGCTGATGCGCCTCACCGCGCAGGGCGTCGCCCTCGAAGCCCACCTGCAGAACTGCCTGCCCACCTTTGTCGGCGGACGCCCGCACCGGCTCGCCCTGCGCGACTTCGCCGGGCTGCGACTGC
Organism: Paractinoplanes bogorensis; assembly: GCF_018829635.1. Taxonomy (GTDB): domain Bacteria; phylum Actinomycetota; class Actinomycetes; order Mycobacteriales; family Micromonosporaceae; genus Actinoplanes; species Actinoplanes bogorensis. The sequence goes on from NZ_JAHKKG010000005.1 coordinate 707,916, forward strand.
ACCAGCCGCGTCTGGCCGCCGCCGGGCACCACATCGACCTGTGGCCCGGCTCGGTCGTCGCCGCCGACACCCTCGACGTGTTCCGCGCCAAGATCGGCTACACGCTGTTCCAGGCCCACCTGGGCGAACTCGTGCTGCGCCTGGGCGACCACGGCCTCGACGAGGACGAGGGCTGGCGGATCCTGCGCGCGGTCGTCGACGAGCACGTCACCGGCGACGACCACGCCGCCTTCACCGCGCCCATGGTGCCGCACAAGGCCCTGGTCCGGATGCGGCTGGCCGGCTCGGGCGACATCTACGTGCCGGTGCGGAACCCGCTGCATGCGCCCGCCTGAACACGTCATGGCGGCGCTGCTCGAGCTCGAGCGGCCCGCCTGCGCCTACGTCTACGACACCGCCAAGCTGCGCACGCGAGCCGCCACGGTCCGGCAGAACCTGCCCTCAAAGGCTTCCCTCCTGTACGCCGTGAAAGCCAACGGCCACCCGGAGGTGCTCGCCGCGCTGGCCCAGGAATGCGACGGCCTCGAAGTCGCGTCCGGCGGCGAACTCCACCTGGCCCGGGCGGCGGGCGCCGACCGGATCGTCTTCGGCGGCCCCGCCAAGACCGACGCCGAACTCACCGCCGCCCTCGACGCCGGCGCCCAGATCAACGCCGAGAGCATCCACGAACTGCACCGCATCGCCGCCCTGCGCCCCGGCACCGAGGTGGTGCTGCGGGTCAACCGCAGCGGCCCCGGCCTGTCCGGCAGCCACCGCATGACCGGCACCGCCACCCCCTTCGGCGTCGACGAGGCCCAGCTCGGCGACGCCCTGGCCGTACCCGGCGTCCGGATCATCGGCTTCCACCTGCACGCCGTCTCCAACAACCTCGACGGCGCCGCCCACGCGGCTTTCGTCCGCTCGTCCCTCGACTGGGCCATGGCGACCGGCATCCGCCCGCGGGTCGTCAACGTGGGCGGCGGCTTCGGCGTCGACTACCTCAGCGACACCTCGATCGACCTGACCCCGCTGCGGTCGGTGGACGTCCCCGACGGCGTCGACCTGATCTTCGAACCCGGCCGCTACCTGGCCGCCGACGCCGGCTGGTACGCCGCCACCGTGATCGACGTGAAGACCACCCACGGCCGCACCTTCGCCGTCCTGCGCGGCGGCACCCACCACTTCCGGCTCCCCGCCGCCTGGGGCTACGACCACCCGTTCACCGTCCTGCCGGTCGACGACTGGCCCCACCCCTACCCGCGCCCGGCCGCCACCGGCACCCCGGTCGACGCCGTCGGCGAACTCTGCACCCCCCGCGACGTCCTGTGCCGCGGACGGCACGTCGACCGGGTCCGGGCCGGCGACCTGCTGGTCTTCGGCCGCACCGGCGCCTACGGCTGGGACATCTCCCACCACGACTTCCTGCGCCACGACCCGCCGCGGTTCGTCATCCTCTGACCCGTCAGAGCAGCTGGATCTGGCCGTGCACGATGGTGACCGCCACCCCGACGGCCGCACTGAGCGCCTGCGCGAGCGCGGCATCGGCCGCCGGCACCCCTTCGGCCGGCGGACGGATGTGCTCGCCCTGCAAGGTGATCCCGTCGAACTCGGAACCGAAGTCTCCGAACGCCTCGGGCTTGAAGTTCTCGAACAGGCCCGTACCCGCGCCGATGGCCTCGATCCGCGCGCTCGCCCGCTCGATGTCGGCCGGGGTGTACTTGCGCAGCCGGACAGTCAGCGGAATGTCCCGGCGTCGCGCCTCGTCCAGGATCTGCCGCTGCACCTGGTCGGCCGGGCCGTGCCAGTCCACGACGACGGACCCGGCCTGCGGCTCGGTCGTCGTCTTGAGGAAGCCGCTGGTCCCGATGCCGGGTCGGGCCTGGATCCACCTCTCCAGATCGGCCAGCACCAGCTCGCGCTGCCAGACGGCGTCGCTCTCGGCGGACGCCACCGGGCCGGGATCACCGGCGCCGGCCGGGGCACCGCGCCCGGCGACGACGCCGACGATCGAGACACCGACGGTGGCGGCCACGGCGACCAACACCGCAAATCGAGGCAAGACGCCGCCTCTGTCGATGATCATGCGGCAGGCTACCCCGGATATTCCGTTGCGGGCAGCGACGGCCGCCCGCTTAGGTGGGAATCATGCCGGGACCAGTGTTCGTGGCGGGAACGGGACGGTCGGGCACCTCGCGGATCGCCGACATCATCGGCGAACACCCGCTCATCCACCGGATACCGATCGAGACCCGGTTCATCCCCGACCCCGGCGGGCTCCGCGACGCCGCCGACGCCCTCAGCGTCCGCCGCTACATCGAGGTCAGGGCCGAAGGCCTCGCCGCCGACTGGCCGGCCGAGCGCGCGACACTGTTCGAGCAGCTCGGCGTCGACGACCACGCGACCCCGTCGACCTTCGACCCGCGCCTGCTCGACCGCCGGCACCCCGCCGTCGACGGCCTCGACGACATCATCACCGCGATGGGATACGAGTGAGACTGCGCCATTCCGCCCGCGCCATCATCGCCACCGACGACCACCGGGTCCTCCTCGTCCGGCACACCATGGACGACACAGCCGTCTGGGCCACTCCCGGCGGCGGCATCGAACCCGGAGAGACACCACTCGAAGCCCTGCGCCGGGAACTCGTGGAAGAAGTCGGCCTCACCCTCACCTCTACCCCACCGCACGTGTGGCACCGCGAATACCTCGGAGCTCCCTGGGCGCCCGGCTACGACGGCGTGATCAACGACTATTTCCTCGTACGCACGAGCGAGTTCACGCCCCACGGAACCCTGCCCCTGGCCGCCGAGAACATCACCGACACCCGCTGGTGGCCGCTGGCCGACATCGCGTCGTACACCGGCCCCGACCTGTTCGGGCCCCGCAACCTGGCCACCCTCTTGACCGCGCTCCTGACCGAGGGCGTCCCACCCGCCCCGATCACCCTGACCCGTTAAGGCCTGTTCCATGACTGGGGTGGGAGTGAGGCGGGGTCCAGATTTCGTCTGGTGGTGGCCCGTGGAAGTCCGGCTCCCGGTGTTGGAACCGGGCTTTCGCGGGACGCCGCCAGGCGGGATCTGGGCCCCTCCGTAGCCCCGCCTCAGTCATGGAACAGGCCTTACCGGCCGGTCGCCCCGTCGATCTGCTCCCGCAGAATGTCGGCGTGCCCGGCGTGCCGCCCGGTCTCCTCGATCATGTGCACCAGCACCCACCGCCGCGACGCCGCCAAACCCCGCCCCGGCGGACGCGGCGCCGGGGCGGTCAGGTCGTCCCAGCCCGCCACAACCTCATTCGCCCGTACGGCGGTCTCCCGGTAATCGGCCAGCAACCCGTCGACGGTCTCCGTGCGGCCCGGCTTGAACGTCCGCTTCATGTTCGTGATCGGCTCCTCCAGGAAGTAGAACCGCTCCACCGCGGTCAGGTGCTTGATCAGCCCGAGCAGGCTCGTCCCCGACGGAACGCCCGCCGTCCGCACCTCCGGCTCGGGCACCCCGGACGCCTTGTCGGCGATCGACTCCCGCAGGTAGTCCAGGAACCCGACCAGGGTCGACTTCTCGTCCGGCGCGGTCCAGGCCGGCCCGGTGTCCTTGCGTTTCGCTGCCATCGGCCCAGCATGGCCAGCCGAGATCCGAACTACCGAAGATCGTTGCGGAAGCAGCAAACCCGCTCTTCGGGGGCTGCTTTTGATTCCGATGTGCGGTTGATCCCTGCGCGTAGAGCGTCCTAGGATGCTAGTTCAGGAAACGTTCCGACCGGGCCCACCGGGCCGCTCGCCATCGTCACCCGCACGATCCCGGTCGGGACCATCGCGAACGGCGGCTGCCCCGGCGGCTCGGCGGTCACACCCAGGGTGATGTGCGGGCGGTAGTCCTCGCCGACCAGGCCCAACGGCGGATGCCCGAGCTGGAGGAACTCCTGATGCAGCTCGTCGAGTTCCGGAGTCCGGATCATCTCCAGACCGAAGTAGTAGCCGCCCGCCGGAACGTAGTAGTCGCCGGCCGGTACGACCGTGTACAGCAGCCCGATGATCTTCGGCGCGAAGCTCCGCCCCCGGTGCGGCACGGTCGCCGCGGCGATGCCGGCCGTGGCGTCGTCAGCGCAGTCGAAGTGCACGACCGACACGTGCGGCGGCGCCTTCTCCCCCAGCAGCATGAGGGGCTCGTGCCCATCCCCGATTGCGTGCGACAGCTCGACCAACGACCGCGACACGTCCGCGTCCGGCCGGAGCACCACTCCGTAAGCCACACGGCCATTGTCTCAGGCCATGTCCTCCCGGGGTGGGGAGCCGAGCGCCACCCCGGCCACGACCAGCAGCACCCCGGCGATCTCGGCCGGGCTCGGCACCTGGGCCAGCACGATCACGCCGATCACCGTGGCCACCGCGGGCAGCAGCGACACCATGAGGGCGTAGGTGCCCCGAGCGAGACGTGCCATCGCGAGCTGGTCGGCCACGTACGGGATGACCGAGGAACACAGGCCGACCCCGGCCGCCGCGGCCAGCAGCGCCGGATCGGTGAACGCGGGAAGAGCCGGCCCGACGCCGAACGGCAGCGCCATCAGCGCCGCGATCATCATCGACAGGGCCAGACCGTCGATGCCCGGCACCACGGACGAGCGCGCCACGCGGTGACCCAGCACGATGTACAGAGCGAACAGGACCGCGTTCACGGCGGCGAACACGAAGCCCAGCGGTTCGGCCACCAGCCGCACATCACTCAGCAGCGCCACGCCCCCGGCCGCGGCGACCAGCGCCAGCACGTTCCGCCTGGTCCGGGCGGCGACGGCGGCCAGCACGATCACCGGCAGGAACTCGATCGCGGCCACCGTGCCCAGCGGCAGCCGGTCGATGGCGAGATAGAACACGCTGTTCATCGCGGCCAGCACGGCACCCCACGCGATCAGCAGCCGGCTCGGGATCAGGCGCGGCCGGCGCCACACCGCGAACACCACGGCCGCGGTGAGGATGCGCAGCCAGGCCACGCCGAGCGCGTCGATGCGGGCGAACAGCAGCACGGCCAGCGCCGGGCCCAGGTAGTGGAAGACCGCGCTGACGACGAAGTACAGATACGGCGGCACGCCTTCTAGTCTCGAAACACGGCGGGCGCATGACCATGAGCGTTCGAAGGCCCGGGAGGCTCCCGATGGCGAATCACGAAAGCCTGGACGCACGAAACCTTCGCAACGGAAAAACGGCCCTGGACGACGCCAACGTGCGGTTGCTCGCGGCCCTGCGGGACGACCCCCGGGCGAGCACCGCCGAGCTCGCCCGGCGGATCGGGATGTCGGCGCCGGCCGTACGGGAACGCCTGTCCCGTCTGGAGGAGAGCGGCGTCATCCGCGGGTACCGCGTGGACATCGACCCGGCCGCCATCGGGCTGCCCGTCGCCGCGTGGGTGCGGATCCGTCCCGGCCCCGGGCAGCTGCCGAAGCTGGCCGCGCTGGCCGAGGCCACCCCGCAGGTCAGCGAGTGTCACCGGATCTCGGGCGAGGACTGCTTCCTGATGAAGGTTCACGTGGCCACCGTCGAGGCCCTCGAACCGCTGCTCGACCGCTTCCTGATCCACGGCCAGACCCACAGCTCGTTCGTGGTGGCCACCCCGGTCGCGCCCCGGTCTCCCAGCGTCTAGGCGCGGGGCAGGCGGCGGATCTCGCGGAGCGCCTGCCGGCGGACGTCGCCGGTCAGGGTGTCGATGTAGAGGGTTCCGTTCAGGTGGTCGGTCTCGTGCTGCAGGGCCCGGGCCAGGAAGCCGGTGCCGTGGATGACCAGCGGCTCACCGTGCCGATCGAAGCCGGTCGCCGTCACCGCGTCGGCGCGCCTGGTCGGGAAGTACAGGCCGGGGATGGACAGGCAGCCCTCGTCGTCGTCCTGCTCGCCCTCGAGGCCGGACAGCACCGGGTTGACCAGGTGGCCGACCACGTCGTCGACGTTGTAGGAGAAGACGCGCAGGCTCACGCCGATCTGCGGGGCGGCCACGCCGGCCCGGCCGGGCTCGCGGACCGTGTCCTCCAGGTCGTCGACCAGCGCCTGCAACTCGGCGTCGAACGAGGTGACCGGGTCGCACTCGGTGCGCAGCACCGCGTCGCCGAAGATCCTGATGGGCCGGACTGTCATGGTCCACAGGTTATCGGCGTGCCGGACGGCTCAGCCGAACAGGGCCAGCTGCTCCTCGGCCAGCAGTTCGCGCAGCTTGGTCAGCGAGCGCCGGGTCTGGCTCTTGACCACGCTCACCGGCAGCTCGAGCACGTCGGCCACCCGCTCGACGCTGTAGTCCTCGAAGTAGCGCAGGATCACGATGGCCCGGTCGCGTTCGGGCAGGCAGGCCAGCGCCTCCAGCATGGTCAGGCGCAGCTCGGGGCTCTCCCGGTAGGCCGGCTCGTGCAGCATGGCCGAGGCCGACTCGGACGACGAGCGCCGCCGGCGGTGATCGAGGAAGACCCGGAGCAGGATCTTCTGCGCGTACGCCATCAGGTTGTCGGACTGGGCGGCCCGGCGCCACGACAGGAACAGTTTGGTCAGCGCGTTCTGGGTGAGGTCCTGCGCCAGATGCCAGTCGCGGCACAGCATGAACGCCGTGGTGCGCAGCCGCTCGGCGTGCGCGTTCGCGAACTCGACGAACTGGTCCTCGTCGGTCATGAGGTGAACACCGGCGCCCCGCCGAACCGCGCCTCGCCCTGCTTGATCAGGTCGGCGTCCATGGTCACGCCCCACCGCGGATCGGCCGCGATCCGGGCCGCCTCGTCGGGGCTCAGCACCACCCGGCCGGGCGGGTTGGTGCGCCCGTCGCCGGCCAGGCAGGACGCGACGTCGACCTGCACGGCCGTGCCGTCGGCCCAGCGCGCGACCACCACCGTGCTCTGCAGGCAGTTGTCGGGCACCTGGGAGACCGACACGTTCGGGGTGGTGCCGCGCGGCCCGTCGGCCGGCAGCTTCCCGAGCATCATCCGGACCATGCCCGGCCCGGCCCCGCGATCGAGGTACATCTGCACGTAGAGATCTTCGTTACTCGACACCGCCGCGTGACTCGTCCGTCCGGGCGGGAGTAACTGGGTCAGAAGGTGAAGCATGGCCCCCGTTGTCGCTTTCTTCCGCGGTCCGGCGGCGGAATCGGTGCCGCTTGGGATGGCCAAATTACGCTCCGGAGACCGGGTCGTGGGGGGCGTTGCCGTGATCGGCACAGATCCGGGAGACACGGGAGCCTTCTGCGCCGCCGCCCGCCCGAGCGGCCCGCCCGTCGGCGGTGCCGGCAGCGGCCCGGACTGATCGGCCGGCTCGGCCACCACCGGACGCCGCGGTTCGGAGTGCGCGGCGAGGCTGCCGGAGAGCAGGATCACCAGCACCCCGGCCGCGCCGGCCCCGGCCACCCCGATGCGGCGGCGCCGACGGGTCCGCCGGCCGGCGCGCACCGCGGCACCCACCACGTCGCCCAGCGGTGGCGGCCGCTCGCTGTTCAGCTCGGCCCGCATCAATGCCCGGAGGTCTTCGTTCACAGAAATGCCCTTCCCGCACCCATTACGAGCAAAGACGTAGCGGCGGATCAGTTCGGTGACCGCTGTGGTGAAACCGGGCTCAGGGCCGCCTTGATCGGGGCCAGCTTGGCCGCGGCCTCGGCCACCTCGGCCTCCGGGTCGCTGTCCCAGACGATGCCGCCGCCGGCCCAGGCGTGCAGGCGGGCACCGTCGGCGGCGACCGTGCGGATGGTCAGGCCCAGGTCGAGGTGGCCGGGGCCGATCCAGCCGACGGCGGCCATGCTGACGCCACGGCCGACCGGTTCGAGCCGGGCGATCTCGCCCAGCGCGGCGATCTTGGGGGCGCCGGTGACCGAGCCGCCGGGCATCAGGGCGCGCAGCAGGCCGGCCAGGTCGAGCCGGCCGGCGATCGGCGCCGACACGACCGACTCGGCCTGCCAGAGTCCGGACCACCGGCGTACGGCGAAAAGGTCTTGAACCTCGACCGGACCGACCCCGGGCAGACGGGCCAGGTCGTTGCGGGACAGGTCGACGATCATCACGTGCTCGGCGCGTTCCTTGGCCGAGGCGAGCAGCTCGCGGCGACCGGCGGCGGTGGCCGGACGGGTGCCCTTGATCGGGCGGGTGATGATCCGACCGTCGCGCACCTCGACCAGCGTCTCGGGCGACGCGGTGGCCAGAGCCCAGCCGGAACCGGCCAGAACGCCGCCGTAGCGCGCACCCGGCAACGCGGCCACCCGGCCCAGGGCCGGAAGGGGATCTCCCGTGTACGGCGCGCTGGTGTGCCCCACGACGTTGACCTGATAGACGTCACCGCGCCCGATCGCCTGCCGGACCTCCGACACCGCCGCGGCGTGCTCGTGCGGGGTCCACGACGGCGTCCACTCCCCCAGCGCGAAGTCTGAGGAAAATCCGGGCTCTGTCGGCCCAGAGTCGTGGGCATAGACAACTGCATAGACGTCCGGGATCGACGGCACCGGACTGGCCGCCCCGAGCGGCGCCCCGGCCATCACGGAACCGGCATCGGCCGACACGTAGAGTGCCGCTCCACAGATCGAGCCAGCGCCGGTCGGACAGACCTGGGTGGCCGTTCGGCCAATGTTTCGCACGCCCAGTCCGTTGTCCTCGAGGTACCCGGAGACAAGCTCTGCGGGGTCACCACCGTCGCCCAGGAACCACTGGAAGCTTGCTGACGCTCGGTGACGGCCCAGGCAGGACGCCGGAGCGGCCGGCGGGCGAGCGAAAGGGGGTGTCGGATAGTGGCCGATCGACCGGCTTCCGTGGACCATCGGATACGAGGATTCTGTCAATGGCGACACCGTCACCCGCTCGATCCGTTGTCGTTCGATTTGAGGTAACGTCCGTCACCGTCGTTGTGAGTCATCACACAACCCCCCGACCGGAGCAACACACAATGTGCCAGCACCTGAACCCCTGTCCCAGCGCAGACGCCATCGACCGGGAAGCCGCCAAGACCGTGGCGACCTGCCGCGAGCAAGGCTGGAGCCTGCTCTGCAACGGTGTCATCGTCTTCGAGGACACCGGCGAGATCCTGCCCGACGGCACCATGATCGAGCCACACCGGGGACCCGCCCGGCACGCTCTCGCGGCCTGACCTGAGAGGCCCCTGAGAGGCCGTTGAGAGAGCCCGGAACGCGGCGGCGCCGAAACCCGACTCAGCTACCGAGCGTAGTCGAACGATACCCCCGCCGACCCGGGCGAGGCGCGCCCAGCGGGCCGGACGCGCCTCACGTGACCTCAGTCCTCGAACGCCTCCGGCGCGGGGCACGAACAGACCAGGTTCCGATCCCCGTACGCCCCGTCGATGCGGCGCACCGGCGGCCAGTACTTCGCCGTCCGGTCCACCCCTTCGGGGAACCCGGCCACCGACCGCGGGTAGGCGTGCTCCCACTCGTCGGCCGTGACCGCCGAGGCCGTGTGCGGCGCGTTCGACAGCGGGTTGTCCTTCGCCGGCCACACCCCCGCCGCCACCTGGTCGATCTCGCCCTTGATGGCGATCATCGCGGCCACGAACCGGTCGAGCTCGGCCAGGTCCTCGCTCTCGGTCGGCTCCACCATCAGCGTGCCGGCCACCGGGAACGACATCGTCGGCGCGTGGAACCCGTAGTCGATGAGCCGCTTGGCCACGTCGTCGACCGAGACACCGGTCGACTTGGTGATCGGCCGCAGGTCGAGGATGCACTCGTGCGCCACCAGGCCGTTGTTGCCCGCGTAGAGCACCGGGTAGTGCTCCCGCAGCCGCGCGGCCACGTAGTTGGCGGTCAGCACGGCCGTGCCGGTCGCCGCGGCCAGCCCGTCCGGGCCCATCATCCGCAGGTAGGCCCACGAGATCGGCAGGATCCCGGCCGACCCGTGCGCCGCCGCCGACACCGCGTGGTGGTCACCCGGCTCCAGCGGGTCGCCCGGCAGGAACTCCGAGAGGTGCGCGCGCACCGCGACCGGGCCCACGCCGGGGCCGCCGCCGCCGTGCGGGATGCAGAACGTCTTGTGCAGGTTGAGGTGCGACACGTCGGCTCCGAACTTGCCCGGCCGGGCAAAGCCGACCAGCGCGTTCAGGTTGGCGCCGTCGACGTAGACCTGCCCGCCGGCGTCGTGCACGGCGGCGCACAGGTCGGCGATCGAGGTCTCGTACACACCGTGGGTCGACGGGTAGGTCACCATGATCGCCGCGAGCGACTCAGCATGCTTGGCGATCTTGGCGTGCAGGTCGGCCATGTCGACGTTGCCCAGCTCGTCACACGCCACCACGACGACTCGCATGCCGGCCATCACGGCGCTGGCGGCGTTCGTGCCGTGCGCGCTCGACGGGATCAGGCAGACGTCGCGGTGCGTCTCGCCGCGGGACCGGTGGTAGCCGCGGATGGCGAGCAGTCCGGCCAGCTCACCCTGCGAGCCGGCGTTGGGCTGGACGCTGACCGCGTCGTACCCGGTGATCTCGGCCAGCCAGCCCTCGAGGGTCGACACCAGCCGCTCGTAGCCGGCCGTGTTCGACGCCGGCGCGTACGGGTGGATGTTGGCGAACTCGGGCCAGGTGACCGGTTCCATCTCGGTGGTGGCGTTCAGCTTCATCGTGCACGAGCCCAGCGGGATCATGCCGCGGTCCAGCGCGTAGTCCCGGTCGGAGAGTTTGCGCAGGTAGCGCAGCATGCTGGTCTCGGAGTGGTGGGAGCTGAACACCGGGTGGGTCAGGTATTCGCTGGTCCGCCCCAGGGGCTTCGCCCCACAGACAGCAGGAGCAGTTTCCCGTACGCCGAAAGCCGCCAGAACCGCAGCCACGTGCGCCGGGGTCGTCGTCTCATCGGTCGAGATCGACACCCGGTCGGCGTCCACCAGCCGCAGGTCGATCCCCGACGTGGCCGCCGCCGTGACCACCGCCGCCGCCCGGCCCGGCACGACCGCCGTGACCGTGTCGAAGAACGCGTTGTGGACGACCTCGACCCCGCCCGCGGTCAGGCTGCCGGCCAGGGTCAGCGCGTGGTCGTGGACCCGTTTGGCGATCGCCTTCAGACCCTGGGGTCCGTGATAGACCGCGTACATACTGGCCATCACCGCCAGCAGGACCTGGGCCGTACAGATGTTGCTGGTCGCCTTCTCGCGGCGGATGTGCTGCTCACGGGTCTGCAGAGCGAGGCGGTAGGCCGGGGCGCCGTCCGCGTCCTTCGACACGCCGACCAGCCGGCCGGGCAGCGACCGCTCGAGCCCGGCCCGCACGGCCAGGTAGCCGGCGTGCGGGCCACCGAAGCCGAGCGGCACGCCGAACCGCTGGGTGGTGCCGGCCGCGATGTCCGCGCCGATCTCGCCCGGCGCCCGCAGCAGCGTCAACGCCAGCAGGTCGGCGGCCACCGTGACCAGTGCGCCCTTGGCGTGCGCGGCTTCGATCAGGGCGGCGTGGTCGCGTACGGCACCCGAAGCCCCTGGGTATTGCAGGTGCAGACCGAAGAACTCGTCCGGCAGCGCATCGCCCGCGTCGAGGTCCACCAACGCCAGCTCGATGCCCAGCGGCTCGGCCCGGGTCCGCAGGACGGCGAGGGTCTGCGGAAGCGTGTCGGCGTCGACGACGTACACCTGGGACTTGACCTTGGAACCCCGCTTGGCCAGGGTCATCGCCTCGGCGACGGCGGTGCCCTCGTCCAGCATCGAGGCGTTGGCCGTGGTCAGCCCGGTGAGGTCGGTCACCATGGTCTGGAAGTTGAGCAGCGCCTCGAGCCGCCCCTGGCTGATCTCCGGCTGATACGGCGTGTACGCCGTGTACCAGGCCGGGTTCTCCAGCACGTTCCGCCTGATCACCGCGGGCGTGTGGGTGCCGTAGTAGCCCAGGCCGATCATCGAGGTGGTGACCCGGTTCTGCGCCGCGATCGCCCGCAACTCGGCGATCGTCTCCTCCTCGGAGGCGGCGGCCGGCAGCTCCAGCGTGCCGTGCCAGCGGATCACCTCGGGGATCGCGGCGTCCATCAGGGCGTCCAGTGACGCGTACCCGATGGCCTTGAGCATGTGGGTCTGCTCGTCGGTGTCCGGCCCGATGTGCCGGTTCGCGAACGTCATGAGACGGCTCCTAAGAGAGGTCGACTAATCGGCCTCCCCCTCTGTCACGCCGCGGGCAAGCGGATGCTCCAGAGTCGTCTGCCCACGCGGTCCTTTTGCCTGAGAGGTTCCGGGGAGGATTTGCCCCTTCGGCGCCGAGATGAACCCTCGGTCTCTCCCGCATGGCTGGCACCCAACCTACCAGCGATCATGGAAGGGGCCGCTATCTCTAGGGTGGGGTTGTGACCTACACCCCCGCGGGCGACCGCTACGACACCATGCCCTACCGGCGGACCGGGCGAAGCGGGCTCAAGCTGCCCGTCATCTCGCTCGGGCTGTGGCACAACTTCGGCCACGAGCGTCCCTGGCAGCGCCAGCGCGACATCGTGCGCCGCGCGTTCGACCTCGGCGTCACCCACTTCGACCTGGCCAACAACTACGGCCCGCCGCCCGGCAGCGCCGAGGAGAACTTCGGCCGGATCCTCGGCACCGACCTCAAGGCGTACCGCGACGAGATCGTCGTGTCGACCAAGGCCGGCTACGACATGTGGCCCGGCCCGTACGGCGACTTCGGCTCCCGCAAATACCTGGTCAGCTCGCTCGACCAGTCGCTGAAGCGGCTCGGCCTCGACTACGTCGACATCTTCTACCACCACCGGCCCGACCCGGAGACCCCGCTCGAGGAGACCATGGGCGCCCTCGACGCCGTGGTCCGCGCGGGCAAGGCCCAGTACGTCGGCCTGTCCAACTACAACTCGGAGCAGACGGCGGCCGCCGCGGCCATTCTGCGCGAGCTGGGCACACCGCTGCTCATCCACCAGCCGTCCTATTCGATCCTCAACCGCTGGATCGAGAAGGACAACCTGCTCGACACCCTGTCCTCCGCCGGAGCGGGTTGCATCGCCTACAGCCCGCTGCAGCAGGGCCTGCTGACCGACCGCTATCTCGGTGGCATTCCCGACGACTCCCGGGTCCGCACGAGCCGTTTCCTCAACGAGGACGCCCTCGACAACCAGACCCTCGGACGCATTCACGCGCTCAACGACATCGCCAAGCGCCGCAACCAGTCCCTGGCCCAGATGGCCCTCGCCTGGGCGCTGCGCGACGAGCGCATGACCAGCGTCATCATCGGCGCCAGCAGTGTCGAACAGCTCGAGAACAACGTCGCCACCATCGCCCACCTGGCCCTTTCCGAGGCCGAGACCGGCGATATCGACGGGACTGTTCTCGACCTCTGACCTATCGTCACCGCATGATCGAACACACGATCCTCGGCGTCGTGGTCGGTTCCCGGGCCTACGGACTCTCCGGCCCCGATTCCGACCACGACCGCCGGGGCGTGTTCGCCGCACCGACCCGCGCGTTCTGGAGCCTCGACAAACCGCCCACCAATTTCGACGGCCCGCTCCCCGAACAGTTCTCGTGGGAGATCGAACGCTTCTGCACGCTCGCCCTGCAGGCCAATCCGACCGTCCTCGAAGTGCTCTGGTCGCCGCTGGTGGAAACGCAGACCTGGGCCGGTTCGGAACTGTTGTCCGTGCGGCACGCCTTCCTCTCGCGAAAGGTCGCTTCCACGTACGGCGAATACGCGCGCGACCAGCTCACCAAGGTCGCGTCCCGCCGCGAACGCACCGGCGAGACCAACTGGAAACAGGCCATGCACATGATCCGGCTGCTGATGGCCGGCGCCCACGTCCTTTCCACCGGCGAAGTGCTGGTCGACGTCACCCACACCCGCGAACCCCTGCTCGCCATCCGGCGCGGCGACCTTTCCTGGGACGCGGTCGTCGACCAGGCCACCACATTGCAGGCCGCCCTCTCCGCCGCCGCGACGACCACGGCCCTGCCCGCCGATCCGGATCGCGACACCATCAATCAACTGCTTTCCCGCGTACGGGAAAAGGGGCTGGAATGACGACCACCGTGCCCACCTGGTCGGCCGAAGTCGTGGCCGAACTCCCCTATCCGGTCGTGTTCGCCACAGTCAGCGGTGCCCACCTCTACGGATTCGCGTCGGTCGACTCCGACCTCGACCTGCGCGCCGCCCACATCCTGCCCGCGGCCGAAGTGGTCGGCCTGCACACCGGCCCCGAAACGGTCTCGAACTCGGGAATCCGCGACGGCGTGGAACTCGACGTCGTCTCCCACGACCTGCGCAAATTCGCCCGCCTGCTGAACAGCCGCAACGGCTACGTCCTCGAGCAGTTGCTGTCCCCGCTGGTCGTCACCACCACTCCCCTGCACGCTGCGCTGGTGGAATTGGCGCCGTCGTTCATCACGTCCGGGCACGCCCACCACTACCTGGGGTTCGCCACCTCGCAGGAGAAGCTGTTCACCCAGACCGGCGGACTCAAGCCGGCCCTGTACTGGTTGCGCGTCCTGCTGACCGGCATCCACCTGATGCGTACCGGTTCCCTCGAGACAGATCTGGGGCTGCTCGGGTCGTCGCTGCCCTATGTGCGGTCGCTGATCGACCTGAAGCGCTCGGCCGAGAAGGGCCCGTTCCCGTCTGATCTGGAAACGCAGCTCCGCTCGGACGCGGCCGCATTGCGCATCGAGCTGGAATCGGCGCGGGACAGTTCCGCCCTCCCCGCACATCCGCCGGCCGAGGCGGTCGAAGCGCTGCACGATCTGGTGGTCCGGACCCGGCTCGCCACCGCCTGAGCGTCGCGTCATGGGTTCGCCGTCGGTCGGGCGGTGCGCTTTGGGTTCGCGTCCGGTGTTTGGCTCGCCATCAGACGGGCGTCGTATCTCGATACCGGGGGTGAATGGTTGACGGCCTCACGGCGTACGGGAAACGGTGTTGTGCTCGTCGCCTTTGGATTTTGTGGTGTGCGGCTCCGCCGCTAAGGCATCCTAGGAGGCTAGGAGTTATGTTTGCGGCGGGTGTCGGTTTACCCTGATCACATGTCCGCCGCTGTTCGTACGCCTGTTCACCTCGCCCGGCCCCACCGGCCGGTGCTCGTGGCGGGCACGCTGACGGAATTGCGCGGCCCGACGAGCGGATTCGTCGAGCTGCCGTTGCGCCTTTGGTGGGGCCCGCAGCGCGCATTCGATCTGAGCGAGCCGACAATGCTCACCTGGATGTACGAGAACGTGCTGCGCGAGGCCATTCGCGTCGAGGAACTGCGCGAGCATCTGCACGGCCCGACCCTGATCCGGGTGTGGGGCGAGCTCAACCTCCCCCGCGGCGTGCGCCTGGCCTGGGAAGCACGTCACCCCCGCCTGCGGCTCCCCGTAACTGTCTAGTTCAGTTCGTCACCCGGCGCCCCCGCCTGGTTGTCCAGCTCAGCGCGTGACCCGGCGCCTCCCCTGGCTGTCCAGTTCAGCGCGTGACTCAGCGCCTCCCTGGCTGTCCAGCTCAGCTGGTCACCCAGCGCCGGACCAGTTCCTTGACCTCGGCTTCGTGCTCGGCCACGAACTCGAGGCCGGGAAAGTCGACGACGGCCCGATCCGGGGCGGGCCAGGTCATCAGGCCGGACGGGTCGTCGAAGGTGAAGCCGGCGCTGTCGGCCCGGACCTTCGCGCCGCGATGGAAGATCAGCTGCAGCCGGCCGCGGGGCTGCAGACGAAACGTCACCCGGTCCTCGCCGTCGTAGCGGAAGCTCGGCGCGTTCCACTTGATGTGCTCGCTGATCCCCGGGTCGGCGGCCAGGATCACCGCCCGGAGCCGCAGCACGCCGTCCTTGAGCGGGTGCTGCAGGTCAGCCAGATACTCTTCGACGTCCGCCGGCAATCGGGGGCTCCCACCTGGTCGGATGGACTTGCATCGGTTTACCAGCTCATTCGCGCCATGCGGCGCTCCCAGGCACTGGCGGCACTGGACGCGATCATGAGCCTGGGGTGGGACACACGCTACTTCTCCTCCGACTCCCGGTGGGGGTCCCGGGCTGGAGATGGCGGCCGGGGTGTTCGGGCGGGCCTTCGACCACGAGTCGGTGATGAGCCCATGCCGAGACGACGTCTTCGCGGGCAGCGTGAACGAGCCCGCGTTCACCGGCGGCGACGGCTTCCTGGAGGCCACCGTCGTCCTGCGGCGGCACACCGGCTACGACCGCTGGCATTGCGGCGAGGTCGACCAGCCCGACGGCGATGACCGACAGCGCCGGGTGGTTGTTCCCGATGCTGCTCGACGAAACCGGCCACGAGTGCGGGCGCTTCGCCGAGGCCTGCAACAAGACCGAGATTTTCGCCCACACGCCGCTCACCGCCACCATCGGTGTCCGCGACCGCGATGCTGAGCAGGACCGCGCTGGTGAGGTGGGCGACAAACGACGATGTGGAGATCAGCGTAGGCCGTCGACAGCAACGACGGCATGGCGTTCACTTGGCGAGACGCGTCATCAGCCGGCCCATGAGGGTTTTCGCCCACGGGTGGTACCGGGTGTTCTGGAACGCCGTCACGGTCCAGGTGGATCCGTCACGGCGCAGGACCGTGGTGTTGGTCGAGAGCCGCTTGGCCGACGGTGTCGCCCGGTTCCTCTGCCACCGCATGATGATTCCGGCCCGCTGGACGACGACCGCGGTGTCGGGGTCGGGGAAGTGCACGGCACGTTCGACCACGGCCAGCCGGGAACCCTTCATGATTCCGGCGAAGAGGGGCTGGTGACCGTCGGCGATCTCCTGCCGCCCGGTCATGACAGTGCCGTCGAACGCCACGTAGGTCGCGTCCGCCGCATGAAGAGCGGCGTACGCGTCGGCGTCGCCGTCACGCCAGCAGGATTCGAGGGCGGTCAGCAGATCGAGGACGTCCGGGTGGGCGGTGGTGGTCATCGGGCGCTCCTGATTTACTTAGATCCAGCGTACTAATTACTACGGCGAATCTAAGCATTGGACGTACGAGTGTCAACAGCGGATGAAACCCACCTCGGCCGGGACCTCAGCAGCGCGGTGATCCTGTATCACCAGGCCGTGGCGGCCCGCGTCGGCTTGTCCGCGGGCGACCTCAAGACGCTCGAACTGATCGGCACGCACGGGCCGTTCAGTGCGAGCGAACTGGCTCGTCGCACCGGCCTCACCGCCGCGGGGATCACCAGCGTCATCGCCCGGCTCGCCCGCGGCGGCCACGTCGTGCGAGAGACCGATCCCACCGATCGCCGGCGCGCCGTGATCCGGGCTGCGGACACCGACCATCCGGAGCTCGCCGAGGTGTTCACCCGCCTCGGCGCCGCGCTCGGCGGAGTCATCACCGACTACGACCCGGCACAGCGCGCTGCGATCGTGAGCTACCTGCGCCGCATGATCGACGTTCTGCGCGAGCAGACGATCCTGATCGGACCCCAGCCCTAGCCAGTGCGCCAGTTTCACTAGGCTGACGCGATGGGCCGCGTCGACGACTTCTACTCCGAGGTGGCCCGGGTCGCGCTGACGGTGGCGGCCGAGCACGGGTTCGTCCTCGGCGGTGGGTTCGCCTGGCTGGTCAACGGGCTTGTTCAGCGCCCGACCGAGGATGTCGACCTGTTCACCGACGCGGCCGGTGGGGTGGCCCGGGCCGCGGACGAGGTGGCGGCGGCGTTGCGGTTGGCCGGCTACCGCGTCGTACGGGAAGAAGGGGATGAGCTCTTCGAAGGCATGGACGAGGACCTGCAGGAATTCCTGGTCGCCACGGATGATCAGGCGCTGCGGCTCACGCTCTGCCGCCTCGACCGGCACCGCACGCCGGTGGTGATGGAGCTCGGGCCGGTCATGCACCTCGACGACCTGGTCGCGACCAAGGTGGCGGCCCTGGTCAACCGGCGTGAGGTGCGCGACTACATCGATGTGGCGGCCGCGCTCGAACGGTATCCGCTGCACGATCTGCTGGCGCTCGCCCGGAACGCCGACCCGGCGCTCGACCCGGAAGACATCGCCGACGCGGGACGTTATCTGGATCGGCTCGACGATGCCCGGTTCACGCTCTACGGGCTCAGCCGGCGACAAATCCTCGACCTGCGGGAACGCCTCGCACCATGGCCGCGCACGTCCTCCATATGATTGACGGACCATGACATTGACTGACCGCCTCCCGGGCACCAACGATCCCGACGCCGTGTTCGACGCCTTCCAGAAATGGGCGACGGAGCAGGGCCTGGCCCTCTACACCCATCAGGAAGAGGCGCTCATCGAGATCGCCACCGGGGCGAACGTCATCCTGAACACGCCGACCGGCTCGGGTAAGAGCCTGGTCGCCACCGGCGCGCACTTCGCGGCCCTGGCCGACGGGCGCACCACCTTCTACACGGCGCCGATCAAGGCGCTGGTCAGCGAGAAGTTCTTCGCCCTGTGCGCGACCTTCGGGGCGCACAACGTCGGCATGCTCACCGGCGACGCCAGCGTCAACGCGGACGCACCGATCATCTGCTGCACGGCCGAGGTGCTGGCCAACCTGGCCCTGCGCGAGGGGGCGGACGCCGACGTCGGCCAGGTCGTGATGGACGAGTTCCACTTCTACGCCGAACCCGACCGCGGCTGGGCGTGGCAGGTGCCGCTGATCGAACTGCCGCAGGCCCAGTTCATTCTGATGTCGGCGACACTCGGCGACACGACCCGCTTCGTCGACGATCTGTCCCGGCGTACGGGGCGGGAAACCGCCGTCGTGGCCAGCGTGGAGCGTCCGGTTCCGCTGATGTTCTCGTACGCGATGACGCCCCTGCACGAGACGATCGAGGAACTGCTGTCGACCAAGCAGGCACCGGTCTACATCGTGCACTTCACGCAGGCCGCGGCCCTGGAACGGGCGCAGTCGCTGATGAGCATCAACATGGCCACCCGCGAGGAGAAGGACAAGATCGCGGCGGCGCTGGGCAACTTCCGGTTCACGGCCGGCTTCGGCAAGGTGCTGTCCCGGCTGGTGCGGCACGGCATCGGCGTGCACCACGCGGGCATGCTGCCCAAATACCGGCGGCTGGTCGAGACCCTGGCCCAGGCCGGCCTGCTCAAGGTCATCTGCGGCACCGACACGCTGGGCGTGGGCATCAACGTGCCGATCCGCACGGTGCTGTTCACCGGCCTGTCCAAGTACGACGGCATCAAGACCCGGCTGCTCAAGGCGCGCGAGTTTCACCAGATCGCCGGACGCGCGGGCCGGGCCGGATTCGACACGCTGGGCTCGGTGCTGGTGCAGGCGCCCGAGCACGTGATCGACAACGAGCGCGCGCTGGCCAAGGCGGGCGACGACCCCAAGAAGCGGCGCAAGGTCGTCCGCAAGAAGCCGCCGGAGGGCACGATCGGCTGGGGCCAGCCCACCTTCGACCGGCTCGTGTCGGCCGAGCCCGAGCCGCTGACCAGCTCGTTCCAGGTGTCGCACGCGATGCTGCTCAACGTCATCTCCCGGGGCGGCGACCCGTTCGCGGCGATGCGCCACCTGCTGACCGACAACCACGAGGAGCCGGCCGCTCAGCGCCGCCACATCCGCCGGGCCATCGCCATCGCGCGCGCTCTGATGGCGGGTGGCGTCATCGAACGTACGGAGGAAGGAACTTACCGCCTCACCGAAGATCTGCAGCTGGACTTCGCGCTCAACCAGGCGCTGTCGCCGTTCGCGCTGGCCAGCCTGGAACTCCTCGACTCTTCCGATCCGGCTTATGCCTTGGACGTGGTCTCGATCATCGAGTCGACGCTGGAGGACCCGCGGCAGGTGCTGAGCGCGCAGCGGCAGAAGGCGCGCGGTGAGGCCGTCAACGCGATGAAGGCCGAGGGCATCGAGTACGAGGAACGGATGGTGCTGCTCGAGGACGTCACGCACCCGCGCCCGCTGCTCGAACTGCTCGAGGCCGCCTACGAGACGTACCGGCAGGGCCATCCGTGGGTCGCCGACTACGAGCTCAAACCCAAGAGCGTCGTGCGGGACATGTACGAGCGGGCGATGACCTTCACCGAATACGTGTCGTTCTACGGGCTCTCGCGGTCCGAAGGTCTGGTGCTGCGCTATCTCGCCGATGCCTTCCGGGCACTGCGGCAGACCGTGCCCGAGGACGCCCGTACGGAGGAACTCACCGATCTCATCGAATGGCTCGGCGAGCTCGTCCGGCAGGTCGACTCCAGCCTGCTCGACGAGTGGGAGCGGCTGCGCAATCCGGGGGCCGAGATCGAGGAGGTACGCCTCGACGACAAGCCGCCCGCGGTCACCCGCAACGTCCGCGCGTTCCGGGTGCTGGTCCGCAACGCGATGTTCCGCCGGGTCGAGCTGTTCGCCCTGCGCCGCTGGAACGACCTGGGCGAACTCGACGGCGAGCACGGCTGGAAGGCCGACGACTGGCAGGACGCGATCGAGGACTACTTCGACGAGTACGCGACGCTGGGCACCGGCCCCTCCGCCCGCGGACCGGCGTTCCTGCACATCGAGGTCACCCCGGCCGCGTGGGTCGTCCGGCAGGTGTTCGAAGACCCGGACGAGGACCACGACTGGGGCATCGAGGCGACCGTCGACCTGGCCGCGTCGGACGAGGCCGGTGCCGCCGCGATCGTGGTCACGGCGGTCGGACCGCACTCGGCATGACCCGCATCCTGGTCGTGGACGATGATCCGCAGATCGTGCGCGCTCTGCGGATCAACCTGCGTGCCCGCGACTACGAGGTGGACGTGGCCGTCGACGGGGCGACCGCGCTCAAGGCGGCCGCCGCCCACCACCCCGACCTGGTCGTGCTCGACCTCGGCCTGCCCGACCTGGACGGCACCGAGGTGATCCGCGGGCTGCGCGGCTGGAGCAGCGTGCCGATCATCGTGCTGTCCGGGCGGGCCGACGGCAGCGACAAGGTGGCCGCGCTCGACGCCGGCGCCGACGACTACGTGACCAAACCGTTCGGCGTCGACGAACTGCTGGCCCGCATCCGGGCGGTCACCCGGCGGATGCAACCGGCCGGCACCCCCGCCGGGCCGGTCACCGTCGGGAGACACACGATCGACCTGACGACGCATACGATCACTCCGGACCAGCGGCTCACCCCGACCGAGTGGCAGCTGCTCGAACGGCTGCTCCGCAACCCGGGAAAGCTGATCACCCAGCGGAGCCTGCTGCACGACGTGTGGGGTCCGCAGTACGACACCGAGACGAACTATCTGCGGCAGTACATGGCGCGGCTGCGCCGTAAGCTCGAGGACGACCCGGCCCGGCCCCGGCATCTGCTCACCGAACCCGGGATGGGTTACCGCTTCCAACCGTGAGGGGGCATCGTGGCGTTCACCGACGTCCGCACCGGCGACGGCCGCCGGCTCCGCTACGAAGAGTCCGGCGCGCGCGACGGCGTCCCGGTCTTCCTGCTGCACGGCACGCCCGGCAGCCGGCTCGGCCCCAAGCCCCGGGCCGGCGTCCTCTACCGGCTCGGCATCCGCCTGATCACGTACGACCGGCCCGGCTTCGGCGGCTCCGACCGCCACCAGGGCCGCCGGGTGGCCGACTGCGCGGCCGACGTGGCCACCATCGCCGACGACCTCGGCCTCGACCGGTTCACCGTGGTCGGCCGGTCCGGCGGCGGGCCGCACGCGCTGGCCTGCGCGGCCCTGCTCCCCGAACGGGTGACCCGGGCCGCCGTCCTGGTCAGCCTGGCCCCGCACGACGCCGAGATCGACTGGTTCGGCGGCATGATGCCGTCCAACGTGCAAGAGTTCGGCACCCCCGCCCAGGAGGAGTCCCGCCTGGTCGAGAGCCTCCGGTTACAGGCCGACCGGACCCGCCGCCGCCCGGTCAGCCTGCTCGAGTCGCTGCGCCGCGAGATCGCCGCCCCCGACCGCCAGGTGGTGCGCGACCTGAACATGCAGCAACTGCTCGTCGAGACGTACGCCGAGGCGATGCGCGGCGGCCCGTACGGCTGGATCGACGACGTGCTGGCCTCACGACGGGACTGGGGCTTCCCGTTGTCGGGGGTCCTTCAGCCCGTACGGGTGTGGCACGGCGCCGAGGACAATTGCGTGCCGCCCGCACACGCCCGCTGGCTGGCCGGACGCCTGCCCCACGCCGAGCTGACCGTGCAGACCGGCACGGCCCACTTCGGCGCGATGGAGATCCTGCCCGAGATCCTGTCCTGGCTGGCCCAGCCCGCCGCGGTCCTCGTATGAGCACGTTCGTCCTGGTGCCGGGCGCCTGGCACGGCGGATGGTGGTACGCGCCCCTGGCCGTCGAGCTGGAGAAACTCGGTCACCGCGCGGAATGTGTGACGCTCGCCGGGCTGTGGCCGGAGGACGACCTCACCCGGCGCCCGGTCAACCTCAGCAGCCACGTCGAACAGGTCACCGAGCTGGTGGCCGACCTGACGGCGCCGGGTGGGCAGGTGGTCCTGGTCGGGCACAGCTACGGCGGTCAGGTGATCAATGGCGCCGCCGACCGTGACCCGTCGAAGGTCAGCGCGCTCGTCCACCTCGACACCGACGTGGTCGAGGACGGCGAATCCTGCTGGGACGTGACCACCGACGAGAACCGGGCCTACTTCCTCGAGTCGGTCGGCGCGGACGGGCTCGGGCTGGCGCCGATGCCGTTCTTCGACGAGCGGGCCAAGCCGCACCCGTTCGCCACACTGCTCGAGAAGAGCCGCCTCACCGGGGCCTGGAAGCAGGTGCCGGTCAAGCGGTACGCCGCCGCCCTCGACACCCCGGGCGGTCTGCAGGCCCCGTCGACCATGGCCAAGCTGCGCGACGACCCCGACTGGCACTACGAGGAGTGGCCGGCCACGCACAACGTCCTGCGCGACGGTCCTGACCGGGTCCTGGCGCTTCTGCGCGACATCTAAAGGAACACGCGGCCGAGCTGGTCGTCGAGGATCCGCCGGGCCGCGGCGCCGTCGCGCTGGCCGCCCAGCACGCTCGAACCCAGACCGTTGGTCAGTGCGAGCAGCGCCGCCGCGGTCAGCGCCGGGTCGACGCCGGCCGCCACCTCGCCGGCCTCCTGAGCCGCGGCGATCTGCCGGGCCAGCAGGGACTCCAGCTTGTCGGGGTAGGTGGCGCCGTGCCGCTCGCCCAGCTCGGGCTCGCTGAACACCAGCGTGTAGAAACCGGTGTAGGCCCGCGTCAGCCGTACGCTCTCGTCGTCGGTGGGCAGGATGGCCGTGAGCGTGCCCTCGACGATGCTGCGCGGGGTCGCCGGACCGAGCGCCCGGATGCTCGCCGACACCCGCGCGGTGAGCTGTTCGCCCAGGTAGGCAAGAGCGGCCAACAGCAGTTCTTCCTTCGTACGGAAGTAGTACTGCACCAGACGCAGCGAGACACCCGCCTCGGCCGCCACCTCGCGCATGGTCGCCGACTGGAGGCCGCGCGTGCTGGCGATCCGCAGCAGCGCCTCCCCGATCTGCCGCCGTCGCACTTCATGGTCCACCCGCTTAGGCACGCCTTGATGATACGCTCGTATCATCAAAAGGGAGGCAACCATGCCGCTCGGCGAGTTCCGCAACGAACAGGCCCGCGCCAGCTTCTTCGCCGCCTACGACGATGCCGCCGCCCGGCTCTGGCCGTCCTCGTCGGCCGACTCCGACGTCCCCACCAGCTTCGGTACGACCCGGGTCCACCGGCTCGGTTCCGGCGCCGAAACGCCGTTCGTCCTGCTGCCCGGCTCGGGCGGCCCGTCGCTGATGTGGCACGCGTACGCCGCCCGCCTCGCCGCGGCCCGGCCGGTGATCGCGATCGACCCGGTCGGCGAACCGGGCCCGTCGGTGCAGACCCGCTCCATCGCCAGCGGCGACGAGTGGTCGCAGTGGCTCGGCGAAGTGCTCGCCGGACTCGGCGTCGGCCGGGCCCACCTGGTCGGCACCTCGTACGGCGGATGGATCGCCCTGCGCCACGCCCTGCGCTCACCGGACGCCGTGGCCAGCCTGACACTGTTCGACCCGGGCGGCTTCGGCCAGGTCAGCCGCAAGTTCATCGCCTGGGTCATCGCGGGCGGCCTGGCCGGGTTCACACCCCGCCCGGTCCGGCACGCGCTGGCCCGGCCTCTGCGCAACGAGGCCCTGCGCGACGACGACGCCATGCGGCTGGTCAGAGCCACCTTCGGCTTCCGGCGCCGGCACATGCCGCCCGCCCCGCTCACCGACGACGACCTCGCCCGGATCACCGCACCCACGCTGGTGCTCCTCGGCGGCCACAGCCAGCTCTACGACGCGCGTGAGGTGGCCGCCCGGATCAACACCCGGATGCCGCACGGGGTGGCCGAGATCGTGCCCGAGGCCGGCCACGACCTGGTCCTGCGGCGGCCCGCCGAGCTGGCCGAGCGGATCGTCACCACCGCCGCGGGCGGCTAAGGTTCGACCCGTGACCGGCGCCACCATCGAGAACAAGGCGACCCTGGTGTATTTCGGGGACGACTCGTTCGCGTACGCGGGAAGGCATGTGCACGACGAGGAGATGCGCGTCCACACGCACAGCTTCGTCGAGGTCGCGATCGTGGCCGGCGGCACCGGCGTGCACCACAGCCTCAACGGGCGCCAGACGCTGAAGGTCGGCGACGCCGTGCTGCTGCGGCCCGGCGTGTGGCACGGCTACGAGGAATGCGACGAGCTGGAGCTGTACAACTTCTGCTTCTCGGCCGAACTGCTGCGCCGCGAACTGGCCTGGACCCGCGACGACCCGCTCCTGGGCCACCTGCTGTGGACCGGCCCGTACGTGGAACGCCGCCGCGGCATCCTGGCCACCCACCTGTCCGGGCCGGAACGCGACGACTGCTTCGAACACCTGGACGCGCTGGCCGACCTGAGGTCCCGCCCGCAGCACCTGCACCGGGCCGACATGATCGCGCAGGTGGTGCTGGCCCTGGGCTGCGTGGCCCGGACACTCGGGGCGGACCTGCGCTCGGAACCCCTGCACCCGGCGGCGGTCGAGGTGATCCGCCGCATCGAGAGCGACCCGGCCCGCAACTGGACGCTGGCTGAACTGTCCGAGGGCCTGCACCTGGCGCCCGGCTACCTGGTCCGCTTGTTCAAGTCGGTCACCGGCCTGCCACCGGTGGCGTTCCTGTCCCGCCACCGGGTCGAACTGGCCGCCGAGAAACTGCTGCACACCGACCAGACCGTACGGGCGATCGCGGAGAGCGTCGGCTGGCCCGACCAGAACTATTTCGCGCGGCGGTTCCGGGCCCACTACGGCCTGACCGCCACCGAATACCGAACCCGTTTCACCCGCGGCAAGGAACTGGCCCCGCGAGCGGCCGACGACCCGTTCTGACCGGCTCAGCGCGCAGGTGCGCGACGGGCGTCGCGGACGGCCTGCGCTGCCTCGTCCCATCGAGTCGGCCGATCGGCCCGGTCGGCGGCTGGTCCCGGCCGATCGCCGATGCAACCATGGCCCCGTCAAGTGCCTGGGAGCAGGGAGTGTGATGAGCGCGGATACCGCGTCGGCCGCGATGAGCCCGTACGAGGGCCAGGTCTGGCAATCGCTCAACGAGCACTGGGAGCGCCGGAACAACCGCCGTGGCCTGCCGAATTGGGCGAGTACCGCGCTCGACCGCACGGGCGGGGCCGCACGGTCCGCCGCCGACCGGGCTTCGGGCGCACTGCCGGAAGTCGTCAAGCAACCCTTTCGCGTAATGGGGGACGCGGTCACCGGCGCAGCAGTCCGGCCGACGGTCGAGGCCGCGACGAAGTTGCTCGAACTGGTGAACTCCTGGGCCGACGAGCTCAACGACCCCAAGGGCGTTCAGAAGATCGCCCGCAAGCGCGGCCTCGAGATCGACAGCTTCCTCGAGTTGCGGCAGCAGGACCTCAAGGCCTGCGACCGGCTGCTGACCCGCAATACCCTCAAGTGGCAATCTCTGGGCGCGCTCGAGGGTGCCGGCATGGGCCTGCTGGCCATGGTGCCGGTCGGCGGATTCCTGGTTGCCATGACCGCAGACATTCTCGTTGTCCAGGTCTTGAGCCGATCGATCGCGTCGCGCATCGCCTACTCGTACGGCTACGACGCCAAGGACCCGGCCGAGCGAGCCTTCATCGATCGGCTGGTGACCCGCTCGTTCCTGGCCCAGGCGGCCAAGGCCGGGCCGTTGAACGAGGCCGCCCGGGCCGCTCACGCCATCAAGGGCCGCGTCAGGTGGTCGGACAAACTCCGCACGGACCACCGGCTCCTGGCCGCGATCGAGAAGTTGATGCAACATCTGGGGCCGGCCGGCGCCAAAGCCTCGGTCACCAATGTCGCCAAAGTCGTGCCGTTTGTCGGCGTCGTCGTCGGCGCCGGAACGAACGCCGCAGTTCTCGGTCGTGTGGCCGCCGACGCCCAGCGGTACTGCCAGACCCGATTCCTGTGCGACAAATACGGACTGCCGTTGCCGGCCGCGCTGCTGACCGACGAGGACGCCGCCGACGAATGACCGTGAGTGCCGTGTGATCATCCTGAGGTGACCAGCTTCGCCGCATGCGCTCGCCAGGTGCGTGATCTGAGCCTGGATCAGCGGGTGCGCAAGGTGCAGCTACGGAACTGCCTCTTCCACTTCGCGCCGTTCGGCTTCCGGGCCACCTGGAACAGCCTGGTCTCCACTCATCGCATCCCTGACCATATCGCGGCACATCCGGCATCCTTGGTGCACGCGCTTGACGAGCTTGAGGCGGCCCGTGCCCTGGTCGCACCGCGAGCGGCTGCCTTTGCCGCGCTTCGGCGTCGTCAGAAGAGAGACGGCCGGCGGGTGCCGATGACCTTGCATCCTTGGGATTCGTGGGGTTGCCACGCCATCGCCTATTGCCCCGACCCGCAGAGGTATCCCGACGAATCGCTGCCCGTCGTGGTGGGTCGGGTGCTCGAGGCGTGCGCCTCCGGAGCCGCCGATCCGGTTGCTGTCTGCATGGTCTGTGGCAGCAAGGACCGCCGTCCACGAAGGGCCTGCCCCAACTGCGGTGTCCTGCCGGGAGGTCGAAGCGATCCGATCTGAAGTCAGCGCGGCGCCACCGGATACCCGATCTCGGCCAGGTCGGCGAACTCGACCTCCGGGTTCAGGCGTTGTACGAGTTCGTCGTTGAGCGGCGTGGGGGCGAAGATCTCGGCGACGGCGTTCTCGATCTCGTAGTAGGCCTCGGCGAGGCGCCGGATTCGTCGAGCAGCGTTTCGAACAGGCAGCCGGCCCCGTCAGGATCATCGCCATCGGGCAGGTCGAGCTCGCCGCAATGCCAGCGGTCGTCGCCGGTGTCGCCGGAACCGTTTCGCATCGAGGCCATCTCCGGCCCGGGACCCCACCGGGAGTCGAACGTTGCTCGATCGATGGAGTTCACGGTCGCCATACCCGGCCGCGGCACTGTCACCTTCGACGACCTCGACGTTTACCACGAGGCGGGCATCGCGTCGTACTCAGCGTGCGTGTCCAAGGCCGGCTACAAGGTCATCGCCCGGTCCAAGCGCCTCAAGGTCACCGGTAAGGACTACGAAACCGGTCGTAAGGTCACACCGCGTAGCGTCAAGGTTTACATCGGCGAGTGTTGACAAGGCCATCTGCTGGCGCGGCAGCCGTCAGAGCCACGGGCAGGCGAACCGGATCTCGTTTCCGTCCGGATCCTGGACGGTGAAGCTCCGGATCCCGGCGCCGGGCCTCCCGTCACTCTCGAGGTCGCTGAGCTGCCGAACACCGCGGCCGGCCAGCGCTGCCCGTGTCGCTTCAGCGTCGCCGACATGGATGAGGCATGCGCCCGGGCCGACCACCGTTCCAGTCCTCGAGAGGTGAAGTTCGACGTCACCAGCGGCGAAAACGACGTATCCCGGCAACCGGTCGGACGCGAATCCCATTGACTCGTAGAACGCGATGGTGCGTTCCAGATCACTACACCGCATGATCGGGACCGTCGACAACGGCACGACAGCACCACCCGGCACGTCACCGTGCCGGCGAGGTGTTGCCAGCCGCGCAAGCCCTTGCTCCTGCGCGGCACGCCTCGCTTCGAGCTTTCGCTGCTGCGCGGCGAACTGTTCAGGCGTCAGTTCAGTCACTACACACCGCGTCCAGCGCGCTCCATGCCAACAACCGAATCACGTACGGCCGATGCCGTCTCGAACTTCTCAGAACGGGTGAGGATCGAGGGTGCGGTGCAGGTAGCGCCCCTCCCGAAACGCCTCCAGCGCCGGATGCGTCTCCCCCAGCGCCTCCCGCAAGCGGCGCTGCGCCTCGCGCTCGGCCGACGGATTGCGGCCCTCCAGGTCGGCCCGGATCAGGGTCAGGTTGGCGAACGCGCGGGCCGTGTCCGGATGTGCTGTGCCCAGGGTGACCGAGATGCGTTCGACCAGGGGCAGGATCATCGCGTACGCGTCGGGGACGGCACCCCATTCGGCGGTGAAGATGGCCTGGTTGAGGCGGGCCGCCAGCGAGTACGGGTGGTCGCCACCCAGGCGGCGTTCGAAGCCTTCGGCCGCCTCGCCGGCCAGGCGTCGTGCGGTGCCCAGGTCGGCCGTCGCGCGGGCCACCGTGGCCCGGTTGTTCAGGCAGGTCAGCGTGTGTGGGTGGGAGGCGCCCAGGCTGGTCCGGTAGGCCCGCTCGACCCGGGCCATCTCGTCGGCCGCGGTTTCCGGTTCGCCGGTCGCGGCCAGGCTCACCGCGCGACTCAGGCGGCAGGCCAGGGTTTCCGGGCTGTCGGGGCCGAGCAGGCGGTTCAGGTTGTCGTACGCGGTGTCGAGCCGGTTGGCCGCCTCGCGGGTGCGGCCGGCGCTGCGCTCGGAGACGGCCAGGTTGGCCATCACGCTGTAGATGCGGGGCGCGTTGTCGCCGAAGGCCTGCCGGCTGCGGGTGAGGATGTCCTGCAGCAGCACGATCGACTCGACGTATTCGCCGGCTTCGCGCAGGTCACGGCCGAGGTTGCTGCCCACCTGCAGGGTCAGCGTGTGCTGCTCGCCGAGCACCAGCGTGCACCGCTCGTACAGGTGGCGTTCGCGGTCGCGGGCCTCGCCGACCCGGCCGGACAGGCGCAGCGAACCGGCCAGGTTGTTCATGGCCATCATGGTGCGCAGCACGTCCTCGCCGAAGATCTCGGTCCAGGCGGCAGTGGTGCGTTCGTCGAGGCGCAGCGCGTCCGCGTAGAGGCCCATCGCGCGCAGTGAGGCGCCGAGGCCGCCCGCGGTGGCGAGGGTGTTGGGGTGGTAGTCGCCGAGCAGTTCGCGCTGCTCGGCGAGGACCTTCTCGTCGAGGGCGCGGGCCTCGTCGAACTCGGCCCGGTCGCGCAGGATGTTGCCGAGCTGGGTCTGCAGTTGCAGCCTCTGGCGCCGCAGGGAGAGGTCGTCGGACAGACTCCAGCGGCGCACGTACTCCTCGGCCAGCCGGCGGGCGTCGTTGTAGCCGCCGGACTGCCAGACGTAGCGGACCCGGTCGAGGATCAGGCGGCGCACCGACTCCTCGGCCGACTCGTAGGCCCGGGACACCTCCAGGTGCGGCCACAGCTGCCGGAACTTCGGCCAGGTGGCCGGGTCGTCGACCTCGCCGCTGGGGCGGGCCGCGGCCAGCACCTGATGCACCTGGCGGCGGGCCTCGTCGAGTTCGGCCTCGCTGAGCCGCTGCCGGACGACGTGCTGGACGATCCGGTGGACGTGGATCTGTCCGCCGCCGATGTCGAGCTTGAGCAGGGCGAGCCGGTTGATCTGCTGGACCAGCGCGCCCCGGTACATGGCGTCGGTGACCATCGGGTCGAGCGGGCTGAGCAGTTCGGCCATCCGGTCGCTGTAGATCAGGTCGAGGGCGATCTGCGGGGCCAGCACCGAGCACAGGGTGAGCAGCCGGTAGGCGGCGGCCGAGCGTTCCTCGAGGCGTTTGAGCGACAGGTCCCACACCGATTCCAGGCCGGCCGGGCCGAACTGTTCGATGTGCTGGAGGTAGCCGTCGATCGGGGCGCCGGTGTCGGCCAGCCAGGCCCCGGCCGCGGCGACCGCGATCGGCAGGTCGCCCAGCAGCTCGGCCAGCCGCGCCGCGTCCTCGCCGCGCAGGCTGGGTACGCGCCGGCGCAGGTGGGCCACGCTCTCGCGGCGGTCGAAGACGTCGACCGGGACGAGCTGGGCCCGGTCGCCCCAGCCGGCGTCGCGGGACGTGACGATGACGTGCCCGCCGGGGCCGCTGGGCAGGAACCGGCTGACCGTCGAGATGTCCTCGGCGTTGTCGAAGACGATCAGCCAGCGGCTCAGGCTCCGGCCGCGGCGCAGGGCGCCCAGCACGGCCTGGGCCTGATCGGCGATGCCGGTGCCGGGGCCGAGGCCGAGCTCGCGGGCGAGGTCGGACAGCTGGGTGTCGACGAAGGTGACCGGGTCGGCGTTGATCCACCACACGAAGTCGTACGCGTTGCGGAAGCGGTGGGCGTACTCCATCGCGACCTGGGTCTTGCCGATGCCGCCCATGCCCTGCAGGGCGACCGGGGAGGCACCGGAGAGCACCACCGGGCCGCTGCCCGTCTGCAGGCGTTCGCGCAGGTCGAGCAGGTCCTTCTCGCGGCCGGTGAACTGGACGTTGCGGATCGGGGCGTTGAACAGCACCGTCGAGCGGCCCGGGTAGCGCAGCCCGATGCGGCCGCGGTCGAACTCGTCGGCCGGGTGCCCGGCCAGCCTCAGGAGTCGGGCGACGGCCACCTCTTCGGTCTGGCCGGCCAGGTAGGCCGAGTCGCGTTCGGGCTGGCCGCGCAGGGCACTCACGTCCGACACGTACGCGACCAGGGGTGTACGGGCGTCGCGGGGAACACGCGACTGCTCAAAAGGGGCGTTGGAGCCGGAGATCACGGTCAGCACGCGCCCGTCGCCGGCCGGAAGCGCGTCGGTGTCGGCCCAGGACGTATGCACGGTGACGCCGGCCGCCTCGAGCACCCGGGTGATCCACTCGGCCCAGATCCGGTCGTCGGGGGCGTAGCGCAGCGCGATCTCGGTCTCGGGCAGCATCGACGGGCGCACGAACCGCGCCGCCCAGCGCTCGCGCAGCGGTTCCGGCATGGCCGGCAGCGCGGTGATCTCGCCGTCGGTCAGGTACTTCGTGATCGTCTCGTACGCGGCCAGCATCGAGCTGCGCGAGCCGGGCCGGTCGCCGAAGGTGGCCAGGGTCTCCTCGTACGCGTAGAACGGCACGTAGGGCACCTCGACCGTGGACCAGTAGGCGTCGCGTTCGGCCGCCGTCATCGCGGCCGGCAGCCCGCCGAACCGTTGCCGGGCGGCGAGCCGGCCCGCGTCGGCGCGTTGCAGTTCGGCCAGGTCGACACGCATCGGCACGGGCAGGATCCGGATCTGCCGGCGGCCCTGCTGCGACGCCACGTTGGCGGCCACGGTGGCGGCGCCGTCGATGCCCTGCTCGCTGAACGTGAAGCAGTCGATCAGCACGTCGGGCATGTGGACCGTGCAGATCCCGGCGACGTCGCTCCATCCCGTACGGGAATCGATCAAAGCGTAGTCGTAGCGCTTCTTCATGTCCTCGCGCAGCGCGTCGAACAGCTGGCCGCCGCCGTAGCGCTCGTAGAACTCGTCCCAGTCGCGCTCGTAGACGCTGCGCGCGTAGTCCTGGTTCTGGCTGCCCGCGCCCAGGAAGTCGAGCGTCGCGCCCTCAGGGAAGTGTTCCCAGTCGATCGTGAAGGCGTGCCGGCTGACCCGGGCGTAGTCGCGGTGCCAGTCGTCGTCGCGGTCGACGTCGGTCAGGGTGGCCTGCTCGTAGCCGCGGACCAGCTCGATCACGCCGCCCGAGTCGGCCAGCGCGTCCGGGTCGATGAAGGGCCGGAAGAAACGGTGCAGGCCGGGCGATTCCAGGTCCCAGTCGGCGACCAGCACCCGTTTCCCGGCGGCGGCCAGGATCCAGGCCACGTTGGCCAGGGCCATGGTGCGGCCGGTGCCGCCCTTGTACGAGTAGAACGTGACGACCTTGCCGTCAGGCATCCGGGCCCCCGTCGATCCTGGGCAGTGGCGTGTCGGCGCCCTTGGGCAGGAAGACCGGGGCGTGGCGCCGGTACGCCGTGCAGGCCTGGTCGATGATGGACGGCATCCGCTCGACCAGCCGGTCGGCGTCGCGCAGCAGGGTGATGCGGTTGCGGGCGATCCCGGCCGCGGCCAGCGTATCGGCCACGGTGGCGTGCAGTGCGGTGCCACGCGCGGCGTACTCGGGGTCGGTGCGGTCGGCGACCAGCAGCACGGTCGCCCATTCCGGGATCTGCCCGGCCAGCCCGGTCAGGCGGGCCAGGCCGTCTCCGGTCGCGGCCAGCCACGGGTCGATCAGCACCAGCGCCGCCCCCTGGTCGAGCACGCCGAGATCGGCCGGGCGGTCGACGATGCGGGCGGGCTGTCCGAGGCGCTCGGCCACGTTGGCCACGTACTCGGCGATCGGGAACTGGTGCAGATCGCGATAGGGGGTCCAGGAGCGAGGGGCGTTCCCGTACGGATCCTCGGCGCGGCCCCCGGGCAGATCGGCGCGCTGCGGGGCGAGCACGGCCACGGTGAACAGGATCTCGGTCGGCGCGGTCGGTTCGGCCGTGACCTCGTCGATCGCCACGGCCAGGGGCGCCGGGCGCGGCGCCTCGGCGGCCAGGGTGACGATCCGGTAGGCCAGCCGGCGGACGACCGTGCGGTACTGCTTGCGGTACAGCGCGAGCCTCGACATGGCCTGCAGACCCTCGTCGGCGTACTCGGGAATGCCCGACCCGAGCCGCAGCGCCGACGACCGCTCGGTCTCGTGCTCCCAGGGCGGCCACGGCACCCACAGCACCGGCACCAGGAAGTGGTCGGCCATGGCCGGGTCGGCGTAGCGGCTGGCGAAGGAGGCCCGCTCGCGCAGCGGCCACGACTTGTTGAAATAGCCCGGCGAGTAGAGCGCGACGAAGACGTCGGTGCTGCTCAGCACGTCGGCCAGGGCGGCCTTCCAGTCGGTCAGCGGCTGCACCAGGTTGTCGTAGTAGCCGACCTGGGTGCGGCGGTCGGCCCCGACCAGCCGGGCCACCTCGGCCGACAGTTCGGTGAAGAGCTGGCCGGCCCAATGGTCGCTGTCCGGCCGGTCGTCGGCGCGCAGCCGCACCGAGTGGCCGTAGCTGAGGTAGAAGTAGTTCCGGGCCATCACGCCGCCCTCCGCTCGAAGTCGGTGCGCAGATCGTCCGAGCCGGTCAGGCGCAGGGGCTCGACCCAGTAGTTGTGGTGGATGTCGACGACCCGCTGCGCGATCCGCCAGACGATCGCCTCGTAGACCACCTGCCTTCCCGTACGCAGGAGCCCGAGCAGGCCCTCGCTCTGGTAATCGGCTCGGAAGTCGTCGCGCAGCCGGGTCGGCACGAACATGTTGACGTCCGACACCACGGGCGGCAGCGGCGTGCCCAGCGGGGTCCACAGCACCGGCACGACGGCGGTCTCGTAGAGCTGGGCGTGGTCGTGGCGGGGCCGTACCCGGCGGCGGGTGAACAGGTCCCACTCGCGGGCGCACCACTCGCTGCCGGTCAGGTAGGGCGTGGACAGCAGGCTGATCAGCACCTGGCTGGTGCCGGCCGCGTGCAGCAGCTGCCGTTCCCACAGCTCGCCGCCGCCGCGGGCCACGTCGAGGAAGCCGGGGTCGCGGCCGGGCATCGAGCCGATCAGGTTGTTGACGTTCTCGCTGAGCTCGTC
The DNA here is from genome assembly GCF_018829635.1 of Paractinoplanes bogorensis. Classification (GTDB taxonomy): domain Bacteria; phylum Actinomycetota; class Actinomycetes; order Mycobacteriales; family Micromonosporaceae; genus Actinoplanes; species Actinoplanes bogorensis. Next base: position 741,360 of record NZ_JAHKKG010000005.1, read on the forward strand.
GAAGAACTGCATGACGAACCGGTTGGGCTCGCGCGGCGGGCCGGCGCCGTGCTTCGGCGGGTCGGGCCGCCAGTAGCTCAGGAAGAACACCGGGGCGGCCGGATCGTCACGCCCCGGCGCCGCAGTCTGCATCGCGTCCTCACTCACCGGACGCCCAGTCAACCAGATGATCGCAACCTCCATGCAGGACGGTCGGGATCAGACGGTCCAGCTGTCCACCGTCTCGCCCATCCGGCCGGCGAACCGCGCGCCGGCCGGGGTGAGGCGGTCGCCGGAGCGAAGGGCCTCGATGGCCTCGGCGGTCCAGTCGCGGTAGGTGCGGTACAGCTTGCGGGCCTCCTCGCCCCCGGATTGCGAGGACCGGCGCCGCCAGACGTCGGCCACCGCGAGGTGTGCGTACGCCCCCTGCAGGGCGGCCTCGACCGGGCGCGGGTCGGGTCGCCAGCCCACCCGGAGCCGGTCGCCGGCGGCGTCGTCGGGCACCAGGTCGATCAGGTCGAGCACCGCGCCCAGCTTGGTGTGCTGGAACTCGTGGACCAGCAGCACCGCCAGCTCCCCGGGACCGGTCCGGGCCACGCCGAGCGCACCGAACGCGTGCCGCGAGGTGGCGCTGCGCAGGGTGCCGTCGGGGGCCGGGGCCAGCGGCACGATCGCCCGCAGACCGGCGCGCAGACCGTCCAGCTGGTCGGGGGCGTCCTCGGCCAGGTGCGTCCAGGCGCTTTGCAGGGCGGCGGCCCAGCTCTCGGCGTCGTCCCGGGCCAGGTATCCGGTAGCGGCGTGTTCGAGCCGGTCCCGGTACGGATCCGCGTCCTCGATCAGGATCCGTGCACCGGCCACCGTGCACCACCGGGCCGCATGCCAGCCGTGTGCCTCACCGCCGGAAGGGATCGCGACGCGGCCGCCCGGCCAGCGCAGCGTGAACGAACCCGGCCCGGCCACCACGGTGACCTCGGCCGCCGGGGCCGCGAAGAAGCCCACTGTGGGCAGGTGGATGCGCCCGCCGTGGGCCCGCACCGGCACCTCGACCGGCAGACCGGCCCGCACCGCCACCGCCGCCGCGATCGCCGCGGCCCAGTCCGGGTCGCAGTCGCGGCCGCCGTCCAGGCAGCTCACCGCCCACGACCGGACGAACGGATGCCGCAGCACCTCGTCGAAGACCTCGGGCGCCCGCCGTTCCAGGTCGGCCAGCAGATGCCCGCCCGCGGCCGTCTCGCCGGCCACCTCCGCCACCAGGGCCCGGTTCACCGCCAGCTCGGCGTCGGCCAGCAGCGCCACCGCGCCGGCGTCGCCGTAGCCGTAGCCGAGGCCGTCGAAGGCGTCCGCCGGAAGCGCGCCGAGGTCGCCCGCGACCGGACCGGGGTGCTCGTTGATCGTGATGATGAGCTCCTTCAGGTCGGCGCAGTACACGGAGGGGTTGTCGAAGCCGCGGGCCGCGCTGTGCCGGTGCGCGGTCAGGCCGCCGCCGCACTGGCGCACGACCTCGCACGAACGGCACGTGGCTGACAGCGCGTCCAGGCCGGCCCGGCGGCGGCGCATGGCCGGGAGCTCGGTCACGTCGTCGGCCGAGGAGTCGAACACCGTCCGGCCGGTCGCTCCGCCGCCCGGCCCGGTGGTCTTCATCGAGTCGGGTTCCTCCCAGGCGCCGTCCGTCTCGATCACCACCACGTCGCCGGCGTCCAGCCCGACCGATTCGGTCTGGGTCGGGCCGCCGAGCCCGAGGGAGCGGATGGAGTCGAAAAGGCGTACGGGGAAAGGTTGTCCGTCGGAGGCCCAGCGCTCGTGGAAGGTGGTCAGCCAGGGGCCGAGCGGCTTGTCCGGCGGGGTGTCCCAGGTGGCGTGCGGCAGCAGCAGGTCGATCCGCGGCGGGTCCTCGGCGCGCAGGGCCTCGTACACGGCGATCGGGTCGTTGGCCGGGTCGATCGTGCACAACAGACCGGCGAAGATCTCGTCATGGCGGCGCAGCAGCGCGATCCCCCGCCGGGTCTGCGCGTGGCTGGAGGCGCCGTTGCGGTAACGGCGGTGGCGGTCGTTCTCGGGGCGGCCGCCGTCGAGGGAGATGCCGACCCGCACGTGGTGCTCGACGAGGAGCTCACACGTCGCGGCGTCGAGGCGGATGCCGTTGGTCTGCATCCGCAGGTCGAGCTCGCAGACCCGGGTGATCGTCGCGCGCAGCTCCTTGAGCACCGCTCGCAGCCGCCGCGGGCCGAGCAGCAACGGTTCGCCGCCGTGCAGCACGACGCCCACCCGGCCCAGGTCGTGGCGGGCGGCGTGCTGGGCGATCCGGCCCGCCGCGGCGTGCACGGTCTCGGGCGCCATCGCGAGGGGTCTGCCCCGCCACGACTGGTCCGCGTGCTCGTAGATGTAGCAGTGGTCGCAGGCGAGATCGCAGCGGCTGTGCACCTTGAGCACGAAGTGGCGCAGCGGGCGCCACGGGGTCGTCACCCGAGGTCAGATTCCCGACGAGAACGGCGTGACGTCCGCGCGGTCACGGACGCGTTCCAGACCCACGATGCGGCGGACGATCGTCGCCGACGCCGTCCGTTCGATCTGGTCGATCGGGCTGCGACGAGCCAGGTCGAGCGGGCGCGGAGCGGGCGTTTTCGCGGAAGGCAGCGGCACGACGATTCCCCCAGATCCCGGTCAAAGGCAATCCGAAGCATAGACAACACCTGAGGTCATGTCACGGGCACGCTGAGTGCTCACCGCCGGCGGAGCTTGACCGTGTTGTCCGTACGGTGGTGGGTCACCCCGTCGATCTCCTGCTCGCGCGGGTGTTCCTCGGCGAGGAGCACCTCCCAGCCGTCGCCTTCATCGAGCCGCAGTCCGGCGATGACCTCGTCCGGGCCGGGCAGCGGCGGCATGTTCTCGTGCCCCGGGCGGTGCCCCGGGCCGGTGTCCATGTGCCCCTCGATCAGCAGGATGCCGCCCGGGGCGACCGCGGCGGCGGCCCGGCGCAGGATGGCTTCCCGGTCGAACGCCTCCCAGAAGTGCAGGAACTGAGCGCTGACCAGGTCGTACGTGCCGTCGGGGAAGTCGGTGGCGAGGTCGTGCTTACGGAAGTCGATGGTCTCGATGCCGCGCTCGGCCGCGTGCTGTTGCGCGCGGCTCAACGCAACGCCGGAGATGTCGACCGCGGTCACCTGCCAGCCCTGCTGGGCCAGCCAGATGGCATCGCCGCCCTCGCCGCACCCGAGGTCGAGCGCCCGGCCCGGGGAAAGGTCGCTCACCTCGCGCACCAGCACCACGTTGGGCCGGCCGCTCCAGATCCGGGTGCTCTCGCTGTACTGGGCGTCCCACGCTTGTTCGTTGCTCATGGGACCAGCCTGCGGTCCGGCCGGCCCGGCGGACAACAAACGTTGCCGGATCAGCAAAGCGTCTCGTGCACCGGTTCGGTCCAGACCTCGTTCACCCGCACCTGAACCACCTGGCCCTCCACCATGGCGAGGATCCAGTCGCGCTTCTGGGGACTGTCCAGGCAGTTCAGCTCGCCGGCCACGGTCAACTGGGCGACCGCCTCCGGTTCGAGGGTGACCGGTGTGCCGGCGGCCGCGTCCACCTCGTCGTAGGTGGGCATGTCGCCGACGCTGAAGCCGGGAAGGACCGCCGTGGTGATCCGCTCAAAGGCGAAATCGTCGGGCTGGCCGGCGCCCGACACCCGTACGGGGACCTGGTTGTGATTCTGCACGTCGACCTGGAACACGAAGACGTGCGCCTCGCGCGCGAACGACGTCCGCTGCTCGCTGCTGTCCCCGAGGCCGACCCGATGGATGTCGAACGACGGCGTCACGGCCGGAGCCGGAGTCGGAGTTGCAGCCACGCGGTCGTGCCGGGAACGGAACTCCACCACCCCGACCGCGATCAATGCGGCCACCACCAGCACACCGGTCAGAACACGACTGTGCCGACGGGGAGGAGCACCGTTCTCAAGAACATCCACAACTTGGGCAGGTTACCCATACCGCGCAAACGGTCAACCGGCGCGCTTGCGGGCCCGGCGGGCCGCGAGTTCGTCACCCTCGGACGGCGACGGATCGGTGCCGACCGGCACCGGACCACCCGCGGGCTCGGCCGGCAGGTGCGACAGCGAGCCCTGGATCTCTTTGAAGGCGCCGCCGATCGCGATGCCGAACACGCCCTGACCGCCCTGCAGCAGGTCGACCACTTCCTCCGGCGACCGGCACTCGTACACCGTGGTGCCGTCGGAGATCAGCGTGATGCCGGCCAGATCCTCCACCCCGCGTGACCGGAGCGTCTCGATCGCCCGCCGGATGTTCTGCAACGACACCCCGGCGTCGAGCAGGCGCTTGACCACCTTGAGCACGACCAGGTCGCGGAACGAGTACAGCCGCTGGGTGCCCGAGCCGGACGCGTCACGGATGCTGGGGATGACCAGCGTGGTCCGCGCCCAGTAGTCGAGCTGGCGGTAGCTGATGCCGACCGCCTGGCACGCCGTCACCCCGCGATAACCGACCGAGCCGTCCTCGCCGACGAGTGGACCCTCTTCTTCGAGAGGCTGCTCGTGCACGCGACCACCTCCCCGCTTCACGGTGCCGCCGCTTCACCTGGACTTCACGAGCGTATATCTCAGAGCCCGCGGAAACAGCTAGGTAACCAAGCGACACGCCGCGACCGGGCGAGGCAGTTGTCGATCTTTAGCGGGGTTTCAACCCGCGAAGTCTTCGGGACGCACCTGGTCGAGGAACTCGCGGAACTTCTCGACCTCGTCCTCCTGCTCGTCCGGGATGACGATGCCGGCCTCGGTCAGCACCTGCTCGGCGCAGCGGATCGGCGCACCGACCCGCAGGGCCAGGGCGATCGAGTCGCTGGGCCGGGCCGACACCCGCACGTCGTCACCGATCAGCAGGTCGGCGTAGAAGACGTTGTCCTTCAGTTCGGTGATCTCGACCGCCGTGAGTGGCTTGTCGAGCGCCTTGAGGATGTCGCGCAGCAGATCGTGGGTCAGCGGACGGGCGGGCTTGACACCCTGCTGCTCGTACGCGATCGCGGTCGCCTCGACGGCACCGATCCAGATCGGCAGGTACCGATCACCTTCATTTTCCCGAAGCAGAACGATCGGCTGGTTGCTCGGCAGCTCCACCCGAACTCCGACCACGCTCAGCTCGCGCACCGCCGCCTCCTGGTCGATTGTCACGCCGCCCCGCAACGGCTGCCCCTATCCTGCACGGTACACGCACGCCGTCCGGATCCCGCGCGCGCCGCGTTCGATCAAAAACCCGGTTCACCGACCGAGTTCGCCACGCAACCCGGCTCGCACCAGAGCCGCGTGCAGACGCTGCGAGAGCGCCTGCAGATCCCGCGCCGTCTCGTTGGCCCGGGCCCGGGCGGCCGGGTCGCTCTGCCGCACCAGCGGCGCCAGCAACTGCGTGAACAGGCCGACCTCGCGATCGGCGGCGGCCCGGAAGCCGCGCAGGTGGCGCAGCTCGAGGCCGTACTTGGTCAGACCCACGACGGCCTCGACGATGATCACGGCGTCGCCGTCGTACCAGCCCGGTGGCCGCGCGGTCACCAGGCCCATCCGCTCGAGCTCGTCCAGCAGTTCGGCCGGCGCGCCCGTGCGTTCCATCACATCCTCCCGGGGGACCCGGGTGTCGGACGGATCGGCGGCCTTCTCGCCGCCCACCGCGACCAGGGCCGGACGGCTGGGCGCCACCGGCTCCTCGGACTCCATCCGGTCGAGCTGCTCGCGGATCACCCGCAGCGGCAGGTACTGATCGCGCTGCGCGGTCAGCACGAAGCGCAGCCGCGCGACGTCGTTCCACGAGTACTTCCGGTACCCGGAGGCGGTGCGCTGGGGGTCGACCAGCCCCTCCGCCTCCAGGAACCGCAATTTCGAGATGGTGGTGTCGGGGAACTCGGTGCGCAGATGGGCCAGCACCTCCCCGATGCTCATCAGCGCAGGCTCACGCCCACCCTGCGGCCGTGAGGCCCCCGGGTCGCGCGCCGCCGCCCCCGACGAAGTCACCCCTGGCTACCCTCCGCCTCGGGCCGCGGGCCCGCGATGAACACCAGCCGGAACTTGCCGATCTGCACCTCGTCACCGTTGCTGAGCGTGGCCGCCTCGACCCGCTCGCGGTTGACATAGGTGCCGTTCAGCGAGCCGACGTCGCGCACCGTGAAGGTGCCGCCGTCGCGGTGGAACTCGGCGTGGCGGCGCGAGACCGTCACGTCGTCGAGGAAGATGTCACTGTCGGGGTGTCGTCCACTGGTCGTCACGTCGTGGTCGAGCAGGAAGCGGGCGCCCGCGTTGGGACCCCGGCGCACCACCAGCAGCGCCATCCCGGGCGGGAGCGAGCCCGACATGCGGGCCGGCACCACGTCGGTGTCGGGACCATCGAGCACCTCGTCGAGGGCGCCGAGGTTCAGCGTGGACGTGACGTCGAGTGGGGGGAACTCGTCGTCTGGGCGCGTCATCGGACCACCTCACGGATCAGTTGGTCGTGGCGTGCGGCCAAGGTCTCCCCCGCCGCGCCGTAAGGCTGGGACGCACGACTATCGGTTTCAAAGGCATAACATTCGTTGTGCCCCGCAACCCTAGTCAGGGCCAATATCGCGGGGCAACCGGACGCGCTGACCTTCGTCAGCTCTCCGTCAAAGCTTTGTAGGCATCCGCGTCGAGCAGCGCCGAGACCGCCCCGGCGTCGGCCGGCGCGATCTCCACCAGCCAGCCCGCGGCATAGGGCTCCGCGTTGATCAACTCGGGCTCGTCGGTCAGCGACGCGTTCTTCGACACGACCGTGCCCGCGATCGGGGCGTAGATCTCCGAGACGCTCTTGGTCGACTCGATCTCGCCGAGCGAGTCGCCCGCCGCCACCTCGGTGCCCTCGTCGGGCAGCTGCACGAAGACGATGTCGCCGAGAGCATCCTGCGCGTAATGGGTGATACCCACCCGCACGGGCCCGCTGCCGTCTCCGGCCACCCACTCGTGCTCAGCCGTGTACCGCAGGTCCTCAGGAATCACGCGTCTCTCTCCCGTTGTCACGATTCACCGGCGCCTCTCACGAGACCGGTCGTGCGTACTGCAAGGTCGTGGCCCCCCGGACCGCGGTCACTTCGACCAACGTCCGTTGTTCCAACGTCACGCTACCGCCGCCGCTGTTCACCGACGCGACCACCCCGCCGGGGATCTGCAGCGCGGTCTGCATGATCGACGGCGTGCCGATCACCGTCAGCACGTACGGCCCGGTGAGCCGTTCGCCGTCCACGATCACCCCACCGCCCTCGGCGTCCACGAAATAGCTGGACGCCACGATCCGCACCGGTTTCCCGGCCGACCCGGCGATCTGCATGACCTCGCCACCCGCGCCACGCAGCTCCTGCACGGCGTTGAGGATGGCGCTCGCCTTGACCCCGTCGATCACGATCCGCAGCCCCGGACCCCGCGCGGCCAGCGTGCCGGCCAGCAGGCCCAGCTCGTCGGCCCGCTTCTGCGACTCGGCCAGGGCCGCCTGCCGCCCGGCCACACCCGAGGTGAGCTGCCGCTGGCTGGTCTCCAGGGCGCTGATCTCGCTCTGCAGCCGGCTGTCGCGGGCCTCGAGATCGCTCAGGATGCGCACCAGGTCCTCCTGCCGTGCACCGGCCAGGCCCTCGTCGGTGTTGTTGCTGCGCAGCTGCACCACCAGGGTGAAACCGAACAGCGCCAGCAGCACCAGGATCAGCGCCCCGGCCGGGGTCGGGCGCCGGGTCAGCAGATTCTTCAGACCGGCCTTTTCCCGTACGGGCGGAGGCGCCGTTCCCGCCTGCCCGGGCTTCTCCGCCTGCTCCGGGGCCGGCGGTTTGTCCGGTTCCGGAGCAGGCGCCGGCTCCGGCTCGGCCGGCCTCCGGGGCGGCGGCTGCAGAACCGTCGTCGGCTCGTCCGCGGGCGGTGGCGGTGGCGGTATCAGCACATCCGTCGGCTCGTCCACCGGTTCGTCGACCGCCGGTCGCAGCACCCGGGTCGTCTCCCCCGGCGCGTTCACCGGTTCGGGTGACGCCGGCGGATTGATCGACAGCTTCCGGGTCGGGCCCTCGAGATCCCGCTCGAACCGCTGCGGCTGCTCCAGCGTCGGCCCCTCGTCGGCCGGCACCGGCTTACGGCCGGCCGTGGGCATGCCCGGTTCGGGCTCGTTCTGGTCGGTCATCGCGTCGTCACCCCCGCCTCAGGCCCGGAACAGATGGCGGCGGATGGCGGCCACGTTGCCGAAGATGCGCACGCCGAGCACGACCACCACGCCCGTGGACAGCTGCGAACCCACGCCGAGCTGGTCGCCGAGATAGACGATCAGGCCGGCCACCAGCACGTTCGAGATGAACGAGATGACGAACTGCTTGTCGTCGAAGATGCCGTCGAGCCGGGCCCGCACCCCGCCGAACACCGCGTCGAGCGCCGCCACCACCGCGATCGGCAGATAGGGCAGCAGCTCGGGCGGCACGGTCGGGTTGAGCACGATGCCCAGGACGACACCGGCGATCAGGGCGAGTACGGCGATCATCGGCCGCCTTCCGACGATGAACTGGACGGCTCGACCGGGGAGGAGGCCGGGCCGGAGGGCAGGGAGGACGGTACGGGCGGCGGCGTGGACGGCTGGGCCACCCGCAACTTGAGTTCGGTCGCCGCGTCGAGCTGCACGTCCTTGGCCTCGCGGGCGCTGAACGACATGCCGTACTTGGCCGAGAGCTGGTCGAAGAACCGTCCGGCGTAGCTCGCCTGGAAGTCCTTGGCGAGGTCGTCCGGGCCGATCGCCACCACCTCGTACGGCGTCGTCACCGGGCGCAGGTCGACCAGGATCGCCTCGCCGGCCTGGCGGATCGTCGACGTCGCGGTCAGCCGCTGCCCGTTGATCGAGATCGCCTCGGCCCCCAGCGACCACAGGGCGTTGGTCGCCAGCTGCAGGTCGGAGTCCTTGACCCGGGCCACCAGGTTGCGTTCCCCGGTGACCGGGTTGATCGGCGTCGGGCCGTCGCCCACGGTGATCTTCGCGCCCGAGCCGCGGACCATGGCCAGCCCGGTCGCCGCCTCGGTGTCGCGCAGCTTCTGGATCTCGTCGTCGCTCAGCCCGCTCTCGCGCAGGGCCGAGACCTCCTCGGCCAGCTGGTCGGCCTGATCCTGCAGCTTGCTGGTGGTCTCGCGGCGGTTCTGCACCTGCTCGATCAGCTCGGCCCGCACCGTCGACCGGGACGGCTCGTCGGCCACCGTCTGCTTGTAGGCCATCACCAGCAGGAACCCGAGCGCCACGCAGGTGACGGTCAGGGCCGCGGTGGACACCCGCTTGCGGACCCCGGTCGGCTCGCCCTCGCGCAGCTTGCGGGCCGCGGCGTCGGCATAACCGGCGTCGAGCGGATTACGGAAGAGTTCGGTCAGGAAATCGGGGGTGAAGGTCCGCTTCGGCGGCTGCTCGTCCGGCTGGGTCATCAGACGGCCACCCGGGCCGCGCGCAGCAGCCGCACCGTCTGCATCAGATAGAGCACGCCGGCCGCCCAGTAGAGCCCGACCGCCCACCAGGCCAGCCCCCACCCGAGCGGGCCGGCCCAGCCGTCGATCGCGGGCACGGCCTCGGCCAGCAGGATCACCGGGAACGCGGCCAGCAGCACGAACGTGCCGGTCTTGCCGACGTAGTGCACCGGCAGCGCGGCTGTGTACCCGTTGCGGCGCAGCACCAGCAGCGCGATCGCGATCACGAGTTCCCGCAGCAGCAGAGCGCCGGTCAGCCAGTACGGCACCACACCTCGTACGGTGAAACCGATCAACGTGGCCAGAATGTAGAGCCGGTCGGCGAACGGGTCGAGGATCTCCCCGAGGCGGCTGACCGAGTTCATCCGGCGGGCCACGAAGCCGTCGACCCAGTCGGTGGTGCCGCCGATCGCCAGCACGATCACCGCGGCGACGTCGTTCTGCGGCCCGAGCAGCAGATAGAGGAACAGCGGGACGCCCAGCAGCCGGATGAAGCTGATCACGTTGGGAATGGTCCAGATGCGGTTGGAGGGGGCAGCGCTGGACGGCGCAGACTGCTGCGACATCGCGACTTCCTCTCCCCCTCGTGCACCGGGCCGACTCCCGGCTGACGCGTACGACCGGCACAGTGATGCCCGGATGGACGCGTCCCCCGACGCCCGGGCCCCCCACCGGCCACTCGCCGAGCAACTATAACGAGCTTCAGAATCTCCGTCGCGAACCAGTCACGTGTCGCACGTCGTGTCCGCCGTCCTAGGAACCTAGTTCTCTCTCCCCTAGGACGTTGAGCTGCACATGTCCATGGATCTCCGGGCCGCTCCCGCCCACCGCTTCGGCCGACTCCGGCGCGACAGCCCGCTGATTAGCGTCGATCAACAGCGACACCCTCGTTGCCTAAGGAACCGACGTGCGCCACCCCTGGTATTCGTGGGTCAACCCCTGGACCTGCGCCCGCAACCTGTTCAAACCCGCCTCCGCCAACCCCTACGCTCCGTTTCAGCGCCTGTCCGACTGGCGCGCCCGCATCGGTCTGGTCGCCGTCGTCCTGCTCAGCGTGAAGAACCTGGACTTCCCGTTCCTGCTGTCCGACCGGATCTTCGGCGCCCAGGTGTCGTTCGTCGGCGGCGGCATCGTCGTCGGCCTGGGCGTCGCCGCCTTCTGGTACCGGCATCCGGACCGGATCACCGGCCTGGTCCGGGTCGCGGTCCGCCAGGTCCTCCGGCGCGTGGCGATCATGGCTGTGGTGGCCGGCGGTCTCCTGCTCTCCGCCGTGGTGGTCCCGGAGTCGGCGCAGGACGCGACCCCGGACAGCTCGGCGGTGCTCTGGCCGATCGTGATCGCCACCGCGTGGTTGACCGTGTTCGGCTGGTCGATGATGTGGTACGCGATCCGCTGGACCTACGGCGTCAGCGAGATCGATCCGATGCTGGGGCCCGCCGTCACCGCGGTGTCCGCCGTCGTGGGCGCGATCGTCGGACAGATCGTCGACCTCGGCGACAACCGCGACCCGGTCGTCAGCACCACGATCACCGTCGTGGCCCTGGTCAGTGTCTTCGCCATCGCGGGCGCCGAGGCGTATCTCGTGCGACGCGGGCCGCGGTCCGAGCCGCCACCGCATCCGTACGAGCCCGGCCGCTACGTCTATCCGCCCGGCCGGCGGACCGGCCTCGACGCCTTCAGCCGGTGGATCGCCGGCCCGCCGAGCGGCCTGACCATCACCGCCCTCGTCGTTCTCTGGCTCCTGCCGCCCGTCGGCTTCGTGCTCGCCCTCATCTCCCTGGCCCGCGTGGGCCGCAGTTACCACCAGGGCGCCGGCCTCGCCCTGACCGCTCTGGTCGCCAGCGTCGTCTGGCCGATCGTCTACGCCACCGCCATCAGATAGCGAGGACAGGCAATGGAAGCCATCGTCTACTTGTGCCCGGCCAGCCTGGTCGTCGCGGTCGTCGGCGCGACCATCTCGACCGTCCGTGAGGTTCGGAAGGCCGCCCGCAAGCGCGGCATCGACCCCGACGCCACCGGCTGGAACAAAATCAACGCGTCGGTGCACGCCTGGTCGGACGAGGACCAGGCGAAGAAGCAGCGCAAGCGTGACGCCGAGGAGGAGTGGTTCCGCCGCAATCCGCACGCGTGCCGGCTCTGCCGCTCGAGACGGCACAGCACGCAATACCACTGGAGCCGCTGAACCCGTCCGGAAAAGCGGACACCGGCTGTCAGGTTTTGGCGGGAGAGTCGTCGGCATGGCAGACAAACCACTGACAGGCAAGGTCGCCCTCGTGGCGGGCGCGACGCGCGGAGCCGGGCGGCAGATCGCGGTTCAGCTCGGCGCGGCGGGCGCCACCGTCTACGCGACCGGGCGCAGCACCCGGGCCCGGCGCTCCGAGATGGACCGGCCCGAGACGATCGAGGAGACCGCCGAGATGGTCACGGCGGCCGGCGGCACGGGCATCGCCGTGGCCGTCGACCACCTGGAAAGCGACCAGGTCGCCGCGCTCGTGCGGAAGATCGACGACGAGCAGGGGCGCCTCGACGTGCTGGTCAACGACGTCTGGGGCGGCGACCCCCTCGCCACCTGGCACAAGCCGGTGTGGGACCAGCCGCTCGACAAGGGGTTCCGGCTGCTGCGCCTGGCCATCGACACGCACATCACCACCGCGCACCACGCCATGCCGCTGCTCATCCGCAACCCGGGCGGGCTCGTGGTCGAGATGGGCGACGGCACCACCGCCTACAACGAGGTCAACTACCGGCTGTCCGTCTTCTACGACCTGGCCAAGGTGTCGGTGAACCGGCTCGCCTACGCCTGGTCGAAGGAACTCGCCGGCCACGGCGGCACCTCGGTCGCCCTCACCCCGGGGTGGCTGCGGTCCGAGATGATGCTCGACGGCTTCGGCGTCACCGAGGACAACTGGCTCGACGGCGCCAAGAACGAACCGCACTTCGCCATCTCGGAATCGCCCGCGTTCGTGGGCCGGGCCGTCGCCGCGCTGGCCGCCGACCCGGACAAGGCCCGCTGGAACGGCAGGTCGACCTCCAGCGGTGAACTCGCCCAGGTCTACGGCTTCACCGACCTGGACGGGAGCCAACCGGACGCGTGGCGTTACCTGGTCGAGGTGCAGGACCCGGGCAAGCCGGCCGACGTCTCCGGTTACCGATAAAGATCAGCCGCCCGTGCGTGTGCCTCGGCCAGCCGGGAGCGCAACGCGGGCGGCTCGACCACTTCGACCTCGGGCCCGAGCGACATCATGTAGGTGTACGCGACGTCCATCGACTCGACCGGCAGCCGCGTCCGGGTCCAGCCGTCGTCCTCCGGCTCGCCCGCCGTTAGAGCCACCGAAAGTGCTTGCGGCTCGACGACAAACCGCAACTGCCGCACACCGGCCGGACTGAGCCGGATCGCGATCTCGTCGCTCAACATCTGCCGCACGAACTCCGCCGCCCGTCGGGCCCAGAAACCCGGCAGATCAAACCCGGTTTCCCGTACGAACGTGAGCCCGCTCGCCACCACGCCGGTGATCCGGTCGACGCGGTAGGTGCGCAGGTCGTCCCCGACTTTGCCGACCAGGTACCAGACCGCGTTCTTGAGGACCAGCCCGTACGGGGAAACCGTCCGGGTCACCTCGTCACGTTTCTTGTAGCGGATCTCGACGGACTGGTCGTGCCACACCGCGTGGGCCAGCTCGGCCAGCCGCGGCGGGGTCTCCGGATCGCGGAACCAGCCGGGCGCGTCGAGGTGGAAACGCTGCCCGGCGCGTTCGGACGCCTCCTGCAAACCCGGGGGCAGCGCGGCCAGGATCTTGAGCCGGGCCGTCTCGGCCGCCTCGGTCATCCCCATCTCGCGGGCCGGTCCGGGCAGCCCGGCCAGGAACAGCGCCTCGGCCTCGGCCCGGGACAGCCCGGTGAGCCGGGTCCGATAGCCGTCGACGAGCCGATACCCGCCGACGCGGCCCTGTTCGGCATAGACGGGCACACCTGCCGCCGACAGAGCCACGACATCGCGGTAGACGGTGCGTTCCGACACTTCGAGCTCGGCCGCCAGTTCGGCGGCCGTCATCGAGCCGCGCGCCTGCAGCAACAGCACCAGGTTGATCAGCCGCGCGGCCCGGATGACGGATCAGCGCCTTCCGCGCCGGGCCCGCACGTAGTCGTCGACCACGTAACGGCCCAGCTCCTCGACGTCGGGGCTGAAGACGCGGCCGCCGTTGCGTTCGGCCACCTTGGCCACGAACCGCTGCAGGCCCGGATCTTCGCCCAGCATGAAGAAGTTGAGCGTGGCGCCGTAGCGGGTCAGGTGGTCGACCTCGTGGATGGTGGCCCGGATGGTCTCGGGCAGCGGCGGCCACATGAACCAGGCCTCGCCGTCCTCCAGGTGGGCGGTCGGCTCACCGTCGGTGACGATCAGCACGACCGGCTCGGCACCCGGGTGCCGCCGCAGGTGCCGGCCGGCCAGGTTGAGGGCGTGCTGCAGGTTGGTGCCCTTCTCCATGGTCGGGTCGATCGCGGCCAGCTGGCCCTGCGACAGCGTCGACGCGTATTTGCCGAACCCGATGATCTGCAGCGAGTCTTGCGGGAACTGGGTCGCGACCAGGTGCGACAGCGCGAGGGCGGTCTGCTTCATCGGGCCCCAGCGCCCGTCGGCGAACATCGAGTAGGACAGGTCGACCAGCAGCGCGACCGCCGCCGAGGCCCGCCGCTCGGTCTCGGCCACCTCGAAGTCGTCGGGCTCGAGCCGGACCGGGAGAACGCCCACGCCGCCCGCACCGGCCTGGCGCCGGACCGCGTTGCCGATCGTGCGGACCACGTCGAGCGGCTGCTCGTCGCCGAACTCCCAGCGCCGCGACGAGCCGATCAGGTCACCCGCCGCGCCCGCGTCGCGCAGGTCGTGCTGCCCCTGCTTGCGGCCGGACAGGTCGTCGAACACCTGGGCCAGCGCCGTGCGCCCGAGCCGGCGCAACGCCTTGGGCGAGAGGGTCAGACCCTCGGCGTCGCGGGTCACCCAGCCCTGCCGGCTCAGCTCCCGTTCCAGCTCACGCAGCCGGCGTACGTCGTCGGCGGCGCCCCGGCCGAGCTGACGCTCCACCATCTCGACGTCCACGTCGTCGAGCGTGGCCCCGGGGTGTTCCTGGCCGAGCTGGTCGAGCAGCTCGTCGAGGTCGCCGATCTCGCCCAGAGCCGACGCGGCGTCGCCGTAGCCCAGATCCTGCGGGCCCCGCATCCGCTCGCCGCGACCCCAGTTGAGGTTGGGCCGCAGCGCCTTCAAGTTGTCGGTCATCCGGCCCAGCTGGCCGCGCAACGGGCCGTCGCCGAGCGCCTGGTCCATCAGGCGCGACAGCTCCTCCTGCTGCTGGGGGCTGAGCGAGCGCATCAGCCGCTCGGCCGCCGCCGCCCGCCGGGCCAGCGAGTCGATCAGCTCTTCGACGTTGCCCGGGTTTTCCGGGAAGAACTGGCCGTGCTTGGCCATGAACTGCTGGAACGCGTCGTCGGTGTCCTCGCCCCGGGCGTGTTTCTCGAGCAGGTCGTTCAGGTCGGACACCATCTCGTTGACGCCGTCGAGATCGCCGTTCTCCAGGGCCTGCTTCATGCCCGCGAACCGCTGCTCGACCACCTCGCGCCGCAGCCCGTCGAGGATCTGCTGGTAGAGCTGCCGGGCCTCGTCGGAGGCCCAGTTGTAGTCGGACAGCTCCTCGACCGCGCGGGACGTCGAGCGGGGCAGGTTGTCGAGCACCGCCTCGTTGAAGCGGGCCTCGTCGTCGTCGCGGCGGGTCAGCTCGTCGCGCTCGGCCGCCACGGCCTGGTCGAGCAACTGCTGGGCCCGGGTGACGGCGCCGTCGAGGTTGCCCCGGCGCAGCGCCTCACGCCGCAACCGCCGGGCCCGGTCGCGCAGCTCGTCGAGCCCGCGACCGGCCCGCGGACCGCGGCGGACCAGGTCGCGCAGCACGTCGCGCAGGCTCTCGCCCTCGAGCACGCGCTCGCCGACCTCGTCCACGGCTGCCCGCACGTCGTACGGCGGGGCGAGCGGGTCGGGCCCGTCCCGCCACACGCCGTACCGGAAATTCTTACGAGCCATGGTCAGCTCCCGTACAGGGTGCGGCCGTCGTCGGTGAGTTCCTTGGCCATCCGGCGGGTCAGGTGCAGCCCCTCGAGCACGAACTCGATGCCGGAGGCGGCCTGCCCGGGCGAGGGCGCGTCGCCCAGGCCGAGCCGGTCGAGCACCTTGGCCAGGCCGGGCACGGTGCCGATCTGTCCCAGCAGTTCCTCGGCGCTGACCAGGTCACCGGTCTCGACAATGGCGCCCTCGGCCACCAGGTCGGTGAACCCGGACAGGTCGAGGCCGGCCAGCCGGTCGCGGAACGTCTCGGCCGTCGCCACCCGCAGCAGGTGCGCGAGCACCTCGGTCTCGCGCCCCTCCTCGCCGCTCTCGAACTCGACCTTGCCGCGCAGGGTCGAGGTGACCGACACGGTGTCGCAGATGCGGGCCACGGCCTCACGCTCCTGCCGCAGACCGCTGCGCCGCAGGGCGCTGGCCGCGACCGTCTCGGCGGCGGCGATCGCGAACCGGGCCGAGATGCCCGAACGGGCGTCGACCGACGGCGACTCGCGGACCGCCCGGGTGTAGCGGGCCAGCACGTCGACCAGGTGGTCGGGCACGGCCGCGACCAGGTCGGCCTCCTGCCGGATGAGCTCGGTCTCGAGGGCCAGGTCGACCGGGTAGTGGGTGCGGATCTCGGCGCCGAACCGGTCCTTCAGCGGGGTGATGATGCGCCCGCGGTTGGTGTAGTCCTCCGGGTTGGCCGAGGCCACAAGCAGCAGGTCGAGCGGCAGCCGGAGCTGGTAGCCGCGGACCTGGATGTCGCGTTCCTCGAGCACGTTGAGCAGCGACACCTGGATGCGCTCGGCCAGGTCGGGCAGCTCGTTGACGGCGAAGATGCCCCGGTTGGTGCGCGGCACCAGCCCGAAGTGAATCGTGTCGGGGTCGCCCAGCGCCCGGCCCTCGGCCACCTTGATCGGGTCGACGTCGCCGATCAGGTCGCCGACGCTGGTGTCGGGGGTGGCGAGCTTTTCGCCGTAGCGCTCGGAGCGGTGCAGCCACGAGATCGGCAGCAGGTCACCGGTCTCGGCGACCATCCGCCGGGTGGCCGGGGTGAGCGGGTGGTAGGGGTGTTCGTGCAGCTCGGAGCCGGTGATGACCGGCGTCCACTCGTCGAGCAGGCCGATCAGCCCGCGGATGAGCCGGGTCTTGCCCTGGCCGCGCTCGCCCAGCAGGACCATGTCGTGCCCGGCCAGCAGCGCCCGCTCGACCTCGGGGAGCACGGTGTCGTCGTAGCCCACGATGCCCGGGAAGCGCGGCCCGCCGTCGCGGAGGCGGGCCAGGAGGTTGTCGCGCAGTTCCTGCTTGACGGTTTTGTACTCGTGGCCGGAGGCCCGGAGCTCGCCCAGGGTGCGCGGGAGGTCGGATGAGGGTGTGATCGCGGTTGGTGCATCTGTCACCGTCAGAACGCTACTCCGGGGTTGTGACAACAAGCGGCCTCCCGCGTTTCGCTGAGAGCGTGGCAGTCTCCCTTGCATGGCGACGATCGAGCGGTACGCGGCATTCACCGACGACCCGGCGGGCGGCAACCCGGCCGGGGTCGTGCTCGACGCGAGTGACCTGGACGACGAGGCGATGCTGAAGATCGCGGCCGAGGTGGGTTACTCGGAGACGGCCTTCATCACCGGCGGGAAATACCGGGTGCGCTACTTCAGCCCGCTCGCCGAGGTGCCGTTCTGCGGGCACGCCACGGTCGCCACCGCGGTCGCGCTCGGGCCGGGCGAGCACGTGTTCACCACCAACGCGGGCGAGGTGCCGGTCAGCGTCGACGCGCACGGCCGGGCCACCCTGACCAGCGTGCCGCCGGCCATCTCCGAGCTGCCCGCCCGGCAAGCACTGCTCACCGCGCTGCGCTGGAGCGAGGACGATCTCGACCCCGGGTTCAAACCCCAGGTTGCGTACGCCGGTGCGTACCACCCGGTGCTGGCCGCGCGGACCCGTT
This sequence comes from Paractinoplanes bogorensis, assembly GCF_018829635.1. Classification (GTDB taxonomy): domain Bacteria; phylum Actinomycetota; class Actinomycetes; order Mycobacteriales; family Micromonosporaceae; genus Actinoplanes; species Actinoplanes bogorensis. The sequence goes on from NZ_JAHKKG010000005.1 coordinate 758,835, forward strand.
CGCGGCTGGCCGAGCTCGACTACGACTTCGACGCGCTCAAGGGGCTGATGGAGGCACAGGGCTGGACGACGATCCAGCTGATCTTCCGCACCGGTGACCGCAGTTTCGACGTACGGAATCCCTTCCCGGTCGGCGGGGTCGTCGAAGATCCGGCCACCGGGGCCGCGGCGGCCGCCCTGGGCGGATATCTGCGGGCGATGTTCCTGGTGCCCGAGGAGGCCACCCTCGAGCTGCGGCAGGGCGACGACATGGGCCGGCCGAGCCGGATCACGGTCGCGCTGCGGCGCAACGACGCGCGCGTACGGGTCAGCGGGAACGCCGTGCCGATGGGCGACTAGGCTCGGAAGGCGATGAGCGCCACCCTGATTGCCCGTGATCTCGCCGCCGGGCACGGCGACCGCGTCCTCTTCTCGGGGCTCGACCTGGTGGTCGCCCCGGGCGACGTGATCGGCCTGGTCGGGGTGAACGGCGCGGGCAAGACGACGCTGCTGCGCACCCTGGCCGGCCTGGTGCCGGTCGAGGGCGGCACGGTCACGCTGAGCCCGCCCACCGCCAACGTCGGCTACCTGCCGCAGGAGCGCGAGCGTCGCGAGGGCGAGACCGTCCGCGACTTCCTGGCCCGCCGCACCGGCGTCGGCCCGGCCCAGACCGCCCTCGACACCGCGACCGAGCGGCTGACCGAGGGCGCGCCGGGTGCCGACGACGAATACGCGACGGCCCTGGAACGCTGGCTCGACCTGGGCGGTGCCGACCTCGACGAGCGGGCCGCGCAGGTCACGGCCGAGTTGCACCTGACCGTCGGCCTCGACCACCCGATGACCGCGCTCTCGGGTGGCCAGGCGGCCCGCGCGGGCATGGCGTCGCTGCTGCTCAGCCGGTACGACGTGTTCCTGCTCGACGAACCCACCAACGACCTCGACCTGGACGGGCTGCGCCGGCTCGAGGAGTTCATGGCGGGCCTGCGAGCGGGTGCGTTGCTGGTCAGTCACGACCGCGAGTTCCTCACCCGTACGGTGGGAAAGGTCCTCGAACTTGATCTGGCCCAGCAGAAGGTGACCCTGTTCGGCGGCGGCTACGCGTCCTATCTGGAGGAACGCGACCGGGCCCGGCGGCAGGCCCGGGAGGACTACGAGGAGTACTCCGACAAGAAGGAGGACCTGCTCGAACGGGCCCGCATGCAACGCGCCTGGATGGAGAAGGGCGTGCGCAACGCCCGCCGCAAGGCCCCCGACAACGACAAGATCGCCAAGAGCCACCGCGGCGAGACCAGCGAGAAGCAGGCGGCCAAGGCCCGGCAGACCGAGAAGCTGATCGAGCGGATGGAGGTCGTCGAGGAGCCGCGCAAGGAGTGGGAGCTGCGGATGGAGATCGCCGCCGCGCCCCGCTCGGGCTCGGTGGTGGCGACCCTGCGCGACGCGGTCGTACGCCGCGGCGACTTCCAGCTCGGGCCGGTCACCCTGCAGATCGACTGGGCCGACCGGATCGCGATCACCGGCGCCAACGGCTCTGGCAAGTCGACCCTGCTGGCCGCGCTGCTGGGCCGGCTGCCCCTCGACGAGGGCGCGGCCCACCTGGGCTCGGGCGTGGTGGTCGGCGAGATCGACCAGGCGCGCGGGCTGTTCCTGGGCGGTCAGTCGTTGATGACAGCGTTCGGCGCGGCGGTGCCCGAGATGAGCGACGCCGACGTACGGACACTGCTGGCCAAGTTCGGGCTGCGGGCGGCGCACGTGCCCCGGCCCGCCGCGAGCCTGTCCCCCGGCGAGCGCACCCGGGCGGCACTGGCCCTGCTGCAGGCACGGGGCGTGAACCTGTTGGTGCTGGACGAACCGACCAACCACCTCGACCTGCCCGCCATCGAGCAGCTGGAGGCCGCGCTCGGGTCGTACGAGGGAACGCTTCTGCTCGTCACCCACGACCGGCGGATGCTTGAGGCGGTCAGCACCACCCGGCACCTGGAAGTGGCCGACGGCAAGGTCACCGGCTGACCGCGTCCTCCAGCGGCACCGTCACCCGCACGCCGGCCAGGCCCGCCGCCGGCCAGCGGACCACCAGGTCGAGCACGTCACCGGACGGGCGGGCGACGACATATTCCGTACGGGCGTGGTAGCCGTCCGCGCCACCACCGGCCTCGCCCTCGTACGCCGCCAGACGCACCGCGGACCGGTCGCGCAGCACGGCGATCGACGCACCCCAGTCGCCGGGCGCGTCGGCGGCGATCCGGGCGAAACTCTCCACCGCCATCGCCAGGGTCGAACCGACCGCGGTCAACCGGCTCAGCACGACAACGCCGTCGCGGTCGCGGGCCAGCACCCGCGGCGCCGCGCACAGCCGCCCGGCCTCCAGCGGCGGCGGCTCGAGATCGTCGTCGCCCTCGCTGTCCCGCACGCCGCCCGGCACCGGGGCCATGTCGACCGGCGCCTCCCAGATCGAGACGACACCCCGCTCGGCCTCGGCCCGCGACGGCACGGCAAAGCTGCTGGAATGCTCGGGGAAGCCGATCTCGGGCCAGGCCAGCACGAGGTCGAGGCGGTCGAACTGGGCGGGCAGCACCACCCGCGTCCGGTGCGTCGAGCCGTCGTCGGCGATCGAGCCGTACTCCCAATGGGCCCGCCCGTTCGCGTCGAGCCAGCCGACCCGCAGATCAACCCCTTCGTCGTACGCGGGAAGCAGTCGCCTCTCGGCCGGCGGTGCCGGTTGCCCGCGCCTCGCCACGAGATCGATCTCGAGCCCGTCGTTGCGCGAGGTCATCTGGACGACACCGACGGTCAGCGCCGGGTCGTCGACCAGCAGGCCGCCGGGGTGCGCGGGCACGCCCAGCGTCTGTTCGAACAGCATGGGCGCAGCGTAGCGGGCGGTGGAAGTGGGCAACTACCGTCGACAGTCAGCAGAGCTGAGGAGTGCCCGTGCCCCCGTCGCGTGTTCTCGCGTCCACTCTTGTCGTCGCCTTTTTCGCCCTCGCCGGGTGCGGGCTGGTGCCCGTCGACACCCCGCGGCGCAACACCACTGACCCCGCGACGGTGACCAGGTCGATCGCCGACGTCGAGCGGTTCTGGACCGCGCAGTTCGGCGAGGTCTCCGGTGGGGACGCTTTCGTCAAGGTCCAGGGTGGCTACTACCCGTACTCGAAGGCCGATCCGCCGCCCGCGTGCGGTGGTCAGCAGGCCGGGTACGAGCCGAACGCCTTCTACTGCCCGAGCGACGACTTCATCGCCTGGGACGCCCAGCAGCTGATCCCGCAGCTCGAACGCAACTACGGCCCGCTGCTGGTCGGCGTGGTGATGGCGCACGAGTACGGGCACGCCATCCAGGCCCGGATCGGCCCGTCCAACCAGCCCACGGTGGTGCTCGAGCAGCAGGCCGACTGCTACGCCGGGGCCTGGCTGGCCGACGTGCTGGCCGGCCGGTCCACGGCGTTCAAGAACGTCACCCCGGCCCAGCTGGACGACGCGGTCGCGGGCGTGCTGACCCTGCGCGACCAGCCCGGCACGCCGGCCACGTCGGAGGGTGCGCACGGCAACGCGTTCGACCGCATCCGCGCCCTGCAGGACGGCGTGGACGAGGGCGTGACGACCTGCGCCGCCTACCGGGCCCGGAACCTGCCGGTGACCGAGATCCCGTTCAGCACCGAGGAAGAAGCCGCAAGCGGCGGCAACCTCGCCTACGACGACGCGGTGCAGCTGCTGGCCGACGACGCGCAGTCGTACTGGCAGCGCACCTATCCCCAACTGACCGGATCCCCGTGGGCCGACCTGGCCGTGCAGCCCTTCCGGGCCGGCGAGCCACCGTCGTGCGACCAGCCCGACGCGTCGGCCGAGGGGCGCGCGTTCTACTGCCCGTCCGGCGACTTCGTGGCCTTCGACAGCACCGAGCTCGGCCCGTACCTGCACCAGGAGATCGGCGACTACGCGGTCGGGATGCTGCTGGGTGACCTGTTCGCCCGGGCCGCCCAGGAACGCCGGGGCGAGGCCACCCGTACGGAACAGGGCCAGCTCACGGTCGACTGCCTGGCCGGCTCCTGGACCAACGACATGATCACCCGGGACCAGTCGGACAGCCGGGTCCGCCTCTCCCCCGGCGACCTCGACGAGGCGGTGCAGGCGCTGCTGGCATTCGGCCGGGCCTCCGAGGGCGACGGGGCGACGGCCTTCGACCGTATCGCCGCCTACCGCGAGGGAGTCCTGAAAGGCCTGTCCGCGTGCACGAACTGATCCGCCCACGTTTCCTGGCCGCTCGCACGAAACTAGAGTCGAGACGTGCCGACGATCGTGGAGCTGCTCGCGTCGCCGGTGCATCGTTTCGAAGGGCGGCCGTCGGACGGGCCGCGGCCGGCGCCGCCGGGTGAGCTGGTGTCGTCGATACAGGTGCGGGCCGGGCTCGGCATCGTCGGCGACCGCTACTTCAACCGCGCGGCCCACCGAGACGCCTCGGTCACGGTGATCAGCCAGGAGAGCCTTCCCTCCGGTACGGGTCTGGTCGCCGTCCGCCGCAACATCCTGCTGGCCGGTCTGCCGGTCGACGACCTGGTGGGCTCGGTGCTGACCCTGGACTCGGGTGACGGCCCGATCCGGTTGCAGGTGAACCGCTAGGGTGCGTCTGGCGGAGCACGCGAGTCTGCGGTGCGGTCCAGGTGGTGGCTGACGTCGGCCGCAGGGCGGTCGCATACCGGTGATGCCCCTATGGATGTCAAGCGGGTGTGGTGATGGCCTGGGTGATGAGTTGGTAGAGCTCTCGGGCTATGTAGCGTTTGAGGCAGCGGATGGCTTCGCGGCGGGTCTTGCCTTCAGTGGTG
>NZ_JAHKKG010000006.1 GCF_018829635.1 Paractinoplanes bogorensis
ACCTCCGGCGATCCGTCCGGCTGCACGGCTGTGGTGCACAGTCAGCCGCCATCTGGCCGCACGCTCGGCTGCACGCCTGCGGCGGACACTCAGCCGCCGTCCGGCCGCACGCTCGGCTGCACGCCTGTGGCGCACACTCAGCCGCCCGTTCGGCCGCACGCCTCTGGCGCACCTCCGGCGATCCGTCCGGCTGCACGGCTGTGGTGCACAGTCAGCCGCCATCTGGCCGCACGCTCGGCTGCACGCCTGCGGCGGACACTCAGCCGCCGTCCGGCCGCACGCTCGGCTGCACGCCTGCGGCGGACACTCAGCCGCCCGTTCGGCCGCACGCCTCTGGCGCACCTCCGGCGATCCGTCCGGCTGCACGGCTGTGGCGCACAGTCAGCCGCCATCTGGCCGCACGCTCGGCTGCACGCCTGCGGCGGACACTCAGCCGCCGTCCGGCCGCACGCCCGGCTGCACGCCTGCGGCGGACACTCAGCCGCCCGCTCGGCCGCACGTCTCTGGCGCACCTCCGGTTGTCCGTCCGGCTGCACGCCTTGCGGCACGGTCCGTCACCGCCGAGAGGGTAGGCCGGCTTCGCGGTGGCGCGGCGGTGATCGCCACCAGGGCCAGCACGAGGTAGGCGGCCAGGCGCACAGTCAGCCGTCATCTGGCCGCACGCCCGACCGCGCGCCTGTGGCGTGCTCATCCGCCATCCGGCCGCGCGCCTGTGGCACATACCCGGCTGCCCGTCCGGCTGCACGCCTGCGGCGCATGCCTGGGGCGCACACCCGGACGGCACGGGGGCTAACGGCCTCGGGCTCGGCGTACGGGCTGAGGGCCAAGGTCGCGGGTGGTGTCGGCCAGGTGGCCCAGCGCCTCGACGAAGACGGAGCGTGCCGCGGGGGAGAGGGCGCCCAAAGCGTCCGTGTGCACCCAGTCGACGATGCGCTGGCCCTCCTCGGCGGCTCGGCGGCCCTTGTCGGTCACGGCGATCACCCGGGCTCGGCGGTCGGTGGCGCTCGGGCGGCGCTCGGCCAGGCCGCGGCGTTCCAGCTCGTCGACCGTGCTCACCATGGTCGTCTTGTCGAGGTCGGCCAGTTCGGCCAGCTGGATCTGGGTGCGCTCCTGTTCGAGGGCGTGCACCAGGACGCACTGCATGCGCGCGGTCAGGTCGACCTCGGCCAGGGCGGCGGCGAGACGGTTCGAGAGGGCGTGGCCGGCCATGTTGAGCAGACCGGTGACGTCGCGCTCGGTACGTTCGGGGGCGGGCATGATTGCAGCCTAGCTCGGATTATCCCGAAGCGGATGATTCGGGGCCGGGACGGTCAGCGGGCCTGCCCCCGTGTCGGCCCGCCGCCGACCCGGCGGCTCCGATGTGGACAACCGTACGGTCCGCGACCGGGCCCTTACAACCGATTAACGATCAAGCGCGCGGCGGACGGCCCGGGTCAGTTGGATGCCGCCGACGAGGGCCAGAGCCAGCCACACCACGGTCGCGACCGTGATCGCGAGGGGCAGGGCGGCCGCCGCGAGCAGGCCGAAGATGGCCACCAGGACGCGGGTCGGGCGTTCGGCCACGGTGACTACGCCGATCTCGGACATGCCGGCCGCGGTGGCCCGGGCCCGGCCGTACTCCTGCAGCCACGAAACCGCCCCGGCCGTGACGACCAGCCAGCCGGGTGCTCCGGCCAGCCAGAACGCGGTCAGCCAGGCCGCCTCGCCCACCCGGTCGGCGACCGAGTCGTAGACGTAGCCCAGCTTGCTGGTGCGCCCGGTGATCACCGCGACCGCGCCGTCCAGGCCGTCGGCCAGCGCGGCCACCAGCACCAGCACCGCGGCCAGGAACGCACCCCAGCGGCCCAGCGTGCCCGCGACCACCGGCACCGTCACGCAGACGAGCAACCCCGCGGTGGTCACGGCCATCGGACCGATCCCGCGGCGACTCAGCCAACTTCCCATCCCGTACGCGATCCGCACCCACCCGCGTACGAGAAAGGAAGCCCGCCGTGGATCGAAACCGCCGTGCAGCCCGGACCATGCCGTGGCGTAGTCGTCCCAGAGCATCAGGAGTCCCCGACCATCAGGAGTCCCGGAGCATCAGGAGTCCCCGAGCATCAGAAGTCCCCGAGCACGGCTCAGGCGGCCGCGGACAGCGGGGACAGCAGCTGCCACACCTCGCGCGTCGCCGTCGACCGGTTCAGCGTGATGAAGTGGATGCCCGGCACGCCCTCGTCGACCAGGCGGGCGCACATCTCGGCACAGAGTTCCACCCCGAGTTCCCGTACGGCTGCCTCGTCGCCCGCCACCTTTTCGAAGCGGGCGAGCAGCGCCGGCGGGAACGGCGCCCCGGACAGCTGGGTCGCCCGTTCGATGGTGGCCATCCGGGTCACCGGCATCACTCCGGGCAGGATCGGGGTGTCACAGCCGGTGGCCGCGACCCGGTCGCGCAGGCGCAGGTATTCCTCGGCGTCGAAGAACATCTGCGTGATCGCGAAGTCGGCCCCGGCCCGGCATTTGCGGACAAAGTTGGCCGTGTCGTCCTCGACGCCGGCCGAACGGGGGTGCTTGTAGGGGAACGCGGCCACACCCACGCTGAAGTCGCCCGACTCCTTGACCAGCCGGACCAGGTCTTCCGCGTAAAGGACGCCGTCGGGGTGCTTGACCCACTCGCCCATCGGGTCGCCGGGCGGGTCGCCGCGCACCGCGAGCACGTTGCGGATGCCCGCCCCGGCCAGCCGGCCGATCACGTTGCGCAGCTCGGCCACCGAGTGGTTGACCGCCGTGAGGTGCGCCATCGGCAGCAGCGTGGTCTCGGTCGCGACCCGCTCGGTGACCGCCACCGTGGTGTCGCGGGTGGTGCCGCCGGCCCCGTACGTGATCGACACGAAGCTGGGCCGCAGCGGCTCGAGTTCGCGGATGGCCCGCCACAGCAGCCGCTCACCCTCGGGCGTCTTGGGCGGAAAGAACTCAAACGAGAAGGTCGGCTCGGACCCTCGGACGAGTTCGCCGATCGCCGGAGTCGCGGGAAGACGGGAAGGAAGTCCGAGAGCCACACCGTCACTCTACCGAGGGCTTCCGCTAGCGTCGTGCCGTGACCTCGCCGTTGGAAGCCGCCGACCTGCGCTCTCGTGTCGACAAGGCGCTGGCCGCCTTCCTCGGCGAGCAGCGTTCCCGCCTCACCGGCATCGACCCGGCGCTGGCCGCCGTGGCCGAGACGCTCGAGGATTTCGTGCTCGGTGGCGGCAAGCGGCTGCGGCCCGCGTTCGCCTACTGGGGGTTCCGCGGTGCGGGCGGCGCCGACTCCGACCAGATCGTGGCCGCGGTCGCGTCGCTCGAGCTGGTGCAGGCCAGCGCGCTGATCCACGACGACCTGATGGACCGCTCGGACACCCGGCGCGGTGAGCCGTCGGTGCACCGGCGGTTCGAGGCGCGGCACACCGAGTCGGGCTGGCGGGGCGGGGCGGCGGCGTTCGGCGACAGCGCGGCGGTGCTGCTCGGCGACCTGGCCCTGGTCTGGTCGGACGAGCTGCTGCACACCTCGGGGGCGGGTGCGGCCGAGCTGACCCGGGCCCGGCCGGTGTTCGACGAGATGCGGACCGAGGTCACCGTCGGGCAATATCTGGACGTCCTGACCCAGGCCACCGCGGACACGTCGCTGGAGCGGGCGGGCAAGGTGGCCCGGTTCAAGTCGGCCAAATACACGGTCGAGCGGCCGCTTCTGCTGGGCGCGGCGCTGGCCGGGGCGTCCTCCGAGATCATTGCTGCGTACGCGGCCTTCGGGCTTCCGCTCGGCGAGGCGTTCCAGCTGCGCGACGACGTGCTCGGGGTCTTCGGCGATCCCGAGGTCACCGGCAAGCCGGCCGGCGACGACCTGCGCGAGGGCAAGCGCACCTATCTGGTGGCGGCCGCGTTCGCCGCTCTGGGTGACGCCGAGCAGGCCGAGCTCGACGCCGGGCTGGGCGATCCGGGGCTGGACGTCGAGCGGCTGCGCGGCCTCATCCGGGACAGCGGCGCTCTGGCCGCCACCGAGCGTCGTATCGACGACCTGATGGCGGCCGCGTTGACCGCGCTGGACGGCGCCCCGATCGAGGCGGAGGCCCGGGACGTGCTGGCCCGCCTCGCCGACGCGGCGACCCGCCGTACGGTGTAGCGCTCTCACCCGTACGGGAAAACGCTCTTAGAAACCCAGCGCCTGAGCGCGCCTCTTCACCTCGCGGGCACGGTGGCCGCCGAGGCCCTTCGCCGCGCAGCCGTCGACCGTTTCGTCCGGCTCGTACAGCCACCGGAGGGCCTCTTCGTCGTTATACCCGGCGTCGCGCAGCAAGGTCAGGACGCCGGGGAGGTGCTTCAGCACAGTGCTGTTGGCCACCAGATCAGCGGGGACGACGCGGACGCCGTCACGCCGGACGGCTAGCAGGTGCCCGTCGCGGATCATCTGGTGGACCTTGCTGATCGACACGTCGAGCTTCGCGGACACGTCCGGCAGGTTGATCCACTCGGCCGGGCCGGCGGTTACGGAATCGCTCACTCCTACAGCGTACGAGAGTGGAGAAGGAACCCGATGAGCCTGCTGCGCAGGACCCGTACCGAGGTCGCCGGGGCGTGGCGTTCGCTGCGCTACGACATGGGGAAGACGCCGGGCGAGCCGCCCGCCGGTGGGCCGGACGTCACCTCGACCGGGATGGGCACCTTCGGCATCGACCTGCCCGTCGATCCGGCGCCCGTCCCGGCGGCCCGCAAGCCGCGCCGGGCGATGGCGGTGACCGCCTTCGGGACGCTCACCGTGGTCGGGGCGGCCGGTGCCTACCTGGCCGTGGTGAACGGGCTGGGCTCGATCATGTCGGAGAGCACGGCGGTGGCCGGTACCGCGCCGCCGCGGGTGGCGGTGACCACGGCCGTGGGGATGGGTCCTTCTTCTTCGCCCGTACGGGTTCCGGCCGGCGCCGCCGCGCCCGGACGCACCACGGTCACGACCACGGCCGCCGCCCCGCCGCCCGTACCCGCGCCGACCGACCCGGCTCCGCCGCGGGCCGCCGCGCCGCCGGCACCCGGGGACACGCCGATCCGTCCGGCCAAGCCGACAAAAACGGAATGTCACTGCAAGCCGCCTGTTCCGACGCCGACGGCTCCCAGCGAGTCGCCCTCGCCGACGCCGTCCCCGTCCCCGTCGGTTTCGTCCGATCCGGGCAGTACCGACCCGTCCCCGAGTGAGTCGGCCGACCCCGGCGACTCGGCCTCGCCGAGTGCGAGTGCCCATGGCCGACGCCACAAGCGACACCACTAAATCCGCTTTTGCCCGGGCAGTTCGGCCGACGGGGACGAGATCGCGCGTACCCGTTTGGACTCAGGTGTGACATCCTGAACCGCCCCCCAGCGAAAGACACATACACTTCACGCCGATGGACACCACAGTCGCCGACACGTTGATCGGCACGACGATTGACGGCCGCTACCGGATCACCGGTCGCGTGGCCCGTGGTGGCATGGCGACCGTCTACACGGCCACCGACGAGCGCCTCGAGCGCACCGTCGCCCTGAAGATCATTCACCCGTCGCAGGCGAGCAATGCCCACTTCGTGGACAGGTTCACCGACGAGGCCAAGACGATCGCCCGGCTCACCCATCCCAACGTCGTGGCCGTGTACGACCAGGGCCGCCACCAGGGACTGCCCTATCTGGTCATGGAGTACGTGCAGGGCCGCACCCTGCGCGACCTGCTGACCCAGCGCCGCCGGCTCAACCCGGTCGAGGCGCTCGCGATCCTCGAGCAGATGCTGGCCGCGATCGCCGCCGCCCACCGGGCCGGTCTCGTGCACCGCGACGTCAAGCCGGAGAACGTGCTGGTCGCCGAGGCCCCGAGCGGGGGCGTGGCCAACCTGGTCGACGCCGTCGTCAAGGTGGCCGACTTCGGGCTGGCCCGCGCGGTCGAGGCGAGCAGCACCGACGACTCCGGCCAGTTGATGGCCACGGTCGCCTACGTGGCGCCCGAACTGGTCACCGAGGGCCACGCCGACGCGCGGACCGACGTCTACTCGGCCGGCATCGTGCTCTTCGAGATGCTCACCGGGCGGGTGCCGTACGACGGCGACGACCCGGTCGCGGTCGCCTGGCAGCACGTCGACAACGACGTCCCGGCCCCGTCCAGCATCGTCAAGGGCCTGCCCTCGGTGCTCGACGACCTGACCGCCCGCGCCACCCGCCGCGACCCGGGCGCCCGTCCCACCGACGCCGGCGCGCTGCTGGCCGAGGTGCAGACGGTCCGCGACGACCTCGGCGCCGCCAACGTCGAGACCGCCCTGCTGCGTCAGGTCCCGCCCACCCGCGGCGCGGTGACCGACGCCACCACGATCGTGCCGGCCGTCGGCGCCGGCGAGCGCCCGCCCTGGGCCCGGCTGCCCAACCAGGCGCCCCGCGGCCAGCAGTACACGGCCGGCCGTATCCCGCGTTCCCGCTCCCGGTCCGGTGGTGGCCCCGACCGCCGCCGCATCCTGCTGAGCGCCGCCGTCGCCGTCATGGTGCTGGTCGTGATCGGCAGCACGTGGTGGGTGACGCTCGGCCGCTACACCGACTCCCCGCCGATGGTGAACAAGACCAAGGCCCAGGCCGAGCTCTTCGCCCAGCAGAACGGGTTCGAGCTGTTCTACGGCGACGGCGCGTACAGCGAATCGGTGCCGAAGGACACGGTCGTCTCGCAGGACCCGCCGGCCGGCGAGCGGATCGTCAAGGGCGGCGTGCTGACCGTCAACCTGTCGCTCGGCCCCGAGCGGTTCGCCGTGCCCGACCTGGCCGGCCTCGAGCTGGCCGCCGCCAAGGGCGAGCTCGCGCAGCTCAACCTCAAGCTCAAAGAGGGCTCGAAGCAGTTCAGCGACACGGTGCCCGAGGGTTCGGTCATCTCGTCCGACCCCAAGTCGGGCGAGGCGCTCAAGCGGGGTGCGACGGTCACGGTCGTGCTGAGTCAGGGCCAGGCCCCGATCCGGGTGCCCGACCTGAACGGCAAGAACATCAACGACGCCCGGCGCGAGCTCGGCGAGCTGGGCCTGACCGCGGTCGAGCGCTACAAGGACAGCGACCAGCCGAAAGACCAGGTCATCGGGCAGACGCCCAAGCCCAACACCGGGGCGGCCAAGGATGCCGAGGTCACGCTCGACGTCAGCAAGGGCCCGCCGTTCGTGGTCGTGCCCGACCTGACCAACCAGCCGTGCCAGCAGGCCAAGGGCGCGCTCGAGGGACTGGGCCTGCGGGTGCGGATCGACTTCAACCCCGACGCGGTCGTACGCAGTCAGCAGCCGGGCGGCAACACCCAGGTGCCGCCGCAGTCCGAGGTGGCCATCCAGTGCTTCTAGACCGTCGGATCGGTTCGCACACCAAGACGTCGGGCGGGCTGGCCAAGGCGGCCCTGCCCTACGTCGACGCCGCCGGGTCCGAGACGCTTCAGGTGTACGTCTCCAACTCCCGCGGCTGGGCCATGCCGCCCGGCGACCCGAAGCAGGACGTCCTGTTCCGCGACGGCATCGGTGAGCGCGGCCTCCCGGCGTACATCCACGCCTCTCTGCTGGTCAATCTGGGCTCGCCGACCCTCATGACGGTCGAGAAGTCGGCGGCGGTGCTGGCCCACGCGCTGGAGCGGGGCCGGGCGATCGGTGCGTCCGCGGTCGTCTTCCACGCGGGCAGCTCGGTCGACGAGGCGCACGACGACAAGGCCTTCCACCAGCTGCACGAGGTGCTGCTGCCGCTGCTCGACCGCTCCGAGGGCGGGCCGCAACTGCTGGTCGAGCCGAGCGCCGGGGGCGGCCGCAGCCTGGCCTCCAAGGTGCAAGATCTGGCCCGCTACCTCGACGCGGTCGACCACCACCCGGGCCTGGGCGTCTGCTTCGACACCTGCCACGCGTGGGCGGCCGGGCACGACCTGGCCACGCCGGGCGGCATGACGGCGACGCTGGACGCGCTGGTCGAGACGGTGGGCCGCGACCGGCTCAAGCTGATCCACGCGAACGACTCCAAGGACGAGTGCGGCTCGACCCGCGACCGCCACGAGACGATCGGGGCGGGTCGCATCGGGACGGCGCCGTTCGCCGAACTGCTCGCCCACCCGGCCACCGCGGGCGTCCCGGTCATCGTCGAGACGCCGTCGGTCGAGCACGAGGGGCACGCGGCCGACATCGCCCTGTTGAAGTCACTTCGCTAACGCGGCTTCCAGCAGCGCCGACGCGGTGCGGCGGACGGTCTCGGCGGCTTCCGGTCGGGTCTGACCGGCGACGTCGATGAGCCAGATCAACGACTCGATGCCGGCCGCCGACCGGATCGCGATCGCCAGCGCGCGCCGATCGACGTCGGCGAGGGGACTCAGGGCGTCCTCGATCCAGCCGATGGCCCGGCCCCGACGCAGTAGGGGTCGCTCCGCGCCTGGATCCTCCAGCGACAGCCGCAGGGCCGACCGCAACTGCGGCTCCCATTGCAGGTTGTATCGCGTGAACTCGCCCATGAACGCGTCGAGCCGCGCCCGGGGCTCGACCGGCGCGTCGGGCCCGAGCAACGTGTCGGGCTGGATCTGGGGCTGCGCGGCCAGGAGCAGCGCGCGCTGGTTGGCGAAATAGCGGTAGGCGGTGGTGCGCGAGATCGCCGCCCGGATCGCCGCGTCTTCGACCCGGGGCGTCGCGCCCTCGGCCAGCAGTCCCCGCGCCGCCTCGACCAGCGCCCGGCGGGTGCGGGACTTCTGCTCGACGCGGCCGCTCGCCTCATATGGTATTGGCATCACCATAATGGTCATGGTACTGAAGTCCCACGAAGGCATGTAGCCGGAGGTGACCGCCATGGGTAGCGACGATCCTGTCGTCACCGACCCCGAGTTCTACCGAGTGGTCTTCGAAAACGATCAGGTGCGGGTGCTGGAATACCGTGACCGGCCCGGCGACCGCACTCATCCGCATCGGCATCCCGACACGGTCATGTACACGCTGAGCGCCTTCCGGCGCCGGATCAGCGACGGTGCGCGGACGGTCGACGTCGAGCTGCCTGCCGGCACGGTGCGCTGGGTGGGGGCTCAGGAGCACAGCGGCGAGAACACCGGCGACACCCCGACGCACAGCATCTTTGTCGAACTCAAGAACGGAACGGCCGGCGGTGGAGCCTTCGGGCCGTCCGATTCCTGATGTCAACTAGATGTTGACATTCTGCTAGGGTGTCGGCGTGGCCGAACTTCAGGACCTCCGAGCCGTGCCGGCGGCGCGGGCGCGGCTCGACGCCCATGAGCTCGAGCTGATCGATCGGGCTCGCCGCGACGGCGCGACCTGGGGCGAGATCGCCGACGCTCTCGGACTGGGCAGCCGGCAGGCCGCCGAGCAGCGGAGACTGCGGTTGGTGGCGGCCGTACGTCCGGCCGAACCCGACTCCTACGGCCTGGTCCAGCTACAAGAGGCGGCACTCGAGCTGCACCGCCGGGTCGGGGCCGACCGTCGCTGGGATCGGCGTTTCACCCGGGCCGTGCTGGTGCGGGAGACTCTGGAGGCGGTGCCCGCGGCAACCGGGGGTGCCCTGTTCGCCCTGGCCCAGGCGGTCGTGGCCGACCTCGACGAGCTGGCCGGCGCCGCCCGTCCGCTGCCCGCGCCGACCGCGGCCGCCGTGGATCGCCTGCGGAATGCGCTGGATGCGGCGTCACCTGATAGTTGACAGATTGCCGCTCAACTTTGCACGATGAGCCATGCGCCGCAACGCCGTCCTCTTCGTGCTGATCTCCCTGTTGTCCGGCTTCGGCAGCACCGCCATGACGCTGGCCGCGGGCATCTGGGTGCTCGACCTGACCGGTTCGGTCAGCCTGGCCGCGCTGACCGCCGTCTGCATCTACGCGCCGACCTTCGCCGCGCCGTGGCTGGGTGCCCTGGTCGACCGGTTGCCCCGCCGGCCGCTGGTGATCGCGGTCGACCTGGGGCTCGGGGCGCTGCTGCTCACCCTGCTGGCCGTCCGCTCGGCGTCCACGGCCTGGCTGATCTTCGCCGTGCTGCTCGCTCGTGGTGCCAGCTACGTGCTGATCGAGGCGGGGGAGAGCGCCATCATGCCGTCGGCCCTGCCCGCTTCGGCGCTGGGCGACGTCAACGGGTGGCGATCGAGCGCGCAGGAGGGCACCAAGCTGATCGCGCCGCTGGCCGGTGCGGCCCTCTACGCCTGGCACGGGCCCGACGCGGTCGTCGTGTTGAGCGCCGCGATGCCGTTGCTGACGGCAGCCTGCTACGCCCTGGTCCGCCTACCCGCCCCGGTCCGCCTACCCGCCCCGGTCCGCCTACCCGCCCCGGTCCGCCTACCCGCCCCGGTCCGCCTACCCGCCCCGGTCCGCCTACCCGGCCGGGAACAGCCGGAGCGCGCCGCCGGCGTCGATGCGGATCGTCGCTCGCGTGGTGCTGAGGCGGAGGTCGAGCGGCGGTCGGGGCTGCGCGACGGTTTGCGGGCGCTGTTCAGTGTTCCGGCGGTGCGTAACCCGGTGCTCCTGGCCGGGGTCGCGATCGGAATGTCGGGGGTCAAGGACGCGGCCGTGCTGTCCCACCTGGTCCACGACCTGCGGTTGCCGGCCACCCATCTGGGCTTCCTGGGTACGGCGCAGGGCGCGGGCTCGATCGTCGGCGGCCTGATCGTGGGCCGGGTGCTGGCCCGTCTGGCCCCCATCCGGGTGGCCGCGATCGGGGCCGTGGTCTTCGCCGCGGGCTGTCTCGCCCAGGCGCTGCCCTGGTGGCCCACGATGATCGCCGGAAGCGTGCTGATCGGCCTCGGTCTGCCCTGGACGCTGATCGCCGCCGTCACCGCCGTGCAGACCGAAACTCCCGACCACCTGCTCGGCCGGGTCGCCGCCACCTCCAACACGGTCATGTTCGGCCCGGTGGCCGTGGGCATCCCGCTGGGCGCGGCCGCCGTGCACATCGGTGCCGTGCCGCCGCTGGCCTTCGCCGCCGCGGCAAGCATCGCGGCGGCCCTGATCGCGCTGCGCCGGGTGCCGAGATCCGTTGTTGTACCTTGACCGCGAGGAGGTCACGGTGTTCATCGATGACAGTCAGTTCCCCTTCCTCGCTGATCTTCGCCGGGCCTGGCCGGACATCCGGGCCGAGTGCCTGGCGCTGAGCGACGAGTCGTTCGAGCCCTGGGTGCAGCGGGAGATGTACGGAACCGGCTGGAGCGTGTACGGGCTCGTCGCCTTCGGCACGCGCATCGACGCGGCGCTGGCCGGCTGTCCGCGCACCGCCGACGCCCTCAGCCGGGTCCCCGGCCTGACCACCGCGGGTTTCTCCCGGATGGTGCCCGGGACACACATCAAGCCTCATCAGGGCTGGGTCACCACCGTCTATCGAGCCCACCTCGGACTCGTCGTGCCCGAGGGGGAGTGCGCGCTCCGCGTCGGCTCGCAGACCCGGCCCTGGCAGGAGGGCGGGCTCTTCGTCTTCGACGACACTGTCGAGCACGAGGCGTGGAACTACTCCGAGGACACCCGCACGGTGCTGCTGTTCGACTTCCTGCGCCCCGGCCGAACCATGGACGAACTCGACGACCTGCCGCCGGAAGTGGCAGCCGCCGTGCAACGCCGATCCGGCTCACCGGGGGCGTGACGCCGTCGGCCCATCGGTGGCGTGACGCCGTCGGCTCACCGGTGGCGTGACGCCTTCGGCTCATTGGGGACGTGACGCCTTTGGCTCATTGGGGGCGTGACGCCTTCGCGAACCGGGCGGCCTTGACGCGTTCGGGCAGGATCCGGTGCCGGATCGCGACCCGGCGCGCGATGGTCGAACCGCTTGGTGCCCGGGGTACGGCCCTGCGGGCAGGGCTCGGCCCACCAGGTGCGGAACTCCGGGCTGCGGGTGGCCGGCTCACCGACCAGGGCGGCGATCTGCGGGTCAGCGGGCCGTGCGCTCGACTCCACCTGCAGCGCGCCGACCAGGTCGGAGGCCACCACGGCCCACTCCTCATAGAGTTGCCTGGCCGCTGGATCGGTCAGCACCCAGCGCATCAGGTTGCGGCGGTCGTCCGGCTCGGCCGGGAAGCCGTGCAGCAACGCCCAGGCCAGCGAGTTGCCGGCCAGCACCTCCATGCGGGGGCCGAGGACAAACGCGGCCTGCGTGGTGAGAGCGGCCATCATCCGGATCACCCCGGGGCGTGGACCCGCCCCGCGGTGGCCGGTGGGCCGATGCCCGGCGAGGTTGATCAGGTAATCGCGCTCGGCCGCATCCAGCCGCAGCGTGCGGGCGACCGCGTTGAGCACCGACTCGGACGGGGTGATCTGGCGCCCCTGCTCGAGCCGGACCTACCAGTCGACGCTGACGCCGGACAGGAACGCCACCTCTTCCCGGCGCAGCCCCGGAACCCGCCGAGCCCCGGTCACCTCGATGCCGGCCGTGGCCGGGGTGATCGCGGCCCGCTTCGCGATGAGGAAGGCGCTGAGTGCCCGGTTCGTCGGCACGGCTCGACTCTCGCCCGGGCCGCGAGCCCCCGCCCAGGGTTGAGGGTGGGCCGCCGAGGCCTATGGTCCGTTCGGCTTGGCCGCGGTGACGAACGCCGTGCTGACCGGCATACGCCGGCGTCGCGCGGGTCGCCTCGTCCGTCGGCGGCGTCCGGTCGTTTCCGTCTGTCGGCTGGTACAACGCCCTCGAAGTTCGCCGTCGAGGGACTGTCGGAAGCTCTCGCCCAGGAGATCGAGCAGCTCGGCCTCCGGGTTGTGCTCGTCGAACCCAGTGCCTCCACCACCGACCGGGCGGGCAGCTCGGCCGCTGAGGTGAGCCCGGCGGCCGAGATCGCCGGCTACGCGCCGACCGCGGGTGCGCGGCGCCAGGCGTTCCGCGAGGGCGCCGGCCGGGTGCCGGGTGACCCGGCCCGGGCCACGGTCGCGATCATCGACGTCGCGCACGACCCGCGGCGCCTCGCTTGGCCATTCGCGTGCGACGACATGCTGGAAAGCTGGACATGATCCGGGCCGAAGTCGTGGCCCGTGAGACGGTCAGCCGCCGTGCGGGCCGCGGCGCCGTGTGAAGGGGTAAGCGACGTCGTGGCCCGTGAGACGGTCAGCCGCCGTGCGGGCCGCGGCGCCGTGTGAAGGGGTAAGCGACGTCGCGGCCCGCGAGACGGTCAGCCGCCGCGCGGACAGCGGCGCCGCGTGAGGGAGTAAGCCACGGCGGGGACGCATGAACGGAGTTCAGCCGCCCGCGAATCCGCCTGAGCGGGTCAGGACGAGCGGGCGGTGCGCTCTCGGAGGCGTGTCTCGGCGGAACGCATTGCCTGGTCGAGCCGCTTCAGCTGGTCTGTCGGGGCCGGGCTGTCGGCGGCGCCGGAGAGTGACGCCGCGGGCGGCTCGGTGAGGGTGACGGCCACGTGCACCGGACGGCCGAGCTGACGCGCCAGGCAGGTGGCCACCGGTTCCCGCAGCCTCGACTCGATGACGTCGCGGGTGAACGCGTCATGCACGGTGAGCAGCGCGGTGTCGTTGACGACGGCGTGCAGCTGGGCGCGCATCAGATAGTTCAGATCCTGCGACGACGAGACCTCGCGGAACAGGTCGTGCAGGATCTCCTGCCAGACCCGGTCGAGCGGGCCCTGCCCGGACACCATGACCCGGGACATGCCGTGCGCCGCCCGGAACGCCTGGGCCCGGCCCGCCTCGGCCAGCCATTGGTCGACGGTGGTGCCGGCGACCTCGGCGGCGTCCGAGAAGGACTGATAATCGGCTGGGTTGATCTTCACTTTGGGCATCCGGCCATCCAACCGCCGGCCGGGGCGTCGCCGGTCAGGTTGTCCAGCGACCCCTGGTCGGGCATCCGGCCTGGTCAGCAGCACCGGGCCCGGAATGCGCCGCACGGTTGATCGCCGGGCGTCCGAATTCGCAGCAGCGCGACGCGCCGGACCGCACCTCCGATCGGCGTGTCGGCAACCGGCACTCAAGAGGTCGGTCGGCACCGGCATTCAAGAGGAGAGATCAGCGAGGTACTTGGTGACGTCGTCGAGAGTGGACGTTGCGCAGCCGATGTAGTTGTCCGGGCGTACGAGGAAAAGGGTTGGACCTTGGGCGTCGTAGATCGTCGCCACGGCCGGATCGTCGATCCGGTGAGCGTGCAGCGACGCATCGGCCGTGGGCAGATCGCCGGCCCAGTTGAAGGCCAGCAGCGTGAACTGCGGGCCACGCAGCAGGTCGAGGATGGGCCCGGGAGCGCGGTCGCCGGCCTGAACGAGGCCGGGTTGAGATCGGTGTTCGGCCGACAACGGTCCGCCGCGATAGTTCAGGGAGAGCTGGCGCAGCGCCGGATCGTCGCGGCGGATGGCGTTCTCGTCGGGGTGGTCGATCACGCGGCGGTGCAGGCGGGTGCTGATGCCGAGCACGTCGGCGGCCACCGGCAGGCGTTCCGCCTCGTAGGTGTCGAGGAGCGAGGAACCTCCGAGGGCGATCTTCCACCCCAGGTTGTACGCGTCCTGGATGCCGGTGTTGAGGCCCTGGCCCCCGGCCGGCGAGTGCACGTGGGCCGCGTCGCCGGCCAGGAAGACGTGACCGACGCGGTAGCGCGACACCATCCGGATGTTCGCACGGTAGAGCGACGTCCAGCCGACATGCGTGATCGACAGTCCGACCGACTCGACCAGGTCTTCGATGGACTCGCCGGTGGGCGGCGCGGTCAGCTGGAACTCGTCGGTGCCGGGCAGTGGGCACAGGCCGAGCCGGAACGAGCGCTGGTCGGCGCCGGGCCAGATGTGCCAGTTGTCGCGGGACAGGCCGGGCACCCGGACGTCCGCGATCTGCAACTGCTCTTCGGGCGCTGACGAACCCTCGAACGGAACATCCAGAGCTTTCCGTACGGTGCTACGCCCGCCGTCACATCCGACCACGTAACGCGGCGTCACCGTCTCGCCGTTCGAAAGCACCACTTCGGATTCCGAAAGAGAGACCACGCCGACGCCGTATTCGACCGGCACTCCCTGCGCGAGCAGCGCCGACGTATGCCACTGGGGGAGCATCAGCATGTTCGGGTAGGGAGCGTTCGGCGTCGGGTCGTGGAGTTCGTCCATGCGCTGCGTCATGGTGGCGCCGCCGGGCAGGTGGATCAGCAACTCGGGGTAGTCGGCGCTGGCCGCCCGGAACTCGGGGAGCAGGCCCAGATCGTCGAGCACCTCCTGCGTACGGGGCTGGATGCCCTTGCCTCTCGATCCGGCGGGCGGGGCCGGGGACTGCTCGACGATGCGGAACGGGGCGCCGTGCCGCTGGAGGACGCGAGCCAGGGTGAGTCCGGTCGGGCCGGCGCCGACGATCAAGGTGAATTCGGATTCAGTGAACATGAATTCACCGTACGGAAGGCTGATAATCTGCGTCAAGTGGCAGGGGTGCGGAAGTTGCAGGCGGCACAGACCGAGGCGGAGCTCAAGGCGGCCGCCGTCCGGGTCTTCGCGCGCGCCGGCTATCTCAACACCAAGATCACTGACATCACGGCCGAGGCGGGGCGGGCCACCGGGTCGTTCTACAAGCACTTCGCGAGCAAGGAGCAGCTGCTCGAGGCGCTGCTACGAGACCTGCTGGCCGAGGGCGACGAGAGTGCGGCGGCGGCGGAGCAC
This sequence comes from Paractinoplanes bogorensis, assembly GCF_018829635.1. Lineage (GTDB taxonomy): Bacteria > Actinomycetota > Actinomycetes > Mycobacteriales > Micromonosporaceae > Actinoplanes > Actinoplanes bogorensis. Next base: position 15,547 of record NZ_JAHKKG010000006.1, read on the forward strand.
GGCGACGACTTCCGTGATCGCGAGACGGTGCTTTACCACGTACGGGCGTATTGGGACTTTTATCGACGCCACGGAACAGTGATCGACGCACTCCGGCAGGCGGCGACGGTCGACGAGGAGTTCGCGCTGCGCTCCCAGGCGATGCTGAAGCCCGACGTGCGGCACATCGCCGACCACATCGCGAAGACGGGCGCCCAGGACCCGTACGCGCTGGCCGAGATCTTCACCGCGCTGGTGTCGACGCTGGCCGAGAGATGGACCGACGAGGAGTCGATCGAGACGCTGACCACGTTCATCCACAACGGAATCAGGGCCGGCTCGTAACGACGAGCCGGCCCCGGAAGAGCCCGGTCAGAGCTGCTTGCGCACGGCCTTGCGGTAGTCGCTGTTCAGGCGGCCGATCAGGGTGAGCGGAATGCCCTTGGGGCAGACCTGCGAGCACTCGCCCATGTTGGTGCAGCCGCCGAAGCCGGCGTCGTCCTGCGCCTGCAGCATGTCGATCACGCGGGTGTCGCGCTCGGGCTGGCCCTGCGGCATCAGGCCGAGGTGCGCGACCTTGGCCGCGGTGAAGAGCATGGCCGAGCCGTTCGGGCAGGCGGCCACGCAGGCACCGCAGCCGATGCAGGTGGCCGCCTCGAACGCCAGGTCGGCGTCCGCCTTGGGCACCGGCGTGGCGTGCGCCTCGGGGGCGGCGCCGGTCGGGGCGGTGATGTAGCCGCCGGCCTGGATGATCTGGTCGAACGCGGTCCGGTCGACGACCAGGTCCTTGATCACCGGGAAGGCGGCGGCCCGCCACGGCTCCACGTCGATCGTGTCGCCCTGCTTGAAGTGCCGCATGTGCAGCTGGCAGGTGGTGGTGGCCTTCTCCGGCCCGTGCGCCGTGCCGTCGATGACCATGCTGCACGCGCCGCAGATGCCCTCGCGGCAGTCGTGGTCGAAGGCGATCGGGTCGTCACCGTCGAGGATCAGCTTCTCGTTGAGGACGTCGAGCATCTCCAGGAAGGAGGCGTCGGGCGAGATGTCCTTGACGTCGTAGCTGACCATGCGGCCGGTGTCGGTGGGACCGGACTGGCGCCACACGCGTACCTGGATGTCCATTACTTGTAGCTCCGGGTGCTCGGGTGGACGTATTCGAATTCGAGCGGTTCCTTGTGGAGGGTGGGCTTGCCGCTCTCGCCGGTGGCGTACTCCCAGGCCGCGACGTAGCTGAACTCGTCGTCGTGGCGCAGCGCCTCACCGTCGGGGGTCTGCGACTCGGCCCGGAAGTGGCCGCCGCACGACTCGCGGCGGTGCAGGGCGTCGATGCACATCAGCTCGCCGAGCTCGAAGAAGTCGGCCACCCGGCCGGCCTTCTCCAGGTTCTGGTTGAGCTGCTCGCCGGTGCCGGGCACCTTGACGCGCTGCCAGAACTCCTCCTTGAGCGAGCGGATCAGCCCGATGGCCTTGGTCAGGCCCTCCTCGGTGCGCTCCATGCCGCAGTACTCCCACATGATGTGGCCGAGTTCGCGGTGGAAGGAGTCGACGGTGCGGTCGCCGTCGATCTCGAGGAGCCGCTTGATCCGGCTCTCGACCTCGTTGCGGGCCGCGACCACTTCCTCGTGATCTTCCGAGATTTTCTCGTACGGACCACTGGCCAGGTAATTGCCCAAGGTCGTCGGCAACACGAAGTAACCGTCGCCCAGTCCCTGCATCAGCGCGGACGCGCCGAGGCGGTTGGCACCGTGGTCGGAGAAGTTGGCCTCGCCCACGACGAACAGGCCGGGGATGGTCGACTGGAGGTCGTAGTCGACCCACAGCCCACCCATGGTGTAGTGCACGGCCGGATAGATCCGCATCGGCACGGCGTAGGGGTCTTCGCCGGTGATGCGCTGATACATCTCGAAAAGGTTGCCGTACTTGGCTTCTACGGCCTTCTTCCCGAGACGCTTGATCGCGTCGGCGAAGTCCAGGTAGACGCCGAGGCCGCCCGGACCCACACCGCGACCCTCGTCGCACACGTTCTTGGCGGCGCGGGAGGCGATGTCACGGGGGACCAGGTTGCCGAACGACGGATAAATGCGCTCGAGGTAGTAGTCGCGGTCTTCTTCCGGAATATCGGCCGCGGGCTTCTGACAATCGGCAGCGTCTTTCGGCACCCACACCCGGCCGTCGTTCCGGAGCGACTCGCTCATCAGCGTGAGCTTGCTCTGGTGCGTACCGGACTCGGGAATGCACGTCGGGTGGATCTGCGTGTAGCAGGGGTTCGCGAACAGCGCACCCTTGCGGTGCGCCCGCCACGACGCCGTGACGTTGCAGCCCTTGGCGTTGGTGGAGAGGAAGAAGACGTTGCCGTAGCCGCCCGAGGCCAGCACGACCGCGTCGGCCATCTCGGTGGTGATCTCGCCGGTGACCATGTCGCGGACGACGATGCCGCGGGCCTTGCCCTCGACGATGATCAGCTCGAGCATCTCGTGCCGGGCGTTCATCTCGATGTTGCCCAGGCCGATCTGCCGTTCCATCGCCTGGTAGGCGCCGAGCAGCAGCTGCTGACCCGTCTGACCCCGGGCATAGAACGTGCGGGACACCTGGGTGCCGCCGAACGAGCGGTTGTCGAGCAGTCCGCCGTACTCGCGGGCGAACGGGACGCCCTGCGCGACGCACTGGTCGATGATGTTCACCGAGACCGAGGCCAGCCGGTAGACGTTGGACTCGCGGGCGCGGAAGTCGCCGCCCTTCACGGTGTCGTAGAACAGCCGGTAGATCGAGTCGCCGTCGTTGCGGTAGTTCTTGGCCGCGTTGATGCCACCCTGCGCGGCGATCGAGTGCGCACGGCGCGGGCTGTCCTGATAGCAGTACGACTTGACGTGGTAGCCCGCCTCGGCCAGCGTCGCCGCCGCCGAACCGCCGGCCAGGCCGGTGCCCACCACGATCACGGTCAGCTTGCGGCGGTTGGCCGGGTTGACCAGTTTGGCCGAGAACTTGCGCTTCTCCCAGCGGTTCTCGATCGGGCCCTCGGGGGCGGCGGTGTCGACGATCGCGTCGCCGTCGTTCCAGAAGTCTGCCATTTCAGTCCACCAATCCGACGAGAACCGCGAACGGCACCGACAGGTATCCGACGACCAGCGTCACCGACAGCACCAGGGCGGCCGCCCGGACGACGACCGCGCTGCGCGGGCTCTGCTGGCCCAGCGTGCGGGCGGCGCTGAACAGGCCGTGCCGCAGGTGCAGGCCGACCGCCACGATCGACAGCGTGTAGAACAGCGTCACGTACCAGCGACCGGGCGCGAAGTCCTCCGCCACGTTGCGGTACACCTCGCCGTGCACCCCGTGCGGGTTCAGTGTGAGCGTGGTCAGGTCGAGGATGTGGTAGATCACGAAGAGCAGGACGATCACGCCGCCCCAGCGCATCGTGCGGGCCGCGTAACTGCCCTGCACCTTGGGCCGGTGCGCGTATTTGACCGGGCGCGCCAGCCGGGCTCGCCGGGCCAGGATCGTCGCCGCCACGATGTGCCCGACCACTGCCACGGTCAGGACGCCGCGCTGGATGTAGAGGTACCAGGCCTCAGGCAGCAGCGGGGTGCCGATGCTGCGCAGCCAGTGCGCGTAGTGGTCGAAGGTCTCCTCGCCGAAGAAGATCTTCAGGTTGCCGATCATGTGCACGTAGAGGAAGCCGACCAGCAGCAGGCCGGTCACCGCCATGAAGATCTTGAGGGCGACCGAGGACCGCCGCCGAACTGGTTTGCCCTTGGCCGGGGTGCCTGCCGCCGGCTTCCGGGTCGAAGTATCTACCGCCACACCGTTGACGCTAGAAAGCTGTATGCGATTCGTCTAATGCATGATCGACGCAGTCATCATAGAGATAGGCTATCGTCGTGCAGCTCCAGCAGCTTCGTTACTTCCTCGCTGTCGAACGAACCCGTCATTTCACCCAAGCGGCGGACATTCTGGGCGTCTCCCAGCCGACTCTCAGTAAGCAAATTCACACGCTGGAAGACACGCTCGGGGCCCCGCTATTTGAACGTATCCGAGGCGGTGTAACGCTCACCGCGGCCGGCCAGACCCTGCTCCCGCTCGCGCAACGCATGATCGCCGACGCCGACGCGGCCCGCGAGGCGGTCTCCGACATCGTCGGCCTGCGCCGCGGCGAGGTGCGGCTGGGCGCCACCCCGAGCCTGTGCTCGTCGCTGGTCCCCGAGGTGCTGCGCACCTACCGTGCCGCCCACCCCGACATCCAGCTCTACGTCAACGAGGGCGGCTCGCAAGACCTGATCGAGAACCTGGAGGCGCACACCCTCGACCTGGCCCTGATCGTCCAGCCCGAAGAGGGTGTCGACGACTCGCTGAGCACCATTCCCGTGCTGCGCGAGAGCCTGGTCGTGGCCTCGGTGGCCGACCAGCCGCCACCCTCACCGCACGCGCAGATCGCCCTGTCCGAGCTCGAACACACCCCGCTGGTCATGTTCCGCGCCGGCTACGACATCCGCGGCGTCACCCTGGACGCCTGCCGCAAGGCCGGCTTCACCCCGAAGTTCGCCGTCGAGGGCGGCGAGATGGACGCGGTGCTGGCCTTCGTCGAGGCCGGTCTGGGTGTGGCCCTGGTCCCGAGCATGGTGCTGACCAACCGCCCCCTGCTGCGTGCGACCCCGCTGGCCTCGCCGGGCATGCGCCGCACGATCGCGCTGGCTCATCGCAAGCGTTCGGTGCTGCCCCATGCGGCCGCGGCCTTGCGCACGACGCTGCTCCATCACGTCAAGACGCAGGAGCTCCCGTTCGGCGTGCGACCTCTTTAGATCAACCCCGTTTCCCCGTACGCGTCCTGCCCGCGCTCTCCTCCTGCCGGGCCACCTGGCCAGCTGTCCTCCTGCCGGGGCACCCGTCCTCCTGCCTGGGCACTGGGACGTGGCTCATTTCAGATGGTGAACGTCCGATCTCTGGCGGCGGTTCCCGGGGGCGGATTTTGTCGTACGTATGTTCGAAGATGGGCGGCATGTTGGCGGAGGTGCAGCTTCTGGGCAAGGACACGGCGGCGTTGGCCGGCGCCCGGTTGTGGGCGCTGTCCGACGACGAGGTGACCGATTGTCTGAGGGCAGCGCACCGGCTGGAGCAGGCGGCCGCGGTGCTGCAGGCTCAGTTGGTGCGCCAGGCGTGCTCGCGTGGTCTGCCCGCCGCGCACGGAGCCCGCACGCCGGGTGGCTGGTTGCGGGAGTTGCTGCGTCTGGACCCGCAGCCGGCTCGGGAACTCGTCGAGCAGGCGACGGCGCTGGACCGGCATCCAGTGGTGGAGCAGGCTGCGCTCGACGGCGTCGTCGATCTGCGTCAGGCGGTGGTGATCAGCGAGATCCTGGATGCGGTTCCCGCTGATCTCACCGCCCTGGCCGCGGATGCCGGCGTCGACCCGAGCGGCGTCGAGACGGCCGAGCTGCTCGAACGGGCCGGGCACACGATGATCGACCTGGCCGGCCGGTTGCCCGCGTTCCAGCTGCGTCGCATCGGCGAGCGGATCCTGACCCACGTCGCCCCGCACCTCGCCGACCAGGCCGACGCCGCGGCCCTGGCCCGGCAGGAAGCCCGCGCCCACCAGCGGCGCGGGTTCACCCTGTCCCTGCCGGTCGACGGCATGGTCCGGGTGTCCGGCGTCCTCGGCGCCGAAGACGCCGCGACGCTGAGCGCTGCCCTGCATCCGCTGTGCCGCCCGATTCCGGGCGACGACCGGGCCCCGCGGCAGCGCCGGGCCGACGCTCTGATCGACGTGTGCCGGTTGGCCCTGCGCACCGGGGAACTGCCCTACGACGGCGGCCAGCCGCCCCAGCTGGCCGTCACCGTCGCTTACGACCCGCTGACCCGGGCGTTGGGCGTCGCCACCGCCGACACCGGGGAGCGGCTCGGCCCGGCCACTGCCCGGCGTCTGGCCTGCGACGCCCAGATCCTGCCGATCGTGCTGGGCGGCGACGGCCAGATCCTCGACGCCGGTCGCAGCCGGCGCACTGCGACCGGCATTCTGCGCCGGGCGCTGCACGTACGTGACGGTGGATGCGCGTTCCCTGACTGTGACCGGCCACCGCGCTGGACCGATGCTCACCACATCACTGCCTGGACCGCAGGTGGCGGCACTGACCTGGACAACCTGGTGCTGCTCTGTCGCCACCACCACCGGTTGATCCACCACCCCACCGGTGGCTGGCAGATCCGGCCCGGCTCCGACCATCAGCCCGACTTTCTCCCACCGCCGCACATCGACGCGCAGCAGCACGCCCGCCGCAACCTCTATCACCACCGCCAATAGCGCCTCTGTAACGCTGCCGCCTCGTCCTGACCCAGTGCTGGGCGCGGCGCTTGAGAGCGGGCAGGTCGACGCTGTCGACGTCGGCCATCCAGGCACTGTGGTGAGAGGCGCTGTGGTGAGAGGCACTGTGGTGAGAGGACAGTCCGTTCGGCGTCCGCGGCATCATGGCGGCCGCCTGTTGTCCGGTGCGCTCAGCGTGGGTACGGCCTTTGACGGTGTTCAGGGCCTGGCCGAGCCGGTGGGTGCACGCGTGCAGGCCAGTGTCTTGGTAAGGGGACGTGTCAGAAGCGGGAGGCCTCGCGCCAGCGTTCCCACAGCTCGGTGTCGCCCTCGATGAGATCGGGGGAGGGGAGGCGTCGGTTCAGGGCCAGGAGCAACGTCGGGGCCGGGGCAGTCACGGTGACGTCGGCCGGGGTGTCGGCCTCGGTCCAAGCGACGCCGCCCGGCGTGAGCGTGACGTGCCAGCTTCGGGGGATGTCGATGGCGCGGAACCGCAGGGTCTCGCCGGTGCCGGCGAAGCGGTCGAACATCTCGAAGGTCGTCAGCAGGTCGGCCACACCGTCGGCGGCCAGGTCGGGGGCGGCCAGTTCGGGGGCGGCTGTGCCGGGGGCGACCGTGCCGGACGGGTCGGCGTCGAAGCAGTGGATCAGCTGGTCGTGCACCATGCGGCGCAGCCAGAAGCCGGCCGTCGGGAATCTCGGTTGCCAGGTCCACGTCTTGCCGGTGAAGCCGCGTTCGTGCACGGCCGCGTTCAGCGTGCGGGCGCCCTCGAGCAGCCAGGGCGTCCAGGCGTCCGAAGAGGACGGCGCCTCGATCCGCTGATATTCGATCCGCCGGCCGGCCGCGATGACCTCGGTGGCGTAGCGGTGGCCCGTGCCGACGTGGGTGACCAGGTCGCGGACCGTCCACTCGGGGCAGGTCGGCACGATCGCGGCCGGGTCGAGTGCGGTCGCCGCCGCGCCCAGGCGGGCGGCGCCGGCCTCCAGTTCCGTCGCGTACCGCTGCGGTGTCAGCCAGTCCATGCGCCGACCCTAGCCAGAAAACGCAGCCGATAAACCGCTGAGCAGTCGCGCACCAGTTTGGGCGTCGAACCGGACTTAGCATCGTCGCTGTGTTGCATGGTGAGTTCGAGGATCCGCGGCTCGTAGAGGTCTACGACGCGGAGTATCTGTGGGGCTGGGACGACGACCTGTTCATGTCGTTGCTGGCCGAGCGCAACGCGCCCCGGGTCCTCGACTTCGGCTGCGGCACCGGGCGGCTGGCGATCGCCATGGCCGGGGCCGGCCACGAGGTGACCGGGGTCGATCCGGCGCGGGCCTCGCTCGACGCCGCGCGGCGGAAACCGGGTGGCGACAAGGTCACCTGGATCGAGGGTTCGGCCGAGGTGCTGCCGGCCCGGGCGTACGAGGCGGTGTTACTCACAAGTCACGTGGCGCAGTTCTTCGTCAGTGACGAGCAGTGGTTGTCGACCTTGCGGGCGTTGCGCCGGTCACTCGTCGCCGGTGGTCGGTTGATCTTCGACAGCCGCGATCCGGACGACCGCCGGTGGGATCTGTGGAACCCCGTCGACTCACGCCGACCTGTTCTTCTGCCGGACGGTGATCGCGTCGACACATGGACCGAGGTCACCGCCGAGCGCGGTCCGGTGATCAGTTTCACGCGACATTACGAGTTCACTCAGGGTGACGAGTTGACGAGTGAGGCGACGCTGCGCTTTCGCTCCGAAGGCGAGATCCGCACCACCGTGGAAGCGGTCGGCTTCGATGTCGACCGGGTCTTCGGAGGGTGGGCCCGGGAACCCGTCGGCGCAGGTGAAGATGGGGAATTGATCGTGGTGGCGGTGGCCTGGCCGCAGGGTAAATGATCGGTCACCGGGTGTCTATCGGCAATGTGCCAATAGGGGGCCGACCGTTGTCAGTCGCCGATATGTGATTACTATTCGCTCACGTTGCGGCAGGGCGTCGCAGCGAGACCGCTCGATAGGAGGGTGGGTGCGATGTCAGATCTGACGAGGCGCGATCAGCCGCCGATGGACGAACCCGTGACCCACCACGGCCCACCGGGCGGCGGCGCCGGGCGGGTGCTGCTGGCCGCCGCGATCGTCGTGCTGCTGGTCGCCGTCGCGGGCGGCACGACGTGGTGGATGTACACCCGCGACCCGGCGCCGACCTCCAACGCCACCCCGGCGCGTACCCCGACGTCCCCCTCCTGCACCGGCGTCAAGCTCCGCGTCGTCGCCGCCCCCGAGATCGCGCCCGTCGTGAGCACCGCGGCCAAGACGCTCGACGACAACCCGGGCGACCCCTGCGGCCCGGTCGAGGTCGTCGCCGAAGAGCCCGGTCTGACCGTCACGACCGCGGCCAAGCCCGACGTGTGGATCCCCTCCAGCACCGCCTGGCTCGGCATCGCCAACGCGAACGGTGCCTCCTTCACCGCGCAGGGCAAGCCGCTGGCCCACAGCCCGATCATGCTGGCCGCCCCCACGGCCGTCACCGATTCGATCTCGCAGGGCGGCCGGACGTCGTGGGCCCAGCTCACCGGCGCCGTGGCCACCGGCAAGGTCGCCGCCGTGACCATGCCGGACGCCCAGGCCAGCACCACCGGCATGCTCTCGGTCTACGCCGTCAACGCGGCGATGGCCCGCACCACCCCCGACAGCGGTATCGCCCAGCTCCGCGCGCTGACCCTGCGCAGCCGGGTCAAGGACGCCGGTGCCGACCCGTCCAAGCTGCTGGCCAAAGTGGCCGAGCAGTGGAACACCAACGGCGTGGTCTACGACGTCGGCGTCTTCCCGGTCACCGAGCAGCAGCTCAAGGTGTATCAGCAGGGCAAGCACACCGTGCAGCTCAAGGGCGCGTACCCGGCCGACGGCATGGTCGAGGCCGACTACCCGTTCGCGGTGGCCAAGAACAACCAGAGCGAGGCCCTCACCAAGAAGCTGCGCGCGGCGATCACCCGCGCCGCGCTGACCCAGGCCGGGTTCCGCGCGGCGGCGATCCCGAACGCGCTGCCGCTGCCGGCCGAGCCCGGCGCGCTGCTCACCCCGGCAACGATGTGGAGCCAGTACAAGTCGCTGGCCACCCAGGTGCTGCTGCTCATCGACGCGTCCGGCTCGATGAACCAGAAGATCAAGGGACCCGACGGCAAGCAGGTCAGCCGGGCGGCACTGTTGCGCGAGTCGGGCCGGTTCGCGGCCGAGTTGTTCGCCGAGGACACGACGGTCGGCATGTGGTACTTCGGTCAGCGCACCCCGACCAGCCCCGCGCACCAGGAGGTCGTCCCCTTCGGGCCGATCACCGAACAGATCGACGGTGACAAGACCCGCCGTGACGCCCTGGTCAAGGCGATGGAGGACTACCGGGCCACGGAGAACACGGGCACTCCGCTCTATCAGAGCGTGCTCGACGGCGTCAGCACGATGCGTGAGCAGGTCGCGCCCGGCACGGTGACGCTGGTCGTGGTGCTCACCGACGGCAAGGACGGCGAGTCCACCTTCAAGATGACGCAGGACCAGTTCATGTCCAAGCTGGCCGGCGAGCAGGACCCGAGCCGCCCGGTGCCGATCCTCGCCGTCGGCTATGGACCCGACGCCGACATGAAGGCGCTCAACGACATGTCCAACGCGACCGGCGGCAAGGCGTTCGCGGCCACCAACCCGGCCGACCTCTCGTCCGCCATCGCCAAGGCGTTCCTGGCCGCCCACGCCCCACGCTGAGCCTGCGTGCCGTTGTCCGGGCGCTGCGGTGAGCCTGCGTGTCGCTGTCCGGGCGCTGCGGTGAGTCCGCGTGTCGCTGTCCGGGCGCTGCGGTGAGCCTGCGTGTCGCTGTCCGGGCGCTGCGGTGAGCCTGCGTGCTGCTGTCCGGGCGCTGCGGTGAGTCCGCGTGCCGTTGTCCGGGCGCTGCGCTTGATCAGGGGATGGCGGGGCCGATGCGGTCGGCGACCATCTGGGCCGACAGGGTGACCATCGGCAGCCCGCCGCCCGGATGCACCGAGCCGCCGACCAGGTGCAGCCCGTCGACGGGCCCGTGGTTGACCGGCCGCATCAGCCCGCCCGCCGTGCCGTAGATGGCCCCGCCCGGCGCCCCGGTCGTCTCGGCCAGGTCGGCGGGCGTCCGGGTCTCGCAGAACAGCAGCCGATCCCGCACGTCCAGCCCCCGCCGGGCCAGCACGTTCAACACCTGTTTCCCGTACGCCTCGGCCAGTCCCGCCCGCCGCCAATCCGTCTCGCGCCAGCCGGTGCCGTGCCGGGGCGCGTTGACCAGCACGAACCAGGCCTCGTCACCGGCCGGGTGCACCAGCGGGTCGGCGGCCCGGGTGACGAAGACGGTCGGGTCATCGGCCGGCCGCGCCCGCCGGGTCGCCGAACCGAAGATCGCGTCGAACTCGGCGTCGTAGTTCCGCGGGAAGAAAACGGTGTGATGCGCCAGCGCCGGGGTCTCACCCCGCACGCCGAGCAGCAGCACGAACCCGCCCAGACTCCGATCGGTCAGCCCGGTCAACCGCCGCGGTGACGGCAGCAGATCGCGGTAGACCGTGAGCGCGTCCACGTTGGACACCACTTCGTCGGCCGGAACCAGAGAGCCGTCCCACAGCCGTACGCCGCTGACCCGTCCCGCGGTCGTCTCGATGCGCTCGACCGGCGTGTTCAGCTCGATCCGCACCCCCGCCCCGGCGCAGGTCGTGGCCAGCCCGGTCGCGATGGTGCCCAGGCCGCCCGGCACGTACCAGCCCCCGAACGCCAGCTCGGCGTACGGAACCGCGGCCAGCGCGGCCGGTGCCCGCCGCGGATCGGCCCCGGTGTAGGTCGCGTACCGGTCGAGCATCATCCGTAGCCGCGGGTCACGCAGGTAGTGCCGGCCCAGCCCGCGCAACGACCGGCCCGGCGCGATCGCGGCCAGGTCGCCGACCCGCCACGACAGCGCGGCCAGCGAGGCGGCGGTGACCGGCCGGCGCAGCACCGAACGCCACGACGCGTCCCAGATGCGCCCGGCCCGTTTCCAGAACCGGTCCCAGTCGCGCGCGGCGTCCGGCCCCAACGCGGCCCCGATGCGCGCCACGAACTCGGCGTGCACCGGTGACGAGTCGAGCACCGTGCCGTCGGCGAAGACGTGCCGCACCACGGGATCGAGCGGTTCCAGCTCGAGGGTGGTCTCGGTGAACACCTGCGGCAGGGTCAGCAGGCTCGGCCCGGTGTCGAAGCGGAAGCCGTCCCGCTCGTAGACGCCGAGCTTGCCACCCAGCCGCCCCGACTGCTCGAAAACGGTCACCGCATGGCCCGCGCGAGCCAGCCGCACGGCCGCCGTGAGCCCGCCGACCCCGGCCCCGATCACCACGACGCGACTCATACCGGCCACCCCCGCCCGCCGCGCAGCTCGACGTGGCTCATACCGGCCACCCCGGCCCGCCGCGCAGCTCGATGTGGCTCATACCGGCCGCCCGCGCCAGGTCAGGGCGCCGCGACGACGCAGGCGGAACGAGCGGGCCACGAGCCAGGCGAACAACCCGACCGACACCGGATGGGCCAGGGCATCCGGCCACGCGCGCCCGCCCGTGGCGAGAGCCGACACGATCCGGCCCAGAACCCCCAGCCCGTACGCGGTCAGCGCCAACCCGGCCCACCCGAACTCCCCGGCCGCGGCGCAGATTGCGGCTGTTGCGGGCGGGGTGGCGTACAGGAAAAGGAGAAGGAGCACGACGACGCCCGCGGCCGACGACGAACCGAACGACGCCCAGAGCGACTTGGCGTAGCCGGCGGTGAGTTCGGGCCACGAGTCGTACATGCGGCAGGTCGCCATGGCGGAGCCGTCGGCCAGCGCGATCCGTCCGCCGGAGCGTTTGACCGCGCGGGCCAGGGCGATGTCTTCGAGGATCTCGGTGCGTACGGCCGCGTGACCGCCCGCCTTCCGGTAGGCCTCGGCATCGATCACGAGCCACTGACCCCCGGCGGCGGCCAGGGACGGGCGCGGGGAGCGTTCCATCGCACGCAGCGGCAGGAAGGTGAGCCACGACCATTGCAGGAGCGGTTGGACCAGGCGGCCGGCGCCGGTGATCTTGGGGTAGGGGGAGAGGAGGCCGGCCCGGATGCGGCGCATCTCGGTCACGGCGTTCGCGAGGGCATCGGGGTGCAGGGTGACGTCGGCGTCCACGAAGGACAGGACGGTCGCTCCCGGCACGGCGTCGGCCAGTTGCCGGCAGGCGTGCGGTTTGCCGAGCCAGCCCGGTGGCAGCGACGTGCCGGTGAGGAGTTCGATCTTGTCGCCGGCGATCGCGCGGACGACCTCGGATGTGCCGTCGGTCGAGCCGTCGTCGAGGACGTGGATGGTCAGGTTTTCGACGCCGCGCTGGGCCAGCAGCGACTCGAGGCAGGGGGTGATCCGGGCGGCCTCGTCGCGCACCGGGAGCAGGACGGCGATCCGCTCGGTGGTCGTTGCTCCGCGGGGGAGCCGGCGGAGGAGGAAGGCGTTGGCGATCGTGTGGGCGGTGAGGGCGATCCACGGCAGGAGGGCGAGCCACTTCATGAGCGTCGTCGCAGGTGGGGGAGCACGGGGAGGACGGCGGCGCCCATCAGCACGCCGCCCCAGGCCGCGGAGGCGGGGAGGTCGAGGAAGACGGCGTGGGCGAGCACGGAGGAAGCGTACGTCCAGATCCAGAGCGCCAGCATGGGAGCGTCAGTGCCTGTGGACAAGCGGTTTGTGGACACGCTGTCTGTGGATAACTCCAGCTGATCGACTTGACGGGCGGTAGCTTCCTTCCTCTCCCCAGGGCGGGTGGGGGCTAGGGATGGCGCGCCGCCGCCGCGCGAAAACACGACGATCTTGCGTACGAAATGATCCAGAACGGTCATCAGGACGACGGCGAAACCCAGCCAACCCAGGTAGTTGCCGACCGGGATGCCGGGGACGCCGGGCAGCGCGGGCGTCGGCGACTCCCACCGCCAGTACCCCTCGGCCACCATCTGCGGATCGAGGAACAGGTCCCACGCGGCCAGCCCGGACGCCGCCACCCCGACCCGTGCCCACCGGCCCAGCGGCAATCGCTGCGCGGCGAGCCAGGCCGGCCACGCCATCCACGTCCAGGCCAGCGGAATGATCAGCGGAACGCCGAGGATCTTCGGGCCCAGCTGACCCGAGTAGTCGTACGTGCCGAACGGGAAACCGGTGGCCACCCCGATCGCCTCGACCGCGAACCCGCCCAGCGTGGCCGTGCCGACCAGGGCCAGCGCGGCCCGCGGCCCGCGGGTGAGCAGTGCGTGCGAGACCGACAGCACGTATCCGAGCAGAACCGTGGCCACGGTGAACGCGGCCCGGGTGCCGCCGGAGGTCAGCGGATAGCAGATCTGGGCGAGGACGAGGGCCCCGAGCAGCGCCCAGGGTGTGGCTCTAGAGACCGACAATGCCGGGTGCGTCCTCGGCCGGGCGCTCGGCGAGCGGCAGGTCACGGCCCAGGATCGCGAACGCGCGTTCGTCGCCGGGGAACAGGAAGTCGCGCAGCACGTCGGTGAAGCCGAAGCGGCGGTAGAGCCGCCACGCCCGGGATTTCTGCTCGTCGGCCTCGGGGGTGGAGAGCAGAACCGTGCCGCCGTCGGCCATGGCCAGCAGCGCGCGCAACTGGCGGGCGCCGACGCCGTGGCCCTGGGCGGCGGGTCGCACGTGCAGTTCGACGACCTCGAAGCAGCTGGTCAGCCAGTGCCGGCGGGCGGGCTCGTCGAGGCTGGACCGCACCTGGTCGTGCCACCACTGGCCGGGGCCGGAGGTGTAGCCGTAGCCGAAACCGGCGAGCCGGCCGTCGGTGGTGAGGGTGGCGACCGCCCGGAAGCCGGGCCGGCGCACGTGGGCGCCGATGTAGCCGCGCCGGGTCTGCAGCAGTTCCTGGCGATAGCCCATCGCCTCGCCGTAGACGCTCACCACGTCGTCGAGCCGCCGCAGCAGATCGTCCGGCTGCCACGCCACGAGCCTCATCGTTGAGTCACGCCTCCCTCTGACGCCATCCGAGCACGGCCCGGTCGCCGCTGATCTCCCGCACCGCGAACCGGGCGAAAAGCTCCTCGGCGTACCACCGATCGGCCGGCGTCCGGGCGATCACCGCCCGATGCTCCGGCTGACGGTACGCGAATCGTGCCAGGTCCGCCGCATCGCGCCACAGGCTGATCGTGCCTTGATAGCCGATCGGGGCCTCGCCGACCCCGAAGTGGGCCAGCAGTCCGGGCGCTTGATCGACTTCGGCCGCGACCGGCGGGACCGACCGATAAAAAGTGATCATCTTCGAAACCCGTAGCCGAGCCCGGGTCAGGGCCAGCACACGGCCGTCGAATGCCCGATTTGTCACGACAAAAGGCGTGCGGCCCGACCAGGATCCGCGGGACAACAGCGGTTCCAACTCGACCCGCGCCGACGCCACGGCCAATTTGTCCCATTTGGGCAGGGAAACTGGATGTGAGCTGACCGTCAGCGCCGCATAACGCGTCAGATCCGCAGAAGAAGGCAGGAATCCCCGGGACGTCCCGAGGAACTTGGCGAACGAGGCGCCGTGCGAGCCGGGAAAGGCGATCCGGAACATCGCGGCCCCGACCGACCGGGCCGGCACCCGCCAGACGTGCAGCGTGACCGGCATCAGGCCACGTCGGCCGGCGTGCCCCCGGTGACCCGGACCAGCTCGTCGTAGGTGATCGCGAAGACCGCCTGCGGCACCCCGCCGGCCGCCCAGACGTCGCGGTACTGGGCGAGCGCCTTGTCGACCAACGTGCGTACGGGGGAAGGATGTCCCAAAGGCGCCACCCCGCCGATCGCCTGCCCGGTGTGCTCGCGGACGAACTCCGGCGTGGCCCGGCGCAGCTTCGCGACCCCGAGCGAAGCGGCCACCTTCGCCGTGTCGACCCGGTGCGAGCCCGAGGTGAGCACCAGCAGCGGCTGCCCGTCCGCGTCGAAGATCAGCGAGTTGGCGATCTGGCCGACCTCGATGCAGAGCGCCTCGGCCGCGGCCACCGCGGTGTGCGCGGCCGCGTCCAGGATGATGACCTGCGACGGGGCGTCGTCGGCGGTGTGCGCGCCGGCCGCGTCCAGGGCGTCCTGCACGGCGATGACGTTGGGGTGTTCCCTCATCCGCCCATTCTCACCACCCGAAACGTTCCCGGTGCAGGCGGGCCGGAGGTACGCCCACCGAGCGGGCGGCCCGGAACACCGACGCGGCCCAGGCGTCGGGCCCGCAGACATAGACGTCGTGGCCGGTGATGTCGGGGGCGAGCGACCGCAGGGCTTGGGCGTCGTCGTAGTCCGCGTACTCGGCGGGCAGCCACGATCCGGCCTCGGCGCGCGGGCCGACCAGCGGCACCAGCCGGACCCCGCGGTGCTCGGCCAGCCACTCGAGCTCGCGCAGGAAGGCCACCTCGTGCGGATGGCGGGTGCGGTAGACCAGGGTGGCCGCGCCGTGCGGGTAGGGGAGGTCCCACAGGAGCGCGAGCAGCGGCGTCACCCCGACCCCGCAGGCCAGCATGGTCACCGGTCCACCGGCGTAGGTCGCGGCGGTCATCCGCCCGTACGGGCCCTCGATCACCACCCGGGTGCCGGGCCGCAGCGTGGCCACCCGCGAGGTGCCGTCGCCGACCACCTTGACCGTGATCCGCAGGGCGTCGCTGCGGGGCGGGCCGGACAGCGAGAACGGGTTGCCGCGCATCGCCCCACGACCGTCGAGGAAGCGCCACACGAAGAACTGGCCGGCGCGTACGGGAAGACGCTCCAGACGCCGCCCGCTCAGATAGACCGACACCAGGCCGGGCGCTTCCGGGTCGACGTGGTCGACGGTGAGCCGGTGCCGCAGCGTGCGCCACACCGGCAGCCCGAGCCGGAACACCAGCACCGAACCGGCGGCGATCGCGTACAGGCTCCACCAGTAGGCCCGGGCCGGCGGCGCGCGGAAGTCACTGCCCAGCAGCAGCATGTGCGGCAGGGCCAGCCCGACGCCCAGGTACGCGTACAGGTGCAGCAGATGCCACGTCTCGTAGCGCAGCCGGCGCCGGGCCACCCGCACCGACGTGACGACGACGAGGATCAGCGCCAGCAGCCCCGCCACGGCCCACACCAGTCCCGGCTCGGTGATCAGGTGGGGCCAGGGCTTCCTTTTCCCGTACGCGACCACAGCCAACCCGACGTGCGCCAGCAGCAGGACGAACGACGCGAAGCCGGTCCACCGGTGCCAGCGGGCCAGCGTGTCCTGGCCGTAGGCGCGCTCGACCCACGGGATGCGCGCCATCAGCACGACCTGGCACAGCAGCAGGTCGGCCGACCACAGCGCGGCCAGTCGTCCCCACGCGGCGAGTCCGGTGGGCGCCGCGTCCAGGCCCATCGTCCACAACGCAGTGACGACGAGCAGAGAGAGGGCTGCTGCTTTCCGCACGAGGCGTGACCGTACGTTTCCGCAGGCCGCCGCGGCAGAGTCCAGTGAACAACGCCTCGGTTTCGGCGATTTCCGTTATTCCCGTACGCCGGTCGCCTCTTCACTTGCATCCCACAGGCGCGCGGCCAGCGCCGGATCGTTCGCGTGCCCGGCCGGCGTGGCCACCCCGGTCCCGACGTAGTAGGCGCCGTTCACCAGCTGATCGGTGGTCGCCAGCCAGGTCAGCAGCGCGCCGGCCTTCTCCGGCGTGACCAGCCCCGGCGCGTACTTGTAGAAGAACCGGACGACCGCACCCGCCCCGAAGTTCGTCCGCACCACGCCCGGGTGGAACGAGACGCTGGTGATCTCGGGCCAGCGCCGTGCCGCCTCGGCCGCGAACAGGATGTTGGCCGCCTTGGCCGCGCCGTAGCGGGGGAACGAGGCGAACCGCTTGGCGTCGCCGACCAGGTCGTCCGGGTCGACGGCGGCGCGCATGTGGGCCCGCGAGGCGGTGCCGATCACCCGGCCGCCCGCGAGCCGGTCACGCAGCAGGTGGGTGAGCAGGAACGGCGCCAGATGATTGCCCTGGATGGTCGCCTCGTAGCCGTCCTTCGTCCGCCGATAGCGCTCGACCATGCCACCCGCGTTGTTGGCCAGCACATCGATTTTCCCGTACGCCTCCCGGAGCTGGGCGGCCAATTCGCGTACCTGGTCGAAGTCCTCGAAGTCGGCCCGGAAGATTTTCGCATGCGGGACTTTCTCCGCCGCCGCTTTCAGGCGCTCGGGGGTGCGGCCGACCAGCGCGACCTCGTCACCGGCGGCGGCCATCTGCTCGGCGGCGGCCAGGCCCACCCCGGAACTTGCACCGGTGATGACGACGGTCCGGGGCATGCGGTCCTCCTATTGTCTGACTAGAGTCAGAGATTGTGGATCAGATCGAGTCGGTACGCGACTTCAACCGGTACTACACGCAACGCCTCGGCGTCCTCCACGATCATTACCTGGGACAGGGGCGGCCGCTGGGCGAGGCGCGCCTGCTGTTCGAGATCGGTGCCGGGGCCGGCCTGCGCGACCTGCGGGCCCGGCTCGGTCTCGACTCGGGCTATCTGAGCCGGTTGCTGCGCTCGCTGGGCGACCAGGGGCTGGTCACGGTCGGTCCCGATCCCGCCGACGGCCGGGTGCGGATCGCCACGCTGACGACGGCCGGGCTGCGCGAACGGGCCGATCTCGAGGCACGCTCCCGCGAGAGCGTCGCCGCGCTGCTCGGATCGCTGACCGCGGCGCAGCGCGAACAACTGGTCGAGGCCCAGGAGCGGATCCGGCGGCTGCTGCGGTCGGCCACGGTGACGATCGAGGCGGTGGCCGATGACGATCCGGAGGCCCGGGGCTGCTTGCACGCGTACGGGAAGGAACTGGGTCTTCGATTCTCCTCCGGCTACGACCCGGCGACCCTGATCGCGCCGGGGACGCTCGGCGACGGCACGTTTCTGCTGGCCCGCGAGGACGGGCGGGCGGTCGGGTGTGGACTGTGGCAGCGTTCGCCGGCTTTCACCGAGATCCGGCACCTCTGGGTGAGCGGTGACGCGCGCGGGCTCGGGCTGGGGCGGCGGCTGCTGGCGGCGCTCGAACAGGACGCGGCCGCGCACGGTGTGGATGTGGTGCGGCTCGGCACACATCGAGCGCTGACCGAGGCGATCGCGCTCTATCGGGCGGCCGGCTATCGCGAGATTCCCCCGTACGACGCGTCGCCCTACAACCAGCTCGCCTTCGAGAAAGAGCTAGTACTTTAGGCCGGTCCGGATCGGGCGGTTCCTTCGTACGATTTGGTCGTGCGCGAGCTGCTCCGCTCGGTGTGGCGGGAACCCCGGTTCCCCGGCGCGCCCGTCCGCGTCCGGCGCGACTGGGTGCTGCTGGGTGTCGTCGTCGTGGCCGTGGTCGCCGAGGGGCTGCTGACCCGGCAGATCTCCGGCATGATCCTCGGGCTGCTGGTGGCGCCCACCCTGCTGTGGCGCCGCACCCTGCCGCTGCCGATGGTGGCGATCGCCTTCGTGACGTGCTTCCTCTGGCTGCCTCAGCCCGAGAACGGCACGCTGGCCTACCTGCTGATCCTTCCGTACGCGTTGTTCCGCTGGGGTTCCGGCCGCGAGTCGGTGATCGGCGCGGCCCTGCTGCTGGCCAAGATCGCGGCGTCCACTGCCATCGGCCAGCTGAGCGCAGCCGACATGCTGCTCGGCTTCGTCGCCATGATCGCGGCGTTCGCGCTGGCCACCACGTTCCGCTACCGCGCCCGCCTGCTCGGCCGCCGGCTCGACGAGGCCAAGCTGCGCGAACGCGAACGGCTGGCCCGCGACCTGCACGACACGGTGGCCCACCACGTCTCGGCGATGGCGATCCGGGCCCAGGCCGGCATCGCGGTGTCCCGGCGTGACCCCGCGGCCGCGGTCGACGCGCTGCGGCTCATCGAGGCCGAAGCCACCCGGGCGCTGGCCGAGATGCGCACGATGGTGCGCGCGCTGCGGCACGTCCAGGCCGATCTCGCGCCCAGCCCCGGGCTCGCCTCGCTGCGAGATCTTGCTCACCGGGCCCCGTCCGGTCCGGTCGTCGAGGTCGAGCTGGCCGGTGACCTCGACGACGTGCCCGCGACGGTCGGCACGGCGATCTACCGCCTCGCCCAGGAATCGGTGACCAACGCCCGCCGCCACGCCCGGCAGGCCACCCGCATCGAGGTGCACGTCGCGGCCGACGACGCCCAGGTGCACCTGCGGGTCAGCGACGACGGCGTGGGCGCGCACCCGGCCGGTTCCTCCGGGTTCGGGCTGGTCGGGATGAGCGAACGGGCCGGCCTGCTCGGCGGCACCTGCGAAGCCGGTCCCGGCCCCGGCCGCGGCTGGGTCGTCACCGCCGCCCTGCCCCGAACGGGAGTCGCCGCCTAGTGGAAAGCATCCGAGTGGTCGTCGCCGACGACCAGGAGATCGTGCGGACCGGCCTCACCATGATCCTCAACGCCGAGCCGGACATCCAGGTGGTCGGCGAGGCCCCCGACGGGCGCCGCGCGGTCGAACTGGCCCGGCGGCTACGCCCCGACGTGTGCCTGTTCGACATCCGCATGCCCGGCATGGACGGCATCGAGGCCACCCGCCGCCTGGCCGGGCCGGCCGTCACCGACCCGCTCGCGGTGGTCGTCATCACGACGTTCGACCTCGACGAGCACGTCTACGCCGCGCTGCGCGCCGGGGCTCGCGGCTTCCTGCTGAAGGACGCGGGCACAGCCCTGTTGAGCCAAGCCGTGCACGCGGCCGCCCGGGGCGACGCGCTGATCGCGCCGAGCATCACGACGCGGCTGCTGAAGGCGTTCGCCGAGGCCGGCCCGTCCGGCCCGCCGGCCCAGCCGATCGACGCGCTGACCGACCGCGAGGAGGAGGTGCTGGCGGCGGTGGCGCGCGGCCGGACCAACGCCGAGATCGCGGCCGAGTTGCACATCAGCCTGAGCACGGTGAAGACCCACGTGACCAGCCTGATGGCCAAGCTGGTGGTCCGGAACCGGGTCGAGATCGCCATGTGGGCCTACGAGACGGGTCGCACCTCGGGTCGTCCTTGAGAGCCTCTTTTTGTGGCCGTCCGGACCTGTGGACAACCGCTGTTCCGATCAGTTTCGTGAGCTAGTTTCCCCTCGTCCCTGGGTGGGCGGGGGAGGCGGCGGCTGCTCCAAAAAATCTTGAAAGCCGTACTTCCGGCCTGGTCGGTCTCCTGCTCGAGACCTGGTCGGTCTCCTGCTTGAGGCCTGGTCAGGCTCCTGCTCGAGAACGGGAAAGGCCGAGCCTCCGAGGCGATCCGGCGAGGCGCTGCGACTGGCGACCATGAGCGGCATGAAGGCGATTGCGCAGGAGAAATACGGCGAAATGGCGCTGGCCGACGTGGCCCAGCCCGTCTGCGGCCCCGGAACCGTGCTGGTCCGGGTGCACGCGGCCTCGATCAACGCGCGCGACTGGCACCTGATGCGCGGCGACCCCTACCTGGCTCGGCTGACGATGATGGGGGCGCGCCGCCCGCGTACGAAAGTGCGGGGCACCGACTTCGCGGGCACGGTCGAGTCGGTCGGCGAGGGGGTCGAACGGTTCCAGCCGGGCGACGAGGTGTTCGGCGATCTGGGCGACGCCCACGGGGCCTTCGCGTCCTATGTGTGCGCCCCGGCCGAAACGATCGAGTTCAAGCCGGCCGGCATCGGGTTCGCCGAAGCGGCCGCGTTGCCCCTCGCGGGCAGCACGGCGCTGATGGGTCTGCGGGACGTGGGCCGGGTACGTCCGGGTTCGCGCGTTCTCATCAATGGCGCGTCGGGCGGCGTGGGCACCTACGCCGTACAGATCGGGAAGGCTCTGAATGCTCATGTGACGGCCGTCTGCAGCACCCGCAACGTCGGCCTCGTCCGATCCCTGGGCGCCGATGAGGTCGTCGACTACCAAGAGCAAGATTTTTCCCGTACGCCCTCTTCATCCGTTCCCTCCTTTGACGTGGTGTTCGACCTCGTGGGCAATCGGTCGTTGCGGGATCTGCGGCGGGTGCTCGCCCCCGGCGGCACGCTCGTGCTCTCGGGTGGCGGCACGTTCGGTGGGCGGCCGTCGCTGGTCGGCCCGATGCGGCTGATCCTCGCGGCGCAGGTCGCGGCCCGGTTCAGCCGGCTGCGGATGGTCGTCCTGGCCGTGCCGCCCAGCCGGGCCCTGCTCGCCGGGCTGCGCGAACTCGTCGAGGCGGGCCGGCTGACCTCGGTCATCGACCGCACGTACCCGCTGGACCGGGTGCCCGAGGCCATCGCCTACATGGAGGCGGAGCACGTACGGGCCAAGGTCGTCATCACAGTGTGAACTCTTCCGGCGCGGGTCGGCCCCGTCGTCTTGCATTTTTGTCGTACGTCAGTGCTAGTCTTCTCCGTAGTTAGAACGGATGTTCGAACGCTTCGAACTCTCGAGGTGCCGGGTTTCCGAGCTGACTACGGGAGCTGTGTTTCGCGGCGCGGCTCCCACGGTGCGGCGCCCGCGAAGTGCCGCACGTGAGGTTCCGGGCATTCGCGGGTCCGGTCCTTCAGACAAGGCAGGACCGTCGTCCGCCACCCCCGACCCCCGGGCGGCGGACGACGGACCCGCCGGCAGGTCCGGCCGGGTGTGGTGTGGGGAAGCTTCACACCCGGCCGGTCACCCACGACGGGCCCTGCGCCTTCCTCCGCAGCGCTCGGTTCGACCCGGCACGTCGGATGCGAGACACGCGAGGAGAAACACATGGCGAGCCACACGGCGTACACCGCGCCAAGCCTTTGGCCGGCTCCCGACCTGGCCCATACCGGCCGGCCCACCCGCCCGGCGCCCCGCAGCGGCGCGCCCGCGCGCGGCTCGACCGAGGGCTCGGCCATCGCCCGTGCGGCGCTGATCGACCCCGCCGCTTTCGCCGATTCCCCCTCGACCGCCCCCGCCCCGGCTGCTGCCCACCAGCTGCCGATCGGTCCAGCTTCGGCCCGCCAGCCGGCCCCCGGTTCCATCCCGTCCCAGCCGGCACCCGGTTCCTCTCTGTCCCGGTCGACGGCACCCGATTCGGTTGCACCTGGTTCGGTTGCGCCTGGTTCGGCGGCGCGCGGTTCGGTTGTGCCTCGGCAGGCCGTTCCGGGAGGCGCGTCTCGGACGGATGCTTCCGGTTCTCCTTTCGCGTCCGGTTCTTCTCTTGTGTCCGGCGCTCCTGTGTCTGGTTCTCCCGCGTCCGGCTCGTCTGCGTCCGGCCGGGGTGTGTCCGGTGTGGATGCTCCGGGGCCGGTCGTTCCGGGGCTGGCCCATGCGCCGACCTCGGCCGTCCGGGCTGAGGCGCCCACGGTTCCGGCGCACATGCTGCCCCAGCGCACGCCCGCTCAGCTGCTGGTCACCGCCCGTGAAGGGCTGGCCGAGGCGGCCCGCACCCGGCCCGACGGCATCCGCTACGCGACGGCGCACCTGGCCGCGCTGCGGGCCGCGGCCGCCGTGCTCGCCGCGCGGGCGCGTCCTGCGCCGGCCAGCCGCCGCAGCAAGGTGACCAGCGTCTGGTCGCTGCTGGTGATGGTGGCACCCGACTTCGGCGAGTGGGCCAACTACTTCGCGCTCGGGGCGTCCAAGCGGGCCGCGGCCGAGGCCGGCATCCCACGCGTGGTGACACCCCGCGAGGCCGACGACCTGCTGCGAGCCGCCGAACAGTTCGTGGCCGTGGTCGAGTCGTCCCTGGGCTTGTCCTACCAGCCGCCGCTGGCCGCCTGACCCACGCTGTCAGCGCCGTGTCAGCCGCGTTCCTCGGCGTGCTGCAGGCCCAGCGCGTTGACGTCCAACGAGCCGTGCCCGGTGTGCGAGCAGGGCGTGGACGGCGACCCGTCAAGGCCGGACTTCTCGACGTCGAGCAGGGTGCGGGCGGTGGTGACCTGTCAAGGCCGGGCCTTTCGACGTCGAGCAGGGTGCGGGCGGTGGCGACCTGTCAAGGCCGGGCCTTTCGACGTCGAGCTGGGCGCGGGCGGTGGCGATCCGTTAAGGCCGGGCCTCTCGACGTCGAGCTGGGCGCGGGCGGCGGTGACCCGTCAAGGCCGGGGCGTCCCGATGTCGAGCAGGGGAGCACGTCGATGGGGACCAGGCCCGTCATACGCACCTCGCCGGGGTGCCGAGGTCGGTCCGGGCGGCCGTGGTCACCGGCTCGCACTTCGCGGCCCGCGCCCCGTCTCGTTCCGTCGTCGGCACAGCCACGCTCGTCCAGCCGATCGACGTTCAGGCCGCGCCACGAGCAGGGCTCAGGCGCGGCGGTCTGTGGCGTGCGGCGGTCTGTGGCGTGCGACGACCTGTGACTTGAGACGAACTGTGACATGTGGTGACTGAGGGGTGCGGCGGCCTGTGGTGGGCGGTGGCTTGCGGCATGCGCGGCCGGGGCGCTGGTTCTTCGGGTGTCGTCATGAGCCTGGGAAGGGAGGGGCGGGGCCGGCGAGCGGGAAACTGAGCAACAGAGCGAGGCAACACATGGCGGGACGCATGATCAGCGGTGCGGCCGCCCTGGCTGAACTGGTTCGGGCGGCGGGTGAGACCGAGACAACGGGCGTTGACCGGACGCTGCCGGTGGCTCCGGAGTTGAGCGCGCTGCTGCCGGGGCACGGACTACGCCGTGGCAGCACAGTGGCTGTGTCGGCGGGGCGTTCGGCCACGGCTGCGGGCGGGACCTCGTTGCTGCTGGCGTTGCTGTCCGAGGCCTCGCGCCAAGGGTCCTGGTGTGCGGTGGTCGGCGTGCCGTCGCTGGGTGCCGTCGCCGCGGCTGAGAGTGGCATCGCCCTTGACCGGCTCGCGCTGGTGCCCGACCCCGGTCCCGAATGGCCGACCGTCGTCGCCGCCCTCATCGACGGCGTCGACCTCATCGTGCTGGCCGTTCCGGGTGGCGTCTCTGCCTCGATCGCGTCGCGGCTGGTGGCACGGGCCCGGCAGCGGGGGAGTGTGCTGGTCCCCTACGGCGACTGGGCCGGAGCCGACGTGACCCTGCGCGTGCTCGAGGGCCGCTGGGAAGGCCTCGACGAGGGCCACGGCCGCCTGCGCCGCCGCGAGGTGACCGTGCTGGCCCGGGGGCGGGGCGCCGCCGCCCGTCCCAAGGAAATCACGATGTGGATGCCCGGCGTCACGATCCGGCCGCTGACCCTGCCCCCGGCGCCCGCACACCCCGGCCCCGGAAAATCCACCGTGGACAAACCCGCCCGGCCACCACTCACTTCGGTTCCGGCCGCGAGCACCGGGCGCGGGGAGAGAACCGGGCTGCCTGCCCGCGTACGGGAAAGGAAGGCAGAAGGGAACTTGCTGGCGTTTCCGGAGCCTGAGCCGGTTCGGGCGGTGATGTGAGCGTGGGCGTGGAAGCGGGCAGCCGGGCCGTGGCGGGGACAGTCGGAGCCCGCACGATGCTGCTCTGGTGTCCGGACTGGCCGGTCATCGCGGCCGAGATCGTGCTTGGTGTGGCGGCGGCCCAGCCGGTGATCGTGTTGCACGGTAACCGGGTGGTTGCCTGTTCGGAGGCGGCCCGGCGGGAAGGGGTGCGGCGGGGGCTTCGGCGGCGGGAGGCGCAGAGCCGGTGCCCGCAGGTCGAAGCCGTCGAGCATGACCCGGGACGGGACGCGCGGGCCTTCGAACCCGTCGTCGCGGCCGTTGAGGAAGTCGCGCCGGGGGTCGAAGTCATCCGGCCGGGGGCGTGTGCGCTGGCCGCGCGGGGGCCGTCCCGGTATTTCGGCGGGGAGGAAGCCGCGGCCGAACGGATCGTGGAGCAGGTGGCCGAATCGTGCGAAGTGGAGAGTCAGGTCGGGATCGCCGAAGGGGTGTTCGCGGCGGGGCTGGCCGCCCGGGCGGGGCGGGTGATCCCGGTCGGGGAGACGTCCGAGTTTCTGCGTGGGCAGCCGATCGAGGCGATCGAACGGCCCGGACTGACCGACCTGCTCAAGCGGCTCGGGCTCAAGACGCTGGGGGAGTTCGCGGCGTTGCCGGCGGGGGACGTGCTGACCCGGTTCGGCTTCGACGGTGCCCTCGCGCATCGGCTCGCGGCCGGCTTCGATCACCGGCCGCTGGCGGTGCGCCGGCCGCCGCCCGATCTGGAGGTGTCCGAGACCTACGACGAACCGCTCGACCGCGTGGACATGGCCGCCTTCGCCGGGCGGGCGCTCGCCGAGAAACTGCACGACAAACTGGCCGCGCACGGGCTGGCCTGCACCCGCCTGGGCATCGAGGCGGTCACCGCCAACGGCCAGGAGCTGCACCGCGTCTGGCGGCACGACGGCACGCTGACCTCGGCCGCCATCGCCGAACGGGTTCGCTGGCAGCTCGACGGCTGGCTCACCGGGGCGCGCCGGGGGGCTCCGGCGCGCCCGACGGCGGGGCTGGTGCGGTTGCGCCTGGTTCCCGACGGCGTGCTCGTCCACCTGGGACTTCAGCCGGGCCTGTGGGGTGACGCCGGCGCCGATCGGGAACGGGCCCACCGCGCCTTCAGCCGGGTGCAGGGTCTGCTCGGGCCCGATGCGGTGGTCACGCCGGTGCTGACCGGAGGCCGCAACGCCGACGACCAGATCCGCCTGGTCCCGTGGGGTGACGAACGCGATCCGCACCGTCCTGCGGGCCCCCACCCCGACCCGGTGCCCGGCATCACGACCGTTCCGGTGCTGTCTCATCAGGTGCAGCCCGAGCTGGCTCTCGACCTGCCCAACCCCGATTTCCCCGTACGCGATGAGCCCGCCCCCGCCGTGGACATGCTCCCCGCCAACGTCCACCCGATCCGCCGTCGGACCGACATTTCTGAATTGTCCGCTGTGGAAGACGGGGCGCGGCGGCGTGCGACGGAGGGCGGGACGCAACCGGAGGTCGACGCGGCGGCTGCTCTCGGAGGGGCGCGGCGGCAGGAGGTCGACGCGGCGGTTGCCAGTGGTGAGGCGCAGCGACGAGAGGTTGTGGCCGGTGGGGCGGCTGCCCCGGAAGGGCGGCGTGGGAAGCGGGCCCTCGCCAAACCCCCGTGGCCGGGGCGCCTGCCCAAGCCGGCCCCCGCCCTGGTGCTCACCCGTCCCCTCCCGGCGGTGGTGCTGGATCAGGACGGCAATGCGGTCGGGGTCAGCGCCCGCCTCGATCTGACCGGCAGCCCGGCCGCCCTGATCATCGAGCGCGCCCACCCCCTCCGGATCACCGGCTGGGCCGGGCCCTGGCCGGTTGACGAGCGCTGGTGGGACGGTGCCGATTCGCGCCGCCGGGCCCGGTTCCAGATCGTGCTCGAGGACGGCCGGGCCTACCTGCTCAGCCTGTCCGGCGGTCACTGGGCGGTGGAGGCCTTCTATGACTGAGGCGACGACGAGCGGCCTGCGCCCGTACGGGAAAAGGGGTTGACGTGGGTTTTCACAACCCGAAGATGTCGTGGTCGGATCTCGAGAAGACGCTGACCGGCGGGCGGCATCTGC
Organism: Paractinoplanes bogorensis; assembly: GCF_018829635.1. Lineage (GTDB taxonomy): Bacteria > Actinomycetota > Actinomycetes > Mycobacteriales > Micromonosporaceae > Actinoplanes > Actinoplanes bogorensis. Next base: position 42,129 of record NZ_JAHKKG010000006.1, read on the forward strand.
ATCCGGTTGTCGATCCGCTGGCGATCGACGGGGACGGGGGTGACTCGCCGGCCTGGTCGCGGAAGCGGCAACCCTATGCGGCGCCCGCCTTCGTCAAGAGTGAGAGCACCGTCCCGTACGCGGAACTGCACTGTCACACCAATTTCAGCTTCCTCGACGGGGCCAGCCACCCGGAGGAACTCGCCGAGGAAGCCGCTCGCCTCGGCCTGCACGGGCTGGCCGTCACCGATCATGACGGCTTCTACGGGGTGGTCCGGTTTTCGCAGGCGGCGCGGGAACTCGGCCTGCCCACGATCTTCGGCGCGGAGTTGTCGCTCGGGCTGACCAAGCCGCAGAACGGTGAACCCGACCCCGAGGGGCGACACCTGCTCGCCCTCGCGCACGGGCACGAGGGGTATGCCCGGCTGGCCGCCACCGTTTCGCGCGGGCAGCTGGCCGGTGGGGAGAAGGGCAAGCCGGAGTACGGGGAGCTGGAGGACATCGCGGCCACCCTGCGGGACCACGTGCTGGTCCTCACCGGTTGCCGCAAGGGCCCGGTGCCGCACGCGCTGGCCACCGAGGGGGTGGACGCCGCCGCGTACGAGCTGGATCGTCTGGTCTCGTTGTTCGGTCATGCGAGTGTGGCGGTCGAGCTGACCTCGCACGGCGATCCTTACGACGACGACCGCAACGACGTGCTGTTCGCGCTGGCCAAGAGCCGCGGGCTGCACGTCGTGGCGACCAACAACGTGCACTACGCGACCCCGGCCCGGCGGCGGCTGGCCACCGCCCTGGCCGCCGTGCGGTCGCGCCGCGGCCTCGACGAGATCGACGGCTGGCTGCCCGCGGCCGGCACCGCCCACCTGCGCAGCGGCGACGAGATGGCGCGCCGGTTCGCCGCCTATCCGGGGGCGGTGGCCAACGCCGCCATGTTCGGCGAGGACCTCGCGTTCGACCTGCAGCTGATCGCCCCGCGGCTGCCCGACTTCGACATTCCCGAAGAAGGGCACACCGAGATGAGCTGGCTGCGTGAGCTGACGATGCGCGGCGCCCGCGACCGTTACGGGCCGCCCGAGGCACACCCGAAGGCGTATGAGCAGATCGAGTACGAGCTGCGGATGATCGACGAGCTCGGGTTCCCGGGCTACTTCCTGGTCGTGTACGACATCGTCAAGTTCTGCCGCGACCAGAAGATCTACGCCCAGGGGCGGGGAAGCGCGGCCAACTCGGCCGTCTGCTACGCGCTGCGGATCACCAATGTGGACGCGGTGGCGCACAACCTGCTGTTCGAGCGGTTCCTGGCCCCCGAGCGGGACGGCCCGCCCGACATCGACGTCGACATCGAGTCGGACCGGCGCGAGGAGGTCATTCAGCACGTCTATGAATTGCACGGCCGCGAGCACACGGCCCAGGTCGCGAACGTCATCTCGTACCGGCCGCGGTCGGCGGTGCGCGACATGGCCAAGGCGTTCGGGTTCTCGCCGGGCCAGCAGGACGCGTGGAGCAAGCAGATCGACCGGTGGGGGAGCGTGGCCACGGTCGACGTCGAGGACATCCCGGCGCAGGTCGTCGAGTTCGCCAACCAGGTGCAGAACTTCCCCCGTCACCTGGGCATCCACTCCGGTGGCATGGTCATCTGCGACCGCCCGATCATCGAGGTGTGCCCGGTCGAGTGGGGGCGCATGCCCGGCCGCACGGTGCTGCAGTGGGACAAGGACGACTGCGCGGCGATCGAGCTGGTCAAGTTCGACCTGCTCGGGCTGGGCATGTTGTCGGCGCTGCGGTACGCGTACGAGATGATCGAATCTGATCTGGACATCTCCACCATGGACCTGACCGACGCCGAGGTCTACGACATGCTCTGCCGGGCCGATTCGGTGGGCGTCTTCCAGGTCGAGAGCCGGGCCCAGATGGCGACCCTGCCTCGGCTCAAACCGCGCGTGTTCTACGACCTGGTGGTCGAGGTGGCGCTGATCCGCCCGGGCCCGATCCAGGGTGGTTCGGTGCACCCGTTCATCCGGCGCAAGAACGGCCTCGAGGAGATCACTTTCCCGCACCCGCTGATGCGCAACGCGCTCGAGAAGACGCTCGGGGTGCCGCTCTTCCAGGAGCAGCTCATGCAGCTGGCGATCGACGTGGCCGGGTTCGACCCGGCCGAGGCCGATCAACTACGGCGGGCCATGGGCTCCAAACGCTCGGCCGAGAAGATGGAGAAGATCAAGTCCCGCCTGTACGCCGGTATGGCCGCCAACGGCATCACCGGCGAGCTCGCCGACGAGCTGTTCGTGAAGCTCTCCGCGTTCGCCAACTACGGCTTCCCGGAGAGCCATTCGATGAGCTTCGCCTATCTGGTGTACGCGAGCGCGTGGCTGAAGCGGTACCACCCGGCCGCCTTCTGCGCGGCGCTGCTCAACGCCCAGCCGATGGGCTTCTACTCGCCGCAGTCGCTGGTCGACGACGCCCGCCGGCACGGGGTCGAGGTGCGCCGGCCCGACATCAACCTGAGCAACGCCATGGCCACCCTCGAGTCGACGCCGCAGACCCGCTGGGGTGCCCTGCCCGGGGAACCGCCGTACGCCTGGGGACTGAACGGCCCGGCCGTACGGGAGGGGCTGGCCAGCGTCCGTACGATCGGGGACGAGCTGGCCGAGCGCATCGAGAAGGAGCGGGAGGCGAACGGGCCGTACGGGGGAATGACCGATCTGGCCCGGCGGACCGGATGCTCGACCGCCCACCTGGAGGCCCTCGCCACCGCCGACGCTTTTGCCGGTTTCGGGCTGACCCGCCGCGAGGCGTTGTGGGCCGCCGGGGCCGCCGCGCAGGACCGGCCGGACCGCCTGCCCGGCACGGTGACCGGCACCGACGCGCCGATGCTGCCCGGCCTGAGCGAGGTCGACGAGCTGGTCGCCGACGTCTGGGCCACCGGGCTCTCGCCCGACTCACATCCGGCCCAGTTCATCCGGGCCGAGCTCGACCGGGCCGAGGCGATCCCGATCAACCGGCTGGGCCGGGTCGAGGCGGGCACCCGGATCCGGGTCGGCGGGATCGTCACCCACCGGCAGCGGCCGGCCACCGCGGGCGGGGTGACCTTCGTGAACCTCGAGGACGAGACCGGCATGCTCAACGTGACCTGCTCGCCGGGGCTGTGGCAGCGCTATCGGCGGGTGGCCCGGACCAGTTCGGCGCTGATCGTGCGCGGGCGGCTGGAGAAATCGCGGGAGGGCGTGCTCAACCTGGTGGCGGACCGGCTGGAGGCGGTCACTCCGCCGGTGGCGCCCTCCTCGCGGGACTTCCGATGATAGGTATTGCCCGATTTTGTACGTTTAGTGGATGCTTCCGATTCTCCTGGCCCTCTCTCTGCTCAACCCGCCCTACGGTTCGCCGCCGCGCGCGGTCAGCGATCTCAAGCTGAGCTACACGGCCGACTCCGGCTCGGCGGTGACCGTCACGCTCACCTGCAACCCGCCGGCCGGTGGCCACCCCACCCCCGCGGCCGCGTGTGCCCAGCTGGCCAAGGCCGGCGGCAACCCCGATCGGATCAAGCCCGCCGACTCGGTCTGCTACCTGCTCTACAAGCCGGTCACGGCCGAGATCACCGGCACCTGGCGCGGCCGCGACATCGCCTGGACGCACCGCTTCGGCAACAGCTGCGAGATGCAACGCGACACCGGCGTCCTCTTCCGCTTCTGAAAGGCCGTTACGCTGCCGGTGTGGAAATCGCATCGCCGCGGACAGCCCGCCCGCTCGTCTCCGCCCGCACCGCCGCCGTCTGGGCGGTGCTGCGCCGGGAACTCGAACGGCACGCCGGCCGCGAGCTGACCGTGGTCGACGTCGGCGGCGGCACCGGCGGATTCGCCGTCCCGCTGGCCGAGGCCGGGCACACCGTCACCGTCGTCGACGCCAGCCCCGACGCCCTGGCCGCGCTGACCCGCCGGGCCGCCGACGCCGGGGTGGCCGACCGGGTGCGGGCCGTGCAGGGCGACGGCGACGCGCTGGCCGGACTGGTCGAGCCGGGCCAAGCCGACCTGGTGCTCTGCCACGCCGTGCTCGAGGTCGTCGACGACCCGGCCGGCACGGTCGCGGCCATCGCCGGCGCGCTGCGTCCCGGTGGGGCGGCGAGTGTGCTGGTGGCGAGCCGGGCCGCGGCCATCCTGGGCCGGGCCATCAACGGGCACCTGCGGTCGGCGGGCACGCTCGCGACCGATCCCGACGGACGGGCCGGCGCCCGCGACACGCTGCGCCGGCGTTACGACGCGACGAGCGCGACCGAGTTGCTGGGCGGGGCCGGGCTGGAGATCGAGCAGACCCACGGCGTACGGGTGCTGGCCGATCTTCTCCCCGCGGCCGTGGTCGAGGAGGACCCGCAGGCGCTGCTCGACCTCGAACTCGAGCTGTCGTCCCGCCCGCCGTTCCGCGACATCGCCTCCCAGCTGCACCTCTTCGCCCGCAAGCCGGACCGGCCATAAGCCGGACCGGCCGTACGGTCGCGCGCCGTCTCCAAGCGTGATCGGATGAAGCACGTGGTGCCTGCTGATCATCTGCCCGCGTCCGCGTTCGAGCCGGTGCGTCCCGGCTACGGTTCGCACAGCCTGGCCGACGTCCTGCCCAGCGTTTCGGCGCTGCTCGGCGTCCCCGGAGCGGTCGACGTGCTGGGTCTGCGCGAGCGTCTGGACGGCGTCGACCGCATCGCGGTGCTGCTGGTCGACGGTCTCGGCGCCCATCAGATCAAGACCATTTCCCCGTACGCCCCACTGGTCGCCGAACTCACGCCGGTCCGCACGCTGACCTCCGGGTTCCCGTCGACCACCCCGGTCAGCCTGGTCACCCTGGGCACGGGGGCCCCACCCGGCGCCCACGGCATCCTCGGCTTCTCGGTGCGGCGGCCCGACGGCCGGGTGCTCAACCACATCCACTGGGTGGCCGACGACCCCGACCCCCGGGACTGGCAGCCGTTGCCGACCCGGTTCGAGACCGCGGTCGCCGCCGGGGTCGCCGTGACCGAGGTGAGCCGGCCCGAGTTCGAGGGCAGTGGGCTGACCGAGGCCGGTTTCCGGGGTGTGCGCTACATCGGGGCGCCCGAGGGTCTGGAGACGGCCGACCTCATGCTTGCCGCCCTGTCTTCGTCGGGCGGCCCGGCCCTGGTCTTCGGCTATCACGGTGAGCTGGACAAACGCGGCCACGAGGACGGTGTCGATTCGTCCTCGTGGCGTGCTGCCGCAGCCGGGGTCGACGCTGTGCTGGACCGGCTCGTGCACGGGCTGCCACCGCGCTCCGCCCTGCTGGTGATCGCCGACCACGGGCAGCTCAATGTGCCGGTGGACGCACGTTTCGACATGGCCGACATTCCGGATCTGAGCAAGGGGATCATCGGCGTCGCCGGCGAACCTCGCGTCCGATACCTCTATACCGCTCCCGGCGCCCGCGACGATGTGGCGTCGGCGTGGCGGGCCGTTCTGGGTGACCAGGCGTGGGTGCTGACCCGGGACGAGGCGATCGACGGCGGCTGGTTCGGCCCGGTGTCCGACGGTCACCGCGACCGGATCGGTGATCTGGCCGTCTTCTGCCTGGGGCGGGCGGTCGCGTTGGCCGGTGGCTGGGAGCCGCCGGCGGTCGGGCGATTGATCGCCTACCACGGCTCGGTGACTGCCGCCGAGATGGAGATTCCCCTGTTGATGGCCCGCTGACCGGGTCTCGCCCCTGTGGACAACTCGGCTGCACTCGCTTGACGGGCTCGTAGAGTCCCTTCCTATTCCCCAGGGCGGGTGGGGGCTGGGGATGGCCGCGTGAGAGATTTGCGTTTTTTGGGAGATTTGCGAAGCGCAATCTTGTCAGGGGGTCGGTTTAGCCTGCTCACGTGGGACGTAGCCAGGCGGTGCCGAGAGGGCGCGACCCGCGTTTCGGTGAGGGGGCCGACGACGCGGGCTGCACGATCCTGCACGTCGACATGGATGCGTTCTTCGCCTCGGTCGCCGTCCGGTCGCAGCCCGAACTGCGCGGCAAACCGGTGATCGTCGGCGGCGTCGGCCCGCGCGGCGTGGTCAGTTCGGCCAGTTACGAGGCGCGCCGCTTCGGGGTTCGCAGCGCGATGCCGACCGCCCGGGCCCGCGCGCTCTGCCCCCGCGGCGTCTTCCTGCCGGTCGACGGCCCGGCCATCGGTGCGGCGTCGGCCGCCGTCATGGCGATCTTCCGCGACGTGACCCCGCTGGTCGAGCCGCTCTCGTCCGACGAGGCGTTCCTCGATGTGGCGGGCGCCCAGCGCCTGCTCGGGAGCCCGACCGCGATCGCCCGGCTGATCCGCCGCCGGATGGCCGAGGAGCAGCGGCTGACCTGTTCGGTCGGGGTCGCGCCGACCAAGTTCGTGGCCAAGCTGGGCTCCACCCGGGCCAAGCCCGACGGCCTGATCGTCGTCCCGGCCGGCCTGGTGCTCGACTTCCTGCATCCGCTGCCGGTCGACGCGCTGTGGGGCGTGGGTGAGCGCGCCGCCGAGACCCTGCGCCGCCTCGGCCTGACCACGGTCGGCGAGATCGCGCAGGCCCCGGTCGGCATGCTGCGCGGCGCCCTGGGCGAGGCCGCCGCCGTCCACCTGCACGAGCTCGCCTGGGGCCGCGACCCGCGCGGGGTCAGCCCCGAGCGCGAGGAGAAGTCGATCGGCGCCGAGATGACCTTCGACGTCGACGTGGCCGACCCCGAACTGCTCCGCAAGAGCCTGCTCGCGCTGGCCGACAAGGTCGGCGCCCGGCTCCGCGCGAGCGGTCATGTGGGCCGCACGGTGGCGATCAAGGTGCGCCTGGCCGACTTCCGTACGGTCAACCGGTCCCGAACCTTGCCCACAAGCACCGATGTGGCACACGAGATCTTCGAGATCTCCTGGTCGCTGTTCACCGCGCTCGGTGCCCGCGACCACGTCCGGCTGGTCGGCGTCCGGGTCGAGGGCTTGAGTCCCGCCGCCACCACGTCACGGCAGCTCAGCCTGGGCGAACCCGAGCGCGGCTGGCGCGAGGCGGAAGCGGCCAAAGATGCCGTCATCGCCCGTTTCGGTGGCACCACGATCGGACCAGCCAGTCTTTTGGGACGAAGCGATCTACGAAGAACCGAAAATCACCCGCACTCGACGGTCGTCCCGCTTTCCGACCCGCCAACCCCCTCGTAGACTTGCTCGGTAAGGCAGCCGACGGCTGTCCCGCGCCACTTACCTTAGTGACACCCCGACCCCGCCTGGGGGGTTGGATCTGCGCCCGGGGAGGAATGCCGTGCCGCTCTCGGAGCACGAGCAGCGGCTGTTCGATCAGATCGAGCGGTCGCTTGCCGAGGACCCTAAGTTCGCCTCGGCTGTGCGGGCCAGCGACCCGCGTTTTCACGCACGGCGCCGGCTGCTGGTCGCCGCGTTCGTCATCGTCCTTGGCCTAGCGCTGGTCGTCTATGGCACGGTCAGCAGCACGACGTGGCTGGGTGTCGCGGGCTTCGTGGTCATGCTGGGTTCCGCCGCCTTCGCGATGCAGTCCCGCCGCAAGGGTTCGGCCCCCGACCTGCAGGCCGTGGGCGGCACCGCCACGCGACGCACCCGGCAGACCCGCAAGGGCGGTTTCATCGACCGCCTCGAGGATCGCTGGCGCCAGCGTCCCGAGGGGCATCGCGGCTGACGGACGAGCCGATCCGCGGCTGAACGGCAGAGCAGCCCAGCCGCGGACCCGTCACAACCGAACAAGGTCTCCCGGATGGCGGCCCACGGGCCGCCATCTGTTGTTGTGCGCCCACGGGTGACGAAGCGGGTAGATTACTCGCAAACCACGCATGCGGAGGGCCGGGCACATGACCGATGGCGCTGTTGATCCGATCGCCGTGAAGCTGGGGCATCTGTTCGAGGCGAGCGACACCGACCGCGACGGATCGGTCGACTGGAGCGACTACGAGCGCCTGATCAGTCGCTACCTCGACGGATACGGCATCGGGGCGGAGGACCCCCGGGCGCACGCGCTGCGAGCCGCCTATCAGACGTACTGGTCGGAGCTGCTGCGGCAGGTGGACGGGGTCGATCGGCTGTCGAAAGAGCAGTTCGTGGTCGCGAACCAGGCCGCGAGGGCCACCGAGGCGGTCCCGCAGGCGATCTTCGACGTGATGGACACCGACGGGGACGACGCCATCAGCAAGCCGGAATACAAGGTGTTCCTGGAGGCGTGGGGCGTGTCCGACCTGGAAGCGCTGAACGTCTTCCTGGAGCTGGACACCGACGACGACGGACGCATCAGCCGCGGCGAGTTCATCGGCGCCATGCGCGACTTCTTCACGTCACCCGAGCTCGACTCGCCCGCCAGCCTCTTCTTCGGCCACATCGAACGCTAGACCACGGAGGCCGGCCGGCTCAGCCGCGGCGCCACTGTTCAGCGCGAACGAAGACGCCGCCCCCGGCTGAAGCTGGGAGCGGCGTCGACGTGGGTGGGTCAGCGGCTGCGGTGCGGCAGCAGGCGCCTCGGGCTGAACTTCGCCAGCGTGGCCGACAGGCGGCTGCCCGCGCCGGCCAGGCGGGCCGAACCCTCGGCGATGCCCAGCCGCCAGCGCATCAGCACCGACGGTGGCAGCATGACCGCGGCGATCCGGGTGCGCCGGGTCGCCGAGCGGGACAGGCCCTTGCGGACCCGGGTCAGCGCCGTGGTCAGCTCGCCACCCTGCAACGGCTGGCGGGCGTAGCGGGCCCTCTCTTCGGCCGAGCCGAGCAGCGTGGCCGCCGTGGCCGGCTCGTCGAGCAGCACCGCATCCTTGATCAGGCGCTGCGCCGTGACCCGGGGGGTCTCCGTCGGGTCGAGCGGGATCCGGAAGTCGATCATGGTGTCCATCAGCTCGTCCCAGGCCGCGTGCGCGTCGGCCCGCGCCTTGGTCGTCTCGGACGTCACCACGATGTCTCCCGGCCCGCTGAGCGTCGTGACCTTCGGGGCCCGGGGCACCGTGGCCGCATGCCGGTGCCGTCTCAGCAGCACCCGCCGCAGGGCCGGCACCAGAAGCAACGCGATCAGCAGGGCGGCCAGGCCGATGATCAGGAACCCGGTGGTGGAGATGCCGCCGGTGTCGCCGCCGGTCGGGCCGGTCGCGCCCGGGTCGTTCAGGTCGGGCCGGTCGGGCCGGTCCGCCCCGGCCGAAGCGGCCGGGCCCGCGGCGCCCGGCAATTCGACATCCTCGGTCGCCGTCGGGGCGGCCGTGGGCAGGTCGACGTCGGGCGCGTAGTCGGAGCGGGCGGCGCCGGTCACGCTCGCCGCCGGGGTGGCGTCGAACGGGATCCAGCCGAAGCCGCGCAGGTAGACCTCGGTCCACGCGTGGGCGTTGCGGTTGGTGATCACGTAGGTGTCACCCTCGAGCTTGCCCCGGGTGAAGCCGAACGCCACCCGGGCCGGGATCCCGGCCTCGCGGGCCATCCAGGCCAGGGCCGCCGCGTACTGCTGGCAGTAGCCGACCTTGGTGGTGAGGAACGCGGCGATCTCGGAGCTGGCCCCGACCGGCTGGGTCGACAGCTGGTATCGGAAGCCGTTCTTGGACGAGAAGTGCTCGTAGAGGGCGAGCATCTTGTCGTATTCGGTCGACTTGCCGGCGATCAGCCGGTTGACCAGGGCGGTGACCGTGGCGTCGGTGGGGTGCGCGGTGTTGAGCCGGACGATCGGGTCGTCCTCGCTCATCGGCTCGGCCTGACGCAGCTGGGCCGGGGTCGGCTTGGCCCGCACGTAGTCGAAGGTGTAGTTGATCCCCTTCGTCGACCGGCGGTTGGAGAAGACGACCTGCTGGTTGTCGTCGAAGTTCCAGCCGCTGGACAGCCCGTCCACGCCGACCGTGTTCTGGTAGATCGGCAGCATGCCCTGCTGGAGGATCTCGCTGACCTGCACCTGGGCCTGATGCTCGGTGAAGTTGCCGGTGCCGCTCGAGGTGCGCGGGTCGGGCAGGCCCTGGGTCACGCTCTCGCCGGTCGGGGTGCGGCTGCCGAAACCGTTGATGGTGAGCTGGTCGGCCACCCCGAAGCGCAGGTAGTAGGGCGTCTGCTCGTCGGTCTTGAGCCGGACCAGCTCGACCTCGTCGGTGCGGGTCAGCTGGCCGCTCAGCGAGGCGAACAGGTTGATCCGCCCGCCGTTGCCGGTGCCCGGGCCGACACCGACCCCGGTGCCGGTCTGGGTGAGCCGGGAGAGGAGCCCGCCGCTGATCGTGGGGACCAGCAGCGGCAGCGCCACCGCGGCGACCACGCCGATCACGCCGAGACGGCGCCCGGCCGAGGCGAGCGGCGACGGCTCCCACACGTCGACGTCGCGCCCGTCGCCGGTGAAGCGGCGGCCGAACCGGCGTACGCGGTCGATGTTGTCGCTGACCAGCAGCCACATGAAGCCGCCGGCGCCGATGATGAACGGCAGCACCGGCACGCTGTCGACGTAGACCGCGACCGGCACCGAATAGATCGCCAGCATCGGCAGGCCGGCCAGCGCGGGCTTGCGCGCGACCACGGTCAGCAGGTCGACCGCGATCGCCACCGACCCGATGCCGAGCACCGTGACGAAGAGCAGGCCGTCCCGGTCGGGCACGGGCACGCCGTAGGAGCGGGTGTCCTGGCCGGCCTGGGTGAACAGGTCGCCGAAGTGGGCGAAGGTGGCCGGGGTCGGGATGAGGAACTCTTCGCCGCTGGGGAAGAGCCAGGTCAGCGTCAGCAGCAGCACCACGATCATGCTGAGCGCCTGGGCCCAGGCCGGGAACCGCAGGGTGCGGGCCCCGACCGCCGCGCCCGCGATCAGACCGACGGTGAGCAGGCACTGCAGAAGCCATGCGTAGCTGTCGAAGATCGACGCGATGGGGGCGGCCGCGAGCAGGGTGGCGCCCGCCGCGACCAGTCCGAGACGTCGCCGGCCGCTCATCGGATCACCCCGCCCACGGTCTCGGCCATGGCCGCCCGCCAGGCGAAGCCGCTCGAGCCCCGGGCCGCCGCCGGCCACAGCGCGGGCAGCGTCGACCCGTGCACGACCGGCACCGAGCGCCAGCCGCTGTGCACCAGGGCCAGCGCGGCCGCCGAGTGCTCGCGGTCGGACTCCTGCCGCTCGCCCTCGCTGAGGTTGACCCAGGTCGACGAGTCGATGGCGAACCCGATGCAGGTCGCGCCGTTGCCGCGCAGACCGGCCAGCAGTTCGGCCTCGGGGACGGTGAGCGCGCCGAAGATGCCGATCACCAGGCCGCCGTCGGAGCGGCGGCGCACCTGCTCGACGAGCACCGAGATGTCGCCGTTCTGGGCCAGCTTCACGTCGGCCAGGGTGTCCAGGATGACGCCCTCGCCGGTGGCCTCGGCCGCGTCGATGTCGATGCCCGAGCCGGTGACCAGCCGCAGCTTGTAGCCCTGCTGACGCAGGTGCATGGCGATGCTGGCGGTGGCCGACACGGCCCACTCGAAGCTGGCCGTCGGGCCTTCGCCGCGGTGGGCGTAGACCCGGGTGTCCAGCACGACGGTGGCCCGGCTCTCCCAGGGCTGCTCCTCGCGGCGGACCATCAGTTCCCCCGTACGGGCGGTGGAGCGCCAGTGCACACGACGCAGATCGTCGCCGCGCCGGTATTCCCGGGTCGCCGCGTCGTCTTCGCCGTGCACGGCGACCGACCGGGCACGGCTCTCGCCCGTGCCCGCGTACTCGCCGGCCAGGCGCACGTGCGGCAGCGTGACGACCTGGGGGATGACGGTGAGCTTGTCGACGCTCGGGAAGGAGCGGGTCAGCTCGCACAGGCCGAACGGGTCGGTCAGCCGGATCACCAGCGGTCCGATCGGGTAGCGGCCGCGCACGTCGGCCCGCACCGTGTAGGCCACGCTGCTGGCCTGGTGGGAGCCGAGCCGCTCGAGCACCACCCGCGGGCGGCTGCCCAGCGCGTACGGCAGCCGGTCCTCCAGCAGCAGGGTGCCGGTGGGCAGGCGGGACATGTTCTGCAGGCGCAGGATCACCCGCGCGCTCGACCCGACCGGCGCGCGGCCGGGGTCGAGCGAGCGGGTGCAGGCCAGCTTGTAGCGGCTGCGGCCGACGTAGGCGGCGGCCAGCAGCGGCAGGGCCGCGAGCAGCACCGCCACCCGCAGCAGGTCACGTTCGCCGAGGATGATCGCGGAGACGCCCGCCGCGGCCGCCGCCGCGAGGAACGAGCGTCCGCGCGTGGTCAGACCTCGCAAGGCCTCCCGCATGATCAGCGCCCCCGGGGCTCGTACTGGTTGTTGCCGCCGGCGTTGTTGCGGGTGTCGTACGGCGAACGGGCGCGGTCGTGCGGCAACGGCAACCGGTGCACGATCTCGGAGACGATCGCGTCCGTCGTACGGCGGTTGAGCTGCGCGTCGGCCGTCGGGATGATGCGGTGCGCGAGCACCGGCACGGCGAGCGCCTGCAGATCGTCGGGCAGCACGTAGTCACGGCCCTCGAGGGCGGCGACGGCCTTGGCCGTGCGGATCAGCTGGAGCGTGGACCGCGGGGACGCGCCGAGACGGATCTCGGGGGCCTCCCGGGTCGCGGTGACCAGCGCGATCGCGTACTGCTGGACGGCCTCGGCGGCGTGCACGTCACGCGCCGTGGCGATCAGCCGGCGCACCGTGCCGGCGTCGGTGACGGCCCGCAGGTCGTTCAGCGGGTCGTGCGCGCCGTGCCCGTTCAGCATGGCCAGCTCGGCCCGCGGGTCGGGATAGCCCATGGCGATACGCGCGGTGAACCGGTCGCGCTGCGCCTCGGGAAGAGGGTAGGTGCCCTCCATCTCGATCGGGTTCTGCGTCGCGATGACCATGAACGGCGCCTGCAGCTCGTAGGTCGTGCCGTCGACGGTGACCTGCCTCTCCTCCATGCACTCGAGGAGGGCGGACTGGGTCTTGGGCGAGGCGCGGTTGATCTCGTCGCCGACCACCAGGTTGGCGAAGACGGCGCCGGGCTTGAACTCGAAGTCCCGCTGCTCCTGGTTGTAGACGCTCACGCCGGTGACGTCACTGGGCAGCAGGTCGGGGGTGAACTGGATGCGGCGGACGGAACAGTCGATCGAGCGCGCGAGGGCCTTGGCCAGCTTGGTCTTGCCTACGCCGGGCACGTCCTCGATGAGCAGGTGACCCTCGGCCAGCAGGACCGCCAGAGCGAGCCGGACCGTGGCGCTCTTGCCCTCGATGACCTGTTCGATATTGGCCATGATGGCTTGCGTCGCGGCGCGGAACTCATCGTTCGGCATGGGTCCACCGGGCTCGTCCCAGGTCGGGGTTGTCACGGGCCTCCTCCAGGTTGGTGTGCGCGCCCCATCCTCGGCAGCGGGGGCGAAAGGGCAGCGAAAAAACCGGGCACGCCGCCCCGTCACCACAGGTTAGCCCGATCACAGCAACTCGCCGAGGTCGGCGTTGGTCTTGATTCGACATGCGTCAACCGGACATGCATCTCGAATGGGTAAAGAATCAGACATCGCTCTAGTTATATTTACCGATCTTCAAGAGCATCAGCCATCGACGGGCCACACAAGTGAGGTGCGGGCCGGCAGGTGGTCAAGCCCTGCTCGGGGCCGCATCTGAGCCCGGCCGAGAGGGGCTGAATTGAATCCGTTATCCACACCATCCGCGACCCGGCGGATGGGGGCGGCGGCTGCTGGGGTGATCCTCCTGGCGAGTCTGCTGCCCACCCAGGCGCAGGCCGCACCGGTGCCCGGCGCCGTGCAGGGCGCGAAGACCGACGCCGCGCAGCGCCGGGCCGACTACGACAGCCGCGCCAACCTGGCCGCGGCGGCCGTCGCGCAGCCCACCGCCGCCCTGAACCGCGCCCTGGTGGCGCAACCGTCCGCCTCGGCGGTGAACACTCTGCGTGACTCGCTGGGTGTGCAGGGCATCATCGACATCGACCGGGCGACCGGCACCCCGCGGCGGGTGGCGAAGCTCGACGGCTTCCTCACCGCGCCCAGCAAGAAGAAGCCGGCCGCGATCGCGCTCGACTACGTCAAGGCCCACCCCGAGGTGTTCGGCCTCAGCGCGGCCGCGCTGGCCAGCCTCGAGCTGCGCCAGGACTACGTCGACATCGAGGGCACCCACCACCTGAGCTGGGTGCAGGTCGCCGACGGCGTGCCGGTCTTCGGCAACGGCCTCAAGGCCCACGTCACCTCGGACGGCCGGCTCGTGCAGGTCGACGGTGCCCCGCTCAAGAGCGTCCCGGCCGCGGCCGGCGCGGCCAAGGTGACCCCGGCCGGCGCGCGCGCCGCCGCGGTGAAGGACGTCTTCGGCACCTCGACCGCCAAGGCCACGAAGACCGCGGGCGACGTCACCACCTTCAGCGACAACGGCAACGTCAAGAAGGTCTGGTTCCAGACCGCCTCGGGCCCGCGCCTGGCCTGGCAGACGATCGTCGTCGACGAGGGCTACGTCAGCGTGATCGACGCCGCCACCGGCGAGGTGCTCTACCGCAAGAGCACGGTCGCCAACGACACCGCGAACGTCTGGGAGAACTACCCGGGCGCGGTCAAGGGCGGCGTCGCCAAGAAGGTCGACCTGACCGCCAAGGGCTGGCTGCCGAAGAACGCGCCGCGGCTGTCCGGCAACGTCGCGCACGTCTACTCCGACGTGAACGACAACGACCTGCCGGACGCGTCCGAAGAGGTCGGTCCGTCGGGCCTGGGCAAGTGGGACTATCCGCTGGTCGACTTCAACGAGCAGGTCGGTGGCCTGTGCTCGGACGCCTTCCCGTGTTCGTGGGACCCGGCGACGGCGAACTCGTGGCAGACCAACCGCAAGCAGAACGCGGTGCAGCTGTTCACGTTCCTCGGCACGTTCCACGACCACCTCAAGGCGGGCCCGATCGGGTTCACCCGGGCGGCCGGCAACTTCGAGGCGCAGGACGGCGACGCGGTGCAGGGCCAGGCGATGGACGGTGCGAACACCGCCGACGGCCTGCCCGACGCCAACCACACCGACAACGCCAACATGAACACCCCGCCCGACGGCATCCCGCCGGTGATGCAGATGTACCTGCTGAACCCGGGCCCGGAGTCGGTCGCCGCCAACACCGGTGACGAGGCCGACGTCGTGTTCCACGAGTACACGCACGGCCTGTCCAACCGCCTCGTGGTGGACGCGAGTGGCAACTCGACCCTGAGCTCGCAGCAGGGTGGCGCCATGGGTGAGGCGTGGAGCGACTGGTACGCCTCGGACTACCTGGTGGCCAAGGGCCTCGAGAAGGACACCGCCAAGCCCGGCGAGGTCCTGATCGGCAAGTACTGGACCGCGGGCGGCACGATCCGCACCGAGGGCCTGGACTGCAAGGTCAACTCGCCCGCCGCGATCTGCCCCGGCACCCCGGGCGCCGGTCCGGGCGGCTACACCTACGGCGACTACGGCAAGGTCTACGCCGGTGGTGCCGAGGTGCACGCCGACGGTGAGATCTGGGCCCAGACCCTGTGGGACCTGCGGGACGCGATCGGCAGCAAGAAGTCGCAGTCGCTGGTCACCCGGGCCATGGAGCTCTCCCCGGCCAACCCGTCCTACCTGGACATGCGTAACTCCATCCTGGCCGCCGACCGGGTGGTCAACGACGGTGACAACGCCAAGAAGATCTGGAAGGTCTTCGCCACCCGCGGCATGGGCTACTTCGCCGCCGCGGTCGACGGTGACGACGCGCAGCCGGTCGAGGACTTCTCGATGCCGCCGGCCGCCAACACCCCGCGGGGCTCGCTGACCGGCAAGGTGTCCGACACCGACACCGGTGCGGCGGTGTCCGGCCTGACCATCGCGTTCGGCGGGCACGCCTCCGGCTTCGCCGGCGACTACCGGGCCACCACGGCCGCGAACGGCACCTACACGATCTCGGGGATCATCCCGGGGACGTACGCCAAGGTCTTCGCCCGCGGCGCCGGCTTCGACCCGGTCGTCAAGACCCTGTCGATCAACTCGGGTACCAAGACCGAGAACTGGGTCGTCCGCAAGGACTGGGCCGCCTCCTCGGGCGGTGGCTCGATCGTCAGCGCCACCGGGCCGGACTACACGCCGTACGGCTGTGGCCCGACCGCGATGATCGACCAGTCGCAGATCTCCGGCTGGGGCTCCGACGTCGCCGCCGAGGGCCAGACCCTGGTGGTCAAGCTCTCCGGTGCGGTCGACGTCTCCGAACTGGTGATCAACCCGTCGGCCACCTGTGGTGACGACGAGACCGCCTCGACCGGTGGCTACCGCGTCGAGACCTCGGTCGACGGCACGACCTGGGCCGCCGCCGCCAGCGGCACCTTCCCGGGCGGCACCGTCACCCCGACCGTGGTCGCGCTGGCCGCGGGCACGGGCGACGGGATCGGCTACGTCCGGTACACGATGCTGACCACCCAGGGCCAGGACGCGGGCCTCTGCCCGGCCGACCAGCCCCCGGCGTTCAGCGGCTGTGTCTTCCAGGACAGCACCGAGCTGGCGGTCTACGGGCCGGCGGCGTAACTCAGCGACACGGATACCGGTCGCCGTCACTCGGCGGCGACCGGTATCATGCAAACCATGGCTCGGCGTTTCCTGCTTCTTAGCCGGCCGTGCTGATCGCGCCACCACAGGCGTAACAGCACGGCGACCCCTCCTGCGTGAGGGGTTTTTTCATGCCCGGAGCCACCTCAGACGAAGAAGACGGATGCCGACGATGAGCGAGTCAGAGACCCCGAATTTCCGTTACACCGCCGCGCTGGCCAACGAGATCGAGCCGCGCTGGCAGGCCTTCTGGGCCGAGAACGGGACCTTCCACGCGCCCAACCCGGCCGGTGTGCTGGCCGACCCCGGTCACCCGCGGGCCGGGGCGCCCAAGCTGCACGTCCAGGACATGTTCCCGTACCCGTCGGGGTCGGGCCTGCACGTGGGTCACCCGCTCGGCTACATCGGCACCGACAGCTACACCCGCTACAAGCGGATGGCCGGGTTCAACGTGCTGCACCCGATGGGCTTCGACGCGTTCGGGCTGCCCGCCGAGCAGTACGCGGTGCAGACCGGCACCCACCCGGCGGTGACCACGGCGGCCAACGTCGAGCGGTACAAGGGGCAGCTGCGCCGCCTGGGACTGGCCTACGACGACCGCCGGTCCTTCTCGACCACCGACCCGGACTACTACCGGTGGACGCAGTGGATCTTCCTGCAGGTGTTCAACTCGTGGTTCGACGACAAGATCCGTAAGGCCCGGCCGATCGCCGCGCTGATCGCGGAGTTCGAGGCGGGCACCCGTCCGACGCCGGAGAAGGCGTGGGCCGAGATGTCGCCGGTCGAGCGCCGTCAGCTGATCGACGACCACCGCCTGGCCTACGTCAGCGAGGCCCCGGTCAACTGGTGCCCGGGCCTGGGCACGGTGCTGGCCAACGAGGAGGTCACGCCGGACGGCCGCAGCGAGCGCGGCAACTTCCCGGTGTTCCAGCGCAGCCTGAAGCAGTGGATGATGCGGATCACCGCGTACGGCGATCGCCTGGTCGAGGATCTGGACACGCTGGACTGGCCCGAGCCGGTCAAGCTGATGCAGCGCAACTGGATCGGCCGCTCGCGGGGCGCCCACGTCGACTTCGGCACCGCGACCGAGGACAAGATCACCGTCTTCACCACCCGCCCGGACACGCTGTTCGGCGCGACCTACATGGTGCTGGCTCCGGAGCACGAGCTGGTGGACAAGATCGCCCCGGCCGCGTGGCCGAACGGGACAAATCCGAAATGGTCGGCCAGTTATACAACTCCGGCCGAGGCCATCAAGGCCTATCGCGCCGAGGCCGCGGCCAAGACCGAGGAACAGCGCACCGAGGGCAAGGAGAAGACCGGCGTCTTCACCGGCGCGTACGCGACCAACCCGGTCAACGGCAAGGACGTGCCGGTGTTCATCGCCGACTACGTGCTGGCCGGCTACGGCACCGGCGCGATCATGGCGGTGCCCGGTCAGGACGCCCGGGACTGGGAGTTCGCCGAGGTCTTCGAGCTGCCCATCATCCGTACGGTGAAGGCTCCGGAAGGTTTTGAAGGCGCCTTCACCGGCGACGACGTGGCGATCAACAGCGACTGGCTGGACGGCAAGGGCGTCGTCGAGGCCAAGGCCGAGATGATCGCCTGGCTGGAGCAGCACGGGCACGGGCGGGGCGCGACCACGTTCCGGCTGCGCGACTGGCTGTTCAGCCGGCAGCGGTACTGGGGCGAGCCGTTCCCGATCGTCTACGACGAGACCGGGCTGCCGGTGGCGCTGCCCGAGTCGATGCTGCCGGTCGTGCTGCCCGACGTCGACGACTTCTCGCCGCGCACCTTCGACCCGGACGATGCCGACAGCGAGCCCGAGACGCCGCTGTCGCGCAAGAAGGACTGGGTCAACGTCGAGCTGGACCTGGGCGACGGGCTGAAGCCGTACACCCGCGAGACCAACACGATGCCGCAGTGGGCCGGTTCCTGCTGGTACGAGCTGCGCTACCTGGACCCGCAGAACGACAAGGCGCTGGTCGACCCGGACAACGAGGCCTACTGGATGGGCCCGCAGCGCGACGGCGACTGCGGCGGTGTCGACCTGTACGTGGGTGGCGTCGAGCACGCCGTGCTGCACCTGCTGTACGCCCGCTTCTGGCACAAGGTGCTGTACGACCTGGGCCACGTGTCGTCGTTCGAGCCGTTCCGCCGCCTGTTCAACCAGGGCTACATCCAGGCGTACGCCTACCAGGACGCGCGCGGGTTCTACGTGCCGGCCGAGGAGGTCGTGGAGCGCGACGGCGGGTACTTCTACGGCGACGAGGCGGTGACCCGGTCGTACGGGAAGATGGGTAAGTCGCTGAAGAACGTGGTGACGCCCGACGAGATGTGCGATCAGTACGGGGCCGACACCTTCCGGGTCTACGAGATGGCGATGGGCCCGCTGGACGTCTCGCGGCCGTGGGAGACGCGCGCGGTCGTCGGGTCGCAGCGCTTCCTGCAGCGGGTGTGGCGCCTGGCCGTCGACGAGGAGACCGGTGCCGTCCGGGTCGGCGACGAGCCGCTGGAGCCGGCCGTCCGCAAGCACCTGCACCGCACCATCGCGGGCGTCCGCGAAGACATGGACGAGCTGCGGTTCAACACGGCGATCGCCAAGCTGATCGAGCTGACGAACACGCTGACCCCGCTGCCCGCCGTGTCCCGCGAGGCGGTCGAGCCGCTGTTGCTGATGCTGTCGCCGTTCGCGCCGCACCTGGCCGAGGAGCTGTGGGGCAAGCTGGGGCACGCGGGCACGCTGGCCTACGCCGACTTCCCGGTGGCCGATCCGGCGCAGCTGGTGGCCGAATCGATCACCTATCCGGTGCAGGTCAACGGCAAGGTCAAGGCTCGGGTCGAGGTGTCACCGACGGCGGATGAGGCGTCCGTACGCGAGGTGGCGCTGACCGCCGTGGCCGAGGCGCTGGCCGGGCGTACGCCCAAGAAGGTCATCGTGGTCGCCGGCCGTCTGGTCAGCGTCGTCGTCTGACCCGGCTCGCCGCCGAACGCGAAAACCCGCCGTGTCGCTCACGGCGGGTTTTTGCGTGCGCTTACTTCTTTTCCCGTACGGGTTCGGAGCGCTCCCGATCAGGCTGCGGCGGCCTCGGCGGCAGCGGCCTTCTTGGCCGAGCGCTTCCACCAGAAGACGATGCTGGTCGTCAGGGTGAAGCCGATCAGGGCCGGGGCCAGCGAGAACACGCTCATCTCGCCCGGCCGGACCACGGCCGCGCCGATCACGGCGTAGGAGATGGCCGACGGGATCGAGGCCAGCGTGGTGCCCAGCAGGTAACGCTTGCGGCAGACGCTGGTGGTGCCGTAGGCGTAGCCGACCAGGCCGAACGGCGCCAGCGGCAGGAACCGGACCAGCAGCACGGCGGACAGGCCGCGACGGTTGAGCCAGCCGTCGAGACGCTGCAGCTTGCCGCCCGTGCGGGCCGCGAGCGCGCCCCGGCCGACCCAGCGGCCGGCGTAGTAGGTGGCCGCGGCGGCGATGATCGCGGCGGCCAGGGCCGTCGCCGCGCCGGTGGCCGCGCCGAGCACGGCGCCGCAGGCCAGCGTGATCGCCGTGCGGGGGACGAGCACCGAGAGCAGCAGACCGCCGACCACGGCCATCAGGACGGCGGCGGCCGGGCCGAGCCGGGCGAAGCCGTCCGCGATCTCCTGCAGCGGCAGGACGGCGGCGGCGATGCCGACGGCGGCCAGGACGACGCCCAGGATGCCGAACCGGACGAGCCGGCGCTTCCAGGTCATCGGGGTGGAAACCGGCTGTGCGGGCTGAGAAACCTGAGGCTCCGTCGCGAGGTTGACGCCCCGCGGGGCGATCAGGATGTCAGTCATACAGTCGGTCCGTCCTCTGCTCGTCGTGGCTAGGCGCCGGCGGCGGCAAGCCGCTCAGCTCGAAGTTTGTCGGGCCAGGTGTCGTCAACGGGGGCAAGACTATCCGCGCCGGTGGCCCAACGCAGTAGCAGATCGGCTATAGCTGGGTTGCGAGCGAGCGCCGGGCCGTGCGAGTAGGTGCCGAGGATCTTGCCGTTCCAGGCCCCCTCGGTCTGTCCGTCGTTCCCGATGCCGGCGGTCACCCGGGCCAGCGGGGCGACGCCCGGGCCCAGGTGGGTGCGGCCGCCGTGATTTTCGAAACCGCTCAGCGGGGGCAGGCCCAGCCGCGGGTCGATGTCGCCGCGGATCTCGCCGACCGCGCGGGTCTCGCCGCGGTCGGAGTGCAGGTCGAGCAGGCCCAGCCCGGGACATTTGGTCCCCTTGGCGAAGAACGAGTGACCGAACAGCTGGTAACCCGCGCAGATGGCCAGGACGGCCGCGCCCTGGTTGACCGCCCGGTGCAGGCCGCCGTCGGTGATCAGGCGCTGGGCCGCCAGGGCCTGCGGGCCGTCCTCGCCGCCGCCGATCAGATAGATGTCGGCGGTCGAGGGCATCGGCTGGTCGGAGCGCACCGAATAGGTCTCGACCGGGATGCCGCGGACGGCCGCCCGGCGGGCCAGGATCAGCAGGTTGCCCCGGTCGCCATAGGTGGAGAGCAGGTCCGGATAGATCCAGACGATGCGCAAAGTGCTCTCAGTTGACACGGTCAAGCTCCGCTCGGATGTCCTGGAACGCGGTGTAGTTGGCGATCACCTCGAGGCGTCCCGGCGGCACCGATCGGACCGCCTCCTCGAAACTCAACACGTGCCGGAAGGCGATTCCGTTCACCTCGAGCCGGACGGCGAGGTCGAACGCCCGGTCGCCGGTGATCAGCACCGGGCGGTTGTGCAGGGGCGAGAAGTCGACGTCGTAGAGCCACGAGGTGTCGAAGCCGTCGGGGTCGCGCGCGTTGATGGAGAGCAGTGTCGGCGCCTGCTCGGCCATGTCGAACGCCTCGAGCCAGCTCGCCGGGTTCTTGGCCAGCAGCAGCCGGATGTTGCGGCCGTCGCGGTCGACCTGGGCGTAGCGGCCGGCGATCGAGGCCACCGTGGATAGCCGGGGGAGCGCCTCTATCGCCCGGACCCCGAACTCGGCGGCCACGGCCAGGGCGGTCGCCGCGTTGCCGATGTTGACCGTGCCCGGCAGCTGCAGCTTGACCAGGTGCCAGTCGCCGCGCGGGTCGATGACGCCCTCGTCCTCGACCCGCCACTGGGGCTGGGGCCGGCGCAGCGGGCAGCCGGTGCACCACCAGTCGCCGTTGGCCCGCTCGATCGGGTCGCCGCTCTCGGGGCAGACGAAGGAGTCGTCGAGCCAGCGCTGCCCGGCGCTGAACCAGGTGATGTGGGAGGCGCCCTGGGCGGCCCAGACCACCATCGGGTCGTCGGCGTTGGCCACCACGGCCACGTCGGGATGCCCGGCCAGAGCGGTGCGCCACATCTGGGCCATCATGGCGACCTCTTTGGCCCGGTCGAGCTGGTCGCGCGAGAGGTTGAGCAGGGCCACCACCCGCGGGCTGGTCTCGTCGATCACCCGGGCCAGGTAGTGCTCGTCGACCTCGAGCACCGCGAACGGCGTCGCCCCGGCCTTGGCCAGCGCCGACGTGTGCCCGGTGGGCATGTTGGCGCCGAACGAGTTGGTGGCCACCGGGCCGAGCACGCCGAGGGCGGCCGCGGCCAGCCGGGTCGTGGTGGTCTTGCCGTTGGTGCCGGACACCAGCGCGATGGCGCGGCCGGCCGCGAGGTGGCCCAGCAGGTCCGGGTCGATCTTGAGGCCGATCCAGCCGCCGATGACCGAGCCGTCGCCGCGGCCCGCGGCCCTGGAGAGCGCGGCCGCTGTTTTCGACACCGAGGTCGCGACCTTGGCCCGCAGGGGCATTTTCCCGTCCGTCACGGGACACGAGGGTACCGGACCGGGCTGTTACGTCGAGTTGCCACGAGTCCGGTTTCGGGCACCCGGGAGAAGGGGGTGCTCCCCATATTCAGATCAACCATTCGGCCGGCGCCATTTTGGCCGGTGAGAAAGGTTTGAAGCGCGGGAGAGTGAATATGCGGCCTGGGTCACCCGAACGATAGGGAAGAAATATGTGTTCTGATTCACCCGTAACCTTCAACCGTCTGTAGTTCATCAAATGCGAGCCGTAATGGCAATTCTCACGGCCTGGTAACAAATCGGACAGTGTCCGATGTGCCAAACACTCTGCGTGACGGAATCGCTTCCGGCGAAGCTCCGGAAATCGGCGTATCAAGGTCTGGCCGGCAGCGCCCGCTGCCTGACTCGCGACGACCTGGTTCACGCCGAGCCCTGCCCCGGGCCGGTCGACGCGACCACCCAGCACCATGAACAACCACAAAGGCATACGGGGGCAGGGACGGGGGACCCATTACCGGTCCACTCCGCGCCACCCGCTCCGGTGGAATCACGTGGAGAACCTCGGGGTGAAGTCGCGCAAGCGACCGGGCACACCTTCCCGCCCGAACCCGACAGCTAACCTCGCAGGCGTGCCGGAGGGATATCTCTACCGTGCACGAACAGAGTTCGAGCCGGGGCCGCCGCATGGCCGGCGCCGGTGCGCTCGCAGTGTCTCTGGGCCTCTGCCTCTGCGCAGGCCAGCTGGTCGCCCCCTCGGCCGCCAGCGCCGCTCCGATCATCACGGCGGCGGCCTCCGCCAAGGTCACGCCGTCGGTCAAGAGCTCGATCTCGACGAGGTCGATCACTTACGGCGCCAAGATCAAGGTGACCGCGAAGTACATCAACCCGGCCAACGGCAAGGTGATCACTTCGGGCACGGTCCGCCTCCAGGCGCTCCGTAAGAACAAGTGGGTCAACCTCTCGGCGAAGGCCCTGAGCAGCAGTGGCTCGGTCACGCTGACCGGTGAGCCGCACGTCAGCGGGGCCGTGCGCGCCTATTACGTAGGGACCCCCACCTACAAGGCGAAGGCGGGTGGCAAGTTCTCGGTGACCGTCAAGGCCCCGGGCGCCACCAAGGTCATCAGCGAGGCCAAGAAGCACGTCGGGTCGCTGTACAAGTACGGCGCGGCCGGCCCCAGCCGTTTCGACTGCTCGGGCTACACGATGTGGGTCTACAAGAAGGCGGTCGGCAAGAGCCTGCCGCACAAGGCCAACTCGCAGCAGAAGTACGGCAAGTCGGTCGCCAAGGGCTCGAAGCAGGTCGGCGACCTGATCATCTTCCGCAACGGTTCGTACGGGTACCACGCCGGCATCTACGCCGGCGGCGGCTACATGTACGACTCCCCGCACACCGGCGCGCGGGTGTCGAAGCGCAAGATGATCGGCTCCAACTACGTGGTGCGTCGCCTGGTCTGACGACCCGGCGGTAAGGCAGCGAGGGGTGCGACCGGTTCGGTCGCGCCCCTCGCTGCCTTTCTGTGTTCCCCCACAACCCTCCCCGCGGCCCTCCACTTTCCTCCCTGCAGGGGTTGACAACGTGCCCTGCTGGGAGTTTTGGGCGTGTTTGGGAGGGTTCTTGACAAGGGGGAGTAGAGGATGTCGGAAACCGGACGGGGTTGATCATGCTTCGCCCCTCCACTTCCCTCCCACCTCGGTGAGCTGGGGTTTCGTGTGCGAACAAGGTTCGCGAAGACGCTCAATCGGCTTGCGGGTGGAGGGAAGTGGAGTAGAGTGGAGCGCAGTGGCAGGGCCGAGTCGAACAGACCTGAGGGGCCTGCCGGCCCGAGTGAACTGGCGGACCGCGAACCGCCCGGGGCAGGGGGTTGGGGCCGATGTTTCTCGGCACGCATACCCCACGCCTCGACGACAAGGGGCGGCTGATCCTTCCGGCGAAGTTCCGTGATGAGCTGGCGGGAGGTGTCGTGATCACCAAGGGGCAGGAACGCTGCTTGTACGGGTTCCCGATGCCGGAGTTCCAGCGCATCGCCGGCCAGCTGCGCGAGGCGCCGGTCACCAACAAAGCGGCCCGGGCCTACAGCCGGGTCTTCTTCGCCAGCGCGCACGACGAGGTCCCCGACAAGCAGGGGCGGGTCACCATCCCCGGCCACTTGCGGGAATACGCGGCCCTCGACCGCGAACTCGTCGTCATCGGTGCGAGCACCCGGATCGAGATCTGGGACAAGCAGTCCTGGGAGCAGTACCTCGCGGCGAGCGAAGACGAGTTCGCCGACATCGAGGAGGGGGTGCTGCCCGGCGGACTGTAAGGCGTGGCACTCGGCTGGGCCCACACAGGCCCGGACGCTGCCGCATCCGTACTGCGAGATCTCCAGCCGCTCCCGCTCCTGGCGCCTCTTCCCCGGCGCCAGGCGCGTGTCCGGCCAAGGGCGAGCCCGAATGGCAACGGGCACGAGCGGATGGGGATCTGGCGGTACGGACGGGCGTCCGGGATGGCCGCGGATCGACACGATCGGCGCGGCGGCAGGACGAACAACCGGCAGGTCGGTGCCGGGCAGGGCGCGCGTAACAGTCGGGGTGGGGCGATGGGGGTCGTTATGGGGGAGCTTCGCGGCACACACGTGCCGGTGCTGCTCGAGCGTTGCCTCGAGCTGCTCGCTCCCGCGCTGCGGCTGCCGGGCGCCGTGCACGTCGACTTCACGCTGGGTCTGGGCGGTCACGCCGAGGCCGTGCTCGAACGGTTCCCCGAGGTGCTGCTGGTCGGCCTCGACCGGGACACCGAGGCGCTCGCGCACTCGCGGCACCGCCTGGCGCGGTTCGGCGAGCGGGCCCGCCTGGTGCACGCGGTCTACGACGAGTTGCCGCGTGTGCTCGACGAGCTCGACCTGGCGTCGTACCACAGTGGGCTGTTCGATCTGGGTGTCTCGTCGCTGCAGCTGGACGAGGCCGACCGCGGCTTCGCCTACGCCCAGGACGCCCCGCTCGACATGCGGATGGACCAGACCTCCGGCATCACCGCCGAACAGGTCGTGAACGAGTACGAGCCGGGTGCGCTGGTCCGGATCCTGCGCACCTACGGCGAGGAGAAGTTCGCGCCGAGGATCGTCTCGTCGATCGTCCGGGAGCGGCAGAAGGGCCGGATCACCTCGACGGCCCGGCTGGCCGAGCTGGTCAAGGAGTCGATCCCGGCCGCCGCGCGACGAACGGGTGGAAATCCCGCTAAAAGAACGTTTCAGGCGCTACGTATTGAGGTAAATGGCGAACTCGCCACGCTCGAGGCGGCCATGCCGGCCGCTTTGGACGCCTTGGCCGTAAAAGGGCGGCTTGTGGTGATGAGCTACCAATCTTTGGAGGACCGGATCGTCAAGCGCGCTCTCACCGCGAGGACGCGCAGCACCGGGCCGGTCGACCTGCCGGTCGAGCTGCCCGGCACGGGACCGACGCTGCGGCTTCTGACAAGGGGGTCGGAACCGCCCAGCGAGCAGGAGGTCGCGGACAACCCGCGAGCGGCTTCGGTGAAGCTGCGCGCGGTCGAGCGTCTCGATCGCCACGAAACACCGGGGGCCGCCCGCGAACGGCCTCGACTGTCTACAACGCACGGGGGACAAGGGCGGTTACGCCCGGGGGAACGGGAAGAGGGGGAGGGAGAAGCATGAGCGAGCGCACCCAGGCGCCGCGGTCGGGGGGCCGGACCGCGGATCAGTACCGCCCGACGACCGGACGGCGCGACACGGGCCGGAGCCGCGATGCGGACGCCCCGGGAAGTGCCGGCCGGGGGGCGCGGCAGTTCGCCGGAGCGAAGGAGCGCGACACGCGCCGGTCCGGGGGCCGGAGCGAGCCGGTCCGGGACAAGGCGCGCGGACGCGGCCGGGTGGACGCCCCGGTCGACGGCGCGGCCGCGCTGCAGATCGACGTCACGGTCGAGCCGCTGCGGGTGACCGAGCAGGGCGCCAAGCCGCGTCTGCGGGTCGCCCCGCCGCCGCCGATCCACGGTGGACCGCGGGCGCCGTTCGTGGCCGGCGTGATCGGCGTGGTGATCGTCGGGGTGCTCGGCATCCTGCTGATCAACACGAAGACCAACGAGAACTCGTTCCGCATCGCCGAGCTGCAGAACCAGAACTCGGCGCTGGACAACCAGCGCCAGGACCTGGACAACCAGCTGGTCGAGGCGTCGAGCATCGGCAACCTGGACGCGGCCGCCCGGCGGCTCGGCCTGGTGCGGGCCAACATTCAGGACGTGGCCCAGCTGCGGCTGCCGGACGGCAAGATCATCCGGGTGCCGCGGCCGGCCGAGGGCCCGCGCTCGATCACCGCGCCGGACACCCAGGCGCCGTCGGCCGGCACCGGTCCGACCGGCACCGCTCCGGCCGGCACCGGGCGGTAGCCCAGCATGCCGCCGCGAGCCGACGACACTCCACCGCGCCGGGGCGCTCAGCCCCGGCGCGGTACGTCTCGTGACCTGCCGGTCGAGGGCGACGGGGACGCCAAGCAGAGCCGCGGTTTCGGTGGCATCGGCGACGCGCGGGCCTACACGCCGCGCGGCCGCACCGTGGCCGAGCGCGACCAGCGCACCCGCTCGCCGCGGGCCGCGCGCACGTCCGACCCGTTCCGGCCCGCGCTGCAGGTGCTCGACGGCGGCCAGCCGGCCCGGCGAGGACGTCCACCGGCGACGCCCGAGCCGGTCGAGACCGACCGTCCGGAGAAGAAGCCGCCGCGCAGCCGGGCCGAGATCGACCGCGCCGAGAAGAAGCCGCCGCGCAGCCGCCGGCCCGAGCCCGACCTGGACGACGACGAGGAGGACTTCGACCGTCGTCCCCGTCGCACGGTCGCCCGCACCGGCGCAGCGGCGCGCACGGTGGCCGACCGCAGCCGGACGCGGACGACCGCGAAGCCGGCCCGATCGGGTCGCCCGACGGCTTCTCCCCGTACCGGAAAGAGCGCGGCCTCACCCCGTACGGGAAAGGCAGCCGGACCACGACGGACCGTCGGAGGACCGCGGGTCGACCGGGCCGTCCGCGCGGTCGTGGCCGAACCGCCCAAGCTGGCCAACAGCACCCGCCGGCTGCGGATCGGGGCCGTGGTCGCGCTGTCGATGTTCGTGATGATCGGTGTCCGGCTCGTCGTCCTCCAGGTGGGATCGTCGCCCGAGGACGCGACGATGCTGATGGAACTGCGCAAGGACCGGCTGGCCGAGGTACGCCTGCCGGCCGCGCGGGGCAGCATCCTCGACCGGGACGGCACCGTGCTGGTGCACAGCGTTGAGGCCCGGTTCGTCGGCGCCGACCCTGGTCTGGTCAAGGACCCGGAGGCGACCGCGGCCACGCTGAGCCCGCTGCTCGGCGTGTCCCAGGCCAAGCTGATCCCGCTGATGAAGCCGCACAAGCGGCCCGACGGCCGGGACTCCCGCTTCGAATACCTCAAGCAGGGTCTCGACATCTCGGTCGGCGACCGGATCGCGGCCATGAAGCTGGACGGCATCGTGGTCAAGCAGGACGAGCGGCGCGACGTTCCGGGCGCCAACCTGGCGGCCAACCTGATCGGGTTCACCGGCGCCGACAACTCCGGCCTGGAGGGTCTCGAGGCGCGCTACGACTCGCTGCTGCGCGGCGCCTCCGGCGAGCGGGTCTTCGAGATCGGCAAGGGCGACCTCAACAAACCGATCCCGGGCGGCTACGAGAAGTACACCGCGCCCCAGCCGGGCACGTCGCTGGAGCTGACCATCGACGGTGACCTGCAGTACGAGGTGCAGCGCATCCTGGCCGCCGAGAGTCAGCGCACCAAGGCCACGATGGCGGCGGCGGTGGTGCTCGACGTCAAGACCGGCGAGGTGCTGGCCCAGGCGAGCTATCCGATGTACAACGCGGCCAAGCCCAGCGAGTACACGCCGACCGAGCGCGAGGACGCGGCCAGCAGCATCGTGGCCGACCCGGGCTCGATCCACAAGGCGTTCATCTTCGGCGCGGCCATGCAGGAAGGGCTGATCACCAAGGACTCGGTGCTGACCATCGGCCCGGCTCTGGAGCGCGGCGGTTACCGCTTCCAAGACAGCCACGTGCAGGACAAGGGCACCAAGATGACGATGCCGGGCCTGCTGGCCTACTCGTCCAACGTGGGCACGATCCTGATCGCCGACCGGCTCGGCAAGGAGAAGGTCTACGAGTATCAGCAGAAGTTCGGGCTGGGCAAGGCGACCGGTGAGGGCATGCCGGGCGAGGCCGACGGCAAGCTGCTGACGCCGGACGAGTGGAGCGGCTCGGCCTCGGGCTCGGTGCCGATCGGGATGAGCGTGGACGCCACGCTGATCCAGATGGCGGCCGGCTACCAGGCGATCGCCAACGACGGCACCTACATCCAGCCGCACATGATCAAGTCGATGATCTCGGGCGACAACGGCAAGGTCACCTCGGCCGCCGCTCCCGCGACGCACAAGGTGCTCGACCCGGGCGTGGCGTCCGACCTGCGCGAGATGATGGAGTCGGTGGTCGACAACGACCACGCGACCGGCACCCAGGCCGCGGTGGCCGGCTACCGCGTGGCCGGCAAGACGGGCACCGGCAAGCGGCTCATCGACGGGCAGTACACGAGCGCCAACTACGGCTCGTTCATCGGCATGGCGCCGGCCGAGAACCCGCGGTACGTGATCGCGGTGTCGGCCGACGTGCCCAAGGGCACCGGTGGCGACGTGGCGGCTCCGGCGTTCTCGCAGATGATGTCGTTCGCGCTGCTGCACTACCGGGTGCCGCCGTCGACCACCAAGGCTCCGACATTCAAGATCCATCCGTGAGAAGCATGGCGTTTTCCGTACGAAGCCGGGCACGGGGTAGGGTCTGACGCCGTGCCCGGCATTCCCCGTCCCGAGTCCGTTGCCCCCTACCGTCTGGCCCGGTTGGCGGCGCTGTTACCGGCGACTCTGACCGGTACAGACACCGAGGTCACGGGCATCACGCACGACAGTCGCGCGGTCCGTCCGGGCGATCTCTACGCCGCGCTGCCGGGCGCCAACCGGCACGGCGCCGAGTTCGCCGGCGACGTTGCCGCGGCGGGCGCGGCAGCGGTGCTGACCGACGCCGCCGGCCATGCCGCGGCGGTCGCGACCGGGCTGCCGGTGCTGGTGGCCGACGACCCCCGGGCGGTGCTGGGCACGGCCGCGGCCGCGGTCTACGGCGACCCGTCGGGCCGGCTGACGATGATCGGCATCACCGGCACCGCGGGCAAGACCTCGACGGCCTATCTGGTCGAGTCGGGCCTGCGGGCGGCCGGCGTGACCACCGGGCTGATCGGCACGGTCGAGACCCGGATCGGCGACCTGGTCGTGCCGAGCGTGCGCACCACCCCCGAGGCCACCGACCTGCACGCGATCCTGGCCGCCGGCCTCGAGCGCGGGGTCGAGTCGGTGGTGATGGAGGTGTCCAGCCACGCCCTCGCGGTCGGGCGGGTCGGCGGCATCGGCTTCACCGTCGGCGGCTACACCAACTTCGGGCTCGACCACCTCGACTTCCACGCCGACGCCGACGACTACTTCGCGGCCAAGGCCAAGCTGTTCGACGGCCGCTGCCGGTTCGAGGTGCTCAACCTCGACGACGCGGCGCTGCGGCCGCTGTTCAAACCGTCCACGATCAGCTACTCGGCGGCCGGTGACCCGGCGGCCACGTGGTGGGCCACCGACGTGCGGCCGTCCGAGTTCGGTCAGCGCTTCGTCGCCCACGGTCCCGGCGTCGAGGTCGAGGGCGGCGTCTCGCTGCCCGGCCGGCACAACGTGGCCAACGCGCTGCTGGCCCTGGCCGCCCTGGTCGCCGCGGGCATCGACGCGCAAGTCGCGGCCGATGGCATCGCCGCCTGCCCGGGCGTTCCGGGCCGGCTCGAGCGGGTGACCGCCCCGGGTCAGGTGCTCGGCGTGGTCGACTACGCGCACAAGCCGGACGCGATCGTGGCCGCGCTGGCCGCGCTGCGTGAGCTGGCCACCGGGCGCGGGGGCCGGTTGATCGGCCTGATCGGGGCCGGCGGCGATCGCGACAAGGGCAAGCGGGCGCTGATGGGTGCGGCCGCCGCGCGCGGAGCCGACCTGGTCATCGTCACCGACGACAACCCCCGGACCGAAGACCCTTCCCTCGTACGCGCGGCCGTGCGCGCCGGTGCCGAACAGTCCGGCGGCCCGGCGAAGATCATCGAAGTCCCCGGGCGGCGGGCGGCCATCGACGAGGCGGTCCGGCTGGCCGGCGCCGGCGACGTGATCGCGCTGCTGGGCAAGGGGCACGAGTCGGGCCAGGAGGTGAACGGTCAGATGCTGCCGTTCGACGACCGGATCGAGCTCGCCGAGGCGCTGACCGCCGCGGCCGGGGGTGCCGCATGATCCGCCTGACACTGGCCGAGATCGCCGAGATCACCGGCGGCCGCGTGGTCAACGCGGACGCGGGGCTCGCGGTCACCGGCGGGGTCGAGTACGACTCCCGCAAGATCGGCCCGGGTGGGCTGTTCGTCGCGTTCGAGGGCGAGAAGGTCGACGGCCACGAGTACGCGGGCACGGCGGTCGCGGCCGGGGCGGCGGCGGTGCTCAGCACCCGCGACACCGGGCAGCCGGGCGTGGTCGTCGCCGAGCCCCTCGCGGCGCTCGCGGCGCTGGCCCACGCGGTGGTTACCCGGCTCAGCAACCTCACCGTGGTCGGGCTGACCGGCTCGTCGGGCAAGACGACGACCAAGGACTACATCGGCCAGTTGCTCGCCCGGATCGGGCCGGCCATCGCGCCCGCCGGGTCGCTCAACAACGAGCTGGGCTTCCCCTACACGGTGCTGCAGGCCGGGGTGGACACCCGCTTCCTGGTGCTCGAGATGGGCGCCCGGGGGATCGGGCACATCCGCTACCTGACCGAGATCGCCCGGCCGTCGATCGGGGCCGTGCTCAACATCGGTGCGGCCCACATCGGCGAGTTCGGTTCGGTCGAGGGCACGGCGCGGGCCAAGGGCGAGCTGATCTCCGCGCTGCCGGCCGGCGGTGTGGCCGTGCTGAACGCCGATGATCCGCTGGTGGCGGGGATGGCGGGTCTTTCGGCGGCCCGCGTACTTTTCACCGGCGAGTCCGATAAATCGGATGTTCGAGCGTCGGACGTCGTGGTGAACGGCCGCGGTTGCGCGTCGTACACGCTGCACTTCGAGGACCGGGCGGCGCGGGTCGAACTCGCGGTCGCCGGCCGGCACCAGGTCGCCAACACGCTCGCGGCGGCCGGGGTCGCGCTCTCCGCCGGGCTGCCGTTCGACGAGCTGGCGGTCGCACTGGGGCAGGTCGGCATCGTCTCGAGCCGCCGGATGGACGTGTTCACCCGGGCCGACGGCGGCACGGTGATCGACGACTCGTACAACGCCAACCCGTCCTCCACCGCGGCCGCGCTGCACGCGCTGGCGTCGATGGCGGGCGGGCGGCGCACCACCGCCGTGCTGGGTTACATGGCCGAGCTCGGCGAGCACGAGCGCTCCGGCCACGAAGAGGTCGGCCGGCTGGCCGCCGAGCTCGGCGTGGACCGGCTGATCGTGGTCGGCCCCGAGGCGGCGCCGATCGCCGACGGCGCGCTCGCCGTCGAGGGGTGGAAGGGCGCGGCTACCGTCGTGCCCGACCAGGCCTCGGCCGTCGAGCTCCTGGGCGGTGACCTCGGCGGCGACGTGGTGCTGGTCAAGGGTTCCCGGTATCGCACGTGGGACGTGGTGGATGCACTGCGTGCCGAGGAGGTTCGCCCGTGAGGGCAGTCATCGTCGCGGCCGCGGTCGCGTTCATCATCTCGCTGTTCGGCACCCCGGTGGCGATCCGCGTCTTCACCGCGCTCAAGGCCGGCCAGCCCATCCGCACCCTCGGCCCGGCGAGCCACCAGGGCAAGAAGGGCACGCCCACGATGGGCGGGGTCGTCTTCATCATCGCCACGGTCGTCGCCTACGCGGCCGGTCACGTGGCCCTGACGACGCTGCCCGAGCGGCAGATCGCGCAGGAGTCGCCGACCATGACGGCGCTGGTCCTGCTCGGACTGTTCGTCTTCTGCGGCGTGGTCGGCTTCCTCGACGACTTCCTCAAGGTGCGCCGCCGTAACTCCGACGGCCTGAGCGCCAAGGGCAAGCTGCTCGGCCAGCTGATCGTCGGTGGCGCGTTCGCCATCGTCGCGCTCTACGTGCCCAGCACCAACGGCGAGACGGTGGCCAGCGAGTCCATCTCGTTCATCCGCGACGTCAGCTGGCTCGACGTCGGCAAGGTGGGCTCGGTCCTGGTCTTCGTGTTCGTCATCATGTCGATGTCGAACGGCGTGAACCTGACCGACGGCCTCGACGGCCTGGCCACCGGCGCCTCGATCCTGGTGCTGGGGTCGTACTCGCTGATCGGCTTCTGGCAGTACCGCCACTGGTGCGGTGACACCGACTACGCCCGGGTCAACGAGTACTGCTACCAGGTGCGCGATCCGCTCGAGATCGCGATGATCGCGGCCGCGGCGGCCGCCGCCTGTGTCGGCTTCCTGTGGTGGAACACGTCCCCGGCCCGGATCTTCATGGGTGACGCGGGCGCGCTCGGCCTGGGCGGGCTGATCGGCGGCCTGGCCATCGCCACCCGCACCACGCTGCTGTCGATCATCATCGGCGGCCTGTTCGTGATCATCACGATGTCGGTGGTCATCCAGATCATTTCGTTCAAGACCACCGGTAAGCGTGTGTTCCGCATGTCGCCGCTGCAGCACCACTTCGAACTCGCGGGGTGGAGCGAGGTCAACATCGTGGTCCGGTTCTGGATCGTGGCCGGGATCTGCGTCGCGATCGGGCTCGGACTGTTCTACTCGGACTTCCTCGCCGCCATGGGATAGAACACCTTCGCGACACGCCAGGGGTGAAGCGCGGACTGGCGTGTCGGCGGGACGAAGATGAGTGAATGGCGGAAGACCGGACTCAGCAGGCATCCCGCCCGTCACTGAGCCGGCAGCTGCTGCCCGCCGTGCACGGGCTCCTGGCACGGCCGCTGTCGTCGTACTATCTGCTGCTCGCCAGCTCGGGTCTGCTGCTGCTGATCGGGCTCACCATGGTCTTCTCGGCGACCAGCGTGAAGGCGTACGCGGAGAACGGGAACGCCTTCAGCGCGATCGCCAACCAGGCGGTTTTCGCCCTGCTCGGCCTGGTCGCCTTCTGGGTCTGCCAGCGCCTGCCCGCCGGCACCCTGCGCGACCTGGGCAAGGTCGTGCTGGGCACGGCCATCGTGCTGCTCGCCGTCCTCGACCTGCTGGAGGCGCTGGCCTCGGTCGGGCTGCTCAGCACCCCCCGGATCGGCCCGGTGCACGCCGAGCTGCTCTGGCTCTACTTCGGCCCGATCGGCCTGCAGCCGGCCGAGTTCGCCAAGCTCGGCATGGTGCTCTGGGGCGCCGATGTGATCGCCCGTAAGGGCCCGGCGCTGGGTCACTGGAAAGAGCTGTCCCGCCCGCTGTTCCCGGTCATCGGCCTGCTCTTCGTGCTGGTCGGCTACAACGACCTGGGCAGCATGCTGGTGCTGCTGGCCCTGATCATCGGCCTGCTCTGGGCGGCCGGCGTCCGGCTGCGGATCTTCGCCGCGCTCGGGGTGCTCGGCCTGGCCGGCATCAGCCTGCTGATCGCGGCCGCCTCCGGTGGCGCCGGCTCGGGCCAGTCGGGCGAGGAGAACTACCGGCTGGCCCGGCTCACCAACTTCCTCCAGCCGATCGACCAGTGCGACCTGGCCGGGCCCTGCTACCAGCTGATCCAGGCCCGCTCGGCGATCTTCGAGGGCGGCTGGTTCGGGGTCGGCCTGGGCAAGGGCGCGCTGAAGTGGAACTGGCTGCCCGAGGCCGACAACGACTTCATCTTCGCCGTGGTCGCCGAGGAGCTCGGGGTGGTCGGCTGTGCCGTCATCCTGGCCCTGTTCTCGGTGCTCGCCTACACCGGATTCCGGATCGCCCGCCGCTCGCAGGACCCGTTCCGCCGGCTCGCCGCGGCCGCGATCACCACCTGGCTGGTGGCCCAGGCTGTGATCAACATCGGCGGCGTGACCGGCATGCTGCCCATCACCGGCCTCCCGCTGCCGTTCATCTCCGCAGGTGGCAGCGCCCTCGTGGTGACCATGGCGGCGGTCGGCATGCTGGCCTCGTTCGCCCGCGCCGAACCGCAGGCGTCACTCGCGCTGAACGCGCGTCCGCCCGCGAGATGGGTACGGCTAGTCTGGGCCCCGCTGCCGCCGCTTCCCCCCTCGCGGCGGCCGAGTCCCGCTCGTGAGAAGGCGGGTTCAGAAGGGAGACGGTAGTGGGACTGCTGCGGTCCGTCGTGCTCGCCGGAGGAGGCACCGGCGGACACATCTATCCGCTGCTCGCCTTCGCCGACGCGGTCAAACGGCACTTCCCCGAGGTGCGGATCACCGCCCTCGGCAGCCCGAAGGGCATGGAGAACGAGCTGATCCCGCCGACCGGCTACGACCTGCGCGTGATCCCGGCGTTCCAGCTGCCCCGGTCGATCAACCTCAACCTGATCCGCACCCCCGACCGGATGTGGAAGTCGGCCCACGCGGCCGGCAAGATCCTCGACGAGGTCCAGGCCGACGTGGTGGTCGGCTTCGGCGGCTACGTGTCGGTGCCGGCCTACCTGGCGGCCTGGCGGCGTGAGCTGCCGATCGTGATCCACGAGGTCAACGTGCCGCCGGGCGTCGCCAACCGGATGGGCATGCGGTTCACCAAGAACGTCGCCGTGGGCTTCCCGCAGCAGCCGCAGATGGCCGAGTCGCTCAAGGACGCCCGCGTGGTCGGGGTGCCGCTGCGCACGTCGCTGACCCGCCTCGACCGGGCGGCGCTGCGCCCGCAGGCCCTGCATCACTTCGGGTTGCGGCCCGACCTGCCGGTGCTCTTCGTGTCGGGTGGTTCCTCCGGCGCCCGTACGGTCAATCTGGCCGTCGCCGCCGCGGCCAAGCGCCTGGCCCACGCGGGCGTCCAGGTGCTGCACGTGCAGGGTGGCCGCAACGACCCGTTCGAGGTGCCGAACGACCTCCCGGTGCCCTACGTGGTGCTGCCCTACCTGTCCGACATGCAGCTCGGCTATGCCGCGGCCGACCTCATGCTGTGCCGGGGCGGCGCGATCACGGTGGCCGAGACGACCGCGCTCGGCGTGCCCGCGATCTACGTGCCCTACCCGTTCAGCAACCAGGAGCAGAAGCGCAACGCGCAGCCGGTGGTCGACGCGGGCGGTGGCGTCCTGGTCGACAACGACGACCTCACCCCCGAGTGGATCGAGCAGCACCTGATCCCGCTGGCGCGGGACAGGCACCGCCTCGCCGCCATGGGTCAGGCCGCTTCCCGGTACGGTCGTCGCGACGGTGACGAGGCCCTGCTCCAGTTCGTTCTCGAAGCTGTGGAGAAGGACCGATGAGCGTTTTCACCAAGGGAGCGAACGAGTGAACACGGCGGAGCTGCGACCGGTCGGCGAGTTGACCGCCGAAGACCTGGGCAGCGTGCACCTCATCGGCATCGGCGGGGTCGGCATGGCCGGTCTCGCCCGTCTGCTGCTCACCCGGGGCGTACCGGTCTCGGGCAGCGAACTGCGCGAGTGGCCGGCGCTGGCCGGGCTGCGCGCGCTCGGCGGCACGATCCACATGGCCCACGTCGCGGAAAATCTGGACGGCGTCGACACGGTCGTCTACTCCACCGCCATCCCGCACGACCACCTCGAGCTGGTCGAGGCGCGCCGGCGCGGGCTGCGCGTGCTGCACCGCTCCGAGGCGCTGGCCGCCGCGATGACCAACCGGCAGGCCATCGCCGTGGCCGGCACCCACGGCAAGACGACCACCACGTCGATCATGACGGTGATCTTCCAGCACGCCGGGCAGGACCCGTCCTTCGTGATCGGCGGCGAGATCAGCGAGGCCGGGTCCAACGGCCACCACGGCACCGGCCCGCACTTCGTGGTCGAGGCCGACGAGAGCGACAAATCGTTCCTGATCTACCGGCCACACGTGGCGATCGTGACCAACATCGAGGGCGATCACCTCAACAACTGGGGCGACCTGGACGGGCTCAAGGCCGGGTTCCTGCAGTTCGCCGAGCTGGCCGCGCCCGACGGCTTCGTGGTCACCTGCGCCGACGATCCGGGCACGCAGGACCTGATCTCGGCACTCAGAGCCAAAGGCAAGACCGTTTACACGTACGGGGAATCCGCCTCGGCCGATCTGCGGATCAGTGACGTGGTCTCGACCGTCAGCGGCGTGCGCTATGCGGCGGAGCTCGACGGCAAGCCGCTCGGCGAGATCAAGCTGGCGCTGCCGGGCAAGCACATGGGCCTCAACAGCGCCGCCGCGGTGCTGACGGCGCTGCGCCTGGGTCTGCCGCTCGACAAGATCGTCGAGGCGCTGGCGTCGTTCCCGGGCGTCCGGCGGCGCTTCGAACGCAAGGGCATCGCGGCCGGCGTACGGGTCTACGACGAATACGCGTACCACCCGACCTCGGTCAAGGCGGCGCTCCGCACGCTGCGCGAGGTGGCCGGCGACGGCCGTCTGCTCGTGGTCTTCCAGCCCTACCGGGTCTATCGCACCCGCGACCTGCAGGCCGAGCTGGCCGAGGGGCTGGGCATCGCCGACCAGGTGATCTGCATGGAGGTCTTCGGGCCGGGCGAGGTGCGCGGGCCGGGCGAGGGCGGCGTGGCGCTGACCGCGGCGATCGACCTGCCGGCGGACAGCAAGGTGTTCGTCGCCGACTGGGAGGACGTGCCGGCCGAGGTCGTGCGCCGCAGCCGCCCGGGTGATGTGGTGGTGACCATGGGCGCGCCGCCGATCTCGATGATGGGCGACGAGTTGCTGGTCGCGCTGGCCGGGGTTTCTCAGAGCTAGAGGAGGGCCATGAGCGGCGGGGGGCGTAACTGGAGGCTGGTGCGGGCGGACACCGACGCGGTGCCGTCGTCCGCCCGGCGGTTCATGGCCCGGGCCCGCCAGCGCCGGATGCGGGCCGCGCTGCCCTGGGCGGTGGCGGCCGGCGTGCTGCTCGTGGCCGGGGGAGTGCTCTGGCTGATCTACGGCACCTCGGTGCTGGGCGTGCGTGACGTCCGGGTGGTCGGCGCCCAGCTGCTGGCCCCGGCCCAGATCGAGCAGGCGGCCGCGGTGCCCGACGCCGAGCCGCTGGCCCGGGTCGATCTCGACGGGGTCCGGGCCCGGGTGCGTCAGCTGGCCCCGGTCGAGCGGGTCGTGGTGCGCCGCAGCTGGCCGTCCACGCTGGTCGTCGAGGTGGTGGAGCGGACCCCGGTGGCCGCCGTGCCGCAGAACGGTCAGTTCACCCTGATCGACCGGGCCGGGGTGGCGTTCCAGACGGTCAAGCAGGCGCCGGCCGACCTGCCGCAGGTGCGGGTCGACTTCCCCGGGCCGTCCGACGTGAACACGAGATCGGCGCTGACCGTGCTGGCCGCGCTGAGCGAGGAACTGCGCGAGCAGGTGCTGGCGGTCTCGGTCGACGCCCCGGCCCAGATCCGGCTCGAGCTGCGCAAGGACCGCACGGTGGTGTGGGGCGACGACACCCAGAGCGAGACGAAGAGCCAGGTCGCGACGGCCCTGCTGAAGCGCAAGGGCCAGGAGATCGACGTCTCGGCGCCGTCGGTCGTGACGATCCGCTAGCATCGACATCTAAGCGGACATAAGGTCGCAAACGGCACATTTTGGTCGAGGTTACGGGTCGGTCGGATTTTCGCCACGTAAGCGGACGCCGACACGCCGTGCCGGGTCTTTGGTTGCGGTCGAATGTCCGCTTACGTTGCCTCCAGAGGTTGAGTGGTTGACATAACCCTAAGCCTCTAGTAGAGGGTGAGGGTTTCCTCGCCCTCCCTTGCACGGCAGCGGATGTCGAGTTGCGATTCTGGCCGGATCGCGAGGGGCCCACGACATCCGCCAACCCCGGAAGGGAAGGCTGAGCCCATGACACCTCCCCATAACTACCTGGCGGTCATCAAGGTCGTCGGGATCGGCGGCGGCGGTGTGAACGCCGTGAACCGCATGATCGAGGTCGGGCTCAAGGGCGTCGAGTTCATCGCGATCAACACCGATGCCCAGGCGCTTCTGATGAGCGACGCCGACGTCAAGCTCGACGTCGGGCGGGAACTGACCCGGGGCCTCGGCGCCGGAGCGCAGCCCGAGGTCGGCAAGAACGCCGCCGAGGACCACCGGGACGAGATCGAAGAGGTGCTCAAGGGCGCCGACATGGTCTTCGTGACGTGTGGCGAGGGCGGCGGCACCGGCACCGGCGGTGCGCCGGTGGTCGCGAACATCGCCCGCAAGCTCGGCGCGCTCACCATCGGCGTCGTCACCCGCCCGTTCTCGTTCGAGGGCAAGCGCCGCCAGGTGCAGGCCGAGTCCGGCATCGACGAGCTGCGCAACCAGTGCGACACGCTCATCGTGATCCCGAACGACCGGCTGCTCGCGCTGGGCGACCGCGGAATAAGCATGATGGACGCGTTCCGCCAGGCCGACCAGGTGCTGCTGTCCGGCGTTCAGGGCATCACCGACCTGATCACCACCCCCGGTCTGATCAACCTCGACTTCGCCGACGTCAAGAGCGTGATGAGCGGGGCCGGAAGCGCGCTCATGGGCATCGGCAGCGCCCGCGGCGACAACCGCGCGGTCGAGGCGGCCGAGAAGGCGATCTCGAGCCCGCTGCTCGAGCAGAGCATGGACGGCGCCCGCGGCGTGCTGCTCTCCATCGCCGGCGGCTCCGACCTGGGTCTGTTCGAGATCAACGACGCGGCGCAGCTGGTCACCGACGCGGCGCACCCGGACGCCAACATCATCTTCGGTGCGGTCATCGACGACGCGCTGGGCGACGAGGTGCGGGTCACCGTGATCGCGGCCGGCTTCGACGGGGGCACGCCCTCCTACAAGCCGTCCGAGCCGGCCCGCAAGGTCGTGCAGCAGCCGGCCGAGCGGACCGCGGTCACGCCGCCGGCGCCCGCCACGGCCACCTCGGCGCCCACGCCGGCGCCGGCCCAGTCCACGCCGCCGCCGCGGCGCGTGCTCTTCGACGACGTGGATGTGCCGGACTTCCTCAAGAACGGCTCGTGACCGACCCGGGACGGCGGGCCCAGCTGGCCGCCGCCCTAGACGAAGTGAACGGCCGGATCGGGCGCGCGTGCGCGGCCGCCGGCCGGACCGCGGACGAGGTCACCCTGGTCGCGGTCACCAAGACGTACCCGGCGAGCGATGTGGTGCTGCTCGCCGGGCTC
This sequence comes from Paractinoplanes bogorensis, assembly GCF_018829635.1. Taxonomy (GTDB): domain Bacteria; phylum Actinomycetota; class Actinomycetes; order Mycobacteriales; family Micromonosporaceae; genus Actinoplanes; species Actinoplanes bogorensis. The sequence goes on from NZ_JAHKKG010000006.1 coordinate 81,505, forward strand.
GGCGTCACCGATGTCGGCGAGAACCGCGACCAGGAGGCGGCGCCCAAGGCGGACGAGGCGCGGGCCGCGGGGGCGACCCCGCGGTGGCACTTCGTCGGTCAGCTCCAGCGCAACAAGGCCCGCTCGGTGGTCCGTTACGCCGGCGTGGTGGAGTCGGTCGACTCGGTGCGGCTGGCCGAGGCCCTCGACCGGGCCGCCCGCGATCGCGCCGACCCGAGTCCGCTCGACGTTCTGGTGCAGGTCAGCATCGACGGTGACACGGCCCGCGGGGGTGCCGCCGGTGACGATCTCTGGCGCGTATCCGACACGGTGGCCGGTGCGGCCGGCCTGCGGCTGGGCGGCGTGATGGCGGTGGCCCCGATGGACTGGGAGCCGGACCGGGCGTTCGAGCTGCTGCGCGGCCTGTCCGAGCGGTTGACCGGGACGCATCCGGGCGCCACCACGATCTCGGCCGGCATGAGCGGGGACCTCGAGGCGGCCGTCCGGCACGGCGCGACACACGTCCGGATCGGCACTTCTTTGCTCGGAATGCGAAACCTGCTGCGGTAGCCTTGCGGCGGGCAGCAAACTACATGGGTGTTGTTTACGCGACACCGTCCGCGGGGCAAGTGATCTTTCCCCGGCGGCACGGCGGGGCGCGTCGACGGCGCGGCACGCCACGGGCCTTCGGACCCGTGCAAGGGGGGAATGCGGTACGCCGAGGGGGTGCGTTCCGCAGCAGCGGACGAAGGTGGGGGCACATGACGGGTCGGGTCAACGCGCGGTGGCGTGATGGGGTGAAGGCATGAGCGCGCTTCGTAAGGCGGGCGTCTGGCTGGGCCTCGTCGAAGAGGACGACGACCGCGAATACGGCAGGTACGACGAGGACGCCGCGCCCTACCGCTCTCGGAACCGGTACTCGGGAAGCCGGTACACCGAGGACGAGTTCGCCGACGACGAGGATGTCGAGGACGAGCGTCCGGTGCCGCGGGCCCGTACGGAGCGCAGCCGGCCGTCCGACCGTCTGTCGTCGCACGCCGACGTGGACGACCACGATCGGGTGGAACGTGCCGACCGGAGCGAGCGGGCCAGCGTCCGTTCGATCACCCGCCCGAGCACGGTAAGTGACAGCTCGTCTCCGCTGAGCTACTCCACGCGGGAGAATCTGGCCCTGGCGCCGGAGCCGGTGCGTCAGCCCGAGCCCCGCCCGCGGCCGGTCGAGGAGGAGCAGCGGTACCAGATCACCACGCTGCACCCGACCACTTACCGTGAGGCACGCACGATCGGGGAGCACTTCCGCGACGGCGTACCGGTCATCATCAATCTCACTGAGATGGATGAAGGGGACGCCCGCCGCCTGGTCGACTTCGCCGCCGGACTGGCCTTCGGTCTTCGCGGTACGATCGAGCGCGTCACCAACCGGGTTTTCCTGCTCTCACCGGCAAATGTCCAGGTCACCGCGGAGGACAAAGCCAAGATCGCCGAGGGCGGGTTCTTCGGTCAGGCATGATGGCGGGCACGCGCAGCCCGCCACCCAGATGGGGGATCCGCACGAGTGCTCTCGATCGTGTTCCAAATACTGTATTTAGTCGTTTACGTCTTCTTCCTCGTCCTGCTTGCCAGGTTCGTGCTGGGTGCGGTACTCCAATACGGGCGTCGGTGGCAACCCAGTCGTGGGGCATCGGCGGCCTTGGAAACGGTGTGGAGCGTCACTGATCCTCCCCTCAAGGCGTTGAGGCGTGTGATCCCCCCGCTGCGCATTGGTAACGTGAGTTTGGACCTGGCTTCCATCGTGCTGCTAGTTATCCTGTTCGTGCTCATGCAGTTCGTGCTCGTAAGACTGATCGCGAGTTTTAGCTAGACAGCAGCCTCAACTGCGGCCGCGACTGACCCGAGGAGTTTCGATGCCGCTGACCCCGGCCGACGTGCACAACGTCGCCTTCAAGAAACCCCCCATCGGCAAACGGGGGTATGACGAGGAGGAGGTCGACGCCTTCCTGGACGAGGTCGAGCGTGAGCTCGCCCGTCTGATCGAGGAGAACAACGAGCTGCGCGCCCAGGTGGAGCGCGGCGGTCGGGGTGGCGCGCCAGCCGGTCCGAGCGCCGACCCGCGCCTCGCGGCCGAGCTCAACGAGGTCAAGGCTCAGCTTGACCGTGTGCAGCGCGACAAGGCGCAGGCCGAGCAGGCCGCGCGTCAGATGCAGGCCGAGCTCGAGCAGGTCCGCGCCCAGGGCCCGGCCGGCGGTGCCGCCGCGGCGTCCGGTGCCGACGGTGAGCAGCAGGCTCTGCGGGTGCTCATGATGGCCCAGCGCACCGCCGACGACCACGTCGCCGACGCGCGCCGCGAGGCCGACAAGCTCCTCTCCGACGCCCGTTCCAAGGCGGAAGAGGTCACCCGCGAGGCCCGCGCCAAGGCCGACGCCCTCGAGCGGGACGCCCGCCAGCGGCACCAGGAAGCCATGGGCGGCCTCGACGCGAAGCGCTCCGCGCTGCAGAAGCACATCGAGGAGCTCAAGCAGTTCGAGCGGGAGTACCGCACGCGCTTGAAGGCCTACCTGGAGAGCCAGCTGCGTGACCTCGACGGCCGGGGCCAGGGCCTCGAGGCCGAGATGTCACGGGCCGACTCCGGCCGTGCCGTCGGCGGAAGCGGAGGTCTCGCCGCGGCCGGTCTGGCCGGTTCCTACGGCGGCCGCAACGCCATCGAATCCGGGCGCTGAGTCCCCCGGCACCCCGACGAGGATGAGCCATGATCGTTGTTAGCCTGCTGCTCATCCTCGTCGCGGTGACGCTGCTCGTGCTGGGCCTCACCGGCGGATCGAGCGGCCTGCTCATCAGTTCCATCGTGGCCAGCCTGATCGCCGCGGTCTTCCTGGTCATCGGCGCCCGTCAGGTCGCCGCGGCCAGGCGTGCGGCGCCGGCCGCTCCCGACGAGGAGCCGCCCGCCCCCGCTCCGGTTTCCGCCGACGAAAACTCGGTTTACGTGGCCGAGCCCGAGTTCGCGGCGGCCGCGCAGTCGTTCGAAGATCAGCGCGACACCGTCCAGTTCGACCCGGGTGACGTGGCTGCGGCCCGCCCCTCGGCCGGTCCCGACTTCGCGGCGGCCTCGGAAAGTCCCGTCGCGTCCTCGTCCGACCACCCGGCCGCGGTCCCCGCGGGCGATTTGTCAGCAGATGATATTGGTCGTCGGGATGCGGAAGATCCGGACTACGATCGCGCGTCGGCCGCCATCAACGCGGCCCGCAGCGAGATGCCGGCCCGCAGCGAGATGCCGGACGAGAGCGACGAGTTCGACGAGCCCGACGCCGACGATCCGGACGACGAGCCGCTGCCGCAGTCGGTGCAGCCGGCCGACGCCGTCCGGGTGGCCCGGCTCGACGACGAGGTGCTGGTCGTGGACGGCCGGCCCCGCTATCACCTGCCCGACTGCCCCAGCCTGGTCGATCGCCTGACCGAGCCCGTCCCGGTCGGCGAGGCGGTCGAGCTCGGCTTCAGCCCGTGCGGGCTCTGCCGGCCGGTCGACCGCCTGGTGGCGGCGGCCCGCCGCTGAGGCGGGCGGGACGAACGGGCAGCGGGTCGCGTCAGAAAGGGCAACCTGCGGTGTCTCCCGCGTGGCGGAATCGATCGGCACAATGAGGCATGCCCAACCCCGGAGTGTCCCGGCCTGACCGCACGGCGTCCCGGTGACCGGTGGTCTGGACTACGGGCTCCTGATCGGTGCCTCGGTCCTGCTGGTGGCGGTGGCGGCCGTACGCCTCTCGACCCGCCTGGGCCTGCCCAGCCTGCTCGTCTATCTCGCCATCGGCATGCTGCTCGGCGAGGCCGGGCTCGGCATCCGGTTCGACGACGCCGAACTGACCCGCACCCTGGGCTTCTGCGCGCTCATCGTGATCATCGCCGAGGGGGGCCTGACCGCCCGGTGGACCACGCTGCGCCCGGTGCTCGGTCTGTCCGTCTCGCTGGCCACGGTCGGTGTCGTGGTCAGCATCGTGGTGGTCGGGGTCGCCGTCCACCTGCTGCTCGGCCTGGGCTGGCAGCTCGCCCTGCTCTACGGCGCGGTGCTGTCCTCGACCGACGCCGCCGCGGTCTTCGCCACCCTGCGCCGCCTGCGCCTGCCCGCCCGCCTGGTGGCCACGCTCGAGGCCGAGTCCGGCATGAACGACGCGCCGGTGGTGCTGCTGGTCGTGCTGCTCAGCGCCGACCTGTCCACGATGCACCCCTGGTACTACGAGGTCGGGATCGTCACCTACGAGCTGCTGGCGGGTGCGGCCATCGGGTTCGCGGTCGGCTCGGCCGGGCGGTGGCTGCTGCGCCACGCCGCCCTGCCGTCGGCCGGGCTCTATCCGATCGCCGCGGTCGGTCTGACCGTTCTCGCGTACGCCGGTGGGGCGGTGGCCCACGCCTCCGGGTTCCTGGCCGTCTACGTCGCCGGAGTGGTGCTCGGCAACGGCCGGGTGCCGCACCGCCGCGCCATCCTCGGTTTCGCCGACGGCCTGGCCTGGGTCGCCCAGATCGGGCTGTTCGTGCTGCTCGGGTTGCTCGCCTCGCCCCGCCGGCTGGACGAGGCGCTGGTGCCCGCGCTGGTCGCCGGGGTCGCGCTGGTGCTGCTGGCCCGGCCGCTGTCGGTGGTGATCTCGGCCGTGCTGGCCCGGCCGGTCCGTGGTCCGCGCCGCCCCGGCAACCGGGTCGGCTGGCGGGGGAGCGCGTTCCTGTCCTGGGCCGGCCTGCGTGGCGCCGTGCCGATCGTGCTGGCCACGATCCCGCTCTCGGCCGGCACGCCCGGCGCCCGGGGCCTCTTCGACGCCGTGTTCGTGCTGGTCATCATCTTCACGCTGCTGCAGGCGAGCACGCTCGGCCCGGCCGCCCGGCTGCTTCGGGTGACCGCGCCCGGTGAGGCGGCCGAGGTGCACGTCGAGACGGCGCCGCTCGAGCGGATGAACGCCGACCTGCTGCAGGTGGACGTGGCCGAGCAGTCCCGGCTGGCCGGGGTCTACGTCGACGAGCTGCGCCTGCCCAAGGGAGCCTCGGTGACGCTGGTGGTGCGGGACGGCTCCGGTTTCGTGCCCGGCCTCGACACCCGGCTCCGCACCGGCGACTCCCTGCTGATCGTGGCCACCGCGGCCGCCCGGGACGAGGCCGAGCGACGCCTGCGCGCGGTGAGCCGCCGTGGCCGCCTGGCCCGCTGGTTCGGCGAGGAGGGCGCGGACCAGCCTTCGTCGGGTATTTGACGCACCTTTCGGGGCGATTGAACAGACCTATCCGATACGGGCTGTTGTCGGTGCGGTATACGTTCCGTATCCTTGCCACCCACACCGGTGCGCGGCTGTTCGTTCGGCCGCGCCGTTTGTGCAGGTGGGGGAAGATCTACTGCGCGGCCACGCGGGACCGGAGGCGTGAGCCGGTCGCCGGGTGGGAACCGCTACAACTCGACGGGAAGAACCGGCCGGCTCCAGGGGCGGCCGCCGGGTCTCAGGGACGCCGATCGCCGCGCGGGCGCGTGGCCGAGGGAGCGACGATGGTCAAGGCAACCGGTACCAAGTCGGCCGCGAGCGGCAAGACCGACCAGAAGGGCGCCGGCATGCGCACGCGCAGCGCCGCCGAGACCGAGAAGATCCGGGTCGCGCTGGTCGAGCGGCGTGACGAGCTGCAGACCGAGTACGACACCTCGATCACCGAGCTCACCGAGCTCCAGCGGGGCCGCCTGGACGACTCGGCCGGCGACGACCAGGCCGACACCGGCACCAAGACGCTCGAGCGTGAGCAGGAGATCACTCTGGCGAACAATCTGCTGGAGCGGATCACTCAGGTGGAACGCGCCATCGACCGCCTCGGCGAGGGCAACTACGGTTGGTGCGAGCGATGCGGCAACGCGATCCCGGTCGAGCGACTGGCGGCGTTCCCGTCCGCGACTCTCTGTGTGCACTGCAAGCAGCTGGAGGAAAGACGCTGAACGCCGACGAGCAGGCGGGGGCGACCACGGTGGACGAGCCGGAGCCGGGGCGCCGGCCCGGGTTCAGCGGTCGCGCCGTGGCGGTGCTGGGTGCCACCGCCGTCATCGCCGTGGCCATCGACCAGTGGGTCAAGTGGCTGTCGACCGAGAACCTCGAGGAGGGCCACCCGGTCCGCATCCTCGGTGGCCTGATCTATCTGTCGCTGCTCCGCAACGCGGGTGCCGCCTTCAGCCTGGGCAGCGACTACACCTGGGTCTTCCCGGTGATCACGCTGATCGTGGTCGGCTGGATCGCCTGGATGGCGATGCGGCTGCGGTCGGTGCCGTGGGCGCTGGCTCTCGGCCTCGTGCTCGGCGGTGCGCTCGGCAATCTCGGCGATCGCCTGTTCCGGGCCCCCGGCGTGCTGCACGGACACGTGGTCGACATGATCAGCGTCTTCGGGCCGTACGGGGAGTACTTCGCCATCTTCAACATCGCGGACAGCTGTCTGAGCGTCGGCGTCGTGCTCGCCGTGCTGCTCGAACTCACCGGCCGGCAGCGGGACGGCAGCCGGATCTCGGTCCGGAAGAAGAAAGAAGCCCAGTGAGCTCGCAGCGTTCCCTCCCCGTTCCCGACGGACTCGACGGGATGCGTCTCGACCAGGCCGTCTCGCGGTTGTTCGGGTTGTCCCGCACGGCCGCGGCCACCCTGGTCGAGAGCGGCGACGCGCTGGTCGACGGCTTCCCGCGCCCGAAGTCGGACAAGGTCGCGGCCGGCTCCTGGCTCGAGGTCACCCTGCCCGCACCGGTGGCGGCCCCGGCGGTGGTGGCCGAGACCGTGCACGGCCTCAAGATCATCTACAGCGACGACGACATCGTCGTGGTCGACAAGCCGGTCGGCGTGGCCGCGCACCCGAGCCCCGGCTGGACCGGCCCGACCGTGGTGGGCGGGCTGGCCGCGATCGGGCAGAACGTCGCGACCAGCGGCGCCGCCGAGCGGCAGGGCGTGGTGCACCGGCTCGACGTGGGCACCACCGGCATCATGGTGGTGGCCAAGAGCGAGATGGCGTACAGCGCCCTCAAGCGGGCCTTCAAGGAGCGCGAGGTCGACAAGCGCTACCACGCCGTCGTGCAGGGCCACCTCGATCCGCTGCGGGGCACCATCGACGCGCCGATCGACCGGCACCCGACCGCCGATTACCGGTTCGCCGTGATGTCGACCGGCAAGCCCAGCGTGACGCACTACGACACGGTCGAGGCGTTCCGCTCGGCCAGCCTGGTCGACGTGAAGCTCGAGACCGGCCGCACCCACCAGATCCGGGTGCACTTCTCGGCCATGCGGCACCCGTGCGTCGGCGACCAGCAGTACGGGGCCGACCCCACGCTGGCCGCCCGGCTCGAGCTGAGCCGGCAGTGGCTGCACGCCCGCGAGTTGTCCTTCCTGCACCCGCGCACCCACGACGAGGTGCGTTTCGTGAGCGACTACCCGGCCGACCTGTCGCACGCGCTGAGCGTGCTGCAGGACGCGAGCTGACGGTTCCCCCGTGCGGCCCGTCCCCGTGACCGGCGGCTTTCCCGCCGTACGGGTGGCGGCCACCGTCGTGGCCGTCACGGCCGGGGTCGCGCTGCTGGGCCTGATCTGGGCCGGCCGGGGCGGCGTCACGCCACCACCGGACGACCCGGCGGACGTCGTACGGGTGGGCGTGGTGCAGGGGCAGTCGGTGCTCGGCTATCTCGACGCCACCCGGGACGAGCTGGCCGCGCTGACCGATCCGTCGGCCCCGGCCGCCGGGGAGACGTGGGCGCTGGTGAGCCTGGACGGCTACGTCGCGGCCGGGATGCTGCCCGATCTGTTCTCCGGTTCGGCCGTCGCCCAGGTGTACGCCCGGGTGCCGCTCCCCGGCACGCACACCCCGGTGGTTCGGATCCCGGTCTACCGGCTTCCGGCCGATGTGCTTTCGGGCATGCTCGACACGGCCCTGGACCGCGACCGGGAGTACGCCGAATACGAGCAACTGGCCCGCCGGGTCACCGCCGGCGACGAGGGCGGGCAGCGCGCGCGACAGGCCTACGCGACGGCCGCCCGCACCGCCTCGCAGGAGGCCTCGGCCTACCGGTCGGGCTGTTCCTGCGTCTTCGCGGCCGTGGTCAGGGCCGCGCCGGCCGCGCTGCGGGAACTGGCCGACCGGCACGGCGTCCGCGCGGTCGACCCGGCCCCCGAGGTGCGGCGGCTCGACCGCACCGAGTTCCGTCCGCCGCTGCCCGAGCAGACCGGCACCGTCCCGCCCGAGCCGTCCCGCCCGCCGGCCGCGTCCGCCGGCGCTGTGCCATCCGGGGCAACGGGCATTGCTTCGCGGACTCCCGCGCCGATAGTGTCGTCCGCCGGGGCGCCTGTGACATCTGCCTCATCCGATGTCACCGGAGACACGGCCCTGCCTTCCAACCCGGCACCGGAGGCTCGTTCTGTCGTACCCTCGGCCACGGACGCGACTCCTGCTCACGATGCGACCAGCCGCTCGGCAGCACCTTGAACCCCGCCCGGCCGTTAGTTTCTTCGTCCGCCGGGGGCGCTGCCTGTGACGGTTCCGGTACTTCAGAACAGGCAGTGGCCCGATCGGGGTTAGCTCCGTAGCCTGTCAGGGGCGAGGGGCCCGGGCGTGGGTTTCCATCGAGAGCATGTGCAGGGAGGACGAGCCGTGGACGGGACCGAGACCGGCTGGGGCCGGCCTGCGGAACCAGCCCCGCGCTGGCGGGCGCTGCTCGACCGCGCCCGGCACGGTTCCCGCCAGGCCGAGGAACAGCCCGAGCCGGAGCGCGAGGCTCCGCCGGCGCCGCCCCAGCAGTACGGGCAGCCGTTGCCGACCCGTCGCCCGATCAACCCGCTGGAGGCGCGCGGGCAGTACGGCGCCGGCCGGCACGACCAGCGCCAGCCCGAGGCGCCGGCGCAGCCCGAGCCCCGCCCGATGCCGCAGCGGCCGGTCAACCCGCTCGACCCGCGCTGGCAGGCCCGGCAGTCCGACCTCAACGGCGGTGGCCGGCGGGCCGCCACCCCGCCGCCGGCACCGGCCCCCGTGCCGCCCGCCGAGGAACCGCACAGCTTCTTCAGCCCGTCCGCGCGCCCGCCGGTGGCACCGCCCCCGGGGCGCGACTACCCGCAGGTCAGGGCCTCGGCCGCCGCTCCCATGGCGCCGCCGCAGCCGATCGCCCAGCCCCTCGTCCCGGTGGCCCAGCCCGTTCCGGTGGCCCAGCCGATCTCGCTCGCGCCGCAGCCCACCTCGCCGGCCGCCGCCCGCATCGAGTGGCGTCAGGGCCGCACCGACGACGAGCTCGAGCGGGCCGTCGCGGTGATGCGCCGCAAGCTCGGCAAGCCGCGGGTGCTGGCCTTCGCCAACCCCAAGGGCGGGGTGCACAAGACCACGGCGACCGTGCTGGCCGCGGCCACCATCGGCAGCGTCCGCGGCCGGGGTGTGCTGGCCTGGGACGACAACGAGCTGCGGGGCACCCTCGGCCTGCGGGCCGGCAGTGCCCGGCACGCTCGGACGATCAAGCACCTGCTGGCCGACCTGATGCAGATCGAGAACCTGCACGGCGACTCGCTGCTGCAGGAACTCGACGGCTATCTGCGGCACGCCTCCGACGGGTCCTACGACGTGCTCGCCGGCGAGGAGAACCCGCGTTTCGCGGCCCGGCTCGATCAGGCCACCGTGCGCCGGGTGATGGACCTGCTGCGCCGCACCCACGACGTGATCTGCGTCGACACCGGCAACAACGTCGAGAGCGTGAACTGGCAGACCGTGATGCGCCAGGCCGACCAGCTGGTGATCACCACCGTGCCCCGCGAGGACGCCGCGTTCACCGCCGACTGGATGCTCGACGTGCTCGACGACAGCGGCATGGGTGACCTGGTCTCCAACGCGGTCACGCTGATCTCGTGCCCCTCGCCGGGGCCGCTGCCGCTGCTCAACGACTTCGCCAAGCACTTCGCCACCCGCACCCGCGCGGTCGCGATCGTGCCCTACGACCAGGCGCTCGAGGTGGGCTCCTCGATCGAGTACGCCGACCTCCAGCAGGAGACGCGCACGGCGTGGCTCAAGGCGGCCTCTGTGATGATCGAGCCATTCGCCGAATGACACGCGTGTAGCCCTCGTTCTTGTCGGGGGGTCCGGCTAAAGTCGCTGGGTCGTCACAACTTAAGGGGGCCCCGGGTGTCTGACTCGTTCGTGCATCTCCACGTGCACACCGAGTATTCGATGCTCGACGGGGCCGCCCGGGTCAAGGAACTGCTGGCCGAGGCCAAACGGCTCGGTATGCCGGCCGCCGCGATCACCGATCACGGCAACATGCACGGCGCCTACGACTTCTACACCCAGGCCAAGGCGGCCGAGGTGATCCCGGTGATCGGCGTCGAGGCCTACGTCGCCCCCGACTCGCGCGACAACAAGAGCCGGGTCAAGTGGGGCCGGCCGGAGCAGAAGAGCGACGACATCTCGGGCAACGGCGCCTACACCCACATGACCATGTGGGCCCGCAACGCCGTCGGGCTGAAGAACCTGTTCCGCCTCAACTCGCGGGCGTCGATCGAGGGCCAGCTCGGTAAATACCCGCGGATGGACTTCGACATCATCGCCGAGCACGCCGAGGGCATCATGGGCACCACCGGCTGCCCGTCCGGCGCGGTGCAGACCCGCCTGCGGCTCGGCCAGTTCGACGAGGCGCTCGCGTCCGCCGCGAAATACCAGGAAGCCCTGGGCAAGGAAAACTACTTCCTCGAGATCATGGACCACGGTCTGTCGATCGAGAAGCGGGTCCGTGACGGCCTGATCGAGATCGGGCAGAAACTCGGCATCCCGCCGCTGGTCACCAACGACTCGCACTACACCCACGAGGCCCAGGCCTCGGCCCACGACGTGCTGCTGTGCGTGCAGACCGGCAGCAACGTGGCCGACCCCAACCGGTTCCGCTTCGACGGCGCGGGCTACTTCGTGAAGTCGGCCGACCAGATGCGCGCGGTCGACTCGTCCGAGGCGTGGCTGGAGGGCTGCCGCAACACGCTGCTGGTGGCCTCCCGGGTCGACACCGAGGGCATGTTCACCTTCAAGAACCTGATGCCCCGGTTCCCGATCCCCGAGGGCTACACCGAAGAGGATTACTTCCGCCACGTCGCGTTCGAGGGCCTGCGCAACCGGTTCCCCGACGGCATCCCCGACACGCACATCAAGCAGGCGGAATACGAGCTCGGCGTGATCATCTCGATGGGCTTCCCGGCCTACTTCCTGGTGGTCGCCGACTTCATCCAGTGGTCCAAGCGCAACGGCATCGCGGTCGGCCCCGGGCGTGGCTCGGCGGCGGGTTCCCTGATCGCGTACGCGATGGGCATCACCGACCTCGACCCGCTGCCGCACGGCCTGATCTTCGAGCGGTTCCTCAACCCCGAGCGCATCTCGATGCCCGACGTCGACATCGACTTCGACGAGCGCCGGCGCGGTGAGGTCATCCGCTATGTGACCGAGCGCTGGGGCGACGACAAGGTCGCCCAGATCGCCACCTTCGGCACGATCAAGGCCAAGGCCGCGATCAAGGACTCGGCGCGCGTGCTGGGCTACCCGTTCGCGGTCGGTGACCGGATCACCAAGGCGCTGCCGCCCGACGTCATGGGCAAGGGCATCCCGCTGTCCGGCATCTTCGACAAGGAGCACAAGCGCTACAGCGAGGCGGGCGAGGTCCGCACGCTCTACGAGACCGACCCCGACGTCAAAAAGGTGATCGACACCGCCCGGGGCATCGAGGGCCTGATCCGGCAGACCGGTGTCCACGCGGCCGGCGTGATCATGTCGGCCGAGCCGATCATCGACCACATCCCACTGATGCGGCGCGCCTCCGACGGCGTCATCATCACCCAGTTCGACTACCCGACGTGCGAGACGCTCGGCCTGCTCAAGATGGACTTCCTGGGCCTGCGCAACCTGACGATCCTCGACGACGCGGTCAAGAACATCAAGCTCAACCACGACCTCGACCTCGACCTGCTGGCACTGCCGCTGGACGACAAGCCGGCCTACGAGCTGCTGGCCCGCGGCGACACGCTCGGCGTCTTCCAGCTCGACGGCGGGCCCATGCGGTCGCTGCTGCGGCTGATGAAGCCGGACAACTTCGAAGACATCTCGGCCGTGCTGGCGCTCTACCGCCCCGGCCCGATGGGCGTCGAGTCGCACACCAACTACGCCCTGCGCAAGAACAAGCTGCAGGACATCACCCCGATCCACCCCGAACTGGCCGAGCCGCTGGCCGAGATCCTCGAACCCACGTACGGGCTGATCGTCTATCAGGAGCAGGTGCAGCGCGCCGCGCAGATCCTGGCCGGTTACAGCCTCGGCCAGGCCGACCTGCTGCGCCGGGCCATGGGTAAGAAGAAGAAGGAGATCCTGGACAAGGAGTTCGGCCCGTTCCAGCAGGGATGCATGGACAACGGCTACTCCAAGGAGGCCATCCAGGCGGTGTGGGACGTACTGGTCCCGTTCGCCGGCTACGCCTTCAACAAGGCCCACTCGGCGGCGTACGGCCTGGTCTCCTACTGGACGGCCTATCTCAAGGCGCACTACCCGGCCGAATACATGGGTGGTCTGCTCACCAGCGTCGGCGACGACAAGGACAAGATGGCGATGTACCTGGCCGAGTGCCGGCGCATGGGCATCCAGGTCCTCCCGCCCGACGTCAACGAGTCGGCCGGCCCGTTCACCCCGGTCGGCAAGGACATCCGCTTCGGCCTGGCCGCGGTGCGCAACGTCGGCAACAACGTGGTCGACGCGATCGCCCGCTGCCGCGAGGAGAAGGGCAAGTATCAGGACTTCTACGACTTCCTGTCCAAGGTCGACGCGGTCGCCTGCAACAAGAAGACGATTGAATCCCTGATCAAGGCGGGCGCGTTCGACTCGATGGGCCACAGCCGCAAGGGCCTGCTGGCCGTGCACGCCGAGGCCATCGACGCCTACGCGGACGTCAAGCGCAACGAGGCGGCCGGCCAGTTCGACCTGTTCGGGGCGTTCGGCGACACCGACGGCGGCAGTGCGGCCACGGTGGCCATGCCGCCCATCGGCGACTCCGAGTGGGACAAGCGCGACAAGCTGGCCTTCGAGCGCGAGATGCTCGGCCTCTACGTCAGCGACCACCCCCTGGCCGGGCTCGAGCAGCTGCTGCACAACGCGGCCGACACCACGATCGCCGCGCTCAACGAGGAGGGGTCGGTTCCCGACGGCCAGATCGTCACGCTGGCCGGCATCCTCACCGGCGTGCAGCGGCGCATCACCAAGCAGGGCCGGGCCTGGGCCTCGGCCACGCTGGAAGACCTGGCCGGTGGTGTCGAGGCGCTGTTCTTCCCCAACACCTACGAAGTGATCGGGCAGTACATCGCCGAAGACGCGATCGTCGTGGTCAAGGGCCGGGTCGACCGGCGCGACGACACCCCGCGCATCATGGCGATGGACATGTCGCTGCCCGACATCAGCACCAACCCGGACAGCAAGCCGGTCACGCTGACCATGCCGATCACCCGGTGCACGCCGCCGCTGGTGGCCGAGCTCAAGGAGATCCTGACCAGCCACCCGGGCGACTCCGAGGTGCACGTCCACCTGCAGAACGGCAGCCGCACGACGCTGCTGCGGCTGGGCGCGGTGCGGGTGGCGCCGACCCCGGCGCTGCGGGCCGACCTCAAGATGATCCTCGGTCCGTCCGCGGTGGCCTGACGCCGGTGCACCGGGCATGCGGGACGCCACGCGCGACACCTGGCAGGATCGTAGGGTGAACGCGAGTCAGGAACCGGCCGAATACGGCGGGCCGCCGGAGGGCGGGGGCTACGAGCTCGCGCACCCGTCCGGGCCGGCCGAGGAGCAGACCGGCCTCGGCCGGGCGTGGAACCTGCGCATGTCGGCGGGCCGGCCCTGGAAGAGGACGCTCACCGTCGCCCTCGTGACCTTCGGAGTGATCGTCGTGCTCGGCGGGCCGCTCGGCCTGCTGTGGCGGGCGCTGGCCCCGTCGGTCCCGGTGATCAACGCCGGTCAGGGCGGCATCGTGGTGAACGACCCGTCGCCCGAGGAATACATCGCCGCCGACGGCTGGTTCACCCTGCTCGGCCTCGGTTTCGGGCTGCTCGTGGCGATCGCCGCGTGGTTCGCGCTGCGCCGCGACCGGGGGCCGTTCCTGCTGCTCAGCGTCGTGCTGGGCGCGCTCGGGGCGGGCTGGCTGGTGGCGCCGTGGGCGGGCGAGCTGATCGGTCACGCCGACTATCAGAGCTGGGCCGACTCGGCCCAGCAGGGTGCGACCTATCTGGCGCCGCCCGAGGTGCACTCGCTCGGGCCGACGCTGGTGCCGGCCTTCGCCGCGGCGATCGTGCTCACGCTGATGGCCGGCTGGTCCAACGACCCCGACCTCGACCAGCCGGGCGCCCAGCCCGGCTACGGCCCCAACAACCAGTACGGCCCCGGCCAGTACGAGTCCGGCCGGTACGGCGACGACCCGCCGCCGGTCGACGACTACCCGCCGGCCCAGCCGCTGCGTTGACCGGAAGCCGGCTCGGGCCGCTCGTTGACCGGAAGCCGGCTCGGCCGACGCTAGTTGGGGCTGGCCGGGCGGGCCAGGTCGCTCAGCGGCACCGGGACCGCGCGGACCCGGGCCAGCAGGCCGGATTCGCGGTTGAGCAGCTTGAGCTCGGTGCGCAGGCGGGTCGCCGTGTCGGGGGCCGAGAGCAGCAGCTGGCGCTCGTCGGTGGTCAGCTGGGCGGTGGCCGCGATCAGGTGGGACAGCACGGTCGCGTCGCCGGGCACCGCGTCGAGCGCCTCGGAGTCGGGGCGCAGCAGTTCGAGATAGGCCCGGAAGGCGGCCAGGGCCCGGGGTGCCAGCAGCTCGGCCGTCTGGTCGGCGGGCTCGTCGGGCAGCCACTCGACTTCGGCCGTCAGGTAGGGTTCCTCGCCCTGGGCGACGTCTTTGACCGTGAACCGGCGCCGGCCCACCGTCATGATGTCGTAGCGGCCGTCGGGCAGCTCGGTGACCTGTCGGAGCTCGGCCGTGCAGCCGGTCGGGTAGAGATCGTCGGCCACCAGCGGCGCCACCTCGGGGGCGGGCCCGTCGGCGCCCTCGGGCGCGGGCGCCTCGGCCCCGCGGCGCAGCGTCACCACGCCGAACTCGTGCGGACCTTCCTCGGGACTGGTCACCAGCTCACGCACGAGGGTGCGGTAGCGCTCCTCGAAAATGTGCAGGGGCAGCACCAGGCCGGGAAACAGCACCGTACCCAGGGGGAACACCGGCAGCCGCTTGCTCACGGGTTCAGCCTATCGGTCGGCCCCCCATGGTCAACCCGCCGCTACCGGGTGATCACTGTCCCAAGACTCGGGCCCGCCTGCGGCGACGACGGTTTCGCCGGGGCCACGGCCTAGACTGGCGGCGTGCTGAACCGGATCGACCTGCGCGGCTCCACCCGTGACCCGCGAGGCCTGCTGCCCCGTGCCCAGCTCGACGTCTCCGTGGCCGTCGAGCAGATCCGCCCGGTCGTCGAGGCGGTTCATGAGCATGGCTTCGCCGCGATCCGCGACGCCACCCAGCGGTTCGACGGGGTCACCCTCGAGCGGCTGCGGGTGCCCGCGGCCGCGATCGCCGCGGCCGCCGACGTGCTCGAGCCCGACGTCCGGGCCGCTCTCGAGGTGGTCATCGAGCGGGCCCGCAAGGTGCACGCCGACCAGCGGCGCACCGACGTGACGACCCAGGTGGCCGACGGCGGCACGGTCACCGAGCGCTGGATCCCCGTACGGCGTGTGGGTCTCTATGTTCCGGGTGGCCTGGCCGTCTATCCGTCCACCGTGGTCATGAACGTGGTGCCCGCGCAGGAGGCGGGCGTCGAGTCGCTGGTCGTGGCCAGCCCGCCGCAGAAGGAGAACGGCGGCCTGCCCGACTCCCGGGTGCTGGCGGCGTGCGCGCTGCTCGGCGTGACCGAGGTCTACGCGGTCGGCGGCGCCCAGGCGATCGCCATGCTCGGCTACGGCGCCGACGGGGCCGACGAGAGCGACCGCTGCGAGCCGGTCGACGTCATCACCGGCCCGGGCAACATCTGGGTCACCGCGGCCAAGCGCATGCTCCGCGGCGCGGTCGGCATCGACGCCGAGGCCGGCCCGACCGAGATCGCGATCCTGGCCGACGACACGGCCGACCCCCGGCACGTGGCGGCCGACCTGATCAGCCAGGCCGAGCACGACCCGCTGGCCGCCAGCGTGCTGGTCACCGACTCCGAGGCGCTGGCCGCGGCGGTCGACACCGAACTGGTGCGCCAGGTGGCGAGCACCAAGCACGCGGCCCGGGTGCAGACCGCGCTGGGCGGCGAGCAGTCCGGCGTCGTGCTGGTCGACGACCTCGAGCAGGGCCTGCGGGTGGTCGACGCCTACGCGGCCGAACACCTCGAGATCCAGACCCGTGACGCGCGCCAGTGGGCCCTGCGGGTCCGCAACGCCGGGGCGATCTTCGTGGGGGCGTGGTCGCCGGTGTCGCTGGGCGACTACGCGGCCGGGTCCAACCACGTGCTGCCCACCGGCGGGTGCGCGCGGCACTCGTCCGGCCTGTCGGTGCAGTCGTTCCTGCGCGGCGTGCACGTCATCGAGTACGGCCAGGAGGCACTGCGCGACGTGGCCGGCCACGTGGTGGCGCTGGCCAACGCGGAAGACCTGCCGGCGCACGGCGACGCGGTGGCGGTGCGGTTCTCATGACGACGATCGACGACCTGCCCATCCGTGATGACCTGCGGGGCAAGACGCCGTACGGCGCTCCGCAGCTCGACGTCGCGGTGCGGCTGAACACCAACGAGAACTCGTACCCGCTGCCCGACGCCGTGGTCGACGCGATCGCCAAGGCGGTGCAGGCCGAGCTGCGCGACCTCAACCGCTATCCCGACCGTGACGCCGTGGCGCTGCGGTCCGACCTGGCCGGCTATCTCGGGCACGGGCTGACCGGGGCGAACACCTGGGCGGCGAACGGGTCGAACGAGATCCAGCAGCAGCTGCTGCAGGCGTTCGCCGGTCCGGGCCGCACGGCGCTGGGTTTCGGCCCGTCCTATTCGATGCATCCGCTGCTGGCCCAGGGCACCGGCAGCCGCTGGGTCGGCGCGCTGCGTGATCCCGACTTCGGGCTCACCCCGGCCGCCGCCGTCGAGCAGATCGAGCAGCACGACCCCGATCTGATCTTCCTGTGCTCGCCCAACAACCCGACCGGCACGGCGCTCGACCCCGGGGTGGTCACGGCCGTGCTCGAGGCGGCGCGCGGCATGGTCATCGTCGACGAGGCGTACGCGGAATTCGCCCGCCCCGGCGTGCCGAGCGCCCTCACCCTGCTGGCGGGCCACCCGCGCCTGGTCGTCACCCGCACGATGAGCAAGGCGTTCGGGTTCGCCGGGGGTCGCCTGGGCTACCTGGCCGCCGACCCGGCCGTGGTCGACGCGGTGCAGCTGGTCCGGCTGCCCTACCACCTGTCCGCGCTGACCCAGGCCGCGGCCCGCGCCGCCCTGGCCCAGCGGGACGCCCTGCTCGCCACCGTCGAGGTGATCAAGCAGCAGCGTGACCGCATCGTCGCGACGCTCCGCGGGCGCGGGATGAAGGTCGCCGACAGCGACGCCAACTTCGTGCTGTTCGAGGTCGGCGGCGACCAGAAAATCGCCTGGCAGCGGCTGCTCGACCGCGGTGTACTGATCCGCGACGTCGGCCTGCCGGGCTGGCTACGTGTGACCGCCGGGACCCCGGCCGAGACCGATGCTTTCTTGGAGGCCCTGCAGTGAGCCGCACCGCGCGCGTCGAGCGTGTCACCAACGAGACCAAGGTGCTCGTCGAGATCGACCTCGACGGCACCGGCAAGGGCGACCTGAGCACCGGGGTCGGCTTCTACGACCACATGCTCAACCAGCTCGCCCGGCACGGCGGCTTCGACCTCACCGTCCGCTGCGAGGGCGACCTCGAGATCGACGCGCACCACACGATGGAAGACACGGCCATCGCGCTCGGTGACGCGTTCTCGCGCGCTCTGGGTGACAAGGCGGGCATCCGCCGCTACGGGTCGGCGACCATCCCGATGGACGAGGTGCTGGTGCGGGCCGCGGTCGACCTGTCCGGCCGGCCCTACATCGTGCACGACGAGCCCGAGCTGGCGCCGTACATCGGGCCGGTCTACCCGACCAGCATGACCCGGCACATCTTCGAGTCGTTCGGCCACGCCGCCAGGCTGACCCTGCACGTCAGCGTGCTGCGGGCGGCCCGCGACGGCGGCAAGCCGGACGCCCACCACGTGGTCGAGACGCAGTTCAAGGCGTTCTCGCGGGCGCTGCGCGAGGCCGTCGAGATCGACCCGCGCAACGCCGGTCAGCTGCCCTCGACCAAGGGCGTGCTCTGATGGCCATCGCGCTCTTCATCCTGGCCGGGTTCCTCGTCGGCGGCGTGATCCAGCTGGTCAAGTCGGGCGCCACCAAGTTCAGCATCGGCCTGGTCGGAGCCCTCGCGGCGCTGGCCACGGCCGGTGGCGTGCTGTGGTCTCTGCCATGACCAGCGTCGTGGTGCTCGACTACGGATCGGGCAACCTCCGATCGGCCGAAAGAGCGGTTTCCCGTACGGGCGTGCGGGTCACCGTCACCAGCGACCTGACCGCCGCGGCGGAGGCGGACGGCCTGGTCGTCCCCGGTGTCGGCGCCTACGCGGCGTGCATGGCCGGCATCGACGAGATCGACGCCGGCCCGATGATCGCCGCGCGGGTCGCCGCCGGGCGCCCGGTGCTCGGCATCTGCGTGGGCATGCAGATCCTGTTCGACGCCGGGGTCGAGCACGGCGTCGAGACCAAGGGGCTGGGCCTGCTGCCCGGCGTGGTCGACCGGCTGAGCGCCGAGCGGATCCCGCACATGGGCTGGAACACGGTCGACGTCGCCGAGGGGTCCCGGCTGTTCGACGGGCTCACCCCGGATGCCCGGTTCTACTTCGTCCACTCGTACGCGGCCAATGATCTCGAAGCGTTGACGACCGCGAAGGTGACCACGGCCAGCCACGACCGGCCGTTCGCGGCGGCGGTCGAGCTGGGCCCGCTCAGCGCCGCCCAGTTCCACCCCGAGAAGTCGGGCGACGCCGGGTTCGCGCTGCTGCGCAACTGGGTCGCCGGCCTGTAGATGTCCAAGGAACGTGCCCGCCGGCGGGCCGAGCGTCTCGCCGTGCACGAGAAGGAGAAGGCCGCCCGGGCCCGCAAGGTGGACCGGCGGCAGCGCCGTCGCCGGCTCATCACCAAGCTGACCCCGGGACCCCGCCGCAGTTCCGGCCAGATCTACCGCCGGAGCCGCGGCGAACGGCTCGGCATCCTGCTCGTCCCGCTGGTCGCCGTCGCCGCCGTCTGGCTGTGGGTGCCCGAGACGGCGCTGCGCATCGTGCTCACCGCGGTGATCGTCCTCGCCGCGCCGGCCCTCGTGGTCGTCGTCCTCGGCCGCAAGGCCGGATAAAGATGGAGAAGAAATGACGCTTGAGCTGCTGCCCGCCGTCGACGTCGCGGACGGTCAGGCCGTCCGCCTGGTGCAGGGCGCCGCCGGTTCCGAGACGACCTACGGCGACCCGCTCGACGCGGCGCTGGCCTGGCAGAACGACGGCGCCGAGTGGGTGCACCTGGTCGACCTGGACGCGGCCTTCGGGCGGGGCTCAAACGCTGAGCTGCTGGCGAACGTGGTCGGCCGGCTCGACGTCAAGGTGGAGCTGTCCGGCGGCATCCGCGACGACGAGTCGCTGACCCGGGCCCTGTCCACCGGCTGCGCGCGGGTCAACATCGGCACCGCCGCGCTGGAGGATCCGGAGTGGTGCGACCGGGTGGTGGCCGAATACGGCGACCGCGTGGCCATCGGCCTCGACGTGCGCGGCCGCACGCTGTCGGCCCGGGGCTGGACCCGCGACGGCGGCGACCTCTACGAGGTTCTGGCCCGGCTCGACAAGGCGGGCGCGTCCCGCTACGTCGTCACCGACATCACCAAGGACGGCACCATGCGCGGCCCCAACCTCGACCTGCTGCGCGAGGTGTGCGCGGCCACCGACAAGCCGGTGATCGCCAGCGGTGGCGTGTCCACCCTGGACGACCTGCGGGCGCTGGCCACGCTGGAGCCGGTCGGGGTCGAGGGTGTGATCGCGGGCAAGGCGCTCTACGCGGGCGCGTTCACGGTGCGTCAGGCGCTGGACGTGCTCGCCGGCTGACCCGCTCGGCGCCACGACTCGCGGATGGCATCCACGGCCGCTCCCACGGCGGGGCGGGCCGCGGAGGCCTCGCGCCAGGCGACCACGACCCGGCGCCGTGGTTGCGGCGTGACGGCTACGACCCGTACGGCGGAAGGAAGTTTTTCCGATCGGGCGAGACGGGGGATGATCGCGACACCGAGCCCGGCCGCGATCAGGGTCAGCTGGGTCTCGAACTCGCTGACGTGGAAATCGGGCTGCACCCCGGGCAGCACGCGCAGCAGCCACTCGTGGCAGATGTCGCCCTGATTCGCGGCGATCCATCGCTCGCCCCGGATCCGCGCCAGCGTGACCGTGGCGCCGAACCGGTGGCCGCTCGGCACGAT
Source organism: Paractinoplanes bogorensis (assembly GCF_018829635.1). Taxonomy (GTDB): domain Bacteria; phylum Actinomycetota; class Actinomycetes; order Mycobacteriales; family Micromonosporaceae; genus Actinoplanes; species Actinoplanes bogorensis. Next base: position 102,006 of record NZ_JAHKKG010000006.1, read on the forward strand.
CAGGTCGGCGACGTCCCAGCCCAGCTCGACGTGCGCGACGCCGGCGGGGTAACGCAGCGCCACTTCGGGCCAGTCGTCGAGCACGGCCAGGTCGACGTGCCCGCGGTGCAGCATCTCGAGACCCTCGTGCGGGTTCACCTCGACCAGCCCCGTGTTGAGCTGCGGGTGCTCGGAAGCCAGGCGATGGAGCGCGAACGGGAGAAGGGCGCGGCACGCCGTGGCGAACGCCGCCACCGTGAGCCGTCCGGTGACCGTGTCGCGATGGGCGGCCAGCGCCGCCTCGGCCTCGTCGACGGTGGCCAGCACCTTCTCGGCGTGCCGGGCCAGCACCTGACCGGCCTCGGTGAGCCGCAACCGCCGCCCGTCCTTCTCGACCAGTGTGGTGCCGGTCTCGCGCTCGAGCTTGGCCAGTTGCTGCGACACCGCGGACGGGGTGCAGTGCAGGGCCTCGCCGGCCGCCAGCACCGTCTTGTAGCTGGCCACGGCGTGCAGGGCGCGGAGCCGACCCAGATCGATCATTCAGTCACGCTACATCTTGGGTGAAGCGCATTTCGATGGTGCTTAACTGTCGACCGGCCCAGGATCAGACCATGAGACCACGCGACATCGGGCTGGCCGTCGCTGTCATGGCGGTCTGGGGCGTCAACTTCGTCATGATCGAGGTCGGCCTCGACCACTTCCCGCCGCTGCTGTTCAACGCGCTGCGCTTCACCGCGGCCGCATTCCCGGCGGTGCTGTTCGCAGGCCGCCCGCAGGTGCCGTGGCGCTGGATCGTCGCCGTCGGTCTGATCCTCGGTGTCACCAAGTTCTCGCTGCTGTTCGCGGGTATGGCGGCCGGGATGCCGGCCGGGCTGAGCTCGCTCGTGCTGCAGAGCCAGGCCGTGTTCACGATGGTCTTCGCCGTGCTGCTGCTGCGCGAGCGGCCGCGCCCGGTGCAGATCGCCGGCCTGGTCGTCGCCGTCGCCGGGGTGGGTCTGGTGGCCACCCGGATGGGCGCGGCGATCGGCGCGTTCCTGCTCATCGTGGGCGCGGCCGCCTGCTGGGGGCTGTCCAACATCGCCACCCGCAAGGCGTCGCCGCCGGACACGCTGCGCTTCATGGTCTGGGTCAGCGCGGTCGCGTCGGGCCCGCTGATCGTGCTGTCGCTGCTGATCGACGGTCCTTCGGCCGACCTGGCCGCGGTCCGGTCGATCACCTGGGACGCGGTCGCCGCGGTGCTCTACGTCGCGCTGATCTCGACACTGGCCGGGTTCGCGGTGTGGGGCAACCTGCTCAAGCGGTACGGCGCGTCGACCGTCGCGCCGTTCTCGATGCTGGTCCCGTTCTTCGGCATGGCGTCGGCGGCCGTCTTCCTGGGCGAGCGGATCCACGCCATCGACGTCGCCGGGGGCGTGCTCGTGGTCGGCGGCATCCTGCTGGGCCTTGTGAGAACGCCTGCACCCAGGCTGGTTAGGGTGGATGCATGACGGTTGCCGTACGCGTGATCCCCTGCCTCGACGTGGACGCGGGCCGCGTCGTCAAGGGGGTCAACTTCGTCGACCTGCGCGATGCCGGTGACCCGGTCGAGCTGGCCGCCGCGTACGACGAGGCCGGGGCCGACGAGCTGACCTTCCTCGACGTCACGGCGTCGTCGGACGACCGCGGCACGATGCTCGACGTCGTACGGCGTACGGCGGAATCGGTCTTCATCCCCCTGACGGTCGGCGGGGGAGTGCGCTCGGCCGGGAATGTCGACGTGCTGCTGCGTGCGGGCGCCGACAAGGTGGGCGTCAACACGGCGGCGATCGCCCGGCCCGCCCTGATCGAAGAGATCGCGACCCGCTTCGGCAACCAGGTGCTGGTGCTCTCGCTCGACGTGCGCCGGTCGGCCGGGCAGCCGAGCGGCTGGGAGGTCACCACCCACGGCGGCCGCCGCAGCGCCGGCCTCGACGCGATCGAGTGGGCCGAGCGCGTGGCCACCCTGGGCGCGGGCGAGATCCTGCTCAACTCGATGGACGCCGACGGCACCAAGGCCGGCTTCGACCTCGACCTGATCGCCGCCGTCCGCAAGGTGGTCGACATCCCGGTGATCGCCAGTGGGGGCGCGGGGGCGGTCGGGCATTTCCCGCCCGCGGTGGCCGCCGGGGCCGACGCCGTGCTGGCCGCCAGTGTCTTCCACTTCGGCGAGCTGACCATCGCTGAGGTCAAGCAGTCGTTGCGGGACGCCGGAAATCCCGTTCGCTGAGTTACATAGGCTGGAAATGTGCTGTGAGTATGACCGCGGTCACATTCCCGGCAAAGTGCTCGTTTGATGGCCATCTAGATAGCGCCGAGACCGTTTCACGTCGTGAGACGACGCCGATCGACGGTCGATAGACTTGGGAGGAAAGATCCCCGGTCGTGCCGGTGCCGGGGCGGCACTAGCCCTCCCGCCGCCGTGCCAATACCCTTTCGGTTACTCACAAGTTAACTCCCCCGTATCACTCGGACATAAGGCGGCGCCGATGGCTCTCGAGGTTCCCTACCGGTCGATCCCCGACATGTTCTTCCAGCGCGTGGCCGCCACCCCCAACGGTCAGGCCTTCGCCGTCCCCAACGCGGACGACACCGGCATGGTCTGGTTCACCTGGGCACAGGTCGGCGAGCGGGCGACGGCGATCGCGGCGGGCCTTCGTGACCTCGGTGTCGGTCTCGAAGACCGGGTCGCCATCCTCTCCGGCACCCGGTTCGAGTGGGTCCTGGCCGACCTCGGCATCAACTGTGCCGGCGGCGCCACCACCACGGTCTATCCGACGACCGAGCCCGAAGACGCCAGCTACATCATCAGCAACTCCGGCTCCAAGGTGCTGATCGCCGAAAACGCGAAGCAGGCGCTGAAGATCGCCGGCGTCGACACCGACGTCACCCACGTCGTGCTCATCGACGGCCCGGCCGACGCCGGGGCCACCCCGCCGCAGATGACGCTGACCGAGCTCGAGGAGCGCGGCGCCGCCGTCCTGCGCGACCGCCCGAAGCTGATCGAAGAGGTGGTCGAGAGCATCGGCCCCGAGCACCTCGCCACCCTCATCTACACCTCCGGCACCACCGGCCGGCCCAAGGGCGTGCAGCTGCTGCACGCGGGCTGGACCTGGGAGGGCGTGGCCCAGCAGGGTCTCGGCCTGTTCGAGTCGAGCGACCTGCAGTACCTGTGGCTGCCGCTGTCCCACTCGTTCGGCAAGACGCTGCTGTGCGGCATCATCCACGTCGGCGTGCCGACCTACGTCGACGGCCGGGTCGACAAGCTGGTCGACATGCTCTCGGTGGTCAAGCCGACGCTCATGTGCGCCGCGCCCCGCATCTTCGAAAAGGTCTACAACAAGACCGTCACCACCGCGCTGTCCGGCAGCCCGGCCAAGGTCAAGATCTTCCACTGGGCGGTCGCCACCGGCCGGCAGAAGGTCGAGCTCGAGCAGGCCGGCAAGCCGCTGCCCGGCGCCCTCAAGCTGAAGTTCGCGGTGGCCGAGCGGCTCGTCTTCTCGAAGCTGCAGCAGCGCCTCGGCGGCCGGCTGCGCGTGCTGGTCAGCGGCTCGGCGCCGCTCAGCCGCGAGATCGCCGAGTTCTTCGCGGCGGCCAACCTGCCGATCATGGAGGGCTACGGCCTGACCGAGAGCAGCGCGGCCAACTTCGTCAACCGGCTCGACAAGCTCCGGATCGGCACGGTCGGCCTCCCGCTGGGCGACCTCGAGTGCAAGATCGACACGGACGGCGAGGTGCTGCTGCGCGGCAAGCCGGTCATGCGGGGCTACCACGACCTGCCCAAGGAGACCGCCGAGGCGTTCACCGAAGACGGCTTCCTGCGCACCGGTGACATCGGCGAGGTCGACGCGGACGGCTTCCTGAAGATCACCGACCGCAAGAAAGACCTGGTCAAGACGTCGGGCGGCAAATACATCGCGCCCAGCGCGATCGAGGGCCAGTTCAAGGCCGTGTGCCCCTACACCTCGCAGGCGGTGGTGGTCGGCCAGGCCCGCAACTTCGTCACCATGCTGATCTCGCTCGACGAGGACTCGATCAAGGCGTGGGCCACGGGCGGGCCGCTCGAGGGCAAGAGCTACGAAGAGATCGTGACCGCCGCCGAGACCGAGAAGATGGTCGAGGGCTACGTGGCCGAGCTCAACGCCAAGCTCAACCGGTGGGAGACGATCAAGAAGTTCGCGATCCTCCCGCGCGACCTGAGTATCGAGGCGGGCGAGATCACGCCGTCCATGAAGATCAAGCGCCGCTCGGTCGAGTCCAACTTCGCCGAGCAGATCGACAAGATGTACGCGGGTTCGCTCGCGCAGATCTGACCGTTGGCTGACGGAGCGGGTCACCCCACCTCGGTGGCGGTGATCCGCTCCGGGTCGGCCACCTGCTCGATGGCCGAGATCCAGCCCGCCTCGTCGTCGAACGTCAGGAAGAACGCCACCCGCACCTGACCCTCCGAGGCCCAGACCAGACCCGGTACGCCGTCGAGCAGCGCGACGGTCGCCGCGTGCGCCCGCCCGTTGAAGATCCCGGCCACGTCGGTCGCGCCCCGGACGAACTCGCCGGCCCCCATCCGTACGGAAGAAGTGTCGGCCCGCAGCTCCACCTCGGGGTCGAGCAGCGTGAGCAGCCGGTCGAAGTCTCCGCCCCGCGCCGCGGCCAGGAAAGCCTCCACGATCTCGCGGCGGCGCACCGAGAGAGCCGGCGCGGCCCCGCCCTGCACCTTTCGCCGGGCCCGGCTCGCCAGTTGCCGGGCCGCCGCCGGCGAGCCCCCGATGATCGGCGCGATCTCACCGAACGGCACCGCGAACAGATCATGCAGCACGAACGCGAGCCGCTCGCCCGGGCTCAGCGTGTCGAGCACCAGCTGCAGCGCGGGCCCGAGGGCGTCGTACTGAACCGCCTGATGCTCCGGCCCGGGCTCGACGATCGGCAGGTCTTCGGGGATCTCGGCCGGGTCTTCGCGCCGCGCTGTCCGCGAGCGCAGCATGTCGAGGCAGACCCGGGAGACCACGGTGGTCAGCCAGCCGGTCAGGTTGTCGATCTCGCCCGCGTCGGCCCGGCTCAGCCGCACCCACGCCTCCTGCACCGCGTCGTCGGCCTCGTCGGCCGAGCCGAGGATCCGCCCGGCGACCGTGCGCAGGTGGGCCCGGTCCCGCTCGAAGCGGGCGGCCAGCACATCGAGCTCGTTCATCGTCACACCTGTTTCGGCGGGCCGCTACGCTACGGCGGTGGCTGACGAACCTCGTACCAAGGAGCAGCGTAAGGCGGATGTGCTCGCCCGTCTGTCCGCACCGGTGGCCGACGCTTTCGTGGCGACGGCTGACGGCGACCAACCGGCCCTGGTGCCGTTCACGCTCTGCTGGTTCGGCGAGCGGTTACTGCTGGCCACGGGCCGGAAGTCCATCACGGTCCGCAACCTCACCGCGTCCGGCCGGGCGCGGATCGGTTTCGCCCCGACCCGTGACGTGATCATGATCGATGTCGCGCTCGAGGCGACCCTGCCGGTCGCTTCGGCTGAGGCTGAGGGTGCCGCCTACGCCGAGCAGAACGACTGGGACCCGCGCGAGGCCGGGGAGGCGTACGTCTTCCTGGTGCTGCGGCCCGTACGCATCCAGGCCTGGCGCGAGGAGAACGAGCTGCCCGGCCGCCTCCTGATGCGCGACGGCGAGTGGCTGGTCTGACCTTCCTCCCGACGTGAACCGCACCGATCGTCTGTATGCCCTCGTCGAGGAACTGCGGCGGGTCGCGCCGCGCACCCGGACGGCGGCCTGGCTGGCCCAGCGGTTCGAGGTCAGCCCCCGCACGATCGAGCGCGATCTGGACGCGCTGCGCCAGGGTGGCGTGCCGATCTGGGCCACCGAGGGGCGCAGCGGCGGTTACGGGCTCGACCGCGACCGGACGCTGCCTCCGCTCGCGCTCACGGCCGGTGAGGCGATGGCGGTCACGGTCGGTTTGCGGGCACTGGCCGGCTCACCCTTCGCCACGGCGGCGGCGACCGCGGCCCGCAAGGTGCTGGCGGGTCTGCCGGCCGACGTCCGCGACGCCGAGGAGGCGCTGGCCGGTCGTCTGCACACGGTCAAGGACGATCAAGGGCTTTCCCCGTACGCGGATCAGGTCGTCACCGCCGTGGCCGGTCGGCTCGTGCTGCGGCTGGCCTACGTCGACGCCCACGGCGTGGCCAGCGAGCGTGAGGTCGAGCCGTTGAGCCTGCTCCAGGGCCCGCACGGCTGGTATCTGGTCGGCTGGTGCCGGCTGCGCCGGGCCGTCCGGGGGTTCCAGCTCGACCGCCTGCGTGACGTCACCCCGACCGGCGAGACGGCCGCGCCGCGCGAGGTCGACCTGACCTCCGAGCTGGACCGGATCGCCGCCCGCCCCCTGCTCGATCTGGAGTGACCCGGCCGCCTCGACTGCTGCTTACCGGGCGTGACCGGGATCACGACAAAACTCCGACATGACGGTGTCGCCGACCTGGACGAGTCTGGGGTCATGACTGTTCGACCTGACGAGATCCCGGCCGTGTGGTGCCGGATGTGGAGCGAGGACGCCTCGCTCGCCCACCAGCTGATGACCGCCGACGCCCGGCAATGGTCCGGCGTGGTCGACGCGCTCGACCCGCTGATCGGCCCCGGTCCGGCCGAGGCGTTCGTCCGCACCTACCAGCGCGACGTCGGCAACGTCTTCCACGCGCGCACGCTCGTGATCGACGGTGCCGACCGGCTCGCGTACACCTGGGACGTCACCCGCCCCGACGGTAGCGTCACCACCGGCGCCGACGTGTGCTTCCTGCGCGACGGGCGGGTCGCCGAGAACTGGACCCTCCCGTCCGCGGACGGTCGCTCGGACCTCCCCGACGCGACCACGCCGACCGGCTCGCGGCTGACCCGCGACGATCTGCTCGCCCTGACCGCCGACGCCCATCCGTGGCACCGCGAGCGGGTCGTGGACGTGGCGCGCCAGACCGTGGCCGGCGTCTGGGACGACGGCGAACGGGGCGGTATCGCCGTCCTGGTCGTGGCGGGCGGACGCGTCGAGCGCGAGTGGTCGATCCCGGGAACCCGCAAGCTGTCCTACTGAGGCTTGGCCAGCAGGCCGATCAGGGTGCGCAGGCCGTCGCCGAGGTCGGCCCAGCCGGTGCGGGGACGGAGCCGGCCACTGGCGTCCGAGTCGATCAGCCCGTGTGCGGTGGCGAAGATCAGGATCGCGAGATGATCGGTCGGTGTGGCGGGCAGGGCGCCGGCGGCCTGCCCGTCCCCGACGATCGCGGCGAACTCGCTCAGCGCCTCTTCCGCGGCGCTGCTCAGCGGGCCGGCCGTCGCGGCGATCGCCGGGTTGTTGAACAGGAGCCGGTAGCGCGCCGGATGGTCCTGGCTGAAGCGGACCACGACGTCGAGCGCGGCCAGCAGGCACTCGATCGGTTCCGGCTCCGATCCTCGGACCTGCCGGAACGACTCGGCGATGGTCCGGAAATCGGCGGCGGCCACCCCGGCCAGCAGGTCGTCGCGTGCGGCGAAGTGCTTGTAGGGCGCGTTGTGCGAGACGCCGATCGCCGCGCCGACCGCCCGCAGCGTGACGGCGGCCTCCCCACCGTTGTCGAGCAGTTCGGCGGCGGCGACGACCAGCCGGTCGGCGGTGCTCGTCACGACTCCGCCGGTTCGTCGTCATCGGCCGGCACGGCATCGGCCCGCGGGTGGACGAGCGTCTCCGAATCGGCCCACAACTTGGCCGCGCGCTGCTCGTCATAGGAGATCCGCGACGACCGTACGGCCGCGAGCTTTCCGTCGTTGGCCTGAAAGTACTTTCCGGAGCCGTCGGCGTGGGCGGGATCGACGGCGAGCTCGGCCAGGGCGGCCCCCGAGAAGGCGACGTCGGACGTCGTGACGCCGAGCCGCTGGGACACCCACTTCATGGCGGCGCTGGTCGCGATCCACCGGACCGGCGCGGGCATCTGACGGAGAAAAGCGGTTTCCGGTACGGACCCAGGGTCGTACGCGATCGACGACACCCGCCGGCCGGCCGCGCGGAGACGCCGGTCCAGCTCGTACGAATACATGACCGTGCACAGCTTCGAGGTGGAGTAGCGCTTCCCGGCCGAGAGCCGGCCCTCGGCGGCCAGCGCCATCGCGTCGGGCTCGGCCGCCGCCCCGACCAGCCGCCCGTCCATCGAGTCGGGGTCGTGGGTGCCGCTCGCGGTCCAGACGACCCGGCCGCCGTCGGCGACCCGGTCGAGCAGCAGCTCGACCAGCAGGAAGTGCCCGAGGCAGTTCGTCGCGAAGGTGTTCTCGTAGCCGTCCGGGCTGTAGGTGACCGGTCCGTCGAAGCGGCCGCCCGCATTGCAGATGATCGTGTCGAGCTCTCCGTGGAACTCGGCCGCCGCCGCCCGTACGGACGCCAGCGAGGACGTGTCGAGCGTCAGCGTGGACACGGCCACGTCGTGGGCCGCGCGCAGCTCGTCGGCGACCGTCTTCATGCGGTCGGGGCTGCGCCCGGCCAGCACGAGATCGACGCCGTCGGCGGCCAGGGCCCGTACGGCAGCCAGGCCGATGCCCGAGTGGCCGCCGGTGATCAGAACGGTGGTCATGCGTCGCCTCCCTCCGAGGTTGACAACGTCAACCTAACTCGGCGGGTTGACAACGTCAACCTAGGCGGTACTAGGCGATCACCGCCGGCGTTCGCCAGGACGGGGTGGCGGTGCGGTCCAGGTCGTGGCGCACCGAGGCGATTCGCCGTACGGCCTCGGTCAGCTCGTCCGGCGGCAGCGTGAACGGCAGCCGCAGGAAGCGCTCCAACGTGCCGTCGAGGCCGAAACGGGGGCCGGGAGCCAGCCGCACACCCAGGTCTTCGGCCGCCCGGGCCAGGGCGCTCGAGATCGGCCCGTCCAGCTCGGCCCACAGGGAGGCCCCGCCCCGAGGCAGCGTGAACTCCCACTCCGGCAGCAGTTCGCGCAGGGTCGCGGCCAGCGCGTCGCGTCGTTCCCGGAGCCGGGTGCGGCGCTCGGCCAGGATCTGCGGGGCCTGGGCCAGGAGGCGTACGGCGACGAGCTGCTCGAGCACCGGGCTGGCCATGTCGACGCCGACCCGGATCGCGGCCAGCCGCTGCACCAGCGGGGCCGAGGCGCGCACCCAGCCGATCCGCAGGCCACCCCAGTAGCCCTTGCTCATGCCGCCGATCGACACCACCCGCGAGTGCCGGTCGAAGACGGCCACCGGGGGCGGCATCTCCTGGCCCTCGAGCGCGAGGTCGACCCACGACTCGTCGACCACCAGCTCGGTGCCGGTCGAGTGGGCCGTGGCGACCAGGCGCTCGCGCAGCTCGGCCGTCATCAGGTGACCGGTCGGATTGTGGAACTCCGGGATCACGTACGAGAGACGCGGTCGTTGCTGCCGCAGGGCGCCGAGCAGCATCTCGCCGTCCCAGCCGGTCTCGGCGTCGAGCCCGTGGGTGTTGATCCGGGCGCGGCGCGCGGCCAGGGCGGCCAGCGCGTTCGGATAGGTCGGTGCCTCGACCAGCACGGGCGAACCGGCCGGGACCGAGAGCCGCAACACCAGGTCGAGGGCCTGCTGGGTGCCCGCGGTGATCAGGATCTGCTCGGCCGAGGTGGCCACGCCGCGTTCGCGGTAGCCGGCCGCCACCACGTCGCGCAGCTCCATCAGGCCGGTCGGGTGGTAGCCGGCGCTGCCCAGGTAGCGGGGCAGGTCGTCGGCCGCGGCCCGGGCGGCCGGCACCAGCTCGACCGGCGCCGCCGACGCGGCCACGCCCAGGTCGATCATGTCGCGGTCGTCGCCGGCCGCCCACAGCCCCGAGGTGGCGACCCGGTGGCCGTGCGGCAGCGTGGTCCAGCTGCCCGCCCCGCGGCGACTGGTCAGGTGGCCGGTCTCGCGCAGCGTGCGATAGGCGGCGCTGACCGTGGTGCGGCTGACCGCGAGCGACTCGGCCAGCTCGCGTTCGGCCGGGAGGCGTACGCCCAACGGCAGTCGCCCGTCGCTGAGCAGCCCGCGCACCGCGGCGGCCAGGGCGGCGTAGTCGGGGCTGCGGTGGCGGCCGGGCAGGGCGTGCCACTGACCGAGCAGGCGGGCCAATTGGCTCCCGCGTATCGTCGTGGTCACATCCACCTCCGGCGAATTGGCTCTTCAGCTTCCCATGATTGGCCCTCAGAGTGGCATTCATGGAACCGAGTGGCAACGGAGATCGTCGTCTCACCCGTCGCGTCGTCCAGCTCTTCGCCGGGCTGGTGCTCTACGGCGTGAGCATGGCCTTCATGGTCGAGTCGGCGCTCGGGCTGAACCCGTGGGACGTCTTCCACCAGGGCCTGTCCAAGGTCACCGGGATCAGCTTCGGCTGGGTGGTGATCCTGCTCGGCATCCCGATCCTGCTGCTGTGGATCCCGCTGCGGCAGCGGCCCGGCTTCGGCACCATCGCCAACCTGGTCGTCGTCGGCTTCGCGGTGGACGGGGCGCTGGCCGTGCTGCCCGCCGGCGGCACGATACCGGCCCGCATCGGCTACCTGGTCGGCGGCATCCTGTTGAACGGGCTGGCCACCGGCCTGTACATCGGCAGCCGGTTCGGTCCGGGCCCGCGCGACGGCCTGATGACCGGCATCGTCGGACGATTCCCGCGGCTGTCGATCCGGCTCGTCCGTACGGCGATCGAACTGCTCGTCCTGGGGGTGGGATTCCTGCTCGGGGGCACTGTGGGCATCGGCACGGTGGCGTACGCTCTGGCCATCGGGCCGCTCGTCCATGTGTTCCTGCCGTGGTGCACGGTCGCGGAGCGACCCTCACGTTCACTCACGGCGCCCGCCGTGTCCGCAGTGGACTGAGCGATTCGCCCCACTGATTCGGTTTAGCGTCCAAGATCATCGGTCACAGCTTTGTGATCATCGCGACACATTCGCTTCCCGGCACCCCCCTCGCGCGGCATCATTGCGGCATGGGGGCTGGTGACTGGTTATGGAACGACGCCTGGATCTTCGTGTCGGCGGTCATCGCCGAGCGGCTGGAGCGTGACCGGGCCCTGCACGCCGCTCTGCCGATGGCCGGGGCCAGCCTGGCCGACGTCCTCGCCGCGGCCGACTTCCTGCACCACGCGGTGCCGAGCCGGGCCGAGCTCGAGGAGGCCGTACGCCGTCTGGCCGGAGCCGGTCTCATCGTGGTGGAGGACGACCTGGTCGAGGTGGCGCCGGCCGGGGAGCAGCTGTGGCGCAGCCGCCCGTTCAGCGGGCTCTCCTCGGCCGTGATGACGCTGCAGGCCCAGCTCAACCGGGCCGCCGAGCCGGGCGACGCCGACTGGAGCCTGGACGAGCAGACCTACAACGCGGCCGTACGGGAATACAGCCACCGGCTAGCCGACGGCCGATGACTCCTCGAGCGGGCGCATCTCGCGGATGGCCGGCGAGAACGTCGCCACGAGGGCCGAGCTCGACACCGCGGTCGCGAACAGCAGCACGCTGACGGTCGGGTTCCACAGCGTGACGAAGACCCCGGCCAGCAGCGGAGCGGCCGCCGCGGCCGACATCGCCACCATGAAGATCACGCTGAGCACCCGCCCCTGCAGCCGGTCCGGCGTGATCGCGGCCTGATAGCCGAACAGGGCCGCGTTGCAGGCCGGCCCGACGAAGATGGCCAGCGCCACCGGGGCGGCCGCGGCCACACTCATCGTGAGCAGGGCGCTGAGCGCCAGGAACACGGTGGCCGCCCAGCCCAGCCCGCGGATCAGCGCCGCGAACGACAGCCGGCGCAGCAGAAACGGGGCGGCCAGCGCGCCGATCAGCCCGCCGGCCCCGACGATCGTCTCGGTCAGACCGATCACCCCGGGCGGCACGTCGTGGCTCTGCAGGGTCACGATGATCGTGAAGATCGAGCCGAACAGGGCGAAGTTCAGCGGGGCCGCGATGAGCAGCACGGCCCGCAGGAACGGGTTGCCGAAGACGAACCGGATGCCCTCGAGCAGGGCCGCCGCGTGGCCGGGCTGGTCCCCGGCCGGGACCGGGGACTGCAGCGGCTTGCGGATCAGGGCGACGCCGATCAGCGAGGCCAGGTAGGACACGGCGTTGCCGAGGAACGGCAGCGCGGGCGCCAGGCCGAACAGCAGGCCGCCGATCGGGGGGCCGGCCAGCGAGGTGCCGTAGCTGCGGGCCTCGTTGCGGGCCACGGCGTCGGGCAGCTGGGTGGCCGGCACGATGCTGCGCAGCGACGCGTGCTCGGTGGTGTTGAACAGCGAGCCGCAGATCGCGTCCACGATGGCCACCACGACGATCGCGGCCAGGCCGGCCCGATTGAGAGCGACGGCCACGGCGAGCCCGGCGAACGCCAGGAGCCGGATGACGTCGCAGGTCAGCATGGCCCGGCGGCGGTTGAGCCGGTCGGCCAGCACGCCGGACGGGAGGCGGCAGATCAGTTTGGCCACCTGGGCCGCGGTGCCGACCGCGCCCGCCTTCACGGGGGAACCGGTGACCTCGAGGACGAGCAGCGGGATGGCCAGCATGGCGATCGCGCCGCCCAGGTCGGACAGGCTCTGGCTGGTCCACAGCAGAGTGAATTCGCGGTTGCGCCAGAGGGGTGTCATCACGGCGGAATTCCGACGGAGCGCAGTCTCATGGTCACGCAGTGCAGGATATGTACTGCATCCGATCTCTGCCGTCGACTGACATCTATCCGCTACGGTGCCCAGCCCCGGAGAGCTGGGCACCGTCCATCACTGCACGACGAACAGCAGGCGGTTCGGGGAGCCGCTGCCGGGGTTCGTCACGACACCCGTCGTCGCGTTGTTGACCAGGCTGTCGCGCACCTGTGCGGGGGTGTAGCCGGTGTTCCGCGAGAGCGCCAGCGCCGCCGCCCCGGCCACGTGCGGGCTGGCCATCGACGTTCCGCTGATCGTGTTGGTCGCGGTGTTCGACGTGTACCAGTCCGACGTGATCGACGAGCCCGGCGCGAAGATGTCCAGGCAGGTGCCGTAGTTCGAGTAGCTGGCCCGGGCGTCCGTGCTGGTGGTCGCGCCGACCGTGATCGCCGCGGCGACGCGGGCGGGCGACGAGTTGCAGGCGTTGGCGCTCGAGTTGCCGGCCGCCAGCGCGTACGTGACACCGCTCGAGATGGACCGCGCGACCGCACTGTCGAGCGTGCTGCTGACCCCGCCGCCGAGGCTCATGTTGGCCACCGCCGGCTTGACCGCGTTGCTGGTCACCCAGTTGACGCCGGCGATGACGCCCGCCGTGGTGCCGCTGCCCGAGCAGTTGAGCACGCGCACGCCGACCAGCCGGACGCCCTTGGCGACGCCGTAGGTGATGCCGCCGACGGTGCCGGCCACGTGGGTGCCGTGCCCGTTGCAGTCCACCGCGCCCGAGCCGACCGCGTCGTAGCCCGCGGTGGCGCGCCCGCCGAAGTCGTTGTGCGCGTAGCGGATGCCGGTGTCGATGATGTACGCCGTCACGTTGGAGGCGGTCACCGGATAGGTGTAGGTCGTGCTCAACGGCCGGTTCCGCTGGTCGATGCGGTCGAGGCCCCAGGTGGCGTTGTTCTGGGTGGCGCTGAGGGAGATGGTCTGGTTCTGCTCCACGTACGCGACGTCGGGGCTGGCCGCGAGCCGCTTGGCCTGGGCCTCGGACATGGCGGCCTCGTAGCCGTTGATCACGGCGAGGTTCTGGCGGACGGCGCCGCCGTAGCTCTTGGCGAGCGCCGCGGACGACTTGGCGCCGGCCTTCAGGACGACGATGTAGCTGCCGGAGATCGCGGTGGCGGAACCGGCCATCCGGACCTCTCCGGTGGCGGGGGCGGCGGCGGCGGGGGAACCGGTCGCGACCGCGGCGGTGACCGCGGCGAGCAGGCCGGTGGCCAGGATGCGGGGAGTAGTCGCCATGCTCTTCCTCTCTCGAACGAGCGGGAAGTGAATAGACGGTTGTCTCTTCAGCTACGCGCAGTTTAAAAGTGATGTCTCTCGATCGCTGCCATACCGGTTGGGCCATAGCGCGGAGAATGAGCAGGTGGACCTGATCATCGAGCTGGACGGCGGCGGGACGAAGACCGCCGCCGTCTACCGCGCGCTGCGGGCGGCGGTCGTCGACGGGCGGCTGCCGGCGGGCGAGAAACTGCCGCCGACCAGGCTGCTCGCGGCCGATCTGGGCGTGGCCCGGGGCAGCGTCGCGGGGGCGTACGAGCGGTTGGTGGCCGAGGGCTATCTGCGGTCGAAGGTCGGTGCGGGCACGTTCGTAGCGCCCACAACGACGAAGCGGACAAAAAGCCGGAGTGTGACCGACCCGCTGCGGCCGCGCGACGACTGGGCCCTCGAACCGCTCGCCACCAGCGGCGCCGAACCACGGCCGCGCTACGACTTCCGCACCGGCATCCCGGACGCCGGCCTGTTCCCGTTCGACGCCTGGCGGCGCCTGGTCACCGCCGAACTGCGGCTGCGGGCCAACAACCCCGGCACGTACGGGGATCCGGCCGGGCATCCGGCGTTGCGCGAGGCGGTGGCGCGTTACCTCGGCGTCTCCCGGGGTGTGCGAACGACCGCGGCCGACGTGGTGGTGACCAACGGCGCGCAGCACGCGTTCGACCTGATCGCGCGGGTGCTGGTGCGGCCGGGCGACGTGGTCGCGGTCGAGGAGCCGGGCTATCCGCCGGCCCGCCGCATCCTGGCCGCGCTGGGCGCCCGGGTGGCCGGGGTGCCGGTCGACGACCAGGGGCTGGTCGTCGCCGATCTGCCCGCGCACTGCCGGCTGGTCTACACGACGCCGTCGCACCAGTTCCCGCTGGGCCGGGCGATGAGCCTGGAACGGCGCCGTGAGCTGCTCGACTGGGCCCGGTGCCGGCCGGCCGCGATCGTCGAGGACGACTACGACAGCGAGTTCCGCTTCTCGGCCCGGCCCCTCGAACCCCTGCACAGCCTGGACACCGCGGGCCGGGTGCTCTATGTGGGCACTTTCTCCAAGAGCATGCTTCCCGCCGTACGCACCGGCTTCGTGCTCGCCGTACCCGGGCTGCGCGATGCACTGGTCGCCGCCCGGCAGCTGGGCGACGGCTACGGGCAGCCCGCCGTGCAGGCCGCGCTGGCCCGCTTCCTCGACGAGGGACTGCTCGCCCGGCACGTGCGCCGGGCCGGACGGGCGTACGGGGAAAGGCATGCCCGGATCTCGGCGGCGCTGGCCGCGATGCCCGGACTCGACGTCGTCCCGGCCGCGGCCGGACTGCACCTCGCGGCGCGGACCGGCGTGGACTCGACCGCGGTGGTGTCCGCGGCCGCCCGCTCCGGACTGGCCGTGGACGACCTGCGGGCCTACTCGGTCTCGGACACCGTGCAGAGCGGGTTCGTGTTCGGGTTCGGCGCCACCGACCCGTCCACGCTCGACGCCGGACTGGCTACCTTCGCCGACGTCCTGGCCCGCCACGTCTGATAGGCCAGCGACGCCGCCACGATCACCAGGCTGAGCAGGGCCGGGGCGCCGTTGAGCCAGAGCAGCGCGACCACCGCGACGAAGGCGATCGCGGCCACCACCCGCGGCCGGCCCCCGGGCAGCAGGCGCAGCGCGGCCGCCGTCGCGATCACGTAGACGAGCGTGAAGCAGCCGGTGACCAGCAAGAGCATGGTGTGCAGGCGGAACGGCAGCACCGCCGAGGCCAGGCTGAGCACGAAGACGGTGAGCAGCGCCCGGCGGGGCGTGCGGCCCATCCAGGCCGGCAGCGCGCCGTCGCGGGTCAGGGCCGCGCCGAGCTGCGACGCCCCGGCCAGATAGGCGTTGACCGCGCCGACGGTGAGCAGCACGGCGACGATCGCGGTGAGGA
Organism: Paractinoplanes bogorensis; assembly: GCF_018829635.1. Lineage (GTDB taxonomy): Bacteria > Actinomycetota > Actinomycetes > Mycobacteriales > Micromonosporaceae > Actinoplanes > Actinoplanes bogorensis. The sequence goes on from NZ_JAHKKG010000006.1 coordinate 117,767, forward strand.
TGCGGACCGGTCCGCCGACCCCGGCCGCGAGCAGGTCGGCCAGCGGGGCATCGCTGGCGCCGAGGGCCGGGCCGAGCACCAGCACGCTGGTCGCGGCGACCGCGAGGTAGAGCAGGCCGACCAGCACGACGGCGATCCCGGTGGCCCGCGGCACGTCCCGGCGCGGGTTGCGATAGGACGCGGCCAGCGACGACACCGCCTCCCAGCCGGCGAAGCCCCAGACCAGCACGGCCGCCGCCGAGCCGACCCCGGACCAGCCGTGCGGCGCGAACGGGGTCAGGTTGTCCCAGTTCGCGTGGGGCAGCGCGGTCAGCACGGTGATCAGCAGCAGGACGGCCAGCGTGGCCGTCAGCACGAGCTGCACCCGGCCGGAGACGCGCAGCCCGAACCAGTTCATGGCGAAGACGGCCGACACGATGATCAGGAACGTGGCCAGCGTGGTGGTGCGGCCGCCGCCCAGGACGTCGGCCACGTAGCCGCCGGCGAACGCGGCCGCGGCGGGTGCGCCCAGCGGCACGGCGAAGAAGAACGTCCAGCCGATCGCGGCGCCCACCCGCGGGCCGAAGGCGAGCCGGACGTAGGTCGAGACGCCGCCGCCGTCCGGGTGCCGGGCGCCGAGCGCGGCGAAGGTGAGGGCGAGCGGGGCGGACAGCACGATCAGCGCGAGCCAGGCGACGAGCGACGCGGGCCCGGCGACCTCGGCGGCCAGGGCCGGCATCGAGATCACGCCGGTGCCGAGCACGGCCCCCACGCAGAGGGCGGTGCCCTGGGCCAGGGAAAGTCCGGAGTTCTCCTGCATGGCCTTCACGCTAGGCCTCGATTGGCTCGCCGAGCAGACCAATCCGACGCGGATCAAATGGGCCAATCACATGCCCAGCCGGACGCCTTCCAGAGCGTCCCCGTCGATCACGACCCGCGCCGCCGAGGTGCGTCCGGTCAGGTAGACGGCCAGCTCGCCGGGCGGGCCGGACAGGGTCGTGGCCGGGGAGTCGCCGACGGAGAACGACCCGTACCCCTCGGAAACGACCTTGACCTTGACCCCGGCCCGGCGCAGCACGAGCTTGCCGGTGAGCCGCACGTTGCGCCAGAGCGCGGCCGACAGCCCCGGGTCGAGGTCGCGGGGCTGCCAGTCCGGCTGCCCGCGGCGCGCGTCCTCGTGGTGCACGAAGAACTCGATGGTGTTGGCCAGCTCGTCGGTGAGAGGGTTGCTCACCGGGCTCCACCACGGCGGCGTCCGCACCTCGTGCACGACCTGCTCGTACGGGCGGGCCGCGGTCTGCCGGCGGACCCGTTCGCCGTGCTCGCGCAGCGGCGGAATCAGCATCCCGGCCGACGCGTCGGGCCGGCGGTCCCGCACCACCAGGTGCGCGGCGAGATCGCGGGTCGTCCATCCCTCGCACAGCGTCGGCTGGTCGGGACCGAGACGAAGGAGCAGGTCGGCGAGTAGACGTCGTTCGCGCTGGGCATAGGCGGTCACAACGTGATCGTAGACACATGTTACGAAGGTGAACGGTGAGCGTCCCGTTCGGCAGGATGGATCGGTAAGGCCGGAACCGTCGGCGAACACTTACCAGTCAGGTAGGAATTTTGAGCACCAGGTCCAGCCGCGATGTGCTGGTGCGGGGGCTGTTCGTGCTGGGTCAGGCGATCAAGGCCGAGCCGCGCCTGTTCACGATCGGGACGGTCGGCAGCAGCCTGTTCGGCCTTCTGGTCATCGCCAACTCGTACGTCGTCGGCGCCGTGATCGGTCATGTCGTCGTGCCCGCGTTCTCCAGCGGGTCGGCCGGCACCGGCACGCTCGCCCTGATCGCCGCCGTCTTCCTCGGCCTCAGCCTGCTCCGGGTGGCCAGCATCTTCGGCCGCCGGCTGGGCGCGGGTTACATGCAGTTCCGCCTGCAGGCCCGCTACCGCCGCGCGGTGACCCGGCGCTACCTGTCGCTGCCGCCGTCGTGGCACCAGAAGCACGCCACCGGCACGCTGCTCTCCAACGCGAACTCCGACGTCGAGGCGGCCTGGGTCCCGATCGCGCCGCTGCCGTTCGCGGTCGGCACGATCGTGATGATCTTCGCCGCGGTGGCCGCGCTCTTCGTCACCGACTGGGTGCTGGCCATGGTCGGCGTCGTGCTGTTCCCGATGCTGTTCGCGCTCAACACGTTCTACGCCCGCCGCATGTCGCCCCGGCAGATCCGGGCCCAGCAGATGCGGGCCAAGGTCAGCGCGGTCGCCCACGAGAGCTTCGACGGCGCGCTGGTGGTCAAGACCATGGGCCGCGAGGAGGACGAGTCCCGCCGGTTCAAGGTCTACGTCGACGAGCTGCGCGACTCGCTGATCGCGGTCGGCCGGCTCCGTGGGCTGTTCGACCCGGTGATGGACTCGCTGCCCAGCGTCGGCACCCTGGCTGTGCTGCTGCTCGGGGCGTGGCGCCTGCAGAGCGGGGCGGTGACCGTGGCCGAGGTGGTGACCGTCGCGTTCCTGTTCACCGTGCTGGCCTTCCCGGTCCGGGCGATCGGCTGGGTGCTGGGTGAGCTGCCGCGCAGCGTGGCGGGCTGGGACAGGGTGCAGGCGGTGCTGGGGGCCGAGGGCGACCTCACCTACGGTTCGGCCACCACCCGGCCGTCGGGTCCGGCCACGCTGCGTTTCGATTCGGTCGATTTCGCGTACGGGGAAGGCCCGTTGGTCCTGCACGATGTGTCGTTCACCGTGCCCCCGGGCAAGACGGTCGCCCTGGTCGGCGCCACCGGGTCGGGCAAATCGACGATCGCGTCGCTCGCCGCGCGGCTGGTCGACCCGGACGCCGGCCGTGTGACGCTCGACGACACACCGCTGCCGACGCTCAGCGAGGCCGCCCTGACCAGCGCTTCCGCCCTCGTGCCGCAGCTGCCGTTCGTGTTCGACGACACCGTCCGCGGCAACATCACCCTGGAACGCGACGGGCTGGACGACGACGCCACCTGGGCGGCGCTGCGGCTGGCCCAGGCCGACGGGTTCGTCGAGAAGCTGCCCGACGGCCTCGACACGGCCGTCGGCGAACGCGGCACCTCGCTCTCCGGTGGCCAGCGGCAGCGGCTCACCCTGGCCCGCGCGCTGGCCGGCCACCCCCGGCTGCTGGTGCTCGACGACGCCACCAGCGCGGTCGACCCCCGCGTGGAGGCGGCCGTGCTGGCCGGGCTGCGCGGCCGCGACACCGGGGCGTCCATCCTGATCGTGGCCTACCGGCGGGCCACCATCGCGCTGGCCGACGAGGTCGTCTATCTCGAGCAGGGCAAGGTGGTCGCGACCGGCACCCACACCGAGCTGCTGGGGGCTCACGCCGGATACGCCGACCTGGTCACGGCGTACGAGAAGGCCGAAGCGGAACGGGTCGAGGCATGAGCGACGGTACTTTCGCCACCATCAAGCGTGGCCTCGCGCTCTCGCCCGAGCTGCGGCCCGGCCTGGCCGGCACGATCGGGCTCGCCCTGGTGCAGATGTCCGGCCGGGTCGCGGTGCCGATCGCCGTGCAGCAGGGCATCGACCACGGCATCCGCGCCGAGGGCGGCCCCGACCTGCAGTTCGTGACGGTGACCGTGGCCGTCACGTTCCTGGCGCTGATGATCTCGACGCTGGCCGGCTATCTGATGACGCGGCGCCTGTTCACGGTCAGCGAGACGGCGCTGGGTGCGCTGCGTTCGCGGACGTTCCGGCACATCCACGACCTGTCGATGCTGCACCAGCAGTCCGAACGGCGCGGCACGATGGTGTCCCGGGTGACCAGCGACGTCGACCAGATCTCGATCTTCCTGCAGACCGGTGGCGTGCAGCTGCTGCTGGCCAGCGGTCAGCTGCTGGTCTCGACGATCGTGATGTTCGTCTACTCGTGGCAGCTCACCATCGTCGTGCTGCTGGCCTTCGGCCCGGCCGTGGCGGTGATCCGGCTGTTCCAGCGGCGGCTGGCCGAGGTCTACGGCGCGGTCCGCGAGCGCACCGGCGTGATGCTCGGCGCGATCGCCGAGAGCGTGGTCGGGGCCATGGTCATTCGCGCGTACGGGGTGGCCGGCCGCACCGAGAAGCGCCTCGACACCTCGATCGACAACCTGCGGGTGGCTCAGCAGAAGGCTCTGCGCACCAGTGTGACCAGCTTCTCCAGCGGCGAGCTGGGCGCCGGCCTGGCCCTGGCCGCGGTGGTCGTGGTCGGGGTGCTGATGGGGGCCGACGGTGGCCTGAGCGTGGGTGCCCTGACCGCGTTCCTGTTCCTGGTGACGCTGTTCATCCAGCCCGTGCAGATCGCCACCGACATGCTCAACGAGGCCCAGAACGCGGTGGCCGGCTGGCGGCGGGTGCTCGACGTGCTCGACCTCGAACCCGACGTGAAGGACCCCGACGAGGTGGGCGTCGACCTGCCCTCCGGGCCTCTTTCCGTACGCTTCCAGGACGTCTCGTTCCGCTATCCGGGCGGCCCGATCGTGCTCGCCGACGTCGACCTTTCGCTGCGGGAACGAACCAAGGTGGCCGTGGTCGGGGAGACCGGCTCGGGCAAGACCACGTTCGCGAAACTTCTCACCCGTCTGATGGACCCCGTGGAGGGTGAGGTTCTGCTCTCCGGCACGCCGTTGCGGACGGTGAAGTTCGCCGCTCTGCGTTCACGGGTGGTGATGGTTCCGCAGGACGGCTTCCTGTTCGACGCCACGATCGCCGAGAACATTCGCTTCGCCGCGCCTTCTCTGACCGACGCGCAGCTGGTTTCCGCCGTCGCCGAACTCGGGCTCGCGGATTGGCTGGCCGGGCTGCCTGCCGGGCTCGAGACCTCGGTGGGCGAGCGCGGGGAGGCGCTCAGCGTGGGGGAGCGTCAGCTGGTTGCCCTCGTACGGGCATATGTCGCCGACCCGGACCTGCTGGTCCTCGACGAGGCGACCTCAGCCGTCGACCCGGCCACCGAGGTGCGGTTGCAGCGAGCTCTCGACACAGTGACCCGAGGCCGGACGACGGTGGCCATCGCGCACCGGTTGTCCACCGCTCAGTCGGCCGACGAGGTCATAGTCGTGGACGCGGGCCGCGTCGTCCAACGCGGCCCCCACGCATCTCTTGTCGCCGAGCAGGGCTCGATCTACGCAAAGCTTTACGCGAGCTGGCTCGAACAAACTCGCTAGTCTTGGGATCCCCGTGGATAGTCCAGCCACGCGATCGCCTCGCAAAGGAGGAGGCACCCGATTTGCCGACGCCGCGGGGTTTGCGGCGGCGGGAAATCGGGTGCCTCCTCCTTTGCCTCAAAGAGGCGATCGCCCGGCTTCGCGGAGCGAAGCCCAGAGAGACAGTTGCGCTTGTCAACTGCCTACTCAAAACCACCAAAACAGCCCTAACAGGCTCAAACTACAAAACAGCCCTACCGGGCGTAGAACTCCACCACGAGCTGCTCGTCGCACTGCACGCGGATCTCCGAGCGCTCGGGAACCCGCAGCACGGTGATGCGCAGGTCCTCGATCACGGTGGAGAGGTAGGGCGCGGTCGGGCCGTCCAGGTGGGCGCCGGCCTTGGCGATCTCGAACGGGGGCTTGGCCCGGCTCGACTCGCGGACCTCGACGATCTGGCCCGGCTTGAGCCGGTAGCCCGGACGGTCCACCTTCTTGCCGTCGACCGTGAAGTGGCCGTGCACGACGAGCTGGCGGGCCTGGTAGATGGTGCGGGCCAGACCCGCGCGCATCACGGTGGCGTCGAGACGGCGCTCGAGCAGGCTCACCATCATCTCGCCGGTCTTGCCCTCGGCGCGGTGGGCGTCGTCGTACGCCTTCCGCATCTGGGACTCGCTGATGTTGTACTGGTGACGCAGGCGCTGCTTCTCGAGCAGCCGGACCTGGTAGTCCGAGGCCTTGCGGCGCGACCGGCCGTGCACACCCGGCGGGAACGGCCGCTTCTCGAAGTACTTCACGCACTTCGGCGTCAGGGGGATGCCGAGCGCCCGCGAGAGCTTGGCCTTGGGTCGGGAGTTGTTCATGAAGTCTCCGAGTCAACTTGCGCTTGAGGCCGGTGTTACGGTTAGCCTCACCTTACTAAGGCAAGCCTAACGTAGGCCCGGAGGTCGTCACCATGCAGCCCACCCATGCCGAGGTCGCGCGTACGCTCGCCGCCGGCCACCTGCCCGGCGTCGCGCACATCGCGTGCCGCCCGGGCCCGCTCCCCGTACGGCATGTGACTGACGCCAACGGCCGCGTGCTCCTGCTCTCGCCGCGCGACGGCGCGTTCGCGGCCGCGCTGCGCCCGCAGGAGGGGAACGACGACACCGCGATGGTGCTCGACATCTCGGACGTGCCGCCGATGGCCGGCTCGCCCGCCCTGGGCCGGGTGTGGATCTCCGGATGGGCCACCCTACTCGAAGGTGACGAGGCTCGATCGGCCGCGCTCGATTACGCCGAGGTCGACGCCTCGGGCGACCTGCTCGACGTCGGCGACGGCCAGGTGCTGCACTCGATGTACGTCGCCGAGGTGCGCTACGAGCGCAACGAGAAGCTGAGCGACGTCGACGTGGACGAGTTCGCCGAGGCCACGCCCGACCCGCTCTGCCGCATCGAGTTCGACCTGATCGCCGACCTGCTGGACCACCACGAGGCCGAGATGAGCGCCTACGTACGCCGGCAGCTGGGCAAGAAGTTCCAGCCGGTGGCCGAGCCGCGGGTCGTCCGGATGGACCGCTACGGCTTCATGGTCCGCCTCGACGACAAGCTGGCCCGGCTCGCCTTCCCCCGCCCGGTCACCGACCGCCACGACCTGGCCCACCTGCTGCACCCGGTGCTCTGCCACCGCTGCACCGACTGAGCCCGAGCCTGATCTCGAGTCACCAGCCCTACCCCGCCCACCCAGGGGGCTGGCCAAAAATACGCCGGCCAAAACGGGCGAACTGACTTATCCACAAGTGACGTGCGAGACAGTTCAGTCCGCTTTGAACACCTCGGGCATCGGCTCGGTCAGGAAGCGCTGCACGTTGGGGCCGATCGCCGCCGCGATGACGTCGGCGTCGGCGCTGGCCAGCGGCTCGAGCTTCAGCACGTAGCGGGCCACCATGATGCCCGCGATCTGCGTGGCCACCAGTGACGACCGCATCGCCGCCTCGTCCGGGTCGAGCACGAGCTCGCTCACGGCCCGGCGCAGGACCTGGGTGACCACGAACTCGCGCAGCAGCCGCGCCGTCCATTCATTGCTCAGCGCCGAGCGGAAGACGGCCAGTGCGGCCGTGCCGGCGGGTGAGTCCCACACGCCGATCGCCATCCGTACCAGCCGCTCACCGGCCTGCTCGCGAGGGCCGGCGAGGGCCTGGGGCACCAGTTCGGCCGGGTTGATGGGTGCGTTCATCACCGCCAGGAACAGCTTTTCCTTGGTGCCGAAATAGTGGTGCACCAGGGCCGGGTCGACCTGGGCGGCGCCGGCGATGGACCGGATGGACGCGTTGTCGTAGCCCTTTTCGGCGAAGGCGAGCCGGGCCGCGTCCAGGATGGACTCGCGCGTGTCCTGGTTGCCGGGACGCCGCCCGCTGCGCCTTGCCAAACCGGTTCCCCTTTACGGCGTACGGCGTCGCAGGGTCGCCGCGGCCAGCACCAGCGCCACCACCGCCGCCCCCGCGACGATCACCAGGTCGCGCCACATCGTCGTGGTCGCGTCGGCCGAGCCGCCCACCTGGGCGAGCGCCTCGACCGCGTAGGTCAGCGGCAGCGCGTTGCTGATCCCCTCGAGCCAGCCCACCATCTGCGCGCGCGGCACGAACAGCCCGCACAGCAACAGTTGCGGCACGACCACCACCGGGAGGAACTGTACGGCCTGGAACTCGGTGCGGGCGAAGGCGCTGCAGAACAGGCCGAGCGCCACCCCGAGCACGGCGTTGACGACCGCGATGAGCACGACCAGTCCGGCGCTGCCGCGGGTGTCCAGGCCGAGCAGCCAGTACGCCGCACCCGTGGCCACCGCACCCTGCACCGCGGCGGCGAGACCGAACGCGATCCCATACCCGAAAAGCAGGTCGATCTTGCCCAGTGGGGTGGTGAGCAGGCGCTCCAGGGTGCCGGTGGTGCGCTCCCGGAGCATGGCGATGCTGGTCACCAGAAACATGATCACGAACGGGAAGACGCCGAGCATGATCAGCGCGATCCGGTCGAACGTGCCGCCCGCGCCGTCGTACATGAAATAGAGCAGAGCCAGGAGCAGCGCCGGTACGACGACCAGCAGCGCGACGGTCCGCCGATCGTGCCGCAGTTGCCGCAGCACCCGGCCCGCCGTGGCGAAAGTGATCCGGAGACTCATGCCGCCACCGCCTGCTCGTTGTCGCGGATCAGTCGCAGGAAGGCCTCTTCGAGGTCGTCGGTGCCCGCCGAGGCCCGGATCGCGGCCGGGGTGTCGTCGCCGATCAGCCGGCCCTCGCGGATCAGCAGCAGCCGGTCGCAGCGCCCCGCCTCGTCCATCACGTGGCTCGAGACCAGCAGCGCGGTGCCGCCCGCGGCCAGTTCGTGGAACCGGGCCCACAACTCGGCCCGCAGCACCGGGTCCTGCCCGACGGTCGGCTCGTCCAGCACCAGCAGGCGCGGCTCGCCGATCAGCGCGCAGGCCAGCGACGCCCGGCTGCGCTGGCCGCCGGACAGGTTGCCGACCAGCTGGGACTTCGCGGCGGCGAGCCCGACGTCGGCGATCGCGCGGTCGGCCTCGGCCGCACCCAGGCCGCGCAGGGCGGCGAAGTAGCGGGCGTTCTCGCGTACGGAAAGGTCGGCGTAGACGCTCGGCGCCTGCGTGACGTAGCCGAGCTCACGTCGCAGCGGGGCACTGCCCGCGGGATGCCCGAGCACGGTCACGGTGCCCGACCTGACGATCTGCACGCCGACGATGGCCCGGATCAGCGTGGTCTTGCCGCTGCCGCTGGGCCCGAGCAGGCCGGTCACGCGGCCGGCCGGGATGTCGCAGGAGATGCCGTGCAGCACGGTTCGCCTGCCGCGCTCCACGACGAGGTCACGTACCTCGATCGCGTCGTCCATGACGCCCTCCCAAGAATTCATTGCCTGATGAGTTCAACGCTAGATGAATTCCGCGGAGAAAAGAAGACCCCTGTTCCCGTACGGAAACAGGGGTCTTCGGTGTTGATCTCTAAAGGGCGAGGATGCGGTCCAGGAACTCGCGGTAACCACGCATCGCCATCCGCATGCTCTCGGTGTCCGGCTTGCCGTTGCCGCGCAGCGGGTCGAGCTCGTCGCGCTCGGCCAGCAGGGCCTCGGTGAGCTCGTTGACGGCATCGGTGAGCAGGTCGTGGGCCCGGGTCAGGGCGGTCTCGGGGTCGTCGACGAACTCGGCCTTCACCTCGTGCCAGGCGGCCCGGAAGTGGCGGACCGCGTCGTCGTCCCAGAACGCGATGCTGCCCGCGGCGACATCACCCGGGCGCAGCGGCTGATCCTCGGGTACCTCGTCCTCGGGGGCGGCCCGGCGGCCGCGGCGGGCCGGCTCGGACTCGTCGGCCGTCGCGTCGCCGAGGACGGCACGCCGGACGAGTCCCTCGTCCTCATCGGCGGCGGCCCGGCGGCCGACGGTGTCCTCCTGGCGGCCGACGGTGTCCTCTTCGGCCGTGCGGCGGACGGGCGCGGCGTCCTCGAGGCTGGCTGAGCGGCGCGGGGCCGGGGTGAGGTCGGCCGGTTCGTCGTCCGGCTCGCCGCCGAACGTGATGTTGACCCGGCCCGCCGGCGTCTCGGCCTTCTGCTCGGCCTTCTGCTCGGCCTTTTCGTCGGATGGCTGCGGCTTGGCCACCGGCATCGGGATGCTGGCCGCGCCGCGTGGGGCCGGAACCCCGGAGACCGGTCCGGACGACGGGTCGGGCAGGGCCGGCGTGTAGGACGGCGGCTGCCCGTAGGACGAGCCGAAGACCGGACCCGGCGACACCGGCGAGGCCGCGCCGAAGGCCGGGCTCGGGGACACCGGGCTCGAGGAGACCGGAGACGACGAGACGGGGGCGCCTGAGGTCGGGGGAGCCGACGTCGGGCCGACGACCGGGTGGGTCGAGGTCGGCACCGAGGCCCAGCCGGCGGCGGCGCGACGGGCATCGAGGTCGTCCGGGGCGGCGCGGCGCCCGGTGGACTCGGCGGTCTCGGCCCCCGAGATCGGCGTCACCGGTCCGGCGTCGGAGGTCGGGATACCGGGAAGGCCGGCCCGTCCGTTCATGTCATCACGCCCGTTCTCGTCTCGCGCCGCCGCGTCGTCCGGCAGCGCCCGCCCGTTGGTCTCGCCGTGCCCGTGCCCGTTGAGGCCCGGCCGGGGCTCGGGTGTGTTGCGCCCGCCGAACAAGAACCGGTTGTTGCGCCCGCCCAAGCCGAATCCTCCGAAGTCGCGGTCCCAGGGATTGCCCCGCCCGGACTCTACGGGCGACGACTCCTCGCGCTCGCCGGCCGCGGCCCGTGAGTGATCAGAATCGCGATCCCGGTCGTCGGCGCGGGGGCCGGTCGCGGGCGGTCCGCTGATCGGGCCGTTGAGCGGGTCGTGGATCGAACCGGGTGGGCCGCTGATCGGCTGCGGGGGGCCGCTGACCGGGGTGGGCGGGCTGCTCGCGGGGTCGGCCGAGGTGTGGCGCGGGCCGGTGGTGCGGGCGGCGTCGGCCGTCGGGTCGTTGCCGCCGAGGGGCGAGTTGCCGCCCAGGGGTGTGTTGCCGCCGAACGGTGCGTCGCCGCCGCGGGAGGCTGGGCCGTCGGCCTGTCGTCCTCCGCCGGTGCTGGGCTGGGCGCCCGGTCCCGGAAGGCCGCCGGAGTTGCCGGGGCCGGGAGTGCCAGGGCCCGGAGTGCCGGTCGGCTTGGGGCCGTCGAAGGAGTGTCCGCCCGGCTCGCCGGTGCCGTGCGCGGCCGAGGCGAAGGGGGTCATCAGCCCGGGCGTGCCGGCGCCCGTTCCCGTGCCTGTTCCCGTGTTCGTGCCCGGCCCGGGCACGGTCGATCGGCCGAGCGGCGTTGCGATGCCGGGCTGTCCGAAGGGAGCCGGGCTGCCGGGCCGGCCGACGGGCGCTACGCCGGGCCGGCTGAGCGGGGCCGGGCCGCCGGGCTGGGCGAAGGGTGCCGAGCCGCCGGCCCGTCCGGTGAACGGGGGGCTGCTCGCCTGACCCGGATAGGGCTGACCGTTGTCCGGAGGTGCGCTGACCGAGCCGTCGACCGCCGCACCCTCCGGGACCCGACGCGAACCGAGCGCCACCATCTCGGTTTCACCCGAAAGGGTGCCGGACATGGCGGACGAATCGGGCGTAGCGACCTCGTCCTCACCGTCGCGGTGCACCGGCCAGAATCGGGCCAGCCCACGCGTCGACCGAGCATTGTCGGGGTTGGACGTCGGCTCCATCGGTTTGAGACTCCCGTCGCTCCGGCTCCGCCACCCGCGGACTCGAGCTGCGGTAACCCTCTCGGGAGGCGGCTGTGAACACCCCTGGCTGGGTGCAGCGCAGGACGACGGTACCCGCCCCGCCTTCAACTGGCATCCCCCGTGCCCGGATCGTGAGCCGCGCGTCGGCACCCCGACAGAGGCCGCGTTCGGAACTGGGCTCGTCCGTCTGGGCCCGGATCGTGAGCCGCGCGTCGGTGACCCGACAAGCCCGCTGTGGATAATCAGTCGCGTGGCAGTCAAGACCGACCTGGACCCGGCTATCGCCGGGCGGCTCAAGCGGAACTCGGACGGGCTCGTGGCGGCGATCGTGCGTGAGCACGGTTCCGGCGACGTGCTGATGCTCGCCTGGATGGACGACGAGGCGCTGCATCGCACGCTGACCACCGGCCGGGCGACGTACTGGTCCCGCAGCCGCGGGGAGTACTGGGTGAAGGGCGCCACCTCCGGCCACTTCCAATACGTGCACGACGTCGCGCTCGACTGTGACGGTGACGCGCTGCTCGTGACCGTCGAGCAGGTCGGCGCGGCCTGCCACACCGGCGAGCACACCTGCTTCCACAACGAGCTGCCCGTGACGAGGCCGGAAGGGGTCACCCCGTGACCAGCGGAGCCGTGTTCCCCAGCGAGGCCGACTTCCTGCGGCAGCGGCGCCGGGTGGTGCCGGTCACCCGCAAGCTGCTGGCCGACGGCGAGACACCGGTGGGTGTCTACACCAAACTGGCCGGCGGGCCGGGCACCTTCCTGCTCGAGTCGGCCGAGCAGGGCGCCGGGCCGTCGGGCGCGGCCTGGTCGCGTTACTCGTTCGTCGGTGTGCGCAGCGCGGCGACCCTGGTCGAGCGGGACGGCCAGGCCTCCTGGCTGGGCACCCCGCCCGCGGGTGTACCGCTCGACGGCGACCCGGTGGTGGCGCTGCGCGAGACGGTGGCCGCGCTGGCCGACGGTCCGGCCGCGGGCGACCTGCCGCCGCTGACCGGCGGCATGGTCGGCTATCTCAGCTATGACCTCGTACGCCGTTTCGAACGCCTCCCCTCGTCCGCGAACGACGACCTGACCCTCCCCGAGCTCGGCATGATGCTCGCCACCGACCTGGTGGTGCTGGACCACTACGACGGCTCGGCCATCCTGGTCGCCAACGCCGTGCTGGCCGACGACGCCGACGACCGGGCCAAGCTCGCGGCCTATCACAACGCGGTCGGCCGGCTCGACGCGATGACCACCGCGCTGTCCCGGCCCACCCCGCCGATGATCTCCACCGTGGAGCGCCGGCCGGCCGGTGAGCCGGTGAGCCGAACCGCCCCGGGCGAATATCAGAAGGCGGTCGAGGAGGCCAAGGAGGCGATCCGGGCCGGCGAGTGCTTCCAGATCGTGGTGGCCCAGCGTTTCGAGCGGCCGACCGACGCCGACCCGCTCGACGTCTACCGCGTGCTGCGGGCGACCAACCCCAGCCCGTACATGTATCTGCTGCGTTTCGACGACTTCGACATCGTCGGCTCGTCGCCCGAGGCGCATCTGAAGGTCAGCGCCGACGACCAGGGCACCCGCCGTGCTCTGCTGCACCCCATCGCCGGTACGCGGTGGCGGGGCGCGACGCCCGAGCAGGACAACGCGCTCGCGGCCGAACTGCTGGCCGACCCCAAGGAACGTTCCGAGCACGTCATGCTGGTCGACCTGGGCCGCAACGACCTGGGCCGGGTGTGCCGGGCCGGTTCGGTCGAGGTGCCGGAGTTCGCGCGCATCGAGCGTTACAGCCACGTCATGCACATCGTGTCGACGGTGACCGGCGAGCTGCGCGACGAGCAGACGGCGTTCGACGCGCTGGCCGCGACGTTCCCGGCGGGCACGCTGTCGGGTGCGCCCAAGGTCCGCGCGATGGAGATCATCGAGTCGCTGGAGCCGACCCGCCGCGGCCTGTACGGCGGCACCGTCGGCTACTTCGGCTTCGCCGGCGACATGGACATGGCGATCGCCATCCGCACCGCACTCCTCAAGGACGGTGTGGCCTACGTGGGCGCCGGCGCCGGCATCGTGGCCGACTCCGACCCGGCCGCCGAGGAGCAGGAGACCCGCAACAAGGCGGCCGCGGTCCTGGCCGCGATCGCTTCGGCGGAAACCCTGCGCGCCGCCCGATGACAAGCCGCCGGCCTTATCTGATGTCTCTGCTGGCCTGCCTGGCCGGGGCCGGACTGGCGATCTACGGCGCGACCCGCACGTGGTCGGTGCTGGTCGTCGAGCGCCCCGGACTATCCGACCTGCGCACGGCCCGGACCGGCGCCGAGGTCGCCCCGTGGGCGATCGGGCTGGCCCTGGTCGGTCTGGCCGGCGCCGGCGCGCTGCTGGCCACCAGCGGGCGTCTGCGGCGTGGGCTGGGGGTTCTCCTCGCGCTGGCCGGAGCCGGTATCGCGGTGAGCGCGATCATCGGCCGCGCCGGCCTGGAGACGGGCGACGCGGGTGCCGGGGGCACCCTGTGGCCGATCGTCTGCGCGGCCGGCGGGGTGGCGGTTGCCTGGGGCGGCCTGACCGCGGCCCGCCTGGGTCATCTGTGGCCGGCGATGTCCGCCCGTTACGAGCGCAAGCCCGCCGCCGTAGCTCCGGCGGCTCCGATTGACACCAACAAGCCGGTGGAGAGCCGCACGGCCTGGGACTCGCTCGACCGGGGCGACGACCCGACCGTCTGAGCGCTACCGCGTACGGGAGGCGGTCTTGGCCAGGCGGCGGCGGGTTGCTGGGCGGGCGGCGACCAGGGCGGCCACCTCGCGGGTCAGTTCGGCTCGGGCCTCGTGACGGGCGCGGTCTTCCAGGGTCGCGGCCCACGCGTTGTCGCGCGCGGTGCGCATGCCCGCGTCACCGACGAGACGGCGCTGGACGCCGGCCACTAGGTCGGCCGCGGCCGACACGACGGCGCGGGAAGCGTTGACGAAGCCGGCGGGAAGGGCCGGCTCGATCGGAGCGGTCCGGATGGCGGCCACGGGAAACTCCACATCGATCGCACGGTCTGGTCGAAGGCGACGCCCGAAGCGGCACCGGGAACCAGTTTGCCTCGGACCCATCATGACCGGGCCCCATTTCCGGTGCGTGACGGTCACGTCAACGCGCCGTGGTATCCACCGATCAGATGAGGTGCCGCAGCCCAGCGGGCTGATGATCGTGGTGCGCGTGTGACCGAAGTGACAGGTCACCGCGGAGCAGGGCGCATTATGCCGCAGCCCATTCCGTGAGGCGCGCCATACCCCGGGGGCTCTTGCGCGACCGCGACCTCCTAGCATCGGGCGAAGGGACACCCGGAGAGGGGAGTCGTTTCGTGACATCCGATCAGCAGGCGGAAGCGGGTTCTGGCGGACCGCAGAACGTGCTGGAGGAGATCCTCGCCGGAGTGCGCGAGGACGTGGCGGCCCGGCAGGAGCAGGTGCCGCTGGAGCAGGTTCGGGAGGCGGCCGCGGCGGCGCCGCCGGCCATTGACGCCTATGCGGCGTTACGCAAGCCCGGCGTGGCGGTGATCGCTGAGGTGAAGCGATCGTCGCCGTCGAAGGGTGCGCTGGCTGACATCCCCGACCCGGCCGAGCTCGCGGGGGAGTACGCGGCGGGTGGCGCCCGCTGCATCAGCGTGCTCACCGAGGGCCGGTGGTTCGGCGGGTCGCTCGACGACCTGAAGGCGGTGCGGGCGTCGGTGCAGATTCCCGTGCTCCGCAAGGATTTCGTGGTCTCGAGCTATCAGGTGCACGAGGCCCGGGCCCACGGCGCCGACCTGGTGCTGCTCATCGTGGCCGCCCTCGAACAGAACGTGCTGGTCGGCCTGCTCGAGCGGATCGAGTCGCTCGGCATGACGGCCCTGGTCGAGGTGCACAACGAGGAGGAGGCGGACCGCGCGCTCGAGGCTAACGCCAAGGTCATCGGGGTCAATGCCCGCGACCTTCGTACGCTCGAGGTCGACCGGTCGGTCTTCGAGCGGATCGCGCCCGGCCTGCCCGGCAACGTCGTCAAGATCGCCGAGTCGGGGGTGCGGGGTCCGCACGATCTGATCCGGTACGCGTCGGCGGGCGCCGACGCCGTGCTGGTCGGCGAGGGTCTGGTGACGCAGAAGTCGCCGCGTGACGCCGTGGCCGAGCTGGTCAACGCCGGCAACCACCCCGCAACTCCGCGGCCGGTGCGGTGAGCGCCCCGACTCTGCCCGACTTGTCGGGGCATTTCGGCAGATACGGTGGCCGGTTCGTGCCGGAGGCGCTCGTCCGCGCCCTCGACGAGCTGGACGCCGCATATCGGACGGCCAAGACAGATCCGGAATTTCAGGCGCAGTTCACGGATCTGCTCCTGAACTACGCCGGTACGCCGTCCCTGCTCTATCGGGCCGAACGGCTCAGCGAAAAGCTCGGAGCGGAAATCCTGCTCAAGCGGGAGGACCTGAACCACACGGGCGCCCACAAGGTGCGCAACGTGCTCGGTCAGGCCCTCCTCGCCAAGCGGATGGGCAAGCCCCGGGTGATCGCCGAGACCGGCGCCGGCCAGCACGGCGTGGCCAGCGCGACCGCCGCCGCCCTGCTCGACCTCGAGTGCGTCGTCTACATGGGCGAGACCGACACCGAGCGGCAGGCGCTGAACGTGGCCCGCATGCGCATGCTCGGCGCCACGGTCGTGCCGGTCACCAACGGCTCGCGCACGCTCAAGGACGCGCTCAACGAGGCGCTGCGCGACTGGGTGGCCAGCGTCGACACCACGCACTACCTGCTCGGCACGGCGGCCGGACCGCACCCGTTCCCCGAGATCGTCCGCGATTTCGTCGGCGGGATCGGTATCGAGGCGCGTCAGCAGTGCCTCGACCAGATCGGCCGGCTGCCCGACGCGGTGGCGGCCTGTGTCGGCGGCGGTTCCAACGCGATCGGCATCTTCCACGCGTTCGTCCCGGACGAGGGCGTCCAGCTCTACGGGTTCGAGGCGGGCGGCGACGGGGTGGCGACCGGCCGGCACGCGGCGTCGATCACCGGCGGCTCGTCGGGGGTGCTGCACGGTGCCCGCACGTACGTGCTGCAGGACGAGGACGGTCAGACGGTCGAGTCGCACTCGATCTCGGCCGGCCTGGACTACCCGGGCGTCGGGCCCGAGCACGCCTGGCTGCACGACACCGGCCGGGCCGAGTACGAGCCGGTGACCGACGCCGAGGCGATGGCCGCGTTCCAGCTGCTGTGCCGCACCGAGGGCATCATCCCGGCCATCGAGAGCGCCCACGCGCTGGCCGGCGCCGCCAAGATCGCGCCACTGCTACGAGACGAGCTCGGCCGCACCCCGACGATCCTGGTCAACCTGTCCGGCCGCGGTGACAAGGACGTGCACACCGCGGGCGCCTACTTCGGCATCCTCGACCCGGTCGAGACCCTCGTACCGGGAGAGCAAGAGTGAGCATCGCGGAAGTCTTCGGCAAGGCCCGCACCGAGAACCGGGCGCTGCTGATCGGCTGCATGCCGGCCGGGTTCCCGACGGTCGACGACAGCATCGCGTCGATGATCGCGATGCACGAGTCCGGTTGCGACGTCATCGAGGTCGAGATGCCGTACTCGGACCCGGTCATGGACGGCCCGGTGATCCAGAAGGCCAGCGACATCGCGCTCGCCAACGGCGTCCGCACCCGCGACACGCTGCGGATCATCGAGGCCGTGGCGAGCGCCGGGGCCACGGTCGTGCTGATGACCTACTGGAACCCGATCGAGAAGTACGGGGTCAACGCGTTCGCCCGCGACCTGGCCGCGGCCGGCGCCACCGGCATGATCACGCCCGACCTGATCCCGGACGAGGCGGCCGAGTGGATCGCCGCCTCCGACGAGCACCGGATCGACCGGACGTTCCTGGTCTCGCCGTCCTCGACGGACGAGCGGATCGCGATGACCGTCGCGCACTGCCGCGGCTTCGTCTACGCCACCGCGCTGATGGGCGTCACCGGCGCCCGGACGTCGGTGTCGTCGCAGGCCCCCGAACTGGTCGACCGGGTGCGCCACGCCAACCCGGACATGCCGGTCGGTGTCGGCCTGGGCGTCGGCACCGGGGCCCAGGCGGCCCAGGTGGCCGGGTTCGCCGACGGGGTGATCGTCGGGAGCGCGCTGATCCGCTGCGTGCTCGAGGCCCCCGACCGCGCGAACGGCCTGAACCGGCTGCGTGCCCTGAGCGCCGAACTGGCCGAGGGCGTGCGAAACCCAGCCTGAGGCCTGTTTCATAACTGGCCTCACTCACCCGGTAGCGTGTGCACCCGTGAACCTCGCCGCGATCCCGAGTCCGACAACGTCGGTCTGGCACGTGCTCGGCCTGCCCGTCCGGGCGTATGCGATCTGCATCGTCCTGGGCATCGTCGCGTCCTGCCTGATCATGGAATATCGCATGCGCAGCCGGGGGGTGGCCCGCTGGGCCTCGCTCGACATCGCGGTGTGGGCGGTGCCGTTCGGCATCGTCGGCGCGCGTCTCTATCACCTGGCCACCTCGCCGCAGGACTACTTCGGCGCCGGGGGTGACCCGATCCGCGCCTTCTACATCTGGGAGGGCGGCCTCGGCATCTGGGGCGCGGTGCTCGGCGGTGCGCTCGGTGCCTATCTCGGCTGCCGCCAGCTCGGCCTGCCGCTGGGCCTGGTGGCCGATTCGCTGGCGGTCGGGCTCCCGGTCGGTCAGGCGGTCGGCCGGCTCGGCAACTGGTTCAACAACGAGCTCTACGGCAAGGAGACCACGCTGCCGTGGGGTCTCGAGGTCCACGACATGGACCGCTCGAACCCCGGGCACGCCACGGTCATCGACGGTCAACCGGTCACCCTGCCCGACCTCTATCACCCCACTTTCCTGTACGAGTTCATCTGGAACCTGGGCGTGGCCGGGCTGGTCTACCTGCTCGACCGCAAGTTCAAGTTCGGTCGTGGGCGGGCGTTCGCGCTGTACGTGATGGCGTACACGGTGGGCCGGTTCTGGATCGAGATGCTGCGGGTCGACGAGGCCAACCACCTGTTCGGCATCCGGCTCAACGTGTTCACGTCGATCATCGTGTTCCTCGGCGCGCTGATCTACTTCCTGGTCATGCGCGGGCCGCGGGCCTATGTGGTGCCCGACGACGCGCCCGAGACGGCTCCCGAGGCGCCCGCCGCGAGCGACGTCTCGCAGGTCGACGTCACCGCCGCCGAGGCCGGTCCGGCCACTCCCAAGGGCTATCAGGTGGTCAGCGAGGCCCGGTTCCAGGCCTACCGCCGCACCGGGATCCTGCCGCCCGACACGCCGGCCGACATGGCCGAGGAGATCGCCGCCGGCGGGCACCCGGTCGAGCGTGATCCGGCCGGTCCGGCCGGGCTGGGCGCGGCGGTGCTGGCCACCGGGGCCGCCGCCGGATCGGAACCGGCCAAGGACGCCGAGCCGGAGTCGCGCGGCCCCGACGACGAACGCTGACCTGACGTGCCGACGGCCGTGGTGGTGGGCGCGGGCATGGCCGGGCTGGCCGCGGCCGGCGCCCTCGCGCGCTGCGGCTGGCAGGTGATCCTGCTCGAGGGTGCCGAACGGGTCGCGGCCCCGCCCACGGCCCTGGTGCTCTGGCCCAACGGCCGCCGCGCGCTCGAGGCGATCGACCCCGGCGGCGGCTGGTCGGCGATCGCGTCGCCGCTGCCCGACGGCGGGGTGCGCCGCCCGGACGGTCAGTGGCTGGTCGCTCCGCGCGGCACCGGCACCGGTCCAGCCCCGGCCGCCGTGCACCTCGAGGACCTCTACGACGCCCTGGTGGCCGGCCTGGGCGATCTGGTCCAGCTCCGCACGGGTTTCAAAGTCCTTTCCCTCCGTACGGGTCCACGCGTGCGCCCCGCCGTGAGCGACGGCCGCACCGAGATCGAGGCCGACCTGGTCGTCGCGGCCGACGGCATCGACAGCACGATCCGGCGTACGTTGGCGCCCGAGTCGGCCGCGGTCGGGTCGGGTTTCGCCGCCTGGCAGGCCGTGATCCCCGCCTACCGGCTGCCCCGGCTCCCGGCCGAGCAGGCCGCGGGCGGCGAGACGCTGGGCGCCGGTTACCGCTTCGTCTCGATCCCGCTGGGCGAGCGAGCCGCGGGCCGGGGCGGCGTCTACTGGGTCGCCACCGCCGCCGGTGCGCCGCGCCCGGAACCGCCGGCCACCCAGCTGGCCCTGCTGCGGCGCTGGTTCGCCGACTGGCACCCGCCGGTCGGGGAGCTGCTGGCCGCGACCCACGCCGACGACCTGGTGCCGCAGGAGGTCCGCGAACTGAGACCCCTTCCCCGGGCGTACGGGTTCCCGTCCGGCCCGGGTGGCGTGGTGCTGCTGGGCGACGCCGCGCACGCCATGCCGCACCACCTCGGGCAGGGCGCGTGCCTCGCCTTCGAAGACGCGGCGACCCTGCGTTCCCTGGTCGCCGAGGCGGCGCCGGGCCCGGCCCTGACCGCCGCCGTCGAGCAGTACGGCCGGCTGCGTCATCCGCGCACCACCACGGTCGTGCGGCAGACCCGGCGCATGTCGGCCGTGGTGCAGGCCCGCGGCCGGCTGGCCCTGCGCGCCCGCGACGCCGCGCTCAGCCACATGCGTCCCCGCATGCTCCCCGACTGGTCACCGCCGGAAGCAGCCGACCTGACCGGATCGCCGGACCTGACCGGATCGCCGGACGGGGTCGCGACGGAGCCGTGACGTCGTTACGATCCGGCGCGGTGCTCAGGCGTACGGGGGAAAGATTTTTATGATCGGGAACATCGCGGCCGTGCTGGCCCTCACCGCGGGCTCGCCCGTGGCTCTGCTCGCGCCGACCGAGCCCGCGCCGACGAATGTCACGCTCGCCTGGACGTCGGCGGCGCACACCGAAGCCGTGATCACGTGGGACGAGACCGGCGACGTGCGCAATCAGATCGACATCGTGTTCGCCGACGGCCGGACCACCCACATCGCGAGCAAGTTCGCCGAGGCCGGGCAGCCCAACCGGGTCCCTCTGTTCGCCGGGCTGTTCGACCAGGACTACCGCATCCTCGTCCGCGTCGTGGACGCCGACGGTGCCGAGCTGAGCGAGCCGGCCTCGTCGCCCGAGTTCGACACCGACCGGGAGCCCGCCGCCACCATCACGCTGGTGCAGCCGCGCGAGGACGGCTCGATCCTGATGAGGTGGAAGCCGGGCGCCTACACCGACCCCAACCCGGGCGACCCGCTCGACGTGCCCGCCGACCTGCCTTACCGCTACCGTCCGGTCGCCTCGCAGCCGTCGTTCAACGAGTACGACCAGCTGGCCGAGCCGACCACCGAGACGTCGTTCGTGGTGCCCGCCCGCGAGGCCCCGATGCGGGTCGGTCTGCGCAACGTTCCCAACGAGTGGTACGGCTACAACGGCATCTCGGCCGCTGTCGAGGGCACGAAGCTGACCGGAGTGGTCACGGCCACGGGAGGCACGGTGCGGGCCACCGGCAAGGCCGTACGGACGGTTCGGGCCTGTGACCCGGGGCCGTGCTGGACCGAGGACAACGCCGACAACGGCCGGGCGCTCACCCTGCAGTCACGGGCCGGCGCCGGTTCGCCGTGGCAGACCGTCGCCACGGGCCGGACCCGCGCCGACGGTTCCTACTCGCTGGCGGGGGACTTCGCCGGGGCCGCCGGTTACCGCGTCGTCGCCCCGGCCGTCAGTGCCACCGGCGAGGGGACCGCCCGCACCTTCGCGGCCACCCCGGTCGTCGCGGTGGCCGGTGGCGACGGTCCGGCCGGCGGCGGCGGTGGCGGGAGCGGCGGTGGCGGGCTTCCCATCACCGGTACGCCGGTCATGTGGATCGCGATCGGCGGCGGCCTGCTCGTCCTGCTGGGCGTCCTGTTCGCCGTCCTCGGCCGGCGCACCCGCCAGAAGTAACAGGCCGCGGCGGCCGGCTCGGCGGCGCAGGCCGTCCCTGCCGGGGGTCAGAGCGGCGCGGCGGCCGGCTCGGCGACGCGGGCCGTCCCTGCCGGGGGTCAGAGCGGCGCGGCAGCAGGCTCGGCGACGCGGGCCGTCCCTGCCGGGGGTCAGAGCGGCGCGGCGGCCGGCTCGGCGACGCAGGCCGTGCCGACCCGCCGGAATCCGACCTTGGTGTAGAGGCGGGCGACGTCGTCGTCGCCGGCCGACAGGAACACCAGGCCGACCCCGTCGGCCAGCGAGCGCCGGGCCAGCGCCGCGGTGAGCTGCGAGGCGTAGCCGCGGCGGCGGGCCGAGGGCAGGGTGGCCACTCCGGCCACCTCGGCCACGTCGCCCGAGCGCATCACCGCGCCGGTGGCCAGGATGCCGTCGGCCGAGTCGACCACGGCGGTGTGGTAGTCGCCCGACGAGCTGCGTTCCTGCTGGCTGGCGACCAGGGCGTCGCTGAGGCGCGGGGTGGCCGCGTCGCGTTCGGCCGGGCCGGCGGGCACGGTGCGCAGCGCGCCCCCGAGCGGCGAGGCCGGGCTCGCCGGGGCGCCGAAGCCGAGCTGGGCGACCGCGCGGGAGGCGGCCAGGTCAGCCGCGAACCGGTCGGCCGTCGGGTCGACGAACCGGATCGTGCCGCCGGCCACCGGCAGGTCGGGCACCAGCGCGGCCGGGTCGAGCACGAGCAGCGGGGCCAGCAGCACGTCGAGCCCGGCCGAGCGGGCGACGGCGAGCAGGTCGGGGGTGGTCTCGTGCACCCATTCGAAGGCCTCGGGCAGGCCCAGCTCTCGTTGCCGGGAGCGGACGGCAGTAATATCAGCCGCAGAGGGTGTGCCCGCACCGATGCGGGGGCGGGCATAGTAGGGCCAGCCCTCGCCCTCGCGGACGAAGAGCACGAGTCCGCCGAGTTCCTCGGCTCGTGCATAGGGCCGGGGGAGCGCGTCGTAAAAACGCTCGAGCCTGACGAAGACGTCGGTATCCTGTTGCGCCACCGCGCGAGACTATCCAACTCGAGTGGTCGTCCGGCTACCCCATTTCGGGCGCGATAGGGGTTTTGGCCCCGCGGGAAGTGTGATCCATCCGAACTGGCGGAGATCGGCACCCCTTAACGTAGACTCTAGAGACTTTGCAGGGCCGACGTCGTCCCGACCTTGATACGTAACACCAGTGACGACAGGAGGCCCGGTGGCTTTTCCGCACCCCCAGGGGCTTTACGACCCCACTCAGGAGCGCGACGCCTGCGGTGTGGCTTTCGTAGCCGACCTCCACGGACGCCGTTCCCACGATGTGGTCGCCAAGGGTCTGTCGGCCCTCATCCGCCTCGATCACCGGGGCGCGCGCGGCGCCGAGTACAACACCGGCGACGGCGCCGGCATCATGATCCAGGTCCCGGACGAGTTCTACCGCGCGGCCGCCGGCTTCGAGCTGCCCGCCCCCGGCCACTACGCGACCGGCCTGGCCTTCGTGCCGGAGGATGCCGCCGAGCGGGCCCGGGCGATCAAGGTCTTCGAGAAGTACGCCCTGGTCGAGGGCGGCGACATTCTCGGCTGGCGCGACGTGCCGGTGCAGCCGGACGGCCTGGGCCAGACCGCCGAGGACGCCCGCCCCGCGATCATCCAGGTGTTCCTGGCCGCGCACCGGCTCAGCGACTCCGCCGCCGGTCCGGCCGGTGCGCAGCTCAGCGGCATCGAGCTGGACCGGGTGGCGTTCACCATCCGCAAGCAGGCCGAGCGCGAGTCGTCGCAGCGCGGCGTCGGCATGTACTTCCCGTCGCTGTCCTCGCGCACGATCACCTACAAGGGCATGCTCACCCCCGACCAGCTGCCGGCGTTCTTCCCCGACCTGGTCGACGAGCGGGTGTCCAGCGCGATCGCGCTCGTGCACTCGCGCTTCGCCACCAACACGTTCCCGGCCTGGGAGCTGGCCCACCCGTACCGGTTCATCGCGCACAACGGCGAGATCAACACGATCCGCGGCAACAAGAACTGGATGGCCGCCCGCGAGGCGCTGCTGCAGTCGAAGGTGCTGCCGGGCAGCATCAAGCGGCTGTTCCCGATCAACTCGCCGGCCGCGTCCGACTCGGCCAGCTTCGACGAGGTGCTCGAGCTGCTGCACCTGTCCGGGCGCAGCCTGCCGCACGCCATGCTGATGATGATTCCCGAGGCGTGGGAGAACGACCCCGGCATGGAACCGAAGCGGCGGGCCTTCTACCGCTTCCACGCCAGCCTGATGGAGCCGTGGGACGGCCCGGCCAGCGTGGCGTTCACCGACGGCGAGATCATCGGTGCCGTCCTCGACCGCAACGGCCTGCGTCCCGGCCGCTGGTGGCACACCTCCGACGGCCTGGTCGTGCTCGGCTCCGAGGCGGGCGTGCTCGACCTCGAGCCGTCCTCGGTGGTGGCCAAGGGCCGCCTCCAGCCGGGCAAGATGTTCCTGGTCGACACCGTGGCCGGGCGGATCGTGCACGACGACGAGATCAAGGCCGAGCTGGCCGCCGCCCAGCCCTACGACGAGTGGCTGCACGCGGGCCTGATCCACCTCGACGACCTGCCACCGCGCGAGCACGTCATCTACACGCACGACTCGGTCACCCGGCGCCAGCAGGTGTTCGGCTACACCGAGGAAGAGCTCAAGATCCTCGTGGGGCCGATGGCCCGTACGGGCGCGGAACCGCTCGGATCGATGGGCACGGACACCCCGATCTCGCCGTTGTCGCAGCGGCCGCGGCTGCTCTTCGACTACTTCCACCAGCTGTTCGCCCAGGTCACCAACCCGCCGCTGGACGCCATCCGCGAGGAACTGGTGACCAGCCTGTCGGCCACCATCGGGCCCGAGGGCAACCTGCTCGACCCGGGGCCGGCGTCCTGCCGCCAGATCGTGCTGCCCTACCCGGTGATCGACAACGACGAGCTGGCCAAGCTGCTCAGCATCGACGAGGACGGCGACCTGCCCGGCTTCAAGGCGGTCCGGGTCTCGGGTCTCTACCCGCTGCGTGACGGCGCGGCCGGCATCAAGGCCCGGCTGACCCAGATCTGCCGGCATGTGTCCGAGGCGATCGAGGACGGCGTCCGCATCCTGGTGCTGAGCGACCGGGACTCGAACGCCGACCTGGCGCCGATCCCGTCGCTGCTGCTCACTGCGGCTGTGCACCAGCACCTCGTACGGGAGCAGACCCGCACCCAGGTCGCCCTGGTCGTCGAGTCGGGCGACTGCCGCGAGGTGCACCACGCGGCCGTGCTGATCGGCTACGGCGCGGCGGCGGTCAACCCGTACCTGGCCTTCGAGTCGGTCGACGACCTGATCCTCAACGGCACCCTGGCCGGGCTCGACCCCAAGAAGGCGGTCCGCAACTACGTCAAGGCGCTCGGCAAGGGCGTCCTGAAGATCATGTCGAAGATGGGCATCTCGACGGTGTCCTCCTACTGCGGCGCCCAGGTGTTCGAGGCCGTCGGTCTCGACAACCGGCTGCTGCAGCGCTACTTCGCGGGCACCAACGGGCGGATCGGCGGCTCCGGCCTGGCCGACATCCACGCCGAGGTGAAGGCGCGGCACGAGAAGGCGTACCCGGCGAACCCGGCCGAGCGCAGCCACCGGCGGCTCGAGGTCGGCGGCGAGTACCAGTGGCGCCGCGAGGGCGAGGTGCACCTCTTCAACCCGGAGACGGTGTTCCTGCTGCAGCACGCGACCCGCTCCAAGCAGTACGACGTCTTCCGCAAGTACACATCCAAGGTCGACGGTCTGGCCGCCGAGGCCGGATCGCTGCGGGGCCTGTTCGAGTTCAAGACGCGGGAGCCCGTGTCGATCGACGAGGTCGAACCGGCGTCGGAGATTGTGAAGCGCTTCGCCACCGGTGCCATGTCGTACGGGTCGATCTCCGCCGAGTCGCACGAGACCCTGGCCATCGCCATGAACCGGCTCGGCGGCAAGTCGAACACCGGCGAGGGCGGCGAGGACGTCGAGCGGCTTTATGACCCGGAGCGCCGCTCGTCGGTCAAGCAGATCGCGTCCGGCCGGTTCGGCGTGACCAGCGAATACCTGGTCAACGCGGACGACCTGCAGATCAAGATGGCCCAGGGCGCCAAGCCGGGCGAGGGTGGCCAGCTACCCGGCAACAAGGTGTGGCCGTGGATCGCCAAGACCCGGCACGCCACGCCGGGTGTCGGCCTGATCTCGCCGCCGCCGCACCACGACATCTACTCGATCGAAGACCTCGCGCAGCTGGTCCACGACCTCAAGAACGTGAACCCGATGTCGCGGGTGCACGTCAAGCTGGTCAGCGAGATCGGCGTCGGCACGGTCGCGGCGGGTGTCGCCAAGCTCAAGGCCGACGTCATCCTGATCTCCGGCCACGACGGCGGCACCGGCGCGTCGCCGCTCAACTCGCTCAAGCACGCCGGCTCCCCGTGGGAGCTGGGCCTGGCCGAGGCGCAGCAGACGCTGCTGCTCAACAAGCTCCGCGACCGGGTCACCGTGCAGGTCGACGGTCAGCTCAAGACCGGCCGCGACGTGGTCGTGGCGGCCCTGCTGGGTGCCGAGGAGTTCGGCTTCGCCACCGCCCCGCTGATCGTCAGCGGCTGCATCATGATGCGGGTCTGCCACCTCGACACCTGCCCGGTCGGCATCGCCACGCAGAACCCGGTGCTGCGCGAGCGCTTCACCGGCAAGCCCGAGTTCGTCGAGAACTTCTTCCTGTTCCTGGCCGAAGAGGTCCGCGAATACCTGGCCGAGCTGGGCTTCCGCAGCATCGACGAGGCGATCGGGCACGCCGAGGTCCTCGACGTCCGCCCGGCGGTCGACCACTGGAAGGCCAAGGGTCTCGACCTGTCGCCGATCCTGTTCGTGCCCGAGCTCCCCGAGGGGGCGGCCCGCCGCGGCATCGTCCCGCAGGACCACGAGCTCTACAAGGCGCTGGACAACAAGCTGATCGAGCTGGCCGGGCCGGCCCTGAACGACGGCACCCCGGTGCACGCCGAGGTCGCCATCCGCAACGACAACCGCAGCGTCGGCGCGATGCTGGGCGGCGAGGTGACCCGCCGCTACGGCGGCACCGGCCTGCCCGACGACACCATCGCGTTCACCCTGCGCGGCACCGGCGGTCAGTCGTTCGGCGCGTTCCTGCCGACCGGCGTCACGCTGCGGCTGATCGGCGACACCAACGACTACGTGGCCAAGGGCCTGTCCGGCGGCCGGGTGATCGTGCGGCCGGACGAGGGCGCGCCCTTCATCGCCGAGAGCAACATCATCGCGGGCAACACCATCCTCTACGGGGCCACCGCGGGTGAAGTGTTCCTGCGCGGCCGCGCGGGGGAGCGTTTCGCCGTACGCAACTCGGGCGGCCAGGCGGTCGTCGAGGGCGTGGGCGACCACGGCTGCGAGTACATGACCGGCGGCACCGTGGTGGTGCTCGGCCCGACCGGGCGCAACTTCGCCGCGGGCATGAGCGGCGGCCAGGCGTTCGTGCTCGACCTGGAGTCGTCGCGGGTCAACCCGGAACTGGTCGACCTGGCCCCGCTCACCGGCGAGGAGCAGGACACCCTGCGCACCCTCGTCGAGAAGCACGCGGCCGAGACCGGCTCGGCCGTCGCCGAGCGGCTGCTCAAGGACTGGCCCGCGGCCGTCGAGCGGTTCACCGCCGTGGTGCCGCGTGACTACAAGCGCGTGATGGAACTGATCAGGACCGCCGAAGCCGCCGGTCGCAACGTCGCCGAGGCGGTCATGGGGGTCAAGGGTGCCTGATCCGAACGGATTCCTTCGCTACGAGCGGCAGCTGCCCAAGCGCCGCCCGGTGCCGGTCCGCATCCGCGACTTCCGCGAGGTCTACCCGCCCGCGGGTGAGGAGCTGATCCGCGACCAGGCCACCCGCTGCATGGACTGCGGCATCCCGTTCTGCCACGAGGGCTGCCCGCTGGGCAACCGGATCCCGGACTGGAACGACCTGGTGCGGACCGGGGCGTGGGAGGCGGCGGCCGAGTCGCTGCACGCCACCAACAACTTCCCCGAGTTCACCGGCCGGCTGTGCCCGGCGCCCTGCGAGGCGGCCTGCGTGCTCGGCATCGCCGACGACCCGGTCACCATCAAGCAGGTCGAGGTCGAGATCGCCAACCACGCGTTCGACCTCGGCTACGTCCGCCCGCAGCCGGCCCCCGCGGCCACCGGCAAGAAGGTCGCCGTGGTCGGCTCCGGCCCGGCCGGCCTGGCCGCGGCCCAGCAGCTGGCCCGGGCCGGGCACGCCGTGACCGTCTACGAGCGGGACGACCGCATCGGTGGCCTGCTGCGCTACGGCATCCCCGATTTCAAGATCGAGAAGGACGTGGTGGACGCCCGGCTGGCCCAGATGGCGGCCGAGGGCGTCGTCTTCGAGACCGGTGTCGAGGTGGGCGTCGACGTGACCGCCGACGACCTGCGCGAGCGGTTCGACGCGGTGCTGCTGGCGGCCGGGGCGCTCGCGGGCCGCGACACCCCCGAAACTCCGGGGCGCGGTCTGAACGGCGTACACCTCGCGATGGAGCACCTCGTGCCCGCCAACCGGGTCGTGGCCGGCCTGCAGGAGACCACCCCGGTCGACGCGGCCGGCAAGCACGTGGTGATCATCGGCGGCGGCGACACCGGCGCCGACAGCCTCGGCGTGGCCCACCGGCAGGGCGCGGCCGGCGTGATCCAGCTCGACCAGTACCCGCTGCCCCCGTCGATCCGGGCCGCCGAGCAGCACCCGTGGCCGACCTGGCCGGTCATCCTGCGCAACTACCCGGCCCACGAAGAGGGCGGCGAGCGCGTCTTCGGCGTGGCCGTGCAGGAGTTCGTCGACGACGGCTCCGGCAACGTCAAGGCGGTGCGGGTGGCCGACGTGACGGTGGAGCGCGTCGACGGTGTCCGTACGGTCACCGTGGCCGAAGGGTCGGAACGCGACCTGCCGGCCGACCTGGTGCTGCTGGCCATCGGCTTCGACGGCACCGAGAAGCAGCCGCTGCTCGACCAGTTCGGCATCGACCGCAACCGCCGCGGCGTCCTCGACGCCGACCACACCTGGCAGACCTCCGCCCCCGGCGTGTTCGTGGCCGGCGACATGCACCGCGGCGCCTCGCTGATCGTCTGGGCGATCGCCGAGGGCCGCTCGGCCGCCGCCGCGATCCACGAATACCTGGGCGCGGCCGGCGAACTGCCTGCCCCGGTGCGGTCCAGCGCCCAGCCCATCGGCGTCTGAGCGAACGTGTGCGAACGGGCTCGCCCTTCTGGGCGAGCCCGTTCGTCGTTGCGCACAGGGTGTGCCGATAAGCTGAAGCCGCGGTCGCCGAAGCCCGCCAGATTTGCACGGTGCAGCGCGCCGGGTCAACGAGGAGAGACCCAGGCAGCCCGCCGTCGCCCGACAGACGCAGTTCACCCCGATGACGGGGGTCGGCCGCCAGGCCGATGAGAAAGAGAGACTAGCCTGATGGCCGTGACACGCCGCGTAAAAATCGTCTGCACCATGGGGCCCGCGACCGCCTCGCCCGAGCGCATGCTCGGTCTTGTCGAGGCCGGCATGGACGTGGCCCGGATGAACTTCAGCCACGGAAGCCACGAGGACCACCAGAAGGTGTACGACCTCGTGCGCAGCTCCAGCGAGCAGGCCGACCGCGCCGTCGCGGTCCTCGCCGACCTGCAGGGGCCCAAGATCCGACTCGGCAAGTTCGCCGACGGCCCCCACGTGTGGAACACGGGTGACCTGGTCACCATCACCAGCGAGGACATCCTCGGCACCAAGGACCGCGTCTCCTGCACCTACACCAAGCTGCCGCAGGAGGTGAAGCCCGGCGACCGCCTCCTGATCGACGACGGCAAGGTCGCCGTCGAGGTCACCGCGGTCGAGCACCACACCGACATCCGCTGCCTGGTCGTCGAGGGCGGCCCGGTCAGCAACAACAAGGGCGTCAGCCTGCCCAACGTCGCGGTCAGCGTCCCCGCCCTGAGCGACAAGGACGCCGAAGACCTCCGCTTCGCCCTGGGCCTCGGCGTCGACCTGGTCGCGCTGTCGTTCGTGCGCTCGCCCGACGACATCAAGCTCGTCCACGAGATCATGGCCGAAGAGGGACGCACCGTCCCGGTCATCGCCAAGGTCGAGAAGCCCGAGGCGGTCGAACACCTCGAGGCCATCGTGCTCGCCTTCGACGGCGTCATGGTCGCCCGCGGTGACCTCGGCGTCGAACTGCCCCTCGACCAGGTCCCCCTGGTGCAGAAGCGGGCCGTCCAGCTCTGCCGCGAGAACGCCAAGCCGGTCATCGTCGCCACCCAGATGCTCGACTCGATGATCGAGAACTCGCGCCCGACCCGCGCCGAGGCGTCCGACGTCGCCAACGCCGTGCTCGACGGCACCGACGCCGTGATGCTCTCGGGCGAGACCTCGGTCGGTAAGTACCCGGTGCTCACGGTCAGCACCATGGCCAAGATCGTCACCACCACCGAGGCCGGCTCGATCCCGGTGCCGCGCCTGCAGCACGACCCCCGCACCCACGGTGGCGCGCTCACCGTCGCCGCGTCGCAGATCGCCCGCAACATCGGGGCCAAGGCGCTCGTCGCGTTCTCCCAGACCGGCGACACCGTCCGCCGCCTCGCCCGGCTGCACTGCGAACTCCCGCTGTTCGCCTTCACCCCGGTCCCCGAGGTACGCGACCAGCTCGCCCTCAGCTGGGGCGTCGAGACCTTCCTGACCGACTTCGTGCAGCACACCGACGACATGTTCCGGCAGGTCGACGCCAAGATGCTCGGACTCGGACTGGCCAAGCCGGGCGACTACGTGGTCGTCGTGGCCGGCTCCCCGGTCAACGCGCCCGGCTCCACCAACACCCTGCGCGTCCACCGGCTCGGCGACCTCGTCGACCCGGCCACGCTGTGACCGAACCGCTCAGCGGACAGGCCGCCGTCGACCAGCTGCTCGAGGTCCTCGACCTCAAGCAGCTGGACGCGGCGACCTTCCGCGGGGAAAGCCCGCAGACCGGCGCCCAGCGCGTCTTCGGCGGCCAGGTCGCCGGTCAGGCCCTGGTCGCCGCCGGGCGCACGGTCGACCCGGAACGGTTCGTGCACTCCCTGCACGGCTATTTCGTCCGCCCCGGCGACCCCACCGAACCGATCCAGTTCACCGTCGAGACCATCCGCGACGGCCGCTCCTTCTCGGTCCGGCGCTCCACCGCCCAGCAACACGGCAAGACGATCTTCTTCATGTCGGCGTCGTTCCAGGTGACCGAGGAAGGCCTCGACCACCACACCCCGGCCCCCGACGACGTGCCCGCCCCGGCCGACGTGCCGACCATGGCCGACTGGGTGACCAGATACCCCAGCCGCCGGGCCGCGTTCAACGCCGCACCCCGCGCCATCGACGTCCGCTACGTCAACGACCCCGGCTGGGTGCCGCCCGGCGACCGCAACGCCAGCGACCAGCAGCGCGTCTGGATGCGCATCGACGGCACCCTGCCCGACGACCCGCTGATCCACGCCTGCGCGCTGACCTACGCCTCCGACCTGTCCCTGCTCGACTCGGTGCTCTCCGTGCACGGCGAGGTGTGGGGCCCCGGCGGCGTCATCGGCGCCAGCCTCGACCACGCCCTCTGGTTCCACCGGCCGTTCCGCGCCGACGAATGGTTCCTCTACGACTGCACCAGCCCCTCGGCCAGCGGCAGCCGCGGCCTGGCCAGTGGGCGCATGTACACCGAAGACGGCCGGCACATCGCCAGCGCCGTCCAGGAAGGCCTGCTCCGGCGGGTCGGCGCCCGCCGCTGAGCGCCCCGCCGGGCCGGGACCCCGGCCCGGCGACTGGCCGACGAACGGATCCCGCCCGGCGGGGGCAGGGGAGACTCAGCCTTGCTTCTCCAACTCCAGATCGTCCGCCCGATGCCGCGCCGACTTCGGCTGTTCCTCAAAATCGGCCAGCCCGGCCGCATAACCGGTCACGCCGTCCGCACGTTCGGGTGACAACCGCAGCACGTCCGCCCGCGCCCCGGCGACCTCCCGCAACCGCAACGCCGTCACCAGATCGGCCACCGCCCGCAACACCGCGAGCGCACCCAGCGTGACGATGACCGGATCGGCCGTCCGCGCCAACGGACCCGCCGCGTAGAACCCCAGCCCCGTCTGCAGCACACCCAGGCACACCACCAGACCCCACGTCCGGTCCGTGCCCCGGTTCATCGTCGCCACGGCGATGTCCACCGCACCCCGTACCAGCAGAAACCACGCCACCAGCGAAGCCGGCGTCGTATAGGTCGAATCCCGGTCCAGCAGCACGACCACCCCGGTCGCGGTGAACAACGCGGCCATCGACGCGTTCACCCACCACATCCGCGTCCCGGCCAGCGCCCGCACCACCTCACAGAGCGCCCCGAAGAAAATCACCGGACCCGCCACCCCCGCGACGTCGGCCGGCTCCAGCCGCAGCACACTCCAGCCGATCGCCAGCCACGCCACGCCCGCGAACAGCAGAAACCCCCACATGCCGGCCCGCATCACGGACAGCGGCGAAGAACCCGACCACAACATGAGGCCTCCCGCCAAGTTGTCCCTGCCATGACAACATCCGGCCGACCGGCGAATCGGAGGTTCACGCAGATTCACAGCGGGGTACAAGACGGCCGCCCCCACCCCCGGAGAGGCCGTGCCCGACGAAGAGCTCACCACCGCCCTCCGCGCCGCCCAGCAAGGCGACGCGGCGGGATTCGCCACCCTCTGGCGCAGCTTGCACCCCAACGTCCTGCGCTACCTGCGCGTCCTGGCCGGCGACCACGCCGAGGACGCCGCCAGCGAGACATGGCTGCACGTCATCCGCGACCTCCACCGCTTCGAGGGCACGGCCGGCGAATTCCGGGGCTGGCTCTTCCGCATCGCCCGCCACCGCGGCATCGACGAGAAAAGACGCGTTTCCCGTACGCGGGAAGCCGCCGCACCACCCACCGGCGCCGCCCCCGACGCCGCCGTCCAGGCGGCCGAGGACGCCTCCACCGCCTGGGCCCTCAGCATGATCGCCGCCCTGCCCGTCGACCAGGCCGAAGCCGTCATGCTCCGCGTCGTCGCCGGCCTCGACGTCGCCACCACAGCCGACATCCTCGGCAAGAAACCCGGCGCCGTCCGCATCGCCACCATGCGCGGACTCCGCCGCCTCGCCACCCACCCCCAGATCCGCACCCGGCAGGGGGTGTAACAAAATGCGGGCCTTCCACGCTCTCCAACGTGCACTGCGCACGCGACGCCACCGGCGCATCAACCGCGACCAGGCCGACCGCATCGCCGCCACCCACCCGCCCGGCACCGATCACCCCGGACTGGCCGCCCTCCTCGAAGCCGCCCGAGCCCCCGCCACCCGCGAGGAACTCGCCGGCGAACAGGAAATGGTCGCCGCTTTCGTCGCTCATCGCAAAAACGCTGCTCGCAGCGCCCGGCGCCACCGAACGGCGAGGATCCGGGCCGCGCTCGTGCCCGCCACGGCCGGTCTGGCTCTCCTCATCCTCGCCGGCACGGCCGCCGCCGCCCGCACCGGCAACCTCCCCCAGGAAGCCCAGCAGCACGCACACCGCCTGTTCTCGGCGCTGGGCGTACCGGCGCCGAGAACAGGCACCCCGGCACCACCCGGCCCCAGCCGCCCCGGACCCCGGCCGTCCACCTCACCCACCCTCGACGTGACCGTGCTGGGCTGGTGCGACGCCTGGAACGCCACCCCCGGCCGCACCCTCAGCGCCGGCGACCGCCGCAAACTCAGCGACGCCGCCGGAGGCGAGGAAGACATCGAGAAATACTGCCGCGACCTGCACCGCTCGGCCTCGGCGGCGCCCTCGCCCACCGCCACCCAGGAGCCGTCGACGACCCCTGTCGCACCGTCGACATCTCCGACGGTCAGCCCGCGCCCCAGCTCCGGATCGCCCAGCGCCCCACCGACCGGCGCCGCACCGGCCACACCGACACCGACAGCCACCCAGGGAAGTTACCCGTAGTTATGGTGCCATCGCCTCGAGTGCACAGAGTGACCCGGGGAGCGGCCGGCCACCTCACCCAAGGTGGTCAGCCGCCTGCCCGAATGTCGCCTTGGCGCGTGCGCGGCCGGTCACCACTTCGGCCCGACGAACTCGTCCAGCCGCGCCACCGCCTCCCGCCGCGCCACCGAGAGCAGGTTGGGCCGGGCCAT
Source organism: Paractinoplanes bogorensis (assembly GCF_018829635.1). Classification (GTDB taxonomy): domain Bacteria; phylum Actinomycetota; class Actinomycetes; order Mycobacteriales; family Micromonosporaceae; genus Actinoplanes; species Actinoplanes bogorensis. The sequence goes on from NZ_JAHKKG010000006.1 coordinate 151,117, forward strand.
TCGCCACGCTATATGCACGAGATCGAGGGTTTGCGCACATAACCCCATGATGTCGGTCGACTCGTTTACGAAGTTGTAACGCGGATAGCTGTAGGCGCGACCATTCCGGACGACACGATTCATGGATCGACTGCCGTCGGAATGAAAGAGACCGCGGAGGAATCTTCCGGGCCGAGCCGAGATCACTTCCTGCTGCCAATTCGACAATTCGATCACGCGCCGATGCTTGGCGCCGCGCCCGTGCTGCGGGATCAGGCAGGGCCAATGGGTCCAATGCGACCGGATGCTGATGCAGCCGGGCCGCTCCTGGAACCCGACCGTCCGAGCCCCGCAGGCCTCCATGGCGTAGGACACCTCGTGGATGAGCCCGGGGTAGCTCTGATCGGAGGAGACCGTCAGAAGGGGGACGCGTTGGGTCATCAGCAGGTGTCCGTCACCGAGATACTGCCCCAGCAGGTAGGCATACGACGCTGGATCGTCGATCGCGCGCGCCGGACTGTCGCATCGCGGGCACCGGTTGTCGATCTCGGTCGCCCTTTGCCGGCGGTTGTAGAGCCAGCACGCGACGGTATTGCGCGAGATGCCGAGCCGCCGGTATATCTCGCTGAATGGCACGCCGGCGGCGTGCAATCGGAGGGCTTCCTTGCGGATGGCGGGCGGATGCACGGCCTGATCGTGGCAGGCGGGTACGACATTTCTGTGCGGTGCCGGGGACGGGAGTCGAACCCGCATGCCCTCTCGGACAAATCCTTTTGAGAGATCCGTGTATGCCATTCCACCACCCCGGCATGCCCGGTCCACCGCAGGAAGGTCACGCTGACCCAGGCAGGGGACAGCGTACCCACTAGGCTTAGGGCGGCGACACCCGGATACGGGGGTGTCGCGACATCGGGAACGTTGGGGGTAGGGGTTCCGTGGCCGACTCGCAGGCTGGTGCCGAGCGCAAGCGGGTGTTGATCGCCGAGGACGAGGCGCTCATCCGTCTGGACCTGGCCGAGATGCTCGTCGAGGAGGGCTACGACGTCGTCGGTGAGGCGGGTGACGGTGAGACCGCCGTCCGTCTGGCCGAGGAGTTGCGCCCCGACCTCGTCATTCTCGACATCAAGATGCCGATCATGGATGGGCTGGCGGCCGCGGAGCGGATCGCGGGCGGCCGGATCGCCCCGGTCGTGATTCTGACGGCTTTCAGTCAGCGTGATCTGGTCGAGCGGGCCCGGGCAGCCGGCGCGATGGCCTATCTGGTGAAGCCGTTCCAGAAGTCGGATCTGGTGCCGGCGGTGGAGATCGCTCTTTCGAGGTACTCGGAGATCGCCGCGCTGGAGTCCGAGGTGGCGGGGCTGACCGATCGTCTGGAGACGCGGAAGTCGGTCGAGCGGGCCAAGGGCGAGCTGATGACGAAGTATCAGATGACCGAGCCGCAGGCGTTCAAGTGGATTCAGCGCACGGCGATGGATCATCGGATGACTATGCGTGAGGTCGCGGATCGGATCCTGGCCGAGGGTCAGGATGCGGACGGCGCGCAACCCGCAAACAGTTGATCTTGAATTAGTCCGGTTGTAACACCTCCTCCGGCCTGCGGCTCCTCGGACGTAACGGTTCGGTGAAAGCCCGAGTGAACTCTTTCAGCAGGCCCAGAGACTGGGATAACGTCCCGCCCCATAACGGGGCACGGTGGCCGCTGGGGTGCGCAAGTGCCAATCGGCCAGCAGTGGCTCGGTGGGTTCGGTATGGAGGAGGGTTCCAACCTTGAGGCAGGTTCTCGCACGAGCCATCGGCGGGGTGGCCATTATCGGGCTCATCGCCGGTGCCGCTGCTTGCAACAGCAGTTCCAGCAGCGATGACACCGCGAGCAGTGGAAACTGCGGCTACAAGCTCGCATTCTTCGGCGCTCTGACCGGCTCGGCCGCCAACCTCGGTGTGAACATCGAGCAGGGCTTCGAGCTGGCTATCGAGCAGTACAACAAGGCCAAGGGTTCGACGTGTATCGAGGTGGCGAAGTTCGACTCCCAGGGTGAGGCTTCGGTCGCCCCTGGTGTCGCGCGCTCCCTGGTCGCGGACAAGAAGATCCTCGGCATCGTGGGCCCGCCGTTCTCCGGCGAGTCCGAGGCCGCTGACCCGATCTTCGAGTCGGCCGGCATCCCGACGATCACGCCGTCGGCGACCCGTGTGTCGCTGGCGTCGAAGGGCTGGAAGACGTTCCACCGCGCGGTGGCCAACGATGACGCGCAGGGCCCCGCGGCCGCCGCGTACATCAAGGACAACCTGAAGGCGCAGAAGGTCTTCGTCGCGGACGACCAGTCGGCGTACGGTGCCGGTCTGGCCGACGTCGTGAAGTCGACGCTCGGTGCGCTGGTCGTCAACACGGACAAGACCGAGGGTGACGGCAAGCAGGCCGACTTCTCGGCGCTGGTCCAGAAGGTCCAGTCGAGCGGCGCGACCGCGCTGTTCTACGGCGGCTACTACACGAACGCGGGCATCATCCGCAAGCAGCTCACCGCTGCGGGCTGGAAGGGCACGCTGGTCGGCGGCGACGGCATGAAGGACCCGGGCCTGTCCAAGGCGTCGGGTGTCGCGGCTGCGGTCGGCACCGTCGTGACCTGCCCGTGTTCGCCTCCGGAGGCCGCGGGCGGCACGTTCGTCAACGACTACAAGGCGAAGTGGAACCAGGACGCGGGTACGTACTCGGACGTCGCCTTCGACGCCGCGAACGTGTTCCTGCAGGGCATCGACGCGGGCAACACGACCCCGGAGAAGCTCAACACCTACCTGTCCACGGTGAACTACAAGGGCATCGCGAACACGTACAAGTTCACCGCCACCGGTGAGCTGGACCCCACGCTGATCAAGGTGTGGGCGTTCAAGTTCGACAGCTCTGGCGACGCCAAGTCCGACGTGGAGATCAAGACCTCCTGATCGGTTTGCGCTAACTCTCTGTAGGGCCGGTGCGGCCGGATGATCTCCGGCCGCACCGACCTCGTCGTTTTGGAGCCCCTCTGTGGATTTTTCCGGTCTGATTGATAATTTCGGGCCGCTCACCGTGACGGGTCTGGCTCAGGGCGCGATCATCGCGTTGTTCGCCCTGGGTTACACGCTGGTCTACGGTGTGCTGCGGCTCATCAACTTCGCCCACTCCGAGGTCTTCCTGATGGGCACGTACGCGTGCCTGATCGTCTGGGGTTTCTTCGGTCTCGACCAGAACTCGGCCGCCCCCGGCGTCGGTGGCATGCTGCTCTATCTGGTGATCGGCCTGGTCGTGGCGATCATCGCCTCGGGTGTGACGGCGCTGGCCGTCGAGCTGGTGGCCTACCGCCCGCTGCGCCGGCGTAACGCGCCGCCGCTGGCCTTCCTGATCACCGCGATCGGTGCGTCGCTGTTCATCTCCGAGCTGACCGGTGTGCTGACGCACCGCAACCAGCGCGGTGTTCCGCCGATCATCCAGGCCAAGCCGCTCTTCACGATCGGCGACACCACGGTGACGAACCTGCAGCTCCTCATCATCCTGCTGGCGCTGGTGATGATGTTCGCGCTGGATCGTTTCATCAACGGCTCGCGTCTGGGCCGCGGTATCCGGGCGGTCTCGCAGAACCCGGACAGCGCCGCGCTGATGGGTGTCAACAAGTCGCGGGTGATCGCGCTGGTCTTCCTGCTGGGCGGTCTGATGGCCGGTATCGCGGCGGTGATGTACGACCTCAAGATCGGCGTGACGCGCTACGACGCCGGCTTCCTGCTCGGCATCGACGCGTTCGCGGCGGCCGTGCTGGGTGGTATCGGCAACCTGCGGGGTGCCCTGCTGGGCGGCCTGCTGCTGGGTGTGCTGCAGAACTACGCGGCGGGCCTGTTCGGGTCGCAGTGGCTGCACGCGGCGTCGTTCGTGCTGCTCGTGGTCATCCTGCTGTTCCGCCCGACGGGTCTGTTGGGTGAGTCGCTGGGAAGGGCTCGAGCATGACGACGACGACCGAGAAGGCAACCTGGCGCAGCAGCGGCGGTGTGCGTGGCTGGTTCGGCCGGCAGCCGGGCTGGGTGCGCGGCATCATCGTGCTGGTCTCCGCGATCCTGGCGTTCCTGCTGCCCTACGCGGCCGAGGTGCCGCTGATCGGCCCGCAGATCGTCACCGAGGGCATCGACTGGCCGAGCGCCCTGTTCAACATGTCGTACTACGTGCTGCTGGCCCTGGGCCTGAACGTGGTGGTCGGCTACGCGGGTCTGCTCGACCTGGGGTATGTCGGCTTCTTCGCGGTCGGCGCGTACGGCACGGCCCTGCTGACCTCGCCCGACTCGGTGCTCTACGCCGACACGGGCTGGAAGTGGCTGATGGCGGTGCCGGTGGCGCTGGCCCTGACCATGGTGGCGGGCCTGATCCTGGGCTGGCCGACGCTGCGTCTGCGCGGTGACTACCTGGCCATCGTGACGCTGGGCTTCGCCGAGATCATCCGGATCTTCGCGACCAGTACGACGACGCTGCGCGGTGACCGTGGTTTCGCGAGCATCCCGCACCCGCCGGGCATGTGGAACGGCAAGCCGATCTTCGGGGTGACCGACGCGGTGCCGTACTTCTGGCTCGGTCTGGTCGTCATCATCCTGGTCATCCTGGGTGTGCGGAACCTGGACCGGAGCCGGGTCGGCCGGTCGTGGCTGGCGATCCGTGAGGACGAGGAAGCCGCCGAGATCATGGGCGTGCGCACGATCAAGTACAAGCTGTGGGCGTTCGCGATCGGCGCGTTCATCGGCGGTCTCGGTGGTGTGCTGTTCGCCGGCGAGCAGGGCTTCATCAACTCGCAGACGTTCGTGCTGCAGTTCTCGATCCTGGTGCTGGCGGGCGTGGTCATGGGTGGCTCCGGCAACATGGCCGGTGCGATCCTGGGTGGTGCGCTGATCTCGTACATCCCGGACCGTCTGCGGGGCATCTCGCTGGGCGACACGGACCTCTACGAGTACCGGTTCGCCCTGTTCGGCCTCGTGATCATCATCATCATGGTGCTGCGGCCGCAGGGTCTGATCCCGAGCCGCCGGCGTGCCATGGAGCTCAAGGACCGGGAGAAGGAGGTGGCTCCGCAATGAGTGAGCCGCACAAGGAGACTCCTGAGGAGCTCGACCGTGCCAACGAGCGGCCGGTGGACGAGGCCGCCCCGACCGGTGGGGCCAAACTCGACGAGCCCAACCCTTCGCCCGTACGGGGGGAGGAAGTTCTCCTCGAGGTCGACCATGTCACGCTGCGCTTCGGCGGTGTCGTGGCGCTCAACGACGTCAGCTTCTCGCTGCGCAAGGGTGAGATCTTCGGGCTGATCGGCCCGAACGGCGCGGGCAAGACCACGTGCTTCAACGCGATGACCGGCGTGTACCGGCCGACCAGCGGTGCCATCCGGTTCCAGGGCGAGTCGGTGGTCGGCAAGAAGAAGCACGAGATCACCCGGGGCGGCATCGCCCGTACCTTCCAGAACGTGCGGCTGTTCCCCGAGATGACCGCGCTGGAGAACGTCATGGTGGGCGCGGACGCGCACCACAAGACGAGCGTGATCAGCGCGTTGTTCCGGCTGCCGCGGTTCTGGTCGGAGGAGAAGTCGGGCCGGGCCCGGTCGATCGAGCTGCTCAAGTTCGTCGGCATCGTGCACCGGGCCGGCGATGTGAGCCGGAACCTCTCGTACGGTGAGCAGCGCCGCCTGGAGATCGCCCGCGCGCTGGCCACCAACCCGACCCTGCTCTGCCTGGACGAGCCGGCCGCCGGCTTCAACCCGGCCGAGAAGGAGGAGCTGCTCCAGCTCATCCGCAAGATCCGCGACACCGGGGTCACGGTGCTGCTGATCGAGCACGACATGCGCCTGGTCATGGGCGTCACCGACCGGATCGTCGTGCTGGAGTTCGGCAAGAAGATCGCCGAGGGGACGCCCGCCGAGGTGCGGGACAACCCGGCGGTCATCGCCGCCTATCTGGGGGTGCCCACCGATGCTGCTTGAGATCGACAACGTGACGCTGGCCTACGGGCGGATCCAGGCCCTGCACGGCATCAGCCTCACCGTCGGCCAGGGCGAGGTCGTCGCGCTGATCGGCGCCAACGGGGCCGGCAAGTCGACCACGATGCGGGCCATCTCGGGGCTGCGCCCGGTGTCCCAGGGCACGATCAGGTTCGACGGCCAGGACATCACGAAGCTGCGCGCCGACCTGCGCGTGATCCGGGGTGTCTCGCAGTCGCCCGAGGGCCGGGGCATCTTCCCGGGCATGACGGTGCGCGACAACCTCGAGATGGGTGCCTACACCCGGCGCAACCGGTCCGAGATCGACGAGGATCTGGACCGCGCGTTCACGCTGTTCCCGCGGCTCAAGGAGCGCGAGAAGCAGCCCGGCGGCACGCTGTCCGGCGGTGAGCAGCAGATGCTGGCGGTGGGCCGGGCGCTGATGAGCCGGCCCAAGCTGCTGCTGCTCGACGAGCCGTCGATGGGTCTGGCGCCGATGCTGATCCAGCAGATCTTCGACATCATCGTCGAGATCAACCAGCAGGGGACGACCGTGCTACTGGTGGAGCAGAACGCCCAGCAGGCTCTGTCCCGGGCGCACCGCGCGTACGTTCTGGAGACCGGCCGGATCGTCAAGGAAGGCACCGGCGCCGAGCTCCTGCACGACCCGGCGGTCAAGGACGCCTACCTGGGCGTCGCTTAACCGCGGTTTCTCTTCGAATAGGGAGTCATCATGTTTCGCACCACCCCCGGCCGCCGGGCGATCCTCGGCCTGGCCGCCGCGGCGGCGATGACGCTGTCGATGGCCGCCTGTGGCTCGGAGTCGTCCGACTCGAGTTCGGGCGGCGCCCCGGCGCCCAGCGCGTCCGCCGACACCGCCCTCGCCGACAAGGTCCCGGCCGACATCAAGGCCACGGGCAAGCTGACGATCGGCACCGACTCGTCGTACGCGCCGAGCGAGTTCCTCGACGCCGACGGCAAGACCGTGGTCGGGTTCGACGTCGACCTGTTCAACGCGGTGGCGCAGAAGCTCAACCTGACCACCGAGTGGACGTCGGCCACGTTCGACAGCATCATCCCGGGCGTGACCAGCAAGAAGTACTCGGTCGGGGTGTCCTCCTTCACGATCAACTCGGACCGGCTGAAGGAGGTCAACATGGTCTCCTACTTCTCGGCGGGCACCCAGTGGGCCGCCAAGACCGGGGCCACGGTCAACGCCGACGACGCCTGCGGCAAGAAGATCGCCGTGCAGACGGCGACGGTGCAGGTGGACGACCTGAAGGCGCGGTCGAAGAAGTGCACCGACGCCGGCAAGGGCGCGATCACGATCGACCAGTACCAGAAGCAGTCGGACGCCACGAACGCCGTGGTGACCGGCAAGGACGAGGCCATGCTGGCCGACTCGCCCGTGGTGGCGTACGCGGTGAAGCAGACCAACGGGCAGCTCGCCCTGGTCGGCGACATCTACGACTCGGCCCCCTACGGCTACGCCGTGGCCAAGGACCAGACCGAGTTCGCGAACGTCCTCGGCGAGGCCGTGCAGGCGCTGATCGCCGACGGCACGTACAAGCAGATCCTCGACAAGTGGGGCGTCGCCGCCGGTGCGATCACCACGCCCGAAGTGAACCCGTCGGTCTGACCCTCGCATGAGCGACGACACGACAACCGAGCGGGCACGGCCGGAAGCGATCAAGGCCGTGCCCGTGCGGCACCCCGGGCGCTGGGTGGGCCTGGGCATCATCGCGATCCTGGCCGCGATGTTCCTGCACATGCTGCTCACGAACGACCGGATCCGGTGGTCGTTCATCTTCCTGGAGTATCAGGACGGCAAGCGCGGGGTGATGTTCACCGAGCCGGTCCTCGAGGGCCTGCGCGGCACCATCCTGCTCACCATCTCGTCGATGGCGATCGGCATCCTGCTCGGCGTCGTCATCGCCATCATGCGACTCTCGCCGAACAAGATCCTGTCGACAGTCGCCTTCATCTACACCTGGTTCTTCCGGGCCGCACCCCGCCTCGTGCTGGCGCTGCTGTTCGGCAACCTGAACATCCTGTGGGAGCGGATCGGCTTCGGCCTGCCGTTCGGCACCCAGATCGGCAAGCTGTTCGGCCTGGACAACTTCGACGGGCAGTTCTACAGCATCAAGGCCAGTGACCTGCTGGCCGGTTTCGTGGCCGGCATGCTGGCGCTGGCGCTGTCCGAGGCCGCGTACATGGCCGAGATCGTGCGGGCCGGCATCCAGTCGATCGACCAGGGGCAGAGCGAGGCCGCGGTCGCGCTCGGCATGTCCCGCGGTCAGGTGCTGCGGCGCGTCGTGCTGCCGCAGGCCATGCGCGTGATCGTGCCGCCGACCGGCAACGAGGTCATCGCGATGGTCAAGGACACGTCGCTGGTGGCGTACGTGCCGGTGACCTTCGAATTGTTCTTCCAGCTCCAGCAGATCCAGGCCCGCACCTTCGTGGTCCTGCCGGTCTTCGTGGCCGCGCTGATCTGGTACCTGATCCTGTGCACCATCCTGATGATCGGCCAGTACTTCGTGGAGCGGCACTTCGGCCGGGGCTACGGCGCCACCGGCAAGGCGAAGCAGCGGCTGCGTGACATCCAGGTCGAGCAGGGCGGCCGCATCACCCCGACCGGGGAGGGCACATGACCGAGACCACCGAGATGGTGCGCGCCGACAACGTGCACAAGTCGTTCGGGTCGCTCGAGGTGCTCAAGGGCATCGACCTGGTCGTCAAGCCGGGCGAGGTGTGCTGCGTGCTGGGCCCCTCGGGCTCGGGCAAGTCGACGTTCCTGCGCTGCATCAACCACCTCGAAAAGATCAACGCCGGGCGGATCTTCGTGGACGGCGAACTGGTCGGCTACCGCGAGCGTGGTGGCAAGCTGCACGAGATGGGCGAGAAGGACGTCGCCCGGCAGCGCCAGTCGATCGGCATGGTGTTCCAGCGCTTCAACCTGTTCCCGCACATGACGGTGCTCGACAACGTCATGGAGGCGCCCTGCCGGGTCAAGCGGGAGTCCAAGTCGGAGGTGCGTGACCGCGCGACCGCACTGCTCGAGAAGGTCGGGCTGGGCGCCAAGGTCGGCAACTACCCCGGTCAGCTCTCCGGCGGCCAGCAGCAGCGGGTCGCCATCGCCCGGGCCCTGGCCATGCGGCCCAAGCTGATGCTGTTCGACGAGCCGACCAGCGCGCTCGACCCCGAACTGGTCGGCGAGGTCCTCGACACGATGAAGGACCTGGCCCGCGACGGCATGACCATGGTCGTGGTCACCCACGAGATCGGATTCGCCCGCGAGGTCGGCGACAACCTGATCTTCATGGACGGCGGTGTGGTGGTCGAGCAGGGGCCGCCGCGCGAGGTCATCGGCAACCCGCAACATGAGCGAACCAAGGCATTCCTCAGCAAGGTGCTCTAAATCTGGCGGGGCGGTCCGGCTTTGTGTCGGACCCCCCGACTAGAGTCCCTCCACGTGAGCGACGACGCCCAGACCCCCCGTTTGCTGCTGCTCGACGGCCACTCCCTGGCCTACCGCGCGTTCCACGCGCTGCCCAAGGAGAACTTCAGCACGGTGACCGGTCAGCACACGAATGCCGTGTTCGGCTTCACCTCGATGCTGATCAACATGCTGCGCGACGAGAAGCCCACGCACATCGCGGTCGCGTTCGACGTGTCCCGCGTCTCCTTCCGCACCGAGATCTACCCGGAGTACAAGGCCGGCCGCAAGGCGACGCCGCCCGAGTTCCAGGGCCAGGTCAGCCTGGTCAAGGAGATCCTCGACGCGCTCCGCATCCAGTACGTCGAGCAGGCCGGCTTCGAGGCCGACGACGTCATCGCCACTCTCGCCACGCAGGCCCGCGCGGCCGGCATGGAGGTGCTCATCTCCTCCGGCGACCGTGACGCCCTGCAGCTGGTCGACGAGCACACCACGGTCCTCTACCCGAGCCGCGGCGTCTCCGAGGTCTGGCGGATGACCCCGGCCCTGGTCGAGGAGAAGCAGCTCGTCCCGCCGCACCTCTACCGCGACAAGGCCGCCCTGGTCGGCGAGACCAGCGACAACCTGATCGGCGTGCCCGGCGTCGGGCCCAAGACGGCAGCGAAGTGGATCACCGAGTTCGGTGGCATCGAGGGCGTCGTGGCCAACGCCGACAAGGTCAAGGGCAAGGCCGGCGACAACCTGCGCGCCCACCTGGCCGGGGTGATGCAGAACTACCGGCTCAACGAGCTGCGCAAAGACCTGGAACTGCCGATCGGCCCCGACGACGTGCGCTGGCACGGCTGGGACCGCGAAGCCGTCCACCAGGTGTTCGACGCCCTCGAGTTCCGGGTGCTGCGCGAGCGTCTCTACTCCTACCTCGAGGCCGTCGAGCCCGAGGCCGAGTCCGGCTTCGACCTCGAGGGTCAGGTCCTGCAGGCCGGCCAGGTCGCGGCCTGGCTCGGCACGCACGCCGCCGCGGCCCCGGTCGGGGTGGCCGTCACCGGCACGTTCGGCCGCGGCACGGGCACCCTCAGCGGCGTCGCGGTCGCGACCGGCGACGGGCCGGCCGCCTGGTTCGACCCGGCCGCCCTCGACGAGGCCGACGAGCGGGCGGTGGCCGGCTGGCTGGCCGACCCCGACCGGCCCAAGGTGCTGCACGACGCCAAGCCCGTCTCGCTGGCCGTCCGCGACCACGGCTGGGAACTGACCGGCGTCCGCGTCGACACCGCCCTGGCCGCCTACCTGGCCAAGCCCGACCAGCGGGCCTACGACCTGACCGACCTGGCCCTGCGCTATCTCAAGCGCGAGCTGCGGGTCGAGGAGCCCGAGACCGGCCAGCTCGACCTGCTGTCCGGCCTGGGCGGCGACACCGGCACCGAGGGCGTCGCCGAACAGGGCGTCATGCTGCGCGCCCGGGCCACGCTCGACCTGGCCGACGTGCTGACCGAGGAACTGTCCCGCGACGGTGGCGAGTCGCAGAAGCTGCTCATGGAGGTCGAGCAGCCGCTGTCCGAGGTACTCGGCGAGATGGAACACCTGGGCATCGCGGCCGACACCGACTACCTGTCCGAGCTCGAGGCCCACTTCGCCGCCGAGGTGAAGTCGGCCCAGCAGGCCGCGCACGAGGTGGTCGGCCGGGAGTTCAACCTGGGCTCGCCCAAGCAGCTCCAGCAGATCCTGTTCGACGAGCGCGGCCTGCCCAAGACCAAGAAGATCAAGTCGGGGTACACGACCGACGCCGACGCCCTGCAGAGCCTGTTCGCCCAGACCGGCGACCCGCTGCTCGAGCACCTGCTGCGCCACCGCGACGTGGCCAAGCTCAAGTCCACGGTCGACGGCCTGCTCAAGTCGGTCTCCGACGACGGGCGCATCCACACCACGTTCAACCAGACCGTGGCCGCCACCGGCCGGCTCTCGTCGACCGACCCCAACCTGCAGAACATCCCGATCCGCACCGAGGAGGGCCGGCGCATCCGCCGCGCGTTCATCGTCGGGCCGGGCTACGAGCAGCTGATGACCGCCGACTACAGCCAGATCGAGATGCGCATCATGGCGCACCTGTCCGGCGACGAGGCGCTGATCGCGGCGTTCAACTCGGCGTTCGACTTCCACGCGGCCACCGCCTCGTCGGTGTTCCACGTGCCGGTCGAAGAGGTCGTGCCCGACCAGCGCCGCAAGATCAAGGCGATGAACTACGGCCTGGCCTACGGGCTGAGCGCGTTCGGCCTGTCCAACCAGCTCAACATCCCGACCGACGAGGCCCGCGGCCTCATGGACGAATACTTCGAGCGCTTCGGCGGCGTCCGCGACTACCTGCAGGCGGTCGTGCGGCGCGCGGTGCAGGACGGCTACACCGCGACCATTCTGGGCCGCCGGCGCTACCTGCCCGACCTGTCCAGCGACAACCGCCAGCGCCGCGAGATGGCCGAGCGGATGGCGCTCAACGCCCCGATCCAGGGCTCCGCGGCCGACATCATCAAGGTCGCGATGCTGCGGGTCGACCGGGCGCTCAAGGAGGCCGGGCTCGCCTCCCGCATGCTGCTGCAGGTGCACGACGAGCTGGTCTTCGACGTGGCCCCGGGTGAACGCGAGGCCCTCGAGACGCTCGTGCGCCGCGAGATGGGCGAGGCCTACCCGCTGTCGGTCCCGCTCGAGGTGTCGGTCGGCTCCGGCCAGGACTGGAACGGCGCCGACCACTGACGGGCGCACGAGGCGACGGCCGGGACCGATCTCCCGCCGGCTTCGAGCGGCACGGCGACACGGCGTCGTTCCGCGTCGTCGTGGGCTGACCTTCTGGCGTACGCTCTGCGCGGTTGTGCAAGTCACAGCCGCGGAGAGCTACTCTCCCGTCAGGGCGCCGGAGAATGGTCCTGCGCGACGATGCGTACGGTGATCGACCTGACGACCGGGTCGTGGTTGCGGGGCTTTGCAAAGGTATGGGCCATGGGGAGCCAGACGATGGGGATTTCCGCCGCCGAGGGTGGTCCGCTCAACCGTGAGCCGATGGACCCCGCTCAGGCCGACGTGTTCGCGCCGATGTTCAAGGCCCTGGGCGACCCGGTGCGCCTGCGGCTGCTGTCGATGATCGCCTCGGCCCGCGGCGGCGAGGTGTGCGTCTGCGACCTGACCGGCGAGTTCCACCTCACCGGCCCGACCATCTCGCACCACCTCAAGGTGCTGCGCGAGGCCGGCCTGGTCGACAGCGACCGCCGCGGCACCTGGGTCTACTACCGGATGATCCCGGCCGCCCTGGCCGTGATGGGCACGCTGCTCGAGACCGGCATCCCGCTCTAGGCCTTCCCCAGCGCTTCCGATGAGGTCCGGATACCTGGGCCGGACCGTCGGAAACGGAGTCAGTTCAGGTCGGAGACGAAGATCGCGGTGCCCGGGAACAGCCGCCCCCGCAGCGGGCTCCACTGGCCCCAGACCTGCTCGTGCCCCGCCGGCCACTCCGGCTCGACCAGGTCGCGGAGCACGAATCCGGCGGCCACGAGTTCGCGCACCCGGTCGCCCAGGGTGCGGTGCTGTTCCACGTACGAGGGAACGCCTTTCTCGTCTCTCTCGATGTAGGGCGTGCGATCGAAGTACGAGTTGCGCGCGACCAGGCCGCTCTCGTCCGGCTCGTCCCAGAAGATCCAGCGCATCGGATGGGTGATGGAGAAGACCCAGGTCCCTCCCGTACGCAGGACACGGGCGACCTCCCGCATGGCGGCGCCCGAGTCGGCCACGAACGGGATCGCCCCGAACGCTGTGCAGACGATGTCGAATACGCTGTCCGCGAACGGCAGGGCCAGAGCGTCGGCTTGCACGAGCGGCACCCGGACGCCCGTACGGACCTCGGCCTCCCGTGCGTGCCGCAGCATGCCGGCCGACAGATCGAGAGCGGTCACCTCGGCGCCCTGCCCGTCGAGCCACCGGGCCCCCGCCGCCGCGCCCGCCCCGAGCTCGAGCACCCGCTTGCCGCGGACGTCGCCGAGCAGCCCCGCGTCGGCCTCGCGCAGCCCCTCGGGACACCACACGAAGTCGAGATCGCCCAGGAAGGCGCCGTGTTCGGCCTGATAGTCGTCGGCGTCGGAGTCCCACCAGCCGCGGCTGGCGACCCGGCTCTCGTCGTCGGTGATCCCCCGACGGAGGGGCGGGTGGTTGATCTCGGTCACCCGGCGAGGGTACGGGAGGGCAGAGCAGCGTCCCGATTCGGCACATTACGGGCATGCTGCGGGGTTTCCGCCGAACATTGTGCCTGGCTCGTCAGGAGGGCTTGCAACCTGTGGTAATGCGCACGGTAAGCTAGTCGATGCGCTCGCGGATCGTGTGCCTCGGCAGGGAGCAGGTTCCGTGGTCGTCGGTCTCGACATGATCGACTAAGGATCCAGCTCGGTCCTTAACTCCTCGTTCGTGCCGTGCCCGCCGGCAGTTCCGCGGCGCGCGAGAGACACCACGAATCCATCCGTTCGGAGCAACAGTCCACATGACGAGCAGCATCGAGGCCACCTCGAGCGCCAACAAGGTCACCGTCGACGATATCGGTTCTGAGGAAGCATTCCTCGCCGCCATCGACGAGACCATCAAGTACTTCAACGACGGCGACATTGTCGAAGGCACCGTCGTCAAGGTCGATCGGGACGAGGTCCTGCTCGACATCGGCTACAAGACCGAGGGTGTCATCCCCTCGCGCGAGTTGTCGATCAAGCATGACGTGGACCCCGCGGAAGTGGTGTCGGTCGGTGACCACATCGAAGCCCTCGTCCTCACCAAGGAGGACAAGGAAGGTCGTCTGATCCTCTCGAAGAAGCGTGCGCAGTACGAGCGCGCGTGGGGCACCATCGAGAAGATCAAGGAGGACGACGGCGTCGTTCGCGGCTCCGTCATCGAGGTCGTCAAGGGTGGCCTCATCCTCGACATCGGCCTCCGTGGCTTCCTCCCGGCCTCGCTGGTCGAGATGCGCCGCGTGCGCGACCTGCAGCCGTACGTGGGCCGTGAGCTCGAAGCCAAGATCATCGAGCTGGACAAGAACCGCAACAACGTGGTCCTGTCCCGCCGCGCCTGGCTCGAGCAGACGCAGTCCGAGGTTCGCACCGAGTTCCTCAACAAGCTGCAGAAGGGCCAGGTCCGCAAGGGCGTCGTGTCCTCGATCGTCAACTTCGGGGCGTTCGTCGACCTCGGCGGTGTCGACGGTCTGGTGCACGTCTCCGAGCTCTCCTGGAAGCACATCGACCACCCGTCCGAGGTTGTCGAGGTCGGCCAGGAGGTCGAGGTCGAGGTGCTCGACGTCGACCTGGACCGCGAGCGCGTCTCGCTGTCGCTGAAGGCGACCCAGGAAGACCCGTGGCGCCAGTTCGCCCGCACCCACGCGATCAACCAGATCGTGCCGGGCAAGGTCACCAAGCTGGTTCCGTTCGGCGCCTTCGTCCGCGTGGACGACGGCATTGAGGGCCTGGTGCACATCTCCGAGCTGGCCGAGCGGCACGTCGAGCTGCCCGAGCAGGTCGTCCAGGTGGGCTCCGACGTCCTGGTCAAGGTCATCGACATCGACCTCGAGCGTCGCCGGATCTCGCTGTCGCTCAAGCAGGCCAACGAGGGCTTCGTCGAGGGCGAGGAGCACTTCGACCCGACCCTCTACGGCATGGCCGCGACGTACGACGCCGAGGGCAACTACATCTACCCGGAGGGCTTCGACCCCGAGACGGGCGAGTGGCTCGACGGCTTCGACAAGCAGCGCGAGACGTGGGAGAAGCAGTACGCCGACGCCCGCGAGCGCTGGGAGGCCCACACCAAGCAGGTGCAGGCGTCCCGCGACGCCGACGCCGAGGCTGCGCTCAACCCGGCTCCGGCCGTGGGCGCGACCACCTCGACGTCGTCCTCCACCACGTCGAGCTCGCCGGCCCCGGCGCGCGCGTCGGAGGAGCCGTCCGGCACCCTGGCCACCGACGAGGCTCTCGCCGCCCTGCGCGAGAAGCTCGCCGGCGGCAAGAACTGATCCAGCCAGATCACTCCGGGAGCCGCTCCGACTTCGGTCGGGGCGGCTCTCGCCGTTTCCGGGCTTGTTCACAGCAAGTTCGACGGATCGCGGGGGAGCGCCGCCCGGGTCGACCCGGGATACTTGGCGGGTGCTCAAGGTGGGGTTGACCGGTGGGATCGGGGCGGGCAAGAGCGCGGTGGCGCGTCGCCTCGCCCATCACGGCGCGGTGATCATCGACGCCGACGTGCTGGCCCGCGAGGTGGTCGCCCCCGGCACCGACGGGCTGGCCGAGGTGGTGGCGGCCTTCGGGTCCGGCGTGCTGACGGCCGGCGGCGAACTCGACCGCCCGGCGCTCGGCGCCAAGGTCTTCGGTGACGACGAGGCCCGCCGCACCCTGGAGAAGATCACCCACCCGCGCATCCGGGCCCGCACGGCCGAACTGACCCGCCGCGCGCCCCTGGACGCGATCGTGGTCAACGACGTACCGCTGCTCGTGGAGAGCCGGCTGGCCCCCTCGTACGATCTCGTGCTCGTCGTCGAGACCGACCGGGCCCAGCGGATCAAGCGGCTGGCCGAGACCCGCGGGATGAGCACCGAACAGGCCGAGGCCCGCATCGCCGCCCAGGCCACCGACGCCGACCGCCGCCGGGCGGCCGACGTGCTGCTGATCAACGACGGCACGCTCGGCGACCTGCACTCCCAGATCGACCAGGTGGTGCGGGGGCGGCTGCGGCCGTACGAGGAGAATCTGCGCCTGCAGCGACGCGCCCGGCCCGACCCGGCCCTGCACATCGCCGATCCCGACCCCGCCTGGCCCGACCAGGCGGCCCGGCTGATCGCCCGGATCGAGCACGCGGTGCCCGGCCACAAGGTGTCGCACATCGGCTCGACCGCGGTCCCCGGGCTGCCGGCCAAAGACATCATCGACCTGATGCTGGCCGTCCGCACCCTCGCCGAGGCCGACGCGCTGGCCGGGCGGCTCGCCGCGGCCGGGTTCCCGCGACGCTCGGGGGAGTGGGTCGACAACGCGCGCGGCATCCCCGGCCGGACGTGGCCCAAGCGCCTGCACGCCGGCACCGACCCGGGCCGCCCGCTCAACCTGCACGTCCGGGTGACCGGCTCGCCGGGGTGGCGGTTCGCGCTGCTCATGCGTGACCACCTGAGGGCCGTGGACGAGGCGCGCGACGGCTACGCGGCGGCCAAGGCGCGATGGGCGACCGAGCACGAGACGCGCTACACGTACGCCGACGCCAAGGAACCCTGGTTCGACGAGGAGGCCCGCGACGCCGACGAGTGGGCCGAGGCGACCGGCTGGCAGCCGCAGCCCTGACGAGGCGTACGGGAAGAAGGGTTTGATCGGCGGGGTTGAAGGAAGGGCGCTCGCGGCGGCCGGTCTGCGCTCAGCGCGAACCACCTGCGGGTGCGCTCGCCGGAGACCGGGGCGCAACAACCACGGGCCGGCCGAGGGGACCGTTTGATGATCCCGCTCGATGCCGGGCGGCCGCCGCGAGCGGCCTACCCGAACAGGTTAGGCGCGGCGCGCAACGCCGGACAATGCGCCGAATGTGCACCCTGCGCACGCGGCCGGACCGAACTTGTCAGACCCTCGACGTACGGTGGTTTCCATGGCGCTCGACATCCCACGACTCGACGGCAACTTCGAGGTCATCAGCGAATTCCAGCCGGCCGGTGACCAGCCGACGGCCATCGCCGAGCTCGACCGGCGGGTCCGGGCCGGCGAACGTCACTCGGTGCTGCTCGGCGCGACCGGCACGGGCAAGAGCGCGACGACCGCGTGGCTGATCGAGAAGCTGCAGCGGCCCGCGCTCGTGCTCGCGCCCAACAAGACGTTGTGCGCCCAGCTGGCCAAGGAGTTCCGCGAGCTGCTGCCCAACAACGCGGTCGAATACTTCGTCAGCTACTACGACTACTACCAGCCCGAGGCCTACATCGCGCAGACCGACACCTACATCGAGAAGGACTCGTCGGTCAACGAGGAGGTCGAGCGGCTGCGGCACTCGGCCACGATGTCGCTGCTCACCCGGCGCGACACGATCGTGGTGGCCACGGTGAGCGCGATCTACGGCCTCGGCACCCCGCAGGAATATCTCGACCGCTCGGTCAAGGTCAAGGTGGGCGACACGGTCGACCGCGACCAGGTGCTGCGCCGGTTGGTCGACATCCAGTACTCGCGCAACGACATGGCCTTCCAGCGCGGCACGTTCCGGGTCCGGGGCGACACGCTCGAGATCATCCCGGCCTACGAGGAACTCGCGGTCCGCATCGAGCTGTTCGGTGACGAGGTCGAGAAGCTCTACTACCTGCACCCGCTCACCGGCGAGATCGTCCGTGAGGTCGACCAGCTGGTCATCTTCCCGGCGTCGCACTACGTGGCCGGCCCCGAGCGGATGGAACGGGCGATCCGCCAGATCGAGGCCGAGCTCGAGGAGCGGCTGGCCGAGTTCGAGCGGCAGGGCAAGCTGCTCGAGGCGCAGCGGCTGCGCATGCGCACGCAGTACGACGTCGAGATGATGCGGCAGGTCGGCTTCTGCAACGGCATCGAGAACTACTCGATGCACATGGACGGCCGCTCCCCCGGGGAACCGTCGTTCACCCTGCTCGACTACTTCCCCGACGACTACATCACGGTCATCGACGAGTCGCACGTGACGATTCCGCAGATCGGCGGCATGTACGAGGGCGACGCCTCCCGCAAGCGCATCCTCATCGAGCACGGTTTCCGGCTGCCCAGCGCGGCCGACAACCGTCCGCTGCGGTTCGACGAGTTCCTCGAGCGGGTCGGCCAGATGGTGTTCCTGTCGGCGACCCCGGGGCCGTGGGAGATGCAGCAGGCCCAGGGCGAGTTCGTCGAGCAGGTGATCCGCCCGACCGGCCTGGTCGACCCCGAGGTCGTGGTCAAGCCGACCAAGGGCCAGATCGACGACCTCATGCACGAGATCAAGCTGCGCACCGAGCGCGACGAGCGGGTGCTGGTCACCACGCTGACCAAGAAGATGGCCGAAGACCTCACCGACTATCTGCTGGAGAACGGCATCCGGGTGCGCTACCTGCACTCCGAGGTGGACACGCTGCGCCGCGTCGAGTTGCTCAAAGAGCTGCGTAAGGGCGACTACGACGTGCTGGTCGGCATCAACCTGCTGCGCGAGGGCCTCGACCTGCCCGAGGTGTCGCTGGTGGCGATCCTCGACGCCGACAAGGAGGGCTTCCTGCGCAGCGGGCGCTCGCTGATCCAGACGATCGGCCGCGCGGCCCGCAACGTGTCGGGTGAGGTCCACATGTACGCCGACAAGATGACCCCGTCGATGCGTGACGCCATCGAGGAGACCGACCGGCGCCGGGCCAAGCAGATCGCCCACAACGAGGCCAACGGCATCACGCCGCAGGCCCTGCGCAAGCGGATCCACGACATCCTCGACGACATCTATCGCGAGGCCGAGGACACCGACGCCACGGTCAACCCGATGGTCGGCGGCGGTGGCCGGCAGATGTCGCGCGGCAAGGGCCCGGTGCCCGAGACCCGGTCGAAGGGGCGCGGCGCGCCGGCGACACCGGCCCGCGAGGGCATGGCCCGGGCCGAGCTGGCCCAGCTCATCCAAGACCTCAACGAGCAGATGCTCGGGGCGGCCCGCGAGTTGCAGTTCGAGTTGGCGGCCCGCATCCGCGACGAGATGTCCGAGCTGAAGAAGGAACTGCGGGGGATGGATGCGGCAGGGGTGAAATAGTTCGATCAGTCCACGGTGCCTGGCTAGGGTGGCCGGATGACGTCGACCCTCCCGACCGGTTTCTCCTGGATCGACCTGACCGGCCTACCGTCCGAACTCCTCGCGCTCGCGGAGCGCTGCTTCGCGGCCGACGGCGGGATGCCGCTCGCCACCGACCGGGCGTTCCTGGCGCGGCGGTGGTCGGGCGAGGGCGTCACGGCGTTCGGGCTGAGGGCCGGTGACGGGCGGCTGGTCGCGGCCGGCGCCGCGCGGGGCGGGCCGGCCTTCACCGGGCTGATCGACCCGGAGGCCCGCGGGCAGGGTCTCGGCGCGGAGGTGCTCGACCGCGGCCTGGCACTGGCCGGGACGACCGTGGAGACCGAGTCGCTGACCGGGGACGCCGAGGCGCTCTTCACGTCGCGGGGGCTGGTGCAGTCGTTCGCCGAAGACGTCATGCACGTCGACCTCGAGCGGGTCGCCCTGCCGCCGGTGGACTGGCCTCAGGGCGCGACGGTCTCGACGTGGGACGAACTGACCGCGCAGCGATTCCACACCACGTATCACGCGTCGTTCCGGGACCGGCCCGGCTTCCCGGCCGACCCGGCCGACGAGTGGATCGCCGAGAACGAGGAGGACGACGACTTCGTCCCGGAGCAGTCGCTGCTCGTCACGCTGCCCGATCTGGGCGACGCCGGCTTCGTGACCGCGGCCCGGGGCTGGATCGTCCAGGTCGGCGTGGTGCCCTTCGCCCGCCGCCGGGGGCTGGCCGGCGCCCTGATCACCGAGTCGCTGACCCGCATGGCCGCCGACGACGCCGATCACGCCTGGCTGACGGTCAACGTCAACAATCCGGGAGCGGCGGCCCTCTACCGTCGTCTCGGCTTCACCCATCAGGGGCGGCGGGCCCGCTATCAGGCCGCCACCAATTGAACTAGTCTCCTAGGACGCCTACGTGTCTAGCGATGGGCCACAAGTGGAGTCCACCGATCGTGGTCGACGTGAATGCCAGCTCCAGCCGCGAGAGAAGAGGAGTGAGCATCGTGAAGTGCCTCCTCTACGGGCGCGGGGAGTAACGTGGAACGGGGCCACCCGGGCATGACAGGGCCGAGAGTCTCGACACGCTTTCCCGGGGTGCTCTGCCGCTGTGCCGTTCGATGCGACACAATGGCTGCCGTAGGAGGGGAGTATTCCCTCGTGCCGGTCTCGTCAACACGGAGCGCCCACCCCTGAGGGCGTACCCGGGGCCGGCGGTCGCCCGACATTGTGGCGGCGGAAGAGACCTCCGACAGTCGCACGACGCTGTTCCCGCCGAAAACCCCCGGTGCGGGCACAGCGCCGAACCGTGTCTGCCGGAGGTCCTATTTTGACCGTGTCCGCCTGGGTGTGGATCGTCACCCTGGTCGCCGTCGTCATTGTGCTCACCGTTGATCTGCTGATCATCGGTCGACGACCGCACGAGCCCTCGATGAAAGAGTCGGGCGGCTGGGTCGCGTTCTATATCGCTCTCGCGCTGGCCTTCGGCCTCGGGCTCTGGTTCCTCGCGGGGCCGCAGCCGGCCGTGGAGTTCTACACCGGCTGGCTCACCGAATACTCGCTGAGCGTCGACAACCTCTTCATCTTCATGATCATCATGGCCCGGTTCGCCGTGCCGCGGCAGTTCCAGCAGAAGGTGCTGCTCATCGGCATCGTGCTGGCCCTGGTCATGCGCGGCCTGTTCATCGCCGCCGGCGCCGCGCTGATCGCGCAGTTCTCGTGGGTGTTCTACATCTTCGGCGCGTTCCTCGTCTACACCGCGATCACCCTGCTCAAAGAGGGTGAGAACGACGAGGACGACTTCAAGGAGAACGTGCTGATCCGCTGGGCCAAGCGCGCCCTGCCGGTGTCGTCGTCGTTCGACAGCGGCCGCATGACGGTGGTCACCGAGACCGGCAAACGCCTGTTCACGCCCATGCTCATCGTGATGATCGCGATCGGCACGACCGACCTGCTGTTCGCGCTCGACTCGATCCCGGCGATCTTCGGGATCACCAAGGAGCCGTACCTGGTCTTCACCGCCAACGTCTTCGCGCTGATGGGCCTGCGGCAGCTGTTCTTCCTGCTGGGCGGCCTGCTCGAGCGGCTCGTGTTCCTCAACTACGGCCTCGCCGCGGTGCTCGCCTTCATCGGCGTGAAGCTGTTCCTCGAGGCGCTGCACACAAACACGATCCCGTTCGTCAACGGCGGCGACGGCGTGCACTGGGCGCCGGAGATCCCGATCTGGCTGTCGTTGCTGGTCATCATCGGAACTTTGGGTGTGGCAACAGTCGCGAGCCTGATCAAGTCGTCCCGCGACCGCAAACGCGACTTAGCAGAGACGAAGGCATAAGCCAGCGGTAGTTCAAGATCAAGACCGGGAAGATCAAGATCACGCTGTCCCGGCGGGGTGGTGGGTGGCGGACCGTCGCTCCCGCGGGGACCCGGGCGTTCCGAGCTGGCCGCTGGCGCGTCCAGAGCGCTCGGAGCACCCGGGCGACGTGCGTGAGTGGTTGCGCCCAGGAGCAAAGCCAAACCCGAAGCCGAGCCTGACCCGAGTCGGGCCGGGCCAAGCCAAGCCGGGTCGGGCCACGCCGGGTCGAGCCGGGTCGGGCTGAGTCGGGCTGAGTCGGGCTGAGCCGGGTCGTGCCGGGCCGGGTCGAGCTGAGTCGGGCTGAGCCGGGTCGTGCCGGGCCGTGCTGAGCCGGGTCGTGCCGGGCCGGGTCGTGCCGGGCCGGGTCGTGCCGGGCCGGGTCGTGCCGGGCCGGGTCGTGCCGGGCCGAGCCGTGCTGAGCTGGGCTGGGCTGGGCCGAGCTGGGCCGAGCTGGGCCGAGCTGGGCCGAGTTGAGCCGGGCTGAGCCGGGTCGAGCTGGGCCGGGCTGAGCTGAGCTGGGCTGGGCCGAGCTGGGCCGGGCTGAGCTGAGCTGGGCTGGGCCGAGCTGGGCCGAGCCGGGCCGAGTTGAGCCGGGCTGGGCCGGGCCCGTTGAGCCGGGCCGAGTTGAGCCGGGCTGAGCCGGGTCGAGCTGGGCCGGCCCGGGCCGAGCCGGGCTGAGCCGAGGTTGGGTGAGCCGGGGTTGGGTTACTGGCCGAACGTGAAGCGCAGGTTGGCGTGGATCAACACGTTGAGGCGTTTGCGCAGGTGGCCGAGCAGGGACGGGTCGGGCATCGGCTCGGTGACGAGCAGTGTCCAGCGCACACGGGAGCCGCCGGCGTTGTCGGAGGTCAGGTCGAAGCGGATGCGGGCGTCGGGCCGCTTGGGCCACAGGGACGACCAGACGAGTGAATGGGGCTCCGAAGCCTCGAGCACCGTCGGGGCGTGCTCGTCGTCCATCAGCACCAGCCACGGGCGGACGGGATCGCCCGTCGGATCGGTCAGCTTGCCGAACACGACGTGCGGCGGTGCCGGTTGGCTCCGCACCCTGCTCCCCGCCTCCAGCACGGCTCACAGAATAGAGCGCGCCCGCTCTCCCGGAAGAGGGCGGCCGCGCTGACGCGGCAAAGCGCACGCCGGCTCCCCGAGGTGGACGGCCACGCTGGCGGCAGGGCAAAGCGCGCGCCGGCTCCCCGAGGTGGGCGGCCACGCTGGCGGCAGGGCAAAGCGCGCGCCGGCTCCCCGTGGAGGACGGTCGCGCTGACGGCAGAGCAAGCGCGGGCCCGCTCCCGGGGGAGAGGACGGCCGCGCTGACGGCAGAGCAAGCACGAGCCCGCTCCCCGAGGAGGACGGCCGCCTTGGCGACAGAGCCAAGCGCGGCCACAGGCAGCGGCGAACAGAGCAATGCTCGGCCACCCCGGAGAGGGCGGCCGCGCTGACAACAGGACCAAGCGCGTCCGTCCCCCGGGGGCGGTCACGCGGACATACGCAAAGCGCGGCCGCTTCCGTGAGAGGGCGGTCACGCTGACGACAGAGCCAAGCGCGCGGCCACTGGCAGCGGCAACAGAGCAATGCTCGGCCACCCCGGAGAGGGGCACGCTGACAAACGCAGAGCGCGGCCGCTCCCTGGAGAGGGCGGCCGCGCTGACAGCAGAACAAAGCGTGGCCGCCCCACCGGGGGACGGCCACGCTGAGAGTGGAACTACTGGGCGTGCTTGCGGCGGGCGGCCTGGCGGCCACGCGTCTGCTGGTCGAGGACCACCTTGCGGATGCGGACGGCGGCCGGCGTCACCTCGACGCACTCGTCCTCGCGGCAGAACTCCAGGGCCTGCTCGAGCGACAGCTTGCGCGGCGGGATCACCTTTTCGGTGTTGTCGGCGCTGGCCGCGCGCATGTTGGTGAGCTTCTTCTCCTTGGTGATGTTGACGTCCATGTCGTCCTCGCGGGAGTTCTCACCGATGATCATGCCCTCGTAGACCTCGGTGGTCGGCTCGACGAACAGCGAGCCCCGCTCCTGGATATTGATCATGGCGAACGGGGTGACCACGCCGGCCCGGTCGGCCACCAGCGAGCCGTTGTTGCGGGTGCGCAGCTCGCCGAACCAGGGCTCGTAGTCTTCGAACAGGTGGTGCATGATGCCGGTGCCGCGGGTCTCGGTGAGGAACTCGGTGCGGAAGCCGATCAGGCCACGCGCCGGGACCAGCCACTCCATGCGCAGCCAGCCGGTGCCGTGGTTGATCAGCTCTTCCATCCGGCCCTTGCGGGTGGACAGCAGCGTGGTGATCGCGCCCATGTATTCGTCGGGGGCGTCGATCGTCAGGCGCTCGACCGGCTCGTGCAGCTTGCCGTCGACCGTCCGGGTGACCACCTGCGGCTTGCCCACGGTGAGCTCGTAGTTCTCCCGGCGCATCTGCTCGACCAGGATGGCCAGCGCGAGCTCGCCACGACCCTGGACCTCCCAGGCGTCGGGCCGCTCGGTCGGCAGCACGCGCAGCGAGACGTTACCGATCAGCTCGCGGTCGAGGCGGTCCTTGACCATGCGGGCCGTGACCTTGGCCCCCTTGACCTTGCCGACCAGCGGCGACGTGTTCGTGCCGAGGACCATCGAGATGGCCGGCTCGTCCACGGTGATCAGGGGGAGCGGTCGCGGGTCCTCGGCGTCGGCCAGGGTCTCGCCGATCATGATGTCGGCGATGCCGGCCACGGCCATGATGTCGCCCGGTCCGGCGCTCTCGGCCGGCTTGCGGTCGAGACCCTCGGTGATCAGCAGTTCGGAGATGCGGACGTTGCTGATCGTGCCGTCGGTCCGGCACCAGGCGACGGTCTGGCCCTTGCGGATCGTGCCCTCGTGCACCCGGCACAGGGCGAGGCGGCCCAGGAAGTTCGAGGCGTCGAGGTTGACGACGTGCGCCTGCAACGGCGCGCCCTCGGTGTAGGTGGGGGCGGGGATGGTTTCGAGGATGGTGCTGAAGAGGACCTCGAGGTCGGTGCTGTCTTCCGGGACGGTGCCGTCCTTGGGCTGGGTCAGCGAGGCGATGCCGTCGCGGGCGCAGGCGTAGACGATCGGGAACTCGATCTGGTGCTCGTCGGCGTCGAGGTCGAGGAAGAGTTCGTACGTCTCGTCGACGACTTCCTTGATCCGGGCGTCGGGGCGGTCGACCTTGTTGATGATGAGGATGATCGGCAGCTTGGCCGCGAGGGCCTTGCGGAGCACGAAGCGGGTCTGCGGCAGCGGGCCCTCGGAGGCGTCGACGAGCAGGGCGACACCGTCGACCATGGTGAGGCCGCGCTCGACCTCGCCACCGAAGTCGGCGTGGCCGGGAGTGTCGATGATGTTGATGGTGACGGGGTCACCCTCGGCGGGCTGGTAGCTGATCGCCGTGTTCTTGGCGAGAATGGTGATGCCCTTTTCCCGCTCCAGGTCCATGGAGTCCATGACGCGGTCGGCCATCTCGCCCCGCGCGTGGGACTGGCTCCCCTGGCGCAGCATGGCGTCGACCAGGGTGGTTTTGCCGTGGTCGACATGGGCGATGATGGCGACGTTGCGTAGGTCGGTGCGGGTCTGCATACCTCTATTGTCCCCGGTCAAAGTTGCGGTCCGGGGTCGGGGTCGATCGACGTTTCAGTCCTGGTTTAAGGGTGCTGCGGCGGGCCGGATCCCGGGGCTAGCGTTCGCCGGCAACCACCGTGAACGGGGAGAAAGGGCCGGTTGATGACGCGAGGACGGATAGCGGGCACAGCACTGGCCGTGCTGATCATGATGAGCGGCTGCGGGCTGATCGGCGGTAAGGACGACAAGACCACAGCCGCGCCGCCGGTGACGGAGACCACAGCGGTCGCCAATGAGCCGGAGTTCGAACCGATCACCGAGTCGCCCACGCCGGAGCCGACGACCGCGAAGCCGAAGCCGAAACCGTCGAAGACGACCAAGGAGCCGAAGAGCGCCGAGCCGACCCAGCCCGCGTTCTGGAGCGAGCTGCCGGCCTGCGCGCACTACGACAAGACCAAGCCGGTCGCCAAGTCGACCGTGAAGAAGGCTCTCAAGTCGGCCTCGGCGCGCGTCTACTGGCGTACGGAAGCACCGACCTTGAAGTTGAACTATCCGCTGGTCAAGGCGATCGCCTGGCAGGAGAGCGGCTGGCAGACCAACATCCACAACTGTGACGGCGGCACCGGGGTCATGCAGGTCATGCCGGACACCGTCAGCATGATCAACAACCGGTTCGGCCTGGACTACGACGCTTCCGACTACAAGCAGAACGCCTATGTCGGGGCCAACTACATCGCGTGGTTCACGCGGTGGGCCGGGCAGCGGTACTTCGGGGAGAACTACAACCTCAACCCCAGCAAGTGCAAGTCGCACACGTCGTGGTGCCTGCTCAATGTGGTGATCTCGGGCTACAACGCCGGTCAGGGCACGATCGAGTCGGCCGCCGAGAGCAAGACCCTGCCCAACCCGGAGTACGTGGCGGCGGTCCGTTCCCTGATGAACCGGTGCGAGTGCGACCAGTTCTGAGGGCCGAGATACACTGGTGGGCGTAACCCGAGACCGCCGTTTTGACCGCTTGTTCGGCACGGTAGTAAGGTCTCGGGGTTGTCGCGTGTTGATTGAAAGCTGGCGAGCTGCGTCATGAGAGCTTGCAGCTCACCCTAAGGAGCCCTACGCAATGCCGCCCAAGAAAAAGACTCATGAGGTCACCCTCGCGCTTGAGGCGGGTAACGCCGCGATGGTCGACCTCGGCAAGATGCTTGGTCCGACCGGGGCCAACATGCGTGCCGTCAAGGTCGAGTACGACGAGGCGACCTCCAAGAACCGTGGCGAGATCATCCCGGTCATCGTCTCGGTCTACGAGGACCGCAGCCACACGCTGGCCTACAAGACGCCGCCGACCAGCTTCCTGATCCGCAAGGCTCTGGGCATCCAGTCGGGCGCGTCGAACCCGCTGACGCAGACCGTGGGCACGCTGAGCGCGACCCAGGTCAAGGAGATCGCCGAGCGCAAGCTCCCCGACCTCAACGCGAACGACATCGACGCCGCGATCCAGATCGTCTCCGGCACCGCCCGCTCCATGGGCGTGAAGGTCAACGTCTGATCCAGCTCGTAGAAAAAGGGCCCCGGGTGATCCCGGGGCCCTTTTTTTGGTAAGGAAGTCAGGCTTTGCCGAGGATCTCGCTGATCAGCCCGTAGTCGAGGGCCTCCTGGGCGGTCAGGCTGCGCCCGGCCGACATGTCGTCCTCGATCCGGCTGCGCGACTGCCCGGTCACCTCGACCAGCCGCAGCGTGATCTCTTCGAGTTCGCGCAGATGCTGGCCGGCGGCCCGGGCCACCTCGTCGGCGGTGCCGGTCACGCCGGACGACCGGGGCTCGTTGAGCTTGAACCGGGCGTGCCGGTAGGCGGCGCGCCGCTCGGCCGCGGCCAGCACGGCGACCACGGCGCCGGCCGCCTGCGACGTCACCACGGCGTGGACCGGGGCGGCCATCGAGTCGATCACGTCGATCACCGACAGGGCGGCCCCGAGTTCGCCGCCGGGGCTGGCCACATGCAGCTGGACCGGCGCCGGGCCGTGCGCGTCGAGGGTCAGCAGGGCGGCCGCGATGCCCGAGGCGGCCTCGCCGGTGAGCTGGGCGCGGATCATCACGATTCGCTGGTCGAACAGTTTCTCCTCGAGCCAGCCCGGCACTGCCGCTGCGCCGCCGCCCTGTGACCAGGGCTCGGGCGGCGGTGGCTGGCCCCACCGCATCGGATCGTGGCGCATCTCCACCGGTTACCTCCCGCTGCCGAGTGCCTTCGAGCCTAATCGGACTCCCCGGCCCCCGACTTCCCCTTCCGCTGAGGGCAGAGGGCTTGCCCGACGGGGCCGGGCGTGCTTGCGTGAGAAGCGGGTGATGTGAGACACAGCAGAAGGAGTGGTCATGAGCGAGGCGCTGCAGCTGGACCCGGCCCGGACGGCGGTCCTGCTGATCGAGTATCAGAACGAGTTCACCTCCGAGGGCGGGGTGCTGCACCCGGCCGTGTCGGCCGTGATGGACAAGACCGGCATGCTGGACAAGACCAAGGCGCTCGTCGAGGCCGCCCGCGCCGCCGGGGTGACCATCATGCATGCGCCGATCACGTTCGCGCCGGGCTATGGCGAGCTCTCCCGGCATCCGTACGGAATCCTCAAGGGTGTGGTCGACGGGAACGCCTTCGTGAAGGGCACCTGGGGCGCGGCGATCGTCGACGACCTGGTGCCGGCCGACACCGACATCGTGATCGAGGGCAAGCGCGGCCTGGACACGTTCGCCAGCACCAATCTGGACTTCATCCTGCGCAGCAAGGGGATCGAGACGGTCATCATCGGCGGGTTCCTGACCAACTGCTGCGTCGAGTCGACCATGCGGAGTGCGTACGAGAACGGCTATCGGGTCATCACGCTGACCGACTGCATGGCCGCGACGTCGCCCGAGGAGCACGACAACGCCATCGCGTACGACTTCCCGATGTTCTCGTTGCCGATGGAATCGACCGAAGTGGTAAAGGCCCTGTAACGGACTCCGTTTAGATTTCCGGTCATGCCAGGTCCCCGCCGCCGATCGATCCTGATCTCGCTGCTGACCGACCACCCACGTCCGCCCGGCGGTCCGCAGAACGAGCTGCGCCGCATCATTCTGGACGGACAGGTCCCGCCCGGCTCCGCCATTCCCGTCGACGCGGTGGCGGCCGCGTTCGGCGTGAGCCGGATTCCCGTACGGGAAGCGCTGATGACGCTGATCGGGGAGGGGCTGGTCGATCACCGGCTCAACGGCGGCTATCGCGTCGCCATGATGACCGCACGGGAGTTCGCGGAGATCTATCTGGTGCGCGAGGCGCTGGAGACGGCCGGGTTGCGGGTGGCCGTGGAACGAGCGTGCGCGGAGGACGACGAGCACGCGAAAGAAGCGCTCGCGGGCCTCGACGAGGCGATCCAGGCGCGTGACGGACGGCTCTACCACCGGGAGAGCCGGCGCTTCCACCTGGCGCTGATCCGCCCGTGCCGGTTGCGCCGGCTGCTGCACATGCTCGACCTGGCGTGGAACCAGACCGAACCGCTGCAGCCGATGTCGCACCTGGACGACACCTCCCGCGCGATCCTGCACGCCGACCACGCGGGCATGCTGGCCGCGTTCTGCGCCCGCGACACCGACGCGCTGATCGCCGTCTTCGGGTCGCACCACCACCGGCTGCAGGCGGCGATCGGTGACCTGCCGCAGGACACGGGTCTCTTCCGCCCGGAGCGTTAGGCCACGCCAGGGAGTTCGACCGTGGCGTGCAGGCCGCCGCCGGGTGCCGGGTCGAGCGTCAGGGTGCCGCCGGACGCCTCGGTCAGGGCGGCCGCGATCGACAGGCCCAGGCCGTGGCCCTCGTGGTTCTGGGTGCCGCTGGCCCGCCAGAAACGCTCGGTGGCCCGGGGCCGCGCGGCCGCGTCCAGGCCGGGGCCGTCGTCGACGACGTGGACCTGCGGCCGGGGACCGTCGGTGACCCGTACCGTCACCGTGCGGGCGCCGAACTTCAGGGCGTTGTCGATCAGCGCGTCGAGCACCTGGCCGAGCCCCGAGACGACGCTGCGCACCGGTGCCGACGGCACGTCCGCGTCCAGCGTCAGCGTGATCTCGCGGGCGCCGGCCAGGGGCAGCCAGCCGTCCACACGGGCGCGGGCCACGTCGACCGCGTCGACCGTCTCGACCGGGTCGTCGTCGCGTTCGACCCGGGCCAGGGCCAGCAGGCCCTCGAGCATCTTGCGCAGCCGTTCGACCTCTTCGACGGCGAGCCGGTGGTTGGTGCGGCCCTCGTCGGTCAGCGGCTCGTCCTCCAGCGACTCCATCCGCAGCAGCAGCGCGGTCAGCGGGTTGCGCATCTGATGGCTGGCCTGGGCCACGAACGCGCGCTGCCGGGTCAGCGCCTCGGTGACGGTGTCGGCCATGTGGTTGAACACCCGCACCAGGTGCCGCAACTCGGGCGGCCCGGCGTCACCCGGCACCCGGACCGTGTAGCCGCCGGCCGCGATCTCCTGGGCGGCGGTGTCGAGCCGGCCGACCGGGCGCAGGGTCCACTGGGCCAGCCGCCAGGCCGCGAACGCGCACAGCGCCAGCGGCACCATGGCCAGCGCGGCCAGGATCATCCAGTCGCGCCAGGTGTCGTTGCGCAGGTCGCCGGTGGGGGAGACGGTGACGACGGCGCCGCTGATCTCGCCGCCGGAGCCGACCGGGGCGGCCACCACCAGCCACTGCGGGCCCCACGGCCAGATGCGGGTGTCGAGGCCGACCTGCTCGCCGGCCAGGGCCCGCCGGGTCGCGTCGCCGATGTCGGGGACCTCGGCGCCGACCGGGGGCGGCATGGTGGCGTCGAGCGCCTGTGAGCCGAAGAACCGGAACGTCGGGTCGGAGGTGACCACCACCCGGCGGTCGGCGTCGATCACCGCGCCGTGGATGCCGTGCACCTGCTCGTAGCGGGTCAGGGCGGCCCGCAGCGCCGCCGACTCCTCGGTCCGCAGCGCCGGTTCGGCCAGCTTGGCCAGGTAGGTCACGTCGGACAGCCGGTCCGAGGCCAGGTGCTGGCTGTTGTGGTCGACCGAGATGGTCACCAGCGGGACGGCCAGGCTCACGAGCACGGCCAGCAGCAGGGCGCCGTAGCTGAGCACGAGTTGCCGGCGCATCGCCTAGCCGGTCTGCAACTGGTAGCCGATGCCGCGGACGGTGCGCACCAGCCGGGAGTCGCCCAGCTTGGCCCGCAGCGCCGCGACGTGGACCTCGAGGGTGCGCTCGCCGGCGTCGGTCGTGTTCCAGACCGCCAGCAGCAGGTCGTTGCGTGACACCGCGGCCCCGGGCCGGCGGGCCAGGGTCACCAGGATGTCGAACTCCTTGCGGGTCAGGGCGATCGGCTTGTCGTCGACGGTGACCTCGCGCGACGTCATGTCGATGTGGACCGGGCCGGCCTCGATGCGCTCGCCGGCGACGGCGGCCCGGCCGACCCGGCGCATCACCGCGTCGATGCGGGCCTGCAGCTCGGCCATCGAGAACGGCTTGACCAGATAGTCGTCGGCGCCGGTGCGCAGCCCGACGACCCGGTCGCGTTCCTCGCCGCGGGCCGACACCACGATGATCGAGACCTCGGGGGAACGCTGACGCAGCGCGCGGCAGACGTCGAGGCCGTCGCCGTCGGGTAGTCCCATGTCGAGCAGCACCAGGTCGACGGTGTCGGCGGCCAGTGCCTCGGCCACCGTGGTCGCGCAGGTCACCGTGTAGTTGCGGCGCCGCAACGAGCCCACCAGCGCGGCGGCCACCCGGATGTCGTCCTCGACCAGCAGCACTCGCATCGCTCCGACAATAGCCTGCCGGGCCACCGGTCGCTGGCCTCAAGAAAATCTCAAGAATCGCCGCTCCATCGAAACGCACCGTTCCCGCTGAGTAGCTTTTTCTCAGACATGACATCCACGGGGGACAGTCATTCGAATCCCGTGAAATGACAGGTCGAGCTATTCCGACGACTTATTTCGGAGGGAGGAAAAGACATGCTGATGCAGAAGGTGAACGCGCAGCCGACCCTGCGGGGCTCGCTGCAGGCCGGCGCTCCGGTGACCGGAATCGCCCCCGTCATGGCCACCCCGGCTCTCATCGCGACCCCGGTCATCGCCAAGGCGGCCGGCGCGATCGTGGGTGCGGGTGCCGTGGCCGGTGCGGCCTACGTCGCGTACAAGACCGCCGGCGGCTGATCGGCGGGTGCAGACGGTTCCGGCAGGTCGTGAAGGTACCTGCCGGAACCGCCCTCCCACATCCGAGATTACACACTGGAGGAAGCACATGTCCGTGCTCATCGACAAGGTGAACGCCGGCGTGGGCCAGGCGGCCGACGGTTCCGTCGCGCCGGTCATGGCCACCCCGGCCGCCTTCGTGGCCGGCGTCGTGGCGGGCGCCAAGGCGTCCGCCATTCTCGTCTGCGCCGCCGGTATCGGCGCCGCGGTCGCGAACGCCCAGAAGTAAGAGAACCGGTCGCGGCGGGCTTCGACCCCCAGAGAGGTCCGCCGCGATTCCTACGCGATCAGGAACGGCCCATGCTGCAGATCATCCGCGGCGTCGTCAGATCGGCGTTCGCCCAGCCCCTGTCCACCGCCGAGCGCCTGTCCGCGGCCACCCACCTGCTGTCCAGCCTGGAATATCTGGTGCGGCGCAGCGACCGGGAGCCGGGCGGGCTCAACGACTGGACCCACACCCGGGCCCAGGTGCCGGCCAAGTCGAAGGCCGTCCAGGCGGTCCGTGACTTCGTCGCCCGCGAGCCGGTCACCCAGGCCCTGCACGCGACCCGCGCCGCCGCCGCGATCGTGCTCATCGCGCCGGCCCGCAACAACACGGTGCGGCTGCTGGCCAACGCCTATCTGGCCGGCACCCAGATTCTGATCTATCCCCGGCACCTGTTCGGCACCGACGGCTCCGACCAGGTCTCGTTCCTGGTGCAGACGGCCGCGGCGCTCGGCCGGGCGGGTGGTACGGAGGCCACCCGCACGGCGGCGGTGCAGTTCATCGGGGCGCAGACCGCCCTGTCGTACGGGGCGTCCGGCTGGGCCAAGCTGCCCGGCGACGCCTGGCGGTCGGGGGACGCCCTCGTCAAGATCATGAGAACCCGGACGTACGGCGACGAATGGTTCTTCAATCAGCTCAGCCGCTATCCGGTGGCCTCCCGTCTGGTCTGCCACGCGGTGCTGGCGATCGAGTGCGGGTTCCCGTTGCTGCTGCTCAGGCGGGGTAAATACATCGAAGCCGGCCTGCTCGTGATGGCCAGCTTCCACGTCGCCAACGCCCGCTTCATGGGTCTGTCCCGCTTCGCCTGGGCCTTCATGGCGACCTATCCGGCGGTCCGGGCGCTCGCCAAGGGAACCGGAGCCGGATCATGACAACGCAGACCTTCCCCCGCATGGTCGCCGCCGGTCTGGCCGGGTGCCTGGCCGCCGGGCTCGCCCACCGCGGCTACGCCACCCTGCAGTCGGTCGGCCGGCACCGCGGCTTCACCCGGCACCGGGTGCGCTGCACCAGCGGCAACATCCTCAACTACCACGTCCGCGAAGGGCTGCCGGGCGCCCCGGCGATCGTGCTCGAGGCGGGCCTGATGAGCACCTCGGCGTCGTGGCTGCTGCTGGCCGACCACCTCGACCCCGGCCTGACCGTGCTGATCTACGACCGGGCCGGATACCGCGCCTCGCTGCGCCGCTGCCCCGAGGACTACTCGCTGCAGGAGTCGGTCGACGACCTGGCCCAGGTCATCCGCGACGGCGTCGGGGAGGACACCCCGGTCGTGCTGGCCGGCCACTCGCTGGGCGGCTACCTGGTGCACCGCACCGCGGCCATGATGCCCGACCGGGTCCGCGGCGTGGTGCTGATCGACCCGACCCACCCGCGTGAGCTGCTGCACTCGCGGGCCCAGCGCGAGGGGTCGCGCAACGTCAATCTGACGATGAAGCTCGGCCCCTGGTCGGTCGTCTTCGGCGCGGGGCTGCTGATCGACAAGAAGGGCCTGTTCGCCTTTGCCGAGGGCAGCCCCTACTACAAGACCTTGCGGTACGAGGCGTCGACCAGCTCGACGTGGCGGGCCGCGCGGCGCGAGTGGGACTACTCGTACGCGTTCATGCTCGACGGCGGCCGTCCGCTGGACAAGCTGACCGTGCCGGTCTCGGTGATCGCGGCCGAGGCCACGGTCGAGCGCACCCCGGAACACCGCGACCTGTACGAGGAGTACGTCGCGTCCGGCACCGGCGGCGACATCGTCACCGTGCCCGGCTCGTCGCACCTGTCGCTGATCGGCGGCGTCGACCACGTCCCGGCCACGGCCCGCGCGGTCACAGAGGCGCTCGACGCGGCTCTCTCGATAAAGGATCCGGCATGAAGACGGCCAGCGTGCTGAACAAGGCGATCCCCGCGGTCTTCGCGGCCTGGTTCGTGGCCACGGTGATCAGCCAGCATCCCGACCGCAGCTACGACAAGGCCCGCGGCCTCGACCGTACGGGTACCGGCATCCTCATCCCCAACTGGCGGTTCTTCGCCCCCAACCCGGCCGTCGAGGACCAGCACTTCCTCTACCGGCTGGCCAGCGAGGACAAGACCCGGCACAGCGAATGGCGCGAGGTCTACCAGATCGTCCCGCGCAAGATGATCCACGCCTTCTGGTTCCCCGGCCGGCGCATCGAGAAGGCCGTGTTCGACGCGGCGTCCACTCTGGTCAACAACCCGGGCGCGATGACGCCGCTGCACCAGAAGGCCCGCGAGTCGACGTACCGGCTGATCAACGATTTCGTCCGCGGGCGGCTCACTCCCGACCCCGAGTTCCCGCTGTTCCAGGTGATGCTCGTGCGCTACTCGGGCTTCGACCACAGCGAGGATCCCAAGTACGACCTGGTCTTCGACTACGAACGGGTGCGGCCATGACTGCTCAGTACGGGGCCGAGGTGGCCTCCGTCTACGACTCGCTGATCGCCCCGGCCATGCCGCTCGACGAGGAGATCGCGCGCCTGCGCCCGCACCTCGAGGGCAACCGGGTACTCGAGGTCGGCGTCGGCACCGGACGGGTCGCCACTGCGGCCGCCCCGATCGCGGAGTCGCTCGTCGGCGTGGACAACTCGGCACCCATGCTGGACGCGTTCCGGGCCAAGGGCGTACCGGCCAATGTGGAACTGCTCGAGGCCGACTTCCTGCGGCCGCTGCCGTTCGGGGCCGAGTTCGCCACCGCGTACTCGACGATGGGCTCGCTGGCCTGCGTCCGTACCCGCGACGAACTGGTGACGGCGCTGAGCAACATCCGGGCCGTACTGCGGCCCGGGGGAGTGCTGCTGTTCGAGTACTACTCGACCGCCGCCTACCGGCCGCTGGTCGAGGCGGGCACGATCACCGTGCCCACCCCGCACCACGGCGGCACGAGCACCTTCACCACCACGCTCGACGCGGCCTCGGTGCTCACCATGCACACCCGCGTCGACGCCGAACCGGCCCCGCCGGTCGCCTTCAGCGAGCACATTCTTTTCATCGAGCGCGACGAGGTCGAGGCCTGCCTGGAAAAGGCCGGATTCGGCGCCGCGCAATTTTATCCAGCCGAAGGAATGCAGCCGTACGACTGGTATCACGTAAGGAGCGAAGAATGGTGACGACAAGCCGAGTGGTGTGGTTCGCGATCGCATTCGCATTCGCGCTGCCGATCATGGCGCTGATGTTCCGGAACGGCGCGGAGGGCCGGCCCAACTGGATCCAGGCCGCGCTGTTCGCGGGGGCGATGGCGCTGATCGTCACGGTCTTCTTCGGCAAGGGCCGGCGGTGATCATCGCCGAGGCGGTGCGGCGGCAGCGGCCCCTGATCGGCGCCGGCGTCCTGCTCGGACTGCTCGGCACGGTGGCCATGCTGCTGCAGCCGGTGCTGATCGGTCACCTGATCAGCACCGTCGCCGCCGGCGAACCGATCACCCGGCCGATCACGTACATCGTCCTGCTCTTCGCGGCCGACGCGCTGCTGGCCGCCACCCACCTCTACCTGATCGGCGTCGCGGGCGAGAACATCGTGCTCGACCTGCGCACCACGGTGACCGGCCGGCTGCTGCACGCGGCCCTGCCCGCCTTCCACCGCCTCGAGCACGGCGACGTCTTCAACCGGACCCTGGCCGACACCTCGCTGGCCCGGATGGCGCTGACCTCCTCGGTGGCCCAGATGATCACCGCCGGGTTCTCCATGATCGGCTGCATCGCGGTGATGGCCTGGCTCGACTGGCGGCTGCTGCTGGCCGCCCTCGGCTGTCTCGGGGGCGCCTCGGCGATCGCGTTGCTGCTGGCCAAGGCCGTGCGGGCGGCGGCGACCCAGAACCGCGAGGACACCAGCGCGTACGGCTCCGGGCTGCTGCGCGTGCTCGGCGCGGCCACCACCGTCAAGGCGTCCCGGGCCGAGCAGCGCGAGGCCGAGCACCTGGCCGGGCTGGCCGGGGCCGCCCGCCGCAGCGGCATCCGGGTCACCCGGCTGTCCGCCCTGTTCCTGCCCGCGATCAACGTCGGCACCCAGGTGTCGCTGGCCGTCGTCATCGCCTGGGGCGTCGCCCGCACCACCACCGGCTCGCTGACCGCGGCCGACCTGACCGCGTTCATCATGTACCTGTTCTACCTGGTCTCCCCGCTGGTGCTGTTCTTCCTCGGGCTGGGCGAGTTCCAGCAGGGCCGGGCCGCGATCGACCGGGTCAAGGAGCTGGCCGGGATCGAACAGGAACCCACCGGCGGCGCCGCGGCCACGCCCGCGGTGACCGGGGCCCCCGCCGTCGTCTTCACCGGGGTCAGCTATCGCTACCCGGAGGCCGGCCGGCCCGCGGTCGACGACGTCTCGTTCGCGTTGCCGCCGACCGGGGTGACCGCCGTGGTCGGCCCGTCCGGCGCCGGCAAGACCACGCTGTTCCAGCTGATCGAGCGGTTCCGCACGCCCGACACGGGGGTGGTGCAGGTGTCCGGCGACGACGGGGCCGGCCTGCCGCTCACCGAGCTGCGCGGCCGGATCGGGCTGGTCGAGCAGGACGCCCCGCTGATGCGCGGCACGGTGCGCGAGAACCTCACCTACGCCCACCCCGCGGCCACCGGCGACGAGATCGCCGCCGCCCTGCGCGACGCGCACCTCACCGAGGTCGTCGACGCGCTGCCGAACGGGCTCGACACCGAGCTCGGCGAGGGCGGCATCGGCCTGTCCGGCGGGCAGAAGCAGCGCCTCGCCATCGCCCGGGCCCTGATCGGCCGGCCCCGCCTGCTGCTGCTCGACGAGGCCACGTCCAACCTGGACTCCGACTCGGAGCAGGCCCTGCGCGACGCCGTGGCCACCATCGGCCGGCGCTGTCACGTGCTCACCATCGCGCACCGCATGTCCACCGCGATGGGCGCCGACGAGATCATCGTGATGGAGGACGGCCGGGTACGGGCCCGTGGCACCCACGCCGAACTGATGGCCACGGACGAGGTCTACGGCCGGCTCGCCGGTCGCCAGCTCACCCCGGCCGGGGCGGCGGCGCCGTGACCGACGCCGCCATCGTGGGGACCGGGCCCAACGGGCTCGCCGCCGCCGTCGTGCTGGCCCGGGCCGGCCTGAAGGTGTCGTTGTGGGAGCAGGCCGCCACCGTCGGCGGCGGCCTGCGGACCACCTCGCTGTTCGACCGCGACGTGGTGCACGACATCTGCTCGGCGATCCACCCGATGGCGGCCGCGTCGCCGTTCTTCCGCGAGTTCGACCTGGCCGCGCGGGGGGTCGACCTGCTTCAGCCGGACATCCCGTACGCGCATCCGCTGCCCGACGGTCCGGCCGCCGCGGCCTGGCGCAGCCTCGAGACGACGGCCGACCACCTCGGCGTGGACGGCCGGCGCTGGACCGGCCTGATGGGCCCGCTCGCCGCGCACTCCCGCGAAGTGGTCGACCTGCTGCTCTCCGATCAGCGGTCGCTGCCCCGGGGCGCGGCGGCACCGTGGCTGCTCGGGCCGCGCGCCCTGGCCCACGCCGGTCGCCGGTCGCCGTTCCGCACCGAGGCCGCCCGCGCTCTGTTCACCGGGGTCGCCGCGCACGCCGTGGGCCGGTTGCCGTCGCTGGCCTCGGCCGGGGTCGCGCTGATGCTCGGGCACACCGCGCACAGCACCGGCTGGCCCCTGCCCGCCGGCGGCAGCGGCCGGATCGCCGAGGCGCTCGTGGCCGACATCGTCGCGCACGGCGGCACCATCCACACCGGGCACCGCGTCCGCGACCTGGCCGAGCTCGGCGACGTCCGGGCGGTGCTGCTCGACCTCAGCCCGGCCGAGATCGTGCGGGTCGCCGGCGACCGGCTGCCGGCCCGCTACCGCCGCGCCCTCGGCCGGTACCGGTACGGGCCGGGCGCGGCCAAGGCCGACTTCCTGGTCGACTCCCCGGTGCCGTGGGCCGACCCGCTGGTCGGCCGGGCCGGGACCGTGCATCTGGGCGGCACCCGGGCCGACATCCTGCGCCAGGAGAACGCGGCCGTCGCCGGGCGGGCCGTGACCGACCCGTTCGCGCTGGTGGTCGACCCGGCGGTGACCGACCCGGGCCGGGCCGCGGGCGGGCGCCGGCCGGTCTGGGCCTACGCCCACGTGACCAACGGCGACACCCGCGACCCGGTCGACCTGCTGCGCCGGCGTATCGAGCAGTACGCGCCCGGCTTCTCCGACACGATCGTCGCCGCGCGCGGAGTGAGCGCGGCCGCGTACGAGGCGTACAACCCGAACTACGTCGGCGGCGACATCTCGGCCGGCGCGCTCACCCTGCGCCAGGTGGTGGCCCGGCCGGTAGCGCGGTGGAACCCGTACGCGACCCCGCTGCCCGGCGTCTACCTCTGCTCGTCGGCCACGCCGCCCGGCCCGTCCGTGCACGGCATGTGCGGCTACCACTCGGCCCGGCACGTGCTGCGCGACCGCTTCGGCGTGCGTACGCCGCCCCGTCTGTCCCCCACGTTGGTAAGGAGTTGAGATCCATGCTCGCCGTAGCTGTCGCCGCCGGTGCCCTCATCGCCGTGGCCCCCGTTCCCTGGTCGTCCACTCTCGACGGCGCCACCGCCGCTGGTCAGCGCTGGACCGAGCCGAGCAGCACGGGTGTCTTCAGCGACCTCGTCGTCCAGGGCACCCTGACCGGTGGCGGTATTGGTTGCCACGCCGTCTGGACCCGCTTCACCTATGACCTGTTCCCGGCCCCGCCGAGCAAGGTGGCCCAGGTCTGCGGGGCCGGTACCGCGCCGGTCTCGTTGCGGGTGAGTTACCGGCCGACCACCACCGGTTCGATCACGGTCTGCCGGGGCACGGAGAATGTCCAGAACTGTGCCGCCTGGCAGAGCATCACCAGCTGGCCGGTCCGCACGACGGCCTGACGACCGACAGAAGGAGCACCAGTGCCCATCAACGGCATCGACGCGAACACCCTCGACGAGACCATCGCCAAGACGTTCCAGGAGCTCAAGACGGCGATCGACACCTACAGCGAGAAGAACATCACGCTCTACAGCGAGGCCCTGCGCGCGCTGGTGAAGCTGCGCGACCAGGCCAACGGCTGACCATGCTCCGGACGCCGGTCCCGTCGCGGACCGGCGTCCGGCGCATCCACCCGAGGAAAGGGATATGACACAGATTCTGGTCGAGGACGTGTGGCGCCGGTACGGCTCGGGAAAGCGTGCCTTTTCCGCCGTACGGGGTGTCAGCTTCACCGTCCAACCCGGACAACTGTTCGCACTGCTGGGCACCAACGGCGCCGGGAAGACGTCGACGGTCGAGATGCTCGAGGGACTCGCCGCCCCGTACCGGGGAAAGGTTCGTCTTTTCGGTGATCTCGATCCGGTGGCCGACCGCGCCAAGATCCGGCCGCGCACCGGCGCCATGCTGCAGGAGGGCGGCTTCATCGCCCATCTCACCACCGCCGAGACCCTGCGCATGTGGGCCGAGCTGACCACCGGCGCCCGCCCGGTCGACGAGGGCCTCGAGCTGGCCGGGCTCGGTCACCGGGCCGACGTCGCCGTGCAGAACCTCTCCGGCGGCGAGAAACGGCGCCTCGACCTGGCCATGGCCACCATCGGCCGGCCCGAGATCCTCTTCCTGGACGAGCCCACCACCGGCATGGACGCCGAGGGCCGGCACGCCACCTGGAAACTCATCCGGGGGCTGCAGGAGCAGGGCTCGACGATCCTGCTGACCACGCACAACCTCGAGGAGGCGGAGTCGCTGGCCGACCGGCTGGCGATCATGCACCGGGGGCGGATGGCGGCCTGCGGCACGGTCACCGAGATCGTCGCCGACCACCTGTCGACGCTGTCGTTCGGCGCCGACCCGTCCGTGCCGATCGGTGATCTGCCGGTCGCGGGCACGGTCGAGCAGCAGGCCGGACGGGTCACCATCACGACCGGTGAGCTGCAGAGCGACGCGACCCGGCTGCTCACCTGGGCCGCCGGGAAGGACGTGGTCCTCGACCGGTTCACCGCCCGGCCCGCCTCGCTGGAGGAGGCGTTCATCCGCATCGCGAACACCACCGACGTCGAGCCGGAGGAGACGAAATGACCGCCGTCGCGCTGCGACAGATGGGCACGCTGTTCCGGGTCGAATGGCGGCTGTTCCACCGGATCCGCTCCAACTATGTCTTCGTGCTGGTCATCCCGCTGCTGCTCCTGCTCGGCATGCGCTTCGTGCAGGAACAGATGGACCTGGCCGCGCACGGCCTGAGCGCCGGACCGGTCATGGTCGCCACCGCGGCCGGCATCCTGCTGATCTTCTCGCTCTACTCCTCGGTGACCGGCCTCTATGTCGCCCGCCGCGAGGAACTGGTGCTCAAGCGGCTGCGTACCGGCGAGGTGGCCGACCCGGTGATCCTGGCCGGCGGCGCCTCGCTCTACGTGGCGATCGCGGTCGCGCAGATCGTGGTGGTCACGGCCGTGCTGTCGGTGATGTTCGGGGTGGCGCCGCGGCAGGCCCCGGCCGCGCTGCTCGGGCTGGTCACCGGCGTGGTGCTGATGACCGCGATGGCCGCGGCGACGGCGGCGCTGTGCCGCACGGTCGAGTCGGTCATGGTGGCCACGCTGCCGGCCATCTTCGTGCTGCCGATGATCGCGGGCATCTACATCCCGCGCGAGGTGCTGCCGGACAACCTCGGCGACATCCTGGCCTACGCGCCGCTCTCCGGCACGATCGACCTGGTGCGGTCGGGCTGGACGGCCGAGCTGGGCCTGGCCGGCATCGTCACCCGGGTGCTGGTCGACCTGGTGTGGGCCGGCCTGTTCGCGTGGGTCGCGGCGAAACGGTTCCGCTGGGAGCCCCGGACCTAGGACTCCTTGGTCTCCTTGAAGTAGCGCGCGGCCCCGGGGTGCAGGGGCAACGGGTCGGTCGCGATGGCCGCCATGTGATTCATCCGCTCGGCCGCGGGATGGGTCGCGGCGAGCACATCGCGCCGGCCCAGCAGCGTGCTGGTCAGCGCGTACGCGACATCGTCGGGCAGCGCGCCCGCGGCGACCAGATAGTTGGGCACGCTGATCGTCTGCACCGACGGCACCCCGTAGGTCGAGCGGGGGACGGTGCGTTCCGCGTAGACCTCGCCGAACTCCTTGCGCAGCGCCGGCAGGTAGAGGCTCAGCCCGAGCAGCCGCAGCGGCACCCGGGAGGCCAGCCCGCTGATCGCGTCGACCGGCAGGCCGCCGGAGAAGAAGAACCCCGAGATCCGGCCCGCGACCAGCGCCCGGGTCGACTCGTCGACGCCGAGCGGCACACTCTCGATGTCGGGCCCGAGCCGCATGCCGGCCGCCGCGAGCACCCGGGTCACCGTCACCTCGGTGCCCGACCCGGACGACCCGGGCGAGATCCGCTTGCCGCGCAGGTCGGTCACGGCGCGGGCGTCGCTGTCGGCCCGCACCACCAGATGCAGGAAGTCGTCGTGGATGCGGGCCAGCGCGGCCGGCTGCGGCAGCCCGGTGCCGGTCAGGATGTCGGCCTGGGTGAACCCCACCTCGGCCTGCCCGGCGCTGATCATCCGCAGGTTGGCCGCCGACGCCGTGGTCTCGAGCACCTCGGTGCGCAGGCTGGGATAGTCCTCGGCCAGCGCCCGGGCGATCGCGTCACCCAGTCGTGCGTAGACGCCGCCGCGGCCGCCGGTCGCTATGCGCACCGGGCCCGGGTGGTCGGGCGCCGGGGAGCAGCTCTCGACCAGACCGGCCGCCGTCACGGCGAACAGGCCACGGCGAGTGAACCTGGCAGTCAATGGCGGCATCGATCCCCCCGGTCGATTCGGCGCCCCCAGTGGCATCGAGCATCGTCGCTGATCACCTGCACCGTATCCGATCACGCGTCCGGGCGGGGCCGGCGCCGGCTGTGAACGTCCGCAGAGGACGTTCGCGGAAGATATACATTTCCGCTCATCGGTGTGAAACAGCGTATACATAGCGTGACGGCTATGGCCGACATCACAACGAGCAAGCATCAGGACGTGGTCGAAGCCGCCGGCATGCCGGTCGGTAGCGGCGTCATCAAACCGGGGTACGACCCCCGGCTGACCAACGAGGACCTGGCCCCCCTGCGCAACCAGCACTGGGGTTCGTACAACATCTTCGCCTTCTGGATGTCCGACGTGCACAGCGTCGGCGGCTACGTGACCGCGGGCAGCCTGTTCGCCCTGGGCCTGTCGAGCTGGCAGGTGCTGGTCTCGCTGGTCGTCGGCATCACGATCGTCTACTTCTTCTGCAACCTGGTGGCCAAGCCCAGCCAGGTCACCGGCGTGCCCTACCCGGTGATCAACCGGGCCGCGTTCGGCGTGCTCGGGGCCAACGTGCCGGCCATCATCCGGGGCGCGATCGCGGTCGCCTGGTACGGCATCCAGACCTACCTGGCCTCGGCCGCGCTCGACATCGTGGTCCTCAAGTTCTGGCCCGATCTGGCCCCGTACGCCGACGTCAACCAGTACGGGTTCCTCGGCCTGCCCCTGCTCGGCTGGTGCACGTACGCGCTGCTCTGGGTGCTGCAGGCGGCTGTCTTCTGGACCGGCATGGAGACCATCCGCAAGTTCATCGACTTCTGCGGCCCGGCCGTCTACGTCGTCATGATCCTGCTGTGCGGCTACCTCATCTACAAGGCCGGCTGGAACGAGATCGACCTCAACCTGGGCGACGTGCAGTACCACGGCTGGGACGCGGTGCCGGTCATGCTCGGCGCGATCGCGCTCGTGGTCTCGTACTTCTCCGGCCCGATGTTGAATTTCGGTGACTTCTCGCGATACGGGAAGTCGTTCCAGGCGGTGAAACGCGGCAACCTGCTCGGCCTGCCGGTGAACTTCCTGTTCTTCGCGATCCTGGTGGTCGTCACGGCGTCGCTGACCCTGCCGGTCTTCGGCGAGCTGATCACCGACCCGGTCGAGACGGTGTCCCGGATCGACAGCACCTTCGCGATCGCCCTGGGTGCGCTGACCTTCACCATCGCCACCATCGGCATCAACATCGTGGCCAACTTCATCTCGCCCGCGTTCGACTTCTCCAACGTCAGCCCGCAGCGGATCAGCTGGCGGATGGGCGGCATGATCGCCGCGGTCGGGTCGGTGCTGCTCACACCGTGGAACCTCTACAACAACCCGGACGTCATCCACTACACGCTGGAGACACTCGGCGCCTTCATCGGGCCGCTGTTCGGCGTGCTGATCGCCGACTACTACCTGCTACGCAAGCAGAAGATCGACGTCGACGACCTGTTCACGATGTCGCCCGACGGCCGCTACCACTACAAGAAGGGCTACAACCCGGCGGCCATCATCGCCACCGCGACCGGCGCGGTCATCGCGATGATCCCGGTGCTGTTCACCAGCTTCCCGGGCATGCACACCACCGCCCAGTACAGCTGGTTCATCGGGATGGCGATCGGCTTCCTGAGCTACGACCGGCTGGCCCGGTACTACGGCGTGAAGAAGCTGAGCCGCGTCAACGAGACCGTCTGACATGCGGATCCGCGTCATCAACCCGAACACCACGGAGTCGATGACCGCGCTGATCGAGGCGAGCGCCCGGGCCGTGGCCGGTCCGGGCACCGTCGTCGAAGCGGTCACCTCGGGGATGGGCCCGGCCTCCATC
Source organism: Paractinoplanes bogorensis (assembly GCF_018829635.1). Classification (GTDB taxonomy): domain Bacteria; phylum Actinomycetota; class Actinomycetes; order Mycobacteriales; family Micromonosporaceae; genus Actinoplanes; species Actinoplanes bogorensis. The sequence goes on from NZ_JAHKKG010000006.1 coordinate 194,200, forward strand.
GAGAGTCACTACGACGAGGCCCTCGCGGTCCCGGGCATCCTGGCCGCGGTCGCCGAACCGGCCGACGGTTACGTGCTGGCCTGCTTCGGCGACCCCGGCCTGGACGCGGCCCGTGAGGTGGCGTCCGGCCCGGTGGTGGGCATCGCCGAGGCCGCGATGCATGCGGCGGCCATGGTCGGGCGGGGATTCAGCGTGGTCACGACCCTTTCCCGTACGAAGGGACGCGCGCACGACCTCGCGACCCGTTACGTAGCCGCGGGCGCCTGTCGCGGGGTGCACGCCTGTGACATCGCCGTGCTCGACCTCGAACACGACCCGGGCGCCCGCAAGGAGGTGATCGACCTGGCCCGCCACGCCCTCGAGCGCGACGGCTCGGACGTGATCGTGCTCGGCTGTGCCGGGATGGCCGAGTTCGCCGCGGCGGCGAGTGCCGAGCTCGGCGTCCCGGTCGTCGACGGTGTCGCCGCCGCCACGGTGCTGGTGGAGTCGCTGGTGCGGTTGGGGCTTCGTACCTCCGTACGGGAGGAATATGCCCCGCCCCCGCCGAAGCGCTACACCGGGTTGCTGGCCGACTTCACGCGGTCGTGAGGTTCTTCGCCACGTACATCTCGGCGTCGGCCGCCGCGAGCAGGGCATCCGCGTCGTGGCCGCCCTCGGCGGCGGCCAGGCCCACACTCACGCCGATCGCACAGATCTCGTCGCCGCGGCGTACCGGCTCGGCCGTCAGCTCCTGCAGCCGGGCCCGCAGCGCCGCCGCCTCGTCCCGGCTGTCGATGTCCTCGGCGAGCACGACGAACTCGTCGCCGCCGAGCCGTGCGGCCACGTCGCCGGGACGCAGCGCCGCGGTCAGCCGCCGCGCGAACTCGACCAGCACGAAGTCGCCCGCGGAGTGCCCGTACCGGTCGTTGACCTGCTTGAAGCCGTTCAGGTCGAGGTAGAACAGGACCGGGGAGTACGGATCCACCCGCGGGCGGGACAACGCGAACTCGAGCCGCGCCAGCAGCGCCGGACGGTTGGCCAGCCCGGTCAGCTGGTCGTGCCCGGCCTGATGGGCCAGGGCGGCCCGGATGCGTTCCTGCTCGCGCACCACGAGGACGAAACGCAGCAGCACCAGCCCGGTCATCAGCACCGCCGACACCAGCAGCGAGACCCGGCTGACCGCGCTCTCGAAGTGGCTCAGCCCGGACGCGGTCGGCAGCACCAGCAACGCGACGCCCAGGAACACCACCCGCGCCGGGTGCAGGCGCTGCTCCCGCGCGGCGCCGTCGGCGATCCGGCCGGCGTCGCGGTGCACGATGCCCGCCACCAGCAGGCTGTTGGCCAGCAGCAACACGCCGTCGAGCCGTTCCGCCTGCAGCGCGCGGGACAGCGACGGGAAGAGCTCGGGCAGCGTCGAGATGCCGATGTCGCCGATCAGGGTCAGGGTCAGCGCCGCCACCAGGAAGAGGGTCGGGCCCCGATGGGTGCCGGGCACCAGCACCAGCACCGCGATCGCGGCGAACAGCAGCACGTCGCCGAACGGATAGAACGCGGCGACGGCCACGCTCAGCGACAGCCGCTGGCCCTCGACCGCCGGCAGGATGAGGAACTGCCAGCACAGCCAGGCCATCACGGTGGTCATGGCGAGGCCGTCGAGCAGGCCCTCCCGCAGCCGGCCGGGCGCACGCAGGTGGGTGAGCCGGATCAGGCCGGCCGCCAGCAGCGGATAGCCGGAGATCCAGAGGGCGTCGGACGGGCTGACCTCGCCCAGCCCGCCGACGATCCGGGTGAGGATGTCGTAGAGCAGGTCGCCGGCCAGCCAGACGGACAGCGCGCCCATGATCAGGGCGTACCCGGAGCGGGTCGGCCCGCGCAGCGTCCGCAGCCGGGCCCAGCCGGCGGCGACCAGCGCCGCGAAGGCGATCAGGTAGGACCAGTGCGCCGCCGGGGTGCCCGGGGCGAACGCCGAGACCGAGCCGGCCAGCACGGCGAACGTCGGCACCAGCAGGGCCGGCCCAGGTCTCATGAGATGACCATCGGACGCTCCGGCGCCGCGCTCAGGAAAACCGCTCTGACTGGATTCGTTCCAGAAAAGGTTTGACCTGCCCGTCGCCGGTAATCCGGGAGGACGAAAGAATCCGCTACGTGAGGAGCTGATCGTGAGCGATCGTCCGACCACCACCGACGCCGGCATCCCGGTCGGCAGCGACGAGCACTCGCTCACCGTCGGCCCCGACGGCCCGCTGCTGCTCCAGGACCATTACCTGATCGAGCAGATGGCCAACTTCAACCGGGAGCGCATCCCCGAGCGGCAGCCGCACGCCAAGGGCGGCGGGGCGTTCGGCACCTTCCGGGTCACCCAGGACGTGAGCGCCTACACCCGGGCCGCCGTCTTCGCGCCGGGGGAGCAGACCGACGTGCTGACCCGTTTCTCGACCGTGGCCGGCGAGCGCGGATCCCCGGACACGTGGCGTGACCCGCGCGGCTTCGCGGTGAAGTTCTACACCCGCGAGGGCAACTTCGACCTCGTCGGCAACAACACGCCCGTCTTCTTCATCCGCGACCCGATGAAGTTTCAGCACTTCATCCGCTCGCAGAAGCGGCGCGCCGACAACAACCTGCGCGACCACGACATGCAGTGGGACTTCTGGACCCTGTCACCCGAGTCGGCTCACCAGGTCACCTGGCTGATGGGGGACCGGGGCATCCCCCGGACGTGGCGGCACATGAACGGATACGGCAGCCACACCTACATGTGGATCAACGCGTCGGGCGAGCGGTTCTGGGTGAAGTACCACTTCAAGACCGACCAGGGCATCGAGTGCTTCACCCAGGACGAGGCCGACCAGATGGCATCGGCCGACACCGACTACCACCAGCGCGACCTGTTCGAGCACATCGTGGCCGGGGAGTTCCCCAGCTGGACGCTGCACGTGCAGGTCATGCCGTACGAGGACGCGCGCGCTTACCGGTTCAACCCGTTCGACCTGACCAAGGTGTGGCCGCACGCCGACTACCCGCTGCAGGAGGTCGGGAAGCTGACGCTGGACCGCAACGTCACCGACTATCACACCGAGATGGAGCAGGCTGCGTTCGAGCCGAACAACGTCGTACCGGGAACGGGTCTGTCCCCGGACAAGATGTTGCTGGCCCGGGGCTTCAGCTACGCCGACGCGCACCGGGCCCGGCTCGGCGTCAACTACAAGCAGATCCCGGTCAACGCGCCCCACGTCGAGGTGAACAGCTACTCCGTCGGTGGGGCGATGCGCGTCCGCAACGTGTCCGATCCGGTGTACGCCCCCAACTCGTACGGGGGTCCGCAGGCGGACCCGGCCCGCACCGACGACGGCGGCACCTGGCACTCGGACGGCGAGATGGTGCGCTCGGCCTACACGCTGCACCCGGCCGACGACGACTGGGGTCAGGCGGGCACGATGGTGCGCGAGGTGCTGACCGGCGAGCAGCGCGACCGGCTGGTCGACAACATCGTCGGGCACCTGCTCAACGGGGTGAGCGCCCCGATCCTGCAGCGCGCCTTCGAGTACTGGAAGAACGTCGACAAGTCTCTCGGCGACCGGGTCGAGGCCGGCGTCCACGCGAAGCAGGACGAGAAGGACCCGAAGGCCGCCGACCAGGGCAACCCGGCCCGCTCGTCGATGCAGGACAAGGCCTAGCTACCAGCCGCGGGCACGCCACTCGGCGAGGTGTGGGCGCTCGGCGCCGAGCGTCGAGTCCTTGCCGTGGCCGGGGTAGAACCACGTGTCGTCGCCGAGCCGGGAAAAGACCTTCGCTTCGAGGTCGTCCATCAGCTGGTTGTGGTCGCCGGCGGATGTCGTCCGTCCGTGTCCCCCGGGGAAGAGGCTGTCCCCGGTCCACAGGTGGGCGGTGCCCGCCGGGTCCTGGTAGAGCAGCGCGATCGAGCCCGGCGTGTGGCCGACCAGGTGGATGACCTCGAGCGACGCGTCACCGACGGTGATGTGCTCGCCGTCGCGCAGGTCGCGGTTGACGATCGGGATCTCGGCGGCGTCGTCGATGTGGGCCAGCGACTCGGCGCCGGTGCTCAGGACGACCTCCTCGAGGGCCTGCCAGTGGTCGCCGTGCCGGTGCGTGGTGACGACCGTGCTCAGGCCCGCGTCGCCGGCCAGGCCGATCAGGGTGCCGGCGTCGTCGGCCGCGTCGATCAGCAGCTGCTCACCGCCGCTGCGCAGCAGGTAGGCGTTGTTGTCCATCGGGCCGACCGACACCTTGGTGATGGTCAGGCCGCCGAGCTCGCGGACGTCCGGCCGGCCGCCGCGGGTGACGTCTCCGGTGTACTCGGTCATTACTTCCACCTCGCGGGTGTCGGGAGCTCGCCGTCGGGCGCGACGGTGAGGTCGGTGCCGTCGCCGCGACCGGTCAGCCAGGCCGCGATCGACTTGGTCGGGCCGCCGACGACCGGCGGGTCGGGATGATCGCCGATGGTCAGGGCGTGCTCGATGCCGAAGGGCCGCAGCCGCATCGACGGCCATGCCGCGTCCGCGCCGGCCACGATCTCGCGCAGCAGCCGCAGCGCGAACGCGTCGGACCAGTCGGCCGGCGTGTAGGCGAGCCCGAGGTCGGCGTGGTGCACCGTCACCTCGCGCAGCCGGGTCCACGGCACCGCCGCCGCCGACTGCCCGAGCCAGGGCAGCATGAACGCCCACGCGCCGGCCGGCATGGCCGCGCCCGCGTCGGCGAACCGCTCGTGCGCCGCCCGGATGTCTTCGAGCTGCTCGCGCAGGGGACGGCCGGCGCCCTCCTGGATGCCGGCCTCGCGCGCCTCGGCCGACGCGTAGGGCGGGGTCTCGACGCCGGTGCGGGCCCAGGTCAGCAGGTTGGTCAGCGCGTCCGCGTTGCGGGCGACGTGGGTGAGCACGTGCCCGACGGTCCAGCCCGGCAGCCGGGACGGGTTGCCCACGGCGGTGGGGTCGAGGTCGGCCGCCGTCCGCAGCAGATCGTCCGTGGCCGCGTCGACGTCGGTCAGCATGACGAGCGGATCCATAGTCACTTTCAGAACCCTAGTGGGTCCGGAATTCGCTTTCGCCCGGGTAGGCGCGACCGTACCGTCGGTGCAGACGCGTCGATCAGATCCCGCGGAGGAGGTGGGGAGCGTGCTGTTCGTTTCGGCGTCCCTTCACCCGGAGGCGTCCGCCTGACCTGGCTGGTCGGGCCGTCTCCCCGTCTCGAAACGGGTCCTGATGAAACACGAGCTGTCCCAGCTGGGCTGGGACGAGTCCCTCGCATCCGCGTATCGCCGGTTCGACCGTTCCGACGCCTCCCCGGGCCGCGTGCTACGGGCCGATCGGGGTGTCTGCACCGTGCTCGACGAGTCGGGCGTGACCCGGGCCAGCCTGTCCGGCAGCGTGCTGCTGGGCGCCGCCCGCGACCCGGCCCAGCTGCCCTGCACCGGCGACTGGGTGGTGCTGCGGCACTGGCCCGACCGCCGGATCACCGCCGAGCACGTGCTGCCCCGGCGCACCTGTCTGATCCGCCGCACCTCGGACAAGGACAGCACCGGCCAGGTGCTCGCCGCCAACATGGACACGGTGGCCGTGGTCGAGCCGATCCACCCGGAACCGGACGACGCCCGCATCGAGCGCCTCCTCGCCCTGGCCTGGGAGTCCGGCGCCCAACCGCTGCTCGTGCTGACCAAGGCCGACACGACGAGTGACCCCGAGGCGATCCGCGAGCAGATCATGGAACTGGCGCCGGGCGTGCCGGTGGTCACCGTGAGTGCGCGACTTTCGCTGGGCGTCGAGCAGATTCGCCCGTACGCGGGCCGGGGTCGCACCCTGGCCCTGCTCGGGCGGTCCGGGGCGGGTAAGTCGACGCTGGTCAACGCCCTGGCCGGGACGCCGGTCATGCCGGTGCAGCAGATCCGCGACGCGGACGGCAAGGGACGGCACACGACCACGTACCGAAACCTGGTTCTGATCCCCGACGGCGGCGCGATCCTCGACACACCCGGCATCCGTGGGGTGGGTCTGCTCGACACCGCCGAGGGTCTGGCCCGCGCGTTCGCCGACATCACCGAACGGGCCGCCCGGTGCCGGTTCGACGACTGCCGGCACGAGACCGAGCCCGGTTGCGCGGTCGTGGCCGCGGTGGCCGACGGCTCGCTACCCCCGCGCCGGCTGGCCAGCTGGCGCAAGTTGCGGCACGAGATCGAGGTCGAGTCGGCCCGTCAGTCGGCCCGTCTGGCCGGGGCCGCCGGGCACCGCCGCAGGCGTTCCTGACGTACCCCTCTGTCACAATGCTCCGGTGCGTGCGGTGGAGGAAGTCGTCGAGGACAAGGCCGACCCCCGGCCGCCGGCGCCCCGGCGCACCCGGGCCGACCTGTGGGCGCTGCTGAGTTACGGGCTGCTCGCCGTGCTCGTGCTGAGCCGGCTCTGGCGTGATCCGTCCGGTCGCGTGCTGGCCAGCAACGACGACGACCACGGCTTCTTCATGTTCGTCATGGCGCACGGCGAGCGGGTGCTGTTCCACGGCGACAACCCGCTGCTCTCCGACCGGCTCAACGTGCCCGACGGCGTCAACATGATGGCCAACACCACGGTGCTGGCCCTGAGCGTGCCGTTCGCCCCGATCACCCACTGGCTCGGCGCCGGGGTCACCCTGGTGCTGCTGCTCACGCTGGGTCTGGCCGGCACGGCCACCGCCTGGTACTGGGTGCTCTCCCGCCACCTGGTGACGAGCCGGTTCGCGGCCTGGATCGGTGGCCTGTGGTGCGGCTTCTGCCCGGCCCTGGTGTCGCACGCCAACGGGCACGTCAACTTCGTCAGCCTGTTCGTGGTGCCGTTCATCGTGTGGCAGGTGCTGCGGCTGCGCGAGCCCGGGCGGGCCGTGCGCGGCGGGCTGATCCTGGGCCTGCTGATCGTGGTGCAGGTCTTCATCAACGAGGAGATCCTGCTCTTCACCGCGCTCACCCTGGGCGTCTTCGTGATCGCGTACGCGCTGATGGCTCGCGACCGGGTCCGGCACGAGGCGCGGGCCCTGCTGGCCGGGCTGGGCGTGGCCGGCCTGGTCTCGGTGGTGCTGCTCGCCTATCCGCTGTATTTCCAGTTCACCGGCCCGGGCCACTACCAGGGCCAGCCGTTCGAGCCGGACAAGTACGCGACCGACTTCGCCTCGATCTTCGGGTTCGCCCGGCAGTCGCTGGCCGGCAATGCCGAACTGACCCGGACGATGAGCGTCAGCGGCACGGAGGACAACGTCTTCTTCGGCCCGTTCGGCCTGGCCCTGGTCGTCGCGTCGGCGGTCGTGCTGTGGCGGCGCTCGGTGGCGGCCCGCGCGGCCACCGTCGCGGCGGTCGTCCTGCTGATCGTGTCGATGGGCCCGCACCTCAAGGTGTTCGGCCACAACACCGGCCTTCCGCTGCCGTTCGGCCTGGTCAGCCACGTGCCGATCATCGACCTGGTCAGCGTCACCCGCTTCGCCATGGTGCCCGCGACGATCGCCGGCGTGCTGCTCGCCCTGGCCACCGACCGGTGGCGCGAGTTCACCCCGCGCGGGCGGCGGCTGTGGCAGGTGGGCCTGGTGCTGGCCCTGGTGCCGCTGGCCCCCAAGCCGCTGCCGGTGGTCGACGCCGATCCGCTGCCGCCGTTCGTGGCCGAGGGCATGTGGCGGCAGTACGTGACCAGCGACGACCGCACCCTGGTCACCGTGCCGCTGCCCGAGGTGACCACCGGGCGGGCCGGCATGCGCTGGGCGTCGCTGACCCACCTCGACTACCGGTCGCCCCGCGGCTACTTCATGGGCCCGATCAACCCGCCGACCGACATCACCGGGTCGTGGAACGCGCCCCGCCGGTTCACCGCCGACCTGCTGTGGCGGGTCCGCGAGTACGGCGAACGGCCGGCGCTCAGCGAGAGTGACAAGGCTCGCATCACCGAAGACCTGATCTTCTGGCGGGCCGCCGTCGTGGTGCTGGTGCCCGGCAGCCGCAACGAGGGCCCGCTGCTCGACACGCTGACCGCCGCCCTGGGCGAGCCGCAGTCGGTCGGCGGGGTTCAGCTCTGGGACATGCGCGCGCTCCAAGTTCCCCCAGCCGAGTGAGTTAGCGCCGCGTGAACTGCGGGAATGTGCGCCATGTGCCAGGCGCTACACCTACTTGGCGTCCGCGGCGACCAAACTTGTCGTACCCCATGGCTAGAGTGGCCGCGGTTCTACTCGACTCATACACCTGTACGGTTTCGATCTTCGCGGCTGGAAGGGCTGGCTGGTGGCCGACCGTTTGACTATTCGAGGCGCGCGCGAGCACAACCTGCGTGACGTCAACCTTGACCTGCCCCGCGACGCGATGATCGTGTTCACCGGTCTGTCCGGGTCCGGCAAGTCCAGCCTCGCGTTCGACACGATCTTCGCCGAGGGGCAGCGGCGTTACGTCGAGTCCCTCTCGTCGTACGCGAGGCAGTTCCTCGGGCAGATGGACAAGCCCGACGTCGACTTCATCGAGGGCCTGTCCCCGGCGGTGTCGATCGACCAGAAGTCGACCTCGCGCAACCCGCGCTCGACGGTCGGCACCATCACCGAGGTCTACGACTACTTGCGCCTGCTCTTCGCGCGCACCGGTATCCCGCACTGCCCGGTCTGCGGCGAGCGGATCAGCAAGCAGACGCCGCAGCAGATCGTCGACCGGGTGCTGGCCATGGACGAGGGCACCCGCTTCATGGTGCTGGCGCCGGTGGTCCGCGGCCGTAAGGGTGAATATGTCGACCTGTTCGCCGAGCTGCAGTCCAAGGGCTACGCGCGGGCCCGGGTCGACGGCGTGGTCCACCCGCTGACCGAGCCGCCGAAGCTGAAGAAGCAGGAGAAGCACACCATCGAGGTGGTGGTCGACCGGCTCAGCGTCAAGGCGAGCAGCAAGCAGCGGCTGACCGACTCGGTCGAGTCGGCGCTCGGCCTGGCCGCCGGCATCGTGCTGCTCGACTTCGTCGACCTGCCCGAAGACGACCCGGGTCGCGAGCGCCGCTTCAGCGAGCACCTGGCCTGCCCCAACGACCACCCGCTGGCGATCGAGGACCTCGAGCCCCGGGTGTTCTCGTTCAACGCGCCCTACGGCGCCTGCCCCGAGTGCACCGGCCTGGGCACCAAGAAAGAGGTCGACCCCGAGCTGATCGTGCCCGACGAGGAGCGCAGCCTGCGCGAGGGCGCGATCCAGCCGTGGTCCGGCGGGCAGACCCAGGAATACTTCCTGCGCCTGCTCGAGGCGCTGGCCGGCAGCGAGAAGTTCAGCGTCGACACCCCGTGGCGCCAGCTGTCGACCCGGGTGCAAAAGCTGGTCATGTACGGCGCGGAGGACCAGGTCCACGTCCGCTACCGCAACAAATATGGCCGCGAGCGCTCCTACTACACCGGCTTCGAGGGCGTGGTGCAGTGGATCGAGCGCCGGCACAACGACACCGAGAGTGACTGGTCGCGCGACAAGTACGAGGGCTACATGCGCGACGTGCCCTGCCCGACCTGCGGCGGCACCCGGCTCAAGCCCGAGGTGCTGGCCGTGACGATCGCCGGCAAGAGCATCGCCGAGGTCTGCAACCTGTCGATCGGCGACTGCGCCGAGCTGCTGCTGACCATCGAGCTCGACGACCGGCAGAAGATGATCGCCGAGCGGGTGCTCAAGGAGATCAACGCCCGCCTGCAGTTCCTGGTCGACGTCGGCCTCGACTACCTGTCGCTCGACCGCGGCGCCGGCACCCTCTCGGGCGGCGAGGCGCAGCGCATCCGGCTCGCCACCCAGATCGGCTCCGGCCTGGTCGGCGTGCTCTACGTGCTCGACGAGCCGTCGATCGGCCTGCACCAGCGCGACAACCACCGGCTCATCGAGACCCTGGTGCGGCTGAAAAACCTGGGCAACACGCTGATCGTGGTCGAGCACGACGAAGACACGATCCGCCAGGCCGACTGGATCGTCGACATCGGCCCGGGCGCGGGGGAGCACGGTGGTCACATCGTGCACAGCGGATCGGTCGCGGGCCTGCTCAAGAACCAGAAGTCGCCGACCGGCGCCTACCTGTCCGGCCGCAAGTCGATCCCGACCCCGGCCGGTCGCCGCCCGCAGATGCCGGGTCACGAGCTGGTCGTGCAGGGCGCGCGCGAGCACAACCTGCGCGGGCTGACCGTGCCGTTCCCGCTCGGGCAGTTCATCGCGGTCACCGGGGTGAGCGGGTCGGGCAAGTCGACCCTGGTCAACGACATTCTCTACACCGTGCTGGCCAACCAGGTGAACGGCGCCCGCATGGTGCCGGGACGGCACACCCGGATCACCGGACTCGACAATGTGGACAAGGTCGTCGGTGTCGACCAGTCGCCGATCGGCCGCACCCCCCGGTCCAACCCGGCCACCTACACCGGGGTCTTCGACAACATCCGCAAGCTGTTCGCCGAGACGGCCGAGGCCAAGGTGCGCGGTTACGGCCCGGGCCGGTTCTCGTTCAACGTCAAGGGCGGCCGCTGCGAGAACTGCTCGGGCGACGGCACCATCAAGATCGAGATGAACTTCCTGCCCGACGTCTATGTCCCGTGCGAGGTGTGCAAGGGCGCGCGCTACAACCGCGAGACGCTCGAGGTGCACTACAAGGGCAAGACGATCTCCGAGGTGCTGGAGATGCCGATCGAGGAGGCGGCGGGCTTCTTCGAGCCGATCTCGTCGATCCACCGGCACCTCAAGACCCTGGTCGACGTGGGCCTGGGCTATGTGCGTCTGGGTCAGCCGGCGCCGACGCTCTCCGGTGGTGAGGCCCAGCGCGTCAAGCTCGCCTCCGAGCTGCAGAAACGGTCGACCGGCAAGACGGTCTACGTGCTCGACGAGCCGACCACCGGGCTGCACTTCGAAGACATCCGCAAGCTGCTGATGGTGCTCAACGGCCTGGTCGACAAGGGCAACACGGTGATCACCATCGAGCACAACCTCGATGTGATCAAGAACGCCGACTGGCTGATCGACATGGGGCCCGAGGGCGGCAGCAAGGGCGGTCTGGTGCTGGCCACCGGCACGCCCGAAGAGCTGGCCGAGGTGCCCGAGAGCCACACCGGTCAGTTCCTGCGGCACATGCTCGGGCTCAAGGGCGCGGGCAAGGGCTCGGCCGCCGCGACCGCGCGGGCCGCCAAGGCCAACGGCGCCACCGCCCCCAAGGCGCGGGCCACCCGTTCGCGGGCCAAGGCCGCGGTGTGAGCCTTCAGCAAGGTCACAGGTGACTCATAGCAACGACGCCCGGTCGGGGACATAGCCTCGACCGGGCGTTGCCGTTCCGGTTAACGCTGCGCAACCGCGCCGGGCGAATGCCCGCAAACCCGGATGGACCGCTGCGGCAACGGCGGATAATTTCGCGGTACGCCTGAACCCGGCGTGCCGCGCCAGCGTATGTAGAGGCGACGCCGCGTGACCATCTACGCGGACCAGGCACTGGAGGACACACGATGACAGACGTGCAGACCAAGACCGACGCCGAGTGCTCCGTCGCGGAGCACGGACGTACAGGTACTTGCTCGACACGCCGTCGGGTCCTGCTCGGCGCGGGCGCGGCCGGTGCCACCGCTGTCCTGGCGGCCTGCGGCACGAGCTCGTCGAGCACCAACACCAACGGCACCGGCTTCTCCGACAACCCGGGCCCGGCCGGCAGCGCGGCCGCGGGCAACGGTGACAGCGGCTCGGGCAGCAACGGCGGCTCCGGCGGCGCCACCCTGGCCGCGGTGGGCGACGTGCCCGAGGGCGGCGGCATCATCCAGGGCGACTACGTGATCACCCAGCCCACCGCCGGCACCTTCAAGGCGTTCAGCAAGGTGTGCACGCACGCCGGCTGCGACGTCAACAAGATCGACGGCGGCCAGATCTCGTGCCCCTGCCACAACAGCAAGTTCTCGATCGAGACGGGCGAGCCGACCTCGGGCCCGGCCAACAAGGCGCTGCCCGAGACGCAGGTCAAGGTGGACGGCGAGAACATCGTCGCCGCTTGATGTCCCACTGATTTCAGGCCGGAGGTCCGAAGCCGTGGCGGCGGCGACGGACCTCCGGTCGGGTAATCATGTCAGTCCCCCGCACTAGTGTTGAGTCTGTGCCAGACCCCTCCAGCTATCGCCCCGCCCCCGGCACCATTCCGGAGGCGCCGGGCGTCTACCGCTTCCGCGATCCGTCCGGCCGCGTCATCTACGTCGGCAAGGCGAAAAACCTGCGGAACCGGCTGAATTCCTACTTCGCCGACACGTGGTCGCTGCACGCGCGTACGCAGCAGATGGTCACCACGGCGGCCAGTGTGGACTGGGTGACCGTCGGCACCGAGGTCGAGGCGCTGCAGCTCGAGTTCTCCTGGATCAAGGAGTTCGACCCGCGCTTCAACGTGAAATACCGGGACGACAAGTCCTACCCGTTCCTGGCCGTGACGCTGAACGAGGAGTTCCCGCGACTGCAGGTGATGCGCGGTGCCAAGCGCAAAGGCGTCCGCTACTTCGGGCCCTACTCGCACGCGTGGGCCATCCGCGAGACGCTCGACCTGCTGCTCCGCGTCTTCCCGGCCCGCACCTGCTCGTCCGGCGTCTTCAAGCGGTCGGGCCAGATCGGCCGGCCGTGCCTGCTGGGCTACATCGGCAAGTGCTCGGCCCCGTGCGTCGGCACGGTCACCGCCGAGCAGCACCGGGCGATCGTCGACGACTTCTGCGACTTCATGGCGGGCAAGACCGACACGTTCGTCAAGCGGCTCGAGCGCGACATGATGGACGCCTCCGAGGCGCTCAACTTCGAACACGCGGCCCGGCTGCGCGACGACATCGCCGCTCTGCGGCGCGCGATGGAGAAACAGACCGTGGTGCTCGGCGACGGCACCGACGCCGACGTGGTCGCCTTCGCCGAAGACCCGCTCGAGGCCGCGGTGCAGGTCTTCCACGTCCGCGACGGGCGGGTCCGGGGCCAGCGCGGCTGGGTCGTGGAAAAGGTGGAGGATCTGACCACCGGTGACCTCGTCCACCACTTCTGCACGCAGATGTACGGCGAATCCCAGGGCGAGGGCGACGTGCCGCGCGAGCTGCTCGTGCCCGCCCTGCCCGACGACGCCCCGGCCCTGGCCGACTGGCTCTCCGAGCACCGCGGCAGCCACGTGTCGCTGCGGGTGCCCCAGCGCGGCGACAAACGCGCCCTGATGGAGACGGTGGCCCGCAACGCCGGCGAGGTGCTGCAGCGGCACAAGCTGCGCCGCGCGGGCGACCTGACCACCCGCAGCAAGGCGCTCGACGAGATCGCCGAGGCGCTCGGGCTCGACTCGGCGCCGCTGCGCATCGAGTGCTTCGACGTGTCCCAGATCCAGGGCACCGACGTGGTCGCGTCGATGGTCGTCTTCGAGGACGGGCTGGCCCGCAAGAGCGAATATCGCCGGTTCGCGATCCGCGGCAACCCCGACGGCAGCGGCACCGACGACCTGGCCGCGATGAGCGAGGTGATGCGGCGGCGGTTCGCGCGCTTCAAGGCCCAGCCCAGCGGTTCCCCGGATGACACCGCGCCCGACGAGTCGCCTTCCGACGACATCGCCACCAATGATCTGCCCGGCATCGACCCGCTGACCGGCAAGCCGCGCCGCTTCGCCTACCCACCGCAGCTGGTCGTCGTCGACGGCGGCCAGCCCCAGGTCAACGCGGTCGCCGCGGTGCTGTCCGACCTCGGCATCACGGATGTGGCGCTGTGCGGCCTGGCCAAGCGCCTGGAAGAGGTATGGCTGCCCGGCGACGACTACCCGGTCATCCTGCCCCGCACGTCCGAGGCGCTCTACCTGCTGCAGCGGGTCCGCGACGAGGCACACCGGTTCGCCATCACGTTCCACCGGCAGCGGCGCTCCAAGCGGATGACCGCGTCGGCGCTCGACAACGTGCCCGGCCTGGGGGAGACCCGGCGTAAGGCGCTGCTGCGGCACTTCGGCTCGCTGAAGCGGTTGTCGGCGGCCACCCCGGAGGAGATCACCGAGGTGCCCGGCATCGGCCGCCGCACCGCCGAGGCGCTGCTGGCCGCGCTCAACCCCGAAGGCGCCACCAAGCCCGCCGCCGCGGAGGCCCCCGCCGAGCCGGGCGCCGTCCCGGTCGAGTCGGGCGCCGTCGCGGTCGAGTCGGGCGCCGTCCCGGCCGGTGGCGCGGGCCGCACCAAAGCCGGTGCCAACCGTTCGCAGGGGCCACAGCCCGCCCTCCCAAGGGGGAACCCCCGCCACTGATCAGTATGAGGATTTCCGCCGATCTTGGCCGGGGCCTGTGGACAGAGCGAGACCGCGTCGGCCGGGGCCTGTGGACAACCCGTCGGGCCGCTCCGGCGACGGGTAAGGTCGGCGCCGCCGCGAGCGGAACTTTCGGTGGCTCGATGTGGTTGTCACCACCGGGGCCGGCACACCGATCGGATGGACGACAAGCGTCCGGCACGATCGGGCGACCGGCTTCGGCCTAGGATGTTGTGTCCGCCGGGGGCGCGGGCGAAGCGACGCTGGGAGGCGTGCGTTGACGGAGTCGATGCCGGAGTTCGTGTCCGACGCGACCGATCCCGACGAGGTGACCACCGATCTGGTGGTCGTGACCGGTGTTTCCGGCGGTGGGCGCAGCACGGTCGCCCGCGCGCTGGAAAATGTGGGCTTCTACGTGGTCGACAACCTGCCGCAGGCACTGATGCTCGACATGGCCCAGCTCGCCTTCCAGGCCGGCGGGGCCGCACGGCGTACGGCCATGGTTCTCGACGTGCGCAGCCGGGCGTTCTCGACCGACCTGGCCGCGGCCATCCACGCGTTGCGCGAGCGCGGCTTCTCGCCCCGGGTGGTGTTCGTCGACGCGGAAGACGACGTGCTCATCCGCCGGTTCGAGTCGGTCCGCCGCTCGCACCCGCTGCAGGGCGACGGCCGCCTGTCCGACGGCATCGCGGCCGAGCGCAAGCTGCTGGCCGAGGCCCGCGAGCAGTCCGATGTGATCATCGACACCAGCCACCTGAACGTGAACCAGCTGCGCCGCCGGGTCGAGGAACTGTTCGGCGGCGAGGACGTGCGGCGGCTGCGCATCACCGTGCTGTCGTTCGGCTTCAAGTACGGTCTGCCGCCCGACGCCGACTACGTGATGGACGCCCGGTTCCTGCCCAACCCGTTCTGGGTGCCCGACCTGCGCGATCACACCGGACTGGAGGAAGCGGTCAGCACCTACGTGCTCGACCAGGAGGGTGCCGGTGACTTCGTGAAGACGTACGCGGGACTGATCGCCGCCACCGCCCCCGGCTTCGAGCGTGAGGGCAAGCGCTACCTGACCGTGGCCGTCGGCTGCACCGGCGGCAAGCACCGCAGCGTCGCGATCTCCGAGGAGCTGACCGCCCAGCTGCGCGACATGCGCCTGTCCGCCCACGCCTCGCACCGCGATCTGGGGCGGGAGTGACCGTGCGGGTGGTCGCGTTCGGCGGCGGCCACGGGCTGAGCGCGTCGCTCCGCGCGCTCCGCAGCGTCGCGCCCACCCTCGACCTCGACATCACGGCCGTGGTGACGGTGGGCGACGACGGGGGGTCGAGCGGCCGGCTCCTCGCCGAGCGTGATGCGCTGCTGCCCCCGGGCGACCTGCGGCAGGCCCTGGCCGCGTTGGCCGACGACCAGCCGGTCACCCAGCGCACCGCCACCCTGTTGCAATACCGCTTCGCCGAGATGCCGGCCCTGGGTGCCGCCGGTCCCGACCCACTGGTCGGGCACGCCGTGGGCAACCTGCTGCTGCTCGGGCTGATGGAGATGCTGGGCGACCCGGTGCAGGCCCTCGACCACGCGGCCGCGATGGTGGGCGCGCGCGGCCGGGTGCTGCCGATGGCCCGGCACGCGATCGGCATCGAGGCCGACATGCGCGGGGCCGACCCGGAGCGTCCGTACGAGGTCGTCACCGTCCGCGGTCAGCACGCCGTCGCGGTCGCGCACGGCCATGTCGAGGCCGTACGCATCCACCCGGCCGACCCGCCGGTGTGCGCGCAGGCCATTGCCGCGATCGACGCCGCCGACTGGTTGATCTTCGGGCCGGGCAGCTGGTTCACCAGCGTGCTGCCGCACCTGATGGTGCCCGGGCTGGCCGAGGCGATCATGAAAAGCCCGGCCCGGCGGCTGGTGACCCTCAACCTGGCTACCGAGAACGAGACGCTCGGCCTGTCCGTGGCCGACCACCTGGCCGCCCTGCACTCCTATCTGCCCGGCCTGCGGGTCGACGCCGTGCTGGCCGACGGCCGCTGGGTGGGGGAGCCGGAGCCCGTACGGCGGGCGGCCGAGGCTCTCGGTGCCCGTCTCGTGTTGGCACCTGTGGCCGTTGCGGACGGCAGTCCCAGGCATGATCCTGAGTCGTTGGGCGTTGCCCTGGTGCCCCTACTGGGCGCCGCTCGTTAAGCAGACGGCGTATTGCGGCACTCCCTGTTCAAGATCCGGCGCATGAGGTGACAACACGATGGCTATGACGGCAGCGGTCAAGGACGAGCTGAGCCGGGTCGACGTGCCCAAGCCCTGCTGCCGGCGGGCCGAGATGGCGGCCCTGCTCCGGTTCGCCGGGGGCCTGCACATCGTCTCGGGCCGGGTGGTGGTCGAGGCGGAACTGGACACCGGCGCGGTGGCCCGGCGACTGCGGCGCGAGATCGCCGACGTCTACGGCTACCCGAGCGAGGTACACGTGCTCGCGTCCGGCGGCCTGCGCAAGGGCAGCCACTACATCGTCCGCATCGTCAAGGACGGCGAGGCCCTGGCCCGGCAGACCGGCCTGCTCGACGTGCGTGGCCGGCCCGTCCGGGGCCTCCCGCCGCACGTGGTCTCGGCCAACGTGTGCTGCGCGGTGGCCGCGTGGCGCGGGGCGTTCATGGCACACGGCTCGCTGACCGAGCCCGGCCGGTCGAGCGCGCTCGAGATCACCTGCCCCGGCCCCGAGGCGGCGCTGGCGCTGCGCGGGGCGGCCCGGCGGATCGGCATCACGGCCAAGGAGCGCGAGGTCCGCGGGGTCGACCGGGTGGTGATCAAGGACGGCGACGCGATCGCCGCGCTGCTCACCCGGATCGGCGCCCACGCCAGCGTGCTGGCCTGGGAGGAACGCCGGGTGCGGCGCGAGGTGCGGGCCACGGCCAACCGCCTGGCCAACTTCGACGACGCCAACCTGCGCCGCTCGGCCCGCGCCGCCGTGGCCGCGGCGGCCCGGGTCACCCGGGCGCTCGAGATCCTGGCCGACGAGGCCCCCAACCACCTGACCTCGGCCGGTCAGCTGCGCCTGGAGCACCGGCAGGCGTCGCTCGAGGAGCTGGGCGCACTGGCCGATCCGCCGCTGACGAAGGATGCCATCGCCGGCCGTATAAGGCGTCTGCTCGCCCTCGCCGACAAGCGCGCCCGCGACCTGGGCATCCCCGACACCGAGGCCGCCGTGACCCCCGAGATGATGGCCTGCTGAGTTGTCGTGCGACAAGCTGACGTGTGACGACTTGTCGCTTGTTCAGATGACGCAAGATTGCCACGCCCGGGAGCTCTTACCGCTGCTCGAAAATCTTCGGAACACTCTTCGTCATGGCAAGCAACAAGGACTTTGACGAACGGCTCACAGCGGTCGAGACTCAGCTCAAGGAGGTGCGGACTTTGGCGGCGGGAGCAAGTCAGGACGCAGGGGACTACCAGGCTGCTTTGCGCGGGCACAAGATGTCGCTCGAGGCGTTGAACGTGACGCAACGCCAGCAGTTCGAGGTGCTGAAGGGCCTGGCGGAGAGCCAGCTCACGCAGTTCGCCGAGCTGGGGGTGACCCAGCTCGACCAGTCCAATCACCTGCGGGCGATCAGCACGCAGATGGAGGGCATGTCCGGCGACCTGCGAGGGCTTCGCGATACCCAGCTCGAGCAGCATGCGGTGCTGGAGAAGTTGCAGGAAGCCGAGTTGCGCCAGTGGGCGGAGATGCAAGAGATCCGCAGGACTCAACTCAAGCACTACGCCGATAACAAGGCGGAAATCAAGACGCTCAAGGGCGACGTGTCGACGCTCAAGGGCGACGTGTCGACGCTCAAGACCGATGTGGGTGAGCTCAAGAGCGATGTGGGTGAGCTCAAGAGCGATGTGTCGACGCTCAAGACCGATGTGTCGACGCTCAAGAGCGATGTGGGTGAGCTCAAGAGCGATGTGTCGACGCTCAAGAGCGATGTGGGTGAGCTCAAGAGCGATGTGTCGACGCTCAAGACCGATGTGTCGACGCTCAAGGGCGATGTGGGTGAGCTCAAGCAGGGCATGACACGTATCGAGAGGATGCTGGAGCGGCTGAGCGACAGCTCCGACGACAACCAGGAGTCCTGAATTCGCTCGCGTGAGCGGGCGCTTCCGGCCCCGGCGGGTGACCACCGGGGCCGGGCCGGAAGCCGCGTATGGCCCGGTGTTGCACTCAGCCGGTGCCAACGCCCGGTTCGGGCCCGTTGCGGTTGGTGACGGTGACGTCGCGTACGGGAAAAGGGTTTTCGAAGAAGAGAAGCGCAGGTTAACGGTGGGACATCGTCACGGTTAGGTTGCGACCCCTGGGAAAAGTCTCGCCGGGCCTCGGATAGGGTCTTACCGACGGCGACGGTGCCGGCAAGCTCGGCCGACCGCGCTGTGCGCCGCCCTCAAAGGCCCGGCGCCGCGGCGACCGGACGCCCCTCTGCCGGCCCTCGACATGGTCGGCAACGCAGACCCTCCGCCGGTCGCATAACCCGGCGGACCGAAACGAGGAGATCCACCTGTGACCATCCGGGTTGGCATCAACGGCTTCGGCCGTATCGGCCGCAACTTCTTCCGGGCGGCCGCCGCCTCGGGTGCGGACATCGAGATCGTCGGCGTGAACGACCTGACCGACAACGCGACGCTCGCGCACCTGCTCAAGTACGACTCGATCCTGGGCCGTCTGGGCGCCGAGGTGAAGGCCACCGCCGACGAGATCACCGTCGGGGGCAAGACCTTCAAGGCGTTCGCCGAGCGTGACCCCAACAACCTGCCCTGGGGCGACCTGGGTGCCGACGTCGTGATCGAGTCGACCGGCTTCTTCACCGACGCCTCGAAGGCCAAGGCGCACATCGACAAGGGCGCCAAGAAGGTCATCATCTCGGCCCCGGCCAAGAACGAAGACATCACCATCGTCATGGGTGTCAACGACAACCTGTACGACGGCGCGCAGCACTCGATCATCTCGAACGCGTCCTGCACGACCAACTGCCTCGCCCCGATGGCGAAGGTTCTGAACGACACGTTCGGGATCGAAAAGGGTCTGATGACCACGATCCACGCGTACACCCAGGACCAGAACCTGCAGGACGGCCCGCACAAGGACCTGCGTCGCGCCCGCGCCGCCGCCCTCAACATCGTGCCGACCTCGACCGGTGCCGCCAAGGCCGTCAGCCTGGTGCTGCCGGAGCTCAAGGGCAAGCTCGACGGCTTCGCGCTGCGGGTGCCGATCCCCACCGGCTCGGCCACCGACCTGACCTTCACCTCGGCCCGTGACACCACGGTCGACGAGGTCAACGCCGCCATCAAGGCCGCCGCCGAGGGCCCGCTCAAGGGCATCCTGGTCTACACCGAGGACGAGATCGTCTCCTCGGACATCGTCACCGACCCGGCCTCCTGCATCTTCGACGCCGGCCTGACCAAGGTCATCGGCGGCAACCAGGTCAAGGTCGTCGGCTGGTACGACAACGAGTGGGGCTACTCGAACCGCCTCGTCGACCTGGTCAAGCTCGTCGGAGCCTGATCTTGAAGACTCTCGACGACCTGCTCGGCGAGGGTGTTACGGGTCGGCGCGTCATCGTGCGCGCCGACCTGAACGTCCCGTTCGACAAGGCCAACCCGGGCGTCATCAGCGACGACGGCCGCGCCCGCGCGGTGCTGCCGACGCTGATCGCGCTGCGTGACGCGGGTGCCCGCGTCATCGTGATGTCGCACCTGGGCCGTCCGAAGGGCGCGCCCGACCCCAAGTACACCCTCGCCCCGGTCGCCACGCGGCTCGGCGAGCTGCTGGGTTCGCCGGTCGTTTTCGCGTCCGACACCGTCGGTGACGACGCGCGCGAAAAGGCGGCCGCGCTGCAGGACGGCCAGGTGCTGCTTCTCGAGAACCTGCGCTTCAACGAGGGCGAGACCTCGAAGGACGACGCGTCGCGCGCGGCGTTCGCCGCTGAGCTGGCTGCATTCGCCGACTTCTACGTGGACGACGCCTTCGGCGCTGTGCACCGCAAGCACGCCTCGGTGTACGACGTGCCGGCGATCCTGCCGCACTTTGGCGGCGGCCTCGTCAACAAAGAGGTCGAGGTCCTCAAGAAGGTGAGCGAGAGCCCCGAGCAGCCGTACGTGGTCGTGCTCGGTGGGTCGAAGGTCTCCGACAAGCTCGCGGTGATCAAGGCCCTTCTGCCCAAGGTCGACAAGCTCCTGGTCGGCGGCGGCATGTGCTTCACCTTCCTCAAGGCCCAGGGCCACGAGGTCGGAAAGTCGCTGCTCGAGGCCGAGATGATCGACACCTGCAGTGCGCTGCTGGCCGAGGCTCAGGGCCGGATCGTGCTGCCGGTCGACGTGGTCGCGGCGACCGAGTTCTCGGCCGACGCCGACTCCGTGACGGTGCCCGCATCCGAGATCCCGGCCGACCGGCTCGGCCTCGACATCGGCCCCGAGTCGGTGGCGCTGTTCGCCGAGGCCATCGGTAGCGCCCGGACGGTCTTCTGGAACGGCCCGATGGGCGTGTTCGAGCTGGCCCCGTTCGCGGCCGGCACCCGGGGTGTGGCCGAGGCGATCACCAAGATCGACGGCTTCTCGGTCGTCGGCGGCGGTGACTCGGCCGCGGCCGTACGCGCGCTCGGCCTGGACGAGAGCGCCTTCGGGCACATCTCGACGGGTGGCGGCGCCTCCCTGGAGTACCTCGAGGGCAAGACCCTCCCCGGCATCGAAGCACTGGAGAAGTAATGGCGGACGCTCGCCGGCCCCTGATGGCCGGGAACTGGAAGATGAACCTCAACCACTTCGAGGCCAACCTTCTGGTGCAGAAGCTCGCCGCGAGCCTGAGCGAGAAGCAGCTCACCGACGTCGAGGTGGCCGTGCTGCCGCCGTTCACCGACCTGCGCACCGTGCAGACCGCGGTCGACGGCGACAAGCTGCTCATCGTCTACGGCGCGCAGGACATCTCGACCCACAAGTCGGGTGCCTACACCGGTGAGGTCGCGGGCTCGATGCTCGAGAAGCTGGGCTGCACCTACGTGCTGGCCGGCCACTCGGAGCGCCGCGAGTACCACAACGAGGACGACGCGACGGTCAACGCGAAGGTGAAGGCGGCCTTCGAGAACAACCTGACCCCGATCCTCTGCGTGGGCGAGGGCCTGTCCGTCCGCGAGGAGAACGGCCACGTCGCGCACTGCACCTCGCAGGTCGACGCCGGTCTGGCCGGGCTCAAGCCCGAGCAGGTCAAGCAGGTCGTCATCGCGTACGAGCCGGTCTGGGCGATCGGTACCGGCAAGACCGCGACCCCCGAGGACG
Source organism: Paractinoplanes bogorensis (assembly GCF_018829635.1). Taxonomy (GTDB): domain Bacteria; phylum Actinomycetota; class Actinomycetes; order Mycobacteriales; family Micromonosporaceae; genus Actinoplanes; species Actinoplanes bogorensis. Next base: position 215,658 of record NZ_JAHKKG010000006.1, read on the forward strand.
CCCAGGAGGTGTGCGGGGAGATCCGGGCCCAGCTGGCCAAGGTGCACGGGTCCGAGGTCGCCGACGCCGTCCGGGTGCTCTACGGCGGCTCGGTCAAGGCGGCCAACATCGCGCAGATCATGGCCAAGCCGGACGTGGACGGCGCCCTGATCGGCGGCGCCAGCCTGGACGCCGAGGAGTTCGCCTCCATCGCGCGGTTCAAGGAACACGTCGCGCGCTGACGCTGAAACACCAGGGTGTGCCCGGGCGCGTGATGCGCCCGGGCACACGCTATTGTTGGACCGCTTGTTGTGCCCTTCGAGGAGGAATCGCCCGATCATGCCTATGTGGTTCGCGTACACGATGATCGTGTTGCTGGTGCTCACCAGCATCGTGCTGACCCTGCTGATCCTGCTGCACCGCGGCAAGGGCGGCGGCATGTCGAGCATGTTCGGCGGCGGCGTCACGTCGAGCCTCGCCGGGTCCTCCGTCGCGGAGAAGAACCTCGACCGCTACACCGTTCTGGTGGGCATCATCTGGTTCGCCTGCATCGTGGGCCTCGGCCTGTGGATGCGTCTGGCCGTCCCGAGCACCTGATTTTCCTCGCGCCCCCGTCCTTCCTGACGGAGCGTAATAGTCGTAGAATCTGCCGCGCGTCCGGTTCTGCCGGGCGCGCGGTCGTTTTTAGGCTCTGTTTCGACCGTATTTCCGGTCATCGACAACCATCACCTCTTGAGGCGCCCTCGAGACAGGAGTGACATCCGTGTCCAGTGGCAGTGCGATCCGCGGCAGCCGCGTCGGCTCGTCCCCGGTACGCCCCGACGAGCGCAGCGAACCCGCCCCCCGTCGGGAGGTGACCTACTTCTGCGCGGCCGGGCACGCCAGTCAGATCCTCTTCGCCGCCGAGGCGTCGCCGCCCGACTCGTGGGACTGCCCGCGCTGCGGCCAGCCGGCCGGCCTCGATCGGCAGAACCCGCCCGGACGGTCACGGGCCGAGCCGTACAAGTCGCACCTGGCCTACGTCAAGGAGCGGCGCACCGACGAGGACGGCGCCAAGATCCTCGAAGAGGCGCTCGCCAAGCTGCGTCAGCGGCGCGGCCGCGCCTAGACGGCGGTAGAGCGGCCCAGATAGACGGCCTGCGGCTCGGAGGGCACCGGGATCTGCTCGAAGCCCAGCCGGCCGTAGAAGGCGCGGGCCGCGGTGTTCGCCGGGGCAACCCCCAGGTGCACCCGCGGCGCGCCGGCCGCGTGCAGGCCGCTCAGGAACGACCACATCATCCCGCGCCCGAAACCGCGGCCCTGCCACTCCGGCAGCAGGTCGATGTGCAGGTGCGCGGGATAGCCGGCCAGTTCCGGCACGAGCATGCGCTCGGGGTCGTGGTGCAGTTCGAGCCACATCTCGTCGCGCGGGTCTTCGCCGTAGCGGCCGGCCGTCGCGGGCAGCCACTCCTCGCGGTAACGCTTGACGAAGGCGGCTGTGTCGGTGGTGCCGACGACATAGCCCACGGCGTTGCCGTGCCCGTCGTCGAGGATCCGGGCCACCTCGGGTTCCAGCACCACGTAGGGCGCGGCGAAGACCTCACCGACGAGCCGGTCGGAACTGTTCTGCCCGCGGGCGTCGCCACCGGCGTCGGCGGTGCGGACGCAGATGTCGTAGACGGCGTCGAGGTCGGTGGGCCGATAGGCGCGGATCTCTGGTTGCACCCCGGAAGTCTATGATCCGCATGCGTTGTGGCCGGGGTCACCGTCCGATGACAGGATGTGGCGATGCAGTGGACCTTAGAGGTAGTCGTCGTCCCGGTGAGCGACGTGGACCGCGCCAAACAGTTCTACGCGGACCAGCTCGGCTTCCACGTCGACCACGACACCAAGATCAACGATGACGTACGCATCGTGCAGCTGACCCCGCCGGGCAGCGGCTGCTCGGTCGTGATCGGCAAGGGTGCCGTGCCGGACATGCCACCCGGCTCGCTCAAGGGCCTGCAGCTCGTGGTGCCCGACATCGAGGCGGCGCACAAGGAGCTGGTGGCCGCCGGAGTGCCGGTCAGCGACGTCCAGGTGGTGGGCGAGAACCCGCGGCCCACGCCGCACCCCCTGGACAACGTCGGTTTCGTCTTCTTCGACGATCCGGACGGCAACAGCTGGGCCGTCCAGCAGATCTCGTCGCGAGCGGGATAGGGTGCGTCTGGCGGATCACGCGGGCCTGCGGCGAGGCCCAGGCGGCGCCTGACGGCAGCCGCAGAACGGCCACATCCAAAACCAGGATGCGACCGCCCTGCGGCCGACGTCAGCCACCACCTGGACCGCACCGCAGACTCACGTGATCCGCCAGACGCACCCTAGGCGATCTTCGCGGCCGCGGCCTTGTCGAGCAGCCAGTAGGTCTTCGAGGCGCCGGTAGCGTGCGCGGCCGGCAGCGCCTTGTCGCCGTTGACGGCCCGGCCGACCGAATCGGTCTTGTCCGGCCCGGCGGCGATCAGCCACACCTCGTCGGCCGACTGGATGGCCGGCAGGGTCAGCGTGATGCGGGTGGGCGGCGGCTTGGGGCTGTCGTGCACGGCCGAGGTCGTGCCCTCGGTCAGGGCGAGCTCCGGATAGCCGGGGAACAGCGACGCCACGTGGCCGTCCTCGCCGACGCCCAGCATCAGGACGTCGAAGCGCGGCAGCTCGGGCCCCAGCTCCTCCGCATAAAGAGCGGCGGCCGTAGCGGCGTCCGTGCCGTCGTCCGCGGGCATGGCGTGGACCCGGGCCGGGTCGAGGGGGAGCGAGTCGAGCACGGCCTCGCGGGCCTGGGTCTCGTTCCGCTCGGGGTCACCCGCGGGCAGGAACCGCTCGTCACCCCACCACAGGTCGACGTTCGACCAGTCGATCGCCGCCGCCTCGGGCAGCGAGCCGAGGGCGGCCAGCACCCGCTTGGCGATCCGGCCGCCGGTCAGCACCACACCGGCCGACCCGCGCTCGGCCTGCGCGTCCACGATCTTGGCGACCAGACGGGATGCCACCGTCGCGGCCAGGGTGTCGGCGTCGGGGACGACCACGACCAGGGTCTTGCTCACGTTCTGCGCTCCTGTCGGAAAAGGCGTCGGGCCGCCCACCGGTCTTCCGGTAGGCGGCCCATTGTCAAGAAACTCAGGCGGCTGTGCCACCCGGACCGGCCATGGCACCGGCCTCGTCGCCCGCCTTGGCCGCGAGCGCCGGGTCCTTCCACACGTGCACGCGCATCGGCGGACGGTGGTCGAGCCCGGTCTGGCCGGCCATCGCACCGAGCGCGTCGGCGTAGATCTGGTCGGCGTCCAGGCGGCGCAGCTCCTCGGCCAGCTCGTCGCCGACCGGCCGCTTGGGCAGCGGCATGTAGCGGTCCTCCTGGCCGGTGCGGCTGAACAGCGCCGTGTTCTCCTCGCGGGTCACGGTCACCGTGTCACCGTTCTCGGTCTGCAGCTGCACCGAGTGCATGCGCGGCGCGCGGTCGGAGACCTGCAGCTCGGGCTCGATGCCGAGCCGGGACTGCAGCCAGCCCTTCATCAGCCAGGCTGTCGGGTCCTTGGCCGGGGCCACGATCGTCGCGCCGGTCACCCGGGCGTCGGTGGTGTCGAACGCGCCGGCGACCAGGGTGCGCCAGAGCGTGATGCGGGTCCAGGTGAGGTCGGTGTCACCGGGCGCGTAGTCGGTGGCCCGCTGGCGCAGCGCGGCCACCGGGTCGTACGCCTGCGCGCTGTCGGTGATCCGGCGGTCGGCGACCACACCGAGGAAGTCGTTCGCGATCATGTCCGGCGGTTCCTGGTGCCACCAGGTGACGACCGGGACGTCCGGGGCCAGCAGCGGCATGACCACCGACTCGGCGTGCAGCGCGAGACGGCCGTACATGCGCATCACGACCGCCTCGGCCGGGCCGAGACGACCGCCCACGACGATCTCGGCGTCGAGGCGGCTGCGGCCCTCGAGGTCGGAGCGCACCACGATGAGCAGCCGGCACGGGTGCGCGGCGGCGGCGATCGTGGCGGCCGCCTCGGCCTCGCGGACCTTCTTCTCCTCGACCACGGCGACCAGGGTCAGGGCGAGACCCGAGGCCACACCGCCGGCACTGCGCCGCTCGGCGGCGAGCGCCTTGACCACCTCGTTGCCGGTGGTGTCCCACAAGCCGATCATGCTCGCCTCCAGGCGCGACCCTCACGGGCCAGCATCTCGTCCGACGCGCGCGGGCCCCACTCGCCGGACCGGTAGGGCTCGGGCTTGGTGCCCGCCCACGCGGCCTCCAGCGGGTCGATGACCTGCCAGCTCTGCTCGATCTCGGCGGCGTCCGGGAACAGGGTCCGGTCACCGACCAGCACGTCCAGGACCAGGCGCTCGTACGCCTCGGGGCTGGACTCGGTGAACGCCTCGCCGTACTGGAAGTCCATCGCGATGTCGCGGACCTCCATCGTGGTGCCCGGCACCTTGGAGCCGTACTTCAGCACGACGCCCTCGTCCGGCTGCACGCGGATGACCAGCTGGTTGTGACCCAGCATCTCCACGTCGGCCGGGTCGAACGGCAGGTGCGGGGCCTTCTTGAACAGGATCGCGATCTCGGTCACCCGGCGCGGCATGCGCTTGCCGACGCGTACGTAGAAAGGAACTTCGGCCCAGCGGCGGTTCTGGATCCCCAGGCGGACCGCGGCGTACGTCTCCGTGGTGGAGTCGGCCGGGATGTTCTTCTCCTCGAGGTAGCCCACCGCGCGCTCGCCGGCCACCCAGCCCGGCAGGTACTGCCCGCGGACCGAGCCCTTGGAGATGTCCTTGGGGATGGCGATCGCCTTGAGGACCTTGAGCTTCTCGGCCCGTACGTCGTTGGGGTCGAAGCTCGTCGGTTCCTCCATGGCCACCAGGGCGAGGAGCTGGAGCAGGTGGTTCTGCAGTACGTCGCGGGCGGCGCCGGACGCGTCGTAGAACGCGGCGCGGGTGCCGATGCCGACGTCCTCGGCCATGGTGATCTGCACCGAGTCGACGTACTTGGAGTTCCACACCGGCTCGAACAGGCTGTTGGCGAAGCGGAGGGCCAGGATGTTCTGGACCGTCTCCTTGCCCAGGTAGTGGTCGATGCGGTAGACGTCGCCGGGGGTGAAGACCTCGTCGACCAGCTGGTTCAGCGAGATCGCGGTCTGCAGGTCGTTGCCGAACGGCTTCTCGACGACCACCCGGCGCCAGCCACCGGACTTGGCGTTGTCGGCCATGCCCGTACGGGCCAGCTGGTTGAGCACCAGCGGGAACGCGGCGGGCGGGATGGAGAAGTAGAAGGCGGCGTTGCCGGGGATGCCGTTGCGCTCGCGCAGGTCGTCGAGCGTGGCCGCCAGATGGTCGAACGCGGCGTCGTCGTCGAACGAGCCGGGCACGAACTGGAACTGGCTGGCCAGACGCTGCCAGACGTCCTCGCGCCACGGGGTCCGGGCGCCCTTCTTCGCCGCTTCGTACGCCAGCGACTCGAAGTCACCGTCACCCCAGTCGCGGCGGGCGAAGCCCAGAACCACGAAACCGGGCGGCAGCAGACCGCGGTTGGCCAGGTCGTAGACGGCCGGGATGAGCTTCTTTCGGGACAGGTCACCGGTGACTCCGAAGATCACCAGAGCGCACGGCTCCGGGATCCGGGGAAGCCTGCGGTCCTGTGCGGTACGCAGCGGATTGCCCACGTGGTCCATCCTGCCAGTTTTCGGTGACGTGCAAGTGTCTAAGCAGGGACAGAGCGAAGGGGACTCGCATCTGCGAGCCCCCTTCGTCGTTCGTCAGGCCTTCTTGGCTGCCTTGAGCGACTGGTCGACGCCCTCGAGCAGTTCCTTCCAGCTGGCCTCGAACTTGTCGACGCCCTCGTCCTCGAGGACCTTGAAGACGTCGGGCAGGTCGATGCCCACCGTGCCGAGGTCGGCGAAGACCTGCTTGGCGGCGGCGTACGAGCTGGTCACGGCGTCGGGCCGGGTCACGCCGTGGTCGGCGAACGCGTGGATCACCGACTCGGGCATGGTGTTGACCGTGCCCGGGGCCACCAGCTCCTCGACGTAGATGGTGTCCTTGTACTCCGGGTTCTTGGTGGAGGTGGACGCCCAGAGAGGACGCTGCGGCTGCGCGCCGGCGGACGCGAGGGCCTTCCAGCGGTCGGTGCCGAAGACCTCCTCGTACGCCTCGTAGGCGAGCTGGGCGTTGGCGATGGCCGCCTTGCCCTTGAGCGCCTTGGCCTCGTCGCTGCCGATCTTGTCGAGCCGCTTGTCGATCTCGGAGTCGACGCGTGAGACGAAGAACGACGCCACCGAGCCGATCTTGGACAGGTCGTGGCCGTTGGCCTTGGCCTGCTCGATGCCGGCGAGGAACGCGTCCATGACCTGGCGGTAGCGCTCGTTCGAGAAGATCAGGGTCACGTTGACGCTGATGCCCGCGGCCAGCACCTGGGTGATGGCGGGCAGGCCGGCCAGGGTCGCCGGGATCTTGATGTAGAGGTTCTCCCGGTCGACCAGCCACCACAGAGTCTTGGCCTCGGCGACGGTGCTCTCGGTCTCGTGCGCCTTGCGCGGGTCGACCTCGATCGACACCCGGCCGTCGACGCCGTTGGACGCGACGTAGGCCGACCGCTCGACGTCACACGCGTTGCGGACGTCCTGGGCGGTCATCAGGCGGACCGCCTCCTCGACGGTCACGCGCATCTCGGCGAGGTCGCGCAGCTGCGAGTCGTACGCGTCGGCGTCGGACAGCGCCTTCTGGAAGATGCTCGGGTTGGTGGTCACACCGACCACGTGCTGCTCGTCCAGCATCTTCTTGAGCGAGCCGGTGGTCAGCCGGGGACGGGAGAGGTCGTCGAGCCAGACCGCTACCCCAGCGGCCGAGAGCTCAGCAAGCCTGTCGGTCATTGCGTATCTCCTCAGTTTCCGGTCTTGTGACCGGTGATCTCGCCGACCTTGGCCAGGGCGGCGTTGGCCTTGGCCACCACGTTGTCCGCGGTGAACCCGAACTGCTCGAAGAGGGTCTTGGCGGGCGCGCTGGCGCCGTAGTGCTCGATGCTGACCGGCTCGCCGGCCTCGCCGAGGATGCGGTCCCAGCTCTGCCGGATGCCGGCCTCGACCGTGACGCGCGCCTTGACCCCGCGGGGCAGGACCTCCTGCTGGTAGGCGGTGTCCTGCTCGTAGAACCACTCGAGACACGGCATCGACACGACCCGGGTCGGCGTGCCCTCGGCCTCGAGGCGCTCCTGCGCGGTGAGGCAGTACTGCACCTCGGAACCGGTGCCGATGAGGATCACCTTGGGCTCGCCGTTCGACGCCTCGGAGAGGATGTAGCCGCCCTTGAGCGTGCCCTCGGCCGACGCGTACTTGGTGCGGTCGATCGTCGGCAGGTTCTGCCGGGACAGCGCCAGGCCGGTCGGGCGGTCGTTGTGCTCGATCGCGCCCCGCCATGCGTACGCCGTCTCGTTGGCGTCGGCCGGGCGCACGATGTCGAGGCCCACGATGGCCCGCAGCGCGGAGAGGGTCTCGATCGGCTGGTGGGTCGGGCCGTCCTCGCCGAGGCCGATCGAGTCGTGCGTCCACACGTAGATGACCGGCAGCTTCATCAGCGCCGACAGGCGGACGGCGCCGCGCATGTAGTCGGAGAAGACCAGGAACGTTCCCCCGTACGGACGCGTGCGCCCGTGCGCCGTGATGCCGTTGAGGACCGAGCCCATGCCGTGCTCACGGATGCCGAAGTGCAGCGTGCGGCCGTACTCGTTGCCGGGGAAGGCCTTGGTCGCGTATTCGGCCGGGATGAAGGAAGGCTCGCCCTTCATCGTGGTGTTGTTGCTCTCGGCCAGGTCGGCCGAACCGCCCCAGAGCTCGGGCAGCACCGGCGCGAGCGCGTTGAGCACCTGCTGCGACGCGGCCCGGGTGGCGACGCCCTTGGCGTCGGCCGGGAACTCGGGCAGCGCCTTGGCCCAGCCCTCGGGCAGGGTGTGCGCGCTGAGCCGGTCGAACAGCGCCTTGCGCTCGGCGTTGGCCTTGCCCCAGGCCTCGAACTTGGTGTTCCACTCGGCGTGGGCCGCCTGGCCGCGCTCGACCACCGTGCGGGTGTGCGCGATCACGTCGTCGGCCACCGCGAACGTCTCGTTCGGGTCGAAGCCGAGGACCTCCTTGGTCGCGGCTACCTCGTCGGCGCCCAGCGCGGAGCCGTGGATCTTGCCGGTGTTCTGCTTGTTCGGCGCGGGCCAGCCGATGATCGTGCGGAGCACGATGAAGGTCGGCTTGTCGGTGACCTTCTTGCCGTCCTCGATCGCCTTGTAGAGCGCCTCGACGTCCTCGTTGTAGTCGCTGCCCTTGGACGGGTCGCCCTTGCGCCAGTCGACGTGCCGGACGTCCCAGCCGTACGCCGCGTAGCGCGCGCCGACGTCCTCGTTCTTGGCGATCCGGGTGTCGTCCTCGATGGAGATCTCGTTGTCGTCGTAGATCACCGTGAGGTTGCCGAGCTTCTGCACGCCGGCGATGGCGCTCGACTCGTGGCTGACGCCCTCTTCGATGTCGCCGTCCGAGCACAGCACGTAGACGTTGTGGTCGAACAGGGAGTCACCGGTCTTGGGCTCCGGGTCGAACAGGCCACGCTCGCGGCGGGCGGCCATCGCCATGCCCACCGCGTTGCCGATGCCCTGGCCGAGCGGGCCGGTGGTGACCTCGACGCCGGGGGTGTGGCCGTACTCCGGGTGGCCCGGGGTCAGCGAGTCCCACTGGCGCAGCGAGGCCAGGTCGTCCAGCTCCAGGCCGAAGCCGTTGAGATAGAGCTGAATGTAGAGGGTGAGGCTGGAGTGCCCACAGGAGAGCACGAAGCGGTCGCGGCCCGCCCAGTGCGGGTCGGTCGGGTCGTGCCGCATGACCCGGTTGAACAGCAGATAGGCAGCGGGCGCGAGGCTCATCGCCGTGCCCGGATGGCCGTTGCCGGATTTCTCGACGGCGTCCATGGCCAGGACCCGGACGGTGTCTACCGCCTTACGGTCTAGGTCGGACCATTGGAGAGCAGGATCTGTGGCAGCCACGTCGGTTGTGCTCCTCGTCGGGCATGGTTCTGGATGCTCTTTTGAGGTTGACCCTATCCACTTGCGCTAAACCCGCGTATGGGGAACGCCCGAGGCCCATACGCTGAGAGCGGACACGCCCCGGTGTGACGCCGTGCTCTTGTCGTGGGTCGCCGGAGCAGCGCAGATGGCTGAGCGTAGGCTGTCCGGGCGTGCCGCCGGCTGGCGCCGGCAATGGTCGTGAAATGGCTAGTGCCGATGCCGGAAGGTGGCAGTCCGTGAGCATGATCACCGAGCGTTCCGTCGCAGGACGGCCGCCGGGCGATACCGGAGATGCCGCCGCCGAGGCGCGGCGTGACCCGGTCGCAATCCTCCGTGCGTACTTGGCGCTGTGCAAGCCGCAGATCGTCGAGTTGCTGCTGGTGACCACGGTGCCGACCATGATGGTCGCGGCCGGTGGGTGGCCTGACCTGCGCACTCTCGCGGTAGTGCTGATCGGCGGGGCGATGGCGGGCGGCGCCGCGAGCGCGCTCAACTGCTACATCGACCGCGACATCGACCAGGTCATGCGGCGCACCAAGCGGCGCCCGCTGCCGGCCAACACGGTGACGCCGAGATCGGTACTCATCTTCGGACTGACCATGGCCGTGATCTCGGTCGCGCTCATGGCGGTGTTCACCAACTGGCTGGCCACGGCGATGACGGCCGGGGCGATCTTCTACTACGACGTCGTCTACACGCTCTGGCTCAAGCGCCGGACCCCGGCCAACACCTTCTGGGGCGGTATCTGCGGCTCGGCCCCGGTGGTCATCGGCTGGGCCGCCGTGACCGGCACCGTGTCGCCGCTGGGCTGGGCGCTTTTTGCGGTTGTCTTCTTTTGGCAGATGCCGCACTTCTACGCGCTCGCCATCAAATACAAGGACGACTACGCGCGGGCCGGCGTGCCGATGCTGCCGGTCGTCCGCTCGATCCGGCGGGTCAACGTCGAGATCGTGCTCTTCACCGTGCTGACCGTCGCCGCCTCGCTCGTCGCGTGGCCGCTGGGACTCGGGTGGATCTACGGTGCGGCCGCGATCGTCACCGGCGTGGCCTTCCTGGGCGAGGCGCTGCTGCTGGTGCGGCGGACGTCGACCGGGCAGCCGGCCAAGCCGATGCGGCTGTTCCACTGGTCGATCACCTACCTGACGATCCTCTTCATCGCCGTCGCGGTCGACGCGCTCATCTGATTCCTTTTCCCGTACGCCGTCACGACGCGCCCGTCCCGCTCAGTTCGGGGCGGGCGCGGTTGTTTTCCGGCCGTGCCAACTTTCGCGGCGCCTCCCCGGCTCGCGGCTGCGTACTAGCCGGCCCCTGTCGGCTCCGGCCAGACTTCGAATCGGCGGCCGAGGGTCACGAGCGTCGCACAAGGTGACCGGATATGACCGATTACGGATTACTGTCCGTCACTCGATAGATGGAAACCCATTGATGCGGGCAATTCGGGCTAAATGGCGGCATAGCAATGTGTCCAGGAGATAAACCCGCAGGTAATTCCTCTCACAAATGGCCGTCGGAAGTACTTGCCTCGAGCAACCAGGTGCTTACTCTTCCCGTCATGGCTCAAGGTTCCGATACGACACTGACCGCGGGGATCAAATCCTTCGCCGCCGGCCACGGGGGCGCCAAGGCGGTCATCGAGTACGTCGGCAAGCGTGGTGCCCGCATCGTCCTCGTCGGGCAGGACGGCGAGTGGTCCGACCAGTTCGCCGACGACACCAAGGTCGCCCGCAAGGCGTGTGAGAACGCCGGCGTCGAGGTGGAGAACGAGTGGGAGCGCGAGCTCATGGAGCAGATGCGCCCCAGCAACGACCTGTGGCGCTCGATGTCGCGCCGGAGCATGGCCCGCTGAACTTGACCCCGCCCACCCCACCCCACGCGACCCGGGAGCGATCCCGGGTCGCTCTCGTTACCTGTGACCTGATGCCCGAACTGTGGGCCGACGACCTTCCGTTGCGCGACGCCCTCCGCGCGCGCGGCATCGAGGCCGAGGCGGTCAGCTGGGACGACGCCACCACCGACTGGGCGTCCTACGACCTCGTGGTCATCCGCTCACCGTGGGACTACGTGCCCCGGCGCGAAGAGTTCATCGCCTGGGCGCACCGCGTGCCCCGGCTGCTCAACCCGGCCGACGTCCTCGAGTGGAACACCGACAAGCGCTACCTGGGCGAACTCGCCCGGAGCGGCCTGCCGGTCACCCCGACCGAGTTCGTCTCTCCCTCGGAGACCTGGACCCCGCCCCGCACCGGCGAGTGGGTGGTCAAGCCGACGGTCAGCGCCGGCAGTCAGGACACCGGCCGCTACGTGCTCCCCGAGCAGGCCGGCCTCGCGGCGGCCCACGTGACCCGGCTGACCTCGGCCGGACGCACGGCGATGATCCAGCCCTACCTGGCCGCAGTGGCCACGCTGGGCGAGACGGCGCTCATCTACCTGCCCGACGACACCGGCGACCTGTCCTACAGCCACGCCATCCGCAAGGGCCCGATGCTCCGCGGCCCCGGCGAGGGCGCGCACGACCCCGGCAGCGAGCAGATCGACCCGCGCGAGCCCACCGAGGCCGAGCGCCGGGCCGGCGACCGGGTGCTCGAGGCGATCCCCGGCGGCACCAAACGCCTGCTCTATGCCCGCGTCGACCTGATACCCGGCCCCGACGGCGATCCGTTGCTGGTCGAGCTCGAACTGGCCGAGCCGTCGCTGTTCCTGCGCTCCGCCGAAGGTGCGACCCGGCGTCTGACCGAGGCGGTCCTCAGCCGCCTCTGAGGTGCTTATCTTCAGGGATGCGTGTCTTCGGCATGAACTACGACACCGGGTTGGTGAGCGGCGGATCGACGACCCACGAGCCGTTCGATGCCGGCACGGTGCGGAGTGATCTCCGAGTCATCCGCGACGAGCTGCACTGCGACGCGGTGCGGATCACCGGCGGCGTCCAGGACCGTCTGGAACTGGCCGCCGACGCCGGGCTCGAGGTCTGGTACTGCCCGTTCACCAACGGGCTCGACCGCGACGGGCTGCGGGATTTCCTGCTCGACGGCGCCGAACGGGCCGTCGGTCGTCTATCTCACCGGTTCCGAGATCGCCCTCTTCACTGACGGTTTCCTGCCCGGCCGCGACCGGGCCGAGCGGATCGCCCGGCTGGCCGATCCGAAATCGATCCCGGTCGCCCGGGCCGCCGTCCGCGAGTTCCTGACAGCCGTGATGCCGGCCGTGCGCGAACGGTTCGGCGGCCGCATCGGATACGCCTCGATCCCGCTCGACGACGTCGACTGGGAGCTGTTCGACATCATCGCCAGCGACGGCGGCTACCGCGACGCGACCAACGCCGCGGCGTTTCCCCAGTCCCTGGCCGCAGCGGTAGGACAGGGCAAGCCCTACGCCGCCACGGAGTTCGGCTGCTGCACGTTCCGCGGCGCCGCCGACGTGGCCGGCTCAGGCGAGCCGGTGAAATACGACGAGCGCGGCCGCCCCACCGAACTCACCGCCGACCTCGAGCGCGACGAGGAGGGCCAGGCCCGCTACATCGTCGACCTGCTGCGCGACTACGAGGCCGGCGGGGTGGAGGCAGCCTTCGTCTACACATTCGCGAACCGCCACCTCCCCACCACCGCGGACCCCCGGCACGACTACGACCTGGCCGCCCGCGGAATCGTGCGCGTGCTGCCCGACGGTTCGTGGACGCCCAAGGCTGCCTTCCACGCCTTGGCCGAGTACGGACGCTCCCGAACAAAGACACCTGACTGAAGTCCTCATCCCAGCCACTGGTGGGTGAGATGACTTGTTGTCGGCAGGTGAGCTGCTGGGTTGTTGTACCGGCGGAGTCGCCCGGATCGGTGCCGATGGTCCGCCGAGGTGTGCCGCTCACGACGGCGCGGCGGGCGGTGCCGTTGTTCCGCTTGTCGTGGATGCCGCGGCGTGTGGGGCGATGGTGGGCCCGGCTGTCGGTCGGCGCGGTGGCCTTGAAGCGTGTTGGGCCGCCTAGTTGTCCGCAGGTGAGCTGCAGAGGCGTTGGTGCTGGGGCCAGGGGTGCGCGGCTGGATCGTCGCCGTGCGGTTCGCCGGGGTGCCGCGGCGCGGCGGGCTGCGTGCCTCGGGCGTCTTGAGCCGCGCCGCTGATCGCAGGTCAGCTGTCGAAGTGCTTCCGGCAGTGGCATGCGAGCAGATCCCGGCAGAGCGGCTCGCTGCCGGTCGTCGTTGCGTGGCGGTCGCTGGTGGGCGGTAGTCGCGGGAGGCTGCCGGTCGCCGTCGCGTGGCGGTCGCGGGTGGGCGGTTAGTCGCGGTTGCGCGGCTGTTCACGGGTGGAGGCGACTGGTCGCGTTGCGTGGCGGGTCGCGGGTTGGGTGACTGGTCGCAGTTGGCATGTGGTCGCGGGGGAGTGCCCGTCGTGGGCGGCTGGTCGCGGGTGGGCGGCTGGTTGATGGGTCGCTGGTTGTGGGCGGGCAACTGGTCCTGGGTGGGTGCCCGATCGCGGGTGGTGGGCGGAGAGAGGTCAACCACCACCCGCGACTCGGTGGCGCGACGGTCGCGCAGGGACACCGGGATGCGACCGCGCTTTGTCGAGTAGTCCTTAGGCTCACCTTCCTTTCGGGCGCTGTTCATCGAGGCCCCGGTGGCCGGGCGTGACGGGTGCGGTCGCGCGGTCGGGCGACTCGATCGCGCAGTGACCGCGGCGTCGCGCCCGGCGGCACCGGGTGGAGGGGTGGCGGCCGCCGAGCCGTTGACGGTGGGTGCTTGTGTCTTCGGCTCGAGGCGGCCGCCACCCGATCGGCAGGGCTCGCGGGTACCGGATCCGGCTGACGAGACGCGGATCGGCAGCCCTGCCGGGTTCGGGGGACCGGGTGGGCGGGGCGGAGAAGTTCCGGTGCGAGCGGTGAGGTGCGGGCAGACAGGAATCGCAGACGTCGGCGGCGCGAGTAGCTGGTGGCGCCCGGCTCGGGTGATCAGGTGGCACGAGGTGCGGGTGCTTGAGGCGGGTTGAGTCCGGGCGGATGGGCCGTGGGAAGAGCGAGCGTCGGGGTGACGCGAGGAGTGAGTGTCGGGTTGACGCGCGGAGTGAGTGTCCAGGGTGGGGCGGGTGTGGGTGCTCGGACGGCGCGGAGGAGGAGTGCCGGGGCGGCGCGGGGTGCTGGTCTGGCGGCGTGGAGAGCGATCGTCCGAGTGGCAGGGGACCTGGTGGTGCGAGCTGCGCGTGGTCTGGCGGCGTGGAGAGCGATCGTCCGAGTGGCGGGGGACCTGGTGGTTCGAGCTGCGGGTGGTCTGGCGGTGGGTGTGACGGCGGTGTGGGCTGCCGGCGGTTCGTCGGGGTGTTTGGGGGATGTTGCGTGTGGGGCCTGGGGTGGTGGGGGGCCGTGTGCGGCATGGGGAAAGCGTGCCGAAGTGAGCCGATCGATGAAGGACCAATGTGGCTGCCTGTGGATAACACGCGGTTGTCCACAGGCGTCGGCGGTGATGGTCCAGGTCAGAGGCTTTCGCGGCTCGCTGCGAATCATTCGGGCCGCAGCGGCATGCGAGGCGGCCTCCTGCCCGGCAGGGGAGGAAGGAGCGCGCGTGATGCTGTCAGGGACGGCTCGGCAAGCGAAGACAGCACGCTCTGCGGACCCACTCCGAGGCGAACGCGACGTGCCGAGCACACCGCACGCGCTCCGGCCCGCGCCGCGGTTCGGCCGGCCGGGCGCGGGGGAGTGGTGACCGGAGGCTGGGGCGCGTCCCGTGGATCACGACGGCTTGCGCCGAGGCCCAGGCGGCGCCGACGTCGGCCACATCAGCCCCCGGTATGCGACCGCCCGGCGGCCGACGTCAGCCACCACAGAACCGCACCGCAGAACCGCGTGATCCACGGGACGCGCCCTAGCGCGGTGCGGGGATGGGCTCCTCGGCCGGTGCGGGGGCGGGCTCCAGCGGCGTCGGGGAGGGGGCCGACTCGGGGCGCTCGCGCAGGGACCACTTGACGGCGAGGGTGCTGGTCCAGACCAGGGCGGCGCCGAGCATGTGGGCGCCGACCAGCAGGACCGGCAGGTGGGTGAAGTACTGGACGAAGCCGATCAGGCCCTGGGCCAGCTCGACGACCAGGAGAACTACCGCCGCCCGTACGGTGGGAAGGGGTGCTTTTACCGCCTTGAGCGCCAGGACCAGGGCGATCGTCAGGCCGATCAGCAGGAAGACCACGTCGGCGTGGGCCTGGGAGACTGTGGCCGGATCGAGGCCGTTGCGCTTGGCGTCCTCGTCGCCGGCGTGGGGGCCGCTGCCGGTCACGATCACGCCCATCGCGATTACCGCCGCGCTCGCCGCGGAGAGGATCCAGACCAGCTGGCGGATCGGGCGCGGCACCAGGTATTCGGGCCGGGCGTCGCCCTCGGCGGTGCGTTTCCACAGCGCGTACGCGAAAGCGATGAGCACCATCGACAGCAGGAAGTGGATGCCGACGACCCATGGGTTGAGGTCGGTCAGCACGGTGATGCCACCCACCACGCCCTGCATCGGGATGCCCAGCAGCACCGCCACGGCCAGGAGCACCCGCGAACGACGGCGGGTGCGCTCGAGCAGGGCGGCCAGCACACAGGCCACCGCGAGCAGGCCGAGCACGAACGTGAGCATCCGGTTGCCGAATTCGATCACGCCGTGCACGCCCATCTCGGCGGTCGTCGTGTACGACTGGTCGGTGCACCGCGGCCAGGTCGGGCAGCCGAGCCCGGAGCCCGTGAGCCGGACCGCCGCCCCGGTGACCACGAGGGCGACGTTGGCGACCAGGGAGGCCAGGGCCAGGGGACGCAGTGGCGAATACCTCACCTCTGGCATCGTACGCAGGGAATTGATCTTGATTTTGAGCACTCCCGTAGCCCGGTGGTATGGATCACCGGGGGGTCGGTTTGCAGGGTTCCGGGGAAATACGTAACGTTGGCGTAGTGAAAAACGAGGTGCTGATCCCGATC
This sequence comes from Paractinoplanes bogorensis, assembly GCF_018829635.1. Taxonomy (GTDB): domain Bacteria; phylum Actinomycetota; class Actinomycetes; order Mycobacteriales; family Micromonosporaceae; genus Actinoplanes; species Actinoplanes bogorensis. Next base: position 231,584 of record NZ_JAHKKG010000006.1, read on the forward strand.
GGTGCGGTGGCGGCTGCCCCCGTGTCGGACGGGCGCACCCGCGATCGGGTGGCTCAGCTGCTGCTCGAGCGTGGTTCGGCCACCGCGGCCGAGCTCGGCGCGTGTCTCGGGCTGAGCCCGGCGGCGATCCGCAAGCACCTCGACGCGATGCTGGCCGAGAGCCTGGTCGAGGCCCGGGAGAGCCGGCGCCAGGGCCCGCGGGGCCGTGGGCGCCCGGCCAAGACGTTCGTGCTCACCGCGACCGCCCGGGAGTCGTTCCCGCACTTCTACGACGGCATCGCCACCGCCGCGCTGCGCTGGATCGCCCAGCACCACGGTGCCGAGGGGGTCACCGCCTTCGCCTCGGCGCAGGTCGTCGCGCTCGAGGAGCGTTGCCGGGCCGCGCTCGAGGAGGCCGGCGACGATCCGATCGCCCGGGCGGAGGCGCTCGCCGAGGCGCTGACCGCCGAGGGCTACGCTGCCAACGCGTCGACGATCGCGACCGGCGGGCAGCTGTGCCAGCACCACTGCCCGGTGGCGCACGTGGCCGCCGAGTTTCCTCAGCTCTGCGACGCCGAGACCGAGGTCATTTCCAGGCTCATCGGCACGCACGTGCAACGTCTCGCCACCATCGCGCACGGAGATGGGGTGTGCACCACGCACATCCCGTCGCATACCACGGGTAAGGACAGGTAAATGACCGACCAGATCGCTACTCAGGAAGAGCACCTCGCCGCCCTGGGCAAGTACGAGTACGGCTGGGCCGACGCCGACGTCGCGGGCTCCGCGGCTCAGCGTGGTCTGTCCGAGGCCGTGGTGCGTGACATCTCCGCCAAGAAGAGTGAGCCCGAGTGGATGCTCAACCTTCGGCTCAAGGGCCTGCGGCTGTTCGACCGCAAGCCGATGCCGTCGTGGGGCGCCGACCTCACCGGGATCGACTTCCAGAACATCAAGTACTTCGTGCGCTCGACCGAGAAGCAGGCGGCCAGCTGGGACGACCTGCCCGAGGACATCAAGGCCACGTACGACCGGCTGGGCATCCCCGAGGCCGAGAAGCAGCGCCTGGTGGCCGGCGTCGCGGCTCAGTACGAGTCCGAGGTCGTCTACCACAAGATCCGTGAGGACCTCGAGGAGCAGGGTGTCGTCTTCCTCGACACCGACACCGCCCTCAAGGAGCACGAAGACATCTTCAAGGAGTACTTCGGCACCGTCATCCCGGTCGGCGACAACAAGTTCGCCGCGCTGAACACGTCGGTGTGGTCGGGTGGCTCGTTCATCTACGTGCCGAAGGGCGTGCACGTCGAGATCCCGCTGCAGGCCTACTTCCGGATCAACACCGAGAACATGGGCCAGTTCGAGCGGACGCTGATCATCGCCGACGAGGGCAGCTACGTGCACTACGTCGAGGGCTGCACGGCGCCGATCTACTCGTCCGACTCGCTGCACTCGGCGGTCGTCGAGATCGTCGTCAAGAAGAACGCCCGGGTGCGTTACACGACCATCCAGAACTGGTCGAACAACGTCTACAACCTGGTCACCAAGCGCGCCACCTGCGAAGAGGGCGCGACCATGGAGTGGATCGACGGCAACATCGGCTCCAAGGTGACGATGAAGTACCCGGCCGTCTACATGACCGGCCCGCACGCCAAGGGCGAGGTGCTCTCGGTCGCGATGGCCGGCGAGGGCCAGCACCAGGACGCCGGCGCCAAGATGGTGCACGCCGCGCCGCACACCTCCTCGACGATCGTCTCGAAGTCGATCGCCCGGGGCGGCGGCCGCACGTCGTACCGCGGTCTCGTGCAGGTGCTGGAGGGCTCGTCGCACTCCAAGAGCACCGTCAAGTGCGACGCACTCCTGGTCGACACGATCAGCCGCTCGGACACCTACCCTTACGTCGACATCCGCGAGGACGACGTGGCGATGGGGCACGAGGCGACCGTCTCCAAGGTCAGCGAGGACCAGCTCTTCTACCTGATGAGCCGTGGTCTGACCGAGGACGAGGCGATGGCGATGATCGTGCGCGGCTTCATCGAGCCGATCGCCAAGGAGCTGCCGATGGAGTACGCGCTGGAGCTCAACCGGCTCATCGAGCTGCAGATGGAAGGCGCGGTCGGCTGACCGGCCGGGCCCGAACAACGCGGAATCAGTGGACTAAAAGGACGAAATGACTACCGAGGCCATCGCCCCGCCGCCCAGCACCAAGTCGCAGGTGCTGAGCTCCTTCGACGTCACCGACTTCCCGGCCGTCAACGGCCTGGAGGAGGAGTGGCGCTTCACCCCGATCAAGCGGCTCCGCGAGCTGGTCACCGCCACGGCGCTGACCGGCACCGCGCCGCAGCTCGAGACGGGTGACCTGCCCGCCGGCGTGAGTGTGACCGGCGGGGCGACGGTCGAGCCGGTGCTCACGCCGTTCGACCGGATCAGCGCGCTGGCCTACGGCTCGGCGGCCGGTGTCACGCTCATCGACGTGGCGCCCGAGACCGAGCTCGACGAGGCGGTCGTGATCCGGCTCGTCGGCAAGGGCGGAGAAGCCGCAGCCGCCCGTACGGTCGTGAAGGTCGGCGCTTTCGCCAAGCTCACGATCGTGCTCGAGCAGACCGGCACCGCCACCCTGGCCGACAACATCGAGGTCATCGTCGGCGACAGCGCGCAGCTGACGTTCGTCACGATCGCCGACTGGGACGCGGGTGCGGTGCAGGCCCAGCACGTCCGGATCCGCCTCGGCCGGGACGCCCGCGCCAGCCACGTGCAGGTGGCGCTCGGCGGCGACCTGGTCCGCCAGTTCACCAGCGTCGAATACACCCAGCGGGGTGGCGATGCCGAACTGTGGGGCCTCTATTTCGCCGACGCCGGCCAGCACTTCGAGCACCGCCAGCTGGTCGACCACTCGGTGCCGGACTGCCGCAGCTACGTCGGCTACCGCGGTGCCCTGCAGGGGGCGTCGGCGCAGACCGTCTGGGTCGGTGACGTGCTCATCCGTGCCGCGGCAACCGGCACGGAGACGTACGAAATCAATCGGAACTTGATTTTGACCGATGGTGCCGTGGCCCACTCGGTGCCCAACCTCGAGATCGAGACCGGTGAGATCGTCGGTGCCGGGCACGCCAGCGCGACCGGCCGGTTCGACGACGAGCAGCTGTTCTACCTGATGGCGCGGGGCATCCCCGAGGCCGAGGCACGCAAGCTGGTCGTCCGCGGCTTCTTCGTCGAGCTGATCAACAAGATCCCGGTCGAGGAGCTGCGCGAGCGGCTCGGCGACGCGATCGAGGCCCGGCTGGCGGAGTATTCCTCGTGAGTTTCGAGCTCGTCGGTCCGGCGTCGGACGTGGCGAAAGGCACGGCGATCTCGGTCGAGCTCGCCGGTGTCGACGTCGCCGTGGTCCATGCCGACGACGACAATTTCTATGCCGTACGCGATGAGTGCACCCACGCCACGGTCCCGCTCTCCGAGGGCGAGGTCGACGGCTGCACGCTCGAGTGCTGGCTGCACGGCTCCCGGTTCGACCTGCGCACCGGCGAGCCGAGCGGCCCGCCCGCCTTCTCGCCGGTGGCGACCTTCCCCGTCGAGATCCGCGACGGTGACCTCTATGTTTCGACGACCCCGAGTAATGGAGTAAATCCGTGAGCACCCTGGAGATCCGCGACCTGCAGGTCTCGGTGAAGCTGCCCGAGGGCGACCTGAAGCCGATCCTGGCCGGGGTCGACCTGACCGTGAAGTCGGGCGAGACCCACGCCATCATGGGTCCGAACGGCTCGGGCAAGTCGACGCTGGCCTACTCCATCGCGGGCCACCCGAAGTACGAGATCACCGGCGGTTCGGTGTCGCTGGACGGCGCGAACGTCCTCGACATGACGGTCGACGAGCGCGCCCGGGCCGGGCTCTTCCTGGCCATGCAGTACCCGGTCGAGGTGCCCGGTGTGTCTGTGGCCAACTTCCTGCGTACGGCGAAAACCGCCATCGACGGCGAGGCGCCGAAGCTCCGCACGTGGGCCGGCGAGTTGCGCGGCGCCATGGAGAAGCTGCAGATGGACCCGGCGTTCGCCCAGCGCAACGTCAACGAGGGCTTCTCCGGCGGTGAGAAGAAGCGGCACGAGATCATGCAGCTCGAGCTGCTCAAGCCGAAGATGGCGATCCTCGACGAGACCGACTCGGGCCTCGACATCGACGCGCTGCGGATCGTCAGCGAGGGCGTCAACCGGGTGCGCGAGACCGGCGACACCGGCCTGCTGCTGATCACCCACTACACGCGCATCCTGCGCTACATCAAGCCGGACTTCGTGCACGTCTTCGTCGCCGGCAAGATCGTGCAGGAGGGCGGGCCCGAGCTCGCCGAGCAGCTCGAGGCCGAGGGCTACGAGCGTTACGTGGGCACGCGGGTCTAGCTTTCTCTTTAAGGCGGAACAATGACGTTCGACGTGGCCCGGGTCCGAGCCGACTTCCCGATCCTCTCGCGGGAGATCAACGGTCACCCGCTGGTCTATCTGGACAGCGCGAACACCTCGCAGAAACCGCGCCAGGTGATCGACGCGATGCGCGTGCACAACGAGCGGCACAACGGCAACGTGTCCCGTTCGGTGCACACGCTCGGCACCGAGGCCACGTCGGCGTACGAGGATGCCCGCGGCAAGATCGCGGCGTTCGTCAACGCGGCGACGCCCGACGAGATCGTCTTCACCAAGAACTCGACCGAGGCGATCAACCTGGTCGCGCACTCGCTCGGGCAGCACCTGTCGCTGAAGCCGGGCGACGAGATCGTGATCTCCGAGATGGAGCATCACTCGAACATCGTGCCCTGGCAGTTGTTGTGTGACCGGACGGGCGCGACGTTGCGCTGGTTCTCGGTGTCGGACGAGGGCCGGCTGATTTTCGAAGACGGCTTGATCAACTCGCGGACGAAGATCGTTTCGCTCGTGCACATGTCGAACGTGCTGGGCACGATCAATGACGTGGGTCCGATCGTGGCGGCCGCGCGTTCGGTCGGTGCGCTCGTGATGCTCGACTGCTCGCAGTCGGTGCCGCACCTGCCGGTCGACGTGCGGGCCCTCGGCGTCGACTTCATCGCGTTCACCGGCCACAAGATGCTCGGCCCGACCGGCATCGGCGTGCTCTGGGGCCGTCACGAACTGCTGGCCGCGATGCCGCCGTTCCTGGCCGGCGGTTCGATGATCGAGACGGTGACGATGGGCGGCACCACGTTCGCCGCGCCGCCGGCCCGGTTCGAGGCGGGCACGCCCCCGATCGCCGAGGCGGTCGGTCTGGGTGCGGCGGTCGACTATCTGAACGCGCTCGGCATGGAAGCCGTTCACCAGCACGAGCAGGAGATCACCGCGTACGCCCTGAAGACGCTGGCCGACGTGCCCGGGGTGCGCCTGTTCGGGCCGTCGACCCCCGAGGGGCGCGGCGGCACGCTTTCGTTCGGCGTCGACGGGGTACACCCCCACGACGTGGGCCAGATCCTCGACGCGGTCGGTGTCGAGGTGCGGGTCGGGCACCACTGCGCCAAGCCGACCTGCGCCCGATTCGGGGTGCCGGCCATGACGCGCGCGTCGTTCTACCTCTACACGACCACGGACGAGATCGACGCCCTCGTCCGCGGCCTCGACCAGGTCCGGAAGGTGTTCGGATGATGCTCGACGGGCTCTACCAGGAGATCATCCTGGACCACTACAAGCACCCGCACGGGCGTGGCCTCCGCGATCCGTTCCAGGGTGAGGCGCACCACGTCAACCCGACTTGTGGCGACGAGATCACCGTTCGGGTCACCCAGGACCTTTCCGACATTTCGTACGACGGGCTGGGGTGCTCGATCAGCCAGGCGTCCGCGTCGGTGCTGCACGAACTGCTTTCCGGCCGTACGGCTTCCGAAGCGGCGGGAATCCACGAGGCGTTCGTGGCGCTGATGCAGGGGCGCGGCCAGGTCGAGCCGGACGAAGAGGTGCTCGGCGACGGCATCGCCTTCGCCGGCGTGGCGAAGTTCCCGGCCCGCGTGAAGTGCGCGCTGTTGCCGTGGATGGCTTTCAAGGACGCGGCGGCTCGCGCCGGTGTTGACGTTTCCTCCTCTTCCGAGGCTTCTGAGGTGAAGGCATGACTGACACTCCCAACGACGCTGTCGAGGCTCCGGCCGCGGCGGCCTCTTCGGCCGCGGCGGCCTCTTCGGCCGCCCCTGTCTCCGAGGCGGCGGCGCCCTCTTCGGCTGTTGCTGTCTCCGAGGCTGCCGGGCTCTCGAAGGCCTCCATCGATGACATCGAGGAGGCCATGAAGGACGTCGTCGACCCCGAGCTCGGGATCAACGTCGTCGACCTCGGCCTCGTCTACGGCACCCACGTGGACGACGAGAACATCGCCACCCTCGACATGACGCTGACCTCGGCGGCCTGCCCGCTGACCGACGTCATCGAGGACCAGACGCGGACCGCCCTGACCAAGGGCCCGGGTGGCGGCCTGGTCAAGGACTTCCGGATCAACTGGGTGTGGCTGCCGCCGTGGGGCCCCGACAAGATCACCGACGACGGTCGCGAGCAGCTCCGGGCGCTCGGCTTCAACGTCTGATCGATTTTCTGTCGTACCCCGCTGCTAGAAACGGGGCATGGAATTCTCGGGTCTGCTCACCCTGATCGATGAGCGGTCGGCGGCGCTGCGCGATGCAGTCGCCGCCGCTGCCGTCTCCGACGCCCGTGTGCCCGGTTGCCCCGACTGGACGCTCGCCGATCTCGTCGAGCATCTGGGCGCGGTCCAGCGCTTCTGGGCCGCGGTGGTGCGGGCGGGCGATCCGACCGGGCCGCCACCGCGCGACGCGCTGGGCGACCGCTCGCCGTCGGGCGACCTGCTGACCTGGTCCGCCGAGTCGACCGCGCTGCTGCTGGCCGCCCTGCGGTCTTCGTCATCCGAGCAGCCGGCATGGGCGTGGTGGGGTGCGTCGTCGGCGCCACTCACCGTCGGGGCCATCGCGCGTCACCAGGTGCAGGAGGCCGCCGTCCACGCCCGCGACGCGCAGGAGACGATCGGCAAGCCCGAGCCGTTGCCGCTCGCGGTCGCCGCCGACGGGGTGGCCGAGTTCGTCCAGGTCGGGGTGGGTTCGCTGGGTGCGTGGCCACATCCGCCGGCGCGGGTGCTGTTCGACGCCGCGGACGGCCCGTCCCACATCCTCGACCTCACCCCGGCGGGCGGCCGTCTCGACTCGGCCGAGGGCGGAGCTCCGCTGACCGTCGTCCGTGGCTCGGCGAGTGATCTGGTGTTGGCGCTCTACGGTCGGGTCCCCTTCGACGACTTGTCCATCACCGGCGACGGCGAGGTGCCGGCCCGGTTGCGAGCCTGGTCCAACCCGGACTGAGCCGTCCGTGGGGGCCCGATCGCCGTGTCGCTCTGGTGGCGAGGCTTACGGCGAGGCTGAGGCTTACTGCGAGGCTGTCGCGATGAGCCAGCCGATCGTCGACTGTTCCGGCCGGCTGGCCGTCGCGCCGTGCCGGGGCCGCCCGACGCGTCAGTTGTTGTTGTCGCGCACGTCGTCAGCCCGTGTTTCAGTAGCTTGGCGTCCTGGCTGTTGTGTTGGGCTGGTTGCCGCTATGGGCGTTGTGCGGTGGCTTTTCCCTCGTACGTGGCCAGTCCGCCCCTGGCCGCGGCCGGCATCCCGTTCCGGCTGTCGGCCACGCCTGACACCGGTCTGCCCAGTGGGGCTGCTTGGTCGTCAGTTCGGGGGAAGGTGGTCCACGGAGTTGTAGTAGGCCAGCTCCAAGCGGCCGTCGACGGCGACGAAGCGGGTCAGGGAAGCGTTGCGGACGTTGCCGGCCTCGCGTTCGGCGGCCAGCACCTGATCCCAGTCGAGCTCCTCGATGACGGCTCGCATCATCAGGACGACCGCGTCGTGGGCGACCACGATGACACGCCGGCCGGCGTGGTCTCGGTGCAGGTCTCCCAGGAACGAGCCGAGCCGGACCTCGATGTCGGCGAACGACTCGCCGCCCGGCGGGGTGTAGTGGTGTTCGCCCGCGTCGGCGCGGCGCTGGGCCTCGTCGGGGAAGCGCTGCGCTACGGCGGCCCGGGTCATCATCTCGAGGTCGCCGAGCAGCCGGTCGACGAGGCGGTCGTCGGTGCTCGGCGTGGGCAGCTCGACGCCAGAAGCCTCGGCGGCCAGCCGCCACGTCTCGCGAGCCCGCCGGTAGGGCGACGTGATCACGACCTGGGGACGCTCGTTCTCGGGGCGCGCCCCGATCCACTCGCCGAGCGCCGCGGCCTGCTTCTCGCCCCGTTCGGTCAGCGGCACCTCGGCGTCGCGGCCGCTGACCTCCGCCTCGAGCAGCCCGCGCGCATCAGCGGCCGGGAAAGCGACGTTGGCCAGGCTCTGCCCGTGCCGGACAAGGACCAGTTCGGCAACCACACCCATGATCCGACCCTATCCCGAGCCATCGCCAAGCGATCCCCACCGACGTGGAGCTCCCGACGCCGAAGTGCAGCCCGATTCGTTGTGGGCCGGGCTGGCGGGCTCCCCGGTTCGGAGTGTGGCCTGTGCCGTCGGCGCCCGGTCGGCGGTTTCGCTCGCCGACGGGTAGATCGGCTCCCGCCGGGCTGGCGGGCTCCCCAGTCCGGAGCGTTGGCTGTGCCGTCGGCGGATTCGCCCGCCGAGGGGCAGATCGGTTGCCGTCGACGGGCAGATGAGTTCCCGTCGACGGGCAGACCGGCTCCTGCCGACGGGAACTGATCGGGCGGGCGTCGACGAAGCTCAGGACGGGAGCAGCAGGCGGACGGCCAGGTAGGCGATCACCAGGCTCGACAGCAGGGCGGTCAGGAGACGGCCGCGTGGGCCGGTCAGCCATCGGCCGACCAGGGAACCGCCGCCTGCGATCACCAGTTGCCAGCTGGCCGAGGCCAGGAACACCCCGGCCACGAACAGCGGGCCGCCGCCCTCGCCGCCTCGGCCCAGCACCAGGGCGGCGAAATAGACGACCGTGGCCGGGTTGAGCAGGGTCAACCCGAGGACGCCGAGGTAGGCCCGTCCGGGAGTGGCCGGCCGCTGGTCCACGGCGGTCGGTTTGCGGAAGGCGGCTCGCGCCGTCATCACCGCGATGCCGAGCAGGACCACGGCCGCGGCCCAGCGCAGTGGGACGGTGATCGGGGCGATGACGCCGGCCACGGCTGCCCCGCCGGCCACCGCGATGGCGGCGAAGACCCCGTCGGCGGTGGCCGCGCCGAGGCCGGCCGCCGCGCCTACCCGCAGTGAGGTGCGGGCGCTCAGGCCGGCGATCAGCACGCCGATCGCGCCCATGGGCAGCGCTACGCCATAGCCGGCGGTCACGCCGGCCAGGAACGACGCGCTCATGACCGAGGCTGAGGGACCGCCGTTTCACGGAGGCGCTTCTGCTGTCGCGCGGCCCGGACGGCCACAACGACAGAGACAGCGGAGAACAGCATCGGCTTGGTCACGCGCCCATGCTGCCGCGACAACCGCCCCGCCGCGACCGATTTACCGTTGGCCGCCCCCGCGCGAACGCCGCCCGCGAACGGGCCGACGTTATGCGGCTCGGCCGCACCGACATCGACGGCACCACCGTGCGGACCGCTTTCGGCGAAGCCGCCCTGCCACCCGCCGCCATCACCGCCGCCTGCCCGCCCGCGACGTGGTCTCGCCGGAACCGGGTAGCGCCAGGCCGACCGAGCCGAGCTTCTCGTCGAGCCGCTCGGGCGTGAGCGTGGCCATCCGGGGCGCCGCCTCGGTCCGGCCGGTCGGCTGACAGCTCTCACCCGCAGGCAGTGGGAGCTACACAGCAGCCAGCCGCAGGCGGTCGGACAAGCCTGCGGCCTCGAAGGCGGCCCGCACGTCGTCGACGCTTTCGGTGAAGTGCTCCCAGCTGTCCACGTGGGCCGGAACCGTGACCGCCGCGCCCAGGATCTCGGTGGCGGTGGCCATCTCGGCGGCGGACAGGGTGAGGTTGGCGTCGCTGACCGCGGGCACGTGGGCCGCGCCGCCGAAGAGCACGGCCACGTCGATCGCGGGGAACTGGGCGGCGATCTCGCGGACCACGTCGAGTGAGGCGTTGTCGCCGCTCACGTAGACGGTGGGGGAGCCCGCAGCTTGCACCACGAAACCGATGACCGGGCCGGTGATGGGTTCGATGCCCTCGGGGCCGTGCAGGGCCGGCACGGCGGTGACCGTCACGGCGCCGTCGGCCAGGGTGACGCTCTCCCACGGCTTCAGCCCCTGTGCGGGCGGGCCGAGCCGGGTGGCGCCGTCGGCGGTGGTCAGCACCAGGGGTGCAGCCAGGGCGAAGGCGCGTCCGGAACGGTCGAGGTTGTCGGGGTGCTCGTCGTGGGAGAGGAGGATCACGTCGGCGCCTGAGGGCGTACCGGAAGCGGCCTTGGTCTTGGTCAATGCCCGGTCGGGGCCGATCGGATAGACGCCCGGCGCGTCGAAGGTCGGATCGGTCACGAAGCGGAAGCCGCCCAGCTCGAACGCCACTGTGGGACCGCCGAAACCCTGGATCGAAATCGTCATGCCGGAAAGTCTGCGGCGAACCGGCCGGGACGGGGAGTGGCTGGAAAGCCATCCTGCGATAGGTTCAAGCCATGACTCGTGACGCGACCACCGTGGGCATCGTCGTCGGCGACGGGGCGCCGATCCTCGAGGTCGCCGTCGCACCCCGGGTCTTCGAGATCGATCATTCCGGGCGGGGAGGACCCCGTTTTCGCGTACGCACTACAGGTGAGCGCCCCGGCCCACTCGAGACGTCAGCGGGTATCTCCCTCACGGCGCCCCTGCCGCTGAGCGCGCTCGACGAGGCCGGCGTGGTGGTCATCCCGGGCTGGCGTCTGCCCGGTGGCCCGCCGGTCGCACCCGAGGTGCTCGACGCCGTCCGCCGCGCCCACGCCGAGGGGGCCACCCTGGTCGGGCTCTGCCTGGGCGCGTTCGTGCTGGCCGAGGCCGGTCTGCTCGACGGTCGCCGAGCCACCACGCACTGGCTCAAGCTGGCCGAGTTCGCGGCGAGCTACCCGGCCGTCGAGGTGGTCGAGGACGCGTTGTTCGTCGACGAGGGCGAGATCGTGACCAGCGCCGGCAGCGCCGCCGGGCTCGATGCCTGCCTGCATCTGCTGCGCCGCGACTACGGGCCCGAGGTGGCCAACACGACCGCCCGCGCCCTGGTCGTGGCGCCGCAACGGCCGGGCGGTCAGGCCCAGTTCGTCGAGCAGCCGGTGCCGCCGCTCGACGCGGGCGACACCGTGACGACCGCCATGCGTTACGCGCTCGAACATCTCGACGACCCGGGCCTCGACATCGCCCGCCTGGCCGCCGCGGCCAACCTGAGCCGGCGCAGTTTCGATCGCCGGTTCCGTGACACGGCGGGCTGCTCGGCCCTGCAGTGGCTGCTGCATCAGCGGGTGCTGCGCGCCCAGCACATCCTGTCGACCACCGGTTTGCCGATCGACACTGTGGCCCGGGCCTGCGGGTTCAGCGACGGCGTGGCCCTGCGACCACACTTCCGCCGGGTCGTCGGGGTGCCGCCACAGACCTACCGGGCCAGCTTCAGCACCCTGCCGACCGGATAGCCGGCGCGACGGGCGGTCACACCTGGCGGGCGGCGAAAGCCGTCGCGAACGGGCCGCTGCACCTGGCGGCGGCGAAAGCTGGCGGGGCCGGGCGGGGTCGCGGCTGGTGGGCGGCGAGGGCTGGCGGGAGCGGGCGGTCGCGGCTGGTGGGCGGCGAGGCTGGCGGGGCCGGGCGGTCGCGCCTGGTGGGCGGCGAAAGCTAGCGCGAACGGGCCGCTGCGCCTGGCGGGCGGCGAGGGCTGGCGGGAGCGGGCTGTCGCGCCTGGCGGGCGGCGAAAGCTGGCGAGGGCGGGCCGTCGCACCTTGGGGGCCAGGCTGTCGCGCCTGGCGGGCGGCGAGGGCTGGCGGGGCCAGGCTGTCGCGCCTGGCGGGCGGCGAGGGCTGGCGGGAGCGGGCCGTCGCGCCTGGCGGGCGGCGAGGGCTGGCGAGGGCGGGCCGTCGCACCTGGCGGGGCCGGGCTGCCGCGCTTGGCGGGCGGCGAAAGCTGGCGGGAGCGGGCCGTCCCACCAGGCAGGCGGCGGGGATCAGCGGGAGAGGCGGGCCACCGCGCCGGATTCGAGGGCGGTCCACACGGCACCGTCGGGTCCGATGGTCAGGCCGTGCGGTTCCGAGCCCGGGGTGGGCAGGTCGTATTCGGTCACCTCGCCCGCGAAGGTGATGTGAGCCAGGCGGTTGGCCGCCCACTCGGTCAGCCAGCACCCGCCGGCCGGGTCGGCCACGATGGCGTGCGGCCGGGCCTCCCGGTCGGGTAGCGGGAACTCGGTGATTTCGCCGTCGGTGGCGATGCGGCCTACCTGACCGGCGCCGATCTCGACGAACCACAGCGCGCCGTCGCCGCCGGCCGTGATGCCGACCGGGGCGCCGCCCGGCGTGGGCAGCCGGAACAGCGTCATCTCGCCACCGGTGGTCACGCGGCCGATGGCGTTGGCCTGGTTGAGGGTGAACCACAGGGCACCGTCGGAACCGGCGGTGATCATCGAGGGGAAGCCCCCGGCGGCCGGGATCGGATATTCGGTGATGTCGCCGTCGAGGGTGATGCGGCCGATCTTGTCGGCGTTCATCGCGGTGAACCAGAGCGCGTCGTCCGGCCCCGGGGCGATGCCGAACGGAGCGCCTGAGGCCGGGAAGGCGTCGAGCTTGCCGTCCGTGCCGATTCGCCCGATGTGGTCGTCGCGGTTGCGGGTGAACCACAACGCGCCGTCCCCGCCCACCGTGATGATCGACGGCCCGCTCTCCGGCGCGTCGAGCGAGTAGAGATCGACAGCACCAAAAGAAGCAGCGCCGGACGAAGCAGCACCAAAAGAAGCGGCGCCGGACGAAGCCGCGCCGGACGAAGCCGCGCCGGAAGAATCAGCGCCGGAAGAATCAGCGCCGGAAGAGGCAGCGTCGGATGGCACAGCGAAGCGCGCGATGGCACCGGCGTGGACGAGCGTCATCCACAGAGCGCCATCGGGCCCGGTGACGATGCCATAGGGGCCGGACTCGGAAACCGGGAACTCCTGCATCGTCACCACGCTACCCAGTCAGGTGTTTTGTCGCCTCCCGCACGGAGAGACCGGACAGGCTCGACCGGTGCGCCTCCACGAAGGACAGCACCTCGCCCGGCGCCGTGCGGGCGTAGTGGCGCAGCGCCCATCCGATCGCCTTGCGCACGAAGAAGTCACGATGACCGGCCTGGGCCGCGCAATAGGCGAACAGCCTCTCCTCGTCGGTGTCGGCGCCGTAGTGCAGCTGATGCAGGATCGCCACCCGGACCAGCCACATGTCGTCGTCGCGGGACCACTCGTCCATCACCTCGACCAGTGACCGGTGCCGCCGCACCAGACCGCCGGTGAAGCGGGTGGCCAGCGGGTCGATCGTGTCCCACCACGATTTTGTCGTGACCAGCTCGCGCACCACCTCGATGAAGCCGGGGCCGGGCACCTCGACGTGGCGGAGCAGGTAGGAGCAGGCGACGTACTGATATTCGCGCTCGTCGCGGGCCCACAGCGCGGTGGCGATCGCGGCCAGATCGTCTTCGCCCGGGCGGGGCAGGCCGGTCAGCGCCGCCTTTTGCAGCTTCTGCAGCGCGGGGGCGGGCAGACCCAGGAACGGGAAATGATTTTTCATGTACGCCGCCATGGCCGCGGCCCGCTCGGTGTCGGCCTCGGGGCGTAGCCGTTCGTCGAGCCTCTCGAGCACCAGCGCGGACAGGTCACCCATGGCCCGCATCCTGCCACCGTAGTCTGACAAGAATGGGCGAACGGGCGGCCGCGGGCGGCGGAAAATGGGTCGATGTCGCGCCGGAGCGGCTGCCCCGGTGGCTGGAGAACTTCGAGCGCCGGCACGGGGCGTACGGGGAAACGGGTTTGACCTTGATCGCGGCCGATGGTGCGACCGCGACCTGGCAGCTCCCGCCGGGCGTAGCCGCGGTGGGCACCCTGGCCGAGCTGATCGAGACCGCGCAACGGCCGCGCCGGATCGGGCTGCTGCTGGCCCGCAAGGGGGCGCTCGCGGCCGGAGTCGCCGACGGCACTGAGTTGATCAGTTCCAAGGTGGACCGTAATTATGTGCAGGGGCGCACGGCCGCCGGTGGCTGGTCGCAGCAGCGCTTCGCGCGCCGCCGGGACAATCAGGCCAAAGCGGCCGCGGCGGATGGCGCCGGCATCGTGGGGCGCGTTCTTCTTCCGGCCGTACGCGATCTGGCCGCGCTCGTGACCGGCGGTGATCGCGCCGCGGTGGAGGCCGTCCTGGCCGCACCCGAACTGGCGCCGCTCCGCGACAAGCGCTCCGAACGGTTCCTGGACGTGCCCGAGCCCCGGCACGCGGTTCTGGTGTCCGCGATCGCCGGGGCCCGGGCCGTGTCCGTGCTGGTGAAGGAGCCTTAGAAAGTCTGGGCGCAGCTCTTCGGCGAACCGTTGTAGCCCTTGCTGAACCACTCCTGGCGCTGCGCCGACGTGCCGTGCGTGAACTCCTCGGGGTTGACCGGGTTGCCGCTGCGCTTCTGCAGCGTGTCGTCGCCGATCTGGCCGGCCGCCTGGATGCCCTCCTGGATGTCCTGCACGGTGAGGCTCTTGAAGATCTGCACGCCGTCCTTGTCGGTGGTGGTGCTGGCCGACTTGGCCCACGCGCCCGCATAGCAGTCGGCCTGCAGTTCGAGCTTCACCGACAGCGCGTTCTTCTCGGCGTTCGAGGCGCCGGACTGGGCCTGGCGCATCTTGGCCTCGGTGCCGGTGATGTCCTGGATGTGGTGGCCGTACTCGTGGGCCAGCACGTACGGCTGCGCGAACTCGCCGGACGCGCCGAGCTGCTTGGCCAGCACCTGGTAGAAGGACAGGTCGATGTACACGTTGTTGTCGCCGGGGCAGTAGAACGGCCCGACGCCCGAGTCGGCGGCGCCGCAGGCCGTGCTCACCCGCTGCTCGAAGATGACCGTCTTGGCCGGCTGGTAGTCGACGTTGAAGTTCTCCGGCGCGGCCGACTTCCAGTAGTTCTGGATCGAGTTGACGTAGAGCGTGTTGCGGCAGTCGAGCTGGTCGAGCGCGTCGGCCGCGTCACACTTCTGATCGATGTTGGTGTTGTCGCCGGTCGAGGCGCCGCTGCCGCCACCCATCGAGTTGATGCCGAAGTAGCCGCCGACCAGCGCGACCACGATCGTGATGATGATGCCGACCAGGCCACCGCCGCCGATCGGCAGTCCGCCCAGCCCGCCGCCACCACCACCGCCGGAGCCGCGTCGATCCTCGACCTGACTGGTATCGATGTCGGCGTTCTCGTTGAGTTCCATCTCATCCTCACTGAGCCAATGCGGCGGGGGTGTCGGCTGCGTACCCGATGATCTTGATCGTTAATCGAGTGGGAGGTACGCGGGGCCGCCCGGTAGTATGGCGGGGTGCTGCTCTGCGAAGACTGACCTGTCCCGCGCCGACTTCAGAAATCTTGAGGGTCGGCGTTTTCGTGTGCCCGGAGTCAGCCTCATCTCTGCGAGAGCGAGCTTTACGAAATGATCACCGCCACCGGACTCGAACTGCGCGCGGGCGCCCGCATCCTGCTGTCCCCGGTCACCCTGCGGGTGCAGCCGGGCGACCGGATCGGGCTCGTCGGCCGCAACGGCGCGGGCAAGACCACCACGCTCAAGGTGCTGGCCGGCGAGGGTCAGCCCTACACCGGCGAGGTCGAGCGGACCAGCGAGGTCGGCTACCTGCCGCAGGACCCGCGCACCGGTGACCTCAACGTGACCGGCCGCGACCGGGTGCTCAGCGCCCGCGGGCTCGACTCGATCATCGCCGAGATGCAGAAACTCGAGATCGAGCTCGAGGAGAGCGCCGACGACAAGCTGGTGCGGCGCTACGGCAACCTGGAAGACAGGTTCTCCGCCCTGGGTGGTTACGCTGCCGAGGCCGAGGCCGCCCGCATCTGCTCCAACCTGGGGCTGCCCGACCGCGCGCTGTCGCAGACCATCGGCACCCTGTCCGGCGGTCAGCGCCGCCGGATCGAGCTGGCCCGCATCCTGTTCGCCGACTCCGGGCAGAACGGCAAGGGCATCCTGCTGCTCGACGAGCCGACCAACCACCTGGATCAGGACTCGATCGCCTGGCTGCGCGGTTACATGGCGCAGCACAAGGGCGGCCTGATCGTGATCAGCCACGACGTCGAGCTGCTCGAGGCCGCCGTCAACAAGGTCTGGTATCTCGACGCCAACCGCTCGGTCGTCGACATCTACAACGTGGGCTGGAAGAAGTACCTCGAGTCACGCGAGACCGACGAGCGCCGTCGCCGCCGCGAGCGGGCCAACGCCGAGAAGAAGGCCGGCGCCCTGATGGCCCAGGCCGACAAGATGCGGGCCAAGGCCACCAAGACGGTCGCCGCGCAGAACATGGCCCGCCGCGCCGAGAAGCTGCTCGGTGGCCTGGAAGAGGTGCGCACCTCGGACAAGGTGGCCAAGGTGCGCTTCCCCAACCCGGTGCCCTGTGGCAAGACCCCGCTCACGGCCAGCGGGCTGTCGAAGTCGTACGGGTCGCTCGAGATCTTCACCGACGTCAACGTGGCGGTCGACCGCGGCTCGCGCGTGGCCATCCTCGGCCTCAACGGTGCCGGCAAGACCACGCTGCTGCGCATGCTGGGCGGCCTGCTCACGCCGGACACGGGCGAGGTGCGGCCGGGCCACGGGTTGCGGCTGGGCTATTACGCGCAGGAGCACGAGACGCTCGACGTCGACCGCACGATCCTCGAGCACATGCGCAGCGCCGGCGGCGAGCAGAACGATACCGAGCTGCGGAAGATCCTCGGCGCGTTCCTCTTCTCGGGTGACGACGTGGATAAACCGGCCGGTGTTCTCTCCGGTGGGGAAAAGACCCGTCTCGCCCTCGCGACGCTGGTCTGCTCCGGCGCCAACGTGCTGCTGCTGGACGAGCCGACGAACAACCTCGACCCGGTCAGCCGCGAGCAGGTGCTGGACGCCATCGCCAACTATCCGGGCGCGATCGTGCTGGTCACGCACGATGCGGGGGCCGTGCAGGCGCTGAAGCCGGACCGCGCCATCCTGCTGCCGGACGGCGACGAGGACGCGTGGAGCGACGACCTGCTGGAGCTCGTCGAACTGGCCTGACGGCTCGCATGATCTGCGAATCATCACCATCGTCGGTTGTCAACCAGTGCCCACACAGACAGTGCGACGTTCGGGCGTTTGCGGTCAGGTCGGACACCGCACCGGACGCGCCCAAGTTGGCACACGAACCGACGCAGCGCTCGGTAGGCAACGCATCGACGCTGCGTCATGTCCGGTCCGGCTGTGTCCTCGATCGAGTGTTTCCGCAGGTGATCGATGGTCTTGGGAAACTGCGCGGGAAGCCGACCGTACGTTCGTAATGCTTGTCGCCCTAACGTCAGTTAACTGTCTGACATTGATGGCCGTGGTCATCGTCAAGTTCCTGACAGTGATAAATGGGCACGTTGGCTAGGGCTGGATACCTAGCGCATGATCGTTGGAGGCGGTCTAATAGGTGAGACCGTATGAACCGCACAGTCTGGGACGTGAGGATTCAAGATGCCAGCCACGGGCACTGCCACCAGCACTGAGAAGGGTCGCCGAATCGTCGGCAGCGAGCGCCAGTCGTTAGCGAAGGATCTGGTCAAGCGTTACACCGGTGGGGAGAGCATTCGCGCTCTCGCCGCTTCGACCGGTCGTTCCTACGGATTCGTGCATCGCGTACTGACCGAGTCGGGCGTGCAGCTCCGCCAGCGCGGTGGCGCGCGTCGCCGCAAGAAGGCGTGACGACCGGCGACGCCGCACCCGGCCTCCCCGCCGACGAGTCGGGCGTTCGCTACGACCTGGACGGGCCGGTGGCAACGGTGACGTTGTCCCGGCCCGAGGTGCTCAATGCACAGACACCCGCCATGTGGGCGGAGCTGTCTAACATTTCGCGGAAATTACCCGGTGACGTACGAGTAGTCATTGTCCGGGGCCACGGACGTTCCTTTTCCGCGGGCTTGGATCTGTCGGTCGCACGTGGTGAAGGCGATTCTTCACTTGCGAAGCTCGCGCAGTTGTCACCCGAAGAGTGCGCGGATCGGATTGCCGGCTTCCAGTCGGCGTTCACCTGGCTGCGTGACCCCTCCATCGTGACGATCGCGGCGGTACAGGGCCATGCGATCGGCGCCGGATTTCAACTCGCACTCAACTGCGACTTACGCGTCCTGGCGGAAGACGCGCGCTTCTCGATGGCCGAAGTGACCCTCGGGCTCGTCCCCGACCTGGGTGGCACGAAACGGCTCACCGAACTCGTCGGGCCGTCCCGCGCCCTGGAGATCTGCCTGACCGGCCGGCGCATCGCGGCCGACGAGGCGCTCGCCCTGGGGCTGGCCACGGCGGTCGTGCCGGTGGCTTCGCTGGACGCCTCCGTCGCCGACCTCACGGCCGCGGTACTCGCGGCTGATCGGGGAGCCGTCGCCGAGATCAAGGCGCTCCTCACCAACGCCGGCCAGCGGACCTACGCCGAGCAGGACCGGGCCGAGCGCGAGGCCCAGACCCGCCGGCTGCGCGATTTGACGGAATAGTCTCCTCACCACCCGGAGTTGTCATACCCGCGGTGCAGACTCTGACTGCCCCGCTCGACTGACACCCGGGAGGTGACGAGATGAGCATGTCCAGCTGGACGATGCTGCGCTCGATCCAGAACTCGGACCGGGTGGCCGAACACCGCCTCCGCCGCGGCACGACCCGGCGGATCCTGCGTTACGCCCGGCCCTACCGCCGCGACATCCTGGTCTTCCTGATCACCGTGGTGCTCGCGGCCGGCATCGGTGTCGCGACCCCGCTGCTCGCCGGCCACGTGGTCAACGCCATCACCGGGGGCGGGCCCGACGCCGCGTCCACGGTCGTCCGGCTCGCCGTGATGATCGCCGTGCTCGCCGTCGCCGATGCCTTCCTCTCCCTCGCCCAGCGGTGGTATTCGGCCCGCATCGGCGAGGGCATCATCCTCGACCTGCGCACCCGGGTCTACGACCACGTGCAGCGCATGCCGTTGCAGTTCTTCACCCGCACCCAGACCGGCGCCCTGGTGAGCCGGCTCAACAACGACGTCACCGGCGCCCAGCGCGCCTTCACGTCGACGCTCTCGGGCGTGGTCAGCAACGTCATCCAGCTGGTGCTCACCGCGGCCGTGATGTTCAGCCTGTCGTGGCAGATCACCAGCCTGTCGCTGTTCCTGCTGCCGCTGTTCATCATCCCGGCCCGCCGGGTCGGCAAGCGGCTGGCCGACATCACCCGCGAGTCCTACAACCTCGACGCCAAGATGAACGCGACGATGACCGAGCGGTTCAACGTGGCCGGCGCGATGCTGGTCAAGCTGTTCGGCAGTCCGGCCGCCGAGGCCTCCCGGTTCGGCGAGCGGGCTTCCCGCGTACGCGACATCGGGGTGCAACAGGCGATGTTCTCGCGCACCTTCTTCGTCGCGATGCTGCTGGTCGCCTCGCTGGCCCAGGCGCTCACCTACGGCCTCGGCGGCTGGCTCGCGGTCACCGGCAGTGTCACCGCGGGCACGGTGGTCACCCTCGCGCTCCTGCTGACCAGGCTCTACGGTCCGCTCACGGCCCTCAGCAACGTGCGGGTCGACGTGATGAGCGCGCTGGTCTCGTTCGACCGGGTCTTCGAGGTGCTCGACCTCGAGCCGGGCATCGAGGAGCGGCCGGGGGCCGTCGCGCTGCCGCCCGGGGCGGGGCGGGTCGAGTTCCGCGACGTGCACTTCCGCTATCCCAGTGCCAGCGAGGTGTCGCTGGCCACGCTCGAAGACGTGGCGGCGCTCGACCGTACGGAAAACGCCCCGGTCCTGCGCGGGGTCGACCTCGCCGTCGAGCCGGGGCAGATGGTGGCGCTGGTCGGGCCGTCGGGTGCGGGCAAGTCGACGACGTCGATGCTGGTCTCACGCATCTACGACGTCACCGAGGGTTCGGTCCGCATCGATGGGGTCGACGTGCGCGACGCGACGCTCGACTCGCTGCGCGACACCATCGGCGTCGTCACCCAGGATGCGCATCTCTTCCACGAGAGCATCGCCGAAAACCTGCGCTACGCCCGCCCCGAGGCGACCGACGACGAGATGTGGGAGGCACTGCGCGGCGCCCAGGTGGCCGAACTGGTCGCGGCGCTGCCCGACGGTCTCGACACGGTGGTGGGCGAGCGCGGCTACCGGTTCTCGGGCGGCGAGAAGCAGCGGCTGGCCATCGCGCGGCTGCTGCTCAAACGGCCCTCGATCGTGGTGCTCGACGAGGCCACCGCCCACCTCGACAGCGAGTCCGAGGCGGCGGTGCAGCGGGCGCTCACGACGGCGCTGCGCGGGCGCACGGCGCTGGTGATCGCGCACCGGCTCTCCACCGTGCGCGACGCCGACCAGATCCTGGTGCTCGACCGCGGCCGCATCGTCGAGCGCGGGAAGCACGACGACCTGGTCGCCGCCGGAGGCCTCTACGCCGAGCTCTACCGCACGCAGTTCGCGGCGGCCTCCCCGGCGCGCGAGTTCACCGAAGAGGTCGAGATCGTCACCGTCCCGCCCGCGGTGCCTGTCGAGCCGTGACCCGGCCGGCCCGGTCGCGCGGTGCCCCGGCCGGGCCGGTCGCGCGGTGCCCCGGTCGGCCCGGTCGCGCGGTGACCCCGGTCGGTCCTAACGCGCCGTGGTCCGGCCGCTGAATGCCAGCAGGCGCTCGAAGTCGTCCGCGCCGGCCGGGGCCTCGACGACGTCGGAGTGGAAGGCGCCCATCTTGCGGCCGGTCGGGGCCATCTGCTCCATGAAGGGCAGCAGCGCCCGCACCGCGCCGGCGTCCGGCTCGTAGGGCTGGCCGGTCGCGGTGGCCAGGTCCCAGCCGTGGATGGTGAGGTCGGCCAGGGCCAGGTTGCCGACCATCGGCTGCGGCAGGCCCATGCCGGGCGAGTTGCCCTCGAGTGCCGCCGGGTCGGACCAGGCCGCGATCAGGCTCTCGGTCTCGGCGGCGAACCGGTCACGCCAGTCGCCGGTGAGCGCGTCCGGCGTGTCCGACATGTCGACCTCCTCGCGCCGGGCGGCCCCCTGCATCGAATGCACGACTTTGAACAGGTGGTTGAGCAGGTCGCGCACCTGGAACTCGGCACACGGCGTGGCGTCGCCGAGCTGCTCGTCGCGGACGCCCCGCACGATCGGGGCGGTCTGCCCGGCGGCCGCGGCCATCAGGTCGCTGATCTCGGTACTCATGAGCCGACCGTAGTCGCCTCGCGAAGCTGAGCGTAGGCGGCGGCCAGAGTGTCCACCGTGTAGTGGGCGTTCAGGCCGCTCGGGTTGGGCAGCACCCACACCGGCACGCCGCCGACGGTGTCGGTCTGCCGGCCGATCCGCGCCTTGGGCCGGGCGAACGCCGCACGATAGGCCGTCACTCCGAGAACGGCCAGGTAGCGGGGCTGCCACTCGGCGGCCAGCGCGGCCAGGATCGCGCCGCCCGCGACCAGTTCGGCCGGGTCGAGCTCGTCGGCGCGGGCGGTCGCGCGGGCCACCACGTTGGTCACGCCGAGGCCCAGCCCCGGAAGCTCGTGCTGCTCGGACGGGTGCAACTGCCGGTCGGTGAATCCGGAACGGTGCAGGGCGGGCCAGAACCGGTTGCCCGGGCGGGCGAAGTGGTGGCCGGTGGCCGCCGAGGAGAGGCTCGGGTTGATGCCCGAGAACAACACCCGCAGGCCCGGGCCGACCAGGTCGGGAACCACCCCGGCGGGAGAGGGACGGCCGCTCACAGAGTCCTCAGCACGCCGCCGTCGACGGCGACCGTCACCCCGGTCACATAGCTCGCGGCGGGAGAGAGCAGGAACGCGGCCACCCGCCCGAACTCGGCCGGTTCGCCCAGGCGCCGCATCGGGATGCTCGCCGCCGGATCGTCCCCGGAGGCCGCGACCAGCTCCCGGTTACGTTCGGTCATGATCCGGCCGGGCAGCAGGCTCACGATGCGGATACCCCGCGGGGCGTACTCGTCGGCCATCTCCTTGGCCGCCATGGCCAGGCCGGGCCGCAGCCCGTTGGACAGGCCCAGCCCCGGGATCGGCGACTTGACCGTGGTCGAGAGGACCAGGCCGATCGCGCCGCTCTCGGGCAGGGCCGAGGCGAAGATCCGGGCCGCCCGTACGGCACCCAGGAACACGGTCTCGAACGCCTGCCGCCACTGCTCGTCGGTCAGCGACGCGGCCGTGCCCAGCGTCGGGCCGCCGACCGAGATCAGCGCGCCGTCGAACCGCCCGAACTTCTCCACCGCCGTGTCGATCAGGACGCGCGGGGCGGCGGGATCGGCCAGGTCGGCCACGACCCCGGCCGCGCGGTCGCCCAGCCGGTCGGCCGCGGCCTCGATCCGCTTCTCGTCGCGCGACGAGATCACCACCCGCACGCCGTCGGCGACCAGCGCCTCGGCCGTGGCGAAACCGAGCCCGCGCGAGGCTCCGGTGAGGACGTAGACGCGGCCATCAAGTCCGAGATCCATGCCCTGATCGTAGGGCTGCGGCGGTGGCGGCGTCGGCGGGCAGGAACGATTCGACGGCCAGCTCGGACAGGGTGACGTCGAGCGGCGTACCCAGGACCGACGTGATGCTGAAGAACGACAGGTCGTCGAAGCGCAGCGGCACCACCAGGCCCTGCTCGGGCGGCGCCGAGATCCCGCCCGGATACCCCGCCAGTTCGGTGCGCAACTCGCGCAGCACCGGGTCGGCGGTGGCGGCGGCCTGCTGGTCGAGGCGGTGCAGCACGTGCGCCCGCCACTCGCTCAGATTGCCGATCCGCGGCGCCATGCCCTCCGGATGCAGCGACAGCCGCAGCACGTTGACCGGCGGCTCGAGCAGCCACGCGGCGCACCCCGCGGTGAACCGGGCCACCGCCGCATTGGCATCCACCATCGTCCAGTGTCGATCGATCAGAATCGCCGGGCTGGGCGCGTGACCGGCCAGCACATCACGCAGCGACGAGAGCACGGCCGACATCGACAGACGATCAAGACCGGTTTCCCCGTACGCCGGTGCGAAGCCCCCGGCCAGCAACAGCTCGTTGCGTGAGCGCAGCGGTACGGCCAGCTCCTCGGCCAGCCGCAGGATCATCTCGCGGGTCGGCCGGGAGCGTCCGGTCTCGAGAAACGACAGATGTCGCGCCGAGACGCCGGCCCGCACCGACAATTCGAGCTGACTGAGCCGCCGCTCGCCCCGCCACTCCCGCAGAAGCGGCCCCACTCCGCTGTTCATGCCGCCGACCCTAAAGGGGCCCGGGAGGCGCGGCCATTACCTCGCGGGTAATCGACCGCACTACCGCCGCCGGGCGACGGTGGACCCGGCACACAGACAACGACGGAAGGACAAGCACGATGAGTGACTTCGACGCCGTGGCGGACCGCTACCTGGCCGTGTGGAACGAGCCCGACCCGGCCGCCCGCCGTGCCGCGATCGACGACGTGTTCGCCGGCGACATCCGCTACGTCGACCCGCTCGCGGCGGTCGAAGGCCGGGACGCCCTCGATGCCGTGATCGGGGCCGCGCGCCGGCAGTTCCCCGGGTTCGCGTTCGCGCTCGCCGGACCGGCCGACGGCCACCACGACCAGGTGCGCTTCACCTGGACACTGGCCGCCGCGGGCGCCGAGCCGCTCGTGGTCGGCTTCGACGTGGCCGAACTCGACGCCGACGGGCGGATCCGCTCAGTGCTG
Source organism: Paractinoplanes bogorensis (assembly GCF_018829635.1). Classification (GTDB taxonomy): domain Bacteria; phylum Actinomycetota; class Actinomycetes; order Mycobacteriales; family Micromonosporaceae; genus Actinoplanes; species Actinoplanes bogorensis. Next base: position 255,266 of record NZ_JAHKKG010000006.1, read on the forward strand.
GGCTTCCTCGACAAAGTGCCCGGCTAGGCCGGTAGTTGACCGTCGCGGGCCAGCCGTCGCGCCACGTGGGCGCCCAGTCCGCGCGATGCTCCGGTGACCAGCGCCACTGTGTTCTCCATGGTCAGAACGTATCTGTCCGCCAGATGGGGTAGGCCGGACGGAACTGGGCCGCGATGACCGGACGGATGTGCCGGCCGACGCGGCAAAAGGGACGTTCCGGGCTGGCCGGGCGTGAGGTGGCGGCCTTACGTTCGCCCGGTAAGTGTGGGATCCCCCCTTTTGGAGAGTCATGGGACGACATCGTTCCGGGTTGGCGCCGCGGCGCTGGGCCCTCGTTCTGAGCCTGGTGACCGCGTCCGCCGCGTACGGGCTGATGCAGTTGACCTCGGCCCCGGGTGCCTCGGCGGCGACGGGCGCCCTGCCGAGCTCGCCGGTCGCGGTCGTCAGCACCCCGTCGGGCGGCGGCTACTGGATCGCCTCGCGTACCGGTGAGGTCGTCTCGTACGGCGACGCCCCGGCCCTACCCGGCGTCCGGGTCTCGAACGTGGTCGGCATGGCCGCGACCCCGTCCGGCGGCGGCGTGTGGCTGGCCGGGGCCGACGGCGGCGTCTTCAGTCTGGGCGACGCCGGCTTCTACAAGTCGCTTCCGGGTCTCGGCGTGCACGTGAACAACATCGTCGGGATCGCGTCCACGCCGTCCGGCCGGGGCTACTGGCTGACCGGCGCCGACGGCGGGGTCTTCGCGTTCGGTGACGCGGGTTTCTACAAGTCGCTGCCCGGCCTGAACGTGCGGGTCAACAACATCGTCGGGATCGCGCCGACGCCGTCCGGCCGGGGCTACTGGCTGGCCGGGGCCGACGGCGGCGTGTTCGCGTTCGGTGACGCGGGTTTCTACAAGTCGCTGCCCGGTCTCAACGTTCGCGTCAACAACATCGTCGGCATCACCGCCACTCCGTCCGGGCGGGGCTATTGGCTCACCGGGAGCGACGGCGGCGTGTTCGCGTTCGGTGACGCGGGCTTCTATCAGAGCCTGGGTGGCGTACGGCTGAACGCGCCCGTCGCCGGAATGACCCGCACCCGCAGCGGCGCCGGTTATCTGATGGTCGCCCGCGACGGCGGTGTCTTCGCCTTCGGTGACGCGCGTTTCCGCGGCCGGCCCACCGTGGCCGATGTGCCCGTCCCGGCCGATGCGGGCAGCCGCCAGCCCGCCCGCACGCGCACGCTGTCCAACGCGGGCGTCGACTTCATCGCGACCTGGGAGGGGTTCCGGCCCACGGCCTACAACGACGGCTACGGCACCTGCACCATCGGCTACGGGTTCGTGCTGCACAAGGGCAGGTGCACGGCCGCCGACGCCTCGCAGCGGATGGATCAGGACCTGGCCAAGTCGATGCTGCGGGACAAGGCCGAGCACACGTACGCCGCCGCCCTGCGCTCGGCCCAGCCCGACGTGCCGCTGACCCAGACCGAGTTCGACGCGCTGGTCGACCTCGTCTTCAACACCGGCCCGGCCCCCGTGCAGACCGGAACCATCGGTGCCGATCTGCGCGCCCGGGCGTACGGGAGCATTCCCGAGCATTTCCGGCTGTACGTCAAGGCCGGCGGCACCAAGTCGTGCGGCCTCTACAGCCGTCGGGTCAGCGACGGCAACCTGTTCGCCCACGCCTCCTACGCCCGGCTCGCGCCGGCCTGTCCGTTCAAAGGCTGAGTCATGTCTCGTTCCCGCATCCTGCTCGCGGCCGGCACGGTCGCGACCGCTCTCACCGCCGTGGCGATCACGGCCACGGCCGGCCACGCGCTCGGCGGCCCCGACGCCGGCACCGCGATCGTCGCCGCGCCCGGTGGCACCGGGTACGCGATCGTCAGCGGCACCGGCGGCCAGTACAACTACGGTTCCAGCGTCTTCACCGGCAGCATGGCGGGCCAACCGCTGGCCGCGCCCATGGTGGACGCGGCCACCCGCCCCGGCTCGGGCGGCCTGTGGATGGCCGGGGCCGACGGCGGCGTGTTCGCCTTCGGGGCACCGTTCTACGGCTCGATGGGCAACAAGCCCCTGTCCAAGCCGATCGTGGCCATCGTGCCGACCGCCTCCGGCAACGGCTACACGCTGGTCGGCGCGGACGGCGGCACGTTCAACTTCGGCGACGCTCCCTACCCGGGTTCGCTGGCCGGGACGAAGCTGGCCGCCCCGATCGTGGATGCCGTCCGCCCGGCCGGCGGTGGCCTGCTGCTGGCCGCGGCCGACGGTGGCGTCTTCGCGCTCGGCGGGGCCCAGTTCCAGGGCTCGATGGGCGGGACGGCACTGGCCCGGCCGGTCACCGCGATCGTCGACTCGCCCAGCGGAAAGGGTTACCTGCTGGTCGGGCAGGACGGCGGCACGTTCGCGTTCGGCGACTTCCCGTTCCCGGGTTCGCTGGCCGGCAAGCGGCTCAACGCCCCGGTCGTCGACGCGGTCCGCGGCATCGACACCGGCGTGTGGATGCTCGGCTCCGACGGCGGCGTGTTCGCGATGTCGGCGCCGTTCTACGGCTCGGCGGTCACCCAGGCCAACACGCCACCCGCGCCTGCGGTCGGTTCCACCGTGGTCACCGGTGCCCTGGCCAAGGCGACCTGCCCGGCCGGCGGCTCGATCACCGTGTCGGTCACCATCGGCGACCAGGTCGCCCGCATGCTGGCGGCCGCGCGGGCCGGCGGCACGTCACTCTGCGGCAGCGGCTGGCGCAGCGTGGACGGTCAGATCGCCCTGCGCAAGCAGAACTGCGGTCAGCCGCCCACGAACGACACCATCTACAACAAGTCGCCGAGTGCCTGCAAGCCGCCGACGGCCCGCCCCGGCACGTCGATGCACGAGAAGGGCCTGGCCATCGACTTCACCAACTGCAACCGCGGCTCGGCCTGCTTCACGTGGCTGTCCGGCAACGCCGCCACCTACGGCCTGCACAACCTGCCCGGCGAGGACTGGCACTGGTCCACCACCGGCCGCTGACGGTCAATCAGCGGCGAACAGCGTGAGGGAGCTGCGTGCCGGACTGCTCGCCCACGCCGCCCGCAGCGCCGGGTGCTGCGCCAGCCGCTTCTCGACGGCCCGGAGCGCGTGGTCCCGCTCCGGGCCGGGCGGGCTGAAGTCGAAGCCGGTGTCCGCCGCGGCGGGCCGGCCGAGTTGGGCCAGCTCGGGCGTGTCGGCGAAGACCATGTCCAGGCTGACCTGCCAAATCTCCGGCTGATACCAGTCCTGGTCGGCCCAGGCGTCCCGGACGTCGACGGCGAACTGCCGGGTAAAGCTCAGGCTGGGCAACCGGTCGTCCCAGCTGTACCGGCCCCACTGCACCAGGAAGCCGTCGGCGTCCTCCTCCACCGGCTCCAGACCGTCGACCGCCAGCGCGAGGAACTCGGTGAACGCCTGCCAAGCGGCCGCGACGTCGTGGACGTGTCCGGCGTCGACGCCACGACCCCGGAGAAGGTCGGCGAACGTCTCCGCCGCGTCACGCCAAGGGGTTCCCACGGCGGCCGTTCAGGGGCGCCGCAGGACGTGGACCCGGCCGCCCAGCTGCACGGCGAGGGCTCCCGCCTTGATGCTCAGGGCGGGGGTCCGGCGCGATCGGGGTGCGGTGGTGCCGTCGTAGTGCCAGGCCGCCTCGCGTTCGGCCAGTTCAGCGGCGGCCACGGCGGGCAGTTCTCCCCGGGCGACCAGCGAGCGGGCCATATCCCAGCCGTCGCGCAACGAACCCTGCGTCGGGCGGGTCGCGGCCCATGTGGCGAACTCGCGCTTCCACCGGTTGCCGAAGCCGGCCGCGAGCATCGGCCACTGCCGAGCCACCTCGCCCGCGCGTTTCCGTAGCAGCGCTACCCGAGCCGCCTCAAAGGCAGAACCGTCAATTCCTTCCGGTACGGATCTGCCGGCCGTCAACGCTTCGACCAGGGCTGTCTGTCGAGCGGCCAGACTCGGGCCGCCCCGCCCGGTCGCTTCCGCGCCGCCCTCCCCGGTCGCTTCCGCGTCGGCTGGATCGGCCGCGCTGTTGTGGGTGGTCATGTGACTGTGGGGTAGCCGGAGGCCTTGGCGATCGCGTCCAGTTCGGCGGTCAGCTCGGGGGCCGCGGGATAGTCGCCGTCGCGTTCCAGCATCAGGGCCGGTGGGCGGTGGCGGTCGCACAGTTCGGTGACCAGGTCGAGCACCGGCTGGGGGACCGCGTCGGTGTGGGTGTCGTGGTACAGGCCCTCGTGCTCGGCGCCGCCGGCCACGTGGACATAGGCGACCCGGTCCAGCGGCACGTGGTCGAGCAGGTCGAGCGGGTCGGTGCCGCGGTTGCGGGCGTTGGCGTAGACGTTGGCGATGTCGAGCAGCAGCATCGCCCCGGACCGGTCGAGGATCTCGGTGATGAACTGGGCCTCGGTCAGCTCGTCGTCGGGCCAGTCGAACAGGGCGGCGATCGGCTCGAGGGCGATCGGTACCGACACCGACTCGCCGAGCCGCCGCACGTTGGCGACCACGGCGTCGACGGCTTCCCGCGACCGGGGGAGCGGCAGCAGGTGCCCGGCCTCGACGCCGCCGGCCCGGACGAACGCGATGTGCTCGCTGACCAGCGGGGCGTTCAGGCGTTCGGCGACGGCGGCGAAGTGCTCGACCCGGTCGCCGTCGACCGGCTCGGCGCCGCCCAGCGACAGGCGGACCCCGTGCGGGATCACCGTGACGCCCCGGTCGAGCAGCGCCTGCAGGCCGGGCGGGAGGTCGCCGTGCGCGTGCACCGACTCGGCGACCACCTCGGCGAACCGCAGCCCGGGCAGCCCCTCGACATAGCCGGCGATCTCGGGCCGCCAGCCGATGCCGACCCCGTACGAGGGAAGGGTTTTTGTCCGTACGGGAGAAGGAGTCTCAGCCACCGCACCCGCCCCCGCCGCCGCAGGAGCTGCCACCACCGCACGAGCTGCTGCCGCTGCTGCACGAGTAGCTGCTGCTGTCGGAGCTGCCGGCGCCGCCGACACTGCCACTGGTGGCGGCGATGCGCTGGACCTCGGCCTCGGCCGCGAACGCCGGGTCCATCGAGTAGAGCGCCGCGCCGCCGTAGAGCGCCACGCCCATCGCCGCACCGGACGCGCCGTAGGTGGCGTAGGCGGGGGAGTTGCTCGGCGCCAGGTAGTTGTGCTTGTAGCGCAGGTCGCGCATGCCCTTGTTGGCCACGTCGGTGGCGTAGCGGCGGGTGCGCAGCATGGTCAGCGTCACGATGAAGGCGACGACCGTGGCGAAGATGATGAACGCGACCGGCTTGTTGTTGTTCAGGCCGGCCAGGATGCGGGCGATGCCGATCACGACGAGGGCCAGCCCGGCCAGGATCCACAGGCGGGCCTCGCGCATCTTGCCCGAGCTGACCGCCAGCCCGGAGCGCTCGAGGTGGTCGCGCAGCTGCTCCAGGGCGGAGGCGACCCACTGGTCGTTCGGCAGGTCACGGGTGCGGACGCCCCGGGACGCGGCGTTGTAGATCGCGCTGTCGAGCGGGGTGACGCCGGCCGGCAGGGGTCCGCTCTGCACGAGCGTCTTGCCGGCGCCGGTGCCGAGCGCGTTGGCCGTCCGCAGGCCGCCGAGCGAGGCGTAGATGGCCAGCTTGTCGCCGCCGTTGAGATAGGCCACCTGCTGCGGGCCGAGGTTGTCGACCCGGGCGCCGCGGCTGCCGCGGAAGAGCGCCTTGCGGTGGACGGCGGCGATGATCGCGATGGCGATCAGGGCGCCGAGGTAATAGGTGAGAAAGGTCGGGCCGGAGATTCCCCAGGTGTCGTTCATCGGGCTGGACCTCCTCGTTGCGACTCTTGTGGCCTCATTGTGCAGGGCCGCGCAACATAGTGGATCAGGCCCTTCGGACGGCTTCCTCGACCAGATCGAGGACCCGGCTCAACTGGCCCGGCGGGCGGCCGGTGGCGAGGTGGAGCACGAGGCCGTCGTACGCGAGCTCGAGGAACTGGGTCAGCACGTCGACCGGGACGTCGTCGCGCAGCACACCGGCCTCACGCTGGCGCTGCAGCCGCTCGCGGGTGGCGTCGGCGATGGCCGCGGACCGCTCGGCCCAGCGCTTGGCGAACGCCGGGTCGGTGCGCAGCCGCCGCGACACCTCGAGCTGGGTGCCGAGCCAGCCGGCCGTGTCGCCCTCGCTGCCGCCGGCACGTTCCAGCAGGTCGCGCATCACCTGGACGAGACCGTTGCGGGCCACCGTCTCGACCATCGCGGCCGCGTCGTCCTCGGCCACGGCCAGGAAGAGCGATTCCTTGTCGCGAAAATGGTGGAAAATCGCGCCGCGGGACAGCCCGGTTGCGTCCTCCAGCCGCCGCACTGTCGCACCCTCGTAGCCGAACCGCGCGAAACAGTCACGCGCCGCCGCGAGGATCTCGTGGCGGCGGGCGTCGAGCTGGTCCTGGCTTACACGGGGCACACCCAGGATCGTGTCACGTGTCCCCTTTCGCATGCAATCCGTACGTACGTCTTGGCAAAGCGGATGGTAGAAGCGGCTGGTGACGGGCGGATGGCGCGAATTCCCCCATCCCGGTCGGAAGTTGTTAACAAGCCTGGACTACTCGTTGCCCCTTTCCCTCACGTAAAGTGCCCGGGTGCCCCTCGTCCTGATCGCTCTCGACGACACCCTGCTCGACCGCAGCGGTGCGTTCAGGCTGTGGGCCAAGGGATTCCTCGATGAGATCGGGGCGCCACAGGATGACCTCGACTGGTTACTCTCGGTAGATGCCGACGGTCTGACCGGCCGCTGGGACCTGGCCGATCTGATCCGCGAGCGCTATCAGCTCACCGTGCCGTCGATCGACCTCGTCGAGGAGCTGCACGAGGGGCCGCTGCCGTTCGAGAAGCTCGACCCGATGGTCGGCTGCGCGCTGCAGATCGCCGTCGACGCCGGGTTCGTCCCCGTGGTGGTGACGAACGGGCAGGCCGAGATCCAGGACATCCGCATTCGCCGTACGGGACTCGACCGCTATGTCGCCGACTGGGTGATCTCGGAGCGGGCCGGCGTGAGCAAGCCCAACCCGCGGATCTTCGCGCTGGCCGCGCAGCGGGTGCGGATGCGCCTGGGCGGGGCCTGGGTGGTCGGCGACAGCCCCGAGGCCGACATCGGCGGCGCGGCGGCGATGGGACTGCCCAGCGTGTGGCTGCACCGCGGGCGCGAGTGGGTGGACGACCGGTTCGCGCCGACCAAGGTCGTCGGCAACGTGATCCAGGGGATCTCCGCCATCATGGCGGCCGCGCGATAAATCAGTTGCGTCCTCCCGTGTGGGTTCGGGAGAGTGTCCGCGTCGGCCGTTGCAGGTCGTCCTGAGAGAGAAGGAGGTCGAGTCCATGGCTGTCTTCGTGATGCCCGCTGTCCGGATTCGCTTTTCCTCTTCTTCTCTCTTCAAGGAGACCCTCCAGTGCGCGAGCACGACTCTTTCGGCCCGGCCACCGTGCGCCGCGGCCGCCGCAAGTTCGACGACGACGACGCAAACTTCCTGAAGCGCGGGCGGCTCGAGCCGCAGCTGACGGAAGATCCCGACCTGCCCGAGACCGGTGACCGCTGGTCCACGTGGGACGGCTCCCTCAAGGGGCCGGAACCGCGACCGGACTGGGTCCGAACGGAATACGGCGCGGTTGACACCGAACTCGGCATGCTCAAGACCGGCAAGGAAGCCGACGTCTTCCTGGTGCGCCGGGCCGTACCCGACACCGACAAGATCAGCATGCTGGCCGCCAAGCGGTACCGCGACGGCGACCACAAGCTGTTCCACCGCGACGCCGGCTATCTCGAGGGCCGCCGGGTCCGCCGATCCCGGGAGAACCGGGCCATGGCCAGCCGGAGCGCGTTCGGCAAAGAGATGATCGCCCAGCAGTGGGCGGTCGCCGAGTTCGGCGCGCTCAGCCACCTCTGGCACGTGGGCCTGGAGAGCGGTCTGGTGCGGGTGCCTTATCCGGTGCAGCTGATCGGCACCGAGCTGATGCTCGAGTTCATCGGCGACTGGGAGACCGGCGAGGCGGCACCCCGCCTGGCTCAGGTGCGGGCCGACCCCGACCAGCTGGCCGACCTGTGGCGGCAGATGACCGACGCGCTGTCGGTGCTGGCCCGGGCGCAGGTGGCCCACGGCGACCTGTCGCCCTACAACACCCTGGTGCACGACGGCCGGCTGGTGCTCATCGACCTGCCGCAGATCGTGGACGTGGTCGCCAACCCGCAGGGCGGCGACTTCATCGCCCGCGACGTCCGCAACGTCGCGGCCTGGTTCACTCAGCGTGGCCTGAAAGTCGACGCCGATGAGCTGCTGGAAAGGCTGCTCTACGAAGCCGGCCTGAGATGACGCGCAGGACGAAGCCGGGACCGCGGCCGCCGAAGACCCGGCGCCCGCGGCCCCGGCCGCGTCACTGAATGTAGCCCTCGACCTCGCTGACGCTGTGCGCCTGCTCGGCGTCGGGGTTGTTGCCCACCTCACGCGCGGCCCGGCGCCGGCGCAGCAGGTCCCAGCACTGGTCCAGGGCCTCTTCCAGCTCCTTGAGCCGGGCGTGCTCCTCGTCCGAGGAGATCTCGCCCTGGCTCAGCTGCGTGCGCAGCTTGTGCTCCTCGTCGACCAGGCCGTGGATCCGGCCCAGCACAGTCTTGTCATCCATGCGCGAAGCATAGTCAGACCAGCCAGGTCGCCACGGCGCCCGTGCTCTCATCCGCGCGACGCGGATCACGCCGGCATGGTCGCCACGGCGGTCGCGCGTTCATCCGCGCGACGCGGGTCACGCCGGCGTGGTCACCACGGCGGCCGCGTGCTCATTCGCGCGACGCGGGTCACGCCAGCATGGTCACCACGGCGGCCGCGGCCAGCAGGGTGGCGCCGGTGCGGCGGGGGCCGAGGGGTTCGTGCAGCATGAGAGCGGCGATCAGGCCGGCCCAGAGCAGGCTCGAGCTGCGCAGGGCGGTCACCAGCGAGAGCGGCGCGTGCAACGTGGCGAACAGGCCCAGCAGGTACGAGGCCGGGATGAGCACGGCGAGCAGCACGATCGCGCCGGTGTTGCGCCGGAACTGACCGACCGCCTCGGGCAGCCGGCGGTGCAGTAGCGCCGTGAGCAGGACCAGCTGCACCAACAGCCCGAACCCGTAGAAGGAGATCGGATCGGCCCCGAGGTCGACGACGGCCCACCCGTCAAAGGTGGTATACGCCGCGATCGTCACCGCGATCGCCGCCGACCACAGGATTGCGTGCCCCGGACGGGAGTGGGCGGACCCGGTCGGCGGGCGGTCGCGCAGGAGCAGGGCGACGGCGGCGCCGAGCAGCAGGACGGCGATCCACTGCGGGAGCGTGAGCCACTGGCCCAGCGCGGCGGCCCCCGCGAACGCGACCAGCAACGGCGCCAACCCGCGGGAAAGCGGATAGATCTGTCCGACGTCGAAGTGCCGATAGGCCCGTTGCAGGCAGGCCGCGTAGGCGGTGTGCAGCACGGTGCTGACCGGCGTGAGCAGCAGCAACCGCCCGGACGGGTGGCCGAACAGCAGCACGAGCGGCGTCACCAGCACGAACGCGATCAGGCTGGACGCCCACAGCGCCGGCATCCCCTCGGCCGCGGTGCGTTTGGCCGTCGTGTTCCAGCCCGCGTGCGCCACCGCCGAGCCCAGAGCAAGAGCAACACCCAGAACCATGCTTCCCCCGTACGCGTAGACACTGTCTACCTGCTAGACACTGTCTACGTGATGGCGGGTGAGGATGTAAAGGCCGCTCTGGTGCGGCACGCGACGCTGCTGCTGGACGAGCAGGGGCTGGCCGGCTTCACGGGCCGCGAGGTCGCCCGTCGAGCCGGCGTGTCCCACGGCGCGCCCCGGCGCTACTTCCCGACGCTCGCGGCGCTGCTCTCGGCTGTTGCCGCCACGGGTTTCGCCGACTTGCGCGCACGGTTGGTGGCAGCCGCTCCGGCCGGTGCTGCCACCAGCAATGAAGTGAGTGCTCACAACGCTCCCGGCTCGGAAGTGAGTACTCACAAACCTGCGGTGGCGGGCGGCGATTCGCGGGCGGGCGGCGATTCGCGGGCGGGCGGCGATTCGCGGGCGGGCGGCGATTCGCGGGTGGGTGGGGAACCGCGAGTTGCGCTGCTGGTGCTGGCTCGGACGTATGTGGAATTTGCCCGGGAGCGGCCCGCGATGTTCGAGCTGATGTTTCGCCACGATCTGCTCGAAGGGTCGGGGGAGCGGCTGCGCGAGCACAGCACCCCGCTTTTCGGGGCGGTGGCGGAACTGGTCGCGCTCACCGGCGTACGGGAAACGGGGTTGGCTGCCGTTGATCTTTGGGCCGGGGTGCACGGACTGGCGGTGCTGGCCAGCCGGCGGGCGCTCCAGTTGATCACCGGGGAGGCGGTCGAGGATCTGCTGGAGCGGCAGATTCGGGCGCACCTGCCACAGAATCCGGGCCCGGAGGTGTAGTAGGGGTGTGAAGAGTCCCGGGTTCGAGGCGTTCCTGCGCGAGAGCGGGCCCGCCCTGCTGCGGCTGGGCAACCTGCTGACGCTGGACCGGGGCGCGGCCGAGGACCTGGCTCAGGAGACGTACATCCGGGTGGGTCTGGCCTGGTCGCGGGTGCGGCGCGACGGCAATCCGGTGGGTTACGCGCGTCGCACGATGGTCAACCTGTTCCTGAACTCCAAACGCCGCACCCAGCCGACCCCGGTGCCGCAAGTGCTGGAGACGCCGCGTGACGACGCGGGGCTGGCCGCGGTCGACTCGGCTGCGGTGATCCGGCAGATTCTGGCCGGGCTGCCCGCCCAGCAGCGGGCCGCGCTGGCCCTCCGTTACCTCGACGACCTGCCCGACGCCGAGATCGGCGCGTTGCTCGGCTGCACGCCGGCGACCGTCCGGTCCCATCTGTCGCGCGGTCTGGCCACCCTGCGCACACGCATGAAGGGGGAGCACGATGCCCGACGACCTTGACGTCCTGTCCACGATCGACGACGAGCTGACGGTGAGCGACGAGTTCGTTTCCCGCGTACGCCGGGGAGTGCGCCGCCGTCGTGCCGGGCGCGCGTCCGTGGTGGTGGCGGGCGCGGCGGTGGCCGTGATCGCGGTGGTCGCGCTGGTGATCCCGTGGTCGCGCCCGTCTCAGCCGCCCGCATACGCGCCGAGCGACGCGTTCCGGATTTCGCCGGCGCCGCTGGACGGGTTCCGCATCGACTACGTGCCCGAGGGGCTGCGCGCCGCCGTCCCCGACGACAGCGGCGGCCCGTGGCTGGTGACCGCGAACGAGGTGCACATCGGAACCCCCGCACCGGCCGAGGAACCGCGAATGGCCCCCGAGCCGATCGACCCGGCCGCGACCGTCTCGATGCGCCGCTACGTGCGCGCCGACGGCGGCAACTGGTTGTGGATCACCGTGCTGCGTCCGCGGTTCGTCGCCCCCTCGGGCAGCAAATACCAGGTCACGCGGTGGCTGGCCGGTTCACAGACGAAGGGTGCCGAGATCACTGACACGTTCCTGGTGCCCGCGGGCGACGCCGTGCTGACCACGACGAGAGGCTCCGAGGTGACCACCCACGACATCGTCATCACGACCCCGGCCGGGGTGGTCGTCGCGATCGGCGGCAACGGGGGCCTGGGCGAGCCGGAACTTCGAGCGGTCGCCAACGGGATCGCGGTTCAGCGACCGGAGGCAACGCCGTCGACCAGGTGACGCGCGATCGTGCCGATGGCGGCGTCGATGCGGGCCGGGTCGGTGGTGACGCCAGGCGGGCGGCGGGTGAAGACGGCGACGGCGTAGGAGTCGCCGCCGGGCCGCGTGACCACGCCGGCCTCGTTGCGGACGACGCCCATCAGGCCGCCGCTCTTGGCCGCGACTCGCACCCGCGGCCCGAACCCGGTGGCGATGCGATGCCGGGTCAGTTGCTGGGCCATCGCCTCGCGGACCGGGCCGGCCGCGGGATCGGCCCAGACCGTACGCAGGAGCCGGACCGTGTCGGCGGCCGTCGTGTGCGAGCCGCGGGCCGGATCCAGGGCGGCCGTACGTGAAAGGTCGTGCGCCGCATCCGAACGGGCCAAGGCCGCGTAGTTCGCGAAGCCCACCTCGGCCGCCATGGTGTCGAGCATGGTGCGAAGGTCGTCGACGATGCGCGTCCGGGGGAGACCGAACGCGTTGACCCGGTCGAGCCCGACCAGCTCGATGAGGGTGTCGGTGGCCGCGTTGTCGCTGATCGTCAGCATCAGCGTCAGCAGGTCGCGCACCGACATGCGGACCTCGTCGCGCATCAGGGAGATCCCCGTCGGGCCGGGCGTCCGATCGTCCGGCCGCAGGACCACGGGCTGCTCGGCGTCGACCTCGCCGGCCGCGATCGCCCGGGCCACGGCCAGTCCCACGTTGATCTTCATGACCGAGGCGGGCGTCACGAGTTCGTCCACTCCGAACCCGACGCCGTCGCCGCCGCCGATCGGAGCGGCGAACGCGGTCGCGGTGATGCCGAGGTCGTCGACGATCGGTGGCTTCATGCCCCGAGAGCTCGGACGGCGGTGGACGAGACGCCGGCCAGAGCCGGGCGGGTCGGGAGCAGCAGCGTGGTGACGCCGAGGGACTCGTTCATGGCGGCCAGCTCCTGCTCGTGCCGCACGTCGTCGCTGTTGCGGACGCCACGGACGATCACGTCGATGTGGTGAGTGCGGCAATATGCGGCGGTCAGCCCACGCCACGCGGCGACGGTGACGTTGTGCCAGTCGGGCGGCAGGGCTTCTCGCACGGCAGCCGCTCGGCGGTGGCCGTCGCGGGTGGGGTGTTTGTCGCCGTTGACCGCCACCAGCACGATCAGTTCGGCGAAGAGGCGGCGGGCCCGGTCGGCGACGTCGAGGTGGCCGGGCGTGACGGGATCGAACGTGCCGGGGAACACCGCGCGCGTCATGCGCCGAGTCTAGGTCGCACGAAACCCCGCCCTCCGGATCGGGAAGGCGGGGTTCGGTCGGGCTGACTAGCTGTTGAGCATCTTGCGGAGCACGTACTGCAGGATGCCGCCGTGGCGGTAGTAGTCCGCCTCGCCGGGGGTGTCGATGCGGACGTCGGCGTCGAACTCGACGCCGGTGTCCGTGCGGACCTTGACCGTCGACGGGGTGTCGCCGTCGTTGAGGGCCGTCACGCCGGTGATCGTGAAGGTCTCGGTGCCGGTCAGGCCGAGCGACTCCGCGTTCGTCTTGGGCGGGAACTGCAGCGGCAGCACGCCCATGCCGATCAGGTTGGAGCGGTGGATGCGCTCGTAGCTCTCGGCGATGACCGCGCGTACGCCCAGCAGCATGGTGCCCTTGGCCGCCCAGTCACGTGACGAGCCCGAGCCGTACTCCTTGCCGGCCAGGATGACCAGCGGAACACCGGCTTCCTGGTACGCGACCGAGGCGTCGTAGATCGTCGACTGGTCACCGGTGAGGTGGTTGACCGTGAAGCCGCCCTCGACGCCCGGCACCAGCTGGTTGCGCAGCCGGATGTTGGCGAACGTGCCCCGGATCATGACCTCGTGGTTACCGCGGCGAGAGCCGTACGAGTTGAACTCGTGACGCGGTACGCCGTGGTCGGCCAGGTACTTGCCGGCGGGGGAGTCGGCCTTGATCGACGACGCGGGCGAGATGTGGTCGGTCGTGACCGAGTCGCCCAGCTTGGCCAGCACCCGGGCGCCCGGGATGTCGTTGACCGGCGACGGCGAGTGCTGCATGCCCTCGAAGTAGGGGGGCTTCCGCACGTACGTCGAGTCGTCGGCCCACTCGAAGGTCTTGCCCTCGGGTGTGGGCAGTGACTGCCACTGCTCGTCGCCGGCGAACACGTCGGAGTACGCCGTGCTGAAGCCTTCGGCCCCGATCGCCGAGGCGATGACGTCGTCGATCTCCTTGGCGCTGGGCCAGATGTCGTTCAGGTAGACCGGCTCACCGTCCGAGCCCGTACCGAGCGGCTCGGTGGTGATGTCGATGTCCATCGAGCCGGCCAGCGCGTACGCCACCACGAGCGGCGGCGACGCCAGGTAGTTCATCTTGATGTCCGGGTTGATCCGGCCCTCGAAGTTGCGGTTGCCCGAGAGCACGCTGACCGCGGTCAGGTCGGCCTCGTTGACGGCGGCCGAGATCTCCTCGGGCAGCGGGCCCGAGTTGCCGATGCAGGTGGTGCAGCCGTACCCGACGAGGTTGAAGCCGATCTTGTCGAGGTAGGGCGTGAGGCCGGCCCGGTCGTAGTAGTCGGAGACGACCTTGGAGCCCGGGGCGAGTGTGGTCTTGACCCACGGCTTACGGGTCAGGCCCCGCTCGACGGCCTTCTTGGCCAGCAGCGCGGCGCCGATCATGACCTGCGGGTTCGACGTGTTCGTGCAGCTCGTGATGGCGGCGATGCCGACGAAGCCGTGGTCGAGCTCGAACTCGGTGCCGTCCTCGCCGACCACGCGGGTGGGCTTGGACGGGCGGCCCGAAGCACCGTTCGCGGCGCTGAAGACGTGCGGCTTGTCGGCCGCGGAGTCAGCGTGGTTGGCCGGGGGGTCGCTTGCCGGGAACGACTCCTCGCTGGCCTCGTCGGCCGGTCCCTGGTCCGAGACGTAGTTGCTGAGGGCGTCACGGAACATCGACTTGGCGTTGTTCAGCGGCACCCGGTCCTGCGGGCGCTTCGGGCCGGCCAGCGACGGCACGATCGTCGACAGGTCGAGCTCGAGCCGCTCCGAGTAGTCGGGCTCGGCGTTCGGGTCGAGCCACAGGCCCTGCCGCTTCGCGTACGCCTCGACCAGCGCGACCTGCTGCTCGGTGCGACCGGTCAGCTTGAGGTACTTGATGGTCTCGTCGTCGATCGGGAAGATCGCCGCGGTCGAGCCGTACTCGGGCGACATGTTGCCGATGGTGGCCCGGTTGGCCAGCGGCACGGCGGTGACGCCGGGGCCGTAGAACTCGACGAACTTGCTGACCACACCGTGCTCGCGGAGCATCTCGGTGATCGTCAGCACCAGGTCGGTGGCGGTGGTTCCCGCGGGCATCTCGCCGCTCAGCTTGAAGCCGACCACGCGCGGGATCAGCATGCTGACCGGCTGGCCCAGCATGGCCGCCTCGGCCTCGATGCCGCCGACGCCCCAGCCCAGCACGCCCAGGCCGTTGACCATGGTGGTGTGCGAGTCGGTGCCCACGACGGTGTCGGGGTAGGCCTGCCCGTTGCGTTCCATGATCGTCCGGGCCAGGTATTCGATGTTGACCTGGTGCACGATGCCGGTGCCGGGCGGCACGACCTTGAACTCGTTGAACGCGGTCTGGCCCCAGCGCAGGAACTGGTAGCGCTCGCGGTTGCGCTGGTACTCCAGCTCGACGTTGCGGGCGAACGCGTCCTCCCGGCCGAACAGGTCGGCGATGACCGAGTGGTCGATGACCAGCTCGGCCGGCGCGAGCGGGTTGACCTTGGTCGGGTCGCCGCCCAGGTCCTTCACGGCCTCGCGCATGGTGGCCAGGTCGACCACGCAGGGCACGCCGGTGAAGTCCTGCATCAGCACCCGGGCCGGGGTGAACTGGATCTCGACGCTGGGGTCGGCCGTCTGGTCCCACCCGCCGAGGGCCCGGATGTGGTCGGCCGTGATGTTGGCGCCGTCCTCCGTGCGCAGCAGGTTCTCGAGGAGGATCTTCAGGGAGTAGGGCAGCCGGTGGTGCCCCTCGACCTTGTCGATCGTGAATATCTCGTAGCTCGCGTCATTGACGCGCAGCTCGCTCTTCGCACCAAAGGTGTCGAGGCTGGCCACGTCATCTCCTTCACACCCAGCGACTGATGTCCAAGTCTTTCGCACCGAAAGGGTGGCCTTCTGGTTAGGCATACCTAACTCTCGGTTCACGAATCTCGTAAACCGTACGTCCGTCTTGTAAGCATGCGCAAGGCGGGGTGCTCCTTCCTCCCACGTTTACTCCGTCGTCGCGCCGGGCACACCTCGAACCGTGAAGGCGCCCACCGATCTGGCCGAGCTCACCGATTTCTTCGATCGCTACGGCACGGCGCTGACCAGCGGCGACGTCACCGCGATCAGTCGCTGTTACGCCCTGCCGGGCATGGTGGTGGCGGATTCGTACAGCTTCACGTTCACCTCGCCGGCCGCGGTCGCGCTGTCGTTCCTGGGTGCGGCGCCCAGCTACGACGAGCAGCAGATCGTCGCCGCGCACGCTCAGTTGCGCGACGTGCAGCGGCTGTCACCGGCGCTGAGCCTGGTCGCGGTCGAGTGGGAGTTCCTCGACTCGCGCGGCAACGCGGTGCCCGGCGAGCGGTATTCGTACCTTTTGCGGGTCGACGCAGATGGGCCAAAGATCACCACGGTGATTGCCACCCACTGAAACTGTCTCACCTAGCTGCCAGTATGGGCCGGGTGAGCAGCGTGTTGATCCATTACCAGCGTCCGGGCGGAGACTACGACGGCTGGGGTCTGCACGCCTGGGAAGGCACCCTCACCAAGCCGGACTGGCGCCGCCCGCTCGTCCCGGCGCGCTTCGACGATTTCGGGGCGATCTTCGAGATTCCCGTACGCGATGACGCGATCGGCCTCCGCTTCATCCTGCATCGCGGCGACGAGAAGGATCTGCCCGACGACCAGCGCCTCGACCTCACCGCGGCCCGCGAGATCTGGCTGCGCGCCGGTGCGCACGAGCCGGTGAAGCCCGAGCTGGGGAGCCTCGGCCCCGAGATCGACCCGGCCCGTGCCCTGGCCGTCTTCGTCGACAGCACCACCATCGCGCTGCCGCCTGAACTGGCCGCCCGCGCCGAGACCTTCCTGCTGCACGACCTGCCGCTCACGCCGCGCCCGGGTGGCCTGTTCCAGGCGCAGAGCCGCCGCTTCCCCCATCTGCGGGCCTACAAGGCTTTTTCCGTACGCGAACTGGGTGACGCTGCACTCAGCGAGTTGCTCCGCGACCAGCTTCTCGTGACCGGTCACGACGCCGCGGGGGAGCCGGCCGTGCGGACCGGGGTGCAGATCGCCGGCGTCCTCGACGACCTCTACGCCGACGCCGCCGACGCCTACCTCGGCCCGGTGCTCGACGACGACCGTCCCCGCCTGTGCGTGTGGGCGCCGACCGCCCGTACGGTGGAACTCGAACTTTTCCTTTCCCCGGCCGACGAGCCCAAACTGCTGCCGATGGAGCGCGACGACCTCACCGGCGTGTGGTCGATCGGGATCAAGCCGAAGTGGATGGGCCGCTACTACCGCTACCGCGTCGAGGTGTGGCACCCGGCCGCCCAGCGGGTCATCACCACCAGCGTCACCGACCCCTATTCGCTGGCCCTGGCCACCGACTCGACGCACAGCCTGCTGGTCGACCTGGACGACCCCGATCTCGCCCCGGACGGCTGGGCCGGACTGGCCAAGCCGCCCACCGTCGCCCCGGCCCGGATGCAGATCGGCGAGGTGTCGATCCGCGAGTTCTCCATCTTCGACCACTCGCTGGCCCCGGCCGAGCGGGGCACCTACGCCGCGTTCACCCGGGCCGACTCCGCGTCCATGCGCCACCTGCGGTCGCTGGCCGGGGCCGGGCTCACCCACCTGCACCTGCTGCCCGCGTTCGACTTCGCCACCGTGCCCGACCGCCGGGCCGACCAGGCCACCCCGGCCTGTGACCTGGCCGCCTTCCCGCCCGACTCGCCCGAGCCGCAGCGTGAGGTGATGGCGGTCGCCGAGACCGACGGGTTCAACTGGGGCTACGACCCGTGGCACTGGACGACGCCCGAGGGCAGCTTCGCCGTCGACCCGGCCGGCCCGGCCCGCATCCTCGAGTTCCGCCGGATGGTGGCCGCGCTCAACCAGGCCGGCCTGCGCGTGGTGCTCGACGTCGTCTACAACCACACGATGGCCGACGGCGCCGGCCGGTTCAGCGTGCTCGACCGGATCGTCCCCGGCTATTACCACCGGCAGCTGGCCGACGGCCAGACCGCCGAGTCGACCTGCTGCCCGAACACCGCCCCCGAGCACATGATGATGAGCAAGCTCGTCGTCGACTCGGTGGTCACCTGGGCCCGGCAGTACAAGATCGACGGCTTCCGGTTCGACCTGATGGGCCACCACCCGCGGGCCAACATCCTCGAGGTGCGGGTCAACCTCGACCATCTGACGGCCGACGTCGAGGGCGTCGACGGCAAGCAGATCTACCTGTACGGCGAGGGCTGGAACTTCGGCGAGGTGGCCGACGACGCCCGGTTCGCCCAGGCCACCCAGGTCAACATGGCCGGCACCGGGATCGGCACGTTCAACGACCGGCTGCGCGACGCGGTCCGCGGCGGCGGCTCGTTCGGCGACCCGACCACGCCCGGCTTCGCCACCGGGCTCGGCTCACTCACCCCGCTCGTCGTCCACGACCAGATCAAGGTGGGTCTGTCGGGCGGGCTGGCCGCCTACCGGTTCGTCAACCACGCCGGCGCCGAGCAGAGCGGCGCCCAGGTCGACTACAACGGCGCCCCGGGCGGCTACGCGATGTCGCCCGGCGAGACGGTCAACTACGTCGACGCCCACGACAACGAGATCCTCTACGACGCGATGGCGTTCAAGCTGCCGATCGCGACCCCGCCGGTCGACCGGGCCCGCCTGCAGGTGCTGGCGCTGGCGCTGGTCGTGCTCAGCCAGGGTGTCGGGTTCATCGCGCTGGGCAGCGAGCGGCTGCGGTCCAAGTCGCTCGACCGCAACTCGTTCGACTCGGGCGACTGGTTCAACCAGATCCGCTGGGACCCGGCCCTGGGCAACGGCTTCGGGCTGGGCCTGCCGCCGGCCGGCGAGAACGAGCAGCACTGGGAGCTGGCCCGCACGCTGCTGGCCGACCCGGCCCTGGTGCCGCCGCCCGAGGTGATCGAGCTGACCGCCGAGCGGTACCGCGAGCTGCTGCGGATCCGCCGGTCGTCGCCGGTCTTCGGGCTGCCCACGGCCGACGAGGTGCAGCGCCGGCTCACTTTCCCGCTCGGCGGCCCCGGCGAGACGCCCGGCGTGATCGTGATGTGCCTCGACGGCACCGGCCTCGACCCGCGCTGGAGTCAGATCGTGGTGGTCTTCAACGCCACCGCCGACGCCGTTACGCAATCGGTGCCGGGGGCCGCGGCCGGGCTGCGCCTGCATCCCGAGCTGACCGGTTCGGCCGACGAAGTGCTGCGTACGGCCACGGCCGACGGCGACCGGCTGACCGTGCCGGCCCGGTCGGTGGCTGTGTATGTGGCCGACGTGAGCTGACATGTTGCTGTGAGTCCGGTCCCTCAGCGGTGTCGAGGGGTGCGCTCGGGGCCCTTGTCGGCGAAGAATGGGGCGCGGGAGGCGGGGTCTTGCGCGAGGTGAATTACGACGAGAGACAGCATCGGGTCTATGCGCGTGCTCGCGCGCTGCCGCCCGAGATGCTGACCGAGTGGGTGCACGTGTTCGCGCGGCACGCGCCCGGGCGCCGGCCGCTGACCGTGGTCGATGTCGGTTCGGGCACCGGCCGGTTCACGCCGGCGCTGGCCGACGAGTTCGGCGGCCCGGTCACCGGCGTCGAGCCCTACGACCGCATGCGCGAGGCGGCCGAGCTGCACGCGGCCCATCCCGGGGTCACCTACGTGCCCGGTTCGGCCACCGAGATCCCGGTGCCCGACCAGAGCTGCGACCTGGCCCTGCTGTTCCTGGTGCTGCACCACGTGCGTGACCACGCCGCCGCCGCGGCCGAGCTGGCCCGGGTGCTCAAGCCGGGCGGCCGGGTGCTGATCCGCAGCCTGTTCCCCGACCGCATGCCCGAGCTGCCCTGGTACAGCTACTTCCCCGGCATCCGCCTGATCGACGAGCAGATCTTCCCGCGGCTCGATCCGCTGCTCGAGACCTTCACCGCGGCCGGCCTGCGGCTGGTCACGGTCGAGCGGGTGCAGGAACGCATCGCCGACAGCCTGGCCGACTACGAGAACCGGCTCAAGCTGCGTGGCTCGTCGACGTTCGAGCGGCTCACCGAGGAAGAGATCGCCGTCGGCTTCGAGGCGCTCGACGCCGCCGTCCGGGCCGAGCGCCGCCCCCGCCCCGTCGAGGAAGAGAGCGACCTGCTCGTTCTGGAGCTCCCCGCCGAGCCCACGGCCACGATCTAGCCGAGCGCTGCCGCCTTGTGCAGCAGCACCGCGCGTTCGCGGGCATTGCCGCACAGGCGGGCGGCCAGCTCGAGTTCGGCGCGGGCCTCGCCGGTGCGGCCGAGCCTGGTGAGCAGCTCACCGCGCACGCTCGGCAACAGGTGCGAGCCGGGCAGCCGATCCCGTGCCACCAGCTCGTCCACCATGGTCAGGGCCTCGCCGGGGGCGCCGGCCATGGCGACCGCCACGGCCCGGTTCAGCTCGACCACTGGTGACGGCGCGACCCGGCCCAGCGCCTCGTAGAGCAGCACGATCCGCTCCCAGTCGGTCTCGGCGACCGACCGGGCATGGGCGTGACAGGCAGCGATGGCGGCCTGCAGCCCGTACGGGCCCAGCCCGCGCCCGGCCGACGTCGCCTGCGCCAGCGCGGCCAGCCCCCGGCGGATCGCCGAGAAGTCCCAGCGCCGCCGGTCCTGCTGCTCGAGCAGGATCGCCTCGCCGTCCGGGCCCGTCCGGGCCGGGAACCGGGACGCGGTCAGCTCGCACAACGCGATCAGCCCGAACACCTCCGGCTCGCCCGGCAGCAGGGCGGCCAGGGTGCGTGCGAGCCGGATCGCCTCGTACGCGAGATCGGGCCGCAGCAGATCGTCGCCCGCGGTCGCCGTGGAGCCCTCCGTGAAGATCACGTAGAGGACGCTGAGCACCCCGCCCAGACGTGCCTTGCGGTCGGCGGCCGGCGGCACCTCGAACGGCACCCGGGCCGCCGCGATCGTCTTCTTGGCCCGGGTGATCCGCGCCTGGATCGTGGCCACCGGCACCAGGAACGCGCGGGCGATCTCCTCGCTGGACAGACCGCCGACCGTCCGCAGGGTCAGCGCCACCCGGGCCTCGGGGGAGAGGACCGGATGACACGCGACGAACATCAGCGCCAGCACGTCGTCGTCGATCCGGTCCGGATCCCAGAGATGGCCGTCACCGCCGTCGGACTCTCCGGTGGCCAGCAACGTGTATTTGTCGTCCCGGGCCGCCCGGCGGCGGAAGGCGTCGATCGCCCGCCGCCGGGCGGTGGCCAGCAGCCAGCCGACCGGATTGTCCGGGGCGCCGTCGCGCGGCCAGGAGACCAGTGCCTCGGCCACGGCCTCCTGGGCGACGTCCTCGGCCAGGTCGAGGTCGCCGGTGTAGCGGGCGAGGGCGCCGACGATCCGGGCCGACTCGATCCGCCAGACCGCCTCGACCGAGGTCACAGCTGCCCGGTCTGCTCGCGCCAGGCCTTCTCCTTCTTGATCCACTCGTTGTCCTGCGGGAACTCGTCGACGCCGGGCACCCGCCGGATCTCGCACTTGGCGCCCGGGAAGGCCGGCATCCGCTTGGCCCACTCGACCGCCTCGTCCTTGGTGGCGACGTCGAGGATGTAGAAGCCGCCGAACAGCTCCTTGGTCTCCCCGTACGGGCCGTCGGTGACCACCGGGGTCTCGCCGCTCCACTCGACGACCACACCCTGTGCGGCGTCGTCCAGGCCCTCGGCCGCCACCAGGACGCCCGCCTTGATCAGCTCCTCGTTGAAGCGGCCGACGACCTCGAGCATCTCGTCGAACGACGCCTCGGCCATCTTCGCGTTGGACTCGTCGCTGCCCCGCATGATGAGCATGTACTTCGCCATGATCGCTCTCCTTGGTTCTGGTTCCGGTCGACTTTCTCATCCACAGGTCGAACGGCCCGGCGCCGGATCGACACGGCCCGCGAAAAACTTCGGCGAGCATGACTGCGCTAGATTTCGGGCCGGAATTCCGGTCTCGGGCAGGGAGTGCGTTGTGCGGTTCGTGTGGGCGATTGCCCTGGTAGCGCTGGTCGCCGGATGCACGTCGTCCGACCCTTCCCCGGCGCCGTCGGCCAACGGTGGCTCACCGCCGGCCTGGAGCGAGCCCGCCGACTACTCATACGTGCTCACCCGCGGGTGTGACGCGGCCAAGCCGCTGGGCCGCTATCAGGTGACCGTGGCGTCGGGTGCGGTCTCGGCCGCCGACCGCCTGGACGCCACGACGGTCACGCCGACGGCCTCGGCCGACGCAGACCTGGGCCCGGCCACCGGCGACAGCGGCGAGGAGATCGAGGCGTTCACGCTCAAGGAACTGCTCGAGATGGCCCAGACCGCCACCGACGACGGCGCCCAGGTGTCGACCACCTACGACACCGCCGACGGCCACCCGACCAAGGTGTCGATCGACGTCGGCCAGGGCCCCGAGTGCTGGAGCGTCGCCGACTACAAGGCCTGACCCTGGTCGAGCCGGGCGACCCGCCGCGGTCCCGCCGTGAGCCGGTAACTGGCGTCGATCAGCTCGCCGACCTCGTCCCAGTCGGTGTCGTCGTCCAGGTGCAGGCCGAGCCACCCCGAGGGCGCCAGATAGGCGGGCAGGTAGCACCGCTCGTCGTCGGCCAGGGCGTCCCGCTCGTCCGGTTCGAGCAGCACCAGCAGCGAGTTGTCGTGCCGCACCCACTCGCCGTCCACCTTGACGCTGCCGCCGTAATAGGCGAACACCTTGGTGGTGAAGAACGCGGGATGCCCGTGCGAGATCTTCTCCGCCGCGTCCGGAAAACCGAGAGCGATTTCCCGTACGCGGGCCAGCAGCGGATTCGCATCGTCGAACATGATCGGGTGCGCCATCCCGTCAGTCTTACCGGATGAGCTCGCGCAGGGCCGCCCGTACCAGCGCCGGGTCCTGCGTCGTGGCCGTCCGTCGACTAACCCGGGAGCCGGGGGCCGGCCTCGCGCTGGGACGCCATCCACGCCTCGACGTCGTCGGCCGAGCGGGGCAGGCCGGCCGACAGGTTCTTCACGCCGTCGGCGGTGACCAGCACGTCGTCCTCGATGCGGATGCCGATGCCGCGCAGTTCCTCGGGGACCAGCTCGTCCTCGGGCTGGAAGTAGAGGCCCGGCTCGACCGTGAGCACGTAGCCCTCCTGCAGCGCCCCGTCGCGGTAGGCCTCGTTGCGGGCGTTGTTGCAGTCGTGCACGTCGATGCCCAGCATGTGGCCGAACCCGTGCAGCGTCCAGCGGCGGTAGACCGTGCTCTCCTCGGTCATCGCCTCGTCGACGCTCACCGGCAGCAGGCCCAGGTCGTTCAGCCCCTCGGCCAGCACCCGCATGCAGGCGGTGTGCACGTCCTTGAACAGCACGCCGGGGCGGATCGCGTCCATGCCGGCCTGCTGCGAGGCGTGCACGATGTCGTACACCTGGCGCTGCAGCGGTGAGAAGCGCCCGGACACCGGCACCGTACGGGTCACGTCGGCGGTGTAGAAGTTCTCGCCCTCGACGCCCATGTCCATCAGCAGCAGCTCGCCGGGCGTGGTGACGCCGGTGTTGCGCACCCAGTGCAGGATCGTCGCGTGCGCGCCGGCGCCGACGATCGAGCCGTAGCCGAGGTCGTTGCCGTCGTGCCGGGCCCGCAGCGCGAAGACGCCCTCGAGCAGCCTCTCCTTGACCCCGCGGTCGGCCGGCAGCACCCGGGCCACGTCTTCGAAGCCGCGGACGGTGGCGTCGATCGCGGCCTGCAGCTGGGCGATCTCCCACTCGTCCTTGACCAGCTTGAGCTCGCTCAGCGTCCAGGCCAGCTCGCGGTCGCGCGGGCGCTCCCGGTCGGGCTCGTAGGCCAGCACGGCCCGGTCGACCGCCGGGTCGATGCCGCGGAGCACCCGGGTGCGCCCGGGGGCCGAGTGGGCGAGCGCCGGGCCGAGCTCGGCCAGCGGGGCCGTCTCGAGGCCGAGCTCGGTCGACTTCTCGGCCAGCGTGTGGGTGCGGCCGATCCACAGCTCGCCGTTGCGGCTGCGGAAGAAGGCGTCGGTGTCCTTGGAGTTGCGCTGCCGGGTGTAGAGCACCGCGTCGTGCCCGGAGCCGCTGGGCCGCAGCACGAGCACGCTGTCGGGGTCGCGGTCGCCGGTCAGGTAGACGAAGTCGCTGCCCGGGCGGAACGGGTAGTCGGTGTCGTTGGCCCGGACCTTCTCGGAGCCGGACGGGATGATCAGCGTCTCGCCCGGGAACGCCTCGGAGAGGGCGTTGCGGCGCTTGGCGTAGTTGGGCACCTCGGGCAGGGGGCTGACGGCCAGCGGGTCGTCGCGCCAGCCGCCCCGCATGAACTGCAGGAACGCCTCGGGGAAACCGGGGTCGTGGGTCTCCGTCTTGGCCGCGGGTTGCGCCGCCTTCTGCTCGGCCATGCTGCCGCCCTCCGATGATCTCTGCCGGCGTGGGCGCGGGGTAGCCGGCCCGCCCCCGACGTTACCGTCTGGCCGTGCCGGTCAGCGCTCCGGCAGGGTCAGACAGGCCACCCGCGGACCGGCGGTGCCGGCCACTCCGGCCGCCGTCTTGGTCGGCTGAGCGTGCAGGATCAGCGACCGGGCCGACTCGCCGGCCGGAAAAGTCCATTTCAGCAGCGCCGTCGACGTCGCCTCGCCGTACCCGTCGGCGGTGAGGTCGAGCCAGACCTCGTTCATCGGGTTGGCGTACGAGGGGTCGACCGACGGCTTCGACGGGTCGGCCTGGTGCTGGTAGTGCGGACCGGCGTCGTCCGGCGTGGCCGTGCACGGCTGGGTGTGCAGATGGGCACCGTAGACCCGGCGGGGAACCAGTCCGGCCGCCTGAAGGCGTACCTCCATGGTCTGGGTGTTCTGGGCGATCGCGACCGAGGCGGTCGCGCCCGGCGGCACCACCGCGGGGTCGTACGTGATGGCGGTCGAGCCGGGCCGGTAGGGCAGGAACGTGCCCGAGGCGACCGTGTCGGGCGACCATGAACCGGCCGGGGACGGGCTGGCCGAGCCCTCGAAGACGGTCCAGGGCGAGGCCGAGGTGGTCACGGCGACCCGGTTGGTGGGTCCGACGTCGACCGAGTTCGTGCAGCCAGCGATCATGGTGAGGGGAACGGCCAGGGCGAGTACGCGCGACAACATCCGGTGATCATCCCAAAAGCGGACAATTTGGGCGAGTACTGGTGCCGCGCGTCCCTGGGCGAAAGGATTACGGCGGCGTTACACAGGAGGAGATGGCATGGGTTACGCGGTAGTGCTCGGCGAGGCGCTGATCGACCTCCAGGAGGCCGAGCGTGACGGCGAGGTGATCTACCGCCAGGCGATCGGCGGGGCGCCGCTGAACGTCGCGGTCGGCGCGACCCGGCTCGGCGGGCAGGTGCAATATGTCGGCTCGCTCAGCGACGA
Organism: Paractinoplanes bogorensis; assembly: GCF_018829635.1. Classification (GTDB taxonomy): domain Bacteria; phylum Actinomycetota; class Actinomycetes; order Mycobacteriales; family Micromonosporaceae; genus Actinoplanes; species Actinoplanes bogorensis. The sequence goes on from NZ_JAHKKG010000006.1 coordinate 280,473, forward strand.
CGTGCTCGGCAACCGGATCTCCGTGTTCCTGACCGAGAACGGCGTCGGCACGGCCGGCGTCAAGCGGGTCGCGGTGCCGACCACGCTGGCGGTCACGACCTTCGTGGGGGCCGAGCCGACCTTCACGTTCTACGGCGAGCCGCCGTCCTACTCGGTGCTCGGCCCGAACGACCTCGACACGGCGACCGTGGCCGGGGCCGACGTCGTCTACACCGGCTCGATCTGCCTGCTCCGCGAGCCGTTCCGGGCCGCCGCGCGGGCCGCGTGGGCGGTGCCCGGCCCGCTGCGCGTCTTCGACCCCAACGCCCGGCCCACCCTGCTGCCCGACGGCGCCGCGGTGACCCACCTGCGCGAGCTGTCCGAGGAGTTCTTCGCCACGGCCGACCTGGTCAAGCTGAGCGCGGCCGACGCCGAGGTGCTCTACGACGGCGCCTCGCCCGAGAAGGCCGCCGAGCGCATCCGCGACCTGGGGGCCAAGGCCGTCGTCGTCACCGCGGGCTCCAAGGGCGCCTACGTGTCGGCCGCCGACGGCGCCACCATGCTGGCCGCGCCCAAGGTCGACGCGGTCGACGCCACCGGCGCGGGCGACTCGGTGATGGGCGCCCTGGTCCGCCGCCTGCTCGCCGACGGCCTGCCCGCCGACCTCCAGGGCTGGGAGCGCAGCGTGCAGTTCGCGCTCAACGTGGCCGGCCTGGTCTGCGAGCGCCGTGGCGGCGCTGTGGCCATGCCGACCAACGAAGAGGTCATCGCCCGCTGGGGCGCCTAGGAATTGGCCTTCTCGATGAAGCGCTGACGGTCGAGCAGCATCCGCTCGACCGTCACCTCGGCGACCAGGGTCTCGCCCTCGCGCACCACGACCCCGAAGAACAGCTTGCGCCCGTCCACCTTGTCGAGGGTGGCCAGCGCGTGCACCTGGCGTCCGACCGGCGTGGCCGCCAGGTGGGCGACCTCGGCCCGCACCCCGACGGTGGTGACGCCACCCGGGATCAGGCGGGCGGTCGCGGCGACCGTGGCCGCCTCGGCCAGCGCCAGGACCCGCGGCGTGGCCAGCACGGGCACATCGCCCGAACCGAGGGCCTGGGCGGTGTCGGCGTCGGTGACGGTCAATTCCACCCGCGCGCTGAGACCGGGCGAGAACTCCGGAAGCTCCATACCGAAGAGCTTAGGGCCCGTCCGGCCGCTGCCAATACGCCTCGTCGCGCGGAGCGGCCGCGGCGGGCGAGGTCGGGAGGACGGTGGCCGGGCCCCGCGCGTTCCGGGCCCGTACGGCCAGCTCGGCCGCCAGCGCGTACGCCTCGGCCAGGTCCCGGTCCTTGGCCTGGCCGGCCCGTCCGCGCGCGGTGTCGGCATAGACGGTGGCCAGCCCGAGCGTCCGCTGCAGCGGGCCCTGCACCACCCGGACACTCTGCAAGCGCGCGTACGGCACCAGGTGCATCTCGCGGGTCAGCAGCCCCCACCGGGTCACCAGCACCTCGGGCGTCAGGCCGACACCGATCGCCCGCAGCGAGAACGGGTTGAGCCAGCGGGCCCGCGCCGGCGGTGGCGTGGTGGCCAGCGCGGCCAGGTCGACCCCGGGCAGCACGTCCCAGACCAGGGCCCGGGCGGTGGCGAACTCGCCCACCGGCAGCAGCCGGTCGGAGCTCTTGGAGTCGCCGCCCGGCTCGCCCGCGTTCCCGGCGATGGCCAGGCGCAGATGCAGCCAGCCCTGACCGCGCCAGAGCAGCGGCCAGGTCGCCCCGACCGCCTGGACCCGGTTCAGCGGTACGACCTGGCTGCGTGTCTCGAGCAGGCCGTAGCGTACGGCCAGACGGCCCTCGGGATCACGGGCCAGCCGGAAGTCCCAGTCCTGCAGCACGCGGCGCACCGGCTGCAGCAGCACGCCGGCCATGGCCGTCACCGTGCTGGCGATGCCGATGAAGGTCCACGACCCCTCCATCACGAACTGCAGCACCACGAACGCCACGCCGACCGGCAGGAAGAACGCCTGCGGGGTGAGCAGCTGGCTGACCACCAGGTCACGGTTGCTGACCCGCAGCATCGGACGCTCGAGGGCTGGTGCGGCCGGTGCCTCGCCGACCGGCTGGTCGGTGGGTTGCGCTCCGACCGCGGCCGTACGACCGGCGAGCCGCAGCAGACGATCGCGCAGGGAGCTCGCCTCGCGCACCGTCAGGTAGGCCAGCGGAGCCTCGGTCTTGCCCCCGCCGATCACCTCCAGGCGCAGCTCGGCCAGCCCGGTGAGCTGGGCCAGCAGGGGACGCCGGAGCTCGACCGTCTGGAGCCGCTCGAGCGGGATGGCCCGGTTGCGCCGCCGCACCACGCCGTCGGAGATGCGCAGCTCGCGCCCGACCACCTGATAGCCCGTGGTCAGCCAGCCGACGATGGAGAAGATCACCACACCGACCGCGATGACCGCCACGACCAGCGTGAACCGTTCCAGCCCGACCTGGGACAGGGTCTGCCAGGAGAGCGCCGCCACGATCACCGCGATGCTCTTGGCGCCGTGCAGCACCGGGCTGAGCGGGTGCAGGCGGCGGCGTGGCTCCGGCTCGGTGAGGGCGGTGCCTGGGGGCTCGGCGGCGGTCACAGTCCCTCGGCCCGGTCCTCGCCCAGCGCCGTGAGCCGGTCGCGCAGCCGCGACGCCTCGGCCGGGGCCAGCCCGGGTATCTGCGCGTCGCTGGCCGCGGCGGCCGTGTGCAACTGCACGGTGGCCAGCCCGAACGCGCGTTCGAGGGGGCCGGCCGTGACGTCGACGAACTGCATCCGGGCGTACGGGACGATGGAGAGCCGCCGCACCAGCAGGCCGTGGCGGACGAGAAGGTCGTTGTCGCGCTCGGCGTAGCCCCAGGCGCGGACCGCCCGGACGGTGACGAAGGAGCGCCAGATCGCGTTCAGCACGAGCAGCGCGATGCCGAGTTTCCACAGCCAGTGGCCCTGCAGCACCAGGCCGACGACGAGGCCGGCGATCAGGATCAGCGTCCAGACCCAGCGGACGATCAGCTCCACAGTGATCAGCTTGGGCGAGACCGGGCGCCAATCCACGGTGTCGGGCCAGGGCGTGAGGGCGTCGACGGTCACCTCTTGACCCTACGAGATCGGCGCATCCGGCGCCGCACCGAAGGGCGTCACTTCGCGCAGGAATCCGCGCATCTCCAGGAACTGGCCGAGCGTGGGACGGTGATCGTCGCAGGCCAGCCACGTTTTCCGGTAGTCCGGGGTGTGCAGCTTGGGGTTGTTCCACCGCAGGGTCCACGAGGCGCTCGCGCGGCATCCCTTGGAGGAGCACTGGGCGTAGGAGGGGCCATCCACACCCTCAAGAATATTGAGCGCCGGGCGACCACGGGGGAAGCCGCCCGGCGACGTGGAGAATGTTACACGCTTCCCGGTGCGGCGCATCCTCCCGGCGTGGGTGCCCGTTCCGGCGCATCGCGCAGAAAGATCGACACCTCCGACCCATGGCCAGGCGCCCTCCCGGCGCGTAATGCGACACCACGAGCGCGCTCTCAGGTCGGTCGTGTAAGTCTTGAGCGTCACCAGATGGCATTTCGACCGCTGTGGAGGACCGGTGGCTCAGCCGCTCACGCCCGAGACCGAGACGAACAACGGCGCTGTCGGGCCGGTTCCCCCGGCTCAGGACGCGTCCCAGCTCGAGCGCGCGATGTTCGAGGTCAAGCGGGTGATCGTCGGGCAGGACCGGATGGTCGAGCGCATGTTCGTGGCGCTGCTGGCCCGCGGGCACTGCCTGCTCGAGGGTGTGCCCGGCGTGGCCAAGACGCTCGCCGTCGAGACGCTGGCCCGGGTCGTCGGCGGCAGCTTCTCCCGCGTCCAGTTCACGCCCGACCTGGTGCCGGCCGACATCGTCGGCACCCGCATCTATCGCCAGTCGAGCGAGAAGTTCGACGTCGAGCTCGGCCCGGTGTTCGTCAACTTCCTGCTCGCCGACGAGATCAACCGGGCCCCGGCCAAGGTGCAGTCGGCCCTGCTCGAGGTGATGGCCGAGCACCAGGTGTCGATCGGCGGCCAGAGCCACGAGGTGCCGACCCCGTTCCTGGTCATGGCCACGCAGAACCCGATCGAGCAGGAGGGCGTCTACCCGCTCCCCGAGGCCCAGCGCGACCGGTTCCTGATGAAGATCCTGGTCGGCTACCCGACCGACGCCGAGGAGCGCGAGATCGTCTATCGGATGGGCGTGAGCGCCCCCGAGCCCAAGACGGTCTTCACCACCGAAGACCTGCTCGGCCTGCAGCGCCGGGCCGACCAGGTGTTCGTGCACAACGCCCTGGTCGACTACACGGTCCGCCTGGTGCTGGCCACCCGCGCCCCGGCCCAGCACGGCATGCCCGACGTGGCCTCGCTGATCCAGTACGGCGCCAGCCCGCGCGCCTCGCTCGGCATCGTCCGCGCGACCCGGGCCCTGGCCCTGATGCGCGGCCGCGACTACGCCCTGCCCCAGGACGTGCAGGACATCGCCCCCGACATCCTGCGGCACCGCCTGGTGCTCAGCTACGACGCGCTGGCCGACGACATCCCGGCCGACCACATCGTGGCCCGCATCATGCAGAGCGTGCCGCTGCCGTCGGTCGCCGCCCGGCAGGGCACGTCGCCCAACGGCACCCACCCGGCCGCGCCGGTCAGCGGCGGCCCGCAGCCCCAGATCGGTGCCGTATGGCCGGCCCAGCACTGAGCGCCGACTCCGGCACCGCCCGGGCCGAGGCCGTCCTCTCCCGGTTGCAGCTGCTGGTCACCCGCAAACTCGACGGCCTGCTTCAGGGCGACTACGTGGGTCTGCTGCCCGGTCCGGGCAGCGAGGCCGGCGAGTCGCGCGAATACCGGCCCGGCGACGACGTGCGCCGGATGGACTGGCCGGTCACCGCGCGCACCACGATGCCGCACGTCCGCCGCACGGTGGCCGACCGCGAGCTCGAGACCTGGATGGCGATCGACCTGAGCGCCAGCCTCGACTTCGGCACCGCCAAGATGCTCAAACGTGACCTGGTGCTGGCCGCGGCCACGGCGATGGCCCATCTGACCGTACGCGGCGGGAACCGCATCGGTGCTGTCGTCGGCACCGGGTCCTCCCCGCTGCCGGCCCCGAGCCGGTGGGGCCGCAAACGGGAGCCCGCTCCCGATCCGCACCCGTCGGTCGTCCGGATGCCCGCCCGCCCCGGCCGCAAGGAGGCCCAGGGGCTGTTGCGGGCGATCGCCCACACCGAGATCCGGCCCGGCCGCACCGACCTCGGCGCCCTGATCGACATGCTGAACCGGCCGCCCCGCCGCCGCGGGGTGGCCGTGGTCATCTCCGACTTCATGGCCCCGGTCGACGGCTGGTCGCGGCCGGTCCGCAAGCTCGCCGTACGGCACGACGTGCTCGCCGTCGAGGTCGTCGACCCGCGCGAGCTCGAACTGCCCGACGTCGGCGTGCTCACCCTGGCCGACCCCGAGACCGGCGCCCTGCACGAGGTGCAGACGGCCGACCCGGCGCTGCGCCGGCGCTACGCCGAGGCCGCGGCCGAGCAGCGCGGCGCGATCGCCCGTACGCTGCGCGCGGCCGGCGCCGCCCATCTTCGCCTGCGCACCGACACCGACTGGCTGCTGGACGTGGTTAGATTCGTGGCCGCCCAGCGACACGCACGCACCCGGGGGACGACCCGATGATCCGTTTCCTCGAGCCCTGGTGGCTCCTGGCAGTGCTGCCCGTGCTGATCTTCGCCGGCCTCTACACGTGGCGGCAGTTCCGCAAGCGGCAGTACGCGATGCGTTTCACCAACGTGGACCTGCTGCGCACGCTCGCCCCCAAGGGCCTGGGCTGGCGCCGGCACGTGTCCGCGGCCGCGTTCCTGTTGTCCCTGCTGACCCTCGGCACGGCCCTGGCCCGCCCGTCGGTCGACAAGGAAGAGCCGCTCGAACGCGCCACGGTGATGCTGGCGATCGACGTCTCGCTCTCGATGGAGGCCGACGACGTCGCCCCCAACCGCATCGAGGCGGCTCAGGAGGCGGCCAAGGCGTTCGTCAACGAGCTCCCGCAGACCTACAACCTGGGCCTGGTCTCGTTCGCCAAGGCGGCCAACGTGCTGGTGCCGCCGACCAAGGACCGCTCGCAGGTGATCACCGCGATCGACGGGCTGACCCTGGCCGAGGCGACCGCGACCGGCGAGGCCGTGTTCACGTCGCTCGACGCCATCCGCTCGGTGCCGGCCGACGGGGCCGACGGCGCGCCCCCGGCCCGGATCGTGCTGCTCTCCGACGGCTACCGCACGTCGGGCCGCTCGATCGAAGACGCGGCCACCGCGGCGTCCCAGGCCAACGTCCCGGTCTCGACGATTGCCTTCGGCACCGACACCGGCGTGGTCGACATCCGCGGTGCCCTGCAGCGGGTGCCGGTCGACCGGTTGTCGCTGCAGCAGCTGGCCGAGAACACCAAGGGCTACTTCTACGAGGCGGCGTCGGTCAGCGAGCTCAAGCAGGTGTACGAGGACATGGGCAGCTCGATCGGCCACCGGGTGGAGCCCCGCGAGGTGACACAGTGGTACGCGGGGCTGGCGTTGCTGCTGGGGCTGGTGGCGGCCGGGCTCTCGTTACTGTGGACGTCCCGGCTGCCCTGATCAGGGCGTGCTGTGTGCGAGCACGAACAGCACGACCACGTACATGGCCGCGAACGTGAACGTCAGGGGCGCGATCATCTTCTTCATCGGGAGACTTCTTCCGCTCGGTGACTGGCGTTTCAGCGCACGTCACGTCGCGGCCGGCACCCATGCATCCGGCGTCGCGGCGCACACGACTCAGACCCGGGCCGCGGTCTCACGGCGTACGGGAAAGGGATGTGGGGTTTTCTGAATGTCAGCGGTCAGGCGCGCTGACGAACGGCCCGGCCACGACTAGGAGGATCGCTATCTCGCACAGCGATCACCTCCAGCAAGTCGAATCGGCGTCAGGACCGCACGCGACTCTACCCCTTAAGCCGCTCCTAAGAAACGCGCCCCGGCGTCTCGTGTCGAGGACCACCCGAGAGGACGATGTCGCCCACCGCCTTCAGGGTGGAGCTTCCCGGAACGAGGTAGTAGTCGTGCCCGGCCACCCCGTCGGTGGGCAGTTCCCGCGCGCCGAACCCGGGTGACGTCGGGCGCCGCCCCAGCCCCAGGCCGAACACGCGCACCTGCGGGATGCGGCGGATCCAGTCGGTCGGGGCCAGCGCCGACCACAACCGCGCGCCGCCCAGCTCGTCCGCGCCGGCGACCCCGATGCCGGGCGCGCCCAGCGTGACCACGTCGCCGACCCCGGGCAGTGCCTTGGCGGCCAGCCCGACGACGATCGAGCCGTAGCTGTGTCCGATGAGCGTCATCGCTACGCCGGGCCGCATGCTCTGGATCTCGGTGACGAAGGTGGTGAGGGCGACCGCCCCGGCCCGGGCGCGGCCCTCGGTGGCCGCGGCCAGACCGATGCCCTCCGGCGGGTCGTAGCCGAGCCAGGCGATCACGGCGGTGTGCGGGTCGCGCTTGCTGACCAGGTCGAAGAGGGCGCGGGCCTGCCGGCCGGGCGCCCGCCGGGGGACACCGCCGAGTCCCCGGTCGAAGTCGGCCAGGGTGGTGTCGACGCCGGGGACGAGGACGGCGACCCGGGTGGCGGTGGCGAGGTCACCCAGCACCTCCACGGCGCGGCCGTCGCCGGAGGGGTCGAACTCGAGGAAGTGGCGGCCCTCGGCGGCCCAGTTCGCGTACGGGCAGCCTGTGGACAACATGCGGACGGCGGTCTCGCGGTATGCGTCTGCTGTGGACAACTGCGGCCAAGATCGCTGCGCTGCGGCTAGGCTGCCCACCCTGGGTGGGGCGGCGGCGGCAGCAACAGCAACTGCATCGACGGCGGCGGGCGGTACGGACGCGGCCAGCGCGACCACACTGGTCAGGGCAACGGCGAGCGGCAGGATTCGCATGCCCCGGAGCGTCGGTCCGAGGTGACCCCCGGATCGTCACACCACAGACCGCAATCGATAGTGATACCTGGGTATGACAGCCCCTTTGACCGGCCCCGACGCCTTGGGCATAGCCCATCGGGCAGCTTGTGAGCCGGATTCACGCGGACCTACCGTCGGTGCAATTCCGAACCCGAGCAATGGGGGTGGGTCATGCCCATGTGTCTGCCGGCCGCGGTGTTGCGATGAGCACAGCCGAGACGACTCCGGCGGCTCCGCCCGCGGTGGTCTGGTCCGGGCCGGGGCAGATCCGGCGTCTCGCCACCGCGATCGCGCTCGGCGAGGCGGCCGGCGTGCTGGTGCCGGTGGTGGTGATCGCGCTGATGGCCCGGATCAGCACCGAGGCCATGTATGTTCGGTCGCTCTATGTGCCGCTGGCCCTGCTGTTCGCCGCGTTGCAGGTCGGCTTTGACGTGAGCAACCAGGTGGCGGCGTCGGTCAGCCGGGGCGCCGGCCGGCCGCACGACGTGCTCCCGGTCGCGGCCAGCATGGCCCGGATCGGCCTGGCCGTCTGGGGAACGGTCAGCGTGGCGCTGATCGTCGCCGCGCCCGGCCTGGCGTCGCTGCTGAGCGTGCCGGACGCCTCGGCCGGTGACTTCGTCGCCTTCACCCGGTGGGCCGCCCTGGCCAACCTGATCTTCTTCCCGACCGTGCTGCTGTCGTCGAGCCTGCGGGGTTTCGGCCGTCCGCGGTCGGCCGCCGCGGTCGTGCTGACCGGCGCGATCGTCGAGGTCGGCGGCGTCGCGATCCTGGGCTTCGGCACCGATCTCGGGGTCTTCGCCCTGCCGGTCGCGATCGGGGCCGGGGGCGTGGCCGCGCTCACCGTCGGCGCGGTGCAGGTCTACCGGAGCGGCCTGTGGCGGGCGCGGGCGCCGATGGTGTGGCGGCCCGAGGCGGTCGGCAAGCTGACCTCGGTCGGGCTGCCGGTCGCGATGTCCTTCGTGATCATGGCGGTCGCGAACGCCGGTCTGTTGTGGGCGCTCGGTCCGTTCGGGTCCGACGTGGTCTCCGGCTATTCGGCCGCCGGCGCGCTGCAGAACCTGCTCATCGTGCCCGCCTCGGCGCTCGGGTCGGCCACCGCCATCGTGCTCAACCAGCTCCGCGGCGCGGGCCGGCCGGGCGACGGGCCGGCCGTGCTGCGGGCCGGGATCGGCCTGACCGCGGCGGTCTACGCGGTGCTGGCGGCCGCCATCTGGCTGGGCCGGGAACCGCTGTCCCAGCTGCTGGCCGGTGAGGCGGCGGTGTCCTCGCAGACCGTGACCTTCCTGACCATCGTCGGGCTGACGTACTTCTGCCTGGGCCTGAACGTGATGACGCTGCTGCTGATCGAGCAGATCGGCGGCGGGGTGATCGCGCTCGTGCTCAACGTGCCCTACTTCGGCGGCATGGTGGTGCTGGGCAGCTACCTGGCGCGCAGCCAGCACGACCCGTCGGCGCTGTACTGGACCATCGCCGTGCTGAACATCTGCGGCATGCTGATCGTCCCGTTCGTCACGTGGCGGCACGTCCGCCGGATCAGCCGGGCGGAGGCTCGATGAGCCGGCTGTCCTGGCGGCCGGGCGACGTCCGGCTCAGCGTGGCGATCATGCACCACCCGGTCCGCGGCGACGCCGCGGACCGGATCGTCGAGGCCTGCCGCCCGCTGGTCGCGCGGGTGGTGACCGATCCGGCTCCGAACGCCGTCCGCAGTCCGTTGCGGACGGCCAAAGTGGCCTGGGCCGCGATCGCCGAGGGGGCCACCCACCACCTGGTGCTGCAGGACGACGCGCGGGTCGCCGACGGTTTCGCCGATCTGGTGGCCGAGGCGATCGCCGGCCGCCCGCGGCACGGCATCGCGCTCTACACCGACTGGATCAGCCCGCAGAACAGCTACCTGTCCCGGCTGGCGGCGGTCGCCGGGTCGCCGTGGGCGCCGCTGTCGCCGATGGAGTGGACCCCGGCGCTGGCCTTCCTGCTGCCGGCCGGCACCGCGGCCGAACTGGCGAGCTATCTGGCACCGATCCCGGACGAGGTGACCGACGACGACCAGATGATGGCCCGGTTCTGCCGCGAGCGGTCGGTGCCGCTGCTGGCCACCGTGCCCCACCTGGTCGACAACCGGGGGATGCCCACGCTGATCAGCGGGCACGGCGGCCGGCACCACGCCACCGTGTGGGCCGCACCGGCCGTGCCGCCCGCCGGGCACTGGGACGTCGACCCGCGGATCGACGAGGCCCTCGCCGCGCGGTCGCAGTACCGGCGGCACGACGAGTACGTGGTGCAGGTCAAGGATTCGCGATGCTCGATCCGGCTGCTCCGGCCGCGCACCGGCGAGCCGGGCGGCAACGAGTTCTGCTGGTACTGGGACGACTGGTGCGACCTGATCGGGGTCGGCGGCCGCGAGGTGACGGCCGGGCTGGCCGCCTGTCTGGACACCCTGGACCACCGGCCACCGCCCCGGGTGGCCACCGAGATCTGGGCCGCCGGCTACCTGCTCGGCCTGGACGCCGCGCAGGTCCGCCGCGGATTGTCGGCGCCGCTGGCCGTCGCCACGCCCGGCGCGATCCGGGCCGCGGTCTCCTCGTGGGTGCACGCGGGCCTGGCCGCGCCGCTGGACGCCGCCGACCGGGCGGCACTGATCGAGCTCGGCTCGGCTGCGGTCGCCCTCGGGCTGCGCCGCCGGAGACCGGACCCCCTTGTCGCGGCCGGCGTTCCGGCCGGCGCCCATGGAGAGGACATCCCGCATGACAACCCTTACCACCACAACTGAGGAGCCGGCGCTCGGCACCGTGGTCGACCGGATGGCGCGTCGCGAGGTCGCGGCGCATTTCCTGATTCCGGCCGACCAGCCGCCCGGGGTCATCCGGCCCCCGGCGCCCCCGATGGCCGTGCGGATCCGGACCTGTCCGGTCTGCCGGGCCGACTCCGGCACCTTCCGGGCGTCCGGCATTCCGCTGCCTTTCGCGGAGTGGCGGATCGTCGACGCGGACGAGACCGGTGCCGGGGATCTGCCCACGATGACCCTGCTCGGCTGCGAGTGGTTCGCGCCGCGGGCCCTGCTGCCGGTGGCCCTGGCGATCGAGCGGTTCGGCCCGGTCGTGGCGAGCGGGTTCCGCAGCCGGGCGGTCGCCCTGACCGAACTGCCCGGGTGGCCGTTCGGCGCCGCGCTGGCCGAGATCGACCAGCAGGAGGACTGGCTGGACGTGGTGCTCGCGGGCACGGCGGACGGCTTCCCGGCCCGTACGGCGTGCACTGTGCCCGCCGCCAGCCGTCCGGTCAGCCCGGCCGTCACCTGGGGCGCCTACCGCGACTCGCTCACCGCCCGCTTCGCCGGCCCGCACGCCTCCGACACCGACGACGGCCGCTGGAACGCGCGCTATCTGGAGATCCGCCGGACCACCGCCGCGCAGACCCTGCGGGGGTACGCGACATGCCCCGCCTGACCTCGGACGTGCGGTGGCGGGAGGCGCCGTTCACCGGTTCCCGCGCGATCACCGAGCACCTGACGTGGGGGCAGGTGCTGGTGGAACGGGACATGCGACGGATGCCTCCGGGCACCGCCTACAACGTCACGGTGCCGGTGCTGATCCCCGAGGGCGTCGGCCTGGCCGACGTCTGTTCCGCGGTCGGGGCGCTGGCGAGCCGGTTCGAGGCCCTGCGGACCAGATTCCCGCGTCACGACGGCCACCTGGTCCAGGAGGTCGTGGCCACCGGGGCCGTCCCGATCGCGGTCTGGTCGGACGACGGCCCGCCCGGCGAGTTCGCGGCCGGAGCGCGCGACCTCGACGAGCAGCTCGAGGCGACCGCTTTCGACCACGAGAGAGATTTTCCCGTACGGGTCCTCGTGTGCGTCCATCACGAGGTGCCCCGGGCGCTCGTGCTCTGCATCTCGCACCTGGTGACCGACCTGCAGAGCAGCCGGCTGGCCGCACGGGTGCTGTCCGAGCTGCTGGCCGCCCGGGCGACCGGGGCGCCGGATCCGGACGTCCCCGAGATGGTGCAGCCGGCCGATCTGGCGGTCTTCGAGCGGTCGGCCCGCGGCCGTACGGTCAGCGCGGCCGCGGTCGCCCACCTGCGCCGCCAGCTGACGGCGGTGCCGCTGGACAACTTCGCCGCGGTCCGGCCGGTGGCCCCGGCCGAGCCCCGGTTCTGGCGGGGCGTGGTCGACTCGGCGGTGTCCGGACCCGCACTGGGGATGCTGGCCGAGCGGTACCGCACCAGCACCGCCACCGTCGCCCTGGCGGTGACCGCGGCCCTGCTGGGCTCGGTCGCCGGCACCGACCGGTGCGCGCTGCTGCTGGTGACCGGCAACCGCACCACGGCGCCGCTGCGGGCCTCGGTCGGCACGCTGACCCAGCACATGCCGGCCGTGGTCGACCTGACCGGCCCGAACTTCTCCGACCTGGTCCGGCACTGCTGGGGCACCGCGATGCGGGCGTTCCGGCACGGCCGGTTCGATCCGGTCGACGGCTGGGCCGCGCTCGACGAGGTGACCCGGGAGCGCGGGGCCGAGCCGGAGATCCGGTCGTTCTTCAACGACATGCGCGGCGGCCAGGACCAGGAAATCCCGGAACCGGCCGAATCAGAGTTCCGGTGGACCGAGCGCCGGGCGGCCGGCTCGTCGTTCTTCATGGAGCTCGGCGACGTGCTCCACGCGCCGGGCCGGTTGCGCTGGACCCTGCTCGCCGACACGACGCTGCTGCCGCCGGACACCATCCGGGCCGTGCTGTTCGGAGTGGATCGTCTGCTCGTGCGCCTGCTCGACACCGATCTGCTCCTCTCCGAGGTGGCCCGGGCCGCCGGACTCCCCGGCGGGGTGGTGGCCGCCGGCTGACGGGGTCACCGTAAGGGGCCGGGGCGGGACAGCGGTTGCTGTCCCGCCCCGGTCTTCACTGCTGGGCGGTGGTGGCCAGCTCCGGCCGGGCGGGATCGGCCTGCGGAGCGGGGGACTCCGGCGGCCGTCCGCCCAGGAAGCGGGGGGCCCACCAGGCGGCGCGCCCGAGCAGTGTCATGGTCGCCGGCACCAGCAGCATCCGGACGATCGCGGCGTCGATCACGACGGCCAGCACCAGTCCCAGGCCGACCTCCTTGATCGGCGCGAAACCACCGGTCATGAACCCGGCGAAGGTGACCGCGAGGAGCAGGGCGGCCGCGGTCACGATGCCACCGCTGCGCTGCAGACCTTCCCGTACGGCCAGATCGGGCGCGACGCCGGCCATCCGGCGCTCGCGGATCCGGGACAGGACGAAGATCTCGTAGTCGGTGGAGAGCCCGAACGCGATGGCCGCCACCACGACCGGGACGGTCAGGTCGATGCCGTCCTGCTTCTCGCCGCCGAGCAGCCCGGCCAGGTGCCCGTCCTGGAAGACCCAGACCACCACGCCGAGCGAGGCGACCAGGCTCAGCACGTTGGTGATGAGTGCCTTGAGCGGGATCAGCACCGACCGGGTGAAGGCCAGCAGCAGCACGAAGGTGGCCAGCAGGACGATGCCGCCGACGATCGGTCCCCGGTCGCGCAGCTCCTGCTTGTAGTCGACCAGCCGGGCCGCGTCCCCGGTCACCTGCACCTCGAACGGCGCGTCGAGGGCGCGGATGTCACGGACCGCCTGCGCGGTGTCCGGGCTGCTGGTCGGGTTTTTCGGGGTCGCCTGCAGGACGGTCAGGCCGCCGCCGCTGCGGCCCGGGTTGACCACCTCGATGCCGGGGACGGCCGCGATCTGCCGCTGCAGCGTGGCCAGTTCGGGGCTGTCCGGGGCGGTGTGCGCGGCCACCGTGATGGCGCTCGGGCCGGCCTGGGCCGGGAAGTGCTCGCGCAGCGCCTCGGTGAGCTGCCGGGTCGCGCTGTCGGCGGGCAGCGACTTCGGGTTGCTGGTGTCCAGCTGCAGGCCGGTGATCGACAGGCCGGCCACGACCAGGCCGATCAGCACCAGGAAGGCGGTCAGCGCGGGCATCTTCTGGACGCCGCGGGCGACCGCGGCGAACGCCCGGCCCTTCTCGCCCTTGCCGCGAGCCGGCTTGATCTTGTTGCGCAGCAGCTGGAGCAGCGCGGGCAGCAGGGTGATGGCGGCGAGCATGTCGATCAGCACCACCGCGGCGCCGGCCACGCCGATCGACCGGAGGAACGGATCGGTGAACGCCACCAGGCTGACCAGGCTGACCGCCACGGTGAGGCCGGAGAAGACGATGGTGCGGCCGGCCCGCTCGGACGCCTTGGCGAGGGCCTCGGCCGGGTCGCTGATCGTCGCCCGTTCCTCGCGGAACCGGCTGACCATGAGCAGCGCGTAGTCCACGCCGAGACCGATGGCGAGCATCGTGGTGACCTGGATGGAGTAGATCGAGACGTCGGTGAAGAAGCTCATCACCAGCAGTGCCGAGAACGTGCCGCCCACGCCGACCAGGGCGATCAGCAGCGGCAGGCCGGCCGCGACGAGCGACATGAAGACCAGCAGCAGCAACAGCAGGAGCAGCGGGGCCGAGATGATCTCGGCGCGCCGGGTGTCCGAGGTGGCCTGGTTGTTGAACTCGCGGTCGGTCAGCGGACCGCCGGACACCGTCACGGTGGCGCCGGAGATGCTGGTCAGTTCCTTCTGCACCTTGTCGGCGAGCAGGTCACCGCTGTGCGCCAGCTCGACGTTGAGCAGCACCGCCTGACCGTCCACGGCCTTGGGCGAGGCCGGGCCGAACGGGTCGTTCACGGCCAGGACGCCGTCGATGGCCTTGAGGTCGGTGACGGCCCCGGTGACCGCGCTCTTGAAGGCCGGGTCGGTCGTCGAGGGGCCGCTCACCACGGCGTTGATCACCGGGGGCGAGAGCTTGGCGTCGCCGATCGCCTTGGCCCCCTGCTGGGACTCGCTGCCGGGGATGGCGCCGACGGTGGTGGTCATCCGGGCGAACACGCCGTTGCCGACCGTGAAGCCGGCCGCGGCGATCACCAGCCAGATGACGAGCACGAAGGCGGGTCGCCTGCGTGCGAAGCGGGTAACGGCACGGATCATCACAAAGCTCCTCAGACGGGAAGATCGCTGTGACTTCATCCTGGTGATCCGGGCCGTCCGGCGGATCGCCGACGAGAGCGAAATCCGATCTCCCCCCAGCGGGGGAGACGAGCCTCAGTCGAGCGCCTCGCCCGGGCTGATCAGGCCGGCCTCATACGAGAAGACCACCGCCTGAACCCGGTCCCGCAGGCCGAGTTTGGTCAGCACGTTGCTCACGTGGGTCTTGACCGTGTGGTCGCTCACGCTCAGGTGGGTGGCGATCTCGGCATTGGACAGTCCGCGCGCGACCAGCCGCAACGTCTCCCGCTCGCGGGTGGTCAGCTCGTCCAGCAGGGCCGGTGGGCGCAGCGCGGCGTGCGGCCGGCGCAGCAGGTCGGCGATCACCCGCCGGGTCACCGTGGGCGCCAGCAACGCCTCCCCCTGGGCGACGACCCGCACCGCGTCGACCAGTTCGGCTCGGCGCATGGTCTTGAGCAGGAAGCCGTTGGCGCCCGCCCGCAACGCGTCGTGGACGTGCTCGTCGACGTCGAAGGTGGTCAGGATCAGCACCCGGGCGTCGGTGGTGGCACAGATCCGCCGGGTGGCCTCGATGCCGTCGATCGGGCCGTCCATCCGGATGTCCATCACCACCACGTCGGGCTGTTTCTCGGCCACCACCCGCAGCGCCTCGAGGCCGTCGGCCGCCTCGCCGACCACCGTCATGTCGGCCTCGGCGTCGAGGATCATGGCGAAGCCGCCCCGGACGAGCTCCTGGTCGTCGACGACCACGATGCGCAACATGTCCGGGCACTCCTCGATCGGTGAATCACTCGGTGGGCAGGACGGCACTCACCACGAAGCCGGCGCCCGCCGGGTCGGACCCGGCGTAGACCTCGCCGCCGCACGCCGTGACCCGCTCCCGCATGCCCATCATTCCGTACCCGCTCTTGACGTCGGTCGCGCCGGTGCCGTCGTCGGTGATCGTCAGGCGCAGGTCGTCCTCGGTGAACTCGATCAGTACGTCCACCTTGGACGCGTGGGCGTGCCGGATGGTGTTGGTCAGCGATTCCTGGACGACGCGGTAAACGGTGGCGTCGGCCTCGGAGGCCAGCGGGCGTTCCCGTCCCCGCCGGCGCAGGGTGACGACCAGCCCGCTGCGCCGCGCGTCGTCGAGCACGCCGGGCACGTCGGCCAGGCCGGGCCCGGGGCGGGCCGACACCTCGCCCTCGGCCGACCGCAGCGCGGCCAGCGAACGCCGGAGCTGGGCGATCGCGGTCCGGCCGCTCTCCGCGATCACCTCGAACGTCTTCTCGGCCCGTTCCGGATCGTTGCGGGTCATCACCGGTCCGGCCTCGGCCTGCACCACCATCACGGCCACCGTGTGGGCGACGATGTCGTGCACCTCGCGGGCGATCCGGTTGCGGTCGCGGACCGCGGCGGCGGCACGTTCCTCCTCGTGCCGGGCCGAGCGTTCCTCGAGCATGGCGATCCGGTCGCGCCGGCCGCGGGTCCCGATGCCCAGGCTGTACGCGGCCACGTAGGCCATCCCGACGTAGCCGAAGGTGGCCCAGTCCTCGCCCGGCACGATCAGCGACACCACCACCGCCACCGACTGCACCCCGATCGCGATCTGCCGCCAGGGCGAGGGGCTGATCAGGGCGAACGTGTACGTCGCGACGAGCGACCCGAACGGCAGCGGCGGCAACTGGTGCGCCAGCCCGAGCACGCTGATCGCCGCGCCCACGATCGCGGTGGTGAGCAGCGGGTTGCGGCGGCGCCAGAACAGCGGCAGCGACGCCCCGGCCGCGGCCACCAGATGCCACCACTGCCCGTCCCGCGAGAGCAGCACGGGCAGGGCGGTGGCGACGAACACGCCGACCGCGATCACCCCGTCCAGCCACGGTTCCGCGTTGCGGGGCAGGCGCGGCGGCCACGACCGGGCGACCGCCCGCAGATAGGTGGGCAGCGGCACGAGCGGCTCCTGACCGTGGGGCGAGGGGACCCCAGTATGGCGCCGGCCCGCCCGCTCCGATGAGCCCCGATGTCCTGTTTAGGACATCGAGGTGGCCCGGCCGCTCGCCGGATCGGTTGGATGAAGACTCCTGAATGAGAAGGAGACACCACGTGGGCACAGTCCGCGTCGCCATCGCCGGGGTCGGCAACTGTGCCGCCTCGCTGGTACAGGGCGTCGAGTACTACCGGAACGCTTCTGCCGGCGACTCCGTTCCCGGTCTCATGCACGTCGTCTTCGGCGACTACCACGTCGGCGACATCGAGTTCGTCGCCGCCTTCGACGTGGACGCCAAGAAGGTCGGCCAGGACCTGTCCGAGGCCATCGTCGCGAGCGGGAACAACACCATCAAGATCTGCGACGTTCCCCCGTCCGGGGTCACCGTCCAGCGCGGTCCGACCCTGGACGGTCTCGGCGAGTACTACCGGGAGGTGATCGACGAGTCCGGTCAGCAGGCGGTGGACGTGGTCCGGGCGCTGCGCGAATCCGGGGCCGACGTCCTGGTGTCGTACCTGCCGGTGGGCTCGGACGAGGCCGACCGCTTCTACGCCCAGTGCGCGATCGAGGCCGGGGTGGCGTTCGTCAACGCCCTGCCGGTCTTCATCGCCTCCGACCCGGTGTGGGCGGCCCGGTTCACCGAGGCCGGGGTGCCGATCGTCGGCGACGACATCAAGTCGCAGGTCGGCGCGACCATCACCCACCGGGTGCTGGCCAAGCTGTTCGAGGACCGCGGGGTCCGGCTGGAGCGGACCTACCAGCTCAACTTCGGCGGCAACATGGACTTCATGAACATGCTGGAGCGCAAGCGGCTGGCCTCCAAGAAGATCTCCAAGACCCGGGCCGTCACGTCGCAGGTGCCGCGCGAGATGGCGAACAGCGACGTCCACATCGGGCCCAGCGACTACGTGCCGTTCCTCGAGGACCGCAAGTACGCGCTGGTCCGGCTCGAGGGCCGGGCCTTCGGCGACGTGCCGCTGCAGCTGGAGTACAAGCTCGAGGTGTGGGACTCGCCCAACTCGGCCGGCGTGATCATCGACGCCGTCCGCGCCGCCAAGATCGCCTTGGACCGGGGGATCGGCGGGCCGCTGCTCTCCGCCTCGTCCTACTTCATGAAGTCGCCGGCCGAGCAGTACGACGACGCCACCGCCCGCGACGCCGTCGAGCGCTTCATCCGCGGCGAGATCGACCGCTGAGCACGCCGCACCAGAGCTGAGGGGGAGCCGGGGGTGACCGGCTCCCCCTCTTCTGTGTCTGCGGTGCCAGTCTCGGCCGTGTCAGCGGTAGAAGGAATGCACCCGGCATGCCGCGGGCTCGGCCCCGGCCAGAGCCACGGCGCCGACGTGGTCGCCGACGATCGGCAGGTCCCGGACGAAAAACGGGCCGCCCAGCCGCCCGGTGGGGTCGTGCACCACCTCGCCCGCCACCGGCAGCCGCAGTCCCAGAGCCAGTCGTGACCCGGCCGCCTTGACGCATGCTTCCTTACGCGTCCAGAGCCGCAGGTAACGGCGGTAGGCGCTGGTGCCCGCGGCGTCCACCTCGGACGCCTCGTCGGCGGTGAAGAAGCGGGCCGCCATCTGTCGCGGGTCCAGCCCGGGACGGGGATGGTCGACGTCCACCCCGAGCTCGCGCCCGGCCACCGCGACCAGCGCCAGCTCACCCGCGTGGGCCAGGCTGAAGTGCACGGGGGTCCCGGTCAGGAACGGCCGGCCCCGCGGCGTGCGGTCCAGCGGCAGATCCTGCGGCCGTACGCCGAGCAGGTCGGCCAGGATCGCGTTGAGGGCGGCGTGGGCCACGACGAAACGCCGGCGCGTCTCCGGATCCTTGATCGCGGAGGCGCGCCGGCGGTCGTCGGCGGTGAGGCTGCGGGCGGCGGGAGCGGCCACATCCAGCCGGACCGTCCAGACGTCAGCCACGGTCCAGTTTGCCCTGGACCAGGCCCTGGAAGGTGTTGAGCCGCTGGATGTTGCCGGTGCCCTCCATGAACTCGACCCCGCGCGCGTCGCGCACCAGCTTGTCCAGCATCGGCTGGGTCAGCCGGGCGCCCGGGCCGAAGTAGCCCAGCGCCTCGAGCGTCACCTCCTCGGCCAGCCGGGCCGCCCGGGCCTTGGCCGCCGACGCCAGGTGCCCGTCGGCCGGGCGGGCGTCCACCACGGCCGCGGCCCGCCAGATCAGCTGCCGGACGCCGTCGATGCGCCGCCCGGTCCGCTCCCAGCGCAGCCGCTCGCTCTTGGACAACGACCCGCGCTGCGAAGCCACGTATTCGTGGGCCGCCCGGGCGATGCCGAGCGCGATCGCGGCCACCCCGGGCCGTAGCCGGTTGAACATCTGCACGCCGCTCCACACCCCGCGCCGGGTCGGGCTGAGGTGACGGCCGAGCACCCGGCCGGCCGGGACCGGCACGTCGTCCAGCAGGATCGCGCTGAGCTGGGCCCCGCGGAGCCCGACGGTCGGGATGGGCTCGGCCTTGAATCCCGCCGAGCCGGTCTCGACCAGCACGGCGGTGGCGCCCAGCGGGCCGGGCCGGTCGCGGGCGAACACGATCCCGATCGAGGCCCGCGCCCCGTTGCCGATGTAACGCTTGGCCCCGCGCAGCCGCAGGCCGCCCTCGCCGTCCGGTTCCAGCGCGGTCTGCATCGCGCCCGCGTCCGAGCCGTGGTCGGGTTCGGTCAGCGCGAAGAACGTCCAGGTCGGCTCGGCCAGCATCCGGCCGTAGAACCAGTCCTTCTGCTCGCGGTCGGCCAGCAGGTCGATCAGCACCCCGGACAGCGACGGCCCGGGCGCGGCCAGCATCATGCCGGCGTCCCCGGCCGCGATCTCCTCGGCGAACACCACCCGTTCCATCGCGGTCATGCCGTCGAACCGGTAGCCCCCGATGAGCGGGCGGTCCGGCATCCACTCGTCCGGGATGAGCATGGTGGACAGGTGGCGTACGGCCGGGTTGTCCAGGCAGCGGCGGACGGTGTCCGGGTCGCGGTCCAGGTCCAGCGCGGTCGCCCGCAGGTCGCGTCCCCAGTCCCGGGCGTGCCCGCGGGCCGTCCGGAGCCGGTCGTCCAGCTCGATCATCAGTTCTCCCCTCCACCGATCCACGCGTCGGCCAGCAGTTCGGACGCGTTGACGACCGCGCCCGGCCCGGACGCGAGGAACCCGCCCGCCCCGAGCAGGCGCAGCAGCATCCGGTCGGTCCGGGTGATCTGCCGGTGCAGGTCGGCCAGCGTCTCGACGTCCGGTGGGGTGCCGGTCAGCACCGTCCGGATCTCGAGCTGCTCGGTCACCACGTCGGCCAGGGCGCCCTTGATCAGTTGCTGGAGCAGCAGTGCGGTGTCGCCTGCCCGGCGCTCGCCGAGGTGCACGACCGTGGCGTCGAGCAGTGCCTCGGACAGGCCGAGCCGCAGTCCGGCCAGCTGCGCCAGCCAGTCCGGCCACGGCGCGGGATCCCCACCCGGGCCGGGCGAGCCCCGGTAGCGGACCGCGGTCAGCGGACCGTCGGGGGTGTCGACGGTGCCGAGCCGCTCGACGCCGGCCGGGTCGAGCACGGCGACGGTGCCGCCCGCCCAGACCCGGTCGGCGGTGCGCAGCATCGGTTCCGGCAGCACGCAGCAGCCGGTCGGGCCGCACGGCAGCGTCCCGCCCGGCAGGGTGCCGTGCAGCCCGGTGAGCGTGGCGGTCAGCCCCCGCTCCCGGGCCGTGCGGCGGGCTTCCTCGGCGCTCATCGGCCGGCCTCCCCGATCTCCACGTCGATCGAGCGCAGAACGACGTCGGCGGCGGGCAGGACGGCGAGCGCGAGGGTGCCCGAGACCGGGTCGCGATCGGCGACCGCGATCGGCCCGGAGGTGACGGCCCGGCGTCGCGCGAACTCCGCCCAGACCCCGGCCGCACCCAGATCCCGTACGGGAGAACCGGTCTCGAGGCCCGGACCGGTGATCAGGGCAGCGTCGGGCGGCACCAGATCATGCAGGCGCTCGCCGGGGTCAGCGACATCGGGATACTGCTCCACGGCGATCCCGTCGGTGCCGGCCGGTTCCAGCAGCATGGCCACGCCGATGTCGTGGGCCGGCACCGGATAGCGGGCGCCGATGATCTCGTACGGCATCGTGGTCTGCTCCATGATCAGCAGCAGCGCGCGGCAGCCCGGGAAGTCGCCGGCGTACGAGCCCAGCAGCCGCAGCGCGGTGAACGGGGCGATCGGCCCCTGGTCGGACACCGCGAACGCGAGCGGATCCCCGGGCAGCAGTTCGTTCAGATAGCAGGCGGTGACCCGGCGCGGATCGGCGTCCGAGGTGGCGTGCGCGAGCACGACGAGATCGACCGGGCCGGTCACGTCGAGCTCGGCGACCAGCCGGTCGGCCATCTCGGTGTAGGAGACGCGGGCCGACGCGGCGTGCCGGTCCCGATCGAACCGGCGGCCGTACAGCGCGGTCATGTCCGACAGGTACTCCTCCAGCAGCGGATCGCCGGAGTACGGCTGCGGATCGGGCTCGAAATGCCGCACGATCACCTGGGTCGGCCGCAGCCGGCCGGTGCGGGCCGGCGCGGCCGGGGCGGTGGACAGGAACATCGGGGTCAGGCCAGACCCTGCTCGAGCACGTAGTCGGCCAGGGTGCCGACCGTGGCGAAGTGGTGCTGCTCCAGCGTGTCCGAGTCGATCACGGCGTCCAGCTGGTCCTCCAGGTGCATCAGCAGCTCGAGCACGTTGGTCGAGTCCAGGCCCAGCTCGTCCATCAGCCGGGTCCCTTCGGTCACCTCGACGTCGTCGCGGTTGAGCACCGCGATGACGGCGCCGATCACGTGGTCGACGACCGCGGCGCGGTCGACGGTCGCTTCCGAGGCCATGGTCATGGCTGTCTCCTAAGGGGTCAGTCGAGAATCTGAGGGCTGAGCAGGTCTTCGACGGTGTCGCGGCGGCGGACCAGACGGGCCCGGCCGCCGTCCACCAGCACCTCGGCCGGGTAGCCGTGGCTGAGGAACAGGACGGGGGAGGCGGTCGGCCCGTACGCGCCGGACCGCAGCACGCCGACCAGGTCGCCGGGCTCCAGCTCGGGCAGTTCCACGTTGCGGCCGATGGTGTCGTTCGGCGTGCATAGCGGTCCGGTCACGTTCCACGGGCCGGTCTCGCCGCCCGCCCGGTTGAGCAGTTCCATCGGGAAGTTGCGCTTGACGAACGAGCCGATGCCGACGGCCGCCATGTGGTGGTTGGTGCCGCCGTCGGTGACCGCGAACCGTTCGTCCATCGACGTCTTCACATAGCGGACCCGGGTGACGTAGGTGCCGCCGGGACCGGCCAGGTAGCGGCCGAGCTCGAGCAGCAGCCGGGCCTGCGGGTGGGCGGCGCGGAACTGCTCGATCACCGGATTGAGCTGGTCGGCCACCGCCTGCGGGTCCAGGTCGGACTCGTTCGGGAAGTACGCCACGCCGAGCCCGCCACCGACGTCGACCACCTCGAGCGGGAAGTCCAGGCGTTCGGCCAGTCGCTCGGCCAGGTCGATGATCCGGCGGGCGTTCTCGGCGATCACCGAAGGATCAAGAATCCGGGTTCCCATGTACGCGTGCACGCCCAGCACCCGCAGCCCGGGGAAGTTCTTCACCAGATCCGGCTCGTCGAACAGCTGGAGCTCGTCGATGCCGAACTGACGGGCCTTGCCGCCCATGGTCAGCCCGGACCCCTTGACGGCGAAGCTCGGGTTGACCCGCAGCATCACCGGCGCCGTGATCCCCCGCGACCGGGCCAGCTCGTCGAGCACGCCGAGCTCGCCGAACGACTCGCACACCACGGCGTACACGCCCTCGTCGAGGCACGCCTCGAGCTCCGCCCGGCTCTTGCCCGGTCCGAGGAAGATGATGTCGCCCGGCGCCACCCCGGCCATGAGCGCCGTGCGCAGCTCGACCAGCGACGACACCTCGGCCCGGGCGCCCGCCGAGTGGAACAGCGCGCACACGGCGACGTTCGGGTTGGCCTTGAGCGAATAGAACATCTCCAGCGCCGGGTCGAGCCGGTCCCGCAGGTCCTGGTACTGCCGGCGCAGCACGTCCCCGTCGTAGACGTAGAACGGCGTGCCGAACTGTGCGGCCAGCTCGGTCACCCCGATGCCCTGGATGCTCATCTCTGCGGTCACGGTCGTGCTCCTTCCGCCGCGGCCGCCAGCCGGTCCGCGATCTCGCCGTCCATCGCCATCAGCTCGTCGGTGGTCGGCGCGATCAGGAAGCCGTAGAGGCGCCCGTCGGCCGGTCCGTCCCCCGCCCGCACCAGGGCGTTCACCGTCGAGAAGTTCTGCACCACCATCCCGGCGTCACCGGCCGCGCTCAGCAGCCACGGCCCGAGCGCGTCGCGCACCTCGGCGAACCGCAGGGGCCGGGCCAGGTGCAGCGGGTACTGCCGGGCCAGCGCGCACCAGCCCGCCGGCACGTACCGCTCCTGCAGCCCGACCTGGTAGGTGGACATGTTGTTGCGGGCGTTGATCTCGACCACCGGGTAGATGCCGCCCTCGGGGTCGACCATCGCGTCCACCCCGACCACGCCGTGGTAGCCGTCGGCGGCGAGCCGGCGACCGAGCGCCCCGGCCGTCTCCGTCACGGTCGCGAGCTGGCGCTGGTCCAGGCCGGCGGGCATCCGGTGCCCCTTGTGGACGCCGTTCTCGGTGACCGCCTCCTTGACGAAGTCGAACTGCACCGAGCCGTCCCGCCCGACGGTGAACTGGTAGTTGAGGTCGGTGGTCTTGGCCACCCACTCCTCGACCAGCAGGGCCAGCCGCTGATCGCCGGAACGGTCGGCGCGGCGGCGCAGCTTGCGGTGGATCTGCTCCAGCCGGGCCACATCCCGGACCACGAGCAGACCCTTCCCCGAGACGCCGTACGAGTCCTTGAGCACGACGGTCCGCCCGGCCTCGAGCAGTCCGCGGGCCTGCTCCACGGCCGCGTCCAGTTCCGCGATCGACTCACAGGTCCAGCCGGTGGACTGGCGCAGTCCGAGCTCGGTGGCGATCTTCCGGCTGTAGATCTTGCCGTTGACCGCCTTGCAGGTGGCGGCGGGCGACCCGGCCAGCGTCAGTCCGGTCCGCTCGGCCAGCTGCTCCTCGTCGGCCGAGACGCCGTGCGGGAAGATCGCCACCGACCCGGTCAGGGCGGTCAGCCGGGCCAGCAGGCCGGGGCTGAGCAGCGCGTCCTGGGTGACCGTGTGGTGCGGGTCCTGCTGGTCGGTGATCAGCAGGTGCGGCAGGCCGACGCCGAGCGACTCCAGATAGGCCAGGTGGCCGGGGTCGGGCGCGTCCTTGAGCAGCACGTAGTCGTCGGGTCCGGCCAGCAGCAGGGTGAACTCGTCCATCCGGTTGACCAGCGCGTCCCCGGCCGACAGGGCCACCTTGGGCAGGCCCAGCTCGTCGCCGCCCCAGCGCTGCTCGACCTCGAAGTTGCCGAGGAACAGCAGGGCGGTCCGGTCGGTGCCGAGCAGCGCCGTTCGCAGCCGGCGTACGAAGGGTTCCCGTACGGTCGTCATCTCGTGCCTCTCAATGTTGGAAGACCATCGCGCTGAACGTGGATCCGAGTCCGACCGCGGCCATCAGGTAGTGGTCGCCCGGCCGGAGCCGGCCCAGGTCCCGCGCCGACACGTAGTTGAGGAAGGAATCGGCGCAGAAGCAGTGCCCGGTGACCGGCATGTTGTCCAGGAACAGGCGGTCGACCGGAATGCCGGCCTTCCGGGCCACCCGCACCCACGAGACCCGGTTGACGTTGTGCGGCAGCACCAGGTCGAGGTCGGCCACGGTGATCCCGGCCCGGGCCACGGCGGCCAGGATCACCTCGGTCAGCGCGTCCGGGTAGCGCTGCTGGAACTCCAGCGACATCTCCGCGGTCAGCGACAGCCCGGCGTTGAACTCGCCGTGCGTGGCCGAGGCGTACGAGAGCATCCGGTCCCGGCCGCCCGCGCCGATCAGGACCGCCGCGCAGCCCTCGCCCATCAGCGCCGTGCCCGGGATCATCCGGGCCGACGGGGTGAACGCCTTCTCGCCGACGAAGATCAGGGCCAGGGCGTCCGGGTCGTCGTCCTCGGCCAGCAGCCGCCCGCACAGCTCCACCGCGAGCAGTCCGGAGGCGCAGGCGTGCTGGGTGACCGCGAACGCCTGCGCGTGCCGCAGACCGAGCGCGCCCGCCACGTCGTGCAGCGGGTCCTCCGGGTACGGCGCGATCGCCTGCAGGGTGCGGGCCTGCACCACGTACTTCACCTGGTGCTCGCGCCCGCGCAGCTCGTCCAGCTTGGCCGCCGCGTGCAGCATCAGGTCGGCGATCGTGCCGGTCGGCTCGCGCAGCACCTCGGACAGGCCGTAGTAGCGGTGGAACATCCGGATCTGGGTGTCGGACAGGCCCAGGTCGCCGGCGAGCGAGGCGATCGGCACCCGCTGCGGCGGATGGTAGGCGGAGACCGCGGCGAGTGCGGTCATGCGCCGTGGTCCCGCGGCAGGGCACTCAGGTACGCGGTGAGCGCGTCGATGCTCGGGTGGTCCCAGACCAGGGTCGGGTCGAGCCGGAGTCCGAGGTGGTCCTCGATCTCGCCGCACAGCGCGAGCGCGTACACCGAGTCGAGGCCGAGGTCGGCCAGCGGCGTGGCGGCGTCGATGGTGGCCGGGTCGCGTTCGGTGAATTCGGCGACCCGCAGCAGCAGCCACGGGCGGAGCTGTCCGGCGTCCTGGTGGTTCGGCAAGGTGGTCAATTCCGGCTCCTCGGGCGGTCGGGCAGGGTGTCGTGGAACAGATCGAAGGCCCGGCCGGCCTGATACCGGCCGGCCAGTTCGGCGTGGATCGGGCCGGCCAGCGACGCCGGCAGCGCCCGGTGCACGCCGTCGAGTTCGCCGGCCAGCCGCAGCAGGGCCGCGGTCACCCAGGCCTGGTCGGCCAGGAACGTCCCCGGCCGGCCCTGCTCGGCGAGCCAGAGGTTGAGGCAGGTCGACGCGGTCAGCACGGTGGTGTAGCGGGCGGCCAGGTCGAGCGCGGCCGGGTCACCACCGATGGCCAGGTCGGCCGGGCGCAGCGCGAGCGCGGCCGTCCGCAGCCGGGCCAGTTCGCCGGTGAAGGTGCGGGTCAGCTCGCGCAGCAGTTCCCCGGTGCCGGGCGGCAGCGCCTCGGCCGCGGCGAGCAGCTGCGCCGTGAGCGGGTCGGCGCCCGAGGCGATCCGGAGCCGCTCGAACGGCAGCGGCGGCAGCTCGGCCCGGTGGTCGTACAGGTCCTCCGGTGATGCCTGTCCGGCGGCCCACGAGCGCCGGGCCAGCCGGGGGAGCTGCGGCAGCACGGTGGCCAGGCAGGCGACCCGGGCCGCGTGCCCGAAACCGGCCGGGGCCAGGTCGCGCGACAGCTTCTGGAAGATGCCGTACTCGCCGGTGCGCAGATAGCTCTGGGCGCCGAGCACCTCGCCGAGGCGGGCCATGGCCTGGATCGCCCGGCCCGAGACGACGTACTTGACCGCCGAGGCGTAGACGTTGGTGTCCTCGGGCAGCAGGTGCACGGCCCGGGCCACGGTGGTGGCCAGGCAGTCGGCGATCAGCAGGTCCACGAACGACTCGGCCAGCACCCCGCGCACCACCGGCATCGCCGCCACCGGCCGCCCGCGCAGCACCCGGTCGTCGCCGAACCGCACCGCCGCCCGCAGGCCGGTGTCGAGCGCGCCCAGCGTCATGGCCGGCAGTCCGGTCCGGGTCAGCTGGAACGAGCGCAGCGCGATCTCCATGGCCGAGCCGGGGGCGCCCAGGGCCACCCCGGCGCCGACCGGGCACCGGTCCACCTCGATGCCGCCGAGCTGCACCCCGCGCATCCCGCTGCTGGCGAAACGGGGCAGGTAGCGCAGCGCGCCCGGCGGCAGCTGATCCTTCTCGACGAACAGCTGGGTGTGGCTGCGTCCGCCGGGCGCGTCCGACGTCCGGCTGAAGATGACCATCGCGCTGCTCCGCCGTGCGTTGGTCACCACCTCCTTGCGGCCGGTCAGCAGCAGTTCCCCCGTACGGCCGGGGTCGGCTCGGAAATCCACCCGCGCGAAGTCGTTGCCGTGCGCGAGTTCGTGATAAACCGAGGCCACCTTGTGCCCGCCCAGCAGCAGATCCGCCAGCCGGCGGTGCTGGGCCGCGTCGCCGCCGGCCCACACGTTGACCGAGGCGATGAACGAGCTGGCGCCGTAGCCGAGCCCCAGGCACGGGTCGTGCCGGAACACCGAGCGCATCACCCGGATGAGCCGGTCCAGGCCCGTCAGCCGGCCACCCAGGGCAGTCGGGACGAACTCGGCGTTGAGCGCGAAGTCGTCGAGCATCCGCTCGCCGTCGGCGAACATCTCCGACCGCTCGTCGGCGGCCAGCACGGCCCGGTGGCCGAGCGGGTTGGCCGGGTCCCACGGGTCGCCGAACCGGCGTTCCAGGTCGGTCACGGTGCTCATGCGGTCTCCCCGGCTTCCAGGATCGACGGCCGCCGGTCGGGGCTCAGCGCCGCGAACACGCGCTCGTAGACGTCGGTGCCCTCCGGCCCGGCCCCCAGCCGGTGCAGCACCCAGGCCAGCACCGCCTCGAGCCACAGCCCGTCGCGCCACAGCGGGTCGTCGCCGGCCCGGTCGTGGTTGTGCAGCCACAGATGCACGGCCGACGCCCCGGCGACGCACAGCTCGAACCGCTGGGCCAGGTCGTAGGCGGCCGGGTCCACATCGCGCGGCGCCGGGCGGTAGGCGGCCAGGTCGGCGTGCACCCCGTCGGTCGCGGTCAGCAGCGCCTGGGCCGCCGCCCCGGGCCCGCCGGCCGCGTGGACCCCGGCCACCGCCGCCGCCAGACCGAGCAGCGGCAGGCATCCGCCGCGCCCGGTCAGCGCGATCCGGGCCGGGTCCAGTCCGGGCACCGGCTCACTCAGCCGGGCCAGCGGGCGCAGCCGCTCCACGCCGGCCGCGCCGCCGGACCAGCCCCGGGCCAGCTGCGGGAACTGGTTGATCACGGCGTGCCGGTTGACCGGCGTGCTGCCGTCGAAGATGCCGACGATCCGGTGGTCCCGCTCGATCTTCTGGAAGCGGCCGTAGCCGGGGATCCCGGTGAGGAACGCGCGGGCGCCGAGCTGCTCGCCGCATCCCTGGATCAGCTGGTCGGTCAGGGTCGGCACGAACGCCTTGGCCACCGGGGCCAGCACGCTCAGCTCCTGGGTCTCGGCCGTCACGGCCCGCGACACCAGCGCGGTCACCGCCTCGGCCAGGAACAGCATGGTGTGCAGCCGGCCCACCCCGCGCCGCAGGTAGGGCACGTCGGCCAGGCGCCGGCCGTAGAGCTCGCGCTCGGCCAGGTACTGCCGGATCAGGCTCAGGGCGTGGTCGGCGGCGCCGAGCGAAAGAGCCGTGCAGGCCGTACGGGTCAATTGCAGTGCCCGCAGGACGGTCTCCAGACCCGATCCGCGGGGACCGACCAGCGCCGTCGCCGGCAGCGGCGCGTCCACGAACGAGATGCCGCTGATGTCGGCGCCCCGGATGCCGTGGGTCGCCTCCCGGGGCAGGCACCGGTACGCCTCGGCGGGCAGTTCGCGCTTGTCGGCCAGCACGACGGTGAACCCGCGCGGCCCGCCGGCCGCCTCGGTGCGGGCCAGCAGGCAGACCACCCCGGCCCGGGTGGCGTTGTTGATCAGCCATTTGGTGCCGTCCACCCGGTAGCCGTCGTCCCGCCGCACCGCGGTGACCTCGCCGCCCATCAGGTCGCTGCCGTGCCCCGGCTCGGTGAGGGCCCAGCAGACCGGGATCCCGGCCAGCACGGTCCCGGCGAGCCGCCTGGCCTGGGCCGTGTCGGCCTCGTCGCGGGGCACCCGGGCCCAGACCGAGGCCGAGCCCAGGAACGTCTTGGCGTGCCCGACCGCCGTCGTCAGGTCGCGGCCCGCGACCGTCCGCAGCACCTGGACCAGCGTGTCGAAGCCGCGCAGCTCGCCGCCGTAGGCCGCCGGCACGTAGTGCGCGGGCAGCCCGAGCCGGTCCAGTTCCGCGCAGATCTCGTCCGGGAACGCCTCGGCCTCGTCGGCGGCGGCGACCCGGGCGTGGTTGAACACGGTGTCCGCGTGTTCCGGGTCGCCGAGCCGCTCCTCGAACCGCCGGGCCGCGGCCCCGGCGAGCGGCATGGTGGGTGCGGCCATGTCAGGACCGGACCCGGTCGGCGGTCTGCCCGGCCCGTACGCCCTGTGCCGCGCTCGTGAGCTGCTCGTGCTCGGCCCCGAGGGCCTCGGTCAGGAAGAGCATCCGGGCCAGCCCGCGCTGGATCTTGCCGCTGGTCGTCCGCGGCACCGCGCCCGGCCGGACCAGCACCACGCTGGCCGCGCCGACCCCGAACTCGGTCGACAGCAGACGCCGGATCGCGGTCACCAGCTCGGCCCGCGCCTCCGGGGCCATCGACCGGGCCCGGCACTCCTGCACCACGACCAGTTCCTCGTGCGGCACCTCGATCGTGAAGGCGGCGCCGACCCCTTTGGACAGCCGGTCGTCGACCGAGCGGAGGGCGGCCTCGATGTCGTGCGGATACAGGTTGCGCCCGTTGACGATCAGCAGTTCCTTGATCCGGCCGGTGACGTAGAGCTCGCCGTCGCGCAGCAGACCCAGGTCGCCGGTCCGCAGGAACCCGTCCTCGCCGTCGGCCAGGGCGTTGCCGAACGCCTCGCGGGTGGCCTCCGGGTTGCCCCAGTAGCCGCGGGCCACACTCGCGCTGCGCAGCCAGATCTCACCGATCCGGTCGGCCGGCTGCGAGCGCCGGGTGGCCGGGTCGACGATCCGGACGTCGATGTCAGCCGGCGCCGTGCCACTGCTCACCAGGTGACGGACCGGTCCCTCGTACGCCTCACCGACCGCGACCACCGTGTCCCGCTCGAGCTGATCGGCGTCGACTGCGGTGACCACCGGCGGGCGGCCCTCGACGGCCCCGCTGACGCTGAGCGTGGCCTCGGCCATGCCGTAGCCCGGGCAGAGCGACTCGGGGCGCAGCCCGGCCGCCGCGAACCGGCGCGCGAACGCGTCCAGGGTGGCCGCCTGCACCGGCTCGGACCCGTTGACCGCCTGCGCCCAGCGGGACAGGTCGAGCCCGGCGATCTGCTCGTCGGTGACCCGCCGCGTGCACAGGTCGTAGGCGAAGTTGGGCGCGGGGGAGATGCGGACGTCGTGCCGGTCGATCAGCCGCAGCCAGGTGTACGGGCGCTTGAGGAACGCCGTGGCCGACATCCCGACGCTGCACCCGCCGACCGACAGCGGGGCCAGCAGCTGACCGATCAGCCCGAAGTCGTGGTACATCGGCAGCCAGCCGCCGACCCGCTCGCCCTCGGAGCCGCCCAGGATCTCGTGGAACATCCGCAGGTTGTGCAGCAGGTTGGCGTGATCGACCACGACACCCTTGGGCGCGCTGGTCGAGCCCGACGTGTACTGCAGGAAAGCGATGGCCGAGCCGTCGATCGCCGGCCGCTGCCAGTCGGCGGCCGGGCCGGGGGCCACGTCGTCGAAGGCCAGGCACGGCACGTGGGCCAGCTCGGACTCGGCCGCCCACTCGCGGACCGGGCCGAGAGCCGCGGCATCGGTGAGGACCGCGGCGACCTCGGCGTTGCGGGCGATGCCGGCCAGCCGGTCGCGCTGCCGCCGATAGCCGTCGGGCAGCGGCGCCGGCACCGGGATCGCCCCGGCGTGCTGCACCCCGAGGAAGTTCTCGGCGAACACCGTGCCGGGCTCGTTCAGCACCAGCACCCGGTCGCCGGGCCGCACGGTGGCGGTCAGCCGGGCGCCGATCTGCCGGGCCCGGGCGGCCAGATCGGCCCAGGACACGGTCCGTACGGGCGCGGTGTCGTCCGCCGGGTCGGGGTCGAAGATCAGCGCCGGCCGGTCCGGGTGGATCGCCGCACGGTGCTGCAACAGGTCGACAAACGTCTCGTGATCGGGCATCAGGCGTTCCCCCGCAGGTCGGTGACGTGCCGGACCAGCGTCGCGCCGGGTCCGGCGGGTGCATAAGACTCGATCGAGCGGGCAGTCGGCCTAGCCGAACAGGTATGCCGGTTCGTCACGACGTGTGCCATCCGCTCAGCCAGCCCTGGGCGACGCCGGCCAGGCCGACGGCCACCAGCGCCGCGCGATCGCCGGCGTCCAGCCGGTCGGCGTCCGGTTCGGCCAGGCCGGAGGCGATCCAGCTGCTCATCACGGCCTCGGCCAGGACGGCGCCGACCGTGGCCGGGGGCCAGATCCCGGCCGCCCCGCCGCGGCGCACCGTTACCGCGTCGGCGCCCAGCAGGTAGCCCGCGGCCCACACCTCGAGCGCGATCCGCCACGGCAGGTCCTGGGTCTCCATCAGGTTCTCGAAGCCGTCGAGCACGTCGCTCACGGCCACCCCGACCAGGCCGCAGTGGTCGGCCCAGTACCAGCCGAAGCCGTGCTCGACCGGTTCCCCGGTGCCGGGGCGCAGCGGGCGCAGCAGGCACCGGCTGCGGTGCATCTGCACGGTGTAGGCCAGCTTCTCGTCCGGCTCGACCCGGCGGCCCAGGGCGGCCTCGGCGCTCGCGCTGAACTGCCAGTAGTCGGCCGACAGCACCGGCGACGGCAGGAACACGGTGGCGTGGAACCGGCCCGGATGCCCGACGATGGTCGGATCGAACCGGTGGTCGACCAGGTGCGGCACGGTGCCGACGACCGGGATGCCGGCCTCCCGGCAGAACCGCACCACCATCTCGTCGTCGTCCTTGACCTCGTCCGGGATGTCCCGCAGGAAGTCGGCCAGCTCGCGGGCCAGGGCCACCGGCAGCACGAACCCCTGGGTCGGGGTCCACTCCGACTTCGACAGCGGCGCGAACGACCACCCGGCGATCGCCGCCCGGCGCACCAGGTAGGAGTTCTGCGGGCTGTCCCAGTGCGAGTAGAGCGAGATGCCGTGCCCGGGCCGCGAGCTGATCACCCGGTGCAGCTGGGTGGCGAACCCCGGGATCAGCACGATGTCGTCCTGCAGCACCAGGTGATGGGTGGCCCCGTCCTGGATGGACCGCCAGGCCACCTTCGCCGTCCGCAGCGGGCTGGGCACCCCGTCCGGGTCCGGATCGGTGACGACCCGGGCCTCCAGCGGGGCGCAGTCCCGCACCAGCGGCGGGATGCGCTCCCGCCGCCGCGGGTGGTGCATGATCGCCACGCTCAGCCGGATCTCGGCGGCCGTCACCGCGCTTCCGCGGTCGCGCGACCGGCCGGGACGACCGGCTCCCCGCCCAGGGCGGCCGACCGGTAGGCGGCCTCGATCAGCGCGGTCGTCGTGACCACCTCGCGCATCGGCCGGTCCCAGCCGGTGCCCGCGGCGACCAGACCGGCGAAGTCGGCGAACATGCCGCCGAACCACTCCTGGTGGGTCTGGTCCCGGGTCGGGGGAGTCAGGTCGGTCCGCTCGACGCGGCCGGCCGAGCGCACCTCGGCCACCCCGTCGTGCACGTCGGCCGTGCCGTCCGGGCCGGTCACCAGGTAGCGGTTGGACCGGGTGCCGCTGACCCAGCTGAGATCGATCTCGCACTCGCCGGTGGTGAACTCGAGGCTGATCCGGGCGGCCACGTCCATGCCGCCGGAGGCGTCACCGTCGGCCCACTGGGCGACGCACGACACCGTGCGGGGAGCCTCGCCGAACAACCGGGTCGCCATGTACGCGCAGTGCGTCCCGTGGTCGAGCATGATCCCGCCGCGGGCCACCGACACGTCCCGGCGCCAGTCCGGCTGCCAGCCCGGCACACCCCGCGCGTGCGAGTCCCGGGCGATCCGGAACGAGGCCCGCATCGGCCGGCCGATCCGCCCGTCGGCGACCGCCCCGGTCAGCACCCGCATCATCGGCGAGAAGCCGTAGTTGTGGGCCGGGTAGAGCAGCCGTCCCCGCTGCCCGGCCAGGGCGACCAGGTCGAGCGCCTCGTCGGTGTGCACGGCGACCGGCTTCTCGCAGATCACGTGCAGGCCCGCGGTCAGCGCGGCCCGCTCGACCTCGACGTGGTAGAGCGGCGGGGTGCAGATGTCGACCGCGTCGACCGACTCCGCGGCCAGCAGTTCGGGCAGCCCGGCGTACGTGGCCACCGTGGGGTCGATCTGCCGGGCCCGTTCGCGGCGCTGCGGCGACGGGTCCAGCACGGCGACCACCCGGCCGCCGGTGACCGTCCGGTAGGCGTGCAGCCGGCCCTCCCCGGCGGTGCCGAACCCGATGATGGCTGTCCTCATGCCGTCTCCTCCGTACCGGTCGTGGATTGCGGTGCCACGCCGTCGATCAGCACGCGGCGGATGATCTCGACGGCCTCGTCGGCCAGTTCCGGGTCCACGGTCAGCGGCGGATAGAGACGCAGCGTGGTGCCGCCGGTCATCACCAGCACCCCGGCGTCGACCAGCTTCAGGAACGTCTCGCGGAAGGCGGGCTTGTCCAGCGGTGTCCGGGCCGCCTTGTCCGCCACCAGCTCGATGCCGATCGCGAACCCGGCCCCGCGGACGTCGCCGACCAGCGGCGACTCGTCGACCAGGGGCTCCAGCGCGGCCAGCATCCCGGCCCCCACCTTGGCCACCCGCGACGGCAGGTCCTCGTCGACCAGCACGTCGGTCACGGTGGCGACGGCCCGGCAGGCCAGCGGGAAGGCGCCGAAGCTGGACGAGCTCGCGCTCGGGTCGGAGAACGGCGCGGCCGCCATCAGCTCGGCGGTCGAGATGACCCCGGTCACCGGATAGCCGGCCCCCATGCCTTTGCCGACCGTCACGATGTCCGGCCGGACCTCGTCCCGCATGTAGGCGAAAGGCTCTCCCGTACGCCCGAAGCCCGTCATCATCTCGTCCACGATGAGCAGCGCGTCGAACTCTCTCGCCACCGACGACAGCGCGTTCAGATAGCCCGGCGGCGGCACCACGTTGCCCGACCGCCCCTGCACCGGCTCGACGACCAGAGCCGCCAGCGCGCCGGTGGAGTTCTCCTTGATGGTGTCCCGCACGGTCTCGACACAGGCGTAACCGCAGCCGGGGAACGTCGTCTTGAGCGGACAGTGGTAGCAGTTCGCGTACGGCGCGCTGAAATAGCCCGACGGCAGCGGCCCGAGCCCGGCCCGCGCCCCGGCGGTGAGCGCCAGGCTGCCCAGCGTCTTGCCGTGGAACCCGCCCCAGAACGACAGGAACTCGTGCTTGCCGGTGATCGACTTGGCCAGCCGCAGCGCCGCCTCGACCGCCTCGGTGCCGCCGCTGTAGAGCTGGATCCGGTCCAGCGGCGGCGGCAGGAACTCGCGCAGCGACTCGGCCATGGCCCGCCGCCCGGCCGACCCGAACGCCCCGGCCGGCGCCGTCGCCAGCTCGGCCGTGAGCGCGTCGATCAGGCGCTGGTTGGCGTGCCCGATCGAGTTGACGCCGCCGGCGCCCTGGAAGTCGATGATCTCGTTGCCGTCCACGTCGGTCAGGACCGCGCCCGACGCCGACTGCACGCACAACTGCGACCAGAGCATCACGGCCTGCAGACCGGGCCCGATCACCTCCTGTTCGGCCGCCCAGTGCTCGGCGCCGAGCGGCCGGTCCGGGGCCCGTCCGAACCGCTGACCATCGCCTGAAATGTTTGCCATGGCACGCCTTTCCGGTGCGGTCCGTATGTCGCCGGTCGCCTCGACCGCCGGCCGCTCCCGTTCATGCTCGGGACCGGACCGGGGACGCGGGAGAGTCGAACGGGCCCGACGAATGGGCATGCCCGGACGGCGGGCACGTCTGGGCAGCGCGGTACCGGGCCGGGCCGGTTTAGCGTGGCGCCGTGAAGCACCTCATCGATGCCGCGGCGCAGGCCGCCGTGGACGCCGGCCGCGTGATCCGGCGCGCGTTCCGGGGCCCCGTCACGGTTTCCGCCAAGGGCGCGGCGCACGACGTCGTGACCGGGGCCGACCGGGCCGCGGAGGAACTGATCCGCTCGGCCCTGCTGGCGCTCTCTCCCCACTCGACGGTCATCGGCGAGGAGGGCGGCGCCGCGCCCGGCCGGGACGACGCCCCGGTGTGGGTGGTCGACCCGATCGACGGCACCTACAACTTCGTCCGGGGCATCCCGTTCTTCGCGGTGTCGATCGGCCTGCGGATCGGCGGCCGGACGGCCGGCGGGTGCGTCTACGACCCGGTGCACGACGAGCTCTTCACCGCGGCCGGCGACTCGGCCTGGCTCAACGGCACCCCGCTGCCGGCCCCGCCCGCCGCGGCCGGACCACCCCTGGTGCTGTGCGACATCCCCAACGCCGGGCGCCCGCCGCGGGCCGCCGAGACCGATCTGCTGGCCACCCTGCTGACCGAGGCCGCGGACGTACGGCGTCTCGGCTCCTCCGCCCTGGCTCTGGCCTGGGTGGCCGCGGGCCGGGCCGACCTGGCGGCCAACGCGGACGTCTACGACTGGGACACCGCGGCCGGCCGGGCACTGGTGACGGCGACCGGCGGCGGCTACCTGAGCCATCCCGACCCGTTGCCGACCACCCGTCAGGGCGCGTTCGTGGCCTGGACCGCGCCGCACGAGAAGCTCGGCCGGGCCGTCGGCGACTTTTTGAGGGAGATGTCGTGACCGACCAGCGTTTCGTGTTCATGGGCGGGCTGCACCGCAGCGGCACCACCCTGCTGGCCTCGCTGGCCGGCACGAATCCGTCCGTGGCCGGCTTCCGGCGGACCGGCGCCCCGATGGACGAGGGGCAATACCTGCAGACCATTTGCCCGTACGACGAACAGCACGGCGGCCCGGGCCGGTTCGCGTACACGCCCGAGGCGCACATGACCGAGCACGACGAACTCGCCACCCCGGAGACCGCCCGCCTGCTGCGCGAACAGTGGGGCCGCTACCTCGACCCGGGCCGCCCGGTGGCGCTGGAGAAGTCGCCGCCCAACATGCTGCGGTTCCGGTTCTTCCAGCACCTGTTCCCGGGTTCCCGGTTCGTGCTGGTGCTGCGTCATCCGGTGGCCGTGGCCATGAGCACCCGCAAGTGGACGCCGGCGCTGACCGTACGGGAACTCGTCGAGCACTGGCTGTACGCCCAGGACCTGGCCGCGGCCGACGGCGCGCACCTGGACCAGCTGCTGACCGTCCGCTACGAGGAACTGATGGCCGACCCGGCCCGGGTGCTGGACGGGATCGCCGCCTTCGCCGGGATCGGGGCCGGCTTCCGCCTGGGCGAGCTGGACCGGGCGGCCGACGACCGCTACCTGCGGGCCTGGCGCCGCGGCCCGGCCGTCGACGACGACCTCGGCGACCTGACCGGCCGGATGGCCCGGTACGGATACTTCGTGTGAGAGGGGAACCGATGTCCCGGCTGCTCATCGTGCACGGCACCGGCGGACCGCGGCGCAGCGACGCCTCGGTCCGCCTGGAGTGGATCACCTCGATCCAGGACGGCCTGATGCTGGCCGGCCACCCGGTCGCCGACCTCGACGTCGCGGTGGTGAACCTCGACGCCGCGGGCCGGGACTGGCCTCCGGCCGAAGGCGCCGATCCCCGGCTTCTGCGGCGCCTCTGGCAGAACGCCACCTTCGATTCCGAGCCCGGTCCCGAACCGGTCGGCTCCGACGCGCTGGCCGAGCGGCTGGCCTGGTCGCGCTACTTCTGCGGGCTGACCCCGGCCGAGCTGACCACCACGTTGGGCCGCGCTCAGGTCACCCCGGACATCCGGGCCGCGTTCACCCCGGACATCGGGATCGTGATCGGGCACTGCCTGGGCGGGGTCGCCGCCGCGGCCGCCCTGACCGAGCCTCTTCCCACTGTGCACACACTGATCACCCTCGGGTCCCCGCACGCCGCGACCGGCGGCCCGTCGGGCGGCGGGACCACCTGGGTCGCCGTCACCGACGTGCAGGACACACTGGTGCTGGCGGCCGGCGCCGAACCGCCCGGCATCACCGAGAAGGTGTCGCTGGACTGCGATCCCCGGCTCCGGGGCGCCCGCAACTACCTGGCCTCGCCCGAGTTCGGCAAGGTCCTGGGCAGCGTGCTGGAGGTGGGCCGTTCGGCTTGAAACCGCCCGGAGCATGTCCGGAACGAGACATGGTCCTGGCTGGGGACGGCCGCCGTCGGATTCGATGAATCGCGTACTCCCCGAGCGAGAGGAGCGCGGTCATGACCGCGACGATCATCGAACCGCCCGTGCACCGCGAGTCGGACCGCCTGAGCATCGCCCTGGTGATGGGCAACGACATCCTCCGGGACGGCTTGGACGTGGCCCTGCGCGGCCTGTCCGTGGCCGGGCCGGTCCGCGCCTACCGCTCGATGCACGAGCTGGCCGAGTCGACCGGCGAGCGACCGGACGTGCTCGTCGTCAACGCCGCCGACGGCATCGCGGGCATCGCGGCCGGCTCGCTGCTGGCCCCCGGCGCCAAGATTGTCATGCTGATCCACGACGCCCGGGCGGCCGAGGCGGTGCTGGCCGGCGGGGTCGTGGTCGACGGCTTCCTGCTCCAGCAAGACCTGTCCGGCCGCACCCTGGACAACGCACTGCGGGCGATCATGACCGGCGAGGTGCCGATGCCGGCCGTGCTGGCCCAGCAGCTCCTGGCCCAGGCGGGCATCCGGCGCGCCCCGGCCGCGCCGGCCCCGATCACGCTGACCCCGCGCGAGCACGAGACGCTGGTGCTGCTGGTCGAGGGGCTGAGCAACAAGCAGATCGCCCGGCGGCTCAAGATCTCCGACCACGGCGCGAAGCGTCTGGTGGCCGGGGTGCTGCTCAAGCTGGGCTCCACCAACCGGACGTCAGCCGTGGTCACGGCCATCCGCTCCGGACTGGTGGAGTGCGCTTAGCCCGTACGGGAAAATGCTCCTTCTGGTACGGAAAGAAGGTGGCCCCCGCCGATCAGCGGAGGCCACCTTTTCTGTGCCGTCTCTCAGACCTGCTCGTAGAGACCGTGCACGGCCAGCTGGATGCCCAGCTCGAGCCGGCTCCGGGCGCCCACCATCTGCATGATCTGGGTGACGTGCCGCTGCACCGTACGGGTCGACACGGCCAGCTCCCGCGCCACCACATCGTCGGTGGCGCCGCTGGTCAACCGGCGCAGCACGTCCCGCTGCAACGCGTTCAACCGCCCGTGCAGGCCGTCGTCGTCCGGCCGGGCCTCGTACCAGTGATGGTGAAAGATCGTCACCAGCGTCTGCACCGCGCTGGGCGAGCGGACGGCCAGCGGGGCGGTGCCGGCCCCGCGCGAGACGATCGCCAGCTTACGGTCCAGCAGCACCATCAGCGTCGGCGAGTGCTTCCCGCTCCGCACGTCGGCCCGCTTGCCGAGCAGCGCGCGCAGCCGCTTCCCCCGGTCGAGCAGGGTCTCCCCGGCCACGACGGCGAGCACCCGGTCGGCCCCGGCCCACCCGCCCCCGGCCGGCCGGACCCGGTCCTCCTCCTCGGACAGCAGCGTGCAGTTGGCCGGAATCAGGGCCAGCACCTCGTCCCGCGCCGAGCGGATCAGACGGTTGGCCAGCCGCCACGCCTCGCCCTCGGCGCCGGCGGTGTCCGGATCCGTTGTCGCAACAGACATTTCTCTTCCTCCCCCGTGCGACCGCCCCACTCTCGCAACGCTGCGCCGGGCGGCCTACGGAGAGAAACCTAACGACCGCTGGGCGTGCCGGGTACCGGGGAATCCCTGCTTCAGCGCATCGGATTTCGGCCCGACCGTCTCAATTGGAGCGGACCACCCGGCCGGGCCGGACCGTTGAGACGCAGATACATCAGAACGGCCCGTACGCGACGGTGCACGCCCTCCGCGGCCTCGATCTGCAACCGCCCCAGGATGCTGGTCACATAGGACTCGACCGTCTTGATGCTGAGGTTCAGCCGGTCGCCGATGGCCCGGTTGGTGAAGCCCTGCGCCATCAGGGCCAGCACCTCCTGCTCGCGTTCGGTCAGCCGGTCGAACCGGCCGCCCGTGCGGTGCCCGGCCATCAGCTCCTCGATCAGCGTCTCGTCGATCAGCGCGCCCCCGCCGGCGATGTCGCGCAACGCCGACACGATCTGATCGACGTGCAGGATGCGCTCCTTGAGCAGATAGCCGACACCGCCCTCGCCGGAGTTGACGATCGCCAGCGCGTACTCCGTCTCGACGTGCATCGACAGGATCAGCACGGCGATGTCCGGGTACTCGCGCCGGATCCGCTCGGTGGCGGCCAGCCCCTCGGTCGTATAGGTCGGCGGCATCCGGATGTCCACGATCACCGCGTCCGGCCGGTGCGCGGTGACCGCCTCCAGCAGCTCGCGAGCATCCCCGACGGTGGCCAGCACCTCCATGCCGGCCCCGCGCAGCATGGCCGTCAGGCCTTCCCGGATCAGTACCGCGTCGTCTGCAATGACGATGCGCACGGAATCACCACCCGTAGTGTCGTGCCGGCCCCCGGCCGGCTCTCCAGTCCGAGACGGCCACCCAGCCGCTCGGCCCGGCGGCCCAGCTGACCGAGGCCGCCCTCGGCGTTCACCCGGGCCCCGCCGGTCCCGTCGTCGCAGATCACCACGTGCAGGCAGCCGCGTTCCTTACGGAGCCGGATCACCACGTTGCGCGCGGCGCCGTGCCGGATCGCGTTGGACAACGCCTCGGCCACGGTGAAGTAGGCGACCTCGGCCACCAGCGTCGGGATGGCCCGGGGGCGGCCCTCGATCCGTACGCGAACCGGGGTGTTGGCGGCCAGCACGCCCAGCGCCTCGTGCAGCTCGCGCCGGTTCAGCGCGGGCGGCCGCAGCCCGCGGCTCAGCAGCCGCAACTCGCTCAGCGCCAGGGTGAGCTCGGTGGCCGCGGTGTCCAGATGGGTGCCGGCCTCGTTCTTGGACTCGCTCATCGCGCTGCGCGCCATCTGCAGCAGCATGGTCGCGTTGACCAGCCGCAGCTGCGCGCCGTCGTGCAGGTCCCGCTCGATCTCGGTCCGGGCCCGCCGGTGGCCGTCCGAGGCCTCCTGCTTGTAGCGGCGTTTCCAGAGGGCCGCGTCGGCCTGCCAGCCGCGGGCGTTGGTCAGCAGGACCAGCGGCGGAAGCACCATCTGGAGGATCACGCCGACGGCGTTGCCGGCCAGCCAGACCGGCAGCGGCGGCATGGCCACGAGCGGCACCACCGCGGCCGTGACCACCACCCCGCACAGCATCAGGCCGGGCAGGGCGACGATCCGCTGCACGCTGGGCCAGCGCCGCCCCAGCTGAACGGCGAGCCAGACGGCCACGACGACCACAGCCACGCGCGCCGCCACCGGAAGGTACGGATCCACCGTCCAGTCCGGCGCGGGCAGGCAGACCAGGCACGGGTCGGTCGGGCTGGACGGGGCGAGCCGGCTGTCGGCGATCAGCAGCGGCAGCACGGCCACGCCGACGGTCAGCAGCGCCCGCTCGGACCGGCGGAACGGCCGCCGCTCCGGGTGCACCACCAGCGTGACCACCAGCAGTGTCCATACCAGGGGATGCGCGACGGCGGAGAAGTCTATGCCGGTCGAGCCGTCCAGCGGGCCGGTGGCCCGCGCGAGCCAGACCAGCGCGATGGCGAAGAACAGCACACCGGTCAGGGCGGTCGAGGCCGGCGCGATCAGGATCATGCCGGCGGTGCTGTACGAGCAGACGAGCACGAGCGCGGTCACGACGAAGAGCGTGGTCTCCGGATCGCCGGCCTGCACGGCGCGGACGACGCCGGCCACGCTGACGGCCAGCACCGCACAGCCGAGCAGGGTGAAAGCCAGTCCTCGCCAGGGTGTTCGCCAGGCCGGGGCGGCCTTTCGCCAGGCTGGGACGGCCCTTAGCCAGGCTGGGATGGCCTTTCGCCAGGCCGGAAAGGGATGGAGTCGACCAGTTCTGGGCACCGAAAGGCGCACGATCGTTCCCCCGTGGTCGGTAGCCGAAACGAGCCGGAACCTGGGAAACGGCTGACACTCCGATGTGGAACCAGGCGCTGCGCACGCTCGGCTCAATCATTCCCCCGGGACCGGCTCCCGCGCGATCGAAAGCAATATAACGCAGTGATATCGGTCTAAGGGTGAGCGTGGCAAATCAGTTTTCCGCGTTAAGCCCCCATTGTCGGGCTACCCCATCTTAATCGCCCCAACCGTGCGAATCGGACTAGGATATTCCGCCTTTACCTACAAGTAGGGTATGAATAGCGGACCGCCGGACGCGAGGTCAGGGCACTGCCGAACCGAAGCTCGGCAGTGCGTGCGGTTCGCAATCCGGCCAGCCTTTTCGACGTCGTCCGCCCATGTCGGATAACCGATTGTTCAGCGGATTAACGTCCCCGGGTGGGATGCATTCAATGCGTTTTCCGGCGTAGTTCAGGGCTTGCCGTTGTCGAGAACCTTGGCCGTGGCCGTGATGGTCATCGAACGCTGCTTGCCGCCGCCGACCGTGTAGATCGCGTACGTGTGCTTCTCGACCGAGCCGACCGGCCCGTTGCACTGGAACATGAACGTCTCGGTGCCCGACAGCTCCACCGGCCCGTACGTGCCCGGCGTGCCGGTCGGGTCGTCCACGCTGAGCGCCGCCCCCGTCGCGCCGGTGATCTTCCACTTGATGATCGCCGGAACCGCCGGCGCGCGGAACACCGCCGTGCCCTCCGGACACTTCGGCTTCTGCACCAGCTTGAACGAGACGACCTTCGCGCTCTTCTTCTTCGGCTTCGCCTTGTGGCTGGGCTTCGCGCTGTGGCTCGGCTGGTTGGAGCTGACGGACTTCGTGGCGACCGGGTTCGCGTTGGCCGCGACCACCCGGTGCTCGGACGAGGAGTCGCCGCCGGAGGAACAGGCGGCGAGGGTGGCGATCGTGGTGGCGGCCAGCGCCAGAACCGTCAGCTGCGTCTTCATGCCTGTTGACGGTAGGCATCCGGTGACGTGTTGTGATCACGGTTTCGTGCCGCCCCGGATCGCCAGTCCCTCGCCCGCCCGCCCGCTTGCTCGCCCGCCCGCCTGCCTGCTTGCCCGCCCGCCCGCCCGCCTGCTTGCTCGCCCGCCCGCCTGCCTGCTTGCTCGCCCGCCCGCCCGCCCGCCTGCCTGCTTGCTCGCCCGCCTGCCTGCTTGCTTGCCCGCCTGCCTGCTTGCTTGCTCGCCTGCTTGCTCGCCCGCCTTGCTGCCCGCTCGCCCACCCCGGTCGGTCCGTTCGAGTTCGGGTTGAAGGCCGCCGGCCCGCGTCTTCATGCCCCCCGGGCCGTTCGGGGGCGCGGCTAAACTGCGCGCGTGACGGGCTATGACACCGTGGCCGAGCTGCGCCGCGCGGGGCCGTGGGAGTTTCTCCGAAGTTTCGCGCGAGCGTGGCAACTGCCGGCCCGGCCGGCGTGGGATCAGGCGGCGATCGAGCAGCGCCTCGACCGGCCGATTCCTGAAATGCTGTGCGTGGCCTACGGAACTGGCGTCTTCGACCTGCGCGGCCTGCACGCCGAGGACGGAATTCTGGTCTTCCACAGCGCGGATCCGCTCGTGGCCGAGGCAAGCTGGGGTATCACGCTCGACGGCGCCGATCCGGCCGTGCTG
Organism: Paractinoplanes bogorensis; assembly: GCF_018829635.1. Lineage (GTDB taxonomy): Bacteria > Actinomycetota > Actinomycetes > Mycobacteriales > Micromonosporaceae > Actinoplanes > Actinoplanes bogorensis. The sequence continues at coordinate 322,802 of NZ_JAHKKG010000006.1, forward strand.
ATCGACAACGGGGCCGGCTGGATGCCCTATGCACCAGACCTGCCGACGGCGTGCGTGACGCTGGCGCTCACCGCGGCGGTGGAGACCGACCGCCCAGGCGACGCGGTCGCCGCCTGCGAACTGGACGCGGACGAGGTCGCCGCCGCGGTGGCCCAGTTCGAACGAGTGCCGCTGGAGGATCATCCGATGTGGATTGACGTGGAGGAGGGTCCGGTGCGGTGGTACTCCCGGCCTGGGCGACTGATACGCACCCACGGTGAGGGCGGCGCCTGGCTGTGGGTCCGCGGCCAGACGCCGGACGACCTGGAAGCGATCCGTGCGGCGTTGCCGGGAGTCCACTGGGCGAGTTGACGCCGTCACCGAGCGGACTCCGCATGGCCAGGGCGTCCGCAGCTACTCGCATCACGCGATCAGGCGCGTTGCTACGAGTCGACGGGCGCGGGCGTACGGCGCGTTTCGGCGGCGGTGTGCGGGTGTGCGGGTGTGCGGGTGATCGGCCTACGCGCGGGGGTGGTACAGGTTGCGGCGGGGCTGCCGCGCCGGGTCGATGTGGCGTGGCGGGATGAAGTCGGGTTGCCGGTCGGTGCCGAGGCGGATCTTCCAACCTGAGGTCGGGTCGTGGGCCAGCCGGTGATGGTGGCGGCACAGCAGGACCAGGTTGTCGAGGGCAGTGCTGCCGTCGGAACTCCATGGCGTTATGTGGTGGGCGTCTGTCCAGCGGGGCGGGCGATCGCAGTCGGGGAAGGCGCACCCTCGGTCGCGCAGGGTCAGGGCTCGGCGCAGGACGGTGGAGGCGAGGCGGCTGCTGCGGCCGAGGTCCAGGACCTGGCCGGCGCTGCCCAGGACGGCGGGCAGGATCCTCGCGTCGCACGCCAGCCGTCGAGCCGTGGCGGCGGACAACCGCAGTCCGGTGTCGGTCGTGGCGGTGCCCAGGGCCCGGGTGAGTGGGTCGTAGGCGAGGGTGACTGACAGTTGGGCGGGTTCGCCGCCCGACTCGGGCAGCTCGCCGGTGCGTAGGGCGAGCCGGCAGATATCGATCAGGGCGTCGGCGCGGCGTTGGGCCGGGCGGCGGTTGTCGTCGGGGGTGGGCCCGCACAAGGGGAGCAATGCGGCTTGCAGGATGGCGGCGTCCTCCTGGCCGAGGAGTCCGGTCAGGCGCACGATCCCGGCGTCGGGGGCGGAGAGGGTGAGGCCACGGTTGCGGTGGGCGCGGGCTTCCTGACGGGCCAGGGCGAGTTCGTCGGCGCGGTCGGCCAGGTGCGGGGCGACGTAGGTGAGGATGCGGTCGCCGACATGGCTGAGCTGGTTGGCGGTCAGCCGGCCGGCCATGGCGATCAGAGTCGTGCCGGCCTGCTCGACGATCGTGTCGGCGTCAACCGCGTCGGCGCGGTCGGTGGTCTCGTCCAGCTCGATCAGGCCGGTGGTCACGGAGTCGAGGGCGGTAGCGATCGCGGTGGCCTGGCGGGCGTCGATGTGGCCGTCGAGCAGGGCCTGTTCGACGGCGGGTTGGCGGGTCAGGTCGGCGGCGCGTTCGGCCAGCCGGCGGGCCGGGCCGAGATCGAGCCGCAGGCGGGCGCGGAGCCAGGTGGCGGTGCTGCGATGGCCGTGAGCGGTGGGCAGGCCACGGCGTTCGGCGTGCTGGACCAACCGCGTCTGCAGGGCGAAGGCGGTCTGTTCGAGGCGGTAGGCGGCGTCCAGACAGGCGGTCAGGTCGTCGTCGCCGAGGGGCCACAGCGAGGCGGCGGCGAGCTTTGCCGCGTCCTGTCCCAGCTGTGTCACGTCGGCCAACATGGGGAGCATCTTCGAACATACGTACGACAAAAATTCGTACGGGAAACGCTCTAGGAGATCGACATCCACCATCTGCGAACCGGCGCCAAACGGGTGGGCGAATCGGGCAATTTACGCGGGTGTGACCAGGCCGGTCTCGTACGCGAAAATGACTGCCTGGGCTCGGTCCCGCAGGTTGAGCTTGGCCAGGATGCGTCCGATGTGTGTCTTCACCGTCTGCTCGGCGACGATCAGCTCGGCGGCGATCTCCTGGTTGGAGCGGCCTTTGGCGATCAGCAGCAGGACGTCGGTCTCGCGGGGCGTCAAGGCGTTCAGTGCTGCGGGGCGGGGGCGGTCGGTCGTCGGGCGGGACGCGAACTCGGTGATGAGCAGGCGAGTCACCTTGGGGGCCAGCAGGGCCTCGCCGGCGGCCACGACGCGTACGGCGTTGATCAGGTCGGCGGCTGGGGCGTCCTTGAGCAGGAAGCCGCTCGCACCGGCGCGCAGTGCCGCGTAGACGTAGTCGTCCAGGTCGAACGTGGTCAGGATCAGGATGCGGGGGCCTCCGTCGACCGCGGCCAGACGACGCGTGGCTTCCAGGCCGTCCATCACGGGCATGCGTACGTCCATCAGCACCACGTCGGGGCGCAGCTCGCGCGCCCGGGCCACGGCGGCCTCTCCGTCGGCGGCGTCACCGACGATCAGCATGTCGGGCTGGGCGCCGAGCAGGGCGCCGAAACCCTCGCGGACCATCGCCTGGTCATCGGCGATCAGGACCTTGATCACGGCTGCTCTCCCGGCGTGGTCAGGGGCAGGGATGCCCGTACGACGAAATGGTCGTCCTCGGGCCCGGCGGTGAGTGTGCCGCCGAGCAGCTCGGCCCGCTCGCGCATGCCGTTGAGGCCGTGGCCGCGGCTCGTGGTGTCGGGGACCGGGACGGTCAGGCGGTTGCGCACCGTGAGCTCGAGGCGGTCGTGGTGGCCGTGGGCGTCGATGGTCACCGGGGCGTCAGGTGCGTGGCGGGACGCGTTGGCCAGCGCCTCCTGCAAGATCCGGTAAGCCGCCAGTTCCGCCGCCGCCCCGCCCAGGGTGGGGACCCTATCGGGTTCGCCGCCGCCGTGAATTTCGTTGTCCACAGGCGCGCCGACGGAAACGGAGTTGTCCACAGGTCGGGGCAGACCACTTGCGCTGTACGAGACGTCGACCCCGGCCGCCCGCGCGCTCGCAACCAGGTCGTCCACGTCGGCCAGCCCGGGCTGGGGCGCCAGCGGAGCGTCGCCATCAGGAGCGGCGGACGACGAACGCAGCACCCCGAGCAGGCGCCGCATGTCGGTCAGGGCCTCCCGCGCGGCCCCGGCGATCGTGGCCAGCTCCTCCTTGGCCGGGTCGGACAGGTCGCCGACGCGGTAGGGGGCGGTCTCGGCCCGTACGGCGATCATCGACATGTGGTGGGCGACCACGTCATGCATCTCCCGGGCGATCCGGGTGCGTTCCTCCAGTACGGCCCGTTTCGCCCGTTCGAGTTCGGTGAGTTCCTCTTTTTCGGCCAGCAGGGCCCGCGTACGGCGCCGGCGGGACACGATGTCGCCCAGCGCCGCGATGGCGATCAGCAGCACGGCCGCGCCCCAGGCGTTGGCGTCGGGGGCGTACAGGAAGACCGGGATCAGGCTGAGCGTGGTGGCCCAGATGGTCAGCCCGGAGTCCTCGACGATCGCCAGCCGGCCGAGGACGACGAGGAAGCCGAGGATCTGCACGGTGTTCCACGGCCAGGGCTCGTACGGGCCGGTCTGGATCGAGCCGAGGAACAGCATGAGGAAGCCCAGCCGCCAGGCGAGCAGGGGCAGGCGGAGCGTGAGGGCGACAGGGAGCACCGAGCCGACGGCGATGACGCCGATCCAGAGACCGTCGAGGTAGCGGTTCTCGCTGAGGTAGGCGCCGGCGGCCAGACCCAGGCCGGCCAGGGCGAGCAGGCCGAGGGGCAGTGCGTACGTCCAGAATCGCCCGTGCGGGGTCGGCCTGGCCGTTTCCCGTGACCAGAGCAGGCGTCTGAGCGGCCCCGTGGCGTTGCGCCGGGTCACCGGGCCGATAGTCTCCACCCCGGCAGGTTACGGCGGTATTGCGCCGTCGTCGTGCCCCCGTGGTGCCAGCCGGCACCCCCTACCTGGGTATGAGGAGCGAAGGTCGTGGCGCGCACGGTTCTGGTGACAGGCGGCAACCGGGGTATCGGCCTCGCCATCGCGCGGGCGTTCGAGAAGCAGGGTGACCGGGTCGCGGTCACGCACCGGGGCAGCGGCGCGCCCGAGGGGCTGTTCGGGGTGCAGTGCGACATCACCGACCCGGCTCAGGTCGACGCGGCGTTCACCGAGATCGAGAAGGAGCTCGGCCCGGTCGAGGTGCTGGTGGCGAACGCCGGTGTCACCGACGACACGCTGCTGCTGCGGATGAGCGAGGAGCAGTTCGAGCGGGTCATCGACACCAACCTGAAGGGCTCGTTCCGGGTCGCGAAGCGGGCCAGTTCGAAGATGCTGCGGGCCAAGTGGGGCCGGATCATCTTCATCTCGTCGGTGGTGGGCCTCTACGGCGGACCCGGTCAGGTGAACTACGCGGCGAGCAAGGCCGGGCTGGTCGGCATGGCCCGGAGCATTACCCGTGAGCTGGGCAGCCGCAACATCACGGCGAACGTGGTGGCGCCCGGTTTCATCGAGACGGAGATGACCGCCGTCCTGTCCGAGGCACGGCAGGCGGAGATCATCAAGGCGGTTCCGGCCGGTCGGCTCGCAAACCCCGACGAGGTGGCGGCCGCAGTGACTTTCCTCGCCGGTGACGGCGCGGCGTACATCAATGGCGCGGTCCTGCCGGTCGACGGCGGCCTCGGAATGGGCCACTAACCAAAGGAGCACAGTGTCTGGATTGCTGAGTGGCAAACGGCTGCTCATCACCGGTGTGATCACGGACGCGTCGATCGCGTTCTCGGCGGCCAAGATCGCCCAGGAGAACGGCGCGCAGGTCGTGCTGACCGGTTTCGGCCGGATGTCGCTGGTCGAGCGGATCGCCAAGCGGCTGCCGGAGCCGCCCCCGGTCATCGAGCTCGACGTCACCGACACCGAGCACCTGGCCGCGCTGCCGGACAAGGTGCGCGAGCACGTGGACGGCCTGGACGGGGTGCTGCACTCGATCGCGTTCGGTCCGCAGAGCGTGCTCGGCGGGGAGTTCCTGAACGCGCAGTGGGAGGACGTGTCGAAGGCGCTGCACGTCTCGACGTACTCGTACCAGTCGCTGGCGGTCGCCTGCCTGCCGCTGATGCAGCCGGGTGGCAGTGTCGTGGGCCTCACGTTCGACGCGACCAAGGCGTGGCCGGTCTACGACTGGATGGGCGTGGCCAAGGCGGGCCTGGAGTCGGCCAACCGCTACCTGGCCCTGCACCTGGGCAGCAAGGGGATCCGCAGCAACCTGGTGTCGGCCGGCCCGCTGCGCACGATGGCGGCCAAGTCGATCCCGGGTTTCGAGCAGTTCGAGGACGCGTGGGCCAACCGGGCGCCGCTGGGCTGGGACCTGCACGACACGTCGGCCGCCGGTAAGGCGATCTGCGCGCTGCTGTCCGACTGGTTCCCGGCTACGACGGGTGAGGTTGTGCACGTCGACGGGGGTTACCACGCGCTCGGTGCGTGACCCGGTGGGAGGATGGGCGGGTGGTTTACGACGCGTTCGTCCTGCTGTCCTTCGGTGGGCCCGAGAAGCCCGATGACGTGATGCCGTTCCTGCGTAACGTGGTGCGCGGGCGCGGCGTCCCGGATGAGCGCCTGGCCGAGGTGGCCGAGCACTATTACCACTTCGGCGGCGTCTCACCGATCAACCAGCAGTGCCGCGACCTCCTCGAGGCCGTTCGCGCCGACTTCACGACGAACGGGATCGACCTGCCGGCGTACTGGGGAAATCGCAACTGGCATCCGATGCTGGCCGACACGGTGGCGCAGATGCGCGACGACGGGGTCAGCCACGCGCTCGGGTTCGCGACCAGCGCGTACGGCGGGTATTCGTCGTGCAAGCAGTACTGGGAGGACATCGCGGACGCCCGGGCCAAGGTCGGTCCGGGCGCGCCGGTGATCTCGAAGCTGCGCCAGTTCTGGGATCACCCCGGTTTCGTTCAACCCCATTCCGATGCCGTACGGGCGTCGCTGGCCACCCTCGACGAGAGCCGGCGGGCCACGACCCGTCTGGTGTTCACCGCGCACTCCATCCCGACCAGCATGGCCAGGACGGCCGGTCCGGACGGCGGCCGCTACGAGGCTCAGCTGCACGAGACGGCCCGCCTGGTGCACGCCGCCGCGGCGCCCGATCTGCCGTGGGACCTGGTGTGGCAGAGCCGGAGCGGCCCGCCCCAGGTGCCGTGGCTCGAGCCCGACGTCAACGACCACCTGGAGTCACTCGAAGAGCAGGGTGTGACCGATGTCGTAGTGAGCCCGATCGGGTTCGTCTCCGATCACCTCGAGGTGATCTGGGATCTCGACAACGAGGCCGCTGACACCGCGAAACGGCTCGGTCTCGGCTACGCCCGCGCGGCGACCCCGGGCGTCGATCCGCGCTTCGTCTCCATGGTCAGCGACCTCGTACGTGAGCGGACCGACAGCGTTCCGTCACAGCGGCTCGGTACGCTCCCGGCTTGGAACGACTGCCCGGCCATTTGCTGCCCACCACCACAGCGACGAGGAGCATGATGCCTGAGCGCAAGGCCATCGAGAGCTGGCTCACCGACATGGACGGCGTGCTCGTCCACGAGGGTGTGCCGGTGCCGGGCGCCCCCGAGTTCGTGAACCGGATGAAGAAGTCCGGCAAGCCCTTCCTGATCCTCACCAACAACTCGATCTACACGCCACGCGACCTGCAGGCCCGGCTCAACCGGATGGGCTTCGACGTGCCCGAGCAGGCGATCTGGACGGCGGCGCTGGCGACCGCGCAGTTCCTGGCCGATCAGCGGCCGGGCGGCACGGCATACGTGATCGGCGAGGCGGGTCTGACCACGGCCATGCACGCCGCGGGTTACATCCTGACCGAGTTCGACCCCGACTACGTGGTGCTGGGGGAGACCCGCACGTACAGTTTCGAGGCGATCACCAAGGCGATCCGGCTGATCGACGGCGGGGCCAAGTTCATCTGTACGAACCCCGACGCGACCGGCCCGTCCAACGAGGGCGCTCTGCCCGCGGCGGGTTCGGTGGCCGCGATGATCTCCAAGGCGACCGGCGTCGAGCCGTACTTCGTGGGCAAGCCGAACCCGATGATGATGCGGTCGGCGCTGAACACGATCGAGGCGCACAGCGAGACCACCGCGATGATCGGCGACCGGATGGACACCGACGTGCTCTGCGGTCTCGAGGCGGGGCTGCACACGATCCTGGTGATGACCGGGATCAGCACGCGCGAGGAGGCCGACCGCTACCCGTACCGGCCGTCGCGGATCATCAACTCGGTGGCCGACCTGATCGACGAGATCTAACGAATCAGGCGGTCGAGGAGCGGGAACTCGTCGTAGACCTGGTTCCAGTCGCCGAAGTGGCCGTCGTCGCGGACGATCTGGGTGCCGCCGAGCCGGTCGAACATGGCCCGGCCCTGGTGCTCGTCACAGCCGTACGGGTCCTGGCGTGAGTTGATGAAGATCAACTCACCGCAGTGGGCGCGGATGGCTTCCCAGTCGTACGTGTCCTGCAGCACCGGCTCGTCCGAGTCGTTGGGCCGGGTGCAGTAGCCGGCCACCAGGATCGCCTGGGCGGCCGGCACCCGTTCGAGCAGGGCCAGCAGCAAGGCCGCCCCGCCGGAGTGCCCGACCAGCACGGTCTCGTCGTCGAACCGGTGCGCGGCCAGCACCTGGGGCAGGAACGTGGCGATCGGCTCCACGTTGAGCCCGGGATAGTGCGGCACCTCGACCGAACAGCCCCGCTCCTCGAGCCGTTTCGCCAGCCAGGGATACCAGGCGACGCCCGGCCCGGCCCCGGTGCCATGGAAAATGATCGCTCTCCGGCCCATCCCGTCAGTGTGGCAGACACCGCTACTTTGGTGCCGTGCGCTTCGAGGTGCTGGGCCCGGTGCGGGTGATCACCGATGACGGGTCCGTGGCTGCCCTCGCGCCGCGCCCCCGCACGCTGCTGGCGGTGCTCATCGCCGCCCGCGGCCAGGTGGTGTCGGCCGAGCGCCTGATGGCCGAGCTGTGGCCGGGTGAGGTGCCGCCGTCGGCCGCGACCGCCCTGCAGGTGCACGCGTCGGCGGTGCGCAAGGTGGTCGGCGACCGGCTGTCGTTCACCTCGGGCGGTTACGCCGTCCGGGCCGGCGAGCTCGACGCGCTCGAGTTCGAGCGGACCGGTGATCTGCGTCTGTGGCGGGGTCCGGCGTACGAGGGAACCGACGCCGGCCCGATCGTCGGAGCGGCCGCCGCCCGGCTGACCGAGCAACTTCTCGCGGCCCGGCTGGCCTGGGCCGATCAGCAGCTGGCGGAGGGGCGTCCGGTGCTGCCCGAGCTGAGCGCGTGGCTGGTCGCCGAGCCGGCCGCCGAGCCGCTGGCCCAGCGCTTGATGCTGGCGTTGCACCGGGACGGGCGTACGGCGGACGCGCTCGAGGTTTTCGCCCGTACGGAGAAAGCCCTTTCCGCGTACGAGACCGAGCCGCGCGCCGAACTTGTCGCGCTGGCCGCCGCGATCCGCCGGCACGATCCGACCCTGGACCGGCCCGGACCCGGGCTGCCCGGCTCGCGGACCCGGTTCATCGGGCGGCGGGCCGAGCTCGACCGGGCGATCACGCTGTCGGGCGAGGCGCGGCTGCTCACCGTGGCCGGGCCGGGTGGCAGCGGCAAGACCCGGTTCGCGCTCGAGCTGGCCCGTGAGGTGACCGCCGACTACGACGCCGTGCACGTGGTCGAGCTGGCCGGCGCCGGGCGGTCGCTGCTCGACGCGCATTTCTCGGCCGCGCTGGGCGTCCGCGACGAGCCCGGCACGACCGCCGTGGCCGCGATGGCCCGCCACCTGGGCGATCGGCGGGTGCTGCTGGTGGTGGACAACTGCGAGCACGTACGGGCGGAGTCGGCCACGGTCGTCGACGCGTTGCTGCTGGCCGCCCCCGGGGTGCGGGTGGTGGCCACCAGTCGCGAGCCGCTCGGCGTGGTGGGCGAGGTGATGTTCCCGCTCGGCGGGCTGAGCAGCGCCGACGCCGTCCGCCTGCTCGACGGCCGGGTGGCCGCGGCCCGGGGCGGGGCCGGTCTGCGCCCGCAGGAACGCCCGGCCGCCACCGAGCTGTGCCGCCGCCTCGACGGCCTGCCGCTGGCCCTCGAGCTGGCCGCGGCCCGGCTGCGCGCGCTGCCCCTGGGTGAGATCGTTTCCCGGCTCGACCGGCGCCTAGACCTGCTCGTCGGCGCGTCCCCGGTGGAACGGCACCGCACCATGCGGGCGGCCATCGACTGGGGCTACGACCTGCTCGACCAGCCGCAGCAGGAGTTGCTGGCCGGGCTGAGCCAGTTCGCGGGCGGGTTCGACCTGGCCGCGGCGTCGCACGTCTACGGCGCCGACGCGTTCGACCCGCTGACCCAGCTGACCGACCGGTCCATGGTGGAGTGGACCGGCGAGCGGTACCGCCTGATCGAGACCATCCGCGAGTACGCCGCCGAACTGCTCGCCCCCGGCGACCCGGCCCGGCGGCGGTTCGCCGGGTTGTGGGTGGAACGGCTCGCCGCGCCCCCACCGCCCGACGGCCCGGCCCACACCGAATGGCTGGCCGAGGTGGGCGCCACCCACGACAGCATCGTGGCCGCCCTGGACTGGTCGCTGACCGCGGGTGACCCGGCCGACGGGCTGGCCATGGCGGCCGCGATGTGGTGGTACTGGTGGGTCACCGGACGGATGGTCGAGGGCCGGGCCTGGCTGGGCCGCGCGCTCGGCGCCGCGCCCGAGCCGACCGCCCTGCGCGCCCGCGCGTTGCGGGTGGCCGCGTCGCTGGCCCGCAGCAGCGGCGACCTCGACGAGGCACGGCGTCTGGGTGAGCAGGGGCTGGCCGCGTTCCGGGCGCTCGGCGACCGGCCCGGGGTGATCGCCGCGCTGAACAACCTGCTGATCACGGCTCAGGGGCAGGCCGACTACCCGGCCTCGCTCACCTTCGGCTACGAGGCCCTCGAACTGGCCGAGGCCGACGGCAACGCGCGGATGACCGCGGCCGCGTTGAACAACACGGCCGGGACGCTGCGCTGCCTCGACCGGCTCGACGAGGCCGGGCCGATGTTCGCGCGGGCGCTGGACGCGTTCCGGGCGATCAACGACGCCCGGGGCACGGCCGCGGCGCTGTCCAATCTGGGCATCGTGGCCCGCCGGCTCGCCCGGGCCGAGGCGTCGCGGGCGTACATGATCGAGGCGCTGGGCATCTATACCGAACTGGCCATTCCCGAGGGGCAGCTGGACGCGATCGAGGGGCTGGCCCAGCTCGCGCCGCCCGCCGAGGCGCTGACCCTGCTGGTGGTGGCCGAACGGGAACGGTCCGCGCTGGGGTCGCCCATCTTCACCCCCGACGAGGTCCGTGACCGGGACGAGGCCGAGCGTACGGCCCGGGCCGCGCTCTCGGCCGAGGAGGCCGCCGAGGCGTACCGGGCCGCCTCCGCGCTCACGTGGGATGAAGTCGTGCGCCGTTTCGAGTGATGTTTCGCATTTTTCCGACATAGTGTGGTGCAATGCGCCGTCTGTTGCCCCTGATCGCCGTGGCGCTCGTGACGGCCTGCGCCCCGCCACCCGGCCAGTTCACGGCCCGCCAGGCGCCGGCCGCGTCGCCGTCCGCGGCACCGTCGCCCTTGCCGGCGCGGCCCGCACCCGCCGACCTGCCGCGGATCAACTACTGGGAGCCCGCGCACGGCTTCCCGCACGATGCGACGCCCGAGTCGCTGGCCTCGATCGCCGACGGGCTGCATCCGCGGAAGACGCTCGCCGTCTACGACGCCCCCGGCGGCCGGCCGCGTGCGTTCCTGCCCCGTTCGATCAGCGGCCTGCCGGTCGTCGTGCCCGTCGTCGAGCGGCGCGACGGCTGGGTCGCCATCCTGCTGCCCTCGGTCAACCGCCGCATCGGCTGGCTGCCCGCCACCGGCTGGGAGCCGCGGCCGCTACGCGACCAGGTGATCGTCGACCTGAGCGACCATCGGCTGACCTGGCTGCGCGACGGCCGCCCGCACGGCGCGTGGACAGTCGCGGTCGGTTCCTCCCGTACGCCCACACCACTGGGCCGCACCTTCGTGCTCGGCCGCACCACGACCCACGGTCATGTCTACGCCGGACTGGACGCCCTGGTGCTCGGGGCCGTCCCCGACGACAAGGAAGCCCTGGCCGCCTCGCTGCAGCAGGGCCACACCGCGATCCACGGCTGGTCCCGGCGCTCCGCCTTCGGCCGCAGCATCTCCAACGGCTGCATCCGGATGCCCGCCGAGGCCCAGCGGGTGCTGCTGTCGCATCTCGAGACCGGCTCAGTGGTCCACGTCGTCCGATGACCGCAGCCACTGGGCCCGGGACGCGGCCCGCTCCTCGTCGGCGCCGGCCGCCCGCAGCAGCTCCAGAACCGGCCAGTACGAGATGGTCTCGGACTGCCCGCCGGTGACCACCCGATGCAGATAGTCGCCCAGCACGTCGCCGAGCACCAGACCGTCGCGGCTGATCGCCCGGACGGCGGGCAGCGCGCCGGAGTGGTCGTCGGCCGGCCCGAGCTCCTCGATGAGCGCCCGCACCCGGGCCGCCTGGGAACGCTGCAGCTCGTCCAGCTCCGGCTTCCGCATCCTGTCACGGTAAGTCTTCCGGCCCACCTTTTCCGGCCCGCCCGGCAAACCGTCGTTCCGCCGAGGGGGTGACGTCCGACCAGATGGCGGCGAAGTCGCCGAGCGTGGCCCTAGCGTCAGGGTCCATGACCGCGATCATGAAATCCGTCGACCTGCCCGACGGGACGACCGTCCACGACGAAACGCTCGACCGCTGGTACGTCAAGAAACCCGCGGGCATGTTCCCGTGGCGGGCGCACAACGGCGAGAAGCTCACCGATTTCGAGGTCGACAACTTCCTGCGGTCCGGCCGCATCGTGGTCACGCTGCCGGAGCCGACCCACTACCACATGGCCTGAGGCGCGAGGGCGCATCGTAGGCTCGGGCCCGTGAGCGGAGTGGTGGTCGCGGCGGCCTGGGTTCTGGTGCGGGATCGGCGGGTGCTGGTCGCGCGGCCGGCCAACTCGGACGCGTTCTATCTGCCCGGCGGCAAGCCCGAGCCGGACGAGTCGTACGCCGAGGCGGCCGCGCGCGAGGTGCGCGAAGAGGTCGGGATCGTGGTCGACCCGGCCGACCTGACACTGTTCACCGAGATCGTGGCGCCCGCGCACAACCGGCCGGCGGGCACCACCGTACGGCTGATCTGCTTCCTGGGTGGCAAGACCGACGACACCCCGGTGGCGGCCAACGAGATCGCCGAACTGGACTGGTTCACGTCGGCTCAGGCCGGGCGGTGCGCCCCGGCCATCCGCCTGCTCCTGGCCGAACTGGTCACGGCCGGGCTCATCGATTAGGCGTTCTCGCGGAACCAGCGGTTGGCCACCTCGGTGTGCAGGCTGAAACCGAGCTCGGCCGGGCCCTTCAGGATCTCGGAACCGTGGGTCTCGTCGCTCGGGGCTTCCAGGGGCACGTCGGCGAGCGGCGGGAACAGGGCGAACACCAGCAGCGTGCTGTCCGGAGCGCTGATCGTGTCGTAGAGGGTCGCGGTGGCCGGGTCGGCCACGACGGCCGTCTCCTCGCGGAGTTCGCGGGCGGCGGCGTCCGGCCAGGACTCGCCGTAGTCGATGAAACCGCCGGGCAGGGCCAGCCGGTCGGCCGCGGGCGGGATGGCCCGGCGCACCACCAGCAGGCCGTCGGCCACCGGCTGCAGGGCCACGGCGACCGGGGCCGGGTTGCGGTAACTGGTCTCGCCGCAGGCGGTGCAGCGGCGTGGCCAGGGCTGCCCGGGCACGAACCGCGCTCCGCAGAAGGTGCAGTGCTTGACGAGATCAGGCATGGAGCGGCGAGTTGCAGGCCGCGACCAGGGCCTGGCGGCAGGCGTTCATCAGGGGGCGCAGGGCGGCGTCGCGTTGCTGGGCCTCGTAGCCGTTGACGGCGCCGCCGGGGGCGTTCGTCTCGGCCAGCGCGAGCACCTGGTCGAGGACGGAGGCGCGGGCGAACAGGCGGCGGGCGCGCGGGTCGAAACCGGCGGGCAGCGTGGCCGTGCTCTCGGGGCGGCGCAACGCCTGCAGCGCGCCGGCCAGCTCGGGCTTCCACTGGGCCACGTCGAGCTTGGTGAGCTGGGTGGTCGCCTCGCCCAGGGCCAGGGTCAGCTCGCCCTCGGCCTCGGCCGCGCCCATCTGAAAGACGGGCTTGTAGTCGTCGACCGGGAAGTAGCGCCACAGCACGGTCTCGAACTCGACGCCGGAGCCGGACACGTGCCGGCGCACCTCGGGCACGATGCCGAAGTGGGGCGTCATCACGGCCTCGCCGGCCAGCATGGCCGCGCCGGTCAGCGGGCCCGGGCCGGGCAGGCCGCGCGGGTCGCCGGGGGCGGGCAGCACCAGCCGGATGTCGTCGGGGTGCACCTTGGCGAACGCGGGCAGGCCCTGCGGCAGCGGCACGTCGGTCCACGTGCCGGGCGCGTCGGCGACCAGGTGTTCCTCGTCGTGGGCGATCTCGTCGGCCAGTTCGTCGAACGGCACGAGACCGGCGCGCCAGGCCCGCACCCAGGACACGAACCGGGTGGAGCGTCGCGCTACGCGGGTGGCCGCATCGGCTGCGGGGGACATGCGAGAAAGGGTACGTGGCGATCGGGAAGTCTGTCTCGGCCGGAGAGTCAGAAAGGTCGTGTCCCAACGCACGGGTTACCGTGCCTTGCATGTATGGGGAGGACGTGCTCAAGGGGGACTGGCGGCGCCGCAAGGTGGTGCCCGAGGTGGACGCCGACCGCGATCTGGTCGTCGAGGACGTGGATTCGGGGTTCTGCGGGGCGGTGGTCGGGTTCGAACTGGGCGCGGTCGTGCTCGAGGACCGGCACGGCAAGCGGCGCAACTTCCCGCTCGAGCCGGCCGCGTTCCTGCTCGACGGCAAGCCGGTGACGCTGCGCCGGCCCCAGGCGACGGTGGCCCCGCAGCGTCGGATCACGGCTTCCGGGTCGATCGCCGTGGCCGGGGTGCAGGCGCAGGTGGCCAAGGCCAGCCGGATCTGGGTCGAGGGCATCCACGACGCCGCCCTGGTCGAGCGGATCTGGGGCGACGACCTGCGGATCGAGGGCATCGTGGTCGAGCCGCTGGACGGCATCGACGACCTGGCCGCAGCCGTACGGGAATTCCGGCCCGGTCCGGAGCGGCGGCTCGGCGTGCTGGTCGACCACCTGGTGGCGGGCAGCAAGGAGAGCCGCATCGTGGCCGCCGTGACCGATCCGAACGTGCTGGTGACCGGCCACCCGTATGTGGACATCTGGCAGGCCGTGAAACCGGAACGGGTCGGGCTGTCCAAGTGGCCGGTCATCCCGCCCGGCCGGCCGTGGAAAGAGGGCATCTGCGCGGCCGTGGGCGTGCGCGAGCCGGCCGACATGTGGCGGCGCATCCTGAAGTCGGTCAGCAGCTACAAGGACGTCGAGACCCCGCTGATCAACTCGATGGAGCGCCTGATCGACTTCGTCACGGTGTACGACGAGTGAGGCGGCCGGGGCCGAGCCGGCCGGGGCTGAGCGCCCGCCCGAGTCGTTCGGCCGCTTCGGTCAGGCGGTCGGGCGGGTTGGCCGCGTAGCCGAGGATCAGGCCGGGCGGCCCGTCGGCGAACCGGTGCCACGAGAGCGGGTGCACGAGAACACCGGCGTCAGCGGCCAGCGCCGCCGCGGAAACATCCGGAATCTCCCCGGGCAGCATGATCAGCAGATGCAGCCCGGCCGCGACACCGGTGACACGAGCGTCGGGAAGGAAGCGGGTCAGCCCGGCCAGCAGCGCGTCCCGTCGTCGCCGCTGCCGGGTGCGGACGTTGCGCAGATGCCGTTCGTAGTCACCGGTCGCGAGCAGCCGGGCCAGCACCAGCTGCGGTAGCGCCGGGTTGCCGAGGTCGCTGTCGTGCTTGGCGGTGAGCAGCTCGGGTTGCATCCGGCGCGGCGCCACCAGCCAGCCGAGCCGCATCCCGGGGGCCAGAGATTTGGAGACGCTTCCCGCGTACGCGATCTGGTCCGGAGCGGATCCCTGCAGCGCGGCGACCGGCGCGCGGTCGTACCGGTGCTCGGCGTCGTAGTCGTCCTCGACGGCCAGGTTGCCGCCGGCCGCCCAGGCCAGCAGCGCGCGCCGCCGGGCCGGGCTGAGCACGACCCCGGTCGGGAACTGGTGCGCGGGCGTGAGGACGGCCGCGGACTGGGTGAGGGCGTCCACCACCAGGCCCTCGGCGTCGACCGGGACCGGCTCCGGGCGTACGCCCCAATGGGCCAGCTGGTCGCGGGCGCCCCGGGAACCCGGGTCTTCGACGGCGATCCGGGTCGTCCCGGCCGCTCGCAGCGTCTGGGCCAGCAGGGCCAGGGCCTGGGCGACGCCGCCGACCACGATCACGTCGTCCGGTTCGGCGTGCACACCCCGGGTGCGGGCCAGCCAGCCGGCCAGCTCGGCCCGCAGGATCGGGGTGCCGCCGGGATCGCCGTAGCCCAGGTCGGCCGCCGTGATCTCGTCGAGCACGGCTCGTTCGGCGCGCAACCACGCCGTACGGGGAAAGGCGGAAAGGTCGGGAACGCCGGGGGAGAGGTCGAGGTCGATGCCCTCGGCCGGGGGCAGCGGCAGCCGCAGGGTGTCGAGCGAGCGGCGGCGGTCGGACGGGGTGTCCCGGGCGTGCGGACGGGCGATGATCGTGGTGCCGGCCCCGGTCCGCGCGGCGGCCAGGCCCTCGTCGATGAGCCGCTGGTAGGCGTCGACGACCACGCCGCGCGACACCCGCAGCTCGTCGGCCAGGCCGCGGGTGGCCGGCAACCGGGTCCCGGCCGCGAGCCGGCCCTCGGCCACGGCCGAGCGCAGCCCGTCGGTCAGCCAGGTGGTGAGGCCCTTGGCCGGCGCGTCGGCCGGATCCAGCTGAAGGAAGTCGGAAATTGGTCCCCCTAGGAAGGCAATGATTGGTCCTTCGATCCGGACCATATCGCGGACAGCATCGAGGGTGTGAAGATGAGTGCACTTGCCGGTGCGACCGGCATGACGTTCGTCGGGGGCAGCGTCGCAGTCTCCGGCTTCCTGGCCGACGCGCCCTCGCTGACCGTCCAGGCGCTGCGCTACGCGGTGGCCTGCCTGCTGCTGATCCTGTACGCGCGGGGCCGGGTGCTCCGGCCCCGGGGCACCGAATGGCTGTGGCTGGGCGGTGTCGTGCTGACCGGCATGGTCGTCTTCAACGTGGCGCTCGTGCACGGGTCGCGGCACGCCGAGCCGGCCGTGCTCGGGGTGGCCGTGGCCTGCGTGCCGCTGCTGCTCGCGGTGGCCGGCCCGCTGCTCGAGGGCCGGGCCCCGGCGACCCGCCTGATCGTGGCCGCGCTCGTGGTCACCGCCGGGGCTGCGCTTGTGCAGGGCTTCGGGCGTACGGACGGAATCGGTCTGGTCTGGGCGTTCGTGACGTTCGCCTGCGAGGCCGGGTTCACGCTGCTCGCCGTCCCGGTGCTGGGACGCCACGGACCGCTGGGTGTGTCGGTGCACTCGACGTGGATGGCCGCGGTGGCGTTCGGGATCGGCGGGCTGTGGTTCGAGGGGCCGGGCGCGGTGCTGCGGCTGCGGCTCGACGACGTGCTGGCCGGCGTCTACCTGGCCGTACTGGTCACCGCGGTGGCGTTCGTCCTCTGGTACACGTGCGTGCAGCGGCTCGGCTCGGCCCGCGCCGGGTTGCTGACCGGCATCGCGCCGATCGCCGCGGCCGTCACCGGGGTGGCGCTGGGCGGTCCGCTGCCCGGCCCGGCCGTGTGGATCGGCGTCGCGGTGGTCGCCGGGGGCCTGGCGCTCGGGCTAGGCGAGGCGCGCCGGGTCGCGGGTGAAGACGAACGTGGCGATGTCGAGCGCCGCGACCCCGCCCTCGTCCGTACGTAGGATCCGCAGCACCTCGCCTTCGTTGCCGCCCTCGACCCCGCGCCACTGGTCCGGCGTCTCGCGGACGAACCGGGACCGGTGCTGCGGTCCGGTCATCACCACGCCGTCGCCGTCCGGGGCGATCTCGTACTCGCGGCCCATCCACCACCAGCGGCCGACCAGCAGCGCCGCCTCGCCGGTGGGCGGGACGGGTGGCTGCCACGGCGTGACGGCGACCGGCTCGGCGTCGATCACGGCGGTCAGGGCCTCCAGGGCGACCTCCTTGATCGTGGTGCCGGTCAGCCCGTACGAGTTGGCGAAGGCGATCACCCCGAGCCGGCTACGCCGGTGGACGGCGAGCTGGGCGACATAGCCGGGCATGGAACCGGTGTGCCCGACGTAGACCCGCTCGCCGGCCCGGTAGAGCTGCGGGCCGAGCCCGTGGGCGGCGGTCCACGACTCGAGGTCCTTGATCACCACGGGAGCGCACATCTCGTCGACCGTCTCGCGGGCCAGCACGGTGGGGGCGGGATCGGTCCAGAAGGCGGCCCACTTGGCCATGTCGGTGATCGTCGACCACAGCTGCCCGGCCGGGGCCATCGCGCCGGCGTCGAGGCGCGGCTCCTCGTGCAGGGAACCGTCCAGTTCGTGCACCACGTAACCGCGGGCGAACGGCTCGACCGGCGCGTAGGTGGTGCGCTTCATGCCGAGCGGGTCGAGCACCCGCTTACCGGCCAGCGTCGCCCACGTCTCGCCGGTGACCCGTTCCAGAACGGCGCCGAGCAGCCCGTACGCGAGATTGGAGTACCGGTAGCGGCGGAACGGCGGCCCGGCCACCTTGTCGTAGCCGAGCCGGGCCAGCAACTGGTCGACGTCGCCGCCCGTGGTGCGCTCCCACCAGGCGCCGTCCGGCTCGCGCTGCAGGCCGGAGATGTGGCCGAGCAGCTGGCGCAGGGTGACGTTGCCGATCGGGGTGCCCGGCAGGTGCCGGTAGAGCAGGTCGTCGAGCGCGAAGAAGCCCTCGTCGCGCAGCTGCAGGACCAGCGTGGCGGTGATCGTCTTGGTGATCGAGCCGAGCCGGTACTGCGTCTTGGCGTCGGGCCGGGGATGCTCGCCCGCGAAGACCTGGTGCAGCACCGCGCGGTCCCGCACGACCCCCAGGGCCAGGGACGGCGTACGCCCCTGGGCCTGCGCGCGGACGGCGATCTGTTCGACCCGTCGGCCGGTCTCCGGCAGCAGCGACACGGTGGACCCTCTCGATATGCGACTCGTGGGTACAACGGTGCCGCAGCCGATATGGCTACGCGACCTCCATAGCAGTTGCATGACATTTTCGGCCAGGGCGCACGCAGCGTCGCCGGACGTGCGCGGGCATGTCACGATCGATACGTGGAAGCGGTTCTGTGGATCGTGCTCGGCGTCGCGTTGGCGATCGCCGAGGCCTTCACGGCGACGTTCTTGATCATTTTCTTCGGTATCGGGGCCTTCGCCGCGGCCGGCGCGGCCGCCCTCGGTGCGCCCCTGCTGCTCCAGGTCATCGTGTTCGCGCTGGTCTCCGGCCTGTCGGTGACGGCGCTACGCCCGATCGTGCTGCGCCACGCACGGCCCGCCCTGGAATCGGGCGACACGCCGTTCGGGGTCGAGGCGATCGAGGGTCAACATGGCACCGTGCTCGAAGAGATCGACGGGGCGCACGGCATGATCAAGATCGACGGCGAGCACTGGCAGGCCCGGTCGTTCGACGGGCAGGAAAAATATCTGCCCGGCGAGAAGGTGCGCATTCTCAAGGTCGACGGCGCCACCGCCATCGTGTGGCGCGACGACAATCTCGACATCTAGCAATATCTGCCCCACAAACCCATAGAGAGGGTTGCCATGGAAGCTGTGATCGGCGTCCTCATCATCGTGATCGTGGTGTTCGCCATCGTCACGCTGCTCCGGTCCGTCCGCATCGTCCCGCAGCAGCGGATGGACGTGGTCGAACGCCTGGGCAAGTACAAGCGGACGCTCAGCCCGGGTCTGAACCTTCTGGTGCCGTTCATCGACTCGGTACGCAGCAAGGTCGACATGCGCGAGCAGGTCGTCTCGTTCCCGCCCCAGCCGGTGATCACGTCCGACAACCTGGTCGTGTCGATCGACACGGTCCTGTACTTCAAGGTCGTCGACCCGGTCCGGGCCACCTACGAGATCTCCAACTTCCTGCAGGCCATCGAGCAGCTGACGGTCACCACCCTGCGTAACGTCATCGGCTCGCTCGACCTCGAGCGCGCGCTGACCAGCCGCGAGGAGATCAACCGCCACCTGTCGACGGTGCTCGACGAGACCACCGGCCGCTGGGGCATCAAGGTCACCCGCGTCGAGATCAAGGCGATCGAGCCGCCGCCGAGCATCCGCGACTCGATGGAGAAGCAGATGCGCGCCGAGCGGGAGCGCCGCGCGACGATCCTGAACGCCGAGGGTCACAAGCAGGCCCAGATCCTCACCGCCGAGGGTGAGAAGCAGGCCGCGGTGCTGCGCGCCGACGGTGACCGGCAGTCGCGCATCCTGCAGGCGGAAGGCCAGGCCAAGGCGATCCGTACGGTGTTCGACGCGATCCACACCGCGAACCCGTCGCAGAAGGTGCTGGCCTACCAGTACCTGCAGGCCCTGCCGCAGATCGCCAACGGCACGGCCAACAAGGTCTGGATCGTGCCGACCGAGCTGACCAAGGCCCTCGAGGGCATGGGCGGCGCGCTCGGCGGACTGGCCAACATGGCCGGCGACGTGCCCAAGGCGTCGGTCAACTCGGCCGCCGTCGAGGAGGAGGCGGTCGCCGCCGCCCAGGCCGCCGCGGCCGAGGCCGAGAAGATCAACGACCAGGTCCGCGCCGCCGAGGCACAGGTCAGCGGCGACCCCGACAAGACCGCGGCGCTGCCCGCGCCCGAGCCGATCCCGCCGTCAGCGGCACTCGGCGGCGCCGACTACAACGGCGTCGTCAACCGCGAACGCGCCTGATTCACCAGCGCTCCGCGCAGAACGAAACCGGCCGGCCTCTCGTCTTCGAGGGGCCGGCCATTTCGTGCCGTCGCGCCCGCGCCGCCCGCCGCCCCGCCCGAGCCGTTCGCGCCCGCGCCGTCGCGCATGTTTGCGCCGTTCGGGTCGCGCTGCCTTGCCCGCGCCGTCGCGCATGTTTGCGCCGTTCGGGTCGCGCTGCCTTGCCCGCGCCGTTCCGCCACCTCGTCCGTGCCGTTTGTGCCTGCGCCGCCGCCCTGTCCGTGCCGTTCGCGCCCGCGCCGCTGGCTTGCGCCGTTCGCGCCTTGCCGCCCCGTCCGTGCCGTTCGCGCCCGCGCCGCCGCGCTGGCTTGCGCCGTTCGCGCCGTGCCGCTCTGCCCGCGCCGTTTCGTCCGCCGCGCCGGCGCCGGGCGTCAGATCTCGGGGTCGTCGCGGCCCAGCTCCCAGAAGGCGACGGCGGCCGCCGCGGCGACGTTGAGCGAGTCCACGCTGCGGCGCATCGGGATCTTGACAGGGATGTCGCTGGCGGCGAGCGCGTTCTTCGACAGGCCGGGGCCTTCGGCGCCGAGCAGCAGGGCCGTCTTCGCCCGCTCGGTGACCTTCTGCAGCGGCACGGCGGCAGGGTCGGGGGTCAGGGCGAGCACGGTGAAGCCCGCGTCGCGCAGCAGCTGCAGGCTGTCGGGCCAGGGCTCCAGACGCGCGTAGGGCACCGCGAACACCTCGCCCATGCTCACCCGCACGCTGCGCCGGTAGAGCGGGTCGGCGCACGTCGGTGACAGCAGCACGGCGTCGATGCCGAGCGCGGCCGCGCCCCGGAACACCGCCCCGATGTTCGTGTGGTTGTTGACGTCTTCCAGCACGGCCACCCGCCGGGCGCCGTCGATGACTTCCGCGGCCGTACGCAGGGGAGCGCGGTGGAACGATGCCAGCACGCCCCGGTGCACGTGGAAACCCGTCGCCGCCTCGAGCACGGCCGGGGTGGCAGCGTAGATCGGCGTGTCGCCGGGCAGGTCGGCGATCTGATCGGTGCGTTTCTCGTCGATCAGATAGGACCGGGGCCGGTAACCGGCACGCAGCGCCCGGCGCAGCACCAGCTCGCCCTCGGCGATGAACAGCCCGTTGGGCGGCTCCCACTTCGTGCGCAGTTCGAGGTCGGTCAGGGCGCGATAGTCGCCGAGCCGGTCGTCGCCGGGATCGGTGATCAGGTGAACCTCGGGCACGACGCTCAGTCGACCCGGTAGGTGAGGTGGGTGGCGTGCCCGGCGCGGACGTGGATCTGGCGCAGCGACCGTGGAGCAGCCCCGTCGAACAGCGGCGTGCCGCCGCCGAGCAGCACCGGAGCCAGATGGATCTTGAGTTCGTCGACCAGGCCGGCGTCGATCGCGCCACGGACGACCGCGCCGCCGCCCATGATGACCACGTCACGGCCGTCGGCCAGGGCCCGCGCCTTGTCGACCGCGCTGCCCAGCCCGTCGACCACGAAGGTGAACCGGTCGGCCAGCCGCACGTGGGCCGGCGGGGTGCGGGTGACGACCACGCACGGCGGCTCGGCGGCCAGGCCGGCGCCGTAGCCGACCTCTTCGGTCCAGCCGTCGGGGGCGTCGACGATGTCGAACAGGCGGCGGCCCAGCACGACGGCTCCGGTCGCCCCGGTGGACTCCTCGAGCACCTGCCGGTCGATCGCGTCGCCCTGGAACGCCCAGGTGTGCAGGGCCTCGCCGCCGCGACCCAGGCCCTGACCGGGGCCGGGATCGGGGCCCGTCACGAATCCGTCGAGCGACACCGAGATGTCGGCGACCACTTTGGCCATGACCGTTCCCCCTCACTCCCGGGTCTTCCGGGCCTGCCGAGGAGCATGCCACTCCGGTCCGACAGTTTCCGGCGGGGGCTCAGGGCCGGAGTCTCAGTGCTGAAGTCCCAGTGCAGGAGCCTCGCTGCCTAACACTCAATGCTTGGGGATGAGGCGGCCGCCGGTCCAGGCCAGCCCGGTGCCGGCGGCGAGCAGCAGCAGAGCCCCCACAGTGGGCAGCGGGCGCTGGGCGTGGGCGCCGGCCCCGATGGCGGCCGCGGCCAGCATCAGCAGGACGCCGTCGGCCGGGTTGACCAGCCGGGACCGGAAGACGGCCCAGCCCAGCAGCACCCAGCCCGCGCCGATGGCGGCGGTGGCGACCACCTCGACCAGGCTCAGCTGGTCGGCGGTCAACGGGGAGCCGGCGGCGGCAGTGCCCGCGGGCAGGGCGGCCAGCGGCAGTGTGAGAGCGAAGCCGGCCAGGCCGAGGAGCAGCCCGGCGACCGCGCTGCGGCGGGTACGGGTGCCGGCCAGCAACCCGGCCAGGGCGATCATGGCGATGATCGAGAGCCAGTTCGCGGCCAGCATCACGAGCAGCGGTCCGGGCGGGGTGTCGATGCCGAGCGTGGTCCAGCCGTAGAGCAGGGCGGCGGCGGGCAACGCCCACAATGCCGTACGGGCGTAGCGCCGGACACTCCAGACCCACACTGCCTCCCGTACGGGAAGAAGGTGTTGATCTTTGGTCTCTCCGGCGGCACCCACCCACGCCGGGGACACCCGCAACGGCCGGCCACTGGCCGTGTGATGGTGGCTGATGCTCATGGCTCCGCCTCGCGTGGGCTCAAGCCGAGCGGCCCGGGGGCACCGTCGGGATCCTGGCAGCAGCCTCGCAGACTTCCGCGGTTTTCGCAGCGAATTGCCAGGATTCACCCGAACTGGACGACGAGAAATTGTCGGGGGGCCGGAGCAGGATGTCGGCATGAGCGCGGAACTGGTCGTCCCACCCCTGGCCGAACTGCGACAGCGGCGCAGCGTCAAATGGCGCACGTTCGCCGATGACGTGCTGCCCCTGTTCGTGGCCGAGATGGACTACGAGCTCGCCCCACCGGTGACCGAGGTGCTGGGCGCGGCGCTCAGCCGGGGTGACCTGGGCTATTACGCGCCCGGGCCCGAGGTCGGCCAGGCGTTCGCCGGGTTCGCCGGGCGGCAGTGGGGCTGGGATGTCGATCCGGGCCGGGTCACCGCGGTCACCGACGTCGGGGTGGGCGTGGTCGAGGTCCTGCGGCAGCTGGTCCGCCCCGGCGACCCGGTGGTCATCAGCCCGCCGGTCTACCCGCCGTTCTTCGACTGGGTGCCCGAGGCCCGTGGCCGGGCGATCGAGGTGCCGCTGACCGACGGCCGGCTCGACCTGGCCGGGCTCGAGGCGGCGTTCGCGACCCACCCCGCGGCCTACGTGCTGTGCAACCCGCAAAATCCGGTCGGCCGCGTGCACACGGCCGACGAGCTGACCGAGCTCGCCCGCCTGGCCCGGCTCTACCGCGTACCGGTGATCAGCGACGAGATCCACGCCGCGCTGGTGCTGCCCGGTGCCACGTTCACACCGTTCCTGGCCGTGCCGGGCGCGGCCGAGATCGCCATCGGCGTGGTGTCCGCCAGCAAGGCGTTCAACCTGGCCGGCCTCAAATGCGCCGCCCTGGTCACGGCGTCGCCGGCCATGACCCGGGTGGTCGACGCCCTGGTGCCCGAGGTCCGCGAGCGCACCGGTCACCTGGGCGCGCTGGCGTCGATCGCGGCCTGGACCGACGGCGACTCCTGGCTCGAGTCGCTGCTCGGCACGCTGAGCGCCCGCCGCTCTCAGCTCGGGGCGCTGCTGGGCGAGTCGCTGCCCACGCTGTCCTGGCGTCCGCCCGAGGCGACCTACCTGGCCTGGCTCGACGCGTCCGCCCTGGGGCAGGACACAAAACCCAGAGATCTTTTCCTGTACGAGGGGAAGGTGGCGCTCGAGCCCGGCACCAGGTTCGGGGCGGTCGGGTCGGGTCACGTGCGGCTCAACTACGCGACGAGTCCCGAGATTCTCGCCGAGGCGGTACGCCGCATGGCCACGGCGGCCGGGGGTACGGCAGTAACTTTGTAACTGTTCCGGCTCATCTGCGCAGCGGGGGGTGTTCCAGTGTCGTCCGGATCGGGCTCGGATTCCGCGGCCGACCAGCATCTGCTGGCCCTGCTGCGCGCGATCCGGCTGCGCCAGGCGGCCCCCGACGCGGTGGCGGCCGGCATCGCCGACACGGTCGAGGCCCTGCGGGAGCAGCATCCGGCTCTGCCGCCCGGAGAGGCGCACGAGGCTCTGCCGCCCGGGGCCGGTCCGCACGCCGACGAGTCGGGGACGGTGCGGCCGCGGTGGGCCGCCGCTCCGCCGGCGTCGGGGGTGCGTCCACCGGGAACGTGGGCATCGGATGAGGGAGCCGGGCCGTCCGCGGCTGGTGGTCCTGCCGAGACTCATGGGTCGTGGGGCGTCGAGGGGGCCGGTGGTCGATCTGCGCCTCACGGGGGGTCCGGGGCTGATGCGGGCGCCGGGCGTGGTGCGTCGTTCGAGGCGGGTGGGCGTTCCGGGTCTGAAGTGGGCACGGGTGGCTCTGGGGTTGATGAGGGCGGTCGACGTTCATTCGGTCGGGGCCGGACCGACCAAGGCCGGGACGATCACGGTCAGAGCGACCGCGGGGCGGACGGCCGTGGTGGCGACCGGGCCGGGAGCGGGGAGGCCGGGCGCTCGGACGGCGCGAACGAGGGGCGCGGGGTGGGTGGCCGTGGTGCCGGCCGGGTCGGGAGTGGTGAGGCCGGGCGCTCGGACGGTGCGAACGAGGGGCGCGCGGCGCCCGGGAGATCGTTCTGGCAGCGGAGTTCGGTGCGGCCGGTCGTGACTTCGGAGCGGAGTGGAGCGCCGGGCGCTACTCAGCCGGGGCCGGGCGAGCCGCCGCGAGGTGACGCGGCCGCTGAGCAGGCTGAGTTCGGCGGTGCCCACGTGGAGCCGTCCGGCTCGCGGCCGCAGTCGGACGGCTCGCGGTCTGGGCCGGCGGGTGCCCGATCTCGATTGTCCGGTCCGGAGTCTCAGTCGGTGAACGCCTGGTCTCAGGGGGCGGAATCGGAGCCGGCGGCGGACGCAGGGGCCGATGTGGAACTGCCGGGCGAGCGTTTGCCGAGCGGCGATGTTGCGGTGAGTGGACGGCCGCCGACGTTCGACTCGCGGCCGGGGCGGGCCGTGCCGGGCCGGTCGCGCGGGATTGGGCGGCGTGAGTCCTCAGGTGCTGGGTTCGGCGGCGATCGTTTCGAGGCCGAGGCACCCGAGCACGGGCCGCTGTTGCGGCCGGCCGGGTTGCCGCCGATCGACCCGGCGCACCCGACCGAGCGCCCACCGAGCTTCCGTCGTCCGGTGTGGACGCCCCTGATCGATCCGACCCGCTCGGCCCGGTCGACCGAAGCAACCGGTGCCGGCGACGCGGCCGGCTCGTCCGATGCCGCGCGTACCGGCGGTGCGGCTGATGCCGGCGGCGGGGTCGGCTCGACCGGCGTTGGCGATGTGGCTGGCTCGTCCGATGTCGCGAGTACCGGCGGTGCGGCTGATGTCGGCGGCGGGGTCGGCTCGACCGGTGTTGGCGATGTGGCTGGCTCGTCCGGTGTGGCGCGCTCTGCCGATGCGACTCGCGTTACCGGTGCGGCCGGCTGGACTGATGCAGCCGGCTCAGCCAATGCGGTCCGCTGGACTGATGCGGCCGGGGCGGCTGATGCGGTCCGCTGGGCTGATGCGGCCGGGGCGGCTGATGCGACCCACACCGCGGATCAGCGGGCGGCTGACGACACTGCGGCGCGGGCCACGGCGCCTGGTCCTGGCTTGGGGGAGCGTGGCGAAGCCGGGCCGGCCACGAGCCGCGGCCGCGCGGATGTCGAGCCGGCGCGTGAACGTGCCGTCGAGCCGTGGGCGGGTCCGGACTCGGTGGTGGAGCGTGGCGGCCGGAGCCCAGTCGAGCCGACGTCGTCCGGTTCCAGGTCCTTTTTCGCGCGGGGCGGTTCGGCGGGAGTGGGGGACTCCGCGCGGGAACGACCAGCCGGGCGGAACGTGGGTCAGCCCGCTGAGA
This sequence comes from Paractinoplanes bogorensis, assembly GCF_018829635.1. Lineage (GTDB taxonomy): Bacteria > Actinomycetota > Actinomycetes > Mycobacteriales > Micromonosporaceae > Actinoplanes > Actinoplanes bogorensis. The sequence continues at coordinate 348,554 of NZ_JAHKKG010000006.1, forward strand.
ACTCCGGGTCCTATTTCGCGCGGGGCGGTTCGGCAGGCGTGGGGGACTCCGCGCGGGAACGACAGGTCGGCCGGGATGCGGGTCAGCCCGCTGAGACGTCGGGATCGTACTTCGCGCGGGAGCGGCGCCGTGGGAACATGCCGGCCGAGCGGGATGCTTCGGGGCACGGCGGGGCGCTGACTCCGTCCGAGCGTGGTCCGAGCCGCGACCTGGTCGGTGGCCGCGAAGTGGATGATCGTGAGGGCGCGTGGGCCGGTCGCGACGCGGGTGGGCGTGACCTGGGTGGTGGCCGTGAGCCGGATGCCGGGGGCGGTCGCGACGCGGGTGGGCGTGACTTGGCTGGTGGCCGTGAGTCGGATGCCGGGGGTGGTCGCGACGCGAGTGGGCGTGACCTGGCCGGTGGTCGCGGGCCGGGTGCCGGGGGCGGTCGTGATGCGGGTCGGCGCCGGGGGAATGATGATGGTGGATCGGGGGCCGGTAAGGCTCTGATGACGCCGGAGGAAGCTGGGCGCTTTGCCGACGTCGAGGCGGTCGGGCGGCCCAGCCGGAACCAGTTTGCCGGGCTTCCGGCTCGGCGGGTGGAACGGGCGGTGCGGCCGGGTGCCGAAGTGCATCTGCCGGACGGGTCGGAACGGGAAGGCGGCGCTCGCCCCGGGTGGGCGTCGGGCGGGTCGGGGGCTCACCGCGTACGGGAAGAGGGTGGGTCTTTGCCTCCGACGGGAGGGCCGGCGCCGCGGCTGCCGGGGTTCGATATGCCGCACGTCATGCCGCCGATGGTGGCGCGCGGGACGAGGGGGACCGGGGACGGGATGGATCCGGCCGACGATGCGTTGTTGCTCCAGACGCAGCGGCTGTTGAGCACCAGCCTGACCTTCGCGGGCGGGACCGACGACGTGGCCGAGCGGCTGCGGGCGGCGCTGGTGCAGGCGCATCCTTCGTTGCTGGCCGCTGTGCCGGGTGGGGCCGAGACGCAGACGGCGCAGCTCGCGCGGGCGCTGACCTGGCTCGTGCATCATCTGGACCGGCCGCCGCTGCTCGTCGAGGGCACCGGGCGGCTCGGGGCGGCGCTGGCCGCGTGCGGGGTCGAGCCGGCGCAGCTGCAGCTGGTCGGGGCGGCGCTGGCCGAGGCGATGCGGGCGGGCATGGCGCCGGGGCAGTGGCGGCAGGATTTCGACCTGGCCTGGCGGTCGACGTGGCAGCACGCCTTCGAATGGATCGCGCACGGTGCCGCCCGGGCCGGCTACGAGCCTCCGGTGTGGGACGCGACCGTCGTCTCGCACGAGCTGCGCCGGCCCGACCTGGCCGTGGTGCGGTTGCGGCCGTCGCTGCCGATGCCGTTCCGGCCGGGGCAGTTCGCACGCGTCCAGGTGGCGGGGCAGCCGGCGATCTGGCGACCCTATTCGCTGGCCGGGGCGCCGCGGCGGGACGACCTGATCGAGTTGCACGTGCGGGCCAAGACGACCACCGGCGTGAGCGGCACGCTGGTGCACGAGACGCGGGTCGGCGACCACGTGCGCCTGAGCCGGGCCGAGGGCACCATGACGTTGCCGCCCGACACCACCCGGCCGCTGCTGATGATCGCCGGGGACACCGGGGTGGCGCCGCTCAAGGCCCTGCTGACGGAGCTGGCCGACACCGGTGATCCGCGGACGGCCGTGCTCTTCTGGGGCGTGCGTAATCTGGACGAGCTTTACGACATCGACGAGATCGCCGCAACCGCGCGGGCCGCCCGCCGGGCCACTGTGGTGCCGGTCGTCTCCGAGGGCGACCCCGGCCCGTACGCGTGCGGCCTGGTCACCGACGCGGTCGCCGCCTACGGCGAGTGGTCGGAGGCCGAGGTCTTCCTGGCCGGCCCGCCGCTGATGCTGGCCGCCACAAGCCTGGCGTTGCAGCAACTGGGCGTCACCCCCGCCCAGATCCACCACGACGCCCCGGAGTGATCGCGGCGGCGGCCTGCCCTCCCGAGCCGCCGGCTGTGCGGCCGGCGGGGCCGGCCCGGGGCGGCATCGCGGCCGGCCCGCGTGGTCGGCTGCGCAGCCACTGGGGCCGGCTCGGGGCGGCATCGCGCCCCGCGTGGTCGGCAGCGCAGCCGCCGGGGGCGGCCCGGGGCGGCATCGCGCCCCGCGTGGCCGGCTGCGCAACCACTGGGGCCGGCTCGGGGCAGCGTCGCGGCCCGCGTGGTCGGCTGCGCTGCGATAGCTTGCGCGGATGGAGCGGAAGGTGCACGCCTGGCGGATCGAGGAACGTGAGATCGAGCGGCAGGAGTCCCGGCGGGGACGGCGCCACGCGTACGTCAGTCTGGTGCCCGGACGAACCGCGCTGATCGTTGTGGACATGGTGCCGTTCTTCGTGGAGGAGAACGAATACACGTACGGGATCGTGCCGAACATCTCGCTGCTGGCCGGCACGCTGCGGGCCCGGGGTGGCACCGTCGCGTGGGTCCTGCCCGGGACGACCGAGCCGACCCCGGTGGCCGAGGAGTTCTTCGGTGTGGAGCAGGCGAGAGTGTTCGCCCGGACCGGGGGTGAGGGGCCGCTCCGGGAACGCGTCTGGCACGAGTTCGAGATCCACGACGACGATCTCCTTGTGGAGAAGACAGCGACCAGCGCGTTCTTTCCGGGTTTCTCGCCGCTGCCCGGGCTGCTGCGGGACCGTGGGGTCGACACAGTCGTGATCACCGGGACCGTGACCAACGTCTGCTCGGAGGCGTCCGCCCGCGACGCCGCGACCCTCGGCTACCGGGTGATCTTCGTGGCCGACGGCAATTCCGCCCGGCGCGACGAGGACCACAACAGCACGCTGTACACGATCTACCGGACGTACGGGGACGTGCGCACCACTGAGGACGTGGTCAAGCTCATCGACAGGCCGGGCGGGAGCGCGGTCGGGCCGGGCGGGAGTGCGGTCGGGCCGGGCGGGAGTGCGGTCGGGCCGGGTGGGAGCGCGGTCGCGCCGAACACTGGGGCCGGGTAGGTCGGGCTATGCCGCCGGCCCGGGTGAGGGGACCTTGTAGCCGGGGACGGACGGCCAGCGGACGGTCAGGACGATCGACTCCTCTTCGGCCAGCCACGAGTGGTCGACGCCGCGGCCCCACACGACGTAGTCGCCGGGCTCGGTCAGGACGACTGTGCGGTCTCGTAGCTCGACGTGGAAGCGGCCGCTGATCAGGATCAGCAGGGCCGTCCGCTGCTCGCCGGTCACCCACTCGGCTCGGCGGTCGCCCTTCGGGTGGCGGCCCCATTTGACCTCGACCTCGGCACTGTTCCGCGGATCGCCCGGCGGGCGGAAGTGGCCCAGCAGCCAGCCCTGCTCACCGGGCGCATCCAGATCGGCCTGGCCGACGTAGACAACGCCGTCGGGGCCACCGTCGACGACGGATCCGGCCTGGACCGGGCCCCCGGTCGCGGCGTCGGCCGTGCGTGCTGCTCCGGCAACGTCCGCGGGCGCCGTGTCACCGACGCCGGGCACAGGATCGGGCATGGCTCAGAGGGCGTCGGTCAGGATCTTGGCGTACGTGGCGGGCACGTACGTCGGGCCGCCGGGGGTCAGGACGTCGTCTCGGGACGCGGCGGCCCACGCCGACGCCGGCACGGCCGACCGGAGCGCGACCAGCACCGGCGCGTCGTCGTCGAGCATGGACAGCGCCACCACCGACTCCTCGACCTCGCCGACGCACTCGAACGGCTTGTGCGCGTCGATGCCCAGCAGCTCGAGGAAACCGGGCAGCTGACCCAGGTCGGCGAACAGGTCGTGGCCGAAGATCTTGTTGAGGCGCTCGCGCGGCATGGCGGGGGCCATTGCCAGGTAGACGAAGCGGCACTTCGGGCAGTCGCCGCACCAGCGGGCCGTCGGGTCGTGCAGTTTGAATGCCTTGTTACAGCTGGTCACGACGTCGTCGTACTGGGTGTGACGGGCGAACAGTTGCGCGATGTGCAGCTCGGAGAGCGACCGCAGCAGCGAGAAGTACGGCTCGGTCAGGCCGGCGTGGGCGGTCACAGCGGCTCGCAGCAGGCCTTCGGCCGCGACCCCCTTGGACCACTGGTGGTTGACCTCGTGACCGTTCCAGATCAGGTTGGGGTCGGAGGCCGAGCGCTCGTTGGACATCACCACCGGGCCGAGGCCGTGCCAGACGGCGGTGGCGATCGCGATCAGCGAGTTGATCGCGGTGACCGGGATGTGGCCGTTGAGGGCGCCCGCCTTGTTCAGCTCGAACAGCCGCGGGTCGAGCTGGCGCCGCGCGGCCAGGGCGGGCAGGCCGGAGGCGGCGTTCACGTTGACGATCACCGGGTTGGGGTTGACCGAGAACGGCACCGGGTCGAGCCCGGCCGCACGCAGGATCTCCAGGGTGACGATCGAGTCCTTACCGCCGCCGACGGCCGACAGCGGGCGGCCCTGGCTGTTGTCGATCAGCGGGACCGGCTCGAGCGTGCCGGGCGTCTCGACGACCAGGTCGAGCACGTGCGGCAGCTGGTTGCGATAGGCGTATTCGGCCATGCCCGACGTGTAGACCGCGGTGAAGAAGGAGGCGACAGGTGGCGCCACCGGCCCGGGCGCGATCACCCGCGCGGGCGCGCCGACCTTGAAGTAGCTGACGCCGGCGACAACGTGCAGCAGGTCGAGCACCGGGGACAGCGCGGCCGGCACGGGACCGGGAGCAACGGGCAGCGTGATCGTCTCGGTGAAATGCAGCGGCGAAGGCCCGTCCAGCACGTAGTCGAACGTCGCCACCCCGGTCTCGGGGTCGAACGATCGCGAGGGGAAGCGCATGGCGTCGAACTGCACCCGGAACTCCTGACGTAATGGCCGACGGGCAATACTAGTGCCACTCGACGAGGAGGAGACGAACGTGCGCCTGGCAGACCTGAAGGGCCGGTCGGTGGCGGTCTGGGGCACGGGCCGCGAGGGGCGGGCCGCGGTCAAGGCCATTTCCCCGTACGGTCCGTCGCGGCTGATCGCCGTGGACGACAGCGCGAACTTCCTCTCGGTGACCTGGGACGACGACCTGGCCGCGCTGGCCCCCCTGGCCGGGGGTGACCACGCGTTCCCGGCGCTGGTCACGGCCGACGTCGTGGTGCGCTCGCCGGGCGTGCCGCAGACGCACCCGTGGATGAAGGAGCTGCGCGAACGCGGCGTCACGGTGACCGGCGGCAGCGCCCTGTGGATGGCCGAGCACGCGTCCAGCACCATCGGCGTCACCGGCAGCAAGGGCAAGAGCACCACGTCGAGCCTGATCAGCCACCTGCTGGCCGCGGTCGACCGGCCCAACATCTTCGGCGGCAACATCGGCGTCCCGCTGCTCGATCTGCCCGATGCACCCCTCTATGTCCTTGAGCTGTCGAGCTACCAGTGCGCCGACCTGACCGACTCGCCGCGGGTCGCCGTCGTGACGTCGCTGTTCCCCGAGCATCTCGACGCGCACGGCGGCGAGCGCGAGTACTACCGCGACAAGCTCAACCTGCTGCGCCACAGTCCGGAAATGATCGTCGTGAACGGCACCGACGAGCGACTGCGGGACGAGATCCGCGGGCTGACCGACGCCAACGGCTTCCCGCCGATCCCGGCCGCGGCCGGCGACTCCCGGTTCCGGGTCGAGGACGAGACCGTCTTCTGCTCCGACGAGCCGCTGTTCCCGCGGTCGGCGCTGCGGCTCAAGGGCGCGCACAACGAGCGCAACCTCTGCGTGGCGCTGGCCGTGCTCGACGGGCTGGGCATCGACGTGCCGGGCTCGGCCCGGAAGCTGGCCGAAGCGGTGGCGTCGTTCGAGGGGCTGCCGCACCGGCTGACCGAGATCGCCGATCCGTCCGGGCTCACGTTCGTCGACGACACGCTGTCGACCAGCCCTTATGCGACGATGCACGCGATCGACGCGTACGCGGGAAAGCCTTTGACCGTTCTTGTCGGTGGCACCGATCGGGGCGTCGACTACTCAGTGTTGCGAGACTTCCTGGCCACGCGTGAACTCACCGTGATCGGCATCCCGGACAGCGGCCCCCGCATCCTGGCCGAGCTGACCGGCCTCGAGAAGATCAAGACCGTCAATGCGGAAGACCTTCCCGAGGCCGTACGGCTGTCGCGCGAGCTGACTCCGGCCGGTGGCGTGGTGCTGTTGTCGCCGGGGGCGCCGAGCTACGGGCGTTACCGCAACTTCGAGCACCGTTCCGAGGCGTTCGTCGAGGCGATCCGGGCGACTGCCTAGTCCCACCACATCCGCCACACCGGGGCATCCTGCAGCGAGCCGGCCAGCTCGGTCAGCGTGTCGGCGAAGTAGAAGTCGTAAGCGCCGTCGTTGTACGCCATGTACTCCCAGGCGAACGCGGCCGCCTCGAGCCGGGTCGCGGGCGGCCGGGCCACCGCGAACTCGGCCGTCGTGCCGGTCAGCGAGACCAGCTCGGCGCCGAAGCGCTCGTGCCAGTAGCGCAGGATCGCCGCATGCTCGGCCGGGATCGGGAAGTCGTTCCAGCCGCCGTAGTGCAGCACGGCCGGCACCATCCAGCCGTCGGTCGCGGGCACCAGGGCGACCAGGGCCGGCTCGTCGCCGAAGAAACCGGAGCCGCGTCGTTCGGGCTCGTCCGGCCAGTCGCCCGCGCCCTGGAGCGCGGCCGTGATCTCGGCGGTCAACTCGGGCCCGTAGATCTTCAGCTTGGCGGCCTGGCTCCCGGCCAGCAGGGCGGCGCCGTCCAGGGCCGGGACGCGGGCCAGGGAGGTGTCCAGATCCTCGTACGCGTACGCGTCGACCAGATATTCGGGCGCCTCGTCGTCCATCAGGACGGGCCACAGCCCGGTGCCGGGGTGCGCGTCGCGCAGACGCTGCCACCACTCGACGGCCTCGTCTCCGGATGCGGTGAAGCCGAGCACCGGCCGGCCGGCCGGAGTTCTCATCAGTTCGCGGAGCGCGGGCAGGCCCGGCACGAGTGGCTGTGACACGCCGACATGATCGTCCACGCCGCTTCGGTTTTGTGCCCCAGGTGCGCCTCCGGACAGAGGGGGCGCTTCGCGGGTGACTGCCGAACCGAAGATCGGCTCCCACGTCGGCGCAGCTCAGGGGGCTGCCAAGGCCGGCGGGGGAGCCGGCCAGGCGTACGGGGAAATCTTTTGATCTTGTTTCTTGGGTTAAAACAACGTTTCACAGACGCCAAGAGATGGGTCGTTCGGCCCACGCGGCATCGTCTGATCGGGCCACTCGGCGATGTCGAAAGGGCCATGACAAAGTCGGGCAAAACCGGTCACGTGATGGCGGTCACGTCGTAAAGAACATTTCCGGATCGATGGCCGTCAAGGGGTGGCCGCGTAACACGCGTTCATCGGCGCTGGTCAGGTAACGGTTTGAAAACTTCGCCCAACTCCTTGACACGGAGGGGCGGTTAGTAAGAACTTTTACCGCGACAGTAAACACTCCTTCCTGAAAGGGTGGCCCATGAACGAGCCGGAGATGGACGGCGCCGCGGCGACCGCGGTCGTCGACCCCCTGGTTCGTGGCGCCTCGGCCACTCCGGATCTGAACAGCCACGGCAGCACCATGCAGAATCACGGCGTTCAGGCCCGCGTGCGATCGCTGCTGCCGGAGTTCACGGGGGCTCTGCGGCGCGTCGCCGAGCAGGTGCTGACCGACCCGGCCGCGGCCTCGCGGGCCACCATCGTCGAGCTCGCCGAGCGCAGCGGCACCTCGCCGGCCACCGTCACCCGGTTCTGCCGGGCGCTCGGTTTCGACGGGTACGCGGATCTGCGGCTCGGCATCGCGGCGGAGACCGGGCGGGCGCGTTCCGCCGGGTGGACCGTCGACATCGGCCGCGAGATCCAGCCGAGCGACCCCCTGGAACGGGTGCTCGGTCAGATCATGGCGGCCGACACCCAGGCCATGCACGACACGGCCGAGCTCCTCGACCTCGCCGAGGTCGAGCGGGCCGCGGTCGCGATCGCCGCCGCGCCCCGGGTCAACATCTTCGGCGCCAGCGGATCCGCGCTGGTCGGCGAGGAGATGCAGTTCAGCCTGCACCGCATCGGGGTGCCGGCCTGGGCCTGGACCGACGTGCACAACGGTCTGGCCAGCGCCGCGCTCTCCCGGCCCGGCGACGTCGCGCTCGGTATCTCCCACTCGGGGGAGACCGGCGAGACGATCGAGCTGCTCGCCGAGGCGAGCAGCCGGGGCGCCACCACGATCGCTCTGACCAGCTTCCCGCGCTCGCCGCTGGCCGAGCTGGCCGAGATCACCCTTGTCACCGCGACCCAGGCGACCACCTTCCGGCCGGACGCGCTCAGCGCCCGTCACCCGCAGCTGGTCGTGCTCGACCTTCTCTACGTAGCCGTCGCGCAGCGAACCCACGAACGTTCGCACGCCGCCTTCCAGCGCACCGCTCAGGCCGTATCCGGTCACAAGGCGGCGAAGGACGGCAGCACCACCTGAGAGTTCCATCCGCACCCTGAATATCCCCAGAAAATAATCTCCCCAGGAGGAAAGCGTGAAGCGCAAGATCGCCGCAGTCGCGGCCATCGCGGCGACACTGCTCGGCGCCGCGGCCTGCGGCTCCAACAGCGACGACGACGCCCCCACCACTTCGGCTTCCGGCAAGGTCGACGGCGCCGGCAAGACCCTCAAGGTCTGGCTGATGGTCGACGCGCAGAGCGCGTGGAAGCCCGTCGTCGACGACGCGAGCAAGCGGTTCACCGACGCGACCGGCGCCCAGGTCAACGTCGAGTACCAGCAGTGGGCCAACCACCTCACCAAGCTGGACGCCACCCTGGCCGGCAGCGACGTCCCGGACGTCGTCGAGCTGGGCAACACCGAGTTCCCCAAGTACGTCTTCTCGGGCGCGTTCGGCGCGGTCAACCCGGGCGACTACGAGAACTCGAGCTCGTGGCTGCAGGGCCTCAAGGGCGCCTGTGACTTCGAGGGCAAGACCTACTGCGTGCCCTACTACGCCGGTGCCCGCGTGCTGATCTACCGCACCGACCTGTTCAAGGCGGCCGGTATCGCCGAGGCCCCGAAGACCTACGACGAGTTCCTCTCCGACGCCGACAAGCTGCAGGCCGCGTCGAAGTCGAACGCCAAGTTCGGTGCCGTCTACATGCCGGGCCAGTACTGGTACGCCGCGATGAGCTGGGTCAAGTCGACCGGTGGCGACATCGCGAAGCAGGAGGGCGACAAGTGGGTCGGCCAGCTCTCGCAGCCCTCCTCGATCGAGGGTCTGCAGCGCTGGGTCGACATGGCCAAGAAGTACTCGAAGGCCGACCCCACCAAGAACGAGAACGACCAGGCCAACACGTTCGCCCAGGGCACCGCGGCGATGTTCTACGGCAACGCCTGGGAGCAGGGTGCGGCCGAGGAGGTCAAGAAGGACCCCAACAACCCGGACTCCCCGATGGTTCCGACCAAGGTCAAGGGCAAGCTGGCCGCCGCGCCGATGCCCGAGGTCCCGTCGTTCCTGGGTGGCTCGAACCTGGGCATCACCGAGAAGAGCCAGCAGAAGGAGCTGGCCGCTCAGTGGATCAAGGCCTTCACCGACAGCAAGTCGATGGCCGGGCTGGTCAAGGCCAACGCCCTGCCCAACGCGACCTCGCTGCTCGACCAGGCCGCCACGGACAACAAGACGATCGCGCCGGCCGCGCTCGCCGCGAAGAACAGCTGGTTCCCGCCGAACGCCGAGAAGTGGGCTGACGTCGAGAAGAGCGCGGTCCTGCAGACCATGCTGACCGACATCCTGACCGGCAAGAAGTCGGTGGCCGACGGTGCCAAGTGGGCCGACGACCAGATCAACTCGACGCTCAACGAGAGCTGACATCCGCCGAGCTGCCCGCCTCTGACGGGGCGGGCAGCTTGCCCGCCCCTTCAGAGAGGGAAAAGCCGATGTCCGTCGTCGACTCCCCGGCGACCCGACGGCCCCGCGATCCCGGTGGGCCGCAGCAGAACCGGGTCCCCGGTCACGCCGCCCCCCGGCGCCGTAAGCGCAACAGCGGTCTGGTCCCGTGGCTGCTCGCGCTGCCCGCACTGCTCTTCATCGCCGGACTGCTGGGCTACCCGCTGATCCGGATGCTCGTCCTGTCCTTCCAGAACATGCGCCTGCGCGAGCTGATCAGCGGGCGCACGCCCCCGTGGGTCGGCTTCGACCAGTACACCCGGGTGCTCTCGGACGGAGTCTTCTGGGGAGTGGTCGGCCGTACGGTCGCCTTCACCGTCGTCTCCGTACTCATCTCGGTGGTCTGCGGACTGGGCATCGCGCTGCTGATGCGCCGGGTCAGTCACGGCGTCCGGCTGTTCATGATCATCGCGATGATGTTCGTCTGGGCCCTGCCCCAGCTCGTCGCGGCGCAGATCTTCCGCTGGATGACCGACTCCGACTTCGGCGTCGTGAACTACCTGATCGACCTGCTGCCCGGGGTGAACTACCAGAACCACAGCTGGTTCGTGAACCCGTGGCAGGGCTGGAGCGTCATCACCACGCTGGTGGTCTGGGCGGGCATCCCGTTCCTGGCCATCACGCTCAACGCCGGCCTGACCCAGGTGCCCAAGGAGCTGCTCGAGGCGGCCACGGTCGACGGCGCCACCCCGTGGCAGTCGCTGCGCAACATCATCCTGCCGATCCTGAAGCCGCTGCTGATGATCGTCACCACGCTCTCGGTGATCTGGAACTTCGGCCTCTTCACGCAGGCCTGGGTGCTGCGTGACGGTCACCCGGAGCCCCAGTTCCAGACGCTGGCCACCTACTCGTACACGCAGGCCTTCGGTCAGGCCCGGTACAGCCTCGGCTCGGCCATCGCGGTCATCACGGTGCTGCTCATGTTCGGCGTGATGGTCTTCTATATCCGTCAGATGTTCCGGATCGGAGAGGTGGACTGATGGCCGCCGACATCACCAGCCCGGTGGCCATGCGGGCCCGCAAGAAGCGCCGGGACGACAACGGCTCGCTGACCGTGGGTCGCAGCCGGGCCGGCACCATCGTGGCCAACACCGTCGGGATCGTCTTCGGCGTGCTCATGCTCTTCCCGGTCTACTGGGTGCTGAACACCGCGTTCAAGCCGGCCGACGAGGTGCTGGCCCTGGAACCGGGGTTCTGGCCGTCCAACCCCACGTTCGACAACTTCATCTCGGCCTTCAAGGCCCCGCTGTTCCTCCAGGACATGCTCAACGGCGTCGTCATCACCCTCTTCGCGGTGGCCGGCGCCCTGGTGGTCGGCTTCCTCGGGGCCCTGGCGATCGCGCGGTTCTCGTTCTACGGCCGCAAGGCGATCATCCTGGTCGTCCTGGTGGTGCAGCTGGTGCCGTTCCTGGCGCTGCTCATCCCGCTGTTCCTGATGCTGCAGAACGTCAACCTTGGTTTCACGACGCTCAACTTGACCGACAGTTTGATCGGTGTGAGCATCACCTACCTCGTGCTGATCCTGCCCTACACCGTCTGGACGCTTCGCGGCTTCATCTCGGGCATCCCCCGGGAGCTCGACGAGGCCGCCATGATCGACGGCTGCACCCGGGCCCAGGTGTTCTGGCGCATCATCCTGCCGCTGACCGGTCCCGGCCTGGTCGCCACCAGCGTCTACGGGTTCATCCAGGCCTGGAACGAGTTCATCATCATCAACACGCTGAACAGCCCGGACAAGCAGAACCTGATGGCCTGGCTGCTGCAGAACCAGACAACGCGCGGTACCGCCTGGGGGCCCCTCATGGCCGGTGCGATCATCACCTCGATCCCGGTGGTGATCTTCTTCCTGATCATTCAGCGGAATATCGCCACGGGCCTCACGGCCGGCGCGGTCAAGGGATGATCCGGATTCAACACCAGTAACAAACAGCAAGCACTGAGGAGATGCTGTGACCGACATATTCACCAAGCCCGAGTTGGACCGCCGTACGCTGCTGCGCCGGGCGGCCGCCGTCGGTCTGCTGGCCACCCCCGCCGTGAGCATGCTCAGCGCGTGCGTCGGCAGCTCCGACGACACCACCCAGGAGCAGGCCACCGGCACGAAGTCGGCGGACAACCCGCTCGGCATCGACCCCAAGGCCGGCGTCGAGATCGTGATCTTCAACGGCGGTCTGGGCACCAAGTACGCGACCGACGTCGACACGCCGCTGTTCAACAAGAAGTGGCCGGACGCGAAGATCACGTACTCGCAGGCCGAGGAGATCTCGACCATCGTCCAGCCCCGGATCAACGCCGGCAACCCGCCGGACATGATCAACAACTCGGGCTCGAAGCTGATGGACTTCGGCGCGATCGTCAAGGCGGGCCAGGCGGCCGACCTGACCGACCTGTTCGCGGCGCCGTCGCTCGACATCGCGGGCAAGACCGTGGCCGACACCCTGGTGCCGGGCGCGATCGAGCAGGGTTCGTACGACGGGAAGCCGTTCGCGGTCAACTACTCGTACACGGTGTTCGGTCTCTGGTACAACGCGGCCCTGTTCAAGAAGAACAACTGGACCCCGCCGACCACCTGGGCCGAGTTCACCGCCCTGTGCGACAAGATCAAGGCGGCCGGCATCACGCCGTTCGGCTTCGCGGGCGCCAACGCGTCGTACTACATGGTCCGCGCGATCATGACCAGCGCCGGCAAGATCGGCACCGAACAGGTCCTCAAGGACATCGACAACCTGAAGGCCGGCGCCTGGACCAACGACGCCGTCAAGCAGGCCGCCGAGGCGTGGGCCGGGATCGGCAAGAACTACATCAACAAGACGTTCCTCGGCCTGCGGCACACCGAGGTCCAGCTCCAGCAGAACCAGGACAAGGTCGCGATCTACCCGTGCGGCTCCTGGCTCGAGAACGAGCAGGCCAAGGACACCCCGTCCGGCTTCGAGTACGCGATCATGCCGTACCCGAGCGTCACCGCGGCCGACAAGCTGCCGGCGGCCGCGATCAACGCCGCGGCCGGCGAGATCTACTTCGCCGCGGCCAAGGCCAAGAACCCGCAGGGCGGCAAGGAATACCTGCGCACCATGCTCAGCAAGGAAGCGGCGCTGGAGTTCACGAAGCTCACCAAGTCGCTTACCGTGGTGGCGGGTGCCTCCGACGGCGTCACCATCTCGCCCGGACTGACCAGCGCCAACGACGCGGTCACGAAGGCCGGCAAGGACGTCTTCATGGGCTACCTGTTCGACACCTGGTACAAGAAGCTCGATGACGAGTCGCGTGCGGCCGCCAACGACCTGATGTTCAAGGACTACGACGCCGCGAAGTTCTGCGACCGGATGGAGAAGGCGTCCCAGGCCGTGGCCAAGGACAGCTCCGTCACCAAGTTCACCCGCAGCTGATCATTTCGTAAGGCAGGACGGTAGGCGCCATGCGGCACGGCAAGTATCCCTTCATCATCGGCTTCCTTGTCGTGCCGGTGGCGCTCTACGCGATCTTCGTGGTCTGGGCGTACATCCAGGCCTTCTACCTGTCGGTCTACGAATGGTCGGGGCTCGGGCCGGTCACGAACTTCGTCGGCCTGGGCAACTTCCAGAAGATGATCCACGACACGCTCTTCTGGCAGTCGATCAAGCACAACGCGTTCCTGCTGATCCTCCTGCCGCTGATCACGGTCATCCTGGCCCTGGTCTTCGCGTTCCTGCTGAACGTGGGCGGCGGCCACAAGGGCGGCGTGACCCGGGGCGTCTGGGGCTCCAAGGTCTACCGGGTCATCTTCTTCTTCCCGCAGCTGCTGGCCCTGGCCATCGTCGCGGTGATCTTCGGCCGGGTGTTCGGGCCGGACAAGAGCGGCATGATCAACGGCCTGTTCCCGGAGTCGTGGCAGCCCTGGCTGTTCCTGGCCGACGAGCGCTACGCGATGGCCTGCATCCTGGTCGTCCTGGTGTGGCAGGCGGTCGGCTTCTACGTCGTGCTCTTCTCGGCCGGCATGGGCAACATCCCGCAGGAGGTCTACGAGGCGGCCGCGATCGACGGCGCCACCCGGGTCACCCTGTTCTTCCGGATCACCATCCCGCTGCTGTGGAACACGGTGCAGGTCGCCTTCGTCTACCTCGGCATCGCCGCCTTCGACGCGTTCGCGCTGGTCAACATCATGACCGTGGACCGCGGCGGCCCGGACGGCGCGACCTCGGTGCTCAGCCTGATGATCTATCGCAACGCCTTCGAGTTCTCGCAGGCCGGCTACGCCTCCGCGCTCGGCGTGGTGCTTTTCTTTGTGACCCTTTCGTTCGCCTGGGTGACCCTCTCGGCCACCCGGCGCGAATCCGTCGAAGCCTGATCGGCGAGAGGCGAGACGATGACCACCATCACCAAGACCCCCGGAACCACGGCCCGATCGGCCGGCCGCGCGCCCGACGAGAAGCGCGACCTCAAGATCGCCACCGGCCTCTCGCACGTGGCCCTGGTCGCCTGGGCCCTGATCACGGCCGGCCCGCTGCTGTGGGTGCTGCTCGCGTCGTTCAAGAGCAACACCGAGATCTTCCTGGGCAAGCCGTTCGCGCTGCCCAACAGTTTCTCGTTCGAGACGTACGCCAACGCCTGGAGCGACGCGCACATCGGGCGCTACTTCATCAACAGCGTCTTCGTCGTGGTGATCAGCACCGCCGGCACGATGCTGTTCGGCGCGATGGCGGCCTACGTGCTGGCCCGGTACAAGTTCCCCGGTAACCGGGCGATCTACTACCTGTTCGTCTCGGGCCTGGCGTTCCCGACGTTCATGGCCCTGGCGCCGCTGTTCTACATCCTCAAGAGCATGGGGCTGCTGGGCTCGTACACCGGCCTGATCCTGGTCTACATCGCGTACTCGCTGCCCTTCACGATCTTCTTCCTGGCCGCTTTCTTCAAATCTCTCCCGTACGAGATCGAGGAGGCCGCGACGGTCGACGGCGCGTCGCACGTCCGGAAGTTCTTCCAGATCATGATGCCGATGGCGCGCTCCGGACTGGTCAGCATCACCATCTTCAACATCGTCGGCCAGTGGAACCAGTACCTGCTGCCGGTGGTCATCATGAGCGGCCCCGGCGCCGACCAGAAACTGCTGCTGACCCAGGGCATCGCGCAGATCAGCGTGTCGGCCGGCTACCAGGCCGAATGGTCGACGCTGTTCGCCGCGCTGGTCCTCACGATCCTGCCGATGATCGTCGTGTACGCCATCTTCCAGCGCCAGATCCAGGCGGGCCTCACCGCAGGCGCCGTCAAGTAAGACCCTTTTCGCCGTACGCCCCGACTCCGCCCCGCCACCGACAGACCCTTCCCGCAGCAGGCCCCGGCTCCTCCCCGCCACCGTCCGGCGCGGAGGAGCCGCGGCTTTCCAGCCCCGCGCGGCGCCGCTTCTACGGTGGCGGCTGCTCGTGCGGTGCCGCTTGATGGTGGGGTGCTCCTTAAGCGGGGCCGGGTTCTGGTGTTTCGGGTGGGCGGCGGCGCCACTCAGCCGGGGGCACTCCGACGACGCGGCGGAACGTGGCGGCGAACGCGACGTCCGAGCCGTAGCCGACGCGGGCGGCGACCGCGGCGACGGTCAGGCGCTCGTCGCGGAGCAGGCGCTTGGCATGATGCAGGCGCAGCGAGCGCAGATAGTGCATCGGCGGCTCGCCCACCACGGCCGCGAAGCGGGCGGCGAACGCCGTGCGGGACAGCCCCGCCGCGGCGGCCAGCGTGGCGAGCGTCCACGGCCGGGCCGGCTCGGCGTGAATCGAACCCAGGACCGGGCCCAGGTGCGGGTCGCGCAGCCCCGCCAGCCATCCGGGATGGTCGGTCAGGCCGCCCGACTCGCGGAGCGCGCGGGCGATCAGCGCGTCGGACAGGCGGGCCATCACGACATCGCTGCCCGGGCCGGCGTCGAACGCCTCCTGCCGCAGCACCTCGACATAGGGAGCCAGCCAGGCCGGCGGCGAGCCGTCCTTCCCCGGTACGTGGATCACCCGCGGCATCCCGCGCAGCGCCGGGTGATCGGGATCGCCCGCGATGAAGGCGCCGCACACGATCGTCGTGCCGCTGTCGGTGCTGCTGGCGCTGCTGGTGGGGCCGCCGCCGCGTAACCGGACCCCGGCGGTGCGGGCCGCCAGTTCGAAGCCGGACGTGGCGATTGCCGCCCGGCCGGAGCGCAACTCGTGGTCGTCGCCGCGGGGCAGGATCACGGTGTCGCCGGCCGTCAGCGGAGTCACTGATCCGTCCGCCAGCACCAACTCGCACGCACCGGCCGCGATCAGGTGCACCCCACGGAGGCCGGGGCGGTCGAAGACCAGGCGGAACGGCGCGCCCATCTCGATCCACCGATAGGCCGCACTGGTGAAACTGACCTCGCGCAGCACGAGGCCCAGGACGTCCGGTGTGCTCTCCGGGACGGACACACATGGAGTGTCCCGCCGCCACTTCCTAGCGTCGAGAGCATGAGAGACATCGTGGTAACCGGCTCGACCGGAATCGGCGGCGCGGTGGCGTCCGCACTGGGGGAGCGGGCCCTGACGATCGGCCGCCACGGCATGATCCGGGCCGACCTGAGTTCGATGGAGGAGACGGCCCGCGCGGCCGCCGAGATCTCGTCCGTCCGGGCGATCATCTGCTGCGCGGGCGTGTTCACGCTGCGCGCCACGCACACCGCCGAGGGCTTCGAACGGGCGCTCGCGCTCAACTACCTGTCCCGCTACCTGCTCGTACGGCTCCTGCGGCCGCGCCGGGTCATCCTGGTCGCGAACGCCGGTCGATACCGCGACACGCTGGGCCCGATGCCCGACCTGAACCTGCGAGCCGGCGGTCGTGGCCTGAGGATCGCGGGCCGGACCCAGTTCGCGAACGACCTGTTCGCCGTCGAGTTGGCCGCCCGTCACCCCGACATGGCCGTGAGCTGCGTCTTCCCCGGGCTCGTGGCCACGAGAGTCTTCCGCGACGCACCCGGCGTACCCGCTCCTCTGCGCCGCGTCCTCGACGCGGTCCAGCAGCGCGTGGGCGCCGACCCGGCCCGGGCCGCCGAGACGCCGGTGGCGCTGGCCGTCGAGGATCGCGAACCCGGCTTCTACGGCCCCGGATGCGCGCCGCTGCCCATTCCGTCGCGCGTGCTCGACGGTCGTCGGCGCGAGCTGTGGGAGGCCACCGACGATCTGCTGAAACCCTGGCTGACCTGATCGGTCACAGAGGTGGGTTCACGCTGGGCCGGTCCGCACCCTCCAGTTAGGTATGGACGCTGAGCTGTGGATTTTTGCGCTGGCCCACGCGGCGGCGGCGCTGGGGTTGTGCCTTCGCCTACGCTGGCGGCTGCGCCTCGAACGGGTACGCGCCCGCCTGCTGGTCGATCTCGCGGGCCGGCTGTCGCGGCGGGGAGGCGGCGAGTTCGAGGACGGCCGGACGAGGCTGACCGTGACCCCGGCCAAGGGGCGTGAGCATGGATGACCACGAGGCCCAGCGGACCGCGCCGGCCCGTCCGGACGACGTGCCCGCCGAGCCCGGTGCGGACTTCGATGCCTTCTACCGGGACCACAAGCCGAGGCTGGTCGTCTTTCTGCGCTACCAGGGCGCGCCGATGGCGGAGGCGGCCGACCTCGCCCAGGACGCCATGATCAAGGCGTACACGCGGTGGTCGACGATCACCTCCCCGAAGGCGTGGACCAAACGGGTCGCCTCCCGCGCGTGGGGCCGCCGCCTGGCCAGTCTCGACGAGGATCTGGTGGCCGAAGTGCCCGGCACCTGGATGACCGTCTCGGACATCACGGTCTGGGAGCAGCAGTTCGACCTGCTGCGCGTGCTCGACGCGCTGCCACTCCGTCAGCGGCAGGTGCTCGCCTGGACCTTGGACGGGCACACCCCGGCCGAGATCGCGGTGGAACTGCGGATGACGCCGGAAGCCGTACGGTCGAATCTCTACAAGGCGCGGCGTGCGGTGGCGAAGTATCTGGAGGAGCGGTCATGACCGATCCCGACCGTTGGCTCACCGAGCGCCACCAGGAGTTCGTCGAGTCGGTGGCCGACGCCCTCGACCTGGAGGCCGGGCTGCGCGACGCCACCCTCGCCCGCCGGCACGAGGAGTTCGTCGCCGGTGTGGCCGGCTCGCTCGATCTGGAGGGTGGTCTGGCCGCCATCACCTCGGCCCGCCCGCGCGAGACCGCCGGCGTGGTGCCCGTCAACGAGTTGCCGGACCGCCTGGCCGATGTCGACCTCCGACTGCGGCTGCGGGCCCGGCCCACGTTGCACAGGCTGGCGGTCGTCCTGGAGGCCATGGCCTCGGTGGCCTCGGAGCAGCGGCGGATCACGGCGACTCTCGACGCGGTCGGCAATCGGATCGCCCGGCTCGTCGCCGACTGGCCGGCGGTGCCCGCGCATTTCGACGAGTTCTCCGTGGACAGCCTGGCTGTGGTGGTGGGTCGGATCAGGCGGGCTCGGGCGGCCGTGGAGGGTCAGAAACCTGGGCCCGCGAATCCCGGGTTGCCGGAACTGCGGGAGTCGCTGGAATCGGCGCTTGATTTCATGATGTCCGTCGCCCAGCCGGTCCGGTCCCGGGTCTTCGAGTTGGTGGCCGCCGGTCTGTCCGACGAGGAGGCGAACCACCCCGACTTCCTCATCCTCCGCACGTCGGCGGTCGTCGGGATGAAGACTCTGGCCGAGATGGCGCAGCAACGGGGTGGGGCCGGGACACCGACGGTGGTTCTCGGCCGGGTGCTGGCCGCATCGGTGGACCTGGCGTGGATTCTGTCCGCCGCGGTGGAGGCGGCGCAGAGCCTGACCTGGCGGTCGGCGGACGAGCCGGATCTCAACGAATATCTCGACCGGGCTCACGAGGCCGCCCGCCAGGTGGCCGGGATCCTCGGCGTCCCGGCGATCGGCGAGTTGGCGGATGCCCGGCCCGACGACGTCCAGCGGCTGCGCCGGCAGATCGACGACTTCCGCGGCGCCGACATCGAATCACTCGACCTCGAGGACGTGGTGCTGACGGGGATCCGCTGGTCGGACGGCACGCGGTGGCCCCTCGGCTGGGAAGACCGGGTGCGGCAGAGCTCGGTCCCGGTCGGCCCGGGTGAGTACGAGATCCGTGACCGCCCCGCCGAGCGGGACCGCACGCTGTTCTAGCCCCACACCTCGGCGGCCGTCTCGACGATCAGGGACAGCTTGGCCACCTGCTCGTCGTAGGTCAGGACGTTGCCCTCGACGGTGGAGGAGAAGCCGCACTGCGGGGACAGGCAGAGCTGTTCCAACGGCACGTACCGGGCCGCCTCGTCGATGCGGCGCTTCAGGGTGTCCTTGGATTCCAGGGCGCCCCGCTTGGTGGTGACCAGGCCCAGCACGACCATCTTGCCCGGCGGCACGAAGCGCAGCGGCGCGAACGTGCCGGAACGGTCGTCGTCGTACTCCAGGAAGAAGCCGTCGACGGCCAGTTCGCTGAACAATGCCTCGGCCACGAAGTCGTAGCCGCCCTCGGCCGTCCACGAGGAGCGGAAGTTGCCCCGGCACATGTGGGTCGTCACGGCCATCGTGGACGGCCGGTCGGCGATCGCCGCGTTGATCTGGCGGATGTAGCGCAGATGCTGGTGCTCGGCGTCGTCGCCGCGGTCGGTCAGCAGGCGGCGCTGGGCCGGGTCGTTCAGGTAGGCCAGGCTGGTGTCGTCGAGCTGCAGGTAGCGGCAGCCCAGTTCGCCGAGCCGCGCGATCTCCACCGCGTACGCGGCACTCAGGTCGGCCCAGAACGTGTCCTCGTCCGAATACACAGCCGGATCGATGGCCGCCCGCCCGCCACGGTAGTGGACCATGCTCGGCGACGGGATCGTCAGCTTGGGCGTCACCGACGGGTCCACGACGGAGCTCAGGAACGCGAAGTCGTCTCCGAAGATCGTCTCGTTCAGCCGGATCGGCGCGTCGATGGCGAGCGCGGCCGACTCGAAGTCGATCTCGCCGTCGGCGTTGCGGAAGTGCACCTGGATCTTCTCGTCGGTCGGGTGCACGCCGCCCAGGCGGTAGATGAAGTCCATGTGCCAGGACGTGCGGCGGAACTCGCCGTCGGTGGCCGACCGCAGCCCGGCGTCACGCTGCATGCGCACGACATCGCGGATGGCCGCGTCTTCGGCGGCGTGCAGTTCGACGGCGTCGATCTCGCCGGTGGCCCGGCGTT
The DNA here is from genome assembly GCF_018829635.1 of Paractinoplanes bogorensis. GTDB lineage: Bacteria > Actinomycetota > Actinomycetes > Mycobacteriales > Micromonosporaceae > Actinoplanes > Actinoplanes bogorensis. The sequence continues at coordinate 368,543 of NZ_JAHKKG010000006.1, forward strand.
CCCGCATCGCGAGCAGGGAGGCGGGCCGGAGCAGGCTGCCGACGTGGTCGGCCCGGAACGGGGGCGTCGTCATGCCTCACGGTAACGCCGGGAACGCCTCCCCGCCGTTGAGCCGATCGATCAGCTTCAGCACCGCGTCGCGCCCGCCGCCGGCGTCGAGCCAGCGCTGCACCCGGCACGCCGCCCGCGAGTAGACCTGCGCGTCGGAGCCCGCCGCGTCGAGCCAGGCCGGCAGCGTCTCGGGCAGCGGGCCCTCGTACGGCGTGGCGCAGTGCGCACCCAGATAGCGCGGGTCGCCCGAGACCACGACGGCCAGCCCCTCGTCGAACCACTGCGGCACCTCGCCGTCGAGCCGCCGGTGCAGTTCGACGTGCGCCATCTCGTGCGACGCGATCACGGCGTCGAGCCCGCGCGGCGACAGCATGACGGCCCGGTTGAGCACGGCGATGCCCTTCTCTCCGCCGCCGCCGATGCGGTCGTAGCAGGCTTCGGTGAAACACGCGACGATCCGCGGATCGGACTCGCGGCCGCCGTAGAACGCCTCGACCCGCCGCCGCGCGTCGGACGCCAGGTCAAGCAGCTGCCGCGTCTGGGCATCGGTCAGCCCGCGCTCGCTGTAGACGCCGTCACTCACCCGGGTCAGTCCGTAGCAGCCGGGACACGCGGTCGCCGCCGCCGACGGATAGGCGAACGCCACCCCGCCGACCGCCGCCGCCAGCAGAACGACGACACCGACGAGAAACCACCGCCCCCGAAATCTCACCCGGCCAGTGTGCCGGGCCGCCGGGAACAACGCGTCAGACCACGGGTGGAAATCAAGAAGCCCGCAGAGCCTCCAACACGCCCGCCTGCGCGACCGCGTCCTCCCTCCCGATGGAAGGCGCGACACCCTCCGAGATGGACCGCGAGGCGTTCTCGAACTCGAGCCGATAAGGATCCGTACGGGAAACCGGAAGCCTTTCGCCGTTGACCTCGAGGTAGTCCTCCGAGCAGATCCACGGATCGGGAATCGTGATCCGGCCGCCGGTACCGATCAGTTCGAGCTCGTCGCGCCGCGGGAAATCGAGCGCCACGTCGAACTGCGCCAGCACATCGTCCGGCAGCACCATCGTCGCGGCCATCCGCAGGTCACCGCCGTCGGCCCCGGGCGCGGTGTCGATCACCCGGGCCGCCGAGAAGCTCACCGGCTCGCCGCCGAACAGCCGGATCGCGCTCACGCAGTAGCAGCCGAGATCGAGCAGGGCCCCACCACCCAGTTTTCCCGTACGCCGTATGTCGCCCGGCGGCACATCCACGGTGAGCGCCGTCCGGATCAACGCCAGCCGCCCGATCACGCCCTCCGCCACCAGCCGCCGGGCCAGCGCCGTGTGCGGGTGGTGCCGCCACATCAGACCCTCGATGCACAGCTTGCCGGCGGCCTCGGCGGCGTCGAAACACGCGGCGGCGTCGGCGGCGGTCATCGCGAACGGCTTCTCGCACAGCACGTGCTTGCCCGCCCGCAACGCCCGGATCGTCCACTCGGTGTGCATCGCCACCGGCAGCGGAATGTAGACCGCGTCCACCTCGTCGTCGGCCAGCAGCTCGTCGTAGCTGCCGAAGCTGCGCGGCACCCCCAGCTCGGCGGCCCACGCCGCGGCCCGAGCGGCGTCGCGACCGGCGATCGCGGTGAACAACCCGGGATTCGCGGCGGCGACGACCCGCCCGATCCCGGCCGTGGACAGGATCCCCCAGCGAACCGTCATGACAGCCGGCTCTCCTTTCCGAGTGAAAGGTGGCGCGCGAAGGCAGCGTACGCGGAAGGGTTGTGCAGTGCCGCCGACGTCGAGAGCTGGTCGTAGCGCAGAGTCCACCGTGGATCGTCGCGGACCTTCGGAAGGCCCAGGCGGTCGGCCTCGGGATCGCTGACGTAGAGGTCGGGAACGTGCGCCGAGACGATGGCGGCCGACGGATCCACCGCGCGTACGGTCTCGCGCAGCAGCGCCGCCGCCCGTTCCGGAGCCTCGAGACCGGGGAAGCGCGGCGTGAAGTTGAGCTTGGTGTCCCAGAAATAGGCGAACGGCACCTCGGGGCAGTGGTCGAGCCGCATCGACTCGTCGCCGGTGCGGAACCGGAACCGGATCGAGCTCTCGCTCAGCGCCGTCCGGATCCGGCCGAACTGCCGCTGCACCAGGTCGATCGCGGTCGCCTTCTCGTGCGCGCCGGCCGTCGGGGCCACGTGGAAATGGGTGGCCAGCGCGGTCGCGAACAGCGGGTCGAACGGCACGGCCAGGTGCCGCATCGCGTCCGAGATCCACACCAGGGCCTGCGCCTTGGCCCGCCCCGCCAGCAGCAGTTCGACCAGTCCGGGCCAGTCGTCCTGGATGCGCCGCGCGGGCCCGTCGACCCGCGGCCGATCCCACGCGACGCGCAGATAATCGCCGCCTTTGAAGAGAAAGCCCGTTTCCCCGTACGCCCCCTCGCCGTCGACAGCCGCATCCACCCCGGCGTCGAACGGCTCCGCCATGCCCGGGATGCCGGCGATCGGCCGAGGATAGTCGCCGTCCGGTTTCTCCTCGGCCCAGTCGTAGCGGGCGTACTGGTCGCCCCGGAAGAAGTAGGCCTTGCCGTCCCGGGTGGCCCGGCCGTTGAACGCCGCGTCCACGCCCTGGCCGTTCACGCCGGGCAGCGACCACGCCGACAGCTCGCCCAGGCCGGCGTCGCCGAGGCCGGTGGTCAGGTCGACGCGGGCGTAGCGCGCCCCGCGGAACTGGTAGCCCTTGCGGCTGTGGTGGCCGCGGCCCTTGAGCGCGGCGTCCAGCCCCGGACCGGGCCCGACCGGCGAGAACGGCCGCCCGAAGCCGAGGCCGGCGACCGCGTGCACGCCGTCGTTGACCCGGTGGTGCGCGTAGTCGTAGACCACGTAGTGATCGGCCAGAAAGAACGTCGCCTCCAGTGAGCCGTCCGCGTTGCTGCGTGCCGCGTCGATGTAGCGCTCCGCCATGAGCCGCCTCCGGGTAGCACCAAGACCCCCGCTGCGCAGCGTATTGGTGTGGCTACCCGGAGAATGTCGGCTGAACTGCCGGACTCGGCTGACCGATCAGCGCATTGCCGACCCGAGTGATCCACGTCTGTTGGACACTGCAACGAACCCGTACGAGGCTGTAGGCGTGTCTTCTACCTACGCCGCCGCGGCGGACCGCTACGCATCCATGGAATATCGCCGCACCGGTCGCTCGGGCCTCAAGCTGCCCGTCGTGTCCCTCGGGCTCTGGCACAACTTCGGCGACGACCGGCCCCTGGAGACCCAGCGGGCCATCCTGCGCCGCGCCTTCGACCTCGGGATCACGCACTTCGACCTGGCCAACAACTACGGCCCGCCGTTCGGTTCGGCCGAGCTCAACTTCGGCAAGCTGCTGGCCCAGGACTTCGCGCCCTACCGGGACGAACTGGTCATCTCGACCAAGGCCGGCTATGACATGTGGCCCGGCCCGTACGGCGAATGGGGCTCGCGGAAATACCTGACCGCGTCGCTCGACCAGTCGCTGAAGCGGATGGGCCTCGACTACGTCGACGTCTTCTACTCGCACCGTTTCGACCCGGAGACGCCGCTCGAGGAGACGATGGGCGCGCTCGACGCCGCCGTCCGCGCCGGCAAGGCCCTCTACGTGGGCATCTCGTCGTACTCGCCGGAGAAGACGGCCGAGGCCGCGGCCATCCTGCGCGATCTCGGCACGCCGCTGCTGATCAGCCAGCCGTCCTACTCGATGCTGAACCGCTGGATCGAGGGCGGCCTGCTCGACGAGCTCGACCGGGTCGGCGCCGGGTGCATCGCGTTCTCGCCGCTGGCCCAGGGCATGCTCACCGACCGCTACCTCAACGGCGTGCCCGAGGGTTCCCGCGCGACCGAGGACAAGTCGCTCACCCCGGACTGGCTGACCGACGAGAACCTTGGCAAGATCCGGGCGCTGAACGACCTGGCCGGCCGCCGCGGCCAGTCGCTGGCCCAGATGGCGATCGCCTGGGCCCTGCGCGACCCGCGGATGACCTCGGTCGTGCTCGGCGCCAGCAGCGTCAAGCAGCTGGAGAACAACGTGGCCGCGCTCGGCAACCTCAGTTTCACGCCGGACGAGCTGGCCGAGATCGACAAGCACGCCACCGAGTCCGGCATCAACCTCTGGGCCCGTTCCAGCAGCGACTCCTGACGGCGGCTAGGCCAGCAGGGCCTCGCGCATCTGTTGACCGGGGTTGAGACCGGCGACGACGTGCGGGCCCTGCGGGTCGTAGATCTCGATGGTGCGGTTGGTGCGCATCAGTTCGCGTACGGGATCGGGAAGGGGTGGCTCGTCGCTCATCGCGGCGCGCAGGTCGCGTGCGGCCCCGATCAGGCGGACGGCCAGCTCGGCGGTGTCGGTGTCGGGGCGCACCCGGGCGAACTCCCAGCCCACCACCGTGAGGTCGAGGATCTCGAACAGCTGGGCCAGCAACGGACGGGTGGCGGTCTCACGCACGACCCGCTTGGCCTCGGCGCCGATCAGGGCGACGGCCGCACTGACCTGGATATACGGGTGCAGGCGGCGGGGCAGCTGGAACAGGTTCCAGCGCAGCTCCCGGCTCGCGTCCCGCCACAGCGGCCGGTAGTTGCGGCGGTCGGCGGCCCGGCCCAGCTGGGCGGCCTGGGCGTAGACGTCGGCACAGGCGTCGTCGGCGAACTCACCCACGATCGCGATCGCCGCCGCGAGCCCGTCCGGCGCGGCCCGCAGCTGGGCGAAACACGCGTTCGACTGCTCGCGGAACGGCTGGGGCAGGTGCCCACCGTAACGGCCCCGCACATCGTCGACGAGCGCCCGAACCTGCCCCGGGTCGGCCGGCTCATCGCCGCCGCCACGTCGGAACCACCGCATAGCGCCTCGTCCCCACCGCTGTCGATCGAAAGCGCGGCAATGCTACCCGGTGATATCCGCGCCGTGTGCGGATCTGTCAGGGTGTGGAGATTGTGACCGAACCGGCGGTGGAGTTCGCGGCGGCGACCGGGCCGCTGCGCCGCGAGATCGTGGCCCACTGCTACCGGATGCTGGGGTCGGCGGCCGACGCCGAGGACGCGGCCCAGGAGACGTATCTGCGCGCCTGGCGGGGGTACGAGCGGTTCGAGGGGCGTTCCACCGTACGGACGTGGCTGCACCAGATAGCCACCAACGTCTGCCTGCGTCAGCGGGAGAGGCGGTCGCTCCCGGCCGGCCTGAGCGGCCCCGAACCGGACTGGCACCTCCGGGCGCGGCCCGCGGCGCCGGAGGTTCGCTGGGTCGGCCCGTGGCCCGTCGACCCGGCCGACGAGGCGGCGAGCCGCCAGCAGGTGCGACTGGCGTTCGTGGCCGCGCTGCAGCACCTGCCCGCCCGGCAGCGGGCCGTGCTGCTCCTGCGCGACGTCGCCGACCTGCCCGCCCACGAGGTGGCCACCGCGCTCGGCACCACCACGGTGGCGGTCAACGGCGCGCTGCTGCGGGCCCGGGCGCGGCTGGCCCGCGCCGCACCCGACCCGGACGAGCTGAGCGAACCCGGCAGCCCGGCCGTACGCGAACGTCTGCGTCGCTATGTCGAGGCGTTCGAGCGGGCCGACGTCGCCGCGCTGACCGACGTGCTGCGCGAGGACGTCACGCTCGAGATGCCGCCGCACGCCACCTGGTTCGCCGGTCGTGACCGGGTCGTCGGCTTCCTCCGTACGCACGTGCTGGTGGAACCGGGCCGGTTCGTGGTGACCGAGGTGACGCCGCCGGCGAACGGGCAACCGACGTACGCGATGTATCTCGGCTCCGAGGCGCACGCGCTGCAGGTCCTCGACGTCGTGGGCGGCCGGGTCCGGCGGATCCACATCTTCCTGCAACCCGAACTGTTCCCACTTTTCGCCCAGCCGGTGAGCCGGGACGGCGGGCCGGATCTCCCTGGGTAAACCGAGGAGGCACCGATGAGAGCAATGACCGTGGTCGGCGGCAGCCGGGGACTCGGCGCGGGGATCGCCCGGGCCGGCCGGGACGCCGGCCTGAGGGTGACCGTCGTGGCCCGGGAGTCGGGGGACGAGCGGGGCGACGCCACTGATGAGACATTTGCCGAGAAGGTGCTGGCCACGCATCGGCCCGACGTGCTGGTGATCGCGGCCGGTGCGGTGCCGGAGATGCGGCCGCTGACCGAGCAGACGTGGGAGTCGTTCTCGGTCAACTGGAACGCCGACGTGCGGATCGCCTTCACCTGGCTGCGCGCGGCATTGCGGGCACCGCTGGCTCCCGGGTCCCGGATCATCGCCGTCGGCAGTGGGGCCGAGCTGCGCGGATCCCCGCTGAGCGGCGGTTACGCGGGGGCGAAGGCGACCGTCCGGCTGATCACCGGCTATGCGGCTACGTCCGGGATCACGACGACCACGATTCTGCCCGGCATCACGCCCGGCACCTCGATCGGCGAGACCGCGATTTCCGCGTACGCCGTCAGCTCCGGCTCGACGTCCGACGAGTTCCGGAGCCGGCTGTCCGCGCCGACTCCGGACGCCTTCGGCGCGAGCGTCGTCGCGCTGGCGGCCGAGCCCACCGTCGCCGCCGCGTATGTGCTGGACGCTGATGGACTACGGCCGCTCGCGGCGCAGCATGGTTAGGGTTCGTCTACTTGTCGAAGCTCGCGTAGTACGTCGCGGCCATGTCCTTGTCGCCGTGGCCCTGCTCGGTGGCCCGCCGGAACCGCTCGGCACCGGCCTCGACCAGGTCGAGCCGCACGCCGTGCGACCGGCCGGCCTCGGCGATCAGGCGCGCGTCCTTCTCGGCGGTGTTCACGGCGAAGCTGGCCGGCGACAGCTTGTCGCCCCGGGTCAGGCCGAGCTTGGTCCGCAGATAGCCGTTGTCGAGCGGGCCGCCCTCGATGAGCTGCAGAAACTTGTCCGGGTCGACGCCGAGCGCCTCGGCCAGCGACAGGGTCTCGGCGCCGGCGTGGGTCAGCGCCAGCACCCAGCTGTTGGCGACCAGCTTGAGCCGGGTCGCCTCACCCGGCTGGTCGAGCCAGACGGTCCGGGCGCCGACCGCCTCGAACACGGGCGTGACCGCCTCGCGGCTGTCCGCGGGCCCGGCCGCGAGCACGGTGAGCTGCCCCGCCTCGGCCGGCTGCCGGGTCCCGAGCACGGGCGCGTCGAAGAACACCAGGCCGCGCTCTTCGGCCTGCTCAGCGAGCCGGTCGACGTCCTCCAGGCTCACGGTGGTCGACTGCACCCAGATGGCGCCGTTCGGCACGGCCCCGGCTGCTGATGCCATCACTTCCCGCACGGCCCCGCCGTCGTACAGCATGGTCAGCACCACGTCGGCGTCCTTGACCGCGTCAGCCGGGGTGGCAGCCACTTCGGCCCCGTCGGCGGCGAGCGGGGCGGCTTTGTCCTGGCTGCGGTTCCAGACGCGCACGGTGTGGCCCGCCTTGAGCAGGTTGCGCGCCATAGCCGCGCCCATGATGCCGGTCCCGAGAACGCCCACGGTAAGTGTCATGCGCCCCATCCTTCCCCGGCGGCCGGGCCGCTGCCACGACTCTTCGGCATGCCGGCCCCGCGACCGCCGCATGGACCCTTCGCCCTGTGGACGACGGACGGTGGCTCGAACCAGCCTGTGGACGACGGACGGTGGCTCGAACCAGCCTGTGGACAACGTGGCGCCGTGCATGGCCTGTTCGGCCTACTCTCAGCCGCGTCCCTGGGTGGGCGGGGGAGGCGGCGGCTGCTCCGTGGATCTTGAAGCCGGAATGTCGTACCCCACGACCACAATGAGGGGGTGCTGACAGCGGTGGCGGTTGACGCGGACGGTCGAGGGGGCCGTCTGCAAGAGCTGCGCGCCGACGGCACGGTCGCCGGGCCGGTTCAGCACGTTGCCGACCTGGCGCGAGCGATCACTGACCGAGAAGCCGCCGGCGGTCCGCGTTGGGTGTGGGCGTCGACCGCCGAGATCTATCCGGGGCTGTTGCGGGCCGGGGTGCGGGTGGCCCGCTGCCACGATCTCGAGCTGACCGAGGCGTTGCTGCTGGGGCATGACGGGCGCTGGGGTGCGCCCCGGGCACTGCCCGCCGCGCGCGCCCGGCTGCACGGCCTGCCCGTCCCGGCTGATCCGCCGCCGCGGCCGGCCGAGCCGCCGGGGCATGCCCAGGGCTCACTCTTCGACACTCTTTCCGGCCCGCCGGCCGGTGGGTTCGACGCGCTCGAGGCCGTTCGCGAGGTCTATGCCGATCAGCTCGTCCGGATCGGTAAGACGGAGTTTCCGGGGCGCTTCCGGATGCTGGTGGCCGCCGAGTCGGCCGGTGCTCTGGTCGGGGCCGAGATGGGCCACACCGGTCTGCCGTGGCGGGCCGACCTGCACGATCAGTTGCTGCGCGAGCTGCTCGGGCCGCCGCAGCCGGTCGGGCCGCCGCGGCGTCTGGCCGAGTTGTCGGCCGAGATCAACGCGGCCTTCGGCACCTGGGGGCTGCACCCGGACTCGCCGGCCGAGGTGGTTCGTGCGTTCGCCCGGTCCGGTGTCGACGTACCCAACACGCGGGCCTGGGTGCTGAAAAAGGTCGACCATCCGGCCGTCAGACCGCTGCTCGAGTACAAGGAGCTCTACCGCATCTGGACGGCCCACGGCTGGTCGTGGTGCGAGGCCTGGGTCAGCGACGGGCGGTTCCGGCCCGAATACGTGCCGGGCGGTGTCGTCAGCGGCCGCTGGGCCACCCGGGGCGGTGGCGCGCTGCAGGTGCCCAAGGCGGTGCGCCGGGCCGTGGTGGCCGACCCGGGCTGGACGTTCGTGGTCGCCGACGCCGGTCAGCTCGAGCCCCGGGTGCTGGCCGCGGTCTCGGGCGACGAGCGCCTGGCCGCCGCGGCCGCCGCCGGTGACCTCTATGCCGCGCTCGCCGCCGACTCGTTCGACGGTGATCGGGCCAAGGCCAAGCTGGCGCTGCTCGGGGCGATGTACGGGCAGACCGGCGGCGCCGCCATCCCGGCCCTGGCCGTGCTGCGGAAGAGCTACCCGGTCGCGTTCGAGTTCGTCGAGCACGCGGCCCGCGTCGGTGAGTCGGGCGGGCTGGTGCGTTCGTGGCTGGGCCGCACCTGTCCGCCGTCCGCGGCGTCGCTGCGCGAGGCCGGGCTCGACCCGCCGGAAGAGGTCGCCGAGCTGGGCGGGGCCTCCAACCGGGCACGCGGCCGGTTCACCCGCAACTTCGTGGTGCAGGCCACCGCCGCCGAGTGGGCCCTGGTGCTGCTGGCCACCCTGCGGACGGCGCTCGAGGGCAGCCCGGCCGAAATGGTCCTTTTCGTCCATGACGAGGTCGTCGTCCACTGCCCGGTCGAGCAGGCCGAGCAGGTCGTCGCGGCCGTGCACGCGAGCGCGGCCCAGGCCGGGCGGCTGCTGTTCGGCGAGACGACCGTGCGCTTTCCGCTCGACGTCTCAGCAGTTGGCGCGTACGGGGAAGCGAAATGAGGATCGGGTACCTTTATGGGTCCGAAGCGAGAGGCGCTGCGACGGGGTGATGCCCGCCACGCTCGCTCGGGGAAACCGACCAAGGGCGCCTCCGTTGTACCGGAGGTGGTCGGTGTGGGAAGAAACGCGAGTCGGATCGCTGAGCTCAAGAAGCAGCTGAGCGAACGTGTCCTGGTGCTCGACGGCGCGTGGGGCACGATGCTGCAGGGTGCGAAGCTCACCCCCGCGGACTATCGCGGCGACCTGATCGGCCCCGACCACCCGCAGGACGTGACGGGCGACCCCGACCTGCTGATCCTCACCCGGCCCGACGTGATCCTGGACGTCCACCGGCAGTATCTGGCGGCCGGCGCCGACATCACGACGACCAACACGTTCACCGCGACGAGCATCGCGCAGGCCGACTACGGGCTCGAGTCGCTCGTACGGGAAATGAATGTCCGCGGTGCCCAGTTGGCTCGCCAGGCGGCCGACGAGGCGGGCGGCAAGTTCGTGGCCGGCTCGATCGGGCCGCTCAACGTGACGCTGTCGCTGTCGCCCAAGGTCGACGACCCGGCCTATCGTGCGGTGACGTTCGACCAGGTCAAGGCCGCGTACGCCGAGCAGATCGCGGCCCTGGTCGAAGGTGGCGTCGACCTGCTGCTGGTCGAGACGATCTTCGACACGCTGAACGCGAAGGCCGCCATCGCCGCCGCCCGCGAGGTGGCGCCCGAGCTGCCGCTGTGGATCTCGGTGACGATCGTCGACCTGTCCGGCCGGACGCTCAGCGGCCAGACGGTCGAGGCTTTCTGGCGGTCCATCGAGCGGGCCGAGCCGATGATCGTCGGCGTCAACTGTGCGCTGGGCGCGACCGAGGCCCGACCGCACGTGGCCGAGCTGGCCCGCCTCAGCAATGTCTATGTGGCCGCGCACCCCAACGCCGGGCTGCCCAACGCGTTCGGCGGCTACGACGAGACCCCGGAGCAGACGGGGGCGCTGCTCGAGGAGTTCGCCGAGGCTGGACTGGTCAACATCGTCGGCGGCTGCTGTGGCACCACTCCCGCACACATCGGACAAATCGCCCAGCGTGCCGCGGGTAAGACACCGCGCACCATCAACGCGCCGAAGGAGACGACCCGGTTCAGCGGCCTCGAGCCGTTCGAGATCGGCCCGGACACCGGCTTCGTCATGATCGGCGAGCGGACCAACGTCACCGGCTCGGCCAAGTTCCGCCGCCTCATCGAGGCCGGCGACTTCCAGGGTGCGGTCGACGTCGCCCTCGACCAGGTGCGCGGCGGCGCCAACCTGCTCGACGTGAACATGGACGCCGACCTGCTCGACAGCGAGCAGGCGATGACCACGTTCCTCAACCTGATCGCCACCGAGCCCGAGGTCGCCCGCATCCCGGTCATGATCGACAGCTCGAGGTGGAGCGTGCTCGAGGCCGGCCTCAAATGCGTGCAGGGCAAAGGCGTGGTCAACTCGATCAGCCTCAAGGAGGGCGAGGAGCCGTTCCTCGAGCACGCCCGCCGCATCCGCGACTTCGGCGCCGGCGTCGTCGTCATGGCCTTCGACGAGCAGGGCCAGGCCGACACCCGCGACCGCAAGGTCGAGATCTGCGGACGCGCCTACGACCTGCTGGTCAACGAGGCCGGGTTCGCTCCCGACGACATCATCTTCGACCCCAACGTGCTGGCCGTGGCGACCGGCATCAGCGAGCACAACGGCTACGCCAAGGCGTTCCTCGAGGCGCTGCCACTGATCAAGGAGCGGTGCCCCGGCGCCCGGACGAGCGGCGGCATCTCCAACCTGTCGTTCTCGTTCCGCGGCAACGACGTGGTCCGCGAGGCGATGCACTCGGCCTTCCTGTTCTACGCCGTGCAGGCCGGCCTCGACATGGGCATCGTCAACGCCGGCCAGCTCGCGGTCTACCAGGACATCCCGGCCGACCTGCTGGAACTGGTCGAGGACGTGCTGTTCGACCGCCGGGAGGACGCGACCGACCGGCTCGTGACGTTCGCGTCGACGGTCACCGGCAAGGGCAAACAGCGCGAGGTCGACCTGTCGTGGCGCGAGACCCCGGTCGGCGAGCGTCTCTCGTACGCGCTGATCCACGGCATCGTCGACTACATCGAGGCCGACACCGAGGAGGCTCGTCTCGAGAAGACAAGGCCGCTCGAAGTGATCGAGGGCCCGCTCATGGACGGCATGAAGGTGGTCGGCGACCTCTTCGGCTCGGGCAAGATGTTCCTGCCCCAGGTGGTGAAGAGCGCCCGCGTCATGAAGCGCTCGGTGGCCTACCTCGAGCCGTTCATGGAGGCCGAGAAGGAGCAGGCCCGCCTCGAGGGCCGCGTCGAGTCGAGCCGCGGCCAGGGCAAGGTCGTGCTGGCCACGGTCAAGGGCGACGTCCACGACATCGGCAAGAACATCGTCGGCGTGGTGCTCGGCTGCAACAACTACGAGGTGATCGACCTCGGCGTGATGGTGCCGGCGGGCAAGATCCTGGACACCGCGATCAGCGAGGGCGCCGACGTCGTCGGGCTCTCCGGGCTGATCACCCCGTCGCTCGACGAGATGGTCGCGGTCGGCGCCGAGATGGAACGCCGCGGGCTCAAGCTGCCCCTGCTGATCGGCGGGGCCACCACGTCGCGGCAGCACACGGCGGTGCGCATCGCTCCCGCGTACGAGGGAACGACTGTGCATGTTCTGGATGCCTCCCGGGTGGTCGGCGTGGTCAGCGATCTGCTCGACCCGGACCGGGCTGAGCGGCTCGACACCACCAACCGGGCCGACCAGGAACGCCTGCGGGAGCAGCACGCCAACCGGCACGCCCAGCCGATGCTCACCTTCGACCAGGCCCGGGCCAACCGCGAGCAGGTCGACTTCACCGACCTGCCCACCCCGGTCTTCACCGGCGTCCGGGAGGTCCGGCCGACGATCGCCGAGCTCCGCGAGATGATCGACTGGCAGTTCCTGTTCCTGGCCTGGGAGCTCAAGGGCAAGTACCCGGCGATCCTCGATCAGCCGGTCGCGCGCGAACTCTTCGACGACGCCACCGTCCTGCTCGACAAGATCATCGCCGACGGCTCGTTCGAGGCCCGCGGCCGGTACGCGTTCTGGCCCGCGCACAGCGACGGCGACGACATCCTGCTCGACAACGGCGTGTCGTTCCCGATGCTGCGCCAGCAGACCGAGAAGCCGGCCGGCCGGGCCAACCGCTCGCTGGCCGACTACATCGGCCCGGCCGGCTCGGGCGACCACCTCGGCGGCTTCGCGGTGGCGATCCACGGCGCCGAGGAACTGGCGGCCAAGTACGAGGCCGAGAACGACGACTACCGCGCCATCATGGTCAAGGCCCTGGCCGACCGTCTGGCCGAGGCGTTCGCCGAGTTCCTGCACCTGCAGGCCCGGCGCGAGTGGTTCGAACCCGGCTCGGAGCCGGTGCTGGCCGACCTGCACGCCGAGCGGTTCCGCGGCATCCGGCCCGCCCTCGGCTACCCGGCCAGCCCCGACCACAGCGAGAAGAAGGAACTCTTCGAGTTGCTCGGCTCGGCCGAGATCGGCATCGGGCTGACCGAGTCGTTCGCGATGACCCCCGCCGCCGCCGTCAGCGGCCTGATCTTCGCGCACCCCGACTCGCGCTACTTCACCGTCGGCCGCCTCGGAAAAGACCAGGTCACCGACTACGCCCGCCGCCGGGGCATGCCGCTCGACGAGGTGCAGCGCTGGCTGCGCCCCAACCTGGCCTACGAGATTTCGTGAGGGGTATCGACGCTCTGCTGGCCCAGGCCCGCGACGGTGTGCGACGGCTCGACCCGCACGAGACGCGGGCGGCCGTCGCGGCCGGGGCCCTGCTGATCGACACCCGCACCGACATTCAGCGGCGGCAGCAGGGCTCGTTGCCGGGCGCGATCGTGATCGACCGTACGGTGCTGGAATGGCGCCTCGACCCGGCGTACCCGCACCGCATTCCCGAGGCCACTGCCTACGACCGCACGATCGTGGTGGCCTGCCGGCAGGGTTACAGCTCCAGCCTGGCCGCCGCGAGTCTGCGCGCCGTCGGCCTGACCAACGCCACCGACCTGGCCGGGGGAGTCGAGGCGTGGCTCGCGGCCGGACTCCCGACGACCAGCGATCCCGAGGACGTGCGTTTCTGATGCCACTGCTTTTCTCGTACGGAACCTTGCGCGACCCGGCCGTCCAAAGAGCCACTTTCGGCCGTACGCTCCCCGCCCGCGACGACCGCATCGTCGGCTACCGCATCGACATGCTCGAGATCACCGACGCCGAGGTCGTAGCGTTGAGCGGCCAGAGCCACCACCCCGTCCTGGTGCCCGGCACACCCGCCGACACGGTCGAGGGCTCAGTCTTCGACCTGACCGACGACGAGTTGCTCAGGGCCGACGAGTACGAGGTGGACGACTACCGGCGGGTCGAGGTCCCCCTGGCCTCAGGCGGCGCCGCCTGGGTCTACGTAGCCGGTTAAGTATCAGGTCGGGATCAGCAAGCCACGCGATGGCCTGTACCGCCTCACAACCGTTACGCACCCACCTGGCCGGCCTGCTGATCACCGCGCGGCCGCGTGGAAACCGGCTCCGACATGACCGAACCGGCCTGCAGAACCGGCCACGCGCCCCCCGCTGCCCGCGCCTGGCCACCGAGATTCGCGAAGCCGGCCCCGAGCTGCGACTGATCCGGCAAGAAGACAACCCGACCTTGCTCGAACAGCTCGCCACCGCGGCCCAACGCCCAACGACGACATCCGAAGCCGCCTTCGCCGTTCTTTGCGGCGCCACACCACTTACCCGCCGCCGGCGGACGCGCCGACTGTCACCGCGTCGACCAGGCCGACAAGCCCTGCAAGCCATCGCCCAGCACGACTCACCAACCCGCGCCCAGCTCGACTGCAAATCCAGCCGAGTCCTCAGCAACCCGGGACATTCGACGCTGCCTCAAGCGCACCAGCGCCCACCTGCGAACTGTCGGGTGACACCGCGCTGTGCAAGAAGCGTCGCTGTCCACATTCCCGGGCTGTCCACAGGGCACCCCACCCGTGGTCGCCAATTCTCGTAAAATGTCGTCGGGGGACGCCCCCTTGGGAGGGTGGGCTCCGATGATGAGCGCTGATCATGAACTGACGACGTTTCGGCCGGCTGCGGCGGCCGATGTGGAACGGGTGGCGCGCCTGCATGCCGACAGTTGGCGTCGCCACTATCGGGGTGCCTACGCCGACGCGTTTCTTGACGCTGATGTCGGCGCCAACCGGCTGGCCTACTGGTCCGCCTGTCTCGGCGCGGCGCCGGCCGTGCCGGCCCAGCTCGCCGCGGACTCAGGCCCCGCAACTGTCCCGGCCCAGCTCGCCGCGGAGTCGTCAGGCCCCGCGGACGCCCCGGCCCGGCCGGATGAGCGGCCCGCCGGGTCCGCGACCATCCTGGCCGAGCAGGGTGACCGCCTTGTCGGCTTTGTTCACGTCGTCTTCGACCATGACCCGACGTGGGGCAGCCTTGTCGACAACCTGCATGTTGCCGGCGATCGGAAGCGCACGGGTCTGGGCACCCGGCTGCTCGGACGGGCGGCCGCGCTCACCACGGGCGGGATCTATCTATGGGTGCTGGAGCAGAACTCGGCCGCTCAGCAGTTCTATGTGCGGCTCGGGGCTGTCCGGGTCGAGACGGCCACGGCCTCGGCTCCCGGCGGTGACCCGGCCAACCTCAACGGCACCCCGCGCAAACACCGCATGGCCTGGCCCGACGCCACGCGACTGGCCCCGGCCCGCAGCAGCTGATAACGACCCTGTCGGCTGCGGCTGTCAGTAGTAGGAGCGGTAGCGCCGCCGCCGTCGGCGGTGCGGGTCGCTCCACAGGTTGCGGCTCAGGAACAGGGCTATGCCGGCGACCACCACCACGATGACGCCGAGGATCGGCAGGCTGATCGGCGATCCGGATTCGCTCTGGGCGTCGGCGACCAGCGACGCCTGGGCCGCGTTACCGCCGCCGGCGGCCGGGGCCGCCGCGTTCGGCGGGGGCGCGGTGGGCAGCGCCGCGAAGTCGACCAGGTTGCTGCTCTCGAGCAGCGTCAGGTGGGTCATCACGAACTGGTTGGCGCGCTGCGCCAGCTTGCGGATCGTGTCGTTGCGGGTGCTCGTCCGGATCGTCGCGATGGCCGGGAAGATCTTGCCGTGGGCGGCGCGCAACCGGTCGATGTAGATCTGGTCGAAGTCCTTGCCCTGGGCGTCGCGCATCTCGGCCAGCCAGCCCTGCTGGTCCTCGTTGGGCTTGTCCGGCAGTTCGATCTTCAGCTTGGTGGCGGCCTCGCGCACCATCTTGTCGAGCACGATGTGCTGGTCGGCGATGTTGCGGCCGATCGCCTTGATCCGCGGGTCGTCGGACCGTTCCTGCGCCATCTCGCCGGCCGGGATCTCCCACAGACCGGCCAGCCGCACCTTCACCGCGAAGTCCCGGTCGGCCTCGGCGACCTTGCCCTTACCGGTGTCGGTGATCAGTTGGTTCGGGGGCAACGGCACCCCGGGCTCGGCCATGGCGGCCTGCGGCTGGATCACGATCAGGGCGGTGGCGGCCACCGCCACCCCGACCAGCCGGCCACGCCAGCGGGACACACGCTCGACGGCGGACACGTCAACCTCCTCGTCCTGTGGTTCCCCCACGTTCCTGATGTGCACTGGTACGGACGGGGGAGCCGTTCCGGATCAAAGGAGATCCACAGAAAACACGGAAGTGTGACGCCGAAGGGCGGCGCCGACCTGCGGCGCCGCCCTTCGATACGTCAGATAACGGTCAGATGGGGAGCCAGAGCGCCAGAACGTTCGGCGGCTCCCACCCGGTCAGCGACGTGTGCGCCTGACGGCACTGGTAGCGCACGCCGTTGTAGGTCACGATCTGACCCACCGCGTACGGGGTGTTGGGCGCCCACGACGTGGTGCCGGCGGGCGGCTGGGTCGTCGTCGGCGGCCGCGTGGTGGGGGCGGTCGTCGGCGGGCGCGTCGTCGGGGGAGTGGTCGCCGGCGGCTGGGTGGGCGGGTTGCCGCCCGCGCCGAACGGGCTCAGGATGATGCTGGCCCGCTGCGGGTCGCCGTCGTTGACCAGCGACTCGAAGCCGCCGACGTCGTCGTACGCGAAACCGTAGGCCTTCCCGTCGGCCATGTTGGCGTGGATGATCCGCGAGTAGTGGTTGGCCGCGCTGTTCTTGTAGAACGCGTTAGCGTCCAGCACCGGCTCCTGCGTCGAGGTGCCGAGCGTGCCCCGGACGAGGGCGGTGCAGATCGTGCGCCGCACCTCGCTCTGGATGAACGGGGCGACGTTGGGCGCGTTGAACACCCCGTCACAGCCCCACACGTTCGACGTCGTGGGCTTGTCGACCGTCGCGACCTCGGCCCCCGAACTGTCCGTGAAGCGCATGGTGTTGCCGACCGTACGGCCGAAGAACTTCCGATTCGGCTCGGCCGAGCGCGGAACCACGGTGAGCGTGCGGCTGGTGTAGGAGGCGAAGGCCGAGTTGATGTACGAGTCCAGGTAGTTGGCCGAGAACAGTCCGGCGTCGGTGGCCTTGCCCGGCGCCAGCACGCGCAGGACCGTGCCGTCGGAGCGGGTGATGACCGAGCGTTCCCAGCCGGGCTGGGCCTTGATCGCGTTGATCACCTTGTTGCGGCCGTCGTTCACGACATCGCCCGTACGCTTCGTCTGGCCGGCGCCGTTGGTCACGGTGACCGCGTGCGGGATGCCGAAGAAGTCGACCTGCGAGCTGTTCAGCCAGAGGCCGGCGTCGTTGAAGGTGAACTCGCTGGTGTCGAACAGGGTGTTGAAGTTGGGGTCACCGGGCGCCCAGGGCGCGGGCTGGACGAAGCCGTCCGGCGTGATGAAGAACTTGATCTTGTCGCGCATCGCCATGTAGACGCGGCCCGACAGTCCCTTGGGGATGCGGATCGTCGTGCTGCCGCCGTTGCCCGGGCCGGGGATCGACACGTCGGGCGCCGGAACGGGCGGGAGGCCGCCCGCGGGCCACGGGCTGAACGCGCCGGCGCTGTTCACCGAGCCCCAGCGGCCGTTCATGATGCCGATGACATAGAGGTGCACCGCGTCGCCGCGTCCGGTGTTGTTCGTGACGGTGACGGGGAGGATGGCGGGCGATGCCGCCGAGGCGGGGAAGGTGACCGCCGCGATGGGCGCGGCGACGGCCAGGGCCGCCACCGCGCTGAGCCATGCGGTTCGCTTACGCAAGTCGGCTCCTCGATTCTGCTCTGGGGGAGTGTGCAGAATCTCTTCGGAAAGTTAACAACTGTCAATGGAGCCGGCCGAACACTGCCCTTTCACTCGAAGAACTTGAGACTGAACCCGGTGTTCGTGTTCGCGCCGGGCACGTTCGCCCGCGAGTAGGTGGTGTTGCCCCACCAGACGAACGTGCCGGTGTACCAGTGCCGGTTCGCCCACGAGTACGGCGTGCCCTTGGCGACCGCGTGGTACATCATCGGGAACCGCGGACCGGCCGGCGGGCTCGTCGCGATGTCGCCGTTGAGCAGCACGAACGTGTGGTGGCCGGGCCCGTTGGCGGAGAGCGTGGGATCCCAGCCGGCCATCATGGTCGCTCGGTTCGAGCCGAACAGGCACCCGTTGCTCTTGTGCCAGTCCCACACGTACGTGGGATCGCCGCCGGCGCGCAGGCGCAGGTCGGCCAGGCAGTACTGGTCGCTCCAGCTGCCGTTGGCCGAGTACACGATGTGCAGCTGCCCGTTCGGGTCGCGGATCGGCTCCGGGCCCTCGTTGATGAACGGGTTGCCGACGACGCGTTCCCAGCTCTCGCGCGGCTGCGAGATGACGTACCGGCCGCCGGTGGTCGTGGTCGGGCTGCTCATCCGGGCGATGTAGATGTTCTGCTCGACGTTGGTGTCGCCGGCCCAGCCCGACCAGACGAACCAGCGCTGACCGTTGAAGACGAACATGGCGCCGTCGATGGCCCACTTGTCGTCGGGCAGGGCCATCCGCGTCTCACCCGTATATCCCGAGTCGGGCGCGGCGGAGCTGATCGCGTACATGCGGTGGGCGGAACCGCGGCCGGCCGAGAAGTAGATCCAGTAGCGCCCGCCGTCGGTGGTGATCTCGGGCGCCCACACCTCACCCAGGTTGCGGGTGTCGGTCCAGACCTGGCGCTGGGCCGTGCCGGCCAGACCGTCGGGCGACGAGGCCTGCCGGACGGCGATGCCGGCGCCGGTCGACTGCACCGAGATGTACGTGCCGCCGACCCGCAGCACGCTCGGGTCGGCCGCGCGCAGTGACGTCGGCCCGGCCTCGGCGGGCGCGGCGGTGAGCGCACCGGCGAGCACGAGAACGGCAGCTATGGCCGCCCCGCGTTTCACGATGTTCTTCATGACGAGTCCCTGGGGATGGGGGATGGGGATTCCTCAGGGTCGATCGAGATTTACATCGTTGTCAATGCGCGAACGGGCAACCGCGGGCGGAAAAGGGCACGCCGAAGAGCCGCCCCGCTGCCCGGGACGGCTGGCGTGGAGCCGGGGGTCAGAGCTGTTCGGGCGCTGTGTCCGGCACGATGACGAGAGCCTGCGGGGAGCGGCTCAGGGCAATGGTCGCGGCATGCAGGTACGCGCGGTTTCCGCTGGCCACGTATTCGGCACGCAGGAGGGCGGCGATCTCGTTCGCAGTCGCGACGGACGGGGCCTCGGCGTCAACAGTTCGGAACATCGTTCACACTTTCTCGATCAGGAACTGGACCATGATGCGCCCTCGCGAGCCCGGCGTCATCAACCGAACCGGTTAACGAGTCATTTGATCGCGAAGTGGCCGGCACAGGTGCGCTGCGATGGCTGGTGGCCGTTGGCGGGCGACCGGGTCCGCCTGGTGTCGCCGGCCAGCTTTCCGGAGGATGCGGGCCGGCGCCCTGGGCGGTCGGCGAGCTCGCGAAAGGGGATCTCGAGGCTTACTCCTGGCAGTCTCAGGTGACGCCGCCGAGGTCGCCTGGGAGCTGTTCGTCCCGGGCCGAGGAGAGATTCGAGGTACATGCATGGCGACGCCCCTCGTCTACTTCGCCCGTGCGGTTGACGGCCTGGAACGAGCCGGCCTGATCGCCGGCGCGGAGATGATCGGGTCCGAACTTCGGGAGTTCGGAATGCGAATGATCGATCCCGTCAGTACGTGGATGCAGGCGGTCGAGGGGAAGCCGGCCAGTGATGACCCGGCGGGCCTGGTGGAGTCCGACCTGGGGCTGCTGCGCCGATCCGACGGAGTCCTGATGGATATGTCGATCAAGGACCGCAACTACATCGGCTGCACCTGCGAGCTGACCTACGCCCACCTCTGGCGTATACCTTCGGTTGTCTGGGTCGGTGACACCGGGCTGGAGCAGCGCCCCTGGCTGCGCTACCACGCGACCGTTCTGGTCAACAGCCGCCAAGAAGCGATTCGGGCGGTCGCCGGGCTACTGCTTCACTGACTCCCGGCCCGTGACCGCCACCTGGATGCCCAGCAGAATGATGGGCACGACCAGGCCGAATCCGACTTCCTCAGCCTTGAAGACCCCGGTCGCCACCAGGGCCGTTCCGCAGGCGAGCAGCAATCCGATCGCCATCATTGCCCAATGCCGGGTCGCCCATGTTCTTCGGGCACGCCACCGGACGACGCTGAGCAGCCGCTGCGGCGCAATCTCCAGGTCGCGGCCGCCCTGAACCACCGCAGCCTGCGGGGACAACGGCGTCAGGACCTGTCCGCTGCGAAGCGGCAGCCGCGCCTTCACATCGGCGAGCGCTTCAAGGAAGGGCCAAATGGTCCATACGGAGAAGGTGGCCGAGCTGTCCACCCCTGGCCAACGTCCGTCCTCCAACTGACTTTCGCCGAGCGTATGCACGGAGGCGGCGATGAGATCGAATCGCACGGTGCCGGGTTGGCGGACCAGCGCCGACAGAGCGAAGGGCAACCCGTGGTGCCAGATGGTGTTCTCCCACATGACGACCGACCCGCCCGCACTGACCCGGGTCACGTTGTAACTCTCCAGTCGTGCGTGGTCGTCATGTACTCGAGCCGGGTCAAGATGACTCGTCAGCCAGACGAAACCCTCGGTGATGACGTCTGAGGAGACGCGATCGGCCGACGCCGGACCGGCGTCGATCAAAGCCGCCAGCACGTATGACGTGTGTGTCACGGTGGCGGGGTGTCGCGGCCGTTCTCCCCACGCATGGGAGGAGGGATCGCGGGCACCGACCAGCCATCGGACACCGCCGGCGATGGCCGGTGCTCGCTGATCCAACTCGCTCAGGGCGCGGACGGCCATAGCCGTCACCCAGACTCTTGACTCCTGACCTCGGAACGCACCCCAGCCACCGTCGTCGTTCTGATTGTTGGTCAGCCAGGTCATCGCCCGGCGGGCATCCGGCCCGGCAGCAGAGAGCAGAGTTCCGCAACACGCGAGGAGACGGGCCACCAGGGCGGTGGCCTCCGTCACCGGTTGTCCAGCGCTCGTGTTGACCGCCCAGCCGCCGTCGAGCAGAGGATCCTCAGACTGCACCTGGCGGCTCCGCAAGAAGCGCAGACATTCCTGCTCGTGTTCGAAGGACCGTCCGTGGATGAGGAAACTGCTCAGCCCCGCGGCCGTGGCCGACGGTCCGGGCGTGGGGGCGTCGAGCCGGTGATACCAGCCGCCACCATCGCCCTCACCCGAGCGGTAGGTGCGTCTGAGAAGATCGAGGCTCTGTGCCACGAGCGCATCGATGGTGCGTCCGTCGATCCCGTGCACAATCACCTCGCTACGGTCATCGTCGTTCCGTCATGAGGCCTTACGAGCCACCGCCCGGATGAACGCGCTCGGCTCGGTACACGCGTAGTGACCACGTTGGTGGGACGTCGACAGAAGGTCCCAGCCATCCAGGAGGTCCTTGATGTAGCCGTCGTCGAAGAAGTGCCGGACGTGGCCCTTTCGGCTGAAGATGTGCTCGCCCAACTGTTCGCCATCGCCGTAATAAGGGTCGTCGGTCGACTTCACGCTGAAGGCAAGAATTCCGCCCCGACGGAGGACACGCGCTATCTCACCGAAGATCTGCCGGGTGACGTCGTCGTGGAAGTAATGCAGTGCCAGATGCGAGTACACGCCATCAAAACATTCGCTCTCGAAGGGCAGTCGAGCGGCGATGTCATGGACTCTGAGGTGGGTCCGGCGCCGTCTCGAAAAGCTCCAGCCATAAACCTTCCGTCGAGCTCGCCGAACAGCCAGTGGCGAGAAGTCGAGCCCCGCCACACGATGACCGGCGGACCGCATGGCCAGCAGATCGTGCCCCTGACCACAGCCGATGTCAAAAACGTCGGACCCCGCAGTCATGCGGTCGAGGAACAGGTCGCGAAATTCGCGATGTGATTCGTCCTGGCCGCTGGCGCCACGTCGTCGGTGCCATTCGTTCCAAAAGGTCAACTGCTCGGGAAGATCGCGTTGAGTCAGGCGCATTGAATCGACTGCAATCTGCTAGGCGGGCTCGTTCAGGGGCAGTGGCTGGGCTGGCGTTCGCCAAAAATCATCCTGGGTCGCTCGGACGTTCTGCCATTGCGGAAACAGCGCATAGTCCCACTCGTCCGGGCGACCGAGCATCCGAGCGATGTGGCGACGGAAGTACTGCGAGACAGCAGCATCGGGGGAGTACTGCACCAAGCCGCCCGGCTCGCGATACATCAGATAGCCGTCCGCTCTCTCGGCAGCAGGTACCTTCACGAGATCGGCCAGCGTTCCGAGCGGCCGGACGGGAAGACCCAACAGGTCAAACGAGTATGCACCAGGCACGACATGGATGTGGGAGTGGGTAATACACGCGGATCGGCGCCGTTCCTCGGCTCGACAGGAGCCATGCTCGAACAGTGTGCTCGGTCCATACATGCGTTCGACCTCTGCCACCACGCGATCCACGAAGATCAAGAAATCGGGTGCCGCCGAAGTCGCAAGCGCCTGTACTGAGCTTTCGTGCTGAGCCGGCGAGATCAAGAGGTAGCCCGGCACGAAGGCGCCGACTGCACACATAGCTACGCCTACCTGATTCTGCCGGATAAGCGCGCGGTCGTACCACGGCAACGCTTGATCGTCGGTCGCATACACCTCGCAGAACAGGCAGTCGTGACGCGGAACTTGGGGCACAAGCTGCATGGCTTGCTCGCTCTTCGCTCGCCGGCACCGACAACTCAAGGTAACAGCGCGACAGCGGCACAAGGAAGCTCGCGGAAATTGATCGATCGCCGGAACGGGCTCCCAAGCGACGCGGTGTCAATGAATGGCCCGACGACTTGGTTGATCTCGTATCGACTGTTTCCATGCATTGGCCAGGCGGCCGATGTATCAGGTGACCGTGTCGAGGCGGAAGATTCGCAGGGTGCGGTCGGCTCGGGCGTCGTAGTCGTGGAAGGCCGGCCACACCCGCAGCAGCAGTGGCCACAACCGGTCGCGTTCGGTGCCCTCGACCAGGGTGGCCCGTACGGCCGTGGTGGCGCCGTTGATCGTGACCGTGGCCGACGGGTCGGCCAGCAGGTTGACCGACCAGCTCGGGTGGTGGTTCTGGCCCCAGTTCGAGCCGATCACGATGTAGGCGTCGCCGTCGCGGGCGTAGAGGACCGGGCGTTCGCGGGGCAGGCCGGTCTTGCGGCCGCGGGTGGTCAGCAGGAGGGTGGGCGGCGCGGTGCGCCAGCCGATCACCGAGACGCGGCCCCTCGTGAGCCGGATCAGACGCCGGTCGAGCGGCATCAGGAAGCGGCCGGAGGCGGCGAACCAGCGCCGGCGACCGAGGCGGACGATCAACTCGCTGAATCGCACGGCGTCACCCTATGGGTGATCCGACACCCGGAGCGAGGTGCCCAGGCCCGGCGCGGCCCGGCGGGCGACCTCGGTGGCCGCGGCGACGTCCCCGGGGGCCACCATGATGCGCACGATCGAGCCGGCCTGGACGTCGGCCCGCACCGACGCGTGCGGCACCTCGAACTCGGAGCGGACCGCCTCGTAGGCCAGGATCTGCGGCTCGGGGACGTTGCCCTTCTGGTCGGTCTGCACGTACAGGTACGGGCGGACGCGCGGGCCGGTCATCACGGTCAGCGACTGCACCTCGCGCAGGGGCTCGTGCCGGCCACCGTCGGCGACCATGTCGTGGAAGACGTCCATCACCGTGTCGGGGTCACCGGCCGTGACCGTGAACCGGCGCCGGACCAGGTCGCCGGCGTCGGACTGGTCGAGGTCGGCCTCGAGCACCCGGTCGTCCGCGGCCAGCGACTGCCAGAGGGCCAGTGCCTCCGTGTTCAGCGTGGCGGTGGGGACGACGGTGAAGGTGATCCGGTCGGCGGTGAGCCGGCCGGTCACGTGCTTGTTGCGGGTGACGTATTTCTGCAGCTCGCCGACCAGCTGGGTGACCCGCCCGGCGCCGGTGCCGTCGGCCACGACGAGTTCGCCGGTGGCCGTCCCGGCGAACGGCAGCGCGTTGTCGCCGCTGCTCAGCACCTCGGCCACGTCGGGGGTGCCGCGCCAGTCGTCGTCGAAGTCCGACGCGAGCGCGGTGCCTTTGTTGACCGCGCACCCACTCACCAGCACCACACCGAGAACGGCAGCAAGGAACCTCACAGGCGCAGGCTACCGATTTTGATCAAGCAAGCCATCCCGGGCGGATCAGGCCGGCCTCGTACGCGTAGACGACCAGCTGGGCCCGGTCGCGGGCGGCCAGCTTGATCATGGTGCGGCTGACGTGGGTCTTGGCGGTGGCCGGGCTGATCACCAGGCGGGCCGCGATCTCGTCGTTGGAGAGGCCCTCGGCCACCAGCACCAGCACCTCGCGCTCACGGTCGGTCAGCTGGTCGA
Organism: Paractinoplanes bogorensis; assembly: GCF_018829635.1. Taxonomy (GTDB): domain Bacteria; phylum Actinomycetota; class Actinomycetes; order Mycobacteriales; family Micromonosporaceae; genus Actinoplanes; species Actinoplanes bogorensis. Next base: position 392,794 of record NZ_JAHKKG010000006.1, read on the forward strand.
GGGTGGCCGGCGGGGTGGCCGAGCGTCCGGTACCGCCGCCCGCGAACTCCCCGATCACCCGGCGCGTCACGCTCGGTGACAGCAGGCCGTCACCCGCGGCCACCGCCCGGACGCCCCGGATCAGCTCGACCGGCTCGGTGTCCTTGACCAGGAAACCCGAGGCTCCCGTACGCAGTGCCTCGAACACGTACTCGTCCAGCTCGAAGGTCGTCAGGATGACCACCCGGGTGCCGGACAGGGCCGGGTCGGCGGCGATCCGGCGGGTCGCCTCGAGGCCGTCGACGCCGGGCATCCGGATGTCCATGAGCACGACGTCCGGCTTCGTGGCCTGCGCCTTGGTCACCGCCTCGAGCCCGTCGGCCGCCTCGGCCACCACCTCGATGTCGGGCTCGGCGTTGAGCAGGGCGCGGAACCCGGCCCGGACGAGAAGCTGGTCGTCCGCCAGCAGCACCGAGATCATTCGTCGTCTCCCGTGGGTAGCAGCACCGACACCAAGAATCCGCCCTCGACCGGCCCGGCCTCGAGCGACCCGCCCAGACTCTGCGCGCGCGCCCGCATCCCGGCTATGCCGGTGCCGGCCGGTCCGCCCGCCCCGACCGGCGCTGCGACCTCGACGAACGTGTTCCGGACGGCCAGGTGCAACGCGGTCGGCAGGTAGTCGACCGCGATCGACGCCGTCGCCCCGGCCCCGGCGTGGCGGCGCACGTTGGTCAGCGCCTCCTGCACGATCCGGTACGCGGCCCGGTCGACCTCGGCCGGCAGGGTCCGTTCGTCGCCGGTGATCTTGGTGTCGACCGGCAGCCCGGCGTCGGCGGTCAGGTCGCCGAGCCGGCTCAGGCCCAGCATCGGCTGGCGCGGGGCGGCCTCGTCCTCGGTGCGCAGCGCGCCCAGCACCGAGCGCACCTCGCGCAACGCCTCCGAGCTGGCCGTCTTGATCGCCGACAACGCCTCGCGGGCCTGCTCGGGGCGGCTGTCCATCAGGTGCAGGCCCACGCCCGCCTGCACGTTGATCAGCGACAGGTGGTGGCCGATCACGTCGTGCAGTTCGCGGGCGATCCGCAGCCGCTCCTCGGACGCCTGCCGCCGCTGCTGCTCCTGCTCGGCGCGCTCGCGTTCGGCCCGCACCTTGACCATCTGGGCCATCTGCTCGCCCTTGATCTTGGCGATGCCGCCCAGGAACACGGCCACGAGGAACGCGACGGCGAGCAGCAGCAGCTGCCGCACCCCCGGCTGCACGCGCGGGTCGAGCCCGATCGGACCGGCGAAGACCCAGAAGATCAAGAGATAGGTCCCGTACGCGACCCCGCCGCTCACCAGCGCAGCCGTACGCCGCCCGGTGGCACCCAGATGGAACAGCGCGATGATCGGCGCGACCGTCCAGAACCAGTGCGGCTCGGCCATCGCGGCGAACCCCATCGACGCCGCCGCCGCGATCGCGAACACGGCCACCGGGTAGCGCCGCCGGAACAGCAGGGCGACCGGCCCCACGAGCAGCAGCAGGAACAGCGCGGGACGCATGGTGACCAGCAGGTGCCCGTCGTCGGCCTGCCCCTTGGCGCCGAGCGTCTGGAACAGCGCGGCCCCGATCGCCGCGCCGACCCCGGGATCACGCCGCCCGCGGAACGTCCCCGGTACGGGCGGACCGCTGAACCGGCCGTGGCGGTTCTCCCGGGCCCACGGGGGCGTCGGCCCGTGCATGTGCCTCACGCGCTGCCCCTTCCGCCTGCGGTTTTCTCCGGTGCCGACGACGCTACGGCACTCCCGGGCACGGCGGCATCGGAGCGCGGTGGCGGTGGCGTGTACTCCTGCGGGCGTACGCGGGAAGGGTGTTCTGCTCCTGCGGGCGTACGGGGAAACGGTTTTGCCCCTCCGAAGGCCGCCCGGAAGATGCTCCCGCGGGCCGACGCCCCGGGCCGGCGGAAACGCGACTCTGGTGGCACGACGTTTTAGGAGGCTGCGGTGCAACCCACAGAGACATGGTCCGACACCAAGCGGATGCGGACCTCGGACAAGGAGCGCGAGCAGGTCGCCGAGATCCTGCGGGCGGCGATGACCGAGGGCCGCCTGGACATGACCGAGGGTGAGGAGCGGTTGGCCAAGGCGTACGCGGCGAAGTTCCGCGACGAACTCGGCCCGCTCACCGCCGATCTGCCCCACGGGGGCCTGAGCGCCCTCGCCAACACGCCCGAGGCGAAGACCGCGACACGCCGGGCCCTGCGCCGGCACGCCTGGGTGATCATCTCGGTCGCCTCGATCCTGACCGGGTTGTGGATCCTCTCCGGGGCGACGTTCTTCTGGCCCGCGATCCCGCTCACCTTCCTGGTCATCGGCTTCATGAAGCACGCTCGCTACCAACGCTGGCGCTACGAGTACAGCCTCGGGCACGGGGTGGCGCCGTGGAACGGCCCGGGCTGGGGCGGCCCGCGGCAGTTCCACAGTGGACATCGGGGTTGTTGATCGCCCCTCCCCGCTCTGACAGGGTTGCCCGGTTCAGCGCGGGGAGGGTCAGCAACTTCATGATGGGTCCGTCGCACGCCCTCTCGGGGGCGACTGCCTGGTTGGCCGGCACCTGGGCGCTGGACCACTTCGCCGGTTACGAGCAGTCACCCCTGGCCGTGGCCGTGGGCACGCTCGTCTGCGCCGGGGCGGCCCTGCTGCCCGACCTCGACCTGTCCGGCAAGGTGACCCGCAACCAGGGCGGCGCGACCGTGGCCCGCACGTTCGGGGTGTTCTCGCTGTTCGTGGCCGAGGTCGTCGAGAAGGTGTCGCTCGGCATCTACACGGCGACCCGGCTCAGCCGGGACCCCCGGCGGACCAACGGCCACCGGACCTTCACCCACACCCTGCCCTTCGCCGCGCTGGTCGGCTGGGGCACCACGTCGTTGTGCGGCCACTTCGGGAAATGGGCCGTGGTCGGGGTCGTCTTCTTCATGGCCGGCCTGGCGCTGCGCGGCCTGTTCGACAAGTGGGCCGAACGCGCGGGCTGGGTCATCGTCACGCTGTGCTCGGCCGTGATCGCCTGGTTCACCGCGGCCAACCTGCCCGGCGACCGCGGCTACCCGATGCTGGGCTTCGCGGTGGCCGTCGGCTGCGTGGTCCACCTGTTCGGCGACATCATCACGTCGGCCGGCGTCCCGATCATGTGGCCGGTCCCGACCGGGCGCCGGCTGTGGCGAATGATCGGCGTCCCCAACGGCATGGCCGTCAAGGTCGGCGGCAAGGTCGAGACGGTCGTCCTCCGTACGGCGATGGTCGCGATCTCGCTCATCTCGATAGCCGCCATCTTCGCGCCGGGGCTGCTGCACCGGTTCGAGCTGGACGCATGGGCCGACGGCTTCCGGCACTGAGGCCCACCGACCGGCCTTAAGCGTTCGCTTAGCGGCCGAATCCACACTGGCCGGCATGCGAATGCGGATGATTGCGGGTACGGCTCTGGCCGGTCTGATGGCCCTGACGGCCGGATGCAGCAGCACGGATTCTTCCCAGGACCTGTCCGGTGACACGGGGATGACGGTGCAGGATCTGCATCTGTCGGTGTCGCTCGACGTCTCCGGTGCGGTCACGGCCAAGGGCACGAGCAACGCGCCGATGGCGACCAACAACGGCGTCGACTACGAGTCGTGCGACGAGTACGGGGCCGGCGAGTCGAACACGGACGGCGTCAAGTACCTCGTCCTGCCGCAGATGCCGATCGACAACATCGGCGGCCGGCAGGTGTTCATCGGCGCGATGATCAAGAATTATCACGGGGCCGGGACGTACGAGAAAGCCACTCTGACCGACACCGGCAGCCCGCCCGGGATCAGCTTCGCGGGCACGCTCTACTTCACGCAGAGCAACACCACGAGCCAGATCACCGCAGACGGCAAGGGCGGCGGCACCTGGACGTTCACCGACCTGTCGGTGCAGAACGCGGACGGCACCCACGGCGGCGGCGGTGACGCGGTGTCGGGGAGCGTCACGTGGGAGTGCAAGGAGTAGGGCGCGTCCGTTTTGTGACCCGGGGTAGTGACGGTGGTCGCTCAGTGCCATCATCGGTGGAATGGTGTTCGGGCGGCGCGAAACCTCCGGTCCCTTTTCGACACTCCGCGAACCGAAACCGGGGCCACCGTCTCTGCGGGCCTACCCGGGCGGCGCCGAGGAAGCAGTGCGCAAGCGGCGCGACGAGTTGTGCTCGCTGTTCCGCGATCACGGGTTCCGCCTCACCGGCCTGGCCGATCCGCTCGCCGCGGCGTCGGTCGGGGCCTCGCTCAGCGCCCCGTTCGTCTCCATCGGCGATCTGCAGGGCCGGCCGCGTGATCAGGCGTTCGACGCGATCGTCGCGACGGGTGACCCGGCCGTCCGGGCCGGGCTGCTGGCGCTCGCGGTGGCCACCGACGGTGAGCTCGAGGCGCTCGCGGTCCGGGCGGCGGGCCGCATGGACGGCGCCGATCCACCGTGGGTGGCGAAGGCCCGCTCGCCGTTGAAGCTGCTCTCCACCGACCGGCTGCTCGACCAGCACGACGGCGGCCGGTCCGCGCTCGTCGTGGCGTTCGGGCAGGGGAGCCGCCGGGCCTGCTTCTTCATGCGGTTCCACCCCGACTCGCTGCTGACCGAGAGCATCATCTATCTGCCCGAGACCGACCGGAATTCGCTGGTGGCCGAGATCGCCTCGGGGCGGGGACCGGCGGCGCCCTACCGGTTCTCTCGCCGGCTGGAGCAGACCGAGACCCAGGCGAGCATGGTCAGCCTGGTCGGCGCCCTGCTCGAGCAGAACGACTGGAACCTGCGCCGGGGCCGCCCGCTCTATCCGCCCGCCCTTCGTGAGCTGTCGCGCATCAGCGACGTCGTCGTGGTGCCGGCGATCCTGGTGCTGCTGCGCAAGTTCGTCGCCAGCGCGTACGGGATCGGCCGCTGGACCGACGTCGACCCCCACGCCACGGCGTGGCTGTGACCGGAGGCTGGACGACCGGGGAGATCGTCCTCGGGCAGTACCAGGTGCTCGGCGACCCGCTGGCCGGTGGCATGGGCGTGGTGCACCGGGTGCGTCACCTGGGCTGGGAGGTCGACCTGGCGGTGAAGACGCCGAAGTCGTCCGCGTCGTTCGCCCGGTTCGAGGCCGAGGCCGGCACCTGGGTCGGGCTCGGCCTGCACCCGCACACGGTCAACTGCGTCTACGTGCGCACGATCGACGGCGTACCGCGGGTCTTCGCCGAGTGGGTCGGCGGCGGCACCCTGGCCGAGGCGATCCGCGGTGGACGGCTCGGCGAGGCCGCGAAGCTCGACCTCGCCGTGCAGACCGCCTGGGGCCTCCGGCACGCACACGACAGCGGGCTCGTGCACCAGGACATGAAGCCGGCCAACGTGATGCTCGAGCCGGACGGCACCGCCAAGGTCACCGACTTCGGCCTGGCCGTGGCCGCGACGGAGGGCACGTTCGGCGGCCTCACCCCGGCCTACTGTTCGCCCGAGCAGGCCGCCGCGGCCGCCGGTGACCGTGGCGTCCGGCTGACTCCGGCCACCGACGTCTGGTCGTGGGCGATCACCGTGGCCGAGATGTTCGCCGGGCGGCGGATCACCCGCTTCGGGCAGGCCGCGGCCGAGGCGCTGGCCGGCGTACGGGCCGATCTGCCACCCTCGATCTTCGACCTGCTGGCCCGATGCTTCGCCGAGCGCCCGGACGGCTTCGGTGAGCTGGTCGAGCAGTTGATCTCGTTGTCCGACGAGCCCTACCCCCGGCCGGCCACGCTGCGCTCGGACGGCCTGTCCAATCAGGCGCTGTCGCTTCTCGACCTGGGCCGCGCCGACGAGGCCGAACACCTGTGGCGCACCGCGATCACGGCCGACCCGCATCATCTGCCCTCGGTCTACAACTTCGGGCTGCACCGCTGGCGCACCGGGCAGGTCACCGGCGAAGAGGTCGTCTCGGCGCTGGAGGTGGCCCGGGCGGCGGCCGGTGACGGTCCCGAGCCGGGCCGGGCCGCCCTGCTGCTGGGCAGTGTGGAGCTCGAGCGGCACGAGGACGACCGGGCCGGCGAGCTGCTGCGGGAGGCGGCCGAGGCCGACCCGTCCTCGGCCGAGGCGGTGGCCGCGCTGCGCGAACGGGCCCGGCGGGCGCCCCGGATCAGCGCCGGGGTGCTGGTCGACCGGCTCCGCGAGATGGTGGCCGGGCCGGACGGAGACTGCGTGCTGTACGCGATCCACGGCGGCGGGCTGTACCTGTGGAAGCCGGCCGAGGACGAGCCCCGCGAACTGGCCCGGGGGGTCAAGGTCACCGCGATCGCGTCGGGCGGGGCCGGGCGGATCGCCGCCGTCCTGCGCGAGGACGGCTCGATCACGCTGTGGGACGTGCCGGGCGGGGTGCCGCGCGAGGGGGCGCGGACGTCGCCGGGCGCGCTGTCGGTGGCGGTCAGCGACGACGGCCGGTTCCTGGCCGCCGGGCACCGGGACGGCCACATCCGGATCTGGGAGCTCGGCGCGCCGGGCGAGCCGGTCGTCCTGACCGGGCACGCGGGTCAGGTCACGGCGCTGGCCCTGAGCCGGACCGGTCGCCGGGCGCTGTCCGGGTCGTTCGGCGTCCACGACGTCAACTTCGACGGCGACGGCACGGTCCGGCACTGGCGGGTGAGCACCGGCGAATGCGTGGCCGTCTGGGGTGGGCCGAGGCGGGGTACCCGCGCCACGGGCGAGCCGTGGACGCATTTCCCGGGCGACCGGGTCGCGCTGTCGGCCGACGCCCGGTGCGCGGTGGCCGCCTGGCAGGACGGTCCACTCGCCCTGTGGGACGCGCGCCGGGCCACGGTGGTCGGCGAGGGGTCGCACGGCCTGCAGTACGAGCGGGTCATGGAGCTCGCGCCGGGCGCCCGCGGCCTGCTGATCGGCGGGCCGGGGCGGCGCGCCCAGATCGTCGACCCGCGGGACGGCCACAGCGTGCGCGTCTTCGACGACGACCTGCCCCAGGAGCTGTACGGGGTGGACGCCGGCGCGTTCAGCCGGGACGGCCGGGTGCTGGCGATCGGCGGCGCCGACCACATCGTGCTGCGGGCCGTGCCGGGCTCGGCCTACCAGGCACCCTGGTGCTACGTGCGTCCCCGCCCGGTGCTCGAACTGCAGGGGGCCCAGGAGTCGTTCGCCGACCTGCTCGCCCAGGCCCGCGAGCGGTTCCAGGCCGAGCAGTACGCCGAGGCCGCCACCCTGCTGCGTACGGCGGGCGCGGTGCCCGGCTACCACCGGCATCCCGAGGTGCTGGGCGGGTGGCGGTCGCTGCTTCCGTACGGACGCCGGGCCGCCCTGCTCGCCGCCTGGGAGCTGTTCCACATGGACGGGCAGGGCGTGTTCACCCAGCCGCCGACGGTGGCGCTGCGCGGGGACGGGCTGGTCATGGCGACCGGGCGCTGGATCGGTGACGTCGTGCTGTGGGAGTTTCCCGTGGCCCAGGTGGTGGATACGTTCCAGCGCGACCCCGGGGTCTCGTACGGGAACATCCGGGAGATCCGATGGGCCCGGGGCGGGAATCTGCTGGTCGTGCACACGTGGGGTGGTTTCCTGCGGTTCCTCGACGTCCGGGACGGCCGATCCGACGATCTCGGGGGCGACATCACCGCGTTCGACGTCGAGCCGTCGGGGGACCGGATCCTGTTCGGCGACAAGTCGGGCACCATGCGCCTGCTCGGCCTGCAGAGCGGGGTGCGGCTGTTCACGATCCACGCGGTCGGCAGCGGGATCGGCGCGGTGGCGCTCAGCCCCGACTGCACCCGCATGGTGTGCGCCGACGAGTCGGGTGAGGTCCGGATGTGGCGGGCGAACACCCGGCGACCGGACTGGACGATGCGGACCCGGTTCCCCGGCGGGACCCGCCTGCACTTCAGCCCGGACAACCGCACGGTGCTGGTCGACGAGCTCACCGGGCTGACCGGGCTGGACGCCGGGCGCGGCAAGAAGCTCTTCGAGTTCCCGAGCCGGCGGTCGAGCAGCTCCGGGCAGACCAACGTGTCCTTCTCGGCCGACCGGCGGCTGGCCGCCACGCCCGACGCGAGCGGCCTGATCGTGTGGGACACCAGCACCGGCCGGAAGCGCCACGAGCTGGCCCTGCCCGGCGCGCCGGTCGAGTTCGTGCTGGGTCCGGACGGGACCTTCGCCGTGGTGGGATCCGAGGCCGACACGGTCGGGATCTGGGACCTGGCCACCGGGCGGTGCCTGCAGACGTTGGAGGGGCACCGGGCCCGCATGCATCGCCTGCGGCTGAGCGACGACGGCACCCGGCTGGTCACGATCGACCTCCGGGGCGGACTGCGGGCCTGGGAGCTGGCCTGGGAAGCCGACCTTGACTGAGGTCACCCTGGTCGTCGGCGGGGCCGGGCACGTCTTCACCGGTGACACCGAGGTGCTGCTGGGACGCGAACCGGAGTGCGACGTCCGGGTGGCCGACGAGCGCCGCCGGGTGTCCCGCCGCCACTGCCGCATCGTGATCCGGGCTGCCCACGTCACCGTGCGTGACCTGGGGAGCCGCAACGGGACGTACGTGAACGGGATCCGGATCGCCGGCGAGCGGGCGCTGCACGACGGCGACGAGCTGCGCGTCGGTGGCGTGGTCGTGCGTGTCGGAGTCACCCGGAACGGGCTGGTGGTGCTGCGTGAACTGGGCCGCGGCGCCCAGGGCGTGGTGCACCTGGCCCGCGAGCCCGGCGGCCGGCTGGTCGCGGTGAAGACCCTGACCGCGCCCGGGGCGACCGGCCTGTTCCGCCGCGAGCTGGACTGCACGGCGGCGCTCGACCACCCGAACATCGTGCGCTTCCACCGGAGCCTGGCCGAGCCGCTGGGCTTCGTGGCCGAGTACTGCGCCGGCGGCAGCGTGGCCGACCACGGGCCGTACGGGGTCGAGGAGGCCGTCACGCTGATCCGGCAGGCCGAGGCCGCCCTGCGCTACGCGCACTCCGCCGAGATCCCGGTGCTGCTGGCCGACGGCTCGACCGCGACCGGGCGCGGTCTGGTGCACCGTGACATCAAACCGCAGAACCTGCTGCTGACCTCCGACGGGCGGCTCAAGGTGGCCGACTTCGGGCTGGCCAAAGCCTATGACCAGGCCGGGCTCAGCGGCCGCACGCCGACCGGGGCGATCGCCGGGACGGTCGCCTTCATGCCCCGGCGGCAGGTGATCGACTACAAGTACGCCCGGCCCGAGGTCGACCGGTGGGCCCTGGCCGCCTGCCTGTACTGGATGCTGACCGGCACCACGCCGCGGGACTTCCCGGCCGGCGCCGACCCGGTGGCCGTCGTGCTGCGCGAGCCGCCTGTGCCCGTACGGGAAAGAATGTCGGCTCTCCCGGCGGCCCTGGCCGACGCGATCGACGCCGCGCTGATCGACGATGTTTCTGAATCGCGATTCAAGTAAATTACAAATTACCTGTTCAGGAAGCCAAGGGGGCTCTTGTGTGAGCTGATGCGTGATGGAACACTCGCCGCCAAGCCGGAAACTGCCGACTTGGAGGAGACCACGTGTCACGCATCCCCTCGATCCGCCGCGCGCTCGCCGGCGTCGCGGTCACCGCGCTCACCATGGCGGCCGCCGCGTGTGGCGGCGACTCGGGCGAGACGTCGGCGGCCACGCCCGACGCGCTCAACCCGAGCGCCGACCTCAAGACCCAGACACTCACCGTCTCGAACTGGGACGCCTATATGCCGGAGGACCTCCCGGCCAAGTTCGAGCAGAAGTTCGGCTCGAAGGTGACGGTCACCAAGCACGCCACCAACGAAGAGGTCATGGCCAAGCTGACGGCGGGCGGTGACAGCGGCATCGACGTCGCGTTCGTCTCCGGGCCGTTCGCGCAGGCCCTCGCGGAGCAGGGGCTGACCGAGCCGATCCACCCCGAGCTCATCCCCAACCTGAGCAACCTCTACCCCGAGGCGTCGCAGCTCGCCTACGACCCCGGCAACAAGCACTCGGTGCCCTACACCTGGGGCACGACCGGGCTCTGCTACCGCAGCGACGTCACCGGCTACGACCCGGACAGCTGGAACGACCTGCTGACCCCGAAGCCCGAGCTGGCCAAGAAGATCACCATGCTGCAGACCGACCGCTGGCTGATGCTGCCGGCCCAGAAGGCGCTCGGCTACTCGGCCAACACCAAGGACGCGGGCGAGATGGCCAAGGTCAAGGAGAAGCTGCTCGCGGCCAAGCCCAACCTGCTGGCGTTCGACGACACCACCTTCTACGAGCGGCTCGTCTCGGGTGAGGCGGCGCTGGTCGAGGCGTGGGACGGCTGGTGCAACTACGGCATCACCGAGAACGCGAAGATCAAGTTCAGCGTGCCCAAGGAGGGCAGCGACCTCTTCGTCGACACGATGGTCATCCTCAAGACCTCGAAGAACAAAGAGGCCGCGCACGCGTTCATCAACTACATCCTCGACCCCGAGATCCACACCTGGACGGTCGAGAACATCCTCTACAAGGTGCCGAACAAGGCCGCGATGGACGCGCTCGACCCGGCCCTGGCCAAGAAGTACCCCAACCTGGCCATCACACCGGCCGAGCTGATGAAGCAGGAGACCCTGGTCGACCTGGGCGAGGCGGCCACCGACTACAGCCGGATCGTCACGGAAGTGGCAGCCAAGTAGATGCGGCGCCTGGGGGAGCGGTTCACGCTGCTGGGGCCCGGCCTCGGCTACCTGACGGTGCTCATGGTGGTGCCGCTCGCGCTGGTCCTGTCCTACTCGATCTTCCAGCGCGGCCGCTTCGGCGGGCTGATCTACGAGCCGACCACCGAGAACTTCGCCCGGCTGTTCGACCCGCTCTACCTCAACGTGGTGGTCACCTCGGTCAAGCTGGCCGGGGTGACCACGATCCTCGCGCTTCTGCTCGGCTACCCCACGGCGTACGCGATAACGAAGTTGACCCCGAAGTGGAAGACCGTCGCGCTGATCGCGCTGGTGCTGCCGTTCTGGACGAACTTCCTGATCCGCACGTACGCCTGGATCGTGCTGCTCTCCCCGGCCGGGCTGGTCAACGACGCGCTGACCGGCTGGGGCCTGATCGACGAACCGCTGCAGCTGCTCTACCGCCAGCCGGCCATCGTGGCGGGACTTCTTTACGCGTACGTGCCGCTGATGGTTCTGCCCTTGTACGCGGCCCTGGAACGGATGGACGACGAGCTGCTCGAGGCCGCGGCCAACCTCGGCGCGAAACCGGCCCGCGCGTTCTTCAGCGTCACGTTTCCGCTGACTCTGCCGGCCGTGTTCACGGGGTGCGTCTTCGTGTTCGTGCCGAGTCTTGGCAACTTTGTCGTGCCCGAACTGCTCGGTGGCGGCCAGACCGCGATGGTCGGGAATCTGGTGCGTGACCAGTTCCTCAAGGCCCGGGACTGGCCGTTCGGGGCGACGCTGGCGCTGGCCGTGGTCGCGATGCTGGTCGTGCTCCTGATGCTGCAGGCCTGGTCGGCGCGGCGGCTGGCGGGGGATGGCGATGCGTAGAGTTCCGTTCTTTCTCACGTACGTATTTCTGTGGATCCCGATCCTTGTTGTCGTCGGAATGTCCTTCAACGCCGGCGATTCGCCCTTCAACTGGGGCGGTTTCAGCTTCCGGTGGTACGGCGAACTGGCCGCCGACGAGGAGATCCGTCAGGGCCTGGTCAACACACTGATCGTCGCGACCGGATCGACCGCGCTGTCCACCGTGCTCGGCACGCTGCTGGCCGTCGGCCTGGCCCGGCACACCCGCTCCAAACTGCTCGACGCGGTCGCCACCCTGCCGGTGATCCTGCCCGACATCGTGCTCGCGATCGGGCTGCTCGCCTTCTACGCGCTGGTGCAGCTGACCCTCGGGCTCTACTCGGTGCTGCTGGCCCACGCGGTCTTCGGCACCGCCGCGGTGGCCGCGGTCGTCCGCACCCGGCTCGCCACGACCGACCCCTCGCTCGAGGAGGCGTCGCGCGACCTGGGCGCCAACGGCTTCACCACGTTCTGGCGGATCACCCTGCCCAGCCTGGCCCCCGGTGTGGTGGCGGGCGCGCTGCTCGCCTTCACGCTCAGCGTCGACGAGTTCGTGATCGCCTTCTTCACCGCCGGGCCGCAGTCGCCCACCCTGCCGATCGTCATCTACTCGATGGTCCGCTTCGGCGTCACCCCCGAGATCAACGCGCTCGCCACGGTCCTGCTCGCGGTCACCTTCACCGCGATCCTGGCCGCGCAGCGCCTGACCCGACTGGCAGGCTCCCGATGACCCTCCTGAGCATCAACGGCGTACGGCGGAAATTCGGTGACGTCACCGCCCTCGACGGTGTCTCGCTCGACATCGCCGAGGGCGAGTTCTTCGCGCTGCTGGGCCCGAGCGGGTGCGGCAAGACCACGCTGCTGCGCATCCTGGCCGGCTTCGAGACGCTCGACGAGGGCACGGTCACGCTGGCCGGCGACGACCTCACCAAGGTGCCGGCCCATCGCCGGCCGATCAACCTGATGTTCCAGTCGTACGCCCTCTTCCCGCACCTGAGCGTGGCGGCGAACATCGCGTACGGGCTGCAACGCGAAGGCCTTCCCAAGGGCGTCATCAAGCAGCGGGTCGATGAGGTGCTGGAACGGGTCGGCCTGGCGCACGCCGCCAAGCGTCGCCCGCAGCAGCTCTCCGGCGGTCAGCGGCAGCGGGTCGCGCTGGCCCGGGCGATCGTCAAACGGCCCCGGCTGCTGCTGCTCGACGAGCCGCTGTCGGCGCTCGACCGCAAGGTGCGGGCCGAGATGCAGCTGTGGCTCAAGCAGTTGCAGCACGAGGTCGGCATCACCTTCGTCGTGGTCACGCACGACCAGGAGGAAGCGATGTCGATGGCCGACCGGATCGCCGTGCTCAACCATGGCGCGGTCGAGCAGATCGCCGATCCGGTCACGCTCTACGGATCGCCCGCCACACATTTCGTGGCCGACTTCATCGGGGCGAACAACTTCTTTTCCGGTACGGCGGTAGACGATGGACTGTCCACGGAGGTCTTCGGCTTCCTCCCGGCCCGCGGCGGTGTCACCGGACCGGCGCTCCTCGCGGTGCGCCCGGAGCAGGTCTCCCTGACCGGTGACCTCTTGACCGGCCGGGTGCTTGACGTCAGCTTCTATGGCGGGCTCTCGCGGGTCGCCGTTCTTGTGGCCGGACACGACACGCCCGTGCTCGTGCACCAGCACGGCGCGCCGCGAGTGGCGGCCGGGGACGCGGTGAAGCTGGGCTGGGCGGCCGAGGACGCAGTCGTTGTCAGGGCGTGAGCTGGTTGCCGGTCACGCCACGGGCGTACGAGAGGATCAGCTCGACCGCCTCGGGCACCCCGAGCGTGGGATGACGGGCGACGATCCGGTAGCCGTACGCGTCCTCGAGCGCGACCAGATTGCGGGCGATCGCGAGGGTGCTGTCGGTCAGCGTGAACACGCCCTGAGCCGCGCCCTGCTCGAGGATCGTCTGGTACATCGAGACCTGACGGTCGTACAGGGTGGTCAGCAAAGCGGCGTAGACCCGGTTGCGTCCCGCGGCACCGCCCAGCTCGCACAGCAGCCGCACATCGGTGTCGTCGGGCCCGTCGGGCAGCCCCGAACGGACGGTGACCACCAGCTTCTCGGCCGGGTCGGCGACCTCGGCGATGCGGCGGACCCGCTGCTCGTAGAAGCGCTCCATCCCCGCGTGGTGCGCGTCGAGCAGCAGATCCTGAAGGTCGGAGTAGTGGTAGAGCACCGCGCCCGAGGTGAGGCCGGCCTCGGCGGCGACCTGCTTGATCTGCACACCGTCGGTGCCGTGCCGCACCATGGCCCGCCGGGCGGCCTCGATGAGATCGCCCCGCCGGTCGGCCCGGCGCTTGCGAGGAGTCGTCACCCGCAAACAGTATCCGCGCTGCGGTTCCCGCCTGTTCCGGCCTGTTCCGGCCTGTTCCCGGCCGTTCCCGCCCGTTCCCGCCCGGTTCGCGCTCAGGGAGAGTCCATGATCGAACGTAGCCTGGTCGACGCCGAGCCCGCCGTCTTCTGGACGTCGCGCGGTGGTGCGCCCGCACCGCAGCCCCCGGCGCGCGACGGCGACTCGGCCGACCTGGTGATCGTGGGTGGCGGCTTCACCGGACTGTGGGCGGCGGTGCAGGCGCTGCAGGACGACCCGGGCGCCGACGTGCTGATCCTGGAAGCTTCTTCTCCTGGGTACGGCGCGAGCGGGCGCAACGGCGGGTTCGTCAGCGAGTCGCTCACCCACGGCATCGGGCACGGGCGGGCGCGCTGGCCCGCCGACCAGGCCCGGCTGATCGAACTCGGGCGGCGCAACGTGGCCGAGATCGCCAAGACCCTGGACGAGGCCGGCATCGACGCCGACCTGCGCCTGATCGGCAAGACGACGTGGGCGACGGCGCCGCATCATGTGGGCGAGCTGGCGGGGTTGGCGGCGCTCTACGAAGAGGCTGGGGATCGGGTCACGCTGCTCGACGCGGCGGCGGCCCGGGCCGATGTGCACTCGCCGACCTACCTGGGCGGGTTGCGCATCCACGAGTCGGGCGGGCTGGTCGACCCGGCGGCTCTGGTCTACGGGCTGGCGCGGCTGGCCGAGTCACTGGGCGCGCGGCGATGCGACAACTCACCCGTCGTAGGCATGAAGGCCGATAAATCCGGCATCGAACTCACGGTGGGCGCGGCGGCGGGTGGTGCGGCGGCGGGTGGTGGCTCAGTGACGAGCGGGGCGGCCGCGGGCGCGAGTGGCGTCAGGGTGCGGGCGCGCCGGGTGCTCATCGCCACCAACGCGTACCCGTCGCCGCTGCGGCGGATTAGGCCCTATGTGCTGCCGGTCTACGACCACGTGCTGGTCACCGAGCCGTTGAGCGCGGCGCAGTGGGACGCGATCGGGTGGAGCGAGCGTCAGGGCCTCACCGACAACGGCAACCAGTTCCACTACTACCGCCCCACGGCGGACGGGCGCATCCTGTGGGGCGGATACGACGCGATCTACCACTTCGGCGGGCGGGTGCGGGCCGCCTACGAGCAGCGCGCCGCCACCCACCGCCTGCTCGCGCGGCATTTCTTCGCCACGTTCCCGCAGCTCGAGGGCCTGCGCTTCACCCACCGCTGGGGTGGCGTGATCGACTCGACGAGCCGTTTCACCCCGATCTTCGGGACGGCCCACGGCGGCCGGGTCGCCTACGCGGTCGGCTACACCGGCCTAGGTGTGGCGTCGTCCCGCTTCGGCGCGCGGGTGGCGCTCGACCTGCTGTCCGGCGAGCCGAGCGAGCTCACCGAGCTGGCCATGGTCCGCCGGCGCGGGGTGCCGTTCCCACCCGAGCCGGTGCGCTGGCCCGTAGTGGCGTTCACCCGGCAGCAGATGATCCGCGCCGATGCCAACGGCGGCCGCCGCGGCGCCTGGCTGAGCCTGCTCGACCGCTTCGGAGTCGGTTTCGACAGCTGAGCCCCGCGCGCCGCCCCGACCGCGAAACAGTCAAGACCCGCGCCGCGCCCCACCGGGCCGCACCGCGCCCCACCGGGCCGCACCGCGCCGCGCCGAGCAGCGCCGTACCGCGCCGGGCCGCGCCGCGTCGGGCCGCGCTGCGCCGGGCCGCGCCGGGCCGAGCTGCGCCGCACAGCGCCGCGCCAGGCCGAGCTGCGCCGCACAGCGCCGCGCCAGGCCGGGCTGCGTCGCGCCGGGCCGAGCTGCGCCGGGCCGCGCCAGGCCGGGCTGCGCCGCGCCGGGCTGCGCCGCGCCGGGCTGCGCCGCGCCGGGCTGCGCCGCGCCGGGCCGAGCTGCGCCGCGCCGGGCTGCACCGGGCCGCGCCGCGCGCACAGCGCCGCACCGCGCCGGGCTGCGCCAGGCCGCGCCGGGTCTCGGAAACGGGTGAGACGCGTGCTACTGAAGTCGAGAGAACCGACTAATGGCCGCCGATAATTGTGATCAAGATCGACTGGGCGGAATTTGAATCACTCTTTCGTGGCGCGTTTCTGCGGCCCGACAAATGCGACATCGTCCCTAATATCTCCTGCATCAGGCAAAGCCTGATGAGCAGAGAGAAAGGCGTTGTCATGAATAAGGTCACGCGCATGTTCACGATGACCGGTCTGGCGCTGGCCGCCGGCCTCACGATGGGCGTCGGCCCGGCCTCGGCGGCTCCGGCCACCCCGGCCGCCGGTGGCGCCACCGTGCAGGCTCAGGCCCCCAAGTTCCTGACCAAGAGCAAGGTCGTCGGCTACTACCGCACCATGCAGGCCTGCAACCGGGCCGGCAAGGTCGGCGAGTTCCGCAACAAGTGGGACGACTTCGACTGCGACCGGGTCAAGCGCGGCCCGAAGCGCGGCTGGGTCGCCCTCGAGGCGCAGTGGCACGTCCGCGGCCAGGGTCACGGCCCGTGGAACCAGGGCCCCAAGGGTCACGGTCACGGCCCGCAGGGTCACGGCCCGCAGGGTCACCGCTGATCCAAAGCCTGACCGGCACCGAAACATAGCGAAGGCCGCACCCGGCAACGGGTGCGGCCTTCGCTATTTCTTTTCTATTTCACAGCTCGCTCACAGAAAGCACAGCTTATTCACAGAGAAATTGCGCTCGATATCAAGTGACAGCGAAATTCGCGGGATACGGCCGGCCACTCATACTTTCGTCCGATCTTTCCATCCGGAGGTCCGGCAACCGTTTTGCCTCAAGTCCGGCGCGGTGCCACCGATACCAGGCTCCGTGCTGACTTCACCGGGTATGTCGCTGCTGAGCCCGGGGCGCATCCGTGCCCTGCGCGCCACCGGTCTGCTCGAGGTCGAGGGCGTGGACGCCCTCGACCGGCTGACCAAGCTCGCCGCCCGTATGCTCGACGCGCCCACCGCGCTCGTGTCGCTGGTCGACACCGACCGGCAGCGGTTCCCGAGCGCGTACGGCCTCAGCGGCGAACTCGAGGAGACCCGGCAGACGCCGCTGTCCCACTCGTACTGCAAGCACGTCGTCGAGGACAGCGCCCCGCTCGTGGTCGCCGACGCGCGCCTGGACGAGCGCCTGCGCGACAACCCGGCGATCGCCGACTACAACGCCATCGCGTACGCCGGCATCCCGTTGCACTCGCCCGACGGGCACGTGCTCGGCTCGTTCTGCGTGATGGACACCCAGCCCCGGACCTGGACCCCGGACAACCTCGACGTGCTGCGCGACCTGGCCGAGGCGGCCGAGTCCGAGGTGGCGCTGCGGCTCGTCCAGGCCGAACAGACCATCTCGTCGGCCCGCATGAACGCGGTGATCAACGGTACCCACGACGCGTACATCTCGACCGACCTGTCCGGCACGGTGATCGCCTGGAACGCCGCCGCCGAGCGCATGTTCGGCTACGACACGCCCGACGCCCTCGGCCGCAACATCGCCGACCTGATCATCCCCGAGCGGTTCCGGGCGATGCACCTGGCCGGCCTGGGCCGGGTCCGCGCCACCGGCGAGTCCCAGCTGTCCGGGCACCACATGCGGGTCGAGGCGATGACGAGCTCGGGCCGCGAGTTCCCGGCCGAGATGACGCTGCAGGTCGTCGAGGAGCCGGGCGGCACGGTCTGCCACGCCTTCCTGACCGACATCACCGGCCGGCTCGTCGCGGCGGCCGAGATGGAGCAGCAGCGGCAGAAGGCCGACGACGAGCACGCGTTCCTCGAGGCCGTGCTGGACAGCGTCGACGTCGGCATCGCGGCCTGCGACGCCGACGGCAACCTGACCTTCCTCAACCGGGCCGCCCGCGAGGTGACCGGCCGGCCGGCGTCGCCCAACACGCCGATCCAGGAGTGGGCCGACGTCTACACCAACGTCTACGAGCTGGACGGGCGTACGGCCATGACCGACATGCCGCTCACCCGGGCCTTCCGGGGTGAGGCGGTGCACGGTCAGCACATGCTGATCAAGTCGCGGGACTCGTGGCGCCGGTTCCTGACCAACGGCCGCCGGGTCGAGACCGCGGACGACCGTCAGCTGGGTGCCGTCGTGGCGTTCCACGACATCACCGAGGCGTACCGGGCCGAGGAACTGCGCCGGGCCCGCCACGCGGTCGCCCAGGTGCTGTCCGAGGCCACCAACGCCAAGGACGCGAGCATCGAGGCCGTGGCCGTCATCACGAAGGCGCTGGGCTGGCAGGTCGGCGAGTACTGGCAGGTCAGCGAGGACCGCCGGACCATCGCGCGGCACAGCTCGTACACCGCGGGCGACCACGACCTGTCCGCGTTCAGCAACGACCTGCCGCTCGACTTCGAGCGCGGCGAGGGCCTGCCCGGCCTCGTCTGGGCCCGCAACGGCGAGGTGTGGTGGAACACCGGCGAGCGGCCGGCCGACATGTTGGACATGGGCCGGGCCGCGCTGCGCGAGGTCGGCATGCGGGTGGCCGTCGGCGTCCCGGTGCACTCCGGCCGCCGCGCCATCGGGGTGCTGGCCTTCTACACCGATCGGGAACTCCCGTACGACCCGGACCTGGCCGGCATGCTCGACGCGGTCGGCGCCCACCTGGGCCGGTTCGTCGAGCGCCGCTGGGCCGAGGACATGTCGCTGATGCTGGCCGACGCCCGGCGCAACTTCGACCGGATCGTCCAGCAGGTCAACGACTACGTCTGGACCGTCGAGGCGATGCCCGGCGGGGAACCGCCGCGCCTGGTCTACGGCAGCCCGACCGCCTCCGGTGTGTTCGGCGGGCCGATCGAGGAGGGCCGCACGCCCACCCTCACCGAGCGGGTGCACCCGGACGACGCCGAGATCATGATGAGCTTCCACAACGCACTCGCGGCGGGTGAGCACGCCGAGATGGAGTGCCGCATCGTCGGGTTCGACGGCGTGACCCGCTGGATCTGGACCCGGGCGGCGTCGCGGTGGGAGGGTGACCAGTTCTTCGTCGACGGGCTGTCCACCGACGTGACCGACCGGCATGAGCTCTCCGAGCGCCGCGAGCGCCTGCTCGAGCAGGAGCGCGAGCAGGTCGAGCAGTTGCGTCAGCTCGACCGGATGAAGGACGAGCTGTCGGCCGTGGTGATCCACGAGCTGCGCAACCCGGTCGGCGTGATCAAGGCGTACACGGAGGTGCTCCTGGAGAGCCCGGCGCTGGCCGAGGCCGAGCGCAAGCAGGCCACGGTGGTCGACCGCACCACCCGCCACCTGCAGGAGCTGGTCGACGACCTGCTCGACCTGGCCCGGCTCGACGCCGGCCACATCAGCATCGACCCGGCCCCGATGGCGGCCGGCGGGGTGCTGCGCGAGGTGGTCGACAACCACCAGCTCAGCGCGGCCGCCAAGAACCTGACCGTGCACGCCACGATCAAGCCCGACCTGGCCGTCTACGCCGACCCGCAGCGCCTGCGCCAGGCCCTGGACAACCTGCTCTCGAACGCCATCAAGTACACGCCCGAGGGCGGCACGGTGTCGGTCACGGCCGAGCACGATGGCGAGTCGGTGGTGATCAGCATCAGTGACACCGGCATCGGCATCCCCGCCGAGCAGTACCCGCATCTGTTCAGCCGGTTCTTCCGGGCCAGCAACGCCACCAAGGCCGGCATCAAGGGCACGGGCCTCGGCCTGGCCGTCACCAAGGCGATCATCGACGCCCACGAGGGCACGCTGACCGCCGCCCCGGCGCCCGGCGGCGGCACCGAGTTCACGATCAGCCTGCCCGCCCCGGTGCTGGACTTCGACGCGGCCGCTTAGACCACCGTCCGAGGCCTCGCCGACCACCTCGATCGGCACCGACGGGTCGCCGTGCAGCGGCGCGATCTGCGGCGGCCGGGCCTGGCTGCTTCAGAGGTGGCTGGCCCGCAGGACCTCGGCCACCGACCACGCCTGAAACGGGCAGCCGGTCGCTCCGTGCGGGGCGTCGCCGTCGGCGGTCTCCGAGATCGAGCCCAGCCCGTACTCGCCGAGGTGCGCGTCGATGTCGGCCACCACCTCGACGCCGAGGCGGTGCCAGGCCGTCGCGTACGGGCCGAGCAGCCACGGCCAGACCGTGCCGGTGTGATAGGCCGTGTCGCGCTCGGCGCCGGTTCCGCGGTGCGTGCCGTGGTAGCCGGGCGTGCCCGGCGCCTGGCTGCGCAGCCCGAGCGGGGTCAGCAGCGCGTCGCCGATCCGGCGCAGCACGACCGGGTCGGGTTCGAGCGGCGCGTGCGGGAGCGACCAGGCCAGCAGCTGGTTGGGCCGGAGGGTGCTGTCCCCCAGAACGTCGTACAGCCAGCCCTCCGGCGCGGGGAACTGCCGCGCGAAGCTGCCCCGGGCCGTACGGTGAAGGGGGTGATCGAGCGTGGCCAGCGCGTTCACCCACAGCGCGTTGATGTCGACCGCCTTGCCCCGCCGGGGCGTCACCGGCACCCCGTCGACGCGAGCGTCCATCCAGGTCAGCGCCTCGCCGTCGGCACCCTGGGTCAACAGGCCGTCTTCGGTGGCGCGGATGCCGTAGCGCGTCCCGGCGACGTGGTGGTCGATCACGCCGAGCAGGGCGGGGCGCAACGCGTGGGCCAGGTCGGTGTCGCCGGTCGTGGTCACGTGCCGGTCGACCGCGTGCAGGAACCAGAGCGTGCCGTCGGCCGTGTTGTACTCGACCGACCCGGTGTCGGCGGTGTTGGCCAGCATGCCTTCCGAGAGCGTTTTCCCGTACGCCAGCAGCAGCTCCCGCCCCTCGTCCGCGCGCCCGGTCGACAGAAAGAGGCCCTCGTAGCTCAGCATCGTGTCGCGCGACCACGCCCCGAACCACGGGTAGCCGGCCACGACGTCCGGGCCGCTCGGAGTCCGTACGAGAAAAGCGTCTGCGGCCAGCTCCAACGGCGCGAACCGGCGGTTGCGGCGGTGGGCCGCCTCGATGACGAGGCTCGCCGGTGGAGGAGCCGAACCGGCCCACGCCGACACCTCGGCCGTGTCACCCGGCTCGCTCAGCGAGGCGTGGAAGCTGCCCGCGAACCAGAGATCCTCGGTCGGAGTAAGCCCGCGGGCCTCCTCCTCCCGGTGGTAGACGCCGCGCCACCACGCACCGGCCGGCTGGAATTCCGGCCCTCGCACCCGATAGGCGTCCTCGACCGTGAAGCCGTCGGCGACGTGCGAAACCAGCAGCGGCTCAGCGCCGGTCCGCGAGCCGTGCACGTCGCGCCAGGTGCAGAGGGCCTCCAGCGCGAGCGAGACCGGTCCGCCGCTGAGCAGCCGGTGCACGATCGCCACCGACGCCTGCCCGTGCACCATGGCCAGCTCGCGCTCGAGCACCACGTCACCGATCCGCCAGCGCCACCGGGGCAGACCGTCGACCAGCTCGAACCCGGCCAGCAGTTCGTGCCCGTGTGGGGCGATCGTCCCGTCCGCCCACTCGTGCGTGGCCAGCCGCACCGAGGCGCCGGACGGCAGCGTGACCACCGCGTCGAGGGACGCCAGCCCCAGATGACGGGCCACTACAAGGAGGCCGTGGTAGCGCCGGGTCCGCAGGCCGCTGACCGTGCCCATCGCATAGCCGCCGAGGCCGTCCGGGACCAGCCACTCCCGGGTCGCGCCCTCCTCGAGACGCCCGCACGTCTGGGAGCCGAACGTAGCCATCCGATGACCTCTCGTTGTCGGGCAGAATCATTCGGTGTCAGCACATGTAACACGGGGCAGTGAGACTCTGAGAGTCGTCGCGAATATAGAGGGGTGAGGCACCGCGTGGGGGAGCGCTTCCGGCTGGCTCAGGCCGATTCGGGTGAGCAGCCGTGGCGGGCCTGGGGGCCCTACCTGTCCGAACGGGCGTGGGGCACGGTTCGCGAGGACTACAGCGAACACGGCACGGCCTGGGACTACTTCCCGCACGACCACGCGCGCTCGCGGGCCTACCGCTGGAACGACGACGGCATGGCCGGGGTCTGCGACGAACGCCAGACGTTCTGCTTCGGTCTCGCCCTGTGGAACGGCCGCGACCCGATCCTCAAGGAGCGCATGTTCGGGCTCGGCGGCGACGGCGGCAACCACGGCGAGGACGCCAAGGAGTACTGGTGGTATCAGGACTCCACGCCCACCCACTCCTGGATGAGCTGGCGTTATCACTATCCGCAGGAGCCTTTCCCGTACGACGAACTCGTCAGCGTCAACGGCCGGCGATCGCGCGAGGAGTCCGAGTACGAACTGGTCGACACCGGTGTCTTCGACGAGGACCGGTTCTGGGCGGTGACCGTCGACTACGCCAAGGCGTCCCCGCGTGACATGTGCATCGCCGTCACCGTGTCCAACCGTGGCCCGCTCGAGGCGACCCTGCACGTCCTGCCGACCCTGTGGTTCCGCAACACCTGGTCGTGGGGACTGCCCAACCGCCCGGTGCCGAGCATCCGGGGCAGCGCCGGCCGGCTCGCGGGCCGCCACCGCACGCTGGGCGCCATCGTGCTCGAGGGCGACGGTGACGCGGCGCCGCTGCTGTGCGACAACGAGACCAACGCGCAGCGCCTGTGGGGCCTGCCCGGCAAGAGCATGTATCCCAAGGACGGCATCAACGACCACGTCGTGGCCGGCGCGCCCACGGTCAACCCGGCCCACATCGGCACCAAGGGCTCGCTGCACTACGAGCTGACCCTGGGGCCGGGGGAGAGCCGCACGATCCGGCTGCGCCTGACCCAGTTCGACGACGACATCGCCGCGCTCGACCTGGCCGACGGCTGGTCGGCGGTGATGCGCGAGCGGCGGGCCGAGGCCGACGAGTACTTCGCCGACCTGATCCCCGCCGCGGCCTCGCCCGAGGAGGCGGCCGTCGCGCGGCAGGGCATCGCCGGGCTGATGTGGGGCAAGCAGTTCTACCACTTCGACGTGAAGCAGTGGCTCACCGGCGACCCCGGCTCGGCGCCCCCGCCGCCGGGCCGGCGCTACGGCCGGAACAACGGCTGGTGGCACATGAACAGCTTCGACGTCATCTCGATGCCCGACCCGTGGGAGTACCCCTGGTATGCGGCCTGGGACCTGGCGTTCCACTGCGTCTCGATCGCCCGGGTCGACCCCGCCTTCGCCAAGTCCCAGCTCATCCTGCTGCTGCGCGAGTGGTACATGCACCCCAACGGGCAGATCCCCGCCTACGAGTGGGCGTTCGGCGACGTCAACCCGCCCGTGCACGCGTGGGCCGCGCTGCGCGTGTTCGAGATCGACGGCGGGCGCGACTTCGACTTCCTGGCCCGGGTCATGCACAAGCTGCTGCTCAACTTCACCTGGTGGGTCAACCGCAAGGACGTCGGCGGCAACAACGTGTTCGAGGGCGGCTTCCTCGGGCTCGACAACGTGGGCCCGTTCGACCGGTCGGCCGCGCTGCCCGTGGCCGGCGTGCTCGAGCAGTCCGACGGCACCGGCTGGATGGCCATGTACGCGCTCAACCTGCTCGACATGGCGATCCGGCTCGCGCTGCACGACCGGACGTACGAAGACATGGCCACCAAGTTCTTCGAGCACTTCGCCTACATCGCCGAGGGCGCCTACCGCCAGGGTCTGTGGGACGACGAGGACTGCTTCTTCTACGACCAGCTGCGCCTGCCCGACGGTCACAAACTGCCGCTCAAGGTGCGCTCGGTGGTCGGCCTGCTGCCACTCGCGGCCACCACCCGTCTCTCCGCGGGCACACTCAACCGGCTGCCCGAGCTCAACGCGCGGCTGCGCTGGCTGCAGTCGTCGCAGGGCGAATACGCCGACATCATCAGCGCGCGGCGCATTTCGTCCGAAGGGCGCCAGCAAAGACTTCTCGCCATGGTCGGGCAGGACCAACTGCTCCGCGTCCTGGCGCGCATGCTCGATCCGGAGGAGTTCCTTTCCCCGTACGGGCTGAGAACGCTCTCCCGCAGTCACCTGGAAAAGCCGTTCACCGTTTCGCTCGGCGGCTCCGATTTCACCGTCGGCTACGAGCCGGCCGAATCGACGAGCGGGCTGTTCGGCGGCAACTCGAACTGGCGCGGCCCGGTCTGGATGCCGGTCAACTATCTGCTGGTCGAGGCGCTGCGCGAATACGCGGACTTCTTCGGCGACGACATGAAGGCCGAATACCCGACCGGCTCGCAGAAAAAGGTGCCCCTGGCCGAGGTGGCCGACGACATCTCGCGGCGGCTGATCTCGCTGTTCCTGCCCGGCGCGGACGGCCGCCGGCCGATCTACGGCGCCAACGACATCCTGCAGAACCATCCCGATTGGAAAGATCTGATCGTCTTCCCGGAATACTTCCACGGCGACAACGGGGCCGGGCTCGGGGCGTGGCACCAGACCGGGTGGAGCGCGCTGGTGGTCGACCTGATCCTGACGCTGCGCCGCCCATAACACTTTTTTCCCAGATCTGCCCGTACGGCTCTGGTTCGCTTAGCTGCGCTTTAAAGGTCTTAGTGGCGGGCGTCCGGTGCGCTTAACGTCGCGGCATGTCTCGGAAAACGCTCGCCATCGCCGTGTCCGGCGTGGTTGTCGCCGGCCTCGGTGTCCTCGGGGTCACTACCGCTCTGGCCGCCACGGCCGGCCCCATTACCGGTTCCACCGGCAAGTGCGTCGATGTGGCCGGGGCGAACTCGGCCAACGGGACCGCCGTGCAGATGTGGGACTGCAACGGGACCGCCGCTCAGCAGTGGACGGTCGACGGCAAAGCCGTGAAGGCGCTCGGCAAGTGTCTCGATGTGGCGGCGGCGTCGCGGGCGGACGGCGCCCGGGTGCAGATCTACGACTGCAACGGGACCGGGGCTCAGCAGTGGACCGCCTCTAACGGGCGCCTGATCAACAGCGGGTCGGGCAAGTGCCTCGACGCGGACGGCGCGCGGTTGCAGATCTGGGCCTGTCACGGCGGGACCAACCAGGTCTTCCGGCTGGCCGGTGCGCCGGCGCCGACCACTCCTCCGCCGGCCACCACCCCGCCCGCGACCACTCCGCCGGCCACCTCCGTCGCCAAGAAGGGCGTCAGCACCTGGCAGTTCAACGGGCTTTCGGGCGCGATGAGCGACGTCGGCGCCAAGTGGTACTACAACTGGGGCACCAACAACGACAGCATGCCGGCGAACGCCGAGTTCGTGCCGATGATCTGGGACGAGAACGTGGTCACCGCGGCCAACCTGGCCAAGGTCAAGACCGAGGGCAAGACCCTGCTCGGTTTCAACGAGCCCGACCTGGCCGGCCAGGCCGAGATGACCGTCGAGCAGGCCCTCGACCTGTGGCCCCAGCTGCAGGCGACCGGCATGCGCCTGGGCGCCCCCGCGGTGGCCTTCGGCGGCGACACCCCCGGTGGCTGGCTCGACCGCTTCATGACCGGCGCCAAGGCTCGCGGACTGCGGGTCGACTTCATCCCGCTGCACTGGTACGGCTCCGACTTCAGCAGCGCCGCCACCGGCCAGTTCATGGGCTACGTCAAGGCCGTCCACGACCGCTACAAGCTGCCGATCTGGGTCACCGAGTACGGCCTGATGAACTTCTCGGGCACCCCGCGCTACCCCAGCACGGCCCAGATCACGTCCTTCATCACCACGTCGACCCAGCAGCTCGAGGCCGCCTCCTACGTGGAGCGCTACGCCTGGTTCTCGCTACCGGCCGTCGCCGACTCGGTCGACTACGGCCTCTACCGCGACGCCACCACCCCCACCGAGGCCGGCAAGGCGTACCGGGCAGCCGGCCGGTGACACGGATGCCCGGCCCGCGTGGGGCGGGCCGGGCATCCACCCCGAAACTCCCCCGGACAGCCGGCGCCGAGGCAAACTGTCCGGGTGCCGGACGACTATCTGCGCCAGATCGAGCTGCTCGCCAAGGACGTCGTCGGCGCGGCCGGTGACGAGGGCTGGTTGAGCCATCAGGTGGATCCCTCTGAGGCGACCCCGCTGCAGCGCGCAGTCAACGAGCTGGCGCGCAAGCTACGGCATCACCACTTCCCCGGCGACGGCTGCGACTCGGACCACCCACAGGTCCTCCACCTCGGGGGCGCCGCGATCATCCAGCCCGGTGAGACCGACGGGCAACGGGCGAACTACACCCGCGGATGTGCCGTCCTCGGGGTTCGCGAGCGGTCGGACGGCTGGGCGCTCTGGTACACCTGGGACGACCGGGCCAAGGCCCACACCATGGTGACAACCGCGCTGGAGACCACCCGCGGCCTGCTCGACAACTGGTCGGCCGGCAATGACGTCCACCCCGCACAGCCCGAGCGAGCCCAGATCGCCGCCGTCGTCCGGAACTGGGTCGGCCCCATGACGTTGTCGCCCAGTCACGCCACCCACGTCGGCCTGGGCGGCCGCTGAGTCTGCGCAGGCCTCGCACGGCCGCCGGCCCCGTTGGACCCTCCGGCACCGCGCTCCTCACCTGCCCCTGGAGTTGCCTGTTTCTGCAGCTCACAGCTGGTTTCGAACCGGGCTGAGTAGGCTACGGTGTAGCTCTTTGCGAGGGCGGGAGACGGCGACGTGCGACGGACAGAACTTGTGGTGCCGGCCGGACTGGTCAGCCGGCTGAACCCGCCGCCCCGGGCCGTGACCGACGGCACCACCGCCCCGGCCTGGGTCGAGGTCCCGGCGGCCCGCTGGCGCTTCCCGCTGGAACCGTCCCTCTGGCTACCGCTGGACAGGCGCACCGCAAGGTCCGTCCGCCTGCTTCAACACGTAGAGCCCTGGACCACTGCCGCGCTCCTGGTGGGTGTCGCGTTCCTGGCCATGCACCTGGACGCGGCAGCAGGCTTGGCCGCCGCCGTGTTCGCCGCCGTCAACACCCTGCTGGTCCCCCGATGGGCCAGCGGCTTGACCCCGTCCCAGCGCCCCTACCGAACCCGCTCCGGCGAGGTCCACATCCCCGACGTCCCCGTCGACGTAGCCCAGGAGTGGATCGCCCGAAACCCCGGCGTGACCACCACCGACACCCCCGGTCCCGCCCGCCACCCCCGCCGGCCCAGGCTCATCCCGAAGACCACCTAGCCGCACCGCGCGATGCACAATGGCCTCGTGGTGGCGGCCGAAGGCATCGACGACGACTTCGTCGCGGCCACCGAACCGTACCGGCGGGAGCTGTTCGCGCACTGCTACCGCATGCTCGGCTCCATCCAGGACGCGGAGGACGTGGTCCAGGAGACATATCTGCGGGCCTGGCGGTCCTACGGCGGGTTCGAGGGGCGTTCTTCCGTACGGACGTGGCTGCACCAGATCGCGACCAACCGCTGCCTGACCGAGCTGGGGCGGCCGAGCCGTCGAATACTGCCGTCCGGTCTCGGCGGCCCGGAACTGGATCCCGACGCGTCCCTGGCGCCGGGCGGGACCGGGGTGCACTGGTTGCAGCCGGTGCCGGATGCGCTGGTGGTGCCGGATGCGGCCGATCCGGCGTCCGTCGTGGCGGCGCGGGCGTCCGTACGGCTGGCGCTGGTGGCCGGCTGGCAGCACCTTCCGCCGCGGCAGCGGGCCGTGTTGCTGCTGCGGGACGTGCTGGCTTTCCCGGCCGCCGACGTGGCCACCATGCTCGGCATGACGACGGCGTCGGTCAAGAGCGCGCTGCAGCGGGCCCGCGCCCGGATGGCCGAGCTGGGGCTGACCGCGGGCGACATCGCCGAGCCGGCCGCGCCGGGCGCTCGTGAGCTGCTCGACCAGTACATCGCCGCGTTCGAGGCGGCCGACGCCACCGCGCTGGAACGGCTCCTCCGCTCGGACGCCACCCTGGAGGCGACACCGCTGCGTACCTGGTTCTCCGGCCGCCGGGTCTGCGTGCCGTTCCTGCGCGATCACCTGCTGGGCAAGCCGGGCGACTGGCGGCTGCTGGCCACGAGCGCCAACGGACAGCCCGCGGCGGCCGTTTACACGCGAGATGAGCGGGGGTTCCTTTTCCCGTACGGAATCTGCGTGCTCACGATCATCGACGGCGGGATCCAGCGGATCACCTCGTTCGGTGAACCGGGGCTGGTGGCCGCGTTCGGGTTCCCGCCCGAGCCGCGTCATTCGTGATCGTGGCGCCGATTCCTCGGGCGGTGCCGGCGGGTCTTCCTGGGTGTCAGCCCTTCGAACCTGGGAGAACCATATGCGTGCACTGCAGCAGACGACCTGGAACGGTCCGCGTGACCTGCATCTGATCACCGACTCGCCGGAGCCGGTCGCCGGTCCGGGCGAGGTCGTGATCCGGGTGACCGCGGCCGGGGTCAACTTCGTCGACATCCAGCAGGCCACCGGGGTGTTCGCCGGCGGCCCGCGGCCTCCGTACATCGCCGGGATCGAAGCGGCCGGCGAGGTCGTGTCGGCCGGCGCCGGAGTCACCGGCGTGGACCTCGGCGCGCACGTGGCCGGCGTCGACATCGCGGGTGGCGCCTTCGCCGAGTTCATGGCCGTGCCCGCGGCCGCGGTGCTCCCGGTGCCGGCCGGCTGGGCCGACGAGCAGGCGCTGGGCCTGCTGGTCAGCGTGCCGACCGCACTGGCCGCCCTCAAGCCGCTGGGCCGTGTCGAGGCCGGTCAGACCGTGCTGATCCAGGCCGCGGCGGGCGGCACCGGTCAGGCCGCGCTCGCGATGGCCAAGCACTACGGCGCGACGGTGATCGCGGCCGCCTCGCCCGGCAAACACGACCTGCTGCGCGGCCTGGGCGCCGACCACGTCGTCGACTCCCGCCCCGCCGGCCTCACCGGCGACGTGATGCGGCTGACCGGCGGCACCGGCGTCGACCTCGTCCTGGAATCAGCCGGCGGCCCGGCGATGGCGGCCGCCCTGGCCGCGACCAGGCGCGTCACCGGCCGCGTCGTCGTCTACGGACTGGCCGGCGGCGAGGCCACCATCACCAACTGGGACCTGGTCTACCGGCATCAGCTCCACCTGATCGGCCTGAACATCGGCACCCTGATCCGGTCCGCCCCCGGCGTCTTCGGCGACGTGCTGGCCGAGATGTTCGCCCTGATCGCGGCGGGCGTCCTCGGCCCGGGCCGCCCCACGGTCCACGCGCTGGCCGACGGCCCGAAAGTACTGACCGAACTGCAGGCACGCTCCACCGTCGGCCGGCTGGCGCTGATGCCTTAGATCCAGTCGGGGCCGCGGGCCAGGCGTACGGGGCCTTTGGCGGTGGTCACGTCCACGTCGGCGCCCTTCTGGCGGACGGTGATCACGCCGGCGCGGGACAGGTCGGCGGCCACCTCGCGCGCGGTGTCCATCAGGGTGCGCCACGACTCGCCACCGGCTGTCCGGGCGGCGTCGCTCGGGCAGATCGTGGCCTCGGGGGCGCGGTGCCGCAGCAAGGCGCGCATGGCGGCGGCCAGGCGTTCGCGGCGGCCGTCGGGGGTCGGCTCCCACCAGGGGTCGCCTCGTTCGCCCAGCGCGACCTTGGCGTCCTGCACCCGCGGGCGGGCTGTCGCCGGGTCGGTGCGGACCAGGCGGCGGGCGGCCATCAGCTCGTCGACGAGCTCCTGGCGCAGCTTTTCCGGGATGGCCGGGTCGGTGGCCCGCCAGCGCCGGCCGGACACGACGATGTAGCGGCCGTCGGCCGTCGTCGTGTGGTCGCCCGAGCTCATGGGCTCTTCATTCCCGTCCGGGCGGTGGGTAATCGCGCGACGGCCGGCCGGTGGGTCACCCCGCCGGCCGGCCGTTCCCCCGATCCCCAATTCCCGGGTGGGCCTCAGGCCGAGGGCTCGCTTCCCTGGCAGTGACGCCAGAGCCAGCGGCCCTCGATCTGCTCCACCAGGCCGGACACCCGGTAGGGGAAGTTCTCTTCGATGCCGGTGCCGCCGTCGGGGCGGGCAGAACCGACCGCCTCGGCGAAGACGTACGCCCGCGTGCCGTCGACGTGGACCGTGACGTCGCTCGCCTTCCACGCGTACGCCTCGGGCCGCAGGAAGACGTCGCCGAGCAGGGCGGTCAGGGCGGCGCGGCCGGTGGCCGTCTCGGTCAGCTCCGAGCCGGCGTAACCGATGTCGTCGCCGGGGGCGAAGCAGGCCAGCGCCGCGTTGAGGTCGCGGGCCGCGAACGCCTCGCTCAGGTCGTGCACGGCCTGCGCCGGGCCGCCGCTCACGCCGGAACCACCTCACGGTCAGCCGGCACGGGCGGAGCCGGCGTAGCCGACGGAACCGGGGCGGGAGCCGGGTGCTCGATGTAGACCAGGTGCCGCGGCTCGTAGTCGGCCGGAGTGTCGGACACCGAGTCCTGGGACATGTGGCGGGGTTCGTACATGGCGTTCTCCTCCAAGCGGCGCATGCCGGGCAGGAACAGGAATCCGATCGTGACCACCGCGCCCAGCACGCCCGCGCCGATCAGGGTCGGGCGGACGCCGATCCAGTGGGCGATCGGCGCGGCCAGCGCGTAGGACAGGGGGAGCAGTGCGGTCGAGACGAACCAGTCGACGCTGGAGACCCGGCCGAGCATGTGTTCGGGGACGAACCGCTGCTTGGTCGTCGCCCAGGCCACCGTTCCGGCCGCCTCCAGGCCGTTGACCAGCACGCAGGCCGCGGCGAGCTGCCACGTCTGGCTGGCCGCGCCGTAGCCGGCCACCGCCAGGGTGGCCACGGCCCAGACGCCGTACGTGTAGGACATGAACCGCTTCGGGATGCCGATCCAGCCGACGGTCATGGCCGCCGCGATCGCCCCGATGCCGCCCGAGGTGAGGATCAGGCTGAGGGCCGACGCGTTGAGGCCGAGCTCGTGCTTGACCACGTACGGGAGAAGAACCTCGGTCGGACCCACGAAGAGCAGGTAGGTGAACGTGGCCGAGAGGAACGTGCCCCACAACCACACGTGACTGCGTACGAAGCGGATGCCCGACCGCATCTCCTGCCAGATCGACTCGGCCGGCTCGTCGTCCGCGTCCTCGGCGCCCAGGGGGAGCTGGCGCATCAGGAGCAGACAGCCGACCGACAGCGCGAAGGTGGCCGCGTCGACCGCGAACGCCCAGCCCGACCCGCCGATCGCGATGACCGCGCCGGCCAGCATGGGACCGAAGATCTGGGCGCCGGCCGGGCGGACGAACTGGTCGAGCGAGTTGGCCGCCACCAGGTCCTCGGCCGGCACCAGCTTGGGCACGGTGGCGTCGAAAGCCGGGCCGAAGAACCCGGCCGCCGCGCCGTAGACCGCCGTCAGAGCCAGAATCTGCCACAGCGAGGTCAGCTGCCCGGTCAGGCTGAGCATGGCCAGGATCGCCATCACCGCCAGCCGCAGCAGGTCGGAGAAGAGCATGACCTTGCGCGGGTCGAGCCGGTCGCTGATCACGCCGCCGAACAACAGCGTCGCGACCTGCGGCAGGGAGAGGGCGACGCCCACCGCCGACATGGCGGCGGGCGTCCCGAACAGGTCGTAGACCTGCCACGCGAGGGCGACGAGGAGGACCCCGTCGCCCACCAGCGAGGCACTCATCCCGGTCCACAGGAGCCGGAACTGGCGGTGCCGGAGCGGCGCCAGTGGACCGCGGAAGATCACTGCTCGACGCGGCGCAGCTTGCCGGCTGCGTTGAGCTCGGTGATGACGGCGTTCAGCTCGTGGATCTCCTCGTCGCTGTTGGCCGCGGTGATCTGGGCCCGGAAGCCGACCTGGTCGCGCGGCACCAGCGGGTACGCGGCCAGCGTGACGTAGATGCCGCGGTCCCAGAGCAGCTTGCCCACGGCGTCGATGTCCTCGCCCTCGGCCAGCGGCAGCTCGATCACCGGGGTGGTGCCGGTGTTCGGGGTGTAGACGCCCAGGTTCCGCACGTGGTCGAGGGTCAGCATGGTCTTGCGGTAGAGGTCGGCGCGGATGTCGTCGCCGCGCTTCTCGTTGAGGTCGAGGCCGGCGTTGACCGTGGCCAGCGACGCGGTCGGGGCCGGGCCGGAGTACAGGTACGGCGCGGCCGAGACCTTGAGGTGGTTCTTGAGCCAGGTCGGCAGGGCCAGGAAGGCGAGCAGCGACGAGTACGACTTGGAGAAGCCGCCGACGAGCACGACGTTGTCGTACGTCTCGCCCGAGTACTTGACGATCGCGTTGCCCTTGAGGCCGTACGGGGACTTCTCGTTGTTGCCCCGCTCGCCGATCACGCCGAAGCCGTGGGCGTCGTCGACGTAGAGCAGCGCGCCGAACTCGCGGGCGACCGCGGCGAACGCCTTCAGGTCGGGCGCGTTGCCGGTCATGCTGTTGACGCCGTCCATCGCCACGATCTTCGAGATCCCGCCCGGGGCCGCGGCGAGCAGCTCGCGCAGGTGCTCGTGGTCGTTGGCCCGGAAGCGCTGGACCGTCGCGCCGAGACCACGGGCGACCATGCTGCCGTCGTAGATCGTCTTGTGGGCCTGCGAGTCGAGGAAGATCATGCCCTTGCCGGCCAGGATCGGCAGCACCGACATGTGGATGTGCGTGATGGTCGGGAGCACCAGGGTGTCGGGGGCGTCGAGCAGAGCGGTCAGCTTCTCCTCGATCTGGGGGTAGAGCGCGGGGTTGCCGAGCAGGCGGGACCAGCTCGGGTGGGTGCCCCACCGGGCGACCTCGGGGGCGATCGCGTCCATGATCTCGGGCTCCAGGTCGAAGCCGAGGTAGTTGCAGGACGCGAAGTCGGCCAGCCAGTGGTCGCCCACCCGGATGCGACGGCCCTTGATCTCCTCGATCGTGGCGTCGTACATCGGGTTGCCGCTGCGCAGGCGCTCCAGGTCGGCCCAGCGTCCGTCGCGCTTGACGAACTCGAGACCGTTACCAGCGTTGTTCATGGAAGACCTTTCGGGAGGGGTGGGACCTAGCGGGAGACTGTCGGGCTTTTGGTGAGCAGGTACTGCTGGAACTCATCGGTCGTTATGGGCTTCGAGAACAGGTATCCCTGGCCATAACTGCATCCCATTTCGGTTAAGGCGACCCGGTGACCGTCGAGCTCGATGCCCTCGGCGACCACGGACAGCTCGAGGGTGCGAGCGAGGTTGACGATGGTCTCGACGAGGGCCATCTGCTGCCGGCTGTCGAGGATGTCGTCGATGAACGATTTGTCGATCTTCAGGACGTCGACCGGCATCTGGCTCAGGTAGCTGAGCGAGGAGTAACCGGTGCCGAAGTCGTCGATGGCGATCCGGACGCCCATCGCCCGCAGCTCGCGCAGGTCACGCCAGACCTGGTCGGCGTCGTGCAGCACCAGGCTCTCGGTCACCTCCAGCAGCAGCCACTCGGGTTGCGCGGCCGTCTCGGCCAGCACCGTGCGGACCTCGTCGACGAAGCCGGGCGTACGGAACTGACGGGCCGAGACGTTGACGCTGACGTACCGCATGCCGCTGCCGGCCTCGGTCCGCCGCCAGTCGGCGAAGGTGCGCAGCGCCTCGCGCAGCACCCAGCCGCCGATCGCCACGACCGAGCCGTTCTCCTCGGAGAGCTCGATGAACTCGTTCGGTCCGAGCAGGCCGCGGGCCGGGTGCTGCCAGCGCACCAGGGCCTCGAGCCCGGCCACCTCGCCGGTCGGCAGGTCGACGATGGGCTGGAACCGCAGGCGCATCTGGTCGCCGGCCACCGCCTCGTTCAGCGCGGAGCGCATCTCGAGCCGGCGCAGCATCGCCTCGTGCATCTGGTCCTGGTACCGCTGCCAGGTGTTCTTGCCCTCGGTCTTGGCGCCGTACATCGCCACGTCGGCCCGGCGCAGCAGCTCGCTGATGCCGGACGCCTCGGCGCTGGTGGCCAGGCCGACGCTGGCGGCGCCGTTGACCAGGTGGGTGGCGCCGGTGGCGTCGGTGACCTCGATCGGCTGGGCCAGCACGGCCACGATCAGCTCGGCGACGCGCTCGGCCTCGCCGTCACCGCCGACGTGGTCGATGAGCACGGCGAACTCGTCACCGCCGGTACGGGCCACGGTGCTGGTCGGTCCGACCGACTCGGTGATGCGCCGGCCCACGGTGGTCAGCAACTGGTCGCCCGCGGCGTGGCCGAGACTGTCGTTGACCTCTTTGAAGTCGTCGAGGTCGACGAACAGGACGGCCACCTCGTGCCGGCGCTCGGCCGCGTACGTGGCCGCGTGCTCGAGCCGGTTCTGGAACAGCGCGCGGTTGGCCAGGCCGGTCAGCGCGTCGTGGAACGCCTGGTGGGCCAGGTCGCTCTCGAGCCGGCGCCGCTCGGTGACGTCGCGGATCGTGACCACCAGGCCGTCCACGGCCGGGTCGTCGCGCAGGTCGCGGGCCGACACCTCGACCTGCAGCAGCAGGTCGTCGCCGGAGATGGCGGTCAGGTCGACGCCGTCCCGCGTGCCGCGGCCGCCGCGCACCTGGTCGAGCAGGTGGGCCAGGTCGGCGTGGTCGGTGCCGGCGATGAGGCGCGACACCGGCATGCCGACCAGGTCGGTCCGGCCGAACACGGGCAGCGCGGACGGGCTGGCGTACCGGATCGTCTCGTCGTCGCCGACGATCAGGATCACGTCGGAGGCGCTCTGGATCAGCGCGCGGAAGTAGTCCTCGCTGCTGCGCCGGTTCACCTCGTCGGTCAGGTTGATCCGCTCGACGGCCATCGTGCCCTGGGCCATCAGCGCCTCGAAGGACGGCTCGAGCGAGGCCAGCAGCTCGTCCGAGCCGGCCAGGTAGACCTGGTGGCGGCGGGGGACGCTGTCGTCGGTGCGGCCGGCCGCGATCGACTCGCCACGCAGCGCCCACTCGAAGGCGCCGAGCTCGGTCCGGACGGCGGCCGGCAGGTCGGCCACCCAGACCAGGCCGGTGTGCATCGTGCCGGTCGGGGTGCCCGGGTCGGCGTCGACGCCGCGCATGAAGAAACGATGGTCCTCGCCGGCCGGCACGATCTCGGCCACGGCCTTCTGCAGGGCGCTGCCGGCCTGGGACACGCTGCTCGCGGCGACCAGGTCGGCCCCGGTCAGGCGCAGCGCCTTCTCGCGGGCCGCGGTCTCGCGCTGCGACTGCATGAGGCCGGAGACGCGGGCCATCACGAGCAGGAACATGACGCCGGACGCGGTGGCGATCATCGGCGCGTCCTTGACCTCGCCGCCCAGGTCCTCGATGAAGAGCACGGCCGGGGCGATCAGGGCGGCGATCGACATCATGGCGAGGCGGCGGCCGCCGGCCATGGTCTGCGTGACGCGTTCGGTGAAGGTCAGGTCGCGCATCGACGGGTGCAGCGCCGACATGGCGATGGCGGTGTAGAAGAGCACCCAGCCGGCGTCGACCGGGCCGCCCACATGCCAGGTGCCGGCGAGCTGCCGCAGGCCGTAGACGACGTCGGTGACCAGCAGGCTGGAGACACCCACGACCAGCACGGTCAGCGCGACCGGCTTGCGGCCGCCCGCGGTGAGCAGGCGGGCGAACATGGCCAGGGCCAGCACGTCGCCGAGCGGGTAGCTGGTCGAGACGGCCTTCTCGAGGAACGTCAGGTCGGTGTCGTGCACGTACGGGGAGATCAGGAAGACGTACGAGAGCAGGCCCAGACCGGCCGTCGGCACCAGAGCGTCGAGCAGGGCGGCGCGGTTGTCCGTACCGGAACGGGCCCGGATGAAGATCAGCAGCGCGCCGGCCAGCATCGGGTAGACGATCAGGTAGAACACGTCGGCCACCGACGGGAACGGGTTGGCGATGCCGAGGAAGTCGGTGAGCACGTTGTAGGTCGTGTCGCCGAGCGTGAAGCTGGCGACCACGGCCGACAGCAGGTACCAGGGCAGCCGCCGTGACGGCTGGTGCAACCGGATGCCGACCAGCACCATTGCCGCCGCGGACAGGCCGATCGTGGCCCAGGTGTACATGCTGTACTGCGGCAGGAGATAGAAGACCGTCGTCAGGGCGACGATCCACGCGCCGAAGCACGCCTGGATGCGTGAGGCCGACATGCGTGCTCCGATCTGTGCGGGGGCGGACCGTTCGAGCCCCCAGATCGGCGCACGTCGTGCGTTGTTGAGAAGTCGGCGTCAGCTCATCCGCTGAATCGCGGTGCGAAACCGGTGCAGGTCACGGCGGCGGCGTTCGAGCGTGGTGGCGATCAGCACCAGGGCCAGGCCGGCCGCGGCGAGCGGGATCCAGCGGGGGATCAGATCCCACAGCTGGGCCAGCTCGTGCAGGGCCAGGACGACCAGGACGCCGCCCCCGAGCAGCACGGGCGCCCGCAGCCGGGCCAGGGCGCCGGCCGCCACGACGGCCACACACGCCGCACCGAGCAGCAGGCGGCGCAGGTGCTGACCGTCGGCGGCGAGCACCGAGGCCAGGCTGGGGAGCAGGGCGGCGGCCAGGGCGGGACCGTACGCGGCCCAGCTCGAGACCCCGCGCCCGAACAGCAGACCGGCCAGCAGGGCGACGGCGGCCGCGGGGACGGTGTAGGCCTCGAGGGTGGTGACACCGTTGGCGGCCAGGATCAGGAGTCCGGCGGTCACCTCGGCGGTCGCGGCGGCCAGCAGATAGCCCTTGTGCCTCGCCCGTACGCCGAGCACCAGGCCCCACAGCGCGAACACGATGGCTGACCGTTCGGCACTGTCGATGACCAGGACCAGCGCCAGCACGGCACCGGCATGCGCGGCGATGCTCCTGGTGGTCACCAGGATCACGGCGGAGACGGCCAGGACGGCGAACATCTGGATCAGCTCGTTCGGGGTGAGCGCCTCGGTGCCCGACCAGGCGGCGGCGGGCACGGCGAGCAGGCCGATGAGCAGGCTCGCCGTCCGGAGCTGGCCGCGGGAGAGCCGGGCGGTGACGCAGCCGAGGACGGCGACGGCGGCGAACACGGCCGCGGCCACCCCGGGGCGGGCCAGCCCGACCGCAACCGCGTGCACGCCGAGCGAGACGGCCACGATCACCGACGTCACGGTGGTTCCGCGGACCGCGCGCACCAGCAGGGCCAGGGCCGCGGCGACCACCGCCAGGTCCAGAACTGGGGCGTACCACCAGGTCAGATGCAGGCCGGTGAGGGCGATCAGGGCCGCCGTGACAAGCGCGGCGGACCAGCGGACGGCTCCGGGGAGCAGCACGGTCAGCGCGGCGCCGAACAGGGCCAGCGCGATCGGCAGCTCCCAGCCGGCCCGGTCGAAGATCTCGGCGAAGTGGGCGACGAAAAGCGTGCGACCGGCCTCGGTCATCGTCCAGCCGGCGGCGTAGAGGGCGGGCGCGGCCACGACGACCAGCGCACCGATGCGAGCGCCGCGCCCGGCGAACCGCGCCACCACGGCGACCGCCAGCACCACCGCCGCCACCTTGGGCAGCGGCTGGCCGGGCCAGAGCAGCACGGTGACGCGTCCGAAGGCGACGGCCACCGCGGCCACCAGCAGGCCACCCGTGATCTCCCGGGCGATCCGCAGCTTCGACACGAAAGCGCCGGCCAGCACGACCGCGGCGGTGACGATCAAACCGATTCCCGCGTACGCCGCATCGCCCGGATCGCCCGTCAGGAAGAGCCCGCCGAGCGCGAACCCCGTGGCCGTCAACGCGGCCAGCCCACCCGCGACCGACGCGACGATGCCGATCCCGCCCCGCCGCAGCGACAGCACCACGACGTTCAGCGCGACCACGCCGGCGAACGTGAACGCCCAGCCGTTCGCTCCCGGCTGCGCCGCCGCCACGAGCAGCGGGATCACCGGCTGCGCGATGATCAGGGCGGCGAACCGCGGACCGGCCAGCCCGGTGACGTGCTCGTATCCGGCGGCCACGGCAGCGGTCACCGCGAAGACGGCCCCGGCGTAACCCCAGCCGGAACCGTCGGCCACGCCGAACAGGTTGACGTACCAGGCGGCGTACCCGTCGAGCAGGATCAGCAACAACCCGACCGCGGCGAACGTCTCGGCCGTCGCGGTCAGGTTGCGGCGCAACGCGACGAACGGCACGGCCAGCGCGGCCACGGTGAACGCGCCCAGCACGACAGCCCGCCCGCCGACCCCGAACTGGGCCCAGGCCACCGCGGTGAACACGATCGCCGCGACCCCGAGTAGCAGCCCGCCGAGCAGGAACAGCGCGTTCTGCACGAACTTGCTGCCCACCTCCGTTTTTTCCGGCTTTTGAGGTGGCACGGGCTGGGCGGTCAGTTTGGCCTGGACCCGGGACGCCGCGGCCTGGCGACGGAGCCACACCTGGGTGAACGTGGCTTCCAGCCCCGCCAGCACCTGCCGGGTGTTGTCGATCCGCTGCTTCAACTCGCTGATCTCGGCGTCGGCCCGGATCACCTCGATCGCGTCCGGGTCGGCCGGGCGGCCGCAGGAGGGGCAGCCGGACTCCTCGGAAGCCGGGGTGCCGCAGTGCGGGCAGGGGTACGTCATGGCACCGATCCTTGTCGCCGTGGTGCCGTCCGAGCGTGAGCACGCGTACTCAACCGCCCTGGGGGTCTTGACGCGACTGGGAATAATGCTCCCCGATGATCGAGACCAAGGCCCTGACCAAACGGTTCGGTAAGACCGACGCCGTACGGGACGTGACGTTCACCGCCGCACCCGGCCGGGTGACCGGCTTTCTGGGCCTCAACGGTTCCGGCAAGACCACCACCCTGCGCATGCTCCTGGGCCTCACCCGCCCCACCTCGGGCACCGCGCTGATCAACGGCCGGCGCTATCGCGACCTGGAACACCCACTGCGGCAGGTCGGCGCCGTGCTCGAACAGGGCCTCATGCATCCCGGCCAGACCGGCCGCGGCCACCTGCACACACAGGCCCTGCTCAGCGGGGCCGACAAGGCCAGGGCCGAAGAGCTTCTCGAGTACGTCGGACTGGCCGACGCCGCCACCCAGCGCACCGGGGACTACTCACTCGGCATGCGGCAGCGGCTCGCCGTGGCCACCGCGCTGCTGTGCGAGCCGTCGATCCTGGTGCTCGACGAACCCGCCAACGGCCTGGACCCGTCCGGGATGGCCTGGCTCCGCGGCCTGCTGCGCGACCACGCCGCGGCCGGCGGAACCGTGCTCATCTCCAGCCACCTGCTCTCCGAGCTGGAACTGATGATCGACGACGTGGTCATCATCGCCGACGGACAGGTCCGGTTCGCCGCCCCGCTCGAGGTCGAGTCCCGCCTGCGCGTGCGCGGCCGCGACCCGCACACCCTGTGGCAGCACTTCGAACAGGCCGGCGCCACGGTCACCACCGACGGCGAAGCCCTCTACGTCACCGGCCTGACCGCCGAGGACACCGGCGAGATCGCGCTCTACGCCCAGATCGCCCTGTACGAACTGACCGTGGAGACGCCCAGCCTGGAACGGCTCTTCCTCGACCTGGCCGGTGCCGCATGATCGCCGTCCTGCGCAGCGAGCTGCACCGCACCCTCACCGTCCCGTCGAGCTGGATCACGATGGGCGCGGCGGTCGTCATGGGGATGGCATTCGCCCTCTTCAGCGTCGAGTTCTGGTCACTGTTCGCGGCCTTGGGCGTCTTCGGCATCGCAGTCGTCACGACCACCCAGCACTACCAGCACCGGACGGCGATGCTGCTCTTCCTGGGCGAGCCTCGCCGCTGGCGGGCCTTCGCGGCCCAGTGCCTGGCCACCATCCTGGTCGGCCTGGTGGTGGCGGCCGTGAGCGGCTTGACCACAATCCTGTCCGGCGACTTCGGCCAGTTCGCCGGCACGATGGCGGCGGTGCCCGTGCTGGCCGTCTTCGGCGTGGCCAGCGCCACGGTCCTGCGCCGCCCGGTGCCGCTGTTCCTGGGCTTCGGCACGTGGTTCGTGTTCGGCGAGGGGCTGGCGTTCCGCTTCGAGCAGCCCCTGCCGTTCACGAGTTTCATGAGCGCCGCCGGCGGCAACCCGAAAGGCTTGCTCGTTTTCACCGGCTGGACGGTCGTGACGCTGGCCATCGCTCTCTGGTACATCCGCCGCGACCTGACCGACTAGCGGCTGCTACTCCCGTAACGGCTGCTCACATGGCCGCCAGCGCTACCACGACGAAGACCGCCGCCGCCGCGAACCAGAAGGCTGCGCGAGCGTAGGACGGCTTCTCGACCGCCGCGATGTGGAAGTTCTTGGAAGCCGCGACATAGTTGGTCGCGAGGCTGGTGGTGGCGACTTTCTGACTTGCGGCCTCCTGGAAACGCTTCCGCGCCTGTCCACCCAGATAGACCCCACGCCCCAGGGAGATGATGCGGCCGTCCGATGCGCGCGCGCCGCGGGTCAGTTCCGGATCCGAGTTGACCAGGTGCACCCATTCGTTCGCCTCCGGGTCAACGTCGGTGCGCGAGACGGGCATGCTCGACTGCAGGGCCGCCGGTGTCGGTGCCGGGGCGCGTCGCCGGCGATCGATGATGTCCCACGCCTGAATGCACCCGGTGGCGGTGCTGACAATCGCCAGGGCGAAGGAGGCGATGACGATGAACAACGCCACCGCTGCAGACTGCGACGCGGCAGCGTCCACGTCAGCCGCCAACCGGACACCCGTGGGAGCAGAAGCCGACACGGGTTCCGCTCGATCGCCGGCGTGGTCGGCGCATCCGTTGCTCAAGCACCGCCACCGCCACCGCCCGCGACCGATCACCGACCGGCGGTGGGCCGCGTCCGCGCCGACGCCGCCTATCACGTGACCGGCGACCGGGACCGTCAAGCACTGGTTCAGGCATACGGCGGCGCGGTGATTCTGGATAGCGGTCCCGGAGCCGGTTGCACTTTCCGGGTCGAGCTTCCGCTGAGCTGAGGTACAGGCGGCTTCCACTGGTGAGCGCGGTCATCGGGTCCCGATGATCGCGCTCAGCTCCTCGACCTCGGCCGGGCTCGGGGCCACGACCACGCTCCACACGGCCGTCGCCCCGACCACGGCGACCGCAACCTGTGCCACCCCGTCGAACCGGTAGATGGCGTCGCAGCTCTGGTTAGCGGCCCATTCGTAGGTGACCGGGAGCACGGTCAGCCGCTTCGCCAGCGCGCGCAGTGCTCCGGGCGGCAGCGCATGGTCGAAGTCGGCCGAGCCGCCCCCGCCCCAGGGCCGCGCATCCCACAATGCGACCCGCCCGTAGTCGGAGAACGAGTCGGCATACCGGGTACGCGTCACGCACTGTTCGTCATCCGGGTCGATGACGAACACCGGCGGATCGCCGTCGGCACCCGTGATCGGCACGACCAGGCGGCAGCAGTGCTGGCTGTCGGTCTCGAGCAGCAGATGGCCGGAGTCGAGAAACCGTGCCACCTCGGCCCCGCCCAGATCCTGAACCCGCGTGATCCGGTTGCCGCTGACCTCGGCCAGCCGCTCATCCGAACCGTCGAGAAACCACTCCCGAACCGCCTCCGGCAGAGGCCGTCGTACCCAGTCCTCGAATTCCGCCACCGCCGAAGTCATGGACGCCATGACAGCACAACCGCCACCGGACGTGCGACCGTCCGGCGATCCAGAGCGACAGCGCCGATTTCGCGACGGCGGCACCCAGCGGCAGCAGTGTCTCTATCAAGGTGGCACCTCCCGGTGTGCCGGCGGACAGGTCCCTTCTACTCGCGACCGGACTTGGCGTACAGCCGAGACGCGTTGATCCGTCAGTTGGCGACATAGGAGCCGGTGTGACCTGGACCACTGAAAGTCACGGGTGGTCATGCGGAGACGTCCCGCGGGCATGACTGAGATTCTTGTTCTGGGAGCGGGCTACGCCGGACTGGCCGCGGCGGCCAACCTGGCCGGGCGAACCAAGAGGCGCGACGACGTACGGGTAACGGTGGTCAACGGATCCGGGCGGTTCACCGAGCGTCTCCGCCTCCACTCGACGGCGGCCGGGAACGCCACCGCCGGGTTCGAGTTGCGGGAGCTGGCCGCGAAGGCGGGTATCGAGTTCGTCGAGGGGTGGGTGACCTCGGTCGACGCCGGCGGGCGGGAAGTTCGGCTGGATGACGGGCGCAGCCTGAGTTTCGACACGTTGGTCTGGGCTCTGGGCAGCGCGGCCGACACCTCGGAGGTGCCCGGGGCGGCCGAGAACGCGTACACGCTCGACAGCCGGGCCGATGCCGAGGCGCTGGCGGCGAAACTGGGCGGCCGGCAAGAGGTCGTGGTCTGTGGCACCGGGCTGACCGGGGTCGAGACGGCCGCCGAGATCGCCGAGCGGCACCCCGGGTCGACTGTTCACCTCGTCGGACGGGACCAGCCGGGGGCCTCCCTCACCCCCGAAGCTCGTGCCTACCTCCGCGCGGCCCTGACGCGGCTCAAGATTCAGGTGCACAGCGGCGCCGAGATCCGCAAGGTGACGGCGCACGCGGTCGACGACCTGGCCGCCGACGTGATCGTGTGGACGGCGGGTACCCGGGTGTCGCCGATGGCGGCCGCGGCCGGCCTGACCGTGGACGCGCGCGGGCGCATCGTCACCGATCCGAGCCTGCGGTCGGTGAGCCATCCGCATGTGTACGCCGTGGGCGATGCTGCCGCCGTACGGCAGAAATATGGTCTGATGCACGGCACCTGTCAGGGTGGCATGCCCACGGGGGTGCACGCGGCCGCCTCGATCGCGCGCGAACTGGACGGCCGGGCCCCGCAAGAGTTCCGCTTCGGGTATTACCACGCGCCGATCAGTCTGGGCCGCCGTGACGCGGTCGTGCAGTTCACGCGGGCCGACGACAGCCCGCGTCGCGCGTTCCTGACCGGTCGCGCCGCGGTCTGGTACAAGGAGACGGTGACTTCCGCGCCGTGGCCGACGTACGGCTGGATGATCCGGTTCCCGCGCCTGACCGCCTGGTGGCCGCACGGATGAGCGCCTTCGACGAGCACCGGCGTCTGCTCTTCGCGATCGCCTACCGGATTCTCGGGTCGG
Organism: Paractinoplanes bogorensis; assembly: GCF_018829635.1. Taxonomy (GTDB): domain Bacteria; phylum Actinomycetota; class Actinomycetes; order Mycobacteriales; family Micromonosporaceae; genus Actinoplanes; species Actinoplanes bogorensis. The sequence goes on from NZ_JAHKKG010000006.1 coordinate 435,204, forward strand.
CCGGGGACGCCGAGGACGCCGTACAGGAAACGTGGTTGAAGTGGTCGGCCGCGGAGCGGTCGGATGTCGCCGACCCGAAGGCCTACCTGGCGCGGATCGTCACCAACCAGGCCACGGACCAGTTGCGGACAGCCCGGCGCGAGACCTACGTCGGGCCCTGGCTGCCCGAGCCGCTGCCGACCAGCGCCGAGACCGATCCGGACGACGTGTCGATGGCCATGCTGGTCGTGCTCGAGACGCTCACGCCGATCGAGCGGGCGGTGTTCGTGCTGCGCGAGGTCTTCGATTTCTCGTACACCGAAATCGCCTCCGCCGTCGACCGCACCGAGGAGGCCGTACGGCAGTCGGCGCACCGGGCTCGCGAGCATGTGCGGGCGCGGCGGCCGCGGTTCAGCAGCGACCGCCGCCGGCACCGGGACGCCACCGAACGGTTCCTGGCCGCGGCCACCGGTGGCGACATCAACGGGCTGATGGAGCTGCTCGCGCCCGACGTCACGCTGTGGACCGACGGCGGCGGCAAGGTCCGTCAGGCGCGGCGGCCGGTGTCCGGAGCCGCCCGGGTGGCCGCGTGGATGGCCGGGGTGGCCAAGGTCCCGTACGAGGGCGTCGACCCGGCCGACATGCGCGCCGAGGTGATCGAGTTGAACGGCGCGCCCGGCGTGGTCTTCTCCGGCGCCGGACGCGTGATCGCCACCCTGACGTTCGACCTCGACGAGCAGGGCCGGATCCGCGAGATCTTCAACGTCGCCAACCCCGACAAGCTGCGCGCCGTCACGCCGAGCTGACCCACGCCGACCAGCGTTCGACGGTGATCACCACGAACGGGCCGGCCGGCGGCTGCTCCCGGTATTGCGGGTAGCGTGCCGTCAACGCCTCCGAGGCATAGGAGTCGAGGACGCGGGCCGTGCCGTCGGCTCGCACCCACCACAGGCGTGACCAGTCCTGCTCGTAGTGGTCGGCCAGCACGCTGACCCGCGGGTGGGCCGCGATGTTGTGGAGGCGCCGCAGGTCCCGTGAGCGTTTCGGCTTACCGTCCACCGCCGTGATGATCGTGTCTCCGACCACCGCGAACACGATCGGCACCAGATGCGGCGCCCCGTCCGCCCCGACCGTGGCCAGCCGTGCCACCGGCACCGAGGCGAACCGCTCGGCCGGGGTCATCGCCCGGTCAGCTCGCCGATCGCCGCCTCCCACTTCTCCAGCGCGGGTTCGACCCGGCTCCACGGCCCGGACGGCAGCCACACCGACACCCGGTCGACCCCGGCCCGCTCGCACTCCTCGAGGGCCTTCGCCTCGGGCGGCACACTCAGCATCTGCACCTGCAGGAACCGGTCGGCTCGGGCCCGCAGCTCGGCGATCCGCTCGAACACGTTCTCGTCGCGCCACTGCGGGAACCAGCCGTCGCCGTGGTCGAGCACCCGGTCGAGCACCGACGGGCCGCCGCCCCCGATCAGGACCGGCGGGTGCGGGCGCTGGGCCGGCTTGGGCCACGACCAGATCCGCTCGAAATTCACGTGCTTCCCCGCGAAGCTCGCCTCGTCGTGCGTCCAGATCTCCTTCATGGCCTTGATGCGCTCGGTCATGACCGGCACCCGCAGCCGCGGGTCGGTGCCGTGGTTGCGCATCTCCTCGCGGTTCCAGCCCAGCCCGACGCCGAACTCGAACCGTCCGCCGCTGAGATGGTCGACGCTGGCCACCTCCTTGGCCGTGACGATCGGGTCGCGCTCGGTCACCAGGCACACGCCGCTGCCGATCCGCAGCCGGCTGGTCGCCTCGGCCGCCGCGGTCAGCGCCACGAACAGGTCGTACGTGTGCCAGTACTTCTGCGGCAACTGCGGCCCGCCCGGCCAGGGCGTCTCGCGCACGGCCGGGATGTGCGTGTGCTCGGCGAAGAACAGGGCGGTGTGCCCGCGTTCCTCGACCCGGCGCGCGATCTCGCCGGGCCGCATGCCGTCATGAGTGGGGAAGTATCCGACACCGAATTCCATACGACCGATCCTATGAACCGGATGGCCCAGAACGCCGTGTGAGGGGAAAGCAAGCTCGGAGGGAGCGCCCCATGATTCTCGGCCTGATCGTCGCCACCGCCCTGCTCCTGGGCTTCCTGGCCGGCTTCGTGTGCTTCAAGAAAACCAACGAATACTGCGGCCGCTGCGGTGTCACCCGAGTCTGCCCCGTCTGTCCGGCCCCGGAAAAGACCATGCAGATGTACGCCTCGGCACAAGCCACAACCGCAACGAAGTGGAACCCGCGGCCTCGCCGGCCTCTCTGCAACACCGGGCCGTAACGCCCGACCGGGATGTGCCCTCGTCCCCCAGCTTTCCAGCAGGCTGTACCACGAGAAGTAGCGTGAGCCGGATCGATCTTCGTCACCGCGAAAAATAGCGTCGTTCCTATGACAACGACACGGAATCTTCGCAGGTTGACGGTCGGTCTGACGGCCGCCGCGGTGCTGGCCGCCGGGGTCGGAGTGGCCCGGGCCGACACCCGGCCGGCCGAGCGGTCCGGGTGGTCCGGTATCACCCGGGAACCCGTCCGGATCGACTTCGGCCGGGGCTGGGTCACCGACGCCGAACTCACCTATCCGAGCCACGCCGCCGGCCGGCTGCCGCTGGTGGTCTTCCTGCACGGCAGCGGGCACAACGACATGAACCAGACGCTGCCCGAAGGCAAGGGCGCGACGTTCATCCCGCTCGCCCAGGCCGCCAACCGGGAGGGCTTCGCGACCCTGCGGTTCAACAAGCGCGGAGTGACCGGCATCGGGCCGGTCGAGAGCACCGACCCGGCTCAGCTCAACCCGAAGCGTCCGTACGACCTCATCCAGCGCGACGCCGCATCGGCGATCCGCTTCGGTGCCGCCTCGCCCAAGGTCGACCCGTCGAGGATCTTCCTGCTCGGCCACAGCGAGGGCACCAACGTGGCCGCCAACCTCGCCGCCGCGCCGCAGAAGTTCGGCATCCCCGATCCGGCCGGCGTGGTCGCCATGGGCGTGGTCGGTAAGGACATCAAGACGCTGCTGACCCTCCAGCTGTTCGGCCGGGTGCTGCTGCAGATGCACGACGAGTTCGACGTCGACGGCGACGGCCGGCTGACCGCCCGGGAAGCCACGGACGGCCTGATCGGCCAGCCGGAGGAGGTCGCCGACCAGCTCCGTCCCGTGCTGCTCGACGGCCGAAAGGTGCGGGCGAGCACCGACACCGACCACGACGGTCAGATCGCCATCGACGCCGAGGCGGGCCGCGTACTGCGCCAGGCCAGCGGGATCGACAGCTACCCGGACACACCGGGCCTGGAAACGCTGAAGGACTACGTCACCGACATCGCCCGCTTCCCGACGGTGACCGAGGCGCTGCCCCGATTCACCGGCCCGACCCTGCTGCTCAACGGCGAGAACGACCTGCAGACACCGGCACGAGCAGCCCTGGCCGCCGACGCCGCCGTAGCCGCCTCCGGCAACCGCGATCACCAAGTGATCATCTATCCGGGCATGGCCCACACCATGAACATCACGCCCAAGTTCCACCCCGAGTTCGGCGCCCCCGACCAGCAGGTGGTCCAGGACATCCGAGGCTGGCTCCGGGCCCACCGCTGACCGCCCGTGACCCACAAGGCGGCCGCCGATCCGGGCGGCCGCCTCACTGCGTCAGTCGGGGCCACGATCCGAGAGCGGTCAGAGGAGCTTTTCGAGCAGGTCGGCGGCTCGGGGGGCGCCGCCCTCGGCGCGTACCTCGCGCTTGATCTCGGCGGAACGGGCCAGCACCTCGGGGGTGGTGAGGGCCAGCAGGGCGTCGCGCAGTTCGGTGGGGGTCACCGAGTGGGAGTCGACCGCGCGGGCCACGCCCAGGGCGACCAGCTGGTCGGCGTTGGCGAACTGGTCGGTGGCCTGCGGCGCGGCGATCATCGGGACGCCGGCGTAGAGGCCCTCGCTGCTGCCGCCCATGCCGGCGTGGGTGAGGAAGGCGTCGGCCTGTTCGAGGATGGCAAGTTGGGCGACCCACGGGTGCACCTCGACGGACGGCGGCACGTCACCCAGGTCGGCCGGGTCGACGTGCTTGCCGATCTGCAGCACGGTGTGCCAGCCGGGCAGGCGGCCGAACGCCTCGATGCAGCGGCGGTAGAAGCCGGGGTGGTTGGTGAAGGCCGATCCCAGCGAGACCAGCAGCACCTTGGCGGCGCCGGGCGGGCGGGTCCACGTGCCGCGGTCGCCGAGGATCGGGCCGACGAAGTCGAAGACGGCCGGGTCGACGCGGTCGGCGTTCGGCTGCAGGGCGCGGGGGATGAGGACGAGGCCGTGGCCGGGGCGGCCCTGGAACGCGATGCTGTCGGTGGTGGACGAGTTCTCCGAGGCCAGCCACTCCGCGTAACGACGCTGGAAAGCCGGGTCGGGGGCGGGCATCTCGGCCTCGTAGCCTTCCCACGCGACGAAGGTGGGGGAGAGCTGCACGGCGGGGATGCCCCACTGCTCGCCGAGCAGCCGGGCCGGGGCGCCGGCGATGTCGTAGAGGAACAGGTCGGGGCGGTCGTCCTGGTAGAGGGCGCGCAGCTGCGGCAGCATCGCGATCGCGTCGTCGAGGAAGGCGGTCAGCGGGTCGCCCCACTCGTCGTCCTCCAGGGGCAGGGACGACTCGTACGGTCTCAGCTCCGCCCCGGCCCGGGAAATGACCTCGGCGAACGCGGTCGTGTTGGCGTAGGTGACGCGGTGGCCGCGGGCGACGAGCGTACGGATGATCTCCAGGCTCGGGTTGACGTGGCCGTGGGCCGGGATGCTGACCATCGCGATGTGCGCCATGTTCTCTCCTAACAAGCGAGACGCAACGTCTCGTCTCGTAGAGAGTACGATAGCTCCGTGCCCGACGCATCCCGCCGTAACGAGCAGTCCCGCCGCGCGATCCTCGACGCGGCGCTCGGGCTGCTGGCCGGCACCGGCTACGCCAAGCTGACGATCGAGGCCATCGCGGCGCGGGCCGGCGTCGGCAAGCAGACGATCTATCGGTGGTGGCCGGGCAAGGGCGCGGTGATCCTGGACGCGCTGGCCGAGAACGCGACGGCGGTGACCCTGCCCGACACCGGCGACATCGAGGCCGACCTGCGTGAGGTCGTCCGGGCCACGGTGGCCGAGTTCGCCGATCCGCGGCAGTCGGCGACGACCCGGGCGCTGACCGCCGAGACGCTGGCCGACGACGCGCTCGGCGACCAGGTGCGCGATCGTCTGCTGCGGCCGCAGCTCGTCGCTGTGCGCGATCGCCTTGACAAAGCTCAGCGGGCGGGCCAGATCCGCGACGGCGCCGACCTCGACCACGCGGTCGAGCTGATCTTCGGACCGATCTTTCATCGGTGGCTGCTGCGCACCGGGCCGTTGACCCGACGGTACGCGGACGGGCTCGTTGACCACGTGCTGGCCGCCCTACGCTGACGGCATGCGACTTTCGATCTGGCCCGGCCCCCAGCAGAGCTTCGCCGGCGTGCTCGAGCAGGCACGGCACGCCGAGGCGACCGGCTGGGACGGCGTCTGGTTCGCCGACCACTTCATGCCGAACGTCGGGCCGGGCGAGGACGACACCATCCCGACGCTCGAGTGCGGCTCGGTGGTGGCGGCGCTGGCCGCGGCCGTGCCCCGGATCCGGGTCGGCACGCTGGTCTACGGCATCACCTACCGGCATCCGGCGGTGCTGGCCAAGATGGCGGCGACGGTCGACCAGATCAGCGACGGGCGGTTCGTGCTCGGCATCGGGGCGGGCTGGCAGATCAACGAGCACGAGCAGTACGGGATCGAGCTCGGGCCGATCAGGCAGCGGATCGACCGTTTCGAGGAGGCCGTACGCGTGACGAAGGGCCTGCTGCGGGAGCCGCGGACGACGGTGGAGGGGGAGTACTACCGGATCACCGACGCGGTCTGTGAGCCCAAGCCGGTGCAGCAGCCGCTCCCGCTGATGATCGGGGCCAAGGGCGAGAAGCGGATGCTCCGGCTGGTGGCCGAGCACGCCGACGAGTGGAACTGCTGGGGACGACCGGAACTGATCGCCCGGAAGTCGGCCGTGCTCGACCAGCACTGCGCGGCCGTCGGGCGGGACCCGAAGACGATCGCGCGCACCGCTCAGGCCGTGACCGTCGTGGACGGTCCGCTGCCTGAGGGCGCGGCGCACGCGATCGGCGGGTCACCGGCGCGACTGGCGGACGAGATCGCCGCGTACGCGGGAAATGGTCTTGATGAATTGATCATCCCGGACGACCGGCTGGGATCGGGGGCCGCCCGGCTCAAGGCGATGGACGTGATCAGGTCACTCGTGTGAGCCGGTGACGATCGCCTCGGCCACCCGGCGCAGCTGGACCGGGTCGGGCTGGAAGCCGGCCGCGATGTCCGGGTGCAGGCCCGACCGGGTGCGCTCGACGAGTTGCTCGGAAACCTCGTCCACGCTCTCCCCGGCGTACGTGTGCCGGGTCTTCTCGGTCGCGGCCTGAAGGGCTGACGTGAGCTGATCCTCGAGCGGCCCGCGGAGCTTCTGCTCCACCACGTTGAGGCTGCGCGGATCCAGCGTGACCTGTGGCTCGGCCATGATTTCCTCCGTGTCGGTCGGCGTGACGCCGGTACCCATCGGCGTCACCCGGTTAAACGCCTGACGCCGGTCCACGTTGTCCTCGCCCGGACAGAATGCATGGCCGGGCGCTGCTCAGACCAGCCCCGCCTCGTGGATCAGTACGGCGGCCTGGGCGCGGTTGTTCATGCACAGCTTGGCCAGCACCCGGGACACGTGCCCCTTCACGGTGGAGACGCCCATGCCGAGCGCGTCGCCGATCTCGGCGTTGGTCCAGCCCTGACCCAGCCCGATCGCCACCTCACGCTCCCGGTCGGTCAGCCGGTCGAGCTGCCGGTGCGCCTCGGCCCGCCGTGACCCCGGAGCCGTGCTCGCGACCAGGTCGACGAGCGGCCGCAGCACCTTCGGCGAGAACACGCACTCGCCCCGGGCCGCCGCCCGGACCCCCGCCCGCAACTCCTCGGGCGGGGTGTCCTTGAGCAGAAAGCCGCAGGCCCCGTTCCGGATCATCTCGAGCACATACTCATCCGCGTCGAACGTCGTCAGCGCGACGACCTGCGGGGCCCGCGGCAACGCCCGGACCCGCTTGGCTGCCTCCACGCCGTCGAGCCGCGGCATCCGAATGTCCATCAGCACCACGTCGGGCCAGTGCGCCTGCACGGCGATCACCGCCTCGGACCCGTCCACGGCCTCGCCGACCACCTCGATGCCGCTGGGCCCGCCGAACAGCAGCCGCAGCCCGGTCCGCACCATCGGATCGTCATCCACGATCACCAGGCGAACCGGCCGCTCGCCCGCCACCGAGGAGGCGTCCGGCGCTACTCGTGCCACGGCAGCCACGCCTCCAGACGGAAGCGGCCGTGCTCGGGGCCGAACTCCACCCGGCCCCCGGCCAGCGCGACCCGCTCGCCCACGCCGATCAGCCCGTTGCCGGACCCGGGCACCGGATCCCCGCGCCGGCCGTTCGCCTCGCCGAGCGAGTTGGTGACCAGGATCCGCAGGTCGACGCCGCCACCGCCGTCGAGCAGCACCTCCACGTCGCTGCCGGGCGCGTGCTTGCCGGCGTTGGTCAGAGCCTCCTGCACGACGCGATAGACGGTGCGCTCGAGTTCCTGCGACGGAACCGCGCGCGGCACCACCCAGGCGAAGTCGATGTTCATCCCCGACGACCGGGCCTCGGTCAGCAGATCGGGCAGATCGGAGAACCGCGGTTGCGGCGGTTCGGCCCGGACCGCCCGATGATCGGCTCTGGTCGCCGTGTGCGCTGCGGGATTGCCGGCGGGCGGGCTGTCCCGGGGCTCGTCGCCGTGGCGGCGCAGGACGCCGATGACCGAGCGCAGCTCCTCGAGCGCCTCGTGGGAACTGACCCGGATCGCGCGGGCGGCCGTGGCGATCTCGTCGGGACTGGCGTCGCCGCGGACCTCGAGCGCGCCCGCGTGCAGGCTCACCATCGACATGCGGTGGGCCAGGACGTCGTGCATCTCGCGGGCGATCCGGGTGCGCTCGGTGAGCCGGGCCTGCTCCATGCGCAGCTGGGCCTGGGCCCGCGCGTTGTCGGCCTCGGACCGCAGCGAGGACATGAGATGGCGATAGGCCTGGAGGAACATGCCCCAGCCGACCGCGGCCAGGCCGGTGACCGCGCGGAGCACGAGGTCGACCCAGAGATCGAACGGCGGGTCGGACTGCAGCGCGTAATAGACGACGCCCGTGCCGATGTGCAGCGCGGCGAGGCCCAGCACCGGCCGCCAGCGGAACCGGATGGCGACGGTGAACAGCGCGACCAGGATCGCGCCGCTGGCCATCACCGAGACGACGCCGAACGGGAGCAGGACCAGGCACAGGCCGAGCGGATGGCGCCGGCGCACCACGAGGGCGAGGGTGCAGGCGACGCCGATGGCGACGTCGACCGGCCACGGCACGGCCGCGTGCGGTGAGGTCGCGTCGCCGAGCGGGACCATGACCGCGCCGTAGGCCAGAGCGGACAACACGGCGATCACATCGGCCGCCCGGTCGCGCACAGCAGCCTGCCGGGTGCCCGGCGGACCGGGAACCAGCAACGCGAACAGAAGCGACGACATGGACGCAGCCTACGAGGCGGTGAGTCCGGTGAGGACCTACCAAAGTACTGGGCCGACCCCCGACCGATGGCGGCTCCGCTTTCGCGCCGGAGCCACGATCCTCGTCGGCATGACTCTTCTCTGGATTGTTCCCGCCGCCGTCTGGGGCGTGCTCGCGGGCTGGTGGACGCCGCGGGGCCCGCTCACCATCACCCAGGCGCTCGTCTCGGTCGCGGTCAGCGCCGCCCTCGGCTGGGCCGCCGGCCGCACCGGTCGTTCCCGGTGGGTGTGGCTGATCGTTCCGGTCTTCGAGCTGGCTCTCGAGCTGGTCCGCGCCGGTGTGGCGGGTCCGTCGACCGGGCCGCCGCACGCGAGCCCGTTCGGCGTGGCCGCCCTGGTCGCCGGCCGGGGTGTGCAGGCCGTGCTGACCCTCCTGCCGCTGTTCCTGGGTCTGGCGCTCGGCCGCGGGGTGAAGCGGCGGGTGCTCTTCGCGATCCCCGCGGCCGGTCTGCTTCTCGCGACGGCCGCGGTGGCCGTGCCGGCCCGCACGGCCTCGATCCCGGGCGGCGTGGCCGAGCTGACGCACGTCGGTGGGCTCGGTGTCATGATCCGCGGGGAGCGTCGCGACGCACCGGTGCTGCTCTTCGTGCCGGGCGTGCCGGGCGGTTCGGAGCGGGGTAACGTCCGGGCCCACCTGGCCGCCGTCGAAAAGCGGTTCGTGATGGCCACGCTCGACCGGCGGGGTGGTGGCTCGTCCTATCCCGCGCTCGATCCGGCCGCCCGCGTCACCGTCGATCAGGCGGTCGCCGACATTCTCGAGGTCACCGACTATCTGCGCGAGCGCTTCCACCAGGACCGGATCTTCCTGTACGGGCATTCCGGCGGCTCGCTGCTGTCGGTGCTCGCGGTGCAGCGGCATCCGGAGAAGTTCCGCGGCTACATCGGCTCGGGCCAGGCGGTGAACCTGCCGGCGAGCGACCGCATCTTCTACGACGACATCCTCGCCTGGGCCCGGTCCGAGGGGCGCGACGACGTCGTCCGGCAGCTGACCGATCAGGGCCCGCCGCCCTACCCGGGCTTCTGGGGCTACGAGCCGATCATGACGTACGAGGGGGAGGCCTACGGTCAGCGCCCGCCCGACTTCGGGCTCGGCGTGCGTGAGTTCACGCTGCTGCAGAAGGTCCACGTGCTCAACGCCATCCTCGACACGTGGGACGTGCTCTATCCCCGGATGCAGGGGATCGACCTGCGCCGTGACGCGCCGCGACTCGAGGTGCCGGTCTGGTTCGTCCTGGGCGGCGACGAGATGCGCGGGCTCCGGGTGCTCTTCGACGAGTGGTATGCCGAGTTGCGGGCGCCGGGCAAGGAACTGGTCGTCGTGCCCGGTGCGGGCCACGCGGTGCAGTTCGAGCAGCCCGATCGGTTCGTCGAGGTGCTGGACGCAATGCTGAGCGCATGAGCCGGAGGGGCCGGTGGCCCAAGCGGAGGCTCTCGATCCCCTTGAACCACCGGCAGTCCTCTTCGCTACCCGTTCGTGGCCGGGATAACCATTCCGGTGAGGACTTCCGGCAGAAGTTGCGCCAGCACGGCCAGCCCGTCCCGGCTCAGCACCGACTCGGGGTGGAACTGCACACCGGCGAAGCCGGGTCCGCGCAACGCGTGCACGGCCGAGTCGGCCGGGTCGCGGGCGATCTCGACCCGGCCGTGAGCGGTGTCCCGCGAAGCGTCCGGCGAGAGCGCGGCGAAACTCGAATAGAAGCCGACCCGCCGGCGCACGCCGAACAGGTCGACCTCACGGGCCAGGCCCTGATAGGGCGAGTCCCGGCGGTGCAACCGCAGGCCGAGCAGCGACGCCAGGATCTGGTGGCCCAGGCACACCGCCAGCAGGGGTTCCCGCGCCGCCAGCCGGGCCGCGATCACGCCGCGCATCGTGGCCATCTTCGGATCGTCGAGGTCACCGGGGTCGCCCGGGCCGGGACCGGCGATGACCAGGTCGGCCGGCGGCACCGGCGCGGTCCAGGGTACGACCGAGACGGTCAGGCCGAGGGCGCGCAACTGGTGGGCCAGCATCCCGGTGAAAGTGTCCTCGCCGTCGACGATCACCGCGGTCCGGCCGGCCAGCGCCGGGACGGTCAGCGCACCCGGCGCCCGCGAGTCGAGCCAGAAGCGGGCCAGGTCGTCGTTGCGCGCGGCCAGGGCCGCCTGGACCTCGGGCGATTCGGCCTCGACGCGTACGGGGACCGGCCTGGCCTCGACGGCTCCGAGCGCGGCCAGAATCCCGGCCGCCTTGGTGTGGGTCTCGGCCACCTCGCCGGCCGCGGTCGAGTGGCGCACGAGCGTCGCGCCGACCGGCACGCGCAGGTCGCCGGCCGGGGAGATCTCGGCCGTGCGGATCAGGATGGGCGCGTCCAGCGTCTGGCGGCCCTGATCGTCGTGGTCGAGCAGGGCGAGCACCCCGGCGTAGTAGCCGCGGCCCCGGCGCTCGTGCCGGGCGATCACCCGGCAGGCGTTCTCGATCGGGCTTCCGGTCACCGTCGGGGCGAACATGGTCTCGCGCAGCACGTCCCGCACGTCGAGCGAGCCGCGCCCGGCCAGCAGATATTCGGTGTGGGTCAGGTGGGTCATCTGTTTCAGGTAGGGCCCGGCGACCTGGCCGCCGTGCTCGGCCACGGTCGCCATCATCTTGAGCTCCTCGTCGAGCACCATGTAGAGCTCCTCGACCTCCTTCGGATCACGCAGGAAATCGAGCAGCGGGCCGGAGCCGTTGCGGAAGGTGCCGCTGATCGGGTTCATCATCGTGATGCCGTCGGCCACGCTGACGTGCCGTTCCGGCGTGGCGCCGACCAGCGTGCGGGTGCCGGTGTGGACGAGGAAGGTCCAGTAGGTGCCCCGTTCCGCGGCGAGCAGCCGGCCGAAGGCGGCCCGGGCCGCGGCGATCGGGTCCCCGCCCACGCGGGCCTGGAAGACACGGTGGATCACGAAGTTGGCGCCCTCGCCGCGGCCGATCTCGTCGCGCAGCACGTCCTCGACGATGGCGCCGTAGTCGTCGTCGGAGAGGTCGAAGGCGCCGCCGGTGATGCTCAGCTCGCCCGGCGGGAAGGCGTCGAGCGGCTCGCGGTGCGACGAGCGCACCACGAGGCACTCGAGCGGGGCGTCGTCGTCGACGCAGTCGAATCCGCGCTCGGTGATCTGGCGGTAGGGGATGACGGCCAGCGTGGGGCGGCCGCGGTGCAGCGGGATGTCGTCGAGCGTGGCGACGATGACGACGTCACCGGTCAGCACCTCGACGTGGTCGGCGCCGTCCCGGTGGAGCAGGGCGAAAGGCCGCATGATGGTCCTCTTTCGGGTCTCGGCGGACGCCGGCCGAGGCCTGACCATGCAAAACGGCCGCCTCGGGGAGGCGGCCGCGTGGTGTTACGCGCGAGTGGGAGGGCCGCCGGTCAGGCGGGCCACCAGTTCAATCGCGCGTGCAGCATGCGGCCGAGCATAGGGCCCCGGCCGCATACCGCGCCAGCGACACGACTATGCGAAAGCGGAACGGACGGCGTTGCGGGCCCACTTCATGCGTCCGAGGGCGCAGTCGGGGTGCTCGCCGAACTCCTGAGCGACGAGTTCGGCGCAACCGGCCTCACCGAGGCGGTCGACCGTGTCGGTCACCGCCTCCCGGATCAGCTCGGGAGTCGGTAGCTGGGAACGCTGGACGTTCGACACGAAGAGGGCTTCGGATCGGATGTCGTCGGGGACGGTGTTCATGGAACCTCCTGCCGGGCGGAGCAAGTCGGGTCTGCATCCAGAACACCGGAGCGGGGCTGCAGGTCCGCTGCACGGCTGTTGCGCCTGGGTTGCAGTGGCTGAGTCGGCCCGGCATTCCCGGAGCGGCCTCACAACCCGGACTAACCGGATATGGTCCCGATAAGTAGCGAAAGCTGCGCAACCAACCGAGGGAGAGTGCCGTGACGGTGGTCCTGGTCGCCGACGACGACGCCGACATCCGCGACCTGGTGGCGTTCAAGCTGGAGCAGGCGGGGTTCGAGGTGATCGCCGTCGAGGACGGGCAGACCGCGATCGAGCAGGCGCGGAGCCGCCAGCCGACGCTGGCGGTGCTGGACGTGTCCATGCCGGGGCTGTCCGGCATCGACGTGTGCCGGATGCTGCGGGCCGAGCCGGCGACGGCCGGCATCCTGATCATCATGCTGACCGCCCGCGTCCAGGAACAGGACGTCGAGGGCGGGTTCAGCGCAGGGGCCGACGACTACGTGACGAAACCGTTCAGTCCGCGCGAGCTGGTCTCTCGCATCCAGGCCTTGCTGAGCCGAGCCCGGGCGTGAGATGCGACGTGACGGCACCGTCGGAAGGCTGCTGAGCAGGGCCTTCGCGGTCCTGGTCGCGCTCATCGTCGGATCCGGGCTGGCCGAACTGGCCGCCGTGCTGGTGCAGCACCGGGCTGTGGAGCAGCTGACGGACGAGGTGCAGCCGCTGCAACTGGCCAACGCCGACCTGCGTGCGGTGCTCACCGACGCCCAGCGCGGGCTGCGCGGCTACCTGCTCACCGGCGACGAGCAGATGCTCGACGGATACTTCACCGCGCGCACCGGCCTGACCGCCGCGGGCGACGAGCTGCGCCGCCGGACCGACGGCCGGGACGCCGCGGCCGCCGCCGACCAGATCGCCCGGGCCGACGGCTGGTTCGCCAACGCCGAGCAGCAGCGGCTCGAGCCGCCCCGCAGCGACGAGGCGATCCGTTACGCCGAGCTGGGCAAGACCCTCTTCCAGGCCTTCGTCACCTCCAACGACCAGTTCCGGGTGACCTTGACCCGGCGCGCCGCCGATCTTCGCGACCGGGTCGAGCGGCTGCAGACGATCGCGGTGGTGGCCGTCGTGGCGCTCACCGTCGCGGCGGCGGGCGCGGCCGTGGTGACGGCTCTGCGCACCAGCCGCCGGATCACCCGCCCCCTGGGTGCGGTTGTCGAGACCCTTGACCTCGTACGGGACGGAAAGCTCGACGCCCGGGCCGATGTGACCAGCGGACCGGCCGAGATCAGGGCGGTCGCCGCCGCGGTCAACGCGACGGCCGAGCAGAGTGAGCACATCCGCCGCCACGAAGAGCAGGTCAGCGCCCGTCTGCAGGCCCTCGACACGGTCAAGACCGACTTCATGTCGACCGTGTCGCACGAGCTGCGCACCCCGCTGACCAGCATCTCGGGCTATCTCGAGCTGATGCGCGACAGCGAGCCGGGCGAGCTGACCGACGCCCAGCACCGGATGCTCGAGGTGATCTCGCGCAACACCCGGCGGCTGCGCGACCTGATCGAGGACATCCTGACCCTGTCCAAGATCGAATCAGGCAGCTACAGCAGCGACCGGATCCCGCTCGATCTGGCCAAGACGATCAGCAAGGCGCTGGTCGCGATCGGCCCGGTCGCCGCCAAGGGGTCGGTCGGCCTTCACCTCGACGTGCGCGGGCCGCTGCCGGTCCGCGGGGACGGGGCTCAGCTCGACCGGGTTCTCGACAACGTGCTGACCAACGCGATCAAGTTCACGCCGGCCGAAGGCACGATCACGGTCCACGCCGAGCGCCACGGCGACAAGGCGGTGCTGGTGGTGGCCGACACCGGCATGGGCATCCCGGCCGACGAGCAGCAGGCGCTGTTCGTCCGGTTCTTCCGCGCCACCAACGCCATCAAGCAGGCGGTTCCCGGTACGGGACTGGGGCTGGCCATCGTGCGCTCGATCATCGACAACCACAGCGGCACCATCACCGTCGACTCGACCGAGAACGTCGGCACCACGGTGACCATCACGCTGCCGGCCGATGAACCGTAGGGCCCTACGAAAACCCGCAAAACGGATATATTTCTCGCATGGTCGGGCTGTTCAGTGTCACCATCCTGGTGCTGGTCGCGGTGGTGGCGGGAACCGCGGTGGGCATCGTGGTCCTCCGGATCTGGCGCCGCATCCGCAACCGCCGGCTGGCCGCTCTCGCCGCCGGCCCGCGCCGAGCCCTCCTCGCGTTCGTGGCCGACAACGGCGAGGAAGGCTCCGAAGACCTGATCGCCATCCCCGACGACGCCTGGTCGGCCGCCCTGCCGGCCGCGCTCGGCCTGCTCGGCAAGCTGCGCGGCGACGCCCACGCGGCCCTGGTCTCGGTCTTCCTGCACCGGGGCGCGGCCCGGGCCGCGCTGACCGACCTGCACGCCCGCAGCGGCGTCCGCCGGGCCCGGGCCGCCCAGCTGCTCGGCGACCTGGAACTGCGCGAAGCGGTCCCCGAACTGTGCCGCCTGCTCACCGACCGCGATCACGAGGTGCGCGTCGTCGCCGTCCGGGCCCTCGGGCGCATCGGCGACGCCAAGGCGGCCTGGCGGATGATCGCCAGCCTCGACGACCACGACCCGGTCCCGTCGCTGCTGGCCACCCAGTCCCTGGCCCAGATGGGCCGGGAGGCCGAGGTCGTGCTGTCCGCCGCGCTCGACCATCCGCAGGCCCGGGTCCGCGCGGTCTGCCTGGACGCGCTCGGCCTGATCGGGGCGACCGGCGCGGTCAGCCGGATGGCCCGGGTCCTCGCCGACGACGAGGTGCTCGACGTCCGCGTCGCCGCCGCGGCCAACCTGGGCCGGCTCGGCGCCCGCGGAGCCCTGAAACCGCTGACCGACTCGCTCGACCCGCCCGCCCCCGACCTGCTGCGCGCCGCCGCCGCCCGGGCCCTGGGTGATCTCGGGGCCCCGGCCGCGGTGCCGGCGCTGGCCGCGCACCTCGACGACGGTGAGTTCCAGATCGCCCACGAGGCCGCCCAGAGCCTGCGCCGGCTCGGCCCGCCCGGGATCGCCGCGCTGCGCGAACGCGACAACGACCACTGCCGCGAAGCGCTCGCCCTGGTCGCCCCCGAACTGGTCGGAGCGTCCTGATGCGCGACTACGTGCTCGTCCTGCTGCGCGGCGCCGACTACGCCGTGCTGGCCTACTTCCTGGCGCTCAACAGCAGCTACCTGATCATGATCGGGCTGGCCTCGGTCGAGTTCGCCAAGCACCTGCGCCGCACCACGTTCACCGGCGCCGACGACATGTTCCGCAGCCCGCTCACTCTGCCCGTGTCGGTGATCGTCCCGGCCTACAACGAGGGTGCCGGCATCGTCGCGGCCGTCCAGGCGATGACCGCGCTGCGCTACCCCCGCTACGAGATCGTGGTGGTCGACGACGGCTCGACCGACGACACCTTCGAGAAACTGCGCGCGCATTTCGACCTGGTCGAGGTGCCCCGGGTGGTGCCGTCCGAGGTCCCGTACGAATCCCACGTCGTCTCGGTCCACGTGCCGCGCGGCTCCGGGTCGCTGACCGTGGTCCGCAAGACCAACGGCGGCAAGTCCGACGCCCTCAACGTCGGCATCAACCTGGCCCGCCACCCGCTGGTCTGCATGGTCGACGCCGACTCCGTGCTCGACCCGGACGCCCTGCTCTCGGTGGCCAAGCCGTTCGGTGACGACCCGCTGCGCGTGGCCGCCTGCGGTGGCGTGGTCCGCATCGCGAACGGCTGCAAGGTCGTCGCCGGCCGTGTGGTCGACGTGCGGATGCCCGGCTCCTGGCTCGTACGCGTGCAGGTGGTCGAATACCTCCGGGCGTTCCTGATGAGCCGTACGGGCTGGTCCCGCCTCGGTGGCGTGGTGGTGATCAGCGGCGCGTTCGGCGTGTTCCGGCGCGACCTGCTGGTGCAGATCGGCGGGCTGGCCCACGACACCATCGGCGAGGACGCCGAGCTGGTCGTCCGGCTGCACCACTACCTGCGCGACCGCGGCGAGGACTACCGGGTCATCTTCGTGGCCGAGCCGGTGAGCTGGAGCGAGGCGCCGTCCGACTGGAAGGTGCTGGGCTCGCAACGCCGACGCTGGCACCGCGGCATCGCCGAGATCCTGACCAAGCACCGCCACATGATCTTCAACCCGCGCTACGGCCGGATCGGCCTGGTCGCCCTGCCCTACTACCTGATCTTCGAGCTGCTGGCCCCGTTCGTCGAGATCGCGGCCCTGGTGCTGCTGCCGCTCGGACTCTGGGCGGACGCGATCGACGTCGCCTTCGCGTGGCGGTTCGCCCTGGTCGCGTACGGCTACGGCCTGCTGGTCAGCCTGGTCGCGCTGTTCATCGAAGAAGTGTCGTTCCACCGCTACCCGCGCTGGAGCGACATGCTGCGCGGCGTGGTGGCGGCGGTGCTGGAGAACTTCGGCTACCGCCAGGTGCTGGCCCTCTGGCAGGTGTGGGGCGCGGCCGCCGCCTGGCGCGGCCGTCCCGCCGTCTGGGGCACGATGACCCGCACCGGCTTCGACACCCACGAGCCGACCCCGGTCGAGACCGTCGGCGCGGGCAAGTAAAAAACCGTTTTCCCGTACGCCTCCGTCAGCCCCCGGCCCGCTGGCGGTGAACCGGGCCGGCGCTCAGCCCCCAGCCCGCGAGCGCTCGCGGTGAACCGGGCCGGCGGTCAGCCCTCGGCCCGCGAGCGTTGGCGGTGAACCGGGCCGGCGGTCAGTCTCCGGCGCGGACCTGGCTCGGCAGGCCCTTGCGGAAGATCAGGAAGTCGCACGGGGTGGCCAGCCGCGGCACCAGATGGGGAAAGCCGGTGGCCAGATCGCCGACGGTGACCTGTGCATAGCCCATCCGCGTGTACCACGACCGCAGGAACTCCTTGACCGGATGCTTCCAGGCCTGCGGAACCAGCAGTTCGAGCTGCATGGTGTCGCACCCCAGCCCGCCGAAGTGCTCCTCGGCGAACCGGACCAACTCGCGTCCGACGCCCTGCCCCCGCACGTCCGGGTCGGCCACCAGCATGCCGAACTCGCCCGTGCCCCGATCGAGCCGCACCGCACGCACGGTGCCCACCAGCCGGTCGCCGTCGAAGGCGGCCACGAGTTCACCCGCACCGATCATCGCGGCGACCGTGGACGCGTCGGTGCGGTCGGCGCCGTCGTCCCACATACCCGCCTCGGCGTCGGCGTAGACCCGGTTGACCAGCGCCACGACCCCGGCCACGAACCACTCGTCGCCGGCCCGCTCCACCGGGACGAAGTCGATTGCGAGGGACATCTGCTCTCCCTGACCTGGCTCGCCGATCACGCGCTTCCGCCGTGACGTTACGTCCAGCCCGGGTCCGCCGGTCGCCCGGGCCGGGGCGGGCCGGGCGGTGTTCAGGATGCGCCGTTTCGTTCAGCCCGGGTTCGCTGGGCACCCGGGTCGGGGCGGTGGTCGGGATGCGCCGTTTCGTTCAGCCCGGGTTCGCTGGGCGCCCGGGTCGGGGCGGTGGTCAGGATGCGCCGTTGCGTTCAGCCCGGTCGGGGCGGGCCGGGCTGGTGGTCAGGATGCGCGGACGAGGCCGGTCTCGTAGGCGTAGACGACCGCGTGGACCCGGTCTCTCAGGTTGAGCTTGGTGAGGATGCGGGAGACGTAGGTCTTGACCGTCTCGGCCCCGATCACCAGCGTGCCGGCGATCTCGCTGTTCGACATACCGGTGGCGATCAGGCGCAGCACCTCGAGCTCGCGCGGCGTCAGCGCCTCGGCGGCCGGGGAGCCGTCGGCGGTGGCGGGCCGGATCCGCTGGGCGAAACGACCGATCAGCCGTCCGGTCACCGCCGGGGCGAGGAGCGACTCGCCGCGGGCGACGGTGTGCACGGCGGCCACCAGTTCGAGCGGCGTCGCGTCCTTGAGCAGGAAGCCGCTCGCGCCCGCGTTCAGCGCGTCGTAGACGTACTCGTCGAGGTTGAACGTCGTGACCACGAGGACCTTGATCGGGTCGGCGACCCCGGGGCCGGCCAGTTCGGCGGTGGCCGCGATGCCGTCCAGCACCGGCATGCGTACGTCCATCACCACGACGTCGGGCCGCAGCCGCCGCGCCAGGTCGACACCACTGCGGCCGTCGGTGGCCTCGCCGACCACGGTCATGTCGGGCTGAGCGTCGAAGATGGTGACGAACCCGGTGCGGACCAGAGCCTGGTCGTCGCACACGAGCACCTTGAGGGTCATGGGCCGGCCTTCGGGGAGAGAGGGTCTTGCCGGGCGGTCATCGGGTGGACTCGGACGGGATGGTGGCGGTCACGGCGAAGGTGCCGTCGTCGCCGGGGCCGGCCGACAGTTCGCCGCCGAAGACGGTGACGCGTTCGTGCAGTCCGGCGAGCCCGCGGCCCGAACCGCCGACCGGGGTGATCACGGTGCGGACGGCCCGGGACGACACGTCGATGCGCACGCCGTCGGGGCGGTAGCCGAGCCGGACGAGCGTCGGGCCGCCCGGTGCGTATTTCATCGCGTTGGTCAGTGCCTCCTGCACCACCCGGTAGGCCGTCACCTCGCGGCCGGCGCCCAGCGGCGGGGCCTCGCCCTCCGCGATCAGCTCGATGGGCTGGCCGGCGGATCGGCTCCGCTCGACCAGCTCCGCGATCTCGGCCAGCCCGGGAAGTCGCGATCGAGGGGCGTGGCCGGCTTCCCGCGGGGTCGCCTCGCCGAGAGTTGCCTCGCCGGGCGACATTACGGAAATGTCGGATGAGGGCCAAACGGTGGGAGAGCCGGCGGCAATGGGTTGCGGGGCGCCCTCGACGGCAGTGGGCGGTGCCGCAGCGTCGTGGGTCGTGCTGACCCGGCCCGTGGCGTCGCGGTCCGTAGCGGCGATGGCGGTGCTGGCGTGGTCGACGGCGTCGCGGTCCGCGGCGGCGATGGCGGTGCTGGCGTGGTCGACGGCGTCGTGGCTTGTGGCGGTGGTGGCGTGGCTGATGGCGTCGTGGCTTGTGGCTGTGGTGGCGTGGTCGACGGCGTCGTGGCGTGCGGCGGCGTTGGCTGTGGTGGCGTGGTCGACGGCGTCGTGGCGTGCGGCGGCGTTGGCTGTGGTGGCGTGGCTGATGGCGCCGTGGTTTGCGGCGGCTGTGGTGGCGTGGTCGACGGTGTCGTGGCTTGCGGTGGCTGTGGTGGCGTGGTCCACGGCGCGGTGGGTCGTGGAGTTGTCAGGCGGCGCGTGGTGAGCTGCGCGGTGGGGATCCAGGACGCCCAGCAGGTCGCGTAGTTCGCTCAAGGCCCGCCGCCCGGTGTCGCCGATGGCGGACAGGCTCTCGGTCGTGCGGGTGGGGTCGGCGGTGAGGAACTGGGCTGCGCCCGCCTGCACCACGATCGCGGTGACGTGGTGGGTGACCACGTCGTGCAGCTCGCGGGCGATCATCGCGCGTTCGGCGTCGCGGATCTCGGCGGCCTCCCGCCGACGCCGTGCCGCCTCGGCGATCCGCTTGTCGCGCACCCACGAGCCGGCCAGCCAGGCGATGCTCAGGCCCAGGCAGAAGATCACGTAGTCGGCGACCTGGGCCGACGAGCCGGCCGCGTGCAGGGCGACCGCCAGGCCCGCGTAGGCCAGGACGGTGGTCGCGGCGACGGCGCGGCGGAACCGTTCGAGGTAGGCCGCCGCGCTGTAGAGGGCGATGGTCACCCCGAGGCTGGCGAACGTCGCGTAGCCCCGGAGCTCCTGCACCGCGAACCCGGCCGCGACCAGCGCCAGGACGGCCGCCGGGTAGCGCCGGCGCAGGGCCAGGGGCAGAGACATCGCGAGGGCCGCCACGACGGCCAGTGCGTCGACCGGGCGGACCGGCAGCTCGCCGAGGCGGGTGCCCTTGCCGGCCAGCGGGGCCGCGAACGCGAGCAGTGCGAGCAGCACGCCGAACAAGCCGTCCCGCGCCACGGCCGGCCGCCGCTGCCACCAGGTGACCCAGCTGGACCAGCGCCGGGTCACCGCGGACAGCAGTCGGAGGCGGGACACGGGGCGAGCGTAGTCGCCGCGACTAACCACCGGGACGCCCTGTGGACAACGACGAGGCGCGAGGGAAGACAGGGCGGCGGGATGCGGGTCATCGCCAGGACGCCTTGTGGACGAGGCCGCGGCGACGGGCCGTACGGAGTAGGAAGTAGGAGGCCACCACCCCGACCAGGATGGCCAGGATGCTGGCCTCGGGGCCGAACTCGCCGCCGCTGATGATCGCGGGACCGTGCGGGGTGCCGGTGAGCAGGCCGCCGAGCGTGCTGCCGGAGCCGGAGTTGGCCGCGCCGAAGAGGCCCGACTCGGCGAAGTTCCAGCCCAGGTGCAGCCCGATCGGCAGCCACAGGTTGCGGGCCAGCACGTAGGCCGAGCCGAGGAGCAGGCCGGCCTCGACCGCGATGGCGAGCGCGCCCCACAGCGTGGCGTCCGGGTTGAGCAGGTGCACGCCGCCGAACAGCAGCCCGGACACGACCAGGGCCAGGACGGTGCCGCCCCACTCCTCGACGATCCGGAACAGCACCCCGCGGAACAGCAGTTCCTCGAGGGTGGCGGCGGCCGTCATGAGCCCGAACACCCCGATCATGTCGGCCACCGAGCCGTAGCCGGTGAAGCGCCAGCCGTTGCATACGAAGATCAGCGTCATCACCGCGACGAACAGGGTGAGACCGATCCCCAGGCCGCGCAGCAGCCCGGCGCGCAGCGACGACCGGGCCAGTTCGGTCACCGGTCGCTGTTCGAGCCACCGGACCAGGCGTACGTAGAGAAACAGGCCGATGCCCGCGCTCGCGAAGCCGACCAGCAGGCCGGTCACCGGGTTGTGGGCGGCGCGCCCGGCCAGCGGCGCCAGCAGCACGTCAAGGGCGAAGAAGACGACGAGGAGGAAGAGGAGGCGGAGCCCGAGGGACGACTTGAGTTTCATAGGGGAAACGCTATTGATGATCTTGAGCGGCGGAGTCACCGTGCAGGGGGCAATCCGGGGTAGCTCGCACGGGGGACACGATCACCGAACGTATTGATGAAGCAGCCCAGTGTGCGAAGGTTTGTGCCTGCGGGCCGGAGGCGGCACTATGCTTCGGTGCGGCGTTCCCGAAACCTCATCATCGCTGTGGCGGCAGCCGTGATCCTCGGCGGCGGAGGCCTGATCGCGTTCGGCATGGCCGGCGACGGTGACGACGGCGGCCTCGTGCCCTCCGCGCTCACCGGCGGCAAGGCCACCAGGTCCGGGCCCAGTGCGGCCGAGCTGGCCAAGATCGAGCGTGCGAAACGGGCCCGGGAGCTCGACGCGGCCCTCAAGCTGGTCGCGGCCGAGACGCCCGACTTCTCGGTCGCTGTGCTCGACAAGAAGACCGGCCAGGCCTACACGTATCAGGGCGCGGAGAAGTTCGACACGGCGAGCATCGTGAAGGCCCAGATCCTCGCGTGTGAGCTGCTCAAGGCGCAGGACGCCGACCGGGAGCCCACTTCGGGCGAGATGGCGCTGGCCAAGCCGATGATCCAGCTCAGCGACAACAACGCGACGACCGAGTTGTTCGAGCACCTGGGCGGCAAGAGCGCGATCACCAAGTGCAACAAGCGGCTCGGCCTGACCCAGACCACGGTCAACAGCGCGTGGGGCCTCACCAAGACGACCGCGAGCGACCAGGTCAAGCTGCTGTCGAAGCTGGTCGACACCAAGGGCCCGCTCGACGAGGACTCCCGCGAGACGGCGTTCTCGCTGATGAACTCGGTCGACGACACGCAGGACTGGGGCGTGCCGGCGGTGGCCAAGGAGGGCGAGAGCGCCACGGTCAAGAACGGCTGGGACACCCGCTCGGCCGACGGCGGCCTGTGGGCGGTCAACACGATCGGCCGGGTCAGCTCGCCCGACGGCAAGGTGAACGTGTCGGTCGCCGTGCTCTCGCACAACAACCAGTCGATGGACGGCGGGATCGCCCTGGTCGAGAAGGTGGCCAAGCTGACCAGGCAGTACCTGAAATACTGACGTAACACATGAGCGAGCGTTAAGGAATACGCGCGGGTAACTTAGGCGGTCAGTGGTAGATGTCATCGACAGCGGTGGATTTGTTTACTCGGTGATCGGAATGTCGGGGGCATGACCCGACGCGTCCTCATCGTCCTGTTCCTCGCCGTCGCCGTCCTCTTCCCGGCCACTGCCGCCCAAGCCGCCGACTCCAAGGCCACCGTCCTGGCCCGGTGGACGCAGCCGACCGCCTCCAGCACCGCGGCCTGGAACGACGCCCGTGCCAACCGAGGCCCGTGGGCGTCCTACGGCTTCGACTGGTCCACCGACTACTGCTCGTCGAGCCCGGACAACCCGCTCGGCTTCAAGTTCGAGAACTCCTGCGCGCACCACGACTTCGGCTACCGCAACTACAAGGCGATCGGCACCTTCTCGGCCAACAAGGCCCGCGTCGACGACACGTTCTACGCCGACCTCAAGCGGGTCTGCGCCACCTACGGCACGGTGTCGGCGGCCGCCTGTTACAGCCTGGCCTGGACCTACTACCAGGCCGTCAAGCTGTTCGGCTCGCTCGCCTCGGTCAAGCAGGCCGACATCGACAAGGCGGCGACTCTTATCAAGAAGTAATTCACCGAGCGGCCACCGGCCGTTGGCGCTCGCCGACGGCCGGTGGCGGCATCCTGCAACGATGTTCGGATTCCTGATCGGCGGGCTCGCGGCCGCGTGGGGTGTCATGGTCGCCGTCCTCGACCACTCACCCGAACCGAGCCGCCGCCTGCAGCAGCTCTGCACGGCCCTGCTCGTCGCGCTCGGCGCCGTGGCGGTCGCGGGAGGGGTCTCGGCGGTAACGACCTGACGCTACGGTGTCGGCCATGAGGGTCGTGGTCGCCGAGGATCTGACACTGCTGCGCGACGGGATCGTGCGCATGCTCCAGGCGTACGGGTTCGAGGTGGTGGCCGCCGTCGACAACGGTCCCGACCTGCTCAAGGCCCTGCTCACCGACAACCCGGACGTCGCCGTGGTCGACGTCCGCCTCCCGCCCGGTCACACCGACGAGGGACTGCGCGCCGCCCTGACCGCGCGCGCCGAGAAGCCCGGGCTCCCGGTTCTCGTGCTCTCCCAGTACGTCGAGCGCCTGTACGCCCGTGAGCTGCTCGCCGACGGCCACGGCGGGATCGGCTATCTGCTCAAGGACCGCGTCTCCGACATCGGCGAGTTCATCGACGCGGTGCGGCGGGTCGCGGCCGGCGGCACGGCGCTCGACCCCACGGTCGTCGCGAAACTGATGGGCAGCAAGCCGAAGATGCCGCTCACGCCGCGCGAACACGAGGTGCTCGAGCACATGGCCCAGGGCCGCTCCAACGCGGCGATCGGCGGGGCGCTCTTCATCACCGAGAAGGCCGTGGCCAACCACACCAACAACATCTTCGCCAAGCTCGGCCTGCAGACCTCCGAGGACGACAATCGCCGCGTGCTGGCCGTCCTCAGATACCTGGAGGGGTACTAGCACCTGGGCTAGACGGGTTCCAGCCACCTCGTTCAGAAGCGCCCCATTCACGAGGCTCTTAGGCATGACAACGACGCTTCACACCAACGGCCCGGTCGCCAGGAAAGAGCGAGCCCTCGCTCCCGACCTCATCCGCGGCGCCATGCTCCTGTTCATCGCGCTCGCCAACGCGGCCAACTTCGCCTTCCGCGGACAGCCGGGACTCGACCCCACCCCGTACGGGATGGAACGGGTCGTCAATTTCTTGATGTCTTTGCTCGTCGACAGTCGCGCGTATCCCGTCTTCGCGGTGATGTTCGGCTACGGCCTGGTGCAGATCGCGCGGCGGCAGGGCGACGCGGCCCGCCGGGTGCTGATGCGGCGCAATGTCGCGCTGATCGTTTTCGGTTTCGCCCACGCGACGCTGCTGTATTTCGGGGACTTCCTGGGGGCGTACGGGATCGTGGGAATTCTCGCCACCTGGCTGTTGCTCCGCCGCAGTGACCGGTTCCACCGCCTGATCCTGTGGCTCTGGGGGCTGCAGACCGTGTACGCCGTCGTCCTGGCCGTGATCGTGCTGACCACCGCTTCCGGCGGCGACGCCACGCTCACCAACAAGCCCAACCCGTCGCTGGCCGCCTCGAGCTACGCCGCCTCGATCGCCGACCGCCTCGCCGAATGGCCGGTGCACACGGCCACCGTCATCCCGTTCATCATCATCGTCTGGCTCGGCATCTGGGCCGCGCGCCACCGCATTCTGGAGAACCCGGCCCAGCACCGTACGCTCCTGCGCCGCACCGCCGTGGCCGGGCTCGGCATCGCCATCGCCGGCGGACTACCGTACGCGCTGGTGTCGGCCGGCTGGCTGCACGTCAGCGCCGGTACGGTCGACGCCATGGCCTTCCTGCACGCGCTCACCGGCGAGTACGGCGGTCCCGGCTACGTGGCCCTGTTCGCCCTGATCGCCACGCGGAACCGGGTCACGACCGCGATCGCCGCGCTCGGTCAGCGGTCGATGAGCGGCTACCTGTTCCAGTCGGTGGCCTGGGTCGCCCTGTTCAGCCCGTGGGCGCTCGGCCTGACCGGCACCTGGCCCGCCCTCGTGGCCGCGGTCGGCATCTGGGCCGTGTCGGTGTCGATCGCGCACCGGATGCGCGGCGCCGGACCGGCCGAGACCGCCCTCCGGCGCTTCACCTACCGATGAACCGCCTGCTGGTGGCGACGGCCGTGGCGCTCAGCGTCGCGGCCACCGCCGTGTGGGCCGTCGCCGGGCCGGCCGGCGAGTTCTGGCCGCGCTGGGTCTACTTCGGATTCGGGACGGTGGCGGCCGGCGTCTTCGTGTTCCGGCGCGCGGGCCGGGTCTCGTCCGGGCGGCGGCGCGGGCTGGCCCTCAACGTGGCGTTCTGCGGGTTGCTGCTCGCGGTCGACCTCACGGTCTACGTGCTCTCCGGTGGCGGCTACTTCTGGCCGGTCTGGACCGCGCTCGCCGTCGCCGTCCTGCTCAGCGTGCATGCCTACCTGGTGAGCCGGGAGAGCGAGCTGCTCGACCGGGTCACGTCGCTGACCCGCTCCCGCCGGGCCGCCGTCGACCGGCAGGCGGCCGAGCTCAAGCGCGTCGAACGCGACCTGCACGACGGCGCCCAGGCCCGCATGGTGTCGCTCGCGCTGACCCTCGGGATGGCCAGTGATCTGCTGCGCCGCGACCCCGACACGGCCGAGAGACTGTTGGGTGAGGCCCGCTCGACGGCCCGGGCGGCGCTCGACGACATGCGCGCGGTCATGCACAGCATCCATCCGCCGGTGCTGGCCGACCGGGGGCTGGTGGATGCCGTACGGGCGCTGGTCCTCGATCTGTCGCTGCCCACCACAGTGGAGGGCGAGGTGGCTTCGGCGTTGACACCCGCGGTCGAGACGGCCGCCTACTTCGCGGTCGCGGAATGCCTCGGCAACATCGTCAAACACAGCGGCGCCACCTCGGCCTCGGTGCGCTTCGAGCCGCCGCTGCGGGCCACGGTGATCGACAACGGACACGGCGGTGCCGATCCGGCGGCCGGCAGCGGTCTGCGCGGCATCACCGACCGGCTCGAGGCAGTCGACGGGCGCCTCGACGTGACCAGCCCGCCCGGCGGACCGACAAAGATCACCATCACGATTCCGGTCTGAGCTTGGTTTGGTTGCGCGGGCCGGGCAGCATGGCTTCGTGCCTTTCCCGTACGCCCACAGCCGTCAGCAAGCGCAGTCCCTCGCCGAGGCGGGAGACGTCCCGGCGGCGCGGGCGGTGCTCGAAGGTGCCGTCTCGTCCGGCCGGGCCGGGCTCGCCGAGGGCGACCCGGAACTGCTCGAGACCATGCGGCAGCTGGCCGGGCTGCACGTGTCGGCGGGCGATCCGGCGGCGGCGCGGCGCGTGCTCGAAGAGGCCGTGGCGGCCGTCCGCACCACCGATCAACTGGGTGTGATGCTGGCCTTCGATCTGGCCGTGGTCGCCGCCGACCTGGGCAATCGGCATGTGGCGCGGACGCAGTTCGCGCGGGTGGCCGAGCTGGGACCGGCCGTCCTGGGGGAGGACCACTGGGCGGTGGATCGCGCTCGCGCTTTCCTGGGTGCGGCCACCGACGATGCACCCGCGCCGGTCTCCTCGCCCCCGCCCGTCTCGCCGGCGCCCCTCTTCGCGCCGCCGGTTTCCGCTCCTCCCGAGCCGGTCACCGCTGTACCGGCCTTCGCGCCGACCCCGCCCTCCCCAGCCCGTCGTCACTGGCTTCCCGCGGCGCTCGGCGGTGTCGTGGGTGGCGTCATCGTGGCCGTCGTCGTCGCGGTTGTCGTCCTACGGCCGGGCGACGACGAACCGGCCTCCACCGCCGCGACCCAGCCCGTGCCGTCCGTGCCTTCGGCGGCGCCTTCTCCGGTTCCCACGCCGTCGGCGCCGGTCCCGTCCTCCGCTGCGCCGTCGACCACTCCGCCCCGCACATCCGCGGCGGTCAAACCCACGACGGCAAAACCCACAACCGCAGTTCCTTCCGTACGGACGAAGATCGTCGCCCCGGCCCCCAACAGCAAGGTCCCCTATCCGTTCGACGCCCGCTTCACGGTCGCCAAGTCCGACGCCGGCGCCACGGACACCGTCGTCGCCCTGCTCATCTGCGTGGCCGGCCGCTGCTATCTGGACGGCAAGCTCGACATGATCGAGGGCACCGCCGCCCCGTACACGATCTATCTCGGCTCGACCCGCCCCGAAGGCACCGGCGTCGCCTGGAAGCTACGGCTGGACCGGCTGCCCGAGTCCACTTTCACCAAGCTGATCGCCGCCCGGGACGCCGCGATCGCCGACGGCACCTGGGGCGACAAGGGCACCCCGATGAGCGCCCTCAACCCGGCCCCGCTCAGCACCGTCACCGTCGTCAAGGGCTGACCACCCGCTTTCCCGGTTCGCTTATCCTCGGTGGCTGTGCCCGCTGGACCGGTGCTCGGCCTGACTTACCAGGAGTGTCGTTCGTGGGCCGTCCGTGCCCCAGGGAGGCAGGCGCAGGCGAACATCCGTCCCTGGGGGCTAGGCCTGTTCCCGTCCCGGCCTCCGCTCCCGATGCTGCTCTATCTGGCCGACCGGGAAGGGCGCCTGATCGGACAGTCGGCTGATGCGTTTGCGGTCATCGAGCCGCCGATCGCCCGGAAGGACGACTGGAATCGGGCCATGCGGGCCCAGCCCGGTCGCGTTCGGGCGCTGAGCCTGCTCGTTCGCGTGTGGCCGTTGCTTCTTCCGTACGGGCCGGCCTTCGCCGCGATGGTCGTGGCGGTGCCGATCGCCCTCGTCTCCCGGGAAGCCGCCCTGGTCGCTCTTGTGTTGGTGCTGCTCAGCTTGTGCGTCGCGATCGCCGACCTGACCGTCGGTGCCGTCCGCCTGTCCTGGGAGGTCGTCCAAGCCGGGAGCCGGGGCGTTCCCGACGGCGAGATCTTCGGCAATGAGCTGCGGGGTCACCACTGGACCATCACGTTCTGCCAGGCGAGTGCTCCCGACGACGCCGACCGGCTGTGTTCGGATGCGCTCGTCCGCGCGTCCGAGTTGACGGACGCCTTTCTGCCGCCCGATCCGGCTTTCGGCTCGGGATACGTCGGTGTGCGGGCGCCTGGCTTCACCGACGCCGGTATCCGGAAACAGCTCGGATCGTTGCCGTCTCTCAGCCGGGTCCGCGGCACCGACTGGTTCGTCATCGGCACCCGGAAGGAGTTCCGGCCTCCTGATCACGACGCCGTCCGCCCGTTGAGTGTCATCCGGCTCATGGTTTTGACCGCCCTGACCGGCGTCGCCGCGACGGCGCAGATGGTGGCCGGGCTCGAGCAGATGCGCTACCCGCAGGCACTGCTGTGGGTTGCCCGTTACGTGGCGTTCAAGTTCCCGGAGTCGGCGACCTGGCAGTCGCAGGTGTTCGGGGTGCTGATCATGATCATGGTGTCGGTCATGGCGGGGGCCCTTCTGGTGACGCTGCGTCAGCGCATCCGGTACCGGCAGGCCCGCCGGGACCTGTTGTACGGAGCCGTCGAGTCGAGGCCGACCGTGGCGATCATCGTCGTCAACGAGAACGAGAGCCGGGCTGTGGAGGAAGCTGTCCTCGCGCGTTCACCCGGCTTCGTGCCGAGCGCCTGGCGGGCCGGGTCCAAGGCGGTGACCTGGCTCGGCCGGATCGGCGGCGCGAACGTCGTCCTGGCCCGGAGTGAGCAGGGCACGGTCGGGGCGGGCTCGATGCCGGAAACGGCCGGCGAACTGATCCGGCACCTCGATCCGGCGTGCCTGATCCTCACCGGGATCGGGTACGGGCTCGACTCTTGCGAGCTCGACGGCGGTGACCAGGACCTGGGTGATGTCGTGGTCGCCACGCAGGTGCACGCCATGGACCACCGCAAGGTCACCACGCCGGCCGACGGCACCCGGCACGAGATCACCCGCGGCCCGCGGCCGGAGCCCACGAGTTCCCTGCTCAGTCACGCTCGTGCGCTGGCCCCCGGGCGCTCGCCGGTGGTCCGTTTCGGTGTGGCGCTGTCGCTCAACACGCTGGTGAACAGCCCGGACGAACGGGCCCGGCTGAAAGGACTCGACGAAGAGGCGATCCTGGGCGAGATGGAGGCGGCCGGGCTCGCCGCGGTCGCCATCCGGGCCAAGCGCGACTGGATCCTGATCAAGGGCATCTCGGACTGGGGTGTCGGCAAGACCGGCGAGCACCAGGCCCGGGCCGCCCGCAACGCCGCCGAGTTCACCCTCGACCTGATCGCCCGGATCGAGCCGGGCGGCCCGTGACCCCGGGTAGCGTGATCACCGGAATCGCTCGGCGCCATGTTCGTTCGGTGCCATAGTCGTTCAGCGCCGTATTCGTTCATCGCCGGGAGGAGCCCGTCGTGGCCTATGCCGTGGACTTCGCGACTGTGTCGACCGTGGGTCTGGAGTCGTCGCCGGTGGCGGAGGCGCTGGCCGGGCTGCGGGCCAACGAGGCCCGGTACTTCAAGAACAAGTACGGGCACGTGTTCACGACCGAGCCCGCGAGCGAGGCCGCCGAGGCCGTCGCCTGGGTGAGCCGCATTCTCGAGCAGGAGCGCGGCATCGTCATCGCGGCCCGCCCGCTCGAGGCGAACGCCTTCCAGGTCGAGAACATCCGGATGGCGTATGTCTTCTACGAAGACGGCCTGTCGATCAACGTGATGTACACCGTCGACGACGACGGGAAGCGGGCGGTCGGCTTCAAGCTCTCCGAGGGCATGGAGGTGCCGGCCGAGCTCGGCGCGTTCAAGTTCGCCCGGCAGAAGTCGAAGCTGGCCGGAACCATCCGCGGCTCGTACTTCGTGATCAAGAACGAGTACTAACGACCGATCGCTTCTTCCTTGGTCGTGCCGTCTATCAGCGGCCGATCGCTTCCTCGTTGGTGGTGCCGTCGACCAGCGGGCGGCCGCCCAGCGGGGCGTCCAGATCGAGCGGGATCAGGCGTACCGGGGGCAGGGCCTGGCTGCGGGTGGCCTGATCGCACAGGATCTTGGCCGAGACGCAGGTGCCGCGGAGCGTGACCGTGACCCGGTCGGCCGTCTCGTCGACGGTCATCGCCTCGGGCCGGAACGCGCCGTCGACCGCGATGAGCAGGTCGGTCCCGGCCGGGACCGGGCCCAGGCCGGCCAGGAACTTCTCGTCCGGGGTGGCGTAGCGCCAGATCGCCACCGGATCACCCGAGTCGCCGGCCGGCGGGCTCGCCAGCAGCTCGGCCGAGGACGTGCCGAAGCGCTGTTCGCGGGCCTCCCGGGCCTGGGCCGCGTCGCGCTCCGGCGAGTTGTGGTCACGGATCAGGACGAAGCCGAAGATCAGCACCAGCACGATCGTGCCGACGCCGGCCGCCCGGCCCAGGTTGTACGAGAGGTCGCTCGGCTCGTTGGCCTCCGGGTCGCGGTAGCGCCACGCGTTCAGCACCTGCCACTGCTGTCGCGGCGCGATCACGGTCCAGAGCGCGAACGCGATGAGCACCACACCACCGAGGATCAGCCCCACGCGGGCAGTGTGCCAGAGTCGATCAAGCTCAAGCCGGTCCGGCCAGGCCGATCAGGTTGCCCTCGGGGTCGGTGAACTGGGCCACCACCAGGTCGCGACCCTCGGCCCGCTCGGGACCGAGCACGCGCCGGCCGCCCAGCGCCTCGGCCCGCCGCAGGGCCTCGCCGACATCGGGGACGCCGACGTAGAACACGACGTGCGGGCGGTGCGCGGAACCGCCGCCGACGCCACCGGGAATCGTCTCGCCGGCCTCGGTGAACCCGTATTCGCCCTGGTCGGAGACCGACGGTGCGACCGGGCCGCTGGTGTCGAACGACCAGCCGAACAGGTTGCCGTAGTAGCCGCGCAGGGCGGCCGGGTCGGTACCGATGATCTCGAAGTGCACGACAGGCTCAGCCATAGCGGAAATTTACCGCCCCGGGTGGTGCAAGGCGGGGCAGCCGCTGCCGATAGGGCAGATCGCAACCCCCTCACCACCGTAGGAGACCCCCGATGAACGCAGTCAGTGCCGTCGACGCCGTCAGCCCGTCCAGCGAGGCCAAGGCCCAGCTCGTCCGCTATCAGGAGAAGCTCGCGGCCGATCTGGCGGCCAAGGTCGCCCAGGAGCGGGTCATCCAGCAGGACCGCGAGGCCGTGACCAAGGCGCAGGAGTCGGTGCGCGAGGCGGAGAAGGCCTCAACGGCTGCGGTTGCCGGAGCGGGGCTCGACGTCACCGTCTGAGCCGGGGCTGACCAGGCCGGTCTCGTAGGCGACGACCACGGCCTGCACGCGGTCGCGCAGGTCGAGCTTGCTCAGGATGCGGGCCACGTGGGTCTTCACGGTCGCCTCGGACAGGTGCAGTGCGGCCGCGAGCTCGGCGTTGCTCCGGCCCCGGGCGAGCAGGCGCAGCACTTCGGTCTCGCGCGGAGTCAGCGTGGCCAGGTCGCGGTGCAGTGCCGCCGTCGGCGGGGCGGGGTGGACGAACCGTTCGACCAGCCGGCGGGTGATCGTGGGCGCCAGCAGCGCGTCGCCGTCGCAGACCGTGGTCACGGCGGCGATGAGGCGTTCCGGCGACACGTCCTTGAGCAGGAAGCCGCTGGCCCCGGCGGCGAGCGCGGCATAGACGTACTGGTCGACGTCGAACGTGGTCAGGATGATGATCCGGGGCTCGCCGGGCGCCCCGGTGAGGATGCGCCGGGTCGCCTCGAGGCCGTCGAGTTCGGGCATGCGGACGTCCATCAGCACCACGTCGGGCCGGGTGCGCCGGACGGCCTCGATGGCCTCCTCGCCGTTCGCGGCCTCGGCCACCACCTCGACGCCGCCGGCCGTGAGGATCATGCGGAAGCCCGTGCGGACCAGCGCCTGATCGTCCACGACGACCACCCGTACGCTCACTCCACCTCCAGCGGGATCAGGGCGTCGACCTGGAAGCCGCCCTCGCGCCGGGACGCCGCGAACAGCGTGCCGCCGTAGAGGGCGACCCGGTGCTGCAGGCCGACGAGCCCGCGCCCGCCGACCGGCCCGTCGCCGGCGGGCAGCTCGCCCGAGGTGTTGGACACCCCGACGTGCAGCTCTGCGGAACGGTATTCGACCAGCACGTCGGCGTCGGCCCCGGGAGCGTGCCGCACCATGTTGGTCAGCGCCTCCTGCACCACCCGGTAGGCGGTGAGCCCGATGCCGGGGCTGACCGGGCGCTCCTCGCCACGTACGGCGAAATGAACCGGAACGCCGGCGTCGCGCACCCGGGCGATCAGCGCCGGCAGGGCCTCGATGCCGGGCTGGGGATCGGCCGGCCCGTCGGGCTCCGGCTCGGCCAGCAGGCCCATCACGTGTCGCAGCTCGGACAGCGCCCGGCGGCCGGCCGACTCGACGTTGAGCAACGTGTCGCGGGCCAGTTCGGGCTGACCGGCGAGCACCGAGCGGGCGGCACCGGTCTGGATCACCATCACGGTCACGTGGTGGGTCACGACGTCGTGCAGCTCACGGGCGATGCGGGCGCGCTCCTCGGTGACCGCCTCACGCAGGGCCGCTTCCCGCGTACGCTCCTCCTCCGCCGCCCGCAGCCGGTCCTCGCCGGTCCGTCGTTTCCACACGTGGTAACCGCCCGCCGCCGCGGTCAGCGGGGCCAGCACCACGAACGGCAGGTAGGCCGGGGGCACCTGGATCACGATCAGCGCGAGCGGGACCCCGACGGCGACACTGACCAGGGCCGGCCACCGGTAGGGGCTGTGCGCGGCCGCGCTGTAGACCGCGATGAGCGAGGCGATCACGACACACGGATAGAGGTTGGGCTGCCGGTCGCCGTTGGTCACCAGCACCAGGACCGAGGCGAGCATCGTCGCCCACAGCACCGCCAGCGGATAGCGGCGGCGCAGCACCAGCGGCGCGCACAGCACGAAGACCAGCAGCAGCGCCCCGAGCGCGCTGCCCGGCCGGGCCACCGCCTCGGCCACCGGGGGCGGCGGGACGTCGGTGGTGAACGGCGGGGGGAGTGGCCGGGCGTTTTCCCAGGCGGCGTCGTCGGTGGCGGCCTGGAAGCAGATGAGCCCCAGCACGGCCGCGAGCGCGCCGTCGAGCAGCAGCGCCCGCCAGCCCGGCCGCGGCAGTGGTCCGGTGACCTCCATCGGCTTCATCGGCCCATTCTGGCCGCCCGCCGCCGCCGCGGCATCGGTCGTGATGGCTACATCGCAAGGATGACGCCCGGCGACTGTCCACCGACGACGGTAGGCCGGATGCCTCCTGCGGCCGACGCGCGAGACCCCCGCCAGCTCCTAGCGTCACAGCCGTCATCGACAACGAGGGGGCAGCCATGAACGATCCGGTGATCGACCTGCGCGGGGTGACCCGCCGCTACGACGACGGCCCGCCCGCGCTGCACGACGTTTCGCTGGCGGTGAAGCCGGGGGAGTGCGTGGCCGTGCTCGGCCCGTCCGGCAGCGGCAAGTCGACGCTGCTCAACCTGATCGCCGGCCTCGACCGGCCCGACGAGGGCACGGTCACGGTGGCCGGCACGCGGGTGGAGACGCTGGGCGAGGCGGCCTCGGCGCGGTTCCGGCGGGCGTACGTGGGACTGGTCTTCCAGTTCTTCAACCTGCTCGACGATCTCACCGTGCTCGACAACGTGCTGCTGCCCGCTCACCTGGCCGGTGCCGCCCGTCGCGAGTCGCGCGAGCACGCGACCGGCCTGCTCGCCACGCTCGGCATCGGCCGGCACGCGGACGCCTATCCGGGCCGGCTCTCCGGCGGCGAGAAGCAGCGCGTCGCCGTGGCCCGCGCGCTGGTCAACCGGCCGGCCCTGCTGCTGGCCGACGAGCCGACCGGGGCTCTCGACACGGCCTCCGGCGAGGACGTGCGTGACCTGCTCAACGACCTGCGCGACGGCGGCCAGACGATCGTGCTGGTGACGCACGACCTGCGGCTGGCCGAGGCGTGCGCCACCCGCACGGTCGGCATGCGCGACGGGCGGGTGGAGTCGTGAGCATCGGACGGCGGCGCCGGCTCCACAGCCTGGTGATCGGGCTGGTCACCGCGGCCGCCGTGACCGCGGCCGTGCTCGGTGCCGGGCTGCTGGTCGCCTCCCGGTCGCCGTTCGACACCGCGTTCGCCGCTCAGCGGGGCGCGCATCTCACAGTGCAGACGACCACGCCCGGCACGGGCCGCGAGGTGGCCGGCGCGGTGGCGACCTCCGGCCCGTACGGGACCAGGGTTGTCGGTTTCGAAGGCCCACCCGGACTGCCGGGGCCGTCGATGACCGTCGTCGCCCGGTCGGATCCCGGCGGCGCGGTCGACCGGGTGGAGCTGACCGCCGGGCGGTGGGCGACCGGACCGGGCGAGCTCGTGATGGGCCGGGGCGTCTTCCTGGTGCCGCTCGGCGAGAAGCTGACCACCCACGACGGCGTGGTGCTGACCGTGGTCGGCCTGGCCCGGTCGGTCAGCGCCACGGCCAACGCGTGGGTGGCGCCCGCCGCCCTCGACGCGCTGGGCGGCCCCGACGGCTACCAGACGCTCTACCGGTTCGCCGCCGCGAGCACCCCGGCCGAGGTCGAGGCCGACCGGGCCGCGGTGGCCGCGAGCCTGCCGCCCGGCGCCGTCACCGGTGTCCGCTCCTGGCTCGACGTGCGGCAGGACGCGGTCGAGGAGGCGGCGGTCTTCGTGCCCTTCCTGGTCGCGTTCGCGCTGCTCGGCATCCTCATGGCGGTGCTGGTGGTGGGCACCGTGGTGGCCGGCACGGTCGGCGCGGCGACCCGGCGCATCGGCATCCTCAAGGCGCTCGGTTGCACCCCGGCCGGTGTCGTCCGCGCCTACATCGCCCAGGCGCTGGTGCCCGGTGCCGTCGGAGCGCTCGCCGGGGCCGTCGCGGGCAACCTGATCGCGCTGCCGGTGCTGGCCCAGACCGAGGAGATCTACGGCTCGGCCGGCGCGGCGATCGCCTGGTGGGTCACGCTGCTGGCGGCCGGCGGGGTGCTGGCCGTGGTGGCGGTGACCGCGTGGGCGGCCGCGCTGCGGGCCGGGCGCCTGCGGGTCGTCGACGCCCTGGCCGTCGGCCGCGTGACCGGTCCGGCGACCGGGCGGTGGGCGGCGCGGCTCGCGGCCCGGCTGCCGGTGTCCCGGCCGATCGGGCTCGGGCTGGCCCGCCCGTTCGCGCGGCCGGTCCGCACGGCGGCGATCCTGCTGGCGGTGGCCACCGGGGCGGCCGCGGCCACGTTCGCGACCGGGCTCGGCTCGTCGCTCGTGCGGATCCAGAGCGCCGTGCAGCAGGACGACGCCGACGTGCTGGTGATGGGCGAGGCCGCGGGGGCCGCGATCGCGGCACAGCCGGGCACGCGGGCGTCGTACGGGATGGCGCAGGCACCCGCCATGCTGGCTGGGCTCAACGACCCGGTGGGCCTGAGCGTGTTCAGCGGCGATCCGGCGTGGGACGGCTTCGTGATGGCGTCCGGCCGGTGGTTCTCGGCACCCGGCGAGGCCGTCGCGAGCGCACCCCTGCTGGCGGCCGCGGGGGCCCGGGTCGGCGACACGGTGACGCTCCAGGTCGAGGGGCGGCCGGTGCGCCTGCGCGTGGTCGGGGAGGTCTTCGAGACCCATCCCTCGGTGCTCACCGACGTCGCCACCGTGCCCGGGCTGCCGCCGATGGAGTTCCATGTGGCGCTGACCGACGGCACGAACGCGAGTGCCTACGCGTCGGCGCTGAGCAGCCAGGGATTCGAGGCGCACCCGGCCGGCGCCGAGATCGACCCGCTGCTCGCGGTCGTGCAGGGCCTGACCGCCACACTGACGCTGCTGCTGCTCGCGGTGGCCGCGCTGGGCGTGCTCAACATGCTCGTGCTCGACCTGCGCGACCGGGTGCACGACCTGGGCGTGCACAAGGCGCTGGGGATGACTCCGCGGCAGACGATCGCCATGGTGGTCGCCTCGGTGGCCGGGGTCGGGCTGCTCGGCGGCCTGATCGGGGTGCCCGCCGGCATCGCGGTGCAACGCATGGTGGTGCCCGCGATGGCGGCCAGTGCCGGTCTGCGGTTGCCGGGCAGCCTGCTCGACGTCTACGGGCCGGTGCTGCTCGGCGCGCTGGCCTTGGGCGGGCCGCTGATCGCGCTGGCCGGCGCGCTGCTCCCGGCCGGGTGGGCGGCTCGCACCCGCACGGCGGTCGCCTTGCGTACCGAGTGACCCGGGTGGGCGGCCCCGAAGGGGTCGCCCGTCCGGGCGGGGAAAGTGACCGTTGCGGGGATCCACCAAAGTCGATCAACGGTCACAATGAGCGGCGCGGCGGAGGCAGGCATCCGCCCCCGACGGGTGGAGACTCTGGCGATGAGCGGCTGGCAGCTGTCCGGCTACACGCCCGTGCGCCCGCTCGGGGCCGGTGCCTCGGGCAACGTCGTGCTGGCCACGCACGACGCGACCGGCACCCCGGTGGCGATCAAATAT
Organism: Paractinoplanes bogorensis; assembly: GCF_018829635.1. GTDB lineage: Bacteria > Actinomycetota > Actinomycetes > Mycobacteriales > Micromonosporaceae > Actinoplanes > Actinoplanes bogorensis. The sequence goes on from NZ_JAHKKG010000006.1 coordinate 471,419, forward strand.
CTGGTGCGCGGCCTCGGCGACGACGGCACGTTCCGGACGGCCTTCCGCAAGGAAGCGCAGCTGCTCGGCGAGATCGACGACCCGCACGTGTCCCGGCTCTACGAATACGTCGAGTCGCCGGACGGCGCGGCCATCGTGATGGAACTGGTCAACGGGGTGTCGCTGCGGCACATGCTGCGCGAGCACGGCCCGACCACGCCCGAGTCGGCGCTCACCGTGCTCAAGGGCTCGCTCGCCGGGCTGGGCGCGGCGCACTCCCACGGCATCGTGCACCGCGACTACAAGCCGGAAAACGTGCTCGTCACGGGGGAGGGGCTGAGCAAGCTCGCCGACTTCGGCATCGCCACCCCGGTCGGCCTGGGCGTCGACACGGTCGTCTCCGGCACGCCGCGCTACATGGCGCCCGAGCAGTGGACCGGCGTCCCGGCCACGCCCGCCTGTGACATCTACGCCGCCACGGCCACCTTCTTCGAGTGCCTGACCGGCCGGCCCCCGTACGACGGACCGAACCTGTTCGCGCTGCACGACCAGCACGCCAACGCGCCCATCCCGACCGATCCGGCCCCGGCCGCGGTGCACGACCTGCTGCGGCGCGGCATGGCCAAACAGCCCGGCGACCGGCCGCCGCACGCGCAGGCGTTCCTCGATGTGCTCGAGCGGGTGGCGGGACAGGCGTACGGGAAGGACTGGGAGAAACGCGGGCTGAACGATCTGGCCCGCCGGGCCGCCCTGCTCGCGGCGCTGTGGCCGTTCCCCGACGGCAACAGCGGCGCCACCAGCCTGGCCGCGACCACCGTCGGCGGGTCGATGGCCGGCCGTCTCGGTGCCCTGGCCAAGAGCCGCAAGTGGACCGTCATGGCCGGCGGTGCCGTGGTGGCGATCCTGCTGATCGGTGGCGGGGCGGGCTACCGCTACGCCGCCGCCGACAGCCCGGTCTACGCCGGTGGGCAGACCGATCCGGCCGTCGTCGTTCCCTCGCCGGGCACGCCGTCCAGCACTGTGCCGGCTCTCGTTCCGTCGGTCTCCGTGCCCCCGACCACGCCGGGCGTGACGCCGGCGACGACCTTGCCGACGACCGGGCCGACGACCGGCGGTCCGACTCCACCGGCGACTCCGGGCGCCACGGTGGCTCCGCCGGCGACGGTCCCGCCGACGGGTGCTCCACCGCCGCCACCGACCACGACCACGCCGAAACCGCCGACCACCTCGCCGCCGCCCCCGCGCGACACCACGCCACCCGAGGTCGGCGGGGTCAGCGCGAGCCCGACGGCCATCGAGGGGGAGAAGTGCCAGTACGGCGTCCGGACCAGCACCATCACGGTCGCCGCCGCGGACGACACGAGCAGTCCCGGTGAGCTCGATGTCCGGTTCAGTTACACGCTGGGCGGCAACACCTCGACCGTGGGGATGAAGTCGACCGGTAAGGGCACCTTCCGCGGGACGCTGGGGCCGCTGCCGATGCCGCGGTCGGCCACCCGCGTCGTGATCACGGCGGTGGCGGTCGACGCGGCCGGCAACACCGGCAAGTCGTCGTCGACGGCGACCGTGGTCCTCGTCAGCACCTGCACCCCCGGTTAGGAGAGTGCCGTCGTGACCAGGCCCGAGGAGTCCGGCTACGACCGGGACATGACGCCGCCCGCCGACCCGTGGGCCACCATCAACCGGCCCGCCCCGACGGTCTACTTCGGCGACGGCGACCCGGGTGCGACCGTACGGATGCCCGCCCCGAACCCGACAGCACCACTGGGCTCCGCCAACCCGACTGTGCATCTGGGCGCGCCGCACCCGACCGCGCCGCAGCCAGCCACGCCATACCAAACCGCGCCGCACCAGAGCGGCTATCAGGCGGCGCCGGCCCAAGGCGAGGTGCGCTTCGGGCCCGGCGTGCCGGCGCCCGTGGCCGCCCCCGCGTGGCCGGCGGCGAAGAAGTCACGCCCGCTCTGGCGCCGCCTGGTCTCGGTGCTCTCCGGCCTGATCACCCTGGCCCTGGTCGCGGTGGTCGGGCTCTACCTCTGGCAGCGTCTCAGCCCCCTCGAGGTGCAGGCCGTCACGGTCGCCGTGCCCAAGCCGGCCGGCACCGCCTGCGACGTCACGGTCGACGTGGTCGCCACGGTCACCACCAACGGCAAGGCCGGCACCATCCGCTACCAGTGGCTGCGCTCGGACGCGGCCCCGGGCGCCATCCTCGCCGAGCAGGTCGGCACCGACCAGCGCACCGCCACCCTCACCCTGAGATGGACGTTCAGCGGGGTCGGCACGACCGGCGAGACCGCCACCGTCAACATCGTCGAACCGTCACCGATGCAGGCCACGACCCGGGTCGCCTACAACTGCGGCGGCTGAGCGGAGAATTCTCCGTTTCCCGTTGACCAAGTGGAGAGCTCTCCGTTACCGTGGAGGTCACACGAGACGGAGGGATGGTCATGGCTGAGGTTCTGGTGACCGGCGGGTCGGGCTACATCGGCAGCTGGTGCACGCTGGCCCTGCTCAGTGCGGGCTTCTCGGTGCGCACGACCGTGCGTGACCTCGAGCGCGAGCCGCAGGTGCGCGAGATGCTGCGGCGGGGTGGCGCCGATCCGGGTGCGAGCCTGCGCGTGATGCGGGCCGATCTGGGCGCCGACGAGGGCTGGGCCGAGGCCGCGGCCGGCTGCGACGCCGTGCTGCACGTCGCCTCGCCCACGCTGACCCAGGTGCCGCGCACCGACGACGAGATGGTGCGCCCGGCGATCGACGGCACGCTGCGGGTGCTCCGGGCGGCCCGCGACGGAGGCGTACGGCGGGTGGTCATGACGTCGGCGATCGGGGCCATCGCGTACGGGCATCCGCCGCGCGACACCCCGTTCACCGAGCGGGACTGGACGAACGTGGACGCCGGCATCGCGCCGTACCAGAAGTCGAAGACACTGGCCGAGCGGGCCGCCTGGGACTTCGTGGCCGGCGAGCCGCTCGAACTGGCCACGGTCAACCCGACCGGCGTGCTCGGCCCGGTTCTCGGCCCCGACTACTCGCCCTCGCTCGGCTCGATCGCGCGCATGCTCGACGGGGAGATGCCGGCGCTGCTCAAGTTCGCCACCGGTTACGTCGACGTCCGTGACGTGGCGTCGCTGCACCTGCTGGCGATGACCGAGCCGGCCGCGGCGGGCGAGCGGTTCATCGCCACGGCCGGTCACAGCCTGTGGCTGCGGGACGTGGCCGCCATCCTGCGCGAGCGCCTCGGCGAGCGGGCCGCCAAGGTGCCGACGCGCGAGATGCCGTTGTGGGTCGCGCGGGGCCTGGCCCGGGTCAACCCGCAGATGCGCTCGTTGCGGGCGTTGCTGGGCCGCGACCTCGACGCGACGTCGGCCAAGGCGGAGCGGCTGCTCGGCTGGAAGGCCCGCCCGATCGAGGACACCATCACCGAGACGGCAGAAAGTCTGCTCGCGTTGAAGAAGTGATTGTCGGATCGGGCGGCTCCCGTTCGTAGGGAGGGTAAGAGCAGGAACCGACCCGAGAAAGGTACCGACATGACCGCCACGTACACCTGGGACGTCTTCTCCACGCTGGACGGCTACGGCTCCTACGACGAGCCCGGCGACTGGGGCGGCTACTGGAGCAAGCAGGGTCCCGAGCTGCTCGCGTATCGGGCCGCCCTCTTCGACACCCCGCAGCGGATGGTCTACGGGGCCACCTCCTTCCGTGAGATGGCCGAGATCATGACGTCCGGCCTCGACCCCAATTCCCTCGACGAGTGGAACGTGCGGACGATGAACTCGCCGGCCACGGTGATCTCGTCGACGCTGAAGGACACCCGGGGCTGGCCCGACGCGACCATCGCGGGCGGGGACGCGGCCGACATCGTCCGGCGGCTCAAGGCGGAGTCCGACGTCCCGATCCGCTCGCAGGCCAGCCTGTCGCTGAACTGGTCGCTGATGGCGGCCGGCCTGGTCGACCGGATCGAGGTGACCATCTTCCCGGTCGTCTCGGGCAAGACCGGGGTGAGCCCGATCCTCGGCGGCGCCGGGGACTACGACCTCGAGCTGCTCGACAGCCGGACCTTCGACGGACGCTCCCAGTTGCTGGTCTACCGCCCGGCCGCGCGAACCTGGGGCTGACGCATCGCGCCCGTGACGGCGTACAGGAAAAGAATGGTCATGACGACGACCCCCGCCCACATGGCCTGCTGCCAGCCCTCGACGAAGGCCTCCCGGGCGGCTTGGATCAGGGCGGGGTCGCCGGCGGCGTTGGCGATGTTCTCGCGGACGCCGGACGGAGCGCCGGGCAGCCGGGAATCGACGGCGGCGCGGTAACCGGCGGACAGGATCGCCCCCAGCAGCGCGACGCCCAGGGCCGTGCCGAACTCGCGGGTGACGTCGTTGAGCGCGGACGCCACGCCCTGGCGTTCGCGCGGCAGCGAAGCCGTGATCGCCTCGGTGGACGGGGTCATCGACAGGCCCATGCCCAGACCCATGGCGAGCATGCCGGGCAGCACCGACAGGTAGCCGCCGCCGACCGACACGAACAGGGCCATGAGGGCCAGGCCGGCGGCGCCGAGCGCGATCCCGATCGCCGCCGTGAAGCGGGTGCCGAGCCGGGGCGCCAGCGTGGAGGCGGCCATCATGAGCAGGGCCATCGGCAGCATCGCGACCGTGGAACGCAGACCCGACCAGCCGAGCACGGCCTGGAAGTAGGGGAACAGCACCACGAAGATGCCGGCCTGCACGCCGAACACCGTCAGCAGGGTGACCGAGCCGCTCGAGAGGCCCCGCTTCCGGAACAGTCGCACGTCGAGCAGCGGGGCCGGGTGGCGCAGTTCCCAGACCACGAAGACGGCGGCGGCGAGGACACCCACGACCAGGCTCACCAGGGTCTCGAGGGAGCTCCAGCCCCGTACGGGACCCTCGTGCAGCACGAAGATGAGCGCCACCACGGCCACCGCCGACGCCAGCGAGCCGACGATGTCGAAGCCGTGCCCGCTGTGCTCGCGCGAGTTCGGCACCGCCCGTACGGCCAGAAACGCCCCTGCGACGACCAGAGCGATCGGCAGCACGAACAACCAGCGCCAGCTCGCCACGTCGACCAGCAGCGCCGACAGGTACATGCCGAGCAGGCCGCCACCGCCCGCCACACCGGTCCAGACACCGATGGCGCGGGCGCGTTCCCCCTCCGGGAAGGTCGACGTGATCACGGCGAGCGTGACCGGCATGATCATCGCCGCCCCGATGCCGCTGAGCAGCCGCGCCGCCAGCATGACCTCGGTCGACGGGGCGAGCGCGGCCGCCGCGTTGGCCACGCCGAAGACGACCAGGCCGGCCAGCAGCACCGGCTTGCGGCCCCAGCGGTCCCCGGCCGCGCCGAGCGGCAGCAGCAGGGCGGCCAGCGTGAGGGCGTACACGTTGATGATCCACAGGACGGTGCTCTGCGAGGCGCCGAACGCGACGGCGATCTGCTGCTGGGCGACGTTGAGACCGGAGACGGACGCGATGACCGCCATGAGCGCGACGCAGACGGCGACCAGGATCGCGCGGCGCCGGGCCGGGTCGTCGATCGTCCGCGGTTCGAGGGAGGAGAGTGACATGCCGCAAAGCTAGGTCGACATTGCGCGAGCGTCATCACCCCTTGCCGGATTGGCAAGGAAGTCAGTGGCCGTCGTGCGTGCGGAGCATCGGGACCAGCATGGCCGGGAACATCAGGATGTGGCCGGCCGTCATCAGGGTGTCGCCGCTGATCAGACCGGTCCAGTAGGGCACGAGCAGCACCACGAACGGTGCCGTCATCCACGCGCACATCTCCCCGATGTGCGACCAGGAATGCTTCCGGATGCGCATCCACAGGGCCATCCCGATCGACATGTTCACGGCCATCACCATGGCCGCCGCGTCGGGATGATCGGACAGGCCCGGCACCGCCCACGACCACACCGGGCCGAGCGCGAACATGCCGACGAACATGGAGACGACCATCTCGAGGTAGTGGCCGGCGAACCGGAGAATTGTCATGCCGCGATCGTCGGGCCGGGCGGGTCACGGTTTCAGGTGCCGGAAGTCATGTCCCGGGTCATGACAGCAGTCCCAGCTGGGCCGCGCGCAGGGCCGCCTGCGTACGGTCGCGGACCCCGAGCTTGCCGAGCACATTGGTCACGTAGTTCTTGACCGTGCCCTCGGCCAGGAACAGCGCGGCCGCGATCTCCCGGTTGCTGCGGCCCTGGGCCAGCAGGCGCAGCACCTCGAGCTCGCGACCGGAGAGCGGATCCACCAGCGGCTGCGGCGCCTCGACGTCCGGCAACTGGGCGAACCGGGCGACCACCTTGGCCGCGACCGACGGCTGCAGCACCGATTCGCCGCGCGCGGCCGCCCGTACGGCCTCGAGCAACCGCTCCGACGAGACATCTTTGAGCAGGTAGCCGACCGCACCCGCGCGCAGCGCCGCGAACACGTCGGCGTCGTCGTCGAACGTGGTCAGCGCGATCACCCGGGTGGCCGGGTGCTCGGCCCGGATGCGGCGGGTCGCCGCGATGCCGTCGAGCCCGGGCATGCGCAGGTCCATCAGCACGACGTCCGGGTGCAGGGCCGCCACCTGGTCGAGCGCGGCCGAACCGTCGCCGGCCTCGCCCACCACGTCGACACCGTCCGAGGCGCCGAGCAGCACAGCGAGGGCCTCGCGGAACAGGGCCTGGTCGTCGACCAGCAGGACGCGTACGGGACTCACCCGGGGACCTCCATCCGCAGCGTCGCCCCGGCGCCGGGAGCCGTGTCGAGGGTGAGCGAGCCGCCCAGTTGTGCGGCGCGTTCCCGCAATCCGATCAGCCCGAATCCGCCGCCCGTGTCACCGGTGGCACCGACGCCGTCGTCGCGCACCTCCAGGCGTACGCGGGAAGAATGCGAATAGTCGACGAGAATCGTTGCGGACCGGGCCTGCGCGTGTTTTCCGACATTGGTCAGCCCTTCCTGGGCGGCGCGGAACAGCGATTCCCCGGCCTCGGGCGGGAGCGGGCGCTCGGCACCGCGGACTTCCACCGACGTGGGCGCCGGCGCTGTGGCGGCGAGCTCACGCAACGACTCAACCAGCGGCACGGGCGGACGTTCCTCGCGCAGCGCGCCCACCGAACGGCGCACCTCGCGTAATGCGTTCTCGGTCTGTTCCTGGGCCTTGGCCAGCATTTCCTCGGCGCGATCGGGCGCGGCCCGGGCCGCCTTGATCTGCATCTGCACCACGGTGAGAGCGTGTCCCAATCCGTCGTGGATATCGCGCGCCACCCGGTTCCGCTCCTCGAACGCGGCCAGCCGCTCCACCTGAAGCTGCGCCTGAGCCAGGGCGGCCCGCGCCTGCTGCTCGCGCATCAGCAGTGTGGTGACAACGGCCGCGAACGCCCCCACGGCCAAGAGCCCGAGCCCTTCCCGCAGCCCGTCCGACAACGCCATCCCCGCGTGAAAGAACGGAAGCAGAACAACGGTGATCGCGACCGCCGCCGGCGGCAGCAGCAAAGTTGCCTGAATGACCAGCACCACCAGCATGAGCGTCGAGCCCACCGAGGCCGCCGAGGCGTGAAAGACCCAGAACCCGGCAATGACAAGGCCTGCGACGTAGGCATACCGAAGCAGGGTTTCCGTGCGGCGCTCCACCGCACCGAACCCCAGCGTGGCCGCCACCGTGAACACCAACCCGGGAAGCAGCGCGATCCCTTCCCGGTGCCCGCCCCCGACGTCCACCAGCAACGTCAGAAAGGCCGCCACCGTAAACGCCGCCATGGCCCGTTTCACGCCTCCACTGTCCGCTCACGCCGACGGGCCGGTCAAACATGACGGGGATGTTTCGAAAACGCTTCGAAGAACGTCACTGTGCTTCTTACCGTACCGGGCATGGTTCGCAGACTTCTCGCCGTTCTGGCCGCCGCAGCTGTGCTGATCGTGGGTGTGCAGGTGCCGGCCGGGGCCTCGACGTTCGCGCCGCCAGGAAACCAGCGGCTCATGTTCATCGGGCAGTCGACGAAAGCCGCGTGGGACGACTACACGTCGTTCGCGCGGACACCCGCCGGCGGCTCGGTCTATTACGAAGTGAAGTCGGGAACCTGGGTCAACCCCGGGCACCGCGACTACGCCACCTTCCTGGCCCAGCAGGGAAAGGCGGTGCAGATCGGCATCTCGTGGAAGGACAACCCGCCCGGATTCAACGGCGGTGACGAGAACGCCAAGGCCGCCCGTTCGCGAGCGGTCACCGCCAAGATCGCCGCCGGGCAGCACCAGAGTCAGTTCACGACCCTGGTCAACTTCATGAATCAGTATCCGCAGGCCAAGTTCTTCCTGCGCCTCGACTACGAGGTGTCGAGCTTCTACCACTGCACCGACTCGTCCTGCGCCTCGTACAAGAACGCCTTCGCCACGCTGCGCCGGTTCTTCGATTCGCGGAAACGTTAGGACAACATCACCTACGTCTTCCACCCGGTGCGCGGTGAGTACGAGCAGATGTACCCGGGCGACGCCGTCACCGACTGGATCGGTGTCAGCATCTTCGCCCACGAGCTCTGCATGCCCATCTACGACAACGGCTACCTCTACAACGGAACGCCGCCGCAGAACTACGACACCGCCGCCCTGCAATGCCGCAACGCCTACATCGGCACGGACAGCTGGGGCAACCCGGCCGCCGTGTGGAAGAACTGGGATTACGACGGCAACGTTCTGAAGATGATGAAGTTCGCCAAGGACCACGGCAAACCGATGATCGTCTCGGAGGCCGGAATGATGAACTTCACCGCCGACGGCTCCGACACCCGCGGCCTCGAAACCGCCCGCGGCGACCAGTGGGTGAAGCGGTTCTTCGGATTGATGAACTATTCCGGGCCCGTCCCCAACCTGTCCGGGAACTACGACCTGAGCGGCGTCATCAAGGCCGCCACCTATATCAACCTCGATTTCCGCTACGGCTGGGACGGCATCCAGGACGGCAGTTTCGACTTCCCGGTCAATTCCACCTGGTTCGCCGACGGCCGTCTCTCCCAGTACGGCGCCGCCCGTACCTCGTTCTGTCAGGGCCTCTCCGCCCGCAGTTTCACCACCCCCTGTTAGGAATCCCCATGTTTCGAAAAGTCCTGATGGCGCTGCTCGCCGTCCCCCTGATCGCCATCGCGGTGCCGGCCGACGCCGCCATCCCGGCCGGCAAGGTCACCTTCTTCGCCGGCCAGTCCACCCCCGACCTGTCCGCCTTCAAACAGCAGGTGCTCGACCGCGACGCGTCCTTCCCCCGCGCGGGCGGCGTCACGCTCTACACCAACATCGCCCCGGGGGTCTGCAACGGCCTCACCAGCACCTGCAACCTCAACGGCAACGTCGTCAACTTCAACCAGACGCTGGCCGAATACCCCGGCGCCGCGCTCGCCGTCGGCCTCTATCTGGCCGACAACCCGGGCTGCGCCAACCAGCCGCTGCGGGCCATCATCAACCGCAACGACGCCGACATCGCGGGCGCGCTGGGTCAGCAGTACCGCCAGAACCTGGACAACCTGATCACCTATCTGAAGAACACCAGCCGGCAGGTCTGGCTGCGGGTCGGCTACGAGTTCGACGGCCCGTGGAACTGCTACAACACCGACTTCTACAAGCAGGCGTTCCGCGTGGTCAAGCAGCGGATCGACGCGCTCGGCGCCGGCAACGTCAAGACGGTGTGGCAGAGCGCCAGCTACGCCAAGGACGGCCCGGCCGAGTACAAGTTCGACTTCAGCAACCCGAACCACCTGGCCGACTGGTACCCGGGCGACGACGTGGTCGACTACGTCGGGCTGAGCACCTTCTACTGGGACGCCACCTACCGGCAGTACCAGTGGGCCTGCGACACCCCGACGAGCACGCCGTCCGTCCTCTACGACCGGGTGCTCAATTTTTCCCGTACGCACAACAAGCCCGCGATGATCTCGGAGTCGACGCCCCAGGCGTACCGGACCGCGCAACTCGACGCCTCCTGCACCAACCGCAACAGCCGGGTGTCCCTGAACGGCGACTGGACCAAGATCGGTTCCTGGTACGACCAGTACTTCGCCTACATCAACCGCAACACCGACGTGCTGCGCGGCGCCGCCTACATCAACAGCGACTGGGAGCAGATCGCCCAGTTCGCCTGCCCGCCCGGCGCGTCCGCGGGTCAGCCCGGCTGCTCCGACGGCTACTGGGGCAACAGCCGGATCCAGGACAACCCCAACATCCTGGCCAACTTCAAGCGCGAGCTGCAGAACAACGTCTTCGTCAACGGCACCCTGTCCGGTCGAGGCGCGAACTGGGGTTCCGGGACGCCCACCAACCCGCCGACCACTCCGCCCACGACCCCGCCCACGACCCCGCCCACGACCCCGCCCACGACCCCGCCCACGACCACTCCTCCGCCCACCTCGGGGACCGGGCGTGATGCGTACGGGCAGATCGAAGCCGAATCCCGCGACTCGCAGAGCGGAACCTCGGTCGCCAACGGCCGCCTGACCTCGCTCAACAACGGCGACTGGGCGCGATTCGACCGGATCAACTTCGGTTCCCGTACGCCGAATCAGGTGCTCTTCCGCTACTCCTCGGCCCGGCCGTCGAGTCAGGCCTTCACGCTCGAGTTCCACGCAGGCTCGGCCACCGGCCCCGTCGTCGCCGCGCCCGGCCTGCTCGGCACCGGCTCGACGAGCACGTTCCGCGAGATCGCGTTCAACGTGAGCAACCTCCCGGCCGGCACTACATCGATCACGGTCGTTCCCCGGGCCAATGACGGCGCTGACGTGCTCGAGCTCGACTGGTTCCGTTTCCAGTAGTCCCCTTGCCTGCCCGGGCCACGGGGGTAACCTGTGGCCCGGGTAGCACCGCGATCTTCCTCAGCCCGCAGCGGTGGCAAGCCGATGGGACAGCTGTGGAGAGGGCGAGCGATGCGGCCGGGGTGACTGTTCCCCCGTTCCGGCTGACCCGTGCGCTGCTGGTGTCCGCGGGCATGCTGATCGTCGCCGCCGCCTGGTTCGGCGTCGGGCTGATCCGGGAGACTCCGTCCGCGCTCGGCTGGCTCACGCTGCTCGTCGCCGTCCCGCTGGCCGCCGCCACCTCGTGGCGCGCCTCGGCCGACGGCCGCACCTACTGGCGGTACGCCTCGGTCGGCATAGTGCTGATCGGCCTGGGCGCCGGGTCGAACGCCTACGACTACTTCAGCGGCTCCCAGTACGGCCAGCACATCAGCTCGCTGACCGCCGGGGTCTACGTCTCCGGCCTGGTCGCGTTCGTGCTGGGTCTGCTGCGCATCCCCGGTGCCCGGCGGGCGCGCATGGAGTGGATCCGCTTCGGCCTCGACATCGCCACCGTGATCGTCACGGTGCTGACCTTCACCTGGCACCTCGCCTACCGCCGCTGGGAGCAGTGGCTGGGCGGTGGCCTGGCCGACTCGGCCGCCCTGCTGATCGTGCTGGCGGCCGGTTTCATCTGCGTCTTCGCCTTCGTCAAGGTCGCCTTCACCGGCACCGGTCCGATCGACCGGCGGGCCCTGCACCTGCTCGCCCTGACCGGCGCGGTCGGGGCCGGGGGCGGTTCGCTGGCCCCGCTGCTCGACGACCGGCCCTACCTGAACACCGCGCACGTGCTGCTGCCGGCCACCTGCCTGTGCCTCACCCTGGCCGCCGACCGCCAGCTCCGGGCCACCCGGGTCGGGCATCCGCTGCCGCGCCCGCCGATGCAGCGGCTCAGCCTGATGCCGTACGCCGCGGTGGTGGCCACCGGGGGTCTGCTGCTGTCCAGCGCGGCCGGGCGCACCACCGACATGCTCGTGGTCGCGATCGGTGCCGTCTCGGTGGCCGTCCTGGTGGCGACGCGCCAGTTCGTCGCGCTGCGGGACAACGCCCGGTTGCTCGACGACCTCGACGCCCGCCAGCGCGAGCTGGCCCATCAGGCCGGCCACGACGCGCTGACCGGGCTCGCCAACCGCACCGTGATCACCGAGCGGATCGCCGAGGCGCTCGGCGACGACCCGTCCGACGTCAGCGTCGCGCTGATCGACCTGGACGACTTCAAGGCCATCAACGACGATCTGGGCCACGCCGTCGGCGACGAGCTGCTCACCGCCGTGGGCCTGACCATCGCCGAACCCCTGCCCGCCGGCTGCGTGGCCGCGCGGCTCGGCGGCGACGAATACGCGCTGCTGCTGCGCGGCGACGCCGGACAGATCCTGACCGCCCTCGCCGCCGACCTGCGCCGTCCGGTCCACGCGGGCGGTCACGAGCTGGTCGTCGAGGCGAGCATCGGGGTCGCCCCGGCCCGCGAGGGCGACACCGCCGACGAGCTGATGCGCCGCGCCGACGTTGCCATGTACGAGGCCAAGGGCCAGGGCAAGGGCCGCCAGGTCACCTACGACCCGGCCATGGACCAGCGGTCGGCCGAGCAGTCCCGGCTCGCGGCCGACCTGCGCATCGCCCTCGACACCGACCAGCTGCACCTGCTCTACCAGCCGATCGTCGAGATGCCCGGCGGTGAACTGTTCGGCGTCGAGACGCTGGTGCGCTGGACCCATCCCGTACGCGGTCCGATCGGCCCGGCCGTCTTCATCCCGGCCGCCGAGCGGACCGGCCTGATCGTGCCCCTGGGCGCCTGGATCCTCGAGGAGTCGTGCCGTCAGGCGGTGCGGTGGCGGAACGAACTGGGCGCCGCCGCGCCGCAGACGGTCACCGTGAACGTGTCGGCCCGCCAGCTGCGCGAGGCCGGGTTCGCCGAAGAGGTCGCCGACGTGCTCGCCCGGACGGGTCTGCCGCCCGAGGTGCTCACGGTCGAGGTCACCGAGACGGCGGTCTTCGACGGCGGCACCGCCCTGACCGAACTGCGCGCCATCGCCGGCCTGGGCGTCAAGATCGCCCTCGACGACTTCGGCACCGGCCACTCCTCGCTGGGCCTGCTCCGCACCTGCCCGGCCGACGTCCTCAAGGTTGACAAGTCGTTCGTCGACGACGTCACCGAGGGCGGCCAGCAGGCGGTGGTGGTGGCCGCGCTGATCGGCATCTGCGAGGGGATGGGCCTGCGCGCGGTGGCCGAGGGCGTCGAGACCGCCGAACAGGCGGCCGAGCTGCAGCGTCTCGGCTACCGCTACGCGCAGGGCTTCTACTACGGGCGCCCGATGCCGGCGGCCGCGTACACGCCCGCCGGCCGTGTCGCCGCCTGACCTTTATTGCGTTGACTGATGGCGGCGGAGAGCCCGATGGTTCGGTAATGATTGTTCGACGTGAACGCCCCGAAGACACCGACGCGATCCACGCGGTCACGGCGGCCGCGTTCCGAGGCCTTCCGTACAGCCTGCCGCCGGCCGAGCCGGGCGGCGATCCCGGCGAGGCGATGCTCGTCTCGTGGCTTCGCGCCGACCCCGGGTGGATCCCGGAACTGTCGCTGGTCGCGCTCGAGGGCGACCAGGTGGTCGGGCACGTCGTCGCGACCCGGGCGCATCTCGAGGGCCGGCCGGTCCTGGGTCTGGGGCCGCTGAGTGTTCTCCCGGGCCGCCAGCGAACCGGCGTCGGCAGCGCCCTGGTGCACACGCTTCTCGGTGCGGCCGACGCGCTCGGCGAGCCGCTGGTCGCGCTGCTCGGCGACCCGGGCTACTACGGCCGGTTCGGCTTCGTCCCGGCGCAGCCGCTCGGGATCGCCGCGCCGGACCCCGCCTGGGGCGACAACTTCCAGGTCCGGACCCTTTCGCGGTACGACGGTCAGGCCGGCCGGTTCGAATACTCCGAACCGTTCAACCGGATCTGAAGCCGCCCGCGCTGAGCCTTACCGGCTGGTGGGTCAGACAGCGGCCGCAACGCGGAGGATGAAGTCGGCCACCGCCTGCGGCTGGGACACGGGAAGCGCGTGCGATGCCCCGGCGATCTCGACCGTCTCCTGGGCGTTGGCGCGGTCGGCCATGAAACGGAACGTCTCGAGTGGGATGGCGAGGTCACGCATCGGAGAGATGAACCAGGACGGGATGGTCTTCCACGCCGGCTCGGCCGAGGCGGCATTAAGTGCGGACGTGTTGAACGGCCGCTGAGCGGCGGCGTCGAGGGCGGCCTGCTCGGCCGGGACATCGGCGCAGAACTGCTCGTGGTAGCTCTCCCGGAGCACATAGACGTCCGCGGTCCCGTCGCTGCGGGGCACCTCGTAGAGGTGCTCGCCGAGTGTGGCCCCCGCGAACTTGCCGAGCAGGTCGGGCGTGGTCTCACCCTTGTCCGGGGCGAGTGCGGCGACGTAGACCAGCGCCTTGACGTTCTCGGTGACCGTGACGTTCGAGATGACCGCGCCGCCGTACGAATGTCCGACGAGCACGACCGGGCCGTCGATGGTGGCCAGCAGGTCGGATACGGATTCGGCGTCGGAGGACAGGCTGCGCAGCGGGTTGCCGGGGGCGACGGCCCGGTGACCCGCGGCCTGCAGGCGGCTGATGACACCGTTCCAGCTGGCCGACTCGGCGAACGCGCCGTGGATGAGAACGATGGTGGGATTCATGGTCGCTCCTTCGAAGCGGTTACGGCGCGTCCCGGCTGGAGCGCTGCCGGACTCCACGATCGGCTCGCGACCCCGTCGGCCGAATCAGTCATTCGCTTCTCGCCGTCCGGCACCGCGCGCGACCATTCGTCCGATCAAACCCGTTTTCCCGTACGCTCCGTCGGGGTTCTGCCGTCCGTCGGGAGCCCACGGAATTCCCGTCACGTGGGCGGACGCGAGGCGCGATCAGGTCATATGACAGGTGCGCCGGTCGCCGCACGGCGAGCGATCACGGGGGTGATCTCCGGCGGGTGGGCTGCGTAATGTAGGTCGTGATGTCATCCCACGGAGCGCTGTTCGGACGTGAGGCGGAGCTGGATCGATTCCGCCGCTTCCTCGACACGATGCGGCATGACGGCGATGTCCGGGTGGTTCGCGGCGAGCCCGGAGTCGGCAAATCGGCGTTGCTGAGTGCCGTGGCGGATCTGGCCGAGGCGGCCGACGTGCGGGTGTTGCGCGCATCCGGCTCGGAGTTCGAGGCGGATGTGAGCTATTCGCTGCTGAACCAGCTGCTGCTGCCTCTGTACGCCGAGATTCAACGCCTGCCACCGGCGCTGCGCGACGCGCTGACCGTCGCGCTCGGGTTCGGCGCCGGACCGGCTCCCGCGCCGTTGCTGGTCGGCAACGCCGCCCTCTCGCTGGTTTCCGCCGTGGCCAGGAAGACGCCCCTGCTGCTGATCGTGGACGACGTGCAGTGGGTCGACCGGCCCAGCGCCGTCGTGCTCGGTTTCATCGCCCGGCGGGTCACCGGTTCGCCCGTGGGCGTCATCGCCGCGTCCCGGACCGGATCCGAGAGCTTTCTCGACCGCCACGGCCTGCCCGAGGTCACCGTGGAACCGCTGACCACCGAGGCAGCGGCCCGGCTGATCGAGGCCCGGTCACCGGGCCTGGCGGCCCATGCCCGGCAAGGCCTTCTCGACCTGGCCCAGGGCAATCCCCTGGCCCTCCTCGAGCTACCTTCCACCGTGACCGGCCAGGACGGGTCCCGTGACCCCTCGGATGTGGTGCCCCTCAGCGAGCGGCTTCAGGCGATCTTCACCGACCGCATCGCCGGGCTCCCCGACGCGACCCGGCTCCTGCTGCTGCTCGCCTCGTTCGAAGGCAGTGGCGAGGTGCGCACCCTGCGGGGCATGACGGACCTGACCCACCTGGCGCCGGCCGAACGAACCCGGCTGGTCCGGGTCGACCACGCCACGGGGCGCATCGTCTTCCGCCACCCGCTCATCCAGTCGGCGATCGTGGCGATGTCGACGTACGAGGAGCGGCGGCGGGCTCACCTGGCCATCGCCGACGCCTTGCCGGGCGACCTGGAACGGCGAAGCTGGCACCTCGCGGCCGCCACGGCGGGACCGGACGAGGCCGTCGCCGCCGAACTCGAGCAGGCGGCCCACCGCGTCCGGCAGCGCGGTGACACTCTGGCGGCCATCACGGCGCTGATGCGGGCGGCCGAGCTGAGCACCTCCCCGGAGGGCGCCGCGCGGCGGCTGGCCGAGGCCGCGTACATCGGCGCCGAGGCCGGCGGATCGAGCGAAGCGACCAACCTGCTCGCCCGGTCCCGGGGGACCGACGTCGACGCTACGGGCGCACTGCACGCCGCCGGGGCCGCGGCCCTCTTGATGATCAACGGCGACGGTGACGTGCACACCGCCCACCGCCTGCTGGCCGGTGCGATCGAGACCGGCGAGCACGGCTGGCGGGCCGACGATGCCGCCCTCGACGAGGCCATGCATACGCTGCTGCTGCTGTCCTGGATGGCCGCCAGTCCCGAGCTGACGGCACGATTTCAGCGGCTCCTCGCCAGACTCGAGCCGAGGCCGTCCGATCCACTGTCGGTGATGAGCGGGACGTTCACCGACCTGGTGCGTACCGGCCGAGCGGCGCTGCCCGGGCTCGAGGCGCTGATCGCCACGCTGCCCGGGGAACCGGATCTGACCCGGGTCATGCGCATCGGCAGCGCCTCGGTCTATCTCGACCGGCTGGGCGAGAACCGCGAGTACTCGTGGCGGATTCTGCAGGAGAAGCGCGAGGGCGGCGCGCCCCGGCTGCAGCTGTCGGCGATGTTGAATCTCTGCCTCGACGGGTTCCTCACCGGTCGCTGGGACGAGTCCGAGGCTCTGGCCACCGAGGCCCAGCAGGTCTGCGACGAGAGCGGGCTGGCGTTCCTGACGTGGCATTTCCTGCACACCCGGGCGCTCATCGCCGCCGGCCGGGGCCGGTCCGGCGAAGCCTTCGCCCTGGCCGACGAGATCACCCGCTGGGCCCTGGCCCGCGGGATGGCCGGACCGGCCGCGATCGCCCATCACCCACGGGCCCTGGCCGCCGCCGCCGATGGCAACTTCGAGTCGGCGTACCAGCACGCGGCAGCGGCCAGTCCCGCCGGAGTCCTCAAGCCCTATCTGCCCAACAGCACCTGGCTGATGTTCGACATGGTCGAGGCCGCGCTGCGGACCGGCCGCACCGCCGAAGCCCGGGCGCACGCCGAAGCCATGCGCGCGGCGAACGTGGCCGAGTTGTCACCGCGCATGAGGCTGATCCAGCACGGCGTGGACGCACTCGTGCTCGACGGCGACGAGGCGGCCGCGCGGCTCGAGCAGACGCTGGACGACCCGGCCGGCGAGCGCTGGCTGTACGAGGCGTCGCGCATCCGGCTGGCTTTCGCCGAGCGGCTGCGCCGCGACCGGAATCCGTTGGCGGCCCGCACCCATCTGCACGTCGCGCGCGCCGGGTTCGCCGCCATGGGAGCCGAGCCGTGGCTGGCCCGCGCCACGGCGGAACTGCGAGCCGCCGGCTACCGGCCGGTCGTCGCCGGGCAACCGACGGCGGTGCTCACCGGTCAGGAGCTCGAAATCGCCTCACTGGCCGCCGGTGGGCTGACCAACAAACAGATCGGCGAACGGCTGTACCTTTCCCACCGTACGGTCAGCGCCCACCTGTACCGCATTTTCCCGAAGCTCGGCATCTCGGCTCGAGCCGGACTGCGCGATGCCCTGTCGGCGCATTTCCCCGACCACCTCAACGGCTCATAGAACGGTGTGTTGCCCGGGCAACACACCGTTGCCGGTCAAGCGGCGAGCGAGATGTTCAGGCCGGCAATCAGCCGGAAATCGGCATCACTGGGCTGGAAGCGGAAGACGAACGTCAGCGGGCTCCCCGGGAAGGAACCGTCGCCGCGAGCCTCGACCACGGTCTGGCCGGCCTCCCTGGTGATGCTGGTCGGGGTGAGCGTGACCTGTACGCCGACGATGTCCTTGTCGATCCACGGCCCGATTTCGTCGTGGCCCTGCAAGGTCTGCCCATCATCGGTCACCACGGCGTCCGCGGTGAACACGGTGAGCGCCCGGTTGGTGTCCTGGGCGTTGAGCGCCTCGAAGAAACTCGTGACGGCCTGCGGGTAGTCGTTCATGGGGGAACCTCTCTCCGGTGTCTGGCGAACTGAGAAGAATGCTCGTGCTCCGGCCCGCGGTCGTGCATCAGTAATTGCTCTCGACGCCCGCACGTGCCTTCGGCCGCTCTCCGGCCGGACCCATCAGTCAAACGACCTACGGGTGGTGCCGCCGACCGGGCTGCCGACGGCCTCCGTCAGCCTTCCGCCGGCCGCGCCGATCGCTTTCACCGGCCTTCGTTCCTCCGAAGCGACCGACAAGTGACTGATTCTCGCGGCGCCGTCGGCGGCCAGTGTGGTGGCGACGGAATTACTCGGGAACCAGCTGACGAGGGTGAAGAGATGACGGATGCGGACCGCGACCGCTTGGACGGTCGCCGAGTGCTGGTCACCGGCGGGTCGAAGGGCACGGGCAAGGCAGTGGCCGAACGGCTCCGGGACCTTGGAGCCGACGTCTACGTGACGGCGAGGACGATGCCCGACGGGTACGAGTATCCGGACCGCTTCATCGAGGCGGACACCTCCACGATCGAGGGCTCGGACGCGGTCGCCGCCGAGCTGATCAAGGCCGGCGGTGCGGACATCCTCGTCCACGTCGTCGGGGGCGCTTCGACGCCGTCCGGCGGATTCTCGGTCATCACCGACGAGCAGTGGATGATCGAGCTGAACCTGAACCTCCTCGGTGCGGTCCGGCTCGACCGCGCTCTCCTGCCGGGGATGATCAAGTCCGGGTCAGGGGTAGTCCTCCATTTCACCTCGATTCAGCGCGAGCTACCGCAGTACGAGGCGTCTCTCGCCTATGCGGCGGCGAAGGCAGCGCTGCGCACGTACAGCAAGGGCCTCGCCAACGAAGTCGGGCCGCGCGGAATCCGGGTCAACGCCATCAGCCCCGGAGGTATCGAGACCGAGGCGTACGAGCGATTCGTCGACCGGATAGCCGAAGGCAACGACCTGAGCCGCGATGACGCCAAGCAACGGATCATGGACTCCCTCGGCGGTGTGCCGCTCGGCCGGTTCGCGACGACGGAGGAGATCGCCGACCTCGTCGGGTTCCTCGTCTCCGACCGAGCCTCGGCAATCGTCGGCGCCGAGTACGTCATCGACGGCGGCACCGTTCCGACGGTCTGAATTTCAGGTAGGAGCAGCCATGGGCACCATGGACGAACTGATCGACCCGGCCGTGGTCGTGCGACTCCGCGATGCCGTCGCGGCGGTCACGCCGAAGCTCGAGCTTCCGGCCCTGCACGACGCAGGGAAAGCCGTCGGCGGATTACGTCTGCGCCGGAGGGTGGATGTCGTGCGCGATGCACTGCTCCACGATCTGCCGACGAGGTTCTCGGAAGCGGAACGAGTCGTCGTCGACCTGATCGATCAGCCCCAATTCACCGGGTGGATGATCTGGCCCGCCTCCGAGTTCGTCGCCGCACGAGCGCTCGACAGCGGATCAGAGGCCGACTTCGACGCCGCGATGGCCCTGCTCGCCCGGCTTACCGTCGGTCTCACCGGCGAGTTCGCCGTACGTGACCTCCTGATCGCCCGCCCGGAACGAGGTCTTCAGGTCATGAAGACCTGGACCGGGCACGACGACCTGCACGTACGACGGCTCGCCACCGAAGGCTCGCGCGCCTACCTCCCGTGGGCCAAGCAGGTGCCGTGGCTGCTCACCCACCCGGAAGCGACCCGGAACATCCTCGACGCCAGCTACCGCGACCCGGCCGTCTACGTGCGACGCTCGGTCGCGAACCATCTCAATGATCTGAGCCGGGTCGATCCCTCCGTCGTGGGTCGAATCGCGTCGCACTGGGCGAGCGATCGCGACGCCAACACACCCTGGGTCCTGCGTCACGGGCTGCGGACGCTGATCAAGCGCGGTGACCGCACCGCACTCGCTCTCGCCGGCTTCACCGGCGACAACCTCACGGTGGACCCTCCCCACGTGTCCGCGGATGTCGTCCCCTGGAACGGCGCTCTGACCTTCACCGCGAAGGTCTCCAACCTCGGAGAGACGGAAGCGACGCTCGCGATCGACTACGCCATCGGGTTCCTGCGCGCAAACGGATCGATACGCCCCAAGACCTTCAAACTGGGATCGCGCCCCCTTGCCCCTGGCGAGAGCGTGGTGGTGACGAAGACCCACTCCTTTCGGCCCATCACCACCCGTACCTACTACCCCGGGCCGCACTACATCACGGTGCAAGCCAACGGCACGGCTTCGCCACGGACGGGCTTCATCCTCGACGACGTTGTGGAAAGCAGCAGACTGAAGGAACAAAGCGCATGAAAGATTTGACCGTACGTGTTCACGACGTGGTCCGGTCCATCCCCGCTGGACGGGTGATGACCTACGGGGACGTCGCGATAGTGGTGGGTACGGGAGCTCGGGCGGTCGGACGTGTCCTGCACGACGGCGGGCACGATATCCCCTGGTGGCGAGTCGTGGACGCCGGCGGCCGGCCCTACCAGGACGCGGCCGGCCGGGCTCGCGTCAAGTTCATCGAAGAATCCACCGCGTTGCTGGACGACGGCAGCGACGTCCGGGTGGACCTGGCTCGAGCATTGTGGACGGAGACGGCTTAGAAGTCCGCGCTGCGGGAGAGCCTTTCGCTCGCGCGGAGTTCCACGAGGGCGTTTCGTGCATCGCGACGACGACGTCGTAGCCGGCGTTGCCGAGCACGATCCGGTGGGGTGGAACGGCTCGTTCTTCACCCAGTACACGGCGGTCGAGAGTTCCGGTGACCCGCTGGACGACCTGCGCGAGGGCTGGGACTGGCACGTGCGGTTCGGGCTGGAGCATCCGTCGTTCTCCGGGCTGCTCTACGGCCGTGTCGAGCCGGGAAAACTCTGCGCCGTAACGGCTCCCGCGCATGCCGCGTTGCGTGAGCGGCTCATCGGTGCCGCCGCCCAGGGCCTGCTCAAGGTGCTGGCCGACGCCGCCGCCGAACAGCTGCTCGCCGCCAACGTCGGCATCACGCTCACCCTGATCAGTCAGCCGGAGCCGGACTTCGGGCTGTCCGGACGTGTCCGCGAGGCCGCGCTGGCCGGAGTTCTGCACACGTCTTCCGCCGACGGCCCTCGACGACTCGGGCCAGCGCGGCCCTGACGTTGCGGGCTCTGGTCGACAACGACCCGGGCGACCTCACCGCGGGCGAACGCGAGCTGCTGGACCGCCTGGCCCGTTAGCAACCCGGGCACGCCGCCCCGGACGGAGAGGACGGCGTGCCCGGGCTTCACTGGTGCGGCTTGTAGGTGGCGGCCGAGAACTCGGCCGGCAGCTCGCCGCCCGTCATGTCCTGGGCCCACAGGCCGAAGAAGGCGCCCGTGAACCCCCACGTCCGCGGCCCGCCGGCGTCGGCCTCGGCGGCGTATTCGTCGGACAGGACGGCGGCGTCGAAGGGGCCCCACTCGGCGTCGCCGAATGAGGCCCGCAGCGCGGCGCCGTCGAGTTCCAGGCGCAGCCGTGCCGGCCCCGTGACCGGCACGACGGGTCCGTGCTGCCGCACGCGGCCGCGGTCGCACGACAGCACGTCGGCGGACGTGCCGTCCCGCTCGTCCCAGCCGATGCGCAGGAAGTACCAGTTGCGGGTGTTGTATTAGGCCGTGATGCTGGCCATCTGGTGGAAGCCCGGTGGCCGGAACTCGACGATCGCCTCCAGGGTCGCCCTCCGGTGCTGCACCCGCCGCGCGACCAGGCTCGCCCCCGACAACGAGGCCGGCGAGCGAAGGCCGGTGCACCGAGGTGAGCAGGGGAGTGGCCGGATCCGTTTCGTACGGACCCTCGACCGAACGAGAGCGCACCACCGTCACCTGGTGGAACCACTCGATGCCACCCTCGGCGGTCACCAGGTAGTACCAGCCGTCCTTCTTGTACAGATGCGGGCCCTCGGTCATCCCGGCGGCCGTCCCTGCGTAAAGGTCGATCGGCGGCCCGAGTGGCCCAGGGCGATGTCAGAGTGCGGCTGTGCTCTCCCGCACGACCAGGGCCGTCGCCAACTCGATGCGCGTTGACTCCAAGCGCTCGCCATTCACCAGGCGCAGCAGGGTTCGGGCGGCGGCCACGCCCATCTCGTGCAAGGGCTGGCGGACCGTGGTCAGCGGGGGCGCTGTCCACTCGGCGAAAGGTAGGCCGTCGAAGCCGACCACGCTGATGTTGCCGGGGATGGTCATGCCGGCCCGGCGTACGGCCTCGTAGACGCCGGTGGCCTGCTGGTCGCTGCCGGCGAAGATGGCGGTGGGTGGGGACGGCAACGCCAGCAACGACTGCGCCGCGGCCAGGCCTCCCTCGTGCTGGAACGGGCCGAAGCGCACCAACTGGCGGTCGGCGGGGACGCCGGCCGTCTCGAGGGCGGCGCGGTAGCCGGCTATGCGGGCGCGGGTGCACTGCAGCTGTTCGGGGCCGCCGATGGCGGCGATGCGGCGGTGGCCCAGCGCCAGCAGGTGTTCGGTGGCCGCGTAGCCGCCCGCGAAGTTGGTGGCGCCGATGGACGGGACCTCGGGTGGGGGCTGGCTGACGCCGTCGACGACGACGAACGGCATGCGGCGTCTGGCCAGGTCGTCGCGTTGGCGTTCGGTCAGCTCGGAGAGGACCAGGATCGCGCCGAGCGAGCCGCGCGCCAGCAGTGACTCGAACCAGCGGCGGGTGGCCGACTGCCGGTTGTGCACCGACGAGACGACCAGGCTCAGGCCGGCCTCCTCGACCACCTCTTCGACCCCGGTGAGGATGGACAGGCCCCAGACGCTGTCGAGCTCGTTGATGACCAGGTCGACCAGGTCGGTGCGCCGGCCGGCGGGACGGGCGGCCCGGGGGCGCTGGTAGCCGCGTTCGGCCAGCAGCTGCTCGATCGTGCGGCGGGTGGCCGCGGAGACGTCGGTGTGGCCGTTGAGCACCTTGGACACGGTGGAGACGGCCACGTTCGCCTCGCGGGCAATCGCGGTCAACGTCGGCTTCGTCATGTTTCACCCGGGTTTCGAAAACTATTGCTCCACGCACATCGATGTCATGTGATCGGCACATTACAGCGACCCGAAACCAAGCGAAAGGTTTCGCAGTGCATAGAGCAATTCTCGCCGCGGGTGCCGTGGCGGCCATTCTTCTGACGGCAGCATGCGGTAACGGCGGCCCCGGCTCCGAGTCGGCCGCGGCCGGCGGCAAGGTCCAGGTGTGGGCCCTCGAGGACGCGGCGGTCAACCCGATCGCCACGGCCAGCATCAAGTCGTTCAACGCCTCGACCGGCAAGCAGGTCGAGCTCAGCACCTATGTCAACGACGCCTACAAGCAGAAGCTCCAGGTGTCGATGGGTTCCCCGCAGGCGCCCGACGTGTTCTTCAACTGGGGCGGCGGGAACCTGGCCCAGTTCGTTCAGGCGAACCAGGTCGAACCGCTGGACGACATGCTGGCGAAGAACCCGGGGCTGGGCGACAAGTTCCTGCCGAGCGTGCTCGACGTGGGCAAGGTCGACGGCAAGCAGTACGGGCTACCGATGATCGGCGTGCTGCCGGTCGTGCTGTTCACCAACAACGACGTGTTCGCGAAGGCCGGCGTCAAGCCCCCGAAAACGTACGGGGAACTGCTGTCCCTGATCGATGTGTTCAAAGCGCAGGGGGTCACGCCGATCGCGCTGGCCGGCTCGCAGGGCTGGACCGAGCTGATGTGGCTGGAATATCTGCTCGACCGGATCGGTGGCGCGGACAAATTCCAGGCGATCGCCGACAACAAGCCCGGTGCGTGGGAGGACCCGGCGGTCATCAAGGCGCTGACCGAGATTCAGAATCTGGTGAAGCGGGGCGCGTTCGGCACCAACTACGCGTCGGTCAACTACGACAACCAGGGCGCGTCGAAACTGTTCGCCACCGGCAAGGCGGCGATGCACCTGATGGGCACGTGGGACTTCTCGGTGCAGAAGGATGCCAACCCCAAGTTCATCTCGGGCGGCAAACTCGGTTTCGTTCCTTTCCCCGCGTACGAGGGTGGGGCGGGCGATCCGAAATCCGTGGTCGGCAACCCGAGCAACTACTACTCCATCAACGCGTCGTCGAAGAACAAGGACGTGGCGGCCGACTTCCTGGCCAAGTCGCTCAGCTCGGACGAATACATCAACGGGCTGATCGACGCCGGTCAGGTGCCCGCGGTCAAGGGTGTCGAGGCCACGCTGAAGGGCAAGCCGAACAGCGAGTTCACCACGTTCACCTACAACCTGGTGGCCGAGGCACCGAGTTTCACGCAGTCGTGGGACCAGGCGCTGAGCCCGAAGGTCAGCGAGAAGATGCTGACCAACCTGCAGAAGGTGTTCCTGAACAAGCTGAGCCCCGCCGACTTCGCCGCCGATATGGCCGCGAGCAAGTGAAAGCACGCACGGAGCGGCCCGGCCTCGGCTGGGCCGCTCCCGCGGTGCTGTTCTTCGCCGCGTTCGGCATTCTGCCGGTGATCGGGGTCGTCTATCTCAGCTTCACCCAGTGGAACGGGCTCGGCGATCCGCAATGGATCGGCACCGCGAACTGGGCCGCCATGGGCTCGGACGCCGACCTGTTCAACGGGATCGGCAAGACGGTCACGCTGACCGTGGTCTCGTGGCTGCTGCAGACCCCGCTCGCGTTGCTGATCGGCGTGTGGGCGGCCGGTCCGCAACGCAACCGGGCCGTGTTGTCGACGCTGTTCTTCCTGCCGCTGCTGCTGTCCACGGCGGCGATCTCGGTGACTTTCGTGGCGCTGCTGGACCCCAATTTCGGGCTCGCCGCGAGCTGGGGTGACGGCAATTTCCTGGGTTCGCCGGAGCGGGCGCTCTACGTCATCGCGTTCGTCATCGCCTGGCAGTTCGTGCCGTTCCACACGTTGCTCTACCAGTCGGCGACCCGGCAGATCCCGCGCTCGTTCTTCGAGGCGTCGGCCATCGACGGCGCGACCGGGCTGAAGCAGTTCTTCCACATCACGCTGCCGCAGCTGCGCAACACGATCATCGCCTCGTCGGTGCTGATGCTGGTCGGTTCGCTGACCTATTTCGAGATGATTCTTCTGATGACCAACGGCGGTCCCGGTACGGCGACACGCGTGCTCCCCCTGCACATGTACGCCAAGGGGTTCGTCGGATTCGACATGGGCTACGCCAGCGCGCTGGCCGTCCTGCTCGTCGCGGCCGGAGCGGCGCTGTCCATTGTGGTAGTTCGTTCGACCGGATACCACCGCATGTCCAGCGACCGGGAAGGAGCCTGATGGCCGTCCTCACTGTCACGGCCCACGCGCGAAAGACACGGCCGGCGAGAAGAAGAACCGTGAACATCCCGGCCGGGATCCTGTCCGCGATCTGGCTGGCGATCGTCGCCGTGCCCATCTATTTCGTGGTCATCACCGGATTCCGGACCCCCGACGCGTACACGGAAAATGGTCCTCTCGATCTGCCCACCAGTGCGACCCTCGAGAACTACACCTCGTTGTGGGGACTGGGTTTCGCCACCTATCTCACCAACAGCCTGCTCGTCACCGCCGGCACGGTCGCGCTGGTGCTGGCCGTCGCGCTTCCCGCCGCGTACGCCATAGTAAGAAACCCGAATCGGCTGCTGCGGCTCAGTTTCGGCGTCTTTCTGCTCGGGCTGGCCATTCCGGCCCAGGCGGTCATCGTGCCGATCTACCTGATCATCACCCGGCTGCAGATGTACGACAGCCTGGCCGCGATCGTGCTGCCCAGCGCGGCGTTCTCGCTGCCGATCGCCATCGTCGTGCTCACCAGCACGCTGCGCGACATCCCGGGCGAGCTCTACGAGGCGATGACGATGGACGGCGCCACCACCCGGCGCGTGTTCACCCGGCTCGTCCTGCCGCTGTCCCGCCCGGGACTGGTCAGCGTCGGCATCTTCGTCGGGCTGGGCGCCTGGAACGGGTTCCTGTTCCCGCTCGTACTCACCCAGAGCGACTCGCAGCGCGTCCTGCCGCTCGGGTTGTGGAACTTCCAGAGCCAGTACGGCACCAACGTGCCCGGTCTGATGGCAGCCGTGGTGCTGTCCGCGCTGCCGGTGCTCGCGCTCTACCTGTTCGGCCGCCGCCACCTCCTGAGCGGACTGGCCGCCGGATTCGGCAAGTGAGGTCTCATCATGAACGCGGGGATCATCCGTAACCCGGTCCTGCCGGGGTTCCATCCCGACCCGTCGATCCTGCGCGTGGACGACGACTACTACCTGGCGACGTCGACGTTCGAGTGGTTTCCGGGAGTACGCCTGCACCATTCGCGCGACCTGGTGCACTGGCGGCCGCTGGGCGGGGTGCTGACCGGGCGGCGGCTCGACATGGAGGGCAACCCCGACTCGGGTGGCGTGTGGGCGCCCTGTCTCACGTACGCGGACGGGTTGTTCCACCTCGTCTACACCGACGTGAAGGCGTACGCGGGTGGGTTCTGGGACACCCCGAACTACGTGGTCACGGCCCCGGCGATCACCGGCCCGTGGTCGGCGCCGGTGCCGCTGCACGCCCGCGGCTTCGACCCGTCGCTGTTCCACGACGACGACGGGCGCAGCTGGCTGCTCTCCAACCGCACCGACTGGCGGCCGGGACGGCCCTGGGCCAACGGCATCATCATGCAGGAGTACGACCGGCAGGCGTGCCGCCTGATCGGGGAGCCGATCGACCTGTACGACGGAACGGCCGCCGGGATGACCGAGGGCCCGCACATATACAAGAAGGATGACTGGTACTACCTGATGACCGCCGAAGGCGGGACGGAATGGTTCCATCAGGTGACGGTGGCGCGGTCCCGGTCGGTATTGGGCCCGTACGAGACGGATCCGGACACTCCCCTGCTCACCTCGGTGCACCGGCCGGCGCTGGAACTGCAGAAGGCCGGGCACGGCAGTCTCGTGTCGACGCCGGACGGGGAGTGGTTCCTGGCCCACCTGGCCGGGCGGCCGCTGGGTACGCGCGGGCCGTGCATCCTCGGCCGGGAGACGTCCATCCAACGGGTGACGTGGTCTTCCGGCGGATGGCCACGGGTCGACGGGGGCGTACCCCACGACACCGTGGCCGGGCCGTCGTTGACGCCGCATCCGTGGCCCGACGAGCCGGAGACGGACGACTTCACCGGGCCGCTCGGGCCGCACTGGAGCACGCTGCGGCGTCCGGCGTCGCCGTCGTGGGTGTCCAGCGGTGGCGGGGTGCTGCGGGTGCGGGGCGGACGGTCGCCGGCCTCGATGTCCGGGGCCAGCCTGGTCGCGCGGCGCGTGCAGCACCGGCGGGCCACCTTCGAGGCGACCGTCGAGTTCGCGCCGGAGTCGTACCAGCAGATGGCCGGGGTGGTGGCCTACTACAACAGCCGCAACTGGTACTTCCTGCGAGTCGGCCACGAAGGCGTGGACGTGCTGTCTTGTGACCGCGGGCGCCTCCAGTTGCACGGGCCAGTCGTGCCGGTCACGGGGCCGGCACGGCTGCGCCTGGAACTCGACGGGGCGGTGCTGCGGGCCTCGTACGGGGATGTCGAGTGGGGCCCGTTCGACGCGACGATTCTGTCCGACGAGTACGCGGCCGAGGCCGACGCCGGTGGGCCGCGGGTGTGGGGGTTCACCGGGGCGTTCTTCGGGTTGTGGGCCCAGGACATGACCGGGGGTGAGATGGCGGCCGAGTTCACGGCGGCCACCTACAAGCCGCATCTCTGAAATGCGCCCGGTCCCGCCGTCCGCCCGGCGGGACCGGGCGCCTTCAGCGGAGACGGGCCGGACCTACCCAGTTCCACTCCGGCGACCGGGCGACCCAGTCTCGGTGGGCTCTTCGCCGCACCTCAGGTGTGAAGTCGAGATCGCGCGCGTATCGATGGAGCAGGCTCGCCCCGTGGCTCGGATCGGCGGCGAGCCACGCGAGGTGTCCAGCCATTCCCACCAACGTCGCCCCGTCGGCTGGTTCCGATACGAATCGCTCAACGGCCGCCGCGGCGGCCGGCCGGATGGAAGCGTCCCAGCGGGCGAGGTCGGCTTTTACCAAGGCCATCTGTGCATCGGTTACTGGTCCGGCCGCCAGACCGCGAAGCACCTCGAGACCGGCTCGGCGAGCCCCGATCGACAGACCTGCCAGCTTGGAAGCCGCCCATCCCCGTTGTTCCACCGAGGCCGACGGGTCACGGGCCACGGCCGTCAACGCCTGCACGGCGGTACCTTGCTCGGCCGGGCGTACCTCGGCCAGAGCGGCGCGGGCCAGAGCTCGCTCGAATTCGGTTTGCCTTGCGCCAGAGGTCAGCTCGCCGAAGACATCGAGAGCCGTGGTGGCATGATCGCCGCCCAGCTGAATCAGGGTAGCGGCGGCTTCCGCCCGGCCCTCGGAGTCAGCGTTCCGGTCAGTGGCTACCCGCTTCAGCGCGGCCACCGCCGTCGGGCGGGCCTCAGGACCGTAAATCATGAGCTGACGGGCTATGTAGCCAACCTCATCGACGCCCACCGCTGGGTCGAGAGCGAGCTGGGCCAAGATCTCGAGCGTCTCGGCCCGATTGTCGGTGCCCAGAGACTCGCGGGCCACTGCGCAGTCCGCCCGCTCCCAGGCATCGCCGGCATCGGCCCGTATCAGGACGGCGAGCGAGGAGGCCGCACGGCGGCGGCACTCCGAACCAAGTCTCGCCATCAGCTGCGCCGCAGCCAGTCGCTCCCAGACCCGTAGGCCGGGCCCGTCGGTCATTGTTATCAGCAGGTCAGTAGCCAGCTCGACATGCACCGGACCCAGACGCACCAGCCAGGCCACAGCCCAAAGCCGGCTGTTGGCGTCGTTTTCGGTATCGGTGGCCACTGCCGTGAGGCGGCGCACGGCTCGGCCGTCATGCTCGCCGTCAACACTGACCAACCGTGCCGAAGCGATGGCCTGAACCAGATGGCCGCCTGGGGAAGCGGCCAGTTCGCGCAACTGACGGCCGGCGAGGCCGCGAGCTGAGGGACCGAGGTCGCAGAGTTGATCGAGCATCGCGAACCGGTGGAAGGCGTCAGCACGCTCGGCCTGGCCGGCCAACAGGCGAATCGCGTCGACACGTGCAGGTTCCCCGAAACCGGCGAGGGTCACCGCGGCACGGCACCGATCGGAGGCGGCAACGCCCGGTTCTTGGATCAGGTCTCCCAGCAAGGATTCGAGGGTGCTGGATGCGGGACTGAACCGCATCAGATCCCGAATCGCTTCCACACGATCGCTCGCGGAGACCGCTCGGTCGGTGGCGAGCCATCGCAGCAGATCACAGGATTCCGTGCGGCTCACGCCGCCATGTCGATAGAGGAGGGCGGCCGCCTGCCGACGCCAATGGCCACCGACGGTGAGATCGGCGACGAGTCCGCGAGCCGCCGTGGCCGGCCGGTCGTCTTCGACGCCAACGACCTCGAAAAGCGCGACAACGGCCAGATAGCGCGATCCGTCAGCCACATCGGGATCTGTCGCTACCGCGAACATGACCGTCGCAGCTTCCACCCGTTCCCGTGTGTCGATCTGGACGAGTTCCCACAAGGCAGAGACGCGCTCCTCGTCGTTCTGGTCCCGATTGGCAGCAAGGCCTCGCAATAGCTCCAGTCCTCGCCGCCGCTGCCGCAACATTCCGAGCAGCCCCCGGACGGCTTCCACGCGTTCAGAAGACAGCTCGCTCGGGTCGTCAGCGAGAGCTGCTAGGGCGTCGGCGGCGCGGTCCGAGGCCTCATCCCCGAACCGGCTCAGCACCGTCGCCGCCTCACGACGGACCGCCCCGTTCTGCATCGGATCCTCAGCCAGCGCCAATAGAAGATCGGCGAGCCGATCGCGTTGCCCGCGATCGGCCTTGGCCACGAGATGGGCTGCCTTCACGCGTTCGACATCCGCGGTCACCGAATCAGCTATCCGATTCAACTCCGCTATGGCACGCGCGCGCTCCTCCGGCCGGACTCGGGCAAACAGGATCGCCGCGCGCACCCGAATCTCCGCCGCAACTGTCGGGTCCGCAGCTATATCGGCGGCAAGAACACCAGATTGCTCCCGCCCACCGATCGAACCGGCCAGTTCCTCGAGCGCTTCCATTCGGATCGGGTCGCTCTCGGACGGATCGGCGGCGATCTCGGCGCGAACTCGTTCAGCCACGGGGACACGCCCCCGATTGTTGGCCAGCATGGCGGCTATCGGGAGGCGATTCGCCAAACGCGTACCGTTCACCAGGCCGACGAGCAACTCGCCGGCCAACGATCGGGTTTCCGGCCGCATCCATGCCAGAAATGCGGCGCCTACGGCTCGATCGACGATTCCTGCGTGTTCTTCGGTCAGCAGCCGCTCGGCCAGCGCACCGCCCAAGGATGCCCGCAATCCGTCGACGCCGGCTAGAGTCTGTGCCGCTCTGAGCCGTTCATGCGCTGGCGCCACAGGGTCGGACATGACGCCGAGGAGCATCGCGGCCGCCCGGTCCGTATGTTCGGCGCCGAGTCCGAGCATCGCCTTCGCACCAGCGATCCGATTGTCGTCATCGACGACGGGAGCACGTTCGGTCTCCTCCAGGATCGAGCGATCGGACGGCGCCGTAACACCCGCACCCGCGAGTAACCGGGACATCCGCAAGCGTTCTGAGAAAGGCAATGTCGGATTGCTCAGTAAGTCGTGGGCAGAGTCAGCAATGGTCGCAGAACCATGCGATATCAGTCGCTCCATCGCCCAGAGCCGCCAACCGAAATAGAGACGGACGTCCCCGCTCAACCGACGGAAGGCACCGACCACTTGGCCCCGTAGAGCCGAGTCCTCCTTCTCTAGAAACCGCGCAGCCATTACGGCGAGTCGCGGCACAACGTCGGGATTCCCAACGACGTTCGCAAGCACAGCCGAGTACGCTCGTCGGTCGTCCGCTTCCAACGACTCCGCGAGGGCAAGTGGTAGAACCCGATCGACGCTGGCATCAGGCATGTCGACCGCGGTCGCACGCAACTCTTTGACTACGAGATCGCGGTACCTCTTGTCGGTCCGGACAAGTTCCTCGGCCGCCTCACAACTCTCGAAAACATCAAAGTTGCCGTATCGCATTTTATGGGCGTAGATCTTCGCAGCGACCCCGGGACGACAGCGGTCGAACATAGCAACGTCGTCGGGGAACAGGCTCGGCTCGTCGCGCAGCGGATCATCAACGATTTGGGCAACCAGGCTGGCAGCAGCCTCCGTCGAAGCGGGGGAGAGGTCGCGCAGACGATAGACGACAAACGCCGTCCCGAAATCCCGGATCCACGGATCGGCTGAGCGGCGGGCCAAGAGCAAGCTCGCCTCGGCCGAGTAAGCATCACCCAGTTCAGCAAGTTCGTGGAGTGCCGTGGCGTACTGATATGAGTCGTTCGTGGTTAGCCCGAGGTGGCGAAGAAACTCGGCGGCTTGTCCGCGCCGGGTATCGCCCACCTCTGCAAGTCTCACCGCAGCTGTCTGGCGTTGTGCTTCCTCAGAGGACAGATCGTTCGCGGCAGTTATCAACAGCTCCATAGCCCGGTCGACATTGTTACCAGGCAGCTCGACCAGGGTATTCGCGGCAAGCATCCGGGCTTCATGATGGCCATCTGCACTGTTCGCCAGCTGGAACAGGGTTTCGCTTCCCGTCGCCGTGGAATCCGGCTCCAGTGATATCAGAATGACCGATGCCAGGATCCGGTTGGTCGGGGTGATTCGGGGATCGGTCAGCCACTCACGGAACAGTCGAGTAACGCCTTCTCGATGTGACTCATCGAGATTCGCCAGTTCCAGTGCCGCGTCAGCGCGACCACTCAACTCCGGCCCGGTGGTAGTGGCGAGCGTCATCATTGTCCGCACTGCGACTTCGCGGGCGGTGCCACCGTAACGTGCGAGCAGGCGTGCTGCTGGACCACGCGCATCAGCGTCGAGGGCTGAGTCTTCGGCAACGCTGGTCAGCGCCTCCGTACTCAGCCCCTGAAAGGTAGGACCGAGGTCAACGAGTGCCGCTGCCGCGGAGTACCGCGTTGACTCCAGGAGAATGGATACCGCGATATCCCTCATATATCGGGCTGCATCGGCGCGCGGACGTCCCCCGAGGCCGGCCAGTTCCTTGGCAGCGTTGAGCCGGATGAGTTCGTGCACCGAGGTGTCCTCGCAGACCTGGCGCAACAAGTCCACGGCAGTCTCCCGCCCGCCGGACTTGAGCAGGGCCGCGGCCGCTGACCAGAGCCGAGAGTCATCAACAGCCCATCCGACGCTCGGGCTCTGTTGAAGGGCGGCGATGGCACGGCGGCGGTGGTCGCCGCCCAACGCCGCTAGGCTCTCGGCGGCCGATCGGCGGGACGAGGGGTCCACAGCGGTGTCCACTGCTAGACGGTGCAACAGCTCAGCGGCGCGGGTCCGCGCGTCCGGTCCGAGGCGGGCCAGGTTTTCCGCGGCCTGGCGGCGATACCAGCCGACGATTCCAGGGTCCTCGGCGACTTGGTGCAAAAGGTCAGCCGCCGTCGTGCGGTGCCTACCGCCGATGGATGCCAACGCCGCAGCGGCACCGTTCCGGTTCTCTCCCGTGGCGCTGCGGTCGGACGCGATCGTGTAGAGCGCAGCAACCGCTGTCGTGGTGTGGGGCTCACCAAGTCTGGCCAGCACCTCGGCAGCCTCGCGACGGACCTCCCCCGGCCGTCCTTCGTCGTTGACCACGCTCTCGAGCAGGATGGCACCCTGATGGCGCGCCCTCGGACTGCGCTCACGCAGGATGTCGACGATGGCGATCCTGACACGGGCCGGCGTCTGCTCACGGCCTAGCCAGGTGTACATCCGCTCTTGGACCGCCTCATGGGCAGCGAGGCCCGAAGCCGATCGCAGATCCAGGTCGGTGTCGGCATAGATCTGCCCCTCTGTCATATCGAGGAAGGCGCTCAGCTCGGTGTCCCGGCAGGGCACCCCAAGCCTGATCAAGTCGCCGGCCCTCTCGCGCTCACGCTGGCTGCGCGACTGAAGATGTCCGATCAGCCCGCTCCCGGGACCGGCCATGTGGAGGAAGTGGGCCAAGGTCTGCTCAGCCGCCACGTCTTCGAGCAGGAACTGACTGATCAGCTCGCGCCACGCGGGGTCAGCCGGGCCGAAGGGCGCAGGCAGCTCGCGGGCCCGGGCAGTGGCCGCCAGATGCTCGGCGAATGTCTGATGCCGGAATCTCAGCCGCACCCCGTGGCGGCCCAGCACCCCCGAACGAGACAACCAGTCGCCGAGTGAGGTCTCCCAACCCGGCAGGATTGCCGGCGGCATCGGTGCGCGCTTGCGCACATAGTCGACAGCCACGTCAGCCAACGGCGTTTCGCTGCGGGTGTACTCGACCGCCAGTGTCTCCAACAGCACGGTCCGCTGTGTATCGAGCCAAGCGCACAGCTCGGGATCAGCGCCGACGCCGAACACCTCGGCCGCGGAGGCGTTGCGTGTTGCGAAGTGCGCAATATAGGCCTCGTACAGCTCGTATCGGTTGGAAGGGAGCGGCTGGTCCCGGCGGCGGGCGGTGAAGACTTGCGCGGCGACCGTCGCGAGCAGCGGCACAGTGATCACCTGGTCGAGGCCGGCCAGGCGGATCTGGCTGAGGAAAGCAGCTGCTTCGGCCGCGCCCCGGTCCGTAGCGGCAGAATTGAAATGCCGCTGAGCGAACGCCTCCAGTGCTGCCGCGTCAAACGGTTGTAGTTCGAAGAACCCCACGCGTGGACCTTGCAGCTGGGCGATCTCGCCCGGCACCAGAGGACGGCTGGTGACCAGGAAACGGGCCGATCCCGGCGTCATCATCCGTGTAGACAGGGCTTTGAGGAGTCGATCGCGGTCATCCTGGTCGGGGATCTCGTCGAGCGCGTCGATGACCACCAGCCAGTCCCGCCCGGCGATCGGCCGTAAGAAGGTGTCGGCGGCGACGACACCATCACCCAACAAGCCGTACTCGGCGTTCACCGCGTCCCGTAGCGCCTCGCCCCAAGGTTGGCTGACGTGCTTGGCGAGAATGCGAGCCGGGAGAATGACCGGTACCAGCCCGGCGTCGGGAAACCGGCTCTCCTTGCCGTCGAGCAGGGCACCGACGAGATCACCGACGAGGATGCGGCCCAGGGTCGACTTGCCGAGGCCAGCCGCACCGTCGATCACGAAGTGGTCGTACTCGCCGAAGACCTCGTCGAAGGGCTGGGCCAGCCGGGTGACGCGACGGTCTTCCTCGACCATGGCTACTTCGTCGAGCTCCGGGTCCAGGATCTGGCGGCGGGCCTCGACCGGGCTGGCCACGCTCTGGCTGACATAGACGGTAGAGAGTGCATGGAGAGACTGGCCCGGCCGACCATATGGGTGTTCCTCTGCATAGAGGTTCATCAGCCGCAGCAGCCCGGCCAATTCCGGTGGGATCGGCGGCGCGGCGGGCGGGGCTGGGCGCTTGGACGGGCGTCCGCCCCGCTTGGCCCGGCGATCTTGTTTTGCCTGTCGATGCAGGTGCAGCCAACTGTCGACCGAGGATGGTGCGCGCTGACCGGTACGCCGGGAGACGAGCCCCTGCAGATAGGTCACCAGGAACCGTACAGCCGCCTGGTTGGACGGCACTGACTTGCCGTTGAGCCAGTCGCTCAGGCTGCTGTCGGACAGGACGACCGGCGGCTGCCGGCTCGCAGCCTGCTGGATCAGTCTCCGATATTCAGGAGAACCGGCATCGAGATAGAGCCGCTGGAGTTCCTCGGCGAATCGCTGGGCGGACGAGGCGCCGGGTGCGGTCACCGAACGATCCGGCCGAGCCGCCGAGCCTTCCGGAGCCGGATCCGGCCTTGAGCACGTTCTCGCAGCATGAGTGCACCATAGACGGCAGCGATATCGCCGGAAACTATCCGGACGGGCGAAATGACGGCATCGCCACAGCTCACCGGAAGGACCGCGATGCCACTTCTCATCGACCTGCTCAAGGACATCCTGCTCGGGGACGAGGGTCTGCTGACCGGTGCCGCGAGTCTCGTCTACGCCACTACGATCACCGGTGCGGCTTCGGCTGCGTTGTTCAGTCGTAGTCCGGAGCGACGGCGTACCGCCCGGGACCTGCTCGCCTTGCTGTTGCGCACGAAGCCCGGTGATGGCGGCGAGTCGGAGGGCCGACGCTAGGCCGCGACCCGCAGACCCAACCGGGTCAGGCCTGGACTGTGGGGCGGACCTGCACGGCGTTGACCACGACGTGGGGTGGGCGGCTCACGATGTGCAGGATCGCGGCGGCCACGTCGGCTCCGGTCAGGTTCTGCTGGGTGGCCATGACGTCTTCCAGGGCCTGCTGCCGTTCGCGGTCGCCGATGCTGGTGAACAGTTCTGTTTCTGTGTAGCCGGGCTCGACGACGCTTACCCGTACGCCGGTGGTGGTCAGCTCCTTGCGCAGCGACTCGGAGAAGCCGAGCACGCCGAACTTTGTCGCGTGGTAGGCGGCGGCCCCGGGGAAGGTCTCGCGCCCGCCGATCGACGAGATGTTGACGATGTCGGCGGGTGCGGCCTCGATCAGGTGGGGGAGGGCCGCGTGGGTGACCAGCATCAGGCCCAGCAGGTTGGTGTCCACGGCTCGGCGCCACGTGGCCACGTCGGCGTCCAGCACGGGGGCCAGCGGCATGATGCCGGCCGCGTTGACGATCAGGTCGAGGCCGCCGAACTCGTCGGTCGCGGCGGCCACCGCGGCGCGGATCGAGGTCTCGTCGGTGACGTCCAGGGGAGGTTGAGGTCGCCCTGCAGCTGGTCGGTGCGCCGGGCGGCGGCGGCCACCCGGGCGCCGGCCTCGCGCAGGGCGTGGACGGTGGCGGCGCCGATCCCGGAGGAGGCGCCGGTCACCAGGGCACGTCGGTTCTTCAGGTCCATGCCTCCAGGCTGGGCCCGGGGATGATGTTTCCCCAGGCCCGGTCAATCCTGGGGGTCAGAGGGCCAGGTTTACCCGGCCGGGGAAAGCCATCGCGGGGTCGCTGATGCTCTCCCGGCCGTTCTCGAGGTGGCCGGCGTAGCGGCGCTCGAGGTCGCCGGCCGTGACGGTCAGGTCGTACCAGCCGTGGACGGTCGGGGTGCGGTGCTGGTGGGTCGCGCCGGGGCGGACTGACACCGTGGTCGCCTTGCCGGTGTAGCGGTTGGCCACCTTGACCAGGGCCCGCGCCGCGCCGTGGTTGACGATGTCGAGGCCGGTGCCCGCGCCGCGTACCTCCACCGTGGGCCGGGCCGCCCGGCCGCTGAAGTGGCGGTAGAAACCGTTGGGGCCGCGCACCTCCAGGTCGTACGCGCCGGTGGTGGGCCACATGCCGGTCAGTCGCTTGCCGGGTTCGACGGTGTACGTCCGTGGCTCGTGCGCGGCGTCGGCCGAGTGCACCTGGAAGACCGCGGCGGCGCGGCCGGTGTTGCCGAACTCGACGGTGAAACCGGTGGCCGAGGCCTTGCCGTCGGCGTGCAGCTCGTACGGGAGAGGGCGGGCCGGCCGGACTCCCCGCTCCTGCCCGGGCAGGGCGGGATCGGCCGGCGGCACCGGCACCTCGTCCGGTTGCCGGGTCAGCTCGGTCGGCTTGAACGCCGCCGTGCCGGGCAGGTCGACCAGGCGCCGGTTCGGGCTGCGGAAGTCGAACGCGCTGGTCAGGTCGCCCGTCACGGCCCGGCGCCACGGCGTGATGTTCGGTTCGGAAGGTCCGAACCGGCGCGCGAGGAAGCGGATCAGCGAGGTGTGGTCGAACAGCTGCGAGTCGACGAAACCGCCCCGCGTCCACGGCGAGACCACGATCATCGGAACGCGCACCCCCAGCCCGTACGGACCGGAAGGGTGGCTCTCGCTGCCGGGGAAGATCTCGTTGGTCGTCGAAATCGTGGAGCGCGCCGGGTCGGGGGTCGGCGGCACCAGGTGGTCGAAGAAGCCGCCCTCCTCGTCGTAGGTGACGAAGAGCGCCATCTTGCTCCACACCTTCGGGTTGTCGGCCAGGATGTCGATGACCCGGGAGACGTACCACTCGCCGTAGTGCGGGCCCCAGTTCGGGTGCTCGGTGTACGCCTCCGGCGCGACGATCCAGCTCACCCGGGGCAGCCGGTCGTTCTCGACGTCGGCGCGGAAGTCGGTGAGCAGCTTCTCCGGGTCGCGGCCGAGCTTGTTGATCTCGGTGCCGGTCTTGGCCTTGTCGGCGAGGGGCCGGCCGGGCTGCGCGTTCTGGTACTGGTGGAAGTAGAGCAGCGCGTTGTCGCCGTAGTTGCCGATGAACGGGTCGCTGGTCCAGCCCCACGAGCCGGCCGCGGTCAGGCCGAGACCGATGTCCTGGTAGACCTTCCACGAGACACCCGCCCGTTCGAGCTTCTCGGGATAGGTCGACCAGTCGTAGCCGGCCTCCGCGTTGTCGACCACCGGGCCGCCGCCCCGGCCGTCGTTGCCGACCCAGCCGGTCCACATGTGGTAGCGGTTGGGGTCGGTCGCGCCCAGCAGCGAGCAGTGGTAGTTGTCGCACACCGTGAAGGCGTCGGCCAGCGCGTAGTGGTAGGGCAGGTCGGCCCGGGTGTGGTGGGTCATCGTCTGGACACCCTTGTTGGGAACCCATTGGTCGTAGCGGCCGCCGTTGTACGCGGCGTGCGTGTCGTTCCAGCCGTGCGGCGGGTCGGGCAGGAACATGTCGCCCACGTCCGGCACCTCGGGGCGGAACGGCAGCAGTTCCCCGGTGCCGTTCGGCTGGTGCCAGACCGATTTACCGGAGGGCAGGCGTACGGGATGAGGGTCGGCGAAACCACGCACGCCGCGCAGGCTGCCGAAGTAGTGGTCGAACGAACGGTTCTCCTGCATCAGGATGATCACGTGTTCGACGTCCTCGATGCTCCCGGTGCGATCGTTCGCCGGGATGGCGAGGGCCTTGTCGAGGCTCGCGGGCGTCGCCGAAGCGATCGCCGGAATGCCGAGCATCTGCAGGAAGGTGCGGCGATCCAACTCAGCCATGAATCCGGAAGGTAGACCGGCCGGGTGGCCTGACCATTAACAGAAGTCGATGTCCGTGCGGCGGGATACTTTCGTCGTACGAATAAAAAGATCTCGATGCCTTGACTAAAGTTGACGTTCTCCGAGGATGGTGACATGCGTTCCCTCGTACGCGGTCTGATCGCCCTCGCCGCACTCTCCGCCGCCGTGTTCTTCGGCCTGCCGTCGTCGCCGGCCTCGGCCCACGGGACGCTCGCGATGTCCACCCCGGTGAACGGGGCGACGGTCGACGCGCCGGTGGCGAGCGTGGAGCTGTACTTCACCGAGAAGGTGCAGGACAGTGCGACCTTCTCGATCACGGCGCCCGGCGGCGGACGGGTGGACAACGGGTGGGAGCACGCGTCGCCGCGGCCGCTCGACAAGCCGGTGACCGAGTACTTCATGGAGAACGGGAAGTTCGAGCCGCGGCAGTACAGGACCGGGTTCCCGGCCCGGGTGCGGGTGGCGTATCTGCCGGGGCCGGGGGAGTACAAGGTCGACTATCAGTCGACGGCCTCGGACGGGGATCCGGTGCACGGGACAGTGACGTTCAAGTACACCGGGCCCGCCACCCAGGCCCCGGCGGGCTGGGCGCCACCTGGTGAGCAGCCGAGTGCGGCTCCGGTGCCCGCCGGTGACGGCGGCGGCAGCACCTGGCTCGCCTGGGTGGGCTGGGGCGTCGGCGGGGCGGCTCTGGTCGGCGGGTTCCTGATCTGGCGGCGGAGAGGGTTCCGGCGGCCGTCCTTCGGGCGGGTGCCGGTCGTTCCGATCGCGGTCGGCGGTGTCGTGGTCGCGCTGATCGGCGGGTACGCGCTCGGGCGGGCCACAGTGGCCGACGCGCCGCCGTCCACAACGCCGGCGGCACCCGCGGCCTACTCGGGGGCGGGCGGGCATCAGCACGGCGGCAACGGCGGCACGGCCAGTGTGGACGCGCTCGGCACCTCGGTCAGCGACCAGGGCTGGACCCTGCAGCCGGAACACCGGTCGCAGGCCAGGGGCAGCACGATCGACTACACGTTCCGGATCGTCGGCACCGACGGGCAGCCCGCGACCCGTTATGCCGTCGTACACGAAAAGCCTTTGCATCTGGTCGTGGCCGGTCGTGGCCTGGACGGCTTCCAGCATCTGCACCCCACGATGGCCCCCGACGGCCTGTGGTCGGTGCCGCTCAAGCTGCCGCAGCCGGGCGCCTACCGCGTGTTCGCCGACTTCAGCCTGTCCACCGCCGACGGCGCCACGACCCCGCTGGTGCTCGGCGCCGACCATCTCGTGCCGGGCGACGCCAAGCTCGCCGAGCTGCCCGCCCCGCAGACGATCGCGCAGGCAGGTGACTTCCTGGTGTCCGTCGAGGGCGCGCCGAAGCCCGGCAGCACGGTTCCGATGCTGTTCCGGGTGGCCCGCAGCCAGGGTCCGGTGACGCTCGAGCGCTACCTGGGGGCGTACGGGCATCTGGTGGTCCTGCGGGAGGGTGATCTCGGCTACGTGCACGTCCACCCGGACGCCGAGCTGGTCGACGGCGCGATCCGGTTCAACGTTTCGATCCCGGCGGCGGCCCGCTACCGGGCGTTCCTCGAGTTCCAGGTGGACGGCCGGGTGCAGCGGGCCGAGTTCACGCTCGATCTGAGCTGACGCCCCGCAGCAGCAGGTCGATCAGGCGGGTGGCCAGCTCGCGCTGACGCTCCTCGGCCGCGATCATCGTGATGCCGCCCAGCGCCATCAGCAGGTCGCGCGGGTCGACGCCGGGCCGGACCGTGCCGTCGTCCGCCATCAGCGTGGCGATCGCCCCGGTCAGGCGGTCGCGGGTCTGCTGCTTGTCGTCCTCCGAGGTCAGGATCGCGCGCAGCGTCTCGCCGAGGCCGTGCTTGGCCGCCATGAAGTCGACGAACGCCTCCATCCAGTCGCGCAGCGAGGTCTGGCCGGCGACCTCGCAGATCTGCTCGAGCTCGTGCCGGTAGACCGCCTCGACCAGCACCTCGCGGCTCGGGAAGCGGCGGTAGAGCGTGCCGATGCCGACCCCGGCCGTACGGGCGATGGCCTTGAGCGACGCGCCCGTGCCCTCCCGCGCGAACGCCTCGGCGGCGACCTCGAGCAGCCGGTCGTGGTTGACGCGGGCGTCGGCGCGCATGGTCTCCCCTTGCTGAACGGACCTCGGTCCGTTTATTGTCGAGCTATCCGGACCAGGGTCCGCTTGTCACTCTAGCAGTCGAGGAGAACGCTCATGAACGGCTCGTTCGGGCCTGCGACAACCGCGGCCGAGGTCCTCGAAGGGGTCGATCTGACCGGCCGGCGCGCGATCGTGACCGGCGGTGGGTCGGGGATCGGCCTCGAGACGGCCCGGGTGCTGGCCGCGGCCGGGGCCGAGGTGACGATTGCCGTACGCAACACCGACGTCGCTGGTTTCCGCGTGGAGCCGCTCGACCTGGCCGACCAGGAGTCGGTGGCCCGTTTCGTGCGCCGGTGGACCGGTCCGTTGCACATCCTGGTCAACAACGCGGGTGTGATGGCGACGCCTTCGACGCGTACGCGGGAAGGGTGGGAATTGCAGTTCGCCACCAACCATCTGGGGCACTTCGCGCTCGCGGTCGGCCTGCATCCGGCCCTGGCGGCGGCCGGTGGAGCGCGGGTCGTGTCGGTCAGTTCGGTCGGCCACATCAACGGCGACATCGACTTCGACGACCCCAACTTCCTCCGGCGCCCGTACGACCCGTGGCAGGCGTACAGCCAGTCCAAGACGGCCAACGTGCTGTTCGCGGTCGAGGCGGCCAAGCGCTGGGCGCCCGATCGGATCGCCGTCAACGCCCTCAACCCGGGCCGCATCGCCAGTACGGGCCTTGGCCGTCACCTCGCCGCGC
The DNA here is from genome assembly GCF_018829635.1 of Paractinoplanes bogorensis. GTDB lineage: Bacteria > Actinomycetota > Actinomycetes > Mycobacteriales > Micromonosporaceae > Actinoplanes > Actinoplanes bogorensis. The sequence goes on from NZ_JAHKKG010000006.1 coordinate 511,989, forward strand.
CGCCCGCTTCGTTCGATCCGGCCGGCGCGACCGGTGTGACCGTCAAGGACATCCCGCAGGGTGCGGCGACCTCGGTGCTGCTGGCGGCGTCCCCCGTGGTCGAAGGCGTCACTGGGCGGTACTTCGAGGACTGCCAGGAAGCCGGACCCCACCAGCCGGGCGTGCGCCGGGGTGTGGCCGGCTATGCCCTGGACCCGGAGAGGGCCGCGCGGCTGTGGGAGTTGTCGCTGACCCTAATCGGCCAGGCCGGTGCGTAGGAAGCCGACGAGGCGCCGGGCCTGCTCGGGGTCGGACGCCAGCGCGGCACCGCAGGCCAGCGTGAGCACATCGGACGTCGAGACGCCGGCGCGCAGCCGTGCCCGCTCCACCAGTTCGGTCGCGGTGGCATTGATCGCCGCGTGCCAGTCGGCGAACCGTTGCCCGCGCCGCCCGTCCGGCCCCTCGGTGGCGGCCAGCGCGAGGGGTCGTTTGGTGGCCACGTGCGCCACGAACGCGTCGAGCCAGGCGAAAAGCGCCGCGACCGGATCGTCCGCGCCCAGTTGCTCGGTGCCGAAGTCGCACAGCGCCGTCACCTCGTCGGCGTACACGGCGGCGAGCAGGTCCTCCCGGGTCGGGAAGTGCCGGTAGAGCGTCGCGTTGCCCACCCCCGCCCGGCGCGCGACCTGATCGAGCGTGAGGTCGCCACCCACCTCGGCCGCCAGCTCACGGGCGGCCTCCAGCAGAACGGCGGCATTGCGGACGGCGTCGGCGCGCTTGCTATTCGGGGACATCCCCACTTACGTTAGTGGGGACTTCCCCGTTTAGGAAGGCCCACCATGACACCCGAAGACCACACCGCCATCTCCGACCTGCTCAACCGGCACGGCCATCTGATCGACAGCGGCGACTTCGACGGCGCGGCCACCTTGTTCACACCCGACGCGGTCTACGACGTCACCGCGCTCGGCGGCGGCATCCTGGTCGGCGCAACCGCTTTCCGCGAGGCCGCGCTGGCCCTGGGCGACGCCAACCCGGTCGCCCACCACGTCACCAACATCGTGCTCGAAGAAGCCGGGCCTGACCGGGTTCACGCACTGTCCAAGGGTTTGGGCGTGATGACCAACGGCACGGTAGGCAGCGTCACTTACGAGGACACCATCGAACGCGTGGACGCCGGCTGGCGCATCACCCACCGCATCGTCCACCCGCGCCGCCGCCCACTGCACCCTTGACTGGCCCGGCCGGTTCTGGCCGGCACCTAAAGTTTGCCGGTCGCCTTCCACAACAGCAGGGCGAGCAGGCCGGAGACGGAGCCGGCACCGACGATGGAGCCGTTGTCGATGTGCTGCTGGATCTCGTCGAGCGGGATCCAGCCGAGGCGTTCGGCTTCGTTGATGTCCGGGGCCGCGCCGGTGAAGTCGGCGCCGCGGGCGAGGTAGACGATGTTTTCCTGGTCGATGGTGCCGACCATCGGCTGAAAGCCGATCAGCTTCTCGATGCTGCGCGGCCGCCAGCCGGTTTCTTCCTCGACCTCACGGGCGGCGCAGGTCATGGAATCCTCGGCCGGATCGAGGTAGCCGCCGGGAAGCTCCCAGACCCAGCTGTCCACGATGAATCGGTGCCGCCACATCATCAGCACACGTTCGTCGTCGTCGAGCACGATGACCATCGCGGCGGCCGGGATACGCAGAACGTACTGCTCGAAGCGGACGCCGTCGGGTAGTTCCACGTCCGCAATGCTCAGCACCGCCTTGCGGGTGTCGTCTACTACGCGCTCGCCGTGGATGGTCCATTCACTGGCTCGCTTCGGCTCGATCCTCATAAGCGCAAAGTAGCCGTACGCCATCCGGGTTGTACTCCAGTACCTGCCGGGTCGGCTGACAGCGGCTGTCGCCTGTCGCCTTCATTTCCGGGCCACCGGGCCGCCACCCCGTATGTGCCGGTGTCGCGCAGACCGGCCGGAGGACGCAACCCCGACTCAGCCGCCACCGTCCGCGATCGGCGTGCCCACCGTAACGTGGGGTCTGGGGGTCGCCCCCAGGTAAATAGAGCTGGGCGCGGCCCACCACTCGTCTCGAGTGGGGGCCGCGCCGTGCGGAGGGCTTCTACGTCGCGCGGTCCACGGCGGCGGTGGCCATGTCGGTCAGGGCCTCGTGCACGAACGGCGGGAGCGGCGCCGCGTCGAGGGCGGTCAGGGCCGCCTCCGCCCGTACGCGAATCATCTGTTCGATCTGTTTCAAGGCTCCCGTGTCGATGATGATGGTGCGCAGGTCCTCGGCCCCGTCCGTGTCGAGGCCGGGGTTGCCGAACAGCTCGGCCAGCCGGGCCGCCTGGGGCCGGGTGGCCGCGTCGCGGGCCAGCGCCATCATCACCGTCGGCTTGCCCTCGCGCAGGTCGTCCAGGGTGGACTTGCCGGTCACGGTCGGGTCGCCGAAGACGCCCAGCACGTCGTCGCGCAGCTGGAACGCGTCGCCCAGCGGGTCGCCGAAGTCGGTGAACGACGTGTACAGGGCGCGCGGCGCGCCGGCCAGCCACGCGCCGATCTGCAGCGGCCTTGTCACCGTGTAGCGGGCCGCCTTCATCCGGATGACGGTCAGCGCGCTCGCCACCGAGCCGTCACCCACGCCGGACACCAGATCGAGGTACTGGCCGGCGATCACCTCGGTGCGCATCAGCGCGAACGCCGCGTACCCCTGGTGGATCTGCTTGGGGGACAGGCCGCACTCGTGGAACATCTGTTCGGCCCAGGCCGCGCAGAGGTCGCCGCACAGCAGCGCGGTGTTCCGGCCGAAGGCCAGCGAGTCGCCGCGCCACGAGTGCCGGTCGTGCAGGGTGGCGAAGAACCGGTGCATGGACGGCTGGCCGCGCCGCCGGTCGCTGCCGTCGATGATGTCGTCGTGGATCAGCGCGAACGCGTGGAACAGTTCGAGGGCCGCGCCGGCCTTGACGATCTCGTCGCAGTCGTCGCCTCCGCCGCCGCGCCAGCCCCAGTAGCAGAAGGTGGGCCGGATCCGTTTGCCGCCGGCGAGCACGAAACGGCGCAGCGAGTCGAGCGCGCCGCGCGGTGCGCCGTCCGGCCACGACGGGTCCTGCCGGTCGATGAAGGCGGCGAGGGCCGTGTCGAAGCGTTCCCGCAGTTCCGCGCTCGCGGGGGCGTGTGTGGCTTCCAGCGTCATGACAACCCCGCCAGGCCGAGCAGCAGAGCTTTGACTTCAACCGCCGACACCGATTCCCGTACGGCGGAAGGATCGGAACACAGAAGCACCGGCGCGTCCTCGGCGTTGGTGGGGAGCCGGCCGTGTGAGCCGCGGACCGCCTGCGCGCCCGCGTCCAGTCCGACCGGGTTCATCACGTACCGGAGGCCGATCTTCTTGCGGGCCACCGCGGTGATCGCCCGCCGTCGCGCCGCGCCCGGATCGGCCGGGTCGAAGAACAGCTCGGCCGGGTCGTAACCGGGTTTGCGGTGGATCTCGACGCTGCGCGCGAAGTCGGGTGCTCGCGCGTCGTCGAGCCAGTAGTAGTACGTGAACCAGGAGTCCGGTTCGGCCACCAGCACGAGTTCGCCGGCCCGGGGGTGATCCAGCCCGACATCCGATTTATCCGACAAAACGGAATCGACGCCAGGCAAAGTCGAGCAGAGCTTCGCCACAGCCGCGACGTCACCAGGATCGCGCACATACACATGCGCCACCTGATGGTCGGCCACGGCGAACGCTCGCGACACCCACGGATCGAGGTACTCCATCCCGTCCTGGGTGTAGACCTCGAGTAATCCTTCCGACCGCAGCATCCGGTTGATGTCGACCGGACGGCTGACGTCGGTGATGCCGTACTCGGAAAGTGCTACCACGGTCGTGTCCGGCAAGGAGAGCAGCGGCGCGAGCACCTCGTCGAGCGCCGCCGCGGCCGCCGCGGCCTGGGGCGAGGACGGCCCGAACCGCTGCAGGTCGTAGTCGAGGTGCGGGATGTAGACGAGCGTCAGATCGGGGTTGCGGGTGTCCAGCAGGTGTTTCGCCGCGTTCACGATCCACTGGGACGACGGCATCCCGGCGCCCGGCCCCCAATAGGTGAAGAGCGGGAACGTCGGCAGCTCGTCGTGCAGCTCGGGCGGATAGGTGTAGCAGTCCGGTTCCTTGCGGCCGTCGGCCCGATAGATGGGCCGCGGCGTGATGGTCCAGTCGACCTGGGCGCCCATCGCGTACCACCAGCAGACGTTGGCGACCGTGAAGCCGGGCTGCTGCTTGCGGGCCGCGTCCCAGATCTTCTCGCCGCCGACGAGCGCGTTGTGCTGCCGCCAGAGGAACACCTCGCCCAGTTCCCGGAAGTACCAGCCGTTCCCGACGATCCCGTGCTCGCTCGGCATGACGCCGGTGAGAAACGTGGACTGCGCGGAACAGGTCACGGCCGGCAACACCGTACCCAGCGGGGCCTGAAAGCCCTTGTCCGCCACGGCCCGCAGCTTCGGCATGTGGGCCAGCAGTCGCGGGGTCAGCCCGACCACGTCGAGCACGAGCAGCCGGCTCATCGGGTCACCGCCGCCGACAGCTCGTCGCGGGCGAAGGCCAGCTCGGCCGCGATCCCGTCGGCCAGCCCGGCCGCGTCCTTGGGCCGCTGCTCTTCGGGGAGGACCCCCCACGTGTACGTCTCCACGTCGTAGTGCTCGCAATCGGAGTTCGCGCGCAACGCCCGCAGGGCCTCACGCAGCACGGGCACGGTCGAGGCCAGCGGCGCGGCCGGTTCGGCGTGCAGCGGCACGTGATAGTGGATGCGCCACGGCCCGGGCAGCTTCTGGGCGAGTGCCGCGTCGAGGTCATCCGTCGCCTCGCCGCCCGCCGATCGGGTCTGATGCAAAAACCTGGGTTCCACGTACGCGTGCAGAACGTCAGCCGCCGCAACGGGATCGTCCGCTTCCAGCGCCGCCGACACCTGCACCTTGACGACCGGGACGCCGGCCTGCTTCAAACGGTCGAGGGCGGCCACCGGTTCCTCCCACGCGCACGCGAGGTGGGCGAGGTCGAGGCAGACGCCGAGCCGATTGGTGTCCACTCCGGACAGCAGCGCGGCCGCCTGAGTGGTGTTCTCGATCAGGCAGCCCGGTTCGGGTTCGAAACCGACCTTCACCGTACGGCCGGTCTCCGCCTCGATCCGCGCCAGTCCCCGGGCCAGTTCGTCGAGATGCCCGTAGGCGGCCGTCGCCCGCGAGCCGTCCCACGGGGTGCGCCAGGCGATCGGCAGCGACGACACCGAGCCGTACGTGGCGCCGTCCGGCATCAGGTCGGTCAGGATCCGGGCCAGCCGCAGCGTGTAGTCGAGGCGTTCCCGCGAGGTCCAGTCCGGGTAGTAGACGCCGAGTTTCACGACCGGGGCCTGGAACGCCTCGTACGGGAAGCCGTTGAGGGTGACCACCTCCAGACCGCGCGCATCCAGCTCCCGCCGCAACCGGCGTCTGTCCTCCTCGGATTCCGCCAGCCCGGCGGCGGCCGGAGCGGCCAGCCACAGCCCGAGCCCGAGCACATCGGTGTCGAGACGCCGGCGGATCGGCAGGGCGTACGTGTCCAGCTGCTCGATGATGCCGTCGAGGTCCTCGGCCGCGTGCACGTTGGTGCAGTAGCTCAGATGCATCAGCTGCCTCCGCGCAGGATCGAGTTGCCGGCGAACGTGGCCCCGGTGTCCGTGACATCGGACAGGTCGAGCCGCCCGGACTGCGCATAGAACTCGACCGGGTTGCGCCACAGCACCCGGTCCACGTCGTCCTCGCTGAAGCCGTCCTTGGCCATGGCCTCGGCGGTCCGCACGGTGAGCAGCGGATCCGACTTGCCCCAGTCGGCGGCCGAGTTGACCAGCACGCGCTCCGGCCCGTACTCGCGCAGGATCGCCACCATCCGGTCCGGCGACATCTTCGTGTCCGGATAGATGGAGAAGCCCAGCCACACGCCCGCGTCCTTGGCCGCCGCGACGGTGACCTCGTTGAGGTGGTCGAGCGCGACCCGGCCCGGATCGATGCCGGACTCCTTGACCACGTCGAGACTGCGCTGCAGGCCACGCGCCTTGTCCCGGTGCGGCGTGTGCACCAGGGCGGGAAGCTCGTGGTCGAGGGCCAGGGCCAGCTGGGCCGCGAACGCCTCGTCCTCGGCCGGCGTCATCGAGTCGTACCCGATCTCGCCCACCGCCACCACGCCGTCCTTGGCCAGATAACGCGGCAGCAGGTCGAGCACCGGCCGGCAGCGCGGATCGTTGGCCTCCTTGGGGTTCAGCGCGATCGTGGCGTGATGCCGGATGCCGAACTGGCTCGCCCGGAACGGTTCCCACCCGATGATCGAGTCGAAGTAGTCGGTGAACGACCCCGGCCCGGTGCGCGGCTGACCGAGCCAGAACGCGGGTTCGACCACCGCCCGTACGCCGGAATCGGCCATCCGCTGATAGTCGTCGGTGGTGCGCGAGGTCATGTGGATGTGCGGATCGAAGATGCGCATCAGGCCTCCTGTGTCTCGTCGAGCAGATTGCGGGCGTCGAGGGGCACCTCACGGCCGGCGGCTTCGCGTTCCGCGGCGAAGGCGCGCAGCATGTCCTTCAGGGGCGCGTCGGCGCGCTCGTGCAGGCGGTGCACACCCGCGAGCGGCACGCCCATGAACACGCACTTGAGCACGGCCTGGCGCCAGGCGTCCGGTTCCAGGCGGTCCGCGTACGGGCCCAGGGCCGCCGCCACGAGCCGCGTGTCGTTGGTGCGCAGCGCGTCCTCGAGCAGCGGCACGCCGTCGTCGCCGATCGGCAGCAGCGGCAACGCTTTCAGCACGGCCAGCTTCTCCGCCGTGTCCCCGTAGCGGTAGGCGTTCAGCACCTCTTCGGTGGGGGAGCCGGCCAGCAACAGCGCCCGCGCCGCCTCGTCGGTCGTCCAGCCGTCGGTCAGTGGCTCGCGCCCGTAGCGCCGACCCGCCGCGGGGAACAGACCGCCTACTGCTTCAGGCTTTTCCCGTACGCGGTCCAGGTCCTCGGTCAGCCGCTCGTTCCCGGCCAGCGTCGTCCGCAGGTCGTCGAGTGTGGTCATCAGCGATCTCCTTTGAGCGCCGTGCGCAGGAAGTCCAGCGACCGGGCCGCGATCGTCGGCGCCGCATGGGAATGCCGGGGCAGTTCGACCGAGACCAGCCCGCTGTACTCCCTGTCCAGCGCGGCCAGCACCGGCGGGAAGTCGATCTCGCCGTCGCCGAACTCGAGGTGCTCGTGCGTGCCCCGCCGCATGTCGTCGATCTGCACGTTGACGAGATGCTCGGCCACGGCGGTCACGCAGTCGGCCACCGGCAGCGGTTCCAGGCACCGGCAGTGCCCGATGTCGAGCGTGATGCCGAAGTTGGCCGGCCGGCCCAGGTCTTTGTACAGTCGCCGCCAGTCCGCGATGTCGTTGACGAGCATTCCCGGTTCCGGCTCGAAGCCCAGTGTGACGTTGTGTTTCCCGGCTTCGTCGACGATCTGTCCGGTTCCGTCGACGAGTCGGTCCCACCGGGTGCCGATGCCCGCCCAGAAGGAGACAGCCTCGGCCCCCAGATCGGCCCCCACCCGTACGGCCTTTCTCAGGTAGTCGAGCCGTTTCGCCGGATCGTCGTCCATCAGCGTGGGGGAGTGCTTGCGCCACGGGTCGAGCAGATATCGGGCCCCGGTTTCGATGACGACGGCGAGCCCGAGCCGCTGCAGTTCGGCGCCGACGGCCGCCGTCCGCTGGGCCAGATCCGCGTCGAACGGGTCCAGATGGTTGGTGTCAAGCGTGAGAGCCACGCCGTCATAGCCGAGGTCGGCGATGACCCGCAATGCTTCGGGCAGCCGGTGGTTGCCGAATCCGTTGGTTCCATAGCCGAACCTCATGTCGGCGACACCTTTCGAGCCAGGCGACGGGCGAGCAGGGGGATCAAGGACAGCCCGATCCCGTACGCGGGGGAGCCGGCCTTGGCGGTCAACGCCCCCTGAAGCCGGGGGAGGTCGGTGATGCCGGTCTTGACGGCGGCGCGGATGCCGGCGCCGCTCGGGTCGGCGACTGCTTCGAGCTGCACGCGCCCGTATCCGCCCAGGTAGGAGGCCGCCAGCACACCCGTGGCGAGAGTCCGGAAGTTATCCACAATTGCCGCTTGTCCACAGGCGCGGGTACTCGCCAAACGCCCGGCACCCATTTCTTGCGACAATGTTCGAGGGGGAGCCCCCTTGGGAGGGTGGGCTCTGCGGGGTGGGTCGACTCTGCGGGGTGGGTCGACTCTGCGGGGCGGGTCGACTCTGCGGGGCGGCTGGGCTCTGCGGGCCGGCACGACAGCGGAAACAGCAACGCCCAACGTGCCGGCGAGCGTCCTCAGTGGCAGCCCAGGAGCAGCCCCCAACACCTCATGCCGCGACAACGCCGTAACCGTGTACGTGTGCGCCGCCACGGTCAACGCTGACGGCACCGCCCGCCACATGTCCCCACCACTGGCCCCCAGCAGCACATCGAGCCCCCGGCACACCGACATGACCGCGGGCCCGGCCGCAGTGTTCTTGGCCCACAGGTCATAGGCCCACACCGCCCCGGCCAACGGCGCCGCCACCGCGAGGGCTCGCCGTCCACCAGCCAGTCCGGCCAGCCCCACGCCCGCGACGGTCAGCCCGGCTGCGACCAGCGCCGCCTCCCGGGGCCGCACACGCCCGGACGGAATGGGTCGTTCGGGGCGCTCGCGCGCGTCGAGCTCCCGGTCGGCCCAGTCGTTGGCCGCCATCCCACCCCAGTAGAGGCAGATCGAGGCCGCCGCCAGCGCGGGCGTGGCCGGGCGCACCCCACCGGACGCGGCCGCCCCGGCGATCGTGTCGCCCGGAACGGACAACGCCGCGGGCGCCCGCACCAGTTCGGCCAGGTCGCGCCAGCGCAGCCGGCGACGTTCCGGCCGCCGGGTCGGCACGGCCGCGGGGCGCGCGGGAGCCTCAGTCATTCGCGAGCCCCCGCACGAAGCCGGCCAGGTTCGCCCACTGTTCGGCCAGGGCGTGCGGCACCTCGCCGATCGGGTCCTTGAAGAAGAACGCCAGATCGGTCAATGCCCCCGTACGCCCGGCGGCGTGTGCGGCCGCGGTCAGCCGGGCCAGGTCGAGGATCAGGGGCGCGGCCAGGGCCGAGTCGCAGCCGTGCCATGAGAACTCCATGCGCATCTGCGTACCGAGGAAGCCGCTGAACGTGATCAGGTCCCAGGCCGTCTTGAAGTCACCGATGTCATCCACGTATTCGATGTGGCTGCTGCCCTGCGGCTGGTAGCCCAGCGTCTCGCGAAGCACCCGCTGTTTGCTGCCCGACTTGGCGGCCCGGGCGGCCGGGTCGGCCAGGTTGGCGCCGTCGCCGCCGCCGAGCAGGTTGGTGCCGGCCCAGGTGCGGACGCGCAGGTTGCGCATCGCGAACATGGGCGCCAGCACCGACTTCACGAGAGTCTCGCCGGTTTTGCCGTCGTGCCCGGCGTAGGGCAGCCCGGCGGCGGCAGCCATTTCCATGAGCGCCGGCAACCGCGCCCCGGTCGACGGCGTGAAGTCCACGAAGGGGCATCCGGCGGAGAAGGCCGCGTACGCGTAAACCGAACTCGACGGCAGCGCCGAGGCGGTCATGGCCCGCTCGAGGTCGTCAAGGGTGGGAAAGTCGCCGTTGAAAAGGGGTTCCGTTGACGAGACGTTGACGACCACGACCCGCTGCAGGCCGCGCCGCCGCCGGAAGTCGTCGATGTCCTGCGCGATCAGCCGTGCCTGCTCGAGCTGGTTCGCGGCCACCGGCACGGGCCGCAGCTCGCGCTGCAGATCGTCCAACTGGTCGGCCACGGCCGCCGCCGGGCGCGCGGGAAGCACGCCGGCGGCGACCAGGTTCTCGACCTTCTTCTCCAGGGTGATGTCACTGATGTCGTGCCCACCGAAGACCAGCGAACCCCAGCCCGGTAGGGCCGGCGACGCCAGCGCAGGCAGTTCCGTGACGCACCCCAGGGGCTCGGCGAGCCCGGCGCGTAGTGCTGTAGCACCGACCATGCTGGTCACTGCGACAGATCCTCGTGCTCCGATCAACCACACGCCGGTCGACATGGATGAACCCCCTCAGTTACCGAATACCTCGAAGTTGTAGAGCGAGTAGCCCCACGGGGTGGCCCGGGTCGTGCCGAGAACGCGCACGTATCGGGCCTGGGCGTTGAGCCCGGTCAGGTCGTCCTCGCCACCGTTGCCCCCGGTCACCGAGCGCGCGGTGGTCCAGGTGGTGCCGTTCGTGGACGTCTGGATCTGGTACGCCGACCCGTAGGCGGCCTCCCACAGCAGGCGTACGCGGGAAACAGTGCGCACCGAGCCGAGATCAACCTGGACCCACTGCGGGTCACTGAACGCGCTCGACCAGCGAGTGGTCGTGGAAGCGTCCACCGCGTTGGAGGCCGGGTAGCTCCCGTTCTCGACGCTGGAGGCGGTCGCCGGCCGGTTCAGGGCCAGGTTGGTGACCGGCGGCTGCCCGGTCAGCTCCTTGATCCGGATGTTGCGGAACGCGGCCTGGTCACCCGAGCCGTGGTTCTGGATGCCGATGTAGCCGTCCAGGTTGCGGGCCGGGTCGGTGTTGGTGAAGTCGTTGATCAGCTTGCCGTTGAGGTAGACCCGGATCCGCTGGCCCTCGACGAGCAGCTCGTACGCGTTCCACTCGCCGGCCGGGTTGAGCGCGGCGTCGCGGGCGGCGACGTCGGCCGACTTGAAGGTGTAGATCGCGCCGGTCGTCCGGTCGGCCGCGTCGGTGGCGTCGATCTGCACCTCGTAGCCCTGGTTCACGGCCACCCACGGGTCGTTGCCCGGGTTGGGGAAGCCGACGAAGATGCCCGAGTTGCTGTCGCCGGTGAGCTTCCAGTCGGCCTTGAGCGAGTAGGACGTGAACTGCTTGGCCGAGTACCAGTAGAGGCCCATCCCGCCGACCGAGTTCAGCGTGGCGTCGCTGTTGCTGAAGCTGCCCGGCCCGGCCTGCGACCATCCGGTGGTGCTGCCGTTGTAGAGCGTCGTGTAGCCGGTCTCGGGCCGGCAGTCGGCCTTGGCCCGGTTCGACGCGTAGCGCAGCCCGCCCAGCAGGTGATTACGGAAATTCGTTTCCCCGTACGAGGCCTGGGTGTGCCCGAATCCGGTGTACCAGGAGCGGCCGCTGTCGACTGTCTTGCACCACGCGATCGGGTGGTCGACGCCCATGTTGCCGCCGGAGTAGGTCGACTCGTCCAGCGTCGCCAGCACGTGGGCGCTGCTGCGCGGGTTGGTCTGGTAGTTGTAGAGCTCGTCCGTCCGCGTCCACGCCTGCGGCAGGTGCGCGCTGCTCGGGTGGGCCCGGTCCTGCACCCGAGCGGTCACCTGCTGGATGGCCGGGTGCGAGTGGAAGTAGGCGCCGACGAGCTGTCCGTAGAAGGGCCAGCCGTACTCGGTGTCGGCCGCGGCGTGCACCCCGACGTAGCCGCCGCCACCACGGACGTACGACTCGAAGGCGGTCTGCTGGGTGTCGTTGAGCACGTCACCCGTGGTGTTGAGGAAGACGACCGCCTCGTACTGGGCCAGGTTGCCCGTGGTGAACGCGGCCGCGTCCTCGGTGGCGGTGACCGTGAAGTTGTTGGCCGCACCCAGGTCACGGATCGTCTGGATGCCGACCGGGATCGCGTCGTGCCGGAAGCCGGCGGTTTTGGAGAACACCAGGACGTCGTACGGGGCATCCGCGGCCGACGCCGGTGATGCCGTGAACGTGCACGCGGCCAGGGCGATGAGCGTCGCCGCGCCGGCTACTACCTTGCGCATGAAACCTCCTGTTACGAGGGGAGGTGAGCGCCCCGCTTGGGGGAGCGGGGCGCCCACACTCGACGGGGAAGGATCAGCTGCCGAAGACTTCGAAGTTGAAGAGCGAGTAACCCCAGGCGGTGGCCCGGGTGGTGCCGTTGATCCGTACGTAACGTGCCTGGTTGTTGAGTCCGGTGATGTCGTCCGTACCGCCGTCAGCTCCGGTCACGGAGCGGGCGGTAGTCCAGGTGCTCCCGTCCAGAGAGGTCTGGACCTGGTACGCCGATCCGTAGGCGGCCTCCCACAGCAGATTCACTCGGTTCACTGTCCGGACCGATCCGAGATCGACCCGGATCCACTGCGGATCGCTGAACGCGCTCGACCACCGCGTCGTCGTGGAGGCGTCCACCGCGTACGAGGCCGGATAGAGGGTGCTCTCGGTGCTCGACGCCGTGACCGGCTTGTTGAGCGAGAGCAGGGACGATGTGGCGAAGGTGAAGCTGTCCACGTCGAACAGCGCGCCCGTCCCGGTGCCGGCGAAAGTCAGGAACAGCGACGTCGTGCCGGCCGGAGCCCCGCTGATCGCGCCGGTGACGTTGACGAACGTCTCCCACGACCCGGTCGGCGCGACCGTGGCCGAGCCGATGATCGGGCCGGTGGCCGAGCCCGTACGGAATTGAAGCGTGCCGCCGCTGCCGCCCGAGGAGACCCGGGCCGTGAACGAGGTGGCGTTGTTCAGCTTGTACGGGTCGAACTGGATCCAGTCGCCGTTGTTGACGTCACCGACGGTGGCCCCGCCCTCGGCGCCGGTCTTCGTGATCTTGCTGACGCCGGACGACGTCTTGTAGTGCTCGGCCTGCCGTTTGCGCGGGGCCAGGATGTTCTGGGCGTGCGTGGTCAGCCCGCCCTTGTCGGTGTACGCCGCGTCGAAGATCGGGAAGATGTTCGCCGCGTCGTCGTGTTCCCCGTCGGTCGGGATGGTGATCGTGCCCGAGCAGCCGTTCTGCGAGGTGATCTGGTGGGCGTGCTGGTCGTGGCCGAGCACGTAGGCCATCGTCACCTTGGTGCAGTCGATCGTGCCGTCCTCGGGGTCGGTGACCGTGACGCTCCACGGGATGCTGTCGCCGAAGGACACCAGCTGACCGGCGGCCGGGCTGTTGATGACGACCTTGGGCGCGGTGTTGCCGACGCTGATGCTCACGCTCGACGTGCCGGTGGCGCCCTGCGGGTCACGGACGGTCAGGGTCGCCGTGTAGGTGCCGTTGGTGCCGTACGTCTTGGTCGGGTTGGCCGCCGTCGACGTGGTGCCGTCACCGAACGCCCACGACCAGGTCAGCGCCCCGCCCTCGGGATCGCTGCTGCCCGCCGACGAGAAGTTCACGGTCAGCGGCGAGGCCCCCGACGTCGGGTTCGCACTGGCCACCGCGGTCGGCGCCCGGTTCCCGCCGGCCACGTAGTCGTAGCGGTAGAGCGCCGAGTTGGCGTCGCCGTTGAAGTAGCCGGTGCCGTAGTCGAGGACGTAGAGCGCGCCGTCCGGCCCGAACGCCATGTCCATGACCTGCTTGCCGTTCCACGGGAAGGTGTCGATCGCCCCGTACGTGCCGTTGGCGTTGACCACGGTCGGCTTGATCCACCCGCGGCCGAACTCGCCGGCGAAGAACTGCCCGTCGAAGGTCTGCGGGAACTTCGTGGCCGACGTGTTGCTCGCGCTGTAGCGGTAGACCGGGCCGCCCATCGGCGACTCGGAACCGCCACCGAACTCGGGCGGCGAGCCCGCGTCCCCGGCGTACCGGATCCAGGCCGGTTTGGCCGCGGGCAGCGTGCCCAGGCCGGTGTTGCGGAACGAGTTGTTGGTCGGCCCGCCGGTGCAGTTGTATTTGGCGCCGCCGGTGTTGGCCGCGAAGTCCCACTCGTTGTACGTCTCGGCGCTGGTGTTGGTGCCGGTGCAGTAGGGCCAGCCGTAGTTGCCGGGCGCGGTGACCCGGTTGAACTCGACCTGCCCGGACGGCCCGCGAGTGGCCGACGACGTGCCCGCGTCGGGACCGTAGTCGCCGACGTAGACGGCCCCGGTGGCCTTGTCGACGCTGATCCGGAACGGGTTGCGGAAGCCCATGGCGTAGATCTCGGGCTTGGTGTTCGCCGTGCCCGGCGCGAACAGGTTGCCCGACGGGATCGAGTAGGTCCCGTTGGCGTTGGGCTTGATCCGCAGGATCTTGCCGCGCAGGTCGTTGGTGTTGCCCGCGCTGCGCTGGGCGTCGTAGACCGGGTTGCGGTTGGTCCGCTCGTCGATCGGGGAGTAGCCGGCCGAGTCGAACGGGTTGGAGTCGTCACCGGTCGAGATGTAGAGGTTGCCGGCCGCGTCCCAGTCCATGTCGCCGCCGACGTGGCAGCACATGCCCCGGTCGGTCGGCACGTCCAGCACGTTCACCTGGCTGGCCGTGTTGACGGTGAAGTCGCTGTTCAGCGTGAACCGGGAGAGCCGGTTGACCCCGGCCCAGGTGGCCCAGGTGGCGGCCGTGCCGGTGGCCGGTGCGTCGCCCGCGGGGGTGTTCAAAGGGGGCGCGTAGAACAGGTAGATGTAGCGGTTGGTGGCGAAGCCGGGGTCGACCGCCACGCCCTGCAGGCCCTCCTCGTCGTGGGTGTAGACGGGGATGGTCGCGACCACCGCGGTGTTCCCGGCGGCGTCGGTCCGGCGCAGGGTGCCGTTACGCGCTGTGTGCAGCACCGAGCGGTCGGGCAGCACCGCCAGGCTCATCGGCTCGCCCGTCTCGGCGACGCCCTTGGCCAGCGTGACCTGCTGAAAGTCGGCCGGATTGATGACCGCGGCGGCCGGCTCGGCGACCGCCACCACAGTGGAAGTGAGGAGCAGGGCCGCGCTGGCCATAGCTAATTGTCGATATTTGAAGGTCTTGTGGTTCACGGAGTCCCTTCCTGACCGGGGATTGCCAGGCGGGGCGCGTGCCGCCGCGCCGCAGCCGGGGATGTGCTGTGGCACAGGGCTGTCGCCGGCCGTCAGGGGGGATCTGACACGCACCGGAAACATTCCTGTAGTGCGGCTCACGTTATGAACTTCGGATCGGTCCTGTAAAGACTTTCGGATCGATCAACAAAACTTTTGCAGCATCAGTCGAAAGCGAGACCGGTCGCTGGCAGTCGTACGGTGAACGTGGTGCCCACGTGCTGAGTGCTCTCCACACTGATCCGGCCACCGTGGTCGGTGACGATCCGGTGGGCGATGGTCAGGCCCAGCCCGGTGCCGCCGGTGGCGCGCTGACGTGCGGGATCGGCCCGCCAGAACCGGTCGAACACGTGCGGCACGTCGCTCGCCGCGATGCCGACCCCGGTGTCCTGCACGGTCAGCACCGCCTCGCCGTCCTCGGCCCGGACGCGTACGAGAATCTGCCCGTCCCGGTCGGTGTAGCGGATCGCGTTGGTCAGCAGGTTGCCCAGCACCTGCCGGATCCGGTCCTGGTCGGCCTCGGCCCACATCGGCGTCGACGCGTCCACGGTCAGCGCCACTCCGGCCTCGGCGGCCACCGCCCGCTGCGCCGTCACGCTGCCCGAGACCAGCTCGGCCAGGTCGGTCGGCGTCTTCGTGTAACCCAGGTCGCCCGCCTCGGCCAGAGCCAGCACCTGCAGGTCGTCCAGGATGCGCCGCTGCAGCATGGTCTCCTCGTGCAGCGACACGAACAGCTCCCGGCTCGGCTCGATCACCCCGTCGGACAGGCCCTCGAGATAGCCGCGCAGATTGGACAGCGGCGTCCGCATCTCGTGGGCCACGTCCGCGATGAGCTGGCGCTGCCGCCGCTCGCTCTGCTCCACCGCTTCGGCCATCATGTTGAACGACGAGCCCAGCCGGGACAGCTCGCCCCGCCCGGTGATCCGCACCCGGGCGTCGAGCTGACCGGCCGCCAGCATCTGCGACGCCCCGGTCAGCCGCCGCACCGGGCTGCTCACCTGCCGGGCGATCACCCACGTGCCGAGCAGCGCGACCACGATCAGCGCGGCCGCCCCGGCCAGCGCCGGGCGGCCCAGCAGGTCGGTGACGTCGGTCGTGCCGCGCCCGCCCAGGTAGAGCTCCAGCGGTACCGCCGAGCTGGTCGACACCGTGTCGTTGAAGGATTCGTCGACGCAGGAAGCGACCTTGTTACTGACCGCAGCCTCGCCGGTGCCGCGGAACCCGTTGCACTGCCGCAGGTAGTCCCAGAAGGCCATGAACCAGCCCTCGTCGCCCATCACCCGGGCCGTGGCCTTGCGCATACACTCGGGCGATTTGTCGCGCTGGGCCTGGGTCACGTAGGGCGCCCGGTCCAGCGCCATGGCCGGCTCGTCGCCCAGCGTGTCGTTCAGGCAGCGGACCAGCACCAGCCCGGTGCGGAACTGGGTGGCCTGCCGCAGCGCCAGCATCTCCCGGCTGCCCTGCACGGGATCGGTCGGGACGTCGCCCCACACGTCCCTGGGGATCGGGTAGATCTGCTTCTCGAGGTAGACGGGCGGCACCGCGGGCGCCGGGCGGTCGGACACCTCCTCCAGCGCCGGGTAGGCGTTGATGTCGTACGCGATCGGCTGCACCGCCCCGGACGCGCGGTTGGCCTGGATGTCCGAGTCGACGAGAACCTCGCCGTACTCGGTCTGGATCCGGATGTGCAGTTCGGTGCGGTCGGAGAGGCTCTGGACGAGGCGATCGACGCCTGGCCAGTTGCCGTGGGTCACGCCGTACTCCTGCAGTTGCTGCACGATCTCGGTGCGATACGTGGCCTGGGCCTCGACGGTGTCGTGCACCTGCCGCGAGGCCAGGTTGAGGGTGAGCCACGCGGTCGCCCCGATGGCGGTGACCGCCACCAGCATGACCAGCACGAAGATGCGTACGCGGAAACTCAATGCCCGGCCATCCGGTAACCCCGCCCGTAGACCGTCTGCACGTAGCGCGGATCGGCCGGATTCTCCTCGATCTTGCGGCGCAGGTTGACCACGTGGGCGTCGACGGTGCGGGCCGACACGTCGTGCTCGAAGCCGAACGTCTTGTCGATGATCTGCGCCCGCGTGAACACCCGGCCCGGCTCACGCGCCAGCAGCTCGAGGATGCCGAACTCCTTGGCGGTCAGGGTCACCACCTCACCGCGTACGCGAACCTCGAACCGGCCCGCATCCACCTCGAGGTCGCCCACCTGCAGAACCAACGACGAGCCTTCGGCCTTTCCCGTACGCCGGAGGAGCGCTCGCACCCGCGCGGTCAGCTCCCGCGGACTGACGGGTTTGGGCAGGTAGTCATCGGCGCCGATGTCCAGCCCCAGCAGCATGTCGTTCTCCGACGAGCGCGCGGTGACCATCAGGATCGCGATGCTCGACTCGGCCCGCAGGATCCGGCACACGTCCAGCCCGTCGACCAGCGGCATCATCACGTCCAGCACGACCAGGTCGGGCTTGCGGGCCCGGGCCACGTCCAGTGCCGACCGGCCGTCACCGACAGTGATGACCTGATGGCCCTCCCGCTCGAGGTAGAGGCGGATGAGCTGGGCGTGCTTCGGGTCGTCGTCGGCCACCAGGATGCGTGCGGTCACGCTCGCGATTCTGGCCTCTCCGCGCTACCCCGGCCAAGAAATGTTGGATTCTCGTGAAGTTCCCTCGCGATAGCGATGACCGCACAAGTTCTTCACAGACTGCGCCGCACGCTCCCCGGCATGTGTGGACTGAACGTCTTTGTCAGCAGCCGTCCGTCGGCCGGAGCGCCCGACCCGGCGTCCCAGGCTGCCTTCGCCGCCGCGCTCGAGACGATGCACCACCGCGGCCCGGACGACACCCGGGTCGAGTTCACCGAGGGGGCCGCGTTCGGCTTCAAGCGGCTCGCCATCATCGACCGCAGCGAGGCCGCCCAGCCCGTGCACTACCGCGACCGCTGGACCGTCGTGTTCAACGGCGAGATCTACAACTACCGGGAGTTGCGGGCCGAGCTGATCCGCGACCACGGCGCCACCTTCGTCACCGAGGGTGACAGCGAGGTGCTGGCCGCGGCGTTCCACTTCTGGGGCCCGGCCGCCCTGCCCCGGCTGCGCGGCATGTTCGCCTTCGTCGCCTACGACCACTGGACGGGCACCCTGCACGCCGCCCGCGACCAGTTCGGCATCAAGCCGCTCTACCTGCTCGAGACGGTCGACGGGCTGTTCCTGGCCAGCGAGCGCAAGGCGCTGACCGCGTTCGCCGGCGACCCGGCGGCCACGCTCGACACCGACGCGCTGGCCCACTACTTCACCTTCCAGTTCGTGCCCGACCCGCTGACGCTGAGCCGGCAGATCCGACGGCTTCCGCCCGGCCACCACCTGACCTGGACGCCCGGCGGTGGGCAGCGCCTGACCCGCTACTTCCGCCCGTCGCTGCGGCCTCTCGCGATCTCGGAGACGGCTGCCTTCGACGGGATCCGGGACGCGCTGCGCGACAGCGTGCGCGCCCACCTGCACGCCGAGGTGCCGGTCGGGGCGTTCCTGTCCAGCGGCGTCGACTCGTCGGCGATCGTCGCGCTGGCCCGCGAGCACAAGCCCGACCTGCACGTGTTCACGGCCGGGTTCGCCCAGGACGGCTACTCCGAGATCGAGATCGCCCAGAACACCGCGGAGCAGCTCGGCGTACGGATAACTCCGACCGTCGTCACCGAGGACGACGTCATCCGCGAGTTGCCCCGGATCGTCCACCTGCTCGACGACCCGGTCGCCGACCCGTCACTGATCCCGCTCTACTTCCTGGCCCAGACCGCGTCGCGCTACGTGACGGTGGTGCTCTCCGGCGAGGGCTCCGACGAGCTGTTCGGCGGCTACACCATCTATCGCGAGCCGGCCTCGCTGTCCCGCATCGAGCACCTGCCCACCGGCATGAAGCGCGGCCTGCGCGGCCTGGCCCACGCCATCCCCGAAGGGGTCAAGGGCCGCAGCTTCCTCGAGCGCGGCACCACCCCGATCGAGGAGCGCTACTACGGCAACGCGCGCATCTTCACCCCCGCCGAGAAGGCCGAACTGCTGCGCTTCACCGCCGAACCGCACACGGCGATAACGTCCCAGCTGTACGCCGAGACGGCCGACGTCGACGACGTGGCGTCCATGCAGTACGTGGACCTGCACACCTGGCTGCCCGGCGACATCCTGGCCAAGGCCGACCGGATGTCCATGGCGCACTCGCTGGAACTGCGCGTCCCGTTCCTCGACCAGGCCGTCTACGCCGCCGCGGCGGGCCTGCCTACCTCGCTCAAGCTGCCCGCGAACAACCGCCACACGACCAAGCACGCCCTGCGCGAGGCGATGCGCGGGATCGTCCCCGAGTCCGTCCGGGAACGCCGCAAGCTCGGCTTCCCCACCCCCACCCGGCTGTGGCTCAAGGGCGGCATCGGCGACTGGGTGGGCGGCCTGATCGCCGGTTCCGGCCCACGCCACCTGATCGACGTGGACTACGCCCTCCGACTGCTCACCGAACACCGCGCCGGCCACGCCGACAACTCCCGCAAGGTCTGGACGGTAGCCATGTTCTGCCTGTGGTGGGCCATCCACGTGGACCGCACGATCCGCCCCGCGCCGTCTCCCGCTTTGATGGCAAACGACCGATGGGCGACAGTCCTGACTGATCGGTAAGTATCCTGGCTAGCATCGGTCGCGCCCGATTCCGACCGAGGGGGCCGTCCACCATGTCTTCACCGCTCGCCGAACTGCAGAAGATCCAGCCGGAGCAGATCCAGGGCAACATCCTGCGCCCGTTCGGGGGCAAGCACCAGGCGTTCCTGGCCGTCTCGTTCCGCAACCAGCGGGTCGAGGCGCGCCGCTGGCTGGCCGGAGTGGCATCCCGCGTCGCCGTCACGACCGAGGTGCCGGGCAAAGGTGACGAACGTCTGCCCGAGGGAACGACGCTGCTGAACGTCGGTCTCACCGCCACCGGGCTGACCCTGCTGCACCCCGAGACGGCGAGTTCCCTGGCCGGATTCGGCGCGTTCTGGAACGGGCCGCTCGGTGCCCGGGTCGACGACGACGCCCGCCTGACGACCGCCCCCGCCCTGCTCGGCGACATCGACGCGAGCGACCCGGTCGAATGGGTGGTCGGCGGGGTCGCCCGGGCCGACGGCCGCCGGGGCACACCGGTCGACGCGCTCCTCACCATCGCCGCCGGCGACCCCGCGACGCTGGAGTCGGCGGTGCGGCGTGAGCGGGAGGCGGCCGGTGGCTTCGAGATTCTCCACGACCAGCGGTGTGAGGTTCTCTACGACGAGGTGACCAAGCGTCGCATCGAGCACTTCGGCTACACCGACGGCATCTCGCAACCGCTCGTCGCGGACTCTCCGGACACCCCACCGGTCAAGTCCGGTCCGCGGCCCATCGCGGCCGGCGAGTTCATCGTCGGCTATCCGGCCGAGCGCCGCCCGCAGTCGTGGGCGCCCCGTCCGCGACCGGCCGGCTGGATGCGCGGCGGCTCCTTCCAGGTCTTCCGGCGCCTGGTCCAGGACCCGCAGAAGTTCTGGGACCGGATCGCCGAGCTGGCGGGCACGGAGGCCATCAGCGAGGACGACGCCTTCGCGCGGACCCTCGGCCGCCACCTGGACGGCCGCCCGCTCGCCGCACCCGACGCGAGCCGCGAGACCGAGAACGTCTTCACCTACGAGTCCGACCGGGACGGCCGGACGACCCCGTTCTCGGCGCACATCCGCAAGGTGAACCCGCGCGAGGACGTCGTCTTCCGCGACCGCGGCCACAAGATGCTGCGCCGCGGCCTGACCTTCGGCCCGCGCTTCGTGAAGGGACGACCGGACGGCGCCGAACGCGGCATGGTCTTCAACTCCTACATGGCCAGCATCGAGGATCAGTTCGAGTCGGTGCAGCGGCGGTGGGCCCGAGACCCGAACTTCCCGTCGAGCACGCTGGTCAAGTACGGCCGCATCCCGGCCGAGCCGCCGCCCAAGGCCGACGGCCTCGACCCGATCACGTTCGGCGGTTCGGTGACGAACACCGGTGCGGTCTACGCCTTCGCGCCGTCCCTGCCCGCCCTGCTGCGTCTGGCCGGCGACGACAACCTCGACACCTAAGAGGTGACCCGGCGCGGTGCCCGGTCGATCCGGCGCAGAAGCGTCTCGAGATCGGGCCCCGTGTCCGTGAGAATCCACTGCGGCAGGGCGGGCAGAGGCGGGCCGTGCGGCAGTCTCACCCCGGTGAGCCGTTGATAGGCATGGCGGTATTCGAGACCGGGAGCACTCTCGTAGAGCGTTCGATAGATGGCGGCGGCCGTCTGCCGCGCGTCGTCGTCGGCCGGATTCGCGCGCCACACGGCATCCAGCAGGGCCGCGACCTCGCTGGGCTCGGTCCATCGGTCGGCTGCCTTACGCAGCGAGCCGGCGGCGAAAGCCAGACTGATGTCACCGCTGTCCACCCGCAGCCGCACCGCAAGAATGTAGGCCTTGACCTGGATGCCCCGCTCGTCGTGTTCCTCGGCGATGCGTAACGCTTCGGAATTCAGTTGTTCCGCGGCGGCCGGGCGGCCCGCATTGAGGTGGAGCCGCGCCAGCCGGTGCAGCGAGTCGCACAGGTAATGCGGAGCGTCCAGCTCCCGCGCCAGCGGGATGACCTGCTCCAGCAGGCGCTGAGCCTCGTCCAGGTGACCCTCCTCCGCGGCGATGGCGGCCAGCCCGGTCACCTGATCCACCACGGGGATCCAATCGCGCTGCTCGACCGTGATGCGCAGCGAGTACATCGCGCAGGCCCGGGCCCGTGGGAAGTCCCCCTCATCCCGGTAGATCTCGCCCATGTTGCCCACGGTGATGCCCGCGGTCGGCCGGGCACCGATGTCGCGGGCCACGTCCAGCGCACGCCGGTACGACTCGATGGCCTGAGTGTGATCGGCGTTGCGCCGGAACGCCACGCCCAGGTTGCCGGCACCGAACAACATCCAGTGCCGATCGTTGGCCTGCTCGGCCGTGCTGAGTGCCCGCCGCAGATGGGCGATCGCCTCCTCGGTGCGACCCGTATTGAGCAGGCACAGGCCGAGGTGGTTCAACGCGGCGCACATGGCCGGCCGGTCGCCCGCGCCGGTCGCCATGGCCAGGTGACGGTGTGCCATGGCCGAGGCCTCACCGTATTCGCCCTGGCGATACAGCACGAAGGTCATCCGGTCCATGGTGCGCGACAGGCCGGTGGCATCGCCGAGCCCCTGGAATCCGGCGAGGGCCCGTTCCAGCCAGCCCAGCGCATCGGCATGCGAGCCGGTGTAGATGAGCAGATCGCCGAGTTGACGTTGACTCGCGGCGACGATGTCGCGGCGCCCGGTAGCCTCCGCCACTCGCATGGCCAGTCGATAGTGGCGCTCGGCCTCGGTCCACTTCCCGGTCAGCTGATGGACCGTGCCGATCTCGATGTGCAAGGCCGCCTGGTCGGCCTCGGGCAGCAACGGCAGGAGCTGTCCGAAGTACCGGGTCGCCACCTCGTTGGCGAAGATCGACTTCGCGCGGTCGCCGGCCGCGCGGAACCACACACGTTGTTTGTCGAACCGGTCGGTTCGTGCGTAGTGGTGGGCGAGAACGTCGACGTACTGAGCGAGGCGGTCGGCGAACCTCTCCTCGATGAAGAGGCCGGCGCGCTCGTGCAACACCGCCCGGGTGTCATAGGTGATGCTCTGGTAGGCCGTCTCCTGAGTGATCGGATGTTTGAACTCGTACTCGGGCTCGGGCTCGGTCGTGACACGCGGCGTGAGTTCAAGTGTGTGCAGCCGATACAGATGAGCCGAGACCTGTGCCGGTGAACCGGCCGCCGGGTAGACCGAGGCGATCCATGGCGGTCGGAACCGGCGGCCGATCACGCTGGCCACCTTGATGGCCGCTTTCTCGTCGTCGGTGAGCTGGTCGATACGAGCCATGACCAGCCTCTGCAGGCTGTCGGGCAGACTCAACGCGGCGAGCCCGGCCGGGTCGGCCGGGTTGACGCTGTTCTCATGCAGATAGGCGGCGAGTTCTTCGATGTAGAAGGCATTGCCGCTCGCCTGCTGGTCGATCTGCTCGACCAGTTCGGCCGCGATGCGGGCGTCCCGTCCGTACCGGTCACGGAGCCGCTCGGCGGCCAGCCGCTGGGCGTCCGAGCTGGTCATCTGGCTGAGTCGCAGGCTGGTCACATGCTCGGCCCGGCCCAGCGATCCCGGGGTCGGCTCGCGGGAGGTGGCCAGCAGCAGGACCGGCAGTTCGGCGAGCCGGTCGGCGAGGAGGCCGAGGAGGTCGAGCGAGGCCGGGTCGATCCAATGACAGTCCTCGAGCAGCAGGACGAGCGGGCCACGGGCCGACCTCTCCCGTAGGCATGCCAGCAGCGTGGAGCGCAGCAGCACGTCGCGGCCGGACTGGTCGAGCTGGGCCGTGAGGTCGTTGTCGGGCATCGGCAGGTCGATGACCGCGGCCACCAGGGGGGCCCGCTGGCCGGTGCCGTCGTAGCGGGAGATGCGCTCGGTCAGTGCGCTTCGCTGATCGTCGAGGCTGAGCGCCGGGTCGATGTCGAGCAGCTCCCGCCAGATCGACCTCCATACCAGGTAGCCGGCGCTGATCTGATGGGAACGGCAACTGCCGCTGTAGCCGGTGAAGCCCAGGGTGCCGGCGGTGTGGCAGATCTCGGCAGCCAAGCGGGACTTGCCGATACCGGCCTCGCCGTTCAGCCAGACGACGCGTCCCCGGCCCGCGAGCACCTCCTGCACGGTCTCGCGCAATCGGGCCATCTCGATCGCGCGCCCGACGAGCGCGCCGGGGGTGGGAGACGACAGCGGGCTCGCCGGGGCCGCGTCGTGCACCTCGCTGACGATCCACCCGGGAACAGGCTCGGGCTTGCCCTTGGCGACGACATCGACCGGGCCGTCGGCCACCACCAGGTCCCGCACACGGTCGAAGGTCGTCTGATCGATCAGCAGATGCCCGGGCGGGGCGGCCAGCATGAAGCGCGCGGCGAGGATCACCGTGTCACCGACGACGGCGTATTCCCGGCGCACGTCCGATCCGACCTCGCCGCTGAAAACCGGCCCGGTGGTGACTCCGCCACGCCCGACGACACCCGGCAGGGCGAGCAACTCGAGGCAGCAACGGATGGCGCGCTCTTCGTCGTCCTCGTGACTCACCGGTGTGCCGAACACGGCCACCAGCACGGTGCCCTTGTCATCGGCCATGAGGTGGCGCAGATGACCGCCGAAGCGGTCGATCACTTTGACCGCGGCGGAGAGGTAGTGCTGGAGCGCTTCGACGGTCGACGGGTCGTCGATGGACAGATCGGGAAGCCGGAAAAAGGCCGTGGTGACCTTGCGATGCTCGTTGACCAGCTCATGTCGTCCGTAGCGCAGCCGCGTGCGGATGGCCGGATGCAGGAACGGCTCGATCAGCCGTTCCAGCTCCGTGGTGGGCGGGGCCGGCGGAGCATAGGGAGGATCGGGCATCGTCATGATGCCGGCGGTTCTCTGGAGCGTCTCGTCCACGACGATCTCGCCTCGATCGGCTCGGTGCAGAGCGTCGATCGCCCCGTCGAGGGCCGGTCCGGCGATCAGGTGTTGCAGGCGGATCGCCGGGTCGCCGAGGAGCATGAGAAGCACGGGCCCCGCGGCGAGGCCGACCCGTATGGTCAGCGACCGTGTGCCGCCCGGAGTGATGACCGGCGGGACTTCGGCGGTGGCCTCGCGGATCATCTCGGCGCAGCCGATCGCCCGGCGGGCCACGGCCGCGGCGGTCTCGGGCGTGTAGTCGAACATGCCCACCAGAGCGTCACCGGCAAAGTCGACCACGCTGCCGCCGGAGGCGGCCACGGCATCGGCCGTGACCGCGAACCAGCCGTTGATGATGCGAGTGAGTTGCTCGGTGCCGAAGCTGCCGGCACCGGCGAAGCTCTCGGCCAGAGCGGTGAAACCGGCCACGTCGGCGTAGAGCACGACGGCCTCGGCCCGCTGGGTCACTGGCGGGTTGCTGACACTGTCAGCCGTCAGGAGTAGTCGCAAAGTATGTTCGGGCAGGTAGGACCGCCAGGTCGCGGCCAGCTCACTCACGATCTGTGATGGTGGGGTCCACGGCGGTTCCTGCGTCACGCCTTGTGCGGCCACCCTTCCGATCCTACTGTCGACGATCAATCATCACTCTCGGCGCGCCTGTCGCCAATGGGGGAACTAGTCATGTCTGTGGGCCTGAGCGATGCCGTCTTCACCTTGACCAGTGCATGCGTCCACTCTCTGCGGTTCAGCTTCGGGGCCCCGCTCGGATATCCGTACGGGGTGCCGCTCTCGGAGGACGCCGGCCAGAAGGCGTTGTTCAAGCGCATCCAGGCCGCCTCGCCGCCGCCGACGCGGGGCGGGCAGTCTTGGCCGACCGGGATGAAGCTGGCCGGGCAGCCGTTCCAGCCCGAGTCGGGGGTCGCGAAGCTCGCCGAGGTGGTGTGCGAGGAGGGGATCCCGTCCCTTGACGAGGCGGATCCCGGGTCGATCGTGCTCGACGAGTGGTTCCGGATCGGCCGGCGCGAGGAGACTGTCAAGTTCCCGGGCGATGACCAGGGCCGCTATACGTTGTCGATCAAGTACTGGAGCCCCATCCCCGACGGGCAGGCCTCGTGGGAGAGGACCGTGTCGTTCTTCGACGACATCTACTGCATGACGTGGAAGCGGGAACTCGTGGTGGGTGAATGGGTGGCGATCAGCTTCGACGCCTTCTGGCCGGCCGAACGCGACAGCGCCGACGTCCTGATCCCGATCGCCGAGTGCGACGAGCACTGCACCGCCTGACGCTCTTCTCTTTTAACCTCCTCGTAACTACAGTCGTCGATATATGGGAGCGCTCCCAAAGTGGCGTTCCCTCGACTGTCGGAGGTGGCCGGTGCGGCGTTTCGTGGTTTCTCTCGTCGCGGCTTTCGTTGCTGTCGGCGGGTTCGTGGTGGCGCTGGCCTCGGCCCCGCCGGCGTCGGCGGCGGCGGTCTGCACGGTGGGGTGGAGCGCCAACCAGTGGTCCACCGGCTTCACCGCCGAGGTGAAGGTGACCAACGGGGGAGCGGCCGTCACGTCGTGGACGCTGGGCTGGACGTTTGCCGGTGACCAGCGGATCACCAACGGCTGGAACGCCACCGTCACCCAGACCGGGAAGTCCGTCACGGCGGCCAGCGTCGGGTGGAACGGGCCGCTCGCCACCGGGGCCTCGGCCAGTTTCGGCTTCCAGGCCACCTACTCGGGGACGAATGCGGCTCCGGCCGAGTTCACCTTCAACGGCGTCTCGTGCAGCGGCTCCACACCGACGCCGACACCGACCACGCCTCTGCCGACGACGTCGATGACGCCCGGGCCGACACCGACCACGCCGCTGCCGACGACGTCGATGACGCCTGGGCCGACAACGCCCACACCCACGCCGACCTCCCAGCCTCAGGGGTGCGTGCCGACGGCGATCTGTGACGGGTTCGAGAATCAGACGGGTACGGCGCCCAGCGGCAACTGGTCGGTCTCCACGCCGGACTGCTCGGGGGCCGGTGCCGTCGCGATCGACCGTACGGTGGCCCACAGCGGCACCACCTCGCTGCGCGTCAACGGGGCGGCCGGCTACTGCAACCACGTCTTCGCCGGCAACAGCCAGATCCTCGGCACGGCGAGCTCGGTCTGGTACGTCCGCTACTGGGTCCGCCACACGACCGCTCTGCCCGCCTCGCACGTGACGACCGTGGCCATGCGGGACTCGGCCGACGGCCAACGGGACCTGCGGTTCGGCGGGCAGAACGGCGCCCTGCAGTTCAACCGCGCCTCGGACGACGCGACCCTGCCCGAGCAGAGCCCGGCCGGCGTGGCCCTGTCGGCGCCGCTGCCGGTGAACACCTGGAACTGTGTCGAGTTCAAGGTGGACGGGCGCGACGGGACGATCGAGACCTGGATCGACAACACGTCGGTGCCGGGGCTCAAGAACGACGGCGTCCCCACCCACGACATCGACGGCCAGTGGCTCAACCGCACCTGGCGGCCCGCGCTGACCGACCTGCGGCTGGGCTGGGAGAGCTATGGCGAAGGGGCCGACACCCTCTGGTACGACGACGTGGTCGTGAGCTCGGCGCGCAACAACTGCTGAACCCGTCCGTCAGAACAAGGGTGAACCGGATTGCCGGCCGGCCCGTGGTGGCAGTGATGCCGGCACGGGCCGGCGGTCTGACCGGGGAGTGTGTCGTGGGTCCGTTCGTTGTTCCGGTGTTCGCGTTCCTGCTGTGGGAGTTCCCGAGCATGGTCGTCATGTCGCTGCACAAGGCGTTCTGTGCGATGCGGGGCGGCAGTTTCGAAGAGCAGTTCCTCGGCGTGTGGGTCTACCGGTTGATCGGCATGTTCACCGTCTATCCGGCCGTGGCGATCGTGGCCGCGCTCGCCAACGCGATCAGTCCCGGCCTGCTGCCCGTCACGCTGTTCGGCGAGGCCCTGGTGCTGATCGGCCTGCTGATCTGGGCCCGCACGAGCAGCGCCGGCTCGTGACCGGGTTCTGGTCATGAGGGCACTGATCGTCCGTGGGGGGCTGGGAAGCCCGGCCGGGCGCGATGTCCGGGTCACCGGTCGAAAAGGGCCTTCGCCTCGGCCAGGCGGGCACGGGTCCAGTCGTGGTGCGCGGGCCCGGTGCGGCCCCGATAGGCGACCTCGACGGCCATGACCAGCGTCAGGTAGAGGGTGTAGAGCCGCCTCCGTTGCTGCTCACCCGGGGTCAGGCCGGTTCGGCCGTACCCGCGTACGAAAGCGGTGGGGTTGCCGAAGGACGGCAGTTGGGTGGCGACGAAGCCGGCCTCGATCAGCGGATCGCCGAAGAAGGCCCGCTCGTGGTCGATGATCGCGACGATCCGGCCGTCGCGGACCAGCACGTTGCTCGCCCACAGGTCCCATTCGACGAACCGCGGCGACGTCACCGGGTCGAGGCAGCCGGACTGGTCGGCGAAGATCGAGCGCAGCGCGGCGTAGTCGAGGTCGACGGAGCGCCGCTCGCCGTCGTGCAGCGCGTCGGCCACCATGCTCAGGAAGTGTTCCCGCCAGGTGGCCACGCCCGGCCCGCCGAGCGGACCGAACGCCGGACCCTGGATCGTGTTGAGCTCGCGGGTGAGGGCGCCCAGAGCCGCGTCGTAGCGGTCCTGCTCGTGGGCGGACAGGCCGGAGCGGATGACGCCGTAGTTGTCGGCGTCGACGAACGGCATCGTGAACCAGTCGGCGTCGACCAGCTCGCGGCTGGTGTCGGCGAAGTCGACGGCCGGCACCGGCACACTCGTGTGTGACCGGATCAGCTCGAGTGCGGCCAGCTCGGTCGCCATCGCCCCGCGTTCGTAGGTCATCACCTCGACCCCGGCCGGCGGCGCGATCTTGAGCACCACCTGACGGGCGTCGCGCAGGCGGATCCGGTAGGCCACGTTGAACCAGCCGTGCCCGAGCTCGTGCACCCAGTCGTCGCCCGTCGGCACCAGGGCGGCGCCGTAGGCCCGGGCGACGACGGAACGCAGCGTCTCGGGCGACTGCCGGTTCTTGGTGATCGAGTCCATAGTGGATCACGATCCTACGTAGTCCGCCAGGTGCTCGCCGGTCAGGGTGTTACGGGCGGCGACCAGGTCGGACGGCGTACCCTCGAAAATGATCTTGCCGCCGTCGTGACCGGCGCCGGGGCCCAGGTCGATGATCCAGTCGGCGTGCGCCATCACGGCCTGGTGGTGCTCGATGACGATCACCGACTTGCCCGCCTCGACGAGCCGGTCGAGCAGGCCGAGCAGATTTTCCACGTCGGCCAGGTGCAGGCCGGTGGTCGGCTCGTCCAGGATGTAGATGCCACCCTTCTCACCCATCCGGGTGGCCAGCTTGAGCCGCTGCCGCTCGCCGCCCGAGAGCGTGGTGAGCGGCTGGCCCAGCTTGAGGTAGCCGAGCCCGACGTCGGCCAGCCGGGCCAGGATCGACGCGGCCGGGGGCGTCTTGGCCTCGCCCTCGCTGAAGAAGGGGAGTGCCTCGACGACCGGCATCGCCAGCACCTCGCTGATGTCCTTGCCGCCGAACGTGTACTCCAGCACCGACGCGTCGAACCGCCGCCCCTCGCACACCTCGCAGGTGGTGGCCATGCTCGCCATCACGCCGAGGTCGGTGTAGATGACGCCGGCGCCGTTGCAGTTGGGGCAGGCGCCCTCGGAGTTCGCGCTGAACAGGGCCGGCTTCACGCCGTTGACCTTGGCGAACGCCTTGCGGATGGGTTCGAGCAGTCCCGTGTACGTGGCCGGGCTGCTGCGCCGGGAACCCCGGATCGCGCCCTGGTCGACCGCCACCACGCCGTCGAGCGGCGCCACCGACCCGTGGATCAGCGAGCTCTTGCCCGACCCGGCCACGCCGGTGACGACGACCAGCACGCCGAGCGGGATGTCGACGTCGACGTTCCGCAGGTTGTGACTGGTGGCGCCGCGCACCTCGAGCGAACCGGTCGCCGTGCGCACCTTCTCCTTCAGCGTGGCCCGATATTCAAGGTGGCGGCCGGTGAGCGTGTCGCTGGCGTGGAGCCCGGCCAGGTCACCCTCGTAGACCACCTCGCCGCCGCCGCTGCCGGCGCCCGGCCCGAGGTCGATGATGTGGTCGGCGATCGCGATCGCCTCCGGCTTGTGCTCGACCACCAGCACCGTGTTGCCCTTGTCGCGCAGCTGCAGCAGCAGGTTGTTCATCCGGGCGATGTCGTGCGGGTGCAGGCCGATCGTGGGCTCGTCGAAGACGTACGTGACGTCGGTCAGCGCCGAACCGAGGTGGCGGATCATCTTGGTCCGCTGAGCCTCGCCGCCGGACAGCGTGCCCGAGGGACGGTCGAGTGAGAGGTAGCCGAGGCCGATCTCGACGAACGAGTCGAGCGTCTCGCCCAGCGCGGTCAGCAGCGGCGCCACCGACGGCTCCTTGAGCTTGCGGATCCAGTCGGCCAGGTCGCTGATCTGCATTTTGCAGGCGTCGGCGATGCTGATGCCCTTGATCTTGGAGGAGCGGGCGGGCTCGGCCAGCCGGGTGCCGTCGCAGTCGGGACAGGTCTTGAAGATGGCGACGCGCTCGATGAACGCCCGGACGTGCGGCTGGACGGCGTCGATGTCTTTGGACAGGTACGACTTCTGGATGCTGGGGATCAGACCCATGTACGTCAGGTTGATGCCCTCGACCTTGATCTTGGTCGCTTCCTTGTGGAGCAGGTCGTCGAGCTCCCGCTTGGTGAACTTCTTGATCGGCTTGTCCGGGTCGAAGAAGCCGGAGCCCCGGTAGATCCGTCCCTGCCAGCCCTCCATGCTGTAGCCGGGAATCGTCACCGCGCCCTCGTTGAGCGACTTCTCCGGGTCGTACAGCTGGGAAAGGTCGATGTCGTTGACCGCCCCCCGCCCCTCGCAGCGCGGGCACATGCCGCCCAGCAGGCTGAACGTGCGTTTCTCCTTGACCTCGCGGCCGCCCTTCTGCAGGGTGACGGCGCCCGCCCCGCTG
This sequence comes from Paractinoplanes bogorensis, assembly GCF_018829635.1. Taxonomy (GTDB): domain Bacteria; phylum Actinomycetota; class Actinomycetes; order Mycobacteriales; family Micromonosporaceae; genus Actinoplanes; species Actinoplanes bogorensis. The sequence continues at coordinate 542,163 of NZ_JAHKKG010000006.1, forward strand.
ACCGAGGCGATGTTGAAGGAGAAGGCCTGCGGCGACCCGATGTACGGCTTCCCGAGCCGGCTGAACAGGATCCGCAGCATGGCGTTGGCGTCGGTCGCGGTGCCCACGGTCGAGCGGACGTCGCCGCCCATCCGCTCCTGGTCGACCAGGATCGCCGTGGTCAGCCCGTCGAGCACGTCGACGTCGGGCCGCGCCATCGACGGCATGAAGTTCTGCAGGAAGGCGGAGTAGGTCTCGTTGATCAGCCGCTGCGACTCGGCCGCGATCGTGCCGAAGACCAGCGAGCTCTTGCCCGAACCGGACACCCCGGTGAAGACGGTGAGCCGCCTCTTGGGGATCTCGACGCTCACGTCCTTCAGATTGTTCACCCGTGCCCCGTGCACGCGGATCAGGTCGTGGCGGTCGGCGTCGTGCATCACGGCTCCCTGGTCTCGACGGCTTCCCCGCAGAACTGTAAGCGCGGCGGCACCCGCCCGGCTTATCGATTCCTGATCAGGGTCGGTCAAGTCTGCCAGGTCACGGCCCGGTCCGGCGTCCGCCGGGAGCAGATCACCCCAGTCCCGACTGATAGGCGAAAACGACCAGCTGAGCGCGGTCGCGGGCGCCGAGCTTGGTCATCGAGCGGCTCACGTGCGTCCGGGCGGTGGCCGGGCTGACGGTCAGCCGGGCGGCGATCTCGTGGTTGCTCAGGCCCTGTGCAACCAGAACGACGATCTCCCGTTCGCGGTCGGTCAGGCTGTGCAGGGCGGGGTGCGGCGTGCGGGCGCGCGGGGCCGAACCGGTGAACTCGCGGATCAGCGTGCGTGTCACCGAGGGGGCCAGCAGCGCACCGCCGTCGACCACCGTGCGGACCGCCTCCAGCAGGGCCGGGGGCTTGGTGTTCTTGAGCAGGAATCCGCTCGCGCCGGCGTGCAGGGCCGTGAACACGTACTCGTCGTGCTCGAAGGTGGTGAGCACGACCACCCGCGTACGGGAAAGGCCGGGGTCGGAGACGATGCGGCGGGTGGCCTCCAGACCGTCGATGCCGGGCATGCGGATATCCATCAGAACGACGTCGGGCCGGGTGCGGCGGGCCTCGGCGACCGCGGCGAGACCATCGGCCGCCTCCCCGGCCACCAGGAAACCGTCGGTCGCGTCGAACAGAGCCCGCAGGCCCAGCCGTACGAGGTCCTGGTCGTCGGCCAGCAGCACGGAGATCACGACACGGGCTCCCGGGGGATCACGGCCCGGACGGCGAACGACGTGCCCCGCGCGCCGGCCGTGAGCGTGCCGCCGAGCTGCTCCACGCGCCGTCGCATGCCGGTGATGCCGAAGCCCTCGTCGGTATCTTCGGCCCTGGCTTGGTTTACCACCACAAGGGCGATTTCCCCCGTACGGTGTTCGATCGTGACAAGCGCACGTCGGTCCGGCGCGTGTTTGACCACGTTGGTGAGGGCCTCCTGCAAAACGCGATAGGCGACCACGTCGGCGTCGGCCGGAAGTGGGCCGGGCGTGCCGTCGACGGTGAGCTCGACCGCGACCCCGGCCGTCCGCACCCGGTCGCACAGGTCGCCCACCCCGTCCAGCCCCGGCGACGACAACCCGGCCAGCGTCGCCCGCAACTCCTCCAGGGCCTCGGCACTGGCCGTACTGATCGCCTGCAACGCCTCGACCGCCATCTCGGGCCGGGCCGCCCGCAGGTGCAACGCGATGTCGGCCTGCATCTGGATCGCGGCCAGCCCGTGCCCGACCACGTCGTGCACCTCGGTGGCGACCCGCAGCCGCTCGGCCCCGGCGATGCGGCGCTCGACCTCGGCGCGCTCGTGGGCCTGGGCCTCCGCGACCTGCCGGCGGGCCGCGCCCAGCGTGAACGGCACCACCACCCAGGCCGTGCCCGCGACCAGCCCGATCCACGGTCCGTCGAACACCAGGTGGACCAGTAGTACCAGTAAGGCCGGCACCGACCAGAGGGCGGCTTTGTCCGGGCTGTTGCGGCGGGCGACGGCGTAGACGCAGACGGCGAAAGCGAACAGGATCGGCCCGTACGGGAAACCGGTCGTCATGTAGATGGAGGTCAGTGTGGCCGCGGTGAGCAGAACCGGGCCCGGCCACCGGTGACGCAGCACGGTGACCGCCGCCGTGGCGAGCACGAGAACCGCCGCGACCGCGTCGACGGGCCGGTGCGGCGTGGGGATGCGGTCGATCAGCGGCAGCGTGACGAGACCCACCGCGGCGAGGGCGGCGGGCCCGGCCAGATCCCGTACGCGCATGCCCTCCACCGTGCCATGCGCGTACGCCGGGCGCGTACGTCGTGGAGCGTACGTACGCGCCCGATTCCTCGGCCAGGCTGGTCACATGGTCTTCCGCCGCCGCTACCGCAAGCTCTGGCTGATCCTGCACATCCTCTCGGCGAGCGCCTGGATAGGCATCGACGTGATCGTCGCCGTGCTGGTCGGGGTCGGTTTCCTCAGCGACGATCCCGGCCGGCGGGGGCTGGCCTATGAGGCCCTGGGTACGTTCATCGTGTGGCCGATGCTGGTCTCCGGCCTGCTCAGTCTGATCACCGGCGTGGTGCTGGGGCTGGGCACGAAGTGGGGGCTGATCCGCTATTGGTGGGTCGCCGTCAAACTGGTGGCCAACGTGCTGCTCTGCACGCTGATCCTGGTCCTGCTGCGCCCCGGCATGCCCGCTGTTCAGGCTTACGGCGTCCGGCTGTCAGCGGGTGAGGACGTCTCCTTCGACATCCCGAGCCTGATCATGCCCCCGATCGTGTCGCTGAGCCTGCTGACGGTCGCCACGGTCCTCTCGGTCTACAAACCGTGGGGCCGGTCAGATCTCCTCCAACGGCTCGTGCGTGGGCGTGGTGTGTCCTAGCACCAGCACGCCGTCCGGGCGCGCTTCGCTTCCGAGCGGCGCCTCGAGGATCGCCACCATCAGCTCGACGGGCAACTTCGGGTTGGCCGCGGCGGCCCCGGTGGTCTCCGGGTCCTCGAAGAGCTCGAGCACCCGCCGGCCGGACAGCCTCGCGTCGTGGGCCGTCCAGTTCCGGACGCCGGGGTGCTCGTCGCGGCTGAGGCGTTCGATCAGCTCGGCCGGCGCGTTCCGGTCGACGACGACGAGCGCTCGTGCGCCCCAGTACGGTGAATCCGCGTACCGGGTCAGATCGGCGTCGACGATCGCCGGATGCGACAACAGTTGGCCGCGGGTGATGACCCGGGCCTCCAGGTAGGTGCGCACGACGAGGTCGGCCGGTACGGCGTCCTGGCATTCGCAGAGGAGCAGCCGGACCGGGAAGTCGTCGTCGGCGGCGAGCGTCGCGATCTGGTCCGCGGTCAGCCGGCTGTTGCCGGCGGCACTGCGGCGAATCCCGGGGTGGGCCGAGTCGACGCAGCGCTGCAGCTGCTCGCCGTCGGCTTCGAGGACCCAGGCGAGCCACGGTAGGCGGTCGTCCGTGGACACCTCGTAGTCGATCGCGGCTCGTTGCTCCTCGCTGAGCTCGGGACGCATCGAGACGTACTGGCGCACCTGCGGACCGGGGTCGGCGGTCAGGGCGGTGATCACGTCGGGCGTGAGGCTCGGCTCGAGGGCGAGTTTCGCCCGCTCCCACTCCGAGTCACCGCCGGCGATCGCGCGGGCCTGCTCGGCGGTCACGGGTTCCGGTTCCCAGCTCGGCGGCGCGGACCGGGCCCAGGCGGCGACGGCTTCGTCCTCGGCGTCAGCGAACGCCGCCACGACCGCGGGGGACAGCTCCGCCGGATGGAAGAGCGACAGCATGCGCTTCACCTTGGGATGTTCGGCCAGTTTCCGGTACGCCCACACGGGCATCGGCTGCGGACTTCGGGTGTACGGCCGTTCGAGCAGAGCCATGATCACCTGTCCACTCGGATCGTCGATCAGCCGGGCCCGTTGCTCCCCGGTGACCCGGCCGGATCGGGCGAGCGCCTCCCGGACGCTGACATCGGGGTGGGCGGCCATGACGTCGAAGAGTTCATCGGACCATGTGCGGCCGTAGGCGACGCTGATCCGGCCGACGGCCGGGTGTTCGAGCAGCTTCAGCACCAGATCGTCGGGAAGCGCGGGGTTACGGGACAATCCGCGGACGCGGTCACGGGTTATTTCCGGATCGACCAGCAGGGTTTTCTCCTCGCTCGCATCGATGACGAGCGTTGAATCTACGGAGATCCCCCCGGCGCCGAAACGGTCGTTCGCCCGACTGACCCGGGCCGCGAGCGCCGTTAGACTGGAGTCGATTCGCCGCGCCGCGGTCCGGCTCAGTCCAGCAACCGGCTTCGCACCGCAGTCAGCCTGTCCTGTTCGACACCGCAGGCGCGAAGGTAAAGTGCGGCACCGCCATAACACTCGTCCAGGTAGGTCAACGTGTTGGTCATCGGGGTGGTGGCTCCGGCCGAGGCAGCATAGTCGATGGCGATCTGCTCAACGCCGACGCCGTCGCGATAGCCCTCGCAGCCGGACCAGTCGAGTTTCACGCGTCCACGCTCACAGCACTGCGCAGCCGTGCGTGCAGGTGCATGTCGTGCCAGCCGTCGGAGTGCAGACCTCGCTGCCGCGCGGTCCCCTCGGCGAGATAGCCGGCCTTGGTGGCAACCCGGCACGAGGCTTCGTTGCGGCTGGAGTGATCGAGTTCCGCGCGATGCACACCGACGGAGAACACCCACTCCGTCGCGGCGATCAGGGCCGTGGTGGCGACGCCCTTTCCCCGAGCGGCCGGAAGGACCCAGTAGGACCACTCCACCCGTCCTTCGTGCAGATCCACGTGCCGCATACTCAGCTGCCCGGCAACCTCTCCACCCACCTCGAGGGCCCATCCGGCTCCGCTGTCCTGAGCCCAGCGACCCGGCCAATGCTCGATCCAGGCGCGGGCCTCGGCCGGCGTCATGGAGCGAACGTGCCAATGCTGGATGGAGGAGTCACCGTAGCCCTGCAGCACGGCATCGACGTCCCTGATGGTCCATGGGCGCAGAGTGACGTTTTCCGCAGTGAGAACGGGCTGAGCGAGCGCAGAAAAGGCGCCGATCGGCAACGCTGGGAGGGTAGTGATCGCCATCGTCCGGATTCTGTCGTAGCCATCGATACGCGGCGGTCAGCGGGCCAGGCAGGCCACGGCGAACAGCGCGGCCAGCACCCCGCACAAGTGAACGGTGTGCAAGCGCTCCCGCAGCAACGACCGGGTGAGCAGCAAGGTGACCGCCGGATAGAGCGACGCCACCACCGCCGCCGGAGCGAGCGCTGCCGCTGCGGCCGCGATGAAGGCGGCGTCGGCGATCGCGTCGGTGGCGCCGACGACGAAAATCGGTACGGCCGTGCGGATGCTCAGAGCCGAAAGTGCCTGTGGACAAGCCGTTTTCACGCCGCCGGGCGGGTTACTGTCAGCGGCGTTCCCGGGTGGGCGGGGGAGGCGGCGGCTGCTCACCAAGATCAAACGGCTGCTCACTGAGATCAAACGCGGCCAACGGCTGCTCGCCGAGACCCAAAGGCGCCGGCCCGCGAGGAGCAGGGCGGCCAGGCCCTCGGCGACGCGGGCTACGACGACCGACCAGAACTGGTCGGCCTCGGCGGCCTCGTGGAGCAGCACGAAGTAGACGCCGAAGCCGAGCGCCGCCCCCAGCGCACACAACGACGCCGTGCGGTGCCGGCGGCGCTGCGCGGGTTCCACGGGCCAGCTCGCCATCGTCGCTCCGGCCAGGCCGGCGGCGACGCCCAGCGTGGCGAGCAGTCCCAGACGTTCGCCGTGCATCACGCCCCACCCGACCGGGACCAGGGCGGCGATCGCGGCCACCGGTGCGACCAGGGCCAGCGACCCGTCCCGCATCGCGCGGTAGAGCAGGCCCATCGCCGGCAGGCCGACCAGACCGGCCAGCACGGCCAGCCACAAGCGGGGAGACATGGGCGGGGGCGCGGCCCGGACCGCCGCGGCCAGTAGAGCCAGCAGCATCGCGGCCACCTTGGACCAGACCAGGATGGTCAGGATCGGCAGGCGGCGGGCCAGCAGGCCGGCCAGGAAGTCGGAGATACCCCAGGACGCGGCGGCGAACGCCGCGGATGTCATCACCCAAGCCACGATGATCAGGTGGGCCGGGGGTGGCGGCCCGATACACCGCGGTCGGATACGCGATAGGACATGCGGCCGATCGTGCCGTCCGCAAAGGCGCAGGTCAGTCGCCCACCGGAGGCCGCCCGTCCGGACTAACCCGAACGGAGCGGCCCCGGCTGAGTAAGGGTCAGGGGAGGACCCACCGCTGGTTCGTACCGGCGAAGCAGTCCCAGATCTGCAGGCGGGTGCCGTTGGCCGACGAGTTGTTCGCGGCGTCCAGGCACCTGTTGCTGACCGGGTTGCGCAGCGTGCCGTTGGACTGGGCCTGCCACTGCTGGGCGCCGGTGCCGTTGCAGTCGTAGATCTGCACCAGTGCGCCGTTGGCCGTGCCGGCCGCGGTCACGTCCAGGCATTTGCCCAGGCCGCGGATCGTGCCGTCGGTGCCGACCGTCCAGTTCTGGGCGCCGGTGCCGTTGCAGTCGTAGAGCTGCACCGCCGTGCCGTTGGCGCTGGACGCGGCCGCGATGTCGACGCACTTGCCGCCGATCCCGGTGATGCGGCCGGTGCGGCCACCGGTCGGCGGCGGCGTCGTCCCACCGGTGGCCACCTCGTAGATGGCCGAGACCAGGGAGTTCGCGCCGGTCGCGTCCTGGGACAGCTCCCAGTTCATGATGCCGCCGGCGTTCGCCATGGCCCACTGGGTCTTGCGCCGGACCGTCGGCAGGCCGTTGTAGCACTCACCGCCCGGAGTGCAGTCCCGGTTGGCGTTGGCCGGGTCCTGGGCGACCAGTTGCGCGTACGTCAGATAGCCCGGCCGTGAGTAGAACGGCACCCCGAGCACGGTCTTGGCCTTCGGCAGTCCCCGGTTCTTCCAGAAGTTCGCCGATGCGATCGACCAGTCGTAGTTGGCGTGGGGCGACCCACCGTCGTACGCCATGATGTTGAGCCAGTCGACATAACCGAAGACCGCCGGCTGTACGCCGTTGGCCGTGCCACCCTCACTGACGACCGCCGCCGTGAGCAGCTTGCCCTCGTTGTGCAGGGCCGTGCTGAGCTGCTGCATCAGCGCCGTGTAGTTGTTGCCCGACTGGCCCGGATCCGGGTACTCCCAGTCGATGTCGACACCGTCCAGCCCGTACGAGCGAACGGTGTTCATGACGTTGTTGACGAACGCGGTGCGGGTGCCGGAGTTGCCGGCGAGCGACTCGAAGGCGGAGTCGTTGCCGTCGTTCCAGCCGCCGATCGCCAGCGAGACCTTGACGTTGTTCTGGTGGCCGAGGGTGACCAGTTGTTGCAGCTTGGACGTGTTCTCGATGGGCTGGAGGGTGCCGTTGGCGTTGGGGAGCGCGAACGAGTAGTTGATGTGGGTCAGCTTCGAGTACTGGATGCTCGTGACGCTGCCGGCCCACGACGGCATGTAGCCGACGCTCTTGAACCCGTTCGGGAGGACGGCCGCCTGCGACGTTCCGGGGATGGCGAGTGTGGCGGCGGTGGCCACGGCAGCGACTGCGGCCGCGGCCCACCGGCTTCTGATGGCCATGGGGATGGTGACCCTTCGTGTCCGGCGCGGGGGATGCGCCGTGGGGATGACTACGGGCCACCAAAGGTTAGGAAGATTTACTAACAGTCGTCAATATAGAAGTTGATTAAAGTCCCCGGAAAATGGGCGCGCGCCGCTCCATGAACGCCCGCTGCCCCTCGAACTCGTCCCGCGAGCCGCTGGTCTCGGCGATCAACTGCTGCGCCCGTACGGTCAAGGACGGGTGCGCCGCCGCCTTGATCGAGGCCTTGGCCGCCCGTACGGCGAGAGGGGCGTTCGCCGCGATCGCCTGAGCCGTGCCCAGCACGTCGGCCTCCAGGTCACCGGCCGGGACGAGCCGATTGATCAGCCCGGCCGCGAGGGCCTCGGTGTCGGCGTAGGCGCGCGCGGTGAACAACATGTCGCTCGCGTTGGCCGGCCCGACGACGTGCACCAGGGTCTGCGCGAGCGCGAACGGGTAGCCGATACCGAGCCGCGCCGCCGGGATGGCGAACCGGCTGCCCTCGGCCGCGACCCGGATGTCGGCGCTGAGCGCGAGCGCCATGCCCGCCCCGAAACAGTGCCCGCGGATCATCGCGATCAGCGGCGTGGTCAGCCCGCTCAATGTCTCGAAGAGCCCGGTCAGCGTCTCTTCCCAGACGGCGCGGTCACCCGTCGAGTCGTGGTGGGACGCGAACTCCGAGATGTCGGCCCCGGCGGTGAACGTCTCGCCCGCTCCACGCAACACGATCGTCCGGACGTCGTCGTCATCGTCGAGGCCGCGCATCAGGGAGTCGAGCGCCCCGAGCATGGCCGTCGACAGCGCGTTCCGCCGAGCCGGATTGCTCATCGTGACCCAGCCGACGCCCTCACGCACGTCGCCGACGATCTCCCCAGTCACGGTCAGGACCCTACCCCCGCGCGGTGCGGTCGGGGGTCAGCAGCAGGATCGACAGGAGCAGGACGCCGCCCAGGGCGACCGCGTTCCCGACCTTGTCGATGGTCGGGAACATGTCCAGGTGCAGCATGTGCCACAGGAAGTGGATCGAGTTGAAGACCAGCCACGCGCCGCCGGTCACGCGCATCGACTCGGGGGTCGGGCGGCGGAACGCCCACACGCTCAGCACCAGCAGGGCCAGATAGAGCGCCCCCACATCCCGTACGAGATGCTCGTTGTACGGGCCCAGCGTCGACACCCAGTTGCGGCCCGGCGAGGGGAAGTCGGTGTAGAAGCTCAGCGGGAACGCCGCCGCCCACACCCCGACGACCGCGGCCGAGACGGCCAGGGCCAGGGCGATCCAGCGTTTCATCGGGCGGCCACCCACTCGTCGAAGGTGATCTCGCCGCGGTGGAAGTCGCCCGCCGGTAGCAGGGCGCCGGTCGCCATCGCGCGGCCCGCGGGCACGGTCAGCACCAGTTTGCCCTTGGCCAGGCGGCGCACCATCGATGCCATCCTCAGCACCTCGGGGCCGGCCAGGTCGGTCGCCAGGCCCTGCGCGGGACCTTCGGCCAGGCGAACGAGTTCGGCCGCGACCTCGGACGCGGCGACCGGGCGGCTCAGCATCGACGGCACCAGCTTCACCGGGCCGGGGATGCGGCCGATCATCTGGGCCGCGAACTCGTGGAACTGGGTCGCCCGCAGCACCGTGGCCGGGATCGGGCCGGCCAGGGCGAGTTCCTCCTGACGGCGCTTGCCCGCGTAGTAGCCCGAGTCGACCCGGTCGACGCCGACGATCGAGAGCACCACGTGATGGCGTACGTGGGAACGCTCTTCCGCGGCGAGAAGATTGCGCGTCGTCGTCTCGAAGAAGGTGATGGCCGTGGCCCGGTTGAGGGTCTCCACGTTGGCCACGTCGATCACCGCGTCGACGCCCTCGAGTGCCTCGTCGAGGCCGCCGCCGGTCATCAGGTCGACGCCGTGCGACCGGGAGATGACCACCACCTCGTGCCCGGCCGCGTGGGCCCGGGCGACCACCAGTTTGCCGACCCAGCCGGTTCCGCCGGCGACTGCCATCCGCATAACGTCCGTCCTTTGCTCGCTCACTCGGTCTCGTGGTGGGGACGAGCGGGTGAATGCGGACGTGACGCGGTGTGGCGGGGGCCATAGCGCGGCTAGGGTCCTCCACGTGACAACGCGCGTGGTGGTGCTGGGCGCCGGTTTCGGCGGACTCGAACTGGCGACGACGGTGACCGACGAGCTCGGCGACGACGTCGAGCTGACCCTGATCGACCGGGCCGAGGGTTTCGTCTTCGGTTTCTCGAAGCTGGACGTCATGTTCGGCCGGCACGACCCCGTGCAGGTGCTGCACCGGTACGACGGCATGGTGAACCCGGGTGTGCGGTTCGTGAGCGCCGAGATCACCGCGATCGACCCGTCGGCGCGGCGGGTCGAGACGAGCGCCGGCACGTACGAGGCCGACATCCTCGTGGTGGCCCTGGGCGCCGACCTCGACCCGGCGGCGACTCCGGGGCTGACCGAGGGTGGTCACGAGTTCTACACGGTGGCCGGGGCGTTCGCGGCGGCCGAGGCGATCCGCGACTTTCCGGGCGGCCGGGTCGTCGTCGCGGTCACGTCCACGCCGTTCAAGTGCCCGCCGGCGCCGAGCGAGACCGCCCTTCTCACGTACGAGTATCTGACGTCCCGCGGTCTGCCCTGCGACATCACGCTGGTCATGCCGCTCGGCACCCCGATCCCGCCGTCGCCCGACGCGTCCGCCGCCGTGCTGGCCGCGTTCGCCGAGCGGGGCATCAAGTGGATCCCCGAGCGGCTGGTGCGCGGGCTGGACCCCGAGCGCAAGGTCGCCCTGCTCAGCGACGAGACCGAGCTCCCGTACGACCTTTTCCTCGGCGTGCCCGCACATCGGGTACCCGCCGTGGTGGCCGCGTCGGGCCTCGCGGTCGACGGCTGGATCCCGGTCGACCCGCTGACCCTGGAGACGTCGTTCCCCGGCGTGTACGCGGTCGGCGACGTCACCAGCGTCGGCACCCCGAAAGCGGGCGTGTTCGCCGAGGGGCAGGCGGCCGTGGTCGCCCAGCGGATCATCGGCCACGCCCGCACCTACGACGGCCGGGGCGTCTGCTACCTCGAGTTCGGCGGCGACCAGGTGGCCAAGGTCGACGTCACGTTCGTGGCCGGGCAGCGCCCGGTCGGTTCGCTGATCGGCCCGTCGACCGACCTGGCGGCGGACAAGACGGCGTTCGGCGCCGACCGGATCCGCCGCTGGTTCGGCCGGGAGTGGAGCCCGTCAGCCGCGGGCACCGATGGCTAGGGCGCGAAGCAGGAAACGCGGCTTGGTCAGCGCGCTCGGGTGCTCCTGCATGGTGGTGACCGAGCCCAGCCGCTCGTTGACCGACTGGTCCCGCATCGACGCCTTGAAGATCAGGCCGCTGAAGAACTGGATCGCCTTGTAGCCCTTGGGGTACGGGCCGTCGACGTGCGGCAGGGCGAGGTCGGCCATGGTCGAGACCTGCCAGGCGGCGTCGACGACGACCTTGACGTCGGCGAAGTAGGACAGGGCCGGCTTGCTCAGGTCGGGCTCGCCGCGCAGATAGGCCGACAGCGCCGAGGCGTGCAGCGCGGCCGAGGTCATGCCCTGCCCGTATACCGGGTTGAACGAGGCCACGGCGTCACCGGCCGCGACCAGGCGGGCCGGGAAGCGGGTCAGCTTGTGGAAGTCGCGGCGGCGGCTGTCCGCCTGGTGATAGGTGATCACGTCACCGACCTGCACCGCAGTCGACGCCACCTCGCCGAACTCGGGCGGGAAGTCGTCGGAGCAGCGCTGCCGGAACTCGCCCGCGTCACGGCCGGGCCGGTCGCCGTCGTAGCCGGAGACGAGCACGGTCCACCGGTCGCCCTCGATCGGCGTGAAGCCGCCGATCCGGGCCACCTTGCCCGGGCCCGGGTTGGCGATCGAGATGCAGGTCCACACCTTGGCGTCGGCCGGGCGGCGGAACAGCGCGGTGGCGTAGTTCAGCTTGATGCCCATGCGCTGCATCGGCGGCTTGGCGAACCCGTGCCCGTCGAGCCAGTCGCCGAGCCGGCTGGACCGGCCGGTGGCGTCGACGACGAAGCCGGCCTCCTCCTCGGTGCCGTCGGCCAGGCGTACCCCGGCCACGGCGTCGTCGCGCAGGATCAGGCCGTCGCCGCGGCCCTGGATCACCCGGACGTTGGGCAGGGCGAGCACCCGGTGCCGGATCAGCGCCTCGAGGAACGGGCGGCTCGAGATCAGCGCCTGTGCGGCCGGGCCGGTCGGCGGATCTTCCCGCAGCTTGCCGTCCATGTAGAACCGGTTGGTCTCGGGCGGCGGGTTCACCGCACCGGCCGCCAGCGCCTCGTCGATGAAGCCGGGGAAGAACCGCTCGAGCTGCATCAGGCCGGCCGGCAGCAGCGCGTGCACCTGGCTGCCCTGCGGAACGCCCGGGCGCGGGGCCACGGCACCGGTCGGGTCGGCCGCGATCTTCTCGTCGGTCACGTCGAGCTCGTGCAGGTCGTCGCGCTCGACCACCAGCACCTCGGTAGCATGATCGCTGAGCACGCGGGCGGACATCAGCCCGGCGATGCTGCCCCCGAGCACCACGGCCCGGTCGAACAGCACGCGCTGACCGGTCGGAGGCTCGGACGTCGACAACAGGGCGAAGCGATCTGAAGCGGACACCAGAACCCCCGGTGAATGTGAAAGTTTCTTTCCTCTCCGATGAAGATACCCGGGCCATCGAGAGACGTCGCTACCGCCTTCTTATCGCAGGTGAGACGCGCCGTTCAGGTCGAGCACGGCCCCCGACGACCAGGCCGCCTCCGGGGAACTCAGGTAGACCACGGCCGACGCCACTTCCTCCGGGGTGCCGACCCGGCCGAAGGGCGACTGCCCGCGTACGGAATCGTCGATCTTGCTCTGCTGGCGCTCGGTTCCGACGAAGCCCGGGGCGACCGAGGCCACCGCGATCCCGTACGGGGCCAGGGCGATCGCCATCGACTGACCGAACGCGTGCAGGGCGGCTTTCGCGGCCCCGTACGCCGGGAAGTCGGGCTCACCGCGGTAGGCGCCCCGCGAACCGACGTTGACGATGCTGCCCTTTATCTCTTGTCCCATCATGTGGTGCGCCACGAGATAGGTCACGTTGGCCGCCCCGAGCAGGTCGACGTCGGTCATCCGCCGCCAGACGCGCTGCCAGTCCGCATAGGAGACGGTCGCGATCTCGTGCCGGTTGCCGTCGCCCGGCGCGATCGCCGCATTGTTGACCAGCACGTCGATGCCGCCCAGCTCGGCGACGGCCGTGTCGACCACGGTGCGCGCCTGCTCCGCATCGGCCAGATCACCACCGACGAGCGTGTGTCCAACCCCTTCCATCGTACGGACGGTGGCCGCGGCCTCCTCCCGATCGCTCCCGTAGTGCACCGCCACCGTGTCACCGCGCCGGGCGAACGCGACCGCGATGGCCCGCCCGATCCCGCGCGAGGCTCCGGTCACCAACACACGCCGGCTCATCGGGCGAACACCTGGCTCTCGTCCCGGAAGGCCTTGAACTCCAGTGCGTTGCCGGCCGGATCACGGAAGAACATGGTCCACTGCTCGCCCGGCCGGCCCGGGAACCGCAGGTAGGGCTCGATCAGGAACACCGTGCCGGCCGCCCGCAGCCGCTCGGCCAGCGCGTGGAACTCCTCGGCGCTCAGCAGCAGCCCGTAGTGCGGGATCGGCACCTCGTGCCCGTCCACCTCGCTGTCGCCGGCCTTGTACGGCGGCCCGGCCACGACGTGCGTGACGAGCTGATGCCCGTGCAGGTTCCAGTCGATCCAGTGGTCGCTCGACCTGCCCTCGTCGAGCCCGAGCACCCCGCCATAGAACGCCCGTGCCGCTCCAAGGTCATCCACCGGTATCGCCAGATGCACCGCCGGCCTGCCCGTCATGGCGCCCCCTTCTCTCCGTCCATGAGTACCCTTCCACGATCACGGCCCGCATGGACGACGACCTCGCGAGCCGACGTCAGGGCGCTCTCCGGGCGGGCGGCGTCGTAGACCATGATGGCGAGACCCTGAACGGGATCGTCTGAGTCGTAGGGTGGTTTCCGGCCGTCGTCGATCTCCTCCAGGCTCTCGAAGAGCGCATCCCGCCGGGCGCTCGGCTCCCCGCGGTGCCAGGACGTGTCCACCTCGTCGTCATCCGTGATCGCCAGCAACATGACGCCCTGCCCGATGCCGATATCGAGGGGGGCAGGGTCCGCGGATCGGGCGCCCAGTGCACTGGACAGGTGAGCCAGGGGCGCGGGGAAGACGCTCCAGCGCTGATTGCGTTCCGCCGCGGGCAGGGATTCCCAGAGCGTGATCGCTTCGGCCGCGTACGCCTCGGCCTCGCCTCTCAGCGCGGACTTGTGCAGGGCGCAGGCCAGGATGGCGAGTGCGGCCGGGAGCAGAGGGCGATGGTGGTCCGGATGCCCGTTGGCGAGACTTCGACGCAGGGCGACGGCCTCTCGAGCCGGGGCGATTGCTTCGTCCCAGAGCTCGGCGCTGTAGAGCACGCTGGCGAGAACGGTCAGAGCACCGGGAAGCAGAGCCAGGTGCTCATCGGGATCGGCGGCCGCCAGTTCACGTCGCAGAGCGACGGCCTCCCGGGCGAGAACGACCGCCTCGGCTCGGCGGGCATCGATGTCCGAATGCTCCGGCTCCTGGATCTCGGCGTCCCGGCGAACCTGATGGAGCACGCTGGCCAGCGTGGTGAGGGCGGCCGGGAGCAGGGGACGGTGCCGATCAGGGTCGGTCCGGGCCAGTTGCCGGCGCCGGGCTACCGCTTCCCGGGCGAACGTGACCGCCTCGCTCGGATCTCTCGAATCGCGCAGCGCGGCGGCGAGGACCGTGAGCGCACCGGGAAGCAGGGGCAGATGCTGTTCGGGATCGGTATCGGCCAGGTCGGAGCGGAGCTTCACGGCTTCCCGGGCCGCCTCCGCCGCATCGTCCGGGCGCCGGGATTGGTGGAGCGCACCGGCGAGAACGGTGAGGGCGCCGGGAAGGCTGGGCAGATGCCGATCCGCCCGTGATCGCGCCAGAGTGCGGAGCAGACGCACAGCGTCTTCGGCCGGTTTCAGCGCCTCGCCCAGGTAGCTGGTCATCACCAACGAGGCGCACATCCGGTCGAGCGACGCCGCGCGCCGCGGTTTGTCGGGCGCGCAAGCCACCAGAACCGTGGCCAGAGCGATCAGGGTCAGGCTCAGCCGGGAGCTCGAGCGGAACGCGTCGTCGTGCAGGCGGAGGGCAGCGTCCCACGGCAGAGTCATCCCCTTGAGGGCGTCGGCGATGGCCGGGTCCAGACTTCCCACGCCCCGGCGCACCAACTCGATCGCGATCGGTAACAGGCGGAGGGGATCCGCTTGGATCAGCAACCCGGCGGCAGTCATCGCCGCCGGACTGTGCGCGGCGGCTCGGGTGAGTACGGCCAGCGCGTAACTGGCCTGTTCCGGAGTGCCGGCCAGTCGGGCGACCGCACCGGCCATCATCGGATTGCCGGTCAGTGCCTTGACGACGAGAGTCTCGGCCAGAACCGCCGGGAGGTGGGGACGGGCCCGGTATTCGGCGAGCACGCCGTACAAGCGCATCCAGTTGAGCAGCTTCCCGGCCAGGTCCGGGGTGAGATCGGTCAGCCCCGGCACGTGCCGCAGCAGGAGCGCGGCGTCGGCGTCGTCGCGCCCGCCGACCAGGGTGGCCAGCACCAGCGTGTCGCGAAGGACTTCCTCGGTGACCTGGGGATAGTGGGTGAGGTTCTGGCGGCGGGCCTCCCGGACCCAGCGCTCGACCTCCCGGTCGAGGAGGCTGTCGACCGCGTCGTTCACGTCGACCGGCGCGTGGTATCCGTCCCGGGTCTGGAGCACCGATTCCAGCGCCGCGGCGTGAAGAAGCATCGCCGGCGTTCCCGGCTGCAACCCACGGAGCACGACGTTGTCGGCCCGGACCGGAACCTCCAGCCTCGCGGCGAAGGCCGAGACGGCCCGGCGGGTCGCCACCCGCTGGCCCTGCAGATCGGCGGCGAGCGGCCCGACCCACGTGCTCTCCGCCGCCGTGTCGATGCTGACCCGCACCTTCTGCTTGGTGTAGTCCCACCAGGCGCCGAACTCTCGAGCGACGAGCAGAATCCGGAAGCCCTTGGCGTGCTCTCCGCGTGGACGGTGCGCGGCGGCAAGAAGAGCGGAAAGGTCGTCGTGGAGGTCCGCGTCGTCCACGATGATGAGCACCGGCCGGTCCCACGTGTCGGCGAGATCCGCCGCTGCCTCGCCTTTTCCGGGTCCCGGACGCAGCCATCCACAGTCCCACGGCTGATCGGGGAGACCGCGCAGCTGCTGCACGACCCGCATGGCGACACGGGTCTTGCCGGCGCCGGGCCCTCCGGCGAGCAGCCAGACCCGGCCCGGTTCCGGTTCCGTGCACCAGGTCCGGATCTGGACGACGTGCGGGCGATGTGCGCGCTCGAAATCGACCACCGCGGCCTGCGGCAGCAGCAGTTCGGCGCCCTGTCCGCCATCGGCGTCCTGTGTGGGCAGGGCCTGGGTCGGCGAGTCGGAGAACAGGCCGGCCCAGCGTTCACGCTCGAAGCGCTCAGCCTCGAGTCGGGCGGCGCGGCGGTCCCACCACGCTCCGGCGGCGAACCCGACTACCGCCCCGGCCGCGCCGACCGTCAATCCGAGTGGTGCGGTGTCGATGTATTCCGGCCACGACGTCAGCCACCCGGTGGCACCGGCCAGTCCGGTGCCGACCGCTACGCCGGCGCCCCGGCCGTACCAACCTGCTTGCCCTCTGGTCACTTATCCATCAACCGCGGGACGGGGTCGGCGGATACGTGCCGCCGAGCGTCTTTGTCTGTGGCGATAAATAGCGTTGCCAAGTTTGCCCGGGCCGCCTACCTTGGTTATCACCACCGGATACCAAGGGGAACGGAGAAGATGATGTCGCACTACGCCTCGATCGTTACGCATCACCTTCTGCCGTGTGCTCTGGCGCTTTATGGCGTCAAGCCCTCCCGGGCGCGGTGGTCTGGCTAGCATCCAGCTGACAGACGCCGCCGCACCCGACTCGGGAACGGCGGCTTTTTCGTTTTCCGACCAATTTTCTCTTAGCGCCGCGGGTTCGATGAATGCTGCCCGTAAATTGACAACTCCACAGCGGATGACACTTTTAATCCGGAGCGAGGGAGACGGAAACCCGCGCCCCTTGGGAGGGTGAGACACCCCGTTCGACTCGGGGGCTCCGGACTTTTCAGTAATGGGCTTGTGGCGCAGTCGGTAGCGCACCGGTTCGGCAGACCGGGGGTCGGCGGTTCGAATCCGCCCAGGTCCACACGCGGTTGTAGCTCAGTCAGGCAGAGCGCCACCCCGCCAAGGTGGAGGCACCGGTTCGAGTCCGGTCTACCGCTCGGTCCCGTCAAGTGAAGGGAAGCAACGCCCTCGTAGCCCAACGGCAGAGGCCCGACGTTGAGGACGTCGGTTGTGCGCGTTCGAATCGCGCCGAGGGCACGCGCCGGTGCAGCACGACTGGTCGTGCAGCCGTTTCGTAATCGGCAGGTAGCGGGTTCGAGTCCCGCCGCCGGCTCGGAAGCAAGGATCAAGGCCCGGGTAGCCCAATGGCAGAGGCACGCCGCTCAGGACGGCGCCAGTGCGCGTTCGAATCGCGCTCCGGGTACGCATTTCAGCAGGTACGGGCTCGTAGCTCATCAGGTAGAGCGCCGCTCTCGCACAGCGGAGGTGGCCGGTTCGACCCCGGCCGGGTCCACGCACGACCCAGGTCGTCGTAGCTCAGCAGGTCGGAGCACCGCCCTGATAAGGCGGAGGCCGGTGGTTCGAGCCCACCCGACGACACGTACCAGAAAAGGAGACGCCAGCCGATGGGCGCCGGCCGCCGCCTCGAAAGCGGTTGGGGGGTCAAACCCCGTGGGCGTTCGACTCGCCCCGTCTCCGCGGGTAACACCAGTGCCGCTAGCTCAATTGGCAGAGCTTCTGACTCTTAATCAGCAGGTTCGGGGTTCAAGTCCCCGGCGGCGCACTGCAGGGTAGAGGAGCCCGGTCATCCTCGCCGGTCTCATAAGCCGGAAGTCGTGGGTTCGAATCCCACCCCTGCTCCCATCCCGGTAGCTCAGCGGTAGAGCGCCGCCGTGACAGGGCGGAAGTCGCTGGTTCAAGCCCAGCCCGGGATACGTACGTCCGTATGGCTCAGTGGAAGAGCGTCCCCTTCACACGGGGAAGGTCCCAGGTTCGAACCCTGGTGCGGGCACTGCGGTCGTAGCTCAGTGGTAGAGCGCCAGGTCGTGGCCCTGGATGCGGCGGTTCAACTCCGCCCGATCGCCCCGTGGGAGCGCCGACGTCGGAGAGTCGGGCCCGCCTGTAAAGCGGGTGCATTGCCTGAGTCGGTTCGAATCCGACCTCCCGCACCCCACCCTCGTAGCTCAGCGGAGAGAGCACCGGGTTCCGAACCCGGGGGCCGGCGGTTCGAATCCGTCCGAGGGTACGCACGGAGTACGACCTGGCCTCGGCGAGTAGCTGGAGCTGCTGCCCGCCTGCAAAGCGGGTCTCGTCACGCGGTTCGATTCCGCCCGGGGCTTCATTTGTGTCATCTGCTGTGGAGGGTGGGCCGGTGAAGGCGTTGAAAGCGGATCAGCTTCGAATCCGGCGCGACGCGGCACCGGCATTGACGTCCTGTCAGCTGAAGGACGGGCTGTCCGAGGTGGTGAGGGTCGCGCCTTCGAAGGTGAGGCGGGAACGAATGAAGAACGGCCCGTCCGCCTTAGGCAACGGTATCCAGAAGTCGGCGTTGCTGGTGTCGTGATCGGTGGTGGGCACGATCTGGTATGCGAGCAGTTCGTTGAGCCAGTCACCGTAGAGCCGCTTGGTTCCCCCGACCTGCCACATCTGCCACGAGAGCAGGACCTTCTTACCTCGCAGCCCGGTGAAGTCCATGTTGCTGGAGACGACAACGCCGACGGGCTCACGCTTCTTGGAGCCTTTGATCTTCACCGTCCGCATGCCCTGCAGCTCAGCGATGCGAGTCTTGACAGTTTGCTTGGAGGCCGCGGACTGCCCACCGGTCGGCGCCACCCCACCGTTGTCGCCCCTCGCCGACCCACCCGACTTCGACGTGCCCGCCAAGGCGGCCGCGTTGGCCCAAGCGTCTGACGCGAACGTGCAGAACGTAGGCAGGAAACGCTGACCGCCGCATGCATCCGACAGCTGGCCGAAGTGCACATCCCACTCGGTTTGGTCGGCGGATGTGCTGAGCGAGGGCCGCACGAGTTGAGGCGTGTCGGTGGAGGTTGCCAAGGTCTGAGGGAACAGCTGCCGGCGGCTGACCGTCAGTGACACCGCTGGGTCCGAGGCGGTAGGTGATGAACTGGATTCCCGAGGCGGGGCCGATGTCGCCGAGTCATCAGATGCCCCCGTTGACGCACCCGTCGGTAAGGTCGGCGTCGCGAGGGTTTCCGGGGCGCCGGTGTCGTCGGTGAGCACGGGGGTTGGCGTGCTGGGCGCGATCATCTGGTGTTCTGCGACACGCTGAATGCTGCCCAGACTGACCGGCTTGGGGTGTGGCGCTTCCAGACGTTGCCGGTACTCACTGAACGGCACCCCGGTGGTTACCGTCAGGCCAGTGAACGCGGCCGCGTCGACCACGTCCCGCGCGGGACGCAGCGCGATGACCGCCGTAACAGCGCCAGCCACCGCACCGGCTGCCAGCACACCGCGATACGCGCTTCCTCCCCACCGCCGGTACCAGGGCTTCGGCGGTTCAGGAATGGACGCCCGCCCGCGAGCAGGATGTGGGTGGCCACGATCTGGATGTGATTCATACACGGTGCCTCCCCGATGAAAGGCGTACATCACTCTAAGTCGGCGTACTCAGAGGCCCGAACGGCACGTCTGCAACCCGACACCTCGCCACGACCAATGGCATTCGTGCCGGTGGCGGACAGATTCACGGTCTCACCATGCTCACGGCGACAGTCCGCCGCGCTCGACGGTCGCGCATGCCTGGGTCTGCCTGCTGAACAAACCGGCGGTCGTGACGAACAATCAGGACGGTGTCGAACGAGCGGATTCGGGGTCAGCTTGCGTCGAGAATGACGGGATGACCCGCCAGGCGATCACGGCCGCGATGACCAGCAGCACGGTGCCGGTCAGGGTCGTCGCCTGCATGCCGGTGGTGAAGGCCTCCCGCGCATGGTCGAGCAGTTCGCCGCCGCCGGGGAGGGCGCGCGCCGCCGAAGCCAGCGACTCGGTCACGGCGGCGGGCGTGCCGGCGTCGAGGTTGAGCCGGTAGAACGCCGTGTGCAGGGAGCCCAGGACCGCGATCCCCAGGGCGATTCCCAGCTCGTACGCGGTCTCCGACACCGACGCGGCCGCACCGGCCCGTTCGCGGGGCACGGCGCTGACCACGGCGTCGGTCGACAATGCCATGGCCACGCCCACGCCGAGGCCGATCACCGCCGTCGCCACCCCGACCCAGAGGTAGCCGGGGAGCCCCTCGGCCCAGGCCAGCAGCGCGAACCCGACTGCGGTGACGGCCAGTCCGGCGCCGATGGCTCGTCCGCTGCCGAGCCACGCGGCGATCCGGCCGATGACGAGGATGACCGCGATCGACGCGACCGTCATCGGCAGCTCGGCCAGGCCCGCCGTCATCGGGCTGAAGCCGCGGACCAGCTGCAGGTACTGCGAGAAGAAGAACAGCAGCCCGCTGAACGCCAGGATGGCCACCGTGGTCGAGGCGACCGCCCCGGCGAAGGCGGGCCGGCGGAACAGCGCGACGTCGATCATCGGGGTGGCCAGGCGGCGCTGGCGGCGGACGAACAGCACGCCGGCGGTGATGCCGGCGATCAGGGCCAGCACCGAGCACGCCGAATCCCTTGCTCACGACCTGTTTGACGGCGTAGACGACCGGCACGACGGTCGCCACGGACAGCGCGGCCGACAGCAGGTCGATCCGGTCGGCGTCCGGGTTGCGCGACTCGTCCAGCAGGCGGCTGCCGCCGATCAGTACCAGCAGCATCACCGGGATGTTGATCAGGAACACCGAGCCCCACCAGAAACGCTCCAGCAGAGCGCCGCCGACCAGGGGGCCGAGTGCCGCCCCGGCGGTGGCGCCGGCCGACCAGACGGCGATGGCGCGGGCGCGCTGGGCCGGGTCGCGGAACGTGTCCCGGACGATCGACAGGGTGGACGGCATGATCGTGGCGCCCGCGACGCCGAGCAGGACCCGGGCCGCGATCAGCAGTTCGGCCGTGGGGGCGAACGCGGCCAGCACCGAGGCGGCGCCGAACCCGAGGCTGCCCAGCATCAGCAGTTTCTTGCGGCCGATCCGGTCGGCCAGGTTGCCGGTGGTGACCAGCAGGCCGGCCAGCGCGAACGAGTAGATGTCGCCGATCCACAGCAGCTGGGTGGCGCTCGGGTCGAGATCCGTCGTCATGCTGGGCACGGCCAGCGCCAGCACGGTCCCGTCGACGGCCAGCAGCACGACGGTCAGGGTCAGGATCGACAAGGCGGCCCACTGGCGGCGACCGGCGCGCGGAGGAGCGATCGAGGACGTCACCCGACCACCGTACCGACCATTTGGTCGGTACGGCCAGTCACCTTGGCTGGTAATGTGACGCACATGACCCGGAACACCGAGCGAACCCGGCAGGTGATTTTCGAGGCCACCGTACGGGCGGTGGTGCGCGACGGCTCCGGAGTCGCCATCGGCACGATCGCCCGTGACGCGGGCGTCTCCAAGAGCGGGCTGCTGCACCACTTCCCGACCCGGGAAGCCCTGTTCGAGGCGGTCACCAGCGACGTGCTCGACGGCTTCCGGCGCGACGTCCTGGCCCATCTCGACCTGGCCGAGAACCGGCCGGGCAAGCTCCTGCGGGCGTACGTGCGGGCGGTGTGCGACGACCTCGAACGCGAAGAGGATCAGCCGGGGTGGGAGGCGCTGGCCCTGCTGCGCTCCGAGCCGGGTGTCGCTGCGTTGGTGAGTCGTGACGCCGTACGGTGGGAAACGGATCTTGCAGCCGACGGCCTGGACCCCGATCGGGTCGTGCTGGTGCAACTCGCCACCGACGGGCTCGCCGCCATGCCGCTGCAGAGCGAGGAGATCGCGCGACGCTACCTGGCCCGGATGCGCCCGATGCTGCTGAGCCTCGCCGAGCCGCTCTAGGATCCAGTGAATGGATCAGGTCGCGGCTTGGGCAGGGCGGATCGTCACCATCGCCGGTGCGTGGGTGCTGGTCAGTTTTCCGCTGCGGGCCTTCGAGTGGCCACGCTGGGTCGACGACGCGTTCGAGCTGCTGAACATCCCGGCCGGGCCCAACCTGTTCGTCGCCGCCGTGCTGCTCCTGCTGGGCAGTGCGCTGCGGCGCCGGTTGCGGGCCGCGTACGTGGTGCTGTTCCTCTATCAGATCCTGGCCTTCGTGCTGGATCTGGCGCTGCTGGCGGCCGGGATCGCCTTCTGGAACGACCCGAGCCAGGCCGACCTCGACATGACTCGGTTCGAGGTCGTGCTCACCGGGGCGAGCGCCGTCATCGCAGTCGTGGCCGCCGTGCTGCTGCGCCGGGCCCGCCACCAGTTCCCGGCCCGGCTGGCCACCGGTTCCCGGCTGGCCGCCCTGACCGTGCTCGGCGTCGGTCTGACCGTCTCGTGGATCAACGCGTTCGCCCTGACCTGGGTCTTCCCCGACACGCTGCGCGGGGTCGGCGAGCAGGTGGCCTGGGCGACCCGGTCGTCTCTCGGGCTGAGCGTGGGCGGCATCGACGCCCGCCTGCACGGTCACCACGGCCATCACTGGGCGTCCGTCGCCGCCTCCACGATCTCGGCGCTGGTGCTGCTGGTCGCGGTCGGCATCTTCCTGCGGTCGGCCCGGGCCAAGCAGTATCTGGACGCCGATTCCGAGGTACGCCTGCGCCGGCTCGTGCTGCAGGACGGCGAACGCGACTCGCTGGGCTACTTCGCGACCCGGCGCGACAAGTCGGTGGTGTTCTCGCCGGACGGGCGGGCCGCGGTCACCTACCGGGTGATCGCCTCGGTCAGCCTGGCCAGCGGCGACCCGATCGGGCACGTCAGTTCCTGGCCCGCCGCGATCGACGCCTGGCTGGCCGAGGCGCGCGGGCACGGCTGGTTCCCCGCGGTTCTTTCGGCGAGTGAGGCGGGCGCCGGAGCGTACGTGGAAAACGGTCTCAAGGCTCTGACCATCGGGGACGAGGCGGTGCTCGACGTGGCCGCGTTCAGCCTGCACACCAAGGCGATGCGCCCGGTGCAGCGAGCCGTCAAGCGCGTGCACACGGCCGGATACACGAGTTCCGTACGCCGGCAGGGGCAGCTCGACGACGACGAACGGGCCGAACTGGACCGGCTCGCGGCGGCCTGGCGCGGACCGGACCCGGAGCGGGGCTTCTCGATGGCGCTCGGCCGCTTCGGCGACCCGGCCGACGAGCGCTGCGTGGTGGTCACCGCGAGCGATCCCGAGGGGAACGTACGCGGGATGCTCAGCTTCGTCCCGTGGGGCGTCCGCGGGCTGTCGCTCGATCTCATGCGCGCCGACCGTACGGCCGAGAACGGGCTCACCGAATACCTGGTCGCAGCGCTCGTGGAGGCCTGCCCCGACCTGGGCGTACGCCGGATCTCGCTGAACTTCGCGATGTTCCGCTCGATCTTCAGCACGGCCGACGCGGTCGGGGCCGGCCCGGTGACCCGGATGAGCGACGCCGTGCTGTCCATCGCCTCCCGGTTCTGGCAGCTGGAGTCGCTCTACCGGGCCAACGCCAAGTTCATGCCGACGTGGCTGCCGCGATTCCTCTGCTACGACTCGTCGCTCACGCTGAGCCGGGCCGTGCTGGCCGCGGGCATGGCCGAGGGCTTCCTGCCGTCGTACGCGCCGACCGTGCACGACCCGGCCGAGGCGGTGGTCGACCACCGGCCGTTCCTCGACGCTGTTCTCGCCCAGGAGGACGAGCTGCTGCGCCCGGCCCGCCCGGTGCGTCAGCTCAGCCAGCAGCAGCGGGCCCGGATGATGAAGACCGAACGCCTGCTCAAGGACGGCCTGGAGTCCTATCCGGTGCACGTGCCGCGGACCGCCACGCTGGCCGGGGCGCGCGTCGCCGGCGCCGGGACGCAGGTCTCGGTCACCGGCCGGGTCCGGGCGATCCGCGACCTGGGCGGGGTGATCTTCGGGGTGCTCTCCGAGGACGACGCCACCCTGCAGGTGATGCTGACCGGCGAACGCACCCCGGCCGAGCTGCGGCATCGCTGGCGGCGGACCGTCGACCTGGGCGACCTGGTCAGCGTCACCGGCGAGATCGGCGAATCCCGCCGGGGCGAGCTGTCCATCCTGGCCGACGACTGGGTCATGGCCGCCAAGTGCCTGCGGCCACTGCCCGACGCGCACGCCGGATTCTCCGATCCCGAGGCCCGGGTGAGTCAGCGTTACCTCGACCTGCTGGTCAACCCCGACTCGATGCGGGTGCTCCGCGATCGCAGCACCGCGGTCAAAGCCTTGCGAGATGCTTTTGCCGTACGGGGTTTTGCCGAGGTCGAGACGCCCATGTTGCAGGCCGTGCACGGTGGAGCCACGGCGCGCCCGTTCCGGACCCACATCAACGCGTACGACATGGAGCTCTATCTGCGGATCGCGCCCGAGCTCTACCTCAAACGGCTGTGCGTGGCCGGTATGGGCAAGGTGTTCGAGCTGAACCGCAACTTCCGGAACGAGGGCGTGGACGCCACCCACAACCCGGAGTTCACCTCGCTCGAGGCGTACCAGTCGTATGCCGACTACAACGTGATGCGGGAACTCACCCGCGAGCTGATCCTCGAGGTGGCGGTCGCCGTGCACGGCCGGCCGATCGCGATGCGGCCTGCCGCCGACGGCACTCTCGAACCGGTCGACCTGAGCGAGCCGTGGCCGGTGGTGACGGTGCACGAGGCGGTGAGCCGGGCCGCCGGCACCGAACTGACCGCCGACACACCCGTCGAGCGGGTCCGCGCGGTCTGCGGCGAGCACGGCGTGCACGCGCCGGCCGGGGCCACCTCGGGCGAACTCGTCCTGGAGCTGTACGACGCGCTGGTCGAGAAGCAGACCACGCACCCGACGTTCTACACCGACTTCCCGCTCGAGACGTCGCCGCTGACCCGTACCCACCGGCACCACCCCGGCCTGGCCGAACGCTGGGACCTGGTCGCCTTCGGGATGGAACTCGGCACCGCGTATTCCGAGCTGATCGACCCGGCCGAACAGCGGGACCGGCTGACCACCCAGTCGTTGAAGGCGGCGGCCGGCGACCCCGAGGCGATGCAGATCGACGAGGCGTTCCTGACCGCACTGGAATACGCCATGCCCCCGACCGGCGGCCTCGGCCTCGGCGTCGACCGGGTGGTCATGCTGCTCACCGGCACGTCGATCCGGGCCACGCTGGCCTTCCCCTTCCATCGCCCCTCCGGACGATAGGTGTCATGGTCATGGGCATGAAGAACCACGTACTGGGTCTCGTCGTCCATCCCCGCAACGACGTCAGCGCGTCGGTGTCCACGGTGGTGAAGCTCGCGTCGGAACACGGCATCCGGGTGGTGGCCCGGCCCGCCGACGCCGCGCGCATCGGTGTCGAGCCGATGCCCGACGACGAGTTCGCCGACCGGGTCGACTTCGTGTTCAGCCTGGGCGGCGACGGCACCATGCTGGGCGCGATGCGTCTGGTCGCGGGCCGTCCGACGCCGGTGCTGGGCGTCAACCACGGCAACATCGGCTTCCTCATCGAAGTGACACCCGACGGCCTGTCCGAGGCCCTCGACCGCCTGATCGCCGGCGACTTCAGCCTGGAACCGCACAGCTGCCTCGAACTGACCGGCCACGACGGCCCGGCGCTGGCCTTCAACGACGTGGTCCTCACGGCCACCACCCCGTGGGCCGCGGTCTCCCTCGACCTGGAGATCAACAAGATCCGCCACGGCTACTTCCGCAGCGACGCGGTGGTGGTCTGCACACCGACGGGCTCGACCGCCTACAACTACGCGGCCGGCGGCCCGATCATCAGCCCGTCGGCCCCACTGATCGGGCTCACGCCGGTGGCGCCGATGTCGGGCATCACCCGCCCGATCGTCCTGGGCGGCGACGAAACCGTGATGCTGCGCGCCCCTTCGCACGAGACCCGCCTGTCGCTCGACGGCGCGGTCACGCTGACCGTTCCCGAGGGCACCGACATGGTGCTGCGCATGCGCCCCCACGCGGTCAACGTGGTCCGCTTCGACTCCGACACCCACGGCACGCGAACCCGCATCAAGCTGAGCCTGCTCGACCTGCCGCTACGCCCCGACCAGCTGATCGAACTGGTCCCCGAACACCTGCGCGACCGTGGTCGCCTGCCCCGCTTCTGACGACGATCGAGATCAAAACCGATTTCCCGTACGCGTTACTCCCTGTCCCTAAGGGCGGTCTGTCGGTGCCCGATTGGTGTGGCAGCAAGCCGACCGCCGAAGGGATCTCATGAGTAGTGTTCCGACGTCTCACACCGATGCCATCGTGGCCGCTTACGCCTCGGGTGAAGCAACGGGTTCGATTGCGGCCCGGTTCGGCCTGACAGCCGCGGCGGTCGAGGCCATCGTGGCCAGAGAGACGACAGCGAGCACTGAGAATCCTGCTGGGTCGCAGCAGAGCGCTCCGGCCGGCTGGTACGCCGATCCCGGCAGCAGTTCCGCGCAGCGCTGGTGGGACGGGCAGCAGTGGACCGACGTCGCCCGACCGGCGCCGCCGCCCGTCCAGCCCGTGACGCACCAGGCGTACACCGCCCTCGGCCAGACTCCCGAGTTCCACAACGGGACGCCGTCGACCGGGAAGCGGAAAATCGTGGCGATCACCGCGGGTGCAGCCGCGGTGGTTCTGCTGGCCGGTGGGGCGGTTGCGGCGGTAGCCAGCTATTCCGCCAAGTCCGAGCTCTGCGACATCATCGGTGACCACGACGCGTATGTCCGCGCCGGCGGAGATGCGCCGGACGTACCGGGCAAGATGGAGACGGTGGCTGAGCGCGTCCACACGCTCGCCGGACGGCTCGTCTTCTCGGGGAAGCTCAAGGATGCCAGCGTGGGCTTCGCCGATTCCATGGAATCCATGGTGACGTTCAGTCGTGCCGGTCTGGACGACACCGCGAAAGCCGACATCGCCACCGCGGGACGCATGACCGACATCGGGTTGTCCATCGTCGAGAACCTGAGCCAGATGCAGCGATCCTGCGGGCTTCCCGTCACCGGCCGGTTGGGTGAAGACGCGGGCCTCACGGCTCAGCAGGCCGACAAGTCAGCCCAGTCCGACGTGCGCGGTGCCATCAGCGAGATCGAGCAGTACTACACCGACATGGGTGGCCGATATCCGGCCGCCGGGCTGGCCGGCGACAACCGCGTTGGCAGCACGCCACAGTTGGCCCTGGACGGCTCGGCACGAGCAATCACGCTGTCCGGAAACACTCAGCTCTACTACGTCCCCACCTCCGCCTACTCCTACCGGATCTGCGCGACAAACACCGGCGGCAGCGGCAAGTGGTATGCCTACGACTCCACGCGTGGCGGTTCGGTCGACGCCATCAGCCCGCCCGCCGATCCGGCACTCTGCAGCTGAACGTCGTTCCCCGTACGGCGGTGACCGGCACCGCCGTACGGGAAAACGGTCTTAAAGCACCTCGACCCCGGCCTGGATGACCGTGCGCTCGCCCTCCCACAGGGAGGCCGGCGTGTCGAGGGGGTTGCCGTCGACGATCAGCAGGTCGGCCAGGGCGTCCGGGGCCACCCGGCCCAGGTCGGGGCGGTTCAGCAGGGCCGCGTTGACCGAGGTGGCCGACTTCAGGGCGGTCAGGGCGCCGTCCACCTCGACCTGGAGGCGTAGGCCGTTGAGTTGTTCGTCCTCCAGGAAGCCCATCAGGTCCGTACCAAAACCGACCTGGACCCCCGCCTCGCGGGCGTGTCTGACCGCCTGCCGGCCGGACTCGAGCACCTCGGCGTTCTTCTCCAGCTGGACCGCCGTCATGCCGACCGAGGCGCCGCGCCGGTTCATCGCGTCGTACGCCGCCAGCGTCGGCACCAGGAACGCGCCGGCCGCGGCCATCGCCGCCGCAGTGGGGGCGTCGAGCAGGTTGCCGTGTTCGATGGTGCGTACGCCGTTGTCGATGGCGTGCATGATGGCCTCGGGGGAGTAGGCGTGTGCGGCCACGTAACTTCCGCGCCGGGCCGCCTCCGCGGTGACCACCTGGATCTCCTCGGGGGAGTACTGCGGGATGCGGATCGGGTCGGTCAGCGACACCACCCCGCCGGAGGCCATGATCTTGATGGCGTGGGCACCGCGGCGCAGCCTTTCCCGTACGGCCACCCGCAGGTTCTCGACGCCGTCGACCACCTCGCACGTGTGGGCGTTGCAGCCGCAGACGTCCGAGTCGGCCGAGCGTACGTCGCCGTGGCCGCCGGTCTGGCTCAGCGCCGCGCCGGTCCACAGGTAGCGCGGCGACGGCAGCAGGCCCTCGCGGATCGCCCGGTCGAGGCCGGCGTCACCGCCCGAGGGGTCGCGCACGGTGGTGAAGCCGCGCGACAACGAGTTGCGGAGGCGGCGGGCGGCCATCAGCGCGACATAGCTGAGCGGCAGCGATTCCATCTCCAGCATGCTGAGGCTGAAGCCGTACGCGTGGCAGTGCGCGTCGATCAGCCCGGGCAGCACGGTTCGGCCGCGGGCGTCGATCGTGCGGTCGGCGGCCTGCGGCGCCCCGCCGACGGCCGTGATCCGGCCGTCGGCGATGTGCACCGCGCCTTCGACGAGGTCGTCCGAGACCCCGTCGAAGATCGTGGCGTTGACGATCGAGAGTGTGCTCACGGGCGGGACGCCTCGAACGTCACCGGGTCGACCACGACGCCGTACTCCGAGAGAGCCGAGGAAACGGACACGAAGCCGTTGCGGACGTCGGCCGCAACGCGCGCCACGTCCCTTTCGAACGGGTTGCCGTAACCGCCGCCACCGCCGGTGTTGTTGACCAGCACCTCGCCCGTGTCGAGCAGGTTGTAGCTGCCACCGGTGATCTTTTCGGAGGGAGTACCGGGGTTGAGGACGATGTGGTTGTTGTCGCCCTCGCCGCCGCCGTCGATCGCCCACGGCTTGGTCTTCGTCTTGTAGACGATGCAGATGCCGGTCGACGGGGCGGTGAACCGGTACGAGCGCTGGACGCCGACGCCACCGCGGTTGCGGCCGGCGCCACCGGTGTCGGGCCGGTAGCCGTACGACTCGATGAACATCGGCGACTTGGTCTCGAGCACCTCGACCGGGTTGTTGCGGCAGCCCGGCTCCGAGATGTGCATGATGCCGTCGGCGCCGTCACCGTTGGCGTGCCCGCCGAAGCCGACCGCCTCGTTGGTCGCCTCGAGCCACGCCTCGCCGTTGCGCGGGTTGATGCCGAGGCCCATCATCGAGCACACGTCGCCGCCGGAACAGGCCGGCACCAGGTCGGGCATGCCCTGGGCCAGCGCCTTGAGCACGACCTCGCCGCCGAGCAGGCCGGTCCACAGGGTGAAGGTCGGCATCGGGGGCACCGCGTGCATGACCGAGCCGGGCTCGGTGATCACGCGCAGCGGCCGGAAGTTGCCCGCCACGACGGGAGTGTCCGGGGTGGTCAGCGACTTGAAGATGAGGCTGCAGAACGCCTCGGTCTGACCGACGGGCAGGTTGATCGGCCCGCGGACGTCCTTCTCGCTGCCGGTCCAGTCGACGATCATCTCGTCCTCGGTGACGGTCACCGTGACGTTCATCTTGATCATGCGGTCCAGGTCGACGCCGTCCTGGTCGACGAAGTCGTGCGCGGTCCAGGTGCCCTTGGGCAGCTTGGCCAGGGCGATCCGGGCCAGCCGCTCGCCGTGGTCGTTGATCGCGGCCATGGCCTCGGTCAGCGCGGCCGGGCCGTACTTGGCCGCGATCTCCTGGGTGCGCCGGACGCCCGAGAAGCAGGCCGACACCTGGGCCTGCAGGTCGCCGATGGTGCGCTCGGGCATGCGGCTGTTGAAGCGGACGACGTTGAAGATGTCCTCGTTCATCTCGCCCTGCCGGTACAGCTTGGCGGCGGTGAAGAAGATGCCCTCCTGGTACATGTCCGTCGAGTCGAGGACGTAGCCGGCGTCCTTCTGCTTGAGGTCCAGCACGTGGATCCGGCAGGAGGCGAAGCCGATCAGGTCACCGTCGGCGCTGTGGATCGGCGCGAACACCAGCGGGTCGAGGGTGTGCGCGGACGACCAGTACGGGTAGTTGATGATGAAGACGTCGCCCGGCAGCAGCTTCTCGACGCCGAGGAACTCGACCGCCTTCTTGATACCGGCGTCGTTGCCCCGGGTGAACACCGCGATGCCGGGCGCGTCGGCCACCACGTCGCCGTTCGCGTCGTGGATCCCGATGCCGTAGTCGTGAATCTCGTAGACGACCGTGTTGTAGGCCGTGCGGCACAGGTTGCGGGCCATCTCCTCGGCCGCGGCCAGCAGGCCGTGCCGGATGACCTCGATGGTGATCGAGTCGACGGTGCTCACAGGGACCCCTTCACGGTGATGACCATTTCGCCGTACGAACCCACGCGCACCTCGTCGCCGGCGTGGATGACGGTCGTGGCGGTGTGTTCGTGGATGACGGCCGGTCCGGAGATCTCGTCCCCGGCCAGCAGCTCCTCGCGGGTGTAGAGGGCGTACGGAACGGCGGGCTGCTCGGCCGACACGTACACGTTCCGGGTGCCCTCGGCCTCGACGGCGCCGGACTCGCGGGCGGCCAGCTTGGGCAGGGTCGGCTTCTCGACCTGGCCGGTGGCGCGCAGCCGCAGCGTGGTGACCTCGATCGGGTCGTCCATCACGTGGCCGTACTGACGTTCGTGCAGCTCGGTGAATTCCTGTTCGACGATGCTCGCGAGGTTGTCGGCGCCGTCCGGCACCGGCACGGTCACCGTGTGCTCCTGGCCCGCGTAGCGCACGTCGACGCTGCGGGTCAGCAGCTGGGCCTCGGCCGCGAAGCCCTCGGCGGCCAGCGCGTCGGCCGCCTCGAGAGCCATCTCGGTGTAGCCGGCCTCGACGGCGGGGGAGTTCAGCTCGGCGAGAGGGATGACCGACGTACGGGCGAAATCGTGCTGGACGTCGGCGAACAGCATGCCGAAGGCCGAGAAAGCACCCTGGCCGGGCGGGACGATGACGGTCGGGATGCCGAGTTCGTGCGCGACGTCGACGGCGACCAGGCCGCCCCCGCCGCCGAAGGACAGCAGCGCGAAGTCCTTGGGGTCGCGGCCGACCTCGACCGTGATGGCCCGGACGGCGCCCATGATCTTGGTGGTGGAGATCCGGATCATGCCGCGGGCCAGGGCCAGCGCGGTCATGTCGAGCTTGGCCGCGAGGGGCTCGAGCGCGCCCAGGGCCAGCTTGTCGTCGAGGCTGAGCCGGCCGCCGAGGGCCGCCGTGGTGCCCATGTAGCCGACCGCCAGCGCGGCGTCGGTGAACGTGGGCTGGGTGCCGCCGCGGCCGTACGAGGCCGGGCCCGGGTCGGCGCCGGCACTCTGCGGGCCGACCTGCAGCGCGCCCGCGTCGTCGAGCCAGGCGATCGAGCCGCCGCCCGCGCCGATGGTGTGGATGTAGAGCGACGGCGTGTTGATCGGCAGGCCCTCGAACTCGGCGCCCTGGTGCAGCACCGGCTCGCCGTCGATCACCAGGGACGCGTCCAGGCTGGTGCCGCCCATGTCGATGGTGATCAGGTTGGGCTGCTCGATCAGCTCGCCGAACACGCCGGCGCCGATCACGCCGCCGGCCGGGCCGCTCAGGATCAGGCTGACCGGCTGTTCCCGGGCCGAGCTGGCGGTCATCGCGCCGCCGCCGGAGCGGGTCATCAGGAACCGGCCGGTGAACCCGCCGCCGGCCAGTTCGCCCTCGAGCCGCTCGAGGTAGCGGCGCACGATCGGCTTGACGTACGCGTCGAGCACGGCGGTGCTGGTGCGCTCGTACTCGCGGTACTCGCGGGACAGCTCGTGCGAGATGGTGACGACGACGTCGGGCGCGACCTCGTGGAGGATCTCGCGCATCCGCAGTTCGTGGGCCGGATTGGCGTACGCGTGCAGGAAGGCCACCGCCACCGAGTCGTACCCGCGCTCGGCGATCGTGGCCGCGACCTGGCGGGCGGCGTCCTCGTCGAGCGGCAGGTGCACCGAACCGTCGAACAGGCTGCGCTCGGGCACCTCGAACGTGTCGTACCGCTCGACCAGGGCCGGCGGCGGCCGGTAGGTGATGTCGTAGTTGGTGCGCCGGTCGGTACGGCCCAGCAGGTACACGTCCCGGAAGCCGGCCGTGCCGATCACTGCGGTCCGGGCGCCGGTGCGGGTCAGCAGGGCGTTGAGCCCGAGCGTGGTGCCGTGGGTGAACATGCCGACCTCGCCCATCGGGGCCTCGGTCGTGCCGAAGGCGTCGAGAACGCCCGCGGTCGGCTGGGACGGGGTGGTCGGCACCTTCCCGAACCGGATCTCGCCGGTCTCCGGCGACAGCTCCACGACGTCGGTGAAGGTGCCGCCGACGTCGATCGCGACGCGGCTGTTGCTGGTCATCGTGAGTTCGCCTTTCGCCTGTTCCCGCGCAGGGCCGGGCCACTGCAAAAAGAAGGCGGGAGTGAGAGCTGACAGACGAAGCCCGTTGTCCGGACGGGCAGGTCAGCCGGATGGTCGTCGCCGGTTGGCGCGGCGAGATGCCGAAACTGTCATAGCCGTTTCCGAGGTGTCAATCAGTGCCGGTCGCGCTACCCGGCGCTGTGAACGGCTCGTCAACGGGCGCTGCACAGCGTCGCGGGCCGCGGCTGTGCTGGGCGCACATCGGTGGCGGAACCCTCACGGTCAGCATTTGCCAACTCCAACCCCCGAGACAACGGGAGGTCCTGATGGTCCGCAGCGTCCTCACCCTTCGAGCAGCCGCCGGCCTCGGCGAGAAGCTCGAGGCCTTCTACGCGGATCAGCGGATTCTGGAGGTGGCCCGGGCGTTCCCCGGCTGCCGCGCTGCCGAACTGTTGCGATCCGTCGACGACAGCCCCGCGACCCACCTGGTCATCGCTGACTGGGACACGGCCGCGGACTACCAGAACTGGGTCGACAACCCGTGGCGGGCCTCTTTGTCCGAGGGGCTCTTCGCACTGCTGGACAAACCTGACGACGAGCCACTCGTTGGCGGAGTGTTCGAGCTCGTCGAGACCTTGCTTAGTAAAGAGGAGCACCAGTGATACGAGTTGCTCGACTCCTGGCGGTCGGTCTGGCCGCCACGGTAGCGCTGACCGCGTGCAGTAACCCCAACAACAGCGACTCGGCCGGCACCGCGGCCAGCGCCGCCCCGGCCGACAAGAAGCTCAACATCGGCTTCTTCGGCTTCGCCAAGGCGAACTCGTTCGCCCAGGCCACCTGGGCCGGCGTGCAGGAGTACGCGAACGCCAACAACGCCGAGGCGACCTTCCTCGACTCGAACTTCGACGGGCCGACGCAGGTCAACCAGCTGCAGGACGCGGTCACCTCCAAGCGCTACGACATCGTGATCGTGCAGGCCAACGACGGCACCGCGATGGTCAACCCGATCAAGCAGGCGGTCGCGGCCGGCATCACCGTGGTCGTCGAGTTCACCCCGGTCGGGGGCAAGTACGACACCGCCGCCCCGCAGGTGCCGGGCACGATCAACATCATCGACCCGCCCACGGTCAACGGCGAGGGCCTGGCCAAGCTGGGCCTGGAGGCCTGCAATACGGTCGTCGACAGCGGCTGCAAGGTGGCCTACCTGCAGGGCTTCGCGAACTACCCGCTGGACACGGCCCGCACCAAGGCCGCGGTCGACGCCCTCAAGGCCGGCGGCGCCGGTGAGGTCATCTCGAACTTCGTCGGCGGTTACACCCCGGACAGCGGCCGGGCCGCCATGCAGAACCTGCTGCAGGCCCACCCGGACGTCAACGTGGTGATCGGCTCGTCCCAGGCCATCGCGGGCGCGACCCCGCTCGCGGCCGGCAAGAAGATTTCGTTCGTCGGCAACGGCAACTCGACGCAGGCCTACGACTACGTCAACAAGGGCACCTGGTACGCCACCTACGCCCTGCCCGAGAAGGCCGAGGGCGCCAAGGCGGCCGAGCTGGGAATCAAGAAGGCCCGCGGCGAGACCGTTCCGGACTCTACCGTGGCGTGCGAGGCGCTCACCGACTACAACTGCCTCGGTACCAAGGAAGCGCTGGCCGGCAAGACGGCGGACTACTCGGACTGACAGCGGCGGGCGCCGGGGAATCTCCCCGGCGCCCTTCGTGCGTCAAGGAGGCCTGATGAGCAGTCAGAAAGCGCCGTCGATCGCGGTGCGCGGCGTCGGCAAGACCTACAGCGGCGTCACCGTCCTGCACGACATCGACCTGGACATCACGCCGGGCGAGGTGCACGGGCTGGTCGGCGAGAACGGGGCCGGCAAGAGCACCCTGCTCAAGATCCTGGGCGGGGCGATCCGGGCCGACGCCGGCACGCTCAGCTTCGACGGCGAGCAGGTCACCGTGGGCAGCCCGCGCGACGCCATCGCCCACGGCATCAGCCTGATCTCGCAGGAGGGCGCGCTCGTGCCCGCCCTGTCGGTGCTGGACAACGTGTTCCTGGCCCGCTGGTCGCACCGGGGCGGACTGGTCAGCGCCCGCTCGGACCGCAAGCGGCTGGCCGAGCTGCTCGAGGTCACCGGCTTCACCGTGGACCCGGACGAGCGGGTCGACCGGCTCCCGATCGGCGTGCAGCAGCAGGTCGAGATCCTGCGGTCGCTGGCCCGGGGCGCCCGGGTGATCGCCATGGACGAGCCGACGGCGGTGCTGGCCGAGCACGAGAAGGACAACCTGCTCGCGCTCATCCGCAAACTGGCCGCCGGTGGCACCACGATCATTCTCGTGTCGCACTTCCTGGAGGAGGTGCTGTCGGTCGCGGACCGGATCACCGTGTTGCGCGACGGGGCTCTCATCCGTACGGGAAAAGCCTCGGAAACGTCACCCCGGGAACTGGTCGGGCATATGGTCGGCCGCGAGATCGACGTGCTCTATCCGGACCCGCCCGAGGTGCCCGCCGGCGCGCCGGTGATCCTGTCGGCCCGCGGGCTCAAGCGTGGCCTGGTCAACGGGGTCGACCTGGAGGTGCGGGCGGGCGAGATCCTCGGCATCGCCGGGCTGGTCGGCAGCGGGCGCACCGAGACGCTGCGGCTGCTGTTCGGCGCCGACCGGCCGGTCGAGGGAGTCGTCGAGATCGACGGCGTGGCCCTGGCCCAGCACACCCCGCGAGCCGCGATGGCGGCCGGGGTGGCGATGGTGCCCGAGTCGCGCAAGGAGCAGGGCCTGGTCATGGTGCGTTCGGTGGCCGAGAACGTGGCCCTGTCGTCGCTCTCCGGGCGCCGGGCCGGCCCGTTCGTCAAGCGCCCGGCCGAGAAGTCGGCGGTCGGCGACATCAGCAAGTCGGTCGACATCCGCGCGGCCAACCCGGAGGCGCCGATCGAGACGCTGTCCGGCGGCAACCAGCAGAAGGCGCTGTTCGCCAAGTGGCTGCTGCGCAAGCCCAAGGTGCTGCTCATCGACGAGCCCACCCGCGGCGTGGACGTCGCCGCCAAGACCCAGATCCACCACCTGATCACCGGGCTCGCCGCCGACGGCCTCGCCGTCGTGTGCGTCTCGAGTGAGATCGAGGAACTGCTCGCGCTCTCGCACCGGGTGCTCGTGCTGCGGCACGGCGAGCCGGTCGGCGAGTACCCGCGCGGAACCACCCCGGAGGTCGTCATCGCGGCCGCGTTCGGCGACCATTCCGAAGGAGAAGAGAGTTGAGCGTCGACACCTTGGTAAAAACCGCGGCGCCGGGGTCCGGCAACATGTCGCGGCTCGCGTTCCGGATGCGCGACTACGGCATCGTGGCCGCGCTCGTCATCATCGTGATCGCGCTGTCGCTCAGCACCGACACGTTCCTGACCACCGGCAACCTGGTCAACCTGCTCGACCAGACGGCCGTGATCGGCCTGCTGGCCGCGGGCGCGACCATCTGCATCATCAGCGGCGTCTTCGACCTGACGGCCAGCGCCACGCTCGCCCTCTCGGCGATCATCGGCGTGCAGGTCGGCCGGGCCACCGACGTCTATGTCGGCATGCTGGCGGCCGTCGTGGTCGGCGCCCTGCTCGGCTTCGTCACCGGCACCGTGGTCGTGCGCAGCGGCGTCAACTCGTTCGTCGGCACGCTCGCGACCAGCATGGTCTACCGCGGTCTGGCGGTTGTGGTGACGGCCGGCGCGATCGTCTACCCGATGACCGACGCGGCCGAGACCTTCGGCATGCTGACCTGGCCCTCGCTGTTCGGCCTGACCTCGGCCACCATCATGTTCGTGGTAGTGGTGGCGATCCTGGCGGTCGTCGTCGCCCGCACCACCTTCGGCCGCCGCCTGTACGCGGTGGGCGGCAACGCCGAGGCGGCCCGGCTCTCCGGCATCCGGGTCGGGTCGATCCACGTCACCGCGTTCATGATCAGCGGTGTGTGCTCGGCGCTGGCCGGGCTCATCCTGGCCTCCCGGGCCGGCTCGGCCCAGTCGAGCATGGCGACCGGCACCGAGCTGACCGCGATCGCGGCCGCCGTGGTCGGCGGCACCAGCATCCTCGGCGGCGAGGGCGCGATCTGGCGGGCCATCGTCGGCGCGCTGCTGCTGACCCTGATCGGCAACGGCTTCAACCTGCTGGGCTGGGACACCATCTATCAGCAGGTGCTGCAGGGCCTGCTCATCCTGTTCGCCGTGACCATGGACCGCTGGCTCCGCAAGCGGACCCGCTAGCCCCTTTTTCGGCGAGTAAGATCAAGAAATGCCTGCTCAGGCGCACATCGGGGTGACGCTGCGGCCGCACCGGGCGTACGCGGCGGTGGTGACGGGCACGACCGTCGATGTGGTCGAGCCCGTTGCCCCGGCCCGCGCCGACCTGGAGGGTGTGATCTCGGCCGCGGCGGCGATCGCCCTGCGCGCTCCGGGCGGGGCCGGCGCGGTCACCGTCGACCTGGCCCCGCTGCTCTACGACACCCTCGTACGGCCCGAGGCCGAGGTGCCCCCGGTGGCCGTGGTGCGGATCGTCCCGCGTCCGGCCACCGACCCGGCGCTGGGCCGGTCACCGGCCGAGCTCGTCGAGCGGCGGATCGCCCACCGCTGGACCGTGGCCGGCGGGCACGACCTGCTCGGCAACGAGCTGTGCCCGCTCGACCACGCCGGGCTGGCCACGGTCTGTTCCGAGCTGGCCGCCAGCGGCATCCGGCACGTGGCCGTGGTCGGGGCCGGCTCCCAGGCCCGGCCCGCCCACGAGCGCGAGGTGGCCGACGCCATCCTGGCCGCGGTGCCCGGCGCCCGCATCTCGGTGGCCCACGACTACGGCGGTCAAGGCCTGGTCGCGCGGGAGGCGACCGTGGTGATCGACTGCGCGCTGACCGCCCTCACCGAACGCCTCCTCGACCGCTGCGAACGCACCCTGGCCCGGCTGCCCGGCTCGCTCGAACTGCGGGTGGCCCGCGGCGACGGCGGCTACAGCACCCCGTCGCGCATCCGGGTCACCCCGGTCGTGGCCTTCGGCGCGACCGAGGCCCTCGAGCTGTGCGGCGCCGCCCATCTGGCCCGGCTCGACGACTGCCGGGTGCTGCTGCCGCGCGGCGGACGGCGGTTGGCCGGCGAGGTGCGCCACGGCCTGGCCGTCGTGCGGCCCGACGAGCCGGCCGGCATCGGCACCGAACTGGTCGTCCCGATGGCCGTGCTCACCGCCGGTCCCGAGGAAAGCTCCCTCTACCTGCAGCCCGAGCAGCCGCCCCATGTGCTGGCCTGCGTCGGCGCGGCGATCAGCCAGCCCGCCTCGTGGCTCGACGAGGTCGCCTTCATCGAGTCGGCCGACCAGCTCGAACACGTACGCCGCGACGCCGAGGAACGGGCCACGGCGATGGTCATGGCCAACGGCGCCGCGCCCGGCACCACGCACGTCGCCGAGATCTCGACCGTCGCCCTGCCCTACAGCCCGTCCGGCACCGTACGGGTCCGGGTCCGGGTGGCCGGTTCCCCCGACACCTCACTGGCCCGGCGATGACTTCGCCCGGCAATGCTTCGCCCGGCGCGACTTCGCCCGGCTCCGGGCCGGGCCGGCCATGACGCAGACCGGTTACGTCGGGGCCAGCTCGTCGATCACCGCCGAGGACGTGCCCGCGTTCTACGAGGGGGCGAAGTTCTATTCACCCGCGGGCGGCGACGCCAACCGCTCGTCGGTCATCTCCTGGCTGGCCGGGCTGCTCGACCGCAACGGCCCGGTGCCGCTGCTCAAGGTCGAGGGCGTGCCGCCGGAGACCCCCTGCGTGTCGGTGTGCGTGCTCGGCTCGGGTTCGGCCATGGCCGACCTGCCCCCGGCGGGCGACGAGTTCGTGCTGGCCGTCCAGCAGATCGAGCGGTTGCAGCGGGTCCGCTTCGGCGCCGTCTATCCGCTCGCCGCGGCCACCATCAGCGCCCTCGTGGCCGTGGTGACCGCGGCCCAGCTGCGGGTGCCGCTGCTCGACGCGGACGGCATGGGCCGTACGTTCGCGTTGATCCACCACACCGCCATGCATCTGTCCGGGGTGTCGCCGACGCCGCTGGCCGCGGTCGGGCCGACCGGTGAGAGCGTGCTGGTCGAGGTGCCGGCCGGGCCGCGGGCCGACCGGATGCTGCGCGCGAACGTCGACACGGTGGGCGGCTGGGCGGCGCTGGCGGCCTATCCGACCACGGCCGGTGTGCTCCGGCGAGCGGCCCTTCCCGGTACGGTCTCCCGGATCACCAATGTGGGGCGGTTGCTCCTCGACCGTACGGACCCGGATCTGCTCGTCACCCGGCTCGGCGCGATCACCGGATGCCGCCGCCTGGCCCGCGGGCGCATCGCCGAGCTCGAACACCTGAGCCGGCCCAGCGACGTCACCATCCCGGCCCACCCGTCGAGCGTGGTCGTCGACGAGATCGGCGGACTCGGCCGGCAGCTGCGCATCGAGCTGCGCAGCGAGATCGTGGCCGTGTTCGCCGACGGCGCCCTGATCGCCGGCGCCCCCGACCTGATGTGCCTGCTCGACGTGTCCCGCGGAGCCCTGGCCACGCTGGACAGCCTGGAACCGGGCGACGTCATCGACGTGCTGGTCACCCCGGCCGACGCGATCTGGTACTCACCCCGCGGCATGGAGATGGTCGGCATGGGTTCGCACGGCATCCCCCTGGCCCACCCGAGGCAACGATGAGGATCCCCTCCACCCTGCCCATCACGCTGGGCGAGCTGGCCCGCATCCAGCCGCTGTCCGGGGCCGAGACGCACCTGGCCGACCCGGCCCGCAAGGTCGAGCAGGTCGTGCTGGCCGAGAACTTCGACCGGCTGCGCCGCTGCACCCCGCACGTGCTGGTGGTGCTGCACAACGAGGCCGCCACCGGGGGCTGGTCGCTGGCCGCGGCCCTGCACCTGGCCTGGGAGCGCAACCTGTCGGCGGTGGTCGTCTCCCGCGACGTGGCCGAGAACTCCAGCGTCGCCCTGGCCGAGCGGCTGCACATGTCGCTGATCATCATCGACGAGGACACGGTCGACGTCGCCCTGCGGCTGGCCGGGCAGGTCAGCGCCCCGGCCGCGGCCCGCGCGCTGCGCCAGGCCCGGGTGGCCGAACTGCTGGCCGAGCAGACCGGCATCCGGGGCGTGCTCGGCGTGCTCAACCGTGAGCTCAACCAGGTGCCGGTGGCGCTGGTGATCGGTGGCGCGGTGATCGCCGGGCAGGCCGCGGCCCTGACCGAGCGGCCCTCCGTGCGCCAGATCGAGGTCGAGGTGCACGCGCCGGGGGAGCGGTCGGCCGCCCGCCTGGTGGCCGCGGTGCCGGTGCCCGGTCCGGCCGCGCTCGACCAGGTGGAGTCGCTGCTGCGCCTGGCCCGCCCGTCGTTGCAGGCCGCGTGGGCGCACAGCCGGCTCGACGCGGCCACTCGGGCCTCCCACGAGCAGGCCGCCTTCGGCTTGTTGCGCCGCTTGGCTTTGGAAACCCCGCCGGAATCCTCGGAGCTGCCCGAGGTCGAGGTGCCCAGCTGGGCCGGCGAGCTGGGCTGGCAGGTCGGCGAGGCCAATCGGGCGGTGTGGCTTGCTCCCGTACGCCCGTCCGGCGAACCCGCCCCCGAGATCACTTTTCTGATCCGGGCCTCCTGGCAGCGCGGCCACACCACGTGGCCGCTGGTCGCCGAGGGCGACGGCTGGATCTCCTGGCACAGCGGCACCGACCCGTCCGACGTGGCCGCGCTGCGCCGCGGGCTGGTCGCCTTCCGCGACTCGGCCGTGGCCCACCGGCTGGTGATCGGCGTGGGCCGGGCCCACCCCGGGGTCGGCGGGCTGATGCGCTCGGTGGCCGAGGCCCGGCTGGCGGCCCACGTGGCCCGCGAGGGCGGACCCGGGGCGGTGCAGTGGTTCGACCAGGTGGGCGCGAACGCGGCGCTGGCCTGGCTACCCACCACCGAGATCGCCCAGGTGGCCGACCTGTGCCTGGAGGAGCTGATGGCCGCCCGCGACCGGGCCGCCCTGGTGCAGACGGTGCTGGCCGTGCTGGATGCGGGCGGGTCGCTCTCGCAGGCTTCGCAGCAGCTCGGGGTGCATCGCAATACTGTGCTGGCCCGGTTGGCGCGGGCCCGGCAGTTCGGGCTCACCTATGACGAGCCCGGGCAGCGGCTGGCCCTGCATGTTCTGTGTTACGCGCTTACTTCGCTGTGGGGCGCGGGCTCCGGCGCTAGCTCTAGCTCTGGTTCTGGCTCTGGCTCTGGCTCGTCAGCCGAGTGAGGCGCTGGCCGCCCGCAACTCTTCGAGGGCGCGCAACGTGTACGGCGCGAGTTCCTTCTCCGGCTGCTCGTTTTCCTTCTCCGGCTGCTCGTTGCCGGTGCGCTCGTTCTCGGATCGCTCGTTTTCCGACCGCTCGTTTTCCGACCGCTCGTTTTCGGACCACTCGGTGAAGCCGCGTTTGAAGGCCAGCACTCCCAGCTCGCCGGCCAGGGCCGCGGTCACGTCGGGCACGCCGCGCGTGACGAGCGCGGTTTTGATCGCGGCGGCGAGGCTCACCGTCTTCAACGCGTCCCGTTCCTGCAACTCGGTGCTGGCGGCCACGGCGGCCTTGATGCGCGGCCCGAGATCGCGGTTCACCGGTCCCATCGCGCCCGACACGTTGACCAGACCGGCGGCCACCATGTCGAGCGGGCTGGTGCCCTCGGGGGCCGCCGCGATGCCCTCGCTCAGCAGCCGGCTCAGCGTCTCCTGCCCGGCCACGAGCAGCTCGCGCTTGTCGGGGAAGTGCCGGAAGAACGTGCTCTTGGTGACCCCGGCCCGCTCGGCGATCTGCGCGACCGTGGTGGCGTCGTAGCCCTGCTCGGCGAACAGGTCGACGGCCGCGACGACGAGCCGCTCACGCGCTCCCGGTTCCCAACGAGCCATGCCGCCCATCATAGTGACGGGACTCTTGTCCCGTCATCGTGGTAGCGTGACGGGACAAGAGTCCCATCGCCTTAGGGGTTTTCATGCGCGTCTTCATCACCGGCGGAACCGGCCTGATCGGGTCGGCCGTCACCGCCGAACTCCTCGCCCACGGCCACACCGTGCTCGCGCTCGCCCGCTCCGACACCTCCGCGGCCGCCGCCTCAGCCGGCGGCGCCGAGCCGATCCGCGGCGGGCTGGCCGACCTCGACGTGCTGCGCGCCGGGGCCGAACGGGCCGACGGCGTGATCCACCTGGCCTTCGCCAACGACTTCAGCGGCCCCGACGCCCTGGCCCGCGCCGTGAGCGAGGAGAACGCGGCCGTGGCGACGCTCGGGTCCGCACTCGTCGGCAGCGACCGCCCCTACGTCGTCGTCTCCGGCACGCCGTGGATCCCCGGCCGCGCCTCCACCGAGTCCGACCCGGTGCCGACCGACGGCCCGGTCGGCGGTCGCGGCCGCGCCGTCATGGGAGTGCTCGACCTGGCGTCGCGGGGCGTCCGCAGCTCGGCCGTTCGCATGCCCCGCACAGTCCACAACAACGGTGACGGCGGGTTCGCCGGCCTGCTGACCGGCATCGCCCGGCAGTCCGGAGTCTCCGGTTACGCGGGCGACGGCACCCAGCGCTGGCCGGCCGTGCACGCCCTCGACGCGGCGGTCCTGTTCCGGCTCGCCCTGGAGCAGGCGCCGGCCGGCACCTCATGGCACGCGGTGGCCGACGAGGGCGACGCCGTACGCGACATCGCCGCCGTCATCGGCCGCCGGCTGGGCCTGCCGGTCGAGCCGGTGCCGGCGGAGACGTACGGGCCGCTCGGTCCGATCTTCGCCGCCGACCAGCCCGCGTCGAGCGCATATACCCAGGAGACGCTGGGCTGGAAGCCGGTACACCCGTCCCTGCTCGACGACCTGGAGAACATCCAGCCTTGATCGACCGCGTCGGGCGCTCGATCGTGTCCGGCGTTCGGCCGCGCCTGGATGTGAGTGCTCACTTACTGCGCTGGGATGAGTGGCCTCCGGATGTGAGTACTCACTTACTGTGTCGGCGCACGCCGGCTCAGCGCCGGATGTGAGTACTCACTTACTGTCTTGGCGCACGCCGGCTCAGCGCCGGATGTGAGTACTCACTTACTGTCTTGGCGCACGCCGGCTCAGCGCCGGATGTGAGTACTCACTTACTGTCTCGGCGCACGCCGGCTCAGCGCCGGATGTGAGCACTCACTTACTGTCTCGGCGCACGCCGGGCCAGCGCTAGATGTGAGTACTCACTGACTAGTGTGAGCGATCTTCCGCGCCTCGTGCAGTAAGGCCGCCCGCACGGCCGACGCCGGTTCGGACAGGGCGCCGACGCGGGCGAGCACCATCGAGCGCCCCGTCCACCCCGGATCGTCGACCTCGACGCACACCACGCCCGCGGGCACGGCGGCCGCGGCCAGGCTGGGCACGGTGGTGACCCCGAGCCCGGCCGCCACGAAGCCGAGCCGCGCCGACCAGTCGCCCAGTTCGGCCACCACCCGTGGGTGCGGCAACGTCGGCCAGGCACCGAATTGGGGCTCACCGCGCGCGCCACGGCCGGCGATCCAGTCCTCATGCTCGAGTTCCGCCACCGGGACCGGCGCGGCCCGCACCCCAGACGAGGCCCGTACCTCGGACCCGGCCCGCACCCCGGACCCGGCCCGCACCCCGGCCGGAACACCGCCACCGATCCCGGCCAGCCGATGCCGCGCACCGACCGCCACCAGCAGCGGCCCGCCCGGCATCTCCTCGACCTCGATCCCGGTCAGATCCCAGTCGGGCAGACCCGACCCCGACCCCAGGATCGCCAGGTCGAGCCGCCCGTTCCGCAGCCGCCGGATCTGCACCGGAGTCGACGCCTCCCCGAAGTCGATCTCGACCGAGGGATGTTCGGCGCGAACTCGAGCGATCGTCTGCGGAACGAGCCGGAGCGCCGTGGCCGGGAAGCCGCCCAGCGCAACCCGCCCACCCAACGGCGCCGCGAGCCCGTCGAGCTCGCGCCGTGCGGCGTCGAGCTGATCGAGGACGGTGGCCGCCCGCGCCGCCAGCCGGGTGGCGGCCTCGGTCGGTTCGACACCGCGCGGCCCGCGGCGGAACAGTTGCGTGCCGGCCGCCGCCTCGAGGGCCGCGATCTGCTTCGACAACGCCGACTGGGTGAACCCGAGCTGTTCCGACGCCGCGGTCAGCGAGCCCGTGTCCAGCACCGCCCGCAGCGCGCGCAGAAGTTGCGGGTGCACGTCCAAGCTCATCCGTACAGGAATACCTGACCTGACGATCATTCGCTACCGGCATGGCTCGGACGCGCGCAGACTCGGCCGTATGAAGATCTGGTTCATCACCGGCACATCCAGCGGCTTCGGCCGGCTCTGGGCCGAGGCCGCCCTCGAACGCGGCGATCGCGTGGTCGCCACCGCCCGCAAGCTCGAGTCGCTGCACGATCTCGTCGAGCGTTTCGGCGACGCCGTGCTGCCGCTCGAACTCGACGTCACCGACCGTGAGGGCGTCTTCGCGGCCGTCGGCCTGGCGGTGCAACGGTTCGGGCGCCTCGACGTCGTCGTCAACAACGCCGGTTACGGCCACTTCGGCATGGTCGAGGAGGTGACCGAGCGCGAACTCCGGCAGCAACTGGAGACCAACTTCTTCGGCGCCGTGTGGGTGACCCAGGCCGTCCTCCCGGTGCTGCGTCGTCAGGGCGGCGGGCACATCCTGCAGGTCACGAGCGAGGGCGGCGTCCGCGCGTACGCGGGAATCGGCTCCTATCACGCCTCGAAGTGGGCTCTCGAGGGCCTGTCGGACGCCCTCGCGCAGGAGGTCGCCGGCTTCGGCATCCGGGTGACCTGCGTCGAGCCCGGCCCCTACGCGACCGACTGGCTTTCGCGGGGTTCGAGACAGAGCAAG
The DNA here is from genome assembly GCF_018829635.1 of Paractinoplanes bogorensis. Lineage (GTDB taxonomy): Bacteria > Actinomycetota > Actinomycetes > Mycobacteriales > Micromonosporaceae > Actinoplanes > Actinoplanes bogorensis. The sequence continues at coordinate 586,113 of NZ_JAHKKG010000006.1, forward strand.
ACCCTTCCCGCGTACGAGGAAACCCGCGCGACAACCGCACCCGACTTCGAGATCGGCGATCCGGCTGCCACCAAGCCCGCGATTCTGGAATTGGTCGACGCCGAGGAGCCGCCGCGGCGCCTCATCCTGGGCCGCGTGTTCCCGCAGATCGAGCAGATCTACCAGGACCGCCTGCGCGAATGGCGCGACTGGCAGCCGGTGTCGGTCGCCGCGTTCTAGAGCCCGGTCGCCGTCCGCACGAGGGCGGCGACGGCTCGGGAGCGGCTGTTCGCGGGCCAGGCGAGGACCGTGGTCACGTGGGGCGCGTCGGTCAGCGGGACGGCCTTGTGCGCGCTCCACAGCCACGACCGGGACGAGGCGCAGATGACGGCCATGGTGTGCCCGAGGGCGATCAGCTGGGCCAGCTGGGACAGGTCGTGGATCTCGGGACCGGGACCCGGCTCGTAGGTGCCGTCCTGGCGGGGCCAGCGCCCGACCGGCAGCCCGCCCAGGTCGGCCATGGTCAGCGACCCACGGGCGGCGAGGGGGTGCTCCGCGGGCAGGACGGCGACCTGCTGCTCGGTCAGCAGGTCTTCGGTGTCGAACCCGCCCAGCGCGTCGAACGGCCGCTGCATCAGGGCCACGTCGGCGCGGCCGTCGCGCAGCATCCGGGTCTGGTCGCCCATGCCGCACAGCACCACCTCGACCTCGCCGGGGTGGGCGTCGAGCAGTTTCTGCAGCAGGTTGTGGTTGGCGCCGGCCTTGGTGGCGAGCGTCAGGCGGTCGGGCCCGGTCGCGGCCCGGCGGGTGCGGCGGGTGGCCGCCTCGACGCCGTCGAGCAGCGTGCGGGCCTCGTCGAGCAGCACCCGGCCGGCGCCGGTGAGGGCGACGCCGCGCCGGTCGCGTTCCAGCAGGGTGACGCCGAGCCGCCGCTCGAGCTGCTGGATCGCCCGGGACAGGGGCGGCTGGGCCATGCCGAGCCGTTCCGCCGCCCGCCCGAAGTGCAGCTCCTCGGCGACCGTGACGAAGTAGCGCAGCTCGCGGGTCTCCACGCCCCCGACGATACTCACCGGGTATCACCGCCGAACCGGATCGGTGTCACGCCTCACCCGGCGGCCGGGCCACCATCGGCGGCATGACTACTGCATTGGTGACCGGCGCGAACAAGGGACTCGGGTACGAGATCGCGGCCGGGCTGGGAGCACTGGGCTACCGGGTGGCGGTGGGCGCGCGCGACCGGGCCCGCGGGGAGGCGGCGGTGAAGTCGTTGCGGGCGGCCGGGGCCGACGCGTTCGCGCTCGAACTCGACGTCACCGACGACCGGAGCGTGGCCGCGGCGGCGGCGACCCTCGACGGCCTGGACGTGCTCGTGAACAACGCCGGGATATCGGGGGAGTTCGGGCCGGGCTGGGAACAGGACCCGGCCACGCTCGACCTCGACGTGGTGCGCCGGGTCGTGGACACCAACGTCTACGGGGTGATCCGGGTGACCAACGCGATGCTGCCGTTGCTGCGGCGCTCGCCGTCGCCGCGCATCGTCAACGTGTCCAGCAGCGTGAGCTCGCTGACCTGGCAGTCCGACCCGGCGGTGGAGGTCGGTCCGATCATGGCCGCCTACGCGCCGGCCAAGTCCTATCTGAACGCCGTCACCGTGCACTACGCGCGGCAGCTGGCGGGCACCGGCATCCTGGTCAACCTGGCCTGCCCCGGACTGGTGGCGACCGATTTCACCGGTTCGGTCGGACGGCCGGCCGCGGAGGCCGCCGCCACCCCGATCCGGTTGGCGACCCTGCCCGATGGCGGGCCGACCGGCACGTTCACCGACGACGACGGCGTCATCCCCTGGTGAGCGTCGCCACCTCGTCGTCGAACAGCTGAGCGGGGTCGAACCCCATGCCGGCGAAGTGGCCGGCCAGTTCGAGCGACAGCACGCCGTGCACCCTGGTCCAGAAGGCCAGGGCCTGACGCAGGGCGGCGGCCGGTGCCGACCGGTCGTCCGCCCAGTGCCGGTGCTGGGCGAGATGAGCCTCGATCGGCCGTCCCGAGTTCGCGGCTCGGCGAGAGGCGGCGATCAGCACGGTCATGACCTCGTTCGAGATGGCCGTGGTGTCGGCCGGCGCGTGATATCCGGGCACGGGCGTGCCATAGATCAACAGATAACGCTGAGGATCTTCCAAGGCCCATTCCCGTACGGCGTGAGCGAGCCCGCCGAGATCCGCGCCGGACTGATGAGCGGCCCGTACGGTGTCGGCCAAGCTGCGGTAGGCGTCCCGGATCAGCGCCGTGATCAGCTCGTCGCGGCTCGCGTAGTAGCGGTAGAGCGCCGGCCCGCTCATGCCCATGCGCTTGGCGATGGCCTTGAGTGACAGGGCGGCCACGCCGTCGGCGGCGAGCTGTTCCCAGGCGTGCTGCTTGATCTCCGCCTGCACCTGCGCGCGGTAGCGCTCGCGGGGCCCGGTCGTCTCGGCTGTACTCACCGTTACAGGCTATCACTTTACTTATTGACGGTCACTCGTCCTCGGTTATAGGGTGTAACTCAAGCGAGCCGAGATAACTCGGCTGCTGCCGAGAGGGAGACCTGACATGTCTGGACTTGCTGTTCGCGCCGGTGTTTCCGCCGCCCTGATCGCCGCCACGGCCGTCGCCGGTATGGCCGCCCCGGCTTCCGCTTCGGCCGCTCCGGCTCCGGTTCGGTGCGCCGGTGAAGGCGTCGACCCGGCCGCGAAGATCCGCTACCGCACCGAGACCGTGATCAACGCCCCGCTGCACACCATCTGGAAGCTGCAGACCGACGTCGAGCGCTGGCCGTCCTGGCAGCAGGCGGTCCTCACCAACAAGCGCCTGGACCACGGCAAGCTGCGCCCCGGCTCGCAGTTCCGCTGGACCACGCCGGTCCCCGAGACGCCCACCACGCCCGCCACGACGCTGGTCATCACGTCGACCGTCCAGCAGGTGAAGCAGGAGCGCTGCCTGCGCTGGACCGGCCCCGCGATCGGCGAGGGCCTGAGCATCGACAACGGCACCCACGTCTGGACCTTCACCAGGGTGCGCGGCGGCGTCCTGGTCCGCACCGAGGAGACCTGGACCGGTGCCCAGGTCGAGGCCGACGTGCCCACCTCCACCGCCTACCTGGGAGCCGGCCTCGAGACGTGGCTGACCGAGCTCAAGACCAAGGCCGAAGCGTCCTGCTGACCCCCTTCCACCTTCCGCCCGGCCCTTGTCCTCGCCTCAGCGACCGCACCTCACCCCGCCTGCCACGATTCGACCAAGGAGAAGTCATGCCGCTCCCCAGTGCTCGTTCTGTAGCCATTTCCGCCTGGTCCGTCCCTGTGCTGGTCGTCGGCCAGTTCGCGATGGTCGCGCTGATCCCGGTGCTGATCGTCCTGATCACCGTGCTGCGCGACGCCCGTCTCCACGCCTTGCGCTGGTGGGCCGTCGCCCTGGCCGCGGTCTACGCCACCGCGCTGATCCTGTGGGCCGCCCTGCCCGACCGGGCCCCGAGTCTCTCCAAAGACCTGCACCCCGCGACGGCCACCCTGATCATCGCCACGGCCGCAGCCACCGCGATCGCCTGTCACGTGCTGCGCCGCAGTTCCCGCTCGGCCGCGAATCCCGCCTGACCCACCCCGCGCCGCCGTGCTGGATCCCAGCCGGCGGCTGCGGCGCGTGCGGAACTCGGTCGACGTGGGCCGGGCGCGTACCTAGGTTCGGGAACATGCGAGCGCGGCGCCACTATCGGTATGTCGGCCCCGCGGAGCTGCGTGACTCGCCCGCGACCGGGGACGCGATGCGGGTGGAGACGCTCGCGATGCTGGCCGGGTGGGTGGATGCCGGGCCGTGCACGTTCGTGGTCGCGCCGGACGGGCAACTCCGGCTCGCGTCGCGGCACAGCGAGCACGTCGCCCTCGCCGGCGGTCACGAGGTGCTGGCCGCGGGCGAGATGACCTTTGGTCCGGGGCCGTCCGTCGTGGCGGTGACCAACCAGTCCACCGGCTACTGCCCGGATCCCGACTGCTGGCCCGCGGTGGCCGAGGCGCTCGACCGGCTGGACGTCCCGCATCCGGGCGGCTTCACCGACCAGGTCGTCTTCCGCCTCTGCCCGGCCTGCGGCGAGCGCAACCTCGTCCGCGACCACGACTTCACCTGCGCGCTCTGCGACACCGACCTTCCGGCGCATTGGAACTTCGCCCCCGGCGATGCATGATCATCCGGCGAAGGGAGTCGGCATGGACCGGGTTGTCGAGGCGCTGTTGTCGGCGGTGGCCGCATTGGAGGACTTTCTCCAGCTCTACTCGCACGAACATCTGGCGATCAACGCGCTCGAAGAGATCGCCGACCGGCTCGGTCAGATGACCCCGGAGGAGCGCACGGCGTTCGACCAGGCGCTGGCCCGCATCGCCGCCGCGCAGGATCGCGAGGCTCCCGGCAACGGCGCCTGGGTGCGAGCCCTCCCGGACAAGCTGGGCCTGGCATAGGCGCACGCCGCAGCGATGTGTGGCGGATCAGCGGAGTTGCTCGCTGATCGCTTCGGCCAAGGCGCTGACGTCGACCGGGCTGTCGGTCCGGATCGAGATGGCGCCCGGCCACAGCGGCTCTGCCTCGGCGGCCCAGCGCGGCCAGGAGTCGCCTAGCTTGCGGTCGTCCTGGTACAGCGCGCTCCTCCGACGGTCGCGGTAGCGGGACAGCGCCAGGTCGGGCGGGACGTCGCACCACACCTCGACCGTCAGAGGGTTGCCGCACCGGGCCCGGCCGGCCGTGACGTAGTCCAGGTCGCGCGGCTTGAACCACCACGACTCCAGCACGAGCCCTCCGGGCGTGGCGGTGGCCAGGTTCCACATCGCCTCCGCGGCGGCGATGCCGTAGGCCCGTGGTGGCAGCCCGGGGACCGCGCGCGACATCGACTCCTTGATGGCGTCCTTGCTCACCAGCGGAAACCGCAGGGCGGCGGCGAGCGGGCCGGCCAGCGTCGTCTTTCCGGAGCCGGGCAGGCCGTTGACGAGGACGAGCGCGTCCACCACCGGGGCCTCCCTAACCGAAACCGCGGAAGACGCCGTCGATGTCGACGTTGTCGGCGAACTCGGCCCAGTCCATGTTCGCGATCGACAGGTTGTTCTGCACCGACCACATCTCGGACGGCACGACCCGGAAAGTGGTGCCGTAGTGCGGGCCACGGCCCCGATCGGGCCGCTCCTCCTCGTAGTCGAAGAGGTTGACGACGAGGATCGGCTGATCGGGATGTGTCAGTGCCCGGGTGTCGGCGAGGAAGGCGAACGAGTGGTCCGACTCCGGCGGGAACATCGCCAGCAGTCCCGGTGCGGTGAGACCGTCGTGGACCGGGTCGTCGACGAACTCGACGTGGGCGAGGAAGCCGTCCTCGGTCTGAGGTTCGGCGATTGCTGCCTGGAGGCGCAGCCACTCCCGCGGGTGCTCGAAGTCGGTGCGGATGACGAATGCGACGTCGTTCACGCCGCCGACCGTAGACCGTTGTGCCCAGCCGTCGGGAACATCCCGGTCGGGCGCTACGGCCTTGCGTCGCACGCAGGGTGGCGAGACTCGGGGACCTCAATGGTGCGGTTGTCGCGGTCGACGTGGCGTACGGGAAGAAATTACGTCAGAAGCTCCAAAAGGGTGCGCGCGCCGAAACCGGTGGCGCCGTCGACGGAGGCGTCGCCTTTCCAGGCCGGACCGGTCATGTCGACGTGGGCCCACGGGATGTCGCGGGGGACGAACTCGCCCAGGAACAGCGCGGCGGTGATGGCTCGGCCGGAGTCGTGCAGAGGGTGGTTGCGGACGCCGTACGAGGTGAGGATCTGGGCGCGGTAACGCTCGTCCAGGGGGAGGCGCCACAGGGGCTCGCCGGCGTTGGCTCCGGCGGCGAGCAGCTGGGTGACGGCGGTGTCGTCGCGGCCCAGGACGGCGGCGATGTCGGGGCCCAGCGCGATCTCGGCCTGGTAGGTCAGGGTGGCCAGGTCGATCAGCAGGCGCGGGGCGGCGTCGGCGGCCAGGGCGAGCGCGTCGGCCAGGATCACCCGGCCCTCGAAATCGGTGTCCAGGATCTGGATCTCGGTGCCGTTCCAGGCGGTGACGACGTCGCCGGGACGGGCGGCTCCGGGGCCGGGCAGATTCTCGGCGAAGGGGAGCACCGCGCGGACGGGGATCGTGCAACCGGCGCGACGGAGGCCGGCCATCACGGCCAGCACGGTCGCGGCGCCGGCCACGTCGAGGCGCATGCTCTGCATGGCGGCGGGCGACTTGAGCGACAGGCCGCCGCTGTCGAAGGTGATGCCCTTGCCGACCAGGGCGACCTCGGGCGGGCCGGCCTCCGGCAGGTGATCGAGGGTGACCAGGTAGGGGCCGTCGGGGGAGCCGCCGCCGATCGCGGCCAGGCCGCCGAAGCCCTGAGCGGCCACCTCGTCGGGACCGAGCACCGTGCAGGTCAGGCCGGCGTTCTCGGCGATCTGGCCGGCCCACGCGGCGGCGGCGCTCGGGGTGAGGACGTTGGCGGGGGCGCTGACCAGCAGGCGGGCCAGGCGGGCGACGTCGGCGGCCAGTGCGCCTCGCAGCGCGGCCGGGAGCTGGGGCTCGTCGACGTACAGCGTGCCGCTGTCCATGCCGGTGATCAGGCCGTCGACGATCGGCGTGATCAGGTGGGCCGGCGCCTCGACGCCGATCGTGCCGGTGCGGATCCGGGCGCCGGCCTTGGTGGCGGCGTCCCGGGCGGACTCGACTGTGGGCGAGGGACCGAGCGGTACGTCCCCCTCCTCGACAAATCGGACAAGTCGGGAAGCGGTGCCGACCGAGACCGAAACGGGTCCGGTGCCGGTGACCACCGCGTCGGCGGCGGCCGAGATCTCTTCGGCACGGTTCCGGCCGCGCGGCCTATCGATGCTGGTCACAGTGCCTCCCGAGGGGTGGTCGGTATCCGGGCATCCTGCCGGGCTCTCGCGGGCGTGGATCGTGCGCCGCGCACGCGCCACCACCGGCCCGGTATGCCGGGCGCACAGTGTCGCCGGACACCTTCTCTTTAACTTGCGCTTACCTGACCGGCTGAAACGCGAGGGAGATCACATGGGGCGTTATCGAGTCGCGATGGACATCGGTGGCACGTTCACCGACGTCGTCACGTACGACCAGCAGAGCGGGGCGTTCGCGGCCACCAAGGCCTCGACCACGCCCGGCAACCTCAGTGAGGGCGTGCTCGCCGGGCTGGACGCGGTCGTCGACGAACCGGCCGGCATCGACTTCCTGGTGCACGGAACCACGCAGGGGCTCAACGCCTTTCTCGAACGTCGCGGCGTGCCCGTGCTGCTGCTCGGCACGGCCGGTCTCGAGGACACCTACCACATCGCCCGCGGGCCCCGGGCCAGGCTGTACGACCTGCACTACCGTAAGCCGACCCCGCTGGTGCCGCGCCGGGACATCCTCGGCATCGGGGGCCGGATCGCGGCCGACGGGTCGGAACTGAAGCCGTTGGACGAGGATGCCGTACGGGCGGCAGCGGCTCGCTTCAAGGCGAGTGACCATGGCGCGATCGCGGTGGCGTTCCTGTTCAGCTACAAGAACCCGGCCCACGAGCTGCGGGCCCGCGAGATCCTCCTCGAAGAGCTCGGTGAGGACGTCACGGTGTCGGTCTCGCACGAGGCGGCCAAGGAGTGGCGCGAATACGAGCGGACGTCTTCGGCGGTGGTGGAGGCGTACACGGGACCGATCGTCCGTCGTTATCTGATCGACCTCGAGGGCCGTCTCGAAGGCCGGGGCCTGCACGTCCCGCTGCACGTCATGCAGTCGTCGGGCGGCATCCTGACCGCCGAGTCGGCCCGGCGCCGGCCGCTGCAGACGCTGCTGTCGGGGCCGGTCGGGGGTGCGATCGCCTGCGCCGAACTGTCCCGCCAGACCGGACGGCCGCAGCTGATCGGCATCGACATGGGCGGCACCAGCTTCGACGTGTCGCTGATCGTCGACGGCGAGCCGGACGTGTCGGCCGAGGCGTCCCTGGAAGGGCTGCCGATGCTGATGAGCGTGGTCAACATCCACACCGTCGGCGCGGGTGGTGGCTCGGTGGCCTGGGCCGAGGCCGGTGGCCTGCGCGTGGGGCCGCGAAGCGCCGGTGCCCGGCCGGGTCCGGCCTGCTACGGCCGCGGGGGCACCGAGCCGACCGTGACCGACGCCAACCTGGTGCTCGGCCGGATCGACCCGAACGGGTTCGCCGGTGGGCAGATGACGCTCTCCACGTCGGCCGCGGAAACGGCCGTCGACGGGCTCGCGGAAGTGTTCGGGATGACCACGACGGCGATGGCCGAGGGCATCTGCGACGTCGCGAACTCGAAGATGGCGCAGGCGATCCGCACGATCACGGTGTCGAGGGGGATCGAGCCGCGGGACTCGGCGCTGGTCGCGTTTGGCGGGGCCGGCCCGATGCACGCCGTGTTCCTGGCCCGCGAGCTGGGCATCGCCGAGACGATCGTGCCGCGGTTCCCGGGGGCGTTTTCGGCCTGGGGCATGCTGCAGACGCAGATCCGGCAGGACTACACCGAGCCGTACTTCTTCCTCGACGAGGATCTCGACACCGCCGACATGGCTGCTCAGCTGGCGCGGCTGGAGAGGGACGGGCTCGACGGGCTCGACCACGAGGGGGTCGCGGGGGATGCGCGGCACGCCTCGCATTCGGTGGACATCCGGTACGCGGCGCAGGAGTACACGCTGACTGTGCCGCTCGACAGCGCCGACGAGCCGCTGAACGCCACCTTCCTGTCGGATGTCGCTCAGCGGTTCGCCGACCTGCACAAGGCGCGGTACGGGCACGCCAATCTGGGTGCTCCGATCGAGTTCGTGGCGCTGCGCACCGCCGCTTTCGGTGACCTGGGACGCCCTGACCCGCAGAAGTGGGCTGTGTCGGATAAATCGGACTTCGCCCATGAAATCAGTACGGTGGTGTTCGACGGCGTGCCCCAGGACACGATCGTTGCCCGGCGCGACGACCTCTTCGTGGGCCACACGTTCGACGGCCCGGCCGTGGTGGTTGAAGCCACTGCCACCACGGTCGTGCCGCCCGGATATTCGGTGGCCGTGGACGAGATCGGCTCCCTGATCATCTCCCGGAAGGCAGACCAGTGATCGACCCGGTAACCGTCGAGATCATCCGCAACGCGCTCAACGCCGCCGCGGACGACATGAACGCCACCCTGATCCGCTCGGCCTACACCCCGATCATCTACGAGTGCGGCGACTGCGTGGTCGCCCTGCTCGACGCCAACCACCAGGTGCTGGGCCAGTCGGCCGGCCTGCCGATCTTCCTGGGCAACCTGGAGACCTGCACCCTGGCCACCGAGGAGCGTTTCGGCCGCGAGGTGTGGCAGCCGGGCGACGTCTGGATCCTCAACGACAGCTACCTGGGCGGCACCCACCTCAACGACGTGACCATCTTCGGCCCGGTGTTCGTGGACACCACGCTGGTCGGCTTCACCGCGTCCCGCGCCCACTGGATCGACGTCGGCTCCAAGGACCCCGGCGGCTCGATGGACTCGGTCAACATCTTCCAGGAGGGCCTGCGCCTCGGCCCGCAGAAACTGGTGTCGGGCGGCGTCGAGGAACGCTCGGTCACCGACACCATCGCCACCAACGTCCGGTTCCCCTACCCGACGACCGGCGACATGCACGCGATGATGGCCTGCATCCAGATGGGCGAGCGGCGGCTGCAGGAGATCGTCCGGCGGTTCGGCCTCACCACGCTGGAGGAGGCCCGCGACGAGATCTTCCACCAGACCGAACTGCTCGAGCGCGCGGTCATCGCCAAGATCCCGGACGGTGTCTACAGCGCCGAGGGCGTGCTCGACAACGACGGCGTCGACCTGGACACCCCGATCCCGATCCGCCTGCGCGTGACGGTCTCCGGCGAGGACATCGACTTCGACGTCACCGAGTCGGCCGACCAGACCGTGGGCCCGGTCAACTGCGGCGTCTCGCAGGCCGTCTCCGCCCTCCGGGTCGGCTACAAGCTGCTGGTCAGCCCCGACCTGCCCGGCAACGGCGGTTCGTTCCGCTCGATGACCACCCAGGTGCGCGAGGGGTCGGTGCTCGGCGCCCGGTCACCCGCGGCCTGCCAGTGGTACTTCAGCCACCTCGGCCTGCTGATCGACATGGTGGCCCGGGCCCTCGCTCCCGCCATGCCCGACCACGTGGCCGGCGCCAGCCACGGCGACTCGATGATCATCCTGTCGGCCGGCACCGACCCGCGGGTCAAGCGCGAGTTCGTCAGCCTCGAGGCCACCGTGGGCGGCTGGGGCGGCTGGAACGGCTCCGACGGCGAGAGCGCGCTCATCAACAACGTGAACGGCTCGCTCAAGGACATCCCGGTCGAGGTCTACGAGACCCGCTATCCGTGGCGCATCAACGAATACCGCATCCGCCCCGACTCCGGCGGTTCCGGTCGCTGGCGCGGCGGCAACGGCGTCATCCGCGAGTACGAGGCCCAGACCGACCTGACGGTGTCGCTGTGGTTCGAGCGGTCCCGCCAGCCCGCGTGGGGCCTGTTCGGCGGCGAGGACGCGGTCGGCCCCGAGGTGGTCATCAACCCCGGCCGCGAGGACGAACGCCGCATCCTGAAGATCAACGGCATGCCGCTGAAGAAGGGCGACGTGGTCCGTTGCGCCACCGGCGGCGGAGGCGGCTACGGCGACCCGACCGAACGCTCCGCCGACGACGTACGGGCCGACGTGCTCGACCACAACATCACCGCCGAGGCCGCCAGCAGCCGTTACGGCATCACCACCCCGTGACAACCCGGCGCCGGTCCCTCTTTGTCCGAGGGCCGGCGCCATCCCGACGGCCGGAAACTGCCGAGCCGTGCGGCGCCCGGCGGGGGAGTATCGAGTCATGAAGGTGCATGAGCGGATCGACGGGCGGCTCCGGACGTTTATCGAGAGCCAGCCGATGTTCTTCGTGGCCACCGCCCCCACCGGCCCGGGCGGGCACGTCAACGTGTCGCCCAAGGGCATGGCCGGCACGTTCGTGGTGCTCGGCGAGCATCGCGTGGCCTACCTCGACTACCACGGCAGCGGCGCCGAGACGATCGCCCACCTCAACGAGAACGGGCGGATCACCATCATGTTCTGCGCGTTCCAGGGCCCGCCGAACATCGTGCGGCTGCACGGCCAGGGACGCGCGGTGCCGGTCGACGAGCCGGGGTTCGCCGGGCTGCTGGCCGGGTTTCCCGAGGCGCCCGACACCCACGGCGTCCGGTCGGTGATCGACATCGCGGTCGACCGGATCAGCGACTCCTGCGGTTACTCGGTGCCGCTCATGTCCTACGAGGGCGACCGTGACCTGCTGATCCGCTCGCACGAGCGGCGCTCCGAGGCCGACCTGGCCGAATATCGCCGGGTGAAGAACGCGGTCAGCATCGACGGGCAGCCGGTCTTCGGAAAGGTGTGACCGAAACCGGGGGTCATCCGGTCCTATCCAGCAGAGGACGGACCGGACAGCGAGGAGAACAAGGCCTTGAACGCGAACCTGCGGGATCAGTTCGATCGGGCGGTCGGCGACGACCCGGGCGCCGACGTGGGGGCGATGGCGGCTGCGGCCGTGGTCGCGGGTGGGCGGATCCGGCGGCGGCGCCGGCTCACGGCGGTGGCGGGGGCGGCCACGGTGGTCGTGATGGGGCTGGGTGTGGTGGCCGGCGTGAACTTCCAGACGCGGGAGCCCGCCGAGCCGGCCGTGACGGTGCCCATGGGGTTCTCGCTCGCTCAGGACTGCAACTACCGGTCCGAGGAGAAGCGGGCCACCGATGTGGCGATCTTCGGGAAGACGGGGATCACCGGGCGGGACCGGGCGGCCATCCGCGACGCGCTCGGGGCGGACGGCCGCGTCAAGGAGATGGTCTACGAGAGCAACCAGGAGGCGTACGAGCGGTTCGTCGGCCTGTGGAAGGACAGCCCGGAGTTCGTCAAGTCGGTGACTCCGGAGTCTCTGCCCGAGTCGTTCCGCGTACGGCTGAAGGATGCCCGGGAATTCCGGAGCTTCCGTGCGGAGTACGCGAAGATGGCCGGTGTTCAGGACATCATCGGCAACGTCTGCCCGCCCAGTGCGCCGGTGGGCGGGATCAAGTGACGGACACGCTGACGAACCCGAAATCGACGGCACGGACCGCGGACGAGGAGTTCACGGCGTTCGTGGAGGCGTCGGCGACCCGGCTGCGGCGCACCGCCTATCTGATGTGCCGGGACTGGCATCTGGCCCAGGATCTCACCCAGCAGACCTTCACCAAGATGTACGCGTCGTGGAAGCGGATCCGGACCAGCGCCAACCTGGAGGGCTACAGCCGCCGGGTGCTGATGAACCTCGTCTTCGACCGGTCGAAGCGGCGCAGCGGGTCCGAGATCGTGCTGGCCGAGCTGCCGGATCAGCCCGGCCGCGAGACCGCGCCGGAACTGCGGCTGGCCCTGGTCGACGCGCTGGCCCGGATGGGCGTCGAGGACCGGGCCGTGCTGGTGCTGCGGCACGCCGAGGATCACAGCGTGGAAACTGTGGCCACGATCCTCGGCGTCTCCGTGTCGGTCGTGAAGATGCGCAACGCCCGTGCTCTGGCCAGGTTGCGCGAGATGTTAGGCGACGATTTCTGAGCCCCACGTGAGAGAAGAACCGGCGGGGGAGTGCTGCTGCGGGACGTTCCACGGGTTGTCGTCCCGCAGCGGCTCGGGCAGCAATGACGCGGGGGCGTCCTGATAGACGACCGGGCGCAGGAACCGCTCGATCGCGGCGGTGCCGACCGACGTCATGGTCGGGTTGGTGGTGGCCGGGAACGGGCCGCCGTGCTGCATCGCGGGGGTGACCGCGACGCCGGTCGGCCAGCCGTTGAACAGCACCCGGCCCGCCAGGGTCTGCAGCGTGGTCACGAGGTCGTGCAGCCAGGGGGAGTCCTCGCCGTCGGCGACGTGCACGCCGGCCGTCAGCGAGCCCTCGACCAGCTCGAGCAGGGTCTCGCCGAGCGGCTCGCCCGGGGTGTAGCGCACGACGATCGACAGCGGGCCGAACGCCTCCTGCAGCAGGGTGTCGCGGTGCTTGACCAGGGTGGCGAGGTCGGTCTCGACCAGCGTCGGCGTCACGCCGTCGTCGCCGGCCGTGCCCTCGACCACCACCGTCACGCCGGGGGTCCCGAGGATCGCGGCGCGGCGCTGGGCGTAGCCCTCGACGATGCCGGGGTGCAGCAGCTTGTGCGGAGGAAAGCTCGCGGAAAGTTCCAGCGCCCCGGGCACGAACAGCAGACCGGGCTTGGTGCACAGCTGGCCGGCCGAGCCCGAGACGCTCGCCGCGAAGCCTTCGGCGATCGATCCGGCGCGCGCCTCGAGAGCCGCCGGAGTCACGACGACCGGGTTGAGACTGCCCAGCTCGCCGTAGAACGGGATCGGCTGAGGGCGCGCGGCCGCGATCGCGGCGAGGGCTTGTCCTCCGGCGAGCGACCCGGTGAAGGACGCCGCCGCGATCCGCGGATCCTTCAGGGCGGCCACACCCTCGTCCTGCCCGTGGATCACGCTGAGCGCTCCGGCGGGCAGGACGGCCGAGACGATTGCGGCCGTACGGTCGGACAGGCGGGGATGTCCCGGGTGCGCCTTGACCACCACGGGGCATCCGGCGGCCAGCGCCGACGCGGTGTCGCCGCCGGCCACGGAGAAGGCGAACGGGAAGTTGCTCGCCGCGAAGTTGAGCACCGGGCCGAGCGGCACCAGCATGCGCCTCAGGTCGGGTCGTGGTCCGAGGACGAAGTCCGGATCGGCGGCGTCGAGGCGTACGGAAAGGAACTCGCCGGCCGCCGCCACCTCGGCGAAAAGCTTGAGTTGCACCGCCGTCCGTTTGATCTCGCCGCGCAGGCGAGGCTCGGTCAGGCCGGTCTCCTCCATGGCCAGCGGGACCAGCTCGTCGGCGGCGTTCAGCAGAGCGTCGGCCGCCTTTACCAGATAGCCGGCACGCTCGCGGAGCGGCATGCCGGCGAGGACGGGCGCGGCCTCAGCGGCTGCCGAAATTGCAGAACTCATCACAGATACCTCTAGAACGCGAAGCCGGTGGGATAGGGATCGGTCGGGTCGAGCAGGTACTGGCCGAAGCCGGTCACCCAGGCCCGCCCGGTGATGGTCGGGATCACCGCGGGACGCCCCGCGACCGTAGTCTCCTCGACCAGCCGGCCGGTGAACCGGCTGCCGATGAACGACTCGTTGACGAAGTCGGCTCCGAGCTTGAGCTCGCCGCGGGCCCACAGCTCGGCCATCCGCGCCGACGTGCCGGTGCCGCACGGCGACCGGTCGAACCAGCCGGGGTAGATCGCCATCGCGTGCCGCGACAGGGCCGCGTCGGAGCCGGGAGCGATGAACTCGACGTGGTGGCAGTGGTCGACGCCGTCGATCGTCGGGTGCTTCGGCGGATCCTGGGTGTTGATCGCCTCCATGATGGCCAGCCCCGCGTCCGAGATGTCGCGCTGGCGGGCCCGGTCGAACGGCAGCCCGACCGCGTCGAGGTCGACCATCGCGTAGAAGTTGCCGCCGAAGGCCAGGCTGTACGGCACCGTGCCCAGCCCGGGCACCTCGATGGTGGCGTCGAGCCGTTCACAGTAGGACGGCACGTTCTCCAGCGTGACCGACTCGGCGTGACCGTCCTTCACCCGTACGGTGGCCACGACCAGCCCGGCCGGGGTGTCGAGCCGGATCGTGGTGACCGGTTCGGTGACCGCCACCATGCCGGTCTCGACCAGCACGGTGGCGACCCCGATGGTGCCGTGCCCGCACATCGGCAGGCAGCCCGAGACCTCGATGTAGACGACGCCGAAGTCCGCGTCGGGCCGGGTCGCCGGCTGCAGGATCGCGCCGCTCATCGCCGCGTGGCCGCGCGGTTCGTTCATGAGCAGTTCCCGTACGCCGTCCAGGTGCTCGATGAAGTGCAGGCGCCGCTCGTTCATGGTCGCCCCGGGGATGGTGCCGAGCCCGGACGTCACGACGCGGGTCGGCATGCCCTCGGTGTGCGAGTCGACCGCGGAGAACATCCGCGAGGCGCGCATGTCAGTTCCCCAGCGCCTTGAGGGCCAGCTTCGTCTCGGCCTCGATCTGCGCCCGGTGCTCGGGGGTGAGCGGGCCGCGCGGCGGGCGGCACGGACCGCCGTACCGGCCGATCAGGTCCATGCTGAGCTTGATGGCCTGGACGAACTCCGTACGGGAATCCCAGCGGAACACCGCCACCAGGTGCTGGTAGAGCTCGCGGGCTTCGAGGAACTTGCCCTCGAGCATCAGGTTGTAGAGCTTGACCGACTCGGCCGGGAACACGTTGGGGAAACCGGCGAACCAGCCCACCGCGCCGTCCGCCATCAGCTCGAACAGCACGTCGTCGGCGCCCGCGACCACGTCGATCTCGCACTTCTCGCGGATCTCGAACAACCGCCGCACGTCGGCGCTGAACTCCTTGATCGCGACGACCTGGGGGATCTGCGCGATCTCGGCGACCAGGTCGGGCACCAGGTCGACCTTGGTGTCGAACGGGTTGTTGTAGACCATCATCGGCAGCCCGGCCTCGGCGATCCTGGTGTAGTGCTCGACCACCTGGCTGTTGCTGGCCCGGTACATGGTCGGGGGCAGCGCCAGCACACCGTCGGCGCCGTCCTCGCCGGCCAGCTCGGCCCACTTCTTCGCCTGGTGCCAGCCCGCGCCGTGCACGCCGGCGATGACCTTGCCGCGCCCGGCGACCGTCTCGACGGCGACCTGCACGACCTTGCGGCGCTCCTCGTCGGTCAGCGACGAGTACTCGCCGAGCGAGCCGTTCGGGCCGATGCCGTGGCAGCCGTTGCCGATCAGCCAGTCGACGTGCTCGGCGTACTTGTCGAAGTCGACCGCCAGCCCGGCCGGCGCCGACGGGTCCTCCTTGTAGGGCAGGGCGGTAGCGACGACAACGCCGCGAAGGTCGGTCATGGGGTCTCCTTTTCGGCTGCGGCCAGTTCGCCCATCCGGACGAACGCCGCGAGGGGGCGGTTCTCGGTGCGGCCCGGGTCGAGCAGGCCGCCGGTGTGGCGGTGCAGAAGTTCTTCGACGGTGCGCCCGCACGTGCGGCCCTGGCAGACGCCCAGGCCGGCGCGGGTGCTGAGTTTGAGGGAGCGCAGGCCGCGGGATCCGGTGGCCTCGGCCCCCGCGCGCAGGTCGCCGGCGGTCACCTCTTCGCAGCGGCAGACGATCGTGTCGTCGGTCATCCAGCCGGTCCAGCCCGGCTTGATGCCGTGGGCCGCCTCGAGCCGGTCGGCGAATTTCTCATTGACCGTTTTGTGGCGTAGCTGCGCGGCGGTGGCGTGATGGCCGGCCGCCGCCAGTCCCGCGACCACGCCCTCGGCCAGGGCCAGGTCGGCGCCGCCGACGCCGGTGATCTCGCCCGCCGCGTAGACGCCGGGGACGCTGGTCAGCCCGTTCTCGTCGGTGATGACGGCGCCGTTCTCCGTACGGCAGCCGGCGTTCACGGCCAGCTCGCTGCGGGGCACGAAGCCGTGCGAGACACAGACGGCGTCGACCTGCTCGCGCCGCTCGGTGCCCGGGATCGGCGCCCACTGCTCGTCGAGCCGGGCGGTCGTCACCTCGGTCACGCGGTCGGTGCCGTGGGCGGCGATGATCGTGGTCGCGGCGCGGTAGGGGATGCGCCTGGTCGCGAGGTCGCGCAGGTAGCCGGCCAGTTCGCCCGCTTTGTGCCGGGGCAGTTCGGTGGGGCGGGCGGTCCACGCTTTTCGGAGCCGTGACCAGCCGTTCGCCTCGAGAACAGCCTTCACCGTCGATCCCGTACGGATGAGACTCGACGCCACGGGAAGCAGGAAGGGACCCGCCCCGGCCACGATCACGCGTTGCCCGACGGCGATGCGCTCGGCCTTGGCCAGGGCCTGGGCGGCACCCGCGGTGAACACGCCCGGGAGATCCCAGCCGGGAAAGGGGAGGGTTCGCTCGTACGCCCCGGTGGCGAGCACGAGAGCCTTGGGCGCGAACGTCCGTGGTGTTCTTCCGTTGCCGTCGGACGCTCCGACGAGAACGTGCAGTGTCGGCGGGCGGTCGTCGTGCCGTTCGGCCAGCCATACCTGGGCGTCGGTGAGCACTTCCTGGTCGCGCAGCGCGGTGAACTTGTCCCAGCCGTGGTGCAGGACGCGTTCGTGGGCGGCGGGCCGTTCCTTCGGAAGGTGCCGCCAGTACTGCCCACCCGCGTCGGCGGCCGCATCGAGCAGGACGACCTGCGCTCCGGCGCGGCGGGCGGCGTCGGCGGCAGCCAGCCCGGCCGGACCGGCGCCGACCACGAGCACGTCCGGGGTCTCGACGGTCATGACTGCGCCCCCGTCCCCGTCTCCGTGGCGATCGTGTCGCCGTCGACGGCGCGGCGCTGACATGCCCGTACGTCGGGAAGGCCGTTGATCGTGACAAGACAGTCGTGGCAGACACCGATGCCACAGAAGACGCCGCGCGGGCGGCCGGCGCGGGTGGTGCGCCAGGCGAGGCGCCCGTTGGCCATGAGAACCCCGGCCACCGTCTGCCCGTCGAGGCCCGCCATCGGCACCCCGTCGACGAACACCACGATCTCCGAAGCAGGCCCAGGTCGAACCGGGTCTGCCTGTGCCGCCAGGCGGCGGGGTCCGGTCGTCGTCACGCCAGTAGTATGTCACACACTACTTGCCCCTGGCGAGATCTCGGGAACCTGAAACAGCGAACCGCGGCGGCTCACGCTCCCGGGCGGGCGGCCGATAGAACCCCGACGGACTTACGCGTACGGACGGGGGATCATGACCGCTGGTCAGCAGACGCACGGCAGCCAAGGCATGTGGGGGACGGGCGGGCACACGCCGCCGCCACCGGTCAGCCTCGGGCAGCGCTACGTCGAACAGCGGTCCACCTACCCGCCGCCGCCGGCGGCCTACCGGGCGCAGGCGCCCAGCATCGGCCCGGTCGTCGCGTTCACGCTGATCTTCGGCGGCTTCGGCGCGATCTCGGCCGCCAACCGGGCCACCCGGGCCAAGGCCCTGGGCCTGCCCGGCCGGCCCTACTGGTCGGCCTTCTGCTGGACGTTCGGCCTCAGTTCCCTGCTCTCGATCGTGGCGTCGCTGGTCGTCGTCTTCATGGTGCTCGGCTTCGTGGCCTCGCATCCGGGCAACCTGAGTTCGGGGTCGCAGACCGAGGTGACCACGTCGGCGGTGCCGTGGCTGGAGCAGTCGATCGTGTCGGAGGGCGAGTTCCACGACTCCCTGGGCAACGTCGTGACGCCCGCCCAGGCCGCCTGCATCCCGGTGAATGTCGGCGCCGACGCCGCGGGCATCTACCGGTGCACGATCACCTTCACCGACGGCGTCCGCAACACGGTCAACCTGACCAGCGACGCGAGCGGCCGGTGGGTCGTCAACTGATCCCCAACCATCTGGCGGCCCGTTGGCGTTAGGGACGGGTGAAGGGGGTGGCGGATGGCTGACGACGAGGACTTCCGGCTGTTTGTGCGGGAGTGTTCACCGGCGTTGTCGCGCCACGCCTATCTGCTGACCGGGGATCACCAGCTTGCCGAGGATCTGCTGCAGAGTGCGTTCGCCAGCGTCTACCGCCACTGGCGGCGGGTGCGCGACGACAACCCGGCGGCCTATCTGCGGCGGGCCATCTATCACCAGCATGTGAGCTGGTGGCGGCGCCGCCGTGTGCACGAGCACCTGACTGGGGCGCCGCCCGAGCGTGGCGAGAGCGACCCGGCCGAGGACGCGGCTCTTCGGGTCAGCCTGGGGCAGGCGCTCGCGGCGCTCAGCCCCAAGCAGCGCGCGGTCATTCTGCTGCGCTTCTACGACGACCTGACCGAGGCTCAGGCCGCCGACGTGCTGGGGGTGCGGGTCGGCACCGTCAAGCGCCACGCCCACGACGCCCTGCGACGGCTGCGGGAAGTGGCGCCCGGCCTGCTCGACGAAGACGCCGGTGAGAGGAGTCCGCGATGAGTGCCCGTCTGCGGGAGGAATTGCAGCGCGAGGCTGCGGCGGCCAAGACCTACGACGCGTACGGGGGAAGCCTGCGCAAGGCCAGGCAAAGCCGCCGCCGGACCGCCGCTGTCTGGGCACTGCTCGTGGCGGCGCTGGCGTTCCCGCTGACAGTTCAGATGCCGGCTGCGGACGGGGGCCAGGTGTCGCTGCCCGATCGGCTGGCGCTCCCGGCGTACGGCTCGCGCGGGGTCTCGGGGATCGACGCGGCGTCGGTGGTCTATTCGGGGTACGGCTGGCGGTTCGGTCCGCTCTTCGACGACCACGACACGTACGCGCTGGACGGCGCGACCCGGGAGGACTACCGGACGCTGCACACCGGTCTGGTCGACGACGCGGTGCTGCTCTCGCCCGACGGTTCCGCGCTGGCCGTGCCCGACCGGCTGATCGATCTGCGCACCGGGGCCGAGCGTGCGCTGCCGGGCGCGCCGCTGGCCTGGTCCCCGGACGGCGGCCGGCTGGTGACCGACGACGGCACGCTGCGGATCGTCGAGGTGGCCACCGGAGTCGCGGTCGACCTGGCCGCGACGCCCAGCGAGACATCGGCCGCCTGGTCGCCGGACGGGACCCGCCTGGCCTACGTGGCTACCAGCCACCTGACGGTGGTCGACCCGGGCGGCCGAAAGCAGAAGGAGTTCGCGCTGGGGTTCGACGGTCAGCTGGCCGGCAAGGGGGCATGGACGCCGGACGGCCGCGCGGTGGCCGTCCGGGAGCAGGCGCGGGACTGGAAGCCGCGGTGGTTCGATCCGGTGGCCGGGCGCGAGGTGGACGGCCCGGCCCTGCCCGCGGTCGACGGCACCGTCTATGACAGCCGGCTGCTGGGCTGGCGCCCGGACGGCAGTGCCGTGGTCTTCGTGCTCGGCGACGAGCCGCGGCTGCTGGCGTTGACTCCCGGCGCGACCCGGCCGGCGTCGGTGATGGCGCTGCCGTCCGCGGTCAGCTATCTCGACCTGGCCGACGGCGCCCTCGAATCCGGAGCCGTGCGGGCCGGTGACCCGCCGTTCCCGATCGGGCCGCGGCTAGCGGTCCGGCTGCTTGTCGGCGCGCTGGTCGTGCTGGCGATCGGCTGGGGCGTGCGCGCGCTGGAGCGCCGCGCCCGCACCCGCCGCGTGGTGGCGATCCCGTGGGAGACGACCCACGGACCGCTAGTGTGACTCGGCCAGCAGGGTGGGGCGGTCGACCGCGAACGCGGCCGCGTCGAGCGAAACGGGACGGCCCACCATCAGGTCGGTGAGCAGCTCGGCCGTCGCGGTCGACAGCACGATCCCGGCGCCTTCGTGGCCGGTGGCGTGCCACAGGCCGGGCCGTCGCGGGTCGGGCCCGATCACCGGCAGATGGTCGGGGACGAAGGGCCGGAATCCCCCGTACGCCCGCATCACCGCGACGTCGGCCAGGAACGGGAACAGGACCAGCGCCTTGGCCGCCACCGCGGACAGGACGCGCGCCTCGATGCTTTCGTCGAAGCCGCGGCGCTCGCGGGACGAACCGATCAGCACGGTGCCGCCGGCCGTGGACTCGATCACGCTGGACGTCTGCAGGGAGGCGTCGTTGGAGCCGACGGCGCCGACGTAGTCAGCGTCGTAGACCTTGTGGTGGATCCGCTGCCGCATCCGGGTGGTGACCAGGATCGTGCCGCGCCTCGGGCGTACGGGAAGAAAGACCCCGAGACGCTCGGACACCTCGCCCGACCAGGGTCCGGCGGCCACCACCACATGGTCGGCCTCGATCGGGCCGTCGGACGTCAGCACGCCGCTCAGGCGGTCACCGGAAAGCAGCGGGCCCAGCACCTCGACGCCCTGGCGCACGGTCGCGCCGTGCTGCTTGGCCAGCGCCAGCAGCGCCTCGGTGGCGATCGCGGGCTGCACCTGGGCGTCCTGCGGGTAGAGGACCGCGAGGGTGTGGCCGGGGTTGAGGTCGGGCTCGTGATCCAGCCCGTTGACGACGGCCGATTCCACACCGGCGGTGCGCTGAGTCTCAGCGAACGCCTGCAACGCGGTCGCGCCGGCTGGGGTCGTGGCCACCACGAGACCGCCCTTGGCCTCATATTCGATCGAGGGAAACTTGTCCGAAATTTCCGGCAGAAGTGACTGCCACAGGGTCAGCGAACGCAGTGCGAGGTCGAGTTCGGCGCCGGGACCCTTGTCGGAGACGAGCAGATTGCCCTCACCGGCCGCGGAGGTGCCCCCGGCCGAAGCGGAACGATCGAGCACGGTCACGGAAACCCCGGCCAGCGCGAGCTCCCGGGCCACGGCCGCGCCGACGATGCCGGCCCCGACGACGACGACCCTCATTCGGACCGTCCGCTCCACCAGCCGGTGACGTGACCCAGATGGCGGCGCATCAGTTCCTCGGCGGCGGCGCCGTCACCCGCCTCGAGCAGGTCGAGCAGCGTCAGGTGCTCGAGTGACGACTCGGCCAGCTCGGGCGAGCCGAGCATGGTGGCCAGCCCGACCAGCCGGGTCTGCTGACGCAGGTCGCCGACCAGGGTGACCAGCCGGTCGTTCCCGGTCAGACTGAGCAGGTGCAGGTGGAAGGTGGTGTCGGCGGCCAGATAGGTCGGCAGGTCGGACGCGTCGGCGCTGGTCACGATGGCCTCGGCCTCGGTCCGCAGCTGGGCCAGGCGATCGGACTCGAGCCGCCCGGCCAGCAGCCGCATCGGGGGAGCCTCGAGCCACTGCCGGATCTGCACGATCTCGTCGAGGTCCTGCCGGCTCACCTCGGTGACCCGGAACCCCTTGTTGCGGGCGATCTCCACGAAGCCACGCTTTTCCAGATTCAGGAGCGCTTCCCGTACGGGCGTGGCCGACACGTCGAACCGGGCGGCCAGGGTCGGCGCCGTCAACATGGTGCCGGGAGCGAATTCGCCGGAGACGATGGCCGACGCCACGGCGTCCTCCACGTGCTGCCGGAAGCTGCCGGCGGTCCGCAGCGGGCCGATCAGCGGTGACGTCATGGCTGGTTGCCTCCCTCGGTGGTATGTGACATGGTACAGCCCATGATTGCGGCTGAACAGGTGGCGGAGCTGGGCTTTCCGCGGGCGGTCGCCGCACTGCGCGACGCCCTGGCCGCCGGGCTCGACCCCGAGGCTGAGCCCGCGCGCGTGCCGGTGCGGATGGGCGGCGGCGAGCTCCTCGTCATGCCGTCGTCCGACGCGCGTGTGGCCGGCGTCAAGCTGGTCGGCATCGCCCCGGACAACCCCGCGCTCGGTCTGCCGCGCATCCACGGCGTCTACGTTCTGTTCGACGCACCCACGCTGGTGCCGCGGGCCATTCTGGACGGTGCCGCGCTGACCTCGCTGCGCACCCCCGCCGTGTCCGCGCTCGGCGTCGATCTGGTGGCCCCGCCCGCCGCGAGCCGGCTCGTCGTCTTCGGCACCGGTCCGCAGGCGCTGGGCCACGTCGAGGCGATAAAAGCAGTCAGACCCATTTCCCACGTACGGGTGGTAGGCCGCTCACAGGCGCAGGCGTTCGCCGACCGCATCGGGGCCGAGGTGGCCGGCCCGGAAGCGGTGGCCGACGCCGACATCGTGGCCTGCTGCACGACCGCGCGCGAGCCGCTGTTCGACGGCCGTCTGCTGCGCGACGACACCGTGGTGGTGGCCGTCGGCTCGCACGAGCCCGGGGCCCGCGAGGTCGACACCGAGACCGTGCTGAAGTGTGGTGCCCTGGTCGAGTCGCGCGCGGTCGCGCTCCGCGAGGCCGGTGACCTGATCCAGGCGGGCGTCGGACCCGACGATCTGGTGACGTTCGCCGACCTCGTACGGGAAAAGACCCCGGCCCGTCCCAGGCTCGTCAAAACTGTCGGAATGGGCTGGGAGGATCTCGTGATCGCCGCAGCCGTAGTGGAGGCCTCATGACCGAGTTGTCGGCTCTCGTCCTGCCCGATCGTCACCCCACCAGCGCCTGGCTGGCCGAGGTGGTCGAGGCCGAGCGGGCCGGGGTGTCCACCGTGTGGACGTACGACCACCTGACCTGGCCCCTGCTCAAAGACAGTCCCTGGTACGGCTGTGTCCCGCTGCTCGCGGCCGCGGCCGGCGCCACCGAGCGGGTCCGCCTCGGCGTCCAGGTGGCCACGCCGAACTATCGGCACCCGGTGCCCTTCGCCAAAGAGCTGATGACCCTCGACCAGCTCAGCGGCGGCCGTCTCGACGTCGGTCTGGGCGCCGGCACGGAAAATCTCGACGCCTGGGTGCTGGGCGACGAGCCGTTGACCCCGCGCCAGCGAATGGATCGCTTCGGCGAATGGATCGGCCTGCTCGACACGCTGCTGACCCAGGACGTGACCACGGTCCGCGGTGAGCGCTACACCGCGGTCGACGCCCACCAGTTGCCCGGCTGCGTGCAGACCCCGCGGGTCCCGTTCACGGTGGCCGGCACCGGCCCGCGCTCACTGGCCCTGGTCGCCCGGTACGGCCAGTCGTGGGTCACCTACGGCCCCTACGGCCCGGCCGTCGCCGCCGACGAGTGGTTCGCCGCCCTCGAGAAGCAGTCGGCCCAGCTCGACAAGGTCCTGGACGGCCGCAAGATCCGCCGGGTCGTGAACGTGGCGCTGGAGACGTACTGGCCGTTCGAGAGCCGCGACCGCTACGCCGACACGGTCGGGCGCCTGGCCGCGCTGGGCTTCGACGAGGTGAGCGTGCACTGGCCCCGCCCCGACGGCCGCGGCGTCCCGGCCACGGCGCTGGCCGACGTGCTGGCCGTGCACGGTCTCTGAGCGGCCCGCTCAGAAGAGCTGCTGGGCGAGCAGCAGCAGGTTGAGTCCGCTGAGGACGGCCACGACGACGCTGATGCCGGCGACGGTGAGCCGGCTGTTGACGTGTTCGCCCATCAGGCTGCGCCGGCTGGTCAGCACGAGCAGGCCGACCAGCGCGAACGGGATGCCGAAGGACAGCACGACCTGGCTCAGGACGAGCGCCTGGGTCGGGTCGATGCCGGAGCAGAGCAGCGCCACGGCCGGGGCCATGGTGATCGACCGGCGGAGCGTCAGCGGGATGCGCGCCCGCAGGAAACCGTCCATCACCATCTGCCCGGCCGCGGTGCCGACGCTCGACGACGCGATACCCGAGGCGAGCAGAGCGGCGGCGAAGGCCAGCGCGGCGCCTCCGCCGACCAGACGGCCGAGGTCCATGTGCACGGCGTCGAGGGTGATGGCGACGCCGGCGCCGTCGTGGTGGAACAGCTTGGCCGCGATCGCCAGCATGCTGAGGTTGACCAGGCCGGCCAGGCTCATGGCGATGGCGATGTCCATCCGCTCGAACCGGAGCAGCTGCCGCTTCTCGGCCGGTGACCGTCCGGCGGCGCGCCCGCACATCAGGCCCGAGTGCAGATAGATGGCGTGCGGCATGACGGTCGCGCCGATGATGCCGACCGCCAGCAGCAGGACGTTGTCGCCGCCGATGCTGGGGAGCAGGCCGTTCAGACTCTCCGAAGGCGACGGCGGGACGCGCACCGCCAGATAGAGGAAGCCGCCGCAGATCATCGCGAGCATCGCCCCGATCGCCAGCTCGAACGGCCGGTAGCCCCGGTTCTGCAGCGCGAGGACCGCGAACGAGATCACGGCGGTGATCGCCGCGGCCAGCGGCATCGGGATGCCGAACAGCAGATAGAGGCCGATGGCGGCCCCGACGAACTCGGCCAGGTCGGTGGCCATCGCGACGATCTCGGCCTGGGCCCACATCACCCACGAGCGCGGCCCGGGATAGGTGTCCCGGAAAGCGTGCGGCAGGCTCTTGCCGGTGGCCACGCCGAGCTTGGCCGAGAGGAACTGGATGGGCATCGCGACCAGGTTGGCCAGCACCACGACCCAGACCAGCTGATAGCCGGTGCTGGCCCCGCCGGCGAAGTTGGTGGCGAAGTTGCCCGGATCGACGTAGGCGATGGCCGCGACGAACGCCGGGCCCAGGGCGGTTGCGGTACGCAGACGGGCCGGCCGGACGCGCGGGCGCCCGGATCCGGGCACGACGAGCGCGACGGGATTCGGTGACTGAGCCATGTCGGTGTGTCTTCCTCCGGTGCGGGCGGGCCCGCCGATGACGGCGGGCCCGGCGACATTGCTCAGGAACTGGTGTTCAGCGAACCGTTGACGCCCCAGGGATAGAAGCCACCCTTGGTGACCTTGTTCGGGTTGAGATAGACGATGTTCAGCACCCGGTCGTACGAGCGGCTGAAGTTGATGCCGTTCTTGTCGGTGGGGTTGATGTTGGCCATCTTGGGGCCGCCGATGCCCTGGTCGTCGTCGCCGTTGCCGTCCAGCATGTTGCGGGCGGCGGACAGCTTGGCGACCTGCGCCCCCATGTCCTTCTCCCACAGCGACGAGCGGATCGTCGCGGCGTGGTAGGCCTCGGCCGAGAGGATGCCGGCCGCCGCCTCGAGATAGGTCTTGTTGGTGATGAGCGGCGCCGCGCCCTTGTAGGCGGTCACGCCGACGTCCTCGAACAGGAACGCGGCCAGCAGGAAGTTGTTCTCGTTGGCGTACGGGTCGAACACGTCGTGCATCCCGATCAGCTTGGCCGCGCGGGCCGCGGCGGTGAAGCTGTCCCGGATGTTGATGGCCGGGCGGGAGACGGCGGCCGAGCCGAGCGCGCTCCGCAGGAACTTGACGTGGGCCAGTTCGTCGGCGGCGATCTCGGTGGCGTACTGGCGGATGCGGCTGGTCTTGAACGGCACCTGCTTGCCGCCGGTGACCCCACCCCGGCGTCCGGTGCCGGTCGTCATGCCGTCCGACAGGCCGTGCCCGTGCACGGCGTACGAATAGAACTCGGCCTCCAGGTATTCCAGGTTGAGCGCGAAGTTCAGGACGGCGCCGTCGCTGGGCCCGGCCATGGCTTCGGTCCCCGCTTCGGCCAGGGCCGTTCCGGAGCGGAGGACACCGGCCCCGGCGATACCGAGCCCGAGGGCCCCGGCGCTCTGCAGGAACCGGCGGCGGTCGGTGGCGTTCTCGGCGCTGCGGGTGATCATGTCCCCGACAAGCTTCTTACCGAACATGTCTTGCTCCCTCAATGCGGATAGCAGCGCGCCCGTGTTGGCGGGCGTGAGGGGGTGCCGGGCTCGCCGTCCATATTGGACATAGCGTCGCCACGTGTGGTCACGGTGAGGACGAGCGGGAGAGAGCCGCGCGGGATCCGTCGCGGTGGAGAGGAGGCTGAGCGGTGACTGCCCGGCGGGCCCGGCAGAGACGAGGACCGGCCTCGGTCTTGCGGAACTCCGATCCGTCGGCGTGAACGCTGGCACCCAGATCGAAGGTACGAGCACCGGCGATCCGTGTCTGCCGGACCCGAAAATCTCTCACCTGGATGCGGGTGGCGCGGCCGGCGACGGCGACCCGGTTCACGCCGTTCCAGTCGGCGGCCATGAAGGCCCTGAGGTTCAGCTCGCGCGCAGGCGGCGGTCGGCGATCTCCCACTCCATGATGTAGTGGCGGATCATCCGGGCCAGGCTCTCGGGCGTGTTGAAGGTGAGCACGATGTGCTGGCCCGGGTCGCCGTGCGGGGCGTCGCGCACGGTGTAGACCGTGCCCTCCACCTCGAGTTCGCCGGCCGTGCCGAGCGGCACCGACGCGGTCAGGCGGTCGCCCGGGGCCAGGGCCGTGGGCTCGTCCATCCAGCAGCGCAGGCCGCCCTCGCTGATGTCGAGCAGGGCGCCCTCGGCGTCGGTGGTCTCGGTGGTGAGGCGGACGGCGGCGCCGCCCCCACCGCGGACGTACTCACGGCGGTTGCTCTGCCGCGGCGCCTCGGTCGGGGCCAGCGTCCAGCGGTAGGGCGCCTCGTCCGACACGGCGACCAGACGGGTCGGCAGCACGATGCGGGTGCGCGGCGGCGCCCAGAAGACGTCGAACTGGCGGCCCGGCGTGAGCCCGGCCGTCTCGGTCGTCTCGAGCGGCGCGGCCACCGTGAAGGTGTCGCCGTCGACCGATTCGAGGCGGGACCGGAAGTTCACACCCTCGCCGAGCACGAGGAACATCGGCGTGCCGACGGCGGGCAGATCGGTGGCGACGGAGACGGCAGCAGTCATCAGAGAGGCACCTCGGGCAAGCGGGGATCCGGTCGAGGACTCTGATCGGCCGCGGGTGCCACGAGGTTAGCTTTCCGGTGCGGAGATGCGGTCGACGGCCGGGACGAAGAAGCCGGACCGCAGCGGGTCGGTGGGGGAGTAGAGCAGCGTCGTCCGGGCGGTCAGCCAGGCCGAGCCGGTGATCTCGGGCTGGACGGCTCCCTCGGCGGCACCGGCGATGCGGCCGGTGAAACGGGTGCCGGTGATGCTCGTGAACTCGTACGGAACACCGACCGAGGCCAAGCCGCGGGAGTGCATCAGGGCCAGCCGTGCGCACGTGCCGGTGCCGCACGGTGAACGGTCGAAGCCGAGCGCGTCCGAAGTGGCCATGTTGGTCAGGTTGTCGCCGATGAAGAGCGTCTGCGTCGGCACGACCGGGCCACCGGCCAGGGCGGCGCGGATGTGGGAACCGGCCGCGATCAGCGCGTTGACCCGGTCGAGGTGGAGTGGCACGGGAAGTTCGGCCACGGCGTACCAGAGGCCGCCGTAGACCAGGGCGACCCGAGCCGTGCCGAGCCCGGGCACCTCCACGGGGATGTCGTCCTGCAGAACGTAGGAGGGGGCGCCCTGGAAACGTACGGAAGAAACCTGGCCGTCGGAGACCGAGGCGTGCGCGGTGATCAGGCCGGCCAGCGTCTCGATGCGCAGCGTCGGCGACGAGACGAGACCGGTCTCGAGCAGCGTCGTGACCGTGCCGATCAGCGCGTGCCCGCACATCTCGAGCGGCCCCAGCGCCGACAGGATCAGCAGCGACAGGTCGGCGTCGGGGCGGGTCGGCGGCAGCACGATCGTCGCGTGCGAGGGGGCGTGACCCCGGGGCTCGCCCACCACCATGCCGATCAGGTCGGGCCACGCCGCGTACAGGGAAGCCTGTTTCTCCGCCAGCGTGGAACCGGTCAGCGGAGGCAGCCCACCGGTGATGACCCGGGTCGGTTCCCCGGCCGTGTGCGAATCGATCGCGCTGATTTCCTGGCGGTGACGCACCCGAAACCTCCCCGGCGGCGTTAACAAACTTTCTGTCGACACGATGTCGACACGTAATATATCAGCGAGTACGGTGCTTCCTACAAGCCACGGAGCAGGGGAGACACGGGTGAGCGGCCAGTACTCGAGCGAGGCCCAGCGGTGCTACGGCATGCTGCGCGACCGGATTCTCGACGGTCGCTACGCCGAGGGCGCCATGCTCAACCAGCTCGAGATCGCCACCGAGCTCGGCACCTCGCGCTCGCCGGTGCGGGAAGCGATCGCCCGGCTCGCGGCCGACGGTCTGGTCACCGACATCCCGGGTCGCGGGGCCCGGGTGGCCACCCTCTCGGTGCAGGACTATCTCGAGGTCAACCAGCTGCGCTGGCTGCTGGAGAGTTTCGCGGCCCGGGTCGCGGCGACGCACATGCCGATGGAGCTGATCGAGAGCTTCCGGGCCCGGCTCGAGGTGATCGAGGAGCCGGGCGAGCTCGAGGCGCTCGACCAGGAGCTGCACCGCGCGATCGCCGCGCACTGCGGCAACACCCGCATGCGGGAGTACATCGAGCAGCTCAACGGCATGATGACGATCGCCCGGCGCCGCGACGTGGCCGGCGAGCACGACCACATGGTCGACGGTCTGAAAAACCTGATCGAGGCGTTCGCCGTACGCGATCCCGACCGCGCCGAACTCCTGATGCGCGAGCACATCGGCAGTTTCACCACGCGCCTGCCCGGCCTGGTCGAAGCTCCGTCGACCCTGCGGAGGCTGCTGTGACGACCGTGGCGATCATCGGTGGCGGCACGGTCGGCGGCGCGCTGGCCGGAGCGATTCTGCGCGGGGGCCACCCGGCCGATCAGCTGATCGTGACCGTACGCCGCGAGGAGCACGCGGCCCGGCTGCGCGCCGAGCTCGCCTGCGAGGTGCTGCTCGACAACGCCGAGGCCACCCGCCGCGCCGACGTCGTGATCGTGGCGACCAAGCCCCAGGACATCGGCCCGGCCCTGGAAGCCGCAGGAACCGGCCGGCTCGTCGTCTCGATGGCGGCGGGCGTGACCACGGCCGTACTGGAAAAGCGTCTCGGTCCGGAATCCCGCGTCGTGCGGGTCATGACCAACACCGGGCTCATGGTGGATCAGGCGATGAGCGTGATCTCTCCGGGCCGGCACGCCACCGAGGCCGACCTGGACCTCGCCGAGACATTGCTGACGAGCGGAGGCCGGGTCATCCGGCTGCCCGAGGACCAGCAGGACGCGGTCAGCGCCCTGTCCGGTCACGGCGCCGCCTATCTGTACTTCATCGTCGAGGTGCTGACCCAGGCCGGCGTCTACGCGGGGGTCGCCCAGCCGATCGCCCGTGAACTGCTGATCCAGACGATGACGGGCGCGACGACGCTGTTGCGCGAGTCCGGGCAGCATCCGGTCGAGCTGCGCGAGGCGATCATGAGCCGCGGCGGCGCGACGATCAGCGCCTTCCGCGAGATCGAGCGGCACAACGTCCGTGACGCATTGTTCGACGCGGTCATGGCGGCCACCCGAAGAGGCGCGGAGCTCTCCGAGCTCGCCTGAGACGAAAAACGAAGAACGAAACGCGACCTGTAGCAGGCCGCTCGACAGCGCATGCCCAAAAGAGCACGGAGGAGTTCCATGTCCGAGCAGTTCCGGGTCGCGGTCGACATCGGCGGGACCTTCACCGACGTCGTCGTCTACGAAGAGACGAGCGGGCAGTTCCGCACCGGCAAGTCCCCGACCACCCCCGACGATCTGGTCCGCGGTGTCGTCGAGGCGATGAACGCCGTGGTCGACGATCCCGATGCCGTCCGCTCGTTCGTGCACGGCACCACGGTCGGCCTGAACGCGCTGCTGCAGCGCCGCGGCGAGCGGGTCGCGCTGCTGGCCACCAAGGGTGTCGGCGACAGCTATTTCATCGCCCGTGGCCACCGCCTGGACATCTTCAACATCCACCACGTGCGTCCGACGCCGCTGGTGGCCAAGCCCGACCTGATCGAGATCGGCGGCCGGCTCGACTGGCAGGGCGACGAGAAGACCCCGCTCGACCCGGCCGACCTCGAGCGGGCCGCCGCCTACATCCGCGAGCAGGGCATCCGCTCGGTCGCGATCGCGTTCCTCTTCTCCTATCTGGACGGTCGCCACGAGCAGGCCGCCGCCGACTACCTGAGCGCGGCCCTGCCCGGTGTCACGATCACCATGTCGCACGAGGCGGCGCGGGAGTGGCGGGAGTACGAGCGCACGTCGACCGCGGTCCTCAGCGCCTACAGCGGACCGACCGTCCGCGATTATCTGTCGCGCCTGGAGAAGGGGCTGGCCGAGAAAGGCATTTCCGCTCCCGTACGCGTGATGCAGTCCAACGGCGGCATCATCGGTATCGCCAAGGCCCGGACCCAGCCCCTGCAGACGTTCTTCTCCGGTCCCGTGGGCGGGGCCGCCGGGGGCGAGGTTCTTTCCGCCCGTACGGGCCGGCCCAACCTGATCTGCGTCGACATGGGCGGCACCAGCTTCGACATGAGCCTGATCGTGGGCGGCAAGCCGGAGATCCTGCCGCACGCCGACATGGAGAGCTTCCCGGCGCTGATGTCGGTCGTCGACATCAAGACGATCGGGGCCGGCGGCGGCTCGGTGGCCTACGTCGAGGCGGGCGGCCTGCGGGTCGGCCCCGAGAGCGCGGGTGCCGTGCCCGGTCCGGCCTGCTACGGCCGCGGCGGCACCCAGCCCACGGTCACCGACGCCAACCTGCTGCTGGGCCGGATCGACCCGGGCGCCTTCCTGGGCGGCAAGATGCGGCTCGACGTCGATGCGGCCAAGACCAGCATGGACGCGCTGGCCGGGGAGCTCGGCCTCGACCCGTACGCGCTGGCCGAAGGCATCGTCGACGTCATCAACGCCAAGATGGCCCAGGCGATCCGGGCCATCACGGTCGAGCGCGGCATCGAACCGCGGGACTTCTCGCTGGTCGCCTTTGGCGGTGCCGGCGCTCTGCACGCGGCCGCGCTGGCCGAGGCCCTGGCCATCGGCGAGGTGGTGGTGCCCGCGCTGCCGGGCGCGTTCTCGGCCTGGGGCATGCTGCAGTCGCCGCTGCGGCAGGACTTCACCCGCAGCTTCTTCCGCAAGCTGGACGACCTGTCGCCGGCCGCTCTGGACGAGGCGTTCGCGCCGCTCGAGGCCGACGCCCGCGAGGCCCTGCGCACCGAGAACGTCGAGTCGGCCGAGGTCGACTTCCGAAGGCAGCTCGACACCCGCTACGTCGGGCAGGAGCACACCATCACCATGGCGCTCACCGAGACCCTCGTAGACGACTTCCACGAGGAATACCGCCGCCGCTACGGCCACGCGAGCCCGGGCGCGCCCCTCGAAGTGACGACGGCCCGGCTCACGCTGCTGGCCGATGTGGACTTCCCGGCCGTGTCAGCGCTGGCGGAAGAGGCCGTACCCGAGCGGGACCTGCCCACGCAGACGGTCATCTTCGGCCGCCGCTCGCATGACACCGCGCGGATCGACCGCGACGCGCTCAAGGTCGGCGAACGCCTCACCGGCCCGCTGATCATCGACGAACCGACCTCCGTGACGATCGTCCCGCCCGGCTGGGTGGTGTCGGTCGACGGCTTCAAGTCCCTGATCCTGACGAAGGACGCCGCCTGATGACCGTTTCCGACCCGATCACCAACGAGATCATCCGCAACTCGTTCCTGGCCATCGCCGAGGAGATGAACAACGGCCTGGTCCGCTCGGCGTTCTCGCCGGTCATCTACGAGTCGAAGGACTCGGCCGTCGCCATCATCGACGCTCAGCACCGGGTGCTCGGCCAGTCGTCCGGCATCCCGCTGTTCCTGGGCAACCTCGAGCACTGCACCAAGGTGACCGAGGAGATGTTCGGCCGCGACGCGTGGCAGGACGGCGACATCTGGATCATGAACGACTCGTACATCTCCGGCACCCACCCGCACGACGTCACCGTCTATGCGCCGCTGTTCTACCGGGGCGAGCTGGCCGGCTTCGTGGCGTCGCGGGCGCACTGGCTCGACATCGGCGGCAAGGACCCGGGCGTCGCCATGGACTCGACCGAGATCCAGCAGGAGGGCCTGCGGATCAAGCCGATGAAGATCGTGCAGGGCGGCGTCGAGCGCACCGACGTGATCGAGCTGATCGTCGGCAACACCCGCTTCCCGGTCTCGTGCACCGGCGACCTGCGGGCCCAGTTCGTGGTGGCCGAGCTGGGCAGTCGCGGGCTGGTCGAGCTGTACGACCGCTACGGCCGGGACGTCGTCGAGACCGCCGCCGAGGTCATGTTCGCCCAGTCCGAACAGCAGAACCGCGAGGGCATCGCGAAGATCCCGGACGGCACCTACTCGGCCGACGGCTACCTCGACAGCGACGGCATCTCCGGCGTTCCCGTACGGGTCGAGGTCGTGATCACGGTGGCCGGCGACGCCATGACGATCGACGTCACCGGTTCCGACGACGCCGTACGCGGTCCGATGAACTGTGGTGCCGTGCAGACCGTGTCGGCCTGTCGCCTCGGCTTCAAGTACCTGATCAACCCGGAGCAGGCGGTCAACGGCGGCACGTTCGCCTGTCTCGACGTCAAGGTGCGGCTCGGCTCGGTGCTGGGCGCGCAGGAACCGTCGCCGTGCCAGTTCTACTTCACCCCGCTCGGCCTGCTGGTCGACCTGATCGTCAAGGCGCTGTCGCCGGTGCTGCCCGAGCTCGCCGCGGCCGGCCACTACGGCGACGGCATGATCCTGCAGTTCTCCGGCACGGATCCCCGTACCGGAAACAAGTTCATCGAGAACGAGCCGCACGTCGGTGGCTGGGGTGGAGCACCGAGGAACGACGGCGCCGACGGCATGATCTGGGCGATGTCCGGCGCGTTCAAGGACATGCCGATCGAGGTGTTCGAGACCAAGTTCCCGGCCACCATCAACGAGTACGCGTTCCGGCCCGACACCGGCGGCGCGGGCAGGTTCCGCGGCGGCTGCGGTGTCGTCCGCGAGTACACGATGCTGCTCGACGACTGCGACCTCAGCCTGTGGCTGGACCGCTCGCAGACGCCGGCCTGGGGCATCGAGGGCGGCACGGCGGGCGCGGCCCCCGACCTGATCATCAATCCGGGGCGCGACGACGAGCGCCGGATCATGAAGGTCAACCGGACCCGGCTCCGGCGCGGCGACACCGTACGGCTGATGACCGGTGGCGGCGGGGGCTACGGCGACCCGGCCGAGCGCTCTCACGCGGACATCGCCCGGGACATCGCGGCCGGCTACGTCAGCGCTTCCGCGGCGCGCGAGCTCTACGGCTACGACGCATGACCAGCCTGACCGCGCGCGTGCCGGAACGCGTCCGCACGCCCTTCACCCACGTGCCGGGTGCGCTCTGGATCGTGCTGCTGTTCCTGATCATCGCGAGCACGATCAACCCGTTCTTCGGCACCGCGAACAATCTGCGCGAGATCGTCATCCAGTGCGCGGTGCTGGGCATCCTCGCCTGCGGCACCTCGCTGCTGCTGATCGCGGGCCTGATCGACTTCGCCATCGGGGCCGAGGTCTCGCTGGTCACCGCGGTCACCGGCAGCATGCTGATGGCGGGCGACCCGCTCGTGCTGTGCCTGGCCGCCGGTGTGCTCACCGGGGTCGCCGCGGCGGGCCTGCAGGGGCTGGTCGTGGCGGTGTTCAAGGTGACCCCGTTCATCGTCTCGCTCGGGGCCAGCACGGCGTACCTCGGCCTGGCCCTGCTCGTCGCCAACGGCCGCCCGTTCTCGATCGGCAACAACCTCGAGAACTACGGCCTGGGCAGCACCTTCTCCATCCCGAACGTCGTCATCACCCTGATCGTGGTGGCGCTGCTGTTCATCGTCCTGCTGCGGTGCACCCGGTTCGGACGGCACATCTACGCACTCGGCGGCAGCGAACGCGCCTCGTTCCTGGCCGGCGTCCGGGTGCAACGTCTCAAGCTTCTGGCCTACGTCATCGCGGGTGTCACGGTCGGCGTCGCCGGCATCACCCTGATGGCCCGGGCCGGGACCGGCTCGCCCACCATCGGGACGGGATACGAGCTTCAGGCACTGGCGGCCGCGGTCATCGGCGGCACCAGTTTCAGCGGCGGCCGCGGCACGGTCGCGGGCACTCTCATCGGCGTCGTCCTGCTGATCTCGATCGGCAGCCTGCTCGCCCTGATGAACGTGTCCGGGTCCGTCACCAACGTCGTCACCGGGGCGATCGTGGTGGTTGCCGCGATCGTCGATCAAGTCCGCTCCGGAAAGTTGCGACTCGTCAACACCCTCGCCTGAATCCGGGAGTTCCCATGAAGAAATTCCTTTCCGTAGCCGCGATCGCGGCCCTCATGTTCAGCGTCGCGGCCTGCTCCTCCTCCTCTTCCTCCTCGTCGGAAGAACCGGCCGCCGGAGCCTCGGCCAAGCCGCTCAAAGTCGCCCTGATCAACGGCGTGCTCACCGGCACCCAGTCGCAGTGCGCCTTCAGCGGCACCAAGCAGGTCCTCGCGGCCGGCGGGCACACCTGGGCCGACAGCAGCAGCGCCTACAACGTCGAGAACGAGCTGCGCAACGTGCAGTCCGCGATCACCCAGGGCGTCGACATGATCATGCTGTGGTCGGCGTTCCCGCAGTCGGCCCAGGCCGAGGTGCGCGCGGCCAAGGCGGCCGGCATCCCGATCTACCTGTTCTGGAACAACCCCGGCGCCGACGTCAGCGCCGACGACCTGCTGGGCAGCGCCTACTACGACTTCAAGGGCTCGGGCGTGGCCACCGGCAAGTGGATCGCCGACAACGTGCCCAACGCCAAGGTGATGGAGCTGACCGGCTCGCTCGGCTCGGGCACGGCCGAGGACATCATGGCCGGCACCAAGGAGGGCATGGGCTCGTCCGGCGAGGTCGTGGTCAGCCAGGACGCGGCCTGGGACTCGGCCAAGGCGGCGTCGCTGGCGCAGAGCCTGCTGCCCAGCCACCCCGAGGTCAACGTGATCGTGACCCACAACGACGACATGGCCCTGGCCGTGATCCGCGTCGTCAAGCAGCTCGGCCTGCAGGACAAGGTCAAGGTGATCACCGAGTCGGTCTCCGGCGACGCCGGTATCGCCGCGACCAAGAGCGGGGACATCCCGTTCGCGGCGCTCGACCCGCTGGCCCAGTACGGCATCGACGCGATGACCGCCGCCCTGGCCCTCAAGACCGGCGGGACGGCCGAGAAGGCCATCCAGATCGGCCCGTCGCACTACGACACCGCGGCCAACCCGGACCTGGCCTTCTGCAACCAGGAGTACATGAAGTGACCAGCCTTCTGATTCGCGACACGTCGGTGATGACCTGCACCGACGAGAGCGTCCAGGAGCACGTCGACGTCGAGGTGGAGGCCGGCCGCATCGTCGGCCTCCGCCCGGCGGGGCGCGCGGTGCCGGCCGGCACGACCGTGATCGACGGTGCCGGCCACACCCTGCTCCCGGGCCTGCTCGACGCTCACGTGCACATGGCGCTCATCGGCCCGGCCGGCGACCACGGCGACGGCTCCTGGATCTCGCACGTGCTGCGGGTCAAGGGCGTCATCGAGGACACCCTGCTCGAGGGCTTCACCACGGTCCGGGACGCGGGCGGGCTCGACCCGGCGTTCGCCCGGGCCGTCGACGCCGGCCAGATCCGCGGACCCAAGATCTTCCCGTCCGGCTCGGTGATCTCGCAGATCGGCGGGCACGGCGACCTGCGCGAGGCGCACGAGGCGGTGCACCGGGGCGCGTCCATCCCCGGCCTGGTCGCCCGGCCCGAGGTGGTCAACGGCGCCGACGAGGTGCGCCGGGTGGCCCGCGAGCAGCTGCGCAAGGGCGCGACCCAGCTCAAGATGTTCACCTCGGGCGGCGTGCTGTCGCCGACCGACCACTGGACGCACACCCAGTTCCAGTTCGACGAGGTGCGCGCGGCCGTCGAGGTGGCCGAGGCGTGGGGCACGTACGTGCTGGCCCACTGCCACTCGGCGTCGGCGCTGATGCAGGTGATCGAGGCCGGGGTGCGCTCGATCGAGCACGGCAGCCAGGTCGACGAGCGGATCGCCGACGAGATGCTGCGGCGCGACGTGTGGCTGGTGCCGACCCTGCAGATCCTGCAGATCATCGAGGCCGACCCGGCGCTCACGCCGGACCAGCGGGTGGACATCAACGCCATCATCGACGGCAGCCGCAACGCGGTGCGGATCGCCTCGGCCAAGGGCGTCGGGATCGGCTCGGGCAGCGACCTGGTCGGCCCCGACCAGACCGGCCGCGGGCTCGAGATCGTGCTCAAGGCCGAGCTGATGGGCGCGGCCAAGGCGATCCTGAGCGCGACCCGGGACAACGCGCGGCTGGTCCGGATGCAGGACACCATCGGCACCATCGAGGCGGGCAAGCAGGCCGACCTGGTGCTCGTCGCCGGCAACCCGCTCGACGACGTGAAGCTGCTGGCCAGTGGGACCAACATCCCCGTGGTGATCCGCGCCGGCGAGATCGTCAAGGACACGGCGGGGATGGCCCATGACAGCGATTCTTGAGGTCGAGAACGTCACCAAGTCGTACGGGGCCACCCAGGCGCTCAAGGGGGTCAGCTTCAGCCTCTCGGCCGGGCGCACGCTGGCCGTGGTCGGCGACAACGGGGCCGGCAAGTCGACCCTGGTCAAGATCCTGACCGGGATGTTCCCGCCGACCACAGGCGGGCTGCGCCTCGACGGCGAGCCGGTCACCTTCAACAACCCGCGCGACGCGCACCGGGCCGGCATCGAGGCCGTCTTCCAGGACCTGGCCCTGGTGCCCAACCTGGACGTGGCCGGCAACTTCTTCCTCCGCCGCGAGATCATCACGCCGTCCTGGCTGGGCCCGTTCGGTGTGGTGCGCAAACGCAAGATGGCCCGGGTCGCCAAGGAGTCCGTGTCCGAGCTGCACATCCGGATCCCGGGCATCGACGGCCAGGAGATCTCCAAGATGTCCGGCGGGCAGCGGCAGTGCGTGGCGATCGCGCGGGCCGCGTACTGGGCCGGACGGGTCCTGATCCTCGACGAGCCGACCGCCGCGCTCGGGGTCGAGGAGAGCGGCGAGGTGCTGCGGGTCCTCAACACGATCAAGAAGGAACGCAACATCGGCCAGCTCGTCATCAGCCACAACATGGAACACGTGTGGGCGGTCGCCGACGACATCCTGGTGCTTCGCCAGGGTGCGCAGCAGGCCCTCCTCCGCACCGCCGACACCACCCCGTCCGAGGTGGTCGGCCTGATCACCGGCGCGCACCAGATCAAGGAGAAAGCATGAGACTGTCCGGCAAGATCGCCGTCGTAACCGGGGCGTCGCGGTCCATCGGCAAGGCCATCGCCCTCGGCTACGCCGCCGAAGGGGCGTCGGTGGTCGTCGGCTACCGGTCGGACTCCGCCGCGGCGGAATCGGTCGTCAAGCAGATCGAGGACGCGGGTGGGCAGGCCCTGGCCGTGCAGGGCGACACGTCCCGGTCGGCCGACGTCGAGCACCTCATGGATGCCACCCTCGAACGTTTCGGGCAGATCGACATCCTGGTCAACAACGCCGCCGTGCTCAAGCGGACCCCGTTCCTCGAGATCACCGAGGACGAGTGGGACGAGATCATGTCGGTCAACCTCAAGGGCTATTTCCTCTGTGCCCAGGCCGCGGCCAAGCGGATGGTCCCGCGCAAGTCGGGTGTCATCATCAACATGTCGTCAGCCAGTGAGCAGCTGGCCGGCATCAACCTGGCCCACTACTGCAGCGCCAAGGGCGGCGTCCGGCTGCTGACCCGCCAGCTCGCGCTGGAGCTGGCGCCGCACGGCATCCGGGCCAACTCGATCGCCCCCGGCCTGATCGAGACCGACCTCAACCGGCACGACATCGCCGACCCGGCGTTCCGCGAGTACCGGCTCGGGATGATCCCCCTGCAGATCATCGGCGTGCCCGAGGACGTCGTCGGCGCGGCCGTCTTCCTGGCCTGCGATGAATCGCGTCTGGCGACAGGGAGCACACTGTTCCTCGACGCCGGGCAGACCATCGCCTGACCTTTCCTGCGAGGAGAGAGCTTTGCTCCCGACCGGGCACCCCCTGGGGCCGACCGAGTCCGACCGGGCCTACCGCCAGCTGCGCGACCTCATCCTGCGCGGGCAGCTGGCGGCCGGCACGTCGCTGGTCGAGGCCGACCTGATGGAGCGGCTGGCCGTGGGTCGCACGCCGCTGCGCGAGGCGATCCGCGGCCTGGCCGGCGACGGCCTGGTCGAGGTCATCGGCCGCCGGGGCACCTATGTGACGCACGTCGACGTGCGCAACTGCGCGCCGCTGCTCGACCTGCGGCTGGCGGTGGAACGGGCGGTGGCCGCCTCGGTGTCGGCCAACGCCCGGCCCGCCCACATCCGGGAACTGGGCGAGTTCCTCGACGACCCGTCGTCGCTGGACGACCTGGACTTCGACGCCGGCTTCCACGACCGGATCCTGCTGATGTGCGCCAACCCCTACATCACCCCGATCTACTGGCGCCTGGTGGCCGAGAGCATGCGCCTGCTGGCCGCCGTGCAGGCGCCGCTGGAACCCGTGCGGGAGTTGCTGCCCGAGTTCCGGCGGGCCCACCAGGCCCTGGTCGACCGGGACGCCGCCGCGCTGGAAGACGCCCTGATCACCCACGTGATGACGTTCCAGAGCCGGTTCAACGCCGCGCTGACCGGGCTGCCCGCGGCGATCCGTTCGGCCGCGATGTCGACACCGTGACCCGGGACCAATAGTTTCAGAATTCCCAGAGTCCACAGTGGTCGACAAGTTGCACTACCCTGACCGTCACTCGAACGGGAGGGGCAGACCATGGCCACCGACGGCGCACCCCAGCTGGACACGAGCGTCCCGCACAGCGCCCGCGTCTGGAACTACTGGCTGGGCGGCAAGGACAACTACGCCGTCGACCGTGAAGTGGGCGACAGCGTCCTCGAGGTCTTCCCGGCCATCGCGGAGAATGCCCGGTCGTGCCGTGCCTTCCTGGCCCGTGTGGTCGGCTACCTGGCCGGTGACGCCGGGATCCGCCAGTTCCTCGACATCGGCACCGGCCTGCCCACGGCCAACAACACCCACGAGGTGGCCCAGCGGGTCGCCCCCGCGTCGCGCATCGTCTACGTCGACAACGACCCGCTGGTGCTGGTGCACGCCCGGGCCCTGCTCAGCAGCGGGCCCGACGGCGTCACCGACTACATCGACGCCGACCTGCGCGACACCGCGACGATCCGCGCCGAGGCGGGCCGCACGCTCGACTTCGAGCAGCCGATCGCGCTGATGCTGATGGGCATCCTGGGTCACATCGAGGACGACGACGAGGCCCTCGCCGTGGTCGGCCGGCTGGTCGACCTGCTACCCGCGGGGAGCTGTCTGGCCTTCTACGACGGCACCGACACCAGCGAAAAGATCGTCGAGGGGGCCAAGGTCTCCAGCGAGGGCGGCCACACCTACCACCTGCGCAGCCCCGCACGTATTGCGCGCTTCTTCGACGGGCTCGAGCTGGTGGAGCCGGGAGTGGTGTCGGTGTCCGAATGGCGCCCGGAGCCGGGTTCCGGCGAGGCGCACCAGGACTCGTACGGCGGAATCGGTCGGAAGGTTTAGGTTTTTTCCTCGACCCGGGCGATCAGCACCTTGAGGCGGCTGATCTCGGCGGCGAGGGCGGCGTCACCGGCCGGGGTCAGGGTGACCCAGGTGCGGCCGCGCTTGCCCTCGTAGCCCTTCTCGATGTCGATCAGACCGGCCGCCTCGAGCACGCTCAGGTGCTTGGACAGGTTGCCGGCGGTCAGGTCGAGCTGGTCGCGCAGATAGCCGAACTCGACCCGCCGGGCCTCGTGCCCGATGGCCAGGATGCCCAGCCGCACCCGCTGGTGCACGACCTCGTCGAGGCCGATGACCGGGTGGTCGGACGTGTCGGGCGAGGCGGTCACCGCTGCCCCGGACGGGCCCGGTGGAAGCCGATCGCGCCGGCCAGCAGGGCGGCGGCGACGATGAGCTGCGGCAGCACCGTCGAGAGCCGCAGCTGCAGGGCCGGGTCGGTCACGAACGGCACGTGGATGCCCTCGTTCGTCGGTACGACCAGCAGCACCAGCACAAGATAGCCCACGGTGAACCAGAACAGCGCGAGGTGGCGTTCGAGCCGGGCCAGCACCAGCAGCGCGAGCCCGATCAGACCCCAGGGCAGGACCAGCCGGTCCAGCACGATCCACCAGTACGGCATCGGGCCGCCGTCGAAGGGCGGGTTGTCCGGGAACCAGGCGGCCGCGGCCAGGGACACGGCCGTGATCACCACCGCGGTCACGGCGCCGGTGATCGCGTACGGCAGCACCCGCGTCCCCACCCCTCGGTCGCGGGCGGCCCGGATGTAGCTGACGGCGATCACCGCGTACGCGATCAGCAGGGCCGCCGGCCAGTAGTAGAACAGGCCCTGGCGCCCGAACATGCAGCCGGTGTCGTCGCACCGCACCCACATGAAGAGCAGGTCGAACGGGATCGCCACGAGGGTGGCGGCGGCCAGCACGGACAGCGCGACCCAGGTCCGGCGCTGGTCGCGGCGCACCTGTCCGGTCAGGGCGCGCACGTCGGAGAGCATGCGGGCGGCATCAGTAGTCATGGCCAATAGGTTTCCACTACAAACTGATTTGCGCTACCCCCTCCATTTGATCGGTTCGCGGCCGGTGGGGCGGACGGCGCCCGCGGCGGCCAGGTGGTGCAGGTGGGCGACGGTCTCGGCCAGGGCCATCCGGCGCATCAGGCCGTGTAGCGCGTCCCAGCCGCGCGACCAGGTGAGGGCGGCGGCGATCTGCCACGACGTCGGATCGCCGTGCGTCGCGATCACGCCCATGATCTCGTCGCTGCGCTTGTCGTGGTGGCGGCGCAGGCCGGCGGCGCGGGTGCCGATGCCGCGGAACCGGTATTCGTGGGCGGGCAGGGCCTCGTCGCCGGTGAACTTCGCGGTGCGGTCGAGCGAGCCCAGATAGTCGGTGAGCGGGTCGCCGTCGTCACCCGGATGCACGGCGATGTTCGGGCTGATGCGGGGGAGCAGGTGATCGCCGGTCAGCAGCACCCCGGCCTCGGCGTCGTGCAGGCACAGGTGACCCGGCGTGTGGCCCGGCGTCCAGACCGCGCGCACCTCACGGCCCGCCAGCGGCAGTCGGTCGCCGTCGTCGATCGCGCGGTCCGGTTCGGCCATCGCATAGAGGCTGTCCAGGCGATCCTGGGTGAGCCGCAGGTCTTCGGGGGCGCCGTGGCGGCGCAGCCAGCGCTCGCTGAAGCCGGGCGGCTGGTCGCGCCAGCGCCGTGCGGGAAGCCATGCGGCCTCGGCCGGATGCATGCCGATCCAGGCGCCGGAGCGCTCGCGCAACCATCCGCTGAGGCCGTGGTGGTCGGGGTGCACGTGGGTGAGCACAATGCCGGTGACCGGGCCCAGGTCGCGCAGGCCGGCGGTCAGGGCGGCCCGGCCCTCGGGGGAGTCCCAGCCCGGATCGACCAGCAGTACGCCGTCGTCGCGGCTCTCGAAGGCGTAGGCCAGGGTGTAGCGGAGCGGGTTGTCGGGGATGGGCACCGGGATCGACCACAGGCCCGGGCGCACGAGCTCGACCGGCGGCAGGACACGCTGCTGCCAGGCGTCGCGCTGGGCCGTGCCGGTGACGATCACGATCGCGCGAGCAGGAAGTCGACGAGGCGGCGGGCCTGCGTGCCGGTGTCGGCGGCCAGGGCGGCCCGCTTGTCGGGCGGGGTGGTCAGCGCGTGCATCATGGCCCCGCCGATCACGGTGTTGAGCAGCAGCGTGACCGATGTCGTGCCGGGCAGTTCGCCCCGGGCGATGCCGCGCCGGACGATGCCCCGCGCGGCCTGGATCTGGGCCCGGCGGATCGAGTCGTAGTGTTCGGCGATGCCGGGGATGGTCGCCGCCTCGAGGGTCAGGCGCAGCGCGGCCCGGCTGATCGGGCCGGCGTAGACGTCGAGGATCTGGGTCGCCAGCTCGACCAGGTCGCCGTGCAGGGTGCCGGTGTCGACGTCGCTGACGTGCGGCAGGCCGGCCGTGAGGGCGTCGGTGAGCAGCGCCTCCTTGCTGTTCCAGCGCAGATAGAGCGACGCCTTGCCGACCCCGGCCCGCCGGGCCACCGTCTCCATCGCGAACCCGGCCCAGCCGGCGTCGCCGAACAGGTCGAGCGCGGCGCGGGCGATCCGCCGGTCGACGTCGGGGTCGCGGGGTCGTCCTGTGCTCACTGTGCCCGGCCACCCCTCGAACATTGCTGAACGGTTACCGTCACGATACACTTTGGATAAGTAGACACCAACCGTTCAGTAAAGGGTCGACATGCGGGACGGGCCGGGCACCATTCTCGTGGGCATCGACGGTTCCACCTCCTCGTTGCGGGCGGCCGCCTACGCGGCGGGGCTCGCCCGGCGTCAAGGAAGCCGGCTGGTCGCGCTCTATGTGCGCACGCATCCGTCGGCCCTGCTGCCGCTGGCCGACACCGGCGGCGCGGTGGCCACCGTGATCGACACGCAGGACGCGGTCGAGAAGGAGCTGCGGGCCATGTTCGTCGACCGGCTGGCCGAGCTCGATCTCGACGCGCGCCTGCTGGTGCGGACGGGGGAGCCGTACGGGGAAATCATTGATGCCGCCGCCGAGCTGCACGCCGACGCGGTGATCGTCGGCCGCTCGACCCAGGCGCTGCACCGGATCGCCGGGTCACTGGGCTCGAAGCTGGTGCGCTGCGGCCGCTGGCCGGTCACCGTGGTTCCGTAGGAGTGTCCACCCCATCGAGGCGAACCCCAGGTCCCGTACGCCCGCCGCACCGACCTGGGCCACGTCGGGCAGCGCCGGGCTGACCGCGTACAGGATCATGCCCGCGACCAGGAGCCAGCCGGTCCACGGGCTCGATGCGCCGGCCCGCGCCACGGCCACGCCGAAGGCGATCCCCGACACGATCATCAGTACCGAGTGCACGCCGACCCAGGCGCCGAGACGCTCGGACAGGGTCGGCCAGTCCGGCGTGTGGTCGACCAGCGCGTAGAGGACCGTGCCGGTGAAGAAGACGTACGTGTACGCGTACCCGACCGCCCCGGCCAGCCCGAGCGTGCCGATCGCGGGGCGTTGCACCGCGTACAGGCCGAGGACGAACAGGGGCAGGGCGGCCTCGGCGGCGTAGGTGAGCGCCAGCTGGAACGGCGAGAAACCGCCCTGGGCCAGCTCGATCAGGTCGGAGAGCAGATAGACGGCGGAGAACAGGATCGCGCTGACCGCGACGAGACGTGAGTTCATGCCGTCAGCGTCGGCGCGCCCGGCCGTCACGACATCGGGGCGGCACCCTGATCGAGCCGCTCGACGGCCCGGGCCACCTCGACCCGGGACGTGACCGACAACTTCTGGAAGACGTGCCGGATGTGGGTCTCGACCGTCTTCAGGCTCAGGAACAGCTCGGCCGCGATCTCGGCGTTGGTGCGGCGGTCGGTGATCAGCCGGGCGATCTGCAGCTCGCGCCCGGTCAGTCCGGCCAGGGCGCCGGGCTCGCTGCGCCGGTGCACCCGGTGGCCGAGCTTGCGCAGCAGCCGTTCCGCCTCGGCCCGCCGGCGGGGCGCGCCGCAGCGCTCGTAGATCTCGCAGACGAGCTGGAGCTGGTGGACGGCCGCCTCGACGTCTCC
This sequence comes from Paractinoplanes bogorensis, assembly GCF_018829635.1. Taxonomy (GTDB): domain Bacteria; phylum Actinomycetota; class Actinomycetes; order Mycobacteriales; family Micromonosporaceae; genus Actinoplanes; species Actinoplanes bogorensis. The sequence continues at coordinate 629,766 of NZ_JAHKKG010000006.1, forward strand.
GGACGAGGCGAGCGCGCGGGCGGCCAGGAAACGGGCCGCGGCCTCCTCGAGCACGGTGCCCGACGCCGCCGCGGCCAGGGCCAGCTCGGCCGCCTCGCGCGGATGCCCCTGGGCGAGCCGGATCGCCGCGGTCGGTTCGGCCCCGGTCAGGTCGCCCCGCGCGATCCGGGCCTGCTCGACCAGGGCCCGCGCGGACGCTCGCAGGGGCGCCGGCAGCAGGTCGAGATCGATGCCGATGGTCCGCTCGGCCGCCTCGAGCTCGCCCGAGGCGGCCAGCACCAGCCGCGACCACACTCCGGGCAGCGACCGCTCGGGCGCCTGGTGCGCCCGCACGCTCTCCTCGGCCAGCGCCCGCGCCGCAGCCCGGTCGCCGCAGTCCAGGGCCACCGACGACCGGGCCACCAGCGCCCAGCCGAGCAGCGAACCGTGCCCGGACGAGCGGGCCACCTCGATCGCCTCGTCGAGCAGGGCGGCCGCCTCGGGCAGCCGGCCCAGCGCGGCCCGGACGAGGCCGGCCCAGAACATCACCGGCACGTGGTGGCGCACCACGGCCAGCGACCGCTCGGCGTGCCGTTCGGCGTCGGCCAGCCGGCCGCTGAGCAACTCGGCCGCGGCCAGCTGGGCCACGATCGGGTCGGGCGAGAGGCCGATCTCGGCGTCTGTCAGGGTGTCGAGCAGAGCCGCCGACTCGGCGCAGGCGGCCGCCGCGACCTCGCCGTCCCCGGCGAACGCGGCGCTGAACGCGAGCCGCATCGCCGAGTCCGCCATCGCCACCCGGTTCCCGGATCGCCCGGCCGCCTCCCGGGCCCGCCGCGCCCAGTGCACGGCCTGCTCGAACTCGAGCCGGAACTGGTGGTCCTGGGCGATCCCGGTCATCAGCGCGGCCGACTCGGCCGGGTGCTCGTCGCCCAGCGCGTCGAGGGCGGTGGTCAGGCGGCGGTGCGCGGCGTCGTGCCGGCCGAGCGTGTTCTCGATACCCGCGCAGGCCGCGACCACCGGCACGCGGGCCTCTGCGGTTCCGATCAGCTCGAGAGCGCGTACGAGGGAATGGTGTGCCTCCTCCAGATCACCGGCCGCGCCCTGGGCCGACCCGAGCGCGACCCAGAGCGCAGGATCGGACGGCTGCAGGTCGAGAGCGTGGCGGTACCAGCGGGCGGCCTCGCCGGGCGCCCGGGCCGCGGCGTCGTCCCCGACCGAGCGCAGCAACCGCACGGCCTCCGCGTCGCCGGGCCGGGCCGCCTGCACGACGTGATGCGCCCGTGCCGACGGCGACAGGCCGGGCTCCCGGGCCAGCCGCTCGTGCGCGCCGAGCCGCCACGCCCGCGGGGCCGCCTCGTAGACCGCCTTGCGCAGCAACGGATGCCGGAACCGGAACCGGCGCGGGGCCTCGGTCGGGCGCACCAGATCGCGCTCCAGCAGCACGTCGAGCGCCTCGGTGACCTCGCGTCCGGCGGCCACCGCGGCCAGATCGAGCAGGAACGGATCGCCGGCCACCGCGGCCGCCTCGAGCACCCGGCGTACGTCACGGTCGAGCCGGGCCAGCTCGTCCGCCCCGCCCGCACCCGCGCCGCGCACCAGCTGGGTCAGGAAATACGGGTTGCCGCCGCTCTCGGCGTGCAGCCCGGCCGCGTCCGCCTCCGGACCGACCATCTCCCGTACGTCGTGCAGGCCGAGCGGCACCAGATCGAGCCGGACGGTGCCGGTGCGATCCAGCGCCGTGGCCAGCCGTCCGGGCGCCTGCCGGGGTCGCATCGCCAGGCCGAGCAGCACCTTCGCCGCCGGCGGCCGCCGCAGCAGGGCGCAGATCAGCTCGATCGACCCTTCGTCGGCCCAGTGCAGGTCGTCGAGCAGCAGCACGACCGGGGTCTCCTGGGCCAGCACCTCCAGGACCTTGCGCACGGCCCGGTGAGCGCGGTACCGCGGGTCGCCGCTGCTGGCCGGGCCGGCCGTGGCCGGCCACGACGGCAGAAGAAGGGCCAGGTCGTCGTCCAGGCCGGCCGGCCGGGTCGCGCGCAGATATTCGTCGAGCGCGTCCACGAACAGCCAGAACGGCAGGTCCTGCTCGAACTCGGACGCGCTGCCGTTGAGCACCAGCATCCCGCGCGCGTCGGCCCGCCGGCCCAGCTCGGCCAGCAGGTGACTCTTGCCAATGCCGGGCTCGCCCGCGACCACGACGACCGCCGGGCCGTCCAGCGCGTCGAGGCGGGCGTCGACGGCGGCCAGCTCGGGGTCGCGCCCGACGAGTGCCTTCACGGGTTCAGGGTCGCACCCCGATGTCCGCCGGCGCGACGGCGGCGAGGCTCGATTCGTGCCGAGCTACCTCCTCCACAACCGCCACGCCGCCGATGACTGCGGGGTCGTGTTCGCCGCGTTCCGGGGTTTCCCGAGCCCGCTGCGGCACGCGACGGCCCTGTCCTCGTGCCGCACCGGCGGTCACGAGATCTGGTGGCAGGCCACCGCACCCGACCCGCAGGCCGCGTTGCGCCAACTGCCGCGCTTCGTCGCCACCGCCACCACCGCGATCCGCATCGAGCGGCTCGACACCCCCTGATCCTTCTTGGAGATGACCATGGACGTTGTGATCGTCGGAGCCGGTCCGACCGGCCTGACCCTGTCGGCCGCCCTGAAGGCGCGAGGCATCGACCACGTGCTGCTCGACGCGGCCGCCCAGGGCGCCAACACCTCGCGGGCGGCGGTCATCCACGCCCGTACCCTCGAGGTGCTGGACGACCTGGGCATCGCCGGCGAGCTGGTCCGCCGCGGCATCGTGGTGCCGCAGTTCACCGTGCGCGACCGCGATCGGGCGCTCATGCGGGTGCCGTTCGCCGGCCTGCCCACCAGGTTCCCGTTCACGCTGATGCTGCCGCAGAGCGAGACCGAGCAGATTCTTTCCGCGTACGCCGGTCAGGTGCGCTGGCAGTCTCCGGTGACCGCCGTCGAGGGCGGGGTCGTGACGCTCGCCGGTGGCGAACAGATCGAGGCCCGTTACGTGGTGGGCTGCGACGGCCTCAACAGCGTGGTCCGTCAGCAGTCCGGCATCGGCTTCACCGGCGGGCGCTACCCGGAGTCGTTCGTGCTGGCCGACGTGCACCTGAAGTGGCCGTTCCCGCGCGACGAGGTGCACCTGTTCTTCGCCCCGAGCGGCCTGGTCGTCGTGGCGCCGCTGCCCGGTGAGCGTTACCGCATCGTGGCCACGCTGGACGACGCGCCCGAGCAACCCTCCGCGGCCGACGTGCAGGCACTGCTCGACGCGCGCGGCCCCGAGGCCGAGCCGGCCGAGGTCACCGGTCTGGTGTGGAGCTCCCGGTTCCGGGTGCAGCACCGGCTGGCCGACCACTACCGCCGGGGCCCGGTGTTCCTGGCCGGGGACGCCGCCCACGTGCACAGCCCGGCCGGCGGGCAGGGCATGAACACCGGCATCCAGGACGCGGTGACCCTGGCGCGGGCCCTGGCCGGGGAGATCGACCTGGACGCGTACGAGACCCTCCGCCGTCCGGTCGCCACCCAGGTCGTCGCCACCACCCACCGCATGACGCGGGCCGCCACGCTGCGCAACCCGATGCTGCGGGCCGTCCGCAACAGCGTGCTCAGCCTGGCCGGCCGGTCACCCGCGGTGCAGCGGCGGCTGGCCCTGAGCCTGGCCGAGCTGACGGTGCCGAAATGAGCCGGCTCCGGTTCGGGCTCACGTTCCTGATCGCCTGGCTGGCCCTCGACCGGCTCGCCACGGCGCCACCCGCGCCGGGCCGGTCGTTGCTGGCGCTGGCCATCGCGGTTCTTGTCGTAGCCGACCTTCGTGGCCTGGCCCGGCCGCCGCTGCGTACGTGCCTCATCGCGCTGGTGGCCGGTGCCCTGGTGGTGACCGGCTATCTCGGTGGGGCCGCGCTGCTCGGGGTCTCGCTCCACCTGCGTCCGGACTGGCCGCTCGTGCTGGCCGGGGTGCTGATCTTTCACGGCCTGGCCGAGGAGTTCGTGTGGCGCGGCCTGGCGTTCCGGTGGCTGCGCGAAAGGCACTCGTTCGGGCGGGCGGTGGCGTGGTCGATGCCGCTGATCGCCGTCACCCACGTGCCGCTGCTGTTCGGCGCCCCCTGGTTCGTCGCCGTGCTGGGCATCGTCACCGCGGCGGTGACGTGCGTGCCGCTGGCCTGGCTGTGGGAGCACGGCAACCGGACGATCTGGGCACCCGCCATCGTGCACGCGGCGATCGGCATGTGGCAGCTGTGGGAGCGCGACTATCCACCCACGTTCTCCCTGGTAGTCGTGGGGTCGTCGATCGTGCTGCCGCTGCTCGTGCTGCTCGTGCCCTTGTCGCCGACCGGCTCGGCCCGGGCCGCCCGGCCGGCTTCCCTACGCTGAGCCTGGACGGGTCTTCGTCACGCCGATCGATCCGTTACCCTTCCCTCGAATCGATTTCGATCGAACTAACACGGGGGAACACCGACTTCATGCTGCCCAAAAAAGCTCTGCCCAGGCTGCTGGGCGCCGGACTTGTCGCGACATTGGTCGTCCTGACGCCCGGTGCCGCGCAGGCCGTCCCGCGCATTGCCGTTGCTCAGGCACAGGCCGCGGTCGAGGCCAGTTACGACCAGAAGCTCGCCGTGGCGATCAAGTTCGGCCACGGCGACGACTTCGCGCTGATCGAGCTGGCCGACCGCGACTTCGTCATCGCGCTCTGGAACATCGTCAAGAACAACGCCGACCATCTCGAGGTGCGGGCCGCGGCCGAGCTGGCCTTCTCCGACGACGTGGAGTCGTCGGCGGCCTACGACTTCATCGTCACCGGCGTGTTCGCCGCCTTCGACCGTGACGTCGAGCGCGAGCGCCAGGAGGCCGAGGCCAAGCGGGCCAGTGACGCCGCGCGGAGTGCCGCCGCGGCCAGCATCGACGTGGTCGCCGACGCCGCCCTTCTCAACGGGAGCGACGCCGACTTCGTACGGCTGATCTGGGAACGCACGTCCGACGACGTCAAGTGGCCCAAGGTGAAGGCGGCCGCCCGCGCCGCCCGGGACGGCAGCGACGCCGACCGCACGGCCTTCATCACCGGCGGCATGGCCGCCGCGGCCGGGCAGGACGTCGACGACCGGATCGCCGCCGACGAGGCCAAGACCGAGGCCGAGAAGGCCGCCGAGCGGGCCCGTGCGGCCAAGAAGCTGGCCGCCAACCGGATCGGCATGACGGTCACCGACCAGCTGCTCAGCCTGCCCGACCGCGACTTCGTGATCGAGGTGTGGAACTTCGCCACCGAGGGCTCCGAGGTGCAGGCCGCGGCCATGGCGGCCAGCCGCAACCTCGACCCGGCGGCCTGGAAGACGTTCATCGACACCGGCGTCCACCAGGCCAAGGACCGCGACATCGAGATCGCGCTGGAGCGGGCCTACCAGGCCGACCGCGCCGCCGCCCTCGAGATCAGGAAGAACGCGACCGCGGCCGGCGACCTCAACCTCGCCTGGTACGCCACCCAGGCCCTGGCGGGCACGCCGGCCCAGCTCAACGACTTCGTCCGGGCCGGGCAGTTCGACCTCGACCTGACCACCGGGTTCGAGACGGCCGACGTGCAGCCGACGCTCCCGGCCACCGGCGGCGTCGCCAACGTCACCACCCCGGCCGTCGCCGTCGCCTCGGGCACGGCGCACACCGGCACGGCGGCGCTGGTCTACTCCGGCACCGACGTCAACACCCAGTCGTCGTACGCATACCTGAAGTCGATGCCGGTCAGCCGCATCTCGGTCAAGCCGTCGACGACGCTGTCCTACTGGATCCGCCCGCAGAGCACGGCCACCCGCCCCGAGGCCAAGACCCGCAACAGCACCTGCGTGTCGGTCGACCTGCTGTTCAGCGACGGCTCGACGCTGCGCGACTCCCAGCTGACCGACCAGAACGGCGTCCGCGTCCACCCGGCCTTCCAGTGCAGCAAGATCGTCGCCGACCGCTGGAACCAGGTCGTCGTGCCGCTCGGCCGCCTGGCCGACAAGCAGGTCACCACGGTCATGGTCGGCTACGACCAGCCGAAGAACGCGGGCGGCTTCCGCACTCTGATCGACGACCTCACCATCACCGACCAGCCGGTCGAGGTCACCGACCCCGGCCACGACCCGGTCGACTACCCGCTCGACGACTGGCGCAACGACTTCAACAGCGACGGCAACGCCGACGTGATCGGCCGGAACTCGGCCGGCGAGCTCAAGCTCTACCGCGGCAACGGCAAGGGCAACTGGGTCGACCCGTCGACCAACCTGCAGGTCGGCACCGGCTTCAACAGCTTCAACCTCCTGTTCCCGGTCGCCGACTTCAGTGGCGACGGCAACCTCGACATGGCCGCCCGCAACGCGGCCGGTGAGCTCAAGCTCTACCGCAGCAACGGCAAGGGCGGCTGGCTCAACGGCGGGTCCCCCGAGACGATCGGCACCGGCTGGAACAACTGGACCTCGGTGTTCTCGCCGGGCGATTTCAACGGTGACGGCTTCACCGACGTGATCACCCGCAATTCGGGCGGCGAGCTGTTCCTCTACCGCGGCAACGGCAAGGGCGGCTGGATCGACGGCTCGACCAACATCCGGATCGGCACGGGCTGGAACCAGTTCAACCTGATCTTCTCGCCGGGCGACTTCAACGGCGACGGCAACGCCGACGTGATCGGCCGGAACGCGGCCGGCGAGCTCAAGCTTTACCGAGGCAACGGCAAGGGCGGCTGGCTCAACGGCGGCTCACCCGACCTGATCGGCACGGGCTGGCAGAGTTGGACCGCCGTCTTCTCGCCGGGCGACTTCAACGGCGACGGCTTCACCGACGTGATCACCCGCAACTCGGGCGGCGAGCTGTTCCTCTACCGCGGCAACGGCCGCGGCGGCTGGGTCGACGGCTCGACCAACATCCGGATCGGCACCGGCTGGAACCAGTTCAACCTGCTCTTCTAGCTCGTCTCGACAACCGAGAGACCCCTTTCCCCGTACGCGGGAAGGGGTCTCTCTGTTCTTCATCCGGCGCGATGCCCTCGACACCGCAGTGGGCGAGCATCTCGTCGTTGACCCGTCCGAAGTCGACGCCGTACCGGTTCTGCACCGCGACGACCGGCGCGAACCTCTGAGCCTGCCGCTGTACGGCCCCCGTGTCAGCACCCGGTTTCTCCGTTCGCGGGTAGGGTCGGTGGGTGTTCTCGCCCCAAGGTCCGAGCCTGCGCGAGCTGACCGTGCAGGCGCTGTCGTCGGTCGAGCGCGGCTACGACCTGCTGGCCCCGAAATTCGATCACACCCCCTTCCGGACGCCGGTGAGCATCCTCGACGCGACCACGGCGGCGCTGGCGGCTCGCGGTCCGTTCGCGGCCGGGCTCGACGTGTGCTGCGGCACCGGGGCCGGGCTCGGCGTGCTCGAGTCGGTGGTCGACGGGCGGGTGGCCGGCGTCGACTTCAGCGCGGGCATGCTCGACCAGGCGCGCCGGGCGCATCCGGGGGCCGAGTTGCGGCGGGGTGACGTACGAAAGCTGGAATTCGACGCCGAGTTCGACCTGGCCGTCACCTTCGGCGCGCTGGGCCACTTTCTGCCCGCGGAACGTCCGGCCGTCTTCGCCGGCGTCTACCGCGCCCTACGTCCGGGCGGGTTGTTCGCCTTCCCGATCAACGAACCGCCGTCGGTGGCCTCGGTCGCGCACTGGGTCATGCTGGGCTTCGACACGGTGATGCGGGTGCGCAACTTCGTGTGGCGGCCGCCCTTCGTCATGTACTACCGGATCACCGGGGTGGCCGCGCTGACCGCCGACCTGGCCGCGGCCGGCTTCACCGTCGGCACCGAGCCGTTGCCCGCGCTGGGCAACCTGGCCAGCGGCGGCCCCCGTTTCCGCATGGTGCTGGCCCGCAAATGACCGTCAGCTTCCTCAACGCGACGGACTGGTACGACTCGGACCAGGCGGCGTTCGCGCTGGCGGTCGCCCTGGGTGCCATGCCGTCGGACAGCTTTGCCGTCAACAAGTGGATCTTCTGGACGGACAATCCCGTCGGCACCGGACTTCACCAGGCGCTGCTGGCCCTGGCCGCCGGCGGCCTGATCGAACACGACGAGCAGGAGGACCGGTTCCGCCGGTCTACGATGAGCTCGTGAGCCCCCGGAGCACCAGAGTCCTGATCGGCGCCGCGTCGACCGTGGTGCTGACGGCGATCGGTCTGCGGGCGTTCGTGTTCGACGAGCGGCCGGGATGGGACATCGCGCTCTGGGCCGTGCAGGGCGTAGCTATGGCCACCGTGTTGCTGCTCTGGCGGCGCCTTGACGGCCCCCGCGAACGCCGCGGTGTCGACATGAAGGCCAAACGCCTGCACTGGTAGCGCACGGCTTGCCGCGGCTCTGGGCGCGACTGGCCGGCCGGGTAATCTGCCGGATCATGAACGGCCGGATCTGGTTTCCTGGTAACCCGTGGCCGGACGGTCATCGGGTCGACGAGTTCGAGTGGGCGGGACGGCTCGACGATCTCGGTCAGTTGTGGTTCGACCTGAGCCTCCGGACGGCCGACTACGACGAGGCGGGCGACCCGGGGCCGGACGACCGGCCCGATTGGGAATCTCCGATCGTCTGGAACAACTACCACCGGTGCCGGATCTCGTCGACGTTCTGGGGAGAGGCGACCGGGGTGCTCGCCGCGACGCCGGGTCGCCCGTTCCGGATCGCCGACCCGCAGCCGCAGCGGCTGGCGGCCGACCCGCTGCCGATCGAAGACCTGGACGCCGATCCGGCCTTCCACGTCTATCTCCTCGGACATGACTCGGTCGCCGAGCACACGATCACCTTCACCGCGGACGCCGACGGCAGCCACCGCATCGACTGGACCGGTCGGGTCGCCCTGACCTACGCGGGCGACGAGACGTTCCGCTACGAGTTCCGGGCCGAGATCCACGGCGCCCGTCTGACGCAGGTGACGGCCTCCGCCGGGGCAGAGGGACAGCTGTCGCACCTCCTGGACGTGCCCGCGGAGCAGGCGGCGTCCCTCTTGGCGACCGTCTGAGTTTGTGATTCCGTCCGGGCGCTGCGATGCCGTTGGCGTGACCGGGTCGGTGGTGCTGCGAACTCGCGCCCGGTCTGCTCTCCGGTCAGGGCGGGTCGTCAGGTGGGCGGGGCGACCCGCCCGGTCTGCTTTCCGGTCCGGGCGGGCGTCAGGCGTGCGGGACGACGGCGGGCCGTCAGGCGAGCGGGGCGACCCGCCGGTCTGCTCTCCGGTCCGGGCGGGCCGTCAGGCGAGCGGGACGACGTAGGAGTCGACGCGGGCGATGCGGCCGTCGCGGAAGGTGAACAGGTCGTTGAACGCGAACCGGAACGGCCCGTGCTCGACGCTCACGCCGCGGCCCTCGCCGGTCGTCACCACGACCGGGCCGTCCTCGAACACGCGCTGCACGTCGAGGGCGGGGCTGCCGGTGAAGCCCGGGTTCTCGATCTCACCGTCGAACTCGGTCTTGCCCCGGGTGGTGCGGTGGCCGTGGATGACCCACTCGACGTCGTCGGTGAGGGTGGCCAGGATGCGCGGGTGGTCGCTGGTGCGGAAGCCGGCGAAGTATTCGAGTACGAGGTCGCGCTGAGTCATCATTTCTCCAGGTAATCGGCGAGGGCGTCGAGAATGGACGCGAGTCCGTCGGCGGCCTGCGCGGTCTGCAGTTCGGGCGGGAGCTTGCGCTGATGCACGGTGAGATGTGTGCCGCTGGGGGAGCGGCGCAGCGAGACGGTCGTGCGCAGCCCGGTGACCGGTTCGTCGAAGACGAGCTCGCGCGGCGGATCGATGCCGACGTAGACGAAACGCAGCCGGCGGCCTCCCAGCGTGTCGAGCGCGAACGACCCACCCGGACGCAGGTCGACGGTCACCGATTCCGGCGGCACGACGGCGTGCGAACCGCCCCAGAAGGCCGCGATGCCCGTCGCCGTGGTGAACGCGGTCCACACCCGCTCGGGTGTCGCGTCGAGGTGCCGCTCGGCGATGAGCTCGTCACCCCGGCGGCGCGAGCGGGCGGTCACGGGCGATCCCCGAAGCGCGATCCGGCACCGACGGCGAGCGGTCCGTCCACGGCTGGTGCTGCTGGTAAGTGAGTACTCACTAATGGCAGGGCGGCGGGCGGTTCGTCTGCGGCTGGTGCTGCTGGTAAGTGAGTACTCACTAATGGCAGGGCGGCGGGCGGTCCGTCCGGTGAGTGAGCGCTTGCTGACGCCGTCACGGCTCGTCCGACAAGTGCTGGGCCAGGGTGTCCAGGCGGTCGTCCCAGGCCCGGCGCTGCTCGTCGACCCAGCCGCCGAGCAGCGCCAGCTGGTCGACCCGCAGGCGGCAGTGCCGGCGGTTGCCGTCGCGTCGCTGCTCGACCAGGCCGCTGCGGCGCAGCACCCCGACGTGGTGCGAGATGGCCTGCTGGGTCAGCGCGAACGGCTCGGCCAGCTCGCTCACCGTGGCATCCCCGTGGGCGAGCCGGCCGACCAGGGAACGCCGCACCGGGTCGGCCAGTGCGGCGAACACCGCGTCGAGATCAGGCTGGGTCACGCGGCCACGCTAACACAAGCGAACGTTTGTATATAGAGGTCAGCGACGCCGTACGGCAAAACGCTCCAGAGTCACGTTCCCACCGTCGACGCGGGTGCCGAAGCCGTATCGGAACTGGGACAGCGCCGATGGCGGCAGCCAGCGCCCGAAGTCGACGGTGAACAGGTACTGCCAGGTGCCACCGGCGGCGATCGCATAGCCGGTCAGCTCGTCGCGGTGCAGCACGCAGGCGAGGCGCGCGTTCGGGCCGGGGTAGCTGATCTTCTGGTCCAGCTGGGTGATCCGCTGCGTCATCAGAACACCGTTTACCCGTACGTCGTACCCCGCGCGCCTGAGTTTGTGGTTGTAGACGGCCAGCAGGTAGTTCTGCGCGTCCTGAACCAGCCCGGCGAACAGCGCGCCGGATGTCGGGTGCGACCGCTGGGTCAGGATCACGGCCGCCGGCGAATCGGTGACCGGGGTGGTCGATCGGAACAGCGCGAAAGCCGGAGAGCCGCCCGCCGACACGGTGAGCAAGCCGTTGGAGGCCTGCACCGAACCGGGCCGGTTCTCCGGTGCGGGCGACAGGATCGACCAACTGCCCAGGCCGCCGCTGAACTCCTCCTCCAGCACCAGGCCCGGAAAATTGGCCGGAGTGGGTGCGGGCGGGATCAGGTCGACGTCGCGCAGGTGGGCGTCGAGCGCGGCGTTCAGCGACTGCACCTGGGCGGGCTGCTGCGCGGCCAGGTCGGTCGTCTCGCCCGGGTCGGCGACCAGGTCGAACAGTTCGGTCCGCCCGTCGTGCAGATAGCGCAGCAGCTTGTACCGGCCCCGGCGCACCGAAGCGGTCGGCGCCCCCGGGTTGTGCCAGTGCGGATAGAACCAGAACAGCGAGTCCCGGGCCGGCGCCGCCCCGCCGGTGAGCAGCCCGGCGAAGCTGGCCCCGTCGAGCTGCTGCGCGGGCGGGCGGGCGACCCCGGCCGTATCGAGAATCGTCGGCATGAAGTCGACGGTGCTGAACGGGGTGTCGACCACTCGGCCGCCGGCGCCCTGCGGGTGATAGGCGATCATCGGGACACGTACGCCACCCTCGTACAGGGTCGCCTTGGCCCCTCGCAGTGGGGTGCTGGTCGCCACGCCGCTGTCCCCGCCGTTGTCGGAGAGCAGCAGGATCACGGTGTTGCCGGCGATGCCGAGCTCGGTCAGCTTGGCCCGGATCGCGCCGACACCGTCGTCGATCACCTCGAGCATGGCGGCGAGTTTCGGGTTGGTGCCGCCGGGTTTCGCCGCGTACTTGTCGATCAGCGCCTGAGGAGCGTCCAACGTGACGTGTGTGGCGTAGTGGGCCAGGTAGAGGAAGAACGGCGTACCGGCCTGGTGGGCCCGGCTGATGAAGTCGACCGCCTCCAGGTTGAGCCGGTCGACCAGATACTCGTCCGGCTTGCGCTGCGGCAGATCGGGCAGCATGAAGTACGGCCACCAGTAGTCGCCGCCCGCGATGTACTTCTGCTCCGACGCGATGACCTCGTCGAACCCGTGCGACCAGGGGTTACCGGGCCGCGTCCGGACGTCCCCCGTGTACGTCTCGGTCAGGTGCCACTTGCCGATCAGCCCGGTGCGATAGCCCGCGCCCCGCAACGTCTCGGGCAGCGTCGTGTGACTGGCCGGCAGAAAGTTGTCGCCGTCCGGTCCGAGATATTCGGTGATTCCCGTACGGGCCGGCCACTGCCCGGTCATGATGCTGGCCCGCGTCGGCGAGCACACCGGCGCGGCCGTATACCCGTTGGTGAACCGGATCCCGTCCGCGGCGAGCCGATCCATGTGCGGCGTCTCGTTGAACGTGTTGCCGTAACAGCCCAGCTCCCGCCGGGCGAGATCATCAATGAGCACGACCACGACGTTCGGCTTGGCTGCTGCTTTGTGGCCTTGGAAGGCCAGCCCGGCTGCACCCACCGCACCCGCACCGCGCAGCAGCTGCCGCCGGTCGATCCGCAAACCTGTCACGGCTCCGACGCTAGGCGCCGGAATTCTGTCCGTCGATACCCGTCAATATTTAGTCGACCAGGGCCACGTACAGCGGCGACCCGAGCAGCACCCGCTCGCCGTCCGGTCCGGGCTCGTCGAGCAGCCGTTTGGCCACGAATTCCATTGTCTGCTCAGGACCGCGAAGAGCATCAGTCGTTTCCCGTACGGCCGCAGGCGCCTCGATGCCGTCGACCCGTGTGATGCCGTCGAGCAGGGACGGCAGCATGGACCGCCCGATCGGAAGCGGCTGCGGTTCGGGGCCGGGTGGCGTCCCGAAGACGTGCGCGCGCGACCCGCCCAGCCCGAGCACGGTCTTGCCCGCGCGCCCGCCGAAGTAGACCATCGGGAACCCGTCGGCGCCCACGGTCGGCCCCCAGCGCAACGGCATCAGCCCACCGAAGAACTGCCCCGGCTCCTCGACGGTCCCGAGGTCGCCGTAGTCGTTCAGGTAGCGCACAACCTGATCGAGCCGGGCCGTGCGCTCGGCCCCGGCCAGCGTTTCGGCACCCCGCTTGGCGGTCAGGAACTTGAGCCCGAGCCCGACCTCCGAGGTGCGTTTGCGCAGAGCCTCGGGCTTGATCTGCTGCAGCAGCATCTCGACCTTGGCGTCACTGATGTAGACGAAATACCGGAACGACATGCATCCCCTTCCGCGGACCTCCATCGTCCCATCCGCGATCCAGTTTTTGTCCAGGGCCGGTCCAGGCTTCGGCCGCCCACCGAGCGCCCCGCCCGCGACGCCCGTACTGCCCGGTGTCGATCCATCACCCCCCGGTCGGAGGACCCCATGCGCAGAACAGTGCTCGTAGCAGTCACGATCGCCGGCGTAGCCCTGCCCCTGGCGGCCGGCACCGCCCTGGCCACGGCCAAGGACTCCCGCACGTCATCCAACGGCTTCGAGATCGAGATCGACCCCGAGCTGGACGCGAAGTTCGGCCCCCGCCCGGTCAACGCCGTACGGGCGGCCGCCATCATCACCCAGCGCTTCCCCGGCGCGCGGGTGCTGGAGGCCGAGCTGGACGAGCGCAACGGCGGCCCGATCTGGGAGATGGAGTTCGCCCTGAACGGCCGCGAGCGAGAGGCCGACGTGGACGCGGTGACGGGCGCCATCCTCGGCAGCGGTTCCTCCTCGGACGAGGACGAGGACGACGACGACTGAGCTGCCGCAACGATGTGACGGTCACTCCCACTGCCGGCGTTGTTCGCGCTCCCTCGTGTACTGGCGGAAATACCTCTCGGCCATGCCCTTGCGGATCGCGCGGAACAACGCCGTCAGGATCAGCACACCGCCCGCGACGGCCAGCAGGATCCACAGTCCGGGAACGCCCCACAGATCGGGCCACCACAGCCAGGGCTGAGCCAGCACCACGCCGCCGACGGCCAGCCCGGCGATGACGCGCAGGCTGTATTCCATGGGAACGAAGATCTCGGCGAGCCGATCACCCTCCGGCCACGTCATGGCTGGTTCCCTTCCGGCGACTCGGTAGCCCGGCACACGCCTTCAGTGTCCTCCGTCGATGCCGGGACCGGCACCCCCTTCATGCGTGTCCGGACGGAGACCGTCTCTGAGGATTTCCGGTGGAGACAAGCGCCACCACGGAATCGGTTGCCGTGGGCGGCGGGCGTTGCGATGCTGGTGGGGTGAGTCCGGACGGACTCCCGGACGAGCGGTGCCGTACCCGGTCAGCGACAAGACGGCGCTAACAGGAGACTGTCATGTCCTGGCTTGTTCTTATCGCGTCCGGTGTGCTCGAGGCCGTCTGGGCCACTGCCCTCGGCAAGTCTGAAGGGTTCACCCGGGTTCAGCCCACCGTCATCTTCGGGGTGGCCATCGTGGCCAGCATGGGTGGGCTCGCCTTCGCCATGCGTGATCTGCCCGTCGGCACCGCCTATGCCGTGTGGGTCGGTGTCGGTGCGGTGCTGACCGTGGCCTACGCCATGATCACCGGGGCCGAATCTGTTTCGGTGGTGAAGATTCTGCTGCTCACCGGCATCATCGGCTGTGTGGCCGGCCTCAAGTTCCTGCACTGAGCTTGACCTGATCGAGCAGAATGGGACGGATCCGGGCACCGGCGGAAGGGCGGCTCATGATCGCGAGGCGGATCGCCACGGCTGTGGCCACGCTGTTGGCCCTGGCCGGTGCGGGTGCGTGCGGCAGCGCCCCGGCCCCGGCCGGCGACGCGCGCCGGCTGGAACCGGCCGCGATCGCGCCCGGCGCTCCCGCCGCCCGGCCGGTGGCGCGTGCGGTTGTGGCGGCGGCTCCGGGCGTACGGAACATGCCCGCGGCTCTCCGCCTGCCGCCGGGCAGTCAGGTGACCGGCCTGTCCGACCGTGAGTCGGGCGCCTCGTTCACGCTGACCGCGCCGGATTCCGCGGCCGTGCTCGCGTTCTTCCGCAGTGAGCTTCCGCGCGGCTTCACGATTGTGGCCGACCGCACCGACCACGGCGCCACCAGCCTCTCGTTCCGCGACTCGGGCGCCTGGGCCGGCACGATCTTCGCCACCGCCCAGCGGGTCACCGTGGCCGTGCGGCGGGTCTAGCAAGGGTCAGCCGAGTTTGAACGGATCTCTGAGTTCGCCGGTCAGTTCGACGTACACCGATTTGGTCTCCAGGTACTCCTCGACGGCGGCCAGGCCGTTCTCGCGGCCGATCCCGGACATCCCGTAGCCGCCGAACGGCATGTTGGGCGCCACCACCCGGTAGGCGTTGACCCAGACGGTGCCGGCCCTGAGCTGTGCCGCCACGCGATGCGCCCGGTGCACGTCCTTCGTCCACACGGCGCCGGCCAGCCCGTAGACGGTGTCGTTGGCCAGCCGCACACCCTCGCTCTCGTCGGCAAAGGGATAAACACTTAAAACCGGACCAAAGACCTCTTCCCGTACGATCGTCGAGCGCGCCGTCACCCCCGTGATCACGGTCGGCTTGACGAACAACCCGCCCAGCTCGCGCGCCGGCTCGCCACCCGCGGCGAAGGTGCCGCCCTCCTCGCGCGCCGTGCGCAGGTAGCCGAGCACCTTCTCGTACTGGGGAAGGTTGGCCACCGGTCCCATCTCGGTGTCCGGGTCCATCGGGTCGCCCAGTTTTATCGCGTCGGCGCGTTCGACGATCCGCGCGGTGAGTTCGTCGGCGACGTCGGAATGGACGACGAGCCGGGAGCCGGCCATGCACGTCTGCCCGGTCGCCGCGAACACCCCGGCCACCACGCCGTTGGCCGCGGCCGCGAGGTCGGCGTCGGGGAACACCAGCTGGCACGACTTGCCGCCCAGCTCGAGGGTGGCCCGGTTGACGTGGGCCAGCGCGGCCCGGCCCACGGCGATGCCGGTGGCGGTCGACCCGGTGAACGCGACCTTGTCGATGCCGGGGTGCCCGGCCAGTGCCTCGCCGGTCGAGCGGTCCCAGCCGGTGACCACGTTGACGACTCCGGGCGGCAGGCCGGCCTCGGTCAGGATCTCGGCGAAGGCGACCGTGGAGCACGGCGAGTGCTCGGACGGCTTGACCACGCACGTGTTGCCGGCCGCCAGCAGCGGGGCGAGCTTCCAGGTGAACAGCAGCAGCGGGCTGTTCCACGGGGTGATGCAGCCGACGACGCCGACCGGTTCCTTGCGGGTGTAGGCGAAGTAGTCCGGGTTGGCCAGCGGGACGGTCGCCCCCTCGAGTTTGTCGGCCAGGCCCGCGAACCAGTGGAACCAGGACGACAGCCCGGCCATCTGGCCGCTCATCTCGCGCAGCAGCTTGCCCGAGTCGCTGACCTCGAGCCGGGCCAGCCGGTCGGCGTTCGCGTCGAGGGCGTCGGCGCACTTCCGCATGATCGCGGCCCGCTGGAAGCCGGTCATCGCGCCCCACGGCCCGTCGAACGCCGCGCGGGCCGCCGCCACCGCCGCATCGACATCGGCCGCGCTGCCGTCGGCGACCCGGGCCCAGGCCTGGCCGGTGTACGGGTTCAGCGACGCGAACGTCCGCCCGGTCACCGAGCCCACGGACTTGCCGTCGATGAAGAGAGAAAACTCGTCCACGTTGTCACCCTTGCGCGCGCGCAGAGTGACAGGCAAGTCAGGCCGGGGCGGAGGCCGGGGCGGCGCGGAAATGGACGATCCGGCCGCGCCCGGCCTCCTTGGCCTGATAGAGCGCGACGTCGGCGTCGTGGAACAGGGCACCGGCGGGCTGGGCCGGGTCGGCCGGGACGGCGATCCCGATCGAGGTGCCGATGGTGACCGTACGGCCGTCGATCTCGTACGGCTCACTCAGGCTCTTCAGGATGTGCCCGGCCACCGCGTCGACGTCGGCCGGCGACTCGAGGTCGCTGCACAGCACCAGGAACTCGTCCCCGCCGAAACGGCACACCAGGTCGTGCCCGCGGACCCCGGCCCGGAGCCGCTGCGCGACCTGCTTGAGCAGCGCGTCGCCGGTGCTGTGCCCGTACGTGTCGTTGACCGGTTTGAAACCGTCGAGGTCGAGGAAGAGCGCCGCGACCGACGTGCGCCCGCGGCGGCGCTGCTCGGCCAGCACCTCTTCGGCCTGTTGCATGAACAACGCCCGCCCGGGCAGTTCGGTGAGCGTGTCGTGCAGGCGGGCGTGGGCGAGCCGCGACGCGCCGGTCAGCACGACGGCGCCGACGAACAGGATGGTGATGATGGCGGCGGTGAAGGCGGCGAACAGCACCCAGCCGACGCGTGCGGTCGACCGGACGGACTGCAGCACCGTGGCCTTGGACGCGGTGGTCACGATGCGCCACGAGCTGCCGCTCACCGCGCGGGCCGCGACGTAGCGGTCGCCGGTCTCGACGGCCTTGTCGGCCCGCAGCACGCTCAGCAGCCCGGCGTCGGGCATGACCGTGCCGGCCGGGGTGGCGTCCGGCGCGACCAGCACCCGCTCGTTCGCATCGATCAGGTAGGCGGTGGTGCCGGTGGCCTTCAGCGCACCCGCGGCCACCGACGTCACGTCGCGGACCCGGGTGGTGAGCACCAGCATCCGGGTGCCGCCGGGCGTCGCGAACGGCTGGAAGGCGTTGACCATCGGGTCGCTGCGGTCGGTCATGATGTCGCCCCAGGCGAGCTTGCCGGTGCGCTTCGCGTCCTGGAAGCCGGGGTTGGACACCCACCCGGCGGCCCGGGCGGCGAACGACGCGGGCGTGCCGTAGAGGAGTTTGCCGTCGCCGGTGATGATCGCGTACTCGGGCACGTCGAACTGGGCCCGGTAGTCGGTCCTGGCCATCTCGGCCGCCGTGCCGGCGAACGCGGCCTCGCAGAACTCCCGCGTCTTGGCGTCGTTGGCGCCGAGCGCGCTGGCGATCACCGCCGCCGAGACCTCGGCCCGGGTGTCGAACTCCTGCAGTACCTCGGTCTGTGATCGCGCCACCGTGTCGGTCAGGAGCCAGCCCGCACCACCGACGAGCACCAGCCCCAGCAGGATCACGAGACACACCGCGAGACGCCGTGACCTCATGACCCCCTGTTCGACCGGGTCACCCGGGAGTTGAGGTCACATGGTGGCGGCCCAGCGGCAGCATCAGCGGCTTGTCCGAGGTGGGGTCGGTGATGACCCGGCTGTCCAGCCCGAACACCGCCCGGACGCAGTCCTCGGTCAGCACCTCGGCCGGCTCGCCCGCGGCGTAGAGCTTGCCGTCGGCCAGGGCGATCAGGTGGTCGGTGTAGCGGGCGGCCATGTTCAGGTCGTGCAGCACCATCACGATGGTCGTGCCGCGGGTCTGGTTGAGATCGGTCAGCAGGTCGAGCACCTCGACCTGGTGGCTGACGTCGAGGAACGTGGTCGGCTCGTCCAGCAGCAGCAGGTCGGTCTGCTGGGCCAGCGCCATCGCGATCCAGACCCGCTGGCGCTGGCCGCCGGAGAGCTCGTCGACCGAGCGGTCGGCCAGGTCGGCCGTGTGGGTGGCGTCGAGCGCGGCGGCCACGGCCTCGTCGTCGGCGTGACTCCAGCGGGACAGCAGGCGCTGGTGCGGGTTACGGCCGCGCCCGACCAGATCGGCGACGGTGATGCCCTCGGGCGCGATGGGGGACTGGGGGAGCAGTCCGAGCGTACGGGCGAGCTCCTTGGCCGGCATCCTGTGCACCTCGCGGCCGTCCAGCAGCACGTGGCCGGCCCGCGGGGCGAGCAGCCGCGACATCGAGCGCAGCAGCGTCGACTTGCCGCAGGCGTTGGCGCCCACGATGGTCGTGATCCGGCCGGGCGGGACGAGCAGGTCGAGCGACTCGATGACCGTCCGGTCGCCGTAGCCGAGCTGCAGACTCTCCACGGACAGGGAATGGGTGGCGGTCACAGCGAGCCTCCGGCGCGGTTCGTGCGGATGAGCAGGTAGACGAGGTAGGGCGCGCCGAGCACGCCGGTGACGATGCCGACCGGGTAGCGGATGTCGAACGCGTTCTGGCCGATCAGGTCGGCCACCAGCACCAGCAGCGCGCCGACCAGTCCGGCCGGCACGAGCAGGGAACCGGCCCCGCCGATGATGCGGGCGGCGATCGGTCCGGACAGGAACGCCACGAAGGCGATCGGTCCGGTGGCCGCGGTGGCGAACGCGAGGAGTCCGACGGCGGCCACGATCACCAGGATCCGGGTGCGTTCCAGCCGTACGCCGAGGGCGGCCGCCGTGTCGTCGCCCAGCTGGAGCATGAACAGGTTGCGGGCCTGCGAGAGCAGCAGCGGCCCGAGGACGACCAGGGCCAGCGCCACCGGCCCGGTCTCGTCCCAGGTGGCGCCGTTGAGGCTGCCGGTGAGCCAGCGCTGGGCCTGCTGCAGGTCCCACTGGGCGGCCTGGCTGAGCACGTACGCGGTGGCGCTGTCGAGCATGGCGGCGATGCCGATGCCGATCAGGATGAGCCGGGTGCCGGCCACGCCGTCGCGGAAGGACAGCGTGTAGACGATCACCGCCACGCCCAGCCCGGCCCCGATCGCGAACACCGAGACGCCGGTCTCGCTCAGGCCGAGCACGACGATCGCGAACGCGGCGGCGGCACTCGCGCCCGAGGTGATGCCGATGACGTCGGGGCTCGCGAGGGGGTTGCGCAGCATGGTCTGGAAGGTGACGCCGCCCAGCCCGAAGCAGAACCCGGCCAGGGCGGCCAGACTCGCCCGGGGCAGCCGCAGCTCACCCACGGTGAACGAGGCGCCGGGCACGGTCTCGCCCAGGATGACCCGCCCGATCTCGGACAGGGTGTAGAAGGTCTCGCCGACCATGAGATTTATCCCGTACGCCACCACGACCAGCGCGACGAGGATGCCGATGACGAGCCCGCGGCGCCGCGATCGACGCACCCGGCTGCGGGTGACGGCGGCAAGGGTCGGCGTCTCTGCGGGGGACGACGCCGACGAAACCGAAAGGGTCACAGCTCGCGCACCTTCTGCCGGCGGACGATGTAGATGAAGAACGGGGCGCCGATCAGCGCGGTGATGATCCCGACGTCGATCTCCTGCGGGCGCGCGACCAGCCGGCCCACCACGTCGGCGGCGGTCAGCAGCGCGGCCCCGATCAGGGCCGAGTACGGCAGCAGCCAGCGGTGGTCGAGCCCGACCAGCAGCCGGCACAGGTGCGGCACGACCAGCCCGACGAAGGCGATCGGCCCGGCCACCGCGGTCGACGCGCCGCAGAGCAGCACCGCGCCCAGCGCCGCGATGCCCCGGGCCAGGGCCACCCTCTCGCCGAGCCCGGCCGCCAGCTCGTCGCCCAGGGCGAGCGAGTTGAGCGACTTGGCCGACAGGAACGAGATGACGAATCCGGCGGCGAGGAACGGCAGCGCCTGCCGGATGCTGTCGTAGCTCGCGCCGCCCACGCCGCCGATCTGCCACGACTGGAAGCCGGTGGCGATGTCGCTGCGCGGCAGCACGAACGCACCGATCAGCGAGGCCAGCGCGGCCGAGATCGCGGCGCCGGCCAGGGCCAGCTTGAGCGGGGTGGCACCGCCGCGGCCGAGCGAGCCGACGGCGTACACGAAAACCGCCGTGACCGACGCACCCAGAATGGCCACCCACATGTAGCCGGCCGCGGAGGAGAGCCCGAACGACACGATGCCGGTGACCACCGCGAGGGAGGCGCCCATGTTGACGCCGAGGATGCCCGGGTCGGCCAGCGGGTTGCGGGTGACGCCCTGCATGACCGCGCCGGCCAGGCCGAGCGCGGCGCCGACGAGGACGGCCAGGAGCGTACGGGGAATGCGTTTCACCACCGCGGCCTGGCCGAGATTCTCGTCGTGGCCCTGCACGCCGGCCACGATGTCGGACCACGGCACGATGCGTGAGCCGAACGCGACCGAGGCCACCATGAGCAGGGCCAGCACGGCCAGTCCGGCCAGGATCCAGAGGGTACGCACCCGGGCCGGGCGCCGCCGATCGACGGCGGGACCCGGCCCGGGGCGGTCGTCGAGCTGCGTCATGACACCTTGTCGGCGGCGGTGGCGAGCAGGTTGACGTAGTCGTTCAGCACGAACGGGATGGCCAGCACGGTCGGGTTGGCCGCGGTGGCCAGCGGGGTGCTGCCGACGAGCTGCACGACCGAGCCGCGCTTGACCGCCGGGATCTTCGACAGCAGCGGGTCGGCCTGCAGCTTGGCCAGCTGGTCCTCGCTGTCCGAGTACATGACGATCACGTCGACGTCGTCGAACGCCTGGATCTGCTCCGAGCTCTTGTTCAGCGTGAACGCGTCGGTGCCGGCCGAGTCCTTCTCCACCACGTCGGCGATCTTGAGGCCGAGGTCGCTGAAGAACTGCGTACGGGTGTCGTGCGAGGTGTAGTAACCGATCTTGCTGAGGTCGGTCGGGTCGATGTGCGTCACGAACATCGTCTGCTTGCCGGCCAGCTGCGGCTTGGTCGCGGCGGCGTCCTTCATGGCCTTCTCGGTGCTGGCGATCAGCGCGTCACCCTCGGCCTGCAGGCCCAGCGCCTGGCTGGAGAGCTTCACGATGTCGCGCCATGGGGTGGCCCAGGGCGCGTCCGGGTAGGCGATGACCGGCGCGATCTTGCTGAGCGTGTCGTAGTCCTGCTGGGTGATGCCCGAGTACGTGGCCAGGATGACGTCCGGCTTGGTGTTGGCGACCGCCTCGAACGCGATGCCGTCGGTCTCGTCGAACATGACCGGGGCCTGCCCGCCGAGCTCCTTGATCTTGTCGCCGACCCACGGCAGCATGCCGTCGCCGTCGTCGTCGCCGAAGTTGGCCTTGGCCATGCCGACCGGGACGATGCCCAGCGCCAGCGGCACCTCGTGGTTCTCCCACTGCACGGTGGCGACGCGTTCGGGCTTCTTCTCGATGGTGGTGGTGCCGAGCTTGTGGGTGATCGTGATCGGGAACTGGGCGGCGGCCGAGCTGCCGCCCGCCGGGGTCTCGTCGGATTCGTCGGAACCGTCACCGCAAGCGGTGAGGGCGAGGGCGGCGGCGGTGGCGACGGCGGCGGCCAGCAAACGAGGGGTTCGCATACGCGGACTCCAGTTCTACAGATTTCAAATTAGGTACGCCTAACCTAACAGCGACTCCTCGTGGGGTCAGGGGGGCGAAAGTGAAAAGGGCACAGGTCACGGCCCGTACGGGGCCTTGACCTGTGCCGCTTCCGATCTGATACCTGCGCGCGCCCTCTCAGACGAGCTTGTAGCTGGACACTGTGGCCTGGAGTTCGGCCGCGGTGCGGGCCAGGCCGGCCGCGGTCTGCTGGGTGTCCGACGCGCCCGAGGTGACGTGCGAGGCGGCCAGCGAGACGCCGGAGATGGTGTCGGCGATGCTCGACGAGCCGGTCGCCGCCTCGTGGACGCTGCGCGAGATCTCGGCCGTGGTGGCGGTCTGCTCCTCGACCGCGGCCGCGATCGTCGTCGTGTAGTCGTTGATGGTCGCGATGACCTCGCCGATCTGCTGGATCGCGATGACCGCGGCGCTGCTCTCGGCCTGGATCGCGCCGACCTGGGTGGTGATCTCCTGGGTGGCCCGGGCGGTCTCCTGGGCCAGGTCCTTGACCTCGCTGGCGACCACGGCGAAGCCCTTGCCGGCCTCCCCGGCGCGGGCGGCCTCGATGGTGGCGTTGAGCGCGAGCAGGTTGGTCTGCTCGGCGATCGAGGTGATCAGCGCGACCACCGAGCCGATCTGGGCCGACGCCTCGCCGAGCCGGGCCACGCTGGCGTTGGTGCTCTCGGCGGCGCGCTGCGCGTCCGCGGCCACGCCGGCCGCCTCGTTGGCGTTGTTCGAGATCTCGCGGATCGACACGCCCATCTCCTCGGCGCCCGCCGACACCGTGGTCACGCTGACCGAGACCATCGACGCCGCGTCGGACACCGTGGACACCTGGGCCGACGTCTCCTCGGCCGACGCCGACAGCTCGGACGACACCGCCGACAGTTCCTCCGAGGCCGAGGCCAGCATGGTCGAGCTGTCCTGGATGCGCCGCACCATCGCGCCCATCGCCTCGGCGGTCTCGTTGAGCGTGGCCGACATGTGGCCGACCTCGTCGTTGCTCTCCACCGCGACCCGGGCGGTGAGGTCGCCGTGGGCGATGCGCTCGAGGGCCTCGACGTTGCGGCCGAGCGGCTTCACGATCATCCGGCTGATCACGTAGGCCAGGCCGAGACCGATCGCCAGGCCGCCGGCCAGCAGGCCGATGACCAGGACGCGGGTGGTCTCGTACCGGGACTGCGCGTCGGTGGCCTGCTGGGCGCTGGCCTGGACGGTGAGGTCGGACAGCGAGGTCAGATCGGTCCGGACGTCCTTCATCTCGGTGGCCAGCTGGTTGTCGCGCAGCTCCTCGACCTGGGCCTTCGCGTTCTGCTCGGACAGCGGCATGATCTGGTTCTCGAGCAGCGCGGTGTAGTCGGCCCAGTTCTTGTCGAAGTGGGCGGCCGCGGTCATGGCGGTGGAGTCGACCGGGAACGCCTGGAACTCCTTCGAGTACCGGGTGACCTCACTCTCGGCCTTGGCCACGGCGGCGCCGGCGGTGCGGCGCTCGGTCGCGTCGGTGGCGAGCAGGTAGTCGTCCATGGCCAGCCAGGTGCGGTTGACCGCCGCGCGCAGGTTGCCGATGCTGTTGAGCGCCTGGTTGTGCACGTACCCGGCCTTGACCTGGTCGTTGGTCGTGCTCAGGCTGCTCAGCGCGTACAGGCCGTTGCCCACCCCGAAGACGGCGACCACGCCGACCGAGGCCATGATTTTCGTGCCGACACGCCGGTCGGTCAGGAGTCGCTTCAATCCAGAGGTCACGTGACGTCGCTTCCGGTGAGAGGGGGCTACGACCGCTTGATCGGTTCCGCCCCGGCCGCGCGGCAGGAACCGCACGGGTGCGAAAGCGTTGCGATAATGGGCGGCGTGACCCGTGATCCGCAGCGCGCGACGCTGGCCGTCGTCGCACGGGAGGCCGGCGTGTCCGTGCCGACCGTGTCCAAGGTGGTGAACGGGCGGAGCGACGTGTCACCCGAGACCCGGGCCCGGATCGAGACCCTGCTGCTGCGCCACGGCTACGTCGCGCGTGGCCTCGGCGGGGCACAACCTGGTTCCCGTACGGTGGAAATGGTCTTCGATGCGATGAAGACCCCCAACAATCTCGACATCCTGCACGGCGCGCTCGAGGCGGCCACGGCCGAGGGCGTCGACGTGGTGGTCGGCACCGTCCCCGAAGATCCGCTGGGCGCGGCCTGGGCCCGGCGCATGACGGCGGCCCACCGCGAGGGCCTGATCCTGGTCACGTCCGAGATCAACAGCCAGCAGTGGCGGCAGTTCGCCGAGCAGAACATCCCCGTGGTCACGATCGACCCGATCAACCTGCCCGGCCCCGACGTGCCCAGCGTCGGCGCCACCAACTTCAACGGCGGCATGGCGGCCACCACGCACCTGCTCGAGCTCGGTCACCGGCGGATCGGATTCGTCGAGGGCCCGCCGGGCGCGATGGTGGCCATCGCCCGGCTGCACGGCTATCACGCCGCCCTGTCGCAACACGGCCTGACCGGCGATCCCGGGCTGATGACGGCCGGACCGTTCTCGTTCGAGACCGGCTTCTCGGCCGGGCTCGAGCTGCTCGGCCGGAAGGAGCGGCCGACCGCCCTGTTCGCCTCGAGCGACGGCCAGGCGCTGGGCGTGATCGAGGCGGCGCGCACGCTGGGCCTGCGCGTGCCCGAGGACGTGAGCGTGGTCGGCTTCGACGACATCAACGCGGCCCGGTGGTCGGCACCGCCGCTGACCACCGTCCGCCAGCCGTTCGCCGAGATGGGCCGGGTCGCCATGCGCCGGCTGCTGCGGCTGATCGCGGGGGAGACGCTGGCCTCGCCGCGGATCGAGCTGGCGACTGAACTGATCATCCGGAAATCGACCGCCGCGGCCTGATCGCCGTCATGCTCGAAAGGCTCGACCGTGACCCGGTTCGAAAGTTTTCGACGCCTTGACATGATCTTTTCGAAATCTTACCGTTACGCGGGCTCCAGCGACGAAGGTGCGTGACCAGATGACTTCTGAATTCCACGTGGCGACAACCGGTTCGGATTCGGCCTCCGGCACCGCGGACGAGCCGTTCCGGACGATCAACCGCGCGGCCGCCCTGGCCCAGGCCGGCGACACCGTGACCGTGCACGCCGGCGAGTACCGCGAATGGGTCAAGCCCCGCCGCGGCGGGCTCAGCGACGCCCGCCGCATCACCTACCGCGCCGCCGAGGGCGAGCACGTGGTCATCAAGGGCTCCGAGCGGGTCACCGGCTGGGTTCAGGAATCCGGGACGGTGTGGCGCGCCGACGTTCCGAATGCTTTGTTCGGCGACTTCAACCCGTACGGGGAAGAGGTTTCCGGTGATTGGATCGTCTATCCGGAGGGCGCCGCGCACAAGCACCTCGGGGACGTCTATCTCAACGGGCTGAGCTTCTACGAGGTCGACTCGGCCGACGCTGTCGCCGCACCCGTCGCCCGCACGGAAATCGTCGACAACTGGACGGCGACGACGTCGCCCATTCTGAATGCCGACCAGACCACGCTGGTGTGGCACGCGTCCGTCGGCGAGGAGTCGACGACGATCCGGGCCAATTTCCAGGGTGCGGATCCGAACACCGAGCTGGTCGAGATCAACGTACGGCGATCGGTGTTCTTCCCGGTTGTTCCGCATCTCGACTACATCACCGTGCGTGGCTTCGAGCTGGCCCAGGCGGCCACGCCGTGGACCCCGCCGACCGCCGACCAGCCCGGGCTCATCGGGCCGAACTGGTCGAAGGGCTGGATCATCGAGGACAACGTCATCCACGACGCCAAGACCTCGGCCGTTTCGATCGGTAAGGAAGCGTCGACCGGCCACAACTACGCCACCGAGCGCGGCGACAAGCCCGGTTATCAATACCAGCTCGAGTCGGTCTTCTCCGCGCAGCAGATCGGGTGGGACAAGGAGCACATCGGCTCCCACGTGATTCGCCGCAACACCATTTACGACTGCGGGCAGAACGGCATCGTCGGCCATCTCGGATGCGTGTTCTCGACCATCGAGGACAACCACATCTACAACATCGCCCTCAAGCGCGAGTACTACGGCTACGAGATCGGCGGCATCAAACTGCACGCCGCGATCGACGTGGAGATCCGGCACAACCGCATCCACGACTGCTCGCTCGGCACCTGGCTCGACTGGCAGACGCAGGGCACGCGCATCTCGCGCAACGTGTTCCACAACAACAGCCGCGACATCTTCATCGAGGTCAGCCACGGCCCGTACATCGTCGAGCACAACGTCTTCGCCTCCCCGGCGTCGATCGAGCTGTTCAGCCAGGGCGGCGCGTTCATCAGCAACCTGATCCTGGGCACGGTGCGCGTCGAGGCGGTCATGGATCGGGCCACGCCCTACCACCGGCCGCACAGCACGCAGGTGGCCGGCTACGCGTACATCCGGGCCGGGGACGACCGCTGGTTCGGCAATCTCTTCGTGGGGGGAGACGCTTCCCTCGCGTACGGGGTGGGGGCCGAGGGCAAGGAGCCGGCGTTGACCGGCACCTCGGCGTACGACGGCTACCCGGCCTCGTTCGCGGACTACATCGAGCGGATCCAGTCGCAGCCGCCGGGCGACCACCAGCGCTACCTCGACGTGGTGCAGGCGGTCTACACGGGCGGCAACGTCTATGCGGCGGGCGCCCGCCCCTTCGACGGCGAGACCAACCCGCTGGTCCTCCCGTCCGGCACGGCCGCTGTCCTGGAGGACGGCGACGGCGTGTACCTGGTGGCCACGCTGCCGGGCGAGTTCGACGGTGCCCGCTCGGCACCGGTGTCGGGCCGCGACCTCGAGCGGGTCCGCTTCGCCGACGCCGAGTTCGAGGAGCGCGACGGCACACCCGCCGTGATGGACGTCGACCTGGTCGGAACCGTCAAGGCCGCCGACGGCCGTTTCGCCGCTGGGCCGCTGGCCACGCTGGCCTCGGGGGAGTCCCGCACCCGCATCTGGTGAGCCTCGGCCGCGCCCCTCGACACGTCCGGTCGTCGAGGCCTGAATCACCCCGCGGAACAACCTCGTCGTGTTCAGCGCTGAACCCAGGCGTGATCAACTCGCGGCTCTCGCTGCTGGACCGCTCGCGCACCCGGGCCGGCGAGGCCTCTCCGATCGCGCTTCACGAGACGGTGGCGCGCGCGGTCCGGGCCGAGTGGCTCGGTTACGACCGTGTGTGGGTGGCCGAGCACCACAGCGTTCCCGGCATCGCGGGATCGGCGCCCGCGGTGCTGCTGACCGCGATAGCCGGCGCCACCACGACCATCCGGATCGGGTCGGCCGGCGTGATGCTGCCCCACCACCAGCCGCTCGTGGTGGCCGAGCAGTTCGCCACCCTGGCCGCCTTCGCGCCCGGCCGGGTCGACCTGGGGCTGGGCCGGTCGCCCGGGTTCACCCCGCCCGTACGCCGGGCGCTGCGCCAGACCGACCACGACTTCGCCGCCGACGTGACCGAGTTGCGCGGCTACCTCACCGGCCGGTCCGAGGTCAGCCTGCACCCGCGACCCGACGGTCCGATTCCCCTGTACGTGCTGGCCACCGGCGCCGGGCTGCAGGTCGCGGCCGCGCTCGGTCTACCGGTGATCGTCGGCGGCCCGCTGCTGTGGTCCGACGGCGGGGCGCTGGCCGAATACCGGCGTGCCTTCCGGCCGTCGCCGCAACAGCCCGAACCGTGGGTGGCGGTCAGCCTCGACGTGCTGATCACCGACGACCCCGACCTCATCCTCCCCGAGGCGTGGGCGATGGCCCGCAGCCGTACGGAGGGGGAGTTCCCGCCCCTCGAGCCGGTAGCCGTGGTGCGGGCCGCCACCAAGACTTCTCGGCAGCAGCAGTATCTCGAGCAGACCGTGGCCGCGGCCATCACCGGCCCGCGAGCTCGGGTCGAGAGCCGCCTGGCCGAGCTGCTCGAGCGCACCGGAGCAGCCGAGTTGGTGGCCGCGGGCAGCACGTACGACCGGGCCGCTCTGGCCGCCTCGGACGCGGCGCTGGCCGCTCTCTTCGACCGCGGACACCCGACGAACGGTTCGCTGAGCCGGCCCTGACGACATACGACGGCCGACGAACCGTCTGTCCGGTCGAGCCGAGTGCGGGCGAGTCCGGACGAAAAAGCCCGTTATCCGGTGTTCGTCATCTCTCGTTGGATGGTTCGGTGCCGCCTGGCACGTTGATACCTGAACCAACGGAGTGTTTGCCGCAATGGTCAACCGCGACGCCATCCGTGGCTACGCCGCGAACCCGTTCACCGGCTTCCCGGCCGGTCACCGCTACGCCGACGACGTCACAGACGGCGGTCTGCTCGACATCATGGCCGCGCGGACGTGGTTCGATCGCATCGACGCCAGCCGCGACGCGAACGCGTACACGTTCGGCCTGCCGCTCGACACCCGGGCCGCGGCCACGAGCGGGTTCGCCGGGCAGGAGCTGACGGTCTTCTCGACGTACGGCTATCTCGGGCTCAACGGTCACCCGCGGATCACCGCGGCCGCGGCCGAGGCGGTGGAGCGGTGGGGCACCTCGACCGGCGGTGTGCGCCTGCTGACCGGCACCATTCAGCTGCACCTGGACACCGAACGCGATCTGGCCGCCTACCTCGGCACCCAGGCGAGCGCGCTGTTTGCGAACGGGTACGACGCCAACGTCGCCGCCATCTCGGGTGTCGTCGGTCGCCGGGACGTCGCGATCCTGGACGAGAAGGCGCACCGCAGCGTCTTCGACGGGTGTCGTCTGGCCGGCTGCCGGGTGGTGAAGTTCCGGCACAACGACATGACCCATCTCGACAGCTTGCTGGCCGAGCACACCGGGGGCGCCGGTCGGGTGCTCGTCGCGGTCGACGGCGTCTATTCGATGGACGGCGACCTCGCTCCGCTCGAGGACCTGGTGCGGCTCAAGCACCGTTACGGCGCCTTCCTGCTGCTCGACGAGTCGCACGCGATCGGCGTGATCGGCAAGGACGGCCGGGGTACGGCCTCGCACGCGGGGGTCATGCCGGCCGAGGTCGACATCATGACCGGCTCGCTGGGCAAGGCGTTCCCGTCCGGCGGCGGCTTCGTCGCCGGATCCCGCGGTCTGATCATGTATCTCCAGCACGGCACCGCGCCGTACATGTTCTCGTCGGCGCTGACCCCGGCCAACACCGCCGCCATCCGGGAGGCCATCCGGGTTGTCGTCGAGGAGCCCGAACACCGCGAGCGGATGGACGTGAACACGGCGCGGCTCCGCGCGATCGTCGCCGGCGCCGGGCTCGACCACGGCCCCACGGCGACTCCGATCGTGCCGGTGATTCTGGGGGACACCTTGCGTACGTACGCGTGGGCCCGTCGGCTGCTGGACTTCGGCATCTACACCTCCGCCGTACCCGCCCCGGCCGTGCCGGAAGGCCAGTCACGGCTGCGACTGTGTGCCACGGCCGGCCACACGGCCGACGACCTCGACCGTCTGGAGCAGGCCCTCCGGACGATCCGGGCGGGCGAAGCGGCTCAGGCCAGGTCGCGCAGCCGGGACAGGGCCGACGACCAGTAGGACTCGTACTTGGCCAGCCACGGGGCCAACGCCCTGGACATCGCGTCCGCGTTCAGGGCGTAGCGCTGGTGGCGGCCCTCGCGCGTGGCCGTCACCAGGTCGGCCGCCCGCAACGCCATCAGGTGTTTGGAGATGCCCGAGGCGACCAGCTCCGGGAAGTGGCCGGCCAGGTCGCCGACGGTCTGTGGGCCCAGTTCGGCCAGCAGGTCGAGGATGCGACGGCGGGTCGGGTCGGCCAGGGCCCGGAACAGGTCGTCCTGCTCAGACACCGGCCGCGGCCACGGCGTCGGCGAGGCGGGCGAGGATCTGGTGCTGGTCGGCGCCCCGCTCGTACGCCTCCCTGGTCGCCTCCCAGCCGGGCTTGCCGATGCCGGCGAAACCGTCGTGGACCAGCGCGACCCGGGTGCCGGTGGCGGCCGGGTCGAGGGTGATGACCAGGCGGCCGGGGTGGACCCAGCCCGCGTCCTCCTCGAGCCACGACAGCACGAGCCGGCCCTCGGGGACCATCTCGAGGACCACGCCGCTGATCCCGGGCATGCGCCAGGCTCCGCCCACCTGGGCGTCGATCTCGATGTCGGGGGACATCCAGCGGCGCAGGCCCTCCTGCGTCGACAGCCAGCGCCAGACGACGCTGGGCGGGGCGGGGATGTCGATCGTTCGCGTCACCTCGGGCACGGTGGCCTCCTCAACGTCTTACCGCTTGGTAATGCATTACCGTACGGTAAGACATCGCGACCGTCAAAAGGTAGGGTCAGGGGCATGGCGACCTTCAGAACCAGTGACGGAGTACGCCTGAACTACGCCGACGAGGGCACGGGTACGCCGGTGGTGCTGATCGCCGGGTTCTGCGCCCCGCTGGAGAGCTGGGAACTGCAACGCGCGGCCCTGGCCGGCGCCGGCTATCGGGTCGTCGGGTTCGATCGGCGCTCGCACGGCGGGTCGGAGTCACCCGCGTACGGGCAAAGACTCTCGCGCCACGGCAAGGATCTGCGGGAACTGCTCGTGGAGCTCGCGCTCGACGACGCCGTGCTCGTCGGCGGGTCGATGGGGGCGAGCACGATCTGGGCCTACTACGACCTGTTCGGCGCCGAGCGGGTGCGGGCCGTGGTCACCATCGACCAGACGCCCAAGCTGGTCAACGACGAATCGTGGGGCCACGGGTTCTACGGGCTCAACCGTGACAACGTGGGCACCTTCTTCGACCACGGCATCCCCGACACCGGGCGCGGTCTGCGCGGGCAGCGGCTCGAGGGGATCAACCGGGTGGTCGAGGCGCTGGGTCGCGCGCCCGAGTTCGCCGACGGGCGTACGCCGGAACGCCGTGCCCTGCTGCAGAACCACACCGAGGCCGACTGGCGCGACGTGATCGCCCGGATGAGCGTGCCCAGCCTGTTCATCGCCGGGCGGCAGAGCCAGCTCTGGCCGTGCGAGCACGCCGAGGCCGCGGCGGCCACCAACCGGCTGGCCTCCGTGGTCACGCTCGACGACTGCGGGCACGCGGCCAACCTCGACCAGCCCGAGCTGACCAACGCGGCGATCCTGGAGTTCCTGAAATGATCCGTGAGCTCGAAGGCCTCGATCTTATCGACGACGCCGACGTCCTCGAGAGCCTCAGTCATGACGATGCCGAGTGGGCCCCGTACGGGAAAGCCTTTGCCGCCGTACGCCCGCGGAGCACCGACGACGTCCGGCGGGTCGTCGCGGCCTGCGCCAAGCGCAACATCCCGATCGTGACCCGCGGGGCCGGCACCGGGCTGTCCGGCGGGGCCAACGCGGTCGACGGCGCGATGATCATCGACCTGTCCAGGATGAACGCGATCGTCGAGATCGACGCCGACAATATGACCGCCACCGTGCAGCCCGGCGTGATCAACGACGACCTCAAGAAGGCGGTCGCCGAGCACGGGCTCTGGTATCCGCCCGACCCGGCCAGCGCGCCCTGGTCGACGATCGGCGGCAACGTGTCGACCAACGCCGGCGGTCTGTGCTGCCTCAAGTACGGGGTGACCCGCGACTACGTGCTCGGGCTGGAGGCGGTCGTGGGCGGGCCGGCCGGCGACTACGGCACCGTCGTGCGGCTCGGACGGCGTACGACGAAAGGGGTCAGCGGTTATGACCTGGCCGGGCTCTTCACCGGATCCGAGGGCACGTTCGGGGTGATAACCGAGGTCACCGTACGACTTCGTCCCGCGCGCCGGGAAGCGCCCCGAACCGTGGTCGGCGCGTTCGGCAGCGTGGTGGCCGCCGGTGAAGCAGTAGCCGCGATCACCCGGGCCGGACTGCTGCCCGCCGCCCTCGAACTGCTCGACCGCACGTGCCTGCGGGCCGTCGAAGACTGGAAACACCTGGGCCTCGAGGCCGACGCCGCCGCCCTGCTGCTGGCCCAGCTCGACTCACCCGGCCGGGCCGGCGACGACGAGGCCACCGCGGTCGCCGAGGTGTTCCGGGCGGCCGGCGCGATGTGGGCCGAACAGTCGACCGACGAGGTCGAGGCCGAGGCGCTGTTCGCCGCCCGCCGGCTCGCCTACCCGGCCCTGGAACGGCTCGGCCCGGTGCTCACCGAAGACGTCTGCGTCCCCCGCTCGCAGGTGCCGCACATGCTGGCCGCGATCGAAGAGATCGCGACACGGCACGGCACCACGATCGCCACCATCGCGCACGCCGGCGACGGCAACCTGCACCCGCTGATCCTGGCCCCGGCCGGCGACGAGGACGCGAAGCGTGCGGCCCAGGCGGCGTTCGACGAGATGCTGAGCGCGGCCATCGCGGTCGGCGGCACGGTCACCGGCGAACACGGCGTGGGCCTGCTCAAGCGGGCGGGCATGCGGCAGGAACTGTCGCCCGCGGTGCTCGCCATGCAGCTCGCGGTGAAGCAGACACTCGACCCGCTGAATCTCTTCAACCCCACCAAGGTGGTCGGGTAGTAGCGTCCCGGCCGTGCTCAGTCTGCTGCTCGCGGTCGCGGTCGGGGTCGCGGTCCTGGTCTGCACGAGCGTGGCTCGGCAGTTCCGGATCGCCCCGCCCGCGCTGCTGCTCCTCGCCGGTGTGCTGCTCGGGTTCGTCCCGGCGCTGCGCTCGGCCCACCTGCCGCCCGAGGCCGTCCTGCTGGTCTTCCTGCCCGTGCTGCTCTACTGGGAGAGCTTCACGTCGTCGTTGCGCGAGATCCGCACCAACCTGCGCGCGATCGTCCTGCTGAGCACCGTGCTGGTCGCCGCGACAGCCGCGGTGGTCGCCGTCGCCGCCCACCTGCTCGGTCTGCCCTGGGGTCCGGCCTGGGTGCTCGGCGCCGCGGTCGCGCCGACCGACGCCACCGCCGTCGGGGTGCTGGGCCGGTCGCTGCCCCGGCGCCTGGCCACCACGCTGCGGGCCGAGAGCCTGGTCAACGACGGCACCGCGCTGGTCATCTACGCGCTCGCGGTCGGTGTCACGCTGGGCGAGGAACACGTCGGGTTCGCCACCGTCTCCGGCCGGTTCGCGCTGGCCTACCTGGGCGGCATCGCGATCGGCGTGATCCTGGCCGGGCTGAGCATCCAGGTGCGCCGGCGCCTGGACGACCCGTTCCAGCACAACATCATCGCCCTGCTCACGCCGCTGGCCGCCTACCTGCTGGCCGAAGAGGTCGAGGCCTCCGGCGTGCTGGCCGTGGTGGCGAGCGGGCTGCTGGTCAGCCGGGCCGCGCCGCGACTGTTCACGGCCGATTCCCGCCAGTACGTGCAGACCGTGATGGCCTTCCTGACCGCCCTGGCCAACGCCGCGCTGTTCGTGCTGGTCGGTCTCGAGGTGCAGTCGGCCGTACGGGAATTGAGCACCGTCGGCGTCGCGAAGGCCCTGACCGCCGTGATGGTCGTCTCGGCGGTGGTCATCGGGGTGCGGTTCGCGTGGTTGTTCACCAGCCCGTACGTGATCCGCGTCCTCGACCGCAGGCCCCGGCAACGCGAGCTGCGAGTGGGAGCCCGTCCCCGTGTGGTGATGGCGTCGGCCGGATTCCGGGGCGCGGTCTCGCTGGCCGCCGCGTTGGCCGTGCCGTCGTCGTTCCCCGACCGCGACCTGATCGTCTTCGTGACCGCCGGCGTCATCGCGGTGACGCTGGTCGTGCAGGCGCCGCTGCTGCCCCGGATCGTGCGCTGGGCCCGGGTCGCCGACGACGGCTCGGCCGAGCGGGAACGCCGGAAGGCCGAGATCACGGTGGGCTCGTCGGCGCGCGACTCGCTGCCCGAGCTGGCCGACCGGGCGGGCGTCGGTCGCGAGATCGCCGACGCCCTGGGCGCGGAGTTCGACC
Organism: Paractinoplanes bogorensis; assembly: GCF_018829635.1. Taxonomy (GTDB): domain Bacteria; phylum Actinomycetota; class Actinomycetes; order Mycobacteriales; family Micromonosporaceae; genus Actinoplanes; species Actinoplanes bogorensis. The sequence goes on from NZ_JAHKKG010000006.1 coordinate 663,482, forward strand.
GGCGGCTGAGCATCCTGCGCGACTCCGACGACAGCGCGCGCGACTCCGAGGACCAGGACCGGCGGCTGCGGCTGGCGGCTATCGCCCACAAGCACGACACCCTGGTGCGGCTGCGGGACGAGGGCGTCATCGACGACGAGGTGCTGCAGCGGATCCAGACCACGTTGGACTTCGAGGAGGTCCAGCTGCGGCACCACAATTTCGGGGCTTCCTGATTCCGTACGCGGTGGGCGCTCGTCAGCGTTGCGTTGTGGTTAGGGTCGCGGGCGTGGATCTCGATGCGGCAGTCAACGGCGTCGACTGGTCGTCGTTCGCTTCGCCACCCTGGCACAGCCCGGCGGCGGTGCGTACCGCGTTGGCAGGCATTACCTCGGGCAGGGAGGAGTGGAATGTCGCCTGGGCCGTGGCGATGTTGGAGGACGCCGTCGCGCATGGCCATTCCGGCTCGTTGTCGCCGGCGGCCGGGCCCGCGGTGGATGTCCTGCTGGCCGTCGCGGTCCGATGGCGGGCCGAGGCGCGTGCGCAGGCGCTGAGCAGCTTGTCGTCGTTGCTGAGCTACGAGGCAGTGCCGCCCTGGGCCGTCTACGAGCGCGACGGCATCAGGGTCGACGTCGAGGACGACGTCCGCGCCCGCATCCGGGCCGGACTGCCGCTGCTGGAGTCGTTGGCGGCCGAGGCGCAGCCGTGGCGATCCAACCGCGGGCTGGCCCGGCAACTGATCGACGAGGCGGGCTGAGAGGGGAGCTCGCCGTTTGCGGGCGGCAGTATTTTGGCCGGATGACAAGCATGCCGGTGTTCGGCACACGCCTTGCACGTCTGCTCGAGCATCGAGCGACGTCCGCGGCCGACCTCGCACAGAGTGCGGGGATTCCCGCGGAGCGGCTCGACGCCGTCCTTGGCGGAGCCGACCCGGACGAGCCGCTGCTGCGCCACCTCGCGCCGGCACTGGGTCTGCACACCTCTGACCTGTTCCTGTTCGCGGCCCGCGCCGTCCCCGATGATCTGGCTCCGGCGGAGCTCCACGGTCCCTGGCACGTCGGCACTCTCGTGATCTGGGACGCTTACGGCCTGGACGCGCAGCGTCGTGAGCGGCTGCGCCACTTCGTCGACGGATTGCCGCGCCGGGAAACGGTGCGTACTCAACCGTTCCTGTCCGACTGGAACGAAGCAACGCCCGGCGTGATCCTGCGGCGGCTGCTGACCAACCGCAACCTTCTCCTCGATGCGAGGCTTCTGAGGGCGCTCGGTGGTGGCCCTTATGTGTCGACCTCGACGTACGCCATCGACTTCAGGAGGCGGCCGGAGCCGCGCGCTGAGTTCGTGAACGCCGTTGCCCGCACTGTTGGCATCCCCATCGGTGACCTGGCCGCGCTGCTCGGCCTCGAGGTCGCGGAGGTTCCGTGGAGCCTGAAACACGAGTGGCCGTCGGATCTGGTCGAACTCGCGTGGGCGGCCCGCCGGCTGGACGACGAGCAGCACCGGGCAGCGATGGACTACGCCGAGGCGCTCGAGCGAGGCGCGGCATAGCGGGGCGTCAGCGCTCCTTGGCCGGTTCGTCGTCGATGAACGCCATCCACGGCGACTCATCCGGTGGGGCTGATCGTTCGGCCGGCGGGGTGGCGGCTCGGACGGAGAGCCAGGCGGCCAGGGCCGTCGTGATGGGGACGGCGGCGATCAGGCCCAGGGTTCCGACGCCGGCGCGGACCAGTTCCTCGGCGATCGGCTGGCCGGTCAGCAGGCGGGAGACCGGGGTGTCGCCGACCGCGAACAGCAGCATCAGCGGGAGCGAGGCACCGGCGTACGCGAGAACGATGGTGTTGACGACCGAGGCGATGTGCGCCCGGCCGACGCGGGTGGCGGCGCGGTAGAGCTCGCGGAAACCGTAGCGGGGATTGGCCACGGCCAGCTCGCGGACGGTCTCGGCCTGGGTCACGGTGACGTCGTCGAGGACGCCGAGTGCGCCGATCACGATGCCGGCCAGCAGCAGGCCCCGCATGTTGACGTCGCCCTGGCTGATGCTCAGGAAGCTGGTCGCCTCGTCGGCCACCCCGTTCAGGTGGATGTAGCCGGTGAACAGGGCCGACAGCACCGCGGTGATGGTCAGGGCGATCAGCGTCCCGGCCACCGCGACCGTGGTCGGCAGGGTGAAGCCGTGGGTCAGGTAGAGCACCGTCAGCATGATCGCGGCGGCCCCGACGACCGCGACCAGCAGGGGTTGCCGGCCGTCGAGGATCGCGGGGACGACGAAGATCAGCAGGACGGCGAACGTGACCGCCAGCCCGGCCAGTGCCCGCAGGCCGCGCCACCGGCCGAAGGCGATCACGGCCAGCGCCACCGCCGCGCCGAGCACCCACAGTTCGAAGCCACGCTGGTGGTCGCCGATCGTGTATTCGCGACCGCTGAAGCTCTCTTCCAGGTGCAGCAGCACGATGTCGTCGCCGGGCTCGACCGTGATCGCGCCGGGACCGGCCGGGATGTCGGTCTCCACCGTGTCGCCGGACCGGTCGCCCTCGGTGAGGCGGACGCTGACCGTGCCGCACTCGGTGGGCGCGGCGGAGGTCTCGCCCTGCGGCAGCTCGACCTCGGGGCAGGCGGCCGGGGTCACCGCCACGACCTGCCCGGTCACCTCGATCGCGCCGCCGCCGTCGCCGGGACGGTCGGTGCCGTGCGGCCAGAGCAGCAGCATCCCGAGGGCGGTCAGCACCACGGCGGGAATCAGCACCGACAGCACGAGACGTCGCATGCGCGGCGTCATGGGCTCGTGGTCGTGCGGCATCTATCCTCCGGTGTCGGGCGGCGTCGAGCACGGCAAGCGTACGGGCGGCCCTGTCACAGATCCGGGTGGTTACGCGTCCATGTGGCATGACCCTCGAATCCGCCCGCCGATGGCTGCGGGCCGGCCTGTACACGCTGGCCGCCCTGCAGACGTTCGTCTCGGCCTGGCAGTACTTCCGGCCCCGCTCGTTCTACGACGATTTCCCGACCGTCCGGCTCGACCCGCCGTACAACGAACATCTGGTCACCGACGTCGGCGGGCTCGGCCTGGCGCTGGCGGCGACGCTCCTGATCGCCGCCGTTCTGAACGACGAGAAGGTCGCGCTGGCCTCATTGACCGGCTACCTGATCTACGCCGGTACGCATTTTGTCTTCCACGTCACGCACTTCGGCAACTTCTCGCTGGGGGAGGCGCTCGGCGTCGGCACCGGACTGGGCATCGAGGTCGTCCTGGCGCTGCTGCTGCTCTACACGGCCCGGCTGCTGCACCGGGCGGCCGTCCCGGCGCAGAGGTGACGGGAGCACGGCGGCCACGGCGAGACAGGCCATCAGCCCGTACGCGACGGCGGCGGGCCCGGCCAGCGGCGCGGTGAGCCCGAAGGTGAGCCCGAAAGCGAGATAGCAGGGCAGGCTGCGCACCAGCCCGATCAGGGTGTGCACCCCGGCCGCCCGTCCGTCGCAGGTGACCGCCACCACCGTCAGCATCGTGCACATCGTCGGGAACGCCGCCACCGCACCGGCCGGAGCCGGACCGGCCCACCGGCTGCACAGCACCGCCGCGGCGACGATCAGGGCCGCCCCGGCGCAGGTCAGCACGATGCTCGACCGGGAGCGGGCCGACGGCGTACGCAATAAGGCAGTCGGCATCACCCGCGGTGCCGCCCACAGCACGATGACCGCGGCGAGCACGGCCACCGCGGCCGGGAGGCGCTCGACCAGAAGAGCCACGGCGACGTAGGCCAGCGCGCCCCCGGCCGCGCCGCGGAGCAGGCCGTGGCGGTGGAGCACGTGCGCGAAGACCACACCCAGAGCCACCTGCGCGGGAACGTGAACGGCGGCGCTGAGCGCCATGGCCGCGGCCGCGTCCGGTCCGGAGTCGGTCGCGACGACGAGCACGGCCACCGCCATGGCCACGGGCAGAGCGCCGACCCAGCCGGCTGCGGACGGTCCGAGACGACGTTCGGCGAGGGCGGCCCCGGCCATCACCACCGGGGCCAGAAGTATCGAGATCAGAACCATGCTTTCCAGGCTGTCCGACCAGACCATTCGGATCCAGTTCCGATTTCAGGGCTCAATTCGTGGGAGAATCCGAACGGTGGAGCTCCGACGGTTACGCCTTCTCGACGCCCTGTCCCGGCTCGGCACCGTCGCGGCGGTCGCCGAGGCCCTCTCGTTCAGCCCGTCCAGCGTCTCGGTGCAACTGGCGCAGCTCGAGACCGAGGCCGGGGTCCGGCTGCTGCGCCGGGTCGGGCGCAGCGTCGAGCTGACCCCGGCCGGTCTGCGGCTGGCCGGCTACGCCGCCGAGGCGCTGGCCGCCGACGAGGCCATGCGGGCCGAACTGGCGAGCGCCGGCGACGCTCCGGGCGGCCGGCTGCGCCTGACGATCGTGCAGACCCCGGCGCTGGCCCTGCTCCCGGCGACGCTGGAGCGACTGGCCACCACGGCCCCCGATCTGCGGGTCGAGGTCTATCAGCGCGAGACCGCACCCGCCCTCGACGAGCTCCGCGCCCGCACCGTCGATCTGGTCGTGGGCATCGAATACGACCCGGTCCCGGTCGCCCGGCAACCCGGCATCGACCGTCGTGACCTGATCCGCGAGGACGTGCTGCTGGCCGTACGGCCGGGGTTGCCCTACCGGTCGCTCGCCGACTGCGCCGATCTGGAGTGGGCCACCGGCCATCGCGGCGGCACCGGGCTGGACGCGGTGCTCCGCAACGTCTGCAACCGCCTGGCCGGCTACGAGCCCCTGGTCCGGCACCGCAGCGACGACGGGGTCGTCCTCGGTGCGCTGGTCGCCTCCGGCCGGGCCGTGGCCCTGCTTCCCGCTTTCCTGACCGCGACGCTGCCGCAGATCGCCGCCTACCCGGTCGCCGAGGAGCGCCTGCAGCGAACCGTCTTCACCGCCACCCGCGTCTCCGCCGCCGGCAGCCCCGGCGTCGTCGCCGTGCGCGAGGCGTTGCATGCGGCTGCCGCCTCGATCGCCCAGAGGTCATAATTCACGACTGTGACCATCGTCTTCGCGGATCGCGGCCTGCACCTCGGCGTCCTGGGCGCCCTTCTCGACGCGGGGGCGGTCGGCGCCGCCGAGCTCACGGCGATCGTCGAGTCGACCGGCCCGGACGGCCCCGACGACGGCTATCCCGGCCCCGGCCCGCGCCTGGCGGCGTCGCTCGACCTGCTGCACGCGCTCCCGCTCCCGGCCGCCGGCACGGTCGAGCGCCTCGGCTTCGACGGCGGCAACGAGATCTACATGCTGGTCGAGCAGACCCTCGACGTCGACACCGGCGGCGAGTCGGACGACTACAACGTGACGTCGCTGGAGGGCATCGACCGGCTGACGAGTCTGCGGTCGCTCGATCTCGACGGGCACGGCTACCACCCCGAGCCCCTGGACCTGACCCCGCTCGCCGGTCACCCGGTGCTGGCCGAGCTGCTTCTCACCGGCGCCTGCACCGCGGCCGGAGCGCTGGAGCAGCTGCCCGCTCTGCGGGAACTGGATGTCCGGCTGGCCCGCCTCGACGACCCCGGCGTCCTGACCCGGCTGGAGGCGCGCGGGGTGACGATCAAACAGCGCCCGCCAGTTGGCGGGTAACTTCCGCCGTCCGGCGCTCGTCGGGGGAGCGACCTGCGTCACAGAATGAGGTCACACCGCCGAAACGTTGCCGTAACAAGGGAGTTCCCGTGACGATCGAGACCACCCAGCCAGTCGGCCCGCCTCCACCGTTCGACCCCGAGCTGGCCGCCGCCCTCGAGGTCATCGGCGAGCAGCTGCCCTCGGCGCTGACCGCCGAGATGATCCCGGCCATGCGCGAGGGCAACGCCATCGCCGACCTCTCCGACGAGGACCTGGCCCGCGACGGCGCGTTCACCGTGACCCGCCGCAACGTACCCGGACCGGCCGGCGACCCCGACGTCGAGCTGCTGATCCTGACCCCGGCCGGCGCGTCGACGCCGCTGCCCGCGATCTATCACACGCACGGCGGTGGCATGATCATCGGCAACAACCGCACCGGTCTCGGCGTGCTGCAGGACTGGGCGGTCGAGGTGCCGTCGGTGATCGTGTCGGTCGAGTACCGGCTCGCCCCCGAGCACCCGCACCCGGCTCCGGTCGAGGACTGCTACGCCGGCCTGGTCTGGACCGCCGCCAACGCCGCCGAGCTGGGCATCGACCCCGAGCGGATTGTTATTGCCGGGGCCAGCGCCGGTGGCGGACTGGCCGCGGGCACGGCCCTGATCGCCCGCGACCGGGGCGGCCCGGCCCTGTTCGGCCAGATGCTGCTCTGCCCGATGATCGACGACCGCAACGACACCGCTTCGGCGGTGCAGATGGCCGGGCGGGGCGTCTGGGACCGTACGGCGAACTACACCGGCTGGACGGCCCTGCTCGGCGACGCGCGGGGCGGGCCGGACGTGTCGCCGTACGCGGCCCCGGCCCGGGAGACGAACCTGGCCGGCCTGCCACCGGCGTTCATCGACGTCGGCTCGGCCGAGACGTTCCGGGACGAGGACGTGGCCTACGCGAGTGCGATCTGGCGGGCCGGTGGCCGGGCCGAGCTGCACGTGTGGCCGGGCGGCTTCCACGGCTTCGACCTGATGGCACCGCAGGCCGCCGTCTCCCAGGACGCCAGTGCCGCCCGCGTGCACTGGCTGAAGAGGCTATTGGGCGCCTGAGCTCAGGAGAGCGAGGATGGGACGGTGAAGGACCTCGCCGTCCGCCTCGCTGCCCTCGACCCCGACGCCGGGGCCGCCCTGCGGGTGATCGCCTATTTCGACCGGCTGGCCGAGTCCCGGGCCGGTCTGCAGACGATCGTGCGCGGGGCGGCGATCCTCTCCGGGTGCGCCGCGCGGCTGGCCGACCGTGACCGCCGCATCCAGATCCGCGTCCAGCCCGACGGCACGTCCGGGCCCGGCGCGGCAGGCCGGGCCGAGCTGGAGGCCGCGACCGGCGAGCCCGACCCGCTCTGGATGTCCGCGCCCGCGGGCGACGCCACCCTGTGGCTGGAGCGGCCCGGTCCGCCCGGTCCGGTCGACGCGATGGTGCTCGAACGGGCCGGTGCCGCGGCCCGTTCGGTGCTCGACCGCACGCGAGGTCACGCCGCGCATCCCGATCCGGCCTTGGTCGAGCTGGTGGTCGATGCCGCCGCACCCGAACCGGTGCGGCTGCAGGCGGCGGCCCGTCTGGGCTTCAACCCTTCCGATTCCGTACGGGCGATAGCGCTCGAAGGCGGCGCCGTGCGCCTGCTCCACGGGGCCGGACCGGACATCACCGGCCGCGCCGGAGTCGGCCCGGCCGGCCCGCCCGCCGACCTCCCGGATTCGTGGGCGGCGGCCCGCATCGCGCTCCGCTTCACGGCCGAGAGCACCGACCAGGATCCCGGCCCGCGCATCGTCCACGCCGACGAACTCGGCGGCCTGGCCCTGCTCGCGACCACTCACACCGAGCCGATCCCCGACGAGCGCGCCCTCGACCGGGCCGCCGCGACCGCCCCGTGGATGCTGACCACGCTCGACGCGGTCGCCGAGACGGCCAGCCTGCGCGCCGCCGCGACCGTCCTGCGCCTGCACCACTCCACCCTGCAGGACAGGCTGGCCCACACCCTGCCCGTGCTCGGCTGGGACGTCCGCGAGCCTCGGGGCCGCCTGCGCCTCCAGCTGGCCCTGGCCCTGCGCCGCCTGCATCGCTGAGGCCTGCTTCTCGCTGAGCCGGGGTCTGGCCCTGCGCCGGCTGCACCGTTAAGTCGCTCTTAGGTCACCCGAAGGCGCTCCCCGACACGGTGTCGGCATGAACAACGAACCCACCGGACTCCTGCTCGCCCACCGCGCCATGCTGCGCGACCTCGACCGCTGCGCCGAGCTCACGGCCGGCCTGGCCCGCAACAGCCCCCGGCTCGATCGCAAGCGGGCGGCCGCGATCGCCGGCTACCTGAGCGACTTCTGCGACAGCATCCACCACCATCACAGCGCCGAGGACGAGGTGCTGTGGCCAGTTCTCGAACGCGCGGCCGGCGCCCACGTCGACCTGACCGAGCTGACCGACGACCACGCCGTGCTCGACCCCAAGCTGGCCCGCATCCGCTCGGGCGCGGCCGCGCTCAAGGCCGGTCACATCGTCTCGGCCGAGCTGGCCGCCGACCTGGCCGATCTGCGCGACACCCTGCACGAGCACATCGCCGACGAGGAGCGCACGATCGTCCCGCTCATCAAGCAGTACGTCTCCGACGACGACTGGAACCGCGTCGAGGCGTCGATCCGCAAGCGCGGCGCGGCGATGAGCTTCGAGGTGCCCCGGGTCCTGGCCGTCTGCACCGAGGCCGAGCTGGCCGAGATCCGTCAGGAGGGCGGCTTCCCGGTCGCCATCATGATCAAGCTGCTGCCGCTCCCGTTCAAGCGCCGCGAGGCCCTGGTCTTTGGCGCGGCCGCTGAGCGCAATCAGCACTGAGTGCGAACGAGATTGAGAGCGAAAAGCAATGAATGCCTCAGCGCCCGAGACCGGCTGGCGCTGCGAGCGGTCGGCACTGAGAGTGGCCGGCACTGAGAGTGGCCGGCACTGAGAGCGGCCGGCACTCAGAGCGGCCGGCACTCAGAGCGGCCGGCACTCAGAGCGGGCGGCACTCAGAGCGGGCGGCACTCAGAGCGGGCGGCACTCAGAGCGGGCGGCACTCAGAGCGGGCGGCACTCAGAGCGGGCGGCACTCAGAGCAGGCGGCACTCAGAGCAGGCGGCACTAAGTGAGGGTGAGGCGGGCGGTCAGGGCGGCGGCCGACTTCGCGTATGCGGGGTCGCCGGTCAGGGCGTGCAGGGCGGCGTCGACCGGGCCGGCATAGAGCGTGCCCGAGTCGAGGCCGGCGACCCGCCCGGCGAACGGGAGCAGGTCGGCCAGCACCTGCTCGCCGGCCTCGCGGTCGCCCAGCCGGGCCGCCGTGTGGGCGCGGATCGCGGTGTAGCCGAGCCAGTAGTAGTTGCGGTCGATCGGCATCCGGGTGGCCCAGACGCGGCGGGCCTCCTCCGCAGAACCCGACTCGAGCAGGGCCAGCACGAGCGGATCGGTGACGCGGCCCGGGTACGCCGCCTCGATCGCGCGTAGCTCGGACAGCAGCGGCGCCCACGAGTCGCGGGCCACGGCGGCGCTGATCCGGCCGACCGTGCCCATGGCGGCGCCGCTCACGTCACCGTGTTCGGCCAGGCGGCGGCTCACCTCCTCGTACTGGGCCAGCGCCTCGTCGACCCGCCCGGCCAGCAGGTCGAGCAGCGCGGTGAAGATGCCGACCACGGCGAGCAGGCTGCCCAGCTGACCGGTGGTCGAGCGGGCCACGGCCAGCCCCATCTCGGCCCGCGCCCGGTCCAGGTCGGTGCGGGCGGCCGAGTCGAGGAAGAGCAGCCAGTGCGCGACCGCCTCGTGGTCGATCTCGCCCGCCTCGGTCGCGCGGGCCAGGTACTCCTCGGCGATCGGGCGGCGCTCCTCGCGCAGGTCCGGACCGAGAGCCGCGTACGCTCGTACGTTCAACGCCGCGCACAGCAGACGCGCGTCACCGGCCCGGCGGGCGAGTTCGAGGGCCTCGGCGCTGACCCGATGGGCCTCGGCCTCGTCGAAGCCCTCCAGCTCACGGAAAAGGGCGAGTTGCAGGCGTACGCGGGAAGGGTCTTGAAGTTTGCTCTCGAGCCTCGACCGCAGGGCCGTGACCGCGCGGGCCGACGGATCGCGGCCGGCCCGTGTCGTCCAGATCAGCGGCGCGTCCCAGGCGACCAGGATCTCGGTGTCGTCGCTGGTCTCGAGCGCGCCCAGATAGATCGACCGCGCCCGCCGCACGTCACCGGCCCGGGCGTGCGCGGTCACGGCCGGCGCGAGCAGTTCGGTCGCCGAGCCGGTGGCCCGGGTCCCGGCGAGCTCGCGCAGGTGCAGCGCCTGCCGCCACTCGGCCGCGGCCTCCCGCCACGACCCGGCCCGTTCGGCCGCGCGGGCGGCGGCCACCGCGTACGGAATCGCGTCCTGCGCCGTCGCCGGACCCGCCGCGGCCGCCGCGTGCCGGGCCAGAGTGGCGGCGTCCGCGTGCCCGCCGAGGACCCGGAGCGCGCGGGTGTGCAGCCGGGCGCGCCGCAGCAGGGGAGTGTCCTCGTAAAGCGTGTCGCGGACGAGCGCGTGGGTGAACCGCACCTGCCCCGGAGCCGGTTCGTCGAGGAGCCCGGCCAGCACCGCCGTCTCGAGCGTGTCGAGCAGGTCGTCGGGGTCACGGCCGGCCACCTCGGCCAGGACGTCCAGGTCGGCCTCCCGCCCGAGCACGGCGACCTGCCGCAACGTGGTGGCCACGGTGTCGGGCAGCCGGGCGACGCGGCGGCGCAACACTTCCCGTACGCCGGCGGGCACCCCCGACCCCGCCGCGTGCTCGCCCTCGGCCGCGATCAGGCGGGCGAGTTCCCGGACGAACAGCGGGTTGCCGCCGGTCCGCTCGGCGACCATGGCGAGCAGTTCGGGACCGGCCTCGGCCAGCCCGTGCCGCCGGGCCAGCGCGGACACCGCGGCCGGCGGGAGCCCGCGCAGCTGAAGGTGCGCGGCGGTCGCGCCGAGCAGGGCGCCGATCGTCGCTTCGAGCTCGTCGCCGCGCTCGGTGGTGCGATAGGTGACGAGCACGAGCAGCGGCCGTCCGGCCTGCTGCGCGACGACGTGCCGCAGCAGCTGGAGCGTGAGGTCGTCGGCCCGGTGCACGTCCTCGAGCACCACGACGGTGGGGCCGCCGTCGAGCCCCGCCGCGATCGCGCGTCCCAGCTCAAACGGATTCGGCGGGTGCAGGCCCCCGAGCGCTGTCGCGTCGGCCTGTCGTGGGTCGGGTGCGTGCGGGTCGCCGGGTGTTGTCGTGTCGGCCCGTCGCTGGTCGAGTGGGTTGGGTGCGTTCGTGCCACCGAGGAGGGCCGGGCCGAGGGCCTCCGACCAGGGCCAGCCGGGTGGGGCGCCGTCGACCTCGGGGCAGCGTCCGCGCCGGCCGTGCCAGCCCTGCTCGACGAGGGTGGTCAGGGCGGCGTCGACCAGGGTGGTTTTGCCCGCGCCGGCCTCCCCGCCGATCAGCACTACGCGGGCGCCCTCGCGAGCCACCTCATCGGCGGCTGCGGCGATGGTGGCGAGTTCCGTTTCCCGGCCCCAGGTTTCGGCCTGCTTGGATTGCGGCCGGCCCTGGGTTCCCGCCTGCGAAGCGGCCGACGATGCGGCCGACGATGTGTAGGCATGCGAGTCCGATGGCGGTGCATAGGCATGTGCATCGGTTGTCTGTGCCTGAACCTGGGACTGAGCCTGAGCCTGAACCTGGGACTGGACCTGGGACTGAGCCTGAGCCTGGACCTGGGACTGTGCCTGGATCTGGGACTGTGCCTGGACCTGGGATGGCGGCAGGTCCAGGGTGACGGACTGGGCCAGGATGTCGGCTTCGAGGGTTCGCAACGCCGGGCCGGGGTCTACGCCCAGTTCGTCGGCCAGGTGCGAACGAGTCCGGCGAAGGGTTGCCAACGCGTCACCCTGGCGGCCGCTGCGATAGAGGGCCAGTGCGAGCAGACGCACGGCCTCCTCACGCCCGGGGTTGTCGTGCAGGTGGCGTTCCAATGCGGCGACCACGAGCGCGGCCTGGCCCAGAGCCAACTGGGCCTCGGCGCGGGACTCGACGGCGAGCAGACGGAGCGAGTTGAGCCGGGCCACCTCGGGCACCGCCCACGATTCGCCCGCCACCTCGGCGTATGCGTCGCCCTTCCAGCAGCTCAGGGCCTCGGTGAGCAACTCGACCTGCGTGGCGTGCTCTCCCTGTGTGGCGAGCTCGACCGAAGCGGCTCGGCGGATCAACTCCTCGAAATGCCACGCGTCGACCTCGGCCGACGGCAGCCGCAGGGCGTATCCGGGCGGGGCGCTGACCAGCACGGTGGCCGGGGTGCGCGGGGCCCGATCGGGCTCCAGGGCGCGGCGCAGGTGCGAGACGTGCACCTGCAGGGTGGCCAGCGCCTTGGCCGGCACGACGTCGCCGCCCCACAGGTCGTCGACAAGCCGGTCGGCCGACACCACCTCGCCCCCGGCGATGGCCAGGCGGGCGAGCACGGCGCGCTGCCGCGGACCACCCAGGTCGGCCGTGACGCCCCGCACCGTGGCGTGCAACGGGCCGAGGACGCTCAGGAACAACGCGACTCTTTCTGCCGGTCGGTGCGCACGCGGGACGGGTGGTCAGCCGAACTTACCGGCTACCGCGCCGCAGGCCACCCCACCGAACGGCGGATGCACCCCGAGGCGGGAGTCCCCGGCCGCCACGGGTAAGCAGCGGATGTACCCCGAGGCGCCGGGCCCGGCGGAAGGCGAAGGGCCGACGCGCCCCGCGAACGCCGGCCGCTACGGGTGGGTAGCGGGTGCACCGCAAGGCGCCGGGCCCGGCGGAAGGCGAAGGGCCGACGCGCCCCGCGAACGCCGGCCGCCACGGGTGGGCAGCGAGCGCTCAGGGCGTACGGCTGATGCGGGCCCAACTGTCGGTCGAGGCGTCCTCGTTGCCGTAGATGGTCAGGCGGGTGTCGGAGCAGAGGTATTCGAGGGGATCGCTGGTCGGCGCGCCCTGGGTGAAGCTGACCGACCGGCCGTTGCGGGTGATCGTCTGGGAGCGTTTGCTCACCGACTCGCTCGTGTAGACGCGGCCGTTGCGGGTCGCGGTCCGGTAGGTCACGCTGCCGCGTAGCGTCTGGACGTACTTCGCGCCCTTGACCGTAGCCGTCAGCGGGGCCGATCCGGCGAAGTCGCTGGAGCCGCGGCCGTCCGGCCACACCTTCATGATGGCGCCCGACCCGCCGGAGAACTGTTTGTCGACGCCCTCGAAGTGGTTCACCACCTGGATCGATGTCGACTTCCAGCGGCCGACCAGGCACGAGTCGAGCAGCGGGTTGACCGGGGCGGACGGCGACGACGGCCGGGACGCCACTACCGCGAGTGCGGACGCGGACGGCTTGACCGCGGGCGGGGAAGTGCGTCCGGCGGCCCAGGCGATGCCGCCACCCAGCAGCAGTGCGGCGACGACCGCGCCGGTGACCGCCCACATCGTGCGGACGCGGCGGCCGCCCGAACCGGGGATCAGCACCGTGTGGGCGGTGACGGTCGGGCCGTCGGCCGACTGCGCCGCGGTCGGCGCCGCGATGGTGGGTGACGGCGCGACCGCGGTCGAGGAATCGCGGCGCGGACGACGCGGCGGGTCGGCGGCGGGCAGCTCGGCCACGACCGACTCCAGCAGCGGCACGGCCGCCTCGGCGGTGAGTCGTGTGGCCGGATCCTTGTCCAGCAGCCCCTTGATGACCGGCCACAGCTTTCCGGCGCCGGCCGGGGGTGCGGGCGCGAAGGTGAGGACGGCGGCGAACGTGGCCTGCGTGTCCTCGCGCTGGAAGGGCGACGTGCCGGTCACCGCCGCGTAGAGCGTGACGCCGAGCGCCCACAGGTCGGCGGCCGCGGTGGCCGCCTTGCCGTTGATGCGCTCGGGCGCGAGATAGGACGGCGAGCCGATCAGCTGACCGGTGGCGGTCAGGGCGGTGGCGTCGTCGATGGCGGCGATGCCGAAGTCGGTCAGGACGACCCGGTCGCCGTCGAGCAGGATGTTGGCCGGCTTCACGTCGCGGTGCAGGATGCCCTCGCGGTGGGCCGCGCGCAGCGCGTCGAGCACGTGCCGGCCGATCTCGGCGGTGCGCCGCTCGGTGAGGAACTGGTGCTCGGCGATCGCGGCGGCCAGCGACCGGCCGCCGACGAGCTCCATGACGATCCATGGCCGGTCGTCGTCGGTGACGATGTCGTGCACGGTGACGATGCCCGGATGGCGCAGCCGGGCCGCCGCCCGGGCCTCGCGCAGCGCCCGCTGGGTGTCGGGCAGCAGGATCTCTTTGACCGCCACGTCGCGGCCCAGCAATTCGTCGTGGGCCCGCCAGACGGCGCCCATGCCGCCACGGCCGATCCGCTCGTCGAGACGGTAGCGGCCGGCGACGATCCCCTCGGTCACACGGGCAATTTATCGGACCCGCGCGAGCGGCGATTCCCGCCGGAGGGCCTTTCGCCGGTACATCGCCGCGTCGGCGTCGCGGAGCAGGCGGGCGCCCTCCCCGGGCGCGCCGGTGGCCACGCCGATGCTGGCTCCGACCCGCACCTGCTGGCCGTCCGGCAGCCGGATCGGCTCGGCCACGGCGAGCGCGATGTGTTCGGCCCGGTCGGCCGCGTCGGTGGCACCCGTGCCGGGCAGCAGGACCGCGAACTCGTCGCCGCCGAGGCGTACGGCCAGACCGCTCTCCGCCGTCCAGGTCTCGAGGCGCTCGGCCACCGCGACCAGAACCCGGTCGCCCGCGTGGTGCCCGTGCCGGTCGTTGACCGGCTTGAACCCGTCGAGGTCGATCAGCAGCACGCTGACCTGATCGGCGGTGGCCGCCGAGAGCCGCTGCTCGAGCAGGCTGCGGTTGGCCAGCCCGGTCAGCGCGTCGTGGGTGGCCTGGTGGCGCAGTTCGTCGTGCAGAGCCCGGGCCTCGGTGACGTCGTGGGCGTTGAAGACGATCGCGTTGACGCTGGGATTCCCGGTCAGGTCGACGCCGACGACCTGCAGCCACCGGTACGAGCCGTCGGTGTGCTGCACCCGCACCTCGGCGTCGCCCTCGGTGCCGGGCCGCCCGGCCAGCCGCTGCATGAGCTCGCGCAGCGCCGGCCGGTCGTCGGGGTGGATGCGGTCGGCCAGCGTGGTGCCGTCCAGGTCGCCGGCGTCGATGCCGAGCACCTTCTGCACGGCCGGGGTGGCGAAGTCGACCCGGCCGCCGGCGCCGACCACCAGCGTGACGTCGGACGAGTGCTGCACGAGGGACCGGAACCATTCGCGGCTGCGGTCGATCTCGGTCAGCAGGCGCTCGTTGTCGGTGAAGGCGGCGCTCTGCCGGCTCAGCACCAGCGCGGTGATCGCCACCGCGCCGATCGCGACACCCCAGATCTGCAGGTCGCTGCCGTGGTCGACCAGGGCCGCGACGAGCAGCAGCTGCACGGCGGCGACGGCCACGTAGGGGAGGCGGCTGGCCCGGCGCCGCTCGGTGGGGCCGGTCACGGCGGCCCGGCGGCGCATCTGCAGTTCCTGGTAGCGCATGCCGACCGGCATCAGCAGGCACGGCACGAGCTGGGAGACGTAGATGACGCCGGGGTCGTCGGTGCCGGTCAGCAGGGTCACGGTGGAGGCGGCGATCGCCGTGCCGGCCACGCCGATGCTGGCCACGATGCCGGGACCACGGCCGAACGGCGCGGTGCCGCTCAGCAGCAGCTTGAGCAGGCCGACGGTGATCAGCAGCATGACCGCCGAGGTGGCCACGGCGCCGACCAGATCGGTCCGGTTGCCCCTGGTCACGACCTCGGCCAGCACGAAGTACCAGAGGAAGACGATGACCGCGGCCAGCACGGTGGCGGCGTCCAGCCACAGCCGCAGGCGCTGCCGGCCCGTCCCGCCGAGCGGGTGGAACAGCATCGTGATCATCGCGGTGAGCATGCCGAGCACCACGAACCCGGTCTGGATCGGGCTCGGCTGGTGGCCCGACCGGCCCAGCACCGCCAGGACGGTCTCGTAGCCGTCGCCGATCGCGCACAGCAGGCCGGTGATGAACACCGCGCGCCAGAACCGGCGGGCGTGCCGATGGCCGGCGGAGGCCCGCGCGAGGCGCCACGAGAACGCGGCGATCAGCAGGTCGAGGCAGGTCTGCACGGCCCACGACGTGGTCGCGCCGCCCGGGCCGGCCAGGAACCACACGACGATCGCGGCGCTGAACGCGGCCAGCGCGCCCAGCACGGGATCGAGCCTGCGTACGAGATCTCTCATGCAGGCTCCGTTCCGCGGCCGTCCATGGCCCTGCACATCGGCAGCCTCCCCGCGTACGTGAGGAAACGCCGAGGCTACCGGGAAAGCCGGATCTTTCAAGGAACTTCGCTTGAGATCGGGACGGGCGGGCCGATGAGGCCACCCGATCGGTCGGCACGGCACAGCGGAGGACACCATCTTGGCGTACGGGAAGCGGCATGCCCTGGCCCTGAGCGGCGGGCTGCTCCTGCTGGTCAACGCCGCTTGGCTGCTGATCGGGTTGCACCACGAGTGGTCCTACCCGATCCTCGGCTGGCTGCCTCTCCCGGCGAGTGCGGCCCTGGGGGCGTACGCGAGCTGGAAGGTCTCCCGCTCGCCGGGGCTGGACCGGGGGACCCGGCGGTTCTGGTGGCATCTGACCCTGGCCAGCGGCCTGTACGTCGTCGGCACGATCTCGAACACGGTGGACGCGGTCGCCGGGGAACCCACCCAGCGGATCGGTCTGATCACGACGCTCTGGTACCTCGCCACCATGGGCGTGGTGATCTGGGCGCTCCTGCGGTTGCCGTCCTGGCAGCGCACCCGGGGCGACTGGGTGCGCTTCCTGCTCGACTCGTGCGTCGTGCTGGTGGCCGGCGGCGCGTTCGTCTGGCAGTTCTCGATCCGGGGTCACCAGACGTGGATCACCGAGTCCGGTTCGGCCGGTGCCGTGCTCACCATGGTCTCGATCGGGTTCGTTGCCGTGGTCACGTTCGTCAAGGTCGCGTTCGCCGGGGCCGGGCAGCTCGACCGGCGCGCCCTGCACATCCTGTCGGCCGGCAGTGCGATCAGTGCCGCCTTCGGTGGCCTCACCCCGTTCCTGGCCGAGCACCCCACCCTCTCCAGCAGCTTCGTGGCGGTGCCGGTGGGGGCGCTCGGCGTGGTGCTGGCCGCCGGACGCCAGCTGCGCAGCGGCGGCCGGGCCCCCGCTCCGCGCCGGTCCCGGCGGATCAGCGTGGTGCCCTACGTGGCCGTGGTCGCCATGGACGCGCTGCTGCTGTCGTCCGGCGACAGCACCGGCGTACGGATCAGCACGGCCCTGCTCACCGTGCTGGTCATGCTGCGCCAGGTGTACGCGCTGCGCGAGAACCGGCGCCTGCTGAGCACTGTGGACACCAGCCTGACCCGGCTCCGCGAGACCCAGGACCAGCTGACCCACCAGGCCACCCACGACTCGCTCACCGGTGTCGGCAACCGCGCGCTGTTCGAGGAGACCGTCGACGTGCTGCTCGGTAACCGGACGCCGTTCCACGTGGCCCTGCTCGACATGGACGACTTCAAAAGCGTCAACGACCGGCTCGGCCACCACACCGGCGACTCCCTGCTGGTCGTGGTCAGCCGGCGCCTGCGGGCCGCGGTCGGCAGCGAGGGCATGGTGGCCCGGCTCGGCGGCGACGAATTCACCATCGTGCTGCGCGACGTCTCCGCCGTACGGGTGGAGGAGATCCTCGACCGGGTGCTGACCGAGCTGCGCGAACCGCCCCGGCTGGGCGCCGCCGTCCGCAGCGTGGCCAGCATCGGCGTGACCACCGCCCGCCCCGGGGACGCCGGCTCCGACCTGCTGCGCCGGGCCGACGTCGCCATGTACGAGGCCAAGGCCCGCGGCGGCGACCGGCGGCACTGGTTCGACGCCGCGATGGACGAGCAGGCCCAGCGGACCGCCCGGCTCAGCGCCGACCTGCTCACCGCCCTCGACCGCGACGAGCTGTTCCTGCTCTACCAGCCCATCGTCGAACTGCCCAGCGGCCGTGCCACCGGCGTCGAGGTGCTGCTGCGCTGGCAGCACCCCACGCTGGGCCTGGTCTCGCCGGACGTCTTCATCCCCCTCGCGGAGCGCAACGGCCGCATCGTCGAGATCGGCCGCTGGGTGCTCGAGAACGCCTGCCGTCAGGCCGCCGCCTGGCATCGGCGCTTCGGCCCGCACGCCCCGTCCAAGATCAGCATCAACGTGTCCGCGCGCCAGTTGGCCGAGCCCGGCTTCGTGGGCGAGGTCGAAGACATTGTTTCCCGTACGGGCGTGGACCGCGCCTCGCTCCTCCTCGAGGTGACGGAGACCGCCGTTCTGGAAGCGGGCGCCCCGCTGGAGGCCGTCCGGGAACTGCGCGAGCGGGGTCTGCGGGTGGCCCTGGACGACTTCGGCACCGGCCAGTCGTCGCTGAGCCTGCTGCTCACCGTCCCGGTCGACGTCCTCAAGGTCGACAAGTCGTTCGTCAGCGGCGACGCGGCCGACCACGCGGGCGCGGTCATCGTCGAGCACCTGATCGGTTTCACCAACGGCCTGCGCATCGAGGCGGTGGCCGAGGGCGTCGAGACCGAGGACCAGGCGCACCGCCTGCACGCGGCCGGGTACTCGCTGGCCCAGGGCTACCTGTTCGGTCACCCGGCACCGGCCGCCGACATCGAGGCCGGCCTGCTCCCGGTGCCGCTCGCTCAGGCGGTGGCGGACCGGACCGCCTGACGTCGCCGGGCCCACCGCTTGCGGTACTTCAGCCACAGCCCGTACCCGTACGCCACCAGGACCCCGAACCCCACCCACAACAGCAGCCGGAGAGTGAGTTTGTCCGCGGCGACGTCACACGCCGTACGGAAACCCACCAGGTCGGCGCCGGGTGGGCGATGCGGGAACAGAAGCGTCCCGCAGTCGCTGAAATCCCAGCCGACGGCCAGATACGTTCTCGTCAGCACCATCGCGGCCGGGGTCAGCAGCAGGGCACCGGCCATCGACCGGTGGATCCACTGGCGGAACGAGTCCCGGCGGCCGGAGGCGATGCGCACCACCGTGCCGAGCGCCAGGCCCCCGATCAGCACCACCAGCGTGACCATCAGGGCCGTCGGGGACTGCGTCTTGTTGGAGTAGGGCGCCGAGAAGTTCCGGGTGGACAGGAAGACGACCGCGGCCACCCCCACCACCAGGCCGCCGTCCAGCGCGATTCGGCGTCGTCGTTCCGGTGACATGAGCGCGCTCCCGCCGTGAGTCCGGTGCGCCCTGAGCGTAGGCCGGAGCCGATCACCGCGACTCGAAGATCGAGCCATCTGTACGTCGTACCGGCTCAGAAACCCCAGCGGGCACGCACCACACCGTCCGGGTCCGGCAGCACGGCGGCCATCAGCGGAGGACTCTCGCCGGCGTCCGCTTCGCCGACCTCGTCGAGCATGCGACTGGTGAGCCCACCGGTGCGGTCGAGCCCGACGAGTTCGGTGACCGCGTCACCCGGCAGCGACCCGAGCACGGCCGCCACGTCCGGGTCGAGGTCGGGCCAGACCAGAAGCCGGGCGCGCGGGGCCAATCGCGCCCGGACCGGCTCGACCGACTCAGCGGTCAGCCGGTGCCATCGTGCGGCGTTCTGCACGTGACATTCCTCGAGAAGCACCGCTCCCCGCTGCTCGATCAGGCGGCCCAGCTCGGCCCAGAACGCGGCGTCGGCCGGGCGCGGTGGCTTCCGGGCAGTCCCGGTGACTCCCGACGTACATGTACTGGTCCCAGCCGACGTGCACCAGGAAGTCGGCGCCCGCTTCGAGCCGGCACCAGCCACCGTCGCCCCGAAGCATCGAACGTACGAGTTCCAAGGCGGTTTCCAAGCCGACCGGCGCGCCGTCGTGGTAGCCGTCCAGGTCGCCGCCGAACAGCTCGGCCAGACCGTCGAGACGCCCCGGATCGAGGCCGACGACCGACGGCACCGACGGTTCCCGGACCTGCAGCACGTCAACGCCGGACTCCGCGGCGAAGGCAGCCACCGTGGCCAGGTAGGCCGCCTCGATCGGCCCGTGATCGCTGTCGCTGTCCTCATCGCCGATGTAGCGACCCTGCGCGTCCCGGTCGGCCGGGTCGTACTTGGTCACCCGCCAGGCGTACGGCGGCCGCGTTCCGTCCACGCCGCGAGGCTACCGCCCGGGGCTCCCGTCAGAAGACCGGCTCGTTCATCGCCTGGCCGTCGCGCGGGTCGCTCGGCTCGTCGCTGCTCATCTCGCGCATGACCTGCTCTCCGTAGCGGTCCTCAGCGCGGAGAACGAGCGACGTGGTCGCAGCGGCCGGCCACACCTCGATCCGGTACGTCTCGACGAGCGGAGAGGTGCCGTCGATGTCGGTGTCCCGGCCGGCCGCGTACGCCCGGACGCGGTAGCTGCCACGTCCGGCGGTGCTGAGGGTGGTGCCTTCCGGGTCGTCGTCATAGGAGCGAACCCGCAGCTTCCCACGCCGGCTGCTCACACTGACTTCGACAATGCTCTCCCAGCCGTGCCCGGCATCCACCGGAGGCGCCGCGTCAAAGGCGCCCGTCCGCACAACAATCCGTCCACTGTGAATGCCGGTCGAGACGAACGCACCGCCCCGGAACGGGTGGATGAGCCCGTTGCCCGACGGCGGCGGATCCAGGGGCCAGTCGAGATCGTCGTCGATGATGCCGAAGGCGTGGTAGCTGACGTGAAGCTCGGTGTCCATGCGATCCCTGAGACGAGAGGTGGCCGCTGAGGCCCGCACAGCATAGGCAAAACCAAGCTCCGGAGATGCCCCGCCGAGGCCGTACTCACGGGCGGCGGGAAGTACCACGCTCGTCGGTCGGGTGGTGGATCAGGCACTGGTGGAGTCGGCACAGCAGGACCAGGTTATTTACGCTGGTTGGTGCAGTCGGTAGAGCGATGACGTGGCATGCGCCGGTCAAGCAGCCGGGGGTGAACGGTCTCGGCGAAGAGGCAGCGCCACCGTCGCGCAGGCACACGGCCAGCCGCGACGCGCCAAGCTCAAGGCGCTGGCAGAGCCAAGGGAGCGTCGGGCCGGCTGACTTCGGTCTTACGCAAACTCAGCAGCAGTTAGGGTGTCGCTCCAGCCCAAACGGCATCGGCCATTCGACTGGTAACACTTGCGGAACCCCTTGGTTTGTAGAGCAGGCTCAAGCCCATGCTGACCAAGGATCAAAGCGCACAGCGCCTGCAGGACATGATTGATCAACTGCGTCACATGCGGGAACAGTGCGAACCTAAGTCGAACCAGAATCCCCGGTACCTGCGGTACTCGAACGCGGTGTCAGCACTCCGCTGGATCATCGACGACATGGCTCACGAGCAGGCCTGATCCGAGGCGAGCGGATCGCGGCAATCATCAAGGACCCGTGCCGTTCGGGAGATCAACGAGCGGGGCCGTGGCGGTGCGTGCAACGTCTGATGACCTACTTCTGGTGGACGTGTCGTTCTTGCCGTGGCATACGTGTCGGCGAGCAACCCGCCCACCGGCTGAAGTCGGGAAGTTAGACCTGTCCGCGGGGCTTGCTGGCTCACCGGTCGACGCTCGGACAGCGGCAGATCCGGATATGGGAGTGGCTCGCTCACGTCACGTCGTGACAGCCGACGTACCTCCTTCGCGAACCCTCCTGAGCAGTATCTCGTCGAGGCTGGATGCGACTCGCTGGAGCAAGGGCGCTCCCATTACGCAAATCGAGTTCTCCCAGGGATGGCCGAAAGTGCCATAGCGAAAGTCTTCGGCCACGTGAATGTTGTAGTCGCCGTCGGGCATCATGCTGGCTGGCCATCTCGGTCCGTCCTTGGCGGTCATGGCGTGCGGCCTGATCCGATAACAGTCGTGCTGCCAATCCAGAATCAGCAGCGTCCCCTCGGTCGCCGTGCAGGCCCACAGTCCGTCATTGATGGCGTCGACCATGGCATCCAGCTTCGCGTAGCCCGGGTCGTCGTCGAGGCTTGCGAGGCTCCACGTAACCGAGTCGGCTGGTTCCTTGATCGCCGGCCAGGTGCGACTTGCCATACTGGGTCGAAACGCGAACTCGTGTCGGAAACGCCTCCACACCTGCTCGTACTCACCGTCCTCGAGCTTCTCCACGGCCGCCGCCATCAGTGCCGCCACGCATGAGGAAAGCGTTCTCCGAAAACGGCAACGGCAAATCGAGCCACCCCGTCATCTTCCCGCGAACGACGAGCCCACCTCCGGAAAATACGCGCACTCAACTCAGCAGATCCGGACGCCTCCCGCTGAAGAATCAAGGCGTTCGCTGGGCTTGCGATACTCCCAACTAGTGAGACCTTGGGTTGTGCAAGGCCGTCGGGCCGCCGTCAGTCCGAGAGGCGACGCTGGTCTCCGGCGGGTGGAGGTCGTTGTCTGGACAGTCGTAGCCGCCGTTGCGCAGGCTCGGGGCCGGCATCGCTCGGCAACGCGCCGACGGTGGATCAGCAGGATGCGGGCGGAGCAAGGCAGGCGCGGGCCGGGCAGCGGACAGCCGGCGCCCATGGGAGCACCAAGCCGGATGACTTCGGTTCGCAAACTCAGCGGCAGATGCGTGCGTTCGGCGAGGCGCGATCAGGCTCGCGGGTTCGGCATGGAATCTGATGGTCGCGCCTTTGGGGCGGCTGCGACCATGACGCGGTGAGTCAGTGCTTCGACGATGTGACGACGGGGCAGACGCTGTGGAATCCGGCTACGACGGTGGCACAGCTGTTCTTCCGGATGACCGAGGCGCTCGCGCCTACGGTGGAGTTGCCGTGCGGGGTCGTGGACCTGGAGGCCGACGAGTACGCGATCGACCCGGTGGCTTTCGCCCTTTTCGTGGACGCGCTGGTTAGGCAATATCTGTCGTCGAACCATACGATCTTCAAGGAGTTGCTGGCCGGATATCTGCCGGCGGCGGTGGTGATGGTCGAGCGCAGCGGACGAACGATTGCGGCGTTGACCGGGCCGATCGAGCGGTCGGCCGTGGCGATCTCGCTCGACGTCGATGCTTTCGAGCCGGAGGCCGGTCAGCGTGAGCTCATTCGTCTGGTGACCGTGGCGTCGCGGGCGATGCCGGCAGCCTGAGCCGTTTGTGCTCGGTTCGTGGTCGCGGTACACCATCGACAGCAGTGCAGATGCCGTAGACGCGGGCGTAGTTCGTCCAGCCGTTGACGCGGCCCCGGTTGTTGCTGATCTGCACGCGGCCGGCCGGGGCGTCGACGGCGGAGACCAGGTGCAGATAGGTGGTGCCGGCGACGCGGACCAGGACTATGTCGCCGGCTTCCAGCTTGGCCGGGTCGACCGGAGCGACCGTGACCAGCTGACGACTACGGATCAGCGGGACCATCGACGAACCGCTGGGCCGGAACTCGACCGTCTGTCCGCCGGCCACCCGGCCCGCGTGCGAATCCAGGGCTCCCATCAACGGAATCATCGCGGAGGCGCCCCCACGAAGCGACCGAATTTACCGGTGTCAGGTGGCGGTGCACGCCAGAGCCGGCGTCGTGGCTGTGCCTTCGGCCAGGAAGCCGAACGTGGTGGTGGCGCCCGCAGCCAGGGCGCCGTTCCAGCTCGCGTTGGTCGCCGACGCCGTGGTGCCCGTCGTCGTCACCGCGGCGCCCCACGACTGGGTGATGCGCTGGTCCGAGGCCAGCGGCCACGCGGCGGTCCAGCCGGACGTCCCGGTTGCGCCCGCGGTCACCGTCACCTCGCCCTGGAAGCCGCCGGTCCAACTGCCGGTGATCGCCAGCCGGGCCGAGCAGGAACGGCCCGCCGGCACGGTGGGCGTCGGCGATGCGGTGGGCGTCGGGGAAGAAGACGTGACCGCCACCTCGGCGTCGGAGAAGCGGGCGTACACGGGGTTGACGTCGGTCTCGCCGCCCCGGCCGTCGCATCCGCGGTCGGGGTTGAACAGCAGGTAGGTGCCCGAGCCGCAGGCGCCGGCCGGCTCCGCGTCTCCGCCCACCACGACCGATCCGGACAGGTTCACTCCACCCTGGACGATCGCGTTGTCCTTGACGACCGCGTTGCCGCTCACCGTTGCACCCGCGTTCACCCAGGCCAGGCCCTCGATCCGGGCGTTGCCGCCGACCGTGGCGTTGCCGTATACGGCGGCGCGCGGCCCCACGTAGGCGGTGGACGCCACCGACGCCCGGTTGTCGACCCAGCCGCCGCCGTTGGTGTGCCAGTGGCCGCCCCCGGT
The DNA here is from genome assembly GCF_018829635.1 of Paractinoplanes bogorensis. Taxonomy (GTDB): domain Bacteria; phylum Actinomycetota; class Actinomycetes; order Mycobacteriales; family Micromonosporaceae; genus Actinoplanes; species Actinoplanes bogorensis. The sequence continues at coordinate 687,233 of NZ_JAHKKG010000006.1, forward strand.
CGCGGCCGGTTTCGTGTAGCCGGGTTCGAAACCGGAGGGTACGGCGCCGGCCAGTCCGAACTCGTACGGGAAACGGAAGTTCTTGGTGTATCCGTCGAGGAACGCGTACTTGTGGATGGCCGGGGGCGCGCCCAGCACGACCAGGTAGAGGTCCTTCTCGCCGGGCTGAAGCTGGAACGAGATCTGGCTGTCGGGGGCGGTCGACACCGGGCCGTAGCGGGGTGTGCCGTTCGCGGAGAGGGCGACGAAACCGTACGCGTTGCTGTCGGTGTGGCCCTTGAAGTGCAGGCGGACCAGGGCACCGTCGGAGGACGGGACGAGCCGGATCTTGTTGTAGCCGTAGTCGGACGGCGCCAGCGCGTCGGGAATCGCGTAGTGGCCGGCCGCCTGGTTGACGGCCTCGACCGGGACGCCGTTGTAGGCCCGGACGAAGCCACCGCCGTACAGGGAATTGAGGAAGGGTTGGAAGTGGATCTTGTTGCTGTAGTCGTAGGTGACCTGGCGCTGGGCGTAACCGGCGAGGACGCTGTTGAGCTCCGTCTGGGTGAGGCCGGCCAGGCGTCGGTACGTCTCCAGGGGGTGCTCGGTGCTGCGCGCGTCGGCCCACATGCGGGTGAAGATGCCGGGCTGACGGTCCTCCAGATACTGGATCAGCATCCACGCGCCGTAGTGGTGGCGTGAGGACGAGTACGCCAGGTTCTCGGTGCGCAGGAAGCGGGTCAGGTCGCCCGCGCCGCCGTCCGGATAGACCTGCATGGCCATGTATTCGGCACTGGCCTCCCAGAACGTGCCGGCCGACGGGTGGGTGAAGCCGTAGCCGGAGCGGCCGAGGAACGTCAGGTTCTGGAAGACGTGGCCGAGCTCGTGGGCCAGGCCCCACGATCCGGGTCGCGCGGCCGCGGGGGCGATGTTGATGACGCCGACCTTGCCCTCCGCGCTGCCGCCGGTGGCCCAGGCGTCGAGCGCGGTGCGGTTCCAGGTCTGGGTGACGATGACGTCGATCTTGTACTGCGCGGTCACGGTGAACTTCATGGTGTCGTTGTAGAAGGTGTACAGCGACTCGAGCTGGTTGAGGATGTCGGCCGGGTCGAAGGTGTAGGGCGCGGGCGCGGCGGTGGGGTTGGTGCCCGATTTCTCACCCCAGAGAAGAACAAAATTCGCCGATTCCCTCGTACGGTCCTGACTCCACGGGACCTCGCCGGTGCTCTGCCACGAGGCCGGGATGTACACGGGCTTGGCCGCCACCTGCGCTGTTGCCTCCGCGGGAGCGGGCAGCAGGGCCAGAACCAGGGCTACGACGAGCGATGCGGGGGACATACGCGGGGTCCTTCGGGGCGGGGGACGCCGCCGCGGGGCCGAGCGCAGGCGGGAGCCGGAGCCTGACTCCCCACAAAGTCATCAACCCGCCCACGGATCGGCCGGTGTGCGGCCGCGTGGGACGGGAGCCATCATCACCCCATCCAGTGACAGTCGTCAATATGGGGTCGGCTTGCCGCGGGGGCGGGCGATACTACGCGCTGTGGAAGAGACCGACCAGCTCACCGGAGTCCTGTCCCGCGCGACGTTCCTGCGTCGGGTGGACGAGGCGGCCGCCGCGTACCAGCGGGGCAACCCGCCCGCCGTGCTCGTCGTCGGGCTCGACGACTTCACCGGGGTGAACGACGTGCTCGGCTACGACACCGGTGACCGCATCCTGGCCGCCGTGGCCGGCCTGCTGCGCGGCGCCGTGCGGGACGGCGACGTGGCCGGGCGGCTCGGCGGTGACCAGTTCGCGGTGCTCGCGCCGGACATCACGGTGCCCGCGCTGGAGGATCTGGCCGACCGGATCCAGGTCTCGCTGGCCAGTCCGATCGACGCCGACGGGCGACCGGTGTCGGCCCGGGCCGGGATCGGCGTGGCCCACGGCGCTCCGGGCGACACCGGGGGAGCCCTGCTCGGCAAGGCCGACATGGCTCTGCGCCGGGCCAAGGACCGCCGCCAGGGACGGCCGGCCCACTACGAGTCGGGTATGAAGCGCCGCTTCCTCGACCAGGCCGCCCTGCTCGAGGGGCTGCACGAGGCCGTACAGGGCGGTCAGCTGGAACTCGTCTACCAGCCGATCGTGCAGCTGGGCGAGGGCCGCCTGACCGGTCTGGAGGCGCTCGCCCGCTGGCAGCACCCGGCCCGCGGGCCGATCATGCCGGGCGACTTCATCCCGGTCGCCGAGCGCAGCGGCCTGATCGTGCCGCTGGGCCGCTGGATGCTGGCCGAGGCGTGCCGCCAGCAGGAACCGGACTGGCCCGAGACGTACGTCAACGTCAGCGCCCACCAGCTGCGCGAGCCCAGCTTCGCCGACGAGGTGGCCCGCACGGTCGCCGAACCGGCCCGGCTGATCATCGAGGTGCCCGAGGAGGCGCTGGCCGAGCACGTCGTGGTGGACACCCTGCGGGCGGTGCGGGAACAGGGCGTACGGGTGTCGCTGGACGACTTCGGCTCGGGGCCGGGCTCGCTGCCCGCGCTGGCCACCGCGCCGATCGACGTGCTCAAGCTGCACGGCTCGATGACCGAGCAGATCATCACCTCGCCCCGGCAGGCCGCCGTGGCCCGGGCGGTGGCGGCGCTGGCCGGCGAGCTCGGCATCGTGGCCGTGGCCAAGGCCGTGGAGAGCGCCGCCCAGGCCGAACTGCTGCACGACCTGGGCTACCGGCAGGGGATGGGCTTCCACTACGCCGTTCCCCAGCCGGCCCGGGCGATCCCGCTGTTCCTGGCCAACGAGGCGCTGCTGACCCCGATGGGTTAGCGCGCGATGTAACCGCCGTCGACGAACAGTTCGGCGCCGGTGATGAAGGACGCGTCGTCGCCGGCCAGGAACACGATGGCGGCGGCCACTTCCTCGGGGCGGCCGACGCGGCCCAGGGGCGTCGTGGACACGTACGGGGCCTGGTCGGTGTCGCCCATCATCGGGGTCTCGATGAAGCCCGGGTGCACGCTGTTGACCCGGATGCCGAGCGGCGCCCACTGCACGGCGATGCTCTTGGTCAGCGTCCGGACCGCGCCCTTGGCCGCGTGATAGGCCGGCGAGGTGCCGAAGCCGCCGGACGCCCCGAAGATCGAGCTGATGTTCACCACCGACGCCGCGGTCGAGGCCTTGAGCAGCTCGGCGGCGGCCCTGGTGCCGAGGAAGACGCTGGTCTGGGTGACCGCGACGACCTTCTCGTAGAGCGCCAGCGACGTCTCCTCGAGCGTCTCGGCGTGGCCCAGCCCGGCGTTGTTGACCAGGATGTCGAGCCCGCCGAAGGTCGTGCCGACCTGCGCGATCGCCTGCTGCCAGGCGGCCTCGCCGGTGACGTCGAGGTGCACGAACAGCGACCGGCCGCCGTTCTTCTCGATCTCGGTGGCCACCTCGGCGCCCGCTTCGTCCTGCACGTCGGCGACGACCACGTTCGCGCCCTCACTGGCCAGGCGCAGTGCGGTCTGCCGCCCGATGCCGCTCGCGCCTCCGGTCACCAGCGCGGTCCTGCCATCCAGTCGAGCCATCGTTTCTCGCCTCTCTCCGTGGTGTTTCCTAAACGATACGTCTCGTATCGTTGATAGGATGCTGTGAGCTGCCTGACACGAGGAGGGTTCATGCCGGGCCGGAAGCGTGACCCCCGGGCGCAGGCCGCGGCCCTGACCGCCGCCGAGGAGCTGCTCACCGAGATCGGCTACCACCGGGTGACCATGGAGCGGATCGCCGAGCGCTCGGGCGTGGCCAAGATGACGCTCTACCGCTGGTGGCCCAACAAGGCCGCGCTGGTCACCGACGCCGTCCGGGCCAAGCTGGCCCCGGCCGAGCTGCCCGACACGGCCCTGGCTCAACTCGAGGCGCTGCTCGGCACGCTCACCCGCTACGGCGACGCGAGCGTGGTGGCCGGCGCGATGAGCTCGCGGGGCGAGGCGGGCCGGGCCGATCTGCGCGACATCCTGCATCCGTGGTGCGCGGGCCTGGTCACGATCATCGAGCGGTCCGCGCCGCCCGGATTCCCGGCCGTGCTGACCGCGCAGGCCTGGGTCGGCTACCTCGTCTACCGGGTGGTGTTCCTGCAGGAGGAGGTCACCACCCAAGACCTCAAAGTGCTCATTTCCCCGTACGGGTTCTGAGCGCGTCCGGCAGTTCACGGCGGCTCGTGATGCCCAGCTTGTGGTAGGAGTGCGCCAGGTGCGTCTCGATCGTCCGGCGGCTCAGCACCAGCCGCTGGGCGATCTCGCGGTTGGTCAGCCCGTCCGCGGCCATCCCGGCGACCTGCCGTTCGGCCTCGGTCAGGGCGTCCGGCCCGTGCGTGGCGGCCCGGCGAGGTCGCGCGCCCGCCGCGTGCAGTTCGGCCGTGGCCCGCGCCGCCAGCCGGTGCGCGCCTCCTTCGGCGGCCAGCTCCAAGCCCGTACGCAAGGGAAAGCGCGCCTGATCCCGATGCCCGGCCCGTCGCAGAGCACTGCCGAGAGCGACCATTCCGTACGCCCGGGCCAGGCGCTCCTTCGTGCCGTCGCAGGTCTTGACCGCCCGCTCGAGCAGCGACACGCGCTCGTCCCGGGCCGCCACCGCCGCCGCCACCCGCAGCGCGGTGCTCAGCGGTCCGGGCGCCTCGGCGGCCTCGGCCAGCGCGAGATGCTCGGCCGCGAGGTCGTCGGCCGGCATGCCCGTGGCCAGCAACGGCGCGACCAGGTCGGCCCGCCAGGTGGCGAAAGCCGGATGCCGTACGCCCAGCTCGTCCCACCGTTGCCCGGCCGCACGCAGGTCGGCGATCGCCTCGGCCGGCCGGTCCTGGGCCCACCGCAGCCGCCCGCGGCTCTGCAGGAACATCGGGCCGCTGAGCGCGTGCGGCGGCGGCTCCCCGATGAGCAGCGACGCGGCCTCGTCGAGCCGGTCCGCCTCGATCAGCGCGTCGATCAGCGGGCACAACGCGAACAGCACGCCCTGCGGCGGCGTGTTGCTGGTCAGCTTGAAATCCACGGCCGCGCGAGCGTCAGCCACGGCCTCGGTGACCAGCCCCGCGGGCAGCACGGCGAGCGACCGCAGGAACCGGCCGTGCGCGACGGTGCTCAGCCAGCCCCGCGCCCCGGCCGCCCGGGCCAGGGCCTCGCTCATCGTGCGGGCCTCGTCCAGCGCGCCGTTGGCGATCAGCGTCAGCCCGGCCACCGTCGGCAGCACCGAGTCGTGCTCGGCGTCGAGGGTGCCGTCGTCGAGTAGCGGACGCAGCCGGGCCAGGTTGTCGCGGGCGGGTCTTCCGCGGAACGTGTCGTCCACAGCCTCGATGACTCGCCACAGTCGCAGCGGGGGCGGCTGCCTCCGGCATCGTTCGGCCAGGTCGCGGGAGAGGGCCATGGTCCGGCTGTCGAGGCCGCCCGCGCCGGCGATCTCCGCTTCCAGTCGCGCCGCGGTGTTATCCACAGTTGCGCCCTCGGCACGGCTGTTCGGCGTGTCGTCCACAGGCGCTTCCGCGCCGGCGCCTTCGCGGGTGGTCGTGGGTCCGCTGGTGGTCGTTGCCGTCGTCTGTGTGGCTGTGCTCGCGGTTTCGCTGGTCGTTGTGCTGGCTGTGGTTGTCTTCGTGCGCTCGACGTGGCTGGTCGTCGTGCCGGCTGTGACTTTGCTTCCGGGCGTGGCGCTGCTCTCGGGCGCGACGGCGCTCCCGGGCGTGTCGTCCACAAGCGCTCCCGCGCCGGCACCTTCGCGGGTGGTCGTGGTTCCGCTGGTTGCCGTCGTCTGTGCGGCTGTGCTCGCGGTTTCGCTGGTCGTTGTGCTGGCTGTGGTTGTCTTCGTGCGCTCGACTTGGCTGGTCGTCGTGCCGGCTGTGTACGTGGCGTTGCTTCCCGGCGTGGCGTTGTTTCCGGGCGTGACGGCGCTACTGGGCGTGACGCCGTTTCCGGGCGTGACGCCGTTTCCGGGCTCGACGGCGCTCCCGGGCGTGTCGTCCACAGGCGCGGAAGCGAGCTCGGCTGGAATCGCGTACGGTCGGCCCGCCCCCTGGTCGGGCGGGGTGGGCAGTAGCGCGGCTTTTTGCGCGGGGAGCCCGAGCCGGCAGACGGCGATCGCGGCGGCTCCGTGGGCGCTGATGGCCAGTGCGCGCCCGCAGCGCAGGGCGGCCTCGGCACGGGCGGCCGGGTCGGTGATCCGGGCTACGGCCTCGTAGGCGAGTGTGGGCCCGTCGTCCTGACGCACGGCGGCCAGCGCGAGCGCGAGGTCGAGCCGGATGGCGGTGTCGTCGTCCGGGTCCAGAGCGGGTTCGTCGAGCGCGCGCCGCAGGTAGGTCGCCGCGCTCTCCGGTGCTCCGCGGCCGACGGCCCGTGCGGCGGCCGAGCGCAGCAGCGCGACCACATCGGACCGGCCGGCCGGCTCGGCCCGCAGCAGGTGCACGGCCGTGCGTTCCGGGTCGGCGCCGCGCATGGCCAGCAGGTCCGCTGCCCGGGCGTGCCACAGCGCGAGTTCGGCCGGGCCGAGCCGCGCCGTCAGGGCCGCCGCGATCATCGGATTGGCCGGCGACCAGTCGGCGACGCGATGCTCATTTGCGCGTCCCCCGGGGTGGGCGGTCGGCCCGTCGGGGACGCGCTGGCTGCTCGAGTGTCTCGGTGGCTTGGCCGGCGCCGCCCCGGCGCGTTGTCCGACCGTGCGCCACGGGTCGCCGTCGTGGACCAGCATTCCGGCCGCCCGCAAGGTGTCCGCGCACACCGCGGCCCGCTCCGGCGTCAGCCCGGCCAGCGTGGCGGCGTCGATCATGCGCGCTTCCGGCCCGAGCACGGCGAAGCTGGTGGCCAGTCCGGTGCAGCCGTCGAGCAGGCGCGCGAGCCGCCGCGACACCCAGCGGGCCACCTCGGCCGGGCTCACCGCGGGGGCCTGGTGACCGTCGGCATGGGCGATCAGAGCGTTCAGCAGATACGGGTTTCCGCCGCTGGCCGCGTGACAGGCGGCGAGGAAGTACGGCTCGGCGTCGGGGAACTGCCGTCGCACGAGCTCGGCCGACTCGGGCGGATCGAGCGGCCCGAGCGCGATCACCGTGCCGGCCAGCAACTCGCTCAGGATCGCCCGGCCCGTGCCTGCGGCGAGCCCGGTGTCTGCGGCGAGCGCGGTGCCTGCGGCGAGCGCGGTGCCTGCGGCGAGCGCGGTGCCTGCGGCGAGTCCGGTGTCCGCGGCGAGCGCGGTGCCTGCGGCGAGCGCGGTGCCTGCGGCGAGCCCGGTGTCCACGGTCAACACCAGGGTCAGGGGCAGCTCGTCCACCCGCCGGGCCAGCGCGGCCAACCAGTGCTGCGATGCCACATCGGCCCAGTGCACGTCGTCGACGAACAGGACGGCCGGGTTTCGGTGGGCGACCTCGGCGGTCAGGCAGTAGAGAGCGTGCGTCGCCGCGTAGGGCCCGTCAAGCGGCTCGCCCGCGGCCAGCACCCGGTCAGCCAGCGCAGCCGGTCCGCGGCACAGCCCGGCCCACCCGTCGCCCGCCTGCAGTGTGGCGAACGCCTGCCGGGCCACGCCGAACGGGAAGTCCTGGTCGAGCGGGTTCGCGCGCGCCCGCAGGACGGTCAGTCCTCGAGCCCGCGCCTCCGATACCGCCGCCGTGGCCAGGGTGGTCTTGCCGATGCCGGCGACGCCCTCGATCGTGACCAGCCGCCCTGATCCGGCTACGGCCGCGTCGAGGCCACCGGCCAGCACGGCCAGTTCGGCGGCACGTCCACGCGTCTCGGTCACCTCACGCTTCTCTCCGGTCAGAGCCGGCCGGCCAAGGCTGTCCCGCGACGGTCCAGCCAGGGCCACCCGGCCAACGCCAAACCGAGACGGCCGACCGGCCGAAGTCGACCCGCGAGGGCCGACCCACGACGGCCGACCGGCCGAAGCCGGCCCGCGACGGCCGACCGGCCAACGCCGACCCGCGAGGGCCGACCCACGACGGCCGACCGGCCGAAGCCGACCCGCGAGGGCCGGCCCGCGACGGCCGACCGGCCGAAGCCGACCTGCGACGGCCGACCGGCCAAATCTCGGTATCGCCTCCACGATGACCCCGCACCCCGGCCCGGACCAGCCTGAAGGCACATGCACGACAGTCGGAGGGGGAGCAGGCGCGATGAGCGATTACGTCATGGGCCGCACGGCCGAGGAGTACGAGCGGCTCCGCCGCCAGGCGGCGGTCTGGGAGCGGGCCACCGGAAGGCTGCTCGACCTGGTCGGTCTGTCGCCCGGTGACCGCTGCCTCGACGTCGGGTGCGGCACCGGCGCGGTGATGGGGCTGATGGCCTCGCGCGGCGCGACCGTGACCGGAATTGATCTGGACCAGGAGGTAGGTCGGCGGGCCGCTGCGGACACCGGGGGCACCTATGTGGCGGCCGACGTCGAGCGGGACGACGACGCCGTGCCGGCCGGCGGCTTCGACCTGGTCTACGGCCGGCTGGTGCTGCTGCACGTGAGCGACCCGGCCGCCGTGCTGCGCCGCATGTGGCGGTGGGTGGCGCCGGGTGGCCGGCTGGTGGTGCAGGACTACGACATGGACTCGGCCGAGAGTTTCCCGTCGTTGCCGGTCACCGAGGAGTGGCGGCGGGTCTTCCTCGGTGCGTACGAGGCCGCGGGCCGCGACTACCGGCTCGGCACCCGGCTGCCGGGGCTGTTCGCCGCGGCCGGGATCGGGGTGCCCGACCTGACCGATGTGGCCGGCCGGTTCGGCACCATGGCCGACACCGCGGGCATGCTGGCCGCCACCTATTCCAGCATCGCCCCGGTGGCGCTGGCCAAGGGCCTGATCACCGAGGCGCAGCGGGACGAGTTCCTGGCCGCGATCGCCCGGGCCGGCCGGGAGCAGCCCGAGGTCAGCATGATGTGGCCGCTTCTCATCGGGGCCGGGAAGCGCCGATAGTGCTCTGCCGCGGCACGAGCCGGTGGGCGGCGCGCACCTCGATCCCGGGGACCGGGTCGGCGCTGCCCATCCGCAGCACCAGGCGCTCGACCGCGGTGCGGGCGATGGCCGCCTTGTCGGGGGAGATCGTGCTGATCGTGGGCCGCCCGTACCGGCCGTCCTCGATGTCGTCGTAGCCGATGATCGCCACGTCCTCGGGTACGCGCAGCCCCCGGCCCAGAATCGTATGGATCGCCCCGGACGCGACCAGGTCGCTGTAGCAGAACACGGCGTCCGGCGGGTCGTCCCGGTCGAGCAGCGCGGCCATCGCGGTGGCGCCGTCGGCCCGGTTGAAGCGGGCGGTGCCGATGACCAGCGACTCGTCGACGGCGAGGCCGGCCGTGGCGTGGGCGGCGCGGAATCCCCTCGTACGCAATTGGGCCGCCTCCCCGGTCGGGTAGGGCTGGTCGCCGATCGCCGCGATCCGTCGCCGTCCGATTTCGATCAGGTGGCCGACCGCCTCGGTGGAGGCCGCCACGTCATCGATGCCGACGTGGTCGAACGTTCCGTCCGAGCGGCGCTCACCCAGCACGACCAGGGGCAGGGCCGGATCCCGTACGGACAGATCGTCCTGGGAAAGCCCCAGTGGACTGAAGATCATGCCGTCCAGCAGCAACTGGCGGGTGCCCCGTCCGAGGAGAGCGGATTCGTGGGCGGGGTCGCCGTCGGTCTGGTCGACGAGCACGTTGTAGCCGGCCGACCGCGCGGCCGGGATGATCGCCTGGAGCAGTTCGGCGAAGTACGGGGTGTCGAGATAGGGCACCACGACGACGATCTGACCCGAGCGGCCGTTGGCCAGGTTGCGGGCCAGCACGTTGGGGCGGTAGCCGAGCTGCGCGATGGCGCGCTCGACCTTCGCACGGGTGGCGTCGGTGACCCGGGCGTAGCCGTTGACCACGTTGGAGACGGTGCGCGGCGAGACGCCGGCCAGCTCCGCGACGTCGCGCAGCGTAGTTTCCCGCATTGATCACGTCCTTCGATATTTCCGGCCGGTTACCCCTTGCCAGGGCGCGACGACCGGGGGCATGCTCTTTTGCAGCGCTGCAATCGCACCTTACAACGCATCTTCACCGGCGAGAGTGCACTCCCCTCACCCTCCTCGGCATCCCATCCACAGCGTGCCGTGGCACGTGTGCATCACTGTCGGTGATGGACGCTGCCCTGGGAACGGCGCGCCGTGACTCAGGAGGCCAGGAATGCGCAAGATCCCCGCCGCCGTGCTCGGCCTGACCCTCGTGCTCGCCACGTCCGCCTGCGGAGGCGACGACAAGAGCGACGCCGGAACCGCCGCCAAGCCGACCAACTGCACCAACAAGATCGTCAACGAGGCCGCGCCCCGGGTGCTGGTCTGGGCCTGGTACCCGAACATGGCCAAGGTCGTCGACAACTTCAACCAGCAGCACACCGACGTGCAGGTGTGCTGGACCAACGCCGGGCAGGGCCAGCCCGAGTACGAGAAGTTCCAGACCGCGATCTCGGCCCGGAAGGGCGCGCCCGACGTCATCATGCTCGAGGCCGACCAGCTCGTCGGCTTCGAGATCCAGGACGCGCTGGTCGACCTGGCCCCCTACGGCGCCGGTGACGTCAAGAAGAACTTCAGCGACGGCGCCTGGAAGGACGTCTCGCAGGGCAACGCCGTCTACGCGATCCCGGTCGACGGCGGCCCGATGGCGCTGATCTACCGCACCGACGTCTTCGACAAGTACGGGATCAAACCCCCGAAGACCTGGTCCGAGTACGCCGATGCGGCCGCCAGGGTGAAAGCGGCCGGCGGCCCGGTGTTCGGCGACTTCGGCAGCAACGTACCCGCCGTGACGACCGCCCTGATGATCCAGAAGGGCGCGCAACCGTTCGTCTACGACCTGGCCGACAAGCAGAAGATCACGATCAAGCTGGACGACCAGGCCACCAAGGACGTGCTGACCTACTGGGGCGACCTCGCGGCCAAGGGGCTGGTCGGCAAGGAGGACCAGTTCACCACCGACTACATCGCGGGCATGGTCGGCGGCAAGTACGCCACGTACGTCTCGGCCGCCTGGGCGCCCGGCTATCTCACCGGCTCGGGCGTGGGTGCGGGCAAGGACAAGGGCAAGTTCGCCGTCGCGCCGCTGCCGCAGTGGGACGCGGCGAACCCGGTCTCGGTCAACTGGGGCGGGTCCGCGTTCGCGGTCACCTCGCAGGCCGCCGACAAGGCCCTGTCGGCGAAGGTGGCGATGGGGATCTACGCCGACGAGGCCTCGCTGACCGACGGCTGGAAGACGCAGACGATCTTCCCGCTCAACCAGGGCGTGCTGAAGTCGGACGAGTTCGTCAACGCCAAGGTCGGCTTCTTCAACGGGCAGACCGCGAACAAGGACATCTACATCCCGGCCGAGAACGCGTACAAGGGAGCGGTCTACAGCCCGTTCACGGTGTTCTATTACGCCCAGCTGCAGGCCCAGATCGTCAAGATTCTCGGCGGTAAGACGACCGGCGCCCAGGCCGCGACCGATCTGCACAACCAGGTCGTCGAATACGCCAAGACGCAGGGCTTCACGGTGAGCTGACGATGACCGCACGTCGTACGGGATGGCTCTTCGTTCTTCCGTTCCTGCTCGTCTTCGTGGCGTTTCTGCTGGCCCCGCTGCTCTATGCCGGCTACCTCAGCCTCTATACCAAGGGCCTGGCCACCGGAACGACGTTCGCCGGATTCGACAATTACACGCGGGCCTTCGGCGATCCGTCGTTCCGGAAAGGCCTGCGGTTCGTGCTCAAATTCAGCGTCGTCGTGATCCCGCTGCAGATCCTGGTGGCGCTGATCGCGGCGCTCGTGCTCGACGAGGTGACCGGCCGGCTCGCTCGATTCAGCCGGTTGGTCATTTTCCTCCCGTACGCCGTACCGGCCGTTCTCGGTGCTCTCATGTGGGGGTTTCTCTACAGCCCGAGTTTCGGCCCGATCGAGCAGGTCGCGGCCGCGTTCGACGTGCGGGCACCGTTTCTGCTGAGCCAGGGGAACATCTTCTACGGTCTGCTGAATGTGGTGACCTGGCAGTGGTCCGGCTACTACATGATCATCATTTACGCCGCGCTCCGGAGCATCGACACATCGCTCTACGAGGCGGCCCGGATCGACGGGGCGAACGCGCGCCAGATCGCCCTGCGCGTCAAGGTGCCGATGGTGTCGTCGGCCCTCGCGCTGATCCTGATCTTCTCGCTGATCGGCACGCTGCAGTTCTTCACCGAACCGCAGATCCTGACCCCGATCGCCAACGGCTCGGTGACGCCCGATTTCACGCCCAACATCTACGCGTACTTCCTGGCCTTCCGCTACGCCCAGTTCAACTACGCGTCGGCGATCTCGTTCTCGCTCGGTTTCGTGGTGTTCCTGGTGGTGGCGATCTTCATGTACGCCACCCGTAAGCGCGGAGGGCTGTTCACATGAGACCTCGCCACGTCGGGGCCAAACTGCTGCTGCTCGCCCTGTGCGCGTATTTCCTCGTACCGGTGTGGTGGCTGCTGGTGGCCAGCACGAAGAACGCCGAGGCACTCTTCTCCGGTTCGGGAGCGCTGTGGTTCGACGGTTTCCACCTCGTCGCCAATCTGCGCGACCTGTTCACCTTCAACAACGGCGAGTTCGGCCGCTGGCTGGGTAATTCGGTGCTGTACGCGCTGGCCGGCGGCGTCGGCTGCACGGTCATCTCCGTGCCGGCCGGCTACGGCTTCGCGAAATACTCGTTCCGCGGCCGCAATCTGGTGTTCGCGCTCGTGCTCGGCGCGGTCATGGTGCCGCTGACCGCGCTGGTCATCCCGACGTTCGTGCTCATGTCCAACGTGGGGTTGGTCGACACGGTCTGGGCGGTGATCCTGCCGTCCCTGCTCAGCCCGTTCGCGGTCTATCTGATGCGCGTTTACGCGGCCGGGTCGGTGCCGGACGAACTGCTCGATGCCGCGCGCCTGGACGGAGCCGGTGAGCTGCGTACGTTCGTACGGGTGGCGCTGCCTCTGATGCGCCCCGGCGTGATCACCGTGCTGCTGCTGTCGATCGTCACCACCTGGAACAATTTCTTCCTGCCGCTGACCATGCTGTCGAGCTCGAAACTGTTCCCGCTGCCCGTCGGCATCGGGTTGTGGACGCAATTGGCCAGCTCGAACAACGCCGGCGGGCAATCCCTGTGGAACCTCATCATCGTCGGTTCGCTGGTGTCGATCGTGCCGCTGATCGTCGCCTTCCTCACCCTCCAGAAATACTGGCAGGGCGGGTTGTCCGTCGGGAGCCTGAAATGACCCTGCACGCCTCGCTCCACCTCGATCCGGCCCGGGTGGTCGCCCCGGTCTCCCGCCGCACGTTCGGCTCGTTCGTCGAACACATGGGCCGGTGCGTCTACGGCGGCATCTACGAACCCGCGCATCCGTCGGCCGGCGCGGACGGTTTCCGGCAGGACGTGCTCGCCCTGGTGCGCGAACTCGGCGTCTCCGTGGTGCGTTATCCGGGCGGCAATTTCGTCTCCGGATACCGCTGGGAGGACGGCGTGGGCCCGGTTTCCGAACGGCCGGTGCGGCGCGATCTGGCCTGGCACAGCCTGGAGACCAATGAGGTCGGCATCGACGAGTTCATGCGCTGGGCGGCGCTGGCCGGCGTGGAGGTCATGTACGCGCTCAATCTCGGCACCCGCGGCGTCCAGGAGGCGCTGGACGTGCACGAGTATCTGACGTTCCCCGGCGGCACCGCATTGTCGGACCGGCGCGGCGGGAAACCGTACGGGATAAGCATGTTCTGCCTCGGCAACGAGATGGACGGACCCTGGCAGACCGGCCACAAAACCGCTTCCGCGTACGGTCGACTGGCCGCCGAAACCGCCCGTGCGCTCCGATCGGCCGATCCCGGGATCGAACTCATCGCATGCGGCAGCTCGAATTCGTCGATGCCCACGTTCGGCGCGTGGGAGGCCACGGTTCTCGAGATCGCCTACGACACGGTCGATTCCATCTCGGCCCACGCCTATTACGAGCCGGTCGACGGTGACCTGGCGTCCTTCCTGGCCTCGGCCGTCGACATGGACCATTTCATCGACAGCGTGGCCGCCACCGCCGACAGCGTGGGCGCACGCCGGAAATCGCCGAAGCGCATAAACATCTCGTTCGACGAATGGAACGTCTGGTACCACAGCCGTTTCATGGCCGAGCCGCAAACCGAATGGACGACGGCACCGCGCCTGATCGAGGATGCGTACAACGTGGCCGATGCGGTCGTGGTCGGCAGCCTGCTGATCGCACTGCTACGCCACAGCGACCGCGTAACGGCGGCGTGCCAGGCCCAGCTGGTCAACGTGATCGCCCCGATCCGCGCCGAACCGGACGGTCCCGCTTGGCGCCAGACCATCTTCCACCCGTACGCACTGACGTCCCGCCTGGCCGCCGGTACGGTCCTGGACGTGGTCGTCGACGCGCCACTCTACGAAACCGACCGTTACGGACCCGTCCCCGTGATCGACGCCGTAGCAACCCTCGACGAGGGCCTGTCGATCTTCGCCGTCAACCGCAGCCTCACCGACTCCACCGAGCTGACGTTCTCGACGGCGGCTTTCCCGGGGGCGTGGCGGGCCGGCGAGGCGTGGCTGGTCTCCGACGCCGACCTGACCGCTACGAACACGCAGGCGGCCCCGGACCGCGTCGTTCCTCGCCCGCTGGACGTCAGCCTTGACGGCGATGCGGTCACGGCAGTACTGCCACCGGTCTCCTGGTCAGCCATCCGCCTGACCTGCTAGCCCGAACGACCAGTCCCTTCCGGACGGACGCGTCAGTACCCTGCGCGGGTGTCCTTCGAACAGGTTCCTTCGTACCTCTGGCATTACGCGCAGAACCAGCCGTCGCTGGCCGATGCGGCCGCGGAAACGAAGCGCTTCCTGGAGGATCTGGCCTTGGAGGGCGCTATCGACACTCACCTGGTCGAGGCGCGTCCGAAGACCTTCGACTCTTACCGGACGAAGTCCGAGAAGACTCGAGAGGACGGCACACCCAAGTACCTGGATCCCGCGAAGGAGATCCACGACTGTGTCGCAGCCCGGGTGATCGTCTACACCACGCGTGCTCGTAACGACCTGGCCGGGCTGATCGTGAGCAGCTGTCCTTATCTCGAGAGGGAGAATCCCGGCGAGAAGAGGAACAACGGCTACGACAGCGAACACATCGTCATCTCCGGCATACACGACGAAGCCGTCCTGCGCCGGTTTCCCGCGCTCGTCGCCTACTTCGACCAATATCAGGGTCTGGAGATTCAGGTGCGGAGTGTGGCCGGCCATGCTTGGGCGGAGTACGAGCACGACGTCCGTTACAAGGCTGAGGCGTACCGAACGCTGAGCGAGCGTGAGAAGCGGCGTGTGGATCAGCTGTTCGTCGAGGCGGGCGGCATGCGCCGATACATGGACAAGATCTTCGATGAGATCGAGGAGCGACTCCGGCCCCAAGCGGCCGTTGAGGCCGGTTCGGCCGATGAGCCTGTCCTCTCCGAGGACGAGCCGCCGACGGAGGCGCTTGATCCGACCCCCATTGACGCCGACACGCTGAGCGCGTTCATCGCCGCCCGTTTTCCCCGTGACGAGCCGGGTGATCCGTGGTCGATTCACGAGCTCGTCGACCACTTGGCGGCGCTCGAAGTGACCACGGTTGGTGAGCTGGAAGAGGTGCTGGCCAACCTCGACACGGGCCAGGTCGCGCGTCTCATGGACTATCCGACCGAGACGAGTGGCGTCCGGAGGCTGGACGACGAACTGCTGGCGGTGTTTCTCGACCGTTACGTCAAAGCGGCCGCGCCTGGCCGGTGGAGCCTTCTCTCTCTGCGGCTACGTCGTGTCCGTGGCCAGTTCACTATCTATTCGCTGGAAGACGCTGACGGTATGCGGCGGCCCGTTGCCGCCGCGCGGGCACTCCGCGACGTGGTGAGGTTTGTCGCGGCGCGCGAGGGCATCGCGGCGACAATCATCGACGGGGCCATCGCCACTGACCGACTCCATGTGCCATCGGGCTGGGCGCCCAAGAAAGTCGAGACATCAAACGGCCCGGTCTACGTCGCGACGAACCTGACCCGCGCGTCCGCGGAAAGCCTGATGGGACAGTTGGTCTCCAGGGTCCCCGGCTCGGGTCTGAGGATCAAACGGGCGGGTGATCTCCTGTTCGAGTCCCCGCCGGCATAGGCCGGGGCGTTGTCTCGGTCTGAAGCCGCCTGACCCCGCAGTAGCGTTCCGGGTATGCGGGTGAGTCTGCGGAGCAGGCAGGGCGGGCGGCGGGTCGACCTCGTGCTCGGGCTGCTGCTGGCCGTGGGCGTGGTCAGCGGGATCGCGGCCAACACGATCGGGGTCGACTGGCCGCTCGATCTCATTCAGCTGCACGCCGGTGCGGCCCTGGCGATCCTGCTCGTGGCGCCCTGGAAGTACGTGGTCATTCGCCGTGGGCTGCGGAAGACCCGGCGGAAGTGGACGACCAAAGCGCTGTCGCTCGCGCTGCTGGTGTTCGTGCTCGTCACCGTGGGCAGTGGGCTGCTGCACTCGACCGGCCGGGTGGAGTTCGTCGGGCCGCTCACGCTGATGCAGATTCACGTGGGCGCCGCGGTCGGGGCGTTGCTCGCCCTGGTGGCTCACTTCGTGGGTCATGCCGTACGCCCGCGCCGCGCCGACGTCGACCGGCGGGCCGTGCTGCGGCTGGCCGTGCTCGGTGCGGGCGCGGCCGTCACCACCGCGGCCTGGGACACGTGGGCGGCCACCGGGCGCCGGTTCACCGGGTCGGTGCCGTCGGACGAGCTCAAGGTGACCGCGTGGTTCGACGACGGCATTCAGCGGGTCGATCCGGCCGGATGGAGCCTGCGGGTCGGTGCGGCCACGTTCGACCTGGACGCCGTGCGGGCGCTGCCGCACGAGCACTTCGCCGCGACCCTCGACTGCACCAGCGGCTGGTACAGCGATCAGGAATGGGACGGCGTACGGCTGAGCGCTCTGCTGACCGCGGCCGGGGTTCCGCTCGAGGGCTGGCGCAGCCTGAAGGTGCGGTCGGTCACCGGCTACGCCCGCTGGTTCGGGGCGGGCACGCTGGACGACGTGTGGCTGGCGACCGCCGTCGGAGGGAAACCTCTGACCTACGGGCACGGCTTTCCCGTACGCATCGTGGCACCGTCCCGCCGGGGATTCTGGTGGGTGAAATGGGTGACCTCGATCGAACCGTCGGGCCGGCCGCCGTGGGCGCAGTCGTTCTTCCCGCTCAGCTGATCCCGTCGCGGTGGGGGAGCGGCGCGTGCAGGGCGCGGACCAGACGGTCGAGGTCGCGGTCGCGCCGGGCGGGATCGGACACGTTGAGGGTGGTGAGCTGCTCCAGGCGTACGGGAAGGTCGTTGATCGGCTCCAGCAGGATCGGCAGCAGCCGGTAGGTGCCCTCGCGGACGCCCATCGACTGGGCCAGGACGTTCTCGAAGCCGGCGGTGTGATCGGCCAGGTAGGCGCGGGACAGGACGATCACGGTCCGTTTCGCCGTACGGATACCGCGCTCGGCGTTGACGATGTGCGGGACGCCGGGATCGCCCGAGTCGCCCGACACGGCCGGTCGCAGGCCGTCGCGTTCCAGCCGGGGCACGAGCACGTTCCACACCCAGTCGGCGTCGGGGGTGCGGTCGGCGTAGCTCACGTACGCGTCGTACCGGAAACCGTCGTTGTCCTTGACGGGTGCCTCGGGCCGGCCTCCCGCGCGCAGGGCGACCGGGAAGTTCTCCTCGACGTGGGCCTTGAGGATCGGATGCTGGGTGCGCCGGTCGCGGGTGACCCGCGGCTGCAGGTATTCGAAGAGGTCGAAGACCCGGACCAGCCCGTCGTCGCTGGGCACGCCGCCGCGCAGGCCGGCCAGGAAATGTTCGGTGAACAGGCTGTGCGAGGCGCCCGGAAGCACGTAGGAGAACTCGTCCTCCCGCGACGAGGCCAGGATCACCCGCCCGGTGGTGAGCCGTTCGTAGAGGGGCTCGGCCAGCCCGGACTTGAGCCGGCCGACGCCGCCGGCATGGCAGCAGTCGAGGACGACGAGCACCCGGCGGGCCGGGATCGCCCGCAGGGCCGCGCTGAACTCGGCGCCGGAGATCGCCGTCGGCCCGAGCCGTTCCGGATCGGTGTCGGCGAGGATCAGATACTCCGCGCCGGCGTCCCGGCCACCGTGCCCGGAGAAGTAGACGACGACGCTCGCGTCGGTCCCGGCCCCGGCGGCGATCCGGGCGAGCGCACCCAGGACGGCGTCGCGGCTCGCCTCCCGGTCGAGCAGCAGGGTGACGTTGGCCGGCGGATATCCGCAGTGTTCGTCGTCGACGAGCACGTCGCGGACGGCGAGCGCATCGTCCCGGACGGCCGCCGGCAGCGGGGCGAGCCGTTGGTAGCCGGCGATGCCGACCACCAACGCCCACAAGCTCGTTGTCATCATCCCTGGTTCTGGAACGATCCGTAGAACGTATAGGCGGACGACGGTTTGGCCTCGCCGCGGACCTTCAGCGTCTTGGCCCGGTAGGCGTCGCTCAGACTCCGCGCCGCCCGCAGGCTGCTCCGACCGCCCGAGATGAGAGTCGCCGCCCCGCCCGTCACCAGGATCTGACCACGGTGGGTGGTACCGGCCGGAACCGAAGCCCAGTGGTCGATGTCGCCGTCGGCGAGGTGGGGTTGTTGTATGCCGAACTGCACCAGTGCGGACTCGCGCGGAGCCGAGCTTTCCAGCGGCCCGATCCGGAACGTCAGGGCCTCGGTCTCGTCCTCGGTGGCCGGTTCCGCGTCGGCGTCCTCGGTCGTCCGCTGATCCGCCACGTGCATCACCATGAAGCCGGCCCGGAGGTCCCGCAGCGCCGCCTGATGGTTGTCGACTCCCCGGGATGCGGGCTCACTCACCTCGATGTTGAGCCAGAACTGTTGCCCGAGGCTCTGCATCGGGTGCCGCGCCTGGGAGGTGATGCGATCGCCCTCGACGACCGGTTCGCCGAAGACGACGGGGCGCATCGCGAGGAGCTGGTCGAGCAGGTCGTCCTGCTGTTTCGGGTCGTGTCCGGTCGTGGGATCCGGGCTGTCGGTCACTGTTCTCACCTCATCGGTCGGAGGAGACACATCGGAAGCCGGTATCCGCGTCGCTGAGCGTCGGGCTGTTTCCGTTGACCAGCGACATCGGCACGGGTTCGTCGAGCCGGCCGCCGCCCTTGACGGCCAGCACAGCGACCCGGTCGCGTCCGTTCCAGGGGCCGATGCGCTGCCACCGGCCGCTGCGGACGGGGTCGAGCTTGGCGTCGGGCCGGACGAGGGTGCTCACCCACTCCTGGACGTTGCCCGCCAGATGGGTGATGCCTTCGGGAGTGTCGCCGGCCGCATAGCGGTGGTCGCCGACCGGCACGGCGTCCGGGGGATCGTCCTCGCCGAACGCCGCGGCCACATGAGCGGAGTCGGGCGGCGTGTCACCCCACGGATACGTCCGGCCGGTCGTTCCGCGAGCTCCGCGTTCCCACTCGTCCTCGGTCGGCAGCCTGCGCCCGACCCAGGCGCAGTAGCCGGCGGCCTGGTAGGCCGTGACAAAGGCGACCGGCTGGTCGTCGGCGTCACCGGCAGGCATCGTCGGGTCGATCGGCCAGATCGACTCGAGGCAGTGGCGGGCCCGCACGCACAGACGGAACTGCCGGTTGGTCACCTCGTGCACGTCGAAGCGCAGCGCCGGCAACGTCGTCGGGGACGGCCCGGGACCGATCTGGGCGACACCGGCGGGGAGCAGGACCGTGGGGCCGAGGCGGCTGGCCTCGTTGCGCCAGCGCCACTGCTGCACCTGCGGGACGGCCAGCCAGACGGTGCCGGCCAGAAAGGCGAGTGTCAGGGCGGCCAGGGAGATCCGCCGGACCGCACGCCACCGCCGGCCCGCGCGCAGGAAGCGGCTCTCGCGGGTCCCCAGCTCGTACGGATAACGCCGCGACCAGTCGACCGCGGCCGACAGCCGCCGGCCGCGATAGAGCTCCCGGGCGCCGCCGGCCCAGTCGCCGGCGTCGTGGCTGATGCGGCGGCGGGTCAGTTCGTCGGCGCGGTTCTGGGCGACCCAGTCGCGCAGCGTCGGCCAGCCCCGGATCAGCTGCTCGTGGGCCAGGTCAGCGGTGCGGGACTCGTGCTCGTCGCCGCTGACGATCACCAGGCGACGGTCGGCCAGGTGGCGCAGTGTCGCCTCGAAGTCGGCGTCGTTGTCGGAACCGGTGCGCAGGGCGGAAACCGGCTGCCGGCGGCGGCTGTCGCCGTGGTCGTCGCTCAGGTGGACCAGGCGCAGCAGGATGCGCCGGACGATGTCCTGCCGGGCCGGGGACAGCTCGGCCAGCGCGGCGTCGGCCCGGATCGCCATCGCGGTGGTGAGGCCGCTGCGGTCGTCGGTGCCCAGTGCGGCGTACGCCTGGGCGGTGAGCAGACGACGCGAACGGCGCTCCCACAGCAGCACCATCGCCGCCTGCAGCAGCGGAAGGACACCCGGCTCGCCCACGGCGTCGTGCATCAGCCGCTCGATCAGCACCGGCTCGAGGTGGACGCCCACGTCACGCGCGGGCCGGGCGATCGCCTGCCGGAGTTCGGCCTCGCGCAGCGGCACGATCTCGACCCGCTCGCCGGGCGCGACCGGCCACAGGGGACTGTTCATCAACTCGGCGTAGCTGTTCGCCCGCATCAGCAGCACGATCGCGCAGGCTCCGGAGTCGCGGAGCACCGCGAGCGCCCGCAGGAAACGTTCCCGTTCCCCCGGCGACGCCTGGACGAAGACCTCCTCGAGCGGGTCGATCACCAGCAGCATGCGCCCGGAGTTGCCGTCCAGGGCCAGTTGGAGAGCCTCGTACGGACGCTCGCCGGGCCGGACGGTCCGGATGAACCAGCCGCCGTCCGCGGTCAGCCGGGGCAGCAGACCGGCGGTGACGAGAGACGATTTCCCGGAGCCGGACGGACCCACGATCAGAAGGAATCTCTGATGCCGCAATCGGTGGACGAGATCGTCCGTCTCCCGATCACGGCCGTAGAAGAATCGCGCATCCGCCGATCCGAAGGCCACCATTCCCGGATAGGGGCAGGCCACTCTTTCGGCCGGTGGTTCCGGCACATTCAGCAGATGGCGCAGACGTTCGATCTCGATGCCCCAGCGATCGGGATCGGTGCAGTCCAGCAGCACCCGATAGGAGATGTTGAGGGGCAGTTCGCACGGATGCAGCATCAGCGGGACGACCCGGCCGGGGCCGGTCACGTCGGCGTGTGCCGCCAGGGTGCCGCCGAAGGTGGCCCAATGATCTGTCAGAAATGCGTCGGACAGAACGAGCAGCGTGAACTCGGTCTCCCGGACCGCCCGGGCCACCTCGTCCACCATGGCCACGCCCGGCCGGAACGACTCGCCGGTGACGATGTCGTCGTCCGGCAACCCCAGTCCGGGCCGCAGGAATCCGTCCACCCACTCCCGATCCGTGCTCGAGTGCAGGAGGAACAGGGTGGGCCGGGCATGGCTGAGCGGTGCGCGTGATCCGGCCTCGGAGGAACTCATGACGACATCCCGAAAAGCGATCAAGAATGGCGATCGGCGACTCGATTCGGAGGTTCGCACGCGTATAGAAAAGCGTCAAGGTATTTGACTTCTAGGCGATCGCAGTGACGGTGATCGTCCTTTGGCTGAACATCACCGGCACGGGCGAACCGCCCTCGGCCCGGTATTTGGCGGTGAACGTCGTGCGGCCGGGGCGCAGACCCTCGACCAGGGTGGTGGCGGCCAGCGTCTGGGTGACGCTGAACGGCACCTCGAGGCCGCTGAGCGACCAGAACGAGCGGCCCGCGCCCTCGAGCCGGGGCGGCCGCTCGTTGGCGCCGGTCGCCTCGTAGGCCATGGCGCCGCCCTGGGACAGCGTGCCGTTGTCGGACGATCCGAAGGCGACGGTCGCGGTGACGGTGACACTGCACCGCCCGGACCGGCCGACCTCGACGGTGACGAACGGCCCGACCGTGGCCAGATCGACGAACCGGCCGGGCACCGCGGCCGGTTCCATCGCGGCCACCGAGTGCGCGACCGGGCCGGCGTGGCCGGGCCGGACGAGCGACCCGATCGCCCACGCCCCGCCCGCGCCGCCGATCAGCCCGCACGCGCCGGCGAGCAGGAACTGGCGGCGCCGGATCCCGGGCGGGCCGGCGCGCCGAGGCGGCGGCGGATCGGCCGACAGGTCGATCGTCATACGTTCGATTGTCGCCCATCGGGCGCGGCGCGCGAGGTGACGTGTGTGGCGGCGGTCGCGTTGGTCGCCGGGCGCGCCGCGATGTCCGGGTTCGCGTTCGTCTTGCGGGGGTGAGGACACTCCGGAGCAGTTGCTCGATGCCGTGTCGCGGGGACCGTTGCACGGGAGCTGATGGTGGCGAGCTATGCGCGCGTGGCGATATCCGCGATCGCGGTCGCGTTCATGCGCAGGATGGCCACGGCCAGCGTCAGGTCGAGAGCTTCGAGGATGTCGCGCGGGGTGTGTTCGTCGTTGTTCAGCTCGTCGTGGCCCTCGATGGTCAGCACGGCGGGCAGGCCGGCGTCGATGAACGGGACGTGGTCGGAGGCGTACGGGTCGAGCGAGACGAACACCTCCAGCTCGCCGGTGTCGTGGGCGGCCCGCGCCAGGTCGTCGATCAGCGGCTGGGAGACGGGTGCGCCCTCCAACAGGACCGACGGGGTGCCGGCGTTGCGCCGGCCGATCATGTCCATGTTGATGACGGCCGCGATGCGCGAACTGTCCGCTGCGGACAAACCCGCGACATGAGCGCGGCTGCCGTAGAGGCCCTGTTCCTCGCCGCCGAACAGGATGAACCGCAGGTCGTGCCGGTTGTCGACGGTGGTGAGCACTCGCGCGAGTTCGAGCACCCCGGCCGCACCGGAGGCGTTGTCGTCGGCGCCAGGTGCGTCGAGACCGCCGGTCTGGTTGATTGAGTCGAGGTGGGCGGTGACGTAGACCAGCCGGCGTTCCGCCTCTTCCGCGGTGCCCGGGCGGTCGGCGATGACGTTGAGCGTTTCGTGCGCGCCGACGGTGACCGGTTCCGCGCGGGTCGCGTAGGCCAGGGCGGCCAGGCGATCGGTGGCCTGGCCGGCGGTTGCGCGGTAGTGCTCGGAGAAGGACTGGCGCGTGGGGTGGGCGGTCAGCTCTTCGAGGACCGCGCGGTAGGTGTCGGCGGAGACCAGATCGGCAACCGTGGACGCGCCCCGCCGGGCGGTGGAGGCCGGGCGGGGCAGCAATGCCGGGGCCGGCCGGCCGGGGCGGTGTCCCCGGCATCCACCGGCGGGATCGGTCGCGTCCATGTCGGCTCCCAGCTGTCGGCCCCGCGGGGCGCCCTCAGCGTAAGCCCGGTTGAGCTGTCCTGACGTGCCAGGACGGCTGACCCGGATGACGGTGGGCGGGCTGTCCTGACGAGTCGGGACGGTGAGGCGGGTGACGGTGCCGCACCACCGTCCTGGTCGTGGGCGCCCTGCTTGGGCGGGCTGTCCTGACGAGTCGGGACGGTGAGGCGGGTGACGGTGCCGCACCACCGTCCTGGTCGTGGGCGCCCTGCTTGGGCGGGCTGTCCTGACTTGTCGGGACGGTGAGGCGGGTGACGGTGGGCGGGCTGTCCTGACGTGTCGGGACGGTGAGGCGGGTGACGGTGGGCGGGCTGTCCTGACGTGTCGGGACGGTGAGGCGGGTGACGGTGCCGCACCACCGTCCTGGTCGTGGGCGCCCTGCTTGGGCGGGCTGTCCTGACGAGTCGGGACGGTGAGGCGGGTGACGGTGCCGCACCACCGTCCTGGTCG
>NZ_JAHKKG010000007.1 GCF_018829635.1 Paractinoplanes bogorensis
GGCCGCGCCCACGATCGCCCACGGGTCGCTGGCGGCTGCGCCCACGACGGTCGACGGCCGCGCCCACGATCGCCCACGGGTCGCTGGCGGCTGCGCCCACGACGGTCGACGGCCGCGCCCACGATCGTCGGCGAACTCGTCGCGGCAGTAGCACATTCGGCGCGCCGCAGCCCGGTTGTCCACAGCGCGGGCTTGTCCACAGCGAGACGCTCGGTGCCCCGCGCGCGGCCGCTGATCTTGGCAGAATCGACGGTGGCGGGGGCCCCCTTGGGAGGGTGGGAACTGTGTGGTGTCCACGTGTACAAGGGCTGACCTGGGAAGGCCTAGGCTGAGCGCCATGGGTTGGCTGGGACGGCTCTTCGACAAGCGGGACACCTGGGCCCGCCTGTTCCTGCTCGATCTCACCGGGCTCAGCTATCTGCTCTTCACCCCGGACGGGCACGCCGTCAGCTCTCCGACTCAATGGGTGCTGGCCGTCATCGCCTTTGTCGCGCTTCCTCTGCTCGGGCAGCGGCCGGCCGTCAACTTCGTGGTGCAGACCGGCCTGCTCGTCGCCGCCTGTCTGCTTGTCGACGACCCGACGATCAACCAGGTGGGCAGCAGCTGGGCCTTGGGCGAGCTCGTCGTGTGGGCGGCCCTGCCCCGCACCTACGTGGCCGGCGCCGCGCTGCTCACCGCGGTCTACGTGGCTCTGAAGGTCGTCCCGGACCAGTCCGGGTTCAAGGACGGGATCTTCAGCCTGATCTTCCCGGTCGGGCTTCCGTTGCTGTTCGGGCTGGTCGTGCGCACCTCGCGGGAGCTCAGCCGCCAGGCCGAGCAGCGGGTCGAGATGGAAAACCGGGCGGCCCGGGCCGATGAGCGCAGCGCCATCGCGCGGGAGTTGCACGACGTGGTCGCGCACCACGTGGCTTCCATGGTGTTGCGGGTCGGGGTGGCCCGGCACGTGCTCCCCGACCTGGATCCGCGGGTGGCCGAGGTGCTCGACGACGTGCACGGCACCGGCACGGCCGCGCTCGGCGATCTGCGGCGGCTGGTGGCCGTGCTGCGTGACGACGGCGAGGTGCGGGACGCGGCGCTCACCGCGATCGAGCCGGGCGCGCTGCCCGCCGCGTTGGGGGCGGCCGTCGACATCGCGCGGCGTGCCGGGCTGACCGTGGAGGCGGACATCGACGAGGCGGTCACGACCCTTGATTCCGTACGCGGTCTGGCCGTGCTCCGGCTCACCCAGGAGGCACTGACCAATGTGGCCAAGCACGCCGGCCCGTCCGCGCACGCCCGGCTGCGCGTCGCCGTCGAGGGCGGCAACGTGATCTGGGAGGTGTCGGACGACGGCGGCCCGGACACCACGGCCAAGCCGCCACCCGGCGGCGGGCACGGGCTGACCGGCATGCGGGAGCGGGTCGAGGTGCTCGGCGGCGAGCTGACCGCGGGACCGGCGGGCCGGGGCTGGCGGGTCGGCACGGTGCTGCCGGTGGGGGCCACCGCGTGATCCGGGTGCTTCTCGTCGACGACCAGCAGCTGATCCGGGCCGGGCTGCGCATGCTGTGTGACGCCGAACCCGACCTCGAGGTGGTGGGCGAGGCCGGCAACGGCAGGGAGGCGATCGACCAGGCGGCCCGGCTCGCACCTGACGTCATCGTGATGGATCTGCGGATGCCCGGCGTCGACGGGATCAGTGCCACCAGCCGGGTGCTGGCCGAGCGGCCGGCCACCCGGGTGCTGGTGCTGACCACGTTCGGCGACGACGACCACCTCTACCCGGCGCTGAACGCGGGGGCGTGCGGGTTCCTGCTCAAAGATGCGCCACCCGAGGAGTTGCTCGACGGCATCCGGCGGGCCGCCGCGGGGGACAGCCCGTTCAGCCGGGACGTGCTGCGCCGCCTGGTGACACGCGCCACAAACGCGGGCGTGCAGCGTTCGCGGCCGGTCGAGGGGCTCACGGCGCGCGAGCAGAGCGTGCTCGAGTTGGTGGGGGAGGGGCTGTCCAACACCGAGATCGCCGAGCGGCTGCACATCGGCGTCACCACGGTGAAAACGCACATCACGGCACTGATGACCAAGACCAACAGCCCCAACCGCGTACGGCTGGCCCTGCTCGCGCATCAACGATGACAGTGAAAAGCCGGAGCCCCGTGGCGGCGGGACTCCGGCTTTGTCTCTTCCACGTTATCGCGGTTCGCCCCCGGCGTCCCGTGATCGTGCTGTATCAGCCCTGACGGCCGTTCCAGCGCGGGTTCTTCCGGTTGATCACAACCATGCGGCCGCGACGACGGGTGACCACGCTGCCCGGCTTGCTCTTCAACGATCGAAGCGAGTTTCTCACCTTCATACCCAGCGGAACGCCGGGGGCAGGGCCGGTATTTCCGTGGTGCGAGCGGGGTCTTTTCCTCACCTGGACCAGGCCCGGCGCCGATCAGGCGGCCATGCGAATGCGCTCACTTGCCACCGCGGCGGCCGCCGCGGCCGTCGTCGTCATCTCGGGTACCGCCGCCCCGGCCCAGGCTGCCCTGCCCGAAGGCTCGGTCTTCGGCGTGGGCGCTCCCGGCGCGATCCCGGGCCGCTACATCGTGACGCTCAACCAGCCGCTGGCCGGCCAGGCGTCGGCGATGTCGGTCGACGGCGGATCGACCTATGTCGCCGACATGAGCGCCCAGCAGGCCCGCCGCCTGGCCGCCGACCCGGACGTGCGCTTCGTCGAGCAGGACCGCATCCTCACCATCCAGGGCACCCAGAAGAACCCGCCGTGGGGTCTCGACCGGATCGACCAGCGGCCGGTCAAGGCCTCGAAGTCGTTCACGCCGACCGACGACGGCAGCGCCGTGCACGCGTACGTGCTCGACACCGGCATCCGGATCAGCCACGTCGACTTCGGCGGGCGGGCCAGCTACGGCTACGACGCCATCTCGGGCAGCACCAACGCCAACGACTGCAACGGGCACGGCACGCACGTCGCCGGCACGATCGGCGGGACGATCTTCGGTGTGGCCAAGAAGGTGCAGTTGGTTGCCGTACGCGTCCTCGACTGCAAGGGCGAAGGCAGCCTGTCCCAGGTGATCAGCGGCGTGAACTGGGTGACCGCGCACGCCGTGAAGCCGGCCGTGGCCAACATGAGCATGGGCGGCTCGTTCAGCGCCTCGCTCAACGCCGCCGTCCAGCGCTCGATCAACTCCGGGGTCACCTACGTGGTGGCGGCCGGAAACGAGAACGTCAGCGCGGGCCGGATGAGCCCGGCCGGTCTGGCCGCCGCGATCACCGTGGGCGCCAGCGACTCGGCCGACAAGCGCGCGTCGTTCTCCAACTACGGCCCGGCCCTCGACCTGTTCGCGCCGGGCGTGAACATCCGCTCGGACTACTACGCGGGCGACTACACCACGGCCGTGGCCAGCGGCACCTCGATGGCCTCGCCGCACGTCGCCGGTGCGGCCGCCCTGGCCCTGGACGCGTCACCGTCCATGACCCCGGCCCAGGTGCGCAACTACCTGGTCAAGAACGCCACCGCCAGCAAGATCAAGGACCTCAAAGGCTCGCCCAACCGTCTGCTGTTCGTGCCCGCGCCGCCGGCCAAGCCGGTGATCGCGAGCTCCTCGCTGACCGTCACCGCCGGGACCGCGTACAGCGGGAAACTCACTTTGAAGACCTCGCGTCGCGGGAGCTGGAGTGTGGCGTCGGGCCGTCTGCCGTCGGGTCTGACCCTGTGGCCGAGCGGATCGATCACCGGCACGCCGGTCGGACCGGGCTCGGCCACGGTCACCGTGCGCTTCACCGACTACGTGCCGAACACGGTCAGCCGCGCCATCACCGTCACGGTCCGCAAGACCATGCCGGTGATCACGACCAGCTCGCTGCCGGACGCGCAGACCGGTGAGTACTACGAGCAGAGCCTGGCCGTCGCGGGTGGCCGCACCGGCACCTGGTCGCTGGACTCGGGTGCGCTGCCCGACGGGCTGTCGCTGAGCACGGACGGTCAGATCCAGGGCTGGCCGACCACCGCCGGTAGTGCGGGCTTCGCGGTCGCGTTCACCGACGGCTGGGGCACCCGCGCCGTCAAGAACCTGTGGATCAACGTCAACTGAGTCTTCCCGTACGGAATGAGTCGTCCCGCCCGGTCCAACCGGGCGGGACGACTCTGTTGCCAGGCAAGGACAGCAGCCGGCCCGGAAACGAGCCCGAACACGAGTCGAGCCGAGCGAGAAAGGCACCCCCGCCGGACAGGACTCGTCCCGTCCGGCGACCGGGGGCACGGCATCACCGAACGGGACGAGTCCCATCTCGGCGGGGCGGTGCCAAGATCGAACACGCGGAAACGTACGGGGAAGCCCTATCAGTGCCCTGTCACGAACCTGTGGATGAGCTGAACGAGGCCGCGTACTTCTCGGCAATCGCCGCCGAATCGGGCAGGTCGGCCTCGACCACCGGCAGCCCCTCGGCCACGTCGGCGCCCAACTCGGTCAGCAACTGTCGGAGCAGAAGCGAAGCCGCGGCCGCCTGGGGCGCGACCCCCGCCGTCACCACCGGCACCGCCCGCTTGCCGGCCAGGGCCTGCGCGGGCAACTGGTCGAGCAGCACCTTGAGCACCCCGGTATAGCTGCCCTTGTAGGTCGGCGTGGCCACCACCAGCACGTCCGCCTCCTTCAGGGCGGTCACGGCGGCCGCGGTGGCCTCGTCGCCCGGCGTGAGCAGGCCCGGGCCGAGCTCGCCGACCTCGATGAACCGCGGGTTCTCCAGGCCGGCCAGGGCTTTGCCGACGGCGGCGGCGAGGGTGGACGTGCGCGAACCGGGACGCGGGTTGCCGGACACGACGACGAATTGAGTCATGGCCAAAATCCTAGTTCGCCGGTGGGATATGGGCAATGTCGGCGAGATTCCCGCCACGACCCGCCGGTCGGGTCTTAACCTATCTCGCAGATAGGAGATATATTGATCGGGCCGTCACCGGAGGGAGAACCCCCATGTCCGCGCTCGCCGTAGCCCACCCGGCCGTCCCGCGCCGCCGCCTGCACCCCGTCCCCGATGTCTACGAATCGCCGGTCACCCTGACGATCAGCGTCTCGGGGGAGGGGGCCGGCCGGGACCGGGTCGTGGCCGCCCTGCGTGACCTGATGCGTGCGGCCGGACCGGCGGTCGAGGTCAACCTCACCGAGCCGGCCGCCGCGACGGGCGACGGGCTGCGCCTCGACCCGGGCGCGCGTACCGCCGTCCGGGACGGCCGGCCGCTCGACCTGAGCCGCCTCGAGTACGACCTGCTGCTGTTCCTGGCCCGGCACCCGCGCCAGGTGTTCAGCCGCAGTCAGCTGCTGGCCCAGGTGTGGGGTCACACGCACACCACCAACCGCACGGTCGACGTGCACATCAGCCGCCTGCGCACCAAGCTGGCCGACCCCGAGGTCGTGACCACCGTCTACGGGCTCGGCTACCGGCTGTCCGACGACGCCTGCGTCACGGTGGCCGAGCGGTGACGACGGTCGCCGTCGTGGGCGGGGGCTGTGCCGGCGTGCTGGCCACCCGCGAGCTGCTGCAGCACACCGACGACCGGGTCGTGCTGATCGAGCCGGACGAGCCGGGCGGTGGCCTGGCCTACGGGTCGGCCCGCCCGTGGCACCTGCTCAACTCGCGGGCCGGGGCGATGAGTGCCGTGGCCGACGATCCGGGTCACTTCGCGCGGTGGGCCGGCTGCTCACCCGATGACTTCCGCCCCCGTACGGAGTACGGCCACTACCTGCGCTCGGTCTTCGCGGCCCTGCCCGGCGACCGGCTGACCGTACGGCAGTCGCGGGCGGCCGGCCTGTCCGCGACCGGCGTGCTGCTCGCCGACGGCGGGGAGGTCCGGGCTGACCGGGTCGTGGTGGCCACCGGCAACCCGGCTCCGGCCCAGCCGGCGGCCCGGCCCGACCACCCCGACTACATCGCCGATCCGTGGACCAAGGGCGCGCTCGAGGCGATCCCGTCCGACGTGCCGGTGCTGCTGGTCGGGGCCGGCCTGACCGCGATCGACGTGGCGCTGACGCTCACCGCCGAGCGCGACCGGGACGCACCGATCACCGCGGTCAGCCGCCGGGGTCAGTTGCCGCTGACCCACACGGCGGTGGCCGCACCCCCGATCGGGCTCGCGCTCGACGACTGCACGACCCTGCGCGACATCGTGCGGGCGGTGCGGGCCGAGGCGGCACGGGCCGGGGACTGGCGGGCGGTGGTCGACGGGCTGCGGCCGTACCTGGACGAACTCTGGACCGCCTTCACCCCGGACGAGCAGGAGGCGTTCCTGCGTCACCTGGCCCGCCCCTGGGAGTGTCACCGGCACCGGATGGCGCCCTCGGTCGGCGCGCGGGTGGCCACCCTGCGCGAGGAGGGTCGCCTCGAGGTCCGCGCGGGCGGCGTCCGCTCGATCAGCGCCCCGCCCGCCGGTGGCCTGCTGGTCGAGCTCGAGGCCGGGGTGCAGTGGTTCGGGGCGGTGGTGAACTGCGCCGGCCCCGGTCGGCTGCCGGGCGCGGCCGGGTCGTTCGTCCGCAGCCTGCTCGACCGCGGCCAGGCCCGGGTCGGGCCGCACGGACTGGGACTCGACATCGACGCCGACGGGAGCCTGATCGGCGCCGACGGGCAGGTCCAGCACGGTCGCCGGCTGATCGGCCCGCTGCGCCGGGGCGCCCGCTGGGAGACCACGGCGGTGCCCGAGATCCGGGCCCAGGCGCATAACCTCGCCATCCCGGTTTGGTAATACGATTCGCGCTATGTGGGGTGTTTGAGCAGCTCAAGTCGGTTGTGAACGACTTGTGGCAACAATATCCGACTCTTGAACACGAATAGAGAAGTCTCAATACTTCCAGGGCAGGAGGTCCGCCGGTTCCGGCGTACCCCTCACCCCCTGGAGGAACCGTGCTCAACCGGAAGCTGCGCCGGCCGATCGTCGGCCTGGCCGCCTGCATGCTCGTCGGCACCGGACTCGCCGCGTCACCCGCGTCGGCCGCGCCGAGCGGCGACGCCTTCGCCCCCTCTGCCCTGGCCAGCAAGCTCGACGCCCAGTTCGGCGTCAACACCGCCGGGTCCTACATCGACTCGGCCGGCAAGGTCGTGGTCAACGTGACCGACGCCGCCACCGCCAAGTCGGTCAAGGCCTCCGGCGCCACCCCGCGCTTCGTCAGCCGCAGCGGAGCCGAGCTGGCCTCCGCCGACAACGCGCTCAAGTCCTCGCTGAAGACCCCCGGCACCGCCTTCGCCATCGACCCGGTCAGCAACCAGGTTGTGGTCTCGGTCGACAGCACGGTCACCGGTGCTTCGCTGGCCGCCGTCGAGGCCACCGTGGCCAAGCTCGGCGAGAACGCCCGCATCGAGAAGACCGCGGGCGAGCTCAGCGTCAAGATCAGCGGCGGCGACGCCATCTACGCCGGCGGCGGCCGCTGCTCGCTCGGCTTCAACGTGCGCAACAGCGCCGGCACCACCTACTTCCTCACCGCCGGCCACTGCACCAACATCGGCTCGACCTGGACCAACGGTTCGGCCACGCTGGGCACCCGCGCGGGCACCAGCTTCCCCGGCAACGACTACGGCATCGTCCGCTACACCAACACGACGATCACCAAGACCGGTGGCGTCGGCTCGGTGGACATCACCTCGGCCGGCACCCCGGCCGTCGGCGCCACGGTCTACCGCCGCGGTTCGACCACGGGTCTGCGCTCGGGCCGGGTGACCGCCCTGAACAGCACCGTGAACTACTCCGAGGGCTCGGTCTCCGGCCTCATCCGCACCACGGTCTGCGCCGAGCCCGGTGACAGCGGCGGCTCGCTCTACGCCGGTTCGACGGCCCTCGGCCTGACCTCGGGCGGCAGCGG
The DNA here is from genome assembly GCF_018829635.1 of Paractinoplanes bogorensis. Taxonomy (GTDB): domain Bacteria; phylum Actinomycetota; class Actinomycetes; order Mycobacteriales; family Micromonosporaceae; genus Actinoplanes; species Actinoplanes bogorensis. The sequence continues at coordinate 7,824 of NZ_JAHKKG010000007.1, forward strand.
CAACTGCTCCTCCGGCGGCACGACCTACTTCCAGCCGGTCGTCGAGCCGCTGAGCGTCTACGGCGTCAGCGTCTACTGATCGACGTTCCCCCGAGAGACCCCGCCGGCTTCGTTGCCCGGCGGGGTCTTTCTTTTCCGTACGACCTCACTTTCTTCCCCGTACGACCCACTTTCTTTCCCGTACGACCCCACGCCGTCTTCTTCTCGCACGACCTCACTTTCTTTTCCGTGCGGCCCACGCCCTTTCCGTACGACCTCACTTCCTTTTCCGTACGGCCGAACGCCCGCCCGCCTCTCCTCCTGCTCCGGTTTGCTCACCGTTTGGCAATCAGGCCTCCTCAACTGGGTCCGTCCGCGACCGAACTTCTCGGCACTCCGGGTGGCGAGGCGCCACTCTTCCCGACGAGAGGGAGTTGTGGTGCTTCGAAGCAGCAAGCGCGCGGCGGCCGAAAAGGTCGAGGCCGAACTGGCGGAGGCTCGCGCCGACGTCCAGGCGGTCACCGCCATCATGCGGGCGATGGAGAGCGCCGGCTCTCCCCAGCAGGCCATCGGCGACGCGCTCGAGATGGTGCGCAACCTGCTCGGCTGGGCCTACGGCTCGTACTGGCAGCTCGACCCTACGGCCAAGGTTCTGCGGTTCGCCCAGGAGAGCGGCAGCGTCAACGAGGACTTCCGGCGGGTTACCCTCGAGGCCTCGTTCGCCGAGGGCGTCGGCCTGTCCGGGCGCGCCTGGCGCAGCCGCGATCTGGTCTTCGTCACCAACATCGCGGACGTCAAGGACTGCGTACGGGCGCCGATCGCCGCCCGCTCCGGGGTGCACAGCGGCGTCTGCTTCCCGCTGATCGAGGACGACAAGGTCGTCGGCACCATGGACTTCTTCGCCACCGAGGAGCTGAGCCTCTCGGAGGAGCGCCTCTCGGTGCTGCGCGCGGTCGGCCAGCTGGTCTCGAACGCGCTGGCCCGCCTGCACGAGGCCGTCCGGCAGGAGAAGGCGGCCCAGGACGTCGACGCGGTGTCCACAGTGATCCGCGAACTGACCCAGTCGACCAGCCGCGACGCCGCCCTGCGGTCCGCGCTCGAGATCATCCGGTCCGACTTCGACTGGCAGTACGGCTCGTTCTGGCAGCTCGACGAGAGCGAGGGCGTGCTCCGGTTCGCCCTCGAGTCGGGCGACGCCGGAGCCGAGTTCCGCCGGGTCACCATGTCGGCCTCGTTCGCCAAGGGCGTCGGCCTCTCCGGCCGGGCCTGGGCCCGCGACGACCTGGTCTTCGTCGAAGACCTGGGCGAGCTGACCGACTGCGTCCGCCGCCCGGCCGCGCAGGCCGCCGGCGTCAAGTCCGGCGTGTGCCTGCCGATCAAGGTCGGCGGCAAGATCATCGGCACGATGGACTTCTTCGCCACCCGTACGCTGATCATGTACCCGGGCCGGGAGAGCGCGCTGCGCAACACGGCGTTCCTGGTCGGACAGGCCCTGGAGCGCTTCGCCTCGACCGAGCAGCTGCACAGCGCCGGCCGCGAACTGCTCGACTCGATCGGCGAGGTGCAGCGCAACGTCGACGCCGCGGCCGGCGTGGCCGCCCAGGGCGAGCAGCTCACCGTCGAGGCCAACCAGCAGGTCGCCGCGCTCGGCCAGGCCAGCGCCGAGATCAACCACGTGGTGCAGAGCATTCAGTCCATCGCGGCCCAGACCAAGCTGCTCGCGCTCAACGCGACCATCGAGGCGGCACGCGCGGGCGAGTCCGGCAAGGGCTTCGCGGTCGTCGCGGGCGAGGTCAAGGAACTGTCCAGCGAGACCGAGCGGGCCACCACCGAGGTCAGCGCCAAGGTCAACGCGATCCAGGCCCGGGTCGACGCCGTCACCGCGTCGCTCGCCGAGATCCACACCGCGGTCGAGGAGATCAACAACACCCAGCGCCTGATCAGCGGCGTCCTCACCGAGCAGGTCGCCACCACCGGCGCCATCCTCAACTGACGAAATCTGGAGCCCCCACATGACCTCCCCTTGGAATCGTCTCCTCGACGGCAACCGCCGCTGGACCGAGGACCGCAGCACGGCGGCCGGCGACCGCGGCGCCGCCCGGCGCGCCGAACTGAGCGAGTCGCAGGCACCGTTCGCGCTGGTGGTCGGTTGCGCCGACTCCCGCGTACCGGCCGAGATCCTGTTCGACCAGGGCCTCGGTGACCTCTTCGTGGTGCGCACGGCGGGCCACGTGGTCGACGCGGCCGCTCTCGGCTCGATCGAGTACGCGGTCGGCCACCTCGGCGTCTCCCTGATCGTGGTCCTCGGCCACGAGGGTTGCGGCGCGGTGGCCGCGGCGGCCGGCGTGGTCGACAACGCGGCGGTGCCGGCCGGCTACGTCCGCGACATCGCCGAGCGCATCGCCCCCGACGTGCTGCGCGCACGGGCCATGGGCGCCACCACCGCGAAGGAGCTCAGCGCGCAACACTCGCTCTACACGCTCGAGCTGCTGCGCGAACGCTCGGCCCTGGTCGACAACGCCCTGCGCACCGGCACCATCGACGCCGTAGCCGCCCAGTACTGCCTCACCACCGGCGCCGTGACCGAGATCCAGACCCCGGCCCTCGCCGCCGCCTGACCCCCACGACGGACGCCGGTTCCCCCACCGGCGTCCGTCGGTTCCACCCCTGCGGCGTGTGCTGGTTCCCCTACCGGCGTTCGTCGGTTTCACCCCTGCGGCGTGTGCTGGTTCCCCTACCGGCGTTCGTCGGTTTCACCCCTGCGGCGTGTGCTGGTTCCCCTGCCGGCGTTCGTCGGTTTCACCCCTGCGGCGTGTGCTGGTTCCCCTGCTGGTGCTCGTCGGTGCTACCCCGCGGCGTTCGTCGGTTCCCCGCCGGCGTTCGTTGGTTCTCCCCTCTGCGACGTTCGTCGGTGCCCCCTCCGACGTTTGTCGCCGTTCGACCCCCACCGTGTTGGGGAGGCCCACTGTCGATGGTGGGCCTCCCTACCATGGGGTCATGGACCTGTTCGCCGGAATCTCCGTCAGCGACTATTCCGCCTCGCTGGCCTGGTACACCCGGCTGCTCGGCTCGCCGCCGTCATTCGTGGCACACGAGACCGAGTGCGTGTGGGAACTGGCCGAACACCGTTTCGTCTTCATCGAGGAACAGCCCGACCACGCCGGCCACTCCCAGGTCACGATCTTCGTCGACGACCTGGACGGCTTCGTCGAGGCCGCCGCGTCCCGGGGCATCGAGCCGGCCAAGCGCGAGACCTACGACAACGGCGTACGCAAAGCCGACTACCGAGACCCCGACGGCAACGAGGTCAACTTCGGCGGCGCGCCCCTCTGACCGCGCCCGGCCGACACCTTTGCCGCACTCACCCCGCCCGTGCCCAGCGGCGCGCCGCCCTGACGCCGGCGCGAACTCGCTCGGCTCTGCGCTCCGCCGCTCTCACCCCGCCCGTGCCCAGCGGTGCGCCGCTCTGACTCCGCCTGGCTCAGCGGGTCATGACCAACTCGGCCTGACGCTGTGACTCGGTGAAGTAGCCCTCGCGCCGCCGCAGCGCCGCGCACTCGGAGGCCGGCGCCGGCGGCTCGACGCCCATGTAGAGGGCCACCGACGAGTCCTCGCTCAGCTTCGCGACGTCATAGTTGTAGTCGCGCAGCGTGCAGGCCAACTTGTCGTCAACCGCGTACTGCAGGAAGAGCTCGCGCCGATCGGTGGCACCACAGTTCCGTCCGCCGACCGTTCGCGTCGTCATCCAGTCGAGGTAGCCGGCCGCCACATAGATCGAGAACCCGGTGTCGTAGATCAGATGCTCGATGATCTGGTGGTCGCTGAGATCGGTCCGCCCGAACTTCTCCCGGAGCACCATGCGCGCCGTACCGGTCTGGATCTGCGCGATGCCGACCGAGGCGCCCCGGGTCTTGGCCAGCGCCTCCTCGGCCGCCGCGGTCGGCGCGCGCCGCACCGGGTCGAGGTAGTTCCCGCCCTCGTGGTGCAGGATCGCCGCCAGCAGCACCGGGTCGACCCCGACGTCGGCGGCCGCTTTCTCGATCGTGCCGCGCAACTCGAGCAGTTCTTTCTCCCGGCCGCCGAGCTCAGGTGCCTCGGCCGCGGGCGGCGACGAGCCGGCGGGCGGCGACGAGGCAGCGGCGGACAGCGCGTCCGCGGTCACCGCGCCGACCACGCCGTCCGCCCTGATCTGCTTGGCCTGCTGGAAGGCGATGACCGCGTTCAGGGTGTCCTGTCCGAAGATGCCGTCCACGTCGAGAACGAGACTCGTGTCGACCGCCTTGAGACGCTCCTGCAGGGTCACCACGCAGGGCCCGGCGAGCTTCACACCGAGCATGGGGCATCCGGGAAAGCTCCGCTCCTCGCCGGGAGCGGCCCACGCCGGAGCCGGCACGACAGCGGCCGAAACCAGGGCCGTGACGAGGACGGCGGTACGAATTCCGGAGAGCTTCACTGTGGCCTCCCAAGGATCGGCATTGTCAGCGACGTCTACTCCACGGGCCGCCGCTCCACCAGGTTCACCGACCGTCGCGAGCGTGTCGCGAAAGCTTGCGCCGTCCCGTGCGACGGCCGGTGCCTGCTTGCCGGCGCCGCCTAGGCTCGCCACCCATGCACAGGGACCGGTTCGACCAGCTCTTCGACAACGGCCGCACCGCGGTCCTCAGCGGACAGCACCAGCGCGACATTCCGCCGTACGACGGAAGTGAGCGCTGGGGGATCTCGGTGATCTTCCGCCCGGACGACGACGCAGTGGCCCGACTCGACGCGGTCACCCGGCAGGCGATGGCCGTCGCGGGCCCCGGACACTGGCCCACCGGCAATGAGCGGGCACTGCACATCACCGTACGGGCGCTGGAATCTCATCGGACCGGCGTCGCCCCCGATGATCCGGCTGTTGCCCGCTATGGCCGTGCTCTGCGGCGGGCCGCTCGGGAGGCCCGGCCCGCGCGCTTCGGGATCACCGGGCTGACGCTGACGCCTGGGGGAGTGATGGCCTGCCTGCGCCCGGACGACGATGCCGCCGACTCGTTCGCCGCCCGGATCGCCGACGAGCTCGGGGCCGACGCCGCCTATGAAGCGGGCTTCCACCGCGACATCTGGTATTCCACGCTGGTGCATTTCGCCGGTCCTCTCGCCGATCCGCCGGCGCTCGTCGACTTCGTGGCGGCCGCGCGGAGCCACCATCTTGGACCTGTCCGGTCCGACGCGGCCGAAGTTATCCACTGGCGCTACGACGGGCGGCAAACGGTCCCCGAAGTTATCCACAGGTCCACGATGGAGGGCGCGGGAAGGGTCGGGGAGCGGGCAGAATCGCGGCATGGCTGACCATCCGCAGCTGCATCCGTCCGAGCGGGCGCTGCTCGAGCAGTTCCTCGAGGAGCATCGCGCGTCGACGCTGTCCGCGCTCGACGGCTTGAGCGACGAGACGGCGGCCGCGCGCTTGCTGCCGGCGACCGGGATGACCATCGGCGGCATCGTGAAGCACCTCGCGCACATGGAGGACCTGTGGTTCACGCACAAGCTGCTCGGTGCCGCCTGGCCACCGCCGTGGGAGTCCACGGGCGGCGACGAGACGTGGGCCTGGGAGTCGGCGCGCCACGACCCGGTGCAGTCGCTGCGGGAGCTCTATCGATCGGCGTGCGAGCGCAGCCGGATCGCCGCAGCCCGCTTCGACGACCTCGACCATCGGGCGGCCCGGCCCTCGTTCGGCAAGGCACCGGTCAGCCTGCGCTGGATGCTCATGCAGATGATCCGCGAGACCGCCCAGCATCGCGGCCATCTCGACCTGATTCTCGACGTCGTGCGCGCGGGTCAGACCGAGCGCCGACCGACGTGAGGCCACGTCCCGCCGCGGCCCGGCGGCAAGCGGTGGGACCTCATAGTGGGCTGCCTGCTGCGGCAAGACAGAGCGACGGTGGGCTGCTGGACGCGGCAAGTCAGAGCGATGGTGGGCTGGTGGCCGTGGCAAGTCAGAGTGACACTGGGCTGCCGCCCGCGGCAGTGCAGAGCGACGGTGGGCTGTCGGCTGCGGCAGTGCAGAGCAATGGTGGGCTGCGGGCCGCGGCAAGTCAGAGCGATCGTGGGCTGGTGGCCGCGGCCGCGCACAGCTGCGCGGTGGACCCGGTGGCTCGGAGGTCAGCGGTGCGATTCCTCGGTGCGCTCCTCGCCCCGGCGGCGCAGGAGTTTGAGGCCGGGCAGGCCGGCGATGGCGAGGTGCAGGTCTTCGGTGACCTCGAGCAGTTTGTGCAGGTCGGGGCCGACCTGGTCGAGCTTGCCGAGCAGCGGCATCACGTCGTCGACCAGGTGCGACCGCAGCGCCGGGAGCTGGTCGATCATCCGGATCGCGGCCGTCACCTCTTCGGCCGACAGCTCGTCGACGAAGCGCTGGGCCAGCGGGGCACCCTTCAAGAGCGTTCCCGCGTACGCCTCCAACAACCGACTCGCCTCCCGAGCAGCCGCGTCGGCGCGTTCGACCACGCCCTCCGCCCGCGTGCTGACCTGGGTGGCCCGCTCGACGACGCCCTCGGCCGCGTCCGAGATGCCGACGGCCCGCAGCACCACCCCGTCCGCCTTGCCGCTGATCGTGTCGGCCCGCTCCACGATCTTCCCGGCGCGCCCACTGATCTCCTCACCGCTGCCCACGACGGCCCCGGCCCGCCCACTGATCTCTTCGGCCGTGCCCACCACAGCCCCGGCGCGCCCGCTGATGTCTTCGGCCGTGCTGACTACGGCTCCGGCGCGGCCGCTGATGTCTTCGGCGGTGACTACCACGGCGGCGGCTCGGGCGCTGATCTCCTCGGCGGTGACGACGACGCCGGTGGCGCTGGTGGTGATCTCTTCGGCCGAGGTGACGACCCCGGTGGCGCGGCCGGTGATGTCTTCCGCGCTCGCCACGATCGTCTCGGCTCGGGCGCTGATCGCGGCGGCCTGGTCGACCACGCCGGCGGCCGCGGCGGTGATCGTGCGGGCCTCGCCCACCGTTTCCTCGGCCGCGTCGACGATCACGCCCACCCGGCGGATCAGGCCCTCGGCCTCGTCGGCGAGCATCGTCACCCGGCTGACCAGCAACTCTGTCTGGCCGAGGACCCCGATCACCCGCACTGGCAGGGTGGCCACCGCGGCCGCTGTCTCGACCACCTGGCCGACGGTGGAACGGGCAAGTTCGGCGATCGCGGACGGGGACACCAGGAAACGCATGCCACCATCATGCGCCACCACGTCACGTCCGGCTGGCAGTCACCCGCGGTGAGTGGATGTAACCCGTACGTCGATATTCTTTGTCAATCTCATATGTGAACCAGGCTAGGACGCACATGAACCGGCGTGACACGGCACAATGCCAGGCGTGCGACGTACGCGGAATCTGGTCTTGGCCATCGCCACGGTGGGGGTCCTCGGGGGTGCGGGGTTGGTCGGCGTGAGCATGATGCGCGACTCCGGGGGCGCTCCGACCTTTCACGAGGCGGCCCAGGCGGCCCCCGTGCAAAACCAGGCACCGGCGCAGACCCAGGCACCGGTCCAGGGGCGGGTGAACGCCGCGCCGGTGCAGGCGAGCCCGAAGCCCAGCGCACCGACAAGAGCTCAGCAGGTCAAGGCGCTCGACGCCGCGCTGAAGAAGTACGCGGCGACGGCCCCCGAGTTCTCGGTCGCCGTGCTCGACCGGCGCACCGGGCAGCGCTATTCGTTCCGCGGCACTGAGAAGTACGAGACCGCCAGCGTGGTCAAGGTGCAGGTGCTCGCGTGTCTGCTGCTCAAGGCCCAGGATGCCCGCCGCGACCTCACCTCGACCGAGTTGTCGCTGGCCAAGCGCATGATCCGGCTCAGTGACAACGACGCCACGACGTCGCTGTTCGGCAAGCTCGGGCGGGCGGGCGGGGTCGGCGCCTGCAACAAGCGGCTCGGGCTCACCCAGACCAAGGTCAACAGCGCCTGGGGTTTGACCCGGACGACCGTGAACGACCAGGTCAAGCTGCTGTCCGAGCTGGTCGACACGTCGGGGCCGCTGGACGCCGACTCGCGCAAGCTGGCCTACACGCTGATGAGCACGGTCGACGACAGCCAGGACTGGGGCGTTCCGGCCGTGGCCAAGAAGGGCGAGAAGTTCACGGTCAAGAACGGGTGGCTGGCCCGCTCGACCGAGAACAACCGCTGGATCATCAACTCGGTCGGCCGCATCACCGGGCCGGGCACCGACGTCTCGATCGCCGTCCTCACGCACGACAACGCCACCATGTCCGGCGGCATCACCTCGGTGCAGAAGGTCGCCAAGCTGACCCGCCAGCACCTGAAGTACTAGAGGCGCCGCCAAAGAAGTACCAAGGCGCCGCCAAACCAGCCAGCACCTGAAGTACCAGAGGCGCCGCCAAAGAAGTGCCAAGGCGCCGGCAAGGACGGAAGCGCCGACCCCGCACGGGAGATCGACCCAGCCCGCCAGCACCTGAAGCACTAGACGCGCCGCCAAAGAAGTGCCAAGGCGCCGGCAAGGACGGAAGCGCCGACCCGCACGGGAGATCGACCCGGCACGGGGAGACAGCCCGCGCACGGGAACGGCCGGCCTCAGGCCTCCGACGGAGACTCGGTCGCGGTGCCGGAGGCGGTGCCCGCACCCGCTCGGGCCTCGCGCCGCTTGGTGACGAACGAGTAGATCTGGTTGACGACCAGGATGAGCAGGACGGCGGCGACCACGCCCTCCCACGGCTCGGGGAAGATCGAGCCCCCGGCCACGCCGATGCCCGCGTAGACGCTCGACCACAGTGCGCACGCGGGCGCGTTGGCGACCACGAAGGTGCGCCACGGCATGCCCAGGAAAGCGGCCGCCAGCAGCACCGGCACCCGGCCGCCGGGGATCAGGCGGGACACCAGCAGCACCGGGATCTGGCTCTTGGTCAGGCGTTCCTTGACCGAGACCAGGTGTTCCTCGTCGCGTAGCCAGCGCAGCCGCCGGGCCAGTTTCTCGCCGCCGAACCGGCACATCGCGTACATGGCCAGGTCGCCCACGTAAGCCCCGGCGGCCCCGGACGCGATCACGAACACGATGGTCACCGGATGGTGCTCGTGGAAGGCGAGGGCGGCCGACCCGCTCACCGCGGCGCCGGTGGGCACGATGGGGATGATGGCGCCGAACGCCACGACCCCGAACAGCCAGGCCATTACCCCGAGGGTGTACGTCACGCGGGCGGGCCGATCGTCAGCGTCTCGCCCGGCGCCAGCACCCTCACCTCGGAGTCGGGGGCGGCCCGCTCGGCCAGGCGCGCGAAGTTGACGCCGGGCTCGCGGAACATGTGCGAGCGCACGCGGCCCATGCCGAGCGGCCACAGCGTGCCGTAGTGCACCGGCACCGCCCACGACGCCTTCGCGCGGCGCAGTGCTTCCGCACCCGCCGAAGCGTCGAGGTGGCCGTGCGAGCCCAGCGTGGGACCCCAGCCGCCGACCGGGATCAGGGCCAGGTCGAGCGGGGCCAGGTCGCTCATCTCGTCGAACAGGCCGGTGTCGCCCGCATACCAGGTGCGGGCGGCGCCTTCGACGACGAAACCGATGGCCAGGGCGCGATCACGGGACCACGGGCCGCGTCCGCCGTCGTGCGCCGCGGGGACGGCTTTCACCCGTACGGAGGAAACGGTTGTCTCTTCGCCCGGAGCCAGCTCGATCGTGCGGGAGGCAGCCTCGTTGCCCAGGCAGCGCGCCACGAACGGGCCGGCGCCGCGCGGCACGATGAGCTGCGGGGTGCCGCCGAGCTTGCGCAGCGAGGCCACGTGGAAGTGGTCGGCGTGCAGGTGCGAGAGCAGCACCGCGTCGGGCACCCCGGGCAGGGTCGGCGTCGGGCCCGCCATGCGCTTGAGGTGGGCGATGCGGTCGGTCAGCACCGGGTCGGTGAGCAGGGTCGTGCCCGAGTCAGCCAGCCAGACCGTGCTGTGACCCCACCAGGTGACCGATGTCGCGCTCACGAGCTAACGGTACAGAGCCTCGGGGACGTTTCAGCTGTTACCTCGTCAGGGCAAACTGTGCCGCGTGACGGGACCCCGCAGCGCAGTCGTCGTGAACCCCACCAAAGTGGCCGATATGGATCTTCTCCGGCGCACCATCGCCGAGGGACTGGACAGTGTCGGCTGGCCTGAACCCTCCTGGTACGAGACCACCCCCGACGACCCCGGCGAGGGTCAGGCCAAGCAGGCGATGGAGGAGGGCGCCGAGCTCGTCTTCGCGTGCGGCGGCGACGGCACCGTCCGGGCCGTGGTGACCGCCCTGGCCGGCACCGACGTGACCATGGCCGTGCTGCCCGCCGGCACCGGCAACCTGCTGGCGGCCAACCTGGGCCTCGGCGCCGACGCCGCGACCGGGGTGCAGGTCGCGATCGACGGCGGCCGGCGCCGCATCGACGTGGGTGTCGTCGACGGCCAGTGCTTCGTGGTGATGGCCGGCATGGGCTTCGACGCCCAGATGCTCGAGGGCACCTCCGAGGTGGCCAAGAAGCGGATCGGCTGGATCGCCTATATCGGCGGGGCGGTCAAGGCGCTGCGCAACCGGCCGATGCACGCCCGGGTCATCCTGGACGGACGGCCGCCGATGCCGCGCCGCCCGCGCACGGTGATCGTCGGCAACGTCGGCCGCCTGCAGGGCGGGGTACGCCTGCTGACCGAGGCCGACCCGGCCGACGGGCAGCTCGACGTGGCCGTCCTCAGCCCCAACAACCTGGCCCACTGGGCCTCGCTGGCCTGGGGTGTGGTCCGCCGCCGCGAGCGGGTGCCGCTGATGGAGACGTACACCGCCTCCGACATCGAGATCCAGTCGCTGAGCTACCAGCCGCGGCAGCTCGACGGCGACCTCATCGACCCCGGCCGCCAGCTCAAGATCACCGTGAAGCCCAAGGCGCTGTTGCTCAGCGTCCCGCGGCCCGAGGGCGACCCCGATCTCGCCTACGATGTCAGCGTCGCCGCCGAGGCGGCCGAGGAGATCCGAGAGGCGGCCCGTGAGTAGTACCGAGCCGGTCCCCGAGACCACCGACATGCGCGGTGACGACCTCTCGGCGGACGACGCGGTACACGCGCTCTGGCACTACGGCCGGTGGCCGCTGCTGCGCGACGCGTTCATCCGGTTCCGCTACGGCGACGGGTTCAGTCACGCCCGCGCCTTCGCGTTTCAGCTGTGCCTGGCCATCGTCCCGTTCCTCATCGCGCTCGCCGGGCTGGCGGCCGACCTGGGGGCCGAGGACGGTGGCCGGGTGGTGGCCGACACGGTGCTGGCGCTCACCCCGGGGGCCAGCGATCCGCTGGTGCGTGACCTGCTGGAAGACAGCGAGAAGGCCGACGAGGCGGGCGAGCTCGCGCTGACCCTCGGTCTGATCACCGGCCTGATCGCCCTGACCAGTGCGATGGCCCAGATCGAACGCGGCGCCAACCGCATCTACGGCGTCGAGCGCGACCGGCCCGCGGTGTTCAAATACATCCGGGCCTCGCTGCTGGCCGTGTTCGCCGGCCTGCCCGCGCTGTTCGGCTTCCTGCTGCTGGTGGCCGGGCGACCGTTCGGCGATGCGGCCGCACGACATTGGCCGTGGTTCGCCGACGTCCGGGTGGCCTGGGACTTCGTCCGCTGGCCGCTCAGCCTGGTGCTGATCGTGTTCGCGGTCGGCGTGCTGTTCAAGTACTCGCCGCGCCGGCACCAGCCGGGCCTGTCGTGGCTGCTCTTCGGTGCCGTGATCTCGACCGTGCTGTGGTGGGTGGCCAGCCTGCTGCTGGCCGGTTACGTGCGGTTCGGCAGCAACTTCGGGGCCACGTACGGGCCGCTCACCGCGATCATGGCGCTGCTGCTCTGGGCCAACCTGACCGGCATCGCGCTCTTCCTCGGCATCGCGTTCGCGGCCCAGCTGGAGGCGGCCCGGGTCGGCGTGGCGCGTCCGGCCAAACGCGACACCTGGGACCCGAGCCGCAGCGTCCCCAAACCGGTCAGTGAGAGCCCCGGCCCACCCCGGCAGGGTGGAAAGACGCGGAAAAGTCGCGGGGGTGTACGCGCGAAGGGCTCCGGGTAAGCCCGTTATGTGACGGACGACAACCATGTGATCGAGCGCGCCGGATGGGCGCCGGTGCGGCATTTCGCCGAGCGCAGCCTTCTCGGCCTGCTGGCGGTGGTCGCCGCCGGGCTCGGGTTCGGCGCGCTGCTGCTGCTCGTACGCACCAACTGGAGCCCGCTGCGCCGCCTCGACCAGTCGATCGCCGAGGGCATGAACGGCCTGGTCGCGCCGCACGAGGGCGTGGTCAAGGTGATCACCACGATCACGTCGCTGGGCGGCCGGAACGTGCTGATCTCGGTGGTCGTCATGGCCGCGGCCTGGCTGCTGATCCGCCGCCGCCCCCGCCTGGCGATCTATCTGGCCGTGACCGGTCTGGGCGCCCTGGTGCTCGACCCGTCGCTCAAGGCCTTGGTCGGCCGGGTGCGCCCGGTGGTCGACGATCCGGTCGCGTTCGGCGGCGGCAACAGCTTCCCGAGCGGGCACACACTGGGCACGACCATCGTCTACGGCGCGCTGGCGCTGGTGCTGCTCTCGGCCACCCGCGGCCGGTGGAAGGGCTGGATCCTGACGGCCGCCGCGCTGATCATCGTGCTGGTCGGGCTGACCCGCATCGCGCTGAGCGTGCATTTCCTGTCCGACGTGCTGGCCGGCTGGCTGCTCGGGCTGGCCTGGATCAGCATCACCGCGTACGCCTTCCGGGTGTGGCGCCGCGAGACCGGGCACGTGACGCCCCCGGTCACCGACGGGCTCGAGCCGGAAGCAGCGGACGACCTCAAGCCTGCCCCCGCCGAAGGCCCGGTGCTGCCCCACCCGTGGGCCAAGGGTGCCGAGATCCTGGTCAGCTGGGTGTTCACGTTCGGGGTCCTCTATTTCCTCGGGTACGCGGTCACGAGGTGGAACCCGCCCTTCGACGATGCGGTGCCCCGTTGGCTCCAGACGTTCCGCACCGAGCGGCTCGATCACCTGAGCTGGCTCGCGTCGAAGGCCGGCGACACCCACGCCATCCTGTTGATCTGCCTGGTCGTCGGTCCGCTGGCGCTGGCCCTGTGGCGGCAGTGGCGGCCGATCGTGTTCCTCGTGCTGACCATGGCCGGCGAGATCACCCTGTTCCTGACCAGCGCCGCCGCCGTGGGCCGCCCGCGTCCGGCGGCCGAACAGCTGGACGGGCAGATGCCGACCTCGTCGTTCCCGTCCGGCCACATCGCCGCGACGATGTGCGTGTGGGTCGCCATTGCGGTTGTGGCGATGCCCCGCGTACGGCAATGGTGGCGGTGGATCTTCCCTGCGCTCGCCGTCGTCATGCCGTTGCTGGTGGCGACGTCCCGGATGTACCGCGGCATGCACCACCCGACCGACGTGCTCGGTGCGCTGCTGCTGACGGCCTGTTGGGTGGGTGCGCTCTATGTGATCGTGCGACCCGACGCCCACGCCGAGACGGTCTCCGAGGCGGCCCACGAAGCTCAGGAAGTAGCGCAGCGCAGGCCGGTGGCCGCGTGAGGTTCATGACCTGGAACATCAAGACCGGTGGGCGCGGGCGGCTCGAGGCGATCATCGCGGTGATCAACCGGGAGCGGCCCGACCTGCTCGCCCTGCAGGAGCTGCGCGGCTGGGAAAGCGGCGACGCCCGGATCCTCCGCCAGATCGCCGACGCCGTCGACATGGTGCCGCACCTGGCCCGCTCGTTCCTGGGCCAGCCGGTCGCCGTGTTCGTCCGGGCGCCGCTCGAGGTCACCGACCGCTCGGCCGTACGTTTCCGCCTGCACCACGCCGCCGCCGTCGTCACTGTCAGCACACCGATGGGTCCACTGCGTGTAGTGAGTACTCACTTAAATCCGTTCTCGCCTCCGCGTCGCCGGCGGGAGGCGGTCTGGCTGGCCCACCGCTACCAGCCCGGCGCCGTGCCCACGGTGATCGCCGGCGACCTGAACGGCCTCGACCCGGGCACCGACCACACCGAGACGCTGGCCCCGCAGCCCGGCTTCCTGCGGGCCCGGCACCTCGCCGCCGACGGCACGGCCGATACCCGGGCGGTCGGCGCCTTCCTCGACGCCGGCTACACCGACCTGTGGAAAGTGGCCGGTTCGGGCTCGCCGCTGACCGTGCCGACCACGCGCGGAGGCGGGCGCGAGTTCTCCCGGATGCGCCTCGACTACGTGCTGGCCGGCCCCTCGATCGCCGCGGGGGCCAAGGACATGGTCGTCGTGCGGGGAGAGGAGACGGAATTCGCGTCCGATCATTATCCCGTACGGGTGGAATTGCCGCCAATGATCGATTTGATGAAACGGTTCTGATCGCTATCATCAGCCACGCCGTACTCGGAGCATGCCCGTGCTCTACAACCGGAGGCGTTCGATGGCACATCAGCGCTTCGCGGTGATCGTGGGTGTCAACGACGCCCACTCCCGCCTGCGCTTCGCCGAACGGGACGCCGAGGCCATGTGCGAGCTGCTGCAGCTCGAAGGCTTCGACGCGCGGCTGTTCACGGGCTCCCGGGTCACGGCGAGTGACGTCAAGGCTGCGCTCCGCCAATTCGCGATGCGCGCCGACCGCACCGATCTGTTTGTTGTCTATTTCGCCGGGCGCGCTCTGACACCATCGTGGAGCCACGGTTCGGAGACCTATCTGGTCACCTCCGAACTGGACGAAACGATTCTCGGCGACAATCCCGACTCCGGGCTGCGGATGGCTTTCCTGGAAAGGGACGTGCTCGACTTCTTCCCCGGCTCGGCGGTGCTGATCGCCGACACGGTGGGCGGTGTCCGTCCGCAGGGGCGTCGTTACAGCGCGCTCGTCTCCGGGGCCGACGACGCGGCGGAACGCGAGACCGCGGTGATCGGGCACGGCGTGCTGACCGCGCACGTGCTGGCCACCCTCGCACGGCGGCCCGACCTCAGCTTTTCGGGACTGGCTTCGGCCGTACGGGAACATGGGTTGTCTCCGCAGGTGACCGGCCCGGATTCGGTGCTCCTGGGCGCCCTCGGCGAGCCCGGACCGGCCATCGTGCCGCTGGCCAACCCGCTCGACGTCGCGACCGATGACGTCCTCGACCTCATCCAGCGGCTCTCCTACCACGCCCGCATGCCTCGGCACGCCGCCCCGCGCTCGTCCGGCACACGCGCCGATGCGGGCAGTGCGGCGCCGTCCCGGGTCGAATACGTGCGCGCGGCGACCAAGGCCCACTCGACGGCCCTGCTCGAATACACCGCGGGCGGGTTCCAGCCGATCGACTCGAGCAAGCGGTTCGACCTCGAGGCGGTCCACCCGCTGCTGCGCTTCCCGCCCGGCGCCGACTGGTTCGGTCACGCCGTCCACGACGACCACCGCGCGGTGCTGTGTGTGCCGCTGCGCCACGCCGAGGGCCGGTCGCTGCTGCTGGCCGTGGTCGACCCGGCGCCCGGCCTGGCCACGCTCGGTCAGCCGCTGGCCAAGATCCTCGAGACGATTTGGCGTACGGACTTCGCCGCGTCCCCCGACGAGGCCGAGATCGAGGTGCTGACCGCCCTGCGTGACGCCTTCGGCCGGCTGCCGGTGCCCCTGTTCGAACACTGCTTCGAACTCTATCGGCGCGTGCTCGAGTCGTACTGCGTCGTCTTCCAGCCGGTCGTCACCCTCGGCAAGACCGCCCGGCGGGTCGAGGTGCACAGCTACGAGGCACTGGCCCGGCGCTCGGCCTCCGACTCGCGGGCCCCGGTGGCGATGCTGCGGCTGGCCGAGGTGTGGGGCGACCGGTTCGTGGTCGAACGCGACAAGGTGATCCTGCGGATGGCCCTGTACGCGTACGCCCGCGCCCACGCCGACGGCCCGTGGGACGAGCCCAAGCCGCTGTCGATCAACGTGGCGGTCCGCTCCCTGCTCAGCGACGACTACGTCGAGGTGCTGCGCACGGCCATCGCCGAACTCGGCATCGAGCCCGCGGCGATCACCCTGGAGATCTCGGAACAGGACCCGATCGAACCCCGCCGCGGCGAGCAGTGGTCGGAGGCCCCGCACGCCTACTTCCACAACCGTCTGGCCGCGATCGCCCGCGACGTCGGGGTGGCGTTCGCGGTGGACGACTTCGGTGAGGGCTACGCGTCGCTGTCCCGGATGGCCGAGCTGCCGCTGACCCAGATCAAGGTGGACCGGGCGATCCTGCACCACCCGCTCGCGGCGAAAGAGCTGTCCCTGGTGATGGACACGGCCCGCCACGCCAGCCACGCCCCGCGGGTGGTCATCGTCGAGGGCGTCGACGACGAGTCGCCGCTGACCCTGCGCGAGATCTACGAACAGCGGATCCGGCACGTCCAGGGCTACATCACCCAGCAGCCGGCCCGCCCCGACCTGGCCGAACTGTCACCCGAGATCTGCGAGTACATCGCCGCCCTGGTCCGCGGCGACCACGAGGGCCGGGGCACGCTGATCAGCCGTTCCGAAGAGATCCCGCTGCAACGGGACTCCCTGTCTCGCGGCGCCTGACCGCTACTGTCGACCCATGAGCACCGGCGGCACCGACGCGAGCCTGCTGCAGCTGGTGGTGGGCTTCTTCATCGTGGCCGCGGTCATCTCGCTGCTCACGGTCGTGCTCCGCCGTCGCCGCAACGCCCGCCAAGACCTGATGGGCACGCAGCTCCGAGAGATGGAGGCGCGGGCGGCGGCCACGCGCACCCGCCTGAACGACGTGGTCACTCAGATCGCCGAGACCCGCCCGGCCACGCCGGCTTTCGTCCCGCCGCCTCCCGTCGTGGCCTCCGAGCCCCAGTTTCCGGATGCCACGGCACCGTCGGGCGGCGAA
The DNA here is from genome assembly GCF_018829635.1 of Paractinoplanes bogorensis. Classification (GTDB taxonomy): domain Bacteria; phylum Actinomycetota; class Actinomycetes; order Mycobacteriales; family Micromonosporaceae; genus Actinoplanes; species Actinoplanes bogorensis. Next base: position 24,578 of record NZ_JAHKKG010000007.1, read on the forward strand.
CACGACGCGATGGCCGACGCGTACGCCTGGCTCCGGATCGCCGCCATGGTGGAGGCCGGCCAACGCGAGCAGGCGGTCGAGCTGCTGAGCACCACGATGTCCATCTCACCCGACGAGGCCGAGCTCCTGGTCGACGGCCTGACCGACGCGGGCGGCGAACGCCGCGTGTAGTTGCTTGACCGCATTCTGTTACATGGGAGTCGCATCGTCCTCGAGAGAATGCGACGCAAGGCCGGTACACCTTCTATATGTAAGACGCGTCGAAAGAATGCGCCTCTGCCCCAGCTCTCACTCGGCAGAGTTGCACGCGATGCGTCTACGCAGGCTGTTCGGTCGGGACGCCGAGGGAGGAGGGGACGGTCCGGCACTAATCGGTGGCCGAGAGTGGTGTATAGACGACCAGCGAGACGGAATTCGGCCGGGCCGGGAAGCTCCGTCTCAAGTCGGCCCCGGCGGCGAAGACGAAGTCCTCGACCTTCTCCAAGCCGGCCCGATCGGGGTTCGCGTTGTAGTTGCTGTGCGTCGCGTCGATCAGGTAGCGCTCGAAACGAATGCGGCGGCCGGCCCAAGGCAGCACGCCCGGATCGAAGGTCACCGAATGCTCATCCGTTCGATCGAACGCTTGATAGTTGGTGACCATGGCGGCCAAGCCGCTTTCGTCGGCCGTGGCGAGTACGTTGATTCCGCGACCGTTGTACGGTGCGCTGTCCACTGCGGTATCCGTCAGCAGATTTCGCTTGAGCATCGTCTGCATGCGGACCATGCTGAAGTAGGGCAACACTGCCCCGTCGACGTCGTCCACGAACATCGACTTACGATCCCAGGTGTCGTGGTTGAATCCCCAGTGGAATTGCGCATCCATCCCGCCGAGCGTGTAGTACATGTCGATGGTCGCCATTCCGGCCGCTTGGATCTGCTGATCCAGGGCCGGCGGGTTGGGCCGGTTGTCGACGGTGGTGCCAGTTTTCGGGCCGGCGAACAGGCCGCTCTCTGTGACGTAGACGGGAATGTCGGTGGGCAGCCCGAGCCGACCCAGGAGGTCGCTGAGCATCGTCTTCTCCAGCGCGGCGTGCGGTGGGAAGACTGGCTGGCGGCAGGCATCGAGTTCTTTCTGCGCAAGGTTGTAGCTGTGGTAAGAGATGAAGTCGAGTCTCTTGCCGGGGGCCGGGTCCTCCGCGTACGCCTGCAGGAAGTCCTTGATCCATCCGCTGTCGCTGGTCTCGCAGTATCGAAAGCCGGATGCGGACGGGCCACCCACTTCGACCGGTATGCTCGGCGCCAACTCGGCGTTCACGCGATTGACCATTTCGTAGCCACGCCGGTACCAATGATAATAGTCCGTGGCCGTCATTTCCGTGTCGAGCTCGTTGTAGAATTCCACGTATCCGATCGACGGGTAACGCTCCTTGAAATGCTTCAGGCCTTCCTCGGTGCGCGTGAGACATTCGCCGGGATCGGCTTTTTCGAACAACTTGTCGCACGGCAGAATTACCAGCATGATGCGGTGAGAGTAGGCGGCGGCCTGATCCAGGAGGCGGTATTTGGATGCCCATCCGTCTTTGGTCAGGATCGCGTCCGGTGACAACCAGACACGTGTGATCTGCACACTCAGCGATGCGACGGATCGAAAATCTCCCGGCGGCAGGGCCGATTGCTGGTTCTGATACCACGCCGGATTGTTCAACAGTCGGCTCGGGCCGGTCGGGTCGATTGTCACCGTGGTGGTGGCCGGCGCCGGCGGGGTGGACCCGGGCGCGGTCGCGGCGATGACCACCAACGCGAGGATCAACGACGCCCGTATTAAATACTTCGCTTTGGATGGACGTCGGAGTCCGTTGGGGCGATGCATCGGGGTCCGCTGGTCCAAGGGATTCGAAGTCGTTGTCGCGCGCGGCCGCACGAGACGGGCCGGAGACTCGCGTGCCCATCTTCCCATCGATCTCCCCCCTATGGCGGCCGAAGCCGGTGATCCGGGCCCGCTCGTGACGCTCGACGACGACGGACAGGCATGGGCCGGCACTCCGGCCGGCATCACCGGCCGCATTACTTCATTCGAGCGAAAATCGTCCCGCGCACGAGTGGTGTCGCGCCTCCGCAGCGAGTGGCGTCAGCCGGAAAACGAACCGGAGTGCGGCATCCTACTGCCGTCTCCGCCGTAATTCTTTTCCGTCCAAGTTCGCAGCTTGAATTCCGACGACGGGAGTGCCGTTTTGATGATCGCCTCGCCTTGGCCGGCGCATTCATCGAAACGTCTCGTCCGTGCGAAACAATATTGAAAGATCACAATGAATCACGCTTCTGACCCGCATCACCCGCACCAACGACGCCCCTTGGCCGACCACGACACCAGTTTGCTGGACGTACCAGCCGGCACACCGTCGCAAGGCTCTGCACATTCCGAGACGATCTATCTTCCGCAACCGCCCAGCGAGGTCGAGAAGTTCGCCTATTTCGGCCGGCAGAATCGATGGCTGTTCGCGTTTCTCTTCCTGGCGTTCGCCGGAGTGCAGTACGGTCTCGCGCGGCTCGCACTCCACACCTGGTGGACGAACCTGCTGTATGTGCTCATGGCCATTCAGATCGCGGCCGTACTCATCAGTCTGCGGTCGTCCACGCGGCGGCGCCGCCTCGATCTGAACGAGCACCAGGACCTGGTGGCGAACTGGTCGCCACCGCACTACCCGTCGATCGACGTGTTCCTGCCGTCGGCCGGTGAGGATCTTCGCATCCTGGAGAACACGTACCGCCACGTTCAAGCGATGGTGTGGCCGGGGTGGAAGCGCGTCCTGGTCCTGGACGACTCCGATCGCGAGCAGGTCGAGGAACTGGCCGCACAGTACGGATTCGAGTATCTGGTCCGGCCGGACCGCGGACACCTCAAGAAAGCCGGCAACCTCGCCTATGGCTTCGCGCACTCCGACGGCGACCTGATCCACATCTTCGACGCCGACTTCGCTCCCCGGCCGGACATGAGCATGGAGATGGTGCCGTATTTCGACGACCCGCGCGTCGCCATCGTGCAGTCACCACAGTTCTTCGACGTCGTCACGCCCGGCTTCAACTGGCTGAAGCGTGCGGCCGGCGCGACCCAGGAACTGTTCTACCGCTGGGTGCAGCCGGCTCGCGACAGCGTGAACGCCGCCATCTGCGTCGGCACGAACGCGATCTACCGTCGAGCGGCGCTCGAGGCCAGCGGCGGGTTCGCTCAGATCGGTCATTCGGAGGACGTTCACACCGGCGTCAAGCTCACCAAGCATGGCTACTACGTGCGATATGTGCCGGTGAATCTCGCCAAAGGTGAGTGCCCGCAGGAGTTCGACCCGTTCGCCAACCAGCAGTACCGATGGTGCACCGGGTCGATGTCCCTCCTCGGTGACATGTCATTCCACCGTTCGAAGGCGATCAGCCGCGCGCAGAAGGCATGCTTCTGGACCGGTTTCCTCTACTACATCACGACCGCTTTGGCCGTGTTCACCAGCCCACTTCCCGGGTTGCTGATGGTCTGGTTCTTTCCCGAGTACGTCAAGCCCATGAACTACGTACCGCTGCTCGGCACCCTGGCGGTGTGGTCGGTCGTCATGCCACGCATCACCGACGAACGCTGGACACTCATTGTTGTCCGGCTGCAATTGCTGATCGGGTACTGCCACGCCGTCGCATTGTTCGACGTACTCCGTGGGCGGACCGCAGCCTGGGTGGCTACCGGAGCCGCGAAGAACACTCCGACCGGCCGCCGAGTGCTCCGCCTCGTGCGAGTGTGGTCCACCTTCACACTCACGGCTCTGTGGACCGGAATCGCCATCGGGCTGTACCGCTACGGTCTGGCGAACTTCTGGGCTTCGCTGCTGATGGGAATTCCCGGCCTCTACTTCACTGTGCCGTTGATGCTCGGCCCGCACGGCCTGCGCGCGCCGAAGCTTGTCCGGCGCCGAATCCAACGGCAGCGGGCCGAGACCTCCCTGCCCGTAGCGGTCGGTGACGATCGTTGAGGCGCCCCCGAACATCCTTGCCCACCGGCCGATGCAGACCAATGCACGAACTCGTTCGGGAGACCTCTCGATGAACTCAGACACCATCACTCAGCCCCTGACGGCAGCCACGACTCACGCACCTCGTTCCATGCCGCGCACCACGCTGACGGTCCAGAATCCGCCGCCGGCCGCCCGGGTCCTGTCCAGCGCCGTAGCCGCGATCCTGGTCGTCGCGGCTTCCCTGCCGGGGCTGAATCGTCAGCTCTGGCAGGACGAGTACGCCACCTGGTGGGCGGCGAATCTTCCCCTGTCCCAATTACGCACGCTCACCGACAACATCGACTTCGCGATCCTGCCCTACTACCTGCTCATGCATTTCTGGGTCGGCTTGTTCGGTGACTCACCGCAGGCCCTGCGAGCACCCTCCATCATCGCCATGGCGGTCGCGGCCATCCTCGTTTCCCAGCTGGCCACCAAACTGTTCGGCGGTGTCATCGGACTGACCGCCGGAGTTCTGTTCGCGATTCTGCCGGCCGTCGGCCGCTACACCCAGGAAGCCCGGCCCTACGCCATCGCCACCGCCGCGGCTGTCCTCGCGAGTCTCCTGCTGGTGCGTGCCGTGGAGAGGCCGACCTTCTGGCGATGGGCGGCATACGCTCCTACGCTGATCCTGCTGGGCGCCGCCCACCTGGTGGCGATGACTCTGCTCATCGCTCATCTGATCGCCGTCGTTCAAGCCGCTCGGCGCCGAGGTTCTCTTCGCCTCATCATCCAGTGGGCGATCACGGTCGCCGTCGCCGTCGCCCCGGTGGTGCCGATCGTCGTGATCAGCCAGCATCAATCCGCACAGATCGCCTGGAACGTGTTCTCCGAGGGCCAGCTCGTCGCCATGCCGGCGAACCTCTTCCGCTCCGGCATTCTCGCCTGCGTGATCCTCGCATTCGGGGCGATCACCGTGGCCGCTCCACGACCCGGCCGGGGCCGGCACCTACCCCTCCTGATCGTCTGGGCCGTCGTCCCGTTCCTGCTGACCCTCGCGACCACCTCTTGGCTGCACATGTTCCTGTCCCGGTACCTGCTGTTCACGGTGCCGGCCTTCGTGATCCTGGCCGCGGTCGGATTGTGCGACATGCTGCGTTCGGAGCACGGCACGATCACCCGCATCGGCGTTGCCGTTCTCGTGATCCCGGTCCTTGCCCTCTTCAGCCTGCACGATCAGCATTCCGTTCGGGCCAACCCGGTCAAGGGCCAGCCTGACTATCGCCAAGCGGCCGCCACGGTCACGAGCCTGCTCCGGCCGGGGGACGGAATCACCTACATCGGGCCGACCCAGCCGCGGACGGCCTTCAGTTACCAGATGCGCCGGCAGTCGGCACGGCCCCGCGACCTCTTCCTGCAGAACCCGCCTCCGGTTGCCGGCGGTTGGTTCTCGGGCCGGGAGTGCGACTACGAGTCTCGCTGCCTCGGCGCCACCCGTCGGCTCTGGGTTGTCTCCACTATCGACAGCGGTGACCCCTACCAGGCCATGCGTCCCGCACGCGCGAGACTTCTCCAAGCGCACTTCCGTGTCGCCCGGAAGCAACAGCTGACAAACGTGTGGGTCTTCCTGTTGACCCGGAGCCGAGCGACGGTAGTCGCGTAGGAAAGTTCGAGGTCCGACGGTGACCCGCGTACTCGCAGGTCACCGTCGGTGCCGGTGGTTGCTCAGCCGAGGAGGTTCTGGTCCTCGAGCCACTTCTTGGCGACCGTCTCGGGGCGTTGGCCGTCGACTGAGACCTGCTTGTTGAGTTCGGTCATGGCGTCCTGGGAGAGGGCGGCCGAGATCGGGTCGAAGATCTTCTTCAGGTCTTCGGCGTGGGCGTCGTAGTACTCCGAGCGGAACACCGGCGACGCGTTGTAGAGGGGGAAGAACTTCTTGTCGTCCTCGAGGACGACCAGGTCGAGGGCCTTGATCCGGCCGTCGGTGGTGAAGACCTCGCCGAAGTTGCACGGGTCCTGCTTGTCCGTCGACGTGTAGACGATGCCGGTGTCGAGGACCGTCACGTTCGGGCCGGGCAGTTGGAAGCCGTACTTCTTCTGCAGACCGGGCAGGCCGTCGTCGCGGGTGGAGAACTCGCTCTCGACGCACATGGTGGCGTCGCCCGGCTTGGACGCGGCCAGGGTGCCCAGGTCACTCACGGTCTTGGGGCTGCCCAGCTTGGCCGCCGCCTTGGAGCTGTAGGCGATCCCGTACGTGTTGTTGAACTTCGCCGCGTCCATCCAGACCAGCTTGTTCTCCTTGAGGTCGCGCTCGGCCACCTTCTGCCACTGCTCGGCGGAGTCGGTGATCGGCGTCGTCTCCTTGAAGAAGCTGATCCACGCCGTGCCGGTGTACTCCCAGTACACGTCGACGTTGCCCGAGGTCAGCGCGGCCCGCGCGGCGTTGGTGCCGCCCAGGTTGGTCTGGTCGGTGACCTTGGCGCCGCCGTGCTCGAGGGCCAGCTTGGTGATCTGGCCGAGCACCAGCTGCTCGTCGAAGTCCTTGGAGCCGACGATGACCGAGGTGCCCGCGAGGGGTCCGTCCGAGTTGCTGCCGCCGTCGCCGCCGCAGGCCGCGGAGGCAAGCAGCAGGCTGAGAGCGGTGGCGGTGACCGTGATCTTTTTACCGAAATTCATAGTTCCCTTTCAGAGGCCACGGGGGGTGAGGAGTTCCTCCACCACGCCGGCCAGGTAGTCGACCAGCAGCGCGAGGCCCGAGGCCATCACCGCGCCGACGATCAGGACCGGTGTGCGGTCCAGCTGGATGCCTTGGAAGATGACGTATCCGAGCGCCTGGACACCGAAAAAGGTGGACAGCGTCGCGGTGCCGATGTTGATGATCAGGGCCGTGCGGACGCCGGCCAGGATCACCGGGACGGCCAGCGGCAGCTCGACGCGGGTCAGGGTCTGCCAGGCGGACATGCCCATGCCGCGCGCGGACTTCACCAGCGTCTGGTCGACCTGCTGCAGACCGACCATGGTGTTGCGCAGGATCGGCAGCGCCGAGTACGCCACCAGGCCGAACACGATCGACTTGAAGCCGACCCCGGCCAGCAGCACGACCAGGGTGATCAGGCCCAGTGACGGGATGGCCTGGCCGAGGTTGCCCAGAATCAGCACGACCGGTGCGACGAAGCGGGCGCCGCGCCGGGTGGCCAGGATGCCCAGCGGCACCGCGATGGCGATCACGACGAGGGTCGACAGCCCGGCCAGTTGCAGGTGCTCGATCACCCGGTCGGTGAGCCCGGGTGCGTTGAGGACGCGTCGCTCGATGGTGTCGAGCTCCTGCGTGGACACGTACGCGTAAAGGGAAATCCCGACGACGGCCAGTAAGAGCGGCATGCCGAGCCAGCGCAGCACCCGGCGGCGGCTGTGCTCGACCGGCGCCGCCATCACGTCGACGGCCATCAGCTCGGCACCTTCGCGGCTCGGTAGAAGTCCCGCTCGGACCGGGCCGCCACCATGACCGTCTCGAAGTCGAGCAGGCCCTGGAACGCTCCGCTGCGGTCTATGACGACGGCGACCCCCGAGTTGGAGGTGAGCATCGCGTTGAGCGCCTCGGACAGCGTCGAGGTCGACTCGACCACAGCGCCCACCGGCTCACCCGCTTTGAACAAGTCAGTCGAAGAGAGGTCGCCGGCATCGACCCAGCGCTGCGGCCGGCCGTCCGCGTCGAGCAGCAGCAGCGCGGCCCGCTCGGACGCCCGCAGGCGCTCGCGAGCCTGTTCGGCATCGCCGTCGATCCGCGCCGTCACACACCCCGTGTCCAGCTCGACCGAGCTCACCTGGCTCAGGTGCAGCCGCTTGAGCGACGCCCCGGCCCCGATGAAGTCGGCCACGTACGGGCTGGCCGGACTGGCCAGGATGTTGGCCGGGGTGTCGTACTGGGCGATCTGTGAGCGCTCGCCGAGGATGGCGATCCGGTCGCCCAGCTTGATCGCCTCGTCGATGTCGTGCGTGACGAAGACGATCGTCTTCTGCACCTGCTGCTGCAGGCGGAGGAACTCGTTCTGCAGGCGGTCGCGGGTGATCGGGTCGATCGCGCCGAACGGCTCGTCCATGAGCATGACGGGCGGGTCGGCGGCCATCGCGCGGGCTACGCCGATGCGCTGACGCTGCCCGCCGGACAGCTGCTTGGGGTAGCGCCCACGGAACTCCGACGGGTCCATCCCGACCATGTCGAGCAGCTCGTCGACGCGGTCGCCGATCTTCTTCTTGTCCCAGCCGAGCAGCTTGGGCACGGTGGCGATGTTCTCGGCCACGGTGAAGTGCGGGAACAGGCCGATCTGCTGGATCACGTAGCCGATGCGGCGGCGCAGCGAGTCCGGGTCGGCCCGGGTGACGTCGTCGCCGTCGAGATAGATGCGCCCCGACGTCGGCTCGATCAGCCGGTTGATCAGCTCCATCGTGGTCGTCTTGCCGCAGCCGGACGGGCCGACCAGGACGATGATCTCGCCGCGGGGCATGTCCATCGACACCCGGTCGACCGCCGGGTGGGGCTGGCCACGGTAGGTCTTCGTCAGCTCGTCGAGCCGGATCATCGGTGTGGCCTGCGAAGTCATCTGATTCCCCTGGCGGTGGTGAGGCGGCGCAACGCGATGAAGAAGGCGTCGAAGAGCAGCGCCACCACGACGATCCCGAGCGTGCCGCCGAGAACAAGATTGAGAGCGAACGGGCTGCCCAGCGAGCGCAGCCCGCGGAAGATCTCGTTGCCCAGGCCGGGCCCGTTGACCAGGGCGGCGATGGCCGCGATGCCGACCACGACCTGGGTCGAGACGCGCACCCCGGTCAGCACGACAGGCCAGGCCAGTGGCAGTTCGATGCGCAGGAAGCGGCGCCACGACCCCATGCCCATGCCGCGGGCCGCTCGCAGCACGCTCTGGTCGACCGACCCGAGGCCGACGACGGTGTTGCGGACGATCGGCAGCAGTGCGTACAGCACCAGCGCGACCACGGCGGGCGGTGTGCCCAGGCCCAGCAGCGGGATGAACATCGCGAAGAGCGCCAGGGAGGGGATCGTCAGCAGCGTGGCGGACACGGCGAGGATCGGCGGGCGCAGCCGCGGGGAGCGATGGGCCAGCACCCCGAGGGCGCAGCCGAGGACGAGGGCGATGCCGACCGAGATGCCGACGACCACGATGTGGTCAAGGGCCTCTTGCGACAATGGTTCTGCGTTATCCACTAGATATTCGTAAAAATCCATAGGCTTTCTTCGGGTCGGGAACACATTAATGGCGCACGACCTCAGCCGTGCGCCAGCGATTCAGTAATCGACCTCGACGATAAGGCCGGTCGGGTAAGCGCACCAACCGTAGGCCAAGATCCAGTCAATCTCCATGACATTCCCGTGACAGTTCCATGGTGATTTGACAATGACTAAACTGGATGCTTAGATGCCGCCCCGCCCTAGTCAGAGGCTTTTCCCGTACGCTCGTGGCGGCCAACTCATGCCAATTGCATAGGAGTTGACGGGTCGGCGATCGGGCCCCGTCCGTACATTCAGGACGCCATTCTGGTCCATGCCGGCGAACCCTGTCGAGGCACCGTTCCGGGAGGTCAGAGCGGCGAATCAGGGGTGCGGTTCATCGCGCGCTCGAGGCGCTGGCGTAGAGTGAGCGCGGTTCACTTCACTGCGTGACGCAGGCCGCGATCGTTAACCCGGCGAGCCCGCGAGCCCGCGAGCCGTCCGCGACCGCGGAGAAGAGGAGCACAGTGCAGCTCACACCGGCCGACATCCACAACATCGTCTTCGGCAAGCCCCCGATCGGCAAGCGGGGCTACGACGAGGAGGAGGTCGACGCCCTCCTCGACGAGGCCGGCCAGGAGATGATCCGGCTGCTGGAGGAAAACGCGTCCCTGCGCCGCCAGGCCGACACCGCTCCGGCCGATGACCGGGGCCTCCGCGACGACCGTGGCGTCCGCGACGAGCTGGCCGCGGCCGGCGCCGAGCTCGACCGGGCCCGCCGGGCCTGCGACGTCGCCGAGCGCACCGCCGAACAGACCCGCGACCAGCTGAACGAGGCCCGCCGCAGCGCCGCCCCCAAGGCACCGACCCCGGGCATGGACGTCGAACGTGTCCTGGCGATGGCCCAGCGCACCGCCGACGATCACATGCGCGACGCCCAGGAGCAGTCGTCGTCGCTGCTGTCCGAGGCCCGCGAGCGCTCCGACCGGGTGATGCGCGAGGCCCGGACGAACGCGTCCGCCGTCGAGGACAAGGCCCGCCGGCATCACGACGAGTCGCTGGCCGACATCCAGACCGGGCGGCGCCGCGTCGTCGAGGAGATCGAGGGCCTCGAACTCATGGCCGGGCAATATCGCGACGCGCTGGTCGGCCATATCGCCCGGCAGGAACAGTTGCTGGCCGGTTCGCCCGACGAGTGATCAGGCGGTGGCCCGGCGCGGAAGCTTCCAGTCGGGCCGCGGGAAGTGGCAGGTGTAGCCGTCCGGGATGCGCTCCAGATAGTCCTGGTGCTCCGGCTCGGCCTCCCAGAACGGTCCGGCCGCGGTCACCTCGGTGACCACCCGGCCCGGCCACAGCCCCGACGCCTCGACGTCGGCGATCGTGTCCTCGGCGACGCGCTTCTGCTCGTCGGTCTCATAGAAGATCGCCGACCGGTAGCTGGTGCCGATGTCGTTGCCCTGCCGGTTCAGCGTCGTCGGGTCGTGGATCTGGAAGAAGAACTCGAGCAGATCCCGGTACGACGTCACGGCCGGATCGAAGGTGATCTCGATCGCCTCGGCGTGCCCGTCGTGGTTGTAGTACGTCGCGTTCTCGACCCGGCCACCGGTGTAACCGACCCGCGTCGAGATCACCCCGGGCCGCCGGCGGATCAGATCCTGCATCCCCCAGAAACAGCCGCCGGCCAGAATCGCCTTCTCGGTCGCCATGTCCGCACACCCCTTCGTCGAGTCGCCCTCAAGCTTCGCCCGCCGCAGTCGATTCGGCCACTGTCTCGTCCGTCACCGGCCGGCTGTCCGGCAATGGAGCCAGGAAGGGAGTCAGCAGCCCGGGCACCGCGGCGTCGGCTGCGGCCAGACCGGTCTCGGCTCCCACGTCACGGATGGCATAGGCCCCGGCCCCGGCCGCGGTGGTCGCCCACACGGTGGCCAGGCCGGCCCGGCGCTGGAAGGCCGACTGGCGGACGGTCCAGCCGATGATCCCGCGACGCTGCAGGGCGACCGTGGAACGGCGTATCGTGCCGCTCCGGGTGACCAGATAGCCGCCGACGCGGCCGTGCCCGAGGCTGCGGTACGCGTCCACAGCCAGCACCAGCGCGATCGGCAGGGCCAGGGCGGCGGTGATCCAGGCGACGTGCAGCAGCACCTCGGTCAGCAGCACCCCGAGCACGATCAGCGGAAGCTCACCGGCCAGCACGGTCGCCAGGGCCCAGCGCACCCGGCGGCCACGCGCCGCGATCGGGTGCGGTGACAGCACCACCGCCGCGGTCGGCGAGACCTCTTCCCGCAGCACGTCGGCGGCCACCCGGTCGGCCAACGCCCGGGGCACGGCCGGCAGCAGCGTGCGCTGGTCGGCCTTGTTGTCCTCGACCGTTGTGGGCAGTCCGGTAGCCACGGCGTCGACCCGGGCCGCGCCGGCCAGCCGGGTCCCGAGCGCCTCGACGACGTCGACCCCGCGCAACCGTTCCTCCTCGACCGAGATCGACCGGGTGGTGAACAGGCCGCGGCGGACCCGCAGGGTGCCGCCCGCCTCCCGGTCGAGCCGGTAGGCCCACCACATCTCGATCCAGAACCCGAGCGCGCCGATCGTGCCGATCAGCAGCGTCACCGCGACCAGGACGGCGATGGCCCCGATCAGGCCCAGCCCGGCCAGCAGGTCGATCGCCCAGCCGACGAGCCCCTCGACCCGGCCGAACCAGTCGGCCACGTTGAACAGGCCACCGACCGCGGCCGCCCCGAGCGCAGGCGCCAGGAAGGAGAGCGGGGCGTACCGGATCCAGCCCAGGTCGAACGTGGCGAGCCGGCCGTCGGCCGGGACACTGGTGGAGACGCGCGCGAGCAGGACGCGGCGCAGCTCGTCCCCGGTGGCGCGGGCGACCGGGCGGAGCTGGACGGTACCGCCCTTGCTGTGCTCGCCGGTGCCGATCCGCACCGTGACAACGCCGAAGACGCGCTGGAGGGGATCGGCGGTGACGTCGACCGTACGGATCCGGTCGCGCTGCAGCGAGCGGCGGTTGCGGATCAGCACGCCCGAGCGGACCTCGACGCGCTCGGCGCCGACCTGGTAGCGGGTGAAGCGCCAGTCGAGCCAGGCCGCGCCCGCGCCGGCCGCGATCACCACCACCGCACCCGGCAGTACCCAGGCCAGCGCGACCCCGACCGAGATGCCGGACAGCCCGATGGCCGACGGCACCCCGGCCAGGAAGGCGACACCGACCATCGTCACCGCGGCGACGGGCACGGCCCGCTTGTCGAGCCGGCGCCAGTCGCCGTTCACGTCGCGTCGCCCGGTATCGCCTGCGTGGTCACGGTGAGCCGCTCGGCGATCTCTTCGGCGACGTCGCGCGCCAGCCCGGGCATGGTCACCGCGCCCTTGGCCGACGCCGTCGTCACCACCACGGTGGCCAGGCCGAACCGTTGCTCGAGCGGCCCCCGGCGGGTGTCGACGGTCTGGATCCGCGAGAGCGGCGCCACCCGCCACTCCTGCCAGAACCGGCCGGTGCGGGTGTAGACGGCGGTGTCGGTGACCTCCCACCGATGCACCCGGAACCACCAGCGCGGCAGAGCCAGCACCGCAGCCAGGCCGGCGAACGCGATGACCACGGCCGGGGTGAACAGCCAGAACCGGGCCGGCGTGATGAGCAGCCCGAGCACCACCAGAACGACGACCGGCACGGCGAAACCGATCAGAAGATTGACCGTCCACCAGCCGACGGCCCGGCGGTCGACCGGGTTGGTGGGCGGGCGAAGGAGAACCGCCCCCGGCTGGACCGGAGCGGCGGACGTGGCGACAGGTTCACCGGCCATGTGAAGCATCCCCCGATGCCTGGAACGAACCTGCGGACGGCGAGGCTCAGCGCTTGGTGCAGACCGGAACCGAGCGGGCGATGTTGCTGCTCGAATAGGCCACCGAGATCGTGAAGCAGTAGTTCAGCGACTCGTTGAGCCCGTAGACCACGTAGTCGTTGCTGCCCGCGGCGAGCTGCTGGAACGGCTTCTGGGGCTGGCCTGCGCGCCCGCCCGAGACCAGCACCGGGCCCTCGGAGTTCTTCGGGTAGGTCCATTGCAGCACGACGCTGTCGTTGTTGTCCTTCAGCTTCACGTTGGTCGGGGCGCCGGGCGCGGCCGTGGGCGCCCGTGTGGTGGCGGACGCGGTCGGTGCCGCCGCGGAGGGGGCCGCCGTGGTCGGTGCGGCGGCGGGTGGCGGGCCCTCGGCGCCGTCGGCGTTGGGGAGGGTCAGGGCCACCACGGCGACCGCGGCGGCGACCCCGGCGACCAGCACAGCGGCCAGGAGGAACGGCTGGCGGCGGCGCGGCGTGGGATCGGTCGCGGGCTCACCGCGTACGGGAAGACGCCTCTCGGTGTTGGGTGGCAGGGTGAATGTCGAGGCCGGCGCCGAACCGACCGGCTGCGGACGACCGTCGGGACCGTAATCGGGGGCGCGGCGGCCCGGCATCGGCGGCGGCGTGTCGGCCCGCACGTGGCGTCCCTGCAGGTCGTCGGGCGACTGGTGCACGTCGGCGAGGTAGAGCGGCTGCTGATAGACCGTGCCGTTGGGGTCGGTCGCACGGTTGTCGGGCGGCGGCTGGCTCGGATCGGCGGACGGTTCCGGATCAGGCACCGTGGGACGACGCGGGAACGGCAGCGTCCGTACGCCCGGAGCCCCGACCGTGGTCACACCAGGCGCCTCGGCCGGACCGTCGGACTGCTCGACCCGCCCGCACACATGCTTGCCCGACGGCGCCGCCCGGACCAGCGCGGCCACCTGGGCGACGAGCGGATGATCGGCCGGCAGGTAGCGTGCGCACAGCTCCTGGGCCTTGGCCAGATGGTCGTGCGACTCCGCGTCGCGGCCGCACTCGCGTTCCATCGCGCCCAGACGGGCCAGCATCTTGATGCCCGCGGGGTTGGCGTCGCCGTAACGGCGGCTGTGCCGATGCCAGGCCGCGGTCAACCGGGACCGCGCGGCCGTGCAGTGGCCCGCCGCGTGCTCAGCCGTGGCCAGGTCGGCCTCGGCCGCCAGCACGCGGGGCGACTCGGCGCCCTCGAGCTCGGTGAGGTCTCCGACGAGACGACGGTAGACCTGGGCGGCGCGTCCGTAGTGGCCGGCACGCTGCAGCACCGCGGCGTGGGTGGCGGCGGCCGCGATCGTCCGGTCGTGGTGCGGCCCGTGCAGGCGTTCCTCGGCGGCGTGGGCGTAACCGGCCCAGAGCCGGGCACCGTTGAGGTCGCCCAGGGCGATCAGGATGCGGGCGTGCAGGGCGGCCGCGAAGGCCAGATCGGCGGTGGCCCGGAGCGGGTCGGTGGCGTCGGCCGGCTCGAGCACGTGGGCCAGCACACGACGGGCGCCCGCGAGGTCGCCGGCAGACGAGAGCGTCTGGGCGCGCGCGGTGAGCTCGGCGAGCGGTGGAGGGGCCACGTCTCCCATAGTGCTCATGCGACCACTGTAGGTACAAGTGCAAAGTTGCGAACGCCTCGTGACCCGGACACTGTAGAACTCGTATATGTCCTACTCAGCGATCGCGACCGTCAAGCGGGAACTTCTCGTCCGTTACCTCGAGGCTTGGGCGCCGGCCGCCCTGCACCGGGCCCGCCGGGTGATCTACGCCCACGGTTACGCGGACGCCGACGGGGGCGCCGCGGTCGAGGCGGCGATGCGGGTGCTGGCCGAGCAGTCCGATCTCGTACGCGGTCGCGAGCTGACCATGGTGGCCACCGGCGACGATCTGGGGGCGATCGCGCCCCGGCTGGCGGCGATCCAGGCGGAGTCGGGGGCGGGGGCCGGGCTGGCCGTGCACACGATCTCCGGCGGGACGGACGGGCGGCTGCCGGTCGGACTCAAGGCGATCGGTGCTGCCCGCGTACCGGTGCTGGGGTTTCTCGACGCCTCTTCGTCGTCGGTTGCTCCCGCCACGGTGTCCGCGCTGACCGCGGGCAAACCGGCCGACGTGTTACTGGTGCTGCCGCCGGGGGCTTCCAGCGATTCCTTCCGTACGGGATGGCCTCTGTTCTCGCAGGTGGAGTTGGCCGTCTCGGACGAACCGGGTGAGCTGCTGGTCTTCGGCACGACGGCCGGGAAGAGCCTCGAGGGCTTCAAGGAGGCACTGTGGTCGGTCGACGAGTTCGCCGGGGTCCGCTATCGGGACCCGGGTGACCCGGACCGGCATCTGATCGACATCTCTCTCACGCCGCACCCAGGGCCGCTGCGGCGCGAGATCCTCGCTTTTCTACACCGCGTGGGGTCGGCTTCCGTGACCGAGCTGCGGACCTTCGCGCTGACCGAGACGGTCTATCGGGCCGCGGACGCCACGCGGGTGCTGCACACGCTGATCGACGCGGGGACGGTCACCCGCGAGCCGTCACACGGACGGCTCGGCGGGGACGTCGTCATCACTTTATGAGCGGCTCTTGTCCTGCTTCCAGCTGAACGGGCCGGGCAGGTCGAAGCGGTGCGCCTTGGCGCGCGAGTTCCAGGACCAGCGGCCGATCTTGAGACTCCACGACGAGTAGCCGTTCTCGGTGAAGTTCAGGATCAACGGGCCGATCTTCTTGCGCTTGCGGAAAACGAGGCCCATCGGTACGTCCCTCCAAGGTTCGTTCGGATGGACGTTCGATTCCCTATTGGAGAAATCGGCAAACGTGCTTGCTCTTTACCGGGCTTCTTTACCTGGGCTGCCGCGCGCTCTTTACCTGGGCTGCCACGCGTCGGGGCGGGTGGTCAGCTTGCGGACGTGGGCCGGCATCCGGCCGCTGATCAGCTCGGCCAGGTTGACCTCGTCGACCACCTCACGCACGGCGGCGCGGACCGCGACCCAGAGATTGGGCAGATTTTCCGCGGCGCCGGTGTAACGAGTCTCTTCCGGACGGAGGCCGCGGACCCCGGCCAGCGGACCGTCGACCGCGCGCAGGATCTGGCCGATCGTCACATCGCGAGGGGACTGTGACAATGTGTAGCCACCCTCGGCGCCCCGCTGCGCGCGCACCACCCCGGCCCGCCGCAGATCGGCGAGCACCGCCTCGAGGAACTTGCGAGGCATTTCCTGGTCCTGGGCGATGGCTTGGGCGGACATCAATGCCGGGTAGGCCCTGGCCAAGCTCAGGGCGGCCCGGACCGCGTAGTCGCCGCGCGCGGAGATCTGCACCCATTCATCATGCCCCCTCGACGCGAAAGACTCGCACATACCCCACGGTTTTATGGGAATTACGCTCAGTCAGATGATCGTCGCTGTGCGGGAATGACCCCGCGGGGCTCGCCCGAGGCCTCCGACCGGAACTGGCCCGGGCTCATCCCGGCCTCCCGGTGGAAGAAGCGACCGAAGTTCGTCGGCTCAGGAAAACCCAGGTGACGGCCCACCTCGGCGACCGAGAGGTCGGTGCAGGCGAGCAGCCGGCGGGCCTCGAGCGAGACCCGGTCGTCGACCACCTGCTTGGCGGTGCGGCCGGTGACGGACAGGCAGGCCCGGGTGAGCGTACGCACCGAGCAGCCGAGCTCTTCGGCATAGTCTTCGACGCGACGGCTGTGCGGGTGACCGGCCTCGAGCAGGCTCCGGAACCGCGCATAGGTCCGGCTCTCGGGCCCGGCCGGCTCGCCCTCGCTGAGCAGCGAGAGCCGCAGCAGCAGGACATGCAGCTGGTGACGCAGCAGGTCACCGGCCACCGGCCCGGGCGGGTGGCGCTCGCAGTCGACCGCCAGCTGGGTGAACTCGCTGATCACGGCGTCTTCGTCCTCGCCGCGCAGCTGCCAGCGATTTTGCCAGGGGTTTCCGCCCTCCTGCGGCTGCAACCGGGGCTCGAAGGTCACCACCGAGGCGATCAGGCCGTTGCGCCCTACACGAAGCGCCTGACCCGGCTGGATCCACAGCAGGGTGCCGGGCCGGCAGGAATGGCCGAAGAAGTCGACCTCGACCGTGCCGTGGCCGGCCGTGGCCAGCAGCAGCACGTGATAGGGCAGGCGGACCGGCGGCTGGGCCGAGGTGGCGTCGAGAGCACAGCAGCCGACGCCCGCCCAGCCGGGCGGTCGGAACGTGATGGCGGTCTCGGACCGCGCCGCTGTAATGGACATCGCGCCACGACGGTAACCGGCCATGACCAGCGATGCACGAGGCAAAACGCGCCACGGGCCCGGGTGTCGGCTTTCCGCTCGATCGAGCGGTATTTCTGCGACGAATGTCTGGTTATTTGTATATCGGGCGGTTTATGCAAAAGGCGACCCGTACGGACCGGCAGTGTCCGTACGGGTCGCCTGTCGCATTTAGCGAACTATCGGCCGGCCAGCAACCGATTGACGGCCGCATCGACGTCCAGATGTTCCGATTCCCGTCCCCGGGGCACCACCACATAGGTGCGACGGAGGAATCGGACAAGGACGCTGCGAGGCACCTCGAACAGTGCATTACCGTCAGGTGATGACAGCGCGAGGGCAACGAAGTCGCCCCGAGGCGTGGCCCACGGCCACACCCGGACGTCTCCGATACCCGCCGGCTCGTCGAGCCCGGTCACGAGCAGTTCCCGCGCAAAGGACCAGCTCACGGCTTCCCCACCGGCTGATTCTGCGTGGAACAACACGTGTACCGCATAAGGGTCGGCTGGGTCGTAACGCAGGCTGGCGCGCACGGGCAGAGCCGTGGCATCAGGCGCTACGAGCCGCAGCGAGGTTTCGACCTCGACGGTCGTTGGACGAATGGTACTCATGGACGAACTCCCCCCGGCACCGCTGCGAGGCTGGTGAACCCCGCGTTTCCCATACTCAGGTGATCCCTGTCGTTACGCTCCGCCATACGCTGATCTCACCCAGTAGTGGGAAGACGGTTCCGAAAACCCTTTCGCACAAGACGTAAAGCGATATCTTGTACTGTTCTGCCCCAAGTACTCGGTTCCGCCCGGCGTCGGGTGGTCCAGCAGTTGACTTACTCCGGTAACGTCCATTTCTCCCGGGTGGTGACGGGGCTCCGGAACACTGGGGGATGAAATGACTACGAAACCCGACCAAGATCGGGCCCCTACGGGTGTGCTGGACAAGATCCGCGCCAACCCCACAGGCCGGCTCGCACTCAAGATCTCCATCGCCGCGCTCGGCGCCATCGTCGTCGCCGCGGGCATCGTGATGATCCCGCTACCCGGCCCCGGGTGGGCGGTCGTCATCGCCGGCCTGGCGATCTGGGCCATCGAATTCGCGTGGGCCAAACACCTGCTCGAGTTCACCAAGAAACACGTGCTGTCCTGGACGCACTGGATCGGCCGCCAGTCATGGCCGGTAAAAGGGCTGGTCGGGCTGGCCACGTTCCTGTTCGTCAGCGCCATCGTCTACCTGTCGGTGCGCGTCAGCTTCGGCATCGACCTGATCGACAAGGCGCGGGAGTGGCTGAGCTGACCCCTGTTAGCCGCCAAGGGCAGCGGTCTAGTACAGTCAGTCCTCGTTGAGGGCGATTAGCTCAGCGGGAGAGCGCTCCGTTCACACCGGAGAGGTCACTGGTTCGATCCCAGTATCGCCCACGAGTCGGGGGCTGTCGTGTGTCTGCGGAGAGCGCAGACCTGGCCGCCTCGTTCCTTCCGGCGCGACTTCGTCGCGCCAGGCGGGGGCTTCGCCACCCGCACCCCCTCTGCCGCGCTCACCCTTCGGGTATTGCTGAGCTGGAAGTGGCTTCGCCACGCGCATCCCGTGTGCCGCGCTCGCCCTTCGGGTATTGCTGAGCTGGAAGTGGCTTCGCCACCCGCGCCCGTGTGCCGCGCTCACCCTTCGGGCTTCGTTGGCGGCTACCCATGCGGGGTACGGAGAGTATTTGCGTGGCGTCGTTGAGTAATGTTGGGTGCGCTTTGGTCGATGTTTGTGGCCGTGACTCATGACTCGTACGGCAACTTTCAGCAGCCTCAGCACTCGGCCTTTCCTCAGCCTCAGCACTCGGCCTTTCCTCAGCCTCAGCCTTATCAGCAGGTTTCGCCGGGCGGGATGATGCCTGGGCCGCTGCCTGGGCGGCGGGGGCGTCGGGGTCTCGTTGTCGGGCTTGTGGTTGCCGGCGTTCTCGCGGTTGGGGCGGCCGCTGTGGGGACTACGGCGGTTGTCCTCAGCGGACGCCAAACCGGCTCGGCGGTGGCGGCGATACCGGTGCTGGCACCCAAGACGCTGACGGTCAGCGGCACCATGGCGCTTCATGATGATGACCTGCTGTCGTACGACGGGGGCTGCGCCGGCAACGGTGGATACGACGACATCAGCGACGGCGCCTCCGTCACAGTCACCGACGCCGGCGGTGAGATCGTCGGGCTGGGAAGCCTGACCGGCTCGACGATGGTCAGCGGCACCGAGTGCGACTTCTCGTTTACGGTCACCGGTGTTCCGGCCGGCAAGGGCTTCTACGGGGTCGAGGTCTCGCACCGGGGCTCGGTCAAGTACGCGGAGGCCGACCTTGCGTCTCCGGTGGGTGTCACTCTCGGAAGCTGAAGGCCACGGCGGTGGGCCTTTCAGCGGTCCAGGGGCGGCCTCGTCGTGTCGGGTGCCGATACCCAGCTCGCGCCGGAGCTTCGCCACCCGCTGCCGCGCCCATCCTTCGGGTCATGCTGCGATCGTCTGTTTCGGGCAGAACTCTGATGGCTCGCGTCGGCCAGAATGGCGGTCGTGACGATCATTCTGCCCGCCGCCGGGTCGGGGACCGGCCTGCTGCTGCGTCCGTGGCGGCCCGCGGACATGCCGGCACTGGTTGTGGCCCATCAGGATCCGGCGCTGGGCCGTCACCTGCGCACCTCGCTGGCCGACGAAGGCGAGGCACGCCAGTGGCTCGACGTGCAGGACGCCGGTTGGGCCGCGGCCACGCGGTTCAGCTTCGCCGTGGTGGCCGACGTGGACGACCACTCGCCGCTCGCGCACGTCGCAGTGACGGTAGGAGACGCCGGCACAGCCGAGGTCGGCTACTGGACTGCCGCGCACGCGCGTGGGCAAGGCGTGGCCGCGCGCGCCCTGGAAACCGTGTCGCGCTGGGCGTTGGCCACTCAGGAGATCATGCGCCTGGACCTGTTCCACTCGGTCGACAACCCGGCGTCCTGCCGGGTGGCGCTCAAGAGTGGCTACCCGCTGCGCGATCTGCTCCCGGCCGCCCCGCCCGACTACCCGAGGAGCGGCCACCGACACGTACGGCAGGATGGTTCTTAGTCGCCGCGCCGCGGGCGGTTGCGCCGCTGCTCGTGGAAACGGTGGTCGCGACAGATCAGGGCGACGATCTGCTGGCATTCGCCGGCGGTCAGCGGCGAGGCGTACCGTCCGATCGCGTCGAGCAACTGCGCCGGGTGGGTGCCGATCATCGTGACGGTCAGGTGCTCGCATCGGCCGAACTGGGCCTGTTCGTGCATGAGCATCACCGCGGTACGGATGCGAGTCGGGTGCCCGTTGCGGGCAAGCCACGCCGCCAGATCATCGGCCACATCGTTCACCTGCCGGGCCCAGGTCCGACCGCCACCGTCAACTGCCCAACCGGCCTCCACGACGTTGCCGCGAGCGCTGAGCTTCTCGTACCACCACTGCTCACCCACCGCATGCACCCGCACCCGGCGCCGCTTCACCTCGACCGCCCACACACCGAGCGGACCGACCAGCACCGAATCGGTCTCGCCACGCCGGTTCCGATAACCGCGCAGCATCGTCCAGGAATCGTCGAGCCCGGACAGACCCAGAACCAGATCCAGCTCACCCTGCACGCCCGCCGCCTGCTGCCGCACCCGCTGGTCGAGCTGTTCACGACCGGCGACGGCCTGCTGCACTCCCTGCCAAGCGTTCTCCGTCTGGGCGAGGGCCTGCTGCTCGGTCGGAGTGGAGAAGGCGAACAGGCGCCTCCAGAACGACTTCGCCCGACGGCTGGACTCCAGATCCTGCTGAGCCCGCTGATAGGAGCGCTGCCGGGCGACAACGTTCGTGTCGGCGGCCCGTAGCTGCCGACCGGTCTGCGCCAACTGCTGTCCGCCGTGGTCGGAGAGCACCTCAACCCGCATATCGATCGCATTCTCTCGAGGACGATGCGACTTCCATGTAACAGAATGCGGTCAAGCAGTTACGCACGGCGCTCGCTGGCGGACTTCGGACACGCCGGGGTGGCTCCCCAAGTCGCCGCCTGGGTGGATGGTTGGCGGTATGCCGGAAACGATGAGCGGCTCGGCGCGGGTGGGATTTGTCGGGCTTGGCGTGATGGGTCAGCCGATGGCGTTGAACCTCGCCCGGGCCGGCACCCCGCTCGTGGTCTGGAACCGAACCCCCGCACGCGCCGATCCACTGCGCGAGCTGGGCGCGATCGTCGCCGAGACCGTCGATGACGTGTTCGCGCGGGCCGATGTGGTGCTGATCATGCTGCTCGACGAGAGCGTCACCGACCGGGTGCTGGGCCGCGGCACCGCCGAATTCGGTCGGCGGGTGCAGGGACATCTGGTTGTCTCCGCCGGGTCGGTGTCACCCGGCTTCTCCCGGGCCCTGGCGGCGGACGTACGCGCGGCCGGCGGACGATTCGTCGAGTCGCCGGTTTCCGGATCGCGGGGGCCGGCGGAAGCGGGAACCCTGGTCGCGCTTGTCGGCGGTGAGCCCGATGATGTCGAGCGGGCCCGTCCGCTCATCGCCCGGATGAGCAAGCACATGGTGATGTGCGGGCCGGTCGGCAGCGGACTGCTGATGAAGCTGACCGTGAACCATTATCTCAACGTCATGCTGGCCGCGCTGGCCGAGGCCGTTCACTTCGCTGACAGTCATGGCCTCGACCGCGCCCTCGTGCAGGACGCGATCATGCACGGCCCGATGGCCGGGGAACTCGCCGGCGTCAAGCTTCAGCAGCTCGTCGACCACGACTTCGAGACGCGCGCCGAGATCCGCGACGCCTACGCCAGCACCCGGCTCATCGCCACTTCCGCGCGCGCCGCCGGGATCGCGTCGCCGCTGCTCGACGTGGCCGGCGACCTCTATCGCGAAGCCGTCGCGGCGTCGGCCACGCGGCGCGACATGATCTCTGTGATCGAAGCCATCGACCAGCGCAGCCGGCAACTGCACCTACTCGTCGGCGAGGCCGGCGAGGCCGGCGAGGTCGGAGAAGCCGGCGAGGTCGGCCAGGTCGATGAGCGGGAAGTCTGACGCGTCGACGGCGGCCTCGAACGCGGTCGTCCAGCGATGCCAGTCGGCGGCGGGCAGTTCGCCGTAGACGTGCAGGCCGGATGGCTCGATGGAGGCGACCAGCCACCCGTCCGGGCTGCCTTCCGGCCCGAACCACGCGCCCGCCAGGTCGGCCGAGCTGCCGGGCAGCGACCGGTAGATCTCGGCCAAGTGCTGCCACTGCTCGGTCGTCATGTCGTAGTGGATGCCGTAGACACGGTCGACATCGCCGTTGTCGTAGAACTGGACCACGCTGGTGTCAGCTCGTGGGTGTGGGGAACAGGGCGTTCAGGCCGGCGATGTAGGCGGCCGGCGTGGTCCCGTTGATCAGCAGGTGCTGCAGGACGAAACCCTGGACCAGGCCCAGCATGGCGGCGCCGACGTGGTCGGGGTCGGCGTCGTCCGGGAGCAGGCCGGCCTGTTGGCGGCGCCGGGCGACCTCGGCGCAGTGGCCCCGCAGCCGCAGGTAGACCGCGTCGGCCCGGGTGGCCAGGGCGGGACTCCGCAGCGCCTCGGCCCACACCTGGACGCCGATGCGGGTGAAGTCGACGCCGGTTTCCGGTTCGTTCATGAGCCGGGCGGTGATCGCCTCGATCAGCACGGAGACGGCGTGGGCGGGGGAGGGGGCCGCGTTGTCGGCCAGCAGTTCGGCGAACACCTCGTCGGCGGCCGACAGGGCGGTCTCGGCCACGGCGGCGACCAGGTCTTCCTTGCTGGGGAAGTACCGGTACACCGCCCCGGCCGACAGGCCCGCCTCGCCGATGATGTCGGCCATCGAGGTGGCGTGGAAGCCGTTGGCGGCGAAGAGCCGGGCGGCGGCGCCCAGGATCTCGGCCCGGCGGTCGGCCCGGTACTGCTCGGAGACGCGTGGCATGGGCCGATGCTAAAAGCGAACGTTCGTTCTTGACAAACCGCGACACGATGTTCACTCTAAAACGAACGTCCGTTCTCTTAAGGGGTAGCTGTGCGAGCCAGGGTTGCCGTGGCCGGGCTGATCGCCCTGTTCGCGGTGGAACTCGTGCTCGGCTGGCCGGCCCTGGCGTCCGCGGTCTCGCACCTGCGGGCACCCCGTCCCGGCTGGCTCGCCGCCGCGGTCGTCGCCGAAGTGATCGCCATGGCCGCGTACGGGCGCATGCAGCAGTTCCTGCTCCGATCGGCCGGTCTGCGGGTGCCCGCCTACCGCAATGTCGCCGTCGCCTACGCCGCCCACTCCCTCAACGAGACCCTGCCCGGCGGCCCCGCGTTCTCCACCCGGTTCAACTACCAGCAGATGCGGCGCTTCGGGGCGACACCCGCGGTGGCGGCGTGGTGCATCGCGCTCTCCGGCATCCTGTCGACCGCGGCCCTGGCCCTGGTGACCGCCTTCGGGGCGCTCACGTCGAGGCAGGATCCGCAGTGGTACGGCCTGGCCGGGCTGATCGCGGCGGTCGGCCTGGTTGTGCTCGGCGTCCGGCTGGTGACCCGGCGGCCCGACCTGGTGCACCCGCCGGTCCGGTGGCTGCTGGCCGGGCTCAACCGGTGCCGCCGCCGCCCGGCCGCGGACGGCTTCGACCGGGTGCGCGGCTTCCTCGAGCAGCTCGGCGCGGCCCGTCTCACGGCCGGTCACGGCGCCGCGGCGGCCGCCTTCGCCATCCTCAACTGGGCCCTCGACGCCGTCTGCCTCTGGATGTGCCTGCGCGCGGTCACCGATCAGCCGACCGGCGCCGGCCAGGTGCTGCTGGCGTTCTGCGCGGGCATGGCCGCCGGGACCATCACGATCGTCCCGGGTGGACTCGGCATCATCGACAGCGCCCTGATCCTGGGCCTGGTGGGCGGTGGCGTCGACACCCCGACCGCGATCGCCGCGGTGGTGCTCTACCGCATCGTGAGCTTCGGGTTCATCATCGGCGCCGGGTGGATCACGTGGTTCCTGATCCGGCGCCGGTGTAGCGTTCCGGCCATGGTGACTCCCGAGTCGGACACGTCGGGGGCTTTCGGTCACGCCGTCAGCCCCTACGACCGCTGAGTCCTCCGCGCGGGTGCCAGTCGGGCGTCGGCCGGGGGCCGGCCTCGGAGTCCAACGATGCCTTTCTCGCTGTTTGTCCTCGCCCTGGCCGTGTTCGCCATGGGCACCTCGGAGTTCATGCTCGCCGGTCTGCTGCCGGACATCGCCGCCGATCTGGGCGTGTCGGTGGGTGCGGCCGGTTCCCTCAATTCCGCGTACGCCCTCGGCATGCTCGCCGGCGCACCCCTGATGGCGGCCCTCGCCCGGAGCTGGCCCGGCCGCCGCAGCCTGCTCGGATTCGTCCTGACGTTCGTGGCCGCGCACGTCGCCGGGGCGGTGACCACGAGCTTCCCGGTGCTGCTGGTGACCCGGGTGGTCGCGGCCGTGGCCAACGCCGGCTTCCTGGCCGTGGCCCTGACCGTCGCCGTGGGCCTGGTCGCCGCCGAACGCAAGGGGCGCGCGCTGGCCGTGCTGCTGTCCGGCACCACCGTGGCCACCATCGCCGGAGTGCCGGCCGGATCGGTGATCGGCACGTTGTCCGGCTGGCGGGCCACCTTCTGGTCGATCGCCGCGCTCGGTCTTCTCGCCGTGGCGGGACTCACCCGCGCGATGCCTGCGCCGGGCGGGTCGCGGCCTGATCTGCGTACGGAAATCGGTCTGCTCGGAAAGCCGCGCCTGCTGCTGGTCATGGTGCTGGGAGCGTTGGTCAACGCGGGCACGTTCGGCGCCTTCACGTTCCTGGCCCCGGTCGTGACCGGCACGGCGGGGCTGGGCGAGTGGTGGGTCGCCGTCGTGCTGATGCTCTTCGGGGCCGGCTCGCTGGTCGGCGTCACGGTCGCCGGGCGCCTGTCCGACCGGCGGCCGGGAACGGTCGTCGCCGTCGGCGGCCCGCTGCTGGCCGGCGGCTGGGTGGCCCTGGCGCTGCTGGCCGGGCACCCGGTCGCGCTGCTGATCCTGGTGTTCACGCAGGGGACGCTGTCGTTTGCGCTGGGCAGCACGCTGATCACGCGGGTGCTGTACGAGGCCGCCGCCGCGCCGACGATGGCCGGTTCCTATGCGACGGCGGCCCTCAACGTCGGTGCGGCGGCGGGCCCGCTGATCGCCGCGGGTGCGCTCGGCGCCGGGAACGCCGGTCCGTTCTGGGTCGGCGCGGGCCTGGTGACGGCGGCCCTGATCGTGGCCGCCCTCCGTCCGCGCGCCCTTCAGGCCAGGGTCTGCTCGGCGGCCAGCGTGGCGTAGAGGGAGTCCGTGCGGACCAGGTCGGGGTGGGAGCCGGCGGAACGGGCGGTTCCGTTGTCCAGGACCACGATCTGGTCGGCGGCCAGCACAGTGGACAGCCGGTGGGCCACCACGATGACGGTGGTCCGGCGGGAGATCTCCTGGATCACCTCGCGGAGCGCGGCCTCGTTGGTGGCGTCCAGCTGTGAGGTCACCTCGTCGAGCAGGAGCAGCCGGGGCTGGCGGAGCAGGGCGCGGGCCACCGCGATCCGCTGGCGTTCGCCGCCGGAGAGGGACAGGCCCCGGTGCCGGACCGGCGCGTCCAGGTCGCCGCCGAGACGGTCGAGCAGGGGTTCGAGCCGGGTCGTCCGCAGCACCTCGTGGATCTGCTCGTCGGAGACGCCCGGTGCGGCGTACGTGATGTTCTCCCGCAGGGTTCCGGCCAGCACCGAGACGTCCTGTTCGACGTAGCCGATCGCGGCCCGCAAGTCGCGCAGCGGCCAGTCGGTCAGCGGCCGCCCGTCGACCAGGATGCGGCCGTGCTGCGGCTCGTGGAAGCGCTCGATCAGGGCGAGCACCGTGGTCTTGCCCGAGCCGGACGGGCCGACCAGCGCGGTCAGCCCACCCGCGGGCACGGTAAGCGTGAGGTCGCTCAGGGCCGGCTCGTCCCGGTCCGGATAGCGGAAGCCGACCCCCTCGAACACGACCGTCGCGGGCGGACCGCTGGCCATCTCTCCTCTATCGAAAAGGAGAGGCTCGGTCGGCAGCGCGTCGATCTCGGCGATCCGGGTCAGGGCGGCCCGCCCGACCTGCAGGTAGGTGCCGGCGCCGATGAGCTGCATCACCGGCTGGCTCAGGTAGGCCACGTACAGCAGGAACGCGACCAGCGCCGAGACCGGCATCGCCCCGCCGGCCACCCGGGCGCCGCCGACCCCGAGGACGACCAGGAACGCGATCTGGATGGCCAGGCCGGCGCTGGTTCCGGCGACCGAGCCCCAACGGGCCAGGCTCACCCCTTGCCGGTACGCCGTCACGGCCGCCCCGTCGATCCGGGCCACCTCGGCCACCTCGGCTCCGGAGGCCTTCATGGTGGTGAAGGCGCCCAGCGCCCGCTCCAGGGCGGCGCCGATCTCGCCGACCGATTCCTGCGAGCGCAGCGCCGCGTCCCGGATGCGCGGCATCAGCAACTTCATGATCAGCACCAGCAGCAGCCCGACGACCACGGTCACCACGAGCAGGGTGAGGTCGACGATCGCCATCAGCACCAGCGCGCCGAGCAGCATGACGGCACCGGTGAACAGGTCGATCAGCGACTGGCTGGCGACCTGCCGCAGCAGCATGGTGTCGCCGGCCACCCGGGCCAGCAGGTCACCCGGAGCCTGCCGCTGCAGGGCGGGCACGGTGAGCCGGAGCAGGTGCCGGACCAGGCCGCGCCGCCCGTCCAGGGTGACCGCCTCGGCGGTGCGCAGGATCAGATAGTTGCCCAGGCCGAGCAGCACCGCGGCGACCAGGACGAGTCCGGTCAGCCAGGCCAGCGGCCGGCCCACGCCCAGCCCGTCGGTGAGGTGGTCGATCAGCGCCTTGGCCGCCAGCGGCTGGGCCAGTCCGAGCACGCTCGAGGCGAGCAGCAGCGTGGCCGCGGCCAGGAACGGTCCGCGGTGCGGCCGGACGTACCCGACGATCATGCGCATCCAGTGGCGGTCGCTCATCACTCGCCCCGATGGCGGTAGACGCTGACGTACATCGGTTCCACACCGGTGAACTCGTTGCCGAACCAGTCGCTGTGCCGCGCCGCGAGGATCAGACCCGCATTTTCCGCGTACGCGTCGACCTCCTCGGCGGTCGTCAACCGGCTCACCTCCGACGCGATCCGGGAGCGGCCGTCCTCGATCCACAGATGCGTCAGCTGCCAGATCCGGTTGGCCACGTCGATCGTCGAGTAGGACAGCAGCCCGGTGTCGCGGCCCGGGTAGGGGATCAGGTACGAGTCCCGGGCCCGGCCCTGGTTGATCACGTGCACCGCGAAGTCCGGGTTGTGCGTCTCGACCACGAGGGTGCCGCCGGGGTCCAGCCGAGCCGCGGCGGCCGTGATCGTCTGCTGCTGCTCGGCCGGGTCCAGCAGCATCGACAAGGTGCCGCAGATGCAATAGACCAGCCCGTACGAACGGTGGTCGGCCCAGTCGCGGATGTCGCCGTCGACCGGGGTGACCGGGCGCGGCTGGTCCTTCAGCGCGGCCCGGAGCACGTCGAGCATCTCGGGAGAGGAGTCGACGCCGACGATCTCGCCGACCCGGTCGGCCAGCGGCAGCGCGATCCGCCCGGTGCCGACGCCGAGTTCCAGAGTGGATCGACCGTCGCCGGGGTGCAGGTCGGCGAGGTAGGCGACCGCCGGTTCCGCGGCCGGCCCGCCGGGGAAGATCCGGTCGTAGAAGTCGGCGAACTGACGGCCGTAACCGAGGTCAGTCATGGACAGCGTCCTCCAGCGGTACGAACGGGGACACCAGCAGATAATCCGGCTTGTTCGATTCGTCGTAGCCGGTGCTGCGGGCGATCACGAACTGGAACCCCCGGGGCCGCTCGGACCCGGGATATTGCGCCCGTACGGCGTGCTCGACGACGTCGCGCATCACCTCGTACGGCGTGGTGGCGGTGATGTCGACCCCGGGCCGGCCGAGGTAGGCGATCAGGTCGGCGCAGATGTCGAAGATCGCCTTGTCCTGCCGGCGCTCCGGGAACCAGACCATCTGCCGCCACCGCCGTTGCGGGATGACGATCGTCTCGGACCACCGGGTCTGCTCGCCGTCCGCGGTCAGCACCCGGTGCAGCAGGTGGAAATCGTGCTGGGCCGGCTCGGGGGCGAAGAACCGCCAGTTGCCGATCAGCAGCCCGGGCACGTCGTACTTGCGGAACCGGTCGAAGACCTGCTGCGGGTGCTGGCTGAGCACCGTCACCCCGAACCACCCGACCAGGCCGGCGGTGATCGCGGTGGTCAGGGGGCGCAGGTCGGCGCCGACCCGGCGGCTCACCGGTCCACCCCGGTGACGTCGTCGACGAAGGCCGTCAGGATCTTGGCCACCTCGGCCGCCCGGGCCTCGTCGGTGAGGATGCCGTCGTGGTCGGCGCCCTCGATCACGTGCCGCTCGGCCCGGGGCGCCGAAGCGGCGAACTCGTCGTGCAGGTCGGCCTGGACGGCGTCGGCGCGCGCGGTGGTGCCGGCCGTCACCACCACCAGCGGAGCGTCGATCCGGGGCAGTCCGACCGACTCGTCCTCGAAGCGCTCCCGCACCACCTTCCACTCCCGCCGGGCGGCCGACCACAGCTCAGGGTCGCGATATTGAGCGAGGGCAAGCGGCCGTACGGGCTCGGGCAGCCGATCCACCCAGGCCGCGCGGGGCAGCAGCGACCCGAGCCCGGCCCGCAGCGATCCCGGCATGATGGACAGGATGCTGGTCAGCACCCGGCCGCCCTCGGCTTGGCGCAGCGAACGACGCAGCTCGGCGGGGTGACTGGAGTCGATCAGGGCGACCCCGCTGACCTGACGACCCAGCCGCTCGGCGGCGAGCAGGGCCAGATAGCCGCCGAGCGAGTGGCCGACCAGGATCACCGGGCGCTCGCCGGCCACGTGCCGGGCCAGGTCGACGAGATCGTCCACCATGGCCTCGAAGCGGTATTCGCCGGAACCCCGGTAGCGGCTGGACCCGTAACCGGCCCGCTGATAGGTCACCGTCGTGAAGCGCGTGCCCAGCGCCCCGCCGATCCGTTCCCAGTGCTCCCCGGTGGCGGCCAGCCCGCTCTCCAGCAGCACCACCGGTCCGCCGTTGTCGGCGCCGGGGTAGCGGTAGGAGAGGACGTTGCCCGCGGCCGTGGTGAAGGTGCGCTCGTCGCCGCGGCCCCGCTCGATCATCCGGCGCCGGCGGATCCGGGCCACCTGCCCGGCGGCGAACAGGACGAGCCCGGCCGCGGCGGCCACTGCGGGCAGCGTGTCGTCGCGGCGGACCCCGTTCGCGTCGGCGGTCCGCTCCCGGGGGCGGGTGGTGTAGGTGATCGCCGGGTAGGTCGACGTGAACGCCCAGAAGAACCGGCCCAGCCCCATCACCCGTGCGTTGACCAGATGGAACGTGCCCGCCGTGGCCAGCAGATAGGGCGCGGGACGGCCCCGGGCGGCGTACGCGAGCGGGAAGGCGCACTCCATGGCCAGCACCCCGTGGGCGGCGAGCCGGGTCAGCCGGGGATAGCGGCTGAGCAGCTGCCAGACCTGCGGATCGCCGTAGGTGAAGGTGCGGGTGATGCCGGGCAGGGCACGCCCGCTGCGCCAGGTGTCGCTGGGCAGTTTGGCCCAGCCGGAGACCGTGTAGGACAGCACCGACTGCAGTGAGATGAACCAGAGTGCGGCGTCGACGATCGCGGGGCGGCGGTGACCGGCCCGGGCGATCGTGGTGAGCGCCTGCACGAGGAACGAGACCTGGTCGGCGCCGTCGCTGCCGTAGAGGTGCTGGGCGTGCAGCGCGGCCTGGCTGCCGGTGAGCACGGCGTTGGCGGCGACCCGCTGCCGGTGGGTGAGCGGCATCCAGAGCGCGACCGCGGCCAGCGCCCGGCTCGCGTGCAGGGCCGTGACCATCCGGTCGCCGCTGGTCAGGTCGAGCACCCGGGTCAGGCGCGGGGCGTGCTCGGCGAACGTACGCCGGTTCACGGCCCAGTTGTTCGCACCGCCCTGCCGCCGGTCCCGGCCACGGGTCAGGTATTCCAGACTGGCCAACAGGTGCGTGACCGAGCTGATCCGTTCGGTCCAGTTCAGCACGGCGGAGCGGTCGAGGGCGCGGAGGGGGTTGGGCATGGTCGCGGCTCTTCCTGGAGAAGTTTGGGGGCCGGTGTGCCAGGTCCCGGCACACCGGCCCGGTACGCCCGGCTAGAGCTGGCTGTTCTCGGCCGGGGGACGGGGACCACCGAAATTGCGTCCGGCGGCGTAACCGGCGGCGAAGAGTCCGGCGACCGAACCGACCGCGGCGACGCCGGCCGCCACCGCGACGAACGTCGCCGGAGTGGCCAGGACGGGCATGCCCCCGACCTGGTCACACGCCTCGTCGGCGTCGATCCGGACGGTGGCCAGAACGGGATCCGCGTTCACCCTGGTGGCGATGACGGACATGGGGCACCTCCTGATCGGCTTTACTTCGGAACCGGGTGCGTGCCCTCGGCCATGTTGCGGGCGATTCCCACCATGTAGCCGGCGTGGAACGCCGCGGCACCGACGGCGACGCCGAGCGCCACCGCCGTCGGAGTGGCGAGCACCGGGGTGAGCCCGGCCAGCCCCCGTACGGTCCGGTCCTGCTCGCTGAGTGAGCCGAACGCGTCCGCCGAGACGTCGTTGATGTGATCGATAAGTGCGGTCATCTATTTCACCTCCCGCAAACTTTTTAGCGGCTGTGAGTCTCGGGGCACAAGAGATTCACGTCAGCTAAATTCTGGAGCCGCTACGATGGCCGGGTAGATCAGCTCGGCCGGCCGGGAGTAGTGGAGGAGGGCGCCACAATGGACGAATCACCCCACGGCCCCCTCGCCGTGAAGGTCAACCGGCTCTTCGAGGTGATCCGGCGCCCCGACCGCACGCCCTATCGCAACGAGGAAGTGGCCACGGCCTGCCGCGAGGCGACCGGCGAGAGCTTCTCCACCACGTACCTGTGGCAGCTGCGCAACGGCAAGCGCACCAACCCGACCAAGCGGCATCTGGAGGCTCTGGCCCAGTTCTTCCAGGTCCCCGCGGCGTATTTCTTCGACGACGAGCAGAGCACGCGCATCGCCGAGGAGCTCGAGCTGCTCGGCGCGCTGCGCGACAACGCGGTCCGGCAGATCGCGCTGCGGGCGGTCACGCTCTCGCCCGAGGGGCTCGACACGATCAGCGACATGATCGACGTCATCGGGCGGCGAGAGGCCCGCCAGGCCGGCCTCTCGCGTGACGCTGACGGCGGGGCCGGGCCCGATGGCGGTTGAGCGCGACATGTGGCGCCGGTGCCGCCGGATCGTCGACTCGCTGCCGATCCCGGCGCCGTTCGACCCGGCCCGGTTCGTCGACGCGCTGGCCCGCCGGCGCGGTCGCCCGGTCGAGCTGGTGCCGATGCCTGGCGGCATGAAACAGTGCGGCGCGCTGGTCGCGACCGACCGGGCCGACTACCTCTTCTACGCCGCCAGCACGACCCGGCTGCACCAGGAGCACATCCTGTTGCACGAGGTCGGGCACCTGCTCTGCGGCCACACCGACGACCGCACCCTCACCGCCCTGCCGGCCATGCTGCTGCCCAACCTGTCCGACGACCTGGTCCGCCGGGTGCTCGGCCGCTCCGACTACTCGGTCGCCCAGGAACAGGAGGCCGAGCTGATCGCCTCGATGATCGCGCAGCGGGCCCGCCGCGGCCCGGCCGCCGGCACCGGTCCGGTCGACCCCGAGGTGGCCGACGGCCTGGCCCGGCTCGGCTCGATCTTCGACACCGGCTGACCCCGGCGGGCGCGGTGCTGATCTGGCTCAACATCCTGGCCCTGCCCTGTGCCGCCCTGGTCGCGGCGTACAAGCTGATCCCGGTGAACGGCCGGCGCCCGGCCGAGGGCACCCGTTACCTCTCCGCCTTCTTCCTCTGCATCGGCCTCGGACTGGCCGTGATGTCGCATCCGGTGCTGACCGCGATCAGCCAGGTCGAGCCGCTGCCCAACCTGGGCCGGCTGCTCGGCAACTCGCTGGAGATGCTGGCCGCCTACTTCCTCGGCGCGCTCGGCCACAGCATCGCCCGTCCGTCCGGCACCCGGCGCTGGCTCCGCCGGTATGCCGTCCTGCTGATCGGCGCGATCACGCTGATGCTGGTGCTGCTGGCCACCGCCGGCACCACGTTCACCCTCAACTACGTCAACGCCTACTCGCGGAACCCGGCGGTCGTCGTCTACCTGCTGGTCTTTTTCGGCTACATCATGCTGTGCCTGGTCACGTTCATCGCCAACGTGGGCGGCTACGTGCGGCACCTGGCCCCCGGCGTGTTGCGGGTCGGGCTGAGTCTGGTGGTCGCGGGCGCCGCGCTGGGCATCGTGTGGGCCGGCTGGTCCGGGTTGCGACCGGTGGTCACGCTCACCACCGGCCGATCG
The DNA here is from genome assembly GCF_018829635.1 of Paractinoplanes bogorensis. Lineage (GTDB taxonomy): Bacteria > Actinomycetota > Actinomycetes > Mycobacteriales > Micromonosporaceae > Actinoplanes > Actinoplanes bogorensis. The sequence continues at coordinate 57,189 of NZ_JAHKKG010000007.1, forward strand.
CTGGCCACCACCCTGCCGGTCGGCACCACGCTGGGCGCGATCTGCCTGCTGCTGTGGCTGATCGGGGCGACCCTGACCGCCTGGGGTGACCGGATCACCGCCCCGCTGCGCTGGTGGCGCGCGCTGCGCGAACTGCGCCGCATCCAGCCACTCTGGCGGGCGCTGCGGACGGCGGTGCCGCAGGTCGCCCTCGACACCGGCGGCGGCTGGCCGTCGGCCGGGGTGGAGTTCGCGCTCTACCGGCGGGTGATCGAGGTCCGCGACGCCCAGCTGACCCTGCGCCCCTATGCGCATCCCGACGTCTCCGAATGGCTGGGCCCGGCCGCCGATCCGGCCACGCTGGAGGCGGCGGTGATCGCGTCGGCGCTGGTCGGGCACGCCCGGGGCCGCAACTACGGCACCGAGCACCCGTTCCAGGAGCTGGACGCCTCACTGGCCTCGGAGAGCGCCTGGCTGTCCGAGGTGTCCCGCCAGTTCACCGGCTCGTCCGAGGTGCAGCGAATCCGCCGCCTGGCCGACACGTCCCTGGGTGGTGACGGGTCACAAGGCGGCTCGGCGGGATGACCGGGGTCAGCGCTGAGCCTCCCAGCGAGGCGTGAAGGTGATGGACTGGGCCTGGGCGGCGTCGTTGCTCTGGACGATCCACTCGAGTTTCCAGGTTCGGCTGGTGCCGGTGGTGGCCGACCAGGTGCCGACGCCGTTCGCCCAGGAGCCAGTGGCGGCGATGAAGGCGTCGAGGGTCTTGGTGCCGTCCTTCATGCCGGTCGTGTTGTAGAGGGTGCTGGTGGAGCTGAAGTCGCTGCAGTCGGTGTTGTTGCCGGTGCCGACCTGCAGGCGAAACACCATGTACGAGCCGAGCGCGCCGGTCGCCGGGGGTATGTACATCTTCACCGTGGCCGGCAGCGAACCGGTGTAGGTCGTGATCACGCACGCGAGGGCGGTGCTGCCGGGGATGACATTCGTCGCCGTGAAGAACTGGCTGCCCGAGGCCGCGGTGCCGGTGAGCACCACCGTGCCGGTGTAGAGGGTGTTGCCGTTGTTCGAGGTCTGCGCGGTGAACCGCGCGTCGGCCGGGCGCAGTTGAGTGACCGTGACGGCGAGTGCCGCGGCCACGGCGTACCAGCGCAGACGTCGCCAGAGGTGGCGCCGCGGCCGGCGGGTATGTCTGCCCACAGCTCCGGCCTCCTCACCTCACCTGTTCGGCAGGTTGGGAATCGGGCTGAACGCGGAACGGCTCCGGCGGCTGGAAGCCACCGGAGCCGATCTCACTGGTCCGTTTGGTGATTAGCGCTGCGCCTCCCACGTGACGCCGAACTTGACGCCGTCACCCTGCACCGAGTCGGGCGCGGTGGACGGGAGCGCATAGGTGAAGCGGAAGACGCGCCACTGGTTCTGGCCGATGGTCGGGGCCGACAGGGTCGTGCCGGCGTAGTTCTGGTTGTTCTTGATGAGGGTCCGGAGGCTGGTCGCCGCCGTCACGTTGCTGAAGGTGCCGACGCCGGACGGCGCGCAGTTGCCGTAGCCGGGGTCGGTGGCCAGGTCGGCGCTGTTCACCTCGATCTGCAGGGTGGTGTAGTCGTCCATCTCCGACGCGGCGCTGTCGGCCCAGTCGACGTAGGCGGCGCCGGCGGCGCTCTCCTGCGCCTTGTTGGTGCCGGTGATGGGGAAGTACATCTTGATCGCGGTGGGCGTCAGCGAACCGGTGTAGGTGACGGCCATACACACCGTTCCCGTGGCGCCCGGCGCCATGGCCGACGGGGTGAACATCGCGGTCGAACCGCCGTCGTTGTCCGCGATGGCGACCGTACCGGCGCCCAGGGTGTTGCCGTCGTTGCTGGTGGTCGCGGTGAACGTCGCGTGCGACGACTGCCACACGACGCCCGAACACGCGATCAGGCCGACGACCGCGGCAACCCCGCGACGAGCGCGGTTGCTCTTGACGGCCTTGGTGATGATCCCCCGCATATGTTTCCCCTTCATCGATCCCCCATGGAAACCGCTGCGGCGGTCTCAGGGATCCAGTTCGGTCGAGGGGCGGGGGCCATCGAGTCGCGAATCAGTGCAGCTGAGTTGCCAATCGGTGCACGGCGCAGGCGGTAGGAGTCGGCGTCCACGGGACCGTCGAGAACCCCGTGAGCGACCGGGACACGCCGGACGCGGTACGGGTCGGCGTCCACCGGCCCGTCCGACAGGCGCCGCGGGGCGCTGGGCGGCGGCGTGGGCGGCTCGTTCCGGCGTGGCTGCCAGAGCAGCAGGGTGAGCAGCAGGATGGCGGCCGCGACGACCGGCACGTAACGCCCCTGCCGGATCCAGAGGTAGGGCAGCCCGATGTACGGGATGCGGATCCGCGGAATGCCGACCAGGTGGTCCATCGGCACCGGCGTGCTGTCGGCGGTCGGGTTGGCGTCGCCCTTGGTGATCATGCGGCCGGCCTCGTCCAGGCGGATCACCCGGTGCATGAGCAGCTCACCGGGATGCGCGGGGTCGTTGACCAGGACGACCGTGCCGACCTCGACGTGCGTCGGCGGCGGGGCGGCGGCGGAGATGACGTCGCCGGGCCGGATCCTGGGCATCATCGAACCGGAGACCACAACCGTGGACTTCCACCCCAGCAGCACCGGGGCCATCGACACCAGCAGCAGTCCCACGATGCACGCGAGGGCCGCGTCCCGGGCGTCGAAGAGCAGCACGCGACCCTCGGAACGAGCGCGGAGCAGCAGCGCCCGTCCGTCCCTGGGTGCACAGTGCTTGCCCACGGCGCGCTAACCCCCTGTCATCCGTTTGTCACATCGGCGTACCGGTGAGACGACTGAGCCCGACTCCTTATCCGGGCCACCCGCGGGACCGATCAAACGGCGGTCAGCACACCCGGGGGAGGAGAAAAGCATGGCGGCCGTACGGCGTTCACGTGTGACAGCCGTCCTGATGACCCTCGCGGCGTCGGGGGTGCTGCTGTCGGCCGCGCTCGGTGGCAACAGCACCGAGATGGCCCGGATGTCGCTCGCCGGAAGCGCCGGAAGCGCCGGAAGCGAAGGCACGCCCGCGATGTTCAGCGCACGCCAGCTCGTTCCCGGCCACGCGGTCAGCAACTGCCTGCCGATCGTCAACGGCAACACCGCCGACCGCGGGCCCGTACGCCTGACCGCCGCCGATCTGACCGGTCCGCTCGTCGCCGGCCTGCACATCCGGGTCGAGCTCGGCACCGGCGGAGCTTTCGGCAACTGCACCGGATTCACCGGCACCACCGTGTTCGACGGGCCGCTGACCGGCCTGGCCGCGAGCGGAGTCTCCACCGGCTGGGTGCCGGCCGCGCGGGAGACCCGCACCTATCGGCTCACGGTAGAGGTCGCCGACGACAACGCACTCCAGCACAGCCGCGCCACCGGAACGCTCACCTGGCTGCGCACCCCGGGCACAGCCATACCGAGCACGCCGAGCACACCGGCCACACCAGATACATCGGGTACTCCGGCTACCACGGATCCCAGGATCAACGCCGACGGTCAGACCCAGGCTTCCGTACGCCGTACGAACGCGCCCTTCTTCGACGCCGCATCGACGGGCAACGCGCCACAACCGAACGCGGCGCGATCCGGCGGTCCGGCTGGAGGAAGCGCGGTCCCGGCGCCCACCGGCTGGCACGCGGCGGCGAAGACGGCGGCCGACACGATCGACGTCGCCATGAAGCTGGTCGGCGCCACCGCCCGCCATCCCTGGTACGTGCTGTCCTCGCTGGCCGTCATGTGGCTGTTCCTGTTCGCCGCCGACCGCTCCGAGAAGCGTGACCCCAAGCGTGCCTATCTGCGGTTTCCCCCCGACCCCGAGGACGGCCGAAAGTGACCCCGACGCGCGATCGGATCCGATGGATGCTCGTCGGCCGGGTGATCCTGGCCGCGGTGGTGCTCTTCCTGTGGTGGCGCGGCGCTCCGCCGTACGGGGAAGCCCCGGTCTGGCTCGGCTGGGGCGTGGCCTGGCCCGCGATCACCGCGCTGACCCTGTTCGCCGGCCGGTTCGCCCGGATGGCTCTGACCGCGACCCTGCTCGGTGACGGTCTGCTGCTCGGCGCGGCCGGCTGGGCCCTGGGCGACCTGGCCGGCCGGATGGGCGTGCTGATCGTGCTGCACGCGGTGGCGGTCACCCTGTTCGCCTCGTTCCGCACCGGGGTCCGCATCGCGTTCTGGCACAGCCTGGTCGCCATGCTGCTGATCGACGCGGTCGGCCTCGGCCTGCTCCCGGACACCGGGGGATGGACGTGGTCCGCATCCTGGCCGTATTTCGCGGTGCTGTGGCTCGCGGTGTCGAGCGCGGCGGTCTACGCGGCCCGGAACGAGCGGACGCTGCGCCGGCGGCACGACGAGGAAGCGGTCCGGCAGTTCGGCGTGGCCGTCGCGGAGGCGCCCGGTCCGGTGGCGGTCACGACGGCGCTGGCCGAGTTCGGACGGCGGGAACTCGCGGGCCGGCGGGCGGCCGTCCTCGCGTACGGGGAAGGCTTCGGTCTGGGGGTGGTGGCCGACGGCGTCACCCACGTCGACCGGCCGGGACCGGAGAACGAACCTGCCTTTGCCCGTGATGAGCCGGACTACCGCCTGCTTTCGCGGCTCGACGACCGTACGGGGAAATGGTTTGCCTCGGTCTTGCCTGGTGCCCGGAACGTGGTTGTCATGCCGTGGGCGACCGGCGCGCTCGTGGTCGAGGTCGGCGCCGAGCGGGTCGAGCGCGGCGCGGTCGAGAACGTGGTGCGGGCCGTCCGGATGGTCGCGGAGACGGCCCGATGAGGCTGATGCGGCGGCGCGCCCTGGCCGTGGTCGGGCTGCTGGTGACGGCGGGGACGGTGTGGCAGGCGAGTTACGCGAGTTTCGCCGACGGCATCACCAGCCCGGGCAACAGTTGGGAGACCGGGGCGGTGACGCTGACCGACAGTGCCGGCGGAAGCGCGTTGTTCGCGGGCTACGGAACCGGTCTGGCGCCCGGCCCGCAGCCTTCGCGGTGCATCGAGGTGACCTACGGCGGTGATGTGGCCGCCGACGTCCGGCTCTATCTGGCCGGGCTGGACAACTACGGCGGGCGGCTCGACACGTTGGTGACGATGCGGATCGAGCTCGGTTCCGGCTCGTCGTGCGCGGCGCCGGGCACATGGACGACGCTCTCGGACACCACCCTGCGGGCCACGCCGAGCACCTGGGCGGCCGGACCGGGCGGGTGGACCGTGTCGGGTCGCGAGACCCACCCGTACCGCTTCACGCCCACGATCGCCGGCGACAACGCGGCCCAGGGTTCCCGGGTGTCGGCCGACTTCGTCTGGGAGGCGCGCAGCCGGTAGGCCCGCTCAGTTTCCGTCCGGTTGCGCCGAACCGGTAACTATGCGGCGCAAGCGATGGGGAACCGCCCTTGTGGTGGCGCTCGCCGGGCTGATGGGCGTGCTGTTCCTGCTGCCGCCGTCGTCGGCCACCTTCACCTCGCAGGTGAACACCCCGGCGACGATCGCCGCCTCGGCCAGTTTTCCCGGTCAGCCCAAGCTGATCAGCGACAAGGGCCCGGTCTTCTACCACCGCATGGAGGAGGCCCCGGCGGCCACGACCGGGTCGGTCGCGGCCGACACGATGAGCTCGAGCGCGGGCGTCTACGGACCGGTCACCAACTCGTCGTCGCTGTGGTGGCGCTTCGACGAGACCGCGACGACGGCCCCGTTCAGCGACGTCTCCGGCTCGGCCGACACCGCCTCGATCAACGGCACCGCGACCGCGGGCGGCGCCGGGCCGATGGGCGGATCGGTCCAGCTGGGCAGCGGCAGCTCGCTGTCGTCGGCCCTGTCCCCGTTCCGGGCCGGTTACAGCTTCACGATGTCGGTCTGGGTGAACATCGGGTCGGTGGTGCCCTCCGGGAGCACCCGCTTCGGGGTGCTGAGCATGACCGGGAACTCGGCCGGCACCCCGAACGGATCCGGCACGTACGCCCGCAGCGACGCCATGATCATCGCGGACGCGCCGGCCAACTGCCCGGTGACGTCCAGCCCGTGCTGGGCGTTCGGGATGGCCGGCAACCCGCAGAACGCCGCGGTCGCCTTCGACTACACGCGCAGCACGACCGCGGTGGTGGCCAACACCTGGGTCAACCTCACCGCGGTGTACGACACGTCGACCTCGCTCATGTCGCTCTATGTCAACGGGGTGCTGGAGGGCACCCCCAAGGCGCACACGGTTCCCACCGGTGCCGCCACCAACAGCGGGCTGGACGTCGGGCGTTTCCGGGACACCACTTGGCAGGGCACGACCGGCGGCACGACGCTGATCGGCGAGACGCGGACCTGGCGACGGGCGGTCACGGCGGCCGACATCACCCAGCTCGTGGTGCGGCCCAACGTCCGCTACGGGTTCACCGAGGCCGCCGGCACCAGCACGACCTATACGAGCGCGGCCAACAGCACCGGCGCTCCGGGCGCGGTCAGCCGGTCGTCCGCGCTCACCACGCAGTCCGGCGCGAGTCTGGTCGCGGGCCGGGAGGGAAGCGCCTTCTGGGCCGGCACCAACCTCGGCTACATCATGGGCCCGAACACCCAGCTCAACACGGCCAGCAGCTTCACCGTCTCGGCCTGGGTGAAACTGACCGACACCACGGTCGACAAGACCTTCTTCTCGGCCAACTACGGGGCCGGCACGGTCGTCAGCCTCGGTTATGTGCAGAGCACCAACCGGTGGACGATGGGCGTCCTGAGCGGGCTGACCACCTATCCGATCAACAGCGACGTCACCACTCCGGTGGTGACCAACCAGTGGGTGCACCTGGTCGGCGTCCACGACGACTTCAACAACCTGCTCCGGCTCTACGTCGACGGGGTTCCCCAGGCGACGGTGCCCTTCGCCCTGACTCCCGCCACCGCCAACGGCCCCACGGTCGTCGGGGCCAAGCAGCAGCTGGGGATCGTCACCGACACCTGGTCGGGATACGTCGACGACCTGCGCCTCTACAGCGGTTACCCGCTCAACTCGGCGGCCACGACCACCACCACCATGCAGAGCTTCGTCAACCAGCTCAACCCCGCCCTCTCGGCCGAGACGCCGGGCGGGTTGCTGGGCACCAAGAGCGGTCATGCCGGCTCGACCGCGGTGGCCTTCGGCGGCACCGGCAACGGCTACAACGGCAAATACGCCGTGGCCGCCGCCACGACCGTGTTCTCGGTCGAGTGCCTGGTGCGGGTGGCGGCCGGTCAGAGCGGGATCATCGCCGGACTCACCAGCTCGGCCACCAGCCTGGGCAACACCACCGGTGACCGCTACCTCTACGTCGATTCGGCGGGCAAGGTGCGCTTCGGGGTGCTCGTCGCCGGCAGCCCGGTCACCGTGGTGAGCGCGGCCAGCGTCGACGACGGCGCCTGGCACCACATCACGGCGAGCGTCGGCCCGATCCTCAACGCCGGCACCACCCTGGCCACCGGCGGGCTCAAGCTCTCCCTGGACGGCACCATGGTCTCGAACTCCGCGGTGACCGCGGCCGTCGCCTCGACCGGCTACTGGCGCTGGGGTGGCGCGCCCATGCTGCCGGCGGCCAACTGGCCGTCGTCGCCGAACAACCTGTACCTGACCGGCACGCTCGACGAGTTCGCCGTCTACGACAAGCAGCTGAGCGACCAGGACGACCTCGCGCGCATCTACGGCAACTACTGAGTCTTTTTTAGGGGATGAGCACCAGCTTGCCGTGGCCGATCTTGTGGGCTTTGGCCGCCTCGTCGAGTGGAAGCATCACGTCGACAATCACCCGCAGGGCTCCTGATCCGGCGCTCTCGACCAGCTGCGCCCGGGCGGCGGCGCGGATCTCGGTGCCGGCGTCCTGCCCCGGTCCGTAGCCGAGCAGCTTGATGCCGGCCGTGGCCCGGCGCGGCGACCCGGTGATCGAGGCGATCCGGGCGCGGTCGGCCACCAGCTCGAGCGAGACGTCGAGCGCCTCGTCGGTGCCGGCCAGGTCGATCGCGGCGTCGATGCCGTCCGGGGCGGCGGCGCGCACCCGATCGGCCAGCCCGGGGCCATATTCGATCGGAACAGCACCCATTTCCCGTACGAGGGAATGGTTGCGCTCCGCCGCGGTGGCGATCACTTTCGCTCCCGCCGCGACGGCCAGTTGCACGGCCATCAGGCCCACCCCGCCCGACCCGCCGTGGATCAGAACCGTGTCACCGCGTCCCACCCCGGCCGCGTGCAGGGCGTGGACCGCGGTGGTGCCGGTCAGCATCAGCGAGCCGGCCTCGGCCCAGCCCAGCCCGCTCGGCTTGGCCAGGATCGACGTGGCCGGCGCGGTCACGTAGTCGGCGTAGGCGGCCGTCACCGGATAGACGATGACCTCGTCACCGACCCGTACGCCGGTCACGCCCGCCCCGACCTCGGTGACCACGCCCGCGCACTCCAGGCCGATCGAGGGCATCGAGGCGGCGACCCCGGCCGCGTCCTTGTGGCTGTCGTCCACCTTGTGGAAGGCGCCGCTGTAGATCTTCCAGTCGATCGGGTTGACGCCCGCGGCGCGCACCCGGACGACGACCCCGTCCGCGGCGGCGTGGGGCATGGGCTGGTCGAACACGGCGAGCACATCGGGGCTGCCATAGCTGGTCGGACGCACGATTCGAGGCATGAGCCCAGTATCGGGTCGCCCCTGGCATGATGCCCAGTGCATTGTTGGTACGGACTACCTGCATCAAACGCACTGATGGAGTCGGTATGCCTTCGGATCTCAACCTGCTGCGCGTGTTCGACGCGCTGATGGACACGGGCAGCGTCGCCGAGGCCGCCGTACGCCTGAATCTGTCCGCCCCCGCGACCAGCCGCGCGCTGGCCCGGCTCCGCCGCATGATGAACGACCCGATCCTCGTCCGGGCCGGCCGCGGACTCGTCCCCACGCCGTTCGCCCGGCAGTCCGCGGGCACGGTCAAGGCGCTGCTCGAAGCGGCCGACGGTCTGCGGGCCGACCCCACCGGCGGCGACCCGGCCACCTGGCAGCGGACCTTCGCCATCCGCCTGAACGACGCGCTCACCCCCGTGCTGGCGCCCCGTCTGACCCGGCGCATTGCCGATGAGGCTTCCGGCGTACGCCTCCAGTTCGTGCACCAGGACTCCAAGGAACCCGAACCACTCCGCGACGGCACGATCGTCCTCGACATCGGGGCGGCCGGCCCGCCACCGCCCGACATCCACGTCTCGACGCTGTTCACCGCCCGCTTCGTCGCCGTGGTCGCGGCCGACTCCGACCTGGGCCGCGCCCCGGCCCTGACCGTCGACGACCTGTGCCGCCACCCGCACATCTCAGCCTCGCGGCGCGGCCTGGCCCGGGGCCCGCTCGACGACGCCCTGGCCCACATCGGACGCTCCCGCCACGTCGCCGCCGTCGTTCCGTCCTATGCCATGGGCGCGTTGATGGCCCTCGAAGACGAACTCATCTGCCTGGTACCCCAGGTGACGGCGGCCCACCTGATCGACCGGGGCGTTCCCCTGCGAGCCCACGAGGTCCCTTTCGACCTGCCCACCACGGATGTCGAGCTGCGCTGGCACCGCCGCGTCCACCACGACCCGGCCTCGCTGTGGTTACGCACCCACGTGCTCGACGTCCTCATCCCGCTGGTCGGCGTGTTTGACGCCGATCAATAGGTTGTGGCGGTGAAACGGACCTTGGTGCTCTCGGTGCGCTGGCTCCTCCTGACCGCGCACGCCGCGGCGCTGGCACCTGCTCTCTGGGTGTGGGTCACCGAGGCGTCGGCGGCCTTCCACACCGGCCCCGACCTGAACATCAGCGCCGCGGTCTACGCGCTCTACCTCGGGTTTCTCGGTCTGCCGTGGACGCTGCCGTTCGTCGCGTTCGACATCGGCCGGCTGCCGGACCCGCTCCAGGACGTTGTGGTGGTCGGCTTCGCCGTGCTCAACTTCGCCCTGCACGCCACCCTGGTGGTGCGCCGGACGGCCCGGCCGCGTCCAGCAGCGGAGAGTGTCCGCCATGACGGATGAGCCGATGACGGTGGAGATCCGCGAAGCCCGTCCGGAGCTAGCGCGGCGTACCGGATCCGGAACGCACGAGCTGGCATCGTGGGCCTGACCCTGGAGAGCGGTGCCGCCCACGTAGTGGTGCGCGGCGGTGGAGGCCATGATGACCGCACCGTTCGGCGACGGTTCGCCGCACGTGATTGTCCGGGCCGTGGCGGTGTCCGGTTCGGCCGACATCGACGCCGCTGCTCTCGGCGAGAATCCAGAGCCCCGCATCCTGCTCGGCACGACACGGCCGACGGCCGCGTTCAGCCGCCGCGACACGCACCTGCCGGGCTACGAGCGGGCCCTGGTCGTCTGCCGTGAGCACGGCTTCGAACCGGTGATCCGGCCGGTCGGCGGGCGGCTCGCGGCCTACGACGAGGGCTCGCTGGTCGTGCACTGGACGGCCCCGCACCGCACGGCCCAAGACTTCATCACCGCGCGGTTCGAGTTGTTCGCGGCGACGCTGGCGGCCGCGCTCACGAAGCTCGGCGTGCCCGACGTCCGCGTCGGCTCGGTGCCGGGCGAATACTGCGAAGGCGAGTGGAGCGTCAACACCGGCGGGACGGCCAAGCTGGCCGGCACCGGTCAGCGGATGAACCGGCACGGCTTCCTGTTCTCGGCCGTCGTCACCGTGACCGCCCCGGAACGGATCCGGGCCGTGCTGACCGACGCCTACGCGGTGCTCGACCTCGAGTTCGAGCCGCGCTCGGTGGGGGCGGTCGCCGACTACGCCCCCGGCGTCACCGTCGAAGACGTGATCGACGAACTCCGGGCCGTCTTCTAGTCAGAGATATCTGGCCAGGGTGGTGGCGATCTCGGCCCGCATCGGGTCGGGGTCGGCCCAGCTCCAGTTGGGGTGGGCGCGGTTCGTCATCAGCGACACCACCACCTTGCGTGACGGGTCGACCAGCAGTGAGGTGCCGGTGAATCCGGTGTGGCCGAACGTCGTGGCCGACGACAGGGTGCCCATGAACCAGGGCTGGCGCAGCGTCACCCCGAGGCCGTGGTCGGACGGGCGGCCGGGGCGTTCCGGGTCGACCGCGGGCAGCCCGGCGTTGTGGTTCTTCACCATGTCGGCGACGATCTCGGCCGAGAGCAGGCGCTTGCCGCCGTAGGTGCCGCCGGCCAGCAGCATCTGGCCGGTCAACGCGACGTCGCGGGCGGTGCCGAACATGCCGGCGCTGCCGATCACGCCGCCCATCTGCCAGGCGATGTCGTCGTGCACGTGGCCGCGCAGCAGGCCTCGCGACGTGCGGGCGTCGGTGGCGGCCAGGCGGGTCGCGATCTCGGTCGCGGTGAGCCACTTGCGCGGGTTGAAGCCCATGTAACGCAGGCCCAGCGGTGCGGTCACGTTGGTCTTGATCGCGGCGTCCAGGGTGAGGCCGGTGACCTTCTCGACGATCTGGGCGGCCACCATCAGGCCGACGCTCGAATAGCGGAACGCCCGGGCCCCGCTGACCAGGGGAGTGGCCAGCACCTTGGCCCGTTGCGCCGCCGCCGACAAACCTTTCACGCCGGTGGCGCCGACCGGCAGGCCGCTGGTGTGGGTCAGCAGCATCCGTACGGTCACCTTGTCCTTGCCCGTGCCGGTGAACCCGGGCAGGTAGCGGACGACCGGCGCGTCCAGGTCGACCTTGCCCCGGTCGACCTGCTGCAGCAACGCGATCGACGTGTAGACCTTGGTCAGCGAGGCCAGGTCGAAGATGGAGTCCGTACGCATGGCGACCCGCTTCGAGGCGGCCAGCTCGACCGGCCCGGCGTTGTAGCGTAGGGCGTGCCCGACGGCGATGTTCACCGTGGTCGCGTTGTTGACCATCACGACCAGGGCGGCCCCGGCGTACGTCGGGTGCTTGGGGTTGGCCGTCGTCGGCTTGAGGTATTTGGTCAGCACCGCCTGCAGCGGGGCGACATAGGTAGCGGCCGCCGCCGCTACGCCGCCCGCCCCGCCGGATGAAACGCCGTCGACCCAGGCACGAGAGCCGGGCGAGGAGCAGCCGGCCGCGGTGGCGGACAGGGCGACGGCTCCCAAGAGGTGGCGACGAGTCAACGGCATGGGCGCGATCATCTCAGGGGCCGCCGCGTCCCGGCAATCGCGGGCGTTGTCCAGCCTTTTCGAAACTCCCATGGTCTGAGCTGCGGCCATGGTTATCGTCGCCTCACCTTGATCGCGCCGGGTGGGTCAGCGGACCCCGGCGCCATATCTCTGTGTGATTTTCACACGGCCCCGCCGGCCCCGGTGAACCCCGGAAACCCGCGCCTGGACGACGTTTTGTTTCCCCGTGGACACACTCTTGACATCGTTCGGCGGCCGTGAATATGGTGCTTCTCACACGGCAAGAGCTAGATCTATCACAGAGATAACGTGAGGGAGTGGCATCGGAGATGCGCGCAGTGGTGTTCGCGGAACAGGGGAAGCTTTCGCTCGAGGACCGGGCCGACCTGGTGCCCGGGCACAAGGAAGTTCTGGTCGAGACCGCCGCGGTGGGCATCTGCGGCACGGACACTCATGTGTTCGACGGGGAGTTCGAGGGCACGGTCTATCCGCTGGTGCCGGGCCACGAGGCCACCGGCACCGTGGTCGCGCTCGGCCCGGGCGTCGAGAACGTCCAGGTCGGCGACCACGTCGCGGTCAACCCGAGCACCACCTGCGGCGAGTGCGAGTACTGCCTGACCGGCCGGCAGAACCTGTGCCGGGCCTGGAACGGCCTCGGCGTCGTGGCCTCGGACGGCGCGGCCCAGGAACGGTTCCTGGCCCCGGTCGCCAACGTCTTCAAGCTCCGGCCCGAGACCGACATCTACCAGGCCGCGCTGATCGAGCCGCTGGCCTGTGCCATCCGGGGCTGGGACGTGCTGCCCCGGCGCATCGGCGACCACGTGCTGGTCTACGGCTCGGGCACGATGGGCCTGCTGATGGCCCAGCTCGCCCCGCGGGCCGGTGCCGCCTCGGTCACGATCGTCGACATCAACGAGGCCCGGCTGCGGGTCGCCGCCGACGTCGGCATCACGTCGCGGGTGACGAACGCCGACGACGCCGGCCGCGACAACTGGGACGTGGTCATCGACTGCACCGGCAGCGTCCGGGCCATCGAGGACGGGCTCAAGCGGGTCAAGGCGGGCGGCTTCTTCCAGCACTTCGGCGTGGCCCCGGCCGAGGCGGTGGCCGGCTACTCGCCGTTCCGCATCTATCGCGACGAGGTCTCCATCGTCGGCACCATGGCCGTGCTCAACACGTTCGGCCGGGCGGTCGAGATGTTCGAGGCGGGCGCGATCCAGGCCGCCCCGATGATCAGCCACTCGTTCACGCTGGACGACTACGAGGCCGGGCTCGAGATGTTCCGCGCCGGCACCGGCCGCAAGCTGCAGATCCGGCCCAACGACACCCAGTCCCGGGTGCTGCTGCCGTGAAAAACCGTATCTGGATCGGCATCGCCGTGCTCGTCGTGGTCGCGATGGGCTTCGGCACCAAGGTGGTCGACGGCAACGAGGCAACCGCCGCCGCCGCGCAGAAGTTCGACCCCGCCACGTACGGCACCACCGAGTTCCCCAAGATCCAGGCCGCTCTCGAGGAGCGGGCCGCACCGGCGGCCGAACTCGCCGCGGCACTGAAGAAGGACAAGGCGGCGGCCGAGAAGCAGTACGGCGTCCCCAGCAGCACCGGCGCCGAGATGGCGACCAGCTTCACCGGCACGGTCGGCAAGATCGACGGCGGTATCGCCACGGTCGACGTCGAGGGCCTGCCGTCCGGGCTGGTCGTCCGGGTGCAGGTCGGCCCCGCGATCAACGGCACCGATCTGCGCGACTCGACCGGCACGATCACCTTCGGCCAGTTCACCAACCAGATCGAGTACCAGGACGCGGCGTCGGCGCTCAACGAGGAGATGAAGAAGCAGGTCCTCGCGCCGCTCGGTGACGCCAAGGAGCTGACCGGGCAGAAGCTCACCGTGGTCGGGGTCTTCCCGCTGATCAACCCGAACGGCTGGCTGGTCACCCCGGCGAAGGCGAGCAAGGGATGAACAGTGCAGGCGAGGTGGTGCTCAGCGCCCGGCAGGTGGTGAAGACGTACGGGTCGACCCGGGCTCTGAAAGGTGTCGACTTCGACATCCACCGGGGGCAGGTCACCACGCTGTTCGGCGAGAACGGGGCCGGCAAGTCGACGCTGATGAAGATCCTGTCCGGGGTCGAGTCACCGACCGGCGGCGAGATCGTCCTGCACGGCGAGCCGGTGCGTTTCGATTCCACGGTGGCGGCCCGCGAGAAGGGCATCTCGATCATCCACCAGGAGCTGAGCCTGGCCCCCAACCTCAGCGTGCGCGACAACATCTTCATGGGACGCGAACTGCGTACCCGCACCGGGGTGGACTTCGCCGAGGAGGCCCGGCAGACCCGGGCGCTGATGACCGAGCTGCAGGAGGACATCGACCCGTCGACGTTGGTGGCCGACCTGCGGCTGGGTCAGCAGCAGATCGTCGAGATCGCCCGCGCGCTGTCCGTCAACGCCCAGATCCTGATCATGGACGAGCCGACGTCGGCGCTCAGCGCGGCCGAGGTCGAGGTGCTGTTCAAGGTCATCCACGACCTGACCGCGCGCGGGGTGTCGATCGTCTACATCTCGCACCACCTCGAAGAGGCGCTGCAGGTCACCGATCACGCCGTCGTACTGCGGGACGGGGCGATCGCGGCCACCGCCGAGCGCTCCGAGATCGACCTCGAGTGGATCGTGCGCCGGATGGTCGGGGCCGGCTTCGACCTCGGCGAGCCGCCCGCGGGCTCGCAGCAGGATCAGGTCGCGCTGTCGATCGAGAACGTGGTGGCCGACGGTGTCGACGACCTGAGCCTCCAGGTGCGGGCGGGCGAGATCGTCTGCCTGTACGGACTGATGGGCGCCGGCCGCACGGAGTTGCTGGAGGCGGTCGCGGGCCGGGTCCCGATCGAGTCCGGCACGATCCGGCTCGCCGGCCAGGACGTCAGCGGCCTGACCATCGCCGAGCGGATCGATCGCGGGCTCGGCCTGGTGCCCGAGGACCGGCAACGCGACGGGCTGGTGCAGACCATGACGGTCGGCCGCAACCTGTCGCTGGCGAGCATCGAGTCGTTCGTCCGGGGCGCCTTTCTCTCCCGGGGGGCCGAGCGTCGCCTGGTCGACGGGGCGATTCACGACGTACGGGTAAAAACCGCCGGAGGCGACGCCGCGATCGGATCCCTCAGCGGCGGCAACCAGCAGAAGGTCGTGATCGGCAAGATCCTGGCCACCGGGCCCGACGTCATCCTGCTCGACGAGCCCAGCCGCGGCATCGACGTCGGCGCCAAGGGCGAGGTGTTCCGGCTGCTGGCCGAGCGGGCCAAGGCGGGGCTGGCCGTCCTCTATTCCACCTCCGAGGTGGGGGAGTGCCTGAGCATCGCCCACCGGATCGTCGTGATGCGGCGCGGGCGGATCGCCGCCGAGTTCGACGCCGGCGTCACCAAGGAAACCATCATGGCCGCCTCGGGTGAGGCGGTGGTCGCATGAAGCCTCCAGACAGGGACCGTCAGATGAACGTCGGCAAACTGATCCTCGAGGGCCGCGCGTTCCTCGCGCTGCTCGTCGTCATCGTCGTCTTCTCGTTGCTCTCGCCCAACTACTTCAGTGTCAGCAACCTGCTGACCATGTCGTCGCACGTCGCCGTGTACGCGGTGCTGGCCATCGGCATGCTCCTGGTCATCCTCAACGGCGGCATCGACCTCTCGGTCGGCTCGACCCTCGGCCTGTCCGGGGTGATCGCCGGCGCACTGATGCAGGGCGTGCCCGTCTTCGGGGTCCGGCTGTTCCCGTCGGTCTGGGTCGTCGTCATCGTCACGTGTGCCGTCGGCGCCCTGATCGGCCTGCTCAACGGGGTGCTGGTGGCGAGATTCAGAGTCGCTTCCTTCGTGGCGACGCTGGGCACGCTTTATGTCGTACGGGGAATCGGTCTGCTCATGACCGACGGCCTCACCTACAACGACCTCGGCGGCGACCCCGCCCTGGGCAACACCGGGTTCGACTGGCTCGGCTTCAACAAGCTGCTGGGCATCCCGATCGGTGTGCTGGTGATGATCGTCGTCGCCGCGGTGGCCAGTGTGCTGCTCAGCCGCACGGTCTTCGGCCGCTGGCTGTACTCGGCGGGCGGCAACGAGCGCGCGGCCGAGCTCTCCGGCGTCCCGGTCAAAAAGGTCAAGGTCTGGGTGTACGTGGTCTCGGGGCTGTGCGCCGCGGTCGCCGGCCTGATCCTGTCGTCCGAACTGACCTCGGCCGGACCCACCGCGGGCACCTCCTACGAGCTCACCGCGATCGCCGCGGTCGTGATCGGCGGCGCCGCGCTGACCGGCGGCCGGGGCAACGTGCGGGGCACCATGCTCGGCGCGTTCGTCATCGGCTTCCTCTCCGACGGCCTGGTCATCGTCGGCGTCTCGGCCTACTGGCAGACCGTCTTCACCGGTGCCGTCATCGTCCTCGCCGTCCTGCTCAACGCCGTGCAGTACGGCCGTAAGCGCCCTCGCAAGAAGCCGGCCGACACCCCCACGGACACGCCGAAAACCTTGGCTTCCGTCGCCTGAAATCCCGTTCGCGCAATTCCTTCAGATAAGGAAGTGGGTACCCCCATGCCTCGTTACGGTTCGGTCGCGCTCGCGACCGGCGCACTCGCCCTGGTGCTGACCGGCGGTTGCTCCGCCGCGGCGGAGAAGACCGACGCCGCCGGCGGTGACTCGAAAGCCGGCGGCCTGATCACGATCATCGTCAACGACCCGTCCAACCCCTATTGGCAGACCGAGGGCACGGTGGCCGAGGCCGAGGCCAAGAAGCTCGGCTACACGGCCAACGTCTCGGCCTCCAAGGGCGACACCAACACCGAGAGCAACCTGATCGACACCGCGATCACCAACAAGTCGGTCGCCATCATCCTCGACCCGGCCAACGCCAGCGGATCGGTCGGCGCGGTCAAGAAGGCCAACGCCGCCGACATCCCGGTCTTCCTGGTCAACGCCGAGATCAACCAGGAGGGCCTGGCCAAGGCTCAACTGGTGTCGAACAACGCGCAGGGCGCGGCGATCGGCGCCCAGCAGTGGATCACCGCGGTCGGCGACTCGGGCGAGTACGTCGAGCTCTTCGGCGCGCCGTCGGACAACAACGCGGCCACCCGGTCCAACGGCTACAAGACCGTGCTGACCCAGTACCCGACCCTCAAGCAGGTCGGTAAGGACGTCGCCAACTGGGACCGGACCCAGGGCCACGACAAGATGCAGAGCCTGCTGCAGGCCCACCCGACCATCAAGGGTGTGATCTCGGGCAACGACGAGATGGCGCTCGGCGCGATCGCCGCCCTGAAGTCGGCCGGCAAGCTCGGCCAGGTCAAGGTGGGCGGCTTCGACGGCTCGCCCGACGCGATCGCCGCCATCAAGGCCGGTGAGCTGCAGTACACCGTGCTCCAGCCGGTCGCCACCTTTGCCAAGAAGGCCGTCGAGCAGGCCGACTCCTACCTGCGTACGGGAAAAACGGGTGTGGCGGTCGAGAAGCAGGCCTTCGACTGTGTGCTGATCACCAAGGAGAACGTGGCCGACTACATCGCCCCGTTCACGCTCAAGTCCTAGAGGGAGGGTCCCAGTGAGCTACCTCCGGATCGACGCGTCGACCTTCCGGGACGACATGATCGGCGGGTTCGTCGCCGCCCACGGTGACGTGGTCCGCCCGGTGACCGGCGGCGTCACCCGGGTCGCGGGCACCCCGGCGGGCCAGGTGGCAGTGGTCATCGGAGGCGGATCCGGCCACTACCCGGCGTTCGCCGGGCTGGTCGGACCGGGTCTCGCCCACGGGGCCGCGATGGGTGAGGTCTTCGCCTCGCCGTCGGCCCAGCAGGTGTACGCCGTGGCCCGCGCGGTCGCCGCCGGCTCGGGCGTGCTGCTCGCCTACGGCAACTACGCCGGTGACGTCCTGAACTTCGACCAGGCTGAGCAGCGTCTGCGGTCGGACGGCATCCCGTGCCGCACGGTGGTCGTCACCGACGACATCGCGAGCGCCACGCCCGACCAGGCCCACCTGCGGCGCGGGATCGCCGGCGACTTCGTCGTCTTCCGCGCCGCCGGGTGGGCGGCCGAGCAGGGCCGCGACCTGGACGATGTGTGGGAACTGGCCGACCGGGCCAACCGGCGGACCCGGTCGCTCGGCGTCGCGTTCTCGGGTTGCACGCTGCCCGGGGCCGACGGGCCGCTGTTCACCGTGCCGGCCGGGCGGATGGCGGTCGGGATCGGGATCCACGGCGAGCCCGGCATCGACGAGACGGCGTTGCCGTCGGTCGACGAACTGGCCGAGCTGCTGACCCGGCGGGTTCTGGCGGAGGCCCCGGCGGGTGAGCGGGTCGCGGTGATCCTGAACGGTCTTGGTTCGGTCAAGGCCGAGGAGCTGTTCGTCATCTATCAGCGGGTGGCGACACTGCTGAACGACGCCGGGCGCACGGTCGTGCAGCCCGAGGTGGGCGAGCTGGCCACCAGTTTCGAGATGGCCGGGGTCTCGCTCACCGTGACTGTGCTGGACGAGGAGCTCGAGCAGGCCTGGACGTCCCCGGCACACAGCGCTGCCTATCGGCGGGGGACTGTGATCGCGGATGGATCGGCCTTGATGAGCGAGTCGATCTTGCCGCCGACGAAGATCAACCGAGGGTCCGACGACTCGCGGGCCGCGGCTGCGGTTGTGGTGCACGCGTTGCACCAGATCACGGCCACCATCGACACGCACATCGACGAGCTGGGCCGCCTCGACGCGCTGGCCGGCGACGGCGACCACGGCCTCGGGATGCACCGGGGCGCGACCGCCGCCACCGCCGCGGCCGACGAGGCGTGCCAGGCCGGTGGCGGGGCCCGGGCCACGCTGGACGCCGCCGCGCAGGCCTGGGCCGACAAGGCGGGCGGCACCTCGGGCGCGCTCTGGGGGCTCGCCCTGGCCGCGGTGGCGGCCGAGTTCTCCGACGACCACGCGCCCGCCACCGGTGACGTCGTGGCCGGCGTGCGGGCGGCCGCCGCCGCCATCACCCGGGCCGGTAAAGCCGAGCTGGGCGACAAGACCATGGTGGACGCGCTGCTGCCGTTCGCCGACCGGCTGGCCGAGCTGGTCTCCTCGGGCGCCGACCTCGGCGCGGCGTGGCCGGTCGCCGCCGAGACCGCCACCTCGGCCGCCCGGGCCACGGCCGACCTGCAACCGCGTCTCGGACGGGCCCGCGCCCACACCACTAGGAGCATCGGTTCGCCCGACCCGGGCGCCGTCTCGATGGCTCTCGCGCTGACCGCCGTGAGCCCGCTGCTCTTCGCCAGAAAGGCCGTGTGATGAGTTTTCGGATAGTGGTCGGATCGGACGACGCCGGCTTCGAGTACAAGGAGGCGCTCAAGGCCGACCTGCTGCGCCACCCGTCGGTCACCGAGGTGGTCGACGTGGGGGTCGGCGCGGACGACCACACCGCCTATCCCAGCATCGCCATCGCCGCGGCCGAGATGATCGTGCAGGGGACGGCCGACCGGGCGCTGCTCGTCTGCGGCACCGGCCTCGGCGTGGCCATCGCGGCCAACAAGGTTCCCGGCGTACGAGCCGTGACCGCGCACGACAGTTTCTCGGTCGAGCGTTCGGTGCTGAGCAACAACGCCCAGGTGCTCACGTTCGGTCAGCGGGTCATCGGCCTGGAACTGGCCCGGCGGCTGGCCCGGGAATGGCTCAGCTACTCGTTCGACGAAACCTCGGAATCCGCGCGGAAGGTCGCCGTCCTCTCCGAATATGAGCAGAATGCGTCGTCCTGAACCCGGTCCGGCCCGCACCTTCCTCGCGGTCAGCCTGAAGATGTACTTCGACCCGGCGCGGACGCTGGAGTGGACGGCCGGGGTGGCCGAACTGGCCCGCACCCACCCGGCCGTCACCGGCGGCCACGTCGACCTGGTCGTGCTGCCGTCCCTGCCGGTTCTCGGTTCCGTGGTGGAGCTGCTGGCCGGCACCGGGGTGGCGGTGGGCGCCCAGGATCTCTTCCACCTCGACCGCGGGGCCTACACCGGCGCGGTCAGCGGGGCCGACCTGCGCCAGCTCGGATGCGCGTACGCGGAGGTCGGGCACTTCGAACGACGCACGATCTTCGGGGAGGACGACCGGATGATCCGGCGCAAGATGGTCGCCGCGCGGCGCAACGATCTGATCCCGCTGCTCTGCGTGGGGGAGTCGCGGGCCGTCTCGGTCGACGAGGCGGTGTCCGAGTGCGTGGGTCAGCTCGAGGCGGCGGTCGGGCGGGACGACATCCCGCTCGTGGTGGCGTACGAGC
Organism: Paractinoplanes bogorensis; assembly: GCF_018829635.1. Lineage (GTDB taxonomy): Bacteria > Actinomycetota > Actinomycetes > Mycobacteriales > Micromonosporaceae > Actinoplanes > Actinoplanes bogorensis. The sequence goes on from NZ_JAHKKG010000007.1 coordinate 77,491, forward strand.
CGACCTGGGCCATCGGGGCCGCCGAGCCGGCCGGGCCGACGCACGTGAAGGCGGTGACGGCCGAGATCCGGGCCTGGCTGGGCGACCGCGACGCCCGGGTCATCTACGGCGGCAGCGCCGGGAACGGCCTGCTCACCGAGCTCGACGGCGCCGTCGACGGCCTGTTCCTGGGCCGGTCGGCCCACCGGGTTCCGGCCCTACGCTCTATCCTCGACGAGACCAGGGGCGTCCGATGACGCAGCGCGCAGATCACGACGGGGGATCCAGCACCATGTCGACCGAGCCGGTCGCCGGCGACACCCGCCAGTCGCGGCAGCTGGCCCGGCAGCGGGCCATCACCGAGGCCGTGGTGGCCGAGGGTGCGGTCCGCATCGAGCAGCTGGCCGAGCGTTTCCAGATCAGCCTGATGACCGTGCACCGCGACCTCGACGAGCTCGAGGCGCGGGGCATCCTCCGCAAGTCCCGCGGGGTGGCCACCGCCCTGTCGACCAGCCTGATCGAGTCGAGCGACGTCTACCGGCTCAGCCGCCAGTCGGCCGAGAAGGAAGCACTGGCCGTGGCCGCGATGAGTTTCGTCGAGCCCGGGCAGGCCATCTTCCTCGACGACTCGACCACTGTGCTGCGGATGGCCCCGCACCTGGCCGACAAGACGCCGCTGACCGTCATCACCAACGTGCTGAGCCTGATCAACGAGCTGCGCGGCACCACCGGCATCAACCTGCTCGGGCTGGGCGGCCAGTACTACAACTGGTGCAGCGCCTTCATGGGCCCGATGACCACGCAGACCATCGCCGGGCTGCAGGCCGACCTGTTCATCATGTCGACGTCGGCCATCACCAAAGACATCGCGTTCCACCAGTTCCTCGAGACGATCGAGACCAAGCGCGCGATGTTCGAGTCGGCCAACCGGCGCATCCTGCTGGCCGACCACACCAAGTTCGAGCGGCAGGCGCTGCACGCGCTGGCCCCGCTGAAAGACTTCGACACCGTCATCGTGGACGACGGCACCGCGCCGGAACACGTCGAACGGATGCGCTCGAAGGGCATCGAGGTGCTGGTCGCCCCGACGCCCCGTCGCCTCAGTAAATCCTGAGCATGGACTTGATGCGCAGCTCGGGGACGGTCTTCGTGCCGCCCTTGACGGTCTCGAAGGTGAACCAGCCGACGACGTCCGCCTTCGCCTCGAACATCTGGTCCACCTTGTAGGCGCCCAGCATCTCCGCGTCACCGCTGAAGATGACCGGATAGACCGCCGGGTTCTCGTACGGGGTGTTGCTCGCGTTGGCCAGCATGCGCTCGGAGCCGGTGCGGCTGTCGTACTGGCCGATCCGGCCGTAGATGACGATCTTCTCGCCGGCGTGGGCCGTCGGGTTCTTGGCGATGCTGGTCCAGGCGCGGCTGGTCAGCCCCTTGTAGGTGGGGGTCTTCTTTGGCGTCGGGGTGGGGGTCGGCGTCTTTGCGGTCCGGACCGGGGTCGCCTCGTTGACCGGAATGATCACGACCGGGTCCTCGGTCACGGCCGGGGCCGGGGCGGTGGTGCGGACGACCTCGGCGGGACGCGCCGCCACGATCTCGACCGGCGAACCGGAGCTGCCGGCGATCCGGACGACGGCGGTGCCGCCGATCGCGAAGGCCACGACCGCGCCCACGGTGCCGAGGACGTACGGCAGCTTCGAGCGCTTCGGCGCCGGCTTCCCGTAGCCGTAGTCGTAGTGCGACATCGTGGTTCCTCCCCCGAGGTGGGCCTGCGTTCCCGGCTCGATCTGCCCATTCGGCCGATCCGCGGTCGGTATGAGGCGTTGGCGAATCCCGGGTCGGCGGGACTGGGAGCTCTGCCGCCCGGGACCGGGCGCGGCCGAGGCTACGGACATGGACATTCGCACTGTTTCCCGCCGCTTCGGCGCCGCGTCGCTCATCCTCGGCCCGCTCGCCCTGGCGATCCCGCTGACCGTCACCGACGAGTCGGCGCCGGTCGCCGACCAGCTCCGCGACTACGCCGGTCACTCCGGCCTCGCGCTCACCAGCAACCTTCTGCTGTTCCCGCTGATGCTGCTGGTGCCGGCCATGGTCTACGCCGGTCGGCTGGCCACGCCCAAGCTCGGCTTCTTCGGCGGTGGGATCGCCGCGTTCGGGTGGCTGTGCGGGCTGATCGGCATCGGCGGCGGCGGGATCCTGCTCTACCAGGCGTCCCAGCAGGCCGACCAGGGCGCGGCGGCCTCGATGGTCGAGGCGGTCAACGGCGATCCGGTCTACGGCACCCTGGTCGGGGTCTTCGTGCTCGGGCACCTGGTCGGCATGATCGTGCTCGGGATCGGGCTGCTGCGGGCCAAGATGGTCCCGACGTGGGCGGCGGCGCTGTTCACGGCGTACCCGGTGCTGCACTTCGCAGGCAACGCGGTGAACCCGATCGTCGACACCGTGGCCGGCGTGGTGCTGCTGGTGGGCTGCGTGGTGCTGGCCACCCGGCTGGTCCGGACGCCCGGCGAAGAGCCGATTCCGTACGCGGCGGCGGCCCAGCACAATCCAGCGTGATGACGTCGAACACCTCCCGGGGCGCGGTCGTGACGGCCGCGCTCTTCGCGCTGCTCGCCGTCGCCCTGTGCCTGACCGGGCCGACCGGCCCGATCACCGTGCTGGTGTCGGTGACCGCCCTGGTCTACGTGGCGGTGGCCCAGGTCGGCGCGGTGATCATCCGGAGCCGCCCGCGCCGCCCGATCGGCTGGATCTTCCTGGTCTCGGGCGTGGCGATGCCGGTCTCGGCGGCGATCCAGGCGGCGTCCGATCTCGCGCTGCACACCGGGCGGGTCACCACGGGCGCGTGGCTGGCCGTGGTGCAGACACCGTTCGCCGTGCTCGGCGCGCCGCTCGTGGCGACGTACGGAATCCTGCTCTTCCCCGATCGTCATCTCGGCTCGCGCGGCCGCCGGATCCTGGCCCGGGTCTACGCGTTCCAGCTGGCCGGACTGCTGATCTGGGGCACGTTCTCGACCAACGCCAACGACCTGCCGGTGCCCAACCCGATCGCGATCCCGGCCACCGACGGCGGCGTCCTGCTCATCCTGATCATGGGCCCGCTGAGCGCGCTGGCCTGCGTCTCGCTGTGGCGCTACGCCCGGGCCGACCCGGGGGAGCACGCGCCCGCCCTGCGTACCGCGAGCAGGGTCGCCTGGGTGGTGCCGGCCGCCTATCTGGCCTGCGTGGTGGCCGGGATGACCACGGGCGAGACCGCCCCGGTGGCCGTGCTGGAGAACATGGCGGCGGTCGCGGTCGGTGTCGCCGCGTGGGTGGGAATCGTCCGGTACGGGCTGTTCGACACCCGGGCCGTACTCAGCCGCACCCTGACGTACGCCCTGCTCACCGTCGCCCTGGCCGCGGTCTGGCTGGCCGTGGCGGTCGGGCTCGGCCTGGTCTTCGGCGGCCTGGTTCCGCAGGTGGTCGCCGCGGTCACCGCCGCGCTGGCCGTACTGCCGCTGCGTGACCTGGCCCAGCGCCGGATCAACCAGTTGGTGTACGGGCTGCGCGACGACCCGGCGGCTGCGTTCGCGCGCCTGGGCGATCGGCTCGACGCGACCGCCGAACCGGCCGAGATGCTGCCCGCCGCCGCCCGCACGGTCGCCGAGGCATTGCGATTGCCGTACGTGGCCATCGAGGTCGGCGGCGAGACGCTGTGCCGGCACGGGAAGCAGCTGCCCGACCGGCCGGTCGACGCGCTGCCGCTGCCGTTCGCGGGCGAGACCGTGGGCCGGTTGCAGTGGCAGGACCCGCCCGGCGGCCGGCTGCGGCCGGACGAGCGCCGCCTTCTCACCGGCCTGACCCGCCAGGTCGCGGTGGCGGCCCGCGCGGTGGTGCTGACCGAGGCGTTGCAGAATGCGCGGCAGACACTGGTCGCCGCCCGCGAGGAGGAACGCCGTCGTCTGCGGCGCGACCTGCACGACGGGCTCGGGCCGACACTGGCCGGCATCGCGCTCGGCATCGACACGGCCCGCCGCTCGGTGCCGGCCGGGGAGGGCACGGCCGAGCTGCTGGGCACGCTGCGCGAGGCGACCGAGGCCGCGGTGGGGGACATCCGCCGGATCGTGTACGACCTGCGGCCGCCCGTCCTCGACGAACTGGGCCTGGCCGGGGCGGTCCGCGAGCAGGCGGTCCGGCTCGGTGCGGCCGACATCGACGTCCCGGCCGACCTGCCGCCGCTGCCCGCCGCGGTGGAGGTGGCGGCGTACCGGATCGCGGTGGAAGCCCTGACCAACGCGGCCCGGCACGCCCCCGGCACTCCGGTGTCGGTGCGGCTGTCGCTGGATTCCGCGCTCGAGGTCAGCGTGTCCGACGACGGCGCCGGGCTGCCCGACGGCTATCGCGCCGGGGTCGGCCTGACCTCGATGCGGGAACGGGCGGCCGAGCTGGGCGGGCACTGCCGGATCAGCCGGCGCGAGCCGCGCGGCACGCTGGTGCACGCGCTCATCCCGCTTCCGGGGGTGGCCGGGTGACGCTGCGCGTGCTGGTGGCCGACGACCATCCGCTGTTCCGCGAGGGCCTGCGGGCGCTGATCGCCGACTCGCCCGAGACCGAGCCGGCCGGGGTGGCGGCCGACGGGGAGCAGGCGGTCGCGCTGGCTCTGCAGAACCGTCCCGACGTGGTGGTGATGGATCTGCGGATGCCCGGCCTGAACGGGGTCGAGGCGACCCGGCAGATCGTGGCGGCGCTGCCCGGCGTCGCCGTCCTGGTGCTCACCATGGTCGAGGAGGACGCGTCGATCTTCGCGGCGATGCGCGCGGGCGCCCGGGGCTATGTGCTCAAGGGGGCCGAGCCGGAGGCGATCCTGCGCTCGATCCGGGTGGTCGCCTCGGGCGAGGCGATCTTCGGGGCGGACGTGGCGGCGCGGCTGACCCAATTCTTCGCGGGTGCCCCGGAATCGGGGGCGGTGCCCTTTCCCGGCCTGACCGCCCGGGAACGCGACATCCTCACCCTGATGGCGACCGGCGCGGCCAACGCCGTCATCGCCGCGCGGCTCGGCCTGACCGAGAAGACGGTGCGCAACAACGTCTCGAACATCTTCGTGAAGCTGCGGGTGGCCGACCGGGCCGCCGCCGTGGCCCGGGCCCGGGACGCCGGGCTCGGCGGTCAGGCCTGACTCAGCAGGACGCCTTGCCGTTGTTGACGCGCTCGGTGCTGTGCCGCTGGTAGCCGAGTTCGGCGCCGCCGCGCAGCGTGATGGTGTTGCAGCGATGGCTGGCCGGGGTCGAGTGGGCCACGAAGCTGGCCGTGCTGACCGTGTTGCCGTCGAACGTGACCTTGCTCAGGTCGCCGTCGAGGATCGGTGGGTCGCTCGAACCGGTGCTCGAGATGGTGTTGCCGGTCCACGCGATCTGCGCGTCCCCGATGGCGAAGTTGCCGCCGGTGTGCAGCACCATGCCGCCGTGCGTGTTGCTGAACTTGTTGTTGCGCAGCCGGATGTTGTGCGCCGACGAGTCGCCCGAGTCGCTGCCGATCTCGAGCACACCCTGGGTGTTGTTGCCGGTGCTGTGGTGCACGTCGAGGTTGTCGCCGTAGTTCCATACCTCGACGAAGCCGCCGTCGTGCCCGTAGTCGTGGCTCGGGGCCCGGCAGTTGGTGCAGCTGCTGTAGCCGATCTCGACGTCGTGCGCCTCGACCAGGAAGCCGACCGCGCCGTAGTCGTCGTCGCCGCCCGGGGTGTCGCGCACCATGCTCAGGTCGCGCACGGTGACCCGCTGGGCCCAGCCGCCGCGGCCGCGGAACTGCACGCCGACGCCGGCGTTGTCGACCGTGCTCGACTGGACGCCGCTGTTCGACCCCATGATCACGATGCCGTTCTTGAGGGCGTCGGTGACCCGGATGTTCTCCACGATCTGGTACGAACCGGAGAGCGTGATCACGCCCTCGCGGTCGGTCTTGCCGCCGTCGATGACCGGGAGGGCGCCGGAGCCGTACGCGGTCAGCTTGATCGGTCTGCTCTTGGTGCCGTCGCCGCGCAGGTCGATCAGCGTGTTCCAGGTGCAGCCGCGGGCCAGCCCGATCACCGTGCCGGCGTCGATCGACCGTGAGGTGGCGGCGTCGACGCTGCGCAGCGGCTTGGCCTGGGTGCCGTTGTTGCCGTCGTTGCCGTTCCGGCAGTCGACGTGGACGTCGATGCGCTGGGTGGCCGAGGCCGACGGCTTGGGTGGGGCCGACGTCACATAGGTGGCCGGGCCGAGCTTGGGGGCGACGCTGACCGCCGTGCCGGGCGCGGGCGCCGCCGAGCCGGACAACGGGGCCGGAGTCGGTGTGCCGGTGAGGGTCTCGCTCACCGTCTCGGGGTCGGCGGAACCGCGGTGGGCGACGACAAATGCGCCACTTCCGGCGATCGCGACAGCGGCAAATGCCAGCGGGAGGCGGAGGCGTCTGCTCAGCATTGCGCCACCCTAACGGACGACGGAATCAACATATCGACATTCGTCAGCGACCCCCGGGCGGGTTGCGCGCATTTGGTTTGTTTCGCCGTTCCGCCGAATGGACCGGGTGACCTAGGCCACTCTGCCCGAAAAACGTATCCACCATTTTGTGATCTACATCGGATTCGCTTTCACCTGGGGAAACGTACGGCGATACGGGAGCGGTCCGTCCGACCTCTGGTGCGGAGATAGACGCGCCGCTAGGGTTTGCACCGCTTGATCGACGGCTGACGGGGCGCCGCGATGAGTCTTCCTCTACCCAGATGGGATGAACCTTGACGTCCACATCGGCCGGTCAGGCGACGGACCGAAATCAACGACAGCAGTCCATCGCCCGGCGGGTCGTCCGGCTCGTCCTCGTGCCCAGTGTGGTGGCCCTGCTGATCTGGTTCGCCGCTTCCGGATACCTGGTTTTCCAGGGCTTCTACAACCGCGCGGTGGCCAACTCGGTGCGGCAGGTGTCGATCCCGGCCGTGGCCGCGCTCTCGTCGTTGCAGCAGGAGCGCCGGCAGAGCGTCTCCTTCCTGGCCCGCCCGTCGAACGGGCTGACCTCGCTGCTCGAGCGGCGCCGGCAGACCGACCAGCGGGTCGACGCCCTGCGGTCGGCCGCCGACGGCGCGCTCGGGCAGGCCCCCGAGTCGATCAAGTCGCGCTGGACCAGCCTGTCCGGCTATCTCGACCGGCTGCCGGCCACCCGCAGCGCGATCGACGCGCGGTCGATGAGCGGTGACGACGCCTACGCCTTCTACAACACTCTGCTCGACGCGGCCACCGACCTGTTCGACAACCAGGCCCGCGTGGTGCCCGATGTGACCGCGACCCAGGGCGGCATCATCGCCACCGAGGTGTTCCGGGCCAGCGACCTGATGTCCCGGGCCGGCTCGATCGTCGACGGCGCGCTCGCCTCCGGGCCGCTCACCCGGGCCGACTATCTCGAGTTCGTCCGGCTCGTCGGGGCCTACCACGCCGCGCTGACCACGTCTTCTCCGCACCTCGAACCGGCCGTGCGGACGAGGTTCGCCGAGATCGAGGCGAGTACCGCCTGGAAGCAGCTGATCCAGGCCGAGAACGCGATCACCTCGGGTGGCCCGTGGGCCCGCAGCGTGCCGGCCTCCCTGTCGCTCGGCGTCGACCGGTGGTCACAGCTCACCGGCACCGTCTCGGCCGACCTGATCGACCTGACCGTCCAGCAGGCCGACCAGGTCTCGGCCCGGGCCCTGCGGACCGGTAACAACCAGCTGCTGACCGCGACCCTGGGTTCGGTGCTGGCCCTCGCGATCGCCGTCGGCGCCATCCTGTGGGCCGTCCGCCAGTCGCGGGTGCTGGTCGACCGGGCCTTGTCGGTGCGTCTGGCCAAGCTCGGCAGCGACGCCGACACGCTCGTCGACCAGCGGCTGCCCTCGGTCATGGACCGGCTCCGCCGCCGTGAGCAGGTCGACCTGGCCTCCGAGTTCGCCGCACCCGACTACGGCGGCGACGAGATCGGCCAGGTCGCCCGGGTGATCAACCGGTCGCTGCAGGCGGCCGCGGGCGCGGCGGTCGACGAGGCCAAGGCCCGGGCTGCCGGTATGGCGATGCTGATGGGTGTCGCCCGCCGTCCGCAGCGCCCGCTGCAGCGCGGCCTCAAGGTGGTCGAGGATCTGCAGGAGCAGGTCGGCGACGAGAAGCTGCTGACCGATCTGTTCGACATCCACCACCAGCTCAACCAGACCCGGCGCTTCCTGGAAAATCTGGTCATTCTGGCCGGCGGTCAGATCGGCCGGCGCTTCCAGAATCCGGTCGCCCTGCGCCGCGTGCTGCTGGCCTCGTTCGCCGAGGCCCGCAACTATCAGCGGATCACGCTGCGCCGGGCCAACGACGTGGCGCTCGCCGGGCACGCCGTGGCCGAGGTCATCCACCTGCTGGCCGAGCTGCTGGACAACGCGCTGGCCTTCTCGCCGCCGGACACCACGGTGTGGGTCACCTCGAGCCGGGTGCAGCACGGCGTGGCGATCGAGATCGAGGACGCCGGCGTGGGCATGTCGGCCGAGGCCGTCGAGCGGGCCAACACGCTGCTCGCGACCGCGCCGACGCCGGACGTGACGGAACTGCGGGACGGCGCCCAGATCGGTCTGCACGTGGTGGCCGAGCTGGCCAAGCGCGAGGGTGTGCAGATCAGCCTGCGGCGCTCCGCGTACGGCGGTCTGCTGGCCATCGTCCTGCTGCCCGAGCGCATTCTGGTCGGCTGCGAGCGCGACGGTTCCGGCGACAGCCGGGCCATGCCGATCGTCCCGGCCGCTCAGCGCCCGGAGCCGCCGCGCCCGGCCCCGGCGGAGCCCCAGGCGCCGGTGGAGCGGACGACCGCGGTCGCGGTGCTCGAGCCCAAGCCGAACGGGAAGCCCCCGCTCCCGCACCGCCGTCCGCAGCAGCACCTCGCGCCCGGACTGCTCGAGGAGGACGAGCCTTCCGAGGCCGAGGTCACCGAGGTTGTCCCGACCCGGTCGCCCGAGGAGGCCCGGGCCCGGTTCGCCCGCTACCAGCGCGGCTGGGCCGAGGGCGCGACGGCCGACCGCACCGACGACACCACCGATGATGAGCAAGGCGGGAACCCGTGACCGATCCGACGACCAGCCCGACCGACCTGCCCTGGATGTTGGACGACCTGGTCGAGGTGCCGCACGTCATCTCGGTCGTGGTGCTGTCGACCGACGGGCTGATCATCCAGAAGTCGTCGCTCATCTCGCAGGACCTGGCCGAGATCCTGGCCGCCGGCGCGTCCTCGATGTACAGCGTCGCGGCCGGCACCGGTCGCCGGTTCAAGAGCGGCCCGGTGCACCAGGTGATCATCGAGTACGGCGACAACACCCTGTTCATCGCGGCCGCCGGGCAGAACGCGCGCCTGGCCGTGCTGTGCGAGCAGGACGTCGACATGGGCCTGGTCGCGTACGAGGTGAGCCGGCTGGTCACCCGCATCGGCGACTTCCTGGGCACCGGGATCCGGTCCGTGGCGCCGGTCGACTCATGACGTTGGAGACGTGGGACGGTGACGACGAGTCGGCCGCGGGCCGGTTCGTGCCGCTGTACGTCCTCGTCAACGGCCGGACGGCGCCGCGGGACTCCAGCCTCGACCTGGCCACCCAGGTGGTGGCGCTGCCGGTGGACACCCGTCGGCTGGAACCGGAATACCTCGAGATCCTGCGCCGGTGCGACGGCTGGATCTCGGTGGCCGAGATCGGCGCATACCTGCGGATGCCGCTGGCGATCACCAAGGTGATGGTCGACGTGCTGATCGAGCAGGGCTATCTCGAGGTGGGCAATCCGGCCCAGCAGAAGATCATCGACCGGCACGTGCTCGACGCCGTGCTGGCCGGCCTGGAACGGCTGTAGGGGGGAGGCGACGTGGACCGCACTTCAGTCAAGATCGTTGTGGCCGGCGGGTTCGGCACCGGCAAGACGACGCTGGTCGCCTCGGTGAGTGAGATCCCGCCGCTGACCACGGAGGAACTCCTGACCGAGGCGAGTGTCGGGGTGGACGACACCACCGGGGTCGAGGGGAAGACGACCACCACCGTGGCCCTCGACTTCGGGCGCATCACGATCAGTCCCGACGTGGTGCTCTATCTCTTCGGCACCCCGGGCCAGGACCGGTTCTGGTTCATGTGGGACGAGCTGGCCCAGGGCGCGGTCGGCGCGATCGTGCTGGTCGACACGCGCCGGCTCGACTCCAGCTTCCCCGCCGTCGACTATTTCGAGCGGCGGGGCATCCCGTTCGTCACCGCGGTCAACCGGTTCTTCGGCGAGTGCGACTACACCGAGGACGAGATCCGCGGGGCGCTCGAGCTGGATCCGAAGGTGCCGCTGGTCTGGTGCGACGCGCGGGACCGGGGATCGAGCAAGCTGGCCCTGATCACCCTGGTCCGGCACGCCATGGCCCGTCTGCCCGCCCGCGCTTAAGCCAGTGGCGCCAGCCGTACCTTGAAGTGCCGCAGGATGGGTGGCGTCGAGACGATCCGGTAGCCCTTGATCCGCTCCGGGTCCTTGGCGATGCCCGCGAGCGTCTCGGCCACGTACTCGAAATGCTCCTGGGTGTAGACGCGGCGCGGGATGGCCAGCCGGACCAGCTCGAAGGGCGCCGCGGTGACCAGCCGGTGCTGATCGTCCATCGTGCCCAGATAGAGCGAGCCCAGCTCGGCGCACCGGATCCCGCCGTCCAGGTAGAGCTGGCAGCCGAGCGAGTGGCCCGGGAACTCGGCCGGGGTCAGGTGCGGCAGCAGGCGCCCGGCGTTGAGATAGAGCGCGTGCATACCGGCCGGCTGGATGATGTCGACGCCGGCCTCGGTGATCATGCGGGCCAGGTTGGCGGTCGCGGCCGCCCGAGCCGCCAGATAGGCGGGATCGACCACCTCGCGCAGGCCGACCGCGAGCCGTTCCAGATCGTGCCCGGCCAGACCCCCGTACGTGGAAAAGCCCTCGGTGGCGATGAGCAGGGCCTCGCAGCGGGCGTGCAGAGCGTCGTCGCGCAGCCCGATGCACCCGCCGATGCTGGCCAGTCCGTCCTTCTTGAGGCTGATCACGCACCCGTCGGCGAGGTCGAACGCCTCCCGGGCGATCTCGCGCGGTGACCGGTCCTGATAACCGTCCTCACGCTCGCGCACGAACCAGGCATTCTCCGCGAACCGCGCCGCATCCAGGAAGAACGGGACATCGTGCGAACGACACATTTCCCGTACGGCCCGCAGGTTGGCCATCGACACCGGCTGGGCGCCGAGCCCGTTGTTGGTGATCGTCATCAGCACCAGCCCGACGCGTCCGCCGTCCGGGCCGGACAGCAGCGCGGCCAGCGCGTCCAGATCGATGTTGCCCTTGAACGGCTCCGGGCTGTCCAGGTCGAGCGCCTCGGCGCAGGGCAGGTCGAGCGCCTCGGCCCCGGACAACTCCACGTTGGCGTGGGTGGTGTCGAAGTGGGTGTTGCTGACGCAGATCTGCCCCGGGTCGAGCAGCGTGCCGAACAGGATTCGCTCGCCGGCCCGGCCCTGATGCACCGGCAGCACGTGCGGGTAGCCGGTCAGGTCGGCCACCTCGTCGAGGAAGCGGAACCAGGACCGGGCTCCCGCGTACGACTCGTCGCCGACCGCGGCCGCCGCTTCCTGGGCGGCCGAGGTGGCCCCGGTGCCCGAGTCGGAGAGCAGGTCGATGGTGATCTGGTCGGCCCGCAGGTTGAACGGGTTGTAGCCGGCCGCGTCGAGGGCTCCGGCGCGTTCCTCGGGACTGAGGAACGGGATCGGTTCGACGACCTTGATCCGGTACGGCGGGGGAAGGGGCACAGCGACTCCTCTTTACGCGGCAGGCAGCCAGACGCTGCGCGGAGGGGTTACCTCGTACGCCTCGGCCGACAGATAGACAGTGACACCCGGGCGTGGCGGGCCCAGTCGCAGGGAAACGTGCGCGATCAGTCCGACGCCGGCCCCGAGCGGGCGGCGCGATACCGCGGCCACGCACCGGTGCAGCAGGTCGGTGCTGAAGCCGTGCCGGGCCACCACGGCCGTGACCCGCTCGTGGGCCTGCAGATCGTCGTCCACATAGTCACGGATCGGCACATACAGGCTGTAACCGACCGGCCGGGTGGCGCCCCCGGCCAGGGTGTAGCTGCCGACCAGCGGGCGCCGGTCGAACACGCCCTTGCCGCCCGCCTCCAGGCAGAACTCGGCGATCTCGGCCGGGTCGACGCCGGGCACCACGGTGGCGGCGCGGGCCACGTCGGCGGCGTCGGCCTCGTGGTGGCTGACGTAGAGCTTCACCCGGGCCTGGGGACCGTCGTGCAGGTCGACGGCGAAGAAGGAGAGCCGGTCGCGGCGGCCGAGTTCGCCCGGGCGGATCGAGCGGGCCAGCATCGTCCGGTACGCGTCGTGCAGCCCGAGCCGGCCGAGCGCCTCCTCGACCAGTTCCGGTGCGCGGTCGACGCCCGCCACCTCGGGATTGAAGTAGACCTTGAACTCGGGATCACGGCCGTGCCGGAACACCAGCGAGCACCACAGGGTGAAGTTGCCGGTCGGGTCCGGTGTGAAGAACACGTCGCGGATCGCGTCGAGGCGTCCGGTGGCGAGCCCGAACCGGGCGGCGTTGGCGGCCAGGAAGGCGTACGCGGCCTCGGTGTTGGCCTCGAGCCCGGGGGTGAGGCCCGGCACCTCGGCCAGGATGCGCAGGGCCGGGGCCTCGGTGTCGTTGAAGGCGACCGAGAACTCGATCGGGGAGTGGTCGTCGGCGACGTCCGACGGCCAGGCGGGCGGCTCGGCGAGCGAGCGGGTCCCGTGCGGTCCGAGCAGTCCGGCCAGCAGGTCGAGCGGGACGGCCGGGTCGAGATCGAGCGACCGGCATAACGGATTCAGCTGCCCGGCCAGATGGTGAAGGACCGAGAAGTGGCGCATGGAGTTGTCCTGTTCGGCCGGTGTGGATCACATGGGTCGCACCTATCGTGAGTGGACAACTACGCTTAGTCGAGCGAGACATGGATCACAATGCATGCCGCATGGACGATTCGATCACGGTTCGTGGTGACCGAAAGGGATCGTTCACGCATCGCGGGGCGAACCTCGATCACGCAGCGCTAAGTGCCTGCGAAAACCGGAAAAAGGTTCACAATGCCAAGGTGGACACCGTGACCGCGCTCAATCCGCGGGCGGAGAGGGCGGTCAGCAACTCGTCGGTCGTCTCGGCCACGCCGCGGCGTTTGTCCGAGCCCTCGTGCAGGACGACGATCGAGCCGGCCCGGATCGAGGTGCGCAGCCCCTCGGCGATCGCCTGGTCGCCCGGTCCGCCGTTGTGGCCGGCCACCAGGGTGCCGAGCACGGCCCGCAGCTTCATCCCGGCGGCCGCCCGCAGCATGCTCGGCTTGTAGAAGCCGGAGCCGGGGCGGAACCAGCGGACCGGCCCGTACGGCGCGAGCAGCCGGTTCACCTCGGCCAGGTCGCGCGCGAACTGCTCGTCCGGCACCAGCACCGAGCGCTCGTCGCGCATCAGGTGGTTGGCGACCTCGTGGCCCTCGGCGATGATCCGCTCCATCAGTTCCGGGTGGGCCCGGACGCGTTCCCCGACGACGAAGAAGGTGGCCCGCGCCCCGTGCCGGCGCAACACGTCGAGCAGCCGGGGTGTGGTCGCGGGGTGCGGGCCGTCGTCGAAGGTCAGAGCGAACAGGGGTTCCGCGGTGTCGACATACCAGAGGACGTCACCCGGGAAGAGCCGGGACAAGACCCTCGTCGCCGGTTCCCGCCACCGCAGAAAGCCCCGATTGGTCATCCTCTTTTTTACACCCGGGGGATCAGGACGTTGGTGACCTTCTTGGCCACGGCCAGGTTCTCGTCGTCGGAGCCGCCGCGGACGTAGATGTCGAGCTGGACCGTGCCGTAGAGCACGTAGAGGTGACCGGCCAGGGTGAAGGCGTCCTCACCGACACCGTCGACCGGTTCGGCGTCGGCGATCACGATGTCGAAGTCCTCGGCCGTCGTGCGGCCCAGGAACACGGCGAGCTGGCCGTCCTCCTGCTGCCACTGGCAGAAGCGGGTCGCGTCGCCCTTGCTGCCGCCGTCCTCGTCGATCTGAGTGATCTTGCGGCCGGTCAGCGACACGACCTCCTGCTTCGACAGCAGTGTGCACGGGTCGGGGATGTCACCCGAGTCCTTGACCGAGCCCATACCGGACTCGGACTCCGGTTCGGTCGTCTTCCCGGCCGGGGTGGGCTTGTCCTTGGGCGCGGCCGTGGTCGCGGCCGGGGTGGGGGAGCCGGCGACGGCTTCCTCGATGAGGCCGCAGCCTCCGGTGAGCGAGACGGCGACGACGGCGGCCAGGGCGACGAGGCGGTGCTTCACGGGGTCTCCTCATTCAGCGGTGCGGTTGAGAGAACGATGCGGGAGGCCGCCAAAAATCTTCTAAAGAAGCTCGGCCACGGCCTCGGCCAGCGACGTGGCCGAGGCGGCGCGGAAGGCCAGAGCCACCTCGGCGGGGGACAGGGCGGCCCGGGCCCGCGCCTCGGCGTCGTCCCGGTCGGCGATCTCGTCCGGGGTGAAGCTGGGCGCGCCCAGGGCCGAGCGTTCCCGCTCGGCCAGCACGAGCAGGCGCAGCCCGTCGACCGCCGAGCCCTCCAGTACGGCGAGCTGGGCCAGGCCCTCGACCGCGTCGAGCTGGCCCTCGGCGATGCCGAGCTCGGTATAAATGGCCAGCGCCTCACGCATGGTCGAGCGGGCCGGCTCGTAGCGGCCGCGGCGCCGGTGCGTAGTGGACAGGTTGGTCAGCGCGGCCGCCTCGCCCCGCCGGTCGTTCAGCGCCCGGAAGCCGTCCAGCGCGCGGGTGAACAACGGTTCCGCCTCGTCGAGCCGGCCCATGCAGCGCAGCGTCCCGGCGGTGTTGTTGGAGGCGGCGGCGATCATCCGGGCGTCCCCGGCGGCCTCGGCCAGCTCCAGGGCCTCCTGCCCGAAGGCGAGCGACGCCGGATAGTCCTCCTGGGCCTGCGCGGTGATCAGCAGGTTGTTCAGTGCGGCGATCATGCCCGTACGGTCGTCGAGCGTCCGGAAGGTGGCCAGCCCCTCCTCGCCCAGCCGGCGCGCCTCGGCCAGGTCGCCCGAGTTGCGGGCCAGCGCGGCCGCCGCCCGCAGCGCCTTGGCCCGCAGCGCGGTCGGCTCGGCCGAGCGGTCGAGCGCGCGGCCCAGCCAGCCCAGGCCCTCGGCCATCCGCCCGGCGACCCACCAGTACCACCACATCGCGGCCGCGATGGCCAGCCCCTCGGCCGGGTCGCCCTCGTGCAGCGACCAGTCGACCGCGGCCACGATCGTGTCGTGGTCGGCCCCGATCGTGGCCAGCCATTCGGTGTGCGCGGGCCCGTCCACCGGCGGCGGGGCCTTCAGTTTCGTCGTCCAGTAGTTGGTCAGGGCGAGGAAGGCCGCGGCCCGCTCGACCGGTCCGAGGCGCTCACGCGCGTATTCGCGGATGGTCTCGGTCATCCGGTAGCGCCCGTCGCGCCACTCCACCATGGACCGGTCGACCAGCTGGGTCAGCGGGTCGAGCGGGTCGCCGCCGGCCACCTCGGTCGCCGCGGCCAGGTCGAACCCGCCCGCGAAGACGCCCAGCCGGCGCAGCAGCTCCTGCTGGGGGACGTCGAGCAGGTCATAGCCCCAGTCGATGGCGGCCCGCATGGTCTGGTGCCGGGCCACCGGGGAGGTGCCGGTCAGCACGTCGAGGCGGCGGTCGAGGCGGGAGACGATCTCGGACAGCGGCAGCGCCCGCAGCCGGGCCGCGGCCAGCTCGATGGCCAGCGGCAACCCGTCCAACCGGCGGCACAGTTCGGCCGCCACGGCCTGCTCGGCCGGCGCGAGACCGGCACCGCCGCGCGCGGCCGCGACGCGATCGGCCAGGAGGCGTACGGCATCGGAATGTGGATCGGTCGACCCCGGCGCCGGGGTGGCCAGGCCGCCCAACCCGAAGATCACTTCGCCGCTGAGGCCGAGCTGCTCGCGGCTCGTGGCCACCAGCCGCAGACCCGGGCACGCGGCCAGCAGGGTGTGGGCCAGTTCGGCGGCCTCGGCCCGTACGTGCTCGCAGTTGTCCAGCACCACCAGCACCCGGCCGCCGAGCTGCCGGGTCACCGTGTCGAGCAGCGGGGTGCCCGGTTCCTCGCGGATGCCGGCCGCCGCGGCCAGCCGGATGGCGAGCGGGCCCTCCCGGTGCTCGGCCAGCTCGACGACGTGCACGGTGTCGTGGTCGGAGGCGACCTCGCGGGCCAGTTCCAGGCTGAGCCGGGTCTTGCCGGCCCCACCGGGCCCGACGATGGTCAGCAGCCGGGCCGTGCCGAGCAGATCGATCACCCGATCGAGTTCGGCCCGCCGGCCGATGAAGCGGTTGCGGCGCGCGGGCACCCCGTTGGCCGGGCGGTCCAGGGTCGGGTCCTGCCGGCGGACAGCGGCGGCCAGGGCGTCGAGTTCCGGGCCGGGCCGGGCGCCGAGTTCGTCAAGTGCCGCGGCCGTACGGTCGTAGGCGCGCAATGCGTCTCCGGCCCGCCCCGAGCGATAGAGGGCGACCATCAGATGCCGGACCAGTCCCTCGGCGGTCGGCTGCTCGGCCACCCACCCGGCCAGCTCGGTCGCGGCCTCGACGTGCCGGCCCTCGGTCAGGGCGCGCTGAGCCCACTCCTGCCGCGCGTTCAGCCGCAACTCGGTGAGCCGGGCGCCGGCCGCGGCAACGCTGGGCCCGGCCGCCACCCCCTCGTACGCCTCGCCCCGCCACAGGTCGAGCGAGCGCGACTGCTCGAACTCGGCCGCGTCGAAACTCGCCCCGGCCAGGTCGAGCCGGTAGCCGCTCGGGGCCGTGCCGACCCGGTCGCCGACCACCTTGCGCAGCGCCGAGACGTGCATCTGCAGCGTCGCCGTGGCGGTCGAGGGCGCACCGTCGGGCCACAACTCGGCCAGCAACCGCTCGACCGTCACCGGCTTGCCCCGGGCGGCCAGCAGCACCGCCAGCAGAGCGCGTGGCTTCGGGGGCACCGGAAGCTCGCCGTCGTCGTGACACACCCGCACCGGACCCAGCACCTCGAACCGCACCCGCGCCTCTTTTTTGGTGGTTTTTTGGCGGCGCCGTCCAGGCTTCCCGCACAAGGTCGGACAGGGAGTGAAGACATGCTACGGGTACGACGTACCAGCTCAGCGATACTGACCACGATCGTGTTGGCGACACTGACCGCTTGTACGACGGCGGAATCACCCGTCGCGGGAGACAGCGGCGACGACGGTGAGTTCTCGCTCGGACCAAAGGTCACGCTGACCTTCGATCTGTCCGGAGCGATCACCCTTTCGGGTAAGCAGACCGCCCTGGCGCCCTCTGGCGGAGCGGAGTTTCTCAAGAGTTGCGACGAGTACGCGAACAGGTCGCAGTACTCGATCGCCGGCCTGCTCGACGGCGACGTGGACGGCAAGAAGGTCATCGTCGAGCTCGAGATCGAGGACTACAAAGGCCCGGGCACGTACCCGAAGGACCAGTTGGTCGCTCCGGGTTCGCGCCCGAGCATCGGCGTCGACAACAAGGTCTACGGCACCTGGCCCGAGTCGACGTCGAGCGAGGTGACCACCGACGGCAAGGGCGGCGGAACCTGGACGTTCAAGAAGCTCGCGGCCACCGCCGAGGGCGGCCTACCGGGCGAACCTGTCAACGGCACCCTGAAGTGGACTTGTAAGAACCCCTAGTCTCTTTTACTGGATCGCGAGGTAATCCAGCTCCGCATACCCGTCACCCTTGGCCAGCCGTACGCGATTGACTCCCGCGGCCAACGGGACGTCGACGAACGAGTGGCGCAGCACGGCGTCCTGGCGGGGACCCGTGAGCCACTCGTTCGTCGACGGGTACGACGCCACCCCGCGCTCGACGCCGTTGACCAGCACCCGGTGGGTGGCCGTGCCCGGCAGCCCGTTGGCATAGCCGATGTCGAGCCGGTAGGTGGCGGCCATCGGCACCTCGACGGTGAACTCGACCGCGCTGTCCGGGTTGTCGATGCCGCCGACCAGGTCGGGGAACTCGTTGTAGCCGTAGTGCCCGATCCGTGCGTTCGTCACGGCGGCCAGCTCGGCCTCGTAGCGGTGCTGGTCCGGGCGTACGTCCAGGAAATCGACCTCGGCGTAGCCGTTGCCTTTGGTCAGCCGCACCTGATTCGTGCCCGCTTTCAGGACGAGCCGCTTGGTGACCGTGCCCATCGTGGTGTCGGCCCAACCGCCGGTCGACGGATAGGTGATCTCGCCCTGGCCCGTGCCGTTGACGGTCACCTGATGCGTGGATGTCGCGGCGGTGCCGTTGGCGTAGCGCACCTGCACCTCGTACAGGCCGGTCGTGGGAGCCTGGACGGCGAAGGTGAGCGCGCTGTCGGCGAAATCAATGCCGCCCACGTACGCGTTCCCCGACGCGAGCTTCGCCGCCTGGTGCTGGACGACGTGGGTGGCGGTCGCGCGCTCGGCCTCGTAGACGGTCGACGGCGTCACCGGGTTCGCGGGCGGGCTGATGACGATGCGATAGCCGTCGTACTGCTCCATCCGCTTGATCGGCACGGTCACGCCACCTGACGAGTCGAGCGTCATCGTCTGGTCGAAGAGCTGATAGGTCCCCGTACGGGGATCGCCCTGTCTCTCCACGCGCTGATCCACCGCGTACGGGTCCCGGCTCCACCGGGTCGTCTCCAACCGCACCCGCACGTTCCCGCGTTGCGGCAGGTTGGTGATCCGCACGTCGACGTCGCCCTGCTCACCCCCGGCCAGCACGGTCAGTGACTGACTGCCGTCGTCGTACGTGGCCACGGCGTCGGACGCCTGATAACGGCGCGTGTCCCAGCGGCTCACGAACACCCGCTGCCCGGCCATGGACCGGTACCAATTCATCATGAACCAGCCCGCGTTGGGCTGGAGACCGTTCCCCGTACGCCGGAGCGTGTTCCCGAGCAGCCCCGGATTGGTATAGATGCCCATCGCCCCGTAGTCGACGCCGTACCGCTCGAACTCGGCCCAGTGCTTGACCATCGTGCCCGGCACACCCTCGAAGTCCCCGGTGCCCGGCCCGTACTCCTCGATCACCACCGGCAGCGGACGCCCCGGCACGCCGAGCTCATTCTCGAGCGGCCGGTAGTAGCGGCTGAGCCCCTCGGGCACGTCCCCCGGGCTGGCGCCGAGACTGTGCCAGCCGATCATGTTCGGGGTGGTGCCGGTGGCGACCGCGTTGCTCAGGAAGGCCCGCATCCGCGCCTGCAGGTCGGGCTCCCACGGGCGGTAGTGCTCGAAGTTCGGACCCATGATCTTCACCTGCGCGTCGATCGCCCGGATGCGCCGGAACGTCTGCGTCCACAGCCACCGGAACTTCTCGTCGTAGCTCGCGCCGGGCACATTCGGGTCCTGCGCGAACCCGCCCTGGAGCTTGTTGTCCGGCTCGTTGAACGGGGCGACCGCGAGCACCAGATCCCGGTACTTCTGGATCGATCGGGTGGCGCTGTCCACCTTGGCGAACCAGTCGGCGGTGCCCTTCCACTGGTAGGGCCAGCCACCCATCAGGTCGTTGTAGCGCACGATCATCCGTACGCCGGTGCCGTTCAGTTTTGACGCGACGGCCTCGGTCGACGTGGGGTAGGAGGCGTCGCCGTCGGCGCTGGCATGCTGGCTGAGCCAGAGCTGGCTGCCGCTGGTCAGATCACGCGGGGTGGCCGGCGTGGCCGCAAACCCGAACAGGGTGCCGAGGCCCGCCTTCTTCAGCGGCCCGAACCTCTGCCCCGCATCCACCGTGATCACACTTGGGGCTGCATTTATCGGCGCGGGCGCTACGGCGAAAGCGCTCAGGAGCAGGGCGACGGCGGCGACTTTCATCGAAACCTCCCGATGGATGGCGGTCGATCGCCAGCATCGGTCGTCGCGCTGTGTCAGGCCTACAGGTTTCGAAACTCGGTCACTGTTTCTGTACGGCGGACACGTCTACGCAGAGGACGCCGCGGTTGCCCTCCTGGTCGGCGATCACGGTGAGCCCTTCGCTCTGGTCGACGACAGTCCCACCAGCGGCGACGGCGGCCGCGACCCGCTGCTCGGCCACGTCGGGCGCCACGTAGACCTCGACGTGGAACCGCCGGCCCTCGCCGGCGTCACCGAACCACAGATTCGGAACCCGAACGGTGGCGTCCCGGATCTCGTCCCCCGGCGTGCCGCGCCCGCGCGACCCGGCGTCCCCGGTCAGCAGGGCGGCCCACACCGGCGCGATGGTCGCGGAGTTCGCCGTGTCGAGGCCGAGCTCGCACTCACTGACCGACCCCGGATCCGCGACCAGCCCGCGCTCGGCCGCGATCGTGGTGATCCGGCGCGCGAGATCCACGTCCTGCTGGGTGACCCACTCGATGACGTACTCGGTGCCGTCGTCGTCGCGATAGATGGCGTCGGCGGTGACCAGTTCGAGGTCGACGTAGCCATGGCCGATCGACACCCGCGGGTGGTGCCCGATCGCGTCACCCGCCTCACCCACCGCGCCGACGAACCGCACCCCGTCACCGAAGCCGTCGATCAGATAGCGGGCGTGCAGCCCTTGGGCCAGCTTGCGCCAGTCGGCCAGCTCAGCTGCGGCGATCCGGTCACCCCTCAGCATGTCCATGGCCCCGGACCATATCGCCTCGGCGCGCCCTGCATCAGACTCCCGCGATGATCCTGGTGAGAAAGCGGACGGTGATGAACAGCAGCGCGAGACCGCCAACCACGATGATCAAGACGGTCGCTCCCCGCGACCGCGGCCCCCGCTGGGAGCGCCTCACCATCGCGTCGTAGTCCCGCTTCCCCTTCCGGGCGACCTTCCTGCGGTAGCTTTCATCGCGCATCTTCTTCATTTCGTACCAGTCAGCCATCGTTACTCCTTTCCCTGTCCAGCGCCTCTTTCGTGAGACGGGCGACCTGTCGCTGGACCAGGTGGATGCCGATCTGCGGTGGGGTTCGCTGTCTCCATCTGACGGACAGAAAATCGGCCGGGTGGCGATAGTGTGGTGATGGATCTCGATTCGAGTGTTCGCCGTTGCCGAGGTCGTGGTGGACGCCGCCTGGGAGGTGCCGCTCGACTCCGAACGCCGCGTTGCCGATGCGACGCGGTCCCGGGCGACCTCACAGCAGCGATTTGTCTTCACCAAGGAATGGTCGCGGGCGTGGTGTTCGACACCGAGATCCGTCAGGTGGAAATCCCCGGAGCGAAGCGGTGGCGCCGGCGCGGGTAGTCCGAGTCGGCGCAGCGCAAATCGTTCGCGGTGTCGGTGGTGATGAAGGTAGCTTCCCCGCGTTACTGCGATGGCCGGGAGGCAGCTGGATGAAGGTCGGGGAAGCCAGCCGTACGGCGTGGGCCGCGGCGGAGTTCCGGGCGGCGCATCAGGTGGTGGACGGTGGGCGGGTCTTCGCCGATCCGCTGGCGGTGCGTCTGCTGGACAGCCGGCCGCGGGATCGGATGCCGGTCGACCCGGCGCAGCCGTCGGCCCGGGCCACCCGGCTGTTTCTCGCGGCTCGATCCCGGTTCGCCGAGGATGCGGTGGCCGGTGCGGTGCGGACCGGAGTGAAGCGCGTTGTGGTGCTGGGGGCGGGGCTCGACACGTTCGCCTATCGCAATCCGTTCCCGGACGTCCGGGTCGTCGAGGTCGACCACCCGGATACGCAGGCGTGGAAGCGGGAACTGCTGGCCCAGGCGGGCATCGGTGTGCCGGACTCCGTCACGTACGCGGGAATCGATTTTGAAACGCAGTCGCTGGTCGACGTGTTGACGGGTGAGCGGTCGTTCTTCGTCTGGCTGGGTGTGGTGCCCTATCTGAATCGGGCGGGGTTCGACGCGACGCTGCGGTATGTGGCCGGCCATCCCGGGTCCGAGGTGGTCTTCGACTACACGATGCCGCCGTCGTCGATGCCGGCGGTGGCCCGGGCGGCGCTCGAGGATCAGGCGAAGCAGGCCGCGAGCGTGGACGAACCGTTCCAGACCTACTTCCGGCCGGACGACCTGGCCGCCATCATGCGGGCCGAGGGCTTCGCTGTGGTGGACGACATCGGTCCGGCCGAGATGGCGGAACGCTGGTTCGAGGCGCAGGACGCCGTGCCCGCCGGAACGCCCGGCGGACACATCATGCACGCCCGCGTCTAGAGCTTCCGCGTGGCGAACCGGGCTACGGCGCCGGCGACCAGAAGGGCCAGGCCGATCAGGGCCACCGCGGTCGTGTTGCCGCCGGTGATCGGGAGGCCGCCGCCGCTGCCGCCCCCGGTGCCGGCGCCGGTCGCGGTGATCACGATGGCCGCGCTGTCGTCGGACGGGTCGGGGTCGCCGGCCGGGGGCGGACCGAGCCGCTCGGTCTTGATCGTGCCCCGCAGGGTGCCGGGCTGGTCGATGCGGAGCGTGAACTCGAAGTCGACCGTCTTGCCGGGCAGATAGGGCACGCCCAGGGTCGGCTCGGTGAAGCAGTAGAAGTTGCCGTCGCCGGCGTGGGCTCCGGCCGGGAACGGCGCACCGGGCGGCGGACGGTCGAAGTTGAACGGCTCGCACAGGCGGGAATGCTTGACCACCGTGGTGCCCCGGGGCGGGGTCACCGTGACCTGCAGCTCGGACCCCTCCTCCAACCCGTAGCCCTCGATGCGGGCCGGGCCGTTGTTGCGCACGCCGAGGCGTACGGGAATGGTCTGGCCGGTCCGGGCCGAAGCGGTGGCGCCCAGTGCCGTGAAGTTGGACTGGTTGACGCCGGTGACCGAGATGGTGAAGCTGTCCGCGTTGTCGTTGGTCCCGGTCTCGGTCTGCGGGTCGGCCAGCGTCGCGGCCACCGGGGCCAGTTCGAGCGCGGGACCGGACCCGGCCGGACGCGGGCGGCCCAGATCGGCGTAGTCCTGCGCGGTGTACCAGGTGAAGTTGGCGAGCCACTTGCTCGGTGCCCACACCGCGCCGGCCGCGGTGAGCTGCCAGGGCGTGGCCAACCGGTAGGCCTGACCCGGAGCGAGCTCGCGGTCGAACACGCAGGCGGCTCCGAACTCGGTGGGCGCGCAGTTGCTGTGCCGCGTGCTGGCGAACCCGCGGACGGTGGACAGTTCGAGGACCACGCCGGTCACCGGGTCGTCGCCGCTGTTGCGGACGCCGGCGTTCAGCCCGGTGGACGCTCCGGTCGCCACCGAGACGTCGCCCTGGGTTTCGACCGCGGTGAGCGAGACCTGCTCGGCGATGGTGATCCGGCCGGTCGCGGTGGCTCGCGTACGGCCGTCGACCACTGCGCGTACGGTCAGTTGCGCGCTCGCACCCAGCCGGGCACCGGGCTTGGCGGTCACCGGGAGCGAGACGTTGCTGGCACTGCCAGGGCACGTGATCGTGGTGGCCGTGGTGACGCAGCGGGGATCGGTCCACGGCGCGACGGTGGCGATCGCGCTCGCCTCGGCGAAGTCGACCACCAGGTTGCCCGCGGTCGCCACCGAGTAGGGAAGCACCGAATATTCCACCCGCATCGGCTTGGCGGCACCGCCCGGCTCGACGCTGACATCGGCCACCGTCAAACTCCAGGCGGGAGCAGCCTGGGCCGCAGCCGCGGGCACAAGGGCGGCGAGCAGGGCAATCAGGGTGGCACCAGCGAGCCTGCGCATGTGGCTTCTCTCATCCCGGGGCGGACGAACGAGCGGAGCGTACCCCTCCGCCTCGCTCGAAAGTGGTCCACCGACCGGTTTTCCGAGGCCGACCGTTCTGCGCCGCGACCTGTCCGCTAGATCCACTTCTGGGGGCACCGGCCATCCGTTCTCCATACCGAGGAACGAAATGACCGGATTTGAGAGGAATACAATGAACAAGCTTGCTCGCGCCATCGCCCTCGGTGGGTTCAGCGTTCTCACCGCCATGACCGTCGGCATGGGACCGGCCCAGGCCGCCCCGGCTACCCCCGTCGCCCCGGACAGCAAGGCCACGGTCACCCACAACGTCTGGCGAGGAGAGAGCCAGATCGTCGGCTTCTACCGCTCGCTCCGCGCCTGCCAGCTGGCCGGCTACTTCGGCGAGCGCCGGGGCGCCTGGGACGACTTCGACTGCACCTTCGTGCGGGTCGGCCTCCGCCGGGGCGCGTGGGCCCTCGAGGTCGCCGACTACGACAACTGGAACTCGTACGGCTTCGGCCGTCCGTTCCAGGTCGTCCGGGGCTTCCCGGCGCAGTACCGGCCGGTGTGGGCCGGTCAGTACCGGCCGGGCCGCCCGGGTCAGTTCCGGCACTACCGCCCGGGTTCGCAGCGCAACGACTGGATGCGGGACCGCGACCGCCGCCAGGGTGGCCGGGACGACAACGGCCGCGGGGGCTGGGACGGCCGGGACGACAACAACGGCCGTGGCGACAACGGCCGTGGCGACAACGGCCGTGGCGACAACGGCCGTGGCGACAACGGCCGTGGCGACAACGGCCGCGGTGACAACGGCCGCGGTGACAACGGGCGTGGCGACAACGGGCGCGGCGACAACGGGCGCGGCCACAGGGGCTGACCTGTAGGCGTGATGTCCCAGGCGGCGCCGACACGGTGCCGCCTGGGATCACGGCTGCATGAGGAGCAATGTCTCGTCGTCGGCCAGCGGCGGCACCGGCCCGGCCGGCGAGGCGGGGAAGGCCCGGGGCACGGAATAGAGGTCGGACGTCCACAAGGCCTCGCCGCCCGCGCCCGGGCGCATCAGCGCATATCGCGCCTCGGCTTCCCGGATCTTCCGCTCGACGTCGAACAGGGCGTAGTAGTTCTCCCGCCACTCGTCGACCCAGCGCTGATACCACCGGCGGCCCGGATCGCCCGTGTCTCCCGGCGATGCGAACTGATCGGTCTTCTCCAGCAGCCGGATCACCATGACCTCGGTGCACCACGCGCAGAAGTGCCTGGTGTCCCGCAGGCCGGCGCCATGCTCCTCGGTGTAGGTGCCGTCCGGGTTGGCGGTCGGATCCTGGGACGCCATCTGGGTGTAGGCGAAGTTGTCGTGGGTGCCGTTCATCAGGCACTGGTACTCGGCGTGCCAGGCCCCGATCTGCCGGGCCCCGCCGATCCAGAGCCAGCCGACCACCGGCGACGGATCGCGGCCGGCCCCCACCCGGGCGAAATGACCGGTCGGGGCCAGATGCAGCCACGGTACGGAATCAGCGGTGTCCTGATAGGACAGGTTGGACACGTTGAAGACCGTCAGAGGCGACGGATTCGTACGGTCGCTGCGGGTTCCGCGCCCGTCGATGTACTCGTCGGCGAGCAGACCGAGCGCGTGGCTGAGTTCGTGGATCGAGTTCGCCCCGTACGCCACCCGGACCTGCCGGGCCTGGTCGGGCGGCTCGCGTCGCACCTGGTTGGTCATCCCGCTGACATTGCCGCTCGCAGCCGAGCGGATGAGCATCGAGACGACCAGGTTGCGATAGATCCCGCGCAGATCGTCGGCGGTGCCGGCGGTCGGTCCGAGTTGCACCTCGGCGGGATAGAAACGCAGGTTGGCGTCGCCGAACGTGCCGACCGCGTCCCACAGTCGCTGCCGGAACCGCCGGCCGGCGTCGTCACCGGCCGACCACCAGCCACCGGTCTTGACGATGCCGGTGCCGTCGCCGTTGACGTTGCAGCCGTAGTACGACGTACGCGCGGACGACGCCCGGGCGGTGGACGGCGTGTAGAGCGCGCGGACCCGGATCGCTCCCGCGAAGGTCGTGTAGACGTCCAACGCGTAGAACGCGGCCAGCCAGTTGGTGAGTTCGGCCCGGAACTCGGCCGCGTTCAGATAGCCGTCGCCGAGGATCAGCACGTCGATGCCGCGGTCGCCGGCGAGCGGAACCGTCGAGCCGGGGCGGCGGATGTCCGGAACCGAGCGGGTCGCCCAGTTGGCCCGGCCCAGCTCGTACCGGACCTGGCCGTTGCTCAGCGCGGTCTCGGTGATGGTCAGGTCGGGCATGGTTCAGAACCGCATCGGCGAGCGGAGCACCCGTACCCCGTCGACCTCGAACGAGTCGCCGGGCGCGCTCTTCTGGAACGAGGCGGCGCCGCCGTGGCTGACCTTGATCTGCAGCCCGGACCGCATGGCCTCGGTGATCAGGGTCATCTGGGCCAGATAGAACGGGCGGTCGGCGGCCTCGAGGTTCATCGTGAACCAGGCGCGCAGCGGCCCGATCTTGATCCAGTTGTCCGCGGCCGGGTCGGCCGTGAGCGCGAACCACAGCCGGGAGACGTCCCGCGTCTCGACTTCGATGGTGCCGACGAATCCCACGGTGTTCATGACCTCAGAGGATCACGACCGGCCGACCGGCGAGAAGCACCTATCAGATGGACGACTCAACCCTTCAGGAGAGCTGAGCGTTGACCGCGCGGACGAGTTCGTCCGGATGGTCGATGACGGCCTGGGCGCCGAGGACGGTCAGCTGCGCCGCGTTCTGGGTGTAGACGAGGACCGGCTGGGCCAGGCCGGCCGCGCGCATCTCCTTGATCAGGCCGAGGCCGCTGCGGCCGGTGATGACGACCGCGAAGTCCAGCTCGCCGAGGTAGCGTACGGCGGACCCGATCGAGGTGGTCTTGGTGACGAACCGGCCGAGTTGTTCCAGCGCCACCGTCTCGTAGAGGTTGTCGTCGGGGTTGCCGTCCAACCAGAGCACCCGGGCGAGCGTGGCCGGCTCGCGTGGCGTCAGGCCGGCGACCTGGGGCGCGGGCTCACCCCGCTCGCGGGCGGCTCGCTGGACGGCGTCGGCGGCTGACGCGGTGTTGCCGGGCCGCAGCGTGACCGTGGCGGTGAACAGCTCTCCGAACGTGTGCGCCCGGAACAGCAGGACGGCCATGAGCGCCATGATTACCAGGGCAAGAAAGGAAGACCACCACAGCAGTGCATTCTTACGGTCACGGTGCGTCGAGGTGACCCCGCATATATCGATCGCTCTCGTGATGAGCAAACCGGCATAACACCCGATCACGGCAGGCGGGTGAGCCAGCGCATGACGTCGAGGGCGTGTGAGGCCGGGTCGGGAATCGGGTGGAAGACGTGCTCGACGGTGTCGTCGTGGACGATCAGGGTCAGGCGGTCGTAGAGGGTGCCGCCGGCCAGGGTGGGCAGGCCGGTCGCGGCGGCCAGGGTCAGCTGCGGGTCGGGGATCAGCGGGTACGGCAGTTGCAGCCGGTGGACGAGTTCGCGCTGGTAGCCGGTCGACTGGGCGGACAGGCCGTACACCCGGGCGGCGCCGGCGGCCAGGATCTCGGCGTGGTGGTCGCGCAGCCAGGTCGCCTGGTCGGTCGCGCCGCGGGCGCCGCACACCTCGAGCAGGCTGCGCGGCAGGTCGACGCCGGGGCGGCCGGTCAGCGGATAGATGAAGATGACCGTACGGCCGGGGCCCAGCGCGCCGAGGTCGACCGGGCGCCCGTCGGTGGCGTAGAAGTGCAGGCCGGGCAGCCGGGTCAGGTCGATCCGGCCCGGGGTCGGCCGGGGTGACGACACGACCTGCCGGGCCGCGTCGTCGATCCGGGCGTCGAGCGCGTTCCGCTGCGCGGTGAGCTCGTCGATCCGGCGCTCGAGGCCGGTGGCCGTGCTGCGGAAGGTGGCCAGCGCCGCGGTACAGACGTCGGAACCCAGGGCGATCGACTCGACGAACGGGCGCGTCTCCTCGACGGTGAGCCCCAGCGCCATCAGCTCCCGGATCTGCGCGACCTGCTGCTCGGCGACCGGCGCGTACTCGCGGTAGCCGTTGCTCAGCCGGCGCGGCACGACCAGCCCGGCCGCCTCGTAATAGCGCAGCGCCCGGATCGTCGTTCCGGTGCGTCGTGCCAGCTCACCCACCCGCATCCCGCGACCCTAAACCCGTACCCCGAGGTGCGGGTCAAGGTGTCGTTTCTCGCCGTTCTCCCGAGCGCGAAGAGGTGCCAGTCTGGCCGCTATGACAGCCATCAGCAGAGTGCACGCCCGGCAGATCCTGGACAGCCGCGGCAACCCGAGCGTCGAGGTCGACGTGGAGCTGGCCGACGGGTCGCGGGGCCGGGCCGCCGTGCCGTCCGGCGCGTCGACGGGGGCCAACGAGGCGGTCGAGCTGCGCGACGGCGACCCGCGGCGCTTCCACGGCAAGGGCGTGAGCCGGGCCGTCGCCCACGTGAACGGCGAGATCGCGGCCGCGGTGACCGGCCGGGACGCCGAGGACCAGGCCGCCGTGGACGAGGCGATGATCGAGCTCGACGGCACCAAGGACAAGTCGCGGCTGGGCGCCAACGCGATCCTCGGCGTCTCCCTGGCCACGGTCAAGGCGGCGGCCGAGGCCCATGACCAACCCCTTTTCCGGTACGTCGGTGGGGTCGGTGCGCGCCTCCTTCCGGTGCCCATGATGAACATCGTCAACGGCGGCGCCCACGCCGACAACCCGCTCGACTTCCAGGAATTCATGATCGCCCCGGTCGGCGCGACCAGCTTCTTCGAGGCCGTGCGGATGGGTGCCGAGGTGTTCCACACGCTGCGCCGTTCGCTGGCCGCGGCCGGGCACAACGTCAACGTGGGCGACGAGGGCGGGTTCGCGCCGAACTTCACCACGGCCGACGAGGCGCTCGGCTTCGTGGTCGGCGCGATCGAGCAGACCGGTTATCGGCCGGGCGAGGACATCGTGATCTGCCTCGACCCGGCGAGCTCGGAATTCTGGCGGGACGGCCGTTATGCGTACGCGGGAATGGGTCTCGACCGCACGAGTGACGAGCACATCGACTATCTCCTCGAGCTGGCCGGACGCTATCCGATCAGCTCGATCGAGGACCCGATGGCCGAGGACGACTTCACCGGCTGGAAGCGGCTCACCGCCCGGGCCGGTGAGCGCCTGCAACTGGTCGGCGACGACGTCTTCTGCACCGACGCCGACCGGCTGCTCGACGGCATCGAGGGCGGGTACGCCAACGCGATCCTGGTCAAGGTGAACCAGATCGGCACGCTGACCGAGACGATCCGTACGGTGAACACCGCCCACAAGGCCGGCTACCGCGTGGTGATGTCGCACCGGTCGGGCGAGACCGAGGACACCACGATCGCCGACCTGGCCGTCGGGCTGGGCTGCGGACAGATCAAGACCGGTTCGCTGTCCCGGTCCGATCGCACGGCCAAGTACAACCAGCTGATCCGGATCGAGGAGATGCTCGGCGCGAGCTCAGAATTCGACGGGCGGGGCGTTGTGCGGGGTGATCACCTGCACCGCTGACGGGTTGGTGCGGATCGGGCCCGGCAGCACCCCGTGGGCCTGGAGGATGGCATGACAGGCGCGCCTCAGGTCCGTACGCAAATCGTGGTGAAGGACGGCGGAGAGTCTGCGCTCACGCAGCAACGCCGTGTTCTCGCGATCGAGATCGTGGGCCACGAAGACGTCGTACGGGCGGCCCTGGAATGCCTCGACCACGGCCGCGTTGCCGCCGGCGCCGGCGTAGAGCGAGTAGATGGCGCGGATGGCCGGGTTCTGGTCGAGCGCGTCGCGGATCATGTCGACGGCATCGACGACCTCGGTTGCCGGGCGCGTCATCTCGGCCCGGAACCCGGCGGCCCGATCGTCTTCGCCCCGGAACGACTCGTGCCCCCGCACCACCAGCACGTCGCCGGGCCGGTCGCCGAGCCACTGCTCGATCAGATAGGCGGCGGTCGCCCCGGCGGCCCGGTTGTCCAGGCCGACGTAGGTGATGCGGGGGCTCGCGGGCAGGTCGGTCACCAGCGTGACCAGGGGAACTGTCAGTTTCCGACAGGCCGCGACGATCTCCGGACGGTCGGGGGCCTTGAGGATGACGCCGTGTGAGCCCGTCCGGCTGACCCGCTCGAGGGCGGGCACCACATCGCGTACGTCATGGAACCTGGCCCGGAACACCGCCGGCCGCAACCCCGGCAGCTCGGCCTCCATCGCGGCCCGGATGGTGGCCGAGAACCGGGCCGGCGCCTGCACGATCACGTCGACCATGAAGGTGCGGCCGCCCAGACGCACCTGGTCGCGCTGCCGGTCGAGGTCGGCGATGGCCTGGTGCACCTCGCGGACCGTGCTCTCGCGGACTCCGGCCCGGCCGTGCAGCACCCGGTCGACCGTCGCCTCGCTGAGACCGGCCTGCCCGGCGATCTCGCGGATCCGGTACCTCATGCCCTCACGATGAGGGCCTTTTGACGGGTTCTCAAGGGTCTGGCGCGCCGCCCGCGCACCTAGCGTGATGGCCATGACAAACACCTGGTTCACCGCAGCGGACTGCCGGCTGGAGGACTTCCGGGCCGTCTGCGAACAGAAGACCGACCTCGGCGACTATCCCCACGCGACCGACGTCGTCGACAACGTCCTCATCTATCCGGGCGACCTGGCCAACACCCGCGACATCCAGAGCGAGCTCATCCGGGCTCTGCGCGACGGCCCCGGCATCGTCGTTTTTACCGGCGCTTTCCGTACGGACGTGGTCGACCGCGCCACCGAAGTGTTCACGGCGCTCATCGCCTCCGGCGAGTCCGGCGGCGACCATTTCGCCCCGCCCGGCGCCAACGAC
Organism: Paractinoplanes bogorensis; assembly: GCF_018829635.1. GTDB lineage: Bacteria > Actinomycetota > Actinomycetes > Mycobacteriales > Micromonosporaceae > Actinoplanes > Actinoplanes bogorensis. The sequence continues at coordinate 107,903 of NZ_JAHKKG010000007.1, forward strand.
CGGGTGTGGGGCGCGCTCGACAAGTTCGCGCTCCGCGACCCCGTCGCGTTCGCGCAGTACTACGACAACGACACGCTCGCCCTGATCAGCGAGGCCTGGCTGGGCACCGGATACCAGGTGACGTCACAGGTCAACGTGGTCAACCCGGGTGGCCCGGCGCAGGTCGCCCACCGCGACTACCACCTCGGCTTCATGTCACAGGAGCAGGCGCTGCGCTACCCCGCCCACATCCACGCGCTGTCACCCGTGCTGACCCTGCAGGGCGCGGTGGCGCACGTCGACATGCCGGTCGAGACGGGCCCGACGATGTACCTGCCGCACTCCCAGAAATACCCGGCCGGCTACGTCGCCTTCCACCAGCCGTCTTTCACCGACTACTTCAACGAGAACTACGTGCAGCTGCCGCTGGCCAAGGGTGATGCCGCGTTCTTCAACCCGGCGCTGTTCCACGGGGCCGGGACCAACCGATCTTCTTCCGTACGCCGGATGGCGAACCTGCTGCAGGTCTCGTCGGGCTTCGGCCGGGCCATGGAGTCGGTCAACCGGACGGCGATGGTGACCGCCCTCTACCCGGTGCTGCTGTCCTACGCCGGTTCGGTCGGCAACGTGATCGCCGCGTCGGCCGAGGGCTACGCGTTCCCGACCAACCTCGACCACGACCAGCCGCTCGACGGCCTGGCCCCGCGGACCCAGGCCGACCTGCTGCGCCAGGCGGTGGCCGAACGCTGGCCGGCCAACCGCTTCGAGTCCGAACTGGCCGCCGCCGACGCCCGCCGCCACGCGTAACGCTCCGGCACCCCGCCACGGTTCCGGAACGGATCCTCCGACCGGCCGTGGACCACGCCGGAAAATCCGGTGGCCTTTGTTGCGAGCGGTGAACACACTGGATCTCCCAGTGATCGGGAGGACGATGGAGACACCGCGCGCGCTTCCGGCTCCCTGGCTGGGCCGGACTCCGGAGATCGATGTGGAGGCTCTGCTCCGGCAACTGGAGGCCGAGGAGCCCACCCCGGACCGGCGCGATCTCGCCCTGGTTCTGCGGTATGCGGCGGGCCGCCTGGCCGACGCGGAATCCAAGATCCTTTTTGCTCAGTTACCGGATTTCCTCCTACGCGCCCAGCTCGTGCTCGATATCGCTGTCGAGTGGCGGATCCCCGCGGTGGAGCGTTGGGCGGTGGCCTGGCTCGAAGCGACCGGTCGCCCCTATCTGCGTACTCGCTGGTCCTCCCGGTCGAGGGACGGCCGGGAGCGGCGGGACCGGCGGACCCGGGCCGGTGACGTCACCGCGGTGGCCCGCTACGGAACGGGTGCCGTCTTCGGAACCGTCCGGGGTGTGGTCGCCTCATGGACGTCCGACGGCGAGATCCGCACGCTGGCCCACATGCCGGAGGACGTCCAGGTCCTGGCCCTGGCCTCGGACGGCGACCGAGTGGTGGCGGTCGGCGAGCACTGCGCTGTCACGACCGCCGGCTGGGCCGACGGGCCGTCCTCACCGGAGCGCCGCGCCAATCTGGTCGCCGTGGCGGTGGCCGACGGCGTGGTGGGCTGTGGCGACGAGGAGGGAACGATCCGTCGATGGCAGACCGGGTCCGGCTGGTCCGAGCCGGTGGTGGGCTACGGAACCGGTCGGGTGATCGCGGTGACCATCCGATCCGGCGCCGTCATCGCGGTATGGGCGGACGGGTTGGTTGCCGCCCTCGACGCGAACGGAACCGGCTGGGCTCCGCAGATCCCCCTGGGCGGGCCGGTGTCGGCCGCCGCCTGGGACGACCAGGGCGAGCGGCTCGCCTACGTCCGGTCCGGTGAGAAGGTGGTGCGGGTCGACGGCGAGCCGGTCCGGCAGCATCCCGGGGCACGTCTGCTCGCATGGTCGGCCGACGGCCGGCTGGCCTCGAACGGGCAGAGCCACCGGATCGCGATCGGGCCCCCGGACGGCCCCTACGACCTGCTGAGCACTGAGGAACGCACCGATGCCATCGTCTTCATCGGCCGGTCGTCCCTGGTCACGGCCCACCGCGACCACCTCGTGCAGTGGGATCTGACACTTTCCGGCAGCGACGACCCGACGCTGGTGGACGACCCGGTCGAGGCGATCGGCGTGAGCGATGCCGATCCGGGCGGCGCTGTGGTCGGCACCGCGTCGGGCCGGCTGATCGTGCATCGTGGGGACGGCGCCTCGATGGGGGACGAGGCCAAGGTGCCCTCGATCAAGGGTCTGGTGCCGTACGGCGCGGGATGGCTGATCGCCACTATGGCGGGTGCCTACGAGTGGGTGCCGGGCGGCCGGCTAAGGCAACTCTCATCGGTGCCGTGCAACAGCGTGACTGTACGGCGGGGTCGCGCGCTGTACGGCCGGGGCTCCGATGTGCGCGATGCGGACGGTTCTCGCCTGACGCGCATGCCGGCGACGGTCGCGCGTCTCCGGGCCGCCCCGGACGGCACCCTGGCCGTTCAGGACGTGGCCGGCCACCTGCGGATCATCACGATGGACGGCCGGCGGACGGACGTGGCCGTGGGGGCGGAGGAGTTGGTTACCGCGTTTCCCGGCGGCGCGCTGACCATCCGCCGGCCGACGGAGACGGAGCCGGCGACGCGGATCCGCGAGTGGCCCGGTCCTCGGCCGGCGGTGCGATTGTCGGCCGAGCCGGAGCAACTCGTGGCTTGGGGTGACGGTGAGCTCGTCGGTGCGTACGCGCGGGGAACTGCCGTGATCAGGCCCGGGCCGGACGGTGTCATCGTCGTCGCCGCCTCATTGTCGGCGTCGCGCAACGTAGCGGCCCGCGGCAGCCATCTCGTCGCCGCCGACGGCATCCGGCGCACCGGCTACGAACTACGCCGGCCCGGTCCGGGCAGTGGGGACGGCCGAGTGTCGGTCACCGCCTCCGCCGACGGCGCCGAGTGCCAGGTGCGGGTGGCCGACGGCGACCCGGTCCAGCTCGACCCCACGATCGTCCGTGATCTGCGGGAGCGGGCCGACCAGGACACCCTTCAAGGCCAGTCCGAGGCCGCCGACCTGGCCGGCGTACTCGGGGACGCCCTGTGGTCGGCCGGACTCGGCCGGGAGATCGATCGGGCCCGCGGCGACGATCCCGAGCGGCCGGTCCGGCTCGAGCTGGGGTTCGCCGACGGAGCTCCGGACTGGCTGGCCGATCTGCCGTGGGAGCTGCTGCACCGTCGATGGGCGCCGCTGATGTGGTTCGCCGACCCGCCGGTCACTCTGGTCCGGGTGGTGCCGCACGGGTCGGCGCCCCGTCCGGCCACGGCGACGCCGAGCCTGCTGGTGATGCGGGACAGCGACGATGCCCTCAAACCGGTCGGCGAGGCGTACGAGGAGATTCGGCGGCGTACCCGCTCGACGACGATCCGGCTGGTGCACGGCACCCCGGTCCGATACCCCGACGCCGCCCGGGCTGACCTGGTGCACCTCTGGGCGCACGCCACGCCCGTGGGTGTGGAGATCGACGAGACGTTGCACAGCAACGAGACGGTCGCGGACACGTTGGCCGCTCAGGGGGCCCGGTTCGTGGTGCTGGTCGGATGTTCCTCCGCCACGCTGGCCCGGCTGCTGGTCACCCGTGGGGTGGAGGCAGTGGTCGGCATGCGCGCAAAGGTCTACAACCGAACTGTCGTACCCCTCGTGGAAGGTCTGACCACGGCGGTCGTCCGGGGTGAGCCGGTCGACCAGGCCTTCGCGGCCGCCCTTCGGCAGTACGTCTTGACCGGACAACCGGGAGCCGCGGCCGTCCCGGTGCTCTATCTGCGGGCCGGCTCGTCCGGCGTCATCTTTGGAGGAGGACGAACACAGTGATCGAACACCTCACGTTCCACGAGTCGTTCGACTCGACCCGGGCCACCGCCGAATCCGCTGACACGGACCCCAATCTCACCCAGGGCCAGATCGAGGCGGTGGTCAGCCTGCTGCTCGGCCGATCACTGTCGGTCAACAACACCTATGCCTTCGATTCGCGCACGTTTCTGGAACTGGCCGACGTCGTGCTCAGCACCCGGGCCCAGGTCATCGAAGCGACCGAGGACAAGGCCGCCGTCGAGGAGCTGACCGCGGCCCGGCCGTTCGTGCTCCACCGGTTCCGCCAGCCCACCTTCCTGGTCGCCTGCGCCGACCAGCTCAACCGGACCCGGGAGAAGTTCGGTTCGGGCCTCTTCCGGCTCTCCGCCTGGAGCGAGATCAACGAGGACGCCGCAGCCCGCAAGGAACTCGCCGATCTGCTCCTGCGCATCGACGGCGGCGCGGTAGCGAAAATGCCCGGCTGGTTGGAAAAGACGCATCCGGCACTCGGCCCACGCGTCGAGACCCTGATCCGCCTGAACTCCTTCTTCAAACTCCCGGGCTCGAACCGGGATGCCCGAGTGCCACGCATCCCGGAGCAGGGATACATCGAGCATCTGCTCGAGGTGGCGGACGGGGATCAGGTCCGCTTCCACGCCATCGCCGCCGACCAGCAGTGCCCGCCACAGGTCGCGGACACGGTGCTGAGGGGCGTCCGCGAGCGGGTGGTCGAGGCCGGCCCGGCCGGGGTACGGCGAGCGTGGGTGCACGACGTCGTGGGCGCCACCGACCAGTCCGATCCTCAGCTGTTCGCCCGGCAACAACTTCAGGAGTTCCAAGACACCATCTACAACGCGGTGATGGCCGACTCGGCCTTCTCCCAGTTCGACTACATGTCGTCGACCCCTCGCACCGACGCGCGCGACGAGCTCAAACACGTCAACGCCTTGGCCGTCGGCATCATCCGCGACCGGCTCCGCCGCGATCAGACCGTCCCCCAGGACGCGGAACGCGCGGCCGACCGGATGAGCGGCCTGTTGTCGGCCGCGTCCGTTCTGCCACACGTGCCGAAGCACTCCCTCTCCGCGTTGTTCCGGGCCTACTGGGAGCTGCAGGCCGGCGAGCGGCTCCCCCAGTGGCAAGCCTCCACCCGGCAGTTGCACGAGATCCTGGGCGCCCCGGAGCGTAGTGACCGCCGCCTGCGCACAGCCTGGGCCGACCATCTGCGGCTGCTGTCCGAGACGCTGCCCGACGCTGTCGAGGCCGACGACGTCGAGCTGTGCGTGGCCACCGACGCCAATGACGGAGTCGTGCACAACCTGCGACTGGGATCGTTCGACGCCGACGAGCTCGACCGGTCGATCTCCGCCGGCGAGCACCTCGCGAAGGACTTCCTGAGCGACCTGGCCCGGCCCGCGCGATGACCGAGGCATTCGATCTGCTCATCGGCCGGTCCGGCGCGCCCGAGCCGTCCCTGCTGGCCTGGATCGCCCGCAACGCCGATCCGGCGGACTGGCCACGGGTGCTGCTGGCCGCCGAGCGGTTCGGTGGACTGGAATCGGGCGCGGCCTGGCCGGCCATCGGACTCGCGGTCCAGGAGATCGCGATCGCCTATGGCCAGGCCGAGCCGTCGCTGCCGGCCTGGCCCGAGCTCTTCACCCGTGACCTCGGCGGGCTGCTCGAGGAGGAGGTCGCCTGGATATTGCCGGAGGCTCCGGCGGAGCACCGTGCCGAGTTCCGCCGATCCGCCCTGAGCGAGATCGAACAGGCGCTGCTGTCCGGCCTCTACTGGTACGCCGCCCTGCTGATCAGTCACCTCGCGCCCTACCTCGGCTCCCTGCGCGACCGGGCCGGACGCCTGGTGGCGCAGCTGGCGAGCGGCTACTGGCGGGGGCACCTCATCGCTCTGGCCGGCCGGGAAGTTCCGGCCGGCTCCGCGACCGAGGAGGTGGATCAGTCGCACCCGGCAGCCGCCGACCTCGACCGAGCCGCCCGTGACATGTCCGTGGGCGAGTTGCGCGACCTGTGCCGACTCGCGTTGTCCATATTGCTCGGCGATCTCCCGGCCGATGCCGATTACCTCGCGCATCCCCATCGCTCCGTCCGCGAGTGGTCCGATCGGACCGAGCCGCTGGCGGTCGAGGACGCCCCTGCGCGCTGGGTCAACAACGGCATCGCCGATCCGGTCGACCGCACTCCCCGGCCGCCTGACCGCACCCTGCGCGTCGACACCGGATATCTGTTCTGGTTCGAGATTGCTGACGCGCCGCACCCGTCGGCCACCGTCCGGGAACCCGTCGAGTTCGAGCTTCCGGACGACGTCGCCGAGGGCGCGATCCTGCGGGTCACGCTGACCAGCCGGCCCGGTGAGCTGGTCGTCGAGGCCGGTCGTGAGACCGGCGAACTGGTCGTGGGGGCCGACGGGCGGGTGCGGGTGGCCCGGTCGCCCGACGGCTCGGCCGCGAGCGGGTCACGGCTGTTCTTCCCGATTCGCACCCCGGCTCAGGCCGGGCGGCACCAGCTCCGCTGCAACCTTCACTACGGCGGCCGCATCCTGCAGTCCCGCACATTGACCGCGATCGTCGACGAGGCGGAACGGGTGCAGCAGTGGGCTCTCGAGACCACCGTGGACTTCTATGGCGGCCAAGCACTCGACGGTGCCGCTCTGGCCGCGATGGAGCCGATCGACCTGTCGATCATGGTCGACGATCGGGCGCCGACCGGCGGCCAGACCGGGCTGGTGGTCGCGCAGGGCGCCGAGGTCGCCGCGGTCACGATGCCGATCGACGAGTTGCAGGAGCAGGTCGAGCGCACCCGATACGCACTGCGGACGGTGTCCCATCTGAACAAGAAGCAGCCGCGGCCCGGTGACTTCAAATACGACGACTACGAGGGCGCGTCCACCGTCGGGCCCGCGATGTTCCAGCGCGACCTCGAGCTGTTGGCCCGGCGAGGCTTCGACGCCTGGGTCGAGCTCGGCTTCGCCATCGCCGACTCGTTCGAGCGGTCCGGCCGGGCCGAGTTGCTTTCGCAGCCCGGTCCGCCCGGCGACGAAGACTCCGCGCTCTGGCGGTTGTCGGCCTGGCTGCGGCAGCCGCGGGTCATCGAGATGGCGAACGTCGCCGATTTCCGGATCCTGGTGCCGGCCACGATGATCTACGACCGTCCGCTGGCCCTGCGCGGCGCCTTGCAGATCTGCGGCACATTTCAGAACGCCCTGGCCACGCACGCGAATCTGTCCGCGGTGGAGTGCTTCCGCGGGAACTGCCCGAGCTGGGGCGACAAGAAGGTCCTCTGTCCCAGCGGGTTCTGGGGGTTCCGGCACCTGCTCGGTTCGCCTCAGTCGGTCGGCCCGCTCGGTGGCGCCGCCACCGGTCTGGACCTGAAGCCACGCAAGCAGACCATCACCTATTCCGGCCGTCCGCGCTGCGCCGTGGGCCGGGCCGCCGCCTTCGGGCGCGAACATCCGCTGTGGGTGAGCAGGCTGGGCGACGGATCTCTCCCGGTGCGCACCGACGCGGAGCGTTTGCTCGATGACCTGCGGCGCCGAGACCCCGAGCCACACCTGGTCTACTTCTATTGCCACGGCGACTTCTCCGACGGCATGCCGGTGCTCCAGTTCGACGAAGCCGGCGCGGATCAGATCGCCGCCACCGAGTTGGCGGCGTACGTGCGCTGGCCGACGAGCCGGCCCCTGGTCTTTCTCAACGCCTGCCGGTCGATCGCCACCGAACCCGAGCACGCGTCCAGCTTCATCAACGCCCTGATCCGGCGGGCCGGCGCCTCCGGCATGGTCGGCACCGAGATCATCACGTACGAGCGGCTGGCCGCGACCTTCGCCGAGCAGGTGCTCAACGAGTTCGTCACGCACGGACGCCCGATCGGCGAGGCGATGCGAACGGCCCGCCTCACGCTGCTGTCCCGCGGCAATCCGCTGGGCCTCATCTATACCGCCTACGCTCCGCCGCACCTGGCCATGCGGAGCGACACCTAACGCCTGGTGTACGGGTCCTGAGTGTCCGGGCCGGCGTCGTCATCGTCCGGCCGCCCGCCACCCATGGGCCGGGAAGCACGGCTGTTGTCGTCGGGACCCATTTCGTCCCGGCCGTACTTCGGGCGCCGGCCGTCCAGGAACCAGGCCAGGGTGAAGCGCTTGTTGATCACGACGAGGAGCAGCAGGACGATGAAGTAGGAGAAAAAACCCACGGCCAGACCGATGCCGTACGCCCCGAACAGCACGGTGTCGGACGGGAACAACTCGAGCACCGCGGCGCCACCGATCGCGCCCAGGATGCTCGCCACATCGGCCAGCTTGATCTCGGTGCGGTAGCGGTTGACGAAATAGGTGAACCACCCGATCACCGTTCCGAAGAAGAAGGCTCCCCATTCGGCGCTCATCCAGGTGTCTCCCTTTCGACGGATCGGCGGACACCCCACCGGAAGATCGCGTGCACGGCCATCCCGGCGACCAGCCCGGCCGCGATCTGCGGAGCGACACCGATGCCGGCCACCAGGGCCGGCACGCCAGTGGTCAGCACCGCGACCGCCGCGACCACACCGGCCGAGGGCCGGCCACCAGTGAGAAGCCACCAGCCGGCCACCAAGCCGAAGGCGACCCCGCCACTGATCAGCACAGTGGCGCACTGTAGCGGACAGTGCCACACGGTCGGCAGCGACTTGTCGGCGTTTCGACTACCGAAGTCGGCCCGATCGTGTATTTCCACGAAGCACGCCCTCCAGCCGGCCAACGCCCCGGGCCCGACGGGCGCTGCCTCCACACCTGAACGGGGTGCGGATCGAGGACGGCGGAGCATCATGTGGTGGTGGCAGTCAACGAAGTCAGGGTTCTCCTCGTCGATGATCTGCGGTCGTTCGTCGACGGCCGGGAGGCTGAGGTGGCCCGCACCAGCGCGGCCGGAACGGCGATCCTCGAGCGTTATCGGGATCGGCGTCTGGACGAACTGTGGCTCGACCATGACCTCGGCGCCGATGACACGATCTGGCCGGTCGTGGAGATGCTCGAGCGAGCCGCCTTCGACGGCCGCCCGTTCGATATCGGCGTCGTCTACATCCACTCCGCCAATCCGGCCGGCGTGCCGAAGATGGCTCAGGCTCTCCGGCACTGGGGCTACCGCGTCGTCATCGCCACCGGGTCGACGGAGGTCGGCTACGTGGACAAGCCCGACGCACCGCGGCTCGTCCGGACCGAGAAGCGAATTCAGCGCCGGCCGCGAACCGGATGACTTACCTTGTGCGCGCTGATGGCGCTGACCGGGCTGTTCCGGGCGCCGGGTGAAACAGCCCGCGGCGTGCTGCGGCCCGCGCTCGCCGACCGCGCCGGAAGGCAACAGATGTAGTGACGCGGGACCGCCATGGCGGCATTTCGTCAGTCGGGCTGGATGTCGGGAATCGGGGTTCCGAGTTCCCAGAACTTGTTGATCGCTTCCCAGTACTTCGCGGACAGCGGGCGGAGCCAGGGCCGGAACGCCTCGGGGTCAACGCCGCGCGAGGTGACGGTCTGCATCTGCATACCTTCGAGATAGCCGATCACGCCCAGCTCGGAGACGTACGGGTCGCCATGGAGGATCAGATGCTCGATGTAGTCGAAGGCGGCGTCGAACTCGCTCGTGTCGCCCGCGGCGACGCGATCGGCGAGGTGGCCGACCACCCAAGCCGCGTCCAGGTAGCCGAGACGACCACCGGGAAAGTCGGGGTCGGCGTTGTCTTCAGCTATCTCGGCCCACTCGTCCGACAGGGACGGAAGCGCAGTGAGCAGCAGCGCAGGGACCTGCTCGGCGGTGACACGTGCTCCGGTGGACCCCACGCGCGCCAGCCTAGCGAGGAGTCCTGACATCGCCGGCCCAGGGGACTTCACGCCTGCTACCTGGCCGCCGACGTCCGACCCGCGGACGTGCGGCCTCGGTGAAAGGGGGCCACACGTCCGTACGGGAAAAGCGGTCTCAGAAGACTCGGATGGCGGACTCGGCCGGGGCGTGCAACAGGGTCTCGATCTCGTCGTCGAGGCGGACCAGCGTGAGTGATGCGCCGGCCATGTCGAGGGACGTGCAGTATTCGTTGACGTAGCTTCGGCCGACCGTGATGCCCTGCGCGGCCAGGCGCTGGTGGGCCCGCCGGTAGAGGATGTAGAGCTCGCTGATCGGGGTGCCGCCGAGGCCGTTGATCATGAGGGCGACCCGGTCTCCCGAGTTGTAGGGCAGGTCGGAGACCACCGCGTCGAGCAGGTCGTCGGCGATCTGGTCGGCCGCGACCAGCCGGCGGCGTTCGCGCCCGGGCTCGCCGTGGATGCCGACGCCGAACTCGATCTCGTCGGCGCCCAGTTCGAACAGCGGGGAGCCCTTGGCCGGCGGGGTGCAGGCGGTCAGCGCGACGCCCATCGTCCGGGTGACGTCGTTGACCTTCCGGCCGATGCGCAGCAATTCGTCCAGGTCGGCGCCCTGTTCGGAGGCGGCGCCGACGGCCTTGATCACGAAGAAGTTGCCGGCCACGCCGCGGCGGCCGACCGTGTAGAGGGAGTCCTGCACGGCGACGTCGTCGTTGACAGTGAGGATCTCGCACCGTACGCCGTCCGCCTCGGCCATCTCCTTGCCCATGTCGAACGCCATCCGGTCGCCGGTGTAGTTGTTCACCAGCAGCAGTACGCCCTTGGGCGAGTTGAGCAGCTTCGCCGTCTCGTAGACGTAGTCCATCGGCGGCGCCGCGAACACGTCGCCGGGGCAGGCCGCGTCGAGCATGCCCTTGCCGACCACCATCACGTGGGCCGGTTCGTGGCCGGAGCCGGAACCCTGCACGATGGACACCTTGTTCTCGTTCGGCATGTCGGCCCGCATGATCAGGTTGTATGCGGGCACGTACTTGAGGGTCTCGGGGTTGGCGAGCGCGATCCCCTCGAGCATCTCGGGGACGAAGCTCTTCGGATCGTTGACGAATTTCTTCACGACGACGCTCCTTGTGTCGGCCAGATCTCGCTGATTCGTTCGGCCAGGACCGCAACCGCCATGGCTCCGGCGTCGACCGAACCGCGGCTGCGTTCCCCGGTGTAGGCGGCCCGCCCGCGTTTGGCGACCATGTCGCTGGTGGCGTCGGCCGCTTTCCGGGCCGCCGCCGCGGCCGCGTGGATGTCCGACGTCGCTTCCAAAGAGTCGGTGAACGGCACCAGCGCGTCCAGCAACGTCTTGTCGCCCACATCGGACTGCCCGCGCGCCTTGATGCCGTCGACGGCCGCCCGCAACATGGCTACGACTTGTTCGGTGGAGAGCTCGGATGCGCCGCCGGCCGCGCCACCCGCGCGCATGAACGCCGTGCCCCAGATCGGTCCCGACGTGCCGCCGATCCGGGAGGCGATGACCATTCCCGTACGTTTGAGGAAGGTCCCCGAGTCGGTCCGGTCCAAATCGTCCCAGCCCTCGAGGAGCTTCTCGAAGCCCCGGGCCAGCGAATAGCCGAAGTCGCCGTCGCCGACGACCGAGTCCAGGTCGCCGAAGTACTTCTCGTTCCCGATCGCGGTGTCGGCGATCGTCCGGACCACGAGTTCGGTCTTCTCGATGCTCATCGGGCTTCCTCCACACAGGCGCGCAGATCGTCGAGCGTCAGATAGTCGCCGGGCCGGGCCGCGCCCCGGTTGGCCAGCACCTCGATCGGCGGCCGGCCGGGGTCGCCCAGTTCCGAGACGACGAGTACGGACTCGGTGAAGTCCTCGGCCCGGGTGTAGTCGTTCACGGTCACCAGGCAGCGCAGGCCGGCACCGGTCGCGGCGAGCAGGCCGTTGCGCGAGTCCTCGACCACGAGCGTGTCCCGTTTGTCCAAAGACAGGCGCTCGACGGCCAGCTCGTAGATTGCCGGATCGGGTTTCTTGGCCGGGACGACATCTCCGGCGAAGACGGGAATGTCGGATGCACCGACCGCGTTGGCCAGCACCGCCCGGACCGACTCCTCGGCCGACGTGGAGGCGACCGCGACAGTCCAGCCGGCATCGATCGCACCGTGGATGACTCGCGCGATGCCGGGCCGCGGCGGGATCTTGCCGTCCACCACCAGCTGCTTGAACGCCGCAGTCTTGGCCTTGTGCCAGGTGACCAGCAATTCGGTACGGTCCGCGTCGCCGATAGCCGCCGCGAACGACGGGTCGGCGAACAGCGAGGCCATCCGCTCCTTCCCGCCGCCGATCTTGAGCTTCTCGCCGTACTGCTCCTCGGTCCACTGCACCGGCAACCCGAAACGCGCGAAGGTGGCGTTGAACGCGGGCAGATGTCCGTAGCGCTCGGTGTCGGCCAGCACGCCGTCACAGTCGAAGATCAGGTTCACCAGGCCTTCCCCGATCCTCCGAAGAGCCGGATGTGCTGCCGCGCCATCGCGAACACCGCCTCGCGCTGGGCCCGGAACAGGCTCGGGGGGTCCCACTTGTCCTTCTCCTGGGCGGCCCGCAGCTGCTCCAGCGACGACTTGAGGAAGCTCTCCTTGAGCGCGGTCGAGATGTTCACCTTGGCGCAGCCGCGCGCGATCAGGTCGGTGAACTGCTCGTCCGACAGTCCGGTGCCGCCGTGCAGGGCCATCGGGACGCCGGTCGCCTCGACCAGATCGCTCACCCGTTGCGCGTTCAGGGTCGGCGCCTGTTTGTACTGTCCGTGCGCGTTGCCGATGGCCGGGGCGAAACAGTCCACGCCCGTACGGGAAATGAAATCGACGGCTACCTCGAGCGATTGGATCTTCGACGCCTCGTCCGAGCCCAGGTCGTCCTCGACGCCCTGGATGCCCTCGATCTCCCCTTCGACATGCGCTCCCGTACGGCGGGCCTCCGCGACAACCTCAGCGGTCTGCTTGAGGTTGTCGGCCACGTCGAGCTCGTGCGCGTCGAACAGCACCGAGTTCCAGCCGCCGGCCAGGCAGTCCGAGATCACCGTACGGTCCGGGCAGTGGTCCAGATGCAGGGTGACCGGCACGTCGACACCACCCACGAGGGTGTCGAAGATGCCCTTGAGCTGCGCCCGGCCGTACTGCTTGACCGTCTTGACGGACGTCTGCAGGATGACCGGCGCCCGCTCCTCGACGGCGGCGGCCAGCACGGCCTCGATGCTCAGGTCATTGACGATGTTGAAGGCGGCCACCCCGTACCGCTCGGCGAGCGCGCGGTCGAGGATCTCCTTCATGGACACGACGGGCATGTGGCCAGTCAAGCCACGATCACCCTCACGCGGTATGGGGTGAATCCCCCAGGCCGAGCCAGCCGCAGTCGAGCGCGGTCACCACCGCCGCGGTCCGGTTCGAGGCGCCCGTCTTCCGCATGATGGCACCGACATGTTTCTCCACGGTTTTCGGCGAGAGTCCCAGCCGGGTCGCGATCTCACGGTAGGTCAGGCCCAGCCACATCAGCTCGAGCACGTCGGCCTCACGCGCGGTCAGCGGTGATCGAAGTCCGGGACGATCCGCCCGGACGATGGCCGCCGCCACGGTCTGGGTCAGCACTTCGAGATCATCGACGTCGCGCGTGGTGAACTCGCCGGCCCGCGGCGCGAAGGTCACGCTGACCGCGATCACGTCGCCGCGCCACCAGATCGGCACCGCCGCGGCCGGACCCCGCCGCACCGGATCGGAACCGGCCAGATGACCGGCGCGCAGTTGCCCGTACTCGGCGATGACCACCGGCCGGCGCCGCGCGAAGGCCCGCCCGGTGGCGCCCTCGTCGAGCGGGAACGTGTCACCGAGCCGGCACAGCGCGCCGTACTCGGCGGCCTTCGTGTACTGACCCGCCTCGGCGTCGACCAGCGAGACACTGCCCGCGGCCGAGCCGGTGAGCCGCGCCGTGTGCCGCAGCAGCCGCCGCAGCACGGGCGCCAGCCGCAGATCGCGGTATTCGTCCGCGATCGCGTCCTTGCCCTGCTCAGGCCTCACCTCTCGAACATAGGGTCCGGTTCCGCCGTACGGTAGTCCTGTGCACCCGGATCCGGCGTTCCCCCGCTTCCACGGCCGGCCCGATCGAGGCTGGGTCAACGATCCGAACGGCTGCTCGTACTTCGACGGGCGCTACCACGTGTTCTTCCAGCACAACCCGGACGAGCCCGTGCACGACCGGATCACCTGGGGACACATGAGCTCGGCCGACCTCGTGTCCTGGCGGTCCGAGCCGATCGCGCTGGTGCCGCGGGCGGGCGAACTGGATGCGTACGGGTGCTGGACCGGTTGTGTCGTCGACGACGGGGGAGTGCCGACGGCCGTCTACAGCGCGGTCGCCGACGAGTCCCACCGAGCTGCGGTGTTGCTGGCGCGAGGTTCTTCGGGGCGCTGGGAGCAGAGCTCGACGCCGGTCGTTCCGCCGCTCGATCGCGTACGGGACCCGTTCGTCTTCACGGTCGACGGGCACCGCTACGCGATCCAGGGCGGACGAGACCTCCTCCTGTACGGATGTGACGACCTCACGTCGTGGGAGCCGCTCGGCACGCTGCTCGACGCTCATCCGCTGGCCCCGGCCGAGATCTGGGAGTGCCCCAACCTGATCCGCTTCGGCGACCGGTGGGTGCTGCTGGTGTCGCTCTGGAACGACGGCGAGCTGACCGGCGTGCGCTACCTGGTCGGCGACCTGACCTGGCCCGGCCCGCGGTTCCGGCCGGTGACCGGCGGGCTGGTCGACCGGGGGCCGGCCTTCTACGCGCCGCAGGTGCTGGCGATGGACGACCGGGTGCTGATGTGGGCCTGGTCGTGGGAGCTCGGCCGTGACCCGGCCGAGCACGGCTGGGCCGGCTGCCTCACCTACGCCCGCGAACTGACCCTGGCCGGCGACGTCCTGATCTCCCGCCCGGCGCGCGAACTGGACGGCTTACGCGGCCCTCGTACGGACGGCTTGTCGGCACCCGGTCTTTGTTTCGAGGCGTTGCTCGGCCCCGGCCCGGCCGAGTTGTGGCTGGACGACACCCTGGTGGCGGAGTTCGAGGTGCCGGCGTCCGCACTCCAGCCACCCCGAGTGCTGGTCGACGGCTCGATGGTGGAAATCTTCGACGGCACCGCCACGCCGTACACGACTCGCGCCTACCCGACCGCGACCAGCCGCTGGCACATTCGTGGTGCCACGGACCATTTTGCCTTCGGCTGAGTGGTGACCGTGTCGGGGATTCCGGAGAGTCGTGATGTGGTCGAGGTCGCCAGCGTGGCGCGTGCGGCCGGCTATCCGGCGCGGACGATCGCCCGGCTGGGCGAGGGCCTCGACAACATCGCATACGAGGTCGACGGTGAGCTGATCGTCCGGTTCAGTAAAGCGGCCGGGTCGGACCGCGAGGCCCGGTTGCTCACCGTGGTCGCCGGGTTGTCGCCGGTGCCGGTGCCGACGCCGATCTTCGCGGATGCGGCGCGCGGATGTCTGGCGTACCGGAAACTGCCCGGCACCTCCCTGCTCGATCTCCCGTGGCCGCAGCGGTCGGGTTGCGCCGCGCCGTTGAACCGGCTGCTCGAGGTGTTGCACGCGGCGCCCGTCTCGCTCTTCGAGGGCCTGGTCGAGGAGGACGACCTGCCGGGCGGCGAGTGGCTGAGCGAGGCGGCCGAGTTCTACGCCGAGGTTGCCGCCATCATTCCGGCCGTTTTCCACGGCCGGATCGAGGCGTTCCTGGCCGCCCCTCCACCGGCCGGCGGCTACGAGCTGGTGTTCTCGCACAACGATCTGGGCGCCGAGCACGTCCTGGTCGACGATTCCGGCGCCGTGACCGGGATCCTCGACTGGAGCGACGCCGCGTTCGCCGATCCGGCCTACGACTTTGCCCTGCTCCTGCGCGATCTCGGCCCGGCCGCGATCCGCCCCCGCGACGACATCGCCGAGCGGGCCCTCTTCTACGCCCGATGCAGTGTGCTGGAAGACCTGGCGTACGGCGTCGACCGATATGTGCGGAACGGCCTCGCCGCGCTGGAGTGGCTCTTCCCCGTCCAGGGCACGTGATCTGCGCCATTCCCCTCATGGACAGCCGCAGGCTGCCGTTGGGGGGCTTCAGATCACACGTTAGGGCAGGTGATGTTCGGGTACCCCGCCGGTAGCATGGCTGACTTGCGGCTTTGAGGTAAATCGAACGCGCCACTAAGGTAAACGGCAAGTTAACGAGCGTAGGGGAACCGGGGTAGAGGACAGCAGTGACTGAAGCGGTCATGACCACGTGTTTCTGGCAGCCACCCGAGATCGGAAAGGTGCCGAAGGTCGAGCTCAAGGTGGCCGTCTCTCCGGCCGACCTGGCCACGCTCGGTGCGGATCTCCGAAACGGCGTTTCCCGTACGGTCTACTTCCTCGACACCCCCGGCCTGGCCTTGCGCAAGCGCGGTCTGATCGTCCGGGTCCGCAGCACCAAGGGCCGGCCCGGCGACGCCGTCGTCAAGCTCCGCCGCCCGGTGCTGCCCAAGACGCCGGGGTGGCTGCGCCGCGACGACGACTTCGCGGTCGAGATCGACGCGCTGCCCGACAACTACGCCTGCTCGGGCGCGCTCAAGCGAACCCTCGGCCGCAGCGAGGTGGATCGCACGGTGGCGTCCGGCAAATCGTTGACCCGGCTTCTGTCCGCGCAGCAGAGGCGCCTGCTCACGGCGTACGGGAAAACGCCCTTGACCGCTCTGCAGGTGTTCGGCCCGGTCGAGGTGCGGCGGTGCCGGCTGACCCTGGCCGCACTCGACCATCCGCTGGTCGCCGAACGGTGGCGCTTCCCCGACGGCTCGGTGATCGCCGAACTGTCCACCCGCTGCTCGTCGTCCCGGGTCTTCGAGGTGGCCGACGAGACGTCGAGCGCGCTGCGGGCGTACGGGATCATGCCCGACGACGAACCGCAGGTGACCAAGACCGAGGCCACCCTGCGCTTCTTCGCCCCGCGCCTGGAAGCGGAAGCCGCCTGATCGCTCAGACGTCGATGCGGGAGCCCATGATCACCGTGCGGTCGCGGGGCAGACTGAAGTATTCGGCCGCGTCGGCGGTGATGTAGGACGTGGCGATGAACAGGCGCTTCCGCCACGGGGCCATGGTGTGCGAGTCGCCGCGGGCCAGTTCGATCTTGGACAGGAAGTAGGACGCCTCTTCGACCGAGATCGCGCCCTCGGTCTGCTCGGCCTTGAGCATGCGTAGCAGGTGGGGGACGTCGGGCGTCTCCATATAGCCGTAGCGGGCGGCCACGTGGGTGATGCCGTCGCCCGCGTAACCCAGGTCGTCGATCATGATGCGCTGGTCGTCGGCCAGGCGGGGGACCGGCAGGGTCTCGATCGACAGGATGATCACGTGGTCGTGGCGGACGTGGTTGTGCTCGACGTTGGCCCGCAGGGCGAGCGGGGCGGTCTGTTTGCCCCGGTTCAGGAAGATCGCCGTGCCGGGCACCCGGGTCAGAGGGGGCTTCTGGGTCTGCAGCTCGTCGACGAACTCACGCAGTGAACCCTCGGCCTTGTCGCGCTCGGCGGTGACGATCTGGCGGCCGCGCTGCCACGTGGTCATCACCGTGAAGGCGATGACACCGATCAGCAGCGGCAGCCAGGCGCCGTGCACGAGCTTGGTCAGGTTGGCGCTGACGAACAACAGGTCGATCGCCAGCAGCAGGCCGCCACCGCCGATGACCAGCCATTTCGGCGAGTGCCAGCGGACCCGGGCGAAATACAGGAACAGCAGCGTGGTGATGGTGATCGTGCCGACCACGGCCATCCCGTACGCGTAGGCCAGCGCGGCCGAGCTGCGGAACGCGAACACCAGCACGAGCACCGCGATCATCAGCAGCCAGTTGATCCACGGGACGTAGATCTGGCCGATCGTCGACTCCGAGGTGTGCGCGATGCGCAGGCGGGGCAGATAGCCGAGCTGGCCGGCCTGCGACGCCACCGAGTAGGCGCCGGTGATGACCGCCTGGGCCGCGATCACGGTGGCCGCGGTGGCCAGGATGACCAGCGGCAGCCGGGCCCAGTCGGGCACGAGCAGGAAGAACGGGCTGGACAGCTTGCTGTTGTCGCCGAGCAGGAGGGCGCCCTGGCCCAGATAGTTCAGCGTGGACGCGGGCAGCACCAGGCCGAGCCAGCCGATCACGATCGCCCGGCGCCCGAAGTGGCCCATGTCCGCATAGATCGCCTCGGCGCCGGTGACCGCCAGCACGATGGCGGCCAGCGCGAAGAACGCGATGTGGAAGTTGCCGGCCAGGAACCCGATCGCGAACGTCGGGGACAGCGCCTCGAGAATGCGGGGCTCGTGGACGATGCCGCCGATGCCGGCCACACCGAGCACCGTGAACCAGGTGACCATGATCGGCCCGAAGAAGCGGCCGACCGTCGCCGTGCCGTGCCGCTGGAACGAGAACAGCACCACGATGATCACGGCCGTGATCGGGACGACCCAGCTCTCGAAGCCGGGCCGTACGGTCTCCAGCCCCTCGATCGCCGAGAGCACCGAGATGGCCGGGGTGATCATGCTGTCGCCGAAGAACAGCGAGGCGCCGAAGATGCCCAGCGCGGCCAGGATCACCGCCCCGCGCCGCCGGTTGGACGAGCCCCAGCGGCGCAGCAGCGTGATGAGGGCCATGATGCCGCCCTCGCCGTCGTTGTTCACCCGCATCACCAGCGTGATGTAGGTGAGCGTCACGATGATCATCACGGACCAGAAGATCGTCGACACCACGCCGAGGATGTTGCCGTCGCTGATCGGCACCGGATGCGGGTCGGCCGGGTTGAAGATCGTCTGCAGGGTGTAGATCGGGCTCGTGCCGATGTCGCCGTAGACGACACCGAGCGCTCCCAGCACCACGGCCGCCTTCAGCGGGTGGTTGGCGTGGTGGACATGGGGAGTCGCCGTTTCGGGCACCTCTTGGCTCACCGGCTCATTCTGCGCGCGTTGTGCCCTCTGGGAGGTCCTATCCGGCGTGTCCCCCACCACGAGCTTCCGATACCACACGGCCGCGCTCCGAGGCGGGGAACCGGTCGAGCATCGCCCCCAGTTCACTCGCCGCCTCATTGGCCCCAAAAGCCTCAGACCCGGGTTCCAGCCGTACGCCCTCAGCCAGCGCCCCGGCCCGCACCGGATCGAAGCCGAGGTCGTCCACGAGTCTCGCCACCGTGTCCACGGCGTCCGGATCGTCCCCGGCCAGCGCGATCGCCTTGCGCCCGGGCGTGCCGGCGGGCCGCGCGCCCTCCTCGAGGTCGTGGTAGCCCATGTGGTTGAACGCCTTGACCACCCGTGACCCGGGCAGGAAGGCCTGCACGATCTCGCTCGACGAGGTGCGCGGGTCGGTCAGGTCGTCGCGGATGCCGTCGACCTCCCACCAGTAGTTCATGGCGTCGACCACGAGCTTGCCGCTCAGCGCCGCCACCGGCAGGGTCTGGTGCTTGCCCAGCGGGAGGGCGAGCACCACGATGTCGGCCCGCTCGGCCGCGTCGGCGCTGGTGGTGGGCTCGGCCCCCGGCGCGAGCACGCTGGTGATCAGGCTGATCTTGGCCGGGTCGCCCGAGCCCGAGATCAACACTCGATAGCCGGCCGCGACCGCCAGCCGGGCCAGCACCGTCCCCACCTTGCCCGCGCCGAGGATCCCGAGCGTGGTCATGCGTTCTCCGCCTTTCGTCACGCCGTCTCTGCCAGCAGCTCACGCGTCATCGGCAGGACCTTGGTGCCGAACAGCTCGACCGCACGCATCCGGGCACTGGCCGGCATCGACCCGAAGGTGTAGATCATGTCGAACCGGCCGACGCCCAGCGCCTCGATCGCACGGGCCATCTTGCGGGCCACCGTCTCGGGCGAGCCGATGTAGAGCGAGCCGTGCTCGACCTCGTGCTCGAACTCCTGTTTGCGCAGCGGCGGCCACCCCCGCAGCGCGCCGATCCGGTCGCGCATCACCTTGTAGGGCGCGTAGAACAACTCCTTGGCCTCCTCGTCGGTGTCCGCGATGAAGCCCGGCGAGTGCATGCCGACCGGGTGCGCCACGGTGCCCAGTTGCTCGGCGGCACGGCGATAGAGATCGACGTACGGCGCGAAGCGGTCGGGCGCCCCGCCGATGATCGCGAGCATCAGGGGCAGACCGTACCGCGCGGTGCGCACCACCGACTGCGGGGAGCCGCCCACGCCGACCCAGGTGGTGAGGCGGCCGGAGTCGGTCTTGGGGAACACGTCGGCGTTCTCCAGCGCCGCCCGGGTGGTGCCGCTCCAGGTCACCGGCTTCTCGTCGAGGAGCTTGACGAACAGCTCGATCTTCTCCTCGAAGAGCTTGTCGTAGTCGGCGAGGTCGTAGCCGAACAGCGGGAACGACTCGGTGAACGAGCCACGGCCCAGGATCACCTCGGCCCGCCCGTTCGACAGCGCGTCGACGGTGGCGAAGCGCTGGAACACGCGTACGGGATCATCCGAACTCAAGACCGTCACGCCCGAGGCCAGGCGGATGTTCCGGGTCTTACCGGCGATGCCCGCGAGCACGGTCTCGGGGGAGGAGATCGCGTATTCCGGACGGTGGTGCTCGCCCAGCGCGATCACGTCGACGCCCAGCTCATCGGCGAGCACGGCCTCGTCGACCACCTGGCGGATGGCCGCGCCGTAGGAGAGAAGGTTGCCCTGGTCGTCCTCCGGCACGTCGCCGAACGTGTCGAGGCCGAAGGTGAGTTCCGTCATCATGAACCCTTCAATCTGATTGACGTGTCAATTATGCCCGCTACGATTGACACGTCAATTACAGGAGGATGTTGCGGTGAGCACACGGAGGTTCCCCACTCGGGACGAGCTGCGAATCTGGCGCGACTACCTGGAGACCGGCGACCTGGTGCGCGCCTCGCTGGCGGCCCGGTTGCAGCGCTCGTCCGGGCTGTCCCCCGGCGACTACGCCGTGCTGCTGGCGCTGAGCGAGGCACCCGGCGGCCGCATGCGGTCGTCAACCTTGGCCGAGACGATCGGCTGGGAACGCAGCCGGGTCTCGCATCACCTGGGCCGCATGGAGAAACGCGACCTGATCCGGCGCGAGAACTGCACCACCGACAACCGGGGAGCCGAGGTGGTGCTGGCGCCGGCCGGGCAGGCCGCCTTCCAGGAGGCGACGCGCCCCCACCTGCGAGACATCCGCGAAATCTTCGTCGACGCGCTCACACCGGAGCAGCTCGCCGCCGCGGGCGAGATCGCCGCAGCCCTGAGAGCCCAACTAGCCCACCCCACCGCACCCAGGGGGCTGGCCTAGAAAGTACGCGGCGCAAAAGGGGCGAACTAACTTATCCACAGGCTGCGGCCCGTGATTCGCCTGACAATTCGACGGAGTAGAACTTGGTCATGGCTCGTATCGCGGTGACCGGAGGCAGCGGCAAACTCGGCCGCGCCGTTGTCAAAGACCTGCTCGACCACGGCAACGACGTCGTCAACCTGGATCAGGCGGGCGGCGCGGACCCCAGGGCGCGGTGGACCAAGACTGATTTGTCGGACTTCGGCCAGGCCGTGGGAGCGCTGACCGGGGTTGACGACCGCTACGACAAGGTCGACGCGGTTGTGCATCTGGCGGCCATTCCGGCGCCGGGGCTGCTGCCGAACGCGGCTACCTTCCACAACAACATCACGGTCACCTACAACGTCTTCGCCGCGGCGCGGACGGCGGGCATCAAGAAGATCGTGTGGGCGTCCAGCGAGACCGTGCTGGGTCTGCCGTTCGAGGAGACGCCGCCGCCCTACCTGCCGGCCGACGAGGAATATCCGGCCCGGCCCAACTCGTCGTACTCGCTCGCCAAGCACCTCGAGGAGCAGATGGCGGCCCAGTTCTGCCGGTGGGATCCGACGCTGACGATGATCGGGCTGCGTTTCTCCAACGTGATGGAACCCGACGACTATCGCGCCTTCGCGGGGTACGACGAGGACCCGCACATGCGCAGCTGGAACGCCTGGGGTTACATCGACGCCCGGGACGGGGCGCAGGCCGTCCGGCGCTCACTCGCGTACGGGGAAACCGGTCTTGAAGTCTTTGTCATCGCCAACGCCGACACCGTGATGAGCCGGTCGAGTGCCTCCCTGGCCGCCGAGGTGTTCCCGGATCTGCCGCTCAAGAAGGACCTCGGCGAACACGAGACGCTGCTCTCGATCGACAAGGCCCGGCGCCTGCTCGGCTACGAACCCGAATACACCTGGCGCTGAGGGATGCGGAACCGCGGCGGACCGACCAGGTCGGCGGCCAGCTCGCCGATCGCCGGGGTGAACTTGAAGCCGTGGCCCGAGAAACCGGCCAGCACGACCAGCGGCCCCACCCGGTCGACGATGAAGTCCGAGGTTGGCGTGCTGGTATAGGTGCAGCTGATCCAGGTTGCGTCGTCGGGGTCGGCGCCGGGGATCCACTCCCGGACGTAGTCGCGGAGCTCGGCCATGCCGGTCGGCTCGGGCTGGAACGAGCGGCTGTCGGGGTCGACCACCGGGCCGGTGCCGTGGAAGCCGACCTTGATGCCCTCGCCGGGCGTGGCCAGGCCGTAGACGCTCCGGTCGCCCCGGTGGTGGATGAAGCTCGGAAACGACGAGGCCAGCGGGGCGAAGTGGGCCGGCTGCTCCTGGGTGACCCGCAGGTCGAGGAGGCCGGGCAGCAGCTTCGAGGTCCACGCGCCGGCCGCCACCACCACGCGCCGGGCGTGCAGTGTCTCCGACTCGGTGACCACCTCGACGTGATCGTCGCCGCGCGGAGTCACCGAGAGCACCCGCGTCTCGTGCCGCACCACCGCGCCCCGCGCCCGGGCGCCCGCCTGAAGGGCCGCTACCGCGTGATCGGCGTGTATCCGGCCGCTCGACGGGTGGAAGAAGACCGGGCCGTCGAACCGCAGGCCGGGCCACCGCTCGGCCGCCTCGCCGGGCGGCAGCCACTCGCCGGGGACGCCGGCCGCGGCCAACGCGTCGGGGATGAGCCCGACCGCGCCGTGGTCGACACCGCCGGTCAGCTCGAGCAGTGCGGGGTCGAGTTCCCGCCACAGCTCCAGCGCGCGGCGGGCCAGGCGGATGTAGTCGGGTTCGGCGTACGCGAGCCGGAAGATGCGGGACGCCCCGTGTGAGGCGCCGCGGGTGTGGCCGGGCTCGAAACGTTCCAGCAGCACCACGTCGGCGCCGCGGCCGGCCAGCGCCCACGCGGCGGCCGAACCCATCGCCCCGCCGCCGATCACCAGCGCGTCGAGCATGTCAGGCCACCCGCTCGTACGGGATCTTCTCGCCGGCCTCGACCGCGACCGGCAAGCGGTTCCCGGCGGGCGGCAGCGGGCACGTGGCGAAGTCGGTGTACGCGCACGGCAGGTTCGTGGCCCGGTTGAAGTCGAGCGTCACCGTGCCGTTGGCCGCGGGCGGGTCGATGGCCAGCGAGCGGTTGGCCGCGTAGGTCGTCACGCCCGACGTCTCATCGGTGAAGAGGGCGAAGAACGAGCCGGCCGTACGCCCGTTGAAGACGGTCAGCGACAATGGCGTGCCCAGCGCCTCGAACTCGACCACGCCCGGCGACGAGTAGACGTGTTCCAGACCCTCGACGGCCGCTCCTACGGTGACGTCGCGCGGCGTCTCATAAGCCACAAATCGCCCGTTCAGCTGCCACTTACCCGAAAATGCGTAGGTCGGCGTGCCGTGAAACTCCACCCGCAGCGGATTCGAAGGGTGACGCGGCCGGACCACGTCGAAGCCCCCACGCCGAGCCACCTCGATGACGGCGTCGCCCGAGACGGGAAAGACCCCGCCGCGCTCGGGCAGCACGCCGAACTCGTGCCGGCCGGTGAGCTCGACCCCGTCCAGCGTCAGGGATTCGCCGCTTTGCAGAACAACGAAGGGGCCGGACGGGCCGGTCGCCCACTCGCCGGGTGCGTCCGGGAAGCGCCGCGGCGTCGCGTCGAGGAAGTTGAGGCTGGTGACGGCCAGGAAACCGTGGGGGTCGGCCAGGGTGCGCTCGTGTTCGGCGTGCCACTCGGCCCAGTCCGGGGTGCTCATCCCTGAATCCTACTCCTGCGGTGGGATATCGGCTGATAGAGTGCGAGCCAGGTCATGAGTGCCAGCGCACAGCCCCGGCTTGCTGGCCGGCAACCCTTCCGTTCGCGATGGGGTGCCCCGGGTGAAGACCGGGTCCGCGCCCGTCCGGGTGCGGGCAAGCGCGAGCCTCCGGAGGCAGGCCCATGTCCGACCGTCTCGATGTCGTCGGCGCCGAACTCGACTTCACCCACCTCGACTACGCCGCTTCGGCCCCGTGTGTGCGGGCGGCGGCCGACGCCGTACGGGACCTGCTGCCCTATTACGGCAGCGTGCACCGCGGTGCCGGCCTGCGGTCGCAGCGCTCGACCCTCGCCTACGAGCAGGCCCGCGAGACGGTGGCCGAGTTCGTCGGGGCCCGCGACGGCGACGAGGTCATCTTCACGCGCAACACCACCGACGCCCTGAACCTGCTGGCCCGTGCCCTGCCCGAGGACACCACGACGATCGTCTTCGACGGCGAGCACCACGCCAACCTGCTGCCCTGGCCGTCGCCGGTGCGTCTGCCGGTCACCGCCGATCCGGTCCAGACCCTTCGAGAGACCCTTTCCCGCGTACGCGGGCAGGTGCTGGTCGCCGTGACCGGGGCGAGCAATGTGACGGGTGAGATCTGGCCGGTCCATGACATTGCCGCGCTGACCCACGCGTACGGGGGAAGGGTCTTGATCGATGCGGCCCAGCTCGCGCCGCACGCGCCGGTCTCGCTGGCCGATTTCGACTACGTGGCGTTCTCGGGGCACAAGCTCTACGCCCCGTTCGGCGCCGGTGTGCTGGCCGGGCGCCGCGACTGGCTCGACGCGGCCGAACCCTACCTGCGCGGCGGCGGCGCGAGCCTGTCCGTGGGCGACGCGGCCGGCGACGTCGTGTGGGCCACCGGCCCGGCCCGGCACGAGGGCGGCACCCCCAACCTGGTCGGCGCGGTCGCGCTGGCCGCCGTGTGCGAGGCGCTGCTGCAGGCCGACCGGGCCGCGCTCGACGAGCACGAGCAGAGCCTGCTGGCCGCGCTGCCCGAGGGCGTCACGGTCTTCGGCGGCACGCGCCCCCGAGTCGGCATCGTCTCCTACGCCGTACCCGACCCGGTGACCGTCGCGAATCGGCTCGGCCGCGAGCACGGCATCGGCGTACGGGCGGGAATGTTCTGTGCCCACCCCCTGGTGCGGCGGCTCAGCGGAACCGCTGCCGAGTGCGGAACCGGCGGCCTGCTGCGCGTCAGCTTCGGCCTCGGCACCACCCACGACGACATCGACCGACTGCTGACCACCTTCGACGCCCTCGGTGTCACCGTCTGATCGGGCATCCTTGCTCGCATGGCTCGTCAACGTCCCCGTGCCGCCGCGGTTGTCATCGCGGACGGCCGGGTTCTGCTCGTCCAGCGCTACCTGCGGCAGCCGCGCCCGTGCGTGATGTGCGCGCCGGGCGCGGTGTCCTGCCCCGGGCATCACTACGCCGTGCTGCCGGGTGGCGGGGTCGAGTCCGGCGAGTCGGACGAGGATGCCGCCGTACGCGAACTGGCCGAGGAGACGACCCTCCGCGCATCGGTCGACCGTCTGCTGTGGACCGGTCGGCACAACCGGCGGCGGGCCGTGTACTTCCTGATGGCCGACGTGACCGGCACCGCCGTGCTGTCCGGCGACGAGGCCCGGATCAACGGCCCGTCCAACAGTTTCGAGCTGGTGTGGGCCGAGCCGTCCGACTTCGAGCGGCTCGGCCTGTTCCCACCCGAACTTCAGCCGTTGCTGACCGACCTGATCGAGGGCCGGAAGTCCGGGCGGGTTGACGGGTGACGGGATCTCAGTCGTGGATGGTGGCGCAGACCTTAGGTGTGCCGGTGTAGCCGCCGTTGCCGGGGCTGTTGAGCCGCCAGAACCGGGTGCAGATCTTGTCGCCGTTGGCGTAGGTCGTGCCGATCGACATCGGGGACCACTCGAAGGTGGCGTGCTTCTGCTGGTCCCAGTTCTTGAACGTCTGGTCCCGGGTGTCGTAGTGGAAGTCCGGTCCCCAGAGTTCGACGTGGCCGAGATAGGTCACCGAGGCCGGTACGAGGAGCTCGAATTTCACCGTGTCGACGTACAGGCCCTTGCCCTTGACCGTGAGACACATCGCGCGGTGGCAGTTGTAGAACGCGGACGCCGGCGCCGACGTGGCGAACAGTGTTCCGGCGGCGAGAACAGCGGTGGCGATGACGCGAGTGGCGAGAGTGCGTAGGTTCATGGTCTGGCCACGGCCGGGGAGATGGCCGGGTTCAACGCATCGCGGTTTTTCCCCGATCGAGTTCGCGCCGGGGCGCCCTACGTCAGGAGAGCGGCCGAGCCGTCGGCTCGAGGGTCGCTACCGGCGTCGAGGGTGCCGGATCGCAAGCGGGACAGCTGCACGTGGCCCGCGCCGTCGTGGGGGCCGGCGGTGGTCGACACGGTGAGGCCGTCGGTGTCGGAGGGTGTGGGGACGCCGGGCTCGAGCACCAGCTCGTCACCGCGGATGATCCAGCGTGGGCGGGCCACCAGCGCGCCGGGGTCGGCTGCGGTCAGGGCGTCGGCGGCGACCTGGGCCAGGATCCACGGCTGGGAACGGCCGCCCTGGCAGCCCAGCGCGATCACCCCGTCGGGTGTGGTGGCCATGGTCGGGCAGAGCGTGTGCGGCGGCCGCGCGCCGGGAGCGATGTGGCCGGGATGAGCCGGGTCGAGGCGGAACGAGGCGCCTCGGTTGTGCAGCACGATGCCGGTCGACGGCTCGAGGATTCCCGAGCCGAAGCTCTCGAACACGCTCTGGATGAGGGTGACGGCGTTCCCGTCGCTGTCGACGGCGGTCACGGCCACCGTGTCGCCGCCCGGGGTGCGGGATCGGGGATCGCCCAGCGACGCGTCCCGCTCGGTCTGGGCGCGGCGGCTGTCGGCCAGCAGCGTGGGGGAGCCGACCAGCTCCAAAAATGTGGCGCCCTGCGTCGGCGGCGGGGCGGCGTGCCACGTGGCCTCGCCGATCACCTTGCGCAGGGGCTCGCCGACCTCGGCCACGTGGGCCGCGAAGTCGCCGGTCGACAACGGGCTGCCCAACGAGCGCAGGCCGAGCACCAGACGGGAACCGACGTCGCCGGTGTAGAAGTTTTGCCAATCCTTTCCGATCGCGGTCAGCGTTGCCGCCAGCGAGGGCTGGACCAGTGTGGGGCGCAGCATGACGGCGGCGAGCCCGGGGTCGGCCTGGATGCGGTTGCGGCCCCGGGCGATCGCCGCTCGCAGGCCGGGCGCGAACTCGACGCCGTCGGCCGCGAGCCGGATCGCGGGCGCGAGCAACTCGTCGAGCGGAAGCCGCGCCCCGAGCCCGTGCACCGCGGCCCAGCCGGCGACGACTCCGGGCACGGTGACGGTCTGCGGGCCGTTCCACGGCATTTCCGCGCCGAGACCGGCCACGTCGACCGCGAGCGCGGCGGCGCCGATCGACAGCACCGCGCGTACGGGAAAATGGTCTGAACGCACCATCGCCACCAGATCGCCGCCGGCCGAGCACTGGTGCGGATAGACGACCGCGAGCGCTCCCGCGGCGGCCAGCGCCGCGTCGAAGGCATTGCCACCGGCGGCCACGGCCGTGCGGGCGGCCTCGACGGCGGCCGGGTGGGGAGCGGCGACAGCGACCGGCATACCCGCGACCCTATCCGGGATGGTTGACTCGGGCGGTGACCATCGGGCCGGGTTTGCTGCTGGCGCTGGCCCTGCTGGTGTCGTTCGGGCCGATCGCGACCGATCTCTATCTGCCGGGGCTGCCAGCCATGGCCGGCGACCTCGGGGCAAGCGCGTCCGGCGTGCAGCTCACGCTCACCACGTTTCTGGCCGGGCTGGCGTTCGGGCAGCTGTTCATGGGGACGATCTCGGACCGGTTCGGCCGGCGGACGCCGCTGATCGTCAGTTCGGCCGTGTGCGTGGTGGCCGGCATCGTGGCGGCGACCGCGCCCACCCTGCCGGTGCTGATCGGTGCCCGGCTCGTGCAGGGGTTCGCCGGCGCGGGTGGCGTGGTGATCGGGCGGGCCGTCATCGCCGATCTGGCCACCGGGCGGGCCGCCGCCCGCGCGCTGACGCTGATGATGACCGTGGCCGGGGTCGCGCCGGTGCTGGCCCCGGTGGTCGGTGGCGTGCTGGCCGATCCGATCGGCTGGCGCGGCATGCTGTGGACGGTCACCGGCCTGTGTGCGGCGATGCTGCTGGCCGTGCTGTTCGTGGTGCCCGAGACACACAGGGAGCGAACAAAACGCAGCAAAGCGCGGACAAACCCCAGCTTCTGGGCCTACACGGTGGTCTTCGCCAGTTCGTTCGCGATGATGATGGCCTACATCTCGGCCTCGCCCTTCCTCTATCAGCGGGTGGTGGGACTGTCCGAGGTCGCGTACGGGATCAGCTTCGGCGTCAACGCGTGCGGGCTGGTCGCCGCCGGGGCGATCGCGAGCCGCCTGGTCGGCCGGATGGAACCCCGCCGCGTGGTGCTGGGCGCGCTCGCCCTCGAGGTCACGGCCACGGTGACGCTGCTGATCCTGGTGCTGACCGGTGCCCCGGCGTGGACGCTGCCGATCCCGATCTTCTTCGCGGTCAGCGCCAACGGCGGCGTGGCCGGCCCGTCGGCCGCTCTGGCGATGAGTCACGTCCGTGCGGTCGCCGGTACCGGCAGCGCGTTGCTCGGCTTCAGCCAGTTCGGGCTCGGCGCGGTCGTCTCGCCGCTGGTCGGTCTGGGCGGCGAGGATTCCGCCCTGGTCCCGGCGATCGTGATGGTGTCGGCCGCGCTGGTGGCAACCGTCGTCGCGGTGACGGTGAACCGCCGGACGCCTCGAAGCCGTGTGGGTAGCGGAATCACTACCCACACGGACGGTGGTTGATCGATGGACGACATGACCGGCATCGATGTTCCCGCGGTACGCGCCATGGGCGCCGCCGTGGACGGGGTCGCCGATCGGCTGGCCCGGACGGCGGCCGAGATGCGGGGCTGGGAAGACGTGGGGCGTGGGGCGGTCGACGGCTCGGCCACCACGGAGGGCGGGCTGATCGGCGCCGTCTGGGCCTGGGAGATCACGATCGACGGGCTGGCCGCGATCGTGCGCGACTACGGGCACCAGCTGCGGGCGGCGGCCGGGGATTTCAGCGCCGCCGACACGGGTGCGGCCGACCGGATTCAGAGCGCCGGAACCCCGGGGGCGTGACCACGTGGCGATAACGCTGCAGGGGCTGCTCGCGGCCGACACCGGGCGGCTTCAGGACGCCGCCCGGCACTGGGATCGGCTGGCGTTCGCGCTGGACACCGCGGTCGAGGATCTGGGCCGGCACACCCGCGACCTGCCGCACGTGTGGCCGGCCGGGCCCAGCTCGACGGCGGCCCAGCGCCGGCTGGTCGATCTGCGGATGCAGCTGGGCAACGGGTACGGGCACTGCGTCGCCATCGCCGCGATCATCCGGGAGTTCGCCGGCGCGGTCGAGCACAACCGGCGGCTGCTGCACGGGCTGGTCGCCGAGGCGCAGCGGGCCGGTTTACGGATCGACCTGTGGTCCGGGCTGATCACCGTGCCGATCCAGGTGGCGGCCACGCAGTCCACGGTCGACTCGTACGCCCAGCAGATCGGGCAGATCCTGGCCCAGGTCGTCGAGGCCGACCGCCGGGCCACCGAGCAGCTGGACGAGCACAACTACCGGGAGGAGTTCATCCCGGACGCGACCCGCCCCGAATACGACCAGACCGGCCTGCTCGCCCTGGCCGGCTGGGAGCCGCGGAGCCAGGCCTCGTGGTGGCGGGCCCAGCATCCGCTCATGCAGGACCGGGCGATCGTCGAGCACCCCGAGATCGTCGGCGCCGCGGTCGGCCTGCCCGCCAAGGACCGCGACTCGGCCAACCGTCTGCTGCTGCGCCGGACCCGGGCCGAGCTGCTGGCCCGGGACGCGCGGGGCGGCCAGGCCCAGCTCGCCGTGGACAAGCGGCTGGCCGCGCTGGACGACCTGGAACGCCGCCACCGGGGGCGGCGCCTGCTCGAGTTCACCCCGTGAAACCGCCGCGTAGCGTCGTCGCGCCGGCCGTGATCCGAAAGGAGTCTCCGGCCAGAGGGTGCGAAGTGGTGTGATTGAACTGGGCCGCGAACACGTACGAACCGGGCGCCAGCGTCCCGCCCGGATCCAGCGTGAACCGGTAGACCAGCGCCTTCGGCTCGACCGCGACCGACGTCGTCACCATCTCGGCCGGGATGCTCGTCCATCGGCCGGTGTCGGCCACCCCCTCACCCCGCGCGATCCGGATCGTCACGTCCAGCCGGGTGATCCGCTCCCGCGTCGCGAGCGTCACCTGCTGCTGCGACCAGGAGGCGAAGGAGTGCGGGTCGAGCTTTCCAACAGCTTCCAACCCCTTTTCCCGTACGGGCGAAGGGGCTGAATATTCCTGCACCGGCCTCGGCACCCCGGCGGTCGGCGGCACCGGGCCGGTCGTGCCGGGCAGGCGCACCGCGGCCACGATCGCGACCACGGCCGCCACGGCCAGCGCCGCCGCCACCGGTCGCCCGGACCGGCGCGTACGGCCGCGATGGATCCGTTCGAGCATCGCGTCCCGGTCGGGGTGATGCCGCCCGGCCTCGTCGTGCAGCACGTCCCGCAGGTCGTGGTCATCAGTCGACATGAGCCACCGGCAGATCCCGTAGATAGTTGCTGAGCTGGGCCGCCCCGCGCGACGCCTGGCTCTTGACCGCGCCCACCGAGATGCCCAGGATCGCCGCCACCTCCCGTTCCGGCACGTCGAAGGCGTAGCGCAGCACCACGCACTCCCGGCGCCGCGGCGGCAACCGGCGCAGCGCGGCCCGCACGTCGAGCACCGCGGTCGCATCGGGTTCGGCCCCCGGCCGGCGCATCACCAGACCGAGCAGGCCGGCCCGTTCCCGGGTACGCCTTCTGATCCACTGACGGGCGAGGTTGGCCACGATCCCCCGGGCGTACGCGAGCGGGCTGTCCGCCGCGGCCACCCGCTCCCAATGACGCCAGATCTCCACGAAGGCGTCCGCCGCCAGGTCGTCGGCCGCGTTCGGCTCACCGGTGAGCAGGTACGCGAGGCGGGACAGGTCGGCGTGATGCGCTTCGAAGAGTCGCTGGAAGGCGTCTTCGGGGTCGGTCACACGGTCCTTCCGGGGGTGGGGGACGGCTCACCCTTTCAGTGGGGCGCCGGGCCGGAAAGGTTGCTCGCTCATCGTGGAAATTCCGGGGCGACTAGCATCGTGAAGGTTCCCGACCACATCGTTCGAAGGAGTTCACCGTGTCCGCACCCCGTACCTCTGCTGTGGCCGACCCTCTTGTCGTCCCGGCCGGGACTACGGCCGCCGATGCGGTGGCCGCAGCCGGCCTCCCGACGACGGGCCCCAAGGCGATCGTCGTCGTCCGTGACGCGGCCGGCCGCCTGCGCGACCTCGACTGGCGTCCCGAGCTCGACACCGAGGCCACCCCGGTCGCGATCGACGAGCCGGACGGGCTGAACGTGCTGCGCCACTCGGCCGCGCACGTGCTGGCCCAGGCCGTGCAGGACATCTTCCCCGAGGCCAAGCTCGGCATCGGCCCGCCGATCGAGAACGGCTTCTACTACGACTTCGACGTGCCCAAGCCGTTCCAGCCGGAAGACCTGACCAAGCTCGAGAAGCGGATGCTCGAGATCGTCAAGGCCGGCCAGACGTTCCGCCGCCGGGAGTACAAGTCGCTCGACGAGGCCAAGGTCGAGCTGGCCGACGAGCCGTACAAGCTGGAACTGGTCGACATCAAGGGCGACGTCGACGACGCAGAGCTGAGCGTGGTCGGGGCGGGCGACCTGACCCACTACGACAACCTCGACAAGGACGGCAAGCGCGTCTGGGGCGACCTGTGCCGCGGCCCGCACCTGCCGACCACCCGGCTCATCCCGGCCGTCAAGCTGATGCGCTCGGCCGCCGCCTACTGGCGCGGATCCGAGAAGAACCCGCAGCTCCAGCGCATCTACGGCACCGCGTGGCCGTCCCGCGACGAGCTCAAGGCGTACCTGAACCGGCTGGCCGAGGCCGAGCGCCGCGACCACCGCAAGCTGGGCACCGAGCTCGACCTGTTCTCGTTCCCCGACGAGATCGGCTCGGGCCTGGTCGTGTTCCACCCCAAGGGCGGCATCATCAAGCGCGAGATGGAGGACTACGTCCGCGCCCGCCACATCGAAGAGGGTTTCCAGTACGTCAGCTCGCCGCACATCACCAAGGAGGGGCTGTTCCACACCTCCGGGCACCTGCCGTACTACAAGGACACGATGTTCCCCCCGATGCAGCTCGAAGGGGCGGACTACTACCTCAAGGCCATGAACTGCCCGATGCACAACCTGATCTTCCGGTCGCGCGGACGGTCGTACCGGGAACTGCCCTTGCGGTTCTTCGAGTTCGGCACCGTCTACCGCTATGAGAAGTCGGGCGTGGTGCACGGCCTCACGCGGGTGCGCGGCCTGACTCAGGACGACTCGCACTCGTACGTGACCCACGAGCAGGCCGCGGGCGAGATCAAGCACCTGCTGAACTTCGTCCGGTCGCTGCTCGACGACTTCGGCCTCGACGACTACTACCTGGAGCTGTCGACCCGGGACCCCAAGAGCGACAAGTTCATCGGTACGGACGAGCAGTGGGCCGTCGCGACCAAGGTGCTCGAAGACGTGGCCGTCGAGTCCGGCCTCGACCTGGTGCCCGACCCGGGTGGCGCGGCCTTCTACGGCCCGAAGATCTCGGTGCAGGCCCGTGACGCGATCGGCCGCACCTGGCAGATGTCGACCATCCAGTACGACTTCAACCAGCCGGCCCGGTTCGGCCTCGAGTACCAGGCGGCCGACGGCACCCGCCAGGAACCGGTGATGATCCACTCGGCCAAGTTCGGGTCGATCGAGCGGTTCTTCGGCGTGCTCGTCGAGCACTACGCGGGCGCGTTCCCGGCCTGGCTGGCGCCGGTGCAGGTGGTGGGCATCCCGATCCGCGACGACCACGCTTCGTACCTCGAAGAGTTCGTCGCCAAGCTGCGCGCGGCCGGTGTGCGGGCCGAGGTCGACCACTCGGACGACCGGATGCAGAAGAAGATCCGCACGGCGCAGCAGCAGAAGATCCCGTTCATGGCGATCGCCGGCGACGACGACGTCAACGGCGGCACGGTCTCGTTCCGCTACCGCGACGGCTCACAGCGCAACGGTGTGCCCGTGGACGAGGCGGTGGCCCACGTCGCCGAGATCGTGAAGTCCCGGACGAACGTGAATCCGTCGGCGGCTTAGGCCGTACGGGAAAAAGGGCCGGCACCTCGACAAAGGCGCCGGCCCTTCCTGCTTCTCGTTGCTTACGCGGCGGCCTCTTCGAGCACTGCCTCGGCGCGCTCGGGGGAGCCCTCGGCCAGGCCGCGGCTGATGGTGTTGCGCGAGGCGAACCAGATGCCCAGGCCGACCAGGAACACCAGGCCCTCGGTGACGGTCAGGGCCCAGATGATGCCGGGCAGGCCGTACCAGAGGTTGCCCAGCAGCACGATCGGGATGAACAGCACGCCCTGGGCCATCGACATGATGATCGCCGGCTTGGCCAGCCCGGCCGCCTGGAACAGCGACGTGATCAGGCCGGCGAAACCGTTGGCGACCGTCGCGACGAGCTGGGCGACCAGGATGGTGACGCCGATCGTGAGCACCGCGCGGTCGGACGAGAAGGCGGACAGCACCTGCTCGCGGAAGAGGAACACCGAGCCGCAGAAGACCAGCATGACGGTGCCGACCGTGATGGCCGCGGCGCGGACGGCCGAGTTGAGGCGGGCGCGGTCGCCCTTGCCGTAGGCGTAGGCGAACAACGGCAGGACACCCAGCGTGACGCCCATGATCAGGAACTCGGGCACCTGGGCGATACGGACCGCGACACCCATGGCGGCGAGCGGGCCGTCCCCGTACGCGGAAGCCAGGTTGTTGAGCACCAGCACGGTGACGATCATGAACGCGGACTGCAGCAGCTCGCCGACGCCGACCCCGAAGACCGGCTGGACCACGTCGGACCGCAGGGTGAACCAGCGCGGGGCGAGGCTGACGTGCTCGCTGTTGCGGGTCAGCCAGTAGGCGAAGTACCCGACCATCACGGCGTTGGCCAGGCCGGTGGCCAGGGCCGCGCCGCCGACGCCCCAGTGCAGCACCAGGATGAACACGACGTCGAACACGATGTTGGCCACCGTCGACAGGATCAGGCCGATCATCGCCTGCCGGGCCGCGCCCTCGGCCCGCACCAACTGCTCGAGGCAGAATCCGGCGGCCAGCACCGGCACGAAGGCCAGCATGACGGCGACGTACTCGCGGGTGGCGGGCACGGCGGCCGAGTCCGCGCCGAGCAGCGTGACCAGCGGGCGCAGCAGGAGCAGGCCGGCCGCCCCGGCGATCACACCGGTGATCACCGCACCCCAGACCGCGAACGACGAGACGTGCTTGATCTCGCCCGCCTTGGCCGCGTCGTGCTCGGAACCGCCCAGCAGCCGGGAGATGAGCGCCCCGCCGCCGACCCCGAACACGCCGCCGATCGCCATGACCAGGCCGAGCAGTGGGGTGCCGAAGGTGATCGCGGCCAGCAGCGCGGTGTCGTGCTGCGAGCCGATGAAGCCGGCGTTGATGACGTTGTAGACCGCGCCCACGATCATCGCCGCGGCCATCGGCACACAGAGGTGCACCAGAGCGCGCAGGATCGGGGCGGTGGACAGGTACCAGCGGTTGGTGCCGACGGCGTCGGTGGTGGTGGCGCTCATGACAGCCTCCTTCGGTCGAATCCGGGCAGGGCTGAGCCGCACCGCGGCGGGTGCTCGTGCTCGGGCAGGGTGGGGTGCGCGGCGGCCGGGCCGTCGCGTTGTGCGGGTGGTGCGGAGTCTTAGCGGGTGGGTTGCGGCAGCTCGGCGGTGATCTTCTGGAGCAGCTGCTGGAGGGTGGCGCGCTCGGCGTCGTCGAGCGGGGCCAGGATCGTCTCGTCGGCGGCGGCCATGGCGGCCTCGAAGCCGGCGATCAACTCGATGCCGGCCGGGGTCGCGTAGACGCGCTTGACGCGCTCGTTGCCGGGCTCCGGGCGGCGCTCGACCAGGCCACGTCGTTCGAGACCCTGCAGGAGGCTCGACACACTGGCCGCACTCGTCCGCGTCATCTGGGCGATGTCGCGCTGGATGGCACCGGGGTTCTGCTCGAGAAAGCCCAGCGCGAAGCTCTGCTCGAAGCTGAGCTCGCGCTCGCGAACCCAGTCCTCGGCCGCCTTGCGCTGAGCCCAGCCGATCCAGCGGACCAGTTCGAGCGAGGTGGTGAGCCGTGGTGCATCCATACTTAGAAAGCTAACCGTTAGAACTCTAACTGTCAACGCTCTAAGCATGGAAAAGCCGGCCGGGATGTCCGGCCGGCTTGCTTCTCCGTCAGTTCGTGGCCAGGGCCGACTTCAGGTCGTCGGCGGCCGGGGCGGGGGTGAAGACCGGTTCGGCCCGGTGCTCGCCGCAGACCTCGCACTCCGGATCGCCCTCGGCCTCCATCCAGACGCTCTGGTACGCGTCCTGGTTGGGGATACCGTCGAAGACCCGGGGGAAGAAGTCGAACTCGCGGACGTTGCTCAGCAGCACGACGTTGTGCCGGGCGATCAGGGCCGGCCACAGGAAGTCGCGGGCCGGGGTGTCCTCGTCCAGGTGCAGCAGGGCCAGCGCCATCTTGGCCGCCGCGGTGGTGACATGGGCGATGTCGGGGCCGAGCGCCACCTCACCGGCCAGCCGTCCGGTGCCGTAGTCGACGGCCGGCCGGACGGCGTCGCTGCTGTGCCGGATCCCGGTCGCGCAGCGGTAGCAGGTGGTGATGCCCGGCACCGAGTACACCAGCTCCCCGGCCTTGGCCCCGGCGTAGAGCCCGACATAGAGCGAGGGCCGGGCCGTGGCCCCCGCGAAGTAGTTCAGCGCGGCCTGCGCGGCCGGGTCGTCGGTGCACCCGATCACCAGGTGGTGCGAGCGGACCAGGTCGCCCAGCCCGTCACCGAGGCCGGCGATCGTCGACGACACCGTGGTCACGTCGGCCGCGGGCTGGATGCTCCGCAGGTGATCGGCCAGCGCCTCGGTCTTGGGCCGGCCGAGGTCGGCCACCCGGTAGACCGAGCGGGACAGGTTCTCGGGGCTGACCTCGTCCGGGTCGATCAGGGTGAGCCGCTCGACGCCCGAGCGCACCAGCAGGTCGGCCAGCACGCTGCCGACGCTCCCGGCCCCGGCGATGAGCACCCGGCGGCCGGCCAGCTTCTCGCTGACCATGCCCCGGGTGCGGGCCGCGAGCCCGGCCCGCACCGTGCCGGGCGCCGGGGACCCGCCGAGCGCCCGGGTCAGCGCCGGGGCCAGCTCCTGCCCGGGCCGCCAGTCCAGCGCCACCGCCTCGGTCCGGCCGTCCGGCGGGGTCCGCAGCACCGTCGGCGGCAGCAGCGGATAGGACTCGTGAGCGAGGACGGTCAGTTCCTCCCCGTCGGGCCGGGTGATGGTCGCGGTCAGCACCAGCGCCCCGGCGAACGTCCCGGGGACCGGTTCCGTGGTCACCCGGCCGCCCAGGGCGTCGGCCGCCGCCCGGACGTGCCGGCCCAGCGGCACGACGGTGGTCGGCGTCAGGAACACCTGGACCCCGCCGTCGACCGACGGCACCGCGCGGTAGACCGACATCTTGGCCCCGGCGAGCGGGATCTCGTGCGGCTTCTGCGGATCGGCCCGCCGGTGCGTGACGATCGGGGCCAGGAAGGTGCCGCGGGCCGGGTTGAGGCGCAGGCTGTCCGCGTACGCGCGGTGGTCCTGGCCGGACGGATGATCCATGCCCGCCGGATGGCTGTGCAGGATCCCCTTGAACTCCAGGTTCTCCTCGCGCTCGACCCGCCGCACGTGCTGCTCGAGCTGGTCGGACGAGTTGTACGAGACGTCGCTGGTGCGGCCCTGGGGGTCGGCCAGGAACCGGGTCACCAGCGACCGGCCGGCCGGGCCGAGCAGGGCGCCGCCGCGCTCGGCCGGGTGCGCCGCCACCTCGCGCTCGATCTCGTCGAGGGCAGTGTCCAGGATGTGCATCGCGGGCCTCACTGGTCGTAGGTGAAGGGGAACTGGCCGCCGCGGCGCACCACGCTGACACCGTTGCTCCACAGCACGGCCCGGGCGTACGAGCCGTCCAGGGTCGCCATGCCGATGGTCGGGCTCAGGCAGACCGTGCCGTCCCGGTAGAGGTGCGCCTGGTGCTCACCGAACAGCCCGCTCAGATCGGGCGCCACCAGCATCGTGCGGTACTGCTGGTGCTGGGTGCTGTAGTAGCTGAAGAACGAGTACGGGTCGCCGAACTCGTTGAAGAACGTGTACATCCAGCCGGTCGTGCGGCCGACCGTGCGCTGGTGGGTGCCGGGCGGCAGCTTCATCATCGCGACCCGGGCCTCGACCGCGGGCGACTGGGCCACGGCGAAGGTCTCCTTGCTGAGCCGGGCCGCCATGTCGTCGCGGCCGTCCCGGGTGATCCGGCCGTCCCGGGTGACGCGCAGGTCGCCCGGGGTGGCGTCGCCGCGCCGCTGGGACTGCTGCAGGTCCTGCCGCAGCGCGTTGAGGTCGATGTCGTCGGACGGATGGGTCATGGCGGTTGTCCTTCCGGGCGAAGCGAATGTGTCACCAGATTCGGACGCCGGGTGGATCAACGTGGGAAAGCTTGCGCGGTGCCCGAACGGCGCCCCGGCCGACCCGTTCCGGCGGGGGTTTCCGGCGTCGCCGGCGGGTTAGGTTGCCACGGTGAAACAGGGTGTTATGTACGCGCACATCCACACTCCCTGCGGTCCCGGCGACTCCCCGTTGCCCGCCGACTGCCCGTTCGACGGGCACAAGGAGCCGGACGGTGTGGAGCTCTACGAGCTGAAGTGCCGGGTGCGGAAGGTGCCCCGCGGCGGCCACCTGTGGTTCGGCGCGGTGCGGCCCGCCGAGATCGCCGCGGACGACTGGCTGCAGGTCGGCGACCACGAGCCCGGGCCGCAGTCGGCGGTGAGCCGGGTGGCCGGGCGCATCTGGTTCACCTCACCCGAGCAGGGCTCCCGGGTGCTGGTCGAGAACCTCTCCCACAACAACACCCTGGAGCTGCGCTCCGACCGGCTGCCGCAGCCGGTCACGCTGTTCCCGATCGCCGCCGCGATGACCACCGATCCGCACTCCGAGCTGCTCGGCTCGCCGATGGCCGCGGTCCAGACCCAGAGCACCACCGTGGTGATCGCGAACGGGTCGACCAGATTCGTGGTGTGGATCGAGGTGCCGATCCGGCGCGAGTCACCGATCACCCCGCCCTGGACCCACGATCCGCGGGCGGCCGGCTCGACCGCCGAGCAGGCCGAACTGGACGACGCGGCACTGCGGATCCAGCTCGCCGCGCCCGAGAACTACCAGCTGCTGGCCGACTTCACGGACAGCGAGCGGGTGAAGAACCGGCTGCGCAACAGCGCCCGGCTGCGGGCCTTCGTCGAGCGGCGGCCGGGCGAGATCTGGCAGGACTTCGTCAAGCGCGAGCTCCGCAACGTGCGCGAGGGCCGGCCGACCCACGAGATCCACCGCCTGATCCTGGAGAGCATCGGCACCCCGCCCGAGCACGACTCCAAGTGGTACACCAACCTGGTGGCCCACCACCTCGCGCCGGAACGCGAGGTCCGCGGCAGCCGGGGCGGGGCCGGCGGCGGCATGAACGATCTGATTCCCAAGGTCAAGGGCTACTGGGCGTTCCGCCGCTTCCAGCTCGAGGACTACCTGTTGCGCGACCGCGGCCTCGACCGGGGCATCGGGCGCGACCTCGACGACTAGGGCGTATCCCGTAATCGCAGCGGCTCGCAGCGACCGGCCGTGCACACCAGATGGCCGGTCGCCGCGAGTGTCTCGGGCAGCCCCGGGCCGGCGTACCGGCCGAGGAACTCACGCCCGTCCGGATCGCTGCCCGCGCCCAGGAACAGCACCGAGCCACTGTTGTTGACCACGGTCGACCGTTCCGGCCCGTATCGGGCCTGCAACTGGGCCAGGTCGTGCCAGAACGTCACCACCTGCACGTCCAGGCCGCGTCCGGTGGTCACCCACTCCAGCAGATGCTCGGTGACCCCGGGCACCTGCGCGGCCTCGTCGACGAGCAGCAGCAGCGGCCGGATCGGCGGGCCGCTCGCCGCCCGGGCCTGCACCCGCGACCAGAGCCGGGTCAGCACCGCGGCGAACAGCGGCGCGACCTGCCGCATCCGGAAGGCGGGCAACGTCATGGCCAGCGTGGCGTCCTCGTCGAGGATCCGGTCGAGGGTGAAGTCGGAGCCGGTGGTCGCGCGCACCACGCCGGGCCGGTTGAACACCCGCAGCGCCTGGCCCACCGTGGCCATCACGCTGGTGCGGGCCCGCGCCTCGAGTTCGAGCACGCTGCGCAGCATGCGGATCGCGATCGGGTCGCCCGACTGCACGACCAGCCGTTCCGCCTGCGGGGAACGGTCGCGCACGGCCAGGTCGACGATCTGCCCGATGTCGAGGCCGGCCCGGGCTCCGGCGTAGAGGATCGGTGCGGTCCAGTTCTGCGCCAGCTCGAGCCAGAACGGCCCCTCCCGCAGCCCGCCCGAGGCGCCCCCGCCCAGCAGGACAGCCGCCACGTCCTGCGCGTCGGCCAGCGTGACGATCCACGAGGCCAGGTCGAAGCGGGCCGCCTCGACCCCGGTGGGCAGCGCCTCCTCGGGGTCGAGGAGCCAGACCGGGCCACGCTCCTGCCGGGCCGGATAGGCCGCGCCGATCAGATCCGTCTTGACGCTGAGCACCACGGCCGGCCCGGGCCAGTCGGCCAGGATCGGCGCCGCGACCCGGGTGGTCTTGCCCGAACCGGTCGGGCCGATCACCGTCACCGGCAGCAGCGGCGGGGCGTGGATGGCGCCGCCCTGCGGAGACCGGCCGAGCTCGAGGCCGGGTGACTGATTGGGCGGGCGGCGCCGCACCGGGAACGGCGACGGGCTGGCGGGTGACATGGGCCCGAGTGTCGGCGCCGGCCGGAACGGGCGGCGCGCAAGCTTGCGCGCGTCCCGGCGCCCGCCCCGGAACCCTTCCGGTCATGGAGTCCCACTTACTCATGCCCACCGCGGAACGCAATCCTCCGGGAACCGGATGACGAGGTCACGGCCCGCCCGGCAAGCTCGAGCGGCGGGGAAAGGGGACGGATGCTCGAGGATCCGGAGCCCATCGGCGAGCCGGACGAACCGGCCGACGACTGGGTGTGGCCGCGGGCCGCCGACGGCCGGTCGCGGCTCCGGCGGCTGGGCCCGAACGGCCGGTACACGCTGCGCGGCTTCTTCGGCGACGGCGGGCAGGCCTACATCTGGTACGCGCCGGACGCGGTCGACGGCTTCCCCAAGGCGATCAAGACGTCGCGCCCGGACGGCACCCTCGGCAGCGGTCAGGTCGCGGCGCGGCGGCTGGTCCGCGAGGCCCGGATCATGCAGTCGATCCCGCCCCACCCGAACGTGATGCCGCTGCTCGACTGCGGCCCCGAC
Organism: Paractinoplanes bogorensis; assembly: GCF_018829635.1. Taxonomy (GTDB): domain Bacteria; phylum Actinomycetota; class Actinomycetes; order Mycobacteriales; family Micromonosporaceae; genus Actinoplanes; species Actinoplanes bogorensis. The sequence goes on from NZ_JAHKKG010000007.1 coordinate 148,124, forward strand.
CACCTCGTGCGCCCCGAGTCGGAAGGGCTGCGGCCCCGGCCCGACGACCCGTACGAGGCCCGCGACCCCTGGCTCGTCCTGCCGCTGACCCCGCACCACCGGCTGGGCGACCTGATCGCGGCCGGCCCGCTCACCGCGGAGGCGTGGCTGAAGCTGGCCCGGGGGTACGCCGCCGGGCTGGCCCACCTGCACCGCTCCGAGGTCGTGCACCGCGACCTGTCGCCGGGCAACGTGCTGCTGACCGCGGACGGCCCGGTCATCACCGACTTCGGCGTCTCGTGGGCGCCCCGCTGGTTCGACCGCGAGGTCGAGCAGACGATGAGCACCGGGCTGACCCGGCAGGCCGCGGGCCGCACCGAGGACTGGCACGCGCCCGAGGTGATCGACGCCCCGCTGAGCCGCCGCCCCGACCGGCAGCCCGCGTACGACGTGTTCAGCTGGGGCCTGTTCGTCGCCACCGCCGCGGCCGGGCGGCACCCGTGGTCCAAGACGCCGGGCCACCTCGTGCTGGAGCGGTTCGAGCGCGACCGGATGAGCCGGGCCGAGACGCCGTACGACCTCGACCGGCACCTGGCCCACGCCGGCTGGGCCGACCTCGTGCTGGCCGCGCTGGAGCCGGACCCGGCCGACCGCCCGACCGCGGCCGACCTGGTCGAGGCACTCGACCGCGAACCGGCCCGCCGCCGCCGCGCGACGTCGCGGACCGAGACCCCGCAGGACCGGCCGGTGGTCGTGCTGCGCGAGGCGCTCCTCGAGCGGTGGCGCTCGGATCCGGTGTGGCTGCGGGTGGGCGGCGAAAGCCGCCTGCCGATCGGCTGGGCCGACGGCGACCCGGACGAGCCGGACGCGGTGGCGCGGCTGCTCCGTGTCTGGGCGCCGGACGGCCCCACGGCCCGGATGCTCGTGCTCGGTGCCGCCGGGTCGGGAAAGTCCGAGCTGCTCGTCGGCGTCTTCCGGCGGCTGCTGACCGACTGGCGGGAGGGGCAGCCGCTGCCACTGCTGGTGCCGCTGGCGTCGTGGGATCCCGCGCTGAGCGATCTGCGAACCTGGCTCATCGACTGGCTGCACGTCAACCACCAGTTCCTCGATCGGCCGGCCGGCGGTCCGGTGCCGCGGACGCAGGCCGAGCGGCTGCTCGACGGCCGCCAGCTCGCCCTCATCCTCGACGGCCTGGACGAGGTGCTCGACAAGGACCGGCCGGACCGGGTCGTGGCCCAGCTCAACAACCTCGACGGCCCGGCCCAGGTCCTGGTCAGCTGCCGTGCCGGGCGGCCGGCCACCGGCGAGCTGTTCCGGGGCGGCGTCACGCTCACGCTCGACGCCCAGGACCCGGCCGAGGCCGTCGGCCACCTGCGCCGGAACGGGCCGGCCGACGGGCGGTGGGATCCGGTCGTCGCGAGCCTGCCCGGGCGACTCGACCTGGCCGAGGTGCTGCGGACCCCGCTGATGGTGATGCTGGCCGACGCCCTCTACAACGACGAGAACCGCCCACCGCCGAGCGAACTGCTCGACCGGCACGGCCCGGAGGCTCTCACCCAGCACCTGCTGCGGGGCTTCGTCCCGGCCCGCTATGCGGAGGAAACGGCTGAGTACTCCGCCCCGGACGCGCGCCGCTGGCTCGGCTACCTGGCCCGGATGACCGCCGGCCCGGGCGAGCTGCGCTGGTGGGACCTGCGGGTCACCTCGGCCCCGGCCTCGCCGGTCTGGCTGCACGTGGGCACGTTGGCCGCCGTGATCGGGTGGACCGCGCTGTCGGCCGGTGTCATGAACACGGGAGTGTTCGGCAGCGCCGAGACCGGGCTGACCGACGCGATCCGGATCACGCTGGCCGCGCTGCTCGGCTACGCCGCGATCTTCCGGGTGACCGGGAGCTATCCGGCCGCGGTGCTGGCCGTGCTGGGCGCCTACATCACCGGGGTGCTGAGTGGCTCGTACGACCTGGCCGTCGCGACCGGGCTGGTGGCCGGGTTCTCCTGGCGGCCGCTGCAGCCACGCGCCCCGGCCCGCGGCGGCGACCTGCTGACCGCTGTCGGGGTCGGCGTCGCGGCGGTGGCGGGCGTGATCGCCGTACGGGTGCTGTCCCTGTTCGTGCCGCTCGACGACGCCCTGGTCATGGGGTTCGCCGCCGGTACGTTCGACGGGTTCACGGTGCGCTGGGACGAGGACGTGAACGGCTGGCTCGCCACCGGCCTGGTCGCCGGGCTGCTGACGTGGGCCGGGATCCGGGTGACCCGGGGTGGCGGACCGGCCCGGCCGCTGCTGTGCGGGCTCGTCGCCGGTGTCGTCGTATGCGCGATCGACGTGTGGGCCGACGGCGCCCGCCCGGGCATCGACCGGCCCTGGCTGCTGGCCCCGGGCGACGGTCTCGCGGCCGGGCTCGCCGTGTGGTGGATCGTCTGGGTGACCCGGGGCCGACGGCCGGTCCACCCTCGGATGGTCCGGCTCGGCGCGCCCCTGCTGTTCGGCGGCTTGACCGCCGCGCTCAACCTCCTCGGCTACCTCGACCGGGCCGACGTGACCGCCGGTCCGGTGCGGGCGCTCGGCGAGGGCGCGGCGGTCGCCGTGCTGCTCGGGCTGGCCCTGCGCCCGTCGCCCGGTGCCGGGCACCGGCGGCGCAAGGTCGTCCCGGTGGTGGTCGCGGTGCTGGTGGGTGCGGCCGTCGGCGCGCTGCACGCGGTGTCGGCCGGTCCCGCCAAAGGTGCCGCGGCCGGCTTGTCCATGGCGCTGACCGTGCTCTTCTTCCTGCTGCGGGACGAGGTCCGCTCCGGCCCGGCCCGGATCGATCCGGTCGAGGCCGGGGTTCTCGGGCTGACCGTGGCCGGGCTGCTGACCGGTTTCGCCTACGCGCTGCTGTTCGCGCTGGTGGCCGGCCTGGGTTCGCGGGTGTCGGCCGACGTCTCGCAGCGCCGCCTGCCGTCGCTGCGGATCAGCGCGCCCGCCGCCCAGATCGTCGGCGGTGCGCTGCTGGGCACGATGGCCGCCTTCGCCGCCGGGGCCAACGGGTTCCCGATGGTCTGGCTCGTCGTCATCGGTGTCACCGGCGGGGTCGCCGGGGCGTACGCGTTCGGCATCCGCGGCGACGATCCGCGCAACCGGCTCGCGGCCTCGCCGACCCGGCTCTTCCGGCAGGACCGCCGGGTGTTCGTCCGGATGACCGCGGTCATCGCCGTGGCGCTCGGCACCGCCGTCGGTGCCCGCACGGCCGCGGGCGGGCAACCGGCCGGCACCGCCCTGGCCGTGGCGGCCGGCACGCTCGCCACCTACGGCCTGACCGCCGGGTTGACGGTCGCGGCGTCGGCGACCCGCTACGGCGTGTTCGCGGTGCGCAGCGCCTATCTGGCCGCCTCGGACCAGTTGCCCTGGCGGCTGATGCGGTTCCTCGACGACGCCCACGGCCGGCGGCAGGTGCTGCGGGCGGCCGGCTCGGCCTACCAGTTCCGCCACGAACTGCTGCGCGAGCAGATCGCCGACGCCGGCCCGCACGACACCGGCGCCCGGACGCCCGTCGCCGGCGCCCCGCCGCGCTGAGCCTCAGCACATCGGCGGTCTGATTCCTACGCGGGCAGGGCCGCCTGTTCGAGGGCGGGCGGCCCGGACGGCGTACGGGAAATGCGCAGCCAGACCACGAAACCCCAGAGCACGAACCCGGCGTAGACCGCGTAGAGGATCGCCGACGGGTAGTAGCCGAAGTGCAGCAGCTCGGGGACGCCGACCAGGTCGACGGCGATCCAGCAGAGCCAGAACTCGACCCAGCCGCGGGCCATGGCGTAGGTGGCCAGCATCGAGCCGACGAAGATCCACGAGTCGGCCAGGTAATACCACCAGGGGACCGGGAAACCGGCGCCGACCTGGCGGAACACGAAGAAGCAGACGGCCACGGCGGCCAGCGCGACCAGGCCGTAGCCGAGGCGCTGCCGCGAGGTCGCCCAGCGCGGGGAGACCGCGGTTCCCTTCGTACGCCTCCGGTTGCTCTGCCAGATCCACCAGCCGTAGACGCTGGCGATCAGGAAGAACACCTGGCGCGCGGCCTGCCCGTAGAGCGGGGTGCCCTGGTCGTTGCCGACCGCCTGGCCCATGAACACGGTGAACAGCAGCACGTTGCCGACGATGCCGACCGGCCAGGCCCAGGCGCTGCGGCGCAGGCCGAACAGTGCCGACCCGAGCCCGAAGGCGTTGCCGATGATCTCGCGCCAGTAGATCGCCTGGTCGGCGGTCACCTGCCACTTGGCCGTGTAGAAAGAGTCGAGCCAGCTCACGGCTCATCGTAGGCCGCACCGGGTTTCCGCGGCGTAACGGCGAGGCATAGTGGTGTGCGTGACAGCGCCCTCGTGTCCGACCGCGACCCGGCTCTATGAGAACGGGAAGGTCATCGCGACCGACTTCGGCTACGACGAGATCGCCGGGCAGCTCGACGAGCACCCCGGCGCGGTGCTCTGGCTCGACCTGTTCGACCCCGACGGGGACGACCTGGCCTCGGTGGCCAAGCAGTTCGACCTGCACCCGCTCGCGGTCGAGGACGCGATGACCGACCACGAACGGCCCAAGCTCGACCGCTACCCGCACCACGTCTTCCTCAACGTCTACGCCGTCGACCTCGCCACGAAGGACTCGGAGACCCGATTCGGCAAGACCGAGATCAGTGTCTTCGTGACCAACCGGGCGCTGATCACCGTACGCAAGTCACCCAGTGACACCCAGCGGCTCATCGACCGCTGGGACTCCGACGCCGACCTGTGCTCGGCCGGCGGCGTCGGCTTCCTGCTCTGGGGCCTGCTCGACGTGGTGGTCGACGGCCAATATGCGGTCACCCAGCGCCTCGACGCGGGGATGGACATGGTCGAGGACGCTCTGCTCGAGGAGGGTGGCGCGCCCAGGGTGGTCCGGATGAAGGCGGTCAAGGAACGTAAGCTGCTGGCCGCGCTGCGGCGGGCCGTGTCGCCGATGCCCGAGCTGGTCGCCCAGTCCATGCGCTCCGACCTCGCGCTGGTCGACGACAAGCTGCGCCCCTACTTCCGCGACGTCGAGGACCACGCCCAGCACACCGTGGACGAGATCGAGCACCTGCGCGACCGGATCGACTCGCTGCTCGAGGCCGACAACTCCGAGCAGAGCAACGTTCTCAACAACACCACCCGCAAACTGGCCGCGTGGGCCGCCATCGTGGCCGTGCCGACCGCGGTCACCGGCTACTTCGGCCAGAACGTGCCCTATCCCGGCTACGACCAGTGGTGGGGTTTCCTGGTCAGCTCGGCCACCATTGTCGTCGTGTCGCTGCTGCTCTACCTCTATCTGAAGCGCCGCGGCTGGCTCTGAGAAGCCGTCCCCCGCGCGGCCTCCGGGTGGCGTAACCTCCGGGTGATCTGTCGGGGGAGGGTGGATGTTCGCGCTCATCTGGGGTGCGGTGCGAACACGTACCGCCCAGGTGCTGACCGTGCTCGTGCTGACCACCCTGGCGTCGGCCGTCGCGGCGGCGAGTCCCTGGTTCGCGTACGCGAGCATCAACCGCGCGGCCGCCGCCGACGTGGCCGCCGCCCCGGCCGAGCAACGCACTGTCTCGGTCCGCCGGATAGCCGACACCCAGGGCGATCCGCAGTCCTCGGTCGACGAGTTCGTGTCGATGGTGGGCGGTCTGCTCCCGCTGCCGCAGGCCGACCCGGTCACCGGGCTGGCGCTGCCGCTCACGGTCACCACGGCCGGCGCGACCCCGCCGATGAGCATCGCGTTCCGCGACGGTTTCTGTTCCCACGTACGCCTCGACGGAAAGTGCCCGGCCGCGGCCGGTGAGGCGGCGGTCAGCGTGTCCGCGGCGCAGCAGTTGGGCCTCGGCCTCGGCGACAAGCTGACACTTCGCGCCTCGCCCAACGCCGCGCCGGTCAGCCTCACCGTGGTCGCGCGGTACGCGTACGCCGATCCGGCCGGGCCGTACTGGAGCAACCCGCTCTTCGAGGCCGAGCGCGGCTTCGACCCGGTGTTCACCCCGATCGATACGTTCCGCGAGCGGCAGCTGTGGGAGCCGACCGTCACCTTCGACGTGACCGTGCCGGACGCCCTGCTCCGCGGCGACGGCGGCTACCGGCTGGGCCGGGTGCTGCGCGACGCCGAGGGCGAGCTCGGCTCCTCGGGCCTGCGGCTGGTCTATGCCAGCGGGCCGCTGCTGACCGCGATCGACAACGACCGGGCCGAGATCCGGCTCGGCGCGGTGATCGCCACCGTGCAGACGCTGATCCTCACCTGGTTCGCCATCGGCCTGGCCGGTCGCTACACCGGGCGCGACCGGCGGGGCGACGCCGCCCTGCTCAAGCTGCGCGGCAGCACCCGCTGGGCGATGCTGCGCCTGGCCTGGGGCCAGCATCTGCTGCCGTTGACCGCGGGCGCGGTGCTCGGTCTGCCACTGGGCTATCTGCTGGCGTGGTGGCTGGCCGGCCCGGTCACGGTCGGCGTTCAGCGTGTGGAGGCCGGGCTGTTCTCGCTGGCCGCGGCGGGTGCCGTGCTGCTCGGCGGCCTGCTCGTGCTGGCCGTGGTCGAGGGCGTGGTGCTGCGCCGGTCAGTGGCCGAGCTGCTGCGCCAGGTGACCTCGGGTCGCAACGACTGGCGGGCCGGTCTGGTCGACCTGCTGCTGCTGGCGATCGCGGTGGCGGCCGTCTATCAGGCCCGGTCGAGTGCGCCCGACAGCGGACTCGCGCTGGCCGCCCCGGCCCTGGTCGCGCTGGCGGTGGCGTTGCTGCTGGCCCGGCTGCTGGGCCGCATCGCCGACCGCGGCGGCAGTGCCGCGCTGCGCACCGGGCACCTGCGGTTCGGCCTGACCTCGGTGCAGGTGTCCCGGCAGACCGGCAGCGACCGGCTGTTCGCGCTGGTGGTCGTGGCGGTGGCGCTGTTCGCGACCACGCTCGGCCTGTGGCTGGGCGACCGGGCGATCCGGGTCGAGCGGGCCGGCTCCGAGCTCGGCGCCGACCGGGTGCTGCACGTGCAGGCGGCCAACCGCGCCGTGCTGCTCGACGCCGTGCGCACCGCCGACCCGGCCGGCGACAAGGCGATGGCGGTGGTGCTCGACCGCACCAGCACCACGTTGCCGCCGGTGCTCGCGGTGGACAGCCCACGGCTGGCCGCGGTGGCCGACTGGCGGCCCGAGTACGGCCCGGTCGGGCGGCTCGCGGCCGAGACCGCCGCCCGCCCCGGCCCCGAGCGGCTGACCGCGGTGACCGGCAACCGGATCGAGGTGCGGGTGCGCGCCACCGTGCGCCAACCGGCCGCGCTCGGCCTCGACCTGCAAAATCAGCGCACCGGTGCGCCGGTGACGGTGCGCCTGGGCACGCTGCGTGCGGGCGAGCAGACCCTCAGCGCGCCGGTCACCGGCTGCACCGAGGCACCCGGCTGCCGCATTCTGCGCTGGGTGCTGAGCAGCCCGCCCGAGCCCAACGGCAACGTCCCGCCCGGGCCCCGGGGCAGCGCGGTCACCATCAGCGGCGTCACCCAGCAGGGCCCGGCGGCCGAACTGCTCGGCGCCGCCCAGCTCGGCGACATCGCCTACTGGCGGTCGGGCACGGTCGGCGCTGCCCTCGACATCGCGGCCGGTAACGCCGGGCTGCGCATCGCGGTCGACCCCAACATCCAGGGCATCCCCGACATCGGCACCCAGGTGTGGGCGGTGCAGAGCGCCTTGCCGCCGCCGATCGTGCTGGCCGGGCCGGCCCCCGAGACGTGGCGGTTCGGCGAGCCGTCGCTCGACACGTTCGGGCCGCAGCCGGTGCCGGTCCGTGTCGACGGCACGGCCTCGGTGCTGCCCGTGGTCGGCCACAGTGGACTGCTGCTCGACCTCGAGACGGCGCTGCTGATCGGCGGCGACGCCAGTGCGCCGGGCGAGTTCCAGGTCTGGCTCGCGCCGGGCGCCGGCGACGACGTCGTGGACGCGTTGCGGGCGGCCGGGCTGACCATCGGGGGCGAGGAGTCGATCGCCCACCGGTCCGGTCAGTTCGCCGACCAGGCACCGGCCGCGATCGCCCGGTTCGCCGTGGTCGCGGGCGCGGTCGGACTGCTGCTGGCGGCGGCGGCCGTCGCGGTGGCGGGCACGGTCGACCGGCGCACCCGGCTCGACCAGCTGCGGGCGCTGCGCCTGCAGGGCCTGACCTTGCGGGTGGCGCTCGGCACGGCGTACGCGGGAACTCTGGCTCTGATCCTGATCGGACTGGTCGCCGGGCTGGTGGCCGCGGCGATCGCGAATCCGCTGGCCCGGGTCGGCGTGCGCGGCTTCACCGACGGCTGGAACGTGCTGCCGCCACCGGGTGCGCTCGGCTGGACGGCGCTCGCCCTGGCCGGGGCGGCCGCGCTCGTGGTGCTCGGGCTGGTCGGCTGGCTGGCCACGCTGCCGCTGGTCCGCGGGCTGCGCGGGGAGGCCGGCCGATGATCCGGCTCGTGCTCGCGATGGTCTGGACCCGGCGCGGCCAGTCGGTCACGCTGGCGCTGCTGGCCCTGGTGGCGGTGGCCTCCGCGGTCGCCGCCCCGGCCTATCTGACCGCGATCGACCGGGCCATCGCGGCCGGCCAGATCGAGACGTCGACCCCGGCCGAGCGGGGCCTGGTGATCGCGGGCACCCAGGACAACCGCGTCGACAGCGGCGCCCCCGACTTCGCCAACATCGGGGCCGCCCTGATCGAGCTGCCCGGCTTCGACTACGTCTACGGTTCGTCGTTCCCGACCGTCGGGCTCACCAAGGACCGCACGTACGCCGATCGGATGGTCTACCGGCAGGACCTGTGCGCCCACGTCCGGATCGTCGACGGGCGCTGCCTGGTCGGCGAGGACGACGTGATCGTGGGCGCGGCGGCGGCGAAACGGGCCGGGGTGACCGCGGGCGACGCCGTGACGCTGACCTTCGCCCAGTTCGTCGACGACCCGCACGACCCGTACTGGGACCCCAACGGCATTCCCAAGCGCCTGGTCATCGCGGGCGTGTACGAGGTGAACGACCCGAACGAGCCCTACTGGGGCACGCACGGCTACTTCACGTCGATCCCCGGCCGCGGACCGACTCAGCCGATCTTCACCGGCCCGGTCACCTTCGCCACCATCGACCACGGCATGACCGACCTGTCGATCGACGGCGCCGCCCGGCCCGAGGCGCTCGACGTCGACAAGCTCGAGGCGCTGCGCTCGGGTCTGCTCTCGCTCACCCGCAAGGCCACCGAGATCGGCCCCAACCTGCAGGTCGACACCGAGATCCCCTACCTTCTGACCCGCATCGACTCCGGTCGCGCGGCGGCGCACCTGCTGGTGCCCGCGCTGGCCGTCCCGCTGGTGCTGCTCGCCTGCTTCAGCATCTTCCTGGCGGTCAGCTACGGCACCTCGGGCCGCCGGCCCGAACTCGCCCTGGTCGCGCTGCGCGGCTCCCGCTGGTGGATCCGCTGGTGGCTGGCCATCGGCGAAAACCTGGTGGCGATCCTGGCCGGAGCGGTGGCCGGCTGTCTGGCCGGGCAACTGCTGGTCAACGCCGTCGCCGCGGCCCGGTTCCCCGGCGTCGGGGTCGACCCCGGCTGGGCCTCGCTGCGCTACGCCCCGCACGCCGCGGTGGCCGCCCTGGCCGCAGCCGTGCTGGCCCAGCGCCGCCAGCTGCTCAGCCCGGTCGCCGCCCTGCTGCGGCGCAACCCGGTGGCGGTCAACGGCCCCCGCGCGCTCGTCACCGAGGCCCTGGTCCTGCTGCTGGCCGTGATCTGCGCGGTGCAGCTGGCCGTGTCCGACGGCTCGCTCACCGGCGTCGGCCTGTTCGCGCCCGCCTTCGTCATCCTGGCCCTGGCCCTGCTCGCCGCGCGGGCCCTGCTGCCGCTGGTCACCCGCTATGCCACCCGGGCCCTCGAGGCCGGTCGGCTCGGCACCGCGCTGGCCGGCTTCCAGCTCTCCCGGCGCCCCGGCGCCCAGCGGCTGTTCGCGCTGCTGGTGGCGACCGTCGCGGTGGCCGGGTACGCGACCTGCGCGGTCGACGCGGCCGCCCGTGGACGAACGGTCCAGGCCGGGCTGGGCGTCGGCGCCGACCGGGTGCTCGAGGTCGAGCCGGTGTTCCGGGGCCAGCTGCTGCACGCGGTCCGCAGCGTCGACCCGGACGGGCGGTTCGCCATGGCGACGGCGCGGCTGCGCAACAGCACCGGCCTCGAACCGCTCGGCCTGGCCGTCGACTCCACCCGTCTGGCCGCGGTGGCGACCTGGCCCGGCCGCGGTCCGTCCGCCGACGAGGTGGCCCGCGACCTGCGCCCGTCATCGGCCGGCCCGATGGTGATCGGCGGTCAGGATCTCACCCTCAAGGCGACCGCCACCGGCGTCACCAAGGGCCGGGAACTGCGGCTCAACGTCGCCGTCTCGTCGCTGACCGACCTCGGTGACACCGTCATCGGGCTGGGCGACCTGCGCGAGGGCGAACACAGCTATCTGCAGCGGGCCGCGGTGTGCGCCCAGGGCTGCCGCGTCAACGGCATCCAGTTGCAGGTCAACAGCGGCGTGGTCGGGGTGACCGGCGACGTGACGATCGAGAGCATGAGCAGCGGGACGCCGGGCGACAACGTGGTTCTCTCCGACGCCGCGCGCTGGCGGATGGTCCGCAACGGCACGGTCAGCGCCGCCCCCGGCGGGCTGCGGATCCAGGTGAGCGCCCCGGGCGGAATGCCCGACGGCGCCTGGGTGCAGCCGGTCGACACCCCCTACCCGCTGCCGATCGCCTCGGCCGGAAGCGCGCCGAGCGGATACATCACCGGCCTCGACGGCAAGGCCGTGCCGGTCACCACGGTGGCGGAACTGCCCGCCGTGCCGCGCGTGGGCAGCCACGCGACCCTGCTCGACCTCGACCTGGCCGACCGCGTCGCGACCGACGCCGCCCCGGCGTTGCAGCCCGAGGTGTGGCTCAACGACCAGGCGCCGGCCGACATCGCCGAACAGCTCACCGCCCGGGGCCTGACCGTCGTGACCGACACCCGGGCGTCCCAGGTGCACCGCCGCCTCGACCAGGAAGGGCCGGCCCTGGCGCTCTGGTTCCACCTGACGGCGGCGGTGCTGGCCCTGCTGCTGGGCGCGTTCGCGCTGGTGCTGGCGGCGGCGGTCGACCGGGCCCGCCGGGTCGAAGACCTGTCGGCGCTGCGCACCCAGGGCCTGGGCGGTCCGGTGACCACGCGGGCGACCCTGTGGACCTATCCGGCGCTGGTCGGCATCGCGGCCGTGGTCGGCATGCTCACCGCGGCCGGCGCCTGGGCGGCGACCGGGTGGGCGCTGCCGCTGGCCGGTCTCGACCCGGTCGCCCTGCCCCTGCCGGGCTGGCCGCGGGTGCTCGTCCTGATCGGAGTGACCGCCGCGGTGCTGGTGGTGCTGGCCGCGGTGGCGCTGGCAACGGGCCGCGATCTGCGGGGCCGGATCAAACCATGACCCTTTCCAAGGAGGTTCGATGAGAAGTCTCAGCGTCATCGATGCGGATCTTGCCTGGGACCGTGACTTCACGGTGCTGCGTGGGGTGACGGTGGAGGCGCGGCCGGGGGAGATCCTGGCGGTGACCGGCACGTCCGGCGCAGGCAAGACGACGCTGCTCAGCGCCATGGCCGGGCTGCTGACGCCGGCCCGCGGGGAGGTGACGGTGGACGGCGAGCGGCTCACCGACCGTGATCAGGCGGTCAAGCTCGGCGTGGTGCTGATCCCGCAGGACAACGGGCTGGCGGCGATCCTGACCGCGGCCGAGAACATCTCGGTGGCCGTGATCGCGACCGGTGGCACGGCGGCCGAGGCGCGGCGACGGACCGCGGAGTCGCTCGAACCGCTCGGACTGTCGGGGCAGGCGAACCAGCTCATCGAGGAACTCTCGGGCGGCCAGCAGCAGCGCACGGCGATCGCGCGCGGGCTGGCGTTGCAGGGCGACGTGCTGCTGGCCGACGAGATCACCAGCGAGCTCGACGCCGCGAACCGCCAGCGAGTCATGGAGCTGTTGCGGGCCGAGGCGACGCGCGGAGCGGCGGTCGTGTTCGCCACCCATGACCCCGAGGCCGCGGCCGCCTGCGACCGCGAGCTGCATCTGGGCGACGGCGAGGCGGTCTGGGTCCGATCGTGAGGTCGCCTCAGGGGAGCTGCTCGGTGCCGCCGGGGACGAGGGTGACCTCGCCGTCGATGTGCTGGACCGTGAACAGCGTGCCCGGCGGATAGCTGCCGAGCACCTCGGGCGGGAGCTGGACCGTGCCGTCGCCCGCGACCACGGCGAAATCCTGCCCGTCGCGGCCCTCGGCACCGACCCGGCCGTCGCGGATCGTCACCGCACGGCCCAGCCGGGCGCCCACCTCGTTGTCGTGGGTGACGACCACGATCGTGGTCTGGCGTTCGGCGTTCACCGTCTCCATCGCGGCCAGCACCTCGTCGCGGCCCGCGGTGTCGAGCCGGCTGGTCGGCTCGTCGACCAGCAGCAGGCCGGGGCCGGTGGCGATGCCGACGGCCAGGGCGGCGCGCTGCCGGCCGCCCGGCGTCAGGTCGGACAGGCGCTGGCGGCCCTGGCCGGGCAACCCGACCAGGTCGAGGATGCGGTCGGGGTCGTCGAGCTGTATGCCGCGCGTGTGAGCCGCACGGCGCTGCGCCAGCCAGATGTTGCGGTGCAGTGACGCGTAGGGGAGAAGGTTTCGGGCCGCCCCCTGCAGCACCACGCCGATCTCGGTGCCGCGCAGGCGGGAGATCTCGCCGTCGGAGAGCTTGCCCATGTCGTAGGTGCCGATGTTGATCCGCCCGGCCGAGGGCCGCATCAGCCCGGCGAGCAGCGCGATCAGCGTCGACTTGCCCGACCCGGACGGCCCGACGAGCGCGAGCGTCTCACCCGGCGCGATCGAGAGGTCGACGCCCGCGAGAGCGACGACGTCGCCCGCCTCGGCGCGGTAGATGTGCACCACGCGGCGGCACGCCACAGCCAGTCCGTTCATGGCGATCACGCTAGCGTTTTTGGCAGCCCCGTGAAGCCCCGCCCGGGCATGGCATTTTAGGGTGAGGTACGTGCGCGACATCGCCGTTTTCTCCGGATCCGCCCATCCTGACCTCGCCGCCGAGATCTGTGAACACCTCGGGGTGCCCCTGCTGCCGACCCGTACGTCCCGGTTCGCCAACGACTGCATCGAGGTGCAGCTGCAGGCCAACTGCCGGGAGCGGGACGTCTTCCTGATTCAGCCGCTGGTTCCGCCCGTACAGGAAAATCTGGTCGAACTGCTCTTCATGCTCGACGCCGCCCGGGGTGCTTCGGCCGGGCGCATCACGGTCGTGCTGCCGCACTACGCGTACGCCCGCAGCGACAAGAAGGACGCCCCGCGCATCTCGATCGGGGGCCGTCTGGTGGCCGACCTGCTGACCACCGCCGGCGCCGACCGGGTGCTGGCCATGACCCTGCACTCGCCGCAGGTGCACGGCTTCTTCAACATCCCGGTCGACCATCTGCACGCGCTGCAGGAGCTGGCCCGCCACTTCCGGGGCTACGACCTCAGCAACACCGTGGTCGTGTCACCCGATCTGGGGAATGCCAAGGAAGCGGCCGCGTTCGCCCGGCTGCTCGGGGTGGACGTGGCGGCCGGCGCCAAGCAGCGCTACGCCGACGACAAGGTGGTGATCAGCACGATCATCGGTGAGGTGGCCGACCGCGACGTGATCGTGCTGGACGACGAGATCGCCAAGGGCAGCACGGTCTTCGAGCTGCTCGACCGGCTGCGTGAGCGCAACGTGCGCAGTGTGCGGGTGGCCTGCACGCACGGGCTGTTCGCGTCGAACGCCGTGCAGCGGCTTTCCGACGAGAAGGAGATAGAGGAGATCGTCTGCACCAACACGGTGCCGATCCCGGTGCCGAACCGTTCCGACAAGCTGACCATTCTGTCCGTGGCGCCCGCGCTGGCCGAGGCCATGCGGCGCATCCACAACGGAGAGTCGGTCAGCGCGCTGTTCGCTTGATTTAAATGTGGGGGACGGGGAGGGCAGGACACCGTCCCCCACAGCCCTGTGTTTCTTGCCGCCGGTTCGAACCGTGCTCCTTTCGCCGGGCGTCGGGTGATGGGAGCGCTCCCATCACCCGACTTTAACGGCTTCGCGCGGGCTGCGCCAGAGGAGCGTTTTCCCCGTACGGGATCAGGTGGTCGCCGTACAGGTGACCGTCGGAGCCGACGCCGTGCCGGAACCGATGAACCCGAATGTCGTCGTCCCGCCCGCGGACAGCGCACCGTTGTACGTGGCGTTCGTGGCCACCAGCGAGTTGCCGCTCGCGGTCACCGTCGAGTTCCACGACTGCTGCACCGTCTGGGCGCCGCCGTAGGCCAGCGTCACCCGCCAGCTCTTGATCGCCGCCGAGCCGGCCGTCACCTTGACGTCGGCCTGGTAGCCGCCCGACCACTGGCCGGTCAGCGCGTAGGTCGCCGAGCAGGCACCGGACGCGGGCGGGGTGGTGGTCGGCGGAGTCGTCGGCGGCGTGGTCGGGGGAGTCGTGGGCGGCGTGGTCGGGGGAGTGGTCGGCGGCGTCGTGGGCGGGGTGGTCGGAGTCGTGCCGCCGAAGTTCACGTCGCTGCAGAAGTAGTAGGACTGGTCGAGGTGGCTGGCCTGCCAGATCGTGTAGACCATGGCCCGCCCGCTACGACCGGACACCGACACCGGGATGTCGATCTCGACTCCGTCGCTGCGCTGGGTCCACTGCGCAGCCGGGGTGTTGCCGATCTGCGAGACCCGGTCGAGGTCCGACCACTTCAGGGCCGTGGTCGTCGGGTTGAAGCCCGGCTTGGTCACGTAGACCCAGATGTAGTCGGCACCGTGCCGCGCCCCGTCGAACAGCTTGACGTTGAAGCTGTTCCCGACGTTGGTGGCCGTCCAGTTCCCGACCGTGTCCATGGCGTTGTAGCGCCCGCCCTCGGTGTGGCCGGCGCTGCACAGCTGGCCGTCGGGGATGGCGCCCTGGTGGTTACCGGCCACGCCCTCACGGAAGAGGCCGTTCCAGTTCCACATCGCGTTCGGGTTGGCCTGCCACGCCTGCCAGCACATCGGGTCCTGGGTGGCCATCGTCGGGTCCTGGAACTTGCTGCCCCAGCGCTCGTAGCAACCGTAGTTGCGCGAGGCCGGGCCGGTGACGTTGCCGTGGGCGCTCGCGGGGGAGGCGGGCGCGACAAGGACGCTGAGGCCGGCCAGGAGGAGGCCGGCGACAGCGCTGAACAGAACTCTGCGTTTCATGGGGGATTAGCTCCGCATGGTTGGTGGTCCGGGGGGAGCTGCCCTCGACTCCCGAATCACTTACACCGGCGGGGTGTCGTAACACAATCGCCACAGAATTGACGATTGTCAATACTAGAGATTGACAGAGTACTTTACGGTGTGGTCGTGCAGCCGCATCCTCCCCCGGAACCCGAGTCGTTCCTCGAGAAGGAATACCTCGGCATCCCGCTCTTCATCCACATCGCGGCGACCGCTGTCACCTGCGGGCTGTGGCTCATCGTGCTTCTGGTCGTCGCTCCCGTCGAGTCGGCCAAGCGGCAGATCATGAATCCGGTCGACCGAGTGGTCGACTCTCTCTTCGAGAAGGCCCTCATGGCGGCCCTGACGATCCTGGCCGTGCCGGCCTACCTCCTCTACACGGGTGGTCAGTGGCTCTACAAACGCTGGAAGGCGCGGAGACCGAAGCCTGAGGCACACTCGTCCGATGGACCCCCTGGACCACGCGGCTGAGTTGATCGCCGGTGCACAGCGACTCGTCGTCTTCACCGGCGCCGGCATGTCGGCCGAGAGCGGCGTACCCACCTTCCGCGACGCCCTGACCGGGCTGTGGGAGCAGTACGACGCTCAGGAGCTGGCCACCCCGGAGGCCTTCGAGCGCGACCCGGCCCTGGTCTGGGGCTGGTACGAGTGGCGCCGCGAACTGGTCGAGCGGGTGTCGCCCAACGCCGGCCACGACGCGGTGGCCCGCCTCGACTGCACGCTGATCACCCAGAACGTCGACGACCTGCACGAGCGGGCCGGCTCCAAGAATGTTGTGCACCTGCACGGCAGCCTGTTCGCCCCGCGCTGTTCGGCATGCGGGCGCCCGGCCGACGGCGCTCTGCCGGGCAACCCGCCTGCGTGTGCGCACTGCGAGTTCCCCGTACGGCCGGGGGTGGTCTGGTTCGGTGAAGCGCTCCCGATGTCCGCGCTCAAGACGGCGGTGGAGTCCGCGGCCGACGCCGACGTGCTGGTCACCGTCGGGACGTCGGGACTGGTCTACCCCGCGGCCGAGATCCCGCACGTGACGGCCAAGATGGGCGGCACCGTCATCCAGGTCAATCCGCAGGCCACCCCGCTCGACGAGGCCTGCGCGATCAACCTGCGCGGCACCGCCGGGGAAGTGCTCCCAAAGATCATCCGGTAAATGGTTGCAAACCTGGCGAACCGGCACCACGCGACCCGTCCGACGCGGATCATGTCGTCATGGGTGTCATGGCTTACCCCCTCCGGTACGCACTTGCCGATCTCGCCCTGGCGCTCAGCCGGGTCTCGCACGATCCCGCCGCCGTGCAGTCCACGGCCGCCCGCGCCGCCGCCGACATGATCGGTGACGGCGCCGGTGTCCAGTTGCTGCGCGACGACGGCCGGTACGACTCGATCACGTACCACCACATCGACGACGAGCGCTCGGGTTCGATGGCCCGGGTGCTCGACCACGTCGACCAGCTCCCCGACGACGACTTCTCGACGGCGCTCGCGGCCAGCCGCCGGCCCATCGTGCTGGCCGGCGACGGCGTCGAGCCCCTGGCCGGGGAGGAACACGAGATCCACTCGGCCGTTCTGTGCCCGGTGATCGTCGACAACACGTACGCGGGCTATCTGGTGCTGACCCGCGAGGCGCCCGGATCCTTCTATTCCACGGCCGAGGTCGAGCTGGCCCGCGACATCGCCGGTGAGCTGGCCCTGGCCTGCTCGAGCGCCCGCGCCCTGGAACGGCTGCGCGCCAGCGAGGAGCGTTACCGCCGGGTCCTCGAGACGATTCCCGAGGGCGTTCTGCAGCTGGATCCGGACGCCGTGGTCACGTACGCGAACGAACCCATCGGTGTCGTCCTCGGCATGCCCCGGTCCCAGCTGGTCGGGGTCTCGCTGCGCGGCTTCCTCAACGACCAGGGCCAGAAGGAGCTGAACCGCCGCATCAACGAGTGCCGCGAGGGCCGCTCCACGGTCGGCGGCACGCGGCTCATGCGGGCCGACGGTTCGCAGCGCAGCGTCCGGATCAGCATGATGCCGCTGATGGGCGACCACGGCGAGTTCACCGGCGTGGTCTGCATGGTCACCGACACCACCGACCACATCGACGCCCGCGGGCTCAAGCGCCAGCTCGACCACCTGCGCCGGCTCGACAGCCTGGGCCAGCTGATCGGCGGCATCTCGCACGACTTCAACAACCTGCTGACCGTGGTCGGCGGCTCGGCCGAGATGATCTCCTCGTCGAGCGACGCGGACAGCCAGCACCACCGGCTGGCCGAGGACATCCTCGAGGCGGTCGGCACCGGGCGCTCGCTGACCCACCAGCTCCTCGCGTTCGGCCGCAGCGACGGCAACCGCCCCGAGATCATCCCGATCCCCGACCTCCTGACCGACGTACAGAGCCTGTTTTCCCGTACGCTCGGCGAGCACATCGGTCTTGACCTGGCCTTCGGTCCCGATGTGTGGGCCGTGAAGGCCGAACGCGGCCCGCTCGAGCAGGCGCTCGTCAACCTGGCCGCCAACGCCCGCGACGCGATGCTGCACGGCGGCATGCTGCGGGTGGCCGCGATGAACGAGGTCGTCGAGGCGGGCAAGGGCCCGGAGGGGGTCCCGCCCGGCCGGCTCGTGCACATCGTCATCACCGACACGGGTGTCGGCATGACCGACGAGGTACGCCAGCGCGCGCTCGAGCCGTTCTTCACCACCCGCCCGACCGCCGCTGGTCTGGGCCTGGCCACCACGGCCGGCATCGTGCAGGGGATCGGTGGTCACATCGAGCTCGAGTCCGAGCCGCGGATGGGCACCACGGTCCACCTCTACCTGCCCGCCGCCGAGGAGAAGACCGCCTCGGTGGCCGGCCGTCAGGGCGCGCCCGCGGTGATCGGCCGGGTCATGATCGTCGAGGACCAGCCCGAGGTGGCCCAGCTCGTACAGCGACTGATCGAGCCGGCCGGCTACGCCATCACGGTCGCCACCGACGTGCTGCAGGCGGTCAGCCTGGTCGCGGCCGGAGCGCATCCCGACCTGCTGATCACCGACGTCGTGATGCCGACGATGACCGGTCCCGAGCTGGCTGCGGCGCTGCGCACGCACCGGCCCGACCTGCCGGTGCTCTACATGTCGGGTTACACGGCGGCGTCGCTCGGCCCGCAGCTGCACCTCGACGACAACAGCATGCTGATCGAGAAGCCGTTCACCCGATCGACCCTGCTGGGGGCGATCCGAACGCTGGCCGGTACTCAACCCTCGAACGAGGGCGCCACCGCCAAGTAACGGGGATTCCGCGACTCCGACCGAAGGTGCGAAACCGGGCGCTGAGGCTTGCCTTTCGATCCGGACAAAAGCCAATATTCCGGGGCACTGTCCGCTTCGGAAGGACTTCGAGTGACTCAGGATCGCACGGCTGATCGTTCCAGTGTCGGAGCACGCGCCGACACGTACGGCACGTCGACCATGGACCTGAGCGGACGGTGCGTCGGCAGCTCGTACGTGCTCCAGCGCCCGATCGGCCAGGGCGCGACCGGCACCGTGTGGGAGGCGCTCGACCAGTCCACCGGCCGGTCGGTGGCGGTCAAGCTGTTGCACGAGAGCCTGCTGCGCCAGCCCAAGCTGGTCACCCGGTTCGTGCAGGAGCGCACGATCCTGCGGATGCTGCGCCACCGCAACGTCGTCCGGGTGCGCGACCTGTTCAGCGTGGGCGAGACCATCGGCCTGGTGATGGACCTGGTCAGCGGGGGCAGCCTGCGCGACCTGCTGCGCACCGAGCACACCGTCGGCCCCGGCGAGGCGGCCCGGCTGACCGCCCAGGTCGCCGCCGCGCTGGCCGAGGCGCACGACCTCGGCGTCGTGCACCGCGACCTCAAGCCCGACAACATCCTGCTGGCGATGGCCGACGGCCGCCCCGACACCCGCCTGACCGACTTCGGCGTGGCCCGCATCCTCAACACCCCGAGCATGACCACGCCCAGCGCGGTCGTCGGCACCCCGCACTACATGTCGCCCGAGGCCTTCCACGGCGCCACGGCCAGCCCCGCGACGGACGTCTACGCGCTCGGCGTGCTCCTGTACGAACTGGTCAGCGGACACCCGCCGTACATGAGCGACTCGATCCCCGACCTGATGCGCCGCCACCTGGAGGGCAACCCGATCCGCCGCCCCGGCATCCCCGGCCCGGTCTGGGACGTGATCACGGCCTGCATGGAGCAGAAGCCCCGCCTGCGCCCCACCGCCGCCGAACTGGTGGCCGACCTCTCCGACGCCGCCCGCCGCTTCGCCGACGTCCCGGCTCTGCCGCCACCGTCCACGGAGTCCCTGCTCGAACAGGCGCGTCCGGCGCCGATCCTGCAGCCCGCGATCGAGCCCGTACGGTCGGAACCGCTCCTGCCCCCGCCCCCCGAATCACTTGTCCCCGCACCGCGCCGCCCCGAGCGCCGCAACGCCGTCCCGAGCTGGCGCTGGGCCCGCCCCGGCGCCACCATGGCCCTGATCGCCGGCGCGATGGTCGCCTCGGCCGTCGCCACCACGGCCTGGAACATCGGCCGCTCCGACAGCACCCCGCAGGACCTGGCCGCTCCCCAGGTGGTCACCGCCCCTGCATCGACCACCTTGACCCGCCCCAGCTCGGCAGCGGCCGCACCGGGCCGAGCCGCAGCTACGGCCGCCGCCACCACCCCGGCCGGTGCTCCCGGCCGCCGCGCTCTCGCCGCCGACTCCCGGCCGATCTCCCCCTCGGCCACGCCCGCGCCCCCGGCGCCGCCGCGTTCCGCCGCCCCCGCGGCCACGCACACCCGGCCGTCACCGACGCGTTCCCCCAAGCCCGAGGCCAAGCCGTACGGCCCGTGGGAGTGCAGCTCCGGCATCGCGGTCGACTGGCAGACCAAGATGGGCGTGGTGGCCAAGCCGTGCCGGATGAGCGGCCGTGACATCCGCTACCAGGGTTCCCTGACCGGCCCCGGCGGTGGCCGCGGCCGCATCACGGTGGAACTGCAGGACACCAGCACCGGCCGTACCGTCGACGGCCCCCGAACCTGCGACAACCTGTCCTTCGAGGGCCGCCTGGGCACCCAGAACTGCGGCCCCGAATCCGCCAAGCCGGCCCGCGGCCACTCGTACGCCGTGGTCGTCTCGTTCAGTTACGAGCGCGAGGGCCAGACCCTGACCAGCAAGGCCAAGGGCCCCACCTTCACCTGGTAGCCACCCCTGTTCGCCGGCGCGGAAATACGGTGGAGGGGTTCGGCGTTCTGGCCTACCGTGATCAGCATGTACGCACCCGGTCTGCAGCAGCCCCTCGGGGCGGCTCCCGCGTGCGTGCCTTCGCTCAGCGGCGCCGATACCCGAATCTGACCCTTCCCCACCAGCAGCAGAACCCCGGGGAAGGGTGGTCGCTCCATGCGCGGTTCTGGCGCTCCCGGCTTGGCAGGCAGGTGGCGCAACCCCGAATTGCCTTACATCCAGTGAGGACTGAGAAATCATGGCGAAGAGCCAGTTCATCCGTACGAAGCCGCACCTCAACATCGGCACGATGGGGCACGTCGACCACGGGAAGACGACCCTGACCGCCGCCATCACGAAGGTTCTCGCCGACCGCGACCCGGCCTCCAACCGGTACGTCGCGTTCGAGGGCATCGACAAGGCGCCGGAGGAGGCCGCCCGCGGCATCACCATCACCATCGCGCACGTCGAGTACGAGACGCCGAACCGGCACTACGCGCACGTCGACATGCCGGGCCACGCCGACTACGTGAAGAACATGATCACGGGCGCGGCTCAGGTCGACGGGGCGATCCTCGTGGTCAGCGCGCAGGACGGCAGCATGCCGCAGACCCGCGAGCACGTGCTGCTCGCCCAGCGGGTCGGCGTGCCGCACCTGGTGGTGGCGCTCAACAAGAGCGACGCCGTGGACGACCCGGAGCTGCTCGACCTGGTCGAGCTCGAGGTGCGGGAGCTGCTGAGCGAGTACGGGTTCCCCGGTGACGAGGTTCCCGTCGTACGGGTCAGCGCGCTGAAGGCGCTCGAGGGCGACCCGAAGTGGGTGCAGTCGGTGGTCGACCTGCTCGACGCGGTCGACGAGTACGTACCGATCCCGCCGCGCGAGCTCGGTGAGCCGTTCCTGATGCCGATCGAGAACGTGCTCACGATCAGCGGGCGCGGCACCGTGGTCACCGGCAAGATCGACCGCGGCACGCTGCGGGTCGGTGACGCGGTCGAGGTGGTCGGGCTCGGGCCCACCGTCGCCACCGTGGCGACCGGGCTCGAGACGTTCGGCAAGTCGCTCGAGACGGCCGAGGCCGGCGACAACGCGGCGATCCTGCTGCGCGGCATCAAGCGCGACCAGGTGCAGCGCGGCCAGGTGGTGGCGTTGCCGGGCAGCGTGACCCCGCACCAGAAGTTCGAGGCCCGCATGTACGCGCTCACGAAGGAGGAGGGTGGCCGGCACACGCCGTTCGAGTCGAACTACCGGCCGCAGTTCTACTTCCACACCACGGACGTGTCCGGCGGCCTCGACCTGGGTGACCTCGACCTGGTCATGCCGGGCGACACGCTCGACAAGGTCACGGTGACGCTGGGCAAGCCGGTCGCGCTCGAGGCCGGCACCGGTTTCGCGGTCCGTGAGGGCAACCGCACGGTCGCCGCGGGCACCGTGACGGCGCTGCTCGACTAGATCGGAGAGGCGGTCGGTGAAAGCCGGCCGCCTCGTTCCGTCCGGGGGCGGGGAACCAGCGCCACGAGCAGCATCAACGGGATCACCGCGATCATCGTGGTGGCCAGGCCGGCGTGGTCGGCGACCCAGCCGATCAGGGCCGGACCGAGCAGGATCCCGCTGTAGGTGAAGGTGGTCAGCCGCGAGGTCAGCGTCGCCGTGGAGGCGCCCGGCAGCCGGCCGACGGCGCTGAAGGTCAGCGGCACCAGCACCGAGGAGCCGAGCCCGGCCAGCGCGAACCCGGCCACGGCCACACCCGGGTGCGGGATCAGGACGGCCACCGTGAAACCGGCGGCCGCGGTCAGCGCGCCGGCTCGGAACAGTCCGGGGCGGTGGCTGAGCCGATCACCGGCCAGCCGGCCCAGGGTCTGACCACCGGTGTACGCCGTGATCGCCACCGCGGCCAGGCTCAGCGAGGCGCTCCTGGCCTCGTACAGGAAAATTCCGCCCCAGCCGAGCGCCGCCCCCTCGCAGATCATCAGCGCGGTGGCGGTCAGGCCGAGGACGAGCAGTGGGCGGCTCCACCCCGAGCGGATCGAAACCGCGGCGCCCGGTTCCTGCGCGAAGCGTCCAGTGTCCGGCAGCTGTCGTCCGATCAGCACGCCTGCCACCAGGAGGACAGCTCCCGCCACGGTGAGGTGCGTGGCGAGGGTGACCCCGAAATGCGCCAGGGCGGCCGTGGACAGCGACGCGATCACCGCGCTGACGCTCCAGGCCGCGTGGCACCCGTTGAGGATCGGCCGTCCGAGTTCCCGTTCGACGGCGACCGCGCTCGCGTTCATCGCCGCATCGGTGGCACCGTGGACACCGCCGAGCACTGCAGCCCCACCGATGTACCACCACGGTCCGGGGGCGAACGCCAGCCCGACCAGCAGGATCGGCATCACGGTCAGCGCGGTGCGCAGGACGGCTCGCGTGCCGACCCGTGCCGCCAGTGGCCCGACGGCCTGCATGCAACCCAGCGCGGCCAGGGCGAACAGCAGCCCGGAGAGCCCGAACCGGGCGTCGCTGAGGTCGTGGGCCGACTTGAACGACGGCGCCCGCACGATGTAGGTGGACAGCGTCAGACCGTTGAGCAGGAACACCATGGTGACCGCCCGGCGGGCGAGTTGGCTGTCGATCATGCGGGGCCTCCCGGCGTCGTGTGCGGATACACACTTCCGACGAACGGCGCCCCCCGAATTCGGACCACTAGTCTGGTGATCATGAAAATGCCGTTGCCCGAAGGCGAGTTCGACGCGTACCTGTTCGACTGCGACGGCACGATCGCCGACTCGATGCCGGTGCACCACCGGGCCTGGCTGCGCGCGCTCGAACCGTGGGGCGCGACGTTCGACGAAGAGCTGTTCTACGCCTGGGGCGGGCGCCCGCCGGCCACGGTGATCGCCGAGCTGAACGCGCGGCAGGGGCTGGCCATGCCGGTCGACGAGGTGAACGAGCAGCGGGAGAAGTACTTCCAGGAGCTGTTGCCCGAGGTGACCGCGGTGCCCGAGGTGCTCGAGCACATTCAGGACGCGTACGGGAAAGTGCCTTTTGCTGTGGTCTCGGGCAGCGCGCGGGATTCGGTGACCGCGTCGCTGACCGCGCTCGGGCTGCTCGACCGTTTCGACGTGCTGGTGTGTGCGGGCGACTACGTGAACGGCAAGCCCGATCCGGAGTGCTTCCTGGCCGCGGCCGAGCTGCTCGACGTGGCGCCCGAGCGTTGTGTCGTCTTCGAGGACACCGATTTCGGCGTACGGGCGGCGACCGCGGCCGGGATGGCAGTAGTCCGGGTGCCGCCACCGTGGCAGCGGCACCCGTCCGACGTCAGCTGAGCTGCAGCCGTCCGACCGCCCCGCCCGCCACCCTGAAATCAGACTAAAGACATCCGTCCGACCGCCCCGCCCGCCACCCTGAAATCAGACTAAAGACAAGTAGTCGAGGTTGAAGCCGCCCGTCTCGCAGTAGACCGTGACCAGCTGGTCGCCGGCGGGCAGCGTCACCGGCACGTGCACCGACTGATAAGCGGCCCACCCGCCGGTGTCCGGCACCGAGACGGTGGCCAGCGTCGCGCCCGCCGCGTCGCGGAACGTGATGGCGTCGGTGGCCACCGCGCCGGTGCCGTTGGCGACGCGCAGCTCGAGGTCGTAGGTCCCGGGCTGCGCGATGTCGACGCGGTAGCTGAGCCAGTTCCCGGCCGCGGTCCAGCCGATGTTCCGGCCGCCGCTGGCGCCGGCATTGCTCTCGACGAAGTTGGCGCCACCCTCGGTCCAGCCGTGCTGCGCGGCGTACGACTCCGCTTCCACACGTACGCCCGGGGGTGCGCCGTGCGGCACGACGTTCACGTCGACCGTGACCGTGTCGCGGGCCCGGCCGTCGGTCACGTGGAAGGTCAGCCGCTGGGGGCCCGCGGTCGTCGGGCTGAGCGTCACCACTCCGGTTGTCGCGTCGACCGAGACGCCGGCGGGCAGGTCGGTGGCGTAGTAGGCGAGCCGGTCGCGGTCCCGGTCGGTGGCCGACAGACGGAACGTGGTGGTCGCGTACTGGTCGGCGGTCACCGCGGGTACGTCGCGCAGCACCGGGGCGTGGTTGTGGCGGTTGTTCAGGTCGGCCGTCCACCGGTACGTGGCGTACGAGTTGGCGGGCACGGTCACCGTCCCGCCCCCGATGAACTGGACATTTCGGGGGCTCGCGGCCGAGTTGCCGAGCACGGCGGTGAACCGGTCGCCGTCGCGGTAGACGACGTTCGCGACTCCGCGCGACGCCGCGCTGGATTCGACGCGTACATCGGACGGGGTCAGATAGCGAGCGAATTGGCCCAGCGCATAGAGCTCACCGCGTACGGAAAAGGTCTGGGTCTCGGTGTTGACCTTGACCATCCGGTCGGGCCATTTGGTGGTACGGCCGACCTCTTCCCAGTCCACATTGTTGTCGCGTTTATCGGTCCAGTGCAGAGTGCCGCCGGTCTGGTCGGTCGTCTGCGCCCACAGCACATAACTGCTGGCGTCGAGCCGGAAATAGTCGAGCACGGTGGCCGGGTTGAGATCGCTGGTCTCGGTCATGTGGACCGGTTTCCCGTACGCCTCGTAAGCATCGCGCATCACCGCCGGATCGCCCCAATAGGGGTGGAACGCGATTCCGTCGGCGGCTTTCCGGGTGGCCGGATCGTTCATGATCCGGTAGTAGTTCTTGGTCGTCGTGCTGTTCGGGTCGCGCCAATCCCAGAAGTTGAAGTCGTGCACGTAGAGCTGCGTCCGCAGTCCCGCTCTCCGGACTTCGCGCTTGATCGCCACGGCCAGTTTCTGCTGCTGCTCCACACTGATGTCCATCGCCGGATAGACGACGTCCATCCCCGGCTCGTTGAGCAGAGTCAGGGCATCGATGCGAATTCCCTTTTTCCCGTACGCCTGCAGGTACTTCACGTAGTACCGGGCGAACACGTCGATCGCATCGTCCCGCAGCTTGCCGACCTGATAATGCTCGGTCGTGCTGCCCGGCTTGAGGGCGACCTCGCCGGTGAACCGGTTGTTCGTCTTCATCCAGGACGGTGCACTCCAGGCCGAGGCGAAGAACGTCGCGTCCGGGTTGTACTTCTGAATCAGCTTGACCGCCTCGACCATGTGCAGGTCGATGTCGCGCTGGATGGAGAAATACTTCAGGTCGAAGTCCTCGGTGACACCGGCCGGCAATTCGTCATAGGACCAGAACGGCAGGTGCTCGATCAGGTCGGGGCTGCCGATGGTGAGCCGGAATCGATCGAACCCGGCACCGTTCTTCGGGTCGACGAGAAGCTTGACGGCCTTCTCCCGCTCGGCCGGGGTGAGTTTCCACAGATTCGAGACGCTGGTCTCGTCGATCGAGAAGCCGATGCCGCTGTAGCGCTGCCGTTCCTGCGACGGGTCGACCACAACGGTGGCTGTCTCATCGGCCGTGCCGGCCCTCGGCAGGGGTGCCCAGTGCGCGGTGCCGCCCGAGTAGGTGCCGGACGGCCCGGCGGCGGTCGCGGGCTGGGCCGCCGGAACCGTCAGGGCCATCGCCAGCAGCGCGATCGCGGATCGCTTCATGCGTCCCCCAGGGATAGATCGGTGGCTATCTGGAAGGGGAGTTTATTGATTGCTTCAACTAAGCCGCAACAGGTCTCCTGATCGGTCCCAGGACTGACCGTGATGTCAATCCCTGGGTCGATGACCGCGGGCGCCGCGATACCTACGATCGTGGGCATGCGCACCGGCCTCCACTTGCGACGCCGCGCCGACCTCATCGGCGCGGTCATGCTGTGGCTGCTGCTCACGTCGCTGCTGGTGATCACACCGGGTGGGCCGCAGTCGGGGCCGGCCTGGGTCGCCGCGTTCGGGCTGGCCACCATCCAGGCGGGCGCGGTGGCGTGGGTCCGGCACCGCCCCGAGACGGCGATGGCCGTCGCGATCGTGGCCGGGGTGGGGATCGAAGCGCTGTCGCCCGACGTCGGCTGGCTGGGTCAGGTCGCCGCGGTGCTCGCCTCATATGCGCTGGTCCGTCCGCCCCGGCGGTCGTTGTGGATCCTGGGGCTGCTGGTCGCGGCCACGCCGTGGAAACTGGCGACCGGCGACTGGCGCAACCTGATGCTGGCCGTCGCCGGTCCGGCGCTCGGCTGGGCGCTGGGCGAGCTGGGCCGGGTCCGCCGCCTGCGCCGCCAGGACGCGGAGCGCCGCATCCTGGCCCAGGAACGGGCCCGCATCGCCCGCGAACTGCACGACGTGCTGACCCACACGGTCTCGGTGATCGTGGTGCAGGCGGGCGCGGCCGCCGACATTTTCGACGCCCGCCCCGATCTGGCCCGCAAGGCGCTCGGGGCGATCGACACGGCGGCCCGGTCGACGCTGGCCGAGCTGCGGGTGCTGCTGCAGACGATGAGCGCCGGCGAGGCGTCCGGCGTCGACGTGCCGCAGCCCGGCCTCGACCAGCTCGGCTCGCTCACCGCGGGCCTGCGCGAGACCGGTCTGCGGGTCGAGCTCGACCATCGGCCGGGCGGCGAGCCGCTGCCCGCCGCGGTCGACCTGTCGGCCTACCGGATCGTGCAGGAGTCGCTGACCAACACGTTGCGACACAGCCGCTCGACCCACGCCCGGGTCAGCGTCACCCGGGCGCCGGCCTCGATCCTGGTCGAGATCAGCGACGACGGCCCGGCCCGGGCGACCGGCCGCGCCGACGCTTCCGGCCACCGCGGCATCGTCGGCATGCGCGAGCGCGCCCGCTTGCTGGGCGGCACGCTGGACGCGGGCCCACAGCCCGGCGGCGGCTTCCGCGTGCTGGCCGACCTGCCCATACCCGCCGACGGCCGGGCATCGCGATGACGGGGCCCGTCGCCCTTCGGAAGTCCGCCGGCCGCTTCCGCGCGCTCACCGAACTGCCCGCTGCGGGCCGGCGTTCGGGTGTCGCGGTTCGTGGTGTGTTGGCGGTGCGGCGGCGGCTTCCGGGTGGTCGCGGATCTGCCCGTGCGGGCTGGCGTTCGGGTGTCTCGATGGCCGGCACCATGACCTGTTGGTGGTTGGGTGTGGTGGTGACTGGGACCGTGTTCCGTTGGTGGTTGGTTGTGATGGCGGCTTGGTCCGTGGCCCGTCGGTGGTCGGCTTTGGCGATGACCGAGGCTGTGAACCGCTCGGGTGTTGCGGTGGTTGGGGCCGTGACCCGTGGGCGCTTGGGTGTTGCGGTGGCTGGGTCCGTGGCCCTTCGGTGGTCGGCTTTGGCGATGACCGAGGCCGTGAACCGCTCGGGTGTTGCGGTGGTCGGAGCCCTGACCCGTCGGCGCTTGGGTGTTGCGGTGGCTGGGGCCGTGGCCTGTCGGTGGCCGGGGGCAGCGGTGGTCGGAGCCGTGTCCGGTTGGGGGTCGGGCGCCGTGGTGTTCGGTGTTTTCCACGACGGTGATCGGGTGTTGCGGTGATCCGGGTTCTGATCGCCGATGACCAGGAGCTGGTGCGGGCCGGGTTCGCGATGATCGTCGACAGCCGGGAGGATCTCGAAGTCGTGGGCGAGGCGGGTGACGGGGTCGAGGCGGTGGCGTTGGCCGAGTCGCTGCGTCCCGACGTCGTGCTGATGGATGTGCGGATGCCCCGGATGGACGGCATCGAGGCGACCCGGCAGCTGGCCGCGACCGGGAACCCGGCCCGGGTGGTCATCGTGACCACCTTCGACCTCGACGAGCCGGTGTTTGCCGCGCTGCGGGCCGGGGCCAGCGGTTTCCTGCTCAAGGACACCCGCCCCGACGACCTGGCCGCGGCGATCCGGGTGGTGGCCCGCGGCGAGGCGCTGCTGGCGCCCACGGTGACCCGGCGGCTGCTCGACCGCTTCGCCGGCGAGTTGCCCGGCGGGGCGCCGCCGCCCGCGCTCGACGCGCTCAGCGACCGCGAGATCGAGGTGTTCGTGCTGGTCGCGCGGGCCCTGTCGAACGACGAGATCGCCGAGCGGCTCACGCTCAGCCGCGCCACCGTGAAGACCCACCTGTCAGCGATCCTGTTCAAGCTGGGCCTGCGCGACCGCGTCCAGGCGGCGGTGCTGGCCTACGAGTGCGGCCTGGTCCGCCCCGGCACAGCCCCGCCCGCGGGGTGACAACAGTCCGCGCCTGCGCCCAGCAGGCGGTCCGCTCGAGCTCGAGCAGCGCCGCCGCGGCCCGCGTGGACACGTCACCGGACCACAGCTGTGCCGTCACGGCCCCCCGGGAACCACCACCGCCACCCTCGACCGCGATCAGCGACGCCGCCGGTCCGCCGGCCAGCTGGACCGCCCGCCCGCTGGCCCTCCTGGCGTGCCAGCCCGCCCCCGGCCGGCCTGACTGGCCCGCCCGGCTGACGTGCTTGCCGGGCTGACGTGCTTGCCGGGCTGACCTGCTTGCCGGGCTGACCTGCTTGCTCGGCTGATCCGACTGGCCTGCCCGCCTTCGCATGGACCCACCCGGTTCTTCGTAGCCCGCCCGGCCCTGCCTCGGCTCCGTCTGGGGGATGACGACAAGACCCGTCCGCGGCCCGATTCGCCGCCGCCGTCGGCTTCCTAGCGTCTCTCCTATGAGGAGACACACGATGATGGTGTTCGTCATGGCCATTCCGGTGATACTCGGTCTGGCTGCTCCCGCCCAGGCGGCTCAACCCCTGGCTGCTCCTGCAAGGGCGGCTCAGCCCCTGGCTGCTCCTGCAAGGGCGGCTCAAACCCTGGCCACTCCCGCCCGGGCCGCCGATCCCGCGGTGAGCTGTGGGTCGCTGGCGTCGGCCCGGCTTCCGGAGGCGTCGGTGACGTCGGCGGCGGTGATTACCGTCCAACTGCGGCAGCCGACCTCGATGTGTGAGGTCAAAGGGGTGATCCGGCCGGCCACGCATTTCACCGTGCGGCTGCCGGTCAGCGGGTGGACCGGCCAGTACGTGCAGGTCGGCTGTGGTGGGCTGTGCGGCGCGGTGCCGGGGCTCGACCTGCCCCCGGTGGGCTTCAGTTGCGCCGCGGCGCTCGACGGCCACCTGGTGGTCGCCGCCGATGACACCGGCCACACCGCGAGCGGGCCGGCCACGTGGGGCGGTGACAACCGGGCGCGGCTCGAGTTCGGTCTGCTGTCCGAGCATCGCCTGCGCTACGTCGCCGACGCGGTGATGAAAGCCTATTTCGGGCGGGGCCCGGCGCACCGCTACTTCGACGGCTGCTCGACCGGTGGGCGACAGGCGCTGAACCTGGCTCAGCGCTTCCCGGGCGACTTCGACGGACTGCTGGCCGGAGCCCCGGCCAACAATCTGGCGCCGCTGGCTCTGCTCAACGCGTGGAACGTCACCCGCAACATTGACGCCGCGGGCCGGCAGATTCTCGGCTCGGGCAAGCTGCCCGCCCTGCACGCGGCCGTCGTCAAGGCGTGCGGCGAGGTCATCCAGGATCCCCGGCGCTGCGGCTTCCAGCCGTCGTCGATGCTCTGCCGGGCCGGCCGCGACACCCCGGCCTGTCTGACGCCGGCCCAGGTCGCGACCGTGACCGACTTCTATCGCGGTCCGCGCGGGCTCTACAACGGCGGAATGCCGTACGGGTCCGAGCTCGGGTGGCGGGGCGCCTTCGTGGTCGACTCGGGCTCACCGCTGGACGGGCCGACCGCCGCGATCGCGCTCGACTGGTTCCGCTACCTGGGGTTCGCCCGCGTCCAGCCGGACTTCCAGTTGAGCGACGTACGGTTCGACACGGCGACCTTCGACCGACTGAACCGGCTGGGCGACGCGATCTACAACGCCAACAACCCGGACCTGTCGGCGTTCCGGGCCCGCGGTGGCAAGATCATTCTCTATCACGGCTGGGCCGATCCCTCGATCCCGCCGTTCTCGACTGTGGACTACTACGCCGCCGTGCAGAAACGGGGCGGCAGTCAGTCGTACGCACGCCTCTACATGATCCCGGCGGGCTACCACTGCCTGTTCGGCCCGGAGGCGTCCACGACACCGTCGGAGATCGGTGTCCCGGAGTTCCTGCAACCGCTCATGGACTGGGTGGAACGGGGCACCGCGCCGGGCGTGGTCAACGTGCCCACGGTCGACGCGAAGTTCCAGGTGATCCGCGACCTGGACGTCGAACCGTTCGACGCGCTCGCCCCGGTCCGGCCGGCGCCGGGCAGTCTGAACGCCGGCTACCACTACGTCGGCGGCTACTGACCGAGCTGGCCGGCCGGCGAAGTCAGGTCGTTACTGACCCAGGTGGTCGGCCGGCGAAGTCAGGTCGTTACTGACCGAGGCGGTCGGCCAGCGACTTCAGGAACTCGGGGTTGTCGTCGGGGGCGACGAACACCGGGCGCGGCCGCAGCGGGACGGCCGGCACCGGGCGGCCCTTGACGAACCAGGCAATCGCGCCGATCGGCGACAGCAGCAGGATGGCGAACATCCAGGCGGCCCAGGGCGCGGTGCGGATGGCGCTCTCGTCGGCGCGGAGACAGTCGACCAGCGCGATCATCACCAGCGCGACGTCGAGCAGCAGCAGAGTAGCGAAAACCTGGGCCATGGCAGAGACGATCCCGGTCGCGAGTGCGACCGGGAGGTCTCGTACGGGTGCCGTTCAGGGTCAGAGCGCGCTGTTCAAAGCGGGCAGGTAACCCCTGGTGTAGCCGGTGGCGTTGGGGTGGAACGAGTTCTGCGGTGGGATGACGGTCAGCCCGTTCAGGTAGGGGCTCGACGCGCAGATGCCGTGGCCGGCGAACTCGTCCTCGACATCCGAGTAGGTGAAGCCGGCCGCTCCGGCCCGGCCCTCGATCACGTCGTTGAGCAGCCGCGCGCCCTCGTTGAGCACGCGCCGCTTGGCCAGGCTCATGCCGGCGATCCCGCACGAGGCCGACGACGTGTCGAACAGTTGCGGATAGCCGAGCACGACGACCTCGGCGTTCGGGGCCTTGCGTTTGATTGCCGCGTACGTGGCGTCGAGCTTGCCGGGAATCGAGTTCTCGATGTCCGTACGGGCGGAAGCGACTTTTGCCGCACACGCCGCGTCGGTGCCCACCTGGCAGCCGATCACGGTCGAGGCGAATCCGGCGTCGTTGCCGCCGATCGTGATCGTGATCAGCTCGGCCGAGCTGCTGAGGAACGGGATCTGCAGGTTGCGTACGTCGCCGGTCTCGGCACCGCTGCAGGCCAGGTTGGTGAACGACTTGGGCTTGTTGGCCGCCGCCCACCGGCCCGGGTAGCCCTGCGAGCTGCGCAGGCAGAGGCCGCTCTGGCCGGGCGCGCCGACCCCCGAGGAGTAGGAGTCGCCGAGCGCGACATAGTCGGTGGAGTCGTAGCCGGCCGCGGCGGCGGGGGCGGCGATGGTGAGGGTCAGCAGCGACACAAAAGTGGCGAGACAGCCGAGTCGGGATAGGCGTCGGCCCATGGGGTGGCCTCCGGTCCGTGGGGGAGAGGAAGCCGGAGCGCTCCGGTTACTGAACGGTAATTCAGGACCTTGATAAAAGACAGACGGTGACTTTCCCATTACGCACGTGTAACGTTCGTCGATGTGACCAGCGTCGATCTCGCTGCGTGACAGGGCATTCACACGAGCACCACAGCCGATCTTCAGGCTCTGCTCAGGGCGCCGGACTACGTTCCTCACATGGAAGAAGAACGGGCTGTTCGGATCGTCGAAACGCTGCGAGCGCGCAACGTCTTCGCCCACGTGAAGCTGCCGCAGGCCGGCATCACGCAATACGGCATCCGCGTCACGCTGTCCGACGGTCGCGAGGCGATCTGGGACAACGACGGCACGGCCGGTCTCGAGGCCCAGATCATGCGCAACGGGATCCTGGTTGGGTTCGTCCCATCGATCCCCGAGTCGGAAAACTTCGGTGACGGCCAGATCATCGAGGCGATCGCCACCGCCGACTACGACCGCCCGGTCGGCCGTTCCCGCCCGACCGCCGCGCGGCCCACCGTGCCCAACCGGCCACCCGCGCCGGTGTCACTGGCCCAGCGGCTGCGCAGCGGCTTCCGAAACTAAAGACTCAAGCTGCGGAGGGGCTCAGATCCCGCCTGGCGGCGTCCCTCAGGAGTCCGGACTTATCAGCTCGATCAGGCGGTCGAGCGCGATCGGCCACAGTTCCGGGGTCAGGTTCGAGAGCAGGGTCTCGGCCAGAGCCTGAGCGACCAGGTCGATGCGCTCCTGCACCTCCGGGTCGAGCGTTACCGGTGGCGCCGGCGGCAGTGGGGAAGGGGGTTCCCCCACCGCCGGCGCCACGATGTC
Source organism: Paractinoplanes bogorensis (assembly GCF_018829635.1). Lineage (GTDB taxonomy): Bacteria > Actinomycetota > Actinomycetes > Mycobacteriales > Micromonosporaceae > Actinoplanes > Actinoplanes bogorensis. Next base: position 180,681 of record NZ_JAHKKG010000007.1, read on the forward strand.
CGTCGGCGCCACGATATCCACGGGCGCCACGATGTCCGCCGATACCGCGATATCCGCCGGCGTCGCGAGCGGCGTCACGTCGTCCGGTTCAAAGGCCGGCCCCGACGGTACGAACGGCAGATCCTCCGGCGCCCCGACCAGGTGCAGAAACCCGGTCGCCCGGGTCAGCGCGATGTACAGCAGCCGATGCCCGCGCGGGTCGTCGTCCACGATGAAACCCGGCTCGACCACGATCGCCGCGTCGAACTCCAGGCCCTTCGCCTCGTGCGGCCCGAGCAGCGTGATCGCCGGGCTGCGCTCGTCGCCCGGCGCCGACCGCCACGGCAACTCCTCGGCCCGCAGCAGCGTCTCGATCTCGTCCCGGCAGCGTGGTGGGCAGACGATGGCCACCGAGCGCCCGTCCGCGGCGTGGTCCGCAGCCGCCGCGACCACCACGGCCGCCCGCTCGGCCGGCTCGACCGGTGCGACCATCGGGTCGGCCGGCCCGTCCCGCACGGTTGTCGGCGGCTGCACGCTCGGCGCCGCGCTCGGCAGCAACTCGGCCGCCAGTTCGAAGATCTGCCGGGGCACGCGATAGCCGAACCGCAACTCCCGGTGCACGTGCGGCATCGCCGACGGCAGGTGCGCGAGCACGTCGTGCCAGTCGTCGCGCGCCCACGGCCCGGTCGACTGGGCCATGTCGCCGACCACGGTGAGCGAACCGTTCGACGAACGTCGGGAGATCGCCCGCAACTGCATGGGGGAGAGGTCCGGTGCCTCGTCGACCACCACATGGGCGTACGTACGCGGCTCTTGGCCCGACAGGTGCTCGGCCTCGTCGAGCAGCGGCAGGTCGGCGTCGCTGAACGGCGGATCCTCGGCGTCGCCGCGGTACAGCGCGTTGGTCTCGCGGTCGGTGAACTCGCCGCCCGCCGCCTCGGCCAGCAGCGCCCGCGATCCGAACAGCTCGGCCAGGAACGTCGCCGCATCGAACTCCGGCCACAACCGGTCGGCCAGCTGGTCGGCCGCCTCGAGGATGAGCCGCGGATCCTCGGTGCCGGCCACGAGCGCGGCCCGCAGCAGACGCCGCCGGTCGCCGGGGGTCGCTTCGCTCGCCTTGGCGGTGGTGATCACCCGCTGGATCATCGCCGGGTCGAGGGTCACCACCTTTCCCCGTACGACGATCAGGGCCGGCACCCGGCCCTGCCGCTCCCGGCGCTTCTCGATCGCCCGGCCGAGCAGCGCGGCCATCCGGGCCTCGCCCTTGAGCCGGGTGACGTGCGGTGACTCGGGGCGGCCGGTAGCCGCCTTGGGCAGCAGCCCGTCGACCGAGCTGTGCTCGACCCCGGCGCAGCCCCATGCGTCGAGCAGGGCCCGGGTGCGCTGCGCGAAGGCGGCCGACGGCCCGACCACCAGCACCTCGGCGTCCACGCCGAGGGCGGTTTCGGTCAGCAGCCAGGCCACCCGGCGCAGCGCGGTGTCGGTCTTGCCGGTGCCCGGGCCGCCCTGGATGATCAGCACGCTCTCCGGTGTCGTCCGGATCAGTTCGTCCTGTTCGGCGCGGATGGTCGCGGCGACGTCCGGGCCCTCGCCGGCGCCGGCCCGGGTCATCTCGGCCAGCAGCGGGTCCTCCGGCGGACCGGCCGGCCGTTCCCCGCCGTCCGCCCCGGCCCCGTCGAGCGCGGCACCGTCCGGCCCAGCCGCGGTCAGTCCGGCGAAGAGCTCGGGGTCCGGCGCTGGGCTGAGCACCGGCTCGCCGGCGGGGAGCACGTCAGCCGCCCTCGAGCGGAACCTCGAGCCGTACGCTCCCGCGCAGGTCGAGGAAGACGCGGCCGGGCGCCCGCACCACCCGGATCACTACGTCGGAGCAGTGCGGGCAGCGCGCCACCAGACCCGGCGAGTGCGGCCAGACCATCAGCGTGCCGACCGCGTCGGTGTGGGTGCACCCCGCGCACACGTATCGGGCCGCGGTCACGTCCACCGCGAAGATCTCGCGCAGGTCGCCCGCCATCGCGTTCCCGTCGAGCGGCAGGCCACCGCCCGCGGTGGAGCTGCCGTCGAGCGGTGTGCTCGTCACGACGTACCCCCGAATCTCTCGGTGCGGATCCGGCGTGGGTCGTGACCGAGCGCGACCAGGATGTCGGCGGCGGTCTCGACGAACGTGGTCGGACCGCAGACGTAGCAGTCCGGCCCGAAGTCCGGCGGCCAACCGTACGTGTTCAGGGCGGCCACGTCGATCCTCTTCGCAGGTGAGGGCCATCCGTCAGGTGTCTTGCGCGTGTACACGTGATGCACGTCCAGACCCTGATCTTCCCGTACGCGTCGACGCAGCTCATCGCCGTACAGCAGGTCTTCGGGCGTACGCACCGAGTAGATCAGCCGGAACGGTTGCCGGGTGCCCGCGACGGCCCGGGCCCGCACCATCGCCATCAGCGGAACCAGCCCCGAGCCGCCCGCCACCAGCAGCACCGGCGCCGTCTGCTGCGGACGCCACACGAACCACCCGCCGACCGGCCCGCGCAGTTCGAGCTGCTCGCCGACCTCGATCACGTCGGTCAGATAGGGCGACACCTCGCCGTCGTCCAGCCGCTGGATGGTCAGCTCGACCTTGCCCCCGGGCTGCCACGCGGACGCGATCGAGTAGCTGCGCTGTGCGCGGTAGCCGTCCTCGGCCGTCAGCCGCACGTCGATGTGCTGCCCGGGCAGGTGGCCCGGCCAGTCCGGCACGTCGAGCACGAGCGTGCGCGCCGTCGGCGACTCCCAGCGGGCCTCGGCGAGCGTCGCCGCCCGCCAGGTCAGTCGCCCTGATACCGCTGTTCGCGCCATGGGTCTCCGTACATGTGGTAGCCCGCCGCCTCCCAGAAGCCGGGCTCGTCCTCGGGCATCAGCTGCAGGCCGTTGACCCACTTGGCCGATTTCCAGAAATAGAGGTGCGGGATGAGCAGCCGGGCCGGCCCGCCGTGCTCGGGATGCAGATCTTCGCCGTCGAACTGGTAGGCGATCCAGGCCTTGCCGTCGAGCAGATCTTCCAGCGGTACGTTCGTGGTGTACCCGCCGAAGCTGTGGACCATCGAGTATTCGGCGACGGTGTCGACGTTCTCGAGCAGAGTCTCGATCGAGACCCCGCGCCAGGTGGTGCCGAGCTTCGACCACTTGGTCACGCAGTGGATGTCGACCGTGACGTCCTCGGCCGGCAGGGCCTGGAACTCTTTCCAGTCCCAGCTCGTCTTCTCGCCGGTCTCGGTGGTGACGGTGAAGCGCCAGCGGTCGAGCGGGATGCGCGGGGTCGGCCCGGCCGAGAGCACCGGGAAGTCATGGGTGAGGTACTGGCCGGGCGGGAGTCCGGGCACCGACTCGCGCCGCCGGCCACCGAATCCCCGGGAGATGATGCCCATGGTTGAGAAGTAAACCGCATGATCATTTCATTCGACAGCGCTCTGATCGGATGGGATCAGGTGCTCGGCATCGCGTATCGGCGGTTTTGGTGAGGTTTGTCCGTCTGGGTGGCAGCATGAAACCCGGACCTGCCGGACGACCACGGGAAACTGCGCGCGATGACAGTGCACGACGAGAACGGCGTCTATCGCTCGGGAACGCGGGAGCGGCGCATCCAGCGGCGTAAACAGCTCGGGGTCGGGCTGGCCGGGATGGCTGTGTTCGGTGCCGCCGGAGTGTTCGGCATGCAGGCCTACACCGTCGCCGAGAACACGGCCGCCAGCATCCAGGACCACCCGGTCCTGCGGCCGCGGGTCCCGCCGACCTCGCCGTCGCCGTCACCGTCGGTGTCCCGGTCGCGCGCGCGGGATGCGGCGTCGACCGGGCCGGGCAAGGTGACCCGGGACGGCGCCCGGCAGCGGACCAGCCCGACCCCGACGCCGTCACCCTCGTTGTCGGTGTCCGCGTCGCCCGGCATGACGGCCGCCGAGGCGGTGAACCGGCACGACGAGTCCGCGCCGGGGGCGACCATCCGGGTCACGTCGGCCGCGTTCGACCTGACCGGTCAGCCCGAGCTCGCGATCGTGGGCGACGACGGCTGGACGGTGGGGCGGGCGCGGTGCACCAAGACCGTACGGAATGATCCCGGCGCCCGGCCCCGGGTGGTGCCGACGACGCTGGTCTGCTGGCGCGTGTCCCCGGATCGCAGCGTGGTCACCGTCGCCACCGCCGCGCGCGGCCGCCCGTCGTCGGGCCAGACGGTCGCCGCTCTCGAACGGGAGTGGGCACGACTGAGCCCCCGAGGCTGACCCCGGGGGCTTCTCCGTCGGTTTGCCGGTCAGGCGATCTTGACTGAACCCGTGGTTACACCGGTGACGCCGGCCTTGGTCGGCACGACCAGGCGCACCGTGGCGCCCGACGGCAGCGGCTTGACCAGCGTGGTGCCCGTCCCGGCGGTGAAGGTGCCGTACTTGACCCACTTGCTCTTCTCGAGCCGCTGCACCTCGATTGTCTGTCCGGACGGGCCGGCCAGCTTGAGCTCGAGCTGGCGCGCGGCCGGGCTGGTCACGGAGGCGGTCGAGCGGACCGAGAACGTGACCGTCGGCGAGCTCACCGGGTTGGCCGAGTCGGAGGCCGGCACGTCGAGGCGGACCTGGAAGGGCGCGGTCGCCGAGCGGGAGAAGACGACCTTCCCGTACGCGTCGGTGGTGGCCGCGATCGTCGTGGCCTTGCCGCCGGCCGGGGTCATGACGATCTTGACCGGCTGGGACGCGAAGGGCGCGTTGTTCGCCGTGAGGGCGTAGGTGACCGTGACCGTGGCGCCGTAGACCGACGAGGTCGTCGACGTCGTGACCCGGATCGACGGGGTGACCTTGACGGCCGGCTTCGTCGGGCTCGTCGTCGGGGCCGCCGTGGTCGGAGCCGTCGTCGGCGCGGTGGTGGCCGGTGCGGTCGTGGGCGCGGTGGTCGTCGGAGCCGTGGTGGCGGGGGCCGTCGTGGCCGGCGCGGTCGTCGGAGCCGTGGTGGCCTTGGTGACAGCGGCGAGCGCGGCCACGGCGTCGATCCGGCCGTAGCCGTAGTCGTTGTCGCGACCCTTGGTGCCCAGGTCGACGGCCGAGGTCTCGAGCGCCGACTCCACCTGGTCCGGGGTGAGGCTCTTGTCGTACGCCTTGAGCAGCGCCGCAACCGCAGCGACGTGCGGCGACGCCATCGAGGTGCCGCTCATTGTGGCGTAGCCGGTCTTGCCGCCCAGTGCGGTCGGGTAGGTGCTGAGGATCGACGATCCCGGGGCGGCCACGTCAACGTAGCTGCCCGCGTTCGAGTAGGAGCCGACCTTGTCCGACGAGTCGGTGGCGGCCACGCCGATCACGCCCGCGTCGGCGGCCGGGTAGCTGGTCGGGCTGCCGTCCTGACGCTCGTTGCCAGCTGCGGCCACGACCACGACACCCTTGCTGCGGGCGTACGAGATGGCGTTGGTGACCGCGGTGACCTGGGACGTCGCGCCGAGCGACATGTTGATGACGCCCGCGCCGTGGTCGGTCGCCCAGATGATGCCCTCGGCGGTGTCGGACATGTAGCCCGAGCCCTTGTCGTTGAGCACCCGGATCGGCATGATCTTGGCGCCGGGCGCGATGCCGCTGATCCCGATGCCGTTGCCGGTGACCGCGGCGATGGTGCCGGCCACGTGCGTGCCGTGCCCGTTGGGGTCGGTGGTGACGCCCGCCGTGTTGGCGATCGCGTCGTAGCCGCCGACCAGGTCGGCGGCGAGGTCCGGGTGCTTGGCGTCCACGCCGGTGTCGAGCACGGCCACGGTCACGCCGGAGCCGGTCGACTTCGTCCAGGCGCTCGCGACCGAGATCTTGTTGAAGTCCCACTGCTGGCTGCGGTACGTGTCGGTGCCGGTGGGCGCGTCGGACGCGGTGACCACGGCGTCGAGTTCGACCCCGACCGCACCCTGAGCGTCCTGCCCCGACTTGACGGCGCTGGCGGCGGCCGACTTGCTGGTGGCGGTGGTGACCTTGATGACCGGCTTGCCGCTGGCGTCGACGCTGGTGCTCACGACCCGGACGGGCTTGGCGGCGGAGACGGTGGCGGGCAGCAGCTGCGCGGCGGGCTCACTGAGGTTGTAGGTCGACGGCTGCCACTCGGTGGCGGCGGTCGTGGTGGCGGGCAGCGCGATGGCGGCCACGCCGGAGATCGCCCCGATAGCCAGGGCCCCCAGTGCCGTACGGCGCAGGTGCTTCCTCATACGTCGTCCTCCCCCAAGGTGTCGGTCGAGGGAACAGTCGGCGCGGGCGTCAGATCCAGCAGACTTTTGCCCGGAGCAGCTCAGGTGCGGTGGGTCACCAATCGGGATCAGGGCAATGCCGAACCAAATTCGCAACTCGCAGTAACTACGCGAATACGGCAAGTTACGCTCCCCGAGACGGCCCGACCTCCTTCGGACAGCGCGGGCCTACCTAAACCAAACCGACGCGGTTCGTAAGACCGTAGGAGGACACACGCATGCGCAAGTCCGTCAGCTCGGAGGCCGATATGGCTCCCTCGTTCTTCCAGTCCCGGGCCGCCCGCGGCCGTGCCGTCGCCCTCGTCGGTGCCGCCGCCCTCGCGACCGGTCTGATGGCGGCTCCCGCTTACGCCGCCGTATCCGGCACGATCACCGTTACGTCGCCGTCGAACGGCAAGGTCGCGGCCCTCACCGCGAAGCAGGTCGTTCTGCTCACGGTCTCCGGCGCCAACGCCACGCCGCTGTCCGAGGACAACGTCGTCAGCGTCGACCTCGGCTCCTGCACCAGCATCATGACCTACGTCGTGACCAGCCCGACGACCCTCAGCGTCAAGACGCCCGGCACCTGTGCCGCCAGCACGAACGGCGTCGCCGAGGCCGTCAACATCAACTTCACTGGCAGCGACGTGCTGACCAAGGCGTCCGCCATCACGTTCGTGCCGCCGGCCAGCCTGGTCGCGGTCGCGAGCAAGCCGGTCATCGCCGAGAACAGCTCCGGCCAGGCCACCGCTCAGCAGACCCAGCGGTTCTTCTCGCAGGGTGGCCAGTACATCCGCGTGAAGGCCGGCTCCGGGTACGCCTTCGACCCGCGGGCCGCCGCGGCCCTCAAGGTGACCCTGGGCGGTAAGGACGCCACCGAGGTCAAGGTCTACGCGGGTACGACCACCGGCGGCCTGAACCAGGGTGACCAGCTCACGGCCAGCAACACCACCGACGCCGTTCTGACGGCCCAGGTCGGCAACTACCTGACCTTCAAGAGCACGGCCGGCATGGACGAGTCGAACGACACGATCACCATCGCGCAGAACGGCGTGAGCAAGAGCTTCCTCACGGCCGACACGGGTGCCGACGTCAAGACCGGCCCGGTGATCACTGCGACGAGCGTCAGCACCGGCAAGTCGACCGGTGGCACGACTGTCGTGCTGACCGGAACGAACTTCGACAAGACCAACGCCAACTGGGCGGTCAGCGGCACCGCGCACGTGTTCTTCTGCGGCGTCGAGGCCACCTACCCGACCACCGTGGTCAACACCGCCGGCACCTCGCTGACGGTTGTCACGCCGTCGGTGTCGGGCGTCTCGGCCGGTCTCGGCACGACCACGTACGCCGGTACCTGCCCGATCAAGGTCACGGACTCGAGCTACACCCCGGCGTGGAGCAGCCCGGTCTCGCCGTCGGCCGACTTCGTGTTCACCCAGGAGTAAGCACCACCCAGTAATGCTGCGAAGCCCGGTCTCGTTTTTCGAGGCCGGGCTTCACCTTTTGGGCATGACCGGCAAATCATGCTCGATACGCTGATTTCGCGGTGGCCCGGTGGCGCCGCGAACTTCGGGGGAGGGCTTCGGAATGTCCCAGCGCGTGCTTCGCCGTTCACTTGGACTCGGGTTGACGTCGGTGGTCCTGACCACGGCCGCGGTGGTGGCCGTGGCCGAACCGGCCTGGGCCGACCCGTTGCCGTTGACCCTGAACGTCTCGGTCGGGCCGAGCGGCGCCCGCGGAACCCTTGTCGGCACCGTCGCCGCGACCTCGGCGCCGTTCCCGGTCGGCACTACGCCGACCGTCCAGTTCCAGTACATCGGCGGCAACAACACCGCGTGCAGCGCCACGGCTCGCCCGGTCACCCAGATCGCGATCTCGGGCATCACCACCACGGCCGGGGCTCTGACCGTGGATCCCGCCACCGTCCGGCGGATCGGCACTAACAAGATCGCCTTCGACCTGCCCACCAGCGCCTATCCGGCAACGGACTCCAACGGCGATCCGAGCACGGTCAACTACGACGGCCTCGTGCTCCTCGGGGACCAGTCCGTGGCCAAGTGGAGTGTCTGCGTCTACGACACCGATTCCACCGTCGCCAGCACCCTGCTCGCCGCCGGCACATACACGCTCGCGCAGAAGCCGGTGATCACCTCGATCGTCCCGGCGGCCAGCGCGGCCGGCGGTGGACAGTCGATCACCGTGAACGGTACGGGTCTCGGCTCGGCCACCACGACGACCACCGCCTCGATCGACGGGGTTCCGCTGACCAACCTGCAGGTAGCGGCGAACGGCAGCAGCTTCACGGCGGTCACCGGCCCACACGCCGCCGGCACCAACCTGGACCTGGTCGTGACGGCGCCGGGCGGCAAGGTGAGCAGCCTCGACCCGGACAACAACGGCCTGCCCGAGGACAACGACAACTCCACCGCCGACACGCCGATCCCGTTCTCCTACAGCAACGGCATCACGATCTCGCCCAACACGAGCGCGCTCGGCACGACGGTCGACGTCGACATCGTCGGCGCGGGCTTCTCGCAGCTCTCGTTCGATCCGAACGGCGACCCTTACGACGCCAACGCGCACGTGTTCCTGGTCAACGGCAAATACGACGCCGCCACCAACCGGGGCGTGGCCGAGTGCGGCGCGGTCTCCGTGGTGAACGACACCGAGCTGATCTGCACGCTCGACCTGTCGCTCTACGCGCTCGACCCCGCGACCAGTCTCCCGGCCTCCCCGAACGGCCCCATCGCCGAGGGCGCCTACATCCTGACGATCGTGGCCAACGGCGGCCCCGGCGTGGGCGTCGGCGCGGCCCCGACCATGGTGAGCAGCAGCGCCACCTTCACCGTCGCGTCCTACTGAGCCGGCGTCGTCCACAGGCCGCGCCTCGAAGCGCGCGCCTGTGGACAACCGGCCGCCTCAGCCTTGACAGCCCCGTGCCCCGGGACTGGGCCGCCGGTCCGCGCCAGTGCCTACGCCGATTGACGCCTCGTTCGACCTGGTCGCGCCGTTTCGGCAGCCGGGCCGAACGCAGGCGACCGGCCCCCGCCCGACTCGGTTCTGGGCGCAACCACTCACGCACGTCGCCGTGACGCGCCTCGCGTTCTGGGCGCGCCAGCGGCCAGCGGGGCACGGCGCGGTCCCCGCGGGAGCGACGGTCCGTCACCCACCACCCCGCCGGGACAGAAAGCCCTTGGTGTTGATCTTTCCGTGTGCTAGGTTCTTCTCAGTTCGAGTCTTACTCACTACGAGATGAACCGGTGACCTGATGCAGAGCGAAGCCGAATTCCTCGCCGGCTACGACCCGCGGGACTATCCGTCGGTGGCCGTGACGGTCGATGTCGTGGCGCTGACCATTCGCGACGATCGGCTCTGCGTGCTGCTGGTCGAGCGGGCCGAGCAGCCGTTCGCGGGAAGCCGCGCCCTGCCCGGCGGCTTCGTTCGCGACGAGACGCTCGACGCGGCGGCGCTGCGGGAACTCTCCGAGGAGACAGGCGTCGAGCGGCTGCACCTCGAGCAGCTCAAGACCTACGGCGATCCGGGGCGTGACCCTCGGATGCGGGTGTTCTCGGTGGCCTACCTGGCGTTCGCGCCGAGCCTGGCCGATCCGACCGCCGGCGGTGACGCGGCCGGCGCCTACTGGGTTCCGGTCGAGCAGGCCGTCGGCCTGGCCTTCGACCACGACACCGTGCTGGCCGACGGGCTCGAGCGGGCCCGCGCCAAGCTCGAATACACGCCGCTGGCGACCGCCTTCGCGGGTGACGAGTTCACCATCTCGGAGCTGCGGCAGATCTACGCCGCGGTCTGGGGCGAGGAACTGCACGCGGGCAACTTCCATCGCAAGGTGCTGTCGGTGCCGGGGTTCGTCGAGGGCACCGGGCGCACGGCTTCGCGTGCCAGTGAGCGCGGCGGCCCCAAACCCAAGCTCTATCGCGCCGGCGACGCCCGGTTGCTGCACCCGGCCCTGTTGCGGCCGGCCAGGGAGGACGACTTCCGATGATGTTCACCGACGCCGTCGACCAGATAAAGCGGGCATCCACTTTTGCGGCTCTGGGCGAGGGGGAGGCGACCTACAAGGCGTACGCCAAGATCGTGCACCCGGACGCCGTGAGCGAGGCCGACAACGCCACGGCCACCTGGGCCTTCGCCGCCCTGTCGAAGCTCTATCACGAGCGCAGCCGGCTGGTGGCGAGCGGCGACATCGCCGATCTCAGCGCCGGCGACGACGGTCAGTTGATCAAGGTGCCGCGTGAGCCGGGCGACAACGACCTGATGGAGGCCGAGGCCGACGCTCTGCGGACGCTCCGGGAGAAGGGCGACCCGAAATACCGCCCGTACGTCGCCCGGCTGCTCGACACCTATCTGCACGAGGACGAGGCCCGGAAGAGAAGGCGGGTCAACGTCATCCGGCGGCTCGACGGGTTCGTCCCGCTGAGCGTCGTCGGCAAGCGGGATCCGCGCGACGTCGCCTGGATCTGGCGGCGGCTGCTGGTCGGGCTCGGCTGGGCCCACCAGGCCGGCGTGATCCACGGCGCGGTGCTCGAGGACCACGTGCTCATCCACCCCGGCGAGCACGGGCTCGCGCTCGTCGACTGGTGCTACTCGGGCGCCTCGGTCAAGGCGATCGTCGCCGCGCGCAAAGACGACTACCCGCCCGAGGTCCGCAACGACAAGCGGGCCACCCCGGCCACCGACATCTACATGGCCACCGCGCTGATGGTCCGGCTCATGGACGATCCGCCGGCGCCCCTGACGAGATTCGCCCAGGGCTGCCTCTACGACAAACCCCGGATGCGGCCCCAGGACGCCTGGCGCCTGCTCCACGAGCTCGACGAAACCTTGCACTCCCTCTACGGGCCCCGGAAATTCCGGCCCTTCACCGTCTAGGAGGACGACATGGGAAGCGGACGCTGGTCGACCGACGTGTACACGGCCGCCGACAACTACCGCCGGGCCACCGGCACGAGCGCCTTCGCCTACAGCGACAACGGCGCCCGGAAGGCCCACAAGGCCCTCGACCCGATGAACGTGAGCAAGCGGGAGAGCCGGGACAGCGACGAGCACCCGTTCAGCACGCCGATCGCCGTGCTGTTCGACGTCACCGGCTCGATGGGGGGCGTGCCGCGGGTGCTGCAGACCAAGCTGCCGCAGCTGCTGGGCCTGCTGACCCGCAAGGGCTACGCCACCGACCCGCACATCCTGTTCGGCGCGGTCGGCGACGCCACCTGCGACCGGGTGCCGCTGCAGATCGGGCAGTTCGAGTCGGACAACCGGATGGACGAGGACCTCGAGCGGATCGTGCTCGAGGGCGGTGGCGGCGGCCAGATGACCGAGTCGTACGAGCTGGCCATGTACTTCATGGCCCGGCACACCTCGCTCGACTCGTTCGAGAAGCGGGGGCGGCGCGGCTACCTGTTCCTGATCGGCGACGAGAAGCCGTACGACCAGGTCAAGCCGGCCGAGGTGAAGAAATTTCTCGGGGAGCGCGCCGAGAAGATGAGCACCGAGGCCATCGTGGCCGAGCTGCAGCGCACGTTCGACGTCTACTACCTGCTCCCGACCGCGGCGGGTCACGGCGGCAACCGTGACGTGCTGAAGCGGTGGCGCGGGCTGCTGGGACAGAACGTGCTCGAGCTCGACGACCTGGACGCGGTGTGCGAGACGATCGCGCTCACGGTGGGTCTCGGCGAGGGGACGATCGACCTCGACGCCGGCCTCGACGATCTGGTCGAGGAGGGGTCGGCTCACCGGACGACGGTCGGCAAGGCGCTCGCTCCGCTGCAGCGTGGCGGCGTGGTGCGGAAGGGCGCCCTGTCGATCGGCACCACCGGATCGGGGAACGAGCGGCTGTGAACGAGCACGTCGCGGTCGTCGACCTCGGTTACGGGGACGCCGGTAAAGGCACGGTGGTGGACGCCCTGGTGGCGTCCGCCCCCGTGCGGGCGGTGCTGCGTTTCAACGGGGGAGCGCAGGCCGCACACAACGTCATCACCGAGGACGGCCGGCAGCACACGTTCGCGCAGTTCGGTTCGGGCACGCTGCGTGGCGTCCCGACCCACCTGACCCGCTTCATGATCGTCGACCCGCTGGCCCTGTCGTCCGAGGCGTCTTCGCTGGGCAACCCGTACGAGCTGCTCACGGTGGATGGCGACGCCCTTCTCGCCACTCCGTGGCATCGTGCGGCGAACCGGCGGCGGGAGGAGGCGCGCGGCGGGGACCGTCACGGTTCGTGCGGCATGGGCGTCGGCGAGACGATGGCGTACGCACTGGGTCACGCTCACGCTCCGCGCGTTTCCGACACCCTTTCCCGTACGCGTCTTCGCCGTGTCCTGGCCGCCGTGGAGTCCGATCTCGGCCCCGCCGGGGTGCCCCTGGACGACGTCGTCGAGGCGTTCCTGGCCTTCGGGCGTACGGTCTCGATCGTCGATTCCGCGTACGCGCAACGGTTGCTGGCCGAAGGCCCGTGTGTCTTCGAGGGCGCGCAAGGGGTGCTGCTCGACGAGTGGCGCGGCTGGCACCCGCACACGACCTGGTCGACGACGACGTTCGACAACGTGGCCGAGCTGTGCCCGTCGTTCCGGCGGCTCGGCGTGGTGCGCACCTACACCACCCGGCACGGCGCCGGCCCGTTCGTGACCGAGGACGCCACGCTCGACCTGCCCGAGGGGCACAACGCGACCGGGCGATGGCAGGGCGCCTTCCGGGTCGGGCACTTCGACGCGGTCGCCCACCGCTACGCCGTCGAGGTGGCCGGCGGGGTCGACGGGCTCGCCGTGACGCACCTGGACGTGGTCGACCGGTGCCCGGCGCTGCGGATCTGTGAGTCGTACGAGGTCGACGGGTCGCCCTGGAACCGGATCGCCCCCGGCCCGGCGCGCGATCTCGACCACCAGGAAGCCCTGACCGCCCGCCTGAACCGGGCGCGGCCGGGCGTCCTTTCGCGGCCGGACGACTGGGCGTCGGCCATCGAGAATCTTCTCTCGGCGCCGGTGGAGATCGAGTCGTGGGGACCGTCGTCGGCCGATAAGAAATTCCTTTCTTAGGGACGCCTTACCTAATAAAAGAAATTCGTGGTGTCGTTTCATCAATTCCGGGAAATGGTTTATGGTCTAGACGACCGGGTTGAAATTTGGAGGCGACGATCCCATGACTCAGATGCTGGAAATGCCCCGCGTTTCGCAGTGCACCGTCACCGCGTGTGGCTACAACCACGACGGGTGTACCGCCTTCGCGGTCACCATCGGCAGCGCGATCTCGGCCGAGTGCGACACCTATGTCGAGGGCGGCAAGGGCGGCACCGGCAAGCCGTTGGCGCAGGTGGGGGCGTGCAAGCGCGCCGACTGCAAGAACAACGAGAACCTCGAGTGCAAGGCCGCCGCGATCGTGGTCGGTGAGTCCGGCGACAAGGCCGACTGCCTCACCTACGAAAAGGCCTGACCGACTGAAAGTAATGCGCCCGCCGTCGCTGAGTGCGACTGGCGGGCGCTTTTGTTAGGTTAGGCTTTCTTATTACAGATACATGCCCGTGCTCGGTTCCGATTTCGGCACGGTTACCGGCTCACTACCGGTCTTGAGCGCGTAGAGTTCGGCCAGCGTCGCTCCCGACGGGCTGATTCCGCGCGATTCCCCGAGCCAGGCGACCGCCTCGGCGTACGGGAGCCGCCCGACCTCGATGCTGGCCAGGCAACGACCCGGCCGCACCACCGCCGGGTGCAGCGACGCCAGATCCTCGTTGGTGGTGATCGCGATCAGCGCGTTGCGGCCCTGCCCGAGCAGCCCGTCGGTCAGGTTGAGCAGCCGCGACAACGACTGGCCGGCGCTCGCCTTGGCCTCGCCGCTGATCAGCTCGTCGCAGTCCTCGAGCATGAGCAGCCGCCAGCGCGGCTCGTCCTCGTCGTCGCTGCCCAGCGCCACGCTCATCAGATAGGCCGGGTCGTTGAACAGCCGCTCCGGGTCGAGAACGCAGTCGACCTGGCACCACGAACGCCACTGCTGGGCCAGCGCGCGCAGGGCGGTGGTCTTACCCGTGCCCGGCTCGCCGTGCAGCAGCAGGAGACGACCGCTGATCGTCTTGCTGTCGAGCGCCATGAGCCGTTCCAGCGTGGCCGCGACCGGGCTGGCGTAGTTGCGCCGGATCGTCTCCCACGGCGCGGCGTCGATCTCGCGGGCGGCCCGGCGCGGGCCGTGCTGCCCGAAGTGCCAGAAACCGATCGGCACGTTCTCGGGTGACGGCTCGGGCGCCTGCACGGCGTCCTTGGTGGCCGCCACGAGGATGGTCTCGGCCAGCTCGGCGCTGACCGCAGTGACCGTGACCCGGGCCCGGCGGCTCTGCTTCCAGCGGTTCACGTGCAGCGTCCAGCCGTCGCCGACCGAGAGCCGGCCCTGACCGTCCTCGTCGAGGGCGTCGCGCACGATCTGGGCGTCGTCGACGCTGAGGGTCGCTTCGGCCTTGACGTTCTCGAGGTACTTGCTGCGCCCGTACGGCTCCCGCCCGGTGACGAACGCATCCAGGGCGAGCAGGTCCACCACGTCGACCAGGCGGTCGCCGTCGTCCACCGCACCGGCCAGCGGCAGGGACGCCGAGGCGGGCGCGGTGGGCGCCGTCTCGACGTGCCGGCCGCCGAGCCGGTCGACGGACTGGTGGGGAGTACGCATGTCTTCGATGATCGTCGGTCGATGCCCTTCCGGCACTCGAATTTCCCGTCAGTCACCCGGCTTGCGCGTGAGGAGGAACACCGGGATCAGGCGCTCGGTCTTCTTCTGGTAGCCCGCGTAGTTCGGGAACGCGGCGACCGCCCGCTCCCACCACACGGCACGCTCGTCCCCGTCGAGCTCGCGGGCGACGTAGTCGTGCTCCTCGGTGCCGTCACGCAACTCGACGTGCGGCTCCTTGCGCAGGTTGTAGACCCACACCGGATTCTTGGGAGCACCCCCGAGCGAGCCGACGGCCACATACTCGCCGTCGTGCTCGACCTTCATCAGCGGCGTCTTACGCAGCTTGCCGGTCTTGCTGCCCACCGAGGTCAGAAGCACCACCGGATAGCCGTGCAGCTCGTTCCCGGTGGTGCCACCGCTGGCTTCGATCTTGTCGGCCTGCTTGCGAGCCCAGTCGGACGTGCTGGGCGCATATTCTCCAGTTAACGGCACGACGCCAGCTTAGGCTCGCTCGCCTCCGGCAAGCCCCGAGACGTCGATCACCGCAGACGTCGATCAACGCAGACCTCAGAGCCCGCCCTCCCTTGGGGGCCCCCGCCACGACCAGTCTGACAAGATCGCTGGATCTTGGCCGAGTGCCCTGTGGACAGCCGGCAATTGTGGACAGCCGGCAATTGTGGATAACCCTGCGTCAGCGCAGGCCGACGACTGCGGCGTCGGTGCCGCCGCGCCACAGCACGCCTGCCTCGCTGAAGCCGGCCACCCGCAGCGCGTCGACGTGCCACAGCGCGGGTGGCGTCCACTCCTGGTGGTGCCGGGTGCCGGGATAGATGCGCTCGCGCTCGGCGGCCCTGGGCGCCAGGAACTCGTCGGCCGCGGCCCGCGCCCACCAGTCACTCCACGACGTCGCGGCGCCGGACGCGTAACGGGCCTCGCGCTCGGCCCGGCCGTGGTCGCGCAGCTTCTCGGACAGCGTGGGCAGCGACTCCTCGGGCATGTGGTCGGCGTTCGCAAAGATCCCGCCCGGCCGCAGCACCTCGCGGATCTCGCCGTAGAGCGCCGCCACCCGCTCGGCCGGCAGCCAGTGCAGCGCCGTCGCGGTGAGCACCGCGTCGAAACCGTCCTCGGGCAGCTTGGCCCGCCAGCCCGGATCGCCGAGGTCGGCGTCGACCACCGTGCCGCGCTCCCGCAGCGACGCCTCGGCGATCGCCATCAGCACCGGATCCTGGTCGAGCACGGTGACCCGCGCCCCCGGGAACCGGGCCAGCACCCGCAACGAGATCGTCCCCGTGCCGCCCGCCAGATCGAGCACCTTGGGCGCCCCGCCCTCGGTCGTGGCGGCCACCGCCTCGAGCATCGCGGCGAACCGCTCCTCCCGGTCGTGCAGGAACGCCTCCTGCTGCCGATCCCAGCTCTCCTGCCACACGCGGGGGTTGCTCAAGTAAGCACTCATACTCCTCACGCTAGTTACATCGACGTGCCGTTACAACCCGCTGCCCGCCTTGCGCTCGTCGGCGAAGCGTTCGGCGAACGCCTTCAGGTCGCGCCTCTCGATGGCCGCCGCCATCAGGTCGGGGAACGCGTCCGGCGTGCAGGCGAAAGCCGGCACCCCAAGAGCCGCCAGCGCCGCCGCGTTCTCGTGGTCGTAGGCCGGCGCACCCTCGTCGGAGAGCGCGAGCAACACCACGACCTGCACCCCGGCCGCGGTCATCTCGGCCACCCGGCGCAGCATCTGGTCGCGCACGCCGCCCTCGTAGAGATCGCTGATCAGCACGAAGATGCTGTCGCGGGGACGGGTGATGAGTTGCTGGCTGTAGGCGATGGCGCGGTTGATGTCGGTGCCGCCGCCCAGCTGCGTGCCGAACAGCACCTCGACCGGGTCTTCGAGCTGCTCGGTCAGGTCGACCACCGAGGTGTCGAAGACGACCAGCGACGTGCGGAGCGACTTCATCGAGGCGAGCACGGCCGCGAACACGCCCGAGAACACGACCGAGGCCGCCATCGAGCCGGACTGGTCGACGCAGAGCACGACGTCGCGCTGCACCGCCGTCGTACGCCGCCCGTAGCCGATCAGCCGCTCGGGGATGACCGTGCGGTGCTCGGCCTGGTAGTGCTTCAGGTTGGCCTGGATCGTGCGGTTCCAGTCGATGTCGGAGTGCCGCGGACGGTTGATGCGGGCCGCCCGGTTGAGCGCGCCGGTCACCGCGGCCCGGGTCTTCTGCGCGATCCGCTTCTCGAGTTGCTCGACCACCGTCCGTACGACCTGGCGGGCCGCGTCCTTGGTCTTCTCCGGCATCACGCGGTTGAGCGAGAGCAGCGTGCCGACCAGGTGGACGTCGGGTTCGACGGCGTTGAGCATCTCGGGTTCGAGCAGCAGCCGGGTCAGGTCGAGGCGCTCGATCGCGTCCTGCTGCATGACCTGCACGACCGTGCTCGGGAAGTATTCGCGGATGTCGCCCAGCCAGCGGGCCACCTTGGGCGCCGACCCGCCGAGCCCGGCCGAGCGCCGGCTGCTCTTCTCCCCGTCACCGTCACCGCCCGAGTCGTAGAGCGCCGACAGCGCCGAATCCATCGCGCCGTCCCGCCCTTCGGCCTGGCCCAGCGACTCTTCGGCCGGCCCGCCGAGCACCATCCTCCAGCGCCGGCGCCGTTCGCGGGTGACTTCATCTTCGGACATCACGCCTCCCGGGCGGCAACATCGTGACCCAGCAGGGCGCGAAGCGTGGGCAGCACCAGATCGGCCCGCCCCGGATCGAAGCCGAGCCCGCCGGCGCCCGGCACCGGATCACCGCCGCGCGGGCCGGCCACCCGCTCGCCGATGGCCCGCCGCTCGCCGGATTCGAACGCTCCGAACGTGCGGCGCAGCAACGGCAGCACGTCGTCGAACGCGGCGCCCGGGATGTCGGCCAGCCAGTCGTCGAGCAACTGCAGCAACGCGTCGTCGTGCACCAGCAGCAGGCCGCCGCCGGACAGGAAGCCCTCGACCCAGGCCGCCGCGTGGGCCGGCGCGGTGCCGACGGTCAGCGGCAACCGCAGCCGGCGCCGCACCTCGGCTCCGTCGAGCCGGCCCGCGTCGAGCAGCAGGCGGGTCAGCCGTCCGGCGAGCAGCCCGTGCAGGTCGGCCCGCCCGGCCAGCGACTCCAGCGTGGACAGCCAACGCTCGCGCAGTTCGTCGTCCTCCAGCAGGCCGACCGCCGACTGCACGCCGTCGACGCGGTCGCGCAGCGACTTGGCGGCCTCGTCCGAGAGCGAGCCGACGGCCGAGGGCAGCGCCGCGCAGACCCGCACCAGCAGGCTGCTGGTCACGGTGGCGAGCCCGGCCACGTCGGTGCGCCGGACGTCGCCGTAGCGCAGCGTGCGGGCCAGCGCCGGGATGGCCGCCATCAGGTGGTTCACGTCGGCGTCGAGCGCGGCGTGAGCGTCGAGCGAGGTCAGCACCCGGGGGTACGCCTCGGCCAGATCGGCCAGCAGGCACGTCTCGACGAGCGCGGTCACGTCGGCCAGCGACCCGGCCTTGTCCGCGGCCTGGATCACCTTGGCCGTGGCGGCGGCGGCCACCGTGGTGCCGTACATGCTGCCCTCGACGAGGCGTACGGCGAACTCGGGTTGCCACCGCAGCTTCCACTCCTCGCGGAAGGTGCCGGTGCTCCGCCGGGACGCCGTCGGTTCGCCCCACGGCACGTCGATCGTGCGCAGCCGGTGCAGCAGGCGGCTGCGCTTGAGGTCGGTGTCCTTGCGCAGGTCGAGGTCGAGCGCCCGTTCCAGCGCCTCGGGCTTGAGCCGGGCCGCGCGCTGCTGGGCGGTGAGATCCTTGGCCAGCGGTACGGAGGGCATGTCGTCGGGCACTCCACCGAGCCGCTCGCCGACGACGAGTTTGCGGGTGATCAGCTCGACCCGCAGCGGTTCGCCGTCGCACATCACCGCCTCGGCCGCCTCGGTGACCTCGGCCAGCCCGGCCAGCGGACGCCCGCGCATGGTGGCCAGCGCCTCGGCCAGCCGGGTGGCCTCGATGACGTGCGCCGACGACGTCGGTACGCCCTCGTGACGCAGCACGCCGGCCGCGTCGACCAGCCAGCGCGGCACCACTTCGTCGGCCGAACTGAACAGGTGGTGGTACCAGCCCGGGGAGCTGACCCCGGCGCCGTAACCGGACCAGGACGCCAGCCGTCCGTAGGTCCACGGCACCCAGGTGAAGTCGACCTTCGCCTTCTTGCGCCCCTTGAGCAGGGCGGTGTCGTCCTTGACGGCGACCTTGCGGGTCAGCGCGGGCACATGCCAGGCTCCGCAGACCACCGCGATCTCCTCGTACGACTTCCGGACCTCGCGCAACACGGTGCGCATGTAGGCCTCGCGGACCAGGTCGTCCGGGTCTTCCGGCGACTCGTCGCGGATCGCCGTCATCGCCTCCGCGATCGCCTCGAAGGCGGGCATCCCGCGGTGCTCGACCACGTCTTCCCACCACCGCTCCGGATCGTCGTATCCGGCCGCCGCGGCCAACTCCCCGATCGGATCAACCGGCCGACGAGGCTCCGCGGGCGGGTCAGGAGGCGCGGGCGGGTCAGCAGGTGGGGGCGCGGGCGTGTCGCTCATCCGATAAGCGAACGGCAGATCGAAGAACCGGACCGGCACCCCACGCGAGACCGCCCACCGGATCGCCTGCCACTCCGGCGAGAACACCGCGAACGGCCAGAAGGCGGCCCGCCGCGGGTCGTCGGAGGCGTAGCCGAGCAGCGCCACCGGCGGCTCGAGCCCCGCGTCGACCACCCACCGCACGAGCGCGTCGGCCTCGGGCGGCCCCTCGACCAGCAGCACCTCGGGCGGCTGCCGCTCGAGCTCGGCCACCACCGCCCGGGCCGACCCCGGCCCGTGGTGGCGGACGCCGTAGAGCCGCTCAGGCATCGCGGGCGGCCCGATAGAAGTCGCGCCAGTCGGACCGCTCGCGCACCACGGTCTCGAGGTATTCGCGCCACACCACACCGTCGGACACCGGGTCTTTCACCACCGCGCCCAGGATGCCCGCGGCCACGTCGCCCGGGTGCAGCCGCCCGTCGCCGAAGTGGGCCGCCAGCGCCATGCCGTTGGTGATCACCGAGATCGCCTCGGCCGTGGACAGCGTGCCGGTCGGCGACTTGAGCTTGGTGCGGCCGTCTTCGGTCATGCCGCTGCGCAGCTCGCGGAACACCGTGACCACGCGGCGGATCTCGTCGAGCGCGGCCGGCACCTCGGGCAGGTCGAGCGACTTTCCGAGCTGGGCCACCCGCCGGGCCACGATCTCGACCTCGTCGTCGGCCGAGGCGGGCACCGGCAGCACCACCGTGTTGAACCGGCGGCGCAGCGCGCTGGACAGCTCGTTGACCCCGCGGTCGCGGTCGTTGGCCGTCGCGATCAGGTTGAAGCCACGCTCGGCCTGCACCTCGGTGTTGAGCTCGGGCACCGGCAGCGTCTTCTCGGACAGGATCGTGATCAGCGCATCCTGCACGTCGGACGGCACGCGGGTGAGCTCTTCGAGCCGGGCGATCGTGCCGGTGCGCATGGCCCGCATGATCGGGCTGGGCACGAGGGCGGCGTCGGTCGGGCCTTCGGCGAGCAGGCGCGCGTAGTTCCAGCCGTAGCGGATCGCCTCTTCGGCCGTGCCCGCCGTGCCCTGCACGAGCAGTGTGGAGTCGCCCGAGACAGCCGCCGCGAGATGCTCGGACACCCACGTCTTGGCCGTGCCGGGCACGCCGAGCAGCAGCAGCGCCCGATCGGTGACCAGGGTGGAGACGGCGACCTCCATGAGCCGCCGCGGCCCCACGTACTTCGGCGTGATCTTGGCGCCGTCGCCGAGCAGATAGGTCACCACGGCCTGCGGCGAGAGGCGCCAGCCGGGCGGCCGGGGCCGGTCGTCGGACGCCGCGAGCAGGGCCAGCTCTTCGGCGTACTGGTCCTCGGCGTGCGGGCGCAGTGCGGTCACGGAGTTACTCCCTCGGTCGGGACGAGCTCATCGAGCATCTCTTGGCGGAAGGTCAGGGTGCGGGCCAGCTCGGCCACCGGGCGGACCCGGGACGGGTCGGCCGGCTCCTGGTCGAGCTGGAGCGCCAGGCGGCCGACCAGGTCGGCGTAGCCCGGCGGCATGGCCAGCCCGGCCTCGCGGCACAGCTCGCCGAGCTGCCAGCTGTGCCGGTCGGTGCGGGCGCGGTGGGCGATGGTCTCGAGGACGGCCACCGACAGCTCTTCGGGCCAGTGGCCGGGGTGGATCGCGAGCAGCCGGTTGGCCAGCGCGTCGTCGCGGCGCAGGGCGTCGGCGGCCAGCCGGCCCAGTTCGTCGGGCGGCAGTACCAGGTGCAGGTCCCACCGCACCGACTCGCGCAGCGCCTCGGCCGACCCGGCCAGCAGCGCCCCGGCCCAGGCCGCGTCCTCCTGCACGACGGCGGCCTTGGCCCAGCCGTGCAGCAGCGGCGTCTCCCAGTCGGTGCCGCGGGCCATCCGCAGCATCGCGGCCGGCTCGGACCAGGTGTCGAGCGGGGTGGCGGCGACGATCTCCTCGAGCAGCCAGGCGCTCACGCCGATGCCGCGCGCCGGGGTCGAGGCCACCCCGTCGCGGCGCAGACCGGCGTCCAGTTCTTCGGGCGGTGTGACGATCAGCCGGTCGGAACCGATCAGGCGGCGCTCACGGCGTACGAGAGAAAGGGCTCGCTGGGTCATCCGGGTCTGCAATTGGGAACCGGGCAGCCGGCGCAGCAGCTCGAGCGCGGCCTCGCGGACCTCTTTGCGCCGGTCGTCGAGGGCCTGCTCGAGGAACGGATCGTCGGCGGCCGACAGCCCGGTGGCCAGCGCCCCGAGGAACCGGGCCCGGTCGTCCGAGGATTCCTCGGCCCAGGTGCTCAGCACCAGCTCGCGGCCGGCCGCCGGGTCGGTCGCCCGCAGCTGGGTGAGGTGCCCGAGGCGCTCGCCCGAGCTGCCCATGTGCCAGTCGGGCAGGTCGGCCGACACCGGCGCCTCGTCGCGCAGCCAGCGCCAGTCGGCCCGCATGCCGGCCAGCCACACACCGCGCCGGCCGGCGACCCGGGCCAGCGCGGGGCGGACGATCGAGTTGCGGCGGCCCGCGTCGAGCAGCGCGGGCAACGCGGCCGGCGGCACGTGGCCACCCCGCTCGGCCGCGGCGGCCAGCCACTGGGTGAGCAGCTCCTGCGCGAGCTGGGCCCCGCCCGGCACGGCACCGGCGAGGATGCGCAGCAGGCGGGCCCCGGCCGGGGCCGGTAGCGGCTCGTCGGTCTCGGCGGGCGTGGCCGGGACCGCCTCGTGACCGGCACCGGGCAGCACGCCGGCCCGGCGCCGGGTGAGCGCGACGGCGGCCGCCTCGAGCAGGGAGGCCTCACCCGTCCAGGGGCGGCGGTCGGTGCCGACCAGGGCCGCGGCCAGCAACTCGGGCGGCAGCTCGGGATGGCGGACGACGGCCGGGTCGGGCACCGGGGGAGCGGCGGCCACGAACCGGCCGCCGGCCCACGCGGCGAGCGGGCGCAGACCGCCCGGCGACCACTCGGCGGCCACCGTCGCCGGATGCCCACCGGCTGCGGCGAACAGCCAGAACGGCTCGCGATGGCCGGCTGCGAGCGGCAGCGCGGCGCCTTTCTCGTCGACCAGCCAGCCGTCGTCGCTCGGCACGACGCCGGACAGCAGCACCGGCGCGTCGAACCGCCACGGCTCGGCCGCCACCGTCGCGCTGTAGCCGGCCAGCGACTCGGCCAGCGGCGCGGCGCCGTCGGGCTCGCGGAACGACTCGGCCGCGCTGACCCGCTCGGCCACGAGGGCCCGCAGCGGCGCGGCACCGGGATAGAACGCCAGCTCACCGCGGAACTCGGTGCCCGGCACGAGATCGGAGGTGAGCGGCTGGCCGGGCGCGGCGAACGCCAGTACCAGGGCGAACCGCTGCGTCGAGGAGCCGCGCAGCCACGTGCGCCGGGTGGTCAGGGCGCCGTCGTCGACCTCGACCGAGCCGAGCACCTGCCACCGGTCGGTGACGCGCGGCCCGGCCAGCACGTCGTCGGTGGCCACCGGGAAGCCGATCCGGCTGCGTACGGTGGCGGCCAACTCGGGCGGCAGATCGGCCAGCCGGTCGTAGCCGGTGACCAGGAGCCGGAGCAGCGCCAGCTCGCCGAGCAGCCGGTCGGCCCAGTGCGGCCCGATGCCGGCGACCGAGGTGAGCCGGCGAACCGCACCGGCCGCCGTCGGGGCCTGCGCGTCGACCAGGCGGGCGGCCATCGCCTCGAACGGCTGGTGGCCGCCGCGCTGGGCCCCGGCCAGGCCCTGGCGGATCTGGTCGTCGAGCCAGCGGCTGAGCTCGGTCATGCCGCCGGCGACCCGCTCGGCCCGCTGCTCGACCCGTTTCGCGGCGGCGGCCGGATCGGGGGTGCTCGCGGCCTTGGGCTTTGCGGCCGCCCGGGCGGCGCGGGCCGCCTGCCACTCGACCGCGAACGCGGCCGGCGGGGCGTCGGCCACATCGGACTCGGCCCACAGCAGGAGCAGGGCCAGCGCGTGCTTGCAGGGGATCTTGCGGCTCGGGCAGTTGCACTTGAACGCGGGGCCGGTCAGGTCGACGCACACCTGATAGCTGCGGCATTGTCCCCACAGGATGTCGTCGACGCGCCCGGTCGCCGACCAGGAGGCCGGGAAGGACAAGCCACGGGCGGCCTTCACCGACGGGGCATCGGGGGCGAGCGTCTCGACCTGGGCGGCGGACCATCGTTCAACGGGCACGGGCAAACCCTAGGCCGCCCGTACGACATTTTCCCCGCCCCTGGTCACGCCGCCGATCGGCGATGAAATGATCGGCGGATGAAGGTCGTGGTCTTCGGGGCAACCGGCATGGTCGGCCAGGGTGTGCTGCGCGAGAGCCTGCTCGCGCCGGACGTCGACGAGGTGGTGGCGGTCGGCCGCACCCCGACCGGCCTCAGCCATCCGCGCCTGCGTGAGGTGCGGCTGGCCGACTTCGGCGACCTCAGCGGGATCAGGGACGAACTGCGGGGCACCGACGCCTGCTTCTACTGCCTGGGCGTCTCGTCGGTCGGGATGGACGAGGCGGCGTACACGAAAATCTCCTACGACTTCCCGATGGCTGCCGCGCGCACGTTCCACGATCTCAACCCCCAGACCGTTTTCGTGTACGTCTCGGGGGCGAGCACAAACGCAGAGAGCCGCCAGATGTGGGCCCGGGTCAAGGGCCGCACCGAGCGGGAGATCATCGAGTTGCTGCCGAACGGCTACGCCTTCCGCCCCGGCATGATCCAGCCGACCCGTGGCATCCGGTCGAAGACGCGCTGGTACAACGCCGTCTACACGGTCGTCGGCCCGGTCATTCCGCTGCTCGAGCGGGTCGCCCCGAAATACGTCACCACCACCGACCGGATCGGCCAGGCCATGCTGCGCGCGGCCCGGGTCGGTTTCGCCGGGCACATCGTCGAGAACGCCGACCTGCGCTGATCAGCCGGTCGCGCCGTGCCCGGCCGGCACCACCTCGCCGGGCCGGGGCGGCGGCGGGGGAGTGCCGTCGCCGAACGGCCGTCCGCCCAGCTTCTCGCGCCCGTGCTCGGTGAGCCAGCCGGACAGGTCGGGCCCGGCCGGCACGATCTGAGTCGGATTGATGTCCTTGTGCACGACGTAGTAGTGCTTCTTGATGTCGGCGAAGTCGATCGTGTCGCCGAAGCCCGGGGTCTGGAAGAGATCCCGCGCGTACGCCCACAGCACCGGCATCTCGGTCAGCTTGCTGCGGTTGCACTTGAAATGCCCGTGATAGGCGGCGTCGAAGCGGGCCAGGGTGGTGAACAGCCGCACGTCGGCCTCGGTGATCGTGTCGCCGACCAGGTAGCGCTGCCCCGACAACAGATCCGAGAGCCCATCGAGACGATCGAAGAGTTTCCCGTACGCCTTCTCGTAGGCTTCCTGCGAGCCCGCGAACCCGGCCCGGTAGACACCGTTGTTGACGTCGGTGAACACGACCCGGTTGACCTTGTCGATCTGGTCGCGCAGCTCCTCGGGATAGAGCTTGGGTGCCCCGTCGCGGTGATACCGGGTCCACTCCAGCGAGAGGTCGATGGTGATCTGCGCGAAGTCGTTCGTCACCACCTGACCGGTCGGCACGTCGACGATCGCGGGCACGGTGATGCCTTTCTCGTACGCGGGAAAGCGTTTGAAGTACGCCTCCTGCAGGCGCTCGATGCCGAGCACCGGGTCACGCCCACCCGGATCCAGGTCGAAGGTCCAGCTGCGCACGTCGTGCGTCGGCCCGGCGATACCCTGCGAGAGCACGTCCTCCAGCCCGAGCAGGCGCCGCACGATGATCGCCCGGTTGGCCCACGGACAGGCCCGCGCCACCACGAGCCGGTAGCGGCCGGGCTCGACCGGATAGCCGTCCCGCCCGTCGGCGGTGATCCGGGTGGTGATGTACCGCTGATCCCGGGTGAATTCGCCCGTCGGGTTCGCATACGCCATGCCCCCATCCTGCGACCGCCCCGGCGAATGCGCCCGCCGAACAGCGATGGCCGTCCCTCACGTGGGGACGGCCGTCCACCGGTCAGTCGCGGGCGCCGGTCAGTTCCGGGCGGAGCATCAGGATCACCCCGAGGGCCAGGTAGCCGACGATCAGGTGGCCCGAGGCGGTCCAGCGCAGCACCGAGTCGCCCAGGGCGCCGGCGATCGGGACGTTGACGACGGCCCAGCTCTCGGCGATCAGCGGCCAGCCGCGCAGCAGACCGGTCCAGCGGCCGGCTGTGGCGATCTTGATGGCGATGACGAACATGCCGAGCATCGACAGCGGCCAGAACAGGTCCATGACCAGCAGCGGCACGCTCTCCCGGGCATCCGGCAGGGCGCTCCACAGGATGGTCCAGAGGGTGGCCACCGCGAGCAGGCCGTATTCGACCTTGAGCATCGCCCGGGCGACCCGGGAGGTGCCGGTGGCCCGGGTCTTGAGCTGCACCGTGATCAGGCCGAAGAGGCCCAGCTGGAAGGCGAGCGAGCTGAGGTTGGCGACCTGCTCGCCGACGGTGCCGGTCGGGTTGGCGCCGTAGGCCAGCAGGCCCGCGGCCCAGACGGCCGAGCCGGCGGCGACGCCGAGACCGGCCCGGCGGACGAAGGTGCGACCGGCGCGGACGGTGGGGTCGTCGGTGCGGGCGGGGGCGGGCTGGATGGTGATCGTCATGGCGGTGTCTCCCGGTGAGAAGCGGTTCGTGGTTCGACGCCGATGACTTTCGCCGGGGGCCGTCCCGGGCCGTAAGGGTCGTCCGCCACCGTTGCCGTCCCCACGAATGTCCCGGGTCGACCGGGACATTTGCCCGCTGCCCGAGGGACTCCCCGCCTGCGACGATGACCCGCGTGACGCCCGACGACGCCGCCCCGCCCGCGCCCCGCACCACGATGGCGATCGCGGCTGTCGTGCTCGGCCTGGCCCTGCTCGCCGCCGCGACAGCGCTCGACCTGGCCGTGCCGGCCGCGCACCGCGAGCTCACCCGCACCGAGATCGTCTGGACGGCCGGGCTCCCCGGCCTGGGCCTGCTGATACCCGGCGCCATCATGCTGCGCCGGCTCCCCCGTCACCCGGTGGCGTGGGTGCTCGTCGGGTCGGGCTTGCACTGGATCGCCGACGGCGCCGCCGCGAGCTGGCTCGCCTACGCCACGCTGCACGACCGGCCGGGGGCGAGTGCGGCCTTCTGGGTCTACAACCGGCTCGGTGCCCTGCTGCTCGTCTGGCTCCCCCTGCTGCTCCTGCTCTATCCGGGCGGGCGCCTTCCGGCCGGGCGGTGGCGGGTGGCGGCGTACGTCAGCCTGGTCCTCTCCTCGCTGGCGCCGCTGGCCACGCTGGTCGTGCCGGCCTCGGCGGCCGACGACCGCGGGGGCTCGCCGACCCCGGCCGTGTTCGCCGGGCTCGACCTCGACCCGACCTCGATCGCGCTGCCCGCCGGCTGGTGGGTCCCGCTGCTCTCGGCCCTGTGGATCGCACTGCCGCTGGGCATGCTGATCGCGTTCGTGGTCGTGGTCCGCACGTTCCGGGGCACCACCGGCGACGCCCGGCTGGCCCTGCGGTGGCTGCTGTGGGCGGCCGTGGCCGACGTGATCGTGTTCGTGTCGACGCTGCTCCTACCCGGCTTCACCGACGTGGCGATCGGTCCCGCGGTCGCGCTCACCGGTGCCGCGATCACGATCGGCCTGGTCCGGCCGCGCCTGCTCGACGTCGACCGGCTGCTCGGCGGCACCCTGCTCTACGCCGCGCTGGCCGCCACGGTGCTGGTCGTCGACGCCTGCATCCTGGGTGCGACGGGCGCGTTCCTCGACAGCCGGATGGCCGAGCGGGATGCCGCCGTGCTGGCGATGCTGCTGGTCACCGCCGGCTACGGGCCGCTGCGGCACCGCCTGTGGATCGCCGTCCGCCGGCTGCTGTTCGGCCGCCGCGACGATCCGTACGGTGTCGTGGCCGGGCTGGCCGAACAGCTCGAACACTCCCCGTCACCGGCCGACGAACTGCTCGCCGTGGCCCGGGCCGTGGCCGGGGCGTTCCGTCTGCCGTACGTCGAGGTCGAGGTCAGCCGGTCCGGCGGCGAGAAGCTCGTGGCCACCGTGGGCGAGCCGGCCGGGCCCACCCGCGCGCTGCCGATCACCTATCGCGGCGAGACCGTGGGCCGGGTCGTCCTGCCGCTCCGGGCCCGCGACGAGCGCCTGCTCACCGACGTCGTCCGCCAGGCCGCGATCGCCGCCCGCTCGGCCCACCTGGCCCAGGAACTGCAGCGCAGCCGCGAGCAGATCGTCGCCGCCCGCGAGGAGGAGCGCCGGCGGCTGCGCCGCGACCTGCACGACGGGCTCGGCCCCACGCTCGGCGGCGTCGGCCTGCGCATCGACACGGCCCGTAACCTGGCCACCCGCACGCCCGGGGAGGCCGACCGGCTGCTGCGCCAGGCCCGCGAAGACGTGACCACGGCGCTGGCCGACGTCCGGCGGCTCGTGCACGACCTGCGGCCGCCCGCGCTGGACGACGTCGGGCTGCTGGGAGCCGTACGGCAGCAGGCCGCCCGGCTGAAAGCCCCTGGGCTGACCGTCACCGTGACGGGTGACGACCTCGATCGTCTGCCCGCCGCGGTCGAGGTCGCGGCCTACCGGATCGCCTCGGAAGCCCTGACCAATGTGGCCCGGCACGCCGCGGCGACCACGGCCCACGTCACGCTCACCCGGCGCGACGGGGCCCTCGAGATCGTGGTGACCGACGACGGCGTGGGCATCCCGGCCGGCACGCCGAGCGGGGTCGGGCTCGTGTCGCTGCGCGAGCGCGCCGCCGAGCTGGGCGGCGACTGCCGCATAGAGTGCCCGGACAGTCGCGGCACGGTCGTCCGGGCCCGGCTGCCGATGGGGGTGCTGGTGTGATCCGGGTTCTGGTCGCCGACGACCATCCGATCTATCGTGACGGGCTGGCCGTGCTGCTGGCCACGGTCGACGGCCTCGAGGTGGTGGGCACGGCGTCCGACGGGGTCGAGGCGGTGGCGGCGGCGACCCGGCTGCGGCCCGACGTCGTGGTCATGGACGTGCAGATGCCCCGGCTCAACGGCGTCGAGGCCACCCGCCGGCTCGCGACCGACGCGCCCGGCGTGGGCATTGTGGTGCTCACCATGTCGGAGGACGACGGCACGGTCTTCGCGGCGGTCCGCGCGGGTGCCCGGGGCTATCTGGTGAAGGGCGCCGAGCAGGAGGAGATCGTCCGGGCGATCACGACCGTGGCCGCTGGGGGAGCGGTGTTCGGGGCGACCCTGGCCATCCGGATAGCCGAGTTCTTCGCCGCCGGCCCACCCGCCCCGACCGAGGCGTTCCCGCAGCTCACGGCCCGTGAGCGCGAGATTCTGGAGCTGCTCGCGGCGGGTCGCTCGAACGCGCAGATCGCGGCCGCTCTCTACCTGTCGCCCAAGACGGTGCGCAACAACGTCTCCAACGTGTTCGCCAAGCTCCAGGTGGCCGACCGGGCCGAGGCGATCGTCCGGGCCCGGGAAGCCGGACTGGGCCACTGACGGCCCGCGATCTGTCAGAGTGGCCGGGTGGCCGCGACCTTACGAAGCTCCCTGACGCAGTGGACGGTGTTCGTCCCCGTCGTCGCCATCGTCGCGCTGGCGTTCACCTGGGGCCGAGATCTCCCCACGGTCGTGGTGGTGATCGCCGCGCTGCTGCTCGGGGGCGCCGTGCTCGCGGCCGTGCACCACGCCGAGGTGGTCGCGCACAAGGTCGGTGAGCCCTACGGGTCGCTCGTGCTGGCCATCGCGGTCACGATCATCGAGGTCGCGCTCATCGTCACCCTGATGATCAGCGGCGGCGAGAAGGCGCAGGCGCTCGCCCGCGACACCGTGTTCGCCGCCGTGATGATCACCTGCAACGGTCTGCTCGGCCTGTCGATCCTGGTCGGGGCGCTGCGCCGGCACGTGGCGGTCTTCAACGCCGAGGGCACCGGCGGCGCCTTCGCCACGGTGGCCACCCTGGCCACGCTCAGCCTCGTGCTGCCCAGCTTCACCACCAGCCGCCCCGGCCCGCAGTTCTCGCCGGCCCAGCTCGCCTTCGCGGCGGTTGCCTCGCTGGGCCTGTACGGCCTGTTCGTCACCGTGCAGACCCGCCGGCACCGCGACTACTTCCTGCCGATCACCACCAGCGGCAAGGTGATCGACGTCGAGGAGCATCTCGACCCGCCGTCCGGCCGCACCGCCCTGATCAGCCTGGGCACGCTGATGGTGGCCCTGATCGCCGTGGTCGGCCTGGCCAAGGGCGTCTCCCCGGCGATCGAGTCCGGCGTGGCCTCGATCGGTCTGCCCCAGTCCGTCGTCGGCGTGGTGATCGCCCTGCTGGTGCTGCTGCCCGAGACGATCGCGGCGACCCGGGCCGCCGCCCGCGACCGGGTGCAGACCAGCCTCAACCTGGCGGTCGGCTCGGCCATGGCCAGCATCGGCCTGACCATCCCGGCCATCGCCATCGCGATGATCTGGCTCGACGGCCCGCTGCTGCTGGGCCTGGGCGGCACCCAGATGGTGCTGCTGGCCCTGACCGTCGTGGTCGGCACGCTGACCATCGTCCCCGGCCGCGCGAACGTCCTGCAGGGCGGCGTCCACTTGGCATTGATGGCCGCATTCCTGTTCCTGGCCGCCAGCCCGTAAACCCGGGCGCCGTACCCGCTCTCCCCGGATGCTTGGAGAACGCTCTCCCAACATCAACTGCGTCGACCGGTATGACCGGCTTTGACCGGCACGGAGAGGCAGGACTCGCGGGTAACTATTGACACACATGAAAGCCCGGCGTAACACTTCGGCCATTCGTGGAGAGCGCTTTCCCCGAGCTTCCTCACATCCCCAGGAGTTCCCCGTGACAACGGCTTCCTCCCCGCCACGCAGGTGGCGACGCCTCGCCATCCCCCTAGCCACCGCCCTCGCCGCCGCCGGCCTCGCCGTGGCCGCGAACGGCAGCGCGTTCGCCGCCGACACGCTGCTCTCGCAGGGCAAACCCACTACCGCCTCGTCCAACGAGACGGCCGACACCGTGGCCGCCAACGCGACCGACGGCAACCCGGGCACCCGCTGGTCGAGCCAGTTCTCCGACCCGCAGTGGCTGCGCGTCGACCTCGGCCAGACCTCGACCATCACCTCGGTCGTGCTGCAGTGGGAGGCGGCCTACGGCACCGGCTACCAGATCCAGACGTCGGCCGACGGCAACGCCTGGACCTCGATCTACACCAAGACCGGCGGTACCGGCGGCACCGAGACGCTGACCGTGAACGGCAGTGGCCGGTACGTCCGGATGTACGGCACCACCCGCAACGGCGGCTACGGCTATTCGCTGTGGGAGTTCAAGGTCTACGGCAGCACCGGGACCACCACGCCGCCGACCACGCCGCCGCCGACCACGCTCCCGCCCACTCAGCCGCCGGGTGACTTCACCACCATCTGGCAGGACACCTTCGACGGCGCGGCGGGCACCTCGCCCTCGGCGGCCAACTGGCTGATGCGTACGGGAACGCAATATCCCGGCGGAGCGGCCAACTGGGGCACCGGCGAGGTGGAGACGGCCAGCAACTCGACCGCCAACGTCTCGCTCGACGGCGCCGGCAAGCTGAACATCAAGGCGATCAAGGACGGCAACGGCAACTGGACGTCCGGCCGCCTGGAGACCCAGCGCACCGACTTCGAGCCGCTGGCCGGGCAGCAGACCAAGTTCACCGCCGTGCTCAAGCAGCCCAGCGTGGCCAACCAGCTCGGATACTGGCCGGGCTTCCGGGCCACCGGGGCGGCCTACCGCGGCAACTTCAACAACTGGCCGGGTGTCGGCGAGACCGACATCATGACCGGGGTCAACGGGCGCAGCCAGCTGGCCCAGACCCTGCACTGCGGCACCGCACCGGACGGGGTCTGCGCCGAGTACAACGGACGCTCCTCCGGGTTCGCGTCGTGCACCGGCTGCCAGACCGGCTTCCACGAGTACACGCAGATCATCGACCGCACCAAGACCGACGAGGAGATCCGGTTCTACCTGGACGGGCGGCAGACCTGGGTCGTACGGGAATCGCAGGTCGGTGTGACGGCCTGGAACGCGGCCGTGCACCACGGGTTCTTCCTGCGCCTCGACCTGGCCATCGGCGGCTCGCTGCCGAACGCGATCGCGGGCCGCACCACGCCGACCGCCGACACCACCTCGGGCGGCGTGCTCAGCGTCGACTCGGTCAGCGTGGCCCGCACGGCGACCGGCACGGTTCCGGCCGCGATGACCGACCCGGCCGCACCGGGCGGGCCGAGCGTGGTCAAGGTGACCGGCAGCCAGGGCAACTGGCAGCTGCAGGTCAACGGAGCCCCGTACCAGGTCAAGGGTTTGACCTATGGCCCGCCGCAGGCCGCGGCCGACGGCTACATGCGTGATCTGAAGAACATGGGCGCCAACACGATCCGCACCTGGGGCGTGGACGACGCGAACACGCCGACGCTGCTCGACCGGGCTTCCCGGCAGGGCCTCAAGGTGATCGTCGGGCACTGGCTCAACCAGGGCGCCGACTACGTGAACGACACCGCGTACAAGAACTCGGTCAAGGCCGAGATCGTGGCCCGGGTCAACACGCTCAAGAACAACCCGGGCGTGCTGATGTGGGACGTCGGCAACGAGGTCATCCTGACCATGCAGGACCACGGGCTGTCGGCGGCCGAGGTCGAGGCGCGGCGGGTCGGCTACGCCAAGTTCGTCAACGAGGTGGCGGTGGCGATCCACGCGGCCGACCCGAACCACCCGGTGACGTCGACCGACGCGTACACGGGCGCCTGGCCCTACTACAAGCAGTACGCTCCGGCGCTCGACCTGCTGGCGGTCAACTCGTACGGCGCGATCAACAACATCTACCCGGACTGGGTGGCCGGCGGTTACACCAAGCCGTACGTCGTCACCGAGGCCGGCCCCGAGGGCGAGTGGGAGGTGCCCAACGACGTCAACGGGGTGCCGACCGAGCCCAGCGACCTCAAGAAGCGGGACCAGTACGCGAGCAGCTGGGCCGCGATCAACGCGCACCCGACGGTGGCCCTGGGCGCGACCGAGTTCCACTACGGACTCGAGAACGACTTCGGCGGGGTGTGGCTCAACACCACTCCCGGCGGGTGGCGGCGGCACGGCTACTACTCGCTGAGCCGGGCCTGGACCGGGACGACGCCGGCCAACACGCCGCCGGAGATCACCAGCATGACGGTGGCCAACCAGACCGCCGTACCGGCCGGAGGGTCTTTGAATGTCTCGGTGAACGTGACCGACCCGCAGGGTGACCTGATCCGCTACAACATGATGTACAGCGACAAGTACGCGGGCGGCGGCACCGGCTTCACCAACGTGACCTTCACCGACAACGGCAACGGCACGTTCACGGCCAAGGCACCGGAGCGGCTCGGCGTGTGGAAGGTCTACGTGTACGCGTTCGACGGCCACGGCAACGTCGGGATCGAGCAGAAGTCGATCCGCGTCGTCGCCCCGCCCGAGACCGGCACCAACCTGTCGCGGGGCAAGACCGCCACCGCGTCCACCTATCAGCCCACCGGCACGAACGGGCCACAGCTTCCCTCGTACGCCGTCGACGGCGACTACGGCACACGGTGGGCCAGCGAATGGGTCGGCACCGCGTGGCTGCAGGTCGACCTGGGTTCGGTGCAGTCGTTCAACAAGGTGCGGCTGGCCTGGGAGGCGGCGTACGCGACCGGCTACCAGATCCAGACGTCGAACGACGGCACCAACTGGACGACGGTCTATTCGACGACAAGCGGGGACGGCGGCTTCGACGAGCTGAACGTCTCCGGGTCGGGTCGCTACGTCCGGATGAACGGGCTGACGCGGGCCACCACGTACGGATATTCGCTCTACGAGTTCGGTGTCTACCGGGTCTGATTCTCCCCAGCCCCTTCTTCGCCCCGGCCCTGAGTTCTAGGGTCGGGGCGAAGGAGGTGGCGTCCCATGAACTCAGTGATCCACTTCGAGGTGCCGTTCGACGACGGCGAGCGCGCCACGACGTTCTACCGCGAGGCCTTCGGCTGGGCGCTCGACTCGATGCCCGGCTACCGCTACACGATGGCCACGACCACGCCGACCGATGACCAGGGCCGCCCGGCCGCGCCCGGCGGCATCAACGGCGGCATGCTGGCCCGGACCGGCCCGATCACGGCGCCGGTCATCACCATCGGCGTCGACAGCATCGACGAGGCGCTGGCCACCGTCGAGAAGCTCGGCGGCAAGACCGCGATCGGGCGGCAGCCGGTCGGCGGGATGGGTTTCAGTGCCTACTTCCACGATACCGAGGGCAACCTGATCGGCCTCTGGGAGAACGCCTGAGGGCTCCGGAATAACAAAAAATCCGGTAGTCATTCATCAATACCCGCATTATTGACACCGGCCCCTTTAAACAGCCAGAATCGCGAACGTGAAATATGTTCCCCGGATTCTGCTGGTCGCGGTGCTCGGCGTGTCGGGCTGCTCGGCGACGGGATCCGGCACCTCGGGCCCGCCCCCGGCCGGCCCGAGCGCGCAGGCCGCGGCGGCCGGTTTCGGCGGCACCGACCTGGCCTGGATCGAGATCAACATCGCCATGTCGGAGCAGCTTCTGCCGCTGCTCGAGCTGGCACCGAAGCGGACGAAGAACCCGCAGACGCTGTCCACGGTTCTGCAGGTCAAGGGGTTCACCGACGCCGAGCTGAGCGTTCTGCGCCAGCTGCACACCCGGGCCGGGCTGCCCACGGAGAACCCGCACGAGGGCATGCCGATGCCGGGGATGGTCACGCCCGACGACGTCAAGGAAGCCTCGCAGCTGAGCGGGCCCGCCTTCGACAAGACGGTCAGCCGGCTCATCCGGGCCCACCTCGAACAGGGCCAGAGCCTGGCCCGCAGCGAGGACAAATCGGGGATCGAACCGCAGACCCGCGATCTGGCGCTGCAAATTCTGCGGACCCGTTCCGGGGCCTTGTCCACAATGCCGAGTGCCGCGCCATAAAGAAACGGGCACCGTCCGCGGACGGTGCCCGTTTGTTCGTGCGAGTGACGGTTACGGCAGCACGTAGTTCTCGTTCAGTGCGGCGCCGCGGTCAGGCTTGTAGAGGTCGAAACCGCGCGGGTCACACTGCAGGCCACCGTTGATGCAGTGGGTGACCAGGGCGGCCAGCGTCCGCGGGTCGAAGGCGTTGAACACGTCGTAGTGGAACGAGAAGCCGCGGCCGCTGGAGAAGCGGACGTTGCTCATGTTGCCGCTCACCGGCCACGCCATCTTGAACTCGATCATCGGGACGGCCACCGGGTGCGAGGCCGGGCAGACGCCGAGCACCGGGTACGCCATGTGGCTCTTGTGGTCGGGCGTGTCCAGGTGCAGGCCGTTCCAGCAGCTCGGAGCCTGGAAGCGGACGTTGAGCTGGCTGCCCGCGGCACAGTTGGCCGGGATGTCCCAGTTGAACGACAGGTCACCGCACTCGAAGCCCTCGACCGCGCCCGGGTGGTTGCGGAAGTCTTCGAGGGTCGAGGTCGGGCTGCCGACCACGTAACGCAGGCCCTCGGGGAACGGGCGCACGCTGCGGTAGTCGATGACCCCGGACTTGTAGTAGATGGTCTGCCGGCCGACCGGCTGCACCGCGGTGTCGCCGTTGAGCAGCGTCGGCATCCAGTAACCGGTCTTGTCACCGGGCGTGATGCACGAGGTGCCGCCGCCCTTGAGGCTGGCCACCGTCGTGTTCGCGTTCGTCGTGGTGTTGCCCATGAACGTGTGCGAGTGCGAGGCGCCGGGCAGGCCGGGGAAGACGATCGGGTCGTCGTTCAGGTTGGTGCGGCTCACCGAGCAGTTCATCTGGAACTCGTGGTGGGTCGTCGGCGGGTTCGTGTCCGGCGGCACCGCGGTCGACGGCACCACCCCGGTCACCGGCGGGTTGGCCATCACATAGCCGGCGCCGCTGGTCGGCGGTGCGCTGGTCAGGGTGCCGTAGACCTGGAACTCGTACAGCGAGTAGCCGTAGCCGGTGCCGCGCTGGGTGCCGTACATGCGCACGTAGCGACCCGAGCCGCTGACCGACAGCGTCTGCGTGCCGCCGGTGGCGTTGGTCGTGCTGTAGACGTTCGTCCAGTTGTTGCCGTCGGCCGACGTCTGGATCTGGAAGGCTTTCGCGTACGCCGCCTCCCAGGTCAGCTTGACCTGGCTGATGGTGGCGGTGCCGCCGAGGTCGACGCGCAGCCACTGCGGGTCGCTCCACGCGCTGCCCCACCGGGTGGTGAGGTTGCCGTCGACAGCCGCGGCGGCCGGGGCGCCACCGTTCTCGGACGACGACGCGAGCGTGGGCCGGCCCTGGGAAAGCAGGGTGTCCGCCGCCTGGGCGGTGCGGACACCGGTGAGTACGGCGGTGACGGTGAGGGCCGCCACCGCGCCGATGGTCAGAAAGCGCCGTGGTCGATGGGGATTCACTAGGTCTCCTTCGGGGGATTGGAGAGCGCTTTCCGAGTGTTACGCTCCGATGTCAGGGACGTCAATACGTACGCGGGTTTCCGCTGGTTCCGGAACTCTCCCGGCCGGCGTTTCGACTCGCAGGGAGAGCGCTCTCCACCTGTGCTATAAAGACGTCCATGAGAACCGAGCGGCTCCCGACCCTCGAGGACGTGGCCCGGGAGGCCGGGGTGTCCCGAGCGACCGTGTCCCGCGTCATCAACGGGATCCGCAACGTCGACCCCCAGCTGCACGAGGTGGTGTGGGACGCGGTCGGCCGCACCGGCTACGTGCCCAACCGGCTGGCCCGCTCGCTGGTCACCCGGCGCACCGGCACGGTCGCGCTGGTCGTCTCCGACTCCGAGACCCACGACGACGACCCGTTCATGGGCCGGTTCTTCGCCGATCCCTACTTCGGCCGGGTCGTCGGCGGGCTGATGAGCGTGCTGCGCGGCCAGGGCGTCCAGCTCGCCCTGCAGATCGTCGGCACCGACGACGGGCGCAAACGGCTGGTCGGCGACCTGCGCAACGGCCAGGCCGACGGCGCCATCGTGCTGTCCCTTCCGGCCGTCGACCCGCTGCCCCGCATGCTGACCGAGGGCGGGGTGCCGGCCGTGCTGATCGGGCGCCCGGCCGAGCCGGTGCCGATCGACTACGTCGACCTGGCCAACGACACCGGCGCCGCGCTGGCCGCGGAACACCTGCTGACCCGCGGCTGCCAGCGCATCGGCATGATCTCGGGACCGGCCGACGTGCCCGCCAGCAGCGACCGCATCGCGGGCTTCCGCCGGTCACTGGCCCGGCGCGGCCACGGCTGGGTGCCGACCGAGACCGGCAACTTCACCCGCGACAGCGGCGAGATCGCCATGCGCGACCTGCTGGCCGCCAACCCGCAGCTCGACGGCGTCTTCGTGGCCAACGACCTGATGGCGCTGGGCGCCCTGGCCGCGCTGCGCTCAGCCGGCCGCGACGTGCCGGGCGACGTGGCCGTGGTCGGCTTCGACGACAGCAGCGCCGCGGTGGCCGCCTCGCCCGCGCTGACCACGATCCGCCACCCGCTCGAAGACATGGCCGCCGAGGCCGCCCGCATGCTGCTGGCCCGCATCGAAGAGCCGGCCATGCGCGTCGCGTCGGTCATCTACGAGCCCGCCCTGATCGAGCGCGGCTCGGCCTGAGCCGGGGCGGGCGCCGGCCACGGGGCAGCGCCCGCCCTGCCCGCGCATACCCGAGCACACTGTCGTGAGTCGTTGCGGACCGTCGCGCAGACCTGGCCACGATGCCCCGGGACGGGAGTCCGGGAGCGTTCCTCGAGCGGGCCGCCGAGAAACTTCGAGAAAGTTCGGCGGATGATGTCGAGGACCGGTGGGTCGCTCCGACCGGACGGTGACAGAGCGATCAGCGACAGGGGAGTCAGACGATGAAGTACATGCTGATGATGTTCGGGGACGGCGGCGACATGGCGGCCACCGTCGATCCGGCCTGGGTGCGCGACATGATCACGTGGATGCACGACTTCGACGCCGAGTTGCGGAAGTCGGGGGAGCTGCTCGAGGACCACGGGCTGGCGTTCCCGTCGACGGCCAAGACCGTCAGCTACGACGAGGGCCAGGTCGCCGTCACCGACGGGCCCTTCGCCGAGAGCAAGGAATCCCTCGCCGGGTTCTGGATCATCGACGTGGCGGGGGAGGACCGGGCGCTCGAGCTGGCCGGGAAGATCGCCTTCTGGTCGCGCAAGGTGGAGGTGCGCGAGGTGCACGACCAGGCGCCGGAGTTCGAATGACCGAGCCCGTCGAGCACCTGCTGCGTGAGCTCGCGCCGCAGGTGCTCGGCGCCCTCGTCCGGCGGTACGGACAGTTCGACGCGGCCGAGGACGCGACCCAGGAGGCCCTGCTCGCCGCCGCGGTGCAGTGGCCGCGTGAGGGCGTACCGGAAAATCCTCGCTCGTGGCTGGTCTCGGTGGGGGCCCGGCGGCTGGTCGACGAGTTCCGCAGCGACAGCGCCCGGCGCCGGCGCGAGAGCACGATGGCGCGCGCCGAAATAGCGCCGGAAACACCGGAGGCGAGTGACGACACGCTCGACCTGCTGTTTCTGTGCGCACACCCGGCCCTCTCGCCGCCGTCGCAGCTGGCGCTCACCCTGCGGGCGGTCGGCGGTCTCACCACGGCCGAGATCGCCGCGGCGTTCCTGGTGCCCGAGTCGACCATGGCGCAGCGGATCAGCCGGGCCAAGCAGGCGATCCGGCGCAGCGGGCAGGAGTTTCCGCCACCGCAGGGCGGCGAGCGGCTGGGGGTCGTACGGCAAACTCTGTATTTGATCTTCAATGAGGGTTACACCGCGAGTGGCGGGCCCGAGCTGCAGCGGGCCGAGCTGACCGGTGAGGCGATCCGGCTGGCGCGCATGCTGCACGGACTGCTGCCGGGCGATCACGAGACGGCCGGGTTGCTGGCGCTGATGCTGCTCACCGACGCCCGGCGGTCCGCGCGCACCACCGCCGAGGGGGAGCTGGTGCCGCTTGACCGGCAGGACCGTTCGCTCTGGAGCAAGGAACGGATCACCGAGGGCGTGGCGCTGGTGTCGTCGGTGCTCGGCCGTGGCCCGATCGGTCCCTACCAGGTGCAGGCCGCGATCGCCGCGCTGCACGACGAGGCCGCCTCGGACGCCGAGACCGACTGGCCGCAGATCCTGGCCCTCTACGAGGTGCTCGAACGGATCACCCCGGGCCCGATCGTCACCCTCAACAGGGCGGTCGCGGTCGCCCGGACCCACGGGCCGCTCGCCGGCCTGGCCGTGGTGGGCGATGTCGACCTCGCCGGCCACCACCGGCTGGCGGCCGTGCGGGCCCACCTGCTCGAACAGGCCGGATTCGCCGCGGAGGCCCGGCGCGAGTTCCTGGCCGCGGCCCGGATGACGACCAGCGCCCCGGAACAGCGGTATTTAACAAAGAGGGCGCTTACATTGCCCGAACACTGAGGGCGCAGCCGGGACGGCATGATAGTTCGGTGACCGAAGCCAAGGGCCTCGTACTGGTGGTCGAGGATGAGCGCCCGATCGCCGACCTGGTGCGCCTCTATCTGAGCCGCGACGGCTTCGGCGTGCACGTCGAGCACGACGGCACGGCCGGGCTGGCCGCCGCGCGCCGGATGCGCCCGGTCGCCTGCATCCTCGACATCGCGCTGCCCGGCCTCGAGGGCACCGAGATCGTCAAGCGGATGCGTGCGGAGGGTGACTGGACGCCGGTCATCCTGCTCACCGCGCGTGACGACGAGATCGACCGGATCCTCGGGCTTGAGCTCGGCGCCGACGACTACGTGACCAAGCCGTTCAGCCCGCGCGAGCTGGTCACCCGGGTGCGGGCCCTGCTGCGCCGGGCCGGCGGTCCGCCCGACGGCGGGGTGGTGCGGACCCTGGGTCCCGTACGCCTCGACCCGGCGCGCCGCGAAGCCACCGTCGACGGCGTCCCGCTCACCCTGACCCCGACCGAGTTCGACCTGCTGCAGCACCTGCTCGCTCGTCCGGGCCGGGTCTTCACGCGGGAGGAGCTGCTGTCCGGTGTCTGGGGGTACGCCCCGGCGGCCGGCACCCGCACGGTCGACGTGCACGTGGCCCAGGTCCGGGCCAAGCTGGGCGACGCCGCGGCGCTGATCCGCACGGTCCGTGGCGTCGGATACACCGCGGATGCGTAAGACCCTCACCGGCCAGGTCGTGCTGGTCACCGTGGCCACCGCGGTCGTGTCGGTGCTGATCACCGCAGCCGTGGCCATCCCGGTCTCGATCCGCTCGATCAACACCCAGCTGCGGGCCGAGCTGCAGGAGAAGAGCGCCATCGCCGTCGAGCTGCTGGCCACCGAGCGGCCGGCCGCCCGTGAGCGCATCGTGCAGTCGCTGCGCCGCGACGGCATCGACGTCTACCTGATCCGGCGCGGGGCGGTCGACAAGGCCGGTCTGCCCGATCGGATCGTGCGACAGGTCGCCGGTGGCACGCTGGTCGACGCCCGGGCCCAGGTCGACGGCCGGATGTCGTTCGTGGCCGGGCGTCCGCTCTCCGGAGTGAACAGTGGGGTGGTGCTCAGCAAAGAGGTGGCGTCGGGCATAGCCGCACGAGTCTTGAGCACCGTGTGGATCGCCCTTCTCGCCGGCCTGATCGGCGGGATCCTGGCCGGTGCGCTGCTGGCCCGCTTCATCGCCCGTCCGATCCGGCGCGCGGCCGGTGCCGCCGCCCGGCTGTCGGCGGGGGACCGGTCGGTGCGGATCGCCCGCAGCGGCCCGGCCGAGGCGGCCGAGCTCGCCGACGCGGTCAACCAGCTGGCCAGCGCGTTGCAGGTGAGCGAGGGGCGGGAGCGCGAGTTCCTGCTGTCGGTCTCGCACGAACTGCGGACGCCGCTGGCCACCCTGCGCGGCTACGCCGAGGCGCTGGCCGACGGCGTGGTCGGCCCGGACGGCGCCGAGAAGGCCGGCGCGACCATGCTGGCCGAGGCCGAGCGCCTGGAACGGCTCGTCTCCGACCTGCTCGTGCTGTCCCGGCTCGAGGCGGCCGACCTGCCGATCGACGTCGTCCCGGTCGACCTGGTCGAGCTGGTCGGCGCGGCCGGGGAGGCCTGGACCGCCCGCTGCGGCACCGACGGCCCGGTGCTGCGGGTCGAACTGCCGGACCACCCGGTGGTCGTCCACACCGATCCGGGCCGGATCCGTCAGGTGATCGACGGCCTGTGCGAGAACGCGCTCCGGGTCGTTCCGGCCGGTCAGCCGTTGATCCTGGCGGTACGGGGAAACACGATCGAGATCCGCGACGGCGGTCCCGGCTTCACCGACGACGACCTCGCCGTGGCGTTCGACCGGGGTGCCCTCAACCACCGCTACCGGGGGATCCGCAAGGTGGGCAGCGGGCTCGGACTGGCCCTGGCCGCTCGCCTGGTGACCCGGCTCGGCGGCCGGATCACCGCCGGTCACGCCCCGGAGGGCGGAGCGATGTTCACCGTGGAAATGCCCCCGGCGGGCTTCACTGCAGGAATGCCCCGAGCGGGCTGAGCAGCAGCTTGTTGACGCCGGCGGCGGTGTTGTCGAGGGCGGTGCGTTCGCGGTCGGTGGCCATCATGTCGTGCCGGAAGCCCCACAACTTCTGCGCGTTCCGCCAGGCCACGTTGCGGGTGTATTCGACCGCCTCGCCCTGCCACCAGTCGTCCAGACAGCCGTTCATCATGTCGATCAGCAGCTGCCACTTCTCCAGGTAGCCGCGGCGCAGCCCGGGGATCGACTCGGCGAAGATCTCGTTGATCTGCAGGTAGTCGTGGTGCTGCTCGCTGTCGTCGACCGGGTCGCGGCCCAGGTGGTCGAACGTGGTCACCAGCGCGAACGGCAGGTCGAAGTTGATGTGCGCGTTGACCCCGGCGCAGGCCGACGGCAGCGGCCGGCAGTCCGGCCCCGGGATGCGCTGGAACAGGCTGACCCACACCTGCGGGCAGCGCGGGCTTGACCCCGGGCCGGCCCAGGCCCGCAGCGCGTCGAAGTAGCGGGCGGCGAACTCCACGTCCAGCCGCGACAGGAACGCCGGGTCCTTGAACTGGCCGGCGTACAGGCGGTCGAGCACACCCTCGGTGATCGTCAGGTAGAGCTTGTTGAAATCACAGAGCGGGTTCTCGCCCAGCAGCGGGGGCACCCGGGTCAGGATCGCCTGCAGCTCGCGGAGCTGCTCGACCACGCCGGGGACGTCGTCGGGGTGGTTGCTCAGGAGATCCGTCATCTCCTGGTGCGCCGGTCCCCAGACCGACTGGTTCATGGGTTCTCCTCCACAACAAAAGGCGGAGGGCCCCCTAGCACCGCCCGGCGGCGGTGGCCGCCGGGCGGTGCTCCCCCGTGGCCACAGACTTCCAAAGGCGGCCTACGTAGGGATCGGTAGTTATACGTACGTGGGCGCGCCCGAAGATAACGAAAAGGTCACGCCGCGGTGAGATAGACCCGGCTTGCCTGTACGCGGGTGCGCACCTGGAGCTTGTCGAAGATGTGCCCGACGTGGACGCCGACCGTCCGCTCGCTGATGAACAGCTGCTCGCCGATCTCGCGGTTGGTCAGGCCCTCGGCCACCGCGGCCAGCACCTCGCGCTCGCGCACGGTCAGCAGGCCCAGCTCGTCGGTCTCGGCCGGACCGGGCGCGGGCATCGGCACGGTCGGCAGGTCGTCGGCCAGGGCCACCCGGTGCCGCTGGGCCACCGAGACGATCTCGTCGGCGAACGGACGGGCGCCCATCGCGGTCGCCGTCGCGTACGCCTCCCGCAATGCCTCGGTCGCCGCGGCCCGCCGCGCCCGGCGTTGCAGACCGGCCTCGGCCTGCCGCAACCTCGAGTACGCGGCCGGGTAGGGCTGGCGGCGCAGGTCCCATGCCTGCGCGGCCCGGGCCCACAGCGTCGGGTCGTGCTGCCCCTCGGCCCGGCTGAGCTCGGCCGCGCACAGGTCGAGATAGGCGTCGATCGTGGCCCGCACCGGCGCCGCCGCGTTGCCGGCCCCGGCCGCCATCCGCTCGACCGCGGTGGTGAGCCGCCGCAACGCGACCGGGTCGACCGGCTGGCCGGCCGCGTGCGCCTCGGCCTCGGCCCGCAGACCGTGCCAGGCCAGCACCCCGATCAGCACCAGGTCGTCGGAGCGGGTCTCGGTGAGCCCGCGCTGCACCGCGGCCCGCGCGTCGGCGTGCCGGGCCTGCCACATCGCCAGCCCGGCCCGCAGCGTCAGCATCGGCAGCACGTGCCGGGCCCCGCCGCCGGCCAACAGGGTGGCCACCGCGTCGAGATCACGGTGGGCGGCGTCGACGTCGCCGAACCCGACCCACAACTGGCAGCGCGAGAGCAGCAGCTCGACCGCGTCGGCGCCGGACGGCCGGTGCCGCATCGCGATGTCGAGCACCGAGTCGGCCTCGGACCACTGCCCGACCCGGAACAGGCCCTTGGCCGCGATCGCCAGCAGACGGGTCTGATAGGTGCGGCCGGCCCCGAGCGAGGCCAGCCGTTCGGCACCGCGGCGGGCGACCAGCACCCCCTCCTCGATGCTGTTCAGCGGCCCGATCAGCAGCTCGGCCAGGTGCAGGTAGGCCACGCCGAGCTCGTCCGGGTGCCCGCTGCGCTCGGCGATCTCGACCGCGTGCCGGATCACGGCCAGACCGGCGTCGGGATCCTCGCGGAACGCCGCGCTGAAACCCAGCGCGGCCGACGCCCGGACCAGGTCGGCCGTGGAGCCGTTGACCTCGGCCATTTCGAGGGCCTCTTGGGCGCGGGCGTTGGCGTCGGCGTAGCGGCCCAGGTGCAGCAGCAACTCGGCCAGGAACGCGGCCGC
Organism: Paractinoplanes bogorensis; assembly: GCF_018829635.1. GTDB lineage: Bacteria > Actinomycetota > Actinomycetes > Mycobacteriales > Micromonosporaceae > Actinoplanes > Actinoplanes bogorensis. The sequence continues at coordinate 223,793 of NZ_JAHKKG010000007.1, forward strand.
CGACGCCCGTTGCCGCGGCGAGCAGTCGGGTGCGTCGAGGGCACGGGCGTACTCGGCCTCGGCGTGCGCCGTCCGGCCGGCCGCGGCCAGATAACGCGCGCGGCGAAGGTGCAGGTCGCACCGGTTGGGCGCGTCGGCCCGCAGGGCCAGCTCGTCGAGCCGGGACAGGGCCCGCTGATGCTCGCCGCACTGGTGGGCCGACTCGGCCGCGTGGGCCAGCAGTTCGGTGCGCTCCGGGGCGGCCTCGGTGGTCAGCTCCAACGCCGACGACCAGTAGCGATGCGCCTCGGTGAAACCGTAGAGCTCTTCGGCCGACCGGGCCGCGGCGACCATCGACGGCAGCGCCCGGGCCGGCTCGCCCGCCTGCTGCCAGTGGTGGGCCAGCCGGGCGTGACCGGGCGCGGCCTCACCCTCCTCGAGTGCCTCGGCATACCGCCGGTGCAGGGCCGCGGCCTCGGCCGGCAGCACCTCGGCGGCGAGCACCTCGGCGACCAGGCGGTGCCGCAGCCGGTAACCGTCGGAGTCGCTGGCCACGAACCGGTGCGCGACCGCGGCCCGGACCGCCTCGATCAGCTCGGCCTCGGGCACCGGCACGACCCGGGCCAGCACGGCGTGCTCGACCGGCTCGACGCCGGCCGCGATCGCGTGCACCACGGCGTGCGCCGTCGGGGGCAGCTCGTCGACCCGGGACAGGAAGATCTCACGCAGCGTGTCGGACAGCTCGACCCGGCCGTCGCGCAGGTCACGGGCCAGTTCCTCGGCCACGAACGGGTTGCCGCCGCTGCGCTTGTAGACCCGGTCGGCGTCCTCCGGCTCGACCGTGCCGCCGGCGATCGCGGTCACCAGCTCGACCGTCTGGTCACGGTCGAGCGGGGCGAGGTCGACCACCCGTACGGACCGCAGCCGCCGCAGCTCGGCCAGCACCTTGCGCAGCGGGTGCGCGCCCTGGAGGGCCTCGGCCCGGACGGCGGCCAGCACCGCGATGCGGACGTCACCCAGCCCGGCCAGCAGATAGAGCAGCAGTTGACGGGTACTGCGATCGGCCCACTGCAGATCGTCGAGCACCAGCAGCAGGCGCCGCTCACCGGCCACCTTGTGCAGCTCGCGGGAGACCCGGTCGAGCAGGTCGGCGGCATCGCTGGCCACGGCCGGGCCACTGTGGCCGGAATGCCGCAGGGCCTGCAGCACCGGGTGCAGCGGGGAGGCGTCACCGATGTCGAGGCAGGTGCCGGACAGCACGGAGAAACCTGCGTCGCGCATCGCCCGGGCGGTCTCGCGCAGCAGCCGGCTCTTGCCGACTCCGCTCTCCCCGGTGACGAACACCGCGGAGTTACCACCAGGGCCCGCATCACGCAGGTCGGACAGGACCTGGGTCAGCAGGTCGGCGCGCCCGACCAGCGGCCCGTCCTCCTCCTCGCCGGCCATGGTGGTCACCCTAGTGCCCATCGACCTGGAACCATCTCGGCGGTTCGGTCGGTTCTACGTCACACGAGACGCCGAACGGTTTCTTCTGTCGGAGATACGTCGTTCTGCGGATCCGGTAGTGGACTGCGCCTGACACCGTTCTTCCCGGGGCAAGAACGTGAACTGGGGGAGCGTGAAGACATGACCGCAATCGCTATGGCGGAGCAGGAGCGGCGTCAGACCGTCACCGTCCTCTTCATCGACATCGTGGGCTACACCTCGCTGGTCGACGAACTGGACTGCGCGGAGGTCCGCGCCCTGCAGCGCGACTACTTCGGAACTGTGACCGAGGCGGTCCGCGCGGGCGGCGGAGTGGTGGAGAAATACGTCGGAGACGCGGTGATGGCGGTGTTCGGCACCGGTCCCGCGGGCTTCGGCGCGGAAGCGGCCGCCTCGGCGGTCCGGGTGGGCCTGTCGGCCCAGGAGGCGTTGAGGGGGCAACTCCTGGCCGGCAGGCACGCTGTCCGTACGAGGGTCGGCCTCGCGACCGGCGACGTGATCGTCGACATCGAGGCGGCCCGCGACTTCGGGCACGGCATGATCAGCGGCAGCGTGGTCAACACCGCGTCGCGGCTGCAGTCCTACGCACCGCACGACACCGTGGTGGTGTGCCCGCAGACCCGATCGGCGGCGGGTGACCTGATCGCGTTCCAAGAGCTTCCTCCCGTACGGGTTCCGGGCAAGCCACGCGCACTAGATCTGTACCGGGCCCTGGAGCCCTACCGGGTCGGCGCGGCCAAACGTCATCTGTACGCGGTCCCGGCGGCGGCAGCTTAGGAGCGGCCCCCGACACGGGTACGTCAGCCGTTACCTCTTGATGAGCATCTGGTAGGCAGTCCCGCCTTACGGTGGGACGGTCCCAGTCTGACCGACTAGTGTCGCGCCGGGTTCACGCTTCACAGCCACCTGCCCACGGACGCGGGTCTTCCAGTTGGCTCCACGTGCTGCCACCGGGCCACTCCCGGCGGTGTCGAACTGTGCCGCAAGGGCGGCGAGGTTGAGTGCGGCGTTGCGGTCGCGGTCGATGACCAGGCCGCACGCCTGGCAGCGGTAGGTGCGCTCGTGCAGGGCGAGTTTGGTTTTCACCACGCCGCAGTCCGAGCAGGTTTTCGAAGACGGATACCACCGGTCGGCCACAAGAAGCCGTCCGCCGTTCCACGTGGTCTTGTAGGCCAGCTGCCGACGGATCTCGCCGAAGCCGGCATCGGCAATGTGCCGGGCCAGACGTCGGTTGGCGAGCATACCGGTGACATTGAGATCTTCCACCACAATTGTGCCGTGCTCACGGGTCAGCCTGGTGGTGAGTTTGTGAAGGGCGTCGCGGCGTAGGTTGGCCACTCGGGCATGGGTTCGGCCGAGCCGTACGGCGGCTCGTTGCCATCGGTTCGACGGACGGCGGCCGGTGTGACGGTCTGGGCCGGTCTTGCGTGACAGCGCCCGCCCGAGGACGCGGAGTTGTTTCTGGTTGGCGGCGAGGTGGCGGGGGTTGTCGACGAACTCACCGGTGGACAGCACCGCGAGGTGTTTGATCCCGACGTCGACTCCGACGACCGAGCCCGGTCGGGTCGGGCGCCGTTCGATGCGGTCGATGTCGACGGTGAAGGCGACGTGCCAGCGGCCGCCATCTCGCCTCACGGTCGCGGACAGTATCCGGGCGGTGCCGGCTTCGAGACGGCGGGCCATTTTGCGGGCGGACTCGTGCAGTTTCAGCCGGCCCAGCCGCGGGAGCACGACGTGCATCCGGTCGGGCTCGACCCGGATCGCCCCAGTGGTGAAACGAATGCTGGGGGTAGTGCGGTGCCGGGATTTGAACCGCGGAAACCCGACTGTACGGCCGGCGCGCTCGCCCGATCGGGAGTCGGACCAGTTCTTCAGAGCGCGGGCGAGAGCGTCGAGGCCGGTGTTGAACGCTTCTTTGGACACCTCATTCCACCAAGGCGCGACGGTAGGCTTCGCGACATTCCACGCCCTCCGTAATGCCGGCAGGGTCCAACCGATCGACAGGGTGAGCGCCTCGTCCGTCAGGCCGTAAGACCGTTCCGCAGTCCGCTGATTGAGCACTGTCTTGACCTGGGCCAGCGCCCAGTTGTGAGCGAACCGGGCCGCCCCGGCGTGCGCCATCACCGCCCGGGTTTGGGAACCGGTGAGATCAAGTGCGAACCGGTACGCCTGCCTCACCCGCACATCCGCACCCCCTCCCACAACCGGGTCATGAGTATCGCGTCGCGGTACGACAGTTTCCCGCCGCTCGCGCGGGCCGACTACCAGAAGACGCTCACGAGCGCTTCTGTTTATGTGACCGCGAGTCGGCAATACCCGTCAGAAGCGTGTCGTAGCTCACCGGCCGTAGCTTTTGCCCGTATCATCCCGTTCAGTTGTGGGCCCACCCGGCTCGGCGAACGAGAAGTGTCGGAGGCTCCCGGTAGGCTCGCCGCGTTCTGACCACCACCTGGGCCGATCGGGAGTGCCACCTCGTGACCGCGGAAATCCTGTACGGGGCTGATGACCTCACGCACCTGGAAGGACTGGACGCCGTCCGGAAACGCCCGGGCATGTACATCGGCTCCACCGACAGCCGGGGCATCAACCACCTCGCCAACGAGATCATCGACAACTGCACCGACGAAGGCGTCGGCGGCCACGCCACCCAGGTCGCCGTCATCCTCCACCCCGACGGTTCGGTGCAGGTCGACGACGACGGCCGGGGCATCCCGACCGCCATCAACACCAAGTCCGGCCTCAACGGTGTCGAGCTCGTCCTCACCCGCCTGCACGCCGGCGGCAAGTTCGGCGGCTCCGGCTACAAGACCTCCGGCGGCCTGCACGGCGTCGGCGCCTCGGCCGTCAACGCGCTCGCCCTCCGCTTCGACGTCACCGTCAAGCGCGACGGCAAGGTCCACGAGATCTCGTTCCAGCGCGGCGTCCCCGGCACGTTCGACGGCCCCGGCCCGCAGGCCCGCTTCCATCCCGAGTCCGGGCTGCGCGTCGCCCGCAAGATGAAGCGCGGCGAGCCCGGCGGCACGTCCATCCGCTACTGGTACGACGAGCGCTACTTCGAGACCGGCGCCCGCCTCGACGTCGACGCCGTCCGCACCAAGCTGCGCAACACCGCGTTCCTCGTCCCCGGCGTGCTCTACTCGCTGCGCGACGCGACCGCCGAAGAGACCACGAACGAGACCTTCCACTTCCCGCAGGGCCTGACCGACATGGTCGAGTTCCTCACCCACGCCGGCGACAAGCCGGTCTCGGGCGTCCTCATGGTCACCGGCGAGGGCACGTACAAGGAAAACGCCGCCGACGAGAACGGCGTGATGCAGTCCAACGTCGAACGCCGGGCCGAGGTCGAGATCGCGTTCCGCTGGGGCACCGGCTACGAACGCACCATCGAGTGCTTCACCAACACGATCCGCAACACCCACGGCGGCACACACCGAAAGGGCTTCGAGCGCGCCCTCGTACGCTCCCTGACCGAGGCCATCCGCAACACGCGCGGCCTGCTCAAGCCCAAAGAGGACCCGCCCGTCCTCGACGACCTGCTCGAGGGCATGACCGCGGTCATCCACGTGCGCATCCCCGAGCCCCAGTTCACCTCGCAGACCAAGGACGAACTGTCCACGGCCGGCATCACCCGGGTGCTCCAGGGCCTGGTCGAGAAGTTCGTCAAGGAGTGGATCGACGGCCGCAAGACCAAGGCCGAGGCCCGCACGGTGCTGCAAAAGGTGGTCGACGCGGCTCGCGTCCGGCTGACCCAGAAGCAGCAGAAAGACGCGGCCCGCCGCAAGACCGCCCTCGAGGGCGCGTCGATGCCCCCCAAGCTGGTCGACTGCCGCGCCACCGGCATCGCAAGATCAGAACTGTACATCGTGGAGGGCGACTCGGCCCTCGGAACCGCGCGAATGGCGCGAAGCTCCGAATATCAGGCGCTTCTGCCCATCCGCGGCAAGATCCTCAACGTGCAGAAGGCGTCGCTGCAGCAGGTGCTCGACAACAACGAGTGCTCGGCCATCGTGCAGGTGCTCGGGGCCGGTTCGGGCCGCACCTTCGACCTGCCCGCCATGCGCTACGGCCGCGTCATGATCATGGCGGACGCCGACGTCGACGGCTCCCACATCCGCACGCTGCTGATCACCCTGTTCGCCAAGTACATGCGCCCGGTGATCGAGCAGGGCCGGCTGTTCGCCGCCATGCCGCCGCTGCACAAGGTGGTCACCAAGGGCCGCAACTCGGAGACCATCTTCACGTACACCCAGCAGGAGATGGAGTCGACCGTCGCCCGCTTCGAACGCGGCGGCACCCAGGTGCAGAAGCCGGTGCCCCGGTTCAAGGGTCTCGGCGAGATGGACGCCGACGAGTTGTGGGACACCACGATGAACCCGGCGACCCGCACGGTCCGCCGCATCACGCTCGACGACGCCGAACGCGCCGAGGCCACCCTCGAGCTGCTGATGGGCGAACGGGTCGAGCCGCGGAAGAACTGGCTGATCGAGGCGGCGGGCCGCATCGACCAAGAGACGATCGACGCCTGAGAGGTCTTGATGGCACGCCGCAAGAACACTGACAACCGCGTCGATCTGTCCGCCTTCGACCAGGCGGGCGCCCGCGTCATCGACAACCCGCTCACGACCGAGGTCGAAGACTCCTACCTGGAGTACGCCTATTCGGTCATCCACTCGCGCGCTCTGCCCGACGCCCGCGACGGCTTGAAGCCGGTCCACCGCCGCATCCTGTGGTCGATGTCGGAGCAGAATCATCGGCCCGACCGCCCCTACGTGAAGTCGGCCCGCGTCGTCGGCGACGTGATGGGTAAGTACCACCCGCACGGTGACCTGGCCATCTACGACGCCCTGGTCCGCCTGGCGCAGGACTTCTCGCTCAACGCGCCGCTGATCGACGGGCATGGCAACTTCGGCTCGCCCGACGACGGACCGGCCGCCTCGCGGTACACCGAGGCGCGGATGTCGCGTGAGGCGATGCTGCTGGTCGGCGAGCTGGGCGAGGGCACGGTCGACTTCAAGCCGACCTACGACGGCTCCGAGATCGAGCCCAAGGTTCTGCCCGCGGCGTTCCCCAACCTGCTGGTCAACGGCACCTCGGGCATCGCGGTCGGTATGGCCACCAACATGATTCCGCACAACCTCGGTGAGGTGGTGGCGGCCGCCCGTCATCTGATCACCAACCCCGAGGCCGATCTCGACGCGCTGATGCGGTTCGTGCCGGGGCCCGACCTGCCGACCGGTGGACAGCTGCTCGGGCTGGACGAGGTGCGGCGGGCCTACGAGACCGGGCGCGGCGTGGTGCGGATGCGGGCCCGCGCGCAGACCGGGCCGCTCGAGGGTGGGCGGGGCCGGCAGGCCATCACGGTCACCGAACTGCCCTACGGGGTCGGCACCGAGAAGATCATCGAGGCCATCACCGACGAGGTGAAGGGCAAGCTGATCGTGTCGGGGCCGAAGCGCGGGCAGCGGCAGGCGGCCCGGCTGCAGGGCATCGCCGACGTGAAGGACCTGACCGACCGCGAGCACGGTACCCGGCTGGTGATCGAGTGCAAGGTCGGCGTCAATCCGCAGGCGTTGCTGGCCGATCTCTACCGGTTGACGCCGCTGGAGAGCTCGTTCGGCATCAACAACCTGGTGCTGGTCGAGGGCCAGCCGCAGACGCTGGGCCTCAAGGCTCTGCTCGAGGTGTTCGTCCAGCATCGCTACGAGGTGGTGACCCGGCGCACCGAGTTCCGCCGCAAGAAGCGGCAGGACCGTCTGCACCTGGTCGACGGTCTGCTCATCGCGCTGATCGACATCGACCGGGTGGTCGCGATCATCCGGGGCAGCGACGACGCGGCCGCGGCCAAGGCGTCCCTGATGTCGGAGTTCAGCCTCAGTGACATTCAGGCCACCTACATCCTCGACACTCCGCTGCGGCGGCTCACCCGGTTCGACCGGATCGAGCTGGAGACCGAGCAGGAGCGGTTGAACGCCGAGATCGCCGAGCTGAGCCGGATCCTCGACAACTTCGACGTGCTGCAGCAGCTGGTGTCGGACGAACTGGCCGCGGTGGCGTCGGAGTTCGGCGGCCCGCGACGCACCACGCTGATCGACGGTGACCTCAAGGAGGTGCTGGCCGCGTCGGCGCCGGCCGGGCCGCTCGAGGTGGCCGACGACCCGTGCCAGGTGATCCTGTCGGCGACCGGTCTGATCGCGCGGACGGCGGCCGAGAGCGAGGAGGCCACCGAGGCGCGGCGCCGGTCGGGCCGGGTCAAGCACGACGCCGTACGCGCGGTGGTGCACTCGACCGCACGCGGCCGGCTGCTGCTGATCACCAACCGGGGCCGGGCCTTCAAGACCGACGTGCTGCCGTTGCCGGTGCTGCCCGAGCAGTCGGGCACGGTGTCGGTGCGGGGTGGCATGTCCGCGTCCGAGCTGGTGCCGCTCGAGAAGGGGGAGAAGGTCGTCGGCCTGGCCCCCCTGTCGGCGGCCGGTTCGCCGGGCATCGCCATCGGCACCCGGCAGGGCGTGATCAAGGTGTGCGCGCCCGAGTGGCCGGTGCGGTCGGACGAGTTCGAGGTGATCACGCTCAAGGACGGCGACGAGGTGCTGCAGGCGACGTGGCTGACCGACGGGTCGGAGTCGCTGGTGTTCGTCACGTCCGACGCTTCGCTGCTGCGGTTCCCGGCCAAGACGGTGCGGCCGCAGGGTCTCAAGGGTGGCGGCATGGCCGGGGTCAACCTGACCGCCGAGGCCGAGGTGGTGTCGTTCAACGTCGTGCTGACGGCCGACAACGATCACGGCGAGCCGATGGTCGTAACGTCGACCGGCACGCAGGTCAAGGTGTCGCCGTTCGCGTCCTACCCGGCCAAGGGCAGGGCGACCGGTGGCGTACGGGCGCAGCGGTTCCTCAAGGGCGAGACGCGTCTGACGGTGGCCTGGGTCGGGCCGCGGCCGGTCGGGTCGAGCAGCACCGGCGATCCGATCGATCTGCCCGATCAGGACGCGCGCCGCGACGGCTCGGGCGAGGCCGTGATCATGGGCCCGCAGATCATCGGCCACCTGATCGAGCGGGGCTGAAAGAGCGCGGCTGAAAGAGCGCGGCTAACGCGGCTTGTCGGGCCCGAGGTCGAGGATCCGGACGATCTCCAGGGCCCGGTTGACGGCGAGCTGGACGGCTTCGGGCTCGGTGGCGTTGATGTTCGCGTCGATAGTGAACAGTTCGTCACCTCGTACGGTGAAAGCGGGAATCTCCCCGGTGAGGAAGGCGCGGCGCAGCTGCGGGTTCTCGAGCCGGGGGGAGTCGCCGACGGTGACGAACGGGAGCCGCATGGCCATCGGCGGTTGCCGGTGGGGCAGGCGCACGATCACGAAGACGCCGGTGCCCGTGCCGGCCAGGCTGGCCCCGGAGAAGGCTCCGCCGTCCCATTCGACCTCACCGGTGGTGACCGGTAGTCCGTCGACGACGCCCTGCAACGCGAACGAGACCTGACTACTGCCGGTGACGTGCAGGCCGGTCCAGGCCCACTCGCGGTAGTCCACGTCGATCCGGGTCCAGCCGTTGCGGGCGGCCCAGCGGGTCATCGACCGGTGACCCATCAGGCGCGAGACGTTGTAGGCCCAATAGGCGAGCAGGCCCAGCCCGAACAGCGCCGCGCAGCCCAGCAGGTTGCGGGCGCTGAAGCCGAGCACGATCAGCAGGGCACCGGCGATCAGTGACCAGGTCGCTTTCCACCAGATGCGCATCGACAAACATGGTAGGAGAAGCGGTCACGGCAGCAGGTCGAGGTGCCGCGCGACGGATCGGGCGCGCACGACGGCCCGCTCGACCGTGGCCGGGCGGACGGCGCCGGCCTCCACGGTGAACAACTCGTCGGCGCGCAACGTCCAGGGCGGGATCTCCCCGGCTCGGAACGCCTCGCGCAACCCGGGCCGGGCCAGTTCGGGAGCGTCGCCGACGACGATGTCGGGCAGGCGCATCGCCATGCCGGGATGCGGTTCGGGCAGGTTGAGCACCACGAAGAGGCCGTGTCCGTCGCGCCCGGCCACCGCCCCGGTCAACGCGCCACCCGACCAGCGCACCTCGCCGAACGTGACGCCGGGCCGCTTCCAGGCGCGGCCGGGTTCGACCCGCCCGCTGAGCGCCAGGCCGTCCCACGGCCACGGCCGGCTCGACGCGGCGACCGCCGTCCAGCCGTTCGCACGGGCCCAGCGGCCCAGCCCGAAGCGTCGCCGCACCGGCGCGATCAGCACCGTCACCAGCGCTCCGAGGAGCACGGCGATCGCGCCGGCCAGGCCGGGAACCGGGTGCCAGGTGCCGAGGACGCCAAAGCCGATCAGGCCGATCAGCAGGACGAGCCCGAGCACCGGGCTCACGGCATGCGCCGGCGTCCGGCGAATCCGAGGTCGGCCCGGTGGTACCAGTTCAGGCCGGTCTCGCCCTCGAGCCAGCACAGGTCGACGTCGACGCCCTCGATCTCGGACGGGAAGTCGACCAGCAGCGGCGCCAGGCTCTTGAGCACGGCGCCGGTCTGCTGCACCACGGTCATCAGGTCGTCGAGCCGCGCCGAGGCGGCCTTCCACTCCGGCATGCCGCCCAGCGGCGTCGGCGGACCCCCGGCCCCGATGACCGCTCCGAGTTCGGCCGCGTCAGCACGCAGCGCAACGATTTCGTCCAACACGGGCCGTAGCCGCTCGAGCTCTTCCCGCGCCTCGCTCACCGTGAATAGCCCCATGACAAGAGACTGCCAGCCTTCGGCCCAAGATCCCACTACAGCTAGGTGATTTCTTTCCCGTACGAAGGGCAGGAGCGCGCCCGTACGAAGGGCAGGAGCGCGCCCGTACGAGCTCACGAGCCGTCGACGATTCCGTAGCGCGCCATCACCGCGGCCCGCCGGGTCTGGTTGACCGCGCGCACCCGCCGGCCCACGACCAGACCGTCGGCCAGCGCCCACACCCCGAGCCCGCCCAGCGTGAACAGCATGGCGATCGAGCGCCCGGTGTCGCCCAGGTAGAACCGGTGGCCCCCGATGAGGCCGGTCAGGGCCCAGAGCGTGTACGCGACCCGGGCGTCCTTGCGGACGGCGGCGAACTCGAACTCGGCGCGCTGCGCCCGGTAGCGGAGATCGTCCGACGGGTCGGTCACGAGCGTCAACGTTAGTCGGCGCGAGGGATGATGGGAGCGTGGACCTTCAGGTGGTGGAGCAGGTGGCCGAGCTCGGCGCGTGGGTGGCCGAGGGCGGCGTGGTGGTGCTGAGCGGCGCCGGCCTGTCGACCGATTCCGGCATTCCGGACTATCGCGGCCCGTCCGGGTCGGCCCGGCGCAGCACCCCGATGACCTACCAGACCTTCACCCGCGATCCGATCGCCCGCCGGCGCTACTGGGCCCGCTCCCATCTCGGGTGGCGCACGATCGGCGAGGCCCGGCCCAACGACGGCCACCGCGCCGTGGCCACCCTGCAGCGGGCCGGCCTGGTCGACGGGATCATCACGCAGAACGTGGACGGCCTGCACCAGGCGGCGGGCGCCGCCGACGTCGTCGAGCTGCACGGCAATCTGGCCCGCATCACCTGTCTGGCCTGCGGTGACCTGACCCCGCGGGAACGGCTGGCCGAGCGGCTGGACGCCGCCAACCCGGCCTTCGAGGCCTCGGCGCTGGCGATCAACGCCGACGGCGACGCCGAGCTCGACGACACCGAGCTGGACGGGTTCCGGGTGGTCGACTGCCTGGGCTGCGGCGGGATGCTCAAGCCGGACGTCGTCTACTTCGGCGAGACCGTGCCGCCGGGCCGGGTCGAGCGCAGCTTCGCGCTCGTGGCCGGGGCGCGGACGCTGCTCGTGCTCGGATCGTCCCTGACCGTGATGTCGGGCCGGCGCTTCGTGCTGCGCGCGGCCAAGGACGGGATCCGGGTCGCGATCGTCAACCGGGGCGTGACGCGCGGCGAACCGTACGCAGGGCTCACCGTCGATGCCCCATTGGGCATTGTTCTGCCCAACCTCGTCGATGCGACGGCTGTCGTTTCGCCCGTAAAAACAGGCGTTTGACCAGGCGTTAACGAAGGTCCCGCCGGGTGGTTACGGTACTGAAACCTAAATAATTCAATGGCCCCGTTGACGTGATGGGCCTCACTGGCGTTAACTGCCGAAACCGCTTCCGAAACCGGTTCCGAAATCCCGGCGCAACGAAGCGGTGACACGCCAGGTGGACTCACGGAGGACCAGTGCCAATCACCATCGCCGATGTGGCGGCCCGGGCCAAGGTCAGCAAGACGACCGTGTCCCGCGTGCTCAACGGCAAGGGTGAGCTGGACGAATCGACCGCCGCGCGGGTCCGTGCGGTGATCGACGAGCTGGGTTACGTGCCGAGCTCACGGGCCGTCGGACTGGCCCGCGGGCGGACCCGGGTCGTCGGCATGCTCGTGCCCTCGCTGACCTGGCCGTGGATCGGCGAGGTGATCCAGGGTGCGGTCGATGTGCTCGAGACCGAGCGCTACGGCCTGCTGCTGTTCACCTGCAACCGCGGCGAGGAGTCGATGCGCCAGTTCGGCGCGCAGGTGTCCGCCAAGTCGTTCGACGGCCTGCTGGTCATCGAGCCCGAGGGCACCCTCGACTACATCGCCACGCTGCATCGCCGGGGCCTGCCGGTCGTGCTCATCGACGATCGCGACCAGACCTCGGGCGAGATCCCCAGTGTCGGCACGACCAACCACGACGGCGCCGGCTCGGCCGCGCGGCATCTGCTCGAGATCGGGCGTACGAAGCCGCTGGTGATCGCCGGACCGGAGCAGTTCGGCTGCACGCGTCAGCGTCTGGCCGGTTTCGCCTCGGTGTTCGCCGAGGCGGGGCACCCGATCACCGCCGAACGGCGACTGCCGGGTGACTTCACGGTGGCCCGTGGCTCGGCCGGCGTTCAGGCCGCGCTCGAGTCCGGGGTGGAGTTCGACGCGGTGTTCGCCCACAACGACCTGTCCGCGATCGGCGCGATGCAGGCGCTGCTCGACGCCGGCCGCCGCATCCCGCAGGACGTGGCGGTGGTGGGTTTCGACGACATACCGACCGCGGCGCACACCCAGCCGCCGCTGACGACCGTGCACCAACCGCTGCGCGAGATGGGTGAGGCAGCGGCGCGGACGCTGCTCGCCCACTTCGAGGGCACACCCCTGCCCAACCGTCCGACCGTGATCCCCACGTCCCTCAACACCCGACCCTCCACATTGGCTTAGCCAGATAACAACGATCTCGGGGCCGGCCACGTGCCGGTGCCGCGATGGTGCACGCCCCAAATGGAACGTCAACGCCGACGGCAGCAACAGCTACCGGCACGACGGCCGTTTGCTCACCCCGATTCCGTCACATTCGAGGAGTTTTGTGATGCAGAGAAGGAAACTGTTCGCGGTTGCCCTGGCGAGTGCGCTCGCCACGGGTGGACTCGCCGCGTGCGGCGACTCGCCCAACGCCGACAACGCGAACAACGCCAACAAGGCGTCGGTGGACTTCCTCAAGATCGGCATGCCGAACGGCACGCAGACCGAGAACCACAACCCGTTCGCCGGCACCTCCTCGGCGAACGCGCTCGGGTACAAGTGGATGATCTACGAGCCGCTGACCCAGTGGAACCCGGTGCGCCCGGCCGAGCCCGCCGTCCCGTGGCTGGCCAGCGGGGTCAAGTGGGCCGACGACTACAAGTCGGCCGAGGTCACGGTCCGCGACAACGCCACCTGGTCGGACGGTCAGAAGCTCACCGCCGAGGACGTCGCCTACACGTTCACGCTGCTCAAGAGCAACGAGGCGCTCAACCAGAACGCCATCCCGTTCGACCAGATCACGGTGGCCGGCAACGTCGTGAAGGTCACCTTCAAGACGCCGCAGTTCGTCAACCAGAACAAGATCATGGCGAGCACCCCGATCGTGCCCAAGCACATCTGGGAGAAGATCTCGGACCCGGCGACGGACGTCAACAAGACCCCGGTCGGCTCGGGCCCGTACACGCTGAAGTCCTTCACCCAGGCCGGCGTCACGCTGTCGGTGCGCACCGAGGGCTACTGGGGAACGGTGCCGCAGGTCAAGGAGCTGCGGTACGTCTCCTACGCCGACAACAACGCCCAGGGCACCGCGCTGGCCAACGGCGACTCGGAGTGGTCGTTCGTCTTCCTGCCGAACCCGCAGGCGACCTTCGTCGCCAAGGACCCGGAGCACCACAAGGTGTGGGCGCCCGGCGTGCTCGGCATCCACGGTCTCTACATCAACACCACGATCAAGCCGTTCGACGACGTGAAGCTGCGTCAGGCCATGAACATGGTGATCAACCGGACCGACATCTTCACCCAGGCCGAGGCGTCGTACTTCCACCCGGAGATCAAGAGCGTGACCGGCCTGCCGCCGGGCGCCGGTGACGCGTTCATCGCTCCGGAGTACAAGGGCAAGGAGTTCTCGAACGACGTCGAGGGCGCCAAGGCTCTGCTGGCCAGCGCCGGCTACAAGCTCAACGGCAAGGTGCTGAGCGACCCGTCCGGCAAGCCGGTCAAGATCAAGCTCAGCGACCCGGCGCCGTGGTCGGACTACCAGACCACGCTCGAGATCATCAAGAGCAACTTCGCCGAGATCGGCATCGACGCGACGGTCGAGAAGCCCAACCAGGACGTCTGGGACAAGAACGTGCAGACCGGCGCGTTCGAGGCCTCGATGCGGTGGACGAACGGTGGCGCGACGCCGTACGACATCTACCAGACCGTGATGGACGGCGACATGCTCAAGCCGATCGGCACCGCCGCTCAGCAGGGCAACTTCGGCCGCTTCAAGAGCCCTGAGGCGACCGCCGCGCTCAAGGCCTACGCCAACGCCACCAGCGACGAGGCCCGCACCACGGCGATGAACTCGATCCAGAAGATCTTCGTCGAGCAGGCCCCGATGTTCCCGGTCGGTGCCGACAACGTGGGCGCCGCCTACAGCGACAAGAACTGGACCGGCTGGCCGACCGACGCCGACCCGTACTCGGGTGCGCAGCCGACCCAGCCGTACGTGTCGCTGATCATCGGCAAGCTCAAGCCCGCCAACTCCTGATCGCCCGTGCCGCTCCCCGTGCCGTCCAGGCGCGGGGAGCGGCATTCCGCCGCCCCCGCAAAGGAATCACGCCCATGACGTCGACTCAGGACGCCAAGGTGCAGACCGGCGAAGTGGTGCTTGAGGCTGTCGGCCTGACCAAGCATTTTCCCGTACGCCGCAAACTGCGCCAATTTTTCACGAGGGAGCAGAACGCGGTTCACGCCGTCGACGACGTGAACCTGACTCTGCGCCGCGGCCAGGTGGTCGCACTGGTCGGCGAGTCCGGCTCCGGTAAGTCCACGGTGGCCCGCCTGCTCGCCCAGCTCTATCCGCGTACCGACGGCGACATCCGGCTGCACGGCGAATCGACCCGGGTCAAGGGCGGGGGCGCGTTCCGGGCGTACGCGGCACGAGTTCAGATGATCTTTCAGGATCCGTTCGCGTCGCTGAACCCGGTGCACACGATCCGCTATCACCTGACCCGGTCGTTGAAGATCCACCACAACGCCGGGAAGACCGACGAGGACCTCGAGATCGCGCTGCGCGACCTGCTCACCCGGGTCAGCCTCACGCCGCCCGAGCGGTACCTCGACAAGTTCCCGCACGAGCTCTCCGGCGGCCAGCGGCAGCGCGTCGCGATCGCCCGCGCGCTCGGCGCCCAGCCCGAGGCCCTGCTGGCCGACGAGCCGGTGTCCATGCTGGACGTCTCCATCCGCCTCGGCGTGCTCAACCTGCTGCGCGACCTCAAGGAGCGCCTCAACCTGGCGATCCTCTACATCACCCACGACATCGCGTCGGCGCGCTACTTCGCCGACGAGACGCTGGTGATGTACGCGGGCCGGATGGTCGAGGGCGGCGACAGCGAGACCGTCACCCAGTCGCCCGCGCACCCGTACACCCGCCTGCTGATCGACTCGGCGCCCGACCCGGACCGGCTGGCCGGCGACGTGAACCCGCTGGACGAGGACCGGGGCAACGGCGAGCCGCCGAGCCTGATCCGCCCGCCGTCCGGCTGCCGGTTCCACCCGCGCTGCCCGGCCGCCATGGCCCGCTGCGAGACCGACCTGCCCGTACGCCTCGAGATCGGCGACAAGCCCGGCCACTGGGCCGCCTGCTGGCTGTATGACGAAGCCACGGTGAAAGAAGCCGCGAAATGAAGTATTTCCTCCAGCGCATCGCGTTCTACCTGTTCACCGCATGGGCCGCGATCACCCTCAACTTCTTCATCCCGCGCATGGTGCCGGGCGACCCGGTGCAGTCGCTGATCTCCAAGTTCCGCGGCCAGATGAGCACCGAGGCGATCAACTCGCTGTACGTGCTGTTCGGCCTCGACGACAACAAGGGTCTGTGGACGCAGTACGTGGACTACTGGAAGCAGCTGTTCCAGGGTGACCTCGGCCTGTCGTTCACGTTCTTCCCGTCGCCGGTCTCGGAGATCATCGGCGACGCGCTGCCGTGGACGGTGACGCTGGTCGGCATCACCACGGTGATCAGCTTCCTGATCGGCACCAGCCTCGGCGTGCTGGCCGGCTGGCGGCGCGGCTCGTGGACCGACGGCCTGCTGCCGGTCACCACGTTCTTCTCGTCGGTGCCGTACTTCTGGCTCGGCATCATCGCGATCTACCTGCTGACCGGCCCGGACAGCTTCTTCCCGAGCTCCGGCGGCTTCGACTCGGCGCTGGTGCCGGCCTGGGACCAGTACTTCATCCCGAGCGCCCTGCAGCACAGCCTGCTGCCCGCGCTGACCATCCTGATCTCGTCGGTGAGCGGCTGGATCCTGAGCATGCGCAACATGATGGTGACGGTCTCGAGCGAGGACTACATCACCGTCGCGCACGCCAAGGGCCTGTCCGAGCGGCGGGTGGCGGTGAGCTACGCGGCCCGCAACGCGCTGCTGCCCAACATCTCCGGCTTCGCGTTGTCACTCGGCTTCATTGTCGGCGGCACGCTGCTGGTCGAGATCGTGTTCTCCTACCCCGGCCTCGGGTTCATCCTGCTGCAGGCGCTGGGCGCCAAGGACTACCCGCTGATGCAGGGCATCTTCCTGGTCATCACGATCTCGGTGCTGGTCGCCAACCTGCTGGCCGACCTGGCCTACCTGCTCCTCGACCCGCGTACCCGCAAGGAGGGCTGAGCGATGACGATTCCCACCTCGAGCACCGCCCAGGTCATCCCCGGCCAGGGGGCCATGGCCACGCCGGAGAACGCCAAGCCGGGCAAGAAGGCCAAACGGCAGCGCTTCCTGTTCCTCAAGAACAAGAAGGCGGCCGTCGGTCTGGTCGTCCTGTTCTTCTACATCCTCTTCGGGATCATCGGGCCCTGGATCACCCCGTACGACCCCAGCGCGCGCAGCAACGATCTGCTGCAGCCGCCGTCCGGCGACCACTGGTTCGGCACGACCCACCTCGGGCAGGACGTGTTCAGCCAGGTGCTCGACGGCACCCAGAGCGTGGTGTTCGTCGGCTTCCTGGCCGGCACCATCGCCACCGTGCTGTCGGTGATCATCGGCATCACGGCCGGCTACCTGGGCGGCAAGGCCGACGACACGCTGTCCGCACTGTCCAACGTGTTCCTGGTCATCCCGGCCGTCCCGCTGATGATCATCATCACGTCGATCCTGGACAACGCCAGCAACCTGCTGCTCGCCCTGATCATCGGCCTCACGTCATGGTCGTGGAACGCCCGGGTGCTCCGCGCCCAGACGCTCTCGCTGCGGCGGCGCGACTACATCGAGGCGTCCCGGGCCACCGGTGAGAAGACCTGGCGCATCGTCGGCTTCGAACTGCTGCCCAACCTGACCGCGGTCATCGCCTCGGGTTTCATCGGCACGGTCATCTTCGCCGTGCTCTCGCTGATCACCCTGGCCTTCATCGGCATCGTCTCCAACGCCGGCTGGAACTGGGGCACGATCCTGTTCTGGGCGCAGGGCCAGCAGGCGCTCGCCCAGGGCGCGTGGTGGTGGTTCGTGCCGGCCGGTCTGGCCATCGCGTTTCTCGGCACCGCCCTGTCGCTGATCAACTTCGCGATCGACGAGTTCGTCAGCCCCCGCCTGCGCAGCGCGGGCAAGACCAAGCTCAAGACGGCCTCCGGCGGCACCGTACGGATGCGGATCGGCTTCACGCCCGTGCTGTCGAACTCGGCCGAGCCGCACACGCACGCCCGGCCGCTACCCGGTCTCACGCCGGGTGCCGCCACGCCCGTGGTCCGAGAGGCGAAGTGATGGAACCCGTACTCGAAATTCGTAACCTCAACGTCGACTACGGTCTCGGCGACAAGGCCGTGCGCGCGGTCCGCGACGTCAACCTGACCCTGCACCGCGGCGAGGTGCTCGGTCTGGCCGGCGAGAGCGGCTCGGGCAAGTCGACCCTGGCCTACGGGCTGACCCGGCTGCTCGCCCCGCCCGGCGTGATCACCGGTGGCGAGGTCATCTACCACCCCGAGAAGGGCGACCCGTACGACGTCCTGGGCCTGAGCGACCGCGGACTGCGCGAGTTCCGCTGGGCCGAGACGGCGATCGTCTTCCAGGGCGCGATGAACTCGCTCAACCCGGTGCACAAGATCTCGACCCAGCTGACCGACGTGCTCAAGGCCCACGAGCCCAAGATGAGCGAGCACAGCCGCAACGCCCGGGCCCGCGAGATGCTCAAGCTGGTCGGGATCTCGTCCGACCGGATGGACGCCTATCCGCACCAGCTCTCCGGCGGCATGCGGCAGCGCGTCATGATCGGTATGGCGCTGATCCTGCAGCCGCAGGTCGTCATCATGGACGAGCCGACCACCGCCCTCGACGTGGTCATGCAGCGGCAGATCCTGGGCCAGCTGATCGAACTGCGCGAGCGGCTCGGCTTCTCGGTCATCTTCATCACGCACGACCTGTCGCTGCTGGTCGAGTTCTCCAACCGGATCGCCATCATGTACGGCGGCCGGATCGTCGAGGAAGCGCCCGCGGCCACGATCTATCGGGACGCTCTGCACCCGTACTCGAAAGGTCTGCTGAGCTCTTTCCCCGCCCTGCGCGGGCCGCGCCGAGAGCTCGCCGGCATCCCCGGCTCGCCGCCCGACCTGGCCGGCATGCCCACCGGATGCTCGTTCCACCCCCGCTGTCCGAAGGCGTTCGAGCCGTGCTCGACGCACATCCCGGTGCTCGGTCGCCCGGACAGCCCGGACGGAGCCGCACGTTCCGTCGCGTGCTGGCTGCATCCCACGGAGCAACCCGTCGG
Organism: Paractinoplanes bogorensis; assembly: GCF_018829635.1. Classification (GTDB taxonomy): domain Bacteria; phylum Actinomycetota; class Actinomycetes; order Mycobacteriales; family Micromonosporaceae; genus Actinoplanes; species Actinoplanes bogorensis. The sequence continues at coordinate 242,496 of NZ_JAHKKG010000007.1, forward strand.
ATGAAACGGGGGCCGCCCGCTTTTCGAAGTGGGCGGCCCTCAAAACCCTTCCAACCACCCCGCCGCCGCCCCTAACCGGACTGAAGGCGGAGCCCCTGGAGAGCCATGAACCCCACCACCACCAAGTTCCCGCTCGCCACCGGCCTGCCGCCCAAGTTCGTCTGGGGCGTCGCCACCGCGTCGTACCAGATCGAGGGCGCGGCGAGCGAGGACGGCCGCACCCCGTCCATCTGGGACACGTTCTCAGCTGTGCCCGGCGCCGTCGTGAACGGCGACAACGGCGACGTGGCGTGCGACCACTACCACCGGATGCCGCAGGACGTGGCGCTGATGAAGAGCCTCGGCGTCGACAGCTACCGGTTCTCGGTGGCCTGGCCGCGGATCCAGCCGCACGGGAGCGGACCGATCAACCCGGCCGGGATGGCCTTCTACGAGCGGCTGGTCGATGAGCTGCTGGAGAACGGCATCGCCCCCTGGGTCACGCTCTATCACTGGGACCTGCCGCAGGAGCTCGAGGACGCGGGCGGCTGGCCCCACCGCGACACCGCCTACCGGTTCGCCGACTACGCGATGATGGTCTTCGACAAGCTGCAGGACCGGGTCGACACGTTCACCACGCTGAACGAGCCGTGGTGCTCGGCCTTCCTCGGCTACAACGTCGGCGTGCACGCGCCCGGCCGCAAGGACTTCGACGCGTCCCTCGCCGCCACCCACCACCTGCTGCTCGGTCACGGCCTGGCCACCCAGCGGATGCGCGCGGCCGAGACCCGCCCGCACACGTACGGGATCACGCTGAACATGGGCACGGCCGACCCGGCCGGCGACACCCAGGCCGACCGGGACGCGGCCCGCCGCGCCGACGGCATGGGCCTGCGGCTCTATCTGGACCCGCTGCGCAAGGGGGAGTACCCGGCCGACATGGTCGAGGACCTGACCGCCCGCGGCTCGGCGATGCCGGTCCAGGACGGCGACCTCGAGATCATCTCGACGCCGTTCGACGTGCTCGGCGTCAACTTCTACTTCGGACAGGACTTCGCCGGCACCGACGCCGAGGGCAGCACGCACGAGGCGAACGGGGACCCGGTGGTGCGCGCGGTGCTGCCCGACACCCCGAAGACGGCGATGGGGTGGCCGATCACCCCCGAGCGCTTCACCCAGCTGCTGGTCCGCCTGCACCACGACTACCCCGGGCTGCCGATGGTGATCACCGAGAACGGTGCCGCCTTCGACGACCAGCCGGACGCCTCGGGCTATGTCGCGGACGACGACCGTACGGAATATCTCTCGACCCACATCGCCGCGGTGGCCGCCGCTCGCGAGCAGGGCGCCGACATCCGCGGGTACTTCGCGTGGTCGCTGCTCGACAACTTCGAGTGGGCCGAGGGTTACGCCAAGCGGTTCGGCATCGTGCACGTCGATTACGAGACCCAGGAGCGCACGCCCAAGCAGAGCGCCCTCTGGTTCCGCGCCTCGATCGCCGGGATGCGCGCGTCCTGATGACTCCGGGTGCGGCTGCGAGCCTGGCGCCGCGGCCGCACCCGGCTCCAATCCACGCCGAGAAAGGAAACGGCGTACGGGAAAGGTCCTATCGCGCCCTTGCTCCCGGGCGGCGCTGGCGGGGTGTGAAGGCCAGCACCGGTTCGGGCGGCTCGGCCAGGCCCCCCTCGGCCAGCAACTGCGCGATCGGCAGGGTGGCCGCGCCCATCGCCACCGCATCGGTGCCGAGCTCGCAGAGGGTGATGGAGGTCTGCGCGTACGGGCGTCGCAGTGCATGCCGGGCCGCGGCCTGGCGGATCTCGGGCAGGAAGCGGGCGCCGAAGATCGATCCGGTGTCCCCGCCGAGCACGATCCGCTCGGGGCTGAACAGATTTATCAGGTCGCCCAGGCCCGCGCCGAGATAGCCGGCCGTCTGCTCGAAGACCTCGAGCGCCGCGTCCGGCAGGTCGTCCCGCTTCAGATATCGGGGCAGAAGCGTTTCCTCATACGCCTCCCCGACCGCCCCGGCCAGCCGCCGCCCGATCCGTTCGGCGCCGACATAGGCCTCCAGGCAGCCCCGCGCCCCGCACCGGCACTCGTCGCCGTCGTAGATCAGCGTGGTGTGTCCCCACTCGCCGGCGTTGCTGTTCGCCCCCCGGTAGTAGCTGCGCCCGTCCATCACGACGGCCGCGCCCACCCCCGTGCCGATCATGACGATGACCGCGTGCCGGGCGCCGCGGCCCGCACCGAACCACATCTCGGCCTGGCCGTGGGTCTTGGCGCCGTTCTCCACGAAGATCGGCACGTCGGTGCCGGCCCGCAGCATCGCGCCCAGCGGAACCGTGTCCCAGCCGGTGGGCTGCGCGTCGACCACGCCGTCGGCGTCGACCACACCCGGTACGCCGACCCCGAAGCCGAGCACGTCGGCCGCCGCGACCCCGGCCTGCTCGATCACCTGGTCGAGGCCGGTCAGCACCCGGCCCGCGACCCGCTCGGGATGGTCGTCGTGCTCGAGGCGCGCCACCGCGAGGCGGGACATCTCGAGGTCGTACAACTCGACCAGCACGCGCGTCTCACCGACGTCGGCGCCCACCACGTACCGGAAACCGGGGTTGACCCTCAGCAGCACCCGCGGGCGGCCGCCGTCCGAGCCGACCAGACCGGCCTCCTGAACCAGGCCCTCCTCGATCATCTCGCCGATCAGATTGCTGACACTGGCCTGGCTCAGCGCCGTGCTGGTGGCGAGTTGCTGGCGGCTCTGCAACCCGCCGTGGAACAGGTCGGTGAGCAGGCTGGACCGGTTCGCCCGGCGGACGTCACGCACCGTCGTACGCCTGGTATCCAAACCGCACCCCTTTTGTGTGGCCGCTCCCCGAACTGCCATCTAACGCCACGTGGCCGGAAAATCGTAAGCCGACCGCATCGACGTCGGCATATCGTGCCCGAGTGACCGACTATCGCGACGTCAATCGCGCCAACTGGGACGACCGCGCCGCCGCCCACGCCGCCTCGCCCGGCTACGCCGTCGACCGGTTCGCCGCTGACCCGGAGCATCTCAGCGACGTCGTCCGTTTCGACCAGCCCCGGCTCGGCGACCTGCGCGGACTGCGCGGCGTGCACCTGCAGTGCCACATCGGCACCGACACGGTCTCGCTGTCCCGGCTCGGCGCCACCATGACCGGCCTCGACTTCTCGCCCAGGTCGCTCGACGAGGCCCGCCGGATCGCCGCGCTGGCCGGGGCCGACGTGCGGTTCGTGCAGTCCGATGTCTACGACGCCGTGGCCGCCGTCGGTGACGGATATGACCTGGTCTATACCGGGGTGGGAGCACTCTGCTGGCTGCCCGACGTGAAGCGCTGGGCGCGCACCGTCGCGGCACTGCTCAAGCCGGGCGGGCGGCTGTTCATCCGCGAGGGCCACCCGGTGCTGTGGGCGCTCGACTACGACCGCAAGGACGACGTGATCGCCCTCGAATACCCCTACTTCGAGCGGGAGGAGGGGCTGGTCTTCGAAGAGGGCGGCACCTACGTCGAGACCGAGGCCGAGTTCGCGCACAACACGACCGTCGAATGGAACCACGGCATCGGCGAGATCGTGACCGCCGTGCTCGACGCCGGGCTGACCCTGACCGGCCTGGTCGAGCACACCAGCGTGCCGTGGGAGGCCCTCGAAGGCGGCCGGATGACCGACATCGGCCGCGGCGAGTACCAGTTGACCGACCGTCCCGACCGGATGCCGCACAGCTACACGCTGCAGGCCGTGAAACCTCCCGTTTAGAGATCAATCCTCGCGGGGTATTCGCGGGCATCCCCACGGCATAGGAGGCCCCGATGCGCGCAGGCTCGATCGGCGGGCTGATTCTGATCATCTGGCTCGTTCTGGGCGGCGTGGCCGCCTACGAACGGGGTTACTTCTCCGACACCAGCAACACCAGTTGCGCCGAGTTCGGCACGATCGTCGTCACCGTAGTGGCCGGCCCCCTCAACTGGGCCGGCATCAACCCGAAGATCACCTGCGACGTGGACGTTCCGCCACCCAGCAAGTGACCTGACCGACCCGGCGACGGCGCCCGCTCTCCAGCGGGCGCCGTCGCCGCACCCGGACGGGTGATTTGTGTCATTCGTGAGCGACTGGCCGTAACTCGGATGAGCCATGCGCGTTCCGGCCGGAAAAGGTAAGTTGATCGGTGTGACGGCCGTGGCGCGTGTGCTCCCCAGAGACTGGGATGGGCACCGGTTGCTGCGCTTTCTGACCGGGCTGGCCATGCTCGCCCTGGCGTTCGCCGCTCACCTCGCCCCGGCCCGGCTCGAGACCGCGGCCCCCGCGCCGGTGCTCGCCGAGGCCAGCATCGCCGCCCCCGCGCCGGTCGTCGCTGATGCCGGCATCGCCGCCCCCGCGCCGGTCGCCGCCACGAGCATCGGCGCCGCCCCGCAAGACGGACAAATCGCCCAGGCCGCCCCCGCGGTCCGGATCGCGACGCCGGCCACTGAGTTGCCGGTCGGCTCGACCGTCCCGGTGCTCGTGGCGGTTCTCGTGCTCGCAGGGCTGGCCATGCGCGTACGGGGAAATCGTGGTCCTCCGCTCCTGACCCTCTGAATCACACGCGCCGGCGGCCCACCGCTGCCCGCGGCGAGAGCCGCTTCACCCTGCCCGGTCCTTGAGGAGAACCGCGTAAGCCTGTGAGGTTGCGATGGAAAACGCCCTGCAAAGCTTCTTCGTCTCCATTCCCCAGGCCGCCGCGCTCTGGCTGGTCATCCTGGTCGCCATCGCCGTGGCCGGGGCCTACGTCGGCCTGCCGCGCTCGGCGCCGGTTCCGCCGCTGACCCCGGCCCAGGCCGACGAGATGCGCTACGCCGACGAGGTCGTCGTGGCGGCTGAACGTGCCGCCGCCACCGCCGCCCGCCGCCGGGCCGAGTGGGCCGCCGCGCAGGAGCGGGTCGACGCCGCCTGGCGCGCGTTCGACGAGGCTGACCGCATCGCCCGCGAGGGAGCCCAGGCCGCCGCCTTTCCGCTGATGAGCCGGCGCCGCAAGCCGGGTGAGAACGCCGACCGCCAGCGCTACCTGCACCACGCCGCGGTCGCCGCCTGCCGGAACCGGCAGATCTCGATCGCCCAGCTCAACGACGTGCTCGCGCACCGCGGCTGGAACCCGCGGCTGCATCCGGTGGTGCAGGAGGGATTGCTGCGCAACGCGGTCCGGGCGCACCGCATGTCGCAGTACGAGGACGCGCAGAAGCTCGAGCAGGCCGCCTGGCAGGAGTCCGAACTGGCCGCCGAGGCGTTGCGCACCCTGCGGGCCGAGGCCGCCACGGCGATCGTGCGGGCCGCCGTGACCAAGGAGTCGCCGGCCGACGACGAGTGGTTCGCCGACCAGTGGGCGACCGGCGAGATCCCGGCCACCAAGGCCTACGCCTGATCGTCCCTTGTGGAGACGGGGACGTTCGCCCGCGACCATCAGGTTAGGCGGGTACCGTAACCGGGCAGGATGACCGCCGACACCTTATCGGGCAGGGGGCCAGAGCGTGGCATCAACTCCGGCGGGCGGGCAGCCTCCCGTGATCCGGATGCACCGGGCCGCGCGCGTGGAGGACGCCCTCCACGAGATCGTCGAGCGCCGGCTGCGCAACCGGGGCTGGCGGCCGGTGATCACCGCCTACACCGGCTACGGCGCGCCGGGCTGGGCCCGGGTGATGGCCCGGGTCGTGCTGACCCGTGGCAATGCCCGGGACAAGAAGCTCGACAAGACGCGCGGCTGGCGCAGCTTCACCAGTTCGCCGGTGCACAACACGGTCGTGAAGATCCAGATCGGCGACAGCATCACCGAGACCCGCACCGACCGCAGCGGCTACGTCGACACCCGGGTCAAGGGTGACCTCGAGCCGGGCTGGGGGAGCGTGCGGCTGTTCACCGAGGGCGCGGCTCCGGCCGACGCGCCGATCCGGGTGGTCGACCCCGAGGCCCGCTTCGGCCTGATCAGCGACATCGACGACACGGTCATGGTCACCGCGCTGCCGCGTCCGCTGCTGGCCGCCTGGAACACGTTCGTGCTCGACGAGCACGCGCGCATGGCGGTGCCGGGCATGGCCGTCCTCTACGAGCGTCTGATCACGGCCAACGCGGGCACCCCGGTGTTCTACCTGTCGACCGGCGCCTGGAACGTGGCGCCGACGCTGTCCCGCTTCCTGTCCCGTCATCTCTATCCGGCGGGCCCGCTGCTGCTCACCGACTGGGGGCCGACGCCCGACCGCTGGTTCCGCAGCGGCCAGGAGCACAAGCGCACGACGCTGCAACGGCTGTCCCGGGAGTTCCCGAACATCCGCTGGCTGCTGATCGGCGACGACGGGCAGCACGATCAGGAGATCTACTCCGAGTTCGCGCACGCGCACCCGGAAAACGTGGCCGCGATCGCGATCCGGCGCCTGTCGCCGACCCAGTCGGTGCTGGCCGGCGCCATCCCGGGCCCGTCGGGCAACCCCGAGGCGGTCGGCTCGGGCGGAAAGACCTGGTTCTCCGCGCCCGACGGGGCCGGTTTGTGGTCGCTACTCCGCGATACTGATGTCGTCTGAGTCCGCGGCAGCTGCCTCGGCCACCCGCTGGTGCAGCCGGTCGCGGATCTCGTCGGGCGTATATTGCCGTCGTCTACGTTCGGCTCGCGCCACGACGGCGCCCGTTGCCGCGACCCCCGCCAGACCGGCCAATCCCACTACCTTCCACCAACGCATCACTTGAGGATAGACACGTGGACGCCGCCATCAGCCTCGACGAGGCCATCGACCTGACCCGGACCGGGGATATCTGGATCTTCCGGGGCCGCACGGGCGCCGACCGGGCGATCCAGACGCTGACCAACAGCCCCGTGAACCACGTGGGTATGGCGATCGTCGTCGAGGACATGCCGCCGCTCATGTGGCACGCCGAGCTCGGCCGGTCGCTACCCGACCTGTGGTCCGGTACGTTCCAGCGCGGGGTCCAGCTGCACGACCTGCGCGACGCGGTGACCGTGTGGGCGCACCGCTACGGCCAGCGGGGCTGGTTGCGGCAGCTGGAACCGGGTGTGCCCAAAGAGATGGAAGACAAGGCACTCAAGACGGTGGCCCGCCTCGACGGCACGCCGTTCCCGTCGTCGGCCCAGCTGGCCTGGCGCTGGGTGCGGGGCCGGGTGCCGCAGGTGCGGCCGCGGTGGCGCCTGCGCGGCGGCAAGGGCCCGGTCACCGAGGCCGCGCTCGAGACCGCCTACTGCGCCGAGGTGGTCGCGGTGACGTACGAGGACATGGGGTTGCTGCCGCGGGGGCGGCAACCCAACTGGTACGACCCGGGTCGCTTCTGGAGCGGCGACGACCTCGAGCTGGCCGACGGTTTCACCCTCTCGGACGAGATCGAGGTGGACATCCCCGCCGACTAGGGCCACCTTGTCGGGATGGGTGGTGTGCGATTGGTCGGGCGGGTGGCCGAGGTGGTCGCCCTCGACCGGTTGCGGGCCTCGGCCGAGCAGGGCGCGGGCGCCACGGTGCTGCTGATCGGTGAGGCCGGCATCGGCAAGACGACGGTGGTCGAAGAGGCGGCCGCCCGGGCCACCGCGGCCGGGGTCACGGTGCTGGCCGGGCGGGCCGATCCCGACGAGGGTGCCCCGAGCTTCTGGCCGTGGACCGGCCTGCTGCGCGACGCCCCGCACGGGCTCTCCCCGGCTCTGCTGACCATGGCCGATGCGGGTGAGCCCGCGGTCGCAGCCCGGTTCCGCGCCATCCAGGCCACGATCGCTGCCCTCCTCGAAAAAGCCGAAGCACACCCGCTGATGCTCGTGCTCGAGGATCTGCACTGGGCCGACGACGCCTCGCTGGCCCTGCTGGCCGCCCTGTCCCGCCGGATCGGCCACGCCCGTGTCCTGCTGGTCGGCACCGCCCGCCCCGACCGCATCCCGGCCCTGGACAGCGCCGAGGTGCTGACCCTCGGGCCGTGGGACCAGGCGGCGGTCGGCGACTATCTGAACGCCCACCCGAGCTGGGCGCCGGTCGTGCACCGCCTCGGTGGGGGCAGCCCGCTCTACACCCGTGAGCTGGCCCGGCTGTTGCAGCGCGACAATCGGCTGAGCGGCCCGGCCGGCGCGATCGACCTGCCCGACGGCCTGCGCCGGCTGGTGGCCCGGCGCACGGCCCAGCTCACCACGGCCTGCCGGCAGATGCTGTCGACGGCGGCGGCCTACGGGGCCGACATCGACGTGACCGTGCTGGCCCGGGTGGTGCCGGTCGCGGCACTCGGCGAGGCGGTCGCGGCCGGGGTGCTGGTGGACGATCCGTGGGCGCCGGCCCGGGTGCGGTTCGGGCACGAGCTGGTCCGGCAGGCCCTCTACGACGGGCTCGGACGCGACGAGCGGATCCGGGCCCACGCCGCGATCGCCGATGCGCTGGCCGGCATCGGGAGCCCGGCCGAGATCGCCCGCCACCGGGTGCGGGCCGCGGTCGACGACCCGTCGAGGAGCGTCGCCGTCGAGGCCTGCGTGGCGGCGGCGCGGGCGGCGGCCCGGGGCCTCGACTACGCGGAGGCGGTGGCTTGGCTGAGCCGGGCCCTCGACAACGCTCCGGGCGACCCGTGGTTGCGGTTGGAGCGCGCTGAGGCGGCGTACCGGAACGGGCAGTTGGATCTGGCCCTGACCGACTGCGAGGCGATCGTCGACGAGGTCGGGGCCCCGGCCGCGCTGGTGATCCGGGGGCTCGGCGGACCGCTCGGGCCGGCCCTGCTGCGGCTCTGCGAACGGGCCCTCGACCAGGAGCTCGAGGCCGCGGAACGGGCGAAAGTCCTTTCCCAGTACGCTTTCCTGCTCGCCGACGACCGCGACCCGGAGCGGGCGGAACGGATCGGCCGGGAGGCCATGACGCTGGCCGAGGCCGCGCAGCGACCGGACGCGCTGGTCGCCGCCCTGCACGCGCGGCACGAGACGATCGACACGCTGTCCGCGCTGGACGAGGTGGATGAACTGGCCCGGCGCAGCTGCGAACTGGCCGGTCCGAGCGGGCGGCCGGACGCCGAGTTGTGGGGCCGTTCGTGGCGCCTCGACGTGTGTCTGGCGCGCGGCGATCTGGTGGAGTTCGACGCCGAGTCCGAGCGCCTGGCCGGTCTGGTCGAGCGGCTCGGCTGGCCGGTCGCGCGCTGGCACCTGCTGCGGGCCCGGGCCGCGCGGGCGTTGCTGGCGGGCCGGATCGGCGACGCGCGCGACCTGGCGACCGAGGCCCGGGACGTCGCCGCGCGCTCGCAGGACGCCTCCGCGCCGTACCTCTACTGGGCCTTCCTCGGCGGTCTGTCCACGCTGACCGGGGACTACGCCTGGGCCGGCGACCTGCCGTTCGACGACCGGGCGCCGATCGCGGTGGCCCAGCTCGGGCAGATCGCGATGGGCCGCGGCGACCGGGAGACGGCCGTGGCGTCGATCCGGCGGCTGGCCCCGATGCTGCCCCGGCTGCCCGCCGACGGCCGGCGCGTGTTCGTGACGATGATCGCCGGCGAGGTGGCCGCCTGGACCGGCGACCTGGACGTCGTGGCGGGCTGCTACGAGCGGATGCGGCCGCACGCCGGGCTCTATCTGAACTCGATGTCGGCCTGCCACGGTACGTTCGCCCGCCTGCTCGGGACGATGGCGACCGCGCTCGGCCGGCCCGAGGCGCCCGATCTTCTGGCCCGGGCGGTCGAGCTCGAGGAGCGCATCGGCGCGCCCGCATTCGTGTGCCAGGCCCAGATCGCGTACGCCGGAAGCCTGCGCACCACCGACCCACGCCGTTCCCGCGAGCTCGGGTCGGCCGCACTGGCCACCGCCCGTCGTCTGGGCTTGACGGCCCTGGCGGCCCGGGCGGCCGAACTCGCCCGGGACGACCTCACCGCCCGGGAACGCGAGATCGCCGCGCTCGTCGCCGACGGACTGTCCAACCGGGCCGTGGCCGAGCGTCTGGTGCTCTCCGAACGCACGGTCGAGACGCACGTACGCAACATCCTCGGCAAGCTCGGCTTCGCCAACCGGGCCGACCTACGTGCCGCATCTCAGTACCGGCACTGAGGTTCGCGCCCGCGGGAACGACGAGTCTCGAAGCATGACGACACAGATGCACAACACCCTTCGCCCCGGCACCTACACCATCGACACCGCGCGGTCGGCCTGCCGGCTGACCGCCACCCACACCTTCGGGCTCAAGCCGGTCGCGGCCACCGTCGACCTGCGCGGCGGCACGATCACCGTGGCCGGCGACCTGGCCGCCTCGACCGCCTCGGCCGTGCTCGACGCGGGCACCTTCCGCAGCGACGACGAGCGGCGGAACAAGGACATCGCCGGCCGGAAGTTCTTCGACGCCGCGCAGCACCCGACGATCGCGTTCCGCAGCACGGGCTGCCGCCGTGGCGAGGAGGGCTGGCTGCTCGACGGGGTCCTGCGGGTACGCGGCCACGACAGCGACGTGACGCTCGCGATCGAGGTCGCCCGGTCCACGCCGGACGGTTGCCATGTGGTGGCCACCGGCGTGATCGACCGGATCGCCGCCGGAATCACGGCCGGCCGGGCGCTGATCGCGCGGCCGGTGCGTGTGGTTCTTGATCTGCACGCGTGCTGACCACCTGGCGGGCGACGCGGACGAAGGAGGCGACGGCCGGCGAGCGTGACTCGGCCAGCCAGACCACCTCGAGGGTGGCCGGCGGGAGTTCCGGCACTTCCCGATAGGCGATGTTCGGGCGCGGGAACCGCTCGGCCACCCAGTCCGGCAGGAACCACACGATGCTCCCGATCTCGACCAGGCTGAACAGCTGGGAGACGTCCTTGACCAGCGCGACCGGCGGCGGCAGCACGTTGCCGGTCTCGGCCCGGGCGCCGTTGGGCAGTTTGCGGCCGGTCAGGTCGGCCAGCCGGATCGTGGTGCGCGCGGCCAGCGGGTCGGCCGCGGGCAGCGCCACCACGCGGGCCCCGGTCACCAGCGGTTCGCTGTCCATGTCGCGGTCGTCGAACGGGGCCAGGGCCAGCGCCACGTCGGCCCGCCCGTCACGCAGGGCGGGCACCTGCTGCCCGGGACCGCCGAGCACCAGTTCGATCGGCAGCGTGTCGTACGCGTCCACGATCAGCGGCAGCAACCCCGCGTCGTAGTCGGCCTTGAGCGCCACCCGCAACGTGGGTTCGGCCTGCCCCGCACGCCGGGCCCGGCGAGCTGCCGCCGCCACCGCGTCCAGCGCGACCCGGGCGTCGGCCAGCAACGCCTCGCCGGCCGGGGTGAGCGTGACCTGCCGGGTGGTGCGGATCAGCAGTGGCACGCCGAGCTGCCGTTCCAGGTCGCGGATGGCCTTGGAGAGCGGCGGCTGGGCCATGTCGAGCCGTCCGGCCGCCCGCCCGAAATGCAGCTCCTCGGCCACCGCCACGAAGTAGCGCAACTGCCGGGTCTCCAGCTCACTCATATTCACACGGTATCAATCCAGATGCAGACGATCTTTCCCTCGTACGCCCCCGGAGGCGTTGACTGAAGCACATGAACGTAGTCACCGCTCCCACCAGCACGATCGGCCGCCAGGTGGTGCAGAACCTGCTCGACGCCGGAGAACCCGTACGCGTCGTGGCCCGGGACCCGGCCCGGCTCGCCCCGGACGTCGCCGGCCGTGTCGAGGTCGTCGTGGGCACACACCGCGACCCGGCCGTCGTGGCCGAGGCGTTCACCGGCGCCGAGGCCGTCTTCTGGCTGGTTCCGGCCGACCCGCGGGCCACCAGCGTGGACGAGGCCTACGTCGGCTTCAGCCGCCCGGCCGCCGAGGCGTTCCAGGCTCGGGGCGTCCGGCGGGTGGTCGGCATCTCGGCCCTCGGTCGCGGCACCCCGGTCGCGGATCGGGCCGGCCTGGTCACCGGCTCGCTGGCCATGGACGACCTGATCGCCGCAACCGGCGTGCCCTACCGCGCGCTCTGCATGCCGTCCTTCATGGACAACACGCTGCGCCAGATCGCACCGATCAAGAACCAGGGCGTCCTGTACGGTCCGATCGTCCCCGGCCTCAAGGCGCCCTCGGTGGCCACCCGCGACATCGGCGCCGTCGCGGCCCGGCTGCTGCGCGACGATTCGTGGACCGGGTCGCAGGAGGTACCGGTCTACGGCCCCGACGACCTGACCTTCGACGAGATGGCCGCGATCATCTCCGAGGCGCTGGGCCGGCCGGTTCGTTACCAGCAGACGCCGGCCGACGCGTACAAGCAGAACTTCCTGGGTTTCGGCTATTCCGGCGCGATGGCCCAGGCCATGCTCGACATGGCGCAGGCCAAGAACAACGGCCTGGACAACGGCGTTTCCCGTACGCCGGAAGACAGCACCCCGACCTCATTCCGGCAGTGGTGCCTCGACGTGCTGAAGGAGGCCGTCGATGCCTGAGTCGCTGACCGGTCAGGTCGTCATCGTCACCGGCGCCTCGTCCGGCATCGGCGCGGCCACCGTCCGGCTGCTGCACGCGGCCGGCGCCCACCCGGTGCTGGCCGCGCGCCGGGCCGACCGCCTCGACGCGTTGAGCGAAGAACTCGGCGGCGCCCTGGCGGTGCCGACCGACGTCACCGTCCCGGCCCAGGTGCGCGCGCTGGCCGAGGCCACGATGGAACGCCACGGCCGGATCGACGGCCTGGTCAACAACGCGGGAGCGGGCAGCACGTTCCGGATCGAGGACCTCGACCCGGACGACTACCTGGATCTCTACCGGCTCAACGTGATCAGCGTGGTCAACGGCGTTCAGGCCGTGCTCCCGCACATGCGTAAGGCCGGGCACGGGCGGATCGTGAACGTCAGCTCGGGCAGCGTGCAGACGGCCGAGACGAACGGGCTGGTCGGTCCGTACGCCGCGACCAAGGCGGCCCTGAACCTGCTGACCCACTCGATCGGCCTGCAACTGGCCGCCGACGGCATCGAGGTCAGCCTGGTCTCGCCGCGGATCACCGCCACCGAGTTCAACGACGGCGCCTACGACCGCCCGTCGATCGAGATGGGCGCCGTCACGGTCGTGCCGCACTCACCCGCGTACGTGGGCCGGGTCATCCTGCGGGCCCTGCGCACCGGCGAGGCCCGCATCGACATCCCGGCCGGTCCCGAGCAGCCGGACTTCCCGGACGCGGGCTGACCTGCGCTTTTCGGGCAGCACGGGACAGTGCCGGAGACGACAGTCGCGGGCCGCCCTCATCGGGCGACCCGCGACTGTGGACGAACTGAGGTCAGCGACCAGCGCGGCGACCGCCGACGCGGGTGCCGGCCGAGAACGCCGCCGCCCCGCCGCTGCGCGACTGGCTGGTGTGGACCGGCGTCGAGCCCGACCGACCGGCCGAACCACTTCGGGGCGCCGAACCCGACCGCGAACCCGTGCGCGGCTGCGAACCGGCGGTCGCACCGGTGGCGGCGCCTCCGCGGCGGCCCCGCGAGGAGCTCTTCTGCTCGGGCACGCCACCCTCGGCGGCCGGACGACCGGTACCCCGGCCCCGGCCCCCGCCGCCACTGCCGCGGCGCGCGCGAGGCGCCGACGACGCGGTGCGCTCGGGAGCGGGCGCGGCGACCGGCGCGGTGACGAAGACACGCTCGCCCGGCGCCAGCTCGGCCAGCAGCGGGTCACCCGGGCGGGTGCGGCTGGTGGTCGGGCGTACGCCGGCCTTGCGGGTCAGATCGCGCACCTCGTGCTGCTGGTCGTCGGTCATCAGCGTGATCACGGTGCCCGCGGCGCCGGCCCGGGCGGTGCGGCCCGACCGGTGCAGGTAGGCCTTGTGCTCGACCGGCGGGTCGGCGTGGATCACCAGGGCGACGTCGTCGACGTGGATGCCGCGGGCCGCGATGTCGGTGGCCACCAGCGTCTCGGCGGTGCCGTCGGAGAACGCCGCCATGTTGCGGTTGCGGGCGTTCTGGGCGAGGTTGCCGTGCAGCTCGACGGCGGGCACCCCGGCCGCGATGAGCTGGCGGGTCAGCACCTTGGCCCGGCGCTTGGTGCGGGTGAAGACGACCGAGCGGCCCGGCGCCTGCAGCAGGTCGACCAGAACCGGGAAGCGGTCGTCACCGCGTACGTGCAGAACGTGGTGGGCCATCTCGACCGGCGCCTCGGTGGCCGAGTCGACCGAGTGCGTCACCGGCTTGCGCATGAAGCGCTTGACCAGCACGTCGACGCCGTTGTCGAGAGTGGCCGAGAAGAGCATGCGCTGGCCGTCGCGCGGGGTCTGGTCCATCAGCTTGCGCACGACCGGCAGGAAGCCGAGGTCGGCCATGTGGTCGGCCTCGTCGAGCACGGTGATCTCGACCGCGTCCAGCGAGGCGTGGCCGTTGCGCAGGTGGTCGTCGAGCCGGCCGGGGCAGGCGACCAGGATGTCGACGCCGGCCTTGAGGCCCTTGATCTGCGGGTTGGCACCGACGCCGCCGAAGACGGTGAGGGTGCGCAGGCCGAGCTTGGCCGCCAGCGGCGCGATGGTCGCGTCGATCTGGGTGGCCAGTTCGCGGGTCGGGGCCAGGATCAGCGCACGCGGCCGGCCCGGCCGGCGCGGCGACTTCGAGACGGCCAGGCGGGCCAGCACGGGCAGCGCGAACGCGTAGGTCTTGCCCGAGCCGGTGCGACCCCGGCCGAGCACGTCGCGTCCGGCGATCGAGTCGGGCAGCGTCGCGGCCTGGATCGGGAACGGGGTGGTGATGCCGAGTTCTGCGAGGGCCGTGGTGAGCACAGCGGGCACGCCGAAATCGGTGAAGGTGGTCATGTAGCGGAAGCTCCGTAACGTCGAAGGTCGTCCTGCCCGGCGCGACTGTGTCCAAATCAACATCAGTTGTCTCAGTCGCGGCGCGTGGTGGCCGATCCGAGGGGACAGTGCCGAGGGCTCCTGTCCGGCGGCGGCCCGAGGCAAGACTGAGCGGGCCGCGTGATCAAGCATACCTGGCCGCTTTGCAACCCGCTGGCACCCGAATTAGACCCATTTAGCACTTTATTGGAGTCACCTTTCTCCTCAGCGCCGGGATATCTCCCCCCACCCGGCCAGGTACGCGAGGAGACCCCCCACATGAGCGGTGCCACTTTTGCTGCCGACCGCCGTCGCGCCGACCGCGGTTCGGACGACCGTCGTCGCGAGGATCGCGTCCAGGCCCACATGCCACTGGTCGGCCATCTGGTGCGCGAGATGCTGGCCCGGGTCCCGGCCCACGTCAACCGCGACGACCTGCTCTCGGCCGGGTACGCCGCCCTGGTGCACGCGGCCCGCGGATACGACGAGGACCGTAACGTGCCGTTCGCCCGGTTCGCCGCGGCGCGTGTCCGGGGTGCCCTGCTCGACGAGCTGCGCGGGCTCGACTGGGCCAGCCGCTCGGTGCGGCAGCGGGCCCGGCGTACCGACGGTGCTCGACAGGAGCTGACCGCCGAACTGGGCCGCGTACCGACCGTCCGCGAGGTGGCCGACCGGCTCGGCTGCTCGGTCGAGGACATCGAGCACGCCGACGACGACGTGCAGCGGGCGGTGGTGTTCAGCCTCCAGGGCTTCGCCACGGCCGGCGCCGAGGACATGGTGACCGAGCCCAGCGCCGGTCCCGAGGAGATGCTGCTGATGCGTGAGCGGCTCGGCTATCTGCGGCACGCCATCGACGCACTGCCCGACCGGCTGAAGGCGGTCGTGCAGGGCTACTTCTTCGAGGAACGGCCGATGGCCCGGATCGCCGAGGATCTCGGCGTCACCGAGTCGCGGGTGTCCCAGCTGCGGGCCGAGGCGCTGACCCTGCTGCGGGACGGGATGAACACCCACCTCGACCCGGCCCTGGCGGCGCAGACGCCGGCCAAGGAGGGCTGTGTGGCCCGCCGCCGGACGGCCTACTACGACCAGATCGAGGCCCGTGGAGACCTGCGCGCGCGGCTCGCGCTCACCGGACCGGACGGCTTACCGGTAGCCGCCTGAGCTCCGGGGTGGTTGGGTGGGGCCCGTCGCGGTTCGCGGCGGGCCCTCCGTCCGGCTCTACTGGTTGGCGCAGGTGCCGGCCTTCTTCTGGGCCGCGATCGCCTTGGCCGCGCCCAGCTTGTAGAGGGCCAGGCCCTCCTTGGCCGGCTCGAGCTTCCAGGCGTCGCCCTCGTAGACCATCGTGTACGACTGCGCGGCCACGAGCTGCTTGGCGATGACGACGGCCCGGTCAGTGCCCTCCATCCGGGCGCTGGACAGCGTGATCGTCAGGCCCTTGCGCGAGCAGGCCGTGTTGAGCTTCACGTAGTCGTCCTTGGTGATCGCCTGCTTGCCCGCGGCGGTGTACATGTCCCAGGCGCCGGCGAAGTCCCCGCCGGCGAAGCGGTCGAAGACCGTCTGGGCGGCCTGCTTGGCGCCCTCGACGTTCTTGGCCTCGGGTCCGCCCGCGGCGGCCTGGGCGGCGCTGCCGGACGGTGCCTCGTCGTCGCCGCTGCACGCGGTCGAGAAGGCGAGGGTGGCGGCCGCGATGAGGGCGAGCGCGCCGAGGCGTCGGATCGGGTGGTGGTTGGTCATGCCCGGGTTAAAGCGGATCGGCCGTCGTGCGTAACGGCTCGCCGGAAACCATGACCGATAGACGACAATTTCGTGGCGAGCCGTAACCTGCCATCGATGCGCTAGTCTGGTCGTTTGTCGAGAGACAAAAATAGCGGCCGATAAGGGCCGCCAGTGCCGAATGCTACCACAAAGGGGAGTGGCTTTGTCAAGCTCCGCCGCGGCCGACCTCGAAGCCGAACAGGCGTACCTCACCACCCTCTACAACCGGCTGGACGGCCTGCGTGAGCAGGCCGACAACCGTCTGCGCGCCATTCTTCTCGAGGCCGGCGGCACCCCGCAGGGCCGGGCGCAGCGGGAGGCGACCCGCTCGCATTACGCCGAACAACTCGCCCAGATGAATGCCGTGGAGAACGGCCTCTGCTTCGGCCGGCTCGATTTCACCGCGGACGAGCCGCGCTACATCGGACGGATCGGGCTGTCGGCCGAGGAACACGATCGTGACCCCCTGCTGGTCGACTGGCGGGCCCCGGCGTCGCGATCGTTCTATCTCGCCACCGCGGTGTCGCCCGACGGGGTGAAACGGCGCCGGCATCTGCGCACCAAGGGGCGGCGCCTGACCGCCATCGACGACGAGGTGCTCGATCTCGAGGCCGGCCGGAGCGGCGGTCGCGAGGACGTGACCGGCGAGGCGGCGCTGCTGTCGGCGCTGACCGCCAACCGTACGGGCCGGATGCGCGACATCGTCGAGACCATCCAGTCCGAGCAGGACGAGGTCATCCGGGCCGGGCTGCCCGGCGTCATGGTGGTGCAGGGAGGTCCCGGCACCGGCAAGACGGCCGTCGCGCTGCACCGGGCGGCCTACCTGCTCTACACGTACCGGGGGCAGCTGACCAAGCAGGGCGTGCTGATCCTCGGGCCCAACCCGACCTTCCTGCGCTACATCTCGCAGGTGCTGCCGTCCCTGGCCGAGACCGGGGTGCTGCTGGCCACGCTGGGGGACATGTTTCCCGGCGTACGGGCCCGGGCCGTCGAATCCCCGGCTACGTCGGCCCTGAAGGGCCGTACGGCGATGCTCGACGTGCTGGCGAACGCGGTGGCCGACTGGCAGACCGTGCCGGACGCGTACGTGGAGGTTGACCACGACGGCTACCCGCTGCGCATCGAGCGGGCCGTGCTCGAGGACGCCCGGGCCGCCGCCCGCCGCACCGCCCGCCCGCACAACGTGGCCCGGTCGGTCTTCGTCACCGAGGCCATCCACGCGCTGTCGCTGCAGATCGCCGAGCGGATCGGCGCCGACCCGCTGGGCGGGGAAAATCTGCTCTCCGAGGCCGACCTGGCCGAGACCCGCCGCGAACTGCGTGAAGACATCGACGTCCAGCAGACGCTGTTCGACTTCTGGCCGGTACTCACCCCGCGCCGGGTGCTGCGCGAGCTGTTGAGCGATCCCGTACGCCTGGAGGCCGCCGCCCCCGAGCTCTCCGCCGCCGACCGGGCCCTGCTGCGGCGCGACCACGACGCCCGCTGGTCCCCGGCCGACGTGCCGCTGCTCGACGAGCTGGCCGAGCTGCTCGGCGTCGACGACACGCTCAAGGCCCGCCAGGTGGCCCAGGAGAGGCGCGAGGCCATCGAGTACGCCGAGGGTGTGCTCGAGATCGTCGAAGGTTCCCGCTCGCTCGACTTCGAGGACCAGGAGGAGGAGATCCTCTCCGCCACCGACGTCGTCGACGCCAGCGCGTTCGTCGAACGGCACGAGGTGCTCGACACCCGGACGGCGGCCGAGCGGGCCGCGGCCGACCGCACCTGGGCCTTCGGTCACGTGATCGTCGACGAGGCGCAGGAGTTGTCGCCGATGGCCTGGCGGTTGCTCATGCGGCGCTGCCCGAGCCGCTCGATGACCGTGGTCGGCGACGTCGCCCAGACCTCGGAACTGGCCGGCACGACCACCTGGGAACAGGTCTTCGAGCCGTACGTGGCGCAGCGCTGGAACCTGGTCGAGCTGACCGTCAACTACCGCACCCCGGCCGAGGTGATGGCGGTGGCGGCCGACGTGCTGGCCGCGGTCGACCCGGCCCTCGAACCGCCGCGCTCGGTCCGCACGTCCGGGGTCGAACCGTGGGCGCTGCGGGTGCCCGCCGTCGCCCTTCCGGCCGAGACGATTGCGGCCGTACGCCTCGAGGCCGCCGAAGCCGGCGAGGGCCGTGTCGGCGTTCTGGTGCCGGAGTCACGCCAGGCCGATCTCGGGCGCGCCCTGGTCGAGGCGGTGCCCGGGGCAGCCGTGGGGGAGCAGCCCGACCTGCTCAATCAGGTGGTGCTGATGACCGTACGGCAGGCCAAGGGGCTGGAGTTCGACTCGGTCATCGTGATCGAGCCCGACGAGATCATCGCCGAGAGCCCGCGCGGACTGTCCGACCTCTATGTGGCGGTCACCCGGGCCACCCGGCGGCTCGGTGTGCTGCACACGGCCGACCTGCCCAAGGTGCTCAGCGCCCTGGCATGAGAAAAAGGGGGCTCGGCCTGATGCCGAGCCCCCGGAAAACTACGCCGCCACCGGCGTCTTGGCGAGCGGCCCACGGCTGTACGCGGTGTGGCCGTGCGCGTTGGTCATCGCGAGCCGGCTGTGCACCGACGTGCTCTCCGCGATGGTGTTGTAGTAGGTGGCCCGGCGGCGAGCGGTGATGCTCTCCGGGTTGTCCGGCACCGGCGCCAGCTCGGGGCTGAGGTGCGTGTTCAGACCGTCCTTGAGCAGCGACAGCGCCTCGGCACGGAGCTGCGACACCCGCGACTCGGTCACGCCGAGGTCGGCCGCGATGTCGGCCATCGGACGCTCCTGCAGGAAGTACTCGGTGATGACGACCTGCAGACGGTCCGGCAGCGAGCTGATCGCGTGGTGCAGGTAGCCGATCTGCTCGCGGCGGATCAGCATGTCCTCGGGGCCCGGGGTCTTCTCGGTCACCAGGTCGTCGGCGCTGCTGGTGGTGAAGCCCTGCAGCGACAGCACGGTCGCGCGCTGCACGTCGGTGTCGGTCTGCTTGAGCTCGCTGGTGGTGGTGCCGAGCGCCTGGGCCAGCTCGTCGGCGGTGGGCGTGCGGCCCAGCGTGGTGGTCAGCGCCTGGCGGGTGGTGTCGGTGGCGCGGGCCTTGGTGCGCACCGAGCGGGTCGCCCAGTCGAGGGCGCGCAGCTCGTCGAGGATGGCGCCGCGGATGCGGGTGCTGGCGAAGCGGTGGAACGGGATGCCGCGGTCCGGGTCCCAGCCGCGGGCCGCGGTGACCAGCGCGTGCAGGCCGGCACTGGTGAGGTCGTCGCGGTGGATGTGGTTGGGGATGCGGCTGAGCATGTCGCGCACCAGGTGGCCGACGAGCGGCATGTGGGTGCGGATGATCTCTTCCTGCTCGGCCGCGGACAGAACCGTGACAGCAGCGGTGTCGGCAGTGATGTCGGCAGCGTTCGCGGTGCTGGTCATCGGTGGTTCCCCCCGTCGTCGGTGACTGACACAGGGAGGTTCGTCCGGGGGCGGTTGCCGATTGAGCGGCGACGGGGTGCGCCTCGGTTGCTGTGACATGGCGTCGCTTCGCTCCGCAGGCGATCGCCTTGTAACCGGTGAGATGGCAGGCGGTTCTCCGCCGTCCGCAAACCCCGCGGCCGTCGGAGAACCGCTTGCCATCTCACCGGCGGCGATCGCGGCGCCTGTGGGTTCGTTGAGAACTCGGGCCGGTGTCTTTGCGCCGTTGCGACGGACTGGCACCTTTGGCGCATGGACCTCTCCGACAGCGCCTGGGTGATCAATCTGATCGCCGGCATCGCGGTCGCCGTGGGCGTGGTCGGCGTCGTCATCCCGGTCGTCCCCGGCCTGCTGCTGAGCTGGGCCGGGGTGCTGCTGTGGGCGGCCCTCGGCGACGGCAGCGGCGCGGTGCGCTGGCTGGTCTTCGTCGTCGCCACGGCCGTGGCCCTGCTCGGTGCCCTGGTCAAATATCTGGTGCCCGGCCGCCGCCTCAAGCACGCGGGCGTGCCCAACTCGGC
Source organism: Paractinoplanes bogorensis (assembly GCF_018829635.1). GTDB lineage: Bacteria > Actinomycetota > Actinomycetes > Mycobacteriales > Micromonosporaceae > Actinoplanes > Actinoplanes bogorensis. The sequence goes on from NZ_JAHKKG010000007.1 coordinate 262,933, forward strand.
GCTGCTGGCCGGCGGACTGCTCGGGGTGATCGGCTTCTTCGTGATCCCGGTGCTCGGCCTGCCGCTGGGCTTCGTGCTCGGCGTCTATCTGGTCGAACGCGTGCGCCTGGGCGCCGACCAGGCCTGGGCCTCGACCAAATACGCCCTGCACGCGGCCGGCATGGCCATGCTGATCGAGTTCACGGCCGCGCTGGCCGTCGCCGTCGTCTGGGTCTTCGGCCTGTTCTGGTCGAGCGCGATGATGCCTTAGGGCGCGTCTGGCGCCTTAACGGGTTCTCCGCCGGCGGCGGCGCTGGGTCAGCAGGAGCAACAGGGGCGCACCGGCCAGCAGCAGGGCGACCGACCCGGCCGCCAGCATCGAGAGCAGCGGCGGTGGCCCGTCGGTGCCGCCGGGTGCCGCGGCCGGCTGGGGCGCCGCGGGTTTCGGGGTCGGCGAGGGCGACGGCGCCACATCTTCGGGCGACACCAGCTTGCCGACGGATTCGTCCCTGGGCAGCGAGAAGCCCCAGTCGAGCAGCGCCTGGCCCTGCTGATAGCCGCGCATCGGCCGGGCCTCGGCACCGAGCAGCGTCACCACCAGGCGGCGCCCGTTCCGGTCGGCCGCGCCCACATAGCTGTGCCTGGCCACCGTCGTGAAGCCGGTCTTACCGCCCATCGCGCCGGGATAGCCGTAGATCAGCTTGTTCTCGTTCTGGAACTGGAAGCCGCCCTTCTTCAGTTGCGGCTGGGCCGGCATCTGGGCCGACTTCGTGAGCACGTAGCGGCGGAAGTCGGCGTTGGCGAAACAGATCCGGGCGATCAGCGCCAGGTCGTACGCGCTGGTGAACTGACCCGGACCATCCAGCCCGGACGGGGTGACCGCGTGCGTCTGGTAGGCGCCGATCCGCTTGGCCAGCGCGTTCATCTCGCCCACGGTGCGGGCCACACCGTCGGTGCCGCCGCCCCCGGCCAGCCGGGCCAGCGCGTTGGCGGCGTCGTTGCCCGAGTTGAGCATCAGGCCCAGCCACAGCGTCGAGATCGGGTACTTCCCGCCGACCAGCAAACCGACCGCCGAACTGCCCCGCTCGATGTCGAGGTCACCGGCGGTCACGGTGATCCGTTGTTTCGGGTCCAGCTTGTCGATCACCGTCGCCGCCAGCAGCGTCTTCTGCACGCTGGCCGGGGTACGGAAGACGTGCGGGCCGCAGCCGCCGAGCACCTCGCCGGTGTCGAGGTCGGCGACCATCCAGGTGCTCGCGGTGACCGCGGGTGGTGCCTTGGCCCCGGCCGGGATCACCAGGCCGTGGGTCGCGAGGGCGTCGCCGCCGATGGCACTGCCGACCGGGTCGTCCGGCGGGGGAACCGGCGTCGGCGGGCGGTTGGGCGGCGGTGCGACCTTGGGCTTGGGGCACGGGATCACGGCTGCGGCGTGGGCCGGGGCGGCCGGAACGAGCACGGGGATGAGCACGGCGGTGCAGGCCGCCGCGAGGATTCGGCGGATCAAGGCCAGGAGACTCCCGCCTCGAGCCGCTGGTCGAGCAGTTTCCGCAGCGGAATCGTCTCGCCGTCACCGCCGCCGGCGCCCACGATCAGCCGGGGCATGCTCGGGGTCAGGTCGGCGCCGGCGAAGCGGGCGCGCAGCGAAGCGGGCACGGTCAGCACGTAATACTCGCCGTCGTCGCCCACGGCGACCGACCGGTTCGACTTGAGGTACCACCCGCGCACGTGCGTCCGATAGGTGGCGCGGCCGTCGAAGGTCCGGGCCTGGAGCGTCTGCGGTGTCAGCCCGCGCTCGGCGGCCCGGTGCACGAAGTCGTCGATCAAGGCCGAGGCCTCGCGGGCCTCGGCGGCGCGGCCGGCCTCGAGCGCCGCGGCGTGGCCGGCGATCGCCTGCCGTCGCTGTTCCTGCCAGTCGGCGTCCCGCTCCATGCCAGCGACACTAGGTGATGCCCGGGCGCCCGTCCAAGCCGAGCTTTCCGCTGTGATTACCGTGAATACCTCCGGTGCCATTCAATAGGCCACTCGCCTTGTCCTTCGAAAAAGAATTGCTAATCGGCCTGAGACAGTTGCGCGCGTACCCTGTGGCGAGCAACACTTGGCGCGGTTGGTCGGGCGGACTTGGGAGTCGTCATGGCGCGGCAGGTAATCACCACTCTGATCGACGATCTGGACGGAAAGAAGGCCGACCGCACGGTCGAGTTCAGTCTGGACGGCATTAACTACACGATCGACCTTTCCGAGGCCAATGCGGGGAAGCTGCGTAAGGCGCTCGACCCCTTCATCAACGCGGGCACCCGGCTCGGTCGTTCGTCGACCGGCCGCATCCCGCCCCGCCGGGCCGGAACGGGCCGCACGGCCGGCTCCCGCGACGAAAACCGGCAGATCCGCGAGTGGGCCACGGCCAACGGGCATCAGATTTCCGAGCGGGGCCGCATTCCACAGAGCGTGACGCAGGCTTACCGCGCGGCGAACGGCCACTGACTCTCTGCGCGGCGCGTGCAATTTGCGTACGGGGAGCGAGTCGGAGGCTCCTGTCCGCAGAGGTTTCTTACCTGGGGAAAATGGCGAAAGGCCTCACGCCGTACGCAGGGATTGGTCCTCGGCCTCGCCGCCGGCCGCCGCCGCGAACGCCCGCAACGAGCGCACCAGCTCCTCCCGATCGACCGGCGCCATCCGCTCCAGCACCTCGGCCAGGGCCTGACGCCGGCGCTCGCGCAACTCGTCGAGCAGCCGGCGGGCCGACGACGTGAGCAGCAGCCGCACCTCGCGCCGGTCGCGCGGGTCGGGCACCCGGCGCAGCAGGCCGGTCGCCTCGAGCCGGTCGCACAGGCGGCTGGCCGACGAGGGCACCACCTCGAGCGCCTCGGCGAGCCGGCTCATGTTGGTGTGGCTGTTGCCGGCCACGATCGCCAGCACGCGCAGCTGGGCCGGCGGCACGCTCGGATTTTGCGCCTGGCCGGCCGTGTCCAGCACGGAGACGAGCGCGTCAGCCGTCGACTCGACGGAGGCGGCGACGTCGGTGACCCGGTCCATGGCGGATGTTTCCCTGTTCGTCAGACGTGCACGTCGATGCGTCCGCCCTGCCACTACCCGCCCGCCCGCGGGTTCATGCCGTTCCGCGGAGCCAATCGAGACAGACGATGACAGCGTCGTCCTCCTGGTCGTCACCGGCGTGGTAGTCGCGCAGCGCCCGGATCACCGTACCCACCGCCTCGGTCGGAGGTTGCAGGCGTGTCCGGCGCAACGCCGTCAGCAGGGCGGAATCACCGTACGCGGCCTTCCCGCCGGGCGCCGCGGCGTGTACCCCGTCGCTCACCACGAGCAGGCGGTCACCCGACTCCAGCTGGAACTTCTGCGTCTCGTAGCGGCTGTCGCCGAACATGCCGAGCGGCAACTGCTGTTCCAAAGTGACCGGGCGGATGTCGCCCTCGTGGGCGATCAGGGCCCGGGGCGAGCCGGCGTCGACCGCCTCGACCGTGCCGCCGCTCAGGTCGATCTCGAGCAGCAGGGTCGCCACGTGCGAGGTCCCGCCGTGCCGCGAATAGATCGCGTCGGAGGCGAGCTCGGCCTGTTCGACGATGTTGGCGCCGGACCGGCGGGCGTTGCGCATGGCGTTCACCGCGACGGTGGTCAGCAGGGCCGCCTCGATGCCGTCGCCCTGGCCGTTGAGCACGGTCAGGGTGAGGCGGTCGTCGGTGACGGCCCAGTCGTAGTGGTCGCCGTACATCGCGTAGGCCGGCTCGAGCTGTCCGGCCAGCCGGAACCGTTCGCCGGTCAGTGAGCGCCCGGGCAGCAGGTCCCACTGCAACTCGGCGGCCATGGTCAACCGCTGTCGCCGGACGATCTGCCGGTAGCGGTCGGTATCCTTGTCGGCCGCGCGCAACGCCAGGGCCAGTTCGTCGGCCACCCCGGTCAGTTCGGTGACCAGCTCGTGGCCGGGAGCCTCGGTGAGGTCGACCCGCAGCACGCCGATCCGGTCGCCCCAGGTGGCGAGCGGGAGCAGCACGCGTCGCAGGGCGGCGTCGGTCACCGGCTGCTGGCTGCCGAAGCACCGCTGCTCGAGGGCGCTGCCGGGGGGCGTCTCGGGCTCGAGGACGGGCCAGAGCGAGCTCAGGGTCAGATCGCTGAGCAGCACCTCGGTGCCCGCGACGGGGAACCAGGTGCGCAGGTGCTCGGCCACCACCTCGGGGAGGCGATCGGGCGGTGCTTGACGTAGGAACGAACCGACGGAAGCCGGACGGGCGGACACTCGATCTCCCCTTCCTGGAGACGAACAGGCAATAGTTGCCGAAGAGCAAGCATCATAGGCGCTTGCCTCCGGGGCGTTGGCAGGAGGTCTAGGCGAACGACTTCTCGAAATGGATCAAGCTGCCCCGCCGCGGTGTGGAATGCATGCGGACGTTCTCGCCCAGGGCCTTGATCAGCGCCAGTCCGCGGCCGCTCTCGCTGGCCGGGCCGGCCGGGCCGACCGCCTCCGGGTCGAATCCGTCCCCGGTGTCGCGCACGTCTATCGAGCAGTGCTTCTCGGCCACGTCCAGGCAGACCTCGAACGTCTCGGCGCCACCGGCGTGCCGGACGACGTTCGAGCACGCCTCGGTGATGGCGATCTCCAGATCGTCCTGCGAGCCGCGGTCCACCTGCAGGACGGCAAGGGCGGAGCGCAGCATCCGGCGGACGGTGGGCACACTGCCCGCTTCCCGGGGTAGGTCGAGCCGGAGTGTCATACGCATGGTCCTGTGTTTCCCGCTCGCCCCGAGACCTAATCGTGGCCGTCGCCGCATCACCTCATCCGATCTTCGCGAGAAAACGTGTTATCCATGGACGGCTCGGTCGTCTCCCTTCCCGTGGCCGATGAGGCCCGGCCCGGTAAGACGCCCACGAAAGGTTGGACAATGGCGGAGCAACCCGACATCGCGGTCGTGATCGCCGCTCGCGACGGGGACCCGGTGGCGGTCGACCGGCTCGTGGCCGGTTATCTGCCGCTGGTCTACACGATCGTCGGGCGCGCTCTCGAGGGTCACGCCGACGTCGACGACGTGGTGCAGGACGTCATGCTGCGCGTGCTGCGCAACCTGGGCGACCTGCGCGAGCCCGAGGCATTCCGGTCGTGGCTGGTCGCGATCACCGTCCGCCAGGTGCGCGAGCGGTTCCGGGCCCGGCGCGGTGCCCCCGAGGCGCTGCTGCACGAGGACATCCGCGACCCCGGCGCCGACTTCACCGACCTGTCGATCACCCGGCTCGAGCTCAGCGGCCAGCGCCGGGAGACCGCCGAGGCGACCCGCTGGCTCGACGAGGACAACCGCGAGCTGCTCTCGCTCTGGTGGCTCGAGGCCTCGGGCGAGCTCACCCGCGACGAGATCGTCGACGCCATGGACGTCACCCGCCAGCACGCCGCCGTCCGGATCCAGCGGATGAAGGGTCAGCTCGAGACGGCCCGGGTCGTCGTGCGGGCGCTGACCGCCAACCCGCCCTGCCTCGACCTGCAGATGCTCACCACCGAGTGGGACGGGCGGCCCAGCCCGCTGTGGCGCAAGCGGATCGCCCGCCACACCCGCGAGTGCCGCTACTGCTCCCCGGCCTGGAACGGGCTGGTCGCGGCCGAGCGCCTGCTGGCCGGCATGGCGCTGGTGCCGCTGCCGGCCGGGCTGATGGGCAAGGGCGTGCTCGCCTCCCTCGGCGCCGGTGGGGTGGCCTCGTCGAAGGCCGCGGCGGCGGGCGGCGCGGCCGCTTCGAAGTCGGTCGGCGCGGGCACCGCCAAGATCGCGGCCAAGGTCGGGTTCAGCCTGTCCCGCAAGGTCATGACCGCCGCCCTGTCGACCACCGCGGTCGCCGGCGGCACGGCGGCCGTGGTCGTGGTGCAGAAGTCCGATCCGCCGGTCGCCACCGCCGCCGTGGTCGCCCCGACCACCCGGCCGGCCCCGGCCCCCAGCACGGTCAAGCCCAGCCCGACCCCGTCGGTGACGCCCAGCGCCACGCCGAGCGCGACGCCGACGACGAAGAAGCCGGCCGTGGTCGTCACCGCCAAGGCGAGCAAGAAGAAGGGCGTCGGCGTCTGGGAGTTCACCGGCACCAAGGCGGCCCTCGGTGACGTCGGCGCCGGCTGGTACTACAACTGGTCGTCGAACAACCGCAGCATGCCCGGCCCGGCCGACGTCGAGTTCGTGCCGATGATCTGGGGCAAGGCCAACGTCACCGACAGCACCCTGGCCGAGGCCAAGAAAGAGGGCAAGATCCTGCTCGGCTTCAACGAGCCGGACATGGACGGCCAGGCCAAGATGAGCGTCGAGGACGCCCTGGCCGACTGGCCGAAGCTGCAGTCGACCGGCATGCGGCTGGGCAGCCCCGCGGTCGCGTTCGGCGGGGACACGGCGGGCGGCTGGCTCGACCGCTTCATGAGCGGCGCCAAGGACAAGAACTACCGTGTCGACTTCATCACGCTGCACTGGTACGGGTCCGACTTCTCACCGGCCGCGGTCGACCAGTTCCTCGGCTACGTCGACGCCGTGCACAAGCGCTACGGCAAGCCGATCTGGGTCACCGAGTACGGCCTGATGAACTTTGGCGGCAGCCCCAAATACCCGTCCCAGGCCCAGTTGGTGACCTTCATCAACGGCACGACCAGGGGCATGCAGAAGCGTTCGTACGTCGAGCGGTACGCCTGGTTCGGTTTGCCCGCTGTGGGAGACAGTGTCGATTTCGGGCTCTACAAGGACGGCAACAGTCCGACGGACGCCGGAAAGGCGTACAAGGCCGCGGGGTAAGTTCGGCTCATGATTCGGTTCGGGTACAAGGCGTCGGCGGAACAGTTCGCCCCGGCGGAACTGCTCAGATACAGCGTGCTGGCCGAGGAGCTGGGCTTCGACTCGGTCTTCGTCAGCGACCACCTCCAGCCGTGGCGGCACGACGGCGGGCACGCCCCGGCCGCGCTGCCGTGGCTGGGCGCGCTGGCCGCCCGGACCGAGCGGGTGCTGATCGGCACCAGCGTGCTGACGCCGACCTTCCGTTACCACCCGGCCGTGGTCGCGCAGGCCTTCGCCACCCTGGGCTGCCTCGCTCCGGGCCGGGCCATCCTCGGCGTCGGCTCGGGCGAGTCGCTCAACGAGGTGCCGCTCGGGCTCGAGTGGCCGGACGGCAAGGAGCGCTTCGCCCGCCTCAAAGAAGCGGTGCTGCTGATCCAGAAGCTGTGGACCGAAGACCGGGTGACGTACGAGGGCCAGTTCTACCGTACGGAAAACGCCACTATCTACGACAAGCCGGACACGCAGGTCCCGATCTACATCGGCGCCTCCGGCCCGGCCGCCACCCGCCTGGCCGGCCGGATCGCCGACGGCTTCATCACCACCAGCGGCAAGGGCCACGCGCTCTACACCGACACGCTGCTGCCCGCCGTCCGCGAGGGCGCCGAAAAGGCTGGCCGCAAGACCGACGACCTCGACCTGATGATCGAGGTCAAGGTCAGCTTCGACGACGACCTCGAGCGCGCCCACAACGACACCCACTACTGGGGTGCGCTGGCGCTGTCCCCCGACGAGAAGACCGGCGTCGAAGACCCGATCGAGATGCAGCGCCTGGCCGACGCCCTGCCGGTCGAGCGCACGGCCACCCGCTGGATCTGCTCCTCCGACGCCGACGAGCACGTCGCCAAGGTCGCCGAATACCTCGACATGGGCTTCAAGCACCTGGTCTTCCACGCGCCGGGCCCCGACCAGGAACGCTTCCTGCGCCTGTATTCCGAGCGAATCCTCCCGCAGCTGCGCGACCGCACCTGAGAGCGGTCGGGCCGGGCCATCCACACCGCCCGGCCCGACCCGTCGCGTCGCCACTCGGGACAACGAGGTTCGATCGTCGTACTTCTGTCGGATCGCCGCGCTGTCGACACAGCGCGAGCGGTCGATGAGATCCTGTTCCGCGCCGGTCGAGAGGCCCGGCTACGGATGCGGAGACCGACGGCAGCATGACTGGACCAGACACAACGAACGCCGGCTCTCGCTGGCTTTACCACTTCACACATGTCGACAATCTCGGAGCGATCCGACAGTCCGGATATCGTGCGAACACCGGGACCGCCTGCCGGCCGTTATCAAGGCGGAGACAGGCCGCTGATCTACCTGGTCACGAACGTGCGAGCAGTCGTCGAAGCCGGGCTCACGTGGGTGGCAACAGACGGCAACGCGGCCACAGCGACCTCAGAGTTCACCACGGATTCGTCGAGCATGCTGGGAATGGTCGACTGGCCGCTGATGGAGGCCGAACGTTGGAACAACACCCAGGAGGATCCTGACCGGCAGCGCCGACGCCAGGCCGAGTTCCTCGTTCACGGGTTCGAACGGAGGTGAGGGAAATGATCGAGGAAGCACACGGGAATCTCCTCACAGCTGACGCGGACGCCTTGGTCAACACGGTGAACACGGTGGGTGTGATGGGCAAGGGAATTGCTCTCCAGTTCAAGCGCGCCTTTCCCGCCAACTTCCGGGCCTACCGTGCTGCTTGTGCGCGCGGAGACATCAGGCTCGGCCACGTCTGGGCGTTCGACACGGGGGTGATCGGCTCACGCCGTTACATCCTCAACTTCCCGACGAAGCAGCACTGGCGCAGCAGTTCCCGGTTGGCCGACATCGCCGCCGGCCTGGATTCGCTGGTTGACGTCGTCCAAGAGTTGGGCATCCGGTCGGTAGCCATCCCGGCGCTCGGCTGCGGCAACGGCGGGTTGGACTGGAACGAGGTCCGGCCGTTGATCGAGAAGGCGTGCGACCGCATGCAAGACGTTCGAGCGATCGTCTTTCCGCCTGAGGGTGCCCCGTCCGCTGACGCGATGCCGAACGCCACACCTCAGCCACCGCTCACTCAACCGCGGGCTCTGCTGGTGACGGCGGTCAATCGGTATCTGGATCGAGCACGGTTGCAGGAAGTTCGTGATGGCATCAGTGAGTTGGAGATTCAGAAGCTCGCCTACTTCCTGCAGGTTCTCGGTGCTCCTCTCCGGCTGACCTTCGTGCGTGGAACCTACGGGCCGTACGCCCCTCAGTTGAGTCATGTTCTCGATGCGCTCGAAGGCCACCACCTGACGGGGCTGGGCGACCGATCCGCTCGGGTGACTGAGTTCGCGCCCATCAATCCGGTGCCGCGGAGCGTCGACGCGGCCGAAGAGCTCCTTGCGGATCAACCGGCTGAGCTGGAGCGGCTGTCCACGCTGCTGGATCTCGTGGAGGGGTTCGAGACTCCGTACAGCCTCGAGTTGCTGGCGACGGTTCATTTCGCCTCGGGATATGAGCCCATGACTGATGACCCGGGCGCCCTCGCTGATCGAGTCGCGTCGTGGAGTTTGCGGAAAGCTCGAATGTTCACCGAGAAGCACGTCACGCTGGCCGCGGCCCGGTTGGCTGACCGGAATCTCTTGCCGGCTTGAGGCGGCTTACTCGTCCAGCTTCTTGATCGATCGGAGGCGGGCTCGGCGGCCGGTGGTGGCGCCCTCGCCGTTGATGACGCGTAGGTCGGGGCGGTCCTGGCGCAAGCCCTGGATTCGGCGGCGGCGGGTGCCGACCTCTCGGGCCGTGGGCTGGGTGGCGCCGAAGGCGATGCGCCACGGCATCTGGCCCGATCGGGGCTGCAGGTCGGGGCCGCCCAGACGCTCCGGGTGACCCTCGCGACGGGGTGCGGGCGGCGTGTTCCGGATGTGCTGCGCGGGGCTGACGTGCGGCTGTCCCCACGCCGGCCGGCCCGCCGAGCGCCGGTCGGCTTCGGCCCAGGCCGGGCGAGCGCTGGCGGACGAGGCCGGGCGGGCGGGGGCGGGGGTCTGGCGGACTGTGGTGCGTTCGCGGGCCAGGCGTTCGCGGGCGCGTCGTTCGTGGGCCAGGCTTTCGATGGCCCAGCGGTCGAGGGCGCGACGGCCGGCGCCGGTCTCGTCGTTCATGACGGGGCGGTGGGCGACCGGGGCGGGGTGCGCGGGTGTCTCGGCCTCCACGCCGGAGCGGCGTTCCTGGCGAGCTGTGCGCAGCCAGTGGCGCAGACGCAGGCGTTCGGTGTCGCGGGCGCGGCGGACCGGCGGGTACGCGGTGCTGCCGACCTCGGCCACGCGCAGGCCCCGCATGGCCGGGCGCAGCGCCAGCAACGGCCCGATCTCGGGGCCCTCGCCCCACACGGGGACGGTGCGCGGGGCCGGGTCGGGCAATCCCAGGCGATGTGCGGCGTCGCGCCAGAACGCCGCGTACCCGAAACCGGGGTCGGTGCGGTGGATGCCCAGGAACCGGGCCAGGATCCAGATCAGCGCCAGGTTGGCCCAGCGGTGCAGCCGGCGGCCGGTCAGGTCGCGGCCACCGGCGGAATAGCGCGAGCCGAGCGCGACGTCGGCCCCGGCCACCAGAGCCGCGACGAAGCGGGGGATCTCGGCCGGGTCGGTCGAGGCGTCGCCGTTCAGGGTGACCACCACGTCGCCGCGGGCGGCCCGGACGCCGGCCGCGATCGCGTTGCCCAGGCCCGGCCGGGCCGGCTGGACGAGCACGACGTCGGGCCGGCCCACGAGGGCGGAACGCAACGAAGCATCCGCGCCGACAACCACGACCTGGAGGACGGGGGGCAGACCGCGCAGCATGAGGTGCAGCCCGCCCGCGTCGACGACGGGGATCACGACGCTCACGGAGGGTGACGTCGTGCGGGTGCTGCTCGTCGCTGCGGAAAGCGGCGAAGGAGGCATGGCGGTGCTCCTCAGGCTGGATCCTGATCAAGAAAACTACCGGTCGGCAACCGTGCAGCAACTCACCGGAACGGAGGAGGACGGTCGACTTCCGAAGGACATCCGAGGTCCGATAAAGCCGGTTCGTCACTACGCTGCGTACGGGAATGGGGGTTTCGGGGTAGGGTTTGGTCCGTTGCGGGGATTGTCCTGGGGAAAGAGGAATACCAGTGAAGCTTGGCCTGCACATCTCGAACTTCACCTGGCCCGACGGGCGGCCCGGTGCTCGCCGACATCGCCTCCGCGGCGGACGGGGCCGGCTTCGAGCGGATCAGCGTGATGGACCACTTCTGGCAGATCGGGGTGATCGGCCCGCCGGAGTGGGACATGCTCGAGGCCTACACGGCGCTCGGCTTCCTCGCCGCACACACGAAGAACGCGAAGCTCTTCACCATGGTTACGGGCGTCGTCTATCGCGAACCCGGCCTTCTCGCCAAGGCGGTCACCACGCTCGACGTGCTCAGCGGCGGACGGGCCATTCTGGGCATCGGGGCCGCGTGGAACGAGCACGAGTCGATCGGCCTCGGCCTGCCGTTCCCGCCGACCAAGGAGCGTTTCGAGCGTCTCGAGGAGGCACTGCAGATCTGCCGGCAGATGTTCTCGGGCGACGAATCCCCGTACGAGGGAAAGCATTATCGGCTCGGCCGCACGCTCAACCATCCGCTGCCGCTCAGCCGCCCGCACCTGCCGATCCTGGTCGGGGGCGGTGGTGAGAAGAAGACGCTGCGCCTGGTCGCGCAATATGCCGACGCCTGCAACCTGTTCGCCGGGCCCGAGCTGCCGCACAAGCTCGACGTGCTCAAGCGGCACTGCGACGAGGTCGGCCGCGACTACGACGAGATCCAGAAGACCGTGATGTACCGCTACGACCTGGGCGAGAAAGGTGAGCGGGTCGGCGCGACGATCGAGGAGCTGCGCGACCTGCATCGGCTCGGCGTCGAGGTCGGGCACGGCGGCCTGCGCAACTCGTGGGAGCTGAACCAGTACGAGGTCTTCGCCAAGGAGATCATCCCGGCGGCGGAAGCGTTCTGAGCAGAGGAAGAGCATGGCGATCGAAGCAGTGGTGTTCGACCTGGACGGCGTGATCATCGACTCCGAGGAGGTGTGGGAGGAGGTGCGGCGCGGCTACGTGGCCGAGCACAACCGCGAGTTCCTTCCCGACACACAGAGCCGCATGATGGGCATGAACACCCAGGAGTGGTCCGGTCATCTGGCTGAGGACGTCGGAGTTCCCCGTACGCCCGAGCAGGTCGCCGCCGACGTACTGGGCCGGATGGCCGAGCGCTACCGCACGTCGCTCCCGATCATCCCCGGCGCCGCCGAGGCGGTCCGCCGGCTCGGCGCCCGCTTCCCGCTGGCGCTGGCCAGTTCGTCGGCCCGGGTGCTGATCGACCAGGTGCTCGAGTCGGCCGGGCTGACCGACGCGTTCCGGGTGACGCTCTCGACCGAGGAGGTGCCGCGCGGCAAGCCGGCCCCCGACGTCTATCTCGCCGCCTGCGAAAAGCTGGGCTACGCCCCGGCCGTGTGCGCCGCCGTCGAGGATTCGAGCAACGGCCTGCGGTCCGCGGGTGCGGCCGGGCTCGCGGTCATCGCCGTGCCGCACGGCATCTATCCACCCGCCGAGGACGCGCTGGCCCTGGCCTCGATGGTGGTCACCGGCGTGACCGAGTTGTCACCGGAGGTAATCGAGAACCTCCGATAGGTGTGAATCGGATTCACCTCGGGTAGGGGGCGGGCGACTGTTCCCCTGGAGGTGGCCTGTGGTGCTTGCCGCGGAGAGCGGGCTGAGGCTCGATCTCGACATTTTCGACTACCTGATTTTGATCCTCTACTTCGGCACCGTGCTGGGGGTGGGCTTCGCGGCCCGAAGAGCGATCAAGACCAGCGCCGACTTCTTCCTCTCCGGGCGTTCGATGCCCGCCTGGGTGACCGGTCTGGCCTTCGTCTCGGCCAACCTGGGCGCGCTCGAGATCCTCGGCATGGCCGCCAACGGGGCCCAGTACGGCCTGCTGACGCTGCACTACTACTGGATCGGCGCGGTGCCGGCCATGGTGTTCCTCGGCATCGTGATGATGCCGTTCTACTACGGCTCCAAGGTGCGCAGCGTCCCCGAGTTCCTGCGGCGGCGCTTCAACAACTCGACGCACCTGTTCAACGCGCTCAGCTTCGCCGTGGCGCAGGTGCTGATCGCCGGCGTCAACCTGTTCGCGCTGGCCCTGATCCTGGACGCGCTGCTCGGCTGGCCGCTGTGGGTGTCGATCCTGGTCGGCGCCGCGATCGTGCTGACCTACATCACCATCGGCGGTCTGTCGTCGGCCATCTACAACGAGGTGCTGCAGTTCTTCGTCATCCTGGCCGGCCTGATCCCGCTCACCATCGTCGGCCTGGTCAAGGTCGGCGGCATCAACGGTCTGTTCGACGCGGTGCGCAGCGGTCCGCTCGGGGACGCCGCCCTGCACACCTGGTCGAACACCGGCAGCAGCGCCGACAACCCGCTCGGCGCCAACTGGATCGGCATCCTCTTCGGTCTCGGTTTCGTGCTGTCGTTCGGCTACTGGACGACCAACTTCGCCGAGGTGCAGCGGGCCCTGTCGGCCAAGGACATGAACGCGGCCCGGCGTACGCCGATCATCGCCGCCTTCCCGAAGCTGCTGATCCCGGCCGTCACCGTGATCCCCGGTCTGATCGCGGTCATCACGGTCAAGGGGCTGGGCGCCGACGAGGGCGACCTGACCTACAACAACGCGATCCCGCTGCTGATGCGTGACCTGCTGCCCAACGGCGTGCTCGGGGTGGCCGTGACCGGTCTGCTGGCGTCCTTCATGGCCGGTATGGCGGCCAACGTCAGTGGGTTCAACACCGTTTTCACGTACGACATCTGGCAGGCCTACATCCGCAAGGGCCGCAGCGACGAGTACTACCTGAAGATCGGCCGCTACGCCACGATCGGCGGTGTCGTGATCGGCATCGGCACGGCGTTCATCGCCAGTGGCTACGGCAACATCATGGAGTACATCCAGCAGCTGTTCTCGCTGTTCAACGCGCCGCTGTTCGCGACCTTCATCGTCGGCATGTTCTGGAAGCGGATGACGCCGTGGGCCGGGTTCTGGTCGCTGTTCCTGGGCTTCGTCGCCTCGCTGACGCTCTACATCCTCTATCTGACCGACGCGGTCGCGTTCAACTCGGCGCTGGAGCAGAGCTTCTGGGGTGCCGGCGTGGCCTTCGTCACGGCGGTCATCGTGGCCATCGCGGTCACCCTCTTCACCCCGTCCAAGCCGGACGAGGAACTGCAGGGTCTCGTGTACGGCCTCGGTGGCTCGACGACCAGCGGTGAGGTGATCGTCTCGGGTGACAAGGTCTGGTGGCGCAACCCGGTCGTGCTCGGCCTGACCGCAGTCGTGCTGGCCCTCGCCCTCTACATCCCGGTCTGGTAAGGGGAGAACGACCATGACGGAGAAGAACAACCAGGTCGACGAGCAGAAACTGTCGGCCGCGGCGCGGCTGTTCGACGTACGGCGGGTGATCGGTGGCCTGTTCGTCGTGTACGGCGTGATCGTCACGCTGATCGGCCTGTTCGACAGTCAAGCCGAGATCGACAAGGCCGAGGGCGTACGGATCAACCTGTGGATGGGCATCGGCATGCTCGTCCTGGGTCTGCTCTTCCTGCTGTGGCTGCGGCTCAATCCGCCCAAGACGCCCGACGCGTCGGAGATCACTCCCGAGGACGACCGTCCCGCAGCGCACTGAGTATCGAGGCGGTGTGACCTGGTTGCCTTCGGGTTGCACCGCCTCCGCTTCCTTCGCGACGCGACCGGGCGTGACCGATAGACGGGGCATGGAAGCCATCGCACCCATCAGCAACGCCCGGGCCGGCGGTTACCGCACCGCGGGCTGGCAGCAGCAGATCCGAGTCGACTACGCCGTGAACAAGGTCATGCAGACCCACCGGGGGCAGAACGAGAGCCAGGTGGCACAGGCCATTCACGACCAGCTCCGCGCCGTCGGCGTGGTGCCCAACAGCCGTCAGATCGCCCAGTACGCGGCGGCGATCTCGGCTCTGCCCGAACTCCCGCCCAACAACAACTAGCTCTCCGGCCCGGTCCCCTCAGGGGGCCGGGCCGCATGATTAGATACCCCCGATACATCGGCGATCTTCAACGTATGCCGCTCAAACGGGGGTTTGAACGTGAGGCACCACACTGCCGCGCGCCTTCGTGCCGTACTGACCGGGGCGCTCGCCGCCCTCGTCGCCGGCACGCTGTTGCACGCTCCACCCGCCTCGGCCGCGCCGCGGGCACTCGCCCTGGACGCGCCCGCGGTCGTGATTCCACCGCTGGTCACCGAGACCTGGAACGGCACCACCGGCGTCGACGCGATCGCCGAGCGGTGGCGCAAGGCGGTCACCGACGTCGCCACCCTGTCGCCCGAGCCCGAGGTCCGCGAGGCGGCACTGGCCGCGCTGGCCAGCGGTGACCCGGCCGCGGTCCAGAAGTTCGCCACGGTCGACAAGCCGGCCCTGGAGAAGCAGGTCGCCGCGCGCAAAAAGCAGGAGGCGGCCGACAACCTCGCACGCATCACGGCGATGAAGGGCACCGGCACGCCCGGCGGCTACTTCAACGCCGAGGTCGAGCGGGTCCTCAAGGGAACCGACAGCGATCGCTCGGCGTTCCTGGCCTACGGCGGCGACATCGCCCGCCAGCGGGACGAGAAGGTCGCGGCCGACGCCCGCGAGCGGGCCACGCAACTGCGCGAGCGGATCCGGGTCCTGGTGGCGGCGGCCCCGGCCGAGTCGCGGGTCCGGGCGGCGGCCGATCAGGCGCTGGCCGGCGACGACGCCGCCGTGGCCGCGTTCTGGGCGACCGGCTACCTGACCGCGGCCAAGGCCGACGCGGCCGAGCGCGAGCAGTACCTGAAAGACCTCGAGGCGCGGAACAAGGCCGCCGAGGATCTGTCCGACCTGGCCCAGCGGGCCAAGCGGGCGTCCGAGGCCCGCACCCGGCTGCTGGCCGCGCACGGCGACGGCGTCCGCGCGCTGCAGCAGTCGGCCAACGCGATGGCCGGCGCGGCCAACGCGGCCCGGCAGTCGCAGCGGGTGCTGGCCGGCTCGGGCACGACCGCGGCCAAGGCGACCGAGCTGAACGCGGCCAAGACCCAGACGGCCAACCAGGTCACCGCCGCCCGCAACGCCGCGCAGCAGGCCCAGGCGTCGGCGGCGATCGCCACCGCCGCGGCCGACGAGCTGATCGCCACCGGCCTGACCTACGGGGCCGAGTGGTCGCTGATCACCCAGGGGCTCCGGGACGCCGCCACCGCGGCGCTCGGTGCGGCCACGACCGCGGCGAACGCCATCGACGCGACCATCGCGACCAACAACGCCCAGGGCGCTCAGGCCCAGGCCGAAGCGCACGCGAAGCAGGCCGAGGAATGGCGCCGGCACGCCGAGGAGCACGCGGCGGCGGCGGCCAAGCTGGCCGCGGCGGCCAAGCGGCAGGCCGACGCGGCGAAGACCGCGGCCACCCGCACCAAGGCGGCCCGGGTGAAGGCCGAGGCGGCCGAGGCCGAGGCGTGGGCCAAGGCCGAGCAGACCCGCAGGCACCGCGAGACCGCCGAGGCGCAGGCCGCCGAGGCCAAGAAGTACCGGCAGGTCGCCGAGTCCGAGCGGGCCAACGCGGCCCGCTACCGTGCGCAGGCCGAGCAGGAGGCGGCCACCGCCCGGAGCGCACGGCAGCAGGCCGAGGCTCAGGCCTCCATCGCCGCCGGGGCGCGCAGCCGGGCCGAGGGGGCCGACCGGGCCGCGTCCGGCGCGGCCGACCGGGCCTGGCAGCACGAGGACAGCGCCCGCCGGGCCCGCGACGAGGCGATGGCGGCCGAGCGGGCCGAGCAGGCGGCCAAGGCCAAGGCGGCGGCCATGCGCTCGGCCGCCTCGGCCGCGTCCACCGACGCCGAGAAGGCCGAGGCGCAGGCCCAGGCCGACCTGGCCGATCGCGAGGCCGGCACGGCGGGTACGGCGGCCCGCTCGGCCCGCTCGGCGGCCAACACGGCGACCGGGGCGGCGGCCAACTCGCGGGCGGCGGCGACGCAGGCCCAGCGGGCGGCCGACCGGGCCCACGCCGCGGCGCAGCAGGCCCAGGCGGCCGCGGCGGCCGCCGACGCGGCCGCCGACAAGGCCGAGGCGACCGCGAAGGCGACGCACGCGGCCCGGGTCAAGGCCGACGCGGCCGCCGCCACGGCGACCGCCCAGGAGATCCGCGCCGCCCGGGCCGCGGAGTCGGCCACCAGGCTGGCCGAGCAGGCGGCCGACGAGGCGGTCCGTGCACTGTGGGCGGCCAACCGGACCCAGGACGAGGCGAACGCCGCCACCACCGAGGCGGTGGCGGCGGCGGCCCAGGCCGAGATCGCGGTCAGCGCCGCGGCCGCGGCGCGGGAGTCGGCGGCCGGCATCGCCGAGCCCGCCAACAGCGCGATCGGCATGGTCTCCCCGTTCACCGGCGCCGACATCGACGCCGACTTCGTGCAGCTGGTGGCCGAGCAGGCCAAGACCATCGGCGCCGAGCAGGCGGCGGCGGCCGCGGCCCGCGCGGCCGAGGCGGTCACCGCGGCCGAGCGGGCCGAGGCGGCCGCGGTGCGGGCGAACGAGCAGGTGCCGGGCGCGTTCGCGGCTTCCGCCCGGGCGGCCCGGTCGGCCGCCGAAGCGGCGGCCTCGGCGGCCGAGGCCAAGAAGGCGGCGGCGCAGGCCGCGGCCGACGGTGCCGCGGCCCGTTCCGCGGCGGCCAGCGCCGGCCGGGCCGACGCCCAGGCCAAGGCCGACGCGATCGCGGCCCGGCAGGCGGCCAACGAGGCCGCCCAGGACGCGGCGATCGCGGGCCGCGCGGCCGACGCGGCGCAAGCCGACGCCAACGCGGCCAACAGTGCGGCCACGGCGGCCGAGTCCGACGCGGCGGCGGCTCGCGGTGCGGCCGACCGGGCCGAGGCCGACGCGGCCAAGGCCCGCACGGCGGCGGACAGTGCGCAGCGGCATGCGGACAGCGCCGCGGTCGCGGCCAGCAACGCCCTGCAGTACGCGGTGGCCGCGCAGCAGGCGGCCGAACGGGCCGAGGAGGCGCAGCGCAAGCGCGACGCCCAGGCGATGGCCGACTCGATCGGCGACGACCCGGGACAGCCGATCGACCCCGACCTGTTCCAATACCTGACTCCCGAGGAGCAGGAGCGGTTGCGGCAGGCCCAGGCCGAGGGCGGGCAGACGATGCTCGACTGGTTCAAGGAGAACGCCTGGGACCTGTTCCTCGAGCTCTCCGGGGTCGGCGACATCAAGAAGTGCGTCATGGAAGGCAACATCGAGGCCTGCCTGTGGTCGCTGGCCAACCTGTTGCCGGCCAACAAGATCTTCGGGACGTTGTTCAAGCTCGGCAAGCTGATGCCGAAGCTGTTCAAGTTCCTCGAGAAGATCAAGGTCGCCCGTAAGGAGGCCGACGAGCTCAGCGACCTGGCCAAGGCCAAGCGGACGCACGCCAACCCGTGCGGCGGCAAGAAGGCGGCTCGCGCGTCGGTGCGGGCGCAGGCGGCCGACGTCCCGGACGAGGTCTGTCCGCTCATGACCAACCACGTCGACGGCGCGGACGGGCTGATGGCCGAGGTCGACCGGGACGGCATCCTGAACCTGTACATCAAGAGCGGGGACAAGACTCCGTCCGGCGGCGAGATGTTCGACGAGGCCCTGGACTGGGCCGAGAAGACCGGAAAGCTCAAGGGGGTCGCCGGCAAGTGGATCGCCGAGGGCGAGGACCGGGCCCTGGCTGACAACCTCGACTCGTTCAACGCCGGTATCCAGATCAGTTTGGATCCCGAGGAGGCGGCGATGTACACCTTCACCGGGAAGAAGGCGGGCCGGGCCGGCTTCACCAAGGCCCGGGTGCTCTACGACAAGCTCAGGGGAACGCCGGGCAACTACACGAACGTCGAGGTGGTCTTTGAGAAACCCTGATCCGAACGCTCCGGCCTGGGTGGCCGTCGCCCGCGAGTTCGCCGGTGACGGCACCACCCCGGCCGGGATTCTCCGCCGGGTCCGCGATCGGGAGCCCGGCAGCCTGTCCGGCGGCCTGATCGTCACCGGTCTGGTGATGGGATTCGGTGTGCCGATCCGCACCGCGATGGACACCGTTCGCTGGCAGGGGCTCGGTGCCGGCCACAGCATGACCGACGACGAGCTGAACGAGCTGCTCGCGCCCTATTTCTAGGCGGCGAACCGGAGGATCCGGTCGTCGCCGCCGCGGGGATCACCTCGGCCGTCCCGGTTCGAGGTGGTCACCCACAGGGCGCCGTCCGGAGCCACGGCCACGGTCCGCAACCGGCCGTACCTACCGGTGAGCTCGGCCTTGGGTGCGCCGCCACCCAGCGGGACCGTCCACAA
The DNA here is from genome assembly GCF_018829635.1 of Paractinoplanes bogorensis. Lineage (GTDB taxonomy): Bacteria > Actinomycetota > Actinomycetes > Mycobacteriales > Micromonosporaceae > Actinoplanes > Actinoplanes bogorensis. Next base: position 282,048 of record NZ_JAHKKG010000007.1, read on the forward strand.
CCGTTCGCCGCGGAGACCGGCGACATACAGCGTGTTGCCGGCGACCGCCGCGCCCGACGGCGAGGCGTCGTCGGTGGCCCACTGCACGATCGGGTCGACGTATTTCGCGTTGCCCGCCTTGCCCTCGACCTCGGGCCAGCCGTAGTTCCGGCCCGGCTCGATCACGTTCACCTCGTCCCACGTGTTCTGGCCGAACTCGATGCCGTACATCGTGCCGTCGAGGCCCCAGGCCAGGCCCTGGACGTTGCGGTGGCCCAGCGACCACACCGGCGAGCCGGACGGGTTGCCGGGTGCGGGCCTGCCGTCCCGGGTGAGCCGCAGGATCTTGCCGTTCACGTCGTTCCGGTCCTGCGACGCGCTTCCGTCGCCGGCGTCGCCCGTGCCCACGTACAGGAAATCGTCGGGACCGAAGGCGAGCCGGCCTCCGTTGTGGATGCGCGCCTTGTCGATCCCGTCAAAGATCACCTGTGGTTTGCCGCCGAGCTGGAACCGTTCGATCCGGTTGTCGCGGGACGAGGTGAAGTAGGCGTAGACGTACTTGTTCTGCGCGTAGTCGGGGTCGACCGCGATGCCGAGCAGGCCACCCTCGCCGCCGGCGTCGACCCCGTCGACGTGATGGGCCTGGGTCGGGTCACCGCCGCCGGCCGGGATGCGCAGGATGTCGCCCGAGTCGCGCTCGCTGACCAGCGCCGAGCCGTCGGGCAGGAACGCCAGCCCCCACGGCACCTCGAGCCCGGTGACGATCGTCTGCGGCCGGCTCAGATCGGGTTCGCCCTTCTCGGCCGGCTCGGCCGCGGCCGGCGACGACGGCGGTGCGGCCGGTGTGGCCGACGGTCCGTAGGACGTGCCGCTCGGCGTCGAGGCCTCGCCGTCGGAGCAGGCGACCAGCAGAAAGGCGCCGGCCGTGGCGAGGACGAGACGCGTTCGTGCGGCGGGTGTCATCGCTCCACGGTGCCACGGCCCGGCGAACTTTCCCCGGTTTACCGGACTCATGATCTTCGTGCGTCCCAAGATGGGGCCGTGCGGTGCCTCGGCCGTGCAGGGCGGAGAGAGAACGCGTGCGAGCTTCGACGCGACCCTTCCGGGCCGCGGCCCTCACGGTCGTCACCCTGCTGGCGTACGGGCTGGTGGCCACCCCGGCCCGGGCCGCGTCGACGATCACCTGGACGGTCTGCCCCGAGGACGCCGAGGTGCAGTGCGGCGAGATGAAGGTGCCGGCCGACTGGGCAAATCCGGCCGGCCCGAAGGTCACGCTGACCATGGCCCGCCGGAAGGCGACCGACCCGGCCCACCGCATCGGCGTGCTGCTGGTCAACCCGGGCGGCCCCGGCGGTTCGGCGGTCGACTTCACCTTCGCGGCGACCGGGTTCTTCGGCGCGGAGGTGCGGAAACGGTTCGACATCGTGGGCGTCGACCCGCGCGGGGTGGGCCGGAGCGCGCCCGTGCTCTGCTCGCAGGACCTGGTCGACGCCAAGCCGTCCGCGCTGGTCGAGTCCGAGGCGCAATACACGGCGATGATCGCGTTCAACCGGAAGCTGGCCGCCGACTGTGCCGCGCGTACCGGAGCGCATTTCGCCCACGTCGACACGGTCAGCGTGGTCCGCGACTTCGACGCCGTGCGGGCCGGGCTGGGGGAGAAGCAGATCAACTTCTACGGCGCCTCGTACGGCACGTTGATCGGTCTCCAGTACGCCCAGCTCTACCCGCGACGGCTGCGCGGGCTCGTGCTCGACAGCGTGATGGACCACAGCGCCGACCTGACGAACTTCCTGACCAACGAGACCGCGGCCGCGCAGGACTCGTTCGGCGAGTTCGTGAAGTGGTGCGCCCGCGACGCCCGTTGCGTGGTCCGCGGTCAGGACATTCCGAAGCTGTGGGCCGCCGCCGTGACCCGGGCCCGGGCCGGCACGCTGGTCAGCCCGTACGACCCGTCGCTCAAGGTGACGGTGACCGACCTGCTGACCGCGGCGTTCTCGGCCTTCTACGACCCGCAGTGGTACTCGTTCGCCTACTACCTGCGCGACGCGTCGGCCGCCGCCGCGACCCCCGTGAAAAGCCGGGCCGCCGGACCGCCGACGACCGATCTGGTCCCGTACGTCTTCCCCGCGGTCATCTGCGAGGACTGGAACCTGCGGATCACCGGCTACGCCGACCTGAGCCGCCGGATGCACGCGCTCGCCCTGGCCGCCCCGCAGATGCTGATCTCGCCGCTGGCCCTGACCGCGATGACCGGCTGCCTGGGCTGGCCCTCGGCCCCGGACAACCCGCAGGCGCCGACGACGCCCCCGCCCGGGCTGGGGCCGGTGCTGCTGGTCAACTCGCGGCACGACCCGGCCACCGCCTACACGTGGGCGCAGCACGTGGCGGCTCAGCTCGGTGCGCCGACCAGCCTTCTCACGTACGACGGGTGGGGTCACGTCGCGTACAACAAGAGCCCCTGTGTCGCCGGAGTCGTCGACCGCTATCTGCTCAAGCTCCGCCCGGTCGCCCCCGGCGCCCACTGCCCGCCGGTCGAACCGGAGCCCTCCGGCGTGGGCTAGTATCTCGTTAGCAAGGCTAACTAGATCCACCCGGCTGGAGGCGCCGTTGACCCGCCGCGCACCTCGGGCGTCCATCGACCCGGACGCCGCCAAGAGCTGGTTGCGCCGGGCGCTACCGCTGGTCAAGGCCCATCGGGCCCTGCTCATCACGTCGCTCACGCTGTCCTTCGCCGGCCTGATCGTGCAGGTGCAGATCCCCAACCTGGTGCGGGTCGGCATCGACGACGCCATCGTCGAGAAGACCGCCCAGCTCAGCACGTACGTGTGGTGGATCGTCGGCCTGGCCCTGCTGCAAGGCCTGATCAACTTTCTGGCCCGGCTCTATCTGCTGCGCACGGCGTACGAACTCGAGTACGACCTGCGCAACATCGTCTACACCCATCTGGTCCGGATGCCGTTCGGCTTCTACGACCGGGTGCAGACCGGCGAGCTGATGTCGCGCTCCGGCTCCGACATCCGGGCCGTGCAGCTCTACCTGTCGTTCGGCCCGTCGATCCTGGTGCAGTGCCTGATCGCGGTGGTCGCGTTCGGGCTGATGCTCTCGATCAACGTGCCGCTGGCCGTCGTCGCCATGGTCACCATGCCGATCATCGGGCTGCTCGGCGTCGGCATGCGCAAGGCGGTCTTCCCGGTGTCCTGGATGATCCAGGCCCGGCTGGCCCACCTGGCCACCGTGGTCGACGAGAACATCCAGGGCGTCCGGATCGTCAAGGCGTTCGCGGCCGAGGGACGCCAGCTGCGGCAGCTGGCCGAGAGCGCCGACCGGATCCGGTGGGCCTATCGGCAGGACGCGCGGATCCGCAGCCGCTGGAACCCGGTGCTGGACAACCTGCCCCGCCTCGGGCTGGCCCTGGTGCTGCTGGTCGGCGGCATCATGGTGATCGACGGGCACACCACCGTGGGCACGATCGTCGCCTTCAACTCGTACGTGCTGATGCTCCAGCCGCCGTTCCGGCTGCTCGGCATGATGATCATGATGGGTCAGCGGGCGTCGGCGTCGGCCCGCCGCATCTACGACATCCTCGACACCCCGAGTGAGATCGTCGAGCGCGCCGACCCGGTCGACGTGCCGTTGCGCGGAGATCTTGCGTTCGAGGGCGTCAGTTTCGCGTACGGGAACGGAACTGTCGCCCTTGATGGTCTTGATCTGCGCGTGCGACCGGGCGAGACGATCGCCGTCGTGGGCGGCACCGGATCGGGCAAATCCACGCTGGGCCGGCTGATCGCGCGGTTCTACGACGTCACCGGCGGACGGATCACGATCGACGGGCACGACGTGCGCGACCTGGCGCTCAGCTCGTTGCGGGAACAGGTGGGCATCGTGCCCGACGAGCCGTTCCTGTTCTCGCTGTCCCTGCACGACAACATCGCGTACGGGAATCCGGACGCCACCCGCGAGTCGGTGATCGCCGCCGCGGTGGCCGCCGGGGCCGACGAGTTCATCACCGAGCTGCCCGACGGCTACGACACGGTGGTGGGCGAGCGCGGCTACACGCTCAGCGGCGGTCAGCGGCAGCGGGTCGCGATCGCGCGGGCGCTGCTGGTCAACCCGCCGGTGCTGGTGCTCGACGACGCCACCAGCGCCATCGACGTCACCGTGGAGCAGCGGATCCACGCGTCGCTGCGCGAGCAGATGCGCGGCCGGACGACCCTGATCGTGGCCCATCGGCTCTCCACCATCGGGCTGGCCGACCGGGTCGTGCTGATGGAGGCGGGCCGGGTGATCGCCGACGGCACGCACGCCTCGCTCCTCGCCTCGGAGCCGCGCTACGCCGAGGTGCTGGCCGCGTCCGTGTCCTCGGAGGCGACCGCATGAGCATGTACGGCGGCGGGTTCGGCGGCTTCAACGTCGGCGGGCGGTCGACGGTCGGCGCGGCCGGGCGCAAGGGCAACGGGCTGCCGTTCGCGGGCATCCCCGACGACCTGCGGGCCGGTGTGGCGCGGCTGGAATCGCGCGAGCCCGAGCACGGCGACCCCGGTGTCTCGTTCGACCCGGCCGGCGACTCCGGCGGGCGCATCTCGATGACCCGGCTGCTGATCGGCCGGCCCGGGCTGCTGCTGGCGGCGTCGCTCGCGATTCTCGTCGAGACGCTGCTGCTGCAGGCGGGCCCCTACCTGCTGCAGGTCGGCATCGACCACGGCATCGCCGACCGCGATCTGCGGGTGCTGATCCTGGCCACGGTCGCCTTCGTGGTGGCCGTGCTGCTGACCGGGGTGGCCACCGCGATCCGCATGCGCAAGAGCGGGCTGCTGGCCGCGGCGGCCACCCGTGACCTGCGGATCCGGCTGTTCGCGCACCTGCAGCGGATGTCGCTCGACTACTACACCCGTGAGAAGGCCGGGGTCACCATGACCCGGATGACCTCCGACGTGGAGTCGCTGCAGAGCCTGCTGCAGGACGGCTTCGCCCAGTTCCTGATCCAGGGACTGACCATGGTCGTGGTCACCGCGGTGCTGTTCCACTACAACGTCGAGCTCACGCTGATCACCCTGGCCCTGGTCGTGCCGCCACTGGCGATCGCGTCGCTGTGGTTCCGGCACGCGGCCGACCGCGGGTACGACCGGCAGCGCGACGCCATCGCGACGATGTTCGCCGACCTGTCCGAGAGCCTCAACGGCGTCCGGGTGGTGACCGCGCACAACCGGCAGGAGCGCAACGTCGTCGCCCACCGCGACGTGGTCGGCGGCTACCGGGACGCCAACGACTGGACCGGCAAGATCAATTCGATCTACGGGCCCGGTACGTCGGTGATCGGGCTGATCGCGATGGCCGTGCTGCTGCTGATCGGCGGGCGGATGGTGCTGCGGGGGTCGCTGACCATCGGCGAGCTGACGGCGTTCGTGCTCTACATCAACTCGTTCTTCCAGCCGGTGCAGCAGCTCGTCCAGTTGTATACGCAATACCAGCAGGGGAAGGCCGCTATCGGCAAGATCCGGGGGCTGTTGGCTGTTCGGTCGTCGGTCGCTCAGCTTCCTTCTGCCGTGGAGCTTCCGCCTCTCTTCGGCCGGATCGTCTTTGAGGACGTCACGTTCGGCTACGACCCGGAGCGCCCGGTGCTGGTCGGGTTGAATATGGACATCTCACCCGGCGAGACCGTGGCGTGCGTGGGCCCGACGGGGGCCGGCAAGTCGACGCTGGCCAAGCTGGTGACCCGCTTCTACGACCCGACCTCGGGCCGCATCACGATCGACGGGCACGACCTGCGTGACGTGACCCTGGCGTCGCTGCGCACCCAGATCGGGGTCGTGCCGCAGGAGCCGTTCCTGTTCGCGGGCACGCTGCGTGACAACATCGCGTTCGCCCGCCCGTCCGCGACCGACGACGAGGTCTGGGCCGCGGTCGACGCCGTCGGCCTGCGCGAACTCGTCGAACGCGCCCCCGAGGGCCTGGACACCCCGCTCCACGAGCGCGGCCAGTCGGTCTCGTCGGGGGAGCGGCAGTTGCTGGCGCTGGCCCGGGCGTTCCTGGCCGAGCCGCGGGTGGTCGTGCTCGACGAGGCCACGTCCAGTCTCGACCTGCGCTCCGAGCTGCGGGTCGAGGCCGCGCTGGACGCTCTGCTCGAGGGGCGTACGGCGATCCTGGTCGCGCACCGGCTGTCCACCGCGATGCGCGCCGACCGGATCATCGTGGTCGACGACCACCGGATCATCGAGTCGGGGACGCATGCCTCGTTGGTGGCGGCGGGCGGCGCGTACGCGGCGATGTTCGAGACTTGGGCGGCACATTCCTGACGGATCTGGTAGGCAGAGATAGACCGTCATCCAAATGCTCGGAGGATCAATGCGGATTCTGCCGGTTCTCGGCGTGACATCCCTGTCCGCCGCACTGTTAGTGGCGCCCAGCCCTGCCTTCGCGGGCGGCGCACAGCCGCTCGGCCCGACCGCGACCGGCTACGGCGGCGCGGTCTCCACAGTCGACCCGACGGCCACCGCGGTCGGCCTCGACGTGCTGCGCAAGGGCGGCAACGCGGTCGACGCGGCCGTCGCCGCCGCGGCCACGCTCGGCATCACCGAACCGTTCTCGGCCGGCATCGGCGGAGGCGGCTTCTTCGTCTACTACGACGCTCGCAAGCGCAAAGTCTCCACGATCGACGGTCGCGAGAGCGGCCCGGCCACGATGAAGGAGACCCACTTCATCGACCCGGCCGACAACACGCCGTACGACTTCCAGGAAGCTCGCGTCTCCGGCCTCTCGGTCGGCACGCCGGGCACGCTCGCCACCTGGGACGCCGCCGCCCGCAAGTGGGGCTCGAAGTCGCTGTCGAGCCTGCTCGAGCCGGCCGCCCGGGTCGGCGACAAGGGCTTCCCGGTCGACGCCACGTTCCGCCAGCAGATCGCCGACAACGCCGCCGCGTTCGGGCAGTTCGATGCGACCAAGGCGCTGTACCTGCCGGGTGGCGCGCCGCCCGCGGTCGGGTCGACCCAGCGCAACCCCGATCTCGCGGCCACCTATCGGTTGATCGCGCGGAAGGGCATCGACGTCCTCTACGAGGGCGAAGTGGGCCGCGACATTGTGAAGACTGTGCAGAACCCGCCGGTCTCCTCGACGCCGGTCGGCACCTGGGCCTTCCCGATCCGCCCGGGCACCATGACCAAATCCGACTTGTCAAACTATAAGCTTCGATTCCCGGCTCCGACCAAGTCGAAGTTCCGTGACCTGACCGTCTACGGCATGTCTACGCCGTCAAGCGGTGGCGTGGCGGTCAGCGAGGCGCTCAACATCCTCGAGACGGCCGGCCTGTCCCAGTCGGATGTGACCAAGGCGCTGCACTACTACCTCGAGGCGTCGGCGCTGAGCTTTGCCGACCGCAATCGCTACGTGGGGGCGTACACGCCGCAAAAGGTCTTGGACAAACTGGTCACGGACTCGTGGGCCAAGCAGCGCGCGTGCCAGATCAAGCCGAACGCCGCGCTGGTCAAGCCGGTTCCGCCGGGCGACCTCAACGCCACCGGATGCACCCCGGCCACCGTCGGCGGCCCGACCGAGCAGGGCCAGAGCACGACCAACCTGACCGTGGCCGATCGCTGGGGCAACATCGTCGAATACACGTTCACGATCGAGCAGACCGGCGGCAACGCGATGGTCGTACCCGGTCGCGGCTTCCTGCTCAACAACGAGCTGACCGACTTCAACTTCACCAACACGCAGGCGCCCGCCGCCGACCCGAACCTGCCCGGCCCCAACAAGCGCCCGCGCAGCTCGATGTCGCCGACGATCGTGCTCAAGGACGGCCAGCCGTTCCTGGCCCTCGGTTCGCCCGGTGGCGCGACGATCATCACGACCGTCCTGCAGATCCTGCTCAACCGGGTCGTGCTGGGCCAGTCGCTGCCCGACGCGATGGCGGCTCCGCGGGCCTCCCAGCGCAACTCGGCGGGAATTCAAGCAGAGCCTTCCTTCCGTACGACCTATGGCCCGGCCCTGACCGCACTGGGTCACACGTTCGGGCCTGACGTGCCCGAACTCGGCGCCGCGACGGCGATCGAGTTCACCCGGGGCGGCGGGTTCATCGCCTCGGCCGAGCCGGCCCGTCGTGGCGCCGGAGCGGCCGGCGTCGTCCACCCCCGCTGATCCCATAGGAAACGGAAAGGGCCGCGCTGGTTCTTTCCTGGGATGTTTTTCAGCTTGCTCCCGTACGGTCTGATCTTTCGGCCGTACGGGAGCAAGGGAGTGGATCCGCCTTGGGCGGCTATGGGTGGCAGGTCGTTCTTGTCGTAGTTCTCGTTCTGGTGAATGCCCTGTTCGCGGGCAGCGAGATGGCTCTCGTCTCACTGCGCGACAGTCAGCTCCAGCGTCTCGAGCGTCGTTCCAGATCCGGCGCCACACTGGCCCGGCTGGCCCGCGACCCCAACCGGTTCCTGGCCACCATCCAGATCGGCATCACGCTGGCCGGTTTCCTGGCGTCGGCGGCGGCCGCGGTCTCGCTGGCCCAGCCGCTGATCGCCCCGCTCGGCTTCCTCGGCGGCGCCGCCGAACCGGTGTCGATCGTGATCGTCACCATCATCCTGACGTTCTTCACCCTGGTCGTCGGCGAACTCGCCCCCAAGCGGATCGCCATGCAGCGGGCCGAAAGCTGGGCCCTGATGGTCGCCCGGCCCCTCGACGTGCTGTCGATGCTGTCCCGCCCGGTGATCTGGCTGCTCGGCAAGTCGACCGACATGGTGGTCCGGCTGCTCGGCGCCGACCCCAATGCCGCCCGCGAAGAGGTCTCCACCGAAGAGATCCGTGACCTGGTGACCCAGCAGCAGGAGTTCACCCCCGAACAGCGCACCATCATCAGCGGCGCCTTCGAGATCGCCGACCGGGTGCTGCGCGAGATCCTCGTACCCCGCCGCGACGTGGTGACGGTCCAGGCCGACGTGCCGGCCCAGGAGGCGCTGGGCAAACTGGTCGCCGGCGGTCACTCCCGGGCGCCGGTCACCGGTCCGATGGGGCTCGACGACGTGCTCGGGGTGGTCCATCTGCGTGATCTGGTGCAGGCCCAGGGTCCCGTACGCGACCACATGTTCACGCCGATCTTCCTGCCCGACTCGCTCAAGGTGTCCGACGCGATGCTCCAACTCCGCGTCCAGCGCCAGCAGCTGGCCCTGGTGGTCGACGAGCGCGGCGCCATCGACGGCATCGTGACCATGGAAGACCTGGTCGAAGAGGTGGTCGGCGAGATCTACGACGAGACCGACCGCGACGTGCTGTCGGTCGTCCACGACCCCGACGGTTCGATGCTGCTGCCCGGCACGTTCCCGGTGCACGACCTGCCCGACATCGGCGTGGACGCCACCAACCTCCTGGACGGCGACTACACGACGGTGGCCGGCCTGGTGCTGTCACGCCTGGGCCACATCCCCACCACACCCGGCGAGACCGTACGCATCGACGGCCACTCAGCCGAGGTCGTCGAAATCACCGGGCGGGCCATCACCCGCATCCGCTTGCGCACCCTGGCCACCTCGCCGGCGCCCGCGCCGTCGCCAACCGAGAGCTGATCCGCGCGGCCACGGCCGGTTGTCCACAGTTCCGGGTTGTCCACAGCGGGCGGCCGCAGCCTGCCCGCTCGGCCGATTTCTCCTGGATAATGGGTGCGGGGGCCGCCCCCTGAGGGAGGGCGGGCGCTGCCATGATCGGCTCGTCAGAGCAGGGCGCGTAGGCGGCCGGCGAAGGCTTCCGGGTCGGTGAGGTGGGCGAACGCGCTTTCCGGAGCCGGGCCCGATGCGCCTGGCCCGGAGCCCGCGACGGCCAGGCGGCGGGTGGGTGGTTGCGCCTTCCAGCTTCCGTACGCCTTGAGCAGCGCCGGATCGCGCCGCGGCTCGGCGAACGACCGGTAGTGCTCGGGGACGGTCGACACCCCCGACGCCGAGACGAGGTCGTCGACCGAGCCGGGCAGGTCGCCGGTCGGTTCGTCCAGGGTCAGCAGGCAGTGCGTGGCGTACGCGTCGGCGAACGCGATCGCCAGCCACGACGCGGTGCCGTGCCCGACCACGATCGGTGCCCGGTGCAGCTGCAGGTCGTGGACCAGGCCGGCCAGGTCGGCGGCGATCCGCTCCAGGCTGTAGTCGGTGCGGTGCGGGCACTGGCCGTGCCCGGGCAGGTCAGGGGCGATCACGGTGCAGTCGCCGGCCAGTTCGGCGGCGACCGGCCACCACATCGTCCGGTCGAAGAGCAGGCCGTGCAAGAGGACTACGGGCCGGCCGAACTGGCCCCACCGGTCGTACACGAGTCGGTTCAGCGGGCTGTTCGTGGCATGGGTGGAGCGGCGCGGGGGCTGGGGGTGCATAGCGACGGTCCTTCTTTCGTTTCGGCAGGAAACGGGCGCGGAAGGGCGCGGTCGCTATACCCGGAGCACCGGGTTTGAAGCTTGGTCGTCGCGGCAGTCCCCACCTGGAGGACCAACGAGATCGACGGCTACCAGGGCGTGGCCGTCGGTGGGCAACGTGCACCGAACGGTGACGTTGGCGGCGGGCCGCAGGCGCGAGTTGGGCACGGAGGTCCACTCGCCACCGTGCTGATGCTCGTGCGTGGAATCAACGGACTCGGTGGGCTCGGAGGCGAACGCGGCGACCGCGTGATCGTGCGAGTGGGCGCGGTGATGCTCGGCGCCGGCCGACACAAGGGCCGTGCCGGCGAGGGCGATGACCAGCATCAAGACCGCGAACAGGCCGGCGCGGGTGCGTCCGGCCCTGGTCATGGTGCCTAGCGTACGTCGGCTTCCGGACCGCCGCTCTTCGCAAGATCACGGGGCAGCGCGAACCGGCACGATCCGGCAGAATCGCGACGTGGTGCGGTGCGAGCGTTGCGGAGTCCCGTTGGAACGGCACGGCCAGGGGCACACCTGCCGGTCGGCTCACTCGGTTCCGAAGGGCCCGCCGCTCGGCTGGCATGTCGCGACCTGGGTGACGGTCGGGCTGTGCGTGCTCCTCGCCGTGTGCTCGATGGCGCTGTCGGCGATGCGCCTGCGGCTGCCCCCGCCCGGCGAGCCGATTCCGCGCACCGACGATTTCCTCGTCTTCGGCCTGCTCAGTGTGGCCTGGTTCGTGCTGGCGGCGGGCGTGCTGATCGCGTTCCTGGTCTTCGGCCGCAGCACCCGCCGGGTCAAGGAACGCTTCTCCGACGAGACCCGCTGGTACGAGCGCCCTCGTATCGTGGGCCGTCTCTACGGCGCGATGGTGCTCGTCTCGATCCTGGTCCAGCTGTTCTCCGGGGCCGGTTGGCGGCAGATCCTGATCGCGGTGACCGTGGTCCGGATCGTGGGCATCGCCCTGCTGGCCGGCTCGGTCCTGCTGACCTGGGCCCGCGTCCTGCGCCTGGCCGCCGACTCGGCCGCCCTGTCCCGGGCCGCCGCCGCGACTCCGCCCCCGGCGAGCCGCTACTCCTTCCCCGACGACGCGGGCCCGGGCCCCGACGACGCGGGCCCGGGCCCCGACAGCCCGGGCGGGGCTTGGCCGCCGGGCGCAGCCTCCAGCCCGATCGTCGAGCAGTCCCGCGGCCTCGCCCCGCACAAGGTCCCGCTGACCGCGCAGGCCTCCGAGGCCGACTGGAACCCGCACCACTGGGACCCCGAGATCGAGGACGACATCAACCGTCGCCGACGTGCAACCTAGGGGTTGCGCATCCGGCAGAATGTGCAACCCTGGAGTTGCACATTAGCGGGCGAGCTGACGGAGGCAAGGTCATGGGTAACGACAGGATCGAGCGGGACACGTTCGTGCAGGCGCCGATCGAGCGCGTCTGGGCCGTGATCACCGAGCCCGGGCACGTCGGCGCGTGGTTCGGCACCGGGGAGCCGGCCGAGATCGATCTGCGCCCCGGCGGCATCATGCGGCTCGACCACGGTGAGTATGGCGTCTTCCCCACTCTGATCGTGGCCGTCGACGCCCCGCGCTACTTCTCCTACCGGTGGGCCAGCGCCTTCCCGGGCGAGGTCGCCTCCGAAGACAACGCCACCCTGGTCGAGTTCTTTCTGGAGCCCGAGGCCGGCGGCACCCGCGTACGGGTGGTCGAGACCGGGTTCGCCGCGCTGACCATCCCGGCCGAGCGGGAGAGCACGGCCGGCTTCGACAGTCACGACGAGGGCTGGCGCGGCATGGTGGAGAACCTGCGCGAGTACGCCGAAAAGCCGTGATAGAGGTCCTCGCCGCACTGGCCGAGCCGACCCGCTGGCAGTTGCTCGACCAGCTGGCCGCGCAGAAGGAGGCCACGGCCACCAGGCTCGCCGAGGGTCTGCCGGTCAGTCGTCAGGCGGTCGTGAAGCACCTCGCCGTTCTGGAACGTGCCGGCCTGGTCGCCGGGCACCGGAGCGGCCGCGAGATGCGCTACGTCGTACGGGCGAAGCGGCTCGATGAGACGGCCCGCTGGATGGCCGCGGCCGCCCGCCGCTGGGACGACCGGCTGGCCCGGATCAAAGAGCTGGCGGAGACGGACTCACCGGAAAGGAGGGAATCTCCGAGTTTCGGTTCGGGAATCGCTTAGGAGCACAACGGTTACGACGATCCTCTCGATGTACAAAGCAGGCGGGCGTCGGGGGGCGTACGAGATGAAGGTCTTCGGCAGAGCGGCGGCATTGGCCGGAATCGTTGCCACGGCGCTGGTGCATCCGGCCGCCGCCCAGGCGGCCGCGCCATCGCTGCCGAGCCTCGTCGCGTACGTACGCACCGGCGACATCTATGTCAGCCAGGGCGCGGGGGAGAAGCGGCTCACCACCGGTGCCAACCAGGCCCGCCCGCGATGGTCGCCGGACGGCAGGTCGATCGCCTACCTCAAGGCCGGCTACCTGTGGGTGATGCGGGCCGATGGCAGTGGCAAGCGCCGGCTCACCACCCGGGCCGCGGCCGGTCCGTCGTGGTCGCCCGACGGCAAGTCGATCGCGTTCGCGTCGCTGTCCTGCTCGGGCGGCCCGGGGGTCTATTCGATCGCGGCCGCCGACCCGAAGGCGACGCCCAAGGTGCTCTTCCCGCGCGACTGCCGGGGCGAGGATCTGCCCGCCGAGCCGGCCCCGGTCACCGCTCGTGTGGCGTCGCTGACCGAGCGGCTGCGCACCGACGACGCGGTGGCCTGGTCGCCCGACGGCACCCGGGTCGCGTTCCGGGGTGGCGACTGCGAGTCGGTCTACGACGCCTGCCTGAGCGTGGGCACGGTGGCCGACGGCGGCGAGCAGGCCGTGGCCGCGTACGGCGGGGGAAGTCTGCAGACCAGCGGTTTCGCGGTCGTGCCGAGCTGGCGGGCGGACGGGGTCAAGCTCTCGTGGACCGCCTATCAACAGGGCGAGACCAAGGCCGACGACCAGCCGCTGCACGTGGTCGAGTACGACACGAAAACCCGGTCCAAGCGGGATGTCGGCGGCACCCTCGACCGCGAGATGGCGTACCTGGGAAAGAACCAGGCGGCGGTGACCGGGCAGTACCGCAACGGCTCCTGGGTCATCGTGGTCGACCTGGCCAAGGGCACCCGTACCCCGTTCCGTGAGGGGTCCCAGCCCAGTGTGCAACCAGCTCGCTAAGCAGGTGCAAACGGGTTGCCGATGGGTAGGGCGACAGGAGGCACGCATGAGCATCTCCGGACTGGGCAACGCCCGGCCGCTACCCCCGCCGGTCCGCCCGGCCCGAGCCGCGAAGCCGGACACGGAACGTGACGACGATTACCTGACCGGCCGTGACCGGGAGCTGATCTTCCAGGTGACCGGCCAGCGTGACCCGCTCAAGCAGTCGGCCACCGCGTTCGCCGCGATCCTCAGCGCCGAGCGTGCCGCCGGCCGTCTTGCTCCTGGTCAGGAGGCTACGGCGCTCTATCTCAAGGACCTCAACCGGCGCTACGAGCGTACGGGCGGACCGAACCCCGTGGCCGGGCTCCTGCCCAAGGCCCTGGGATATCTGCAGGAGGGCGGCAGCGGGCGGATCGACGTCTCTGCGTAAAAATGGGGGCGTGACGACCCACCACCCGCCGATCCGCACCTTCCATCCGCGCCGGGGCCACCTGAGCCCCCGGCGTGTCGACGCGCACGCCGCGCTCTGGCCGGTGGTGGGCCTGACGATCGAGGACGGCGACCGCACGCCCCTCGATCTCGACGAGCTGTTCGGGCGCACCAATCCCAAGGTGCTCGAGATCGGCTTCGGCATGGGTGACGCCCTGGCCGCGATGGCCGCCGCCGACCCGGACCGCGACTACCTGGGCATCGAGGTGCACACGCCCGGCATCGGCAGTCTGCTGGCCCACCTTCAAGATCAAAACCTTTCCCACGTACGGGTGGCACTCGGCGACGCCATGCAACTGATCCACCGTCTGGGGCTGGGCCGGCTGGACGCGATCCACGTCTTCTTCCCGGATCCCTGGCCCAAGTCACGTCACCACAAGCGCCGGCTCATCCAGCCGGCCAACGTGGTGCTGCTGCGTGACCGTCTGCGCCCGGGCGGAATCCTGCACTGCGCCACCGACTGGCCGCACTACGCCGAGGGCATGGCCGAGGTGCTGGCCGCCGATCCGGAACTCGAACTCGTCGACCACGACCGCGGCGCCCGCCCGGAGACGAAGTACGAGCGTCGCGGCACTCGCGCGGGCCGGCCGATCACCGATCTGCGCTTCCGTCGCCGTACCTCATGATTTGCGGCTTTTCTGCAATTAGCGACGTATAGCCTGCGGAGGTGGGTGAGCGGCAAGACGACACCGGCCGCCAAGCCTGGCCCGGCGGCCTCGACGAGGGCCTGCTGCACGAGGTCGCCGAGCTGCATCCGGCCTCGTTCGACGGCGGCGGCGCCGATGAGCTCGCCGGTCTGCTGGCCCGCGCCGCCCACGCCCCGGTCGGGCTGATCCACCTGGTGCGCGGCGACACCCTGCGGATCTACGGCGGGCACGGGCGCGACGGCGTGTGGGACCAGCCGGAAGCTCCGCTCGAGGGCACCCTGGCCTCGGCCGTGCTGGTCGCCGGCGCCCCGCTGGTGCTCAACGACCTCACCGAGCGCGGGCGGAAAGGCGCTTACCTCGGTCATCCCGTACGGGACAAGAAGGGCGCCGTCCTCGCGGTGTGCTGTGCGGCCGACTTCGAACCGCGGACCTGGACGGACGACGAGATCGCCTCGGTCGCCGAGGCCGCCCACGTGGCCGGGCTGCTGCTGACCGAGCAACTCGCCCGCTACGAGCTGGCCCGGCAGCGCCGCTTCCTCGACGCGGTGCTCGACAGCCTGCACGACGGCGTGATCGCCTGCGACGACCAGGGCCGCATCGTCTTCGTCAACGAGCGGATGCGCCGGCTCTGGGGCGAGTCGAGCCTGCCCGCCGACAGCTGGCTCGAAGGCCTCACCGACACCGAGGGCAACCCGCTGCGCCGCGACGACCTCGGCCTGTTCCGCGCGCTGCAGGGCGACCACCTGGTCGACAGCGAGGTCGTGCTGCACGGGCCGGACCGGCGCGCCCGGCACTACCTGGTCGACGCGCACCCGATCACCGGGCCCGGCGGGCGGACGGCGGGGGCGGTGCAGGCCGTCCAGGACGTGACCCGGCGTAAGCGGGTGGAGCGCTTCCGGACGTGCGAACTGGCCGTCACCACCGCGCTGGCCGACGCGCCCAGCATCGAGGCGGCCGGTCCCCGCGTGCTCGAGGCCGTGGGGACCACGCTGGGCTGGGTGCACGCCGAGTTGTGGCTGGTCGACGAGCCCGCCGCCGTGGTCCGGTCGGCCGCCCGCTGGAGTGCGCCGGGGCGGCAGACCGACATCGAGGTGCCGGTGGATCTGGCCTACGGGGTGGGCCTGGCCGGGCGGGCGTGGCAGGTGGGCAAGCCGCTGTGGATCCGAGACGTGGGACGGCCGCAGAGCCTGATCTCGGCCGAGACCGCGGCATCGGGTGCGTTGCATACGGCGCTGGCTGTGCCCGTACGGGAAGGATTTGAGACTCTGGGGGTTCTGACGGCGTTTGCCGACACGGTCGAGGATCCCGAGGACGAACTGCTCGCGCTGATGTCGGGGATCGCCGCGCACATCGGGCAGTTCGTCGAGAAGCACCGCGTCGAAGACCTGCAGCGCCAGCTGATCCGCAGCAAGAACGAATATCTGGCGCTGGTCGGGCACGAGCTGCGCACGCCGTTGACCTCGATCAGTGCCTACACCGAGCTGCTGCGCGAGGCCGACGAGAAGAGCCTGGTGGCCGACGGTCCGCGCCTGCTCGAGGTGATCGAGCGCAACACCAACCAGCTGCGGGACATCATCAACGAGTTGCTGGAGCTCTCGGCCCTGGACGGCGGGCACGCCGACATCCACCTGGCCCCGATGGACCTGGCCGAGGTGGTGCGCGACTCGCTGGCCAAGGCGCGGGCCGCGGTCGAGGGCGCGCCGCTGGTCATCGACGACGAGTTGCCGGACAAACTGGTGCTGCCGGGCGACCGCAAGCGGCTGCGCCAGGTGGTCGACAACCTGCTCGGCAACGCGGTCAAATACAGCCCCGACGGCGGGCACATCGGCGTGAAGCTGCGGGCGGCGGGCCGGGCGGCCGAGCTGGCGGTCTCGGACACCGGGCTCGGGGTGTCCAGCGACGAGCGCGAGAAGCTGTTCACCGGTCTCTACCGCACCTCGCGGGCCCGGGACTCGGCGATCCCCGGCACCGGCCTGGGCATGACGCTGAGCCGGGCCGTGGTCGGTAAACACCACGGGAGCATCGAGCTGGTCGACCACGAAGGCCCTGGTACCACGGTGCTGGTCCGGCTGCCCATGGACGCCCGTTGACAATGTGCTGACACATGTGACCCTGGTAACACGCTGGTCATCGGGCCAGGATGAAGGTCATGACCCGGTGGACTCCCGATCCGACGTTCTATCCCTCCCCGAGTGACGCGGCCGGAGCCCCGGCCGAGCAGCTGGCCTATGTGGCCGCGTTCGACCGGTCGGCCCAGCAGCCGGACGCGATCGCCGTCGTCGACACCGATCCCGGCTCCGATTCGTACGGCCAGGTGGTGGGCTGGACCGACCTGCCGCACACCGGCGACGAGCTGCACCACTTCGGGTGGAACGCGTGCAGCAGCGCGCTCTGCCCGACCGCGCCGCATCCGCACGTGTCGCGCCGCTATCTCATCGTTCCCGGCCTCCGGTCGTCGCGCATCTACGTGATCGATGTGCTGGACGACCCGCGTTCACCGCGGATCGTCAAGGAGATCCCGGCCTCGTCGCTGGCGGCCGCCGGTTACTCGCGGCCGCACACGATCCACTGCGGACCCGACGGCATCTATGTGTCGGCGCTGGGCAACGGTACCGACGGTGACGGGCCGGGTGGCATCGCCGTGCTGGATCACACGACCTTCGACGTACGGGGGAAGTGGGAAGTTGATCGTGGGGACCAGTTCCTCGCGTACGACTTCTGGTGGCACCTGACCCGCGACGTGCTCGTCACCTCGGAGTGGGGCACACCCGACATGATCGAGAACGGGATCGTGCCCGAGCTGCTGCTGGGCCGTAAGTACGGGCACCGGCTGCACTTCTGGGACCTGGCCAAGCGCACCCTGGCGCAGACAGTCGACCTCGGTGACCAGTACCAGATGACGCTGGAACTGCGCCCGGCCCATGACCCGTCACGCGAATACGGCTTCGTCGGCGTGGTGGTCAGCGTCGAGGATCTGTCCGCCTCGGTCTGGGTGTGGCACCGGTCCGAGGGCGAGTTCGCCGTGACCAAGGTGATCGACATTCCGGCCGAGCCCGCTCCGGCTTCGTCGTTGCCGCCCGCCCTGCAGCCCTTCGGCGCCGTTCCGCCGCTGGTCACCGACATTGACCTCTCGGTCGACGACAAGTTCCTCTACGTCTCGTGCTGGGGCACGGGTGAGCTCAAGCAGTACGACGTGAGCGATCCGTTCCATCCGGTCGAGGTCGGTTCGGTACGCCTCGGCGGCATCGTCGGCCGGGTCGCGCACCCCTCTGATCCCTCGTCGCCCCTGTCGGGTGGCCCGCAGATGGTCGAGGTCTCGCGGGACGGCAAGCGGGTCTACGTGACCAATTCCCTGTACGGGTCGTGGGACGACCAGTTCTACCCCGACGGCGTCGGGGCGTGGCTGGCCAAGCTCGACGTCGGCTCGTCCGGTGGGATGACCCTGGACGAGCGCTTCTTCCCGCACGGTGACGAGTTCCGCGGTCGTCGCGTGCACCAGACCCGTCTGCAGGGCGGCGACGCCAGCTCCGACTCGTACTGCTTCCCTTCTTGATGAGTTGGGGTCAGATCGCGGCTCTGGCCGGGCTCGGCGCCTTTCACGGCCTGAACCCGGCCATGGGCTGGCTCTTCGCGGTGGCCCGGGGCATGCAGGAGCGTTCCCGTACGGTCCTGTTGCGCTCGCTTCCGCCCATCGCCCTGGGTCATCTGGCCTCGGTCGCCATCGTGGCCGCGGTCGTCTCGGCCACGTCCTCGATCGTGGCCGCCAACATCGTCGGCATCGTGGGCGGCTCGGTGCTGGTCGCGTTCGGCCTGTGGCGCCTGCTCTCGGAACGCCACTTCCGCTGGGCCGGCATGCGCCTGTCGAACACGCAGCTGATCGGCTGGAGCTTCCTGATGTCGTCGGCCCACGGCGCGGGCCTGATGTTGCTGCCGGTCCTGGCGACCACGCCCATGCCGGCCTCCGAGCATTCCGGGCATCTCGCCTCGCTGGGCCCCATGGCCGCCTTGGAAGGTGTGTTCGCCTCCGGCATCCACACGGTCGCGATGTTCACTGCGATGGCGATCTGTGCCGTGCTCGTCTACGAATACGTCGGCCTGAACATCCTGCGCCGGGCCTGGTTCAACGTGGACAAACTGTGGGCCGGCGTGATGGTCGGCGCCGGAGCCCTGACCATCGCCCTTACGGTGTAGGCGATGACTTCCGGCCTCCACGAATTCCGTCCCGATCACGACGGCGACGCCCTCGCCGCCCTGCTGACCGCCGCGCGCGGCTTTTCCGACGTGGCGGCGATGATGCGCCGGGACGCCGGCCTCGACGACTTCCGTGCTCTCATCGCCGACGACGGCAGCGCCTACGCCCGTACGTTCCGTCAGCCCTGGTTCACGCCCGGCCTCTACGGCACAGGCGTAACCGTCCACCCTTCGGCTCGGCGACGGGGAACCGGCACCGCGTTGCTGGCCGCCATCACCGAGACTGCCCGCACACTGGGCGCCACCGCACAGATCGGCACCGTCCCCTCCGAAGGCCGGCCGGAGGCGCTGGCGTTCGCACTGAGCCGAGGCTTCGCCGTAGACCGACACATGACCAGGTCAGTCGTAGACCCGACCTCGATCAACCCGGCCCTGCTGACAGCGCCGCCACCTTTCGGCATCAAGATTCGTTCGCTGGACGACTTAGGCGACACCGACGAGAACCGCCGAGCACTGTGGACCATCTGCGAGCGGATAGCCGCCGACTTCCCGAACGAACGCCGGCAGCCCCGCACATACGAACAGTTCGGGCCTTTCCACGCGGCCGGGACGTTCGTGGCCCTGGATGGCACGACGTGGGCCGGCGCGGCCACGGTCGGGCCCACGTTCTACCACCACTTCACCGGGGTGGATCGGGCTTACCGGGGCCGGGGAATCGCCACGGCGTTGCGGCGAGCCACGATCAATTACGCGCTCGCCGTCGGCGCCCCAACCCTGGAAACCCACAACGACTCCACGAACGCCCCGATGCTCGCGATCAACCGAGCATTCGGCTACCACACCAAGCCCGGCATAACCGACGTATACCGGGTCATCAGCCCCTGATCGCGTTGGCCGGAGCGCCCTCCATGTTCGCCATCCTGCGCCCGGGGATCCGTATTCTCGCCGAGCGGCTCGTCCCGGCGCCGGCGGTGTCGGGGGCGGACCGGCCGTTCGTGTCGCGGGACCATTCGCGCGCAGCTCGACCTGTCCAGGAGTCCGGTTCTGACCGCGGGCGTAGCTCTCACCGGCTTCAGCAGGGCCGAGGCCGAGTAGATCTATGGGCAGGCGGGCCTTCTGATCCACTACGGCTCGGACATCGCCGACCAGGTGAACGCCATGTCGACCATCGCCGCCGGGGGAACCCGCCCGACGCCCCGTTCCGTCCCGGCGACGAGGTCCGCCTGGCGGGCGCGACGCCCGAGGCGCCGGCCACCGCGGACGAGAAATGCTCCGCTCATCGTCCGCCACGTGAGCCGAAGCCCGATGGTCACCGTCCAGTCCGACCTGGCCGGTTGGTAACCGTGCCGGCCACCGACCTGGAGCCTTCTCCCAGCTGAGCAACGCCGCAGCCACCCATGCGGTCGCCCGGTCCGCGGCAGCACTCAGCTCGCGGCGGCGCCCGGCTCTTGACGGCGCTCAGCCCGCGACGGCGCTCAGCCCGCGAGAGCGCTCGGCTTGCGACGGCGTTCGGCTGGTGTCGGCGCGTGCTCGTGGCGGTGTCCGGCTCGTGGCGGTGTCCGGCTTGCGGCGGCGTTCGGCTCGTGTCGGCGCGTGCTCGTGGCGGTGTCCGGCTTGCGGCGGCGTTCGGCTCGTGTCGGCGCGTGCTCGTGGCGGTGTCCGGCTTGCGGCGGTGTCCGGCTTGCGGCGGCGTTCGGCTCGTGTCGGCGCGTGCTCGTGGCGGTGTCCGGCTCGTGACGGTGCTCGGCTCGTGACGGTGCTCGGCCCGTGTCGGTGCTCGGCCCGTGTCGGCGCTCGGCCTGCGACGGCGCTCGGCCCGTGTCGGCGCGTGCTCGCGGCGGCGCCCGGCCTGTGACGGCGCGCGCTCGGGGCGGTGTTCAGCTGGAGACTGCGCCCGGCCCGGGGCGGCGCACGCCTGTTTGTGTCGACGTCCATTTCGTGGCGCTGGACGGCGTGACGGGCGCGACCGCCCCGGCGCGGACATGGCGGTCGAGCCGGGACGGTCGCGGGTCATGCTGCGCGGAACGCAGCGGTGGGCGGTCAGGCGGCCGGGGTGCTCCACATGGCGGTGAAGGCGGCCGCCTCGCCGGCCAGCCAGGTTTCGATGTCGGCGGGCTTGGCCGAGGTGTCGAGGCGGTGGACCTCGCCCCGGCGCAGGTCGACCAGGATCGGCTCGGCGTTGGGGAGGATCTGGTCCATGTGGCGGGCCATCAGGTGCAGCATGGCCGTCACGGTCTCGGGCGTCGGCGGCGCCTCGTCGAAGTGCAGGCGGACGGCCTCGCGCCGGCCGTCGTCGTACTTGAGGCCGAAGTGGGGGTTGATCTTCACGACCAGCGGGCCCACCGAGGCCAGCGCGTCGCGGGTCTGGGCCAGGCCGACCAGTTCGGGGTCGCCCAGGGACGCCAGGTAGGTCTTGGCGCCGGTGCTGACCGACCCGTAGAGCGGCTTCCACCGCTCCTTCACCAGGTCGACCACACCGGACAGATAGCTGCCGCCGGTGCGGAACGCGATGTCGGCCTTGAGAGCCTTGACGAGCTGACCGTGCGGGTTGAAGCCGGACCGCCGCTCACGCGCACGACGCAGCCCGCCGACGAACGTGGCCTTGGCCGGGCCGGTGCGCGTCACGTAGCGGGTGAAGCCGAGCATGGTCGCGTAGGGCGGGAGGACGGGCACGGGGTTGGTCGAGGGAACGCTCAGAACGGGCGCGGTCACGTCGATCTCCTAACTGGCCCTGACAAGATCAACAGCGCACTCGACACGCCGAAGATCAGCAGCTCACAGGCCCTGATTCGTACATACATTCTAATCGACGGGTACGACATTCCCAACCTCGCAGCCGCGTACTCGTTGCTGTCGCGTCCGCGCGAATCCGACAACCGGGCGGGGCCGCCTATCGTGGCCTGGTGACCGACTGGCGGAGGTTCGAAAAGGGTGCGGAGTACTTCTCGATCCGTCGGGAGGGGATCCGCTGCTTCCTGCGCTGGGGCGCGGACGGCACGAAGCGGGGCGGCTCGCTGCGGATGACCTGTGACGACGAGCAGCACGCCGAACGACACATGGCCGGCAAGATCCGCGAGCGGCTGCGCAAGGGCTTCGTGGAGGTGGCCGGGCAGCCGGCGCCGACCGGTGACCCCGAGGCGCTGGTGGCCGAGACCATCGGCGTCGCGCCGCTCGGGGCGTTTCGCCCGGTCCCCGGCTATCCGGACGTGGTCTGCCACGAGATGACCTTTGCGGCCTCGCCCGGCCGGGGGTTCTACCGCTACCTCGTGCTGCGTGACGCCGGCCGCAGCGCCATCAGCTTCAACGTCCGCGAGACCACCCATGATCCGATCGCGGTCGCCGCGTTCCTCGACCTTCTCGTGACCGTACGGGAGCCGCCCTTCGACGGCCGTTCGCACGCGAAGCTGCCCCTGCCCGAGCCGGTCGGGGAATTCACCCACGCGCTGCTGTGCTCACCCGCGCTGGCCCAGATGGCCGACGCCTACCCGGCGATCAGCGCGCGGGTCGCCGGCGCCTTCCCGATCCATGACTGCGAGATCGGCGACGACGATACCGAGGTGCTGGTTGACGCACGTATCCACGGGCACGGCGCACTGAACTACGCCGACTGGGCGCGCGGCCCGAAGCCGGTGGTTGATCTCCGCCTGATGCGGGAGAAGACCTTCAAGGTGTACGACCAGGGCCGGCTGGACCGGGTCCTGCGTGAACTGCCCGGCGCCGCCGCGGACGGCTTCGTGGAACTGCGCTCCTACCGCGGCGACGTCCTCCGCCTGACTCCGGCCGACACCGACGCCGCTGAACAGGCGGCAGCCTTCATCGTCGCGTAACGGCCGGGCAGATCAGGCCGGCTCAGCTTGGTGGCTGGGCGGCCAGGGCGATGTCGAAGCCGCCACCGTTGCGGGCCACGCCCACGAGAAGGATGCCGGCCCACTCCAGGGCGGAGGTCATCTCCAGCCCGCCCGCGTCGAGGGGGCGCATGTCCAAGCTCGACAGAAACGCTGCCACCCGCGCCCGTGCCTCGGCACTGTCGCCGGCCAGGAACGCGTCCATCGGTTTGTCCTGGGCCAGGACGCCGCCGAAGATCGTGTTGAAGGCCTTCACGACGTGGGTGCCCGCAGGCGCGGCGGCGGCGATCTGCTGGGCGATCGAGTTGCCCGGGGTGGTCGCGAGGCCGGTGGCGTCAGCGTTGAACGGGTTGGTGATGTCGACCAGGGTCTTGCCGGCCAGCGCCTCGCCGTAGGAACGAACGACGTCGACCGCGCCCGCGGAGAGGACGGCGAGGATGACGATGTCGCCCGCCGGTGCCGAACCGTAGGTGCCCACGGTGGCTCCGATCCGGTCGGCCAGCGACCGGGCGGCAACGGTGTCACGGCTCATGATCTCGACGGTGTGGCCGTGTTTCGCCGCGCGGGTGCCGATGGCGGTGGCCATGTTTCCCGCGCCGATGATGCTGATCGTGGTCATGGTCAGATCACCGTCGTTCCGCCGTCGACGACCAGTTCCTGGCCGTTGACGTAGCTCGAATCGTCCGAGGCGAGGAACAACGCGGCGGATGCGATCTCCGCGGGCCGGCCCATCTCGCGGCGGGGGATCACGGACTCGAACTGTGCCTTCAGGCCGGCGTCCATCACCTCCTCCATGAGCGCGGTGGAGACCTGGCCGGGGGTCAGCACGTTCACCCGGATCTTCCGGTCGCGCAGCTCGGACACCCACACCCGGGCGAAGGCGGGCAGTACGGCCTTGCTCGCCGCGTACACGCTCCAGTCGGGGTAGCCCCGCAGCGACGCGTTCGAGCCGGTCATGAAGATCGAGCCGCCGTCGTTGATCAGCGGGAGCGCCTTCTGGACCGTGAACAGCGTGCCGCGTGCGTTCAGCGAGAAGGCGGCGTCGAAATGGGCCGGGGTGATCTCGCCGAGCTGCCCCTGCTCGCCCGTGCCGGCGCTCGTCCACAGCACGTCGATCGAGCCTTTCTCCTGCTTCACGGTGAAGAACAAGCGGTCCAGGTCGTCGAGGTCGGCCGAGTCGGCCTGCACGCCGGTCACGTTGCGGCCGATCAGCTGGACGGCGTCGTCCAACGCGTCCTTGCGGCGGCCGGTGATGAAGACGTGGGCTCCCTCGTCCACGAACAACCTGGCGCCGGCCAGCGCCATGCCACTGGTCGCGCCGGTGATCACGGCGACCTTGCCATCGAGCTTTCCCACGAGCACTCCCCATCGTTAAGTACACCGAATCGTGTGCCTAAGGTAGCGACCGATCAGAGCTATGTAAACCGATCCGTACCGCCGCGTTATGCTGGTCACGTGACGGAGCTGGAGAAGGGCCCGACCGGGCAGCGCCGGGGCCGGGGCGCGCGGGAGCGCATCATCAGCGCGTCCCAGCAGCTCTTTCGCGACCAGGGCATCAACAGCACCGGCATGGACCAGCTCAGCGCGGCCGCCGAGGTGTCCAAACGCACGCTCTACCAGCACTTCGCCGGCAAGGACGAGCTGATCGCCGAGTGCCTGCGCCGCTTCGACCCGGGCGTCCTGCCCGAGGTGTTCGAGCGCGCCGACCTCACCCCGCGCGAACGACTGCTCGCCGTGTTCGAGATCCACGCGCCGCTGTGCCCGTTCATCGCCGCGGCCGTCGAGATCCCCGACCCCGAGCACCCGGCCCGCGTTCTCGCCCGCGACTACAAGCTGGCTTTTGCCGCGCGGCTCGTCGACAGCGCCCGCGAGGCCGGCGCCGCCGATCCCGAACAGCTCGGCGAACAACTCGCGCTGCTGCTGGACGGCGCCTCGGCCCGCAGCCGCGTGCTCAACACCGAGACGCTGGCCACGGCCGCCGCCATCGCCGCCGTCCTGGTCGACAACGCACTGCCGGCCGAGGAGGGCACACGTGCGTCAGTGCGGTGACCGGCCTCGAGAAGATAGTGCGAGTGCGGTCGCGCCGAGCAGTTCCTCGCCGTACGCCGGGCCGACCAGTTGCAGGCTGACCGGCACCGGGAAGCCGGGCGACCGCACCGGCATCGCCAGCGCGGGCACCCCGGCCAGGTTGAACAGGGCCGTCAGCTGGGTGAGCGGAAAACCCGCATAGCCGGCCAGCGGCGGCGGCATCGCGGGCAGTGTCGGCAGGGCCAGAACGTCCACCTCGGACAGCAGGGCCGCGACCTCGGCCTGCCACTTCGCGCGACCGGCCAAAGACGAGGCCACCTCGGCCTGGGTCACCAGGCGACCGGCGCGCAGGCCGCCCTCGACGAAGTCGCCGACTCCCTCGACGCCCAGCAGCGCGTGGTGAGCCGTCCACAGCTCGTGGACGACGATCGTGCCGAAGGCGTCGAACGCCGCGTCCCAGCCGGGCAGACGCACCTCGCGAACCGGGATCCCGGTCGAGGCCAGAGCGGCGTCGACCGCGTCCTCGATCGCCGGGTCCACGCCGTCGATCCGCAACCGCCCGACCACCCGCGCCGGGGCGTCCGCGACGGTGAAGCCGGGCTCGAGCAGACCCATGCCGGTGATGACGCCGGCGACGTCGCGGGCCAGCGGTCCGACGGTGTCCAGAGTGGGGGCCAGCGGCCATACCCCGGAGGACGGCACGCGTCCAGCCGTCGTCTTCAATCCCACGATCCCGCAGCACGCGGCCGGAATCCGCACCGATCCACCGGTATCGGTGCCCAGCCCGATGTCCGCCTGACCGGTCGCGACCGCCACCGCACTGCCGCTCGACGACCCACCCGGAATGAGGTCGGGCGCCAGCGGATTGACCGGCGTCCCGAACACCGCGTTGTCACCGACCGGGCTCACGCACATCTCGGTCAGCGTGGTCTTCCCGACGATGTGGGCACCGGACGCCCGCACACCGGCCAGGCACAGCGCGTCGGCCGCGGCGGGCAACGCCCGATCCCGTACGGCCGCGGACCCGGCCGTCGTGATCTCGCCGGCCATGTCGATGGCGTCCTTAACGGCGATCCGGAGGCCTGGGGCAGGCGGAGGGGCGAAGCGCTTGATCCAGATCGTCACCCCGTCGAACCTACGCGTGCCGCGGCGGGTCGATGGAAGACTGGGCCGATGGCGCTGATCAACGTTGACTTCTATGCCGAGTCGCTCGATCTCGGCACGTCCATGACCGTTGTGCTGCCGCAGGAGGGGGACTCGCCGCCGCCGCTGCTCTACCTGCTGCACGGCCTCACCGACGATCACACGGCGTGGACCCGCTACACGTCGATCGAGCGTTACGCGTACGACCACCAGCTCGCCGTCGTCATGCCGCAGGTGCATCGCAGCTTCTACGCCGACGAGGCGTACGGGATGAAGTTCTGGACCTTCCTGTCCGAGGAACTGCCCCGGGTCGTGCACCGGTTCTTCCGGGTCGCCGAGGGGCGCGAGCAGACGTACGTGGCAGGCCTGTCCATGGGTGGCTACGGCGCCCTCAAGTGGGCGCTGCGGGAGCCGCACCGGTTCGCCGCCGCGGCCAGCCTGTCGGGGGCGGTCGATCTGGCCTGGTTGCAGAAGCACGACGACCGCCCGCACATCCGCGAGGTGATGGACCGGGTCTTCGCCGGCCGTGACGTGACCGGAACCGGCGACGACCTGTTCCACCTGCTGGAGCGGGCCGACCGGGCCGAACTGCCGCGCCTCATGCTCCGCTGCGGCACCGGCGACCACCTGTTCGAGCAGAACGAACGCCTCGTACACGCCTGTGCCCGCGCCGGCATCCCGCTGGACAGCGAGTTCGAGCCGGGCGGGCACGAGTGGTCGTACTGGGACAGGCACATCCCGCGAGCGCTGGACTTCTTCTTAAAGAGCTAGTCCTCGCGGCCCTGCTGCTCGGCCAGGAAGCGCTCCAGCTCGGCGCCCAGTTCCTCGGCCGTCGGCAGGGGGCGGTCGGAGTCGGCCAGCAGGTTGCCCTCGCGACCGCGCAGGAAGGCGTCATATTGCGCCTCGAGTGACGCCACCAGGCGGCTGGCCTGCTCGTCGTCGGCGACCTGCTTATCCACGTCTTCCCGGACGGCCTTGGCCGCCTCGCGCAACTCACCGGTCGGCAGGGCCAGGCCGGTGCTGGCCGAGACCGAGTCGAGCAGCAGCTCGGCCGCGGCCGGGAAGGTCGTCTGGGCCAGGTAGTGCGGCACGTGGGCGGCGTAACCCATGGCGTCGTGGCCGCTCTCGCCCAGCCGGAACTCGAGCAGGTTGCCGACGCTGGCCGGCACCTGCACCTTCTGCAGCCAGGGCTCGCGGTCGCCGAGCAGCGACTTGTCGGTGGCGTGGGCGGTGACGCTGACCGGACGGGTGTGCGGCACGGCCATCGGGATCGCGTTCAGCCCGACGGTCAGCTTGACGCCGAAGCGCTCGACCAGGCCGGTGACGGCCGCGATGAACCGTTCCCACTGCAGGTCGGGCTCGGGGCCGGCGAGCAGCAGGAACTCGGTGCCGAGCTGGTCGCGCACCACGTGCAGGGCCAGGCTGGGCTCGTCGTAGCTGACCCAGTGGTCCTCGTCGAAGATCATCGTGGGGCGACGGGACCGGTAGTCGAGCAGCTGGTCGAGGTCGAACGTCGCGACCACCCGGCTGTCGAGGGAGTCCAGGAGGTTTTCCCGGGAGAGCTGGATCGCGCTGCCCGCGTCGACGAATCCGGTGAGGGCCTGGACCAGCACCGGCTCGTCGAGCTCGGGCAGCTCGTCGGACAGCTCGTAGAGCTCGTCAGGATCGAGCACGTCGAGGACCTCCTGTGTTCCGTAAGGGGTAAAACCTGCGAACACCGGAGCCCGCGGTTTAATTCCGGATACCCGACGATCTTGCCAAGCGTCCGTCGACCAGGCGCGCGCGCACCTCGGCCGGCGGCAGCGGGCGGGAGAAGTGGTACCCCTGAGCGAAACGGTAGCCCAAGCCGTAAAGCGTCTCGGCCTGCGATTCGGTCTCCACACCCTCGGCCACGGCCTTGAGGTGCAGGCCGTCGGTGATCTGGATCATGGCGGTGGCGATCACCGCCTCCTCGGACGCGCCGCCGATGCCGGCCACGAAGGACTTGTCCACCTTGAGGGTGTTGGCGGGAACCGTGCGCAGCAGGCCGAGCGACGAGTGGCCGGTGCCGAAGTCGTCCAGCGCCACCTTGACGCCGAGCCGCACGATCTCGAGCAACGTGTTCAGCGCCACACCGCCGTCGAAGACCGCGGTCTCGGTCACCTCGACCACGAGCCGGTCCGGGCTCACACCCGAGAACGACAGGGCCTCGCGCACCTCACCCGCGAAACCGGGTTCGCGCAGCTGCCGGGCCGACACGTTGACGCCCAGCTCGCGCGGGGCGACGCCGGGACCGAACTCGGCGTCCCAGGCGGCCATCTGACCCAGCGCGGTGTGCAGGATCCAGGTGCCCAGCGGCACGATCAGGCCGGTGCGCTCGGCGATCGGGATGAACGTGTCCGGCCCGATGAAACCCTGCTCCGGGTGCTGCCAGCGGATCAGCGTCTCGAGCCCGGTCCAGGAGCCGCCCGGGAGCCCGACGATCGGCTGGTAGACCAGGCTGAACTCGCCCGCGTCGAAGGCCCGCCGCAGGTCCGCCCCGAGCTTCTGGTCGGCTTCGTGGGTGCGTTCGAGGGCCTCGTCGTACAGCAGGAACTTGCCCTTGCCGCTGTCCTTGGCCGCGTACATGGCCAGGTCGGCGCGGCGCATCAACTCGGCCGGCGTGGTGCCCGGCCGGGCCTCGGCCACCCCGATGCTGGCCCCGACGAGCAGATCATGACCCTTCGCCCGTACGGGCATGGTCATGGTCTCCTCCAGCCGGTTGAGCATCTCGATCGCGTCGGGCCCGGTCACCCCGGGCAGCAGCAGCCCGAACTCGTCGCCGCCGAGACGGGAGGCCACATCGTCGCCGCGCACACTGGCGGCCAGCCGGGTGGACACCGCGACCAGCATGGCGTCGCCGACGGCGTGCCCGAGCCGGTCGTTGATCACCTTGAAGTCGTCGAGGTCGATCAGGGCCAGGCAGAACGGCTCGTCCCGGTCGAGCATGGCCTGGGCCGACTGCTCGAACAGGGCCCGGTTGGCCAGCCCGGTCAGCCCGTCGTGGGTGGCCCGGTGGGTGAGCTCGTCCTGATACTCGTTGAGCTGGGTCAGCTGCTGGTCGACCCGGCGCAGCAGCCGGCCGTTGTCGCGCAGCGCGCCGACCTGCCGCGCGACCACCAGCGCGGTCAGCAGCGTGGCGGCCAGCGCGACGATCGTCACGGTCAGGCCCGACTCGCCGCTGACCTTGAGCAGCAGCAGGTCGGTGGCGGCCACGGCGGCGTACGGGACCAGGCTGAACAGCCGGCGCCGGGGACGCCGGACGGGCTCGCCGGCGACGCGGCGGTGCCGGTCGGCGGCCAGCGCGACGCAGATCATGGTGGCCGGGATGAAGATCATCGAGCCGCTGAAGCCGGACCGCAGCTCGACCACCAGCGGGAACAGGCCGCCGCCGGCGGTGCCGACCGCGGCCGCGGCGGCGAACCAGCGCAGCGTGCCCGACTCCAGCCCGCCCATGCCGGTGACCGCGACCTTGACCATGGCCAGGGCCACGAGCAGGCCGAGCACGGCGAGCAGCAGCATCGGGACTGTGGTGCGCTGGGAGTCGCCCTCGGCGGCCGAGCGGGCCATGAAGTACCAGGCGAACACGCCGACCGTGACGGCGATGGTGAGCGCGTCGAGGACGAACCGGACGCTGGTGCCCTGACGCTCGAGCGGCAGCCGCAGCAGCGCCCAGATGATCACCGCGATGGCCAGGGCGTAGCAGACCGAGCTGAACAGGTCGTGCTGCTGCCGCGGGATCAGATCGGGCGCGACGGCGGTCACCCGGGCGTCACCGACGACGCCGAACGCCACCAGCCCCGCGGTGAGCGCCACCGAGCGCCACAGCCGCCGGACGGCCCGGTTCGAGGCGACCACGCCGGCCGTACGCCAGCATGTGACGGCAGCCACAGCGGACATCACAATGCCCGGAAGCCAGTTCCAGACCGGGCTGAACAGCTGAAGCGAGGAGTTGCCGGCGTACAGCAGGATGGCCATCACCTGCAGGACCGCGCCCGCCGCCAGCAGCGGCGTCAGGCGTAGCCGGGTCGTCGGGCGCTCTTCGGTCACGCTCCGGGTAATCGGTATGACAGGTCTCAGCCTGAGCACTTTGCCGCCGAGGGGTCGCGTGCACGTGCATGTGCACGGCACAATGGAACAGGAACGTTCCCTTCCCCCCTCGGAGCGATCTGGTGACCGACTCTTCGAACCAACCCGACGTGATCACCGAAACCGACGCGCCGCCCGGCTCGCTGTGGCAGCGGATGAAGGCCGATCCGCAGTACGCGCCTGAGCACCTCGCCCTCGAGGCGGTCCGCCGGCTCGGTCCCGAGGCCGCGGCCTGGGCCGAGCGTGAACGCGCGAACCATCCGGAGCGCACTCCCGACCAGCTGGCCGACAGCGCGGTCAAGCGGTTCACCAACCTCGCCCGCATCTCGGGTGCCGTCTCGGGCGCCACCGGCCTGCCCGGCGCGGTGCTCGACGTGGGCGTGCTGGCCTGGAACCAGGCCCGCATGGTGCTGCACATCGCGGCCGCCTACGGGCACGACCCGGCCGCCCCCGAGCGGGCGACCGACCTGCTGGTGCTGCAGCGCGTGCACAAGGTTGCCGCCACGGCCCGCCTGGCGCTGGGCGTCGCCGCCGGCCGCGAGCGCGCCGCGCATCTGTTCGCCGGGGCCGGCACGCGTCCGCTGACCGGCGTGATGATGCGGCTCGGCGTCAAGCTGGCCCAGATGGCGGGCGTCCGCGCGGCCAAGCGCATGTTCGCCAAGGTGATCCCGGGCGCCTCGATCGTGCTCGGCACCTGGGCCAACTCGGCCGCCACGAAAGACCTGGCCCGGCGCTCGCGCGAGCTGTTCGGCAAGGCTCCGGCCGTGCCCGGTCAGCGGGTGAGCCGCTAAGAGATCGGCGGCCGCGGTCGATCGGATCCGTGAAGGGGGTTCCGATCGGACGGAGGGCTGCGGGTGCGTCGTCGGCTGGGTCTCGTCGTGCTGGCACCGCTCCTGCTGACCGGCTGCAGCAAGGCCGCGAGCCCGACCGCCACGCCGAGCCCGAGCGGCCCCGCGTGGATCGTGCTGGCCTCGGGCAGCGCCACGCCCTCACCGGCACCGCTCTACGCCTCGGGTTCGGTCGCGCCGTTCCCGACCGGATACCTGCCGCTGCCCACGACCAGCCCCACCCCGAGGCCGACCGGCAGCTACGGCTGTCCGCCGGTCAAGAACAACATCATCAACGGCGCGAGCGCCACCGCGAGCACCACCAGCGGCACCGTGACCTGGTACAACCCGGCCACCTCGGACATCGTGGAATACCGCATCACGGCAATCAGCCAGGACGCCAAGGTCGGCCTCCAGCGCGACATCGGCTGGACCGTGGTCACACCCGGCGCGACCTGCGGCTACATGACCGCCACGATCGTCGGCCTCGACCGCAAGACCCGCTACATGTTCTCGGTCGACGCGGTGACCACCCGCTCGGACAGCGACGCGACCTACGACAAGACGGTGGCGCGATCCCAGGTGGTCACGACGTCCTGAGCCCCGGTGCGGGTGTCCAGCCCCGGGCCCGGGCCTTGCCGATGTCGAGCACGAGACCGTCGGTGACCTGATCAATCCCGTACGGGGAAATGGTTGGGGAAATCAGCGAAGCCACCCGGGCGAGCCGGACCGGGACGTGGCGCACCGGCACACCCAGCACGGCGGTGACGGCCGCATCACGTCGGTAGGGCTCGGCGTCGGCGATGTTGTAGGCGCCGGGTGGCCAGTCGCGGGCGGCCAGGCAGGCCGAGGCCAGATTGCCGACCGCGGTCAGACTGAGCGGCACATCCGGGCCGGGGAGCCAGGCCGCACCGGCGCGAACGGTCCGGCGCAGGCGGGGCAGCAGATGCGGATCGCCGTCGCCGTAGACCGCGCGGGGCCGCAGCACGACCGCCCCCGCGGCGAGCGCCAGGCGTTCCCCGGCGGCCTTGGTGCGCCCGTACGCGGTCCGCTGCCGATCGGTCGGATGATCCTCGCGGATCGGGTGGTCGTACGGCCCGGGACGGTAGACGCTGGCACTGCTCACCCAGACCACGGTCGTGTCGCCGGTCGCGTCGAGGAGCCGCCGGGTGCCATCGACATTCACTTTCCCGTACGCGTCGTCGGCGCCCCGATCCCCGACGGCTGCGGCCAGGTGGATGATCAGGTCGGCCGTCTTGACGTCGGGCGTGCTCCCGGCGGCATCCCAGTAGACGTGCCGTCCGACCGGTCCTGGACGCCGGCCCAGGCACACGACGTCGTTGCCCTGCGCGGCCGCTTCCCGCGCCACGGCGCTGCCGCAGAACCCGCTCGCCCCGGTTACGGCGATCCTCACGCCGTCCGGCCCCTGATGATCAGCTCGCGCCAGCTCGGGAGCGCCGCGTGGCGGTCGGCGCGGGCTCGCACCACGGTCGGGCGGTAGGGCGCCAGAGCCGCCAGCAGGTCGGTCAGCTGGGTGCGGGCCAGCGCGGCGCCCGGGCAGGCGTGCGGGCCCACACCGAAGACCAGTTGAGCCGTACGGGCTGGGGCCGGCTCTTCGGGGTCGGGGTCCCGGGTGTGGGCCTCGGCGGCGTGGCGGGCGATCAGGACAAGGCGGTCGCCGGGTCTGATCGGGCAGCCGCCCACCGTGCCGGTTCCTGCTGCCACCCGGGGGAGCAGGGGAGTGGGTGCGGTCACGCGCAACAGTTCGTCCGCGAGTGCGTTCTCGCCGGCGTGGTGCCACAGGTCGTCGTCGCAGGCCCACGCGACCGCTCTCGGCAGCGCCGCCACCGTGGTGTTGATCGCCGCGACCGCGAGCATCGCGTGGAGACCCCGTGGTTCGCCGACCAGACGGAGAAGCCGGTCCGCCGCCGCGCGCTCGTCCGCCGGTCTCCGCGGCCCCGGCACGTGGGCCTTCGCCGCCGCCGAGGCCGCCTGCTGGGCCGCCTCGGCGAGCTCGACCGGATCGACGTCCAGCTCGAGCAGCGCCGCCGCCGTGGCCCCCGCGATCTCGACCGAGAGCGGCACCAGATCGACCGTGCCGCCCGCGTCCAGCACGGGAAGCCGGTCGTCGAGCAGCTTCATCCAGATCGGCCGGAGCTTGGCCACACCCGCCGCCCCGAGCAGCGCCGACGTGTCCCGCCGGGTTCCCCGATGCTCGTCGCCGTGCTGGTCGAAGAGCGCCCCCGACCCGGCCAGCTCACCCGCCGCGCCCCCGGTCGTGCCCGCGGCCGTGCGGTCGAGCGGGATCTTGGTGAGCGCCGCCCGGAACGCTTCCGCTTCGTGCACCACCACCGTGCGCCCGAGCCGTTGCGCCGGTTTGCCGCGGGTGGCCGCCATCAGCGCGAACAGAACCGGATGGCTGCGCAGGTAAACCCGTCGGTCGCGGCGTCGTCCCCGGCTGATCAACGGTCGTCTTCCGATGGCCCGTTCGAGCGCTCGTCCGTGGTTTCAAGATCGGGCTTTGGAGCAGCCGCCGCCTCCCCCACCCGCCCAGGGACGGGGGAGAAGCTAGCGCCTGGAGCGGGGCAAACCGGGCGATCGGCGTCGCCTGTGGACGAACGGAAGACGGCGATTTCCGGGCGAGACCGGCCGAACCAGCGCCGAAAACGACTGTGGGGCTCGTCACCTGTGGATAGAGCGGCGGCGGCCACTGCGGCCGCCGCGCGCCGGTCGGGCTTGCGGGAACGGCCGGACAACGGAATCGGCGCGAACACGACCGCGTCGGGTCGTGCGGAACCCATCCGGGTCAACGGTGCCCGCAGAGCCTCGCGGACCGAGCGCTCATCAAAGCCGGCGGCCAACTGCACCACGGCCACCACCCGCTCGTCGCCGTCCACGGCGGGGACGCCCACCAGCAGTGCCAGAGCAACGCCGGGCACGTGCAGGGCGGGCTCGTACAGGCCGGGATAGATGTTCTCGGCGTCGCGCAGGATCATGTCTTTGGCGCGGCCGCCCAACACGATCCGGCGGTCGGAAACCCGGCCGATGTCGCCGGTCGCGACCCACTCGAACGGGTCCGAACCCAGATAGCGGTCGGCCGCCATCGGGCCCGACAACAGCAACTCGCCGTCGGACGAGACGCGGGCGTCGACCCCGGGCAGCAGGTCGCCGACCAGGTCGCCTTCGCCGTCGAACGCGGATTTGGCCGACGACTCCACGGCGGCGGCCGGGAACATCTCGGTCAGCGCGTAGACACCCCACGCCTCGGTCGCGCCCGCCTTGCGCACGGCGGCCAGCAGGGAAGCGCTGACGGGGGCCGAACCGCTGTAGACCCGGCCGGTGAAACGGCAGCCGTCAGCCAGCGCCGCGCGCAACTGTGGGGGAGTGAGATAGACGGCTTGCGGTGAAACGGTGCGCAGCGCGCGCCGGGTGGGCAGTGCCACCGGAGCGCCGGCGGCCAGTGCGGGCAGCAGCACGAAGAACGTGCCGCCGAGGATGGGTGCGCCGGGGATCGGCCGTACGAGGTCGTGCGCGGCCTTCATACCGGCCGAGATCGAGGCGCGGGTGTGGACGACCGCGCGGGGACGGCTGGTCGTGCCGGAGGTGAACACGACTACGGCGTCGCCGTCACCGTCGTACGGGGAAGGCAGTTGACCTTGAAGGGGCTTCAATAGAGGTGCCGAGCCGGGCAGACGGCGGCCGATGGTTTTGACGGTGCCGAGCGAGCGCAGGTCGGGCAGCGCCAGGTGGGCACGACGGGCCAAGGGAGCGGCCCAGCCGGCCACGGCCTGAGCGGCGGAGTCGGCCAGCACCAGGCGGGGCGCGGCCAGAGCGAGGCGAGCCCGTACGACGTCGGGGCCCGCGGTCGGGTCGACCACGGCGATGCGCAGGCCGAGGTGGTACGCGGCGAGCAGGGTGGCCAGCGAGCGGGCGCCGGGGCGTACGGCCAGAGCCACCGTGTCGCCGGCGACGAGTCCTTCAGCGGCGAGCGCCACCGCATAACCGCGCACCAGCCGGGCCAGGTCGCCGCGGGAAACACCGGGCAGCGCCGGACGATCGTCGTCCGCACGCAGATCAGAGATCAAGGCAGAGATCATCAGCGCGGATCCGCGGAGTGCGAGCCACTGCCCTGGTCGAGGTACCAGCGGGCGGTCCCGACGACCCCGTACGCCTTGATCCGGCGCGTGGAGTTGGCGACCACCATGTGCCGGCTGTGCACGATCGCGGGCGTGGTCCGCCGCACGCGGTTGAGGAAGGTGCGATCCGTCGGGGAGGGGCGCCGGGGCATGCCGCCGCACGCCTCGTACAGGGAAGCCGTGATCGCCATGTTGTTGCCGGCGTGCATCCGGTACGGCGCTTTGTACTCGCTGCTGCGATGCGCGGGACGCACGCGGCCGAAGCTCGCGGCCAGTGTCACGAGCACGCGGAAGAACGCCCGGCCGAGGGGGCCGTGCTCGTCGCGCCGGGCGGTGATCCGGCCGCAGGCGAGTCCCTGTGACGAGACCAGGGCGGCGCGGGCGGCGGCGACCCAGCCGGGAGCGGGCAGGCAGTCGGCGTCGGTGCGGGCCAGATGGACGGCGCCGGCCGCGATCGCGTGGCGGAATCCGGTGTCGACCGCGCACCCGACGCCTTTTTCACGTTCCGTGATGACGTACGTGGGAAACGGGCCGTGGAAATTTTCGACGGTGGAACGGGTGGCGTCGGTCGAGCCGTTGTCGACCACCAGCAGCGTGAAGTCGGTGTCGGTCTGCGCGGCCAGGGCCTCGAGCGTCGCGCCGATGCGGGCGGCCTCGTTGTAGGCCGGCACGATCACCCAGAGGCTGGTCACGACACTTCCCAGACCATGGTCATCAGGCTCACGCCCCCACCCAGGCCGACCATGAGCACGCGGTCACCAGGACCGAGTTCCGCCCGTACGCGGCTCAACTGCACGCCGATCGACGCCGATGCCATGTTTCCGAGCTCACTCACCGTGACTTCGAGTTTGTCGCGCGGGACGCCGGTGACCGCCACGAATCGGTCCAGATAGGGCAGCGTCACCTGGTGGACGAGGACCTTGGCGTAGTCGGACCAGCCCCATCCCGTACGGGCGGCAACCCGCTCGATCAGTCCGGCGCCGATCTGTTCGAACACGTCCCGGAGCTTGCCGCCGTCGCCGGTGAAGTAGGTGTGCTCGAGGCTGCGCGGGTGCCGGGATCCGCCGCCGAAGATGCCGCCGACCTCCCAGTGCTCGGAATGGGTCTCGGTGTCGACGTCGACGATGCCGCCGGTGGCCACCGGCTCGACCAGCACGGCCGCGCCCGCGTCGCCGAACGTGTAGCCGGCGAACGCCGTCCGGGCCTGGGCCAGCCCTTCGAGCCGGGGCCGCATCGCCCGCGTCGGCGTCTCGCCGGTCACGACCAGGGCGCGGCGGGCCCGACCGGCCAGGATCATCGAGCGGGCCAGGTCGATGCCGTTGAGGAAGCTGTTGCACGCGTTGGTGACGTCCAGCGCGTGGGCCCGGCTGCCCAGCGCGTGCTGCACGACGTGCGCGGTGGCGGGTTCGGTCATGTCCCGGGTCGCGCTGGCGAACAGCAGCAGGTCGACGTCGAGCGGGTCGGTTCCGGTGTCGGCCAGCACCTTGGTGGCGGCGTCGATGGCCAGGTCGGAGGCGTACTCGTCGTCGGCCGCGACCTGCCGCTGCCGGATGCCGGTGGTGCGCCGGAACAGCCCGGCCGGCACCGGGAGCCCGCCGGCGACCCGCTCCTGCAGGTCGTCGGTGAGCTCGGTCCGGGCCGGCAGGGCGTAGGCGACGCCGGTTATGCCGACGTTCATCAGGACTTGCTGCTGGAACCGGCGGGCTCGCGGACGAGGGACTGGTCCTCGTAGCAGTACTGCCAGCCGTCGCCGTCCTCGAGCGAGCGGATCAGCGGGTGCCGGCTGTCCTCGTAGTGGGCCGTCGCGTGCTTGTTGGTCGAGTCGTCGCAGCACGCCACGTGGCCGCAGATCAGGCACATGCGCAGCTGCACCCACGTGTCGCCGATCTCGACGCACTCCTTGCACTCGTCCTCGTCGGTCTCGGTGATCTGGATCCGGTCGAGGTGGGTGCAGGCCGTGCTGATCGTTTCTTCCCGTACGTATCGCCAGCGGTCATGCAGCAGCCGGTCGGGGATGACGCGGGCCAGGTACTTCGAGTTCGCGGCCAGGATGGGTGCCACCACCGCCAGGATCAGCACGTAGAGCGCGATGAACGGGCCGATCCGGTCGTCCAGCCCGGCGCCGAGCGCGAGCGTGGCCAGGATCAGCGAGAACTCGCCGCGGCCGAGCACGGTCAGGCCGACGTTGGCCGCGCCGCGCTGGTTGAGCCCGAACAGCCGGGCCGTGATCAGACCGGCGGTGACGTTCGTGACCACCGTGATCGCGATGGCGATCACCACCGGCACGATCACCGAGCCGACCGCGCCGACGTCGATGCTCAGGCCGAACGCGATGAAGAAGATCGCCGCGAACACGTCCCGCAACGGCACCGCGATGCGTTCGGCCCGTTCCCGGATCGACGTGCGGGCGACGACCAGGCCGATCATCAGCGCGCCGATCGCGTCGGAGACGCCGATCTCGGCCGACAGCCCGGCCACCAGCACGACCAGGCCGATCATGATGATCGCGGTGATCTCGTCCTCGCGGCTGTCCAGCACCATGCCGATCCACTTGGCCCCGAATCGGGCGATCGCGAACAGCAGGATCAGGTAGCCGAAGCTGATGCCGATGTTGAGCACCAGTTCGCCGGCCGAGCTCGCGCCCTCCAGGATCGGGCTGAGCAGGGCCAGGTAGAAGGCCAGGAACAGGTCTTCGATGACGATGATGCCGAGGATCACCGGCGTCTCGGCGTTGGCCAGCCGGCGCATCTCGATGAGCAGCTTGGTGGCGATGGCGGACGACGAGATGCCGACCGCACCGGCGATGACGAAGGCCTCCTTGGTGCCCCAGCCCATCGAGAAGCCCAGGGCCAGCCCGGCGCCGATGTTGATGCCGATGTACGCCCCGGCCGCCCAGAACAGGCGCTTGCCGCTGCCCAGCACCTGTTCGACCGGGAACTCCAGGCCGAGGTGGAACAGCAGGATGACCAGCCCGAACAGGGCCAGCATGTCGAGGTCTTCGGGGTGGTCGAACGCGACCGGGCCCCCGGTGCTCGGTCCGAGCAGGATGCCCGCGAGCATGAAGAAGGGAACGGTGGGCAGGCCCATGCGCCGGCCGAACCGGGCCAGCAGGCCGGCCACCAGGATCAGGGCGCCCAGCCCGATGAGATTCGCGTGCACGTGGTCCGTTCCGCTCAGTCCGTGAAGAAGGTGCCGGCCAGCACGGCGCCGATCTTGCGGGCCTGCTCCTCGGTCAGCTCGACCACCGCGGTCGGCTCGTCGCCGCGCGAGGTGAACACGTAGAGGTGGCGCTTGCCGTCACGGGACACCACGATCGAGACGCGTTCGCCGTTGCTCGAACGGAGATCCACGTCATAGCGGGTGCCGAGGCCGGGAAGCTCCTGGATGTGCACGCCTTTGCCCATGACCGCAGATCCTATGGGCTGCCGCAGGCCCCTGACCAGGCACGTGCTCCCCGATCGACTGGGAACCGGACAGTCACGCGGACGTCGGCGCAGGCATCGGAAAGAATGACCACAGGATTAGTCGGTGACGGGCTGGGCAACATCGAAGCGCCCGTCACCGCCGGCGGTGACGAAGGGTGGGAGTACGACATGCAGGTTTGGCCTGGTCACCGGTACCCGCTGGGTGCCACGTACGACGGCACGGGCACGAACTTCGCGATCTTCTCCGAGGGGGCCGAGGCGGTCGAGCTGTGCCTGTTCGACCCGTCCGGCAACGAGCGCAAGGTCCAGTTGCACGAGCAGGACGCGTTCGTCTGGCACGCCTACCTGCCCGGGGTCGAGCCTGGTCAGCGGTACGGATATCGCATGTACGGGCCGTACGACCCGTCCCGTGGCCTTCGCTACAACCCGCACAAGCTGCTGCTGGACCCGTACGCGCGGGCGGTCGACGCGGACATCGACTGGCACCCGGCCATGTACGCGTACGACATGGAAAATCCGGACCAGATGTCGGATCTCGACTCGGCGCCCTACATGGCCAAGGGCGTGGTGGTGAACCCGTACTTCGACTGGGGCAACGACCGCCGGCCGGACATTCCGTACCACCACTCGGTGATCTACGAGACACATGTGAAAGGTCTCACCGAGCGGCATCCCGACGTCCCCAAGGACATGCGCGGCAGCTACTCGGCGATCGGCCACCCGGCGATCATCGAGCACCTCAAGAGCCTGGGCATCACCGCGGTCGAGCTGATGCCGGTGCACCAGTTCGTGCACGACAACCGGCTCGACGACCTGGGTCTGCGCAACTACTGGGGTTACAACACGCTCGGGTTCTTCGCGCCTTACCACGGCTATTCGTCGACCGGCACGCTCGGCCAGCAGACCCAGGAGTTCCGGGGCATGGTCAAGGCGCTGCACAAGGCGGGCATGGAGGTGATCCTCGACGTGGTCTACAACCACACCGCCGAGGGCAACCACCTGGGCCCGACGATGAGCCTCAAGGGCATCGACAACCGGACCTACTACCGCCTGGTCGACGATCAGCCGCAGTTCTACATGGACTACACCGGCACCGGGAACAGCCTCAACGTCCGCAGCCCGCAGAGCCTCCAGCTGATCATGGACTCGCTGCGCTACTGGGTCACCGAGATGCACGTCGACGGCTTCCGCTTCGACCTGGCCTCGACGCTGGCCCGCGAGTTCTACGACGTCGACCGGCTCTCCACCTTCTTCGAGGTGGTGCAGCAGGACCCGGTGGTCGGTCAGGTCAAGCTGATCGCCGAGCCGTGGGACGTCGGCCCCGGCGGTTACCAGGTGGGCAACTTCCCGCCCAACTGGACCGAATGGAACGGCAAATACCGCGATACCGTACGCGATTTCTGGCGGGGCGAACCGGCCACGCTGGCGGAGTTCGCGTCCCGGATCACCGGCTCGGCCGACCTCTACCAGGACGACGGCCGCAAGCCGT
This sequence comes from Paractinoplanes bogorensis, assembly GCF_018829635.1. Lineage (GTDB taxonomy): Bacteria > Actinomycetota > Actinomycetes > Mycobacteriales > Micromonosporaceae > Actinoplanes > Actinoplanes bogorensis. The sequence goes on from NZ_JAHKKG010000007.1 coordinate 321,885, forward strand.
TCCACTCGATCAACTTCGTCACCGCGCACGACGGGTTCACGCTCAACGACCTGGTGGCCTACAACGACAAGCACAACGTCGCCAACGGCGAGGAGAACCGGGACGGCGAGAGTCACAACCGGTCGTGGAACTGCGGCATCGAGGGCCCGACCGACGACGCCCAGGTGCTCGAGCTGCGGGCCAAGCAGCGGCGCAACTTCCTGGCCACGCTGATGCTGTCGCAGGGCGTGCCGATGATCTCGCACGGCGACGAGCTCGGCCGCACCCAGCAGGGCAACAACAACGCCTACTGCCAGGACAACGAGCTCGCCTGGATCGACTGGGGCAACGCCGACGAGACGCTGCTCGAGTTCACCCGCAAGCTCACCGCGTTCCGGCACCGCCACCAGGTGTTCCAGCGCCGGCGCTTCTTCACCGGGCTGCCGGTGACCGCCCGCGGCGGCGGCGACCCGCTGCCCGACCTCGAGTGGTTCACCCCGGACGGGCGCCAGATGGCCGGCGACGACTGGGGCAACGACTTCGGCCGGGCGGTCGCGCTGTTCGTCAACGGCGAGGGCATCCGCGAGCGCGGCCAGTACGGCCAGCGGCACGTGGACAGCTCGTTCCTGCTCTTCTTCAACGCGCACGATGCCCCGATCGAGTTCGCCACTCCACCCGCTGAATACGGCGAGAAGTGGGAAAGGGTCATCGAGACGGCGGAGCCGTCCCCGGATCGCCCGTCGGTCGTCGAGGCCGGTCACAAGATCTGGGTGCCCGACCGCTCGCTCATCGTGTTGGACAGGACGGTCTGAATGCCCCCTTCCGGAACCTATCGAGTCCAGGTCCGCCCCGAGTTCCCCCTCTCAGCCACCGCTGAGCTGGCCGATTACCTGGCCGACCTCGGTGTCAGCCACCTCTACACGGCACCTCTGCTGACCGCGACTCCCGGTTCCGAGCACGGGTACGACGTCGTGGACCACTCGCAGGTGAATCCCGCCCTCGGGGGCGGGGCTGCGTTGTCCGAACTGTCCAGTGCGCTGAAGGCGGCCGGCCTCGGCCTGGTCGTCGACATCGTGCCCAACCACGCCGGGGTCGGGGTGCCGCACGCCAACCCGACGTGGTGGGACGTCCTTCGTCGTGGGCGCGACTCCGAATTCTCCGATTTCTACGACATCGACTGGTCACGTGGGCGGCTGCTGCTACCCACACTGGCCGATTCCCCGGACGCCCTGAACGACCTGCGTGTCGAGGACGGCGAGCTGCGCTATTTCGACAAGCGCTACCCGATTGCCGACGGCACCGACGGGGGCACGCCCCAGGAAGTGCACGATCGGCAGCACTACGAGCTGGTCAACTGGCGGCGCGGCGACAGCGAGCTCAACTACCGCCGGTTCTTCTCGATCGTCGACCTGGCCGGGCTGCGGGTCGAGGACCCCAAGGTCTTCGACGCCACCCACGCCGAGATCCTGCGCTGGTATCGCGAGGGGATCGTGCAGGGCATCCGGATCGACCATCCGGACGGGCTGCGCGACCCCGGGGCGTACCTGGACCGCCTGCGCGCGGCCGCCCCGGAGGCCTGGATCGTGATCGAGAAGATCCTCGAACCGGGCGAGGAGATGCCGGACTGGCCGGTCGCCGGCACCACCGGCTACGACGCGCTGGCCGAGGTCGGCGGCGTCTTCGTGGACACCGGCACCGAGGCCTTCTTCGACACCCTGCAGCACCACCTGACCGGCGGCGAGACGTCCTGGCAGGACCTGGTGCACGAGACCAAGTTCACCGCGGCCACCAAGCTGCTGGCGGCCGAGCTGGCCCGGATGGCCCGGCTCGCCCCCGAGATCGAGGCCGCCCCGCGGGCCCTGGCCGAGCTGGCCGCCTGCTTCCCGGTCTACCGTTCCTACCTGCCGTTCGGTTCCCGTCACCTGGCCAAGGCGCGCGCCGAGGCCGGTCGCCGGCGGCCCCAGCTGATCCCCGTGCTCGACCAGCTCACCGGGCGCCTCCGTAACCCCTCCGACGAGCTGGCGGCCCGGTTCCAGCAGTACACCGGCGCCGTCATGGCCAAGGGGGTCGAGGACACCGCGTTCTACCGGTGGACCCGCTTCACGGCCCGCAACGAGGTCGGCAACGACCCGGTCGACTTCGGCGTCACCATCGACGACTTCCACGACGCCAACGACGACCGCCGCCGCAAGTGGCCGGAGACGATGACGGCGCTCTCCACCCACGACACCAAGCGGAGTGAGGACGTACGGGCTCGCCTGGCCGTGCTGGCCGAGGTGCCCGGCGACTGGACCGAGGTGGTGCGCCGCTGGGTCCGCGTCGACCCGCTGCCCGACCCGGCCCTGGCGCACCTGGTCTGGCAGGCCGCCGTGGGGGCGTGGCCGGTGTCGCGGGAGAGGCTTCAGGCGTACGCGCTCAAAGCGGCCAAGGAAGCGGCCAGCGCGACCAGTTGGACCGCCCCCGACGAGCGCTTCGAGACGGCCCTGCGCGCGATGGTCGACCGGATCTACGACGACCCGGCCCTGCACCGCGAGGTGACCGACGTCGCCGCCTCGATCACGCCGCCCGGCTGGTCCAACGCGCTCGGCCAGAAGGCCGTCCAGCTGACCATGCCCGGCGTGCCCGACGTCTATCAGGGCAGCGAGCTCTGGGACTTCTCGCTGGTCGACCCGGACAACCGCCGCCCGGTCGACTTCGGGGCCCGCCGCGAGCTGCTGGGTCGCATCGACGACGGCTGGCTGCCGCCGGTGGACGAGACCGGCGCGGCCAAGCTGCTGGTCACCAGCCGGGCCCTGCGCCTGCGCCGGCAGCGGCCCGAGCTGTTCACCGGCTACCGCCCGGTTCGTGCCGAGGGGCGGGTCGGGGAGCACCTGCTCGGCTTCGACCGCGGCGGTGCCGTGACGATCGCCACGCGTCTGCCGGTGGGATTGTCACGCCACGGCGGCTGGGGAGACACCATGCTGTCACTCGACGGCCACAGCTGGACGGAAGTGTTCACGAATACGAGCTACGGCGGGAGCCAGCTGGCGGTGGCCGAACTGCTGCGTACCTATCCCGTTGCTCTTCTGGTGAAAGAGAAATGACGCTTTTTGAGGTGTGGGCTCCGGAGAAGACCGTACGGCTTTCTCTTTCCGACGGGGAGCGCGAGATGGAACGCGGCGCTGACGGGTGGTGGCGGGCCGACGTGCCGTCCGCCGAACCCGGCGCCGACTACGCGTTCGTCCTCGAGGGCGAGAAACGGCCCGACCCCCGGTCGCCCTGGCAGCCCGAGGGGGTGCACGGGCCGAGCCGCGTCTACGACCACAGCGCGTACGCGTGGACCGACCAGTCGTGGACCGGCCGTCAGCTGCCCGGCTCGGTGCTCTACGAGATGCACGTCGGCACGTTCACGCCCGCGGGCACGTTCGACGCGGCCATCGAGCGCCTCGACCACCTCGTCGACCTCGGCATCGACCTGGTCGAGCTGCTGCCGGTCAACTCGTTCAACGGCGAGTACAACTGGGGTTACGACGGCGTGTGCTGGTACGCGCCGCACGAGGCGTACGGGGGCCCTGATGGCCTCAAGCGCTTCGTCGACGCCGCTCACGCCCGCGGTCTGGGCGTGGTGCTCGACGTGGTCTACAACCATTTCGGACCTTCCGGCGCGTACGCCCCGATGTTCGCCCCCTATCTGAGCCAGGCCGGCTCGAACCCGTGGGGATCGTCGGTCAACCTCGACGGCCCGGGCGCCGACGAGGTCCGCCGCTACATCGTCGACTCGGTGCTGATGTGGCTGCGCGACTACCACATCGACGGCCTGCGGCTGGACGCCGTGCACGCGCTGGCCGACCACTCCGCGATCCACCTGCTCGAGCAGATGGCGGTCGAGGTCGAGTCGCTCTCGGCCCACGTCGGGCGGCCGCTGTCGCTGATCGCCGAGTCCGACCTGAACGACCCCAGGCTGATCACGCCGCGCGAGGCCGGTGGCTACGGCCTCAACGCGCAGTGGGACGACGACGTCCACCACGTGCTGCACGCGCTGCTGACCGGTGAGCGGCAGGGCTACTACAGCGACTTCGGCTCGCTGGAGTCCCTCGAGACCGTGCTGACCGGCGCCTTCTTCCACGCCGGCACCTACTCCAGCTTCCGAGGGCGGCGGCACGGGCGGCCGGTCGACCGGACCCGTACGCCGGGACACCGCTTTGTCGCCTTCCTGCAGGACCACGACCAGATCGGCAACCGGGCGATCGGCGACCGGATCTCGGCCACGCTCTCGCCGGGCCGGCTCAAGGTGGGCGCCACGCTGCTGCTGACCTCGCCCTTCACGCCGATGCTGTTCATGGGCGAGGAGTGGGCGGCCAGCAGCCCCTGGCAGTTCTTCACCAGCCACCCCGAGCCCGAGCTGGCCGCCGCCGTGCAGAACGGGCGGCGCCGCGAGTTCGCCGCGCACGGCTGGGCCGAGGCCGAGGTGCCCGACCCGCAGGACCCGGAGACGTTCCGGCGCTCCAAGCTCGACTGGAACGAGCTCGCCAAGCCCGGGCACAGCGAGATCCTCGACCTCTACAAGCGACTCATCGCGCTGCGCCGGGCCCGGCCCGAACTGACCGACCCGTGGCTCGACCAGGTGCAGGTCTGGCACGGCGACCAGCACCTGGTGATGCGCCGCGGCCGCACGGCGGTGGCGGTGAACCTGGCGTCAACTCCCCAGACGGTGTCTCTGCGAGACACCCCCTCGAAGGTGTTGCTGGCCACCGAGCCGGGCGTGGTGCTGCAGCGTGACCGGGTCGAGCTTCCGGGGGAGTCCGCCGTCGTTGTCGCCTTCCGGGGGTAGGCCCGAACTCACCCTGTGACATTCGTGGGGCACTATTGGCCCGCCACGACTGGGGGGTGGGGCAATGTCCGACATGGGCAGCGGGCGCAACGGGACGTCGGGCCGGTTCGCCTGGCCGCTGCGGCGGCGTACGCCCGCGGGGCCGGAGGGCACGGCCGAAGACATCGCGGTGCAGGACGTCGCCGAGCGGGAGGCGTTCGACCGGCGGCTGCCCCCGCCCGAGCCGGAACCGCTGATCGATCCGCCACCGCGGTTCAACCTGGCCATGTTCCGGCTCGCCGCGCTCGGGCTGGCGCTGGTGCTCACGCTCGGGCTGGCCCTGGTCCGGGTCTTCGGCAGCGGGCCGCCGTCGGTCGCCGAGCTGCGCGCCCAGGCCGGCGTGGACACCTGGACCGTGCTGCCGATCGGGGTCAAGGACGACCAGCCGGGCACGGCGATCCGCGACGAGAACGGGGTGTGGAGCGGCTTCGACATCGACATCGCGTACATGGTCGCCGAAGATCTGGGCTTCCGCCGGGACGACGTGCGGTTCTACGGGATGGAGAGCGAGGACCGCGCCCGCATGCAGGCGGTCGACCTCAAGGGCAACCGGGTGCCGGTCAAGATGGTGATCGCCAGCTACAGCATCACGGCCGACCGGGAGGCCCGCAAGGACGTCACGTTCTCGGAGCCATACCTCTTCACCGAGCAGTCGGTGCTCACCCTCACGGGCAAGCACAAGCCGATCTCGACGCTGCGCGATCTCAAGGGCGAGCGGGTCTGCTCGCTCTCCACGGCCACCAGCGCCAGCGCGCTCGAGCGGGCCGGTGCCGATGTGATCAGCCGCAACCGGATGCGTGAGTGCATCGCCGACCTGCGGGCCGGCACGGTGAAAGCGGTCTCGACCGACGCGGCGATCCTGGCCGGGTTCAAGGCGCAGTCACCCAAGGAGTTCGACCACTGGGACCTCGGGCTCGACGAGACCGAGTCGTACGGGGTGAACGTCGGCGAGAACGAGGCGCTGAAGAAACTCGTCGACCTGACGCTCTACCGCTCGTACTACGACCCTGCGGACGACCGCTGGGAGAAGGCGTACCAGCGGAACCTGCAGTCCGAGACGAAACTGAACGGCAAGACGCCGATCGCGATCGCCCAGCAACCGCGGCCGACCCGTCCGGACGTACGGGAACTGCCCTGGGAAGACGTGTTCCGATGAGCGACGTCTTCACCAAGGGCGCCCCGATCGTGCCCCGCCGGCGCCGGGCCCAGCTCAACTGGCTGCTCACCGTGCTGCCGGCGTTCCCGCTGGTGCTACTCGTGCTGCGACTCTGGTACCTCAGCCGCCAAGACCTGCCCACGATGCTGCTGCTGGTGCAGTACATCTCGCCGCTCGGCATGATCAGCGCGCTCTTCATCACGCTGATCTGGACCATCCCGGCCGTGATCCTGGTGCTCCGACTGCTCGGCGGCATCCTGCTGGTCAGCACCCCGGACGACGCGGGCCGCTCGCTGCTCGCGGTGACCGCGCTGCGGATGCCGGACTGGGTCGTGCTGCTGGCCGCGATGCTGGCCGGCTTCACCTGGCAGCTCCGCCTGCTGCCGACCCTGGCCATGCTGGTCGTGGCGATCCTCGGGCTGACCGCGGCGCAACGGTTCCGCGGCGGCGAGCGCTGGCTCATGGTGTGGATCCAGCTCGGCGTCCCGATCCTGGTCGGCGCGATCGTGCTGATCTTCGTATGGCCCGGCATCGTCGAGGCGCTGCGCACCGGCGAGACCTCGACGGCCCTGATGCTGGGCGTGCCGCCGCTGCTCGGGCCGCTGCTCACGGGTGGTGTGCCGGGGTGGGCGGCGCGGCTCGTCACGCACTGGCCGGCCGTCGCCGCCGCGCTGGTCGCGCCGCTGGTCATCGGCGTGGTCTTCCTGCGGGCGCCGGTGCTGCCGAACAGCGCCGTCGAGGTCGGGCCGGAAGACGGCGCCGTGAAGGTGGTACGCGGGCAGTTGATCAGCGTGGATGACACGTCGACGACTGTGTTGCGCAGCGGGGGACAGGTAACGTTCCTCCCCAACGACCAAGTACGTTCCAAGACGCTCTGCCCCGAGCCCGTACGGCCGCCGGAAAGCGTGGTCGAGGTCCGTGGCTGGGCGTTGTCCGAATCGGTACTCTCGTGGATCGCGCCGACCCGCCCGGTGACCGAGGTCGATCCCCGGTGCCTCGGCCGGCCCATGAATCCCCGCCCCAGTCCCTCTCCGACCACCCCGCCCGCCAACCCTGCGACCACCCAAAAGACGAACTAAACCCGGACTGCCGACGGCGCGCCGCCGACCGCGTGCAGACAGGGTTGCGATGATCTGGGAAGCTGCACGCCATGACCTTGCACCTGCGGTGGGCCGCCGGCACCGATCAAGGACATGTCCGGAGCAACAACGAGGACTGTTACTACGCCGGTGACCGCCTCCTCGTCGTCGCCGACGGCATGGGTGGAGCGGCCGCCGGTGACCTCGCCAGCCGCGTCGCCATCGAGGCGATGACGCCGCTCGACGTGCCGATCGAGAACGACCAGCAGATGGACGCCCTGCACAAGGCGCTCGAGAACGCCAACGGCCGGATCGCCGAACAGGTCGAGGCCGACAACGCTCTGCAGGGCATGGGCACGACGCTCACCGCGGTCATCTTCTCGGGCAGCCGGGCCGCCATGGCCCACGTCGGCGACTCCCGGGCCTACCTGCTGCGCGACGGCCGGCTCAACCAGCTGACCAAAGACGACACGTACGTCCAGATGCTCGTCGACCAGGGCCTGATCAAGCCCGAAGAGGTCGCCGGGCACCCGCGCCGCTCGGTGGTCACCCGCGTGCTGCAGGGCGAGCCGGTCAGCCCGGCCTACGTGATCGTCGAGCCCGAGCCGGGCGACCGGTGGCTGCTGTGCAGCGACGGCCTCACCGCCGTGGTCACCAACGAGACCATCGAGCAGGAGATGCTCTCGGCCGACGACCCCAAGTCGTGCTGCGAGCGGCTCATCGACCTCGCCCTGCGCGGCGGCGGCCCCGACAACGTCACGGTGATTGTCGCCGATCTGACAGCCGGGGACTGAGCACTCTACGTCTCGCCCGTGGCTGCGGTAGGTTACAGCCGCTCAGCTCTTTTGGTGGTGATGATGACAGCGCGACTCCTGGTCACGCTGGCGATCGTCGCAGGGGTGACGGTGCTCGGCGTGTTCGCCGGGCCGTCGTGGTGGCGTCTCTACGCGGACGCCGCGCAACTGATCGTGGGCGCGGTCGCGGCCTCGGTCTGCTTCGCGGCGGCCCGCCGCCGGACCGGCCTGCAACGTCGCTGGCGGATCTTCGCCGGCATCGGCCTGGCCGGCTGGGCGCTCAACCGGCTGTGGTGGGTGATCCAGGATCTCATCGTGCCCGACCGGACCATCACCATGATGTCCGACATCGGGTTCTTCATCCTGCCCGCGTCCCTGCTGGCGGTCCTGCTGGTCGCCCCGTTCACCCGGCCCCGGCCGGTGCCCACCTCGGCCCGCCGCGACCAGATCGCCCTGATCATCGACAGCGTGCTGATCGCGGGCTCGCTGCTCGCCCTGACCTACACGGTGGTCCCGCGCGACTGGTTCCGGTGGGACGGCCAGCCCACCTCGCTCATCGTGGCCGCCGCGGCCTACCCGATCGCCGACCTCGTGCTCGCCACCATGGCGGTGCTCCTGCTGCTCACCCGGCCCGACTCCCGGGCCGCCCGCAAACCGCTGGCGCTCGGCGGCCTGGCCGTGGTCGCGTTCGGGGTCACCGACACCTTCCGGCTGATCCACCTGGCCGACGGGCCGCTGCCACCCTGGGAGACCGCCGGGCACCTGCTCGGCCCGGCGCTGCTCGCGATCGCGGCGCTCTCCGCGCCGTCCCCGTCGACCCTGGAGGCTGCGCCCGACGCCGGTGACCGCGAGTGGCTCCACCTGCTTCTCCCGTACGTGCCGGTGACCGCGACCGGCGTCATGATCGCGATCAACACGGGGGCGGGTAACCCGCTCACGCCGTTCGAGGCCTACCTCGGCTGGTTGGGTCTGGGCCTGGTCGTGGCCCGGCAGATGTTCACCATCGTCGACAACACGGTGCTTCTCGACCGGGTGTCGGAGGGGCAGCGGCGGCTGCACCATCAGGCATACCACGACCCGCTGACCGGGCTGGCCAACCGCGCCCTGTTCCGCGAACGTCTCACCGCGGCCCTCGGCACCCGCCCGGTGGCGGTCCTCTTCGCCGACCTCGACGACTTCAAGCTGATCAACGACAGCTTCGGCCACGCCATGGGCGACCGGGTGCTGCGCGCGATCGGCGACCGGATGCAAGGCTGCGTGTCCCCCGACGACCTGGTCGCCCGGCTCGGCGGCGACGAGTTCGCGGTGCTGCTCGACCACACCCCGGCCGACGCCGAACCGGCGGGTCACCGCATCCTGGCCGCGCTGCGCGAACCGTTCGAGATCGACGGCCACACCGTCGGGGTCGGCGCCAGCATCGGCTTGGTCGTCTCCGAACCCGGCGAGACCCTGACCGCCGACGCGCTGCTGCGCCGGGCCGACGCCGCGATGTATTCGAGCAAGCGGCGCGGCAAGGGCGCGATGGCCCGCTACACCGGCCGGGGCGACGGTGGACCCCACGCCGACCTGCCCCACCTGCTGGCCCAGGCCCTCGCCTCGGGCCGGCCCGAGGCGGCCGGCTTCGAGGTCTTCTACCAGCCGATCGTCCGCTTCACCGACGGCGCCACGGTCGCGGTCGAGGCCCTGGCCCGCTGGACGTCGCCGGTGGCGGGCCCGGTGCACCCCGACGTGTTCGTGTCGGTCGCCGAACGCACCGGCCTGGTCGCGGCGATCGACGACTTCGTGCTCGACCAGGCCTGCACCGACGCGGCGGCCCTGGCGATGCTCTACGGCCGTCCGATCGACATGCACGTGAACGTCTCCGCGGTCCGCCTGGGCCAGGCCGGACTGGAGGAATCGGTGGCCGGGGCCCTGGCCCGCACCGGCCTGCCCCCGTCCCGCCTGGTCCTCGAGATCACCGAGACCAGCCGGATCAAAGACCTGGCCCTGGCCGCCGACGTGGCGACCCGCCTACGAGCCCACGGCGTGCGGATCGCCCTGGACGACTTCGGGAGCGGCTTCAACGCGCTGGCCCAGCTGCACTCCCTGCCGGTCGACATCGTGAAGCTGGACGCCACCCTGACCGACGTCGACATCGCCCCCGACCGGGTCGAGGCCCTGTGCCGGTCGGTGCTGGCCATCTGCACCGACCTCGACATCGTGGTGGTGGCCGAGGGCATCGAGACGCCGTCGCGGGCCCACGCCCTGGCCACGGTGGGGTGTCCGCTGGGGCAGGGCTATCTGTTCGGGCAGCCCGGGCCCTTGCACCGCTTGCAGAGGCCCGTCATTCCGGCCCAGCACCGCCCACCGTCCTCGGCCGCCCACCTGGCCTCCTAAGGCCGTCGTCTGGCTCGACTGCGTGGCGGCGGGCTGGGCTGGGAGCGTCGCGGGTCTCAGCCGGCGCGGTATCGCGTGGTGACGCCGAAGTCGATGTCGGTGATCTCGACGTAGGCGACCTGGGGAAGCCGCTCCACGAGGCGCCCGTACAGATGCCGGGCGACCAGCTCGAACGTCGGCCGGAACTCGAACACCTCGGTCCACGGACGACGCTCGAGCTCCGCACAACACTCCGCGAGCTCGACGGCCGCCGCGTCGGTGTCGAAGAACCAGCCGCGCTCGGTGAGCTGCTCGTCCTCGAACGCGACACCCACCCGCACGACGACCTCGACACCGTTCCCGGACTTCTTCAGCAGCGACAGCCCACGCTGAGCCCGCACCGGCGACGCCAGCCCCTGCACGGCCCGGAACCGGCGCTCCACCTCGACCACGTAGCTCATTCCGACCTCCTTGTCGAGCGCTGCCCGGCGTCCCGGGTGGGCGGATAGGGTTCGGCATGCTGACCAACGGAATGCCCGAACCGATCGAGGGAGTCATCTTCGACTTCCACGCCACGCTGGTCGGGGGTGGCGACGCCGGTCGCTGGATCGACGACGCTCTGCGTCATCTGACTGAGTCCGACGCCGGCCGGCCGGATCTCAGCCCGGAGCGGCTCATCGCCCTGCGCGCGCACCTGGACCAGATCTGGCAGCACGCCCACACCATCGATCCCCGTAGCGAGCGCGACCTCAGTCAGGATCGGCACCGGGAGGTCTTCAGCCGGACCGTCGCCCTGTGCCCCGGCGTCAAACCCGACCTGATCGCCGCGTTGTACGCGGTGATGCCGGATCAGTGGGCACCCTTCGACGACGCCGTGCCCGTCCTGCGGGAACTGAAGTCGCGTGGCATCCGGATCGTGGTGCTGTCCAACATCGGGATCGACATCCGTCCGCACCTCGATCGGACCGGGCTGGGTGCTCTGCTCGACGGCGTGGTGCTGTCGTTCGAGGTCGGCCTGGTCAAGCCGGACCCGGCCGTCTATGCCCACACGCTCGAACTGCTCGGCGTCGCGGGTCACCGCACCCTGATGGTCGGGGACAGCCCCCGAGACGACGTCGGCGGCACCCCGTTGAAGATTCGAACGTTGATCCTTCCCCGTACGGATGGCCCGGTGCACGGTCTGGGCATGGTTCTGCGGATGGTCGGTTGATCGCCTCGGGGCCCGGACCCGGGACCGCCTCGGGGCCCGTCCCCGGGATCGCGGACGGGTCATCGGGAGCGTGGGTTGGTGCGGCGGGTGGGCTCGGCGGTGGTCGGGTCTTCGGGCCAGGGGTGACGTGGGTAGCGGCCGCGCAGCTCGGCTCGCACCTGGGGATAGCCCTGTTGCCAGAACGAGGCCAGATCACGCGTGACGGCGACCGGGCGACCGGCCGGGGAGAGCAGGTGCAGCAGGACGGGAACGCGACCGTCGGCCAGCCTCGGGGCGTCGCGCCAGCCGAACGCCTCCTGCACTTTCACGGCCAGCACCGGCGACTCGGCGTCGGCGTAGTCGACCCGGACCTTCGAACCGCTCGGTACCGGCAGCCGTTCGGGCGCCACCTCGTCGAGACGGCCGGCCACCGACCACGGCAGCAGGCGGCGCAGGCCCGATGCGACGTCGACCCGGCTCAGGTCGGCGCGACGGCGAGCGTTGCCCAGCTCGAGCCAGTCGTCGGCGCGGTCGAGCAGCGCCGCGTCGGACACGTCGGGCCACGGCTCGCCCAGCGCGGCATGCGCGAAGGCCAGCCGTTCCCGCAGCTCGATCGCTCCGCGCGACCAGCTCAACAGGCTCAGCCCCTCGCGACGCAGCCCGTCGAGCAGCGCACTCCGCACCAGACCGCGATCGGGGTCGGTGATCCGCCGCTCGACCAACGTGATCGCCCCGAGCCGCCGAACCGTGCGCGCCACGACATCCCCGTCCACCCAGCCGATCTCGGTGGCGTCGGCGAGCAGCGTGCCCGCCGCCTCGATCGCGGTCGCCTCGTCGAGCGGCACCGCCGCCCGGACCCGCGCCGTCCGAGCTCCCGCCGCCCGATCCGCCGAGGAGATGGCCAGCCACTCCACCCCGGCCAGCCCGCTGCCCGCTCCCAGCTCGGCCGCTGTCCCGCCCGCCATCAGATAGTCGCGGCCACCGGCCACCCGCACCCGGGCCACCCGCTCCGGATAGGCCAGCCCCACGACCAGCCCCGCCGCCAGATCATCCGGCAGCCCGCCGCCCCGACCGCGCCCGGTTGCCTGCTCGTTGGACTGCGGGCTGGTCTGGCCGCGTCCGGCTGCCCGCTCGTCGGTCTGCCCAGCGGTCTGGCCGCGCCCGTCCGCGGGCTGGGCCAGCCGCGCGCCGGTCTGGCTGCGTGTGGCCGCTGAGTCGTCCGGCCGCATGTCGGCCCGGCTGTCCCCGGACGTCAGCGGCCGTTCTTCGGGTGGCGTGCCTGGTGTGGGATCGCCGCTCGTCGTCGGCTCCGGGGCTGGGTCGGGGTTGGAGACGGCGGCGGCGGCGTCGGTGACGTCGGGGACTGTTTCGTCGGCTGGGTTTCGGTGCAGTGCGGCGGTCAGGCGGCCCACCTCGGTGCGCCAGGACGGGTCTTTGCTGCCGCGGGCTCGGCGCCACGCGGCGGTCAGGTCGTCGGTGGCGGCGCGGTCGTCGTCGAGGAGGGCCACGATCTCGGCCGCCCGGCGGGCGCCGACCAGGGGAGCGCCGTCGAGCAAGGCCCGGGCCAGCCGGGGATGCAGGCCGGCGTCGGCCAGGGCGCGGCCGCGGGCGGTGATCCGGCCCTCGGCGTCGACGGCGCCCAAGTCGTGCAGCGTGGAGACGGCCGACTGCAGGGCGCCGGGTGGGGGCTGGTCGGGCAGGGAAAGGCCGGTGCCGTCGGGGTGGCCCCACAGGGCGAGGTCGAGGGCGAAGCCGGTCAGGTCGGCGGCGGAGATCTCGGACTCGGGCTGGGCCGGGAGGCGGTCGTGCTGGGCGGGGGACCAGCAGCGGTAGACCCGGCCAGGAGCCTCGCGCCCGGCACGGCCCGCTCGCTGCACGGCGGCGGCGCGGGAGACCGGCACGGTGGCCAGGGCGCCCAGGCCACGGGCATGGTCCATGCGGGGGACCCGGCTGAGCCCGGCGTCGACCACCGCGCGTACGCCCGGGACGGTCAGGCTGCTCTCGGCCACCGCCGTCGCCAGCACCACGCGGCGCCGGGGACCGGGGCGCAGCGCCGCATCCTGCACCGCGCCGGGCTGGCGGCCGTGCAGGGGGATCACGTCGGCGTCGACGCCGACGAGCCGACCGGCCACGGCGTCGATCTCTCGTGCGCCGGGGAGGAAGACCAGCACGTCGCCGTCGCCCTCGGACAGTGCGCGCCGGGTCGTGGCGGCCACGTGGTCGAGCAGGCGGGGGTCGACCCGCAGACCCAGCGGCGGCGAGATGGGGCCGGTCGGAGGGGCCCAATGCTCGGCCACCGGGAACTGCCGGGCCGACGCCGCGACCACCGGCGCCGCGCCGAGCACCTCGGCCAGCCGGCCCGCGTCGGCCGTGGCCGAGGTGGCGAGCAGGCTCAGGTCGTCACGCAGGGCGGCGCGCACCTCGATCAGGAACGCCAGGGCGAGGTCGGTGTCGAGGTGGCGCTCGTGGCACTCGTCGAGCACGACCACGGACGTGCCGGCCAGCTCGGGGTCGCGCTGAAGACGACGAACGAGGACGCCGGTCGTCACCACCTCGACCCGGGTCTGGCGGGAGACCTGGCGATCGCCGCGGACCGTGTAGCCGACCTGGCCGCCGACGCGTTCGCCGAGCAGCGCGGCCATGCGGCGGGCGGCGGCCCGGGCGGCCAGGCGGCGGGGCTCGGCCACGACCACCCGGCCGGGCAGGGCGAGCGGCACCAGGGTCGTCTTGCCGGTGCCGGGTGGCGCCACCAGCACCGCCGAGCCGCCGCCGGACAGCACCTCGCGGACCCGCGGCAGGACCGGGCGGATCGGAAGGTCGGGCAGGGCGTCGTCGGCGATGAGCACGCGACCATCCTGACCGACGGGTCCGACAGTTCTCCCGGCGCCTGTGGACAACTCTGGTTATCCACAGGCGCCGGGAAAATGTCGGTGCGGCGTGGCAGGGTGTCCCTCGCCGAGATGGCCGGGAAACCGGACATGCCGCATGACTCGACGTGTGCGGTGTGTTAAATCCCGGCGCAAAGACTCACGGGTCCCGTGCGGGCCTGCTTGACTGATCGACACAGGAAGGGGTGCTGATGGACGCGGTCGAGGTGTTCAACTCGCTGCCCGCCGCCCGTCTCGAGGACGATCTCCTCGCCTGCCTCGCCGCGCCCGCGTGGGGTGCCGCGATCATCGCCAAGCGGCCGTACGGGGGCCGGGCCGACGTGCTGGCCGCGGCCGACGCCGCCGCGCGTGAGCTGAGCTGGGCCGACGTGCTGGCCGGCCTGTCCGCGCACCCGCGCATCGGCGAGCGTGCGGCCGGCGAGTCGAAGGAGGCCGCCTGGTCACGGCGTGAGCAGTCGGCCGCGGCCCGGAGCGCCGACGAGGTGACCAAGGCTGCGTTGATCGAGGCGAACCGGGCGTACGAGGAAAGGTTCGGTCATGTCTTTCTGATCTTCGCGAGCGGGCGCACGCAGGAGGAGATCCTCGCCGCCGCCCGTCAGCGGATCACCAACGACGAGGCCACCGAGCGCGGTGTGGTCACCGATCAGCTGCGCCGGATCGCGCTGCTGCGACTGGAACGGGTGCTCGATGCCCTCTGACGACGGCACGGCCCCGGAGTTCCACGCCAAGATCTCGACGCACATCCTCGACACGATGAGCGGCGAGCCGGCCCGTGATGTTTATGTGCGATTGGAGCGACGCGACTCCGAGGGGTGGGGGACGATCGCCGAGGGGCGCACGGACGACGACGGCCGGCTGCGCTACCGGGTGCCGATGCACGACTGGCAGGCGGGCGGCTACCGGCTGTCCTTCTACGTCGAGCCCTACCTCGGTGACGACTGCTTCTTCCCGGAGATCACGGTCGCCTTCCACGTCCGCGACCCCGAGCGGCACTACCACGTGCCGCTGCTGCTGAGCCGTTACGGATACACGACCTACCGAGGGAGCTGAACGCGCGTGGCGATCGTGCTCGGAGAAAACCGCTACGGCAAGGCCGAGACGCGGCTGGTCCGCGTCAGCCGCGAGGGCGAGACCCACACGCTGGCCGACTTCAACGTCAGCGTGGCGCTCTCGGGCGACCTGGCCGCGACCCACCTGACCGGCGACAACTCGGGCGTGCTGCCGACCGACACCATGAAG
The DNA here is from genome assembly GCF_018829635.1 of Paractinoplanes bogorensis. GTDB lineage: Bacteria > Actinomycetota > Actinomycetes > Mycobacteriales > Micromonosporaceae > Actinoplanes > Actinoplanes bogorensis. Next base: position 337,413 of record NZ_JAHKKG010000007.1, read on the forward strand.
AACACGGTGTACGCCTTCGCGAAGGAGCACGGCGTCGGCGAGCCCGAGGAGTTCGCGCTGCGGCTGGCCCACCACTTCGTCGACACCCAGACGCAGATCCGGGCGGCCCGGGTCGGCATCGAGTCGTACGCCTGGGAGCAGCTGGGCCCGCACTCGTTCCAGCGTAGGGGCGATTCCACCCGCACGGTCGAGGTCACCGTCACGGTCGAGCAGAGTCAGGTGGTGAGCGGGATCTCGGGGCTGGTGCTGCTGAACTCCACGAATTCCGAGTTCCACGGGTTCCCGCGCGATCAGTACACGACGCTGCCCGAGACGACCGACCGCATCCTGGCCACCGCGGTCGACGCCCGCTGGCGGCACCTGCACGACGACGGGGACTGGGCGAAGTCGTACGCGGGGGTGGTCGACGCGCTGCTGAAGGCGTTCGTGTCGACGCACAGTCTCTCGCTGCAGCAGACGCTCTACGCCATGGGCAGCCAGGTGCTCACCGACCGGTCCGAGATCGCCGAGATCCGGCTCGCGCTGCCCAACAAGCATCACTACCTGGTCGACCTGTCGCCGTTCGACCTCACCAACGACAACGAGGTCTTCATCGCCGGTGACCGGCCCTACGGCCTGATCGAGGGCACGGTGACCCGCGACGACGTGCCGCCCGCGATCACGGAGTGGTATCCGTGATCGTCATCGAGAACGTCGCGGTCGCCACGGTCGACGCAGGCGACACCTACCACGCCGACGGCCACGTGGTGGTCGGCGACGACGGCCGCATTCTCGCGGTCGGAGCCGGTCCGGCACCGCAGACCGGGCCGGACGGCCTGGGCGGCGGCGCGGCGGGAGCGGCCGGCGGCGCCGGCGAAGTGCGGCGGGTCGACGGGACGGGGTGTCTGGTGACGCCGGGGCTGGTCAACAGCCACCATCACCTCTACCAGTGGGCGACCCGGGGGCTGGCGGTCGACGAGACGCTGTTCGGCTGGCTCACCACGCTCTACCCCATCTGGGGCCGGCTCGACGCCGACGTGGTCGGTGCGGCGGCCGGGGCCGGGCTGGGCTGGCTGGCGTTGTCCGGCTGCACGACGTCGATGGACCACCACTACGTGTTCCCGCGCGAGGGCGGCGATGTGCTCGCGGCCGAGATCGAGGCAGCGCGGCGGATCGGGCTGCGGTTCCACCCGACGCGCGGCTCGATGGACCTCGGGCGCAAGGACGGCGGCCTGCCGCCCGACAACGTCGTCGAGAGCACCGACGAGGCCCTCGCGGCCACCGAGAAGGCGATCGACGACTGGCACGACCCGTCGCCCGGCTCGATGCTGCGGATCGCGGTCGCGCCGTGTTCGCCGTTCTCGGTCACCGAGCGGCTCATGAGCGAGGCGGCCGAGCTGGCCCGTCGCAAGGGCGTCCGGCTGCACACACATCTGGCCGAGACCGACGACGAGGAAGACTTCTGCCGGGAGCGGTTCGGCTGCACGCCGACGGAATACGCGGAACGGCTGGGCTGGCTCGGGGACGACGTGTGGCTGGCTCACGGCGTGCACCTCGACGACTCGGCGATCGCCAAGCTGGGCGCCACCGGCACCGGCGTCGCGCACTGCCCGAGCTCGAACGCGCGGCTGGGCGCGGGCGCGGCCCGGGTGCGTGAGCTGCTCGACCATCGGGTGCCGGTCGGGCTCGGGGTCGACGGCTCGGCCTCGCAGGAGGCGAGCCATCTGGGGGAGGAGTTGCGGCAGGCGCTCTACACGGCGCGGATCCGGGGCGGGCCGACGGCGCTCAACGCGCGCGAGGCGTTGCGGCTGGGCACGATGGGCGGGGCGCGTTGCCTGGGACGGGACGACGAGATCGGGACGCTCGAGGTGGGCAAGCTGGCCGACCTGGTCGTGTGGCGGCTCGACGGGCTCGGTCACGCGGGCATCGACGATCGGCTCGCGGCACTTGTGTTCGGGCCGGCCGCGCCGGTCGAGCTGGCGCTGGTCGGGGGCCGGCCGGTGGTCGAGCGGGCCGAACTCGTGCACGCGGATGCCGAGACGCTGGCCCGCGAGGCCGCCCGGGCCCACCGGCGCCTGCTCGACGGCGAACGTTGAACGGTCGGCCACGCGGATGCCGAGACGCTCGCCCGCGAGGCCGCCCGGGCCCACCGACGCCTGCTCGACGGCGAACGTTGAACGGTCGGCGGAGGTGCGTGCGTATGGGACGGCGAGCGCCTGCCGGCGTACGGGAAACGGGTTTGACTCTCCGCGGTGACATCGTGGCGGCCGGTATTTAAGGAAGACTTAAGGCTTTCTCGGCGGAAAAATGTTATTCGGAATCGATATCGCGGCTACCTGGGGCGCTGGGAAATGCAATTCCTAATTCTTTCTCCACGCGTTGAAAGAACGCTCTGACCTCTGCATACTCGCTCTCGATACGGCCCAGCATGGCAGAGACGAGAGAGCATTAAAATGCGGACTGACCCACTCCACGTCGCCCCGCCCAATCCCCGCACCCGACGTCGCGTCACCCGCGTTGCCCTCGGCGCGGCCGTCGCCGTGGCCCTCGGTGGCAGTGGCATCTACATCGCCAACGCCAACGCGGCCGAGACCGACGTCCCCGGACGGCTGCAGGCCGAGGCCTTCTCGGCCCAGTCCGGTGCGCAGACCGAGGGCACCGGTGACCAGGACGGCGGCAAGAACGTCGGCTGGCTCGCCAACGGTGACTGGCTGCGCTACGACAACGTGACCATCGGCAGCACGGTCACCGCCCGGATCGCCTCGGACAACACGGCCGGCGGCTCGATCGAACTGCGGCTCGGGTCGCAGACCGGCACGCTGCTCACCACGATCCCGGTGGCCAAGACCGGCGGCTGGCAGAAGTGGGTCACCACGAGCGCCACCGTGAAGGCGCCGACCGGCAAGCAGAACCTGTTCGCCGTGATGAAGAGCGCGCAGAAGTCGGACTTCGTGAACATCAACTGGTTCACGCTGGGCGGCACCACGTCGACGCCGACCACGCCCCCGACGACGGCGCCGACCACGAAGCCGCCGACCGCCGCGCCGACCACCGCCCCGACGACGGCTCCGACGACGCCGCCCGCCACGGGTGCCGGCTGGGTCGTGATGGACCAGGCCAAGTGGAAGGCCCAGCTGGCCGAGTTCAACGCGATGACGCCCAAGGCGATCACCGGCAACCCGGTCCGGGTGGCCGAGTTCAACGCGTCCTGCACCGTCAGCCACAACAAGGCCGACGACCCGATCGTGCTGCCGGGCCTGCCGGGCGGCTCGCACATGCACTCGTTCCTCGGCAACAACGCCACGGACGCCTTCACGACGACCGACACGCTGCTGAAGAACACCGGTTCGAGCTGCAAGCCGGGCGAGGACCACTCGGCGTACTGGATCCCCAGCCTGTACGAGAACGGCAAGAAGGTCGAACCGCACGGCGTCACGGTCTACTACGGCTCGCGCCTGCCCGACCCGACCAAGACCATGCCGCTGCCGCAGGGCTTCCGGATGGTCGTCGGCGACGCCAAGCGCCAGGTCGACACGCCCAAGGGTGCCAACGGGCAGTTCTGGTGCGCCGGAGCCGGTGGCGAGGTCGGTCGCAGCGCCGACGGCAACTGGCCGGTGTGCGCCAAGACCGCCGAGATCACCTTCCACCTGACCTTCCCGGACTGCTGGGACGGCATCCACCTGGACAGCCCCGACCACAAGTCGCACACCGGCCCGGCCGACGGCCAGGGCAAGTGCAGCGGCAAGTTCCCGGTTGCCATCCCCTCGATCGCCTTCGTCATCGGCTACCCGACGTCGGGTTCGGCCGCCGGCTTCGAGCTCAGCTCGGGCAAGGCCAGCTCGATGCACGGCGACGTCTTCGCCGCCTGGGAGGACGCGGCCCTCGGCCACCGGGTCAAGGACTGCCTCGTGCAGAAGGCGAAGTGCGACACCTTCGGCAATCACTGAGGGTTGTTCAGGACCAACCTCGAGCTGCACCCAGCGCAAGGTGGTCGCCCCGGATCGCCCCCGTCCTGAACAACTCTCATTCAGGTAACCGGTGCGGGCGCGCGCCCACCGTCCCCGGCCGCGCCCGCACCCCGTAACAGGGACCGCCCATCTCGCAGGGACCGCGAGGTGGGCGGTTCCGTTTATCCACAGGCCGGTTGCGGGGCACCCCGACTCCACTACGGTTTGAGGGGAGCAAGCCGCATCGAGGGGAGCCGTCGCCCATGACCGAGATCCTGTCCGAGCAGGCCGTGGCGTTCGTGGCCGAGTTGAACCGGCGATTCCGGCCGCGCCGCGACGAGCTGCTGCGGGCCCGCGCCGCCCGCCGGGCCGAGATCGCCGCCGGTGGGTCGCTCGGTTTCCTGTCCGAGACGGCCGACATCCGCGCCGCCGAGTGGAGCGCGCCGCCGGCCCCGGCCGACCTGCGGGACCGGCGCGTCGAGATCACCGGCCCGACCGAGCGCAAGATGACCATCAACGCGCTCAACTCCGGGGCCAAGGTGTGGCTGGCCGACCTGGAGGACGCGAACACCCCGCACTGGTCGAACGTCGTCGACGGCCAGCAGAATCTTTACGACGCGATCCGGCGCACGGTCACGTTGGAGACACCCCAGAAGACGTACGAGCTGAAGGGTGGCCCCTACCCGACGATCGTGATGCGGCCGCGGGGCTGGCACCTTGACGAGCGTCATCTGCCGGTCGACGGCGAGCCGGCCGTGGGGGCGCTGGTCGACTTCGGGCTCTACTTCTTCCATAACGCTCAGGAACTGCTCGATCGAGGCAGCGGCCCGTACTTCTACCTGCCCAAGATGGAGTCGCACAAGGAAGCCGCGCTGTGGAACGACGTTTTCACGTACGCGCAGGAGACGCTCGGCATCCCGGTCGGCACCATCCGCGCCACCGTGCTGATCGAGACCATCCCGGCCGCGTTCGAGATGGAAGAGATCCTGTACGCGTTGCGCCCGCACATCTCGGGGCTCAACGCCGGCCGGTGGGACTACCTGTTCAGCATCATCAAATACTTCCGCGACAACCCGTCGATGGTGCTGCCCGACCGGGCTTCCGTCACGATGACCGCGCCCTTCATGCGGGCATACACGGAACTGCTCGTCTCGACCTGTCACCGGCGCGGAGCGTTCGCGATGGGCGGCATGGCGGCGTTCATCCCGAGCCGGCGTGATCCCGCGGTCAACGAGGTGGCGCTGGCCAAGGTGCGCGAGGACAAGGAGCGCGAGGCCGGCGACGGGTTCGACGGTTCCTGGGTCGCGCACCCCGACCTCGTGCCGGTCTGCGTGGAGATCTTCGACCGGGTGCTCGGCGACCGGCCCAACCAGCTCGGCAAGCAGCGCCCCGACGTGTCGGTCGAGGCGGCCGACCTGCTCAACGTGGCCGCGACCCCGGGCCAGGTGACCGAGGACGGCCTGCGCAACGACGTCTCGGTCGGCCTGCAGTACCTGGAGGCGTGGCTGCGCGGCAACGGCGCGGTGGCGATCAACAACCTGATGGAAGACGCGGCGACGGCCGAGATCTCCCGGTCGCAGATCTGGCAGTGGATTCACAATTCCGTACGCCTCCCCGACGGCACCGAGATCACCGCCGACCTCGTGGGACGCATCGAGGACGAGGAGCTGGCCAAGATCCGCGAGGCGATCGGCGACGAGGCGTGGGCGCAGAGCCGCTTCGACGACGCGCGCAAGCTGTTCGAGCGGGTGGCGCTGGCCGACGACTTCGCCGACTTCCTGACCACCGCCGCGTACGACTCGATCGACTGATGCGGCTCACCGACGCTGACTACGACGACGCCGACGAACGGCTCGCGGCGCACGACGCGTTCCTGGCCGCGCGTTATCCGGGCGAGCGGGCCGACCGGCAGCCCGTGCACACCGTCTACATCCCGGCCGACCGGCTCGACGGGTTCCGCGAGTGGGGGGCCGAGGCGCTGCGGGTGATGGACGAGCACGACTTCCCGTGGTCGGTGCCGGGCGTCCGCGAGAAGCTGGCGACCGAGCCGATCGAGGATCTGCGCGTCGACTTCGAAGACGGCTACGGCGTTCGCGACAACGAACAGGAGGATGCGGCGGTTCGTAAGGCGGCGGCGATCCTGCGGGCGGGGTCCCTTCCACCCTTTTTGGGCGTACGCGTGAAGTCGCTCGAGGCGGCCACCCGGCATCGATCGCTGCGGACGCTCGACCTGTTCCTCGATTCCTATCAGGACGACAAGTTTCTGATCACCCTGCCCAAGGTGAGCGGGACCGACCAGGTCGCGGCGTTCGTCGCGCTGCTGGAGAAGCTGGAGAGCGCGTACGGGCTGGCCGGCGGGACGCTGCGGTTCGAGATCCAGATCGAGTTGCCGGCCGCCGTGCTCGCGGCCGACGGCACCGCGACGGTGGCCCGGCTGATCACCGCGGCCGGCGGGCGGTGCGTGGGACTGCACTACGGCACGTACGACTACAGCGCCGCGGCCGGGGTTGCCGCCGCCTATCAGGCGATGGACCATCCGGCGGCCGACTACGCCAAGTCGGTGATGCAGGTGGCGGCGGCGCAGACCGGGGTGCGGTTGTCCGACGGGTCGACGAACGTGCTGCCGGTCGGCACCCGGCACGAGGTGCAAGAGGCGTGGACGCTTCATCACCGGCTCGTGGCGCGTTCGCTGGAACGCGGCTTCTATCAGGGGTGGGACCTGCATCCGGCGCAGTTGCCGACCCGGTTCGCCGCTACGTACGCGTTCTTCCGCGAAGGGCGGGACGCGGCTGTGGTTCGACTGCAGCGGTATGTCGCGCGGGCCGACAGCGGGATCGCCGATGAGCCGGCCACTGCCCGGGCGCTGGCCGGGTATCTGTTGCGGGGGCTCAATTGTGGGGCGCTGACTGATGCTTCCTACACGCGGGAGGAGTTGCTCGGCTTCCTCTGACCGTCCGGGCGCGGAGTGATCAGGAATCGAGACCTGGCGAAGCGTCACACCGCGACCGCACGCGGCTGAACGGCCGCGCTTCGGCGTCCGACCGCGCTGACGGCTACTTCGGGGGCAGGGTGCTCACGTGGTCGTAGGCGGCGGCCAGCCAGCCCTCGAGGGCGGGATCGTCCAGGTGTTCGCCGGCGACCAGGATCCAGCCCTTCATCGCGCGTCCGCCCGACTCGAACGGGCGGACGCCCGGACGGGTCAGGGCGGCGGCGATCTCGGGGGCGCCCAGGCGCACGATCAGTTCGTCGCGTGAGACGCCCACCGTCATGTTGCCGTTGGTGAAGAAGGCCAGCCCGCCGAACATCTTGCGCTCGGTGACGGCGGGATCGGTGAGGCGGTCGCGCAGGCGTTGCGCCAGCACCTCGTCGTAGGCCATGACCGCAACCTACCGCAGCACCTCGTAGGTCAGGCGGTTCACTCAGGTGTGACGGCGGAACTGCTCGTCGAGGAAGCCGGCGACCGGACGCCCGTGCAGGCGGAGCCGGGCCATCCCCCCGTCCGGGAAGATGTCGAGGCGGACGTGGGTGGCGGCGCGCCCGGGGCGTACGGGGAAACGGTGTGGGGTGTCGGGACGCAGCGGCGTGCGCGGCAGAATGTCGAACCACTCGGTGCCGTCGGCGGTGCCGCGAACGGACGCCGAACCGGGCGAGTTGCCCTTGAAATGCGTGGTGTCCAGGTCGACCAGCGAGATCTCGGCCGGCGCGGCCAGCGCGACCGTCACCCAGTCGTTGGCGTCGTCGCGGCGGCGGGACGTCTCCCAGCCGTCGCCCATGTGCTGGGCCAGGCCGGGCATCAGCATGTTTTCCGGATGGCCGTAGAACATGTTGCTGCACTCGGTGATCCGCGCCCCGTGGGCCAGCGCGGCCACGTCGAACACCTCGGGCAGCAGACGCGGGTCGGGGACGGCGGTTCCGTGCACACGCAGCCGGGCGACGCCGCCGTCGGGGATGATCGTCAGCCGGACGTGGGTGAACCGCCGCTGGTCGTCGACCGGGAACAGGTTGCGGCTGTCGCCCTGCAGCGGGGACTTCGGCACGAGCGGGACCCACTCGGCCTCGACGAGATCGGACGGTGCCGGATAGCCCTCGACCGTCAGCGCGTCGATCGCCGCGTGCGGCGGATAGTTGCCGGTGAAGAAGGCCGTGTCGATGTCGACGCCCCGGATCACCCCGGGCGCACCGAGCCGCACGATCGCCACGTCGAACCCGGGTTCGCGTCGGCGCCGGGTCTCCCACCCGTCGTACACCTGGCCCTTGTGGTCGAAGCTGCGCGGCGTGAACACCGGCGCGGCCGGGAGCACCAGGTGGTCGGCCGCCGCGAAGAACTCGTCGTTGGCGTGAACGACGCCGCCGCCGAGCGCACGTGAGGCCAGATCGGGCAGAGTGGCGAAATCCTCCATCAAGCGTCCTTCCGCGTCAGAAACCTCCCCCGCGCCGAGTCGCCGGTCACCGCATGCCCGCGCAGCCAGGTGGTGCGGACGACACCGGTCAACTTCCTTCCCGCGTACGGCGTGACGGGGTTCTTGTGGTGCAGCCGGGCCGGCTCGACCACGAAGGTGTCGTCGGGGTCGAACGCGACCAGGTCGGCGTCGGCACCCACCTCGATCCGGCCCTTGCCGCGCAGCCCCACCAGATCGGCCGGGCGGCGCGCCATCCAGTCGACCACGTCGGCCAGCGAATAGCCACGGGATCGGGCCGAGGTCCAGATCACCGGCAGGCCCAGTTGCACCGACGCGATGCCGCCCCAGGCCGCCGCGAAGTCGCCCGTGTCCTGCCGCTTGAGCTCGGGTGTGCAGGGGGAGTGGTCGCTGACGACGCAGGCGATCAGGCCGTCGGCCAGCGCGGACCAGAGCCGGTCGGCGTTCGCGGCGTCGCGGATGGGCGGGCAGCACTTGAACTCGGTCGCGCCCTCGGGGATGTGGTCGGCGTCGAGCGTCAGGTAGTGCGGGCAGGTCTCGGCCGTGACCCGCAGGCCCTCGTGCTGGGCGTTCCTGATGAGCGGAAGCGCGGTGGCGGCCGACAGGTGCAGGATGTGCACCCGGCCTCCGGTGCGCCGGGCCGCGTCGATCGCGGTGGCGACAGCGGCGTGTTCGGCCTCGACCGGGCGTGAGGCGAGGAACTGGGCGTAAGTCGCCGATCCCGACAAATCGGTCAGGTGATCGGGGTCTTCGGCATGGACGACAAACTGGGCGTCCGGGACTTTGTGCAGCGCGGCATGGAGCTCGCCCGCCGACACCGGCGGGAACTCGGGCACGCCCGAATCGGCCAGGAAGGCCTTGAACCCGAAGACGCCCGCCTCGTGCAGCGCCGGAAGCGCGTCGGCGTTGCCCGGGATCGCCCCGCCCCAGAACCCGACGTCGACGAACGTCTGCCCCTCGGCGGCGGCCTGCTTGATCCGCAGTGCCTCGACGTCGACGGTCGGCGGCAGGCTGTTGAGCGGCATGTCGACGATCGCCGTGACGCCCCCGGCCGCGGCCGCGCGAGTGGCCGAGGCAAAACCTTCCCATTCCGTACGCCCCGGCTCGTTCACATGCACATGTGTGTCGACGAGGCCGGGCAGCAGAGCGGTCTCGCCCAGATCGGTGTCGACCGCCGTGTCGAACACGTCGTCGTGCCCGCCGATCGCCACGATCCGCCCGCCCTCGACGGCCACGGAGGCCGCGCGCTCACCGTCACCCGTGACCACCCGCCGCGAACGCAACACCAGCTCGACCATGCCCCGACCCTAGTCCCGCCCTGTGACAGGAAAATGAAGACGACGCCGTTGTCCACAATCCCGGGTTGTCCACAGGGCTCAGGTCAAGATCGGCTCAGCGAGGGACAATCGTCGGGGACGGTGGCCCCCAGGGTGGGTGGGCTATGCGGCGGGCGGGCTACGCGGCGGGCTGTGCGGCCAGGCCGGAAAATGCGCTGGCGAGAGGTCAGAGCATTCCGGCCAGCAGGGTGCGTGCCCGGGCCGGCATCGTGGTCTGCGCGGCCGGGGCCGGAGTGGCGAGCGCCGCCGTGATGCCGTAACCGGACAGGGACATCTTCATGACGCCCAGTTCGGGAATCTTCATCGTGAGCGAGGCGAGATGGCCGTCGCGGGTGACGGCCTCGAAGGGGACCCGCTTCGCGCTGTCGCCGAGCCGTGTCATGTCGGCCTCGCTCAGCATCTTCTGGCCGGTCAGGTCGAGCATGCCGGTGTAGGTGCCCGTGTTCACTGTCGTCACCTCTGAGGCGGTAGCGAACACCGGCGGCGTGCTGACGGTGGCGCTTGTCTTCGTGGCCTGGTCGATGCGCATCCACTTGCCGGGCAGTCCCATCACGCGCAGGACCCCGGCCGGCAGCTCCACCTTGAACCAGCTCTGGTCGCCGACGACGAGTTTGCGGAAAGTCATCTTCGCGGTCGTTTTGGGGACCGGATGGCTGGCCCATGTCTCGATGGCCCGGTTCGCGTCGTCGACGGTCATGTTGATGGTCCGGCCCTTGTATGTGGCGCTCACCTGGTAGGGGTCGGCGCCGGACCTCGACTCGGCCGCCCGCAGTTCCTCGAGCGCCGAGGCCGGGCGACCGGCGGCGGGCCGGTCCTGCGCCCCGGCACAACCGCCCAGCAGGAACGCGACCGTCACGGACACGGCGAAAACTCGCATGGCCGGCCTCCGTCGAAAGCAGGGACTTCTCTTCCCTGTTCGCCCGGCCGGACCGGAAAATTAGCCGCAGGCCACCGCGGCGGTGAGCCGTTCGGGCACGTCGGCGGCGTGGTACGGCCACTCGGACGGCTCGATGCCGGCCAGGAACGCCGAATAGATGACGGCACCGCGCAACGCGTAGATCGGGCGCATCAGGTTCACCGCCCGCAACGGGTCGCTGCCGGGCACGGTCTGCGTCCAGCGGCCGGCCCACGCGTCCAGCAGGGCGTCGCGCTCGGGTGCGGTCAGGCCGTCGGTCAGGCGCAGGATGTCGATGGCCGGGTGGCCGAACGTGCAGTCGCCCCAGTCCATGATGGTCAGCCGGCCCGCGTCGTCGGTGCGGACGTTGCCCGGGTGCAGGTCGCCGTGCACCAGGGTGTCGGGCAGGCCGCAGGCGGCGATGGCCGCGAGCCGCTCCGGCAGGTCGCCGATCAGCGCTTCCAGGCCGGGAATCGTGTCGTAGCAGGGCGCGGCGACCCGGGCGAACGGTTCGACCCGCAGGCGGGCGTCGGGAATCTTCGCCAGGGGTGCCTGGTGGGCGGCGAAGTGCGCCTGGATCGGGTGGAAGGCGGCGGCGATCGAGGCGCACATCTCGGCACCGGCGCCGTAGCGGTCGGCTCCGGGGGCATGAGCCAGCAGCATGCGGCCGTGGTCGCCTTCGGCCAGCAGTTGCGGGACGAGGGACGGGGCGAACTCGGCGACCATGCGGATCGCGTACGGCTCGTGGGCGAAGAACCGCGGCACCTGCTTGAGCCAGGCGACCGGACCGGACGGGCCGTCGATCCGCCAGATGGCCGAGAGGTTCCACGTACGCTGTTGCGCCGCCTCGCCGGTGACGACGGTGGCCGCCCATGCGAGGGAGGCGGTCGGGCCCCCGAGTTCCGCGTACGGGGCGCGGGCCGGGTGGGGCTCCGACGCGTACGGGGAAACGGGTTTGATCGTGAATCTCTCGACGGAACCGGTGACCTCGGCCAGATAGGTGACGTGGCCGCCGGGCGGCGCGGAACGGTCGGCGTGCAGCAGCCGGAGCACCTGGAGGCCGGGGCCGAAGCCGGAGACCTCCTGCCAGTACGGCACCGCGGCCTCGAACGGCTCGGTCTCGCCCAGGATCTCGCCGGCCGGGCTGATCAGCACCAGCGTCACGGTTCTCGTCACGGTCGCAAACCGTAACGTGCGATCGATACCTTGCTCACGTGAATTACTCCCAGGTCGCCTGCTTCCTCGGCTTCGACGTCACCGAACCGGCCGAGGTCGTCCTGCAGATCAGCGTGGCCGCGCCGGAGAAGTCCGAGCTGACGGTGAGCGCGGGCGAGGTCAGCGTGCTGCCCGACGGCCAGCGGATGCTGCGGGCCCCGGCCGGACGGGTCGAGGTCAGCTACGAGGCGTCGGTGGGCCTTCATCCGGGAGTGCCGGCCGTGACCGAGGTCGAGCGGATCGTGGCGTTGCGGCCGAGCCGATATTGCCCGTCCGATCGGCTCGGGGGCTTCGCGAGCAAGGAGTTCGGCGGCCTGAGCGACGCGACGACCGCCGTCCGGGCGATCACTTCCTGGGTGTACGGACATCTCGCGTACACGCCGGGCAGCAGCGGACCCACCACCGACGCCATCGACACGCTGCTGGGCGGGGCCGGGGTGTGCCGTGACTACGCACATCTGGTGGCCACGCTGTGCCGGGCGATCGACATCCCGGCCCGGGTCGCCGCCGTCTACGCCCCGGGGCTCGATCCGATGGACTTCCACCTGGTCGTCGAGACCGCGCTCGAGGGACAATGGCGGGTCTGGGACGCGACCCGGCTCGCCCCGCGGCAGAGCCTGATGCGCATCGCGACCGGGCGCGACGCGGCCGACACCGCGCTGGCCACCACGATCTCGGGCGCGCTGACCATGCCCGACATCCGGATCCTGGCCGTGGCCGGGGGCGATCTGCCGTACGACGATCACGAGGGCTTGGTTTCGCTGAGCTAGTCTCTGGCGATGGCCCTGCCTGATCTTTGCGCCGGACTCGCCGAGGCCGTGCTCCGGCTCGACACCAAGGCGTCCACCCGCAGTTATCGCGCCATTGTGGACAGGCTGCCCGCCGCCGACCGCGACGAGCTGAGCGCCGGCCTGGTCCCGCTGATCCCGGCGCTGGAACAGGTCGCGCTCGGCAACGGCGGCCTGCTGGCGACGCTGGTGGCCGGGCTGATCGAGCAGGGCGCCGACCCGCTGCCGGTGCTCCCGGTGCTGGTGAGCCGGATGGCGACCGGGCTCGAGCTGGCCGCCCGGTTCGGGGAGCTGGGCGATCCGGCCGGCGCACCCCGGTCGGCCGACGAATATCTGGCTCTCCGGGAGCGCGTGTCCCAGGCGGCGAAGCTCAGTGTCGAGGAAGCCGGCGAGATCGTCCAGGCCTGGTTCTCGATCAAGGACTGGATCCCGAGCCTGCTCCTGCCGCTGCAGCAGAAACGGGCCCGGCTGGCGTTGCCGCAACGCGACCGGCTGACCGCGGCGACGGCCCTGATGACCCCGCACGCCGAAGACGCGGCCTGGCTGTTGGGCCTGCTCGAGGTGCTCGACGACGAACCACTGCTGGTGTTGCACCGGCCTGCGAAACAGGCGTACGAGCTGACCATCAGCGGCGTGGGCGACAACTTCCAGCTGCACACGCTGCTGGCCGCGACGCTGATCGGCAAACATCTGCCGGGTTCGCCCCCGGACCCGTCCTGGGTCGCCGCGGCCACCGAGGGTGAGCTGTCGCCGGCGACGCCGATCCACGGGCAGTTCTATCTGGCCGACGCGACCGGCGAGACCATCTGGAACGAGGGCCGGCCGGCCGACATCCCGCTGCTCGGCGACCATCGGGTGGTGGTGCTCGACCCACCGCCGTACGAGCGGAGCTGGAACCTGGGCCGCACCTATCCGCTGATGCGGCCCGAGGTGACGCTCAACCGCGTGCTTCCGGCGGCGGAGGCGTTCGAGTGGGCGGCGCGGGTGTCGCCGGCAAATTGACGCCGGTGGTGCTGTGCACGTGGGCCGGGATCTCCCCCTCGTGCCGGTCACCGGTCGTGAGTGTTCCGGACGGCTCGAACATCAGAATCGAGCCGCCGGGCGACGACGGCTTGTGCTCGACCCCCTTGGGCACGACGAAGACATCTCCCGGACCGAGCGTGACGGTCTCCCGGTCACGCAGGGCGATGTCGAACCGCCCGTCGAGCACCAGGAAGAACTCATCGGTGTCCTCGTGCACGTGCCAGACGTGTTCCCCGGCGACGTGCGCGATCCGCACGTCGTAGTCGTTCATGCGGGCGACGATGCGCGGGCTGTAGACCTCGGCGAAGGTGGCCAGGGCGGCTTGCAGATTGACCGGTTGCTCCATCCTCCCTTTCTAGCGCCTCAGCGTGATCCGCTGCCCGCACTGCTCCTGGCCGGGCGCGGGCTTGGTGGTGAGGACGAGGACGTCCGTCGCGACGGTGGCGGCCTCGGCGTACGCGGCGGCGAGCACGGACGTGGTGTCGCCGTCCGGGGCATAGGCGGCACCCACCCGGGTCATGCCGGCGATCACCGGGGTGCGGCCGGCCATGGCGGCCGGGGTGCCGTCGACCTCGGTCAGGGTGAGGCCGCCGTAGGTGAGCGGGAAGTCGACCACGTAGGTCAGGTCGCTCGGATCGCCCGGGTGGGCCGCCATCAGATCGTGGAACCACGCCACCAGCAGGTCACGGTCGTCCGGGCCGGCGCGGCGGGCCGGTCCGGTCGCCTCGCCGGACGGAGGGCGGCAGATGGTCACGCGAAACAACTCGGACAGGGTGGGCCAGGTGGCGGTGGCCCGATCGAGGTCGCGAGCGTCGATCCCTACCTCGGAAAAATCCGGCAAAGATCCCCAGGCATCGTCCGGGAGCCGGCTCACGATCGGGGCGTGGCGCGCGGCGCGTAGCAGGGCGCCGGTGACCTCGCCCGATGTCGTCGTCCACCAGCCGAACTGCCGGTCGTCGTCGGCGGGGTAGGCCCGCAGATAGGCGGCCTCGGTGAGCAGCATCGTGTTGGCCACCGGGTCGGCCCGCAGAAAGGCGCCCGCCGCATCCAGAAACTCTGCGGCGTCCGTGCTCGTCGACCAAGTCACAGCCGTCACAGTAGGCGCGTGACGGCCTCGCTGTCCGGGTCGCCGACCGGGTCGGTCACCGAGCAGAAGCGCCAGCCGTGGTCCGCGCCGCGGGCGAGCGTGATCGTGAAGGAGGTCGCGGACAGTTCGGGCCGGTCCTCCAGCCAGACCGTCTTGGCCGAGGTGCTGAGCCCGGTCTGACCCTTGACGACGACCGCCTCGGCCGCCCGGGTGGCCGTGACCCGCACCGTGGCCCGGTCGCCGGGGGAGGCGGGCCCGGTCACCGCGGTCAGCGTGACGGGGCTGGTGTGCACCATGGCGTCCGAGGCGGCGAGCGACTTCAGCACGCCGTCGAGCGAGTCGGCGCTGGCACAACCGGCCTGCGTCACGACACCGGCCGAGGCGGGGTCGCCGGTGGTCAGCAGCCATTGCCCGTACGCCACCATCGAGCCCACAACCGCAGGCCAGTCCGTGCCGCGGTTGGCCAGGACAGGTGCCGACGGCGCCGAAGTGGTGACCGGCGCAGGCCGCGACGCCGCCGTCGCCGACTGGCCCGAGCACCCGGACAGAACGGCGACGGCAGCCGCCCCGGCCAGGGCGAGCAGTGCGAACGATCGGCGCATGGCGTACCTCCTCACCGCTCCCGATCGGTGCCCGGCCGCTAGCGCTGATAGCGGAACGGGTGCCGCCGAGTTGCCGCGTCTATGGTGTGGAGGTGAGCGGGCCGCGGGCGGGCTACCTCGAGCGCATCCGGCAAGGGGGCATGGTCCTCTCGCCGCGGCTCGCGACGGCCTTCGCCGAGGTGCCGCGTGAGGTGTTCGTGCCCGAGGGCTTCCAGCGGCGCGACGGCACCTGGGCCGAACCGGCCGACCCCGACTTCCTCGACATCGTCTACAGCGACGACGTGCTGGTCACCAAGGTCGACGGCCGGACGCCGGTCAGCTCGTCGAGCCAGCCGTCGCTGATGGCGCTGATGCTCGAGACGCTCGACGTGCGGCCGGGGCAGACGGTGCTCGAGATCGGCACCGGGACGGGCTACAACGCCGCCCTGCTGTCCCACCTCGGCGCGCGGGTCGTGAGCATCGACGTGCAGGCCGACGTGGTCGAGCGGGCTCGCGCCGCGCTGGCCCGGGCGCAGGTCGGCAACGTACGGGTGGAACTGGCCGACGGTTATGCCGGCCGGCCCGGCCTCGACGCCGACCACGTGATCGTGACCGTCGGCGTCGCCGGGATCTCGCCGCACTGGCCGCGGCCGATCGTGGCGCCGGTCGAGCACGCCGGCACCCACCCCGTGCTCCGGATCGCCACCGACGGCACGGCCCGGGTGGTCACCCCGGCCGGGTTCATGACCGCGGCCGGGCCGTTGACCGCGGCTCACCCGTTTCCCGCGCCCGCGCCGCCGGGCGTGTTCAGCGAGCTCACCCCGTACGGGGAAATCGTCTTTGATCCGCCCCTGGACGCGCTCGCCTATCGCGATCTCTGGTACGCGGCCGGGGTCTGGCATCGGCGGGCGACCCACGCCGCCGTGCCCGGTCACGAGCAGAGTTGCCTGGTGCTGCTGGACGACGAGCGCACCGGCGGCGCCACCATCACCCCCGACGGGCGGATCAGTGCCCGGGGCGCGCAGGCGGACAAATATGCCGCCGACGCCCGGGCGGTGCTCGACCGCTGGCTCGACCTGGGGCGACCGGCGATGGGGGCGTGGCGCATCACGCTGGCCGCGGGCGGCGACCCGGCCGCCCCGATCCTGATGCCGCACACCTGGGAGCTGTGAGTGGACGACGTTCTGGCCTGGCTGCGAGACCACGCTCACCATCGGTTAGCCAGCCGGTCGCGCCACCGCCGCCCGTCCGGGTCGTAGGCCAGCCGATAGGCCGGGGCCGCCCACCACCGCTGATACCAGGGCAGTGGCTCGGTCGAGTGCCGTCGCAACCGGCCCGGCGGGCGATCACCCTGGCGTCCCCGGTCGTGCCATTTCTGCAGGCGATCGGCGGCCGAGGTCATTTCCCGTACGGCGTCCGCCGGATCGACCAGCGGCACGTCCTCGCTGTCCACGTGTTCCCGCATCAGCGCCAGCCGCAACTCGCGCGGGAACCGCCGCGCCTCGTCGCCCAGTCCCGCCGGGTCGAGCGGCGCCCGCCCGTCGCGCGTGTCGTCGAGGATCGCGTTGGAGATCTCGCTGTCGTGCGTCCACGACCGACGGTTGAAGTTGTCGCTGCCCACGCTGCACCACACGTCGTCGATCACGCAGACCTTGGCGTGCACGTAGATCGGCGTTCCGGCCTCGTTCTCCAGGTCGAACACGTGCACGCGGTCGGGCGCGGCCGACGTGCACAGGCCGATCGCCTTCTCCCGGCCGATCTGGTTGGGCGGCAGAGCGAACGCGCCGTCGACGTCCGGGTGCCGGGGCACCACCGCGATCAGGTGCAGGTCGGGGTAGGTCCGCAGTGCTTCGGCGAACAGCCGGGCCACCTCGGCCGACCACAGATACTGGTCCTCGATGTAGATGAACCGCCGGGCCCGTTTGATCGCCTTGGTGTATCCGCGGGCGATGCTCTGCTCGCCGTCCGGTGCGAAGTCGTACTTCGGGCGCATCGCCGGATACGTACGCAGCGTCTGAATGGTGAGCGTCCCGCACTCGGGCGGGTCGGGCGGCTGCGGCGGCAGCTTGTCGGCGCTCATGTCGGCGCCCCGCAGTTTGTCGGTGATCGTCGAGATCGGGCCGTGCTGGTCGAGGTCGTCGGGCTCGTTCCACCGTTCCCGGAAGGTCAGGTCGAGCACCCCCACCACCGGTCCGCGCAACGCCAGCTGCACGTCGTGCCAGGGCGGATTCTTCCCGTACGCCTTGGCCATCGGCACCGCCTGCGGATCCCCGAGGTGCCGTTCGTCGTCGCGGCGGCTGTGACACAGGTCGATGCCGCCGGCGAAAGCGATGTCGAGCTCGGGGCGGTCCGGGTGCCGCAGCACGACGAGCTTCTGGTGGTGCGAGCCCCCGCGACGGACCCGCTGGTCGAGCAGCACCTCACCGCCGGCCGCGCGGATGTCCTCGCTGAGGTTGCGGTTCTCCTCCTCGCTGTAGGCGAGTTTGTCCAGGTGGGAGCGCCACAGCAGCCCCTTGACGACGACACCGCGCCGAGCCGCGGCACTGAACAGCTCGGCGATGGTCGGGCCCTCGTCGCGCATCCGCTCGTCCGGGTCACCCCGCCAGTCGGTGAAGAACAGGTGGTCACCCTCGCGGAGGCTTTCCACCTCCGTTACCAGACGGTCAAAATATGTTTTGCCGTGAATAAGAGGTTCGGCGGCGTTTCCGGCGCTGAACGTGGGTATGGAGGAGGCCGGGTTGCCCCGCTCCTCCGTGGTGAGGAACCAGTCCGGCTGAGGCACGCCCTCGAATCTAAGTCGCAAGCCGGAAGCGCGCACGTCGACACCGTTCCGGAGGGAATCACGCCATGAGCAGCGAGCCGATCACCACCACCGACGTCACCGAGAACACCGAGAAGGGCCTGCTCATCGCGGTCCTGCTGCTGGTCGTGCTGGGCGTGGCCGGGATGATGTTCATGGTTTGATCGTTGTGAATGACAGGGTGGTCGGCACCGGTTCGCCACCCTCGGTGAAGCCGGTCAGCGTCAGGCCCGCATCCAGCACCGCCTGCAGTAGTGCGGGCAACGGAAAGTGAGTGGCACCCACCCGGTTGCGCACACCCTCGGTGGTCCACGAGTCCTTGGTCCAGTGACCGTCCAGATAGCCCGGCCTGATCACCACGGCCGCGGGATCGCTGCGATCGGCGAACCCGCCGCAGAAGGCCGGATGCACCCCCACATGCACGAACACCCCGCCCGGCCGCAGCACCCGGGAGACCTCACGCAGCACGGCCGGATAGTCCGGCATGTCGGTGTGCACCAGCATCGCCACCACCGCAGGCACCGAACCGTCACGCACCGGCAGACGCGTCGCGTCACCCCGGGCCACCGGCAACTTCGTTTTCCCGTACGCAAGCATGCCCGCCGACAGATCCACGCCGAGTGGAGCCCAGCCGAGTTCCCGAAGCTGCGCCGCGTGCACCCCGGTGCCACAGCCCACCTCCAGGACCGTCCCGCTCCCGGCCCCCAGCAGTTCGGTCAGTTGGCGCTGCACCCCGATCGGATCACCGGGCCGGCTCGCCGGCAGAAAGTCGTGCTCGTACCAGTCCGCGATCTCGTCATACGCCGCCGTAGGTGCCATACCCCTCATCGTGCCCACGCGGGCCGCCGCTCACCGTCCCGGAACGTTCGCCCGCAGCGGAAGCCGTCACGGCGCCAAGGTGCGGGGATACAGCTCGGTCTCCGGGTGATCGGCACGGAATCGGGACAGCGCCACCCCACTCACCTGCGTGTCGACGAGGTCGAGCCGGTTGAGGTCGAAGCGCTCGAGCGCGGCGAGGACGGCATCGGTGACGGGCGTGCCCCGCAGACTCAGCGAGCCCAGACGCCGCACGCCGTCGAGCAGCGCGATCACCTCGTGGTCGGTGCCGCGCCGCAGATGCAGGGCGAGCCGGTCGAGGTCCGTCGGCAGTGTGGCCCGGGCACCGATCCCGGCGGCGGTGAGGGTCATTTCCCGTACGGGAAAACCGATGTCACCGTCGAGGAACAGCGCGCCCTCGGCACTGAGGTCGAGGCGGCTCAGATTCGGCGCAAGGCCGCCCAGCGCGCCGAACCCCCACGGACGCGACGGCAGACCGCGGATCGTCAGGATCTCCAGATTCGGTAGAGCGGGCAGCTCGGCCAGGAGTTCGGCCCGCAGAGCGAGCGACCACACCTCGTCCGCGGCGGCGGCCAGATGCCGGGCGTCGGCGTGATCCCAGCACTCGGCCCGCAGGTGGATGCTGAACGGGGTGCCGTCGTGGTGGGGTGGCAGCGCCGGGCCGACCACGTGGAACGGCGGCCGCCCCTCCCGCGCGTGATAGAGCCGGGAGTTGTCGTCGGTGAAGCGGCCGCAGCACACGAGCTCGATCACGGTGGCCGAGCCCGTTTCGTCGACGACTGCCACGTCGATCCACTCGGGCACCCGGCCGTCGCGCCACAGCTCGGCGACCGCGGTGGCGGCGTCGCACTTGCTCAGGAAGCGTGTGCTGTCTTGCGGAAACCGGACCTCGCCCGGCTCCGGCGGATTGCCGTCGTAGGACTGGTTGAGCCGCACCCGGAACAGCAACGGCGCCGGGAGTTCCTCGGCCACGAATTTCCGGGCGAACGCCCAGGCCGCCTCGGCCGACGCGTGCAGACGTCCGGCGAACACGTCCCGATCCACGCGGAGAGCCTAGTGGTGAGCGGCGACACTTGTTGTTTCAGATTTGAAAGAGTTAGTCTCTTCCCATGGCCGACCCGCTGACGGAGAGCGAACAGCTCACCTGGCGCACCTTCATCGAGAGTTCGTGGGCTCTGCACACCCACCTCGAGGACGAGCTGCGCGCGCAGACCGGTCTCAGCATGAATGACTACCACGTTCTCGTCACCCTGTCCGAAGCGCCCGAACATCGGCTCCGGATGGGGGAACTGGCGGGGAAGCTGGTGTTCTCGCCGAGCCGGATCACCTATCAGATCAGCTCCATGGTCAAGCGCGGCCTCGTCCGGAAGCAGCCCTGTCCCGAAGACGGGCGCGGCCAAGAGGCTGTGCTCACCGACGAGGGCCTGCACGCGCTCGAGTCGGCCGCGCCGCTGCACCTCATCACCGTTCGCGACAGCTTCATCGATCGGCTCGATCCCGACGAGCTCGCCGTGATCGCCCGCGTGTTCGACAAAGTCAGGAAGGCGTAACCCATGCCCGCGATTACCGTCGACGACGTTCTGGTCCTGCCGCGGGTGCCGCAGCTCGACCCCTCGACCAGCTTCCGGCCCGTCCGCCGCCTCACCACCGCGCCGAGCGGTTACGAGGGCGAGGGCTTCCCGGTCCGCCGGGCCTTCGCCGGTGTGCCGATCAACGAACTCGACCCGTTCATCCACCTCGACCAGATGGGTGAGGTCGACTACGCGCCGGGTGAACCCAAGGGCACGCCGTGGCACCCGCACCGCGGTTTCGAGACGGTCACCTACATGATCGACGGGATCATGGACCACCAGGACTCGCTGGGCAGCGGCGGCACGATCGCCAACGGCGACACCCAGTGGATGACCGCCGGCCAGGGCATCCTGCACATCGAGGCGCCGCCGGAGCACCTGGTGACCAGCGGTGGCCTGTTCCACGGGCTGCAACTGTGGGTCAATCTGCCCCGCGCGGCCAAGATGATCACGCCGAAGTACCAGGACATCCGCGGCCGCGAGTCGGCCCTGCTGACCACGCCCGACGGCGGGAGCCTGATCCGGGTCATCGCCGGCGAGGTCGGCGGGCACGCCGGTCCGGGGTCGACGTTCACGCCGATCAACCTGGCCCACGTCACGCTGCAGCCCGGCGCCCGGCTCGACCTGCCCTGGCAGCCCGACTACAACGCGCTGGTCTACGTGCTGGCCGGCCGCGGCACGGTCGGCGTCGAGCAGCGCCCGATCCAGATCGGTCAGCTGGCCGCCCACGGCAAGGGCGACGCGATCCGGGTCACCGCCGACGCCACGCAGGACTCGAACATCCCGGCCATGGAACTCTTCATCATGGGCGGCCGCCCGATCCGCGAGCCGGTGGCGCACTACGGCCCGTTCGTGATGAACACCCAGGCCGAGCTCAAGCAGGCGTTCGAAGACTTCCAGAAGGGGCGCCTGGGCGTGATCCCGGCCGAGCGGATGCCGCACACGGACTGATTCGGATCACTTTCCATTCAGTTTCCATAAGGGACGTATGGGGACCGTTCCGGTATGCCCACCGGAACACCCTCGGTGATCTACCCTGCTCGGCATGGTGATCGAGCGATTCGCGGAGCTTGTCGTGCGGGGTGGCATCAATGTCCAACCGGGGCAGGGTGTCGTGATCTATACCGATACGGCCCACCTCGAAATCGCCCGGGCGGTCACCGAGGCCGCCTACGCCGCCGGTGCCGCCTGGGTCGAGCCGATCTGGAGCGACGGCCCCATGCGCCGGTCGGCCGTGCAGCATGCCACGATCGAAAACCTTTCCGCCGTACGCCCGTGGGCCCTCGAACGCATCGCCGAGTGGACCGCGGCCGGGGCGGCCTGGATCCGGCTGATGGGCGAGGCCGACCCGCACCAGTTCGACGGCCTCGACCCGGCCAAGGTCGCCGCCTCCCCGGCCGAGGAGACGCAGGCCATGCGCCGGGCCGTGTTCGACGGGATGCGCTGGACCGTGGTCGGCGCCCCCAACCCGGGCTGGGCCCGTGAGGTGTTCGGCGAGCCCGATGTGGAACGGTTGTGGAAGGCGGTCGGCACGGCCATGCGCCTCGACGCCGACGATCCGGTCGAGGAGTGGCAGCGGCGGGCCGCGATGCTGGCCGAGCGGGGCCGCCGGCTCGACGAGCTCGAGCTGACCGAGCTGCGCTACGCCGGTGAGGGCACCGATCTGACCGTCGGGTTGCTGCCGGGCAGCCGCTGGAAGGGCGGCGGGCTGGTCGACGCGGACGGCGTCCCCTACCTGCCCAACATCCCGACCGAAGAGGTCTTCACCAGCCCCGACCGCAACCGGGCCGAGGGCGTGATCCGGGTGACCCGGCCGGTGGTGATCAGCGGGCGGGTCATCACCGGGCTGGTGGTGACCTTCAAGGACGGGTGCATCACCGCGGTCGAGGCCGACGAGGGCGCCGAGGTCGTGCGGGCGCATCTGGACACCGACGAGGGTGCCCGCCGGCTGGGCGAGGTCGCCCTGGTCGACCGGGACAGCCGCATCGCCCGTACGGGCGTGGTCTTCCACAACATGCTGTTCGACGAGAACGCGGCCTGTCACGTGGCGTGGGGGCAGAGCTTCCCGTTCGCGGTCGAGGGCGGCGGCGCGATGACCGAGCGGCAGCGGGCCGAGCTCGGCCTGAACATGTCGAGCGTGCACACCGACGTGGTGATCGGCGGCGAGGGCATCTCGGTGACCGGCCGCGGCCCGAAGGGCACAGTGGACATCATCCGCGACGATGAGTGGGTGCTGTAGGCCGAGCCCTTGGGGGAGCGCGGATGACGGTCTCTCTGGGTCCCTACCCGCTGTGCGCGATCTGCCGGCAGACCAACGGCGGACTGGTCGCCGTCAGCCACCGCCAGTTTCATCTTCGCGCGCACGGCAAGGAGGCCTGCGTCGACCAGGGACTCGCCGGGCTGATCGACGCGCTGTGGGCGGTGTGTGACACGCGGAGCTGTTGCGAGCAGGACGGCGATCGCGCGTACGTGGTGCCCGAGTGGGGTTCCCTCGACGCGGCCCACGAGATGCTGGTCCGCCTCGGGCTCAAGCCCACCGAGCGGCACGGCATCCTCTACTTCGAGCCGCCGGCCACACCTTTCCTGAGCGACCCGGAACAGGTGCAGAATCGGCTTCGACGGCCGGCCACGACATCGGTGACCTGGCGGGTGACGGGCGGCAAGTTCCAGGTGAGCGCTCAGCCGGCCGCGAACGGATAGCGGGCGGTGAAGCGGGCGAACAGTTCGGCCTGCGCGGCGAGGCGATCGCCCCGGCGGGCGGCCTGGTCGAACACCGTGAACGTGGCCTGCGTGTTGCGCCCGAACACCACCTCGTCGGGGTCATGGCCGGGTCGCGGGATGGCGGCCAGGTGGATGACCGCGTCGGCGCCGTCGAGCGCGTCCGCCACGGAGCCGGTGTCACGGGCGTCGGCTACGAGCGTACGGGAAGCACGGGTTTGATCCGACTCGAGAACCAGGGCGGTCGAGGTGATGCCCTGAGCAGCCAGAAGGTCGAGAACCGCGGTGCCGATCAGGCCGGCCGCTCCGGTGACGAGAACGTGCGCAGGCATGACCCGGAACTTACTCGCACGATCGCTTATCATCGGCCCTGGATGAGGCCGGGCCGGTGGGGGCAACGTGGCGTTCCGGGTGGAATACGACGGCGAGGTGATCGAGTTCGCCGCACTGGATGCTGCTCTCGACTGTGCCCGCAACGCGATCGTGAACGACCTCGGCCGCATCGACGGCTGGTCGGTCGAGCACGACGAGGAGCTCAACGACTGGTACGTCCGCGGCGTGCGCAACGGCCGCCGGGTCGGGCCGACGGCGATCGTCTCGGGGCTGCGGCACCCGGTCGTCTTCGAGGAGTGGGAGCGCCGGGTCGTCTTCATCGGGCAGACGCCGGCCGAGGCGTTCGCGATGGCCGCCGCCTGGCTCGAGAAGCGGCCCGACATCACCACCCTGGGGGACGTCGGCTGGCATCACACCGCCGACGGCCACCAGCTGCGGGTCTATTTCCGCGGTTAGGGTCTGTCCCGTGGATCACGGGGGCCTGCGCCGAGGCCCAGGCGGCGCCTGACGGCGTCCGCAGAACGGCCACATCCAACACCAGGATGCGACCGCCCTGCGGCCGACGCCAGCCACCACAGAGAGGATGTTGGTGAGCGCCTGCGGCCGAGGTCTGACCCTAGCCACCACTGACCGTGGGTCTTGTCCAGGATCTGTCGGCTGCGGCCGTAGGCGCTCGTCGCACTCATCGGACGTGGCGTTGTGACTTCATAGGAGCCTGGCCAGAGGCCCCATCTCTGTCTTGTCCGCGTTGCCCGGCTGGTGCGTGCCGCCCTGCTCACGGTCGCAAAGACAGGACGACGATGCCCTCTATTACACCCGACACTGTGGCGTTCGACGTCGCGGGTGGCGTTGATACACATCAGGACACTCACACCGCCGCGGTGATCGACGTGATCGGCCGGGTGCTGGGTACCGAGCAGTTTCCCGCGACAGCGGCCGGCTATGTCGCTTTGCTGAGCTGGATGCGCGGGTTCGGCCGGGTGGGCCGTGTCGGTGTCGAGGGCACCGGCGCTTACGGCGCTGGGCTCACGCGTCGGCTGCGGGAGCAGGGAGTCGAGGTGATCGAGGTCGATCGGCCCCACCGCAAGACCCGTCGTTTCCAAGGCAAGTCTGATCCGATCGATGCCATCGCGGCTGCTAAAGCCGCCCTGGCCGGTGAACGGACCGGCCTGCCCAAACAGCGCGACGGCCGCGTCGAAGCCCTACGCAATCTCAGAGTCGCCCGGCGCAGCGCCGTCGAACAGCGTTCCGATGCCCAGCGCCAGATCAAATCTCTGATCATCACCGCTCCGGACGAACTGCGCGCCCAGCTACGCGGCCTGACCACTGCCAAGCTGATCGCCACCTGCGCGAACACGCGGCCCGACCATGCGGATGCGGGCTCACCGGTCACCGCCGTCACGATCGCTCTGCGCTCGCTGGCCCGCCGCCATCAACACTTGAGCGTCGAGATCGCCGATCTCGACGCCTTGCTCGAACCTCTCGTCGCCTCGATCAACCCCGCCCTGATCAGCGTTGCCGGCGTCGGCACGGACGTCGCCGGGCAACTGCTGGTCACCGCCGGTGAAAACCACGACCGGCTGACCAGCGAAGCCAGCTTCGCCATGCTCTGCGGCGTCGCACCGCTGCCCGCTTCTTCCGGGAAAACCACCCGGCACCGGCTCAACCGCGGCGGTGATCGCCAAGCCAACGCCGCCCTCTACCGCGTCGTCCTCGGACGCCTGCGCTGGGACTCACGCACTCGCGCCTACGCGCAACGACGAACGACCGAAGGCATGTCCAAGAAAGAAATCATCCGCTGCCTCAAACGCTACGTCGCCCGCGAGCTCTACCAGCTCATCGTGATACCCGAACATCACCGCACCACTTGACATCCATAGGAGCATCCTGGACCGCACCGCAGACCCGCGTGATCCACGGGACAGACTCTAAGCCGCTTTCGCGCTGACCGCCTGTTCCATGTCCCGCCGGACCTGGTCGAAGTCGACGCCGCGGTCGGCCAGGATCAGTGCGGCCAGCCCCTGACCCTCGCGCAGCAGCCCGAGCATGATGTGTTCGGGCGCGATGAACTTCTGCTTGAGCCGGATCGCCTCGCGCAGCGACAGCTCGAGCACCTTTTTGTTGCGGTTGGTGAAGGGGACGTGGCGCCGTCTCCTCTTGTCGGCCGGCGGCGGGATCCGCAACGCCCCGGCGCCGAAATTCGCTTCGATCGCTTCCCGTACGGCGGCCAGGTCGATCCCGATCGCCTTGAGTGCGGCCGCGTCCTCGGCGTCGGTCTCACTCAGCACCGGGCCGTCCTGCGTGTGCCCGCCGATCCTTTTCAAGACATCTTCCCGTACGGTGTTCGCGTCGAGCCCGGTCGACCGGGCGACCGCGCCGTCGGTGTCGGCCAGCAGCGCGAGCAGCGTGTGCTCGGTGCCGATGTGGTCGTGGTGCAGCGCCCGGGCCTCGGTCTGCGCGTTGGTCACGACGGCGCGCGCCCCGCTGGTGAATCGCTCGAACATCTCTCAGTCCTCCCGTGGGTCGTGCGCCGGCATCAGGCGGGCATGCTTCTTGTGTACGCCCTGGCGGGTCACCTCGAGCGCGTCGGCGATCTCCTGCCACGACCAGCCCTTGCGGCGGGCGTTGGCCACCTGCAGGTGCTCGAGGCCTTCGAGCAGGCGGCGCAGGGCCACCACCGCGCGCAGGCCGACCCGGGGGTCGGTGCTGCTCGCGGCCGCGGCGAGATCGGTTGCTTCGGTCATGCTGTCAACTTAGGTTGACTATCCCGCTCGTGTCAACCTCGGTTGACGTCGCGAGCACAAAAAAGCCGACCCGCGTGGGTCGGCTCTCTTGCCTATTTGCCGCGGCCGGTCTTCTCCTGCAGCTCGTCGATCTTCAGCGACGCTTCGGCCTTGGTCAGCCCGTCCGGCACGTCCTCGTGCGCCTCGCCGGCGAGGGTGTGCAGGTAGGACTCCTGCGCTCCGGTGGCCGGCTCGTCGCCGGTGGTCCAGTCGGCCGGGTCCTTCTCGGCGTTCGAAAGGTCGCTCATCGCGCCATCCTTTCTTTGTTCGAACGCCTGTACCCTTACCCGCCGTAGGTCAGCTCCATGCCGATGGTGTCGTTGTACGCGACAGACAACTCGACCGGGCGATGCGCCGGCGCGGTGACCGCGAACGGGTGGCCCTGCGGGTCGATCATCTCGGCGTAGTGGCCCAGGCCCATCTCGACCGGCCCGGTCACCACCCGGCCGCCCAGTCCGGCGCAGCGGTCGATCGTCTCGGAGGCGTCGGCCACCTGGAACGACGGCTGCCAGCGGACGTCGTAGCGCCCGGTGATCAGGCCGGCCACCGAGTCGTGGGCCTCGCTCAGCCACTCGGCGCTGCCGAACTCGTGGGTCAGCGTCCAGCCGAAGGCGGAACCGTAGAACCGCTCGGCCGCGTCCACGTCGTCGGTGATCAGGTCGGACCACTCCATCGCGCCCGGCTCGCCCCGCACCTGGGCGCCGGCGAACCCGTTCGACTCCCACAGCCCGAACATCGCACCGGACGCGTCGGCCACGATCGCGCTGCGGGCGTCGCGGCGGTCGTCCGGGAGAGACAACTGTTTCCCGTACGCCTGTGTGACGTCCTTGATCATCGCCTCGAGGTCGTCCGCGGCCAGGTAGGTCAGCCATCCCTCGGGCCGTTCCGGACGCGGCCGGCTGATGCCCGCCACCGCACGCCCGTCGAGCAGGAATCGATCGCCCTCGACCTGCCAGCCGAAGAGCCCGGCGTAGAAACCCGCCGCGTCGTCCGGGTTCGAAGTCGTGAGCTCGACCCAGCAAGGGGTCGACGGCGCAAAGCCTCTAATCCGCATATACCACTCCAACGTGGACGTCCCCGAATGCATAAGAGTCTACGGCAATCTATACGCGCCGTCACTACCCTGGGGTTCAATGTCCGCTTTAGAGCATCTTTCCGCTACCTAAAGTGACTGCGTGTTAGAGGTATGTCACACGAGCGTTAGCGCACCTGTTTGCGTTAACTCGTAGCGTTCGGTTGGGAGCGTGTCCATCGGTGATCGTGGACGCGGGATCAGCGTTCCTCAATGCGCGAACGGTGTCTCGCCCGTACGGGAAAAGCGTCTCTCAGCGCGCGGCCGGTGTCTCTGTGCGTGGGATCAGCATCTCGAACCAGACGGTTGTGCCCCGCACCGTCGGGTCGGTGCCCCACGAGTCGCTGAGTTCCTCGATCAGGCCGAGACCCCGCCCGCGGCTGCTCATCGTGTCGGCGTGCGCCCGGATCACGCTGCCCCGCGTGCCGGTGTCGGCCACCGAGACCAGCAGGCGCTCGGCGTTCAGGTCGATGTGGACCTGCGCCGGCGTGCCCGCGTGCAGCAACGCGTTGGTGGTCAGCTCGCTCGTGCACAGGATGGCGGCGCCGATGACCTGCTCCGGAACCGACCACTCGCGCAGGTGCGTGGTCATCCATTGCCGTACGCGGCTCGGGCCCGTCGGTTCGGCCGGCACCAGCATGGTGGCCGACCGGCTCATCGCCACCGCGTGCTCGACCGCCAGCACGGCCACGTCGTCGTCGGTCGAACCGGCCACGGCCGAGGTCGCCAGCGAGCACAGGTTGCGCGGATCGCCGCTGGCCGCCGCCGCGGTCGCCGCGACCAGTGCGTCCAGCCCGTCGTTGAGGGCGTGCCCGCGGCGTTCGACCACGCCGTCGCTGAACATCAGGATCGAGTCACCCGGCTCGAGGCGTACCTGGCCGGTCTGCCAGCGCCCGCCCAGCCCCAGCGGAGCGCCCGGCGGCACCTTGACCAGCTCGGCCGTCGGTCGCCCGCCGCCCTGCCCGGCCCGGCGCAGCACCGGCGGCGGGTGTCCCGCGCTCGACATCGTGATCGTGCCGTCGGCCGGGTCGAGCACCCCGTAGACGACGGTCACGAAGATCTCCTCGTTGCGTGACTCGGCCCCCAGCGACCCGACCAGCCGGTCGAGCCCGGCCAGCACGCTCGGCGGCGCCGGGTCGGTCAGGGCCATCGCCCGCAGCGCGGCCCGCACCTGCCCCATCACGGCCGCCGCCCGTACGTCGTGCCCCGCCACGTCGCCCAGCACCATCGCCAGCCGCCCGTCGAGCAGCCGGAACGCGTCGTAGAAGTCGCCGCCGGCCGCGTTCCCGTCGACGCCCACGTCATAGCGGGCCGCGATGCGGAACGTCTCCAGCTCGGGCAGGTGCTCGGGCAGCATGCTGCGCTGCAGCAGCTGGGCCGTGCCGTGCTGGGCCTCGAAGCGCCGGGCCCGCTCGGCCGCCTGCGCGACCAGCTGGGCCGCCGCGTTGAGCAGGGCCCGCTCGGCCGGCAGCCACGTGTGCGCCTCGCGGTAGCCGATCGTCAGCGCCCCCGACAACAACGGGGTGCGCAGCGGCAACGCGGCCAGCGCCCGGATCCGCCGCTCGTGCCGGTCGGACGCCACGTGCAGCAGCGGTTCCCCGTCACCCACGAACGTCGCCTGCCCCGACTGGGCGGCGGCCACGATCGGCGCCCGGGGATCGTTCGGCACCCTCTTCCACACCGGAGGCAGCCGCTCGTCGGCCTCGTCGAGCATCTCGCCCCGGATCCGCCGGACGTAGCGGAAGGCGCCACCGTCGTCGACGGCGAAGGTGCAGTGATCGAGGTCGAACGAGGCCATCGCATAACCCAGCACGACCCGGGCCACGTCGTCGATGGTGAGCGCGCCGGCCAGTTTCGAGGTGAGGTCGCCCAGGTTCTGCAGTCGCCGGGTGACCTGGGTGGTCTCGGCGGCCACGGTGAGCACCCCGGTGACCTGACCACGCAGATCGCGGACTACCGAGTGCCCGCGTGTGAAGAACGCCTGCTCGGGCCGCCCATGCGCGCCCCGAGCGACGGTCAGCGGCGTCTCGGCCTCGAGAAACGCGCGCCCGCTGCGGTAGACGTCCTCGATCACGCCCCCGAAGCCGCGTGACTGCCACAGATCACCCAGCACTTCGGCCGCGGGCTGCCCCAGGGCCGCCGGATGCAGCGCCCCGATCAGGTCGGCGTAGGCATCGTTGTAGATCAGCAGAAAACCGTCGCCGTGGCTGTAGACCATCGGCATGGGCGAGGAAAGAACAAGTTCGACGGTGGCCGCAACCGCAGGATCCCAGTGATCACGCGCACCGAGTTCGGTGCCGGCCCAGTCACGGCCATGCACAAGCTCGGAACAGCCCGGCCGCCCCGGCGCCTCGGCGGAAGTCTGCGCGGGCAACGCGGGCATCACTGAGGGGCTAACCCCGCCACCCGTCCCGCCCATGCGAAAAGAGTATCCCGACTCCGCCATTCGGACGATGCCGCACCAACCTTCCGTCCGATTCTTGACGGTACGACCCCCTGATCCCCCTACGGTGCTCTGCCCACCTTTTCACGGTAAGTAGTTTTCTCACACGCAGCTGGCCTGGCTTTTTCCTGCAGCAGTCACTTAGGGTTGCCGCCGTGACCCGCCCACCCCACTCCGACGCGGTGTCCGCCCACCTCATCCCCACTCAGCGCCACCCCACTCCGCAGGCAACGTCAGCGGCCCCGCAGGCGGTGTCTGTCCCTTCGGCCCGATCTGTCCCCCCGGCCTACCCCATGCCGTCGGCCGGCCCCGCTCAGTCCTGCGGTTCCACCCCGTCGCATGGCTCTGCTGGGTCGTCTGGCCGCACCCTGTCGGGCGACTCTGCTCGGCCGTCCGGGTCCACGCTGTTGGGCGGCTTCGGTCGGTCGCCCGGTTCCACCCTGTTGCGAGGCTCTGCTCAGCCGCCCCGCTCTGCCCCGTTGGGCTGTGCTGCTGAGCCGTCTCGCTCTGCCGAGCCGCAGGTGATCGACCTGTCTGCATTGCCGGCTGCGCCAGAGTCTTCCCCGATGCCCACTCTCGCCGCGGTCGCACGCCACCGTCCCGCTACCTTGCTGATCGCGGCCGCCGTGGCAGTCTTCCTCGCGGGTGGCGTGGCCTACGCCGCCGTACGCCAGGATCCCGTCCTACTCCCGGCGCCATCGGCAACCACGCCACAAAGCGTCTCGCCCTCAGCACCACCCATCGCCCCGGTCGGAATCCCCACCGCCGCCGCCGACCCCGCCAAGGTCAGGCCCGCCCCCGCCCGCTGAACCCGCCCCAGCCCCCGCCAAGGTCGGGTTCGCTCTTGTTCGTCGAGCCCGTTGCTGCCCCCGTCGAGACCAGGCCCGCCCTTGCCCTGAGTCCGTTGCCGTCTCCGTCGGCATCGGGCCTGCTCCAACCCGCTGAGTCCGTCGCTGTCTCCGTCGGCATCGGGCCCGCTCCTTTTCACTGAACCTGCAGCCGTCCTGTCTTCTGCTTACGTTCACGGCGGTTGTTACATGTCGCGAGCGCGGCAAGGCGTTCGTCGTTCTTGACGACGCCCCTCCATTTCCACGGGACCTTTGCACACATCAAGCGTTTGTGCTTGCGCTGGAAGACGTTCTTTCCGTATGCGCCTCAACCCTGTCGTTCGTTCCTGCGGGCACACGAATAGGCGCTTCTCGAGTCAGTGTCGAGTCCTGGTGATTTGGGGGTGCTCGAAATGCAGGGCGCGGTATCTCTATTTGCTGGCGTAGAAAGGGCACATCGCCTTGGCGGATATCGGAGGTCGTGGCTGTGGCCAGAAATCGATTTGTGGTCTCAGTCCCGGCCCGCGGGACCACTGGTGGACCCGGTCTCGAAGCCTAGGACGTATTAGACATGAGCGTCGCGCGGAACGTGGCGTCAGGCCTTGTCCAACAGTTCCGTCTACATGACCGGGCCGGTGCGTGTCGTGCGCCCGGCCCGCGGGCGTCATTCGCAGGCGCCAGGCCGTGAGGGATTGCGGCGCCTGGTCGTCGTGGGTTGCGGGCGTCTGGTCGTGTGGGAGTGCGGCGCATGGTCGTCGTGGGCTGCGGGCGCCTGACCGTCTGGGCTTGCGGGCGGTTGGTCGTTTTGGGTCGGGCCGCCTGCTCGGCTGGGGGTTCGAGGGCGGTCTCGGGTGGGCGCTTGCCGCTGGTTCTCGGCCAGCGAGATCGACCGCTCCACGTGACCGCGCAGTCGGGGCCGTAGTTGATACATGCGTCAGCGGCGGCACCTGGTGGTTGAAGGGGCACCTCGCTGGCGTCGAAGGATTGGTCCGCCTGCAGATCGTCTTCCACTTGACTGACGCGGAACTCGCGACCCACTTCTTGGCCACGTTTCCGCTGGATGGCCCCCAGTTCCACGTCGAGATCCGCCGGTAGGCCTGTCTCGCAGCTCGTCTCGGGTACGCCGGCCGACCCGTGATCCTCAGCCGCGACATCAAGAGTCGCCACCGCCGGCGACGGCTGAACGCGGGTAGCTCTCGCCGACAATGCCCGCACGCTCGTGGCGACGGCCGGCGACCCCTGCGCGCGGGTGGCTCTGACTGGCAACGGCTGCACCCGGGTGGCTCCGGCTGGCGACAGCTGCACACACGTGGCTCCGGCCGGCGACCCCTGCGCGCGGGTGGTTCTGGCTGGTGACGGCTGTGCGCGGGTGGCTCTGACTGGCAACGGCTGCACGCGGGTGGCTCCGGCTGGCGACGGCCGCACGCAGGTGGCTCCATCCGGCCAGATCAATGGTGGGACGGCCTCGAACTGATCGTGCAGTCCCAGCTCTGCGCACAGCAGGGAGCAACCAAGTGACCGGCACAGTTTCGTGGCGTGGCGCCTTGCGAGACCCCAATCGCGGCGACGCGCGTGGTCGCGGCGGAACTCGTCTCGGCTGGGAGAATAGTTACGTGCTTTGGTGCGGTCTCGCATGGCATCAGTCGTCGGCCGGGAGAAGAAAGAAAGCTGCTGGTACCGCATGCCGACAATTATCCCGTGCCCCGCATGCCGCTCGCTAATATTCGATCATGTCAATTCGAGAATTATTCTGCCGCGGGGGAGATCGCCTCGATTGCCGCTGGAATCGGATCTCATTTTCACTCACCTTGAGAAGGGTGGCTGCGGTCAGTGTGTAAGGAATTGCCCCCGGCCACGGAGCGAAGTGGGCGATAGAAACGTAACGATCGGCGTCACGCAATCGGCGTTGGGGCTAGTCCGGCACAGCCTTGAGCAACCGGCGTTGGGAGCCGACCTGGCACCGCCTTGAGCTTCAAGACGGGGCGTGGTGGCTCGAGCCGCTGTGCATATGCCTGAGCCGACCTGCGCAGGTGCATCCGGCGTGGGGCTGAGTTGGGCCCTATTGGAACGGCGGCGGCTGGTGGGTCGGTGAAGCTTGGCTGAACGGCGGCGGCTGGTGGTCGGTGAAGCTTGGCCGGACGAGGGCGGCTGATGGGTCGGTGAAGCTTGGCCGGACGAGGGCGGCTGGTGGGTCGGTGAAGCCTGGCGGGACGACGGCAGCTGGTGAATTGGTGAGCTGGCAGGACGGCGGCAGCTGGTGAATTGGTGAGCTGGCAGGACGGCGGCGGCTGGTGAGTCGGCGGGTGGGTGGCTCGGTTGTGTGACAAGTGCTACGGGTGATGGTCAACGGGCGGATTGGGTCGTTGCGTCCTATGGTCGCAACGGGCCGGCAGCCCGCCGGTCCACCGGAAGCAGGGAGCGCACGATGACCGGGGACGGGCTGGGCCAGGGCCTCAGCGACATGTGGCGGTCGGTGCTCTTGTTCATTCCGACGGCGCTCGCCTTTGTGGCGGTGCTGCTCGTCGGCTATCTGATCGCTCGGCTGCTGCGTACCGCGGTCACCAAAGGGCTGCGCAAGGCCGGCCTCGACCGGGCGGTGGAACGCACTGCCGCCAACAAGATCTTTTCCCGTACGAGTTCCAGCACCCTCGGCGGCAAACTCGTCTTCTACGCGGTCCTGCTTTTCGCGTTGCAGCTGGCGTTCGGGCTGTGGGGGCCGAACCCGGTCAGTGACCTGCTGACCAGCCTGATCGGGTGGCTGCCGCGCCTGCTGGTGGCGATCGTCCTGATCGTCGTGGCGGCGGCGATCGCCCGCGCCGCGCAGGACCTGATCATGGCGGCGCTCGGTGGGCTCTCCTACGGCCGGCTGGTGGCCCGTGCCGCCTCGGTCGTCATCGTCGCGCTTGGGGTGATCGCCGCGCTCGACCAGGTGCAGATCGCCACGACGATCACCCAGCCGGTGCTGATCGCGATCCTGGCCACGATCGCCGGCGTTCTGATCGTCGGCGTGGGCGGCGGCCTGATCCGGCCGATGCAGAACCGCTGGGAGTCCTGGCTCGAGCGGGCCGCCACCGAGTCCGCCACGATCCGCGACCACGCCCGCGCATACGCCACCGAGCAGGCCGAGCGGGCGGAGCAGGCCGAGCACGCCGCGCGCGCCGAGCAAGCCAAGCGCGCCGAGGAAGCGGAGCGGGCCGAACGCGCTGAGCAAGCCGCACGGTCCAGCGATGAGACCCGGCCCTACGAGACTGCCATCCGCGTTCCGGCCGTGCGCCCGCAGTCGCAGGCGGAGCGCACGCACGGCCCCGCACCGGCGAAGACCCAGGTGATCTCGGAGCCCGACGACGATCAGGTCCCGGCCGACGAGACCCAGGTCATCCCGCCGCCTCGCCAGTCGGATCAGCAGGCCACGGTGGTCACGTCAGCCCCGGCCGAAACCACGGTCATCAACCCGGGCCCCAACGACACCGTAGTGATCGGCAGCGGCACCGAGGACGCCGAGAGCACCCAGGTGATCCCACCCGCCGACACCGCCACCACACGTCCGCTCCCACCTGCGGACGACGAGAAACGCGCATAGTCCCGCGGGGGGATCGACCGGCCGCCTCGGACGGCGGCAGTGGGGAAGGGACGTGCCCGGGCGGCGGCGGAGCGAGGACTGGCGCGCTCATGGACGACGCGTGGCGTGGCGCGCTCGCCGAGGGGAAGACGCGTGCCCCGACAACGGAGGAATGACGCGTACCCGGACCAGCGGAGAAGTCGCGTGCCTGGACCGGGGGGAAGTGGCGTGCCTGGACCGGGGGGAAGTGGCGTGCCTGACAGGGGACGTGGCGTGCCCGGGCGAGGTTGGAGGCGCGCCGCAGATGGTGGGACCTGACGCGGTCCCGGGCGGCGGGAGGTTGCGCGCCCGAGCGGGCGGCCGTGGACCAGTGGCGTGCCTGGCCGCCGAGCGGCCCCGGACGGCGATAAAGCGAACAAGCAACGCAAATAAGGAGGGCCGGCACCGGGAGTAGTCCCGATGCCGGCCCTCGAAGTGATGGCTGTCGGCGTTGCCTGGCGAAAGCGAAATACGTGCCTAGCGAAGAACGTAGAAAGTGGTCAGGGCTGGGGCAGGGTGCGGGCCAGGGCGCATACCGCCAGCAGGCGGCGCAGCACCCAGTCGCCTGCGGTCCAGTCGATGTTGTCGGTCGGCGGGCGCCAGCCGTGGGTGAAGGCGGCGTCGCGCACGCCCTCGGCGTACGCGGCCAGCAGCACCGCGGTGAGCGGGCGCAGGTCGGTCGACAGGCTGTCGCGGATGCCCGCGGCGTGCTGGTCGACCAGGGCCATCAGGCCGGGGTTGGCGTCGGCCGCGTCGAGACCGCTGACACCGATGGTGTCGTGCAGCTCAGCGAGGCTGGCGTTGGCGGAACGGTGGGCAGCACGGGCGGCAGCGCCGGAGAACAAGCCATTCATGTGGAGAAACGTTAAGGAGCTTCGGGTAGCCAACGGTTCTCCTGATCGGTGCAGCTCGGTTGAAGCTTCCGCGGCGGGGAAATCTGGGGGGATGACGCCGGATGAGACCACCGTCGAGGCGCTCGGCAAGCTGAGCGAAGCCTTGGAGACGACCGACCGGGCCCGCGGGCATCTGTATTCGTTCCATCAGCTCACCGGCAAGGCCGATTTCGAGCTGGACGAGGCGGTCGAGCTGTTCCGGAAGGCGGGTCACGACGCGATCGCCGACCGGATCCAGGGGGATCTGATCGGGCGGAACGTCACGCCCGGCCATTGGACGTTCCAGCTGGTCGAGGAGTACGACGACAACTACTGGAGCGAGTTCCGCACGATCGAGCGGGCGGCGCGGGAGGAGCTTTCCGGCGGGCGGCGCCACCTCTACGAGGCGGAACTGAAGGAACGCCGCCGCACCCACGGCCGGAGCGGACACGAGGCCCGATAAAGCGAGGCCCGACAAAGCGAGGCCCGATAAACAGCGAAAAGGGCTATTCGGCCTCGACCGGACGGCGCCGCTGGGCGTCGTCGGCCAGGATCACGGTGGCCACCACGAGGGCGACCACGACGGCGAACAGCCACGACGCGTCATCGATGAGGGAAGCGGCGAGCGGGGCCTGGAAGGCGGCCAGCAGGAAGCCGACCCAGGCGAGGCGG
This sequence comes from Paractinoplanes bogorensis, assembly GCF_018829635.1. Taxonomy (GTDB): domain Bacteria; phylum Actinomycetota; class Actinomycetes; order Mycobacteriales; family Micromonosporaceae; genus Actinoplanes; species Actinoplanes bogorensis. The sequence continues at coordinate 373,209 of NZ_JAHKKG010000007.1, forward strand.
CGCTGACTCTCAGAGAGGAAACCGGCAGAACGCATTCGGACAGTCTGGCTCGCATCGGGCGGATCGCCGTCACCCGTTCGGCCGATTCTCCGTTGTCCGATCGTGCCCCCAGCGTTGCGTCGCCGTCGCTCAACCATCGTGTTTCTGCTGGTCGGCGCGGTGCTGTTGACGGGCTGCCAAGAGACTAGGGAAAAGCCGCAAGAACAAAGTGAAAGTGTCGTGGCCGGGCCGCTCCTCGGCCGTACGGGAGCAAGCCTGACCGTCTCCGACGCGGCCTCCCGGGTGCGGATCGTGCTGGCGAACCTGCCCGGCCTGCTCTATCGGATCACCACCCCGGCCGGTTCGGGGCTGACCCCGGTGGTGACTCGCCGTAACGGTCACGTGCGGGCGCAACTGCGTCCGAGCGGCGGCGACGGGCCGGACGAGGTGCGGATCGTGCTCAACCGGGCGGTCCGCTGGGACATCCGGCTGCCGGCCGGCGCGGGCGAGCAGAGCCTCGACCTGACCCGGGGACGGATCTCCCGCCTGCTGATCGGGGCGTCCGGGTTGATCGAGGTGCGCCTGGCCGATCCGTACGGGAAAGTGCCGTTGATCTTGACCGGCGGGGTGGGAACGCTGGCCCTGACCATGCCGAGAGACAAAAGCGCCCGGGACCGCTATGTGCTGCGGACCCGGGCGCCAGTAGCGATCCTGGCCATCAAACGAAGCTAGGGACGGTCGACCTGACCACGCCAGCCGCCGCTCTCGATGCCGCCGCGCTCCTCGATGAACTCCTTGAACCGCTTGAGGTCGCCCTTGACCCGTCGATCCACGATGCCGAGCTTGTCGCCCGCATTCTCGACGAAGCCCTGCGGGTCGTAGTCCATCTGCACGGTCACCCGGGTCGTGGTGTCGTCGAGGCGGTGGAAGGTGACCACACCGGCCTGCTTCTCGCCCTCGGTCGACTTCCAGGCCACCCGCTCGTCGGGCAGCTGCTCGGTGATCTCGGCGTCGAATTCGCGCTTGACCCCGGCGATCTCGGTCTTCCAGTGCGTGTGGGTCGCGTCGAGCTGACGGATCTCCTGCACGCCCTCCATGAACCGGGGAAACTCTTCGAACTGTGTCCACTGGTTGTATGCGGTGCGGACGGGAACAGCAACGTCAACGAACTCGGTCACAGTACTCATGTACTAACGGGTGCCCTCGTCGGCCGGGGCTAAACGAGGGGCCAGCGGAGTCTTCGGGTCGGTGTCGCCCGCCTGCCGCAGCCGGGCCCGCTGCACCTCGGCGTTGACCTGCACGCCGAGCAGCACGGCGATGTTCGACAGGTAGATCCAGACCAGGAACGCCATGATCGCGCCGAGGCTGCCGTACGTGCGGTTGTAGGAGCCGAAGTTGGCCACGTACAGGCCGAACCCGAACGACCCGATCGCCCACAGGATCAGCGACACCGCACCGCCCACGGTCAGCCAGCGGAACCGGGGCTGTTTGACGTTGGGCGCGATCCAGAACAGCAGCGACAGCACCAGCACGGCCGCCACCACCAGCACCGGCCAGCGCCCGACCGACCAGAGCTGCCGGGCCGTCGCACCGGCGCCGAGGGCGTTGCCGACCGCGTCCACCAGCGGCCCACTGATCAGCAGCCCGGTGCCGATCGCGGCCAGCAGCACGAGGGCCACTGCGGCCAGGGCGATCTCGAGCAACTGCAGGACCCACCACGACCTTCCTTCCCGTACGCCGTAGATCCGGTTGGACGCCCGGGAGAAGGTCGACACGTACCCGGAGGCCGACCAGATCGCCAGCAGCAGGCCGAAGCCGAACAGCACCCCGGCCGAGTCCTGCTGGACCAGCAGCGTCTGGACGACCGACAGCAGGTCCTGGTTGTCGACCACCGCGCCCAGGCCGAGGTCGTGCAGGATCCCGACGATCGCGGCCAGCATGGTCGACCCGTCGGTGACCAGGTTGATCAGCGCGACGATGACGACGAGCGAGGGGATCAGCGCGGTGAAGGTCTGATAGGTCATCGCGGCGGCGAAGTCGGAGCAGTCGTCCTCGATGTAGCCGGCGATGCTGCGCCAGAACACCGAGCGCCAGTAGCGCCAGCGCAACTGGCGGAGCCGGCGGGGCAGGGGTCGCGGCGTAGCGTCGTCGGCGGAGGACTCGTGCTCGCGGTCGACGGTCGGCTCGGTCATGGCCGGCTCCTCGAGGTTCTTGATGGCGCAGCTACCCGAGCGCGGCGGTCGACAAACACGTGGGGGAGCGGATGGAGAGCGCGGACGCGATCGTGATCGGCGCCGGGCACAACGGGCTGGTCGCGGCCAACCTGCTGGCCGACGCGGGATGGTCGGTCGTCGTGCTGGAGGCGACTCCTCATCCGGGGGGCGCGGTGCGGTCGGGGCACGTGACCGCACCCGGCTACCTCAGTGATCTTTTCAGCTCGTTCTATCCGCTGGGGTACGCCTCGCCGGTGCTCTCCGGGCTCGACCTCGACGCGTACGGGCTGCGCTGGACGCACGCGCCCGAGGTGCTGACCCACCTGCTGCCGGACGGGCGGGCGGCCACCCTGAGCCGCGACCTGACCCGCACGATGGCGTCACTCGACCAGTTCGCGGCCGGCGACGGGCACAGCTGGAAGCGGGAGTACGACCAGTGGCGCGCGATCTCGGCCCCGATGCTCGAGGCGATTCTGCGGCCGTTCCCACCGGTGCGCGGCGCGGCCGGGGTGCTGCGCGAGCTGGGGACGCCGGGCGCGCTCCGGCTGGCCCGGCGTCTGCTGCTGCCGGTCCGCGAGGCGGGCCGCGAGATGTTCCGCGGCGAGGGGGCGACGCTGCTGCTGGCCGGCTGCGCGCTGCACACCGATCTGTCGCCCGAGGAGGCCGGCGGCGGCGTGTACGGGTGGCTGCTGGCCATGCTCGGTCAGCAGGTCGGCTGGCCGGTGCCGGTGGGTGGCGCCCAGCGGATCACCGACGCGCTGGTCGCCCGGCTGGAACAGCGCGGCGGCCGGATCGTCTACGACGCCCCGGCCCGCCGGGTGCTGGTCGCCCGCGGCCGGGCCATGGGCGTGGCCACCGACGACACCAACTACCGGGCCTACCGCGCGGTGCTGGCCGACGTCCCGGCGCCCGCGCTCTATCTCGACCTGGTCGGCGAGCGCTGGCTCCCGGCGCTGCTGGTGGAGGATCTCGACCATTTCCGCTGGGACGGCGCCACGCTCAAGGTCGACTGGGCGGTCCGTACCCGGATGCCGTGGAAGAACCCGGCCGCGGCCGGCGCGGGCACGGTGCATCTCGGCGCCGACCTCGACGGCCTGACCCGCTACGCCGGCCACCTCGCGACCGGCGCGATCCCGCCCGACCCGTTCCTGCTGCTGGGCCAGATGACCACGGCCGACCCGTCGCACTCGCCGCCGGGCACCGAGTCGTTGTGGGCGTACACGCACCTGCCGCACCGCGCACACTGGGAGCCGGACGAGATCGCGGCCCACGTCGAGCGCATGGAGTCGGTGATCGAGGAGCACGCTCCCGGTTTCCGGCAGCAGGTGGTCGGCCGCCACGTGTTCGGCCCGGCCGATCTCGAGCGGGAGAATCCGGCCCTGGTCGGGGGCGCCCTCGGCGGCGGCACGGCGGCCGCGTTCCAGCAGTTGTTCCTGCGCCCGGTCCCGGGTCTGGGGCGCGCCGACACCCCGGTCGACCGGCTGTTCCTGGCCGGGTCGTCGGCTCATCCCGGCGGGGGCGTGCACGGCGCTCCCGGGGCCAACGCGGCCCGGGCCGCCCTGGCCCGCGACCGTGGCCTGACCGGCGACGCCTATCGGGCGTTGATCAGACTGGGGAACCGGGCTGTGTACGGAGAGCCCCGCGGATAGCCCCGAGCGAGATCTTGGTCAGCTCGTCGCGGGTGAGGGCGCCGTCGGCGAGCCAGTCGATCACCATCGTCCGGACGAAGAGCAGCCAGCTCGTCAGCACCGAGGCCAGCACCGCCCGCTCGCGTCCGGCCAGCCCGCTGATGTCGAGCGCCCGCTGCCGCGGCGTGGCCAGCTCGCCGAGCACGATCTCCTGGATCACCGGGTCGCCCGCCAAGGTGCGGTTGGCCGCCAGCACGGCGCGGCTCGGCATCGGCTCGGTGCCGGGCGAGGGCGCCGCCGACTCGCTGGCCGGCCGCACGGTCGACAGCCGGGAGCGGTTCTACAACGCGATCTTCTTCGGGTACGGGGTGGCCTGGCTCTGGGCCGCCCGGCAGAACCCGGTTCCGGCGCTGGTCGTCCGGGCGCTGGCCGGGTTCATGTTCCTCGGCGGCATCGGTCGGGTCATCTCGCTCGCCCAGTACGGCTCCCCGCACTGGTTCCAGATCCCCCTCACGGTGATCGAACTGGTCGTCCCGCCGGTGTTCGTCCGGCTGACCATCCGGAGCGATAAACTGGCCGCCACCAGCACTTCGAGATAGGCGCAGGTTTACGAATCCGGCTGTCGGGCATCAGCCAGCGCGTACCGGAGCAATCGGAGGGGACCACGTGCGCATCGCCATGATTTCCGAGCACGCCAGCCCCCTGGGTGACGGCGGGCAGCACGATCACGTGGCCGGCCTCTCCGCCGCCCTGAGCGAGCTGGGCCACGACGTCTGCGTCTACACGCGTCGCGACGACCCGTCCGTCGCCGAGACCGTCACCACCCCGGGCGGCATCCGCGTCGTGCACATCCCGGCCGGCCCGGCCCGGTTCCTGCCGCCCGACCTGCTGCTGCCGCACATGGGAGAGTTCGCCAAGCGGCTCGAGCAGCTCTGGCGCACCGGCGAGTGGGTTCCCGAGGTCGCCCACGCCCATTTCTGGACCAGCGGTCTCGCCGCCGTCACGGCCGCCCGCCAGATCGGCATCCCGGTCGTCCAGTCGTTCCACGAGCTGGGCGAGATCGAGGCCGGAAACGACAAGCCGTCCCGTACGGGCTACGAGCGCGCCCTCGGCCGTGCCGTCGACCGGGTCGTCGCCCAGACGCAGGACGAGGTGCAGGGCCTGGTCCGCATCGGCGTGCCCCGGGCCCAGCTGACCGTCGTGCCCGCGGGCGTCGACAGCGAGCGCTTCAGCCCCGAGGGCCCGGCCGTCGAGCGTGACCCCGAGCGGCCGCGCATCCTCTCGGTCGGCCGGCTCGTCGAGCGCAAGGGCTTCGGCGATGTCATCGAGGCCATGCGCTACGTGCCGAACGCCGAGGTGGTTGTCGTCGGTGGCCCGTCGCCCGACCAGCTGACCGCCGACCCGGGCGCCCGCAAGCTGCGCGCCCTGGCCGAGAAGCTCCAGGTCGCCGACCGGTTCCGGCTGGTCGGCGCGGTGCCCGCCAGAGACATGCCGAGCTGGTACCGCTCGGCCGACCTGCTCGTCGCCGCTCCCTGGCAGGAGCAGTTCGAGCCGACCGCGCTCGAGGCGATGGCCTGCGGCGTCCCGATCATCGGCACGACCGTGGGCGGCCTGACCGAGACCGTGGTCGACGGCCTGACCGGCGACCTCGTGCCCGCCCGTGACCCGCGGTCGCTCGGCGGGGCGATGCGCCGGCTGGTCAACGACAAGGTGCGCCGGTTCGCGTACGCCACCGCGGCGCTCGACCGGGCCCGTCAGGCGTACTCCTGGAAGCGGGTCGCGGCCCAGGTCGGCTCGGTCTATCAGGCGGTCACCGGCCGTAAGGCGCCGACCGGCGCCGAAGAGGCCATGGCGTAGTCCGGCATCCACCAGTTGGTGGATCCACGGTAGAGCGAGCTGTTCGATTCGGCGCCCGGTCGCCGATGTGACGCTCTATGCATGACAGTCATCGAGGTCCAGAACCTGCGCAAAGCGTACGGGGACACGGTCGCGGTACAGGACGTCTCGTTCACTGTGGAGTCCGGCGAGATCTTCGGCATCCTCGGTCCGAACGGCGCCGGGAAGACCACCACCGTCGAGAGCATCGCCGGGCTGCGCTCGGCCGACTCGGGCACGATCCGCGTGCTCGGCCGCGACCCGTCCGACACCTCCCTCCGCTACGAGGTCGGCGTCCAGCTGCAGGAGAGCGGTCTGCCCGACCGGCTCACCGTGCGGGAGGCGCTCGACCTCTACGCCACCTTTTATCCCGAGCCGGCCGACTGGCGGGCGCTGACCCGTGAGCTCGGACTCGGCGAGAAGCTTGCCACGGCGTACGGGAAACTCTCGGGGGGTCAGAAACAACGCCTCTCGATCGCCCTCGCCCTCATCGGCAGCCCGAAGATCGCCATCCTGGACGAGCTCACCACCGGACTCGACCCGCAGGCCCGCCGCGACACCTGGGACCTGATCGAGTCGGTGCGCGACAGCGGCGTCACCATCGTGCTGGTCACCCACTTCATGGCGGAGGCCGAACGCCTCTGCGACCGGATCGCCGTGATCGACCACGGCCGGGTCGTCGCCCTCGACACCCCGGCCGGCCTGATCGCCGGGCTCGACACCGAGCAGCGGATCCGGTTCCGGCCGTCCGCGCCGGTCGACGACGCCCTGCTGACCGCGCGGCCCGAGGTGCGCGAGGTGATCCGGCACGGCTCGCAGATCGAGGTGGTCGGCACCGGCAACCTGCTGCACGCGGTCACCTCGGTGCTCGCCGTCAACGAGATCATCGCCGCCGACCTGCGGATCGAGCAGGCCAGCCTGGACGACGCGTTCGTGCAGCTGACCGGCCGATCGACCAAGGAGTGAACCCGATGCGCATCTTCGCCAAGCTCACCCTGACCGAGATCAGGCTCTTCCTGCGCGAGCCGGTCGCCGCCTTCTTCGTGCTGGTCTTCCCGACCCTGCTCGTGATCATCCTGGGCAGCATCCCGTCGTTCCGCGAACCCTCGGCCGACATCGGCGGCCGCCGCGTCATCGACCTCTACGTCAGCATCGCCGTGGTGCTGACCCTGGCCATGGTGGCCATCCAGGTCGCCCCGGCCGTGCTCGCCACCTATCGCGAGCGTGGCGTGCTGCGCCGGCTCGCCACCACCCCGGTGTCTCCGCTCAAGATGCTCGGCGCCCAGCTGGCCATGAACGGGATCGCCGCCGTCGTGTCGACCACCCTGGTGCTGGCCGTAGGCCGGATCGTCTTCGACGTACGACTGGCCCAGCAGTTCGCCGGCTTCGTGCTGGCCTTCCTGCTCACCCTGGCCGGCACGCTCGCGATCGGACTGTTCGTGGCCGCGGTGGTGCCCAGCGGCAAGACCGGCAACGCGATCGGGACGGTGCTGTTCTTCCCGCTGATGTTCTTCGCCGGGCTGTGGACGCCGCGCGAGGTGATGCCGGAGATCCTGCAGCGGATCGCCGACTTCACGCCGCTCGGCGCGGGGCAGCGGGCGCTGAGCGAGGCTATGACGGGCAGCTGGCCCAACCTGCTGTCGGCTACCGTGCTGGTGGGCTACCTGGCCGTGTTCGGTTTCGCCGCGGTCCGATCGTTCCGCTGGTCCTGACGGGGGGTGACGGTGATGGCGGCGTCTCGGCGCAAGATCGACGAAATCCTCCTCCGGGTTCCGTACGTCGCTCTGGCCTGCTCGCTCGCGCTGGTGCTGGCCGGTGAGTCGGTCGACATCCCGCACGAGCCGTGGTGGGTCATCGGCCTGGCCGCCGCCGTCACCGTCGCATGGCAGCTCTGGTGGGTCACCCTGCACCCGCAGTGGGAGCACGACGAGCGCAAGATGCTGGTCTTCTTCGGCGGCCTGGTCGTCGGAATCTACCTGCTCATCTGGTGCAGTCCGCTGTTCGGCTTCTACGCCTGGTCGGGCTACCTGCTGACCACCCACGGGCTGCGCTCGTGGCGGCCGATGGCCGCGGGCAGCCTGGTCGCCGTGGCCGGCGCGATCTCGCAACTCGGCGGCTTCGCGGTGCTCACCGACCGGTCGACCTGGCCGATCTTCGCGGTGGTGCTGGCGATCAACGTCAGTGTCGCCACCGTGATGATCTGGGTGACCGGCCGCACCCACCGGCAGGCCGAGCGCCGGGCCCGGATCATCGACGAGCTGGCCGTGGCCAACGCGAAACTCGCCGAGGCACTCAAGGAAAATGCCGGCCTGCATGCCCAGCTGCTGGCCCAGGCCCGCGAGGCCGGCGTGCTCGACGAGCGGCAGCGGATGGCCGGCGAGATCCACGACGTGCTGGCCCAGGGCCTGACCGGCATCGTGACCCAGCTCGAGGCGGCCGACGCCGCGGCGACCCGGCCCGCCGACTGGCAGCGCCACCTGGGCAACGCCAAGCGCCTGGCCCGCGACAGCCTGACCGAGGCCCGCCGCTCGGTGCAGGCGCTGCGGCCGCAGACCCTGGACGCCAACGCGCTGCCCGAGGCGATCGGCGACCTGGTGACCGACTGGGCGCGGGTGCACGAGGTGGTGGCCGAGCTGATCACCACCGGCACGCCGCGGCCGCTGGTTCCCGAGATCGAGACGACCCTTCTGCGTACGGCGCAGGAAGCCCTGGCCAACGTGGCCCGGCACGCCGACGCGGGCCGGGTCGCGCTGACTTTGTCCTACATGGAGGATGTGGTGACGCTGGACGTGCGCGACGACGGCGACGGGTTCGACCCCTCGTTGCCCGCGGTCCTGAATGATCAGGGCGGGTACGGTTTGTCGGCCATGCGGGAGCGGCTGGCCCGCATCGCCGGCAGCCTCGAAGTCGAGTCCGAGCCCGGCTCCGGCACCGCCCTGTCGGCCTGCGTCCCGGCGATCGCCGCATGATCAGCCTGATCCTCGTCGACGACCACCCCGTGGTGCGCGACGGCCTGCGCGGCATGTTCGCCGGCGACGACCGTTTCACCGTGCTGGGCGAGGCCGGCGACGGCCGGGAAGCGCTGGCCGTGGTGCAGGCCGTCGACCCCGACGTGGTGCTGATGGACCTGCGGATGCCCGGGATGGACGGCGTGACCGCGATCAAATCGTTGAAGGATGGCGGGTGCCGGGCCCGGGTGCTCGTGCTCACCACCTATGACACCGACGCCGACGTGCTCCCCGCGATCAAGGCCGGCGCCACCGGCTACCTGCTCAAGGACGCCTCCCGCGACGAACTGTTCCGCGCGGTCGAGGCGGCCCACCGGGGCGAGTCGGTGCTCTCCCCGGCGGTCGCGGGCCGTCTGATGGGCTCGCTGCGCTCCCCGGCCAAAGAGCCGTTGAGTCAGCGCGAGCTCGAGGTGCTGGCGCTGATCGCGCGCGGCAACTCGAACAAGGAGGCCGCCGGTCGCCTGTTCATCAGCGAGGCCACGGTCAAGACCCACCTTCTGCACGCGTACGCGAAACTGGGTGTCCGCGACCGCGCGGCCGCCGTCGCCGTGGCCTTCGAAAGGGGTTTGCTCTAAGCGCCGCCATAGGTGCCGAACGACCACAGGTTGCCCTCGGGATCGCGGGCCAGGAAGTCGCGCGACCCGTAGTCGGTGTCGAACGGCTCCCGGATGATCTCGGCGCCGGCCTTGGCCGCCCGCTCGTGCAGCGCGTCGACGTCCTCGGCCACCACGTAACAGCCGGTCGACCCGGGCCGGATGGTCCATTTGTCGTCCTCGCCCCGGCCCGCCGCCGAGCCGAGCATGATGCCCCCGCCGCCCGGCCATCGCAACTGTGCGTGATCGACCTGGTCGCCCTCGCCGTAGACGACCACCTCTTCGAAGCCGAACGCCTCGGTCAGGAACCGGATCAGGGCGCGGGCGTCGTCCGCCCGCAGGGTGGGCCACACTTTCTGCTCAGTCATGCCCCTCATCGTGCGCTTCGCCGATCGGCTGCGCTTGGACGAAATCGAACTGGCCGGCCAACCACTCGGACGGGCTGCAGCCGGCCAGCGCCCGGAACTCCCGCACCAGGTGCGACTGGTCGGCGAACCCGTGCTCGGCCGCCACCGCGGCGATCGCCCGGCCCGGACGCAGGGCCCGTCGCGCCCGGTCGAACCGCGCCACCCGGGCCGCCTCTTTGGGCCGCAACCCGGTCTCGGCCCGGAACCGGTCGGTCAGATGATGACCGCTCCACCCGACCCGATCGGCCACGGTCCGGATCGGCACACCTTTCAGGACCAGGTCCCACGCGTACGTCATCCGCCCGCTCGCGCCGTCGGACAGATGCCCCGCGAGCCACTCGTCGACCATCGTGAACCGGGCGGCCCAGCCCTCGGCGGCGGCGATCTTTTCGCGAACCTCGGCCACCGACCGCCGGCCCAGCACGTCCGCCGCGTCGACGTCTAGGCCGGCCAGTTCGCCCGCGGGCAGCCCGAACAGGGCCCGGCACCCGAGCGGCCGAAGAGCAACCTGAACCCCCGACTGCCACCCGTCGTGCACGATGACCGCCGGCCGCAGATGAAGCCCGCCGAGCAGCGCGTCATAGCGGCCCGGGCTCTGCCGCGGATCGGGGTGCGACTCCATGACCAGCGGATCATTCAGCGTGAGAATCATGGTCAGCCAGGGCGAGGGCAGCCCGAGATGCCGGGTCGGGGCAACGCCGGCCTGCCGGTAACCCGAGTAGTGCGCAACAAACGGAGCCAGCGCCGCGGCCGGCCGCCCCTGCACATACTCGTCAACCACCATCGCGACTATTTTACGGCGCCGACGCCCGGCAATCCCACGTCCGTGGGATGGGGGAGTGCACGCGGCCGTGGTTGGTTCGTGCCATGGGTAGCCGCCGGGTCGTGTCCGCTGTGCTCGTGTCTCTGCTGGTCGCGACGGGTGGGTGCACGTTGCTGAAGCACGACACCGAGACGGTCACGTTCAAGGCCGACGGCGTGGCACCCACCACGGTGACCGTGCCGTCGGCGGCGGGTAAGCCGACGGTGTCGGCGATCGCGGCGCCGCCGGCCGATCAACTGCCGGTCGGCGTACGGGCCCTGTCGGCGCCGGTGCACGTCGCGACGCCCAAGACGTTCACCGGCACCGCGACCATCACCATGACCTATGACCCGGCGCAGGTCGGCGACAAGGATGTCGCCGTCTATCTCTGGGTGCCGGACTTCGGGTTGTGGATGCCGGTCGGGGACGACGTCGACCGGGACAAGCACACCGTCTCGGCCGAGACCGAACATTTCTCCGACTGGATGCTGGGGGTCACCGATCCGGACCAGCTGCGCTACGACAAGGCACTGGCCGAGCACCTGAACGGCACCTTCAGCGGACGGGTCGTCGGCCTCACGTACGGCAAGGCCCGCGCCCTCGAGTGCGACCCCGACGGCCTGCTCGTGCCGGCTGCCGTGAAGTCCGACCTGATCGTCGGGCCGGCCAAGTTGTGCGAGGTGGCCGACGAGCGGGACGGCACCTACGAGCTCGAGTGGATGAACTCCACCGAGTTGCCGGTGGTGTTCGATCTGCCGCCGGGGGTCGCCGAGACCAGCACCGACTATCGCCTCAACCCGCTGATCCAGGGAGTTCTGCAGCGCCACCACCATCCCGGCGGCGCGCTGATCAGCCCCGATCGCAGCTTGACGGTGAAGTTCGAAGCCTCGGGCGCGGACACCGAGATCGCGGGTGAGGTCGACTGGAGCCTCTACCTGATCGCCCTCATGCGGCAGATCGTCAGCGTCGCCATGTTCGACAAGTCCACCGAGGACCCCAAGGCCCGCGAGCGCCTCGACACCGGCTTCGAGACCGCGGACAAATGGGACTGCGCCGGCGAGGCCGCCAACGACTGGGAGGAGAACCACGACGTCGCCAAAGATGGTCAAGGCGGCGGTCTCCAAGTGCAAGGCCCAACTGGCCGAGGCGGTCGGCAAGGCGATCCTGGCCAGCGGCAAGAAGGCCATCAAGGCGATCGGCAAGTTCCTCACCGGCCGGCTGAACGTGCTGTTGTCGCTGGGCGAGCTGATGGAGTTCGCTCGCTCCGAGATCGCCGGGCTGCTGGCCCTGCCGGGCGCGGCCACCGGGCAGCTCGACACCTCGGTGTCGGTGCGGCCGGGCCGGGTGATGAGCTACGCCGAGGCGGTCCGGCTCCCGACGGCCAAGCCGAACGGCGGGGCGATGCCGGGCTGCAGCCGCCTGCCCGCCGCCTCGTGGCCTCCGGCCGGCCTCCCGTCGATGTCGCTGTGCGTGCAGAGCACCGACGCCGACCTGAACGGCAACGGCCGCCCGGACCGGCTGCTCACCTGGCGGCCGACCTGGGGCAGCCCCGGCGTCGAGCTCGACCGCAAGAGCATCGGCGCGGTCGCCTACCTGGACGACGGCTCGTTCCGCCGGCTGGCCGTCCCCACCACCGGCTGGACCGACGTCGACACGATGGACTCCTTCGACATGGACGGGGTCGTCCATCTCGGCGCCGACGCCCGCGCCCAGGTGCTGATGATCGACATCATCGGGTCGAGCACCCTGCACCACACCGTGCTCGGCCTGGACAAGCGTGGTGACCTGCGCCCGGTCGACGAGGGCGGACGGCTCGCCGATGTCATGTCGGGCGGCGCCGCGGCGTACGGGAGCGCCTGGGGTTGTGTCCGTTCTCGCGGGCGCCCGCTGTTCGTGCAGGCGGGTTGGTCGCGCGACGTCACGAAAGTGAACCCGCCGGTGCCGTGGAGCCGCACGTTCTATTCGTACGAGGGAAGCACGCTGACCCGGGTCGGCGGTGATTCCGGCACCGCGAAGCCGGGCGGTTACCCCGCGACCGGATCGACCTGCTCGAATCCCGCCCCGGCCGGCCGCGGGCCGGAGATCGGTGCCGTCCGCTGATTCGACGGGTGCCCAAATGGGACGGCGAGTGGCCATCGAAGTCTGACCTAACGTTCAGGCGCATAGGTGTGACTGGATGGCTACTCTCCGAGGATCGCCCGAGTGCGGATCGATGACAGGCACTGCCGCCCGCACTCGTTACGGGGGCGAAATGTGGACGAAGGGCATGGTATGAAACGACTTCTGGCGGCCACCGTCGCCACGACTGTGGGGCTGGCGCTCGGCGTGGGCTTGAGCCCGACGACGGCGTCGGCGCACAGCGGTACCCCCAGCTACACACCGCCTCCGATCGCCTGGGGTGCGTGCACCAACGCGACCCTGAAGGCGCGCGGCGCCGAGTGCGGGTTCGTGATCGTCCCGCTGGACTACGACCGGCCGGGCGGCACGACGATCAAGATCGCCGTCTCGCGGATCAAGGCCAAGTCGCCGGCCGCCGACTACCAGGGCGTCATGCTGGTCAACCCGGGCGGTCCGGGCGGATCCGGCCTGATCTACTCGGTGTTGCAGTCGGCCATCCCGAACGGGGTCGGCAACGACTACGACTGGATCGGGTTCGACCCGCGCGGCGTCGGCTCCAGCGTTCCGTCGCTGACCTGTGACGGCAACGTCGCCGGCTACAACCGGCCCTACTACGTGCCGGTCACCAAGCAGCTCGAGAAGACCTGGCTGGACCGCTCCAAGGCCTACGCGCAGGCGTGTGCCAAGGCCGGCGGCCCGCTGCTCGACCACCTGAAGACCACCGACAACGTGGCCGACATGGAGAGCATCCGCAAGGCGCTGGGCCAGAAGCAGATCAACTTCTACGGCTTCTCGTACGGCACGTACCTCGGTCAGGTCTACGCGACTCAGCACCCGGCCCAGGTTCGTCGCATGGTCTTCGACGGTGTCGTCGACCCGCGGGGTGTCTGGTACGACGCCAACCTCAGCCAGGACATCCAGTTCGACAAGAACATGGACATCTACTTCACCTGGGTCGCCAAGTACGACGCGGTCTACCACCTGGGCAACACCGGCAAAGCGGTGAAGGCCAAGTACTACGCCACGCTGCAGAAGCTGCGCACAGCACCGGCCGAAGGCAAGATCGGCCCGGACGAGTGGAACGACATCTTCGTCTCGGCCGGCTACTACGTCTACGGCTGGGAGGACGTGGCCACCGCGTTCTCGGCGTACGTGAACAACGGCGACGCGTCCGGTCTGCTCGACCTGTACTCGGCGCCCGGCCCGGGGGCCGACAACGGCTACGCGATCTACCTGGGCACCCAGTGCACCGACACCAAGTGGCCGAAGAACTGGGACAAGTGGAAGCGCGACAACTGGCGCATCTACCAGAAGTACCCGTTCATCACCTGGAACAACGCCTGGTTCAACGCGCCCTGCCTCTACTGGAAGGGTGACGTCGGCCGCGCGGTCGACGTGAACGGCAAGAAGGCCCCGCCGATCCTGCTGATCAGCGAGACCAAGGACGCTGCCACCCCGTACGCGGGCAGCCTCGAGATCCGCCAGCGGTTCCCCCGCTCGGTGCTGATCGAGGGTGTCGGCGGTACCACGCACGCCGGCTCGCTGAGCGGCATCGCGTGCACCGACGACACGATCGCCAACTACCTGGACACCGGCGCCCTGCCGAACCGGGTGCGCGGCAACCGCTCGGACAAGCAGTGCGCCCCGGTCCCGCAGCCCGACCCGACGGCCGCGGCGGCGAAGTCGCTGTCGTCCTCCGGCAGCGGCAGCATCAAGGCAACCCTGCGAAACGCCGCACCGGCGATCCGCTGACGAGTGGCCCGGGAGCCCGCTTCGGGCTCCCGGGCCCACCTCATTCCCCGTACGGCGGAGTCAGCGTGAACGGCGTCCGAGCCAGCTCGAGCACCGCCGCCGGAAACTGAGGGCCCTCGACGTAGAAGCGGGCCCGCGTCCGCCCGACCGGTTCGAGCAGGCCCGCGGCGACCAGATCACGCAGATCTCGCTGAGCCTGTTGAAGTGTGAGACCCTCGGCCTGCTCGTACCGTGCGCGCCGGACCCGGTCGAGGACGGCGACATCATGCAGGGCCGAGAGGACGCGTTCGTCCAGTCCGGTCCGGCCTGCGAACTCACCAAGCAGTTCCCACACGGCGGTCGACTGGTCCATCTGGTGCTGCACGGTCTGCGCCTGCTGGTGGTAGGCGGTCAGGTTGAAGCGGATCCAGCTGGAGACATCCTGGTCGGGCCGATAGACGGCCCCCCGGCGCTGGAGTTCCTGGTAGTACGCCCACGTGTTGACGGACCGGCCCAGCCAGGCCTCGATCGACGAGAACTCCGGGGCCAGCACCCCTTCGCGCGCGATCATCAAGGTCTGCAGCGATCGGGACATCCGGCCGTTGCCGTCCGCCCACGGGTGGATGGAAACCAGATGCAGATGGGCCATGGCCGCGCGGATCAGCGGATGCGTGGCGTCGTCGGCGTTGAGCCAGGCGACCAGTTCGCTCATCAGGTCCGGGACGAGCTCGACGTCAGGAGCGGTGTAGGCCGCGACCCGCCGGTTAGTGGGATCGGTGACGTAGACCGGCCCGGTGCGCCATTGCCCGGCACGCTTCCGCGGCGTGTGGCGATGGCCTTGCAGCATCCAATGCAGGCCATTCAGCAGGCCTTTGCTGTAAGTGAAGTCCGCGGCGTCATGCAGGGACTGCACATAAGTCATCATCCGCTGGTAGGCGAGCGTCTCCTCGCGGTTCTCGTCGGTCACATCGACGTCGCGCTCGCCGTCCATCAGATCCTGAACGTCCTGGGTGCTGACGCGGAATCCTTCGATCGAGTTCGACGCGGCGACGGCGTCGGCCGTCAAGAACTTCCGTAGTCCTGAAGTCCACTTGCCGGGGCGGTCCTGGATCTGGTGTCGCAGCCGGACGCGCATCTGCTCCACCTCGTCTAGGACGCGTTGGTCATCCGGCGTGATGGACGGTGTCGGGTACAGCATCACGTAATAATAGAATGACGCAATCATTACGTCAATAGACTCGCCGCGCATGGGACCATCGATCGATGGGGGACGCGATCGTCATCGGTGCGGGTATCGGTGGGCTGGCGGCGGCTCTGGCGCTCGAACGTCAGGGCTGGAACGTGACGGTGCTCGAGCGAGCTGCCGCCCTGGAAAATGTCGGGGCCGGGCTGGCTGTTGCCCCGAACGGGCTGCGCGCCCTCGACCATCTGGGGGTCGGCGGGCCGGTGCGGGCGCTGGCCGCGCTGCAAGGCACGGCCGGCATCCAGAAGCCCGGTGGTGGGTGGATCTCGCGGACCGACGCGGCGGCGGCCGAGGCCCGGTTCGGGCAGCCGACCATCGTGGTGCATCGGGCGGCTCTGGTCAGTGTGCTGGCCGACGCGCTGCGGCCGGGCACGCTGCGCCTGGGCCGGGCCGCCGTTGACGTCTCGCCGGACGGCACGGTGGTCACCGAGGACGGCCCGCTGGCGGGTGCTTTGGTGGTTGCGGCTGATGGACTGCGTTCCCGCGTACGGGGAAAGCTCTTCCCGGATTCCCCACAGCCGGTCTATGCGGGGGTGACGAGCTGGCGGTTCATCGTTCCGCGGCCGCCGGGTGAGCTGGTGATGTCCGAGACGTGGGGCGACGGTCAGGTGTTCGGGGTGGTGGGGCTGGGTGACGGGCGGATCTATTGTTTCGCCACCGCGCCGGCGCCGCCCGATCAGTCCGCGCCGGATGAGAAGGCCGAGCTGGCGCGGCTGTTCGCCGGGTGGCACGCGCCGATCCCGGCCATGATCGCGGCGGCCGGTGACGTCATTCGCACCGACATCCGCTGTCTCGACCCGACGCCGCCGGTGTTCCATCAGGGTCGCGTCGCGCTGCTCGGTGACGCCGCGCATGCGATGACGCCCAACCTGGGTCAAGGCGCGTGCCAGGCCTTGGAAGACGCGGTCGTGCTGGCCTCGACGCCGGAGGATCTCGCCGCGTATTCGGCGGCGCGGGTCCCGCGGACGACCACCGTGGCCGCCAATTCGCGCCGGATCGGGCGAATGGCGGGCTTGAGCGGTATGGCGGCCACCGCCCGCAACGTCGGGATGGCACTGGCCGGGAAGGCCGGGCCCAACCTGGTGCTACGCCAGATGGACCCGATCTTCTCGTGGCGACCGCCGAGCTAGTCGTTCAAAGCCTTGGACAGATCGTCACGGAAGGCGCGCTCGCTCTCGGTGACGGTCTCGCCACCGAGGCCCAGCACGCCGCCCGTCGAGGCGGCGCCGACCACGCTCTCGGCGATCTCGACCAGCCAGTGCTTGTACGTCTCGGCGTCGGCCGGCTCGGCCTTGGCGGCCAGCAGCGCGTTGGCCTCGGCGGCCCGGCCGAGCACGTCTTCGGCGTACGCGATGGGGTCGCTCGGCTCGATCACCGGCGGCTCTTCGCCCAGGTCAGGGTCGCCCACCCGGGACACGACGGCCCCGGCCACCGCCACCACCAGGCCGCTGGCCGAGGCCCGTGCGTCCGAGATGACGTCGAGCCCGGCGGCCGTCTCGGCCCGGGTCTTGCGGGCGCTGTCAGGAGTGGCGGCGCTGGCCGCGGTGAGCACCGACTGGGGCAGGCCGACGAGCAGCCCCCACTCGGAGTCGGTGAAGCCCAGCTTCGAGTACAGCGGTTCGTCGCTCACGGGTGCATCCTCACGGTCGGTGAAACCCTCGGGCTTCTTATACCCCAACCACGAGGTCGATCACGCGGCGCAGTTCCGCGAGCTGATCGCCGGGTGCGGATCCGGTCCAGGGGCCGTCCAGATCCGGGCGGTGCCGGGTGACGTGCACCGCGTACGCCGCCACCTGGTCGCGCGCGTTCTCGGCCTCGGTGACCTGCTCTCCGACCAGCCGGCGGGCCTCCCAGCACAGGGCGATCCGTTCCCGCAGCCACAGCGGCGCGATCTCCGCCCGCGCCGCCGCACCCGCCACGTCGGCGCCGGCCAGCACCGCGATGCGGTCGGCCAGCTCCCGCTGTCCGTGCCGGTCGGCCATCCGCTCGAACCGGGTCCACTCGCGGCCCATCGAACCGAGCCGCTCGCCCCAGCTCTCCAGCAGCACCATGCGCAGCGCCCGGGCCGCATCGGCGGCGTGGCCGCGGTCGGCGGCCGCGAGCGCCTGACCGCGCCACGAGGCGATCCGCGCGGCGACCACCTCCGGGTGGAAGCGCACCTCGGTGATCCACGCGGAGAAACCGGCGATCAGTTCGTCATCAGAATCCGAGGGCCTTCCCCCGTACGCCTTGTCAATGCCATGAAACCACCGAGGATCGTCCCCGAGGCGCGTGGCGAGGGCCGTCGGACCATCCGCCATCGCTGACCGGATCTCGTCGGAGGTGAAGCACAGCCACGACAGGTCGAGGGCCTGGGCGCGTCCGGAGCCGGTCCACCAGTCGACCAACTCCGCCTGCCCGCGACGAGTCGCGTCTTCGGCCGCCCGATCGTCGTACACGGGAAGAAGGTCTATGTCGGACATCGGCCACGGATCGCCGCGCCCGACGCTGCCGCCGACCAGGAAGCCGCGGACGCCGGGGATGCGGCCGAGCACGGTGATCGCCTCGTCCAGCCGATCGTCGATCAGCTGCCGCCACCGGTCACTGTGCACGGCCGCACCTTAGCCACTACGAGAAGATCCCGCCCAGCCTTTCCCAGTCGTTCGGTGAGGGCGCCCACTTCGTGCCGGTCCACGCCTTGTGGTACATCGCCTTGTCGGTGCCCAGGCCGAAGATGTCCAGCCGGTTCAGGCCCCAGGACTCCACCGCGGGCGGGCTGGTGAAGACGCCACCGAGCCGTTCCCAGTCGGTCGGTGACGGCGACCATCCGCTGCCCGTCCACGCCTTGTGGTACATCGCGCGGTCGGTGCCCAGCCCGAAGATGTCGAGCCGGTTGGGTCCCCACGAGGTCACGGCGGGCGGGCTCGTGAATACGCCGCCGAGTGACTCCCAGCCGTTTGTCCACGAATTCCCGGTCCAGGCTTTGTGGAACATACCGCCGCCGAGTCCGAGCCCGAAGATGTCGAGCCGGTTGTTACCCCACGACGTGACGGCGGGCGGGCTCGTGAACACGCCGCCGAGTGACTCCCAGCCGTTCGTCCACGAGTTGCCGGTCCAGGCCTTGTGGTACATGCCGCCGTCCAGGCCCAGCCCGAAGATGTCGAGCCGGTTGGGTCCCCACGAGGTCACGGCGGGCGGGCTGGTGAAGATGCCGCCCAGCGCTTCCCACCCGGGCGTCCACGAGTTGCCGGTCCAGGCTTTGTGGAACACTCCGCCGTCGGTGCCGAGCCCGAAGATGTCGAGCCGGTTCGGGCCCCACGACGTGACCGCGGGTGGACTGGTGAAGATGCCGCCGAGCGCTTCCCAGCCGGGCGTCCACGCGCTACCGGTCCACGCCTTGTGGAACATGCCGCCGCCGAGTCCGAGCCCGAAGATGTCGAGCCGGTTGTTACCCCACGACGTGACCGCCGGCGGACTGGTGAAGATGCCGCCCAGGCCCTCCCAGCCGTCCGGCGACGGTGCCCACGCGTTCCCCGTCCACGCCTTGTGGAACATCCCGCGATCGGTGCCGAGCCCGAAGATGTCCAGCCGGTTCGGCCCCCACGCGGTCACCGCCGCCGGACGCGGATACAGCGCCTCGATCCCGGCCCGGTCATCCGGCTGCAGCACCCGCAGCGTGAAGTTGGCGCTCACACTCGGGAACATCACCGAACCGTTCACCGTGCTGTGCTGCAGGCCGAGGATGTGCCCGAGCTCGTGCAGGCCCACCGTCTCGACGTCGAACGAGTTCGCCACCGCGCCGACCGACCAGTTGTGCTCGGTGTCGTCGAAGTGCACCGGCTTGGGCCGGGTGTTGGTGATGACGCCGCAGTCGAGTGGGAAGTCGGCGTGCGCGAGAATCCCGCCCACCATGCTGTGGTCGGGGTCGTTGGCCGGCCGCCAGCCGATCCGGATGTCCGGGTTGTTGCCCACGCCCACCTCGGTGAAGACGATCTGGGTGGCCGCGGTCCAGCTGCGCAGCGCCCGCCGGATCGCGTCGAACTCACCGTTGCCGGCGATGTCGGCCGTGCCGGTGTCGAAGGCGAACGTCAGCCCCCGGGTGTTCCAGTTGCACCGGATGCTGAAGTCGATCCCGTTGTCGAGGTCGGGCAGCCCGCACCGGGAGGTCGTCATGGCGTTCGCGGTCGTCTCGTCGAAGTTGCCGCTGACCGGGACGGCGTTGCGGGTCTGATATTCGGCCAGGGCGGTGGAGGTTTCGTCGTCGAGCACTCCGGTGGCGTAGGAGCCCTCGCGCAGATAGCCGAAGCGGGACAGGAACTCTTGCACGGGTTCGAGGTCGGTGGCCTTCTCGCCGGCCTGGTGGAAGGCGCTCTCGGCGATTTCCGGGAAGGCTTCGACGCGTCCATCGGGCATGGTGTGGTCTCCCTCAGATCGTCTGTCCGTGGGGAGGTGGCGGGGGAGAGGACGACAGGCTTTCGATTGCGCGTACGGCGGCATCGGGTCCGAGAACCGCATCGGCGCGAACCGTGATGGTGGCGGTGTCACCGCTCGGCATCCGCAGGACGACGCCCGCGGTCTGGGCGCCGTCGGGGTCGGTCCACGAGACGAGTTGGGCGGGCTGGCCGGCGATCGTGCGGGCCTCACGCCGCCCCCGGTCGAGCGAGGTGGCGAACGGCCCCTCGTCGACCACGACCGCGATGCCGTCGCCGGTGAACGTCGCGGCCCTGGAGTCGACCGCTTGCCCGTCCGACGGTGCGACCGGCACCGGCGTCCGCATGCTGAGGCCCGCCCCGATCGCGATCGTGCTGCTCATAGCCCCGGAGCCTATGACTGCTCACGACCGGGCCGGTGCCTCGAGTCCATGAGCCGACACCGCGTCAAATCAAGATCAACTGCGTTCCCTCGTACGGACGCAAAGCCTCGCCGTCAGTGGCGGAAACCGGCGACTTTGACGCGGAACGAGAGCGCCGGACCCGGGGTGGGTGTCGTCTTGCGGGCCAGCACGTAGCCGGGCGGGTCGAGGCGCAGGTCGAGCCGGTGGAACATCCGCGCCATGGTGACCATCATCTGGACGTCGGCGAGGGTCTTGCCGAGACAGACGTGCTGCCCACGCCCGTACGGGGAATAGGCCCCGGCCTGCATGTGCTCGGCCCGCGGCTTCTCGTAGCGGTCGATGTCGAACCGCATCGGGTCGGGGAAGAACTCGTCGAGGAAATGCGGGACGCTGGTGCCGACGTAGAGGTTCTCGCCCGCCGAGATCCGGTGGCCCTGGAACGTGAAGTCGCGGGTGGCCGTGCGCATCTGGACGACCGCGATCGGATAGAGCCGCATCGTCTCCATCAGCGCGCCCCGGATCGCGGGCAGGCTGCGCAGATCCTTCTCGGTCAGGGTCTCGCGGGCGAACAACTCGTCGGCCTCGGCCTGCACCCGCGCGAGCACCTCGGGGTGCTTGAGCACGGCGTACACAAAGGACGCGATCGTGTTGGCCACGGTGTCCAGCCCCGCCACGTACGGTCCGGTCACGCTGATCGCCAGGTCCGACGCGGGCATGGCCGAGGGGCGTTCCCGGTGGGCCCGCAGCAGGTCGTCGATCAGGACGGCCGGTCTGCCGCCGGGCCGCTTCCTGTCCTCGATCATCTTGTCGGCCAGTTCGGCGACCCGCGCCTTGGCCCGCCGGTAGCGGGGATCGCGCAGCACGATCCGCGGCCGCTGCCGGGTGACCAGCACGTTGAGGATGTACATGGTGGCGCGCCGGATGTCCGCGACGTATTCCGGCCGGGACGCCCCGGTGAGCAGCTCGCCCAACTGGTCGGTCACGAGTTCCTGCATCGAGCGCAGCACCGGCACGGTCGCGCCGGGCGTCCAGGTGCGGTCGAGGTTGCGGTCGGTGATCGCCACGACCTCGTCGAGCCGGTCGGCGATCGCCTCGCGCGAGTAGCCGCGCCGCATGATGTCGCGCAGCTCCTTGTGGCTGGCGCCGTCCTCGCCCGGCAGCGTGCGGGTCGCGCCGTACTCCTCGACCAGCCCGCTCCAGAACTCCTTGGAGCGCAGGCAGTCGCGCCCCTCCTTGGTGCCGAGGAACTCGGCCGCCTCGGGCCCGGCGATGACCGGATGCTCGCGGCCCAGCACGCGGACCCGGAACACCGGGCCGTGCTCGCGGTAGCAGTCGACGAAGAACTGTGCGGGATCCTTGGCCATCGCCACGGCGTTGCCCACCACCGGAAGCCCCCGCACGACTGGTGTGGTCGTAGTCGTCACGTCACGGATGGTATCGACTCACGGAGATCGATCGGGTGGTCCCGGCGTGCCGTTCGGTCCGGAAGCCGACATTCAGTGGCCGCGCGCGGTCGCGCTCGGACAATGAATCGGGTGTCTGCCCAGCGGCGTACGGCCGTCGCCGACTACGCCGTCCTGGCCGGCGTGCTGCTGCTCGTGCTGCTTGTCCCGCTGACCGCGATCCTGACCGCCCGGCTGCCGGTGCCGCCGGACACCGAGCTGACCGCCCGGCCGCTGCCCGCGAACCGATCGACGGCGGTCTTGCGGCCCCTGCCCGACGGGCCGCCCGGCGACGTGGTGCCGGACGATGTGGCCGGCCTGCGTCCGATGGCCGTGGCGGCATGGGGGATCAAGGGCGCCGATTCCCTCGTACGCCTCCTGACCGCCAAGCAGTATCTGCAGGACACCACCGAGCGTACGGGCGAAAAGTTCGTCTACCCCTATCGCTACCCCGCGATGATCCGGCTCCTCGACCAGGTCCCGGGCCAGGGCCGGTCCGCGGCGGCCGGGCGGCTCGGCGTGGCCCTGATGCGGTTCGCCGCGAGCGCACCCGGCCACTACGACTTCCCCGAGGTCAACGCGGCCGCGGCGGCGCTCGCCGTGCTCGACCGGGCCCGCTCCGGCGGCGACTGCACCGCCCAGCTGAACCTGCTGCTGATGGTCACCTCGGACGCCCAGCCGCGCGACGCCCCGGTGCAGGAGGAGGAACAGCGCACCGAAAAGGCCTGCCCGGAGGATCCGACCCCGCTCTGGCTGCTCGCCCAGTATCTGTCGCAGCGCGCGACCCGGCTGGTCCAATACGATCGCGGCGACCTGGTCCGGGCCGGTGCCCAGGAGCGGGCCGACGCCGCCGTGGCCCGGCTCGCCGAGCGCTTTCCGGGCTCGGTCCCGGCCGTCACCGCGGAGGCCGACAACGATCTGCGGGCCGGTCTCCGGCTGATGCCGGCCCAGCCCTTCGCCGCTCGCCTGCGCCTGCGCGCGGCGGCCGAGGGTTACCTCACCGCGCAGAAGCTGGGTGCGGAGGGTGCCTCGGCCGGTTTGGCCCGTGCGCTGATCGCCCTCGGCGAGCCCGATCGCGCCGCCGACCTGATCCGCCCGCTCACGCCCCGGACCACGACCCCCGGCCCGCTGCTCGAACTGCTCACCGTCGCCAATGAGTCGGCGCACCACTTCGACCGGGCCTCGGCCGCCGCCCGCACCCTCGCCGGCCGGATCGCGGACGCGTATCCCGGCCGCCGCTTGTTCTTCCCCGTGCCCGGCCACCTGGACGAGAGCCTGGCGCTGGACGCCTTCGGTCCACAGTCGACCGGCACCGGAACGTACGCCCCGATGACGCTCGATCTGCAGTTCGTGCCGGGCGGTGGCGAGGCCGACGTCGATGACCTGTCGTTCATCCCGCTGTTCCGCCCCGGCGGGAACGTGGGTCGCAACCCGGACTGTCCCGAGCTCGCCGGGCGCCGCGACGCCCTCGTGGCCGGCGACGTCCCGGGCGCGCTGGCCGGGCTGCCGTCCGATCCGGCGGCCCTGCAGGGGTTGAGGGCCTATCGCCCCGGCGGCTCCTGCGGGATCCGGGCCCAGGACATCTACGACATCGGCCGGCTCGAGCAGGGCCGGCCGATCGACCCGGACCGGATGCAGTGGGTCGCCGACGAGCGGCAGAACCTGTTCCGCTGGGCCGGCCAGCTGCCCCGCGCCGAGCTCGCCGTCCAGGCCTGGACGACCGTCGCGCCCCGCGATCCGTTGCCGTGGCAGCGACTCGGCGAGGTGCAGTTCCTCCAGGGCCGGTACGAGGAGGCGGCCGCCGCCTTCAACGCCGCGGCCCGGCGCACCCGGGCCGCGAACTCGAACAACGACCTCGGTGCCCTCCAGATGGCCCTGCGGGCGGGCGCGAGTCTCGTCCGGACGTCCCGGGTCGACGAAGGCCTCGCTCTGCTGCGCGGTGTCGCGATCGACAGCGAACGTGGCACTGCTTTCCACCGCCAGGCGAAGGATCAGACCTGGGATCATCGCAACGGAGCGAAGTGGTTCGCGGCGCTCGCCTATCACGCCCGCGCGCAGATGGGGGACGCCGAACGTCGCGCCGGCCGGTACTGGGCGGCCCTCGACGACTACTCGGCCGCCCGTGAGCTGATCCCCTATCTCGACGTCGACGACCCGGCACTTGTGCGCAGCGAGGTGCTCGACACCAACCAGGCGATCGTCGAGAACGAGCTGGGCCGCTACCACGCCGCCTCGCAGTCGGCGGCCCGCGCGCTGCAGGCCGATCCGGCGAACCCGGCCTTCCTGATCAACGCCGGTTACGCCGCCGACCGTGCGGGCCGCTACGAGGCGGCGGCCCGGTTCGACGCGCGGGTGCTGGAGAGCGACCCCGGCGCGTTCCCGGCCGCCAACGACCTCGGCGTGGCCCTGGCCCACCTCGGCCACCACGCCGAAGCCGTCGACGCGCTGCGCCGCTCGGTCGGGGCCCGGCCGGCCTACGCGCTCGGCTGGTTCAACCTGGGCGTCGTCTACGCCCGGATGGGCCCGCTGCACTTCCTGCAGTCGCAGGGTGCGCTGGCCCGCGCGTTCGCGCTGGACGAGAAGCTGCGGGACGCGCCGCGCAGACCGACCACGGACACCACCGTCTACCGGACCGGTCTGGACCTTTCGAAGCCGTTACCGCCCCGCTGGAGCCTGGCCAACCTGCCCGCCCTGTCGCCGGCGCCCGCCACCGGTCTGCTCGCCATCCTGGTGCTCGCGTTCGCCCTCGCGCGGGCCGCCGGCTCCCCCGGCAACGCCGAGCAGTGGCTGCAGACGTTGGGCAACCGGCTCGACCGCCGCCTTCCCGGTCCGATGTGGGCGGTCGCCGCCACGGCTCTCGTCTTCGCCGTCGGGGCCTTCCGCAGCCGAAGTCCGCTCGCCGAGACGCTGGCCCTGACCGCCGGCGTCCTGCTGCTGTCGGCCGTGACCCTTCGCGCGCGGAGCTGGACGGCCCGCCGGTCGGGTGAGGTCGTGACCCAGAGCAGTTGGGCGCCCGGGATCGCCTTCGGCATGGTGACCGCCGCCCTGGCCCCGTGGGCGCCGCTGCCGGTCACGCGTCCGGCGGCCGCGTCCTCCCGCGTCCACGCCGCCGCGCCGGTCGCGCTCGGCGTGGTCGGCCTGGTCCTGTTCATCGAGGCGGCGGCCTTCGGCATGCCCCTGGTCCGGGCCCTGGCCACGGCCACCATCGTCATGGTCGCCTCGCTGCTGGTCCCGGTCGCTCCGCTCGACGGCGCGCAGATCAACCGGGCCGGCCTGCTCGGTGCCGCCGGCCTCCTGGGCGCCGCCGTCCTGCTGAGCCTCGGCGTCGTCTGACCCTAATCGGGTTCCCGTGGTGTGCCGTCATCCGGGTATCGAGCGAGTTCGGCACCGTCCACCGGCCGTACGGTAAACGGGGTCTGCGGCGGCACATCCACCACCATCGCGGCGTCGTCCCCGCCCGGCAGGCAGACCGCCGGACGGCCCTCCAAGGTGACGAACCGGTCGGTGGCGCCCCGTCTGCATCGGACGAAATCGCCGGACGTCAGCCACACGTCGACGTCCCCGGTGAGTCGCAGGGTCACGCTGTAGCGGCCGGCCCACGCGCCGACCAGGTCATGGCCGGGCACATCCGGGACGTAGAGGGGAATGCCGACCGCCTCGAACTTCTGCCCCCGCCAGCGATCCTGCAACGCCCACGTCAGCCCGGCCGCCAGGATGAGTGTCACCGCGATCGCCGTCGTGGCGCGGCGGCGCCCGATCGACAGGTGTATCGCGAAGGCGACGGCACCCCAGAGCAGCCCGGCTTCGACGCGGTTGCGCTCGAGGCCGGCCACGAGCGGGAGGATCACGGCCGGCACCAGCAGAAGCGGGACCACCATGTGGGGGCGCGGCCGGACCCGGATCACGCCGATGACCGCCGCGGCCGCGATTGCCGCCACCAGGGCCCCGGCCGCTCCGATGGTCGGGTCCATGTCGGCGTAGTCGGACACCTGGTATTCGTCGAGCGCACTGAGCACCCCGGCGAGCGCCCCCGCCGTGATCGCCCCGCACACCAGCGCACCGGCCATCACTCGATGGGTGTCCAGCGGTAGTGGGTCGATGTGGTGATCTCGTGGAAGCCGAGCCGGCGCAGGATCGGCGCGCTGTCCGGGGAGGCGTCGACGTGCAGCAGCCGGCAGCCGCGGGCGGCCGCCTCGCCGGCGCGGGCGGCGAGCAACGCGCGGTAGAGGCCGCGCCCGCGCCACTCGGGCACGGTCGTGCCACCGAGCAGGGCCACGTAGTCGTGGCTCGGGTGAAAGACCGCCCACGCACTGGTGACGAGCCGGTCGCCGGCCTCGGCGATCAGGATGCTGATCCGGTCCGGGGCGGCCGCCACCTGGGATCGGAGGTCGTCGGCGACCCACGAGAGGTCGAAGCCCCACACCTCGGTCTGCTGGTCGGCGATGCGGCGCAGGTCCTCGTCGGCCTGCGTGGCCCGCAGCACCACACCGTCGGGCAGAACCGGCTCGGCCGCCACCTCCTCGGCCAACCCGATCAGCACGGCGGACGGTGGCTCGGCCGTGAAGCCGGCCGCGGTCAGACGCCCGCCCAGGTCGGCGGGCCGGTCGTGGCCGCGTACCTTCCACTCGACGCCTTCACCCCGCGCCCGGAAGTAGTCTCGCTGCCGCGCAATCAGGCGGTCCACCTCGTCCCCGGTGAGGCCCAGGTCGCGCGGGGCCCGGATGCGACCCTCGTGCCCACCGACGACACGGATCACCGGTCCGTCCGGCTCGTACGTGAGGCCGGCCGGGCCGGGGCCGGGTGGTGTCCGCATGTGCTCGTCGTAGGCGGTCAGCAGGGCCGCGGTATCCACCATGTCAGGACACATCCGGTCGGGTCATCAGCGGGGACGTCAGGTGCAACGTCAGGTCGGTGGTGGTCAGTGGTTCGTAGTTCCAGGTCATGGTCGTCGTGTCACCTTCGATGGTCAGCCGTACGCGGTGCGGGGTCGTGATGACGTACAGGTCAGCAACGAATGTGTCGCCCTGCCAGGCCGCGGACGCGACGACCGGGCGGCCCAGCGGGGCACTCTCCCGCCATTCGCGGTAGCCGGCCGCGATGCTGAGCCCGGGATCGAGCCGGATGAGCCAGCCACCGGCGTCGGGTTCGACCGATCTGAGCGCGCGATCCGGGCCGGCCGTGCCCGGTACGTACGGCAGCGAAAGCCCGCGCATCCTCTCGGTCAGGAACTCGTCGTCCTCGGCGCTGTCCGGCTGGTCGAGACCGGGCAGCAGGCACTCCCACAGCGCGTCGACGATCGCGTGGTTGTCCGGCGTGCCGGCGGTCATCGCGATCACCAGCTCGTGCTCGGGGACGACCAGGCACATCTGCCCCAGGTTGCCCTCGCCGAAGTAGCCGTGCCGCGACATCCAGAACTGGTAGCCGTACCCGCACAGCCAATCGGCGCCACCACCGCCGACGATCGCGGGCCGGGTCTCGACGTGCCGCCGGGTCGCGAGCCTTATCCACTCGTACGGGATGAGGTCTCGCCCTTCTTCTCGCAGCAACTCGCCGAACGCCGCAACGGCCTCGGTCGTGAGATGCAGCCCGTGGAATCCGAACGCGGCGCCACTGGCCACGCGATCCCACTCGGCGTGCTTGATGCCCAACGGCCGGAACAGCCGCTCGTCCAGAAACTCGGGCAGGCCGCGCCCGGTCACCCGCTCGACGATCCGGGCCAGCAGAAAGGTGGTCGCGTTGTCGTACATGTGCCGGGTGCCCTCACGATCGGCGAACGGCACCCGCAGAAACCCCTTCACCAGGTCGTGCGGTTCGAGGCGCCAGGCCTGGCCCAGACTGTCCTCGGCGTGGCCGCTGGTCATCGACAGCAGATGATGCACGGTGATCCGGCGCCCTTGAGCCGACACATTTTCCGGTACGTGGTCAGCCAGCACATCAACCACAAGGTCGTCCACCGAAAGCAGCCCGTCGCCGACGGCCAGCCCGACCGCAACCGACGTGAACGACTTGGTCAGCGAGTAGAGCAGATGCGGCCGCTCCGCCGTGTAGGGCGCCCACCAGCCCTCGGCCACGACCCGGCCACGCCGGACAACCATGAGCGAGTGACACTCGAGCGACCGCTCCGCGAGCCGATCCAGCAACGCACCAACAGCCCGCGACGACACACCCGCACCCCGCGGCGACGAACGAGGGAGCAGCATCCCTCGGACCCTAGACGAGCTTGGCCGGCAGCTCATTCCCTTTACCACCGGCACCGACCGCGCTGGTCCTTGGGCATACAGCACAGTCGCTTGCCGGAGGGCATCCGAACGGATGATACGGCCGCCGCAGCGGCAAGATGACCATGAACGGATGGTGGACTCGGCAGCAGACAAGCCGACCGGCCCGGCAGCTGGTGGCGGTTTCTTCATCCTTCTCGGCTTCATCGGCCTGGGCGTGTTCGTCCTGCTGGTAATAGCCGGGGTACGCACTTGGATCCTCGGCTCGCTGCCAACCGACAAGAACCACATGAAGCAGTTCTACGAGGAGCTCGACGCCGCCGACGCCTCCGGCAACGACCAGTTGCTGATCGAGCGGCTGGACCCGACCGTCCTGAAGTACTCGACCGCCGCGCAGTGCACCGCCTACTTCGCGGCACACCGCGGCGCGAACATCGACTCCAACTACGAGGTCGCCGAGGTCGACGGGCCGGAGGAGCAGGGCTTCAACGTGGGCAACGGGCAGGTCGAGAACGTCAAGGTATTCACCGTGACGTGGCAGAAGATCGGCAACGAGACGGACACCAGAACGACTTACGTCGGCGACCGCGACGGCGGGTACACCTGGTTCGGCACCTGCTGACGGGGCGGGCTGTCGGGCCTACCGGGGCGACGGCATCGAGGTACTGCGCCGTCTGACCTCTACGTTCGCCGAAGTTCGGACCGTGGGGGAGGTGCGGAAACCGTCGCGAAACCGTGCCAGTTACCCCGGGCAACATCGTTGAGCTGCGACGATCGGGAGTGGCACGGCGGATTGCCGAACAGGTGCCTTCGGAGCTCTAACCGCCGGCCAGGTCGGAAAAAGCCGTCCAGCGGACGCTGTAGTCCTTGTCCCGGATCGAATCGAGTCGCAGCCGGAACTCGGCGGCCGCCCCGGGCGAAGAGACCAGCATCGGCACCCCACCGACGACCATCTTCAGCTCACGGGCTTCCTGCAGCAGCGGCCAGGCAGGATCGGTCGTGATGTCGTACCCGTACGCCGACGCCAGCTGCTTGTGGGCTCCACTCGGACCGAACCGCGCCTCGTTCGCGGGTGCAGGGACCAGGTCGACCTGCCATGGGCCGGCACAGGTGGCGTCGAAGTCGCACAGCAGGATCCGTCCGTCTTGCTCGCGCAGCAGGTTTCCCTGGTGGGCGTCGCCGTGGACCAGACCAGCTGGTTGCCCGGCGGCGAAGGCTTCAAGCTGCGGTTGTAGCCGATCGCACCATGCGAGCAGGTAGTCGCGATCGGATTCGTCGAGGGCTTCGGCGTCGCTGATCCGTCGATGGGCATCGCCGATCGGATCCCAGACCAGCAGGGAAAACGGCGGAAGGCCAAGAGCGTGAAACTGGCGTAGGGCGACTCCGAGGTCGCGTGCGTCCGGCGTCGGGTCGGTCGGAGGCACCCATTGCCAGACCGAGGCAAGCGCGTCACCGTCGGCGACCGGCTGGATGATCTCCTCGGCCAAGCGGATCGTCGGCGCACCGACCTGCCCGAAGTAACCGCCGAGCTCAACGACCTTGTGAACTCGATCGAGCAAGGTGCGGCTGCGGATGATCCGGATGACCAGGCCGGCGGAGGGAAGCACGAACGTGGCGTTGTTGGCCATATGAAGCAGGTGCGCATCGCTCGCATCGACGTTCAGGCCAACGGCCATCCGACGCATGACGTCGTGCATGGCTTGTTCGGTGAACCGTCCGTTGTTCGCACTCATCGTTCACGCGGCCCGAGCAGCGGGTCGCGGCAAGCCGGCCAGAAACGTGTCGACCTCGGGGTTGCCGGCGAAACGGTGACCGTCGCGGCGCAGGTTCGCCAGCCGGTCACGGACCCGAGGCGACGTGAGACCCACGGCCTGCCTCTGCGCGCGGCGGCCCTCACGAACCGCCTCGCCCGGAGCGCCCAATCTTTCGTCACGTTCTGGAGTGACAAGTCGCACTGATTGCAACCGTTTGGACTGATATCTGATTTCCGCTCGCACTTATTGAGCCACAAGTAGCTTGTTCTCGAGGACGACCGGGACGGAGAGGGTCTTGTAGCCGACCTCGTCGAACAGGACGGTCATGCGGTCTTCCTCGTAACCCATCACCGTGCCGGGACCCCACTCGCCGTGGCGGACCTTGGTGTGGACCGGGAACGGCTCGTCGCCCGATGCCGTCTCGATGATCTCGGCGCTGCCGTCGGTGCAGTTGTCGCAGTGACCGCACGGCTTGGGCAGGTCTTCGCCGAAGTAGGCCAGCAGGGTCTGTGTGCGACAGGCGCGCGTCTCGGCGAAACCGCGCATCATGTCCGTACGGGAGCGGGAAACGATCTGCTGACGCTCGTGCTCCTTGACCGCGGCGGTGGCGGCGGCGGCCGGCAGCGGGGCGAACACCGGCACCGTCAGCTTGTTGCCCTGGCCGCTGGTCACCGCGCCGACCTGTTCCAGCAGACCGAGATACGACCCCAGCTTGCGCGGTCCGAGGCCGGTCTTCTCCTTGAGGGCGGTCTTGGTCACCGGCCCCGAGCGTACGGCCGCAGCCAGCTCGCGCAGCTCGACCTCATCCGGAGCGCCACCGTTGAAGAAGCGCTGGATCGCCTCGTCCTCGGCCCGCCACAGCAGCAGGGCCCGGGCCTGTTCGTTGTCGCGACCTGAGCGCCCGATCTCCTGGAAGTAGCTGTCGGGGGAGTCGGGCAGGGCCACGTGCGCGACCCAGCGGATGTTCGCCTTGTCGATGCCCATCCCGAACGCCGACGTGGCCACCATGATGTCGACCTTGTCGGCGGTGAAGTCCTCGTGCTTCTGTTCGCGTTCCCGGGCGGCCATGCCGCCGTGATAGAACTCGGCCGGGTAGCCGGCCTCGGTGAGCCGCTCGGCCAGTTCCTCAGCCGCGCGCCGGGTGGCGACATAGATGATGCCGGGCCGTGACGCCGAGTCGATCAGGGCGGTCAGCTTCCGCCACCGGTAGCCCTCGTCGGGGCAGTAGGCGACCTCGAGAAACAGGTTGCGGCGGTCCAGTCCGGACACGTGGATCTCGGGCTTGCGGAGTTGCAGCCGTTCGATGATGTCGTCGCGCACGGGCGGCGAGGCGGTGGCGGTCAGGGCCAGCACCGGTGGCCGGCCCAGCCCCTTGATCATTTCACCCAGGGCCAGGAACTCGGGCCGGAAGTCGTGCCCCCAGGCCGAGATGCAGTGCGCCTCGTCGACCGCGACCAGGCCGGGCTTGAGCGCCTTGACCTCGGCCAGCCGTTCCGGGTCGCTGAGCTGCTCGGGCGTGATGAACAGGAACTCGGCCCGGCCCTCGCGGATCTCCCGGATCGCCTCGCGCTGCTGCGCCGGCGTCTCGGCCGAACTCACCCGGACCGCGCGGATCTTGGGATCGCCCCGCTCGTTGAGGGCGGCGATCTGGTCCTGCTGCAAGGCCAGCAGCGGCGAGATGACCACCGTCGGCCCGGGCAGCAGCACGGCCGGGATCTGATAGATCGCCGACTTGCCGGCCCCGGTCGGCAGCACGACGAGGGCGTCGCGGCGCCGCAGCACGGCCCGCATGGGCTTGAACTGGCCGGGCCGCAGCGACGGCCAGCCGAAGTGACGCCGGGCGACCTTGCGCAGGCGTGGTCCGTACACGGGAAGCTTCATCGAGCGGCCATTGTGCCCCACGGACATGACGGGCAAACGCCTACTTGAGCTTGGGTAGGACGTGGTCCGCGTACAGGTCGAACACCCCCTGGTAGTGCGGCCCGGTGTTGGCCACGTAGACCTCGTCGAAGCCCGCGTGCCGATACTTGTCGATCATCTCGAGGTGGTCGGCCGGATCGTTTCCGCGCCCGGCACGTTCCGCCCCGCGGGCCTGTTCGAGCAGCTCAGCCGGGCCGTATTCCTCGCACGAGAGGAAGTATCCGATGCGCATATCGCCCCGGATGCCCCTATTTCTTGCCCCCGAACATGCGGCGGATCGCCCAGATCAGGAACAGAACCGCGAGCGCCACACCGAGCAGCCGGACGGCGTGCACCTCGGACCAGTCGACGTTCTCTGCCGCAAACACCGTGGGGGTCACCGGCGCATCGTATCGAGCGGAGTCGCGCGTGAGCAGCCATCCCCAGCCCCCACCCGCCCTGGGGAGAAGGAAGCAAGATACCCCCGCGTCAAATCGATCATGCTCGTTGTCCACAGCTTTTGCCACGTCTAATAGAAAGGTTTGTTGACTAAATAGGGGGTGGGTGTGACCATAGGTCGGCCAGGGCGCGCTCCCATCCGCGCGCCGCACGTTCTTCGGAGGTACGGGGGCCCATGCCGAACACCGAATTGCCGGAACTCGCCGCGACGGTGTTACAGCCGGGATTCGTCGGCACCACCGCGCCCGACTGGATCCGGCGGTGGCTCGGCGACGGCCTCGGTGGCGTCGCCCTGTTCGCGCGCAACGTCGAGTCGCCCGCCCAGGTGGCGGCGCTGACCGCGCAGCTGCGGGCCGAGCGCCCGGACGTGCTGGTCGCGATCGACGAGGAAGCCGGCGACGTCACCCGCTTCGAGTCCCGCCATGGCAGCTCCCGTCCGGGCAACCTGGCCCTCGGGGCGATCGACGACGTGCGGCTGACCGAGGAGGTCGCCCGCGATCTCGGCGCCGAGCTCGCCAACGCCGGCATCACCCTCGACTACGCGCCCGACGCCGACGTCAACAGCAATGCCGCCAACCCCGTTATCGGCGTACGGGCTTTCGGCGCCGAACCGCACCTGGTCGCGCGGCATTCGGCGGCGTTCATCCGCGGTCTCCAGACGGCCGGGGTCGCCGCCTGCGCCAAGCATTTCCCCGGCCACGGCGACACCAGCGTCGACTCCCACCACGACGTCCCGCTCATCGCCCGCGACCGGGCCCAGTTGGACGAATGCGAGCTCGTGCCCTTTCGGGCCGCGATCGAGGCCGGCGTCCAGGTCGTCATGACCGGGCACCTGCTCGTCCCGGCCTACGACACCGAGCTGCCGGCCACCCTCAGCCACAAGATCATGACTGGCCTGCTGCGCGAGGAATTCGGCTTCGACGGGCTGATCGTCACCGACGGCATCGAGATGCAGGCCGTGCGCCGTCGCTACGGTCTGGCCGGAGCCACCGTACGGGCCCTGGCCGCCGGGGTCGACGCGATCTGTGTCGGAGGCGACCACGCCGACGAGCAGACCGCGATCCTGCTGCGCGACGCCATCGTCGACGCCGTCCGCAGCGGTGAGCTATCCGAGCAGCGGCTGCGCGAGGCCGCAGGCCGGGTCCGCCGCCTCGGCGAGTGGACCACCGCAACCCAGAGCGCGACCGGCTCCCGGGCCATTGCCGACGCCGCCTCCGAGGTGGCTGTGCTGAGCCCGAGCAGCGGCGTCGGCTTCGACGCGGCCCGGCGCGCTGTCCGCGTGACCGCGGCCCCCGAGGCCACCCCGCTGCCGGTCTCCGAGCCGCCGCACGTCGTCGAGTTCGCGCCGCCGCGCAACATCGCCATCGGCGCCGAGACTCCGTGGGGCGTGGGAGCGCCGCTCGACACCTTGCTGCCCGGCACGACGGCAGTGCGGCTGACCGAGGAGGACCTGGGCCACGATCCCGCCGCTGCCGTGCTGGCCGGCTCGGCCGGGCGCCCGCTGGTGCTGGTGGTGCGCGACGTGCACCGCCACGAGTGGCAGGCCAACGCGCTGACCGCGGTTCTGGCCCAGCGCCCGGACGCGATCGTCGTCGAGATGGGCCTGCCCGAAACGGTGCTCGGCGCCGTGCACATCGCCACGTTCGGCGCGACCCGGGCGTGTGGCCTGGCCGCAGCCGAGCTGATCGCCGGCACCCGGGTGCCCGCCCCGACGCCGCAGCCCTTAGCCGCCTAGGTAGTCAACAGACGCAGACCCGCCCTCCTCCGGGGGGCCTCCACCACGCCACGAAGTGTGACAGCGCGGCGCGATCTTGGGGGCCGGCCGCGGCCCGCGCTGTGGATGGAGCGGGATTGTGGATAACTCAGTCTTCGATGATGTCGTCGTATTCGTGGTGCTCGGCGACGTATTTGGCGAAGAACGGGCACGCCGGGTAGACGCGGGCGCCCTGGGCGCGGAGCTGATCGAGGGTGCGCGAGGCCAGCACGTTGCCGAGGCCCTGGCCCCGGAACCGGCGGTCGATTTCGCTGTGGGTGACGACGGTCAGGCCGTCGCGGACGCGGTAGACCGCCATGCCGGCCAGTTCGCCGTCGACCGTCAGCTCGAACCGGTGCTCCGAAGGGTTGTCGCGCACATCGACGTCGCTCATCGGCCCAGCTTAGGGTCGCGCGGAGCCCGTACGCTGGAAGGGTGTTGAAACCCACCCCCCGTATCGCCGCCATCGTCAGCTCGGCCGCCCTCGGCCTTGCGCTCCTCGCCGGCTGCAGCAGTGACAACGTCAGCTGCGGCCTCGACCAGTGCACCGTCTCGATCGACCGGGAAACGAACGCGAGCGCGAGTTTCCTGGGGGTGGAGGCGAAGTTCATCAGCGCCGACGCCAACACCGTCACCCTCGACGTGGCCGGTGAGCAGATCAGCCTGACCAAGGGCCAGCAGGCCGTCGAGGTCGCCGGGCTGCAGGTGTCCCTCGACAGCGTGACCAGCGACCAGATCGGCATCCAGGTCTCGCGCAACTGAGACAGGAAGCGTGACTGAGACAGGAAGCGTGACTGAGACAGGAAGCGTGACTGAGACAGGAAGCGTAACTAGCACATAAAGACGACACGGTCCCGGGTTTGGAAAAACCCGGGACTGGTGATTTTGACGGGCATGACTTCAGCCGCCCAGAACGTCAAGAGCACCGCGTCACGGGCCGCCGACAGCAAGCCGCTCGAGTATGTGGCACGGGGCGGCTTCATCGGATACGGCATCGTCCACCTCATCTTCGCCTGGATCGCGTTCCAGGTCGCCTTCCAGGGCTCCTCCCAGGAGAGCGACCAGTCCGGCGCGTTCCAGCAGCTGGCGAGCAACGGCGTCGGCAAGACGCTCCTCGTCCTGATCGTCATCGGCATGATCGGCATGGCCATCTGGCAGGCCTTCGAGGCCGCGATCGGCGAGAGCGGCGAGCAGGACAAGACCGCCATCGCCGAGCGGGTGATGTCCGGCTTCCGGGCGATCCTCTACCTCTACCTGGCCTTCACCGCGATCAAGGTGCTCCAGGGGTCGAACGCCTCGATGGGTGACAACTCGCAGAGCAAGACCTCGACCATCATGGACAACACCGGTGGCCGCTGGCTGATCGGCTTCGTCGGCATCGTGGTGATCGGCGTCGGCATCGGCATGCTGATCTACGGCTTCAAGCGCAAGTTCGCCAAGCACCTCAAGACCTCCGAGATGCCGGCCAAGGCCCGCCAGACGATCCTGCGGCTGGGCCAGGGCGGCTACATGGCCAAGGGCACCGCGTACACCATCGCCGGTGTGCTGGTCGTCTCGGCCGCCGTGACCTACGACCCGGAGAAGGCCCGCGGCCTCGACGGGGCGCTCAAGACCCTGGCCGGTAACTCGTGGGGCGTGTGGCTGCTCGCGTTGATCGCGCTCGGGATCGCGGCCTTCGGTGTCTACTGCATCGCACAGGCCAAGTACCGGAAAGTGTGAGCAACCTCTGATCTTCGTGCGGGAAAGTTGCGGGTACCGGTGACCTGGGCAAGCTAGGTCGCTGGTACCCGCACCTTTTTCCTGCGAAGGAGAAGTTCCGTGCCCAGCACTGTGAAGGCCCTGCTCGCCGTGACCGTGGCGGTGGGGCTGGCGATCCTGGTGGTCGGCATCCTGCATCGGTTGCTCGGCCGGCTCGGCCGCAAATCGGATCTGGCGGCCGATCTCGCCCGTACGGCGCACAAACCGTTCCTGGCCACGATGATCCTGTTCGGCATACAGCAGGCCCTGCGGGTGGTCACCAACGACTTCCCCGGCCGCGATGCGGTGCTGCACGTCCTGGTCATCTGTTTCATCGCCGCGTTCGCCTGGCTGGTCGCGGCGTTCGTGCTGGTGCTGGAGGACGCCGCGCTCGCGCACTGGCGCACCGACGTCGAGAACAACCTGCGCCGCCGCCGCTTCAAGACCCAGCTCGTGATGATCCGCCGCCTGACCGTGGCCGCGATCGTCGTGCTCACCCTGGGCGTGGTGCTGATGACCTTCCCCGGCATCCGGGCCCTGGGCGCCAGCGTCCTGGCCTCGGCCGGCATCGTCAGTGTGATCGCCGCCCTGGCCGCCCAGAGCACCCTCGGCAACGTCTTCGCGGGCCTGCAGCTCGCGTTCAGCGACGCCGTCCGGGTCGACGACGTGGTGGTCGTCGAGGGGGAGTGGGGCCGCATCGAGGAGCTCACCCTCACCTACGTCGCCGTGCAGATCTGGGACGATCGCCGGCTGCTGCTGCCCACCTCGTACTTCACCTCGAAGCCGTTCCAGAACTGGACCCGGTCGAGTTCGGCCGTGCTCGGCACCGCCGAGGTCGACGTCGACTGGTCGACCGAGATCGAGCCGTTGCGGGCCGAGCTGCGGGCCACCTGCGAGGGGTCCGAGCTGTGGGACGGCCGGGTCTGCGTGCTCCAGGTGACCGAGGCGGTCGGCGGCATGGTGCGGCTGCGGGCCCTGGTCAGCGCGAGTGACGCACCGTCCCTGTGGGACCTGCGCTGCCTGGTCCGCGAGCGTCTGGTGACCTTCATCTGGGAGCACCAGCGCACCGCGCTGCCGCGGTATCGCGCCGACATGGCCAACGTGACGCGGTCGGTGGCCGATACCGTACGCCCGATACCGCGCCCCGAATCGGACGACGCTCGGATGTTCTCGGGCGGCAACGACGCCGACGAGCGCGCCGCAACCTTCGGGGGACCGGACGAACTCCACGATCCCGTGCCGGTTCCGGCTCGTGACAGCCGGTTCTAGTGTGTTCCTCGCAAGAGGATTGACTCTCTGGTGATCAGGGAATACACCGAGGCATGGAAGGGAGGACACCATGGCTGATGTTCTGAACGGCCGAACCCCGGGTAAAAGTGCCGATCAGTCCACCGCCGAGTTGGTCCAGCAGGCCAGCGAGCAGGTCAGCCGGCTCGTCCGTGACGAGATCGCCCTGGCCAAGGCCGAACTGGCCGAGAAGGGCAAGCACGCCGGCATAGGCATCGGCCTCTTCGCCGGTGGCGGCGTGTTCGCCATGTACGGCGTGGGTGCCCTCATTGCTACCCTGATCATCGTCTTCGACCTCTTCCTACCGCTCTGGCTGGCCGCCCTGATCATCACGGTCGCCATCTTCCTGATCGCCGGCATCCTCGCCCTGATCGGCAAGAACCAGGTGACCAAGGCCGTTCCCCCGGAACCCACGGCCGCCATCGAGAGCGTCAAGGCCGACGTCGACGAGGTCAAGCACGCGGTCCGGGAGCGGAGTCAGGCATGAGCGAGAAGAACGGATCGCCGGCCCCCAAGCCGACGATCGAGGAACTGCGCGCGAAGACCCAGCGCGACCGCGCGGAGCTCGGCGAGACCGTGCAGGCGCTGGCGGCCAAGGCCGACGTCAAGGCCCGGGCCAAGGAACAGGTCGAGCAGACCAGGCAGCGGGTCCGGGCGCAGGCGGTCGAGGCCACCGAGCGCGTCCGTGAGGCGGCCGCCGCCGCGGCGGGTGCGGTCTCGGGAAAGGCCCACGAGGTCGCCGACCAGACAACGATCAAGGTCAATGGGAACACCCGGGATCAGATACGGAACAGTCCGGTTCCGATTTCCTTGGTTTTCGCGGGAGTGGTGGCCGCGGTCGGCATCATTCTCATCCTTCGAGGGAGGCGCCGGTGAGCGGCAAGGTTTCGAAGCTGGCCTACAAGCCGGTCGGGTTGCTGCTCGGCATCGGCGCCGGTGCGGTCGCCGGCCTCGTATTCAAGGAGGTCTGGAAGCTGACCGCCGGAGACGACGATGCGCCGAACGCGACCGACGAGGATCGGGGCTGGGGCGAGATTCTCGCCGCGGCCGCCCTGCAAGGCGCGATCTTCGCACTCGTGAAGGCGGCCGTCGATCGCGGAGGCGCCGTCGGCGTACGGAAAATGACTGGTCAATGGCCTACGTGAAGTTAGGTTAACAGTGCAGGTCCCTCACCCTCGCGAGAGCGAAGTGGGGGACCTTTTCCGTATCTGCGGTCGTTTATTCGATTGGCTCCGGGGGCAGCTATTGGACCCTCTTTTCGGGTACAGTGTGCCCAGTTTTTGCGTACGTGGTTCGCTGCTTCCGCCCGATCGAGGGAAGCCGGTCACCAGCCGGGTCTCGCGACCGAGGGGATGGGACGTCCTCTGAAAGGCCGCCTCACGGCGCCGCTGCTCGAAAACGGTCATCGGCCCGGTATCACAAGGGTCGGCATTTTCAGAAGGAGAGTTCAGCATGGCGCAAGGAACCGTGAAGTGGTTCAACGCAGACAAGGGCTTCGGCTTCATCACCGTCGACGGCGGGGGTGCTGACGTGTT
Source organism: Paractinoplanes bogorensis (assembly GCF_018829635.1). Lineage (GTDB taxonomy): Bacteria > Actinomycetota > Actinomycetes > Mycobacteriales > Micromonosporaceae > Actinoplanes > Actinoplanes bogorensis. The sequence goes on from NZ_JAHKKG010000007.1 coordinate 411,703, forward strand.
CGTCCACTTCTCGGCCATCCAGACGAGCGGCTACCGCACTCTGGAAGAGAACCAGCGGGTCGAGTTCGAGATCGCCCAGGGCCAGAAGGGCCCGCAGGCGGAGCAGGTTCGCCCGCTCTGAGTCACACGCCGGCCGAGAGGCCGGCCGCCGATCGCCTGGCGGAGGTCGGCTCTAGCGCAGAAACCCCCGCATCCTCATCGAGGGTGCGGGGGTTTTGTCATTAAAGAGCTTCCGCGCGCTTCGACCGCGACCGGAGTCGTTCGCCGAATATGATCAAAATCAGTCCCGCGATAGCCACGACCGGACCAATGACCGAGAAGAGCATGACCCCGCTCATCCGGCTGTCGGTGAGAATGTCGAAGCCCTGCAGTGTCCACAGAGCACCGACGACCGTGGCTAATACACCAAGGGCCATCGGAAGCCAACCTTTGAGCTGTTTCAAGGTCGGTGCCGGTTCGTTCACCATTTGTCATGCACCTGCGGGCGAATGAGGTCGTCGTAAACGGCGCGAACGGCCGTTCGAGCCTCGTCGGAGAGGGAAGGCAGCCCGGCCACGGCCGCGTTTCCGCGCGCCTGCCCGGGATTGCGGGCGCCCGGGATGACGACCGTGACGCCGGCCTGGTCGAGCACCCAGCGCAACGCGAACTGGGCCATCGTGAAGCCCCCGGGAACGAGCGGGCGCAGCCGCCGGACCGCCTCGAGCCCGGTCGCGAAGTCGACGCCCGAGAAGGTCTCGCCGACGTCGAACGCCTCGCCCTGCCGGTTGTAGTTGCGGTGGTCGTCGGCCGCGAACGTGGTGTGCTCGTCGTAGCGGCCGGAGAGCAGCCCGCTGGCCAGCGGCACCCGGGCGATGATGCCCACGCCGGCCTCGGCCGCGGCCGGCAGCACCCGCTCGAGCGGCTTGAGCCGGAACGCGTTGAGGATGATCTGCACGCTCGCGGTGCCCGGTCGCGCGATGGCGGCGAGCGCCTCGTCGACCTTTTCCACGCTCACGCCGTACGCGGAAATGCGCTTTTCCTGTACGAGCGTGTCGAGCGCGTCGTAGACATCGCCGGTCGAGAAGACCGGGGTGGGCGGGCAGTGCAGCTGCACCAGGTCGAGCGTGTCGACGCCCAGGTTGGCCCGCGACCGGTCGGTCCAGGCGCGGAAGTTGTCGAGGGTGTAGTTGCCCGGTTCCTGTGCCATCCGGCGGCCCATCTTGGTGGCCACGGTCAGCTCGGGGCGGCCCTTGATGAACGAGCCGATGATCTGCTCGCTGCGGCCGTCGCCGTAGACGTCGGCGGTGTCGATGAAGGTGACACCGGCCTCCACCGCGGCCTGCAGCGTCTCGTGCGCGTCGGACTCGCTGACGTCACCCCAGTCGGCGCCGAGCTGCCAGGCGCCGAGTCCGACCACGCCGACCGAGCGGCCCATCCTGCCGAATTCACGATTCTCCACGGCTGAAGACCCTACCCGCACGGTGTAGGGTGCTAACAAAACGTACGTACGGTTTGGGAGGACGCACATGTGGGATCCGGCCGTCTACCGCCGCTTCGGCAGCGAGCGCTCGCGCCCGTTCTTCGACCTGGTCAACCGGGTCGGCGCCGAGAAACCGCGGGCCGTCACCGATCTGGGCTGCGGTCCCGGCGACCTCACGCTGACGCTGGCCGAGCGCTGGCCCGGCGCCCGCCTCACCGGCCTCGACTCGTCGCCCGAGATGATCGACAAGGCGAACGCGCACGGCGGCCCCGCCGCGTTCCGGGTCGGCGACGTCCGCGAATGGCACCCCGGGCCCGACACCGACGTGCTGGTCACCAACGCCACCCTGCAGTGGGTGCCCGAGCATCGCGAGCTGCTCACCCGCTGGGCCCGCGAGCTTCCGCCCGGCGCCTGGATCGCCATGCAGGTGCCCGGCAACTTCGGCGCCCCGTCGCACGTGCTGCTGCGCGAGGTGGGGACGCGCTACGGCGTGGGGCACGTGCTGAGGGAGGCGCCGGTGGGCGACCCGGCCGACTACGCGGCCCTGATGAATGGGGCGGACGCGTGGGAGACCACCTATCTGCACCTGCTTCCGGCCGACGGAGACGACCATCCGGTGCTCCGCTGGATGGAGGGCACGGCGTTGCGGCCCGTCAAGGCGGCCCTGGACGAGAATGCTTGGCAGTCCTTCCGGGCCGACCTGGCCCGGGAGCTGTCCGGCGCCTACCCGGTGACCGGCGCGCACGTCGCGTTCCCGTTCCGCCGCATCTTCGTGGTGGCCCGGACCGCCGTCTGAAAGAAGGACCGAGATGGTGACCCCGTTCATCGCCGGACTGCCCAAGGCCGAGCTGCACGTCCACCACGTGGGCTCGGCCTCGCCGCGGATCGTGGCCGAGCTGGCCGCCCGGCACGAGGGCGCCTCCCCGGTGCCGGCCGACCCGGCCGCGCTGGCCGAGTACTTCGAGTTCAAGGACTTCGCGCACTTCGTCGACGTCTACCTGACCGTGGTCGACCTGATCCGCGACGACACCGACGTCCGCATGCTGACCTTCGAGGTCGCCCGCGAGCTGGCCCGCCAGCAGGTCCGTTACGCCGAGCTGACGGTCACGCCGTATTCGAGCGTCAAGCGGGGGATCCCGGCGCCCGCGTTCTGCGAGGCGATCGAGGACGCCCGCCGCGCGGCCGCGGCCGAGTTCGGCATCGAGCTGCGCTGGTGCTTCGACATCCCGGGCGAGGCCGGCCTGCCCGCGGCCGAGGAGACGCTGCGGATCGCGCTCGAGGAACGCCCCGACGGCCTGATCAGTTTCGGCCTGGGTGGTCCCGAGATCGGCGTACCGCGGCCGCAGTTCAAGCCGTATTTCGACAAGGCACGGGCGGCCGGGCTGCACAGCGCTCCGCACGCGGGCGAGACCACCGGGCCGCAGACCATCTGGGACGCCGTACGCGAACTGGGCGCCGAGCGGATCGGGCACGGCATCGCGGCCGCCCAGGATCCCGGGCTGATGGCCTACCTGGCCGAGCACCGGATCCCGCTCGAGGTCTGCCCGACCTCGAACGTGCGCACCCGCGCGGTCGCCGCCATCGAGGAGCACCCGCTGGCCGTGCTGGTCGGGGCGGGCGTGCCGGTCAGCATCGGCTCGGACGACCCGCCGATGTTCGGCACCACGCTCGAGCAGGAGTACGCGGTGGCCGCCCGGCTGCTCGACCTCGACGATCAGGGGATCGCCGGGCTGGCCCGCGCCTCGGTCGAGCAGAGCTTCCTCCCCGTGGAGGGTAAGGCCGCCCTGCTGGCCGAGATCAGCGAATACGTAGCGCGTACAGCGGGTCCTGCCACAGCGCGATGACCACGACGATGCCGATCGTCAGCACCGCGATGATTCGCACCAGCCGCCGTTTGTTCAACCGGGCCGGGCCCTCCTCGGGCTCGGTCCGGGGCCGATCCAGGGTGTCGCGCACAGCCTTGCCTCCCGCCTAGTCGGGTACCGCTGTCCAACTCTGGTAGCGCTGGTTGTTGCTGGTCTGCAGCACGAGCGTCCGGTGGGCGCCGTACCGCTGGTCGCCGACGCCGGCCACGAGACCGCCGTCGGTGGTGCGCAGCGTGAAGCCGTACGGCGAAGCCTGCAGTGTCCACTTCGCCACGTTGCCCGCGCTGCAGTCGCCCTGCACGAGCGGCGTGCCCGCGACCGCGTTGCCGTCCAGCGGTCCGATGCACTTGCCGGAGGCCCGCGAGACCAGTGTGTAGCTGTTGGCGCCGCCCGGCACGAGCTGCCACTGCTGCTGTTGGGCGTCGTCGTCGCTGCCGCTCAGGGTGACCGGCGTGTCGTCGGCCGAGCGGGCCGCGTAGAGGTCGGCGGCACCGCCGGTGAGCGCGTTGGTCAGCGTGAACCAGGAGTTCTGCGCGGGACGGGCCGCGGGCGCCGTCTCGGCCGTGGCCCGGGCGGTGTAGCGGGTGCCCGAGGTCACGGTGACCTTGAAGCTGCTGTCCGGCTTGAGCCCGATCAGGCGGGCCCGGGTCGCCTTGGTGGTGGCCACCGGCTTGCCGTCGACCGCGACCTCGTAGGTCGCCTTGGCCGAGGCCGCGCTCCAGGTGAGCCGCACCGAGCTGCTGGTCGCGTCGCGCACCTCGAGGAACGCCTGCACCGGCTCGGACTGCACGCCGTTGGCGGGCACCCGCGGCGGCGATGTGGTCTTGGCGGCGGCCACCGGCAGCTGCGGCAGGTCGCCCTCGCCGTCCGCCGTCGGGGCCGGTGCGGTGGGCTCGGCGCCCGGGTCGCCCGCGGTCGCCGACTCGCTCGGCGTGACGTCGGGCCCGGGCGGGGCGTCGCCGCCGCCGTCGGACTCGCCGGGCTCGGTCGCGGCCGGTGCGGGCTGGACGCTCGCGCTCGGGGTGGCCGCAGACGGGACCGCACCGGGCTCGGCGGTGGGCGCCGGCGCCCCGATCGCGTCGGGGATGTCGTCACCACCGTCGCTGCGCAGCAGGAACTCGCTCTGCGCGATGTTCCAGTTCTTGTCGAGATAGCTGCCCGGCTTCGGGTTGGTGTTGAAGTAGTCGTCCTTGCCGCAGTCGAGCCGCGTCTCGTGCTTGCGCGGGCAGACGTTGCGCACCGGCTTGCCCGAGCGGTCAGGGCCGCACAGCAGGTCGTATTCGTCGAGACAGCCGCCGGCGCCGCTCGAGTTGGGCGAGTCGATCAGCGTCGCCCCGAGCGTGTGGGTCAGCTCGTGGGCGGCCATGGCCGAGCTCCAGCAGCCCGCGTCGACCCGGCCGTAGGACGGGCCGCCGTTGTTGCGGTTGCCCAGGCCGGGCCGCTTGTCGGCGATGTAGGTGGCGATGCCGCAGTAGCGCTTGGCGTCGGCGAACATCAGGTATTTGCGGTCGGTGCGGTTGTAGCCGAGCTTCTGCAGCGCCGCGATGTTGCCGGCGAAGGAGGCCAGCGCGTCGGTGGGCAGCTGCACCTCGGTGACGTCGACCCGGCACTGCGGGGTGGTGACGAACCGGATGTGCCGGGAGCCGCCGGTCTCGGCCGCGCTCTCGTCGTAGATCTGGTCGACCCCGGCCGACCAGCGCCGGATCGAGCCGAGGAAGTCGCTGTATCGGCTCGGGGTGCCGTATTCGTGCAGATAGAGAACCTGGACCCGTTTTCCCGTACGCCCGTCACCCTCACAGGCCACGTCGTGCGCGCCCATGATGAAGTCGGCGTCACCGGGCGCCACATCGGGCACCAGCGCCGGGGCGTCGGCCGTGAGCGCGCTGCCACCCTCGTCACGGGCGATCTCGGCGTCGGACGGGGCGGCCGCCGCGGCCTCGCGGATCGGGGCCGTCGGCTCGGGCGACGTGGCGGTCACCGGGGTGACGGCGTCGCGCACCTTGAGGCCGGCCGGCGCCTGGTCGGGGCCGTGCGTGCAGGTCAGCCGGTCGAGCTCGTACGACCCGGCGCAGAGCGAGCCCGCCTTGGCCGGCTTGAGCCCGTCGTAGATCAGCCCCTGGTCGGGCTTGTCGGCCGGCAGCGAGGTGAGGGCGAGGTTGCGCGCGTCGGTGCCGGCGACGTTGTCGACCACGCTCGGGCCGACGACCCCGCCGATGCCGAGCAGGGCCAGACCCAGGCCCACCGGCAGCAACCGGTGCGGGCGCCGGGACACGGCCCGCCGGTGACCACGCTGGAGCGTCGGTCGGCGGTGCGCGGTCAAGACCTCTCCTTGCCTGGCGGGTGCGCGGTGGGAGGTGGTTATGGGGTGGCCACCTCTCACCGCGCGGGGGCTTCGCCGGATCGAACCGAAGGGGCGGGCGGGCGCCGAACCGGGAAGCCGGATGGGATCGGGGGGAACACTGCCAGCCCGGCTGCGCGAGCGGAACGCCTTTAATGCAGATCTAAGCAAGAACATGGCCCGGTTCACTCGGACCGGGCGGGCCGGCCGCCGCGTTCCCGGGCCAGGCGCCCCACGAGACCGAACCGGCTGGCCTGTTTCGGGGTCGCCTCGGCGTCCGACAGCAGCATGACCACGCTGGCACCGCCCAGAGCCGCCCGGTCCAGGCTGACCGAGCCACCCGCGGACTGCGCCGCGCGCCGGGCGATGTCGAGCCCGAGCCCGGTCGACCCCTGGTTGCTCTGGCCACGCTGCATTGCTTTCTCCGGATCTGGAATGCCGGGACCGGCGTCGTCGACACGCACCGCGACCCATCCGTCGCGCCGCGAGATGCCCACCTCGAACGCCGTGCCCTGGGGGGTGTAGCGGAACACATTACCCAGAATGGCGTCGAGCGCGGCAGCCAGTTCGGCCCTCGCCACGGGTACGGGAATGCGAACACTTGCCCCCGCCACCCGGTAGCTGCGGTTCTGGTCGCCGGCCAGCGCCGACCAGAACATCATCCGTTCCCGCACCACCTCGGCGGCGTCGCAGACCCCGGTCTCGGGCGCGGCCGCGACCTGGGCCCCGATCGCCTGCCGGGTGGTGTTGATCAGCTCGTTGACCTCGCCCTCGAGGGTGACGATGGCCTGCCGGATGCGCCGGATGCCGCGGCGCCGGTCGATCTCGTCGGCGTCCAGCTCGATGATCTGGGTGTCGTCCGGGTCGAGGGCCTCGGCGTCCAGGCGCAGCGCCGTCAGCGGCGTGCGCAGCCGGTGCGACAGGTCGGCGACCATCTCGCGCTCGCTGGTGCGCGAGGTCACCAGCCGGTCGGCCATCCGGTTGAAGGCATAGCCGGCCTCGGCCAGCTCGCGCGGGCCGGACGGCTGGATGCGTACGCCGAGGTCACCGCCGCCGACCGCCATGGCCGCCTGCACCAGACCGCGGGCCGAGTTCACCGCGCCGCGGGCCAGCCGGTCGACCACGATGACACTGCCCGCCACCAGCACCAGCGCGATGCCGAAGAGCAGCCACCAGTCGGTCGCGGTGCCCTCGTTGAGCTCGCTGTCGGGCACGAAGACCTCGACCACGGACGTACGCCCGGAGACGGTCACCGGTTCGAGCCGCACCAGCCCGCCGTCGACCTCCTGGGTCACGGTCGACCCGCTGGCGGCGGCGTGTCCCACCTCGTCGCTCGCGGCGCGGCCGCCGGCCGTCCCGCCGGGCGGATAGATCTTCACCCGGCCCTGGGTGCCGGCCGTGGCCGCGGCCAGGCCCTTGGCGCCGGCGCCGGCCGAGATCGCGCCGGCCGCCCGGGCGCTCTGTTGCGCTGCCGCGGTGAGAGCCTGCTCACGGTGGTCCTGGCGGAGTTCCCAGCCGAGCGGGATGAGGAAGGCGAGTGCGGCGACGGCGGTGGTCGTGGCGGTGATGTAGGCCAGGCGGGCCCTCAGTCCGGCGCCACCAACCGGAATCCGACCCCCCGCACGGTGCGCAGGTAGCGAGGCTTCGCCGCGGACTCGCCCAGTTTCCGGCGCAGCCAGTACAGATGAACGTCGATCGTCTGGTCCTCGCCGACCGATGGCTGTCGCCATACCTCCTCCAACAGCTCCCGTCGGGATACGACCCGGCCCGGGCGGGCGGCCAGGTATGCCAGCAGATCGAATTCCTTGCGGGTCAGCGCCAGCGGCTGCTCGGCCAGGGTGGCGCTGCGCTCGCCGATGTCGACCCGCAGCTCCCCGACCTCGTGCACGGCCGGCTGGGCCGTGCGGCTGGCCCGGCCCACGCGCCGCAGCACGGTGGCGATGCGGGCGTCCAGGTGGGCGCCGGTGAACGGCTTGACCATGTAGTCGTCGGCGCCGGCCCGCAGCAGGCGCACGACGGTCTGTTCGTCGTCGCGCGCGGTGGCGATGATGATCGGCACGTCGGTGATGCCCCGGAGCATGCGCAGCGCGTCCGAGCCGTCCAGGTCGGGCAGGCCGAGATCGAGCACGACGAGGTCGGGCGTCTCGGCGGCGACCCGCCGGAGTGCGTCGAGCGCCGTGCCGACGGCGTGCACGGCATGCCCCCGGTCGGCGAGCGATCGGAGCATGGCACCGCGCACGACGTGATCGTCCTCGACGAGCAACACCGTGGCCATGCGAAGAAGGTACTGCGCGTGGCAAGCTCGGCCTAACCGGTGATTCAGGGACACTCTTCGATCACGGAGCGTGGCCAAAGATGGGCCGTTGCGCCGATGCCGCCGGCGCTTCCGCCCGGTAACAGCCCGGTATTCGGCCGGGAACAACCGAACCGCTACCCCGGCCGGGCTCAGATGCTCCGGCGGCGGGCCGAATCAGCGGGCATGCCCCGGGCTAACAGTCTCTTCGTCGTTGCCGGCCTCGCCGTCGCCGCGAGCTGGTCCGTGATGCATCAGACCTGGATCGGATTCGTCCAGGCGGCGGTGATCGTGGCCGTGATGGTCATCGTCGTGCGCATGCTGGCCGGCCGGGACGCCGACCTGCGCGCGCTGCGCCGCTCGGTGGCCCGCGAGCAGGTGCTCAGCGAGGTGGGCACGGCGCTGATCCACACCTCCGACGTGGCCGAGGTGCACCGTCTCGCCGTCCGTGCGGCCGGCACCCTGCTGGCCGACCTCCCCGGCTCCCGTACGTCCGTCCTCGAGCACGGTCCCGAGGGTTTCACCGTCGTCGAGGCCGTCGGGGACAACGCCGGGGCCGTGCTGGGCCGCTCCATGCCGCCCGGCTCGATCCCGGACGAGGTGGTCACCCGGCTGCTGGCCGGCGACGTGGTCGTGGTCGCCGACCCCTCCGCGGCGGGCTTCACCCACATCGTGAAGGTGAACAGCCGCCCCTACACGCTGATGCCGCTGACCAACGGCGACCGGTTCCTCGGTGTGCTCTCGGTGAGCGCCGCGACCGAGCTGCCGGCCGAGGTGTTCCAGGCCCTGCAGGCGCTGCGCACCCAGGTGGCGCTCGCCCTGGCCAGTGCCGCACTGACAGCCGAGCTGACCGAGCGGGCCCTGCGTGACCCGCTGACCGGCCTCGGCAACCGGACGTTGCTGCGCGAGCGGCTCACCGGCGCCCTGGCCCGGGCCCGGCGTTCGGGCCGACCGGTCGGCGCCCTGCTGCTCGACCTGAACGGCTTCAAGCAGGTCAACGACGTGCACGGCCACAACGTGGGGGACCGGCTGCTGCAGACGGTGGCCGAGCGGCTGCACGAGTGCGTCCGCGCCGAGGACACCGTGGGCCGGCTCGGCGGTGACGAGTTCGTGGTGATCACCGAGGACCTGGCCTCGGCCCGGGACGCGATCGTGGTGGCCGAGCGGATCGTGGAGTCGCTCGACGAGGCCATCCCGGTCGGCGCCAAGCGGCTGCACACGCCGGCCAGCATCGGCGTCGCGCTGTCCCACAGCGACGTCGAGGGCCCGGACGAGCTGCTGCGGATGGCCGACACGGCGATGTACGAGGCCAAGCGCCGAGGTGGCGGCGGTTTCCACCTGCACGGCGCGCCCGAGGCGGTGCCCGTCCTGTCGTAGCGCCGGCGCAAGTAGGGTGCCGGTGTGAGCGACGACGTCGAGACCGGGGAACCCGACGGGCTGGAGCGGTTGTGGACGCCGCACCGGCTGACCTACGTCACCGGCGAGGAACGGCCCGAGGGCGGTTACGAGAAGCCCGACGGCTGCCCGTTCTGCCAGGCGCCCGCCGCCGACAGGCTCGTCGTCGCGCGCGGCACGCTGGTGTTCGCCGTGCTCAACCTCTACCCGTACAACCCGGGCCACCTGATGGTCTGCCCCTACCGGCATGTCGCCGACTACACCGATCTCACCGACGACGAGACGGCCGAGGTGGCTTCCTTCACCCGTACGGCGATGCGGGTGATCCGCTCGGTGAGCCGTCCGCACGGTTTCAACCTGGGGATGAACCAGGGTGCCGTGGCCGGTGCGGGCATCGCCGCCCACCTGCACCAGCACATCGTGCCGCGGTGGGGCGGCGACGCGAACTTCATGTCGGTGGTCAGCCGGACCAAGGTGCTGCCCCAGCTGCTCGACGACACCCGCCGGTTACTGATCGACGCGTGGCCCGCCGCCTAGCCGCCGTACGCCGGACGCGATCTCCTCGGCGCTGGGGGCGCTCCCGGGGTCGGTGAGCCACTGGGTCACCACGCCGGACAGCAGGGCCATCTGGGCCGAGCCGACCGTGCGCACGGTGGCCTCGTCGAGCTCGTCCTCGGCGATGCCCGTGGCCAGCGACGCCATGCCCCGCCGGCCCTGCCGCAGACCGCCGGCCAGCTGCGCCCGTAGGTCGGGGTTGTGCTCGGCCTGGATCATCACCTCGACGCTGGCCAGCCACAGCTCGCGATGGGTGGTGATCGAGTGGATCACCCGCGACCAGAACTCCTCGGGTTCGCCGCTCAGCGCGCGGCCTATCTCGTCGCCCCAGTCCTCCATCGCGCCCACCATGGCCGCGGTCATCAGCGCCTCGGTCGAGCCGTAGTGGTAGCCGATCGAGCCGAGATTCGTCCCGGACAGAGCGACGATGTCGCGCGCCGTCGTGCGGGCGTAGCCCTTCTCGTACAACGCGCGCTTCGCGCCGTCCAGCAGATCTTCGCGGTGCCCCATGAACGCCGATCCTAAGTTCTATACAAACGTATAAGACGTTTGTATAGTAGCGGCATGGCAGACATCCTGGTTTCCGGCGCCGGCCTCGGCGGCCCCGCGCTCGCCCACCTCCTCGCCCGTCAGGGCCACTCCGTCACCGTCGTCGAGCGGGCGCCCGCGCCGCGCGAGGCGGGCTACAAGGTGGACGTGCGCGGTGCGGCCACCACCGTGCTGCAGCGCATGGGCGTCTACGAGCAGGCCCGGGCGGCCGACGTCGGCATGCGGCAGATCACCTACGTCAACCGGCACGGCAAGCCGTTCGCCGCGCTCCCGGCCGACCTGCTGATGGGCCGGCGCGGCGACGACATCGAGGTGATGCGGGGCGACCTGAGCCGGGTTCTGCACGACGCCGCGTCCGCCTCCGGGGCCGGGTTCGTCTTCGGCGACTCGATCGCGGCGCTGGCCGACGGTCCGGAGGGCGTCGACGTCACCTTCGCCAGTGGCCGGTCCGCGCGGTTCGACCTGGTCGTGGCGGCCGACGGGCTGCACTCGGCGACCCGCCGCCTGGTGTTCGGCGAGGTGCCCTTGGTTCACCTGGGCGCCTCGATCGCGATCTTCTCGACCGCCAACACCCTCGGCATCGACCACGAGGAGGTCATGTACTCGGAGCCGGGGCGACTGATTTTCGCGTACGCGATGGGCCCGTCGGAGCCGATGCGAGTCGGTCTGGTCCTCGCCGGTCCGGGGTCAGGGCGCGACCCGCGTGCGATCGTCGACGGTTTCGCGGGCGGCGGATGGCGTACGGCGGAGTTCCTGTCGGCCCTGGAAGCGGCCGACGACCTCTATGTCGACTCGCTCAGCCAGGTCGAGGTGCCGCGCTGGTCGTCCGGCCGGGTCGTGCTGCTGGGCGACGCCGCGCACTGTCCGGCCCCCTCGTCCGGGCAGGGCACCAGTCTGGCGCTGGTCGGAGCGCATGTGCTGGCCGACGAGCTGGCTTCGAAGAGCCAGGATCAAGCCCTTTCCGCGTACGAGGTGAGGATGCGCCCGTACGTCGAAAAGAACCTGGCCTTCGGTCGTCGGATGGTCAAGGACATGGTGCCGGGCGGCCGCCTCGCGATCGCGTTCCGCAACTACGGCATGCGCACCCTGAAGTTCCACCCGCGCAAGGAGCAGGTGATCGACAAGGTCTTGGCGCCGCTGCGCGAGGCGGCCAACGCGATCAGTGTGTAGCGGTCTCCTTCTTCACCGTGTCGGCCAGGTGGGGTGGCATCGGTTCGTGGCGGGCGTACGTGCGGGTGAAGGTGCCCGCGCCCGACGAGAGGGCGCGCAGCTCGACGGCGTAGCGGACCAGCTCGGTGGCCGGCACCTCGGCCCGCACCAGGCTGTGCAGCCCGTCGTCGTCGCTCTCGCTGCCCTGCGGGCGGCCGCGACGCCCGGACAGGTCGCTCATCACCGCGCCCACGTAGGCCTCGGGGACCCGCACCACGATCTCGTCGATCGGCTCGAGCAGTGTGACCTGCCCGGCGGCGGCCGCCTCGCGCAAGGCCAGCGAGCCGGCGGTCTGGAACGCGGCGTCGGACGAGTCGACGCTGTGCGCCTTGCCGTCATAGAGGGTGACCCGCAGGTCGACCACCTTGTAACCGGCCACCAGCCCGCGCTCGAGCTGGGCCCGCACGCCCTTCTCGACCGAGGGGATGTAGTTGTGCGGCACCGCGCCGCCCACCACCTTGTCGACGAACTCGAAACCCGACCCGCGCGGCAGCGGCTCGACCCGGATGTCGCAGACCGCGTACTGCCCGTGGCCGCCGGACTGCTTGACGTGCCGCCCGTGCCCCTGGGCGTCGCAGCCGAACGTCTCCAGCAGCGCCACCTTGACCGGCTCGGTGTCGAGCTCGACGCCACCCGAGCGCAGCCGGTCGAGCACCACGTCGGCGTGCGACTCGCCCATCGTCCACAGCACCAGCTGGTGGGTGTCCGGGTTGCGCTCCAGCCGCAGCGTGGGGTCGCCGGCGACCAGGCGGGCCAGGTTCTTGGCCAGGGCGTCCTCGTCCGAGCGGGTCTTGGCGACCACGGCGATCGGCAGCAGCGGCTCGGGCATCGCCCACGGCTCCATCAGCAGCGGCACGTCCTTGCCGCTCAGCGTGTCACCGGTCTCGGCACTGCCGGACTTGGTGATCGCACAGATGTCGCCCGCGATGCACTGGGCGACCTCGCGCAGCTGGGCGCCGAGCGGGGTGTAGACGTGGGCGACCCGCTCGTCGGCGTCGTGGTCGGGGTGACCGCGGTCGGCCAGCCCGTGACCCGACACGTGCAGCGTCTGCTCGGGGCGCAGGGTGCCGGAGAACACCCGTACGAGGGAAACCCGCCCCACATGCCGGTCGATCGTGGTCTTGACCACCTCGGCCACCAGCGGGCCGTCGGGATCGCAGGTCAGCGGCGGACGGGCCGAGCCGTCCACCCCGGTGACCACCGGCAGGTCGTGCTCGAGCGGCGACGGCGCACCGCTGACCAGCCCGTCGAGCAGCGCGTCGAGCCCGACGCCGGTGCCCGCGCAGACCGGGATGACCGGATAGAAGTTGCCCCGGGCGACCGCCTTCTCGAGGTCGGGCAGCAGCGTCGCGGTGCTGATCAGTTCGCCACCGAGGTAGCGGTCCATCAGCGATTCGTCCTCGCTCTCGGCGATGATCCCCTCGATGAGCGCGTTCCGGTCGTCGGCGATCGGGTTCAGGTGCTCGGGCTCGGCCTCGCCGACGCGCGGCGGATAGCCCTCGGAGTAGTCCAGCACCCGCAGCGTGACCAGGCCGATCAGGCCCATCACGGAGGTGCCGTCGTCGCCCAGCATGGGCTGGTAGATCGGCATGACGTTCTCACCGAACGCCTCCTGGATGGTGGCCAGCGTCTCCTCGTAGTCGGCCCGCGGGTGGTCGAGCCGGGTGATCGTGACGGCTCGGGGCATGCCGACCGCGGCGCACTCCTCCCAGAGCGCGACGGTGGCGTCGTCGACGCCGTCGACGGCCGAGACGACGAAGAGCGCGGCGTCCGCGGCCCGCAGGCCGGCGCGCAGCTCCCCGACGAAGTCGGCGTAGCCGGGGGTGTCCAGCAGATTGATCTTGACGTCCTGATGAACCAGGGGCGCGCAGGCCAGCGCGACCGAGCGCTGCTGGCGGATCGCGGCCGGATCGTGGTCCGACACCGTGGTGCCGTCGGTCACCGAACCGGCCCGGGAGATCGTCCCGGTGGCCGCCAGCAGGGCCTCGACCAGGGTGGTCTTACCCGCGCCGGAGTGTCCCACCAGCACCACGTTGCGTACTCTGCCGGGCTCGGTCACCACCGGCGCCGTCGCGCCGTTGAGCCCCTTCTCGGTTGCCTTCTGGGCCATGACGCGCGCTCCTGTCTCGTTTCGTGACTGTTACGCCGCTGTTCTCAGATCCCACACCCGGCGGTGTCCGGAGGGCAACCCTTTGTAGTCGCCCAAAAGACGATAAGGCCGGGACGGACCGCCGGGGAGCGCCGGGCCGCTCACCGCCGATAAGGTGGGACCCGCCATGGCAAAGATCGTCCAAGTTCCCGCGCGCGCCGTCGTAGCCTACGGCGTCAACCCGACCGCCCGTTTTCTGCTGCGGATCGGCGTCACTCCCAATGCGGTCACCATCGCCGGCACCGTCGGCGTCCTGATCGGCTCCTACTTCGGCGCGATGGGCCACCTGGTCCTCGCCACCTTCTTCGTCACCGCCTGCGCGCTGACCGACGTGCTCGACGGCACGATGGCCCGGATGCGTGGCGGCTCCAGCAAATACGGCGCCCTGCTCGACTCGTCGATGGACCGGATCGCCGACGCCGCGGTGTTCGGTGCGGTCGTCTACTACCTGCACACCGAGGGCAACCCGTACGGGGGAATGGTCGCGGCCCTGCTCAGCCTGGCCTTCGGTCAGGTCGTCTCGTATGTCAAGGCGCGCGCCCAGAGCCTGGGGCTGAACGCCGACGTCGGCATCGCCGAGCGTCTGGAGCGGCTGCTCATCGTGGGTTTCGGCGGTCTGCTCAGCGGCTTCGGGCTCGACTGGGGTCTGCCCGCCGCGCTGTGGGTGCTGGCCGCGCTGTCGATCATCACCGCGTTCCAGCGGCTGATCCACGCGTACCGCACCGAGCCCGTTCCGGCCTCGGCCGGTCCGACGGCTGATGTGAACGACGCGTGAAGGACCGGCTGACCGAGCTCGGCTACGCGGCCGGGTGGCGGGTGACGCGGATGTTGCCGCTGTCGGTCGCGCGCCGTGTGTTCCAGGCCGGCGCCGATCGGGCGTACGGGAAAAATGGTCCCGGCACGCAGCGGCTGCGGCGCAATCTGCAGCAGGTCCGGCCCGACATGCCCGACACGCTGGTCCGTGACGGTCTGCGCTCCTACGCGCGCTACTGGCTCGAGGCGTTCCGGCTGCCGTCCCAGAGCCGGGAGCAGTTCCTCGACGGCTTCAGCATGGAGTCCGAGAGCTACGACCACCTCAAGACGGCGATGGCCGACGGCAATGGTGTCGTGCTCGCGCTGCCGCACCTGGCCAACTGGGACGCGGCGGCGGCCTGGGTGGTCTCGCACGACTGGCCGATGGTCACGGTGGCCGAGCGGCTCAAGCCCGAGGCCGTGTTCCAGCAGTTCGTGGCCTACCGCGAGAAGCTCGGCATGGAGGTCATCCCGCTCACCGGCGGGCGGCGAGCCCCGCTCGACGTGCTGGCCGAGCGCCTCCACCAGGGTTACGCGGTGTGCCTGCTCGGCGACCGTGACCTGTCCCGGGGCGGGGTCGAGGTCCAGTTCTTCGGCGGGCGTACGCGGATGCCGGGCGGTCCCGCGATCCTGGCCATCCAGACCGGCGCTCCGCTGTACGCGGCCGACCTCTGGTTCACCCCGACCGGCACCAGTTGCCGGCTGCGCCGCATCGTCCCGCCCACCGAGGGTGCGCTCGACGTGCGGGTCAAGGCCACCACCCAGATGCTCGCCGACGCGTACGCCGCCGGCATCGCGGAACACCCGCAGGACTGGCACATGCTGCAGAAACTGTGGCTGTAGGGAGTTTGCCCGCATGCGCATCGGGATCGTGTCGCCCTATTCGTTCGACGTGCCCGGCGGCGTGCAGAACCACATCATGGATCTCTCCGAGGCGCTGATCGGCCTGGGCCACGAGGTCAGCGTGCTGGCCCCGGCCGACGAGGATGCCGAGCTCCCGCCGTACGTGGTTTCGGCCGGTCGCGCCGTACCGCTGCCCTACAACGGCTCGGTCGCCCGCATCGCGTTCGGCCCGGTGTCGACCGCCCGGGTGCGGCGCTGGCTCAAGGCCGGCCAGTTCGACGTGCTGCACGTGCACGAGCCGATGACGCTCAGCCTCTCGCTGCTCGCCGTGCTCTCGGCCCGCGGCCCGGTGGTGGCGACCTTCCACACGGCGATGACCCGGTCGCGGGCCCTCTCGGCCGCCCAGGGCATGCTCCAGCTGGTCGTCGAGAAGATCACGGCGCGGATCGCGGTCAGCGAGCTCGCCCGCAAGGTGCAGGTCGAGCACCTGGGCGGGGGAGCGGTCGAGATCCCGAACGGGGTCGCGGTGGCCAAGTTCGCCTCGGCCTCGCCGCTCGACGGATGGCCCGGTGACGGTGGCACGCTCGGGTTTCTCGGGCGGTTCACCGAGCCGCGTAAGGGGTTCGACATCCTGCGGGCGGCCTTTGTCGATCTTGCCGCCGCACGGCCGGGCCTGCGTCTTCTCGTGGCCGGCCCCGGGGATTCCTCGGCACTCTTCGCCGAGATACCCGCGCATCTGCATTCTCGGGTGACATTTCTCGGTCTGGTCTCTGAAGCCGACAAAGCTCGCATGTTGCGCTCGGTGGACGTCTACGTCGCGCCGAACACGGGTGGCGAGAGCTTCGGCATGATCCTGACCGAGGCGATGGCGGCCGGGACGGCGATCGCAGCCAGTGATCTCGACGCTTTCCGCCGGGTGCTGGACGGAGGCCGGGCCGGGGCGCTGTTCCCGACCGGCGACGCCTTCTCGCTCCGCGCTGTGCTGGACGGCCTGTTGTCTTCGGTAGACCGGCGCACTGAGCTGGCCGCCGCCGCGAGTGCCGCGGTCATGGCCTTCGACTGGGCCTCGGTAGCTCAGCGTGTTCTCGAGGTATACGCAACGGCGATAGAGGCGACCGACGGACGTGTGATGGACGACGAGTGGGCCGAACCACGCTCCAGCGAATGACCATCCGGGGTCGCGGGGCACTACCATTCCCGCCATGTGGTGGGTCCTGGGTGCCGTCGCGGCCGTGGTGCTGCTCGCGGCATACCTGGGCTGGACGGCTCATCGGGTCGAGCGCGTGCACATCCGGGCCCAGTCGGCCGAGCGGGCCCTCGATGCTCACCTGATGCGCCGGGCCGCGGCCGCGGCGGTGGTGGCCGAGCAGGCCGACATCGTCGAGCTGTACGCGGCGGCGCGGCTCGCCCTCGACGCCGGCGCCGACGAACGCGAGTCGGCCGAAAACGACCTGACCCACCAGTTGCAGGCAATCGCGATGACCGGCGCCGACCCGGCCACCCGGACGCTCGTCGCCTCCAGCCGCCGGGTCGTGCTGGCCCGCCAGGTGCACACCGACCTGGTCCGCGACGCCCTGACCGCGCGCCGCCGGCCGCTGGTGCGGGCATTGCGGATGGCACGGCGTTACCCGCGCCCGCAGTATTTCGACATCGAGGAGCCGCCGATGCCGGTGGCGATCCCCGCCCCCGTCGTCCCGGCGGCCCCGCTCGAGACGGTGTAGCGGCTACCAGCCCCGCTCGGAGAGCCGGTGCGGCACCGGCTCGTCCTCGACGTTGATGCCGACCATGGCCTCGCCCAGCCCGCGCGACACCTTGGCCAGCACGTCCGGGTCGTCGTGGAAGGTGGTCGCCTTGACGATCGCGGCCGCCCGCTGAGCCGGGTTGCCCGACTTGAAGATGCCCGACCCGACGAACACGCCTTCGGCGCCCAGCTGCATCATCATCGCGGCGTCGGCCGGGGTCGCGATGCCGCCCGCGGTGAACAGCACGACCGGCAGCTTGCCCAGTTCGGCCACCTCGCGGACCAGCTCGTACGGCGCCTGCAGCTCCTTGGCCGCGACGAACAGCTCGTCCTCGGGCAGCGTCTGCAGCCGCCGGATCTCCTGCCGGATCTTGCGCATGTGGGTGGTCGCGTTCGACACGTCGCCGGTGCCGGCCTCACCCTTCGACCGGATCATCGCGGCGCCCTCGGTGATCCGGCGCAGCGCCTCACCCAGGTTGGTCGCCCCACACACAAAAGGAACGGAGAAATTCCACTTGTCGATGTGGTTGGCGTAGTCGGCCGGCGTCAGCACTTCCGACTCGTCCACGTAGTCGACGCCGAGCGCCTGCAGCACCTGCGCCTCGACGAAGTGGCCGATGCGGGCCTTGGCCATCACCGGAATGGAAACCGCGGCGATGATCCCGTCGATCATGTCCGGATCCGACATCCGCGACACGCCACCCTGAGCGCGGATGTCAGCCGGAACGCGCTCGAGCGCCATGACCGCCACGGCCCCCGCATCCTCAGCGATCTTGGCTTGCTCGGCGTTGACCACATCCATGATCACGCCGCCCTTGAGCATCTCCGCCATCCCGCGCTTGACCCGGGCGGTCCCGACGGCAGACTGGTTATCGGACATGGTGACAAGGCTCCTCACGCCGGAAATACGGTCACCGAATCGTAGGCACGACGACCCGTCCGGCCGATGGCCAATCGACCCCCAGGTGGCCTGCCCCGAGCAACAGCCTTCACAAGAGCACCGGCGGCACAATCACGCCACAACAGAGTGCTGGCTCTGGGGGGTGATCTCCTGGCGGCGGCTGAACAGCCTCATCAGGAGGTGGGGAGGGTACGCAACCGGGGTTTGGTTGCGTACCCTCCCCACCTCCTGATCCCCTGGGCAGTCGTTGCCAGGAGATCACCCCCCTGCTCTTGACCTTCCTCGTCTCGCCCCATTCCCAGTGAACTGGTCCTGTCCCCGTTGATCTCCAGCGGTTGGCGGGGTTCGGGGCGGAGCCCTGAGGTTTTGCTTGTGTGGGAGAACCGGGCGCCTCGATTCGAAGGAGGACTTCACGACACACGCCTGGGAAGGAGGACTTCACGACACACACCGGGGAAGAGCGAAGACCTCAGGGCTCCGCCCCGAACCCCGACCGCGCAAAGAGATCCAAGGGGACGACCAGATCACTGGCACAGGCGCTGAGAAGGTCAAAAGCGAGGGTGATCTCCCCGCGACGACTGCCCAGGGGATCAGGAGGTGGGCAGGTACGCAACCAAACCCCGGTTGCGTACCTGCCCACCTCCTGATGAGGCTGTTCAGCCGCCGCGGGGAGATCACCCTCGACACCACCAGCTAGAAGTCTTGTGTGTTGTTTCGCTCTACCAGGACCAGCCAGTTGCCGGTGTTGTCGCGCATGACGGCCTCTACGCCGTACGGGCGCTCTGCCGGCTCTTGCAGGAACTCGACTCCTTTTGCGCTCAGCTCCGCGTAGGTCTTTCTGCAGTCGTCTACGCGTAGGCCGAAGCCGCCCATCTGGCCCGCCTCGAGCTGACCCCGGATGAACGCGGCCGACTCCGGCGACAGGGGCGGCCCGGGGACCATCAGGGTCAGCTCGAGCTCGGGCTGGTTGGGGTGGGCGACCGTCACCCAGCGCAACTCACCCATGGTCGCGTCGACCCGGGGCTCGAAACCGAGGTGCTGGACGTAGAAGTCACGGGTGGCGTCCTGGTCGAGGCAGTACACGGTCATCAGCGAGACGTTGAGAATCATGTCCCCGACGCTAGGCCTGCGGACCGGGTGCGGGCTTCTCCGGAATTGCGATCACTCCGTGCATGAACAGCCAGCACCCGGGGATGTGCGGCGAACTTGCGGCCCAGCGGCGCTGGTAGGCAACGGGGCTCTCGCCGACCAGGGCGGTGAAGCGGGACGAGAACGATCCCAGCGACGAGTACCCGACGGCCATGCAGACCTCGGTGACGGTCAGGTTCGCGTACCGGAGAAGGTCTTGTGCCTTGGCTATGCGACGGCGGGACAGGTAGCGCATGGGCGTCTCGCCGTACGCCGCGCGGAACGCCCGTACGAGATGAAACCGGGACATGCCACCCAGTGTGGCCAGGGCGCTCAGGGTGAGCGGCGCGGCGCTGTGCCGGTCGATGTGGTCGCGCACCCGGCGCAAGGCGAACACGATCTCAGCCTAAGCTGAAAACGTGAATATCGGAGTTCTGGCCCTGCAGGGTGACGTGCGGGAACACCTGGCGGCGCTGGCCGAGAGCGACGTCCTGGCGCGGCCGATCCGCCGTCCCGAAGAACTGGCCGACGTCGACGCGCTGGTGCTGCCGGGGGGCGAGTCGACCGCGATCAGCAAGCTCGCGGTGTCGTTCGGGCTGCTCGACCCGATCCGGAAGAGGATCGCCGACGGCATGCCGGTCTACGGGTCGTGTGCGGGCATGATCATGCTGGCTACGAAGGTGCTCGACGGGCGGGCCGACCAGGAGTCGTTCCACGGGATCGACATGGTGGTGCGGCGGAACGCGTTCGGGCGGCAGGTCGATTCGTTCGAGGGTGACGTGGCGATCGACGGCATCGAGGGCGGGGATTTTCACGCCGTCTTCATCCGGGCGCCATGGGTCGAAGAGGTCGGCGACGACGTGCGCGTGTTGGGCCGCGTCAAGGACGGGCCGGTCGCCGGTAGGATTGTCGCCGTTCGGCAGGGGAACCTGCTCGCCACGGCTTTCCACCCGGAGCTCACCGGCGACCTTCGTGTCCACCGGTACTTCGTCGAGATGGTCCGCCAGGCCGCAGACGCTTAGTACAGACGGAGGTTTCGCATGTCCGGCCACTCCAAGTGGGCGACGACCAAGCACAAGAAGGCCGTCATCGACGCCAAGCGCGGCAAGATGTTCGCCAAGCTCATCAAGAACATCGAGGTCGCGGCCCGCACCGGCGGCGGGGACC
Organism: Paractinoplanes bogorensis; assembly: GCF_018829635.1. Lineage (GTDB taxonomy): Bacteria > Actinomycetota > Actinomycetes > Mycobacteriales > Micromonosporaceae > Actinoplanes > Actinoplanes bogorensis. The sequence goes on from NZ_JAHKKG010000007.1 coordinate 432,087, forward strand.
CGGCGGGTAACCCCACGCTCTACGACGCCATCCAGAAGGCGAAGAAGAGCTCGGTGCCCAACAACAACATCGACAACGCGGTCAAGCGCGGCTCCGGCCTCGAGGGCGGCGGCGCCGACTGGCAGACGATCATGTACGAGGGCTACGGGCCCAACGGTGTCGCGCTGCTGATCGAGTGCCTGACCGACAACCGCAACCGCGCGGCGACCGAGGTACGCACGGCGCTGACCCGCAACGGCGGCACGTTCGCCGACGCCGGCAGCGTGTCCTACCTGTTCAACCGCAAGGGCGTCATCGTGGTGCCCAAGGCCGGCCTGAGCGAGGACGACCTGATGCTGGCCGTTCTCGACGCCGGGGCCGAAGAGATCAACGACCTCGGCGACTCGTTCGAGGTGGTCTGCGAGCCGACCGACCTGGTCGCGGTGCGCACCGCCCTGCAAGAGGCGGGCATCGAGTACGACTCGGCCGAGCGCCCGCTGCTGCCGACGATGTCGGTCCCGCTCGACGAGGAGGCCGCGCGCAAGCTCATGAAGCTGGTCGACGCGCTGGACGACTGCGACGACGTGCAAGAGGTCTACCCGAACGCGGAGATCAGCGACGAGGTCATGGCGGCCATCGACGCCTGACCCACAGTATGGTGACGGGGCCGATCGGTGATCGGCCCCGTTTGCTTTGCCTGATGGGGGTGTGACCGTCGTGGCCGGCCTCTCGCTTCCGCCCATCGAGGATCTCGACATCGAGGACCTCGCCTCGCTGCCCAAGCCGTACCGCTACGAGCTGCGCGAGGGCAACCTCGTGATCACGCCGCCGACCAGCTTCTGGCACAAGGTGATGGCCCGCCGGGTGCTGCTCATGCTGCACGCGGCCGGCCTCAACGTCTTTCAGGATCCCGGCGTACGCGGTGACCGCCCCCGCGACAACCGGGTGCCCGACCTGGGGGTGGTGACCCGCCTGCCCTCGGGTACGGCGAGCTACTCCAACCTCGCCGCGTCGTCGTTCAGCCTGGTCGTCGAGATCGTCTCGGAGGGGGCGGCCAACGGCGAATACACCGACAAGGCGGCCTGGTACGCGTCGCACGGCATCCCGGAGTACTGGATCGTCGACATGACCCCCGAACGGGCCGACGACGACGCTTTCGTGTTCGTGCACCGGCTGCTGCTCGCCGGGGGTGAGCCGATCTACGGCCGCGAGCGGAATGTGCTGCTGTCCGAGCTGCGCGCCGAATACCCCGATACCGGAAGCGACCGGCGCTGATCGAGCCAATGTCCTTTGTCGATGGCTGAGTCGATTTCTAGTAGTCGACGGAGAGCCACGACATCGACTGGATGATCGTGGCGATGAGGAGCAGTCCGAACACTATGCGGCGGCCTATGGCGCGCCACTGGGTGCGGCGATAGGCCTGACACCACGCGATGCCCGCGTCGGCCGAGGCGAGCACGCCGACGCGCACCGTGCCGGGGATCAGGGACGCCTTCTGCAGGGCCATGCTGCCGCCCCGGCGGTAGAGCGCGGCCGCGTAGACCGGTGGCGGCAGCACCCGCACGTCGACCTCGTAGATCTGCTCGTCGCGCCACTGCTTCGTGCGTACGGCCAAACGGTGTTGCATGTAATCGCGCACGGCGTGTGGGTGGCCGAGCAGGCGCCGGCGCCACGTCAGCCGCCGCCAGTGACCGGCGATGTCGGCCAGCACGTCCATGTAGATGTGGGCGGCCTCCGTGTTGCCGCCGACCAGGCGATTCGTCTCACGGCGCAGGGCATCGAGATGCATGGACACGAACGCGACGTACTCCGACGGCGGTTCGTCAGCCATGGGTGGCACCAGATACATGAGTCACACCCCCGTCCCATGGTCGAGGCGTGTCGCTGCCGAGCGCAAGAGGGCCGCGTATTAGGGTGTCGAACACACGTACGTGAGGCAGGGGAGGTCCGTGGTGCGCGTGCTCGGCATCGACCCGGGGCTCACCCGGTGCGGGGTCGGTGTCGTCGAGGGTGTGCCGGGCCGGCCGTGCAAGCTGATCGCCTACTACATCGTGCACAGCCAGCCCGACGAGGACATCGCGCTCCGGCTGCTGCATCTCGACACGTCGCTGGCCGATCTGGTGGCCGAGCACAAACCCGAGAGCGTGGCCGTCGAGCGGGTGTTTTCCCAGCACAACGTACGCACGGTGATGGGCACGGCCCAGGCCAGCGCGGTCGCCGTGCTGGCCGGGGCACGCGCCGGGCTGCCCGTGCAGACGTACACGCCGAGCGAGGTCAAGGCGGCCGTCACCGGCTCCGGCACGGCGGGCAAGGCGCAGGTCACGGCAATGGTCACCCGGCTGCTGTCGCTCGACGCGCCGCCCAAGCCGGCTGACGCCGCCGACGCGCTCGCCATCGCCATCTGCCACATCTGGCGTGGCGGCACGCGCGCCAGGATTCAGGCTGCGGCCATAGCCGCCGCGCGTAGAGGGGGAGTCCGCCGATGATCGCCAGTGTGCGCGGGGTGGTTGCCGCGATCATGCCGGACGGCGCCGTCATCGAGGTCGGCGGTGTCGGCCTGCAGGTGCAGTGCGCGCCCGGCACGCTCGCCAACCTCAAGGCGGGGGCCGAGGCCCGGCTGGCCACCAGCATGGTGGTGCGGGAAGACTCGCTGACCCTCTACGGCTTCGCCGACGACGAGGAGAAACACCTCTTCGAGCTGCTGCAGACCGCGAGCGGCGTCGGCCCGCGACTGGCCCAGGCGGTGCTGGCCGTGCACCAGCCCGAGACGGTGCGCCGGGCGATCGCCGGGGGTGACCTGGCCACGCTGACCCGGGTGCCCGGCATCGGTAAGAAGGGCGCCGAGCGGATGGTGCTCGAGCTCCGCGACCGCATCGGCCCGATGCCGATCGCCGACGGTGCGCCGGCCGGCATGCTGCACGGCGTCTGGCAGGACCAGGTGCGCCAGGGTGTGCTTGCGCTGGGCTGGTCGGCGGCCCAGGCCGACCAGGCGGTGGCCGCCGTGGCCGAGGGCATCGACGGCGAGGTGCCGCCCGTTCCGGTGCTGCTGCGTCAGGCCATCCGGCTGCTGGGCAAGGCCCGATGACCGACGATCTGGTCTCGGCCGACGCGGGCGACGACGAGCTCGACGCCGAGGCGAGTGTCCGCCCTCGGCGCCTGGCCGACTTCATCGCGCAGCACCGCGTCCGGGATCAGCTCGAGCTGCTGCTCAAGGGCGCTATGGGCCGCGGCGCGCCACCCGACCACATCCTGCTGTCGGGGCCGCCCGGTCTCGGGAAGCCGGTGTCGATCGATGCTCTTGTGCTGATGGGTGACGGATCACGGCGACGGCTCGGGGACGTCGTCGTGGGAGACCGGGTGATCACCCGGACTGGTGAACCGGCTGAGGTGCAGGCGGTCCACGAACAGGGCGAACTCGACTCCGTCCGGATCCGGACCACATCCGGGCGGGAAGTCGTGGCTGCCCCGGACCACCCGTTCTGGACCACTGAGGGCTGGGTCAAAGCAGGCGATCTGACTCCACAGGACGTCCTGGCCAACGTCTTGTCGCCGGCTGTCGCCTTCGACGCGACCGAGGATACGGACGAGTTCCGCTTGGCCGGTTACATGATCGGTGACGGATGCACGAGCAACCAGGTCACCTTCACCGGCGGCGACGTGGCCGTGCTGGACGATTTCCGCGCGGTCTGCGACCGGCTCGGCTATGCACACAAGACTCGTCCCAACTCGGCTCGCAGCGAACTGGTACGTATCTCAGGGTTGAAGCCGTGGCTGACCGAGACCGGGCTGATCGACAAGACCGCCTGGCTCAAGCGGGTTCCCGGGTTCGTCTTCCGGGGCGACGAATGGCAGGTCGGAGCGTTCCTGGCGGCTTACTTCGCATGTGACGGATCGGTCAGCCGGCGGGGGCGCGACCGCTACGACGTGGTGATCGAGTTCTACAGCGTTTCCCGGGGTCTGCTCGAAGACACCCAGCATCTGCTGCTCCGGCTCGGTATCCAATCGCGGTTGAAGCTGAAGCGTGGCCGTTATCAAGGGCGACCTCACGAGTCGTGGCGGTTGTCCATCACCAGCCAAGATGACGCGGCCCGGTTCGCCGAGCGGGTAACTCCGATCGGTGAGCGTGGTGTCCGGCTGCGCGAGTGGGCGCCACGCCGTGACAGATTCGACGAGCAGCTCGCGCCGGACCGGATCGCCTCCGTCGAGCCGGCGGGTCTGACGGAATGCCGATGCCTCACGGTCGCCGACGACCACACTTTCACCGTGAACGACCTGGTCGTGCACAACACGACGTTGGCCAACATCACGGCGGCGGAACTGGGGACGGGGATCCGGACCACCAGTGGGCCGGTCATCGAACGATCCGGTGACCTGGCGGCGATCCTGACCAGCCTGGCTCCGGGTGACGTGCTGTTCATCGACGAGATTCACCGCATCGCCAAGCCGGCCGAGGAACTGCTCTACAGCGCGATGGAGGACTTCCGGGTCGACGTGATCGTCGGCAAGGGACCGGGCGCGACCGCGATCCCGATCGACGTCGAGCCGTTCACGCTGGTCGGGGCGACGACGCGGGCCGGTCTGCTGTCCGGGCCGATGCGTGACCGGTTCGGGTTCGTGGCCCATCTCGACTTCTACTCGCCGGCCGATCTCGACTCGCTGCTGCACCGTTCGGCGCGCATCCTCGGCGTACCGATCACCGCGGGTGGTGCGGCCGAGATCGCGGGCCGCTCCCGGGGCACTCCGCGCATCGCGAACCGCCTGCTCCGGCGGGTGCGCGACTTCGCCGAGGTGCGGGCCGACGGCGTGGTCACCGAGGAGACGGCCCGCGAGGCGCTCAAGGTGTACGACGTGGACGCTCTGGGTCTCGACCGGCTCGACCGGGCCGTGTTGCGCGCGCTGATCGAGTCGTTCAAGGGCGGGCCGGTCGGTTTGTCCACCTTGGCGGTGGCGGTCGGCGAACAGTCGGACACCGTCGAGGAGGTCTGCGAGCCTTTTCTCGTACGGGCGGGATTGCTCGCCCGGACGCCGAGGGGACGTGTCGCCACCGAGGCGGGCTGGGCGCACCTGGGAAAGACGCCACCCTCGGGCACGGTTCAGGGGGACTTGTTCGCACGAGACGCGTGAAATCCCCTCGTAATGTGAACGTGATGTGTGCCGCATTCGGACTTCCCAGGTTGACCGATTAGACTCGCCGCCGTTCAACCCGGGATGTGCTTATCGCCCCGGTGCGCGTGTTCGGCGCCGCCGGTGGCCAACGGAAGGCTCTATAAGTGATTCAGGCAGCCGAGGCATCCGGCGGTGGCAGCTTCACGCCGCTGCTCCTCATCGTTCTGCTCTTCGCCGTGATGTATTTCCTGATGATCCGGCCGCAGCAGAAGCGTCGCCGGGAGGCCCAGGCGATGCAGAACGCGCTCGGACCCGGCGACCAGATCCAGACCATCGGCGGCCTGCACGGCACCGTCGTGTCGGTCGACGACGACGTCGTCACGCTCGAGATCGCCGACGGTGTGCACGTGCGGTTCGCCCGCCCGGCCATCGCGCGTGTCCTCACCCAGACGCCCGCCGCCGAGGCTCCGCTCGAAGAAGAAGAGCTGGTCGAGCCCGCGGTGGAGGAGCCGATTGTCAACCCGGTGACCGATACGCGTAAAAAGGACTGACGCAAGTTCCCCGAGGCCGGCCCGCGGCGTTATTCAGCCGCCGGGCCGGTTCGTCGGGTGTGCGCAACCGCGCCCGATAAAAGCCGAATTTTCAGACCACCACCGTAAGACACAGGGAGACCGAAGCCGTGGCACGACCACCACAGGGACAGATGCATCCCGGACGGCAGCTAGCCGTGCTCGGCGGAATCTTCGTCGTCCTGTACCTGCTTGTTTTCTTCGCCGGCGGCGCGAGCGGCAGCTTCACCGACCGGCTGCACCCCAAGCTCGGGCTCGACCTGGTGGGTGGCACGCAGGCCACTTACATCGCCTCCGTGCAGGGCGGCCAGGTGCCGTCCAAGGAAAGCATGGAGCAGGCCCGCAACATCATCGAGAACCGGGTCAACGCGCTCGGCGTCTCCGAGGCCGAGGTTGTCGTCCAGGGTGACCGCAACATCGTGGTCTCGCTCGCGGGCAAGGCCGACGACCAGCTCAAGGACCTGTCACAGGCCGCGCAGATGCGGTTCCGCCTGCTGATCGGCACCACCGGTGACGTCTCGGCGACCGCGCTGAACCCGCCGTCCGCGGCGCCGTCCGGCAGCGCCGCGCCGTCGGCCGGTGCGAGCGCCCCGGCGCCCACGGGAAGTGCCCCGGCGGTCAACGCCACCCCGTCCGCCGGCGGTCAGGGTGGTGGCGAGGTCATGAAGGCCCCGACGCCCACCCCGACCCCGACCCCGAGCGCGAGCGCTGAGGCTCCGGCCTCGGCCGCGGAGCTGGCCACGCGCGAGGAGGTGCAGAAGAAGGTCGGTGCCGCCCAGTGGGCCGCCGCCGAGAAGCTCACCGCCCCGGTCGACCTGACCAGCAACCCCGAGGCCGGCAAGCAGTTCGCCAACTTCGCCAAGCTGTCCGGCACCGAGGTCGCCGCGCTGACGGCGCAGATGCAGTTCAACGTGCCGACGATCAGCTGCAAGCAGCTCGACGACCGGCCCAACGGCGCGATCGACGACGTGAACACCGACGCCGCGGTCTGCTACCAGAGCGCCAAGGTGCTGCTCGACAAGGCGAAGGTCGTCGGTGACGACATCTCCAAGGCGAGCCCGCAGCTCGACCAGCAGACCGGCCAGTGGGTCGTCTCGCTCGACTTCACCGGTGCGGGTTCGACCAAGTGGGCGGCCCTGACCCGGCAGGCGTTCGAGGCCACCTCGAGCGACCCCTGCTACGTCGCCGCGCAGTCGCTCTACGGCAGCGTCGAGCACTGCGCCGTCGCCGTCGTGCTCGACAAGTCGGTCATCTCGGCCCCGCAGATCCAGGGCGTGCTCACCGGCACCTCGCAGATCACCGGCCAGTTCAACGCGACCTCGGCGAAGCAGCTGGCCGACCAGCTCAACTTCGGCGCCATCCCGGTCACGTTCAACTCGGGCCCGGCCCAGACCGTCTCGGCCACCCTGGGCATCCAGCAGCTGCAGGCCGGTCTGCTGGCCGCCGCGATCGGCATGGGCCTGGTCGCGATCTACGCGTTCTTCTACTACCGCCTGCTCGGCTCCGTGATCTTCATGAGCCTCATCCTGTCCGGTCTGCTGACCTTCGGCGCGCTGGTCTTCCTGGGCCGCACGATGGGCTTCACGCTGACCCTGGCCGGTATCGCCGGTTTCATCGTGTCCCTAGGTGTCGCGGCCGACTCGTTCGTCATCTACTTCGAACGACTGAAAGACGAGATCCACGAGGGTCGAAGTCCGCGAAGCGCGGTGCCCCGAGCCTGGGCCCGTGCGCGGCGTACGATCATCTCGGCGAACGCGATCACCATTCTCGCCGCGGTCGTGCTCTACATCGTCTCGGTCGGTGCGGTTCAGGGCTTCGCCTTCGCCCTGGGTCTCTCGACGGTTCTGGACCTCCTCGTGGTGTTCCTCTTCCGTCACCCGATCATGACGATGTTCGCGAGCACCAAGGCGTTCCTGTCGCCGCGGGTCAGTGGTCTCGGCCGCGTCCTGCGCCGCGCCCAGACCGACCCCAAGGAGGCCTGACATGGCCCGCGAAGGTCTTGCTTCCCGCCTCTACGCGGGTGAAGCGAACGTCAACGTCATCGGCAAGCGCAAGATCTGGTTCATCGTGGCCGCGGCGCTCGTGCTGCTGTCCGTCGGCAGCTTCGCGATCAACCAGTTCCACCTGGGCATCGAGTTCGCCGGTGGCACCTCGTTCAGCGTTCCGGCCAAGACCACGGACGGGCGCACGCTGACCCAGGCCGAGGCCTCCGACGCGGTGGAGCGGGCGATCCAGTCGGTCGACCCGAACGCCGAGGTCGGCGCGGCCCAGGAGGTCTCCGGCATCGGCGGCAACGGTGGCAGCTTCACCGTCCGCGCGTCGGCGATGACCGCCCAGCAGGCCGAGGCGGCCAAGACGGCACTGGTCGAAGACCTGAAGGTGCCGTCCGAGGCGGTCAGTGACGACCAGGTGTCGGCCGCCTGGGGTGGCCAGGTCACCCGGCAGGCGCTGCTCGGTCTGGTGATCTTCCTGGTCCTGGTGATGGTCTATCTGGTCGTGCGGTTCGAGTGGCGCATGGCGGTCGCCGCCATCTCGTCGCTGCTGCTCGACCTGATCGTCACGGCCGGCATCTACTCGCTGGTCGGGTTTGAGGTCACGCCGTCGACGGTGATCGGCTTCCTGACGATTCTGGGTTACTCGCTGTACGACGTGGTGGTGGTGTTCGACAAGGTGCAGGAGAACACCCGCGGCATCACAGCGGGCAGCACGCGCACCTACAGCGAGGCCGCCAACCTGGCGGTCAACCAGACCCTGATGCGCTCGATCAACACCGGTCTGGTGGCGCTGCTGCCGGTCGGCGGTCTGCTCTTCATCGGGGCCGGCCTGCTCGGCGCGGGCACGCTGAAGGACCTCGGCCTGGTGCTGTTCGTCGGTATGGGCCTGGGCGTGCTCTTCTCGATCATGTTCGCGGCGCCGGTGCTGACCGCGCTCAAGGACCGCGAGCCGCGGATCAAGGCGCACACCGCCCGGGTGCTGGCCCGGCGGGCCGCGATCCGTTCCGGCGACGTGGCCCCGCGGGCCGAGCGGTCCGGCCGCAACGCCAACGTCACCGAGTCGGACGAGGCCCCGGCGCTGGCGTCGGCCGCCCCGCGGCCCGGCAGCCGGCCGACGGCGAAGCGCAACACCAACCGCAGTGGACGGCCCGGCGGCGCCGGCAACCGGCCCAGCGGCGGGAACAAGCGACGCTAGAAAGTCACGATGAGCGGGGGCGGCCGGGATGCGGCCGCCCCCGCTGTCGTTAGGCTGTGCCGCGTGACTGACGAGATTCCCCGCGCCACCGGTGACAGCGGCCGCGATCTGGCCGCGGTGGTCGCCGGCGGCACGATCGACGTGCCCGACTTTCCGAAGCCGGGCATCGTCTTCAAGGACCTGATGCCGCTGTTCGCCGACGGTCCGGCGTTTCGCGAGGTGGTCGACGGGATCGTCGGCCACTACGGCACCGACTCGTTCGACGTGGTGGCCGGGGTCGAGGCGCGCGGGTTCGTGGTGGCGTCGGCCATCGCGTACGCGTCCGGGGTCGGTGTGGTGCCGGTGCGCAAGGCGGGCAAGCTGCCGCGGCAGGCCCTGTCGGCCTCGTACGAGCTGGAATACGGCGAGGCGGCCCTCGAGGTGCACGAGGACGCGTTCATCGCCGGTCAGCGGGTCCTGGTGGTCGACGACGTGCTCGCCACCGGAGGGACGGCGGGGGCCGCTCTCGATCTGGTGGAGCGGGCCGGCGGGTCGGTCATCGGCTTCACCGTTCTGATGGAGCTGGCCTTCCTGAAGGGCCGCGAGCGGCTGAGTCCACGTACAGTGCATGCGCTACTGACCGTTTGATGACCGTTTGACCGGCCGACGCCGCTCTTTCGAAGGTTCGGCCGGGCCATCCGGGAAGACTCTGCGGGTAGGATGACGTTCCTAGCCAGGTGACCAACTCTGGCATTGGTGGGCTTCTCGGGTCGGCGACGACCGGTGAGATCCCGAGCGATGGTGTGAGGAGGCCGGTGTCCAGCGACGTCGTCCCTCCGGCGGAGGGCACGGTGCAGCCGACCGAGGACTCACGTAACGGTGCTGACCCCAAGGTCGAGACGGACGCTGCGGCGCCCGAGGCTGAGGTGCAGCCCGAGGCGGTGGATGAGGACGCCACGCAGGCGTTGACGCCGGCCGACGGCGCGGGCAGTGGCTTCGGCCTGGCCAGCGCGCCGACCGGGCGCCGGGTGCGGGCCCGCCTGGCCCGGTTCAACGCGCCGTGGCAGAGCACGCAGGTCAGCGAGGTGCTCGAGCCGCTGATCGCGACCCACCGGGCCAGTCATCCCAAGGCCGACGGCCGCATGCTCCAGCGTGCGTTCGACGTCGCCGCCCGGTGGCACTCGGGTCAGTACCGCAAGTCCGGTGACCCCTACATCACCCATCCGCTGGCCGTGGCGACCATCCTGGCCAACCTCGGCATGGACACGACCACCCTGGTCGCGGCCCTGCTGCACGACACGATCGAGGACACCGACTACTCGCTCGAGTCGATGCGCAACGACTTCGGCGGCGAGGTGGCGCTGCTCGTCGACGGCGTGACCAAGCTCGACCGGGTGAAACTGGGCGACGCGGCCAAGGCCGAGACCATCCGCAAGATGGTCGTCGCCATGGCCAAAGACCCGCGGGTGCTGGTCATCAAGCTGGCCGACCGGCTGCACAACATGCGCACCCTGACCTTCCTGCCGCGTCCCAAGCAGGAGCAGAAGGCCAAGGAGACGCTCGAGATCCTGGCCCCGCTGGCCCACCGCCTCGGTATGAACACGATCAAGTGGGAGCTCGAGGACCTCGCGTTCGGCACGTTGTTCCCCAAGCGGTTCGAAGAGATCAACCGGCTCATCGGCGAGCACCAGCCGCAGCGTGAGGCGTTGCTGCGGCAGGTCACCAACCGGGTCCAGCTCGACCTGAAGTCGGCCAAGATCAAGGCCGAGACGACCGGCCGGCCCAAGCACCTCTACTCGATCTATCAGAAGATGATCGTGCGGGGCCGCGACTTCAACGACATCTACGACCTGGTCGGCGTGCGCATCCTGGTCGACACGGTCCGCGACTGCTACGCCGCGCTGGGCGTCATCCACGCGAACTGGCAGCCGGTGCCGGGCCGGTTCAAGGACTACATCGCGATGCCGAAGTTCAACATGTACCAGTCGTTGCACACGACGGTCATCGGCCCGACCGGCAAGCCGGTCGAGATGCAGATCCGCACCTTCGCGATGCACCGCACGGCCGAGTTCGGCATCGCCGCGCACTGGAAGTACAAGGAGCAGAAGGGCGCGACGATCGTCGGCCCGCCGGCCCACATCGACGAGATGACCTGGCTGCGGCAGCTGCTCGACTGGCAGCGCGAGGCCAGCGACCCGTCGGAGTTCCTCGACGCGCTGCGGTTCGACCTGTCCAGCCAAGAGGTCTACGTCTTCACGCCCAAGGGCGACGTCATCCCGCTGCCGACGGGTTCGACCCCGGTCGACTTCGCCTACGCGGTGCACACCGAGGTCGGGCACAAGTGCATCGGCGCCCGGGTCAACGGCAAGCTGGTGCCGCTCGAGTCGACGCTGTCCAACGGCGACGTCATCGAGATCTTCACGTCGAAGTCGTCGACCGCCGGCCCGACGCAGGACTGGCTGGGCTTCGTCAAGAGCCCGCGGGCCCGCACCAAGATCCGGCAGTACTTCAACAAGGAACGCCGCGAAGAGGCGATCGAGGAGGGCAAGGAGGCGATCGTCAAGGCGATGCGCAAGCAGGGTCTGCCCCTGCAGCGCATGCTGACGAACGAGAACCTCACGACGATCGCCCGCGATCTGCATCTGGCCGATGTGGCCTCGCTCTACGCGGCCATCGGCGAGAGCACGGTCAGTGCCCAGTCGGTGGTGCAGAAGCTCGTCGCCGGTTTCGGTGGCGAAGAGGGCGCGGTCGAAGACATCGCCGAGACCGCCGTCGCGACCCGCCCGCCGCGCAACCGCAGCACGGCGCAGGATCCGGGCGTCGTGGTCAAGGGTGTCAGCGACGTGTGGGTCAAGCTGGCCCGCTGCTGCACCCCGGTGCCGGGCGACGCGGTGTTCGGCTTCGTCACCCGCTCGGGCGGCGTGAGCGTGCACCGGGAAGACTGCGCCAACGCGGGCGACCTGAGCGACCAGCAGGAACGGGTCGTCGAGGTGACCTGGAAGCCGACCAGCGCGTCGACGTTCCTGGTGGCCATCCAGGTCGAGGCGCTCGACCGGCACAAGCTGCTGGCCGACGTGACCCGTGTGCTGTCCGAGGAACGGGTCAACATCCTGTCGGCGACGGTCACCACGACCCGCGACCGGGTGGCGGTCAGCCGCTTCACGTTCGAGATGGCCGACCCGAAGCACCTGGGCCACCTGGTGGCCGCGGTCCGCAAGGTCGACGGCGTCTTCGACGCCTACCGGGTGACGTCCGGCGCGTAGCTAAAAGAAAGCAGACAAAGAAGGGGCCCTCCGAGAGCGGAGGACCCCTTCTTCATGAAACCGATCAGGCGGCCGGGACCGTCGTCAGGGTCTTGATGGTGATCTCCTTCTTGGGGTGACCACCGCCCGCCTGCTGCGCGAACGCCTTGTCGTCACCGGCCTTCACCACGTCCTCGACGATGTTGAAGCCCTCGGTGATCGTGCCGAGCAGCGTGTACTGCGCGGGGAGCTGGGTGTCGGCCGCGACGATGAAGAACTGGCTGCCGGTCGAGCCGGGCTGACCGGTGTTCGCCATCGCGATCGACTTCGCCGGGTACGGCTTCTGGGTGTCGGTCGGCAGGTTCTCTTCGGCCATCGTGTAGCTCGGGCCGCCCTGACCGTCGGTCTCGCGCCAGCCCTTGCCGCTCGCGAACGGGTCGCCGCACTGCAGCACCTTGAAGCTGGCCTCGTTGACCAGGCGGTGGCACTTCGTGTTGTCCCAGAACTTCTTGCTCGACAGGAACTCGAAGCTGGCCGACGTGCACGGCACCTTGGAACGGTCCAGGGTCGCCTTGATCGTGCCCAGGTTGGTTTCCATGGTCAGCGTGTCGGTGCCGGTGTTGGGCACGGTGGCCGGCGGGGTGCCGACGTCCTTGACCTTGCCGCCGCCGCCCGCGTCGGGCGTCCAGGTGCAGGCGACCTGCCCGGCCGGCACGCTGCTCGCGGCCGGGGTGTCGGACTTCTTGTCGTCCTTCAGCGAGGTCACGATCCACACGGCGGCGCCCGCGATCAGCACGACGGCGATCGCCGAGCCGATGACGGCCTGCTTCTGCCGGCGCTTGCGAGCAGCCGCAGAGCGCTCGGCCATCTCCTTCTCGAGCCGGGCCCGCGCCGCCGCGCGCTGCCGGTCCTTGATCGACGACACGGTGTTCCTCCTGCTGATATGTCGGCCTGGGGGATTTCTTCTAGGACTGAGTGCTCGCCGACGGGGCTGCGGACGCCGGAGCGTCGCCGACGGTCAGAGTCTTGATGGTGATCTTTTGAGTCGGCTTGACCTTCTCGTCGGCCTCGTTGGCCGAGACCGGGATCTTGCCGATCTTTTCCACCGTGGCGAGTCCGCCGGCCACCTTGCCGACGATCGAGAACTCGGGCGCCGGGGGGCTGTAGTCCTTGAAGAAGATCAGGAACTGGCTGCCGTTGGTGCCGGGCGGGTTGCCGATCAGCGCCACCGTGCCTTTGGGATAGAGCGGCGTCTTGGCGGCCGGGTCGGGCGAGGCGCTCGGCTCGGGCGCGTTCGGCACGTTCTCGTTGTAGATGCTGTAGGTCGGGCCGCCGAGACCGGTGCCGCTCGGGTCGCCGCAGCGCAGCGCCCCGTACGTGGTGATCTCGTGGCAGTCCGTGTTGTCGTAGAACTTCTTGCTCGCCAGGTACGTGATGTCGGCCGTGCCGCACGGCGAGAGCTCGCTGTCGAGACCGACGACGATCGGGTCACCCTGGTTGGTGGCGATCGTCATCGTCTGGGTGCCCAGCGTCGGGATGTCCTTGGTCGGGGGCGTGCCCACGTCCTTGAGGTTCGAGTTGGTCTGCGCGTTCTGCGGGGTCCACACGCAGGTGTCCTGATCGGCGGCGTCGGTCGTGGTCTCGTCGGAGTCGAACGCCCCGCCGATCCAGGCCACACCGGCCACGATGAGAAGGACGGCGATGCCCGACCCGACTCCGGCCAGCACACGGCGCCGACGGCGCTCCTTGACGGCCCGCTTCGCCATCTGCCGATCGAGCTTTGCCCGCGCCAGCTTGCGCTGCCGGTCCCTGCTGGATGCCACCGAACGCTGTCCTCTCGTACGACCTGTGTCACACGCCCGCAAGAGTGTACGGGTACCTCCTGAGAAAGTGGTGTGCGCCCGCCGGGCTAGGCTCGTTACGATTCGCTCCTGTTTTTTCCCGGTTCTCCAGAAGTGAGGCCAAGCTGTGCTCGTCACCGGCGTGGAGGCCCAGGCCTTCGGCACCAATTGCTACGTGGTGGCCGCCGGCCCGGGCGAGCAATGCCTGATCGTCGATCCCGGCATCGGCGTGCTCGACCGCCTCGACGAGGTGCTCACCGAGCACCGTCTCGTCCCGGCCGCGGTGCTGCTCACCCACGGCCACCTCGACCACACCTTCTCGGTCGCTCCGGTCTGCGGCGCCCGCGGCATCACGGCCTATGTGCACCCGGCCGACCGCGAGATGCTGGCCGACCCGGCCAAGGGCCTGAGCATGGACCTCACCCAGCTGTTCGGCGGCCGTCTGCCCTACTCGGAGCCCGACGACGTGGCCGAGCTGACCGACGGCGCCACGCTCACGCTGGCCGGTCTCGAGGTCACGGTCGACCATGCGCCCGGCCATACCGGCGGGTCGGTGCTGTTCCGCCTGCCCGGCGTGGGCTCCGAGTTCGAGGCCGACCAGGTCTGCCTCTCCGGAGACGTCCTGTTCGCCGGCTCGATCGGACGCACCGACCTGCCGGGCGGCAGCACCGACACGATGCTGACCAGCCTGCGGGACAAGATCCTGCCGCTGGCCGACGACACCGTCGTCCTGCCTGGCCACGGACCGGCCACCACCATCGGCCGCGAGCGCGCCCACAACCCGTACCTGCGGGAACTGGTCGCCGCGCCGCGCCGCGGACTCTGAGCTTTTTACTAGGAGATTTTGAGAATGCCTATTTCCGGCTTTCCCGAATGGATGCCGCCCCAGCGCATGATCGAGCAGCGGATGCTCGACCGCATTCGCACCACGTTCGAGCTCTACGGCTACGCCCCGCTCGAGACGCGTTCGGTCGAGCCGCTCGACACGCTGCTGAGCAAGGGGGAGACGTCCAAGGAGGTCTACCTGCTGCGCCGGCTGCAGGCGGACGAGAACGCCAAGGACGACGACTCGCTCGGCCTGCACTTCGACCTGACCGTGCCGTTCGCCCGGTTCGTGGTCGAGAACGCGGGCAAGCTGCAGTTCCCGTTCAAGCGCTACCAGATGCAGAAGGTGTGGCGCGGCGAGCGGCCGCAGGAGGGCCGCTACCGCGAGTTCCTGCAGGCCGACATCGACGTGGTCAACCGCGGTGAGCTGCCGTTCCACTACGACTGCGAGATGCCGCTGGTGATCGGGGACGCGCTCGGCGGCCTGCCGATTCCGCGCGTACGGATCCAGGTCAACAACCGCAAGGTGTGCGAGGGCTTCTACCGCGGGCTCGGTCTCGGGGACACGGCGCAGGTGCTGCGTACGGTCGACAAGCTCGACAAGATCGGCCCGGCCCGGGTAGCCGACCAGCTGGTCGAGACGGCCGGCGCGACCCGGGCCCAGGCCGACGCGTGTCTCGAGCTGGCCGCGATCTCGGCCGAGGACGGGTCCTTCGTGGACGCCGTCCGCAAGCTCGGGGTCACCGACCCGCTGCTCGAGGAGGGCCTGGGCGAACTGCTGCGGGTCGTCGAGACCGCCCGCGAGCACGCCCCGGGCCTGGTGGTGGCCGAGTTGAAGATCGCCCGCGGTCTCGACTACTACACCGGCACGGTCTACGAGACGATGCTCGAGGGCTACGAGCGGTTCGGCTCGGTCACCTCGGGCGGCCGCTACGACAGCCTGGCCTCGACCGGCAAGGAGACGTTCCCGGGCGTCGGCATCTCGATCGGCGTGACCCGGATCCTGGGCCTGCTGTTCGGCCACAACGCGCTGAACATCTCGCGCTCGGTGCCGACCTGTGTGCTGGTCGCGGTGCCGGCCGAGGAGCAGCGCACGGCCTGCGACCGGATCGCCGGGGCCCTGCGCCGGCGCGGCATCCCGGCCGAGGTGGCGCCGACCGCGGCCAAGTTCGGTAAGCAGATCCAGTACGCCGACCGGCGCGGGATCCCGTACGTCTGGTTCCCGGGTGAGCCGGACACGGTCAAGGACATCCGCTCGGGCGACCAGACCGAGGCCGACGCGGCTCTGTGGTCCCCGCCGGCTGGTGACCTTCAGCCCACGATCGCCGGCTGAGCAGGTCCAGGGCGTAGCCTTCCCTACGGTGCCGTAAGTTACGGCACCGTAGGGAGTGATCGTCATGCCTCTGGACCAGACAGCGCTGCTCATCGAGCTCGAACCGGTCGTGGCGACCAACCTCGAACGGCACCTGTCCCTGGCCAAGGAGTGGTTCCCGCACGAATACGTGCCGTGGAGCGACGGTCGCACCTTCGACGGCCTGCTCGGCGGCGAGGCCTGGCTCGAGACCGACTCGAAGCTGCCCGACGTGGCCCGGACGGCCCTGATCGTCAATCTGCTGACCGAGGACAACCTGCCCTCGTACCACCATGAGATCGCCACCCTGTTCGGACGCGACGGCGCCTGGGGCACGTGGGTGCACCGGTGGACGGCCGAGGAGGGCCGGCACGGCATCGCCCTGCGCGACTACCTGACGGTCACCAGGGCCGTCGACCCGGTCGAGCTCGAGCGGGCCCGGATGACCCACATGCAGGCCGGTTACTCCAACGACCACCCGGACGAGATCCTGCATTCCATCGCGTACGTGGCCTTCCAGGAACTCGCCACCCGCATCTCGCACCGCAACACGGGCAAGGCCACCGGCGACCCGATCGCCGAGCAGTTGCTGGCCCGGGTCGCGGCCGACGAGAACCTGCACATGGTCTTCTACCGCAACCTGCTGGCGGCCGCGTTCGACCTCGACCCGAACAACGCGATGCGCGCGGTCACCGACGTCGTGTCGACCTTCCAGATGCCCGGGGCCAACATCGAGGGCTTCGGGCGCAAGGCGCTGTCGATCGCGCTGGCCGGCATCTACGACCTGCGGCAGCACCGCGACGAGGTGCTGCAGCCGGTGCTGCGCCAGTGGAACGTGCTGGGCCGCACCGACCTGTCCGGCGACGGCGAGAAGGCCCGCGACGAACTGGCCGCGCACATGGACGACCTGGAGACCCAGGCCGCCCGCTTCGAGGAGAAGCGCGAAGCTAGGCGTCTCCGGCTGGCGAAGAAATAGGGAACAGCATGCAGCTCGACATGGCCTGAGCGACCAGGCGGCCGTTCGCGTCGGAGAGCCGGGCCTCGGCCAGCGCGGTGCGACGACCGCTCTGCAGCACGGTGCCGACGCAGCTCAGGCGGCCCGACTTCAGGGTGACCGGGCGCAGGAACTTCACGTTGAGGTCGAGGCTGGTGTAGCCGACGCCGGCCGGCAGCGTGCTGTGCACCGAGCAGCCGGTGGCCGTGTCGAGCAGCGTCGAGATGACCCCGCCGTGCATCGTGCCCAGCGGGTTGTAGTGGAACTCCTGCGGGTCGAGGCGCACGGTGACCGAGCCGAACTCGGGCTCGAGCGACGCCATCCCGACCAGCTGCATGATCGGCGGCGGGGGCAGTTCGCCGCTCGCCATCGCCTGCAGGAGCTCGAGGCCCGCCCGGCGGCCGATCAGGCCGGCGTGCACCGTGGGGTCGGACCAGCTGAAGGTGCGGGTGCGGTCCTGCTGGGTCTGGGTCATGGACGCAGCCTCGCACCGGCTTGCTGGGTCTGTCCAGTGGACTTAGCCTTCTGGGATGAGTTCCACAGCACCGGAAGCGCTGGCCTGGTCGGTCGAGTCGTGCACGATCGGGCGCGCGATGGAGATCCTCGGTGAGCGGTGGACCGTCGTCGTGCTGCGCGAGGTGTTCGCGGGCATCCGCCGCTTCGACGACATGCGGGTGCGCACCAACATCCCGCGTCAGGTGCTCACCAACCGGCTGGCCATGCTGGTCGACAACGGCGTGTTGCACCGCGTGCCGTACCGGGAGCCGGGGTCACGCGAGCGGCACGAATACCGGCTGACCCGGAAAGGCTTCGACCTCTATCCGGTGCTGATCGCGGTGGCCGAGTGGGGCGACCGCTATCTGGCCGAGCCCGAGGGTCCCCCGCTGGCCTACGAGCACCGCGACTGCGGGGCGGCCGTGCACCCGGTGATCCGCTGCGCCGACGGCCACGAGATCAGCGACTACCGGGAAGTGTTGCCTAAGCCGGGACCGGGCGCGCGCCGCCGATAGGTTGCCCGGGTGGACTCACCCTGGTCACCGCTGCGCGGCCGCGTCTTCCGGATGCTCTGGATCGCGGTGCTGGCCGGCAACGTCGGCACCTGGATGCAGACCGTCGGCGCCCAGTGGCTGGTCGTGCCGGAGCCGGACGCGGCCACCTGGACCAGCCTCGTGCAGGCGGTGACGATGCTGCCGGTGCTGATGCTGGCCCTGCCGGCCGGTGCGATCGCCGACGTGCTCGACCGCCGCCGCCTGCTGCTGGCCGTGCAGATCGCGCTGTCCGGAGTCGGGGCCGTGCTGACCGTGCTGACCGCGCTCGACCGGATGCCACCGGCCCTGCTGCTCTTCTTCACCTTTCTGCTCGGCGTCGGGCAGGCCTTGACCCTGCCGACCTGGCAGGCCGTGATCCCCGAGATCGTGCCGCGCGCGGAGTTGCCGGCCGCGTCGGCGCTGGGCGCGGTGAACACCAACCTGGCCCGGTCGGCCGGTCCGGCGGTGGCGGGCCTGCTGGTGGCCCAGATCGGGTCGGCCGCCGTGTTCGGGCTCAACGCGCTCTCGTACGCCGTCTTCGCGCTCGCCCTGCTCGTCTGGCGCCGCCCGCCCCGCCCGGGACCAAGTCACCCCGAGCACTTCGGACCGGCCGTCCGCGCCGGTGGCCGCTTCGTCCGCTACGACCCCGCGGTGCGCCGCCTGCTCCTGCGCGTGATCCTGTTCGTGCTGCCGGGCAGCGTGGTCTGGGGTCTGCTGCCCGTGGTCGCGCATCAGGAGCTGGGCCTGGGCGCCAGCGGTTACGGCATCCTGCTGGCCGCCCTGGGCGTCGGGGCGATCGGCGGCGCGCTGCTCATGCCGCGCATCCGCCGGCGACTGACGGCCAACCGCCTGATCGCCGTCGCGGGCGTGGTCTATGCCGGGGCGCTGGCGGCGACAGCGTTTTTCCCGTACGCCGTAGTAGTCGCCGCCGTTCTTGTGCTCGCCGGTGCGGCCTGGATGACCCTGGTGTCCCGGATGAACGCCAGCATGCAACTGCTGCTGCCGAACTGGGTGCGCGCCCGCGGCTTCGGCATCTATCAGGTCGTCTTCGCCGGGGCGCAGGCCGTCGGCGCGCTCCTGTGGGGTCAGGTCGCCCAGGCGTTCGGCCTGCGCTTCGCCTTCACCGCCGCGGCCGTGGTGATGCTGCTGGGCACGGCCACCGTCCGCTGGTGGCCGGTGCACGAGCACGACGACGCCGACCTGAGCCCGGCGATCTACTGGTCCGAGCCGCACATCATGCTCGACCCGCGGCCGGACGAGGGGCCGGTGCTGGTGACCTCGATCTACCGGGTCGCCGACGAGAAGGCGGACGAATTCGTCGAGGCGATGGAGGCCGTACGGGGAACGCGGTTGCGCACCGGGGCGACGCGGTGGGGACTGTTCCGGGACGGCGAGGAGCCGGGCAAGTTCGTCGAGGTCTATCAGGTGCCGACCTGGGAGGACCACGTCCGCCAGCACGAGGGGCGGCTGACCGGCAGCGACGAGGAGACCGAGAAGAGGGCTTCCGCGTACGCGTCGGGGCCGCCCGAGGTCACGCACCTGCTGCCGGCCGCACCGGACGGCACTGCATCCCACAAAATGCATTAGTCCAATGTTTCGGATTTGTTCCGTTTAACCTCAGAGGTGCCCGGACCGGCCCGCGTTCCACCTCACGGGCCGCCGGCCCGTCTGCGCCCGGCGGGGCATCCTCGGAGGACCGTCGTCATGAAGATCGAGAGCCTGCGGCACCTGCGCGGGCCGAACGTCTATCTCTCCCGCCCGGCCGTCGTCGCCCGGGTCCGCCTCGAAGAACTGGCCGGCGTCGAGACCTCCGACGTCACCGGGTTCGCCGAGCGCCTGCTGCGCGTGCTGCCCGGCCTGGCCGAGCACCACTGCGCGGCCGGGGCGCCCGGCGGGTTCGTCAGCCGGCTGCGCGGGGGCACCTATTTCGGGCACGTCACCGAGCACGTCTGCCTCGAGCTGTCCCAGCTGATCGGCCGGGACGTCAGCTTCGGCCGCACGGTGTCGGCCGGTGAGCCCGGCGGTTACGACCTCATCATCGAGTGCCCGGTCGACGAGTCGCCCGGCTCGTCGGTGCCGTGCGAGCTGCTCGAGACGGCGGCCGGGCTGGTCACGGCGGTGGTCGACGGGCGGCCGGGGGAACTCGCCCTGGACGATCTGGCGGCGCGGGCCGAACGGGAGGCGGCCGGACCGAGCACCCGGGCGATCATCGCGGCCGCCCGCCGGCGCGGCATCCCGGTCGAGCGCTACGACGACCTCAGCCTGCTGCGCCTCGGCTGGGGCAACCGGCGGCGGCTGGCCTGGGCCGCGATGACCGACCAGACCAGCGGCGTCGGCATCGACATCGCCGGCGACAAGCAGGTGACCCGGCGCGTGCTGACCGAGGCGGGCGTGCCGATGCCGGCCGGGGGCGCGGCCCGCACGCTCGACGAGGCGCTGCGCCTGCTCGGCGAACTCGGTGGCCCGGTTGTGGTCAAGCCCCGGCACGGACGGCACGGCGAGCATGTCGCGCTGCACCTGAACACGCCGGATCAGGTCGAGCAGGCGTTCCGGGCGGCCGGCGCGGACGTGATCGTCGAGCGTGAGCTGGGCGGCCGCGACTATCGGGTGCTGGTGGTCGCGGGCGAGGTGGTGGCCGCCGCCGAACGGATCGCCGCGCACGTCGTCGGCGACGGCTCGCGCACGGTGGCCGAACTGGTCGAGGAGCTCAACGCCGATCCGCGCCGGGGAACCGGGCACTCCCGCGTGCTGACCCGGGTGGAACCGGTGCCCAGTGTGCTCGAGCGCCAGGGATATAAAGGGGAGAGCGTTCCCGCGTACGGGAAAAAGGTCTGGCTCTGCTCCACCGGCAACCTGTCGACCGGCGCGACCAGTCACGACGTGACCGACCTGATCCACCCCGAGGTCTCGCGGCTCTGCCTGCGGGTGACCGCGCTGCTCGGGCTCGACATCGCCGGCATCGACCTGAGGCTGCCCGGCATCGACGCCCCGGTGCCGCCGGCGCAGTCCGGAACCGAGGCCGCAGCCGGGGTGATCGAGGTCAACGCGGTGCCCGGCCTGCGCATGCACCTGGCCCCGGTCGAGGGACGGCCGCGCGACGTGGGCGACGCGATCGTGCGGGCGATGTTCCCGGCCGGCTCGGACGGGCGGATCCCGACGGTCGCTGTCACCGGCACCAACGGCAAGACCACGGTCGCCCGGATAACCGCGCATCTGCTGGCCGGTCACGGGTTGCGGGTCGGTCTGACCACCACCGACGACGTACGCATCGACGGGCGGGTGATCTTCCGGGCCGACGCCACCGGACCACGGTCGGCGCAGATGGTGCTGGGTGATCCGGGCGTGTCGGCGGCGGTGCTCGAGACGGCGCGCGGCGGGCTGCTCAACCGCGGGCTGGGCTACGACTGGTCGGACGTCGGGGTGCTCACCAACATCACGGCCGACCACCTGGGGCAGGACGGGCTGGCCACGGTCGAGGACCTGGCCCACGTGAAGGCGCTGGTGGCCGAGCGGGTGCGCGACGGCGGGACGCTGGTGCTCAACGCCGACGACCCGTGGGTGCGCACGTTGATCGGACGGCCGCGGGTGCGGGCCGACCGCAAGCGGGTGGTGTGGTTCGGGCTCGACGCCGGACAGCCGGTGGTGGTCGAGCATCTGGCCCGGGGCGGGACGGCCTACCTGGCCGACGACGGCTGGGTCCTGCAGGCGACCGGGGCCCGGCGGACTCCGTTGCTGCGGGTGGCCGAGTTGCCGGGGGCGTACGGGGGAGCGGCGCCGCACGTGGTGGCCAACACGCTGGCCGCGATGGCCGCCGCCCGGGCGCTGGGGGCCGGGCAGGACGAGGTGTGCCGGAGGGTGGCCGAGTTCGATCCGGCGGTGGCGAACCCGGGGCGCGGAACGCTGCTGCGCCTCGGGGACGTTTCCGTATTTGTCGACTATGCACACAATCCGGCGGCTCTGGCGGCGACCCTGCGGACCGTGCATCGGCTCTGGGGTCCCGACCGTTGCGTGGCCGCGCTGACCCTGCCGGGGGACCGGCGCGACGATCTGCTGGCGGCATGTGCGCAGGTGGTGGCCGATGCGGTCTCGCGAGTGGTGCTCTATGACGACGAGGACCCTCGCGGCCGTACGCCGTCCGAAGTCTCCGAATTGGTCGAGCGGGAGATGCGGGCGCGGCGTCCCAAGCTGACCGCGCTCCGGGTCTCCGGCTTTGCTGATGCCGTGGTGGAAGCCCTGCGGCTGGCCCGGCCCGGCGATGTGGTGCTGGTCATCTACGAGAAGCTCGCGCCGGTTCTGGCGTTGCTGGAGGAGCTGGGTGCGGTGCCCGCGCCGCCGGCTCGGCCCGGTCGTCGTCCGGCTTATCCGTCGTTAAGATCGCTAATGGGGAACGAGCGGGTTCCTGTCCCCGGTTACCACGTCTGAGGCGGCGCGGCGGAGGTTGGCACGCTAAATGGGCTGATCAGCCGATGGAGCTGACCGTTCAGGCGGGGTTGCACAGGTAGATCCCTGAACAGTTGCCCTAGGACAGGCTTTTGTCGACGATTGCCCGACATTGCGAAGGGTGATGGTCGCATTACGGCTGGTTGCTCTGTCCACGCTGGACGGTAGCGAACTTCTGCTGGAAGAAACTTCCGATAAAGCGGGCATAGGCCCTCGTACTGGTTCGAGCCGGTCGGGTTTCCGTCAGGCATCCGACTTTCGGGTACTGGACGAGTGTCAAAGACAGGTGCGATCTGCCCGGAACGGACGGTGATGAACCGCAGGTAAGACCGTGTGTGCGCGGGATCGTGAGGGGGCCGATCATCGGCTAGCATCCCTTCCGTCGATGGGGAACGTTCGGCTATCCGGCCGGGCACCCCGACGCCGAGGGGCATGGCGGTGCAACTCGGTGTTTCTTCGAAGCGCGCATGTGGGGGCACATGAGCACGACGGACCTTCCGGGTTCGAGTCTGCTGGCCGGTCGCTATCGACTGGTCGAGCGGCTCGGTGCCGGCGGGATGTCAGTGGTGTGGCGAGGGTTCGACGAAGTCCTCGGGCGCCAGGTCGCGGTCAAAGTTCTGCCACCGTCGACCAGTGCAGACCCGGCGTTCCGGCGCCGGCTGCGTGCGGAAGCTCAGGCGGCCGCTCGGCTCAGCCACCCGAACATCACGAATGTCTACGACTACGGCGAAGCGACCACCGTCGACGGTGAGCCGGTTCCTTATGTAGTGATGGAACTCATCGACGGCGAGTCACTCGCCGCCGTACTCGCGCGCGTGCGCAAGCTGCCCTGGCAGCACGCCGTGCGGATAACGGCCGAGGTGGCAGCGGCGCTCGCCGCCGCACACTCACGGGGCATCGTGCACCGCGACGTCACCCCGGCCAACGTCATGCTCACGCCGACCGGGGCCAAGGTCGTCGACTTCGGCATCTCGGCCCTCATCGGCGAGAACGACATCGACCCCGACGGCAGTCTGCTCGGCACGCCGGCCTACCTCGCGCCCGAGCGGCTCGAGGGCGGCCAGGTGAGCCCGGCGACCGATGTCTATGCGGTGGGCCTGCTCATCTACCGCACACTGATCGGCCAGCTGCCGTGGGACGTCGGAACGACGACGGCTCTGCTGCGGGCTCACCAATACACCGAGCCCGAGCCGCTGCCGCCGGTCGACGGTCTGCCCGCCGACGTGGACGCCCTGGTCGGGCGCTGCCTCGAGAAGCGGCCGTCCGACCGGCCGTCCAGTGCCGATCTGGCGCACATCTTGGCCGGCATCGCCTCGGCGTCGCCGGCGGCGGCGCGGGGCTACGTGCCGGACTGGAAGGGCAACGGCGAAGACACGACGATCCTGCCGTCGCCTCAGGCTTACGGCGAGATCCTCGGGTCTCCGGTTTCGCCGGCGCCGGTCTCGCCTGCTGCGGCGGCTCCGCGCCCTGCGGCGGCTGCGGCTGGTGCTGCGGCGGCGGCCGGGGCTGCGGCTGCGTCGGCACCTGCGGCGTCTGCTTCCGCTGCTGCGGCTTCGTCTGCGGATGAGTCGGCTGTGCCTGTTCGGAACAGTCGCTTCGGTGAGCTGAAGTCAGGGCCGGTCTACAACGCGGCTCCGATGGGTGCGGGTGGCCTGCGGTCTGCTGTCGGTGACAAGCCGCCTTCCGGTGACCGGCCTGGTCGCACGACCGAGCCGGCGTGGACGCGGATCGGGCAGACCAAGACCCGGCGGGTCCTGGTGGTGGCCGGTGCCGTGCTGCTCATCGGTCTCGGGACCTACGGCTGGAGCGCGTCGGCGACCGGTAAGAGGGACGGGGGCAACATTGCCGTGCCCTCGAACCCACAGCCGGTGCTGAACAAGTGCGTGGTGAGCTACGCCGTCTGGACCGATGCCAACCACCGGTTCACGGCGCAGGTCACGGTGGCCAACCGCAACGAGACGCCGGTCGAGGACTGGAAGCTCTGGTTCATGATGCCCGGTGACCAGGTGGTCAAGGGCGTCGAGGGCACCCAGCTGGAGCAGGACGGTCCGTCGGGTGGCGGCGTTTCGATCGACTCGACGCAGGCGATCGGGCCGCTCAAGACGGTGGCGCTCAAGATGAACGGCCGTTACAAGGACAGTAATTTGCCGCCGATGGCCTTCTCGCTCAACGGGGCCACCTGCGACGCGTTCGTGTCCAAGGCGCCGAATGAGCCGTCGCGCTTCGTCGAGACGCTGTCCGACGGCACGCTGCGGCTCGGCCCGACCAAGTCGCCGATTCCGGGCGTCACGATCGGGGACGGCGGTCTGATCACCGTCACGCCGACGACGAAGCCGGCTCCCGGTCAGTCGAACCAGCCGCCGGGGTCAACGACGTCGGTTCCGCCGACAAACACAACCCCGCCGGGGCCGGTGGACACGTCGACGCCGCCGATCAAAGACACGGAGCCGCCGCCCCCGAGACCCACGGTGACGGAGACTCGGCCGCCGACGGAGGAGACGACGCCGCCGACGACGGGACCGGCGACTGAGCCGGTGAACGATCCGCCGACCACCACGGTCAAGCCGACGATCCCTGTCGGTGGTGGCGGCGACGATTGCGACGTCGCCGCCGGAGACTGCTAGGACTTGCTAGGAACGTTCACGGAGACAGGGTCGGCCACGAGAGCCGGCCCTGTTTTTTGCGCCTCGAGCGGGGCGGAAGCGCGGGAGCGGGACCTGTGCGGCGTACGGGGGAGGCTGGTTGGTGGTCGAGGGTCGGATGGGGAACAGCTGAACGGCGGAAACCGGACGCGGCGCCGCCCGGGAGCGAGTTACTGTGAAAGCGATGCATCCGGCACTTTCCTCCGTTTCGCCCGGCGTGGCGGCCACGCGGAGGCAGTGCACAGGCAAAAGATGAGATAGCAGAACTGGACGCGCTCATTCCGTCTCAAACACCGTGGATCGGGCATGACGAGAAGTAGCGCTACAGCAAGTCGTCCATCGGGGAGTACGACATGATCAGCATTGTCAAGGATCTGGCGGCGGAGGCCCTGTTCGTCTCCGACCTGCAGCCGTCCCAGTGCCCCACGCACAAGGCCGTGGAAGAGGCGGTGACCGACATGATCCTGCAGCACGGCAGTGACGGTTGCGCCGCCAACGTGGCCGAGGAGTTCGGGGAGCACCCGGACGACGCGGTCCGGCGCATGCACTGGGTGCACGAGGAACTGACCGAGGTGCTCGAACCTCGGCGCCCCGCCGTCATCCGGTAAAAACCTGAGCCTTTCTCGCGAAAAGCACCCTAAAAGCAACCGAGTTCCGCCGCCTTCGCACCTTTCGGCGGCAAATGTTCTCCTCGTCAGCCGGTTTTCACCCAACCGGTCGTATGAGCGAGGAGGACCACGTGACGGACACGACCCCACTCCCCGCCACCATCGGCACGACTCACGACGCGCCTTCCGCGCGTGACATCGAGGACCTCGTCCGCGAACACATGCCGATGGTTGGCCATCTGGTCCGGGAGTTGCTGAACCGGGTTCCGGGCCACGTCCACGCGGACGACCTGTCTTCGGCCGGGTTCGCCGCCCTGCTGGGCGCGGCCCGCTCCTTCGACGTCACCCGCGGGATCCCGTTCCACCGCTTCGCCGCGGTCCGCATCCGCGGCGCGCTCCTCGACGAGCTGCGCGGACAGGACTGGGCCAGCCGATCGGTGCGCGCCCGGGCCCGCAAGACCGCGACCGCCCGCCAGGAGCTCACCGCGGCGCTGGGACGCACCCCGACCGACGCCGAGGTGGCCGAGACGCTCGGCATCGGTGTCGCCGAGCTGGCCACGGTCGAGGACGACGTCCAGAAGGCGGCCCTGCTGAGCCTGCAGGGCTTCCCGACCGGTGCGGCCGAGGAGATGGTGCCGGAGACGTCCGAGGGGCCGGAGGACCTGCTGCTCAAGCGGGAACGACTTGGCTACCTGCACCAGGCCATCCAGGCCCTGCCCGAGCGGTTGCGCCTGGTGGTGACGGAGTCGTTTCTGCAGGAGCAGCCGCTCAGCGACGTGGCGGCGCGGCTCGGCGTGACCGAGTCCCGCATCTCCCAGCTGCGCACCGAGGCGCTGCAGCTGCTGCGCGAGGGCCTGAACAGCTCGCTGGCCCCGGAGCTGCTCACGGTGGCCGCGGGCGGACCGCGTACGCGCAAAGGTTGTATGCAACGCCGCCGGTCGGAGTATTTCGCCCGGGTCGCCCAGCAGGGCAACCTGCACACCCGCCTGGCCCTGACCGACGAGCACGGGGTCCCGATCGCGGTAGCGGCCTGACCAGCATCTGACTCGAGGGCGGCCCTGGTGCCGCCCTCGAGTCAGGCCCCCGTTGTCGATCTTTCTCCCGTACGATCCGGCGATGCCGCCGCGCCTCAGCCGTCTGCTCGCCCCACTGTTTGTGATTCTGGCCTTCGCGCTGTCGGCCGGTCTGTCGCTGTGGCTGCGGCCGCTCACCTGGCGGGTCCAGCCCCTCGCGGCCGGTCTCGCGGTCTACCTGCTGCTCCTGGTGGCGTGCGCGGTCGTTCCGGCCGGTGTGTATGCCCTGATCACCGGAGCGTTCCGAGATCGGCCGGCCGGGTGGGAGAGCGATCCGGCCGGGCGACGGTTCAGCGTGCAGTCGTCGCCGCGGCAGGCGGCGATGCTGATCGCCGCGGGCTCGGTGGTCGGGCAGGCCGTGCCGGTGGAGCGGGTGCCGAACGAGGATCAGATGCGGATCGCGCAGCTCGGCGTGGTGACGTGGGTCTTCTTCGGCCTGGTGGCGGTGCTGATGATCGACCTCGTGCTGCGGTCGATGACGAGCCGCCCGTCCGTCGTGCTGACCCCGGACGGCCTGACCCTGGGCCATCGCTTCCGCGAGCAGGAGATCCGGTGGGACGAGCTGCGGCCGGGCGGGCCGCCGCGGCCGGCCAAGCGGAACCCGGGCACGCTCAAGCTGCTCCGATCCGAGGCGGCGCCGCTGTCCCTGCCGGCCGGCGTGCTGCAGATCGACACGGCGTTCCTGGCCCACACGATCCGCCGGTACGTCGAGCACCCTGACCGCCGCCCCCGAATCGGCGACGCCGCCGAGCTGGCCGAACTCCAGCGCGGCTTCGCCGCCGAGGGCGCCTGAGGTGCGTCTCTACGGATTCAGCAGCTCGGTTACCTGCCTGCGCTGAGCCGCGGTGAGAGCGAACGGACTGGCCGGGTTGCGCGGCGCGTCTTCCGACTCGGGCACACCGGCCGCCCACGACACCTTTCCCCAGAAGACGACGTCGTCGGAAACGGCCAGCGCGGCCAGCTCGGTGGTGTCGTTCACCGCTCCCAGCGTCCGCAGTGCCTCCGCGAGGGTCGACCTCGCGGCTGGGGTGTCGGCCGCGGCGTCGCCGAGTGCCGGCGCGAGCAGAAGCAGGACCCGAGCTCGCCGGATCTGGTCGGGTTGACGGTCGGCGGCGGCGACGAGTTCGGGCCAGGCGATCCCCGGACCCCGCTGGTGCCCGTGCGTCAGGTGTGGGCCAGGGCTCTCGTGGGCTCGCAGAGCGGGTCGAGGGCGGCCTGGACCGGGCGGATGTCGTCGGCGATCGCGGTGGCCAGCATTCCGGGGCCGGCCAGCGGCATGAGGGCGTAGTCGCCGGGGCCTGAGGTCGCGGGCATGGTGTCGGGGGCGAACACGATGGTGCCGATGGCGCGGCCGCCGCCCAGGATTGCGGGGCCGGACCAGCCGGGGGCGGCGGGGCCTACGGCCAGGTCGTGGCGGTAGAGCGTGGTGCCCGCGTACCGGATGGTGGTGTCCAGGCGGACGTTGCCGGAGTCCTCGTGGTGGCGGCCACAGACCAGGTCGTCGCGCCAGAGCAGGGTGCCGCCCTCGGCCACGTCGACCCGGGTGATCGTGTGGTGGTCGCAGCCGGCGGCGGCGATCATCGGCTCGGGGTGCCAGCGCAGGGTGGCGCCGGCGGCCACCGTGGCGGTGATCTCGAAGCGGGACGGGGGCAGGTGGTCGCGGCCGGGCAGGGCCAGCTGGGCGGCCACGCTGCGGATCTCCAGGGTGGCGCCGGGGCCGACCGCGATGTCGAGCCGCAGGTCGTCGCCGCGCAGCGGGCCGGCGCCACCGCCGACCAGATGGACCGTGGTGGGGCCCGTGCGGCGCAGCAGCAGCGGGGACTCGCTGTGCAGGACGGTCAGCCGGGTGCCGCCGAGGTTGTCCCGCTCGGCGACGACCCGGGAGAACGCCTTCACGCCGCCGGCACTCGCGTGGCGACCAGGGTGCGGATCCAGTCGGCGACCGGGGTGGCGTTGCGGTCCTCGACCAGCGACAGGAACACCGTGGGCAGGTCGCCGCGGCGGGCCTTGGCGTCGTGGTCCATCACCGACAGGTCGGCGCCGACCATCGGGGCCAGGTCGGTCTTGTTGATGACCAGCAGGTCGGCCGTGGTGACGCCGGGGCCGCCCTTGCGGGGCACCTTGTCGCCGCCGGCCACGTCGACCACGAAGATCTGCTGGTCGATCAGGCCCTTGCTGAACGTGGCGGTCAGGTTGTCGCCGCCGCTCTCGACCAGCACCAGGTCGAGCGGGCCGAGCGACGCCTCGAGGTCCTCGACCGCGTCCAGGTTGGCGGAGATGTCGTCGCGGATGGCGGTGTGCGGGCAGCAGCCGGTCTCGACCGCGCGCACCCGGTCGGCCGGCAGCACCCCGTTGCGGAGCAGGAAGTCGGCGTCCTCGGTGGTGTAGATGTCGTTGGTGACAACGGCCAGCCGCAACTCGTCGCCCAGCGCCCGGCACAGGGCGGCCACCAGCGCGGTCTTGCCCGAGCCGACCGGTCCGCCGATGCCGACCCGCAGGGCCCGCGGGCCGGTGGTCAGCGGCTCGTGCGGGTCCACGCCGGGGTCGGGGTGGGTGTGCGGCACCTCTTCGGGGCCGTGCGTGTGCGGGATCGTGTAGCCGTCGGAGGGGTGGGGCAGGGCCCCGCCGGCGACGGAGTTCTCAGGATGCAAAGAGACGCACCTCCCAGGTGGCGTGGAGCTCGGCGCCGATGTCGAGCAAGGGAGCGCCCGCGGCCGGCAGATCGTCGACCGGGTCGTCGGCCCGGGCCGCGGCGTCGGCCGCGATCCGGTCGCATTCGGGGGCGAGCCGGGCCAGCAGCCCGTGCACCGCATAGGGATCAAGACCGAGCAGCCGTACGGCGGCCGACGCCGCGCCGCTCGTCGTTCCGTGGGCGGCCGCGACGGCGGCTGCGGCGGGGCCCAGTCCGGCGGCGGCTGCGACCACACCGAGCGCGACGGGTTGGTGCAGGTCGCGGCCGGTGAGCGGCATGGTCCACATGGCTCGGGCGGCCCGCAGCAGCGCCCGGCCCTGGGCTCGGGATGCTTTGCGGAGCGCGGGCGACGGCGTACGGGAATCGAGCCCTTGATCTAATGCCGCCCACTCGGACGGGTGGGCGCAGGCGGCGGCCGCGAACGCCGCGGACACGAGGCCGGAGGTCGCCAGCTTGCCGCGCAGGAAGTCGGCGACCGCGTCGAGGTCGCGCACTCGGCCGGCGGAGACCTGCGCTTCCAGGCCGCCGGAGTGCGCGTGGCCGCCGGAGGGGAGGCGGCCGTCGGCGAGGACGAGCAGGGTCGCGAGGCTCATGCCCGACATTCCGGAAATGTCCGCGAAAGGGATGGAGAGATCTCGCGCGAGGGGGAGTGGGTGAGCTCGCGTGGGAGGAAGGGGGGCATGTCAGAAGAGGAAGTAGCGCTGGGCCATGGGCAGCTCGGTCACCGGGTCGGGCTCGATGACCTCGCCGTCGATGCGGACCACGAACGTGTCGGGCTCCACCTCGATTCTGGGCAGGGCGTCGTTGCGGGGCATGTCGGCCTTGGCGACCGCGCGGGTGTTCTCGACCGGAGCGAACGCGCGCTTCACGCCGATGCGGTCGCCCAGCAGGGCGTCGATCGCGGCCTCGGCCACGAAGGCCAGCGACGTCTGGGCCGGCACCACGCCCTTGGCCCCGAACATCGGGCGCGGCAGCATCGGCTGCGGCGTCGGGATCGAGGCGTTGGCGTCGCCCATCTGGGCCGAGGCGATCATGCCGCCCTTGATGACCAGGGCGGGCCGCACGCCGAAGAACGCCGGATCCCACAGCACCAGGTCGGCCAGCTTGCCGGGTTCGACCGAGCCGATGTGGCTGGACATGCCGTGCGCGACGGCCGGGCAGATCGTGTACTTGGCGACGTAGCGCTTGGCCCGGTTGTTGTCGGCCGTGGTGTCGCCGGGCAGGGCGCCGCGGCGGGCCTTCATGACGTGGGCGGTCTGCCAGGTCCGCATGACCACCTCGCCGACCCGGCCCATCGCCTGCGAGTCGGAGCCGATCATCGAGATCGCGCCCAGGTCGTGCAGCAGGTCTTCGGCGGCCATGGTCGACGGGCGGATGCGGCTCTCGGCGAAGGCCAGGTCTTCCGGTACGGCCGAGTTCAGGTGGTGGCAGACCATCAGCATGTCGAGGTGCTCGCTGAGGGTGTTGCGCGTGTACGGGCGGGTCGGGTTGGTCGAGGAGGGCAGCACGTTGGCCTCGGCCGCGACGGTGATGATGTCGGGTGCGTGCCCGCCGCCCGCGCCCTCGGTGTGATAGGCGTGGATCGACCGGCCGGCGATGGCGCGCAACGTCTCCTCGACGAAGCCGGCCTCGTTCAGCGTGTCGGTGTGGATCGCCACCTGGACGCCGGACGCGTCGGCCACGGTGAGGCAGGCGTCGATCGCGGCGGGCGTCGTGCCCCAGTCCTCGTGCAGCTTGAAGCCCCCGGCGCCGCCGCGCAGCTGCTCCCACATCGACTCAGCCGACATGGTGTTGCCCTTGCCGAGCAGAAGGACGTTTATCGGGTACGCGTCGAGCGCCTCGAGCATGCGGGCCAGGTGCCACGCGTTCGGGGTGACCGTGGTCGCCTTGGTGCCCTCGGCCGGCCCGGTGCCGCCGCCGATGATCGTCGTGATGCCGGCGGCCAGGGCGGTGTCGAGGATGGTCGGGCTGATCAGGTGGACGTGGCTGTCGATCGCGCCCGCGGTCAGGATCTTGCCGTTGCCCGCGATGATCTCGGTGCCGGGGCCGATGACCAGGTCGGGGTGGACGCCGTCCATCGTGTCCGGGTTGCCGGCCTTGCCGATCGCGGTGATCCGGCCGTCGCGGATGCCGATGTCGGCCTTGACGATGCCCCAGTGGTCGAGCACGACCGCGCCGGTGATCACCGTGTCGGGGGTGCCCTCGGCGCGGGTGGCCCGGGACTGGCCCATCGACTCGCGGATCACCTTGCCGCCGCCGAAGACCACCTCGTCGCCGGGGCGGGGACCGGCGCTGCGGTCCTCCTCGATCTCGATCAGCAGGTTGGTGTCGGCCAGCCGGATGCGGTCGCCCGCGGTCGGGCCGTAGAGGGCGGCGTAGCGGCCGCGATCCAGCGTCGTCATCGCGGGCTTCCGTTCTCGGGCGGGTCGACCGTGGTGGCCGAGCCCGGAATGGCCGAGCCGAGTGCGGGTTCGGGCGCGTCGGCCCCGGGCGTCGCCGGGGAAGCGGCCGGGCCGCCGTTGTCGAGCGGGCCACCGGCCAGGCCGCGCAGGCCGGGGACGATGCGGGCACCGGCCAGGGCGACCAGGGCCACATCGCGGGGGAGGCCGGGCTCGAACCGTACGGAGGTGCCGGCCGGAACCGCCAGCCGGTAGCCCCAGGCCGCGGCCCGGTCGAACTCGAGCGCCTCGTTGGACTCGGCGAAGTGGAAGTGCGAGCCCACCTGTACGGGCCGGTCGCCGGTGTTGCGAACGGTGAGAGCCAGCACCTCAAGACCGGCGTTGATCTCGATCGAACCGTCGCCGAAAAGGATCTCGCCGGGGATCATGAGATCGGCCCGTGCACGGTGACGAGCTTGGTGCCGTCCGGGAAGGTGGCCTCGACCTGCACCTCGACCAGCATCTCGGGCACACCCTCCATGACGTCGTCGCGGCTGAGCACGCGCCGCCCGGCGTCCATCAGCTCGGCAACCGTCCGGCCGTCCCGCGCGCCCTCGAGCAGGAAGGCGGTGATGATGGCCGTCGCCTCCGGATGGTTGAGCTTCAGCCCCCGCTCCTGCCGGCGCCGGGCCACGTCGGCCGCGACATGGATGAGCAGGCGTTCCTGCTCGTGCTGGCTGAGAAACAACGGACCTCCCCGGTAGCGCTCCGCGATGCTCGCAGCTCGACGTTTCGGACGTGTTACCCGTTCGCCAAGTCGATCAAAGCAGGCGAACGGGCCGCGTACGGGAGAAACGGCTGCTATGCGCCGGTGTAGAGGACGGCGTCGATCTCGATGTCGAAGCCGACGAGCGGGACCGGCAGCGTCGTCCGTACGGGAAGGTCGGTGCCCTTGATGTATTCGGGGTAGATCTCGTTCATCTCGGCGAAGTCGCCGAAGTCGCGCAGGTAGACGCCGACCCGCACGGCCGCATCCAGGCTGGACCCGGCCGCCTCGGCCACTGCGGCCAGGTTGCGGAACGCGGCGTGGGCCTGCTCGGCGAAGCTGCCGGTGACCCGGGTGCCGTCGGGGAGCGCGGGCACCGAACCGGCCAGGTAGATGAAGTCGCCGGCCACGACGGCGTGCGAGTACGGGCCGCCGGCCGGAGCGGCCTTCTCGGCCTTGATGGCGCGCTTGGGCATGGGATTCTCCTCAGGGGTTTCGTGGGAACTGTTCGTCGAGGCCGTCGGCCCCGACCAGTGGGGCGTTGAGCAGGTCGCGCAGCGCCTGCTGGCGACGGGCCAGGGCGGCGCGCTGGGCGGTGGTGAGCGGGGCCCAGGGCGGCGGGTCGGCGGGCCACGCGGGCGGCAGCAGGCGCCCGCCGACGAAGGTGGCCACGTTCACCAGCCGCAGCGGCGCCGTACGGGTCTGGCGGTGCGAGTCGACCACCTCGTGCGGCTCGTCGCGCACGTCGAAGACGGCCAGATCGGCCGGGCTGCCCGGGGCGAGCGTCCCGCCGGGCAGGCCCAGGGTCCGCGCCGGGGCGGCGGTGGCCAGGTCGATCACCTGGGCCAGGGACATCCCGGCCGCGAGCAGCTTGGCCATCGTGGTCGGCAGGTCGAAGACGGGCCCGGCGACCGAGCGGCAGTGCAGATCGGTCGACACGGTGTGCGGGCCCAGGCCCAGCTCGAGCTGGCGCTCGAGCACGTCGAAGGCGAACGCACCCGAGCCGTGCCCGATGTCGAGCCGGACGCCCCGGTCGACGGCGGCGCGCACGGACGGCCCGAGCGGCGACGCCAGGCCGCTGGCGCTGTGCGTGACGATGTCGCCCGGGCGCAGCAGGTCGAGCACGTCGTCGAGGGCGGGCGGGGTGGTGCCGATGTGGACCATCACCGGGATGTCGCAGGCCTCGCCGACGGCGATCCCGCGGCGCAGCGGCTCGACGCCGTTGTCGCCGACCGTCTCGCGGTCGATGCGCACCTTGAGGCCATGCACCAGGTCGCGGTTGGCCTGCACGGTGTCGATGGCCAGCGGGACGTCGCAGTTGCTCAGGTCGCGGCTCTCGCCGGTGCGGCCGGCCAGCCCGACGGCCGAGATGTTGAGCAGTGCCGGGACGTTCACCGCGGAGGCGGCGGCGACGTGCCGCAGGCCGTCGAGCGTGTAGGCGCCCGCCGAGCCGGCGTCGACCCAGGTGGTGACGCCGGTGTGCCAGGCGATCGGGTCGGGCGCGAGGCCCCAGTAGCCCGGGCCGACGTGGGTGTGCAGGTCGATCAGGCCGGGCGTGACGAGGAGGCCGGAGACGTCGAGGACGACCCGCGCGTCGCGCGACAGGCTGGGCCCGGTCGCCGCGATGACGCCACCGGTGACGCCCACGTCGAACGGCTCACCACCGGCCAGCAACAGGTCGTACGTCACACGCCCAACCCTAAGCTGATGACCATGAGTGTGCGGGGTCTGGTGCCGATGCCGGTGTCGGCCGTGGAAAAGAGCGGCAGGCTGCGGCTGGACGACACGACCGTGGTGGACGGCCCGGCCGAGGTCGTGCGCTGGCTGCGTGGGGCGCTGCGACTTCCCTTGGAAAGAGGGGAGGGCGGGCTGCGGCTGCGCGTGGATCCGGCCCTGGAACCCGAGGCGTACACCATCGAAGATCTGGAGATCGCAGGCGGCTCGACGGCGGGCCTCTTCTACGGGTGTCAGACGCTGCGTCAACTCCTGCCACCGAGCGCGTTGCGCCGCGCGGGGCCGACCGGGTGGGACGTTCCGGCCGTACGGATCGAGGACCGCCCCCGCTTCGGGTGGCGGGGCGTGATGCTCGACGTCGCGCGGCACTTCATGCCGGTCGCCGACGTGCTGCGGTTCGTCGATCTGGCCGCGTTCCACAAGCTCAACGTGCTGCATCTCCACCTGACCGACGACCAGGGCTGGCGCCTCGAGGTGCCGGGGTGGCCGCGGCTCACCGAGGTCGGCGCCTGGCGGCGGGAGAGCATGGTCGGGGCGCGGCAGCACGCCAGGTTCGACGGGCGGCCGCACGGCGGGTTCTACGCCACGGACGACCTGCGCGAGATCGTCGCCTACGCGGCCGAGCGGCACGTCACCGTGGTGCCCGAGGTGGACATGCCGGGGCACATGCAGGCCGCCGTCGCGGCGTATCCGCAGTTGGGGGTGGGTGCGGTCGAGACCCGTACGGGATGGGGAATCTCCTCTCATGTCTTGAACCTGGGCCCGGAGTCGCTGGACTTCTGCCGGGCGGTGCTCGACCAGCTCTGCGACGTGTTCCCGGGCGAGCTGATCGGGATCGGCGGCGACGAGTGCCCGACCGAGGAATGGGGTGGGCGCGACCTGCAGCCGAAGTTCACCGCCGACATGGCCGAGCATCTGGCGGCGCGCGGACGACGGGTCTTCGGGTGGGACGAGATTCTCGAGGGCGGGGCGCCGGCCGGCTCGGTGGTGGCGGCCTGGCGCGGTCCGGAACCGACGCTGGTCGCGGCGCGGCTCGGTCATCAGGTCGTGTCCTGCCCCGATCTCACCGCGTATCTCGACTACCGGCAGTCCGACGATCCGGGCGAGCCGACTCCGGTGGGCACCCGGCTCACCCTGGCTGACGTGTACGGCTTCCAGCCCGTACCGGAAGAGCTTGTGGAAAAGCATCTCGTGCTGGGTGGGCAGGCCAACGTCTGGACCGAGCACATGGATTCGGCCCGCGCCGTCGACTACATGGTCTATCCGCGGTTGTGCGCGTTCGCCGAGGCGGTGTGGGGGCCGCGTGCCTATCGGGACTTCCTCGACCGGCTGAAAACGCACGTCGGGAGGCTGGATGCGCTCGGCGTGAACTACCGGCCGTTGAGCGGGCCGCGGCCGTGGGACGCGCGGCCGGACGCACCCGGCAACCCGCGCACCCTGCTCGATCGGCAGACCGAACTGCGCGAGATGACCAGCCGCTTGCCATCCGGGCGGTGAATCTGATGAGCTTCCGGGGGTATGGAGGCGTGGAACCATGGGACTTCCGTGGACGACGAGAACGCGAGATTTCGCGCGTACGGCACACAACTGATCCTCACCCACCAGCGTCTTCGCGAGATGATCGACGATCTCTACGACGCGCTGGACGACGGCCGGGACTCCCACGACCTGCACCTGCACTGCATGACGCTCTGCGGGGCGGTGACCAAGCACCATACGGCCGAGGACGCGAACGTCTTCCCGTTGCTGGCCGCGCGGCATCCTGAGCTGGAAGCGTTCCTGCGCGGCCTCAAGAGCGACCACAACATGCTCGCGAACATGCTGGGGCGCCTGCAGCGGTCGACCACGCACGAGGAGCTCGACGCCGTCAGTGCTGTGCTGGAGACGCATTTCCGGGGCGAGGAGAAGCGGCTCGTGTCGGTGCTCAATGCGTTGGAACCGATGGGTGACCTGGGGATTGAGGTTGACGATGGACGTGCCTGAGGTGGTTGTCGACTGGCGGAGCAAGGGGTTCTGGCTTCCCACGACCTCGATGACCGGGGAGGACATCGCGGCGGCGAAGCCGGACCTGTTCGGCGGGCTGTTCACCTGGCCGCTGCTGGTGCTGCGGCGGGAGGCGGCCGAGGCGAACATCGCGACCATGGCCGGTTACTGCCGGCGGCACGGGTGGGAGTTCTCGCCGCACGCCAAGACGACCATGGCGCCGGGGCTGCTGGCGCGGCAGATGGCGGCCGGGGCGTGGGGGATGACGGTGGCCACGCCCAACCAGGCGCTGGTGCTGCGGCGGCTCGGGGTGCGGCGGGTGCTGATCGCCAACGAGGTGCTCGATCCGGCCCCGCTGCGGTGGCTGGCCGCCGACGAGGGCGAGATCTATCTGCAGGTCGACTCGCTCGCGGGGGTCGCGATCGCGTCGTCGGCGGCGGACGGGATCGGTACGCTGCGGGTTCTCGTCGAGCAGGGGCACGATCATGGGCGTACGGGAATCCGGTCGCCGGACGGCGTCGAGGAGGTCGCGCGGGCCGTCGTCGCGGCGCCTGGACTGGAGTTGGCCGGGCTTACCGCGTACGAGGGACAACTCCACTATCAGCCGGCCGTGGACGATTTCCTCGACCAGGTCGCCCTCGCTTTCGGCAAGATCCGTTCCTGGGTGCAGGGCAGGCCGATCCTTTCGGCCGGCGGCAGCGCCTGGTTCGACCGGGTCGTCGAGCGGATCGCCCCGGCCGACGCCACGCTCGTGCTGCGCAGCGGCGCCTCGGTGACGCACGACGACGGCTTCTATCGCGAGCGCACGCCGTTCCTGCGGGTGCCGCAGGAGGGCCCGCTGGCCGCCGCGCTCGACCTCTGGGCGCAGGTGATCTCGGTGCCCGAACCGGGGCTGGCGCTGGCCGGCATGGGCAAGCGGGACGCGCCGTTCGACGAGGGCCTGCCGGTGCCGATGGAGATCCGGCGGGCCGACGGCTCGTACGCGGCCACCACCGGCCTCGAGGTGACCAAGCTGAACGACCACCACACCTATCTGTCCACGGGCGACCTGAGCGTCGAGCCGGGCGACCTGATCCGGTTCGGCATCTCGCACCCGTGCACGGCTTTCGACAAATGGCGGCACATTCCGGTGGTTGACGCCGACCGACGTGTCGTCGAGGTCCTCGCCACGTATTTCTGACTGGCAGACTCCGGCCATGAGCGTCTTCCGGGTGCGATTCGACTGGGGACCGATCGGGGCGGACGAGGTGGCGCCCGGCGCGGCGTACGTGGCCGTGGTGGACGTTCTGTCCTTCACCACCACCCTCACCGTCGCGGTCGAGCAGGGCATCAGCGTCCTGCCCTACCGGTGGCGCGACGACTCGGCGGTCGCGGTGGCCCGGCGGCACGGGGCGATGC
This sequence comes from Paractinoplanes bogorensis, assembly GCF_018829635.1. Taxonomy (GTDB): domain Bacteria; phylum Actinomycetota; class Actinomycetes; order Mycobacteriales; family Micromonosporaceae; genus Actinoplanes; species Actinoplanes bogorensis. Next base: position 469,904 of record NZ_JAHKKG010000007.1, read on the forward strand.
TGGCCGTGCTGCGCTCGCAGGCCGGGCCCGGGCAGGTCACGCTGTCGCCGGAAAGCATCCTGCACACCGATCTCGAGGCCGCGAAGATCGACCGGCTGGTGCTGCCGTCGCCCAACGGCTCGGCCATCTCGGTGCGGCTGGCCGACGCCGGGTGCACGGTGGTCGGCGTCTGCCTGCGCAACGCGGCGGCGGCCGCGGCCTGGGTCTGGGAGCGGGCCGGCGACCGTCCGGTGGCCGTGGTGGCGGCCGGGGAGCGTTGGCCCGACGGGTCGCTGCGGCCCGCGATCGAGGACCTGTGGGGTGCGGGGGCGTTTCTGGCCCGGCTGGCCGACCTGGACGGGACGAGCGGGTGGTCACCGGAAGCGGTGACCGCGCTGGCCGCCTACCGGGGCGTGGCCGGCCGGATCCGGGCCGAGCTGCGCGAGTCGGTCAGCGGGCGGGAACTGCGGGCCAACGGCTTCGAGGGTGACGTGCTGGTGGCGGCGGCGGTCGGGGCGAGCCCGGTGGTGCCGGTTCTGCGCGACGGGTGGTTCGTTCCTGGCGGATCTTTCGCGTACTGATGGTGGCGGTGGCGGTTTTGGGCGCGACGGTGAATCTGGCTGGGGTTTGTCACGCGGGGTAACCGATCGTGGATCCGTGAACAACATGCGTAAGTGGTGGCCGCTCGTGACGGTCTGCCTCGGAACCTTCATGCTGCTGGTCGACGTGACCATCGTGAACGTGGCCCTGCCACGGATGGCCGGCGACCTGCGCACCTCGTTCGACTCGCTGCAGTGGGTAGTCGACGGCTACGCGCTGTCACTGGGCGTACTGCTGCTCGGCGCGGGCGCGCTGGCCGACCGGGTGGGCCATCGCCGCCTGTACGCGGCCGGCCTGGTCGTCTTCGCGTTGAGCTCGCTGGCCTGCGGGCTGGCCGGGGACGACGGTCTGCTGATCGCGGCCCGGGTCGTCCAGGGCATCGGCGGGGCGGCCCTCTTCACGACCACGTTCGCGCTGCTCAACGCGAGCTATCAGGGGCGCGAGCGCGGGGTGGCGTACGGGATCTGGGGTGGGGTCTCGGGCGCGGCGGCGGCGATCGGCCCGGTGCTCGGCGGGGTGCTCACCGACGGCCTCAACTGGCGCTGGATCTTCCTGGTCAACCTGCCGATCAGCGTCGTCGCACTGGTTCTGTGTGCCCGTCTGCGGCCGGACGCCCCGGCGAAGACGGGCCGGTTCGACTTCGCGGGCTTCGTGACCTTCACGATCGCCGCCACCGCTCTCACCCTCGCGGTCATTCGATCAATGCCTTCCCTGTACGTCGTGAGCGCCGTCGCCCTGCTCGTCTTCGTCCTCATCGAGCGACGCACCGCCGCACCGATGATCGACCTCGCGCTGCTGCGGAACCGCACCTTCACCGGCGTCCTGATCGCCGCCCTGCTGGTCAACTTCGCTGCGTTCGCGGTGCTCACCTACACCTCGATCTGGCTGCAGTCGCTGATCGGCCTGACCCCGTTGCAGGCCGGCCTGACCGCGCTGCCGATGGGCGTGCTCTCGCTGATCGTCTCGGGGGTGGCCGGCGCCCGGCTGCACGGCCGCTCGCCGCGCGTCCTGATCGGCGTCGGCATGCTGCTGATCGCGGCCGGCGGGGTGCTGGCGGCGCTGCTGGTCGGGCCGGGTTCGAGCTGGCCGGCGCTGCTGCCCGGCTACGCGGTGATCGGGCTCGGCGTCGGTCTGGTGATGCCCAACCTGGCCGAGTCGGCGATGGCCGCCGTCCCCGCCCACCGCGGGGGCATGGCCGCCGGGACGCTCAACACCGCGCGGCAGCTGGGCTTCGCCATCGGGGTGGCCGTCCTCGGCTCGGTCTATGCCGACCGCGCGGCCGACACCCTCGGCTCCACCGCCGCCCACGCGCTGGCGACCGGCCAGGTCTCTGCTTCCGTCGCGCCGTCGCTGCTGCACCGCGCGGCCGCCGCGGGCCTGGACGCCGGTTTCGCGGTGGCCGCCGGGATCGGCCTGCTCGGCGCGCTGGCCGTGTTCCTGCTGGTCAGGCCCGTGGGTCGCGTACCCGTCCGTCCTGAATCAGAAAGTGTGCCTGCTTGACCCGGGTCAGCTGGGGCACCGTCTCGACCGACTGCACGCCCGGGATCTCGGCCACCTTGGTGGTCAGATAGCGGTACAGCGCCGACGCGTCGCGGCACATCGCCGACGCCATCAGGTTGCTCCGGCCGGTGACCGCGGCCGCGTAGGCCAGCTCGGTGTGGTCGGCCAGCCGGGCGCCCGCCTCGGCCAGGTGGTTCGGGGCGATGGTGAACCACAGGCTGGCCACCGTGTGGATGCCGACCGCCGAGTTGGCCACGTCGAGGTGGAAATAGATCGCCCCGGCCGCGGTCAGCGCGGCCACCCGCTGGGCCACCTGACGCTGGGTCCCGCCGGTGGCCGCGGCCAGCGCCGCCCAGCTGGCCCGGCCGTCGTCGGCCAGCGCCGCCATCAGTGCGGCGTCGGCCGGCTCGAGGCGTACATCGGGATCCCCGGTGCTTGACGGGGTGCCCTCGAGCAGCGCGGCCCGGCCGGCGGCGTCCAGCTCCTCGCCCGGTGCGACCCAGTCGGCCTCGCCCCGCCCGACGAACCGGTGCAGCACCTGGTGCGCGCTGAAGGTGAGCACGTTCGAGGCGCGCGGCAGCTGGTTGAGCAGGCCCGCCCGATGCTCGTGGACGGTGGCCTGGCAGGTGATCTCGGCCCCGCCCGCGCCGAGGCTGATCCACGAGGTGTCGTCGCGGCGCGCGAGGGCCTCGGCCAGCGTCGCCGCGGTGCCCGGGCGGCAGCCGATCCGCAACGTCCACGACGACATGCCGGGGGTGCGGGTCTCGTCGGCCCGGGCCAGCACCCGAACGATCCCGGAGGTGCGCATGCGCTGGTAGCGGCGGGCCACCGTCTGCTCGGAGACGCCGATCACCGCGGCGATGCGGGCGAACGGCGCCCGCGGAGCCAGCTGCAACGCGTGCAGGATCCGGTGATCGGTCCGATCGTGCGCCACCAGGCGATTCTAGGGGTGGACGGCACGGATGGCCGGTCACCTCGGCGGGGGATGGGATCACGGTCATCGACCAACTTAGGGTCGGTTGATCCGTTTTGCCGGTTCGAGGGGGCCGCCTTGATGTCGACGTTCCGCGCCACCAACAACAACCCGCAGAAGCCCCGCGACCCCTATCCGGTGAACCGGGCCCGCAAGGACGACGAGGCGGAGACCCCGATCCCGGACGGGCCGACCGAGCGGATCGCCCCCAAGCGCCGGAACTGGGGGCTGTTCCTGGCCACGCTGACCGCGCTGTTCGCGCTGAACCTGGCCGGGGTGGCGATCTTCGTCGCCTGGCGGGCGTCGTATCTGGCCCAGGCCGCGCTCGAGCAGAAACCGGTGGCGGCGGTCGCGGCGGCGCCGCCCGAGGGCTTCGACGTGTCGTACGCCCAGGAACCGCTCCGCGTGCAGGTGGGCTGCTCGGCGGTGATGTTCATCGACCTCGACGAGCCCCGGTCGAACGCCGCCGAGAAGGTGAGCGACCTGCGCTACGACAGCCGCTGCGGGGATCAGCCGCCCAGCCTCACGCTCGGGGCCGGCGCGGCCGGTGGGGCCCAGGTGAAGAGCACCGACACGGACGCCGGCGGGTGTGCCAAGGCGATCCGGACCAGCCCGATCGGGCCGGGGGCGAGTGTTCCCGTACGCAAAGGGGCCGTTCTCTGTGTTCTCACCGCGGCCACTCCGGCCCGGATGACGCTGGTCGAGATCACCGATGTCGGCAAGACCGGGACCGCCGGTATGCGGGCGACGTCGTGGAAAGTAGCGGGCTGACGACGGTCGCGCCGGGCGCCCCTGACAGAATGTCGGATGCGCCCCGTGACCGTTGTGAGGAGACTTTCCCGTGATCCGTACCCATGAAGCCGGCACCCTTCGCGCGAGCGACGCCGGCACGACGGTGACGCTCGCCGGGTGGGTGGCCCGCCGGCGCGACCACGGCGGGGTCATCTTCGTCGACCTCCGCGACGCCTCGGGCGTGGTCCAGGTGGTCTTCCGCGAGGAAGACGCGCACGCGCTGCGCAACGAGTTCTGCGTGCTGGTCGTGGGCGAGGTCAACGCCCGCCCCGAGGGCAACGCCAACCCCGAGCTGGCCACCGGCGAGATCGAGGTCGTGGCGTCGCAGCTGACCGTGCTCTCCGAGGCGGCGCCGCTGCCGCTGCCGGTCGACGACGCGATCACCGCCTCCGACGACCTGCGCCTCAAGTACCGCTACCTCGACCTGCGCCGCTCCGGCCCGGCCAACGCGCTGCGCCTGCGCTCGCGGGCCAACCAGATCGCCCGCGAGGTGCTGCACGCCCGCGACTTCAACGAGATCGAGACGCCGACCCTCACCCGGTCGACGCCCGAGGGCGCGCGTGACTTCCTGGTTCCCGTACGCCTGCAGCCCGGCACCTGGTACGCCCTGCCCCAGTCGCCCCAGCTGTTCAAGCAGCTGCTGATGGTCGCGGGCATGGAGCGCTACTACCAGATCGCCCGCTGCTACCGCGACGAAGACTTCCGGGCCGACCGGCAGCCCGAGTTCACCCAGCTCGACATTGAGATGTCGTTCGTGACGCAGGACGACATCATCGCGCTCGGCGAAGAGATCGTCTCCAAGCTGTGGAACGAGCTCGCCGACTACCAGGTACAGCTGCCGATCCCGCGGATCACCTGGACCGACGCGATGAACCGCTACGGTTCCGACAAGCCCGACCTCCGGTACGGCGTCGAGCTGGTCGAGCTGACCTCTTACTTGCAGGGAACGGAATTCCGGGTCTTCGCCGGGGCGATTGCGGCTGGTGGCTACGTCGGGGCGGTCGTCATGCCCGGTGGCGCGTCGCAGACCCGCAAGGAGCTCGACGGATGGCAGGACTGGGCTAAGGCGCGAGGCGCACGTGGTCTCGCGTACGTCGTGCTCGACGCGGAAACGGGCGAGGCTCGCGGCCCGGTCGCCAAGAACCTCTCCGAGGCGCACCTGTCCGGCCTGGCCGACGCGGTCGGCGCGAAGCCGGGTGACGCGATCTTCTTCGCGGCGGCCACCGAGCGTCGCGAGGCGCAGGAGCTGCTCGGCGCGGCCCGCATCGAGATCGCCAAGCGGTCCGGCCTGATCGACGAGTCGGCCTGGGCGTTCTGCTGGGTGGTCGACGCCCCCATGTTCGAAAAGACCGACGAGGGCGGCTGGACCGCGGTCCACCACCCGTTCACGTCGCCCAACGACGAGTGGATCGACCGCTTCGAGGAGGCGCCCGACCGCGCCCTCGCCTACGCGTACGACATCGTCGTCAACGGCAACGAGATCGGCGGCGGCAGCGTCCGTATCCACCGCGGCGACGTGCAGAGCCGCGTCTTCGACCTGCTCGGCATCACGCCCGAGGAGGCGCAGGACAAGTTCGGCTTCCTGCTCGAGGCGTTCAAGTACGGCCCGCCCCCGCACGCCGGCATCGCGCTCGGCTGGGACCGCACCTGCATGCTGCTGTCCGGCAACGACTCGATCCGCGAGGTCATCGCGTTCCCCAAGACGCGCGGCGGTTACGACCCGCTGACCACGGCCCCGACGCCGATCACCACGCAGCAGCGGCTCGAGGCCGGCATCGACGCCAAGCCCAAGCCGGCGGCCGGCACGCCCGGCACCGACGGCCAGGCTGTTCCCGTGGAGCGCTCCAACTGATCTGATCAGAACATGAGCACTCTCATCGTCGGCGCGTCCGGTTTCCTCGGTTCCGAAGTGGCCCGTCAGGCCATGGCAACCGACCAGGCGGTGGTAGGCACGGCCACCACCGCCCGGGACGGTTGGGTGCCGGTCGACATCACCGATCGCAAGGCGGTGCGGGCACTCATTTCCGCCGTACGCCCGAAGCTCGTCATCAACAGCACGCGCGGCGGCTGGCGGGTCGAGGCCGACGGCGCGGCCACAGTGGCCGCCGAGTCGGTCGCCGTCGGGGCACGGCTCGTGCACGTGTCCACCGACGCATTGCACGCGGGCCGGCCCACCCCGTACACGGAGAAGGACGAACCCACCCCGGTCTCGCTGTACGGTGCGGCCAAAGCAGCCGCCGAGACCGCCGTCGCGGCGATCGACCCGGCCGCGGTGATCGTCCGGACGTCCCTGATCTGGGGCGGCGACTCCAGCGGGCACGAGTCCTTCGTGCTCAGCCTTCTCAACGGCAACGGCCGGGGCATGCTGTTCACCGACGAGATCCGCTGCCCGGTACACGTCGCCGACCTGGCCGCGGCGCTGCTCGAACTGGCCGACTCCCGGTTCGCGGGCATCATCAACGTGGCCGGGCCCGAGGCGATCAACCGGGCCGACTTCGGCCGGCTGGTCGCCCGCGCCCACGGACTCGACCCGGCCGCGCTGCCGACCGGGCTCAGCGCCGAGGGCGGGTTCGGGCCGCGGCCGCTGGACGTGCGGCTCGACACGACCCTCGCGCGATCGGTGCTGCGCACGCGGTTCCGGCCGGCCTCCGCCATCGCCGCTTGAGTCGCGCCGCCCATCCTCTTGCGTCGCCCGGCTCCCTCGCGCCGATCGTGTGAGACTGGGGGCGTGGAGCCGACCATTGCCGAGCTGGGCGCGCAGCCGTACGTGGGCCGCCGCGAGACCATCACGATGACCCAGTTCGCGCGGGTCGCCGATCATCTGCCGGCGATGTTCGCCCGGCTCGGCGAACGCGGGGTGCCGGTGGCCGGCGCGCCGTTCTTCCGCTACCGCGTGATCGACATGTCGGCCGACCTGACTGTCGAGGCGGGCATCCCGGTCACCGGGCCGGTCGACGTGGCCGCTCCGATGTTCGTCGAGACGCTGCCCGCCGGGCGCTACGTCACCGTCGCCCACATCGGTCACCCGGACGAGTTGATGCAGGTCACCGCCCGGCTGCTCGACTGGGCCCAGGCGCGGGGCCTCACCTTCGACATGCAGCCCACCCCGACCGGCGAGGTGTGGGGCTGCCGCCTCGAGGTGCTGATGACGAACCCGGCCGAACAGCCCGACATGCACAAGTGGCGCACCGACCTGTTCTTCAAGCTGGCCGATTGACCCTTTGGTGACCGACGACCACTCCGCGCCCGCCTGGCGCCGCCGCACCGACCCCGAGCGTCGCTGGCCGGCTGCGCTCGCCGTGGTCGTGATGATCGTGCTGCAGTTCCTGCTGCCCGAGCGGCTGACCCTCGGCCCGCGCTGGCTGCTCCCGGTGGTCGAGGTCGCCGTCATCGCCGTGCTGATCGCCGCCGACCCGGTGCGGATCCGGCGCGACACCCCGGCCCTGCGGACCCTCGGGCTCGTGCTGATCGCCCTGCTCAGCCTGGGCAACGGCTGGTCGGTGGTGATGCTGGTGCGGGCCATCGTCGCTGGGCACGACGTCGGCGGCCCGGCCCAGCTGCTGGCCGTCGGCGGGGCGATCTATCTGCTCAACGTGCTGTCGTTCGCCGTCTGGTTCTGGGAACTCGACCGCGGCGGCCCGGCCCGGCGTGCCCGCGGCGAGGACCCGTACCCGGACTTCCTCTTCGCCCCGATGACCTCGCCCGACCTGGCCCCCAAGGACTGGGAGCCCTGGTTCCTCGACTACCTCTATCTCGCCTTCACCAACGCGACCGCGTTCAGCCCGACCGACACGCTGCCGATGTCCCGCTGGGCCAAGGCGATCATGGCCCTGGAGACGGCGATCGCGCTGGTGATCGCGGTGCTCGTCGTGGCGAAGGCGGTCAATGCGTTGCCCTGACGGGCGAGTTTGGACTTACCGGCCCCCTGGGTAAATGCGGTGACAAGGCTCTCACCCCCCTCGGAGGACATAAAATGCTTGCCATCGCCGCCGCCGTCGTCTTCGGTATCTGGCTTCTTCTCGACTTCCTGAACACCAACCTCGGCGCCCCCGACCTGTTCAACTTCCAGACCATGGCCACGCTCGGGTTGCTGCTGCTCTCGCTCTACCTGGCCGGCGTGGGCAGCGGTCCCCGCAACGCGAGCGGCACCGGCTCGGGCCGCCGCTTCTACGGCCGTCGCCCCGGCCGCGGCTGACTTCTTTCCCGTACGGTCCGGCCGGTCACCACTTGCATTTTCTGCACTTGGCGGCCGGCCGGTATCGTCGTTGCCGATATGGAATCTGACGGGCTCTTCTCCCTCGGGGCGCAATCGTCTCCTCCCGAGGCCTCGCCGTCCTCGGGTCTCGGCGTTCCGGCTGCCGACTCGCCGCTGCCGGTGCGGATGCGGCCCGTCTCGCTCGACGAACTGGTCGGCCAGGAACACCTGCTCGCCCCCGGGGCGCCGCTGCGCCAGCTGGTCACCGGGGCCAGCCCGATGTCGGTGATCCTGTGGGGCCCGCCCGGCACCGGCAAGACCACGATCGCCCACCTCGTCGCGGGCGCGACCGACCGCAAGTTCGTCGCCATGTCGGCGCTGTCGGCCGGTGTCAAGGACGTGCGCGCGGTGATCGACACGGCCCGCCGCGAGCGGCGCTACGGCGGCTCGCCCACGGTGCTGTTCATCGACGAGGTGCACCGCTTCAGCAAGACCCAGCAGGACTCGCTGCTCGCCGCGGTGGAGGACCGCACGGTCACCCTGCTCGCGGCGACCACCGAGAACCCGTACTTCTCGGTCATCTCGCCCCTGCTTTCCCGCTGTGTGCTGCTGACCCTGCGCGCGCTCGACGACGACGACGTCCGGGGCCTGCTGCGCCGCGCGGTCGCCGACGAGCGCGGGCTGGGCGGCGCGGTCACCCTGGCCGAAGAGGCCGAGGAACACCTCGTACGGCTGGCCTCGGGCGACGTCCGCAAAGCGCTGACCGCCCTCGAGGCCGCGGCGGGCTCGGCCGTGGCCATGGGCGTCAAAGAGATCGACCTCGCCACCGCCGAGAAGGCGGTCGACGTCGCGGCCGTGCGCTACGACCGCGACGGCGACGCGCACTACGACGTGACCAGTGCCTTCATCAAGAGCATGCGCGGCAGCGACCCCGACGCGGCGCTGCACTGGCTGGCCCGCATGCTGGTGGCCGGCGAGGATCCGCGGTTCATCGCCCGGCGCATCGTCATCTTCGCCAGCGAAGACGTGGGCATGGCCGACCCGCAGGCCCTGGTCGTGGCGACCGCGGCGGCTCAGGCCGTCCAGCTCATCGGGCTCCCCGAGGCCGGGCTCAACCTGGCCCAGGCCGTGATCCACATGGCCACCGCCCCCAAGTCGAACAGCGCGACCACCGCGATCGGGGCCGCCATGGCCGACGTGCGGGCGGGTCGTGGGGGAGCGGTGCCGGCGGCGCTGCGCGACGCGCACTACCCGGGCGCGCGCGGACTAGGGCACGGCCGAGGTTATCGCTATCCGCACGACGACCCGCGCGGGGTGGTGACACAGCAGTATCTGCCCGACGATCTGGCGGACGCGGAGTATTACCAGCCGACCGATCACGGCGCGGAACGTGCGATCGGGGAGCGCGTGCCCCGGCTGCGGCGCATCGTGCGTGGTCGAGCGGCTACACCGCGTACGGGGGACGCTCCGGCACCCGGGATCGACCGCGCGGCGGGTGGTGCGCCGGGCCGCGATGAGGGACGCTTTGCCGCGAACATCACACCGGATCATGCCGATTCCCCGGTCGGCGCCGGTCCGGAGCGGGACGGGCCCGCATCGACGAGCGACGCTGAGCCGGTGGCCGCTCGCGATGGGAGCGTGTCCACAGACGGGACTGGTAGTCTCGCCGATTCGACGGACCCGGCCATGACGGACCGGGCGGACGACAGCGGCCCAGCAGCCGGAGAGGAACAGCCGTGACCCCGCGCGGTGCCGATCGGCCCGACGACGACGCTGACCTGCGCAACGAGCAGGCCGGCGGGCGGAAGGGGCGCCGCTTCGGCCGCAGCCGGCCGGAACCGGCCGAGCCCGAGGTCGTCTCGCAGGAAGAAACCGGCTGGCTCGACGACCTGCGCAGCGCCAAGCAGCAGCGAAGCGCGATCGGCCCCGGCACCCTGGCCGGCGAGACCCGTTACAGCAAGTCCGGCCGGGTCGCCCCCGGCCCCGACGACCCCGCCGACGACGACCCCGTGCCCGGCTGGGCCGGCAACAGCGGCGAACATCCGTCCGGTGGCCGGCCCACGCCGCCGCCCGGCCCGAACGCGGGCGCCCCGGGTCAGGCTCCGCGCACTCCCGGCCCGGCCTCCGGCGGCCCCGGTCAGGGCTCGCGTGCTGTCGGCCCGGTGTCCGGTGGGCCCGGTCCGGCCCCGGGCCGGCCTGGCTCTGCTTCCGGTGAGCCTGGACAGGCTTCGCGTGCTCTCGGGCCCGCCTTGGGTGGGCCTGGTCAGGTGTCCGGCGGGCTTCCGGTCCGTGGGCCCGGCCAGATCTCCGGTGGTCGCCCGGCCGGTGGCGCCGCGGTGCCGCCCGGCAGTGTCCCGCCGCAGCCGAGCGGCCGTGCCGGCGCACCGGGGCGAGCCCCCGAGCAGCCCTACGGGACGCCGCCCGCAGTCCCGCTCTCCGGCAACGCACCCGAGGTGCCCGCCGTGCGGCTGGTGTCGCCGGCGTCGCGCCCGGTCTCGCCCGGCGTCCCGACCCGGGGGCGTGACCGTTTCCGCCCCGACGGACCGCCTCCGGGCGGCGCCGGTCGGCCAGTCTCCGGTGCGCCGGGCGGTACCAGTTATGGCGATCCTGGGCGTCCCGGCGGCGCGGAGTACGGCGGCCCCGGCCGACCGGTTTCCGGAGCGCCGGGCGGGTCCGACTTCGGCGATGCCGGGCGTCCGGCTGCCGGTGGCGCGGAATACGGCGGTTCCGCCCGGCCGGGTGGCGCGAGCTACGGCGGCGGGTCCGGCCGGCCTGTGTCCGGGGCGCCGGGTGGGTCGGAATACGGCGGTGCCGCTTCGGGTGACTCCGACGACTCGAGTTTTGGTGCGGCCGGGCGGCATGGCGGAGCAGGGCCGGCCTTTCCTGGCGGCGGCCCGGGTTACTCCGGTCCGAACGGGCCTGCGCCCGGTGCCGGGCGGCACGGCCGGCACGACGGTGCCGCCCCGGGCGAACGCACCGGCCGGCACGGCTCCCCCGACGCGAGCGAGCGCGGGGGTCGGCCTGGTGAGCCGGGCAGTTTCGGCGGTGCCGCGGCACCCCGGTCTCCCGCGCCGGGTGACGCCGGCCCGCGCTCCGGCGCTCGGGGTGCGGAAGACGGCTTCGCGCCGGGAGTAGGCGATGGCACCCGCTCGGGTCGCCGGGGTGACGGCAACCGGGGCATGGACGACGGCTTCGCGCCAGGTGCGGGCGACGGCCGACGGGGTGACGGCAGTCTGGCCGGCGATGACGGTTTCGGTCCGCGTGAGGGCACCCGTTCCGGTCGCGCCGGGATGGCTCCCGGGCCGGAGGACGGACCACGCGGCGGCGGCCGGGGCGGTCGTGGCCGTGCCGGGCGCGGCAACGTGCCCGCGCAGGGCGGCCGACCGGGCGCTCCGGAACCGGGTGACGTCAGCCAGAACGTAGCCCGCCACGGTGGCCCGGGACAGGGCGGGCCGGCGGGGCCGAACGGTCGCGGCGACCAGCCCGGTTCCTACGGTGGGTCGGCTCAGGACGAGCCGGACGGGCCGCCGAACGGGCCGGGCCGTGGCGCGCCGGGTGGGCCCGGTGGTGCCCAGGGTCGTGGCCAGGGCAATCCTCGTGGGCGTGGTCCCGGGGGAGCCGCCGCTGGTCCCGGCATGTCGGGGCACACGGGTAGTTTCCCGGCCGCCACCTCGGGCACGACCGGTCCCGTGCGGGCCGCGGCTGTGGTTCCGCCGGTGGTGCCTGGGCGTGAGGGTGTGCGCACTCCGGCCGTGCCGGGACGAGCCGGTGCCATGGCCGGGCAGGCGTCCGGTGTTATTCAACGTCCGGGCGATGTCTCCGGGCGGGTGGCTCCGCGCGGTGGCCAGGTGCGCCCGCAGGGTCCGGGTCAGCAGAGTCAGGACCGGCCGCAGTCGCCGGGCCGTCCCCAGAGCCCAGCCGGGCCGCAGGGGCCGGGACAGATCCACGGAACCCCGCAGGGACCGGCCGGACCTGGGCAGCCGCAGGGTCCGGGTCAACCCGGACAGATCCAGGGCGCCCCGCAGGGTCAGCCTTATGGCACCCCGCAGTTGCCGCCTGGGCCGGGTCAGCCGTATGGCGCCCCGCCCGGAGCTGGGCAGCCGCCGGGGCCGGGGCAGATCCACGGCGCGCCGCAACTGCCGCCCGGGTCGGGTCAGCCCTACGGTTCGCCGCAGGGACCGGACGGGCCGGGACAGACCTACGGCGCGGCGCCGGGACCGGATGGACCGGGTCAGCCCTTTGGCAACCCACAGGGACTGGCTGGGCCGCAAGGGTCACCGCCGGGGCCGGGACAGCCGTATGGGCCGGAGCAGCCGGCTCGCGGGCGTGGGCGGGCCGGCATGGCGCCGGGCCCGGTCTCGCCGTCGGCCGGGCCGGTTTCGCCGGGGCAGCCGTCAGCGAACGTCTACGGAGCCGCAGGCGGCCGTGCGTCCGGGCCCGCCCCGGGCGAGTACGGCCAGCTCTCGCGCGCCCAGAGCGCCCCGCGCGTGCCGCAGAACGACCCGGACCAGGTTCCGGGCGAGTATGGACAGCTGTCCCGGGCTCAGGCCGTTCCCGGTCAGCCGCAGCGCGAGCCGGGCCAGGCCACGGCCGGCACCCCGCGCGGCGGCCGGAGTGAGCGCGGCCAGGGAACGGGTCGCAACGTCGACCTGGCCGGCGCCGACGCCGGCCGTGGACCCCGGCCGGGCGGCCCAGGTTCTCCCCGGGGAGCCGCCGGAGCCGCGGTGGTCGGCGGAATGGCCGGTGCCGCTGCCGGAGCCGCGGGCTCGGCGGCCGTTCACGCCGGTGCCGCTGCCGTGGGCGGTGCCCAGGGTTCGGCGTCGGTCGGCAGTGCCCAGAGCGGCGACGCGAGTGCCTCGGACAGCGGCCCGAGCGTGCGTGGCCCGAACGGCCCGCTTCCGGTGCGCTCGGCTTCCGGTGCGGCGTCGGTTGCGGGTGCGAGCGCGGCTGCCCCCGTACGGAATGGGCAAAGCACTCCACCCGTCGGTGGCATGGCGGGAGCGGCGGCCGTGAGCGGTGCTGCCTCGGTGGCCGCCAACGCCAAGCCGGGCGGGCGGGTCGCCATCGAGACCGGTGGGGCCGTCCTGTCCAGCGAGGGCTCGTCCCCGGTCGTCGGGGCGCGGGCCGCGGCCGCCAAAGCGCAGGCCGGTGCGCCGGACGAGGCCCCGGCGACGACCGGCGGGCTCGGCGGCATCCGCGAGCAGATGCGCACCCAGCGGAAGCTCCGCGTGGTGACCCTGGTCTCCCTGGCCGTCGTCGTGCTGGTGGTGCTGCCCGCTTTCTTCGGGGTGCGGGCGGCCGGCAGCGACCCGGTCTTCGGCTCGCTCGACTCGCTCGATGTGCCCTCGTGGGCCGAGCAGAAGGTCGACGACCAGAGCAGTGGCAGCCGGTGGTGCTTCACCGACTGCACCTTCCGGGAACGCACCGCCCAGTCGCAGAAGTCGTTCACCGAGACGACCGCCGCGTACACCTCGGCCCTGACCGCCGCCGGCTGGTCGCCGTGGAAGGTCGGTGACTGTCCCGAGCAGGCGGTCGACCCCAAGGACAGCACCTACACCTGCTTCAAGCGGGACGAGTTCACTCTGGACCTGTGGGTGAGCCCGCCGGACTGCAAGGTCGACCAGGTCGCGGCCAACGATCCGTCGGTGGCCGGGGCGACGGCCCCGCCCGACCCGAAGACCCTGGGCGAGTGCGCCGGATCCGCGGTCAGCATCAAGGTGCAGAACGCGATCGAGGACACCCGCGGCAAGCCGGACCCGGATCCGAGCCCGATCACGGGCGAGACGCCCGACCCGGAGCTGTCCAATGATCCGCTCCTGGAGCCGACACCGACGGCGTCGTGACGCGGGCTGTGGTCACGGACGGTAGGGTCTGCACGTTGACCCGCCACCCGTGACCACGTAAAGGGAGTTGCGCCTGATGAACGCCGGAGAAATCGCAGGCCTGATCGCGGCGGGCGCCTTTCTGATGCTCGTCCTCGTGCTCGCCGTGCCGATCCTCAAGCTGGGCCGCACGGTCGACGCCGCCACCCGCTCGATCAACGACCTGACCGACCGCACCGGCCCGCTGCTGAGCGACGTGAACGACACCGTCCGCGGCGTGAACACCGCACTGAGCCAGGTGCAGGTCTCTTTGGACGGTGTCAACGTCCAGCTGGCCAAGGTCGACACGATCACCGAGCACGCCGCGCACGTCACCGCGAACGTGGCCAACCTGTCCACCGTCGTCGCCGCCGCCGCGGCCAACCCGCTGGTCAAGGTGGCCTCTTTCGGGTACGGCCTGCGCAAGACCGTCCAGGCGCGCCGCAACGCGGACGAGGCCCGCGAGGTGCGCGAGACCATGAAGCAGCGCCGCAAGGCCGCTCGCCGCTAATTCTTGAGAAGGGACCAACCCGCCATGAAGCGGCTGCTCTGGCTGGGTGTCGGCCTCGCTGTCGGCGCCATCGTCGTTCGCAAACTCACCCAGAAGGCGAACGAGTTCACTCCGTCCGGCATCGCCACCTCGCTGTCGCAATCCGCTGGCGGCATGGTCGAGTCGATGCGTAGCTTCGTGGAGGACGTACGCGAGGCCGCGGCCGAACGCGAGGACCAGATAAACAAGGCGTTCGCCGAGGGTGAGCTCTACGTCAACGACGACGAGGACGAGGACGGCCGGAACGGCCAGGAGGGGATCCGATGAAGACGGCGGAGATCAAGCGGCGCTATCTGGCGCATTTCGAGGCCAACGGGCACACGGTCGTGCCGAGTGCCCCGCTGCCGGCCATCGACGACCCCAACCTGCTGTTCATCAACGCCGGCATGGTGCAGTTCGTGCCCTACTTCCTGGGCCAGCGCACCCCGGCGTTCAAGCGTGCGGTCAGCGTGCAGAAGTGCATCCGCACGCCGGACATCGACGAGGTCGGCAAGACGTCGCGGCATGGCACGTTCTTCCAGATGAACGGCAACTTCTCGTTCGGTGACTACTTCAAAGAGGGCGCGATCAAGCTCGCCTGGGAGTTGTCGACCAATCCGATCGAGCAGGGCGGCTTCGGGCTCGACCCGGAGCGCATCTGGCCGACCGTCTATCTCGACGACGACGAGGCGTTCGCGCTCTGGAAGGCGATCGGGGTCCCCGAGTCGCGGATCGTGCGCCGCGGCAAGAAGGACAACTACTGGTCGATGGGCATCCCGGGCCCGGCCGGTCCGTGTTCCGAGCTGTTCTACGACCGTGGCCCCGACTACGGCAGGGACGGCGGCCCCGAGGTCGACGAGGACCGGTTCATGGAGTTCTGGAACCTGGTCTTCATGCAGTACGAGATCACCGACGTGAAGTCGAAGTCGGAGTTCACGGTCGTCGGTGACCTGCCGCAGCAGAACATCGACACCGGCATGGGCCTCGAGCGGGTCGCGTCGCTGCTGCAGGGCGTGGACAATCTGTACGAGATCGACGAGGTGCGGCCGATCCTGGCCCGCGCGGCCGAGATGACCGGCAAGAAGTACGGCGCGAAGTCCGGCCACGTGGCGGGTGAGTCGCACCCCGACGACGTCCGGCTGCGGGTGATCGCCGACCACGTGCGGACCGCGCTGATGCTGATCGGCGACGGCATCACGCCCAGCAACGAGGGTCGCGGTTACGTGCTGCGCCGGATCATGCGCCGCGCGATCCGGGCCATCCGGCTGCTCGGCTGGCAGGAGCCGGCGCTGCCCGAGCTGCTGCCGGTGGCGCGGGACTGCATGGCGCCGTCCTACCCCGAGCTGGCCGAGGAGTTCGGGCGGATCTCCACGTACGCGTACGCGGAAGAGGACGCGTTCCTCTCCACGCTGCGTGCGGGCACGACGATCCTCGACACCGCTCTTTCGGCGGCGAAGAAGGCGGGCGGCACCAAACTCAGCGGCGACCAGGCGTTCCAGCTGCACGACACGTACGGCTTCCCGATCGACCTGACCCTCGAGATCGCGCAGGAGCAGGGCCTCGAGGTCGACCAGGAGGGCTTCCGCCGGCTCATGGCCGACCAGCGGACCCGTGCCAAGGCGGACGCGGCGGCCCGCAAGACCGGTCACGCCGACCTGTCGGCCTACCGCAGCGCGCTCGACGAGGGCGGCCCGGTCGAGTTCACCGGCTATCAGGAGGTCTCCCGCGAGTCGCGGGTGCGGGCCCTGATCGGTGACCAGGGCCGGATCGAGGTGGCCGGCGAGGGCGACTTCGTCGAGCTGGTGCTCGACACCACCCCGTTCTACGCCGAAGGCGGTGGCCAGCAGGCGGACACCGGCCTGATCAACGTGGGCGGGGGCCGGGTCGAGATCGTCGACGTCCAGCAGCCTCTGCCCGGCCTGATCGTGCACAAGGCGCGGGTCGTGTCGGGCGAGGTCCGTACGGGAGAAGCGGGTTTTGCCGAGATCGACGTGACCCGCCGCAAGGCGATCTCGCGCTCGCACACCGCGACCCACCTGATCCACCAGACCATGCGGGCGTTCCTCGGTGAGTCGGCGACCCAGGCGGGCTCGCTGAACGCGCCGGGCCGGCTGCGGTTCGACTTCAACACGCCCGGGGCCGTCTCGCCCGCGGTGCTGCACGACGTCGAGCAGCAGGTCAACGAGGTGCTGCTGCGTGACCTCGAGGTCCACGCGTTCATCACCTCCCAGACCGAGGCGCGCCGGTTGGGCGCGATGGCGCTGTTCGGAGAGAAGTACGGCGATGAGGTCCGTGTGGTTGAAGTCGGCGACTACGCGCGTGAACTCTGCGGTGGCACGCACGTGGCCCGCTCGGGTCAGCTCGGCCTCGTCAAGATCCTCAACGAGCAGTCGATCGGTTCCGGCGTACGCCGCGTGGAGGCCCTCGTCGGCATCGACGCGTTCGGCTTCCTGGCCAAGGAACACCTGCTCGTGTCGCGTCTGGCCGAGATGTTCCGGGTGCCGGGCGACCAGGTCGCCGACCGGGTCGAGCAGACGGTGACCGCGCTGCGCGACGCCGAGAAGGAGCTCGAGAAGCTGCGGGCGCAGATGGTGCTCGGCGGCGCGTCGACGCTGGCGGCGCAGGCCAAGGACCTGCGCGGCGTGGCCTTCGTCGGCACCGAGGCGCCCGAGGGCGCGGCCGGCAACGACGTGCGTACGCTGGCCCAGGAGATTCGCGGCAAGATCGACGCGGCTCGTCCCGCGGTTGTCGCGGTGGCGGCCCGCTCGAACGGCAAGGCGTCGCTGATCGTGGCGATCAACTCGGCGGCCAAGGGTCGCGGGCTCTCGGCGGCCGATCTGGTCAAGGGCGCGCTCTCGGGCCGAGGCGGGGGCAACGCCGATCTGGCGCAGGGTGGCGGCGTCCCGGCCGACCAGGTTCCCGCGCTGCTCGCGGCGGTCGAGACCGCGGTCGCGGAAGCCGCCTGAGAACGAACGTTAAGGCCGTCTTAGATCCGGTGGTGAGGCGGCTGAACAGGGGAGGGTGGCCGGATGAGCGCGCTGTCGCGGGGTAGGCGACTGGGCGTCGATGTAGGTAAGGTGCGCGTCGGGGTCGCCATCAGCGATCCTGACGGGATCCTGGCCACCCCCCTGGTCACGGTGCCCCGTGACATGGGTGCGGCAGATGACGCCGTGCCTAGCGATATGGCAGAGCTCTTCCGCCTCGTGGGGGAACACGAGGTGGTGCAGATCGTGGTGGGGCTTCCGGTACGCCTGAACGGTGCCGAGGGACCCGCCGCCATCGACATTCGTACGTACGCCGGACGACTGGCGCAGACGGTCGGAGAGGTGCCGATCGTTCTGGCGGACGAACGGATGTCGACCGTCGTCGCAACCCGTAGGCTGGCCGAACGTGGCGTCCGAGGGAAGCGCCAACGCGCGGTTGTCGACCAGGCGGCCGCGGTGGAGATCCTGCAGAGCTGGCTGGACGCGCAGCGGAGGCAGAGATGATCGACGAGCTGGACCTGGCTTTCGACGAGCACGCCGACAAGACGAAACCCCGGCACCGCCGGGGCCGTGGCGGCAAGAAGGGCTCGGGTAAGTCCGGCATCGCCTTTTTGATGGCTTTTGTCCTGCTGGCCGTCCTCGGCGGTGGCGCCTTCTTCGGCTACAACAAGGTCAAGGGTTTCTTCACCGCCGCCGACTACGACGGCACCGGCGGTGAAGCCGTCGCGGTGACGATCGAGAAGAACGCGACCCTCACCGAGATCGGCAACACCCTGGTCGACTCCGACGTCGTCAAGAGCACCAAGGCGTTCGTGAACGCGGCCGACGCCAACCCCAAAGGCAAGAACATCCAGTCCGGCACGTACAACCTGAAGAAGCAGATGTCGGCCGAGAGCGCCGTGACCCTGCTGCTCGACCCCAAGTCGCGGGTCGTCCGAGGGGTCACGTTCCGCGAGGGCCTCACGATGATGCAGACGTTCACGCTGCTCTCCAAGGCCACCAAGATCCCCGAGCAGGACTTCGTCGAGGCGGCCAAGGACCCGATCGCCCTGGGCGTGCCCGACTACTTCTTCAACCGGCGCGACGGCAAGACGGCCAAGAAGTCGGTCGAGGGCTTCCTGTTCCCCGACACGTACGAGTTCGACCCCAAGATGGACGCCAAGGCGATCCTCGAGGTGATGGTCGGACGGTTCGTCGACACGGTCACCGAGCTCGGATTCGTCGACGACGTGCAGAAGAACCTCTCGGTCTCGCCGTTCGAGGCGCTGATCGTGGCGTCGCTGGCCGAGGCCGAGTCGGGCGTACCGAAAGACCTGCCCAAGATCGCCCGGGTCGCCTACAACCGCACGTACAAGCAGAAGCCGGCCATGCCGCTGCAGTTCGACGTGACGGCCAACTACTGGCTGCAGCTCAAGGGCAGCGCGGCCAAGCACTCCGGCCAGCTGTCGCCGCAGGAGCTGAACGACCCGAAGAACCCGTACAACTCGGTGAGCCAGGCCGGTCTGCCCCCGGGCCCGATCGACAACCCGGGCAAGGCCGCGCTCGAGGGTGCGATGAAGCCGGCCAGCGGACCGTGGCTGTTCTTCGTGGCCGTCGACAAGGCCGGCAACTCGGCCTTCGCGGTCACCGACGCCGAACACGAGAACAACATCGACAAGGCGTGTGCGAACGGCATCGACCTCAACTGCGCCAACAGGAAGTAGCCTGTCCCGCGTGACCAGCTCGTCCCGCCGCGCCGCCGTGTGCGGAAAGCCCATCGCGCACTCGTTGTCGCCGGTGATCCACAACGCCGGTTTCGCGGCGGCAGGCTTGACCGGCTGGAGTTACACGAGGTTCGAGTGCGACGAGGCGGGCCTGGCCGGCCTGGTCGACGGCCTCGGCCCCGAGTGGGCCGGGCTGTCGCTGACCATGCCGCTCAAGGAAGAGGGGCTGCGCCTGGCCGCGGTGGCGACCCCGGTCGCGGTGGCGGTCGGTGCGGCCAACACGCTCGTACGCCGTGACGACGGCTGGCACGCCGACAACACCGACGTGGCCGGCATGGTGCGGGTGCTGCGTGACGCCGGCCTCAAGCCCGCCCCCTCGGTCACGGTGCTCGGCGGCGGGGGGACGGCTCGAGCCGCCTTGGCCGCGGCCGCCCAGCTCGGCTCCTCGGCGGTGACGGTCGTGACCCGGCGTCCGGCGGCGTTGGCGGCGCTGGCCCCGGCCGCGGATGCCCTCGGGATCACCTTGCTCGGCGGCGCGTGGGAGTCGGCGCCGGACGTCCTCCAGGCCGACGCGGTCATCTCCACGGTGCCCAAGGGCGCGGCCGACCACCTGGCCGGTCAGGTGTCGTGGCGTGACGGCACGGTGCTGTTCGACGCCATCTACGACCCGTGGCCGACGCCTCTTGCGGCTGACGCGCAGACTCACGGCGTACCGGTGCTGTCCGGTCTTGATCTTCTGTTGGCGCAGGCGCTGAGCCAGTTCGAACAGTTCACCGGCGTCGTGCCGGCCCCCGAGGCCGCGATGCGCGACGCGTTGTTCACAGCGGCGGCCGCCCGCTAGGCGCCTGTGGATAACTAGGTTCGCTCGGCTTGACACGGCGTAAATTCCCCCTCATCCCCCGAGGCGGGTGGGGGCTGGGGATGGCTGCTCGCGGCGATCTTGAAAGACGTGATCTGCGCCGTGCGGCGTCCGGCAGGCGGGATGACGGCGGGGGTGCGACGGGCCGCATCCGGGACGTGCCAAAATGTGACCCGTGTTGCGCTGGCTTACCGCAGGTGAATCGCACGGACCGGCGCTCGTTGCGCTCCTTGAAGGAGTCCCCGCGGGGGTTGAAGTGACGAGCACGGAGATCGGGCGCGATCTCGCGCGCCGTCGTCTCGGCTACGGCCGCGGCGCCCGGATGAAGTTCGAGCAGGACGTCGTCGAGATCGTCGGCGGCATCCGGCACGGCCTCACGCTGGGCAGCCCGGTCGCGATCCGGGTGGCCAACTCCGAGTGGCCCAAGTGGGAGACCGTGATGGCGGCCGACCCGGTCGACGAGGCGGTGCTGGCCGAGCAGTCGCGCAACGCGCCGCTGACCCGCCCGCGCCCGGGCCACGCCGACCTGGCCGGCATGCAGAAGTACGGGCACACCGACGCCCGGCCGATCCTCGAGCGGGCCAGCGCCCGCGAGACGGCCGCCCGCGTCGCCGTCGGCGTGGTGGCCAAGGCCATGATCAAGCAGGCGCTCGGCATCGAGATCGTCTCGCACGTGATCGAGCTGGGTTCGGTCGCGGCCAAGAGCGGCCTGATCCCCACCCCTTCCGATTTTGATCGCATCGACGCCGACCCGTTGCGCTGCCTCGACCCCGAGGCCTCCGCGCGGATGGTGGCCGAGGTCGACGCGGCCAAGAGCGACGCCGACACACTGGGCGGCATCGTCGAGGTGCTGGCCTACAACGTGCCGCCGGGCCTGGGCTCGCACGTGCAGTGGGACCGCAAGCTCGACTCCCGGCTGGCCGCCGCGCTCATGTCGATCCAGTCGGTCAAGGGCGTCGAGATCGGTGACGGTTTCACGCAGGCCCGCTCGCGCGGCTCGGTGGCCCACGACGAGATCATCCCGACCGAGAACGGCGTCAAGCGCGTCACCGACCGGGCCGGCGGGCTCGAGGGCGGCATCACCAACGGCGAGCCGCTGCGGGTGCGGGCCGCGCTCAAGCCGATCTCGTCGCTCAACCGGGCGCTCCAGACGATCGACATCACCACCGGCGAGGCCACCACGGCGATCAACCAGCGCTCCGACGTGGTAGCCGTGCCGGCCGGGGCGATCGTGGCCGAGGCCATGGTGGCGCTCGTGCTGGCCGAGGCCGCGGTCGAGAAGTTCGGCGGCGACTCGGTGGCCGAGATCCGCCGCAACCTGCAGGGCTACCTCGACACCCTGGTCATCCGCTGATGGCGCCGCGGGCCGTCTTCGTGGGCGCCCCCGGCGCCGGCAAGTCGACGATCGGTGCCGCGGTGGCCCAGCTGCTCGGCGTCCCGTTCGCCGACGCCGACGCCATCATCGAGGTCGAAGCGGGCAAGCCCATCCCCGAGATCTTCATCGACGACGGGGAAGAGGCGTTCCGCGCCCTCGAACGCACAGTCATCGCTTCCGCCCTGGCTGAATACGACGGCGTGCTGGCTCTCGGCGGCGGCGCGATCCTCGACGCCGAGACCCGGTCGCTGCTGTCCAAGAACACGGTCGTCTATCTCTCGGTCGAGCTCAGCGACGCGGTCAAGCGGGTCGGGCTGGGTGCCGGGCGTCCGTTGCTGGCGATCAACCCGCGGGCCACGCTCAAATATCTGCTCGACCAGCGCCGTCCCCTCTACGCCGAGGTGGCCACCCACACGGTCCCGACCGACGGGCGCGAGCCGGACGAGATCGCGCGCGAGGTAGCCGGCCTGCTCGAGGGCTGACCCGTCGAGAGGTGTGACCGACGAGATGCCATGATCGTGGCCGGGTCGGGGCACCATCTGAACCATGAGTAGAGCGGTTCGTTTCGATCAGTACGGCGACGTGGACGTCCTGCGCATCGAAGACGTCCAACGCCCCGAGCCCGCCGCCGACCAGGTCCTCGTCGAGGTGGTCGCGGCCGGCATCAACCCCGGCGAGATCTCCATCCGCTCGGGGCTGCTGCACGAGCGATGGCCCGCCACGTTCCCGTCCGGTCAGGGCAGCGACTTCGCCGGCCGGGTGGTCGAAACCGGCGCGTCGGTCACCGAGTTCGCGATCGGCGACGAGGTGCTCGGATGGTCCGACTGGCGGTCGTCGCATGCCGACTACGTGGTCGTCCCGGCCGGGCATCTCGTGCGCAAGCCTCTGGCCCTCGACTGGATCCGGGCCGGTGGCCTGTTCGTCGCGGGCGTCACCGCGTACGCGTCGGTCCGGGCCGTGCAGCCCAAGGAGGGCGAGACCGTCGTCGTCAGCGGTGCGGCCGGCGGTGTGGGCGCGCTGACCGTCCAGCTGGCCCGGAACACCGGCGCGCACGTGATCGGTATCGCGAGCGACGCCAACGCGAGCTGGTTGCGGAGTGTGGGCGTCACCCCGGTCCCGTACGGCGACCGGCTGGCCGACCGGTTGCGCCAGGCCGCGCCGTCGGGCATCGACGCGTTCCTGGACACGTACGGGAACGGCTATGTTGATCTTGCCGTTGATCTGGGGGTCGACCCGGCCCGGGTGAACACGATCATCGACTACGCGGCCGCCGCCAAGGCGGGGGCCAAGGCCGAGGGCAGCTCGACGGCCAGCGACGCCGAGATCCTGGGTTTCGTGGCCGGCGAGGTGGCCTGGGGCCGGATCGTGCTGCCGGTCGCGGCCGTCTATCCGCTCGACGCCGTGCGGGACGCCTACCGCGAGCTGGGCGACCGGCACACCCGCGGCAAGATCGTGCTGTCCATGACGTTGCCCGCCGACGCCGGCCGGGTCAGCTGACCTGCTTCCGAGATGCTCGGCGTTCGGGTCAGCTGGTCCGCGCTTCCAGTTGCTCGATTCGTGAGATCAAAGGCGCAAGTTCCGCCCGTACGGCGGTGAGCACCCCGGTCAGCGCGGGCGTGCCCGGTTGGGGTGCTTGGCGGCTCAGGTTCGTGCGCAGGTGGGCGTAGCCGGCAATGGCTACGGCCACCGCGCGCCGGGTCGCCTTGGCGTCGGCGCCTCGTTCGCGCAGCAGGCGGCCCGCGGCGCCGTCGGCCTCGCCCGCCAGCGCGACCAGCAGGTGCTCGCAGCCCACGTAGTTGTGCCCGAGACCGATCGACTCGCCGACGGCCGACTCCAGCGCGATCGCCGCGGGCGCGCTGAACCGGAGGCCGTCGTCGGTACGTCCCGGCTCGCTGGTGGTCGGCGCGGTGAGCGAGGACGGCGCGATGTCCATGGCGGTGAGAATCTGCAGGGCGAGGTTGTCGCCCTCGGCGAGGATGCCGTGCAGCAGGTCACCGGTCGTCACGACACCTTCCGCCCGCTCGGCGGCCAAACCGATCACGGCGATCAGGCGCGCGGTGAAGTTCGGCAGACGTTTGGTCAGGTCGCCGGGCTCGAGGTCATCGAGGAGGGTGGCCCGGATCGCTGCGACCCGCTGCACTGACTGCTCCAGAGCACGCTGACAGATGGCCGAGACGGGCAGTCCGGCCTCGCGTACGGAATCGGCCAGATCGTCGGGCAGGTACACGTTGATTTTTGGCATGACGTCTTTGTAACCCGTCTGGGGGTAGAAAGATATAACCCCATTTCCCGTACGTAGGGTGGCCGCTGTGGTGACACGTATATCCGTGGCCGGTGACCGCCCCTACGACGTCCTGGTCGGACGGGACCTCGCCGGCGACCTGCCCGCATTGATCGAGGGGGCGGCCCAGGTCGCCGTGCTCTTCTCCGCGCCGCTGCGCGCCCGGGCCGAGATGATCGCCGCCGCGGCCGGCATTCCCGCGGTGCTCATCGAGGTGCCCGACGCCGAGGCCGGCAAGACGGTCGATGTCGCCGCCATGTGCTGGGACAGGCTGGGCGAGCGCAATTTCACCCGTACGGATGTGATCGTCGGGGTCGGCGGCGGCGCGGTCACCGACCTGGCCGGTTACGTGGCGGCGAGCTGGCTGCGCGGGGTGCGCTGGGTGCCGGTGTCGACGTCACTGCTCGGCATGGTCGACGCCTCGGTCGGCGGCAAGACCGGCGTGAACATCGCCGCCGGCAAAAACCTGGTGGGCGCGTTCCACCCGCCGGCCGGTGTGCTCTGCGACCTCGATGCACTGGACACCCTGCCCGCCGACGACCTGCTGGCCGGCCTGGCCGAGGTGATCAAGTGCGGGTTCATCGCCGACCCGCGGATCCTCGAGCTGGCGGAGAGCTACACCGACTCCGCTGTGCTGCGTGAGCTGGTCGAACGGGCGATCCGGGTCAAGGCCGAGGTGGTCAGCGTCGACCTCAAGGAGTCGGGGCTGCGCGAGATCCTCAACTACGGGCACACGCTGGGCCACGCGATCGAGAAGCGCGAGAAATACACCTGGAAGCACGGCCACGCCGTCTCGGTCGGGATGATCTTCGCCGGCGCGCTGGGCCATCTCTCCGGCCGTCTTTCCTTCGATGTTGCTTCCCAGCACCGGGCCGTTCTCGAGAGTGTCGGCCTGCCGGTTTCCTATTCCGCCGACGCCTGGCCCGAACTGCTCAGCGCGATGCGGGTCGACAAGAAGGCCCGGGCCGCCACCCTGCGGTTCGTAGTGCTCGACGGGCTCGCCAAGCCGGGCATCCTGAGCGGCCCGTCCGAAGAGCTGCTGGCCCGGGCGTACGCGGAGGTGGCCCGATGATCTACGTGCTGAACGGGCCGAACCTGGGCCGCCTGGGCACCCGCGAGCCGTCCGTCTACGGCTCCACCACCCACGCCGACCTGGTCGACCTGTGCCTCACCACGGGCGAGCGTCTCGGCGTACGGGTCGAGGTCCGGCAGACCGACGCCGAGCACGAGATGATCGCCTGGCTGCATCAGGCCGCCGACGAGGGCGCCGACGTCGTGCTCAACCCGGCCGCCTGGAGTCACTACAACATCGCGATCCGGGACGCCGCGGCGCAATTGAGCGGCCGGCTGGTCGAGGTGCACATCTCCAACATCCACACCCGGGAGGAATTCCGGCACCATTCGGTCATCTCGGCCGTCGCCACCGGTGTCATCGCCGGGCTGGGAACCGACGGGTACCGGCTGGCGCTGGAGCACCTGGCCCGATTCGCCGCTTAGGCCGCGACATCGGTAAACTCGGTCGGTCACCGATCGAATTCCAACAGCAGGGCAGGACATGGCTTCCACGAACGACCTCAAGAACGGCCTGGTGCTCAACCTCGACGGCGGCCTCTGGTCGGTCGTCGAGTTCCAGCACGTCAAGCCGGGTAAGGGCGGGGCGTTCGTGCGCACCACGCTCAAGAACGTGCTCTCCGGCAAGGTCGTCGACAAGACCTTCAACGCGGGCACCAAGGTCGAGACCGCGACGGTCGACAAGCGCACGATGCAGTACCTCTACAAGGACGGCGAAGACTTCGTCTTCATGGACATGGACACCTTCGAGCAGATCCCGGTCCAGGGCGGCACGGTCGGCGAGAACGCCAACTACCTGCTCCCCGAGGCCGAGGTCACGGTCGCGCAGCATGAGGGCGTCCCGCTCTACGTCGAGCTCCCGACCAGCGTCTTCCTCGAGGTCACCTACACCGAGCCCGGCCTGCAGGGCGACCGCTCGACCGGCGGCACCAAGCCGGCCACGGTCGAGACCGGCGCCACGGTCAACGTGCCGCTGTTCATCGGCACCGGCGAGAAGATCAAGGTCGACACCCGCGACGGCCGTTACCTCGGTCGTTCCTGAAATGGCGGAAGGTCCCAAGACGCAGATGCCGGCGCGCCGCAAGGCGCGCAAGCGGGCCCTCGACGTGCTCTACGAGGCCGACCTGCGCGACCTGCCGCCACGGCAGGTGCTGGCGACCTACCTCGAGCGGATCGCCAAGCCGCACCCCGACCACCTGGCCTACGCGATCAGCCTGGTCGAGGGCGTGGCCGAGCATCTCGACCGCATCGACGAGCTGATCGCCAGCTACGCCGAGGGCTGGACGATCGACCGCATGCCGGTGATCGACCGCAACCTGGCCCGCATCGCTGTCTACGAGCTGCTCTACGTCTCCGAGATCGACGACCCGGTCGCGATCACCGAGGCGGTCGAGCTGGCCAAGCAGATGTCGACCGACGACAGCCCGCGCTTCCTCAACGGCATCCTCGGCCGGATCGCCGAGTTCGCCACCCGGTAGCTTTTTCAAAGGCTCCGACCGCACACGGTCGGAGCCTTTTGTCGTCTAGAGCGCCTGGTAGTAGCGAACCAGCGGGAACGCGGTGAAGCCGGCCTGCTCGTAGGCGGCCCGGGCCGGGGCGTGACCGGGATCGCCGCCGGTGGAGACCGAGGCCAGCGCGAAGCCGGCCGCGCGCATGTGCTCGAGCGCGAACTCGATCAGAACCCGGGCGATGCCCCGGCGCTGAGCGGCCGGATCGACGGCGATCATCTCGATCTCGGCGCTGTTCGGTTCGGACGCGCCGTCCCGGTGATGGGCGACCGCGACGAAGCCGACCGGCTGACCGTTTTCGACGGCGACCCATGTGGTTTCGGTCAACTCGCGACACGTCTGCGCGACCGCGTCGGCCTGAATCCGGGACCAGTCGGGATAGACGCGCTCGAACACGCGGCGCCCGAGCACCTCTTCGAACGAGGCGAAGACCGGGGCCCAGGCCCGGAGCGAGAACTCGACAACGGCGGCGACATCACTCTCGGCAAGCGCCCGAACTTCGATCGACATGCCCTCAGCCTGTCAGCCGGGTCCACCCGTTTACGCGGCGCCCGCCCGATGCCCGACCACACAGAAACGGTCTCGTTCCACACACCGTCACCGGCTGTGCTCTGCCGCAATCCGGATCACGGGCCGGAGCCCACCCTCCCGGGGGCCCCCGTCCCGCACCAGTGTGAACGAGCGGGCGGATCTTGGGAGGCCGGCCGGGCCAGGACTGTGGACAGGGCGGGACTGTGGATATCGGCGGCGATCGGCAGAATCGTGGTATGCCGCGCTATGCCCGCCGATCCGCCCGGGTGATTCTTGTCGACTCGTCGGATCGGATGTTGCTGATCCGATCGGCGCTGTTGTCCGAGGGGGGTCACGCCTGGTTCACGCCGGGCGGGGGCGTCAAGTGGTGGGAACCCTTGCGGATGGCGGCGGCCCGTGAGCTGTGGGAAGAGGCCGGGCTGCGCGTGCGGGGCCGGCAGTTGCGGGCGGTCGCGTTCACGACCGGGCGGGCCGATCTCGGCTTTGCCAACGGGCTGTTCCGCGACGACTTCTATCTGCTGCGCGTCGACTCGCACGAGGTGGATGTCAGCGGGTTGACCGAGTTCGAGCGGGGGCACTACGGCGGGTTCCGATGGTGGTCGGCGGACGAGCTCGCGACCACGGAGGAGACCGTCTTTCCGTATCGGCTGGCGGAACTGCTCGCCGATGTCGTCGCCGGTCGGGTGCCGTCGCCGCCGCGGGAGTTGCCCTGGCATCACTGAACCTGGCTGGTCAGGTTGGTGCGAATTTGTCGACGCATTGCTGATCGGGGATCACGGATCGCGCAAATTCCGGCGGCCGTGGCGATCTTGGGCGACGAGAGCGCCACGATCAGTGATGTCGGCCGTCGGGGCGGAAAGCCAGGCGTTACAGCCCGGTGTTGCACTCAGGCCGGCTGAGAGCCGCGAGCGGGGGAGTCACGACTCGTACGGGAAACGAAAAAGCCCGCGAACAGAGCGCGGGCTTTTCGGAATCAGGACTCGCGCCGAGGTGGATTCGGCGTGGTCGAGGATGGGGGATGTGGCCGGTTTCTTGGGGGCCGGCGTTGTGGTGGAACTTAGCTGGCGAAGAAGGCGCGCGGGTCGGCGACCAGGACACCCTGCTCGGTCAGGCGCTCGATCAGGCCGGACGGCGAGATGTCGTAGACGATGGCCAGCGCGCGCAGGTCGTCGGCTCGGATGGAGAGGACACGGCCGTTGTAGTCGCCACGCTGCTGCTGGATGGCGCGGGCGTAACGGGCGACGTAGGCGAGGTCCTCGCCGGTGGTGTCGTAGAGCTTCTCGAGGTCCAACACGATCTTGTTGGTGGCCTCGAGGCGGACGCCGCTGCCGTCGGGCAGCAGTTCCGAGACGGGCACCCGGTAGAAGTCGGCCAGCTCGGCGAGGCGCGAGACGGTGACGGCACGGTCGCCGCGCTCGTACGAGCCCACCACTACGGCCTTCCATCGGCCGTTCGACTTCTCTTCCACACCCTGCAGGGACAGGCCCTGCTGCTGTCGGATGGAGCGCAGACGTGCGCCCAGCGACTTGGCGTACTCAGACGGCATTCGGAACACTCCCACTGTGCTGGCCCGGAGGGGGTTCCCCTCCGCGATCGCTACGCAGCGTGACGGTACGGAGTTTGCGACCCCTGGTCAAGTGTCGGTTACCGATGAGTCGCGCCCGTCGGTACGACTTGCCGGATTCGTCCGCGTCAGGCACGTCACCATGGTCAACGCCGCGACCACTGGTAACGTAGCGTCAGCCATAGGGGCGGCCCCTCCCGGGGGTTGTCCCACTGACGTCCTTTAACGACCCGTCCCGTGAGGCGGGGAAGGAGGTCCGCCGTGGCATCGCCACGCGCCGACGCGCCCAGCAAGATCATTCTGAGCGAGTCCGACCTGCATCGGGTCGTCGACCGCATCGCTCATCAGATTCTCGAAAAGACCTCGGGCGCCACCGGCACCGTGCTGCTCGGGATTCCCACCCGCGGAGTGCCGCTGGCCCAGCGGCTGGCCGCCCGCATTCATGCCTTCGAGGGCATCGACGTGCCGGTCGGCTCGCTCGACATCACCCTCTACCGCGACGACCTGCGCCTGCACGCCACCCGCGCGCTCGGCAAGACCGAGTTGCCGGGCGACGGCATCGACGGGCGCCGGGTCGTCCTGGTCGACGACGTTCTTTTTTCCGGCCGTACGGTCCGGGCCGCGCTCGACGCTCTGAAGGACGAGGGCCGGCCCAGTTCGGTGCAGCTCGCGGTGCTGGTCGACCGCGGCCACCGCGAGCTGCCGATCCGCGCCGACTACGTGGGCAAGAACATCCCGACCTCGCTCGACGAGAGCGTCCGGGTCTCGCTGACCGAGATCGACGGCCTCGACGAGGTCAAACTGACCGGGGGTGACAAGTGATCAAGCATCTGCGCTCGGCCGCCGACCTGGACGCGCCCACCGCCACCCTGATCCTGGACACCGCGGCCGAGATGGCGGCGCTGGCCGGGCGTGAGGTGAAGAAGCTGCCGACGCTGCGCGGCCGCACGGTGGTCAACCTCTTCTACGAAGACTCGACCCGCACCCGCATCTCGTTCGAGGCGGCGGCCAAGCGGCTGTCGGCCGACGTCATCAACTTCTCGGCCAAGGGTTCCAGCGTCTCGAAGGGTGAGAGCCTCAAGGACACCGCGCTCACGCTGCAGGCGATGGGCGCCGACGCGGTCGTGATCCGGCACCCTGCCTCGGGCGCGCCGCACCGGCTGGCCGCGTGGGTCGACGGCTCGGTGGTCAACGCCGGCGACGGCACCCACGAGCACCCGACGCAGGCTCTGCTCGACGCGTACACGATGCGGTCGCGGCTCGGCCGGCTCGACGGCCTGCGGGTCGCGATCGTGGGGGACGTGCTGCACAGCCGGGTCGCCCGCTCCAACGTCCTGCTGCTCACGACGTTGGGTGCGCAGGTCACGCTGGTCGGGCCGCCGACGCTGATCCCGCTCGACGTGTCGGCCGCGCTCTCACCGTCGACAAAAGTGTCGTACGACCTCGATAGCGTCCTGCCCGATATGGACGTCGTCATGATGCTGCGGGTGCAGACCGAGCGCATGCAGGACTCGTACTTCCCGTCCGCCCGGGAGTACAGCCGCCGCTACGGTCTCGACCTCGCGCGCATGCGCAAGCTGCCGGAGCACGCGATCGTCATGCATCCCGGCCCGATGAACCGCGGCATGGAGATCACGCCCGAGGTGGCGGACTCGTCGCGTTCCACGATCGTCGAACAGGTCGCCAACGGCGTCAGCGCCCGGATGGCCGTCCTTTATCTGCTGCTTGGGGGCAAGGCATGACCTCATATCTGCTTCGTGGTGTCTCGGTGCTGGGGGCGCCTCCCTCCGATCTGGTTCTGCGCGACGGCGTCATCGCCGGCGGCGCGACAGCCGACCAGGTCATCGACGCCGAGGGGCTCGTGGCGCTCCCCGGCCTGGTCGACCTGCACACCCACCTGCGCGAGCCCGGCCGTGAGGACGCCGAGACGGTCGAGACCGGCTCCCGGGCGGCCGCGCTGGGCGGTTACACCGCGGTCTTCGCGATGGCCAACACGTCCCCGGTGGCCGACACCGCGGGTGTGGTCGAGCAGGTCTGGCGCCTGGGCCGCGAGGCCGGGCTGGTCGACGTGCAGCCGATCGGCGCCGTCACCGTCGGCCTGGCCGGTCAGCAGCTGGCCGAGCTGGGCGCGATGGCGACCTCGGCCGCGGGCGTCCGGATCTTCTCGGACGACGGTCACTGCGTGGCCGACCCCCGCCTGATGCGCCGCGCGCTGGAATACGTGAAGGCGTTCGACGGCATCATCGCCCAGCACGCCGAGGAGCCCCGGCTCACCGAGGGCGCCCAGATGCACGAGGGCGAGGTCAGCACCCGGCTCGGGCTGACCGGCTGGCCGGCCGTGGCCGAAGAGGCGATCATCGCCCGCGACGTGCTGCTGGCCGAGCACGTGGGCAGCCGCCTGCACGTCTGCCACGTCTCCACCGCCGGGTCGGTCGAGGTACTGCGGCAGGCCAAGGCGCGTGGGGTCCGGGTTACGGCCGAGGTCACACCGCACCACCTTCTGCTGACCGACGAGCTGGCCGCGTCCTACGATCCGGTTTACAAGGTCAACCCCCCGTTGCGTACGGCGTCGGACGTGCACGCCCTTCGCGAGGCGCTGGTCGAAGGCGTGATCGACATCGTCGCGACCGACCACGCCCCGCACGCCGTGGAGGACAAGGAGTGCGAGTGGGCGTACGCGCGGCCCGGCATGGTCGGCCTGGAGACCGCCCTGCCGGTCGTGCTGTCCGTGCTGGGGGAGCGCTGGGACCTGATCGCCGAGCGCATGTCCCGGACGCCCGCGCGGATCGCGGGCCTGACCGGCCACGGCACCGACCTGAGCGTCGGGAGCCCGGCCAACCTCACGCTGGTGGACCCGTCCGCCCGGCGGGTCGTCGACCCGTCCGAGCTGGCGAGCCGCAGCCGCAGCCGCAACACACCGTACGCGGGCACCACCCTGCCGGGTCGCATCGTCGCGACCTTCCTCCGGGGAGAGCCGACGGTCCTGGACGGGAAGGCTGTTAAGTAATGAGCAAAGCTCTTTTGGTCCTCGAGGACGGACGCACGTTCGTCGGTGAGGCCTACGGCGCGCTGGGCGAGACGTTCGGCGAGGCCGTTTTCACCACCGGCATGACCGGGTATCAGGAGACGCTGACCGACCCGTCCTACCACCGCCAGGTCGTGGTGCAGACGGCGCCGCAGATCGGCAACACCGGGGTCAACGGCGAGGACGACGAGTCCGACCGGATCTGGGTGGCCGGCTATGTCGTACGGGACCCGGCTCGTCGCCCCTCGAACTGGCGCTCGACCGGTGATCTCGGCGAGCGGCTCGCGGCCGAGGGCGTCGTCGGGATCAGCGGCATCGACACCCGGGCCCTGACCCGGCACCTCCGCTCGCGCGGCGCGATGCGGGTCGGCATCTCATCGGTCGACCTCGACCCGCAGTCGCTCCTCTCGCGTGTCCAGGCGGCACCGCAGATGACCGGCGCCGACCTGTCGGCCGAGGTGACCACCGGGTCCCGCTACACGGTCGACGCCGTCGGCGAGCACCGCTACACCGTCGCCGCGCTCGACCTGGGCATCAAGCGGAACGTCTCGCAGCGGCTCGCCGCGCGCGGCGTGACCACGCACATCTTCCCGGCGTCGTCGTCGATCGACGACCTGCTGTCGGTCTCGCCCGACGCGGTCTTCTTCTCGCCCGGCCCGGGCGACCCGGCGACCGCGGACGGCCCGGTCGCACTGGCGCAGGAGGTCATGCGCCGCCGCACGCCGCTGTTCGGCATCTGCTTCGGCAGTCAGATCCTGGGCCGGGCGCTCGGCTTCGGCACCTACAAGCTCGGCTACGGCCACCGCGGCATCAACCAGCCGGTGCTCGACAAGACCACCGGCAAGGTCGAGGTGACCAGTCACAACCACGGCTTCGCGGTCGACGCGCCGCTCGACCAGGTGATCGACACCGAGTTCGGCGGCGTCGAGGTCTCGCACGTCTGCCTCAACGACAACGTGGTCGAGGGCCTGCGCGGGCTCGAGGTGCCCGCGTTCACCGTCCAGTACCACCCCGAGGCCGCGGCGGGCCCGCACGACGCCGACTACCTCTTCGACAGGTTCGTCGAGCTCGTGGAACGGAAGGCCTGATCATGCCGAAGCGCTCCGACTTGAAACACGTGATGGTGATCGGCTCGGGCCCGATCGTCATCGGCCAGGCCTGCGAGTTCGACTACTCCGGCACCCAGGCGTGCCGGGTGCTGCGGGCCGAGGGCATCCGCGTCTCGCTGGTCAACTCGAACCCGGCCACGATCATGACCGACCCCGAGTACGCCGACGCCACCTACGTCGAGCCGATCACCCCGGAGTTCGTCGAGCTGGTCATCGCCAAGGAACGCCCCGACGCGATCCTGCCCACGCTCGGCGGCCAGACCGCACTGAACACCGCGATCGCGCTGCACGAGAGCGGCGTCCTGGAGAAGTACGGCGTCGAGCTGATCGGCGCCGACGTCGACGCGATCCGCCGTGGCGAGGACCGCCAGTTGTTCAAGGAGATCGTGGCCAAGGCGGGCGGCGAGACCCCGCGCTCGCGCGTGTGTCACTCGATGGACGAGGTCCGCGCCACTGTCGAGGAGCTGGGCCTGCCGGTCGTCATCCGCCCGTCGTTCACCATGGGTGGCCTCGGCTCGGGCATGGCGCACACCGACGAGGACCTCAACCGGATCGCCGGCTCCGGCCTGGCCGCCTCCCCGGTGCACGAGGTGCTCATCGAGGAGAGCGTGCTCGGCTGGAAGGAGTACGAGCTCGAGCTGATGCGCGACAAGCACGACAACGTCGTGGTCGTCTGCTCGATCGAGAACGTCGACCCGATGGGCGTGCACACCGGCGACTCGGTCACTGTGGCCCCGGCCATGACGCTGACCGACCGGGAGTACCAGAACCTGCGTGACCTCGGCATCGCCGTGCTGCGCGAGGTCGGCGTGGACACCGGTGGCTGCAACATCCAGTTCGCGATCAACCCGGACAACGGCCGGCTGGTCGTCATCGAGATGAACCCGCGCGTCTCGCGAAGCAGTGCGCTGGCCTCGAAGGCGACCGGCTTCCCGATCGCCAAGATCGCGGCCAAGCTGGCCATCGGCTACACGCTCGACGAGATCCCCAACGACATCACGCTGAAGACGCCGGCCGCCTTCGAGCCCGCGCTCGACTACGTGGTCGTGAAGATCCCGCGGTTCGCGTTCGAGAAGTTCCCCGGGGCCGACCCCGAACTGACCACCACGATGAAGTCGGTCGGCGAGGCGATGTCGCTGGGCCGCAACTTCGCCGAGGCGCTCAACAAGGCGATGCGCTCGATGGAGACGTCGGCCGCGGGCTTCTGGACCCGCGCCGATCCCGATGGTTCTCTCGACGACGTTCTGTCGGCTCTGCGTACGCCGCACGACGGCCGCCTCTATACCGTTGAGCGCGCGCTGCGGCTGGGCGCCACGGTCGAGCAGGTGCACGAGGCCAGCGGCCGGATCGACCCCTGGTTCCTCGACGAGATCAAGGCGCTGGTCGACCTGCGCACCGAGATCGTCGACGCGCCGGTGCTCGACGCCGATCTGCTGCGCCGGGCCAAGCGCTCGGGCTTCTCGGACAAGCAGCTCGCGGCCCTGCGCCCCGAGTTCGCGGGCGAGGACGGGGTGCGCTCGCTGCGGCACCGGCTCGCCATCCGGCCGGTCTACAAGACCGTCGACACGTGCGCGGCCGAGTTCGAGGCGAACACGCCGTACCACTACTCGACCTACGACGAGGAGACCGAGGTCGCCCCGTCCGACCGGCCCAAGGTGCTGATCCTCGGCTCGGGCCCGAACCGGATCGGCCAGGGCATCGAGTTCGACTACTCGTGTGTGCACGCGGTCATGGCGCTTCGCGAGGTCGACTTCGAGACCGTCATGGTCAACTGCAACCCCGAGACGGTGTCGACCGACTACGACACGGCCGACCGGCTCTACTTCGAGCCGCTCACCTTCGAAGACGTCTTCGAGGTCTTCCACTCCGAAGACTCCAGCGGCAAGGCGGCCGGCGGCCCCGGTGTGGTCGGCGTGATCGTGCAGCTCGGCGGTCAGACCCCGCTCGGCCTGGCCAACCGGCTCAAGGCGGCCGGCGTCCCGATCGTCGGCACCTCGCCCGAGTCGATCGACCTGGCCGAAGACCGCGGCCTCTTCGGCGCGGTGCTGCACAAGGCCGGCCTGCGCTCGCCCGACCACGGCACCGCCACCAGCTTCGACGAGGCCAAGGCGATCGCCGACACGATCGGCTACCCGGTGCTGGTCCGCCCGTCCTACGTGCTCGGCGGCCGCGGCATGGAGATCGTCTACGACGAGCCGACGCTCAAGGGCTACATCGAGCGGGCCACCGAGATCTCGCCCGACCACCCGGTGCTGGTCGACCGGTTCCTGGACGACGCGGTCGAGATCGACGTCGACGCGCTGTGCGACGAGACCGGCGAGGTCTACCTCGGCGGCGTGATGGAGCACATCGAGGAGGCCGGCATCCACTCCGGCGACTCGTCCTGCTCGCTGCCGCCGATCACCCTGGCCGGCTCGCACCTGGCCGAGGTCCGCCGCTACACCGAGGCGATCGCCCGCGGTGTCGGGGTGCGCGGCCTGCTCAACGTGCAGTACGCCCTCAAGGACGACACGCTCTACGTGCTCGAGGCCAACCCGCGGGCCTCACGGACCGTCCCGTTCGTCTCCAAGGCGACGGCCGTTCCGCTGGCCAAGGCGGCCGCCCGCATCATGCTCGGTGCCACCATCGCCGAGCTGCGGACCGAGGGCCTGCTGCTGCCCGAGGGCGACGGCGGCACCACGCCCGAGGGCGCGCCGATCGCGATCAAGGAGGCGGTGCTGCCGTTCAAGCGGTTCCGCACCCCGGCCGGTCAGGGCGTGGACAGCCTGCTCGGCCCCGAGATGAAGTCGACCGGCGAGGTGATGGGCATCGACGCCGGCTTCGGGCAGGCGTTCGCCAAGTCGCAGGCGGCCGCGTACGGGTCGCTGCCGACCTCGGGCAAGGTCTTCGTCTCGGTCGCCAACCGGGACAAGCGGGCCATGGTCTTCCCGATCAAGCGGCTGGCCGACCTCGGCTTCACGATCGTCACCACGGCCGGCACCGGCGAGGTGCTGCGCCGCTACGGCGTCGCCTGCGAGGTCGTGCCCAAGCACTACGAGAGCCCCGGCAAGAACGCGGTCGAGCTCATCCTGGCCGGCGAGATCGCGATGATCATCAACACGCCGCAGGGCTCGGGGGCCAGCGCCCGCTCCGACGGCTACGAGATCCGCAGCGCGGCCGTCACCGCCGACATCCCGAGCATCACCACCGTGCCGGGCGCGTCGGCGGCGGTCATGGGCATCGAGGCGCTGCGGCGCGGCGACATGACCGTACGGCCGCTGCAGGACCTGCACGCCGCACTGCGGGGCACGAAGTGACCTTGTTCGAGTCCGCCGTCCGTCCGGTCCTGTTCCGGGTGGGCGGCGGCGACGCCGAGAAGGCGCACGAGTTCACCCTCGGGCGGCTGGCTTCACTGCCTTCTCCCGTACGGGCGGCGATGCGTGCCCGATACGCGACGAACCGGCCGGTCGAGGCGTTCGGCGTCCGGTTCCCCAACCCGGTCGGCCTGGCCGCGGGCATGGACAAGAACGGCGTCGCGCTGCCGGCCTGGCCCGCCCTCGGGTTCGGCTTCGTCGAGGTCGGCACGGTCACCGCCCAGGCGCAGCCCGGCAACGACCGGCCGCGGCTGTTCCGGCTGCGCGACAGCGAAGCGATCATCAACCGGATGGGCTTCAACAACGCCGGTGCGGCCGCGCTCGCCGACCGGTTGAAGGCGCTCGGGCCCATCGGGGTGCCGCTGGGCGTCTCGCTCGGCAAGTCCAAGGTCACCCCACTCGCGGACGCGGTCGAGGACTATCTGACGTCGTACCGGCTGCTGCACCCGTACGCGGACTACATCGCGGTCAACGTCTCGTCGCCCAACACGCCCGGGCTGCGGACGCTGCAGGACAAGGACTCGATCGCCGACCTGCTCGGCGCACTGCGCGGGGAGACCCCCGTCCTGGTGAAAATCGCCCCCGATCTGAGTGAACCGGCGATCGCCGAACTGCTCGAGGTCTGCCTCAGCCACGGCGCGGCCGGGGTGATCGCGACCAACACGACCCTCGCACGCGACGGCCTGGCCGCGGCCGACCAGCCCCGGGCGACCGAGGCGGGCGGGCTCTCCGGGGCGCCGCTGACCGAGAAGGCCCGCAAGGTCGTCCATTTCGTCCACACCGAGACCGACGGCCGGCTGCCGATCATCGGGGTCGGCGGGGTGATGTGCGCCGACGACGCTGCCCGGCTGTTCGACGCGGGCGCCACGCTCGTCCAGCTCTACAGCGGTTTCATCTACAAAGGGCCGTCCCTCGTACGGGCGGCGGCCCGGGCCCGGTGAACGATCTGCTCGCTCTCGACCGGGCGCACGTCTGGCACCCGTACGGGCCGATGCCCGGACGCAGTGAGCCCTATCTGGTCGAGAGCGCGCAGGGCGTACGGCTGCGTCTCTCGGACGGTCGTGACGTGGTCGACGGGATGTCGTCCTGGTGGTCGGCCATCCACGGTTACCGGCACCCGGTGCTCGACGCGGCGCTGGTCGAGCAGTCGCAGCGGATGAGCCACGTGATGTTCGGCGGGCTCACCCACGAACCGGCCATCCGGCTCGCCACCACGCTGGTCGAGCTGGCGCCGGACGGGCTCGAGCACGTCTTCCTGTGCGACTCGGGCTCGGTCGGGGTCGAGGTGGCGATCAAGATGGCGCTGCAGGCCCAGCTCGCCCTCGGCCGGCCTGGGCGGCGCAAGCTGGCCACCTGGCGCGGTGGCTACCACGGCGACACGTTCCACCCGATGAGCGTGTGCGATCCGGTCGGCGGGATGCACTCGCTGTGGACCGGAGTGCTGCCGGCTCAGATCTTCGCTCCCTCGCCGCCTCCGGTTTTTGATCAGGCGTACGCCGATCAGCTCGTTGATCTGGTGACGCGGCATGCCGACGAGATCGCGGCCGTGATCGTCGAGCCGGTCGTGCAGGGGGCCGGGGGGATGCGGTTCCACGACCCGGGCTATCTGCGCGTGCTGCGCGACGTGACGGCGGCGCACGGCATCTTCCTGATCTTCGACGAGATCGCAACGGGCTTCGGGCGTACGGGTTCCCTGTTCGCGGCCGATCTCGCGGGCGTGACACCCGACATCATGTGCGTGGGCAAGGCGCTCACCGGTGGCTACCTGACCCTGGCGGCGACGTTGTGCACGCCCGAGGTGGCGGCGGCGATCTCGGCCGGGGACGGTGGCGGGCTCGCACACGGGCCCACCTTCATGGGCAATCCACTGGCCTGCGCCGTGGCCAACGCGTCGTTGGGCCTGCTGCGTTCGGGTGACTGGGCGTCCCGCGTACGGGTGATCGAAAGCGGTCTCCGGGCCGGGCTCGAGCCCCTACGCGACCGTCCCGGAGTCGCCGACGTGCGGGTCCTGGGCGCGATCGGGGTCGTCCAGCTGGACCATCCCGTCGACATGGCGGCGGCCACCGCGGCCGCCGTCGGAGCGGGCGTGTGGCTGCGCCCGTTCCGCGACCTGATCTACACCATGCCCCCGTATGTCACGACTCCCGAGGATGTCGCTCTGATCGCCTCGGGGATCGCGGCCGCGGTGGCGGCAACCTGACTGACTACTTGACCGACCGAAGAGATTGGGAGCCCGCTGTGGAGACCTTCGGCAAGCGCCTCGCGGAGGCCATGGACAAGCGGGGCCGGCTCTGTGTCGGCATCGATCCGCACGCCGCCCTGCTGACCAGGTGGGGCCTCTCGGACGACGTCGCCGGCCTGGAACGTTTCGCCCGTACGGTGGTCGACGCCCTGGCCGATCGGGTGGCCGTGCTGAAGCCTCAGTCCGCGTTTTTCGAGAGATTTGGGTCACGTGGCATCGGAATTCTTGAGTCAACTATCCGACAGTCCCGCGAGGCCGGAGCGCTGGTCCTGCTGGACGTGAAGCGCGGCGACATCGGCTCGACGATGGCCGCCTATGCGAGCGCGTAT
The DNA here is from genome assembly GCF_018829635.1 of Paractinoplanes bogorensis. GTDB lineage: Bacteria > Actinomycetota > Actinomycetes > Mycobacteriales > Micromonosporaceae > Actinoplanes > Actinoplanes bogorensis. Next base: position 508,267 of record NZ_JAHKKG010000007.1, read on the forward strand.
CTCGATCCGGCGAGTTCTCTGTGTGCCGACGCGATTACTGTGAGTCCCTACCTCGGCGTGGGCTCGTTGCAGCCGGCATTCGACGTCACGGCGGCTCACGGCGGCGGCGTCTTCGTCCTGGGCCTCACGTCCAATCCGGAGGGACCCTCCGTCCAGCATGCCGTCGCATCGGACAAAAGGACCGTGGCGCAAACCGTGATCGACGAGATTTCCCAGCTCAACGCAGGTGCGGAGCCGCTCGGAAGCTTCGGGCTGGTAATCGGAGCGACCATCGGCGACACCGGCCACGATCTGTCCCGTGTGAACGGTCCGCTGCTCGCGCCGGGGCTCGGCGCGCAGGGTGCGACCCCCTCCGACCTGCGGTCCGTCTTCGGAAAAAGCCTGCGCACCGTGCTGCCGTCGTACTCACGCGAAGTTCTCGCGGCGGGACCCGGCGTGGCCGGATTGCGGGCCGCCGCGGAGCGTGCCACGGCCGAGTGTGAGACCGCTCTCGGGTGAAACGCGCCTGCTTATCAGGCCGCCGGACACCCGGGTCGGGGGTACCCCCACGTTGCCGAAACCGCCGTTGACCGCTAGTTTTCCCGGCGCCGGGAACCACATGCCCCTTTGGTTCCCTGGCACACCACGTTTCACAGAAGCGGTGGCTTTTTACCGCCATCGCGATAGGGACCTGAGGAGAACTGGTGCCGCTCCCGTCACTGAGCCCCGAGCAGCGCGCTGCCGCGCTGGAGAAGGCCGCGGAAGTACGCAAGGCTCGGGCTGAGCTGAAGGAACAGCTCAAGTCCGGCAAGACCACCCTCGCCGCTGTGCTTGACCGCGCGGAAGAGGACGAGGTCGTCGGCAAGCTGAAGGTCTCGGCCGTGCTTCAGGCGCTGCCGGGCATCGGCAAGATCCGCGCGACCCAGATCATGGAGAAGCTCAAGATCGCTGACAGCCGCCGGCTGCGCGGTCTCGGCGACCAGCAGCGTAAGGCCCTCCTGGGGGAGTTCGCTGCGAACTGACTCATGGGCTCGTGTTGAATGAGCCTGTGAGCATGGATGACGACGCGCGCCCGGCAGCCCGCCTCACCGTCCTGTCCGGCCCCTCCGGGGTCGGCAAGGACAGCGTGATCGAGCTGATCCGGGCGCGCTCGCCTTGGATCAAGCTCTCCGTGTCGGCGACGACCCGGAAGATGCGCGACTACGAGACCAACGGCGAGCACTACCACTTCGTGAGCAGGCCGGACTTCCAGCGCCTGATCGACGGCGGTCAGCTGCTCGAATGGGCCGAGTTCGCCGGCAACCTCTACGGCACTCCGCGAGCCCAGGTCGACGCCTGGATCGCGCAGGGCTGGCCGGTGCTCCTGAAGATCGACCTGCAGGGGGCCCGGCAGGTGCGGGCCTCGATGCCCGACGCCCAGCTGGTGTTCCTGGCCCCGCCCAGCGTCGAGGAACTCAAGCGCCGCCTGATCGGCCGGGGCACCGACGACGAGGAGACCATCCGCCGTCGCCTGGCCCACGCCGACGAGGAACTGGCGGCCGAGAAGGAGTTCGACCGCACCGTCGTCAACGACTTCGTCGAGCGGGCGGCCGATGAGCTGGTAGGATTGCTCGGTTCGTCATTTCTGACGCCCGCGCAAGCCCCAGAACACTAAGGATTTGAGAAACTGTGGGAACCATCGCGAACCCCGAAGGCATCACCAACCCGCCGATCGACGAGCTGCTCGACAAGACCTCGTCGAAGTACTCGCTGGTGATCTTCGCGGCTAAGCGCGCCCGCCAGGTCAACGCCTACTACAGCCAGCTCGGTGAGGGCCTGCTCGAGTATGTGGGCCCGCTGGTCGAGACCACCCCGCAGGAGAAGCCGCTCTCGATCGCCATGCGTGAGATCAACGCCGGCCTGCTGACGGCCGAGGCGACCGACAACCCCTGATTGCGGGTTACCGACTCTCCGCGACACCCATCGATCCCGCGTCCCGTTCCGGGCGCGGGATCTTTGCTGCCCGCCCGCTTCTTCGCCGTCCGCCCGCGTCGCCGTCCGCCCGCGTCGCCGTTCGCCCGCGTCGCCGTCCGCCTGCGTCTTCGCTGTTCGGTCGCGTCACGTGCCTACCCCGCCCGACCAGGGGGCGGGCCAGACCCTACCCGGATCGTGAGGCTGCCGCGGGTTGTCCACAGGCCGTTTTCCGCGCCCGCCCGAGTTGTCCACAGGGCCGGCATCCGCACGACGCTTCGGTGCGCGCCGGGCTAGCGTGGTCAGCGTCGTCCGGCGTACGGAAGGTGGGACCACGGTGACCGAAGTGGTGTTGGGTGTGGGTGGGGGCATCGCCGCCTACAAGGCCTGTGAGCTGCTGCGCCTGTTCACCGAGTCGGGGCACAAGGTGCGTGTGGTGCCGACCGCGTCGGCGCTCCAGTTCGTGGGCGCACCGACCTGGGCCGCGCTGTCCGGGCGGCCCGTGTCGACCGAGGTCTGGGACGACGCCCACGAGGTGCCGCACGTGCGGATCGGGCGGGCGGCCGAACTCGTCGTGGTCGCCCCGGCCACCGCCGACCTGCTGGCCAAGGCGGCCCACGGCATCGCCGACGACCTGCTGACCAACACGCTGCTCACGGCCACCTGCCCGATCGTGTACGCGCCGGCCATGCACACCGAGATGTGGGACAACCCGGCCACCCAGGCCAACGTGGCCACCCTGCGCTCGCGCGGTGCCGTGGTGATCGAGCCCGCGGTGGGCCGGCTCACCGGGAAGGACACGGGCAAGGGCCGGCTGCCGGAACCCGTCGAGATCTTCGAGCTGGCTCGACGCGTACGGGAACGCGGGCTTGATCTTGATCTGGCCGGTCGGCATGTCGTGGTGACCGCGGGTGGGACGCGCGAGCCGCTGGATCCGGTGCGTTTCCTCGGGAACCGTTCGTCCGGCAAGCAGGGGTACGCGCTCGCCAAGGCCGCAGCCGCGCGCGGTGCCCGAGTGACGTTGATCGCAGCGAACGTCACCCTGCCCGATCCGGCCGGCGTCGACATCGTGCGCGTCGGCACGACCGAGGAACTGCGGGTCGCGGCCGTGAAGGCGGCCGTCGACGCCGACGTCATAGTGATGTCGGCCGCACCCGCGGACTTCCGGCCCGCCACCGTCGCCGGCGAGAAAATCAAGAAGAAAGACTCGGGCGCCCCCGAACCGATCGCACTCGTCACCAACCCGGACATCGCCGCCGAACTGGGCGCGGGCAAGCGGCCCGGGCAGGTCCTGGTGGCGTTCGCGGCCGAGACCCACGACGCGCTCGAGCACGCACGGGCCAAGCTGGTCAAGAAACGTGCCGACCTGATCGTCGTTAACGAGGTGGGAGTGGACCGCGTCTTCGGCGCCGACCACAATGAGGTCACGCTGCTCGGGGCCGACGGGAGCACGTCCGCCTCCGCCGAAATCCCCAAAGACGACGTGGCCGATATGATTTACGACCATGTCGTGACGCTCCTGGATCGCCAGGTCGCGCACGATGGGACGGCGTAGCACCCAGGCGACTCCGGTCAGGCGCGGTGGCTACACTTCCGCGTTACGTTGTATTCGACAAATCTGAGGAGCACCGTGGCACGCCGCCTGTTCACCTCCGAGTCGGTCACGGAAGGCCACCCGGACAAGATCGCTGACCAGATCAGCGACGGCATTCTCGACGCCCTGCTGGCGCAGGACCCCCGCAGCCGTGTCGCGGTGGAGACGCTGATCACCACCGGCCAGGTGCACGTGGCCGGCGAGGTCACCACCCAGGCGTACGCCGACATCCCGAGCATCGTGCGCGAGACGATCCTCAAGATCGGATACGACTCGTCCAAGAAGGGCTTCGACGGCGCGTCCTGCGGCGTCAGCGTCTCGATCGGCTCGCAGTCGCCCGACATCGCCCAAGGCGTGGACAGCGCGCTCGAGCTGCGCGAGGGCGACAGCGAGCACGTGCTCGACTCCCAGGGCGCCGGCGACCAGGGCATGATGTTCGGTTTCGCCTGCTCCGAGACGCCCGAGCTGATGCCGCTGCCGATCGCGCTGGCCCATCGCCTGGCCCGCCGGCTGTCGGCCGCCCGCAAGGACGGCACGATCCCCTACCTGCGGCCCGACGGCAAGACCCAGGTCACGATCGAGTACGACGGTCTCAAGCCGGTCCGCCTCGACACCGTGGTCGTCTCGTCGCAGCACGCGGCCGACATCTCGCTCGAGTCGCTGCTGACGCCCGACATCCGCGAGCACGTGATCGCGCCCGAGCTCGAGGGCCTGGGCATCGACACCGAGGGCTACCGCCTGCTGGTCAACCCGACCGGCCGCTTCGAGATCGGCGGCCCGATGGGCGACGCCGGCCTCACCGGTCGCAAGATCATTGTTGACACGTACGGCGGTTACGCGCGCCACGGCGGCGGCGCGTTCTCGGGCAAGGACCCGTCCAAGGTGGACCGCTCGGCGGCCTACGCGATGCGCTGGGTCGCGAAGAACGTCGTGGCGGCCGGGCTGGCCGAGCGCTGCGAGACCCAGGTCGCCTACGCGATCGGCAAGGCGCACCCGGTGTCGCTGTTCGTCGAGACGTTCGGCACCGAAAATGTGCCGGTCGAGCGGATCGAGAAGGCCATCAACGAGGTGTTCGACCTCCGGCCGGCCGCGATCATCCACGACCTCGACCTGATGCGGCCGATCTACCAGCAGACGGCGGCCTACGGGCACTTCGGGCGGGAGATCCCGGAGCTGCGCTGGGAGAGCACGGACCGCGCGCAGGACCTGAAGAACGCCGCGGCCTGATCCACGCTTGATCGAACGGCGTCCCGCATCGCGCGGGGCGCCGTTCGTCGTTTCCGCCGGGCGGTCGCCGGGCCGCGGTGCGTCGTGCTGCGGTGGCCGGGACCCGACTTGCGCATGTCGTGAGTGATGACGCGCGCCAGACCGTGTCGTCCTCGACTGCGCCGGGCGGCGGTGCGTCGTGCGGCGCTGGCGTGCGGTCGGGCCGCGGTGCGTCGTGCGGTCGTGCGGCGCTGGCGTGCGGTCGTGCGGCGTCGGCGTGTGTCGGGCGGAGTTGGCGTGTGCTGGGCGACGTCGGCGTGCGTCGGGTGGCTAGAAGAGGGCGGCGGGGTCGATCTCGATGCGTACGGTCAAGGGGGCTTTTTTCGCACTTCGGACTGCGGCGGTCTCGTGCAGGGCGCGGGCCAGGGGCGCGGCCTGGGACCGGGGGACCCGCAGGAGCATGCGTTCCTGCTCGTCGTCGGCCGGGACCGGGCCCAGGATCTCGGTGTCGGCCGGCAGCCGCGCGATGTCGAGGAACTCGGCCACGGCCTCGGCCTTGCCGGTGAGGCTGGCCATCCGCGAGGCCGGCGGGAACGACAACTCGCGCCGCTCGGTCAGCTCGCGCAGCGCGAACCAACCCGGATCCCAGCGGATCAGCGCCTGCACCGTGGCGAGCGACCCGTCGGCCACCACGACCACGCGCCCACCCTCGGGAGCCGGCTTGGCCAGGGCGGCCGCGTTGAGCCAGCGGCGCATCGTCTCTTCGGCCGCGCGCAGGTCGGAGCGGGTGAGCAGGGCCCAGCTGTCCAGCAGCAGAACCGCGCCGTAGCCGCCCTCGGCCACCGGCTCGGCCCCCGGCGTGGCCACGACGACAGCCGGATCGGAGTTGACCGTGTCGAGGATCTCGTCGCGCCCGGACGTGCGTACGGCTGCGCCCGGGAAGGCTCGGCCCAGTTCCTCAGCCGTACGACGGGCGCCGGTGATCGAAGCCCGCAACCGCCGCCCTCCACAGGTCGGGCAGGAGTAGGCGGCGGCCGCGCGGCCACACCAGTTGCAGGTGGGGACGTCGCGGGCGCCGTGCAGGGCCAGCGGCCCCGAACACTGTGGACAGCGGGCCGGGGTGCGGCAGTCGTTGCAGGCGATCGACGGCAGATAACCGCGCCGGGGAACCTGGACCAGCACCGGGGAGCCGGCCTTGAGTGCCTGGCGGGCGGTCTCCCACACCAGGCTGGGCAGGCGGGCGGTGGCGGCGCCGGGGTCGCGGGCCATCTGCGGGTCGTCGCCGGTGGGTGCGATCGCCGGGGCGTGGGCGCGGAGCACCTCGCGGGATGCGCTGATCTCGCGGGCCCAGCCGGTTTCGAGCAGGAGCTGCCCTTCCCCCGTACGGGCGAAGCCGGCCACCAACGCAGCGCAATCGGCCAGCTGGGCCCGGGTCAGCAGCACCTCGCGGGCATGCGGATAGGGCGAGCGGGGCTCGGCGTGCAGGTCGTCCCCGTCGTCCCAGATGACGACCAGGCCCAGCTTGGCCACCGGCGCCCACATGGCGGCCCGCGTGCCGACCACCACCGGCACCTGGTGACGGCTGGCGGCGAGAAAACGCCGGTATCGCTCGGCGGGCCCGAGCGCCGCGTTCAGCGCAACGTGGCGGCCGGGGCCGAGCGTCTTGGCCAGCGCCCGATCCATCCGGTCGAGATCCCGGGCATCGGCGACCACGATCACCACGCCGCGCCCGCCGCGCACCGTCGCCTCGGCCGCCTCGGCGATGCGGTCCGCCCAGTTCTCACCCGGGAGCGCCGCCCACACCGCGCGGGCGTTGCGTCCCTCGGCCAGGGCCCGCAGAAACGCAGGTCCGGCGACGTATTCGCTCCACCCGCCCGGCGCCGCTTCATACGGAACCGGCTGCGCGTCGCCCGCAGCCGCCGTGCTGGGGACGTGTGTGCCTGGGTCGGCTGCGGTGTTGTCGCTGCTCGGTGTGCTGGGGACGTGTGTGCCTGGGTCGGCTGCGATGCCGTCGCTGCTCGCTGTGCTGGGGACGTGTGTGCCTGGGTCGGCTGCGATGCCGTCGCTGCTCGCCGTGCTGGGGACGTGTGTGGCTGCGGTGCCGTCGCTGCTCGCTGTGCTGGCGTGGGCCGTCGGAGCTAGTCCGGCCGCCGTCTCGCTGGCGGCCGGCTCCGGGTGGGGCGTCTCGCTGTCGAGGCTGTCCTTCGGAGTTTTGGTTTGCTGGGCCTCGACCCGGGCGTGGCGGGGCGGGACGGCCAGGCGGAGGACGTCGATCAGGTTGCCCGCGTAGCGGTCGGCCACGGCCCGGGCCGCATGCGCCACCTCGGGGTCGAGCACCTGCTCGGCGGAGACCACCTTGTCGAGGTAGGCCAGCTTGCCGCCGTGGGGTGACGACTCCACCCGTTCGAGCAGAAAGCCGTTGATCAGCTGGCCGGCGAACCGGACCTTGACCCGTACGCCCGGCTGGGCAGCCTCGTCGTCATCGGCCGACACAAGGTAGTCGAACGGCCGGTCGAGGTGGGCGAGTGGCACGTCGACGCACACGCGGGCCACCGGCAGCCGCTCGGCCGGCTCCCGTTCGCTGCGTCCACGTTTCGTCGCCATCGCCGAACATTCTGCCCGCCGCCCCCGACATTTCCCGGCGTCCCACCCCGCCGGCCGCCGCGCAGCCGCCCAAGATCCGCGGAGCAGCCGCCGCGCAGCTGCCCAAGATCCGCGGAGCCGCCGCCGCGCAGCCGCCCAAGATCCGCGGAGCAGCCGCCGCGCAGCCGCTCAAGATCCGCGGAGCCGCCGCCGCGCAACCGTTCAAGATCCACGGAGCAGCCGCCGCCTCCCCCGCCCACCCAGGGACGTGGAGGGGACGGTACGCCGAAGTCAAGCCGGGGCGCCGAGTTATCCACAGGGCGCGGGCGCTGCGCCCCGGTCGGACCACCGACACCGCCGACTCCATCTGCCGGCGCGACGCGATAGAACATATTGGTGACGATCACTGACGATGGGCGGATGAGCGCCGCCCAGGCCGTGGCGGTGCTGCTTGACCCCAAGGCCAACCACGAACCGGTCGCGGCCTATGAAGCCCTTCACGCGCACGGCCCCATCGTGCAGGTGGCTGACGGCTACTACTTCGTGTCGGGATATGAGGCCGTCGCCGGTGTGCTGCGCGATCCGTCGACCGAGGCGTACGACGCGCGCCGTCTCGATCAGCAGTGGTCGGACTGGCGGGAGAACCGGGCGGTGGAGATCTTCGCCGACTCGATGTTGCGGACGAATCCGCCTCAGCACACCCGGATGCGACGGCTGGCGGCCGGCGTGTTCACCGCCCGCCGGGTCGCCGCGCTGCGTGACGTGATCACGGCCCAGGTCGAGGAGGCCCTCGACGCGCTGCCACCGGAGGGTGACCTGGTCACCCATCTGACCTATCCGTTGCCGATCGGGGTGATCACGGCTCTGCTGGGGGTTCCGGCCGAGGACCGGGGGAGGTTCCGGCGGCTGGCCGAGGCGCTCACCGCCGTGCTCGAGGTGCGCTGGACGGCCGAGGATCGGCGGCTCGCGCATGAGGCCGCGCTGGAGCTGGAGGACTACTTCACGCACCTGCTCGCGCAGCGCCGGGCCGAACCGCGGGAAGACCTGGTCACGGCCCTGGCCGCGGCACACGACGCGGACGGTGGGCAGCTGACCGCGGCCGAGCTGATGGCCAACCTCACCCTGTTGCTGGTCGCCGGGTTCGAGACGACGACCAACCTGCTGAGCAACGGGATCGTGCTGATGCTCGAGCACGGGAACAAGATTGACGACCCCGCGGCGTACGTGGAAGAGGTCTTGCGGTTCGACTCGCCGGTCCAGTTGACCGAGCGCTACACCTCCAAGAAAACCCTGGTCGGTGGGGTCGAGGTGCCCGCCGACGCCGAGCTGGTGCTGCTGCTGGGGGCGGCCAACCGCGATCCGGCCCGGTTCACCGACCCGGGCGTGTTCGATCCGGGGCGTACGGGAAACGCGCCTTTGTCCTTCGGCGCCGGCGCCCACTATTGCCTGGGTGCCCCGCTCGCCCGGCTGGAGGCGCAGATCACCCTGCCTGCGCTGGCACGGCGGTTTCCCGGCCTCACACCACAAGGAAAGCCGGTGCGGCGGCCGCGGATGAACCTGCGCGGGTGGTCGTCGGTGCCGGTCACTCTGGAAGGGTCCGTAGACTAGTCGGGTGCCGAGCCGAGATGTCAGGAGTCTGCCCGCGTGACCGTCCAGTCCATCCGTCTGTTCGGCGACCCGGTGCTCCGGTCGCCGGCCGATCCCGTCGTCGACTTCGACAAGGAACTGCGCACCCTGGTCAAGGACCTGACCGACAGCATGCAGGAGGAGGGCGGGGCCGGTCTGGCCGCGCCGCAGATCGGTGTCGGCCTGCGCGTCTTCACGTTCGACGTGGATGACGTGGTCGGGCACATCATCAACCCGGCGCTGTCGTTCCCCGACGACGAGGAGCAGGACGGGCCGGAGGGCTGTCTCTCGATCCCGGGCATCTACATCGACACCAAGCGGCGGCAGAACGTGGTGGCGGCCGGTTTCAACGAGCTCGGCGACCCGATCCAGATCGTCGGCACCGGCCTGATGGCGCGTTGCGTGCAGCACGAGACCGACCACCTCGACGGGGTGCTGTTCCTCGACCGGCTCGACGCCGCCTCCCGGAAGGAAGCGATGAAGCAGATCCGCTCGGCCGACTGGTATGACGCGGCCAAGCCGCCGACGGTCAAGGCGAGCCCGCACGGTCGCGGCCTCTTCGGGTTGGGGCGGTGAGTGGCATGAAGATCGTTTTTGCCGGTACGCCGTCAGTCGCGGTCCCGAGTCTCGACGCCATCGCCGCTTCCGGTCACGAACTGCTCGCCGTCGTCACCCGTCCCGACGCCCCGGCCGGGCGGGGCCGCCGTCTGGTGCGCTCGCCCGCCGCGGCCTGGGCCGACGAGCGGGGCATCGAGGTGCTCACGCCCGAGAAGCCGCGCGAGCCCGAGTTCCAGGAGCGTCTGCGCGCGCTGGCGCCCGATTGTGTGCCCGTGGTGGCGTACGGCGCCCTGGTGCCCCCGAGCGCCCTCGAGATCCCCAAGCACGGCTGGGTCAATCTGCACTTCTCGCTGCTGCCCGCCTGGCGCGGCGCGGCCCCGGTGCAGCACGCCGTCCTGCACGGTGACGAGGTGACCGGCGCCAGCGTGTTCGAGCTCGAGGCCGGCCTCGACACGGGCCCGGTCTACGGCACCCTGACCGAAGACATCCGCCCCACCGACACCTCCGGCGACCTGCTCGACCGGCTCGCCACCGAGGGCGCGGGCCTGCTCGTGGCGGTGCTCGATGCGATCGAGGCCGGCACTGCCCGGGCCCACCCGCAGCCGGCCGACGGCATCTCGCTGGCCCCGAAGCTGACCGTCGACGACGCGCGCATCCGCTGGAGCGACCCGGCGTTCGCGGTCGACCGGCGCATCCGGGCCTGCACCCCGGCCCCGGGCGCGTGGACGACGCTGCGCGACGACCGGCTCAAGCTGGGCCCGGTCAAGCCGGTGGCCAACGGTCCCGATCTCAAGCCGGGCGACCTGCTGGTCGAGCGCACCCAGGTGCTCGTCGGCACGGCCACCACGCCGGTCTTGCTGGGCGAGGTGCGGGCCGCGGGCAAGAAGCCGATGGCCGCCACCGACTGGGCCCGCGGGCTCCGCATCCAGCCGGGGGAGCAGCTCCAGTGACCGAGCACAAGGCCGATCGCCCGCACGGTTCGGGACGTCCGCGGCGGCCCGGTGGCCCCGGCGGCGGCTACGACCGTGACGCACGCTCCGGCCGGGCACCGCGGGCCGGGCGCCCGCCGTCCGACCCGGCCCGCCAGGCCGCTTACGAGGCGATTGCGGCTGTGCACCGCGATGACGCGTACGCAAACCTGGTCCTTTCCGACATCTTGCGGGGAATGGCGCTCGACGGACGTGATGCCGCGTTCGCGACCGAGCTGACCTACGGCACGCTGCGCATGATGGGCACGCTGGACCGGATCGTGGCCGACGCGGCCGGGCGCGACGTGGCCCGGATCGACCCGCCGGCCCGCGACGCGCTGCGGCTGGGCGCCTATCAGCTGCTGCACACTCGCGTTCCGGCGCACGCCGCGGTCAACCAGACCGTCGACCTGGTGCGTTCGGTCGCGCCCGGGGCGGCCGGGTTCGCCAACGCCGTGATGCGCACGATCGCCGAGACACCGCTGGAGAAGTGGCTCGAGAAGCTGGCGCCCGACTACGAGACCGACCCGATCGGCAACCTCGCGGTGCACCACAACCATCCCGAGTGGATCATCCGGGCCTTCTCGGAGGCGCTCGGCGGCGATCTGGCCGAGACCACCCGGCTGCTGATCGAGGACAACCAGGCGCCGGTGGTGCACCTGTGTGCCCGTCCGGGGCGGGTCGATGCGATCGAGCTGGCCGATGAGGTCGGGGGAGTTCCAGGAGCGTTTTCCCCGTACGCCGTATATCTCAACGGTGGCTCCCCACGTGAACTGAAAGCGATCCACCAGGGCCGCGCCCACGTGCAGGACGAGGGCTCCCAACTGGTGGCGGCGGCCCTGCTGGCCGCTCCGCTCGAGGGGCGCGACACGCGCTGGCTCGACCTGTGCGCCGGTCCGGGCGGCAAGACCGGTCTGATCGGCGCGATCGCCGCGGCCCGGGGCGCCGAGGTGACCGCGGTCGAGGTGGCCGAGCACCGAGCCCGCCTGGTCGAGCAGGCCACCACGGGCATGCCGGTGACGGTGCTGCCGATGGACGGCCGGTCGGTCGGCCGCGACCCCGATCTGCCCGAGGAGTCGTTCGACCGGGTGCTGGTCGACGCGCCGTGCACCGGTCTCGGCTCGCTGCGGCGCCGGCCCGAGTCGCGCTGGCGCCGGTCGCCCGCCGACCTGCCGCCGCTGACCAAGCTGCAGCGGGAACTACTGGTCGCGGCCCTGCGCGCGGTCCGGCCGGGCGGCGTGGTGGCCTATGTGACCTGCTCGCCCCACATGGTCGAGACGCAGGTGACGGTGACCGAGGGGTCGCGGCGCAGCGGGGTCGAGGTCGACTTCGTGGACGCGCGTCCGCTGCTGCCGCCGGGCATGCCGGGGCTCGGTTCGGGGCCGACGGTGCAGCTCTGGCCGCATCGCCACGGCACCGACGCGATGTTCCTGGCCGTGCTGCGGAGGACCAGCTAGCGACTCACGTAGTGGATCTTCAGCTTGCGGGGGCCGGCATCACGATAGGTGCCGGTCATCCGCTCGCCGTTGAGCCACAGGAAGCAGCGGACCGCGCGGTCGCCCAGCTTCCACGACGCGGCGTCGGGCGGGAAGCCGAGCCAGCCGACCCGGTTGCGCACGGTCCCGTCGTCGGCCAGGCCGGCGAACTTCGCGATCACCGTGTGGCAGCCCTTCTCGAGCTCACCGGCGCTCGTGCCCCGGCTCGAGAAGACGCCGGCGAACTCGGCGGTGTGCTCCCGCGCGCAGTTCACCGCCACGAGCGCCGTGACCCGCTCCTTCACGACGGTGGGGTTCGCGCACGTCATCCGTACCGGTCCGGCGCCTTTCAAAGATCCACGGAGGCTTCCCGTACGCCGTACGAGCTCCCCGCTGACCGGCGACGTCTGCACCAGGTCGCAGCGGTACCAGCGTGCGCCCCCGGTCCACGCCGCCGCGCTCGGCAGCACGGGCTGCAGGACCAGCCAGCCGGTTCGCCAGTCGGCGCCCAGGAAGTCGCCGACCCGCTTCGAGCACTCGCGGAAGGCCCGGCCGCGGCCGGTCGCGACGGTCTCGGACCCGGGCAGGTCGGCGATCACGGCCGTCTCGGCGAGATGTGGCTCGTCGCACCCGACCGGTGCGTAGTCGTCGGCCGACTCCCGCTCGACGACGTCGGCGTGACACGCGAGCGCGGGCCGGAACTGTTCGGCCACCGGCACCGCCGGCCACCCGTCGGTCAGGTCGCCGTCGACGCCCGCGGGCAGATCGGCGCAACCGGCCAGGGCGAGCACGAGGAGGCCGGCCAGCCACCGTCGCATCGCGTTCTCCGCCCGCTGTTCGAATCAAGGGGCGTCACTCTATCCCGGCGGTTATCCACAGGGTCGCGAGCGCGTAGTGCTCGACGCCATAGAATTCCTCCCGTGGAGCCATCACTGATCATCGCCCCGAGCATCCTGGCCGCCGATTTCGCCCGTCTCGCCGACGAGGTGCACGCCATCGAGGGTGCGGCCGACTGGGTGCACGTCGATGTCATGGACAACCACTTCGTTCCCAATCTGTCGATCGGGCTCCCGGTTGTGCAGAGTCTGCGCAAGGCGACGACCATCCCGTTCGACGTGCACCTGATGATCACCGACCCCGAGCGCTGGGCGCCGGGCTACGCCGAGGCCGGCGCCTACAACGTCACCTTCCACGCCGAGGCCACCAACGACCCGGTCGCGCTGGCCAAGACGCTGCGGGCGGCCGGAGCCAAGGCCGGCCTGGCGATCGACCGCGACACCGACGTCACGCCCTATCTCGATCTGCTGCCCCATGTGGACACCGTGCTGATCATGACGATCAAGGCCGGCTTCGGCGGGCAGAAGTTCCTGCCCGAGACGCTCGACAAGGTGCGTGCGGTGCGCCGCCGCATCGACGCCGACGATCTCGAGATCCGGCTCGAGGTCGACGGGGGCATCGCGGCCGACACCATCGAGCGGGCGGCCGAGGCAGGTGCCGACGCGTTCGTCGCGGGCACCGCCGTCTACGGTGCTCACGATCCGGCCGAGGCCATTCGTAAGCTGCGAGCACTCGCGGGAGGTGCCGGGTGACCACCGGGATTGTCGACCCCAAGCCCGAGGAGTTCGGTCCCGAGCCCGAGGACCAGCCCGACCTGATCCTGGTCGTCGACGACGACCAAGACATCGCCAGTTTCGTCGAGTTCAACCTCAAGGTGCACGGCTACGACGTGATCCGCGCCCGCGACGGCGAGCACGCGCTCGAGGTGATGGACACCCGCCGCCCCGACCTGGCCGTGGTCGACTGGATGATGCCGCGGATGGACGGTGTCGAGCTGACCCGCCGGCTGCGCGCCGAGCCGCTCACGTCGGCCCTGCCGGTGATCATGCTGACCGCCAAGAGCATGACCGTGGACAAGGTGGTCGGGCTGACCGCCGGGGTCGACGACTATCTGGTCAAGCCGTTCGACACGGCCGAGCTGATCGCCCGGGTGTCCTCGACGCTGCGCCGCAACAAGGAGTTCCGCGAGGTCTCGCCGCTGACCGGCCTGCCCGGCAACGCGCGGGTGCGGCGCGAGATCGCCGACCGGATGAAGGCCGGCGGCGAATACTCGGTGGGCTACATCGACATCGACCGGTTCAAGAGCGTCAACGACGTGTACGGGTTCGACCGGGGCGACGAGTTCATCACGGCGCTCGCCCGCTGCCTGCACCGCGCGGTGACGACGGTGCAGCCGCCGTCGATCTTCCTGGGGCACATCGGCGGTGACGACTTCGTCTTCATCTGCGCGCCCGACCAGGTGCTGCCGCTGACCAAGCGCACGGTGACCGATTTCGAGCAGGCGGCCGACCAGCTCTACGACGCGCGCGACGCCGAGCGGGGCTACATCGAGGTGCCCGACCGGCGCGGCAACAAGAACCGGGCCGCCCTCATCACGCTCTCGATCGGGGTGGCGCAGGCGACGGTCGACGGGCGGCGTTTCACCGACCCGCGGGTGGTCATCGCGGTGGCGTCCGAGATGAAGAAGGTCGCCAAGTCGCAGCCGGGATCGTATGTGGCGATCGACCGCCGCCGCGCCGAGGGCGACGAGGGCTGACCGGCGACCCGGCGCGGGCGGGGCCTGAGCTGCGCCGTGCGGGCGGGGCGGGCCTGAGCTGCGCGTACTCCGTGTCCGGGCGGCCGGGTTGTGAGATGGCTCGCCCTTGGGGTGGCAAAAACTGGTTGTCGTGTCAAACTCGGGGGTGACCCACCACGCGCTGGCGGGACTCGGTGAAATTCCGAACCGGCGGTGATCCAGTCGTTGACTGGTAAGCCCGCGACCCGGACGTCGTACCAACGACGGACGGTGGACCTGGTGAGATTCCGGGGCCGACGGTTGATCGATAGCGATATCGGTCAGACAGTCCGGATGGGAGACAGCGCGCGGAATCGGACCCTGGGCTGACCAGCTCATGGCCGGGGTGCGCGAAGCGTACCCTCCTGCCCGATTCCCGGCGTTTTCTCCCATTGCTCTCCGCGCGTGAACGCACCGCGCCGTGAGAGGAACGACCGATGGTGACCGAGGACGAGGCGATGCGCCGCGCGATCGCGCTGGCCGCCCGGGGCCTCGGCACGACCAGCCCCAACCCGGTGGTCGGCTGCCTGCTGCTCGACACCGAGGGCGAGGTCGTCGGCGAAGGCTTCCACGCGTACGCCGGTGGCCCGCACGCCGAGATCGTCGCGCTCGCCCAGGCCGGCAACCGCGCCCGCGGCGGCACGGCGATCGTCACCCTCGAACCCTGCAACCACACCGGTCGCACCGGTCCCTGCAGTCAGGCCCTGATCAACGCCGGCGTGCGGCGCGTGGTGATCGCGGTCGACGACCCCACACCCGTCGCGGCCGGTGGCGCGGTCACCCTGCGCGCGGCCGGGGTGCAGGTCGAGACGGGCATGCGCCGGCGCGAGGCGAGCGAGGGCAACGTGGCCTGGCTGACCGCCGTGCGGCGCGGGCGCCCGTACGTGACCTGGAAGTTCGCCGCCACCCTGGACGGCCGCTCGGCCGCGTCGGACGGCACCAGCCAGTGGATCACCTCGTCGCCCGCCCGCTCCGACGTGCACGTGCTGCGCGGCACGGTCGACGCGATCGTGGCCGGGGTGGGCACGGTCATCGCCGACGACCCCCAGCTCACCGTGCGCGACCTGCGTGACAACAGCCTGGCCATCAAGCAGCCGCTGCGTGTGGTTGTCGACTCCGGGGGGCGTACGCCGGAAAAAGCGCGAGTGCGCGACGCCGCCGCACCCACCTGGATCGCCACCACCGGCGAGCTCGGCGCCGGCCCGGACGGCCGCGTCGACCTGAACGCGCTGCTCGGCGCCCTGTTCGGCCGGGGGATCCGCTCGGTGCTCCTCGAGGGTGGCCCGACGCTGGCCGGCGCCTTCCTCGAGCAGGGGCTGGTCGACCAGGTCATCGGCTACGTCGCGCCCAAGCTGCTCGGCGCCGGGAAGCCCGCGCTGGTCGACGCGGGCGTCGCCACCATCGGCGACGCGATCGAGCTCGACCTCAAAGACATCACGCAGATCGGTCCCGACCTGCGCTTCACCGCATCGCTCCGCGCGAAGCCGTCCGACCACCCCGCCCGCCACCCTTATTCGGAATAGGGAGCCTCCGTCTATGTTCACCGGCATCGTCGAGGAAATGGGCGACATCGTCCGCCTCGAGCACACCACCGACGACTCCGCAGTGCTGGCCGTCAGAGGCCCGGTCGTCACCGAGGACGCGCGGCACGGCGACTCGATCTCGGTCAACGGCGTCTGTCTCACCGTGATCGACAACGTCGACGGCGTCTTCACCGCCGACGTCATGGGCGAGACCCTGCGGCGTTCCTCGCTGGGCGCGCTCGAGGTGGGCAGCCAGGTCAACCTGGAGCGGGCGGCCGCGCTGGGCAGCCGACTCGGCGGGCACCTGGTGCAGGGCCACGTCGACGGGGTGGCGCGGATCGTCGCCCGCGAACCCGCCGCCGACTGGGAGGTCGTGCGCTTCTCGCTGCCCGCCGAGCTGGCGAAATACGTGGTCGAGAAAGGCTCGATCACCGTCGACGGGGTGTCGCTGACCGTCATGGCCGTCGACGACGAGACGTTCAGCATCGGGATGATCCCGACGACGTCGAAGCTGACCGTGCTGGGTTCCAAAGCCGTCGGCGACCCCGTGAACCTCGAGGTCGACGTGATCGCCAAGTACGTGGAGAAGATGCTGGGAGGCCGCAATGTTTGAGCAGGTCGAGCGGGCCATCGCGGACATCGCGGCGGGACGCCCGGTGATCGTGGTCGACAACGAGGACCGCGAGAACGAGGGTGATCTGATCTTCGCGGCCGAGAAGGCCACGCCGGAGCTGGTCGCCTTCATGGTGCGGTACACGTCGGGCTACATCTGCGTGCCGATCACCGAGGAGGAGGCCGACCGGCTCGACCTCCCGCCGATGTTCCACACCAACCAGGACGCGCGGGGTACGGCGTACGCGGTCACGGTCGACGCCCGCGAAGGTGTGGCCACCGGCATCTCGGCCGCCGACCGGGCCCGCACCATCCAGCTGCTGGGCTCGGCCGACACCAAGCCGTCCGACCTGTCCCGCCCGGGCCACGTCGTGCCGCTGCGGGCCAAGCCGGGCGGGGTGCTGCGCCGCCCCGGCCACACCGAGGCCGCGATCGACCTGGCCGTGATGGCCGGTCTGCGTCCGGCCGGGGTGCTGTGCGAGATGGTCAACGACGACGGCACCATGCAGCGCCGCCCCGACCTCGAGAAGTTCGCCGTCGAGCACGACCTGGCGCTGATCAGCATCACCGAGCTGATCGCCTACCGCCGGCACCGCGAGACCCAGGTCGAACGGGTCGTCGAGACTCGGCTGCCGACCGAGCACGCCCTGTTCACCGCGGTCGGCTACCGCTCGCTGACCGACGACAGCGAGCACGTCGCGCTGGTGCTGGGCGAGATCGGCGACGGCGAGGACGTGCTGGTCCGGGTCCACTCCGAGTGCCTGACCGGCGACGTCTTCGGCTCGCACCGCTGCGACTGCGGCCCCCAGCTGGACGCGGCGATGCAGCGGGTGGCCGAGGTGGGGCGCGGGGTGGTGCTCTACATGCGCGGGCACGAGGGCCGGGGGATCGGTCTGCTGCACAAGCTGCAGGCCTACCAGCTGCAGGACCGCGGGTTCGACACGGTCGACGCCAACCTCGAGCTGGGCCTGCCCGCCGACGCCCGTGACTACGGCACCGGCGCGCAGATCCTCTACGAACTCGGCGTGCGTTCGATGCGCCTGCTCACCAACAACCCGGCTAAGCGGGCCGGGCTCGAGGGCTACGGCCTGACGATTACCGGTCGCGAGGCGCTGCCGGTGCGCCTGCACCCGGAGAACGTGCATTACCTGCGCACCAAGCGGGACCGGATGGGCCACCTGTTCGAGGCATTGGGCTGATTTCCCACCCGTACGGGGTGAGGATGGTTTTACTCAAGAGGGGGACATATGGCCGGCTTCGGCGATCCGCGTATGGAGAATGTCGACGCGTCCGGGCTCAAGCTCGGCATCGTCGGCTCCCGCTGGCATGACGAGCTGGTCGATCACATGATCGAGCGGGCCAAGGCGGCGGCGGAGGAGTGTGGCGTCACCGACGTGGTGGTGGCGCGCGTGGCCGGTTCGGTCGAGCTGCCGATCGTGGCTCAGGCCATGGCCCGCAAGTTCGACGCGGTGGTGGCCCTGGGCGTGGTGATCAAGGGCGAGACCGACCATTTCAAGTACGTCTGCAACTCGGTGACCGACGGCCTGACCCGGGTCGCCCTCGACGAGAGCACCCCGGTCGGCCACGGCGTGCTGACCGTGATGAGCCTGGGCCAGGCCCGCGACCGGGCCGGCCTGGAGGACTCGGTGGAGGACAAGGGCTGGCAGACCACGGTGGCCGTGCTCGACGCCGCCCTCGCCCTCCGCGAGCTGGCTAAGCCGTAGGGCTAATTCTGCAGCCGGGTGTGCTGACGGAGCGGCGTGGTGAAGCACGTCGCGCCGTCGCACCCGGCGATCACGATCTCGAGCTTGGCCCCGCCGCGCTCGAAGGGTGCTCCGGTGACGGCCGCGGTGGCCCGCGAGATCTCCAGCTTGCCGGAGCCGGTGCAGAGCTGGTCGTCGGTGACCTTGCCGCCGGCGAGCAGGCCGTCGTCACGGGTCTGGGTGACCGAGACGGTGGCGGTGCCGGTGAACCCGGCCGGACAGGTGACGCCGAAGTTCACGTCGACGGCGACGCCCCGGGCCACCAGCGTGGTCCAGAAGACGTCGATCTGAGCTCCGGCTGTCTCGTCGGCGCGGGCCGGTGCGGCTACGAAGGCGATGGTCACGAGGGCCAGGACAATGGCGAGCAGTTTGCGCATCAGCTGATCCGAATCGTCTCGTCGATGGCGGTCACGTCGCAGGCCGAGCTGTCGCAGACCTTCCGTACGGTCCGCGCGGTGGCCTGACCCACGATGAAGATGGCGCCGACCGGGTCGCGTTCCACCCGCATCTCGGTGGTCTGGGCGACACCTGTGCAGTCGAGACGCTTCACCCGGCTGCCCTGAGCGATCCGGGTGTCGTTGGCGGCGGTGACGGTCACGTCGAGCTTGATCGTGGCCCCGGCCGGACAGGTGACGGCGAGATGCACCACGACCCGCTCACCCTGAGCGGCCCGATCAACCGAGTCGATGCGAGTGGTGGCCGGCCCGGTGTCGGCCTGAGCGGCCGGCGAAACCAGCAGCGCACCCGTGATCACGGTCGACAGAAGAGTAGGAAATACCAAGGAACGACGCATAGCGGTCCTCTCAGCTGACAGAGGGCCGCCTTCCCCGTTATTCGGCGGTTCACCCCCGTGCCCGCCGTAACACGATGTCACGCGATCGACGCGCTGCGCGACACCTTTACATCCAAATATTCAAGACCTTCGACCAGACCCCTAATTTCCCAGCCGGGTGTGCTGACGGAGTGGCGTGGTGAAACACGTCGACCCGTCGCACCCGGCGATCACGATGTCGAGCCTGGCCCCGCCACGGTCGAAGGGCGCCCCGGTGACGACCGCGGTCGGCCGCGACAGTTCGGGCCGGCCGGTGCCGGTGCACACCAGATCGTCGGTCACCTGGCCGCTCGCGGACAGGCCGTCGTCGCGGGTCTGGGTCACCGAGACGGTCGCGGTGCCGGTGAACCCGGCCGGGCAGCTGACGCCGAACGAGACGTCGACGGCGACGCCGCGGGCCACCAGCGAGGTCCAGAAGACGGTGATCTGGGCCGTGGCCGGCTCGTCGGCGCGGGCCGGGGCGGCCACGAACATGACGGTGGCGAGGGCCAGGACTGCGGTGAGTACCTTGCGCAGGTTCATCAGCTGATCCGAATCGACTCGTCGAGGGCGGTGACGGCACAGGCCGAGGCGTCGCAGACCGTCCGTACGGTCCGCGCGGTGGCCGGACCGACGATGAAGAGGGCGCCGACCGGGTTGTGCTCGGCCCGCAACTCGGCGGTCTGAGCGGCACCGGTGCAGTCGATCCGCTTGACCCGGTTGCCCTGCGCGATGCGGGTCTCGTTGGCGGCGGTGACGGTCACGTCGAGTTGCATCGTGGCGCCGGCCGGACAGGTGGCGGTCAGTTGCACCACGACCCGTTCGCCCTGAGCGGCCCGGTCGACCGCGTCGATGCGTGTGGTGGCCGGCGCGACGTCGGCCTGCGCGGCCGAGACGGCCGGCAGGGCACCGAGCGCGATGGCGGTGAGAAGGGCGGGTAAGAGCCAGGCACGACGCATGACGGTCCTCTCAGCAGGGCAGAGGGCCGCCTTCCCCGTTATCGGCGGTTCACCCCCGTGTCCGCGGTGCACGATGTCACGCGCCTGACCTGCGGCACCACCCGTTTGCATCGAAATATTCAAGATCTTTGCCCGTTCGGCCGCGCGGAAAACGGGTCGGGCTCGATCGGGCGTCGGTGCTACGGTTCCGGCGCTGAAAAGGGGTCACCGTGCCGAAGCTGAACCAGATCATCGCCGTGGAGAAGGGCGTCAAGAGCAAGGCGTTCGCGGAACTGAGCGACGCCCATCACGCCGTGCAGAAGACCGCGCCGCTGGCCGGTATCTCCCGGACCTATCAGCCCAAGGACGAGGAGGGTGAGCAGCTGCCGCCCGAGTCGACCCGGGTGCAGATCAAGGCGGAGGACATTCTGCGCGACGTGTCGGGGACGCTGACCCGGCTGTTCGACGTGACGGCGACCAAGGACTGGACGAACTGTGAGGCCCGCGCCGACGTCGTGGTGGACGGTCGCACGATTGCCGCGCAGGTGCCGGTCACCTATCTGCTGTTCCTCGAGAAACAGCTCGTCGACCTGCACACCTTCGTCAAGAAGCTGCCGGTGCTCGACGCGGCCGAGTCGTGGATCCGGGACGACTCCACCGACAGCTGGCGGACCGAGCCGGTGCGTACCAACCGCACCAAGAAGGTGCCGCGCAACCACGTCAAGGCCGAGGCCACCGAGAAGCACCCGGCCCAGGTCGAGGTGTACTACGAGGACGTCACGGTCGGCTACTGGACGACGGTGAAGTTCTCGGGTGCGCTGCCGGCCAAGCGGGTCAACGAGATCCTCGACCGGGTGCTGGCGCTGCAGACGGCGGTCAAGTTCGCCCGCGAGGAGGCCAACAGCGCCGAGGTCACCGACCAGCGGGTCGGTGCCGCGGTCTTCGGCTACCTGTTCGAGTAGCCGTCATGGATTCCCCCGTGGGAGCGCGGGGGTGCGCCGGGGAGCCGGCGTAAAGCTGATGACTGAAGCTGAAACTGAACAAGCCGGTGACAGTGCGGGTTCGAGTCCCGCTCCCCGCATTGTTCGTGCGGGGGTAGCCCAACTGGCAGAGGCAGCCGGCGATGAGACTCAGATTCTCGCTCCAACATCAGCATTCACCACTGATCACCGGATCGAACGAGCGGGACGACGACAGCGGATGCCGGTTCAAGTCCGGTCCGCCGCGCTTCATGCAGCGGTAGTTTAAAGGCAAAACACGTTGTCTTGATGAATGATCCGCGCTCTTAAACGTGCCGGTGTGTGCAATTCAGTGGTAAAGCGAGGCCCGGGGATTGGCCATATCCCCGGGCTTCACCAAATCGAAATTACAGACGCCCGGCCTCGATGATGCGGGACAGGAACTGCCGCGTGCGCGCCTCGACCGGATCGCCGAGCACCTGCTCGGGCGGGCCCTGCTCGAGCACCCGTCCCTTGTCGAGGAAGGCCACCCGGTCGGCCACCTGACGGGCGAACCCCATCTCGTGGGTCGCCAGCACCATGGTCATGCCCTCGCCCTTGAGCTCGCGGATCATCGTGAGCACCTCGCCCACCAGTTCCGGGTCGAGCGCCGACGTCACCTCGTCCAGCAGGAGCAGGCGCGGGCTGTTGACCAGCGCCCGCACGATCGCGACGCGCTGCTGCTGACCGCCCGACAGGCGATCGGGATAGCTGCCCGATTTGTCGGAGAGGCCCACCCGGGAGAGCCACTCCATCGCCTGTTCCCGCGCCGCGGCGACCGGGCGCTTGTGGACCCGTACGGGAGCAAGGGTGATGTTGTCGAGAACGGTCATGTGCGGGAACAGGTTGTAGCTCTGGAAGACCAGACCGATCTTCTGCCGTACGGCGTCGGGGTCGACCCGGGGGTCGGTGATGTCCTCGCCGTCCAGGGTGATCACGCCGTCGTCGATCTCGGTGAGCAGATTGACGCAGCGCAACAGGGTCGACTTGCCCGAACCGGAGGCGCCGATCAGGGCCACCACCTCGTGCTCGTCCACGTCGAGGGACAGGTTGTCGAGCACGACGTTGGCCCCGAACTCCTTGCGGATGTCGGTGCAGGTGAGCAGCATCAGGTCCCCGCGTTCTGCCGGCGCGCGGCCCGTAGCGTCACCCAGTCGGTGACCCCGATCAGTGGGAGCGCCATCAGGACGAAGAGCACACCCGCGACCACGTACGGGGTGAAGTTCGCCGTGCCGGCCTGGTTGATCTGCGCGGCCCGGATGGCGTCGATCGGACCGGCCAGCGAGATCAGCCCGACGTCCTTCTGCAGGGCCACCGTGTCGTTGAGCAGCGGCGGCGTGACCCGGCGGATGGCCTGCGGCAGCACCACGTGACGCATGGTGCGGCGGTAGCTCAGGCCGAGCGAGCGGGCCGCCGCGACCTGGCTCGGGTGCACCGACTCGATGCCGGCCCGGAACACCTCGGCCAGATAGGCGCCGTACGTGACCACGATGGCCGCCGCGCCCAGCACGGTGACGCTCGGGGTGCCCTGCAGACGCAGACCGGGGATGCCAAACGCGAACAGGTAGATCACGATGATCAGCGGGAGACCCCGGAACGAGTACGTGTAGGTCGTCGCCAATGCCCGTACGGGAAAAGCCACCGGCCCGCGCAGGGTCCGCAGGATCGCGATCAGCAGGCCGAGCGCGAGCGCGCAGGCGGTGCAGATCACCATCAGGCGGATGTTGAGCCACAGCCCCTCGAGGACCGACGGGTAGTTGTCGCGACCGGTCAGGGCCTGGACCGCGATGTCCCAGTCGAAGAACGAGCTCTTCACCCGTTCCCAGCCGGGCGAGCCGGTGACGCCGAGGTAGAGCAGCAGGCCGACCACGGCGGTGGAGAGGGCGGCCAGCAGCGTGGAACGGATCGCCCGCTTGCGGCGGTACGCGATCCGTTCCAGCTGGATCTTGCTCGGCTGGTGGGAGGAGCTCACTGGAGTTCGGGAGCTCCGCCGGTGTCGGCCAGCCAGGTCTTCTCGAGCACGGCCAGCGTGCCGTCCTGGCGCAGCTGGTCGACGGCCGTGCTGACACAGCTGGTCAGCGCCGAACCCTTGTCGAGCACCAGCCCGAACTGCTCAGGCACGCCCACCTGGGGCAGCTGACCGACGATGACGCCGTTGTCGAGCTCGGCCGCGGTCATGTAGAACGCGGTCGGCAGGTCGACCACGATGCCGTCGACGGTGCCGTTGACCAGCGCGGCCTTCGCGTCGTCGTTGTTGTTGAACACCGACGGCTGGCTGCTCGGCTTGATCAGCTCGGTCACGGCCTGGTAGCTCGTCGTCCCGACCTGGGCGCCCAGCTTGGCGTCCTTGAGCTCGGCCAGCGTCTTGGCCCCGGCGATCTTCGAGCCCTTGGTCGTGATGACCGTCTGCCGGACGAGATAGTAGGGCGACGAGAAGTCGACCGCTTTCGCCCGTTCGGGGGTGATCGAGAACTGGTTGATGTCGAAGTCGAACGCCTTCGGACCAGGGGCGATGGCGTTGTTGAACGTCACAGAGGCCCAGATCACGTTGTCCTGCGAATAGCCCAGACGCTGGGCGACCTGATAGGCCACGGCCGACTCGAAGCCCTTGCCGTTCTTCGGGTCGTTGTCGGAGTACCACGGCTCGTAGGCCGGGGTGTCGGTGCCGATCGTGAGCTTGCCGGCGGTCTTCGTGGCAAGGGCGCCAGCTGGGCAGACGTCCGCGGAAGCGCTGGCCGACGTGGTGGGGGCGGCGTTCTCCTCGACGGGGGAGCAGCCCGCGAGGGCGGCGAGCGCGAGCACGGCGCCGCCAGTGGTGAGAAGGGTGAATCGGCTGACCATGCCCGGGAGCCTAGAACACGTCTCACCTGCTGGGGCCGTTCGTAGCTATCCCGTGACGAGTTGGCAAAATAGCCGCCGTGAAGACGTTCGAAGAGCTGTTCGCCGAGCTGCAGGCGAAAGCGGCGGAGGGAACCCCGGGTTCCGGCACCGTCGCCGCCCTGGAGCGCGGAGTCCACTTCATCGGGAAGAAGGTCGTCGAAGAGGCGGCCGAATCCTGGATGGCCGCCGAGCACGAGGGCCCCGAGCGGGCCGCCGAGGAGATCTCGCAGTTGCTCTACCAGGCCCAGGTCCTGATGATCGCGACCGGTCTCGAGCTGAAGGACGTGTATCGACATCTGTGACGTGTGACCCCGACTCTCCCCACCGCGAGCTGAAGGAGCACGTCATGCTGCGAATCGCCGTTCCCAACAAGGGGACCCTGTCCCAGCCCGCCTCGCAGATGCTGCGCGACGCCGGGTACCGCCAGCGCACCGACCCCAAAGATCTGATCTGCCGGGACGAGGCCAACCACGTCGAGTTCTTCTACCTCCGTCCGCGTGACATCGCGACGTACGTGGGCTCGGGCGACCTCGACCTCGGCATCACCGGCCGCGACCTGCTGGTCGACTCGGGTGTGCCGGCCACCGAGGTGCTCGACCTCAACTTCGGCGGGGCCACGTTCCGCTGGGCCGCCCCGGCCGATTCGCTGACCTCGGCCGACGAGATCGGCGGCAAGCGCATCGCGACCGCCTATCCCGGGGTGGTCGAGCGCTACCTGACCGAGCACGACCTCAAGGCCGAGGTCGTCCGGCTCGACGGCGCGGTGGAAAATGCCGTGCGCCTCGGTGTGGCCGACCTGATCGCCGACGTGGTCGAGACCGGTGCGACGCTGCGTCAGGCGGGCCTGGTCACGCTGGGCGAGCCGCTGCTGCGCTCGTCGGCGATCATGATCGGACCGGCCGAGGGCGAGGCCCCGGCCGGGGTCGCCCAGCTCATCCGCCGGCTCCAGGGCGTGCTGGTCGCGCGTTCCTACATCATGCTGGCGTACGACGTACGGGCCGATCTGCTCGACCAGGCCGGCGCCCTCACCCCGGGCATCGAGTCGCCGACCGTGTCGCCGCTGCACCGCGAGGGCTGGGTCGCTGTGCAGGCGATGGTGCCCCGCAAAGACGTGCACCGCGTGATGGACGAGCTCTACGAGCTGGGCGCCCGCGCTATCCTCGTGACCGATATCGCGAATTGCAGGTTGTGATGGTCACTTATCGCCCCAAGAAGATCCGTCTGGTCGCCATTCCGATCGCCGTGGCCGTGGCGGGGCTGTTCACCGTGCTCAGCTTCGGCCTCAAGGGGTCGACCGGCTTCGACAACTCGGGCTCGTTCCAGCGCGGCGACCAGGCCGCGATGATCGGGCTGGGCATCCTGATCGGCCTCGGCGTGCTGACGTTCCTGCGGCCGCGGGTGATCGCCGACGAAGAGAAGATCACCATCCGCAACGTCATCGGCGGCTACGAGCTGCCGTGGTCGGTGGTGCGGGCCGTGCGCTTCGACCGGAACTCGCCGTGGGCCCAGCTCGAGCTGCACGACGAGGAGCAGGTGTCGATCCATGCTCTGCAGGCGGCCGACAAGGACTACGCCGTCGAGGGTGTGCGCACCCTGCGAAAGCTGCACTCGGCGGCCGTGGACGCGTGAGAAAAGCCGCCTGGTAAGCTTGACGTCGTCGACCACGCATGTTCGTCAGATCATGCGCGAAAGAGGAGCCCGCAGGTTCCCACCCGACGCCCTTTCCTTGAGGGCCGGGTCCGGTCACCTGAGCGCTGGGGAATAACCAGCGCTCGGGGAGCGTCCTCATGGGCGCCGATGACCGGTCGAGCGGGCCCTGGCATGTCTCATGCTGGGGTCTTCTGCTTTCCCGGCCCTGATACAAGGGGCGACGGGGCCGACCGACATTGGCATATGTAACCGTTCTGAGGAGGCCCCATCAGCGTCGAACCACGCGTTAACGAACAGATCCGGGCACGAGAGGTCCGACTGGTCGGCCCCGAGGGTGAGCAGGTGGGCATCGTCCCGCTCGAGCGCGCTCTCCAGCTGGCCGCGGACGTCGATCTGGACCTGGTCGAGGTTGCTCCCATGGCGCGGCCGCCGGTGTGCAAGCTCATGGACTTCGGCAAGTTCAAGTACGAGAGCGCACTGAAGGCACGCGAAGCACGGCGCAACCAGCAGCAGACCGTCATCAAGGAAATGAAGCTCCGCCCGAAGATCGACCCGCACGACTACGAGACCAAGAAGGGTCACGTAGTGCGGTTCCTCAAGGCGGGCGACAAGGTCAAGGTGACGATCATGTTCCGCGGTCGCGAGCAGAGCCGCCCCGAGCTGGGATTCCGGCTCCTGCGCAGGCTCAGCGAGGAGATCTCGGAGCTCGGCTTCGTCGAGGCCAGTCCGAAGCAGGACGGCCGAAACATGATCATGGTGCTCGCACCGCACCGGGCGACCAAGGCCGCCGCCGTGGCCGCCGTGGCGACCAAGCCGGGCCGCGAGCCCCGCGAGGGCGAAGCGCCGGCCGAAGCACCGGCCGCGGCCGCGGAAACCACCGCAACCGCAGAGTAGTCAGCTTTTCCGCACGTAGGGGGCCGCAACGGGCCCCCTGACGTGCGGAAAGATCAGAAAGAGGCTCCACGTGCCTAAGTTCAAGCCCCACACCGGCACCGGCAAGCGGGTGAAGGTCACCGGTAAGGGCAAGATCGTCCGCGAGAAGGCCGGCAAGCGCCACCTGCTCGAGGGCAAGTCCTCGCACGTCACCCGGCGTATGACCGGCACCATCGAGGTCGCCAAGGTTGACACCCCGCGAGTTAAGAAGCTGCTGGGCCGCTGACGCGCGCGCCACACACGTTCCCCTGTTAGGAGTACCGAAATGGCACGCGTCAAGCGGGCAGTAAACGCCCAGAAGAAGCGTCGCACGTTGCTGGAGACCGCCAGCGGATACCGCGGTCAGCGCTCCCGCCTTTACCGCAAGGCCAAGGAGCAGGTGCTGCACTCGATGCAGTACTCGTACCGCGACCGCCGTGACCGCAAGGGCGACTTCCGCCAGCTGTGGATCACGCGCATCAACGCGGGGGCCCGGGCCAACGGCCTGACCTACAACCGTCTCATCCAGGGTCTTCGCCTGGCCGAGATCGAGGTCGACCGCAAGATCCTGGCCGACCTGGCCGTGAACGACGCCGCCGCTTTCGCGGCGATCGTCGAGGTGGCCAAGGCCGCCGTCGCGGCTGAGGGCACCGGCGGAGCCCCTAAGGCGGCCTGAGTTCCACGTTTCGCAGGCGTCTCCCGAGTGCGGGAGGCGCCTGCGGTCGTTTCCACCGAGCTTTGGGACTGGTTCATGACGTTCACTTCCCGCACCCCGAGGGTGGTCGCCGCGCGGAAACTTCAGCGGCGTCGCGATCGCGATCAAGCCGGGCGGTTTCTGGCCGAAGGGCCGCAGGCGGTGCGGGAGGCGCTGGCGTCCGGCGTGGTGGTGGAGCTGTTCGCGACCGCGGCCGCGTTCGAGCGGTACGCCGAGCTGGCCGCGCACGCCCCGGTGGCGTCGGAAGTGAGCGACGAGGGCCTGGAGTCGCTGGCCGAGACGGTGCAGCCGCAGGGGCTGGTGGCGGTCTGCGAGCAGGTGGACGTGTCGCTGCGGGACGCGCTGGCCAAACAGCCCCGTCTGGTGGCAGTGGTGGCCGAGATCCGCGACCCCGGAAATGCGGGCACCGTGCTGCGCACGGCGGACGCCGCCGGGGCCGGTGCCGTCATCTTCGCGGGGGACGCCGTGGACCCTTATAACGGCAAGTGCGTCCGCGCGTCGGCCGGATCGTTGTTTCATGTAGATGTGGTGCGAACAGCGATAGACGTGGTGACGCCGCTGCGCGAAGCCGGCCTGCAGGTGCTCGCGACCAGCGGCTACGGCGCCGACGACCTGGACACGCTGGCCGACGACGGGGCGCTGGCCGCCCCGACCGCCTGGCTGTTCGGTTCCGAGGCGCACGGTCTGCCCGAGGAACTGCTCGACGCGGCCGACCGCCAGGTCCGGGTGCCGATCTACGGCGGGGCCGAGAGTCTCAATCTGGCCGCGGCCGCCGCGGTCTGCCTCTACGCGTCCGCGCGGGCCCAGCGCTGATGCGGGCCATCGTCTACGACGCCGTGGGAACGGCGCCGCGGGTGGCCGAGGTGCCGGAACCCGCCTGCCCGCCAAGCGGTGCCGTGATCGACGTCCGGGCCACCGGGATCTGCCGCTCCGACTGGCACGCCTGGCGCGGGCACGACCCCGTCCCGCTGCCGCACATCCCCGGCCACGAGTTTGCCGGCGTCGTCGTGGCCGTCGGGTCCCTGGTCAGCGGGTTCTCGCTGGGCGACCGGGTCACCGCGCCGTTCGTCAACGGGTGCGGCGTCTGCGCGTTCTGCCGCGAGGGCCGGGCCCAGATCTGCCCCGACCAGACCCAGCCCGGCTTCACCCATCCGGGCTCGTTCGCCGAGCGGGTCGTGGTGCGGGCGGCCGACACCAACCTGGTCCGCCTGCCCGAGAACGTCGACTTCGTGAAGGCGGCCTCGCTGGGCTGCCGGTTCGCCACCGCCTTCCGGGCCTTGACCGGCCACGGTCCGGTCGGGGACGACGCCGTGATCGCGGTCTACGGCTGCGGCGGGGTCGGGCTGTCGGCCGTGTTGATCGCGGCCGCCCTCAACCTGCGGGTGCTCGCCGTCGACCCGTCGCCGGCGGCCAACTCGCTGGCCGCCTCGCTCGGTGCGGTGATCGTGCACGAGATCGACCAGGAAGCCGACATCAGCATCGACGCGTACGGGTCGGCCGCCACCGCCGAGGCCTCGGTGCGGGCCCTGCGCCGTGGCGGCCGGCACGTGCAGGTCGGCCTGATGCTGGGCGACGAGGCCCGGGCGCCGCTGCCGTGGGACCTGGTCGTGTCGCGGGAGCTGCAGGTGGTCGGCTCGCACGGGATGGCCGCGGTCGACTACCCGCCGATGCTCGACCTGGTGGCTCGCGGGCGCCTCGACCCGGGGCTGCTGATCGGGGCCCAGATCCCGCTCGAAGCAGCCGGGGTCGCGCTGACCGCCATGGACTCACCGATTCCCGCGCACGCGGGCATCACCGTCGCTGTCCGCGAGCCGTGACCGCTCCTGCTTCGGGGCGGGGGATCGCTGCGGTTGGGGCGCCTGTGGACGCGTACGGGGAAACGGGTCGTCAAAGGGGAATCGGGGCGCGATATGCTCACCGGGTGGGGACCCTGATGACGCTGTTTAGCCGGCCCGCTGGTCGCGGGCTGCGGGTCTGACACCCTTCTCCCGACCGGCGGGCTGCGGCCCAGCCGTGCCTCCGTACACTGCCGTCTGGCATCACCGGTGTGAGGGAGACCATGTCCTACCGCAACGATCCGTACGACCCGAAGCAGGCCGCCCTGCTCGACCCGGCCGCGCTCGAGAGCGCCGTCGACGAGGCCCGCAAAGCCTTCGACGCCGCGTCCGACCTGGACGAACTGGCCACGTTGAAGTCCGCGCACCTCGGTGACCGTTCCGCCGTGTCGCTGGCCCGCCGCGAGATCGGCTCTCTGCCGCCGGCCGCCAAGTCCGACGCCGGCAAGCGGGTCAACCTGGCCCGGCAGTCGGTGCAGGGCGCCTACGACTCCCGCCTCGAAGAGCTGGAGATCGAGCGCGCGGCCCGGGTGCTCGTCGAGGAACGCGTCGACGTCACGCTTCCGTGGGACCGGCGTCCCCGCGGCGCCCGCCACCCGCTGACCACACTCATGGAACACATGGGCGACCTGTTCGCCGGCATGGGCTACGACATCGTCGAGGGTCCCGAGCTCGAGCTCGAGTGGGCCAACTTCGACGCGCTCAACATCGGACCCGACAACGCCGTACGCGGGTCGATGGACACGTTCTACGTCGACCTGCCCGGCCTGGTGATGCGGACGCACACCTCGCCCGGCCAGGTGCGCTCGATGCTCACCCGGCAGCCACCGATCTATGTGGTCAGCCCGGGCCGGGCCTACCGCTCGGACGAACTCGACGCGACCCACTCGCCGGTGTTCCACCAGATCGAGGGCCTGGTCGTCGACGAGGGCATCACGATGGCCCACCTGCGGGGCACGCTCGACCACTTCGCCAAGGCGATGTTCGGGCCCGACGCGCGGACCCGCTGGCGGCCGCACTACTTCCCGTTCACCGAGCCGTCGGCCGAGTTCGACGTCTGGTTCGCGCAGCACCGCGACGGCCCGCGCTGGGTCGAGTGGGGCGGCTGCGGCATGGTCAACCCCAAGGTGCTGGTCGCCGCGGGCATCGACCCCGCGCGCTACTCCGGCTTCGCGTTCGGCATGGGCGTCGAGCGCACCCTGATGTTCCGCAACGGCGTCAGCGACATGCGCGACATGGTCGAGGGCGACGTGCGGTTCACCACCAACTTCGGAATGGAGGTCTGAGCATGAAGACGTCACTGTCCTGGCTGCGCGAATTCGTCGAGCTGCCCGCCGGCCTCACCGCCGAACAGCTCGACGAGGCGCTGACCAACCTCGGCATGGAGGTCGAGTCGATCGTCGACCAGGCCGCCACCGTCAAGGGCGACCTCGTCGTGGGCCGGGTGCTCACGATCGAGGAGCTCACCGGTTTCAAGAAGCCGATCCGGTTCACGACCGTCGACGTCGGGCGGTCCGAGCCGCAGGAGATCGTCTGCGGTGCGCGCAACTTCGCCGAGGGTGATCTGGTCGCCGTGATCCTGCCTGGTGGCGAGCTCCCGGGCGGATTCAAGATCGGGGCCCGGAAGACGTACGGGCGGAACTCGAACGGCATGATCTGCTCGGCCGCCGAGCTGGGCCTCAGCGGGGATCACGACGGCATCATCGTGCTGGCTCCGGATGAGGCCACGCCGGGTCAGGACGCTCGCCCCGTCGTGGGGCTGGCTGACGTGCTGGTCGAGGTCGAGATCACGCCCGACCGGGGCTATGAGATGAGTCTGCGCGGGTTGGCGCGGGAGCTCTCGTACGCGTTCGAGGCTGCCTATACCGACCCCGCCGGTGTTGTTGTTCCTTCCGGTGCGGCCGGTGTTCCTCACCCGGTTTCCGTCGAGGACACCGTCGGCTGTGACCGGTTCTCGGCCCGGGTCGTGCGCGGTATCGACCCCGACGCGCCGTCGCCCGCGTGGATGCAGCAGCGCCTGGTCGCGTCCGGCATCCGCTCGATCTCGCTGCCGGTCGACATCACCAACTACCTGATGCTCGAGCTCGGCCAGCCGATGCACGTCTTCGACCTCAACCGGCTGAACGGCGGCCTGGTCGTGCGCCGGGCCCGGCCCGGTGAGAAGCTGACCACCCTCGACGGCGTGGCCCGGGTGCTCGACGCCGAAGACATGGTGATCTGCGACGACACCGGCCCGATCTCCCTCGCGGCGGTGATGGGCGGCGAGACCAGTGAGTGGCAGCCCGACACGGTCGACGTGCTGCTCGAGGCCGCCCACTGGGACGCCGTGATGGTCGGTCGCACGGCCCGTCGCCACAAGCTGTTCAGCGAGGCGGCCAAGCGCTGGGAACGCGGCGTCGACCCGCAGCTCACCCTGGTCGCGCTCGAGCGTGCGGTGCAGATCCTGACCGAGCACGCCGGCGGCACGGTCGACCCGGCCGTGCTCGACATCGATCACGTGGTCGCCCCCGCGACGATCACCCTCGACCCGGCGCTGCCCGCGCAGCGGATCGGCCTGGCCTACGACACTTCGCAGGTGGAAACACTGCTCGGCCGGGTCGGCTGCCAGGTCACCGGGGCCGGCCCGCTCGAGGTCACCCCGCCGTCGTGGCGGCCCGACCTGCTCGCCCCGATCGACCTGGTCGAAGAGGTGGCCCGGCTCGGCGGCTACAACGACATCCCGTCGCTCCTGCCGCCCGCCCGTGGCGGCAGCGGTTTCACGCCGTCGCAGCGGCGCCGCCGTACGGTGGGCCGCGCGATGGCCGAGAACGGGTACGTCGAGGTGCTGTCCTACCCGTTCGTGGCGCCCGCCGCGGCCGACCAGCTCGGCTACCCGGCCGACGACCCGCGCCGCAGTGCCGTCCGGCTGACCAACCCGCTCTCCGAGCAGGAGCCGCTGCTGCGCACGTCGCTGCTGCCGACCCTGCTGGGCACGCTCAAACGCAACCTGGGCCGGGGCAAGCGGGACGTGGCCCTGTACGAGATGGGCACGGTGTTCCGGCCCCGCCTGGCGTCGGCGGCGCCGCCGGTGATGGGCGTCGACCGGCGTCCGTCCGACTCGGAGTGGGCCGCGGCCAACGAGATCGTGCCGGCCCAGCCGTGGCACCTGGCCGTCGTGCTGACCGGCGAGATCGAGCCGGCCGGCTGGTGGGGCGCGGGCCGGGCCGCGTCGTGGGCCGACGCGATTTCCGCGGCGCAGATCGCCCTGGCCGCAGCGGGTGTCTCCGGTGTCACGGTGGCCGCCGCCGAACTCGCACCGTGGCATCCTGGCCGCTGCGCCGCGATCTCGGTCGACGGTGTCGTGGTCGGCCACGCGGGTGAACTGCACCCGGCCGTGGTGTCCTCGTTCGAGCTGCCCAAGCGCACCTGCGCGATGGAACTCGACCTGGACGCGCTGCCGCTCCCGCCGGTCACCCAGGCCCCGGCCATCTCGTCGTTCCCGCCCGCGCTGATCGACGTGGCCCTGATCCTGGACGCTTCGGTGCCCGCGGCCGAGGTCTCCGCGGTGCTGGCCGCCGGGGCGGGTTCGCTGCTCGAGTCGGTGTCGCTGTTCGACCTGTACGAGTCGGAACAGCTCGGCGAGAACAAGAAGTCGCTGGCCTACAAGCTGACGTTCCGGGCCCCCGACCGCACCCTGACCACGGAGGAGACGCTCGCCGCCCGCGATGCCGCCGTGGCCGCAGTCGGTTCCCGCTTCGGAGCCACCCTGCGCGGCGCATAGCCACTGGTTCGGTCGCGACGGCACCTGCGTGCCGTCGCGACCATCCGGACGGGGCTTCAGAGCTCCGAGCCATCGCGCGAGGCGGCGCGAGCCCGCACGCGGCGCTGACGTCGAAGGCGGCACACGAGGATCGTGATTCGCTGTTCCAGACGCAGGAGCGCGATCACGAGCCGGACAACGATCGTCGCGTAGACCAGGTACCTGATGATCGGCGGCTGTGACATCAGCGCGGTGACGACGTCACCGAACAGCTGCTGCAGAACCATCAGGGCGAGGCCGATCTCGTTCGGGTAGTGCATGACTGACTCCTCCTGCTCGCGGGTGTGAGACCCAGCAAGCCCGTCCGGAAGCACCGGCCACTCCCGTCGGCGGAGCTGCGCGGACCCCGCTCGGACGCAGGGTGTCCGAGCGTCCGGCCACTGTCTGGCGTCCGGTGTCCGGTCCCTTCGCGACGGCTACGTTGAGCGCCATGACCGACGAACGTGGAACATCGACCGCCTCGAACAGCCCGTCCTACGCCGAGGAGCTGGCTGTCGTCAGTACCAAGGCGGACCTCGCTCGGTGCATGAAACGGCTGAAGGAAGACGGAAGGATCTCCCTTCGTGAGCTGGAGACGTGGGGTCTGAATCACGGCCGTCCGCTCGCCCGAGCCTCTGTGGGCGACGCGCTTGCCGGCCGGCGGCTTCCCAGCGAACGGCTGCTGCGCGATTTCCTGAACGCGTTGAAGGTGCAGGAACCAGGTCTCAGGCGCGCGTGGTTCGAAGCGCTCAGCCGGGCACAGACCGCCGAGCCCACCGACCGGTCACGTAGCTATGCCGAGCGGGCCACTGGTCCCGTGCCGGCCCGCAACTTCTTCGTCGAGACGGACGACGTCGACGAGATCTACCGGTCGGTCACGAGCATTCAGGATCAGGTCTGGCTGCTCGGCACGACGCTGTCCCGCCACATCCCCTACCTGGAGGAACCTCTGCGGCGCGCCGTCGCGAACGGTCGACGGGCACGGATTCTGCTGATCTCGCCGGGCAGCGCCGCGATGGACATGTCGGTGCTCCGCGCCGGCCCACTGGGTTCTGGCCGGGAACAGCAGGAGCAGCAGCTGACGAGCAATCTGAACACTCTGCGCCAAGTGGCTCAAGCCGGGAGCGGCCTCGAGGTCCGGCTCATCGACTACCTTGCGCCCTACACGCTGTACGCCTACGACCCGGGACTCGACATCGGGCGCATGGAGCTGCGACTCGGGTCGTTCCACGGCGAGCACCACCTGCGACCCACCTTTCAGGTGCAGCGCTCCCGTGACGAGTCATGGTTCGCGTACTTCTACGAGCAGTTCGTGTCGATGTGGGATGCGGCCGAACCGTACGACCTCGGCCGCTGAGGATGGGCCGGCTTCACGCTCAGGGGAGGATCTCGACCGGGGTTCCTGAGGTGGGGCGGCCGAACGTGGTGGCGGCGCTTCCGCCTCGTCTGAGGAGTTCGTAGAACGGCTCGCCCCAACCGGAACTGCCCGGCGCGAAGGACATCGCGCCCTCGGGGACGCTGAAGACGCCGTCGGTCACGATGGCCTTTGCGATGTGGGTGCCGATTTTCACGCGTACGAGGGAACCGGTTTCCGCCGGAGGCTCGTGCCATGACGTCTTCAGGTTTCCGTAGCCGTCGGTGTAGACGACCGCATTGGTGGGCGGCGGCGGCATCGTCAGCTCCTCGCCGAGCAGGTCCTCGCCGTGGGCCAGCGCGGCCAGCGCCGCCGGGAAGACGTCGCGCGAGCGGAACTGGGAGCCCGCGTCGGCCGCCTTGACCGCCCGCACCGGCGCGCCCAGGAAGGACAGGCTGAACCCCGACGCCACCCCGACGACCAGCACACCCGAGTCGAGCTGGGCGGCGGCCAGCGACTCGCCCGCGTTGTCGGGGCGCGGATCGGCGTCGTCGAAGCGTGGGGCGACGTTGGCGAAGACGATGCGGTCGGCGGGACCGTCGGTCAGGGCCAGCTGGGCCACGCAGAAACCGGCGCTCACCGTGTCGAACGCCGGCACCGGCACCGCGCTGACCTCGGCGTGCGGCATCAGCTGGGCGAACCGCTGGCGCACCTCGGCGAAAGCGAGATCGCCGACCCCGTAGTCGGCCACCACCGTGATCAGCATGTCCGCAGACTAACCCGGCTAATCGGTCGTGAAGCCCCCGTTCACCGTGATGCGCTCGCCGGTGACGAAACGGGATGCGTCGGACGCCACGAAGGCGACCACGTCGGCGATGTCCTGCGGGGTGCCGAGCCGGCCCAGCGGGACGCCGGCCACGTAGTCGCGGCTGTCGTCCTCGGTGACCTCGCCGTGGCGCTCGACCGGGATCCAGCCGGGTGCGACCACGTTGACCGTCACGTTGTGGACGCCGAGCTCGCGCGCCCACGTGCGGGCCAGGGTGAGCTGGGCGCCCTTGGCCGCGTTGTAGGCCGAGAAGCCGGGCAGGGCCCGCTCGACCATCTCGGAGCCGATGTGGATGAACCGGCCGGTGCCGAGCTGCTTCATGTGCGGGAGGGTGGCCTGCAGCAGCAGGGTCGGGCTCTTCACAAAGAACGTCAGCTGGTCGAGATGCTGCTGCCAGGTCGTCTCCTCGGCCGGCGCCGCGGGTTGCGGGCCGGTCGCGTTGACCACGACCACCTGC
This sequence comes from Paractinoplanes bogorensis, assembly GCF_018829635.1. Classification (GTDB taxonomy): domain Bacteria; phylum Actinomycetota; class Actinomycetes; order Mycobacteriales; family Micromonosporaceae; genus Actinoplanes; species Actinoplanes bogorensis. The sequence continues at coordinate 543,869 of NZ_JAHKKG010000007.1, forward strand.
ACCGGGCCGATTTCGGCGACCATCCGGCGTACGGAATCCTCGTCGGTCACGTCAGCCCGGACCGCCGTCGCCTGTCCGCCGGCCGCCTCGATGCCGGCCACCACCCGGGCCGCACCGTCGGCGTCGGAGCGGTAGTTGACCACCACCGGCCAGCCGTCCGCCGCCAGCCGCCGGCAGATGTGTGCGCCGAGTCCTCGCGACGCCCCCGTGACCAGCGCGGATCCCTTATCTGTCACGCATCGACATTAGCGATCACGACGCCGGTCCGGGCCCACGGGCCGCCGTACCAGAAGCGCCAGCCGAGATCGCGGATCGTGACGCCGGAAAGACCAAGACCGACAAGCAGTTCCCCGTACGCCCGTACGTGCCGGAAGTCCGCGATGATCAAGCGGCCACCGGGGCGGAGGATCCGAGCCGCCTCGGCGATCGCCCGGGCCCGCCCGGCATGGTCGGGGATGTTGTGGATCGCCAGGCTGCTCACCACCACGTCGACCGAGCCGGTGGCGAACGGCAGGGCCCGCATGTCACCGGTGATCAGTTCGACGGCCACCCCTTCGGCGGCGGCGTTCGCCCTCGTCCGGGACGGGTCGTTGCCCGACTGGTCGACCGACCGCCACAGATCGACCCCGATCGCGCGGCCGCCGCGCCTGGCCACCAAGGTCAGCACCGCGCCGCGGCCGCACCCGAGATCGACCACCCGCTCGCCGCCGTCGAGCTGCAGCAGGCCTTCCCACACCACGAACTTCCCGCGGCGGGTCGTGTAGACAAAACTGACCAGGCTGAACCCGAAGAACAGGGCGTAGGCCAGCGGGATGAAGGCCCACCAGCCCCATCGCAGGCCGATCACGACCGTGGCGGCGAGCGAGACGGCCGCGCCCACCGCGAGCCCGACCGGGACCGCGGGCGCGTCGAATCCGTAATCAGCGCGCTGGCTCACACCTGCACCGTACGACCCCGAGTCTCGTGGCAGGGTGGACGAGTGACGACGCGAGCGCTGCGCAAGATGGGCTTCCTGACGATCGGGCTGTTCGACGGCGACGACCCGCGGGCCGGCCACGAGTCGACCCTCGAGATCATCAAGCTGGGGGAGGACCTGGGCTTCGACAGTGCCTGGGTGCGTCACCGCCACCTGCAGTACGGCATCTCCTCGCCGATCGCCGTGCTGGCCGCGGCCTCCCAGCGCACCTCGCGCATCGAGCTCGGCACGGCCGTGATCCCGCTGGGCTGGGAAAATCCGCTGCGCCTGGCCGAGGATCTCGCGACCGTCGACATCCTCTCCGGCGGGCGGCTCAACCCGGGGGTCAGCGTGGGCCCGCCGATGAACTGGGAGACCGTCCGGGAGGCGCTCTACCCCGACACCGCCGACGCCGAGGACTTCAGCTACCGGCGGGTCGAGCGCCTGCTGAGTTTCGTCCGGGGCGAGCAGGCCACCGATTTCCGTGGCGCGCAGGGCGTGGTCGAGGTGTTCTCGAACCGGGTCGAACCGCACGCGGCCGGTCTGGGCGACCGGATGTGGTACGGCGGGGCCAGTCTGCGCTCGGCCCGGTGGGCCGGCGAGAACGGCATGAACTTCCTGACCAGCAGCGTGGTCAAGGCCGAGGAGGGCACGGATTTCGCCGAGATCCAGCTTTCCCACGTACGCACGTTCCGCAAGCACCACCCGCAGGGCGACCAGGCCCGGGTCTCCCAGGGCCTGGTCGTCATCCCCACCGACTCGGCCACCCCGGAGCAGAAGGCGAGATACGCCGCGTACGTCGAGAAGCGCACCCCCCGTACCGCCGAACCCCAGGGGCCGGCCCGGATGCTCTTCTCGCGCGACTACCTCGGTTCCTCGGCCGAGATCGCCGAGCAGTTGGCCGCCCACGTCGCGTTCCGTGAGATCGACGAGGTGGCGTTCGCGCTGCCGTTCAGCTTCGAGCACGCCGACTACGTGCAGATCCTGACCGACACGGCGACCCACCTCGGTCCTCTGCTGGGCTGGGCTACTTCAGCGCCCGTACGCTGACCGGCTGCCCGTCGGTCAGGCCGGCCACCGGGATCAGGGCGGCCGGCCCGCCACCCATCAGCACCAGCGTGGTCGCGTCCATGGCCTTGAGCTTGGGCACCTCGCCGGCCGCGACGGTGACCCGGCCGTCCTTGCGGGCGGCCTCGACCTCGCCGAGCGGCCCGTCCAGCACCAGGCACAGCTTCGTGTCGCCGTCCTCGGCGAAGTAGGTGTCGGCGTCGCACATCCGGAACAGCCCGGGGTCCTTCTGCGTCTCGCCGGACAGCTCCTCGACGAGCCCGTACACCTCGACCTTGTGACTGCCCGGCAGCTTGAGCGGGTCGTTCGTCACCAGGACGGTGACCGCCGTCGCCGCTACCGCTGCCGCCAGGATTCCGGCCGTCCAGGCCCACTTCCGTCGCTTCGACATGTCCCACAACCTATGAAGCCGGGCCGTTCCCGGGCCTGAGTAGCCGCACTCAAACCGGGGGTAGGGCTAGGCCTACCCCCGATCCGGGTGGCTGCCTCAGCGACTTCGCCGTCGGCCGAAAATAGCGTCAGGGCATGACGACAACACTGATTCTTTCCCAGGCCGCCGTAGCCCTGCACGGTGTGAGCCGGGTGTTCGGGCGAGGACCGTCCGCGGTCCACGCGGTCGACGATGTGACGCTGGAATTTCCGCGCGGCGGCTGGACGGCGGTGATGGGTCCGTCCGGCAGCGGCAAGTCCACCCTGCTGCACTGCGCGGCCGGGCTCGAGCGGGTGGACACCGGGCGGGTGATGCTGGGCGACACCGATCTGAGTGCGGCCACCGACTCCCAGCTGACGGCCCTGCGCCGTACGCGGATCGGCTTTGTCTTCCAGTCCTTCAACCTGATCGGGTCGCTCACCGCCGAGCAGAACGTGGCGCTGCCCCTGCGCCTGGCCGGCAAACGACCGTCCCGCTCGGTGGTGCGCGCCACCCTCGACGCCGTCGGGCTGGCCGACCGGGCCCGGCACCGTCCGCGCGAGCTGTCCGGCGGCCAGCAGCAGCGGGTGGCGATCGCGCGGGCCATGGTGACGCGGCCCGAGGTGCTGTTCGCCGACGAGCCGACCGGTGCGCTCGACTCCACCGCCGCCCGCACGGTGCTCGACCTGATGCGGGCCATGGCCGACGCCGGCCAGAGCATCGTGATGGTCACCCACGACCCGGGCGCTGCGGCCCGCGCCGACGCCGTGATCTTTCTGCGCGACGGCCGGGTCGTCGACCGGCTGTCCGGCGCCGACACCCGTCAGGTCGCCGACCGTCTCGCCGCCTGGGAGCACTGACATGTTGCGGATGAGCCGGGCCGGACTGGCCGACCGCTGGACGCTCTTCGTCGGCGCACTGCTCTCGGTCACTCTCGGGGTGGCGCTCGTGCAGTCCTCGTTGCTGCTGCTCATCTCGGCGGCCACTTCCTCTTTGGAAGATGGTGATGCGGCCGTCGCCATGCTGGGCATCATGCTCGGCGGGGCGACCTTCCTGGCCGGGTTCATCATCAGCTCGACGTTCGCCTTCACCGTCGACCAGCGCCGCCGCGACCTCGCCCTGCTCCGCCTGGTCGGCGGCAGCCGCAGTCAGGTGCGGCGGCTGCTGCTCGGCGAGGCGCTGCTGCTCGGCCTCGGCGGGGCAGCCCTGGGCGTACCGGCCGGACTGGTCGTGATGGACGTGCAGGAGTGGCTGATGCACCGGTTCGAGTTCGTGCCCGAGGGCTTCACCGGTCAGTGGCGCATGTGGATTCTCGGCGTTTCCGTCGGTACGGGCCTGCTCCTCGCGATCGCCGGAGTGCTGGTCGCCGCCCACCGCGCCGCCCGCGTGCGGCCGCTCGAGGCGCTGCGCGAGACCGGCCCGGCGGCCCGGGTGATGACGGCCGGACGCTGGATCGCCGGTCTGCTGTTCTTCGGCGGTGCCCTGGCGCTGATGATCGTGGCCCCGCACGGCGGTCCGGCCGGCGGTCAGGCGATGGCGATGAACGTGGCCATGCCGGCCGCGGTGGCCGTCGTGGCGTTCGCGCCGCTGCTGGTGCCGCTGCTGGCCCGGCTGATGCCGTTCGGCGGCGGGGTGCTGGGATCGCTGGCCCGGGCCAACGTCCGCGACGCGCGCCGCCGGTCGGCCTCGGTCGCGGCCCCGCTGATCGTGCTGGTCGCGCTGGTGGTCGGCAACACCGGCGCCGGCACGACGTTCACCACCAGCGGCATCGCCGAGGTCGCCCGGTCGACCCGGGCCGACCTGGTCGTGCAGGGCCGGGTCCCGGCCGGCTTCACGGACGGAACCGTGTCGACCGAGCTGTCGCTACCGGGCGAGATCACCACCGGACAGGGGGAGGACCAGGAGACCGAGGCGATCTCGGTGCTGGTGGTCGACCCGGCGGCGTACTCGGCCGTGCACACGACCCCGGTGGCCGTCCGCGGCAAGGCCGTCGTGGCCGGTCCCGGCGGTGATGTGCCGACGAGCGGAACCGTCCACGTGCGGCTGCCGCAGGGCGACCTCGGCGAGCTGCCGGTGGTGGGCGCGGTCCCGGCCACCATGAGCGGCGGTGCCAACCTGCTGCTGCCGCCCGGACTGGTCCCCGAAGCCCAGCTGGCTTCGGCGTCGGCCGTGTCCTATGTGGCGCTGAAGCCCGGCGCCGACCCGGCCGCCGTCCGCACGGCGCTGGCCCGCTTCGGACCGGTGACCAGTGTCGGCGATTGGCTGAAGTCCGACGCGGCCGCCCGGAACGACATCAACCAGAAGGTCCTGCTGATGGTGCTCGGGCTCGGCGCGCTCTACGCGCTGATCGGGGTGGTCAATGCGATCGTGATCGGGGCCGCCACCCGCCGCCGCGAGTTCGCCGAGGCCCGCGTCACCGGTCTGACCCGGGGCCAGGTCGTCCGGGCGGCGCTGCTCGAGGCATACGCGGTGACCGGCGCCGGACTGCTGCTCGGGGCCCTGGCCGCAGCCTCCGCGCTGATCGCCGCCGTCGCCACGACCTCGGCCGTGACCGGCACCGCGACGCTCGACCTGCCCTGGACCCTGATCGGGGTGACGGCCCTGGTGGCCCTGACCGTCACCGGCCTGACCAGCCTGATCACCTCATGGTCGGCCACCCGCCGGGCCCCGGTGACCCTGCTGGCCGCCCGCGAATAGCCGCTTACCGAAGGCGGACGACGTCGGCGATCACGGCGTCGTCCGCGGTCAGGCGTACGGCGGCCGGGCTGTCGTAGACCACGAGCAGCCGGCCGTCGCCGTAGTTGCTCAGACCCTCGGCGTGGTCGTCGCCCTCGCCGAAGGTCAGCTCCAGGTCGCGGGTGATCAGGTCGCCGCGCACGATTGTCGGCTGCTCGGTGCGGCAGGCGTCGTGCCAGCGGTAGACCCGCACCGGCCCGTCCAGGTCCATCGTCGGGCCGGCCAGGATCAGCAGGTCGTCGCCGTCGGGGCACAGATCGCGCACGCCGAGCCCGTCGAGCCGCAGCACGTGCTTGCGATAGGTGAACCCGTCGTCGAACTCGTGCAACCGGAGACGATCGGGTTCGTCCGGATCCACGTACGGGCGCAGCTCCAACACGAACGCCCACCCCCGCAGCACCGGCCCGCGCAGGCCCAGATAGACCCGGTCGCCGCTGACCGCGATGCCCTCGATGTCGAGCCCGTTGTCCTTGCCCGGGATCTCCAGGAACGGCGCCAGGTGATCGTCCTTGCGGAGCAGTCGTCGCAGGTCATCCTTGCCGCCCAGAGCCGCCGCGCAGTGCTTCACACCATCAACTTCGGTTTCCCGTACGGGCGTGGGCAACCCGTCCACCTCGGCGATCGGGAGCCGGACAAGGATCTGACGGTTCTCCTGCCCCTCGATCCGGGCCAGCCGGCGCAGCGCCTTCTCCCCGTCGTGGTGCGGCTTGATCTGCTTGCGGCGCAGGCTGTGCGAGCCGATCGCCCACAGGAACGGGCCGGTGCGGGCCAGCCCCTCGACGTCGGCCTCCTCCTCGATGTCGGTGCCGGGCAGGCTGATGAAGTCGCCGAGCCGGTAGGTGGTCTCGTCGCCGAACTCGGCCGGCCGCGCCGGGTCGTCGGCGACCAGGCGTTCGATCGTGGCGGTCTCGTCACCCGCGATCCACAGGACGGGTCCGTCGAGGCGTACGGCGGAAAGGTTGGTGTGGGTCGCCATGGCGCGCGACTTGTCGCCGAAGCGCAGTCGCACCGTGTGATCGAGCGTCATAGCCGTCATCGTGGCACCGGACGGCCACTCCCGGTGTCAGCTGGACGGTTTGGGTGCGGCGGCCGGACCGCGGTGGCCGTCGGAGTCGATCGCCCGTACGCCGAAATAGACGTTGTCCTTCGACAGGTCGATCGTCACCGTCGTCACTTTTCCGACCGCACGCGAATGCTCCCAGTCCGGGGCGGTGGTCTCCCGCCAGACGACCTCGTAGCCGGCCAGGTCGGGTTCGGTGCCCGGCTCCCAGCGCAGCGTGGTCTCGTTGGTGAGCTGGGTGGTGTCGATGACGACCCCCTTGGGCGTGCCCGGCGCCTGCGACAGCGCCCAGATCGCCGACGCGTTGACCCGGGCCACCCGGGCGATGTAGCCGAAGTCGCAGAACTCGGGCAGGTCGCCGTACTGGACACCGCCCTCGACCCGGACGTCCTGGTGCTCGTGGGCGAAGTTCTCGCGCGGCTCGGTGAAGCGGGCGGCCGGATAGCCGCGCAGCAGGAACGAGATGTGGTCGCTGCCGCGCAGATAGCGGTCGCGGCGCCAGACGACCCGTACGTCCATGCCGTCAGGTTCGGCGTCCTTGACGAAGCGGCCCAGTTGCCGCGACGGCCCGTCGTTCTCGCCGCCGACGCTCTTCCGAGTATTGGCCTCGGCCGCGGTCTCCGAGGTGGGCACACCCTCGACGAAGAGCCGGACCGTCCGCGGGTCGTTGCGGGTGCCGTCGTGGGCGTCCCCGGTGCCGACGATGTCGTTGCTGAACATGCCCTGGATGTCGACGCCGCGATCCTTGTACACCTGGGCCATGTGGTCGGAGCCGTAGAGCCCCTGCTCCTCGCCGGCCACCGCGGCCAGCACGATGGTGGCCTCGGGCCGGCGGGTGGCCAGCACCCGGGCCAGCTCCATGACGACGGCGACGCCCGAGGCATCGTCGTCGGCGCCCGGGGCGTCCTTGACCGCGTCCATCACGTCGGTCACCCGCGAGTCGTAGTGGCCGGTGACGACATAGGTGCGTTCCGGCGTGACACTCCCGGCGAGCGTGGCGATCACGTTGGTGATGACGGTCGGCACCGGAATCCGCGACGAGACCGGCTGCACGAACGACTGCAGCTCGACGGTCATCCGCCCGCCCGAGGCGGCGGCATACTTCCGCATCTCGGCGAAGATCCAGTCGCGGGCGGCCCCGATGCCCCGAACCGGATCGTCCTGACTGGACAGCGTGTGCCGGGTGCCGAACGAGACCAGCTTCCGCACGATCCCCTCGATCCGGTCCGCGTCGATCTCCCGCAGGATCTTGCGCAGCTCGGGGTCGGGGCGGCTCTTGGCTGCCTTTGCCGTCTCACCTGCTACCAGTGGCGCGGCCGCAGCCGCCGCAGACGCCGTCAGAAACACCCGCCGACTCGTGTTGGCCATGCCGTCCACTCTGGCCCGCGAGCGTTCACATGTCCATGCTCATCGATGCCTGAACGACTTCGGGCGTCGACCGCGGGTGCGCGGCCGTCACCGCGTGAAGCGCCCGCCACACGACTTTCACCAGGTCCGCGAATCGGGTCCGGATCGGGTCCGGTGCTTCGTCCGGGAACCAGAGAAAGGCGAGCCGGCCGGCACAGATGAAAGCGTCGGGCGTCTCCGGGTCTACCCGCGGACCTGTCCATGAGCCGCCGACCACTTCGGTCGGCAGATATTGCACCTGTGGGCCGGTCGGGACCTTCTCTTCCGTCAGCCGAAGGAACGCCTGTGCCTCGCCGGTGAGCGCGTCGCCGAGTGACTCGTGGATGGTCACGGACCGGTCCGATCTGCGGGAATCGGTCGACCAGCAGGCGAGACCGTCGATGTTCGGCGCCAACATCTCGTCGAACGCCCGCACATCGGCGGCCAGCATGAAGGTGGAGGTCTGCCGCGACTGTCGACCGCGCTCGTAGGGCATGGGTTCAGTCTGTCAACGGCGCGAGCTGATGTGGGTGATCGGCGGAAAGCCGGCGGCCGACCGAGCGGCGTGGGGCAACGCTGACGCCAAGGGCCGTGAGGCCGCTGGTGCGGTTGTGGGGTCACACGACTCGTACGGGAAATGCAGAATGAGCCGTATGCGCCGCAACCTGACCGCTGTTCTGCTGGTTTTCGGGCTGGTCGCGGGATGCGCGTCGCCCGGCATGCGGCCGGTGGGGGACGGCGCGGCCCGCACCACACCGCCCCCGCCGCCGACGCCGACCGTGGCCAAGGCGCCCGTGCAGCTGGATGTGACCGCGGTGCATCGGACGAAAGACCCCAAGACCGTGCTGCTGACGGTTTCGCGGCTGGCCGGGGCGGAGGGGTGTTCGAGCAATCCGCAGATCGGCTATCACACGGCCGAGAACAACATGATCTATGCGAATGTGGTGCAGGACTCTCCGCGGTCGGACGAGGTCGGAGTCTGTGTCGGGCACACGCCGGGTGAGGTGCGGCTGACGTGGGCCGATCCGATCGGTGACCGGGTTCTGGTGCTCAACCAGGAGGCGTGGCGGCCGCTCGGTGACTATGCGTACGAGAAGTGCTCGAAGACCTTGGGGTGTGATCCGCCGCCGTCGGATCACTGTGATCCGTTCTGGGTGCAGGTCACCGTGCAGGCGATGGATGTGTCGCGGCATTCCACGGGGCATCAGGAGGCCTGTGCGGAGCCGTGGATGGTGATGACCGTGCCGGACGATCCGGCGGTCTGCGGGGCTGAGCCGCGCGACGGGTGTGACGCGACCACGAACACGTGGCGTTACTTTCTCAAGTGGAACAACGCGGGGTGGCAGACGCTCGCGCGCGGGGCCGGTGCCGGCTGCGCGGGGGCACCGAAGGAGTTTCCGCGCAAGCTGTGCGTCGGACTAGCGAAGCCGTAGCTGCCAGTTGCGGAAGACGAAACGGTGCACCGACTTCAGGCCCACCCACAGGGCCGGCGCGAACCAGCGGCTCGCCGAGACCGTGGTGGTGCGGGTGATCCGCGTGCCGGTGCCGTCGGGGGTCAGCTCGAAGACGTCGCCCAGGCCGTCGACGATCTGGCCGAAGCAGAGGTCGGTCTCTTCCATGTGGAAGGCGAGGCGGGCCGGTGGCTCCCAGACGGTGATGCGCTGACGGACCGTGCCCTGCTCGGAGACGCACTGCCGCGCGGCGCCGACCTCGCCGTGACCCTCCGGAAGCCGGCACTCGGTGGGGCGGGGCGTGCCCAGGCAGAAGACGGGGCAGCGCGGCGTCAGCTCGACGCGCGAGTCGCACAGGGCCGGCCACAGCTGTTCGGGGGTGTGCGGCATGGTCCAGCGCGTACGCACGATCATGAGGTGACTGTAGACGGCTCGAACGTTGTGGGCTGACCCGTCGCCTCGAGCACCGACATCCACAGGTCGCCGGACGGATCGACCTGGTTGCGGGTGGAGACGGCGACCGGGATCGGGACGTGCACGAAACGGCTGCGCCAGGTGCCGACGACCATCTCGGTGCGGCCGGCCATCGCGGCGTGCACGGCCGCCTGCGCGAGCCGGAGGCAGTAGACGCTGTCGTACGGGTTGGCGGGCACGCTGCGGATGACGTAGCTCGGGTCGATGTACTTGAGGTTGACCTCCTCGGCCGCCGCCGCGAAGTCGTCGAGGATGCGCCGGCGCAGGTAGACGCCGAAGTCTCCGAGGCGTGTGTTGCCCGAGGCGTCGGTGCCGTTCGGGGACAGGTAGCTCTGGCCGGCGCCCTCGGCGACCACGACCAGGGCGTGCCCGCGGTCGCGGACCCGGCGGCGCAGGTGCGGCAGGAAGTCGTCGACGTCGACCGGCACCTCGGGGATCAGCACGTAGTCGGCGTCGTTGGTGGCCAGCGCCGCATAGCAGGCGATGAACCCGCTGTGCCGGCCCATCAGCTGCACCAGCCCGATGCCGCCGGGTTGCGCCTTGGCCTCGGTGTGCGCGGCCCGGATCGACTCGGTCGCCTTCCCGAACGCGGTCTGGAAGCCGAAACTGTGGCCGATGAACGGGATGTCGTTGTCGATCGTCTTGGGCACGCCGACGACCGCGATGCGCCGGTCGCGTTCGGCGATCTCGCGGGCGATCCGCTGGGCGCCGCGCATCGAACCGTCGCCGCCGATCACGAACAGGATGTTGACGCCGAGCTGGTCGAGGCAGTCGACGATCTCGGCCGGGTCCTGGTTGCCGCGCGAGGTGCCGAGGATCGTGCCGCCCTGCTCGTTGATGTATTCGACGCCGTCCGGGGTCAGCTCGACCACGTCGTGCCCGTGCCGCGCGACCAGCCCCTGATAGCCATGCCGGAAACCGAGAATTTTCCGTACGCCGTAATGGCTGGTCAATTCGAGCACGAGCCCGCGGATCACGTCGTTGAGACCGGGGCAGAGCCCGCCGCAGGTGACGATCCCGACCCGCGTCTTGGCCGGGTCGAAATAGATCTGCCGGCGCGGCCCGCCCGGCTCGAACGAGGGCGGCTCACCGTCCCGTGCGGCCAGCATGGCCAGGGTGTCGTCGAACAGCACCCGGTCGTTCTCGTCGACGTAGTGCTCGGTCGTGCCGCGCCGGGTCACCAGGGCGCCCAGCGGCGACTCGGTCCGGCAGGCCCCGAGGGACCGCACCCGCAGATCGGCCGCTTCCATGCCGCGAGGCTAGGCCGCCCTCGTTACGACAGTGCTTCCTGCACGGTGGTTTCCTGGCGGCCCAGGAAGATCGGGTCGCGGTGGGTGATGACGTCGGCCACCGCCTTGAGGTTGGCGCCGCGCTCGCGGATCACCGAGTTGCGCCACGGCTCCTTGTAGATCTTGACGGAGTCGTCGCCGACGCCGGTGGCGTCGATGCCCTCGGTGCGGCACAGCGCCACCGCGCGGTCGAGATGATACGTCTGGGTCACCACGATGGCCTCGCGCACGCCGAAGATGCGCTTGGCCCGCACACACGAGTCGTACGTGTCGAAGCCCGCGTAGTCGAGCGCGATCCGCGACGCCGGCACGCCCCGGGCCACCAGGTAGACCTCGGACGAGCCGGGCTCGTCGTACTCCCAGCGGCTGTGGTCGCCCGAGATCAGGATGGCCCGGACCTTGCCCGCCTCGAGCAGGCGCTGGGCGATGTCGAGCCGGGCGGCCAGGAACGGCGAAGGGCTCCCGTCGTCGTAGACCTGGGCGCCGAGCACCAGGGCGACCGGCGCCGCGGGCACGTCGGCCTCGCTGTAGGTGTGGCCGTGGGCCGTGCCCCGGGTCCACAGTTCGCCGCTTGCCGAGGCGAGGACGCCGAGGCCCATGATCAGGGCCCCGGCGACCAGCATCCGCTTCCTGGTGATCCGCACCCGGCTGACGATGCCAGCCGGTGTCAACCTCACGCGATCCGGAATCCCGCCCGGAGCAGGTCACGCTCGCGGGACGACGGGCCGACCAGCAGCTCGAAGTCGCCCGGTTCGACCACCCGGCGTCCGTCCGCGGTGACCAGGGAGCAGTCCGCGGCCGGGAGTTCCAGATCGACGGTGACGCTCTCGCCCGGCGGGACCGAGACCTGCTTGTACGCCTTCAGCTCGCGACCCGCCCACGTCACCGAGGTGACCAGGTCGCTGATGTAGACCTGCACCGTCTCCAACGCCGGCCGGGTGCCGCTGTTGGTCAGCGTGACCGTCGCCTGCACCGTGTCGCCGGCACCCACCGAGGGCGTCGTGACGGTCAGTTCCCCGTACGAGAGGGTGGTGTACGAAAGCCCCTCCCCGAACGCGAACAGCGGGTCCTGCGTCAGGTCGGCGTAGCGGCTGCCGTGCTGGCCGCGGATGGTGTTGTAGTAGACCGGCTGCTGTCCGACGTGCCGGGCGACCGACAGGGGCAGCCGGCCGCTCGGGTCGATCAGGCCCAGCACCAGCTCGGCGATCGCCCGGCCACCGCGCATGCCCGGGTTGAAGGCCTGGATGATGGCGGCCGCGCCCAGCGCCGAGGGCGGCAGCACGGTCGGCTTCGAGTTGACCAGCACCACGATCATCGGCGTCTTGGTGGCGGCGATCGCGTCGAGCAGGGCGATCTGGCCGCCCTGCAGCTCCAGGGTCGCCGTCGACTTGTGCTCGCCGGTCAGGTTCACCGTGTCGCCGATCACCACGACCGCGTAGTCGGCGCGAACCGCCTTGTCGCGGGCCACGTCGATCAGGTGGTGGTCGACAGGCGCGCCGACCGAGATCGGCGGCCGCGGCTGGCCGTCGGGGTAGGTGTCGCCCTCGGGGTCGGGCACCAGCCGTTCGATGTCGGCGCCGCGGGCGTGCTCGATCACCCAGTTGTCGGGGGCGACGGCGCGGAAGCCGTCGAGCACCGTCTCGGTCAGCTCGCGCGGGTGGCCGTCGGGCAGCCAGTCGACCTGGCCCGAGTCGCCGGCCCAGTCGCCGAGCTGCGCCGACACGTCATCCGCGTTCGGCCCGAGCACCGCGATGCGGCGGAAACCGGCCGACGGGTCGATCGGGAGCACACCGTCGTTCTTGAGCAGGATCAGCGAGCGACGGGCCACCTCGAGGTTGAGCTCGGCGTGTTCGGCGGCACCGACCACCGACGCGATGCGCTCGTTGGAAGGGGCCCGCGGGTCTTCGAACAGCCCCATCTCGAACTTGAGGCGCAGGATCCGGCGTACGGCCTCGTCGATCTCCGCCTCGGTCAGCAGTCCGCGCTCGACCGCCTCCTGGGCGCCCTCGAAGAAGCCCGGGGTGACCATGACCAGGTCGTTGCCCGCCTTCACGGCGACCGCGGCGGCCTCGGCGTAGTCGGCGCACACCTTCTGCTCCCACACCATGCGGCCGACGTTGTCCCAGTCGGTCACCAGCGTGCCGGTGAAGCCCCACTCGCCCTTGAGCACGTCGTTGAGCAGCCACTTGTTGGCCGTGATGGGCACGCCGTCCATCGACTGGTAGCCGAGCATGAAGACCCGGCAGCCCTCCCGGGCCACCCGCTCGAACGGCGGCAGGAACCACGAGCGCAGCTTGCGCGGGCTGATGTCGGCCTCGCTGGCGTCGCGGCCGCCCTGCGTCTCGGAATAGCCGGCGAAGTGCTTGGCCGTGGCCAGGATGGCGGTCGGGTCGTCCAGGCCGCCACCCTGATAGCCGCGGATCATCGCCGAGCCGAGCTCGCCGATCAGGAACGGGTCTTCGCCGAACGTCTCGTCGACCCGACCCCAGCGCAGGTCGCGGGTGATGCACAGGACGGGGGAGAAGGTCCAGTGGATGCCGGTCGCCGACACCTCGGCGGCGGTGACCCGGGCGACCCGTTCGAGCAGGTCGGCGTCCCAGCTCGCGGCCATGCCGAGCTGGGTCGGGAAGATCGTCGCCCCCGGCCAGAACGAGTGACCGTGGATGCAGTCCTCCGCCGTGAGCAGCGGAATCTGCAGCCGGGTCTTGGCGACCAGGTCGATCGCCTCGAGCATCTTGGCCGGCGAGGTGTGCAGGATCGAGCCCGCCAGCTTCTCGCTGACGATCTCCTTCACATCGCCCCGGGCGTCCAGCTGGAGCATCTGCCCGACCTTTTCCGGCAGGCTCATCCGGCCCAGCAGGTCGTCGACCCGCTGCTCGACGGGTAGTGCAGGATCCCGGTAAGGGACGTCAGCAGGCATCGCGCGCCTCCGGTCGTCATGACCGCGGTGGCACGGTCTGCGAAACACGAACAACCGGGAGTCTTCCAGCCCGGAACCGGTTACGGGAGCCCGGTACGGTTCCGGAACTTTTCACTTAGTTGTCAGAATCACTTTCGTCGATGCTCGGCACCTCGATGCCGGCCGCCTCCAGGGCCTCCAGCCGGGCCTCTTGCGCCTCCTTCTCGCGCTCGGCGAGAGCCGCGTACTCGACCAGCACGGACGGGTCGTCGGTGTCCTCGATCCGGTCGAAGAACCGCTGCGTGGTGCGGACTGCCTCGGCGTAAGCCAGGGCGGCCTCGCGGAGGGCGATGATCGTCTTGTCAGCCATGGATGAAGTCATATCACCACGGCAACACACCGGCTCGATCGAAGAACCCGCCGGTCGGTCCGTCGGGGCCGATCTGGGCCAGCCGGACGGCGGCCTCGCTGCCCTCTTGCACCGTCTGGGTGCCCTGATGTCCGTTGAAGTCGGTGGCCGTGAAGCCGGGATCGACGCAGTTGACCCGGAAGTGGGGCAGCGCCTTGGCGTATTGCACGGTCAGCATGTTGACCCCGGCCTTGGCCGCGCCGTAGGCGAACGGCGTGAACGCGGAGGCGATCGACTCGGGGTCGGTGGCCAGATGCAGCGAGCCGAGGCCGCTGGTCACGTTGACGATGACCGGGTGGGCCGACTTCTCGAGGGCCGGCAGGAACGCCTGGGTGACCCGGACCAGGCCGAACAGGTTCACCTCGAACATCGGGCGCATCGAGTCGGGGGCGAGGTCGTGGGCCGAGGGCAGCGTGCCGGGGATGCCGGCGTTGTTGATCAGCACGTCGAGCGCGCCCACGGTGGCGACGGCGGCCGCGACCGAGGCGTCGTCGGTCACGTCGAGCTGCACGAAGCGCCCGCCCAGCTCGCGGGCGGTCCGCTCGCCGCGCTCGGGGTCGCGAGCGCCCATCCAGACGTCGTGACCCGCGGCCAGCAGCTGCTTGGCGGTCTCGTAGCCGATTCCCTTGTTGGCGCCGGTGATCAATGTCGTTGTCATGGGATCGACTGTGCGGCGGCCGCGGACCGCGGAGAAGGCACTGTCAGTACCAGGTAAACCGGCGCGAACCGAGGAAGAGTGGGGGCATGGCAACCGAGTTCGCGCGTGCGGTTCGGCGCTTCCGAGAGAGGCTCACCCCGGCCGAAGTGGGCCTGATCGCGGGCGGGCGGCGGCGTTCGCCCGGGCTGCGCCGCGAGGAGCTGGGGCGGCTGGCCGGCATCTCGGTCGACTACGTCAACCGCCTCGAGCAGGGCCGTGCGACCGCCCCGTCGCCGCAGGTGGTCGAGGCGCTGTGCCGGGCCCTGCGGCTCGACGCGGCCGAGCGTGAGCGGTTGTTCGGGCTGGCCGGCCTGCAGGCGCCGGGCCGCGGCACGGTTCCCGGCCACCTCACCCCGGGCGTCCAGCGCCTCCTCGACCGCCTGTCCGGCACGCCGGTGGCCGTCTATGACGCGGCCTGGAACCTGATCAGTGCCAACGACCTCTGGACCGCCCTGTCCGGCGGCCTGCTCGAACGCAACGTGGCCCGGCAGCACTTCCTCGGCGTCGCCCCGAGCGTCTACGAGTCGGCCGCCGACGTCGCCGCCTTCGAGGCCGCGCTCGCCGCCGACCTGCGGGCGGCCCAGGCCCGTTACCCCGCCGACGCCGAGCTGCGCGACCTCGTCGACGACCTGTGTGCGGGCAGCGCGGTGTTCGCCGCCCTGTGGGAGTCGGCCGTGACCGGCACCCACACGGCATCGCGCAAGACGATCGATCACCCCGCAGTCGGGCGGATGGAGCTCGACTGCGACGTGCTCACCGTCCCCGGCAGCGACATCCGCATCGTCGCCTACACGGCGGCTCAGGGCTCCGAGGCGGCGTCAAGACTGGCGTTGCTCGACGTCCTCGGAGCCCAGATCGTGCGGGCCTGACCTCAGGAAGGCTGCTGGCCCCACTTGTTTCGTAGCCGGGCCAGCTCGGCGTCACCGTGTTTCTGGGTCAGCTTGCGGCCGAGGTCGCGGGCCAGGTCCTGTTCCAGGTCACCGTCCAGGTCCATGTTCTTGATCGCTTGGAGGGCGGCCCCGTATGCGCGTTCGACCCCGGCCTGCGGCGGTTGTCCGGTTGCGGGCGTGGCCGTCGTCTGGGGTGGGGGATGCTCGCGGTGCCGCCCGGCGGGGACCAGTTCAACGGAAGCCACGACGTCGGGGGCCTTTTCCGGTGCCGGTCGTACGGTTTCCGGCTCGACCCGAATTTCCTGTTTGCGGGCCACCGATTTTCTTTTCAAAAGCCATGACCACGGAGCCATTGCCGGATCCTCCGCTGTTCTGATTCGGTGAGGAACGGGAGGGCGTCCACCGCATTTCGGACGCCCTGTTTGATGCGGTACTTGAGAAGAATCGGATAGATGTCCAGCAGGTAGTGCTTGGCGTAGTGGAATCGGTAGGTGGCCTCGTCGGCCCAGGCCTCGACGGCGGAGGTCCCGCGCTGATCCCACCGCTCGAGCGCGGACACCTAGAGCGCCGCTCGGCGGTGAGCGCGCTTTACCTCCAGGTCGGCCAGCAGGTCACTCTGCAGGTCGCTGTCCAGGCCGGACGAGCGTGCGGCGTTGCGCGCGTGCTGGAACGCGTTGGCCATGGCCAGCACCGGGACGATCTCGTTGCGGACGACCTCGTGGTAGGCATTCAGGTACTCGATGCGGGTGCGGTTCTCGTGGTCGACCTTGACGAGGACGCGCTTGACACCATGGGCGAGGCCGGCGAGGGCCTCGGCCCCGGCCAGCACCGTGGGCAGAATGACGCTCTGCAGTACGGCCGCGGGCAGGGAGTCGGGGACAATGATCTGAAAGTTCTGGCCGCCGGCGGCAGAAACCATTTCCTTACCCATGCTGACCTCCACCGGTTGCGATCCCGATCGCCTTTGCGTAATGCGGAAAGCGCTCGTTGATCATCTGAGGAAAGCAACGGTACGGCGTCGATCAAAGCTCGCCCACAGGAAGCGTGGTGTCGAATGAGCCCTGAACGAGAGGAGTGCCAAAACGTGGGTAATCGGACTTAATGCAGAGTTAATGTGCGGGGCCGGAGCGACCGGCTCCCACGTCCTGATCGGAAAATCGGGCGTATCGGGGTCGATCGCACGGGCAGAATCCGATGCGAGCAGGGTAAGGCACCGGACCGGGTGGCGCTCGTTGAGCGGGCCCTGAGTGACCGTTCGGCTCGGTCGTTGTGGCGCTTCGCCCGGGCGAGTGGAGTTCGCGGAGAGTCTTCAGTCGGACTCGTCGGGTGACGATGTTGCTCGGGGCAAGTGTGAGTTGATACGGTCTTCTGCATAGTCATGCGGAGGTTGGTATGGGAATTCGGGTCGCGGTTGCGGGAGCCAGTGGGTATGCGGGCGGCGAGTTGCTGCGCCTGCTCGCCGGTCACCCGGAGTTCGATCTCGTGGCGGCTACGGCGCACTCGCAGGCGGGGACGCACGTCACCACCGTTCACCCGCAGCTGGCCGGTCTCGACCTCGTTCTCGGGGCGACCGACGCGGCGAGTCTGAGCGACGCCGACCTGGTGTTTCTCGCCCTGCCGCACGGGCAGTCGGCGGCCCTCGCGGCCCAGCTGCCCGACAGCGTCAAGATCGTCGACCTGGGTGCGGACTTCCGGCTGCGCGACGCGGCGCTGTGGGAGCGGTATTACGGCGGTGCGCACGCCGGCACGTGGACCTACGGCCTGCCCGAATTGCCCGGTCGGCGCGAGCTGATCGCGGCCTCGTCCCGGGTGGCCAACACGGGCTGTTATGCGGCCACCATCACACTCGCGCTCGCCCCGCTCATCGCGGCCGGCGTCGCCGACCCGGCCGACGTGGTCGTGGTGGCGAGTTCGGGCACCAGCGGCGCGGGGCGCAGCGCCAAGGTCAACCTGCTGGCCAGTGAGGTCATGGGTGATCTCTCGCCCTACAAGGTGGGTGCCCACCAGCACGTGCCCGAGATCAAGCAGGCGACTGGGGCGACGTCACTGTCGATGACACCGGTGCTGGCCCCGATGCCGCGCGGCATTCTGGCCACGGTCACGGCGCGTGCCGTCGGAGACGCGGATCCCCGCGAGGTGCTCCTCGCGGCGTACGGGAACGAAGCTTTCGTCCATGTCCTTCCGGAGGGTTCCTGGCCGCACACGGCCGCGACCGCCGGATCCAACTCGTGCCACCTGCAGGCCACCGTCGACGTCGACTCCGGCCGCATCATCGTGGTGAGCGCGCTCGACAACCTCGGCAAGGGCGCCGCCGGCCAGGCCGTGCAGTGCGCAAACCTCATGTCCGGCCTGCCCGAGACGATGGGCCTGTCCGTGTTCGGAGTCGCACCATGACTGTCACCTCCCCCAAGGGCTTCCGGGCGTCGGGCGTCGCCGCCGGTCTCAAGCCCTCCGGCAACCTCGATGTCGCCCTGGTCGTCAACGACGGGCCCGACTACACCGCGGCCGCCGTCTTCACCGGCAACCGGGTCAAGGCCGCGCCCGTGCTCTGGAGCCAGCAGGTGCTCAAGGGTGGCATCGTGCGCGCCGTGGTGCTCAACTCCGGCGGCGCCAACGCGTGCACCGGCACCCAGGGCTTCCGCGACACGCACGCCACCGCCGAGCACACCGCCACCGTGCTCCGCGGCGGCCCGAAACCGCAGATGATCGGCGCCGGTGACGTGGCGGTCTGCTCGACCGGCCTGATCGGCGAGCTCCTGCCGATGGACAAGCTGCTGCCCGGCGTGACCGCGGCGGCCAAGTCGCTCGACAAAGACGGCGGCGGCCAAGCGGCCGAGGCGATCATGACGACCGACACCGTGGCCAAGAACGCGGTGGTCCAGCGAGAAGGCTGGTCGGTCGGCGGCATGGCCAAGGGCGCCGGCATGCTCGCGCCCGCCCTGGCCACCATGCTCGTGGTGATCACGACCGACGCCAGCGCCGGCAACGAGGTGCTCGACGCGGCTCTGCGCGAGGCGACCCGCCTGACCTTCGACCGGATCGACGCCGACGGCTGCATGTCGACCAACGACACCGTGATCCTGCTGGCCAGCGGTGCCTCCGATGTGGAGCCCACGGCCGCGGAGCTGACCGCGGCGGTCCAGGAGGTCTGCCACAACCTGGCCCAGCAGCTGATCGCCGACGCCGAGGGCGCCACCAAGCACGTCGCCATCCAGGTCCAGGGCGCGGCCAGCGAGGCCGACGCGGTCGAGGTCGGGCGCACCGTGGCCGGCAACAACCTGGTCAAGACGGCGCTGTTCGGCAACGACCCGAACTGGGGGCGCATCCTGGCCGCCGTCGGCACCACCCAGGCCCGCTTCGAGCCCGACCGGGTCGACGTGGCGATCAACGATGTCTGGATCTGCAAGGGCGGGGCGGCCGCCGAAGATCGCTCCAAGGTCGACCTGAGCGGGCGCGACGTGACCATCACGATCAACCTGCGCGAGGGCGAGATGGACGCGACGATCTGGACCACCGACCTGTCGCACGCCTACGTGCACGAGAACTCGGCCTATTCGTCATGAGCGCGGAGCTGTTCGTCATGAGCGCGGAGAAGGCCAAGTGAGCGTCGAGAAGGCCGAAGTCCTCGTCGAGGCGCTGCCCTGGCTGGAGCGGTTCCACGGGAAGATCGTCGTGATCAAGTACGGCGGCAACGCCATGATCAACCCAGAGCTGCAGCAGGCCTTCGCGGCCGACATGGCGTTCCTCCGGTACGCCGGGATCAAGCCCGTCGTCGTGCACGGCGGGGGGCCGCAGATCAGCCGGATGCTCGACCGGTTCGGCATCGAGAGCGAATTCCGCGGCGGGCTGCGGGTCACCACCCCCGAGGCCATGGAGGTCGTCCGGATGGTGCTGACCGGCCAGGTCGGGCGCGAACTGGTCGGGCTGATCAACCGGCACGGCCCGCTGGCCGTCGGGCTCTCCGGTGAAGACGCTCATCTGTTCACCGCCGTCCGGCGCGGCGCCCTGATCGACGGCGAAGAGGTCGACATCGGCCTGGTCGGCGACGTCGACCGGGTCGACACCTCGGCCGTCGACGACCTGATCGCGGCCGGGCGCATCCCGGTGATCGCCAGCGTCGCCCCCGACGCCGACGGCGTGGTGCACAACGTGAACGCCGACACCGCCGCCGCCGCACTGGCCGAGGCCCTGGGCGCGCAGAAGCTGGTCGTGCTGACCGACGTGCCCGGCCTCTACACCGACTGGCCCGACACGTCGTCGCTGGTCACCGAGATCGATGAGGACGCGCTGGCCAAGCTGCTGCCCCGGCTCGAGTCGGGCATGGTGCCCAAGATGGAGGCCTGCCTGCGGGCCGTCCGCGGTGGCGTGCCGGCCGCGCATGTCATCGACGGCCGTGTGGCCCACTCGACGCTGCTCGAAGTCTTCACCCCGGAAGGAATAGGAACAATGGTGGTCCCCTCATGAGCTCGCTCACCGAGCGGTGGTCGGTTGCCGGCATGAACAACTACGGCACCCCGCAGGCCGCCCTCGTGCGCGGCGAGGGTGCGGTGCTCACCGACGAGAACGGCAAGCAGTACGTCGACTTCCTCGGCGGCATCGCGGTCAACGCGCTCGGTCATGCCCACCCGGCCGTGGTCGCCGCCGTGACCCAGCAGGTGCAGCAGCTCGGGCACGTCTCCAACTTCTATGTCGCCGAGCCGCCGGTCGCGCTGGCCGAGCTGCTGCTGGCGCTGGCCGGCCGGGCCGGGCGGGTCGTCTTCACCAACTCGGGGGCCGAGGCCAACGAGGCCGCCTTCAAGATCTCCCGCCTGACCGGGCGGACCCATGTCGTCGCCACGCACGGCGGGTTCCACGGGCGGACCATGGGGGCGCTCGCGCTCACCGGGCAGCCGGCGAAGGCGGACCCGTTCCGCCCGCTTCCGGGTGAAGTGACGCACGTGGACTTCGGTGATCTTGCGGCCCTGCAGAACGCCGTAACGGACAAAACGGCAATGATCATCCTTGAACCAATCCAGGGCGAGAACGGTGTCGTGGTCCCGCCCCCCGGTTACCTGGCCGGGGCACGGGAGATTTGCACCAAAACGGGAACTCTGCTCGTGCTGGACGAAGTACAGACCGGCATCGGCCGCACCGGCCACTGGTTCCACCACCAGAGCGAGGGCATCGAACCCGACATCATCACCCTGGCCAAGGGCCTCGGCGGCGGGCTGCCGATCGGTGCCTGTGTCGCCTTCGGCCGGGCCGCCGAGCTGTTCACCCCGGGCTCGCACGGCACCACGTTCGGCGGCAACCCGATCTCGTGCGCGGCCGGCCTGGCGGTGATCCGCACGATCGCCGGCGAGGGCCTCCTCGACCACGTCAAGCGCGTCGGCGAGCAGTTGCGGCACGGCATCGAGGGACTCCAGCACCCGCTGATCAAGAACGTTCGCGGCGCCGGCCTGCTGCTCGGCATCGTGCTCGACGAGCCCGAGGCCGCCCGCATCGCCGCCGCCCTCAAGGAGGCCGGCTTCCTGGTGAACGCCCCTCAGCCCGACGTCATCCGCCTCGCCCCGCCGCTGATCGTGAGCACCGAGCAGGCCGACGCGCTCATAACCGCCCTGGAGAGTGTTCTGTGACCCGCCACTTCCTGCGCGACGACGACCTGACGCCGGACGAGCAGAGCGCCGTCCTCGATCTGGCCGCCGCGATGAAGGCCGACCGGTTCGCCTACCGGCCGCTCGAGGGCCCGCGCTCGGTCGCGGTCTTCTTCGACAAGGTCAGCCTGCGCACCCGGCTGTCGTTCGAGGCCGGCATCGCCGAACTGGGCGGCCAGCCGATGATCGTGGACACGCACGCCACCCACTTCGGACGCGGCGAGTCGCTCAGCGACGCCGGCCGGGTGGTGTCCCGCTACGTCTCGGCGATGGTCTTCCGGACGACCGGGGACGAGCGCCTGACCGAGCTCGCGTCCGGGGTGAACGTGCCGGTGATCAACGCGCTGACCGACGGCTTCCACCCCTGCCAGCTGCTGGCCGATCTGCTGACGATCCGGGAGCGGCTCGGCACGGCCAAGGGCCGGAAGCTTGCGTACGTGGGTGACGCGGCCAACAACATGGCGCACTCCTATCTGCTGGCCGGAGCGACCGCGGGCATGCACGTACGGGTAGCCGGTCCGTCGGGTTTTGATCCTTCTCCGATCGTGGTGTCGCGCGCCGCCGAGATCGCGGCCTGGACCGGCGGCTCGGTCGAGGTGCTGCGTGACCCGTTCGAGGCCGCCGACGGGGTCGACGTGCTGGCCACCGACACGTGGACCTCGATGGGCCAGGAGGAGGACGGGCGCGACCGGCTCACCCCGTTCTGGCCCTACCAGGTCAACGAGAAGCTGCTCGCCGCGGCCGGAGACGACGCCATCGTGCTGCACTGCCTGCCCGCCCACCGCGGCGAAGAGATCACCGACGAGGCCATGGACGGCCCGCACAGCGCGGTCTTCGACCAGGCCGAAAATCGCCTGCACGCGCAGAAGGCGCTGCTGGCCTGGCTCCTGGCGGTGAACGAGGGATGACCGGGCCGGGGACCAGGGCCGGCCGGCACGCCCGCATAGTCGAACTGATCCGCGACGAGCAGATCCGGTCGCAGACCGAGCTGGCCGAGCGGCTCCATGGCTGGGACGTGGTGGTCACCCAGGCCACCCTGTCGCGCGACCTGGAGGAACTGGGCGCGGTCAAGGTGAGTGGTGCCTACCTGATCCCCGAGGACGGCAAGCGCCCGCTCCGCGAGACCACCGAGCAGGGCCCGTCGCGGCTGCTGCGCCTGTTGCGCGAGCTGCTGACCGGGGTCGACTCCAGCGGCAACATCGCCGTGCTGCGCACCCCGCCCGGTGCGGCCCACTTCCTGGCCAGCGCCCTCGACCGGGCCGGCCTGACCGAGGTCATCGGCACCATCGCCGGCGACGACACGATCCTGGTCGTCTCCCGCGACGTCACGGGCGGCAAGGCCCTCGCCGCCAAACTCGCCGAGTGGGCCGGTCACCACTCCGAAACGCATCAAGGCAGACTGAAGGACGATGACTGAGAAGACTTCTTTGTGGGGTGGCCGGTTCGCCGGCGGCCCGGCCGACGCCCTCGCCCGCCTGTCGGTGAGCGTCCAGTTCGACTGGCGGCTGGCGCCGTACGACATCGCCGGTTCCCGCGCCCACGCCCGGGTGCTCGCGGCGGCCGGGCTGCTCGACCCGGACGAACTGGGCCAGATGCTGGCCGCCCTCGACGACCTCGAGGCGGCCTGCGCGTCCGGCCAGTTCCGGCCGACCATAGACGACGAGGACGTGCACACCGCCCTCGAGCGCGGCCTGCTGGAACGGCTCGGCGCGCTCGGCGGCAAGCTGCGCGCCGGCCGCTCCCGCAACGACCAGGTCGCCACCGACCTGCGCCTCTACATGCGCGACCACGCCCGCGGGGTGGCCGTGGCGCTGGTCGAGCTGGCCGACGCGCTGACCGAGCAGGCCGCGCTGAACGTGAACACGCCGGCCCCCGGCCTGACCCACGTGCAGCACGCGCAGCCGGTCAGCTTCGGGCACTGGCTGCTGGCCCACGTGCAGCCGCTGCTGCGTGACCTCGACCGGATGCGGGACTGGGACACGCGTACGGCCATCTCTCCCCTGGGCAGTGGCGCGCTGGCCGGGTCCTCGTTGCCGCTCGACCCGGCCGCCGTGGCCAAGGAACTGGGCTTCAACGCCCCGGCCGCCAACTCGATGGACGCCGTGGCCGACCGCGACTTCGTGGCCGAGTTCCTCTTCATCACCTCGCTGATCGGCGTGCACCTGTCCCGCCTGGGTGAAGAGGTGGTGCTCTGGACGTCGACCGAGTTCGGCTGGGTCGAGCTCGACGACGCCTTCGCCACCGGGTCGTCGATCATGCCGCAGAAGAAGAACGCGGACATCGCCGAGCTGGCCCGCGGCAAGAGCGGCCGGCTGATCGGCGGGCTGGTCACGGTGCTGACCATGCTCAAGGGCCTGCCGCTGACCTACGACCGGGACATGCAGGAGGACAAGGAGCCGGTCTTCGACGCGATCGAGACGCTCGAGCTGCTGCTGCCCGCGCTGGCCGGGATGGTGTCGACCATGACCGTCCGGGTCGACCGCCTGACCGCGGCCGCGCCGGTCGGTTACTCGCTGGCCACCGAGGTCGCCGACTGGCTGGTCCGCAAGGGCGTGCCGTTCCGCGACGCGCACGAGATCACCGGCAAGCTGGTCGCGCTGTGCTCGGTGCGCGAGTGCGAGCTCGAAGACCTGACCGACGACGATCTGGAGAAGGTCAGCGAGCACCTCGACCCGTCGGTGCGCTCGGTCCTCTCGGTCGAGTCGGCCCTGGCCGGCCGCACCACGCCGGGTTCCACCGGTCCCGGCCCGGTCGCCGACCAACTGGCCCAGGTGCAGCATCACCTGGACACCTGGCGCCAGTGGGCGGTCGAGAAGGTCGTCCCGCGGTAACTAACCCACGACCCTCGTCCTGGGCGTGTCGCCGGGCGGGCCGCCACTGTCGGTCTCGAACGGCGGCACGGGCGTAGTGCCAAGTTCAACCCCGTTTTCCCCGTACGCGGTGACGTGCGCTTCGGCGTACGGGGGAACCGTGGTTGTCGCACCGGGCGTGACGTTGACCGGAGCACCGCCACCGACCGTCAGTGTCACCCGCGTCGCAGCGTCCGGGGCGGTGACGACGACCTGGTCGGTGCGGTCGTCCTTGCCCTCGGCCCGCATCCGCCACGCGATCGGCCGCTCGGCCGCGCCCTGGGCCGGCAGCAGCAGGCGCAGATCCTGGCGGTAGGAGTCGGCGGCGCCGTGGAACGCGTACGCGAGCACGCCACCACCCCGGGGCTGCAGCGTGAACATCGCCGACGGCTGCCCGTTGACCGTGCCGACCCAGCGGACTCTCACCGTCGTGCCCTCCGTCGTGAGCCGGGCGTCCTGGATCGCGGACTCCACCCAGCGCCGCATCGTCTCGTGGTCGAATTCGCGCCCGGCCAGCGCCTGCGTGATGAGCGACGACGGCACCTCCTGCGGGTTGGTGCCGGTGTTGCCCGACCAGCCGCCGCCCGCGCCGCCCTCGTAGAGCACGTCGGCCCCGCGGGTCACCACGATGCGGGTCGTGGGCGGGATCGGCGTCGCGGACATCGACCCGATCATCAGGCCGCCGTCGGCATCGGCCCGCTCGGGGCCCCATTCGAGACGTCCTTCGGGGGTGTACCGGACGCCTTCCCGCATCGAGATGTGGGTGTCGGTGGGTGCGACCACGGCCAGCACGCCCCGGCGGTCGCTGCTGCGATTCGAATAGGTCGACACGACCGTGCCGCCGTCCTCGCGGCTGCCCTCCATCATGGCTTCCGGTGCCGCTCCGGCGTCGCCCGAGTACCAGACGAGCGCCCGGTCCTCCAGGAAGCCGAAGCGCAGCGGAACGAGCGCGAGCACCAGACGCTGGTCCCCGAAGTCGCTCGCGAACACGAACTTGATCTTCTTGCGATCGGCCACCCGCCAGGTCTCGCCCGGGTCCTCGATGTCCTTGATCTCGCGGCGCATGCCGTCCAGGAATGCCTTGTCGCCGGCGAGCGAGCCGCGGACCGGGTCGTCGCCCAGCACCGGATCGAACCCGGCGACCGCGATGCCGGGCACGAACGCCGGAAGGGGCAGGACGCCGGCCTGCACTCCGATCGCGGCGGCCAGCACGGCGGCCACCCCGGCCACCCGGAGCCGGCGGTTGCGGCGGTGCTTGCGTTCCCGCCGCTCGAACCCGGGCCACGGGTTGTCGAGGGCGCCCAGCGCGTCGGCCTCGTCCGCGAGCGCGTCCTTCAGCACGGTCTCGGTGTTCATGCTCGCGTCCTTTCCAGCGGCGTGGTGAGTTGTGCGCGCAGTCGCTCCAGTCCGCGCGAGTTCTGGCTCTTGACGGTGCCGACCGAGCAGCCGAGCGCTTCGGCGATCTCGGCCTCGCTCAGGTCGCCGAAGTAGCGCAGGACGAGGACCGCGCGCATCCGTGGCGGCAGCGTGCGCAGGGCGGCGACGACCTGCTGGCGGTGCTCGACCGATCCGTACGGGTCGGGAACGGGACCGTCGGTGGCCAGCAGCGGCACCTCGCTGACCCGTCGTCGCCGGCGCCACGACGTCGCGGTGTTGACCATCGCCTTGCGTACGTAGGCGACCGGTGCCTCCATCCGCGCGACGCGACCCCACCGGCGATGTGTCTTCTCCAGGGCGGCCTGAACCAGATCCTCGGCGTGCCCGCGGTCGCCGGTCAGCAGATAGGCGAGCCGGACGAGCGGCCCCCACTGCTGTTCGACGAACGCGCGGAACCCGTCGTCCGCCGGTGCTTGTGATGACATGTCCTGCTCAACGCCGCCCGATATCCAAAAGGTTGACTGCCTCATTGTTCGCCCTGGTCAACAGCGTTTTCAGTGGTCACTCGGACGGGCGCGACCGCCATCACATTCCTCGCGAACCGTCGGTCTGACCAACATTTCGTCCGTAACTTGAGGGGAGACGTAACTGATAGTGACGAAAGTGAAGACGGACCGTGCCCGCCAACCCGATCATCCTTGTGGCTCTGGGCCTCGCGCTCTGCGCCCTGGTCGCGGCCCTGCTGCGCCGCACCGTCCGTCCCGCCGTCCATTCCGGTTACCGGGCCATGCACGCCCGGGTCCGCCCGCACCTGCCCGCCTTCGTTCAGCGCCCGTTCGCCTGGTGCCGGGACCGGATCGACGGCAACGCCGCCCGGTCGGTGGTGGTGGCCGCCATCGCGGCCGGCCTCGCCTGGACCGCGGCCGGCATCCTCGGTCTGGCCGGCCCGGTCATCGCGGCCATCTCGGCGACCCTGTCGGTGCAGATCAGCTCGCACGCCTCCCTCCGCGAGGGTGCGAAGCGCCTGGTCGCCACCGTCGCCGCGATCGGTGTGGCGGTCGGTGTGTGGCACTTCTTCGGTCTGCACTGGTGGTCGGTCGCGGTGATCGCCGGATGCGGTCTGGCCCTGGGCCGGTTGCTGCTCCTCGGTGACGGTGCGGTCGCGGTGCCGGCCACGTCGCTGGGCATCCTGGTCGCCGGCAGTTCGGTCACCGAGGCGTTCATGTGGCAGCGGGTGGCGGCGACCGCACTCGGCATCGTCGTCGGCGTGATCCTCTCCCCGCTGGTCGGTGGCGAGACGCCGCTGGAACGGGCCCGGCTCAAGCTGGCCCAGCTGTCCACCGAGATCGCGCTGCTGCTGGGCGATCTGGGCGCGGGTGCGCGCGGCGGCTACGACCAGGACGAGGCGGCCGGCTGGCTGGCCCGGTCGCGGGCCCTGGACGAGGATCTGGCCGGCGCCGTGACCGCCGTCGAGGATCTGCGCAAGCAGGCCCGATGGTCGCTGATGACCCCGGTGGCCCAGGTCGTCCCGCTGCAGCAGACGCTGCGGGCCATGGAGCACGGCGTGGCTCAGGTGAACTCGGTGGCCCGCTCGATGTTCGACGCGGCCGCCGATCCGTCCGCGGCCGACGTGCCGCCTCAGGTCGGGCAGGTGCTCACGACCGCCGCCGAGGCATTCGCGGCGCACGCCGGTCTGGTGTCGGAGCCGGACCCGGAGGCCGCCCCGGAACACGCCCACGACGTCACGCGGGACGCCGGTCATCTCGACGACCTGCTGGCCGACCTGCGCGAGGCGCCCCGCCGTACGTTGCGGACCGTGCGCAGCGAACTGGCCGACACCGGCGTCCTGGTGCTGACCGGCTCGATCATGAACGACGTGGATCGGATGGCCGGGTCGCTCGCCCGGTCGGCGCCGGCCCTGGCGGTCGGCGAGCCCGAGCCGGAGGCGGGCATCCCGGCTGTCTCCGAGGTTCTGCCCGCCGTCCGCCGGCTCTGGGACAAGCGCCGCGACCGGATGTCCCTCATGGACGGTCGCTAGATCGTTTCCTGTTGATTTCGGGCAGATTTCCGATGGTCTGGTCAGGAGATCCGGTGCACTTGGGTCGGTTGATCGGCTAGGGCTGTACCCGCGCTGTGAGCGAGACGTTACGGTGGGGAGGCGTCAGAGCGGTTGTGGCTGGTGGCACGAGTGCGTCGTGACCAGGCTGATTCGAAATTCTTTGACCGGACGGCCCATCCGCGGGCGCGCCGAACACGAATAGACAAGCAGGAGTACACAGGAAAGTGCTTTCCCGGGGTGCCTGCCGGGTAAGAGACCCGGGCACGGGTGCTGGCGTCCATCGGCGAGGTGATGTGGTGATCCGTGTTGCGGTGGCCAGAGACGAGGGATACTTCGGTGTCCCGGTCCGAGCCCTGCTCGAGTCGAACCCCGATATGCATTTCATCGGCACGCTCCCGTTCGGCAACGACCTGCCGCAGGTGGCGTCCGAGATGTGGCCCTCCGTGATCGTCATCGACACGGAATACATGGTGAGTCAGGTGCTGCCGGTCGCGAACGCGGTCCGCTCGGCCAACCCGTCGTGCGCGCTGCTGCTGCTCTGCGATCCCAACAAGCGCGGCATGCTGCCGCCCCGGCACCGGTCCGGCCCGCTCAACTTCCTGCCCAAGGACGCCTCGGCCAACCTGCTGGCCGACTCGGTGCGCCGGCTGGCGGGCGGCGAACGTGTGGTCTCGGCCCGGCTCCAGACGGCCTCGCTGCTCACCGACAAGGGCCTGACCACCCGCGAGCTCGAGGTGCTGGGGCTGGCGGCCGAGGGCGAGCCGGTCAAGGAGATCGCCCGCAAGCTGTTCCTGTCCGGCGGAACGGTCCGCAACTATCTGTCGGCCATCATCGCCAAGACCGGCGCGCGCAACCGGCTCGACGCGATCCGGATCGCGCGCAAGGACGGCTGGTTGCGCTGAGGGGCGTGAGCGGATGGGTACCGTTGGTTCGGTGCCATCCGGTCAACTGCATGTGCCCGCGCTCCCGGTGCTGATCCCGCTCGGGTTGGCGCTGATGGCCGTCGTGCTGCTCCGCGCCCGCACGCTCGGAGTCGCCCAGATCGTCGCGACCTGGGCCGCTTCCTGGTACGCGGTGGCCGTGTTCGGCGCGACCACGCTGCCGCTCGACCTCGCCTGGGGTGCCGGCTCGGGCCCGCCCGATCTCTACCGCATCCTGCTGGTCCCGTTCGTCACCATGCGGGTCGACGACTTCATCCTCAACATCGCCATGATGCTGCCGCTGGCCGCCGCCCTGCGCCTGGTGTTCGGGGTCCGCGACCGCCGCCGGGCCGTGCTGATCGGATTCCTGATCAGCCTGACCATCGAGACCAGCCAGTTGCTGATGCTCGTCTTCGTGCACGGCGACCGCTGGGCCGACACCAACGACCTGATCGCCAACACGCTCGGCGCCTGGATCGGCTGGATGCTCATTCAGGGGCCCGCACTGACCGCAGCCCTCGATCGCTGGTCGTTCAGGGTCTGTCCCGTGGATCACGGGGGCCTGCGCCGAGGCCCAGGCGGTGGCTGACGGCGTCCGCAGAACGGCCACATCCAACACCGGGATGCGACCGCCCTGCGGCCGACGCCAGCCACCGCCTGGACCGCACCGCAGACCCGCGTGATCCACGGGACAGACCCTGGTCACGCTCTCACCCGCTCGTAGAGATCGCCTACCTCGGCCGCCATCCGCCCGGCGTCGTAGCGGTCGCCGGCCGACCGTGCCTCGAGCCGTTCGCCCGCCCGCTCGGCCCAGCAGATGACCTCGGCCCGCAGCGCCCGGGGCAGCGACTCCGGATCGTGCGGGGTGAGCCGGCGGGCCCCGTCGACCCGGATGCCCTGCAACGGCTCGCACGCGGCGTACAGGACGGGCAACCCGGTGGCGAGCGCCTCGAGCACGACCAGCCCGTACGTGTCGCGGCCGGGTGACGCGAAGACGTCCATGGCGCAGAGCATCTCGCGCGCGTGCGGCACCGGCCCGGCGAACAGCACCCGGTCGGACACTCCCTCGATCGCGGCCAGCCGTTCCAGCGCGTGCCGGGCCGGGCCGTCGCCGACCAGCAGCAGCATCGCGCCGGGCACCTCGCCCACGGCCCGGATCAGGACGTCGAACCGTTTACGCGGTTCGAGCTGACCGAGGCCGCCGATCACCGGGGTGCCGGGCGGAATCCGCAACCGCTCGCGCACCGCCGCGCGCAGCTTCGGGTCGAAGCGGAACTCGCGGACGTCGAGGGCCTTGGGGATCGTGGTCAGCCGGTCGCCCGGTACGCCCCAGCGGCGCAGCCGGTCGGCGATCATCGTGGACACCGCGATGGTCACCCGCTTCCCGGCCCGGTGGGCGAGCACGTTGGGGCGCCCGTCGTCGAGGTGATATTCGGTCGCGACCACGAGCGCCACCCCGGCCAGCCAGGCGGCGAACCGGCCCTGCAGACCGGCCCGGAACAGATGGGTGTGCACCACGTCGAAGCCACCGCGACGGGCCAGGCGGCGCAGCCGGCCGATCGTGCCCGGGTCGAGGTCGCGGTTGCTGAGCAGTTCGTGCACCGCCGTGCCGTCCTCGCGCAGCGCGGACAGCACCGGTCCGGGCGGCGACAGCGTCGCCACCTCGCACTGCTGCGGCAGGTGACGGATCAGCAGGCGCAGTTGATGTTCGGCGCCGTCGCCGGCCGGGGCGCTGATCACGTGCAGCACCCGAACGGCCATTTGTCGCCTCCCGTCATGCCTATTGTCGGCAATACGATTGCGCGCCCCTCGAAATGGACATTCGCAGAGGTCGGGCATGAATGTAAGGCGCAAATGTCACGCCGAACGAGAGCGTTATTCATGTTCATTTCTCGATCTTCCGGCCGTGATATGCCTGGCCAGGTGCGGTGTCATGTCGAACATGAGGAAACCTCAGATCCCGCATGACAATTGCTACTGTATTCATCCGCCCTCGCCTGACACGCTCGGGACGCGGCGATGAAAGCGCTTCTGAAGTGATTATGGGGCGCATTTTTATTTGCCTGACGAAGCTCCCCGGCGTCCGCGCAAGGAGGAATTCATGCAGCTTCGCAGTGCGGCGCCCCGTGAGGAGATCGACTCCCCGGGCCGATGGCCGGGCACCCGCCGGATCCTGCCCGGCCGGGCAGGACGGGCCGGCGTCGACGCGCTGGCCCTGACCATCGCGCTGCTCCTGGCCACGGTGCTCCGCCACGACGGCAACCTGGCCGAGTCGCACATCCCGCAGGTGCTGGTGCTGTCCGTGTTCGCGGCCGTCGTGCACACCGCGGTCGGGTACCGGTTCGGGCTCTACACCGGCCGATGGGCGTACGGGTGCTTCGAAGAGATCCTGGCCCTGGCCAAGACCGCGGCCGTCACCACTCCGGTGCTGTTCGTCCTCGACACCCTGCTCGGACGGCTCGTGCCACGGTCGGCCATCATCGCCTCCGGCCTCATCGCCCTGGTGCTCGCGGCGGGTGCGCGTTATGCCGTACGCCTGGCGCGCGACCAGCGATTGCGACCGTCACCCGAGCACGGCGCCCGGGTGGTCGTGATGGGTGCGGGCGAGGGCGCGGCCCAGGTCGTCCGGGCCATGCTGCGCAACCCCGACAGCCCGTACTACCCGGTCGCCCTGCTCGACGACGACCCGGCCAAGCGCGCGCTGCAGGTGATGGGCGTACCGGTGGCCGGCACCCGGCACGCGATGGCCCAGGTGGTCAGCCGCTACGAGGCCGACGTCGTGCTGATCGCCATTCCCAGTGCGGGCGCTGACCTCGTACGGGAACTGACCGATCTCGCTCGTCCGACCGACGTCGAGGTGAAGGTCGTGCCGCCGGTGGTCGAACTGTTCGGCCGCACGGTCAGCGTCGACGACATCCGCCCGGTCAGCCACGCCGACCTGCTGGGCCGGCGCGAGATCGGCCTCGACATGCGGGCCATCGCCGGCTACCTGACCGGCAAGCGCGTGCTCGTCACCGGGGCCGGCGGCTCGATCGGTTCCGAGCTGTGCCGCCAGCTGATCCGGTTCGACCCGGCCGCGCTGGTGATGCTCGACCGCGACGAGTCCGGGCTGCACGCGGTGCAGCTCTCGATGGACGGCCGCGGCCTGCTCGACGACCGCAACCTCGTGGTCGCCGACATTCGCGACCAGGAACGCCTCGACGAGGTGTTCGCCGAGCACCGGCCCCAGGTGGTGTTCCATGCCGCCGCCCTCAAACACCTGCCGCTGCTCGAGATGCACCCGTCCGAGGCCCTCAAGACCAACATCCTCGGGACCTACCAGATCCTGCAGACCTCACTGCGTCACGGCGTCGAGCGGCTGGTCAACATCTCGACCGACAAGGCCGCCGATCCGGGCAGCGTCCTCGGCTACTCCAAGCGCATCACCGAACGGCTCACCGCCGCGGCCGACGAGGCCGGTGACGGCACCTACTGCAGTGTCCGGTTCGGCAACGTGCTGGGCAGCCGCGGCTCGGTGCTGACCGCGTTCGCCGCCCAGGTCGAGTCGGGTGGCCCGATCACGGTCACGCACCCCGAGGTCTCGCGCTTCTTCATGACCGTGCAGGAGGCCGTACGTCTCGTGGTGCAGGCCGGTGCGCTCGACAGTCACGGCGAGGTGCTGGTGCTCGACATGGGTGAACCGGTGCGCATCGCCGACGTCGCCCGCCGCCTGGCCGACGCCGCCGAACGGCACATCTCGATCGTCTACACCGGACTCCGGCCCGGCGAGAAGATGCACGAGAGCCTGTTCGGCGCGCACGAGAAGGACCTGCGCCCCAGCCATCCGCTCATCTCGCAGGTGCCCGTGCCGCCGCTCGACGGGGCCGCGCTCAGCCTGCTCCACCCGACGTCGACCCGGCCCGAGCTGATCGCCGTCATGCGCTGGCTCGCCGAGAGCCCGGCCCTCTCCGTCGCCCGTCAGTTCCTGAAAGCCAGTTGAGGAGTTCTCATGCGGGTCGTCATCGTCGGTCAGGGATACGTCGGGCTGCCCCTCGCGGTCCGGGCGGCCCGGGTCGGCCACCACGTCGTCGGCTTCGACGTCGACGACGAGCGGATCAAGCGGCTGGCCGCGGGCGAGTCCTACGTGGACGACGTCTCCTCGGCCGACCTGCGCGAGCTGCTCGACGCCGGAACCTTCCACCCGTCGGCCGATCCGCGGTCGTGCGCGGGCTTCGACATCGCGGTCATCGCCGTGCCCACGCCCCTGCGCGAGGGCACACCCGACCTCAAATACATCGAGGAGTCGGCCCGCACCCTGGCCCGCTACCTGCGGCCGGGCGCGACCGTGGCGCTCGAGTCGACCACCTATCCCGGCACCACCACCGACCTGGTCGCGCCCCTGCTCGAAGAGGGCTCCGGGCTGATCGCGGGCGACGACTTCTTCCTCGGCTACAGCCCCGAGCGCATCGACCCGGGCAACCGCGAGTGGACGCTGGAGACGACACCCAAGGTGGTCTCGGGCATCAACCCGGCGTCGCTGGAACGGATCGACGCGTTCTACCGCCAGATCGTGGCCAAGACCGTGCCGGTCGCCGACTGCAAGACGGCCGAGCTGGCCAAGCTCCTCGAGAACACGTTCCGGCACGTCAACATCGCGCTCGTCAATGAGCTCGCCGTCTTTGCCCACGCCCTCGGCATCGACGTGTGGGAGGCCATCGACGCCGCGTCGTCCAAGCCGTTCGGCTATCTGCGCTTCGTGCCCGGGCCCGGCGTCGGCGGCCACTGCCTGCCGATCGACCCGTCCTACCTGTCCTGGCGCGTGCAGCGGACCCTCGGCCAGAGCTTCCGCTTCGTAGAGCTGGCCAACGACATCAACAACCACATGCCGGATTACGTCGTACGCCGTCTGGTCGCGGCCCTGAACACACAACGCAAGGCGGTCAACGGCTCGACCATCCTGCTGCTCGGCCTGGCCTACAAGAAGAACAGCGGCGACGCCCGCGAATCGCCGGCCCGCCGGGTCGCCTCACTGCTGCTCGACATGGGCGCCGACGTGCGGGCGGCCGACCCCCACGTGGTCGAGGACGCGCAGGTCGACCGGCGCGTCGTGCGGGTCTCCCTGACCGCTGCGCAACTGGCCGAAGCCGACGCGGTGGTGCTGCTGGCCGACCACGACGAGTTCGACCTTTCCCTCATCGCCGAGAACGCGGCGTACGTGCTCGACACCCGCCGCCGCCTGACCGGAGAGAACGTGGAGACGCTGTGAAGCTCTGGGACTTCGCCAACCGTCTGACCGCCGCCGTCGCCCTGATCCTGCTGTCCCCGGTGCTGCTCGTCGTGTCGCTGTGGATCCGGCTCGCCGACGGGCCCGGCATCCTGTTCGTGCAGGACCGGGCCGGGCTGCGCGGGAAACCGTTCCGCATGCTCAAGTTCCGCTCGATGGTGCACGATTCGGTCGCGCTGAGCGGTTCGCTCGGCATCGACGACCCGTTCGGTCTGGTCGAGAACGATCCCCGGATCACCCGGTGCGGCCGCTTCCTGCGCCGGACCAGCCTGGACGAGTTGCCGCAACTGCTCAACGTGGTGGCCGGCCACATGCGCCTGGTCGGGCCGCGCCCCGACGTGCTGCCGCAGGTGGCCAACTATTCGCCGCTGGACGCCCGGCGCCTCGAGGTGAAGCCCGGCATCACCGGTTGGGCCCAGGTCAACGGCCGCGACGACATCGACTGGCCGCAGCGCTTCATCCTCGACCGCTGGTACGTCGACCACTGGTCGCCGATGCTCGACCTGCGCATCATCGTGCGCACTTTCGCCGACCTGCGCCGCGGCGAGCCACCCGTGCATGTCGACACGCTCAACATCGCTCGCTCCACGTCCACGTCCCCTTCGTTCTCCTCCTCGGAGGATCGGAATGTCGAGCGCGCGGCCTGAGATCGGCTCGGAGTTCCACTGGGACCCGGCCGTCCTGCTCGATGATGCGCGGGACGGCCACCTCCCCGCCGGCTCCGAGTTGTTCGCCACCGGTTGCGGGGCGATCAGTGCGCTGCTGCGGCGGCTCGCGTTACCCGGCCGGTTGCACGTTCCGTCGTTCTTCTGCACGGGCGTGGCCGAGGCGCTCAGCAAAGACATGCCGCTGGCCTGGTACCGCCACCTGCCCGACGGCCACGGCCCCCACCTGGACACCCTGCAGGCCGAGCCCGGCGACATCGTGCTCGCGCAGAACCTGTTCGGCCGCGAGGACGGCTCCGCCTGGCGCGCCTGGATCACCGCCCACCCCACCGTGACCGTCCTCGAAGACCATTCACACGATCCGTTCGGCCCGTGGGCGAGAACGAGCATTTCCCCGTACGCCGTAGCGTCCCTCCGCAAAACCCTGCCCGTCCCCGACGGCGGTCTGCTCTGGTCACCCCTGGGCCTGGACCTGCCCGCCCCCACCGGTCGTCCGAGCGAGGGCGCCCACCTCAAGCTGACCGCGATGCTGCTCAAATCCGCCTGGCTCGACGGACACACCGCGGCCAAGGACGTGTTCCGCACCTTGCAACAGCAGGGCGAACACACCCTGCTGGGCAGCGACGCCCCCGCGTCCGCCTTCACCACGGCAGTGCTGCCACTGCTCGACATCCCCGCCGTGCGCTCCGCGAGCACCCGAAACGCCCGCGCCCTGTCCGCCCTGCTCGACCTGGACTGGTCGGTCCCCGAGGGCGCCGCCCCCTTCCGCGTCCAGCTGACCAGCAACACCCGCGACACCTTGCTGGCGCACCTGGCCGCGCACGGCGTCTTCGCTCCAGTGCATTGGCGCCAGTCCCGAGACGCCTTCTGGAGCGGCGACGAGGAGGCCGCCACCTGGGCCGACCGCATCCTCACCGTCCCGGTCGACCACCGCTGCACACCCTCCGACATCCACCGCTTGGCCACCCTGCTCAAGCCCTGACCCATCCCCGTCACATGCCGGCCACCTGCCGTAGCCGCGGCTCGTTGCGGTCGCATGTCGGCTGTAGTGCCGGACCCACCTGCCGTCGTCACGGCTTGTTGGTCGCATGCTGGCTGTCGTGCGGGCGCCTCGGCTGGCTGCGGTCGCGTGTTGCCCGCAGTGCTGTCGCTTTGATTGGTTGCGACCGCATGTTGCCCGCAGTGCTGTCGCTTTGATTGGTTGCGGCCGCACATTGCCCGCAGTGCTGTCGCTTTGATTGGTTGCGTCCGCACATTGGCTGTCGTGCGGTCGCCTTGGCTCGTCGTGGTCCATGTCGGCCGCCCTGCCGGCGCCTCGGATCGCGCGGTGACGTGTCACGATGGTGACGTCCGGGTGGGCCGAGTTGGCCGCTTGCTGATGCCCTCGGCTCGCTGCGGTCGAACGGTGAGGTCGTGCTGGCGTCGTGGTTCGTTGCGGTGACGAGTCGGCTGTCGCGGTGGCGCTTTGGCTGGTTGCGGTCGCGTGTTGACGCCTTGGGTCGCTGCTGTCACATGTTGGCTGCCCGGCTGACCACCTTGAGCTGCCGCGGTCAGGTCAGCGTGAGGGCGTAATGGCGGTACTGACCCTCGTCTTGGGTGTGCTTGAAGCCGTGCCGGACGTACAGCGCCTCGGCCGGGTTGCTGTGGAAGACGGCCAGCGCCAGAGCCGTGTGCCCGAAGGTGCGGGCGTCGTTCATGTATGCCCGCAGCAGAGCAGCCCCGCGCCCACGGCCCCGGAACGCGGCCAGGACGTGGATGGTGGTCAGTGTCGCCCGGTTGTCGATGACGTCCCAGGCCGCGTAGCCCACTGGCTCGCCGTCGGCCTCGAGGATCAGCGTGTGTTCCAGGCACTCGATCCAGCGGGCCAGGTGCCGGTCGGTCGCCGCCGCCCAGCGGGCCTCGTGTTCCGGCTCGATCTCCCTCATGTAGGCGGCCTCACCGCGCCACAACAGAGGAAGGTCTTCGACCCGCGCCCGCCGCAGCACATCAGCCACGCCGTCGATCTTGCCACCCCCACTCACGCTCGTCGCGTCGCTGTCGGGCGTCTCGATCGCGGTGCGCCGGCTGGTCGCCGCATCCGGATTCCTGCGGGCGTCGGATCCAGCTGAGGACCTGGCGCAGACCCCGAGGTGGCGGTAGCGCGCGGGACGGCCGAATTCGACGTAGACGTCGCCCCCGCGTTCAATGGGCGCGTGCCGGTGGAGTCGAGTGGGCAGGGCAGCTGTTGGGACGCCGTGCGGCATGGAGCCGAGTGGCGCGACGGTTTGACTGCTCTGCACGAGCGAGGTTGGCGGGCGCGCCTGACTTGTGCTGCTGCGCCGGTCCAAGTCGAGGGAACGCTGCCGGGCGGGGACCTCTTCTACTTCCGGGCGCGTCACGGTGAGGCCTGTCTGGCCGTGGGCGGTCCGGATCCCTCCGACGTGCCCCGGTGGGAGATGTGCGAGGCGCACCCGGATGCCAGCTATCTGCCGGCCGTTGACGGGCTGTCGATCATGAGCAGGCTCGCAGCGGTGTACCAAGCAGAAGACCTCGCCTGACCCGCTTCGCGGGCCACGGACGGCCGATTCGGGGCGAGAGCTGAGAAGATGGGGGAGCGCGAAGGCGGCAGCCCGGTGCTTCAGCTGCTTGCGCGAATCAGGAAAGCTGCTCGGCGCGGAGTGGCGGTTCGGGGAGTTGAAGGTGCTGCTCGCCACCCAACAGTTCCTGGCGGCCGAAAAGGCTCATCTGCCTGCACTGCGCCGCCGGCCACGGCCTGCGAGCCGTCCGGGTCAGTGCGGATACGCCCGGGGGATCCGGGTTGTGACCTCGTGGCGGAAGGCCTCGATCCGGCTGATCACCTGGCGGCGGCCGACCGTGTTCTCGATGCGGTCGAGGTACAGGCAGCGCGCGGCCAGCTTGTCCAGGTCGACGGTGAAGTAGATGGCCATCAGCGGATTCACGAACAGGGCGCTTCCGCTCGTACGCCGAGTGAACTGCACGTCTCCGAAGGCGCCGGCCGTGGCGGCGGCGATCTGACCGTTCACGATCGACGGGCGGTCGGGGGTGGCGGCCGCGGCGTGGGCCACGGCGTCGCGATACAGCTGAGCCTCGCGGCTCGAGCCGGGAATGGACAACGCGCCCAGGTAGCCGCCCTCGCGGTCGAGTGCGGCCAGGTTTTCCAGCACCTGCACGTGGTTGACGCCGTCGTTGGCGTCGATGCCGAAACCGAGGCAGGTCACCAGTTTCACGCCCACGTCGAGGCCGGCCACGGCGGCCACACTGGTCAGGTCTTCGACGGGGGTGCCGAGACCGTTCTCGTCGCCGCGCAGCAGGATGTCGGTGCCGCCGTCGACCAGGACGATCGCGTCGAGGTCGAGCCGGTCGATCAGGAACTGGTAGGCCTCGCGCAATGTCTGGACACCGAGCGGCGGGAACGCGTACACCGTGGAAGGAAGTTGATTGTCGGACAGCCAACCGGCGAGCGCTCCCTCGGGGAAGTACCAGTCGGGGCTGGCCGTCGCCGGGGTCACCTCGACGACGTGTTCGGACAGCCACGATTCGCGGTCGACCAGCTCGAGCTCGGAGAACGACAAGTTGGCCAAGTGAACGTCGACGCCGCTGGACCACAGCGCGAGGGCGAGCGGCAGACCGGCGTAGACGTCGAAGCCACCACCGGCCCCGGCGATCAGGATGCGGCGGGCGGACGACAGGGCGGCGAACAGCGGCGGGGTGGCCAGCGAGGTCAGCACGCGGACTCGAGCACCTCTTTGATCTCCAGGATGCCTCGGCCAACCCGGGCCTGCACGGCGGGCGCCAGGGCGTGCGGCAGCACGTCGGTGAGCCAGACCAGGTGGCTGCCGGCGCCGGCCTCGAAGACCTGGAAGCTGGCGTGGTGGTAGGTCAGCGGGAGCTTCTGGCCCTCGACCACGGCGTAGGCCAGGCGGCGGTCGGTGTGGTCGATCGCCACGATCAGCTCGCGGATCTCGGAGCCGTCCGGCATGGTCAGGATGCGGATGTCGCCCTCGATACGGGCGTCGGCGACGCGGCCGGGCAGCAGGCGGTGGTGCACGGCACCCACGTCGGCGATCGCTTCCCAGGCCGACGACGCGGACACGTCGAGGAAAGTCTCCACGCGGACGGTTGTCATACCCGGAGCCTACGATGAGCGGCGAGGACGGGAGGCCCCGTGGGCGGTCGGTTCGTGTACTGGATGAACGTGTCGGCCGATCTGCGGATCGAGCACGCCGCCGGTGAGCAGGGTGGCGGCGAGTGGATGCGGATCGGCGAGCCGCTGCACCGCGAGTTCAACCGGCGGGCGCGGGCGCTCTCGGCGATGGTCCAGGGGCGCACGATCTACGAGACCATGGAGGGCTTCTGGCCCGCCGCGCGTGCGGACGAGTCGCTGCCCGACTTTCTGCGGGAGTACGGCGAGATCTGGACATCAAAACCGAAGATCCTGGTTTCCCGTACGCGGACAAGCGCCGGACACAACACGACAGTGGCCGCGTCGATCGAGGAACTGGCCGAGCTGAAGAGCCGGACCGAGGGCGACATCGGGGTCGGCGGCGCGACGGTGGCTACCGGTCTGCTGCGGGCCGGGCTGCTCGACGAGTTGCTGCTCTTCACGCACCCGGTCGTCCTCGGCGCCGGTCGCCCGCTGTTCGACGACCAGGTCGCCCCCGTCGAGCTCGACCTGCTGGAACACGAGGCCTTCGACGAGGGCGTCCTGTTGCATCGATACGAAGTGCGTTATCGGTAGGGCGGGAAACGGCCCATCAAGGAATCAGCAGTGGCCGGGCCGGCCAGTTTTTCGAAGTTGCACGGGTCGGTGATCACGCGCCAGGTGTGGAAGTCCTGGCGCCCCGACCCGAACTGCGACTTGTAGCGGAACAACGAATCGGCCGAGCCGCCGACCCCGCCGCCCAGGTGGTACACCGTGTTGCCGCGGTCGCGGCCCCACATCCGTACGGCGTGGTAAAGCAGTTTGTCGGCGTAGTGGATCGGTGCGTCCGCGGTGGATTGCAGGTGGGTGTGCATGGTGCCCGCGTACTCGAAGAACAGGTTGCCCCCGAGGACCTCGCCGTCGAGAGTCGCCACGGCGAGATGAACATGGTCGGCGAGAGCCGTGCGCAGCCGGTGGAAATGGGCGGCGCTGAAGAAGTAGAAGGCGGTCGCCCCGACGCGGCGCATCGTGGCGTGGTAGGTGTCGATCCATTCGTCGAACCGGGACCAGTCGTCGAAGGTGATCTCGACTCCGGCCCGGGTGGCCTTGCCGATCTGGTTGCGGTGACTGCGATGGGTCTGCGACCACAGCTCGTCGGGGCTGAGCGTGAGGTCGATCGAGACGGTCTCGCCGTGGTTCACCAGCGTGCCGGCGACGGCCAGAGCCTCCGAGTGGCCGGGAAGCAACGGATGGAGCCGCGCGAACGCGGTGACCACCCCCTCGGTGCAGAGGAGTTCGGTCATCGTGCCGGCCGCACGTGACCAGAAGGCAGCGTCATCACTGCCCACGGGGCCCGGATACCCGTACGGGGAAATCGCGTCCTGCAGGTCGGTGTCGGGCACCGGCCGGAGCAGCAAGGGGAGGAGAAAGACGCGTCCCGCCTCGTCGTATCGGTAGGCCACCGGAGTGCCGCCGGTCAGGCCGGCGTCGAGCCGCACGTACTCGGGGATGTGGTAGATGTCATGCCGGACCCGGTCGAGCGCCTCCGTCCAAGCCGGATCCTGGGGTGACAGCAGTGCGGCATCTGCCATAGGTCAACCTCCTGTTAGTAGGGGAACTCCCATCTCGGCGTCGGGGCGGCGCCGAGCGCGGTTCCATCGCCGGGCGCTCAGGGCCGACCGCAGCATCGCGCGCGGAACCGAGCGCTGGGTGCTCAGGTGCAACAGGTACCGCCACAATGGATACTCGCCGCGGCGGTTGGACAGGGCATAGGAGAACTGCGCGGAGGGCAGATCCGCGTATTCGGGCATCCGCTCGAACCATTCGCTGCTGGCCAGCGCGGCCCGCTGCAACGGGACGAGGTCGGCGCGGCGGCGGTGCTCGTAGCGCTCGAGGGCAACCGGCAGCGGGGCGCCCGAGGCGACCGCGTCGGCCAGCGCCATGGCGTCCTGCATGGCCAGCTTGGTGCCCGAGCCGATCGCGAAGTGGGTGGTGTGCGCGGCGTCGCCCATCAGCACCACGTTGCCGTTGTCCCAGCGCTGGTTGGTGACCCGGCGGAAGCTCATCCAGCCGGTACCGCCCGCCTCGGCCCGATGGTCGATCAGCCGTTCGCCGCCCAGGTGCCGGGCGAAGATGGTCTCGAGCCGGGCGCATCCGGCCGCCCCGTCGAGCCGGTCGAGCTCCAGCGCCGACCAGACCGCGGGTGTGCACTCGACGATGAACGTGCTGGTGCCGTCGTCGAACGGGTAGGCGTGGTACCAGATCCAGCCCGCGTGTGTCTTTTCGAAGCCGAACGTGAACGTGTCGAAGACATGTTTGGTGCCGAGCCAGATGTACTTGTTGCGACCCATGTCGACCGACGCGCCGAAGTGGGACGCGTCCTGTGACCGGATCGCCGAGCCCGCCCCGTCACATGCCACTACCAGGTCCGCGTCCGGAACGACCGACAAATCGGACGAGTATCGGATGTCGACCCCGAGCTCCGAGGCGCGCGTGCCGAGGATCGACAGCAATTTGTGGCGGCCCAGACTGAATCCGTAGCCGGGCAGGTGGGAGACCGACTTGCCGGTCGCGCGCACCTCGTACTCGTCCCACCGGCAGGCCGCGTCCGAGATCCGGCGGGCACTGACCGGGTCGTACGCGAAAAGGTCGTCCAGAAGGTCGTCCCAGAAGACGACCCCCCAGCCGTACGTGACGCCGGCCGGATTGCGTTCCAGCACGGTGACGTCGTGCGCGGGGTCGGCCAGTTTGGCCAGCACCGCGAAGTAGAGACCGGCGGGCCCGCCGCCGACACAGGTGATCCGCATGGCGCGCTCCTAGCGATAGGGCGGGAAAGTCCCCGATTCGTCGGTCTCACGACCCAGGGCAAAGACCATTTCCTCGTACGCGGGCCGGTCGGCCACGATCCGCCAGGTGTGGAACGGATGACGCCGCGGGGAGAACCCGGCCTTGTACGTGAACAGCGAGTCCTCGGCGCCACCCTTGCCCCCGCCGAGGTGGAACACCGTGTCGCCACGGGACTTGCACCATCGCCGGACCTCGTCGTAGAGCATCTCGTCGGCGTACCGCTTGGGCGCCCGCCGCGTCGAGGACACGTATCCGGTGGCAATGCCGTGATGCTCGAAGAAGGTGTTGCCCCCGACCACCTCGCCGTCCTCGAGCGCCACGGCCAGGTGCATGCGGTCGCCCATCAGGTCGTGCATGGCGACCAGGTGCTCGCGGGTGAAGAAGTAGTAGTCCGACGCGCCGACCCGCCGCATGTTGTCGTGATAGACGTCGACCCACTCGCCGAGCCGGTCCCAGTCGTCGAACACGACCTCGGTGCCCGCCCGCCGCGCCCGGTTGATGTGGTTGCGGTGATCGCTGCGCGTTTGTGACCACATCTCCTCGTGGCTGACCGTGAGGTCCATCGAGACGGTGTCGCCGTGGTGCACCATCGTGCCGAACCGGCTCAGCAACGGCAGCGGGGCGGGCAGCAGCGGGTGCATCCGGACGAACGCGGTCACCACACCCTCGCCCCGCAGCGTCTCGAGCATGGCCATGCAGGCCCGCTCCCAGAAGTCCCGGTCGCCGGGCATCGCGTCGCTGGCCGGGCCCGGGTAGCCGTACGGGGAAATCGCATCGCGCAGACCCGTGCCCGGGATCTCGCGCAGGATGAGCGGGAGCAGGAGTTGCCGGCTGCCGTCGGAATACCAGAAGGCGGCCGGGGTGCCGGAGGTCAGCGCCGCGTCCAGGGTGATGTATCCGGGCAGGTGGTACGTGTCGTGCCGGGTGCGGTGCAGAGCCTCCTTCCATTCGCGTGCCGCCGGTCCCACGAGCGCAGCAGTCATGTCTTTCTCCTTTACGGACG
Source organism: Paractinoplanes bogorensis (assembly GCF_018829635.1). Lineage (GTDB taxonomy): Bacteria > Actinomycetota > Actinomycetes > Mycobacteriales > Micromonosporaceae > Actinoplanes > Actinoplanes bogorensis. Next base: position 586,349 of record NZ_JAHKKG010000007.1, read on the forward strand.
CAGGATCCGCGCATTGAGCGCCATGTTGGCGGCGAACTGGTCGTTGACCACGCGATGACTCTCCAGCCGCTGCTGGACCCCCGGGTCGAAGCGGCCGAGCTTGACGAAGCCGTCCGAGAGCCATCCGTTGTCGGCACCGGTGCCGTCCACGTAGGCGCGATAGGTTGTGCCGCCGGGCCAGACGACCCGGGTCAGCAGGCGGGAGAAGGCCGCCATATCGGTCTTGGTCCAGGTGGTGCCGTGGTCACGGGCCTCCACCACGTACGCCATGACACCGTTGCCGTGGCTGACGTCCTGTCCCGGCCGCGCACCGGAACCCCAGACGTCGCTCCAGAAATAGGCCGTGGCCTCGGCCGGGTTGCGCCGCATCTGCTGTTTGAGGCCGCCGCTCTGGCCGGGCATGTGCTGGTCGACGTCGGCGACAACGCGTTGATATCGCGCACGACGCGCGGTGTCGGCGGTGACCAGGGACAGGTTCTGAGCGATCAGGGCCCAGTGTGAGGCCATGTGGGTACGCTCGCGATAGATGGTGTCGTCGGGGCCGCGCGAGTACCACTTCTCGAACACGTGCTTCTCGGCGAACGAGAGCAGCCGGGTGTAGCGGGCCCGGTACGCCGAATTGGCGTACACGGAAGGGTTTTGCCGGATGGCCGTGAGCAAGGCCGTGCCGTACCGCCAGAAATAGCTCTCATAGAGCGGCACCTCGGTGCCGTCCTCCTGCGCGCTCGTCCAGCCGAGGTAGCCGCCGCGCACTCCCTTGGCCGTGCCGACCACGTTCTCGGTGTATTGCAGGGCGCGGTCGAGGTAGCGATTCTCGCCGGTGGCCCGGAACATGGCGACGAGAGCATCCACTGTGTACGAAACGTTGTAGTGGTCCCAGCTGTCGCCCGAGCGGGTCATCGGCAGGGCCGTGCGGGTCTGGTAGTCCCAGGAACGCAGGAACATCTCGGCCCAGTGGCTGACCGGTTTGAGGGTGGCCGCCGCGACCGCCGGGCCCTCGGGTTCGGCCGGCAGCGGGCTCATCACCTGAGCGGCGTCGTCTTCCCGGACGCCGCAGGCCACGGCCGTGCCCGCCGCGGCCGCCACACCCAGAGCGCCCAATCCCCCCAGCAACAGAGCCCGTCGAGCGATCATGCGTGCACCTCCTCACGTACCGGGGCCACCGCCGGCACCACGGCGGCCGCCGCGGCCAGTGCGGCGAACATCCAAGCCAGCCGTGAGTCGTAGTAGTCACCGGAGAACAGGCTGCTCAGCCCGACGAACACCGCCGCCGAAACCGCCAGCCCGGTCAGTTTCGGGCGGTGGCCACCGCCGTACACCGTCTTTGTCCACAACAACACGGCCGTGGTGAGCAGCCCGATGCCGATCAGGCCACCCTCGGCCGCGACGGCGAGCACATAGTTGTGCGGGTATTCCACGAACTGGTTGACGCCGATGATCCCGTAGAAGCCGTCCAGCCCGGCCCCCGCGATCGGATGGTCGACCGCGAGCTGCCACGCCGCCGCCCAGATGCTGGTGCGGTCGGACAGATAGCGTTCCTGCACGGTCTGCTCGACGAACCTCTCCTGGAACAGGCTGGTGAACGCGGGCGGCGCGAACGCCCAGATCACGGTCACGGCCGCGGCCACGAAGACGAACGCGCCCGCCACCGCCCCCGGATGCAGCCGGCGCCGGATCTTGAACAGGGCCACCCCGCCCACCGCGGCCGCCGCCAGCAGACCGGCCCGCGAACCGGAGAGCACGGCGGCCAGGCCGAACAGGGGAGTGGCGAGCAGCCACAGCAACCGGCGGTGGATCATCGCCAGCGCGATCGCACTGATCACGCCGAGGATCTCGATGCGGACGAAGACGTTGGGGCCGCCGCCGAAGGCCGAGTAGCGGCCCTGCTCGCCCGGCCCGTTGATGAACAGGGCGGCCAGCGCGAACACGATCGCGGCCACATAGAACAGCAGGAACGCCTGGCGCACGACGGTTTCAGGGTCGCCCACGGCGTACAGGTAAAGGGCTATGACCAGCGCACCCATGAGCAGCAGGTCGACGGTCTGCGGGCCGACCCGCGAGGCCGACGGCGCCCACAGGCCGGAGGCGATCTGGAACAGGAAGAACAGCACCATCGCGACGAGCCAGCCCTCACGCGTTCTCGGCGCCGGCGTGGCCGGCCGCCGGGCCACGTCGATGATGAGGACGGTCAGGGCCAGCAGCAGCCCGACCACGCGCAGGTCGACCCAGACCAGGTCGGGATAGCCGGCGCGGTCGAGCGTGAACCGGCCGCCGATCGCCACCAGGATCAACAGCAGGCCGGGAGCCGTCAGCGTCCGTTTCACTCCTTGCCGCCCGTCACCCGGTTGGTGATCAGCGCGAACAGCAGGCACGAGCCGTACCCGATCAGCGAACCGTAGGCGGCGCCCAGGATGCCGAACGGCGGGATCAACAGCAGATAGGCGGCGAAGCTGACGACGAAACCGGTGATCTCGGCCGCCGACACCAGGCTGCCGCGGCCCTTGGCGATGAGCAGGCCCAGGGTGACCCGCGACACCGCGTACAGCCCGGCCGCCGCCACCAACGGCACCACGACCGACTTGGCCTGCGCGTATTCATGCCCGAAGACCGGCACGATCAGCAGGTAGAGCCCACCGGCCGCGATCGGCGCGACGACCAGGCAGTAGGCGGCCACCGCGAGCAGGATCGGCCGGGTCGGCAGACCGTCGGTGTTGTGCGCCTGCCGCCACTTGCCGAGCTTGGCGTCCGCGTACGCCCGGACCGGCCAGGCCAGAAGTTCGGTCATCGTGGCCACGGCGGTGTAGATGCCGAGCGCCGACGTCGAGGCGAGCGCGGGCAGGGCCAGCCGGTCCGAGCGCAGCATCGCCATGTTCGAGATCGCGGCCGGGAACAGGGACAACCCTTCCCGCCGGACCAGCCGGTTGTGGTCGGGCGCCTCCGGACCGGGCCTCCGCAGCCAGACGATCAGGTAGGCCACCGTCGGCAGCAGCCCCGCCACCAGATAGGCGACGATCCAGATGGCCGGCGTGGTGGTGTTGGCCAGATAGAGGACGACGAGCAGCGCGAGCAGGATCAGCGCCTCGACGATCCGGCAGATCAGGAAGTCGCCCACCCGCCCGGCCGCGATGGCGATCGAACGCGTGGCCAGCCCGGCCACCTCGACCAGCGTGTAGGCCGCGATCAGCCCGATGACGAGCAGCCCCGGGTTGTAGTGATGCGGCGCCAGCACTTCATAACCCGCCGCCAGCAGAAGCCCGACACCACAAGGAACAACCAGCAGTTTCCCGTACGCCTTCACCGCCGCGGCCGGGGTCACCTCGTGATAACTGGCGACGAAGCTACGTTCGGTGCCGAGCAGCATGAACTGGGTAGCCAGGTAGACGACCTGCAGCATCAGCGCGACCTCACCCCGATGGGCCGGCGCCAGGGCCCGCACCATCAGGATGTTGGCCACAAAGGCGACGCCACCGGTCAGCAGCTGAGAGGCGAAGAGCTGCACGTACGGCTCCCGCAGCAGCCCGCCGACCCAGGCCGCCGCACTCTTTTTCGCGACCGGTTCGGTGAGCGGGCGCTCCGCCTGGAGCTCACTCATGCCCGTTCTCTTCCGTGGGCTCGTCCTCGGCCACGGCGGCTTTCCCCTGCACGACAGCTTTCCCGTGCCCGTTGAGCGAAACCGCGGCCCGGTCCGCCCGCACCGGCGGCACAATCCGCTGCGTGATCATGCCGTCGTCCTCACCGCGCGGCCGCACCGGAAACAGCCGCTGCACCTTGTCCCCGTCGTCCTCCTCGTCCGGGCTGCGCGCCGCAGTCGTTTGTTGCGCGGTGGCGTCCGGGTCGTTCGGGTTGCGCGCCGCGGTCGTTTGTTGCGCGGTGGCGTCCGGGTCGTTCGGGTTGCGCGCCGCGGTCGTTTGTTGCACGGTCGCGTCCGGGTCGTTCGTGGCGGGGCTCTGGACCGTTCTGCCATCGGGTGTGCGCGTTGCGGTCTGTTGTTGCACGGTGGCGTCCGGGTCGTTTGGCGTGCGCGTGGTGCTCGTTGGTTGCGCGTTGTTGTCCGGGCCGCTCGGGTTGCGCGCGGTGGCCGTTTGTTGCGCGGTTTTGTCGGGGTCGTCGTCGGGGATGCGCGCTGCGCTCACTTGTTGCACGGTGGCGTCTGGGTCGTTCGGTGTGCGCGTGGTGTTCGCTTGTTGCACGTTGTTGTCCGGGTCGTTCGGTGTGCGCGTGGTGCTCGCTTGTTGCGCGTTGTTGACCGGATCGTTCGAGGTGCGCGCGGCGGTCGCTTGTTGCGCGTTGTTGGCAGGGGCGCCCGGGTTGCGCGACGTGGACGCCTGCTGCACGGTCACTTCATCGTTCGCCGCGCGCTGCTCGACGTCCGCGGTCCGGGTCACGGTCAGGCGCTGCACCTTGTCCCCGTCGTGCTCGCCCGGGCTCTGGATCGGGATGCGCTGAGTGCGCTCCACGTCCTCCGGCTCCGGCGGACGCACCGGGATGATGCGCTGAGTCCGGTCGCGGTCGTCGGCGGCCGGTCTTTGTATGTCTCGTCCGGCCGGGTTCTGCACGTCGGTGTCCGGCGCGTGCATCGTGCCGGGCGATCGCTGCGCGTTGTTGTTCGTCCCGTAAGCGGTGCCGCCCGCTGACTGCGCGTTGTTGTTCGTGCCGTAAGCCGGGCTAGCCGTTGATTGCACGTTGTTGCTCGTGCCGTATGCGGTGCCGCCCGTTGATTGCACGTTGTTGTTCGTGCCGTAGGCCGGGCCGGCCGCTGATTGCGCATCGGTGGGCGCCTTGTGTGCGATGTCGGCCGTTCGCCAGGTGGCCAGCGCCGTCTGCGAGACGTCGGTGTCGACCCGGGCCCGGCCGCTGACCGGGTTGGCCGGGGGCTGCGGCTCGTCGTGCGCGGGCGTGCCCAGCAGCGTGGTGACCAGCCCTGGGCTGTCGATCGGTTCGGTGATCGCGGGCGCCGCGGCCCGGGTGTCGGGCAGCCGCCGCGGCAGCGCGTTGAGCACCGCCCCGACCAGCCGCGCCCCGACCCGCTCGAGCAGGTCGGTCGAACGGCGCACGTCGGCCGTACGGGTGCGCCCGGCCCGCACCACCAGCAGCGCGCCGTCGGTCACCTTGCTGAGCACCGTCGCGTCGGCCACCGTGTGCAACGGCGGGGCGTCCACCAGCACCACGTCGAAGCGCCCGGCCAGCTCGCCGAAGGTCGCGGCCAGCCGCGGCGACGACAGCACCTCGCCCGGGTCGGGCCGTTTCTCGCCCGGCGGCAGCACGGTCAGCCGCCCGCCGAGCGGATCCCGCAGCACATCGCTCACCCGGGCCCGCCCGGCCAGCACATCGGCCAGGCCGGGGCCGGCGTCCATCGAGAGATAGCGGCCGACGCCGGGCGAGCGCAGGTTCCCGTCCACGAGCAGCACCCGCGCACCGGTCTCGGCCAGCGCGATCGCCAGCCCGCAGGCCACCGCGGTCGTCCCCTCCTTGGGGTTGGCCGCGGTCAGCAGCAGGGTGGTGCCCCGGGCCGAGGCGGCCTGCTTCTCGGTCACGTCGGCCGGCAGCAGGCTGCGCAAACGGCGGAAGGCCTCGGCGATCGCGGAGTCGGCCTGCCCCTTGCGGGCCCAACGCCCGCTGAGCGAGATGACACCGACCGTCCCGATCCCGAGCCGGCGCAGATCGTCCTCCTCGGCGACCGTCTTGCGGGTCGCCTCGCGCACCGCCACCCCGACTCCACCCACGAGGAGTCCGAGCACGGCCGAGAACCCGATGTTGCGCGCGAGGTTGCCCGGCTCCTGCGTGGTGACCGCATCCTGGGCGATGGTGATCTGCGGCGGTGGCCCGCTGTCGGCCGTCGTGGTCGGCGGGTCGAGCTTCTTGGCCAGCGCGACCAGCGCCGACGTGGCGTTGGTGACCATCGTCTTGCTGCGCGCGGCCGACGGGTCGGTGGCCGTCACGACGAGCAGGTCAGTGCCCGCCTGCACCTCGGCGGTCAGACTTTCCTGCACCCGTTCGGTGGTCAGCGGCGGGCCCATCTTGGCCACCACGTTCTGCGCCACCCGGGGCCCGGTCAGCAACGCGATGTACGAGTTGAGCCGGCTCGCCTTGGCGTCCGGATCGCCCGACCCGGTCGTCACGAACAGCACCATCGACGACCGGTAGGCCGGTTCCTGGGTCAGCGACAGCCCCGCTGCCGCCCCCATCGCCAGCAGGATCGGCACCACGATCCAGACCCATCGGCGCCGGCAGGCCCGCACATACTCGCGCAGTTCCACGCCTTACTCCCCGATCCCGTTCGCCGCCACAACACCGTTCGTGTTCGCCGCCGCCACGACGTTGCTCGGGTCGGCCGAATCGCTCATCGGTGGCGCACCACCGCTCGTTGTCGCCGGTCTGAGCGTTTCCCCGGACGCGTTGCGTTTTTCGCCGAGCGCGTCGCGAGTTGTCGCCGACCCATTCGTTTCCGTGTCGAGCGTTTCGGTCGACGTGTTGTGCGTTTGCGCGGCGTTGCTCGGGGTCGCGGACGCGTTGCGCGTTTTGCGCGCGGTAGCGGCCGCGCGATCGAGCACATCCGCGAAACGGTCGAACAGCATGTCGCGCGAGAACTGGTCGACCGCCAGCTTGTGCGCAGCGATGCGCGCCTGCGCCAGCCACGACTCGTCCCGGCAGTAGTGCGCGAACATCTCGCCCGCGGCGTCCGTGTCGGTCGGGTCGAGCACCAGCCCGGCCCCGGTCTCGTCGATCAGGTCGGCCTGCCAGCCGCCGTAGTTGACCGCGATCGGGCGCCCCGCGGCCAGCGCGTCGAAGAACTTGTTGGCCGAGTTCTCCCACAGCGCGCGAATCGGCCGCACGAAACTGGTCGACATCGTCGCCGCGCCGAGGATCACCGGCAGCTCGGACTTGGGCACCTTCTCCCACATCCGTACGGTGTCGTCGAGCAATCCGAGCTCGGCCGCCAGCCGCTTGGTCGGCTCCCACTCCTTGCCGTGCCCGACGATCAGCACCCGGATCTCGGGGTCCAGCTCGCGCATCCGCTTGGCCGCCCGCACCAGGTATTCCACGCCGTTCACGGCGCCCAACGCTCCGGTGTAGACGATCAGCGGCCGGTCACCCAGCCACTCGTGCCGAGCCCGGAACTGCGCTACCGCCGTGGGTTCGACCTCGAACAGAGCCAGATCAGCAGCGTTGGGGATCACGGTCGTACGGGAAGAGGGTCGTCGCCGGAGAACTCCCGCCGCCATGCCCGGCGAGAGCGCGACGACCTCGGAAGCGTTGCGGTAGGCGAAGTTGGCCAGCGCGCCGGCCGCACCGCGCAGCACCGGGTTACGCAGCGCGCCCATCTCGATCGGCACCTCGGGCCACAGATCGCGCACCTCGAACACGAACGGCACCCGGCGCATCTTGGCCGCGAGCACCCCGGGCACGGCCACGGTCAGCGGAGTGCTCGTGGCGAACACCAGATCGGCCTTCAAACGCGCAGCTTTCGCGGTGGCGACCACCATGAACTGAGCGAACGCGCGAATACGCCGTGCGTACGACATCGAGTTGTTGTACGGAATCGAGAACCAGTGGACCCGTACGCCGTCGTCCTCGGTCTGCCGCCACCCGGGCTGCCCCTGCGTGCCGGTGATGTCCGTGGTGATGACGTCGACCGTGTGTCCCCGCGCCACGAGCCGCCGGGCCTGTTCGTAGGAGCGGATGCCGCCGGCCATGCCCGGGTTGCAGTAGTACTGGTGGATATAGACGATGTGCATCCCGCTATCCCTTGGCTCTCGCTACTCGGCTTCGGCGGCGACCGCGCGCACGGCGGCCACGACCCGGTCCCGGTCGTTCTCGGTCAGCGCGGACCCGCTCGGCAGGCACAGTCCCCGCTCGAACAGGTCGGCGCAGACGTCACCGCCGCGCATCACGCAGTCGCGGAAGACCGGCTGCAGGTGCATCGGCTTCCAGGTGGGCCGCGCCTCGATGTCGTGGGCGGCGAGACGCGCGAGCACCCGGTCGCGGCTCGCGCCGAACCGCTCGGCGTCGATCAGCAGGCAGGTCAGCCACCAGTTGGCCGTGCCGTAGCCGGCGATCGGCATGAAGGTCACCCCGGGCAGGTCGCCCAGCGCCGACCGGTAGTAGCGGCCGGTCTCGCGGCGGGCGGCGATCATCGAATCGAGCCGTTGCAGCTGCCCCCGGCCGACCGCGGCGAGCAGGTTGCTGAGCCGGTAGTTGTAGCCGACCGAGCGGTGCTCGTAGTGTGGCAGCGGCTCGCGGGCCTGCGTCGCCAGGTGCCGCGTACGGGCGGCCACCCGGTCGTCGTCCGTGACGAGCATTCCGCCACCGCCGGTGGTAATGATCTTGTTGCCGTTGAACGACAGCACCCCGGCCAGCCCGAACGACCCGGCCGGCCGCCCCCGGTACGACGCCCCGAGCGCCTCGGCCGCGTCCTCGATCAGCGCGACGCCGTATCGGTCGCACGCGTCGACGAGCGGTTCGTAGTCGGCACATTGTCCGTACATGTCCACGGCGATCACCGCGCGCGGCGGCCGTCCCTTGGCGCAGCGCCGCTTCAGTTCCTCGGTCACCAGCGCCGGGTCGACGTTCCAGCTCGCGGTCGTGCTGTCCAGGAACACCGGTCGCGCACCCAGATACATGACCGCGTTCGCCGTGGCGGCAAAAGTGAAAGACGGGACCAAAACCGTGTCTCCCGTACGCACCCCCGCCGCCACAAGCGCAAGATGCAGCGCGGCCGTACCACTGCTGAGGGCCACCGCATGCCGTACGCCGACGAGCTCGGCCATCTGCGCCTCGAACGCGTCGAGATCGGGGCCGACCGGCGCGACCCAGTTGGAGTCGAACGCCTCGAGCAGCAGCTTGCGTTCGAGCTCGCCGACGTCGGGCGGGGACAGCCAGATCCTGGTCTCAGTCATGAACCCTCGTCCTAACCGCCCACAACGGCCAGGCCGGGTGCAGGCCCTGCCGGTGGATCATCAACGGGGAGTCGCCCGGATGCATCGCCGGGCGCAGGGTGCTGGCGAAGCACCGGTAACCGGCCTCCCGCGCCAGCGTCACGTCGCGCTGTCCGAAATCGACGGCCGGATGCCCGTACGGGGCCGCGAAGTCTTTGATCTCGACGCCCAGCTCGTCCTCGATCTCGCGCTTGGAACCGGCGATCTCGCGGTGCGCGTCGGCGTCGTTCAGGTCGGCCAGGCGCTGGTGGGTGACCGTGTGCGAGCCGAAGGAGAAGCCGTCCACCGCCATCTTGCGGCAGTCGTCCCAGCTCAGGTTGCCCGGGCGGCCGACCAGATCGGTGGTCAGGAAGAACATGGCGGGCACGTTCAGCTCGCGCAGCACCGGCACGACGACGTCACGCCAGCTCGCGTGCCCGTCGTCGAACGAGAGGCAGAACGCCGGCCCGGTCAGCTTGCGCCGCCCGTCCAGGATCGCGAGCGCGTCGTCCCAGCTCACCATCGGGCCCAGGCGCAGGAAGGCCCGGAGGTGGCGGCGCAGGTCGGCCGAGTATTCCGGCAGGACGTCGTGATAGAAGGGGAAGTAGAGCCCGGCCGTGGTGGGCAGCCGGCGGAAAGCACCGGCCGTCGCCAGGATGCGGCCCTGCACGCGGGGGCGGGCCCGGAGCCTGCTGCGCAGCCCGAGCTCGTTCAAGCGTCGTTTGATCAAGGTCGGGGACGGCATCGGCACCCTCCGGCTCACTTCGTCCGCATCAACCTTTCCAAGCGGCGCGCAACGATGTCAGTAGCAATTGTCATAAGGAATGTGAGGACTTCTCATGTCATTTATGACGTCGTTGCTCTGTTGTTCCGCCATGCCCGCGGAATAGCCTCGGGAGGGCGCCGCGCGCGTCATTCCGGGCGCTTTTTACGGAGGGTGACTCATGCTGCGACTGCACCGGGTGACACCTTCGGCCGACGTGTGGGCCGAGCGGGCGACGTACGACGACCGCCTGATCTTCCACACCGAGCCGTGGCTGCGATTCGTCGCCGAAGCCCAGCGGGCCGAGCCCGTCCTGGCCCGCGTCGTCGACGGCACCACCACCGTCGGCCACTTCACCGGCCTCGTCTCCAAGCGCTTCGGCCTGCGGATTCTCGGCAGCCCGATGGCCGGCTGGACCACCTCGTACGTGGGCTTCACCCTCGATGAAGGGGTGGCCCGCCGGGCCGCGCTCGAGGCGCTGATGCCGTTCGCGTTCGGTGACCTGGGCTGCGCACACCTCGAGATCCGTGACCGCGGCCTGACCCCTCTTGATCTGGACGGCCTGGGACTGAAGTGGGCCGACGCCCCCACCGCGGTGATCTCGTTGGAGCCCTCCGAAGACGAGTTGTTCGGTGCGATGGCAAGCGCGTGCCGGCGCAATATCCGAAAAGCCGACCGAAGTGGAGTCGTTGTCGAGGAAGTTGTCGATGATCCGACTTTCGCCGACGATTTCTACGCGCAGTTACGCGACGTTTTCGCCAAACAGAATCTCGTACCCACCTATTCCATCGAGCGCGTCCGTTCCCTGATTCGCCACGTCGCCCCGTCCGGTCAGCTGCTGCTCCTGCGCGCCCGCGACGCGTCCGGCCGGTGCATAGCCACCGCGATCCTGCCCTGGTACCACCGCACGATGTATTTCTGGGGCGGTGCCAGCTTCCGCGCCGACCAGCACCTGCGTCCCAACGAGACCCTGATCTGGCACGCGTTGCGTTGGGCCCGGGCCCGAGGCGTAACCGAGTTCGACTTCGTCGGCGGTAATGCCTACAAGTCCAAGTACGGCACCACTACCGTTCCGGTGCCTTGGGCCCGCCGCTCCCGCTCGCCGTTGGTGGCCAACCTGCGGGACGCGGCTCAGCAGGGGTTCGCCTTGAAGCAGCGTGCGGTCGCCCGGTTGACCGGTGCTCACTCCTGATCGCGCCGCTCGGGTACAAATCAGGTCCAGAAGCATTGCTACGACGTGGTTGTCCAGCGGCTCGTGGTCAGGAGTGATGTCTTGTTGATGGGCAGCAGGCCGTCGTCGAGGTCGCGGAGCCGCTGGTAGATGTCGCGCATCCTGCTGCGGTCCGGGATGAAGGCGGAGCCGGCTGCCTTTTCCAGCACGGTGAGGGTGCTGGCCACGCTGATCGATCCCAAGGCGCTGTCGGCGGCTCTAAGCCTTTGCAGGCGTCGCACTCACTGGAGGCGATCCGGACGCCGGGCCCGTCATCAATAAGCACGATGACATCGGAGCCGGACTCCGCGGCAACGACGGCGTGGGCGATCACCATCGTTTCGCCTAGATCCTTTGAGTGCTTGAGCCGCTCGTCCATGGGCAGCTGCGCGATCCGGTGTACGACTCGAGCCAGTTCGGGAGTCACATCGTCGGGCAGGATCTGAATCCAGTCGGGGGTCAGCTTGCGCCAGACCATTTCCGCGGGCCGGAATCGCCGGTCCTGAGCCGCCTTGCGGAGGACCTCAGTCTCCACCGACGCGGGGACGCTGAGCCGGCCCATCATGGAGATGAGTAGCCTTTCCTGGTTGATCGACAGAAAGTTCAGGCCAGGCCCGGCATCCATGATGGGTCGATGGATCATCTCGCATCTGGCTCCGATGCCTTGTTTGGGGAATCGGCTGCGCTGTCGAGCGCGTCGTTCAAGGCTTCGAGATCGATCTCCACATCGGGCAGTTCGTCGGGATCTGTCCACGTGACCGAGTGCTGCGCCGGGAAGATCCCGGCTTCGCGTAGCTCGGCTGCCGCCTCCTCCGACGTGATCCCTCGTAATGTGGCGATCGTCTGAGTGGAAACGACGCCCTCGATATAGCCATGGATAGCCCGGGCGAGCAGCCGCTGAGGCGCCCGGCGCTGGTCGGCGTCGTCCTGGAGCGAGCGATAGTGATCGCTCCAGCCGAACCGGACCGCAAGCTGTGGGGCGGTCACGGTCATCCACTCTCGTTTGGTGTCGCCATCGATGAGTCCAGCCAGCTCGAGAGCGATCGCGGCAATCTGGGGCGACACCAGAAAACGTTGTACCACCGCCGAAAGCGCGGCCAAGCCGATCCCGTCTGCTCCGTCCAGAAAGATTCGCAGCCCATCCATCGGCAGCAGTAGATGCCGGGCGAAGGCGTTGGCCCGGCTCTCGGCCTGCGATGGAGCGCTCCAGTCGCAGTCGCTGTTGTCGGCCCAGTCGCCAAAGGTGACATGGCCGAGTTCGTGAGCCAGCGTGCTGCGTTGCCGCATCGGATGTCTGGTTCGGGCGACGCCGATGAACACGGCGCTCCGCTGCGGATCGCGCATCGTCAGACCGTGTTCATCGGCTCCGACGTCGAGGATGGCCACGTCGACGCCGGCTGACTGCTCGATCAGGGCCACAAGATCACCCAGCGGCTGGAGTCCCAGACGGTGCTTCGCGCGGAACCCTTCGGCCGCCGCGCGTCCTTCCGCCTGGGGGTTCACGATCGCTGTCACCGCCGCCAGACCGTGGCCGGGATGGCCTGGTCGTCCAGGTAGTCGTCCAGCTCGAGGTAGTGCAGCAGGATGTCTCGCATGCCGCCCATGTCGGATCCATTGGTGGCCCGGGCCGCGCATTGGACGCGATCGGCCACCGTGCCGGTGCCGGCGAGCTGCGCGACCGTATGACCAGTCGCCCATGAGATCGCCACGATCTCCGGCATCTTTGCCACGCGATCGCCCGAGATGATCCGCGACAGTGTGGGCTGTGAGATGCCCGTCGCGTCGGCAAGTGCGCGTTGGCTGAGACCCGCGGCCACTCGTGCCTTCTCTATCAGCGAGCCAACGTCGATGCTTTTCATACCGCCGCCCCCGCACGTTGAATCATGATCGCTCGTAGTGATTCAGTCTACTCGCCGGGCGACGGCGGCGCCATGTTTCGGAGGACGCTGAGCTCCTGTTCCGACTGCCGCGACGTGGGGCAGCCCGAGTCGCCGCTAAGGAGTAGCCGGATCTCGCAGGATCTGCAAGAACTTGCAGGAGAGAGATCAAGCGGCCGGAGTATCAACCGCCCGATCAGCCCGCTTAGGGGCCTTTGCGGTGGAATCGCGAACCACGAGCTCGGGCCGGAAGAGGTACTCCGAGTGGGGAGCACCGTGCCCGTTGATCTCGTCCATCAGGGAGCGGACGGCCGCCACGGCCATGGCGGTCACCGGCTGGCGCAGGGTGGTCAAGGGGGGATCGGTGAAGGCGATCAACGGCGAATCGTCGAACCCGATCACGGAGACGTCGGCCGGGACGGCGAGGCCCCGGCGGCGGGCGGCTCGGATTGCGCCCAGCGCCATCAGGTCGGAACCGCAGACTATGCCGGTTACGCCCTTGGAGAGCAGGCGGTCGGCGGCCACCTCGCCGCCCTCTACGCCGAACAGCGTCAGTGAGACGTAGTCGTCGAGGGCGCTGTCGGGTACGCCCAGCTCGCGTTTCATTGCCTGGCGGTAGCCGGCCAGCTTGCGCTGGACGGCGATGAAACGGTTGGGGCCCGAGATCATGCCGATGCGTTTGTGGCCCAGCGCCACCAGATGTGTCACGGCCAGGTCGCCGGCCAGCCGTTCGTCGCAGGAGACGAACGGGACCTCGATGCCCTCGGCGTAGCCGTTCATCAGGACGATCGGCAGTGGGCGGTCGAGGAGGCGCTGGTAGCGGGCGTGGTCGGCGGTGGTGTCGGCGGACAGGCCGGACACGAAGACGATGCCGGAGACTTGGCGGTCGAGCAGCATCTCGACGTATTCGTCCTCGGTCACGCCGCCGGGGGACTGGGTGCACAGCACCGGCGTGTAACCCTGCTGGGCCAGCGTCGACTCGATCACCTGGGCGAAGGCCGGGAAGATCGGGTTGTCGAGCTCGGGAACGACCAGGCCGACCAGGCCGGCGCTGCGCTTGCGCAGCCGTTCGGGGCGCTCGTAGCCGAGGACGTCGAGCGCCGTGAGCACCGCCTGGCGGGTCTCGTGGGAGACGCCGGGGCGGTCGTTGATGACACGCGAGACCGTCGCCTCACTGACCTGGGCCTGACGGGCGATGTCGGCCATCCGTGCACGCATGCCGCCAACTCTAGTGCCGCCGTGTTGCGCGAGAGTTCCTGCAAGCTCTTCCATTCATTGCAAGAGGTTGCTAACGTCCCGGCAACAAGAACGACACTGGCCGATGTCCGATGGCCGCGCCTCACGCTGCGCGTTTCCGCAGCTGAGGGCGAATTCGCAGCGATCCCACCGAAGTGATGACCAGCGACCCGCCCCTGCGGCGGCGCGCCTGCTGATGAAACTTTCACCAAGACATGACAGGAGACTGCACATGCGCATCCGTCTCGCGAGCGTGGTGGGAGTTGCCACCACCACAGCCGCCCTGACCTGCGCCCTGGCCGGCTGTGGTGGCGGCACTGACAAGGCCACCGACAGCCCATCCGGGAAGGCGCAGGCCGAAACGAAAAGCGAGCTCGTGATCTGGGCCGACGACAAGCGGTCGGCCGCCCTCCAGCCGTTCGCCGAGAAGTTCGGCACCGAGAACGGCGTCACCGTCAAGGTTCAGGCCATCTCGAAGGACCAGCAGACCACCTTTGTCACCGCGTCCCAGCAGGGCAGCGGCCCGGACGTGATGGTCGGCGCGCACGACTGGATCGGCAACCTGGTGCAGAACGGCGCGATCGACCCGGTCCAGCTCGGTGACGAGCAGAAGAGCGGCCTGAACCCCAACGCGCTCAAGGCGGTCACCTTCAACGGGCAGACCTACGGGGTCCCGTACGCGATGGAGAATCTCGCCCTGATCCGCAACACCGATCTGGCTCCGCAGGCCCCGGCGACCATCGAAGACCTGGTCAAGACGGCGAATGAGTTGAAGGCGGCCAAGAAGGTCACCGAGACGCTCTGCCTGCAGGTCGGTCAGAACGGCGACGCCTACCACCTGTACCCGCTGTATTCGAGCGCCGGCGGCTATCTGTTCGGCACCAGCGCCAACGGTGACTACGACCCGAAGGACCTGGGCGTGGGCAAGCCGGAGTCGGTGGCCGCGTTCAAGAAGATCGCGGCGATCGGCGAAAAGGGAACGGGCGCCCTCAAGCGCTCGATCACCCCGGAGAACTCGATCGCCACGTTCACCGGCAAGAAGTGCGCGTTCCTGGTCAGCGGTCCGTGGGCGATCACCGACGTCAAGAAGGCCAAGCTCCCGTACGACATCAGCCCGGTCCCCGGTTTTGCCGGTGGACAGCCGGCCCGCCCGTTCCTCGGCGTGCAGAGCTTCTATGTCGCGTCGAAGGGCAAGAACAAGGCGCTGGCCCAGGAGTTCGTGACCAACTATGTGACCACGCCCGACCTGGCCGTCGCGCTCTACGAGGCCGAGCCCCGGCCGCCGGCCCTGACGTCGGCGTTCGACCAGGTGAAGACCAAGGACGCGGATCTCGAGAAGTTCGTGGCGGCCGGCAAGGACGGTCAGCCGCTGCCGGCGATTCCCGAGATGGCGGCGATCTGGGACCCGTTCGGCAAGGCCGAGGCGGCGGTGATCGGTGGCGCCGACCCGACGAAGACGATCACGGCCGCGGGCAAGACCATCACCGCCGCGATCAGCAAGTAAATGACGACGCAGCTGAGCGGGCCCGTCACCCGGGCCCGCCCCGCGCCGGAGGAGGAGCCGGCCGCGAAAAATGGGTGGATCAGGATCCCGCTGCTGGCCGTCACGGTGGCGATCGCGATCTGGGCGGCCTTCCCGCTGATCGACAACCGGGCCTGGACCGGGCTCGCGATCCTCACCGCCACCACGGCCGGCCTGGTCTACCTGTACACGACGCCGCGCCACGTTCCGCTGAAGTACCTGGCACCGGGCACGATCCTGCTGGTCCTGTTTCAAATCTTCCCGGTGCTTTACACGGCAAGCACAGCCTTCACCAACTTCGGCGACGGCCATCGCGGCACCAAACAGGACGCCGTCGTGGCCATCCAAACCGCGTCGGTCACCCAGGTGCCGGGTTCCCGCCAGTACGCCCTCACGGTCGCGACCACGGGTGACCCGGCGACGGGCCCCCTGGTCTTCCTGATCACCGATCCGGCCACCGGGCAGGTGAGCGCGGGCGATGCGAGCGGTCGGAAAGACGTGACATCGGAGGTCACGATCGGTGGCACCGGCCGGGTCACAGCGGCCGACAACTACACGGTCCTCAACGCCGGCCAGGCGAGCCTGCGCAGCCAGGAGATCACCGCATTGGCCGTGCCGACCGAGGGCGGGGCCATTCGCTCCTCGGGGCTTTCCCGCGCGTACGAGGGAAGGGCCGGCCGTGCCTATGACCGGAACTGTGACTGCATCCGGGACACCACGACGGGAAAGACGTGGACCGCGGACGAGAGTGCCGGCGCGTTCGTGTCGAGCGACGGCGAACGGCTGGCCCAGGGCTGGAAGGTGAGCGTCGGGCTGAGCAACTTCACCAGGGTGCTCACTGATTCGGCGATTTCCACACCCTTCCTCCGTACGCTCGTCTGGAACTTCGCCTTCGCCCTGGCCTCGACGGGCGGGACGTTCGTGCTCGGACTGCTGCTCGCGATGGCCATGCACTCGGACCGCGTCCGTGGACGCACCTTCTATCGGGTGCTGCTGGTCCTGCCGTACGCGATGCCCTCGTTCGCGATGCTGCTGGTCTGGCGGGACATGTTCAACACCGACTTCGGCCTGATCAACAACCTGTTCGGCAGCCACGTCGACTGGTTCGGGGGCAGCGCGTCGGCCCGGCTGGCGGTGATCCTCGTGCAGTTGTGGCTGGGCTACCCGTACATGTTCCTGGTCGCGACCGGGGCGTTGCAGGCGATCCCGCGCGAGTTGTCCGAGGCCTCCCGCATCGACGGCGCGAGCCCGTGGGCCGGCTTCCGGCGGATCACGCTGCCGCTGCTGATGGTGGCGCTGACCCCGCTGCTGATCTCGTCGTTCGCGTTCAACTTCAACAACTTCAACGCGATCTACCTGACCACCGAGGGCGCGCCGTTCCCGGCCGACAATCCGGCCAACGGTGCGACCGACCTGCTGATCACCTACACCTACCGGATCGCGTTCGGCGGCGGGGGCGCGCAGTACGGCTACGCGGCCGCCATCTCGATCTTCATCTTCCTCATCGTCGCCGTGGTCTCCGCGGTGAGTTTCCGCCGTACGCGTCGTCTCGAGGAGGTCCACGCATGATGACCTGGATCAGACAGGTCGGCTGGCGACATCTCGTCGGCGTCGCCATGCTCGTGTTCGCCCTGGCGCCGATCGTCTTCGTGATCTCGGCGGCGGTCAACCCGCTCGGCACCCTGTCGTCGAGTGAGCTCGTGCCGACCGGCGCCTCGGCCGGCAACTTCGAGCGGCTCTTCGAAGACACCCAGTTCGGCCGCTGGTTCCTCAACTCGCTGGTGATCGCGCTGGCGTCGTCGGCGGCGTCGGTGTTCATCTCGGCCCTGGCCGCCTACGCGTTCAGCCGGCGGCGATTCCGCGGGCGGCGGGTGGGCCTGCTGTCGGTGCTGCTCATCCAGATGTTCCCGCAGTTCCTGGCGATCGTCGCGATCTTCCTGATCTTCTCGACGGTCACCGAATATTGGCCCGCGATCGGCTTCAACACGTGGTGGGGCCTGATCCTGCTCTATCTCGGCGGCGCCCTGGGCGTGAACACCTGGCTGATGAAGGGCTTCTTCGACACCCTGCCGCGTGAGCTGGACGAGTCGGCCACGGTGGACGGCGCCTCGCACACGCAGGTGTTCTTCCGCATCCTGCTGCCGCTGGTCGCGCCGATCCTCGCGGTCACCGCGCTGCTGGCCTTCATCGGCACGATCAACGAGTTCCTCATCGCCAACGTGTTCCTCACCGACCAGGGTTCCAAGACGCTGGCCGTGGGCCTGTTCGGCATGGTGGCGGGGGAGCGCAACAACAACTTCGGCATGTTCTGCGCCGGCACCCTGCTCACCGCGATCCCCACGGTTCTCGTCTTCCAGCTGTTGCAGCGTTACATCACCGACGGGCTGACGGCTGGGGCGGTAAAGGGGTGACGGGATGAGGCCGCACCACGACGGCAGTGAGCTGTACGTCAGCGATCCCGCGCCGACGCTCGGCGACACGGTCAGTGTGTTCGTCCGGGTGCCGCGCGGGACCGGGGTGTCGCGCGTGCACATGCGCTGGGTCCGCGACGGCGAGCCGATCTTCAGCTCCCTCAAGGTTGATCGTCGGACCGGAGGTGACACCTGGTGGCGCGGCGATGTAACCGCGCACAACCCGGTCACCCGCTACCGGTTCCTGCTCGGCACCACGGCCGGAGTGCGATGGCTGACCGGGCTCGGCCTGACCGCTCACGACGTCCCCGACAGCACCGATTTCCGGCTGGTGGCGCAACCGTCCGCACCGTCCTGGGCGCGCGACGCCGTCGTCTATCAGATCTTTCCCGACCGGTACGCCCGTTCGCCCGCGGCGGATCTGCGGGACACCCCGGACTGGGCGATCCGGGCCACGTCGTGGGACGAACCGGTGACGCCGGGCCCCGACGCCGTCCGCGTCCTCTACGGCGGCGACCTCGACGGCATCGCCCGGCGACTCGACCACGTCACCGCCCTCGGTGCCGACACGCTCTATCTGACCCCGTTCTTCGAGGCCCGTTCCAACCACCGCTACGACGCCGCCGGTTTCGACCGTGTCGACCCGCTGCTCGGCGGCGACCGGGCCCTCGAACGGCTCTCGTCGGCCGCCCGCGAACGGGGACTGCGGCTGATCGGCGACCTCACCACCAACCACACCGGCGCCGCGCATCCGTGGTTCGCGGAACGGCCCGACTTCTACTACCCGGGCGTGTTCTGGCTCGGCGAACCCAGTCTGCCCAAGCTCAACTGGGCCAGTGCCGAACTGCGGCGAGAATTCCGGGCCATCGTCCGGCGATGGCTTTCCCAGCCGTACGGGCTGTCCGGCTGGCGTGTCGACGTCGCCAACATGACCGCCCGGCACGGCGCCGACGACTGGAACCACGAGGTCGCCGCGATGCTGCGGGAGGCCCTGCTCGAGGCCCGGCCGGACGGGCTGCTGCTGGCCGAGCACGGGCACGACGCGACCGGCGACCTCGACCGCGACGGCTGGCACGGCACGATGAACTACGCCGGCTTCACACGTCCGGTGTGGAGCTGGCTGCGCGCCGACCACGTGCCGTTCGACGGTTTTCTCGGGCAGCCCGAAGACCTGCCGTCGACCGGGGCCGAATCGCTGGTCGCGACCATGTCGGCGTTCGCGTCGCAGATGTCGTGGCGCTCGTGGGAGTCGTCGTGGTCGCTGCTCGGCTCGCACGACACGGCCCGGATCCGCACTGTCGTGGGTGATGCCGACCGCCAGCACGTCGCCGCCGGGCTGCTGTTCACCCTGCCCGGTACGCCGATGGTGTTCGCCGGCGACGAGATCGGCCTGACCGGCGGCGGCAACGAGTCGGCGCGCGTCCCGATGCCCTGGAACCGCCCGTGGGACACCACGACGCTGACCCGCTACCAGGAGTTGATCGCGCTGCGCAAAGCGTCGCCGGCCCTGCGTCGCGGTGGCCTGCGGTGGGTCCACGCGGACGGCGATGCGCTGCTGTTCCGACGAGAAAGCGCGGAGCAGAGCGTGCTCGTGCTGGCGTCCCGCAACCCCGCCGGCCGCATCAAGGCAGCCGGATTGATGCCCGGCACGACTCTGGAAAACCTTTACGGCGGCGCGCCGCCGCTGCACATTGAATCCGATGGTTCCACCGCCATCGATGCCTCCGGCCCGGCCGTGCAGGTCTGGGCTCTCCCATAGAAGGGGACATAGTGGTCTCTCGAAGTCGGCGGCTCCTGGCGGCTGCCGTAGCACTGACACTGCCGTTCCTCACGGCGATTCCGGCGCGGGCGGACGAAAGCAAGGCCCCCAGCGACGCCGTCATCGCCCAGTGGGGCACCGACGAACCCGCCGGCAACGAGCAGTACTACTTCGTCCTGCCCGACCGCTTCGCCAACGGCGACAAGTCCAACGACAAGGGCGGCCTCACCGGCGACCGGCTCAGCACCGGCCTCGACCCGGCCGACAAGGGCTTCTATCACGGCGGCGACCTGGCCGGCGTGATCGACAAGCTGGACTACATCCAGGGCCTCGGCACCACCGCGATCTGGCTCGCCCCGGTCTTCAAGAACCGGCCCGTTCAGGGCAGCGGCGACGACATCTCGGCCGGCTACCACGGTTACTGGATCACCGACTTCACTCAGGTCGACCCGCATTTCGGCACCAACGACGAGCTCAAGAAGCTGGTCCGGCTGGCCCATCAGCGCGGCCTCAAGGTGTATCTCGACATCATCGCCAACCACACGGCCGACGTCATTCGCTACGCCGAGAACAAATACGACTACATAGATAAAACCGTTTCCCCGTACGAGGATGCGCAAGGTCGCCCGTTCGACGACCGCCGCGGGGAGTTCCCGAAGGTGTCGGCCTCGTCGTTCCCGTACACGCCGGTCTTCCCGTCGGCGGCCGACAAGACGGTGAAGAAGCCCGCGTGGCTCAACGACCCGACGATGTACCACAACCGCGGCAACTCCACGTTCGCCGGCGAGAACAGCGAGTACGGCGACTTCTTCGGCCTCGACGATCTGTGGACCGAGCGGCCCGAGGTGGTGCGCGGGCTCACCGACATCTACGCGTGGTGGATCGCGCAGACCGGCATCGACGGCTACCGCCTCGACACCGTCAAGCACGTGAACCTCGACTTCTGGCCCCAGTTCAGTGCGGGCATCGAGAAGGCGGCCGCCCGTACGGGGAAGAAGGATTTCTTCATGTTCGGCGAGGTGTACAGCGCCGACCAGGAGGTCGAGTCGACCTACGTGCGCCAGGGGAAGCTGCCCGCCACTCTGGACTTCTCGTTCCAGGAGGCGGCCAAGAACTTCGTGGCCGGCGACGGGTCGGCCCAGGCGCTCGCGGATCTCTACGCCAAGGACGACCTCTACACCGCGCGTGACACGAACGCCGGGCGCCTGCCAACCTTCCTCGGCAACCACGACATGGGCCGGATCGGGTCGTTCCTCAAGGGCGACGACGCGCTCCGACGTGATCAGCTCGCGCACGAACTGATGTTCCTGACCCGCGGGCAGCCGGTCGTCTACTCCGGCGACGAGCAGGGTTTCACCGGGCCGGGCGGCGACAAGGACGCGCGGCAGGACATGTTCGCGTCCAAGACGGCCGACTACCTCGACGACGACCTGATCGGCACCGACCGCACGCACGCGGTCGACAACTACAACACCGCGCATCCGCTCTACAAGACGATCGCGTCGCTGGGTGCGCTGCGGAAGGCCAACTCGGCGTTGCGCGGGGGAGTGCAGGTCACCCGGCATGCGGCCGACGGCGTTTTCGCGGCTTCGCGCCTCGACCCGGCCCAGCGCGTCGAGTACGTGGTGGCGGCGAACAGTGGGACGACCGCCAAGACGGTCACGATCGACACGTGGTCGGCCTCGACTGGCTTCCGGGGCATTTACGGAATTTCCGACACGGTGCAGGCGGCGGGAGACGGGAAGCTCGTTATCAACGTGCCGCCGTTGTCTTCTGTCGCGCTAAAAGCTGATAAATCGGTCAAGGGAAGTAGCTCTGCGCCGACCGTGACCTTCAGTTCGCCTACGGCGGGCGGGCTGGCGCCGACCCGCGCCGAGCTGGGAGCCTCCGTCAGCGGGGATCCGCTGTCGACGGTCACGTTCGCGGCGCAGGTCGGCGACGGCCCGTGGCAGCTCGTCGGCACGGCCACGAACAGCGGGGCCGGCGCCTATTCGGCCTACCACGATCTGACCGGGCTGGCCGGGGGCACGACCGTGCGCTACAAGGCGGTCGTTCGCGACGGCAAGGGCAAGCTCGCCTCGGCGACCACGAGCATCAAGGTGGGCACGGCGGTCGAGGCGACCAGCCCCGACTACGCCGTCGTGCACTATCAGCGGCCGGCCGGGGGCTACGACGACTACGGGCTCTATGTGTTCGGTGATGTCGACCCGTCGATGACGACCACCTGGCCGGCCGGGCAGCCGTTCGTGGGCGAGGACGCGTACGGGAAATTCGCCTATGTGAAGCTGGCGCCGAACGCCAGGAACGTGGGCTTCATCGTGGTCAGCAAGGACGGTGTGAAGGATGTCGAAGCCGATCGCACCTTCGACCCGTCGCAGAGCGGCGAGATCTGGCTGAAGCAGGGCGACCCCGCGATCACCACCACGCCACCGGCCGCGTCGCCGGACACCACGACCGCGACCATCCACTATCGACGGACCGACGGTGACTACGCGGGATGGGGTCTGCACGTCTGGGACGGCGCGGCGACCGGCACCGACTGGGCGTCACCGCTGCCGCCGACCGGCACCGACTCGTTCGGCGCCTATTGGAAGGTGCCCCTCGCGGCCGGAGCGACGGCGCTGAAGTACATCATCCACAAGGGCGACGAGAAGGATCTGCCGACCGATCAGCAGCTCACGTTCGCCGACGGCGGGCACGAGATCTGGTTGCTGGCCGGGGTTCCGACGCGCTTGGCGCCGGTCGTGAAGAAGACCGGCTCGGGTGGGGTGGTCGACACGACGAAGTCGTCCGCGGTGTGGCTCGATCGGGGCACGATCGCGTGGGCGCGCAACGGCTCCACCGACGGCAAGGTGTACGACCTGGCCTACGCGCCGGACGGGGTCGGTGACCTGACCGGCACCTACAAGCAGGTCCGGCTCGCCGCCGTGGACGGGCTGACCGACGCGCAGCGAGCCAAGTTCCCGCACCTGTGGCAGTACGACGCGTTCCGGCTGCCTCCGGGCGTGGACGTGAAGGAGGTGCTGCGCGGCCAGGTCGTGGTCACCGAGCGGGACGCGACCGGCAAGCTGCTCGCCGCGACCGGGGTGCAGCTCGCCGGGGTGCTGGACGACGTCTACGCCTCGGCGGCGGCGGGGGCCCAGCTCGGGCCGGTCGGCACCACGCTGTCGGTGTGGGCGCCCACCGCGCGGAAGGTCGACCTGCAGCTGTTCGACACCGCCGAATCGGGGCCGTCGATCGTGGCGATGCGGCGCGACGACCGTACGGGAATCTGGTCGGTGAAGGGTCCGTCGAGCTGGAAGGGCAAGTACTACCAGTATCGGGTCACGGCGTGGCAGCCGGCGGCTCAGCGCCAGTTCACCGCCGCGGTCACCGACCCGTACTCGCTGGGGTTGTCGACCGACTCGAAGCTGAGCCGGATCGTCGACCTGACCGACCCGGCGCTGGCCCCGGCGGGCTGGAACTCGCTGCGCAAGCCGGCGGCCGTCCCGAGTGCGAAGATTCAGATCTCCGAGTTGTCGGTGCGCGATTTCTCGATGGCCGACAAGACGGTCCCGGCTGCGCAGCGTGGAACGTTCCAGGCCTTCACGAACCCGTCGACCGACGGTATGAAGCACCTGACCGCGCTGGCCGATTCCGGCGTCACGCACCTGCATCTGTTGCCGGTGTTCGACTTCGCGACGATTCCCGAGAAGCGCGCCGACCAGATGGTGCCCGCGTGTGACCTGGCTTCGCTGCCGCCCGACTCCGAAGAGCAGCAGAAGTGTGTCGCCGCGGTGGCCGCCACCGACGGCTACAACTGGGGCTACGACCCGCTGCACTACACGGTTCCCGAGGGTGGTTACGCGGCCGATCCTACGCAGCGCACCAAGGAATTCCGGCAGATGGTGGCCGGGGTGAACAAGGCCGGGCTGCGCGTGGTCATGGACGTCGTCTACAACCACACGTCGGCCGCCGGCAACGACCCGAACTCGGTGCTCGACCAGATCGTGCCCGGCTACTACCAGCGGCTGCTGGCCGACGGCACGGTGGCGAACTCGACCTGCTGCGCCAACACGGCCACCGAGAACGCGATGATGGGCAAGCTGGTCGTCGACTCGATCGTCACCTGGGCGCGGGCCTACAAGGTCGACGGTTTCCGGTTCGACCTGATGGGCCATCACCCGAAGGCCAACATCCTGGCCGTACGGGCCGCGCTCGACCGGCTGACCCTGGCCCGAGACGGCGTCGACGGCAAGAACATCAACCTGTACGGCGAGGGCTGGGACTTCGGGGAGGTGGCCGGCAACGCGCGCTTCGTGCAGGCGACGCAGGCCAACATGGCCGGGACCGGGATCGCCACCTTCAACGACCGGTTGCGCGATGCCGTACGCGGGGGTGGGCCGTTCGACGAGAACCCGCGGGTGCAGGGCTTCGCCACGGGGTTGCTGTCGGCCCCGAACGGCGACGCGGTCAACGGAACCGAGGCGGAGCAGAAGGCGCGGCTGCTGCACTACCAGGATCTGATCAAGGTGGGGCTGAGCGGCAACCTTTTGTCCTACAAGTTCGTGGCGTCCTCGGGTGCGACCGTCACCGGCGCGCAGGTCGACTACAACGGCTCGCCGGCCGGATACACGGCGGCGCCGGGGGAGGCGATCACCTACGTCGACGCGCACGACAACGAGATCCTGTACGACGCCATGGCGTTCAAGCTTCCCCAGGCCACGTCCGGTGTCGAGCGGGCCCGCGCGCAGTCGGTCGCGCTCGCCACAACGGCGTTGGGGCAGGGCGCCGGGTTCGTGACGACCGGCACCGAGCGGCTGCGGTCCAAGTCGCTCGACCGGAACTCGTACAACTCGGGAGACTGGTTCAACCAGATCATCTGGGACTGTGCGGACGGCAACGGCTTTGGACGGGGTCTTCCACCCGCGACCGACAACGCCGACAAGTGGCCTATTTCCCAGCCGCTGCTCGCCGACCCGCAGCTGGTGCCGACTTGTGCCGACGTGGCACTGGCCGACGCCCGCTATCAGGAACTGCTGAAGATCCGCGGCTCGTCGCCGGTCTTCGGCCTGCCGACCGCCGCCGAGGTGCAGAAGAGGCTGTCGTTCCCGCTCTCCGGCGCGGCCGAGACCCCGGGGGTCGTCACGATGACCCTGGACGGACGGGGAATCGACCGCAACTGGAAGTCGGTGACGGTGGTCTTCAACGGCACCTCGGCGGCCACCACCCAGACCGTCCCGGCCCTGGCCGGTAAGGCGGTCACGCTCCACCCGGTGCAGCGGAACTCGGCCGATCCGCTGGTCCGCACGGCCACCTTCACCCGGGCGACGGGCGCGCTGACCGTCCCCGCCCGCACGGTGTCGGTGTTCGTGGAGAGCTAGGTAACCGCGATGGAGTCGGCCGCGAGTCTGGCCCGCAGGCTCGCGACCGGCTCCGGCCGGCCCAGGTGATAGCCCTGGGCGAACCGGTCACCCATCTCCACCAGCAGGTCGGCCTGTTCCTCGGTCTCCACGCCCTCGACCACCACCTTGAGCCCGAGCGTGGTGCCGAGTTGCAGGACCGCGCTGACCAGCTCCTGCTGCCGCTCGTTGCCGACGATCCCGGTGATGAACGAGCGGTCCACCTTGAGGACGTCGACCGGGATGTCGCGCAGATAGCCGAGCGACGAGTATCCCGTGCCGAAGTCGTCGATGGCGATCCGGACGCCCAGTTCGCGCAGCTCGTCCAGGCGCTCCGAGGTGACCGCGATGTCGCGCATGAGCACGGTCTCGGTCAGTTCGAGCACCAGACATTCGGGCGGCAGCCCGGTGCTCGACAGCGAATAGGCCACCCGGTCGGTCAGGTCCGGCACCTCGAGGTTGGCCGCCGACAGGTTGACGCTGACCCATTTCGGCGCGGTCTCCGGCGAGCTCTCCCGCCACTCCTGCACGGCCCGGCAGGCCTCGGTCAGCATCCACCGGTCGATCTCGGTGATCAGCCCGGTCTCCTCGGCCAGCGGAATGAACGCCCCCGGTTGCTGGAGACCGTGCTCCGGGTCCTCCCAGCGGACCAGCGCCTCGACCCCGCGCAGTTGCCGCGTCGCGATCTCGACCACCGGCTGCAGGTGCAGGCGCAGCTCGCCGCGGTGCACCGCCTCGCGCAGCCGGGTCTCCTGGTCCAGCCGGTCGAGCAGCTGTTCGTGCATGCGCGTCTCGAACACCTGATAGCAGGCCCGACCGGCCGCCTTCGCGGCATACATCGCGACGTCCGCGTTGCGCAGCACCTCGTCGGCGTCCGTGTAGCGCTCGGCGCCGGGCAGCACCCCGACGCTCACGCTCACCGTCGCCTCCCGGTGCTGCAGGAGGAACGGCCGGCTCAGCGCGTCGACACAGGCCTGGGCCCACCGCTCCGGGTCCTCGGGATCCTCCAGCAGCACGGCGAACTCGTCGCCGCCGAGCCGGGCCACCGTGTCGTGCGGCCGCAGAGCCGCGGTCAGCCTCTCCGCGGCGGTGCGCAGCAGCAGATCGCCGGCGTTGTGGCCCAGGCTGTCGTTGATCTTTTTGAAGCCGTCGAGGTCGAGGTAGAGCACGGCGATGTCGGCTCCCCGGCCGGTCCGGGCCCGGGTCATCGCGTGATCGATCCGGTCGAGCAGCAGTTTGCGGTTGGGCAGGTCGGTCAGCCCGTCGTGCAGGGCCTGGTGACGCAGGTCGTGCTCGAGCGCCCGCTGCCGGCTCACGTCGCGCAGCACCACCACGCCGCCGATCTGCCGCCCGTCCTTCTCGATCGCGCTCACCGTGTAGGCGACCCGCACCGACGTGCCGTCCGGCCGGTCGACGGTGATCTCGGCCCGTTCGACGTCGGGCAGCAGGCTCGTGGCCTCCCGGCCGAGCAACCCCTCGGCCCCGAGACCGGTGAGCCGTCCCGCCGCCTCGTTGGCGAAGGTGATGCGGCCCTCGGCGTCGACGCCGCAGATGCCCTCACCGGCGTTGGCCAGGATGCTGTCGGTGTACTCCTTGGCCAGGATCTCGCGGGCCGAGGCGTCCAGGCGGGCGGCCATGTCGTTGAAGGCGTTCCCGAGCCGGGAGATCTCGTCGCGCCGGCCCAGCGACACCCGGGACGTGTAGTCGCCGTCGCGGATGCTCTCCACCGCCCCGGTCAGCCGCCGGATCCGGCGGGTGATCGACTCCGCGGTGACCACGCCCAGCACCAGCACGAGCAGGATGCAGAGGACACCGGCGATCACGATGATCGACTCGGCGTGGCCGGTGACCGCCTCCATCTGATCGAGCAGCGGGGTGTATTCGAGGATGACCGCGCCCTCGGTGACGCCGCCCGCGCCGATCACCGGCACGACCACCTGCTGGATGCCCTCGGGATAGTCGACGCTCGTCTCGACGAAGACCCGCGACCGGCCGTCCGCGATCGTGCGGCCGACCTGGTTGCCGGTGTCGTGGTCGAACGGCAGGCCGATGTTCTGCGGCACGGCGTCGGCCAGGATCATCTTCCGCGTGTCGACCACCACGATGTCCCGGTCCTGCAGATCATGCAGTCTTTCCAGATACGCGATGAGCGCGGCCGGACGGTCGATCAGGCCTTCCTCGGCGCCCCCGGCCGGGCCGAACGCCACGTCCTTGGCGATGCCGCGGGCCACCTGATCGGCCTCGGTGACCGCGGCCTGATGCGTGGTCTCGGCGTCGGTGCGCAGCACGACGGCCCCGGTCACGGTGACCATGGCGGCCACCGTGAGGAAGCCGCCGAGCAGCTTTTGCCGTACGTTCATCCCGCCGCGTCCCGTTCTGTCCGGGTGGTCGTCCCCTTTCCCTGTTCGGCCGGGAACGCGGCGGCGTGAGGCGTTGTCGCCAGTCCCGGCGACACCGACAGCTCAGGGGGCCGCGACAGGCTCCCGGTCCGGTTCGGCGGCGGGAGCGGGCTGGCGGGTCTTGTTGTAGAGGCCGATGGCCACCGCGACCACGACGGCGGCGCCCGAGACGATGCCGACGACCGTGGTGGGCAGGTCGAACAGCTTCATGGCGCTGGCCAGCAGCACGATCACCAGGGCGGCGCGGACCAGCCCGCCCGGGGCCCGGGACGAGATGCGCGAGCCGATCAGCACACCCGGGATCGAGCCGATCAGCACCGCCGCGGCCAGGTCGAGGTGCAGGTCGCCGAAGAAGGCGTGGCCCAGTGCGGCCGCGGTGACCAGCGGGATGGCCTGCACCAGGTCGGTGCCGACCAGCTTGTTGGCGCGCAGCGTGGGATAGAGGGCCAGCAGCGCCACGATGATCAGCGAGCCCGAGCCGACCGAGGTCAGGCCCACGACCAGTCCGCCCAGCGCGCCGAGCAGGGCGGTGGGCAGCGGCTTGACGGTGATCTCGGCGTCTTCCGAGTCGCCCTGCTTGCGGCTGACCCAGGCCTTGAGCAGCAGCCCGCCCGCGGCCAGCACCAGAGCGACGCCGAGCGCGATCCGGATCGTCTGCTGCACCGCCTCGTCGTCGCCGAGCAGGCGCAGCAACAGCACGCCGAGGAACGCGGCCGGCACGCTGCCCACGCACAGCCAGCGGACGAGGGCCCAGTTGACCGTGCCGCGGCGGGCGTGCACCCAGCCGCCGAACGGCTTCATGACCGCGCTGGCGGCCAGGTCGCTGGAGACCGCGGCCACCGGCGGAACGCCGAAGAACAGCACCAGAATGGGCGTCATCAGGGCGCCGCCACCCATGCCGGTCAGCCCGACGACGATGCCGACGCCGAGCCCGGCGAGCGCAAGAGTCCAGTCCACGGCCACGAGTCTCGGCGACGATCCCCCACCTTGTCCACTAAATCAGTGGACTTTGTCGAGTTTCCCATCCCCCGGGAACCGGCCGTACGGTGAAGCGTTGCCGAACATCGTTCGCGGGGTCACACCGGCGGCGCGCGGACTGATAGACCGAGGTGCATGACTGCCTCATCGAGCGGGACCAATGCGGTCGACCGCCGCACGGTTCTGCTTCTCGCCGGCGCCGGAGCGGTGGCCGCCGCGGCCGCCCCGAGTCCCGCACGCGCCGCCGCTGCCACCGTCTTCCAGCACGGCCTGGCCTCGGGCGACCCGACCCCGGGCGGCGTCCTGCTCTGGACCCGCGTCACCACCGGGAGCACCGGAGCAGCGGACGTCGGCTGGCAGGTCGCGGCCGACGCCGGCTTCACCTCCGTCCTGCAGACCGGGACGTTCACCACCGGCCCCGAGCGCGACTACACGGTCAAGGTCGACATCGCCGGGCTCGCCGCCGGCACCACCTACTGGTACCGCTTCGGCTACGCGGGCGAATGGTCCCCGGTCGGGCGGACGATGACCGCGCCGGCCCCCACCGACGCCATCACCCGGCTCAAGATGGGGGTCGTGAGCTGCGCGAACTGGGAGGCCGGCTACTTCTCGGCCTACCGCCACCTGGCCGCGCGGGGCGACCTCAACCTGGTCGTGCACCTCGGCGACTACCTGTACGAGTACGGCTCGGGCGAGTTCGACGCCGGCGGCAAGGTCGTGCGGGCCACCAGGCCGGCCCACGAGACGCTCACGCTGGCCGACTACCGGACCCGCCACGCGCAGTACAAGACCGACCCCGACCTGCAGGCCCTGCACGCCTCGGTGCCGTGGATCATCACGTGGGACGACCACGAGGTGGCCAACGACATGTGGAGCGGCGGCGCCGAGAACCACACGCCGGGCACCGAGGGCGGCTTCGCGGCGCGGGTGGCAGCGGCCCGGCAGGCGTACGCGGAATGGATGCCCGTCCGGCTCGCCGAGGACGGGCACATCTACCGCCGGCTGCGCTACGGCACCCTGCTCGAGCTGTCGATGCTCGACCTGCGCACCTACCGCTCGGAGCAGGCGAGCGGCACGGCCGTCGACGACCCCGGCCGTACGATCACCGGCGCCGCCCAGATGTCGTGGCTGCTCGACGGCCTGACCGGCTCGAACTCGGCCTGGAAGCTGGTCGGCAACCCGGTGATGATCTCCCGGCTCGACGTCGGCGCGCTGCCGGCCTGGCTGCTCGGCCCGCTCGGCGAGCTGATCGGCGTGCCGCAGAACGGGCTCGTGCTCAACGGCGACCAGTGGGACGGCTACAACGCCGACCGCGGAAAGCTGGTCGACGTCCTGCTGAGAAACAAGATCAAGGATGTCGTCTTCCTGACCGGCGACATCCACACGAGCTGGGCCAACGAGCTGACGACCAAGGCCACCGGTACGTCGAGCCCGGCCGCCGCCGAGTTCGTGGTGCCCTCGGTGACCAGCGACAACGTCAACGACTTCCTCGGTACGAGCCCGGGCGGCCCGCTCAGCCTACTCGCCGGTTCGCTCATCCGGGGCACCAACCCGCACGTCAAGTGGGTCGAGACCGACGGGCACGGTTTCGGCGTGCTCGAGGTGACCTCGGCCCGCTGCCGCATGGACTGGTATCACCTGGCCGACCGCACCAAGCGCGACAGCACCGCCAAGTGGGTGCAGGGCTGGTCGGTCGGCCGGGGTTCTTCGAAGATCCGAAAGGAGCCGGCCCCGTCATGAATCGTCTCGCCGTTCTCAGTCTGCTCGTCTCCGCGGCCGTCGTGCCCGTCGGCGCGGCCGCACAAGCCGCTCCGGCGTCGAACTCCGCCGGCGCGACGCGAGGGGCCGCGGGCAACTGCGCTCCCGGTGTCTCCGCCGTCTCGTTCAGCGACGCGCTCGACAAGGTCGTCCGCGACGGCGTGACCGTCGGTGGCCTGTCCAGCCTGGCCTGGGACAAGCGCACCCGCTCGTGGGCATCGACGGTCGACAACCGCGGCACCGAGCCCGCCCGCATCTGGTTCTTCCGCGATCCGGCGAACCCGAAGCTGATCGGCGACCCGCTCATCCTGCGCAAGCCCGACGGTTCCCCGTACGACGGTGTCACCGCCGACGACGAAGGTCTGGTCGTTCTCGCGAACGGCGATTTCGTGGTCAGTTCCGAGGTCGAGCCGGCCATCCGGATCTTCGGCCGGGACGGGGTCGAGAAGGCGTCACTGCCGGTACCCGCCCGCTTTGTCGCGGAAAAGACAGTCAACGCCACGCTCGAAGGCCTGACCATCATGCCGGACGGGAACCGGATCATCGCGGCCATGGAGGGCGCGCTGTCGGGGGACACGGATGCGGCCCTGCACCGCTTCCTGGTCTACGAGCGCCGCCACAACCAGTGGAAGCTGTCGAAGCAAATCGCCTACCGCACCGAGCCGGGGCTGCGCGTCCCGGAAGTGACCGCGTACGGGAAAAACTCTCTTCTGGTCATGGAGGCCAGCTTCACCGCAGGCGTCGGCAACACTGTGAAGCTGTACGCCGTCCCGACGATCAAGCACGCGCCGGACGTAAGTCAGGTCGCCGATCTGGCCACCCTGCCGCCGCGCGCGGTGCCGGCCAAGAAGCTGGTCGTCGACCTAGTCAACTGCCCGACCCTGGGTGCGACGGCCAAGCAGCCGCAGCCCAATCCTCTGCTCGACAACTACGAGGCGATGGCCCTCGACGGCAACCGGCTGCACATCCTGAGCGACGACAACTTCGGCGCCACCCAGATCACCCGCCTGCTCACTCTCAAGGTCAAACTGCCTTCCTGATTTCCCCGTACGCACCGGCGCCGTCCTCGCTCGAGGGCGGCGCCGTTCGCTGCGTCACAATCGACAGCGGAGATCGCGATCGCGGGGCGGGAGGCGTAGTGTACGAAACGGTTTCGTTTCGCAAAGGTTTGACGACGGGGGCCGACCATGGCTGAGCAGGCGCGAACCGCCTCGCCGGCCGGGCGCTCCCGGCGACTCGACGGCGAGCGTGAGCAGGCGATCCTGCGCGCCGCCTACGAGTTGCTGAGTGAGACGGGCTATCAGGGCCTGCGGGTGGACGCGGTGGCCGCCCGGGCCCAGGCCAGCAAGGCGACCCTCTACCGGCACTGGCCGACCAAGGCCGACCTGGTGATCGACGCCGTGCGGGCGTGCAAGGCGGCCGACGCGCCGTTGCCCGACACCGGATCGCTCCGCGGCGACCTGGTGGCCTGGTTCGACGACATGGCCTGCATGATCCGGAGCGAGGAGGGGCCTCTCCTCGCCGGCCTGTTCATGGCCCTGCACACCGACCCCGACCTGGCCGCGCATCTGCGTCAGATGCGTGAGTCGAAGGCCCCGCTCGCGGAAGCCATCTGCGCGCGCGCCGAGGCCCGTGGTGAGCTGCGCCCCGGCTACGACGCCGGGCTGATCGAGGAAATCGTCCCGGCCATGGTCTTCATGCGCGGGTTCGCCCTGGGCGAGCCGGTCGACCAGGCCTTCCTCGACCACCTGGTCGACGACATCATCCTGCCCCTGCTCGAGCGCTGACCCCGTCGGTTCTTACTGCATCCCGCCCGCTTCCGCTTTCCAGCACCCGTGTCGCTGACACCGGTGGATCTCCGCATGCCCTTTGGGGGACCTCTCATGTCCGTATCGACTCCTGACGCCGCCGTTCCGCCGGATATTTCGCCCAAGTCGCGAAACCGGTGGCTGGCCCTGGCCGTCATCGCCGTCTCCCAGCTGCTGATCGTGCTCGACGCCACGATCGTCAACATCGCCCTGCCCACCGCCCAGGTCGCGCTGCACATCAGCGACGCCGACCGGCAGTGGATGATCACCGCCTACACCCTCGCCTTCGGCGGCCTGCTGCTGCTCGGCGGCCGGATCGCCGACTACACCGGGCGCAAGCGGGCCTTCATCATCGGCCTGCTCGGCTTCGCCGCCGCCTCCGGACTGGGCGGCCTGGCCACCAACGCCGAGACGCTGTTCGCCGCCCGCGCCCTGCAGGGTGCCTTCGGCGCGCTCATGGCCCCGGCCGCGTTGTCGCTGCTCACGGTCACCTTCACCGAGGCCCGGGAGCGGGCCCGGGCGTTCGGCGTCTACGGCGCCATCGCCGGTGGTGGCGGCGCCGTCGGCCTGCTGCTGGGCGGGCTGCTGACCGAGTACGCCTCCTGGCGCTGGACCCTGCTGGTCAGCGCGCCCATCGCGATCGTCGCCGCGCTGGCCGCCGTCCGCTTCGTCGGCGAGAGCCGGGCCGAGGGCAACACCCGCTACGACCTGCCCGGTGCCTTCACCTCGACCGCCGGCCTGGTCGCCCTCGTGTACGGCTTCACCAAGGCCAGCGAGGACGGCTGGAGCTCGCCCGTCACCGTCGCCTGGCTGATCGCGGCCGTGCTGCTGCTCGTCTCGTTCGTGGTGATCGAACTGCGCAGCTCGCACCCGCTGCTGCCGATGCGGGTCATCCTCGACCGCAACCGCGGCGGCGCCTACATCGCGGCGCTGCTGATCGGGTCCGGCCTGTTCGGCATGTTCCTGTTCCTGACGTTCTACCTGCAGCTCACCCTGGGCTACTCGGCCCTGATGACCGGCGTCGCGTTCCTGCCGTTCACGTTCGGCATCATCGCCGGCGCCGGGTTCTCGGCCCAGCTGCAGACCCGGATCGGCCCGCGCATCCTGATGACCGGTGGTCTGCTGCTGGCCGCGATCGGCATGGTGATGCTGACCCGGATCGGCGTGGACACCGGATTCTGGACCCACGTCTTCCCGGCCGAGCTGGTGCTCAGCTTCGGCATGGGCGTCACCTTCGGACCGATGTCCAACACCGCCCTGGTCGGGGTGGCCGGTCACGACGCCGGCGTGGCCAGCGCGATGATCAACACGACGCAGCAGATCGGTGGTTCGCTCGGCACGGCTCTGCTCAACACCATCTTCACCTCGGCCGTGGCCGGCTACCTGGTCGACCACCGTGCCGACGCGGCCAACCCGGACTTCCAGGCGGTCGCGACGGTGCACAGCTACACGGTGGCCTTCTGGGTCAGCGCGGCGTTGATCGGTCTGGCCGCGCTGACCTCGTTCGTCCTGGTCCGCGCGGACCGCTCGGACGCGCCCAGCGGTATGCCGGTCGCCGTCTGACGTCAGCGCGGAGGCGCCGGCGTCAGAGCAGCGCCTGAGCCGTCTCCACGATGGTGGTCTCGGCGTCGCGGGGTTTCCAGTCGAGTCGCTTCGCCCGGTCGTTGTGAATGACCGGGCGGGGCGGCTCGTCGCCGGGCGCCTCGGTCGTCGGGGGAGTGGTGAGCCCGAGCCGGCGCCGCAGGATCTCCGCCACTTCGAGGAAGCTCCAGGTGGAACCGTCCGAGACGGCCAGGAACCGGTGGCCGGCCGCATCCGGCGCGGCCATCGCCCGTACGTGCAGATCGGCTACGTCGCGGACGTCGGCGATGCCGAACCGTTGCCGCGGCGCGACGGTCATCGTGCCGTCGAGCATCGCGCCGATCAGACTCATCGACGAGCCCCGGTCGGCGGTCAGTGGCGGCCCGAAGATCGCGGTCGGGTTGACGACGACCAGCTCGGTGCTGCCCTTGTCGAGGTCCCAGGCGGCGCGCTCGGCGATCGTCTTGGACCGGGGATAGGGCGCCAGGCCGGGCGTGTCCGGATCGGTCCAGTCGTCTTCGGTGAATTCCCGCACGGGTTTGGGGGAGTAGCCGACGGCCGCGAACGACGAGGTCAGCACGACCCGCCGCGCGCCGGCGTCGCGGGCCGCCCGCAGCACCCGCAGCGTGCCCTCGCGGGCGGGCACGATCAGGTCGTCCGGGTTCTCGGGTTGGGTCACCGGGATCGGCGAGGCCACGTGGTGCACCTCGGCGCAGCCGTCCACGGCGGCGGCCCACCCGTCGTCCGACATCAGGTCGGCGACCACCACCTCGAGCGGCCCGGGTCCGACGGCCGCACGCAGGGCGGCCTCGCGGGACCGGGAGCGAACTGTGGTGCGTACGGGCTGATCGTCTCGCAGCAGCCGGGCGATCAGGTGACTGGCCAGATAGCCGGAACCGCCGGTGACCAGGGTCGTGTTCATCGTGTCATCACTCCCATGCGGGCGATCGTTTCGGGCATCCGGCGGGACAGGTCGTCCACGGCGGCCGCGTCACCGCGGTGCCGGGCGTCCCACAGCGCCGCCTTGTCGCGCAGGTAGCCGAGCCGGGCCTGCTGGGCGGCGATCTCGGCCTCGATCCGCTCGGCGTGCCGCAGCAGCAGGTCGCGCTGCTCGGCCGCGGCGGGCAGCCCGACCGCGCGGTTGGCCAGATAGGTGCGCATCTCCTCGATGCCGACGCCGACGGCGCGCAGGCAGCTCAGCACCTCGAGGGTGTCGATGTCGCCGGGGCCGTAGCGGCGGTGGCCGCTGTGCTCGTCGCGGCTGATCGGGCCGATCAGCCCGACGTCCTCGTAGTAGCGCAGCGTGGGCTCGCTCAGCCCGCTGTGCCGCGCCGCGTCCTGGATGGTGAACGTTGGTGCCATGCGTCCAGCGAACCAGGGTTCAAGCGCTTGAGGTCAAGACGCCGGGAGGCGGACCACGACTTTGGTGCCGGCCTGCTCCTGCGAGGCCAGCGTGATCGTGCCCCGATGCCGCTCGACCACGACCCGGCTCAGGGCCAGGCCGAGGCCGGCGCCCGGGATGCCGGTGTGCCGGGCGTTGCCGCCGCGATACAGGCGCCGGAAGAGGCGGGCCTGCTCGGTCGGTGCCACGCCCATGCCGGAGTCGGCGACCGTCAGCACCGCCACCTCGCCGTGCTCGTCGGCCAGCGACACGGTCACCGTCGAGTCGGGGCGGCTGAACTTCACCGCGTTGCCGAGCAGCGCGTCCACCACCTGGCGCAGCCGTTCGGCGTCGCCCGGCACGACCAGGCTGCCGGGCAGGGTGGACTGCACGGTGATCCGCCGGCTCTCGGCGCTCGGGGCCAGCGCGACCAGCGCCTCCTCGACCACCTCGGCCAGGTCGACCGGCCGGATGATGAGCTGGGCGTGTCCCGATTCCAGGGCGGCCAGGTCGAGCAGTTTCTCGACCAGGTCGCGGAGCCGGGCGTTGTTGCGCTGGACGACCGAGAGCAGCTCGCGCACCTCACCCAGCGAGGCGTCGTCGGGCGACTCGGCGATCAGGTCCACGTACGCCCCGATCGAGGTCAGCGGCGTGCGCAGCTCGTGCCCGACCAGCGAGATGTACTCGTCGGTGGCGGCGGCCAGGTGCAGGGCCAGCACCTCGGCCCGGCGCTGTTCGAGGAAGGTGCCGATCAGCGCGGCCAGCCCCGTGAGCAGCACCGCCAGGGCCGGATCGGGTTCCTGCCGGGCGTACGAGAAAAAGGTCATGACCCCGATGACCCGATCGCCGCCGTGCACCGGCACCGCGCCCGCCGCCCGGTAGTCGCTCTCGGCGACCATGCTGGGCAGCACCGGGGAATCGGCCGCATGCAGGTCGGGCACCCAGATCAGCTCGTCCCGCTCCCAGCACCGACCGGCCAGCCCGACGCCGCGGGCGAAACTGACCGGCACCGGCAACGGCCGCTCGCCCGGCGCCGTGTAGATGCCGGCCGGGCGCAGCAGGTCGGTCATCTCGTCGACCAGCCACAACCGCAGGTAGGGCCAGATCAGGGTGTCGCCGATCGCGGCCAGGATCCGGTCGGCCGCGTCACCCGCGTGGGACAGGTCGGCCAGCACCTTCAGCACCTGGTTCTCGCAGTCCTGGTACTGCTGGGTGCGGTGGGCGATCGTCACGTCGTGCAGGGCGGCGACCGCTCCGGTGATCTTGCCGTCGTGGTCCCGTACGGGCGTGGCGTTCACGGCGTACCAGCGCGGGCGGTCGAGGTCGTCGTGGGCCAGCAACTCCTGGTGGCGGACCTCCTCGCCGGCCAGCGCCCGCGACAGCGCCATCTCGTGTGCGTGCAGCGCCGACCCGTCCTCGCGCAGCACGGCGAACGCGCGGTCGCCCGGCGGCACGTCGGCCACTCCGTCGGCGGTGAACTCGCGCATCGCCCGGTTGATCAGCACCAGCCGGCCGTCCCGGTCGCACGCGGCCACCCCGGCGTCCAGGCAGTCGAGCAGTGCCTCCAGGAACGCCGGGTCGCCGGGCGCCTGGGCCGGCTCGGCGACGCGGGCCGGGATCTCGTCGAGGTGGGTGCGCAGCGCCTCGGTCAGCTCGGGCACTCCGAACGGTTTGCCGATCACGGCCAGCGCGTCGGTCGCGGCCAGGCGCGGGTCGCCGGGCAGCAGATACGCGGTGATCAGCACGACCGGGGTGGTCGCCACCCGCGGGTCCGCCCGGACCGCCCGGCACAGTTCGAGACCGTCCAGGTGCGGCATGTCGACGTCGGCGATGAGCAGGTCGGGCCGCACGTCGAGGACCGCCTCGAGGCCCTCCCGGCCGTCGTTCGCCAGCACCACCTCGTGCCCGAGCCGCCGGACCACCTCGGCGATCACCCGCTGATGATCCAGGTTGTCCTCGGCCACCACCACACTCGCCACCGCGTCAGGCTATGAGCGTTTTAGTCCACTTTGCGGACTATTGACAAGATCCTTCCCCGTACGGGGGGTGAGGTCAGACTCTTTCGTGCCGCCACATCGTGCACCGGGGTCGGCGGAGGAGTAGACGAAGGAGGTGCCGGAGAACAATGTCGGGCTGCGGTCCGAGCGCGGGCCCGTCCTCGCCGCGGTGATGCTGTCCACCGCCCTGATCGCGATCGACTCCACCATCATCGCCACCGCGGTGCCCTCGATCGTCAAGGACATCGGCGGCTTCACCGAGTTCCCCTGGCTGTTCTCGGTCTACCTGCTGGCCCAGGCCGTGTCGGTGCCGATCTACGGCAAACTCAACGACCTGTTCGGCCGCAAACCGGTGATCCTCTGGGGCATCGGGCTGTTCCTGCTCGGCTCGATCCTGTGCGGCGCGGCCTGGAGCATGCTCACGCTGATCATCTTCCGGGTCGTGCAGGGCCTCGGCGCGGGCGCGATCATGCCGACCACCATCACGATCGTGGGCGACCTTTACTCCGTACGGGAAAGGGCCAAGGTCCAGGGTTATGTAGCCAGCGTGTGGGGCGTCTCGTCGGTCGTCGGCCCGACCCTCGGCGGCGTGTTCAGCGAGTGGATCGACTGGCGCTGGATCTTCTTCGTCAACATCCCGCTCTGCCTGCTGGCCGGCGCCATGATCATGCGCCGCTTCCAGGAACGGATGGAACGCGGTCGCCCGGTCATCGACTACCTGGGCGCGGCCCTGCTCACAGCCGGTCTGACGCTGGTCATCCTGGGCGTGCTCGAGGGCGGGCAGGCCTGGTCGTGGACGTCCCCGGTCAGCCTGATCGTCCTCGGCGGCGGCCTGATCCTGCTGGTGATCTTCGGCTTTGTCGAGCGCACCGCACCCGCGCCGGTGCTGCCGCTGTGGGTGTTCCGGCGGCGGCTGCTCGTCACCAGCGGCCAGATCGCGGTCGGCGTCGGCGCGATCCTGATCGGCCTCAGTTCGTACATCCCGGTCTTCGTGCAGGACGTCCTCGGCTACGGGCCGCTGGTCGGCGGGTTCGCGCTGGCCGCGCTGACGCTGGGCTGGCCGATCTCGGCGAGTCAGGCGGGCAAGGTCTACCTGCGGGTCGGGTTCCGCATGTGCGCGCTGATCGGCACGGCGCTGACCCTGATCGGCACGGCCCTGTTGCTGCTGCTCGGCGCCGGCTCGTCGGTGTGGGCGGTGGGCGGCTTCTGCCTGATCATCGGCCTCGGCATGGGCCTGACGGCAGCGCCCACACTGATCGCGGCCCAGTCGAGTGTCGGCTGGTCCGAGCGCGGCGTGGTGACCGCGAACAACATCTTCCTGCGGTCGCTGGGAAGCGCCTTGGGTGCAGCGGTCTTCGGTGCCATCGCCAACGCCATCATCGGCGGCGACGAGGTCGACCCGGCCCGGCTGACGACGGCCGTGCACCGCATCTTCATCGGCATGGTCATCGTGGCCGTCGTGATGATCGGCCTGGCCGCCCTGGTCCCACGCTCAGCCGACGCCATCACCGCCGAGCCGGCCCCGGAGCCGGCGCCCGATAAATCGGAGGCGGACCCGGTCGAGCCGCGCTAACGTCCGGAAAGTTAGGGATTGAGAAAGCCTGCCGAAGGAGGAGCAATGCGAAACGGTTTCCTGCCCCGATGCCCGGAAGCCGTCTCCTCGAAGGATCTTCGTGCCCTTTCTCAATCTCGGGATCGTCGCCCATGTCGACGCCGGTAAGACCAGCCTGACCGAGCGCCTGCTCTACGCGGGCGGGGTGATCGACGCCGTCGGCAGTGTGGATGCCGGCACCACCCGTACGGACTCGCTCGCCCTGGAACGCCGCCGTGGCATCACCATCAAGACGGCGGTGGCCTCGTTCCCGCTGGGCGATCGCACGGTCAACCTGATCGACACGCCCGGCCACCCCGACTTCATCGCCGAGGTGGAGCGGGCCCTCCGTGTGCTCGACGGTGCCGTCCTGGTGATCTCGGCCGTCGAGGGGGTGCAGGCCCAGACCCGGGTGCTGCTGCGCACCCTGCGCCGCCTGCGGGTGCCGACGCTGATCTTCGTCAACAAGATCGACCGGGCCGGCGCGCGGGTCGGTGGTGTGCTCGACGAGATCGCCGCCCGGCTCACGCCCGACATCGTGCCGGTCAGTGGCGTGCTCGATCCGGGCACGGCCGTCGCCTCGGCTCACTCGCTCGGCTGCGCCGACGCCTCGTTCGCCTCGCGGTTGGTGGATCTCTCCGACGATCCGCGTCTGCTTGCTTCCTGGGTACGCGATGAGCAGTCCATCCCGTACGAGGTGTTGCGCGCCGTTCTCCGCTCCCGTACGCGATCCGCCTCGGTGCATCCGGTCTTCTTCGGTTCGGCGGTGACCGGCGCCGGGGTGGACGCGTTGATGCGCGGACTGACCGATCTGCTTCCGCCGGCGTCCGGCGACCCGGACGGTCCGCTCGGCGGCGTGGTGTTCAAGATCGAGCGGGACCGCGCCGGTTCGCGGGTCGCCTACGTCCGGCTGCACAGCGGAACCCTGACGGTCCGCGACCACATCCCGTCCGGCGTGGTCACTGCCGTCGAGGGCATCGAGGGCGGCAACAGCGTCCGCCGATCCGCCGTCTCGGCCGGCGAGATCGCCAAGGTCCACGGCCTGCGCGAGGTGCGGATCGGCGACTCCATCGGCACCGCGACCGACGCGGGCACACCGGAACTGTTCGCCCCGCCCACCCTGGAAACCGTGGTCGTTCCGGTGCACCACGAGCAGAAACCCGACCTGCACGCCGCCCTTACCGAGCTGGCCGAACAGGATCCGCTGATCGACCTGCGCCAGGACGACCGCCGCGGCGAACTGGCCGTCTCCCTCTACGGCGAGGTGCAGAAGGAGGTCATCGAGACCACGCTCGCCGAGGAGTACGGCGTCGCCGTGGCCTTCCGCGAGACCAGCGTCCTCCACATCGAGCGCCCCACCGGCACCGGTCGCGCCCTCGAGATCCTCGGGAAGGACGGCAATCCCTACCTGGCCACGCTCGGCCTGACCGTCGAGCCGGGCGACGGGTTGTCCGTCGAACTCGACGTCCCGATCGAGCAGGTGCCGATCCATCTCTTCAAGACCGAGGAGTTCTTCCGGGCCGCGTTGACCGAGACGATCCGGCGTACGGCCTCGCAGGGCCTTCATGGCTGGCCGGTGACCGATCTGCGGGTCCGGGTGACGCGCACCGGCTATGTCTCGCCCCTGACCGGCGCCGGTGATTTCCGCAAGCTGTTGCCGCTGGTGCTGATGAGCGCGCTTGCGCAGGCGGGCACGGTGGTCTGCGAGCCGGTGCACCACTTCCGCCTGGACGGTCCCGCCGACACTCTCACGGCGGCGCTGGGAGTCTTCGGCCGTTTCCTGGAGTCGTCCGTCGTGGACGGTCCGCTCTTCGTCGTCGAGGGCCGTGTCCCCGCCGCCCGGCTGCGCGCGCTCGAGACTGCCGTGCCCGGGCTGACCCGCGGCGAGGGCGTGCTGGAGACGACGTTCGACAGCTACCAGCCGATCTCGCCGCCGTTCCCGACCCGCGCGCGCTGGGACGACAATCCGCTCGACCGGCGCGAATACCTGCTGCGGGTCGAACGTCGGCTGCGTCTCTGACAATGTTCGTGTCGGCACTTTGGTGTATCCCGTTGCCATAGTGTGTGAGACACAGTATCGTGTTGAGCATGACAACGGATGCGACGCTAGCCAGCCACTTGCAGGAGCTGCGCCGCGGCACGGTGGTCGTCGCCAGCCTCACCGTGCTGCGGGCCCCGGGGTACGGATATTCGCTGCTGGAGACGCTGAGCGAGGCCGGTTTCGAGGTCGAGGCCAACACGCTCTATCCGCTGCTGCGCCGGCTCGAGGCACAGGGGCTGCTGACCAGTTCGTGGAACACCGACGAGGCCCGGCCGCGGAAGTTCTACACCACCACCGAGCAGGGAAACGCGATCGCGGACGCCCTGCGCACCGAATGGGCGCGTCTCGACGACGCCATCACCGACCTCTCGACGACCCCCGTCAAGGAGTAGACAAAATGACCACGAACCTCGTCGACCGCTACGTCTTCACCGCCCTGCGCCGCGTGCCCGAGCAGCAGCGCTCCGACATCGACCGCGAACTGCGCGCCTCCATCGAAGACGCGGTCGAGGCCCGTCTCGAGGCCGGCGAGTCGCGTGAGGCCGCGATCGAGCGCACGCTGCTCGAACTCGGCGATCCCGACAGATTGGCCGACAGTTATGCCGGCCGGCCCAACTACCTGATCGGCCCCGAGCTCTACCCGGTGTGGCGCCGGCTGACGCTGATGCTGCTCACCACCGTCCTGCCAATCGTCGTCATCGTGGTGGCGGTCGTGCAGATCCTGTCCGGCGACGTCACCGTGGGCGACGTGATCGGCTCGGCGATCGGCACGATCATCAACGTCGGCGCCCAGATGGTCTTCTGGAGCACGCTCGGCATCTGGATCATCGAGCGCACCGGCGCGGGCAAGGACGACCTGAATCGCCCGTGGACCCCCAAAGACCTTCCCAAGTACGAACGTGGCGCACCCAGCCGGATCCAGCTCGCGGCCAACCTGGTCTGGCCGGCCACCCTGGTGCTGCTCCTGGTGCTCCAGCAGTTCGCGTTCACCGAGGTGCCGCTGCTCGACCCGGCGAACTGGTCCTTCTGGTGGCCCGTGCTCATCGTGCTCGTCGTCCTGAAGGGCCTGCTGGCCTACTGGGTCTACCGGGCCGGCACCTGGACCCGTCCGATCGCGGTCGTCAACGCTGTGCACGGCCTCGCCGTCGCCGCCGTCCTGCTCTACCTGCTCGGCAGCGACAACTTCTTCAACCCGGCGTTCACCGGCTTCAACGACGTCCCGGTCGACCTGACCGGCTGGATCTCGGTGGCCACGATGATCTGCGTCGCCCTGAGCATCGCGTACGACATCGGCGACGTGACCCGCAAGACCGTGCAGGCCGGTAAGGGCCTGCCGGCCAAGATCCCGGGCAGCGGCAACACCTACGCCTGACCCCCGACCGGATGCGCCCCTCGGCTATGAGGGGCGCATCTTTTCCGTGTTGCGTTGCACCCAGTCGGCGAACGTGGCCGGCGGCCGCCCCAGCAGCTGCTCGACGGTCGGGTGCACGGTGGTCTCGTCGATCAGCCCGCCCCGATAGAACTCGTGGAACGCATCGGCGTACTGCGCCGGCAGTCCCTCGCGAGCCTCCTCGTCCGACGGCACCTCCACGGTGAGCCGCCGCCCGATCGCCGCCCCGAGAATGTCGGCCCGCTGCTGAGCGGTCAGGGCCTCCGGACCGCTCAGCCGGTACGCCTGGTGGTCGTGCTCGTCCGTGGACAGCGCCCGCAACGCCACCGCCGCGATATCGGCCGGATCGATCACGGACAGCGCGACATCCCCGAACGGCTCGCGAACCATGTCC
This sequence comes from Paractinoplanes bogorensis, assembly GCF_018829635.1. GTDB lineage: Bacteria > Actinomycetota > Actinomycetes > Mycobacteriales > Micromonosporaceae > Actinoplanes > Actinoplanes bogorensis. Next base: position 628,741 of record NZ_JAHKKG010000007.1, read on the forward strand.
CCCGCCGCGATCTGATCACGCCAGCGCAGCGTGTTGGACATGAACGCGTTCGGCCGCAGCAGAGTCCACCCCAGGCCCGACGCCCGTACGGCATCCTCCGACTCCAGGTGATACCGGGCCACCGCGTTGGTGCGACTCCCCGACGGCGCCGACGAGGACGACAACAGCACCACCCTTCGGGTGTCACCACTTGCCGCCTGCTGAAGCGTCTCGGCCAGCCCGCCGTACCCCGCCGGCGTGAACATCGCCTCCACCCCGTCGAGCGCTTTGGTGAGGCTCGACGCGTCATCGAGGTCCCCGACGTACGCCTCCGCCCCCGGCGGCAGCCCACGCCCACTGCGCGAGACCGCCCGGACTTCATGCCCCTCCGCAAGCCCAGCCTCGACGATCGCCCGTCCGACGTTTCCCGTCCCGCCCAGCACCAGAATCCGCATCCACCCACGGTAGGCATTCCACCCCCGCCCCGCCGGGTGGTCGCCGACCACATCGGACCCCGGGTCCGTCGCGGCTGTGGCGCAGATAACGCGTCGCGCGGCATCGTCCGTACGGGAATCGCGTCTTTGGGGTGGGCTGATAGCGACGTGGGATCCATTTGAACAGGGGCTCGTACTCCCCTGCGAGAAACCGCTTCGGCGGTACGGATTCGGCCGCTCCGGCGGTCGGTCGGGGAGAGCGGTTCCCGGCGTGTGCCTAGGTTGGCGACATGCCTGAACTCATCGCGCCGACCACCCGTCTGCACGCCGCCTTCCTCGACTGCCACCGCGAGTGGGGCCCCGGCCTCCACGAGGACGGCTTCGGCCTGGGCCCGGACGACGACGTGGAATCGCCCGAGGGTTTCGCCGCGTGGGTGGCCGGCCGCCTGCGCGGATCGCATCCCACCGGCACCCCCTGCCCGCCGGGCCCCCACGCCACGATGAGGTGGATCGTCGAGGACGGACGGATCCAGGGCGGAATCGCCTTGCGGCACGTGTTCGACAACCAGCTCGGCCACATCGGCTACGGCGTGCGGCCGTCCGCCCGGCGACGCGGCCTGGCCGGTTGGGCGCTGGGCGAGATGCTGACGGAGGCCCGAGCCGCCCTCGGCGTCGACCGCGTCCTCATCCCGTGCCTGGCCGGCAACGTCGCTTCGGCCCGCACGATCGAACACAACGGCGGCGTCCTCGACACCATCTGGCAAACCGGCCACGGCCCCGTACGCCGCTACTGGATCACCCTGTCCTGACCGTGGGCGGGCGGCCTGATTGGTAGCGTCGCCCGCATGGAGGACGCCGTCGCCTACCGGGCCCTGCGCTATCTGCTGCGATCGCAACGACACCCGGAGAACGCCGCCAACGACACTCTGATGGCGCTCCTGAGCGATGATCACGCTCTGCGCGTGGCGTTCCTCGCGGCGGTGGGTCGCCTGGGCCGGCGCGATCTCTCGGCGTGTCATATTCAGCGCGAGTCGCACACCGTGGACGCCGGGACGGGTAAGCCGTCGCGGCGCGATTTCCTCCTCTCGCAGGGCACGCTCCCGTCCGCGATCATCGAGACCAAGATCGACTCCTCGCTCACGTCCGGCGATCAGGCCGCCCGCTACTTCGATCAGCTGGCCGGGGGCGGACTGCTGATGCTCGTCACGCGCAAGCCGCTGGTCGCCGCGCTGGCCGCGGGCGCGTCCGCGCAGCTGAACGTCCCGCTGGAACAGGTCGACGGCATCCACCGCGGCCGGCGGGACGGCCGGGACGTGCTCGTGCTGTCGTGGAGCCGCCTGCTCGAGGATGTGAGCGGGCCCGACGGCCGCAAGTTCGGCGAACTGGCCGCGTTCGAGGCGGCGGTCGAGGGCGTTTCGGATTTCGTCCCCTTCGGCGCGGACGTCAACGACGTCTCGGCCGGCCGCACCGTTCGGCAGGCCGCCCGGGTGGGTGAGCTGATGGTGGAGGAGATCCGTCGCCGGCTGGGACAGCCCGACAACTCCATTCGTATCGATCGGGTCAGCACGCCGTGGAATCGCGGTTCCTCGGTGTGGACGAAGGTGACCATCCGCGAGCACCAGCTCTGGGTCGGATACAGCGCCAGACAGTGGGCGGTGACGCCGGGCGACCCGGACAACGCCCGCGCGGGGAACGATCCGGCGCGACTGCCCAGCCCGTTCTGGGTCGGCCGGTTTCACGAGTCGGTGCGCGGCCGGCAGCACGACCCCGCAGTTGTCGCCGCGCGGCGGGAACGACTCGATCGGCTCGGCGTCGCGCGCCCGCTCGAGGTGCTGCTGGGCGTCAGCGAGCGGGCGGTCGTCGATCACCTGGTCGAGGAGGCCCTGGAACACATCCGCGCGATCAGCGATGGGCTCCACGCGGATCCTGACCTGGCCGCAGACGGTCCGGGCGCGGAAGTGGACGAGGATCCGGAACTGGCCGCAGACGGTCCGGGCACAGACGTGGACGAGGACCCGGACGCCGGTGCGGCCGGAGAAAGCAACTGAAGGAGCGACCGGAGAAGCCGCGGCGAGCGAACAGCGCTCGCTAGGTGTCGAAGCGGGCGGCGGCCAGCGCCAGCCACAACTGGACCCGGTCGGCGGTGCGGGACAAGGAGCGGCCGGTCAGGCGCTCGATCTGCTCGAGGCGGTAGCGGACCGTGTTGCGGTGCACGATCAGGCGGTCGGCGACGGTGGTGACCGAGCCGTCCGCGTCCAGGTAGGCGCGCAGCGTCGCGACCAGGGAGCCGGCGTGCGCGGCGTCGAAGTCGAACAGCGGGCGCAGCAGGTCGCGGGCCAGGTCGCGCAGCGGCACGTCGTCGCTGGCCAGCAGCAGGCCGGACAGGCTCATCGGCTCGCGTTCGTTGATGCCGGGGCCGCGGGTCATCGCCTCGTGGGCCTCGTAGTAGCTCCAGCGCAAACCGTTCATTCCGGTGTACCAGCCGCCGATGCCCACGCGCACCGCGTCGCCGCGCCGGCCCAGATAGGCCTGCAACTGCCGGGCCACCTCGCGGGCGGGCCGGCCCGGTTCGAGCACGGCCAGCAGACAGTCGTCGAGGACGGCGGTCGTCGCGAAGGGGAGGGGCGGGCTCGAGATCAACCGGTCGGGGGTGTCCACCGTGGCCACGATCAGGGCGTGTTCGTCGTCGGGGCGGATGCCGAACGGGGCCAGCCGCCGGGCCGCCTCGGGCGCGCCGATCGTGCCGCGCACCAGGTCTTCCAGCACCTGGCCGGCCAGTCGCCGTCTGCCGGCCAGTTCGGCCTGGCGGCGGGCCAGTTCCAGACCGACGAGCGAGACCGCGTACGGCAGCACGTCCGCCGATCGCCGGGGCCGGCGGCAGCACAGGTAGGCCACCACCGTGTTTTCCACACTGACCGGGATCGCGGTCAGCGCGTCGGCCCGCGCCGCGGACAGGATCTGCTCGACCGGCCAGGCCGCGCTGACCGGCGCCGTGGCCAGCACCCGCCCGTAGAGGTCGAGCACCATCGCCGGCGCCCCCAGGATCTGGTGCAGCGACTCGATCAGCGCCCCGAGCCCGCGCCCGGACAGCAGTGCCCGGGCCAGGGTGTCGTGCTCGTCGAGCAGGTCGGCGAACCGTCCGTACTGTTCCTCGAGCACCCGGTCGGCCACGAACCGGTCGACCGCGATGAACGGCGTCGCGTACGGGATCTCGATCACCGGCAGCCGCAGCGAGCGGGCCGCGGCCAGGGTGGCGTCCGGAATGGCGGGATGGCTGAGCCCGACCCCGAAGCCGAGCCCGGCGGCGCGGCCCTCGGCGACCCGGCCCACGAACTGCCGTTGCGACGAAACGGTGGTCTGGCTCAGCCCGGTCGTCAGCACGAGCTCGCCGCCGGCCAGGAACGGGCGCGGGTCGGCCAGTTCGGTGACGGCGCACCACCGTACGGGCTGGTTCAGGGCGGCCGGTTCCCCGTCGACCAGCCGCAGTCCCAGGTCGGGATCGGCGAGCACATCAGCCAACCGCAGCGTCATGGATCCGCCCCGAGAGCCGAGAAGACGGGAGAAGCCTGAGAGTTGACTGTACGACTGCACAACGCTCGCGCGTAAGGACTGGATTTCCGTCCATTTACGGAGATCAGTTCCCGCCCCTAACGTGACCTGCAACACGTCGCTGAGGGGGTGCCCGATGCTTCAGCTCACGCCCCGCATCGGCGGGCACCCGGTCAGCGCCGACGACTGGATCGACGTCCGCAGCCCGTACGACAGGTCGGCCGTCGCCCGCGTCCCCGCGCTGAGCGCCGAGCATGTCGCCGCCGCCGTCGAGGCCGCCGGGACCGCGCTGTCCAGGGACGACTTCCCGCAGTTCCGCCGGGCCGAGGTGCTCGAGTGCGCGGCCGGACTGCTCGCGGAGCGCGTCGACGAGTTCGCGCTCACGATCGCGCGTGAGGCGGGCAAGCCGATCCGCGACGCCCGCACCGAGACTGTGCGCGCCGTCGGCACGCTGCGCTTCTCGGCGGTGGAGGCCCGGACGCTGGCCGGCGAGATGGCGCCGGTCGAGGGCGAACGGCTCGGCTTCACGCTGCGCCACCCGGCCGGAGTGGTCGCCGCGATCAGCCCGTTCACGTTTCCGCTCGATGTGGTCGCGCACAAGCTGGGCCCGGCGATCGCGGCCGGCTGCCCGGTGGTGCTGAAACCGGCCGGGTCGACCCCGGTCTCGGCGATCCGCCTGGTCGACCTGCTGATCGAGGCCGGGTTGCCCGCCGACTGGATCTCGGTGGTCACCGGCACCGGCCCCGGCGCCGGGATGCCGCTGGTCAGCCATCCCGGCCCGGCCGTGGTGTCGTTCACCGGCAGTGCCGGCGTCGGTCGGCGCATTCAGCAGGCCGCCCCGGGCAAACGGGTGCTGCTCGAGCTCGGCTCCCACGGCCCGGTGATCGTCGAGGCCGACGCCGACGTGCCACGGGTGATCGCCGCGATCAGAATCGGCGGCTTCGCGAACACGCAACGCGTCCTCGTGCACGGTTCGCTGTACGGCCGGTTGCTCGAGGCGCTCGTCGAAACCGCCGGTTCGCTCCGGACCGGTGACCCGCGGGCCGAGGACACCGAGGTCGGCCCGCTCATCAGCGGCACCGCGGCGGACCGGGTGGCCGGCTGGCTCGAGGCGGCCCGCGACGCCGGGGCGGTGGTGACCGGCGGCGCGGTGGACCACGCGCTGATGACCCCGGCCGTGGTCGCCGATCCGCCCCGTCACCTCGACGTCTATCGGCGGGAGGTGTCCGGCCCGGTGGTGACGGTGACCCCGTACGCCGATCTGACCGAGGCGATCGCGCTGGCCAACGACGGCGACTTCGGACTGCGGGCCGGCATCTTCACCGCCGACCTCGGTGCTGCCCTGCGCGCCGCCCACGAGCTGCGATTCTCCGGCGTGGTGGTCAACGAGGTGCCCGGCGGGACGGGCGACGGGAACCGCGGGCCGGCCCACGCCGTACGGGAAATGACCGATCTCAAGTACGTGATGGTGAGCCCATGAGTACACACGCGATCGCCCTCTCCGGACTGCGTAAGTCGTTCGGCCCGGTCGAGGCCGTGGCCGGGATCGACCTCGAGATCGCCGACGGCGAGTTCTTCTCGATGCTCGGCCCGTCCGGCTCGGGCAAGACCACGGTGCTGCGCATGATCGCCGGGTTCGAGCTGCCCACGGCCGGAACCGTGTCGCTCAGCGGCCGTGACGTGACGAAGCTGCCGCCGTACGAGCGGGATGTGAACACGGTCTTCCAGGACTACGCGCTGTTCCCGCATCTGAACGTCATCGAGAACGTCGAGTACGGCCTGAAGGTGCGCAAGGTCGCGCGCAAGGAGCGGCGGACGCGGGCCGAGGCGGCCCTGGACGCGGTCCGGCTCGGCCACCTGAAGGACCGGCGACCCGGCGCGATGTCCGGCGGCCAGCGTCAGCGCGTCGCCCTGGCCCGTGCGCTGGTCAACCGGCCCAAGGTGCTGCTGCTGGACGAACCTCTGGGCGCGCTCGACCTCAAGCTGCGCGAGCAGATGCAGGTCGAGCTCAAGCAGATCCAGCGCGACGTCGGCATCACGTTCGTCTTCGTCACCCACGACCAGGACGAGGCGCTGACCATGAGCGACCGGGTGGCCGTGTTCGACGCCGGCCGGATCGCCCAGGTGGGCACGCCCGAGGAGGTCTACGACCATCCGGCGACCTCGTTCGTGGCCGGTTTCGTCGGCACGTCCAACCTGCTCAGCGGGGCCGCCGCGGAGCAGTTGCTCGGTCGTGCGGGCACGTTCTCGGTACGCCCGGAGAAGATCACGATGACCGCGGGCGAACCGGCCAACGGTGTCGTGGCCGAGGTGATCTATGCGGGGCCGGTCACGCGGTTCGTGGTGGACCTGGACGCGGGGGCGCGGATGGTCGTGGTCGAGCAGAACCGGCGTACGGGAACCAAGTCTTTGTCGGAGATGCGGGGGAAACGCGTCCGGCTCACGTGGCAGGACGAGCACGTGATCGAGATTGGAGTGAACCATGCGCCATAGAACATTGACGACGATCCTGGCCGCGGGTGTGCTCGTGCTCGCCGGTTGCGGGGGCGGCGGTGACGACAGCAGCAGCGGCGGGGGACCGGGCGGGCTGAGCGTCCCCAAGATCGACAAGCTGGCGTCGCTCGGGGCCGGCGAGGGCACGGTCAACATCATCGCATGGGCCGGCTACGTCGAGGACGGCTCGACCGACCCCAAGGTCGACTGGGTGTCGGACTTCGAGAAGGAGACCGGCTGCCAGGTCAACACCAAGGTCGCGGGCACCTCGGACGAGATGGTCACGCTGATGAAGACCGGCGAGTACGACGTGGTCTCGGCCTCGGGCGACGCGTCGCTGCGGCTGATCTACGGCGGTGACGTCGCCCCGGTCAACACCGACCTGATCAAGAACTACGCCGACGTGTTCGACGGTCTCAAGGACAAGGCCTGGAACTCGGTGAACAACCAGCCCTACGGCGTGCCGCACGGTCGTGGCGCCAACCTGCTGATGTACCGCACCGACACCGTCAAGCCCGCGCCGACCTCGTGGAGCGCGGTGTTCGACGCCAACTCGCCGTACAAAGGCAAGATCACCGCGTACGACTCGCCGATCTACATCGCCGACGCCGCGCTCTATCTCATGAAGACCAAGCCCGACCTCGGCATCAAGAACCCGTACGCACTCGACGACACCCAGTTCAAGGCCGCGACCGACCTGCTGACCGAGCAGAACAAGCTGATCGGCGAGTACTGGTCGGACTACACCAAGGAGGTGCAGGCCTTCAAGAGCGGCGACTCCGTGCTCGGCACCACCTGGCAGGTCATCGCCAACCTGGCCGCGGCCGACAAGGCGCCGGTCGAGGCGATCCTGCCCAGCGAGGGGGCGACCGGCTGGTCCGACACCTGGATGATCTCGTCCAAGGCCAAGCACCCGAACTGCGGCTACCTGTGGATGAACCACATCATCTCGCCCAAGGCCAACGCCGGGGTGGCCGAGTGGTTCGGCGAGGCGCCGGCCAACAAGCTGTCCTGCGCCGAGACGGCCGACAAGAACCACTGCAAGACGTTCCACGCCGAGGACGAGGCCTACTTCTCCAACGTCTGGTACTGGACCACCCCGCTGGCCCAGTGCGTCGACGGTCGCACCGATGTGACCTGCAAGGACTACGCGGCGTGGACCCAGGCGTGGACAACGATCAAGGGTTAGGCGGCCGCCGGCGGTGGCAGTTGGCCGCCCTGCTCTCGGCGCCCATGCTCTGGCTCGGCGTCGCCTATCTGGGCGCGCTGGCCGTGCTGCTGGTGTCCGCGTTCTGGACGGTCAACGGCTTCACCGGCGAGGTGGTGCGGGAGTTCTCGCTGCAGAACTTCCGCACCATCGCCACCGAGGAGGTCTACCGCAACGTCACGCTGCGCAGCGTCGGAGTGGCGGTCGCGGTCACCGTGATCTGCGTCGTGCTCGCGCTGCCGATGGCGTTCTACATGGCCAAGGTCGCTTCACCCCGTACGAGGGGCTGGCTGGTGATCGCCATCCTGACCCCGCTCTGGGCCAGCTACCTGGTCAAGGCGTACGCGTGGCGGGTGCTGCTGGCCAACGACGGGCCGCTCGACTCCGTGATCGGCACGCCCGGGTACGGCCTGGTCGCCGTGGTCATCGTGCTCACCTACCTGTGGCTGCCCTACATGATCCTGCCGATCTACGCCGGCCTCGAACGGCTGCCCGACTCGCTGCTCGAGGCGTCGGCCGACCTCGGCGCCCGGGGCGGCCGGACGTTCCGTGGGGTGGTGCTGCCGATCCTGATCCCGTCGATCTTCGCCGGCTCGATCTTCACCTTCTCGCTGTCGCTCGGCGACTACATCACCGTGCAGATCGTCGGCGGCAAGTCCCAGCTCATCGGCAACCTGGTCTACGCCAACGTCGGCGCGGCCAACAACCTGCCGTTCGCCGCGGCCATCGCGTGCGTGCCGGTGATCATCATGGTCGTCTACCTGACCGCGGTCCGCCGCTCGGGCGCCCTGGAGGAGCTGTGACGCGCTGGGTTCTCCGGGTGGTGATGGCGCTCGGCCTGCTCTTCATCTATGTGCCGCTGCTGCTCGTGCTGGTCAACTCGTTCAACGGCGACCGGACGTTCGGCTGGCCGCCCCACGACTTCACGACCCGCTGGTGGACGGCGGCCTGGAACAACGGTGGCGCCCGGGACGCCCTGTGGACCTCGGTCAAGGCCGGCCTCGGCGCCACCGCGATCGCGCTGGTGCTGGGCACGATGGTCGCGTTCGCCGTGCAGCGCTTCAAGTTCTTCGGCCGCGACACCGTTTCGCTGCTGATCGTGCTGCCGATCGCGCTGCCCGGCATCGTCACCGGCATCGCCCTGGACAGCGCGTGGCGCTCGGTGATCGAGCCGCTCGGGCTGGGCAAAGGCCTGTTCTCGGTGATCGTCGGGCACGCCACGTTCTGCGTGGTCACCGTCTACAACAACGTGCTGGCCCGGTTGCGCCGCAGCGGGATCTCGCTCGAGGAGGCGTCGGCCGACCTGGGCGCCCGGCCCGGCCAGACGTTCCGCTACATCACGTTCCCGATGATCCGCTCGGCCCTGCTGGCGGGCGGGCTGCTGGCGTTCGCGCTGTCCTTCGACGAGATCATCGTGACCACGTTCACCGCGGGTCCGGGCATCCAGACGCTCCCGATCTGGATCTTCAACAACCTGTTCCGGCCGAACCAGGCGCCGGTCGTCAACGTCGTGGCGGCCGTGCTGATCGTGCTCTCCGTGCTGCCGGTGTGGCTGGCGCAGCGCGTAGCCGGGCCGGAAGCCGGGGCGAGCCGGACATGACGTCAAAAGCGCCTTCCCCCGTACGCGGGAAGGAAGTTGATCTTATGCCAGTGCCTGACCCGCCGACTGGGTCTCGGTCGGCTGGGGCGCGGCATGGTGGGTCAGCACGGCGCCGGTCATGAACACCCCGCCCACGGCCAGCGCACCCACCACACCGAGCGAGATCTGCTGCTCGAGATCACGCTGCCGGTCGTAGTCGGCCTGGGTCACCACGGTCGTCCGCCCGTTGTCAGTCAGCACGTACTGGCCGTCGCGCATCTCGGCGTTGCCGTCCAGACCGGCGAACGCCACCACCACGGCCAGCCAGAACCCGAAGAAGAAGACGCCGGCCAGCATGCTCGCCCAGTGCGGCACGTGCGGCGGCACCCACGAGGTCAGGCTCCAGCGCGCGCGGGGACGCGTGGTCCGGTAGTACCACCGGTTGCCGATCACCCCGGCGATCACTCCGGGCACGGTCAGGACGGCCGCGACCGCCACCGCGACCGGGGTCGGCACCAGGCGCACACCGGCCAGCAGGGCGCCGATGAGCGCGACCGACCAGAGCAGGCCGGCCGAACACATCGCGCTCGACACGATCAACCACCGCTGCGGAATCATCAGGTCGGACGTTATCGGCCGGGAGCGTCCGGCCGTCGCCGTTTCGGAGAATGCCGCCGGTAGACGCTGACCGTCGGATCGTCCCGGATCCAGAACCGCCAGGCCACGTCGTGGGCCGACGTCACACCGACGCGGGGGCCGGCCTCGATCGGGCCGGGCTTCCGGTCGCCGGCCCGGAGCGTGAGGGGCCCGGTCCCGTCGATGACCGACGTGCCGTTGGCGCCGCGGTCGAGCGCGAGCACCTGCATGAGTTTACCCGGGCCGGACGCGAGATCGTGATCCTTACGGGCGGCGGGCCGGCGCTCCCGGGCGTACGGGAAACCCTCGATCACCTCGCCGGCCCGCAGCAGCACGGCGGCCGCGCGACCCTCCTCGCCGCAGACGAGGTTGGCGCAGAAGTACATGCCGTAGATCTGATAGACGTAGAGGAATCCGGCCGGGCCGAACATGACCTCGTTGCGGCTGGTCATCCCGCGGTGCGCGTGCGACGCCGGATCTTCGCCGAGCCCGCTGTACGCCTCGACCTCGGTGAGCCGCAGCGTGACCCCGTTGGCCGTGACCCGCCGGCCGAGCAGTTCCCGGGCGACGAGATCCACCTCGGTGGCCGGACGATCGAGCCAGGATTCGTGCACGCGTACAGCGAAGCACACGCGCAAATACCCGCACAGCGCGGCAAAGGCGGGAGACAACTGCCGCACAGCGCGGCATCGGGCCAGAATGAGGGCATGCGTCCCGACCCGGACCTGCTGCAGCGATGGGTGCTCCGCGACCACCTCCCGGCCACCGAGGTCGGGTCGAAGCTCGGGCTCAGCCGTGCCGCCGGCTACGGCTGGCTGCGCCGCTACGGCATCACGGCCGGCGGGCCGATCATCTCGCAGGACCGCCTGATCGGGTTCTGGCGCGCGGGCATGCTGGCGTCGTGGATCGCGGTCGAGACCGGGCTGGAAGCCGACGCCGTCCGCGAACGCCTGGTGACCGCGGCCGTCGTGGTGCCCGACCGCAGCTACTTCTTCGTCGGCTCGGACGACGACCCGCTGCCCGAGCATCTGCTGCGCGACTGGGTGGTGCGTGAGGGCTTCAGCGCAGGCCAGGTCGCCGCGCTGACCGGCACCACCGTCCGGCAGGTGCGCTACCGGCTCGCCCGCTACCGGCTGTCGACCGGGCGGCCCGGCCCGGTGCCCCGGCTGCGCCGGTTGCTGACCCGCGACAAACTGCTGCGGCTGTACGTCGAGCGGGGACTGAGCTGTGCGCAGATCGCCCGGCCGGTCGGGGTGAGCGCCGAGGCGGTGCGGGAACTGCTGGTCGCGTACGGGATAAAACGCCGCACCGGAGGCCCCCGGCGCCCGCCGCACCGCTTCCAGGCGACGCTCGACCGCGCCCGGGCCGCGCAGGCCCGCTCGGCCGAACTGGTGACGGTGGCGCGCGGGCTGGCCGCGATCTTTAGATCTGAGTGATCCGAATCTTAAGGAATCCTTAGCCGGGCCGGTAAATCCCCGGATGCGACGCATAGTGAGCACGCGTTGTCCCCCTGATCCCGAGGTGACCTTCCCGTGTCGCTGTCCGCAGCCGCCCGATTCCGTTACACGCTGGTGGCCGGAGCCACCGCCGTGGTGATCGGGAGCGGCTTCACCGTCGCCGGGATCACCAAGGGTGGCCACACCGAGACGGCGGTCGACCAGGCCTCGGAGCAGCTGGCCCTGCCGGTGGTCCCCACGACATCGTCGGCGCCGCCCCCGTCCCCGACGCACTCGGCGGCACCCTCTTCAACCCCCAAGTCGAAGGCGCCGTCGCCCAAACCGTCGAAGAAGAAGACGACGGCCCCCACCAAGCCTCCGGCCCCGCCGTCGACCAGCGGCTCGGTCAGTGAGCAGGTGCTGGCCCACATCAACGCCGCCCGCAAGGACGAGGGACTGGCCCCGCTCACCCTCGACGCCAAACTGTCCCGGGCCGCCGCGCTGCACACCCAGCTGATGATCGACGGCTGCGGCCTGTCGCACCAGTGCAAGGGCGAGGGCGGCATCGGCGACCGGTTCAGCGCACAGGGCGTGAAGTGGACCGGCGCGGCCGAGAACATCGGCTACGGCTCGAGCGACGCCAGCGACGCGGCCAAGATCCAGGCGGCCAACGGCCTGACCGACAGCATGCTGGCCGAGAAGCCCCCGAACGACGGCCACCGCAAGAATCTGCTCAACCCGGGCCTGAAGCGGATCGGCCTGAGCATCGTCCGCGACAGCAAGGGCGTGACCTGGATGGTTCAGGACTTCGTCAACTGATGGTGTTCACCTGATCCATGTGTGCCCCGGGTGCACAATTTCCAGCGCTTTGTTCAGCCATTCCCGCTGCCCGTGGGTGAGCCGGGGCGAAAGCGCGGCGTAGTCCTGCTCGTCCTTCGGCCGCTGATGCTTGGCCTTGAAGAGCAACACCACGTCGGGGCTGAGGTAGGGGATCCCGTCCGGGCTTGCCAACACCATTTCCCCGTACGGGCGTCGCAGGCTCGCGTCCCGTCGGGAGATCCACGTGTCACCGTCGTGCGGTTCGCGGAACACGTCGAACCGCCACGCCTCGGCCGCCGGGTCGTACGCCCAGGTCTGGTAGTGCTCGTCCAGCGCGGCCGGGGTCGCGGGCTGCACCACTCCGTCACCGGCGACGTAGAACGCCAGCTCGGGGAAGCGCCCCGCGATCGGCTCGAACCGCCCGCGCGGCACCCCGATCTCGAGGTCGTCGTGCTCGCGGGTCGTCTCGCCCAGGTGCAGGTCGACCGCCCAGCCGCCGGCCACGTACCAGGGAACGCCCACGCCGGTCAGCCGTTCGGCGACCGTCCGCGGTTCCCAGGGTTGCCAGGCTTCGATGTCCGGTGTCATACCGCCTATTGTTCTGCCGTGGCCAAGATTCTGAAGTCCCTCCTCAGCCGGGTTCTCCCCTCCAGGCCGGCGCCCACCCCCACGGTTCCCCGGCAGCCGCGGCCGACCCGGCACGTTCCCACCGGTGACCGTGGCCGCGTGATCGAATACGCGCCCAACCTCGACGGCGACGCCGACCCGGGCGAGGTCGTGTGGACCTGGGTGCCCTACGAGGAGGACGCCTCCCAGGGCAAGGACCGGCCGGTGCTGGTCGTCGGCCGCGACGGTCCGGACGTCCTGGCGCTCATGCTCTCGTCCCAGAGCGACCGCGACGGCCAGCGCAACTGGCTGGCGCTCGGCGACGGCGCGTGGGACCGCGAGTCCCGCCCGAGCTGGGTCCGCCTCGACCGGGTGATCGAGGTCGACGCCGACGGTATCCGCCGCGAGGGCGCCATCCTCGACCGCGGCCGCTTCGACACGATCGCCGCCCGGCTGCGCGACGACTACGGCTGGCGCTGACCGGCTGGTTGACCTTGATTGGACAGTGCCCCGCGTCAACCGGATAGCGTTGGGGTCATGGATACGGACGTAATGGTCGGTTTCGGCGGCAAGCAAGCGTGGCTCGCCGTCCGGGCCGACGGTCGCGACGACCTCGCCGCCGGTGTGATCGCCGCCCTCGGGCTGCGCGATCTCGGCGAGGTGCCGTGGCGTGACGGCATCGACCTGGCCCACCTGACCGACGACCGGGTGGCGGTGACCCCGCCGTTGCCCGGCGCCCGCGACCACGTCTGGGTGCTGGCCACCGGCCGTCGCCTGCTCCAGCCGGGCGTCCCGGTCGACGTCGTCGGTCTCTCGGCCACGCTCGGCACCGAGGTCCAGTTCTTCGCCACCCACCGGGTCACCGAACTGCACCGCTGGCAGCGCGCGGCCGAGGGTGAGCTGATCCGCGCTTTCGGGTATGTCGGTCAGACCGGTGAGGTCACGTCGTGGCACGGCGAGCCCGACCCGGCCGAACGCGACGCCGGACTACCCGGCGTCCTGGATGACGAGACCACCGTCCTGGTGGGTGAAAAAGACGTGCTCGCCGTGGCCAACGCCTGGAGCATTGATCCCACCACTCTGACCGGGCGCCGGGCGCCCGGCCCGCTGCGCATCGGCGCGGCCGACTGAGAGGGTCCACATGCGCAAGTTCGTGATCATGGGAGTGCAAGGCAGCGGCAAGGGCACCCAGAGCGAACTCCTCTGCACCGACCTCGACCTCGTGCACATCTCCGTCGGCGACATCTTCCGGTGGAACGTGCAGAACCACACGAAACTCGGCGCCCAGGTCAAACGGACGATGGCGGCCGGCGAACTGGTCGGCGACGACCTGGTCGAGTCGGTCGTGCGGGAACGCCTCGACCACCACGACTGGAACTACGGCTTCGTCGTCGACGGCTTCCCCCGCAACGGGCGGCAGGCCGAGTTCTTCATGGAGAGCTACGACATCGACGCCGTGATCCACCTCGAGCTGCCCGACCCCGAGGTGCGCCGCCGCGTGCTCAGCCGGCGCCTGTGCCCGAACTGCGGGATGGACTACAACCTGATCGCCGACCGGCCCCGCGTCGAGGGCCGCTGCGACATCTGCGGCCACGAGCTGATCACCCGCGACGACGACACGCCCGAGGCGCTCGAGGCCCGGCTGCGCGACTACCACGAGAAGACGCGACCGGTGCTCGAGCTCTTCGGCCGCAAAGAGGTGGTCCACGACATCGACGCCCGGCCCGGGGTCGACCAGGTGCAGCAGTCCATCCGCGACACGCTGGGCCTGCCGCCCTACAAACCCGCTTCCTGACCGCGCTTCTTCAACTCCGCCTCGATCGCCTCGCACACGGCCTCGACCACGGCGAACCGGGCGTAGTGCTTGTCGTTGCCGGGGATGACATGCCAGGGCGCCCACGTCGGGTCGGTCCGCTCGAGCATCTCCTCGATCGCCGCCTCGTACGCGGGCCGCTTGTCCCGGTTACGCCAGTCCTCGTCGGTCAGCTTCCACTGCCGCAGCGGGTCGTTCGCCCTGTCCTCGAACCGGCGCAGCTGCTCCTCGGGGGAGACGTGGATCCAGAACTTGGCCATGATCATGCCCTCGTGCACGAGGGTCCGCTCGAACTCGACGATCTCGTTGTAGGCGCGCGACCACTGCTCCTTGGTCGCGAACCCCTCGACGCGTTCGACCAGCACACGGCCGTACCAGGACCGGTCGAAGACGGCCATGCCACCCCAGCCCGGCAGCTTGGGCCAGAACCGCCAGAGGAAATGGTGCCGCTTCTCGTCGTAGGTCGGCGCCGCGAACTGCGACACCCGCACGAAACGCGGGTCGAGCGGCGCGACCAGGCGTTTGATGGCCCCGCCCTTGCCGGACGCGTCCCAGCCCTCGAACACGCAGCACAACGGCGGACCGATCTTCTTCTCACCGATCTGCCCGCCGAGCAGCAGACGCAGCCGCAACAGACGTTGCTGCGCCTCCTCGAGACGGGCCACGGCCTTCTTCTTCGAGATCTCGATCGGCGGATCACCGCTGCCTAGGCGACTCATCCGTACAGCATGGTCCGTTGCGGGGATTTCCGCACCGCCGAAACCCGGTGTCCCGGCTCGGACCGGGTGCGAGACAATTTGCCGGTGACTCTCGTAGACGACCTGACATGGCGTGGACTGATCCAGGACTCGACCGACCCGGCCGCCCTGGCCGCAGCACTCTCCGGCGACCCGATCACGTTCTATGTGGGCTTCGACCCCACCGCCGCGTCGCTGCACTGCGGTCACCTCATGCAGGTCTGCACCGCCCGCCGGCTCCAGCAGGCCGGGCACCGCCCTCTGCTGCTGGTGGGTGGCGCCACCGGCCAGATCGGTGACCCCCGCGAGTCCAGCGAGCGCAGCCTCAACCCGCCCGAGGTGGTCAGCGGCTGGGTCGAGCGCATCCGCAACCAGCTGGCGCCCTTCGTCACATACGAGGGAGACAGCGCCGCCACCATGGTCAACAACCTGGACTGGACCGGCCCGACCTCGGTCATCGAGTTCCTGCGCGACGTCGGCAAGCACTTCCCGGTCAACAAGATGCTGGCCCGCGACGTGGTGCGCAACCGGCTCGAGAGCGGCATCAGCTTCACCGAGTTCAGCTACCAGCTGCTCCAGTCCAACGACTTCTACCAGCTGCACGTGCGGCACGGCTGCGCGCTGCAGTTCGGCGGCTCCGACCAGTGGGGCAACATCACCGCGGGCGTCGATTTCGTACGCCGTCGCGGGGCCGGCCCGGTGCACGCCTTCGTCACCCCGCTCGTGCTCAAGGCCGACGGCACCAAGTTCGGCAAGACCGAGGGCGGCGCCGTCTGGCTCGACCCCGAGATGACTTCCCCGTACGCGTTCTACCAGTTCTGGATCAACGCGGACGATCGCGACGTCAACAACTACCTGCGCTACTTCAGCTTCAAGAGCCGCGAGGAACTCGAGGAGCTGGAGAAGGCCACGGCCGACCGCCCCCAGGCGCGTCTGGCCCAGCGCGCGCTGGCCGAAGAGATCACCGCCCTGGTCCACGGCCCCGCCGAGGCGGCCCAGGCCATCGCGGCCTCGCAGGCCCTGTTCGGCCGTGGTTCGCTCGACGAGCTGTCATCCGACACCCTGCGGGCAGCCCTGGGCGAGGCCGGCCTTCTTTCCGTACGCGGGGAGATGCCGAACTACGCGACCCTGCTCAAAGAGACGGGCCTGGTCGCGAGCGCGAACGAGGCACGGCGCACGATCAACGAGGGTGGTGCCTACGTGAACAACGAGCGCATCACCGACGGCGAGGCCGTGCCCACGGCCGACGCACTGCTGCACGGCCAGTTCCTCGTGCTGCGTCGCGGAAAGCGAACCTTCGCCGGCGTCGAGTACACGGCGTGAGGGCCCGACCCGTACGCGATCAGCCGCTGATCGCGTACGGGTCGCGTCCCGGGCTACGCACCGAAGCGGCAGCGGCGCGGGCGATCTCGGTAGCCGCGCCGTCGAGCACGTAGACCCGAGTGGTCGCGTTCCCCCGGGGCGCCAGCAGTCCCGCGCGGGACAACGCCTGGATGTCGCGGATGGCTTGGTCGCGGCTGAGGCCCTCGTCCTGCTGATAGGTCGTGCGCCGGACTTCACCGACGGCGGCGCCGTAGAGCGCGGCGACTGTGCGTTCCGGGAAACCGTGCTCCTCGGCCAAGCGGGCCAGTTCTTCCCACAGCCGCACGGTCCAGTCGTAGCGTCGCTTGACCCGCTGGGCCTGGCGATGGTGCGCCGCGAAGACGAACTTGAGCCACGAGTGAGCGTCTCGTTCCGGATGGAAGGCGCCCTGCTGCACGGCCCGGAGGGCTTCGTAATAGCGGACGGTGTTGGTCTGTTCGCCCAGCCACTCCTCGATCGAGGAGAACTCCGGAGCCAGCTCCCCATCCCGGGTGAGCACTAGCGTGTGGAGCGCCCGTGCGGTACGCCCGTTGCCGTCCCGCCACGGATGGATGCTCACCACGTTGAGATGGGCCATCGCCGCTCGTGCGTAGGCCGGAGCGTCGAGGTCTCCGTCCCGCAGCCAGTCGACCAGTTCGCGCATGAGCCCGGGAACGTGGTCCGGGTCAGGACCGGTGTAGGCCGGCTCCAACGGATCCCCGCTGGAAACGTAGATCCCGTCCGCGCGGTAGCGGCCCGGCCACTTCGCCGACTGATATTTCGTGATCATGAAGTGCAGGGCCGAGAGCAGTGTCTCCGAATACTCGAAGAACTCCATCAGCGGTGCCTGCTGCACGTAGGTCATGGCGTCCCGGTAGCCGATGACGGCCTGCTGCGTCTCCTCGCCGGCTTCGGCCGACATGGGGGCGTGTTCCACCAGAGCCCGCGCGTCCGCGCTGCTGATGGTGATGTTCTCGATGGTGTTGGACCCTTGGATCGCCGCCGCGAAGAGGCTGCGCCGCAGTTGCCCCTCCCAGCGCGGCTTCGAGCGCAGTTGGGCGCGCAGCTCGGCACGCATGGAGCCCAGCTCGTTCAGCACCCGGTGATCCTCGGCCTCGAGCTCCGGCATGGCGTACAACATGCTCTGATGCTACAGGAGAAGTAGCATCAGAGCCTCGGGGAGCATGAGGATTGTGTGCCCCATGTAGCGCTCCGTGTCGTCGCCGGGAGCCCTCGCGTCCGCGACCTGGGGTGATGCACACCATGGGGGGTCGATTTGGCGGTTCGGGGAACACCGGGTAATGTTTTCCGAGCCGCCAGGGAGACGGGCGAGCGAGCGGAACTCTTCGGAGAGCCGGCGCGGCCGTCCTGGAGGACCCCAGAGAAATGCTTCAGCAATAGCTGGTGTAAATTTCTGCGGGCTCGAGCAGTTTCGGATCGCATTTCTCGGAAATTTCCGGGATTTGACGGTAAGGAAAAGCCCGGGTAAAGTTTTGGAAGTGCCCCGGAGCGGTCAGCCGGGTGTGGTTGTTCTTTGAGAACTCAACAGGGTGCTTGATAAGCCAGTGCCAATTAAGTAATACCCCGGCCGGCTTGCCTATTCTTCGGGATGGGGATGTCGGTGGGAGATTCCTTTGGCAGTTGTTTAACTGCCGGGACGCTTTTCCACAGTTTTTGTTGGAGAGTTTGATCCTGGCTCAGGACGAACGCTGGCGGCGTGCTTAACACATGCAAGTCGAGCGGAAAGGCCCTTCGGGGTACTCGAGCGGCGAACGGGTGAGTAACACGTGAGTAACCTGCCCTGGACTTTGGGATAACCCTCGGAAACGGGGGCTAATACCGAATACGACACAGCTTCGCATGAGGTCTGTGTGGAAAGTTTTTCGGTCTGGGATGGGCTCGCGGCCTATCAGCTTGTTGGTGGGGTGATGGCCTACCAAGGCGACGACGGGTAGCCGGCCTGAGAGGGCGACCGGCCACACTGGGACTGA
>NZ_JAHKKG010000008.1 GCF_018829635.1 Paractinoplanes bogorensis
GTGGGCGCCCTGCTTGGGCGGGCTGTCCTGACTTGTCGGGACGGTGAGGCGGGTGACGGTGGGCGGGCTGTCCTGACGTGTCGGGACGGTGAGGCGGGTGACGGTGGGCGGGCTGTCCTGACGTGTCAGGACGGTGAAGCGGGTGACGGTGGGCGGTCCTAACGGGCCAGGACGGTGAAGCGGGTGACGGCCAGGGCGCCGGAATCGAGGCGCAGACCGAACGCCGGGTTGCCGGCGACCGAGGCCAGCGGCGCGGTGTGGATCAGGGTCCAGGCGCCGCCGCCGCGCTGGTGCCACGTGGTCAGCGTGCCCGACCGCGCGAGCACGGCGAACCGGTCGCCTGCCTGCCACTGCACGTTCGCGCAACAACCGCCGTTCGGCTGTCCGTTCCCGTCGACGCGGACGTCGGCGCCCGAGGTGCGATGGAAGTTGTTGTACCAGGCCAGCGCATTGGTGCCGTCGTTCGTGGACAGGCCCAGGAACAGGCTGTCCTCGGGCGACGAACCGGCGAAACTCGACGGCTCGACGATGACCGCGGTGCCGGTGGCGGCCGCGGTGACCGGTGCGGCCAGGACGGCGAATGCGCGTGAGCCGGCCGTTGCGGTCACTGTGCCGCCGGAAACGCTCAACGCGGGGGACGGTTCGGCGGCGGGGTGGTCGACCCGGTAGGACGCCAGCCGGTCGGTGGTGAAGTCGTCGTCCCACAGCGTCGCCGGATAGTCGGCCGGGTCGAACTGGTAGGACGTGGGCAGCACGGCGCCGCTGATCCGGGGGCCGGCGCCGGACCGGGCCAGCACCCGCACGGGCAGCCCGGCCAGCGGATCGGCCGAGGCCGGAACGGTCACGTCCCACGTCGTCGTCAACGTGGCGCCCGCGCGCAGCACCGGGGCCCGCGACGCCGTCCGCGCCCGGGCCGTCCAGCCGCGGGGAACTTCGAGCGACGCCCGTACGTCCGGGGTTGTGGTTGTCGCCTTGATGCGCGTCCGGACAACAACGGACGATCCCGCGTCCACGTCGAGCGACGCCACGGTGAATGAAGCGTCCAATCGCGGATCGGCCGGCCGCCACACCTGCAGCGCGGTGAGACCGACCGCGCCGCCGCCGGTGCGGGTGGGCACGACCCGGATCCGGTCGGTGGTCAGCGGCGGGTCGACGACGATCCGGTTGATCGCGCGACCTGCCGGAGCGGCCGGCGTGCGCTGCTGGCCGGGCACGTCGGCCCAGTCCCCGGCCGCGTTCTGATACTGCAGCGCGTACGCGTCGGGGGTGCGGACACCGCCGCCGTCGTCGTAGAAGTCGAGGCGTACGTCGGAGACCGCCGTCGGCGCACCGAGATCGACGGCCAGCCAGTCCTGCGCGTTCGGCGACTGCCAGGTCGTCCAGCGCGTGGTCGGCACGTCGAGGTGGAAATCCTGACCGTCGATCGCGTTGGCGGCGCTGTCGGCCGACCACGTGTACGACGCCGACGCCCGGGGATAACCGCTTTCCCGTACGTTGGCCGCATCGTCCACGAGTTCCGGCTGACCCGCGGCCGCGACCGCCGCACCGACCGCGACGCGCACATCGCCGACCGTGGACCGCGCGATTCGCGGCACCCCGTCGACCCAGACGCGCAGTCCGGCGCCCCGCCCGTACACGCTGCCGTCCCGGTCCCAGAGCACGGTCAGGTTGTGACCGTGGTACGGCACATTCTCGACCGCGAAGTGGTTCCACGTGGACGGGACGAGCGGCGCGATGCGTACGGTGTCGTCCGCCTGCGGCCGGATGCCGAGCAGCCCGGACAGCACCAGGTCGGTGAACGTGGAATGGTTGTAGTCCTCGGAGTGCCCGGACCCGTCGTAGATCCAGCGGTCCTCGTCCGGGTGGTGCGCCTCGGCCACGTACGGCCGGCCGTTCTTGCGCTGGGTGAGGGCGTATCCGCGCAGGATGGCGGTGTAGTCGTCCTTGTCCACGTACGACTGCGCGGGATAGTCGAGCAGTTGGTTGGCCAGCGCGGTCAGGGTCTGGCTGGTGGCGAACGGCCAGCTCGGCCCGTCCCAGCGGCAGCATCCGTTCAGCGCCTCGTGCATGAACCACGGGCTGCGGCGTTCGGTTGTGGTCGGCCCGTACGGGGCGGCGAAACCCTGCGGATCGGTCAGCTGCTCCCACGCCGAGGACTTGGCGGGTGAGGGCATGTTGAAGTACCAGGGGATGAACCCGATCTGCTCGCGGTCGGCGATCCGGGTGTCCTGGCCCTTCATGACGTGCTTGTAGAACGAGCCGTCCCACATGACCCGATCGGTGGCCGCCTTCAGTTGCGCGGCCTCGTTCTCGTAGCGCCGGGCGGCCCTCGCATCGCCGGTCCTGCGCTTCAACAGAGCCAGAGCGCGCGCATCGCCGTACTGGTAAGCGTTGAGCGTGGGCCGGTAACCGTCGCCACCGTGATAGGGGTCGTCGCTCTGGTACGAGCTCGCGGTGAACTCCATCGCGTCCCACACCGGCGTCTGCCAGTAGACGCCCCGGGAGGCGTCGAAGTTGGTCTTCTTCCAGCCCTGGTACTGCTTCTCGAGCGCGGGCATCCGGTCGGTCAGGAACTTCCAGTCGCCGGTCACCTCGGCCCGCGCGACGGCGGCGTCGACGGCCCAGAACGAGTACTGGTGCGCCCAGTCGGTGGTGTTCTTGTTCAGATCCTCGGTGGCCGGCTTGGCCTCGGACCCCGAACCGGTCAGCCAGTAGTCGAGATAGTCGTCCAGGTAGCGGCGGTCGCGCAGCCAGCGTCCCTCGTAGATGTGGTGCCCGGCCGCGGCGTCGATCCCGCCGAACGGCGCCGAGTAGCCGACCGGCCCGAGGAACTCGGAGACGATCCACCCGTCCTTGGGGCCGGTGTATTTGAGCGCCTCCTTGAAGGTGCGCCACCGGTAGTAGTAGGTCTTCTCGATCTCGTCGTCGGGCAGGTCGACGAACGGGATGTTCGCCTCGTACCAGTCGGGCTCGGGGGTGTCGCCGAGCAGCGCGCGGTGGTCGAGGAACTGCGTGATCCGGCCGGTCGGCGGATAGAGCGCGGGCGGTGCGGCGGCGGCCTGAGCCGGGGCACCCGGCGTGAGGATGCCCGCGACGAGTGTCAGCGCAGCCGCGATCCGACCTGGACCAATCACCATCGAACGCTCCCGCGAGCCGAACGAGCAAGAATGGCCAGAGTCAAACATCGGGCTTCATCAACGTCAAGGCGGTGGGTCGTTCGTGTTACGAGCACTCGTCGACCACGGCGCGAAGGGGCAACGCCGGGAAGGCCGGCGCGAGGGGCACCGCCGGAAGGCCGGCGCGAGGGGCGACGCCAAGAAGGCCGGCGCGAGGGGCACCGCCGGGAAGGCCGGCGCGAAGGGCAACGCCGGGAAGGCCGGCGCGAAGGGGCAGCGCTCAGAGAGCCGCGGCACCGATCAGGCCGGCGACCGCGAGGACCAGACCGCCCAGCATGAAGCCGGCGTTGTGGGCGGTCCACCACTGGATGCGCCCCCGCACATAGGCCGGGACCTCATCGGCCCGCACGACCTTGACGGCGATCAACGCCAGCCCTGCCACGACCATCCCGAGCACGCCGAACCAGGCCACCATCCCGGCGACCTCGGCATACGTGGTCGGTTCCATGACGCCATCCCACCCCGGCCAAGCGCGCCGGGCGGTCTCACAATGAGACAGGGCCGAGTGATCAGGCGCGGCCGAGTGATCAGGTGCGGCCGAGGGGTCAGGTGCGGCCGAGGGGTCAGGCGCGGCCGAGCGTGCTCTCGCGGGCGAGCAGCGTGTGCGAAGCCCGCACCTCGGCCGGCGCCGGCGTGGCGCCCTGCTCGATGAGGGCGACCAGGCTCTCCACGGCCAGGTCGGCGATCTGCTGCTTGTCGGGGACGATCGTGCTCAGGCTGGGCGTGGCGAACTCGCCCTCCTCGATGCCGTCGATGCCGATCACCGCCACGTCGTCGGGCACCCGGACGCCGGCGGTCAGCAGACCGCGGAGCGCGCCCAGGGCGAGCAGGTCGTTGTAGCAGAAGATCGCGTCGGGCGGCGACGGCAACGCCATCAGCGCCGTGGCCGCGGTGGCGCCGAGATGGCGGTGGAAACGCTCGGTCGGCCGCACCAGCGCCGGATCGAACGGCAGGCCGGCCCGCTCGAGGGCCTGCCGGTAGCCGGCCGTGCGGAGTTGCGCCGTCTCGCCCGTGCGGTAGGGCTGGTCGCCGACGGCCGCGATCCGGGTGCGGCCCAGTGAGATCAGGTGCTCGGTGGCGTCGCGGGCGGCGGACACGTTGTCGATCGCCACGTGCGAGAAGCTGCCGTCGAACAGGTGCTCCCCGAGCAGCACGACCGGGGTTTTGTTGCCCCGCTCGCGCAGTTCCTGGGCGCTCAGCGTGAGCGGGCTCAGGATCAGGCCGTCGAACAGGGTGAGGCGCGAGTTGCGGGTGAGGAGCTCCCTCTCCCGTACGGGATCGGCGTCGGTCTGATCGACCATGACCGCGTAACCGTGCCGGCGGCCGGCCGCGATCACGGCCCGGGCCAGCTCGGCGAAGTAGGGCACGTCGAGCTCGGGGACGACCAGGCAGAGCATGCCGCTGCGGCCCTGCTTCAGGTTGCGGGCGATCAGGTTGGGCCGGTAGTCGAGCTCGTTGAGCGCGGTCTCGACCTTGGCCCGCAGGGTGTCGGAGACCGGGGCATAGCCGTTCACGACGTTCGACACCGTGCGGATCGACACCCCCGCCCGGGTCGCCACATCGCGCAGCGTGGCCTCACGCATCCCCGCCTCCCCCGAAACGCATCCCAGCCTTCCCGAAACGGATCCCAGCCTCGCCGAAACGGATCCCAGCCTCGCCGAAACGCATCCCAGCCTCCCCGAATCCGATCGACCGACAGCCTAATGCAACGCGCCCATCTTAGGTCTTGCATCGTTGCAGAGCTACGTGCACGATGTCTGCATCGTTGCAGAGCTGCCACCAGCTCGAAGGAGCAGATATGACAACCACTCGCCGTTCCCTGTTGGCCGGTGCTGCCGGTGCCACCGCCTTGACCGCCCTCGCCGCCTGCGGCGGAGGCGACGACACCACGACCTCCCAGCCGCTGACCGCCTCGTCGTCGGCCGGCCCGCTCACCGGAAGCCTGACCATCTGGAGCCGTTCGGGCGACCTGTTCAAGGTCTTCGACGCGGCCATCAAGAAGTTCACCGCGGCCAACCCGGGCGTGACCGTCGACCACCAGGCCGTCGACATCGACGCCAAGCTGGCCAACACGCTGATCTCCGGGGCCGGTGTGCCCGACGGCTCGTTCTGGGACGACGCCAAGATCGCCGGCCAGGCCGAGCACCTCTACGACCTCACTACGCTGATCGCCCCCTACCGCGACAAGATCGCCCCGCAGAAGCTGAGCGTCAACACGGTCGACGGCAAGGTCTACGGCGTGCCGTGGGACCTCAACCCGGGCCTGCTCTACTACCGCGAAGACCTGCTGCAGGACGCGAGCATCGACCCGGCCTCCCTGGCCACCTACGACGACCTGCTCACGGCCAGCCGCAAGCTGCGGGAGCGCAACGCCAAGGCCAAGCCGATCCACCTCGACGCCGACCCGTTCCTGGGCCAGCTCTGGCTCGAGATGCTGGCCAACCAGCAGGGCGCCAGCCTCAGCGACGAGCAGGGCAAACTGCGCCTCGACTCCGAGGAGTACCGCCGCATCTTCACCTGGATCAAGTCGGCCGTGGACGACAAGCTGGTCACCCACACCCCGTATCTGAAGCCGGCCGACATCGCCGCCCTCGAGGACGGCACCCAGGCCTTCGTGCCGTGGGCCATCTGGTTCGACTTCGCGCCGCAGACCCTGCTCAGCCGGAGCAAGGGCAAGTGGCGCGCGGCCCCGCTGCCCGCCTGGACGGCCGGCGGTGCCCGCAGCGGCGCGATGGGCGGCAGCAGCTTCGTCATCCCGGCCAAGGCCAAGAACCCGGAACTGGCCTGGCGCCTGTACGAGTTCCTGACCGTCAGCGACGACGGCATCAAGGCGGTGTACGGGCCCAGCGACACCTACCCCGGCGGCCTGAACACCTCGGTTCCGGCCTATCTGCCCGCCCTCGACGCATCGAAGCCGCTGTTCCAGCCCCTCGACGCGCTCGGCGGCCAGGACCTGTGGAAGGTCGCCGTCGACGCCAGCCGGACCATCCCGGCCGCCGCCCCGATCCCGGCCTGGTGGGCCAAGTCGGTCGACTACCTCGGCAACAACATGCAGCGCCTGATCCAGGGCCAGATGACCCCGGACGACGTGATCGCCGAGTCGACCAGGCAGATCCAGCGGAACCTGGTGGACCGCGCCTGATGAACGTGCTCCAGCGAAAGAGTGCGCCGTACGTCTTCGTCCTGCCGTTCTTCGTGGTGTTCGCGGCCTTCGGCGCCTACCCGCTGGCGTACGCCCTGCGGCTGAGCTTCACCAAGTGGACCGGGGCCGGCGAGGCCCGCTGGATCGGCCTCGACAACTACACCTATCTGCTGACCAGCCCCGAGTTCTGGGCGTCGCTGGGCAACAGCTCGATCATGTGGTTGCTCGTGGTGCCGCTCCAGCTGGTCGCCGGCCTCGGCGGGGCGGTGCTGCTGGCCAACGCGAAGCTGCGGCTGCGCGGCGTCTTCCGGGTGGCGTTCATCGCGCCGTTCGTGACCCCGCTGGTCGCCATGGCCCAGGTCTGGATCGTCGTCTTCGACCGCGACTACGGCCTGGTCAACCACGTGCTCAACCTGGTCGGCCTGCCCGACGTGGGCTGGCTGACCAGCACGACGTGGAGCAAACCGACGCTGGCCCTGCTGTTCCTGTGGAAGACCACCGGCTTCGCCATCATCATTCTGCTGGCCGGACTGCAATCAGTTCCTTCCCATGTGTACGAGGCAGCCGACCTCGACGGTGCATCCCGGTGGCGGCAATTCTGGTCGATGACCGTGCCCCTGATGCGGCGCAGTCTGTCCTTCCTTCTGGTCATTCAGACGCTCGCGGTGTTCCAGATGTTCGCCGAGCCGTTCGTGGTGACCCAGGGCGGCCCGTACGGGTCCACGACCACCGCCGGCCTCTATCTCTACGACCACATCACGGCCTCCGATCTGGGCACCGGGGCGGCGAATTCGTTCCTTCTCGTCGTTCTCGTCTTCGCGCTGTCCCTGATCTCCGTCCGTCTTCTGCGAGCCCGCGATGAATGACAAAAGACCAGGCATTCCCACGTACGTTCTCCTGACCGTTCTCGCCCTTCTCTTCCTCTATCCGATCTGGTGGGCCCTCAGTTCCTCGATCAAGCCGGCCGCCGAGATCATCAGCGATCCGCTCGGCTTCCACCTGGGCGACGCCACGCTCGACGGCTATCGCGCGATGTTCGCCGACGTGCCGATCGGCACCGGATTCGCCAACACGGCCCTGGTGCTCGTCATCAAGGGCGGCATGACGCTGTTCTTCTGTCCCCTGGCCGGTTATGCGTTCGCCAAATACCGGTTCGCGGGCCAGAACGTGCTCTTCGGGATCGTGCTGCTCACCCTGATGCTGCCCACGCTGGTGCTCATCATTCCGCTGCTGCTCGAGATGAGCGCGCTCGGCTGGGTGAACACGTACAAGGCGCTGATCCTCCCCGGCAGCATCGACGCGTTCAGCATCTTCTGGATGCGTCAGGTCATCGCGTCCATTCCCGACGAGCTGCTCGACGCCGGACGGGTCGACGGCGCCTCGGAATTCGGGGTGTTCCGCCGCATCGTCGTGCCGGTGATCCGGCCCGGCCTGGCCGGACTGGCCGTGCTCACCATGATGAACGTCTACAACGACTTCGTCTGGCCGGTCGTCGCCGTCAACGACGAGCGGCATCAGACGCTCCAGGTCGTGCTCTCGACCCTGGCCCAGAACATCAGCGGCAACCGGATCGGCGCCGATTTCGCCACCGTCTGGAGTGAACTTCTCGCCGCCAGCAGCATCGCGATGATCCCGCTGCTGGTCGTCTTCGTCCTCCTGCAACGCCATTTCATCAACGGCATCCTCGCCGGCAGCGTCAAAGGCTGAACCCTCGAAAGGTCAACACATGGAAAGCTATCCGCGGCCGCATTTCGACCGTTCGCACAGCTGGGTCAGCCTCGACGGGGAATGGGACTTCTCGTTCACCGAGCCGGTCTACGACCGCCGCATCACCGTGCCCTACGCCTGGGAGACCAGCGCCTCCGGCATCGCCGAGTTCTGGCAGCCGGTCGGGTGGTACCGCCGCGCCCTCGACGTGCCGTCCACATGGGACGGTCAGCGGATCGTGCTGCACTTCGGCGCGGTGCACCACCGGGCCACGGTCTGGGTCGACGGCACCGAGGTGGTGACCCACGAGGGCGGATACATCCCGTTCGAGGCCGACATCACCGAGGCGCTCACAGCCGATCCGGCGCACGAGGTGGTCGTCCGGGTGGAGGCCCCGGCCGACAAGCGCGAGATCGCCCATGGCAAACAACGAAGCGTTCCCCGTACGGACTACGACGGCGTCTGCTTCACGCCGTCCTCGGGGATCTGGCAGCCGGTCTGGCTGGAATCCCGTCCGGCCACTCACATCACCGGGCTCGAACTGCGCCCCACGGAGAACCTCGACGGCCTGACCGTCCGCGTCCGCACCGCGGGCCCGCACGCCGCCGGCGCGGCCGTCCGAGCCACTCTCCGCACCGCCACCGTGGGCACCACCGCGACCCCATCGGCCGGCTCGGACACTGCCGAAATGGTGCTGGACATCGCCGATCCGCGGCTGTGGAGCCCCTCCGACCCGCACCTCTATCACGTGGACGTCGAGCTGGAGACCGCCGACGGCGTCGACCGGGTCAGCGGCTGTACCGGCCTGCGCACGGTCGAGATCCGCGGCGAGGAGATTCTGCTCAACGGCGAGCGCCTCTACGTCAAGGGAGTGCTCGACCAGGGCTACTGGCCCCGCACCGGCATCACCCCGCCCAGCGACGAGGCCATGGTCCGCGACCTGGAACTGGCGCGGGAGCTGGGCTACACCCTCGTACGGAAGCATCTCAAGCTCGAGGACCCGCGGTTCATCCACCACGCCGATGTGATGGGCATGCTGCTGTGGTGCGAGCCCGCGTCGACCGGCACGTTCTCCGAGGCGTCGACGGCCGCGTTCGAGGCCCAGATCGAGCCGATGGTGCGGCGGGACGGCAACTCCCCGGCGATCGTGATCTGGGGTCTCTACAACGAGGAGTGGGGGCTCGACTGGGACATCCCCGGTGACCCGGCCAAGCAGGAGGCGGTCGTCACGGCGTACGGGAAACTCTCCGGTCTTGATTCGACCCGGCCGATCGTGGACAACTCGGGATGGACGCACGTCCGCACCGACCTGCTCGACTGGCACTACTACGACGAGAGCGCGATCGGGTGGGCCCGCACCCTGAACGATCTGGTCAGCGGTACGCGCGACGACTTCCCGGTCAAGCTGGGCCCCGATTTCGTGGTGCACAAGGCGCTCGCCGTGCCGTCCCAGCCGCTGCGGGGGCTGCCCAACCTCAATTCCGAGTACGGCGGCGGCTTCACCAGCGTCGAACGGGGCTGGCATCTGCGCTGGCAGACCCAGGAGTTGCGACGGCACGACCGGCTCTCCGGCTACGTCTACACCGAGCTGTACGACATCGAGCACGAGTCGGCCGGTCTGCTCACCTTCGACCGCGAGCCCAAGGACATCGGCGGTGCCTCGCCGTCCGCCGCCAACGCGGTGACCACGCTGGTGCTCGACGTGCTGCCGGTGGCACCCGGGCGAGACGTCCTCGGCCCGGCGGCGTCGTTCGGCGCGCACGTCTCGCATCACGGGCCCGACCTGTTCGCGGGCCGGCTGACGTGGGCGTGGGGGCCGATCTACTCGACGGTCCCGAGCGGCGCCCAGGTCGAGGGCTCGTCGGTCGAGGGCTCGTCGGTCGAGGCGAAGCCGTTCGAGCTGAGCCCCGCCGTGACCGTGACCGTGACACTGCCCGACGGCTGGGCCTCCGGTCGCCTGCACGTGAACGCGGTGTCGGCGGACGGGACGGTGGCCGCCCGGGCCTGCGTCGACGTGGACCGCAGCACGGCCCCGCACGTGGGGGACGACAAGCTCGCCTGATCAGTGTGTTGTGGCCGGGTGGCGTCGTGCACGACGCCACCCGGCCGCCGTTTCCTCATGGCCCACCATCTCGGACAGGTCCCGCATCGCCTGATAGAGGCGCCTGCGGGCCTCGTCGCGGGTGAGGCCGAGCAGCCGGGCCGCTTCGGACGTTGTCCGGCCATGGAAATACGTCGCGACGAGGATCTCGCGGCGCGGCGGCGGAAGATGCCGGAGCATCATCTCCACCGGAGGCCGCCGGCTCGTCCGCTCGGCATGTGAGGTCGGCATGACGTGAACTCTCGCCGCCCGGGCCCCCGAACTCCAGTGAGCATCTGCGGCGTAGTCACCCGGTCACGCGAGCGGTGGCGGTGACGATCATGCGGTGGTGGCCGGCGGTCAGCGGGTGGCCGTCCTCGCCGGAGGCGGCCACGTCGGTGAAGCCGGCGGCGGTCAGCCAGTCGCGCAGCTCGGGGAAGGCGAACAGCCGCTTCACGAAGGTCAGCCGGCGGGCCCGCCCGTCCCGGACCACCGTCCGCTCGACCTCGAAGCGCGCGGTCACCGGGTCGAAGTGGTTGCGGTCGACCAGCATGTCGCCGTTCGCGCGCGAGGCCGTGATGCGCGACGGCGTGAAGGACATCAGGAACTTCGCCGCGTTGTCGAGGTCCATGGCGAGCCGGCCGCCGGGCCGCAGCACCCGCGCGATCTCGCTCAGCACGGCGCGGTTGGTGGCGTCGTCGAAGTAGCCGAACGCGGTGGTCCAGTTGACCACCCGGTCGAACCGGCCCGTCCACGACGGGAGCGCGCGCATGTCACCGGCGACGTATTCGACCTCGACCCCCATGGCCGCCGCGTCGGCGCGGGCCCGATCGAGAAAAACGGTCGACGAGTCGAGGCCGGTGACCCGGCAACCGCGCGCGGCCAGCTCGTTGGCCAGCACACCGTGCCCGCAAGCGAGGTCGAGCACGGTCATGCCGGGCGACAGGGCGAGCAGCCGCCAGACGAGGTCGGCGGCGTCACCGCCCCGATAGGCGGAGCCGACGACCGGCCCGTGCGTCGGTGAAGCGTCCGGCGTGGCGAAGAAATGCAGGTAGTCGTCCTCGTACATGGCCGCCGCATCGAACAGATCCGTCCCCATGTCGCCGACCGTACGGTACGGGACCGGTTTCGCCCTATGGCCCGCACCGAGGACTGGCGGGTCGACTGTGCAGATCGGTGGGTCCATCGTGAGGCTAGGTAGTCGTGAGACGGATGCGCGATCCGATCAGCGCCGGGCTTGGTCCATAAACACATGGCGGCACATGGTCGGTGGTTATGTTCAAGGCATGACGATGGGCGCGCCTCACGCTCCGCAGAGCGTGTCGTTCTGCACGAGTTGCGGCACGGGCCTGCCGGATCAAGCGGCATTCTGCCCACGATGCGGCAGTCCGGCCCTCAGTGCCGATCACACGGCAAACGCGGGCTTCGGCGCCCCGCCGCCCGCGGGCCCGCCGGGTGCCTACGGGCCGCCGCCGGGGCCTCCACCGACCGCGGCCGGCTCGCGGGCCGGCGTCGGGGTCGCTCCCAGCGATCCGGTGCACTGGCTTGTACCAACCGGACGGAGTTGGCAGTCGATAGCTTCCGGCTATCTCGGCCTGTTCGGACTGTTCATCTGGATTCTCGGCCCCTTCGCGCTCGGACTCGGGATCTGGGCGGTCGTGCGCTCGTTGAATGAGCCGGGGGTGCACGGACGAGGCCGTGCGATTTTCGGCATCGTCGCCGGCGTGATCGGTACGTTGTTCATGCTGATGTTCCTGGCGAGCAGAGCCGGGCTGAGGTGATTCAGTAAGGTGTCGACCCCACCAGAACCACCGCCTCCGCCGGAACCCGGAGGACCGCATGGGCCTCCGCCGTACGGACCACCTCCGTCATTCCACTATCAACCGCAGCCACCGCCGGCGAACAGTGAACAGGCGCAGTTCTTCCGAGCCGGCAAATACGCACTCTGGGTCTGGATCCTGCTCGCCGTTCTGCCGATCGTCGTCATCGCCGGATGTTGTATCAGCTGCTTCATCACCGGCGGCATCGGGGCGATCGGCGGCGGCTCCGACTAGACCGCGGGTCAGGCGAAGCGGCGGATGAAGGCCAGCGCCACGTCGCACACCTCGCGCCACCCGCTGTCGATCGTCAGGGAATGGCCGCGCTTCTCCATCGAGGCGATCTCGGTGACGCCCGGGTTCTCCGCCTGCAGCTTGTACGCGGCCCGGTTGATGGCCGGCGGCGAGGTGTGGTCGCCGACGCCCTCGACGATCAGGAGCGGGCCCCGGCCGGGGTTGTGGTAGTCGGCCTTCGCCTCGGTCCACGGGTTCAGATTGGCCGCGGCGACCTGGAACAACGGCTCACCCGGGGCGGGCACCGCATAAGACGAGTACAGCTCCTGGGCTTCGGCCGGCGGGACCAGGTTGGCGAACGCGTACCGGAACTGGTCGAAGGTCAGCGGCACGGCCCGGTTGCGGTTCAGCGGGTTGCCCAGTGCGGGCGCCGACGAGCGCAGCACCGAGAACGGCAGCGGCAGCACGCCCCGGAACGGCGCCGAGTCGATCGCGACCGAGGCGGCGGCCAGGCCGCGGCCGGCCAGGATCATCGTGAGCAGGCCGCCGAACGAGTGGCCGACCAGGGCCGGCGGGCGGTCCAGGCGCCCGATCACCTCGGTGTAGTGGTCGGCGACGTCGCCGATGCTCTTGCCCGCGAACACCTCGGGGTGGGCGTTGGCCTCGGCCACGGTGTCCGGGTCGTCGGGCCAGCCGGGTGACACCGGGGCGTAGCCGTTCTCGTCGAACACGGCGGCCCAGCGGTCCCAGCTCGAGGGCAGCAGCCAGAGACCGTGGATGAAGACGACGGGCCGCCGGCCGGAGGCGTTGGCGGCGGAGATCTGCTGGTCGAGCGTGGTGTCCATGGCGCCACCGTACGAACCGGCGCGGCCGGTCAGCGTACGTCGGATGACGTAATTACGCGGTCAGCAGGGTGGCCGGGAGCCGCTCGGTCAGCGCCTCGGCCGGCATCGGCTTGGCGAAGAAGTAGCCCTGGGCCGTGTCGCACCCGATCTCGCGCAGCGCGTCGGCCGCCTCCTGGTCCTCGACGCCCTCGGCGACCACGGTCAGGCCGAGCCGGTGGCCGAGCTCGACCGTCGACGCGACCAGTGCCCGGCTGCTGTGGTTGGACGCGATGTCCAGCACGAACGAGCGGTCGATCTTGAGCTCGGCGATCGGCAGCACCTTGAGGTAGGTCATCGACGAGTAGCCGGTGCCGTAGTCGTCGATCGACCCCTTCACCCCCGACTCGAGGAGCCGGTGCAGCGCCTCGATCGCCGTGTCCGGGTCGTTCATCAGGGCGTACTCGGTCACCTCGATGGAGAGCAGCTCACCCGGCACACCCGTCTCGGCCAGCAACGCGGCCACCTTGCCGGGGAAGTCGGGGTCGAGCAGGCTGCGGCTGGACACGTTGACCGCGATCGGCACCCGGTGCCCGGCGTCGAGCCAGGCGCGGGCCTGCCGCAGCGCGATCAGCAGGACGTGCTCGGTGAAGCGGTGCATGAGGTTGGTGACCTCGAGCACCGGGATGAAGTCGGCCGGCGAGATCGGGCCCCGCTCGGGATGGGTCCAGCGGGCCAGCGCCTCGACGCCGACCAGCTCGCCGGTGTCGACCGCGACCTTGGGCTGGTAGTTGAGGGTGAGCTGGCCCGGGTCGTCCAGGGCCCGGCGCAGCTCGCCCAGCAGCGACAACCGGGCCGCGACGTCCTGCCGCTGCTCCTCGCGGAACCGGTGGAAGCCGGCCCGGGTCTTCTTGGCCTCGTGCATGGCCGTGTCGGCGTGCCGCAGCACGGTGGCCACGTCCTCGCCCTCGCGGGCGGTGTGGGCACCGATGCTGACCTCGAGGTCGACGGTGACCTCGTCGAGCACGAACGAGGTGTCGAACGCCTCGGTCAGCCGGGCCGCGATCACCTCGCCCACCTCGGGGTCGTCGTCGTGCAGGAGGACGGCGAACTCGTCGCCGCCGAGCCGGGCCACCACGTCGTCGTCCTGGCGCACCAGCGAGGCGAGCCGGCGGCCGGCCTCGACCAGCAGCAGGTCGCCGATGCGGTGCCCGAGCTGTTCGTTGACGTCGCGGAACCCGTCCACGTTGATGACCAGGACGGTCGGGTGGTCGGGCAGCGTCTGCCCGAGACGGGTGGCGAAGGCGGTGCGGTTGGGCAGCCCGGTCAGCGGGTCGGTGGCGGCCAGCCGCTCGACCTGCCGGCGGTGGGCGCGGCGGGAGAGGCCGAGGCCGATCAGCACGACGATGCCGAGCAGGAAGACGACCAGCACGGCGCCGACCGATGTGCGCGAGTCGTGCAGCGACGCGGCCTGCTTCTTCTCGTACTCGCCCAGGTGTTCGGTCTGCTCCTGCAGAAGATGATCGAGCATGCTCTCGTACGCGGGTTCGAGCAGGATGTCGACCGTGGTGCGCGCCGCCCCCCGGTCACCCCGGTCGAGCTCGTCGAGAAAGCCGACCAGCACCATCTGCAGTTTGCGGTGCTGCACGGCCAGGCCTTCGGCGTTCGCCCGGTGCTCGGCGTCGATGGTGGCCATCCGGAACATGGCCGCGTCGGCCTCGGCGTGCACCGACAGCATCTTCCTACGCTCGTTGCCGCGCGGATCGAGCATGGCCGCCTGCACGGTCGCCATCTCGGTGGTGACCAGGAAGGCGGCCTTCTGGTACGCGTCGGCGTCGCTGGCCGCGGCGGCCACGCCGCGCACCAGTTCGGCCTGCTGCCAGTTGGCCACCACGGCATAGCCGGACAGGGTCGCGAGCAGCACCGCCAGCACGACCGGCAGGGAACGCGACCTGCGCAGGATCGACACTCGCAGCCTCCCGTCCGTCCGCGACCGGCGAGGCACTCCGCCCCGATGATTCTCAGCATCGGACGTGCTGGGTACCGGTTGACGGGGTTCCAGGTTGCTAAACGGGTGCAGCTCGGAAAAGGGTCAGGCCAGGAAGGTGTCGTAGAGCAGGAACGCGTTGAGGGCGATGATCATTGTGGCGGCTGTGCCCGCGACGAGAGTCGTGAGCGGCTTGTTGACGAAGACACCCATGATGTCCCGGCGACGGGTGAGCATGAGCAGCGGCACCAGGGCGAACGGGATGCCGAAGGACAGCACGACCTGCGAGATGACCAGGCTGTCGGTCGGCGGCAGGCCCAGGGCGAGCACGATCAGGGCCGGGGCCATGGTGACCGCCCGCCGCAGGAACAGCGGGATGCGGCGGCGGATGAAACCCTGCATGACGACCTGGCCCGCGTACGTCCCCACGCTGCTGGACGACAGACCGGAGGCGAGCAGTGCGACCGCGAAGGCCAGGGCCGCCCCGCCGCCGATCATCCGCCCCAGCCCGTCGTGGGCCGACTGGATCGCGTCCCCGGTGGCGAACGCCGTGCCGTGGAACAGCGACGCCGCGATCACCAGCATGGCCAGGTTGATCAGGCCGGCCGCGCCCAGCCCGATCAGCACGTCGAGCCGCTGGAAGCGCAGCAGTTCCCGCTTCTCGCCGTCGTCGCGGCAGGCCACCCGCGACTTGGTCAGGGCCGAGTGCAGATAGACGACGTGCGGCATGACCGTGGCGCCGATGATGCCGCAGACCAGCAGCAGACTGTCGCCGCCGGCGAGCCGGGGGATCAGCCCCGACGCCAGCCCGGCCGGGTCGGCGCCGACCACCAGCAGGTCGTACAGGAAACCCAGGAACACGATGCCGAGCAGGCCGGCGATGGCGAGCTCGAACCGGCGGTAGCCGCGCTGCTCGAGCGCGAGGATGCCGAACGCGACGACCGCCGTGATCAGCCCGGCCGGGAAGAGCGGCACGTGGAAGAGGAGGTAGAGACCGACCGCGGCACCGAGGAACTCGGCCAGATCGGTGGCCATCGCGATGATCTCGGCCTGGACCCAGAGCCCGCGTGACACCGTACGGGGAAAATGTTCCCGGCAGAGCTCGGGCAGATCGCGTCCGGTGGCCACGCCGGCCTTGGCCGACAGGTACTGCACGAGCATGGCGGTGAGGTTGGCCAGCACGATCACCCAGGCCAGGGTGTAACCGAACTGTGCGCCCGCGGTGAAGTTGGTCGCGAAGTTCCCCGGGTCGATATAGGCGACGGCCGCGACAAAGGCCGGACCAAGAAGAGCAATCGTTCCCCGTACGCGTCCCCGCGCCCGCAATTGCCGCAAAACGGACTCGGTGCTGACGTCAGGTGCCGGGGCGACGACGGGACGCGGCCCGTCGTCGCCCATGACCGGGCCCATGGAGCTAGCCGACCGAGGGGCCGAGACCCAGCGACTGCGGCGTGCTCGAATCCGGCGACGGCTGCCGCAGGCCCTCGTCGAGCTCGCCGAACTCGGTCATCAGGGCCGGGCTGCCACCCCACGGCGTCTGCTCCTCGGCCACCAGGGTGTTGGTGGTGAGCAGCAGACCGGCCACCGAGGCACCGTTCTGCAGGGCCGAACGGGCCACCCGCAGCGGGTCCACGATGCCCATCTCGATCATGTTGCCGAACCGGCCCTGGAGCGCGTCGAAGCCCTCGTCCGCGCCGAGCTGGGAGACCCGGGCGACGACTTCCTGGCCGGAGAACCCGGCGTTGGAGGCGATCAGGAAGGCCGGCTCGGGCAGCGCCCGCCGCACGATCTCGATCCCGGTCTGGTAGTCCTCGTCCTTGGTCTCGATAGCGTCCAGCGCGTCGGCCGCGTGCAGCAGGGCCGCGCCGCCGCCGGCCACGATGCCCTCGGCCATCGCGGCCCGGGTGGCCGACAGGGCGTCCTCGACCCGGTGCTGCAGTTCCTTGAGCTCGGCCGGGGTCGGTGCCCCGACGTGGATCACCGCGACCTTGCCGGTCAGGGAGCCGATCCGCTCGGTCAGCACGTCCTCGTCGGCGCCGAAGGTGGCCCGCTCGAGCTCGGCCCGCAGCTGGGTGACCCGGAACTCGATGTCGCCGGGCGAGCCGCTGCCGCCGATGATCGCGGTGCGCTCGGACTCGACCTGCACCTGGTCGGCCCGGCCGAGCTGGTCCAGCGTCATCGTCTCGAGGGTGAAGCCGGAGTGCTTGCTGTAGACGGCGCCGCCGGTGATCGTGGCGATGTCCTCGAGCTTGTGCAGCCGGCGGTCGCCGAACCCGGGTGCGCGCACGGCGACGCACTGGAAGACGCCGTTGACGTGGTTGTGGGTGAGCATCGAGAGGGCGGTGCCCTCGACGTTCTCGGCGATGATGATGAGCGGCCGCGGCGCCCGCATGATCTTGTCGAGCAGCGGCATGAGCTGCTGCACCTTGGTGATCTTCTCGCTGCACAGCAGGATGTAGGGGTCGTTGACGATCGCCTGCAGCCGGCCCGGGTCGGTGACCATGTAGGGCGACAGGTAGCCGTTGTCGAACTCGAAGCCCTCGACGAAGTCGACGCTCATACCGTGCCGCTGCGACTCCTCGACGGTCACGATGCCGCCGTCGCCCACCGTGTACAGCGCCTTGGCGATGACCCCGCCGACCATGTCGTCGTCGTTGGCCGAGATCGCCGCGACCCGGGTCAGTTCCTCTTCGGTGCTGACCCGGCGGGCCGCCGTCTGCAGGCGCTCGACCAGCCGCTCCACGGCCAGATCAACACCGCGTTTCACCAGTACGGGGTTGGCCCCGCGCCCGATCGCCGACATGCCCTCGCGGACCACCGCCTGAGCGATCACGGTCGCGGTCGTGGTGCCGTCGCCGACGATGTCGTTGGTCTTGATCGCGGCTTCCTTGACCAGCTGGGCGCCCATGTTCTCGAACTGGTCCTTGAGGTGGATCTCGCGCGCGATGGTCACGCCGTCGTTGGTGACGACCGGCGAGCCGGTGATCTTCTCGATGATGACGTTGCGGCCCTTGGGCCCCAGCGTCGACTTGACCGCCTCGGCCAGTTTGTCGACGCCGCTCTGCAGCAGAGTCCGCGCATCACTGCCGTATCGGAGTTCCTTGGCCATCTCGGTGGTCTCCTCGTGAGAGCTACAGGGCTTCTTCGCCCTGACCGTCGGTGTCGTAGCGGTGCCGCAGCATGCCGCGGCAGATCCCGGTGTTCGCGTCGAGCGACGTGCGGGTGAGGCGGGCTTTGCGCAGATGCAGGGGAACGTCGTCGTTCTTGATGGCGTCGCCGGAGAGCGGGTCGATCAGCAGGGGGCTGTCATCGGCGTACGGGAGCCCGAGGTCTCGTCTTCTTCTTTTGAGACGGCCCAGCGCGGGGGAGTCCGGGATGTCGCCGAGGGTCATGGTCGCCAGCGGGAACCCGGCGAGCGGGCGGCACACCGCGTCCGTGCCGGCCAGCACGGCCTTGCGCAGGAAGTCGGCGCGCAACGAGTCCAGCTCGTCGACCGCCTCGCCTTCGAAGGAGCGTACGAACCCGGCCCGGGCGGCCACGCCCTCGTTGATGGCGTCCGAGGCGAAGTGGTCGTCGAGGATCACGTGCGTCTCGAACCCGAGCGCCGACACCTGGTCGTACGCGTCGGCCACCATCAGGTAGGCGAAGTTGGGTGCACAGAAGTAGGTCGGGAGCCGCAGGTGAATCTCGGCGACGTTCTCCGGGGTCACGGACGCGGACGCGACGAAGCCCAGCGTCGTGATCGGCTCGTCCAGCTCGGGGTCGCGCACCTCGGCCAGAGCGGCCAAGATGCGCGAACCCGTGGTCGTGGCGGTCATCCGAGCGAGGCCGCCGGTGACCCGGAACTGACACCCACGGAGTCGTCCCGGGCCGCCGGTGCCCCCTCGCCCGCGTCGAGCTGATACTCCTTCGGAACCTCGATGCCGTAGAGCTTGGCGGCGTTGAGGCCGAGGATCTTCTTCTTGGTCGCGGTGGTCACCCGCGGGTAGTCGCTGAACTCGTCACTGGGGTAGTCCCAGTCGACGAAGCCCTCGATCTGCCACTTGGGTTCCCAGATGCCGTAGTCGCTGCCGAAGGTCATCTTGTCCTCGCCGACCCAGAACAGCAGCTCGCCCATCACCTTGGCGAAGAACTTCGGCCGCGCGTGCATCAGGCCGCCGATCACCACGGACAGACCCGCGTACACGTTGGGCTCCTGCGTCGCCATGAAGCAGAAGTCCTCGATCCGCGGCAGGCCCACGTGCTCGACGATGAAGTTGAGCTCGGGGAAGTCGGTCGCGGCGTGGTCCACGTCGGACACGTCGAACGCGTCCTTGTCCAGCGGCCAGATCGTCGGGCCCTTGTGCACGTGGACGTTCTTGATCCCGAGTTCCTGGGCCTTTTCCAGGTAGCGGTAGGCGGCCGGGTCCTTGAGCGTCCAGCCGCGCGAGCCGTTGTTCCACTCGGCGGTGTAGAGCTTCAAACCGATGCTGCCGTAGCGGGCGACATTTTCCTCGAGCTGCTTGAGGCCGGCGTCGCCCTCACGCGGGTCGAACCGGGTGTTGGCGATGAACTTGCCGGGGTGCTTCTCACCGAGCGCGGCGTTCTTCTCGGTGGTGTTGAAGCCCTCCTTGTACCACTCGGTCAGGTACGTCGGCTGGAAGATCGCGACGTCCACGTAGCCGTCCTGGAAGACGTCCTTCATCAGGTCGTCCTCGGTGTAGGACATGAACTTCTCGATCGGCCAGTGCGTCGCCGGCGGGCCCAGCCCCTGGTAGGCGTGGAAGCACTCGATCCAGCCCTTGGCGTACTGTTCCGCCCCCGGCACCCAGTTGTCCGGCCCGGCGTTCCAGTAGTGCATGTGGCTGTCGACGATGAAGTACTTCTCGCCGTCCTTCTCGTACATAAGGCGAGCCCCCTAACGAGCTTGGAGGTCGAAGTCGATGTACTCGGCCGCGTCCTCGGGGTTGGCGAACATGATCGTGCGGTCGTCCTCGTGGATCATGCGGCCGTAGTGGGTCGACATGCTCTCCTCGAACTGGGCCGCGTCGAAGAAGCCGGGCTCCTCGCCCAGCGCCTCGGAGATCTCGTCGTAGACGAAGTCCATCCGGTTGGTCGCATCGACCCGGATC
Organism: Paractinoplanes bogorensis; assembly: GCF_018829635.1. Lineage (GTDB taxonomy): Bacteria > Actinomycetota > Actinomycetes > Mycobacteriales > Micromonosporaceae > Actinoplanes > Actinoplanes bogorensis. The sequence goes on from NZ_JAHKKG010000008.1 coordinate 20,076, forward strand.
ATCGAGGGCAACGGCGTCACCCGGACGTTCTCCTTGGTCCCCATGACCTCGGCCACGACCACGCCGATCTGGCTGTTCATGAGCGTGACGCCGCACATGTTGGACGCGGTGTTGTCCGCCTTGAACGGGCTCTCGGCCATCTTGAACTGCTGCGTCATCGCTCCAGCTCCTTCGGGACGTCCAGGCTCAGTTCCTCGACGATGCCGGCGAAGCGGCTCTTGACCCGGTCGAGCGCGTCCTCGAAGCGCACCGGCTTCGAGTCCGGCTGCGACCACAGCGGCTGCATCGCGCGGGCCGCGGCGATCGTCTGCCCGGTCCAGTCGGCCAGCCAGGTGTTCATGGTCCGGCTGTTGTGCTCGGCGAACTCGCGGTCGTTGCTGAGCAGCTCGAAGATCGCCTTGGTGTAGCGCAGGTCGCGCTCGGCGAAGTCGAACTCCTCGGCGCCGACCACGGTCGGGGTGACGAAGTCGCCGTTGCGCGGGGCCACCTGCATCACCAGCTGGCTGCGGAACAGCTCGCCGACCAGCGGCTGGAAGACCACATTGGCGGCAAAGATCGCTTCGGCCCAGTCGTCGGTCGCGGTGAGCCGCTCCGCGGTCTCCCGTACGCCCTGCCACGCCGGATCCGAGTTCCAGGTCTCCAGGTGGGCCGAGCCGTCGAAGCCCTCGACCTCCTCGCTCAGCGTGAGCTGATACAGGGCGAGGTCCTGGGCCGCGCGGATCAGGTGCATGCTGTTCACGGCGATGGCCGTGTTGTGCATGTTGGTCGGGCCTCGCCGGTTGGCGTTGGCGAACAGATACAGGCCGAGCCCGTGGTCGACGTGCATCCACGCACCGACGTTCTGCTGCACGAAGCGCACCCAGTTCGGGTTCCACTGCCCGAACGCCTTGGCCTGCTTGGCCGCGTCCACGTTGGCCTGCAACTGCCGGACCACGTTGGCGTTGTAGCGGTACAGCGAGAGTTCCCACTCCTCGTTCGGGTCGCGGAACTCGTGCCAGCCGTGGGCCGGCCACTCGTAGCCCTTGCCGCCGGTGCCGGGCCCGCGCTCGGGTTCCGGCCGGTCGCTGCCCCAGGCCTTCAGCACGGTCCAGTCGAGCGGGTAGCCGCCCTTGCCGTCGCTGAACCCGTAGAGCCAGCCTTGGGCGAGGTAGTGCCGCGGGTCCGGCTGCACCTCGACCGTGACGTCCTCGTAGTGGGTCTGCTTGCGTTTCTGGGGCGTGAAGTAGTTGAATCGGCGCGCATTCGAGTCCGGGAACTCCTTGGCGCCGGCCTCGGCGTCGGTGAAGACGGGCTTGGGAACGCTACGTTCCGTCGCGGTCGTCATCAGTCCTCCCCACCTGTCGTGGTGAACTTGTCGTAATAGATGTGCTTCTCAGGCGTCCCCAGCTGCGCGAGCAGCGGCATGGCCGCCTCGACCATCGGTGGCGGCCCGCAGAGATACGCGTGCGCGCCCTTGAGATCGACCTCGTACCGTTTGAGCACGTCGGTGACGAACCCGATCTCGCCCTCCCAGTCCTCGCCGTCGGCCGGCTCGGAGAGCGCCGGCACGAACTGGAAGTCCGGTAATTTCTCCCGCAGGGCTTCGATCTCGGCGACGAAGCAGAGATCTTTCGCCGTACGGGCTCCGTAGTAGAAGACGGCCTTGCGCTCGATGCCCCGCTCCGCCATCGAACGCAGTAGCGACAGGATCGGGGCCAGCCCCGCGCCGCCACCGACGAAGATCAGGTCCTTGTCGGGGGCGTCGCGGAGGGTGAAGACACCGAACGGGCCGGTCAGGTCGAGACGGTCCCCGACCTGGAGCGTGTTGTCGAGAAACGACGAGAACAGCCCGTCCGGATAGACCTTGATGACGAACTCGAGCCGGCCGTCCTCCTTGCTCGACGTGTTCGCCATCGAGAAGGAGCGGGTCTCGTCCGTACCGGGAACCTGGATGTCCATGTACTGCCCCGGAAAGAACATGATCTCGGCCGGCTCGATCAGCCGCAGCACCAGGTGCCGGAGGTCGTGCGTCACATGATCGATCGACACGACCTCGGCCACCGCGTTCTGGATGGGCAGCCCCGAGCGGATCATCTCCTCGTCGAAGTTGAGCAGCTCGATCGTCACGTCCTCGTACACGTGGGCCCGGCACAGGAGCGTGAAACCCTCCTCCTTCTCGTAGTCGGGCAGCGCGAACGTGGAGTAGCGGTCGAGCTCGATGTCGTCACCGTCGAGGACGAACGACTTGCAGGCGGCGCATTGGCCCTCCTTGCACCCGTGCATGAGCATCAGCCCCTGCTCGGACGCGGAGCGCAGCACGGTCTGCTCCTCGTCGACCTCGATCTCGATCCCGACGGGCTCGAATCGCACCCGGTGCTTGTCGCCCATGACTCAGCTGTCGCCCCGGTAGGGCCGCCCGGCCGGGCCGCCGCGGATGTAGTCGGCGTGGAACTTGGCGCGTTCCTCGTCGGTCATCTGGTTGAGCAGCACGTTCGGGCTCTGCAGGTTGGGCATGCGGCGAAGGTGGTCCAGCGTCCACAGCTTCTTCGGGTCGTCCAGGTTCAGGTGCGGCTGCGCGACCATCGTCTTGCCGTCGTCGCGGACGAAGCCCATGTCCTGCACCACGTCGGCCCAGTTCCAGCCGTGATAGAGCGTCTCCCACTCACGGGCGCCGATCAGCTGGCCCATGTTCGGGGTGTTGCGGCCCTGATAGGTCGGCCGGAACGCCTCGACGTCGGTCCAGCGGCAGGCCTCGTGGCAGTACGTGCGCCACTGGCCGTCCACCTCGGCCATCACCATGTCCTCGCGCACCAGGCACGGCACCATGCAGGTCCAGCAGCGGTGCGGGTACTGGTAGTCGACGTCCTCGGCGACGATCGGGTGGTGCCCGTTCGGCGTGGACAGGCGGTTGTAGTTCTCCCACCACTTGCCGTACCGGTTGTACCAGCCCGGGTACTTGTGCTCGAACCACTCGAAGTCCTTGTCGGTCATCGGGTCGATCCGCCAGTAGTTGGCCAGCCAGCCGGTCGCGAAGAACTGCGCCACCTCGTGCACGTAGCCCTTGTTCCAGATCTGGTTCCAGGACTCCTCGATCAGGTCGTGCGGGATGACCAGGCCGTACTTCTCCAGCGGGACCAGGTACGACCGGTAGTAGTCGTCGTAGATCCAGCGGCGCCACATCTCGGCGTACGACTCGCGGTCCTTGCGGCGGTCCTTGGTGCCGTACTCGATGAACGTGCCGATCGCGGCGTCGACCACGCGGTGGTTGTTCCACCAGGCGTAGCGCAGGTCGCGCTCGAGCAGCTGGTGGTTGCCCTCGTCGGCCAGTGCCATCAGCAGCGTCGCGTAGCCGTTGGAGATGTGCCGCGACTCGTCCGACTGCACCGAGTGGAACACCGTCGGCAGCAGGTAGTCGCCGTTGGCGGCGGCCTCGGCCGGCATGGCGACGAACAGCGTGTTGGTGAACGCCGTCTCGGCCACGATGGTCAGGTAGATGCTCGCCGCGGTGATCGCGTCACCGGTGATGAAACCCTCGGCGAACTGGCGGCCGATCGTGCCGCAGTAGTCGTTCTGGAAGTTGCGCAGGCTCGAGTTGAAGCCCGCCGGGTCGATGTAGTTGTTCATGTACAGGCGCTTGAGGTTCTGCTGGATCGTCGAGTGCCGTACCTCGTCGATCATCTGGATGGCCTGGCCGTTGTGCAGTTCCGGGTTGGGCACGTTGCGGAACAGCAGCGGCATGGCGCGGGCGGCCGAGATCTCCGGCAGCGGGATGATCGACAGGAACAGCTTCTGCCACTCCAGCCAGCGTTCCTGCACCTGGCGGAACATGTTGCCGCGGATCGCGCCGTCCGACGCGCCGTACACCCGGTGGTCCTTCTCCTCCTGCATCGGGAAGTACGACCGCAGCACCTGCTTGAGCGGGTCCTTCTTCTGCGCCTTGCGGAACGTGTAGTCCGTTCCGTAGTGCGAGACCGGCTGGTGGTACATCGGTTCCCAGGCCAGCTCCTGGATCTTCTGATGAGCCTTGGCCACACTCTGGCGACTCATGAGTGCTCCCTATCCTCTGGCTGCATGCCTTACTTGGCGCATCAGACCCCATGCCGTACGTGTCGGGGGTCTCACATTGAGTCAGCTGCCCTGTGCCGGGTGGTCAGCGGTCTTCCTCGAACACGGCTGCCCGAATTTCCGCCAAGCGGTTTTTCACGTTTTCTCGCACCTGGCGATCGCCCTCGGCGGCCGGTTCGATGCCGAGCGCGCGCAGCAACTCGGCCGCGGGCGCGCCCGGATCGGCCCCGCCCAGCACGGGATGCAGGCCCTGAGCAGCCAAGTGGTGAAAGACCAGATTGACCACGGTCCACGGGTTGAACGTCTCGGACGCCGGTTCCATCGCCCGAGTCCACCCCGGTCGTCACCCGATGGGGGTCTCAACATGAGACAGGGGTCACTCCGCCCGGGCCTATGGTGAAACAGGCCCGTAACAACCCCTGCGGACAGGGGACCCCTCATGCCCCTCGGCGACGAACGATTAGCGAAGACCCGGGAACAGTTCCTGACGGCCGAACAGGTCGACCCCCACCAGGTGCGCGACGCGATCCTGGCGTCGTGGTGGCGGTCCCGGCGGTGGAAGGTGGCCGCCGACCGGGTCGACCTGTCCTATGTGCGCGACCCCGACCTGGACTCGCCGCTCACCCGCAGCGCCATGCCGGTGCTGCAGCATCTGCGCGAGCACCTCGACGGCCAGCCGATCAGCATCATCCTGACCGACCCGAGCGGCCTGGTGCTGACCCGCCTGGACGCCGGCCGCGACCTCGACGCCCAGCTCGACCGGGTCAACCTGGCCCCCGGCTTCAGCTACGCCGAGGAGTACGTCGGCACCAACGGCATCGGCACCGCGCTCGAGGGCGGCCGGGCCATGCAGGTCTTCGGCCACGAGCACTACGCGGAACACCTGGAGGACCTGGCCTGCGCCGGGGTCCCGATCCACCACCCGGTCTCGGGCAAGACGGTCGGCGCGGTCGACCTCACCTGCTGGCGCCGGGACGCCGATCCGCTGCTGCTCGCGCTGGCCAAGACGACGGCGGGACAGATCCAGCAGGCGTTACTGGCCGACAGTGGCATCCGCGAGCTCGAGCTGTTGCAGGAATATCTGCGCACCTGCCGGCGTACGGCGGGAATCGTCTTTGCTCTCAACAACGACGTCGTGATGATGAACGACAACGCGCGCCACGTGCTCGACCCGGCCGAACAGTCGTTGCTGTTGTCCCAGGCGGCCGAGGCACTGGCCGGCCGCAACCCGACCGCGTCGCTCACGGTCGAACTGCCCAGCGGCACAAAAGCCCGGATGTTCTGCCGTCCGGTACGCGGCGAGGGCGGGCTGACCGGGGGAGTGGTGCACGTCAAGCTGGCCGAACCCCGGATGGGCGTGAGCCTGGAACCGGCCCCCGTGCCCAAGATGTTCCTGCCCGGCCTGGTCGGCTCGGGCGGGCTCTGGCTGCGCGGCTGCCACCAGGTCAAATCGGTCGCGGCGGCCGGTGAATGGCTGGCCCTGGAGGGTGAGGCCGGGGTCGGCAAACTCGCGGTGCTGCGCGCGGTGCACCATCACGGCAATCCCGCCGCGCACTTCGCCGTGGTCGACGGCGCCTCACCCGGCCGCGGCTGGCTGGTCGACGTGCGCCGCGAACTGCGGGGCAGCGCCGGCACGCTGGTGATCCGGCACGCCGACCGGCTCGGCGACCACCTGGGCACGCTCTGCCGCATGCTGGAGGACGCCCGCGCCGCCGGCACGTACCCCTGGGTGGCGATCACGCTGAGCCAGCGCCACGACGGCGGCGACCTGGCCGAGCTGCTGCGTTTCTTCCCGAGCACGGTGGAACTGCCGCCGCTGCGCTACCACCTCGAGGACGTCGCCGCGCTGGTGCCGTTCTTCCTGGCCAAGCTGGTGCCCGACGGTCGCCTGACGTGCACGCCGGAGGCGTTGCAGATGCTGTCGCGCGCGAGCTGGCCGGGCAACATCGAGCAGTTGTGGCAGGTGCTGCGCAACATCGTCCAGCACCGGCGTAGTGGTGCCATCCAGCCGCGGGATCTGCCGCCCGAGTGCCGCACGGTGTCGCGGCGTCTGCTGAGCCCGTTGGAGGCGATGGAGCGCGACGCGATCGTGCGCAGTCTGCTCGACTGGGACGGCAACAAGGTCAAGGCGGCGGCGGCCCTGGGCATGTCGCGAGCCACGATCTACCGCAAGATCCACGAGTACGGGATCGTGTCGCCGGCCAAGTGAGGTCCGTCTTTTTAGCGGGACACAAAGGATCTTCGGACTTCGATAGCGTCCGCCCATGATGCAGATGACGGCGGTCGCGAGCATCCTGGCGGTGATCGCGGCCGGACCGGGGGCGCCCGGCATCGGTGACAGCTACTACCCCGACTACGGCAACGGCGGCTACGACGTCGACCACTACGACATCCGCCTGCGCTATCAGCCGGCGACCGACGAGCTGTCCGGCACCACCACGATCACGGCCCGCGCCACCCAGGATCTCAGCCGCTTCGACCTCGACTTCGTGCTCGACGCGCAGTCCGTGCTGGTCGACGGCCGGCCCGCCGCCTTTTCGCGCCAGGGCGACCACGAACTGGTGGTCACGCCGGCCCGTCCGCTGCGCCGCGGCCACCCGATGACCGTCCGCGTGACCTACTCCGGCGTGCCGTCGACCGAGGTCGACCCCGGTTACAGCGCCTGGTTCCGGACGCCCGACGGGGCGGTCGCGGCCGGCGAACCGGAAGAGGCGTGGTGGTGGTTCCCGTCCAACGACCACCCGGCCGACAAGGCGCGCTTCGACATCTCGGTCACGGTCCCCGACGGCGTCGAGGCGCTCAGCAACGGCACGCTGCACCGGCGCCCGGCCGCCGCCGGCTGGACCACCTGGAGCTGGCACTCCGCCCACCCCATGGCCACCTATCTGGCCTTCCTGGCGATCGGGCAGTACGACGTGGAGCAGAAGGGCTCGTCCATCGTCGCCTACTCACAGCTGCTCACCCCGGCCCTGGAGGCGGCCGCGCGGGCCAGCGTCGGCCGCACCGCCGAGATCATCGACTGGGAGAGCAGCATCTTCGGCCCCTACCCGTTCGAGACCTCGGGCGGCGTCGTCACCCCACCCGGCGTGCTGCCCTACTCACTGGAGACACAGACCCGTCCCACGTACGGAACGAGCCCCTTCCGCCGCGGCCCCGACGCCCACGTGATCGTGCACGAGAACGCGCACCAGTGGTTCGGCGACAGCGTCTCGCTGACCCGCTGGCAGGACATCTGGCTCAACGAGGGCTTCGCCACCTACGCCGAGTGGCTCTGGTCCGAGCACGTCGGCGAAGTCACCGCCCAGCAGACGTTCGACGAGTACTACGACGGCTTCCCCGACGACGACACGGTGTGGACGCTCCCGCTGGGCGACCCCGGCGTCCCCGTCATCACGCCCGAGATCTACTTCCGCGGCCCGATGCTGCTGCAGGAGCTCCGCGTCACCGTGGGCGACCCGGCGTTCTTCCGCATCCTGCGCGCGTGGCCGGCCGCCCACCGCTACGGCAACGCCACCACGGCCCAGTTCATCGCCCTGTCCGAGCGGATCGCCGGCCGCGACCTGGGCGCCTTCTTCCAGGCCTGGCTCTACACACCGTCAAAGCCGGCCCGCGCTCTGTGAGCCGTGGCGCGGTGTATTTTTCCTGACATGCGCGTTCCGACGGCCGCGATCACCGCGGGCTCCCTGATCGGCGGCTGGCAGCTGGCCCGCCGCACCGGCATCCGCCCCCTGGGCGGCGCGGTCCTGGCCGCAGGCGGCCTCCTGGCCGGCCGCGAGTGGTCCCGCCGCACATCCCCCGCGGTAACCGGAGCGCTCGTGGCGACTTATGTGGGCGCTTTCGGCCTTTCCCACCCCCTGGCCAAAAAGATCGGCTCCTGGCCCGCCGTCCTGGCCGTCTCCGCCCTCACCGCCGCCGTCTCCTACGCGGTGGCCGACCGCCGCTAATTGTTGCCGTGTCGGTGGTGCGACCGCACAAAGGTGTAACCAGGTGCGAGCGGTCGATCGACGACCCTGGCCGCCCGTATCTCCTCCTGGTGAAGCTGGTCCTGCTCGGGTGATCTCTGGGCGCCGTCTGGCAGGCGCCGCACGAAACCAGTGACCCAGTGCCCAGCCCGTGGGCCGCCCGCATCTGGGTGGGCGCCGTTGCGGCGCCCAGCCTTGACGACCGGCGGAGAGTAGCGCAGGAGTGACACCGGTGCCTGGCCGCGGACCGGCGGGCAGAAGGGTTGCCCTGCACGGTCGACGCTGCCCTCCACTCGCTTGATGTGCCCTTCCCGTAACAGTCGCTCGACCGTGGTCCCGACCCGCCCGAGGCGAGTGGCCGGCATGCCGACGCTGCGGCAGGCGCTGGAGATCGCCGATTCCGAGAGCGTGACACTTCCGTCGTAGAACAGATGGCCCAGTCGGCGCAGGGCCGACAGGATCCAGCCGCGGTCGGACGGTCCGGCGCGCTCGACCTCACTACTCAGATCTCTGGTCACTATCTTCGGGTCGTACACGAAGAGGTATTCGACGTCACTGATGTACACCGGTTTCCGCAAGCGGGTCAGCCGCACCACGACCTGGGCGGACACAGGCTCCCAAGTGACCGTCACGAGCATCCCGGGCCGCACGAGATCGGGCCAGACGAGCCCGTGCAGGCCCCAGCCGCCGCGGTGCGGACCCGCTGTGGTCCGGAACGGCTGCCGGCTGACCTCCGAATCGGAATCCAAGTACTCCAGGACACATTGCAAAACCGATCGCCCGCGCACCTCCGGCTCGAAAGACGGGGGAAGGGTGAGCCTCTGTCCATCGAGATCCGAGAGCCGGAGCGGAAACGTGCCCAGCGTGTTCTCTGCAGGTGACATCACGGGCGTCGCGGTGACGTGCAGCAGCGACGGCAGTTCCCAGTAGTTGATCAGGAACGCGTCACCCCTGGCTGCGATCTCGTACTCCGGGTGGAACACTCGTTTCAGCGTATGGTGAGCCGACGCCTCGTAGCTCCACAGCTCCTCATGCGGCAGCCGGCCGTCGTTGACGAACCAACGCTTGACGACCTTTGACCTTCGGGCCTGAACGAACGCCGCGACCAAAGCGGGTGCCTGTGCCGCGGAGAAAGTGAACTTCTCGATCGAGCCGAACGCTGCGTCGTCGTTGCGTACGAAGAGCGCGTCTCTGTGCAGGTGCAGCGTCCAGGGCCCGTTACTGATCGTGACCTTTGGTGCCTCGTGCAGGTCGGCCCGTGGCGAAAGCTCCGTCATTGACAACCCCGTTCGTGAACCAGGCGACAGCCGGTGAGCGGACATCTGGTGCCCGCTCACCGGCTGACCCGAGGACCACCCAGGCCGGTCCGCTGTTTGCGAAACCGTCAGTTCTGCCTGGTCGAACGGTCGGCTCGGGCCGACATTCAGTTGCCGGCGCCGAGGGTGCCCATCATGGCGGTCGGGTAGCGGTCGCCCTGGGCTGAGCCCAGCGGGACCGCCTTCTCGATCTCGGCCAGGTCGTCGGCCGTCAGGGTGATGTCGATGGCCGGCAGTGCCTCGCCCAGACGCCGGCGGGTGCGGGCTCCGACCAGCGGCACGATGTCGTCGCCCTGGGCGGCCACCCAGGCGATGGCGATCTGGGCCACCGTGGCGTTCTTCGCCTCGGCCACCCGGCGCAGGGCCTCGACCAGGGCCAGGTTGTGGTCGAGGTTGTCGCCGGAGAAGCGCGGGCTCATGCCGCGGAAGTCGCCCGCCTCGCCGCCTCGGGTCGCGGTCCAGTGGCCCGAGATCAGGCCACGGCTGAGGACCCCGTACGCGGTCATGCCGATGCCCAGTTCGCGCAGGGTGGGCAGGATCTCGTCCTCGACCGCGCGGGAGATCAGCGAGTACTCGATCTGCAGGTCGGCGATCGGGTGGACGGCGTGGGCGCGGCGGATCGTGGCCGCGTCGACCTCGGAGAGGCCCACGTGGCGGACGAAGCCGGCGTCGATCATCTCCTTGATCGTGCCGACCGTGTCCTCGATCGGGACCGACGGGTCGAGGCGGGCCGGGCGGTAGATGTCGATGTAGTCGGTACCGAGCCGGTTCAGCGAGTAGGCCAGGAAGTTCTTGACCGCGGCGGGCCGGCCGTCGTTGCCGCCCCACGAGTGGTCGGGTCCGCGCAGCGCGCCGAACTTCACGCTCAGCTGGTAGCTGTCGCGCGGGCGGCCGCGCAGCGCCTCGGCCAGCAGCAGCTCGTTGTGGCCCATGCCGTAGAAGTCGCCGGTGTCGATCAGCGTGACGCCCGCGTCGAGGGCGGCGTGCACGGTGGCGATGCTCTCCGCGCGCTCGGGGTTGCCGTAGACGCCGTGCGACATGCCCATCGCGCCGAGTCCGAGAGCCGAGACGGCGGGGCCGGTGGTGCCCAGGTTTCGTGTCTTCATGGGTTCCACCTTGCGCCGGGACGACCGGGGGCGGGAGCGGAGCGCTTATCGGGGGAGAGCCACTCCCTGGTTCCGCCCCGGAAAAGCGCGAAGATGGGATACATGCAGCGTGACGAGCTAGCCGACTTCCTCCGCCGCCGGCGTGAGGCGATCCGCCCGGCCGAGGTGGGGCTGGCCGACGGGCCCCGGCGCCGCACGGCCGGGTTGCGGCGCGAAGAGGTGGCCATGCTGGCCGGCATGTCCTCCGACTATGTGGTCCGGCTCGAGCAGGGCCGCAGCAGCCAGCCGTCGACCCAGATGCTGGGGGCGCTGGCCCGGGCGTTGCGGCTCAGCGACGACGAGCGGGACCACCTGTTCCACCTGGCCGGGCATCAGCCGCCGCCCGCCGACGGGACGGCCGCGCTGGCCCGGGCCGGTCTGTTGCGCATGCTCGACCTGCTCGGCGACACCCCGGCCATGGTGCTCTCCGACGTGGGGGAGACCCTCGCGCAGAACCGGGCGTCGCTGCTGCTCGGTGGCGATCAGACCGGCTATCAGGGCGACCGCCGCTATCACGTGTATCGCTGGTTCACCGACCCGGCGATCCCGGCGCTGCATCCGGCCGGGGAACGCGAACGCCTGTCCCGCGCCACCGTCTCCGACCTGCGGGCGGTGGCCGGTCGCCGGCACGACGACCCCACGGTCGTACGGCTGATCTCGGCCCTGCTCGAGAAGAGCGGGGACTTCCGCCGGCTGTGGGAGGAGCACGAGGTCGGGGTCCGGCGGGCCGACCGCAAGACCTTCCTGCATCCGCGGGTCGGCCGGCTCGACATGAACTGCGAGACCCTGGTCACGCCGGATCAGCGGCAGATGCTGCTGGTGCTCACCCCGGCCGACGCCGAGTCGCGCGAACGGCTGGATCTGCTGCGCGTGGTCGGCATCGAGGAGTTCTCCGTCTAGGCTTCCCGGGTCATGTCTGAGGCCCCCGAAGCACCCCATCCCTCCCGTCGCCGCCTGTTTCTGCTGCTCGGCGCGGTCGTCCTGATCCTCGCCGCGGTGAACGTGGCCGACAAGTTCGGTCCGCGGCACACCGGTCTGGTGGCGGGCCCGCTGGTCGCGCTCGTCCTGGTGCTGCTCGCCCGTCGAGCCGGTCTCACCTGGCATGATTTAGGGCTTTCCCGCCGTACGCTGGTACCCGGCCTCAAATATGCGATCGGTGCCATTCTGGCCGTGGCCCTCGTGTACGCCATCGGCGTCGCCCTGCCCCTGACCCGGCCCGCGTTCCACGACGTCCGATACCACCTGCACCCGGGCGCGGCCCTGCTCACCGCGTTCATCGTCGTCCCGCTGGGCACCGTGCTGCTCGAGGAGATCGCCTTCCGCGGCGTCCTGCTCGGCCTGGTCAACCGGCACCGCGGCGCGGTCTGGGCCAGCATCACGTCGTCGGTGCTGTTCGGGCTGTGGCACATCCTGCCGTCGCTGCGCCTGAACTCCGCCAACCAGGCCGTCGGTTCGGCTGTCGGCTCCGGTCTGACCGGCCGGGTGCTGGCCGTGCTGGGCGCGGTCGCCTTCACGGCGCTGGCCGGGCTGCTGCTGTGCGAGTTGCGCCGGCGCAGCGGCAGCCTGCTCGCGGCGGCCGCCCTGCACTGGGCCACCAACGGCCTCGGCCTGCTGATCGCCGCCGCCCTGGCGACGACGAGATTCGCCTAGGGTCAGCGCGGCCCGAGGAGCAGGCGGGTGGCCTCGGCCGCGGCCGGGACGATCTCGGCCACGTCCGTGCCGTCCTCGACCGCGGTGGCGATCAGTTCGCGCAGGCCGCCGATCAGGATCGTGACCATCTGTTCGGACGCCGGCCGCACGCCCAGCGCCCGCAGGTGCGGGGTGTCGGTGAGCTGCCGGATCAGCTCGACGAAGTCCTGCATCGTCTCGCGCTGGAAGCGGCGGGCGTGCTCGTGGCTCAGCGCCGGGATGTCGCGGATCCAGCTCAGCGTGATCGGCGGGTCGGTCTGCACCGAGGCGATCCAGCCCTCGATCGCCTGGCGGGCCTGGTCGTCCCAGGGCGCCTGCTGGTCGACGGCGGCCGCGATCGCCACGACCGCGCGCTGGTTGGTCTCGTGCAGCAGGGTCACCAGGCACTCCTGGCGATCGGCGAAGTGCGCGTAGAACGTGCGCCGCGAGGTGCGCGCGGCCCGCACGATGTCGGCCACAGTGGTGTCCGGGAAACCTTGTGCACGGATGCACGCGGCCAGTCCGTCGAGCAGCCGCCGGCGGTGGTCGGCGGGAGCGTCGGTGGTTGTCACTTGGCACAGGATGCCTTGTCCGGGGCTGGTACGCGAGCGTACCGTGCAAAAGGTACGGATTCGGAGTGTCGGAGGTGGACGATGACCACTGTCCTGCCCGATGGCCCGAGCGGCCCCCGCGTCGTCCAGGCGCTGCGGTTCGCGATCTCCCGGCGGCACGCCATGGAGCGGCTCCGCCGGCGGTACGGGTCGGCCTTCACGGTCGAGTCGATGAACCTCGGGCGGATGGTCATGCTGGCCGACCCGGCCGAGGTCCGGGAGCTCTTCCAGACCCCGCCCGACGTGGCCGACACACCGGACGCGAACCTCGGCTCGGTGCTGGGCCCCGGATCGTTCTTCGCGATCACCGGGGACGAGCACCGGCGGCAGCGCAAACTGCTCACTCCTCCGTTCCACGGGCGCCGGCTGCGGGCGTACGAGGAAATGATCGAAGAAGAGACGCGGCGGGAGACGGCGTCATGGCCGGAGGGGCGGCCGTTCCCGGTGATGCCGTCGACCATGCGCATCACGCTCAACGTGATCCTGCGCGCCGTCTTCGGAGCCGACGGGGCCGAGCTGGACGAGCTGCGCCGGTTGCTGCCCCAGGCCGTACGGCTGGGGTCGGTGCTCGCCGTGCTGCCGGTGCTGCGCCGCGACTGGGCGGGATACGGTCCGGGCGCCCGGTTCGATCGTCACCGGAAGCGCTACGACGAGATCGTCGACGTGCTCGTCGAGCGGGCCACGGACGATCCGCGCCTGGCCGAGCGGGACGACGTGCTGGCCATGCTGGTGCAGGCCCGCTACGACGACGGTTCGCCGATGAGCCGCGCGCAGATCGCCGACCAGCTGCTCACCCTGCTCACGGCCGGGCACGAGACGACGGCGACCACCCTGGCCTGGGCCGTCGAGCGGCTGCGACGGCACCCCGACGTGCTGAAGAAGCTGGACGACGACGCGTTCCTCGACGCGACGATGATCGAGGTGCAGCGGGTCCGGCCGGTGATCGAGCTGACCTCACGCCAGGTGCGCGCCGAGTCGCTCACGATCGGCCGCTGGACGCTTCCCCGGGGCACGGTGGTCACGGCGTGCATCGCGCTGCTGCACGACGACGGCGAGCTTTTCGCCGAGCCCGGCCGCTTCGACCCGGAGCGCTTCGCCGGCCCGCGGGCCGACCTGGCCGGGTGGATCCCGTTCGGCGGTGGCGTGCGGCGCTGCATCGGGGCGGCGTTCGCCTCGCTCGAGATGCGGGTGGTGCTGCGCACGATCCTGCGCGATTTCGTGCTCGAGCCGACCACCGACGCGCCGGAACGCGCGCACAGCCGCGGCATCGCGGTGGCCCCGGCGCGGGGCGGCGTCGCGGTGGTGCGACGCCGCCCCGTTCAGCCGACTAGAAGTTCCCTTCGGTGTTGCACTTCGCCTTCTGCGTGATGCAGTTCTTCACGCGCTCCCCCTGGGCCCGGTTGTCCCAGGCCATGAACGCGTCACCGTGCATCGAGGAGGCCATGCCGGACGCCAGCCGGAAGCCGGCCGGGGTGCCGCTGGTCGGGTAGGCGATGAGGAAGGACAGGTTGGGGATGGCGACCGGGTAGTCGCCGCGGCAGGTGCCGTCGTAGCTGTAGGACACGTGCGCCTTGTGGGTCGGGCTGTCCAGGTTGCGGCCGTCCCAGCAGTCCTGGAAGACCAGGTGGAACATCAGCACCGCGGTCGGGGCGCAGACCGGCCAGTTGCCGTCGGCGCTGCGGCCGATCTGACCACCGGGGCCGGCGCAGTAGAACGCGTTGACCGAGCCGTCCGGGGTCGGGGTCTGCAGCTTGGCGTCGCCGGCGATCATGCGGAAGCCCTGGGGGAAGGGCACCGTGACCGACGGGTCGGTGAGCCGCGATCCGTAGTAGACGACCACGTCCTTGGGCTCGATCACCTGGTCACCCTGATAGAGCGTCGGGATCCAGTACGCCGACAGGTCGGGCGACGGGCGGCAGCTGGTGCCGGCGTTGGCCAGCAGCGTCTGGGTCGTCGTAGCGGCGTTGGTGCTCGTGTTGCCGAGGAACGAGTGCATGTGCGAGGCGCCGGCCATGCCGGGGAAGACGATCGGGTCGTCCGGCTTGGAGTGGCTGTAGGCGCAGGTCGCGTTGAATTCCGGCACCCGTACGGTGTTGGCCGGCACCGCCCGCGGGGTCAGCGCCCGATATTGGGCGAGCTGCGCGTTCCAGGCCGCGGCGTCGATCGGCACCCACCCGGCGCCGCTGCTCGCGCCGCTGCCGAACGAGAACCAGTTGATGTTGACGAAGTCGCCGCCGGTGCTGTTGCGCAGCACGGCGAAGACGCTGCGGACGCCGCCCGGGGACGAGGCGGCGGTGGCGCTCAGCGTCGACCAGGCCTGCCAGCCGCCGGTCGAGGTGATCGCGAACTGGGCCAGCAGCGGCCCGGTGGCCGAGCCGGTCCGCAGCTCGATGCGCCCGCCGCCGACGGCCGAGGCCACCCGCGCCGAGACCGGCAGCGAGCCGGCCGCGCCGAGGTCGACGTTGTCGTAGCGCAGCCAGTCGCCCTCGGCCAGGTAGGCGACATTTTGCCCGCCGCCGCTGTCGGCAGTGGCCTCGACCTGGGCGCCGGACTGGGCCGCGTACGCCTCGGCCTGCACCGTGACGGTCGCCGCGTTCGCCGGGCCCGAGCTCGCGACGAGGACGGTCGCGGCGGCGGCGAGGGTCGCGACGAGCAGACTACGGATTCTTGGGGATGAATGCATGACGCTCCCTTCAGGGAGTGGGGGATCGGGTGCTCCCGGAGTATCGGCGTGAGAAAGCGCTCTCTCAACATTCGCAACCTTTGATCTTCGCCATGTGCGGAAACAAGCGCTGATACTCGGGAAGCGCTTCCCGAGCCTGACCGTTCGAGGTCGGCGCGCGATCGGCCGACGCCGGTGCCTCGCCTGTGCCGCCGTGCCCGGCGCCGAAGCCGTATCGATCAGCCTGACCGGAGAAGACGGACCGGCCACCTTCTCCGGCGACCCGGAGGCCGTCAAGGCTTTGTCGCTCGAGTTGCCGATCTCGGCCGAGGTCACCGGCACCCTCGACATCTACGGCCGCGCCGGCGACGAGTTCGAGGACGAGGACGCCGTACGGGCAAAAGCCTTTGCTGGCTGGGCGGCCGTGGCCATCGCGAACGCCCACGCCTATTTCCACGCTGTCACCCTGGCCGCCCAGTTGCGTGAGGCGATGTCCAGCCGGGCCGTGATCGAGCAGGCCAAGGGCGTGATCATGGCGCAGCGCCGGTGCAAGCCGGACGAGGCGTTCGCCTTTCTGACCAGGGCCTCGCAGGACAGCAACCACAAGGTGCGGGACGTGGCGGCTGCGCTCGTCGCCGATCTGGCCCCCGTACGTAGGGGAGTGAACTAGTACTTTTGGTTGGCAGCCGACTGGTCGTTCGGGTAGCGTCCGGCTAATCGGTGAAGAAGGCGCCGAGCCCGACGTGCGATTACGCCGTCGCGGTTCGACGCGCTCGCCCGAGGGTGTCCCGGCCGCGGCAGCGTGCTGTGGAGGAGACCCGTGACCACACTTACCCGACAGGTCACCGAGGAGGACGTGCGGGCCACCGCGCTCCTCGAGGCCATGGCCGCGCTCCCCGAGGACCACCCGGACCGCCCGGCCCTGCGCGCGCAGGCGATCGAGGCCTGGCTGCCGATGGCCAACCGGCTCACCCGCCGCTACGCCCAGCGCGGCGAACCGTTCGACGACCTGGTCCAGACGGCCACGGTCGGCCTGATCAAGGCGATCGACCGCTACGACCCGGACCGCGGCGTCGAGTTCGTCGGGTACGCCATCCCGACGATCCTCGGCGAGGTCAAGCGCTACTTCCGCGACCGCAGCTGGACGATGCGCATCCCGCGCCGGCTCCAGGAGCTCCGCATGGCGATCGGCGCCGCCCGCAGCGAGCTCGAGCACACGCTGACCCGCGCGCCGACCGTGGCCGACCTCTCGGCCCACCTCGGCGCGGGCGAGGAGGAGATCCTGGAGGCGCTCGAGGCCGGTCACGCCTATCGTCCCGACTCGCTCAGCACCCCGATCGGTGACGAGGGCGGCGCGCAGCTGGGCGATGCGCTCGGCGGGGAGGACGCCGGCTATGCCCGCACCGACTTCGAGGTTTCGTTGCCGCCCGCCATGGAATGCCTGACCGAGCGCGAGCGCACCATCGTGATTCTCCGGTTCTACGGCGAACTGACCCAGACGAAGATCGCCGAGCGGATGGGCGTCTCGCAGATGCACGTGTCGCGGATCCTGGCGCACGCGTTGCGTAAGTTACGTGCTGAACTGAACGGTGACGGCTGAGAGGTGGCCCGGATGGATGCGTTCGAGGAGCTCGGGCGCATCCGGCTGAGCGAGACCTCGCTCGACGAGGTGCTGCTGCGGGTGGCCACGCTGGCCCGCGAGGCGATCGGCGGCGTCGACGCGGCCTCGGTGACCCTGGTCGGCGCCCGCCGCTCGGGCAGTGCCGCCTGCACCGGTGACCTGGCCAAGGTGCTCGACGAGTGGCAGTACGAGAACGAGGGTGGTCCCTGCCTCGAAGCGGCGGCGACCACGACGGTCGTCTCGGTGCCCGACACCACCACCGAGGAGCGCTGGCCGGCCTACCTGAAGCGGGCCACCGCGGCCGGGGCGCGCAGCATCCTGTCGGTCGGCCTGCCGGTGCAGGAGGTGGTCACCGGCGCGCTCAACCTCTACTCGCTCGAGCCCGCCGCGTTCGACGCCGAGGCGATCGCGGTCGCCCAGGAGTTCGCCGGCTTCGCGGCGGTCGCCCTGGCCAACGCGCAGTCCTACGACGAGACCGCGGCGCTGGCCCGGCAGATGCGCGAGGCGATGGCCCAGCGGGCCACCATCGAGCAGGCCAAAGGCATCATCATGGCCGAGCAGCGGTGCACGCCGGACGAGGCGTTCGAACGGCTGAGCAAGCTGTCGCAGCACGCCAACCGCAAGCTCCGCGACGTCGCCGCGGCGCTGGTGGCCCGGGCGTCCCGGCCCCGGTAACGTCGGCCGGGTGAAGATCGGCGTCAATCTCCCGCAGACCACGAACTACGACCTCGCGAACGACGTGACCACGTTCGCCCGCGAGGCCGAACGCCTCGGGTACGACAGTCTGTGGGCGTACGACCGGCTCCTGATGCCCGAGGACCAGAGCGGTGCCCACGGCCTCTACGGGATGCCCGGGGTGCCGTGGCCGGTGCGCTACGGCGAGACGACCGACCCGCTGGTCACGCTGACCTTGGCCGCCGCCGTGACCGAGCGGGCCGAGCTGGGCACGGGCGTGCTGGTGCCGCCGCTCTACACGCCTGTGCGGCTGGCCAAGTCGCTGGCCGCGCTCGACACCGCGAGCGGCGGACGGCTGATCGCCGGGCTCGGCGCGGGCTGGTCGTCCGACGAGTTCGAGGCGGCGGCGCCCCGGCCGATCGCCGAGCGGGGCGCCGCGCTCGACGAGTTCCTCGACGTCGCCGCCGCGGTGTGGGGGCCCGACCCGGTCACGTACGGCAACGGGCGTTACCGGATCGCGCCGGCCCGGATCAACCCGAAGCCGGCCCGGCGCATCCCGGTCGTGCTCGGCGGGGCAAGCGAGGCGGCGTTGCGGCGGATCGCCCGGCGGGCCGACGGGTGGCTGCCCACCGGGATGCCGGCCGCGCGGGTCGGGGAGACGCTGGCCCGGCTGCGGGAGATGGCGGCGGGTCACGGCCGGGACCCGTACGGGATCGGGGTGATCTTTCAGGTCGGTGTGCGCGACCTGACGCAGCTGGAGCGGGCCGTCGACGACATCGCGGCGCTGGCCGAGGCCGGGGTGGAGCACGTCTATGTGACGCTGCCGTCGGCCGCGAACCACCTGGACGAGTTGCTCGAGGCCGCGGCGCGCCTCCGCGAGGCTCTGCCCGCGATCCGGCAAGATCACTGAGTGCTGCCCGACGAGGACTACTACGACACGTCGAACCTGACCGAGCGGCAACGTCAGGTTCTGGCCGTGATCCAGCGGTGGGCGCAGCGCCACGGCTACTCGCCGTCGACCCGCGAGATCGCCGACGAGCTCGGCCTCGTCTCCGCCTCGACCGTGGGACGGCACCTGCGCGCCCTCGAGGAGCTCGGATTTCTGCGCCGGGGGCGGGCGACCCGGCCGATTGACGTACGGATGTTCCTGAACCCGGTGCCCCACCAGCGCTCCGAGCCGACGGTCGGGGTGCCGGTGCTGGGCGACATCGCGGCCGGCACGCCGATCCTGGCCGAGCAGAACTCCGACGAGGTGCTGCCGCTGCCGCGCGACCTGGTCGGCCGGGGCACCCTGTTCGGGCTGCGGGTCCGCGGCGACTCGATGATCGACGCGGCGATCTGCGACGGCGACATCGTCGTGGTGAAGCAGCAGCCCGAGGCGTTCAACGGCGACATCGTGGCCGCCATGATCGACGAGGAGGCGACGGTGAAGGTGTACCGGCGCCGGGGCGGTCACGTCGTGCTGGAGCCGCGTAACCCCGCCTACCCGGACATCGACGGCGACCATGCGGTCGTACTGGGAAAGGTTGTCTCAGTTCTGCGCCGTACGTAGCGGTTCCTCCGCCAGGCACGTTCGGTTGCGGCCGCCGGCCTTGGCCGCGTAGAGGGCGACGTCGGCGCGCGCGACGAGATCGTCCGAGGTCTCCTCGTAGTCCCACACCGCCATCCCGGCCGAGAAGGTCTGATCGAGCGGCGTCACGTCGCGCAGCCGGTCGACGACGCCCATCGCGTCCTCGATCGCCGAACCGGTCAGCAGCAGGATGAACTCCTCGCCGCCGTAGCGGGCCAGCAGGTCGTAGGCGCGCAGCTCCTGCTCCCAGGCGCGGGCGGCGGTCTGCAGCAGGCGGTCACCGGCCGGGTGGCCGTAGGTGTCGTTGAACGCCTTGAAATGGTCGAGGTCGATCATGCAGACGGCGACCGGGACCCGGTCGGCCGCGGCCCGGCGCAGGAAGGCCGGGAACTCCTCGCCCCAGACCCGGCGGTTGGGCAGGCCGGTCAGCTCGTCGCGCCGGGACAGCTCGCGCACCAGCTGGGCCTGCCGCTCGGACTGTCGCAGCAGCTGGGTGAAGCGGACCATGACGAGCAGGAACATGATCGCCGACCCGATGCCGATGGCCAGCCCGTCGACGATGCCGTCGGTGAGCTCCTGGGTGATGAGCAAGGCGGGCGACATCAGCATGGCCAGGGTGAGCCCGGCTAGCTGCGGCCGGCTCAGGTGCGACACCGAGCCCGCGCCCCCGCCGTCGCCGCGCACCTGGGGCCAGAGGATCGCGAGCGTGAGCACGAGCAGCGAGAGCTGGTACTCGACGTTGATCGCCCGGTTGACCCACGCGATGTCGGCCCAGCCGTCGTTGAGGTTGCGCAGCAGCACCCAGGCGCAGTCGCCGGCCAGGTAGCCGCCGATCGCGATGGCGACCAGCGTCGGCGCCCGGCGTCCCTCGCGGCCGTTGCTGCGCACCAGCACGATCGTCATCGCCAGAAGCAGCAGGTCGGCGACCGGGTAAGCGGCGGCGACCAGCCGGCTCGTCATCGAGGTCGAGTCGTCGCGCAGGCTCGGCGCGATCGCGTACGACCAGGCGAGCAGCCCGATGCCGGCGGTGACGGTGAACGCGTCCACGACCGCGGCCCAGTCGATGCGACGCTGCGACTGGCGGACCATCAGCACCAGGCCGGCCGCCACGATCGGGTAGAACGCGAGATAGAGCAGGTCGGCGACGTCCGGGAGGTCGCCCGGCACCCAATCGAGGCCCACCACGGTGGAGAGGGTCGCCATCGCCGTCGCGACCAGCGCCAGGACGAAGCAGAACCAGGGCGCCCGGTCGCGGGCCGGCACGAAGCGCAGGCCCACCAGCATGGCGCCGGTCATGACGAAGTCGGGTGCGAGCTGGAGGCCCCTCGCCCAGCCACCGTTCTCGGGCGCGTAAAGATAGGCGGCGGCCGCGATCGTGATCGCGGTTCCGTAGATCCACCAGCCGCGTCTGCTCATCGGCTCACGCCTCGCGCCCGGTGACACCCCACGGTCCAGCCATCGGCCGGTTCGGGGCAGAACTTAGTCACTCGCCCGTTTTGGTATTCAGTGAGTGGAAAGTCCGAAGGCGGCGAACTGGATCAGGTAGAGGACCAGGCCGAGTCCGATGCTGATCGCCGAGGTGATGCCGAAGGCGGTCCAGTACGGGGTGCCCGGCATGCCCATCCGCTCGGCCTTGCGGGCCCGGCGCGCGGCCGAGATGCTCCCGGCGACAAAGGCGAACAGCGTCCACAGCACGACCGGCCACACGGACGGCGTCCGGACCCCCGGCCCGGCGAAGGTGACCGTCTGCTGGCCGCCCTGCGACGGGTAGGCCGGCGCGGGCGCGGCCCCGAACAGCGGGCGGGCCGACGGACGCTCCGAGGCCTGGTACCGCTGGGCCAGGCCCGGGCCGCCGCCCTGGAGCGGGGCCTGGTGCACGTGACGCGCGGCGGCCGGCGTAGAAGGGCTGAGCCAGGGCTGGCTGGTCGTACGCGGTTCGGCGGTCACCGTCGTCTCCGTCCGTGAAGTGGTCGCAAGCTTCGTTGCGGGTCACTTCGGCAGACGGGCCGCCGCTATGAGGTTTCGGTCACTCTCTGCTGTGATTCGATCACCTTCGGCCACCGCCGTTGCCCTGACCGTCCCCGCCCGCGTTCCCGCCGGCCGGCAGACCCGTGTTCGGGTCGGTGACGATCGGCGGGGTGACGCCGCCCGGGTTGTTCGGGTCGACGCCGGGCGGGCAGACGGTGCCGCCCAGGATGCAGCCGTTGGCCGGGGGCTCGGGCAGCGGGTCGAGGCCGTTGCCCTTCTTGTTCGGGTCGCCGACCTTGACGTCCGGCGGGAACGAGGTCTTCTCGGCGTCCAGGGCCTTGTTGGCCAGGTCCATGAAGACCTTCCAGGTGTCACCGGGCGTCGAGCCGCCGGTCATGCCCTTCTTGGTGCCGGGCTTGTAGATCGGCATGAGCTGCATCTTGTCCTTGACGACCTTCTCGCGGCCGATCCAGACCGTGGCGGCCAGATGCGGGGTGCCGCCGACCCACCACGCGTCGCCGTTCTCGCCCGACTTGCCGTCCTTGTACTCCCAGGTGCCGGACTTGCCGATGGCGTCGTAGCCGCTGCGCAGGTTCTGGCCGTTCTTGCCGGGGATCTTCTGCAGCACGGTGTCGATCGCCGCGACCACACCGGGGTCGAAGGCCGGCACCGCCTTGATCCGCTCGGTGTGGAAGGTCGTGAACTTGCCCGTCTTCTCGTCGCGCTCCTGCACCGACTTCACGAAGTGGGCCTTGACGTAGCGGCCCTCGTTGGCCAGCGTGGCCACCCCGTTCGCGTGGTCAAGAGCGGTGATCGCGTACTGGCCGTAGCCGATCTCGTTGCCGTACTGCTTCAGTTCGTCGCCCTTGGGCTTGTTGAGGTCGATCCGGGCGCCGATCTTGGTCGGCGAGGAGATGTACTGGATGCCGGCCTTGTGCGCCGCCTGGGCCACCTTGTCCGGGCCGAGCGCCGCGGCCAGGTGGTAGAAGGGGAAGTTGTACGACTGGACGGTCGCCTCGGCCAGCGGGCAGCGCCGCTTGTCGCAGGTGAAGTTGGTCCGGCTGGAGTTGTTGATCGCGTCGCCACCGACCTTCTTGGCGTCCGCGTCCCACGTCGTGTCCAGGCCGTAGCCGTCGCTCAGCGCGGCCAGCAGCGTGTAGACCTTGAACGACGAGCCCGGCGGCCGTCCGCCGCCGATGAAGTCGCCGTCGCTGTTGTAGTTCGGGCCGGCGTAGTCCCAGCCCACGCCGTCCGGGCCGCCGTAGTAGGCGAGCACGTGCCCGGTCGGCGGGTCGACCGCGACCAGGGCTGTCTTGTACGTCGCGTCGAGCTTGCGCAGCGGCGACTTGTCGCTGGTGCGCATCGCCGCGGTCTCGGCCGCCTGCTGCACCGCCGGGTTGATCGTCGTGGTGATCCGCAGACCACCCTTCTTCTGCTTCTCGTCGCTGACGCCCATGGCGCGCAGTTCCTGCTTGACGAACTTGACGATCTTGCCGGTGGCCTTGTCGTTACCGCAGGAGGTGCGGCACGCGTCCGGGTCGAACTTCTTGAGGGTGGTCGGGTACGCCGCGGGCAGCGTCTTGATCCACCCCTTCTCCAGCATGTTGTTGACCGTGTACTGCCAGCGGATCTTGGCGTCGGGCAGGTTGTTCTGCGGGTCGTAGCCCTTGTGCGTCTTCGACGGCTCGGGCTGCTTGATCACCGAGGCGATGACGGCGGCCTCGCCCGCGGTGATCGCGCCCTTGGTGCCCGGCTTGGTCAGTGACGAGCGGCTCGGGCCGAAGTAGGCCTTCACGGCGGCCTCGATGCCGTAGGCGCCGCGGCCGAAGTACACCGAGTTGAGATAGCGGCCCAGGATCTCGCCCTTGGAGTACTGGTCCTCCATCTTGCGGGCGATCACGGCCTCGCGCAGCTTGCGGTTGTAGCTGATCTCCTTGAGCTCGGCGGCGTGCCGGGCGTACTGCTGGGTGATCGTCGAGGCGCCCTGCTGGTCGCCGCCGGTGAAGTTGTTCCAGGCGGCGCGGGCGATGCCCTTCATGTCGATGCCGCCGTGGTCGAGGAAGTTCTTGTCCTCGGCGGCCATCACGGCCTGGCCGATCACCGGGTTGATGCTCTGGTACGGGACCTGCTGGCGGGTCGAGTTGCCGATCGTCGCGATCTGCGTCTTGTTGTCGGCCGCGTAGATCTGGGTGACCTGGTCCTCGGCCACCGGCTCGGTGAACTTCACGTCGTCGAAGAAGTAGGCGCCACCGACCACGCCGGCGCCGAGCACGATCACGAGCACGGCCGCGGCGACGGTGAACAGGTTGGTGCGGCGGCGCTTCTTGGCCGCCTTGGCCTGGTCCTTGACCCGCTTGGGGCTGGGCCCCTCGCCGGGCTGCTGGGGCTTGACCGACGCCCGGGCCACGGCGGCGCTCGCGCCCACCTTGGCGGCACCTGCGGGTGGCCGGGCGGCGCCCACGGACGCGGAGCCCACCGATGCGGAGCCCACGGATGCGCGGCCGCCCACGCTCGCCGAACCCACGGATGCGCGCCCGCCGACCGAGGCGCGGCCACCGGCGGCGGGGACAGGTGCAGAACCGGGCACACTCGCCCGCGCGCTCGCGGACTGCGGATCTCCGTAGGGGTTCATCTGTCCTCGTCGTCGGCGAAGTGGATCTCTTTATTACACGACACAGTCAAGATCGGACAATGCGACGGCCGCTCTTGAGAGCTTCGGAGAGACATCGTAAAGGTGACCACTGGCCGTTCGGGGGTAAAGATTCACCCGGGCCGCTGTCCCAGGCGCTCCGGGCTGGGCGTCTCCGGATCGGCCGCCGGTCGCGAGTGGTCAGTGACACAGCCTTTGACAAGCGCGTCATCATCGTCATGAATCCGACGTAAAGCGGCGCAAAGGGGCGCGTAGATCGCCGCCCGTGTTGTGGTGACTTCAGTGCGTGTTCCGGCGCGTCGAGCGCGTCCCGGGCCCGGCTCCGAGTCCTTTCCGGCTTGTCCGGCGCCCCGGATCGCGCATCAGTGAAAAGGAAGTATCGGGTGATGGTCGCGTAGTGGTGCGTACGGCGTAATTGCCGTACGCACCCTGGGAAATCGCCCGGTCACTGAGGGAGATCGGCGCCGGACTGCTCCTTGACCATGTAATCGGCGTACCAGTCGGGCCAGCCCGGATCCGCGACGCCGGTGCGGGCCTCGTGCTCACCGTGCGCGGCGGCGGCCCGGCGCAGGGCGGCGGCCAGATCCGCGGTGCTCCCGAACGCGGTCACCGACGGATCCACCCGGCCCGGTAGACGGCTGGTGACCTCCTGCAGGATCCAGCCGTTGCCGTCCGGGTCGTCGAACGACACGAACGAGCCGTAGCTGCCCCGCTGCGGGGCGGGCCCGGGGACCCGGCCGTCGGTGCCGCCGTGGTGGAACACGCCGCCCTCGTCGTGGAAGACCTCGCTCGGCTCGGCGCCGGCCCGCTTCAGCTCGTCGCGCGCGGCCTCGATGTCGGTGACGACCAGCTGCAGACCCTCGGCGGTGCCCGGGGCCTGGGCGGTCACCAGATGACCGAAGATGACCGAGGCGGGCGATCCGGGCGGGGTCACCTGCACCACCCGCAGGCCCTCGGCGGTGGCGAAGTCGGCGTCCAGGCGCCAGCCCAGTCCGGTGTAGAACTGTTTCGCCCGGTCGACGTCCGAGACCGGCACCACGACGACTTCCAGCTTCATGTCCATGACAGCGCCTCCTGCGCTCGTACGGGAAGAAACCGACCCGTCGAGACTGTCGCCCGCGCGACCCGGGCACATCGGGGCGTGCCTCTGGTGCGAACCCGGGCACTCATCCGCTGACGAGCCGGCGCAGCGCCAGCTGGGCGGCGGGGCGGTAGAGCAGCACGGCCGGCGCGGGTCCGTCGATGGTCAGCGTGGTGCGGGTGCCGGCCGCGGTGGCCTCGACCCGGTGCAGCAGGATCAGCGACACGCCAGCCGCGGAGACGAGCCACGACCAGGACCGCGGCGGCGAGACCCGGGTGACGAGGAACGGCACGGCGAAGCCGAGCGGCCCACGGACCGTGCCGCGGGTCTGCTCGTGCAGGGTCGGCAGCGCGTAGTCGACGCCCCGGATCTGCGGCGACCATTCGGGCCAGCGGGCCGGCCGCACATAGCGGTCCCAGACATCCGCGGCCGGGCGGGGACCGGTGGCCTCAAGCGTGCGTCGCATGTCCCCATTGTCGGCCGGTACGTGGGTAACGTCCGGACGGGATGGTTGGAGCGACGGGCGGGAGGCTGCGATGAGCAACGACTTCGACGTGATCGTGATCGGTGGCGGGTCGCCGGGGGAGCACACGGCCGGGGCGCTGGCCTCGGGTGGGCTGCGGGTGGCTGTGGTCGAGCGGGAGCTGGTCGGTGGGGAATGCTCGTATTACGCGTGCATTCCGTCCAAGTCGTTGCTGCGGCCGGGGGAAGCGGTGCACGGGGCGCGCGAGGCGGCCGCCACCGCTGAGGTGGATGTGAAAGAGGCGCTGGCCTGGCGGGACTTCATGGTGTCGAACTATTCGGACGCCGGACAGCAGACGTGGCTGGACAGCGCCGGCATCACGCTGTTGCGCGGCACCGGACGGCTTGCGGGCACAGGTGTGGTCGAGGTCGACGGGGTGCGGCACACGGCGGATCACGTCGTGATCGCGAACGGGGCCGACCCGATCGTTCCGCCGGTGCCGGGGCTGCGCGAGCTCGACGGGGTCTGGACCAACCGCGAGGCGACCGGGATGAAAGAGGTGCCGCGCCGGCTGATCGTGCTCGGGGCCGGGCCGGTGGGGGTGGAGATGGCCCAGGCCGTACGCCGGTTGGGTGGCGAGGCGGTTATCGCCGGGCGGGGCGATCGGGTGCTTCCCCGCGAGGCCCCCGCACTGGGGGACGGGCTCGGCGAGGCGTTGCGGGCCGACGGGGTCGAGCTGGTGCTGGGGCCGGCTGCGGTCGGTGCGCGCCGCGACGGGGACGACTTCGTGCTCAGCCTGGACGACGGGCGGGAGTTGCGCGGCGACAAGTTGCTGGTGGCCACGGGGCGGGCTCCCCGCGTACGGGAGCTGGGGCTGGAAACCGTCGGCGTGCAGGCCGGGGACCGGGGCATTCCGGTGGACGGGCGGCTGCAGGCGGCCGAGCGGCTGTGGGTCGTGGGCGACGCGACCGGGTTGTGGATGTTGACGCACGTGGGGAAGTACCAGGGTGAGGTGGTGGCGGACAACATCCTGGGACGGCCCCGCACGGCGGACTACACGGCGGTGCCCCGGGTGGTCTTCACCGACCCGCAGGCGGCGGCGGTGGGGGCGACCGAGGCGCCGGTGAGTGCGACGGTGCCGCTCGCCGAAGTGGCGAAGACCGCGACCTACACACACGCGTACGCGGAAACGCCTGGCTTTTTGACCTTGCTCAGCGACGGCGAAGTGCTCGTGGGTGCGTATGCGCTCGGGCCCGAGGCCGGGGAATGGCTGCAGCAGGCCACGCTCGCCATCCGGGCCAGGATCCCGCTGGCCGTGCTGCGCGACACGATCCAGCCGTTCCCGACGTTCTCGGAGGCGTTCGTGGCCGCGCTCAGTCGTCTTTGATGCCGGCCGTCTCGTCCAGCTCCTGCAGGAGGTCGTGGGCGGCGATCTCGATGCCCTTGTGCCGCCACTCCGAGGCGCGGTAGACGCAGGCGATCAGCCCGCTGCGGTGGACCCGGCGCAGATCGCCGTAGACGAAGGCGTAGCGGGCCTTGGTCTCGTCGGTCGCGCCGTCGGTGAGGGCCAGGTGCCAGGCCGCGTAGTCGTCCCAGGAATGCTTCTCGAGGAAGGCGTTCTCGGCGTCGGCGCGCGGCTGGACGCTGCCCCAGTCGCTGTCGAGCGTGTAACGCTTCGCCTGGATCAGCTCGCGGGCCTTCGCCACGGCCGCTTTGTTGACCTCGTATTTGGCCATGGGGTGCCTTTTCCCCGTTTCGAGCGCGACCAGTCGGTTCCTAGCCTCCTAGGATGCCGTACGGGTTGTGCTCCCGCCCTGCACCACCCCGAACCCGCACGTCGGCGTCCCCGGCGCCGATGAACATGCCTGTCGGAGAAACATCGGGCGGGGGAGACAGAGAGATGGTGTCGTCGGTCATCGAGCCACGTCACGTCGCGGCCGGGGATTACCGGTCCGCGGTCGGTGACGTGCCCGAGGTACTCGAACTGGTCGCGGACGTCTGCCAGGCGCCGATGGTCGCGCTCAAGGTCGCCGACGAGGCGCACGCGCACTTCGCGGCCACCTTCGGCATGCCGATCGCGGTCGACGTGCCCAAGTCGCGCTCGCTGTGCGACATGGTGGCCGGCCGCAACGCCGTCATGGTCGTCGACGACGCGCCGCACGACCCGCGCCTGGCCGACCACCCGCTGGTGTCCGGTTCGGCCCACGTCAACTTCATCGCGGCCGCACCCCTGCGCCACGACGGGCACATCGTGGGCGCGCTGTGCGTCTTCGACAACGGCCGGCGTGGCCTCGACGCCGACACGACCCGCCGCTACCTCGAGCGCCTGGCCCGGCGGGTCGACGCCGAGACCGGCCTGCGGCACCTGATCGACCACCGGTCGCCGCTCGAACTGGCCGGCCGCGAGGACATGCTGGCCACGATGTCGCACGAGTTCCGGACGCCGTTGAGCGCGATCCAGGGCTACGTGGAACTGCTCACCGGCGTGCCCGGCGCGGTGCCGCCCGCGTTCGCCCGCCAGCTCGACGCGATCAGCCGCAACGCCGGCCGCCTGTGCCGCACGGTCGACACCCTTCTGCGCGCGGCCCAGCAGCACCATCACGAGCCGGTCGGCGACCGTCGCACGGTGGACCTGGCCTGCGTGACCGGTTCGGTGGCGGCGTCGCTCGGCCCGGCCGCGTCCCGCATCGTGCTGACCGGAGGATCACAACCGGTTCCCGTGTACGCCGACCCGCAGTTGCTCGAGGTGGCCATCGGTCACCTGCTGAGCAACGCCCTCGGGTTCAGCGACGCCGATCAGCCGGTCGCCGTGTCGGTGGTCGGTGGTCCGCGCCCGGCGCTCGAGATCCGCGACCACGGGCCCGGACTGGGCGAGCAGGAGCTGGCGATGCTGGGGACGCCGTTCTTCCGGGGTTCGGAGGCCCGGCTGAACGAGCTGCCCGGCATGGGGCTGGGGCTGGCCGTGACCCGGCGCATCATCCAGGCGCAGGGGGCCGACCTGCAGTTCACCACCCCGCCCGGCGGTGGCCTGGCGGCGCGCATCGTCTTCTGACGGTTTCCGTCCGGCCGGTCCAGGCCTGACGGTTTCCGTCGGGCCGGTCCCGGGCATCTTCAGGGGCATGTTCCCCGCTGAGAACCTGCGCGACTGGCGCGGCGAGAAGGTCATCGACCCTGGCGACAACAAGATCGGCGACCTGGAGGCGGTCTACGTGGACACCGCCACCGACGAGCCGGCCTTCGCCACCGTACGGGTCGGGTTCATCGGCCGGCACCGTCTGGTCTTCGTCCCGCTGGGCGGGGCCACGGTGCGGCCGGACGCCGTGCGGGTGCGGTACGACAAGAAACTGGTGGGGGACGCACCCGCGATCGAGCTGGACGGGGAGCTGGCGGCGGCGGACGAGCCGCAGATCTTCGCCCACTACAACCTGCCCTATCAGCTGGGCGCGGCCGGGGAGCGGCGTCTTGCCCGCCGCTAGAGTTCGGCGCATGAGGTTCCTTCGTCCCGCCGCTCTGACGCTGGCCGCCGTCGGTGTCGCGTCGCTGCTGAGTGGTTGCATGCAGGACGCGATCTGCGGTTCCGACGACTATCCGGTGCTGCAGACGGGCGGAACGGGCCGGCAGTGCGTGCCCAAGAATGAGGAGCCGCCGGCCGGGTTCGCGCGTTTCCCGTCCGGCCAGGAGCCGAAGCACGTGGACGATGAGTGGGACGTCTATTGGCGCACGCACACCGTCGACGACACCGGAAAGACCATCACCGCCTGACCCGTCGGTCTGGCGGGTCGTCGGGCTGGCGGGTCGCCGGGCTGCCGGGTCGCGGGGCTGCCGGGTCGACTGACTAGTCGGGCTGCCGGGTCGCCGGGCTCAGAGCGATCCGCGCTCGGCCACGACCGCGGCTGCCTCGCGAGCCGCGCCTTCATACTGGCTTCGGCGGAACGTGAAGGGGCCGAAGCTTCCGTAGTCGCGCTGCGGGCGGAACGGCTGCCCGAAACCGCGCCAGGTCACCACGTCGTCGCCCATCAGCACCTGAGACTCCAACGGCCAGCAACCGACTTCGCCGCAGTCGCAGCCGAGAAGAGCGATCACGCCCCGGTTCGCCCAATAGGCGGAGTCGGGCTGTCCGGTGAGGTATGCGGTCACGTCGCCGAACTTGAAATGATCGAGCACGACGCCGGCGTACGCGCCCGGAACATCGAAGCCGGCCGCGCGCTCGTAACCCGAGACCAGGTCGACCAGGCTCACGCCGTCGACGAAGGGCAGCAGCTCGCGAGCCGGGTCGGGGCCGTCGCCCCACAGGCGCACGTCGAACCGGACTCGTCTGACCAGAGGCAGGGAAGGCACACGTCAAGTGTCCTCTCGGTGAGTGTGCCGCCGTGGTCGGTGGCGGTGAGGCGGCACGCTGGCGTGTCAGAGCAGTGCGTGGGCGGCGGCCAGGCGGTTTTCGGCGGGGCGGGGTGAGTGGTCGCCGCTGATGTTGTCGGCCCACGTCAGCAGTCGGTGCAGGTGCGGGTCGGTGGGGGGCTCGGTGGTGCCGGGGTCGCCGAGGGCGATCTCGCCGGTGGTGCCGTCGAGGGTGACGAGTGTTCCGGCGGTCAGGGCGGCGAGGTCGCCGGCGCCGACCACGGCGGGCTTGCCGAGGGCGCGGGCGACGATCGCGGCGTGACTGGCCAGACCGCCACGCGCGGTGATGACGCCGGCTGCGGCGGCCAGGCCGTGCATGTCGAGCGGTGAGGTCGTCGGGCGTACCAGGACGGACCGGCCAGGTGTGCGCGCTGCGGCGTCGGCGGTCAGGGTGACCCGGCCGGTGGCCACGCCGGGGGAGGCGCCGCGACCGCGAGCCACGATGTCGCCGGGTCGCATGCGGGGTGTGGCGGCGCGCGCGATCTCGGGGGTGATGCGGCGGACGGCTTCCGGTGGGGTGATGAGGCCTTCGTCGGTCAGGTCGACCGCGGCTCGTACGGCGGCTTGCGGGGTGAGGCCGCCGGGGCGCGCCTGGAGCAGCCACAGGTGGCCGGACTCGTAGGTGAACTCGACGTGGCAGACGTTGCGGTAGTGCTGTTCGAGCCGGGTCAGGGCGCCTGTCAGTGAAGCCCAGACGGCCGGCTCGCGGGTGGCCAGCGACGTCAGCGGCAGGGTGTCGGCCGAGCCGGAGACGACGGCGTCGCCGCGACGGCCGAAGAGCACGTCGCCGTAGGGGTGGGGTGCGCCGGTGGCCGGGTCGCGGCTGAAGGCGACGCCGCTGCCGCTGTGGTCGTCGCGGTCGCCGTAGACCATGGTCTGCACGATCACGGCGGTGCCGAGGTGGTGCGGGATGCCGCGCAGTTCGCGGTAGGTGACGGCGCGCGGGGTGTTCCACGAGGCGTAGACCTCGGCCACGACCGGGGCGATCGGGCCGCGCACGTCGAGGACGGTGTCCATCATGCCCGGCATCGACACGGCCGCCCCCGAGCGCACCGACACCGCGGCTGCGCCGAGCCGCTCGGCGGCACGGGCGACCGCACCGGGGTCGCGCAGGGCGGTGTCGACGCCGATCACGAACCCGGCCGGCACCGGCAGTCCGAGCCGCATCAGCTCGTTCAGCCCGACGGCCTTGGCGCCGATCTCCGCGGCCGACCGGCGATTGCCCGCACCAAGAGCCGAGATCACGAGCGGCCCGACCCGATAGCGGCAGTCGGCGTCACGAAGCGACCGGACTCGAAAGCGGCAGCCGGCATCACGAGTGGCCGTTCCCGAGACCGGCAGCGGGCGGCACGGCACCGAGACCGGCAGCGGGCGGCACGGCACCGAGACTGAGCACCGTGGTCGCCACCGCGACGTGGTCGATCCGGAAAGCGCGGCCGGACATGCCACGCGGCCGGGCCGGGGTCATGAGCGTGGGATTCCGAGTGTGGCCAGCAGGTCTTCGTGCAGCTGGAACCAGATCACGTGGTACGAGGTCATGCTGTCGGTCAGTTCGCCGGTCGCGCCCTCGTGGGCTCGCAGCAGCGCATCGTCGAGCCGCTGCCGGTAGCGGTCGAACCGGGGCAGCGCCGACAGCACCGGCTGGACGCGGGCGTTCAGGTCGGTGAAGCGCGCGAGGAATGTCGTGACCGGAGCGCCGGGGCCGAGCTGCCAGGCCGAGCAGAGGTCGAGCAGTTCGGGGTTGAGCACCAGGAACGTCTCGTAGGCCGACGTGACCGCCGGTCGGGCGCCGGCCGCGTCGAGGGCGGCGGCCGTCTGGGTCGCGTCCCGTGCCTGGCCGGCGTCGGTGAGACCCCAGGCGCCGTGGGAGCGGGTCACCAGCCCGTCGACGGCCAGGTCGATCAGCGCCGACTCGGTCTCGGCGGCGGGGAGCCCGGCCGCGTCGGCCAGACGGTCCAGTTCGGCGTGGCCGATGCAGCGCAGGGTGTGCAGCACGGGGTTCATCGGGCGACCCCGGCCGCGTGTCCGGCGCCGCGTCCGTCGGCCCGGGCGATGATGTGGCCGGCCTCGACGCGGACGGCCGACTCGGTGCCGGCCGCGACGGGTGCGCCGACGGCGGCGGCGATGACGCCCTGGTCGTCGAGGACGATGCGGGGCGGCACCGGCCCGACGACCCGCTGCAGGCAGGCGGTCAGGTCGGTGATCCGCAGGCGTAGGAGGGCACCGGTCTCGGCCGGGTCGTCGGTCACGAGGGCCACCGTGACCGTGTCGGTGGGCCGGGCGGCGCGGACCGCCTCTTCGGCCGCTTCGAGTCGTTCGCTGCCGAGCACGACGACGAGGCCGTCGAGGCCGTCGACGGTCCACGGTTCGCGGACCGGGTGGGCCGCCGGCACGTACGGCAGATGGGGTGGATCCCACTCGTCGGCGAGGTCGAGTGTGGCCAGGTGACGGCAGGCCCGGGCGACGTCGAACGGGTCGCCGAACCCGGGCGCGGTCTCGGCCAGGTGGGCGGCGCCGTCGAGCATGGTGAGGACGAGTTCGGAGAGGCGGACCTTTCGGCCGGCGCCGAGCGACTCGAGGGCGACGGCCAGCAGCAGGGCTTCGAGCCGGGCCAGCTGGGCGAGGGTGCCCCCGTCGGCCACTCCGGTCAGGGATCGGCTCTGCAAGCGTCCGGCGGTGAGATCGTCGGTGGCCAGCGGCAGCCGCTCGAGCCAGACCCGGGCGAACGCCTCGACCGCCGAGGGCACATCAACGGGGTTGGGAGCAACGGTCTCGGAAGGGGAGGACAGGGAGGCGAGCAGGACGGCCAGATAGAGCGAGCGTTTGCTCGGGAAGTTCGAATAGACCGCCCCGCGGGTCAGGTCGGCCCGCTCGGCGATCCGGTCGACCTTGGCCTCGGCAAACCCGAAGTGGGAGAACTCCCAGCGCGCGGCCGTCAGCACCGCGCTCTTGGTGCGTGCCTGCTGTTGCGACCGGGTCAGCCTCACGACCGGAAGCATACTCCGACCATCCCGATGATCGGAACATCTGAAACGAGGAGTATCGGAAGGCGGATCAGAGGCGGGTGGCGGCCAGCACGAGGCCGGCCAGCTCGCGCGAGCGGCTGTGCGGCGGCCAGGCGATCACGGTCGTGACCAGGGGTGCGTCGAGCACGGGGACGACGGCGATGTCGTCGGTGAGCTGGCTGCGGCACGACTCGGGGAGTACCGCCACGGCCCGCCCCAACGAGATGAGTTGCAGCAGCTGGGTGTGATCGTGCACCTCGGGACCGGTGCCCGGGGGATAGTCCCCCATGCGGGAGGGCCAGCGCGGAAGCGGCAGATCCGCTGTGTCGGACATCCGGATCGACGAGCGCGTGGACAGCGCGTGCCCGAGAGGAAGCAGCAGCACCTGGGACTCGGTGCCCAGCTCCTCGTAGTCGAAGCCGGCCGTCGAATCGAACGGCAGGTGCAGCAACGCCACGTCGGCGCGCCCGTCACGCAGCAGCTTCTCCTGCTCGCCGACCCGGCACAGGACGACGTCGACTGCGGTCGAACCCGGCTCCGACGCGTACGCGGAAAGCAGTTTGGCCAGGATCTCCCCGGCGGCGCCGGCCTTGGACGCGAGCACGATTCCGGGGGTTTCCGAGGCCCTTCGCGTACGCCGTTCCGCCGCCTCGACCGCATCGAGCGCCGCCCGCCCCTCCCGCAGCAGCACCGCACCCGGTGCGGTCAGCTCGACGGCCCGGCTCGTCCGGTGGAACAGTTCGACCCCCAGCCGCCGCTCGAGCTGGCTGATCGCCCGGGACAGCGGTGGCTGGGCGATGCCGAGCCGGGACGCCGCCCGTCCGAAGTGCAGTTCCTCGGCCACGGCGACGAAATAGCGCAGCTCCCGCGTTTCCATACCGCCAAGGTATCGCTGCCGACCCAGACGGTGTTGGCCGCGAAGCCGCCCCGGGCGAACCATTCAAGGCATGAGCAATCAGACAACCGCGCTGGTCACCGGCGCGAACAAGGGCATCGGGTACGAGATCGCGGCCGGGCTCGGCGCGCTCGGCTGGCGGGTCGGCGTGGGCGCCCGCGACGACGCCCGCCGCGAGACTGCGGTCGAGAAGCTGCGCGCGGCCGGTGCCGACGCGTTCGGGGTGCCGCTCGACGTCACCGACGACGCGAGTGTGGCCGCCGCCGCCGGTCTTTTCGATCGGCTGGACGTGCTGGTCAACAACGCGGGCATCACCGGCGGGATGCCGCAGGAGCCGACCCTCGTCTCGCCCGGCATGATCCGTACGGTGGTCGAGACCAACGTCATCGGCGTCGTCCGGGTCACCAACGCGATGCTGCCGCTGCTGCGCCGCTCGGCCTCGCCGCGGATCGTGAACATGTCGAGCACCGTGGGCTCGCTGACCCTGCAGGCCGCGGACAACGGGCAGACCGGGCCGATCTCGGGGGCGTACGCGCCGTCGAAGTCCTACCTGAACGCCATGACGATCCAGTACGCCAAGGAACTGAAGGACACCAACATTCTGATCAACATGGGCTGCCCGGGTTTCGTGGCGACCGACCTCAACGGTTTCCGCGGCCACCGCACGCCGGCCCAGGGCGCGCAGATCGCGATCCACCTGGCCACGCTGCCCGACGACGGCCCGACCGGCGGCTACTTCGACGACAACGGCCCGATCGCCTGGTGACTAAGGCTTGCGCCCGACGGCGGTCCACACGTTGATGTCGGAGCGGGGCGGGATCTCGTCGCCGGGGCCGGGCCGCCACTCGCTGGCCGGCACGATGCCCGGCTCGACCAGCTCCAGGTTGTCGAACAGCGCGGCGAACTCGTCCTGCGGCCGGGTCCACACGTCGGACCGGCCGGTCTCGACCAGCTGCTGGTAGAGGGCCTGCTGCTCGGGGGTGCCGAAGTCGGACGTGGCGTGGGTGGCGACCAGGTAGCTGCCCGAGGGCAGGGCGTCGAGCAGCTCCCGCACGATCGGCCGGGCGGCGCCGTGCCCGTGCACGAAGTGCAGCACCGCGATCAGCATCAGCCCGACCGGCTCGTCCAGGTCGAGGGTCTCGAGCAGCATCGGATCCTGCAGGATGGACTGCGGCTGGTTCAGATCCTTTTCCAGGTACGCCGTACGGCCGGCCGGGCTGCTGTTGAGCAGGGCGCGGGCGTGCACCATGACCAGGGGATCATTGTCGACATAGACGATCCGCGCCTCGGGGGCGATGCGCTGCGCGACCTCGTGGGTGTTGTTCGCGGTCGGCAGGCCGGTGCCGATGTCGAGGAACTGGCGGATGCCCGCCTCCTCGGCCAGGAACCGGGTGGCCCGTCCGAGCAGCGCCCGGTTGGCGATCGCGCCCGCGCGCACCTTGGGGAAGTGTTTCTCCAGCTCGTCGCCCGAGGCCCGGTCGGCCGCGAAGTGGTCTTTGCCGCCCAGCCAGTAGTTGTAACGGCGGGCCGGGTGCGGCACGGTCGGGTCGAGACCCGCGGGGGCGGCGCTGCTGTGATCCACAGCGGAACAATAGCGCCGCCACCACGGGATTGTCCCGCGTGGATCCAGCGGCGGGGGCTGCTTGACGGGCGCTGCCACCTTGAGGGCGTGCCGACTCGCCGCGAGCAGGAACACCACGAGCAGATGCGGCCGCGCTGGGAACATGCGGCCGTCGTCGGACAGCATTTCGGGTTCGGGCCGGCCACCGGTCTCTACCGGTCCCACCACTGGGGCAAGAGGTACCGCTATCTCTACCTGTTCGAGGGGGGTCTCGCGTTGCTCGACCCCAAGGGGCGCACCACCGATCACGTCGCCTGGGCCGAGATCGTGTCCGCGGACTGGACCTGGATGTCCCACGACTCGGGCGGCAGCAGCACGACCGGCCACCGCCTGGAGACGGCCACCCGCACGATCAAGCTGAACAACACCTACGGCAACGCGGACGACCTCTACTGGCCCGTCGGCGGGATGCTGCGCGCGTTGTCGGCCACGATCGACGGGATCCTGCCCGTCTACCCGTCGCTCAACGAGGCGCTCACCACGGCCATCGTGCAACCGCTGGCGGCGCGGGCCCTTCTGCGCCTCGACGCCGGCGAGACGTTGATGTTCGGCAAGACCCGCGTCGACCGGTACGGGATCACGTACGGGAAGAAGATCGTCGCCTGGCATGCCGTCGAGTCGTGGGAGACCGATTCCGGGCGTCTCAAATTGCGACCCCGG
This sequence comes from Paractinoplanes bogorensis, assembly GCF_018829635.1. Lineage (GTDB taxonomy): Bacteria > Actinomycetota > Actinomycetes > Mycobacteriales > Micromonosporaceae > Actinoplanes > Actinoplanes bogorensis. The sequence continues at coordinate 56,091 of NZ_JAHKKG010000008.1, forward strand.
CTGGCCACTCTGGACCTCAGCGTCATCCCGGGGGGCTGGGTGCTCGTCCACATCCTGGCGGCGCGTTGCCCGGGCCCCGCCACGACCTGAGGCGAGGAGGCAGCGATGAAGGGACTCGTGTACGGCGGTCCGGGGCAGCGCTCGTGGACGGACGTGCCGGATCCGGAGGTCCGGGACCCGCGCGACGCGATCATCCGGGTCGACGCCGTCACCATCTGCGGCACCGACCTGCACATCCTCGGCGGTGACGTGCCCACCGTCGACTCGGGCCGGGTGCTCGGGCACGAAGCGGTCGGCACGGTGGTCGAGACCGGAAGCGGGGTGTCCGGACTGCAGGCGGGCGACCGGGTGCTCGCCTCGTGCATCTCGGCCTGCGGCATCTGCGCCTACTGCCGGCAGGGCGCGTACGGGCAGTGCCTCGGCGGGGGTGGCTGGATCCTCGGCCACCTGGTCGACGGGGTGCAGTCGGAACACGCCCGGATCCCGTTCGCCGACCTGTCCACCTACAAGCTGCCCGAGCAGGTCGGTGACGAGGCGGCGGTGCTGGTGGCCGACATCCTTCCCACCGCGTACGAGGTCGGCGTGCTCAACGGTCAGGTCAAGCCGGGTGACACCGTGGTCATCGTGGGCGCCGGGCCGATCGGGCTGGCCGCCGTGGTGGCCGCGCGGCTGTACTCACCGGCCCACATCGTGGCCGTCGACAAGGCCGAGAGCCGTCTGCAGGCGGCCAAGATGTTCGGCGCCGACACCACCATCACGGCCGGCACGCAGGACATCGGCGAGGCCGTGCGGGCGATGACCGGCGGGCTCGGCGCGCACGTGGTGATCGAGGCGGTCGGCACGCCGGAGACGTTCGAGCTGTGCACGACGCTGGTGCGCCCGGGCGGCCGGGTCGCCAACATCGGCGTCCACGGCCAGTCGGCCACGCTGCACCTGGAAGACCTGTGGATCCGCGACATCACGATCACCACCGGTCTGGTCGACACGTTCTCGACGCCGCGGCTGCTCGACATGCTGATCGCCGGCCAGTTCGACCTCGGCCACATGATCACGCACCGCTTCGGCCTGGACGAGTTCATGCACGCGTACGACGTCTTCGCCGACCCGGCCCACTCGGGGGCGCTCAAGGTGCTGCTGACCCGGTAGGAACATGCCGTCCCTAGTGGACTGTTGCGGCAGCGTCGCTCCGCCCTACGGGCGATAGGCGTGCGACCAGGGATTGCGCTCATGCGGTGGCGGGGAGTTACGTGGAGTCGCTCAATCTCCGCCGGGTGCGAACAGAGAGCGGCGATGTTGAAGACTGTGATCGACCGGAACCTCGACACCGGCATCACGACGGTGCACCTCGACGGTGCGCTGTCGGCTGCCACCGTGCCCGAGGTCGGCACCGCGATCGCCAAGGCCGCCGCCGAGTGCCCGTCGGCCGTGATCGTCGACCTGGCCGGCCTCTGCCACGACGCCGATCCGCTGCTGAGCGTCTTCGCCACCATGACGCACGACGCCCAGCTGCACTGGGGGGTGCCGGTGCTGTTGTGCGAGGCGGCCGACGGCGTACGGGAAGGATTGGACGCTTTTCGCACGTATGTGGCGCTTTATGAGGACAGCTCGCTCGCGTCGCTGGCGGTGCACGCGAACGTGCCGCGCTGGATCCGCCGGCACCTGCCACCCGACCGGGGCAGTGCCGCCGTGGCCCGCAACGTGATCGGGGAGGCCTGCCTGACCTGGGGCCTGGCCGAGCTGCGGAGCTCGGCCAGGCTGGTCGCCAACGAACTGGCGGCCAACGCGATCGTGCACGCCGGCGGCGAGTTCGATCTCACCGTCGTGCACACCGGCCGCTACCTGCGGATCGCCGTGCAGGACGGCAGCACGACGATGCCACGCCTGCCCGGGGAACCGGCCGCCACCAGCACGCTGATGCGGCCGGGTTCCGGGCGTGGCCTGCGCATCGTCGCCGCGTCCTCGACCCACTGGGGCGCCACCCCGGTCGCCGGCGGCAAGATCGTGTGGGCGCTGCTGCAGTCCTGACGGTCGGCTACGATAGTTGTATCTTCAACTTTCGTCGTCTGGGGTAGTCATGATCACCGTCGCCCACGCCGGCGCCACCGACCCGTCGGCGCCGCTGGTCGTCCTGCTGCACGGCCGCGGCTCGCACGAGTGCGAGATCCTCACCCTGAGCGGGCACCTTCCGCCCGATTTCGCGTACGCGGCGGTCCGCGCCCCGATCGCCGAGGGTGCGGGCTACGCCTGGTTCGCCAACCGGGGCATCGGCCGCCCGGTCGCCTCGTCGCTGCGTGAGCACATGGACTGGTTCCGCGCCTGGCTCGACGGGTACGCGCCGGTGGGCCGTCCGGTGGTCCTGATCGGGTTCAGTGGGGGAGCGGCCTTCGCGGGCGGCCTGATCCTCGACGACCCGTCGCGCTACGCCGGCGCGGGCATCCTCTACGGCACGCTCCCGTTCAACGCGGGCGTCCCGGTCACTCCCGGCCGCCTGGCCGGCCTGCCGGTGATCGTGGCGCAGGGCGAGGACGACACCGTGATCCCGCGCGAGCTGCTCGACCGTACGTGGGACTACCTGCGTACGGAATCCGGCGCCACGGTGACCGCCCGCCGCGACCCGGGCGGCCACGGCCTCACCATGCCCGCGCTGCTGGCGGTCGGCGAGTGGCTGACCGCCTCATCACCCGGACGATAGGCCCCTTCTGGCATGTATCGACGCCTGTCTATTTAGGGCTACCGTGTGGCTCTCTTCGACAGGACAGGACGGTCCCCTCATGCGCCTCCTCGCCCGGACCCTGCTCACCGCCGCCGCTGTGCTCACCGTAGGCCTGCTCACCCCGGCCGCCTCCGCTTCCGCCGCCGATCCCGTGGTCGGCCCGTCGGTTGTCGGCGGTCAGCAGGCCACCGAGAACTACCCGTTCATGGTCTACACGTCCGGCTGCACCGGTTCGCTGATCAAGGCCAACTGGGTGGTCACGGCCAAACACTGCCCGACCCCTTCCTCCGTACGGGTGGGAAGCATCAACCGCACCAGCGGCGGAACCGTGGTGGCGGTGCGCCGTGCGGTCAGTCACCCGAGCATCGACGTGAAGCTGTTCGAACTCGCGTCGTCGGTCAGCTACGCCCCGGCGCCCATCCCGGCCACGTCGGGCGCGGTCGGCACGGCCACCCGCATCATCGGCTGGGGTCAGACCTGCGCGCCGCGCGGCTGCGGCTCGTCGCCGACGATCGCGCACCAGCTGGACACGTCGATCGTGGCCGACAGCCGGTGCGGGGGCATCAACGCGGCGTACGAGATCTGCACCAACAACACCGGCGGCAACGCGGGCGCCTGCTACGGCGACTCGGGCGGTCCGCAGGTGCGTACGGTCAACGGACGCTGGAACCTGATCGGCGTCACCAGCCGGGCCGGCAACAACAGCTCGACCTGCGCCACCGCGCCGTCCATCTACGGCGACCTGCCGTCGATCCGCACCTGGGTCAACACCCAGGTGGGTGGTCTTCCGGCCTGACGAGCGGTCATGCCTGTGCCAGAATCGCGGGAATGTCGTCCCGCGCGTTGAGTTTCGGAGCCGTGGCCGAGGCGTACGAACAGTTTCGGCCCGGCTATCCGACCGCCCTGCGTGACCTGGTCCTGGACTACGCGGGCGGCCCGATCCGGACCGCCCTCGAGATCGGCGCCGGCACGGGCAAGGCGACCCGGCTCTTCGCCGCGGCCGGAACAGCGGTCACGGCGACCGAACCCGACCCGGCCATGCTCGCCGAACTGCGCCGGCAGGTACCCGGCAGCACGGCGGTGCGGGCGGCGTTCGAGGAACTGGCTCCCGGCCAGACCTACGACCTGGTCTACGCGGCGGCCGCCCTGCACTGGACGAAACCGGAGGGCCGGTGGCCCCGGGTGGCCGCGATGCTCGTGCCGGGCGGCGTGTTCGCCTCGTTCGGCGGGCCGGTCCGCCCGGCCGAGCCGGCCGTCGAGCGGATCGTGGACGAGGCCCGCTCCGCGTTCATGGACACCGACGAGATCCCGTCGCCGGACGGGACCCCGCCCGGCCACAGCATGCAGTGGCCGGGCACCGAGCTGCAGCAGTCCGGCCAGTTCACCGACGTCCGCCAGGCCGAGATCGAACGCCGCCTGACGATGAGCGCGGCCGGCTACATCGGGCACCTGTCGACGATCTCGGCCTACCTGGAACTGCCGCCCGCAGACCGCGAGCGCCTCTTCCGCCGGCTCGAGCAGACGCTGCCCGAAGCGATCGAGATCGACGCCCGCATCATCGCCCACCTGGCCCGGCGCCTCTGACCACTGCTATCGGCCACGCAACGCCAGCCAGCCCGCCTCCAGGTCGGGCGACGGGAGGATCCGGAGCAGATCCCATTCGTCGCGCAGACCGCCGCCGAACGCGTGGGTCAGCAGCAGGGTGACTCCGCCGTACCGCCGGACGGCGTCGCCGTGGGTGTCGGTGGCCCGGCACGACCAGCTCGACGAGCCGAGATGGGCGATGACGTCGCCGTGACTCAGCACCACCCGCCCGGCGGTGACCGGACGGCCGGCGACGTAGCCGTCGGTGAAACCACGCATCCCGAGGTACCGGTGCTGCCCGTGCCGGACGTGCCACTCGCCGTCCTCACGGGCGATCGGTGCGGTCTCCATTCCCGGGTTCACCAGCATGGCCGGTCGGCCCACGCCGTGCCGCCGGGTGGTCTCGTCCGAGCCGCCCAGCATCTCGTCCGGCAGCAGCAGGGGCTGCACGACGAAGGAGACCGACGCGGAGTCGGCCGGGTAATCGGTCGCCCAGTCCGAGCCTCGGCAGCGCTCGTGGTGCAGCGAAGCCATCGCGGCGGAGTCGGCGTAGCCGTGCACGCCGACGAAGCTGAGCGACGGTCGCTCGTCGCCGAACGGGCGCGTACAGGTCTGGCAGTCCTCGGCCCACAGGTAGGCACACAGCTCGTCCAGGCAACCGTCACCGAGCCGGGCGCGGATGGCCGAGTCCACCAGAACACCGTTCAAGGTCATCGTCACTGCTCCGGTTCGTCGTCGGGGCCGCGCCACACGTACTCGGTGAGCCGGCGGCCCTCGGCCCGTTCCTGTCGCGGATTCGCCGGCAGCGGCCAGCGCATCTGCTCGTACAGCGAAGTGCGGTAGAGGTCGTAGGACGCCTCGACCAGGTCGGCGTAGACGATGGCCGCGGCCGGTCCGCGCCAGCGCACCGCGGCCGCCATGGCCAGCAACGACACCGGTACGGCGGTCCAGGTCCACCCGGCCAGCGGCAGCGCGAGCAGTCCCCACAGGAACAACCGGGCGGCACCGTCCAGCCCGGCCCGGGCCGCCGCGATCTCCTGGCGGGCCGGCTCGGGGAGCAGCAGCCAGAGGTGCGGCCAGAGGGCGATGCCGTCGAGGCCGTACTTGTCGGCCGGGTGGCCCTCGGCGGCCCGCAGGATGTTGCCGATCCGGGTCGGCATCATCCGTTCCGGATCCATCGGCCAGCGGCGGATCGTCGGGTCGGGCTGCTCGGCCCCGGTGGCCCGTTCCTGCCACTGCTGATCCTCCCGGTCGAAGCGCCGCTGCGCTCGGGCCACGAGCACGCTGCGCGGGCGGTCCAGCCAGGCCGGCCAGTACCCTTCCAGCGCGCGGATCGTGGGATGGGCGAGGGCCTGGACGACGATGCCCGTTCCGGCCACCACCAGCAGCGCGCCGGCCAGCACCACGACCTGCACCGCGGCGGGCCGCGTGCCCAGCCGGTCGAGTGCGCGCTCGAACCCGGCGGTGCCGCCGTGCCCGAGCGTCCAGGCGCCGAGCACGCCCAGCCAGTAGACGAGCGCGCCGGCCGACACGGTCAGCCAGCGTTCGGCCAGCTTCCCGCCGACCGAGGTCCAGAAGCCGGCCAGCACGTCAGCCCCGGACCAGGCGCAGACGGTGGGTCGGGCACTCCGGGATCGGCTGCGCGACGTGCCGGCGGAACCAGTAGTAGTCCCGGTCCGGGTGGGGGCAGCCGTACCGGGGAGCCCCGATCGGGCCGGGTTCGCCGGGCAGTGCCGTATAGGCGGCCCCGCGGCGGCCCGGTCGCAGGTCGGGAGGCCACAGTTCGGGGTCGCGGCGGACGTCGGCCACCCAGGCCCGGACGATCGCCTCGGAGGCCAGGGCGTTCTCCAGTTCGGTGGTGACGTCCGTGCCGGCGGCGGCTCGCCGCAGCAGGCCGGCCAGCCGGTCGTCGAGCCGGTCGGCCGACTCGCCGTCGGCGACCAGATCGGCCAGGTGGGAGCGGGCCATCCGGACGGCGTCGAGCAGGGAATCGTCCATGTCATACCCCCGCGTGCAGGTGGGCGGCCCACAGGTCGGGCCGGTCCGGGGCCTGGTCGCGCGCCGCGCGGACGGCGCTGTGCAGGGCCACCGCCGGTCCGTCGGGCAGGCGCGCGTAGAAGCCCCGGGCGAGATCGGCCGCCGCGAGGTCGTCGACCGTCCACATCGTGCCGATGACGTGCGGGAACCCGGCCAGCTGGAACGCCGACGTGATGTGGATGGCCTCGTCGGTGAGCCGGGCCGAGGCCTGCCCGGTGCTGCAGGCCGACAGATAGACCAGCCGGGCCCGGTCGAGGTGCAGCCGGGCGATGTCGAGCACGGTGAGCGGCCGGTCGGCGTGGTCGTGCACGAGCAGCCGGCTCGCCGACGGACGGTCGGGCACGCTGACGCCGTGACAGGCGAAGTGCACCAGCGACGCCCGGGTCAGATGATCGAGCACGCGGTCGCGGGTGGCGTCCCGGTCGCACAGCACCACCGCGTCCGGCAGGAGCGCGGTCAGGTCCGCGATCTCGCCCGGCACGCCCGGCAACGACCCCGCGTCCGGCGTCTCGGCCATCCCGATCAGCAACGACCCGGCGGGCGCCGACCGCAGCGACCGGGCGCGCAGGTGTACGAGCGTCCGCAGCGTCGGCGTGTACGACGAGACGACCCGGTCCAGGCACGCCGGGGCCGGTCGCTCGTCCCGGCGGTCGTGATGGCCCGCCGCGTGCCAGGGCAGGAACGCGAGCCGCCCGGCCGGTGCCCACCACACCCGCCGCACCGGGTCGCCGTCGCAGCCGAGGGCGTCGAGCACCGGACCGGCCGCGGCGTCCCACAGCCACCCGAGGAAACCGTTCATCGCCTGGATCGCCGCGTAGCGCTGGGCGAACGGCAGGTCCCGCCGGTCCAGGGTCTCGAGCAGGACGAGGAAGTCGCGGACCCGGTCGCGGACCACGCCGGCGCCGAGCCCCGGCAGCGGGACGTGCCGGACGCCGCCGCTTGTCACGGCGAGCGCGTCCGAACGGTCCGGGCCGGTCGAGAGCAGGACGATCGGCCCCTCGGCCGCCTCGCCGATGAGCTCGGGCAGGGTCGGCGGCAGCAGGAACCGGTCGAACGACGGCAGCGCGCGGATCCGGTCCAGCAGATCGCTCCAGGCCAGCGCGCGCCGGCGCCGGTCGGCGCTCGCCTGGTGCGCGGTGCCGGTCCCGTCCTCCTCCGGCGACCGGTTCAGCTCCCGGCGGGCCGACTCGAACTCGGCGGCGATCGCCGGGTAGTGCTCGGCCAGGCCGGCGGTCTCGCCGCGGGTCTCCATCTCCTGGGCCAGCAGGATCCCGCGGGCCTGCTCGATCAGCAGGACGGCGCGGTCCGGGTCGCCGGCGTCGAGCGCGGCCGAGCCGGCCACGGCGGCCAGGCCGGAGAATCCCTGCAACCGGTGTTCCTGGTCGTCGCGGCCCAGGTTGCGCGGGGAGATCGACGGGAGTGTCTCGACCGCGACCGTGAACCCGGCCAGCGCCTCGGTGTACTGCCCGGCTTCGGCCGCCGCGAGCGCCCCGTCGCGGGCGGCCCGCACGCGCAGTTCCGGATCGGAGCCGGCGGCGGACGTGGCTTCCCGGTACGCGGCGATCGCACCGTCCCGGTCGGCGGCGTCCCCGGTCAGCTCGAAGCGCGCGCGCAGGATGTGGCCCAGGTTGATCCGTGCCTTCGGCTGGGCCGGATGCCCGTCCGGGAGCGCGGCCAGCGCGTCGCGCGTGACGCCGGCCGCCGCGTCGAGGTCGTCCGGGTCGAGCCCGAGCCGGAACCGTGTGCGCAGGGCCTGGCCGAGATTCAACTGGTACAGCGGCCGGCGGGGGTCGCCGGCCCCGGTCCGCCCGACGACCTCGCGCAGCTGTTCGACGGCCTCGCCGGCCAGGGCCGGGTCACCGGTCCGGGCGGCCTCGGCGGAGAGATGCCGGGCGAGGTTGCCGGCCCGGAGCAGGTAGGCATCCCCGTCCTCGGGCGTGATCGCCACCGCGTCCCGGAAGTAGCCGGTGGCCATCTCCAGCAGATGGGGGAGTCCGGCGCGTTCGCCGTACATTTCGAACGCCAGCCCGGCCGCGCCGAGATAGCCACCGATCTCCGGGTCGTCCGGGGCGGCCTCGTTCACGACCTGCCGCATCGTGTCGATCGCCTCGCGCAGGACGGCCAGGTCGCCCGTGCTCTCGAACCACATCCGTAACCGCCGGCCGACGTCGGCCAGCAGGGACGCCCGGCTGCTCTCCTCGGCCAGCCCGGCCGCCACCCGGGTGTGCCGGATCGACTCCTCCAGATCGGCGACGTCACCGGTCAGCTCGAAGCGAAGCCAGAGCGCCTCGCCCAGACGCCCCGACGCGATCACCCGCCGGCTCTCCTCCGCGTGCTCGAGGTCGCGCCGAGCCGCCCGGACCGCCAGGTCCCGGCCGGTCAGGTTGTTCAGATGGTCGCGGAGGGTGCTCATCGACTCCGCGAGGAGCGCCGACTCGGCCTGGCCGAGCTCGTCGTCGCGGCCCCGGTGCTCCATCACCTCGGCCATCAGCGCCACGGCCCGCTCGAGGTCGGCGGTGTCGCCGGCTCGGGCGAACCGCTGCCGCAGATCCAGGGCGAGGATCAGCCGGCGGTTGACCGGAGAACCGGGCGCGGACACGGCCCGCTCCTCGTGGACGATGGCCTCGTCGAGGTCGGCCGGATCGGCGTCCCGGTCGAAGCGCCGGGTCAGCAACGCACCCAGCGTGATGAGCCGGGGCCCGAGATCGTCACTGTCGGCGTCCATCACCGCGACCGCGGCCCGGCCGGCGGCGATCGCGTCGCCGAGCAGGCCCGGGTCCTGGCGCCGCTGGTCGGCGGCCGACAGCACGCGCGAGGCCGACCAGCGCATCTCACCCGCATCGGCCTCGGCCGGCGGGGACAGGGCGAGCGACCGCCGGGCCGCCGCCACGGCCGCGTCGAGGTCGGCCTCGTCTCCCGCCTGCTCGAACCGCTCCCACCGGGCCGCGCCCAGGCCGGCCAGGAACGCCGCGTCCTCCGGGGCGCCGGGCTCGGCCAGCACCTCGATCAACTCGTCGAGCAGTTCGGGCCGGCCGGTGCGGTTGTACTCCTCCTCCAGCAGCCCGGCCAGCCGGCCGCGCCGGACCGACCACCCCGGGTCGGCCGGGCTGGTGTGCCGGACCGCTTCCCGAAGCCGGTCGGTGGTCTCCGGCACATGCCCGGCGTCACCGGTCAGAGCCAGCAGGCCGGCCAGTCCGGAGTGGTACTTCGACCAGTCGGGATCCGCCGGTGCGGCGGCCGCCACGGCCGACCGGCCGGCCGCGATCGCCTGCTCCAGGTCGTCCGGGTCGCCGGCCCGCTCGAACCGCGTCCGGAGCACGACCAGGAGCTCGAACCAGCACATCGCCTCGCTCGGATCGTCGACCGGCGGGGCGGTCAGAGCCTGACGCAGGGCGGTCACCGCCTCGTCCAGCAGACCCGGCCCGCCGCCCGCGTGGAACCAGCCGAGCAGGTCGATCGAGAGGTTCATCAGCTCGGTGCGGCCGCTCTCCGGCAGCTCGGCGAGCTGCCGGTCCACGTCGACCAGCCGGCGCAGCAGCTCGGCATCGCCGGTGCCGTTCCGGCTCAGTTCGAGCGCCCGGCCGAGCAGCGTCAGCGCGCTCGACCGGTACGCGAAATCCATGGTGACGGCCTCGTCCAGCAGCGTGACGGCCCGGTCGAGATCGTCGCCGCGCTGCAGCAGATCGTTCGCGATCAGCAGTCGCGTCTCGGCGAAACCGTCGTCCTTCTCCAGCCGCCGCATCGTTCACCTCGCTGTCGCCGCGCTCCGACGAGCGTGATCGCGGCCGTCGCGAGGCGCAGTCGAGCACCTGACAGCAATCAGGTGGAGTGCAAACGCCCAACTCGCGGCAGGCCACGGCCGTCCGGGAGGGTACGGCCGCTCAGCACGGCCACCAGCGAGCCGCCGTCGGTGCGGACGGGCGGGCCAACGGGTTCGGCGTCGGACCACTGCCAGTTCAGGTCGGTGGCCTCGAGGTGGACGCCGGTCAGGTCGATACCGAACCAGGTGCCGCGTGCTTCGGTGATCAGGTCGAGCACGGCGGTCACGGCCTCGGGCGGGGCGACGGCCGGGCGGTCGAGGGCCACCGTGATGTCGAGCGAGTGGATGACGGCGTGGCTCAGCGCGCCCGCCGCGCCGCCGCCGGGTGGCTGCCACGCGTGCAGCTCGGGTGACCGCAGCTGAGCGAGCAGGACGTCGGCCGGCAGTTCGGCGTCGCGGGCGGCCACGGTGTCGGAGAGCACCCCGAAATCGCCGCGCGCGGCGGCCATCTCGGCCGCGAACAGGTCGGGCGTCAACCGGGCGGGCATCGTCACGTGGGCGACCACGTGGCGGACCGCCCATTTCGCACACAGCGACGGCGCGTCCCACGGCGCGTCGGTCAGGACGTCGGCGAGCCGGTTGTACGTCGGTGCCACCAGAGCCTGCATGTCAGTCTCCCCGTACGAGGTGGGTCAGGTGCTCGGCGAACTTGTCGAGCGAGGTCAGGAACCCGGCCCGCGACTCGGGCGGCGGCGCCGGTTGCTGGTGGATGACGACCGCGGTGGTGCCGTCGCCCAGGTCGTCGAGCGTGGTCGTGGTGCGCATGCCGTTGGCCGGCTCGTGCCAGGCCAGCCGGGCCGGTGGGTCGACCTCGGTGAAGGCGGCGACCATCCGGTAGCTGCCGTGCTCGCCGATCATCAGGGTCTCGAACCGGCCGCCCGGCCGCAGCTCGACGACGATGCCGTCGAGCGGGGTGTGCATGCCGCGCGGCCCCCAGAAATGAGCGAGCTCGGCCGGCTCGGTGAGACAGCGCCAGACCAGCTCGCGCGGCGCCGGCAGCACCCGCCGATAGAGCATCCCCTCGTCAGTCATCGCGGCTCTCCTGCAGCTGGACCAGGCGGTTCTCCAGACGGTCCATGCGCTCGGTCCAGGTGCGGCGGCTCTCGCCGATCCAGGCCAGGGCCTCGTCGAGGACGGCCGGCTCGAGGCGGCACGGCCGGGTCTGCCGGTGCCGGCCACGGCTGATCAGACCCGACCGCTCGAGCACCTGCAGATGTTGCGAGACGGCCTGCAGGCTCATCGCGTACGGCTCGGCCAGCTCCTTGACCGTCGCGTCGCCCGCGCTCAGCCGGGCCACGATGTCGCGCCGGGTGGCGTCGGCCAGCGCCGTGAACACCGCGTCGAGCCGTTGATCCATGCGCTTACTCAAGCACTCGCTTTATCAAGCGTCAACTTGAACAATGAATTTGCACGAAGTGCAACGCTGCATTTAGTGTAACGATCATGGTGATCGATCTCGGGCCGCCCGACCGGCGTACGGCGCTCAAGGCACGGCACCGGCGGGCCATCCTCGACGCGGCCCAGCAGCTGATCGCCGACGGCACCCGGTTCAGCGTCGACCAGCTGGCCGAGCGGGCCGACGTGTCCCGGCGGACGATCTTCAACCACTTCGCGTCCATCGACGACGTGGTCACCACCGCCTGCACCGAGGTGCTGGGCGTGGTCATCGAGTCGTTCCGGGCCCAGGTCAGCGCGCGGCCGTTCGAGCCGGGCAGCCGGGCCGAGATGTTCGAGACGGTGGCCGCGGCGCTGCGGGCGACCGACGTGCCCAGCACCATCGCGTTCCTGTGGCAGGCGCTCGGTGGCTTCGGCGTCGACGATCCGCGGCCGCAGCAGATCTTTCAGGCGACCTTTTCCCGTACGACGGCAGACCTCGCCCGGGAACTCGCCGAGCGCAACGCCGGACGGGATCCCCTCGAAGCCGAACTGCTGGTCAGCTCGCTGATGCACGGCACCGAGGTGATCGCCCACCACTGGATCGCCGCGACCGGGGCGACCACCGACGAGCCGGCCCGCGCGCTCTGGAGCGAACTGCTCGATCGACTCGTCGACAACATCCGTACTGGTTACTGATTTCTTTCCTTTCCCACCTTCAGGCTTTCTTTCCCACCCTTCAGGAGAACGCCGGCATGGCCGAGTTGCTGTACCGCCTGGGGCGCTTCTGCGCCCGCCGCGCCTGGACCGTCGTGGTCGCGTGGACCGTCGTCCTGGGACTGACTGTCGGCGGCTACTTCGCCTTCGGCGGCACGCTGTCGTCACAGGTCGACATCCCGGGGACGGCCACCGAAGAGGTCAGCAAGAAGCTGGCCGACCGGTTCCCGGCCGCGAGCGGCGGTAATGGGGCGGTCGTCTTCCACACCACCGACGGAACGGCGTTCACGGAGGCGCAGCGTACGGGAATCGCCTCGGTGTTGAAGAGCACCGCCGAGCTGGACGGGGTCGCGACCACGACCGACCCGTTCGCGACGGCCGGACAGCTCGCCGCACAGAACGCGAAGATCGCCGACGGCCGGAAGCAGCTCGAGGACGCCCGGGCTCAGCTGCCACCCGAACAGCAGAAGCTTCTGGAACCGCGCGTCAAACAACTCGACGACTCGCAGCGGCTGCTCGACCTGTCGTCCCAGGTCCGCACGGTGTCGGCCGACAACACGACGGCGATCGCGCAGGTCATCTTCAGCGACCGCCGCCTCGACGTCACGCCGGAGACCAAGCAGAGCGTCGTCGACCACGTCAGCCGGGAGGTGCCGGACGGGGTCGAGGCCGACTTCTCCAACGACATCACGCAGAGCGTCCCCGAGATCCTCGGCGTGGGCGAGGTCGCCGGTGTCGTGATCGCCGCCATCACTCTGATGATCATGCTGGGTACGGTCGTGGCGGCCGCCCTGCCGATCGTCAGCGCCCTGGTGGGGGTGGCGATCGGGGTCACCGCCGCGCTGTCGCTGAGCGGTGTCGTCGAGATGCTGTCGATCACGCCGGTGCTGGGCGTCATGCTCGGTCTGGCCGTCGGCATCGACTACTGCCTGTTCATCCTCAACCGGCATCGCCGCCAGTTGCTCGACGGGGTGCCGTTGGCCGAGTCGATCGGGCTGGCCAACGGCACGTCGGGCAACGCCGTCGTGTTCGCCGGCTCGACCGTGCTGGTCGCGCTGCTCGCGCTCAACGTCACCGGCATTCCGTTCCTGGGACTGATGGGCACGGTCGGCGCGATCTGCGTGGCGGTCAGCGTGCTGCTCGCGATCAGCCTGACGCCGGCGATCCTGTCGCTGCTCGGTCCGCGCATCCTGCGCCGCAAGCAACGCCCGGCCGCCGCCCGCCACGCCTCAGCGGAACCGCCCGCGACGGGTCAGGCCGAAACGGGTCAGGCCGAAACGGGTCAGGGCGTGACGGGTCAGGACGCGACGAGCGATACGGACGCGGAGACGACCGGCGCGCATCGGGCGCCCGAGCGCGGTGCCGCGGACAAGCCGATGAGCAACGTCCGCGCGATCCTCACCGTGCTGGGCGGGCTGGCCGTTCTGCTGACGATCGCCGTCCCGGCCCTGTCGATGCGGCTCGGGCTGCCCGACGGCAGTTCCGAGGCCGAGAGCTCCACCCAGTACCAGGCCTACAAGCTGATCGAGGAGAAGTTCGGCGCCGGGGTCAACGGCCCGCTGCTCATCGTGGCCGACGTGCCCCAGCCGGTCACCGAGCAGGCCGCCGCCGTGGCCGAGCAGGTCCGCATCGCCGACACGCTGCTGGCCGTGGACGACGTCACCGCCGTCGCCCCGATCGGGCAGTCGGCCGACAAGACGCTGTTCGCGTTCCAGGTGATTCCGGCGGACGGGCCGTCGAGCGGGTCCACCGAACAACTCGTACGGGAACTGCGGGATCTTTCGCCCCTGCCGGTGGATGTGCGGCTCGGTGTGGCCGGCAGTGCCAGCGGCAACATCGACATCTCGGAGCAGCTCTCCGACGCGCTGCCGGGCTACCTGGGCCTGGTCCTGGGACTGTCGCTGATCATTCTGATCTTCGTGTTCCGGTCGATCCTGGTACCGGTCACCGCGACCCTGGGTTTCATCCTGTCGCTGTTCGCCACGTTCGGCGGGCTGACCGCGATCTTCCAGTGGGGCTGGCTGGGCGGCGTGTTCGGCGTGCACGACCCGAATCCGGTGCTCAGTTTCCTGCCCACCATCCTGATCGGCATCCTGTTCGGGCTGGCCATGGACTACCAGCTGTTCCTGGTCTCCGGCATGCGTGAGGCCTATGCCCACGGCGCCCCGGCGAAACTGGCCGTGCGGCAGGGCGTTCGGGCCGGCCGTACGGTCGTCGTCGCGGCCGCCATCATCATGATCTCGGTGTTCGGCGGGTTCATCTTCTCCAACACCGCGATCATCCGGTCGCTCGGTTTCGGGCTCTCGTTCGGCGTGCTGGCCGATGCTTTCTTCGTACGGATGTTGCTCATCCCCGCCGTGATGCACCTGCTCGGCCGGTCGGCGTGGTGGATGCCGCGCTGGCTCGACCGCATCCTGCCCGACGTCGACGTGGAGGGCGCCGCGCTGCGGTCTGGCAAGCTTGAGCCGTGACGAACGAGATCAACAGCTGGCCGCGGCTGCGCGTGGCGGACTGGACCGACACCCGCGACACGCTGCACATGTGGACGCAGATCGTCGGGAAGATCCGGATGGCGTACGCCCCGCCGGTCAATCACTGGTGGCACGTCACGCTTTATGTGAGCGCCCGGGGAATGGGGACGGGGCTGATCCCGTACGGGGAAAACGGGTTTGATCTGGAATTCGACTTCCTCGACCATCGGCTGCACGTGCGCACGACCGACGGCCGTTCCCGCGAGGTGGCGCTGGCGCCGAAATCGGTGGCCGAGTTCTATCGCGAAACCCTGGGCGCGCTGGCCGAACTGGGAATCGAACCGCGGATCCATCCGGTGCCCAACGAGGTCGAGAATGCGATCCCGTTCGCCGAGGACGAGCAGCATTGCGCGTACGACGGAGAGGCCGCGCGCCTGTTCTGGCGGCAGCTTCTGCAGGCGCAGCGGGTGTTCAGCGTGTTCCGGTCCGAGTTCACCGGGAAGGCGAGCCCGGTGCATTTCTTCTGGGGTGCGATGGATCTGGCCTACACACGTTTCTCGGGCCGGGTCGCGCCGCCGCACCCCGGTGGCGCGCCCAATTGCCCGCCGTGGGTGATGCAGGAGGGCTATTCGCACGAGCTGGCCAGTTTCGGTTTCTGGCCGGGCGGGGGCGAGGAAGGGGCGTTCTACGCGTACGCCTATCCGGAGCCCGCGGGCTATGCCGAGCGCAATGCCGCCTCTTACGACCAGGCTCTGCGCGAATGCCTGCTGCCCTATGAGACCGTCGCCGATTCGCCCGACCCGGACGAGACGCTGCTGACGTTCCTGCGCTCGACCGCCGCGGCCGCCGCCGAGCTGGCCGACTGGCCCGGCCCGTCCGCTTGACCGTGCCGCGACGGCATCGTTTCTGCTGGATGCCATGTGGACATCAGCACTGGTTGCTCTTGCTCTCGCCGCGACCACGGCAACGGTGCCGGCCGCGGCCCCCGACAACGGGCTGACCTGGGGCGTGTGCCCGGGCGAGGCCCCGCCGCCGCAGATCCAGTGCGGGACGATCCGGGTTCCGCTGGACTACCGGAACCCGGACGGCCGCACCATCGAGCTGGCGATCTCGCGGATCAGAAGCACGGATCCGGAGCGCCGGCGTGGCATCCTGCTCACCAACCCGGGCGGCCCCGGCGTCAACGGGCAGGCCTACCCGCTCGTGCTCACCGACCCGAACGCGGCCGCCCCGCTCCCGTCGAGCGTGCGTGACGCGTACGACATCATCGGCATGGACCCGCGTGGCGTCAGCCGCAGCACGCCGGTCACCTGCGACCTGACCCAGGAACAGATGGCCGTCGGCAGCCTGCCCTACGCGAACGGCCCGGCCGACGTGGTGAAGCAGGCCGCGCTGTCCCGGCAGGAGGCCGCCCAGTGCGCGAGCTCCGAGACCGCGTGGATGCAGCCGTACGTCACCACGGCCAACACGGCCCGCGACATGGACCGCATCCGGTCCGCACTGGGTGAGCCCAGGATGTCCTTCCTGGGGGCGTCCTACGGTTCGTACCTGGGTGCCGTCTACACCACGCTGTTTCCGCAGCGCAGCGACCGGATCGTGCTCGACAGCAACCTCGGTCCGGACGGCTACGACATCACGGCGATGCGCGCGTTCGGGCGAGGCATGCAGGACCGGTTCCCCGACTTCGCGAAGTACGTCGCGGCCCGGCCCGCCCTCGGCTTCGGGACGACTCCGGCCCAGGTGACCAGGACCTACCACCGGCTGGCGGCCGAACTGGACCGGGCGCCGGTGGCCGGCATCGACGGTTCGATCTTCCGCGGGCTCACGTTCGACCACATCTACAGCGACGGCCGGTTCGAGGCCCTGGCGACCGTGTGGACCTCGCTCGACCAGGGCGAACCGCCGGCCGCGGTCCCGCCGCCGCCCGCGACCGACAACACCGTGGCCGCCCGGCTCACCGTGATCTGCAACGACTCCAGCTGGCCGCGGTCGGTGCACAGCTACCAGCACGACGTGGCGGTCGACCGGATCCGCTACCCGCTGATCGGGGCCGCCGCGGCCAACATCTCGGCCTGCGCGTACTGGCCGTGGAAGCCGGTCGAGAAGGTGCGGATCACCGGCCGTGGCCCGGGCAACGTGCTGCTCGTGCAGAACGAGCGCGACCCCGGAACGCCGCTGGTCAACGCCCGCAAGCTGCGCACGGCCTTCGGGGAGCGGGCCCGCATGGTCACCATCGACCAGGGCGGCCACGGCGCGTACGTGTTCGGCGCCAACCCGTGCGGCAACGACGCCGTCACCGCGTTCCTGGTCAGCGGGTCGCGCCCGGCGCACGACAAGTACTGCGCCTAGACTCGGGCGACTCCGGCGTACATCGAGACCTCGGCCGCCTCCACTTTTTCGGGTCCGGGCCGCCAGTCGGGGAGCGGGACCACCCCGGGCGGCAGCAGGTCGAGACCGTCGAAGAAGCGGGTGACCTCGGCCCGCGACCGCAGGCGGCCCGTCCCGTGCCGGCCGGACGTGATCGAGGCGACGACCTCGGGCGGCAGCCAGTCGCCCGAAGCGTGCGAGATGGCCACGAAGCTGCCCGGCGCCAAGGCCTCGGCAAACGAACGGACCTTGGCGTACGGGTCGTCCTCGTCGGGCACGAAATGCAGGACGGCCAGCAGCATCACGGCGATCGGCCGCTCGAAGTCGAGGGTCTCGCGGGCCTGCTCGAGGATCGTCGCCGGGTCGCGCAGGTCGGCGTCGATGTACGAGGTGGCGCCGGTCAGCAGGGCCCGGGCGTGGGTCAGCACGAGCGGATCGTTGTCGACGTAGACGACCCGGGCCTCGGGCGCGATCTCGTGCGTATTGCCTGCGGTCGGCAGTCCCGTGCCGATGTCGAGGAACTGACGCACTCCCTCGTCGGCGGCCAGCATCCGGACCGCGCGGCGCAGGAACCGCCGATTCTCGACCACCGCCGTGCGAATCCCCGGGAACTGCGCGGCGATCGCATCACCCGACTCCCGATCGGCGGCAAAGTTGTCCTTACCACCGAGCCAGTAGTCGTAGCGCCGGGCCGGATGGGGCACGCTCGTATCGAAGGTGCTCATCACGACACCATAGGGGTCCGTTCCATGCTTCTGCAGGAATCCTTCGACCGGATCGCCGCGTCCGGGGCGAGCGGGGAAGAACTGTCCGGTCTGCTCTGGGCGCTGTGGAAACAGGTCGTCGACGCTGCCGTCGACCCGTCGACCGATCAGGCCTCGCTGGTCGGGTTGCTGATCGGCGTACGGGGAAACGCTTTGTTCGCTGATCTGCCGCTCTTCGGGGCGCAGATGCGCGAGGAATGGAATCTGGTGCCGCCCGACGATCGCAGCGTCGAATCGTGGACCCGGCTCAACGCTTTCGCGGCCCGGTTGACGGCCGCGGGCGTCGACTTCTCTCTGTTCGGTCTGTGGTCGATCGGCACCGCGTTGGAGACCTTTTGCCCCGTACGCCTCCACTTGCCGGCCGCCGTGCAATGGTTCGAACACTGCGGACCCGAACTGGTGAACGCAACATTGCACCGGCGCACGTTCGGCCCCGGCCCGGGGCGGCTGCACGAACTGGCGGCCCGCGAGGGCCTCGCCGAGGGCGGGTTCAACGTGCCGCGCTGGACTTTCTGGCGAAGCCGCCTCGAGAGCCTGGCCGACTCGGACGACCCGGTGGCGCGGGCCGGCTTCCGGGCTGTGCGCCGCTTCGACAAGCAGATCATGCGGGGCGCTCTCTGAGTCAGCGGCGGGTTTCGGCTGGCCGGCGGCGGGACTTCCCGGCGCCGAGCGCCCTCTCCATCGTCCGGATGCGGCCGTCGTCTTCGTGCAGTGGCTGTCGTCGTCGTGCGTCGTGCGGCGTCATGGTGTGGCGGGCGGTGTCGTCGTGCGGCGGGCGGCGTCGTCGTGCGGCGGGCGGCGGGCGGCGGGCGGCGTCATTGTGCGGCGGCGTCGTCGTGTGGCGGGCGGCGTCATCGTGTGGCGACCGGCTCGAGCGCGGCGGTCGGCTCCGGGGAGGTGGCGGGCTCGGGCGCGGTGGAGGGCTCGGGGTTGGCGGCGCGGCGGCGGCGGGCGGTGGCGATGTAGCGGGCGTTCCACGCGAACAGGGCGCCGAACGTGACGACGGTGAGCGCGGTGGACAGTCCGACCATGACGTCGATCGGGAGCATGTAGACCAGCACGCCGCGAACCAGCGCCTCGGTCAGCAACCCCGCGCCCCAGACCAGCGACGCGATGGAGTGGCCGCGGCGGATGCGCGGGTTGGACGCGTACGCGTGGGAAAGCTCTTCGGCCTTCTTCGGCTGGAAACTCTGCTGAGCCGCGAGCGTGAGCGGCCGCCCGAACAGCGCCGAGCCTACGAAGATCAGCCCGATGCCGGCCGACATGATCGAGTGCTTGACCAGCATCCAGCGCGGATCCCCGGTGATCAGCGTGAACACCAGCCCGACCCCGAACATCGTGGCCATCACGGCCGAGAACGGGCTGATCGTGCGCGCTTTCCAGGCGACCCAGCCCATCCGTACGCCCGCTGCCACCGTCCCGGCCAGCAGCGCACTGGTGTCGCTCGCGCCGAGAGCGTGCAGCGCGTAGTAGGTGGCGACCGGCAGACCGAGGTCCCAGGCGAGTGACCGCATCATGGCGGCGATTCCGCTGTTCATACCGAGAATCGTCGTCGCCGGGGCCCGCCCCGCGGGACGACCGACCCGGTGACCGTGGTTGTCCACCGATCGACGGATGTTTCCTTTGGGAGCGCTCCCGGGTACGACGATGAGCGTGATCATGGCCCTCTTGCTCGACCTGGCGAACATCGTGGGCGGCTTCCTGCTCGCCATCTCGCTGCTGCGCCGCGTACCCCGAGCCGGCGACAGCCTAGGCCGCGCCGCCGACCGGGCAGCGCCGTTCGGCTGGATAGTCGGCATCATCGCCTTGGTGGCCGGCGGCTTCTACTTGCTGGTGCACTTGTTCGACGGCCCGCGAGTCTTCCACTTCGAGGTGGTCGGCATCCTGGTCGGCGTGGCCCTGCTCTGGGACCGCCTGACCCGCCGCAAGGCACCGCCCGCCCTGCTGCTGGCCATCTTCGGCCTGATCGCCATAGTCGTCGGCTTGCAGGGCCTGGTCACCCCCGACTGACGTCCCGGCCCGCCCACCGAGCCCGCGCCACCCGTCCGGATTGCGACACGCGTTCTGCGCGGTTCGCGCATCGGCTCGCTCAGTCTGCGCGCTTCGCTCAGCCTGCGAAGTTCGCTCGGTGGCTCGCTCAGTGTGCTCGACCCGCGCGATGCACTCCGGTAACTCGCTCAGTCTGGGCGGTTCGCTCAGTGTGCGCGGTTTGCTCGGCGGTTCGCTCAGCCTGCGCGATGTGCTCGGTGACTCGCTCACCCCTGCCCGACCCACTCGGCGTGCGCGACGTGCTCGCCGGCCGCTCAGTCTGGGCGGCTCGCTCAGGCTGCGCAGTCCGCTCTGCCAGCAGGCTCCGTTCGGTGGCTCGCTCACCCCAGCCCGACCCACTCGGCGTGCGCGAAGTGCTCGGCGGCCGTTCAGTCTGGGCGGCTCGCTAAGGCTGCGCGGTCCGCTCTGCCAGCAGGCTTCGTTCGGTGGCTCGCTCACCCTGCCCGACCCACTCAGCGTGCGCGATGTGCTCGGCGGCCGCTCAGTCTGCACGGTTTGCTCAATCTGCGCGGCTCCCTTGGTGTCTCGCTCACCCTGCGTGCTTCGCTCGGTGGTTCGCTCAGTCTGCGTGCTTCGCTCGGTGGCCCGCGCGGACCGCTCGGCCTGCACGCTTCGCTCGGCGTCTCGCTCAGTCCGAGCAGTTCGCTCAGTTCCGCGCGTCCCCTTCACGGCGCTCATCTCGGGCGGCGACGCTGACTTGATGCGCGAACGGATGTGGTCGCGCTATCGGCGCGCAGTCCCGGGCGTCAATGGGCGGCTGCGTTGGCTCGATGCGGGAACGGGTTTGGTCGCGCTATCGGCGCGCAGTCCCGGAGCGGCGGCGGGCGGCGCGATGCGCGAACGGACGTGGTCGTGCAGCCAGCGCGCAGTCCCGGACGTCGGCGGGCGGCGGCGCTGGCTCGATGCGCGAATGGATGTGGTCGCGCAATTGGCGCGCAGTCGCGGACGTCAGCGGGTGGCGGGCGGTGCGCAGGTCCGGAGCGTCGGCGGGCGGCTGTGGTGGCTCGATGCGCGAACAGACGTGGTCGCGCAATTGGCGCGCAGTCCCGGACGTCAGCGGGCGGCTGCGGTGGCCTGATGTGGGAATGGACGCGATTGCGTGAACGGCGCGCAGTCTCGAGCGGCGGCGGGTGGCGGCGCTGGCTGGATGCGCGGATGGACGTGATCGTGCAATCGCGCGCACGCAGATTGGGGGTCAGCGGGCTGCTGCGTCCATGGCTGTCTGCAGGCGGGCGAGCAGGTCGATCGTGAAGGCTCGCTCGCTTTCGCTCAACGTGCGGCAGATCTCGTCCATCCGCATGATGGCCGGCAGCCACGCCTCGAGGCTGGTGGCCCGGGCTGCGCCCGTCTCGGTGAGTGTGACCCGGCGGCGGTCGTGGGTGTCGCGGACACGTTCGATCATTCCGCCGCTTTCCAGGCGGTCGACCAGGGCGGTGGCCGACGCGGTGCTGATGCCGAGCCGGCCCGCCAGCTCGGTGGAACCCATGGCGCCCTCGAACGTCAGCATGGCGATCGCGGCCATGTCGTTGGCGTTCATGCCCATGACGCGGGCCATTCGCACCACGAGGTCGCGCGAGGCGCCGATGAAGTCGCGCACGGCAACCGTGGCGTCGTCCAGGTCGGGCAGTCCGGGCATCTTTGCCTGCAGATCTTCGACCACTTGTCGCTGCCCTTCGCCGTTAGCTAGATTATCTAGCTACTAGATTGCCTAGCAGGAGGGTACACGGTGGCCGTCATGGACCTCGTCCGCCTGCATGTCCGGAAACTGCTCGAAGCGCCGTTCCTGGCCGACCAGGCCCGCCGCCGGCGTGCGCACGAGATCGTCCGCACCGGACGGCCGGTCGTGCAGGATGTGCGCACCTCGGCCACCGGCTGGGAACTGCGCGACTGGCTGACCGGCGCGGTCCTGGCCCGCGGCGACGACGGGCCGGCCGGGTTGTCCGTGGCGCTCACCGGCACCTATCACGCCGACTGCCTGTACGCCGAGGTCCCCGGCCCCGAACCGGGCACGCCGGGAGTGCCGTCCTCGCTGGGGCGCGCGGTCGAGGAATGGCTGTTCGCGGCCACGACGTCGGACGAGGACGTGGCGGAGTTCGCCGGCTGGCCGCTCGCCAAGGTCCGCGAACATCGCTAGGAGTCTCAGGCGAAGCGGGTCAGCGCCTCCTCGGCCTGGCGGGCCATCGCGGCGACCAGGTCGGCGGCCGAGGGCACGTCGGTGATCAGGTCGACCGCCTCGCCGGCCCAGACCGGCTGGGGTGGGATGGCGCCTTTTGCCAGGTCGTCGGCGTAGGCAAGGCGGGCCTGCGGGTCGGTGGCAGCCTCGGGTTCGCGGCCCCGCCAGCGGTCCAGATGCGGGTGGCCGAGCGTGCGGGCGGTGTAGGCCGACGGCCAGCGGGAGCCGCGCACCACGTCCAGCAAAGTGCTGCGTACGGTGTCGGCGCCGCGCCCGTCCAGGATCGCCTTGACGGTCGCGGGGTCGGCCAGTGACTCGGCGGTGGCCTGGAACCGGGTGCCGATGAGGGCACCGGCCGCGCCCAGCACCAGGGCGGCGGCGACACCGCGCCCGTCGGCGATGCCGCCCGCGGCCAGCACCGGGATCGGGCCGGCGAGGTCGGCCACGAGCGGGACGAACGGGAGCGTGGAACGGCCGCGCGCGGAGCCGTGACCGCCGGCCTCGGTGCCCTGGGCCACGATCACGTCGGCGCCCAGGTCGATCGCGCGCCGGGCCTCCTCGAGATCGGTGACCTGGAGGATCAGGGTCGCGCTGGAACGTCGTACGGGATCAAGGAAGGGTGTGGGGTCGCCGAACGAGAACATGATCGCGTGGGGTTCGCAGGCGAGGGCCCGGTCGACTGCGGCGCGGTCGATCGCCCAGGTCAGGAGGCCGATACCCCACGGCTGGTCGGTGCTCGACCGGACCACCGCCACCTCGCGGGCCAGCCATTCGGGTTCGCCGTCGGCCGAGCCGAGCAGGCCGAGCCCGCCGGCCCGGGAGACCGCCGCGGTCAGGGCGCCGCCGGCCGAGCCGCCCATGGGGGCGAGGGCGATCGGGTGCCGTACGGGAAAAAGCTCAGTGAACGCCGTGGACAGGGCCATGTCTGGAACCTAGGACGGACCGGCGGTGTCAGCCAGGTATGAGAATCGTCCTCGCCGTCGTGTTGCTGATGCTGGCGGGCTGCACGGCCACGAAACCGCCGGCCGCGGCGCCCACGTCGTCGTCGGCCCAGCCGTGCGGGTCGCCGGTGAAGACGGGGGCCCTGCCGGAATGGGCGCGTGGCGGGTTCAACTACGACGGCAGCGGCACCCGGCAGGTCTACGGCGACCGGGGTGACATCGTGGCCATCGTGTTCGGGTATCCGCTGGTGAGCCCGCCCGGCGAGGACCGCAGCAACAAGATCCTGTGGGTGTCGCGCGAGCCGGTCCAGAGCGGCGGCGACCTGCAGATCACCGCCGAGCTGGCCGGCACCACGGTCCGCGCCGAGCAGAAGGTGGCCGGCGGGCCGGGGCCGTCGATCGTCGACCTGCCCCGGGCCGGCTGCTGGCATGTGAGTCTGGCCTGGTCGGGCCACACCGACACGATGGATCTGACCTACGAGCCCTGAGCCAGGCGGCGGCCCAGCGCCGGGATCATCACCGCGGCCGCGACCAGGTGCAGTGCGATCAGGGCGATGACGGTGGCGGTGGTGGCGCCCGCGATGAACGGCGGGATCAGCGAGACGGCGGTCAGCGCCCCGGCCGTCCACACGAATCGCCGGGCGGGGCGCGAACTCCAGCGGCGCAGGGCGACGGCGATGATCACGCCGACGACCGAGAAGACGCCGGTCACCACGGCGAACCCGGGCAGCGGGATGGTCTCGCCGCCGGCGGGGATCTCGAAGCGGACGCCGGCCGCCTGGGCCAGCGCGGCAGCGAGGGTGGTGGCCAGCACGGCGGCAAGCGTGGCGAGCACGCCGGTGCGGATCACTGCGGGCCGTCCGCGGTCAGGCGCTCGGGCAGTCCGAGGCTCGGGAACCGGGTGTGGTCGAACGTGACGATCTCGGCGATCGCCCCGCCGGTGACGCCCAGGACGTCGATCGTGAGCGGGAGGTAGGCCCCGTCCGGTGGTCGCCAGAGGTAGAAAGCGACCGCGGGCTGCCGGTTCACCGAGGTCGGGACCGTGCGCAGGTGCCCCAGTTCTTCGAAGCCGTCGCCGAGCCAGTCGCGCACCACCGCGTCGCGGCCGAGGAACAGGCCCGGTGTGGGCGGCATCGAGCAACGGACGTCGTCGCGCAGCAGGGCGGCGAGGCCGTCGACATCCTTGGCCACGCTGGCCTCGGTGAAGCGGCGCACCAGGTCACGCGTAGCGGCGTCGTCGGTGCCGCCGTTCCAGTCCTGCCGGGACGCGGGCAGGTGTTCGCGCATGCCGGCCCGGGCCCGCTGCAGGGCGCTGTTCACCGAGTTGACCGAGTCGCCGAGCAGTTCCGCGACGTCCCTGGCGGGCCAGCCGAGCACGTCGCGCAGGATCAGCACGGCCCGCGGGCGCGGCGCCAGATGCTGGACCGCGACCAGGTACGCCAGTTCGATCGTCTCGCGGGCCACGGCGACGGCCTCGGGCTCCTCGGCGTCGCCGGCGGGCAGTTCGTCGAGCAGCCTGTCCGGGTAGGGCTGCAGCCACGGCACCTCGCCGCCGGTCGCGGGTTCGGGGCGGCGCTTGGCCAGCAGGTCGAGGCAGGCGTTGGTGGCGATCCGGTAGAGCCAGGCACGGAACGTGGACCGGCCCTCGAAGGTTTCCCGCCGCCGCCAGGCCCGCAGGAACGTCTCCTGCACCGTGTCCTCGGCGTCCTCGAACGACCCGAGCATCCGGTAGCAGTGCACGTGCAGTTCCCGCCGGTGCGGTTCGGTCAGCCTCTCGAACGGCGCAGTCATCATGGCATTCTCCCGTCGCGTCATCTCCGTCGTAGGTATGACGGCGGCGGGCGGAAGAAGTCATCACTAGCGACGAAACAGCGAGTCACCGCAGGTACGAAGCAGCGAGCCGGCGGGCGCGCTCCTGGATGCGGGCGTTGCCCTCGGGCGTGTTGTACCCGGCGTACTTCGGCCATTCGAACACCAGCATCGCCAGTTCCTCGGCGAGGATCGCCCGTCGCAGCTCCGGCCCGGCCGGATAGCCGTCGAGCGGGACGGTGACGCCGGCCGGTGTGGCCCGCACGCTCAGCAGCGCCAGGTCGGACGACGCCCGTCCGGTGCCCGCCGCCGCCCAGTCGCAGAAGACCAGACCATCCTTCCCGTACGGGAGATTGTCCGTGTGGCAGTCGCCATGGACGAAAGCGGGCGGGGGCGCCACCACGTCCGCGCGCAGGCGATCGGCGGCGCCCAGGATCTCGTCGAGCCGGGGAAGCGCGGGCCGCCAGAACGACTCGACGGCAGCCCGGCCGGCCGGCTCGGACAGCGGATCCGGGCCGCTCGACCACGGCGGCAGCGCGTGCAGCGCGGCCAGATCACGGAACAGTTCGGCCCACATGACGTCCGTCCACTGCGTCACGTCAACCGGGCGGCCCGCGTCGGCCAGCAGCAGCGCCACGTCGTCGCCGAGCTCGAGACTGTCGAGCAGCGCGGGGACCCGTACGGGGGAATCGTCGGCTCTCTCGCGATAAAAGCGCAGCTCATGCCGGGTGGCGCCGACCTTCAGGTACGCCGGCGCGCCGTCGGCGGTGGTCACCGGGCGGACGCCCGCGCCCGACCGTGACTCCAGCCGCCCGTCGAGAGTGCGGGGCACGACCCGCAGAGCGCGCATCGTGTGGTCCACGGATCAGTGCCCCAGCAGCGCTTTGACCAGGGAGATCCCGGCCGCCACGACCGCGAGCAGGACGCCGGCCAGCAGCGTCCGGAAGGACGGGCGCTCGGATCGCAGGCGCTGGACCAGGAAGCCGATGAGCGCGATGCGGATCATCAGGTAGACCTCGGAGATCTGGATCGCGTTGCCGCCCTCGATCCAGCCCGCCCACGCCGCCGCCAGCAGCAGGCACGGCACCACGGCCGAGGTGGCGATGGGGGTGGAGTCGCGCAGTTCGTGGATGACGTCGGCGCGGGTCATCGAGGCGCCGGCCCGGGCGTTGTGCCCGACGATCTCGGCGAAGACGTGGGCCAGGTAGGTCGAGACGGCCACCCCGAGCGTCAGCGTGAGCGCGTGCCCGTGCGCCACGTCCTCGTCGCTCAGCGGCACCAGGGTCGCGAAGACGAGGATGTTGCCGTACACGTAGGCCGAGATCCGGGCGGCGGCCCGCTCGCCGCTCAGCGACTCGTCGGCCCGGTAGCGGAGGAGCCGGTCGCCCAGGCGCGGCTGCTGCTCATGCGTCGTCACGACCCCATCGTTGCGTACGGGGGCCGATGGCGTGGCGGGGGCGCGCTATGGTTTCGGGCATGACGTGGCTGAGCGCGATCTGGTGGCTGGTCAGCATGCTGACCGATGCCGGGCCGTCGAAGCTGGCCGGCGTCCTCGTGATCGCGGCTCTGGCCGCCGTCCTGCTGGTGCTCGTCCGGCCCGCCCGGCCCGGCGACTCGGCGATCATCGGGCTGGCGCTGCGCCGCCGGGCCGACAAGACCGGTGTGCCCCGTTATCGCGATCCCGACGCACCCGGGCGCACCCGCCCGAGAGGACCCACCGCGCGGCCCCTGGCGGCCGCCTAGCTTCATCGCGGCCGCCCCTGGCCCGCAGTCCGTTCTCTCGACAGGGGTTCCGTCGTGTCCTTCGTCTATTCCGGCATCTCCCAGCTCCTCCTTCTCTGGCAGTCGTGGTGGGACTTCCTCGGCCCGAACTGGTCGTGGGTCGCCGCCATCGTCTTCGTCGTCCTGACCGTGCGGGTGGCGCTGCTGCCGCTCTTCGTCCGGCAGTTCCGGTCACAGCGCAAGATGCAGCGCCTCCAGCCCGAGGTGCAGGCGCTGCGCACCGAGCACGGCCAGGACATCCGGGCGCTCGGCACGGCGGTCAGCGCGCTCTACAAGCGTGAGGGCGTTCGCCCGTACGGAAGCTTCCTGCCCCTGCTCATCCAGGTGCCGATCTTCCTCGGGCTGTTCCACGTGCTGCGTCATCTGCGGCCGACGATCACCGACCCCGCCGCGCAGACCCTGTACGGCTGGACGGTCACCCAGTTCCAGGAGGCGTCGCACGCCACGCTGCTCGGCGCGCCGCTCGCCTCGACCTTCTCCAGCGGCGGTGCCCTGGTGGCCGCGGTGCTGATCGCGGCCATGGTGACGACCACGTTCCTGACGATGCGGATGTCGATGATCCGTAACGCGCCGATCGAGGACCCGACCCAGCGGTTGGCGCAGCGTCTGATGACGTACGGGATCCCGGCCTCGCTGCTGGTCAGCGGCGTCATCTTCCCGGTCGGCATCCTGCTCTACTGGACGACGCAGAACCTGTTCGCGCTCGGCCAGCAGGCGTGGCTGATGCGGCGATATCCGGCGCTTTCGACGGCTTCGGCGTAGACGGCAGTCACACGACGGATGGCACGACGGCCCCGGTCCCGCATGATCAACGCATGGCGAACGAACGGTGGACGGCGACCGCGGCCGTACCGCCGCCCCGCAGGCCGGGGCGGCGGTGGGCCCTGGGTATCGGGATCGCGGTGCTGGTGCTGCTGGTCGGGGTCGGCGTGCTGCTCGTGCGGCCCGGTTCGGTGGTGCCGGCGAACACGTTCGTCGCCGGTGTGCCGGTCGGCGGCCTGAACGATCAGCAGGTGCGCGCGGCGCTGGACGGGCCGGTGCGCGACAAGGTCGAGCAGCCGGTCTCTCTGGTGGTGGGCACGCAGACATTTACCGCCCGGCCCGGTGCGATCGGCGTCCGGCTGGACGTGGACGCCACCCGTCGCGACCTGGGGGCCACCCGGCTGCGGCTGCCCGGCGGCGGGCGTCACGATGTCGCCCCTTCGCTGACCGTCGATGACGCCACAGTGAGCGCCGCGCTCACCAAACTGCTCGCTCCGGTCAATCAGCCCGCCCGCAACGCGTCGGTCACGCTGGCCGCGCCCCGGACCGTGCTCGACGGCAAGGGCGACCTCGCCTACCAGGCCTCGGACCGCGGGGTGACCCTGGACAAGGGCGAGCCCGGCCGCGGCGTGGACGTGAGCGATGCCGCGCGTCTGCTGAGTGAAGCTGTCCTTGCGGGCAAAACCGAGATGAGCGTTCCCGTACGCACATTGGCGCCGGGCGACGACACCCCGAAGCTCGCCGGCGTCGACCAACTGATCGGCACGTTCACCACCTACCACCCGTGCTGCGCCCCGCGCGTCACGAACATCCACCGCATCGCCGAACTCGTCGACGGCACCGTGGTGCCGGCCGGGGCGACCTTCTCGCTCAACGACACGGCCGGCGAACGCACCCGGGCCGCCGGTTTCGTGCCCGCTCCGGCCATCGTCGACGGCGAACTCGAGGACCAGTTCGGCGGCGGCGTCTCGCAGTTCTCGACGACGCTGTTCAACGCGGCCTGGTTCGCCGGCCTCGACATCCAGAAGCACCAGCCGCACTCGCTCTACATCAGCCGCTACCCACCCGGCCGCGAGGCGACGCTGGACTGGCGTTCGATCGACAACGTCATCCACAACGACACGTCGGCGCCGTTCGTGATCCGGGCCCGCACGACAGACACGTCGGTGACGGTCGGCATCTACGGCCACACCGGCGACCGCGAGGTGGCGTCGGTCACCGGCGCCCGGCAGCCCCGCGACAACGGCGGTTTCCGCATCACCGTGAAGCGCACGATCACCCAGGACGGCACGGTGACCGGAACGAACACCCTCAACTGGACGTATCGCGGCCTGGACTGAGCGGCAGCCGGCCGCCGAGCGACAGCGGGCCGCGCGGCCCGCTCAAAGGGCGTTGCGCACGCTCCGGGCCACCCGGCGGGACTCGATCGCGGCCTGGCGCAACATGCCGCCCAGGGTCACGTCGTAGCCGAGGAAATACAGGCCGGGCCGGGCCGACGCCCCGCCGTGCACCCGGGGGACACCGGTGTCATCGAACAGCGCCGGATCGTCGAACAGTTCGCGCAGTCCGGTGGCGTAGCCGGTGGCGGCGACGATCGCGTCCGGCTGCACGCTCGTGCCGTCGGCCAGCTGCACGGACGACTCGGTGAACGACTGCACGGCGGCCACCGGGCGCACTCGCCCGGCTTGGACGTCGCGGACGATGCCCACGTCCTGCAACGGCACGTAGCGACTTGTGCGCAGGCGCGTCTTGAGGCCGATGGGGGAGCGGCTGAGCCCGTACAGGGAAAGGTCGGGAACCTCCAGGCGGGCCATCGTCGCGGCCAGTTTGTTGAAGACCGGCTCGGGCAGGCCGCCGAGCAGCAGGCCGTTCATCTGCGCGGGCCAGCCGGCCATGGAGCGGCGGACGATGTGCGGGGGCGTGCGGATCGCGATGCGGACCGACGCGGCGCCGCCCTCGGCCAGGTCGGTGGCGATCTCGGCCCCGCTGTTGCCGACGCCGGCCACGAGCATGTGCTTGCCCCGGAACGGTTCGGCGTTGCGGTAGGTCGCCGAATGCGTGAGCGAACCCGTCCATGTGTCGAGCCCGGGCCACGGCGGCACCACCGGCGTGTGCAGGTAGCCGGTCGCCACAATGAGCGTTCGCGCAGTCAGTTCGCCGCCATCGCTCAGTTGCACCGCCCACCGGTCGCCGCCCGGTTTGACCCGGGTCACGGTGGTGCCGGTGCGAACATCAAGATCGAAGCGTTCCGCGTACGCCTCCAGATAGCGCACCAGGTCGTCCCGGCGAACCCACCGCCCGTACTCGCGCGGGATCCCGAACCCGGGCAGCCCCGACAACCCGCGGATCGTGTGCAGCCGCAACCGGTCGTAGCGCCCGCGCCAGCTCGTGCCCACCCCCGGACCGCGTTCGAGCACCACACTGTCCACACCGCGCAGTTTGAGTTGCGCGGCCACCGCGAGACCGGCCGCCCCCGCGCCGAGCACCATCACGTTCGCCATGCGCAGCAGTGTGCACGTTCGGTCAGACAAGGGCCAGAAGACGGTCAGGGCCAGAAGACGGTCAGGGCCAGAAGACGGTCAGACAAGGGCCAGAAGACGGTCAGACAAGGGCCAGAAGACGGTCAGACAAGGGCCAGAAGCCGTTCCGGCGCCTCGAGTTGCGGCAGGTGCCCGGCCTCGGGCAGCAGTGTGAACCCGGCCCCCGCGATGGCGTCGGCCCAGGCCCGTCCGTAGGCGGGCGAGACGATGCCGTCCGAGGCGCCCCACACCACGTGGACCGGCACCTTCACACCGGCCAGCCGCTCGCGCAGGGTGGGGTCGGTCATGCGCATTCCGGTGTACGCGCGCAGCGCCCCCACATCCGGACCCGGCCCGACCGGCCGCTTCTCCGGCGCGTGGAACGACAACGCGGCCAACTGAGCGCCGGTCAGGTTCGACACGTCGGTGACCGGTTGCTCGGGCACGTCGAGGCCGACCGCGTTCACCAGCACCACTTTCGCCAGCCGCGGGTTGCCGAGCAGCGCCATCTCGGCCGCGACCCAGCCGCCGATCGAGTTGCCGATCACGATCACGTCGTGCAGATCCTGCTCGTCCAGCATCGTGTCGTAGTGGCGGGCCAGAGCCGCGACGCTGTCCAGGTGGTCCGGCCGTTCCGTGCCCGCGAATCCGGGATGGGTCGGGACGAGCACGCGCGTGCCGGTCCGCCGAGTCAGCAGATCGGCGAACGCGCGCATCGACTGAGATCCGGCGCCGCCGTGCAGCAGAAGGTAGGTGTTCATGAGTCCGATGATTGGCCGCCGACAAGCGGAGTGGGAGATGATGGTTGATCGTGGGACTCCGACCACCACCCGACGCGCGCCGCCGCGAACTGGCCGACTTCCTGCGCACCCGCCGGGCCGCCCTGCCGCCACCCCCGGACGACACGAGCCGCCGCCGCACCCCCGGCCTGCGCCGCGAGGAGGTCGCCCAGCGTTCCGGCGTCGGCCTGTCCTGGTACACCTGGCTCGAGCAGGCTCGCGACGTCACCCCGTCCGACCAGGTGCTGCTCGCGCTGAGCCGCGCCCTCGAGCTCTCCGCGTCCGAACAAGAGCACCTGTTCCGGCTGGCCGGCGTCGCGTCCCCGCCGCCGTCGCCAGGCCCGCTCGACGACCAGACCGCCGCGCTGGTCGAGGGCCTGTTGCCGCACCCGGCGTTCGCGCTGGGCCCGCGCTTCGACGTGCTGGCCGCCAACCGGGCCGCCGTGGCCGTGCTGGGCGACGTCGGCAACCTGCTGGAGTGGCTGTTCGGCGGCGGTGGCTGGGACGAGTCCGACCCCGGCTGGCAGTTGACCGCGCTGGCCAACCTGCTCGACTTCCGCACCGAGTTCGCCCAGCACCCGGGCGATCCGGCCTTCGTCACCCTGGTCGAGGAGCTTTCCCGGACCAACCCCCTTTTCCGTACGTGGTGGGAGCGCCACGACGTTCAGGCGATCGAGCCGGCCCACAAGCAGATCCCGCACCGGACCCTGGGCCGGCTCAGCCTCCTGCTGGTCCAGAGCCGCCCGAGTCACGCCCCCTGGCTGCGTCTGCGGATCCTGGTGCCGACCGACGCCCGTACGCGGAAAGCCCTCGGGTCATAGGCTTGGGTCGTGTCGGTGATCGGGAAGGTGGCGGCGATTCTCGACGCCTTCACGGCGGAGGATCGGGGGGTGGGGTTCGCCGAGTTGCAGCGGCGGACCGGGCTGGCCAAAGCCACCCTGCATCGGCTCACCGGTGAGATGGTCGAGGCGCGGCTGCTCGACCGGGTGGACGGGAAGTTTCACCTCAGCGGGCATCTGTTCGCGCTCGGTATGCGGGCGTCGGTCGAGCGCAGCCTGATCGATGTGGCCACGCCGTTTCTGCAGGACCTCTACGAGCGCACCCACGAGACCGTGCACCTCGGGTTGCGGGAAGGGGCCGAGGTCGTCTACGTGGCCAAGATCGGTGGGCACCGGCAGGCCCGGGCGCCGTCGCGGCTCGGGGGGCGGATGCCGTTGCATGCCACGGCGATCGGGAAGGCGCTGCTGGCGTTCGCGCCTGATCCCGTACGGGAAAAGGTTCTGGCTGGGCCTCTGCCACGCCTCGCGCCGCGGACGGTGACCTCGGCGGCGATCCTGCGCGGGCAGTTGGACGAGGCGGCCGAGACGGGGCTGGCGTTCGAGGCCGAGGAGTCGGCGGTCGGGATCGTCTGTGTGGGGGCGCCGGTGCTCGACGGGGACGACCTGGCCGTGGCGGCGATCAGCGTGGCCGGGCCGGCGACCCGGTTTCAGCCACGGAAGCACGGAGACCTGGTCAAGGCGGCCGCGGCCGGCATCGCCATCACGCTGGCCCGGCGCTGACCCGAGCGGCACTCTGAATCACGAGCACAGCAGCGCGGCCTCGGTGCCGAGCGCAGCCGAGGCCACGCCCAGCACCGATGATCAGCCCGAGCGCTCCGGACTAGACCGGGAACGCCTGCTGCGGGAACGCCTGCGGGGGCGCCTGCTGGGCCGCCGCCTGCTGCTGGGCCGCGTTGGCCTGCGCGGCGAACGTCTCGTGGGCTTTGGGGAACTCCACGAAGAAGCCGTCGGCGGTGGTGTTGCCGCCGGCCAGCAGAGCCCGGTTGGCCGTGCGGAGGCCGAAGATGAGGCCGGCCATCAGCAGGAAGAGGCCGAGCAGGGCCATCAGCGCGCCCAGGCTGTCGGAGACGGCGCCGATCAGCAGGAAGGCCACGATCGCGGCGGCGACCAGGCCGAGGGTGATGAACAGGCCGCGCTTGCGGGCGGCGTCGCACTGGGCGCAGAACGGCCACGCCGAGGCGACGACCGTCTTGCGGGTCACCAGCACGACGATAAGGAAGGGGAGGGCGCCGAGCAGGATCAGCGCGTACGACCACGCCGGCGGCTTCGAGATGAACTGGACCTTCTTCTGCGAAGCGGCGGGCACCGCCGGCTCGCCGTGCTTGGCGCAGACGGTGGGAATTCCCCAGCCCGACGACACGAAGTTGGCCGGGATTCTGGTCATGACCGACATTATGGTTCTCCCCGAATCTCAAGTTTGACGGCGACATGATCCACGCCGGTCGATCAGCCGGTGACGCCGGGGTGCCCGACGGGAAAAGTTCCGCCTGGCGGAACTCGTTGCTAGGACAAACCCGCCCCGGGCAGGCATCGTCGACGGCATGACTTCGCCAGCGGCGCAACGCCTGCTCGACGCGGCCCGCACGGGAACGCCGTGCCCACCGGTCCGGGACCTGATCGGGGCCGACGACATCGACGCGGCGTACGCCGTGCAACTCGAACAGACGCAGCTGCGGCAGCGCACCGCGCGCGTCGTCGGCCGCAAGATCGGGCTGACCAACCCGGCCGTGCAGAAGCAGCTCGGCGTGGACGCACCGGACTTCGGTGTGCTCTTCGACGACATGGACGTCAGCGCGCTCGACCCGGTGCCGATGGCCGGCCTGCTGCAGCCGCGGATCGAGGCCGAGGTCGCGTTCGTGCTCGGGGCCGACCTGGCCGGCGACTTCACGGCAGCCGACGTGCGGGCCGCGGTCGACGTGATGGCACCCGCCCTCGAGATCGTCGACAGCCGGATCGCCGGGTGGGACATCAGCATCGCCGACACGGTGGCCGACAACGCGTCGAGCGCGCTGTTCGTGCTGGGTGACGCGCGGGTGCGCCTGGACGAGCTGAACCCGGTCGAGATCCAGATGGAGATGTCGGTGGACGGCGAGGTCGTGTCCAAAGGGTCGGGCGCGGCCTGCCTGGGTGACCCGCTGATCGCGCTGGCCTGGCTGGCCACGGCGGCGCGCGACCACGGCGACCCGCTGCGGGCCGGTCAGGTCGTGCTGTCGGGCGCGCTCGGGCCGATGGTCCCGGTGACCCCGGGCATGCGGGTCAGCGCCACCCTGACCGGGCTGGGCGAGGTCGCGACGAACTTCGGAGAGGCCTGATGGGTACGAAGGCAGCGGTGATCGGTTCGGGCAACATCGGCACCGACCTGATGATCAAGATTCTGCGGGTGTCGGAGTCGCTGGAGATCGTCGCCATGGTCGGGATCGATCCGGCGTCCGACGGGCTCGCCCGCGCCGGTCGTCTCGGCGTGGCCACGACCGCGGAGGGCGTCGACGGCCTGATCGCGATGGACGGTTTCGACGAGATCGAGGTCGTCTTCGATGCGACGTCGGCCGGCGCGCATGTGGCGAATGCGAAGAAGCTGGAGCCGTACGGGAAAATCCTGATCGATCTGACCCCGGCCGCGCTCGGGCCGTTCGTGGTGCCGGCGGTCAACCTGGACGAGCACGCCGGAGCCCGCAACATCAACATGGTGACGTGCGGGGGACAGGCGACGATCCCGATCGTGGCCGCGGTGTCCCGGGTCGCGCCGGTGCCGTACGCCGAGATCGTGGCCTCGATCGCCTCGAAGTCGGCCGGGCCGGGCACGCGGGCCAACATCGACGAGTTCACCGAGACCACCGCGCACGCGATCGAGCAGGTCGGCGGCGCGACCCGGGGCAAGGCGATCATCGTGCTCAACCCGGCCGACCCGCCGTTGATCATGCGCGACACGGTGTTGTGCCTGGTCGACGCGCCGTCGTCCGCTGTGCGCGACGAGATCATCGCCTCGATCGAGAAAATGGTCGCCGTGGTGTCGGGCTACGTGCCCGGATACCGGCTCAAGCAGCAGGTGCAGATCACCGAGATCCCTGCGGACCAGCCGGTGCACACGCTGGCCGGTGATGCGGCGGTGACGCATCAGGTCTCCGTGTTCCTCGAGGTCGAGGGGGCCGCTCACTACCTGCCCGCGTACGCGGGAAATCTCGACATCATGACGTCGGCGGCGATCGCCGCGGCCGAAAGGATCACGGCGTGACCAGGGTTTTCATTCAGGACGTGACATTGCGGGACGGGATGCACGCGGTCCGGCACCGGATGGAACTC
Source organism: Paractinoplanes bogorensis (assembly GCF_018829635.1). Taxonomy (GTDB): domain Bacteria; phylum Actinomycetota; class Actinomycetes; order Mycobacteriales; family Micromonosporaceae; genus Actinoplanes; species Actinoplanes bogorensis. The sequence goes on from NZ_JAHKKG010000008.1 coordinate 90,891, forward strand.
GACTCGGTCGCCAAGATCGTGGGTGCGCTCGACGCGGCCGGTGTGGACGGGATCGAGGTGTCGCACGGTGACGGTCTGGCCGGCGGCAGCCTGAACTACGGGCCCGGTTCGCACACCGACTGGCAGTGGCTCGAGGTCGCGGCGGCCAACATCTCCCGCGCCCGCCTGACCACGCTGCTGCTGCCCGGCATCGGGACGATCGCCGAGCTCAAGCAGGCGTACGCGCTGGGGGTCCGCTCGGTCCGGATCGCCACCCACTGCACCGAGGCCGACGTGTCGGCGCAGCACATCGACACCGCGCGGTCGCTCGGCATGGACGTGTCCGGGTTCCTGATGATGAGTCACATGGCCCCGCCCGAGGTGCTGGCGGGGCAGGCCAAGCTGATGGAGTCGTACGGCGCGCACTGTGTCTATGTCACCGACTCGGGCGGCCGGCTGATGATGGACGGCGTGCGCGACCGGATCCGGGCCTATCGTGCCGTGCTCGATCCGTCGACCGAGATCGGCATCCACGCGCACGAGAACCTGTCACTCTCGGTGGCCAACTCGATGGTCGCCGTCGAGGAGGGCGTCTACCGGGTCGACGCGTCGCTGGCCGGGCAGGGGGCGGGGGCCGGCAACTGCCCGATCGAGCCGTTCGTGGCCGTGGCCAACCTGAAGGGCTGGGAGCACGGCTGTGACCTGTTCGCCCTGCAGGACGCGGCCGAGGACCTGGTGCGCCCGTTGCAGGACCGGCCCGTACGGGTGGATCGGGAGACTTTGACCTTGGGTTATGCGGGCGTCTACAGCTCGTTCCTGCGGCATGCCGAGGTGGCCGCGTCCCGCTACGGCGTGGACGTGCGCACGATCCTGGTCGAGGTCGGCCGGCGGGGTCTGGTCGGCGGCCAGGAGGATCTGATTGTCGACATCGCACTGGACTTGGCGGCCGCCCGGTGAATTAGCATGCGTCAATGCGTCGACTGCTGCTGACCCTCGCTTCTGTCATCGCCATACTCCTACCCGGACTGCTCGTCGCGTCGCCCGCATCGGCGGCCGACGAGCTCCTCGACCGTCTCAAGGCGATCCCCGGTCTGACCGTCGTCTCGGAGAGCGCGCCCACCGGCTACCGCTTCTTCGTGCTCACCTACCGCCAGCCCGTCGATCACCGCAAACCCGGCGGTCCCACGTACGACCAACGCCTCACCCTGCTGCACCGCGACCAGGCCGCGCCGACCGTGCTGTCGACCAGCGGCTACAACCTGGCGGCGAACCCGCAGCCCGGCCGCACCGAGCCGACCCGCCTGCTCGACGGCAACCAGGTGTCGGTCGAGCACCGGTTCTTCACCCCGTCGCGGCCCGCTCCGGCCGACTGGCACGACCTGACCATCTGGCAGGAGGCCTCGGACGAGCACCGCATCGTGACGGCGCTCAAGACGATCTACTCGGCCAAGTGGATCCAGACCGGCGGTAGCAAGGGCGGCATGACCAGCGTCTACCACCGCCGCTTCTACCCGAACGACGTCGACGGCGTGGTCGCCTACGTCGCCCCGAACGACTCGCTCAACGACCTCGACGGCGCCTACGACCGCTTCTTCACCACGGTCGGCGACGCCGCGTGCCGGGCCGCCCTCGACACCGTCCAGATCGAGGCCCTGAAACGCCGCGACCGCCTGGTGCCCCGCCTGCAAGGACCATTTTCCCGTACGCTCGGAACCGCCGACCGGGCCTACGAGATGACCGTGCTCGACACCGTGTGGGCGTTCTGGCAGTACAGCTCGGCCGCCGACTGCGCGACCGTGCCACCCGCCACGGCCACCGACGACGAGCTGTTCGACTGGATCGACGGCGTGGCCGGCTGGTCGTTCTACACCGACGAGGGCCTCGAACCGTACTGGCCGTACTACTACCAGGCCGCCACCCAGCTCGGCTGGCCCTCACTTCGCTTTCCGCATTTGAAGGGCCTGCTGCGCTACCCCGGCCTCTACACGGCGAACTCCTCGCTGCCGGCCGAACTGCGCTCCCGCCACAACCCCCTGCCGATGATCGACGTCGACCTGTGGGTGCGCACGCTGTCCCAGCGCATGCTGTTCATCTACGGCGAGAACGACCCGTGGGGCGCCGAACGCTTCGCCCCGAGCCGGCGCGACTCGGCCCTGTTCGTGGCACCGGGCGCCAACCACGGCGCAAACATCTCCCGCCTGAACGCAGCCGACGCAGCCTCGGCCACGGCAATGCTGCGCCGCTGGGCCGGACTTGCTCCGGCCGCAACCTTGGCCCCGGCCCGCCCGGCGGCCGACCTGCCGTTCGAAGACATGATCGAGCCGCGCCGCCCGACCCTGAAGTAAACGCTCGCTGGTCGGCGCCCGGAGCACGCGATGTGCACCGGGCGCCGACCGCTGTCGCCTGAGCCGTGGACCCCGGCAACCAGGCGCTGAAGGCTGAGGGGCGGCAGTGAGACCAGCCCCGACGCCTGGGGCCGCCTGGCGTGCTGCCTGACCGGCCGGTGAGGGTGAGTGGCGGCAGTGAGACCAACCCCGACGTCCGGCCGCCTGGGAACCGCGTGACCAGCCGGTGAGGGTGAGTCGCGGCAGCGAGACCAACCGACGTCCGGCCGCCTGGGGAACCGCGTGACCAGCCGGTGAGGGTGAGTCGCGGCAGCGAGACCAACCCCGACGTCCGGCCGCCTGGGGAACCGCGTGACCAGCCGGCGAGAGTGAGTCGCGGCAGTGAGACCAGCCCCTGCGCCCTGCTGCGAAACGCAGCGAAAGGGCGGGAGCCAAACGAAAGGCAAGGAGAAAGTCCTCCCTGTCACTCTTAACGTATAGCGCAGCAGGGGGCTTGCGGCAAGACCCGGGGTGTACCGCAGAATCGGGCGACCGAGGTCACTACCTGCGGAAACGGGGCGAGTCAACGTTGTATGTACGGAATCTGAGGGAACTCGACGCGACACAGTTGGCGCTGGCGGGCGGTAAGGGCGCCAACCTGGGCGAGCTGATGAAAATCGAGGGTGTCCAGGTGCCGCCGGGCTTCTGCGTGACCACGGAGGCCTTCCGCCAGATCGTGGCGCCAGTGCTTTCCGATCCATCCGCGGGCGGTCCGGAGTCCACCGACCCGGATCGCGGCGGCCCTCGGTCGGCGATCGAGAGCGTCACTCTTCCGGATGACCTGGTGGAGGCGATCGCCGGCGCGATGGCCGAGCTCGGTGAGCAGACCCCGTGCGCTGTCCGGTCCAGCGCCACGGCCGAGGATCTGCCGACGGCCTCGTTCGCCGGGCAGCAGGACTCGTTCCTCAACGTCGTCGGCACACCCGCGATCCTCGACGCCGTCCGCCGGTGCTGGGCGTCGCTGTTCACCGACCGGGCCGTCGCCTACCGGGAACGGAACAACATCGATCACCGTGCGGTCGAAATGGCCGTCATCGTGCAGCAGATGGTCGATGCGGAGGCGGCCGGAGTCCTGTTCACGGCCGACCCGGTCAGCGGCAATCGCCGGGTGTCGACCGTGGACGCCACGCACGGCCTCGGCGAGGCGCTGGTGTCCGGCCTGGTCACCCCCGACACATTCCACGTGCGCGACGCCGTGCAGACGCGCAGCGGCGGACAAGTGGGCGACGCCGTGCAGACGCGCAGCGGCGGACAACCGGGCGACCACGAGATTGTGTCCAGGACGGTCGCTGGCGAGCACCCGGCGCTCACCGATGAGCAGGTTGTGCGGCTCGTCCGGCTCGGGCGCCGGATCGAGGCGCATTTCGGCCGCCCGCAAGACATCGAGTGGTGCCGGACCGGTGACAACTTCGCGATGGTGCAGAGCCGGCCCATCACCACCCTGTTCCCGATCCCGAAGGCCACCGACGGCCAGAATCACGTCTATCTGTCGGTCGGCCACCAGCAGATGATGACCGACGCCATGAAGCCGCTCGGCGTCTCCGTCTGGCAGATGATCGCCATGGCCCCGATGCACGAGGCCGGTGGCCGGCTGTGGGTCGACGTCGCCGGGCGGGTGTCCACGCCGTCGACCCGGGCCGCCCTGCTCACCCTCATCGGCCAAGGCGATCCACTCTTCCGGGACGCGCTGGAATCCGTACTGGATGAGGGTTTTCTGCCGCTCCAGCCGGATCCAGAGCCGGGCGCATCGACGCCCGGCGGACCTGCGCCGAGCACATCGAAGCCGAGCCCCGGCCCGGCAAAGCCCGAGCCGATCGCGACCGACCCGGCCATCGTCGCCGGACTGATCGAGCGCAGCCAGGCCTCGATCGCCGCCCTGGCCCGGGACATCGCGGGCAAGACCGGTCCGGAACTGTTCGAATTCATGGTCGAAGCCGTCCGCGAACAAAAACGTGTGCTTACCGATTCGCAGAGCATTCAGGCCGTCATGGCCGGCATGGAAGCCAGCTGGTGGCTCAACGAGCATCTCGAACAATGGCTGGGGGAGAAGAACGCCGCCGACACCCTCACCCTGTCCGCCCCGGGCAACATCACCTCGGAGATGGGCCTGGCCCTGCTCGATGTCGCCGACGCGATCCGCCCGCACCCGGAAATGGTGAAGCAGCTGGAGGACGGAATCTTGCCGGAGGCGGCCGAGCCTTTCCTCGAGCGGTTCGGCATGCGGTGCGCGGGCGAGATCGACATCACCCGGCCGCGCTGGCGGGAGCGGCCGGAAACGCTGGCCCCGATCCTCCTTGACAATGTCCGCAATTTCCAGCCGGGTGCCGCGAAACGACGCTTCGAGGAGGGCCGGCAGCAGGCCCTGGACAAGGAAGCGGACGTCCTTACCCGGCTGCGGGCCCTTCCCGACGGGGCGAGCAAAGCGGCCGAGACCAAACGGATGATCGACCGGGTTCGTACGTTCATCGGTTACCGCGAATACCCGAAGTACGACATCATCTGCCGCCTCTTCCTTTACAAACAGGCGCTGCTGAGGGAAGCGGGCAGCGAGGACGTGTTCTTCCTGACGTATGAGGAACTGCGCGCCGGCCGCATCGACCCCGAACTCGTCCGGCGGCGGAAGGACGAGTTCCGCACGCACGCCGCGATGACGCCCCCGCGCGTTCTCACCTCGGACGGCGAGATGGCGAACGGGGCGTACCGCCGGGATGATCTGCCCGACGGCGCGCTGGCCGGGCTGGGCGTTTCGGCGGGAACGGTGGAGGGCCGGGCCCGGGTCGTCCTCGACATGGCCGACGCCGATCTGGAGCCGGGCGACATCCTGGTCACGGCGTACACCGATCCGAGTTGGACGCCCGTTTTTGTGGCCGTCGCCGGGCTGGTGACCGAGGTCGGCGGACTGATGACGCACGGCGCCGTGATTGCGCGGGAATACGGCTTACCGGCCGTCGTCGGGGTCGTCGGCGCCACCCGCCTGATCGAGGACGGGCAGCGGATCAGGCTGCACGGAACCGAGGGCTACGTCGAGATCCTGTAATGCAATACGAGGAACGGCAGGCCGTACAGGGAAAAGGCATGTTCGGCCCGTAGCCGGCCGTCCTCGACGTAGACGTCCAATTGCTCGGTGAAGCCGTGCACGGCCAACGTGGTGAGTTCGCGTATCTCGGGATCGATAAAGGTCAGGTAATGCCCGGGATGCGCGAGTTCGCTGCGGCTGGTGAGCACGAGCCCACCGCCGGGGCGCGGCAGTGGCAGCAGGGTGGCGGTGAAACTGCCCTGGGGCACCGGGAATCCGACGCTCACATAGCCGCGCCCGTCGTGCCGATAGGTCGTGTAGATGCCCACATAGATCGGCTCGTCGGTGTCGGCGAACGAGCGGATCCAACCGCGGATACCAATGGTGTCCGCGCCGTCCGGAGTGATCGTGTCGATGCGGCTGCGAACGCCCCGCTGCGTCTCGCGTTGATTCATCGGCACGTTGGCCTGGCCGAGCGGGCGCGCCACGAACGTACGGTAAAGCAGATATCCCGGACGCACCCACAGCCGCCACTCGGGCACGATGTCGAGCTTGAACCGGGTGGTGTGCTCGTAGAACTCGCGCACGAGCGGATCGACGTCACCCGGATCGAATTGCGGCCCGGCCAGGTCGTCGAGCGACGCGATGATGCCCACATCCTGCGCGGCGGCCTGATAATCGCCGCCGATCACCTCGGCCAGCCCGCGCACATAATCCGTGCCGACATAGGTCGAGCGCGCTTCGAGCGGCACGACAAAGGGCAATTCCTCTTCCCGTACGCCCTCAGCCAGCAACCCGACCTGCGGCTCCCGGAAAAGCACCGCCGACAATGCGCGGAAAGCCACCACCGCGCTGGCCGCCACCGCCGCCGGGGGAGGGTCGCCGGCGCGCCGCCACAGGGCCCCGACGGCGGCGCCCACGACCGGGCCGAGCGCCACCTTGTGCGGGCGCATCCCGAGCGCCCCCGCGACCGTACCGGCGGCCAGGCCGACCGTGACCGGCCCGGCGTTCACGACTCCGCCCGCCGAGGCGGCGATCGCCCCGCTCATCACGACCCGTGACCACCACGGCGGAATCTCACCGGGCCGCTGCCGGGCGCGCGCAACCGCTTCGGTCGCGGCCAGAGTGACCGCACCCGCCAGTCCGGCGGCGACCGTCACGCGCACTCCGCGGCGGCGGGCGATCGCGGCTCCGGCCAGCGCGCCCACGGCCGCGGCGAAGGCGATCCCGCCGGCGCGCTGCCCGTTCGTCTTCATGCGCGCACGCTAGCGCACGTCCGGCCGATCACGCGGTCCTGCGCCGAGGCCCAGGCGGCGCCGCGCGCCGGGAACCGAAACCGATCGAGTTGCCCGCCGCCGTTGTGCGAGATTGAGCGAGTGGACACGAACTGGCAATGTGTGCCGGTCGCGGCGGACGACGCGGAGAGCCTGATCCCGCTCCTGCACGACGCCGAGGAGGACGACGACCGGATCCGGGCCGCGCTGCGCGATCCGGCCGTGCGGGGTTATCTCGCGCAGGCCGGCGACGAGCCGGTCGGCGCGGCCGTGATGCGCTGGTCGGACGACGAGCCCTCGGAACTGCTCTATCTCGCCGTCGCCGCCACGGCCCGCCGCCAGGGCCACGGCGGCCGGATCGTCGCCGCACTGCTGGCCGAACTGCCCCGGCACGGCCGCACCATGCTGGTCGGCACGGCCAACTGCGCGCTCGACAACATCGCGTTCTATCAGCGGTGCGGCTTCCGCATGCACGCCGTGAAGCGCGACTTCTTCTCGTACATCGACCCGCCGCTGACCGAGAACGGCATCGTCATGCGGGACATGATTGTGTTCTCCTACGAGCGATGACTCTCTTCTGTGACGTCGAACTGGCGGCCCGCCTCGAGCGCCTCGAAGCGGACCTGATCGCCCGTGGCAGCGACGCCGCCCGCCGGCGGGGCGCCGATCCGCGCGGGTTCGCGCAACCGCTGGCGGGCGGGGTGGCGAGCTTCGCCGACGTGGACTCGCCGTTGAACAAGGTGGCCGGTCTCGGCTTCGGCGGCGTCCCGGCCGCGGCCGATCTCGACACGGTCGAGCGCGCGTTCGCGGCCTGCGGCAGCCCGGTGCAGGCCGAGGTTTCCACCCTGGCCGACCCGGCGATCGGTGACCTGCTGACCGGCCGTGGTTATCGGCTGGTCTCGTTCGAGAACGTGCTCGGCGCCCGTCCCGGCCCGGTGACCGCGTCGCCGCCCGGGATCGAGGTCCGCCGGGCCGCTCCGGACGAGTTCGACCTGTGGCTGGAACTGGTCGCCGACGCGTTCGCCGTGGCCGACACCCAGGGCGTCGCCTCGCACGAGGAGTTTCCCCGTGAGACCGTGCTCAACGCCATGCGCGACATGGCCGCGGCGGGTCTGCGCCACTACCTCGCGCTGCGCGACGGGGTTCCGGCCGGTGGCGCCAGCATGCACGTGGTGGACGGGGTGGCCCAGCTGACCGGCGCCGCCACCCTCCCCGAGCACCGCCGCCACGGCGTCCAGACGGCACTGCTGTCGGCCCGGCTGGCCGACGCGGCCGACGAGGGCTGCGACGTTGCCGTGGTCACCACCCAGCCCGGTTCCAAGTCCCAGCAGAACGTGCAGCGGCAGGGCTTCGACCTGCTCTATGCCCGGGCCGTTCTGGTCCGGCGGTAGAGAAATGCGCACGATCACGAGTGACCGGCTGGTGCTGCGGCCCTGGCGTGATGAGGACGCCGGCTTTCTCCTCGACCTCGAGTCGCGCTGGGAGGTCGTACGCTTCCTCGGCCCGCACCCCGCCACGATGAGCACCCGGGAGGACGCGCTGGCCTCGATCGCTCGCCGCCGGGCCCTCGACCACCCGGTGCACGGCATCTGGGCGATCACCACGGCGGACGGTCACCCGGTCGGCAACCTCCTGCTCAAACCGATCCCGTTGTCGGCCGGCAACCCGGCCGGTGAGTCGCCCGACGACCCGGCCGACGTCGAGATCGGCTGGCACCTGCACCCGGACGCCTGGGGGCACGGCTACGCCACCGAGGCGGCCGACGCTGTCCTCCGGGATGCGTTCGACCGCGGGCTGACCCGGGTTCTGGCCGTGACGCACCCGGACAATCACGCCTCCCAGGCCGTCTGCCGGCGCCTCGGCATGACCGCGCGGGGCCGTACGGCGAAGTACTACGACACCGTCTTCGAACTCTTCGAGGCTGTGCGGCCGGATGCCGCCGTTGTTGTCCGCCGCTACGCGCCGGCTGACCGCGAGGCCGCTCTCCTCCTCGCTCCACGCCTGCGGATCGGGGTGGCCCCTTGGCGCGACGGTGAGGCGGTCGGCCGGGCCGTGGCCGGGTGGATCGAGTCGTCGCTCGACAAAGCCGCGGCCGACGGGCAGGACGTTTTCGTCGCGGTCGCCGGGGATGCCGTCGTCGGGCTGGTGACCGTGACCGAACGCCGCCACTTCGCCGGCGAGATCGACGCCTACGTCGGCGAGCTCGTCGTGCGGGCCGACCACGAGCACCGCGGCGTCGGGACGCTCCTGATGGCGGAGGCCGAGGAGTGGGCCCGGCAGCGCGGTCTCCGGCATCTCACGCTGGACACCGGTGCTGCCAACCACGGCGCGCGCGCCTTCTACGCCCGGCGCGGCTACCAGGAGGAGGACGTCCGCCTGACGAAGCGGATCGAATGCTAGACGGGGAACGTGGTGCCGATGCCCATGCCGGTGATCCATTCGGGGACGGGCTCGTAGCTGTCCCAGACCAGCGGCAGGCCGACGGCGGCGTGGCCGACCAGCCACGTACGGACCTCGTGGCCCCCGCTGCCGGCCTCGTGCTCGAGCTTGTCGTGGCCCAGGTCGACGATCGGCGACAGGTCCCGCGAGTAGAGCTGCCGCAGGAACCACCGGTCCCAGTCCGCGTTCACCGGTGCGTCCGGATTGCCGGCCATCGCCCGTACGCGTGGCTCGCGAACAGCCGCAAACGCGCGCGCATCTTTCCGTCCGTGGATGAGCGAATCACGCTTCTCGCCGACCACCGACGGATCGCGGGGATCGTTCGACGGTAGCCAGTGCGACAACCCGCCGCTCGCCACGACCAGGACCCGGCTGTCCGATGAGGACGCGCGGATCGCGTTGCCCAGCGCGGTCCCCAGCGCCACACAACGCCCCAGCGACGGCAGCGGGGGAGCGGCCGTGTTGAGCACGAGCGGCACCACCGGCACCGACAATCCGGTGGTCATCTCGTAGCTCTGGACGACGCCGTGGTCGACGGTCAGCGCGTACGACAGCGACACGTCGAACCCGGCGTCGTCCAGGCCGTCCCGGATCGCCCAGGCCAGCCCGGTGGCGACCGGCAACTCCCCCTCGGTGCTGCCGAAATCGCCGAACCCGGTGGCCGCCTCGACACCCAGGACGAACGGCGGCATCTGGTCGTAGAAGTTCGCGTGGAAGTGGTCCGGTCCGATCACCACGACCGCGTCCGGCCGCAGACGGCTCACGGCGGTCGCCACTCGCGCGGCGTCGGCCAGGAACTTGCCGCCCGGCCCGCCGGTGAACGGCAGCAGCGTGGCGAACGGCGAGTGCGACATGCCGACGAAACCGATGATCTCAGCCATGGAGGAACTCCCGGTGCACGCGCAGGTATTCGTCGACCTTCTCCCACTGCGGCCAGTGCCCAGCGTCCGCGATGACGTGCAGACGCGCATCCGGCAGCCAGGACAGCAACATGTCGGCCTCGTCCAGCCCGCCGGTCGGATCGTGCTCGGTCCACAGCAACAGCGTCGGCGCGGTCACCTTGCCGACCCAGCCCGGTTCCCACGCGTACGCCTTACGCACCACCGGATCCTGCAGTACGAGCGTGTTGGTCATCGCCTGCACGAACCCGGGCCGGCTGTACACCGCCCGCCGCAGGTTGACGAGCTCGTCGGTGACCATTTCCTTGTGGTGGAACAGAAACTCGACCCTCCGCCGTACGGTCTCGTCGCTCGGATCGCGCACCGCGGCCATCGTGCTGTCCCGCATCCGCGCCATCACTTCGGGCTTGTTCGCGATGTTGCCCGGCGTGTTGAGCACCACCCGGTCGACCCGGTCCGGATGGAACGCGGCCGTCCACGCCACCACCCAGCCGCCGAGCGATTCGCCGCTCAGATGTGCGCGTTCGATGCCCAGAACGTCCATCAGCCCGATCAGATGGTCGGACAGGACATCGATCGTGTACGGACGGTCGGGCGTCTCGGACCAACCATGCCCGATCATGTCGTACGCGGTGACGCGGAAGTCCTCGGCGAGTCCGGCCAGATCCCGCGCGTACGCCTCGAGATGCCCGCCGGTCCCGTGCAGCAGGATCAGGTCAGGTCCGTTTCCCGCTTGCAGCACCCTTGTCCGTACGCCGTGCACGTCGACGAACCGCAACGTGTGCTCCAGCGCCGACAACTCACCCCAGACGCTGATGTGAGTACTCACTTACCTGCCTCCCCTGTCTGTCCATGCCGCCCCGATGTGAGTACTCACTTGCAAGCCGCTCCGCCCCGATGTGAGGACTCACTTACTGAAAGCGCTCCCGCGCCTCGGACACCGTGGACAGCCCGGCGCTCTCGCGGCGCGCGATCCCGAACAGGGCCAGCAGCCGCGAGTTCTCGATGGTCAGGAACTCGACTGGTTCGTCGGCCGAGTCGTTGTAGTGCCGGTGCCACGTCCACGGCGGCGTGTACACGAACGCGCCCGTCTCCCACGACTCGCTCTCGTCGTCGAGCTCGGTGTGCCCGCGCCCGCTGATCACGTAGTGCACGGTCTCGTGGTAGTGCCGCTGCATGTCCGAGCTCAACCCGGCCGGGATGGTCTGCCGGAAGATCTCGAACGTGTTCGTCGGCAGCTTGCCGGCGATCCGCAGCGTGGTCGGGTTGTGCACCTTCGCCGCGGGCAGCGTCTCCAGCTCGCTGTCGTGCACCACGAACGGCCGGGCCTCGCCGGGCCGCACCACGTCCGAGATGCCGCCCAGGAACGCTGCCATGTCAAACGCCATCAGGGTGTCTCCGTTCTGCCGCCGTCGACCGTGAGCACGGTCCCGTTGACGTAGCTTGCGGCCGCCGAGGCCAGGAACGCGACGGCCGCGCCGATCTCCTCGGGCCGACCGGCGCGACCGGCCGGGACGTTGGCGGCGTCCGCGGCGTCGGAGATGGACATGGCGGCGAGCACCTCGCGGCGCCGTGCGGTGTCGGTCGGGCCGGGCGCCACGCAGTTGACCGTCACGCCGCGGTCCGCGTACTCGCGGGACAGCAACTTGGCCGCGCTGGTGACCGCGGCGCGCAACACCACGCTGGTGGCCAGATCAGGTTGCGGCTGCCGTACGGCCGTGGACGTCACGAACACGACCCGGCCGAAGCCACGCCCGGCCATGGCGGGCAGCGCCAGCCGGGCCAACCGCATCGGCCCGCGCAGCAGCAGATCGAACGCCCGCTGCCAGCCGTCGTCGTCGACGCTCAGGATGCGCCCGGGTGGCGGCCCACCGGCGTTCAGGATGAGCACGTCGGCCGCCGCGGTCACCCGCGGGACGTCGGTCGCCAGGTCGGCCACCACGGTTGTGACGCCGGCACCGGTCCGCTCGGCCAGCACCGCCGCGGCCTTGTCGAGCGGTTCGCGGCGGCGGCCGGCCAGCACGACGTCGTGGCCGGCGCGGGCCAGGCACTCGGCGGCGGCGAACCCGATGCCGGATCCGCCGCCGCCGACGAGAGCTGTTCTCCGGAACTGGGGCACGGGGTTAGCCTGACCGCCATGATGCGCAAGGCCCTACCGTGAGTCCCGCTGAGCGGGACGCGGGATCACTGGGCGGCCTCGACCGGGCCGCCGCGATCCTGGGTGCGTTCGACGAGCAGCACCGCGAGCTCAGCCTGGCCGCGCTGGTGGCCCGGTGCGGGCTGCCGCGCTCGACCACGCACCGGACCGCCGACAAGATGCTCAGGCTGGGCTGGCTGGACAAACCGGCCGACCGCTACCGGGTCGGCAACCGCATCTTCGAGCTGTCCGGCCTGGCCCCGGTGCGGCACCAGCTGCGCGAGTCGGCGCTGCCCTACCTGCAGGATCTGCACCACGCGACCCGGCTCACGGTGCAGCTCGGCGTGCTCAGCGGCACCCAGGTGCTGCTCGTCGAAAAGATCACCGGCCATCGCCCGATGCCGATGCTCTCGCAGGTCGGTGCGCTGCTGCCGGCCTACTGCTCGGCGCTGGGCATGGCGATCCTGGCCTACAGCGACGAGGACGCCGTACGGGCGGTGGTCGACGCCGGCATGCCCCGCCGGACGCCGCGCACCATGACCACGGCGACCGCGCTGCGCCGCGAGCTGGCCGCGATTCCCGACCGTGGCCTGGCCGTGGAGCGCGAGGAGGGCAACATCGGGATCAGCTGCGTGGCCGCCCCGATCTTCGACCCGCTCGGCGCCGTGGTGGCCGCAGTCTCGGTCACCGGGCCGGCCGCTCTCGTGCGGGCCGACCGGGCCGGACCGGCCGTCCGGCTGGCCGCGGCGGCCACCTCGCGCGCTTTTCGTCCCGCTGAGCGGGACCACCGCTAGGGCGAGCGCGCCGCCGGACGCAGGCTGTGAGCCAGCTAACAACCGGTGGACCTGGAGGAGGACCCGTGAGCCTCGGTGGCGGATACATGCTCAGCTCGCGCAAGGGCACGCAGATCCCGGCGATCGGCCTGAACATCACGATGAAGGCGAACGGGTCGGCCACCCGCGACGCCTACTCGCTGTTCGAATACGCGATCCCGCCGGAGACCAACGGCCCGCCCGCGCACATCCACACCCGCGAGGACGAGTCGTTCATCTGCCTGGCCGGACGGCTCGACGTGTCGCTGGGTGGCGAGGAGTTCGTCCTCGAGTTCGGCGACTACCTCTATCTGCCCCGCAACGTCGTGCACACGTTCCGGAACCCGTACGGGGAAGAAGCTCGTGTCATCTCGGTTGTGTCGCCGGCCGGGCTCGAGGCCTATTACCAGGCGCTGGGCGAATTGCCGCCCGGCCCCAAGGACATGGCCACCCTGAAGCCGATCATGGAGGAGTTCGGGATCGAGCTGCAGCTCCCGCCGGGCGGGGGGCACTGACCATGCGGGTCGGGATCATCGGCGCCGGCGTGGCCGGACTGACCACGGCCAAGACGCTGATGCAGGCCGGGCACGAGGTCGTCGTCTGGGACTCGGCGCCCGACGTCGGCGGGGTGTGGAGCCGCACGCGCCGCTACCCCGGGCTGACCACCCAGAGCGCCAAGGCCACGTACGGCTTCTCCGACTACCCGATGCCGCGCGAGTTCCCCGAGTGGCCCAGCGGTGAGCAGGTCCAGTCGTGGCTCGCGTCCTACGCCCACGACTTCAAGATCGAGAGCCAGTTGCGTTTGGGCGTACGGGTTCTGACCGTTGCGCGCACCAACGCGCAGTGGACGGTCAGCCTCTCCGACGGTTCGACCGAGACCGTCGACCGGGTCGTGGTGGCCAACGGCGTGTTCTGCGAGCCGAACATGCCCGTTTTCGACGGTGCGGACGAGTTCGTGGCCGGCGGTGGCAAAATCCTGGCCGGGACCGAGATGCACGACGCCGGGATTGCGCGCGGCAAGCATGTTCTGGTTGTCGGTTACGGCAAGTCCGCGTGCGATGTGACCGTGCCGCTCAGTGAAGTGGCCGCTTCGACGGACGTCATCGCGCGCCAACTGCTGTGGAAGGTGCCGCGGAAGATCGCCGGGGTGCTCAACTTCAAGATGCTGCTGCTGACCCGGATGGGCGAGGCGCTGTTCAAGTACCACCGACTGCGCGGAGTTGAGCGTTTCCTGCACGGTCCGGGCAACCCGATGCGCCGCAACATGCTCAACTCGATCGGTTCGGTGTCCGTCCGGCAGTTCAAGCTCAAGCAGCTCGGCCTGGTGCCCCGCGGCAGCATGGAGGGCATCGTCAAGGGCGCGATCGGCCTGGCCACCGAGGGCTTCTTCGAAGGCGTCGAGGCGGGCGCGATCCGCGTGCACCGCGACACCACGATCACGCACCTGCGCGCAGGAGAGGCCGAGCTCGCCGACGGCACTGTCCTGCCCGCCGACCTGATCGTCTGCGCCACCGGCTTCCGGCAGGGCGTCCCGTTTTTGAGCGAAGACGTGCAGCGGCAGCTGTTCGACGAGCGCGGCAACTTCCAGCTGTACCGCCAGATCCTGCCGCCCGGCGTCGACGGGCTCTACTTCAACGGCTACAACAGCTCGTTCTTCAGCCCGCTGAACGCCGAGATGGCTGCCGTCTGGATCGCGGCCCACATGGCCGGCCTGGCGCCGGTGCCTGCCCCCGACGAGATGCGGGCCCAGGTCAAGGCCCAGCTGGCCTTCATGGACGAGGCCACCGACCGCCACCACAACCGCGGCACGAAGATCATCCCGTTCTCGCTCAAGAACGCCGACGAGGTGCTCGACGACCTCGGCCTGAACATCGGCCGGCGAACCCGGGCATCGCACTGGATCAACCCGGTCGACCCGTCCGCCTACCGCGGCGTGACGCCGGCCCTGGTCGCCCGCCTGCGCGCGCGGGACCGAGTGCTCGAGGACGCCTGAGAGCTGCCGGCCCGCCACGTGGCGGCGGGCCGGCACCGACGGTCAGGTTCCGGTCAAGATGTTGTTTGCGCGGGCGCGGACGGCGGCGAGCACCCCGGGCGGAGCCAGATCCGGCGAACCGGCTCGGTAGGGCGGCTGCGGCTCGTACTCGTGTGCGAGCTGAATCGCCTGGGCCACCGTGTCCCCGGCGATCCGGCCGGCCGGCGTGAATGCCATGTCCAGCCCGGCGGACAGCGGAGGTAGCGTCGGGTCATGTCGCTGGAGGCCCTGGGGGCGTTGCGGGAGCCGGTGCGCCGCGCGGTCTACGAGTTCGTCGTCGTGCGGGCGGAACCGGTCGGCCGCAACGAGGTCGCCGAGGCGGTCGGGATCGGGCGCACGCTGGCCGCGTTCCACCTGGACAAGCTGGCTGAGGCCGGGCTGCTCGACACGGCGTACGGGAAAAGGGTTGGTGGGCCTGGTGCGGGCCGGCCGGCCAAGCTCTACCGCCGCTCGGACGCGGAGCTCACGGTGTCGCTGCCGCCGCGGGACTATCGGCTGCTGGCCACGGTGCTGGCCGACGCGGTCGAGCGGGCCGGCGTGGAACCGGCGCTCTACGAGGCGGCTCAGGAGCAGGGCGCGAAGCTGGCCGGGGGCGACCTGATGCCGCGTCTCGAGGAGTTGGGCTACGAGCCGTACGAGGACGCGGACCGCACCGTCCGCCTGCGTAACTGCCCGTTCCACGCGCTCGCCGAGTCGCACCCGGGGCTGGTCTGCGGCATGAACCTGGCGCTGCTGCGTGGCCTGACCGGCGCGGAGGCCGGACTGGACCCCGGCCCGACCGGCTGTTGCGTGGTGTTCCCGGCCGGGAAGTCTAAAAACAATTCCCATTGACATAGAGTTTAGGCTGACCGCATGGCCGACCATCACCTCGCGCAGCTGAACATCGCCCGCCTGCGGGCCCCGCTCGACAGCCCCGAGCTGGCCGACTTCGTGGCTTTCCTGCCCGAGATCAACGAGCTGGCCGAGAGCTCGCCCGGCTACGTGTGGCGCCTGCAGGACGAGTCGGGCGACGCCACCGCGCTGCGCCCCTTCGGCGACGACGTCATCGTCAACCTGACGGTGTGGGAGACGATCGACGACCTGCGCGCCTTCACCTACCGAACCCCGCACCTGGGCCCGCTGCGCCGCCGCCGTGACTGGTTCGTGCCGTTGGGCGGCCCGCACCTGGTGCTGTGGTGGATCCCGGCCGGCACCCGGCCCAGCGTCACCGAGGCCGCCACCCGCCTCGACCAGCTGCGCGACCAGGGCCCGTCACCCAAGGCGTTCACGCTGCGTGAGCCGTATGCCGGCCCGGACGAACGGGCGCTAGGCGGCGGACAGGTTGCACTCGCTTAGCAGGCGGGCGACCGCATAGAGCTCGGCGAGCCCGCTGTCGTGGACGGCGCGGGCGGTGGCCTCCTGCAACGGCGTGAGCGCGGCGTCGTCCGGCCGCGGGCCGTCGGGGAAAGCCAGGCTCAGCAGCAGCTCCACCGCGTAGAGGAAGCGGCTCGGATCCTCGCCGCCGGCGGCCAGGCCGGCCAGCAGCAGGGGGGCCAGCACCGGCTCGGAACGGACGGTCAGGTCGCCCAGCGCCAGCGACGCGCCGTGGGCCGGATTCTCTTGGTGGAAGGGCCACCCGGAGAGCTCCGTCGGGCCGTGGAACAGGCAGTCGGTCAGCTCCGCCAGCATCTCCGAGCCGGGCTCGGGGGTGAGCCGTGCCAGGCCCATCAGCACCGTCCAGCGGCGGATCCGGGCGGACCGGTCGACGCCGGCCACCGCGGCCACCAGGGCGGCGTCGGCCGGATCGCCGATCATTCCGGCGGTGAGGGCGAGGACCGAGGCGACCACCCGGTCCGGTTCGACGGCGAGACGGGCGGTGAGGGCCGGGACGACCCGCGGCGCCTCCTCGGGGAAGAAGCTGAGCAGGTGCGCGGACAGGCCGCGGGCGTCCCGGTCGTCGTTGCCGAGCAGACTGACGAAAGTCGGCACCCCGGCCCGTACGGCCTCGTGTGCCTGCCGCAGCACCGGTTCGATTTCGTGTCGCCGTCCGAGGTAGAGGTCGCTGCGCCGCTCAGCCAGCTCGTGCAGCCGGGGCCCGAGCGGGTGCGGACGGGCGGGGGAGAGGTCGGGCAGGATGTCGGCCAGCAATTCGTGCCCGAGCGTGCGGTCGGGCGCGTGGTCGTCGGCCAGCAGCTCGATCAGGAACGGCACCGCGGCGACGGTGGCCGGATAGATGGTGTCCTGATGCAGCGCCCGCGCCCGGAACTGCTCCGCGGCTTCGGCCCGGCTGGAAGAGTCGGTCGATCGCAGCGCGCGCAGCAGATCCGGCAGATCCGTGGCCGGCCCGTACGCGTGGCTGAGCGCCGACCAGTCGAGAGGCATGCGCGGCACCCTACCGGTGGTCGCGGACAGCCGTAGCCGGCCCGCGGTGGTAGACAGGGTCGTGTGACTGCTTTCGGGGACCTCGACGCCTTTGTCCGACTGCCGCGCCTGGCCGGGCTGTGGCTCTCGCCGGACGGGCGCCGGCTCGTCGTCGGCGTGGGCACGCCGGACCAGGAGAACGCGCGCTACGCCACCGCGTTGTGGGAGGTCGACCCGGCCGGGGAACGGCCCGCACGCCGGCTGACCCGCAGCGTCAAGGGCGAGGCGGGGGCCGCGTTCACGCCGGACGGAGATCTGCTGTTCACCTCGGCCCGGCCCGGGCCCGACGGCGAGGACGACGACAAGGCGGCCGCGCTGTGGCTGCAGCCGGCCGGGGGCGGCGACGCCCGGGTGATCGCCAAGCTGCCCGGGGGCGTGCACGGCGTCCGGGTCAGCGCGAGCGGAGCGCTGATCGCGGGTTCTTCGCTGCTGCCCGCCTCCGGGGGCGTCGACACCGACCGCGAGGCCCGCAAGCAGCGCAAGGAGGCCGGGGTCTCTGCGATCCTGCACGAGGGGTTCCCGATCCGCTACTGGGACCACGACCTCGGGCCCGACCGGCCCCGGCTGCTCGCGGCCGACCGGGTGCCCGACGACGGCGAACTCGAACTGCGCGACCTGACCGGGCACGTCGGGGTGGCGCTGGACATCGAGGGCGACTGGGATCTGGCGCCGGACGGGCGTACGGCGGTGGCCACCTGGCACGTCGCCGCGCCGGGCGGATCGCTGCGCACGACCGTGGTGGCCGTCGACGTGGCGACCGGCGAGCGCCGCGACCTGGCCGCCGACGAGGGGAACGACTACGGCTCACCGCGGGTGTCGCCGGACGGCACGCAGGTGGCGGTCACCGTGCGGCGGCGGTCCAGCCGGGACGATCCGGGTGACATGTGGATGGCGCTGGTGCCGCTGGCCGGGGGCACGGTGCGGCCGCTGACCGACGGCTGGGACCGCTGGCCGGGCGAACCGCACTGGATCCCGGACGGCACGGCGCTGGTCGTGGCGGCCGACGACCGCGGGCGCTCGCCGCTGTGGCGGATCGACGTGGCGAGCGGCGAAGTGACCCGGCTGACCAGCGACGATGCGGCCTACACCGACATCCGCCTGTCGCCCGACGGCCGATGGGCGTACGCGTTGCGCAGCGCCCTGGACAGCCCGCCGAGCCCGGTGCGGGTGGCCCTCGACGGCACGGGCGCGTTCACGTTGCGCGGCCCGGCCGAGGCGCCGGCGCTGCCCGGGCGGCTCGAAGAGGTCACCACGACGGCGGCCGACGGCACCCTTTTGCGCGCGTGGCTGGCGCTTCCCGCCGAAGCCGCGGAACCCGCGCCGCTGCTGCTGTGGGTCCACGGCGGGCCGTTCGGGTCGTGGAACTCGTGGATGTGGCGCTGGAACCCGTGGATCATGGTGGCCCACGGCTATGCGGTGCTGATGCCCGACCCGGGACTGTCCACCGGTTACGGCTACGACTTCCTCAAGCGCGGCTGGGGCTCGTGGGGCGACGCGCCCTACGCGGATCTGATGGCCCTCACCGACGACGTGGTGCGGCGCCCCGACATCGACGAGACCCGCACCGGCGCGATGGGCGGCTCGTTCGGCGGCTACATGGCCAACTGGATCGCCGGGCACACCGACCGCTTCCGGGCGATCGTCACGCACGCGTCGCTGTGGGCCCTCGACCAGATGATGATGACCACCGACCTGCCGTTCTACTGGCTGCGCGAACTCGACGCGGAGCGGCTCGAGACCAACTCCCCGCACCGCTTCGCCGACGCGATCACGACCCCGATGCTGGTCATCCACGGCGACCGGGACTACCGGGTGCCGATCGGCGAGGGGCTGAGGCTCTGGTGGGACCTTCAGTCGATTTCAAGGAGCAAGGACAGCCCGCACAAGTTCCTCTATTTCCCGGACGAGAACCACTGGATTCTCAAACCGGGTAACGCGAAAACGTGGTACGCCACCGTGCTGGCGTTCCTGGCCCACCACGTACGGGAAGAGAAGTGGGAACGCCCCAAGGAACTCAGCTGACGCGGCCATCCGAAGCGGGGGCGGCCACCCGGGCCCGGGCGTCGACGTCGGTGAGCGGCCGGGCGAAGAGGAAACCCTGCCCGAAGGCGCAGCCCGCGGCGGCCAGCATCCGGTGCTCGTCCTCGGTCTCGATGCCCTCGGCGACCACCGACAGCGAGAGCGTGGCCGCCATCCGCAGGATGCCGCGGACCAGGTCGTGCTGGCGGGCCGAGGTGGTGATGGTGTCGACGAACGACTTGTCGAGCTTGAGGGTGTCGACCGGCACCCGGTGCAGGTAGCTCAGCGACGAGTAGCCGGTGCCGAAGTCGTCGATCGACACCTTGATGCCGCCCGCCCGCAGCCGGGTGATGTCGGCCTGGATCTGGTCCTGGTCGCCCAGCAGCAGGCTCTCGGTGATCTCCAGGGTGAGCCGTTCGGCCGGCAGTCCGCTGCTCGCCAGTTCGTCGTGCACGCGCGCCACGAAGCCAGGCGTGAGGAACTGGCGCACCGACACGTTGACGCTCACGTAGGGCGCGACGCCGGGCACCAGCCGGGCCCACGAGGCCGCCTCGTGCACGGCAGTGTGCAGCACCCACGCGCCCAGCTCGACGATCAGCCCGGATTCCTCGGCCAGCGGCACGAACACCGCCGGTGACACCATGCCGCGGGTCGGGTGCGGCCAGCGGAGCAGGGCCTCGAAGCCGACCGTACGGCCCGAGTCCATCTCGACGATCGGCTGGTAGTTCAGCCGGAACGCGTCGTCGGCCAGCGCCCGCGACAACTCCGTGCGCAGCTGCATCTCGTCGATGACCTGCGCGTGCAGGGCCGCGTCGTAGCGGCGCCACCGCGGTTCCCCGGCGCTGCGCGCGCTGTCCAGGGCGACGTCGGCCTGCCCGGCCAGTTCGTTGGCACTGGCGGCGTCGAGCGTCGTGGCCACCCCGGCCCGCAGCCGCGCGGTCACCAGGCTTTCCCCGACGGCAAAACCTTCCCCGGGTACGGCGATGATCCGCTCGGCCAGCGCATCGACTACGCCCACGTCACGGGCGTCGGGCAGCACGATCCCGAACTCGTCGGCGCCCAGCCGCGACACCTGGCCGCGGTCGCCGACCAGCTCGGTCAGGCGCGCGCCGAGCGCGATCAGCAGGCCGTCGCCGACGTCGTGGCCCATCGTGTCGTTGATCGCCCGGAAGTCGTCGACGTTGACCACAAGAACCGCTCCGAGCCGGTCCGGTCCGGCCTGGCCGGCCACCCGGGCCGCGTCGTCGGTGAACCGGGTCCGGTTGCCGAGGCCGGTCAGCGGGTCGAGATAGGCCCGGGCGAGCAGCTCGCTCTCCACGTAGAGCTGGCTCTCCTGCCGGTTGAGCTCGCGGTTGAGGCGGATCCGGTCGATCATCGTGGCCGCCTGCCCGGCCAGCACCGGCAGCGACTGCTGAAGTTCGACCAGGCTCGCCTCGTCCCCGGCGACCAGCAGCTCGCCGATCCGGGTGCTGCCCACCCCGAGCGGGCAGTGCAGGGCCAGGTCGAAGTCGTCCCCGCTGTCGGGAGCGACCCGCATCGGCGCGGGGAAGGGGCCGTCCTCGCTCAGCGTGAGCTCGACCCGGTGCCGGGTGCCGTCGGGCAGCAGCCGGCCCACCGCGTGCCGCAGCACCGAGGTCACGGCCTCGGCGTCGGCGCACAGCAGCAGCGACTCGCAGGCCTGCCGCAGCTCGCGCTCGCGGGCCAGGGTCTGGCGCAGGCTGGCCGCGACCGCGGCGGTGCGGGACAGCGCGAGCAGGATCATCACGGCCGACACCGAGGCGATCACGGCGCCGTCGAGGACCGGCCCGCGCAGCGCCTGGATCATCAGCGCGGCCGGGGCGAGCAGCGAGGCGACGGTGAGCACGCCCCGGCGCAGCGACACCTGGGTGCGCGAGAGCAGGTGCGGCTCGGTCAGCTTGGCCATCGACGGGTGCAGCACGGCCAGGCCACCGGCCAGATAGAACACCAGCCAGCCCAGGTCGGTCGGGCCGCCCAGCGAGAAGCCGCTGTTGAGCCGGTCCAGGCCGTACATCGTGTCCGAGGTCAGCATGGCGATGACCGAGACGACCAGCAGCCAGCCGCTGACCGTGCGGGCCGCGCCCAGGCCGAGCCGGGCCAGCACGGCCAGGATGAGCACGTCGGTGATCGGGTAGGCGACCGACACCAGCTTGGTCATCGCGGGCAGGTCGGGATGGCGCAGGAACGGCTGGATCAGGAACGTCCAGGCCAGGAACCCGGCCCCGATGGTCAGGATGATCGCGTCGAGGGTGCTGGCCCGGTCCAGGATCGGCGCGCCCGAGCGGGTCAGCGCGATGAACCCGCCGAGCAGCAGGGGCAGGTAGAGGCCGAGGAAGACCGCGTCGGCGGCGGAGGGGAACTTGCCGCCGTTGGCGAAGGCCATCATCGAGGCGGTCGCGAAGGCCACGTACGCGCCGGTGAACAGCACCCACGGCAGCCGGCGGCGGGGACGGTTGCGCACCGTGCCGACGATCATGACGGTGATCGTCGAGACGATGACCGGGCCGTAGACGATCAGGCCGAGTTGCGGAGCCAGCGCGTACGCGACGAACAGCAGAACCGCCCAGGCGGCGTAGAGACGTACCGTCCGCGGCCGTACGCCTGGCCGGGGCCGGCCACCCAGGAGCCGCGAGGCCTGCTCGACCGCCTCGAACCCGGCAAGGTCGGGCCCGGGCAGCGTGTCGTGCACGGTGTGGTGCCTGTTTACCGTCAACTCGCGCGCCCCCTGTTCCCCCTTCGGCGCGCCGGACCGGTGGCTTAGGCCTCGCCCATCACCAGGCCCTCGATCGTGTGCTTCTGGGTGATCGGGGTGAGCTCGTCGACGACCGGGCAGTGCAGGTGATCGCGAACCGCCTGGGGGAGGGCCGCCCAGTACGGGCGGGTCACGGCCATCGCGTGCTTGTCGCCGTTGGTGGCGTCGGGGGCGTCGACTCCCAGCACGAGCACCGGGCGGGACTTCTCGGAGTGGTTGGCCGTGCCGCGGTGGATGGTCAGGGCCGAGCGGGCCGAGATGTCGCCGCGCTGCGGATATTTGCGGACGGCCAGCTCGTCGTAGCGGGCGTAGTGGGACTTGGGCGGGAACATGTCGTGGCCGAAGTCGGGGTGGTCGTCGAACTGGGTGCCCGGGGCGATCTCGAACGGGCCCATGTCGTCGGTGGTGTCGACACCGGTCAGGTTGAAGGCCAGCGAGTTGAGGCGGCGCTCGGCGCGGGTCGCCGCGGGCATCGGGAAGTCGCGGTGCCACGGCTGGTTGACCGCGCCGGCGAACGGGATGTCGAAGCCGAGCTCGACGATCTCGTAGTCCGGCCCGAGCACCTCGGTGCAGACGGCGGTGACCCACGGGTGGGTCACCAGATCGACGAACCCGCGCAGCTGCGACGGGTGGATCTCGACGTACCAGCGTTTGGGGCCGCGCCCGACGGCGCCGCCGGGACGGGCGATGGCCTCGGCGAACGCGGTCTCGATGTCCTCGCGCATGGCGTCGGCCCAGGCGGTGCTGAACGCCCCGCGCCGGGCGATGATGCCGTCGGTATAGATCGCGTCGCGCATCGATGTCGTCATGCCGTTCATATTGCAACGTGGCATGCCACGTTGCAAGTGGTCGTTAGGATGGCTCCCGTGGCTGCGAATCTGAGGCAGGTCGCCGCGCGGGCCGGGGTGTCGGTGCGCACGGTGTCCAACGTCGTGTCCGGCTTCCCGCTGGTCGCGCCGGCGACCCGCGAACGGGTGCAGCGGGTGATCGACGAGCTGCAGTACAAGCCGAACGCGGCCGCCCGGCACCTGCGCGGCGGGCGGTCCGGGCTGGTCGCGCTGGTGCTGCCGGAGATCGCGTCGCCCTACTTCGGCGAGCTGGCCGGGCATCTGGCCGACGGTGCCGAGGCGTACACGTGGACGTTGCTCGTGCAGCAGACCGGCGGGGACGCCACGCGGGAGCGGGAACTGCTTGATGGCGTACGCGGGCAGGCCGTCGACGGTCTCATCGTGAGCCCGTGGGCGCTCTCGCCGGCCGAGCTGACCCGCCGCCCCGACAGCGCCCCGCTGGTGCTGCTGGGCGAGCAGGACGCGGACGGCCTCCTCGATCACGTCGCGATCGACAACGTGGCCGCGGCCGCCGCCATGACCCGGCACCTGATCACGAGCGGGCGCACCCGGATCGCCGCGATCGGGCTCCAGCCGCATCTCGCGAACGGCACCGCGGCGCGGCGTGCGGAGGGGTACCGGCAGGCGTTGCGGGCGGGCGGGATCGCGTACGGGAAAGAACTCGAAGTTGACGTGGAAAGCTTGCACCGCGCGGACGGGGCGGCCGCGATGCGCCGGCTGCTCGACGCCGGAACCGAGGTCGACGCGGTGTTCTGCTTCAGTGATCAGCTCGCGCTGGGGGCGATGCACGTCGCGCTCGAGCGGGGGCTGAGCGTGCCCGGCGACCTGGCCGTGGCCGGATTCGACGACATCGAGGACGGGCGCTACGCGAATCCGGCCCTGACCACTGTCTCACCCGACAAGGCCGCCCTGGCCGAGGCTGCCCTGGCCTGCCTGGCCTCCCATAGTCGCGAGCCCCGCCCGGGCCGGCGGATCGTCGTACCGCACCACCTGGAGATCCGGCGCAGCGCATAGGCCCGGACGGCCGGTTCCCGGACGTGCATAGATGCATCTAGTTTGATGGATATCACGATCCACTCCACATCAGAGGAGAGCACAACGTGGTGTCTCGTATATCCAGAGCTTTATCCGTCATCGGGGTAACTGTCCTGTTAGGAACGCTGGCGGCCGCACCGGCGCAAGCCTCCGGCAACTCCGTCAAGGACCTGCCCCGGGCGGTCACCCTGGCCGGGGTGATGCGACACCTGGTCGCCTTCCAGGCGATCGCCAAGCTGAACGGCGACACCCGCGCCTCGGGCACGCCCGGCTTCACCCGCAGCGCCGACTACGTGTCGGCCCTCATGCGGGCGGCCGGCTACCAGGTGAAGCGGCAGCCGTTCCCGTTCAACTTCTGTGAGGACACCGCCTCGGCGTTCACCCAGAACACCCCGACCCCGACCACGTACGCCGATCAGGTCGACTACGACGTGCTCGACTGCTCGGGCAACGGCACCGCCACCGGCACCGTGGTCCCGGTCGACCTGCAGCTCACCACGCCGAACACCAGCACCTCGGGCTGCGAGGCGGCCGACTTCACCGGCGTCGCCGGCAACATCGCCCTGATCCAGCGCGGCACCTGCCCGTTCGGCCAGAAGGCCGCGAACGCCGAGGCCGCGGGGGCGATCGGCGCCATCATCATGAACCAGGGCAACACCACCGGCGCCGACCGGCAGGACCTCTACTTCGGCACGCTCGGCGACCCGGTCGGGATCCCGGTCATCGGCATCTCGTATCCGCAGGGCGTCGCCTTCGCCGGCACCGCGGGCCTGACCGTCACCGTCTCGGCCACGACGGTGGCCGAGGTGCGCCAGACCGAGAACGTCATCGCCGAATCCAAGTGGGGCAACCCGAACAACATCGTCATGTCGGGCGCCCACCTCGACTCGGTGCCGGCCGGTCCGGGCATCAACGACAACGGCACCGGCAGCGCCGGCATCCTCGAGACCGCGCTGCAGGCCCGCAACCTCAAGTCCAAGAACAAGCTGCGGTTCGCGTGGTGGGGCGCCGAGGAGGCCAGCCTGGTCGGCTCGACCTTCTATGTGAACAACCTGCCCGCGGCCGAGCAGGCGAAGATCGCGCTGTACCTGAACTTCGACATGATCGGCTCGCCCAACTACACGTTCGGCGTGTACGACGGCGACGACTCGGACGCCACCGGCGCCGGTCCCGGCCCGGCCGGCTCGGCGCAGATCGAGGCGGTGTTCCAGAACTTCTTCGCCGCCCGCAAGCAGGCCACGGCGGCGGCCGACTTCACCGGCCGTTCCGACTACGGGCCGTTCATCGCGACCGGCATCCCGGCTGGTGGCCTGTTCACCGGGGCCGAGGTCGAGAAGACCGAGGCCGACGTGGCCAAGTGGGGCGGCGTGGCCGGTGCCGCCTACGACCCGTGCTACCACGAGGCGTGCGACAGCTTCACACCCGAGCGGGACGGCGCCGACGCCGCGCTCTACGCCCAGCTGCGCAAGAAGTACAAGCTGGTCGGCAACATCAACACGTTCGCGCTGGACACCAACGCCGACGCGGTCGCGACCGCGGTGGCCACGTTCGCCCGGGACACCTCGTCGCTCCCGCCGCGCACCACGACGGCGGCGGTTGCCCGTACGGCCGACGGCGGTGACCACCTGACCCGATAGCGCGTCAGGGGCCGGTCGGCGGATCCTTGTGATGCCGGCCGACCGGCTTCGCGCTCGCGCGCAACGCCACGTACAGACCGAAGAGCCCGCCGAGGCCGCTCATGATGCCGCCGAGCGCCTCGGCCCGGGCCGGGCTCCCGATGATCAGCGCCGTCAGCAGCACGCCGAACACGAAGACGACCATGCCGATCACCATGCGGCCCTTGTGCTCGATGCCGCGCGAGGCGGGCCGCGGGGCCAGCTCGGGCAGGGCGATCGAGGCCCAGCCGCGCGGCGCCACGTCCTTGCGGATCACGTGCCCGGGCAGCCACATCACCACGCCGGTGAGGAACCACCCGACCACGTAACCGGCCAGCACGACAAGCCACCAGATGCCGAAGTGCGGACGAAGAAGCGTTTCCAGTACGCCGAGCAGCGCCGCCACGATCAGCAGCAACGCGACACCGGCCCCGACCAGGTGCGGCCGCGAGCCGAACCAGCGCAGCCAGAACCTACTGATAGCCACGGATGCTCCAGAAGATGCTGTAGAGAGGCGTGTCCCGGGTCGGCACGAACAGCTGCCCGTCGCTCTGCTCGGCGATCGCGCGCAGCTCCCGCTCCCACTGCGAGCCGCCACCCGCGCCCTCCGGACCGGCATCGGCCTGGTAACCGGCGCAGGTGGTGGTGTTCTGCTCGCCCGAGTCGAAGGCGATCGTGTAGATGCGTACGGCACGCTCGGCTGCCGACAGCTTGGCCCGGAACTTCTGGTAGTCGCCGTAGTTGGCCCCGCAGTTGTTCTGCCCGTCCGAGAACAGCACGATCGACGTGCTCTCCGGCTTCAACCCGGCCCGGACCAGCTGGTGCGCGCGTTCGAGGGCGTCGTACATGGCCGTGTTGCCCTGGGCCCGCAGTTCCGTACGGGCGTACGCCTGAATGGCCTTCAGCGCCGGTGCGGTGCTCTCGTCGGCCGGCAGCACGAACTGGCGGGGCGGCTCGGCCCGGCTGTTGAACGGCACGAAGTCGACCCGCTCGCCCGGCAGGAAGCTGAAGTACGTCGTCGGGTCGTCCGGATTGCTGCCGGTCAGCCCGATCAGCGCCTGCCGCAGCAACGGCATGTTGGTGTCCATCGAGCCCGACACGTCGAGCACGAACACCATCCGGGACGGCGGCCGCACCTGCTCGCGGTAGCGGTCGACCAGCTTGCGCAGCACCTCGGGATCGGTCGGATAGCGCAGCTGAGGCACCGGCACCGCGGCCGGATCCGGGGCCACGGCCGGGTTGCCGGGCCGGCGGGCGGTCGCGTCGCGGATCTTCTCCTGGGTGGCCGGGGCGAACAGCCAGCGCCACAGCCGGTCGAACGTGTCCTGCTCGCGGGCGGTGGCGCCGCGCAGCAGGGTGAGCCGATATTCGGCGACGATCGTGCCCTCGCCCGGGTAGATCGCGGTGAGCCGGCACGCCTCGGGCAGCGTGGCCGACATCCGCCGCACCTCGGACTCGTAGATGACCAGCCCGTCCACGCCCTCGGGGCTGGCCTTGCGCCCGCACTCGGCGCGGCCCGTGCCGACCTGGCGCACGTACGCGTCGGAGAGCACCCGCGAGGTGTCGGCGGCCAGGTGGTGGCCGGTGAAGAAGCGGCTCAGGTACGGCTGCATGCGCGGGATGTCGTCCGCGGTCACTGGCAAGCCGGTGCCGGCGGCCGCGGTCGCCACCGCGGTCAGCCCGGCCAGGCCCGAGTTGGAGTGGTCGGGACGGGTCATCCCGTAGCGGAAACGGCCCTGGGCGATCGCCCCGACGATCGCGTTCCAGCTCGCCGAACGGCCGCTGCTCCAGCCGAGCTGATCGGCCAGCGCCGCCCGCACGCCGAACACGACGGGGGAGCGCATCAGCGGTGGAGACTGCCGCAGCAGCGCCTTCCGGCTGTCCGGCCACATGCCGAAGAACTGGTCGGCGCCGAACCAGACGGCGTCGTACCGCTGGGCCGCTTCCGGGTCGGCCAGCTCCTGGGCACCCTCTACTGAGCCCGTACGGGAAAGCTCGATCTTGATCTTCAAAGCCTGCTCGGCCTCGCGCAGGATGCCGCTCATGTCCTCGAGCTCGCTGCCGGCCAGGATGCGCAGCACCGGCGGGTCCTCGCTCGGACCCGATTCGCAGGCGGCCACCGGCACGACGATCATGGCGGCCAGCAGCAGGCTCAGGGCCCTACGCGCACGTCGCACCGGCCCGGTCCTTTCCGTAGACGCCCGCGACGACGGTGTCGAGGAACGAGTTCCACAGTGCCTGTGGTGGCACGGGTACCGGTGGCCCGGGCAGGTCGACGGCGGCGCCCCGGTCGGCGTTCTCGTCGGCGAACACCGCGGCGTCACCGGCCGGCCGGAACCCGTGCCGGGCGGCCAGCCGGCGCAGCTCCGGATCGCCGGTCAGTACCGTCGCCACCTCGGTGCCCCGGGGTTTCAGGGCGGCGATCGCGTGGGTGCTCGAGACGCTGCGCAGCGGATAGAGCATGATCCGCTCGAGCGTCACCTTGGTGCCGTCGACGGCGGTGACGCGGCTGACCAGGCCGGCCGGATCCTGGCGGACGGCGTCGAGGAACTGGGCCTCGTAGACCACCTGCAGCGGCAACTGGTAGCCCTCGGCCGAGAAGTACTGGTCGAACGGTTCCTCGCTGGTCAGGCCGGTGCTGCCCTGGGCGCGGAACAGGCTCTCCATCCGATCGGTGACCGCGCCCGGGTCGGGCGACGCGATCGGCCGGTCGCCGTTGGCCGCATAGCTGGTCAGGGCGAGCAGCAGTTCGGCCGAGTTGGACGTGTCGAGCCGGGTGCTGAGCAGCACGGCCCGCTGGAAGGTGGGGTAGGGCGGGGCGAGCCGGAGATCGCCCCACCGCTTGCCCGCCGTGAACACGTCGTCGAGGTAGCGCTCGACGTCGAACGTGCGCAGGTCGGGCGACACCACCCCGGCCGGCAGCGCGCGGGCCACGTCGCGGTAGGTCGCGACGACCAGCGGCGACGAGAAGACCGGGATCGGAGCGGCCACGACTCCCTGCTTGGCCAGCACGCCCGCGGCCGCCGGTTCGCTTCCGGGGAACGCGAAGTCGTAGGCCGCCAGGTCGCTGTCGCAGGCCATGGTGCGCGACCCGGCCGACTCCACGGTGACGTCGAGGCCGTGCCGGGCGAACGCGGCCCGGACGTCGGGGTCGGCGAAGAAGGAGAGTTTCTCGGAGCCGACCAGTCCGTGAACTTTGAACAGATCACAGGTCAACAGATAGGGAATCTGGATGGCGCAGGCCCTCGCGCGGTGACCGGAGGAGGCCGACCATCCACCGAGGACTATCAGAAGCGCTAGGAAACTGCCGAGGATCGCCCTGCTGAGCTGGGATTTCATACCCACCCGACCATTGACGGACGTCTGCCCGTCCAGGGTAGAACCTCAGCGCACGTGCACCCGCGCGTCCTCCTCGAGGTGGTAGCGCCACCGCATCAGCTCGGCCTCCGGATGCCCGGCCAGCTCGAGCACATCCTCGGCCGGCAACCGGCCCAGCAAGGCGTGCTCGGGGTCCTGGAACGGCCGGCTCGCCTCGTCGAGCCGGCGCCACACCGCCTGGTTCGCCTTCGGCGCGCACAGCAGCACCCGTGTCGCCGTATAGTCGCCGCTGTCGCGCAGGGCGTCGGCCAGGGCGAGCAGGCGCATCTGCTCGTTGTCGACCCGGAATGGGCAGCCGCCGTCCGGGTGGGCGACCGTCGCCGGGGCCAGCACCTCGAAGTAGCGCGGCGCGGGCTGGGCCGGGTCGTGGCGGCGGGTCTGGAAGCAGGCCGCCGGGTCGCCGCCGAACGGGGCCGCCGTCCGGCACGCCGAACGCCGCGGGTTGGCCGCGGACTGGTGGTACTGGCACTCGTCGAAACCCTCCTCGACGAGCTTGACGCAGACCAGCAGGGCGACCGGCTCCAGATCGTCGGCGAACCCCCGCAGCAGCACGTCGACCCCGGTCAGGCCGTCACGCAGCCGGTTCTCGGGATCGCGCCAGAACAGCTGCGGCGCCTCGGCCCGCAGCACCGGCATCCCCTGCGCCTCGAAGATCGCCGCCACCCCGTCCGGCGTGAGCGGGCCGAACAGGTTGATCGCGAACGCCGGCATCGAGGTCACGCGGCGGGTGGCGGGCTGGAACCCGCGCGCCTTGAGGTCCTCGTGGGCCCGCCGGGCCGATTCGATGATCGGGGCCTCCGGCGTCGGCCACGACGGGCCGCCGGCCGCGCTGGTCAGCGCGGCCTGCATCCGGGCGGCCCAGCGCGGTGACGGGCGCTCGCCGACCACCGGCGACGTCGACCACGGCATCGTCTGCTCGACGTCGATCGCGGGATCCGGGCTGTCGTACCGGTCGACCCGGATCATCTCGGACCGCAGCGGCCAGCCGGCCAGCATCTCCAGCTGCACGTCGGTCCACGGGTTGACGGTGGCCTGGCCGCGCGGGTCACCGACCACGAAGGACAGCATCACCGGCTCCTCGACCGGCAGATCCTCGACCACCGAGCGCAGCTCGTCGAGGCTCGCCTGGGCCCAGATCCAGTGATCGATCGCGTGCGGCACGGTCATCACGTCCGGCTCGGTGGCGTCCACGACCACCCGCAGCATCGGTCCCACGGCCAGATCGACCGGCTCGCCGCCGTGCGAGAACTGCCCGAGCCAGCGCCACCGCGCGGCCCGATCACCCAGCACCCGGCCGAGCCGGCGGTGATGGATGGTGTGGCGGGCGTCCCGGTCGAGGCGCCACGAGTCGGCGCGGGCGGCGGCGAAGACCTCGGCCCGGGCCGGGATCGGGGCCGGCGTGACCCGGAACCCGTCGTGGATCCAGACCCGGATCCGCGGCGCCAGGAACGCGACCCGGCGGCAGGTGACCGCCTCCATCCCGGCCGGCAGGATCAGGTGCAGATCGCGCTCCTCGACCTGCACCAGCCCGATGCCGAGGGCCGCGTCGACCAGCTCCCGCGAGGCCCCCCAGGGCACCGCCAGCGCGATCGTCGCGTCGTCCTGGAAGGCCTGGAGCCAGGGCGGGATCCCGTACTCGGCGCCGATCGGGGGCGCACCCATCCCGGCCCGCCAGGCGATCGCCGCCATCGGCTGCACCGGCGCCTCGGCCAGCTGGTCCTCGATCGCCGCGGCCAGTTCGCCCGGGGTCGAGCCGTGCCGGGCCATCCCGGCCAGATCGATGTAGCCGTCGTCGAAGTAGGCGCCACCGGTCGGGCTGAGCGCGCACGTCTCGGTGGAATGGACCAGGAACCACGTGCCCTCGCGGTCGAAGGCGTCGGCCATCGCCACCGGCCCGCCGATCTGCTTCACGACCTTGGCGTAGGGCACGGCTCGCACGTACGGGCCTGGCCGCACCCCGCGGGCGGTGCGCAGCATCAGCGCCACCTGCCACATCAGCGGCACCTGGGCCTGGGCCTGCGCATGCCGGCAGCGCTCGTGGCCCACCCCACCGGCGGGCAGGTCGGCCAGCCGGTGCTCCACGACCTGGGCCCACGAGGCGACATCGGCCTCCGGCGGTTCGATCCTTCCCCCGTACGGGTTCTCGACCGCACAGTCCACCGACTGGAACTCGAACGACGTGAGCAGGTCGTCGCCCCGCGGCACCGGGGAGAGCCCGATCCGGTGGTAGAGCTGCGCGGTGAGATCCACGCTGAGCCGCATCGCCCGCCACGCCGCGACGTCCTCGAGGCTCGATCCGGCCATGATCCGGCCGTTGCCGTCCTCGGTGCGGGCCCGCCAGAACGGGTCGTCGGTCACCAGGGGTTGCCGCAACATCGCGCCATCCTTCAGTTCAGGAATTCGCTGAAACACGTGTGCAGCACGGCGTGCACCTTGCGGTCGTGCTCGGCGTAGATCTCGGGCATCGAGTACGCCTGGTCCTTGCCGTACGCGTAGCCGTCGGTGTCGAGCAGCGCGACCGTCTCGCCGTCGCGCACCACGTGCCAGAACCGCTGGACCCAGGCCAACGGATCGTCCTCGTCCGCCATCGTCGCGATCCGTTCGGCGGCGGGCGCGAAGTCCAGCACGCCGCCGCGTACCTGGGCCACGCCGTCGGTGAGGTCGGACAGCTCGGCGCGCACCTGCAGACGTGCGCGGTCGTTGGCGGTCAACGCGACCAGGGCCGCCGCGACCCGGTACATGAGCGTGCCCGGCGTGGCGGCCGGGGTCTTCCGGGGCGACGTCAGCCCGGCCGCCTTCTCGACGAACGTGACCATGTGCATCGGGTCCGGGGCGTCGAAGGCGGGCGTGATCGGCAGCCCGGCCCAGCCGCCGGTGTGCAGGTGCCCGCTCATCTCGAGCGAGGCCACCACGTCGGAGCCGCGCAGCAGCGTCAGGCAGTCGCCCGCGCCGGGTGGGCGGACCGCCTCCACGACGGTCAGGCCCGGGTGTCGCCGGGCCAGGGTCGCGGCGATCCACCAGAGCTGCGCCTCGCCGATACGCGGCGCCGGTTCGACCAGGAGCATCGCGTCACGGTAAGTCCGCCTAACGGGCCGGTGCGACGGAAATGCGAATTTTGGTCGCCTTGCAACCGAGATCGTCAACCCTGGTTCCCGTCATGTTGCTTCTGCACCGCGCCGAGCGGACCGACCGGCTGGCCGACGCGCTGGCCGAGGTCGTGCGCGTGCCGCTGGACGACCCGTTCGCGGCCGAGATCGTCAGCGTGCCGTCCCAGGGCGTCGAGCGCTGGCTGGCGCAGCGCCTGTCGCACCGGCTCGGCGTGGGCCGTTCCCCGTCCGGGGACGGGGTCTGCGCCAACGTGCTCTTCCCGTCGCTGCCCGGGCTGCTGGAACAGGCCGGGCTGCCGGGCGCCGATTCCTGGCGCCCCGACCGGCTGGTGTGGCCGCTGCTCGACGTCATCGACGCGAGCCTGGGGGAGTCGTGGTGCCGGCCTCTGGCGGCTTATCTGGGCGCTGTCGAGGGCGACCCGATCCGGCTCGGGCGGCGCTATGCGGTGGCCCGGCACCTCGCCGAGCTGTTCGACTCGTACGGGCGGCATCGGCCCTACATGGTCTCCGCCGGCTTTCCCGAGGATCTTCGCTGGCAGGCCGAGTTGTGGGACCGGCTCGTGGCGGTCATGCCGGTGCCGAGCCCGGCCGCGCGACTGGCCGAGGTGTGTGCGGCTCTCCGCGACAACCCGGGCATCTCGTCGCTGCCCGCACGATTGTCCGTCTTCGGCCTCACCCGGTTGCCCGCCGCGCATGCCGCTCTGCTCGACGCGCTGGCGGCCGGGCGCGAGGTCCATCTGTGGCTGCCGCATCCGTCGCCGGTGCTCTGGGAAAATCTGCTCCCGTACGCCTCCAGGCCGGGCTCGCTTTCCTCTCGCCCGCCCCGTTCGGCCGTCCCGTTGTCTCGCTCGGCCGATCCGACTCGCGAGCTGACGGCGAACCCGCTGCTGGCCTCGCTCGGCCGGGATGCGCGCGAGTTGCAGCTGATCCTGCCCGCCGCGCGCGATCACTATCACGGCGGCACCGTATGGCCGGACACGCTGCTGGGCCGGCTGCAGCGTTCGCTGGCCGCCGATGCTCCGCTGGAGTCGCCCGGACCGGCCGACTCCAGCGTGCAGGTGCATTCCTGTCACGGCCCGGACCGGCAGGTCGAGGTGCTCCGCGAGGTGATCCTGGGGCTGCTCCGCGACGACCCGGCCCTGGAACCGCGCGACATCCTGGTCATGTGCCCCGACATCGAGACGTTCGCGCCGCTCATCTCGGCCTCGTTCGGGCTCGGGGCCGACGCCGCCCACCCGGCCCACAAGCTCCGCGTACGGCTCGCCGACCGGGCCCTGCGGCAGCTCAACCCGCTGTTCGGGGTGGTCGCCCACCTGCTCGACCTGGCCGACGCGCGGGTCACCGCGGCCCAGGTGCTCGACCTGGCGGCGACCGCGCCGGTGCGGCGGCGGTTCCGGTTCGACGACGACGATCTCGACCGGCTGCGCGAACTGGTCGTCGAGTCGGGCGTGCGCTGGGGCTTCGATCCCGAGCACAGGGCCCGGTTCCAGGTGACCGCCCGCTCGAACACGTGGGCCGCCGGGCTCGACCGGATCCTGCTCGGGGCGGCGATGAGCGAGGAGGAGCCGCACTGGCTCGGCACCGCGCTGCCGCTGGACGACATGGACTCCGGCGACGTCGACCTGGCCGGGCGGCTGGCCGAGCTGGTAGACCGGCTCGACGCAGTGCTGTCGGGCTTCTCCTCTCGTGACGGGCACTCTCTGCCCGCTTGGCTGGACGCCATCGGGGAAGCGGTCGACGGCCTCACCGCCGTACCGGAATCCGAGGCCTGGCAACGCACCCAGCTCGACTCGGAGCTCGCCGAACTGGCCGCGGCCGGCTCCACGGCCGTGCTCCGGCTGGCCGACATGCGGTCGCTGCTGGCCGGGCGGTTGCAGGGCCGGCCGACCCGGGCCAACTTCCGCACCGGCGACCTGACGATGTGCACGATGGTGCCGATGCGCTCGGTGCCGCACCGGGTGATCTGCGTGCTCGGCCTCGACGACGGCGTGTTCCCGCGCGGTGCCGGACTCGACGGGGACGACGTGCTCGGCCGCGATCCGTGTGTGGGCGAACGGGATCCGCGCGGCGAGGACCGGCAACTGCTGCTGGACGCGGTGATGGCCGCGACCGGCACGCTGGTGCTGTTGTATTCGGGCGCGGACGAGCGGACGAACGCGCCTCGGCCGCCGGCCGTGCCGCTGGACGAGTTGCTCGACGCGCTCGGGCGGCCGGTCCGCGATCAGGTGCTCGTCCGGCATCCGTTGCAGCCGTTCGACGCGCGCAACTTCACCGGCGAACCGTTCAGTTTCGACCCGACCTCGCTGGCCGGGGCGGTGGCCGCGGCCGGGGAACGGTTGCCCGAGCCGCCGTTCCTGACCGACCCGTTGCCGCCGCTGCCCGGCGACATCGTGGAACTGGCCGACCTGCAGGCGTTCCTGGCCCATCCGGTCAAGGCTTTCCTGCGCCGCCGCCTCGGGGTCGGGCTGTTCGGCGACGACGGCGACCCGGCCGACGGGCTGCCGGTGGAGCTCGACCACCTGGAGAAGTGGTCGGTGGGGGACCGGCTGCTGCGCGCGTTGCTCGAGGGCACCGACCTCAACCGGTGCGTCCAGGCCGAATGGCGGCGGGGCACGGTGCCGCCGGGACCGCTCGGGTCGCGGCTGCTGGACGCGATCGCGGGCGAGGTGCAGCCGGTGGCGGTGGCGGCCCGCACCCACGTGGACGGGACACCGGAGGCGGTGGACGTGACAGTGGAACTGCCGGGCGGGCGCCTGCTGGTCGGCACGGTGGGCGATGTCTACGGGGACACGATCGCGGCGGTCTCCTATTCGAAGGTGGCGCCCAAGCACCGGTTGCGGGCGTGGCTGAACCTGCTCGCTCTGAGCGCGGGCCGGCCGGAGGCCGAGTGGCGGTCGGTGGCGATCGGGCGGGGCTTCAAGGGGCGGCCGTCGAAGTCGACGTTCGGGCCGATCCCGGCGCCGGCCGCGCTATCGCTTCTGCGGGAGCTGGTCGAGCTGGCCGACGAAGGGCTGCGCGAGCCGTTGCCGATGGCGGCCCGGACCTCGCACGCCTACGCGAAGTGCCGGCTGAACGGCGGTGCGCCCGAGGCGGCGTACGGGAAAGCTCGCAATGAATGGGCCCGATACCCGAGCGGTGGTGAGCACGACGAGGCCGAGCACCGGCTGGTGTGGGGTGCGGACGCGCCGTTCGAGCGTTTGCTGAGCGATCCCGCGCGTTTCGACACGCTGGCGATGCGGGTGTGGGAGCCGTTGTGCCGGGCCGAGAGCACGGAGCAGCTGTGATCGCCTTCGACGTCCGGGGGCCGCTGCCGACCGGCACGACGGTGCTGGAAGCCAGTGCGGGCACCGGGAAGACGTTCACCATCGCGGCGCTGGCGGCCCGGTATGTGGCCGAGGGGCGTGCCACGTTGCGCGATCTGCTGCTCGTGACGTTCGGGCGGGCGGCCACGGCGGAGCTACGGCAGCGCGTACGGGAAAGGCTGGTCAGCGCGGAACTAGGACTGGCCGGTGCTGGTTCCCGGGATTCCGTGGTGGAACTGCTGGCCGGTGCTGGTTCCCGGGACTCCGTGGTGGAACTGCTGGCCGGTGCTGGTTCCCGGGACTCCGTGGTGGAACTGCTGGCCGACGCGCCGCCGGAGGAAGTGGAGCGGCGTCGCCGGCGGTTGGCCGTCGCGGTGGCCGACTTCGATGCCGCCACCATCGCGACCACACACCAGTTCTGCCACCAGGCCCTGGCGAGCCTGGGCATCGCGGCCGACACCGACCCCGACGGGGTGTTCGTCGACGACCTCGAAGACCTGATCACCGAGGTGGTCGACGACCTGTACGTGCGCAAGTACGCCAGCCCGGACGCACCCGCGCCCGACTTCACCCGCGAGGTGGCGCTGGACATCGCCCGGCAGGCGGTGACCGACAGCCAGGCCCGGCTGGAACCCGCCGACAGCACCCGGTACCGCTTCGCCACGGCCGTCCGGCACGAGGTCGACCGGCGCAAGCGTGAGCGACGGTTGTTCGGTTTCGACGACATGCTCACCGGGCTCGACCGTGCGCTGAACGATCCGGTGCGCGGTCCGGCCGCCTGTCGCCGGCTGCGTGAGCGCTACTCGGTGGTGCTGGTCGACGAGTTCCAGGACACCGACCCGGTGCAGTGGAACATCGTGCGCACGGCCTTTCACGGGCACACCACGCTGGTGCTGATCGGCGACCCGAAACAGGCCATCTACGCGTTCCGCGGCGCCGACGTGATCAGTTACCTGTCCGCGTCGGGTTCGGCGGTCTTCCAGTCCACGTTGGGCACCAACTGGCGCAGCGACCAGGGCGTGCTCTCCGCGTTCGAGACGGTGTTCGGCACGTCCGCGTTGGGCGACGGGCGGATCACCGTACGGCCGGTGGCCGCGGCCCACACCGGTGCGCGGCTGGCCGGTCCGCCGTTCCGGTTGCGGGTGCTGCCGCGGACCGGGTTCTCACTCAACAAGTGGGGCCTGGTGTCGGCGGCCGACGCGCGCGCCGCGATAACCGCCGATCTGGCGTCCTCGGTCACGGCTCTGCTGGCCGGCGGCAGCGTTGCTCCCGGAGACGTGGCGGTGCTCGTGCGTACGCACCGGCAGAGTGCGCAGGTGCAGCAGGCGTTGTCGGCAGCCGGGGTGCCCGCCGTGCAGACCGGCACCAGCAGTGTGTTCGGCACCGAGGCCGCGCTCGACTGGCTGGCCCTGCTCGAAGGCCTCGAACAGCCGCACCGCGGCACCCGGGTCGCCGCGGCCGCGCTGACCGGCATCGTCGGCTGGCCCGCGGACCGGCTGGCCACCGCGACCGAGGCTGAACTGGACGAGCTGGGCACGACCCTGCGGCACTGGGCCCGCCTGGTGGTGAACCGGGGCGTGGCGGCGCTGCTCGAAGCGGTCACCGCGACCGGGATGCCGGCCCGGCTGCTGGCCCGCCGCTCGGGCGAACGGCACCTGACCGACCTGCGGCACGTGGGGATGGCGTTGCACGCGGCGGCCGTCGAGGGCGGGCTCGGCCTGACCGCGACGACCGAATGGCTGCGCCGGCGCATCGACGACGCCCCGCACGACGCCGGCGTGGAACGCAGCCGCCGCCTCGAATCCGACGCCGACGCGGTGCAGATCGTCACCGTGCACGCCAGCAAGGGCCTGGAGTATCCGGTGGTGTTCCTGCCGTTCGGGTGGGACCGGCACGTTGCGACCCCCGACCTGCTGCGCCTGCACGACGACACCGGGGCGCGGGTGCTGGACGTGGGCGGGCCGGGTGCGCCGGGGTTCAACGCGGCGGCCCAGCGGCATCGGGCCGAGGAGGACGGCGAGGATCTGCGGCTGATGTATGTGGCGCTGACCCGGGCGGCCAGCCAGGTGGTCGCGTGGTGGGCGCCGACGGCCAACACCCGGGCGTCGGCGCTGCACCGGTTCCTGTTCGGGCGGCCCGCCGAGGCCGAGAACCCGTCGGCCGAGTACGACGTACCGTCGGACGCTGTTGCCCTTTCCCAGTTGCAGGCGCTGCCGTCATTCGCCGTCGAGGTCGTGTCGCCGGCGCCGGCGGTGGCCTGGTCGCCGCCGCTGGGGGAGCGGCCCGTGCTGAGCGCGGCGTCCTTCACACGGTGGCTCGATCTGGGATGGCGGCGGACGTCGTACTCGCGGCTGACCGCCGGCCTGCACGACGAACCGGGGGTGGCGAGCGAGACGCCACTTTTTGACGAGTCCCCCACGGCTGCCTTCTCCTCGGCCGAGGGTGGCCTGCCGTCGCCGATGGCCGGACTGCCGACCGGGGCCGCGTTCGGCACGCTGGTCCACTCGGTGCTGGAGGCCTGTGACTTCGCCGCTCCGGACCTGGCGGCCGAGCTCGCGGCGTGCATCCCCGCCTCGGCGCCGGCCGAGCTGGCGTCCGCGTTGGTGCCCGCTCTGCAGACGTCGCTGGGCCCGCTGGCCGACGGTCGCCGACTGGCCGATTTCGTCCGGGCGGATCGGCTCGACGAACTCGATTTCGAACTCCCCCTGCACGGCGGCGACCGGGCCGCGCCCACCTCGGAATCCGCGCCCGCTTCGGGTTCCCCGTTCGGTTCGGGTTCCGCGTTCGCTTCGGATTCCGCGACCTTGAGTGCTGTCGGTGACTGTCTGGCGCGGCATCTGGATCCGGCCGATCCGATGACCCCGTACGCCGATCAGTTGCGCTCACCCGGGCTCGGCGCGCAGCCGTTGCGCGGCTACCTCACCGGCAGCATCGACCTCGTGCTGCGGCTGCCCGGCCCGCGCTACGTGGTCGCCGACTACAAGTCCAACTGGCTGGGCGACTTCGACGGCCCGCTCACCTCGCACCACTACCGGCCCGAGGCGCTGAACCAGGCCATGATCGCCGCCAACTATCCGCTGCAGGCACTGCTCTACAGCGTGGCTCTGCACCGCTACCTGCGCTGGCGCCAGCCCGGATACGACCCCGCACAGCACCTGGGCGGCGTCCTCTACCTGTTCCTGCGCGGCATGTGCGGCCCGTCCACCCCGTCCACCGGGGTCTTCAGCTGGAGCCCGCCCGCCGCCCTGATCGAGGACCTGTCCGACCTGCTCGACGGATCCCTCCGATGACCGCTTCCCGACCGTCCATGTCGCTCACCATCGCTCACCATCGCTCACCTCGCTCACCTCGCTCGCCTGACGGAGGCCGCCCGTGACCGTTCTGATCGAACGCGCACTGCACGCCACCGGACTGCTCGCCGACTTCAACGACGCCGGCGTGCTGACCCTGGCCGACGTGCACATCGCGCGCCGGGTGGCGTTGCTCGGCGGCGAGCCGGACGAAACTGTCCACCTGGCCGTCGCGCTGACCGTTCGCGCACTTCGGCTGGGCTCGGTGTGCATCGACCTGTCCGGCGCCCGGCACAGCACCGCCGCCGACGAGGGCGTCGATGTCACCACCCTGCCCTGGCCCGCGGTCGAGGCGTGGCGGGAGGCCTGCACCCGCAGTCCGGTGGTCGCCGCCGCTGGGGAGTCCGGGCGGCCGCTGCGGCTGGTCAACGGTCTGCTCTACCTCGACCGCTACTGGCGGGAGGAGGACCAGGTCCGCCGGCAGTTGCAGGACCGCGCGTCCGGAGTGTTCCCGGTCGATCCGGCGGCGTTGCGCGAACAGCTCGACCGCCTCTTCGAACCCGGCTCCGAGAAGCAGCGCCTGGCCGCCGCGGTGTGCGCGTTTCGCCGGGTCACCGTGCTCGCCGGCGGTCCGGGTACCGGCAAAACGACCACTATCGCGCGCATGTTGGCTGTCCTCTGCGCGCAATCCGGCCCGCCGCCGCGGATCGCGCTCGCCGCCCCCACCGGCAAAGCAGCCGCGCGACTGGAAGAGGCGGTCCGTTCGGTCACCGGGCTCGGCCTGCCCGACCTGCACGCCTCGACTCTGCACCGTCTGCTCGGCCGTCGCCCCGGCACGCGCACCCGGTTCAAACATCACAAGGCACACCGTCTCCCGTACGACGTCGTGGTCGTCGACGAGACGTCGATGGTGTCGCTGACCATGATGGCCCGCCTGATCGAGGCCGTACGCCCGGACGCGCGCCTGGTCCTGGTCGGCGATCCCGACCAGCTCGCCTCGGTCGAGGCGGGCGCCGTCCTGGGTGACATCGTGGCCGCCGCCGGATGTCCCGAACCCGCCCTCGCGTCGGCATTGCAGGCGGTCGGCGAGCCGGAGACCGTCGTCAACGGTGTGGTCACGCTGGACCGGATCTGGCGGTTCGGCGGGGACATCGCCCGTCTGGCCGCCGCCATCCGGGCCGGTGACGACGAAACGGTGGTCGCCATCCTGCGTACGGGAAGCAAAGATGTTCAGTTCGTCGAATCGGCTGCCGGCGACTGTCCCGACCTGCGCGCCGACGTGTTGAATGCGCTCGAACACGTGGCTTCGCTGGCCGCGTCCGGTGAGGCCGAGGCCGCACTGCGCGCGCTGGACGCGCACCGGCTGCTCTGCGCGCACCGCCACGGGCCGTACGGGGTGACCCGTTGGACGACCGAGATCGAACGCTGGCTACCGGCCGACCGGCTGACCGACCAGTCCGTCGGGCGGCCGCTGCTGATCACCGCCAACGACTACGACAACAACCTGTACAACGGCGACACCGGCGTGGTCGTGCAGACCGCCGACGGGCCGCGGGCGGCCTTCGCGCGCGGCGGTGACACCGTGCTGATCCCGCCGTCGCGCCTGTCCGAGGCCCAGGCTCTGTACGCGATGACCGTCCACCGGAGCCAGGGCAGCCAGTTCGACCGGGTGTCGCTGGTGCTGCCGCCGGCCACCTCGCCGCTGCTGACGCGGGAGTTGCTCTACACGGCCGTGACA
Source organism: Paractinoplanes bogorensis (assembly GCF_018829635.1). Lineage (GTDB taxonomy): Bacteria > Actinomycetota > Actinomycetes > Mycobacteriales > Micromonosporaceae > Actinoplanes > Actinoplanes bogorensis. The sequence continues at coordinate 131,405 of NZ_JAHKKG010000008.1, forward strand.
CGGGCCCGGTCCGCGCTGCGCATCGTCGGCTCGGAGGAGGCGGTGCGTGCCGCTGTCACCCGGCCGATCGCCCGGGCCAGTGGTCTGCGGGAGTCGCTGGCCACCCGCTCCTCCTAGCCCGATCCGCTTCGCTCGGGCGTTCGGGAGTGCGCGCCGGGGTTTGTCGGCGCGCTTGCGTTCGGGAGTGCCCGCCGGGGTTCGTCAGCGTTCGTCAGCGCGCGCTCAGCCGGGTCAGCAGGCGCAGGAACGCGTCCCGGTCCTCCGGTGCGAATCCGCTCAGCAACTCGTTCTCACCCGCGCGGATCTCGTCCTGGATCGCCCGCTGCTTGCGCCGCCCGGCGTCGGTGAGCCCGAGCAGTCGCACCCGGCGGTCGGCCGGGTCGGGTTCGCGTTCGATGAGGCCGCGCCGCTGCAACTCGTCGAGCACCGGGATCAGGCGCGTCTTGTCCGCCCCGATCCCGGCCGCCAGCGCCGCCTGCGTGCGCATCGGCCCCTCACAGAGCGCGGTCAGCACCGCATAGGCCCACATGGCCACGTCGTGGCGCTCGAGGATCGGCTGTTCCAGGGCGAGCAGCCGTCGCCCGAGCCGAAACACCATCGCCCCGAGATCCTCGCGCCCGTCCGCAGCCTCATCCACGACGTCTACTCCTACCACCTCCGTCCGCCCGGCCCGGTCTTGGCGCCGCCGTCAGACGCTTGACTATTGGTAAGCGCATGTAGATGATAAGCGCATGCCTACTAATGACACCGATCTGCGGGACCTCGACCGGGCCGCCGTGCTCGAGACCGTGAAACTGGTCAGCGGCATCACCGAGGCCGACCTGCTCCGGCCGACCCCGTGCGCCGGCTGGGATCTGGCCGCCCTGCTCGACCACATGACCGACCAGCACCACTCGTTCGCCGCCGCCGCGCGGGGGAGCGGCCCAGGCCTTGACTCCGACCCGGCCGCACTCGTGCCGGCCGTCTCGTCCGTTGTGCCGGCCGCGGAGATCGTCCGGCGTTACGCGGCGGCGGCCGACGAGGTGCTCGCCGCCTTCGCTGCCGTCGAGTCGTTGGACCGTCCGTTCCGGCTGGCCGAGTTCAACCGGGCCGTCCCCGGCCGGGTCGCCGTCGGATTCCACCTGGTCGACTACGTCGTCCACGGTTGGGACGTCGCCCACTCGCTCGGCCTCCCCTTCGAACCGGACGCCGAGACCCTGGCCCGGACACTGCCGATCGCCCGAGCCGTGCCCGACGGCCCCGAACGCCTCGACGCCAACGCCGCCTTCGCCCCTGCCCTTCCGATTCCCGCCGGCGCCGACGCGTGGCACGAGATCCTCCGGCTGCTGGGCCGCGACCCCGCCCGCCCGGCGGCGGCGTGACATCGCCGTACGGACGTCCGGTGCGCCGCTCGCATGACCGCGACAGGACTCGTCGGCGTCACACTCGCGGTCCTTAGGCCGTCGACTGAGTAGCGGGTGCCTGTCAACGGGGGTGGGCACCCACACTCATCCTGGAAGCGACGTCCGTTTGTCCATCCCGGGCCGGCCGGTCTCCGGGTCGCGGCCCATAAGCGCGAACGGACTGCTCGTGGCGTCGGCGGTTCCGGTGTCCGGGGCGCGGCATGCTCGCCGTCAGGGCCACCATCAGCACGGTGATGAGCGACCCGGTCAGCCAGGCGACACCCTCCCGCGGCGCGTCGTCCGTCCGCGGCAACCCGGTCGAAGTCAGCCGCAGCTGCCACTCGCGCTGACCGGCGTTCACGTTCGCCACCCCGATCGGGGAATCGCCCTCGGCGTGAGCCGGATACCCCTCGCCCATGGGAGTTCGTGCGCTGCCCCGCGTGCTGCCCGGGGAAACGACGGTGATGTCGCCCAGATCCACGCTCACGGTGCCGTCGCTGACCGAGGCGGCGGTATCCACCAGGTCGCTCATCCGCAGCTCGGTCACCACCCAGCCGCGGAAGCTGTCGCCGTCCGAAGGCGGGGCCCAGACGGGCGCGGAAAGAACCACCGACATCTCTTCGGGGAGGCTCCGGTCCCATCGAGGCAGGTAAGGGGCGCTGGCGGCGACCTCATCAGTCGTCCGGGACAACTCGAACGACTCGGCTACGCCCGGTTCGGCGGCGAAGTCGAGGAAGCCCCCGGTCGCAGCGCCCCACATGGGCTCGCCCGCCACCGGCAACAGGTGCGAACTGAGCCCGTCGGCCGGACGCAGGGTTGTGCCCCATTGCTTCTGCACCTGCGGTATCTGCGCCGAGTCGGCCGCGACCACGAACGAGATCGCACTCCCCGCGGGCAGCCGATCCTCGTTGATCGTCATCGTGAACGTCCCGAAGTTCGAGGCGGTCAGCCGATCCTGGGCGCCGGCCGTGACGGCGACATCGGTGAGGGTGTCGTCATATCGGGTGAGTTCCGCGTTGAGCGCCTGCTTCGTCAGCTGGGTCTGTTGGTCCAGCGACTGAGCCACCCGCACCTCGTTGCCGCGCCGCTGTTCGGCCACGGCCAGGCCGGTACCGGCGAATCCCAGCATCATGACCGCGACGAGCACCAGCGCCCGCCGCCGGGCCACGACCCGGTCGGCCCGCTCGTCCGACTGCTGCTCGAGGGGCCGTCGCGCCCGCGTCAACCAGCTCCGCGGCGCCAGGCTGCTCTCGGTTCCGGCAGCGGGGGCGGTCCGGCAGTTGTGCACGATGTCCTCGGCCTGTTCGCAGGCCAGGGCCACGGCTGCGCGGCTCGAGTTCGGATCGTCGGCGACGACATGGCCCGGCCGCACACCGGTCGCGGCCGCCCGGCTCAGGTTCAGATCGTCATCGTGCCCGCGTCCGAACGGCACAGCGAGCGGAGGAGGCGGGGCGAAGCCTGAGCCGGACGCCGGCGGCCAGTCCGACAGGGCGCCGAGGTCGATGCGGGCCGTCGGCGGCGCGCTCTTCCGGCGGGCGGCCTGCTTGAGGTGCTCGCGGCGCCGCTCGAGCTCGCCCCCGGCCAGCCGGGCGTCGACGATGGTCCCGGCGAGTTCGAGATTGCGGCACAGCATGGCGGCGGGGCCGGCGTCCCCGCCCGTTTCGCGGTCATCGAACTGGCTCACGGTGTCTCCTCCCCGGGCATCGGTGTGGTGTCGCACGTGGGACGCGGCGCGTCGCCCGCTTCGGGCCCGGGCCGGTCGAGCGCCCGTTGTCGCTCGAGTTCGCGTTGCAGCCGCAAACGAGCGAGCTGCAGGTTCTTCCGTACGGCGGCCTCGGTCTTCCCGACCGCAGCGGCGATGTCCGCGATCGGCACCTGGTCGAAGTAACCGGCCATCACGGCTCGTTGCGCCGGCGGCAACGTCTGCAGGATCTCGGTTATCCATTGGCGTTGCACGCATTCGGTGACCGCCGCACCGTCGTTGCGGTCGGCGAACGGATCGGCCGGTCCCGCCTGGTTCAGCTGATCGGCGTGCCGGGCCGCGGTCTTGCGCCGGCGGCCGATCGCGCGGACAACCATGGTCTTCGCGTACGCCTCCCGCCGGTCGATGCTGTACCAGTGGCGGTACAGGTAGTCCATCGAGTCGGCGGCCGCCTCCTCGGCGTCGGAGACGTTGCCCCAGACGAACGCGCCGTACTTGACCAGCTCGGGATAGACCCGGTCGAAGAACGGATCGAACTCTGCATCGGACGGCAGCCGCTCAGCCGGATCGGCGAGCGTGACCACGGGCGAACCACCGGAATTCCCGGGCTCCGCCGAGGGGTGTTCCATGGGTACCTGCTTCCGCTGGTCATCGTCGACTCCGGTCGTCACTCAGTAGAGGTCCGCAAATCGTCGGCGCGTGAGGTATTCGCCGGAATTATCGATACACCTGGCGTTATGTGTCGGATGCCCGACGGTTGTAGGGCGCAGTAAGCCGGCCGTCAGCGGTAGGCCAGGACGATCACGATGGCCAGAAGTGCCGCGGCCCCCGCGGCGATAGCCGTGACCGGCACAGATGTGGTGAGGACGAAGACACCACCGACGCCCGCTAGGGTCGCATTGATCACGGTGGCCACGCTGCCGGCGGACCATGACGAGCGGTCGTGCCGAGGTCGGGTCAGGGATCGTCGTGGTTGACCGGGCCGGCTGCCGCTCATGGTTCGCCTCTCGCAGTAGGGGCGCACCTGTGTGGCCGCCTCACCCAGAAGAGGCTGTGGCCGGCCCGGTTCGTGAACTCGCCGCCCCACTCATATCGCCGGAAACCTCAAGCGATGGGGCGGCCCAGCGAGCGACTGCGCCCGCGGAACTCGGCCAGCACGACATCGTCCTGCCGGGTCACGGTGACGTCGTAGAGCCCGGATCGACCACGCCGGGCCCGCTCGACGGCGTGCGCGCGCAGGACATCCCCGGCACGCCCCGATTCCAGAAACGTGATGTCGAATCCGGCCGCGACAGTCACTTCCCCGTACGTGTTGCACGCGACCGCAAACGCAGAATCGGCGAGCGAGGCGAGCAACCCGCCGTGCAACAGCGCATAGCCGTTGACCATGTCCTCCCGCACCGTCATGGTCAGCACCGCCCACCCCGGCCCGACATCCATCAGCGCGATGCCGAGGCCCCGGCTGGCCGCATCCCGCCCGAGCATGATCTCGGCGGAACGGCGCGCGACATCGTCGGAAGACATCCAGGGAACCTAACATCGGGCGACGTCAGCCACCGACAGCGGCCTTGAGCCCGTCGACGAACTGGGCCGCGGCCTGCTCGCCGGCCCCGGCCTGCACCTGAATGATCAGACCGATCACCGCGAGCACAAGTGGCCCGACATAGGCGACCTGCTGCCGCAGGCTACGGATCCGATAAAGCTCGTTGATGCGCCGCCAGCTTCCGCCCGCGCTCCGCACGGTGTCGAGGTCGGTGAACACTCCGACGACGACCAGGAAGAGGAAGATCTGCAGCGTCGTGAACAGCCAGAGTCGATCGGAGCCGCCGCCGAGCCAGCGGTCGAGGAGTTCCCCGGCCAGCGCGGCGACCGACCAGACCCCGGCCAGGAACGCCGCCTTGGTGGCGCCGGTGCGGGTCGGCAGATATCGGTAGACGGCGCCGAACACGGCGGCGAGCCCGACCCAGTGCGCGAACTGGAGCACCACGCCGACGACGAAGTACAGCATGCCGCTGGCGTAGAGCCGGTCGGAGATCGACTGTGCGATGGTCCAGGTGGAGTAGGCCAGGAGCGGCAGAGCGACGAGGCTGCCGAGGACGGCGGACGTACGAGCCTTGGTGAACCACCCGTCGGCCGGTTCCTGTTCCAGGAACGTCCGTCCGAGGTCGGTCTGGTCCGGTTCGCGTGGCTCGGGACGTTGCTCGCCCTCGCTCACCTTCGCGTCCAGCGTCGACCATCGCCATCGTCGGTGTTCCTGCGCGATCGAACGGCGCAGCAGGAGCGCCGGATCGGCATAGGTCAGAGGCTTCACGCCCGCGCCCGCGTCCGCACCCTCGCCTGATCGTCGCCGGCCGCGAAGATGCCGGTCGTGCAGATCCAGGAAGACGAAGCGGGCGGCGATGAACGCGAGAATCCAGGCCGAGAGCGGCAGGCCGATCCACGAGACGTCCGGGAGATCGGCGACCGCTGCGAACAGCAGAGCGAGCATGATCAGATCACTCCGGCCGGGTGGCACCAATACCGTTCCCGGCTCGGCCGTCTTCTGCTTTCCCCGCCGGGCCAGCTCCTGCACGAGGCAGATCGCGACCAGCACCGGTACGGCGCTGAGGAGTACCCACCCGACGCTGAAGCCGACCGACCCGGTCTCCAGGTGGGGCTGCTGCGGCTGGAGGGAGTGGCCGATCAGGACGCCGATCGCGACCGCGAACGCCACCTCGAAGACCGCGAGCACGTTGGCGCCGGGCCTCTGCTCGGCGAGCCGGCCGGTGTTCCCGGTGGGTGGTGCGGTCGGCACGAGGAGAGCGTGGACTCCGTCCCGGAGCAGTCCGCCGGCTGCCCAGACACCGACCGTCAGGGCGACCAGCAGAAGGCCCTCGACCGGGCCGAGCCGCAGAACCAGAGTGGCCACGGTCAGCAGAGCCAGCGCCAGCAGAGCGCCGGCCACATCGCGCCGGATCGACTCACGCGGAGCCGGAGGCCGGGCCCGGACAACGATGAGTGCGCCGGCGATCACGCACCAGGCCAGTGCCATCCGGACTTCGGGGGCGCCCAGGAGCTGCTGGTTCGCCCAGTCGGTGTACGGACGGACCGAGAGGCTGACCGCCGCCGCGGCCGCCGCGAGGCCGAGAGCAGTGGCGCGTCGGCTCCACATCAGGGTGAAGGCGAGTGTGATCACCAGAAGCAGATCCCACCCGGCCATGATGACCGCGGGCCAGTTCACCTCCAGAGCGCCGGCGGCGACCGGGATGGCGTCGTTGGAGGCTGGTCGTGACGGGAAGAGGGTCGCGGCGGCGACCGTCCGAGTCAGCGGCAGCCGTGCGGTGATCGGCGGCGGCACGTCCTCGTAGTGCCAGACGAAGGTCATGGTCCCGTTCGCGTCGTCATGGCCGATGGTGGTGGGCTGCGGCTCGGCTTCGAGAACGGTGCCTCGCGGTCGCACGTTGTCGGCGACGGTCAGCCGGATCTCGCCCTTGGTCCCCGCCGCGCATCCCCACCTCGGCGTGGGATGCCGGCAGAGGTCGATGTCGAGAGTCAGGGAGCGCCAGTCCATCGTCGCCGCGAAGGCCGAGGAGTTCGCGAAGGAGTCACGCTCGGTTCGGGCGACCAGGTCGGACTTCGCCGGCCGGGCATGCCCGAGATCAGCTTCCGAGATCTCCACCGGCGTAGCGGCCCATCGGCTCGACAGCTTCGCCGTGGCCGGGTCGGCCGTGTAGGTGAAGAGTGGCAACTGTGGTGGGGGATTGCCCGCCTTGTCGGCGTCGAGGCTCGGGCGGATTCCTCCGTTGGCGAAGACGCATCGTTCGATCGCCGGGGGCGCGACGTTCTTGATGCCGGTCATGGAGGCGTCGGCCTGAGCCGAGATGGTGGCGAGGCCCCGCTCCTCGCCGACGGTGACGGTCGCGTTCACCGTCGTTTCCGGAGTTCCCGAGCAGACGGGCGGAGCGCCGGACGGCGGCGGACCAGCGGGGCCTGTGGCCAGCATGCTCAGGACGCCGAGCACGATGCCCGCCACGCCTCCGGTCGCTATCCTCGTCGCCCGTCTCACGAGGCGAACGTAGGCAACTTAGCGTATCCAGCCCATTACACGAACGGATGGGGCAGTTGAACCGGATGGCCTCGCGTTCCGGCTCATGCTAACTTGAACGTGTTCAGTTGAACGCGTTCAAGAAGCGAGGGCGTCATGGATCGGCTGAGTGGGACCGGCTGGGTCGGGCTGCACATTGTCGTCGCGATGTGCGTGCTGGTGTTCGTGCCGCTCGGGCTGGGCGCGCTCGGTCAGGGTGCGCGTCTTGCGCGATGGTGGCCGTTGATGTCCGTGCCGGCGGTCGTTTCGCTCATCGTGCCGCGCGGGTGGGTGGCCGGGCTGTTGTGCGTTCCCTACCTGATCGGCTGTCTCGCCGTGCCGGTCGTGCTGCGCCGCGACAAGCTGCTGGCCTTCGCGGCGGCCTGCCTGCCGGTGGCCGCGGCCGGGCTGCTGGCCGAGCGGGCCGGGTATGCGTTGCTCGGCTTCCCGCCGGGCGTGCTCGGTCTGACCGCGGCGCACTTCCACGTGGCCGGGTTCGGCGCGATGCTGCTGCTCGCACTGCAGACCGACGCCAACCGCTACCTCGCGCCGGCCGGTGTCGCGATCGTCGGTCTCGGCTTCCTGGTCGGCGGCGAGACCGGCGACCTGATCGAACTCCTCGGCGCCGGGGTGCTCAGCGCCGGACTGTGGCTGGCGATCGCCTCGCGCACCGGCCGGGCGGCCCGTCTGCTGCTCGGCCTCAGTCTGCTGACCATGGGTCTGGCCCTGCTCTACGCGAGCGGCCAGGTCGTGGACATCCCGCACCTGAACCTGACCTGGATGGTGCTCACCCACGGCGTTCTCAACGCCGCGGCCGTCCTGACCGCGCTGCTCGTCGCGTGGTCCGGGCACTTCCGCGAACACACCTGGAAGCACCGGGTCGGCACCGGCCGGGAACGCTTCGAGGCGGCCTCGCAGGCCCTGCTCACGTGGGAGATGCACCGCCGCGCTCACGCCTGGGTCGCGCCCGGCACGCCGCCCGCCTTCGTCGGTCAGCACATGCGGTCGGACCTGGGCTTCGGCCGCCTGCGAGTGGCCGAACCATGCGAAGTGAGCGAGATCGTGCAGGAGCCCGACCGCACGGTCATGCACTATCGCGCACTGCCCGGACACACTTTCGAGGGCGACGAAACCTTCACCGTGTTCATCACGGACAACATCGTGCAGTTTCAGGTGACCGTGCGGTCAAAGCCGGTCCTGATGATCGCCCGCTTGGCCGGCCCGCTCGTCGCCGTCGCGCAATGGCTGTTCATCGCCCTTTGCGCGCGGGCGCTCGCCCGTTTCACCCCGGACGAGCCACCCCGGCCGCGAGCCCGGCGCCCGCATCCGCCCGCGGACGCCCCCGCACAATGACAACGGGCCGCTCCGCGCTAGACGGCCGCTCCGCGACGAACGGCCGGCCGCGACGAACGGCCGGCCGCGACGAACGGCCGGCCGCGACGAACGGCCGGCCGCGACGAACGGCCGGCCGCGACGAACGGCCGGCCGCGACGAACGGCCGCTCCGCGCTATACGGCCGCTCCGCCGCCATACGGCTGGCCGTGACGAACGGCCGCTCCGCGCCATACGGCTGCCCTGCGCCAAACGGCCGGCCGTGACGACGGCTGTTGGCGCGTGTTTGGTGGAGGTTCGCGCGCTCGGCGGCTATGCGACTGAGTCGACCAGTTCGGGCTTGGTGGCGGGTGCGCCGCGGAACGGTGCCGTCAACGTTGGCCGGATGTGTCGGCGGTTGCGGATCAGGGCGGCCACCGCGATCACGAAGTAGACCGCGCTGAGGGCGTACCGCGCCTCCTGGCCGGGGAACACGAACTGCAACGCGAACAATCCGAGCAGCGTGAACGCCAGCCACCGCGGAAAGCGCAGCGCCAGCAACGCCGCCACCCCGAGCAGCGTCTGGGTCGCGGTGAGCAGGAACTCCTCGACCTGCCGGCCGTCGAGCACCAGCGACGTTCCGCCGCCACCCAGGGCGTACGCGATGGGAAGGCTCCCCACCAGCAACGTCCACTGGTTCACCTTGCTCGAAATGAGCGTTCCGATGGCGTCGGCGCCGCGCCCGTGCAGCGCGAACAGGATCGCCACGATGAACTCCGGCGCCTCCGAGGCCAGCGGTGCCAGCCACTGCACCAGCAGGAACTCGTCGAACCCGAAGCTGCGGCCGGTCGCGATGAGCGAATCGGCGAACGGTTCGGCCGACGCCAGGATGACCGCGGCGGCGAAAACGAACAATCCGATCACCATCGTGCGGCGTGCGCGCATCGGAAGCGCACCCAGACGCGCCGCCGGACCGACCAGTTCGGGCTCCTCGGCCTCGGCCCGCGACACCCGCCACAGGTAGAAGACGAAGAACCCGAGCAGCGCGAACCCGAGCATCATGCTGATCTGCCCGGTCAGCGGCACCACGAACGCCACCACCGACGCGATCGCCAGGAAGCCGAGCTCGACCCGGTGGCCGGTTTCGAGCACAAGTTCCTTCACCGTACGACCTGAGCGCCGCGACGCCACCACGAGCGCGATGAGCACCACGACCGACCAGCCCAGTCCCAGCAGCAGGCGGTTCGACCCTGTCATGTTCGCCGCCGCGTAGGCCACGTACGTCGGATCGCTGCCCGCGGTGTAGGCGAAGTAGAGGTCGACGGCGTATTCGGGGAGCACCGCGATCACGGCCAGGATGGCGATCGCCAGCGGTCCGGAGATGTCCACACGCGCAGCTTCGGCCGCCCAGGCGAGCAGGAAAGAGGCCGCCACCACGGCCATGCCGAACAGCAACAGCCCGATCAGCGGGGACGGGTGGGTGTCCGTGACGCGCAGAATCAGCGCCGGTGCGGTCAGCACCGCGCACAGGCCGAGAGGTTTGAGCAGCAAGGCGGGCTCCGGTCGGATCGTTGGCCGGAAGCTGGGAAGCTTCGGCCAGGACGGGTCACTGGCCGAAGGTCTCGTCCACCCCTGCGGGTGCCGGCGCCGGAGCGGTTGCTCAGTATGTCGACGGCCGGACTTGAAGGACTACTCCCCCTCGAACTGGTCCGAGCGTAGCCGACGTTTTGTCATCTGCGCAACTATCGAATCCGGGACGTTGCGTAAGCTCGGGATGTGGCCGCTGAGACATCGGTAGAAGCGGAGCCGACCCGCCCGCAGCTGCATGCCGCCGCGGCCACGTTCGCGCTGCTCGGAAGCCCGTCGCGGCTGCACCTGGTCTGGCTGATGACGAACGAGCCGGCCGACGTCAGCACGCTGGCCGCCCGCGCCGGCCTGAGCGTCCCGACCACGAGCCAGCACCTGAGCAAGCTGCGCCTGGCCGGCATGATCACCGCCCGCCGCGAGGGCCGCCAGCTGTTCTACAGCGTCGACGACCCGCACGTACGCACCTTGGTCGAACAGATCTTCGGCCACATCGCCCCCGACGGAACGCTGGCCCCCGACCCGCCCTCCGGCTGAGGCAGCGGCGCGGCTGAGGCATCGCGGCCGGTCGGCCGGCTGAAGCGTCGTGGCCGGTCGGCGCGGCTGAGGCGGCGCGGTCGTCGGCCGGCTGAGGCGGCGCGGCTACCATTCGACGGGCGGCCGGGCGGAGAGCTGCCGGGCGGCCGACGGAAGGGAAGCGATGACGGCGCTGCGATGGTACGGCGGGATTGCCGTGGTGGTGTTCGGCATCGTGCCCACCGTGATGGTCGCGATGCTGGTCAGCGGGGGTCACACGCCGAGCTCGGTGGGCTATCTGCTGCTCGGCGGGATTCCCTTGGTGGGGGCGGCGCTGGTGTTCGCCGTACGGGGAATGTTTGATCCCGACCCGGAGACGGCCGCGCGCCGGCTGCACCTGAGCATGGCCCTGGTGGCCGGCGCCGACCTGCTGTTGCTGGGTGGCAACGCGCTTCTCCGGATGGGCTCGAGCTGACCTGAGTGCGCCCCAGCAAGTGCCCGCCGTGGGGTGGGCTGAAGCTGATTCGAGCACGCTCCAACGCGTATCGGCGCGGGATGGGCGCAAGCTGATTCGAGCGCACCCCCGAACGCGGCGGCACCGGATCCGGTCAGGCTGACTTGATCGCCCTCCGGACGTGCCGCCGCGCCGGATGGGTCAGGCTGATTTGAGCGCGCCCCACACGTGCCAGCGGTCGATCGTCAGGCGGACGCTCACGCGGGGGCTTTCCCGATTGGGGTACGGGTTTCCGGTGTAAGCGGTCGACAGACTGTCGATGTCGGTCAGGCCGGAGTCGTCGGTGATCTCGTCGACGACGGCCTGCAGGCTCACGTGGGTGTACCAGTCGTCGCGTGCGAGCACGGTCAGCGCGACGCGCGGGTCGGTGCGCAGGTGCTTGAGCCGGGCGCGGGTCGCGTCGAGGTTGAGCAGGATCCGGCCGTCGTCCTCGATGAGGTACCAGGTGGCGACGGAGACGGGACGCCCGTCGGCGGCGACGGTGGCCATGACGGCCGGGTTGGGCAGGCGGAGCATGGTCGCGACCTGCTCCGGCAGGGTTCCGGTTGACATGATCGAACTCTACGGTGACACGCACGGTGGAACATTCCGGGTGCCGTCGGTTCGATGTCTGTTTTGTCCGGTCGCGTCCGTCCTCGACCGTGTCCGCGTAGTGGTGGCGAACAACGATTTGCGGCGGCGCAACGGCAAGAACGCCGAGCGGAGCGGCAGCGGCAAGTTCGTCACCGTGTGTCCGGACGGCGAGCAGGAGCTGGCTGCGCTGCTCGGCGACCTGGAGCCGCGGCTGGCCGGCCGCGCGGGGGCGTACATTCGCATCGGTGCCGGGCCGCTCCATGTTCGTTACGGCGGTTTCCGGCCGATGTGGACGGACGTTGCAGGGTGCGGGGTCTACGGTTTCCGGGCCAGGCCGCCGAACTGGTAGACATCGGTCTCGGCGGCCGGGTCGCCCGGCTCGGGACGCCACCTGGTGCAGGTCACCACGCCCGGCTCGAGCAGGTCGAGGCCGTCGAACCAGTGCAGCATCTGATCCTTGCGGCGCAACGTGATCGGGGGAGTGGCGGTCGCGTTCCACTGCCGGGCCGCGGCCGCCGACTCCTCGGGCCGGATCTCGAGCGTCGGATGCGCGATCGCCAGATAACTGCCGGACGGCACCGAGGCCATCAGACCCGAGACGATTTCGTACGCCTCCAGGTCGTCCGAGATGAAGTTGAGCACCCCGAGCAGCAGTACGGCGACGGGTTGCTCGAAGTTGAGCGTTTCGCGCGCCTGCCCGACGATGGCGGCCGTGTCGCGCGCGTCGGCGGCGATGTAGTCGGTGGCCCCTTCGGCGCTGCTGTGCAGCAGGACCCGGGCGTGGGCCAGCACCAGCGGATCGTTGTCGGCGTAGACGATCCGGGACTCCGGCGCGATGCTCTGCGCGACCTCGTGCGTGTTGTGCGCCGTGGGCAGGCCGGAGCCGATGTCGAGGAACTGGCGGATGCCGGCGTCGGACACGAGGTGGCGTACGGCTCGCTGGAGAAAGCCCCGATCGGCGCGGGCGGAGGCGACGATGTCGGGCAGGAAGCGCTGCACCTGATCCCCGACCGCCCGATCGGCGGCGAAGTTGTCCTTGCCGCCCAGCCAGTAGTTCCAGATCCGGGCGGTGTGCGGCACATCGGAGTTCACACCGTCATCCTCAATGGACGACTGCCGCGGCCGCAACCGCCCGGACTGAAGTGGTTCAGCGGGCGAGGGCGAGGCCCTGCTTGTCCTTGAAGCTGCCGACCGCGATCATGATGAAGTCGATCAGCGTCCAGACGCCGAACCCGCCGAGGGTGACCAGCATGAGGATGCCGGTGCCGACCTTGCCGGTGTAGAACCGGTGCACGCCGAGCACGCCGACGAAGAAGCAGAGCAGCAGCGCGACGATCCAGGACTTCTGGCCGGTCGCAGCGGTGGTAGCGGTCATATCGATTCCGTTTCTAGATCACTGTGAAAATGCCGCCGCACCATAACCAACACGGGACCCCGACGACAACACCCGATCGTTGCCTTTCCATGAACACTTCAGAGACCTCCGTCAACGCTCCCGTCTCAGGCGCTCGATCTCCTCGCGGTTGACCTCGGCGGCGGCGGCCAGGATTCGCGCGCCGACGGCGATCTCGTCGTCGGTCAGCGTGGACAGGTAGGTGTTCCAGCGGTCGGCTACGCGGCCGTAGATGTGGCCGACGTCGGCGATCACCTTCTGCTCGTCGGCCACCACCAGGACGCGGCGGCGGTCCTGCTCGTCGCGGCGCCGGGTGACGTAACCGGCCTTTTCCAGGCGGTCGATGAGGCTGGTCACCGCGCCGCCCTGGGTGATGCCGATGCGCTCGGCGAGGTCGCCGGGGGAGGCCGGGCCCTCGCTCATCAGCAGGCCGACGGTCTGCAGGTCGGTGCTGTTGAGCCCGACCGACCGGGCGACGGCGTCCTGGAACAACACGACCCGGGCCATGAACGAGCGCATGGCCTCGTCCAGCTGCGTACGGGAATCGGGGGTTGACGCATCCTGCGACACCGGAGCACACTTTCTCTAAAAGCGAGAGACTCTAAAACCGAGAGTTACTGTACGGGGGAGAGACCGTGGAAACGACAGCTCAGCGTACCTACGGAGGACTGCCGGCCGTGGTCGGCGCGGCAGCCTTCACGCTCACCTGGTTCGTGCTCGGGTTCGTCAGCGACGGCTACCGGATGTGGGACATCACCGTCGACTCCTACTCGTCGATCGCCCAGCCGATCAGCGGGCTCGGACTCGGCTCGACGGCGCCGGTGATGAACGCGGCCTTCGTGATCGGCGGCATCCTGGTCAGCGCCGGCGTCTGGACCGCGATGAGCCGATGGCCGGGAGCCGATCGAAGGCCGGTGATGTGGGCCCGTTGGCTGGTGAGCGCGTCCGGTGCCGGGATGGCGATGTGCGGAATCTTCACCCTGGAGTCGATCCTGTTGCACACCTTGGGTTTCCTGCTCGCGGCCGTGCTTCCGGGAATTGGCTTCATCGTGGCGGCCCGGGCCCTGCGCGGCACCGTGCACCGGCGGTTGGCGGGCTGGCTGTGGTTCGCCGGTCCGGCCACGCTCGCCGGGGTGGCCGGTTACATGGCCACCTTCAACGCCGTCGACGCGGGAAACAACGTGGGGGTGGCCGGCCTGATCGAGCGGGTCCTGCTCGTGGTTCTGATGGGCTCGATCGCCGCGATCGGGCTGACCGGCGGGGGGTCCGATAGATGAGCGTCCTGCATCCGGGCGACGACGGCTTCGACGCCGAGTTGGCGACCGACAATCAATCCCTCACGCACCGGCCGAGCACGGTCGTCAGCGCCCACAGCGCCGCCGACGTGGCGAGCGCCGTAGCCCTGGCGAAGTCGCGGGGCGAGTCGGTCGGCGTCCAGGCGACCGGACACGGCATGTCGGTCGCGAGCGACGGCGTCCTCGTCGTCACCCGGCACCTCAACCGCGTCGAGGTCGACATTTCGGCGCGGCGCGCCCGCATCTGCGCCGGGGCCCGAGGGGGTGACGTGCTCGCGGCGACGGTTCCGCACGGCTTGGCGCCGTTGCACGGGTCCAGCCCGACGGTCGGCACGACGGGGTTCACGCTCGGCGGCGGGGTGGGGCCGCTCGGCCGGATGCACGGGTACGGCGCCGACCACGTCCGGCGCCTGCGCATGGTCAGCGGTGACGGAGTGCTGCGCGAGGTCGGGCCGGAGGACGAGCTGTTCTCCGTCGTACGCGGGAGCAAGGGCCTTCTTGGCATTGTCACTGACCTGGAGGTCGAGCTCTTTCCGATCGCGGACTTCCTCGGCGGTGGTCTCGTCTTCGACGGTGCGGCGGCCGCTGAGGTGATGACCCGGTATGTGGGCTGGACATCCGGCAACCCGCGGGAGACGTCCACCTCGCTGCTGCTGGCGACGTTCCCCGATGTCGACGGCGTTCCGCCGGCACTGCGCGGCCGATCGGTGGCCCATCTGCGGTTCGCGCATTTCGGGGACACGGCCGAGGGGGCTCGACTGCTCGGACATATGCGGTCCGTGGCGCCGATCCTCATGGACACGGTGCGGATGATGCCGTACGCGGACATCGCCCAGGTGCACAACGATCCGACCGGCCCGTATCGGGTGTTCGAGTCGGGGTTCTTCGTCGGCTCGATGGGGTCGGCCGGTGTCGAGGCACTCGTCGGGGCCGCCCACGAGCACGCGATGGTGGTCGAACTGCGCCACCACGGTGGTGCCTATGGCGATCGGCCGGCCCGGCCCAATGTGGTCCGTGGGCGGGATGCGGAGTTCACGGTCTACCTCGGATCGGTGCCCGAGCTCGGCTCGGCGCCGCGCGATCGCGCCACACACTCCGGCGTCCGCTCGGCCTTCGGCGACGGCGATCGTGGCACCGTCCTCAATTTCCTGGGCGTCGGCGCCGATCCGGCCTGGGTCCGCGACGCGTTCGAGCCCGACGCCTGTCAGCGCCTGGTGCGGCTGAAGCAGGTGGTCGACCCGGAGAACATCTTCCGCGTCAACCACACACCCCAAGGCCTGTTTCATGACTGAGGCGGGGCTGCGGAGGGGCTCAGATCCCGCCTCACTCCCACCCCAGTCATGAAGCAGGCTTTGGGGGCTCGAACTGGCCGACGGCACACCGCCGGTGCAGGTGACCGTCATGACGACCTGCTCGTTGCCGTGCCGGCACGACACCGAAGGGGACGGGCCGGCGGCTTGGTTGCAGTCCAGAAGAGGATCTGTGCGGTGCTGTCGGCCGGGCAGGTCGCTCGTACGGAGCCCGCGTTCGGGGACAGCGTGCGGCGCCGGCGGTGGCGGAGGTGCCGTCGGGGTGGCGATCGCGGTCGGCGGCCCGCCGGTGGTCGTCGGAGCCGTGCTCGGCCGTGGCGCCCGGCATGGACCGTCGCGATACAGCGGACGTGGGGGCGTGCGGCCGTGGTGCCGCGACGGTCCGTCCGGTGGCGGCGGGCGTGACCGGTCCGGAGGGCCGCGTCGAGGGCGCCGGTGCGGCCGGAGTGGGGCTGCCGGTGGGTGCCGTCGCTACCGCTGCGCCGTCGCCGGCCGGACGCAGGTGCCACGTGGTCGCCGCCACCTCCGCCATCAAGGCCACGATCCCGTCGCGGGCTGTCTACCGTGCTCACGAGACAATTGCATCTCTGCAGGACGCCGCCCTGGTCGGCCGGGCCACCCACGAGCCGGCCGAGTGCCGGTCACAGGCCGCAGCCGATGGCGGGTGGACCACGGCACGACCAGGCGGGCCGATCGGCTGATCCGTCCGGCCGATCAGGGCGGGCCGTCCGGCCGACCCCGGTCGGCTGAGAATGTGATCACGGGTGGTGGCGCCACGCGAAGACGATCACCGGGGCCCACACTCTGATCATGGACACCGGAACCACTGTCGAGGATCTCGTGGACGAGTTCGTGGCCACGATGCACCGCCACGGAATGCGGGTCGAACGCGCCGCCGTCGAGGAGGAGGTCCGCGAGCGCCTGGCCGACATCGCCGAGCGGCTGCGGGTGAGTGTGGACGTCGCGTTGCACGGCTATGTGCGCCGCGACTGGGGGCGGACGATGGCCCTCGCGGTGGTGGAGCAGATCCGTGACGACCGTCTGCTCGAGCTGACCTGAACCGATTCAGTCTCCCGCCGCAGGAGAAGTGGGTCCAGCCAGGGCCGGAGAGTGGTCACCGGAGTGCCCGTCGAACAGGCTGCAGCCGGGGCACCACGTGTACGGGTTGATCTCGGAGGCGCTCAGCGTCCACTGAACCCACCACATGGTCGCCTCGACCTGCTGGCCGAGCGCCGCATGGGAACCCTCGTGACCGCGTTCGAGCTCGCACCCCAGCTCCGACTGCACGCTGGGCGCCTCGGTCGGGAGCCCGTCGAAGAAGGCCATCTGAGCCGCGTCGAGCGTGACGCGGGCCGGGCAACGCAGGAGGTCCGCACGTTCCATCGACATGGATCCATGCTTTCCCCGTACGCGGGCAGCTGAACCGTATCAGTTGTCGGTGCGCCCGGCCCCGAAGCCGGGACGGTCGGGCGCCCACTGCGGCTGCACCAGCACGGCGGTCCGGGGCCAGCCGCGCTGCTCGATGAGATGGCGCTGGATCAGGCGGCACGTGCTGCTCTCACCGGCCACGTAGGCGGTGCCGGGCCGGGCGGGCAACTCCAGATCCTGGACGGCCCGCAGCAGCACCGCCGACGCGACGGCCGGGGCGCTGCCGCGATGCACCCACGGGAACGGATCGAACGCGCCGAATCCGGGCACGTCGTCGGCTGCGGTCGGGGACTCGAATACGCCGTACGCGGGAAGGCTCTTGCTCATCGCGGCGCGCATCGCGAGCAGAGGCACGGCGCCCGTCTCGTCGCCGATGAAGAGGTGGAACGGCGCGGCATCAGCGAGCGTGATCTTGCTGCGGGGTGGTTCGACGGTGACCCGATCGCCGACCTGGACGCCGAGGGCCCACGTGCAGCCGGGGCCGCCGGTGTCGTGCACGGCCACCCGCAAGGTCATCGAGGCCACGCCGGGGTCGTGCCGCCACAGCGAGTAGACGCGGCGCTCGGGACAGTGCACCACCACATGAGCGCCGGGACGGCAGCGGAGGCGGCGCAGTTCCGGGCCGACCAGTTCGATCTGACGCATGTGCGGGGTCACGTCGGAGACCGCGCGGACCTTGGTCGTCAGCGGTGCGCGCCGGGCAAAGCTCACCGCCCGAGGCTAACCCGCTGAGCCGGCGAACGCGGGACCGGAGCGGGTGGCGCCGGGGGCGGAGCGGGTGGCGCCGGGGGCGGAGCGGGTGGCGCCGGGGCCGGAGCCGGCTCCGCAGAAACGGAAATGGTGCGCATCCAGCGGCTCAGCGGCCGCTCGACCCAGCGGTGGATCAGCCAGGCCACGCCCAGCATCACCACGGTCGTCGCGGCGATCGTGACCCAGACCGGAACCGTGCTGTGCTCGTACGCGGCCCGGATGGCAGTGTGCCCGAGCCGCGAATGCAGCAGGTAGAGCGGATAGGTCAGCACACCCGCGACCCCCAGCCACCGCCACTGGATGCGATCGGTCCAGCCGAGCGCGACCACCAGCAGCACCGCGAACGACACCGTCACGATCAGATGCCCGGGCCACGCCGGCACCGGGAAGCCGGAGTTGACCTCGTTCATCCGGTCGTCGACCCGGGCCAGGCACACCAGCCAGGCGAAGCCGGCGATGCCGAACAGCAGTCGTGACGGCCCGAAGCGGTGGATCAGGTGCAGGGCGATCCCGCCGATGAAGTACGGCGCGTAGTCGCTGATCGTCAGCACGTTCAGGGCCGGGACGTGCAGCGACGGCACGAGCACGGCGACCGTCATCCACACCGCGCACAGCAGCACGGCCCGGCGGTAGGTCAGGCCGCGGGCCACCACCAGCGCCATGATCAGGTAGAACTTCAGCTCGACCAGCAGCGTCCAGTAGACGCCGTCGATCGGGTCGTGCCCGAGCGGTTGCTGCAGCATGGTCAGGTTGACCGCGAGGTCGAGCAGGGAGGGGCGGTCGTCGCCGGTGTGCGGGTACGCCATGGCGACCACCCCGGTGAGTACGACCGCGGCCCAGTAGGCGGGGAAGAGCCGGCTCACCCGAGAGACGAAGAACTGCCCGAGCGTGCGGCCCCACGCGCTCATGCCGATCACGAAGCCGCTGATCAGAAAGAACAACTCGACGCCGAGGAAGCCGTAGACGGTGAAATGCACCGTGCTGGGCAGGAAGTACTCGGGCAGCCGGGTGCCGTCGATCCGCCACGCCACGGTGTAGTGGAACGCGAGGACGGCGAGGGCAGCCAGCAGCCGGAGGCCGTCGATCACGGCCAGCCGGGGGCGGGTCATATCCGGCTGAGTTTCAGCGCGTACGCGGCGAACTGCCCCTGATTTCCGAAGATGACCCGCACCGAACCGCCGGACAGCACGTTGAGCTCGAATTCGCGCGCGCTGCCGGCATCGGTGCAGACGATCGTTTCCTGCCGGTCGACGGTGCCGTTGATCATGATGGTGAGCGGCAGCGGCGCCGGCCCGGAACAGCCCACCCGCAGCCGATAGCGGCCCGCGTCGGCCGCCATCCCGACGTCCTGGGGAAACTCGCCCATGATGTCGCTGTGGGTGAACCCCGGGACCAGAGCGGCGGCGATCTCGGCCTTGTCCGCGCGGCCCCGCCACAGATCGGTGCTCGGGGAGGCCGACGCCACCACCTCCATGGTGTACGGCGTGGCGTCGCGCTGGGCGACGATGTAGGAACCACCGGCCACCATCACGACAGCGGCCAGCGTGGCGGCCTGCACGGTGACCCGGCGGTGCACGGTGCGGCGGGCGGCCTCGGTGCCGGGCGGCTGGACCTGGGGCAGGGTGCGGCGCCGCAGGTCGTCGAAGAGCGGGGTCAGCGGGTCAGACACGACGGGCCTCCGGGTGGTTCAGCTGCACGGCCAGGGCGGTACGACCGCGGTGCAGCCAGGACTTGACGGTGCCGACGGCGACGTTCTCCCGCTCGGCGATCTCGGCGATGCTCATGTCGCCCAGGTAGTGCAGGACCACCGCCCGGCGCTGGTTCGGCGGCAGCGTGGCCAGCGCCTCGACCAGTTCGATGCGCAGCGTGTCCGGGCCCTCGACGTGCGGCTCGTGCGGGCGTTGCCGACGCAGGAACGTCAGCGCGGTGCGGGACCGCCGCCAGCGGCTGACCGCCAGGTTCCACGCGACCCGCCGCACCCAGGCCACCGGGTCGTCATAGCGGGACACCTTCGACCAGCGGCGCAACGCCCGGCAGAACGCCTCCTGGACGACGTCCTGAGCCTCCTGACGGTCGCCGAAATAGGCGTACAACTGCACGGTCAGGTCGCCGTACTGGGCGGCGTAGACCGCGTCGAAGTCGGCCGGCATCTCTGGCGGCGCCCCTCTCGGAGGACCCTCCGTGGCGGTGGTGGTCATGGCGACTACACGCGGCACCGGCGATCAAGGTTGCACCCTATTTTGCCCGTCCGCCGCCGGATGCTTCCCGAACACCGCGTATTCACCGTCATCGAACTTCAGTACGGTGAGAGCGCTCTCGTCCGAGACCGTCCCGGCGGGGTGGTGGGCATTCACCACTCCGCCGGGACCTCGGACCTCAGGCCAGTGACACCCGCGCGATCGCCTTCTCCTCCAGGCTGCCCAGCCACAACGTGTCCCCGTGCCGGCGCACCCCGGTCGCCATCACGTAACGCCCGGCCGGCCCGTGCAGAGCCCGCAACACGTTCCCGTCCCCGTCGACCTCGGCCGCGATCACATAGGGCAACGGCTGCGGCTGCCAGCGCGTCGGCAGCACCGCGGCGATCCGGCGCACCACCGGATGCGGCAACAGCTTCTCGGCCAGCTCCACCCGCGGGCTGGCCAGCGCGATCCAGTACGTGCCGTCCCCGGCCGACGACATGTTGTCGGGATACGCCGGCAGATCACCCATTTCCCGTACGCCACCAGACGGCAGAGACAACCGCACGAGCCGGTGCGACACGGTTTCGCACAGGAGCAGAGCGTCTTCCTCCGGCGTGAGCGCCACGCCGTTGGGGAAGTAGAAGCCCTCGGCCACCACGTCGACGTCACCCGACGACGGGTCGTAGACCAGCACCCGCCCGTTGGGCCGGTGCTCGAGCAGATCGCGCCGCCAGTGCGACACCGGGAACCGGTTCGAGCTGTCGCTGAAGTAGATCGTGCCGTCTCGCGCCACGGCCGCGTTGTTGCACAACATGATCCGCTTGCCGCCGACCCGGTGCGCCAGGTCGGTGATCGCGCCGTCGCCGGTCACCCGCAGCAGCCCGCGGTAGGCGTCGCACACGATGAGGCTGCCGTCGCGCGGATCGATCTCGATGCCCAGCGGCCGCCCGCCGGTGTTCACGACCAGATCCGGTACGGCGCCCGGGTGCGCGTCCGGCGGCCAGCGCCACAGGTTGCCGTCCTCGGTCCCGGAATAGATGTGGCCGTCCGGCCCGACCACCACGTCCTCCGGCCCGTGCCCGTACGGAAGGTCAAGCAGTTCGACCTCGTCGAGGCGGGTGTCGTTGGCGGTCCACACCCCGTCGAGCGGCGGGGGAGTGGTCGCGGGCAGCTTCACCGGCCGGATGAGCCACGGCGCGGGCGGACGGGGAACCGGCATCCACTCATTGTGACCCCTGCGTGGCGCGTTCGGAGGGTTCACCCGGGCGCTGTACGTCGGGGGCGGCCGTCACCCGTTCGGCTGTGCTAATTTTGCCGCGTTGCAGGTTTGATTTCCTTTTGGACGTTTCCCTTGACGCCTGACGGGTTCTTCGCCCCCGTTCAGGCGTTTTGTGTTTCGGCCAGTTCGGTCCCGGGCGATCACGGCCGCGACGAGGAGGAACGCAGGGTGCGTCTCCTCATCAGTCAGAAGGAGCAGTTCATGGTTACCGGCACCGTCAAGTGGTTCAACGGCGACAAGGGCTTCGGTTTCATCACGCAGGACGGTGGTGGCGCCGACGTGTTCGCGCACTTCTCGGCCATCGCCAGCTCCGGCTACCGCACCCTCGAGGAGAACCAGCGGGTCGAGTTCGACGTCGAGCAGGGCCAGAAGGGTCTCCAGGCGGCGAACATCCGCCCGCTCTGACCCTTGGAGCGGCGGCCGGCCGCCCCACGGTTGCAGATCCGCGGATTCCGCGTGATCTCCCCGGGGCGGCCGGCCGTCTTTTTCAGTCGAGCTGACTCAGGCCCGGCAGCGTGGGCAAGTCGATCTTGGTCGCCCCTTCGGGCGCCGTGATCGCCGCGCCGGCGGTCATCTCGATCCGCGCGGCCACCCGGCCGGTCGCACCCTCGACGAACTGCAGCACGTTGATCTCGGCCGCGGTCAGCTTCCCGTTGTCGATCCACAGGTCGAGCACCACCGGCTTGTCGGCCGGCGCCTTCTTGAACTGCTCGGCCAGCGACGGTTCGACCGCCGTGGCGAAGCGCTTGGCTTCCCCGTACGCCTTCGTGGTCGACGACGTCACCACGAGGTGCTTGTCGTCCGCCTTGTCCCGCACGACCTCGGCCCCTTCGAGCAGGTTGGTCGCGCTGGTGGTGAACTCCTCGAGCACCTTGGCCTGATCCGGGCTCGCCGACGGCGTACCGGCGGCGTCCTGGAAGGCCTTGGTGTCGATCGAGACCCACTGGCCGGAGAAGAACGCGTCGTAGTCCTCGCCCCCGCCGGTCAGCTCCTTGACCTCGGCCGGCGTCGCCCCGAACTTGGCCGCCAGCTCGGCCACCGGCGCCTTCACATAGACCGTGCCACCGACGAACCGCATCTCGGTGCCGGTGACGCCGTCGACGGTCACGCCGAGGCTCGACGAGCCCCCTTTGTCGTAGGCCACCGACATCGACGAGTTGAACAGCTGCTTCACCGTGGCCGCGTCGGCGTCCGCACCCGCGGCGGCGACCAGGTCGTCCGGGTTGCCGGTGAGCTTGAGCGTGAACCCACCCGACTTGGCGTCGGCGAGCTGCTGGGCGGCGTTGCGCAACTCGAGCTTGGGCTCGAGCGCCTGGAACTGCTGAGCGGCACAGCCGCCGGCCAGTGCGACCACAGCCACACCGGCAAGAAGAGCACGCATCTGTTTCCCCCGTTTGAAAGTAGAGCCCGCTCAGGGTAGGGCCGGCGATCAACCGGGGCTCCCGGTTTTCCGTCCGGCTTCTCCGCCGCGACCGGCCGGAACTCCATCGGATCAAGGACTCCAAGGACCCGGCCGGGCAGCGGCCGAGTAACTTCGCCGTCAGGTGCCTAGCCTCCCGGGGGGCCCGCCATGATGTTCGCGGATGACTTGGACCATGCTCCGACCGTCGACCACCGCCCACGAGTGGCGCGCAGGCTGGCCGATCGTGGTGACGTGGGTGAGGCGGCCATCGTCTGGCTCGACCTCGCGGGCGACCGCACCGCCGCTCCGCGGGCACGACGGCGGGCCGCGTCGGCCCTGATCGGTCTGGGGGCGGCGGAGGACGCGACGTCCGCGCTGCTCGATCTCGCCGGTGACCCCGGAGTCGCGGCCGGAGACCGGCGGAAGTCGGCGGTGGCGCTGGCCCGGGCGGGTGTGCACGATCGGGCGAAATCGTGTCTGGCCGGCCTGGCGTCCGACCCGGCAACGCCGCCGGCCGAGCGGAGGAAGGCGGCCGTGGCGCTCGTCGGCCTCGGGCGACCGGACGAGGCCACGGAGATTCTGCTCGACCTGGCCGGAGACGGGTCGGTGCCTGCCGACGAGCGGCGAAGAGCCGCGCTCGAGCTCGTGAAGCTGGGGCGCGGAGATGCCGCGGTCAGATTCCTCCGGGCGATCGCCTCACGTGCCCGTTACTTCGCCCCTGATCGGGTCCGCGCGGCGGCTGACCTCGCGCAGGTCGGTCACGCGGGAACCGCCCGCCGAATCCTTCTGGGAATGGCCCAGGACTCCAAGCTCGATTTCTTCGGCCGGGCGCAGGCGGCTACCTCCTACGCGCGCTTCGCCGATCATCAGAAGGCGGCCGGACTGTTGGCGAGCGTCTTCAGCGATCCGGCGATGCCGTGGAACTACGGCTGGCCGGACAACGTGGCCGCGCTCATCGAACTGGGTTACGCCGATGTCGTGCCGCGTCTGATCGCTTCCCCGACCGGCGGCGATGCCCCCTTCGAACACGACTTGTACGTCGCACGGTATCTGCTCCGGTGCGGGCGCTTCGAGGATGCCGTCGCGAAACTCTCCGCGCTCGCCGAGGAGAGCGCGGACTACGCCACCCGAGCTCGTGCCGCCCTGACGTTGCTCCGACTCGGCCGAACAGTCCCGGCCAGAGACCTTCTCACGAAGCTCGCGGCTGACAGCGACTTCGAGTCGCGCTGGCTGTGGGAGGTCGCGTCGGCTTTTCGCCGACTGGGCGAAGCCGATGCCGCGGTCGCGGCACTTGTCCGGCTGGCGAACTACAAACACGCCGAACCTCACCAACGTGTCGAGGCCATCCTGGCCCTCAAGGCGATGGGCCGTTTCGCGGGCGCGATGAAGGCGGCCCGGAAATGGGCGAAACGGGACGAGGAGATTTCGTATCAACTGATGAATGCCGCTCTGGCCATCGCACGCCTCGGCGCCGTCGCGGAGGCCGGGAAAATCTTGCTCGAGGGAATCGCCAAGGCGAGCTACCGCGATACCCGGTCCGTCGAAATGTTGGATCGGCTGGGCTTCCGGGACGCCGCGGCGGCAATCCTGCTGGCCTGGGCCCGAGACGCTTCCGCGAGCACCTATCAACGGTGCGACGCCGCGAAAGGCCTGGCCGGATGCGGCGGGCGTGAAGAGGCGACCGCGATTCTCGTGGAGTTGGTTCGCGCCAGTCCCCGCGACGCGTACCTCGGAGACGGTCTTCGGTGCGCGTCAGTACTGGTCGTCATCGGGCGGCCGAAGGTCGCCGAGCGGGAACTGCGCGGTCTCGTGCTTCGTTCCGGGGCGGAGTTTCTCTGGCCGCTCAAAGCGCTGCGGAATGTTCCGCACCGAACGACGGCTACCGGCCTCGCCGGGATCGCCCGCGACACCGCGTTGCGAAGAGATCTCCGCCTGCACGCCGCGCTCGCCGTCCGGCAGTGGGGAGACGTGCGCCAGGCACATGCGACGCTGGCCGAACTCCTGGCCGAGCCGGCCACAGAGGCCTGGATCCGGGTCCGCGCCGCGATGGTGCTCGGCGAGGCGAAGCAGTCCCGGAAGGCGGCGATCGACGCGCTGCAGGTGGTGATCGCGGACGCCCGGGTCACCGAGCCGGTCCGGGAAAGCGCCATGGAGGCGCTACAACAAATGACACCGGAAGACTGAGGCGGGCGGAGTGGAGAATGGCGGTCAAATACTACGTCTACATATCCGACACCAAAGTAGAGATGATCTATTCGCAGATCCCCGTCCCGCTGCGCAAGAAGCTCTCGGTCGAGCTCAAGGTCGACCTCAAAGTGGTCGGCACGACATTGAAGCCGTCAACTCCCCCCGAGACCAGATATTCCAAGGTCGACATGGTGCGTCGTTTCCTCGAGGACAGCGGCGACGTCGGCACGGTCAGTAGTCCCGGTCCGTATGTGGCCGGGCAGACGATGATGCGGTGGGGAACGATCCGCGAGGGACGCCTCGTGTATTTCGGTGGAACCATGTCGTCTGTGGTGGTCGGGCTGGCCGGGGCGCGACGGCACGTCATCGGGGCGCCGGGTGCGGCCTCCACGCCGGAGACGATTCCCCTGAGTTCCTCCTCGGTGGATCTGATCGAGGCGTTGGGTGCGGCCGACCCCAACATCGTCGGGTTGCCCATGGACATGGCGGCCGAGGTCACCGGCTCGCTGGATGAATTCGTGGCGTATTCCGTCCTGCATGCGAGCCGCGGGATGCGTGGACCTCGGCAGACGCTGGAATTTCTGGCCAAGCGGGTGGGCGAGGCCCGCATCGATGCTCAGCGGGTCCTGCTGGCGAGCCCCATCTACGTGTCTCAGGTCGACTGAGCCGCTGCCGCCGTAGCCACGAAGGGGCGGTTCCGCCCCACCGTTCATCCGTTCGGCGTACCCGGTACTGGCGTGTCCGGGCCGCTGTCCGTCAGATTCGGCCGACGGCTTGGGGTGACGGGGACCGGGGTCCCGGAAGGAGGCGGCGATGGTGACCGATGGTTCCGCGATTGCCCGGCGCATCGAGGAGGCGTTGGAGGGGAGACGTTCGCACCGGCACGACGTGGAGGCCATGTGCGTGCGGCTGGCGACCCTGGAGGCCGGGCTCGGTCAGATCGTTCAGGACGTGCGCGGGCTGGCCGACGTTCCGGGCGATTCGGCGCTGGGTCAGCAGGTGCGTTCGGGCGTACGGGATTTTCTCGCCGGACGGTGGGGCGAGCAACTCACGGCCGGCCTGCAGAACGAGATGCGGACGGTGCTTGACGCCGCGCGCGTCGTCCAGAAACGCATCGATCGCGACGTGATCAACCTCGGTGTCGTCGGCATGATGAAGGCGGGCAAGAGCACGCTCCTGCGGTCGATCACCGGGCTGGACAAGAACGTCATCCCGTCCGAGGAACTCGGCGCCACGACCGCCGCGCTGAGCCGCATCGTCAACGACCGGGCGGCCAAGGCCCGGCTGATCCTGCACACCTGGAACTCCTTCCGAGCCGAATACCTGGCCCCGCTGCACGAGGCGGCCGGGCTGAGCGCGGCGCCCTGGTCGATCGAGGAGTTCGCGTCCTACGCGTACCCGCGGCCGGGTGACCTCACCGACGACAAGCAGGTCGAGCGCCAGTTCCTGACCAAGCTCCGCGAGGCCCAGGAGTCCCTGCCGAGCTACCGCGCCGACCTCGGCCGGAACACCAAGGACGTCGCCTTCGACGAACTCCGTCCCTACGTCGCCTACCCGGGACCGGGTGACCCGCCCGACCACCGGCCGTATCACGCGGTGCGCGAGGTGTACGTCCACGCGACGCTCCCGGACGTGCCGGACGCGAAGATCGGCCTCGTCGACCTGCCGGGATCGGGCGAGGCCGGACTCAAGGTCGACACGCAGTTCCTGAACCGCCTGCACAACGACGTCGACCTCATCCTGATGGTCAAGGCCCCGGACGGCGGGTCGGCCGACATGACCGCCGCCGACTGGGCCATCGTCGAGCTGGCCAAGAACGCGCGGTGCGGGGTGCCGATGGAGTTCTTCTTCGTCACCGTCCTGAACCAGAAGTTCCGGGCCGACGACCCGTCGTACGCCGAGAAGAAGAAGCGGTTCGACTTCGCCCGGGACAAGGTCGCCTCGGCGCTGACCCCGACCGGCGTACGCGTCATCGAGGCCAACCTGGCCGAACCGGAGGAGGCCCGCCGCGACGTCCTCATGCGCGTCCTGACCCATCTGGTCACGCACCTGCACGCCATGGACCAGGCGGCGATGGGTTCGGTCGTGACCGCGGTCCGGGACGTGTCGGTCAAGGTGCTCGACTACCTCGGGGCGCTGCTGGAGGTGTCCGCGGGCTGGCGCGGCAACGTCGGCGACCAGGACATCCAGCTCCGCGTCGCCGCCGAGTCGCTGGCGATGACGCTGGGTCAGGAACTGCGCGCCCTGGCCCGCAGCTACCACGCGGAGGCACAGGCCAGCGATCCGGACACGCAGATGATGTCGGCCGTCGACGACGCCGATCGGGCCGTCCGGGACTGGCTGCCGGGCTACCTGAAGTCCGACGAGCTCGCCAAGGAGATGGGGCACGGCTATCTCAGCGGCGTGGAGACGTCCTACCGGGAAGTACGGATGAGGGTCGGGGATGCGTACGGGGAAATCCGTCCGTCGATCAGCGCGTCGACCGCCCGGCTGTACCGCGACATCGCCACCGTCCTGCAGAAGCGCCTCACCGCCAGCCTCGTCCCGGATCCGGATCAGCCCGACGCGCTCCGCCGGCTCGAGCAGACCGCGCGCGGGCAGGAGGCGACGATCATCGCGAATGCCCTGGTCGAGCTGATGCAGCTGGACGAGGGCTACGGAAACGCCGTCCTGCGGGTCGGCCGGCCGATCATCCGCCGCCTGCAGCGGGACGAGCCGCTGGCCCCGCTGCCGGGCGAGGCGTCGGCCGCGTCGAGCCGCGAGCAACGGCTGCGCGAGATGCTGGGCCAGGCCGCCCCCGACACCGCGGCGCCGGCCAAGCCGACGGTCAGCATCCCGCAGACCCTCGCCGAGCTGCAGGAAGCGCTGGACCACGACGTCGACACCTGCCTCAACGCCCTGCGGACCGCGCTCACGGCCGAGGCGAAGGGGCTCTCGCTGGTGCTCGCCTGTGCGGTCGAGCTGTTCGCCGACCGGGTCGAACGCACCAACACCGTGGCCTGGAACTACGAGAGGCTCTGCCGCCTGCATCGGGTCGAGGTGTGGCCGGACGTCTTCGGCGGCACAGCCGGACGGACCCACGAGGCGCTCATCCGGCTGGAGTCCTCCGCCACCGCCCTCCGCGACACGCTGGGAGGCGTGCGATGACCGACATCGCGATCCCCAAGGTCGCCGTCACCATGCTCGGCCTGAGCGCCTCCGGCAAGACGAGCTTCACGATGAGCATGTTCGGCGCCATGTCCCGGGGCGTCGAGCACTACTTCCTCTGGTCCGAAGAGGACGGTAAGCAACTGCTCGCGAGCTGGGCCAAGCTGCTCGACACGGGCAAGTTCCCGCAGCCGACCGACATGACCGGCTTCAAGTACTACGACTTCGTCCTCAACCGGGGGATGGGCCAGGGCGACGTCCTGCAGATCAACTGGCTCGACTACCGCGGCGGCGCGATCATCGACCCGAGCCGGGCGTCCCAGGATGTTCCCGTACTCGAGAAGCAGCTTCTCCTGTCGGACAGCGTCTACATCGTGCTGGATGGGGAGACGCTCGGAAAGTGGGTCGCGTCGCAGGTCGACGGGACCGAGAACGGGCTGGCCCCGGTCATGGACAAGCTCGGCGTCGGGCACATCTCGCAGATGCTGATGCCCGCCGTCGCCAAGCGGAGACGGGAACTGGGCAAGCCACCCCCGTCCGTCGTCGTCCTGGTGACCAAGGAGGACCGGCTGGCCGAGGTGGTGGAGGCGCCGGCCGACCTGGCCATGGGTCTCGTCGAGCGCCACCTGCCGGAGCTGCTCCCGATCGCGTTCAGTCCGGGCGTACAGACCCTGGTCACCTCGACGACCCTGAAGGCGGTCGGGCACGGCCGGTTGGAACGGTGTTTCGTGGTGCCGTTCGTCTTCACCTTCCTGGAGTTCCTGCGCAACGAGATCACCGTCGAGGAGGGCTTCCTCGACGCCAACGACGAACGCCACGCGGCCAACGCCGAGCAGCTCGCGATCCTCTCGCGCCGGTTCGGCCGGATCGTCCGGTCCGGCCGGATCCGGGAGCTCTCGGCCGAGCAGCGGCGCATCGTCGGGGAGGCCCAGCGCCGTCGGAACAAGCTGGTGACCCTGCGCCAGGAGGCCGAACGGCTGGAGACGGAGCTGCGCGGGGCCCGGATCTTCGACGGCGGACAACCCCGGCGGAACCGGTGACCGCGCCGGCGTGGTGGCCGGTCGTGTGGGGACGGACGCGGACCGTGGACACCTGGTGGCGGGCCCGGCCGTCCGGGCCGCCGTTCGGCGACTGGGTCACCGAGCTGGTCAGCGCGGCCTTCGCGGGCGGGGCTGACCTGGGCACCCCGCGCTTCCTGCTCGCCCGCACCCACGACCACTGGGCGACCGGGGTCGCCTGTGCGGCCGCCGAACTGGATGCCTCGATGTCGGTCGACGACCGCGGACGGGACCTGTTCGCGTTCGTCGGGTGGATCAGCGCGGCCGACGGCGACCCGGTCGTCCTGCCGGGCCTCGCGGACTGGGTGGCGCACCGTACGAACTGGGCCGGAGCCACCTACACGACGTGGTGCCGGCCGGACTGGGAGATGCACTACGCCGACGCCGCGATCGTGCAGCCGTCGGTCCCCGAAGACCCGCCGTGGTCCACGGGGATCCACCCGGGATCGGCCGGCTCGGCTCCGCTGATCACCGACCCGGCCCGTGTCGCCCTGCACCCGGAGGCGGACGCGGCCCGGCTCTGGACCGCCGGAGTGGCCTCGACCGAACCCTTCGTGCTGGTCACGGGATGGCCGCGGGCCGATGCGCTGGACGTCGACCGGCTGACGCACGCGACCGTACGGGGGCTGTCCGAACCGGCCGTGATCGTCCGCCGGGGCACGCCGAGTGTGATCGTCAGCCGGCCCGCACCCGCTCCCGAGCCCGGCGACGACATCCACCCGGACCCGTCCGTCGCGGTCGATCCGGGCCGCCGCCGCGGGTTCCGGGAACTGTGGACCGACGTCGTGATGCCGCCCGCGACGCAGGCCGAGCTGCGCGCGCTGCGCGATGACGTCGACCGGTGCCTGAAGGAGAATGCGGAGCTCCGCGCACGGGTCGACGAGCTGACGGCCCGTCTGTCGGATCGCCAACGGGGCACGGAGGGCGGCGATGCCGCGCACGGATGAGCGGCCTGCGCCGCCGGTCACCGTCGGCATGGTCGGCCCGCCCGGCGCCGGGCGGACGACGCTCCTGCTGGCCGCGCTCGGCGCCGGCGCACCGGCCGGGCGAAGCGTGCGGCTGATCGCGGCCCGGGCCACGCAACGCCGCGAGCTGGCCGGGATGTGGCGCCTGCTGACCGAGCGCGAGATGTTCCCGGCGCACTCGCTGTTCGACGGCGAGCTCGCGCTGCGGATCGACGT
This sequence comes from Paractinoplanes bogorensis, assembly GCF_018829635.1. GTDB lineage: Bacteria > Actinomycetota > Actinomycetes > Mycobacteriales > Micromonosporaceae > Actinoplanes > Actinoplanes bogorensis. Next base: position 161,660 of record NZ_JAHKKG010000008.1, read on the forward strand.
GTGCGGAGTACCCACGCCGCTGGTCGTCCACGACCTCGACGCCGGCGGTCCGGCCGCGACGGACACCGTCGTCGTCGTGCTCGACGGCGGCGTGCTCGGATCGTGGGTCGCCGAGACCGGCGGGGTCCGGGGCGATCCCCGGACCGCGGACACCGCGAAGGTCCAGAGCCGGCTGGGTGCCGGGCTGGTCTCGGGCACGTTGCTCACCGTGGCCCGGGCCCGGCGGGAGGCGGGCCTCGCGGCGCCGTCGATCGCCGTGGTGATGACGAAGGCGGACGCGTACGGGCGGGCCGTCGGCGACGACTCGGGCGGCCCGCCGCTCGACCACCTGCGCCGGGTCGTCCCGGCCTGCTTCGACGCGAGCATGCTGACGATGATCTCGGCCGCCGCGATCCGGGAGTCGCCCGACGGCGCCGTGCAGCCGCGCGGAGTCCTGGCGCCGTTCGCGTTCGCCGCGCTCGTACGTCTGGCCGGCGAGCGCCTCGCCGCGCGCTCGGACGTCAACGCCGCCCTGGCCGGAAGTCTCCGCCCGGCCCGGCGCAAGGACGCGGCGGTGGCCCGGCAGCAGGCGTTGGTGGACATCCGCGGGCGCGCCGACCGTCTCGTGGCCGAGGTCGCGCGCGGCGTCGTGGTGCGCGGAGACGACGAGGTGGCGTGGTCGGACGTCGCCGGTCAGACGGGGCGCTGATCGCCTTGCCCTTTGCCCGACGGGAAGCTGGGGAGACATGCCGGTCGAACTGAGATATCGCGACGCCCACGGCACACCGGGTGCCGGCGTCTTCGAGTACGGCGCCGAGTTCGGTGTCATAGGCGGCCTTCGCATGCGACGGATGCGAGCGCCGGACGGTGTCGAGTACACCCAGCGGTACCTGTCGGCCGACGAGGTCACGACCGGGCCGCTGACCCGGCTGGAGAACGAGATCCGGGCCACCGCGCGGCTGTGGCAGGTGTTCGGCGGCGCCACATATCCCGCCCACCTGCCCCGGCTGATCGGCTTCGACCTCGGGTCGGACGAGCCGTACGTGCTGTTCGACGGCTACTCCGGTCGCCCGCTGGCCGACCTGCGGGGCCGGCTCGGCGTGGCCGAGGCGCAACGGGTGTGGTCCGGGCTGGTCTCGGCCCTGGTCCACACGACGACGGCCGGGATCGTGCACGGTGACGTCGGCCTGCCGAGCGTCTGGTGGGACGGTGCGACCGCCCAGCTCGTCTTCTTCGACAACGCCTGGACGACCCTGGACGGTACGCCCGCCGCCGAGTCCGACCTGGGGGCGGTCAGAAAGGTCCTGACGCAGACCACCGACCGGGCGTTGTTGCCCCGGCAGCTGCGCCGGGCCGTGCACGGCACCGTCCGGCGCCCGGCCGTGTCCCGCCTGGCCCGGAAGACCCGCGTGGTGGTCACGCCCCGCCCGCCGGACACCGCGCTGGAAGCGGGACGGCGACGTTTCGACGCGCTCGCCGCCGAGAAGAACGGACGTCCGGGCAGCCGCCCCCGCCGTACGCGAAAAATCGTTGTGGTCCTCGCCCTCGTCCTGGTGCCGGTCGTGATCGCCGGCCTCGTGATCGCAGGTCTGTCGTGACGCGCCGCCGCTCGGATCGGCCCCGGATCGTCTGCCCCCGCTGCTGGGACAGCTTCGTGTGGGAGTACGACGACTCGCGCGTGTGGATGCATCCCGACGACGGGGGCGCGCTGACCGAGGTCGACCTCACCGACCGCGGGGCGGCCAAGCGGGCCGACTACCTCCGGCGCGGCTACCGGCCCTGCCCGAACCCGTCGGACGACATGGCCGCCCACTTCATCCCGGCCAACTACGGCAACGCGGGCCAGGCGCTCTCGATCGGGCTGGTCGGCCCGTCCGAGTCCGGCAAGAGCCACCTGCTGGCCGCCATGATCAGAGAGGCCCTGGCCGAAGGGCTGGTGCCGTACGGGCTCGAGGTGGCCCGGCTCGACCTGCGGCGCCACGCCGAGTTCGAGCGGCAGCAGATCGCCCGGCTCGTCGCGGGCCGGGCCATCGAGGCCACCTCGCGCGGCGTGACCGACTACGCCGACATGCTGGTGGTGCGCCGCATCCGCGACGGGGTGACCCGCACGCTGACCTTCTTCGACGTCGCGGGCGAAGACCTGCGCGCCAACGACCACCGGAACCAGATCACGGCGCGGTTCCTCATCGGACAGCCCGCCCTGATCTTCGTGCACGCCGCGGGGGCGGGCCGCGAGGTCCAGCGCGACAACAACGAGACGGCGCTCGCCCTGGGCCGGCTCGAAGCCGTGCCGACCTGCCGCCGGCTCCCGGCGACGATCGCGCTGACCATGGCCGACCGGCTGCGCTTCACCTCCCCGGTCGACCGCTGGATCGCCCGGCCGTCCGACCGGGTCGACGCCGCCGAACGTCGCGCCGAGAGCCGCGACCTGTACGCCTACCTGTACGCCGAACGCGCCGAGGGTGCCCTGGCCCCGTTCACCTTCTTCGACCGGTGCACCCTGCACGCGGTCTCGGCGACCGGCAGCGACGCGGTCGTCACCAGCAGCGGAGAGCGGGCATTCGTGCACGGCTACCGTCCGATGCGCGTCCTGGAGCCGCTGGTGTCACTGCTCTGCATGGCCGGCGTCATCGAGGGCCGCGAGGCGTCGAAGGTCGGCCGATGAGCGCCGCGGCCCCGCACCTGCACCAGATCGCGTTCGGGGTGAGCCCGGGCCGCGGTCTCGGCCCGCTGGCGGCGTCGCTGCCGGTGGACGACTCCGGGTGGATCGCCCGCCTCGAACTCCACATCCGGCTCAAAGGCTTCCTCGACCAGCCGATGCCGGCCACGGCCCTGTCCCACATCGATCTCGGCGGCGGCCGCAGCGCGGTGGTGCGGCGCTGGAACACCCCCGGGGCCAGCGGCCGCAACCGGTCCCACGCCCTGGTCGGCCCGTCCGACGTGCTGCGGCCGGCGCGGACGATCGGTCTGCACAACTGGCGGTGGCCGTCCGACGTGACACCCGGCGAGCGGTTGCCGACCGTGTCCGCGGACGAGGTGCTGGCGGCGGCCGACCAGGGCGTGGCCGGCCTGCGCGACGCCGCCCGCGACGTGCCGGACGACGTCGCGTCGGCCTGGCTCGCGCGGCTGCTGGACGACCCGGAGACTCCCGCCTGCGTGGTCGGCTGCGCCGACGACCTGCGCCTGCCGTTGCTGTGGCTGACCCACGCCGCGTCCGCCGCCTACCTCCGGCACCACGGGTACGACCGGCCGTGGACGTTCTCGACCTACGAGACCGAGGCGAGCGGCGCCGTTCCCGGCACGCCGGACGTCGTGTTCGCTCCCGGCCGCCTCGACGACATCACCGCGGGTAACCGGATCACCGTCGACCTCGACGCCCCGCCCACGGCGTCGGCCAAGTCCATCGGGTTGGCCGGACAGTTGCTGGCGAACGCCCGCTCGGGCCGGACGGTGATCCCGGCAATGCTGCCCGGCCCGCCGCCCCGCCGTCTCGCGCCGCCCCCGTCGGCGCCGTCTCCGGCTTCGGTTCGCCGCACCCCCGCCGCCCGCCCGGGCATCATGCGGCGGGTGGGGGGCATGGCGGCGATCCTGGTCGCGCTGGCCGTCGGTGGAGTCGCCGGCCGTCTGACAGCGTCCGCTGCACCACCACCAGTTGCGACGACGTCCAGTCCGCGCCCACCGCTGGACGTCAGCGTTTCCGCGAATACGCGAGACAGCGCCCGGAACCTTTACCTGTGGCGGACGAACGATGCGAAGACTCTGTCCGTCCTCACCACGTGCAAGTGGAACAAGGAGACATCGGTTTGGCTATGCCACATCGATCCCGCCCCGACGGGCACGGTCGTGGCCGGCTTCGCGAACCGGGAGGCGGTGAAGAAGCGAGACGGTAAGTCCATCCCCATCGCCGAGGTCACGTGCGTCATGGCATTCTCCGGAAGCGGGTGCCCAGCGAAGAAATGATCAGGGGCTCAGCCGCCGGCGAGGAACACCTGACGCTGAGCCTCGGTGCCGGCCGCCCCCGGCATTTCCTGCGGCGAGTCGGTGTCGACCGACTCCACGACGTCATCGGGCCGGATGCGCGGAGGCAACGTGCCGAACCGGGCCACACGCTCCTGGGCGATGTCGGAGTCAGCGAGGTTCTCGTCCATGTGACCATGCTCGCACCCCGAGGCGACCCTAGAAAGAGCTGGGAGGATCCCGTCGTGTACTGGGACCAGCGCATTCGTGGTCTGCCGATTCCGGCCGGCTGACCCGGCTCGCGGCGGCCCGGCCGAGCCGCGCGTCGTCGGCAGCGACATCTGGACCGTGCCCGGCCAGTACCGGTGGCGCACGATCGCCGGCACGTTCGCCGAGTTCGCGGCGGCACTCGGGCTCACGACCGCTGATACGGGCCGCTGCTCCGGACGATGAACCAGATCAGACCGCCGAGCAGCAGCCATCCGTCGAGCCACAAGATGGTCGGGTCTCCCAGCCAGGCGCTGACCGCGATGATCCCGAAAAAGACGAGCGTGAATCCGAGGCATCCCATCGCCCCAGCGTCGACGCGCGATGTTGACCGCGGTATCAGGCGATCCGAGCCACCCGGCAACGAATAGTACGAGCCGATCCGGCAACGGGAGAGCTGCCGGCAAGCTAGAGGTCGGACGGATACAACCTGACGTCCTGGTGCGGCACGTAGATCTGCACCCAGGCGGCGTCCGCCTCGGCCGGCGGCGGATCCGCGAAGTCCAGGAGAATCAAAGACCCGTCCAGGTCCAGGACGCCGGCACCATCAGGAGTCAGCCTCAAGCGCCCGCGCAAGATCACGCAATGGCCACCCGTCAAGATCGCCGGTCCGGGACCGTCGGCGGGCTTCGCGCTCAGGCCCCAACTGATCTTCATGTCGATCGTCCACTCGACGTGATACGGCCCGGGGACAGTATCCGGCGCGCCGCACCACGGCACCGCTGTCCGGCCCACCGGTGTATGGACCTGGGCTATCGGAAATGGACTCCAGCCGAACCGGCGCATCTTCTCAACCTCGACCAGCACTCCTGGATCATGCCCGTTGCCGATCGACCGTGTTCGGCTTCGCCGCCCCGAAGAGCTGTCTGGCCGGGTCAGCGCTTTGTCATGGATGCTCGGGCGGTGTACTTGCCGTTGGCCGGTTTGTAGTCGAGCAGCATGGTGGTCGGGCCGGTCGGCCAGAGGACGATGGTGCCCACGGCGGTGCACGGGCCGTCGGTGATGCGTTCGGTCAGGGCGATCTTCTCGGTGGTTCGTTCGGTCACGGTCACCGTTCCCGAGCAGCCCAGGCGTGGGTAGCGGATGGTGCCGCGGTCGGCGTCCAGGGCGAACGTCAGGTGTACGGGTTCGGCGCTGCCGAAGCTCTGCTGCAGCTCCCCGACCCATTCGGCGGCCGCGGGTGCCGGCGCTGACGATGACGGTGGCGGCGGCGGCGATGCGACGGTCGAGCGGCGCTCCGTGAGGAAGGGAAAGGCCGCACCGCCTAGCAGGGCGACTATGACAGCTGCCGCCAAGATCCAGCGGCGACGGCGTCTGCGCGGGACGGCATACCGCGAAGTCACCCCGTCGACGGCGGCTTTCAGGACGGGCTGCTCCCGCAGCACGGTGGTGCCCGGCACGGCCGCTCCGGGCTGCAGCAGACGGTCGAGGATGTCGCGTGCGGCGGGGCGGCGGGCCGGGTCCTTGTCCAGGGCCTCGGCCACCAGGTCGCGCAGGGGGCCGTGCAGACCGTCGAGGTTGGGTTCCGCCGAGACGATGCGGGCGGCCGTGGCCATCGGCGTACCGCCGTCGAACGGCTCGTGGCCCGTACCGGCCAGGGTGACGACGGCGCCCCACGAGAAGATGTCGGCCGACGGCTCGACGTCGTTGCCCAGCCGGGCGTCGAAACGTTCCGGAGCCATGTAGCCGATCGTGCCGACCAGCTGGTCCTCGGCGGTTAGCCGGCCGGCCGACTGCAGGGCGTGCGCGATGCCGAAGTCGATCACCTTGGGGCTGCCGGGTGGCAGCAGGACGTTGCGCGGCTTGAGGTCGCGGTGCACCACCCCGGCCCCGTGGATGGCGGTCAGCGCCGTGGCCACGCCGATCGCCAGCGCGTGCAGGTTCGACGCGGTCAACGGGCCGTCCTGGTCGATCACCTCGGCCAGGGTCGGACCGTTCACATATTCGACGACCAGGTACGGCGGGTCGTGGTCCGGGTCGGCGTCCAGCACCTCGGCGGTGCAGAACGGCGGCACCTGCCGAGCGCCGTCGATCTCGCGGCGGAACCGCTGGATGAACTCTGTGTCCCAGCCGAGATGACTGCGCACCACCTTGACGGCCACGCGGCGCTCGTGCGGGTCGGTGGCCAGGTAGACGGTGCCCATGCCGCCTTCGCCGAGACGACCGACGAGCCGGTACGAGCCGATGCTCTCCGGATCGTGCGGCAGCAGGGCCGCGACCTCGTGCCCCGGACGACTCGTCACCGTAACCCCACCACACCCGTCGATACGCCGACCAACAAGGTACAGGCCGGCGCCGACGGCCACGGCTACTGCCCGGGCGCCCGGGCCGGGCTGTTGTGGTAGGCCGCGATCAGCCACCGGCCGTCCCGCTTCTCGAAGACCCAGGTCGCGTAGACCTTGCCGGTGTCCGGGACCTCGGTCTGGCCGGCGAACAGGATGCCGGACTCGCTCACGACGATCGCCGCGCCGGGGCCGAGGAACCGGATGCTGAGTTGCTGGTTGGCGGTCGAGCTGCCCTTGAGCGGTCCCGCGAAGGACCGGGCCATGTTGTCGCGGATCACGTCCCGGCCGGCGCGCAGCGAGCCGGGCATGATCGCGGTCGCGTCCGCGGTGTAGTCGGCGACCATGCCGTCGGCGTCGCCGGCCGCCCACGCCTTGTACGAGCTGTCCAGGACGGCCTGGATGGCGGTCTCGTCGTCCGTACGGTCTGACATCGGCCTCTCCCTTGTGCGCGGCCCGGCCGGGTTGTTCCGGCGAGCTCGCGACTACATACCGGGGAGGGGGCCGGAACTCATCGCGTCAGATGGGAAGGAAGGTGGAAGGAGGCGAACACGTCGGCGTCCCGGAACACCGTGTTCCGGCTGATGCCCTTTGTCGTGACGGTGAAGACCTGCAGCGTGTGCAACTCGAACGCGCCGTCCGGCCCGCGGTTGTAGGCGGCGAACCCCGGTTGTGCGTTGGCGCCGAGCGGCCGGAAACGCCAGTCGTGGCCGTTCTTGGCGAAGACCCAGTCCATGAAGACGCCGTAGTTCTCGCGCCCGGTGAACCAGTTGACCATCGGGGGCATCTCCATGCGGACGTCGTCGGTGAGCAGTCGTTTGAGACCCTCGACGTCGGCGTTCTCGAATGCCCGCATGTATTTGTCGACCCAGGCGCGTTGCTCGGCCTCGGACGGTTCGTCGACCTGGTCCGGCCGAACCTCCGTCTCCCGGAGCCGCGCCCGGGCCCGTTGCAGGGAACTGTTGACCGAGGCGGTCGTGGTGCTCAGAATGCCGGCCGCCTCGGCCGCGGAGAAGTCGAGCACCTCACGCAGGATCAACACCGCGCGCTGCCGGGCGGAGAGGTGCTGAAGGGCGGCCACGAAGGCGAGCCGGAGACTTGCGCGGTCGACGGTGACCGTCTGCGGATCGACCGGGCCGAGCAGGGCGTCGGGAAGCGGTTGGAGCCAGGTGACCTCGCCGCCGTGGACGAACGGCCGGCGCGGGTCGCTCTCGGCGACCAGGCCGGAGGGCAATGGCCGGCGGCTGCGGCTCTCGAGCGCGGTGAGGCAGGCGTTGGTGGCGATGCGGTACAGCCATGTTCGCAGGGAACTGCGGCTCTCGTCGTAGGTGTCCCTCGCCCGCCAGGCTCGCAGGCAGGTCTCTTGGACCAGGTCTTCCGCGTCGTGGACCGAGCCGAGCATCCGGTAGCAGTGCGCCAGCAGTTCCGGCCGGTACGGATCGATCCGCCGTTCGAAGTCCGCCACCGTCACACCCTAAATGAGAACAACACCGATGTAGTTAGGTGATCTTTCCGTGTTCCGGTTGTCAGGACCCGGGAGATCGTGATCACTGGGGAGGTGATCACGGCGCCGATGCTTGCCGCGGCCGGGGCGATTCCGGCCGGTCCGGGCTGGGCGTTCGAGTTCAAGTACGACGGCGTGCGCGCGCTCACGACCGTACGGGGAAACGGGGTTGAGGCTTTTTCCCGCAACCTCAACGCGATCACCGGCAGTTATCCCGAGCTGAGGGAATTGCCCCGTTTGCTGAACCGGCGCGACGCCGTTCTCGACGGGGAGATCGTGGCCCTGGAAGCGGAGCGCCCGTCGTTCGCGCTGCTGCAGCAGCGCATGCACGTGTCGGCGCCGAGTGCGACCCTGGTCAAAGCGGTTCCGGTGCTCTATTACGTGTTCGATCTGCTCGCGCTCGACGGCGAGGATCTGACTTCCCGCCCGTACGCGACCAGGCGTGCGATGTTATCCGAGCTGGGTCTCGTGGGGGAGCATGTGCGGGTGCCGGCCCAGTTCCCGCACGCCGACGGGCACACCGTGCTGCGTGCGGCCGAGCTCGCCGGTCTCGAGGGCGTGGTGGCCAAGCGGCTCGACTCGCCGTACCGCCCGGGCAAACGCTCGGCCGACTGGACCAAGATCCCGCTCGTCAAGACGCAGGAGGTGCTGGTCATCGGCTGGAAGCCGGGGTCGGGACGCCGCGCCGGCACGATCGGCTCGCTGCTGGTGGCCGTGCACGACCACGACGACCGGCTGGTGTTCGCGGGGCACGTGGGCAGCGGCTTCTCCGACGCGGCGTTGAGCCATCTGCAGGGTGAGATCCAGAAGATCACCCGGGCCGCCCCGCCGGTCGAGGGGGTGCCGCGTGAGCAGGCCCGGCACGCGTACTGGGTCGAGCCGTGCCTGATCGGGGAGGTCGCGTTCCGCAACTGGACCCCGGACGGGCGGCTGCGGCACCCGTCGTGGCGGGGGCTGCGCAACGACCGTACGGCGTCCTCGGTCCGGCGCGGCCCCGCCCCGATACCCTTGCCGTCGCAGGGCACGGTCGTCGGTGCGATGCAGACCCGGGACGGACAGTGGCGGGTCGAGGCCGTCCGGCGCGGCAAACAGGACTTCTATCGCCTGATCCACGGCGACAACATCATCGACGGCCTGGCCATCGCCACCGTGGAACGGCTGCTGGACGAGGCCGGCGTGCACCTGGCCGACCTCGTCGACGGCGCTGCCTAGGATTGCAGAAGCAGCCGCAGTCGTTGCAGCGCCTTGGCCAGCAGCCGCGACACGTGCATCTGCGAGATGCCGAGCTGCTGCGCGATCTCGTTCTGGGTGCGGTTGCCGTAGAACCGCATCGACAGGATCTTCTGCTCCCGCTCGCTGAGGCTGGCGATCGCCGGGCCCAGCGCGATCCGCAGCTCGGTCAGTTCGAAACCGTGGTCGTCGGCGCCGAGGGTGTCGCCCAGTTCCTGGTGGCCCTCGTCGTGGACCGGGCTGGACAGGCTGGTCGTGCTGTAGGCGCGGGCGCCTTCCAGGCCCTCGAGGACGTCTTCCTCGCTGATGCCGAGCCGGGCGGCGATGTCGGCCACGGTGGGGGAGCGGCCGAGTGTCTGGGTCAGCGTGTGGTTGGCCGCGGTGATGGCCATCCGCAGTTCCTGCAGGCGGCGCGGCACCCGGATCGCCCACGCCCGGTCACGGAAGTGGCGCTTGAGCTCGCCCAGGATCGTCGGGATGGCGAACGCGGTGAAATCGTCGGCCCGCTCCGGATCGAAGCGGTCGACCGCCTTGATCAGCCCGACCATCGCCACCTGTTCGAGGTCGTCGGCCGGTTCGCCGCGGCCGAGGTAGCGGCGCGACAAATGGCGGGCGAGGGGCAGCCACGCTTCGATAGCCTGGCCGCGCCGGAGGGCCCGGGCGGGATCATCCGGCGCCGTGGTGGAAAAGACCGTGATCAGGTCGTGCATCAAGGAACTCCTTGACGTCAAGAGGTCCCCGCCTCCACCTGCCAACGTAGCCGTTCGTCCGGGCGGCCGCTAGCCGAAAGTATGAGTGTGCGCATCGTTAGTGTGAACGCGTGGGGCGGCGCCCTGTTCGACGACCTGGCCGCGTGGCTGCCCACGGCCGGTGCCGACGTGCTGTGCCTGCAGGAAGTCACCCGTACGCCTGGTCTGCGCGGCTGGACCCGTTTCGCCGACACCGAACGGGACCTGCAGCAGCGGGCCGACCTCTATGACGACGTGCGCACCGCGCTGCCCCGTCATCAGCCGATCTTTCTGGCCAGTGATTCCGGCCCCGTTCACGACGATTCCGGCGCGCGTCATCGCCAGGATTTCGGCGTCGCCACATTTGTCGCCGAGCATCAGTCCGTCGTCGGCCTCGATTCCGCGTTCATCCACGGTTCCTTCGCCGACCACGACGAGTGGACGCCGTCGCCTCGACCCCGGAACGCGCTTGCCGTGCGTACGGGAAAAGTCTGCGTTGTTCAGGCTCACGGTCTGCGCGATGCGAAAGGCAAAACCGATTCCCCCGTACGCCGTGAGCAGGCGCTCAAATTAGCCGGACTGGTCCGCCGTATTCGCCGGCCCGGTGACCTCGTCATCGTGTGCGGTGACCTGAACCTGTTGCCGGACAGCGAGACGTTCACCATTCTGGCCGAGGAGGGGCTGACCGATCTGGTGGGTGCGGCCGATACCCGGACGTCGCGCTATCCCAAGCCCGTACGGCATGCCAATTATCTGCTGGTCTCCGATGTGGCCGCCGTCAAGCATTTCGAGATCCTGGCCGCGCCCGAGGTGTCCGACCATCGCCCGCTGGTTCTCGACATCTATGCGAGATAGAACGCACTCAGAACGGGACCGAGAACGGCCGGGTCGGCGACATGGCCCTCGGCCGGGAGGGTTTCGCGCCGGGCGTCGGGCAGGGCGGCGGCGGTCGCTTCGGCCGCAGCATCGAAGAACTCCGCGACCGCGATGCCGGTGGTCAGCAGCGCCGGCTGCGACACCTTGGCCAGCCGGCCCGCGGGCGGCGGGCCGTCGTCGAGGCACGCCGCGTCGTAGCGCAGCGTCGGGGCGAGCGCCCGCAGCGCCGGCCACACCTCTGAGGCCTCGGCGTCCTCAGCGGAGGATCCGGCCAGCCGGATGAACAGCCGGAGCGCCTGATCCCAGTCGCCGGCGTCGAGCGCGACGTCGAGCTCGCGGCGGTACGCCTGCCAGGCGGCGATCACCGCGTCGCCCACCTGGTAGGGCACCTCGTGGACGGCGATCCGGTCGACCGGAAGCCCGGCCGCGGCCGCCTCGAACGCGAGCGCACCACCGGACGACGCCCCGAACAGGTGGGCCCGCCCGCCGACGGCGTCGATCACCGCGGCGAGATCCTCGATCTCCCGCTCGACGGCGTAGGGCTGGTTGTCGCCGCTGTCGCCACGGCCGCGCCGCCGGTAGTTCACCACGCCGAAGCGGCCGGCCAGGTGCTCGCCGAGCGGGATGTTCTCGGTGCCGTCGTCCAGGCCGCCCCCGACGAGCACCAGCGTCGGCCCGTCATCGCTGAGCCGGTCGTAGCCGATCGACGTGCCGTCGGCCGATGTCACATGTGGCATCGATACGCTCTCTTGGTCTCTGACCGGCTTGATCTACTCGCTGACCGACCACGGCCGCGAACTCGAGCCGGTGCTGCTGGCGCTGGGACGCTGGGGCAGCCCGCTGTCGCCGCGCCCCGACTCGGCCGAGGAGCTCAGTCCCGACGCGCTGATCGTGGCCCTGCGAAACACCTTTGACGGCACCGCTTCTCTGCGCGGCACTGTCCAACTGCGGCTGCCGGGCGACGCGTTCCTGCTCGAGGTCGGCCCGGAGGGGTTGGCGGCGACGCGGGGTGAGTCGGCGGCCGATGCCACGCTGACCTGCGCCGTGCGGACGGTCCAAGACCTCGTGTTCGATCGGCGGGCGCTGGACGACGCCGTCCGCAGCGGGGTCGCGAGTGTTGCGGGCGATCTGCGACTGCTGCGCCGGTTGCTGGCCGCATTCAACGACCACCGCGACCTCAGTAGCGTCTAAGCAGGACGTCAGATCGGCGGCCAGTTGCGTAGGGCTGCATCAGCCACCAACTGCAGGACGTCGCGCTCGGTGCCGGCTGCGGCCTGCACCGCGATCCCGTTACCGATCGTCATCACGTACTTCGTCAGCAACGCCGGATCGGTCACCGCGGGCAGGTCGCCCTCGTCGATCGCCCGCTGGAACCGCGCGGTCAGGCCGGCGACGGTCTCGTCGCGCCAGGACGCCAGCAACTCGCGGATCACCTGCCCGTCCTCGCCGCCCAGCAGCGAGGCCCGCAGGCTCAGGCACCCGGCCGGATAGTCGGGCAGCGTCGCGCTGAGCACCGCCCCGCGCAAAAACGTCCCCGCCACCTGCTGCGCAGCCGGCTCGGCCAGGGCGGCCACCCCGTACGAGGCCGGTCCTTCGCTGTACCGCGCCAGCGCCTTGCGGAACAGCTCTTCCTTGTTGCCGAACGCCGCGTACATGCTCGTGCGGTTGATCCCCATGGCCCCGGTCAGATCGGCCAGGCTCGCGCCCTCGTAGCCGTGCGCCCAGAAGACCCGCATCGCCTTCTCGAGCGCCTCGTCGGCGTCGAAGCCCCGGGGCCGGCCTTGGGTTGTCATGTGAGCGAGCTTACCAGTTCTGTACCGATCGATTCTGAAGTGCTACCTTACTTCTGTACCAACTGATCGGTACAGAAATAGGAAGGGTAGAGCCATGAGCGAACTGAGCGGCCAGACGGCCCTGATCACGGGTTCCACCAGCGGCATCGGCCGGGCCACGGCACTGGCCCTGGCCGCGCGCGGGGCGACCGTCGTGGTCACCGGCCGGCACGCCGAGCGCGGGGCCGAGGTGGTCGAGAAGATCCAGGCCGACGGCGGCACCGCCCGCTTCGTCGCCGCCGATCTGCTCGACCCCGGCGACGTGGCCCGGCTGGCCCGCGACGCCGGCGCGGTGGACATCCTGGTGAACAACGCCGGCCTGGGCAGCTTCGGCCCGAGCGCCGACATCACCAGCGACCAGTACGACGCGATGCTGCACGGCAACCTGCGCGCGGTCTACCTGCTGACCGCCGCCCTGGCCCCGAAGATGGCCGAACGTGGCCACGGTGTCGTGATCAACGTGAGCAGCGGCGCCGGCACGATCGGCGACGTCAACAACGCGGTCTACGGCGCCACCAAGGCGGCTGTGAACTCGCTGACACGGGCGTGGTCGGCGGAGTACGGGCCGTCCGGCGTACGGGTAAATTCGGTGGCGCCGGGACCGGTGCTGACCAGTCTCCCGTACGAATGGATCAAAGGCTATGTCCCCCTGATTCCGTTGCGCCGCGTCGCCCAGCCGGAAGACGTGAGCGAGGTGATCGCGTTCCTGGCCGGTCCCGGCGCCGCCTACGTCAGCGGGGCCGTGATTCCCGTCGACGGTGGACTGACCGCGGCCGAACCGCCGAAACTGGTCGGGTGAACATCGGCGTAGTGGGCGCGGGCATCCTCGGTCTGGCCATCGCCCGGCGCCTGCAACAGGCCCGGCCCACTGCGCGTGTCACCGTGCTCGAGAAGGAAACGGCCGTCGCCCAGCACCAGACCGGCCACAACAGCGGCGTCGTGCACGCGGGCATCTACTATCCGCCCGGCTCGCTCAAGGCCGAGCTGTGCCGCCGCGGATCCGAGCTGCTGCGCGTCTTCTGCACCGAGCGCGGCCTGCCCTACGACGAGTGCGGCAAGCTGGTCGTCGCGACGACCGCCGACCAGCTGCCCGCGCTCCACGAGATCGAGCGAAGGGCAAAGGCCAACCGCGTTCCCTCCGTACGGTGGTTGGACGGTCCCGAGATCACGTCGGTGGAGCCGTACGCGCGTGGGGTCGCCGCCCTGCACTCGCCGGTCACCGCGATCACCGACTTCGCCGCGGTCAGCCGATCGCTGGCCGCCGAGTTGGAAGACGTCCGGTTCTCCACCGCGGTAAGGGAGGTCCGGCCCGTACCCGGCGGGGTCGAGCTGATCGCCGACCGGGCCCTCAAGTTCGACCATGTCATTCTCTGCGCCGGCCTGCAGTCCGACCGTCTCGCCGCAACCGCGGGCGACCGCCCCGACCCGGCGATCCTGCCGTTCCGCGGCGAATACCTGAAGCTGATCCCCGAGCGGACCACCCTCGTACGGGGACTGATCTATCCCGTGCCCGATCCCCGGTATCCGTTCCTGGGCGTCCATTTCACCCGGCGGGTCGACGGCAGCGTCGACGTCGGCCCGAACGCGGTGCTGGCCACGGCCCGCGAGGGCTACCGCCGGCGCGACATCTCGGCGGCCGACGTGCGCGGCATCCTCGGCTATCCCGGCTTCTGGTCGATCGCCCGTTACCACTGGCGGATGGGCCTCGTCGAGGTCGCCGGTTCGGCCAGCATGCGCGTCTTCGTCAACCGGGCCCGCGCGTACGTGCCCAGCCTGCGCGTCGAAGACGTCGTGCGCGGCGGCGCCGGCGTGCGAGCCCAGGCCGTCGACCGCAACGGCACCCTGGTCGACGACTTCCGCATCCACCGCCTGGGCCGCGTCACCGCGCTCCGCAACGCACCGTCCCCCGCCGCCACCTCATCCCTGGCCATCGCCGAACACGTCGTCGACCAGATCGATTTCGCCGGCTGAGGTCGGACGATCTGCGGCTACGCCGCCCCACCGCGGGTCCGTCACAGGGCGATCGGGCGGTAGGCCAGCACGGCGTCGACGATGGCGTCCGCGGACGCGTCGGCGAGCTCGGGCGGCGGGTGGAAGATCAGGCCGCTCGCGCCCGGCATCACGGTGTTCAGGTCGAACGCCGTGATGGACCAGTCGTCGCTCGGGTCGGCGAGGATGCGACGTACGACCTCGACCAGCTCGTCCCGGGTCACGTCGGGCAGCCGCACGGGTGGCGGCGCACACGCCCACGCGACCAGTTCGTCACGATCGGGCGATCCGCAGTCGAAGCGGAAGTCGTCGGCCTCGAAGCTGTGCCCGGTTGTCGCGTTGAGGGACTCGAGGGCGGCCGTGGCGTCCGCACCGCGGTCGACGAGCTGTTCGATCCGCAGCATCGCCGCGCTGATCGCGGCCTGTTCCCCGGGCGTCACCGGCCGGCGCCGCAGCTCGTCGCGTAACTCCACGCCGGGCAGGCTACCGCGCCGCCGGGGTCTCGGCCGTGGCGACGATGGTGGCGCGGCCCAGGATGTGGCCGGTCATGGTGAAGCCCAGCAGCGCGGGCGTGCTGTCGGCGGGCACCCCGATGTCCGCGACGTCCAGGGCGTGCACGGTGATGAAGTACCGGTGCGGGCCGTGGCCGGCGGGCGGGGCGGCGCCGATGTACTGCGGCAGGCGGGCGTCGTTGGGCAGGGTGATCGCTCCGGCCGGCAGCGCGGAGCCGGCGCCCGCGGGCAGCTCGGTGACGGTGGCCGGGATGTTGACGACGGCCCAGTGCCAGAAGCCCGACATCGTCGGCGCGTCCGGGTCATAGACGGTCACCGCGTAGCTCCGGGTGCCCTCGGGCGCGCCGGACCAGGCCAGGTCGGGGGAGAGGTCCAGGCCTCCGGGGATCCCGAAGGCGCCGGACATCTGGGCCGGCGGCAGCGGCTCGCCCTCGGTGGCGGCGGTGCTCTTCAGCTCGAAGCTCGGCACCTGCGGAAGGCGGGCGAACGGGTTGTTCTCAGTGTTCATGGGTGAAGCCTGCGCCCTGGTGGGGACGGTGGGGAGATCGCCCGGATGCTGGTGTCCGCAGTACCACCCACAACGGTCGACGTCCGGCCCGGCGGCGGAGCACACTGGGCGACGATGTCAGCCAACCGGCCCGAGTTGTCGGCCTTCCTGCGGGCGATGCGGTCGCGCGTGCAGCCGCACGACGTCGACCTGCCCGCGGCCGGCCGGCGCCGCACGCCGGGCCTGCGGCGGCAGGAGGTCGCGCAGCTCGCCGCGGTCAGCATCGACTGGTACATCCGGCTGGAGCAGGGCCGGGTCGGCGTACCGGGAACGGCGGTGCTCGACGCGGTCGCCGGAGCGCTGTGCCTGTCCGAGGCCGAGCGTCACCATCTGCACCTGATCGCCCGGGGCGAGGCGCCACCCGCGCGTCACGTGCCGGCACCGGCGAGCGACTCGCTGCGCAGGGTGCTCGCCGGCCTGCCCGCAACCCCGGCCTGGATCCTCGACTTCCGGTTCGACGTCCTCGCCCACAACGAGGCCGCGACCGCCCTGTTCGGCCCGGGCTTCACCGTCGGGACGAACACCGCGGAACCGCTCTTCCTCGACCCCGGCACCCGTGCGTTCCAGCTGGACTGGGACCGGATCGCCCGCGAACACGTCGGCAACCTGCGGGCCAACCTGACCCGGCACCCGGACGACCCCCGGCTGCGCGCCCTGATCGATCACCTGCGCCGGGCCAGCCCCGACTTCGCCGCCTGGTGGGACGACCACACCGTGCAGGAACGCATCAACGGCACCAAACGCGTCATGCACCCCACGGCCGGGATCATGACCTTGCGGTACGACGTACTGGCCGTGCAGGACGGATCCGACCAGCGCCTCCAGGTCATCACCGCGGCCGACGCGCCCTCCGAAGAGGCGCTGCGGTCGTTGATCTACCCACCGAGCCGGCTGCGGGTGGCCAACTGACCCGAAGCGGCCCTACGCCGAGAGCGCCTGAGGGTTTTGTTCCGGCGCTCCCGGGTCAAAGCTGAGGAATGCCCTCCGCCCATTCGCACGCCCGCGGCGCGGCCGCGCGCGCCGCCGACAATCCCTGGCTCGAACGGCTGACCCGCGGAGGTTTCCTCGGGTACGGCGTACTCCACCTTCTGTTCGCCTACGTGATCGTGCAGATCGCCTTCGGTGGTCCGGCCGCTGACGGCGACCAGTCCGGCGCGATGCACAAGGTTGCCGAGAAGCCGTTCGGTACGGTGCTGATCGTGGTCATGGTGATCGGTCTGGTCGCGATGGCGGTCTGGCAGGTCCTCGAAATCCTCACCGTGCACCGCCACCTCGAACGGGCCGCGTCCGCCGTCCGCGCTGCGTTCTACCTCTATCTGGCCTGGAACGGCGTGAAGGTGCTGCGCGGGAAGAGCACGTCGAGCGCGGACACCCAGCAGAACGCGGCCGAAGGCCTTCTCGGCTCCGGCCCGGGCCGGCTCACCGTCGTCGGTGCCGGGCTGGCGGTCTCCGCGATCGGCATCGGCCTGGCGGTCGTCGGCCTCACCCGCAGGTTCGAGAAACACCTGAAGGTCGGACAGATGTCCGCCACGATGCGCCGGCTCATCGGCCGGCTGGGCATGCTGGGCTACATCGCGAAAGGCATCGCCTACGGCATCGCCGGGGTGCTGTTCGTGGTGGCTGCGGTGCAGTACGACCCGGACAAGGCGCGGGGCCTGGACGCCGCGTTGCGGGCGCTCTCCGAGCGCAGTTACGGCACGTGGCTGCTGCTGTCAGCCGCGCTCGGCTTCGCCGCCTACGGGGTGTTCGCCGTGGCGGAGGCCCGCTATCGCAAGATCTGACCGTGACGTCGGCTTACTCCACCCACCACCAGCCGTCGCCGACCTCCCGTTGCGCATAACCGAAGTCACCCGAGGCGGTGGTGATGGGCGTCGGCTCGGCGGGCGGCGGCTCAGCCAAGTACGCCAGGCCCGTTCCCGACTCGGCTCGCCAGTTCTGCCACAACTGCACGAACAGGACGGTCGAACTGGCGTACGCGAATCCGGACGGGCACAGCGAGCGCAGATCGGCCGGCACCGACACGTCGCCGTCCACGCGGCCCGCCCGGTAGTCCTGGACCAGGTCGGCCAGCGCGGCCCGATGCAGCCGGTACCGATAGTCGACCGGGTAGATCTGCGAGTCGTGCTGCGAGACGACGATCGCCGCACCGGCGAGCAGGCACACGCTCACCACGGCGGCTCCCCACGAGCGGCGCACGCCGGCGATCAGAACCGCGGCAACTGAGACGAGCACGGCGAACAGCACCGCCGCCCACGAGATCGCCCAGCCGACGAGCGACCCCACGATCAGCGGTGTCTCGGCGAGCCACCAGGCCGGAATCAGCAACAGCCAGCCGGCGCAACCGAGCACGACCGGAAGCAGACCGCGCCCGCCCGCAAGCTTCCCTCGAAAGTCCATGGCGAGATCGTGCATTCGTCGCCGTGATTCGCGGAAGGCCGGTCACGAAACCTCCACACGATCTCCCCGCGGGCCCGGTCAACTCGATGACGGGGCCGGGGACACGCTGTACGGCACGTACCTGACCGTGACCTTGCGCGCGGCCTGCAGCGTCGGCCCGGCGGTGCCCAGCCGCAGCGCGCCACTCCGTAGTCGGCGACCGCGCCGAAGCGGTTGCTCACCGGGGCCTTGTCCGAGGCCAGCAGGATCGCCGTCGTGGTCTCACCGACCGCAAGGTCGCGGATCACGACGCTGTTGTCGAGGGTGCGCAGCCCCAACGCGTTCCGGACGAACCCGTGACGCCACGGCGGCACCGCCACCACCGTCACGAGACCTGCGACCAGCAGAGCCATGCCACTCGCGGCCACCCACCGTCCCCGGGGGTAGCGGGGCCGCCCGAGCCTGCGCATCCGCCAGACCCGATAGGTGGCCCAGCCCGCCGCCAGAAGGCCGGCCGAGCCCAGGGCGATCACGGCGGCCGCGCGGGTCTGCGTCAGGGCGACGGCCAGTGCCACCACGCCGCCCACGATCCCGAGTACCACGCCGAGCCGGTCGAGCCGGACGTTCCCCATCGTCCCAGTAGACCGCCGACGCCACCCGGAATCGATCGCCCGAAGCGGCGACGTCCAGCGCGCCCGCCCGGAGTTCCGGGCGGGCGCGGTTCAACGAGCGAGCGTCAGGCGATCTTGCGCTTGTAGACCAGCATGGCGAACCCGTACGCGACCACCAGCACCCCGGCGCACCAGGCCAGCGCCACCCAGATGTCGTTGCCGACCGGCTGCTGCTCGAGCAGCGCCCGGATCGTGTTGACGATCGAGGTGACCGGCTGGTTCTCGGCGAACGCCCGCACCGGTCCCGGCATCGTCTCGGTCGGGACGAAGGCCGAGCTGACGAACGGCAGGAACACCAGCGGGTAGGAGAAGGCCGCTGCGCCGTCCGGGGTGGAGGCGTTGAGTCCCGCGATCACTGCCACCCAGGTCAGGGCGAGGGTGAACACGGCCAGGATGCCGATCACGGCGAGCCAGGCGAGGGGGCCGGCCGACGAGCGGAACCCGATGCCGAGTCCGACCAGGACGATGACCGCGGCCGAGATGGCGTTGGACACCAGCGAGGTCAGCACGTGCCCCCACAGCACCGAGGATCGGGTGATGGGCATGGAGTGGAAGCGTTCGAAGATGCCGCTCTGCATGTCGCTGAAGAGCCGGAACCCGGTGTACGAGACCCCGCTGGCGATCGCGATGAGCAGGACGCCGGGCATGAGGTAGTTGGTGTAGTTGTCGGTGCCGGCCTGGATCGCCCCGCCGAACACGTAGCGGAACAGCAGCAGCATGGCGATCGGCGTGATGGTGACGGTGATGATGGTGTCGACGCTGCGGGTCACGTGTTTGATCGAGCGCCCGAGCATCACAGTGGTGTCGGTCATCGCTGTGCCCCGTTTCCGATGATGGCGAGGAAGATCTCTTCGAGGGTGGGTTGCCGTTCGACGTACTCGACCTGGGCCGGCGGCAGCATCGCGCGCAGCTCGGCCAGGGTGCCGGAGACGATGATGGTGCCCTGGTGCAGGATGGCGATCCGGTCGGCCAGTTTCTCCGCCTCTTCCAGGTACTGCGTGGTCAGCAGCACGGTGGTGCCACCGCCGGCGAGTTCCTGGATCTCCTTCCACACTTCGAGGCGGGCTTCGGGGTCGAGGCCGGTGGTGGGTTCGTCGAGGAAGATGACCGGCGGATTCCCGATCAGGCTCATCGCGATGTCGAGGCGCCGGCGCATACCGCCCGAGTACGTCCCGACGCGCCGGCCACCGGCGTCGGTGAGCCCGAACCGGGTCAGGAGGTCGTCGGCGACCTGTCCGGGGTGTCCGACCCGGCGCAGTTTGCCGACCAGGATCAGGTTCTCGCGGCCGGTGAGGACTTCGTCGACCGCGGCGAACTGGCCGGTCAGGCTGATCGACCCGCGCACTTTCGCCGGTTCGGCCTGCACCTCGAAACCGTTCACGGTGGCTGTTCCGCCGTCCGGCTTGAGCAGCGTGCTCAGTATTCGCACGACGGTCGTCTTACCGGCGCCGTTCGAGCCCAGCAGCGCGAAAATGCTGCCCCGCCCGACGCTGAAGTCAACACCTTTCAAGACCTCCAGTTTCCCGTACGACTTCAGCAGTCCCTTGACTTCGATCGCGTTTTCCATGGCAGTTACTCCATTGTCTAAAGTGGACATTTGTGGTGCGGTGCCCCCGGCGCCGCGGTCGATCAGAGGGTCAGGAGTGGTGGATGACGATGTCCCCGTACGAGGTACGTCCGCGCACCTCGACGGTCCGCTCGGTCTCGTCGGGGCCCACCGCGTCGTCCATCTGATTGCGTACGTGCCCGAACGCCGTGTTGACCTCGAGCCAGGCGGCCGTGCCGCGCGCGACACCGACGTCGAGGTTGCCCATCGCCGTCCCCAGCGTGACCGAGCCGCGCACCACCTCACCGAGGCGGATGTTGCCGTTGGCCGTCTTGGCGTCCACGCCGGCCGCCGCGTGCTCGATGGAGATGTCGCCGTTGGCCGCGCGCACCCGCACGTCCCCGGTCACCGCGTCGATGATCGTGTCGCCGTTGGAGTTCTTGATCTGGGCGTGCCCGTCGATCTGGCCGATCTGGATCCGTCCCGACCCGGTCGACACGTCGGCGTTGCCGTTGATCCCGTCGGCGGTCACGTGGCCCGCCGCCGTGCCCAGCCGTAGCGGCCCGCACAGCTCGAGCGCGATGTCACCGGCCGACGTCTTGAGCCGGCCCTCACCGATACGCCCGGTGCAGCGCATCCCGCCGGCCTGCAGGGTTGCGCTCACCCGGGAACCGGCCGGCAGCTCGACGACCACCTCGACCGACCGGGTCTTCCGCGAGAAGTCGAAGTAGCGCTTCGGCCCGGTGATCCGCAGCTCGCCGTTGCTGAAGTCGACCTTCGTCTGGGCGACGGCCTCCACATCGGAGTCGTCGAACTCGTTGCTGGGCTTGACTTCCACGACCGTGTCGGCGCGCTCGCTCGCGGCGAACCGCACGTCGGCGACGGCGAGGTCGAGGGTGACGGCGATGGGCTCGGGGGAATCGAAAACAGGCATGGTGGTACCCACTTTTCTGGTCGGAGGGTCGTCCCCGCAGGTCGGGGACGTTTCGCGTGCGGTGTGGAGCCGGTGGCCCAGCCGCGGAAACGCTGGGCGGTCGGCTAGCGGACCCAGCCGCTGAAGCGCTGGGTGGAGCGTGGGGGCATGCTGGGCGGTTCGTTGCGCTTGCCGGTGCCGGGCTGCTGCACCCCGGCCGCGGCGGCCCGCACGAGCCACGCGTTGACCGAGCGGCCCTCCTTGGCCGCGGCCTCTTCGATCAGGGTCTTGAGCTGCTCGGGCATGCGCACGTTGATGCGGGCGGCCGGCCCGTCCTCGGCGTACGGAAGCTCGGTGTCGGAAACGGTCATGTTGTGGTCGGAGGCCGCCGCGGCGGGTGCCTCGACCGGCGCCGACGCCACCACGAACTCCGGATCGCGGCCGCGCAGCCGCAGCTCGACCGAGCCGGGAGCCAGATCCCGGGTGATCTCGTCGGCGGCCGCCGTGAGCGCCTCCAGCAGGGTCATCCGGATCGCCGACTCGAGCGGTCCGGTCAGGCGCTCGACCAGCGCACGCGATTCCTCACCACCGGCCTCGGCCAGCGTGGCGAACTCACGCCCGAGGTTGCTCACATACGACGTCAGGTCCATGGCACTACTATGGCACCACTGATGGCACCACGCAAGCCTCAATGGCATCACTTTGGCACCGACAGTGTGCCATCCGGCAAAGTGCCAGGTCAGCGGGATGGAAGCCCGGTAAACAAGAGTTCGCCACGACCGTCCGTGCCCTCGCGGAGGCGCCAACCGGGCGGCCAGACATCTCTGCGGTCGTCCTGCGACAGCGGCCGGACCTCCGCGAGCATGGTCGCCAAAGCGGCGTCGGAGCGGAAGTACGTCTCGCTGAACCGGACCCCGCCGGCAAAAGCCGACCCGCGAAAGGTGACCCACTCCGCGAAGTTGGCCCTGGTGAACTCGGCGTTGCCGTCGAAGCGCACCTCGGTGAAGTGCGCGTCATCTTGGAACGTAGTCGTGTGCCAGTCAGCGTCGGCAGCGAAGGAGGCGCCGGAGAAATCCACGGCGCCGTGGAAAAGCGCGCCGCTGAACGCGGCCTCGCCGTGGACGGCGACTCGTTCGAAGGTCGTCTTGGCGGTGAAGATCGCCCGAATGAAATGGACCTTGGCGTCGAACGTGGCCGAGGCGAACGTGACGGCATCGGTGAACACGGTGTCGCTGAACAGCGCGGGACTCGAGAAGGTGGCACCGGTGAAGATCGCCTTATGGACCTCGGCGTCGGAGAGCCGCCACTCGGCCAGCGTTGCCCCGGTGAGATCGAGATCGATGCCGGGCCAGAACAGCGAACCGGCCGCACTGGGTCTGAGGTGACCGGTCAGGATGGATTGGGCGGTCAATCGCACCTGCAGCTCCTGCTGCCCCTGCGCGTCGGCGGAACTCGGGTCCGGCGACGGGGGAGTGAACGGCGTGCGCAGATAGGCGCAGATAACGTTGACGATCGTCTGCCGCTGGTCGACGTTGCTCTGTGCGATCCGCTCCAGCGCATACATCCCGCCCATCCGGACCGCCGGCGATTCCGCCCCGAGCTGCTCGACCGCCTTGGTGTAGAGGTCGGTGATCCGCCGCTCGGCCGCATCGAGCTCGGTGTGCTGTTGACGGCGAAATCCCAGCAACAGCGCCGCGGCGGCCCCGCCGGCCGCGAACAGCCCGAGCCCGTACTTGATGGCCTCGATCTGCAGCCCCGGCCGGTCGGCTACCGGCGCGTGCGCGGCGACCCGCACCATGACCACGAACGCGACGACACCGGCCGCCGCCACCGTGACCGCCACGACCGCGACCCCGCCATAGCTGAGCAGCCACGGGCCCGGCGCACGACTCCGGCGCCCTCGAGCGACCACCACCAGGACCACGCCGAGCATCGCCGCCAGCGCGGTCACGAGATGCGGGCGGACCTCCCGCCACGGCCAGGACCACGGACGCGCCTCGACCAGACCCGCAATGGCGAGCAGCGTGACGCCCGCCCCGACCAACCAGCGCCGCATGACGGCCATCGTTCTCCGTCGGCCGGGCCGGCGCCGTCACCTCGGCGACAGCAGGACAGCCGAGATCGCGGCCGGCCTGGATCGCTGCGTCTGGTGCGGTCGTCACGGCGTACGGGGAAAGCTCTTTATCGAGAGATGGTGGTGGCGAGCAGCGCGGTGTAGCGGGCCAGCGTCTGGATCGGGTCGAGGATCGGGATGGGGACCGCCTTGCGGATCGGGTCGAGTTCGGTCGACCAGAAGGTGCACGCCACGAAGATCGCCTCGGCCTCGCCGTCACGCCACAGACGCTCGGCGATGGCGGGACCCGCGTTCCGGATCGAGGCTGTCATGTTGGCCAGTACCTTCTCGCCGGTGACCCGGGCCTGTTCCGGACCGCCCGCGGTCACTTCCTCGTCGGGCCGCTCGACCGGCACCGGCGCGCACGGCCCGAGCAGATCGAACACCCCGTACTCGCGGGCCAGCCGCCGGATCCAGTTGGCATCCTGGGGCAGGTTCTCGCCCGGCCCCGACGCGACGCCCGGATACATCACCGAGAACCGCCCGAACGACGGTGCCACGCGAGCCGCGGCTTCGAAGGGTCCGGTCACCGGCGTACGGGAAAGGGCCTTGGCCTCTCGCACCGCCGGATCGGACGCGCAGGCGATCCCGATCGCGTCGAAGCCGTCCTCGGCGCCCTCGCGAACCGCCCGCAGCAGCGGCGAGAACAACACGTCCTCGGCCGGCAGGTAGGCGCTGACCGGCAGTGCGGCCAGATGCCGGACGACCACCTCAGTACCCGCGCCGACCGCATCCTGCGCGATCCGCCGATCACGCTCGACATGCATGTCGGTGCCGAGCGGGTCGATGAGCAGAATCCGTGGCATGGGTCCGCCTCTCAAGATCGAACGTTGCGCCACCCTAGGCAGGGGAGACGGCCGCCGTCCATGTGATCCCAGAGGTCCTCGGCCCAGTATCCAGTGTGGAAAAGACTGACATCTACGACTTTCCTGTCTTGCCCGCCTGGTGAGTAACCGCGGCTTACGCTTGCGCCGACATCACCACGAAATGGGGGATAACCATGAAAAAGGTAAGTCTGCTTGTGGCGGGTGCGGTGATCGCGCTCGGTCTGCCGGTGACCGCCGTGACGACCGGTCTCGCCGCCGTGGGCACGGTGCAGATCGTGGACCAGCACACCCACATGCTGGCGGCCCCGGCCCCGGCGCCCGGTGAGGTCGACGAGAACGAGACAGCTGTCGAACCGACAGAAGTCTCCGGGGCTTTCTGATCCGCGGTGCAGCGACGCAATCTGTTGATGGCGAGTGCCGCCGGCCTCCTGGCCCCCGGCGCTCGTCCGGCGTCGGCGGCGTCCGCCACGGGCGGCCCGGTGGCGGTGCGGACCGGGATGGACCGGCTGGCCGCGGCCGGCTGGGAGACCCTTCGCGGTGAGCGTGTCGGGGTGGTGGCCAATGCGACCGCCGTCGATCGTGAATGCCGCCACCTGGTCGACCGGATGCACGCCGCCGGTGTGACGATCGGCGGGATCTTCGGCCCGGAGCACGGCTTCCGCGGGTCGGCCCGGGTCGGTGGCAGCGAAGGGTTCACCACGGACGCGCGCACCGGGCTTCCCGTGTACGACGGGTATCTGGCCACGGCCGACCGCTGGGCCGCGATGTTCACCGAGGCCGGCATCCGCACGGTGGTCTTCGACATCCAGGACATCGGCGCACGTTTCTACACGTACATCTGGACGATGCTCGACTCGATGACCGCCGCGGGCCGGCTCGGGTTGCGTTACCTCGTGCTGGATCGGCCCAACCCGATCGGCGGCCGGGCCTACGGTCCGATGCTCACCCCCGCGTTGGTGTCCGGGATCGGGCGGCACGAGATCGTCCAGCAGCACGGCATGACCGTGGGGGAACTCGCCCGTCTCTTCAACAGCGACCAGAAGGCGCGGCTCGAGGTCGTCGAATGCGAAGGCTGGCACGGCGACCTGTTCGCCGCCGACACCGATGTGCCGTGGGTGATGCCCAGCCCGAACATGCCCACCGCGGACACCGCACTGGTCTATCCGGGGACCGGCATGGTCGAGGGCGTCGCGTCGTTGTCCGAGGGCCGCGGCACCAGCCGGCCGTTCGAGCTGATCGGCGGCCCTGGTTACGACTACCACTGGGGTGACCGGGTGGCCGGGTACGGCCTGCCGGGCGTCGTGTTCCGGGAGGCGTACTTCGTTCCCAGCGTCAACAAGTTCGCCGACCAGCTCTGCGCGGGCGTCGAGGTGCAGGTTACCGACCGCCGGACGTACGACCCCATCCGTACGGCCGTGGCCATGCTCGTCGAAGCGCGCAAGTACCCGGCGTTCGCCTGGCGGAACGACGGCGGCGACCGGCCGTTCTTCATCGACAAACTCAGCGGCTCGGCCCGGCTGCGCACCATGATCGATGCCGGTGCGCCGGTCGCCGAAGTGACCGGAGCCTGGCAGGACGAGCTGGCGGCGTTCCAGGCACGGCGGAACACGTTCCTGATCTACCCGCGAACCTGACTCTTTCCGAATCGACCACTCTCGAAGGAAACGCATCATGCAGAAGACTGTCTGGGGAATCGCCATCGGCATGGGAATCGCCGTCGGATCCACTCTGGGCGCCGCACCGGTGCTCGCCGCTCCCGCGCAATGCTGCTCGGGCTGGTCGGACGACCTCGCCTCCGGGCTGAACGACGGCTGGGAGAACATGAACGGTGGCTCCGCGAACGACTCGTCGTCGTTGATCGTCGGCGGCCTGAAGGTCGTGGGTGGCCTCATCAACGCATCCCAGAAATCCAAGCCGGCCCGCGGCAGCGGCTCGCACGGGGTGAACGACCCCGACCTCGCGCCGGCCACGGTGGGCACGGTCGGCCTCGACACCGAAGGCAACGCCCCGATCAAGACGGTCGGCGGCGACACCGGCCTCAGCACCGACGGCCAAGGCACTGCCCCGACAAGTGCCGCCGGCACAGTCAACATCGAGACCCCCACCGCACCCGACTGTGACGGCTTCTGGCTGGTCACCCCCGAAGGCTGCTGACCGTTCACCTTGTCGAGGGAGAAAGTCATGAAGAGATCCGCTTGTGCGGTCGTCGCCGTGATCGCCGCCTTGTCAGTCTCAGCGCCGGCGGCCGCGGCGCCCGCTGACGACCCACCGTCCGACACGAGCACCTCTACCGGCACCGGCACCGACACCGGCTCGGACGAGGTCCCGAGCATCACCGACCTGGACGCAATACTCTTCCCGCCGTACCGGGAGGACGGGCTCCGCGCCTGACAACGCGGACCGGCCCGGCCGGCACGCCTGGTTCGGGCCTGAGTGAGCGGCTCAACGCCTGGAGACCCGGCCGGTCGCGCGGGCGGAATCCGTCGCAGGCGATCATCCGAAGAGGTGCAGTACCCCGAGCACACCGACGGAGCTGAGCGCCGCCTCCCGGCCACCGGTGAGCGGCACCTCACGTACGGCTGCCCGCCACGGCCGCGGTCGCACCGGCGGCCGCGCCGAAGCCGCCTGTCGCGATGCCGGCCATGATGAGCGGAATGCCGACGATGGCACCGATGATCGTCACGGCACCGCCGCTGTTCGCCTCGGCCACAGATGAATTTGCGGATTGGCGGGCCGCTGCCTTAAACCAGACTTGGCCAGCGCCCCTTCGCGCCCCGTACCGGGATCGAACCGGCGACTCCCGCTCGACAGGGGCCTGGAAGCTGGTCTTCTCGTCGCTGGAGATCACGTACTCGTCCGGCCCGAGACCATTGCCGTCGAAGAGGCGAGCGTAGAGGTCGAGCACGCGGGCGGCTTTCACGGCGAACTGCGGGTCCCGAACGAAGATCCAGGACTGGCGTTGCCACGTTTTGATCGTCTCTTGGGCCAGGATCCGGCGGATGGTCGACGCCGAGATCGCCGCGACGATGGTGCGGTCGACGGCTTGCGCGGCCAGGTCCGGTCACGTCCACTTCGACAAGGGTGTGCCTGTCTCGGCCGGCAACTGACAGGCCGGGCTTTGACCTCGGCGACCGGGACCGGCGTGAACCGGGTCGGTCGTCCTGGGCAGGGCCGGTCGGCGAGCCCGGCCAGGCCTTCGTCGGCGAACTAGCCTCGCCAGCGTCCGCACAGTGTCGACCCGCTGCGTTGGTATGCCCGCGGTCCGCGTCGCAGATGATCCGGGCGCGGTTGACCTGTTGATAGCCGGCGGTGTGGGAGTAGGCGACCGTCGAGTTGACCAGCGGTGAGCAGTTGCCGGTGATGCGAGTGCGTTACAGCGGCTCCGCCCATCGCTGGAGCCTGGCCACCTAGCGGGCCTGGTTCAGCGGCACCACTGAAGAAGTCCTCGACTTCGTCTGTGACGTCCTCATCAGCCCCGTCACCGACAGGCCGCATCAAAGCCCCGAACCGTCATTCAGCGAAAAGCCTGGTCGGGCGCGAATGTGCCAAGGTGTGCGGGCGGTCGGAACGCGGTGAACCCGGCGGTGAGCGGCGCCGTGGTGGGGGTGATTGTTCGCAACGATTGACACCCCCCGGAGTCTCCGCATGGAAATCTTCTCGCACCCGCGATGTGCCGCCGGTTGTCTCGTGATCCATTCCGCGACGAATTATGGGCGGAGGGATTCCGTTGACGACCACGATCAGGCCGAGTGACGAAGTCACGCTCGACGACGTTCGGCATTTGCGATACGCGCAGATCACCGGCGAACCGGCGCCCAGGCCGGTGCCCGGTCCGTTGAATGTCGGCCGGTTGCTGCGCCGGTGTTCGGGTGTCAACGAGGGGCTGCTCGCCTGGGTCCCGACCGAGCGGCCGCGCTTCACCCACCTCGGCGGCTTCGTGCTGTTCACGGCGCTGATGGCGGTCGGGTCGTCGACCGTGGCGCTGATGATCGCCTTTGACCAGCCGTGGACGCATGTGCTTCCGGCGGCGGTCTTCTGGGGCATCCTCATCTTCAATCTCGACCGGTGGATCACCGCCACTCCGTTGCCCGATCGGGGATTCCGCCGGATCGCCGTCTTCCTGCCCCGGCTGTTGATGGCGGTCGTGTTCGCCGTCGTCATTGCCGAGCCGGTGCTGCTGGTCGTGTTCAAGACCGCCGTTTCCGAGCAGCTCGGGAAGATCCGGGATGCCGAGGTGGACGCTTACAAGAGCCGGCTCGTGGCGTGCAATGTGGTGTCGGCGACCGTGCCTCGCCGCGACGACTGCCGGGACGTGATTCTCTCCCCGTCGAATACCGTTCAGGTGGCGCAGGAGCGTAAAGCGGAGGCAGAAAAGGCCGCTCGGGCGTCCAAATTGCTGCTCGATGAGGCGACCAGAACGATGCTCCCGGCACGCGCCAATATGATCGGCGAGTGCCGGGGACTGAACGGGAGCCCGCACGGCGCGGGCAAGGTCTGCGCGGAGATGAAAGGGATTTATCAGCCGGCCCAGCAAAGAGTGGATCAGGCCGCCGAGGACTACCAAGCAAAACGCACGCAATTGGCGGCAGCGGCGGACAGTCTCGAGAACGCCGGCAAGCAGGCGTCCAGCCTGCGAGCGGCCGAGATCGATCGGAAGACCGAGGAGTTCAAGGCCCACATCGACGCCAAGGGCGGCCTCCTGGAACGGATCGACGCGCTCAACCGGGTCGCCGACGAGCACCTCTCTCTCCTGGTGGCTGTCTGGGCGGTGCGCCTGCTGCTGATCGCCGTCGACAGCATCCCGGCCATCGGCAAGCTGAGCTCGGGCAAGACGACCTACGACGAGCTGGCCCGCGCCGAGGCCGCTCTCGGCCAGGCCCAGCACACGGCGATCACCCACGTCGGCCGCTACCGGGCCCTGCACTGGGTGGACCAGTCGGCCGAGCCGGCGAGGTTCGAGACCGCGGCGTTGCGCCACGAGCAGTACGAGAACGCCGGAGCCCGCATCGACGCGGCCGGCCGCCGCCGCGAACTGCCCCCGGCCCGGATCGTGGAGAGCGTTCGGCCGCCGCGCGTGGAGGCTCGCATGGGGCAGGGCCCGCTCGACCCGGACGGCGGAGCGACGCCTTCTTCCCGTACGGGGAAAGGGTTGTCCTCGATCAGCGTCGTCGCGCTCGGCGGACCCGGTTCCGGAAAAACGACGTTCCTGGCCCAGATGTACGCCGTGCTCCGGCGAGGCCGGCCGTTCATGCTGACCGTGTCCGACAATGCCCAGCGCTCGCAACTGGAGTCGTGGGCCCGGACGATCAGCGCGCCCGGAAGCGACTGGCCCGACTCGACCCAGACCACGCACCTGCAGAGGTACGCGTTCGTCGGCCACGTCGAGCACGACGGACGGACCCGGCCGGTGCTGGGCATCGACTACTGGGACTACTCCGGCGAGGCCTTGCTCGACGACATCGCACTGCCCGGCATCGACAGTCTGCGTCGCGAACTGTCCGAGAAGATCATGGCGGCCGACGCGCTGCTCGTGATCGTCGACGGCGAGAACCTGTACCGGGCCTGGGGCGGCGAACACGGCGAGATGCGGAGGCTGCTGCGACCCCTGAGCAAGATCGAGGCGTACGCGGAACGCACTGACTGCCCGATTCAGATCGTCGTCACCAAGTGGGACGAGCTCGCCAACCGGCCGCACCCGCAGGGCGGGCGATGGAACCGGGCCAAGGTCATCGCGGCCCTGCACTCGCTCGAGCCGGTGCGGGCCATGGCGCGCGGACGTCAGTTCCGGGGCGGGATGGCCTACGGCGAGGAGGGTGTGCGGATCATTCCGGTGTCCGCGGTCGGTGGGGCCGGCTCGACCACCCGCGGCAGCGATCGGGTGACCCGCACGCACAGTGCCCTCCCGGTGAACGTCGACGTGCCCCTGGCCGGACTGCTGCCCGACCGGCTCGACCAGCTTTTCGCCCACCAGAGCGACGCCGAGATCGAACGGGAGCTGCGCCGGGCCACGAAATCGCGCTGGTCCACTGCTTTCAAGGTCTTGGGGTTCCTGCTGGGCCTGCTGCCACTGGGCGGCACCTGGGGTCCCATGCTGGCCAAGATCGGCGAGACCGCCTTCACGACCTGGCTGCCCGCCCTCATCGCCGACAAGTCGCGGCTGCCGTCGGCCGACCAGGGGAAGTACCAGCAGATGCTCGACGACGCGCCGGACCACACGTCCGCGGCCGAGCAGGCCCGGGACGCGGCCATGGAGGCGTTCAGCAGCCGGCTGATCCAGTTCGACGGCGAATACCCACCGACCGACGGAGGTCGTCATGCATCCTGAGCTGACCGGCTGGCCACTGCTCGTCGCTGCGGCCGGCAAGCACGGCCACCGCCAGGTGATGCTCCCGGAAGACCTGGAACCGGACCTGGTCGGGCCCGTTCTCGGCGCTCTGACCACAGCGACCCGGGTGACCCTGGGCAACGGTCTCACGGTCGTCGGCCGTCACGCCGAGGCCACGTCGGACGGTCGTGCCCAGGCCTGGCCCGGCGGTTCCCGGCAACCGCTCGGCCTCACCGGCCACGGCGGCATGATCAGCGCCGTGGCGGTCAGCCGGGACGGTCTCGTCGGCGCCACGAGCGGGTGGGATTCCACCTTGAGAACCTGGGATCTGCGTACGGGCGAAGAAGTCACCGCCCTCGACGAGGAGCGCCGTTTCAGTGGCTGCTGCCTCGACCCCACCGGGGAAAGACTGGCGGCGACCCGATTCGACGGCACGGTCAGCGTCTACCAGGCGCGGACCGGCGCGGTGGTCGCCCATCATGACCTGGGAGTGCCCCTGCCCGGGCCGGTCGTCTTCGACGGCGAGTCCGTGCTCGCCGGCGGCCAGGACGGCACCATCCGGCGAGCCGGGAACTCGTTCGAGGGGCACGACGGCCCGGTGACGGCGTTGCGCTCGCACGGCCGGCTTCTGGCCTCGGCCGGACGCGACGGGGCGGTCATCGTCCGGAACACCGATTCGATGCGGCAGGAGCTCCGCCTCGACGCGCACCCCACCGGGGTGACCGACTGCGTCTTCCTCGACGACACCCACCTGCTGACCGCGGGCTGGGACGGCATCGTCCGGCAGTGGGACCTCGCCGAACAGACGGCGACCGTCATCTGGCAGGACGCCACGGCCGTACGGGCGCTGGCCGTTGTCGGTTCTGACGTCATCGTCGGCGCGCAGAACGGCGTCATCACGGCGATCGACCCGACCGGCGGCGCCGACCCGGTCATCGTGAGCGCGGGGGAGGGGCACGTCGACACCATGGCGGCATCGGCCGGAAGCCTTCTCGTCGGAAGTCGCAACGACGTCCCCGGCGGTCAGCCCCTGCGCGACGGCTTCGGCCGGCCGGCCGCACTCACCGAGGGCCTGCTCATGCCGGGCGACGTCTTCGCCGGCGCCGTGACACCGTCGGTATGGCACCGGGTCCACGCCGAGTCGATCGCCGCCCTGGGCATCGCCGCGGACGGGCTCGTGGTTCCTTCTCCCCGCCTGGTTCTGACTTGAGCGGCCAGCCGTGGAGAGCAGCCCCGCGGAGGTGGTCGCTCGCCTGGACACCTTGGCCGGCTGACCCGCTGCCGTTCAGTCGCCGTCAAGTCGGCTCCGGAACACTGCGACGATGCACGCCCGCGCGTCAGCCGATCGCCGTCAGCAGCTCCTGCGCCCGGACGGCGAACAGATGCGCGCCCCGCTCGGCCGACAACGCCCGCGCGTGCTCGGCGGCGGCCCGGACGACGGCGACCGGTTCGCCCCGAGCGAGCATCAGCCGTGCCCTCAGCACGAGCAGCAGGCCCTCGGGATAGCGCTGCCCGTGCGAGTCGAGCAGCCGGCCGGCCTGGTCGAGGGTGGCGGCGGCCGCTTCCAGTTGCCCGTCGGCGAGCTGCATCTCGCCGAGCAGGCCGAGATAGAACGAGATCCCGGTCTGGGGCGGGTCGAGCATCGTCGCGATGATCTCCCGGGCCTGCCCGATGCCGGTCCGGCCGTCCCCCGTCACCGACCGGGCCCAGCACGCGGCGAGACCGGTGTACCGGTCGACGTGTTCGAACCGGTGCCCGCCCTGTCGGGTCGTTCCCCAGTCGACGGCCCGCAGCGCATAGCCGGGATCGCCCGCCGCGGCCGCGACCATCGACGCGAACGACGTCCAGAGCGCCACGGCGTACGGCTCCTCGCCTGTGGTGCCCTTCAGTGTCTCGATCAGTGCCCGAGCCTCGTCGTAGCGGCCGTGCACGGTGTTCACGAGCGCGAGCGTGGTCGGCCACAGGAGCCGGCGGTCGTACGAGAGCGGGTCGTCCGCACGCCGGGCCAGGTCGACGAGCATGGTCTCGTCGCACCGGTTCAGGTATTCGGCGGCCCCCGTGACGTCACCGGTGTTCCACAGCTGCATCCCCCACGCCTGCAGGCCGTAGGTGCGCACGATCGGATCGTCGGACACCTCACCGAGCTCGAGCAGCCGGCGGGCCAGACCGGCGCTGCGATCAAGCTCGAGGAAATGCGAGCTGCCCACCAGCTGCGAGAAGAGCAGGTCGGCCACGTCCCGCTCCCGGCCCAGGTCACGGGCCAGGGTCTCGGCCCGTTTCAGTAGCTCGAAGGCGGATCCGGCGAACCCGGTCCGCATCCCGGCGATCGCGGTCAGCTGCGACAGCGCGGCGAACTCCCGCTCGGCCAGGCCCGCGGCCCGGGCCACCTGCAGGGCGGCCCGGAACTGGTCCTCGGCGGCCTCGAAGGCCGACTTGGCCGCGGCCAGCCGGCCGGCGCGGACGAGTGCGTCCACGGCGCGGGCCGGATCGGCCAGCGGGCCGGCCGACCACAGGTGATGGGCCAGCCGCTCGTCGCCGCCGGCCGGCTCGATCGCGTCCGCGATATCCAGGTGAAGCCGGCTCGAGCGCCGGTGCGTGATGGTTCCGGCGACCGACTCACGGACGAGATCGTGGGCGAACCGCACCGAGCGGGGGTTGCCGGGCGTGAGTTCGACCAGGCCCAGAGTCAGCAGGGGTTCGAGACGATCGAGGCAGGTGGCGGCGTCGACACCAGCGGCGCGGGCCAGCAGTCCGAGGTCGATGTCATGGGCGATGAGGGCGGCGAGCTGGGCCAGCCCGGTCGAGGTGACGTCGAGACCGGACATCCGATCCCGGACGACGTCGCGGACCGTGGACGGCACGCCGGCCCGGGCCACGGCGGTCTCGCTCAGCACGGTTCCATCGGCCAGCAGCCGGGCCAGCTCGCGGACGAAGAACGGATTGCCGGCCGTACGGGCGTGGATGCCGCGGGCCGCACCGGCCTCCGGACGCTGCCCGGTCTCCCGGCGTACGAGCTCGGCCACCTGGTCCGGATCGAGCGGGCCGAGCCGGACGCGACGGTGCCGGGGCATCCGGCTCGCCACGGCCAGCATCCGGCTCAGCTCGGGGCCGGGCTCCGGTGCCCGGTCCCGGAACGCGCCGGCGACCGCGGTCCGGTCCGGCAGCCGGGCCACCAGATGCGTGAACATCTCGAGCGAGGCGATGTCGGCCCCCTGCAGGTCGTCGATCAGCAGCAGCAGCGGGCGCTGCCCGGCCACCGTCGCGACCAGATCGACGACAAGCTCGAACAGACGGAACCGGCCGCCGCTGTCGGCCGGCCCGAGCGTGTCAGCGGCACCCGGCTCGATCAGGCGACCGAGCTCGTCGGCCCGCCACTTCTCGCGCTCCGGCCCGGGCAGATGCTCTAGCAGCGCGTTGACCACCTGCACCCACACCCACATCGACGGCGCGCCGTGGCCACTCAGGCACCGGCCCCAGACGACGTGGGTGCCGCGCCGCTCCGCGCCGGCCGCGACCTGTTCGAGCAGATGGGTCTTGCCGATCCCCGGCTCGCCCTGAACCAGGACCAGCCCGGTCTCTCCGTCGAGCGCGGACCGCGCCGCATCCCGCAGCACCGCGATTTCCTGATCGCAACCGATCACCGCCGCCTCCCCGACGACGCGGGTGGGTTCGTGGGTGGCTTCCTTGGCGCGCAGAACGCTCTGATGTGCGGCCTGCAACGCCGGCCCGGGATCGACGCCCAGCTCGTCGGCCAGCCGCGCCCGGACGCGCTGATACACCGTCAGCGCTTCGGCCTGCCGTCCGGCCGCCCCGAGCGCGGTGATCAGCGCGGCCTGCACCCGCTCGTCCAGCGGCGCCATCCAGGTGGCCAGCTGCAACGGCGGCAGCATCTGGTCCGGCCGGCCCAGCGACAGCGCCAGGCCGGCGGCCCGCACACAGGCGGTGGTGAACTCCTCGTTGACCGCGGTGAAGATCGAGTCCGCGGCCGGCCCGGCGGTCAGCCCGTAACCGGCCGGCCCGTGCCAGAGCGTCACCGCCGCCAGATATCGGTCGAGCGCCGCGGCCGGCCGATCCTGCGCCAGCTCGCTCCGGGCCGCCCGGACCTCCTCACGAAAGGCGACGACGTCGAGCACCGGCGGCGGCGCGCGGAAGATGTACCCGGCGCCGCGGCGCTGCACGAAGGAACCGGGCTCCCGCGGCGACAGCTCCGGCTCCAGCAGACGACGGAGCGCACCCACATACTTCTGCAAGATGTTGACCGCCGAGACCGGGGGATCGTCACCCCAGATCAGGCTGATGAGCTCGGTGGTACTCAGCGGCGAGCCCGCGCTGACCAGGAGCAGCGCCAGCAGATAGGCCTGCTGGCGGGGACCGGGGTCCTGCTCGATCTCGTCACGCCAGACCCGCAACGGGCCGAGGACCTGCAGGCGAAGCCGACCGCCCGGCGACGGTCGGTCCCGGTCAGCTTCATCGGTTTGCGGCAACGACATGTTCCCGCCTGCTCCACCGTCCAGAGTGGTCGGCACGCCCCATGCGCCGACCTCGTCGGCGGTAGCTTAGAGCAGAAACCGCCTTCCGAGCCTCCGTGTCCCGGACGGTTCTTCCCGCTCGACGGCTCGGCCGGCCCGGGAAGAAGAGCGGAGAGCGGGAGATTCGAACTCCCGGCAAAGGATGTCCCCCTGCTGCGGATTAGCGGTCCGCCGCCTTAAACCAGACTCGGCCAGCTCTCCTTCGCGCCCCGTACCGGGATCGAACCGGCGACTTCCCGCTCGACAGGCGGGCGCTCTCCCACTGAGCTAACAGGGCCTTGCTGCGGGCGGAGGATTCGAACCTCCAACCTCCTGATTCAGAGTCAGGCGTGCTGCCAAGTTGCACCAGCCCGCATTGCCTTTCCGTACCGCGAGCGGGATTCGAACCCGCACAAAGCCGGTCTTGAACCGGCCGCCTCTTCCGTTGGGCCACCGCGGCGCCGTGCCTCCCGCCGGGATCGAACCGGCGACCTCACCCGTTTCAGGGGTGCGCTCGACCTGCCGAGCTCGAGAGGCGTGCTGCGCGTCCTCGGAGAGATTCGAACTCCCGACTCTCGGATCCGTAATCCGAAGCTCTATCCGCTGAGCTACGAGGACAAAAGAAAAAACCGCCGTTTCCCGTACGGGGGAAAGGCGGCGACAAAGCTCAACCAGTGCTGCTACTGGCTTCGCCGCCGAGTCCGGCTGCTGCGCTCGTCGAACGAGCGCAGCGAAAATCGCTGTCGATCGGACGAGGTTTGCCGTGACATCGGTGCGCTCCTGACGTGGTCGTCTTCGGTGATTCCTAAGGTAGGCGCCTCGCCGCGGCCGGGCAACGCATTTTCATCCTTGGCCGGCGGCGGAAGAAATCTCCAGGACGGCCGGAGGGGCCGTCGGCCCAGAGGTCGACCCGCTCGGCCGGGCCCCACCTGGTGCTGAGCGCCTCGGCAAGACGGGCGCGTTCCTGGTCGATGGCGTCCCGGGCTGGCTCGACCACGTCCTCGCTGCGGTCATCCCAGAAGTCCTGTGTGAAAGACAGGCGAGCGACATGGTGATCGACGTCGCCGAACGCTTCCCGGCGTCCGTAGGCGAGCTCGGGAAACGGCTGCCGGAGCAGAGCCTCAACGGCGGTCTCGTACGTCGAACGCATCGGGTCGCTCTTTCCGAAGGGCCTGGTCCGGCGGTCGAGCATAGCGGCTCTGTGATCGTGTTCACGAGATAACTAGCCGGTCGGCAAGCTAGTTTGAAAGGCATGCGTGCACTTCGTTTTCACACCTACGGCGAACCGGCCGACGTGCTTCAGCTGGACGAGATGGTGGCGCCGGAGCCGGGGCCGGGCCAGATCCGGATCAGTGTTGAAGCCTGTGGGCTTACCCCGGCCGACTGGGCCATCTGTGGCGGCATCCACCACGGCGACCTCCCGCGCGGGATCGGGCTGGAGGTCGCCGGCACGGTCGACGCGGTCGGGCCGGGCGTCACCGATGTGCGGGTGGGTGACGCCGTGTTCGGGCCGGCGCCCTACCTGGGACCGTCGGCGGGTGCGGCGGACCAGGCCGTGATGGACATCTGGTTTCCGCGTCCGGCGGGGCTGAGCGCGGTCGAGGCGGCGGCGCTGCCCATGGCGGTGGAGACCGCTTTTCGGGGGCTCGTGGCGCTGGGTGACGTGTCCGGGCGGACGGTGCTGGTGAGCGGGGCCGGCACCACGATCGGGCTCGCCGCGGCCCAGATCGCGGTGCGGCTGGGTGCCCGCGTCATCGCGAGTGCTGGCGACACGTTCGCCGGCTTGCTGCGTGAGGCGGGGGCGGCTGTGGTTGCGTACGGGAAAGGTCTTGGTCAAAGGGTGACGGCTATGGCGGGTGGCCCGGTCGATCTGGTTTTCGACAGTGCGCCGGCCGGGACCATGCCGGAGCTGCTGACCACCGTCACCGACCCGGCTCATATCGTCACCGTGACCGATTTCGCCGCGCTGCGCGATCTGAGGGTGCGTAGCGCGGGCATGAACCAGCGTTACGACGTGCTCGGCGAATATGCGGGGGTGGTCACCGTTCCGGTCGCGGGCACCTACCGGCTCGAGGATTGGCGTGCGCCGCTGGCGATCAGCCGGTCGGGGCGGGCGCGGGGCAAGCACCTGCTGATCCCGCATGGCTGACCAGCGGCGCACCGACACCCGGGAGCGGGTGCTGTCCGTCGCCCTCGAACTGTTCGCCCGGCAGGGATATCAGGCGACGTCGTTGCGGGAGATCTCCGAGCGGCTCGGTGTCACCAAGGCCGCGGTCTACTTCCACTTCCGGACCAAGCCGGAGATTCTCACCGCGCTGCTGCGCGACTACGCGGACAGCATCGCCGCCCTGGCCGCCGACGCCGAGGCCGGGCACGACCAGGAGGATGTGCTGCGCCGGTACGCCGCTCTGCAGCAGAAGTGGGGGCTCGGCCTGGTCCTGCTCCTGCAGCAGAACTACCGGGAGATCCGCGACCTGCCGATCCGGGACGAGGTCCGCTCGGTGACCGATTCGCTGGTGCGGGCGCTCGCGCCGGCCGGGGACCATCTGCGGGCACGTCTGGCGCTGACAACTTTCCAGGTCGCAGCCACAAACGAGGAGGCCGACGACGACGCCGCCCTCGCTCTCGCGCTGGAGGTCCTGCGGGGCGTCCGGCCGGGATGATCGTCGGCCGAGGTTCGAAACACCTGGTGGCGGGGCATGTCTCGAGGCGTGCTGCTGCCTACGCCCGACTCCGCCCGCGACTGGGTCCGAGCCCACCTGAGTGATCTCTGCGGCGACGATCCGGTCGCGTCCCCGGCCTTTCGCGGCGGGCAGCAGGCGGCCGACAACGTGCTCGCGAAGCTCGACCTCACCGGCTACGCGAGCCGCCGCAACGACGTGCTCCCGCGTTCCCGGCGGGGTGCGACCATGATTTCCCCGTACGTACGGCATGGGCTGATCGATCTCCCGACCGCCTGGGAGTTCGCCGCCTCGGCGCCGCCCCGCGACCGGAACAAGTTCCGCGACGAGCTGGCCTGGCAGGAGTACGCCCGCCACCTGTACGCGCGGGTCGGCCGCCGTAACGCGAGTGCGCTGCGAGCCGCCCCGGCGCGTGCGGGCCGCCGTTGGGACGAGCCGTGGCCGACGGACATGAACTGTGTGTCGACGTGCGTCGAGGAGCTCGAGTCCGACGGCTGGCTGGTCAATCAGACCCGGATGTGGTTGTCGTCGCAGTGGACCGTACGGGCCGGGGCCGAGTGGACCGCGGGCGAGGACAGGTTCTTCACGCACCTGCTCGACGGGTCCCGGGCCGCGAACCGGCTCGGCTGGCAGTGGACGATCGGCGCGGGTACCGGCAAGCCGTACGGCTTCTCGCGCTGGCAGGTGCGCAAGCGGGCGCCGCAGCTGTGCCAGGACTGCGCCCTGAACACGGCCTGCCCGATCGAGCACTGGCCGCCGGACGCGCCCCCGTCCGAGCGACCCGAGCCCGAGCCGTTGCTGCGACACGATCCCGACCCGGAGTCGACCGGCGGCCCCCGCGCGCCGGAGCACCGGGCCGACCCGTCGGCGGTGTGGCTCACTGCCGAGTCGCTCGGCGACGCCGACCCGGCGCTGACCGCCCACCCGGATCTACCGGCGATCTTCGTGTTCGACGAGCCGCTGCTCGCACGGTTGCGGTTGTCGGGCAAGCGGTTGGTGTTCCTGGCCGAGACCCTGGCCGACCTGGCGTCCCGGCGGCCGGTCGAGATCCGGCGGGGGAGGGTGGCCGACGAACTGGCCGGCCGGGCGGTGGCCGTGACGTGGGCGCCGGTGCCCGGCTTCCGATCGCGGGCGAAAGCCGTCGAGCCGGCCGTCGTGCATCCGTGGCGGTGGTTGTACCGGCCGCATGCCGGCTCGATCATCTCCTATTCGGCCTGGCGGAAGGGACTCCGTGGACGCGAAGACGTGCGCTAGCTGTGGCCGGCGGATCGAGTGGCGCAAGGCCTGGGCCGACGACTGGGAGCAGGTGCGCTGGTGCAGCCAGGCGTGCCGCCGCCGCGGATTCCGCGAGGCGGACCGCCGGCTGGAGGAGAGAATCCTCGCGGCGGCCGAGCGGACCCGCCGCCTCCCGCTGGCCACGGTCGACGGTGACCGTGAGGACGTCCGACGCGCCGCACGCCGGCTGGCCGCCGCCGGTCAGGTGCGCTGGACTCAGAAAGGCCACCCCGTCGACCCCAGTACCGCCCGCGGCGACGTCGAGATCGCCACAATCTAGTCATGGTCCTCGGTCTCTTCGGCGCCTTCGGCTCGGCGCTCTGCTACGGCATCGCCTCGACGATGCAGGCGCTCGCCGTCCGGCGGACCGCCCCGGCCGAGGGCCTGGACCTGGGGCTGGTCGTGCGGCTGGCGCGTTCCTGGCGCTACCTGCTCGGGCTCGCGTTCGACGGCCTGGCCTTCTTGCTGTCCCTGGCCGCCCTGCGTAGCCTTCCGCTGTTCGTGGTGCAGTCGATCGTGGCGAGTTTCCTGGCCGTGACCGCCGTCCTGGGCGCTCTCGTGCTGAAGCTGCCGTTGCGCCGCAGCGACAAGATCGGGGTGGCCGTCGTCGTGGCCGGTCTGGTCCTGGTCGGCCTGGCCGCGGCCGAGGAGACACCGAAACCCGTCTCGATGACCGTCAGCTGGACGATCCTGGGGTCGTCGATCGCGCTGCTCGCCGTCGCCGTCGCGGTGGGACGGCGCCCGGGTTCGGCTGCTCTGGGCGCCGTGGCCGGTCTGGGTTTCGGCATCGTCGCGGTCGCGACCCGGACCCTGCCGGCTCCGCTGACGATCAGCGGCCTGCTCGCCGACCCGGCCGCCTACGGGCTGGTCATCAGCGGCGGCACCGCCCTGCTGTCGTACTCGATCGCCCTGCAACGAGGTTCGGTCACCCTCGCGACCGCGCCGCTGGTCGTGCTGGAAACCGTCGTCCCGGCCGCGGTCGGCCTGCTGCTGCTCGGCGACAAGACCCGGCCGGGCTGGGGCGTGGCCGCGGCCGCCGGGTTCGTCATCGCCGTTCTGGGCGCGCTGAGCCTGGCCCGCCACGGCGAGATCCAGGCCGAGCCCGGCTAGGTGTCCGTCTTCGGCTTCGGACCGGTGGACCGCAGGCTGCCGAGCCGCGACAACGCGTCGAACCAGAACCGCGCCCCCGGCAGCAGCGTCAGCGTCATCAGCGCCCAGCCGACCAGAACCACGAGGACGGACAGGAACCCGGACCAGCCGCTGGAGTGCGGGGACACCAGACCGCGCTGCTCCCACCAGCCGCATTTCTCGGGCGCGGCGCACTCGGGCACCGGCGCCCACCCGATCGGCAGGCCGGCCCCGCGAACCTGGTCGATCTGCCCGCGTACCTCCCGCAGACAGGTCGCCGGGTCCTTGTCCCCGCATTGCGCCGCCCGCGTGGCCTCGGTGACGACCGAGGCACGCAACGCCTGGTCGGTGTAGAGCGACCGGGTGATCTGGACGGCGTCGAGGTTGAACAGCAGAACCAGCAGGACGCCGAGCGCGAGGGAGATCCACCGTACGTGCCGCTTGTACCAGCCGGACACCCGGGCCATGTGGTCGTCGTACCACTCCTCGATGTTCCGGCGGAATCGGGCGACGTCCTGGTCCGCCGCGTTCGCGAGTGCGAGCAACGAGGCGCGCAGGTGATTTGCGGGCAGCCCTTCGAGGACGGTACGGATCTCGTCCATCTTGGTCTTGCCCGTGGCATCGGGAATGACGGTGTCGAACAAGGCGCGGGCGAACGATCGGCCCGACAGGTAGGCCGGCAGCCGGCGTCGTGCGCGCCCGCTCAGTTTCGCATTCCCTGCGTTCGCCGGTATCCGCGCCTTGTCGGCCGACGAGCAGATCAGGGGGTGCTTCATCAGTTCGGGCGTCATCGGCGCAGGCGGGTCGCCCTCGACCGGTGCCGGCGGCTTCGAGGTGCGGGCGAACAGATCGCCGAAGGAGAGCTTGAAATGCCCCGAACCGTCGACCAGCGTGCGGATACCGCGCAGCAGATACTCACCCCGGAGACCCATGAAACGCGTGATCATCTCGGTCAGCAGCGACACGATGATCGCGAACGTCCCGAAGATGAAGACCAGCCCGATGACCGTTTCCAGAACGAGATTGTCCATGGTCCCGTGACGCTACTCGGGCCCTCACAGCGGCACATGAGCCGATCATCCGATATGGCGGGTCAGCGCCAGCGCAGCGGCCCTGGCCGG
This sequence comes from Paractinoplanes bogorensis, assembly GCF_018829635.1. Taxonomy (GTDB): domain Bacteria; phylum Actinomycetota; class Actinomycetes; order Mycobacteriales; family Micromonosporaceae; genus Actinoplanes; species Actinoplanes bogorensis. The sequence continues at coordinate 202,847 of NZ_JAHKKG010000008.1, forward strand.
ATGCTCCACCACAGTCGACGCCACCAGTTGCGTCGGCCGCGCAGCGCATCGGCGTACGCAATAACCTGTTCTCCGGCCTTGACCGCCTGACCCTCATCAGCCGACCCGGGCGCGAAGCCCACGACGTTGATCCCGTCGACCAGGTCGTCGAGCGGCGGCAGATCCGGGACCGCCTTCCGCACGAGGGCCGCCTCGGTGGCCGCCAGATGCGTCGGAACCGGTTGCCCGGCCAGGCGTTGCGCATCCCGGAACTCCGACCACGCCCCCGCGATCCGATCGTCCGGACTGCCCGCCGTCAGCCGGCGCCGCCGCAGCGAGCGCCGCATCAGCACGAGCGCACCCACCGCCGCCACCAGCAGAAGTAGCACCGAACCCGAGGCGCCCGAAGCGATAACGAGAGGCGACGGCCCACCCCGGGTCGCCGCGAGCACTACCGGTGCCGACGACGTCGGCGATTCAGCCGGGGTCGGTGACGAAGAGGGGGGAGTAGGCGGCTTGGTCGGCTTGGGTGTGAAGTCCTCCTCGACCGGCCGCGGATTCTTGCTCTTGGGCATCGGGTCGAACGCCACCCACCCCAGCCCGTCGAACAGCACCTCCGGCCAGGCCAGCGCACTGGCCGCCGTGACAATGCCGCCCGCGGCCGGCGCGTCGAACCCGACCACGACTCGCGACGGCAACCCGGTCAGCCGGGCCAGCAGCGCGAACGACGCCGCGAACTGCTCCGACGTCCCCACCTGCCCGCCCTGCTCGCGTGGCCCGAACAGGAAGAAGCTCAGGTTCGGATACGCATGCCCGCTCGGCGCGTCGGCCACCTTCCTGTAGTGCTCGCCCAGGAACTCCTCGATCGTCGTGGCCCGGTCGAACGCCGCCCCGTTGCCGTCCGCGAGCTGATCGGCCAGCCGCTGAATCCCGTCCGGAACCCCGGTTCCCACCGCCAGATACCGCGCCACCGCATCCCCCGACGGCGCATCGGCCGTGGGCAGCAGGTTCAGATCCGGCGTCTGCAGCTCGGAGGTCACCGAATACTTGAGCCCCGCCGTCAGCCCCTCGGGCCGGATCATCGTGCCGGTCGTGGCGTCGAACGCGACCCGCGCCCCCTCCACTCCGGTTGGCGTCGGCACCACCGGCAGCAGCCGCCCGGTCAGCCCATCGATGATCACGTTCTGTCTGACCTCGGTCAGTTGCGCATCGGGCAGCCGCGGTTGCGCCGGCAACACCCGCCCCGCATTGCGATAGGTCGCCCCAACTTTCCAGGTCACGCCGTCATAGTCGGGCAGCACAGCCAGCCGCAACCGCAGCCGTTTACCCGGCGAGGCCGACGCCCGCGACACCTTGAGCAACGGCTCCTTCGGCGTCAGCGCCCACCCCGAGATGCGGTTGAGCGGGCTCTCGTCCAGCGAATCCACCTGCGGCGGCTCCACATATTGCCGTGGATCGACCGGCGTGGTCCCGACCCGGCCGCCGACCCAGGGCGCGACGGCCGCGATGATTCCGAGAACAAGGACAAGACCGATTCCCCGTACGGCCGGAGCCCGCCCTCGCTCCACCGCCGGTTCCGCCGAACGCGTGCTGACGGCGAGCGCCACCACCCCAGCCCCGGCAAAGATCAGCGTCGGAATTCCCGTAGTGTCGGCGTTGGGCCCGACCACGTAGAGCGCCCCGACGTAGAGCGCGGCCGCCGGCGCCAGACCCAGCAGCACCCGCCCCGCTCGCACCGCGATCTCGGCCCCCGCCAGCCCCGCCAGCCAGGCCGCGATCACCGGCACGACGACGGTGTCCGGTGTGGGCTCCACCGGGATCATCGCCGTCAGCAGCCGCGGAATCCCGTTGCGCACGCTGTCCCGCACGATGCTCACCAGCGGATCCGTGATGCCGGCCTGGTTGGCCGCGATCCGCAGCGCCAGCACCGCATACCCCGCCATGAGCAGGGCCGACAGCGGCGCCACGACCCAGTTCGGCAGCCGCCGGCAGGCCAGACTGAGCCCGACGGAACCCACCGCCGCCCCCGCCATGAGCTCGAACAGCAGCCCCCCGGCGAAGATCCGCCCGAGCACGGCCCCCGACACCGCGATCATCCCGGCCAGCGCCACCGCCACGACCGACGCGCGCACCCACCTGCTCATGCGCCTACCACCCGCGCACCCCGTCCCAGGCGGCCGCGAACTCGGCCCCGTCGTCGGCCTCGATGACGATCAGCCCGTCACCACCCGACACCGGCGCACCGTCCCGATCCCCGAGCAGCCCCGCCATCACCACCGGATACGGCCCGCGCAACGCACTGACCGCACCGAGATCCTCCCGACCACCCGGCCCGGTCAGGAACACGAGGGTGTCGCCCAGCCGCTGAGCCCGTACGCGACGAAGGGTTGCCGCCAGATCCCCCGGCTGCAGCCCCGCCCGGGTCAGCACGTCGAGATAGGGCCCGGTCGCCACCTCGGTCACCAGGTGCAGACTGACCGGAATGTCCTCCTGCACGGCCGCCGCCACAATCGACGCCGCCGCCTCACACGCCGCCTCGAACGACTCGGCCATCCCGTCCCGCACCCGCGGATGCGCCGAGGCCCGATCATCGAGCAGCACCACAATCGTCGGCTCCGAGGTGTCCAGCTGCTCCCGCACCATCAGCTCGCCCACTTTGGCGCTCGACCGCCAATGCACCCGGCGCAGCTCGTCCCCGACCACATACTCCCGCAGCGAATCGAACGTGATCGTCCCGTGCGGCACCTTGTCGATGCGCCCGTCCAGGCTACGGGCCATCCCCGCCGGCACCGCCCGCAGCAGATGAATCCGCGGATGGACCCACACTTCACAGATTTCCCCGTACGCCCGTGACAGCGAGACAAGCCCCAACGGGTCCCCGCGAGTAACGCGCAACGGCCCAACCGGCACCACGCCCCGCCGGCTGGTAGGCACCGGATAGTGGGCGGTCGTGTCCTTCCCCGGCCGCAAACGCAACAAGGGCACCGGCACCACGGTGTTCCCGCACTGATCCAGGGCCACCAGATCGGCCCCCCGCACCCGGCTGGTGTTGGACACAGTGAGTGTCATGCGGGCCGCTTCCCCTCGAGCCACCCGATCCGGCTCCGCCACCCGGGCCACCCCGAGCCGGGGCCGCCAGAACGCAAACACCGCGCCACACCCGAGCGCCACCGCGGCCGCCGCTCCCAGCAGCGCCAGATCCGGATAGCCGAACCGGAAACCCACCACGAGCAGCCCGACCGCAGCCACCACAACCCCGTACCCGCGAGCCGTCACGCCACTGCTACGCCGCCACCCGTTCAGTGCCCGAGCGGCCCGCCCCCGAACCGCACCGAGCCCCAACGCCGTCCCGCCGCCGCGCTTGGCCTTACGTTGATCACCGGCCGGGCTCCCGCCGGCATCCGCCCGGCCCGCGGCTCTTGCATCGGCGCGCTCCGACGTGCCTCGCCCGCGCATGTCATCGCCCAGAGCCCCGCCGGCGCCACGCCCGCCCTTGCGCCCCGCGTCCCCCATCCCGGTCGGCGCGCGTCCGGCGTCTCCGATCCCGGATGGCGTGCGTCCGGTGTCCTCCACCGCGCCATCGGTTTGCGTGGTGCCGCCGCCGTTCGTGCTGCGGGTTTGCGTTGTGCCCACGTCGGGTCGCGCTGTACCTCCGCCGTTCGCGTCGCCGGATTGCGGTGCACCGCCGTGGGTGTCGCCGCCACGACCGTTGGTGGATGGTCCGAGCCCCGCGCCTTCGAGCCCGGTCGCTTCGCCTCCAGCGCGCCCGGCCGCGCTCATGCCACCACCCCAGCACCGCGAGGACCAGCCAACTCGCAGCCTGCGTCCTCGTCCCCTTCGCAGCCTCCGGGCGCGCCGCTCCCACCGGTCCGGATGCCCCCGAAGCTCTCAGCAGGCGGATCGGAGGCGCCGTCACCCCGTGTTCCGGGCTTCGCCAGATTGTCGGCGGCTACCTGCGCTCGACCCCTTCCACCGGAGGACGATTGACCCGATCCGCGCGCTGTACCACCACAGAACGCTCGCGCCGTTGGACCGCCCGCCGCTCTCGGTGCGTCATGGCCGCACGCTGGTCCCGCATTGCCACCGGTTGTTCGCGCCGTGTCGTCATGGAACGGCCACGCCGTATCGCGGTCGCCGGCTCTCGCGCGGTCGTCGCCTGATGTTCGTCCGGCACCGCCGCCGGATGCCCGCGTCGTGTCGTCATTGGTCTTCCGTGCTGTGCCGCCGCCAGCACCCCTGACCGTGGACTCGCAGGACGATCGCGCGCCGTCCCGTCCGAAGGTCCGTCCCATGCCGCCGGATACCCGCGTCGCGCCGTCTCCGGATGCTTCCCCGCGCGGGGGAGGGCCGCCGCCGGTCGGCGGAGCGCTGCCGACCGGCAGCGGCGGCTCTCCGGCGGTTCCGGGGCTGGTCACGCCCCGGCCGCGACGCGGTTGGACTCGGGCAGCGGCACCGCCACCGACCGCACCGCGTCGTCGAGCACCTCGGCCGCCGTCACCCCGCGCAGCTGCGCGTCGGCCGACAACAGCACGCGATGCGCGAACACCGGCTCGACCAGCGTCTTGAGGTCTTCCGGCAGCACGTACCCGCGCCCGTGGATCAGCGCCCACGCGCACGCCGCCCGGGTCAGCGCGATCACCCCGCGCGGCGACACCCCGACCCGCACCTGGGGATGGTTGCGGGTCGCGGCGCCCAGACGGACCGCGTACGTGTAAAGCGGGTCAGCAATGTGCACCCGCGTAGCCATGCGGACCATCTCGCCGACGGTGGCCGTGTCGGTGATCGGCTCGAGCGCGTCGGGGGAGCGCAGCGCCGCCCCGCGCAGGACTTCGACCTCGACGTCTTCGCTCGGGTAGCCGACCGACAGCTTGACCAGGAACCGGTCGAGCTGGGCCTCGGGCAGCCGGTAGGTGCCGTCCATCTCGACCGGGTTCTGGGTGGCGACCACCAGGAACGGCTGCGGCACCGGGTGCGGCACCCCGTCGACGGTGACGCGGCGTTCCTCCATCACCTCGAGCAGCGCCGACTGGGTCTTGGGGGAGGCCCGGTTGATCTCGTCGGCGATGACGATGTTGGCGAACACCGGCCCGGGGTGGAACTCGAACCCGCGGCTGGCCTGGTTGAAGATCGTCACACCGGACACGTCGGACGGCAGCAGGTCGGGCGTGAACTGGATGCGCCGCCACTGCCCCTGCACCGACGCGGCCAGGGCCCGGGCCAGGGTGGTCTTGCCGACGCCGGGCACGTCTTCGAGCAGCACGTGGCCTTGGGCGAACAGCGCGGTCAGCGCCAGCCGCACCACGTCGGGCTTGCCCAGCACGACAGAGCCGATGCGGTCGGCGAGCGCAGCCGCCACCTCGGCGAATCCGTGAATGTGCTGCGGCGGCAGTGGTTCCGTCACTTGTGTTTCCTAACAGGGCTCAGCAGGTCGGCAGGTCGTTCAGGTCATCCCCGCCTTCGAGGTTGAGCCACGCCCAGGGGATGTAGTTCTTGCCGCTGTAGTTGACCTGGATCCACCAGGTGCTGCGCTTCTCGTTGTTGTAGATGTAGGCGTAGACCTCTTCGCCGGCCTTCTTGCAGTACGCCTGCAGCCGCGTGCCGGGTTTGGCCCAGCCGACCTGCTGTGCGTTGTTCTGCCGGGTGCCGCTGAAGATCTCGTTGCCGTTGCGGCCGTCGACGTCTTTGTCGCAGTAGGTCGCGGTGTCCCCGTTCTCGCCGTTCTTGCAGGTCGCGACGCCGAACAGCGCGTCCGTGGTCGCCGTCGTGGTGCCGGTGACCGTGCCCGCGGCGTTCTTGGCGGTCACCGTGAACGTGTATTTGGTGCTCGGCTTCAGGTTGGCCACCTTGAGGCTGGTGCAGCTGCCCGACGCCGACCCGCCGCCACCCGACGACGCGATCGAGCAACTGGCCGTGCCGCCGCCCGCGTCCACGCTGAACGACACCGTGGCCGTGTTGAACGTCGGGTTCACCCCGGTCATCGTCACCCGCGGCACCGCCACCGTCTTGGCCGTGGCCGTGCCCGGTTCACTCTCACCGGCCTCGTTGACCGCGCGCACCTCGACCGCGACCGTGGCCCCCGAGTCGAACCCGCTCAGCGTCGCCGCCGTACCGTCGGAGACGTCGAGCGACTTCCCGCCCGCGCTCACCACGTATTTCGTGATCGGGCGCCCGTTGTCGGCCGACGGCTGCCACGCCACCTGGATCGAGCCGGCCTGGTCGCCCGCGGTCGCCGCGTCGGTGCCCTCGGGCTTACCCGGCTTGGTGAACGGCACCACGCTGCCGCTGACCGGCGACGCCTTGGACCCGGCGCCGCGCTCGTTGACCGACACGACCGTGAACGCGTACTGCTTGCCGTACTCGAGCTGCCCGTCCTTGATGGTCAGCGACGCCTCGGCCGAGTCGCCGACCGGGGCGCTGCCGCCCTCCGAGATCGCCGTCACCGTGTATCGCCGGATCTCCAGGCCCTGCCCGTTGGCCGGGGGCCAGCTGACCACCACGGTGCCGTCCGGTTTGGCCTCGGCGGTCACAGCCGTGGGGGCGTCCGGCACTTCGGACGTCGGCTTCACGGCGTTACTCGTACGGGACGGACCCTGGCCCTTCTTGTTCACCGCACTCACCGCGAACTGGTAGGTCTCGCCGTTGACCAGCCCGGTCACCGTCAGCGCGCGCTGGTCGGCGCCGACCTGGAACGTCTTGCCCGCCCCGGCCACCACGTAACGCCCGATGCTGGCACCGTTGTCGTTCGCGGCCTGCCAGGTGACCCGCGCCTCGGCGTTACCGGCGGCGGCCCGCACGTTGCGCGGCGCGCTCGGCTTGCTGATCACCGGCTTCTTCGGCTTCGGCGGCGGCGGGGGAGCGGGCGGCGCCGGCGGGCGATCCCCGCCGAGCACGTCGTCGGCGTACTTGTTCACCGCGCGCACCGTGTGCGAGTCGTCGACGACCTGGGCTATCGACGAGCCCGGCGCGTTGATGAACAGGTAGCCCTCGCGCACCTCAAGCTCGAGCTTGCCCCCCGGGTTGGGGAAGCTGATGTCCTGCTGCGGCTTGCCCGCCGCGTCGAACACGTGCACCCGGCCGCTGTCGTCGGCCACGTAGAAGTAGCCCTTCCACGACACGGCCGGCTGCAGGCCCTCGCCGTCGCCCGGGACCACGAAGTCGCCGCGCAGCTTCTTGTCCTCGGCCACGTAGACGTGCCGCGAATCCGGCACGGTCACCGGCACCTGCTTGCCGTCGGTATGTGGCGCGAGGGTGCCCGGCCCGTTGAGCGGCAGCGCGACCCGGTCGACGCCGGCCACCCCGTCGCGCACGGTGGACAGCGCGTTGGTGGTGCGGTTGAGCACGGCGACGCCGTCGTCCAGCGTGGAAAGCGTCAGGTCGTGCGACGGCGGGGCCACCGACTCCGTCCGTACGCGCTCCGGGGTTGACGCTCTTGCCTGATCAGCCCCGGCCGACGGGATCGTCGCGGGCGTGATCGCGGTGACCGTGCCCTCACCCGGCGCGGCGATCCACAGCTTGCCCTGCCCGTCGAACATGCCCCCCGTGATGCCCGGCGGGAACCGCACCGGGTTGCCCACCGGACCCAGCGTGCGTGGGTCGAGCTGCTGCACCTGGCCCTGCACGGCGTCGATCACGAAGACCGCGTCCTCGTGCAGCGCCACCCGCACGCCAATGCCCGAGGTGGACGTCGCATTCCAGTATTCCTGCAGCGTGGACAGATCCATCGACCCGATCGCACCGGTGTTCACGTCCCGCAAGATCACGAACCGGTCGTTCTGCACCACCTGCACCTGGTGGCCACGCGCCTTGGGCACGTCGACCCGGGTGTCCACCTTGGCGGTCACCCCGTTGATGCGGGCCACCTCGCCCTTGGCCTGCGACCACACCCACGAGGCGGCGTCGAAACTGGCCACCGCCTGATCGGCCGACCCCAGCCCGAACACAGTGAGCCCCAGCCCACCGGCAAGACTCAGCACGGTGCCCATCGTGACCAGATAGCCGCGGCGCCAACGGCGCCTCGGACGGTCCAATGTAGCCTCATCTGCGCTGGTCACTGCCGCTTCCTCCCCGTAGGCCGGCCGTCGTGGTCCAAGACGGAGGCCATCATAGGGGGATGCCGATGGGCGCAGCTACCCGTTGTGGATAACCTCCGTCGCGCTCCGTGATCAAGCTGCCGGAGAGCGACGGAAATCTATCGCGGAGTAGCCGAAGCGCGACTAGTGCACGCCTGCGAAGAAGTCGAGAACTTGTTACCGCTGTAGACCGCGACAACCGCGAAACAGTAGTTCAGATCCTCGTTCAGCCCACTCATCTCGAACGATGTTTTCCCAGGCCCGAGCGTCCCCGCGGGCTTCAGCTCGAGCCCCGGCCGCCCCATGATGACCATGAAGGACACTTTCGCGTCGGTCGGATCCGTCCAACTGATCTTGACAGCCGACCCGTTGTCCACAAGCTGCACGTCGGTCGGCGCCGGCCCCGCCAGAGTTGGCACATCCTGACTGTCGCCCGGGTCACTCGTCCGATTGGCGAGAACAAAGACCAACGCCGCCACTGCGATCACCGCCGCCATCACCGCAGCGATAGCCGCAAAGATCCCCAGCCCGCGACGACCTTGCGGTTGGTGCGGCGCCGGCTCACTTCTTTCCCCGTACGGACCCGAGCCGCCACCGTCCCCGAACAGGCCCCCCAGCCCACCTCGGGCGTCGTAGGCGCCCGGCCCGCCGGCCTGCCCACTGATCGGCGCCTCGGGGTAGAACGGTGCCGACCGCTGCTGGGGGATCGGCGGACCGCTCTGATAATGCGGAGCCGGGCGCTGGCCGATCATCGGCTGCACGATCGTCGGCTCGTCCACCGGGCTCGACCGCGGCGCCGGCACCGGATTGGGTGCCGGCGGCTTGGGCGGCCCCGTCCACACATGCTGGTTGGCCGGCGAGGGCGGCTGCACCGTCCCCGGCCGCTGTTGGGCCTGTGGTTGAAACGTCGGCGCGGCTGGCTGCTGGTACTGCGGGGCCGGCTGCTCGTGGGGATGCGGCCTCGGCGGTTGCTGCGGAGCAGGCGGCACGGCGTCGAACACGGTCGTCGGCGTGTCATTGTCGGTGCGCTGGGTTCGTTCGCCCGGTGCCGTCGGCTGCTGCGGCGCGCTCTCCACCCGTACGGGGGAAGGGGTTTGATCCGGCCCGAGATAGGCCCGAGCCCGCGCCACCGCCGGATGACCGTCGCCGAGCGCCGCCGGCCCCAGCTCAGCCACGCGCGCGAAAGCCTTACGCGCCTCGTGCCGGTTGCCCAGCTCCTCGGCCACGACACCGATGTCATGCGAGATCTGGACCATCAACGGATCGGAGTCCCCGAGCCGCCACTGCCCCGCCGCGTAGGCCTCCTCGAGCACCCGCCGAGCCGCCATCGGATCATCAACCTGCTGGAGAATCGCCCCAAGCTCGTACGCAGTGCGCAGAACATCCGGATCATCCTCGGCCAGATTAACTTTCCCCAGCTCAACGGCTTGCTCAAGCAGCGCCCGCGCCCCCGCAAGATCACCGGAGGACGCCAGAGCATGAGCTCGCTGCCGAGCGGGAGTAAGAGGAGAGGCCTGCGACACGCCCGCCATGCTGCCCCGAACCGAACCCCCCGCGCCATACCGTTCCCACCGGGCTTGCGTGTTTGCCCGGTTTGTCGCACCCCCACCCTCCCTGCAACCGCCCGTTAGGGCCGTGTACAGTTCTCTCCTGTGCGGCCCGCTGGGACGCCGATTCCGGGTGTAAAGCCTGGCACCGGCTCTAGTAGGCTGGGCAGGCAAGTCCGGGTGGCGGAATGGCAGACGCGCTAGCTTGAGGTGCTAGTGCCCTTTATCGGGCGTGGGGGTTCAAGTCCCCCTCCGGACACATCACAGGTACACGATCGATGTCAGTCGATCGAATTTCGGCCAGGACCGTTCGGGTTCCTGGCCGATACTGCATCTGGAGCCCTATCCGCGCGTAGACCTCGGCGCGGTCGTGCTGGTCCGCCTGCCTCAGCAGGCCGAGCAGCCCGCCCAGGGCCTCGACGATCGCGGCGATCCGCTCCTCGCTCATCCGTTCAGGTGGCGCCTCAGTGAAGCCGAGCCGGGCCTGCGCTGCCTTCCTGATCGCGGTCGTCTCGCTGATCCAGCCGGCCACGAGCGTCGGGTCCCCGCCGGCATCGAGGGTGGCCCTGTATCGGGCGATCTTGGCGTCGCAGTCGTTGATCGTCTCGCGCAGCTTGGGCGCCTCGTCGTGCTGTTGATGCTGGGCGAGCGCTGCGCGGTGGCTTGCGTCGGCGATGCGGTGAAGCGTCTCGGTCAGGTTGTCGCCGCCCAGCTCTTCGCTGAGGAACCGGTCAACCGGGTCCGTGATCGACTCTTGGCGAAGGTAGAGGACGGGCGGGTGCGCGATGCCGTGCTGGCTGACGTAGTCGCGTGAAGCCTTGCACCGGTAGTAGATGCGCCCATGGTTGACGCTGCCTTCCATCACGCGATCGCACAGGCCGCACCGCAGTAGGCCGCGGAAGAGATAGGCGTGGCGGCTCCGTCGTGGGGCCTTGCCGCCCTCGCCGATGGCGCCACGCGTCTTCACGGTTCGCTGGGCGCGTTCGTAGAGATCCGTGCTGATCAGCGGTGTGTGGGACTCGCTTCGAGACCACGCCCACTGACTCGGGTCGTTCCAGCGGTGGCGGTTCTCATGGCCGAGCGCGACGTCATCGACATCGATCAAAACCTCATCGGTACGAGCCCGGTTCCAGACCTGGCGGCCGGTGTAGCGCGGGTTCTGCAAGATCGCGCGGATGGCGGTTGTCTCCCACACCTGCGTATGCCGGTGCGGATTACGCGCGCGGTCGTAGGCCGACGGGCAGGCGATGCCGTCCTGCGTAAGGCCGCGCGCGATCGAGGTCATGCCTCGGCCCGAGACATACTCGTTGAAGATTCTCCCCACTACCGGCGCTGTGACCGGGTCGGGTTCGAGGCGGTGAAGTCGCCGTCCCTCAGCCGCCTTGCCGGGGTTCGGGTGCGGGCCGGCGTCGGCCAATCGGTAGCCGTACGGCGGGCGCCCGCCGAGGAAGCGCCCTTCCAGCTCGGTTTGCGCCTTCATGGCGGATCGAACGCGGACCTTGATGCGGTTGCGCTCGCCCTTGCTCATCCCGCCGTAGAGCGCCATCACGAGGTCGTGGGCGTCTGAGCCGGGGTCGATCGCTCCGCCGATCTCGGGCACCCACAGGCCGACGCCGTAGTGCACGAAGACCGGGAACGTCATGCCGAACTGGCTGCCGTAGAAGGCGCGCTGCGGCTCGCCGATGACCACGGCGTCGAAGTCTCGACCGGGACTCTTGATGGTGTCGAGCAGGCGCAGTGCCTCCGGGCGTCGCTTCCACGGCAGCGAGCGGGACTGCCCGATGTCAAAGAACTCGGCGACGATCTCTCCGCCGGCCGGTTCGATTAGGCTGCGAGCGCGGGAGAGCTGCCAGGCTTTCGACGCCTGCGGGTCTTGCTGGTCCTCGGTCGACACGCGTCCATAGAAGGCGAACCTCATGTCTGCCGAGTCTTCCGGGCTCGGTCGATGATGCGCCACAGCACATCTGCGGCAGCCTCCGAGAGTGGGACTTCTTGGGACGTCTTGAGCTGCCCATTCTCGATTTCCAGCGTCTCGCACGTTCGTATACTGCGATTTCTCCCCTCTGCGGTCGTGTCATCCATGGTGATCTCCAGGCCTCCTTTCTCCTTCCATGACGGGTCCGTGCGGTCGTCCGTCCGTCGTCCGTCCGCGCGCTGATATGCGCAGACGCGCGCGAGCGGACGGACGTCCACGCGGACGATCAGTTCACGCCTTCCACCGCCCCCGCGCGACTTGCCGGGCGCGGCCGGCGGCGGCATGCGCTTGAAGTCGGTCATAGATCCACGTGCGGCGCATGCCGGTCGCCTTGATGAGTTCCGGGATGGCCAGTCCGCCGTCGGGCGCCTCATCTAGTGCGCTCAGGAGGGCTGATTCCGGGTCGGCTGTCGGAGCCTTCGGCGGTTCGAGGGCACGAGAGGGACGGTCGATCGCTGCCTGTGACAGCGGATCGAGTTCCGGTCGTCGGTCGGCGTAACGGGCTGCCGTGTCGCGCACGTGGTCGTCGGTGACGAGGTAGGCGCGGGCGCGTCGTGGTTGGTTGTGCCCGTCGGCCAGGACGTAGAACTTGCCTGGGGCGTCGAGGGTATGGGCGTGCCAGCCGGCGGTGAGCATGCCCTTGTCCAGGATGAGGTCGACGTCGCGGCGTTCGCGGACTCGGAGGCAGACGCGGACGCTCATCTGCGAGCGCAACGCCCCACCGCCCATCGCCTTCTGCGTCGGGCGTTGTGTAGCGGCAAGCAAGTCGACGGCGAGCGCTCGGCCGCGCCGCGCTACCGATTCGGCGTGGCCGACGGCATCCGGCGCCGTGTCGACCAACTCCGCGTACTCGTCGATGACGATTACCAGTGCCGGTGCGTCTGGCGTGGTTTCCCAGACGCGGGAGTTGCCGCGGCTGGACGCGTCGGCGCGGGCTTCCAGTACGGCCACGGCGTCGGCAAGCAGCCGAGCGGCCTCGTCGGGTGTGGTCGCCAGCCGAGCGAGGCACGGCGCCCATGGCTGGAGCTCCATGCCGCCCTTGAGGTCGATGCCCCAGAGCACGACGTCGGTGCACGCGACGAGATTGCCGAGGACGACGTTCAGGACACCGCTCTTACCTGAGTCGGTGGTGCCACCGATCAGTGCATGCCGTCGCAGGAGCGGCACGCGGACGCTTGTCGCGTCCTCGAAGACGCCCAGTTCGATCGGGTCGGCGAGCGTCCTTGCTGTAGGGCCGGGCCACGGGATGGCGCCGGCGTGCGGGTCGACGGCGATGACGCGCATCGTGCAGCGGCCGGCATGGGCCGGGTCTTGCTCGACACGCACGGCGCCGGGCCGGGTGCCCAAGGCCGACTCGATGGCCGGCACGCGGGCGACGACGTCGGCGACGCTTTGTCCGGGCCGCAGCTTCATCCTGGCTCTCCAGCCCCAGGTGTCCACGACTGCCGACATGACGCGGGAGCCGTTGAGCCCGATCGTGTCCGCGAGGTCGGGCCAGGCGTGGATGACGCGGTCTACGCGGACGCGGGCACGGCGCCGCCGATGCGCCCACCACGGAACACCGAGCGCGATGATTGCCAGCACGAGGACTGTGGGCAGTGGGGAGTGGCCTGAACCGAGCGCTGTGGCTGCGGTAAGCCAGCCGCCACCGACGGCGATAGACGTCGCCGCGTACGCACGCTCCGTCCAGCGTTCGATTCCCCAGGGAATCCTGCGGAGCCCGGTCGCAATCGTTGCCCCGGCCGTAATCAGCGCCACCAACGGCCAAGAGGTGCGATGGGAGTGGTGCAGCAGCAACCCGGTAGCCATGAGCGCGAGACCGGCACAGATCGGGGCGGCTTCTGACCGGAACCGGAAAAGGGCTCGGCCGATCGCGGTCATGGCGAGGCGAAGGAGCGATTCGTGGGGCACGAAGAGCAGTGGTTGGGGATTGCGTCGGCTCCACCGGCGGTGCCGGCGTCCGTAGGCTCTCATGCGTCCGGCTGCCCATCATCCGGCATAGGCCATGGGCGGTGCTCGGTGATGGCATCGCGAAGGTAGGACAGCGGTTCAGCTTCGCCGTCGTAGTCGGCGGCGATGGTGGCTTGGGCGGCAGCGAGCAGGTCGGCGAAGTCCCATCGGGTGCGGCTCAGCAGATCGGCGAGGCGTTCAATTTCGGCGAGCAGCGCCGGAACGTCGGCGATGGCGGTCCAAACGGCGGCTGGCGTGGGCCGGCTTCGTGCGGCGTGTAGGTGGGTGAGTACGGCCTCCGGGTCGATGGTCGGGCGCGGGATGCGCGGCTGGTTCGTCATGGGCGGGCTGATGCCTCCTTCCGGTCGTTGTTGACTGGGGCTGTGGCCTCGTCGGCGAGGCGTCGCCGAAGCTCGGTCGCCTTCGGCCCAGCGATGTGCAGGGCCGAGCGCAGTCCGTCGCGGCTGATTGGGCGTCCATGGTGTTCGGCTCTGTGTCGCGCGTCGGCTCTCCGAGCCGCTTGCAGCAACTCGGTCTCGGTCCGTCGCTTCGGTCGCTCGGTCCGGACTTGAGTACGGGACTGCGGATCGTCGGCCGGTGCAGTTGTTTCGTCGTCGGAGGGCTCGGCGACTGATGTGAGCGCATGCAGGTGGGCAGTGAGTCCGAGTACGGCGGCCGGGACGGCCCCGACGAGGACGACGACCGGCCAGGAAACGGTGACGATGCCGGCCGCGATGAGGTGATAGCCGGCGTTGCCTAGGATGCTCGTCGCGATGGCGCCGATCGCGTTCGCACGAGCGAAGCCGCGTGCGCGCTGGGACCCGAGCGTTCCGGCCAGCCACACCCGCGCGGAGGTCATGGCGTACGCGTCGATGGTGACGGGCAGAAGCCACGCCAGACGGTCGGGCCAGCCCGCAACCTCCGCCAGCCCTCGGAGGCCGGCAAAGCTGGCCACCGCCGCGGAGATCGCAGCGACAGCCATCCCGACGATGACCCACCAATCGCGTTGACGGGTCGTCGATTCGCTTGCCACGTCAGAGGTCCAGGCCTGCGACAAACCGTGCCAACGCCCGGAGTCCGTCGCTGATCTCGGGCCCGATAGACGACGAGGCCAGAAAATAGCCGAAGGCAGCGCAAACGGCGGCCTGCCAAAGCGGCAGCCGGGCGTACCGCCAGAGCAGGAACACGAACACGCCGAGCAGAAGGACGGCCGAGACGGCAATCGTCATGCGTCACCGCCGTCCTCGGTACGGTTGCGGTGCCGACGCGATGGGATCGCCTTGTCGACGCCTCCGTGACCTCCACGCGCCAGATGCCGCCGGGTCCAGCGCGATCGGGCAACGCACTTGCGGCACATCGTCGGGTATCCCACCCCAAGCCGAGCGCCGCACAGACAGGTCGGGGTCTCACTGGTGAAGTGCTGGGTTTCCATCACTGGCTCCTCTCGATCGGCGATGCGCGGTTCGCATCGACGCCATCGAGAGTGCGGCCGGCGGCCGGGACGTCAGCAGTTGCTAACTGGACGGGTTGTTGACGTCTTTCGTAGGGTGACCATGCTGGCTGGGACGTCCCGACGGGAAGACGATGCCGAACGAGCGACTACGCACCGCGATCCTTGAACGCGGCATCACTCCTGCTGGGCTCGCGGAAGCGCTCGAGGTCGACCCCAAGAGCGTGGAGCGGTGGATCAACGGCCGTACGCCGTACCGCCGCCACCGCTACGCGGTCGCCGCCCACCTCGGCGTTGACGAGGTCTACCTGTGGCCAGACGCGCTCAACCCTGATCAACTCGCCAGCGCCAGCGAGAGCGAGATCGTCAATATCTACCCGCACCGCTGGACTGTCCCGTCCGACCTTTGGCGTCGAGTGTTCGACCACGCCGAGGAGGACATTGGCGTTCTGGTCTATAGCGGCTTGTTCCTCTCAGAGGACACCGGCATCCAACGGATCTTCCGTCAGAAGGCCGAGGCCGGCGCGCGGGTTCGCATCCTTCTGGGCGACCCGGACAGCGAAGCCGTGGCGCAGCGTGGCGCCGACGAGGGCGTTGATGACGCTCAGGCGGGAAAAATCAAGAATGCCGTGGTGATGTACCGGCCGCTACGCTCGGTCGACGGCGTCGAGTTCCGCTTGCACCGGACGGTGCTCTACAACTCGATCTACCGCGCCGACGATCAAGTCCTGGTCAACACCCACATCTACGGCGTCACCGCTTCGCAGGCACCGGTGCTGCATCTGCGTCGAGTCGCCGGCGGCGGCATGGTCACCACCTACCTGGACAGCTTCGAGCGCGTCTGGAACGACGCGACCCCGCTCGCCTAGGTTGAGGTGCATGGCCGGACGTACGGACTTCTACGACGACCCTGATGCGCCAGCAGCGACGTCCCTCGTCCCGTCGGCGAATGTCGTCGTCACAGATGACGATGGGCGTCTCCTACTGGTCCGCCGTTCGGATAACGGAAACTGGGCGCTGCCTGGTGGCGCGATGGACCTGGGCGAGTCGTTGCCAGACGCTGCCGTACGGGAGACAACCGAGGAGACCGGGATCGACGTCGAAATCACCGGCTTGGTCGGCATCTTCACTGACCCACGACACGTGATCCTCTACGCGAGCAACGGTGAGGTACGGCAGGAGTTCTCCGTCGTCTTCGCCGCCCGACCGATCGGCGGCACTCTTACGACAAGCCCAGAGACCACCGAAGTCAGGTGGGTCGCCGCGTCGGAGCTCGACACGCTGACTATGGACCGCTCGATGCGCAAGAGGCTGGAGCACTTCATGACGTCAGCGGACGTGCACCTTGGATAGCGACTGGCTCGGCGCCTTCGCAGACTCATTCTCCGCTGTAGGCACAGTCGGCGCGTTCCTCGTCGGATTCATGCTGTTGCGCCGCGAGCACCGGCGGGAGGCCGAACGATCCGAAGACGCACGCCGAGTGCAGGCCGAGCGAATCAGCGCCTGGGTCGAGATGATCCGAAAGCCAGATGGCGAACCCGAGTTAGCTTTCCACATCCACAACGCCAGCGGTATGCCGATCTACGAGGTCGAGCTCCCGATGCCCGCATACGGTGACGAGGAACAGCGCTTAGAGTTCATCGGCCTTGTACCGCCAGGCCGAACAATCCAACGTCCAGCACCGGCCGACTGGCTCCGGACCTACGTAGAACCGGAACCGGTACAGATCGAGTTCCTGGACAGTTCAGGCCGCCGTTGGAGCCGCGACGAGCAGGGAGCCCTCTCCCGAACCGAATGATCCTCAGGCGCGATGGAGCGCGGCAGACACGATGCGCACGGAGTTGGTGATCAATGGGCTCGCTTCCCGGATCGATTCGGCAACGAGGTCGCCGTCGCCGTAGCGGGCGAGGATTTCGGCCAACCGAAGTTCCACGGCGGTAGGTTCGCCATCCGGCGTCGTAGTCATGTCTGCATAAGTGATCGCATCCGCGGCCAGGCCGCCGACAGGTGGGAACTCCTGCTCAAGCTGGTCGGACAACCCGCGGTTCCTAGCCTCGATGAAGGCGCACGAGTGATGGGCGACCAGCCGGCACACCAGGTCATCAGCTTGGGCAACATCGCGCAGATAGCGAGCACCGTCGAGCTGATGCATCCCAGTCATCACCAGGTCCGGCGCATACCCGACATCGTGCAGCCAAGCAGCAGCGATCAGGGCCGACGCGTCATCACCAACCAAATGCGCGACCGTCTCGGCCTTCCGTCCAACTCCCTGACTGTGGAACCAACGGCGGGGGATCGACTCAGCCAACAGCGAGCGCGCGAGGTCGGGGGCACGCTCAACCTGATCCACATAGCGAGCCTATGTGAACGTACCGTCGAGCGCACGTGACGTCCTGTTGTTGCTCCTTCGCTAGATCGAACTACTGAGCGGCACGCCCCGCTAATAGAACAGCGAGCCGACCGGCCACAGTCGGATGGACATCGCCGATCCGGACGACGGCGTCACCGCTGCGGCCCATGGCGTCGTGCAGCGCCGGGAAGTCTTGGCCTACATCGAACCCGGCGTCTTCGAGCGCAAGCGCAAGCCGGTCAGTAGCACGCCGCGCTACCTCTTCACTCGCTTGGTCATCTTGACTCACTAAGGCTGCCCAGCCCTATCCCTCGACGCACGATGTCTGCTTGAGAGTCTTCGTGCCAGATCACGCCGCGTGAACTACGGCGCTAGGACGTCTTGGGACTTCTTGGATACGATGGGTCATCGCCAGCGATGGGAGTCGTTGCGTGACCAGTCCACTCACCCGCGCGATGCGAAGCGCGGGCATCAACGAGATCGACGTTGCCGCGCGACTTGGCGTCGACCCGAAGACCGTGCGGCGCTGGATGACTGGGCGTAAGCCCTATCCGCGTCACCGCGATGCTCTCAGCAGCTTGACGGGGTGGTCGTCGTACGACCTGTGGCCAGATCTCCCACAGGCCGCGGTCCATGACAGCCACGCCGACGAGGTCGTGACCGTCTATCCCCATCGATCAGCTGTGCCGGTGGATACCTGGACACGCCTCTTCGGCAGCGCCCGCGAGGAGATCAGTGTTCTCGCCTACAGCGCCCTCTTCCTCGCCGACGACGTGGCCGCATCCGCTCAACTACGCTACAAGGCGGAGGCCGGTGTACGGGTGCGCATCGCCCTCGGAAAGCCAGGGGGCACCCACGTGCTCGATCGCGGCGCGGAAGAGCGCATCGGGGACGGTATGGGTGCTCGCATCCGTACGGCTTTGGTCGGATTTCGTCCAGTCGTCGATGCTGGCGCTGAGCTTCGGCTGCACGACACGGTGCTCTACAACTCGATCTACCGCGCCGACAACGATCTCCTGATCAACGCTCACGTCTTCGGTCGGCCGGCCTCACATGCACCTGTATTGCACCTGCGGCGACATGTCCCCGAGGGTATGGCGGCTACCTACCTCGACTCTTTCGAGCGGGTCTGGGCCTCGTGTTCCGACGCGTCCGTTGAGGCGTAGGGGCTGGGCAGCCCGGCCGCACGCTCATCTGGGGGCACGCACGACCGGGGCCTCTGGCAGCCGGTGTCCCAATGCCTGCGATCTAGATACCGGCTACCCATGAGCCTCCTCATGTCGGGATGAGCTGTAGACCACGTCTCAGGGGACGTCCAGTCACAACTAGTCGTCCAGAGACGTGCAGACGATTGGATAGCCAGTCGCCTGAAACCCGAGGCTGCTGCCTCGTCTTCTAATGTTTGACGTCGCCGTTAACCCCCGCCTAAGGTTAGCTACTTGCTATCCGATGGCAGGATGTGGTTACGTCGCCCCTCTACTTCATACTGGATCATGCATGAATCGTCGTGACCGAGCACTGATCGCTAGAGGTCTCGACCTAGCCTGGATCCAGTTGGGAAACTCATCCAGCGACCTGGATCTACCGGACCCGATAGCGTTTGCAGACATCGAATCCAACTGGTCGCGATACCGGGCGCAACTAGTTAGCGAGATCGTGACGAACAACTACAAGCCCGCCCATGTAGAGGTAATAGATCTACCGAAGGATCGTTTAATGGTGCGGCCCTTATCTAGGCTTCGCCTGGGGGCGAGGCTAGCATATGAAGCCGCCGTACTTGGGGCAGCTCCAGTCATCGATGGGACAGTTCCTCGCGACGTATATAGCTATCGCTGGTGGAAGCGGAAAGATAGAATTTTGGCTCCCGTCGGTTCGTGGCTGAGGATGCAGCGGGCGGCACGCTCACATCATAAGCGAAATTCTGACCTAATGCTGGCGCGCACTGATATATCATCGTTTTACGAGTCGGTAGACGTTGAAACTCTTTTGTCCGAACTGGCTTCTCTGCCGCTGGATGCTTGGACAATAGAAGTAATCAGTGAGTCCTTGCGTTCCTTCAACAATTTGGGAAGCGTCTGGGGATTGCCGCAAGGCTACGACGTCTCCGGCATTCTGGCCAACATGTATTTGCTGCCGATTGATGCTTTGATAACGTCTAGGCAGATCAGGTATTTTAGGTATTCGGATGACATTTATGCTTTCGGAGACGATTGGCTCGCACTCCGCCAAATACTCTTAGAAGTCAATAGTGCACTTAGAAGCCGTCGGTTGATACTGTCCAGTTCGAAAACGAGAATTATCGATAGTCATTCAGTACCTCAGGAGCTTGAAGATCTCGAAAAAGATGCCATCAGCTACGGGATTCGCATTCGGGACGCGACTGCGCCAACTGACTTACGTGCCTACTTCGATCGAGTGGTCGCGGATGGACTACCAGATACTCGCGATCTCAAGTATTGTCTCAATCAGTTCGGTCGAATTCGAGACGATTATGCAGTCAAATGGCTCTTGGTGAATATGACCCAGCTGCCGCATGTTGCACGGGAAAGCTTGTTCTACCTGGCGAAATTCCAAAGTAAGATGCCGGAAATTGGGGAAGAAGTCGTTGATCTTCTTACCAACAGCATGCTTTCTCTTTATCCATACGCTGAGCAGCACCTGCTCATATATCTGCTAAGGCAAAACGTCTATACAAAAAAATCCCGGCAAGCTGCATGGAATATGCTCGCCGACAAGAACAAGGAAACGTTCGTTCGTGAGTTCGCGGCTCGTTACATTGGCCACGCGGGAGTGCAATCGGACGGTCCACGACTGCGGCAAAGGTTTCAAGATGAAGACAATACTCGGATCAGGAGGGCATTGCTTGTCGCTTGTTACGAAGCGCGTGGTTGCCCACCGAGTCTTCTGAGATCCGTACAGATTGCAGACCAGAACCTAGATCATACAGCTGCGTACCTGCTTAAGGCGCCCGACAGAATACCGCTGCCGCAAGTGAAGTGGGAGCCATAAAGAATGCCAAACGAAGATAAGCGCCCCGTGATCAGTGAGCTCGAACGGCTGTACACAGACAGTAGCTATTCGGCCCAAGCCTACTTTGAGGCGGCTAAGGCGGCGGAGTTTTGGGGACGGGGGATTGTTTTTATACCTGCCGTTTTGGCGGCTATCGCGTCGCTTTTGGTAGCAATTGGTGAGCCCAAAGGTTGGGGTGCGGTGGGTGCCATATCGGCCGCGGTTACTGCCACGGCATCGTTCCTGGGATCAGAGAGGCGAGCAAACTCTCTTCGTGATACTGCCCGGCGCTTTACCGCGTTGAGGCACGCCGCGAAGATGGAGCGCGCTTTGGCGACGCATGCCACCGTGCAAGAGTTGACCGATCGGGTCCGACTGCTCCGGGATCAGTACGCAGCTGTAGTTGCCTCCAATGAGGTAGTTTCAAACCGGCATTTCGAGAAGGGGCGCAGCCGAATCGCCTCAGGCGTGCTTGGGGAATTTGATGATGGCAACTTGCCTTCAGCGAAGGGGCGTGGGAGGCCGCAACGAAATTCGCCATAGGACGTTGCGTTCGTACCGCTCATGTCGAGCTCGGACCGAAACCGAAGGATCGTGCTCACGCGTAGCTTTCAGCAACCACGTGCTGGCCGGCACGGTATGAACGTGGCACAGTACTCGTGTGCGATCGTACGCTTCACTCTCCGATCACGACTTCGAGCTACTCGTCGCGGATCTCCTTCGTGCCGAGTACGGACTAACGTTCGAGGCGTTCGCCCGAGGTGCGGACCAAGGAGTTGATCTGCGACACCTCAACGATGGCCGGCCTCCCGACATCGTGCAGTGCAAACATATGCAAGGAAGTAGCTACTCACAATTACTATCCGCGGTGCGTGCCGAGGCTAATACCCTTGAGCGGTTTCAAACTGTCGCCTCCTCATACCGACTTGTAACTAGTCAGCCACTAACAGCGAAGCGGAAGAGTCAACTCGCCACGGAGCTATCCGCGTGGATTTCTCGGGACGATCATGTATACGGGCTGGACGACTTAGAGCTGCTACTAAATCGGCACTCTCAGGTAGAGCGAGCACATGTAAAGCTGTGGCTTTCCAATGCTTCTCAGCTTGATGGCGCAATCCACGCCTCGACCTGGGCTAGGAGTCGGCTCCTTTTCGAAGAGATCAAATCTACGCTTCCTCGTTATGTTGAGACGGGAGTCTTTTGGGACGCTAGAAAGCGGCTTAGAGCTGATCGAGTACTTGTCGTGACTGGTCAGCCGGGTATCGGCAAAACCACTTTGGCAAGGATGTTGCTAGCTGACGCGGTCCACGATGGTTACGAGCCAATCGAGATTTCTGCTGATATTGATGAAGCTCACGGAACGCTGCACCCTTCCAAGCCGCAGGTTTTCTACTACGACGATTTTCTCGGCAGCACCTTTCTGCAAGACCGATTAGCCAAGAATGAGGATAAGCGACTAACCGCTTTTATGCGGCAGTGCTTGCAATCGAATAAGACGCTCTTCATCTTAACGACGCGAGAGCACATTCTCACACAGGCTACTCAATGGTACGAAGAGCTACATCGGTCAGCACTTCCGCTTAAAAGGCTGATCCTGGAACTTTCGGACTATACGAGGCTCGATCGTGCGAGGATTTTCTACAACCATGCTTGGCGATCCGGGCAGCTTTCGATTGATTCACGTAGGCTACTTGCTCGCGACCGCAACTATAACAATATTATTGATCATCCAAATTACAATCCGCGATTGATTGAGTATGTCACAGGGCTTGCCTCAAGGAAACTCTCTCCCGACGACAACGCTGATTACGTCAAATTTGCAGTCGAAGTTCTCGATAACCCAGATCTAATCTGGCAGCGAGCGTTTGAGCAACAACTGGATGATAGTTGTAAAGACATTCTGGTGGCGCTAGCGTCGATGCCAACCTCGACGACTTTAGAAGATTTACAGCAGGCTTTTGTGCTCCTCGGGTCGGCGCATCGGCATTCTCAGCGGCGGGGTGCGTTTCGCGATTCGATTGAAGTCCTCGACGACACATTTACTCGGAGCTGGGAGGGCGGCGGTAAGATATTCGTTGATATGGCCAATCCCTCAATTCGAGATTTTGTCGCGGCATGGCTCTCTCAGCACCCGGAGGAAATTCCGTCGACGGTTTCCGGCTGTTTCTTCTTCGAGCAGCTTGATTGGTTTACAAGTAGCGTGTTGGACGGTCCTTATTCGAATGCTCTGGTGAGTTCTATCGCGGAAGTCGTTGAGCGTTCGTATGCGGCGAGGAACCCCGCTTGGCGAAATGTTTACTTTGATGATGAGCCGACTCCTCGTTTCACGCGTGACTCACGCACAAAAGAAGATCGCCTGATATACCTGCTGCGACTCATGTCGGAGGATCCCTCGCTCCGGCGCAGGCTTCAGGATTGGTTCGACCAGAGAATTTTGGAGCTGCAATCCGAATGGTTGGACTTTAGGCGTTTCGAAAGTGATCCCTCGAAGCCTGTCTCGCTAATTCAAGCTCTGAAAGAAGCAGGCCGGCTTGATCTGAGAACGGCAGAGACGGCTCGTCGATGCTTACAAAAGCATCAACCCTACACTTATAAGTGGTCGCAGCTTGCACGGCTGAGAGCCCTGGTTCCCGATGCATTCCCGGCGCACGTAGCTAAGAAGCTTACGGCGCAGATGCGCGAATGGGCGGCTGAAGTGCTTGCTAGCGACTTCGAGGAGATTGGGTCCAGTGACGAGATTGGGGAGATCGGCGTCGTTGCAACAAGCTTTGGGGTTTTCGTAGATCCCGACGTCTTGGAGTCAGCGCGTTCAACGATATATGAGAGAAACCAGGCTGAAGCTGAGGACGCATTCGATGAGGAGGTAGAACGGGAATCGGACGAGTTGAGCGCTGTGAAAGAGGATGCGGCGATCGAGCAGTTGTTCTCGCGGCTCGCGACTGAGGTTGGTGACGGGGGTTCGTAATCGCAATGCCAGGATTCGAAACCTTCTGCAAAGTTTGACACCGATGGCTGGCAGTCACTCACTTCACAGACAACACGATTGCAGCGACGATATGGGTTGCGAGGATAAAGACCTGGCGTCGTCACCGGTGGGGTCACTAGTCATTGCTTGGTTCTACGCGCCTATGAGTCGGAGCGTCCGGGCCGCCACTGCCGTGTGCTGAGTCGCTGTGTTGGGCTCCGGACACCGTTCACGGTGAAAATTCGCCTTCATGGTGAGTTTTCACCGTTTTCGTTTTCCGGGTCCGCTGTTGCAGGCGCTGCGCTGGACGGCGGGGCAACGGCTCGACATGGCGGTCCTGGGCGATGCCCTGGTGATCACGGGGTCGCCGACCGGTCGGCATCCGGTGGGTGTGCGTGGCGAGATCGCTGTTCCGGAGGCGGTGCGGGCCCTGCTCCCCGGCTCAACACCGATCCGCGGGTGATCCTGGTGGCAGCTCCGCAGCACGACGTCCTGATCGTCCACCCGCACCAGGTCGTGGCGCGGCTGCTGGTCGAGCACTACCGCCGTCGAACGCGGGCGCGTAACGCGAACTGCAGCGTCGGATCGAAGCTGGAGAGCTATGACTCTGCCTCTTGGCTTCAAGGCCGCCGCTGAACGCCGGGCTGTTGCCCTGCGCGCCGACCTGGGTCTCGAGCCTCACGACCCGCTCGACATGCGCCGCGTCGCTGCGCATCTGCCGCTGAAGGTGGTCGGCGCCGAGACATCCGCGGCGGCCCGCAACATGGGTCCCGCCAGAAGGAACAGCTCAGGACCGTAGCCGGCGGCCAAGTTCAGCGCGTCAGCCTGCGGGTTTTCGGCCCGCGCACCGCCCCCCCCGCCGGAGTGCTCGAACATTGCTTTTTGCCATGCCTGCTCAGGGGGCCGAGGCCCCCTGAATTCCCACTGTGCGGTGGTCTCTCTTGCCGGGCCAGTGTGTGCGCCGTTGAGGGCGTCGAGCTGAATACCGTTTATGCGCTGCGTCGGCGTCGCGGCAAGCCTCAGTCAGATCTCGGCGGCCTGCTGATCGCGTTGGCCGCATTGATCCAGCGGGCGATGAGCTCCGGGTCCCGCCGACGTGCAAAATCACCCGTCTCCGGTTCACCTTCGCGTCGGCGTCGGCAATCGTCCGGCGCGGGCTCTCGATCTGTCGTGGAATGTCGGAGGCGCCGAGGGCTGCCTGGTATTTGGCGTCGGCCGCCGCCGTCGTCGAGCCAGTGGTCGCGTTGGCGTGCGATGGGGCTTGCCGCCGAGCTTGCGGGCTGGTTTGGCATGGATTCTCATCAGGTGAAGTGACGGACATCACTTTTTGGACGCGTCGCCGTGAGTTCGATTCATCTTCGGTGGGCTGAGCTGGCATTGCTGATGCTCGATGGCTACTGACGGTGGCTGATTCACTCCTCTTGGTCGTTTTGGGTAGTTCTCCATGCTCTTTACATAGGCGATCTTGACTTCGTAGGTTCTGCCTCTCACGACTATGCGATGTGGAATCACGGGGAGATCTTCATGGCTGCTGTGCGTTGGCGTCAGCGTGCCCGAATCGCGACGATGACTGCCGCGGCGCTCGCTGCCGGTTCGCTAGCCGCCTTGCCCGGCGGATCACCTGCCTCCGCCGCGCCGGCTCCGGCCTGCACGTTGCAGCAGCCGGACGAGCTGAGCGCGCGGCGTATGGTCGCGATCTGCCGGCGGCCGGTCGAGGTCCTTTCCGAGCGCACCGAGTACGCCCAGATGTTCCTCAACACCGACGGTACGGCGACGCTGGAGCAGGCCGTCGAGCCGGTTCGGGTGCGCGCGGCCGGGGCCTGGGCGCCGGTGGACACCACGTTGGTCAAGACCGCCGAGGGCGTGTCGCCGCGGGCGACCGTCCTGCCGATGACCTTCTCCAAAGGCGGGGACGCACTGGTCGGGCGCTTGCGGGACGGCGACCGCGAGTTGGCGGTGAACTGGCCGTCCAAGCTTCCGGCACCCACCTTGAAGGGATCGTCGGCCGTCTATCCTGATGTGCTACCCGGCGTTGACCTTCAGGTGACCGCGCAGGCCACCGGTTTCTCCGAGGTGCTGGTCGTGCGGACTCGTGCGGCGGCCACCAGCGCGAAGCTGGCGACCCTCAAGTTCGGCCTTGCGGCCAAGGGTGTCCGGGTGGCCGCCGGACCGGGCGGCGGCCTGGTGGCCCGGGACGCCGCGGGAGCTCCGGTCTTCGTTGCCCCAGCCCCACTGATGTGGGACTCGTCGTCAACCCAACAATCCCCGCCTCAGTCCGCCCCCTCGGCCAAGCGTTCGAGCGTTTCGGGTCCTCCAGCCGGTGAGAAGAAGCCGGACGGGAACTCGGCCGGTGACGAGCGCGACAGCCGCGTTGTGATGCCGTTGAAGGTGAACGACGGCGCCCTGACCATCACACCGGATCGGGCGATGCTCAACGATCCGCGGACGAAGTTCCCCGTCTTCATCGACCCCTCAGTCACCGGCGGGCTGGTCAGCAACGAGTGGACGTCGGTGTGGAGCAAACACCCCACGAGCTCCTTCTGGAAGAACGCGACGGCGCTGAGGGACGGCTCGACGTACGGGGCGGCCGGTGCCGGCCGGACCGAGGACTGTGAGGGCTGCGCCGACCACATCATCCGCTCGCTTTTCCGGATGAACACCAGTCCGGTCAAGGGCACCAAGATCGTCGCCTCCACGTTTCGCATCGAGCAGCGGCACTCGTGGACCTGCAATCCGCGCAGTGATGCCAAGATCTGGCTGACCGGCGGGTTCTCGGCCGCGACGACCTGGAACAACCAGCCCACGTGGAATGGCAGCTACACCAAGCAGACCCACGCCAACCGCAAGCTCGGCTCGGTGCACGGCTGCGACGGTCCGGGGCACATCGAGTTCGACGTGCAGCGCATGGTCGCGCTTGGCGCGTCGAGGGGCTGGACCAGTGTGAGCCTGGGCCTGAGGGCCTACGACGAGACCACTCTCAAGCAGTGGAAGCGGTTCAACCCCTCCACCGCTCGTCTTTCCATCACGTTCAACCGTCCGCCCAAGGCGCTCGACGCCCGCACGTCGGACGGCCACAAATGCGCGGTCGGCACCAGCCGGCCCTATGTGCTGTGGACGACGCCCGTGGTGCTGGCCGGCAAGCAGTCCGACCCGGACGGCGGTGAGCTGACCACGGACTTCTACTGGTGGGAGAAGACGAACGGCGCACGCAGCGAGTTGAACAAGGTCACGCAGTCGAACGGCAACAACGCGATCGTCAGCAGGCAGATCCCCGCGGGCAGGCTCGTCGACGGCGGCACCTATGTCTGGCAGGCCAAGACCAGCGACGGCAGCCTTTCGACCTGGTCCGGCACCTGCGAGTTCACAGTTGACGCGACGCCACCCCCCGCACCGGGAGTCATCACGTCAGGCGACTACTCACAGACCGAGCCGAGGGGCGGCGTGGGCCTCGCGGGCACGTTCACGGTCGCGCCGCCGTCCACCCGGCCGCACGAAGTCGTCGCGTACGCATGGACGCTGGACTCAGGCCGGCAGGCGTCCACGCCGACCGTGCCGAAGAACGCGAACAACAGCGCGACGATCAAGGCAGTGCCGCTGCACGACGGCATCAACCGGTTGCACGTCTGGTCCAAGGATCACGCCGGCCGCTTCTCCACCAACCCATCGACCTTCACCTTCACCGTGCGGGCGGGCACGGGGCCGGCCGCCGAGTGGACGTTCGACGAGACCGACGGCAGCGCGACCGACATCAGTGAGCACGGCAACACCGCCACCCTCGGCGGCAGCGCGAGCCGCGTCGACGGGCGCAGCAAGGCGGGTAAGGCGTTGGCGCTCAACGGGACCAGCGGGTTTGCCGCCACCGCCGCGGCTCCGACCTATCCCCACCCGGACACCGGCGCTGCCACCGCCGTGCGCACCGACAACAGTTTCACGGTGACCGCCCGGGTACGGCTCACCTCGACCAGCGGAGTCACCGGTCAGCGCACTGCGGTCGCGGCCTCCGGCAACCGCACGTCGGCGTACACCCTCGGCTATTCCGGTGCCGACAACCGATGGCGCTTTGCCATGGCGGGAGCGGACGCCGACAACCCGGCCGTCACCCAGGTGCTGTCGAACGCCGCGCCGGTGGCCGGCCGGTGGACACATCTGGCCGCTGTCTACGACGGCCCCACCAGGAAGTTGACGCTCTATGTCAATGGCGTCGCCCAGTCCGCGACCGCAGCGCTGACCGGCGGCTTCAACGCCGCCGGAGCGGTGACGATCGGCAAGCGGAAATGGAACGGCGCCGACGATGGCTTCCTCAACGGCGCGGTGGACGACGTGCGCGTCTACAGCTTCGCCGAGACCGCCGCCAAACTGGCCCCGCTGTCCCTGCCGTTGCCGCCCGTCCTCAGCTTCACCGACGGTGTCGGCTCCGTGAAGAAGGGCGGGACCATCCGGGTCACCATCAGCGCGGGCGGCGACACCAACGTCACCAAGTACCGATACAGCCTGGGGGGCACCGCGCTCGACTCGTCCCAGACCCCGACCGCTGTCGGCGGCGACGTCACGGTGCCCGTGCCGGTGGGCTCCATCGCCGGAGAGCGGCCGCTGCACGCCGTCGCCGTGAGCGGTGACCGCGACAGTCCGCTGGCTCAAATCGAGATCGACGTGCTGCTGGGAGCGCTGCTGTCGGGCACCGTGCTCGACCTGGCCACGTCGGAGCTGGCGGTCGGGGCGACGGTTCGGTTGCAGCCCGGCAACATCGTGGCCACGACCGACGACGACGGGGCCTTCTCGTTCCCCGACCTCGTCCAGGGCGACTACACCGTCACCGCGTCGTTCGGCGGCCGGTGCGGGCAGGCCGGGAAACAGGCATTCGAGGTGAGCAGCGAAGGTTTGACCCTGGAGGTCTACCTCAGGCGGGCCTCGTCCAACCTCGGCCACCTCTGCACCGAGCGCACCGCGGCCTTCCCGACCGGCGTGAACGTACTGCCGCTGGTCGGTGACGATGCCGTCACCGTGGTGGCCCTGCCCTTCCTGTTCCCCCATTTCGGTGGCGCCTATCGCAGCATGTGGGTCGACACCAACGGTCTGGTGTCGTTCGAGGATCCGCTGGGCGCCCATCCGCACGTCGCGGGTGAGCCCCTGGTCTCGGCGGCCGAGCCGAACGCCGTCGTGGCTCCGTTCTGGGACGACCTCGTCATCGACTCGGCGGCGAGCATACGGACCGCGGTCACCGGCAGTGGCTCGGCTCAGCAGTTCGTCGTCGAATGGCGCAACGCGCACCGCAAGGGAAACACCGCGCAGCGGCTCAGTTTCGCAGTGACCCTGGGCGCCGACGGCACGGTGACGACCAACTACGACGGGCTGGACAACGCGACCGAGCAGGGCAGCAACGCCCTGGTCGGCCTGGAGTCACCGGAGGGTGACGACGGCTTCGCGTACTCCTCCGACGAATCGGCGCTGGTCAACGGCAAAGCGATCGTGTTCACCCCGCCGAACGTCGACGGTGGCTTCGAGACGCACAACCTGACCGGCAAGCTGACCAACGCCGCCGGGCAGTCCGTGGCCGGAGCCATGGTGCAACTGGACCCCAGCGGGCTGACCACGACCACGGCGGCCGACGGAGCGTACTCGTTCTTCGGACTGGTCGAGGACAGCTACACCGTGACGACCCGCAAGCCCGGGCGCTGCGACGAGCAGGCGCAGACGCAGGTCGACCTGACCGCCGACACGGTGACCAACTTGCGGCTGGCCCCGGACCACGGAGTCATGGGCTATGCCTGTGCCGTCGGGGCCGGCGGCTTCGTGGCGGCCGGCACCGTGTTGCCGCTGACCGGTGACGACGTGGAAACCGACGTGACCCTGCCGTTCCCGGTGCAGTTCTACGGGCGTACGGCGACCACCGCGACCGTCTCGACGAACGGCTGGGCCGCCGTCGGCGGCGGTTACCTCGAGGCGCTCTGGGGCGACCTGGTCGTCGACGGCTCGGCCACCGTTCGTACGCAGACGACCGGCTCCGCGCCCAACCGCGCGTTCGTCATCGAGTGGCGCGACGTGCTGTTCATCGGCACCAGCGAGCGCACCACGTTCGAGCTGGTGCTGCACGAGAACGGCCGGATCGCCTACCACTACGCGGTTGCCGGGACCGACCTGCAGAAGGGCGGCAATGCCACAGTCGGCCTGGAGGCGATGTCCAGCCGGGTGCACGATTACTACTCGAACTGGGAGCCGCTCCTGACCGCGAACAGCTCGATCACCTGGACGCCGACCGGTACCGGTGCCGTCAGTGGTGTGCTGACCGAAGCGGTGACGACCGATCCGATCGCCAACGTCACAGTGACCCTGAACCCCGGCAACCGCACGGTGCGGACCTCGGCCGACGGCAGCTACCAATTCGCCGACCTGCCACCTGGCGCCTACCAGCTCATCGCCTCGCGGGGTGACGACAAGTGCCTCGGGCAGTACGCCACGGCGACGGTCTACAAAACCCAGGGGGACGTCTCGACGGACCTGTCGCTCAACGACGACGCCGACACGTACTACCACTGCACCACCGCAGCCCAGCCGTTCATCACTGCCGACACTGTGCAACCGTTCACGGGCGACGACGAGATGTGGAAGGTGACTGCGCCTTTCCCGGTCAGCCTCTACGGCGAGACGACCACCTCGCCGTGGATCAGCACCAATGGCTTCGTGTCGCTGGCGCCCGAGGGCAGCACCGACTCGGCCGCCACCCCGGTTCCGTCGGGAGCGGTTGACGGCACGCCGAACAGCGCCGTCTACCCGTTCTGGGGTGACTGGGTCATCGACGACCAGGCTGCCATCGCCACGAAGGTCACCGGCACCGCGCCGAACCGGCAGTGGATCGTCGAGTGGCGCGACGCCGCCTGGTACGGCAACGACACCGTCCGGGTGTCCTTCGAGGCCATCTTCGCCGAGAACGGCGGCATCACCTTCGCCTACGACGGCATCGATCCGCAGAACCCGATCGAGCGAGGCGCGAACGCCACCGTCGGCATCGAGAACACAGACGGCACGGTCGCCTTCCAGTACCTCTACGGCGCCGATCTGCTGGACTCGGGCCTCGGGATCCGGTTCACGCCCGACGTGCCGTCCGAGAACTCGATCACCGGTACGGTCACCTGCGGCGACAACCCGGTCGAGAACGCCACGGTCACCGCGGGCGGCGTCACCGCGACCACCTACGGCGACGGCTACTACAGCCTCGACGGCGTGCCGGCCAAGACCTGGACGGTGGTGGCGACCGTCCCCGGTGGCGACTGCACGGGCTCGACGGTCCGCTCCGTGCTGGTCGGTCGCAATCCCGTCGTCGCCGACTTCACCCTGCAGACCACGCCGATCGACACCGGCTACACCGTTGGCGAGGCCGAGATCCCGTACGCGGCGTTGAGCGGGACGAGCCTCCTCAACGGGCATGGCGCCTGGACCACCGTCGACCTGCCGTTCCCGATCTCGGCGTACGGCGCGTCGGCGACCACGCTGCGGATCGGCACCGAGGGCAGCCTCGAACTGGCCGGTGCCGCCTACCTCTACCCGTTCCGCGGTGACTGGGTGGCCGACGACCAGTCCGCCGTTCTGACCGCCGTGCGCGGCGCCGCTCCCGACCGGCAGTTCGTCGTCGAGTGGCGCAACGTCCGACACCAAGGCGATCAGTCCACCCGCTTCACCTTCCAAGCGATCCTCGACGAGTCCGGCGGCCTCAGCTTCGTCCACCCCACCAATGACGGCAGCTATCTGAAGAGCGGCGGAATGTCCTTGATCGGCATCCAGTCCGCCGATGGCGCTTCCGCACTGCTGTACGCCGACCGCAGAGCCGTTCTGCGTCCCGGTCACGGCATTCGCTTCGTCCCCTCCGTCCCCTGACCTTTCCTCACCCCCACGGGAGCGTCCGGTGAAGTCACCCCTGCCTGCCCAACTGCGGCGAAGAACAGCCGTCGTCGCGGTCGGAGCTCTGCTCGCGAGCCTGTTGCACGGTCCGGCGGCGAGCGCCGCGAAGCCTGAGCCGTACAAGCCGTCGGCGGCCAAACCGGTACCGGTAGTCCCGGTCGAGGCGGTCAAGCCGCAGCCGATCCCGGCGCTCAAGCAGCCCGCGCCGGCCTCGGCCCGACCCGCGCCGGTGTGGCCGGCCGCCGGGCTCCGGGCCGGCGCGTCCGGAACGCGCGTCGAGGTGCTCGACCGGGCGGCCACGGCCAAGGCCGGGGTACGCGGCGTTCTGATGCGCGTGGGCCGCACTGAAGCGAGGACGACGGCCGGTCCGGCCACGGTCACGGTCGACTACGGCCCCTTCGCCAATGCCTACGGCGCCGACTGGTCGAGTCGCCTGCGGCTGGTCACCCTGCCGAACTGTGCGCTGACCACACCGGCCAAGCCCGAGTGCGCACCGGAACCGATTCCGTCGAAGAACGACACGCAGGCCCGGACCGTCTCGGGCGCGGTGACCGTCGGCAGCGCTCAAACCCTCGTCGCTCTGACCGCGGGTCCGTCCGGTCCGGCGGGCGACTATTCGGCCACCTCATTGAGCCCGTCGTCGACCTGGGCCGCCGGGGGTAACACAGGCGCGTTCACCTGGTCGTACCCGATGCGGACCCCGCCCCCACTCGGTGGCAAGGGGCCGGACGTCGGGCTGTCCTACTCGTCGCAGTCGGTCGACGGGGCGCACGCCGCGTCGAACAACCAGCCGTCCTGGGCCGGTCAAGGCTTCGAGACAACGGCCGGCGGCTTCATCGAACGCCGCTACCGCTCCTGCCACGACGACATGGGCGACAACGCCAACAACAAGGAGAAGACCGGCGACCTGTGCTGGGAGACCGACAACGCGACCCTGTCGCTGAACGGCCACTCCGGCGAGCTGCTCTACCACCCGACCGAGAAGCGCTGGCACCTGCGAGGCGACGACGGGTCGCGGATCAGGCGCGAGGTCGGCGCGGTCAACGGCGACAACAACGGTGAGTACTGGGTCGTCACGACCAGCGACGGTGTCCAGTACTGGTTCGGCAGCCACCGCCTGCCCGGCTGGACCGCCGACGACCCAGTCACCAACTCGACGCTGACCGTTCCGGTGTTCGGCAACGACCCGACCGACGAGTGCCACGCCGACAAGTTCGACGACTCGGACTGCATGCAGGCGTGGCGGTGGAACCTCGACTACGTCGTGGACCCGGTCGGCAACTCGATGTCGTTCTGGTACGTCAAGGAGACCAACAAGTACGCCCGCAACAACAAGCCCGACGCGCCGGCGAGCTACGACCGGGCGGCCTACCTGAACCGCATCGACTACGGCACCCGGCGGATCGCCGGCGTCGACTCGGCGCTGAAGACGCTCGCGCCGCTGCGGGTCGACTTCACCCCCGGCGACCGGTGCCTCGCGGACTGCGGCACCCACGACGCCGGGCACTGGCCCGACGTGCCGTGGGACTCGTCGTGCACTGGTGACAAGTGCGAGGACGTGTACTCGCCGACGTTCTGGAGCACGAAGCGGCTGGCCTCGGTGACCACGCAGGTGCGCAGCGCCGACTCGTACCGCAACGTCGAGCGATGGACGCTGAAGCACACCTTCCCCGACCCGGGTGACACCACTCGCGCTGGTCTGTGGTTGTCCAAGCTGTCGCACACGGGCCTGGTCGGCGGCACCGCGACCGTGCCGGACATCGAGTTCGAGTCGGTGCAGATGCCCAACCGGGTGGACACGATCGACCACTCGCCGGCGATGAACTGGATGCGCATCGCGCGGATCCGCAACGAGACCGGCGGATCGATCAGCGTCGTCTACTCGAAGGAGGACTGCAAGGCGGACGAGCCTCGGCCGGCCGAGGCGACCAACACCCGCCGGTGCTACCCGGTGCGGTGGATCCCGGAGGGCTTGTCCGTACCGGTCACCGACTGGTTCCACAAGTACGTGGTGACCACCATCTACGAGAACGACAACACCGGCGGCGCCCCGCCGAAGGGCAGCCCCCGGGTCGTCTACTCGTACGACTACCTCGACGGCGCCGCGTGGCACTGGACGGACGACGACGGTCTGGTACGCAAGGGCTACAAGACCTGGTCGGATTATCGCGGGTACGGCCGGGTCGGCGTGACGGTCGGCGACGCGGGCGACCAGACCTACACCGAGGCCCGCTACTTCCGCGGCATGAACAACGACCGGTTGTCGAGCACGGACCCCACCCAACGGCGCTCCGTAGCCACGGACGGGATCGCGGACGAGAACTGGCTCGCCGGGATGGTGCGCGAGGAGAAGATCCTCAACGGGCCCGAGGGCGCCGTCGTCTCCCGGCAGCTGAATACTCCGTATGCCTCGGCGGCGACCGCGACTCGTACGGTCAACGGGGACACTGTTACCGCGCGGTTCACCGGAATCGGTACGGTTGCCTCGCACACCGCCCTCGACGGCGGGCGCGGCGAACGCGTCGCCAAGACCGTCACCTCCTTCGACGCGTTCGGCATGCCGATCTCCGTCGACGATACGGGTCTGGACGGCGTCGACGGCGACGAGCAGTGCACCCGAACGGAGTACATCCGCAACAACACCCTGTGGATCAACACGGCCATCAAGCGGATGCGGACGTTCGCGGTGAAGTGCGCGAGCACCAGCGGAACCCTCACCGAGAGCGACGTCATCTCCGAGAGTCGCACGATCTACGACAACTCGGAGTACGGGACGGCGCCGGCGAAGGGGCTGCCGACCCAGACGCTGCAGATGTCGGCCTGGAACAACGGCACGCCCGCCTTCATCGTGGCGAACAAGACGGCCTACGACGTCCACGGCCGAGTGAAGTCGACCACCGATGCCAACAAGTACGAGAGCACCACCACCTTCACGCCTGCTCAGGACGGCCCGGTCACCTCGATCGTGGCCAAGAACGCGCTCGAGCACGAGAAGACCACCACCCTCGAGCCGGCGTGGGGTCAACCGACTGAGATCGAGGACGCGAACGACAAGCGTACTGATCTCGCCTATGACGCGCTCGGCCGGATGACCGCCGTCTGGACGCCGGATCGAGTCAAGGGAACCGACGGCCCGACCGAGAAGTACACCTACGACATCAACAACGACTCGGCGACGTCGGTCTCGTCATCGGTGCTCAACCCGCAAGGGTCCTACGTCACCAACTACACCCTCTACGACGGCTTGCTACGCGCCCGGCAGACGCAGGCCAAGTCGCCGACGGGTGGACGAATCATCACCGAGGATTTCTACGACACGGCCGGCCGGAAGGTGCTGACCTTCGGCGGCTACCACAACTCCGCTGACCCGAGCGGAACGCTTGTCGCCTCGCTGGACCGGGCTTTCGTTCCGCGCCAGAACCGCACCCAGTACGACGGCGCGGGACGGGTCACGGCCGAGATCTTCCAGCCCAACGGCGTCGAGCGCTGGCGGACGTCCACCGTTCACGCCGGCGACCGCTCGGACGTCACCCCGCCGGAGGGGGGAACGGCGACCTCGACGGTCACCGACGTGCGGGGCCGGACCGTCGAACTGCGGCAGTACAAAGGTGCGGTTCCCACACCTCGGACCGCCGGCAGCTGGACATCGACCGCGTACAAATTCGACCGGCGTGGATATCTGGCCAGCGTCGCCGACACTCTGGGCAACGACTGGACCTACACGTACGACGTGCGTGGCCGTAGGACGGAGGTGGACGATCCCGACAAGGGCAAGTCCTCCTACACGTACGACGACGCGGGCAACGTGCTGACAGCCACGGACGCCCGCAAGAAGAAGATCGCTTACACCTACGACGGGCTCAATCGGAAACGGGCGGCTCACGACAACTCGATCAACGGTGATCTGCGCGCTCAATGGATCTACGACACGGTAGCCAAGGGCCAGCTCTCGCAGTCGACCCGGTTCGTCGGCTCGGCGCCGTACCAGTCGAGAATCCTGAGTTACAACGACCGCTACCAGCCGGTCGACACCCAGATCGTCATCCCGGAGAGCGAAACCGGCCTGACCGGGACGTACAACTACTCCACCACCTACAACGTCGACGGCTCGATCGAGTCGACGACCATCCCGGGCACGAACACCGATCTCGAGTCCGAGACGGTCAGCCTCGGGTACACCGCGCTCGGACAGCCCGCCACGATGGGAACCCTGTACGGCGCCACAAATTCGACGTACATCGAAAGCACCGACTACAACGCACTCGGCGAGCTCGATCAGTTGGACCGGTACACCGGCACGGGCGGTCACGTATTCACCAAATACGCCCGCGACCCGGCAACCGGGCGGCTCTCCGGCATCCGCACCGACCGGGACTCGGTGGCTCCCTACATTCTCTCCGACACCAGCTACGAGTATTACGCCGCCGGCACTCTCCGGAAGGCGGTCGACGCGGCCCCGGACCCGGTCGACGACACTCAGTGCTTCACGTACGACAGCCTGGCCCGGCTCACCGAGGCCTGGACTCCGGCCGGCGGTGACTGCGACGCCACCCGCTCGGTCGGCATGCTCGGCGGCCCGGCCGCCTATTGGAACTCCTGGCAGTACGACGACATCGGCAACCGTAAGAAGCAGACCACACACTCCGCAGCCGGCGACGCTGTCACCGACTACGCCTACACCCCGTCGGGCAGCACCGCGGTGCGGCCGCACGCGGTCAACAACGTCTCCGGTGCGACCACAGGCAGCTACACGTACGACGAGACGGGCAACACGCTCACGCGCCCAGCTCCGTCGTCCGGCACTCAGACGATGACCTGGGACGCCGAGGGGCACCTGGAGACGTCGACGGACGCCGGTGGCCGGAACAGCTACGTCTACGACGCCGACGGTAACCGGCTGATCCGCCGCGATCCCACCGGCAAGACGCTCTACCTGGCGGGCCAGGAGATCCGTTACACCGCGGCGACGACCCAGACGACCGGTACGCGCTACTACAGCTTCGCGGGTCAAACGATCGCCTCGCGGACCAAGGCCAAGCTGACCTGGACGGCATCCGACCATCAGGGAACGGCACAAATCGCGGTCGACGCCGCTACGCAACAGGCCAGCATGCGCCGGCAGACACCGTTCGGCGGTCCACGCGGCGTTGCGCCTTCCACCTGGCCCGACGACAAGGGCTTCGTCGGGGGGACGACCGACAACACGGGGCTGACTCATCTCGGCGCCCGCGAATACGACGCTTTGCTGGGTCGATTCATCTCCGTCGACCCCATTCAGGATCTGAACGATCCGCAGCAGTGGAACGGCTACGCCTATTCCAACAACAACCCGGCGACGCTCAGCGATCCCACCGGCACCATTCCCATTCCGACCGAGAACGACGATCGCTTCGGCCGGGAGCAGAAAGATCCCTACGGCGAGCCCGAGGGTAAGGACAAGAACAACGAGGACCTGTCGGAGTACAGCGTCCGGCACCGCAAGTCTCAGGAGCAATTCCGTGACTATATGAAGGTGATGCACCCGGACTGGAAGATCTGGATCGAGTTCCTGATCCCGCACGCCTCCAAGAAGAAAGGAAGTAACGGGCCCGGCTTCGCCGACATCATGGCCTACGACCCACTGATGCAGAAGTGGTACATCTGGGAGGTCAAGACCATCGGCGGGTCAGGCACCAACATCACCGGCGCCGAGGCGAATGCCCCCGGTGAACTCGATGACTACATCGCGCATTTCAAGGCGGCCTACCCAGGCGAAAGGATCGAACGCGGTGAGCGTCTGCCGGCCCGGATCGCTCAGGTTGACCCGATCGATCCCTCCCGGACCCTCTGGACGAATTCATCGGTCAACGAGGGACGCGATCAGGAGGAGTACGCCGGTGTCGTGATCTACTACAACACCAAGCGAAAGGAGGAGGACGAAAAGTCCTACCAGCCTTACCGCACTTTGGCCGGGATCGACGATACCGGCGCAAAGCAGCCGCCCGTGCCGACACATCAGAAGCAGAGCGGATTCGACAAATGGTTTGAGGAATGGCGATCCCAGGATCCGTTCCCGTTCGTCGGCGGGCCCGTTCTGGTGCCGGTCGGGCCCCCGGTGCGAGTTCCGGTCGTACCGGTGGTTCCGTAGGCGCCGTCGACTCGGCCCGGCTGGACGTTCGACGAGGGCGTCCAGCCGGGTAATCCGGCGACCTGCCATGATCGGTGACGGACGTACCAAGAACGAGGGGGCAGGCAGTTGCTGGATTTCGCGACCAGCCAGGCGTCGATGGACTTCGCGCTCGACGTGCAGCTCAACGTGGACTCGTCGGCGGGCGATGCCGGGCAGGTCGTGTACGACTGGCTCGAGCAGGGTTTCGCTGCTCTGGCCGGCGATGTCCAGGCGAGCATCGCCGATTTGCCCGCCGA
Organism: Paractinoplanes bogorensis; assembly: GCF_018829635.1. Lineage (GTDB taxonomy): Bacteria > Actinomycetota > Actinomycetes > Mycobacteriales > Micromonosporaceae > Actinoplanes > Actinoplanes bogorensis. Next base: position 240,439 of record NZ_JAHKKG010000008.1, read on the forward strand.
CACTGCAGCAGCCGGTAAGGCCGCGGGTACGGGTGACAGTTTCGGGCAGATCACTGTCTCGCGCCGGCGGGGTGACGGTCCGCGGCTGGTTCGCACGGAACGGACCGCTTCGCGGGAAGGGTGGCAGTGGCTGCGAGCAGAGGTTGCCGAGCTGCCCGTCGGTCTCAAACTCGTCACGGGCCGCCTGGACGAAACCGGCATCATGGTCGGCAGCAGTTTCAACGGCTACGTCGCGGCCTACCCGGAATCGCCTGGCTGGCTTCAGCTTCGGGCGACAGTCAACCGGTCGAAGTTTGTCGCCGTGCAGCGGAGTTGGGTGGACTTCGTGTTCTCGTTCGCCGATCGGGTCAATCCTGGATACGGTCAGGTGACGTACTCCTACGACCAGGGAAGTAGCGTCGTGGAGGAGACGACCCAACCGCGTACTCCGGAGAGATGGCGCAGGGATCCGGCGGTCACCATCGGGCGGTGCCGGGAGACGTTGCGCGGGTACGGGTGGCTGACCGTCCTGGCGCAAGAGCTCGCGGATCGTGTCGGTGGGGCGAATGCGCTGCGTGGCACGGGCGCCTTCGCGCAGGTTCGGCAGCTGCAGCGGGGCGGTGTCGGCTTGCTCGTCACCGATGACCTGGAGGACTACACCGAGCGGACGGCGGAGCCGGCGTTCCGGGTGCTGGCCCCGTTGCTGCCGCCGGGCGAGCCGTTCACGGTGGGCCGGTCGCCGATGAGGCCACCGGTCATCGTTGTCCCGGTCGATCCCGCCTCCATGTCCGGGGCGGGCTGATCGTTGGGGACGTCGGGATGGCAGTACGTCACTGGCTATGACTGGAGCCTGAAGGCTGTGCTGGGTGACCTGCGGCGTCAGGTTTTCGACTCGGGGCAGTACTACTGGCCGCCGGATCTGGTCCGGCCCACGAGTCTCGAGGAGTTCGACAGCGGCGGTGGCCCGCGTGGGACGCATTCTGTTCTCGACGTGACCGTGGTGCTTCATCCGGAGGACGAGGACGGCTGGGGCACTTTGCGGCCGTTGACCGGGGCGCAGCGGGTCGAGCTGTTCGGCATCTTGGACCCGACGCGTGCCGACTTCGAACGGTCCGAGGATGCTCGCTGGGACGCGGGACCGCCGATGACGTGGTGCGGGTGGGCGGTGGCCCTGGTCGACGGGTCGGACGTGATCGGCACCGGCATCTGGGGATTCTCCGGCGACTGAGACCCGTGGCCGCGTACCGGGTCGCCGGAGGCGCGGCTATCGCTGCCTCTCCGATCGTCTGGTGCACCAGGGACGTTGTGTGCCGCCCGTGGTCAGGGGCGCAGGTTGTCGAGTGTCTCCTGCAGGACGCCGCGCAGCTGGTCGGCCTCACCGGTCAGGCCGACCTGGTCTCGCACCGGCCCGGCCAGGGTGACGTTCGTGGAAATGTAGGCGTTGGCCGACCAGGCTGCCGCCAGGACCGTGGGCTTCGTCCGGTCGGCGATGGCGATCCCGCCGTCGCCGACGCCCGGCAATTCGATCGCGATGTGGCCGGCGGAGCCGGCCGCCTGTTTGGCGGTGTTTGTCTTCTCCGTCCAGTCGCGCCTTGTCGGGTGGGCGCGGTCGATCTCGATCGTGATGAAAAGCTCCGGCACCGGGCCGGTGTCCCCGTAAGCGCAGCTGACTGTGTAGGACGTCGCGTCGTCGAAGCCGTTGGCGTTGCCGAAGGGGCCGTCGGTGATCTGCTTGCGGCCGGTCAGGGCTGGGCAGCCGCCGGCGACCGAGTTCCAGGCCGCGGCCGGCGAGGGCGGGGGCGACGAGTCTCCCGCCGCGCCGGGTGTCGCTGTCGTGGCCTGACCGCAGCCCCCGACCAGCAGAATCGCGGCCCAGGCGAACGACTTTCCGCGCATTTACACCCTTCCATTAACGGGATTGAGGCATTGAAGCACGAGTCGGCTCCGCACGAGGCACCGGCAGTCATCCACACTGGACGCTCGCCAGGGTCGAGGCCCATCTCAGCCGCCTCTGACACCGGGCCGCGATCGGCCCAGTGCGGGGTGGTTGTTGTGCACACTCGACCGCTAAAACCATTGTCACACAGATTGTTTCGCGCCGACTGATCCTGCTGGCTGCTGACGACGGCAGCGCATGCGCGCCCTGGGCCGGGCGCTGTCGCGTAAGACCGGCCCGGACGGCGTACCGGACAACGTGCCTCGAAGCGGTGGGAACGGGCAGCCGCCCGGCTCGGCCGGGCGCACGCCGTCAAGCGCGTCGCCTCAGCTGTCGGTGAGAGGTCGGTGGTGGGCTCCGACGTTCACACCTACCTCGCGTTGAGCTGAACGCGTCGACCCGGCGGTGGGAGATCGACCGGCGCCACCAGGCAGTGAACGGACAATGTACGGCCGCCGCCTAGCTTGCTGTCGACATCGACAGCAATCAGGAGGCGCAGTGCGGAGAAGAAACCTGACCGGCCGGGTCGTGATGACGGCCGGGCTGCTTATTGCCGGGACGGCCCTCGTCCCGGCTCCGGCGAACGCCGCCGCGGCGGTCGGCGTGATGAGCGCAGTCGGCGCCGTTTCGGTGGCGGACCGGCTGGGCGATACGCGCACGGGTGGCGCGTACATCGACAGCGCCGGCCGGGCCGTCGTCACCGTGACCGACGCCGCGGCGGCCGAGTCCGTGCGCGCGGCGGGCGGCACTGCGCAGTTGGTGAAGTACAGCACGGCCCAGCTGAAGTCCGTCACCACCGCGCTCGGCGCCGAGGCCCGGATCCCGGGCACCTCGTGGGGCGTCGACCCGAGTACCAACAAGGTGTCGGTGGAGATCGACAGCACGGTCACCGGCACCCGCCTGGCCCAGATGGAGAGCGTCACGAAGCGCTACGGCGACGCCGTCCAGGTCGACCGGATCGGCGGGAAGATCGACAAGGCCGAGTTGTTCACCTCGGGCGGGCAGGGCATCCAGGGTCCCGGCACCAAGTGCTCGCTGGGCTTCAACGTCCGTACGCCTCCGGGTAAGCGGTACTTCCTGACCGCGGGACACTGCTCGCCCAGCTCGTGGGACAAGGCGGCCGACGGTACGTTCCTGGGACAGGTCGTCTACCGGGTCTGGCCGCGCAAGGACTTCGCGCTCGTCGAATACCAGAACAGCAACGTGACGGCGTACGGGACGGTCTGGGTGAACGGCACGCAGAAGCAGATCGACTCCTCTCGCAACGCCATCGACGGCGAGTCGGTGTCCCGGGTCGGCACCATCAGCACTGACCTGGTCGGCCAGGTGCTGCTGACCAGTACGACGGTCAACTACAGCAGCGGCGGGTACGTGGAGGGTGTCATCAAGACCTCCAACTGTGCCCGGCACGGCGACAGCGGCGGTGCGCTCTTCCACGGCACGGTCGCGCTCGGCATCACGTCCGGCGGCAACTACCTCGACGCGGGATGCAGCGACGCGGTCAGTGACCGGCGGTCGTACTACCAGCCCGTACAGGAAGTCCTGAACGCTCTGGGCCAGTCGGTCTACTGAGTCCGCGCGCCCTGGCCGCCGCGCACCCGGCGGCCAGGGCGACCGGCTACGCGACGTGCAGTTGCTCGTGGATGGCGGACGCGCGATCACGGTCGGCGCGGGCCGCGGCCGCACGGTCCGCATCGTCGTGGACCTCGGCGCGGCGGGTGAGGGTTCCGGCCAGACCGTGCCGGTCCCCGGACCGCTCGAACTTGCCGACGGCACGGCCGTAGAAGTGGGTCGCCTCGTCGAGGTCGCCGAGCCGGTGATGCGCGAGGCCGAGACTGTCCAGCGAGGCTGCCTGTTCCTGCGGCGTTCCGATGCGCTGCTGCAGGCCGAGGGCTTCGCGGCAGGCAGCGATGGCCTCCCGGTAGCGCCGGGCCTGCACGTGCAGCCATCCGGTGAGGCTGAGCGTGTTGGCCTGCCAGACCGCGTCGCCGGCCGTCCGGAACTCGTCCAGCGCCTTCGCCAGGTGGGCTTCGGCGCCTTGGGTGTCGGCCAGTTCGAGGGTGACCTCGACGAGGGCGTAATAGGCGTGACCGCGGTCGGCCGGGCCGGTGTCGAAGGTGAGCGTGCGGCTCAGCAGGCCGGCCGCGGCGTGCGGGTCGCCGAGCCGCAAGCGGGCCCGTGCCTGCAATCGCAGGCTCCGGGCCTGGGCCCGGTCGTCGCGGAGCCGGCGGGCTGCGTCGGCGGCCTCCCCGGCCAGAGTCTGAAGTTCGATCCAGTGGCCGCGGCGGTCGAGGTGGGTGGCCAGCGCCCAGGTGAGTTGCCAGGCGTGCGCGTCGAAACCGGAGGCGGCGGCGTGCCGTACGGCGGCAGTCAGCACCTCCTGTTCGGCGGTGAACCAGGCGGCGCCGTGCGAGGCGTCCGGAGTGTCGTCGATGGTGATGCCGGGTTGCGCCGGGGCGAGAACGGTCGCGCTGCGGCTGGGGAAGGTCAGGTTCGCGGCCCGGTGCGCGGTGTGCAGGTAGTGGTCGAGGAGCCGGTGCGTGGCGGGTCCGGCCGGACCGGGCGCCCCGAGCTCGGCCGCGAACGCGCGGAGCAGGTCGTGACCGGCGTAGCGGCCCGGCCGGTGCTCGTCGGCCAGGCCGGCCGCGGTCAGTTCGGCCAGCAGCGGCCGCACCCGGGCCGGGTCGTCGCCGCTGAGGCTGGCGGCCGCGGAGACGGACACCTCGACGCCCGGGTGCAGCCCGAGGAACCGGAACAGCCGGGCCGCCTGCGCGCTGACCGCCCGGTAGGACCACGACAGCACGGCGCGGACGTCGGTGGCCGGGTCGTCGGTGGCGAAGGCGTTCAGTGTGCCCGCCGCCGCCCGTAGTTCCGCGGCCAGTGTGGCCAGCGACGTGGCCGGTGCGATCGCGGCCCGGGCGCAGACCAGGGCGAGAGCGAGCGGCAGACCGGCGCAATACTCGACGATCTGCTCGACGGGCGCGGGCTCGGCGGCCAGGCGCGATGATCCGAGGCGCTTGGCCAGGACGGCATGGGCCTGCGCCCGGTCGAGGGCGCCCAGGGCCAGGGGATGGGCGCCTTCGGCGGCGATCAAACCGGTCAACGGGTTGCGGCTGGTCACCACCACCTGGCACGAGCCCGTCCCGGGCAGCAGGGGCCGGACGTGGGCGGCGTCGCGGGCGTTGTCGAGCACGACCAGGACGCGGGATCCGGCCAGACGGGAGCGGTACAGCGCCCGGCACGCCTCCGGATCGGCGGGGATATCACGGATCGGTACGCCGAGGGCGCCGACGAAACGGCGTACGGCGTCGTCGGCTGAGACGGCACCGGCCGGGTCGAATCCGCGCAGGTTCACGTAGAGCTGGCCGTCGGGGAACCGGTCGCGGGCCTGATGCGCCCAGCGCACGGCGAGCGCGGTCTTCCCGACACCGGCCGTGCCCGAGATGGCCAGGACCGTCAGCATGTCCGGGTGAGCGCTCCCGGCGTGGCTGAGACTCTGCAGCGCGGCCAGCTCGGCGTCGCGACCGGCGAATCCGGGTGCACTGAGCGGCAACTGAGCCGGTGCCGCCGAACCGAGCCGGGACGCGGACGGCCGGGCCGGGCGCAACGAGTCGTCGTGGTGCAGCACCGCCCGGTGCACCTCGTTCAGCTCCGGGCCGGGGCGTACGCCGAGGTCGTTCATGAGCGCGGCCGCGGTGTGCCGGAAGACGGTGAGCGCATCGCTCTGCCGGCCGGTGCGATACAACGCGATCATCAGCTGACCGGCGAAACGCTCCCGGTACGGGTGCCGGCCGACCAGCGCGGCCAGCTCACCGACGAGCCGGTCGCCGGCCCCCAGATCGAGGTCGGCCTGCACCCGCTGCTCGACCGCCAGCAGCCACGCCTCCTCCAGCCGGGCCGCCTCGGGCGCGATCGGATCGACATGGCTGACGTCCGCGTACGCCGGACCGCGACGCAACGCCGTCGCCCGGCCGAGCGCGTCCCGGGCCCCGGCCAGGTCACCGCTGCGCCGGGAGATCTCGGCGTCGGCGCACAACACGTCGAATTCCCAGGCGTCCACTCGAACCGACTGCGGGTCGATGCGGTAACCGGTGCGGCCGTCGCCGGCGATGACGTCCCGGCCGAGCGCGCGCCGCAGACCGTGCACGTACGTCCGGAGGTTGCCGGCGGCCGAGGCCGGGGGCGTCACCGCCCACAGCGAGTCGATCAGTTCGTCGCTCAGGACCCGCATGCCACGCCTGCAGAGCAGAACACCGAGCACCGTGCGCTGCTTCAGCGGTCCCAGCACCACCGGCCGGTCTCCGGCCTGGGCCCCGAGCGGACCGAAGGCGCGGATCCGCATGTCGGGGACGGCCCCGTTCGCGACGATCATGCCCGTCAATCTAAGGGGGGCGGGCACCCCGTCACGGTTTTTCGAGCCTCGATCTTGTTTGGAGCGACGTGGACAGTGAGCGCTGCCCGGTACTGCGCGTCAGCGAGCCGCGAAGGAACCTGTGATGGCCCGCCGCCGGCTGTCAGCGCATGTCGGCGGCCAGGCTCAGGCGCAGATGGGCGTCGACCCAGCACTCGACCGCCTCGTCGCCCGGGTCTGGGCCGAGGCGGCCGGCGAAGGTCTTCAGCGCCGACCCGCCGTGCCGCAACCCGAGCGCGGTGAGTCTGCCCGCCGCCTCGCGCAGCCGCCCGGGCATCGTCGACGGGACGTGCAGCAGACCGCGGTGGGCGACCTCGGCGAGCAGGCCGAGACTCTCGTCCAGCGCCGCGGTCAGCGGGTCACCGTCGGCCGGCGCTGTCGTGCCCGGGTCAGCGGCATGTTCGGCCGGCAGCAGGTCGGGCACGACCACGGCATCGCCGACGGCGAAGCCGATCGGGTCGATGCGCACCCCACCGCCGCCGCGCCGGACACTGCCGGCGACGTAGCGGACCTCGCTGCTGGACAGTGCCGCGGCCATGCTGTCCAACCGGCCCGGGGCGCAGGCGGCGTGCACCGCGGAGACGACAGCGGTGTTCCCGGCCGCGTCCGCGATCACCGCGTCGAGCCGCTGATCGCCGGGCGCGTAGCTGATTGTCTGCACCTCGGCGACCGGGATCACCCGAACCAGCTCGGCCTCGATCCGGGCACGGACCGGGCGCGGGGCGAGGGTGTCGAGTTCGGCCGCCAGCCCGGCCAGATCGGTGGCGACCAGCGCGCCGGGCAGATCCTTCCAGGAACCGCGGGCGTGCATGGCCTCGGTGCGGCTCAACCGGCGGGCGCCCAGGCGGACGGTCCGGCTGGCGCTGCGGACGGCCGACTCGGTGACCACCGCCCCGGCCGCGAGCGCACTCACCGACACCCCGCCGACGCGGCGTCCGGCCAGCACCGGGCCGGGGTCGTCGGTCTCGTACGCGCGCCGCAGCACCAGCACGCTCGCACTGTCCGCATGGGCCAGGTAGATGTCCACGACCCGTTCGGCGCCGACCGCGGACACGCGGCAGCCGAGCCCGTCCAGTCGGGCCCTGCGTAGCGGGGTCTCGGACGCCTCGTCGGTGCCCAGCACCCGCGATCGGAGGCTGGCCCCGCCGCCGATCACCGCGCGGTGCCGGGCGTGCAACTCGGCCAGATGATCGGCGAGCGCCTCCGGACGGTAGCGCGCCGACCGTTCCCGGTATGCCTCCAGTTGGGCGACCAGATCCTCCACGGCGAGCAGCGGCCACCGGAGCTGCCCGGCCTCGAGGCTGCGCCGCACGGTCGCGATGTCCGCGGCGAGGCCGTTGCCGACGTGCACCGCCCCCTCGCGCAGCACCAGCGCGGTCAGCTCCAGGGCGGCGTCCAACCCGGAACCGGACACCGTCGCGACCGCGGTGCCCCCGACCTGAACCTGTACGTCGGCCTGTTCCGGCGCGACCCGGTCGGCGGCCCGGAAGGCCCACACCGCCAGCACGATCACATCGTCGCGCACCCCGGCCACGGCGTCACTGCGGGCAAAACCGAGATTTCCCGGTACGAGGAAACGTACGGTCGCCGTGGGCAACTCGACACTGGCGACGGGGTCACCGGCGCGGGACCGGTGCACGCGGGCGACGTATCCGGCGCGCTCGGTCCGCCGCGCGGCCACCATCATGCGGGCGCCGACCCGCCCCTCGAGCTCGTCGTCGCTGAAGTCTCCCGGCGACCAGGCCGCCGCGCCGGATGAGTCAGCATGATCGGCGGCGTCGGTGGGATCCGCTGTGGGCGCAGGTTCGGCCGAGGGCACAGCGGCGATCCGCTGATAGGCGAGGACCAGGCCGACCACGTGGCGGCACGTCACGGTCGCGCCGCAGGTGCAGTGGGCGTCGCCCAGGCCGCCCGGTGCCAGGGTGGTCACCACACCGTCGTCGAAGACCGCCTCGACCGAGCCGTCCGGCGACTCGGCCACGGACGGCGGAGCCTTCTCGATCTCGCGGGCGGCGCGTTTGACCAGGCCGCGGTTGGTCAACTCGGCCAGCGTCTCCGGGGTCAGGGCCCGCAGGTCGGCCCTCATCGGGTCACGTGTTCGGCGACGAACGCGGCCAGCTCACCGGGGGTCATCGCCCCGACGGAGGCGCCCACGTCGACGAGTCGCTGGGCGGTGTCCCGGTCGTACGACGGGTTGGCCTGCTCGTCCAGGGCGGCCAGCCCGAGCACGATGGTTCCCTGTTCGCACAGCTCGCGCGTCGTCCGGATCAGCGAACCGACCGATCCGCCCTCGTAGAAGTCGGTGATCAGCGCGACGATCGTGCGCCGCGGCCGCTCGACCAGGCCGGCCGCGTACCGCATCGCCCGGCCGATGTCGGTGCCCCCGCCGAGCTGCACTTTCATGAGCAGCTCGACGGGATCGTCGACCTCGCTGGTCAGGTCGACCACGTCCGTGTCGAAAGCCACCAGGTGCGTCCGTACGCCGGGAAGGCCCCACAGACACGCAGCCGTGACCGCCGAATGGATCACCGAGTCGACCATCGAGCCGGACTGGTCGACGAGCAGGATCACCTGCCACTGATCCACATGTTTGCGGGTGCGCGAATAGAAGTGCGGCGTCTCGATGTAGAGGCGCCGTTCGTCCGGCCGGTAGTGGCCCAGGTTGGCCCGCAGCGTACGGGTGACGTCGAAGTCGCGGGCCAGCTTCCACCGGCTCGGCCGGCGGTTGCGGCTGCCGGTGAACGCGACCCGCACCTCGGTGGCCATTTTCGCCATCAGGTCGCGGACCACCGCCTTGACGATGCGGCGGGCCAGGCGCAGCACGTCCGGATTCATCAGATGCTTCGTCTGCAGGACGGCCTTGAGCAGCGCCGGGTTCGGCTCGACCCGTTCCAGGACGGCCGGATCGGTGACGATGTCGTGGATCTCGTAGCGTTCGACCGCGTCGCGTTGCAGCCGCTCCACGGTCTCCCGCGGGAACAGCCGGGTGATCTCGTCGAGCCAGTCCACCGTGGTCAGCAGCGACGGCCCGTCGCCACCGCTGCGCCCGGGCCGGCGCACGTCGCGGCGCTCCAGTTCACCGTCGCGGCCGTAGAGCCAGTCCAGCGCCGCGTCCCGCCCGGCGGCGCCCGAGCTGAGCGGCCCCAGTTCCGAGGCCGGGGCACCCAGTACCAGACGCCAACGTTCCAGTTCGGGGTCGGTCATGTGTCGGCTTCCTCCCGGCCGGTGAGGCCCTCACGCCGCAACGCGGCCTCGACCCGTGCGTCCAACAGCAGCCCCGCCGCGACCACCGCCGGGTCGGGGGCTCCGCGCAGCAGCCCGCGCCCGCTGCCACCCAGCCCGCGCCGGGCCAGCAGACGGCCCGCGATGGTCTCCCGCTCGCGCGGCGGGAAGAACTCGAAGGCCTGCCGCAACCCGGGCAACGCGACCAGGAATTCCTGCGGATCCATGCCGCTGAGCAGTTCGTCAAGCAGGGCGAGGACGGGTTCGGTGTGCAGTACTTCCTCGCGGGCGAGTGCGAACAGCCCGGCGAGCCAGTCGCCCGCCGACCCGGGCACGAAGGCGCTGCGCACGGCCCGCATCGGATCGACTGCGGCTTCGCCCTCCACCTCCGTAAGCCCGGGGGCCAGCGACCAGCGGAAGCCGAACGCCGCCCCGCGCAGATCCGGCGGAGCGCCGGTGTCCGCCGCCACGCGGGTGACGATCTCCAGGGCCGGCGCACGGTCCAGCGACAGGGCGCGATCCGCGTAGCGCAGGGCGTCACGGCAGGCCGCCAGCGCGGCGATGCGGCCCAGGTCGGCCGGGGCCGGGCCGCCGCGTACGCCTTCGGCCAGCCAGAGGATGCGGCGGACCGCGGCGTTGATCACGACGCCGAGGGTGGCGCTGCGGGCGGTGCCGAAAATGCGGTCGTGACGCCACATGGTGAGGACCACGGCGAGCATGCGGCCCAGCGCGCCCAGGTCCGCGGCGGCGGCGACAGTGGCCTCGATGTCGGTCATGGCCTGGTCGGAGACGTCGTCGGTGCCGGACAGGGCAGCGTCGAAGAGGACCGCGGCCAAGGCGTCGACGTCGCGGCCGGCGGTGGCGGCGCGTTCGGCCAGCACTCCTGCGCAGGCGTCAGCCAGGGTGGCGCCGTACGCGCCGGCTTCGATGAGGGCGGTGAGCCGGCCGGCGTCGGGGCGCAGGGCCCACTGTTCCCGCAGGACCGGTTCGACGCCGGTCGCGGGACCCGCGTCGCGTCGGAAGCCGGGCACGCCCAGCAGCCGGAGTCGGTGCAGGGTGCGGCTGCGTTCGCGGTCGGGCGGGTCCAGCAGGTCGAGGTCCAGGTCGGCGTTCCCGGCCAGACCGGAGCGTTCCAGCTCGGCCCCGGCGTCGTGGACCAGCGGCGGGGCGGGGGTGCCGGGATGCAGCCGGCCGACCCGCGCGCCGCTGAGTGCGGCCACCATCTCCACCACGACCGGGTGGCTGCCCGGCCGCAGCATGCCGCGCGACGCCCACGGCAGCGGCACCTCGAGAGCCTCGGTGACCAGGGCCGACGCGAGCCCGTCGAGGACGTCGGCGCGGGTCGGCGCATCGTGTCCGCGGATCGTAGCCAGGCCGTCGGCGGTGGCCCGGGCGGCGATCAGGTCGGCGGTGGAGACGGGCTGCCGGCGTTCGCGGAGGCGCTGGGCGACCTGTTCGATGAGGTGCCGGGCCGCCTGGTCCGGGCCGGAGTCGTAGAGCTCCTGGTAGTAGCCGGGTGAGGGCATCCCGGACTGGTAGCCGTCGAAGGCGTCGAGCCGGCGGAACGAGTACGGCACCAGGAAGCTGCCACCGACCGCGTCCTCGGGCAGGGCCGGCACCGTGGGCCAGGCCGCCGGCCCGTCCAGCGCCGCGGCCAGGGCGGGCCGGTGGAAACCGCCGGTGACCACCACGACCGGGCGGTCACCGGCGTCGGCCGCGGCCGCCCGGACCCAGCTCGCCATGTACGCCTCGCGGGCGGTGTCCTGCTCACCGGCCGCCGACGTGCCGCGGACCAGGTCGAAGTAGGCGGCGAGCCGTTCGAACAGGTCGTCGTCGGCGCCGATCTCGAACAGGTGGTCCCACAGCACGTCCACGTTGTCGACGTCGAACTCCCGGCACAGCCGCTCCATCACCTCGGCGTAGCGCAGCTCGGCGTCGGCGTAGCGGTTGCTGCGCCCGGCGAACGCCGGATGCCAGGCCGGCAGGTCGATGAAGCGCAGCTCGGCGCCGGCGGTCCGGCCGTGGGTCAGGGCGACCCACTCCGGTGAGTACGCGCAGAACGGCGCCCACGAGCCGTGCCGGCGTTCGCCGTCGCGGTACGAACTGAACACCGCCACCGGCAGCTCGTGACCCAGCAACAGCTCGTCGATGCGATGGTTGAGGTCGGCCGGACCCTCGATCAGCACGTACGCCGGTTGCAGCGCGTCGATCGTCCGGGCGGTGAGCCGGGCGCACGCCGGACTGTGGTGCCGGACCCCGATGAAGGTGACAGGCATCGGCTCAGCCGGGCAGCAGGTGCCGGGCCGCGTGCAGCGCCCGCCACTGCCGTCCGCTGCGCCAGGTGACCTGCTGTTCCAGATAGCGCCGCAGTTTCGCCAGATCCTCCTGGTTGTCCTTGGCCGCGGTGCCGGCCAGGCAGGTGACCAGATCCTCGGCGGTGCCCGGCTCGCCGCGCAGGAACCAGCCGCGCAGCCCGACCGCGTGCGCCACCGACACGGCCTCGGCCGTGCTCATCACCGCGGACAGCCGGTCCATCGAGTCACCACGGGCGGTTTCCCCGGTACGCAACTCACGGAACGTGGTGACCAGCACCTCGAGCACGTCCCGGCGCGGCGCCGCGGTCACCCCGGAGCGGCGCAACAACGCCGATGCCTCGGCCTCGACCAGGGACAACTCGGTGTCGAAGTCGGCGATCGGGAACACCGTCTCGAAGTTGAACCGCCGTTTCAGCGCCGAGCTCATGTCGTTGACGCCGCGGTCACGGGTGTTCGCGGTCGCGATGATGTTGAAACCGTCCCGGGCGAACACCATGGCGTCCCGCCCGGTCAGCTCGGGGATCGCCAGCACCCGGTCGGACAGCGGCGACAGCAACGTGTCCTGCACCTCGAGCGGACAGCGGGTGATCTCCTCGAAGCGGACCGTACGACCCTCAGCCATGCCGCGCAGCAGCGGTGCCGGGACCAGCGACCGGGTCGACGGCCCGTCGGCGACCAGTAGCGCGTAGTTCCACGAATAGCGGATCTGGTCCTCGGTGGTGGCCGCACCGCCTTGAATGGTCAGCGTGGACTCGCCGCTGACCGCCGCCGCCAGCAGTTCCGACAGCAGCGACTTGGCCGTGCCGGGCTCCCCGACCAGCATCAGCCCGCGGCTGGTGGCCAGACTGATCAGCGCCCGGTCGATCAGTGACGGGTCGCCGACGAACTTGCGGCTCACCTTGGCCTTGGCGTCGCCGACGATGAACGCGCGGGCCGCCTGGACGCTGAGCGCCCAGCCGGGCGGCCGTGCGGCGGTGTCCCGTTCGCGCAGCCGGGCCAGCTCGTCGGCGTAGCGGACCTCGGCCGGCGGCCGCTGCATCGGCGTCGGCGCGCTCACGCGGTCACCTCGGTCAGGTCGCGGATCAGCTCGGAGGCGGCCACCGCGTCGAGTCGCCCGAGCGGCAGGCTGCCCTCCCGGCGCCAGTAGTTGCCGGTCCCGTCGTACAGCCAGATCCTCTGCAGTTTCTGCTCCGGGAAGATGTCCATCGCGCCGACGGCGATGCCCGGGTCGAGGTCGACCCGCAGCTCGGTGCCGGCGGCCAGGGCGAACGCGATGTGGCCCTGCACCCCGCCGTCCTGCGGCAGCTCGCGCAGCCAGCCCTTGCGTTCCAGGCCGATCACCTTGCCGGTGGGCACCTCGGCGCCCTGGAAGCGGGTCAGCTCCAGACCCGCTGCCTCCGGCTCGGTCAGCGCGAACGTCTCCCGGCTCAGCTGCGGGAACGGCTGCAGAATCTCGTAGTCGGCGAACACCTCGGCCCAGTCCGGCAACGTGTCGCCCAGGTGCAACGGGTGCGCCACCCCGACCGTTGCGTCGGCGGCCAGCTCGACCGGCTCGTCCTGGGCGTCGGCGTACGTGCGGTCCTCGGCCACCCGCACCGAGCCGGTCAGCGCGCCATCGGTGTAGACGCCCCAGACCAGGCGCCGCACCACGTGCCAGACGAGCGGGTGGTCCACGAACAGCCGCTGGAACTCGTCGCCGGTCCACCGGCGGCCGGTCACCATGGCCCGTTCCAGGCGGCGGATCTGGTCGGTCGCGACCGTCCGCACGTCCTTCTTCAGGGCCGAGAACTGCTTGAACGCCGCCGGGGCGAGTTCGGCGTCGTCACGGACACCCGGCTTGGGCAGTGCCTTGAGGTGTTTGCCGGAGGCGTCGGCCACGTACGGGCGCAGCTGCTCGTCGAAACCGACGGTGAACTGCCGCGGCCCGTAATCCAGGATCATGCTGCCGTCGGCGGCCAGGGCGAAGTCGGGGACCAGACGGTCGGCCAGCTGCTCGGCGGTCAGGCCGAGCGCCTCGGCGACCTCGTCCATCTTCTGGTTGGCGGCCGCCTTGAGACCCTTGAACTTGGCTCGCTGCGCAATGCCGTGCAGGTGCATCAGCGCCACGTCAGTGCCGATGTCGGCCAGGATCTGCACGCCGGTGACCGCCCGCTGATGACCGCCCTCGCCCGGCCAGGCCAGGATCATCGGGGTCAGCCGGCGGACCGTCTCGTCGTCGCCGATCAGGCCGAGCGCGTCCAGCGCCCAGTTCTCCTTGGAGTTGCCGCCGGTGGCCTGCCAGCGTTGGAACATCCCCCAGCCGAACTCGGCCAGGCTCTCCGGGTCGCAGGCCTGTTTGACCAGCGCGACCCCGGCGTACGGCTCACCGGGCTTGCCGAGCGCGAAGACGGTGACCAGGTTGGTGATCGCGTCGGCGGGCAGCGCCCCGGAGCCGTCGCGCAGCCGCACCGGCGGCAACAGGCCGGGCGTGGCCCAGGCCGGCACGGACGGCATCCTCGCCGGCAGCACAGCCAGCGGATCGGTGGAAAGCAACGTCTCGATCGCCTCGGCGGCACCGGCGCCGTACGCGGCACCGGCGGCCCGCACCGCGTCGCTGTGCCCGTTCGCGGCCAAGGCGAGCAGCGCCTGCTCGGCCTGACGCCGCGCGACCCCGGCCACGCCCAGCGCGTTCGGAACCAGTGCCCGCGCGGCGTACGCCGGGTGCCGCAGCAGCCAGGCCAGCGCAGACTTGCGTACGCTCTTGAGCCGGGCCAGCCAGTCCGCCGCCAGCACCGCGATCTCCGGGGCGGCGAGCGGCTGGATCACCTCGGCCATTTCCGTCGCGCTGCGGCGGGCCAGCGTGAGCACAGCGGGCAGCACGCGCAGCCCGAACCGGGCGACCGCGACCCGCATCCACCGGTTCACATCCCACAGGTCACGCGGGTCATAGGCGTTCAGGACGGGCAGGGCGATCGCCTCCGGCCCCTCGGCGAACAACAGCGTCGCCTCATGCCACTGCGCGCGATTGTCCCGGACCCGCTCGGCGATCTGCGGCCAGTTGCGGTCGCTGTTGCCGTATGTGTTGACGCTGGTCTCCCGCCAGGCCTTCTCCTCGCCGTCGCGCCAGATCAGCGCGGGCGGATCCTGGGCGGTCAGACCTCCGATCACCGCCGGCTTGGCGGCCCGTTTGCGGTTCGTCCAGGGCGGGTTCGTCAACAGCGGCGGTACGGCCCCGGCGGGCGCCTCGACGACCGAGTCGGCACTGTCCACGACGGACTGCACCCGGGCCGCGGCACCCGGATCGAGCTGCGGCAGCAGGTGTGCCGTGAGGTCCCGGTGGGCCAGCACGTGCGCGCGCAGCAGATCCGGTACGACCTTGCGAGCGGGTGAGGCGGCCAGCAGGCGCAGCGCCCGCGCCGGGAAGCGGGCGGCCGCCTCGAGCAGGGCGGGCTGCACGTATTTGCCGTCGACCCGCTCGATCAGCCCGGCCATCGCCTCGTCGGTCGGCAGACCGGCGACCATCATCAGAAGCCGGCGGCGCGCGTCGGCGTCCGAGAAGTCGCGGTCCAGCCAGGCGAACAACTGTGTCGAGGCATCGACGCCGGCGCCGTCCAGAAGGGTGGTCAGCATCGTCATCGAACCGACCACCAGATGCTCCTGCGCCAGCGGGCCGACCTGGGCGATCTGGGCCGCGGTGGTGGCCGAGAGAAGCGTGACCGCGCACAGGTAGGAATCTTGGGCGGCGGCCGCGGCGGCAAAGTCCTCGTCGACCCAGGCGGTCTCGGTCGGCGCGATCAGCGAGGTCGCGGCCCGCTGGTAGCGGCCGTCGGCCCGCTTACGGGCCAGCAGCGCCACCGCGGCGGCGTAGTCCTCGTCCGGTGCGCCGGCCAGCATCGACCGCACCCGCAGCCCGATCACCAGGGCGGCGTCGACCCGCCAGGCCGCCCGGCTGTCGGTGCCGGACATGTGCACCACCGGGGCCGGCTGGGCGCCGTACGACTTCTGGTCGCGCAGTTTCAGCGCGAACAGTTCGGAGGCCGCGTCCACGGCGAAGAGCAACCCGTAGTGGGCCAGCCACTCATCAGCGAAGGCGCTCAGCTTCTCCACCTCGCCCCAGTTGCCCACCGCGGTGGCCAGCGCGACCGCCGCGGCGCCACCCGGGGTGACGCCCGGTTCACCCTTGAGCCAGGCCAAGCCACCGGTGGCCAGGTTCGGTTCGGTGTCCTGGTTGCCGAGCATCAGCCAGACAAAGTCGGCCTGCTTGCCCGAGTAGCGCGGCACCGTGGAGAGCAGCTTCTCGACGATGGCCCGCGACTTCGGGTCCGGCGTCACCGGTGTTGCGTCCCGGTCCCGGCGAGCCGCCCGATATCGTTTCCAGGTCGCCGGGAGCACGAACGAGTCCTCGTCCTCGACCAGGACTGCACGCGCGGCCGGCACCGGCGCGGCGTCCGAACCGGCGGCCGGGGCCGGGGCGGTAGACGCGGGCGGAGGAGAAGAATCCGGGCCCGCGGCCACGACGCCGACTGTCGTCTCCTTGTAGCCCTTGCGCACTTTCTCGGCTATCAGCTTCGCTTCGTGGTCCGTGGCGCCGGCCGACGTACCGAAAGATTTGACCTTGGTCTGTCCGTTCGTCCCGACGCGCCCGTATCTGACCGTCACGTCCAGTCCGTCCCGGGTGATCGCCCAGAACTTCGCCGACGTTCCCTCGACGAACTCAAAGCTCCGCATGACAGAGCACCGTAGCGGGCCGGTACGACAAGAATGAGCAGTTCACCGGAGTGCCGGGCCCAAGGCGCTGGGCGGCCTTCTCGACGAACGACTTGCCATGATCGGTGACGGACGTACCAAGAACGAGGGGGCAGGCAGTTGCCGGATTTCGCGACCAGCCAGGCGTCGATGGACTTCGCGCTCGACGTGCAGCTCAACGTGGACTCCTCGGCGGGCGACGCCGGGCAGGTCGCGTACGACTGGCTCGAGCAGGGGTTCGCCGCCCTAGCCGGAGACATCCGGGCGAGCATCGCCGACCTGCCCGCCGACCCCGCAGCAGCCGGTAAGGCTACGGGTGCGGGCGACGGCTTCGCGCAGATCACTGTCTCGCGCCGGCCAAGTGACGATGTGCAACGAGTTCCAACCGAACGGGTCGCGTCACGAGAAGGTTGGCAGTGGCTACAGGCTGAGGTTGCCGACCTGCCGGCCGACCTCAACCTCATCACGGGACGCCTGGACGAGACCGGCATGATGATCGACTCCAGTTTCGCCGGTTTCGTTGCGACCTATCGGGAATCACCCGGGTGGCTTCAGCTTCGGGCCACAGTCAACCGGTCGAAGTTCCTCGCCGTACAGCGGAGCTGGGTGGACTTCGTGTTCTCGTTCGCCGATCGGGTCAACCCTGGATACGGTCAGGTGACCTACGCCTACGAACGGGGAAAGAGCGTCGTGGAGGAGACAACTCAACCGCGCACCCCGGAGAAGTGGCGCAGGAAGCCGGCGGTCACGATCGGGCGGTGCCGGGAGACGTTGCGCGGGTACGGGTGGCTGACCGTCCTGGCGCAAGAGCTCGCGGATCGTGTCGGTGGGGCGAATGCGCTGCGTGGCACGGGCGCCTTTGCGCAGGTTCGGCAGCTGCAGCGGGGCGGCGTCGGCCTGCTCGTCACCGACGACCTGGAGGACTACACCGAGCGGACGGCGGAGCCGGCGTTCCGGGTGCTGGCCCCGTTGCTGCCGCCGGGCGAGCCGTTCACGGTGGGCCGGTCGCCGATGAGGCCGCCCGTCATTGTTGTCCCGGTCGATCCCGCCTCCGTGTCGTTCTCGACGTGACCGCGGTGCTGGATCCGGAAGACGAGGACGGCTGGGGCACTCTGCGCCCGCTGACCGGGGCGCAACGGATCGAGCTGTTCGGCACCGCGCTGAGCCGAGGTGGCGCCGCCGCCATGGACTTCGATTCCATGCCCGCTGCCCGTCCCGCTGGCCGTCGATGGGGACATGCCTGCGCGTCGTGGTTGCATGTGGCTCTGTATCGCGACCGGCGGTGACGTCATCCGGCCACCCGGAGCCGCTCAGCTGACTTGCGGGTGAGCCCTTCCGGAGTCTGGCGTCCTACGCGCTGCACCTCGTCGATGACGTATCCCAGGATGCGTGGGGCCGGGGCGCCCTGAACGGTATCGACCGTCTTGGACCGGCCGTGGCGGTAGCTGACGGTGATGCGGTAGGTGTAGCGGTCGCAGCAGTTGTTCCGCAGCTGGTAGGAGCGGCGCAGTGAGCGGAACTCGGCGCTTCCGGCCGCGCGCAGCGGAGTCCGGCCGCCGACCGTCGACCGGTCCACCACGAACGTGTCGCTGCGTCCGGCGAAGCCGCCGGTCCGCTCCAGCACGATCGCCGTGGCCGCCGTCGACGCCGGTGCGGCCGCTACCGGCACCGCCGGTGCGACCGAGGCCACGGCACAAGCCGCCGCCAAGGCGAGAGTCGTGCGCGCCATCGTCTGTCTCCTCGAAGTCCGACTGTGCCGTGGGGTCGTCACCAACCTCAACTGCCGTACGGGATCTTGGGATACGTGTCGCAGTGCCACTCCGCAGTGGGTGTCCGCCTTTCGATCCGTACGCACGGTGCGCGGAGCGCTGGAGCCAAGTGCGGGACCGACGTACGAGCTACGCCTGCCCCGGCAAGGCCAGCGATCCCCGCTGCTGAACGCAGCCGGGCGGGCGGCGGAATCGGGGTATATGCCTCGATGCAGCAGACCGCGCACCTCATCGGCGTCAGGGCGTGGACGGCCGTAGCTCCAACCGGATGTCGGCGCTGTCGCGCAGCACCAGGACGCGGCCGGTATCGCGGGCCCAGCCGTCGTTGATGAGCAGGTATTTGTCGCCGGAACGCTGCAGCAGCCGCAGGCCGTCGTAGCGGTAGCGGTAGGCGGCGTCCGGGCCGCCGAGCCTGGTCGTGGTGACGCCCGGCGCGGTGATCGCGAGGTCCTTGGCGCTGTAGACGTCGATGAACGCGAGCTGGGACGGCTCGGCCACGATGCTGCCGGCGAAGCCCTCGCCCATGACGCGGGCGAGTCGTTCGGTGTCGGCGATGACCCCGATGGACAGCAGCGCGATCAGCACGATCCGGATCGGAAGACTCCAGCGGTCGGCGGGCCGGACCGTCGCGCGCAGATGATCGCCGTACAGGGCCATCGCCACCGCACTGGTCAGCACCGGCGGCAGCAGCAGGGTCGCCGCCTCGCGGGTGAAGTTCAGCAGGTAGACCGACAGCACCAGCCAGAACAGCCAGGAGCGCAGAAAACCAAAGGACAATTTCCCCCGTACGGTGTCATCGAGCGGGACGATCCACCGGCGATGCGCGACGAGCACGACGAACATCAGCACGAGCAGTGCGACCAGTGGCAGCGACAGGACGTTCACGCTGCGGAGCACGTAGTCGGCCGTGGTGAACTCGAGGATCTTCGAGTCGTAACCCAGGGCCGCCGCCTCGTACTTGGTGCGGACCCAGCCGAAGTAGAACAGCAGCACGGTGCCGGCCGCGAGCGGGGAGACGACGCTGAGGATGGTGCGCAGCCGCTCGGTGGTGCCGGTTTCGTCGTGGTCGTTGCCGGCCGGTCGTGCGGGCCGCCGGCGGATCGGCTCGGCTCGAGGTCGCGGCCTAGGGGGCATGTGACGGCGATCCGGCGGGCTGCTCGTACTCGAACTCCGGTGCGTTGGTCGGGCCCCACGGCCAGCCCTCGACCCAGATGATCGCGCCGGGGTAGTCGCCCCTCGGCGGCACTGTCAGCACTGCGGTCGTGCCGCCTGTGGTGCGTACGGAAAGAATCTCCTCCCCGAAGTGGATCACCGCCGGGTCGGGCAGGTGCTCACCGCGGAGCGTCACCTCGTATCCACCGGCGGCCGGGCCCCGGGCCGGCGTGACCGACCGCAGGCGAGGGCAGGCGAGACTGGTCGCACCGCTGGGGCCGGCGCGACGCAGAACCGTGTCCGGGTGGCGCCGGTGCACCTGAATCAGCGACTCGGTCAGTTCGTACACCGAACGGTTCACGCAGTCGAACCCGGCGTAGGGCACGGCCAGGGCTCGCAGCGCCCGGTCCGCGTCGTCCCACAGCGCCGACCGGCCGTCGAAGGCGGCCAGGCACGCTTGCGACGCGGCGCGGAAGACATCGGCGGTGTGCGGCGCCGACCCGCCGGACGGCGCGTCGACCGAGCGCCGGAGGTCGGCGCACTCGCCCCGGCTCAGCAGGGTGACCCAGGTTTCCATGTCGCTGTCGCCGCCGCCCTCGAGACCGAAGCCCCGAATCCAGTCGATGACGGTGACCGCGCCCTTCTTCGGTACGGTCGTGGCCGGTGCGGCCTGATGCGAAGATCCCGGCGTGATCGCCACAGGACCCGTCCCGGGCGGACGGGTCGCTCGGCCGGTCGACGTCGAAGCGGGCGTCGTCGGTGCGGGGGAGCCTTCAGGAGGCGCGGCATCGGCGGCCGGGCGCGTCTCGGGGTCCGGGCCCCGCAGATATCCGACCAGCACCAGAATCAGCACGGCGAGGAAGGCGACCGCATAGGGTGCCGCCCGCCTCGCGTTTGTCTGCCACGTGCCGCTGCCCACCCGCATCACGCTCCGAGGGGAACGGTAGAGCGGCGTCCCTCCGCGAAACAGCGTGCAGTCCTTGAATCGACAGCCCGCGGGGCGTCCTGGCCCACGCCGCCCGCATCACCCGTTCAAGCCTCGTGAATGGCGAGACGCGGCCAGACCCATGCGATGACGCGCCTGCGATCGATCTCGCCCGCGACGCCGTGGCTCAACCGTTTGAGGAATGACCGGCGGTCGGGTAAGGCCCGTGCGGGGTTCGCTATCGGCGTGCGGGGTTCGCCTTTCTGGTCGCGTGCGGTCTGATCTCGCTGACCGCGGGCCTCCCGTCGCTGGGCGCCTCGATCGTGATGGTCGTGGCGATCGTGATTCACGCGGTGGGGGAGTTGTGGCACGCGGCTGCCGGTTTCGAGGTGTCGTTCGCGCTCGCCCCGGAGCATGCCACCGGTCAGTATCTCGGGGTCTTCGGGCTGGGGGCTGGTCTGGTCGAGGCGGCTGGTCCGGGTCTGCTG
This sequence comes from Paractinoplanes bogorensis, assembly GCF_018829635.1. Lineage (GTDB taxonomy): Bacteria > Actinomycetota > Actinomycetes > Mycobacteriales > Micromonosporaceae > Actinoplanes > Actinoplanes bogorensis. Next base: position 261,361 of record NZ_JAHKKG010000008.1, read on the forward strand.
ATCTGGCTGTGTATCGAGTGGGGTCGTCCCGGCTGGTACGTCGCCGGCGCGATGTTCGCGGTTACGGGAGCCGTGGCGCCTGCTGCCGTTCGATGGGCTCAGCGTCGACCGCTGGTGGTTGAACGGTGAACTTCCGAAGCTGTCGATGTCGGTCCGGTTAAGCGTCGATCTCTACAGTTGCCAACTCTTGGCAGAAGCCAGCAGTCGTCAATATGCTGCCGCTGACCGGGCGTGCGCAGCCCGGCTGCCTCAGGAGGGCGTCCATGGAGACAGTGGCGATGCATATCGCCAACGGGATCGTCAATGGTCCCGTTTCGGCGGTATTCCTGGTGATATCGGCGGCGGCGCTCGCGGTCTGCATCTGGCGGGCCCGGGCCGACCTCGACGACCGGCTGGCGCCGATGGCGGGCCTGGTCGCGGCGTTCATCTTCGCCGTGCAGATGCTGAACTTCCAGGTGCTGCCGGGCGTCTCCGGCCACCTGCTCGGCGGCACCCTCGCGGTCATCCTGGTCGGGCCGTGGGTCGGCGCCCTCTGTGTCGCGACGGTGCTGATCGTGCAGTGCCTGCTGTTCGCGGACGGTGGCCTGACCGCGCTCGGCCTCAACATCTTCAACATGGCGATCCTCGGCACGGCCGTCGCCTATCTGCTGGTCGCGGCGCTGCTGCGGGTGCTGCCCAAGAACCCGGCCGGGCTGTCGACGACCGCGTTCATCGCCTCGGTCGTCGGCGTGGTCGTCGCGTCGCAGGGCTTCGTCTTCCAATACGCGCTCGGCGGCACCACCGACCTGGCCCTGGGCGGCATCGCGGGCACCATGGCCGGCGTCCACGTGCTGATCGGCATCGGCGAAGGACTGATCGCGGCGACCACCGTCGCCACCGTCGCCCGGGTGCGGCCCGATCTCGTGTACGCCCTGCGCCGCTACCGCAAGACCGCCACCCCGGCCCCGATCGGAGCGACCGCATGAGTAAGCGACTGGGATGGTTCCTCGCGGCCGGGCTGCTCGTCGCCGCCCTGCTCGCGGGCGTGGTCAGCAGCTTCGCGTCCGGCAGCCCGGACGGCCTCGACTACGCCGCGCGTCAGGGCTGCACGTTCGACGCCGACGACGAGATCACCGGCGGCACCTGCATGCTCCAGCAGGAGGGCGACCACCAGACGGCCGGCAGCCCCCTCGCCGACTACGGCATCCGCGGCATCGACAACGAGTACCTGTCGACCGGCCTGTCGGGCGTCCTCGGGGTGCTGATCACGTTCGGGATCGGCGGCGGGATTTTCTGGCTGGTTCGCCGACGCGGCACTGTTGCATCTGATTAGCAATTACTAGATGATGGCGTCAGGAACGGGTGTTGCGTGGCCGTGACCCGTCGTTCCGACTTATGAGGGCGTCCCGGGGCGATGATCCACAAGCCGGGGCGCCCTCAGCTCGTCGTGCAGGTCTCGCACAGGCCGGTCAGGGTGATGCTGGTGGTGGCGAACGTGAAGCCGGTGGCGGCTGTGGCCTTCGACAGTGCCGGGGCGATGACTTTGGCCGGGATCTCGGTCTCGCGGCCGCAGCGGGCGCAGACGGCGTGATGGTGGGGCTCATCGGCCATGCCGTAGCGGGCCTCGCCCTGGCGGCCGAGCACGTGCACGACGTGTTCCTCGGCGAGCGCGAGGAGGATGCGGTGCACGGTCGAGCGGTCGATCTGCGGGAATCGGGCCGCGATGGTCTCGTGCACCTGCTGCACGGACAGGTGCTCGTCGGCGCCGACCAGCGCCTCGACCACGGCGCCTTTCGCGATCGTCCAGCGTTTCCCGTTGGCCCGTACGAGGTCGCGGACCGCATCCACCCTGTCGGCCTGCCGTGTTACCGCCACGATCCACCTCTCGCTCGCTGTCGCCGGGGCATCAACCGTAGCGTCCGGACCAGGAGGGATGACTGTTGGTCGCCATCGACCGGCTGACGGCGGGCGAACTCCGCGACCGGCTGCCCCAACTCCACCCCGTCTACCGGCAGTGCTTCGCGGCGCCGCCGTGGAGCGAGTCGCCGGCCGAGCTCGACGACTATCCGGCCCGGCTGGCGCGACACACCGGCTACCCGGGGGCGTACGGCTTCGTGGCGACCGACGACGGCGAACTCGTCGGCGCGGTGTACGGCTGGCCCGCCCCACCCGACCTGCCCGATGGCAGCGACTTCGACCGCGCGGTCCGCAACGCGATCACCCCGGACGTCGCTCCGCTGCTCGTGGCCCCGGCCGCGGTCGTGGCCGAACTGATGGTCGCCCCTGCCCACCGCCGCCACGGCATCGCGCGCGCCTTGCTCACGCGTTTCGTCGACGCCCACCCGCGCGCCTGGCTGGCCACCCACCCCGAGGCCCCGGCGGTCGCGCTCTATGAGTCGCTCGGCTGGATCCGCCGCGCCGCCTACATCGTCGGCGACCTGCCACTGGTCCTCTACACCAGCGAGACGACCTCACCGCGCGAGGCGGCGCTGCCCCGGGAGTCGTCCTGCCGGGCGGACCGCCCGCTGTCCCAGACCCCCGTCGACCGGCGCCCGCCGAGCCGGAGAATCTGACCCCCCATCCCGATACTGCTGCCGCTGCAGCTCAGCATTGCTCGCGACCGCCTTGGCCGTCGCGCCGCCAGGTGACCAGCTCGTCGAGCGGCTTGCGGCGGCGGGCGACCTTTGCCGTGGGCACGCCGGGATCGTCGGCCGGGTAGCCGAGCGTCATCACCCCGGCGACCGCGACATCGCCGGGCAGGCCGGCGACGGCGGCCAGGGCCGCGCGGGTGGCCGGGTCGGTGCGGTAGTCGCGGACCATGCGGCGCCCGCGTAGTGCGTCGCGGAACTCCATCAGAGGTGGCCGGTGATGAGGTACTGCATCTGGACCTCGTGGTTCGGGGCCACACCGTACTTCTCGTCGAGCTCGTGGATGGTTGTCAGGGGTGTGACGGTGACGTCGCGCAGGCCGGCGCCGGACAGGACGGCGGCGGTCTGGTTGATGTCGGCGGCCTGGGCCAGGGGCAGGGCCGCCCACACCGACGGGTCGTAGAAGTCCTGGGGGCCGTGCGGGAACCACGTGCTGTCGACGACCGCGATCGTGCCGCCGGGGCGTAGCAGGCGCATCCAGTTCTGCACCGCGAGGGCGGGGTCGCGCAGCGTCCACATGACGTACCGTCCGGTCACAGCGTCGAACGAGGCCGGCGGGAAATCAGGCGCCACCGCGTCGCCCAACCGGAAGTCGGGGCCGGGGTAGGCGGCGCGGGCCTGATCGAGCATGCCGAGGGACAGGTCGATGCCGGTGACGCGGTGGCCCAGGCCGGCCAGGATCGAGGCGACCTGGCCGCTACCGGTGCCGACGTCGAGCACGTCGCCCACGGGGAGCGGGAGCGCGCCCGCCCAGACCTTCGACCACGCCGCAATGTCGTCGACGAGGCGCTGTGGCTGCAACTGGTAGGCGGCGTAGCTCGGCGCGCGGCCGGTCCAGTAGTCGTTGATGCGGTCCTGGGTGGTCATACCGACTCCTCGAAGGGCTGGAACAAAAGGTGCAGGTGGCCGTCGAGATCGAGGCGCTTGATGCCGATGCCGTAAACCGGTTCGAGGACTGCCGGGTCGAGCACCTCGTCGACGGTTCCGGCCGCGGCGACCCCGCCCGAGCCGAGCAACACGAGGTCGTCGCAGTAGCGGGCGGCCAGGTTGAGGTCGTGCAGCACGACGACCGAGCACGTTTCCAGGCCGCGTACCAGGCGCAGGACCTCGTGCTGATATCGGATGTCGAGGTGGTTGGTCGGCTCGTCGAGCAGCAGGTGCGTGGCCTGCTGGGCGAGCGCGCGGGCGATCAGCACCCGCTGCCGTTCCCCGCCCGACAACCCGGCAAAGGCGCGCGGGCCGAGGTGGGTCGCGCCGACCCGGGCCAGGCAGCGGGCGGCGATCTCGTGATCGGCCTGTCCGGTGCGCTGGAACGTCGACAGGTGCGGGCCTCGGCCCAGCAGCACCATCTCGGCCACCGTGAGCGGCGCGTCGAAGCCGCCGGTCTCCTGCACGACGACGGCCATCCGCAACGCGGCCTCGCGTGCACTCAAGGAGCTGAGTGGCGCGTCGTCCACGCTCACCGTTCCGGACGGGCTGCGCAGCGCGCCGTAGAGGAGCCGCAACAGCGTGGTCTTCCCGCTGCCGTTCGGCCCGATCAGCCCCAGCACGCGGCCCGGCCGCGCGGTCACCGAGACCCGGTCGATCACCGGGTTCGCGCCGTAGCGCCAGGAGACCTCGGCCGCGGTGATCAAGCCGGGAACCGTTCCACGATCTTCTCGAGGCCGTCGATGGACAGCGGCGACGGCGGTTCGGTGAAGTTGAACAGCTGCGTCATGACGTTCTTTCCCTGTACGGCCTTGAGCTGCGAAGCGCCGGGCAGACCGGTGAGCGCCTTCTCGACCGCCGCCGGGTCGCCGTCGCTGTAGAGCAGGATCAGCACGTCGGGGTTGCGGCCGAGCAGCTCTTCGAGCGTCACCTCGAAGACGCGTTCCGTGGAGGAGGCGAAGACGTTGGTGAACCCGGCCGCCTCGAGCTGGGGATGGGCCATGGAGGCGCTTCCGTACGCGTACGTGACGCCACCGCCGACGGTCGGGTACAGGACTGCCGCCGTACGGGAGGAACTCGGTTTTTGGATCTTGGACATCCGCTCCTTGAGGGCGGTGACCGCGGTGGCCGCTTCCGTCGATTTTCCGAAGACTTTCCCGTACGACTCCATCTGCGCGTAGATGTCGTCGAAGGTGGGCACCGCGGTGCTGCCCTCGCACAACGCCGGCTCCTCGAGCAGCGGGATGTCCACCGCCGAGAGGGTGTCGCGGGACAGGTTGTCGACCTGGCCGAGCACGAGGTCGGGCTGCTGGCTGATCACGACCTCCTTGCTGATCTGCAGGTGACCGCTCGTGTCGGTCTTGTCGGTCAGCAGCGGGATCTTGTCGAGTTCGGCCAGGGTGGCGTCGTCGTAGTAGGCCTTCGGGTATTGGCCGGCGCGGGCCGTGACCCGGTCCATGACGCCGAGGTCGTGCAGGTAGGGCACGGCGGCGCTTTTGAGCATGACGACGCGTTCGGGTGCCTTGTCGAACGTGACGTCGGCACCGCAGTTCTTGACCGTGTACGGGTATCCCGCACCGGCTTCTGTCGAGGTGGCTTCGTCGGAGGCGCCGCAGCCCGCGACGACGGCGAGCAGCACGAGGGCGGACGCGGTGCGGAGGGATTTCATCGGGTTCCTTTCAGGCGCCGGTGGCGTGCAGCCGGCGGATGAGGACCAGGAGGAACGGGGCGCCGAGCAGGGCGGTGATGATGCCGATCGGGATCTCCTGCGGGGCCAGCAGCACCCGGGCGATCACGTCGGCCCAGACGAGGAGGATCGCGCCGAGCAGGGCGGCGACGGGCACGACACGTACGTGGGAAGCGCCGACCAGACGACGGGCGAGGTGCGGCACGACCAGGCCGACGAAGCCGATGCTCCCGGACGCCGAGACGAGCACGCCGACGCACAACGAGACGATGACCAGAAGGCGTACGCGGAAGCGGTCGGGGTTGATCCCGAGGGTATGGGCGGTCTCGTCACCCACGGCGAGCGCGTCCAGGCGGCGGCCGACGACGGTGAGGTAGAGGATCGTGCCGCCGATGACGAGAGCAGCCACCGTCAGGAGGGCGTCCCAGCGGGCCAGGCCGAGCGAGCCGAGCAGCCAGAACATCACCGAGCGGGCGCCCTCGGCCGATCCCGACGCGAAGATGAGGAAGCTGGTCGTGGCGTACAGCGCGTAGCCGACGGCGACGCCGGAGAGCAGCAGCCGGATCGACGTGATGCGGCCGCCGCTGCGCGCGATGAGGAAGACGAGCAGGGACGCGGCCAGCGCGCCGAGGAAGGCGCTGGTCGACAGGGCGTACTGGCCGAAGCCGGCGCCCGCTCCGAACAGGATCGCGGCGGCGGCGCCGCTGGACGCGCCGGAGTTGATGCCGAGCAGGTAGGGGTCCGCGAGCACATTGCGGACCATCGCCTGCAACGCGACACCGCAGACCGCGAGGCCCGCGCCGACGAGCACGCCGAGCAGGACGCGGGGGAGGCGGACCTGCCAGACGATGGCTTCCTGCGGCGGCTCCCACGTCACGTCGCCGAGGCCGAACAGTTGGTGGGCGAGGATGCGGGCCACTGTGGCCGGTCCGATCGCGATGGCTCCGGTGCCGACCGCGATCACGCCGGTGGCGAGCAGCGCGGCGGTCAGGCCGAGCAGCCGGAACGTCGTACGACGTCGTTGCGCGCCGACTCCGAGGACGTCGTGTTCCCGGATCACCGACACGCCTCCGCTTAGTTGTTGCCAAGAAGTAGCAACAACCTAACAAGGTGATCAGCGGCCGTGGAAGACGTGCGGGTTGTGGCCCATCACTCAAGATCGCCGGAGGCGGCGGCCATGTGCAGGCTCAGTTCCTGCACGATCTCGTCCATGCTCTGGTCGGTCTGAGCTCGGAGAATGCTCAGGGCCAGGTGGGCCAGCAGTTCGAAGGCCCGGGTGCGGGCCTGCTCGTCCGGGAACGCGGCGAGCAGATCCTGCGCGCCGGCGAGGTCACCGCGGTGCTTGGCCGCGATGACCCCGGCGGCACGTTGCGCGCCGGCAAAAGCGTCGGCGGCGTCCATCGTCAGGGCGCGACGATGATCGGGTTGCCGGCGGCCCGGGCGGCGTCGAAGCGCTTGGTGACGTCCGTCCAGTTCACCAGGTTCCAGAGGCGGTCGACGTAGTCGGGGCGCACGTTCTTGTACTGCAGGTAGTACGCGTGCTCCCAGGCGTCGAACACGAGGATCGGGGTCGAGCCCTGACCGACATTGCCGTGGTGGTCGTAGATCTGCTCGACGATCAGGCGCTGCGACAGCGGCTCCCAGGCCAGAACACCCCAGCCCGATCCCTGTACGCCCTTGGTCGCGGTGGAGAGCTGGGCCGAGAACGCCTCGTACGAGCCGAAGTGCTCGATGATCGCGGCTTCCAGGTCACCCTCGGGGCGGTCGGCGCTGCTGCCCGGGCGCAGGTTGTTCCAGAAGATCGAGTGCAGCACGTGGCCCGAGAGGTTGAACGCGAGCGTCTTCTCCAGGCCGACCAGGGCCGAGTAGTCGCCCTTGTCGCGGGCCTCGGCGAGCTGGTCGAGGGTGTCGTTGCTGCCCTTGACGTACGCCGCGTGGTGCTTGCTGTGGTGCAGTTCGAGAATCTGACCGCTCATGGCCGGCTCGAGTGCGCCGTAGTCGTAGGGCATGTCAGGAAGCGTGTAGATGGCCATGCTCAACCTTCCACTTGCCGGTTTGAAGCTATTGCCATCATCTTGCAACACCAATCGAGCGGCATTTGAGTAAGGCTGCCCTATGTCACACCGCCGCGGCGGGCGGCAGGTGGGACCGGATCCAGGCGGCGACCTCGGTGGCCCCGCGGTCCTCGGCCAGCGACTGGAAGATCGTGGGCAGGTCGCCGCGGCGGGCCTTGGCGTCGTGGTCCATCACCGACAGGTCGGCGCCGACCATCGGGGCCAGGTCGGTCTTGTTGATGACCAGCAGGTCCGCCGGGGCCGCCCTTGCGCGGCACCTTGTCGCCGCCGGCCACGTCGACCACGAAGATCTGGAGGTCGATCAGGCCCTTGCTGAACGTGGCGGTCAGGTTGTCGCCGCCGCTCTCCAGCAGAACGAGGTCGAGCGGGCCGAGCGCGGTCTCGAGCTCCTCGATCGCGTCGAGGTTGGCCGAGATGTCGTCGCGGATCGCCGTGTGCGGGCAGCAGCCGGTTTCCACGGCCCGGACGCGGTCGGCGGGCAGCACGCCGTTGCGGAGCAGGAAGTCGGCGTCTTCGGTGGTGTAGATGTCGTTGGTGACCACGGCCAGGCGCAGTTCATCGGCCAGCGTGCGGCACAGGGCGGCGACCAGGGCGGTCTTGCCCGAGCCGACCGGGCCGCCGATGCCGACGCGCAGCGCGCGGTGGCCGCCGGTCAGCGGCGCGTGCGGGTCGACGCCCGGGTCGGGGTGGGTGTGCGGCACTTCGCCGGGGCCGTGGACGTGGGCTTCCAAGGTCATGGTTACTCCCGATCAGGCGTGGGTGAGAGCGTGGGTCAGGGTCACGGTCGGTTGCATGGCCAGGTCGAGCGGGCTCGGTGGCAGGCCGGCCCGGGCGACCAGGTCGCCGACGGCGGCGATCATGGCGCCGTTGTCGGTGCACAGGCGCGGCGACGGCACGCGCAGGGCGATGCCGGCCGCGGCGCAACGTTGCGCGGTCAGCGCGCGGACCCGGCTGTTCGCGGCCACGCCACCGACCAGCAGCAGGGTGCCGCAGCCGTGCGCGCGGCAGGCGGCGACCGCCTTGCGGGACAGGGTGTCGGCCACCGCCTCCTGGAACGACGCCGCGACGTCGGCCACCGGCAGCGGGCCGGGGTGCCGCTCGACCCAGCGGGCGACCGCTGTCTTGAGGCCGCTGAAGGAGAACGCGTACGGCTCGTCGCGCGCGCCGGTCAGTGGTCGCGGGAAGGCGATCGCGGCCGGGTCGCCGTCGCGGGCCACGCGGTCGATCGCCGGTCCGCCGGGGTAGGGCAGGCCGAGCAGCCGGGCCACCTTGTCGAACGCCTCGCCGGCCGCGTCGTCGTACGTGTCGCCGAGGTGGACGATCGGGTCGCGGGCGAGGTCGCGGAGCACGAGCAGCGACGTGTGCCCGCCCGAGACGATCAGGGCGACGCACCGATCGGGCAGCGGCCCGTGCTCGAGGACGTCGACCGCCGCGTGCCCGGCGAGGTGATGGACGCCGTACAGGGGAATGCCGAGCGCGAGCGAGAACGCCTTACCTGCCGCGAGGCCGACCTGCACGGCCGAGGCCAGCCCGGGACCGGCCGTCACCGCGACCGCCTCGACGTCGCTCAGCTGCACCCCGGCCCGATCGACGGCGTGGCGCACCATCGACGGCAGCGCCTCAAGATGGGCGCGGGCGGCGATCTCGGGGACGACGCCACCGAACCGGGCGTGCTCGTCCATGCTCGACGCCAGCGCATCACCGAGCAGCACCCCGTCGCGGACCAGGCCGACGCCGGTCTCGTCGCACGAGGTCTCGATCCCCATCACGAGCATTGCTGCATCCTATTGGTTGTTGCCAGCAATTAGCATCTACGCCATGGCGGACGATCGGCAGCAACGGGTGGCAGCGATCCGCGAGCGTCTGCGCAGCGACGGCCGCCGGTGGACGGTCGTCAAGTGCGCGCTGGTCGAGGCCCTGATCGACAGCTGCGGCCACCTGTCCGCGCGCGAACTGCACGAACGGCTGGCCGGCCGATACCCGCAGACCGATCACTCGACGGTCTACCGGACCCTGCACGCGCTGGCCGACGCCGGTGTCGTGCACACGCTGGGCCGTCCCGGCCGCGTCCGCTATGGACTGGCCGATCGGCCGCATCACCACGCGATCTGCGCCCAGTGCGATGCGGTTGCCGAGATTCCCGCCGGCGAGGTGCACGGCCTGCTCGACGCCACCGAAACCCGTACGGGCTTCTGCTTCTCCGGCCAGAGCCTGACCCTGGCCGGTCGCTGCGCCAACTGCGGCTAGACGCCGACCCCCGGATGGTCGGCGCTCTCGGCGAGCAGCTTCTTGCGTTGTTTGGCGGGCAGGCGGTCGACGTAGAGCAGCCCGTCGAGGTGGTCGGTCTCGTGCTGCAGACACCGGGCGAGCACGCCGGTGCCGTCGATGCGGATCGGGTTCCCGGTCATGTCGAAGCCGGTCACGTACGACGTGGCAGGTCGCGGCAGCGCGGCGTGCGGGCCGGGCACCGACAGGCAGCCCTCGGTGTCGTCGTCCAGCTCACGCGTCACGGGCAGGTGCAGCACCGGGTTGACGACGTGGCCGACCACGTTCGTGCCCGAGGCGTCCGGGCAGTCCACGACGAACACGCGGGCATCGACGCCGATCTGGTTGGCGGCCAGGCCCACGCCGTTGGCCGCGGCCATGCTGGCGAACATGTCGGCCACGAGCTGGGCCAGGTCGTCGTCGAAGGCCGTCACGTCGGCGCAGCGCCGGTGCAGCACCGGGTTGCCGTAGCGGGTGATCGGTCGTGGGGTACCGGAACGCGTCTGCACAGTCAGCAATACTATGTAACTGCAATCGACCGGCAATAAGGGGTGCGTTCATGCGGACGGCGGAGATTAAGCGGCGCTATCTGGCGCATTTCGAGGCCAACGGGCACACGGTCGTGCCGAGTGCCCCGTTGCCGGCCATCGACGACCCCAACCTGCTGTTCATCAACGCCGGCATGGTGCAGTTCGTGCCCTACTTCCTGGGCCAGCAGACCCCGGCGTTCAAGCGTGCGGTCAGCGTGCAGAAGTGCATCCGCACGCCGGACATCGACGAGGTCGGCAAGACCTCGCGGCATGGCACGTTCTTCCAGATGAACGGCAACTTCTCGTTCGGTGACTACTTCAAAGAGGGCGCGATCAAGCTCGCCTGGGAGTTGTCGACGGGTGCCTACGGTCTCGACCCCGAGCGGATCTGGGCGACGGTCTACCTCGACGACGACGAGGCGTTCGACCTGTGGCGCAAGATCGGGGTGCCGGCCGAGCGGATCGTGCGGCGGGGTAAGAAGGACAACTTCTGGTCGATGGGCATCCCCGGTCCGGCCGGTCCGTGTTCCGAGCTCTTCTACGACCGCGGCCCCGCGTACGGCAGGGACGGCGGCCCCGAGGTCGACGAAGACCGGTTCATGGAGTTCTGGAACCTGGTCTTCATGCAGTACGAGATCACCGACGTGAAGTCGAAGTCGGAGTTCACGGTCGTCGGTGACCTGCCGCAGCAGAACATCGACACCGGCATGGGTCTCGAGCGGGTCGCGTCGCTGCTGCAGGGCGTGGACAACCTGTACGAGATCGACGAGGTGCGGCCGATCCTGGCCCGCGCGGCCGAGATGACCGGCAAGAAGTACGGCGCGAAGTCGGGTCATGTCGCGGGTGAGTCGCACCCCGACGACGTTCGGCTGCGGGTGATCGCCGACCACGTGCGGACCGCGCTGATGCTGATCGGCGACGGCGTCACGCCCAGCAACGAGGGCCGCGGTTACGTGTTGCGACGCATCATGCGCCGCGCGATCCGGGCCATCCGGCTGCTCGGCTGGCAGGAGCCGGCGCTGCCCGAGCTGCTGCCGGTGGCGCGGGACTGCATGGCGCCGTCGTACCCCGAGCTGGCCGCCGACTTCGAGCGGATCAGCCAGGCCGCGTACGGGGAGGAAGAGACCTTCCTCGGTACGCTGCGCGCCGGCACCACGATCCTCGACACCGCCATCGCCGACACGAAGAAGGCCGGCCGCTCGGCGCTCGCCGGTGACAAGGCGTTCCAGCTCCACGACACGTACGGCTTCCCGATCGACCTGACCCTCGAGATCGCCGCCGAGCAGGGCCTCGACGTGGACGCGGACGGCTTCCGGGTGCTCATGGCCGAGCAGCGCGCCCGGGCCAAGGCCGACGCGAAGGCACGCAAGACCGGGCACGCCGACCTCTCGGCCTACCGGACGGTGCTCGACGCGAACGGGCCGACGGACTGGCTCGCGTACGAGACCCTGGAGACCGACTCGCGGGTCCTGGCCGTGTGGGGCACGGGCGAGATCGTCACCGTCGCCCTCGACCGCACGCCGTTCTATGCCGAGAGCGGTGGCCAGGACTCGGACGCCGGCCTGCTCACCGGCCCGAGCCTGCGCGCCGAGGTGATCGACGTGCAGCGCCCGGTCAAGGGCCTGGTCGCCCACACCGTACGGATCCTCGACGGCACCATCGCCGTCGGTGACACGGTGCACGCCGCCGTCGACCCGGAGTGGCGCGTGGGGGCAAGGCAGGCCCATTCCGGTACGCACGTCGTGCACGCCGCGCTGCGGCACGTGCTCGGCCCGTCGGCGTTGCAGTCCGGCTCCTACAACCGGCCCGGCTACCTGCGCCTCGACTTCGCGTGGCGCGGCGGCCTGTCCGACGTGACCCGCAGCGAGGTCGAGGAGGTCGCCAACCAGGCCATCCGCCGTGACCTGCCGGTCGGCGTGCGCTACGTGCCGCTCGAGCAGGCCCGCCACGAGGGCGCGCTCGCGCTGTTCGGCGAGACCTACGACGAGACCGTACGGGTCGTCGAGATCGGCGGCGACTGGTCGCGCGAGCTGTGCGGCGGCACCCACGTCGACCGCTCGGCCCAGATCGGCTCCCTGGCCGTGACCGGGGAGTCCTCGGTCGGCGCCGGCCAGCGTCGTATCGAGGCCGTCACCGGCATCGAGGCGTTCCGCTACCTGGCCCGCGAACGCGACCTCGTCGGACGGCTCGCCGCCCAGCTCAAGGCCCGGCCCGAGGAACTGCCCGACCGGGTGACCGCGCTGCTCGCCCGGATGAAGCAGACCGAGAAGGAAGCGGCCGACCTTCGGGCCCGGCTGCTCGATCTGGATGCCGAGGAATACGCGGCGGGCGCGGTCGACGTCGGCGGCATCGCCTACGTCGGCGTGACCATCACCGGCGACGGCAAGACGCTGGCCGAGAAGGTCCGCAACCGGCTCGGCAACCGCCCCGGCGTCATCGGAGTCCTCGCGGGCCCGGGCCTTGTCGTCGCGCTCACCCCGGCCGCCGTCGACCGCGGCCTCTCGGCCGCCCACCTGGTCAAGCTGCTGTTGTCCGGCCGCGGCGGCGGCAACGCCGGATTCGCCCAGGGCAAGGCCACCGGCGACCCGGCCGAACTGCTCGTCCAGCTGCGGGACCTCGTCGGCGCGGCGTGAGCCCCGAGTCGGCGGCGCTGCTGGCGGGCATGCAGCGGGCTGTCGGGATCATCGCGGCCCGGCATCGCGGTGACCTCGACGGCGCGCGGGCGCTGACCGGCGCGTTCGCCGACGACGCCGAACGCGCCCACGCCTTCCTGCTGCTCACCGAGCTGTCGCTGACCATCGTCAGCGACAGCGCCGGCAGCGATGTCGAGACCGTCGTCCGGGACCTCTCGCTGCGGCTGGCCGCCCTGGCCGCCACCGAGTAACGCTCAGTCGCTGGTGAGGCCGGCCGACCAGCGTTCCTCGATGCGGCCGAAACGCCAGACGGCCAGGGCGACGATCCAGGCCACCACGAACAGGGCGACGATGCCGTAGCCCGCGTAATCGAGCGGGATCGCGCCGATCGCGGCGAGCGGGCCGGTGGTGATGTGGGCCTGGTCGTCGAGCACACCGATGAGTTCGATCGTCCCGATGATCAGGGCCACCGCCACCGAGATCGACGTGATGGTGATGTTGTAGAACACCTTGCGTACGGGCTTGGCGAACGCCCACCCGTATGCGTAGTTCATGAAGACGCCGTCGAGCGTGTCCATCAGGCACATGCCGGCCGCGAACAGGATCGGCAGCACGAGGATGGAGTAGAACGGCAGGTTGAACGCGGCCGCGCCGCCCGCGAGCACGAGCAGGCCGACCTCGGTGGCGGTGTCGAAGCCGAGCCCGAACAGCACGCCGATCGGGTAGATGTGCCACGGCTTGCGCACCGATTTCGTGAGCCCGCCGAGGAACCGGTTCATGAAGCCGCGCTTGTTGAGCTGGTCCTCGAGGGCCTGCTCGTCGTAGTGGCCGCGGCGCAGGTTGCGGAAGACCTTGATGACGCCGACGAGCACGACGAGGTTGAGGATGCCGAGGACCCACAGGAAGACGCCGGACACCGAGGCGCCGATGACGCCGGTGACCGAATGCAGCGCGCTGCCGTCGTCCTCGACCTGACCCGCGAGGGCCTTGACGCCGACGGACAGCAGGAACGCGAGCGCGAACACGATCGTCGAGTGGCCGAGCGAGAACCAGAACCCGACCGACAGCGGTTTGCGGTCCGACTCCTGGATCAGTTTGCGGGTGGTGTTGTCGACCGCGGCGATGTGGTCGGCGTCGAACGCGTGCCGCAGCCCGAACGTGTAGGCCAGGATGCCGACGCCGACGGTGAAGACCGGATGCACGCCGCCGAGGTGGAAATGCTGCGGCACGACCAGCCCGAACAGTACGGCGAACCCGACGACGTGCAGCAGCACGATGAAGGCAGCCATGCCGCCCAGGGATCGCCAGTCGCGCCGGGTGAGGCTGCGCCGGAACTCGGTTGATGTCATGTCAGGACCTCCAAGCGGACGCTAATCCCCACTTCAAGGTTGTTGCAAGAGCTTGGCGACAGCGTGATTCATGCAACGACGCACCCGGCTCCGAGCTCCTGACCGCGAGTGACCCGCCGGGTGGCCGCCGACCACGTCCGGGTGGCCATGCGCCGACAGGGTCATCTCGGAGGCCGTCGGCGGCCGGCCGGGCTGAGTCATGCGCGTGGGTGTGCGATGGCGTCGGCGATGCGCGGCTCGACCGACCGGACCACCTCGAGGGCGGACCGGAAAGCGGCGGATTCGTGGTTCACGAGGAAACTCCAGGGTGAAGGGCCGGGCGGGCCTCGGCAAAGACCCGCCCGGCGTTCGGAGGGTTCAGCTGCCGCGGACCTCGGCGGCCGCGGCCACCAGGTGCTTCAGCGACGCCTCGACCTCGGCGTACCCGCGCGTCTTGAGACCACAGTCGGGGTTGACCCACAACCGGCGGGCCGGAACCGCGCTCACCGCCCGGCGTACGGCGTCGACCACCTCGTCCTGCGACGGCACCCGCGGCGAGTGGATGTCCCACACGCCCGGCCCGACACCGCGGGAGTAGCCGATGGCCGCGAGGTCGTCGAGCACCTCCATCTTCGAGCGGGATGCCTCGATGCTGGTCACGTCGGCGTCGAGCGCGTCGATGGCCGTGATGACCTCGCCGAACTCGGAGTAGCACAGGTGGGTGTGGACCTGGGTGTCGTCGGCGACGCCGCTGGTGGCGAGTCGGAACGACCCGACGGCCCAGTCCAGGTACGCCTTCTGGTCCGCCTTGCGTAGCGGCAATGTCTCACGCAGAGCCGGCTCGTCGACCTGAATGACCTTGATGCCGGCCGCTTCGAGGTCGACGGTCTCGTTGCGCAGGGCGAGCGCGACCTGATCGGCGGTGTCGGCGCGGGGCTGGTCGTTACGCACGAACGACCACGCCAGGATCGTGACCGGGCCGGTGAGCATGCCCTTGACCGGCTTGGCGGTCAGCGACTGGGCGTAGGCCGACATCTCGACCGTCATCGGCGCCTTGCGGGCCACGTCGCCGTAGATGATCGGCGGGCGAACACAGCGCGAGCCGTACGACTGGACCCAGCCGAGGTGCGTGGTGGCGAACCCGTCGAGCTGGTCGCCGAAGTACTGCACCATGTCGTTGCGCTCGGGCTCGCCGTGCACCAGCACGTCGAGGCCGAGCCGCTCCTGCAGCCGGATGACCTGCTCGACCTCGTTGCGCATGCGGGCCGCGTAACCGGCCTCGTCGAGCGTCCCGGTGCGCAGCTCGGCGCGGGCCTTGCGCAGCTCGGCGGTCTGCGGGAACGAACCGATCGTCGTCGTCGCCAGGTCGGGCAGGCCGAGCCGCTGCTGCTGGGCCGCGGCGCGCTCGTCGTACGAGCCGCGCTGCCGGTCGGCCGGGGTCAGGGCGGCGAGCCGGTCCCGCACCGACGTGTTGCGCCACGACGCGGGCGTCGGCGGCAGCGGGGCGGGCAGGCTCGCGGTGCCGTCGCGCAGGGCCTTGCCGAGCAGCACGACCTCGTCGACCTTCTGCCGGGCGAACGCGAGCCGGGCGTACAGGTCGGGGTCGAGGTTCTTCTCGACGGACAGGTCGACCGGCACGTGCAGCAGCGAGCACGACGTCGACACGGCGACGTGGTCGGCCAGCCCGGCCACGGTCGCCCCGGTGGTGGCGGCGGCGCGCAGGTCGGTACGCCAGATGTTGTGCCCGTCGACCAGCCCGGCCACGATCGTCTTGCCGCCCAGCGGTCCGGCCGCGGTGAGCCGGGCCAGGTTGCCCGGCCCGGCCACCAGGTCGAGGCCGAGCGCCTCGATCGGCGTGTCGAGCAGGGCCGGGAGGGCGTCGCCGAGCTCACCGAAGTAGGTGGCCACGAAGATCTTCGGCCGTCGCTCCAGGCCGGCCAGGCGGTGGTAGACCGCCCGCAGCGCGTCGATCTCCCCGGCAGTGCGGTCGGTGACGTAGGCCGGTTCGTCCAGCTGCACCCACTCGACACCGGCGTCGGCGAGAAGACCGAGGATTTCCCCGTACGCGTCGGTCAGCTCACCCAACCGGTCGAAGGGGCTCACGCCCTTGGCCAGCAGCAGGAACGTGGCCGGCCCGACGAGCACCGGCCGGGTCGTGATGCCGAGCGCGGCGGCCTCGGCGTACTCGCGCAGGGCCTTCTCCGGCCGGGCCCGGAAGATGGTCTCCTCGTCGATCTCGGGGACCAGGTAGTGGTAGTTGGTGTCGAACCACTTGGTCAGCTCGAGCGCGGGCTCCTCGTCGACGCCGCGGGCCATCGCGAAGTAGGTGTCCAGGTCGGACAGTCCGAGCCGTTCGAACCGGTCGGGGATGGCGCCGACCGCGACGGCGGTGTCGAGGACCTGGTCGTAGTAGGAGAACGTGTTGGACGGGATCGCGTCGAGGCGGGCGTCACGCAGGGTCTGCCACACCTCGGCCCGCAGCGTTTTTGCGGTGGTTTCCAGCTCTTCCGAGGAGACGCGGCCGGCCCAGTAGGCCTCGAC
Source organism: Paractinoplanes bogorensis (assembly GCF_018829635.1). GTDB lineage: Bacteria > Actinomycetota > Actinomycetes > Mycobacteriales > Micromonosporaceae > Actinoplanes > Actinoplanes bogorensis. Next base: position 277,974 of record NZ_JAHKKG010000008.1, read on the forward strand.
GGCCTTCTTCAGCTCGCGGTTCGGGCCGATACGGGGGTAGCCCAGGACGGTGCTCTGACCGAAAGACAACAGGGGTCCTTCCCTCGAAGTGCCCGGCGGGCAGGGAAGGGGAAGGCACGCGCAAGCGCAGCCCTGGTCCTCCCGAGGGACCGCCGGCGGCGCACACCGGTCGGCGTGCGCAGCGCTGGCAGGTCTTCGGACTCGTGGGCGCCCAACTCGTGCCTACCGGCTGTCGCTTCCCAGACGCCTCAGTGGCGTCCAGTGCTTGATGACGGCTTTCGTTCCCACTCACCGCTGCGGGGCAGTCCCGGTCTCACACCGGGTTCCCTCTTACGACACCCCGCCTGGCGGACAGGGCGAACCAGCACCACCCGACATCGTACGGTGCGCGCCGCGACGATCGGTGAAGGCGTCCGCCGTACGGGATATGGGTTGGCCGGTTCGTGGTTCACTGGTCGTCTGTTGTCCGTTGCGCGGGGAGGGTGCCGCATGGGCCGGAAGATCGACAGACGCACTGTGGTGATCGAGGGCCGCGAGATGGTCGCCGTGCGACCCGCGGATTTCGAGCGACTGGACGCGTCTCGCCGTCAGGTCGGCGCACGGTCCGCCCGCTTCGCGCGGTGACGGTGACCTTGTGCCAGCCGCCGTCGCGCATCAACGCCGCGACCCGGTCGGTGAGCCGACGATCCGTTGTCGTCATGATCGAAGGTGTTGCGGCCGGCGCCAGGAGCCTGACGCCGGCCGCAACTTCTCAGAAGTCGTCGTCGAAGCTGACGCTTCCGGTCACGCCGACCTGGTAGGCCGAGACGCGTCGCTCGAAGAAGTTCGACAGCTCCTGCACGTCCTGCAGCTCCATGAACGCGAACGGGTTCTTCGAGCCGTAGATCGGCTCGATGCCGAGCGCGGACAGGCGGCGGTCGGCCACGTGCTGCAGGTACTCGCGCATGTCGGTCAGGGACATGCCGGAGACGCCCTGTTCGAGCAGGTCGGCGGCGAACTGCACCTCGCACTCGACGGCCTCGGAGAGCATGTCGCGCACCTGCTGCTGCATGTCGGCGTCGAACAGGTCCGGTTCTTCCTGCCGTACGGTGTCGACCACGTCGAACGCGAACGCCATGTGCATGCTCTCGTCGCGGAACACCCAGTTCGTGCCGGACGCCAATCCCTGCAGCACGCCGCGCGAGCGCAGGAAATAGACGTACGCGAAAGCGCCGTAGAAGAAAAGGCCCTCGATGCACGCGGCGAAACAGATGACGTTGAGCAGGAACGCCCGCCGGTCCTCGCGCGTCTTCAGCTCGCGCATCTCGTAGATCGAGTCGATCCACTTGAAGCAGAACTCGGCCTTCCGCGCGATCGACGGAATGTTCTCGACGGCCGAGAAAGCGGCCGTGCGTTCGTCGAGGTCGGGCACGTAGGTGTCGAGCAGGTTCAGATAGAACTGAACGTGCACGGCCTCCTCGAACAGTTGCCGAGACAGGTAGAGCCGGCCCTCGGGCGAGTTCACGTGCTGGTAGAGGTTGAGCACGAGGTTGTTCGCCACGATCGTGTCGCCGGTGGCGAAGAACGCGACGAGCCGCGACACGAGGTGCTGCTCGGCGGGGGAGAGGCGCTGCAGGTCGGCGAGGTCGGAGTGCAGGTCGACCTCTTCGACGGTCCAGGTGTTCTTGATGGCGTCCTTGAACCGGTCGAAGAAGTGCGGGTAGCGCATCGGCCGCAGGGTGAGGTCCATGCCGGGGTCGAGAAGCATCTGGTGCTTCTTCTCGGCGGGCGCGGTGCGGGGTTCGGGAATGGTGGTCACTGGCAGGCCTCGCAGCTTTCGGGGTTTTCCAGGGAGCAGGCGAGCGCTTCCTCGTCGCTGACGGCCTTCACCGTCGGAAGCGTCGTGACCGCGGCCGGAGCCACCGCCACCGTCGCCTGCTGAATGCGCGTCGCGGGGCGCGAGCGCAGGTAGTACGACGTCTTGAGACCGGCCTTCCACGCGTACAGATACATCGAGGAGACCTTGCCGATCGTCGGCGCGCTCATGAACAGGTTGAGCGACTGCGACTGGTCGATATAGGGCGCTCGCGCGGCAGCGAGGTCGATCAGCGCCTTCTGCGGGAGTTCCCAGGCCGTACGGAACACCTCGCGCACGTCGGCGGGCAGCTCATTGATCGCCTGCACCGACCCTTCGGCCCGCTTGATCTGCTCACGGATCGGGGCCGTCCACAATCCGCGAGCCTTCAGTTCCCGTACGAGATAGGAATTGATCTGCAGGAACTCGCCCGACATCGTCTCGCGCTTGAACAGGTTGGATACCTGCGGCTCGATGCACTCGTAACAGCCCGCGATCGACGCGATGGTGGCCGTCGGAGCGATCGCGATCATCAGCGAGTTACGCAGCCCGTGCTCGCCGATCGCGGCCTTGAGCGCCTTCCAGCGCTTGCTCTGCGACGGCTTCGCGCCCCACAGCTCGTGATGCAGATAGCCGTTCGCCGCGCGCGTCTCGGAGTACGCGGGGTGCGGTCCGAACCGTTCGGCCAGCTTCACCGAGCTCTCCAGCGCGGTCAGGAAGATCTCCTCCTGGACGCGGGTGGACAGCTCCTTGGCCGCCTCGGAGTCGAACGGCAGGCCCAGGGTGAAGAACGCGTCCTGCAGACCCATCAGCCCGAGCCCGACCGGACGCCACCGGGGGTTCGACCGGCCGGCCTGCTCCGACGGGTAGTAGTTGATGTCGATGACCCGGTCGAGGAAGACGACCGCCGTCCGAACCGTCTCGCGCAGCTTCTCCCAGTTCACGCCGCCGTCGGCGGTCGTGTGGGCGCCCAGGTTGATCGAGCCGAGGTTGCACACCGCGGTCTCGTCGTCCGAGTTCACCTCGAGGATCTCGGTGCACAGGTTGGACAGGTGGATCGTGTTGCCGGGCGCGCCGGTCTGGTTGGAGAGCCGGTTGGACGGGTCCTTGAACGTCATCCAGCCGTTGCCGGTCTGTGCGAGCGTGCGCATCATCCGCCCGTACAGGTCGCGGGCCTTGACGGTTTTGACCGCGTTCTTCTCGGCTTTTTTATATGCGTCGTCGAACGCCTCGCCGAACAGATCGGGCAGCTCAGGGGCGTCTGAGGGGTCGATCAGCGACCAGTCGCCGTCGGCCTCCACGCGGCGCATGAACTCGTCGGGGATCCAGTTGGCCAGATTCAGATTGTGCGTACGCCGGGAGTCCTCCCCGGTGTTGTCGCGCAGCTCGAGGAACTCCTCGACGTCCGGGTGCCACGGCTCGAGATAGACGCACGCCGCGCCCTTGCGCCGGCCGCCCTGGTTGACCGCCGCCACGCCCGCGTCCAGCGTCTTGAGGAACGGCACGATCCCGTTCGACTTGCCGTTCGTGCCCCGGATCAGCGCGCCACGCCCGCGCACCCGCGACCACGAGATGCCGATGCCGCCGGAGAACTTCGACAGCTTGGCCACCTGGTGGTAGCGCTCGTAAATGGAGTCGAGCTCGTCCTTGGGCGAGTCGACCAGGAAGCAGGACGACATCTGGGTGTGCCGGGTGCCCGAGTTGAACAGCGTCGGTGAGCTGGGCAGATAGGCCAGGCTCGACATGAGCTTGTAGAAGCCGATCGCCTCGGCCGGCGTCTCGGACAGGCCACACGCCACGCGGAGCAGCCAGTACTGCGGTGTCTCGACGACCAGGCGGCTCTGGGGGTGGCGCAGCAGGTAGCGGTCGGCCACCGTACGCAGGCCGAAGTACTCGAACCGCAGGTCACCGTCGAGGTCGATCGCGTCGTCGAGCTTGCGCGCGTTACGGCGCACGAACGCGGCCGTCTCGTCACCGATCAGACCCTGCTGGTGCGCATAGCGGATCGACTGGGAGAAGCTCGCCACCTCCTGCAGGCGAACTTCCTTGTCCACGTACGCGGCGAGCAGCCGGGCGGCCAGCTTCGAGTACTGCGGCTCCTCGCCGATCAGCTCGGCCGCCGTCTGAATGGACAGTTTGTCCAGCTCAGCCGTCGTCGCACCGTCGTACAGCCCGCTGATCGTCTTGGTCGCGACCCGCAGCGGGTCCACCTCGTCGAGGTCGGCGACCCACCGCTCGACCGCCTTGACGATCTTGTTGACGTCGACCGTCTCGAGGTCGCCGTTGCGCTTACGCACCTGCATGACGTGCCGCCGCTGTTCCGGCACGGATGTCTTGTCCTGTGTGACCGTCATCTCCCGCGTCCCCCCAAAACCTGTGAAGGCGCGCAGGAGGACGCCACCGGCCCGTGAAACCCGGCCGGCTGGTGGCGTCGGCCGTCCCACGCGGCCTTCGACCGCCGCACACCGGTCGGCGTGCGGCGCGCTGGCAGGTCTTCGGACTCGTGGGCGCATGACACGCTCCTACCGGCCGTCGCTTCCCAGGCTCTGCGGAGCCCAGTGCTTCGTTGACGGCTTTCGTTCCCACTTACCGCTGCGGGGCAGTCCCGGATTCACACCGGGTTCCCTGTTGCCTCGGACGCCACTTCACGCGGCGCCCGAACCAGCTGCGAGCAACACCATATATGGGTGAGCCTCAACGCAAGCAACACCAGATGGTGTGTCGGGCGTGTCGCGTCTCACTGTCACCCGGCTCTCGCCTTGAGTGACCGCAACGCTGCCTCGGAACGCCGACGCGTGCGCTGGCAATGCCGATCGGGGCCAGATGAGCTTCCCCCGCTTTGATGGAGCGACTTATTGCGGCTGTTTGAGGCGGTGCTGTACCCACGCGCCGCTGGCTGTGGCCATCTCGGCCAGATGGGGTGCGTCGGCACTGGTGTCGCGTAGCTTTCGTGACAGTTTGGCGAGCGCTGCAGCGAACGCGTCGACGGCTTCGGGGGAGGCTTCTGTCCAGGTCGGGAGTGCGGCGGCCCAGGATTCGGCCTGGGTGGGTGTGTGGCCGGCGCGGATGAGTCGGACCAGCATGCGGGCGGTATCGAGCCAGATTGCCCCGCGGCATGGCATCGACCAGTCGACGACCTGGGCGTGGCCGTCGGCGATGAGGAAGTTGTTGTGGGTCATGTCGGTGTGCAGCAGTGTGTCGCCGTCAATGAGGGCGGGGTCGAGTAGGCGTCCCCATCGGGCGGTGGCTGGTTGGATGTTGACCGGTGGGCATGGGGTGAGTGCCTTGGCCATGCGGGTCAGGGTGCGGGCGATGACGGGCAGGTCCGGCGAGCCGGGGCGTAGGTCCGCGCTGGTGCCGGGGACGTGATCGAAGGCGGCGACTAGCCAGCCGTCCGCTTCGGCGCTCCAGCGCAGCCTTGGGGCTAGGTCGCGGGGGAGGTGTTGGTTGAGGCGTATCTCGTTGCGGAGGAAGCCGGTCTGGTCGGTGTCGAGCCGAGCGCCTTTGCAGAAGGCCAGGCTGCCGTCGTAAGCGGTGAGCGTCGCCGCGAAATCGGCGTTCGATCCGGCGCCCGGGTCCTGGACGTCCTTGAAGGGTCCCTCGTGGTCGGTGATCAGGTTACGGAGCGCTGGGGGGAGCTGATCCCATTGCTGCCGGGCCATGGTGCTCTCCGTCCACACGTTGGTGCCGGAGACCAGCGTACGGTCCCCGGCACCAACGTGGGCGGATCAGCGGGTCGGGCTGTCGGTGCATCCGGCGTGGCATTGAGTGCACTTGCTGCTGCAGTCGGCAGCCGTCGGCCAAAGGTCCACGTCGAGGGTGAACCCGGCCCTGCGGATCGCGGTCACGGTGTCCGTCAGGGTGGTCGGGATGGTCGGTGGGGTGCCGCCTTGGTCGGTGGGGTCGTCGTCGGGGACGTGGTGGATGAACCGGCCGGCTACCCGCTGGCAGAACGCGGCGTAGTCGACGGTGTAAAGGATAAAGGTGTGCCAACCGATGTCGACGAGTTCGGACGGGCCGAGCGGCTGAGTGGCGATTGCACTGGTGCCGAGGAAGGCGAGGGCCTGATCGAGGATCCGCTGCGGCATGCCACCGGCGAGTTCGGGGTGCTCGGCGGTGATCCGGTCAGTCAGGCGATCGAAGAGTTCGGGGTCGATCAGGGTGTGACCGTGGACGAGACCGTCGGCCAGCGCAGTGGTTCATCACATCCGACCCTCGAGACATCGCCACGGTGATGACCGCCTGACGCGAGGCTCTGGGCGTCGCGGACGTGGCGCCGGCCCTGCCTCTCACTCCTATGTCGGCGAACGTCGCAGCGCACCTCGCGCTGGCGGTCGCCGACCTGCTCGACCGTGATCGGCCGGAACTGCGCCGGTGCGACGGCGACGGTTGTGGATGGCTTTTCCTGGACACCACCCGCAACCACAGCCGGCGCTGGTGCGATCCGGCCGATTGCGGCAATCGCGCCCGGGTGCGCGCGTACACCAGGCGGCAGCAGGCAGCACGTCCGGCGGCAAGCCCGGACAGCCCCCCATCGACCATGTGAGTGATCTCGGAGCGAGCGGCAATCGCGAGGCCCGGCCGCCGCTTCGAGCGAGTCGGGCCCTGGTGTCCGTCAAAAGACGTACGCGAAGCGCCAGGCGCCGTCCCTAGCGTTCCGGGTATGCGGAAACCTGTCATCTTCATCCATGGCCTCTGGCTGCACGCGTCGTCGTGGCAGCCGTGGGTCGAGCTGTTCGCCGAGCGGGGCTACGAGCCCGCCGCGCCGGGCTGGCCCGGTGACGCCGGCACCGTCGAGGAGACCCGGGCCGACCCGGATGCGCTCGCCGGGCACGGCATCGACGACGTCGTCGCGCACTTCGCCGGGATCTTCGAGTCGCTGCCGGTCAAACCGATCGTGATCGGTCACTCGTTCGGCGGCATGATCGCCCAGAAGCTGCTCGGTCTCGATCTGGCCGATGCCGCCGTGGCCATCGACGCCGCCCAGATCAAGGGCGTGCTGCCGCTTCCGTTGTCCACGCTGCGCTCGGGCTTCCCGGTTCTCGGCAACCCGGCCAACAGCGGCCGGGCCGTCTCGCTGACGGCCGAGCAGTTCCGGTACGCCTTCGGCAACGCCATCTCCGAGGCCGAGTCGCAGGAGCTGTACGACCGCTGGTCGATTCCGGCCCCGGGCAAGCCGCTGTTCGAGGCGGCCGCCGCCAACTTCAACCCGCACTCGCCGGCCAAGGTCGACACCGGTAACGAGTCGCGGGGCCCGCTGCTGCTGATGGCCGGCGGCCGGGATCACACCGTGCCCGAGGTGGTCGTGCGGGCCACCCTCAAGCAGTACCGCCACTCGCACGCGGTCACCGACATCGTCGACTTCCCGGACAAGGCGCACTCGCTGACCATCGACGCCGGCTGGCGCGAGGTCGCCGAGACCGCGCTGACCTGGCTGAAGGAGCAGGGCCGATGAAGAAGTGGGCGCTCGCGGCAGTGCTCGTCCTCGCGGCCTCGTTGATTCCCGGTGCCGCCGTGGCCCACCCCCGCGGTCCGGAGCGGATCCCGGCCGGCTTCACCGAGCAGAAGGTCCGGGTGGGCTCGGTCGGCATCAACTACGTCCGCGGTGGTCATGGCCCGGTGCTGGTGCTGGTCCACGGATACCCGGAGACCTGGTACGAGTGGCACGAGATCATGCCGGCGTTGGCCCGGCACTACACGGTCATCGCGCCCGACCTGCGCGGCGCCGGCAAGAGCGACGCCCCGCGCGGCGGGTACGACAAGAAGACGATGGCGGCCGACATCCACGGCCTGCTCGTGCGGCTGGGCCTGAACTCCGACATCCGGATCGTCGGGCACGACATCGGCACCATGGTCGCGTACGCCTACGCGGCGGCCCATCCCACCGAGGTCCGCAAACTGGTGCTCAGCGAGGCTCCGATCCCCGACGACGAGATCTACTCGTTTCCGGCACTGACCGCCAACGGCCCCGGCCCCTGGCAGTTCGGCTTCTTCCTGCTGCGCAACGGCCTGCCCGAGCAGACCGTCGACGGCCGTGAGGAGCAGTGGGTGCAGGGCTTCACCGACCATCTCGAGGTGGTCAAGGACGGTGTCGGCCCGGACGACGTCAAGGTCTTCGCCAAGTATCTGAAGGACGACGCCCACCTGCGGGCCAGCTTCGAATGGTTCCGGGCCTTCCCGACCGACATCGCCGACAACAAGGTCTACCAGCAGACCAAGCTGACGATGCCGGTGCTGGCCTTCGGCGCCGACCACAGCCTGCAGCGGTTCTCCGAGACCCAGGTTCCGAAGTACGCCACCGACAGTTCGTTCGCCGAGATCGCGAACTCCGGGCACTGGATCTACGAGGAGCACCCGGAGGAGATGACCCGGCGGCTGCTCACGTTTTTGAAGTAGCCAGGGCCTCGGCCAGACCGGCCCGCGACCGCACCCCGACCTTCGGATAGATGCGGTAGAGATGAGTGCTGACCGTCCGCGGAGAGACATAGAGCTGCCGGGCGATCTCCTGGTTGCTCAGTCCGCGGGCGGCCAGCTGGGCGATCTGCAACTCCTGGGCGGTCAGTTCCCCCGTACGGTCCTCGCCGCGGTTGACGGTTTCACCGGTGGCCCGCAGCTCGCGGCGGGCCCGTTCGGCCCACGGGGCGACGCCCAGGGCGGTCAGCGTCTCCCACGCCGCCCGCAACACCGGCCGCGCCTCGGTGGGCCGGCGCTGACGCCGCAGCCACTCGCCGAGGGCGAGCTGGATCCGGGCGCGCTCGAACGGCCACCCCGCGAGGTCGGCCTTGAGCGCCGCACGGAAGTCGCGTTCCGGGTCGTCGGCCAGCAACGCCTCCGCGTAACTGAGATGCACGGTCAGCACCGGCCACGGCGCGGAGGCGGCCAGGGCGCGGCATTCCTGCACGATCAGATCCAGCTCCGGCAGGCGTTCGGCCAGGTGGCCCGCCTCGGCGAGGTGGGCCAGAGCAACCAATCGGACGTACGGATGGTGGGCCTCGTCCTGCGGGTCGAAGATCCGGCGCAATTGCTCGAACGCGTCCAGGGGCCGGCCGTCCGCGAGGAGCGCGACCCCCCGGACCATCGTGATCACCGACCGGAACGGGTGCCGGCCGCCGGAGTGCAACGCCTGCCCGGCCTGATCGGCGTGACCGGTCGCGGCCGTGGTGTCGCCACGCAACGCCTCGGCCAGACCGAGGCAGAGCTTCGCACTGATCGCCCCGACGAAGTCCCTGACCTCGAGCGAGAGTCGTTCGGCCTCCTCGCCCGCGACCACGGCCAGCCGCACCTCGCCGGAGTGCGCCGCGATCCACGCCTGCGACTTCAACGCGAACAGCAGCGTGTTGAAGTGGCCGCTGAACCGTGCGCCGGCGACGGCGTCGGCCAGCAGCAGGGCGGCCGAGGGGTGGTCCCCGATCGCGGTCGCGGCCTCGCCCAGCTCGAACAGCCGATCGGGATGGCTGGGTGGCGCCGCCACCTTCGCGGCCAGCCGTTCCACGAGCTGCGCGGCCCGCTCGGTCGGCGCGTTGTGCGCGAGCACCCGGATCAGGCGCGGGTCGTCGGCCGGGATGGTCAGCCGGTCGATCAGGGCGAGGATGTCGGCCCGTCGCTCCGGGGGCGGCGGATCCCACCAGTTGCGCAGAGCGAACAGGGTGAGGGCGTCCAGGGCGAGCTCGTCGTCGCCGTTGTCGATGATCCGCTCGACCGCGTCGAACAGCCGGGCGTGCCGGGTCTTGCCGGACCAGCCCTCACCGAGGACGGCCTCGCGCATCCACAGGAACCGCACCTGCTGGCTCGCGTCCAGCTCGAGTCCGGCGATCGTGCGGAGCAGGCTTTCGCTGAGCGGCCGGTCACCGCGCCGCATGGCCGTGGTAGCGGCCCACATCAACCGGTCCGCCCGCGCCTGCGGGTCCTCGGTCAGTTCGGCGGCGCGCTGCCAGGCAACGACGGCGGTGTCGAGGGCGCCACCGCGACCGGCTCGTCCGGCCAGCTCGGCCATCCGCCGGCCCAGCTCCTCGTCACCGCCCAGAGCGGCCGCGGCGAGATGCCACGTGGTCCGGTCGCCGTCAGCGGGCAGGACGCGCGCCAGGGCGGCGTGCGCGGCGAGGCGTTCGGCCACGGTCGCCGCCTGCCGCACCGCCGAGCGGATCAACGGGTGCCGGAACTGCACGCTCACCCCGTCACTGGTGAGCAGGCCCGCGGCCAGCGCGGGCAGCAACGTGTCCAGCGTGGCCGGGCGCGCGGCCGCCAGCACCTCGTCGAGCTGATCCTCGTCGTCGACCGCCACCACCAGCAGCAGCGACCGGGTGAGCGCGGGCAGACCAGCCACCACCGTCGCGTACGTGCGCTCGAGCCGCTCGGTCAGCGGCAACGACTCGGGCAGCGCGTGCTGGTCCAGCCGACCGGCCGTGGCCGACAGCTCGATCAGGCCCAGCGGGTTCCCATCGGCCTCCGCGATCACCCGGCGGCGCACGGCCGGCGGCAGGTCGGCGGCGACCCGGTCGAGCAGCGACCCGGCCACGTCCTCCGGCAGCGGGCCCACCGTGAGCTCGGGCAGCCCGGACCCGGCCAACCGGGCCGCGGCTTCCTCACCCTCCCGAACCGCCACCAGCAGGAACAGCGGCTCATCGGCGAGCCGGCGCCCGAGGAAGGCCAGTGCCTGCCAGCTCTGCCGGTCGATCCACTGAGCGTCGTCCACGATCAGGCCGATCGGCCGGTCCGAGGCGGCCGAGCTCAGCAACTCCAGCGCCGAGATCCCCACGGCGTGCGGCTCACCGTCGGTGATCGGGTCTGCTCCCAGGGGCGCCAGCAGTTGCCGGAGCGCCGCGAACGGAAGGCGCGTCTCGGCCTGCACGCCGGTCACCGACAGGACGCGGATCTCTCGCTCGTGCGCGAGCTCCCGGGCCGTACGGAGCAAGGCGCTCTTGCCCATGCCCGCCGCCCCGCGGAGGACGAGGGCGTCGCCCGCGGGCGCGGACACCCGGGTCAGCACCGACGTGATCCGGCCCCGTTCCTCGTCCCGCCCGACCAGCAGTTCTTCCAAGATCTTCACCACCCGGGGGCCAGCCTCGCACATCCGCCGCGGGTGTCGCCCGCCGTGGGCCGGTGCACGGCCGTAGCGTGCTTGTCATGGATGACATCACCGCGCTGATTCTCGAGGACCACCACCGGTTCCGGGTCGGCTTCGCCCGGCTGGACGACGCGCAGACCCCGCAGGAGCTGGAAGCCATCTGGACGCCACTCGCCCTGCATCTCGACATCCACGCCGACGCGGAGGAGGAGATCCTCTATCCGCACCTGCTGACCGACGCGGGTGGCGACGAGGCCGAGGAGGAGACCGACGACGCGATCCGCGACCACAACAAGATCCGCGACGGCATCGAGGCGGCGGGCAAGCACCCGGTCGGCTCGGACGCCTGGTGGAAGGGGGTGTGGCAGGCGCGCACGGAGAACAGCGAGCACCTGGCCGAGGAGGAGGACGAAGTGCTCCCCGACTTCCGCAAGCACGCCAGCCGGGAACTGCGGCTCGACCTCGGAGCCCGCTGGCTGCGCTTCTTCGCCGAGCACCCGCAGGGCGAAGGCCTGTCGTTCGCCGACAAGGACCCGGCCAAATACATAGCCGAGAACAGCTAGGCGGCTTTACGCATGGCGTACGCGTGCGCTTCCAGTCCGGAGATTGTCGGCTGGATCGGACCGGTCGGCTCACGCTTTGTTTCGTCGTGGCGGCGCTCTCTATGACAGCGGCCGCTCGGTTCAGGGAGCCGGTCCTCGCGGACGTCGGGGTGCGGATCGGTTGGTGGCGTCTGCCTGATGGGCGAGGTCGATCGGCTGATCGTCTTCGGGCAGCCGGACAGGAACCGCATCCTGCCAGCCGACGTCCGGTGAACTGGCTATTGCGGGAGGCGACCTAAACGGTGATCGGAGAAGCTTCGAGATCGGTTGAGAGTTCGCCAAACCTCGTGACCGTTCCAACGTCGTGAATCTTGACCGCCGCTGTTGTACGGCGGAGTTGTCCTATCGGACCCTGCTGCGGTGCCGTCAGATGAGGTATGAAGCCGATATGGACGGTTCGGAAAGGCTGGCCGGAGGCGGCCTGCTGCGTGGGGACCTGTTGCTCGCCGATGCGCTCGAAAGCCTGCGTGACCAGCTACGCGAGGCGGTCGAGCGGGCTCAGGGAGCGGATCTGTCGTTTGCCTGCGAGAGCGTCGAGGTGCAGTTGCAGGTCGTCGTGACCGCCACTCGTAAGGGTGAGGCCAAGGCGGGATTGTGGAGTGTGGTCACCGTCGGCGCGGGTGTCGACAACGCGACCGCTGCGACCCACCTCGTCAAGCTCGTCCTCAAGCCTGAGGTCAACGGCGACGGTGTCCAACGCAAACTCAAGCTGAGCGACGAGAGCTGAGCGTCGAGCGCCGGATGATCCCCGATGTCCACACCCGTGTCGTCGAGGTGCTGCGCGCACCCGGCGGCCGTGGTACGGGCTATGCCGTCACCGCCGATCTGGTGCTGACGGCCGCGCACGTCGTCGCGGACGAGACCGGCGTCCGAGTCTTGAGCCGTGGTGGGGAACTGCCGGGTACGGTCATCTGGCGGCATCCGGGGCTCGACGCGGCCCTCGTCCGGGTGCCGGGCCGGCCCTGGCACGGTATCGACACCAGTTGGGGCACGCTGTCGGGTGTGCAGCCCGTGCGGTGCACCGCGATCGGCTATCCGCAGGTGCAGCGCTCGGAGGACGGCACGCTCGCCGAGGAACAGCTCGACGGGTTCATCATGCCTGCGACCGGGCACCGGAGCGGCCGCTACGCGATCAACGTCGTCAGTGCCCTGCCGTACGAGGTGCGGCTCGACCGGTCACCGTGGTCGGGCATGTCCGGCGCGGCCGTTCTCAGCTCCGACGGCCGTCATGTGCTAGGTCTGCTCACTGACGACCCGACCGGCTTCGAGCCGTCTCGCCTGGAGGCCGTCCCGGCCGACGGCCTGCTCGGCGAGGCGGGCTTCGTCGATCTGATCCGGACCGAACTGGCCCGGCCGTTGACAGTCACGGACGTGTCGGCGAGCGAGAGCCGGCCCTGGCCCGGCGCCGAGGCGCGTGGGTCGTCGTGGGCCTGGCTGGCCTGCCTGGAGTCCGGCGACGGCAAGCCGCTGGGCCTCGGGTTCCTAGTCGACGCGACCCATGTGGTCACCCGCGCGCAGGCGATCGAGGGCCACAGCCTGGTCCGGGTGACGTTCCCGCATGCCGCCGTGGCGGTGTCGATCGAGGCCGGCGTCGACTTCCGGGGCCCGTGGAACGATGAACGGTCGGACGGGGATGTCGCGGTGGTACGTCTCGCCGTGCCCGTCCCGATCGTGCCCGCGGTGCTGGCCAGTCCGACGGAGCTGCGGGACCGCCGTCTCGGCGCCGTCACCGGCGAACTGCTCGTGCACGGATTTCCGCACGGCCCAGGCCAGGCCGGCGTCGACATTCGGGTGTGCGCGCCGTACGACGTGCCGGGCCGCACCGAACGGGTGACCCTCGAGCCCCTCGGCTCACGCCCGGTCCCGATGGCCGAGGGCTTCGGGGGGTCGGCGGTGACCTTGGCCGACAGCGGGGCCGTCGTCGGGATGCTGGTGGGCGGGATGCCCGTCACCGGTGGTGGGTTCATGCTGCCCCTGGACGTCCTCCGGTCCTACTGGAGCCCGCTGGCCGACCTGCTGCCGCTCGGCACCCTTGCCCGGGAAGCCGCGCAGGATCTCCGGCGGGTGCTCGACCGCGTCCGGGTCGACGCCTCGCCGTACGCGATCTACCACAGCAGCCTTCCGTCCGGCATCGGACCGGTGCCGCCGCCACTACCGACCCTGTGGGAGGCGGCCCGTTTCGTCGCCGAGGAGCTGATCGCGCCCAGCGGCGATCCGGCCGGTGGCCCGCTGGCCCGTTTCTGTCTCGCCCTACTGCGCCGCACCGACTCGGCCCGCTGGCACGGCGAATTGCGCAGCTGGCTCAAGACCCATCTGTCGGTGGACGACGACGCCGGTCCGGCGGCCGCCACGGCCCGGCCGGGCACCGGGTCCGTCGTCGTCCGGGTCACGCCGAGCGCCGATGACAGCCAGGTCTCGCTGACGGTCACCTCCTCAGGCGATCACGGTGGTCACGTGCTGCTCTCGGGCCGGCGACCGGTCGGCGCGGTCCGGTTCGACGTCGAGCAGGTGCTGCCTGAGGCACTCGAGCGGATCCCGGAGCGCGTTGCCCCGGAGGACGTCCTGATCCGGTTCGAGCTTCCGTTGTCGTGGCTGGGCAAGCCGGTGGACGAGTGGCGTGCCGGGGACCGGGACGCGATGCCGATCGGCTTGACCTATCCAGTCGTCGTCCAGGACCTCGGCTTGGCCGGCGTGGCGGCCGACCGATCCCGGCTGGTCCGTCGGCGTTGGCAGCTCCTCGGCGGGCAGACGACCTCGGAGATCCGGGCGACCCGCTGCGCCGATAGCCGTGATCGCCGCGGCCTCGCTGCCTGGCTGACCGGCGACCCGCGCAGCATCCTGACCCTTCCCACACCGCCGCGGAACCCCGAGTCGGACAAAGCGGTACGCGCTGCGCTCAGCGTCGGTCTGCCGGTCATCCTGTGGCCGCGAACCAAATGCGCCGACGAGCACGGTGGCGACGCGGGCTGCGATGGTGCCCGGTTCGTCGAGACACTCCGGCGGGCACTGGGGCCGACCGCGCCCCGGAACCTGCCCGATCGCGTCCGCGAGCTACGTGTTGCGGCCGTGTCCGCCCGTGACGAACTGGCCCGGTGCCGGTCGGTGACCCTGTTCTGGCACGACCCCGACACGAGACCGCACGAGGCCGGCCGGCTCGAGCTGGCCCAGTAGCGAGGGATACCGATGACCTGGCAGATCTACGAAGGAACCGGCCGGCCGCACGACGGCATCACCCGGTTGCCGGAGCCACCTCCGTGGCGGCAGTTCGACGGTGGGCCGGTGTTGCCCCGGCCGCACACCGCCGTGACCACCCAGCGTCGGGCCGAGCAGCACCAGGCCGAGGCCTACCAGCCCGAGCCCGAGACCGTCGAACTGGTCAACGCGGCTCTCTACCTGCGCCGGCCGTTGCTCGTGACGGGCCTGCCCGGCGTCGGCAAATCCACCCTGGCCTACGCGATCGCCCACGAGCTGCGGCTCGGTACCGTGCTGCACTGGCCGATCACCAGCCGCACGACCCTCAAGGACGGCCTCTATCACTACGACCCGCTGTCCCGCCTGCAAGCGGTGCAGCAGGGCGCCGACGACCTCGGCACCTACCTGCGACTGGGCCCGCTCGGCACGGCGCTGCTGCCCTACGAGCATCCCCGGGTGCTGCTCGTCGACGAGGTCGACAAGAGCGACCACGACCTGCCGAACGACCTTCTCACGATTTTCGAGAAGGGCGACTACGAGATCCCCGAGCTG
This sequence comes from Paractinoplanes bogorensis, assembly GCF_018829635.1. Lineage (GTDB taxonomy): Bacteria > Actinomycetota > Actinomycetes > Mycobacteriales > Micromonosporaceae > Actinoplanes > Actinoplanes bogorensis. The sequence goes on from NZ_JAHKKG010000008.1 coordinate 293,218, forward strand.
ATGCGGGTCGCCGCCGAGCAATCTGACTGGTCGGTGCCGATCGCCGGCAGTACCGATCGGGTCATGATCACCAACGGCACCGTCCGATGCCGCGCCTTTCCCCTGGTCGTCATGACCAGCAACGCCGAGCGTGAATTTCCGCCGGCCTTCCTGCGCCGGTGCATCCGCCTAGAGGTGAAGGAGCCGGGGCCCGAGCAGCTTGACCGGATCGTCCGCGCCCACCTCGGCGACCTGGCCGACAGCAGCGCCGATCTGATCCAGCGGTTCCTCGAACGACGTTCCGTGGGCGACCTGGCCACCGATCAGCTCCTGAACGCGATCTATCTGCTGCACCGCGCGGATTCCCCGGTCGACCGGCACGCCTTGGCCGACCGCATCTTCTCCTACCTGTCCCCGGACCTCACGGATGACCGCGAGCTCGACCATGACGCCCTTTGACCGCGTCCGGCACGTCCTCGCCGGCGTAGTCGCCGACCGGCTGACGGCGGTCGAGGTCGCCGACCTGTTGTGGCTGGCGGCGCACGTCGACGGCCACCCGGCACCCACGCCGGTCGCCACCTCGCCGGATGCCGCCCCGGCCGGTCCGGCATCGCCCGGCGGCGCCCCCGGCCCGATCGAGCGACCGGCATGGCCCGCCGGCCCGCCCGAAGCGCCGCCGGCCCGCCAAGGCTTGCACGCCCGGCCCTGCGGGGACGGCCCCGCTTCGGGCGGGTCGTTCCGGTCGCTGGCCGTGCCCTTGGTCAGCGCCCTGCACGACCGGTTGGCGTTGCAACGGGCGTTGCGCCCGCTCAAGCGACGAGTCCGGTCAACGCACGGGGCCATCCTCGACGAGACCGCCACCGTCGAGAACATCGCCGACGACCGGCTGCGTTCGGGCCGCCGGACGACCCGGGTCGCCCTGATCCCGGCCGAGGAGCGATGGCTGCGCCTCGACCTCGTCGTGGACACGAGCCCCAGCATGACCATCTGGCGTGAGCACGCAGCCGAGCTGGAACGCCTGCTGATCCAGCTCGGAGCGTTCTCGACCGTACGACGGTGGTCGCTCGATCCTCGGCCGGGCCGGCCGGTCATCGGCCCGTCAGGGACAGCCGGACACCGGCTGCCTCCCTCGGCCATCCACGGAACCACTGGCCGCCAGGCCGTTCTCGTGCTGAGCGACTGCTCCGGTGAGGGCTGGTGGCGCGGCACGGCCGGCCGGGTGCTGGCCGAGTGGGGCCGCCGCGCGCCGGTCGCCGTCGTTCAGCCCCTGCCCGAGCACCTGTGGAGCCGCACGGCCGCGCCGGCCGTTCCCGGCACGATCAAGGTGGTCCGGCCGGGACTTCCCAACGCGCAGGCGTCGTTCACGCCGTCTCTCGACTTCGCACGGGTAGACGTGGCCGGCGTCGGCACGCCGGTCCTCGAACTGGCCGCGCCGTGGTTCGCCGGGTGGGCCGCCACCGTGGCTGGAGCGCCCAGCGCCGGCTTCCCCACCGCAGTCGCTCATCTGGGCGGACCGGTCCGCTCCACGACGAGCGCCGCCGCGGGCTTCGCTCTCACCCCGGAACAGCGGGTGCTCCGCTTCCGGGCATCGGCCTCACCCGAGGCGTTCCGCCTGGCCGGCTACATCGCCATGACCGTGCCGTCCCTCCCGGTGATGCGGCTGGTCCAGCACGCGGTGTTCGGTCGCAGCGTCCCCGCGCACCTGGCCGAGGTGATTCTGAGCGGGCTGTTCCGGCCCGATCCGTTGCGCGCGACCGAGTTCACCTTCGTCGAAGGCACGGCTGAACTGATGCTGAGCACGCTGACCCGATCACAGTCGCTGAGCGCGGCGGAGGTGTTGCGAAGCATCTCCCGGGTGATCGAGGAGCGGGCCGGGTCGGCTGGCGCGGGCTTCTCCGCGCTGCTGGCTCAGCCCGGGGCGGCTGGCTCAGCCCAGGGCCGGGCCGGGCGCAGGTTCGCTCTGCTGCGCCCGGAGGCGCTGGCCCGCATCGCTCCACCTCCCGTGCCGGCCGGTACCGCCCCGATGGCCGGTACCGCCCCGATGGCCGTGCCCGAGTCGGATCGAGACGCTGTGGAAACGCTGATCCGCGACGTCCGCGGCGCTCGGCGACGGATCCAGCTCACCGACGCCGGCGCGTTCACGACGCCGGGCTCGCGTCTGAGCCAGCGGCTGGTGTCGCACACCAACGGCCGGTTCTTCGTCCACAAGTCGGTGACGATCGAGGCCGGGCGAGCCGATCCGCGGCTGTACGACCGGCTGGACAACGAGATCCGGGCGACGGCTCACCTGTCCCGTGTCTTCGGCGGCGACGTCCCGCCTGAACTGCCGCGGCTGGCGGGCTACAACGTGGACGTCGCGGAACCGTTTCTGTTGTTCCTTCCGTACTCCGGCCAACCCGCGCCGAGTCCGGCTCTCGTCACCGATGGCTCGCAGCGTCGGCGTTTCGAGGTCAGCCTTCTCCGCGCCCTGCACTTCACGGCCCTGGCCGAGGTGGTGCACGGTGCGGTTACGTGGGAATCGCTTCGCTGGGACGGTACCAGCGTTCAGCTCGTCGATTTCGAGACCGCGTCGACCGGCGTCGACCGACCGGCGGACCCGCGGGAAGACGTCGCCGGCGCTGGGAGTGTCATACGCCTTGTGAGGGGCCAAGGCCGCCCTTCGTCTGAGCTTCACGACACGGAGCGCCTTCGAACCCTGCTCGACGGTGTGTTCCAGCCGACCGAACTGCGACCGACCGCCGCCGAACTGCTCCAACGGCTACGATCCGACGTGCCCCGACCTTTGATGGCCGACCACGACGCCGCCCTCGTCGAAGGATGGCGGAGATTCGACGCGATAGCACAGAGCCAACGGCCCGCAACGCCGGAGTCGCTTACGACCGGCCGCCGTCGCTGGTGGCAACGGAACCCGGGACGGTGACGCCCGCATGACGTCTCCTACGCCCCGGGTGGTTCAGTGCCCGATCTGCGCCGACGAGTTCCCGTCGGGTGGCCTCCCCCTGTCGGTTTTCGATGAGGAAAGCTTCTCCTACAACACGGTCGACGTTTCTCGCATGCCCCCGGCCCGGCAGGCTTACATCCGCAGTGGCGGATACATCCACTGCCCCAACCCGTCGGGCGACATGTCTGAGCACTATCTGCCGGCCGCCTACCTGGATCACCCCGATCCGCTCGTCGTCGCCCTGATCGGTCCGTCCATGTCCGGCAAGACCTACCTGCTCACCGCCATGATCAGCGAGGTGCTCCGCGGCGGCCTGTCAGGCTACGGAGTGGCGGCCAGCGTTATGGACTTCCGGTGGCACGAATCCTTCAGCCGGACACATCTGGAGCCGTTCGCCCGCGGGGAGATCCTGCCCGGCACGCGCAGCGGCATCATGGACGCGGCGACCATGCTGCTGCTGCGCTCCGCCGGCGTCACCCGCCCGGTGGCCTTCTTCGACGTCGCCGGGGAAGACCTCGAGAGCACGTCCGTGTTCGGCCTCTCTACGCGCTTCCTGAGTGCCACCAACGCCGCGATCTTCGTCCACGGCCTGGACGACTCCCCGGCCGGTCATGCCGCTTGGAGCTTCGAGCTGGCCACTGAACGGCTCCGGGCCATACCCGGCGGGGCGGATCGCCTCCCGGTGGTTATCGCCGTCACCAAGGCCGACCGCATGCGTTACCAGCCACCAGTCGACCGCTGGTTACGAGCCGTGGAGAGACCTCCTCTGGAGGCTGCCCGCATATACGCCCAGAGCCGTGACGTTTACGCCTACCTGCACAGCGTCGGTGCGCACGGATCGTTGCGGCCGTTCGAGGCGTTCAGACGGTGCACCCTGCACTTCGTCTCGGCGACCGGTGCCGACGAGGGCGCCGACCGCCGTTTGGAACGCGGCACCCGACCCGAGCAGGTCCTCAATCCCCTGGTCGCCCTGCTGGCGATGACCGGCGTGATACCCGGGCCCGAGGCCGGCAAGGTCGGCCTCCCCTGAACGGTCGAGCCGGTCAGGTTGTTTCGGCGGGGACCTCGGTCTTGGCCAGGCTCTGTACCGCGGGACCGTAGAACTCGTCGAAGTCGCCGATCACCCGGATCAGCTCGTCGACCGGGACGCCGCTCACCGAGCCGATCGGCCAGTCGTGGGTGCCGACGTAGTAGGTGGAGTCGGCGCCGGATTTCTTGAATCTGTCTTCGTCGGTCTTGCTGGTCATGGCTCCTCCGCGGCGGACCGGGCACCGCGGCTGTCACTGGAAGGGATCAACGGTCGCCGCGGCGTCCGACACGTTCACGGTAGCGCTTCGTGTCACCGCTATCCACGTGCACTTTGTGATCTGTCAGTTCGTCGTCGCGGGACGCCAGGTAGGCGAACTCCCAGCTGCGCATCAGGTAGAGGAAGCTGATCGTGCCGGCGTTCAGGATGCTGATCAGGGCCAGGATCGTCCAGCCGAGTGAGGCTATGCCCAGGACTCGCATTCCGGCCGGGTTCACCCCGTGCAGGTAGGGGAGTTGTGCCTTGTAGACCATGAACAGACCGCAGGCGGCCAGCGACGTCGAGGCGGTGACCATCAGCGAGAGGCGGGCGGCCAGGGTTCCCTCGAGCAGTTTGGCCGCGGTGGTGCCCTCGTAGCCCAGCCAGGCGGCCGCGATGGCTGGGAACACCAGGAGGAAGGCCGGCGCGTCGGTGCCAGGGTCGCCCGTGCTGGACGAGACGAAACCGATCAGCCAGATCAGTACGGTCGCCGACACGGCCGCCACGCCGGCTCGGAAGACCGATCCGGGCGGTGTCTCGAAGAATCGGAAGCGGACGCTCGGCAGGGAGTCGCCGCCGGTCAGGCCGGGGACCGGCTCGGGGAAGAACCGCGTGTAGAAGTGGGCGTACTGCTGGCCGGCCCGCCGCCGGAACCGGAAGTAGGGCGGTGCCGGGGGATTGCCGCTCGCCTGCAGCGTGACCTCCCGGATGCGCCGGTCGTGGGCCCGGCAGTAGGTGGTCAGCTGCGGAGATTTCTGAGAGCCGACGTACACGCCGTCCTGGCCGTCGACCAGCAGGTGATAGCTCTGCGCGGTGCACGCGTTTTCGAGCGGGACCGTGATGTCGACCGGCCGCGAACCGAGCAGCAGCCGGGCGCGGCCTTTCAACCAGGGGATCCAGCCGGAGCTGCGGTCGGCCAGCTGCAGCTGTGGAGTGATCTGCCGTTCGTAGGTCACGACGAAGCGGTTCTCGGCCGGCCACGGAACGGCCGCGACGACGACGTAGTTCGAGGCGAGCCGTTCGGCCAGGCCGGCCGCCATGTGGATGGCGCTCTCACCGGGGGCGTCGAGGGCCTTGAGCGCCCCGGCGCCGGAGACGTCCTTGTCCCGGCCGCGCCGCATGATGGCGGACAGCGCGAGATGTTCGGCGGCGAAGGCTTCGTGGTGCCGGGCCGGGTCGAGGGGCTCCCGGTAGGCGACGTTGAGCAGGGTCCGCAGCACCTGGGCGGTCAAGGTCAGATATTGCCGGTAGGACAGGATCGGCAGTTCCGCGCCGTCGGCCGCGAAGACCCGCAGGTTGTCGATCAGCAGGCCTTTTGGCGGGATCAGCAGCGGGAACAGGACGGTCGGGGGCGGACCGTCCGTCGTGCGGCTCCGCAGCACCTCGGGCAGATGGGCGTCGATGGTCACCCGCTGGGTCAGCGTGCGCTGGCCGGGCTCGTAGCGCTCCGTGAGCCGCTCGCGCAGGCTGGTCGGCGCCAGGGTCGCCATTGCGAAGGTCTTGGCCTGTTCGACGGTGAGGGCACCGGCCATTCCGGTGACGCCGGCTCCACGCTGGACCACATAGACGTAGCTGTTGGGCAGGGGCCAGATCTCGGTGTCGGCGTGCGATTCGATCAGGGGCCGGTAGTAGTTGCGGCGGGTGAGCAGGAAGAGCGTGATGACCAGAATGAGCAGCGCGGCCAGGCGCGTGCTGACCGACGCCAGCATTCCGGATCTCGGCGGGGCGCCCGCCACCAGGACGACGATCGCGGCCGCGCAGACGAGGAAGACGGCCAGGCGGACGGGCGCCCGCATCGGGCGGCGATCCGGCATGGTGTGCCCTTCCGACGGGTGGTGAGCCGAACGATATCGCTGACCGTTCCTGTGTGGTCACTGCTGGTCAGATGGTGCTGCTTCACCCTCCGATGTCCGGGGCGGGCGGACCAGGTGGTTCTGGTAGGCCACGACGATGGCTTGGGCGCGGTCATGGACGCCGAGTTTCATCAGGATCCGGCTGACGTGGGTACGGACGGTCGCCTCGGACAGGAACAACCGGACGGCGATCTCGCCGTTGCCCAGGCCGTAGGCCATATGGCGGAGAATCTCGCGTTCACGCGGGGTGAGCCGGTCCAGGATGCCCGGCAGCGGCTGTCCGGCCGTGGGCTGGGCCGTGATGCTGGCGATGACACCGCCGGTTACCACCGGATGCAGGTAATGATGTCCGGCGGCGACGGTGCGGATCCCGGCCGGCAGTTCGGCCGGGGAGCTGTCCTTGATGAGGAAGCCGGCCGCTCCGGCCCGGAGCGCCTCGTGCACGTTGTCGTTGTCGTGGAAGTTGGTCAGGATCAGGATCCGGGGCCGGTAGGTGTCACCGGCGGCGGGACTGAGCAGACGCCGGGTGGCCTCGATGCCGTTCATCACCGGCATCTGCAGATCCATCACCACGACGTCCGGGCGATGCACGGCGCACAGGTTCACGGCCTGCCGGCCGTCGTCGGCCTCGGCCACCACGTCGAGGTCGGGCTGAGCGGTGAGCAGCATCGCGATGCCGGCCCGGATGAGTGACTGGTCGTCGGCGAGCAGCACGGTGATCATGCGGCGAGCCTTCCGGTGGAGGCGGGGCCCGCGGCAGCGTTGCGGTGGTGCTGGTCCAGCGGGAGCCGGGCCTCCAGGACGAAGCCGTCGTCGGTGGGCTGGGTCCGTAGTGTTCCGCCGACCACGGCGATCCTCTCGTGAAGTCCCAGGAGGCCGTGCCCGCTGTTGAGCCGGCCGCGGCCGAGGCTGCGACGCCCGGACGGCCGGTCCTGGAGCCGGATGTCGAGGTGCTTGTCACCCCAGTGCAGGAGCAGCTCGACGGCGGTCCCGGGCCCGGCGTGCTTGAGGGTGTTGGTCAGGCCTTCCTGAACCAGCCGATAGGCGGCCAGGCTGGTGAAGTCGTCCAGCCGGCCGGGCTCGCCTCGCACCGTGGTCGCCGGAGTCAGCCCGTTGGCCCGGGCCCAGTCCAGCAGCTCGCCGATGTCGCGCAGTCCGGGCTGCCGGTCGAGATCGGGCGTGACGTCGCCGCCGGCCGAGCGGAGCAACCCGAGCAGGCGGCGCAGCTCGTCCATGGCCCGGACACTGCTCGTCTCGATCGCGTCGAGGGCCCGGGTGGCCCGGTCCGGATCGGCGGCGATCACGGCTCGGGCGCCCGCGGCCTGCAGCACGATCGCGCTGATCGCGTGCGTGACGATGTCGTGCAGATCGCGGGCCAGCCGCAGTCGTTCGGTGCGCAACGCGTCGCTGGTGGCCGCATCCTGCGCGGCGGCCGCGGCATAACGCCGGTAGCCGAGGGCCCACGCCGTGACGGTGATGACGAACGAGGCCAGCAGTTCGGGCCACGAGGACGACTCCGACAGGATCAGCTGCAGGAAGAACACGATCGTGGTGGCCGCCAGACCACCGCAGGAGAGGGCCGGTGAGCGTCGCGCGGCCAGCGCCTGGAGCGCCACCAGCGAACCGGCCAGCGGATAGGCGACTCCCAGCCACGGCACCGGCCACGACCAGGCGCCGGCGGACCAGGCCAGCTGCACCATCAGCACCAGGACCGGCCGTGTGCCCCGCAGATAGAGCGTGGCGAACACCAGTGCGCTCACCGCCAGGCTCGGTGTGCGAAATTCGGGGAGCATCTGCTCGTGGGCGACGTCGATCGTCCAGGCGATCACCGGCACGAGCAGGCTCATCGTGCGGCTGAGGCCGGTCCTCGTGGGTGTGCGCATACCTACCTGTTCTGTCCCAGCCACCTGCGCAGGCAGGCCACCCAGGTCGGTTTCGGGCGACGGTTGTGGCTGAAACCAGGATCCGGCTCGGGCGCCCGATCCGATAGCCACCCGAAAGTGAACGGGTACGGGCGCGGAACCTTCCCGAACCCGGTCCGGGCCTTGGCCGCGTGGTCGAACCAGGCGGGTGACGGGGGAGTGCATCGGGTCAGGACCTGGTCGGCCAGTACCGCGGCCGGGGCGTCGAAGTCGTCTGCCGTCCCGGGATGCCAGAGCCGGGTCCGGGAAAGATCCCAGTCCTCGAGGCCCGCCTCCACCACCAGATAGGAGCGGCATCCCGGCACGGTCAGGTGCAGTACGCGCGCGATGGATGCCTCCAGCAGCGAATCCCCCGGCTGCGCGGGTCCGGCCAGCAATCGCAGCGTCGCGGGCCACGACCGCGTGCCCGGTTCGGATTCCTCGGTGCTGAGCAGGGCCAGACCCGGGTCGATCAGCGTCCCCCAGGCCACGCTGCTGTGCTCCAGGTCGTCCAGGCCGGCCACCGGATGCAACGACACAAGAAGGGGAGAGTCAGGCGTTGTCATGTCCGAATTATTACTTATGTGACACAGAGGTAACGCCGTACGTCAGCTGCGGTAGCCGCGCATCACCAGCAGCCGACGGATGACCGCGACGTCGTGGCGCCGACACCATCGACATCACCAGCCAGGCCACTCCGGGCCTGGCCAGCGGAGAAGTGGTAGGAGTCAGCATGAGGTTTCCCAGGCTTGCCGTCGCGGTCGGACTGGCGATGGCGGTAAGTGCCGGTTCGGCCCCGGCCGCGTTCGCGGCGGGATCGGCCCCCGAGGGCCCCGTGGCCCGCACCGAGCCCGGATTCGACTTCGTCGTCAACGCGACGACCCGAGGCACCGACTGCCGCACCGGCGCGCGAGATTCGAAGGACTCGGAGTGGGTGAAGGTGACCGCTCCCGCGGGGTACCGGGTCAACCCCTCCGAGGTGCACGTCGCCTGGCAGAACCAGCAGGGGTCGGAGAACTGGTACAAGGTCGGCTACGGCAACTGGATCCAGCCGTTCTCCCAGGCTCCGGACATCAAGGCCCCCAAGACCACGGGGGTGATGGTGCACGCCCGCAGCTCCAGGGGCCGCTGCGGGGGACGAGGCGTGTCGGAGGTCCACGTGTGGGGCCAGTTCTACCCGACCGGCGGTGACCAGGAACTGCCCACGACACCCCCGCCGGACACCGAGCCCCTCCCGTAACCAGGCACCACCCCGGCCTGACCGAGGGCGATCAAGGCTTTCCCGTACGACGTGAGGGCCGGCCCCGCCGGGAACGGCACCACCCACGGGTGTCCGCAACTACCACCCGTGGGTGGTACTGGCCCGGGTCCGATCGGCCGATGCTCGAGTCATGACTTCGACGACACTGATCAACGCGCTCATCGGCCTGGCCCTCGTCGCCTGGATCTGCTCGCGGCAACTGCGCTGGCGGGCCGCCGACCCCACGAGGATGTTCAAGCTGCCGATCGTTCTCGGCATCGCCGGCCTGGTGTCGATGTCGCAGCAGTTCACCACGATCAAACCGATCGACGTCGCGGTCCTGGGCGTCTCGGCCGTGCTGGCGCTCGCCTCGGGCACGGTCATGGGCCGGATCGCGCGCTTCCGGCCGTCACCGGTGGATCCTCGGGCCGTCGAGACTCGTACGGGGTGGGCCGGCGTCGGCATCTGGGCCGGGCTCATCGCCGTACGGGTGCTCATCGACGTCATCGGCCATCAGATGGGCTCGGAGATGGCGGTGGCCACCGGCTCGATCCTGCTCGTCCTGGCGCTCAACCGGATCGCCAGTGCGCTGGTGATCTCGGCGCGGCTGCCCCACCGGACGCCGGCGATGGCGGGAAGATAGCCGTCGTGGCGAAACCCGCGGCCCGGCGCCGGAGCACCCCGGTCGTGCTCAACGTGTTCGGGCTGGTCCTGGTCGGCCTGGGTTACGCCCGGGACGCCCTCGACGACCTCCCGCTCGTCCTGGTCGTGGTGGCCTGGGCGAGCTGGGTGCTGTGGGCGATCTACGTCGCACTGCCGGAGAACCGCGGCCGCGAGCGGGTCGGCGTCGCGCTCGGCATGATCGCGGGCGGATCGCTGGTGGCGACCCCGACCCACGTGACCGGCCTGGTTCCGGCCATCGTCGGCATGCTCGTCCTCACCGCGATGCCGGCGGTGCCCCTGCGACTGGTCGCCACGGCCACCGGCGGCGGAGTCGTCCTCATCGGCGCCGGTGCGCTGATCGCGCCGACCACCCGCGAACAACTGATCAGCGCGCTGGCCACCCTGCTGGTGGTGGGTCTGGCCGGGCTCGGCCGCCGGCAGCAGCGGATCTCCGAGGAACAGTCCCGGGCGCTGCTCGAACAGCAGGTCGCGGTGGCGGCGCTCACCGAACGTTCCCGGATCGCGCGGGACCTGCACGACGTCCTGGCCCATTCGCTCGGCGGCCTGGTCATTCAGCTCGACGCGGTCGACGCGCTGCTCGAGGCCGGCCGCGGGGGCGAGGCCCGGGACAAGGTCCAGGCGGCGCGGCAGCTCGCCGTGTCGGGGCTGGGCGAGGCCCGGCGCGCGGTGGGCGCGCTGCGGGAACCAGGGTTGTCGGTGGCAGAGCTGGTGGCGGCCCATCGGGCGCTGGGCGGGCAGGTCGTCGTCCGGGGCGACGCGGACGCGGCGGGCACGACTGTGTCCTGGGCCGTACGGGAGTTGCTGACGAACGCCCGGCGGCACGCGCCCGGCGAGACCACGACCCTCGACCTGGACCGGGAGGGCGACTCGCTCGTCGTCACGGCCACCACACCCGGTTCGGGCGCCGGCACTTCGTCACCCGGTGGCGGGCACGGTTTACGCGGGATGCGGGAGCGTGTCACCGAGGCGGGCGGCACGATGAGAGTGGAACCGGGGCCACCCTTCCGCGTGGTGCTGACCCTGCCGGGAGAGGTGACGGGATGATCCGCGTGCTTGTGGCCGACGACCAGGCGACCGTACGGGATGGCCTGGTGACCGTGCTCGGACTGGCCGACGGCGTCGAAGTGGTCGGGGCGGCGACCGACGGCGTGGAGGCCGTGCGGCTCACCCTCGAACTCCGGCCCGACGTCGTGCTGATGGACCTGCGCATGCCGAACCTCGACGGAACCGGCGCCACGGCGCAGATCATGGCGTCGGCGCCGTCGACGGCGGTTCTCGTGCTGACCACGTACGCGGATGACGAGTCGCTGGCCGGGGCGCTGAGAGCGGGTGCCCGCGGCTACCTGACGAAGGACGCGGGCCGGGCCGAGCTGACGGCCGCGCTGCGCTCGGTGGCCTCGGGGCAGGCGACCTTCGCGGCCGAGATCGCCGACCGGCTGGTCCGCGGTTTCACGACCGCGGACCAGCCTCAACCTCTTCTGCGCGAACGGTTTCCGGCGCTGACGGCACGCGAGGCCGACGTGCTGGAGGCGATCACGCTCGGGCACAACAACGCCCGCATCGCCGCCGATCTGTTTCTCAGCGTGGCCACCGTGAAGAGCTACATCAACTCGATCTTCGCCAAGATCGGTGCGCATGATCGAGCCCATGCGGCCGCGATCGCCTTAGGGCGCTCCGAGTAGGCGCCAGTCGTCACGCAGCTTTCACGAAACTCTGTGCGGCCGATCCGTTGCAGTCCCAGATCTGTAGTCGCGCGCCGTTCGCGGTCGAGCCCGACGGGGAGTCCAGGCACCGGTTGGAGTTCGGGTTGCGCAACCGGTTGCCTTCCTGGACCCAGTTCTGGGCGCCACTGCCGTTGCAGTCGTAGAGCTGCACCACCGTGCCGTTGGCCGTGCCCGCACCGTTGACGTCGAGGCACCGGCCCAGCGTCCGCAGGGTCTGGCCGTTCCAGCTCCACTGCTGGTCGGTCGACACGGAGGACCCCTGGCACGTCCACAGCTGCACGGCCGCACCGTTGCCGCCGGTGTTGTCCCCGGCCACGTCCACGCACTTGCCGCCCGGCCCGTTGATCTGGGTCGCGGCGCCGCCGGTGGGCGGCGGCGTGCTCCCACCGTCCTGGTAGTAGCGCACGTAGTCGATCGATGCGGTGAGCGGGAACTGGCTCTGCACGGGGTTCTGTCCGGGGTACGAGCCGCCCAGCGCCAGGTTGAAGATGATGTGGAACGGCTTGCGGAACTCCTCCAGGGTCGCCGGCGTCGTGTCGATCACGTGGGTCTGCACGCCGTCGATGTACCAGCGGATCTGCGCGGCCGTCCACTCGATCGCATAGACGTGGAAGGCGGCGGGATTGCTGATGCCGGGGTTCGCGACGTAGTTGGCGTTCTGGCCCGCTGTCCACGGGAAGACGCCGGTCCGCAGATCCCAGAAGATGTTGTTCGTGACGGTCGCGTTCGCGTTCGCGTGCTCCATGATGTCGACCTCGCCGCAACTGGCCCAGTTGGTGGGCAGGCGGTCGTAGTAGGTCTGCGCCGGGTTGTAGGAACTCGTGGACGTCTCGTCGCACGAGTCACCGAGCATCCAGAACGCCGGCCACGAGCCGGTGGCGGTCGGGAGCGCCATGCGCGCCTCGATGCGGCCGTACTGGAAGGATCTCTTGGTGTCCGTCGTCATGCGGCACGACGTCTGGTAGAAGTTGCGGCCGTTGACCGTGATGGGCGTCGTCAGCCAGTTGGCGCGCATCACGAGGTTGCCGCCGGACTGTGTGCAGTTTTCGGGGCGGTACCACTCCCACTCGCCGTTGCCCCAGCCGTCGAACGAGTTGAGGCCGGGGTTGAGGCCGTTGCCGACGTTGAAGTTCCAGTTGGCGCTGCTGGGCGCGCCGGAGCCGTTGAACTCGTCGGACCAGACGAGGTTCCACGCGGCTTGTGCGGGCTGCTGCTGGATGACCACGCTGCCGACGAATGCGGTGATCGCCGCGGTGAGAAGGATCAGGAAACGCCGGAGGCGTGACGGCGTTCGGTTCGCGAGAGCTGGATTGTTTGTCACGGAGAACGACCTCCCGTACGGGGTGGTTCGCGCTGCTACGAGGACGAAACAAGTATTACGACAACATTGCTAACTGTCGATGCTCGCGTTTCCGTGCTGTGCCCCTTGAGCGGCTTCTTGTGCCCGAACGACACCGTCGACCGGGTGATGGGGGAGATCGAAGCGCGACCGGCTCAGTCCAAGCGGATCTGGACGACCGCGGGCACGGGGAGCGAGCCGGCCATCGGGCCGAGCGTGCCGGTCTCCGCGTCGACGGGGAACCAGGCGAGGGTGCCGGAGCGCTCGTTCGCCACGTACAGCCAGGTTCCGGTCGGATCGATGGCCAGGTTCGGGGGTCCGGTGCCGGTCGGCAGAGTCAGCCGCCCGACCTCCGTGAGCGCCGCGGCGGCCGGGTCCAGCCGGTAGGTGAAGACCGTGTCCACGCCCAGGTCGACGGCGAGGACGTAGTCACGCCGCGTCGGCGGTCAGGGCGCTGACGGTGCCGCCCGGGGAGACCTCGCTGATCGCGTACAGGCGACCGGTGCCCGGTGCGATGTCGAGCCAGGACGGTTGGGCGACGGCGGTGGTCCACGACTCGATCACGGGCCGGCCGGTCTCCGGCTCGATGTGGCCCAGCGCGATACCTTGCCCACCGGAAGCGGTGTCGATCAACATAGCTCCGCCGGCCCGGCTCGGCCATCGCTGTACGTCAATGAATGGTGCGGCCGGCCCGGGAGATTGGTCCGCCGGCGGTGCAACCGGGGACAGGGGTGCGTGGGTCGTGGTGGTGTGAAACAGCAGAAGGGCTCGGGCGGATCCGAGCGGAACGCACAGTTCCACGACTTCGTTGCCGCGCAAAGGGGCCAGATGCTCTATACCGCTCGGTTGCTGGCGGCCGGTGACGCGTTCCTCGCCGAAGATCTGGTGCAGGCCGCTTTGACGAAGCTCTACATCTCGTGGGCTTCGTTCCGGCGGGCGGACAATGCTGCCGCGTACGTCCGCCGGGCCCTGGTCAACGCGTTGATGGACGAGCGCAGGCGAGCCGGGCGGTTCGGCCGGCCCGTCGCCGAGCTGCCGGAGCGGTCCACCACCACCGCGGTCATCAATGACATCGATGCCGAACTCGTTGCCGCCCTGCGCGCCCTTCCACCCCGGATGCGGGCGGTTCTCGTCTTCCGGTTCGTGCACGAACTCGACGTCGCGCAGACCGCCGAGGCTCTCCGGTGCTCCCCGGGCACGGTGAAGAGCCAGACCGCTCGCGCGCTCGTGAAGTTGCGCGCGCACCTCTCATTTCCCCAGCTCGAGCCGCAAGGAGCACAGTGATGAATGACTTCCGGGCCCGGATGGATCGTCTCGGCGGCACGGTGGAGCCGGTCTCCGAGGAAGCGATCATGGCGGACATCGCCCGCGGGGAGAAGGCGGTGCGTCAGCGTCGCACGATCCGGGCCGTCACGGGTTCGGCCTTCGGCGTCGCCGCGCTGGTCGCGACCGTCTCGCTCACCGGCGTCATGACCAACGGCGGGTCCGGTACGCCTCCCGCGTCCGCGATCTCCGGGGGCCCCGCTTCGACGGCCAGTGGGTTGCGGCTCGTCGACTACACGGGCCGGCAGCCCGAGGGCTTCACCGTCGACACGGTGCCCGAGGGTTTCTACGTCCAGGGCGGTCTGGAGGACACCTTGACGATCGCTCCGCTCACGCCCAGGAGCCCGGAACCGGTGGTGGACCCTTCGGGACAGCCGTCGGGCCCTTCGGGGCGGCCGGCACAGGACGATCCGCTCGTCCTCGAGGGCAAGATCGGCATCTACCTGGAGCATAAGGCGGTCTTCGGCGAGCTGACCGGGCCGAAGTTGAAGGTCGGCGGCAAGGAGGCGGTACTGATCGGGGACGGAGCCGCCATGACACAGCTGGTCATCGTCATGTCGCCCGAGGTGTACGCGGTCCTGCAGTTCGACGTGCCGATGAGCCGTGCGCAGATGATCGAGATGGGCGCCGGCCTGCACGTGCACCAGAGCCTGATCGACAAGCGGGCGCACGTGTTCGACAACCTGCCCAAGAAAGACTGACGAGACGTTCAGCGGTCGAGCCCGGCCAGGTAGGAGTGGACGGCCGAGATGACCACCGAGCCCTCGCCGACGGCCGAGGCGACACGTTTGACCGAGCCCGCGCGGACGTCGCCGACGGCGAACAGGCCCGGTAGCGAGGTCGCATAGCCGTCGCGGGTGACGACGAAACCCTTGTCGTCGAGGTCGACGCCGGCGTCGACCAGCGCGGTCGTGCACGGTTCGGCGCCGATCATCAGGAAAGCGGCGGCCGTGTCGAGCGTGACGTCGTGGTCGTGCTCGCGCCAGGTCACGGCGGTCAGGCGGGTGTCGCCGTGGACCGCGGTCAGCTCCGAACGGTGGTGCACGGTGATGCGGTCGTGGTGCAGCAGGCGCTGAGCCAGGTAGTTGGACATGGTCTCGCGCAGGTCGTCGCGGCGGATCAGGACGTGCACGTGGCCGGCGGTCCGGGCCAGGAACAGGGCCGCCTGGCCGGCCGAGTTGGCGCCGCCGACCACCACGGTGTTGCGGCCGGCCACCAGCGGGGACTCGAGCTGACTGGCGGCGTAGTAGATGCCGCGGCCTTCCAGTGCGGCCAGGCCGGGCAGGGGCAGACGGCGGTAGCGGACACCGCTGGCCACGACCACGGCCGACGCGAAGACATCGATCTCGTCGTCGAGGCGTACGCGGAAACGGTTGTCGGTGTCGCGGGACAAGGCGGTGACCGCTCGTGGGGAGGCCAGCCGGGTGCCGAATTTGACCGCCTGCAGCATCGCCGATCGGGCCAGCTCGGTGCCGGACACACCGCGGGGGAAGCCGAGGTAGTTCTCGATGCGCGACGAGCTGCCGGCCTGGCCGCCGATGGCGACGTCCTCCACCACGACGACGTCCAGGCCTTCGGAGGCGCCGTAGACCGCGGCCGCCAGCCCGGCCGGCCCGGCCCCGATCACCAGCAGGTCGCAGTGACTGCCGTCGTGGACGCTCCACAGGTCGATCCCCAGCGCGGTGGCCAGGTCACGGGTGGTCGGATCGGCCAGGACGCGGCGCTCGCCGGTGACGACGGCAACGCCGCTTCCGGGCAGGTCCGTGTCGCTACGCCGCACGGTGCGGTACGGGATGTGGTTGCGCTCGGCGAAGTCGCGCAGATGGTGCAGGTCCTGCTCGTCGTCGCCGACCAGGAGAAGGCCGCCCTCGCCCATCCGCTTGAGCATCTCGCGGCGGGCGTCGAGCGCGGTCAGCAGCACGTCACTCAGCTCGACCGAGACCTCGATCAGCCGGCGCAGATCGTCGACGGCCACCCGCAGCAGGGTGGTGCCCGGCCGGGCGACACCGGGCAGGAAGGCGCGCTGACCCATCAGCATGCCCAGCTCACCGACGAAGTCGCCCGCCTCGACGACAAAGACGATCCGGTTGTCGCGGCGGTCGACGAGCTCGACGCCGCCGGTGAGGACCAGGTTGAGGTGGTACGGATCCCCGGCCTCCCACAGCACCTCAGCCGGTTCGGGGTGCAGGACCTCGCCGGCCGACCGCAGCATGGCTACCACCGGCTCGCTGAACGTGGGCCAGGCCGCGCCGTCGACGCCGGTGCGGTGCTGGGACGAGTAGATGGTGCGCTCATCGGGTTCGGGCGTCGTCGCGGTCACTTCGGGAGATTAGTACAGGCCACAGCGGGTGTCCTGCCCTCCCGGTCCGGCCGGAGGGTAAGTAGGGTTCCGGGTCACCGGCTGCGTGTGGGGACGATCCGGCCGTACGAGGGAAAGGTTTTTTGATCATGGGTTGGAACACCTCGGTGCTGTTTGTCCGGGACCGCACGGCGGACGAGGCGGTGGACGAGCTGGCCATCACCGAATTCAGCGGCGAACTGGTCGAAGCCGATCAGGCCACGAGTGCGCTCAAGCCCGATGCCCTCTATGCCGCCGACTCGGGTGGCTGGGCGCAGGTCTGGAATCCCCGGATGGACGTCGTCATGGGCTGGGAACCGACCGGGCCGGCCGACGCTCTGGTGGTGTTCTTCAGCAGCGTTTCCAGCACGTACGGCTTCTCGCTGTTCACGAACGGCGAACGCACCCGCTATTACGTCTTCGCCGAGGGCGTGGCCGTGGAGGACGAGGGGACGCCGCTGCCGGTCGAGGCGGAGATCGCCGTGCCGACGTGGGGCCCGGACGAGGACTTCCTGTGGTCGATCATCACGGCGGTGACCGGTCTGCGATACGACGAGGATCTGCGGTACCGCGTCTACCCGGTGTGACGCCGCACCACCCGCAGCCGACGGCTCAGTGGCCGACCGCGACGACCGGGTTGGTCAACGTACCGAGCGGACCGGACGTGATCTCGATGGTGTCGCCGGGCTGGGTGGTGAAGTCGGCGCCGGGGACCACCCCGGTGCCGGTCAGCAGCACCACGCCGGCCGGGAAGGTGAGCGCCTGGAACAGCCAGCCGGCCAGGTCGTCGAAGGTGCGGGCCATCGCCGACGTCGAGGTGGTGGCCGCGTAGGCCTCCTGGCCGGCCCGCAGCACCCGCAGGCCGATCGGGAACGGGCCGGGTCCGGCCGCCCACGCCGGCACGATCGCTGGGCCCAGGGCGCAGGAGCGGTCGTAGATCTTGGCTTGCGGCAGGTAGAGCGGGTTTTCGCCCTCGATCGACCGGCTGCTCATGTCGTTGCCCAGGGTGTATCCGAAGATGTCGCCGGCCGCGTCGAGGACCAGGCCGACCTCGGCCTCGGGGACGTCCCAGCCGGAGTCGGCACGGATCCCGACGGCGTCACCGTCACCGACCACACGCCACGGACTGGACTTGAGGAACAGCTCGGGGCGCCGGCTGTCGTACACGAGGTCGTAGAGGGAACCGTGCCCGGATTCCTCCTTGCGGCCGTCGCGGCTGCGCCGGTAGGTCACTCCGGCCGCCCACACCTCCTGCTGGTCGACCGGTGGCAGCGTCGTGCCGCCGGGGCTGTCCCGGTCGGCCTTGCGGGCGGCGGCCTCGATCACCGCCCGGGACTCCTCGAGCGGCCGGGCGAGCAGGTCGGCGAGGCTTCCGTCGAGCTCACCCCAGACGCCGTCCTGGTGCACCGCCCAGCGTGACCGGTTGCCGTCGCGCAGGTGGTGCAGGGAGATCGGCATGTGGCCATCCTAGGTTTTTTCGCAAGATCGCATCCGCGTACGGGCCGCGCCGCGAAGGACTGTGCGAAGACCACCCGCACGACTGCCTCACAGCTTGGATGTGTATTCCGCGATGGACCTACCCCAGCCGAATCTGTCAGCTGCGCGGACCGGCGGTGACTGCCGGTGCTGATTCGTGCCGTCCGCGGTGAGGACGGGGTCTGGCGTGGCAGTGACGGCCCGCCGACGCGCGGCCGGCGCAGTGTGCTCCATGTTCGACCCGTCGGCCCGTACGCGGGCCGGCGCCTCGACCTCGACGTCGGCGAGACGAGCGCCCCGCCCGGGTGGACTCGGTTTCACCTCCCGATCGGCACCTACTACGCCACTGACGTCGTGTGCTGGCTGCTGTTCGGTGCCGACTTCCCGGGCTGCTGGCCACCCACCCGGTTCTGCGGCAGGCGATGCGGCTGACTACGCGCCCGGTTCCAGCGTGTCGGTCGTGCCGGGCGGGCGCGCTGTGGGGCGATGCGTCGGGCAGCTGGGGCTGACCGGTTGGGATGGTCTCGTCAGTTCGCGGCCCGGTAGGAGCCGGAGCGTACGTCGTCCGGCAGGGCCGGTCCGGTGGGGCTCCACCCGAACGTCTCCTGTGCCTTCCGGGAGGAGACGCGGGCCGACGACTGGAGGAGTGCGGCCATCGGTCCCATGGCGGCTTCGGCCTGCTCGGCGGTGATCGAGGTCGGGGCGGTGCCGGTCAGGTCCGCGATCGCCTCGGCGAGTTCGCGGAAGGTGAACCGCTGCGTGCCGGTCGCGTTGTAGGTGCCCGCCACCGGCTGCTTCAGGGCCGCCAGGTAGAGGCGGGCGAGGTCGTCCACGTGGACCGGGGTCCACTCGTTGTCGCCGGTGCCGATGTAGGTGGCCGCGCCCGACCGGGTCGCGGCATCGATGAGGCTGGTCGGCAGCATGGAGCCGCCTCGGCCGTAGATCAGACCCGCGCGAATGACGATGCCGGTCAGGCCGGCCGCTTCGCGTACCAGGCGCTCGCCGGCGAGCTTGGCGGGCACCGGGCCCGGCTCCGGCAGTTCTGCGTCCTCGTCGTGGGGCCGGGCGGGGTCGAACCCGTAGACGAGGTTCGTGCTGGTGTAGAGGAACGGCTTTCCGGTGCCTGCCTTTCCCGCCCCGCGGGTCAGCGCCTCGATCGCCGTGGCCTCGGCCGTGATCGCCTCTTCGCCGCCGGCGTAGTCGACGGCCGCCGTGTGCACCACCGCACCGGCGTCCGTCGCCGCCTTTTCGAGGAGGCCGGTGTCGCTCAGGCTGCCGGTCAGAGGACGTGCGCCGGCCCGTGACGCTTTCGCCGCCGACCCCGGAGACCGGGTCAGCGCCACCACGTCGTGGCCTGCGGCGACGAAGTGTTCCACGAGCGCCGAACCCAGGTAGCCGGTACCGCCGGTGACAAAGATCTGCATGGTCTCTCCAGGGTGAGCGGAAACTAAACGGATAACTCATCCGCTACTCCACCCTACACGAAACGGATGAGTCATCCACTTCATGCCGCGGGTGCAGCCCGCCGGTCAGGTCGGTGGGTAGGCGGCCTCGCGCAGCCGCCCGATGTCGTGGATGTGGAAGCTGCGGTAGCCGTTGCTCAGCAGGCCCGCCTCGCGCAGGCCGCGCAACGCCCGCTGCACGGTCGGTTCGCTCGCGTCGACCAGGGTGGCCAGCTCCGGCTGGGCCAGGGCGGGCCGGATCAGCGTGCCGGTCGGGCCGTCCTGGCCGTACCGCTCGGCCAGCGCCAGCAGCACCCGGGCCACCCGGGTGGGCACGTCGGCGCCGCTGAAGTCGGCGCGGCGGGAGATCTCATCGCGCAGCCGGCTCACCACCGAACCGATGATCGCGTTGCGGGCCGGGGCGTCCGCCGCGATCAGCCGTTGCAGATCGGGGGCCGCGATGACCCGGGCGGTGATCGGGCCGGCGCTGGTCACCGTGGCCGAGCGGGGACGGCCGTCCAATGCGGCCAGTTCGCCGACGAGTTCCCCGCCGACCCGGACGGCCAGCAAAGCGGTGCCACCGGCGGTTGTCGGCACGGTCACTTTCACCACGCCGCTCAGCAGCAGATAGGAATGATCGCCCGGGTCGTCGACCCGGATCAGGACGGCCGGGCCGGTGCGGTGGATCAGGGTGCCGAGGGTGGTGAGCCGGCGTGCGACACCCGGCTCGCAGTCGCCCAGCAGGGTGCCGGGTGGCCACTCGTCCATCACGCCTCCGTCACCGTGCCGGGAACTCTGCCCGTAACGCTGACATCCCAGCAAACGATGTGGTGATCCCTCCTCCGGCTCGTTGAAGTTAACGTCCGGGCGAATGGGGAGGGCGCACATGGCGGACGAGGCCGTACTGGTAGTGGACTTCGGCACCAGCGGGTCGGCGGGGGTGCTGGTGGCCGGCGACCGGACGCAGCCGTTGCGGGAGCCGTCGAGCGGGCTGTTCGTCTGGCCCTCGTCGGTGCTCGCCGACGGTGAGGAGCTGCTGGTCGGCACGCTGCCGGACCGCAAGCGGCTGATCCGGCCGGGCGACTATCAGAACGAGATCAAGCGGCTGCTCGGCCGGAGCGACGTCACGATCGGCGGCCGTACGCTGTCCCCGGCTGACCTGTTCGGCGCGGTGCTGCGGGCGTTCCGGGACGAGGCGCAGCGGATCCACGGCCGGCCGATCGAGCAGCTGCTGCTGACCGTGCCGGCCGCCTACCATCCGGGCGATCCGCGCCGCGAGCTGATGATCGGCGTGGCTCAGGGGCTCGGGTTCGGCACGGTCGAGCTGCTGTACGAACCGGTGGCGGCGGCCGGATCGGCGCCGGCCGGAGAAGCGTTCGCCCCCGGCGATCTGGTGCTGGTGTACGACTTCGGTGGCGGGACGTTCGACGCCGCTCTGGTCCGTGTCGGCGCCGACGGGCACGACGTGCTGCGGCACGCGGCCCTGGACCACCTCGGCGGGCTCGACCTCGACGAGGTGGTCTATCAGCATCTGGCCGGGCTCGGCGGGGACGAGCTGACCCGGCTCCTGGCGGCCACCGACCGGCTCGGCGGCAAGGCCCGGATCGAGCTGGCCGAGCGGGCCCGCCGGATGAAGGAGCAGCTCAGCGACGTCTCCGTGGCCGAGGACATTCTCGGGCTGCTCGATCTGGAACTGCGGCTGGACCGGGACACCTTCGACAAGCTGGCCGAGCCGCTGGTGGCGCAGACCGTGGAGTGCTGCGAACGGCTGGTGGCCGGCGATCAACCGGCCTGGGTGCTGATGGTCGGCGGCAGTTCCCGGGTGCCGCTGGTGGCGTCCATGATGGCCGCACGTTTCGGCCGGGTACGGGCGTCCCGCGACCCCGAACTGGCCGTGGTCACCGGGGCGGCGGCGTGGGCGGCGCGCGGGGTGTCCCGGGTGTGCCCGCCACAGCCGCAGGGGCCGGAGGAGAAGCCGTTGCGCTGGGCGATCCCGCAGGGCCTGGGCACGCTGACCCGCTGGTTGCGTTCCGAGGGCGAGAGCTACCGGCCGGGCGACGCCCTCGCCCAGGTGCGCCTCGCCGACGGTCCGGTCTATCAGCTGACCGCCGACGAGCCGGGCGTCGTGCTGACCCGGCACGCCGAGCCGGGTGACCTCGTCGCGGCCGGGGACTGGCTGGTCACGGTGGCGCCGACGTTCCGCCCGTGGGAGACCACGGTCGGCTCGGGGGTGGAGGTGTGGTCGGCCGCCGACTACGTGGTGGTGGCCGGCGACGGGATGCTGCGCGGACTGGCGCCGTCGGTCGGCACACAGCGGTGGATCCGGCCGGTCGGCGGCGAGCGGTCGGATTGCACCCGGGCCGGCGACGTGGCGGTCGTGTGCGAGCCCGGCGGGTTGCGGGGCATCGCCCTCACCACCGGCCAGGACCGGTGGTTCCAGCCGTACGCCCGGAAGGCCGGCCGCCTCATGCCGGAGCCGGTGTTCCGCGACGACAACGACATCTTCCGGATCGACCCGGCCACCGGCGAGGAGATCTGGCGGCGGTCGTTCACCGAGGCGCCCCGATTCCAGGCGCGGGTGCCGGCCAGCGGCACGTTCGTGGTCACCGAGCAGCATCAGGTCCACATGGTCGACCTGGAAACCGGCGAGGTGACCGGCACCTGGACCGGCCCGCGTACGTATCGGGAGCTGTGGAACGTCCAGGTGATCGGCTCGATCGTGTACGGCCGGTTCGGTTACAAGCGCAACGTCGCCCTGAACGGCCGGACCGGCTGGCCGGTCTGGGTCCGGCGGGAAGCGACCGCGCTGACCTTCTCGGCGTACACCGTCTACCCGCGGCACTATGTGCTGGCCGGGGTCAACCCGGCCACCGGCGACGTCTGGCAGTACTACCGGTCGAACAGCTATCAGTCGGTCGTGCGGATCAGCGACGACGCCGAGAACGTCTACCTCCGGGAGGGCAACGAACTGATCGCGGTGAACATCGCCGACGGCCGCCCGCGGTGGCGCCGCGCGATGCCCGGCAACCGCCCGGACGGCACGGCCACCGCGGTCTGGCTCTGGCCGCGTGGCCTGGACGACCTGCTGGCGATCGACCGGGCGACCGGCCAGGTGGCGTGGGTCTCCGCCCACCGGCTCGTCCAAGAGCTGCCGGGTGGGGTGCTGGCCACCAGCTCCGGCCATCTGGAGTGGCTGGACCCGCTGACCGGCGCCGTCCACTGGTCGGTCGAGATGACCGGCGAAACGGTGAAACTGCTCTACCACGACGACGAGACGATCGCGGTCGGCGCGGACAGCGGAGTGTTCCTGATGGAGGCCGGCACCGGCGCGATCCGGCACCGCCTCCCGGCCGGAGAGCACGCGTACTACGCGGGCCGCGCCGGCGACGCGGAACTCGTCCACATCGACAGCACGCTCTACGCCGTCGCCGGTTCCAGCTCCCGCTCCACCGCGACGTAGGCGTTCTGGATGACCCGGATGGCGTTGGTGGTCGCCCCGTTGTAGACCCCCATCGCGGCGCTCGCCCACGCCGTCCGGCGCTCCCGTGTCACCTGCAGCATCTCCGCCGCCGGGGTGCCGGCCGCGCATCCGAGGCGCGCGGCCGGGTCCATACCGTGCTCGCCGGTCACCCGCAGCAACTCGGCACCACCGCCCAGCGGCAGCCGCAACTGCCCGTCGTAGTGAGCGCGCAGTGCCTTGAGCTCGTCGTGCTCGTTCTCCTCGCGCAGCCGCAGCTCGGTGAAGCGCCGGGTCACCCGGTCCAGCGCGGCCTGCGCCCGCGGCGGCAGGGTCGGCCGCACCCCGTACGGCAGGTCGTCGGCCCACGCGTACACCCGGGTGGTCTTGATCAGACCGGCCCGGTTGCCGAAATGCCCGGTCAGAACACCCCGCAGTCGCTCCAGGCCGGACCGCTGCTCCAGCTCGGCCCGCATTTCCCGTACGGTGGTGACCCCGTCCCGGGCCAGCGACGTGGCCAGCACGACTCCCCACTGGCTGTACCGGTCGACCAGTGCCTTCCGTTCGCCGGCCGGCACCGTGATCTCCGGATAGTCCCGGGTCGCGAAGTGATCCCCCCGCGCGACGATCCGCTCCAGCCGCCCCGGGTCCACCTTGGACAGCGCCTCGAACCGCGCCAGATCCTCGGCGTCACAGGTCCCGGCGGCCGCCGCGAGCAGCCCCGCGACCGGAATCATCTCGTACACCGACCGTCCCACCTCGGCGATGCTCATCAGGTTGCCGGCCACCCGCGTGGCCTCGGCCATCGGATCGTTCCCGGGCCGCCACAGCGCCTCGACCTGGTTGAGCGCCCCCACGGTGTTGAGCGGCCCGAGCCCGGCCACGTCGGCGCCGGCGAAGTCGGTGAGCACCCGCACGTCGTCCTCGTGCAGGCCACGCCGGGTGAACACGAGCACGATCGCATCGGCCCCGGCGGCATGCGTCACGGTCGACTCGCGAACGTCCCCACCGGTCCGCCCGAGCAGGTTGAGCGTGGTCTGCGACTCGGTCCCGAGATGCGCGTCGAGCCCCGGCGTGTCCACGATGGCGAACTGCCGCAGATAGTCGTTGCCGACGTAGACATCGAGAAAATCGATGCTCCGCAGAAACTCGAGCTGCGCGGGATCGTTCACCGTGAGCGCGTCGATCTCTTCCGGTGGGTACGTCTCGACCGGCCGCCCCTTCTCCCGGAAGTGCACGACGATCCGCGGCTCGCCCTGCCGCAGATGCGCCACGGTGAAGGTGAGCTCCCGCACCCCGGTCGCGACGTATGTCCCACCGAGCAGCGCGTTGACGAGGGTGGACTTTCCCGAACTGACCCGCCCGACGAGAGCGACACTCATCGGCGCGAGAAACCGTGCCTCGTGCCCCCGCATGACCCGGGCGACGCGATCGAGTGCGGGCTGCCCGGCGAACTCCCCTCGCGCCGCCGCGAACACGTACCCCAGCCCACCACTCACGACGGCCACTCCAATTCCCAGTGCGTGACCCAGTTTCCGCCGGCCACGACCAGCTGCTGGTCATCCGGTGAGAAGGCGGCCCAGTTGCTTGATCCGGGGACGTGCCCGAGGTGAGCGAGAGGCGGACCCATCACCTGACCGTCCTCCGGTGTCCGGAGAAGGCTCACCATTCCGGGGTTCTGTTGCATCACGATGAATGCTCGGTCCGAGGTCGCGGCGAGCGCTCCCAGCTCGTGGTTACGCCCGTCGAACGGCAGTTGCCCGACGGCTTTACTGCCCACCGGCACACCCGCCGCGTCGTAGGTGAGCAGGCGAGCGCCCCAGCCGTTCTTCGTTCCCATCACGATCCGGCCGCCGGCTCCGAAATGATGGAACTCGTCCTCGGTGAACCCGAACGCGCCGACCACCCCGCTGGTACGCAGATTGATGATGCATGGCCCACCACCCTTGGTGCCGTCGTCCTCGATGAGTACCCGATCTCCGCCCAGGCAAGCCCATCTCTTCAGCCGTTGGCGGCTCAGCGACCCGATGTTCTTCCCGCTCGTCAGGTCGTAGGCGAAGACGTGATACTCGGTCTTGTAAATGTCCGAACTGGTCTCAACTGTGACCAGCTGAGCGGCGTCAGGGTCGAGCGCCGCCTCGGTGTGGTAGTACCCCGAGGGGACGGCGAGAATTCGTTCGCCCGAGTAGGGATCGGTGGCCTGAATTTCTTTCCCGACCCAGTGGACCGCGATGAGCCGACCATTCGGTGTGATGCCGGCCGACACGGCCAAAGCATTGACGTTCTCAAATGCTGCGAGCAGCCGGAACCGGACCTGCCCGGCCACTCTGCCCGCGATCTTCCGTGCCGAGGTGACGAGCCAATCCCCGGAGTGGACGACGCCGCCCA
The DNA here is from genome assembly GCF_018829635.1 of Paractinoplanes bogorensis. Lineage (GTDB taxonomy): Bacteria > Actinomycetota > Actinomycetes > Mycobacteriales > Micromonosporaceae > Actinoplanes > Actinoplanes bogorensis. The sequence continues at coordinate 318,588 of NZ_JAHKKG010000008.1, forward strand.
GGTCTACGTGCCGGCCCACCACAACGCCGTCCTGCGACGCGGCCAGGTCCCAGATCGCGCCGTCATGTCCCCGCACCTGGGCCAGCACATCACCGGATCGGAACCCGCCGCCCTCGGCGACGTCCCAGGCGAGCAAGGTGCCCGTCCCGCCCGGCAGGTTCCAGCGCATCGGGGTTGCATCCCGGTCGGGCGGTTCGGCGTTCACCACCCGACCGGTCCGGTTCGCGGCCCGCTGCGCGGCGCCAGCCACGACGGCGTACTGCGGGTCCCGCGCGTGCCGCAGCGGCCGCCCCAGTGCCTCCGCGACGAAGGAGGCGACGATCGGCATGCGGGTCACGCCACCGCTGAGCAGGACGCCATCCACCGCGCCGGGCTCGACGCCGGCCGCGGCCAGGACCCGGTCGCAGGTGTCGAGGGTCTTCTTCAGCAGCGGCAGGGCGTGCGCGTCGAGCCGGGCCCGGTCGTAGGTGACCTCGGCGCCGGTCCCGGCGAACACGAACGACGTCTCGTCGCGCTCGCTCAGGTCGTGCTTGAGCAGGCGCACCAGATCGGCCAGCTGGGTGCGCCGCAGCAGATCCAGCGGCGTCTCACCGGTGGTGGACACCCCCAGCTCGTCGGCGAGTTCGGCGAAGATCGCAGCATCCAGGTCGCGGCCGGCGCAACCGTCGGCCGACGCCACCCGCAGCGGCGTGGTCTCGCCGACCCGCACCAGCGCCGTGTCGAAGGTGCCGCCGCCCAGGTCGTACACCAGGATCAGGCTTCCGGGCGGGAACGGCGGGCCGGCGACCGGGGCGAGCGCGGCCGCCACCGGTTCGGCGATCAGTTCGACGACGGTGAACCCGGCCGCCTCCCCGGCGGCGATCATCAGGTCCCAGCGCGGATCCCCGGGGCCGTACGACGCGGGCACGCTGAGCAGCACGTGCTCCACCGGGACGCCGGCGTCACGCTCGGCCGCCGTCCGGGCCTGCCGCAGCACCGCCACGACCAGCTCGAACGGGTCGATGTCCCGGTCGCCGAGCCGCACCGGGCCGCGGCCCAGGTCGCGTTTGATCTCGGCGCGGTAGCCGGCCGGGCGCGACTGGCGGCGGTTCTCGGCCGCGGTGCCGACCACGATGTTCCTACCGTCCAGGCAGACCGCCGATGACCAGCTGAGCAGACCGCTCCCGGGCTCGGCGAGAAACCGCACCTCCCCGTCGGCGACCAGGGCCATCGCGGCGGTGTCGGTGCCCAGGTCGAACACCAGGATCATGTCGGCCATTCGATCTCCCAGTGGGTAACCTCGTTGCCGCCGGCGATCACCAGCTGCCGATCGTCCGGCGAGAAGTACGCCGACGTGATCACGCCTGCGCTGTGGCCGAGCCGGCCGATCGACGTGTAGTCCTGTGTGTCGGTCATCCGGAACACCACCACCCATTCCTCGGCGTAGGCCAGGAAGAACGCCCGATCGGACGTCGCCGCCAGGGGCTTCACATAGGGATTGCGCCACATTGCCGGACCCTTGGTGGGCATGTCGCCACGGTCGGGGCGGAGCAGCCACAGCTCGTCCTTCGACGCGACGATCCGGGCACCCGATCCGAACTCCAGATCCATCGGGAGATCCGGCGAGCCCACCGTCGTGCCGTCGCGCAGGCGGATGACCGACGGCCCGGTCACCGACCAGTTACGGGTCAGAACGGGATTCTCCAGGACGATCACGTGGTCGGCGTCCAGCACCGACCAGGCCTTCACGCCCCGGAGCCGAACGGAACCGCGCGAGCTGCCCGGGATCGACGTGAGGTCGATCGCGGTGAGATCGTAGTCGCCTCCGTAGCGCTCGCCGTCGGCCAGGAACAACGTGGTGACCTGCGGGTCGAGCTGGATCTCGGACGCCTCTCCGACGGACCGGCCACCGATCAGGACCTCACCGGACTCCGGCGTGACGACTCTGAGCTCGTGGTCCTCGATGGCGGCGGCGACGAGTCGTCCGTCCGGCAGCAGACCGGCGCATTTCGCTCCGGCAACCGAATAGGTGCCCAGCAGACGGTAGGTGAACTGGCTCGCCGCCGACGGCGACCCCGATCGTCCGGAGGTGACCAGCCAGTCACCGGAGTGGACGAGATCGCCCGGGTCGGCGTGCCGTTCGAGCACGACGCCGTCGGCCGGGGCGGCCAGTCCCCAGACGCCTCCCTCGTGCGTGCGGACCCGGCCCAGCACCTGCCCGGCCCGGTAACTTTCGCCATTGGTGACCGTCCAGGCCAGCAGGGTTCCGGTGCCGCCCGGCACGTTCCACCGCACCGGCTTCGCCCCTGCCCCGGCGAGCTCACCGGTCACCAGCCGATCGCTCAGCCCGGCGGCGTACCGGCCCGCGCCCGCCGCCACCGCGAACTGCGGATCCCGGGCGGACTGGACGGGAACGCCCAGCGCCTCGCCGACATACGCGCCGACCAGCGGCATCCGGGTCACCCCGCCGGCCAGGACGACGCCGTGCAACTGGCCGGGCTCGACGCCGGCGTCGGCCAGGACCCGGCGGCAACAATCCACTGTGGCCTTGAGGAGCGGGGCGGCGTGGGCCTCGAGGCGTTCCCGTTCGTACGTAACGGTTTCGCCGGTGCCGGCGAAGACGAACGTGGCCCGCGACCGGTCGGTCAGGTCGTGCTTGAGCAGCCGCACCAGGTCGGCCAGCTGGGTGCGCCGCAGCAGGTCCAGCGGTGTCTGTCCGGTGGCAGCGACGCCGAGCTGCCCGGCCAGGTCGGCGAAGATCGCCGCGTCCAGATCGCGGCCCGCGCAGCCGTCGACCGAGCCGGTCCGGAGCGGACCCTCCTGGCCGGCCCGGACCAGCGCGGTGTCGAACGTGCCGCCGCCCAGGTCGTAGACCAGGATCAGGCTTCCGGGCGGGAACGCCGGACCGGCCACCGGGGCGAGCGCGGCCGCCACCGGCTCGGTGATCAGCTCGACGACGGTGAACCCGGCCGCCTCCCCGGCGGCGATCATCAGGTCCCAGCGCGGATCGCCGGGACCGTACGAGGCCGGAACGGTGAGCAGCACGTGGTCGACCGGCACGCCGGCATCACGGGACGCGACCGTCCGGGCCTGCCGCAGCACCGCGACGACCAGGTCGAGGGGTTCGACGTCCCGGTCGCCCAGACGCACCGGGCCGCGGCCCAGGTCCCGTTTGATCTCCGCGCGGTAGCCGACCGGCCGGGACTGGCGACGGTTCTCCGCCGCCGTGCCGACCACGACCTCGTCCTCGTCCAGGCAGATCGCCGACGACCAGTTCAGCAGGCCCGTGCCCGGCTCGGCCAGAAACCGCACCTCGCCGTCGGCGACCAGAGCCATCGCCGCCGTGTCGGTGCCGAGGTCGAAGACCAGGATCACTGTTCCCACTCCAGTTCCCAGACGGTGACCAGTCCGGCGCCGGTCGCGATCAGATGCCGGCCGTCGGTGCTGAACGCCAGTGCCGTGACACCGCCCGGGGCGTGGCCGATCACCGCGGCCGGTTTGATCTTCTTCTCGTTCTCGGCCGGCGCCCGGAAGACGCGTACCCAGCCCTGGTCGTCGGCCGAGGCCAGGCAGGTGCCGTCGACCGCGGCGGCCAGCACCATCCGGTCGTCGTCGAGGCCGGCGTCAAGGCCGGTGACAAGCCGGGGGGCGGCGGGCACGCCGGCTGCGTCATAGGTGAGCAGGCAGGCGCTGTGGATGCTGTAACCGTGCTCCAGGCCGGCGAGCCGGCCGCCGGTGCCGATCGGCTTCGCCCGGCCCTGTGTCCCGCCCCGGGGTTGCGGGACGGCCCCGACCGACTTGTTCGTCCGCATGTCGACGACGTCGGCGAACGGGTCCTTCTTGCCGGGATAGCTTTCGGCCGCGGAGATCAGGACACGGTCGTCGCCCAACGGCGCCCAGTCGAGGTCGAAGTCGCGGCGGATGGAGGCCACCTGCTCCCCGGTGGCGAGGTCCCACAGGGTCAGCCGCTGCTTGCTGCCGTCGTCGACGGCCACGCCGAGGCGTTCACCGGCCGGGTCGAAGCGGACGCCGCAGATCGGTTTGTCGCGGTGGGACAGCACCTCCGTACCGTCTCGGAGGTCCACCACCCGCAGGGTGCGGCCCTCGGCGAGGGCCGCCAGCAGGCGGCCGTCGCCGGTCAGCGCCGCCGCGCCCGCCTTGGCCGCGGGGTGCGTCTCCACCAGCCGGCAGGTGAGCTTGCCGGCGGTGGCTGGGCCGGCCAGCTGCCCGGCGGTGACCAGCCAGTCGCCGGTGCACACCAGCGCGCCGGGCTCCGCGTGCTGCTCCAGCACGACGCCGGCGCGCGGGGCGACCAGGTCCCAGACGGCGCCGTCGTGCACCCGGATGCGGCCCAGCGGCCGGCCCGCTTCGAAGGCCCGGCCGACGGCGACATCCCAGGTCAGCAGGGTGCCGGTGCCGGAGGGGAGGGTCCAGCGCAGCGGGGTGCCGGTGCGACCGGGGGTCTGCGCGGTCAGGGCCCGGCCGGTCCGGTCGGCGGCGTGCCGGGCGGCGCCGGCCACCACCGCGTACTGCGGGTCGCGGGCGTGCCGGACCGGGATCCGCAGCTCGGCGGCGACCGTGGCCGCAACGGCCGGCATCCGGGTGACCCCGCCGGTGAGCAGCACGCCGTGCACCTGCCGGGCGTCCACCCCGGCGTCGGCGAGGACCCGGCGGCAACAGTCCAGGGTGCGTTTCAGCAGCGGCGCGGCGTGACCCTCGAGGCGGTCCCGATCATAGGTGACCAGGCCACCGGTGCCGGCGTACGCGAACGTCGCGGTTGTCCGCTCGGTCAGGTCGTGTTTGACCAGCCGGACCAGATCGGTCAGCTGTGTTCGCTGGTGCAGGTCGGGCTGCGGCACGCCGACCTGCTCGAGCAGGTCGGCGTAGACGGCGGCGTCCAGATCCCGGCCGCAGCAACCGTCGGCCGAGGCGGTGCGCAGCGGGGTGTTCTCCCCGACTCGGATCAGGGCTGTGTCGAACGTGCCGCCGCCCAGGTCGTAGACGAGCACCAGGCTGCCGGGTGGGAACGGCGGGCCGGCGGCCGGGGCGAGCGCGGCCGCCTCCGGCTCGGCGATCAACTCCACGACGGAGAACCCGGCCGTCGTACCCGCCGCGATCATGAGGTCCCAGCGCGGGTCGCCGGGGTGGTAGGAGGCCGGGACGGTGAGCAGGACGTGCTCGACCGGTGCGCCGGCGTCGCGGGACGCCACCGCGCGGGCCTGCCGCAGCACCGCCACCACCAGGTCGAGCGGTTCGACGTCCTGGTCTCCGAGGCGCACCGGGCCACGGGCCAGGTCCCGTTTGATCTCGGCGCGGTAGCCGGTGGGCCGGGACTGCCGGCGGTTCTCGGCCGCTGTGCCCACCACGATCTCGTCGCCGTCCAGGCAGATCGCCGACGACCAGTTCAGCAGGCCGCTGCCGGGCTCGGCCAGGAAGCGCACGTCGTCGCCGGTGACCAGGGCCATCGCGGCCGTGTCGGTGCCCAGGTCGAAGGCGAGGATCGGGGCGGCGCTCATTCGTCCGCCCACGATCCGTCGTCGGCCGGTTCGCGCGAGGAACCGCCGGTCGACGGGACCGGACCGCCGCCGGACGCCAGGTCGACGACCCGTTTGGTGAGGGCGGCCGCGTCGGCGACCGCCCGATCGAGCGGGGCGCGGCGGGCGCCCAGTTCGGCCAGGCGCCGGTCGGCGTCCTCCCGGGTGGTGGTGGCCGCCCGTTCCAGGGCGGCGATGCCGGCGGTGACCGATTCCGATTCCTGCCGCAGCCGGCTTTCCAGGTCGGCCAGGGCGCGTTCTTTGACGTCGGCCATCATCGCCTTGATGCCCCGCAGGACCTGGCTCTTCTGCTTGTCCTTGACGCTGGACAGTTCGGTGCGCAGGCTGGCCCGGACGGCCTGCCAGTCCTGGTGCTGGACGACCTTCTTCCCGCGCCACAGCCCGGCCAGCAGACCGATGCCCGCGCCGATGAGGGCTCCGGGCGGACCGAAGATGCTGCCGCCGATCATCGCGCCGGCGCCCATCCCGAACGCGCCGTCGCGCATGACCGTCATGCCGCCGCCGGGTTTCTCGTCCGCGCCGAGCCGGCCGGTCACCCGGACGTCGTCGAACGCCGGCGAGTTGATCCCGCGTACGCGCTGAGTGCCGATGCCGAAGCCGTGCCGCTCGCCGAACGACTCCAGGGCGGAGGACACGTCGCGTTGCAACCGCCGGTTGATCACGCCGACCACCGCGGACCCGTCCTCGCCGATCTTGCCGACCAGCCGTTGCGGGTCGGCGAGCAGTCGTTCGTCGTACAGGTAGTCGGTGTCGACCCGATGCCAGACGTCGGAGAGCTCGTCCCGGGCCCGGTCGAGCAGGCGGGCGCCGACGTGGTCGAGTTCCCGGGCCAGGTCGTTGCGCCAGCCGGAGCTGTGTTTCAGTTCCTCGATGCGGCGATGGCTGCGCTGGATGTCGTCCCGGATCTGCTGCAGGCGGGCCGCGGTGCCGGCGGTGAGCGCGTCGATCTCGGTCACGACCGGGCGCAGCAGCGCGGCGGCGGCGTCGGCGGCCTCCCCGGCACCGCCGCCGAGCAGGGACCGGATGCGGCGCCGGGCCAGCGCGCCCCAGAGCACCGACTCGAGCGCCGGGAAGTTGCTCATCTCCAGGTCTTCCGGGTCGCCGTCGAGCAGATAGTTCTGATAGGCCGTGGAGGAGACCACGACCAGGGGAAGATCTTCTGCCGGTACGCCGGTCAGGGCGGCGAGCTTGGCGCGGTTGTTCGCGTATGCCTCGGCGTGGTCGCTGCCGAGGTCGCGATGGGTGAGGACGAAGACCACGGCGTCGGCGTCGCCGGCCGCCTCGGCCGCGTCCAGGGCCGTGCGCAGGAAGGTGAGTTCGCTGTGCTGGAAGATCTGCGTGGTGTCGCCGACGAACAGCACCGCGTCGGCCTGGGTGAGGTAGCCCATCGTGGTGGCGGTGTGTGCCTCGAGAGCACCGCCGACGCCCGGGGTGTCGACGAACGTCAGCCCCGAGGCCAGGCGGGGGTTCGGCAGGGTGATCTCGACCAGGCGGGTGCGCTGCTTGTTCCCCGCGTTCTCGGTCTCGGCGGCGAACCGGACCAGTTCCGAGCGGGTCAGCTCGCGCCGGGTCAGGCCGTCGCCGTCGCCGCCGGTGTCGAGGTGGGCGACGATGTGCAGCCGCTCGCCGTACGAGGCCGTGATGATGGCGTTGGTGGTGTAGACCGTGTCCACCGGCATCAGCGGCTCGGTCTCGCCGAGCAGGGCGTTGATCAGGCTGGACTTGCCGCGCTTGAACTCGCCGCAGACCAGCACGGTGAGCCGGCCGTCGCGCAGGCGCCCGGCCGCCCGGCCGAGCCGCTCCCGGGTCTCGGGAGCGTCCCCGGCGGCGTCGCTGAGCTGCGATATCAGGGTCAGAAGGTCGGCACGCAACGCGTCGAAGTCGCTCACGTTTCCTCCGGTCAGCGGGGTGTCACCGGCTCGCCGGTGACCTCGTCGTAGTACTCGTTCCAGCCGGTCGACCAGGAGACCGGGTTGCCGTCCTCGGACAAGCCGTCCTGGCGCAGCGCGATCCCGAACCGCACGTCGTCGACCGCGGCGGCGCTCGACCCGCTCAGTTCGGAGTGCTCCGGGAGTTGGGCGTAGGTGTGCCCGACCGGTGCCGGATGCCAGTCGCCGGCATCCTCGTGATCGTCGTCGTGATCGTCATGATCGTCGAAGGCGTCGTGGTCATCGAAGGCGTCGTGGCCGTCGTCGCCGGCGTCGTGGTCGGTCCAGTCATGATCATCCACGGTCGCCCCCGAGGAATCGTTGGGTGAAGCCGGGACCGATCGCCCGGTAGAACGGCAGCAGTTCCGGCTCGGCCATCCGGCGCAACAGCTCCGCGAACTCCCCGGCCGTACCGTCGTCGAGGGCGGGTCCGTCGCCGAGGCTGCCGAAGACGGTGTCGTAGTGGCCGAACAGCCGGTCCCGGTCGGCGCGGTAGGCGGTCATGGTCGGGGCCAGCCCGTCGTGCGGGAACCGGCCGATCGGGCGCCGGCCCGCGTGCGGCCACACCCGCGCGTAGCGGACCTCGGTGAGCTCGGCGATCCGGCCGGTGGGCCAATGCACAGTGACGACCGCGAACGGCGGGTACAGGTCGGCGCCCCCACCCGGCCGGTCACGGAAGCCGAACAGCAGCGCCCGGAGGAAGACCGCGGCCGGTGCACCGTCCCAGGCCGGTCGGTGCCGCACCGCGACCGGCCAGCTCACCGCGGTGTGCGGCGGCGACACCTGGCGGAAGGCGGGACTGGCCCGGATCTGCCGGATGATCTGGACGGTACGGGCTTCGGCCATGCCCGGATTCTGTCGCCCCGGCGAACATCAAATCCGATCGTCCGACGGTGTCTCGGCACAAAGAGCCGTTCGGCCGACCCCGATCAGTCCACGTCGAACGACTGCAACGCGCCGAACGCACCGGGATCGGTGACCAGCCGTGGGTTGCCGCGCTCCGGCAACCCGCACATCCACACGTCGATCTCCGCGCCGTGTCGCGAATCGATCACCCGGGCCGGCCGGAACCGCCCCGGCACGGCCGGATAGCCCTGCTTCACGACCGACTGATGGATCTCGTCGGAGACGGCCACGGCCAGGTCGGCGGCCGGGTCGTCGTCGAGCACGGCGTGCAACTCGGCGCTGTCCAGCATCCGCCGCATCCGGTTGATCGCATCTGCGACCAGCCCTCCGGCCGTGTCGTGGACGATGCCCTGATCGAGTGCGAGCCGGACACGCAGTCGCGGCGTCACACCGGCGAGCGCGGAGGCGAACCGCCCGAGGACGGCCGCGACCGCCTCCGGCTCGTCGGTCCCGGTCGGCAGCACCACCAGCTCACCGTCCCCGGTGGTCTGCCACAACGGCTCCCGGTCACCGACGGCGAGCGCCCGCCGGATCGGCTCGGTGATCGCCCGCAACTGCCGCACGGTCCGTTCCTGATCCGGTACGGCCAGAGCGCTGAAGCCGCTCACGTCGACGCCCCAGCACAACCGCCGGCTCCGCTCCATGCGTCCTTGTTATCACCGCCGGAGCCGATCCGGCGATCCACCCGGCCGTACCGCTCAGCGGGACTGGGCCTCGGCTTCGGCGCCGGGCGGAAACCAGACTGTCACCGCCGGACACGACCGTCGAAGGAGGCGCCATGACCGAAGGACGTCCCGTGCTCCCGGAGCCGGACGAGGACGAAACCGGTCCCTACACGCATCTGGGCTTCGCGCGGGCCAGGCCCGGCCACGAGGACGAGGTGGAAAGGCTGATCCTGTCCCTCGTGGAGCCGTTGCGGGCCGAGGACGGCGCTCTCGAGTTCCACGTGCACCGCGACCGCGCCGACCGCGGCCTGTTCGTCATCTATGAGATGTTCCGATCCAAGCAGCATCTCGAGAAGCACCTGGCCCAGGCGTACACGCGGGCCTTCATCGCCGGCATCGGGCCGCACGTCGAGGGGCCGCTGCGGCAGCAGTTCCTGCGGATGTCCAGCCCGTTGCCGGGCGGGGCGGGCTGACCGGTGGGTCTCGTCGTGCTGGCCGTGGCCGCCCTGCTCCTGGCGTTCGGACGTCGCATCGGGGCGGCGGTCCGGGGACGTCCGCTGCCGCGCGTCCACGCCCGTCCGGGCACCACGGGCCTGCGAAGAATCCTCGACGGCATCGGCAAGGACCAGGTGCGTTCCCGTACGCCGTCAGCGCCGTCCCCGACCGCAGCCACACCCTCGGTCCCGGCCGTTCCCGTGGACTGTGAGGTTCTGGTGGTCGGAGCCGGGCCGAGCGGGCTGATGACGGCCGCGCTGCTGCTGCGGCAGGGCGTGACGGTGCGTCTGATCGACGACGGCGCCGGCCCGGCCACCGAGTCGCGGGCGTTCGCCGTCCAGGCCCGCACCATCGAGCTGTTCCGCTCACTGGGACTGGCCGGCGAACTGCTGGCCCACGGGGTGGTCAACACCGGCATCACGTTCCACATCAAGGGCCGGCCGGTGGGCGGACTCGACTTCGACCGGGCCCAGGCCGGTGACACGCCGTACCCGTTCATTCTCATGGCCCCGCAGAACGAGGTCGAGCAGGTGCTGCTCGGCGACCTGGCCCGGCACGGCCTCGCGGTGGAATGGAACACCCGTCTCGAATCGCTGACCCAGGACGAAACGCGGGTCCACGCCCGGCTCGGCGGCGAAGAGGTCACCTGCCGCTACGTGGTCGGTGCGGACGGCGCCCACAGCACGGTCCGCAAGCAGCTGGGCCTGAGCTTCGACGGTGACGGGTACGCGCAGCGGTTCCTGCTCGCCGACTGCCGGGTGGAGTGGCCGTTCGACCACACCCGGTTCCGCATCTTCATGAACGGCGACCGGATCGGGCTGTTCCTGCCGTTGGACGGCGCCACCTGTTCACGAGTGATGACGACCGACCTGAGCGGCGGCGACGGCCCGCTGGCCCTGGACGAGCTCCAGGCGGAGCTTCGGCGGGCGATGCGGGTGCCGGTGACGCTCGGCAATCCGGTGTGGACGACGCGGTATCGGGCGTCCATCCGGCAGACCGACCAGTACCGGGCCGGACGCGGGTTCCTCGTGGGCGACGCCGCGCACATCCATTCGCCGGCTGGTGGGCAGGGCATGAACACCGGACTGCAGGACGCGGCCAACCTGGCCTGGAAGCTGGCGGCCGTCCTTCGTACGGGAGGAAATGAAGCACTGCTGGACAGCTATCACGACGAACGTCATCCCGTCGGGGTGCAGTTGCTGCGCTTCACCGACCGGCTCTACCGGGTCGCCGCCGACCTGCCCGGCCTGCGAGGCCGGCTGCGGGACAGGTTCGCGCCGTTCCTGATCGGCCGGATGTCGGCGGCGCCGCTGCCGCACCGCAAGGCGTTCCGGCGGCTCTCCCAGATCGATGCGGCCTACCCGCCGAGCCCGTTCGTCGTCAACGAGCTGCTCTACTCGCTGCGCGGGCCGCACGCCGGTCAGCGCGCGCCGGACGCCCGCATCGGCAGCGGCCGCACCATGTTCGACATGCTGACCGGTTACCGCATGCATGTGGTGGCGTTGTCCCGCAAACCGCTCGACGACGCCACCACGACCGACCTGATCGCCCGGCTGGGTGCACTCGGCGGCACCGCCCACGTGATCGCCCGGGTGGCGTGCCGCCGCGACGAACGGGTCGAGAACGTCGAGACGGTGGAGGTCTTCGACCGCTACGGCCTGACCCATCCGGACGCGCAAGCGCTCTACGTGATTCGCCCGGACGGCCACGTCGCCTGGCGGGCGGACGAGATCGACGTCGACGCCTGCCGGCACTTCCTCCGTCAACTCCAGGGCGACCACACACCCGCCACCGTCTGACAACGAGAGGACCGACCCATGGCCAGAGTTCTGGTGCTCTACCACAGCATCTACGGACACATCGAGACCATGGCCCACGCCGTGGCCGAGGGCGCGAGCGGCGTGGCCGGAGCCTCGGTGACGCTGAAGCGGGTCCCCGAGACGATGTCACCCGAGGCGTTCGCCGCGATCGGCGGCCGGAGCGACCAGCCCGCCCCGATCGCGGACCCGGCCGAGCTGGCCGACTACGACGCGCTCATCTTCGGCACCGGCACCCGGTTCGGCAACATGACGGGCGAGCGCAGGCCGAGCGAGCTGGAGCTGGGCATGGCCGATTTCCAGGGCCGCCACGTCACCCGGATCGCGACGGCCCTGTTCGGCTGAAACCGCCCGGCGACCTGGCTCGGCTCGGGCCGGCTGTCCGCCCCGCCGGCGTCACGCTTCCTGAACCTCTGAACCGGATCGCGGTGTGGCCCGTGGTGGCGGTGAACCTCTCTCGAGTCAGCGACAGAGGCGAACGACACCCCGGGAGACCGAGACCATGCCGACCGAACGCGAACGCGCCGAACAATATGCCGACTGGGCTCGCCACGGTAGCCGGACCCCGTGGTCGCACTTCTCCGGTGGCGGGGGCGGCTGCTGCATCTGGATCTTTCTCGCCCTTGTCGTCCTGCCCATCTTGACCCTCGTCGTCTGTGCCGGGCTGGGCCGGTGACTTTCGACCGAGCGGCGATCCACCGCCACCCGTGACCTTGGGCGGCGGTGGATCGCGCGGGACCTTTTGCCGACGGCCCGGTGCCGAGCTACGCCCAGTGCCAGGATGCGGTGATCTCGTTGAGCGACTTCAGGCCGTCCCCGTCGGCCCAGACGTCGGCGGTGACGTTGACGAAGACGCGGTACTCGACCAACCGCTTGCGCGGCACCCAGCTGCCGACGCACGTCTTGGTGAATGTGGACTGCTGCAGCCGGCCCACGTTCCACGACTGGATGCGGCAGGTGCCGTTGACGCGGTTCGCGGTTCCGACCTTCCAGCCCTGCTGAATGTCGAGCAGGCGGAAGAGGAGGTCCGGCGACTTCGTCAGCCGCGATGACGGGCAGCCACCGGTGACCGACGGCGGCACCCCGATGCTGAGAGTGCAGTCGGCCGGCCAGTCGACCTGGACCTGGGTGCGCGGCCGGACCTGTGCTCCCGAGTACTCCAGGCAGGCGCGCTCGCGGATCCGGGCCCACGACGTCCGGGTCTGCCAGACCTTGGCGTTGGTGAAGTCGGTGCAGATGGTCTGCGTGGCGGCCATCGCCGGCTGCGGAACGGCGAAGACGACGAATCCGATCAGCAGGGCCGCCATCGCCAGGCCGCCGCCGAGGGTCCGCCTCAGAAATCCTTTTCCGGCTGACGTTCGAGGGGCCGGCCGCTGCGTGTGGGTCATGATGTATCTCCTTGCGCCGAGGATCGGATGGCTCCCACCCTCGGCGAAGGGGAAAATCAACGCGCGCAAGCTTGCCGCGCTCACGATTCGCGAAGCGGACGGTCGCCGGCGACGACGGAGAGGGCCCAGCGGCGGGTGGCTTCGTCGATCATCTGGTCGCCGAGCATGAGGGCTCCGCCGGCGGCGCTGGCGTCCTGGTTGTCCAGGGCGGCGATGATGGCCCGGGCCCGGGTGAGGGCTTCGGGACTGGGGCGGAAGACGTCGTTGACCGCCGTCACCTGGGCCGGGTGCAGCACCCATTTGCCGTCGTAGCCGAGGCGGCGGGCCCGGTCGGCCGAGCGGCGGCACCCCTCGATGTCGCTGATCTGGGGGTACGGGCCGTCGATGGCGGCCAGGCCGTGCAGGCGGCAGGTCATCGCGATCTGCCAGCGGCACAGGTCCAGGGCGTCCAGGGCATCGGGCGTGACCGAGAGATCAAAATCGGGCAGGCGCATCGCGGCCATGAAGTCACCGGGTCCGAAGATCAGGGCCTGCAGGCGGGGCGAGGCCTGGGCGATCGCCTCGAGACGGAGCATGCCGCCGGGGCCTTCGATCTGGGCCTCGATGCCGATGCGGCCGCGCGGCAGGTCGTTCTCGGCCTCGAGCTGGGACAGCAGCAGGTCGAGCCAGTGGATCGCGCCGGGGTGTTCGACCTTGGGCAGAACGATCGTGTCGAAGTGGAGTCCGGCCGCCGCGACGATCTCCACAACGTCACGGTGCGCCCACGCGGTGTCAACACCGTTGATCCGGACAGAACGGACACCGTCGAAGGTTGGCGCCGCCTTCAGGAAATCGATGACCGTTCCGCGGGCGGCCGACTTCTGGGCCGGGACGACCGAGTCCTCCAGGTCGTAGATCACCTCATCCGCACCTCTACCTGCGGATTTATCCAACATTCGGGTGTTGTCCCCGGGCACGGTCAGGCAGGTGCGGCGGGCTCGGTCAGCACTCATGGCGGCAACCTTTCAAAAATCAGACCTTCGAGCTTTCAGACTATTGACACTCTGGAAACGCCGGTGCAACAGTGAGGTCCACATCACAGAAGCACGTCACATCCGGAGTGATCGAGCAACGAGCGAAGGAGCGGTGCCGATGACCGCGGAGATGCGGGAGGCCACGGGCCTGGGCCGCGACATGTTCATCTTCGACAACGTGGTGCACGTCCATAACTTCGATCCGTCGAACCTGATCGACGATCTCGCCGAGTGCGCGAACCGGAACATCTACACCGGCAGCACCAAGACTTTCCCGCCCGACCTACGCTTCGGCAGCTACGCGAACTTCGCCCGGGCATGGTCGGTAGAGGACATCCACCGGATCATCTTCGACGAGTCGACCACCGACATGGCGATGGCGCAGGCCGTGCCGCTCTACGACTACTGGAAGGACGGCCTGGCCGGCGTCGAGCGGCAGTACGAGCTGATGAAGCTGGACCCCGAGCGGGTCATCTTCTGCGGCGCCGTCGATCCGGTCTACCAGGGGCTGCGGACGGCCCTGGAGTCGATGACCTACCAGGTCGAGCAGATGGGCGCCCGGTCGTTCAAGCTCTACAACGGCCACTCGGCCCGCACCTCGTGGCGCGCCGACGACCGCGACCTGGCCTACCCGCTCTACAAGCGGGCCCTCGACCTGGGCGTCACGATGATCCAGTTCCACAAGGGGCTGCCGCTGGGCATGGAGCCGATCGAGTCGCTGCGGCCGAACGACATCCAGATCCCGGCCATCGACTTCCCCGAGATCAACTTTGTGATCCACCACCTCGGCATCCCGTACCAGGCCGAGACGATCGACATCGGGCGCCGTTTCCCGAACGTCTATCTGTCGCTGTCGAGCTGGATCAACTATCTGGCCCTGCGCCCGGTGCCGACGCTGATGAACCTGGGCGAGGCCCTGTTCGCCTGCGGTCCCGAGAAGCTGCTGTGGGGTTCCGAGGTGCCGCTGTGGCCGGCCGCCCAGCCGCTCATCGACCTCTTCCTGAGTACGGAGATTCCACCGCACCAGCTGGACGGCTACGCACACCCGCAGATCACCCGCGAGATGCAGGAAATGATCATGGGTCGCAACCTGGCCCGGCTGCTGGACATCGAGATCCCGGCGAGGTACGCGAAATGACCCCCGACGAGACGTTGTACGAGCGCAGCCTGGCCGTGCTCAACGAGCAGATCCGCCCACTGCTGCACATCCACGGCGGTGAGGCGCGGATCGCGGCCGTCGACGCGGAGGCCGGCATCGTCGACCTGGAGCTGCTGGGCGCCTGCGCGTGCTGCCAGCTGGCCCCGTGGACCTATGCGGCCGTGCTGCGCACCCGGATGACCCAGATCGACGGCGTGAACGACATCCGCGTCCAAGGCATCAACGTCTCGCAGGTGGCCCTCGACCGGGTGGCCAAGATGTTCCCGGTCAAGGAGAAGACGGCATGAACGAGATCCACGAGATCCTCACCCGCTACTGCCAGGGTGTCGACCGCAAGCAGTACGACCTGCTGCGCTCCTGCTACCACGACGATGCGATCGACTCCCACGGCCCGTACGTGGGGGACGCCGACGGCTTTGTCGCGTGGGTGAAGAACCGGCACCGCAACGTCAAGTCGTCCATGCACTTCCTGGGCAACGTGGCGATCCGGCCCAGCGACGACGGCAAGCGGGCGCGCGTCGAGACGTACTGCCTGACCTACCAGAACGTGGCGGCCGGCGGCGACGACCCGTTCGGCGGCGGCGAGGAGTCGTGGCTGACCATCGCCGCGCGGTACGTCGACACGTTCGAGCACCGTCCGGACACCGGCTGGAAGATCCTCCAGCGCAACGTGGTCTACGAGTGGGTGCGGCGCGAGGACCCGAAGGCGTACGTGCCGCTCGACCCGGCCTGGAACATCGCCCGGCGCGACGAGACCGATCTGCTGTTCTCGCCGATGGAGAAAACCGACCCGATGGAGAAGAGCGAGGTGACCACATGGGGCTCGTGATCATCAACTCGCTGGTCACCGGGGCCATCTACGCGCTGACCGCGCTCGGCGTCGTCATGGTCTACAAGACCACCCGTGTCTTCAACTTCGCGCACGGCATCCTCTCCGGCCTGTGCGGCTACGTGGCCTACCAGGTCACCGTCATCTGGGGCATGCCGTTCCTGCTCGGCGTGGTGACCGCCGTCCTGCTCGGCGCTGCGCTCGGCTACCTGATGGAGAAGCTGCTGCTGTCGCGGCTCTACCAGCGGTCGGCCCTGGAACTGGTGATCGCCACCTTCGGCGTCGCGATGATCCTCGAGTACGTCATCATCCGCACCTGGCGCTACGACGAGCGGGCCATCCCGGTGCCGTGGGACAACGCCAGCTTCGGCCTCGGCGGCCTGCGGATGACCTACTACGGCCTGACCGTGGTCGGCGTCGCGCTCGTGGTCGGCGCCGTGCTCACCGTGGTGCTGCTCAAGTCGGAGATCGGCCTCAAGCTGCGGTCCACCTTCGAGGACCCGGTCGCGGCCCGGCTCACCGGCATCAACGTGAACCGGATCCGGTCGTCCTCGTGGGCGCTCGGCGGCGGTCTCGGCGGTCTGGCCGGCGCGCTCATCGCACCGCTGCTCTACCTGAGCCCGGGCAGCATGAACTCGATCCTGATCACCGCGTTCGCCGCGGCCGTGATCGGTGGCTTCTCGTCGCTGTTCGGCGCGGCGGTCGGCGGCCTCGCGGTGGCGCTCACGCTGAACATCGCCGGTACCTACATCTCGCTGCAGTACCGCAACGTCATCCTGTACGTGGTGGTCATCCTGTTCCTCTGGAT
Source organism: Paractinoplanes bogorensis (assembly GCF_018829635.1). Lineage (GTDB taxonomy): Bacteria > Actinomycetota > Actinomycetes > Mycobacteriales > Micromonosporaceae > Actinoplanes > Actinoplanes bogorensis. The sequence continues at coordinate 335,130 of NZ_JAHKKG010000008.1, forward strand.
CCGGCCGCACGGCATCTTCGGCAAGGCCGAGACCGAACACGATTCGGCCGCGGCCGAGGGGGAGCGCAGCGGCCGCCTGGCCGCCCGCCTGAAGTCGGCGCTGGCCGGCCGGGGCAGCCGGCTGCGGGGCCGCCCGGCACACGCCGTCCTGCAACTCGTGCTGGTCGTGCTGGTGCTGTTCGCCCCGCTCATCCTGGGCTCGTCGTGGCGGCTCAGCCTCGGCACCTGGCTGATCACGTTCATCGCGGTGGCCGGCGTCGCGCTGATCATCAACTACACCAAGCAGATGTCGCTGGCCCAGAGTGCCTTCGTCGGTCTGGGCGCGTACGCCACCGCGATCGTCGTCGACATGGACGGCAGCAAGTGGTGGCTGGGCATGCTGATCGCGTTCGGGGCCGGCCTGGTCATCGCGGCGATCATCTCGATCGGCTCGGCGCGGCTGCAGGGCCCGTACTTCGCGGCCATGACGCTGGCGCTCGCGCTGGCCCTGCCGGAGCTGGCCCAGAACTGGGGCGAGCTCACCGGCGGCGCCAACGGCCGCATCCTCAGTGCCCCCAGCTTCGGTGGGCTGCAGCTCACCTCCAGTCAGATGTACACCTTCGTCGCCATCTTCGCCCTGGTCGTGTTCGTGGGGCTGATCGCCCTGCGCAACTCGCGCTTCGGCTGGCGGATGACGCTGGCCAGTGACTCACCACGGGCCGGCGTCGCCATCGGTATCTCGCCCACCGTCTGGCGGGTGGGAGTCATCACCATCGGCTGCGGGCTGGGCGCCCTCGCCGGATCCCTGGAGGCGTTCCAGGCCGGCGGCGTCGCACCCGAGTCGTTCACGTTCGACCTCGCGATGTACTTCTTCGTCGCCGCGGTCGTCGGTGGATCCATCACCGGGTCGTTCTGGGGATCCGCGCTCGTCATCCTGGTGCCGGTCGCCTTCCGCAGCTCCGAGGAGCTGTCGATGGCCATCTTCGGCGCCGTCGTCATCGCCTCCCTGTTCCTGCTGCCGCGGGACCTGTCCGCGCTCGACGTCCTGCCCCGCCTGCGCCGCAAGCGCAAGGGCCGGACCGACGCGACCGTCCCGCCGTCCCCCGCGAAGCCGCTGGTCGACAGCGCCGCGTAGCTCGTTCGAAGAGACGTCCTGGAGATCAACATGCCCACTAAAACGGACATTTTTCCTAAAATAGCAATCGGGGCCGCGCTGGTCATGGTCGCCGCGGGCTGCGGCGGCGCCGACGAGGCCGCCAGCGGCGGCGCCCCCGGCGTCGACACCGCCAAGAAGACCGTCAACGTCGGCGGCTGGACGATCGCCTCGGGCGCGTTCGCCGGCCAGGCCGCCGCCGGCCGCGGCGCCGAGACCTGCATCGCGTCGGCCAACGACGCCGGCGGCGTCAACGGCTGGAAGTTCAACATCAAGCTCAACGACACCGCCGGTGTGCCCACCCGGGCCCTGCAGGAGACCAAGAACCAGGTCGAGGGCGGCCAGATGTTCTCCATCGTCTGGGGCCCGGGCACCTCGTCGAACCAGTCGGTGATGCCGTACATCCAGGGCAAGTCGATGCCGTACCAGCCCGGCATGTCCGGCGACAGCCTGCTCGGCAAGGACATCAAGAACGTGTTCCCGATGATCCCGGCCTACAGCCGCCTCGGGTACCACCTGGCCGACTACGCGATGGGCGAGCTCAAGGGCAAGCGGATCGCGCTGATGTACGAGAACAGCGGCATCGGGCAGGACGTGCAGAAGACCCTGGCCGCGTACGTGAAATCGAAGGGTGGGGAACTGGTCGTCGAGGTGCCGACCGCGCCCGACGACTCCGACTTCACACCGATGGCGATCGCGCTCAAGAACGCCAAGCCGGACGTCGTGATCAACCACGCCGGCCCGACCGCCCTGGTGAAGGTCAAGGCGGCCCTGATGGCCAGCGGCGTCAACGTGCCGTGGGTGTCGGGCTACTACGTGGCCAGCGACGCCGTGGTCAAGCTGGACCCGGCCGCGATGGACGGCGTCTACTTCCAGTCCTATCTGGTGCCGTTCTTCTCCGACGACCCGGCCGCGGTCAAGTTCCGCGACGACATGAAGAAGTTCGCGCCCGACACCAACGCCGACATCCAGTCGATCAACGGGTACGCCTCGTGCCAGATCTTCGTCGAGGCGTTCAAGGCGATGACCGACAACAACGGCGAGGTCAGCCAGGAGAACCTGATCAAGGCGTTCGAGGCCATCGGCACCAAGCGGATCGGCGTCAACGGCGAGATCACGTACACGCCCGAGGAGCACCTCGGGAACAACGCCGCCTTCATGGTCCAGTGGAAGAAGGACGGTGGCTGGAACGTCGTGCAGGACGCTCGGCCGCTGCCGACCGCACCCTGACGACGACCGCGGGGCGGACGGCTCGTCCGCCCCGCCTCCTGGGAGGAGAAGACATGCCGGAAACCGAATGGGCCGGACAGGTAGCGGTCGTCACCGGCGCCGGCGGCGCGATGGGTCAGGCTCTGGTCGCCCAGCTCACCGCCAAGGGCGTCAAGGTGGCCGGACTCGACCGGGCCGAGAGCCTCAAGGACGCCGACGGCTTCCTGGCCGTTCCGACCGACGTCGGCTCGGCCGAAGCCGTACGGGACGCCTACGCGACCGTCGACCGCGAGCTCGGCCCGGTGTCGCTGCTGGTCAACTTCGCGGCCATGAACTCGAGCCCGGAGAGCGTGCTCGACATGCAGCCCGACGAGTGGACCCGAGTGCTCGACGTGAACCTCAACGGCACCTTCTGGAACTGCCAGGAGGCGCTGCGCCGGATGATGCCGGCCAGGAAGGGCAGCATCGTCAACATCAGCTCGCTCAACGGGTTCATGGGCCGGCGGCAGTTCCCCACCCACGCGTACGCGGTGAGCAAGTCCGCCGTCATCGGGCTGACCACCACGCTGGCGTCCGAGGTCGGCAAGCACGGCGTCCGTGTCAACTGTGTCGCCCCGGGCCTGCACAAGTCGCCGATGGCGTTCGCGGTCGCGGGCAGCGAGACGGCCACTGACGAGTTCTTCGCCGGGGCCCGCGAGTCGACGCCGCTCGACCGGGTGGCCGACGCCGCCGAGATGGCCGGTCCGGTGATGTTCCTGCTCAGCGAGGCGTCGGGCTACATGACGGGTCAGCTGCTGGTCTCCGACGGCGGCCGTTCGACGTGGTACGTATGAGCGCGGACACCCTGGCCGCGCGGATCAGCGCCGCGGTATTGGAAGATCAAGAGCTTCCGGATTCCGTACGGCGTAAGGCCCGTGAGCATTCGCTGGACGCGCTGGGCACCGCGAGGGCCGCGGCCGGTTTCCCGTTCGCGAAGGCCATCGTGGACGGTGCCGCGGCCCTGGAACCGTCACCGCCGAGCGGGCCGGCCGCCACCGGGCTCAACAGCGGCCGGACGTTCAGCCCCGAGCGCGCGGCGCTGGTCAACGGCACGATGATCCACGGGCTCGACTTCGACGACACCCACATCGCCGGCATCTACCACGCGACGGCTCCGGCCCTGGCCGCCGCGCTCGCCGTGGGCGAGTCGGTCGGGGCGAGCCGGGGACAGATCCTGGACGCGTACGCGCTCGGTCTGGAAGTGGGTTGCCGGTTGTCGCTGGCCGCGCCCGGGGCGTTCCACTCGCGCGGCTTCCACCCGACGGGGGTGATCGGCGCTTTCGCGGCCGCCTGTGTCGCGGCCCGGCTGCGCGGTGTGCCGGCCGATGTGCTGGCCAACGCGCTCGGCCTGAGCGGCAGCATGGCGGCGGGAATCCTGGAGATCAAGGGATCGTGGCTCAAGCGGCTGCACCCGGGCTGGGCCGCCTCGTCCGGCATCACCGCGGTCACCCTGGCCCAGGCCGGGTTCGCCGGTCCGCCGGCCGTGTTCGAGGGGCCGCTGGGGCTGTTCCGCAGCCACACCGAGCAGCTCATCGATCCCGACCAGGTGATGGACGGGTTCGGCACCCGGTGGGACCTGCTCGACCTGGCCCTCAAGCCGTACCCGTGCTGCCACTTCCTGCACGCGTGCGCCGACGCCGCGATCGCCCTGCGCGACGAGGTGGGATCGCCCGACCGGGTCGAGCGGATCGAGGTGCTGCTGCACGAGTCGCTGTTCGAGATGGTGGTCGAGCCGGTCGCGATGCGGCGGGCGCCGCGGAACGCGTACGACGCGCTGTTCAGCGTCCAGTACGTGACCGGGGTGGCCTTCGCCGACGGCGACGTGACGCTGCGCCGCTTCTACGACGGCCTCGACGACCCGGCCGTGCTGGCCTGGAGCACCAAGGTCGACACGGTGCCCGACCCGCGTTCGGACTATCCGAAGAGCTTCCCGGGTGAGGTCGCCGTCCACCTGACCGACGGGACCGTGCGCCGGGCCCGCGTCGAGCACAGCCGCGGCACCGTCGAGAACCCGCTCGACCGGGCCGCGCTGATCACCAAGTTCACCGCGAACGGCGGCGACGCCGCGTTCGCCGCCGACTGGCTGGACGGGGGAGACCGATGACCGACGTGACCGAGCCGAGAACCGTCATGCGCGGCACCTACTACGACGACCACGAGCCGGGCCGGCGCTTCGTGCACCACTGGGGCCGCACGCTGACCCGGCACGACGTCATCGACTTCGCCACCATGACCAACCAGTACAACCCGCTGCACTTCAACGTCGAGTACGCGCGGGCGCACGGGCATCCGGACGTGGTCGCGCCCGGCCTGCTCGTCTACAACATCTGCCTGGGCCTCAGCGTGGAGGACCTGTCGGAGGCCGGCGGCCCGTTCCTCAACCTCACCGGCGTCACCTTCCTGCAGCCGGTCTATCCCGGCGACACCCTCACGTGCGAGTCGGTCGTGCTCGACCGGCGGCTGTCCAAGTCGCGCCCCGGCTGGGGCATCGTCGAGTGGGAGTCGGCCGGCCACCGCCAGGACGGCGAGTGCGTCGTGCGCTACCGGCGCGCCAACCTCGCCCTGACCCGCGAGGGGAGTGGCAATGTCCAATGAGTCAGTGCTCGAGGAGCATCACCTCGAGTTCCGCGAGATGGCCCGCGAGTTCGCGACCAAGCGGCTCGACGGCGTCGGCACGAAGATCGACCTGGCCGACGGCCGGATCCCCGACGAGATCATGGCCGAGATGGGCCGGCTCGGCTTCTTCGGCCTGACCCTGCCCGAGGCCTACGGCGGCCTGGGCCAGGACCTGACCAGCATGTGCGTCGTGACCGAGGAGCTGGCCGCGGCCGGGCTCACCTTCGGCAGCGTCATCCACCGCAACTCGGTCTGCGGGGAGCTGCTGGCCCGCTCCGGCACCGAGGAGCAGAAACAGCGGTTCCTGCCCGGCCTGGCCAGCGGCGAGCTGCAGTCGTCGTCGTCCGGCACCGAGCCCGAGGCCGGATCGGACGCGGCCAACATCAAGACCCGGGCCGTCCGCGACGGCGACCACTACGTCCTCAACGGGTCCAAGCAGTGGACCACCAACGCCGACCGGGCCGGGGTGCTGTTCACCTACGTCCGGACCAGCGACGAGTCCAAGCACCACGGCATCAGCCTGCTGATGGTCGAGAAGGAGCCGGGCGAGCAGTTCGTGCCGCCCACGCTGACCGGCACCCACCTGCCGACCGCCGGCTACCACGGCATGCACTCGTACAGCCTGTACTTCTCCGACCATCGGGTGCCGGTGGCCAACCTGGTCGGCGGGGTCGAGGGGCAGGGCTTCCGGCAGCTGATGAAGGGCTACGAGTCGGCCCGCATCACGTTCGCCTTCCGCTGCATCGGGCTGGCCCGGGCCGCGTACGAGTCGGCCAAGCGGCACACCGCCGAGCGCGAGCAGTTCGGGCAGAGCCTCGACCGGTTCCAGGCCGTCCGGTTCCGGCTGGCCGACATGGCGACCCAGATCGAGGCGGCCCGGGCGCTGGGGCTGATGGCGGCCCGCGGCTTCGACAGCGGCCGCCGGGTCGACCTCGAAGCCGGCATGGCCAAGCTGTTCGCCGCCGAGATGGCCCACAAGGTCGCCTGGGACGCGCTCTACCTGCACGGCGGGGCCGGCTACGCGATCGAGGCGGACGTCAACCGGCACTGGCGCGACTCCGGGCTGTTGCCGATCGGCGAGGGCACCAGCGACATCCAGCGTGAGGTCATCGCGAGGAGGCTGCTCGATGCGGCACGTTGATCTGACCGGGCGCGGCAACTACTTCGAGGACTTCACCGTCGGGCAGCGGCTGCGGCACATCCGCGGCCGGACGGTGACCAACGAGGACAACATGCGCTGGACGCTGCGCACCCTCAACACCGCCCAGGCGCACTTCAACCTGGAGTACGCGACCGGGATGCTCGACGGCATCTTTCCCGAACGCCTCGTGATGGGCGGCGCCACCCTCGCCCTGGTGGTCGGGATGACCAGCGAGGACCTGGCCGAACAGACCGTACGGGAACTCGGGTACGACGACATCCGGCTCACCGCCCCGGTGTTCCAGGGCGACACCCTCTGGGCCGAGAGCGAGGTGCTCGAGCTGACCGGGCTCGACGACGAGCCGGGCGCAGGCACGCTGACCTACCGCTTCCGCGGGTGGAAGGGCACCGACACAACGGTCGCCACCGGAACCCGCCGGATCGTGGTCCGCCGGCGACCGGCCGGCGCCGGGAAGGAGTCATCATGAGCGGCCTCGACGGCGTGACCGTGCTCGACCTCTCGCAGGGGGTGTCCGGCCCGTTCTCGACCCGGCTGCTGGCCCAGATGGGGGCGCGGGTCATCAAGGTCGAGCGGCCCGGCACCGGCGAGATCATCCGGGACTGGGACACCAACGTGAACGGCATGTCGAGCGGGCACGCCTGGGTCAACCCGGGCAAGGAGAGCCTGACGCTCAACCTCAAGTCGCCCGAGGGTCAGGACGCGTTGCTGGCGCTGGTCGGGAAGGCCACGATTCTGATCGAGAACTACGTGCCGGGCACGCTCGACGAGTGGGGCCTGACCCGCGACCGGATGGTCGAGCACAACCCCGAGCTGATCCTCTGCCGGATCAGCGGTTTCGGGCAGACCAGCGCCTCGGCGAGTCGCCCCGCGCTCGACCTCATCATCCAGGGCGAGGCCGGGCTGATCAGCACCAACGGCACCGAGGAAAACCCGGCCAAGCTGTCGATGTCGGTGGTCGACCTGTCCGGCTCGATGTACGCGACCATCGCCATGCTGCTGGCCGTGCTGGAGAAGCGGTCCGGGCGCACCGGCCCGATCGACATCGACATCCCGCTGTTCGACACGGTGATGAGCTGGACCGGCTACTTCCCCTACATGTGGTGGTATCAGCAGCGTGAGCCGGGCCGGGTCGGCCTCAACCACCACACCATGTTCCCGTACGGGCCGTACGAGGCGGGCGACGGACGCTGGCTCATCATCGCGGCCGGCGCCGGCAGCTGGGCCCAGTGGTCGCGGTTCTGCACCACGATCGACGCCGAGTTCCTGCTCTCCGAGGAGCAGTACGCCACCAACGACCTGCGCCTGGCCAACCGCGACGAGCTGCAGGACAAACTCGTGACGCTGTTCAAGCGGCAGGACCGCGAGCAGTGGCTGGCCCGCTTCCAGGCCGCCGGCATCCCGGCCGGGGCGCTCAACTCGTTCGGCGAGGCGATGGAGCACGAGCGGGTCGCCGAGCGCGGCCTGGTCCGTACGGTCGAATCGGCCGCCGGATCGACCAAGACGTTCGACTTCCCGCCCTTGATCAGCGGGTTCGAGCCGGTCAACCGTCTCGGCCCGCCGGCCGTGGGCGAGCACACCGCGAGCGTGCTGGCCGAGATCGGCCTGACGCCCGAGCAGATCGCCGAACTGTCGCGCCGGGGGATCGTGTGACCACCGCCGATCTGGCCGGCCTGGCCGCTCAATCATCGGCGCCGGACGAGGTCCGGGACGTCGTGCTGGCCGGGACCCTGGACACGCTGGGCGTGATGCTGTTCGCGGCGGCCACCGACCCGCAACTGGCCGAACTGCGGGCCGCGCACACCAGGGTCACCGGGCTGGGCGGCGAGTGCACGGTGGCCGGGGTCGCCGGTTCGTGGCCGGCCGACACCGCGGCGCTGTGGAACGGCGCCGCCGCGCACTGGCTCGACTTCGACGACACCAACTACCGCGGGCTGCTGCACCCGGGCGCGCCGATCGTGCCCGCCGTGCTGGCCCTGGCCGAACACCTGGACAGCCCGGGCGCGACGGTCGAGCGGGCGCTGATCGCCGGATACGAGGTGGGCGCGCGGGTCGGGGCGGCGCTGGGGGAGTCGACCTATGACCGCGGCTTCCACATCACCAGCGTGGCCGGGGTGATCGGCGGTGCGGCGGCCTGCTCGGTGCTGCTCGGGCTGGACGCGGAGCAGACGGACAGCGCGATCGGGCTGGCCGCCAGCCAAGCGGCCGGGTCGATGCAGTATCTCGAGTCGGGCGCGCTCAACAAGCGGTTGCACCCGGGCATCGCGGCCCGCGGGGCGGTCGGCTCGGCGGTGCTGGCGGGTGCGGGGATGCCGGGCGCGAAGCGGGCGCTCGAAGGCCGGTGGGGACTGCTCCATGCGTACGCGGAAAGCCCTGATCCCTCTCATCTGACGGCGGGACTCGGCACCGACTGGTACGCCGCCGCGACCCGTCTCAAGCCGTACCCGTCCTGCCGGTTCACCCATGCCGCGATCGACGCGGTGCTCGACCTGAAACCCGACCCGCACGGCGACGAGCCGATCGAGGTGCAGCTGTCCGAGCGCGGCCTGCCCATCGTCGGCGAGGCGACCGAACTGAAACTGCGGCCGTCCAGTGTGGTCGATGCTCAGTTCAGCGTGTACTACCAGGTGGCCGCGGCGACCGTGTTCGGCGACGTCGGGCCGCAGGCGTACGCCCGGCTCGACGACCCGCGCCTGCTGGCGGTGGCCTCCCGGGTGCGGGTACGGGCATCGGGTGACCTTCAGGGGCTGGCCGCGGTGGTGTCGACCGGGGGCCGTACCGTGCGGTTCGATGTACCGGCGGACGAAGCCGAAGAAGGCGACATCCGGGGCGTCGCCGATCAGAAGTTCCGTCGACTGGCCGCCGGGATCCTGGACGACGCGAGCAGCGACGCCCTGGTCGCCGGGATCGCGGGCCTCTCGTCGCTTCCGTCGGTGCGCCCTCTTGTCGGCATGCTGAAAGGAAACCGGGGATCATGACCAGCAGTGGCACGGGACGGGTGAAGCCGGACGCTCTGGGTTCGCGCCGGGTGAAGCGGGGCTACGAGCAGGTCGCCGATCAGCTGCAGCGGGACATCATGGCCGGCACCATCCCGACCGGCACCCGGCTGCCGACCGAGCCCGAGCTGGCCGAGCACTTCGGCACCAGCCGCAGCACGATCCGCGAGGCGCTGCGGATCCTGGCGTCGCAGCGGATCGTGGAGACCCGGCCCGGCAACAGCGGCGGCTCGGTGGTCACCCGGCCCAGCTCTGAGGACGTGTCGGAGTATCTGATGCTGGCCTTCGCGCTCTGGACCGACGAGACGGTCGAGGTGCAGGACCTCTTCGACGCCCGCGAGACGATGGAGATCGCCAGCGTCGGCTGGGCCGCCAGCCGGTCGGCCGGTGACGCGGTGGAGACGCTGTCCCGCTTCCTGCCCGACGACGTCACCGACCTCGACGACGAGCAGATCCTGATCTTCGACCGTGGGTTCCACGAGGCGATCCTCGGGCTGGCCGGCAACCGTTTCATCCAGACGGTCAGCCTGCCGATCTACGACGTGCTGAACAAACGGGTGCATCGCAACCTGATCGCGCCGTCGTTCTGGCCACGCATGGTCGAGGAGCACCGGCAGCTGATGGCGGCGATCGCGGCCGGTGACTCGGCCGGGGCACGAACCCTGATGGAGGAGCACATGCGGGCCGTACGACTGGCGTACGCCCCGGTCATCGACGACGAAGAAGGCGAGGAATCCGGATGAGCACGATTCTGGTCACCGGCGCGACCGGCGTCATCGGCGCCGTCACCGTGGCCCAGCTGATCGATCAGGGCCACGAGGTGGTCGGGCTGGACCTCTATCCGCAGCCGGGCAACCTCGGGGCGTACCGCGATCAGGTCGAGATCGTCGCGGGTGACGTCACCGACCTGTCGTTGCTGCTGCAGCTGATCCGCAGCCGCCGGGTCACCCGGGTGCTGCACCTGGCCGCGTTCCTGAGCGCCGAGTCGCTGACCGACCCGACCAAGTCGGTCAAGGTCAACACGATCGGCACCGGAGCCGTGCTCGACGCGGCCCGCGCGCTCGACGTCGAACGCACCTGCATCGCCAGCACGATCTCGGTGATGGGACCGGCCGCCATGTACGGCGGCAAGGTGACCACCGAGGACGATCCGCCCAGCCCGACCACCCCGTACGGGGTCAGCAAGCTGGCCAGTGAGATCGTGGCTCGCAAGTTCCGGGAGGGCGGGCTCGACGTCAACGTCATCCGGCCCGCCGTCACGTACGGGCTGGGCCGTTTCACGAGCCTCTCCGGCCTGCTCAACGCCGTCGTCCGCGACGTCGCGCTGGGCCGTAAGGCGGTCTTCCCGCCCTGGCCCGGTGGCCCCGAGCGCGGCAAGCTGCAGACCATCTACGCCAAGGACATGGCGGCCACCTTCGTCGCCGGCGTGCTCGGGCCACGTACCGAAAACATGATCTTCAACGCCCCGACCTCCGAGGTGCACAGCGTGCCCGAGGCCGTGCAGGTGCTGCGCGATCTGGTGCCGGACGCGGACATCACCATCGACCAGGCCGTCGGCACGTCCGTCGACGAGTTCCCGCTGATCGACGGCAGCCGCGCCCGCACCGAGCTCGGTGTGGTGCCCAAATACACGCTGGCCGACGGCTTCGCCGAGATGATCTCGTTCTTCCGGGCCGCGGAATGAGCGCCGCGCTGGAGTTGGAGAAGGTCGGCATCTCGTTCGGCGGTCTGCGCGCGGTCGACAACGTCAGCCTGACGGTGGCGCCGGGCGAGATCCGCGGGCTGATCGGGCCCAACGGCGCCGGCAAGTCGACCCTGGTCAACATCACCGCGGGCGAGCAGCGGCGGCACGACGGCCGGGTGCGGCTGCTGGGCCAGGACGTCACCGGCGTCCGCGCCACCAAACGCATCTCCGACGGCCTGGCCCGCACGTTCCAGCGGCCCGAGATCGCGACCCGGCTCACCATCCGCGAGAACGTCGAACTGGCGGTCGGCTCGGGCCGGGGCGACCTCGCCGAGGCGGAGAAGATGCTGGCCGACCTCGACCTGTCGGGCTGGCTCGACATCGACGGCAAACACGTGCCGTACCCCGTTCTGAAGATCATCGACACCGTACGGGCGGTGGTCGCCCGACCGGCGGTGCTGCTGGCCGACGAGCCCGCGGCCGGGCTCACCACCGAGGACCGCGAGAAGCTGGTCGACCTGCTGCGCACCGCCCGCGACCGGATGGAGATGACGATCGTGCTGATCGAGCACGACGTCCCGCTGGTCTTCGAACTGTGCGAACGCGTCTCGGTGCTCGACTCCGGGGTGCTCATCGCCGACGGCCCGGCCGACGAGGTGCGCCGGCGGGCCGAGGTCATCGAGGCGTACCTGGGAGTGGGGTCGGAGAATGCTTGAGATCAAGAACCTCACCGTCGGCTACATCGCCGAACCGGTGCTGCGCGACCTGTCGGTCACCTTCGACGACGGCGACGTGGTGGCCGTGCTCGGCCCGAACGGCTGCGGAAAGACCACGCTGCTCAAGGCGATCGTCGGGTTGATCCCGGTGCGCGACGGTAAGGTCGAGCTGGACGGCGCGGACGTCACCGGCGGCCGCACCGAGAAGCTGGCCCGCGAGGGGCTGGTGGTCTCGCCCGAGGGCCGGCGGCTGTTCGGCGGGCTGACCGTGATGGAGAACCTGCGGGCGGGCCGCTTCACCGGGCGGGCCGGGCCGAGCATCGACGACGTGCTCGACATCTTCCCGCGGCTCAAGGAACGCCTCGACTTCAAGGCGAGCGCGATGAGCGGCGGCGAGCAGCAGATGCTGGCCGTGGCCCGGGCGCTGGTCGGCGGGCCGCGGGTGCTGATGCTGGACGAGCCGTCGCTGGGCCTGGCCCCCAAGATGGTGCACCAGCTGTTCGAGGTGTTCCGCACCCTGGCCAACGACGGGCGCACGATCATCATCGCCGAGCAGAACGTCATCGAGGCGACCCGGGTCGCGCGGACCTGCCACATCCTGACCGGCGGCACGTTCCGGTTCACCGGGCCCAGCCTGACCGCGGACGACCAGGCCACCGTCCAGCGCACCTATTCCGACCTGCTCGCGCTCAACTGACACTCGTGGGGGAGCTTTCATGATCAACGGCATGTTCGTGGTGGACTCCGTCGTCCACCCGTACGACATGGGCGAGGCCAACAACGGCACCGACCCCAACCAGCAGCGGCAGATCGCCGGCATGTACCACCATCACCGGCTCTACACCGGCGAGCAGAAGACCGAATACCTGATGGAACGCGACGAGTTCATCAGCGACTTCGACCTCGACGGGCTGACCGGCGCGCTGTTCGCCGAGTCGCAGACCGACATGGGGGTGCTGCACGCGCTGCCCAACCTGGGGTTCAGCCAGGGACCGCTGACCGACATCCGCAAGATGGCCGCGCTGCGCGACGCCAACCCGGGCCGGTTCCTGCTCTACGCCACGATCAACACCAGGGACACCGACGCCGCCATCCGTGAGCTGGAATGGCAGGTCCGCGAGTTCCATGTCGACGGGCTGAAGCTCTACCCGGCGTTCTACTACGACGGCAAGTCGATCGGCTGGCGTCTCAACGACCCCGACTTCGCCACCCCGCTGCTCGAGGCGGCCCGTGACCTCGGCCTGAAGAACATCGCCATCCACAAGGCGATCCCGATCGGCCCGTCCAGCATCGAGAACTTCAAGGTGTCGGACATCGACGAGCCGCTGATGCGGTTCCGCGACCTCAACTTCCAGCTGGTGCACGCCGGGTTCGCGTTCCTCGACGAGACCCGGGTGCTGCTGCACCGGCACCCCAACCTGTACGCGAACCTCGAGTCGACGTTCTGCAACCTCAACAACCGGCCGGCCATCTTCCTCGAGGCGCTGGGCGAGTTCCTCTACTGGGGTTCGGTCGACCAGATCCTGTACGCCAGCGGCTTCAACATCACCCACCCGCGCCCGATGATCGAGGCGTTCGCGGCGCTCGAGATGCCGCAGCGGCTCAAGGAGGAGCGCGGCTATCCCGACCTCACCGACGAGATCAAGCGCAAGATCCTCGGCCTGAACGCGCTGAAGCTGCACGGCATCGACCCCGGCGCGGCGGCCACGAAGATCGCCGGCGACCAGTACGAGCAGCGCCGGGCCCACGACCTGGAGAAGCCCTGGACCAGCCTGCGGCAGAAGGAGGCGGCGTGATGGCGACGACGACGGAGGACAAGATCCTGACCTCGCTGCGGGAGATCATCGACCCGTGCAGCGTGGCCCTGGGCCGCCCGCTCGACCTGGTCGACATGGGGCTGATCGAGAAGATCGACGTGGACGCCGGGCATGTCGACATCACCGTGGTGCTGACCGACGCGGCCTGCGCGTTCTATCAGGACATGCAGCGGCAGATCAGGGATGCAGCATGCATGGTGGACGGTGTGCACGACGTCGAGGTGCACATCGCCCCCAAGCTGTGGCACCCGTCCCGGCTGGCTCCGCGATGAGTGGCCGCCTCGCGGGCAAGGTCGCCGCGATCACCGGCGCGTCCTCGGGCATCGGCGCCGCCACGGCCCGTCTCTTCGCGGCCGAGGGTGCTTCGGTGCACCTGCTCGACGTCAACGAGGACGCCGGGAAACAGTTGGCCTCCTCCGTCGGGGGAGATTTTCACCGTACGGACGTGACTGTCGAGAGCGACGTCGCGGCGGCCCTCGGTCAGGCGTCGAAGCTGGACATTCTCGTCGCCTGCGCGGGCGGGTCGGTGCCCGAGGACGGTCCGATCACCGAGGCCGACCTGGGCGTGTTCGACCGGACGTTCCGGCTCGACGTGCTCGGCACCATGCACTCGGTGCGGCACGCGGTGCCGCTGATGGCCGCGAACGGCGGCGGCTCGATCGTCACGTTCTCGTCGTCGGCCGCGCTGCTCGGCTACGTGCCCTGGCACATCTACTCCAGTGCCAAGGGCGCGATCATCAGCCTGACCCAGGCGGTCGCGGGTCAGTACGCGGCCCAGGGCATCCGGGCCAACGCGATCGCGCCGGGGCTCGTCAAGACCGGTCGGGTGCACGAGCGGCAGGGCAACGGCAACGCGGCCATGAAGGTGGTCACCGACCGCTACGACAACTACCCGTTCGGCGTCGGCGAGGCGGCCGACATCGCCAACATCGCACTGTTCCTGGCCTCCGACGAGAGCCGCATGCTGACCGGCGAGGTGCTCGGCGCCACCGGCGGGCTGTCGAGGTACTGATGCTGCCGCTGGCCGACGTCCGCATCGTGGCGGTCGAACAGTACGGTGCCGGCCCGTTCGGGTCGTCGCACCTGGCCGCGCTGGGCGCCGAGGTGATCAAGATCGAGAACCCGGCCGAGGGCGGCGACGTCGGCCGGTACGTGCCGCCGTACCGCGACGGTGACGACTCGCTGTTCTTCCAGACGTTCAACCGCAACAAGCGCAGCCTGTCGCTCGACCTGACCACCGACGCCGGCCGCGAGGTCTTCCACGACCTGGTGCGGGTGTCCGACGCGGTCTACTCCAACCTGCGCGGCGACGTGCCGGAACGGCTCGGGCTCACGTACGCCCAGCTCTCGGACGTGAACCGGGCGATCGTGTGCTGTTCGCTGAGCGGGTTCGGGATGACCGGCCGGCGGCGCGCGCAACCCGGCTACGACTACCTGTTCCAGGCCTTGACCGGCTGGATGGACCTGACCGGCGATCCGGACGGCCCGCCGACCAAGAGCGGACTGTCGCTCGTGGACTACACCGGTGGCTACGTGGCGGCGCTGGCCCTGGTCAGCGGCGTGCACGCGGCCCGGCGGGACGGGCGGGGGATGGACTGCGACGTCAGTCTGTACGACACCGCGGCCGCCATGCTCACCTACCAGGCGACCTGGGCCATGAGCGCCGGCTACGAGGGCGAGCGGTACGCCCGGTCGGCCCACCCGTCGATCGTGCCGTTCCAGGCGTTCGAGGCGGCCGACGGCTGGATGATCGTGGGCTGTGCCAAGCAGAAGTTCTGGGACCGGCTGACCGCGCTGCTCGGCGACGACGCCCTGCACGATCCGCGGTTCGCCGACTTCCCGGCCCGGCTGGAGCATCGGGCCGAGCTGGTCGAGGTGCTCGACGCGCATTTCGTCCGGCGCCCGGTCGAGCGGTGGATGGAGCTGCTGAACGCGGCCGGCATTCCCTGCGCCCCGGTCAACGGGCTGACGGCGGCGCTGGCCGAGCCCCATCTGGCCGACCGCGACATGATCGTCGAGACCAGACACGACCGGTTCGGCACCGTACGGTCGATCGCGTCCCCGGTGCGGGTCGGTGCCGAGCGTCCCGTGCCCCGGCCGGCCCCGGAGCGCGACGAGGCCCGGGAATACGTGCTCGGCGACCTGCTCGGCTACGCGCCGGACGACCGGGAGCGCCTGCGCGACGGGGGTGCCTTCGGGGCGTAGTGCACGAGATCGAGGGCCATCCGGGCGTACTGGTCGCCGATCCGCTCGGGTGACCACTCGCCGCCGGGGCGGTACCACCGGGCCACGTCGATGCCGAGCGACAGGATGGCCAGCGCGGTCATGGGCGGGTCGTCGACCCGGAACACGCCGGCGTCGTGGCCGTCGATCAGCAGGCGGCGCATCAGCGTCTCGATGTCACGGCGCAGGGCGGCGATCTCGGCGGCGTGACCGGGGTCGAGCGCGGCCATCTCGTACTGCACCACGCGCGCCTGCACCTGGGACCGGGCGTGCCAGGCGGCGAACTCGCGGACCACCTCACGCAGGCGGTCGGCGGGCTCGGTGTGCCGCGCGACGGCGTCGTCCATGCGGCTGCGCACCTTGTGGTGGCCGGCCCGCGACAGCTCGTACAGCAGCTGTTCCTTGGTCGGGTAGTGCACATAGACGGCGGCCGGGCTCATGCCGGCCGCCTCGGCGATGTCGCGGGTGCTGGTGCCGTGGAATCCCTTGCGGGCGAAGGACTCCAGGGCCGCCTCGAGCAGTCTCACCCGGGCCAGCTCACCGCGCGCGTTGCCCCGCGGCGCCCGGCCGGTGTCCTGAGACATAGTCCCCAGTTTCCTCTCCTCCATTGACGGCCCTACGGCCGCACATGTTACCTGTTCATCAACGGTTTCTAAGCGATCGCTTAGTTTCGGAGGCGGCAATGACCGACAAGATCGTTCTGCTCGACGGGGCCCGCACCCCGATCGGCGACTTCGGTGGCGTGCTCAAGGACGTACCGGCGCACGAGCTCGGCGCCGTCGCGGCCCGGGCCGCCCTGGAGCGCAGCGGGGTGCCGGGCGCGGACATCGACGAGGTCGTGATGGGCTGCATCGGGCAGGTGGCCGGCGACGCGTTCAACGCCCGCCGGGTGGCCCTCGCGGCCGGGCTGCCGAGCAGCGTGCCGGCGTACACGGTGAACCGCCTTTGTGGATCGGGGTTGCAGGCCATCTGGTCGGGGGCCATGCAGATCCGTTGCGGCGCGGCCGATCTCGTGCTGGCCGGGGGCGACGAGAGCATGAGCCGCATGCCGTTCTACGACTTCGGGCCGCGCGGCTCGACCCGGCTCGGCGACCGCACGTTGATCGACGGCACGCTGTCGATGCTCACCGACCCCATCCGCGGGCTGCACATGGGCGAGACGGCGGAGAACGTCGCCGACCGCTACGGCGTCTCCCGGCCCGAGCAGGACGAGTTCGCGTTGCTCTCGCAGCAGCGGGCGGCCCGGGCGGGCGACGCCTTCGCCGACGAGATCGTCCCGGTCGAGGTGCGCGGCCGGGTCGTCACGACCGACGAGCATCCACGACCGGCGACCACGCTCGAGATTCTCTCCGCGCTGCGGCCCGCGTTCCGCCCGCACGGCTCGGTGACGGCCGGCAACTCGTCCGGCATCAACGACGGCGGGGCGGCGGTGGTGCTCACCCGGTCATCGGTCGCCGACACCCGCGGGCTGACCCCGCTGGCCACCATCGAGGCGGTGGTGACGGCAGCGATGGACCCTTCCTTCATGGGGTACGCGCCGGTGCTCGCGCTGCGAAAGCTGTTCGACCGGACCGGGACCACGCCCGACGACGTCGACGTGATCGAGCTCAACGAGGCGTTCGCGGCGCAGGCGGTGGCGGTGATCCGCGACGTCAAGCTCGACCCGGAGAAGGTCAACCCGTACGGCGGGGCGATCGCCCTCGGCCATCCGGTCGGCGCCACCGGCGCCATGCTGACCCTCCGGGCGGCCAAGCACCTCAAGCGGCACGACCTCGAACTCGGCGTGGTCACCATGTGCATCGGTGGCGGCCAGGCCCTGGCCGCCCTGATCCGGCGGGCTGCCTGATGCCGCGCCGCCCGTTCACCGAGGACCACGAGCTGTTCCGCGACTCGGTACGCGAGTTCCTGCGCCGCCACGGCCCCGGCATCACCCGGGACCTCTGGCTGGCCGCGGGCCGGCAGGGCTTCCTCGAGCTGGGCCTGGGCGAGGAGCGCGACTACCGCTACCAGGCCGTGCTGATCGAGGAGCTGGCGAAGCAGACGATGGCCCTGGCGTCGTCGCTGAGCATCCACTTCGACGTCGTGGCGCCCTACCTGGTCGAGTTGACCACACCCGAGCAGCGCGAACGCTGGCTCCCCGGGGTGGCCAGTGGCGAGACGGTCACCGCGATCGGGATGACCGAGCCGTCGGCCGGCTCCGACCTGGCCGCGCTGCGCACCAGCGCCGTCCGCCGCGACGACGGCTGGGTGCTCAACGGGTCGAAGACGTTCATCACCAACGGATACTCGGCCGGCCTGGTCGTGGTCGCGGCCCGCACCACGCCGGGCGCGCGGGGCAAGGGCATCAGTCTGTTCGTGGTCGAGCGCGGCATGCCCGGCTTCACCACCGGGCCCAAGCTCGACAAGGTCGGGCAGCCCGAGGCGGACACCGCCGAGCTGTTCTTCGACGACGTGTGGCTGCCGCCGGGCCAGCTGATCGGCGAGCTCGACGGCGGCTTCGCGCACATGATGCAACGGCTGCCGCAGGAACGGATCGGTGCCGCCGTGGCCAACATCGCGCACGCCCGGCAGATCCTCGACGAGACGATCGTGTACGCGGGCGAGCGGCACGCGTTCGGTCAGGCGATCGGCTCGTTCCAGCACAACAAGTTCCTGCTGGCCGAACTGGTCACCAAGGCCGACGTCACCCGCGCGTACGTCGACCAGTGCGTGGTCGCCCACGCCGCCGGGGAGCTGACCGCGGTCGAGGCGGCCAAGGCCAAGTGGTGGTCGGCCCAGACGCAGAACGAGATCCTCGACCACTGCGTCCAGCTGTACGGCGGCTACGGCTACATGAACGAGCAGCGGGTCGCCCGGGCCTGGAAGGACGCCCGGGTCACCCCGATCTGGGCCGGATCCAACGAGATCATGAAGGAGTTGATCGGCCGTGACCTCGGACTCTGACGTCACCTTCGACTTCGCGGGCCGCACCGCGATCGTCACCGGCGCCGCACTGGGCATCGGCGCCGAGATCGCCCGGTACTTCCG
Source organism: Paractinoplanes bogorensis (assembly GCF_018829635.1). Classification (GTDB taxonomy): domain Bacteria; phylum Actinomycetota; class Actinomycetes; order Mycobacteriales; family Micromonosporaceae; genus Actinoplanes; species Actinoplanes bogorensis. The sequence goes on from NZ_JAHKKG010000008.1 coordinate 353,748, forward strand.
CGCGGCCGGCGCCACGGTCTACGCGCTCGACGTCCTGGGGGCGGACAAGACCGACATCACCAGCACCGCCGACGTCGAGGCGGCGGTGCGGCGCGCGGTCGACGAGACCGGGCGGCTCGACATCGTCGTCAACAACGCCGGCATCCTGCGCGACAAGGTGCTGTGGAAGCTGACCGACGACGACTGGGACGCCGTGCTGGCCGTGCACCTCGGCGGCACGTTCCGGCTGACCCGGGCCGCCGTGCCCCACTTCCGGGCCCAGCAGTACGGCCGTGTCGTCAACGTCACCTCCTACACCGGGCTGCACGGCAACGTCGGGCAGGCCAACTACGCGGCGGCCAAGGCGGGGATCATCGGCTTCACCAAGACCGCGGCCAAGGAACTGGCCCGCTTCGGCGTGACCGTCAACGCGGTGTCACCCAACGCCGAGACCCGCATGATCGAGTCGATCCCCGCCGCCAAGAAGGCGGAGCTGGCCGCGGCCATCCCGATGGGCCGATTCGCCGCACCGTCCGAGATGTGCGCCGCGGTGGCGTTCCTGGCCTCGGCCCAGGCCGGCTACATCACCGGTACGGTGCTGCCGGTCGACGGCGGGATCTCGATGTGAGCGGCCGGTTCGCGGGCCGCACGGCCGTGGTCACCGGGGCCAGCCGGGGCATCGGGCTGGCCGTGGCCCGGCGCATCGTCGACGAGGGCGGCCGGGTCTGCGTCACCGCCCGTAAACCGGACGCGCTGGCCGAGGCGGTCGAGCGGCTCGGCCCGAACGCGATCGGGATCGCCGGGGCGGCCGACGACGCCGGACATCGCGAGGAGGTGATCCGGACGGTCACGGACCGGTTCGGGCCGCCCGGCGTGCTCGTCAACAACACCGGGATCAACCCCGCGTACGGGGGTCTGTTCGAGGCCGACCCGGGCGCGGTCCGCAAGATCTTCGAGGTCAACGTGCTGGCCGCGCTGGCCTGGGTCGGCGCGGCGCGCCAGGTGTGGAAGCCGGGCGCGGCCGTCGTCAACGTCGCCTCGGTGGCCGGGCTGAGACCGGCCGAGAAGCTGGGTGCGTACGGGGCCAGCAAAGCCGCCCTCATCCACCTGACCCAGCAACTGGCGGCCGAGCTCGCCCCGGACGTACGCGTCAACGCCGTCGCCCCGGCCGTGGTGCGCACCCGGTTCGCCGGGGCCATGTTCGACGGCCGCGAGGACGAGGTCGTCGCCGGCTATCCGCTGGGCCGGCTCGGCACCCCGGAGGACGTCGCCGCCGCCGTGGCGTTCCTGGCCAGTGACGACGCCGCCTGGATCACCGGGCAGGTGCTCACCCTCGACGGCGGCCGCACACTCAACGGAGGAGTCTGAGATGAACATCGTCGTCCTGGTGAAACAGGTGCCCGACAGCGGCGCGGCGCGCACGCTCGGCGCCGATCTGACCGTGGAGCGGGCCTCGGCCGGCAACGTCATCAACGAGATGGACGAGTACGCCATCGAGGAGGCGCTCAAGCTCAAGGAGGCGTACGGCGGAACCGTGACGGTGCTGACCATGGGACCGGCCCACGCGGCCGAATCGATCCGCAAGGCACTGGCCATGGGCCCGGACGAGGCCGTGCACGTGACCGACGAGGCGCTGGCCGGGTCGTGCGCGGTGAACACCTCCACAGTGCTGGCAGCGGCCCTGCGTACGGTGAACGCCGATCTCGTCCTGTGCGGGGCCGAGTCGACCGACGGCCGGGTGCAGGTGATGCCGCACATGCTGGCCGAGCGGCTGGGGATCGCGGCGCTGACCGGGGCCCGCAAGCTCACCGTCGACGGCGCGCGGCTGACCGTGGAGCGCCAGACCGACGAGGGATACGAGGTGGTGACGGCACCCACCCCGGCCGTGGTGAGCGTGTGGGACACGATCAACGAGCCGCGCTACCCGTCCTTCAAGGGCATCATGGCGGCGAAAAAGAAGCCGGTCCGTACGGTGTCGATCGCCGATCTCGGTCTGACACCGGAGGAACCGACCAGCGCGGTGCTCGAGTTCTCGCCGCGGCCGCCGCGGTCGGCGGGCACGAAGGTCGTCGATGACGGCGCGGGTGGCACGCAACTGGCCGGCTATCTGGCCGCCGGGAAATTCGTCTGAGGGGGCTGTCATGGCTGAGGTGCTGGTTGTCGTCGAGGCGGGCGTCAAGAAGGTCACGCTGGAGATGCTGACGATCGCGCGCGGGATGGGCGACGTGTCGGCGGTGGTGTTCGGTGACGCCGACACCGCGAAGCTCGGTGAATACGGGGCGTCGAAGGTGTACGTCGCATCGGATCCGGCTGTCCGGGATCATCTGGTGGCGCCCAAGGCGACGGTGGTCGCGTCGCTGGTGCGGCAGGTGTCGCCGGCGGCGGTGCTGCTGGCCTCGACACAGGAGGGCAAGGAGATCGCCGGGCGGCTGGCGGTCAAGCTGGACAACGGGTTGCTGACCGACGCGGTCGACGTGGCGGCCGACGGTACGGCCACGCAGGTGGTGTTCGCGGGGTCGGGGACCGTGCGGTCGAGGGTCACCCGGGGGCTGCCGATCGTGACCGTCCGGGCCAACTCGGTCACGCCGTCGCCCTCGGCGGCCGATCCCGTGGTGACGGCGCTGGACGTGACGGTGAGCGACAGCGACAAGCTGGCCACCGTGGTCGAGCGGGTGGCCGAGCCGAAGGGGGCCCGGCCCGAGCTGAGCGAGGCCTCGATCGTGGTCTCCGGTGGCCGCGGCGTCGGGAATGCCGCCAACTTCACGCTCGTGGAGGAACTGGCCGACCTGCTCGGGGGTGCGGTGGGTGCCTCGCGGGCGGCGGTCGACTCGGGTTTCTATCCGCACCAGTTCCAGGTGGGGCAGACCGGGAAGACGGTGTCGCCGCAGCTTTACGTGGCGCTGGGCATCTCGGGGGCGATCCAGCACCGGGCCGGGATGCAGACGTCCAAGACCATCGTGGCGGTCAACAAGGACCCGGAGGCGCCGATCTTCGAGCTGGCCGACTTCGGCGTGGTGGGTGATCTGTTCACGGTGGTACCGCAAGCGGCCGACGAGATCCGCAAGCGTTGACCGAACGCTCAGATTCCGGCCGGCTCGGCCGATCTGAGCGTTGCAGAGCGTCCTGTGGATGGCCGGAGGAACTATGACGACGACCGTCCCGGTGCGTGTCTGGGCCAGTCGTCCCATGGTGTTGCTTGCGGTGTCCACGGGGCTGTCGGTGGTGCTGTTCGGCCTGGATGCGGCCGTGTGGGCGGTTCCGCCTCCGGTCAGCTGGGCCCTGATCGTGCTGACCAGCCTGTTCTACGTGCCGGTCACCTGGCAGGCCAGTAGGGCGGACCACGTCCCGGCCGCCGCCCGGTCCTTCTGGCGGCTGGCGGCCTGCGCCCTGGCCCTGATCGGCACGGCGATGGTGTTCCGGGCCGTGCTCGCGGTCACCCACGTGGGTCTGTTCGAGGCCGCCGCTGACGTTGTCCACGGATGCGGCGTCGTCGTGATGCTGACCGCCATGTTCCGGTTGCCTATCGCCGGGCGTACCCGGTCGGGGCGGGTCGCGCTGTGGCTCGACATCGTCATCCTGATGACCTCGGCCGTGGTGTTCCTGGCCCATTTCGCGATCCTGCGGATCCTGTCCCTCGGTGATGCCGGCGCCGCCGACGTCGTGATCACGTCCGCTCTGTTCGGCGCGGGGCTGCTCGGTGTCTTCCTGGCGGTCAAGGTGACGCTGACCGGCAGCGACTCGCTGTCGCGGGGCGCGGTGCGGATGATCGGCGTGAGTGCGGTCGCGGGCGGGCTCGGAACGGCGATCTCGACCGCGCTGTCGCACGACCGCGAGATGAACTCCTTCCTGCTGAGCATCCCGCTGGCCGGCTTCACCATCGCGCTCGCCGCGCGGCAACAGTTGAGCGACAGCACGGCCGCCCAGTCGGCGATCGCGACTCGGGCCCGGCCGTTCAGCGTGCTGCCCTACCTCGCGGTCGGCGCGGTGGACCTTCTGCTGGTCTACGTGGTGGCGACCGACCAGCCCGACCGGTTGCTGGTCGTGGTCGGCGCGGTGCTCCTGACCGCGATCGTGGCCGGGCGCCAGCTGCGGGCCTTCCGCGAGAACGTCCGGCTGACCGACGAGGTCCGGGGCAGCGAGGCCCGGTTCCGGCTGCTGGTGCAGAACGCCAACGACATCACCGTGATCACCGAGGCGGACGGGGCGCTGCGCTACATCAGCCCGGCGGTGACGCGTGTCCTCGGGTACGACCCCGCGGGGCTGATCGGCACCAGCCTCGCCGACCACACCCACCCCGACGACCTCCCGGCCCTCCGCGACGGCCTGCGCACGCTGATGGCCACCGAGGGCGCCACGATGACCCTGGAGGCCCGCTGCCGGCATGCCGACGGCAGCTGGCGCTGGCTGGAGTTCGTCACGACCAACCTGCTGCACGAGCCGAGCATCCGGGGCCGGGTGAGCAACGTCCGGGACGTCTCCGAGACCCGTACGGTGCAGGACAAGCTGAGCCACGAGGCCACCCACGACGCCCTCACCGGGCTGGCCAACCGGGTGCTCTACGGCCGCCGGGTGGCCGCGAGCGTCGACGGCGCCGAACCGGTCAGCATCGTCCTGATCGACCTCGACGATTTCAAGATCGTCAACGACACCCTCGGTCACGCCGTCGGCGATGCGTTGCTGGTGGCGGTGGCCGAGCGGCTGCGCGCCGGGGTACGGCCGGAGGACACGGTGGCCCGCCTCGGCGGTGACGAGTTCGCATTGCTGCTGCCAGGGCTGGCCGCCGACGCTGTGGACCGTGTGGTGGTGCGCATCTGCGAGTCGCTGCTGGTTCCGGTCGAGGCCGACGGCCAGTTGCTCAGCGTCCGGGCCAGCTTCGGGGTGACCACCGGCGGCCCCGGCGACGACCCGGGCGAACTGCTGCGCCAGGCCGACATCGCGATGTACGAGGCGAAAGACCGGGGCAAAGGCGGACACCAGCATTTCCGTACGGGAATGGAGGCTCGTGGCTCGGACCGACGCCGGCTGATCGACGCGTTGACCACCGCGATCGACGACGATCAGCTGATCCTGCACTACCAGCCGGTCGTGAGCCTGCCCGACGGCCGGACCACCGGCTTCGAGGCGCTGGTCCGCTGGCGGCACCCGGCCGACGGGCTGATCGGTCCGGGCGCGTTCATCGCCGCGGCCGAGGAGAGCGGACTGATCGTGCCGCTCGGGCGCTGGGTGCTGAACCGGGCGGCCCGGCAGGCCGCGGACTGGGGCGAGCAGGCGGGCAGCATCTCGGTCAACGTCTCCGGGCGCCAGCTCCAGGTGGCCGGCTTCGCCGACGAGGTGGCCAAGGCGCTGCGCACCAGCGGACTGCCGGCCCGGCGGCTCATCCTCGAGATCACCGAGACGACGGTGGTCGGCGGCGGAGCCACCCGGACGAACCTGGACGGCATCCGGGCCCAGGGCGTACGGCTGTCCCTGGACGACTTCGGCACCGGATCGTCCACCCTCACCACCGTGGCCGGGCTGTCGGTCGATCAGATCAAGCTGGACCGTTCCTTCGTCGACTCGGACGTCATCGCGCGGGCCGTCCTGCTGCTGGCCCAGGGCATGAACGCCGAGGCGGTCGCGGAGGGCGTCGAAACCCCCGCCCAGGCCGACCGGCTCCACGAGCTGGGCTACCGGCGCGCCCAGGGCTTCCTGTTCGGCCGACCGGCCCCGTCCGACGAGTACGGCCTGACCCGGGCGCGTGTCGGCGGGCCCTGACGTGCTACTTCGCGTTTTTCTCGAACAGGCGGCGTACCAGCTTGGACGCCTCGGCCAGAGCGGCGACATCTCTCTCGCTCACGTCGGCCAGAAAGCCCTTCCGGCTGTCGTCGATCAATGCCAAGAAGCCGACTTCGCGCTTGATGTCAGCGGCGAGCTCCTGACCTCTTTCCGCGCTCGCGGGGCCGTCTCGGAGCTCGTCGCGGGCACCTCTGAGATCGGTCAAAGCGGCGTCGTACCGGTCCCCGAAGTACTTGACGGTCGCCGGAACCAGGTCGACGAGGTTGTAGCTGTTCACGACCGCGGCCAGTGTGGCGTCGTCCGCGATGCGCAGCAGCGTCACGCCGTACGTATCCCAGGCGAGCCGGCGCATGGTGACCTCGGCGGTTCTTCCTTCGGAGTGGATCAGGCGTTGAAGTGCGGACTGGTTGCCGAGTATCTCCGCGTAGATGATTTTGGCGGCGTTCCTGGCTTCCGCCCGTTGCTTCTGCCGGTCCGTCAGATAGCCGAGAAGCCAGCCGACGGCAACACCAAACAGGCCGATGAGCGCTTCCATGCCGGGTTCACACCTCTACCGTCACCGATGAGCCGCGCCGGGCGTCGGTGCCGGCCGGTGGCTGCTGACTCTTGATCGGGTCGGCGGGCTGAGCGCCGGGCGGGATGACGAGGCTGAACGGCGCGGCGACCATCGCCGCCTTCGCCTGGTCGACGGTCATGGTGGAGAGGTCGGGCACCGTGTCGGTTCCCATGGTGGCTTTCAGCAGGTCTTTGCGGGCCTCGTCGGCCACCCGGGAGGCGAAGTAGAAGGCGACGACCCCGGAGGCGCTGGCGACGATGCCGCCGATCAGGAGGTTGCGGGTCTCGGCGTCGGCGTCCGAGGCGAAGGAGGCTCCGGCGAGGATGATGAGGCCGCCGACCAGTATGAGCGCGAGGAGCGGCCGCACGATGCCGGCGCCGGCGTCGGGCTGGGCGCGGTTGAGGAAGGTGTAGATGATCGCCGCGAGGACGGCCAGGCCGGCCAAGGCGATCAGACTGCCGAGCAACCAACCGGGACTTGTCATCGTGGCCTCCGGGTTCGTCAGGTGAGGCCATAGTCGTTGCGTGGCAACGCAACTGCTGTCGGCTCGGTGACGCCGTCGCACGATGTCGTCATCCCGTCAGTCCCGCGGCCGGGTTTAGGCTGTGGAGATGCAAGCTGATGCGGGCCGGCTGCTCGAGAAGGCGTCCGGTCTGGACGATCAAGCCGAACTCCACGCGGACGCGGGCCGCCTCGAGGAGGCCGTGGCCGCGGCCGAGGAGGCTGTGGCCGTGCGCCGGGAACTGGTGGCGGTCGATCGGGTGGCTCATCTGGGCGAGCTCGCGGCGTCGCTGAACAACCTGGGTGCGCTGCAGACCCGGTCCGGCCGGCACGAGGCGTCGGTGGCGGCCGCCGAGGAGTCGGTCGATCTGCAACGGCAGCTGGCCGCCGACCGGCCGGGGGAACATCTGCGTGACCTCGCACTGACGCTGACCAACCTGGGTAGCGTCCGAGCCCGGGTCGGACGTCGCCGGGAAGCCCTGGCCGCGGCCAGGGAAGCCGTCGAGATCTACCGGGGGATGGCCGAGATCGACCCCGGGACCTACCGGCCGGGGCTCGCCGCGTCGCTGTGGGCGTACGCCTGGGTGTGTGTGACCCTGCGGGCCAATCTGCCGGGCGCTCTGCAGGCGGTCAACGAGGCGATCTCGACGTTCACCGGGCTGGCCGAGCGGTCGCCGGAGGTGTTCACCGTGCCGCTGCTCCGGGCGTACCGGACGCTGGCCGACATCCTGGACGGGCTCGGGCACACCGAGCAGGCCGCCGAGGTGCGTGCGCGTCTGGCGGAGGGTGGACCGGTGTCCCTACCTTGATGGCGTGCTCACGTTTCTGACGGCAGCGCTCGTCGGTGGTTTGTTACTGATGATCGCCGCGCTCGTGTTGTGGGGTGTCAAGGCGGGGGATAGACGCTCCCATCGGCTCATCGCCGGCACGCCGATGACGCCGATCGGGTCCTGGCGGCCGGGCACCCGCCGGGTCGCGGGGCAGGGAATCACCGGGTCCGGCCCGTACGGACCGATGGCCGGGCCGGTCAGTGGGCAGGACTGCGCCTGGTGGCAGGTCAGGGTGGACCGGTACCCGTCACGCGACTCCGATGACCGTACCGGGTGGGACGCACTCGGGGTGTTCGCCGCACCCGGCTTGCCGTCGATCGGGGACGGCAGTGGACACGTGCTGGTCGACGCGCGGGTGGCCGACCAGGCGGTCACCGTGAACTATGTGCGGTCGGTCTCGTCGGTGCCGGCGTACGTGCCGGCCAAGCTGGTCGGCAAGATGCGGTCGTACGAGGAGATCCGGCTGACCGAGACGCGTCTGCCGATCGGCCGGGAAGTGTTCGTGGTCGGCTCCGTACAGCGCGACCCGGCCGTGCTGACGCCAAAAGTGTTCACCGTCGACCGCCGCGACCAGGTTCTCGACCGGCTGGCCGGCACCGCCCGGTCGGCCCAGGTGGTGTCCCGCGCGTTCGGACTGGCCGGGCTGGTGCTCGCGGCGGTGTCGGCCGGCCTGCTGTCGGTGCGGCTGGGCTAGGTATCAGGGGCCCGGGGTGATGCGGACGCTGACGCTTTTCAGGTGGGAATAGTGGTTCAGGGCCTCGATGCCCTTCTCGCGGCCGTAACCGCTGGCCTTGTGCCCGCCGAACGGCATCTGGACCGACTGGGTCGACCAGGAGTTCACGTAGACCTGGCCGGCCTCGATGGCGCCGGCCACCCGGAAGGCTCGTGAGATGTCGGCGGTGAACACGCCACCGACCAGGCCGTAGTCGCTGTCGTTGGCGATGGCGACCGCCTCGGCCTCGGTGTCGAACGGGATCACGACCAGGACCGGGCCGAAGATCTCCTCGCGGGCGATCGTCATGTCGTTGGTGACTCCGGTGTATACGGTCGGCTCGACGTGACGTCCGGGTCCGGTCGTGCCGCCGACGACCGCCTGGGCGCCCTCGGTCTCGGCCACCTTGAAGTAGTGCTGCACGGTTTCGAACTGTTTCTCGGTGATCATCGGGCCCACCTGGGCGGTCCGGGTGGCCGCGGCGACCGCCGTGACGAAGTCGTCGTGGATGGTGCGTTCCACGAGCAGGCGGGTGCCCGACGAGCAGACCTGGCCGGCGTTGGTGGTGAAGGCGCGTACCGCCTCCGTGGCCGCGAACGGCAGGTCGGCGTCGGCGAAGACGATGTTGGCCGACTTGCCGCCCAGTTCGAGGGTGAGCGGCAGGATGCGTTCGGCGGCGATGCGGCCGATGGTCTGTCCCACCGGCACGGAACCGGTGAAGGCGACCTTCCGTACGAGGGGGTGCTCGACGATCGCAGTACCCACGCTCGAGCCGGGGCCGGCGACCACGTTGAGCACGCCGTCGGGCAGTCCCTCCTCCGTGGCCAGTCGCGCCAGGGCCAGCGTCGTACGGGACGTGGTCTCGGCCGGTTTGACCACGACCACGTTGCCGGCGGCCAGTGCCGGTGCGACGGCCCGGGTGGCCTGGTTGAGCGGCAGGTTCCACGGGGTGATGATGCCGACCACGCCGAAGGGCTCGCGGATCGTGTAGACGTGCAGATCGGGCCGGACGTCGATGACGTCGCCGGCCGGCAGGTGCACGAGCGAGGCGTAGAACTCGAAGTACTCGGCGGCGCCGCGGATCTCGGCCTCGGCGAGCGCGAGGGGCTTGCCGGTCTCGGCGGTCTCCAGCTCGGCCAGGTCGTCGAGCTCGGCCAGCAGGCGGCGGGCGACGGCCATCAGGACGCGGCCACGGTCGAACGACGCCGTGTGCCGCCAGCCGTGCGCGGCCGCGGCCGCCGTGGTCACCGCGGTGTCGACGTCGGCGCGGGCCTCCCGGGGAGCGACGGGGGCGCCGCCGATCCAGTGTCCGGCGCTCATTTCGGGTCCCCGATCAGGTCGTACATCTGGGTGTGGTCGGTCTTGGGGGTGACCTCGGCGGCGATGCGGGACCACTGCTCGGCGACCCGGTCGGAGATCTCGGCGGGCCGGTCGAGGGATCGGGCCAGGTCGACGGCGATGCGGATGTCCTTGGCCATCAGCTGCAGGGCGAAGCCGGAGGCAAAACTGCCGTCGAGCATGAACTGGGTGACCTTGTTCTCGCTCGTGTTGGAGCGGCCCGACGAGCTGTTGAGGACGGCGTTCATGGTCTCGGGGGCGATGCCGAACGCGGCGCCCAGTTGCAGCGCCTCGACGGTCACCGACATGGTCGCGGCCGAGACGAGGTTGTTGAGCGCCTTGGCCGCGTGCCCGGAGCCCACCGGGCCGACCTCCAGGATCTTTTTTCCCAGTACGCCGAGTAGTGGGCGCAGTTCGTCGAGGTCACCCGGGTCACCGCCGGCCATCACCGCGAGCGAGCCCGCGATGGCTCCACGAACACCCCCGGAGACGGGAGCGTCGACGAATCGCAGCCCGCGCTCGCTCAGCCGGGCGGCGAGGGCGCGGGTCTGCAGCGGCTCGGAGGAACTCATGTCGACGACGAGCGTGCCGGGGGACAGCCGCGGGGCCAGTTCGTCGAGGACGCCGGTGACGACCGCCGAATTGGGCAGCATGAGGATCAGGACGTCGACGCCGGCCACGCCCTCGAGGGCCGTGGCCGAGGTGGCCGAGCCGATCGGGGCGAAGGGCGCGGCGTCGAACACCGTCAGGGGATAGCCGGCCTCGGCCAGGCGGGTGGCCATCGGGCGGCCCATCTGGCCCAGCCCGACGAAGCCGATGCGGGGGCGGCTCACGAGTCGAACACCTCGGCGGCCAGGCGGAACGATTCCAGGGCGGCGGGCCCGCCGCAGTAGAAGGCGGTCTGCATCAGGACCTCCTTGATCTCGTCCCGGGTCACGCCGTTGTTGAGGGCGCCCCGCACGTGGGCCTTGAACTCGTGCCCGCGGTTGAGCGCGGTCAGCATGGCCAGGTTGATCAGGCTGCGGTCGCGGCGGCTGAGCCCGTCGCGGTTCCAGATGTCGCCCCAGCAGTACTGGGTCACGTAGTTCTGCAGGTCGCGCGAGAAGTCGGTGGCGGCGGCCAGGGAGGCGTCCACGTAGTCGCTGCCGAGCACTTCGCGCCGCACCTGGAGACCGGCGTCGTACAGTTCGTCGTTCATGGGGGGTCCTTAGCTAAATACGGGCCAGCGCGGCCCAGGAGTCGATGACAAAGGCGTCGCCGTCAGCGGCGACGGTGCAGGCCGAATGCCCGCCGAAGTGCCCGGGGAAGACCACCAGACGACGGTCGGCGGCCTCGGCCAGCAGGCGGCGACGCGCGGCGCGGGCCATCGCCTGGTCCTCGCACCAGCACGAGTTCACGTCGGGCTGGGCGATCTGCACGGGGGAGTGCAGCATGTCGCCCACGAAGAGCGCGCCCGATTCGAGCCGCAGGACCGACGAGCCCGGCGTGTGGCCGGGATGCGCTTCCAGCACGAGATCGGAGTCGATGCGGTGCGAGCCGCTCCACAGCTGGACCTGACCGGCCGCGTGGACCGGGGCTACGCTGTCCTCGAACACGTTCTGGTTGCCGTCGCCGGGCGGCCGGGGGTTCTTCAGCGGGTTCCAGTAGTCGAAGTCCGCGGCCGGCATCAGGTAGGTGGCGCGGGGAAAGGTGGGCACCCACTCGCGGCCGTCGAGCCGGGTGTTCCAGCCGACGTGGTCGACGTGCAGGTGGGTGTTGATGACCAGGTCCACGTCTTCCGGGGCGACCCCGGCCGCGGCCAGGTTGGCCAGGTACGCCGTGTCGTGGTGCGCGTAGACCGAGGCGTACGGGCGCTCCTTGTGGTTGCCCGCCCCGGTGTCGAGCAGGATCGTGCGCCCCTGACTGCGGATCAGCCAGGTGTGCAGGACCGTGCGCAGCGTGCCGGTCGTACGGTCGAAGAAGTCCGGGTCGTCGAGCGTGGCCCAGTAGTCCGGGGTGCTGTCCGGGAACAGGAAGCCCGGCGTGCCCTTGCTCGGGCCGGCGAACTCCTGCACCCGGGTGATCTCGACGTCGCCGATCACCACCGTGTTCATCGGTTGACCCCCGGCACCGGATACAGCGCGATCAACTCCGGCGTGGCCGCGTCGAGCACGAAGTTGGCCGTCTCCATCACCTCGGGCGTGAATCCGTTGCCCCGGGCCAGCGTTCGCGTCTCGGCCATGTACGCGCTGCGGGCCTGCGCGGCGTCGGTCATGGCCCGCTGCTTGCCCTCCCAAGCCGCCAGCCCGGCGTCCAGGTCGTCATGCTGCCCCAGGGTGTGGGCGAGCTCGACGGCGTTGACGATGCCGACGCTGGCGCCCTGACCGAGGGCCGGGCACATGGCGTGCGCGGCGTCCCCGACCACGACCGCGCGCCCGCTCGACCAGGGCGTCACCCGATTGGTCTGGTACGCGTCGTGGCGCCCCCCGGTGGCCTCGGCGGCCAGGTCGATCGCCGGTTTGAGGTGCGGGAACCGGGCCGACCACACCTCGGGGTCGATCGGGATGCGGGAGGCCCGCTCGTTGCTGGTGGTCGCCATCATGCCCATGTAGAGGCTGTCGGGCCCGGTGGTGATGAACAGGATCCGCATGGCGTCGGGCTCGAGCGTCCAGTAGTCGATGACCCGGTTCCATTCCGGGCCGGCGAACTCGGCGGGCCGTGGCACGAGCACCCGGCACACACCGTCCTGGTACTTCTTGCGCTCCTGGGCCAGGGCGGGCAGAGAATTCCGTACGGCCGAACCCGCCCCGTCCGCCCCCACGACGAGGTCGGCCTCCAGACGGGTGCCGTCGGCCAGCAGCAGCGCACCGAACGGGTCGGCGCCGACCGCCTCGGAACCGGTGACGATCTCGACCCCTGCATCCCGGGCCGCGTCGCTGAGCAGCTCGTGCAGCTTGGGGCGGGGGATCGCCCAGTACGGGTAACCGGCCAGCTCGGGCGTGAACATCTCGCCGTTGAGGCTGGTCGCGTAGACGTCCGGAACCACGCCGTGCTTCCTGATGGCGGGCGCGACCCCGATCACCTCGAGGGCGAGCATCGCGTTGCGCCACAACAGGATCCCGGCGCCGAAGTCGCGCAGCTGGTCGTTCTGCTCGTGCAGGCGCACGCTCCAGCCGGCCCGGGCCAGGGCGATGCCCGCGGTGAGCCCGGCGAAACCGGCGCCGGCCACCTCGGCGTGCCGTCGAGTCGTCATATCAGGCCTCCGCCGCGTCGACCCAGCCGGTCATGTGACCCCGCGCCAGGGTGTGGAAGTGCAGGTTGAATCCCAGCACGGTCGGGGTGAGGCCGGGGTCGATCTCGAGCACTTCTACGTCGACCGCGTGCACCACGAAGACGTAGCGGTGCCGGCCGGAGCCGGGCGGCGGGTTGGGCCCGACGTACTGGGGGAGGCGGATGTCGTTGGGCAGCGTGAGCATGCCAGTGGCGCCGGGCGCGCCCGCACCGGCCGGCAGCGACGTGACGCCGGCCGGGATGTTGGCCACGGCCCAGTGCATGAAGCCGACGCCGGTCGGAGCGTCCGGGTCGTAGCAGGTGATGGCGAAACTCTTCGTCCCGGCCGGGACGCCGCTCCAGGACAGCTGCGGCGAGGTCTGCTTGCCGCCGATCTCGGGGTCGCGGAACTCGACCGGGAGCTCTTCGCCGTGGGTGAAGTCGTCGCTGCGGACCTCCAAGGACGGGGCCGGGGTGACGGAGGCGTACGGGTCGTCGGTGCTCAAGACATGCTCCTAAGACGGTGGCGAATCAGACGGTGGCGAATCAAACGGTGGCGGGTGTGGTGCGGACGTCGAAGCGGCGCATCGGGGAGGTGACCGTGAAGGTCCCGGACCAGCCGCTGGGCAGGGCGATCACGTCGCCGTCGGTCAGTGGGCGGGTCGTGCCGTCGTCGCCGGTGACCGAGCCGGTGCCGGACATGACGAACAGGAACCGGGCCTGGCCGTCGGCCTCGACGCGCTGGTCGCCGATGGGCAGATCATGCACCTGGCAATGGCCGTCGGGGCCGTCGAAGACCACGGCGTTCCCGCCGCTCAGGGTCGGCTCGGTGGACAGGAAGGCGGAGGGCTGCACGCCGTCGCGGAACGGCGCGACCGGGGTGCTGTGCAGGTAGACCTTGCGGATCGTGCGGCGGATGTCCCACTGCCCGGCCCAGCCGTACGGAAGGACGATCACGCTGTCCGCGGTCAGCACGTGTTCGGTGCCGTCCTGGTCGGTGATGGTGGCGTCGCCCTCCAGGATGTACATGAACGAGCCCCGCCGGTCCTTGACCCGGGGGTAGACGCCGGCGTCGCACGCCCAGACGGCGAAGAACCCGTCGGCATCGTCGGAGACGACCACCTCGTACGCGAAAGGAACTCCGGAGATGATCGGCTCCATCGAGATCTCGACCGGAAGCTCGCCCTTGCGGACGTGCTCGCCGTCGAGGTGGGGCAGCGTGCTCACTGGTGGTCCTCCAGAATCAGCGCGGGCTCCGGCGCCTTGATCTCGAGCAGGTCGAACGAGGGCCGGTGCAGGATGTCGTGCAGTTCGTCGTCGGTGATCGAGGTGATGCCGTACTTCTGGGTGTGGGTGACGACCCGTTGCAGGGTGTCGATGGCGTTGCCGGTACCGACCATGGGTGAGTCGCTGCCGAACAGCACCTTGTGCAGCACCCCGTACTCCTTGGCCGCGCACAGGGCGTTGGCCAGCACGGTCGGGCGGTTGGGGATGGCCGACGTGTCGGCGTAGATGTGCCGGTGGCGGCGCATCACGGTGACCGTCTCGTAGATCCACGGGTGGCCCATGTGGGCAATGATCAGCTTCAGGTCGGGGAACGCGGTGGCGACGTCGTCGAGCAGCAGCGGGTTGGCGTCGGAGAGCCGGCCCGCCGCGGTGAAGATCGCGCCCTGGTGGATCATCACCGGCAGCCCGAGCCGCTCGGCGGTGCGGAACACCCGCAGGCACAGCGGGTGCATCGGCGAGGTGCCCTGATAGATCGGGCCCAGCTTGACGCCGACCAGGCCGAGCTCGAAGTGCGCCCGCTCGATCTCGTCGACCGCGTCGTGCCGGGTCGGGTCGACCGACAGGAACCCGACGGTCTGCCCGCCGATGTCGCGGACGAAGGCGGCGACCGCGTCGTTGGGCACCATGATCCCGGACGCCTGAGCCTGCAGACCGAAGACGATGGACCGCTCGGCCGGGGCCACCTGGGCCCGGTAGCCCTCGCGGGTGACCTCGTCGATCGACCCCTGGGCGTGCTTGCGGGCGACCCGGCTGAGGTCGTCGGTCCACGGCGCGGCCTGGTGGTCCGGAACCCAGAAATGGGTGTGCACGTCGGTGATCAAGGTCAGGCCTCGCTTCGGATGTAGGGGAGAGTCAGCCCGGAGGGGGCGCGGTGCCTCGCGGCACCACCCGCGGCCAGCGCCACCAAGGCCAGGACGTAGGGCATGGCCAGCCACAGCGACGCCGGGAGGCTCAGCTGCGGCCGGACGACGGCCAGCGCGACCAGGCCGGCCAGCAGGACGGCACCGATCAGTTCGGCCGGCTTGGGCGCGCGCCGGGGCTGCCGGTGGCGGGCGGCGACCAGCGCGCCGAGGACGAGCAGCGCGGCGGCGGCCCAGACCTCGCCCGGAACCGAGGCGATCGACTGCAGGCGCAGCTGGATCGCGTCGGTCACCGCGAAGATGGCGACGGCCAGCAGGAGTCCCCGGAGCCGCCAGGCGCCGAACAGCACGGCGGCGATGGCCAGATAGCCGCGGCCGCCGGTCATGTCCTCACGGAAGACGCCGACGTCGCCGATCGAGATGTACGCGCCGGCCGCTCCGGCGCAGGCGCCCGAGACCAGCACGGCCGCCCAGCGCACGCCCCGGATGCTGACCCCGGCGGCGTCCGCGGCGACCGGGGACTCGCCGGTCGCGGCCAGGTTGATGCCCCAGGTGGTGCGGTACATGGCCAGACCCACGAGCACCACCACGACGATCGTGGCGTAGATGAAGAGGTCCTGGTGGAACAGCACCTCACCGACCACCGGCAGGTCGCTCAGCAGCGGCACGGCCAGCCGGGGCAGCGGGGTGAAGGTCTGCGGCTCGGGCACGAAGTGCTGGTCGAAGAACGTGGTCAGCCCCAGTCCGAGGACGCCGATGGCGATGCCGGCCACGATCTGGTCGACCTTCACCTCGATGGCCAGCACGGCCATCAGCGCGGCCAGCAACAGGCCCCCGGCGATGCCGCCGAGAAAGCCCAGGGGCTGGCTGTCGACCCGGGTCATGGTCAGGTAACCGGCGAACGCCCCGGCCAGCAGCACCCCCTCGAGACCCACGTTCATCACGCCGGCCCGCTGCGAGATCAGCTCGCCGGTGGCGGCCAGCAGGATCGGCGCCGCGATGGTGAGGGCGGCGACCAGGAAAGCGATGTCGAAGACACCCATCTCAGGCCTCCTTCGCCGAGCTGACCAGCTCTTTGCCGGTGGAGGCGGGGGTGACCGGGACCGCGGGCCGGGCCGCCCGGCGGCGTCGCAGCAGCATCGCGGCGACCAGGACCAGGACGATGACGGCGCCCTGCAGCACCGAGGTGAGCGACGACGGCACGTCGAGCAGCGCCTGCAGCGAGGTGCCGCCGACGTTGAGCGACGAGAACACGATCGCGGTCAGGATCGCGCCCACCGGCGAGTTGCGGGCCAGCAGCGCCACCGCGATGCCGTTGAAGCCGATCCCGGCCTCGAACCCCTCACTGAGCCAGGGCGCCGAGCCGGCGAACAGCAGCGCCGCCCCGGCCAGACCGGCGAACCCGCCCGAGATGACGATCGCGCTGACCCCGGCCCGCACCGGGTTGATGCCGGACCAGCGGGCGGCGTCCAGGTTGCCGCCCGAGGCGCGCAGCTCGAAGCCGAACACCGTGCGGGAGAAGAGCCAGATCAGACCGGCCGCGAGGATCGGGAGCAGGATCACGTCGTACGAGAGCGTGCGTCCCGGCACCGACTCGACGGCCGGCCACAACGCGGACGCCGGGAAGTTGGCCGACTGCGGCTGCTGATCGAGCGAACCCTGCAGCGGGCCCCGGACCAGCCAGGCCAGCATCTGCACGGCGACGAGATTCAGAAGCAAAGACGAGATGATTTCCAGTACGCCCCGAGACGCCCACAACCAGGCCACGATCCCGGCCCACAGGGCACCCCCGGCGATCCCGGCCAGCGCGCACGCCACGATCGCCACGACCGTCGGCACCCCGTCGCACTGCAGTCCGACCGCCGCCGCGGCGCACCCGCCGATGACGACCTGGCCGGGGAAGCCGACGTGCATGCGGCCCGCCTTGTCGGCGATGATCCACCCCAGCGCCACCAGGAACAGCGGGACGGCCTGGGTCAGTGTGGTGCCGGCGTTGGTCGGGGAGCCGAAGGTGCCGCTCCAGAAGGCCGACGCCGCCTCGCCGGGGGACACTCCGATCGCGAGCAGCAGCAGCGCGGCGAACAGCAGGGTCGCCGCGGCCACGCCGAGCTGGGTCAGGACGCGTACGGCCAGAGCTTTCACGCCGTCACCTCCGAAGATGTCATCAGGGCACCGATCCGGGCCCGGGTCGCCTCGCCGGCGTCGAGCACGCCGCGGATCCGCCCGTGGGCCAGCACCGCGATCCGGTCGGACAGGGCGATCACCTCGTCCAGGTCCATCGAGATGAGCAGGACCGCGCCGCCGCGATCGCGATGCTCGGTGAGCCGCCGGTAGACGAACTCGGTGGCCCGCACGTCCAGTCCGCGTACCGGCTGGACGGCGATCACCAGCAACGGCTCGGTGGACAACTCGCGGGCCAGCACGGCCTTCTGCTGGTTGCCGCCGGAGAGCCGGGCCATCGGCTGGCTCTCGCCGGTCGCGCGGACCTCGTACTCGGCGGCCAGGCGCACGGCTCGTTGCCGGGCCGCGCGCAGGTCGATGCGGCCGCGTCGGGCCAGCGGAGCCTGCCGGAGCGCGCGCAGGTTGATGTTCTCGCCGAGGGTCATGCCGCCGATGACGGCGACGTGGTGGCGGTCCTCCGGGATCAGCGCGCCACCCGCGGCGTAGAAACCGGCCGGGGTACGTCGCTCGAGCCGGCGGCCGGCCAGTTCGACCGATCCGGACAGCGCCGGCCGGATGCCGAGCACGGTCTCGACCAGTTCGGCCTGACCGCTGCCGGCCACCCCCGCGATCCCGACGATCTCGCCGGCCCGCACATCGAGATCGACGTCCTCCAGAGCCTGGGGGCCGTCCGGGTGACGTTCGACATTCAGTTCCCGTACGACCAGAGCGGGCTCACCAGGCGCAGCCGGGGCGCGCTCGCGGCGCGGGGCGAGCGACTCGCCCACCATCAGCGTGACCAACTGCTCCGGGGTGCTACCGGCGATGTCACCGGTGCCGGCCACCGCCCCGCCGCGCAGCACCGTCCAGCGGTCGGCCACCGCGAACACCTCGGACAACTTGTGGCTGATCAGCACCACGGCGTGCCCCTCGGCGGCCAGCCGGCGCATCAGCTTGGCCAGCTCGTCCCACTCGCCCGGACTGAGCGCGGCGCTGGGCTCGTCGAAGATCAGCAGCCGGGCGCCGCGGCACAGCAGCTTGACGATCTCGAGCCGCTGCCGCTCGCCGACCGAGGCGTCGGACACCAGCCGGTCGGGGGCGATGCGCAGCCCGGTGGCGGCCTCGACCTCGGCCGCCCGGCGCCGGGCGGCGGCCCGGCCGTTGCGCCACGGCACGCCGGCCGGGGCCATCGCGAGGTTCTCCAGCTCGGTGAGCGTCGGCACCAGGGTGAAGTGCTGGTGGACCATGCCGATCCCGGCCCGCAGCGCCTGCTCCGGCCGGCGGAAGGACACCGGCGTGCCGTCGAGGCTCATGGTGCCCTCGTCCGGCTGGTAGAGGCCGGTGACGATCCGCATCAGCGTGGTCTTGCCGGCGCCGTTCTCGCCGAGCAGGGCGTGCACCTCACCCCAGGCGATGTCGAGGTCGATGCGGTCGTTGGCGGTGAAGGCGCCGAACCGCTTGGTGATGCCGGAGAGCCGCAGGGCACTGCCGGAACCGGGATCGGTGGTCATGTCAGCGCTGCTCGAACGCGTAGCTCGGCTTCGGCAGCAGCACGCCGTCGCCCGGGGTCACGGTGCCGTCCGAGATGTCTTTGGTGATCTTCTCGGCGAGGGCCTTCTGCTCGTCGGTGCCCTTGCCCGGGCAGAACTGGAAGGACAGCGCGCCGCTCTTGAGGCCGAAGCTGATCGCGCCGGACGCCAGCTTGCCCGCGGCGGCCTCGGTAACCGCGGTCTTGAGGACGTCGGACCAGTTGACGATGCCCGAGCCGATGATGTTCTTGTTCTCGTCGCAGTGCAGCGCGAAGACGTTGTAGACGCCCGTACCGGCCTTGCCGTCGGCGGCCTGATAGATGCCCTCGGAGCCGGAGTCCAGGTCGGACAGGATCTGGTCGACGCCGTTGGCGATCATCGCCTCGGCCGCCTGCTTGGCCTTGCCGACGTCGTTGTAGTCGTTGGTGTAGGCCTGCGCCACCTGTGTCTGCGGGTTCTCGATCTTGGCGCCCTGGGCCATGCCGTAGTACCAGGCGGTGGACGACGGCACCTCGGGTCCGGCGATCATGCCGATCTTCTTGCTCTTGGACTCGTTGGAGGCCACCGCGCCGGCCACCATCGCGTTGAGACCGACCGCCACGGTCACCGAGCTGACGTTGTCGGCCAGCGCCTCCAGGTCGGAGGCGATCAGCACGAAGTGGGTGTCCGGGTACTTGGGGGCGACCACCGCGACGGCCTTGTTGAGCACCGCGCCGTCGGCGACGACCACCTTGTTCTTGGCCGCGAGCGACTGCAGGCCCTCGATCTGCTCCTGCGACTCGGAGGCGTTGTCGACGATCGAGGTGAGTTTGAGCTTGGGGTCGGCGTCGACCGCGGCCTGCACGCCGGCCAGGGCGTACTGGGTGAAGCCGCCGTCGTTGCGCGGGGCCGGGGCCAGGAAGCCGATGTTGATCGTGGAGCTTTCTCCGGCGGCCGCGGTTCCGGCCGCCTCGTCGCCGCTTCCGCATCCGGCGAGGAGAACTGGTATGGCAGTTGTGAAGGAAATGATGGCGAGTTTGACGCGCATGGGGGACCTCTCACTCAAACTGGTATGGCAGTTATCGAGACTCGAGTGGGAAAACTTGAGGTGCCGACCCAGTTTGGGGATCTGCCATACCAGCCGTCAAGAGGCTGAGCGGGCGTAACCTGGTTTTCGCATGGTTATGGGCGCGTTACTGCCATACCAGGACGCTCAGAGGTCGAACTTGGTGGCGACCTCGTCCTGCAGCTCGGTGCGACCGGTGCGCACGTGCACCCGCATCGCGTCCTCGGCGGCGTCGGCATCGTGGGCGCGCAACGCCTTCACGAGCGCGACATGCTCCTCGTACGACCGGCGCATCCGCCCCTCGCGACGCGTCACGATCGACGACAGGAAACCCCGGTTGAGCTGCTGCACCAGCAGGTTGTAGTGCTCCAGCAGACGCTCGTTGCCGGCGCCGGCCGCGATCAGCTCGTGCAGCCGGGCGTCGATCGCGCTGTAGCCGTCCAGATCGCCGGTCTCGACCGCCCGGCCCATCGCCGCCATCACCTCGTCGAGCCGGGAGAGGAGCTCGTTGTTGCCCCGGCTCGCGCACAGCCGCGCGGCCATCCCCTCGACCGCCTCGCGAACCTCGAACAGGTCGAGGATCTCGTGCCGGCGCAGACTCTTCACGAACGTGCCGCGGCGGTGCTCGATGGTCAGGAAGCCGGCCGTCTCGAGCTCCTTGAGGGCTTCCCGTACGGGCATACGACTCACGCCGAACCGGGTGGCCAGCCGGGCCTCGGAGAGCTTCTCACCCGGTTTGATCACGCCGGCCGCGATGTCGCGCCGCAGCTGCTGGGCGATGGCGTGCTTCTTGGAGGCCTCGAGCTCCTCCTCGACCAGGCCTGCGGGGACGGAGGGCCCCCGATCGGATCTCGGCACCAGCGCCCCCTTTCCGGCGATCGCTGACGCCACCATAACGCCCGGGCTCGGGAGGCATGATGCACGACCCGCGCGGACGATAGTCCGCATTGCGGGCATCTTCCTCGTACGGGCCTTTGGACTGCCTGAAACGCAGACGTCAACTCCTCGAAACAACCTCTTGACACTTCTCGATGCCCGAACGAGAGTCTAGTAACCGCCTGGCGGACAAGTGTCCGAAATCTACGTCGCGTCGTCGGCCCGTCCTCGCCGTCGATGCGATCGGCGCTGCCCGCGGCCAGAGACAAGGAGCCACCGATGACGCCTGCCTCGATCGATGACGCCCACGAGATGCACAGCACCGGCTGCGCGGTCTGCGACGCCGGACGGAACACCGGCGCGGACGGGACCGCCGTGGCCGAGCGGCTCCTGAGCCGCCGCGCCCTGCTCGGCGGGGCCGCCGGGGCCGCCGCGGCGATTCCGCTGCTGAGCGCCGCTCCCGCGGCCGCCGCCCCGGCGCCCCGCGGCGACCGCACCCTCGTGCTCGAACCGAGCTGGGTTCTCACCTACGAGAAGGGCGACCTGCAGCTGCGCAGCGACCACTCCGTCGTCGTGCAGGACGGGCGGATCGCCGCCATCACGGCCGGTCGGCTCCGCGGCCACCAGAACCGGATCGAGATGCCGGGGCAGCTCCTCATCCCCGGCATGATCTCGGCCCACACGCATGTGGCGCTCGGGTCGTCGACCCGCGGCCTGATCGAGAGCGGCCGCTCGTTCGCGATTCCCGGGGTTCGCAGCATGGACCTGGACGACGACGACCTGGACGCGCTCACCGCCTACAACCTCGCCGAGATCCTCCGGGCCGGCTGCACCACCCAGGTCGAACAGTCACTGGACCTGCGGCACGCGCAGTCCTACGTCCGGGTCGCGCGGCGCTGGGGCGTACGCGGCTATCCGGCCCCGATGCTGCCGAACTTCGCCCGGGTCGTCACCCTGCGCGCCCGCACCACCGACCAGGAGCTGTTCGACTCGGTGCCGGCCCAGCTCAAGGAGATCGAGGCGGCCCTGCGCTGGGGGCGCACCGTCAACGGGGCCGAGGGCGGGCGCATCCGTCCCCAGATGGCGCCGCAGGGCCCGGAGACCGCCACGCCGGAGACCCTGGACGCGATCTTCCGGGCGGCCCGGCAGCTCGGCAACGGCATCCACACCCACCTGGCCACCGGCGCGCCGGAATCGGCCACGGTCGCCCGGTTGTGGGGCAAGGCACCGGTCAAGTGGATCGAGGACCACGGCTTCTACGACGTCCCGTTGATCGGGGCCCACCTGGGCGGCTGGGATGTCACCGGTGACGCGCCCTTCCTGGCCGGGAAGAAGAACTTCACGTACGCGCACTGCCCGTCCGGTGCGGGCGCCGGAGCCGGCTCGGCCGGCCAGCCGTTCATCGAAGCCCTCGCGGCCGGCATCAACACGGCCGTCGCCCTCGACTCGCACTCCAACGACATGATCGAGAACGCCAAGCTGGCCGTGCTCTACGGACGCCTGCGGCACTCGCTGATCAGCGCGACGAGTCCCGTCCCGGTCCGCCGCCCGACCGTCTGGGACATGATCAAGTCGGTGACCGTGAACCCCGCGAACGGTCTCGGCCGCGCCGACCTCGGCCGCATCGAGGTGGGCGCGAAGGCCGACCTGACGTCGATCGACGTGTCCGGGTTCCTGGTCGGGGCGGGCGTGGCCGGGCCCGAGCCGCTCAACAACCTGCTCTACGCCAACGGCCTGCACGTGCGGAACGTGATGACCGAGGGCCGGTTGCAGATCCGCGACGGCCGCCTGGTCGTCGACGACGAGCGCCGCGTGGTCGCCCGGGGCGGCGCGGTCGTCCGCAAGCTGTGGGCCCGTCTGCGGGCCGAGGGATGGTTCACTCCCACCCCGAGGTAGCTTCCGCGCTTCCGGTGCCGGATCGACGCCGGGACCGCGGGGCGCTTCAGGTGTCGGATCGACGCCGGGTCCGCGGGGCGCTTCAGGTGTCGGATCGACGCCGGGACCGCGGGGCGCTTCAGGTGTCGGATCGACGCCGGGACCGCGAGGCGTTTCCGGTGCCGGATCGAGGCCGGGACCGCGGGGCGCTTCAGGTGTCGGATCGACGCCGGGACCGCGGGGCCAGCAGTCCGCGGGGGACGACCGACAGGAGCGGGCCGGCCTGGACGCCCTGCCGGTCGAGGATGGCGTTGACGGCGAGGATCGCCGAGCCGGCGGCGCGTTCCATCAGGCCGGCCGGGAAGGGCACCCGCACCCAGTCGCCGGCCAGATAGACGCCGGGCGCGTCGGAGAGGACACCGGGCCGGGTGGCGTCGCTTCCCGGGGCGAACGCGGGGGCGTCGTCGCCGACGCGTTCCTCGACGTCGACGATGGTCATGCCGGTCGTCTCCGGCCACAGCGCCCCGAGTTCGGCCCACATCCGCTTGGTCAGTTCGGCGGCCTCGACACCGTCGGGGGCGGCGTACGCGTGCAGCTCGATCACGCTGCCGCCGCCCCGGCGGGCCCACTGGGCGGCCGCCCGCTCGATGCGGTGATAGAGCGTGACCGAGTCGAGCGTCGGCTCCCCGGCCACGCTGGTGAAGACGCTGCGGGAGGGAGCGCAGTCCTGGGCTGTCCAGATCCGGCTGACCGCGTAGGGGGCCGCAGTCCGGACCGTGGCCATCTGCTCGGCCAGCCGGGGCGCTTGCGCGGTCAGCCCGGGGGAGGCGGCCACGATCTCGCGGGCCGAGCGCGGGTCGGCCGCCAGCACGACGTGGTCGGCGGGCAGCTCGGTGCCGCCACGCAGCACCACTTTCCAGCCGGGGTCGATCCGGTCGACCGCGGCTGACGTACGGATCTCGCCGCCGAGCGCCTGCAACTGCCCGGCGAGCGGCGCCCAGATGGCCGTCTCGTAGTCCTGGGTGGGGGCGTCGAAGTCGAGTCCCTCGGGATTGCGCAGGAAATAGAAGTGGAACTGCATGATCATCTCGGCGGCCGACATCTCCTCCTGGCGGTTGAAGAAGGAGTGCGCGAACACGTCGAACAGGTGCGCCCGGGCCCGGGCCGGCATGCCCAGCGTGTCGAGGAAGTCTTTCGCCGTGATGTGATCGAACTGGCGGTAGGTCTCGGCGCGGGAGTAGCTCAGCAACGGGACGGCCGCTTTGCCGTCGACCCCGCGCAACTCCCGCAGTTTCAGGCTCGGTGACCGGGCGACCAGGGCCAGCAGATTGGCCGGGGGCCGGCGGGGCAGGCCGGAGAAGCTCTCCTCGGGCCAGTTCCGGGAGACCACGGGGTAGGGGCCGGCCGGTCGGAGGAACGACAGCTCGGGGTCGATCCGGCGGAGCACGTTGTGCAGGTTGTAGTACTGGCGGAAGAACCCGTGGAAGCCGTGCTCGACCATCTGCCGGGAGCCGTCGGCCACCGT
Organism: Paractinoplanes bogorensis; assembly: GCF_018829635.1. Taxonomy (GTDB): domain Bacteria; phylum Actinomycetota; class Actinomycetes; order Mycobacteriales; family Micromonosporaceae; genus Actinoplanes; species Actinoplanes bogorensis. Next base: position 377,845 of record NZ_JAHKKG010000008.1, read on the forward strand.
GCGGGGCCACGCCGCGAGACGGCCGCCCAGCTGGGCGTCGCGTTCCAGCAGGGTCACCCGCAGGCCACGCTCGGCGAGCAGAAGTGCGCTGGTCACGCCGGCGATCCCGCCACCGATGACCACCGCGCGAACCTCGTCCGTGACGGTTCGCGGCAGATCGGCGCGAGGACGGACCAGGCGGTGAGCGCGGGCGCTCGTCAGTCGTGGAGTCACGCCGCCACGCTACCCCCTCTATCGACGCGGGAATCGACGCAACGTTCCGGCGAGCCCCGGCACCGAACCGCAACCAGGTCGAACCTCAGTTGCCACAGGTACGGGCTCAAACCCCCGGGCTCCTGGCCAATAACAACTACGAGGCCGAACAGCCGCAGCCCGCCATACGACTGAGAGGCAACAACGATGAGCACGAACGAGACCACCCCCGCCGAGGCGCCGAAGAAGTCCAAGAAGATGCTGATGATCATCGTCATCGCGGCGGTAGTGCTGCTGGGCGGTGGCGGAGCCGGCGCGTTCTTCATGATGAAGGGCAGCACCGCCGAGGCGGCGCCGACCAAGGGCACCGTCAAGGCGCTGGACGACGCGCTGACGATCAACTTGGCTGACGGCCACTACCTGAAGCTCAACTTCTCGCTGCAGCAGACCACCGACGCCGCCGAGGACGTCGACACCAGCGAGGCGCAGGAGCTGGCGATCGACGAGTACACCGGCAAGACCCTGGCGCAGCTCTCCACCGAGAAGAGCCGCGAGGAGATCAAGTCGGACCTCACCGCGAAGATCGTGAAGGCCTACACCGAGGACGGCAAGAAGATGGTCATGGGTGTCTACTACACGTCGTTCGTCACCCAGTAGCCCCATGTAAGTCTAGAGTGGACACATGCGGGGAGTCGTCGCGATCGCGCTCGGCGGTCCGGAAGTGTTACAGGTGACCGACCTGCCCGACCCGGAAGCCGGGCTCGGGCAGGTCGTCGTTCGTATCCGCGCGGTCTGTGTGCATCCGGCCGACATCGCCGCCACCACCGGCCAGATCCCTGGTGGGCCGGTGGCGCCGCCGTTCTCGCCCGGGTGGGACATCGCCGGCGAGGTGGCATCAGCCGGACCGGGCGCGAGCGATCTCCGGGTGGGTGACCGGGTCGTCGGGATGATCCCGTGGTACTCGACCCGGGGCACGCCGGGCGGCTACGCCGAGTTCGTGGCCGCCGACACCGACTGGTTGGTGCGGTTGCCCGACGGGCTCGACTTCGTGTCCGCGGCCACGGTGCCGCTCAACGCCCAGACCGCCCATCAAGGGCTGTCCCTGCTGCCTCCGGCCGTTGACGGGCGCAGCATCCTGGTCACCGGGGCCGGCGGCGGTGTCGGCGGTTTCGCCACCCAGTTGGCCGCCCGGAGCGGCTACCACGTCCTGGCCCAGGCCGGTCACGGCGACGAGCAGTGGGTGCGCGACCTCGGCGCTCACGAGGTCGTCTCCCGTACGGTCGATCTGTCCACGGTCGGGCCGGTGCCCGCGTTGTTCGACGCGGTCCCCCTCGGCGAGGCGGCGGCCGTCGCCGTCGAGGACGGGGGAGTCGTGGTCGCGACCCGGCCGACGCCGGCCATCGCCGCCGCCAGGGGCGTGCGCCAGGAACTGCAACTCATCCGGCACGACCGCGACCTGCTGGCCGACCTGGTGGGGCAGGTGGCGGCGGGACAGTTGCGCACCCGTGTGGCAGAGACGATGCCGTTGACCGACGCCGCCGACGCCCACCGGCGCGTCCTGGCCGGCGGGCTGCGCGGAAAGCTCGTGCTGACGGTGGACTGACAGGAGATGTCAGTCATTCGTTCTACCGTGTCGGCATGCGAGCAACCGGAACCTTCGAAGTCGCCGACTTCACCCCCGCCCCCGTGCCGGCTCCCGAGATCAAGACCGGCCTGCCGGTGGGTGTCGCCACCATGCGCAAGACCTTCCAGGGCGAGATCAGCGGCCGGTCCGAGACCCTGTTCACGGCCGCCTTCGATCCCGCGAGCGGCACGGGGACGTACGTGGCCATGGAGTCTTTCGAAGGCAGGGTCGGCGGGCGTCCGGGCGCCTTCAACTTCGTGCACTCCGCGACCACGACCGGCCAGGACCGGCAGGCCGAGTTCTTCACCGTCGTCCCGGCCAGTGGCACCGGAGAGCTGGCCGGCATCAGCGGCGGCGGCGCCCTGACCGTCGACCCGGACGGCACCCACCGCATCGAGCTCGACTACATGCTCTGAATCGCGGGACCGCCGCCCACGGATCGTGGTCGAGTCGCGGGACAGGCTGGACGGGCACACCGAGACCTACCACGACCCGGCCACCGGCGGCACGTTCGTCAGCGGCGCCTACTACACCTCGGTGGTCCGCTTCTCGGGGCTGCCCGCGGGCGTCCCCGCTGCCCGATGCCGTGGTCCGCCGTAACATCCGGACCGGCATCGAGCGCGTCGCTGCCGCAGGCACTTTGCCCGTACGATTCGAAGGCTTCGCGGTCTACAAGAGCCACACGCCGTTCGAGCTGCACGTCGGGCCGCGCGACATCGCCGGCTCAACGCGTTGCGGGGCCGCAACCACACGTACTGGTCCGTCGCCGCCTGGCACAGCCACAACTCGACCCGCATCTGGACCGGGTCTTAGTTGTCGGCCTCGACGGCGAACGTGTTGCCGTCGGGGTCCCGGAACCAGGCGAGGCGGCCGCCGCCGGCCCGGGCGGTGATGCCGCGGCTGTCGTGGTCGAGCCCGTCATAGCGGGCGAACACGACGCCGGCCGCGGTGAGCTCGTCGACGATCCGGTCCAGGTCGTCGACATACCAGGTGGCCAGCGTGGCCTCGGTCTGGCCGGCTGTGACCGACTGGTAGACGTTGAGCGCCGGCCCGCCGGCCGACCCGTAGACCCGCCCACCGTCGACGATCTTCGCGCTCGGGCCGACCCGCAACGCCACCAGGCCCAGCTTGCCCTCGTAGAACGCGACGGCCTGCTGGATGTCCGAGACCGCGATCGACGTCCGTACGGGAAAATCATTCAGAGGCATGGCCCGATTATCCGTGGATCAGGGCCGGCAGGACGAACACCATGATCGACGACCAGGTGATGTGGGTCAGGATCGGCGCCAGGACCCCGCCCGACGCCCGTCGCTGCAGAGCCAGGACGACGCCGAGCAGGACGGCGGCGAAGACCAGCATCGGGTTGCCGGTCGCGACCGTCGCCACCGCGTAGATGACGGTCGAGATCAGCACGGCGTGACGCCGCCCGATCGCCGCGAACAACGCGCCGCGGAAGAAGACCTCCTCGGCCACCCCGTTCAGCAGCGTGACCGCCACGATCGGCACGATGGCCCCGTACCGGGCGTGGTCGAGAACGTTGTTGACCAGCTCACGCAGCGGCTCGAACTCGCGGACCACCAGCGCGCCGGCCACGAAGATGCCGCCGAGCACCAGCCCGGTGAGGATCGGCGTGACGATCGGGCGCCGCAGCCGGTCACGGAACGAGATGTGGCCCAGATGCAGCGGCCCGGACAGCAGCGCTCCGCCGATCCAGGTGCACGCGACCAGCACGGTCAACAGGTAGAAGATGTCGTCGCCCGGGCGCACCGACAACGAGAACCCCAGCAGCACGGCACCGATCACCAGGGTGGCCGCGACGACCACCCGCCGCCGGCGGAACTGCTGGTCCGTCTGCTGGTGGTCGCGTTCGACCTGGTCGATCAGGGACGGCCCGAGAGCTCGCCGGGCCCGGCCGAGCCAGGGCGGGCTCACCGCGACTCGGCGCGCTCGGCCAGCGCCAGGCGCACCGCCTCGTCGTAGCTGATCAGTTCGCCGGGGAGGAGCCGGGTGATGGCGTCGTCCTTCACCACGACCTCGTTGGACATCGAGTCGACCAGGTTGCGGGCGGTCTCCTCGTCGACGTCGGTGACGAACTTCAGCCAGGCCGACGACAGACGCGGGGTCAGCACCGGAACGGTGACGTTGGGCAGGTGGCCGCCCTGGATCTCGGCGACCCGCTGCAGCATGTCGATGTAGCGCAGCACCTCCGGCCCGCCGATCTCGTACGTGCGTCCGCGTGCCTCGGACGGCTCGAGAACCCCGACCAGGTAGCGGACCGCGTCCGGCAGGGCGATCGGCTGGGTCCGGGTGTTCACCCACTGCGGGGTCACCATCGCCGGCAGGCGCTCGGCCAGCTGGCGGGTGATCTCCCACGAGATGCCGCCGTCGCCGATGACCACCGCCGCCCGTAGCACGGTCACCGGCACCGGGCCGTCCCGCAGGATCTGCTCGACCTCGCGGCGCGAGCGCAGATGCGCCGACAGCTCGCCGTCGTCGGCGCCGAGTCCGCCGAGGTAGATGATCCGCTCCAGCCCGGCGCCGGCCGCGGCCGTGGCGAAGTTGCGGGCGGCGTCGGCGTCGCGCTTCTCGAAGTCCTCCGACCCGAGCGAGTGCACCAGGTAGTAGGCCGCGTCGACCCCGGCGAAGGCCGCGGTGAGGCTCCCCGGATCGGACACGTCGGCCTCGACCGGCTCACCGGCGCCGTGGTAGTCGTCCGGGTGCCGGGTCATCGCCCGTACGCGATAACCCTCCTCGACCAGGCGGGACGCCACGTGGGAGCCGATGAAGCCGGACGCACCGCTTACCAGGACTGTCTTGGTCACGGGTTACTACTACCCGCGTACGCGAGAGATTCACCCGCCCGATGTCCGGCCTCGACCCGCTGGCCGTACCAGGTGGCGCCGAGGACGAGGACGATCCCGGCGACGCCGGCCGCGGTCAGGTGCTCGCCGGCGATGCCGACCCCGATCAGCACCGCCCACACCGGTTCGGTGCCCAGCAGCAGGCTGGCCCGCGCCGCGGACGTGCGGCGGATCGCCCACAGCTGCACCAGGAACGCGAACACGCTGCAGCCCAGGGCGAGATACAGCACGCCGAGCCACTGTCCCGGTCCGAACGCGCGGACCGCCGACGGCAGGGCGGGGGCCGCCACGAGCGTGAACAGGATCGCCCCGGCCACGGTCTGCAACCAGGTGAGGGTGACGGTGTCGTACCGGTGGCCCTCGGTCAGCCGGCCGGACAGCGTCACGTGGGCCGCGCGCACCACCGCCGCGGCCAGGATCAGCACGTCACCGGCCGTCGGCGCGCGCAGTCCGGGCCCGGCGACCAGCAGAGCCACACCGATCACGGCGACCCCCGCCGCGGCGAAGAACCGGCCGGGCAGCCAGCGCCGGCGCACGGCACCCTCGAGGGCCGGCGTCATCAGAATGGTCAGGCTGATCAGCACCCCGGCGTTGGTCGCGCTGGTCAGCGATACCCCGTACGTCTCCAGCACCAGCACTGCCGCCTGGGTGAGGCCCAGCAGCGTGCCGACCCGCAGTTCGGCCCGGCTCGGCCGGCGCCGGGCCATGGCGGGCGCCAGCGCGATCGCGGAGAAGAGAAAGCGGAGGGCCAGCACGGCCAGCACCCCACCGGCCAGCACGAGGGTCTGGGCGGTCAGATAGCTGCTGCCCCACACCACCGCCACGGTCAGCAGCAACAGATCGCTGCGGCTCATCGACATGAGGGCAGCCTGCGGCCGGGCGTGAATGAAGACAAGATGCGAACTTCCCAACCAATGGTGTAGTCAGACCTAATGGATCTGCACCACCTGCGCCTGCTCAGGGAACTCGGCGACCGGGGCAGTCTGGCCGCCGTCGCCCAGGCGATGCACATCACGCCGTCGGCGGTCTCCCAGCAGTTGCGGACCCTGCAACGGTCGGCGCGGGTGCCGCTGACCGAACGCGAGGGCCGCCGTCTCGTGCTGACCGAGGCCGGCCGGGCCCTGGCCGCCGCGGCGATCGAGGTCTCCACCGCGCTCGACCGGGCCGGCCGGGCCGTGGACGCCTACCTCGACGACCCGGCCGCGCCGGTCACGGTGGCCGCGTTCCACAGCGCCGGGCTCGCCTGGTTCGGCCCGCTCCTCGGCCGGGCCGGCCTGCCGCCGATGCGGTTCTCGGACGAGGACGTGCCGCAGGCCGCCTTCCCGGCGCTGGTCGCCGACTACGACCTGGTGCTGGCGCACCGGCTGGCGCACAGCCCGCCGTGGCCGGCCGACCGGCTGACCGTCGTGCCGCTGATCCACGAGCCGCTGTACGTCGCGATGCCCGCCGGCCACCGGCTGGCTTCGCAGACCCGGCTCACCGCCGTCGACGTCGCCGGCGAACCGTGGATCTGCGTCCGGGAGGGTTTCCCGCTGGAGGGCGTCCTGACCGCGATCGCGGCCGCTGCCGACCGGCCCCTGGAGATCGTCCACCGGGTCAACGAGTTCACGGTCGTGGCCGGCCTGGTGGCGGCGGGCGGCGGGCTCGCGCTGCTGCCCGCTTACACCAGCCGGCCCGGTCCGGGTGTGGTGCTGCGGCAGCTGGCCGACCTGCCGGCCACCCGGCACATCGACGTCCTGACCCGTCCGGAGACGCTGCACCGGGTCGCGGTGCGCACGGTCCTCGACGCCGTGCGCGAGCTGGCGGCGCAGACGGGCCAGATGGCGGGACGGACGGGTGAGCCTCAGGTGCCGGCCAGTGAACCGCCGATACCGCCGACGCTGAAGTAGCGGTTGAGTGTGGCGAACACGATGACCGGGGGCAGCATCATCACCACGGCCAGGGCCATCACCGAGCCCCAGTCGGTGCCGTTCTGCTGGAAGAACGACTGCAGGCCGATCGGCAGGGTGAACCGCTCCTGCGAGCGCAGGAACACGATGGCCACCAGGTAGTCGTTCCACGAGACCAGGAACGTGAAGATCGCGGTGGAGAGCAGCCCGGGCAGCGAGTTGCGCAGCACGATCCGGGTGAAGCCGGTGAACAGGGAGGCACCGTCGATCCAGGCCGCCTCCTCCAGCGACACCGGGATCGAGTCGATGTAGGCCGCCATCATCCAGATCGCCACCGACATCGACGCTCCGACGTAGACGATGCCCAGCCCGACCAGGTTGTCGACCAGGCCGACCCGGGCGAACAGGATGAACAGCGGGATCACGGCGGTGATCACCGGCAGGGACTGGACGATGAACAGCAGCAGCGAGTAGGCCGAGACCGACCGGCTGCGGCCGCGGGACAGCACGTACCCGGCCGGGGCGGCCACCGCGACCGAGACGGCCACCGTGGCCAGCGTGACGCCCAGGCTGTTGGCCAGCCAGGTCAGGGTCGGCAGGTCGGCGAAGATGTGCGTGAAGTTGGCCAGGCCGAAGGCGGCGGTGCTGCCCGAGGCCACGCCGGGGCGCAGCGACAGGATCAGCACCGCGGCCACCGGGACGAGCACGACGCCGGTGATGAGCAGGATGGCCGCGAAGCGCCACCACCGGCCGCGATCGGGTGTCATACGTGCGCCTTTCTGATCTGCCGATACAGGGCCACCGACACGACGACCAGGCTCGCGGTCATCAGGAAGGCGATGGCCACGCCGGGCCCGACCTGGAAGTTCTGGAAGACCGTGCGGTACGAGAGCACGACCAGCGATGTGGTGGCGTCGACCGGTCCGCCCCCGGTGAGCAGGAAGATGGTCGGGAAGTCGTTGACGCAGAAGATCGTCATGAGGATCCAGGAGATGTACGTCGACCGGGAGATCATCGGCAGCGTGATGTGGAGGAACTGCTGCCACTTCGACGCCCCGTCGACGTCCGCGGCCTCGTAGACGGTGTGGTCGACGCCGGCCAGAGCCGCGCCGATCAGCATCATCATGAACGGGACGCTGATCCACACCTTGAACACGCAGACCGTGATCTTGGCCAGCACCGGGTCGGCCAGGAACAGCGGCGTGTCGAACCCGAGGGCCTGCGCGAGGCTGGGTAGCGGGCTCTGCGGGGTGGCGACCAGCCAGTTCCACGCCGTCGAGGACACCACCACGGGCACGACCCACGGCAGCAGGAGCAGGGTCTTGAACACCGTACGGCCGGGAATGCGGGTGCGCAGCAGCAGAGCCAGCCCCAGGCCGCCGAGCCAGCTGCCGAACACGCCGACGACGGTGAAGATCAGCGTGAACTGCACCGAGCGCCAGAAGGCGGGGCTGGTCAGCGTCGCCCGGTAGTTGTCGAGCCCGACATAATCCCCCGTGTTGATCAACGAGCCGTCGTGGACCGATTGCAACGCGGCGTAGACCAGTGGGTAGGCGTTGATCAGCAGAAGCAGGACCAGCGAAGGTGCCACCAGCCAGAGCAGCATTCGACGGGCTGAGACCGGTTTTCCCGTACGGGGGAAATCGCTCTTCGCCCGAGTCAGAGTGACCGTCACTTGACGATCGCCTCGAGCGCCTTCTGCAACGTCTCCAGCGCCGGCTTCGGGTCCTGACCGGCCAGCACGGTCTGCGCGAACTGGGTGACCGGCTGGCTGGAGTCGACCGCGGCCAGCCCGCCGAACAGGGTCGGCGACTGCGCGGCGAAGGTCTTGGCGACCGGCACCCACTCGGCGATGATCTTCGCCTTCTGCTTCTGGGCCTGGAACTCGGGCAGGGCGACGATCGACTTGAGCACCGGCAGCCCGGCCACCACGTTCTGCTGCCACAGCGTCTTCATGCTGCGGATGTAGTAGGACAGGAACGCCTCCGAGCCCTCCTGCGACGGCGTATCGGCGTACATCATGATGTTGTTCTGGAAGACGAGGCCCGCCTTGGCGCCGCTCGGACCGGTCAGCGGGCTCATCACCTGCAGGTCGCCGTCGGTCTCACCGGTGTCGGTGTCGAGGCCGGCGGTGTGGATGCCCATCGCCACCTTCTTGTTCTTCCACTGGGTGATCAGGTTGTCGGTGGTGTAGCTGATCGAGGCGGGGTCGACCGCCTTGGCCCGGACGAGTTCCTGGACGAAACGCATCGCCTCGAGGTTGGCCTCGGTGACCACGTCGACCTTGCCGTCCGGGTCGAACAGGCCGCCGCCGTTGTTCAGCATCATCAGGTGCAGTCCCTGGCTGCCCAGGTTGTTGCCCGCGCCGGCCCCGGTGCCGAAGCCGAACACCTTCCGGCCGGCCAGCGTCCGGCACGCGGTCAGCAGTTCGTCCCAGGTGGTCGGCACCTTGAGGCCGGCCGCGTCGAGCAGGGACTTGCGGTACCACCAGACCCGGAAGTCGAGCTGCCACGGCACCGCCGCGTACCCCTTGGACGTCTTCATCGCGTCCAGCTGGCCGGGCAGGAAGTCGTCGAGCGTGCCGTCCTTACGGAACTGTTCGATCACGTTGTCGGCGTAGGCGATCGCGCCCTGGTCGGCGAACTGGAACGCCTGGAAGCCGCCGCCGGTGCTGACCGCGGGCCCGGTCTTGGAGGCGATGGCCGACGAGAACGTCTGGCTGAAGTTGGCCCACTGGATTCCCTGGTAGGTCGCCGCCGGGAGGCTGTTGGCGGGCGTGTAGGCCTCGGTCAGCTTCTTCGCCGCCGCCGTGTAGTTGGCCTGGCCCCACGGCATGTCCCAGAACTTCAACTGGCCGGCGCCCGAGGCCGATCCGCCGCCGCAGGCCGAAAGAAGCATGCCACCGCCGACGGCGGCGCCGAGGCCGAGGAAGCCGCGGCGGGACCAGCGGCCGGGGCCGGACTCATCGATCGTGTTCATGGGAGCTCCTCGCAGTCAGCGGTTCGGGACGGACGCCGAGGACGCTAAGTGGCGGAGCGTTGTTCAGGTTCGGTCAAAAACGATGAACAACAGACCCTGAACTTAACCGCTTAAGCTACATTGCTCTTGCTACCGGCGAACGGGGGTGCCGTGCCGCGACGGGAACGACCGCTGGAGTCGGAGGACTCGCCACTGCTCCAATTCGCGGGCGACCTGCGACGACTGCGCCGGCGAGCCGGTGAACCGACGTACCGGGAACTCGGCCGCCGGACCAACTACTCGGCCGCGGCGCTGTCCGAGGCGGTGGCCGGCCGCCGGCTGCCCAGCCTCGCCGTCACGGTGGCCTTCGTCCGGGCCTGCGACGGCGACGCCGGCGAGTGGACCGAGCGGTGGCGGCGGCTGGCCGACGCCCAGCCCGGCGACACCCCTTCTCCGTACGTCGGCCTGTCCGCCTATCAGGTCGACGACGCCGACCGCTTCTTCGGTCGTGAGGCGCTGACCGACACCCTGCTGGCCCTGGTCGACGAACGCCCGTTCGCCGGGGTCTTCGGCGCCTCCGGCGCGGGCAAGTCCTCCCTGCTGCGGGCCGGGCTGGCCGCCCGCACCCAGCGGACACCCCTGGTGGTGACGCCCGGCGCGGACCCGATGGCCGAGCTCGCGGTGGCCATCGGCGGGCTCGCCGACGAGCCCGCCGACCGGGTCCGCGACGACCTGGCCGCCGACCCCGAGGCCCTGCGGGGCTGGCTGGCCAAGGCCTCCGGGGACCTGCTCCTGGTGGTCGACCAGTTCGAGGAGAGCTTCACGCTGTGCGACGACGCCGCCCGCCGCTGGCTGGTCCGGGCGCTGACCTCGGCCGCCGGGCCGCGCAGCCGGGTCGTCGTCGGGGTCCGCGCCGACTTCTACGGGCACTGCGCGCGCCACCCCGAACTGGTCGCCGCCCTGCACCGGGCGCAGCTGCTGGTCGGGCCGATGTCGGCCGAAGAGTTCCGGTGGGCGGTCACCGAACCGGCCACCCGGGCCGGCGCGTCGCTGGAGACGGCGCTGGTGGCCCGGCTGGTCGCGGACGTGGCCGGGCAGCCGGCCGCGCTGCCCCTGGTCTCGCACACCCTGGCCGAGACGTGGCGCCGCCGGCGGGGCCTGGTGCTCACGCTGACCGGCTACGAGGATGTCGGCGGGATCCGGCACGCCCTGTCGCGAACCGCCGAGCAGACCTTCGACGAGCTCGGCGAGGACGACCGGGCCGCGGCCCGGCGACTGTTCCTGCGGCTGGTGGTGCCGGGCGACGGCACGGCGGACACCAAACGACGCGTACGCCGCTCGGAACTCGACGCGGAGGACGCCCTGCTGGACCGGCTCGCCGCGGCGCGTCTGATCACCATCGACCGGGACAGCGTGGAACTGGCCCACGAGGCGCTCCTGCACGCCTGGCCGCGGCTGGTCGGCTGGATCGACCGCGACCGCGACGACCTGCGCGCCCAGCACCGGATCAGCGAGGCCACGGCCGTCTGGGAGGCGCACGACCACGATCCCGACACCCTGCTTCGCGGCGTACGCCTCGAACAGGCGGCCCGGCTGCGCGAGCGCCTCAATCCCCGGGAGCGCGCCTTCCTGGACGCGGGATCGGCCGCCGAACAGGCGCGGACGGCGGCCGAGCGTCGCGTGACCCGTCGCCTGCGCCGGCTCGTCGCCGTGCTGGCTGCACTCACCGTGCTGCTGGCCGGCACGGCGGTCGCCGCCGCCACCGCGCAACGGTCGGCGACCCGCCAGCGCAACGAGGCGGTCGCACTGCGCGCCGTCGACACCGCCCGCGGTCTGCTGGCCGCCCGGCCCCAGGCCGCCCAGGTCCTGGCCCTGGCCGCCCACCGGCTGGCGCCGAGCGATCAGTCCCGCAGCATGCTCGTGCTGGCCCACGCCGCCGCGACCGCCACCACGCTGGGCGGAGGCTTCGCCACCACGCCGGGCCGGGTCGCGATCACCTACGACCCGAGCGCGGGCAGCCGGCAGCGGTTGTGGCGCCCCGACGGCGATTCCTGGCTCCCGGCGGCCGCGTTGGAGATCGGGGAGAGTTTCCTGTACGCCGTGAGCGCCGACGAACGACATGCGCTCTACCGGAGCGGCCCCACCTCCGTGCTGTGGGACCTGTCCGATCCCGATCATCCCCGTCGGACGGCGGTTCCGGCCCGCCTCCCGATGGCCGACACCCTCGACCGCACCGGCTCCCTCATGTCGGGCGTGTCCGGCGACCACGCCGCTCTCCTGTGGCGGACCGGGGACCAGGCCGTACGCCGCCTGCCCGCCACCGGCGTCGAGAGCACCGCCCTGCTGCCCGACGGTTCCGGCGTTCTGCTGGGCCGGTTCAGCGGCGGGAACCACACCCTGGAGCTGTGGACGCTCGACGGCGTCCGGACCGCCACGCTGCTGCGCGAGCCGTACCGCATGTATCCCTCGGCCGGCCCGGACGGCCTGGTCGCCGTCACGTCCGAGGCGGGCGAGGCGATGGTGCTGGACGCCCGGGACCCTTCCGCCGTACGCGTCCTGGCCCGCGTGGACGGCCTGGCTCACCCGACGCTGGCCGCTTTCGACCCCGCCGGACCGGCCGTGGTGCTGTCCGACCCGGACCGGATCGAACTGTGGGACACCGGCTCGGCCACGCGGCTGATGTCCGTCGACACTCAGGGCCTCGACCTGGGTATCCCGCGCCCCGACGCGGGCCGGGTCGCCGTGGTGGGTCCGCGCGGTGCGCTGTGGCAGTTGGACAGCGATCTGCCCCGGGTCATCCGCGAGATCTGCGCCGCGCCGGTCACCGTCGACTGGGATCGCTATCTGCCCGGCACCACCCCGAGGCAGTTGTGCTCCGACTGAGGATGGCGGATTCGTTCAAGGCCGCGGAGACCCCGCCCGCCTAGCTTCGAAGGGTGATCGAGACGAGCACCTGGAGGAGAAGTGGCACGCGTTGTTCTCTACATGGCGATGTCCCTGGACGGATTCATCACCGGGCCCGGTGACGACAAGGAGAACCCGGCCGGCGTGGGCGGCATGCGGCTGATGGAATGGCTCGGCTCCGGGCCCACGGTGGACGACTTCCGGCCCAGCGACAGTCGAAGCCGGATCGTGTTCGACGAGTCGGCGGCGTCCGGCGCCGTGATCACCGGCCGGCGAACCGGTGAGTTCGCCGGCTATTGGGGCGGTGACCACCACGACGGCGTACCCATCTTCGTCCCGGCCCACAAGGCGCCGGCCGACAACCCGTACGAGAACGTGCATTTCGTGACCGAGGGCATCGCGGCGTGCGTGGCGCAGGCGAAGGCGGCCGCGGGCGACCGGGACGTCATGATGCACGGCGCCTACACGGCTCAGGAGTGCCTGAAGGCCGGGCTGCTCGACGTCATCGAGATCCAGCTCATGCCGGTCCTGCTCGGTCAGGGACGGCTGTTGTTCGAGCATCTGCCACCCGAGCACGTCGAGCTCACCCTCGTCCGGACGTTGCAGGCCAGCAAGACGCTGCACCTGCGCTACGAGGTGAGCCGGGCATGAGCGGGCCGCTGCGGCTCTACATGTCCATGTCGGTCGACGGTTTCATCACCGGCCCCGACGACCACCACGGCCAGGGCCTCGGCCGCGACGGGGGCCGGCTGTTCAACTGGCTCGACGACCGTTTGTCGGCCGGGCCCAGCGGAGACGTCTATCGGGAAGGCCAGGCGACCGGGGCGGTGATCGCCGGGCGGCGCACCTTCGAGCTCGCCGACCGCTGGCACGGCGACCACCACAACGGCGTACCCATCCTCATCCTCACCCACCGTGTCGACGACGAGGCGCCGCCCGGCACGACGTTTGTCTCCGACGTCGTCGCCTGCGCCGCGCAAGCCCGGGCCGCCGCCGGGGACCGGGCCGTGCTGGTGCACGGCGCGGGGGCGGCCCAGGCTCTGCTGCGGGCGGGCGAGCTCGACGAACTGGAGATCAACCTTGTCCCGGTGCTGCCGGGCGCGGGCCGGCGGTTGTTCGGCGCCTTGGAGACCGGCCACATCGAACTGGACCTGGTCCGGAGGCTGGAGGCCCGCGACGTGACGCATCTGCGCTATCGGGTGCTCTCCCGGGCCCGCAGCAGCGGCTGATAGGTCGGGGTGTGGATGTGGTTCTCGCCGCAGTTGCGCTCGATGCCCGCCAGCAGTTCGCTCGGGGCCACCCCGGTGATGGCGACCGACTCGCGGGCCAGATGGGCCTGGTCGGCGTAACCGGCACTGCTCGCCAGCGCGGCCAGCGACCGGCCGCGCAGCGGTCCCGCCTGGGCCAGCGCCAGGAATCCCCAGAACCGCAGGGTGCGGTGCAGCACCTTGGGCGGGCAGCCCACCGCGGACCGGAACCGGCGGCGCAACTGGCTGTCGGAGATGTGCAGCTCGGTGGTGAGCGCCCGGACGGCGTGGGCCGGGTCGACCAGCAGCATCCCGACCGCCGAACGCACCACCGGATCCGGCTCGGTGGCCGCCCGGACCCGGCGCAGCACCTCGGCCTCCAGCAACCGGGCCGCCTCCCGCGCCGACCCGGCGGCCGCCAGTTGTTCCCCCACCGGGAGGGCCGAGCCGCGCCACAGGTCCTCGTACCCGACGGTGAGGTCGGCCATCTCGCCGCCGGACGTCCGCAGAACCGGGGCCGCGGCGCCGGGCCGGAACCGGACACCCACCATCACCGTGCCGGGCGCCAGCAGTTCGCGGGTCAGTCCCGACTGGATGCCGATGACGTGCGGCAGGCCGCCCAGCACACAGACGAACTCGACGCAGCCGTTGGGAACGGCCTGGAACGCGAACGGCGGGGAGTCCGGTGCCACCTCTTGGACCCAGACACAACTGACGTACGGGGCCAGCTCGGGCAGGGGTGGTCGTTCCCGGTAGCTCTGCGGCCACCCGGACCAGGCCTTGCCGTCGCCCCGCGACACGCCAGCAGTATCGCAGGACGGGTGGGCACCGGCTGCCTTGATCTGATAGGCGTTGGGGATGCCGAAAGCATTGATCGTCCGCGGCGGCTGGGAAGGGCATCGACCGGTCGAGGCCACCGACCTGTTCCGGCCGTTCCTGGTGGCCGGCGGCTTCGAGGTCCAGGTCAGCGACTCGCCCGAGATCTACGCCGACGCGGCGGTCATGGCCGCGACCGATCTGGTCGTGCAGTGCGTGACCATGTCGTCGATCGAGCGGGACGCGCTGGACGGGTTGCGGGCGGCGGTGGCGGCCGGCACCGGGTTCGCCGGCTGGCACGGCGGCATCGCCGACTCGTTCCGCGCGTCGTCGGACTATCTGCAACTGGTCGGCGGGCAGTTCGCGACCCACCCCGGCAAGGATCCGGCCGCCCGGTGCGGCGACGAGACCGACAACTTCCTGCCCCACACGGTGACATTCACCCCGGCCGGTCGGGAGCATCCGATCACGGCGGGGCTCGACGACTTCGAGCTGACCACCGAGCAGTACTGGGTGCTGCACGACGACCTCATCGACGTTCTCGCCGAGACGACCCATCCCGTACGGCCGTGGCATCCGTGGCAGCGTGAGGTCACCTCGCCGGCCGTCTGGACCAGGCAGTGGGGCCGCGGGCGGATCTTCGTCGCCACGCCCGGGCACAGCCTCGACGTTCTGCGCCAGACCACCGTACGGACGGTCATCGAGAGGGGCATGCTGTGGGCGAGCCGCACCGCGTCGGGATCGTAGGGGCCGGCTGGATCTCCGGCGCCTACCTGCAGACGTTGCGGGAGCATCCCGCGGTCACCATCGCCGCGGTGGCCGACCTCGACGCCGAGCGGGCGGCC
Source organism: Paractinoplanes bogorensis (assembly GCF_018829635.1). Lineage (GTDB taxonomy): Bacteria > Actinomycetota > Actinomycetes > Mycobacteriales > Micromonosporaceae > Actinoplanes > Actinoplanes bogorensis. Next base: position 393,181 of record NZ_JAHKKG010000008.1, read on the forward strand.
GCCGTCGCCGCCGGTACACCCGGCTGCCGCGCGATGCCGGTCGACGACCTCCTGCGGGACGACTCGATCGAGACGGTTCTCAACCTCACGATCCCGGCGGCGCACGCTTCCGTCGCGCTGGGCGCCATAGCCGGCGGCAAGCATGTGTACGGCGAGAAGCCGCTTGCCGCCGACCTGGACTCGGCCCGTACGGTGCTGGAGCGAGCCGCCGCGGCCGGTGTCACTGTCGGGTGTGCTCCCGACACGGTTCTCGGGACCGGTGTGCAGACGGCCCGGGCCGAGATCGACGCCGGTGTGATCGGACGCCCGATGTCCGCCGTCGCGGTGATGGCGACCCCCGGCCACGAGCGCTGGCACCACCATCCCGACTTCTACTACCGGCCCGGCGGCGGGCCGCTGCTCGACATGGGCCCCTACTACCTGACCGCCCTCATCCACCTGCTCGGCCCGGTCGTCGCCGTCACTGGCGCCGCCGCGCGCCCGCGTCCCACCCGGGTGATCGGCTCCGGTCCGCGGGCCGGCGAGCAGATCCCGGTCGAGGTTGACACCCACGTGACCGGAATCCTGCACCACGCGAACGGGGCGCTGTCCACGGTCACGACCAGCTTCGACGCCGTCCGCACCACCGCCGCCCCGATCGAGGTGCACGGAGAGACCGGCACCCTCGCAGTCCCCGACCCCAACATGTTCGCCGGCGACGTCCGCCTGTTCGAACTGGACGCCACCGACTGGCGCGTCGTGCCGCCCTCGTCCGGCTACGCGGACGCGTCGCGCGGGATCGGCCTGCTCGACATGATCACGGCGGCGGCGCCCCGAGCCGGTGGCGCCGTGGCCCTGCACGTGCTGGACGCCATGCTGTCCCTGCTGCGCTCGGCCGACGAGGGCCGCCGCATCGAGCTGACCACGACCGCCGACCGGCCCGCTCCGGTCCCCTTGATCCCGGCCGCGGACTGGCGTCAACGCACCCCGGCGTAGATCTCGACCAGGCGACGCAGAAAGACGTCCGGGGTGTACGCCGCCACGGCGGCCACGCCGTCGGCCGAGACCCGGGCCCGCAGGGTGTCGTCACCGAGCATCCGGAGCAGTGCGGCGGCGAACGCGTCCGGGGTGGGGCGGCCGGCCACGAAACGGCCGGGACCGATGTCGCCGGGGCGGGTGGCCAGGCCAGGGTCGGCGATCACCACCGGGAGACCGGCCGCCTCCGCCTCGGCCAGCACCAGGCTCTGGGTGTCGGTCGTGGAGGCGAACGCCAGCACGTCGGCCGAGCGGTAGAAGTCGATCACGCGGGCGTGCGGGACCGGCGGGTGCACCTCGACGCACCCGGCCAGTCTGAGGCCTGTTTCATAGCTGAGGCGGGGCTGCGGAGGGGCCCAGATCCCGCCTGGCGGCGTCCCGTGGAAGCCCGGTTCCAACACCGGGAGCCGGACTTCCACGGGCCACCACCAGACGAAATCTGGACCCCGCCTCACTCCCACCCCAGCTATGAAACAGGCCTCGGGCCGGCGATCCGGCGGGCCAGGCGGCGGCGCTGTCGCACCACCCCGAGCAGGATCAGCCGGGCCGCCGGCCGGGCCACGCGTACCCGGGCGAAGGCCCGCAGCAGCAGGTCCGGGTTCTTCTCGGCGGTGAACCGCCCGACCGACAGCACGACGTTCCCGCCCCGGCGGGCCGGGACCGCGGCGACGGCCGGCACCGGGGTCGGCAGCACGCGGATGTCGCCGGTCGGCTCGAACACGGCGAAGCCGTCCGCCGTCTTGGCCGACGGGGCGATCGCGACCGCCATCCGCGCGAACATGCCCTTGCCCAGCTCGACCAGCCGGCGGCGGCGGACCGCGCCGGGGCGGGTCAGTTCCAGGTATTCGGCGATCGACCAGCCCAGCTCCAGGCGCCGCGCGCACCAGGCGGCACCGACCGGGACCTCGACGAAATGATCGGCGTAGGCCAGCAGGTCGGTGTGCCACGTCGCCACCAGGGGCACGCCCCAACCGGCCGCGGCCCGGAACCCGGTCATGCCGATCGGGCCGGTGCTGTGGATGTGCACCACGTCGGCCGGCCGGGGCCGGAACGGCAGGCCCGCCCGGAGCTGGCGGAACGGCACCGGTACGGACCGGACGTCACCGCCCAGCAGCGGTCCCGGCCGGTAGAGCGTGGCGTCGTGGCCGGCCGCGCGCAGCAGCCGTACGGTCATCTCGGCCGAGCGGGCCACACCGTCGGGGCGTCCGGGGTGGCTGTCGCAGAAGTGCGCGATCCGCACGGTCCGCCCATCGATCACGGTTTCACCCCGGTCGTAGGTTGGACGGATGAGGCTGCCGGTTTTCGGGGTGCTCGCGGCGGTTCAGATGATCGTGGTGTGCACAGTAGACGGTCTGACGCGTCCCGGCTACGACCCGGCGCGCCACTGGATCAGCCAGCTGTCGCTCGGGCCGGGCGGCTGGATCGGCACCGTCAACCTCGCCACCTGCGGCCTGTGGCTGATCCTGGCCGCGGCCGGGCTGCGCCGATCGGCGGGCCTGCTGCTCTGGTGCGGTCTCGGTTTCGTGGCGCTCGCCCTGGTGCGGACCGACGCCGGGCTGGGCTTCCCGCCCGGCGTACCCACCGAGCACACGCTGCGCGGGCTGATCCATCAACTGATCTCGATCACGGTCGGCATCGCCGGAATCGGGGCGGTGGCGCGGATCGGCCCGCGCCGGGTGGCCTGGCCGCTGGCGGCGGCGATGACAGTGACGTTCGTGGCGGCGAGCGTGCTGGTGCTGCTCGACGCCGGTGGAGTGCTGCCGGGCAACCCGAGCGGGCTGCTGGAGCGGGTCGCGCTGTTCGCCGGGCTCGGCTGGATCGGCTGGTTCAGCGGCCGGGCAGCATGGGATGCTTCCGGCCGCCCGAGCCGCGCAGCGCCGCCCACGGGCGCGGCTGGGCCAGGGCGTACGCCAGGCGGAGCACCGGAAACAACAGAAGCTGGGCACGAGCGGTGAGCCAGGCCCGGGCGTACGCGCGTGGCCGCGCCTGGCCCGGATGGCGCCGGTACGTCCGCTCGGTCATCAGCACGTACGCGCGGTAGTCGCCGAACCGGTTCGCGATCCGCCGCGCCGACGTGCCCGCCCGCATCCCGGTCGCGAACACCGCCGCCGCGCCCGCGCCGTGCAGGTGGATGGCGAGGTCGATGTCCTCGTGCGCGCCGGCGTCGTCGCACAGGACCGGCCGGACCCGCCGCCACGAGTGGGCCCGGATCGCCATGTTCGCGCCCAGCAGCCAGTCCAGCGGGCCGCGGCTCCACGACCACCGGAACAGGGCGTCCCCGCCGTCGATCACCCGCGACAGCACTACGTCGTAATAGGACACCGGGCCGGTCGCGGCGTGCACACCCGGGTCGGTGAACGCCTCCCGGACCGCCCGTGACCAGCCCGGGCCGACCCTGGTGTCGGCGTCGATCCGGCCGATCACGTCGCCGCGCGCCGCGTCCATCCCGCGGTTCCGGGCATGCTGGACGCCACGCCGCGGCTCGTGCAACGTCGTCACCCGGTCCGCGTACGCGTCGAGCGCCCGCAGTGTGCCGTCGCTCGACGCGTTGTCGACGACGATGATCTCGTGGACCGGTTCGTCCTGCCCGAGAACCGCGTCGAGACACGGCCCGATGAACTGTTCCTCGTTGTAGACCGGCACCACGACCGAGACCAGCATCGCTCCATCCTCGCAGCGGCGGCCGGGGCGCGGCCGCCCGATTGTGCGTGAGTCACCGGCCTCAACCAGTCACGAATGTGAATTCCTCAATACCGCGTTCTAGCCTCGCGTCATGTCGCCCACCTCGCACCGGAAGTGGCCGTTCGCCGCCGTCGCGGCGCTCCTGGCGGCCTTCGTCACGGCGGCCGGCCCGGTGCCGTCCGCCTCGGCCGCCCTGCCCGCTCTCGGGGTCGGCGCCACCACTTCGGCCCTCGACACTGTCGGCAGCGGCAACACCTGCGCCGGTTTCCTCGACGAACGCACCCACCTCGGCAACCTCGGCGTCCGGCGGGTCTTCGCCTCGGCGGGGCAGCTGCCACCGGCCGACGCCATCACCTGTCACACGACCTACGGTGCCAAGCTGTGGTACTCGTTCAAGACCTCGTGCGCGCCGGCCTTGGTCGCGGCCGGGGGCTGCGACACCGAGATCACCAACATCGCGGCGGCCATGCCGGCCGGCAGCATCCTGACCTACTTCCACGAGCCCGAGGACGACATGACCGGCACCGAGTTCGTGGCCGCGTTCACGCACGCCTATCAGGTGGCCAAGGCGGTCAACGCGACGATCGACATGGTGCCGGTGCACATGTCCTACCAGTGGCGGCCCGGTTCGCCGGGCGTCACCAACAACGGCACCGGCGGTGACCGGGAGATCCGGGACTGGATCGTCGCCCCCCAGTACGCCGACGCGTACGCGTTCGACCTCTACTGGCAGGCGAGCACCCGGGGCAGCGAGCCCGACGACCCGGTCAGCGTGGGCAGCGACCCGCGGATGACCCGGTGGTACAACGCCTTCGCGAGCCAGGGCCGGCCGCTTGCCCTGGCCGAGTGGGGAATCGACGACGACCAGGGCGTCCGGGCCTCGCGCGGACCGGCGATCCGGGCGTCACGGACGTGGCTGGCCGCCCGCAACTTCCGGATCGTCAACTACTGGCAGATGGACAACTGGTACCTCGGCGCCACCACGGTGCCGGTCGGCGGGTATGCCGACCCCGACGGCGTCGCCGCCTATCAGGAGTTCGTCGCCACCGCCGCCTGATCTGATCATTCGTCGGGCACGGCGACCAGGAGCTTGGCCCGGGACCGGCCGTGGGTGTTCTTGAGGATGAGGTATTCCGCGTCGACGTGGGGTTCGATCGCGCTGTGCTTGTCGTTGGGGGCGCCGATGATGAGCTGGAACCCCAGGCCGCGCCAGGCGCCGATGGCCCGGCCGGTGAAATGGGCGTCGGCCTTGATGAGCGCCTCGTCGAGGAAGACGGGGGCGTAGCGGGGACGGGCGGCACCGGCGTCGCCGAGCTGGTAGCGCAGCGCGGCGCCGACGATGAACGCGACCAGCTCCTGCGACTCGCCGCCGGACTTCTCTCCGATGTGGTCGTAGACGGCGACGTGCCGGTCGTCGAGGTCGCGTTTCTCCGCGCTGATCCGGACGTGCGTGCGCACGTCGACCAGGTCGGCGAAATCGGGGGCGGTGCGCCGGATCCGGTCGATCACCTTGACCATCCGGTGGTAGGCGCGTTCCCGGTCGTGCTCGGTGGTGGCCTCGTCGATGAACGCGCGGATCTCCCGTAATTCCTTGCGGAACCTCGCCCGTACGGTGGAATGGCTCTCTTGCGGGTCGATCCGCAGCCGGTGGTGGTCGTCGGCGAACGGGAGGTCGGCCAGGATGCGGTTGACCGGGTCGATGCGGTCACGGATCTCGCGCACCGCGGCCGCGAGTTCGCTGTCCAGCCCGGTCAGATCGTTGCCGGACAGCTTGAGCAGGCTGTCGCGCCACTCGGACTCCAGCTTGTGCAGGCCGCTGGTCTCCAGGTCGGTGAGCAGACGCTCGAAGTCGCGATAGGCCGCGTCGGGGTCGGTGCCGAGGTTGGGGTTGGGCCAGCGCTCGAGGAACGTCGAGAAGGTGTCGGCCAGCGCGTTCCGGGCCCGGTCGGCACTCTCGGCGGCGGCCTGCCGTTCGGCGCGGACCTTCTCACCGGCCCGTTTCACGGCGGCGTCGAAATCGGCCAGGGCCTCGATGCCGTCGTCGAAAAGCGCTTCCAGGTACGCCCGGTGGTGCTCGCTGATCTCGACGTCCGACTGCGCGGCGGTGTCGAGCGCCTGCTGGGCCCGGTCGACCTCGTCGACGGTCGTCTCCCACGAGCCGCGCAGCGCCTCGACGTCGTCCTTCTGCCGGCCGATGCGCTCGGTCAGATCGCGGACCCGCGCCCGGAGCTCGTCGACCTGACCCTGCAGTTGCTCGACCTTCGGATTGCCGGAGCGGATCTCGTCGACGACCCGGTTCCAGCGGTCGCGCCGTGCCACCGCCGAGTCGACGTCCACCTGGTCCCAGGTCAGTTCGATCATTTTCCCGTACGCCGTACGGCGGCTCTCGAACGAGTCGAGGCTCTGCTGCGCCGCCGTCACCTGCTCAGCCGCCGCCGCATACCGCTGGGCGGCGTCGACGATCCGCTCCTCGAGCCCGGCGAGCGTCCGGTGATTGGTGAACCCGAGCAGGTTGGCCCGGCCGTGGCCGCCGTGGGCACCGCCGCCGCGCTGCGACATCTGGCCGCTGATGGTGAGCGCCTTCGGGTGCTGCCCGAGCTGCCGGGGCGAGTCGACGCACACGTAGTCGAACCGGCGGCCCAGCTCGCCGCGGAGCCAGGCGGTGAACGGCGACGGCTGATAGTCGAGGCGCCCGGCCAGGGTCTGGTGGTCGAGCCGGACCTCGTCGCGCAGCCCGGTCGGCACGCCCTCGAACTGGATCCGCCGGGCGGTCGGGACGCTGTTGATCGCCTCGCGGAACGCCGCCATCCGGCCGCTGTCGATCAGCATCCGGGTCGCGAACCCGCCCAGGGCCAGGTTGAACGCCTCGCGCCAGGGCTCGAACTCGGTCCGCACCTCGATCAGTTCGCCGACGAACGGCAGGTCGGCCGGGGTGAGCCCGGCCGCCTCGGCCAGCCGGGCCCGGGCCACGTGCAGCTCGGTCGGGATGTTGCCGCGCCGCGACTTGACCGCCTGATGCTCGGCGCGGGCGGCCGTCAGGTCCCGTTCGGCGTCCTTCTGTTCCGCTTTCGCCTCGGCGAACGCCTCCTGGGCGGTGCGGCGGGCGTCGCCGTCGGCCAGGACCCGGTGGGCCGTCGCCACCAGTTCGGCGAACTCGGCACCGGTGGTGGCGGTGGCGCCGAGGTCGCCGAGGTCGCGGTCGAGCCGTTCCCGGGCCCGCTGGACGTCGTCGAGCCGCTGCTCGACCGTACGGACCTCGCGCAGCGCGGTGTCCATCCGGTCACCGCCGGCCGCGCGCAGCGTGTCGGTCACCGCCGCCAGCTGAGCCTCGGACGCCTTGACCAGGGCCTCGGTCTCCGACAGTTCCGCCTCGGCCCGGCGGTGCCGCATGGCCAGCTCGGCCTCGGCCGTACGCAGCAGGTCGAGCCGCCGCTCGTGCCGCCACAGCGCGGCCGGCGAGGCCGCGTCGGTGAACGATCCGGCCTCGTCGATCAGCCGGGCCGTGCCGGTGGCGTCGGCGATGGCCTGCCGGTGCCCGCGGATCGGGGTCAGCGCCTTCACCTGCTGGCGGGCGGTGATCATCCGGGTGCGGGTGCCGGCCAGCTCGTCGAACTGCTGCACCACCGCGTCGGCCGTGGCCAGCGTGGTGGGCTCTTCGAGCACCATCGTCTTGTAGAGGGCGTCGACGGTGGTGATCTGCTGGCCGGCCTGGATGCGGCCGAGCAGCGCCACCGCCTTGTTCCCGTCGCCGGCGGCGCCGATGCCGAGCGTGTGGTGCAGCCGCGCGGTGAAGTCGCGGTCGGTCTCGAAGCAGGTCAGGCCGGTAGCCACCACGTCGGCCCGGGCCAGCCGGTGGGCCGCCGGGCCCTCCAGCGTCGGCAGCGGGTAGGCGTGGTCGCACGTGGCCCGGATCGAGGTGACGTCGTCGAGGTTGCGCGCGGACGACGGCACGTACCAGGCCCGGAGCGCGGTGAACTCGGCCCCGGACTGGTCGGCCCAGGTCATGGCGATGGCCGACCACGTGTCGCGGCCGTCACCGCGCAACACCCGGAACCGGGTCTCGCCACCGGCCCGCGACTCGTCGAGCTTGCCCCGGGCGTACGAGAGAATGTTCCGTTGATCTTTGCCCCGGGGCCGGCCGACCACGCCCCCGTTGGACGCACCGTTGAACGGGGTCGTGTGCGGCATCAGCAGCGCGATGTAGGAGTCCATCAGCGTCGACTTGCCCGAGCCGGAACCACCGCTGAGCAGGGTGGCGCCGGGCGACAGCCGCAGCCGGTGATAGCCGTCGTAGCCACCCCAGTTGACCAGTTGCAGGTCGCGGGCCACCCACTGCTGACCCCGCGACGCCGCCGGGATCAGCCCGAACAGCGTGTCGACCATGCTCATGCCGCGACCTCGTTCCGTTCGCGCAGCCACCGCTCGAGCTCGGCCAGCTTGGAGGTGCTCAGCACGACCTCGACCAGCGGAGTGATGCGGTAGCGGCCGGCCGACTCCTCGACCAGCAGACCCTCGGTGACCAGGCGCTGCACCGCGTTGCGAACCTCCTGCTGCCCGCGGGCCAGGTTGCGGTCCTCCGGGTCGAAATAGGTCAGCACGGTCTGCTCCAGCTCTTCGATGTCGACCCGGGCCGACGTCTCGCCGGTGCCGCGTTCCCGCTGGAAGAGGGTCCGCAGGTGGACCAGGACGAGGGTCTCGGCCCGGTTGTACGGGTCGTCCTTGAGCAGGATCGGCACGTCGAGCTCGGCCGGGCGCACCTGCTCCTTGTAGGCGACGCCGCGGTCGTGGTCGACCACGAGGCGGACGAACATGTCGTTGAGCCGGGACGCGATGATCTGCTGGTTCTCGAGCAGCGTGCGCCACTGCGCCGCCTGCTTGTCGGCCAGCAGGAACTTGCGGCGCAGCAGCTGCACGAGCACCCGGCGGACATCCGCGTCGAGGGTTCCGGCGTCACCGGCGAACAGCTCGGCCGGGTCGTCCTCCATCGAGACGGGGTCGATGAAGCCGTCACTCATCGCTGCCACTCCTGTCGGTCGTCGCCGGGTTGGCCGTCATGGTCGCGCCGAGGGCGAACCGGCGCCGGGTCCGATCCGGGCGGACCGTGTCGACCGTCGTCACCTCGCCGGTCTCGGTCATTCCGGCGCCGTCGGCCACCTCGAGCAGGCCGAGCAGGTCGACCGGGCGGCGCAGATCCTCGGCGGCCGCCTGGAATGCGGCCGTCACGTCCACGCTGCCGGCCTCGCCGGCGAACGCCGCCAGATGCGCCCGCAGATCGGCGTAGCGCGGGCCGCCCCAGGCCCGGGTGTCGGCGCCCGTGACGTCGTCATCGTCGTCCCACTCGTGCAACGGGGCCGGCGACCGGGGCGGCTGCAGGTCACTCGTCCGCTGGCGCAGGTGCCCGACGTCTGCCACCGGCAGACGGCGCACCGGGTCGACGGTCTCGCCCCGGCGTGACCCCGGGACCCACTTGTGCAGGCTCGACATCACGGCCCGCAGCAGCTCGTCGACCTGACGGTCACGCATCGGGTCGTGGTTGCGGACCTGGCTGGTGATGACGTGGGAGGCCTGCCGCTGCGCGGTCAGCACCTCGATGACGCCCTGCTCGATGCGGCGCGAGATCTCGGTCAGTTCCCGCCGTTGCGGCTCGGGAAGCTGGTCGGCGAACCGGTGCCGCAGCACCGTGCGGAGCTGCCCCCACATGTCGTCGATCTGGTCCGGGTCGCCGATCAGGCGCAGCGCCCCGGCGAAGGCGCGGCCCTCGGGCATGGCGTCCAGGATCCGCCGGCCGTGATCGAGGTATTCGCGGAGCACCTCACCGGTCGGCCGCACGTCGTGCCGCAGCTCGGCCACCACGTCGCGCTGGACGGCCTTGATCGACTCGGCCACACGCGCGAAGTCGGCCGGCAGCTCCCGCGCCAGGTGCAGGACATTTTCGGCCGATTCGAGCAACTGCTCGTCGTCGGCGGTCTCGACCGTCCCGCCCGCTTCGAGCCGGGCCAGCTCCCGCTGCCGCTCCTCGATCTCGGCCCGCAGACGTCCCATGCGCGCCTCGGCGTCCGGATCGGCGTCCCGGGCCAGCCGTTCGATGGCTTCCAGCAGCGTGCGGACCCGGGACTGCGACACCCGGGTGCGTACGCCGCCGACCCGCCCGGCGATTTCGAGAGCACCCACGCCGTACGCGGAAAGGCGGTAGACCTCGACGTCGTCGTCGGAGACCTGCCGCATCAGCCAGCCGGCCTGCACCCACTGCCGGCACAGGTCACGGGCGTTCCCGGTCGGCAGGGACGGGCTTTCCTCGTCGGCGTCGCCGGTCGCCCGCAGCTGGTCGAGGGCGTCGTTGATCTCGGTGTGCGTGTCGGCCACCACGACCGCCGGCCGCTCCGCCGTGAAGACCATGGACAGCACCGTCACCACGAACGGCGCGTGCGTCTGATGCAGCAGGGCCAGCATCGGATTGTGAAACGCGCGCAGTGCGCCCTGGTAAGCGCCCTCCACCTCTCGAGTAACCATCGATGCGGAGGGTACGGCGTGGGTGCGACACAACGTCGGCTCGCGTGATCTCGGTCGCAGTCCGCGACGTACGCTGGCCGCTGTGATCGGCAGTGACCTCGAGAAGGTTCCAGGCATCGTCTCGGCGGTCGTGGGCCGCCCCGGAGCCAGTCCCGCGTATGTGCGGCTTCCTGATGCCGTTCACTATGCGGCCAGCACCATGAAGGTCGCCGCCCTGGTCGCCGCCTATCGGCTCGATCTGGACAAACCGGTGCCGGTACGCGCGACGTTCGCCTCGGCGCAGCCCGGCGCGCCGGAGTTCGAGCTGGCCGGCCCGGCCGACGACAACGACGACGCGGTCTGGGACCGGCTGGGCGAATCGGTGCCGCTGCGGTGGCTGGCCCGCCGCATGATCGTACGGTCGAGCAACCTCGCCACGAACCTGGTGCTGGGCGAGGTCGGGCTACCCGCCGTCGCCGAGGTGTGGCGGGCGGCCGGGGCAACCGCCAGCATCGTGGGCCGCGGCATCGACGACGCCGCCGCCCGGACCGCCGGCATCACCAACCAGGTCACCGCCCGCGATCTGGCCGCGCTCATGTCGGCGCTGGCTCTCGGGGCCTCCGGTGGGCACCCGATCGCCGGCCCGGCCGCGTGCGCCGAGATGCTCGACGTGCTCTGCGCCCAGGAATACCGCGAGGACCTGTCGGCCGGGCTGCCCGCGGGCACCCGGATCGCCACCAAGAACGGCTGCGTCACCGGCGTGCGCCACGGCGCCGGCGTGGTCTTCCCCGGCGACGCGCCGCCGTACACCGTCGTGGTGTGCACCACGACGCCGCTGCCGGACGAGGACGCCTGCCGTCTGATCGCCCAGATCTCCGCCGAAGCCTGGGCCGAGCGGGCGACGCTGCCGTGACCGATCACCGCTCGGTGGTGGTCACCTCGGCTCGGAGGGCGAGCGTGGCGTGGACCTGGGCCAGTTGGGTGGTGGCGGTGAGCATGGCGAGGTCGGCGCCGGGCACGTACGGCTCGTCCGAGTGGTCGTCCTCGTTGATGTTGGTCTGATAGTCGACCAGGCAGATCTGGTAGAGGCGCTCGGCTTCGGCCGTCAGTTCGACGGCTCGGGCGGCGTGTTCGGCGGCGGTCATGGCGGTCATGCTCTCATCCGGGCCCGGCGGGACGACGGCACCTCGGGAGCACCGGATCGGCGGTAACTACCGTGGCGGGGTGACCACCCCCGAAAGCTGCACCGTGACCGTGTGCCGTGACTGCTGCTGCGGCAACGCCGCGAAACATCCGTCGGTCGACCACAACGCCCAGCTGGACCGGCTTCGTGCCGCCCTGCCGGCCCACCGGGTGCGCACCAGCCTGTGCCTGGACGTGTGTGACGAGGCGAACGTGATGGTGGTGCACCCGAGTCCGGCCGCCCGCCGGGAAGGCGCGCGGCCGGTCTGGTTCGGGCTGGTGCTCAGCGACGCCGTCGAGGACGACCTCGTCGCCTGGGTGCGGGCGGGCGGGCCCGGTGCGGCCGAGATCCCGGCCATGCTCGACCTCTCGGTGATCCCGGCCCCGGCCGTGGCCCGATCAGCCGGCGCGGACCTCGGCGGCGGCCGCGACCAGCGCCCGGGGCTCAGGGGGAGTTCGTGAGCCGGCGCACCTCGGCGAACGCCGGTGGGGTGAGCCGGCTCGCGGCGGCCGGGGTGCCCGCCACCAGGGTCACGAAGTCGCGGAATCCGGACCACGACCGGCCGGTGAGCGTGAGGGTCTCGCCGTTGAGGGTGATCCGCAGCGTGCCGGGTGCGGCGCGCTCGCCGACGTCGAGGGTGATGTCGTCCCAGGTGGCGGCGAGGCGCGCGCCGCGGGCCGTACGCCCGCGCACCCCGCTGCGGTCGGCGGTCAGGGCGGGCAGGAGCAGGGCCGCGGTGATCACGGTCAGGAAGCCGGTGATCGACAGGCCCACGACGGCGGTGACGACGGCCATCAGGAGGCGGCCACTGCCCAGGTAGGCGACGACGCCGGCCAGGACGAGAAGCAGCACCACCGCGGTGAGGACGCCGTAGCCGGCGCCGGTTCTGCGGTTCGGACGCAGCTCGACGGAGTCCATCGTGCTCCTGACGTTGATCCTGATCAGATCGATTTAGCAAGACTATTGCCGATCGGTGAACGGATGCGTACCGTCCGAAACGGAGCTGTGAAGCATGTCACAGCTCCGTCCTCGCGGGATGGAGTCGGCTATGACAGTCACCGAAGCGAGCACCGCCGGAGCGCCACGTGACCTCGACGATGCGCGAAAGCCCCCATTGAGTCAGCTCGGCGTTCTCCTGATGAACTTCGGGTTCTTCGGGATCCAGTTCTCCTTCGGGTTGCAGCAGTCGGCCGTCAACCCGATCTTCACGTTCATCGGCGCCAAGCCCGAGGAACTTCCGCTGCTCAACCTGGCCGGACCGGTGACCGGCCTGCTGATCCAGCCACTGATCGGCGCGATGAGCGACCGGACGTGGACCGACCGCTGGGGCCGGCGCAAGCCGTACTTCCTGCTCGGGGCGCTCGGCTGCACGATCATGCTCTTCCTGTTCCCGTTCGTCGGCGCGCTGTGGGTCGCGTTCCTGTTCATGTGGCTGCTCGACGCCAGCAACAACACCGCGATGGAGCCGTACCGGGCCTTCATCTCCGACCGGCTGCCGAAGAACCAGCTGGCCCGCGGCTTCCTGGTCCAGTCGATGTTCGTCGGCCTGGGCGCGGTGACCGCCAACCTGTCGCTGCTGCTGTTCCAGAGCGTGATCGACGGGGTGACCGACAACGGCATCCCGTACTGGGTCTATGTCTGCTTCTGGATCGGCGCGGTCTGCTCGATCGGCTCGGTGCTGGTCTCGGTGCTGTCCACCAAGGAGATTCCGCCGACCGCGGAGGAGCTGCGCGTGCTGCGCAGCAAGCCGGGCGGGCTGTCCGGCTTCGTCAAAGAGATCACCGACGCGGTGCACGACATGCCCACCGGCATGCACAAGATCGGTCTGGTCTTCCTGTTCCAGTGGTTCGCGATGGCGGTCTACTGGCAGTTCGTCTCGGTCAGCATGACCGAGACCATCCCGGCGTTCGCCTCGACCGATCCGGCCAAGCCGGTGTCCGAGGCGGCGTCGGGCTGGGTCGGCGCGGTCAACGGCATGTACAACTTCGTCACCATCTTCGCGGCGCTCGCCCTGATCCCGATCGCGCAGCGGTTCGGTGCCAAACGCGTCGGGTCGGCGTCACTGGTCTGCGGCGGCATCGGGCTGCTGGTCTTCGCGAACCTGCACAACCAGTACGCGCTGCTGGTGCCCATGATCGGCCTCGGTATCGCGTGGGCGTCGATGCTGGGCATCCCGTACATCATGGTGGCGAGCATGGTGCCGCGGGAACGTTCCGGCGTCTACATGGGCATCGTCAACATGATGATCGTCGTGCCGATGCTGATCCAGAACGTCAGCTTCGGCTGGATCTACGAGAACCTGCTCGGCGGCAGCGGCGCCAACGCCATCATGCTCTGCGGCGGGCTGCTCCTGGTCGCGGCCATGGCCATGCTGTGGATCAACCCGCCGACCGAGGACGAGGAGTCCGAGCTGATGCCGCTCGGCAGCCCGCGCGAGATCAAGGTGTACGACATGGTGATCGTCGGCTCGGACGGCACCCCGTCCTCGCTGTACGCGGTCGACCGGGCCCACGCCGTCGCGGCCGAGGCCGACGCGAAAGTGGTGGTGGTGTCCGCGTACAACCCGGGTCTGGAACTGGGGGTGACCCGCGGCACCGGGGTGCGCAAGGAACTCTACGGTCAGGAGGCGGCGAAGGCGGCGCTGGAGGCGACGGTCAAGCACCTCACGTCGGACCGGGTCCGCCGGATCGAGACGCGTCTGGTGGCCGGCGATCCGGCGCAGGCGCTGCTCGACACGGCCGGCGACAACCCGGCCAACCTGATCGTGGTCGGCAACCGGGGGCTGGGCGCGGCCAAGGGCGAGATCCTCGGTTCGGTGCCGGCCGCGGTGGTGCGCAGCGCCAACTGTGACGTGCTGGTCGTGCAGGGAACGCGGGCGACCACCCGGGTGCGGCCGCCCTCGCTGATCGGCCCGCTGCGCGACCAGGACGGTCCCTCCGCGGCCCGGCCTCTCGACGACTCCGAGACCGACGCCTGAATCCAGGATTGCGGCCGGGCCGGCGCTCAGACGTTCGTGTGACTGGCCCAGGCCGCGGCCGGATGGGTGCCGGAGTGGTAGAGGACGAGGTTGCGGTCGTCCTGCAGGCGGAGGAGGCCGCCGGCACTTTCCGACGAACGGGTCCACGCCACCGTCCCTCGTACGGTCAAGAGGTTGAACCGGCCGTACGGGTCGGCGACAAGATGGTTGCCGGGCTGGTCCCACGTGCCGGTGGCCCAGAACGGCCGGGTTCCCTCGTAGCCCACGAGGTTGCCGTCGGTCTGCATCTGCAGGGTGTAGCGGCCGTTCGGAGAGGTGAGCCGATCACCCGTGTCCAACCGCCCGCCGGTGGTGAGGGTGTCGCCGCCGATGCCGAAGATCTTGCGGAGCTCGGGGTTCTGTTCCGCCGGCAGGGCGGCGACGGCCGACCGGAGGTGCTGGGTGGTGAGCACATCCAGGTCGGCTTTCCGCAGTGTTCGGAGCTGCTCCTCGCTGTACAACCGGGTCATGAGGGCGGCCAGGAACAGGCTCCGGTCCTGCTCGGTGCCCAGCGCCGTCCCGGCCGCTCCGAGCAGGGCGACCACTTCCTGCTCGTCGGTCCGCGGAATGCCGGGCGCGGGCCGGATGGCCGGCCGCGCGGGCCGGGGGAGCGGGATCCGGACGTCGTTCGGCCGAGTGACCGGGCGGGTCGGCTCAGCGACCGAAGAGGTGGGTCTCGAGGCCGTCGAGGACGAGTTCGAGGCCGCTGTCGAAGCGGTCCTCGGTGAACTGGTTGCGCAGGCCGGCCAGGGAGCGCAGGTGGTCGAGGGACTGGCTGAGGACGGTGTCGCGGAGGTAGCGGTCGATCTCCGGGTGCCCGACGTAGGGGGTCAGCACACCGGGTGACGGACTCAACGCGTACCCGGAAACGAAGTTCTTGATCGTGCCGACCGCAAGGGTGACGTCTTCGCCGGCCAGTCGCGGGGTGATCGCGGGGTCGGTGAGCGCCCGCACATGATCGTCCCAGTGGCGCAGCTGCCCGGGGCCGGGCAGCGTGCCGGGGCGGCCGAGCGCGTGGACGAACCACGGGTGGGCCCGGTGGAGCCGCAGCGTGTCCTGGCCGATCGAGCGCAGCCGGGACCGCCAGTCGGCGCCGGTGGTCAGGCGCTGCTCGGTGAAGACCCGGTCGACCATGAGCTCGACCAGTTGTTCCTTGGTGTCGACATACCAGTAGAGGGACATGGCGGTGATGCCCAGCTCGGCCGAGACCCGGCGCATGGACAGTGCTTCCAGCCCGTCGGCGTCGGCCAGCGCGACCGCGGTGACCGCCAGGTCGTCCTGGGTGAAGGCCTGACCGCGGACGGCGCGGGGCGGACGCGGGGGCCGCAGCCACACCGACCCGGGCACACCCTCACCGACAGTCACACCGGACGACTCTAGTACGAACCAACTTGTTATACGGCGTATGTTTACCGGGTTCGTCAAACATACGCCGTATAGCAAGAGGGGTGGCAATGACCGAGTCGAATCCTCGCCTGGGTGCCGAGCGGATGACGTTCTTCAGTGATGCCGCCGCCGCGATCGCCCTGACGCTGCTGATCCTGCCGCTGGTCGAGCTGGTGCCGGAGGCCGTCGCGCGTGACGAGCGGCCGGCCGAGGTGATCACCGGGAACTCGGTGCCGATCGGCAGTTTCCTGCTCAGCTTCTTCGTCATCTGGCGCATCTGGTCGGTGCACCACCGGATGTTCAACGGGATCGAGACGATCGACAACCGGGTCGTCCGGCTCAATTCGCTGTGGCTGCTCTGCGTGGTGGCGTTGCCGTTCGCCGCCGAGATGGTGGGTGCCTACGGCGCCGAGCGGGTGGTGATCGCGCTCTACATCGGGGTGCTGCTGGCCAGCAGCATCACGCTCACGCTGCTGGCCCTGGCCCTGCGCCGGACCGACCCGGCCGCGACCACCGACCGCGGCGGGTTCGAGCAGCTGATCGGCAACGCGGTGTGCCTGACGCTGGCCTTCGTCATCGCGCTGGCCGTCCCGGGAGCGGGCTACTGGCCGCTGGCGTTGCTGCTGGTCGACGGTCCGATCCTGGCCGTCCTCCGCCGGCGTCAGTCGAAATTCAGTTCTCCCGTACGCGTCCGCTTGAGCTCGAAGAAGTCCGGGTAGGCGGCGAGCGCGACGGCGCCGTCGAAGATCTGAACGGCGGTGTCGCCCCGGGGGATGCTGCTCAGCACCGGCCCGAAGAAGGCCACCCCGTCGATGTGGATGGTCGGCGTGCCGACGTCGGGGCCGACCGGGTCCATGCCCTCGTGGTGGCTCTTGCGCAGTGCGGCGTCCCAGCGGTCGGTCTGCGCCGCCTCCTGCAGTTCGGCCGGCAGTCCCACCTCGGCCAGCGACTCGGCGATGACCGCGTCCAGGTCGTCGCGGCGCCGCTGGTTGTGGATGCGGGTGCCGAGCGCGGTGTACAGCGGGCCGAGGACGGCGTCGCCGTGCTGCTGCCAGGCCGCGGTCACCACGCGGACCGTCCCCAGGCTGCGGGTGATGCCGCGGCGGTAGTCCTCGGAGATGTCCCGGTTCTCGTTGAGCACGTAGAGGCTCATCACGTGCCAGCGCAGGTCGAGGTCGCGGTGTCCCTGAACCTCGAGGATCCAGCGGGAGGTGATCCAGGCGAAGGGGCACGCGGGATCGAAGTAGAAGTCGACGGTCGTCATACCGCCGACTCTAGACCTAGCAGTCTGGTAGGTCATCGGGCGTGTGCGAGTGGCGTGGCCGCCGTAACGTGCACTGCATGTCGGCGGAGCGCGCGGCACGATGGCGTCGGTGGGCGGGCCTGCCGGTCGTCGTCGCGTTGTTCCTCGCCGGCGCGGTGGTCGCCGCGACCCCGCGTGCGGGTCAGACATTCCGGGTCGCCGTGGTGGCGGCCCCGCCCACGATCGGGCACTCGCCGGACCCGCAGGTGGCCGAGCGGGGCGGAAACGGTCGCACGACCGCGGATCCTGCGGCGTCGGCGTGGCTGGGGGAGCGAGCCGGCACCACCGTCACCACGTGGTGGCACCGGCGGATCGAGGGCGACGGGCATCGGGTTCAGGCGGGCCGGGAGCTCCATCAGGTCAGGGGACCGCCAGGACGGCGTACGGGAAACGCCTTGTCCTGACCCTTTGCCCTTGAGGAGAAACCCATCGTGTCGCGCGCTACTGCCGTGCGCGCATTTCTGGCCCTGGTCGTGCTCGTCGTGTCCGGGTGGCTCGTCGCCACCCGGCCGGCGCGGCTCGGGCTCGATCTGCGCGGCGGAACTCAAATCGTGTTGCAGACCCGGGACGGCGACCAGACCCGGGCCGATGCCGGAACCACCGACCAGACCATGGAGGTATTGCGCCGGAGGATCGACCAGCTCGGCGTCAGCGAACCGACGCTCGTCCGGTCCGGCGAACGGCGGATCATCGTGGAACTGCCCGGGGTCACCGACCCCCGGAAGGCGGCCGAGGTCGTCGGCCGCACCGCCCAGCTGTCCTTCCGGCCGGTGCAGAGCGGGGGAGCCGCCTTCACCGACGAGACCGGCCGTCCCGTCCAGCTCGGACCGGTGGCCCTCTCCGGACGGCAGATCGACGGCGCGCAGGCCGTCACCGAACCGCCGGGCGGCTGGCAGGTCGCCGTCGACTTCACCGGCGACGGAGGCCAGGCCTGGCAACGCCTGACCGCGAAGGCGGCCTGCTCACCGCCGGGTGACCCGGGCCGCCGGGTCGCCATCCTGCTCGACGACAAGGTGATCTCGTCGCCGCAGGTCAGCCCGGAGGCGGCCTGCGACGTCGGGTTCGCCGGGCCGGCCATGCGGATCACCGGTTCCTTCGGGGCCGACGAGGCCCGCGACCTGGCCCTGCTGATCCGGGCCGGGGCGCTGCCGGTGCCGGTCGACGTCGTCCAGCAGCAGGTGGTCGGGCCCACCCTCGGGCAGCAGGCGATCGACGACGCGGCCTGGGCGGCGCTGCTCGGCGGGCTCGCCACGATCCTGTTCATCGTGGCGGTGTATCGCCTGGCCGGTGCGCTCGCGGCGGCCGCGCTGGTGGCGTACGGGCTGATCTCCTACGCGGCCCTGCTGGCGATCGGTTCCACCCTGACCCTGCCCGGGCTGGCCGGGTTCGTGCTGGCCATCGGGATGGCGGTCGACGCCAACGTGCTGGTCTTCGAACGGGCCCGGGAGGAGTACGCCGCCAAACCGTCCCTGCGTACCGCCATCCGCGACGGCTTCCGCCGGGCCTGGTCGGCGATCGCCGACTCCAACATCACCACCCTGGTCGCCGCCGGGCTGCTGATCCTGCTGGCCTCCGGACCCGTACGCGGCTTCGGCATCACCCTCGGCATCGGCGTGCTGGTCTCGATGTTCACCGCGCTGGTGCTGACCCGGCTCCCGGCCGAGGCCCTGATGCGGCGCCGGTGGCTGGCGGTCCGCCCACGCTGGAGCGGTCTGGCCCACCAGGGCTGGGTGCGCCGGACCATCGAGACCCGTAACCCCGATCTGATGGGCCGGCGCCGGTGGTGGCTGGGCGTCTCGGCCGCGGCGGTGCTGCTCGCCCTGGCCGGTGTGGCCGTCCGCGGCGTGGACCTGGGCGTCGAGTTCACCGGCGGGCGGCTGGTCGAATACACCACCAGCCAGCCGCTCACCGTCGAGGCGGCCCGGGAGGCGGTGACCACGGCGGGCCTGGATCGCGCGGTCGTCAATGAGGTCGGAGAGGGCAAGTTTTCCGTACGGGCGGGAGCGTTCGACGACACCACCGAGCAACACGTCCGCGACTCCCTGACCGCCCACGGTGCCGGCGAGGTGCAACGGCAACGTGACGACACCGTCGGGCCCAGCCTCGGCGCCGAGCTACGGAACAAGGCGGTGCTCGCGCTCGGCATCGCCCTGACCGCCCAACTGGCGTACCTGTCGTTGCGGTTCCCGTGGCGCTGGGGCGCGGCGGCGGTGCTGGCCATGGCCCACGACGTGGTCATCCTGATCGGGGCGTTCGCGTGGCTCGGCAAACCGGTCGACGGGGTGTTCCTGGCCGCCCTGCTGACCGTCGTCGGCTACTCGGTCAACGACTCGGTGGTGGTCTTCGACCGCATCCGGGAACTGGTCCGGGGCCGGCGGCGCACCCCTTTCGCCACGGTCGCGAACACGGCCTGCCTGCAGACCGTCCCGCGAACCGTCAACACCGGGCTCGGGGCGGTGTTCATCCTGCTCGCCCTGGCCGTGCTGGCCCGGTCGTCGCTGGGCGACTTCGCGATCGCCCTGCTGATCGGCATCCTGGTCGGCACGTACTCGTCGGTCTTCCTGGCGACGCCGCTGGCCATCACCTTCCGGCGCTCAGCCCGCCCGGGCGGCGTTCGTTGGCGCTGACCAGCGGGTTCCGTCCGGGGTGTCGAAGATCTGAATGTCCGCCGCGGCGAGGGCGTCCCGCAGGGCGTCCGCCGTGGCGTAGTCGCCGGCCGCGCGGAGCCGGGTTCGCAGGGCCAGCAGTGGTTCGACGAGTGGCCGGTGCGTCGTCGCCGGATCGGCCACGCCGGTCACCGCCGCCTCGCCGAGCCGGACGATCATCGTGCGTAGCACGGCACGGGCCTGGTCGACGCCGACGTCCTCCTCGGTGTCGGCCGCCCACTCCCGGATGGTCGCCTCGAGGGTGAGGGCCGCGCCGGCCATGGCGGCAGCGTCATGGCCGGCGTACGCGGTCTCGAAGAGTCGTTCGCACTCCGTGGAGACCTGCTCGAGCGTCGCCGCGGTCGTCTCGCCGGTGTGGTCCGCTGCCACCGGCGGGGCGGTCCGGGCGTGGACCGGCTTGCGCCGGCACAGGTCGCGCAGATCGGAGAGGGAGAGCACCGTGCCGGCCGGGAAGGTGACGCTGGTCGCGTGATGACGGACCGTCATCGTCCCGCGGCCACGAACGGTGGCCTTCTCGTCGGCGAGGTCGAGCACGACGGCGGTGTGCTCGTCGACACCGAGTACCGCCACGTCGTCCGGCAACTGTTCCTCCATCGTGCGCAGACGCTGCTCGCCCAGATAGCAGTAGCGGGTGTCGTGCGTGCCGCCCTCCTTGTTGTCGTAGTGCGGCACGAGCGCCACCTCGAGACCCAGGTGGGACAGCACGTCGAGGCCGGGCAACCAGTGTGGATCCGTGCCCACCTTGTAGATCTCGTACACCGGCACGGTGAACCGGCCCAGCGTGGCGGCGGCGGCCGAGGCGAAGACGGTCAGGCCCGCGCGGGTGCGGAGGCGGTCGTGCAGCGCTTGTCCGACGGCGGCGTCGCGCCAGTGCCGCAGGGCGTAGCTGGGGCTGCCCGGTCCCGAGAAGAGCCAGTCCGCGCCGCGCACCAGAAGGAGCCCGCGGTCGGCGTCCTCGTGCTTCCCGCCGCGCAGCCCCGGCGCGGTGACGACCGGGAGCCCGACGCTGCGGGCGAAGTAGCCGCAGGCAGTGGCGGAGATGTCGGCGACGTTCGACTGAAATCCGTACGGCGTCTCCAGCAGCACCGCGCTCGAGCGGCGGCCGTCGAGGTGGTCGGCCACGGCCCGGTGGATGGTCACCATGGTCGGGCTGGTCTCGCCCGAGCCCATGATGGCGAGGACGGCGTCCCGGTCAGCCACGAGCGTGCAGCCGGCCGGTCGCGGCGCGGTCGAGGATCGGCATCGCAAGCGCCTGGAAGTCCACGTCCGGGTCGAGGTCGCGGACCATGCCCTCGATGACCAGCAGCGCCAGCAGCGGGAAGACGAACTCGGGGGCGGCGAAGACGTGGTGCCGGCGCTGCAGGTCGAACAACCGGCCCGCGAACGCGACCAGGCTGAACTGGGCGGCCCGGGCCCCACTGGTCTCCCGCACCAGTTCGGCGAGCCGGCGGGTGAAGCCGTCGCGGTCGCAGCCGTCGGTCCGGCGCGCGCTCGCCAGCACGATCTCGGCGCACCGCTCGCCGCGGCCCAGGGCCAGGTTGACGAAGAAGTCGGCGAACAGCCGGCGGACCTGATCGGGCAGCTCGATCATGAAGCCGCCGTCGAGGATCACCAGGGTGCCGTCCGGGCCGGCGTAGATGTTGCCGTGGTGCAGGTCGCAGTGCACGAAGCCGTCCAGGAAGAGCATCTGGTAGGTGGCCGTCAGCACCTGCCGTACGAGGTCCCGTCGATCGCCGTCGGGGATGTCCGCGCGGCGCAGCGGCCGGAGCCCGGTCATCAGGTCCATGACGATGACGTCCGGAGTGCACAGAGCGTCGAGGGTCGCCGGGACCCGTACGCCGTTGTCGGGCGCGAAGTTCTGCCGCAGCTTCGCGAGGTTCGCACGTTCGGCGGCGAAGTCGGCCTGGCGGCCCACGACCGCACCCACCTGTCCGACCATCTCGCTCACGGGGATCCGGCGCAGGCCTGGAACACGCTGCGCGGTCCGCGCCAGAGCGCCGAGAAGGGCCAGATCGAGGGCGAGCGTACGGCGTACGTCGTCCCGCCGGACCTTGACCGCCACGGCGCGCCCGTCCGGCAGCGTCGCCCGGTGCACGGTGGCGATGCTGCCCGCGGCCAGCGGCTCGAGGTCGAGCCGGGCGAACGGGGTCCGCGCCCCGTAGCTGCGGCGCAGCACCTCGGCGATCGACGCGGCCGACGGCGCCGGCACGCGGTCCTCGAGCACCGCGAGCCGCTCGCACCACGACTCCGGCAGTTGATCACGGCGGGTGGCGAGCAACTGAGCGACCTTGACGTAGGCCGGTCCGAGCCGGTGCAGGTCCGCAGCGGTCCCCTCGGCCGAAGCGGAGCGGTGTGCCAACTTGCGCGCCACGGCACGGGCGCCGAGGGCCGCCAAGGCGCCGGCGGTCACGGCGGCCCGTCCGGCCAGCCGGGGTGTTCGGATACGTGCGTCGTCCATGGCGAACCTCCGTGCGGCATGACGAAACGCGAGTACAGGACGATCTGGGGCCACGGTCGCAGATCCGACTGGCACGCGGCTTGAACGTCATGACAAAGCGATCCAGACCGGAAAGATGCGAGTTTTGGCCCTTGTGTCGGCATGTGCAACGGCAACGCTCCGAAGTCAATTCATGACTACCGATATAACGGAGCGGTCCTATGATCGGCCAGTTCGCCACGCTATGGCTCATTGGGGACTGGGCTTGTCGGGGGACTTGTCGGGGGAGGAACTATGAGCGTGGAACCTTTGCGTGTCGACGTCCTGGGACCCATTCGCGCCTGGCGGGGGAGCCGCGAGATCGATCTCGGACCAGCCAAACAACGCACCATCTTCGCCCTGCTCGCCGTCCATCTGAACCAGCCCGTCCCGGTCGCCCAGCTCGCCAGCCGGGTGTGGTCGGACAGCCCGCCCGACAAGGCGGCCGGACTGCTCCACACCTACATCTCCCGCCTGCGCCGGTTGCTCGAGCCCGGCGTGCCGGCCCGGACCCGGACCAACCTCATCCGGCTCACGCCGCGGGGCTATCAGCTCGGCGGCGACCCGGCCCTCGTCGACGCCCACAGTGCCCTGGCGCTGGCCGACCGGGCCGCGCGGCTGCTCGACGGCGCGGAGTGGGAACGGGCCTTCGACCTGCTCGGCGACGCCGTCGGGATCTGGGAGAAGGCCGGCACGTCGGAGCTCGCGAACCTGGTGCCGGACGATCCGGCCGTGCAGTTCATGCGCCGGCGTTACGTCGATACGGCCCTGCAGTTCCTGCGCATCGGGCTCGCGCACGACCGTACGGTCATGATGCTGCCCCTGGCCGAGCGGCTCGCCCGCGGGGAACCGCTCAACGAGGCGATCCAGGCCTGCTACCTGCGCTGCCTGGCCCGCACCGGCCAGCGTGCGGCCGCCCTGGACTGGTACGCCGACTTGCGCGCCTGGCTGCGTACGGACCTCGGGGTCAGCCCCTCGGACGAGCTGGCCGACGAGTATCAGAGGTTGCTGGCCGAGCCTGATGAGCCGCCGGCGGACGCCGCCCCGGTGTCCCGGCCGCGTGCGGACCCCCTGACCTGGCGCGGCAGCGGGCCGCCGGCCGAGGAACCGGTCGGGCGGACCGGCGAGATCGCGGCGATCCGGCACGCGGTCTCCCGGCAGCGCCTGGTGACCCTGGTCGGGGCGCCGGGCTGCGGTAAATCGGCGCTCGCCCGGGCCGCCCTGCGTGGCGACCCGCCGGTGTCCGCCGGCGGCGTGAGCGTGGTGGATCTTCACGACGCCGAGACCGAGTCGGACATCCGTCAGCGGCTCGTCGACGTGCTGAGCGGGTTCGCGCCCAGCGGTGGCGACTGGAGGGCGATGCTCGGCGCGCTGGCCGGGCGGACGATGCTGCTGCTGTTCGACAACGCCGACCGGGTGACCGAGGAATGCGCCCGGGTGACCGACGAGATTCTGCGCTTCTGCCCGTCGGTGGTGGTCGTCGTCACCTCCCGCGAGGTGCTGCGGCTCCCGTACGAGTCGGTGCTGCCCGTGCTGCCGTTGCCCGCACCGGACCCGGGCGATGCCTCCGAGCCGGCTCGGCTCGCGCGCGTCCCCGCGGTCGAACTGTTCGTGCACCGGGCCCGGCAGGCGTGGGCCGGATTCGAGCTGAACGGCGACACCGCCCGGGCCACGGCGGTGATCTGCCACCGGCTCGACGGGCTGCCGCTCGGTCTGGAGTCGGCGGCCGCCAGCCTGCGGACCACCGATCTGGACCGGGTCGCCGAGTTGGTGGCGGAGGGCGAGTTGCGCTTCGGCGCTCCGTGGCGGGGCACCCGGCCGGGGGCCAGCTCGCTGTACGACGCCATCCGCTGGAGCTACGACCAGCTCGACTCGCTCGAGCAACGGTGCCTGTCCACCGTGGCCCAACTGGGACCGGTCTTCACCCCGCGAGCCGCCGTGCGGGCCTGGCGGCGCGACCATCCCGCGGCCGGGAGTCAGCTGTCCGCGCTGCTGGCCTCGCTCACCGATCGTTCGCTGGTCTATGTGGAACGCGGCGACGGCGACTTCCGGTACCGCATCCTCGAGCCGATCCGCACTTTTGTGTCGGAGCGGGAACCGGTCCGGGCGCGATCACTCAGCGCTTGATTCCCGCTATACGTTTTTAAAGAGTTCTGCAAGACCGAACCGCCAGGCTGGCTCCCGGACGTTGTCCCCGACTCCGGGAGGACCGATGGCTCGACCACGACCGAGCGACCTGCTCCGGCTCCGGCCGGCTCAGGTCGACTTCGCCCGGCGCGGGTTCCGCACCGAGCCGGCCGCTGCCCGGGCCGGGCTGGAGGGCTCTGCGCTGGCCTTTGTCGACGGATTCAACCGGGAGCTGGCGACCTCCGTCGCGGAGCCGCCCGACCTGTCCGGCATCGAGCCCGACCGGCGCGGCTTCGCCGCCGAGGGCGCCGCGATGGCGGCCGGGATGCTGGATCGTCTGCGGGTCCGCACCGGCCCGGGCCGGCTCGGCCGGCTGTTCGTGGCCTACGCCGAGAACTATGAATATCTGTTGCACGTCGGCGTCGGGTGGACGATGGCGAAGCTCCGGACCCCGTTGCCCCAGCCGGTGCCCGACGCGGGGCTGACCCGGTGGCTGGCCTACGACGGCTGGGGTTTCTGCCGGGCCTTCTTCGCCGGTCCGGTGGCGCTCGCGCGGTGGTCGGCCCATCGTGGCCGGTGCGGGGACATCTGCGCGATCAGATATCAGGGCCTCGGCCGCAGCCTCTGGTTCCGCGACTGCGGCCGGCCCGGCCCGATCGCCGAGCGGATCGGGCGTCTCCCGGCGGAGCACCGGACGGACGTCTGGAGCGGCGTGGGGCTGGCCGCCGTGTACGCCGGCGCGGTCGACGCGACGGTGTATCCGCAGCTGGTGGAGGCCGCCGGCCCGGACCGCCCGGCGCTCGCCCAGGGCGCGGCGTTCGCCGCCGAGGCGCACCGCCGCGGCGGTCACCTGCCCGCTCATCTGCCCGGCGCTGTCCGGGCCCTGACCGGCGCCGGGGTCGACGAGGCGGCCGATTGGACCTGGGCCGCCCGATCCGGCCTGGACCGGCACTCCGCCGGGCCCGGGGACTTCCAGACCTGGCGGCGCCGCATCCAGCGCCAGGCCGCCTTCGCCGGCTGATGTCGCGTTCTCCCGGAAGGACTGTCCCGTGAACCGACCACCCGCCCTGCTCGTCCGGCTGATCGCCCTGGCGCTCTGCGCCGGCGTGGGCCTCGCCACCCGGCTGCCCTCCACCGGCGACGACCGTCGCGCCGACCTGGCCGGTCGGTTCGCCTTCTCGACCGTCGCTCTCAACGGCGACCCCACCGGCGCGCGCGACCTGCGCGTCGTCCAACCGGCGTTGCGCGACATCGAATCCTGGATCTCCGCCGTCGGTGCGGCTGTCGCGCTGGCCGACCTCGACGGCGACGGACTGCCCAACGAACGGTGCCTGGTCGACCCGCGCGACGACTCGGTGACCGTCGCGCCGACTCCCGAGGCGGCGGACCGGTTCCCCGGCTTCGCCCTGCGCCCGGCCGGCCTGGCCTACGACGCCCGCACGACGGCGCCGATGGGGTGCCTGCCGGCCGATCTCAACGAGGACGGCCGGCTCGACATCCTGGTCTATTTCTGGGGCCGGGCACCGATCGCCTACCTGCACCGGTCCGGACCGGGCCTGAACGCCGATTCCTTCCAGCCGGTCGACGTGGTCGACGAGCCGGGCCGGATCTGGAACTCCGCGACGGCGAACGTGGTCGACCTCGACGGCGACGGGCACCTCGACATCTTCGTGGGCAACTACTTCCCGGACGGGGCGCGCGTGCTCGACGCCACCGCCACCGACGACCCGCTGATGCAGATGCAGGACTCGATGTCGGCCGCCCGCAACGCGGGCCGCAACCGGATCCTGCGCCTGCAGACGCTCACGACCCGGGACGGCCTGACCCGACCCTCGTACGAGGACCAGTCCGGCGCGCTGACCGACGAGCAGAGTCGCCGGTGGACGCTGGCGACCGGAGCGCAGGACCTCGACGGCGACGGCCGGCCCGAGCTCTACGTCGCCAACGACTTCGGGCCCGACTACCTGCTGCACAACCGGTCGAAGCCCGGACGCATCCAGTTCACCGAGCTCCGGGGCTCGCGCGACGCGCTCGCCCCCAAGTCCAAGGTGCTCGGCGACGACTCGTTCAAGGGGATGGGCGTCGCGTTCACCGACCTCAACGCCGACGACCGGGCCGACCTGGTCGTCAGCAACATCACCACGGAGTACGCACTGGAGGAGAGCAACTTCGCCTTCGTCAGCACCGACGACCACCCACTCGGCCGGCGGACCGCGCCGTACCGGGACGAGAGCCAGGCACTGGGGCTGGCCCGGACCGGATGGGGATGGGACATCAAGGCGGCCGACTTCGACGGCGACGGGCGCGACGAACTGGTGCAGGCTCTGGGCTTCCTCAAGGGCACGGCCAACCGCTGGGCCGAGTTGCAGGAGCTCGCCATGACCAACGACGCGTTCCTGCGCCACGCCTGGGCCTGGCCGGTGTTCCGCGAGGGCGCCGACATCGCCGGGCACCAGCGCAATCCGTTCTTCGTCCGCGACGACGCCAGCGGCCGGTTCACCGACGTCGCGGCCGATCTCGGGCTGGCCAACCCCGGCGTGAGCCGCGGCATCGCGATCGGCGATGTGGACCACGACGGCCGGCTCGACATGGCGGTCGCCAATCAGTGGGCCCGGTCCACGTTCGCGCACAACGACGGACCGGCCCGGGAATTCCTCGGGCTGAGCCTGCACCTGCCGGCCGCCACGGCCGGCGCCGTCCCAAGGCCGGCGATCGGCGCCACCGCCACGGTCACCCGGCCCGACGGCACGACCGCGACCCAGCAGCTCTACCCGGCCAACGGGCACACCGGCGTCAATGCGCCGGACTTGCTGTTCGGCCTGGCCGGATCGGGGCCGGGACCGTTTCCGGTCACCGTCCGGTGGCGTGACATCGGCGGCCTGCACACCACCACCACGACCCTGCGGGCCGGCTGGCACGACCTGACCCTGACCGACCGGCCGGTCGGCACCCGCTAGACGAGGAGCAGATCATGTCGCAGGTCGCCGTGTCTCCACCCGCCGTCGACAAGCGCGTCAAGGCCCTGCGCCGCTTCGCGCTGTCCATCACCGCGTTCAACGTGCTCGGCCATCTCTTCCTGGGATTCGAGCAGGCCTACCTCACCCCGATCGTCGGAGTCCTCACCGGATACGTCGCTGAGCTGCTGCTCGAGACCGTCGACGCGCGGATCGCCGGGCGGCGGCCGCGGTACCTCGGATCACCGGCCGAGTTCGTGAACTTCCTGCTGCCCGCGCACATCGCCGGGCTCGCCTGCTCGATGCTGCTCTACGGCAACGAATCGCTCTGGCCCACCGCGTTCGCCGTGACCGTGGCGGTGGCCAGCAAGTATTTGATCCAGGTGCCGGTCGCCGGTCGGTTGCGGCACGTGCTCAACCCGAGCAACTTCGGCATCAGCGTGACGCTCGTCTGCTTCAGCTGGGTCGGCATCGCTCCGCCCTATGAGTTCACCGAGAACGTCTCGGGCGTGCTCGACTGGATCATCCCGCTGGCCGTCGGTGTCTCGGGCGCGATGCTCAACGCCAAGCTGACCGGCCGGCTGCCGCTCATCCTGGGCTGGCTGGGCGGCTTCGTCCTGCAGGCCCTGATCCGTACGGTGGTGCTGGACCACTCGCTCGTCTCGGCGCTGCTGCCGATGACCGGCGTCGCGTTCGTCCTCTTCACCAACTACATGATCACGGACCCCGGCACGAGCCCGATGATCCCGCGCCGGCAGGTGTTCTTCGGACTGGCCACCGCGCTCGTCTACGGCGCCCTGGTGATCTCGCACATCACCTTCGGCCTGTTCTTCGCGCTCGTCATCGTCTGCCTGGCCCGGCTCGCCGCGCTGACCTGGCTCGCCGTGCGGGCCGGTCGGCCGGGCGCGGATACCGGCCGGGTGCCGCCATCGGACGCCGCCACCGGCGACCCGGCGGTCGCGACGGCCGGTGCCGGCTCCGGAGCTTCGATCCGATGAGCGCGACGACGACCGGCAACCCCGTCGACGGCATCGTGATCGTCGGTCTGGCCTGTCGCTTCCCGGACGCCGACGACCCCGGGCAGCTGTGGCGCAGCGTGCTCAGCCGCCGCCGGTCCTTCCGGCCGCTCCCGCCCCGGCGCCTGCCGCTGCACGACTACGGTGGCGAGGGCGTCGACCAGACCTACCTGACCCGGGCCGCAGTGCTGGAGGGGTGGCAGTTCGACCGGGCCGCCTTCCGGATCTCCCGCGAGTCGTTCCGGGCGGCCGATCCGGCGCACTGGCTGGCGCTGGAGGTGAGCGCGGCCGCACTGCGGGACGCGGGGCTGCCCCACGGTGAGGGCACCGACCGGGACCGGGTCGGGGTGGTGCTCGGCAACTCGCTGACCGGCGAGTTCTCCCGGGCCTCGACGGTCCGCATGCGATGGCCCTACATCCGGCGGATGGTCGCCGCGGCGCTGGACGCGGCGGACGTGGCCACGGCCGACCGGTCGGCCGTCCTCGACGACCTCGAGCAGCGGGTGAAGAGCCCCTTCGCGGTGCCTACAGACGAGTCGCTGGCCGGGGCCCTCGCCAACACCATCGCCGGCCGGGTGTGCAACTACTTCGACTTCCACGGGACCGGCTACACCGTCGACGCGGCCTGCGCTTCGTCGCTGGTGGCCGTGGCCACCGCCGCCGACGCGATCGTGTCCGGCCAGCTCGACGTCGCCCTGGCCGGGGGCGTCGACCTGAGCCTGGATCCCCTCGAACTGGTGGGCTTCTCCCGGGTGGGTGCGCTGGCCCGCGGTGAGATGCGCGTCTACGACGCGGACCCGACCGGCTTCCTCCCCGGCGAAGGGTGCGGGATCGTCGTGCTGTGCCGCTCGTCGTTCGCCGCGGCGCACGGCCTGCGGGTCTACGCCCGGCTCGCGGGCTGGGCGACCTCCTCCGACGGCAGTGGCGGGCTGACCCGGCCCGAGGCCTCCGGTCAGCGGCTGGCGCTGGCCCGGGCCTACCGGCGGGCCGGGATCGATCCGGGACAGGTGGAACTGATCGAGGGACACGGGACCGGGACGGCGGTCGGCGACGCCACCGAGCTGCGCACGCTGCTGGACGTCCGGGGGGACACCCCGACGCGGGCCGCGCTCGGCACGATCAAGGCGAACATCGGCCACACCAAGGCCGCGGCCGGGGTCGCCGGACTGATCAAGGTCGCGCTCGCCGTGCATCGCCAGGTCGTACCGCCGACGACCGGCGTGGCCCGGTCGCACCCGCTGGTGGCCGCCCCGGGGGCGTCCGTGGAACTGCTCGACGACGCCCGGCCGTGGCGCACCGACGACCGGTACGCGGCCGTCAACGCCATGGGCTTCGGGGGCATCAATGCGCATGTGGTGCTGGCCGGGGCCACGCCGACGACCCGGCGCGCCCTCAGCCGGCTGGAACAGCAGCTGACCACCAGGCATCCGGACTACGAGGTGGTGGTGTGCGCCGCGCCGAACCTCGACGAGCTGGACCAGGAACTGGCCGTGCTGCGGACGGCGGCGGCGACGCTGTCCGGCGCCGAGCTCACCGATCTCGCCGCGGCGCAGGCGGCCCGTACGCACAGCGGCTTGCCGTTCCGTTTCGCGGTCGCGGTCCGTTCGGCCGAGGAGCTCACATCGGTGCTCGAGGAGGCGCGGCGGCGCATCGACGCCGGCGACCGGAACATCCTCGATCCGGACCGGCGCCTGTTCCTGTGCTCCGGGCCGGCCTTGCGGATCAGCCTGCTCCTGTCGGGACAGGCCGCCCCGGTCCGAGCCGGCGGCGGCGCCTTGGCGCCGCTCCTGGGTGAGCTGCCCGGTGCCTACGCGGACCGGCTGCCCGACTCGGCCGGCGACCCGCCGGACACGGCCGTCGCCCAGCCCGCGATCCTGCGGGCGAGCCTGGCCGGGCTGCGGTGGCTCGACGCGCTCGGGGTGCACGCCACCGCCGCGACCGGGCACAGCCTGGGCGAACTGGCCGCGCTGGTCTGGGCCGGCGCGCTCACCGAGGAAGATGCCTACACGTTGGTGAAGGACCGTGCGCGCGCCATGGCGTCGGCCGGCCAAGCGCCGTCGGCCATGGCCGGCCTCGGCGCCGGCTTCGACACGGCCACCGGGCTGATCGCCGGCACCGGGGCGGTGGTCGCCGCCGACAACGCGCCGGACCAGGTGGTCGTCTCCGGCTATCGGGAGCAGGTGGATGCCGTGCTCGCCGCGGCCCGGACGCACGGAATCGCCGGCCACCGGCTGCCCGTCTCGGCCGGTTTCCACTCGCCTGTGATGGCGCCGGCCCGCGAACCCCTGCGGGCGGCGGCCCGGCGGGTGACCTGGCGGCGCCCGCAACGGCCGCTGGTCTCCACCGTTACCGGCGACTGGTGGAACGGATCGGAGCCGGTCGACGTGCTCGTACGCCAGCTGACCGAGCCGGTGCGCTTCCGCGAGGCACTCCAGCGGTTGCCGGGCGACCTGCTGATCGAAGTCGGGCCGGGCAGCATCCTGAGCCGCCTCGCCGGTCGTCCCGCGGTGAGCCTGGATGTCGGCGCGGAATCGGCGGTGGGCGTCGCGACCGCCACCGCCGCGCTGTTCGCCGCCGGTGCCTGCGACGACGTGCAGGCCTATTTCGGCCGGCGGGCGACCCGCTCATTCGACCCGGCGGCGCCGCGCCGGTTCCTCGCCAACCCCTGCGAGACCGACGTGTCCGAGCCGGCCGCGACCGCCCTCGACGGCGCGGGGGACCGGGCCGCGCCCACTGTTCCCACCGTGACCAGTGCCGACCCGCTGGAGGCGACCATCGGCCTGGTCGCCGACGTCGTGGGGCTCGACCGGGCCGCCGTCACGCCCGGGTCGCGACTGCTCGCCGACCTGCACCTGACCTCGCTACGCGTCGGACAGCTCGCGAACCAGGTCGCCGGCGCGCTCGGCCGCGCCGTGCCGAGGGAGCCACTGAGCCTGGCCACCGCGACCGTCGCCGACTTCGCCGGCGTGATCGGCGGGCTGCCGCCGGCCGGCGCGGACGAGCCGGGGCCGCCGGCCGGGGTCGCCTCCTGGGTCCGGGTCTTCGGCCACCATCTCGAGGCGCGACCGCACGACCGCCCGGATCGGCTGGAGCGCGCTTGGACGATCGTCGGGGAAGCGGTCACCCACCCGCACGCCGACCGGCTGCGCGCGGCCTTCCGGCCCGTGCCCGGCGCGGCTCCGGCCCGCCTCCTGGCCCTGCCACCCGGGTTGGACCCGGTGCCGGCCGAGATCGTAGCCGAGGCTCTGCGGTCGTGCGACGCCGACGGACGGCCGCTGGTCGTGGTGCACAGCCGCGGGATCGGCGCCGCGGTCGGCCGCAGTCTCGTGGCGGAACGTCCCGAGATCCCCGTTCTCGTCGTCGACGTGCCCGCCGGCGCCGCCGGGATCGACCTGGCCGCGGCGGAAGCCCACCGGCACTGGGACGGGTACGCCGAGGTGATCTTCGACGCCGGTGGCGGCCGCACCGAGCCGGTCGTCCGGCCGCTGGTGGCTGCGGCGCACGAAGACACCGTCCGGATGCTCGCCACGGATCACGTGTGCCTGGTCACCGGTGGCGCCAAGGGCATCGGCGCCGAGTGCGCGGTCGCCCTGGCCGAGGCGACCGGCGCGACCATGGTGCTGCTCGGACGCAGCCCGGCCGACGATGCCGACGTGCGCTCGACGCTCAACCGCATCCCGAAGGCGATCTATCGTCAGGTCGACGTGACCGATCGGGACGCCGTCGCGGACACTCTCGCGGAGGTACGGTCCGAGGCCGGACCGATCCGCATGCTGCTGCACGCGGCCGGGACCAACGAGCCGGGCGCCCTGCGGGACCTGACCGCCGACCGGATCCGACGCACCCTGGCCGCCAAGACCGACGGGTGGGAGAACCTGCTCGACGCGCTGGACCGCTCGGAGTTGCGCTGCGCGGTGACGTTCGGGTCGATCATCGGCACGATCGGGCTGCCGGGCGAGGCGGACTACGCGATCGCCAACGAGTGGCTGGCCCGTCGGTGCGCCGAACTCGCCGCCACGGCACCCGCCACCCGCTGGCTCAACATCGAATGGTCCGCGTGGGCCGGAGTGGGCATGGGCGCCCGCCTCGGGGTGCTCGACACGCTCGCCCGGAAGGGACTCGGCCTCATCCCGGTGGACGCCGGTGCCGACATGCTCATGCGCCTGCTGGCCACCCCGGAGCTGCCGCCGACGGTGCTGGTGTGCGGCCGGCTCCCGGACACCCCGACCCTGCGGCGGCCCGCGGCCGACGTGGAGCCGCGACGCTTCCTGGAGACGCGTTCGGTCACCTTCCCGGGCATCGAGATCGTCGCGGACGCCACCGTCTCGCTCGGCGCCGATCCCTATCTGGACGACCATCGGCTCGACGGCCTGCCGGTACTGCCCGCCGTCCTGGGGCTCGAGGCCATGGCACAGGCCGCCGCCGCGCTCGGCGCGACCACCGTCCCCGGCGTCTTCGACGATGTCCGGCTGGTCACGCCGATCACCGTGCCGGAGCGCGCGGACCGGGTTGTCCGCACCGCGGCGCTGGCCGGCGAGAACGGTGTCGACGTGGTGGTCCGCAGCGACGAGAGCAGCTTCGCCGTGGATCACTTCTCCGCCCGGCTCGATGGACCGCCGTCCACCGTGCCCGCCGCAACCGGGGCCACACCCGGTGGGCCGCTGCTGCAGGGCCTGCCCCTGTACGGACCGCTGTTCTTCCACGGCGAGCGGTTCCGCCGGGTCGAGGGTTATGCCGCGCTGAGCCCGTACCGGTGCTCGGCCCGGGTCGTGGCGCGGGACGGCCGCTGGTTCGGTGGCTTCCAGCCGCAGCGCCTCGAGCTCGGGGATCCGGCCGCCCGGGACGCCGTCCTGCACCTGCTGCAGGCGTGTGTCCCGGATCGGCGCGTGCTACCGGTGGGCGTACGCCGCCTGGTCGTGCACCGGCGGCCCGCCGGGCTGCTCTCCGTCGACGCCCGGCAGCGGACCGAGGACGGCGACGACTTCGTGTTCGATCTAGTGGTCCGCGACGACGACGGGGCGCCGGTCGAGGAATGGCACGGCCTCGCGCTCCGGGCGGTCGGGCCGCTGCCGTACGGCCGGCTGCCGATCGGGGCGATCGGGGCGCACCTGACCCGGTCGCTGCGCCGCTGGCACCCGGGGACGTCCCTGAATCTGGCGGTGGCGGCCGGTGCACGGTCGGACCGTCAGCGGGCGGTCGAGGTCGCGACCTGGCTCGGCGGCCGTCCGGTGACCCGCGCCGCGGACGGCCGTCTGGTCAGCCCGGGCGGCGGAGTCAGCGCGAGTCACCTGTCGGGACGGCTGCTGGTCGCCACCGGAGCTCCGGGCACGGCGGTCGACTGGGAATCCGCCGGCCAGCCGCCCGCGTTGCCGCCGGCGACGGCCGCGGTGGCTGCCGCGCTCGCCAGGCTGACCGCAGAGGACGAGGCCCGGTCGGCGACCCGCGCGTGGACCTGCCGGGAGGTCCTGTCCAAGCAGGGGTGGCCCGGCACCGCACCGCTCGTCGTCGAGGCTCGTGGACCGGATGGCTGGGTGCTGCTGCGCAGCGGCGCCTCCACGTTGTGCAGCACGGTGGTGGACACGCTCGAGGGACCGGTCGCGGTCGCCGTCGGAACAGGTGATCTCGATGCCTGAGCACTACGTGTACCGGCACCGCGTCACGTTCGACGAGACGAACCTCGTCGGCAACGTCTACTTCGCCCATTTCCTGCACTGGCAGGGCCACTGCCGCGAGTATTTCCTGGCCGACCACGCCCCAGCCGCGGTCGTGGCCCTGGCCGGCGACCTGGCGCTGGTCACCGTCGACTGCGCGGCCGACTTCTTCGCCGAGGCGCACGCGCTGGACCGGATCGAGCTGCGGATGTCGCTCGAGCGGATCGACGGCCACCGGATCGCCATGTCCTTCGACTACCTGCGCACCGATCCCGGCCCGGCCGAGTTGCTGGCTCGCGGCCGGCAGACGGTGGCCTGCATGCGGCGGTCCGCGGCCGAACTGGAACCGGCTCCGATCCCGGAGCAGCTCCGCCGCGCGCTCGACCTCTATGCCGCGGCCGCCGGCGGGTCACGCTCGTGAGCGCGGCCATCCTCGGTGGCGGACGCATGGCCCTGGCCCTGCACACTGCCCTGCTCCGGACGGGAGCGGCGGCGCGGCTGGTCGACCCGCGCCGGCCGGACGTGGCATCCCTGCGGCGGACGCCGGTCGTGCTGCTGGCGGTGCCGTTCGGCGCCGCCCTCGACCTGGCCCGAGGGCCGCTGGCCGGGTGCGCCGACGGCCGGATCCTCGTCGATGTGACCAACCCGGCCGGGCGGGCGGCCGGGCCGGTCACGCCCGGTGCGTCCGGGGGTGAGCAACTGGCGGCCACGGCGCCGGGGTGGCGGGTCGTCAAGGCCCTCAACACCGTCTCGGCCCGCATGCTGCAGGTGCGGGAGGCCGCCGCGCTGCCCGTGTCCGTGCCGATGGCCGGCGACGACGCCGCGGCCAAGGCGCGGGTAGGCGAGCTCGTCCGGGATCTGGGGCTCGACCCGGTCGACGCGGGCGGTATCGCCGCGAGCCGCGAGATCGAGGCGCTGGCGGTCCTGCTCATGCGGATCAGCGACCGGCACGGCCTGCACGGCGAGATCGGCTTCCACCTCCGGCCGCCGGCCGGACAGCGCCACCTGGACCGGAGCGCGTCATGACCGTCTGTCCGGGCCCACGCCCTGGTACTCCGGGGCAACGGCGCGGGCGGGAGCGGACCGGCCGTCGGGGCGGGCCGCCGTCAGTCCCAGGGTGCGCAGGCAACGGGTCACCGCGGCGACCGGACCGGTCGTGGTGACCCGGCCGCCCAGCAACGCCTCGACCGGGTCGAGGTGGCCGGTGCCGATGTCCATGAAGGTGGCCGCGTCGGTCCGTACCGTCAGAACCGGATCGCTCGCCGCTCCCGGCTGCACCCGGACGCTGTCTCCGGCGACGACCACCGAGAAGACCTCGTCGTCGACCGTGAACTCGTAGGTCTCGTCGATGCCCTCGGTGCGGGCCCCGATGGTCATCGCCTCGATGGCCAGCACCGCCCAGGACGCCCGGGCCACCGGGTGGGACGGGCCCGGCTGCTGCCCGGCCAGGTCGAGGCCGAACCGGGCCATCGAGACGACCGCGCCGCGCAACGCGGCGCCCCGCTCGGTCAGGGCGTAGCCGGCGGTGCGCCGGTCCGGGTCGAGACGCGTGACCAGGCCGGCCTCCTCGAGACCGCGGAGCCGCTCGGCCAGGAGGTTGGTGCCGATGCCGGGCAGCGCGTCGAGCAGTTCACGATAGCGCCGCGGGCGGACCAGAAGTTCACGAACGACCAGCAGTGTCCATCGCTCACCGATCACGTCGAGCGCGATCGCGAGCCCGCATTGCTGCTCGTAGCTTCGTTTCTCTCGCGAACCGGACACCGTGCCGCCCCTGCTGTCGATCCTTGTCTGCTATCTACTACTGAAGCACGCGCCGGCGCGTGGCCGCCAGAGGGGCCGCCCGCCGGCGCGTGCTCCGGCCTCACTCCGCGGGCGCGTAGGAGACAGACACGCGGACGTGCTGGGCGTCCTGCTCCCGCACCGCGATCCGGGTGCCGCTGGCCGCCGTGGTGACCCCGGCGTACGGCTGCTCCGGCAGGCAGAACTGCTGCTTGTCGTCGAACTCGGGCACACCCGGGTGGGACGGCACGGTCAGCTGCACGTTGTTCTCGTGCAGCCGGAACGCGGTCGTGCGGGCTGCCGAGAACGGCGCGTCGTAGACCTGGATCGTCGGCCGCCACCGCCCCCCGCTGGGCGACCGGAGGACGCCCGGAGTCGCGTCCACGGTCAGAATCTGACCCTGACAGGGATGCTGCGAGACCGTGTTGTCGGTCAACGAGGTGTCCCACTGCTGCACAAGCAGGCCCTCCTGATAGGGGAAGTGCTCGACGAACTGCCGCCGGGTCCGCAGGAAGCCGTAGTTGTACGGTCCGGTCCGCAGAGACTCGTCGTAGCCGGCGTACGTCCGGTATTCCGCCAGGTAGTACTGCGGATAGTAGGCGTCCTCGACTCCGGTCGAGGCGCGGAACCCGGTCGCGATCCAGCCTCCCGAACCGGACTCGGCCCCGTCGGTGAACAGCACGGTGTCACCCGAGGTGGCCCGGAACTGATCGAACAGGATGCCGAGCGAGGTCACCGAGTCGTCGGTGTCGTACCGGATCCGTAGCTGGAGCTGTTTGCCGGCGAAGGCGCTCAGGTCGAAGGTGGCGTCCTTCCACCCGTTCGACTTTCCGGTGATCACGTCGCCCAGAGCCGGCTGGGTGACCGACCCGGCCAGGGTGTGCCAGGCCTGCCCGTCGTTGACCTCGACGCGGGCGGTGTCGTAGCGCTGCTCGAGGTCGTACCAGACCTTCGCGGTGAGCTTCGCCGGTGCGCCGGCCGGCAGGGTCAGGAACCGGATCAGGCTGGTGTGCAGGCCGTCGCCGCGCCCGCTCCACCAGGCGCGGGTGCCCTCGGGCGGTGCGCCGAGTTGATAGACGACGCGTTTCTCCGGCAGCACCACGGCGAGCGCCTGCGCGCCGGAGCCCGGGCCTGCGGCCGGGCGCAGGGTGAAGTCTCCGTCCTCGCCGAAGTAGGAGACGTCGTAGTCGAGCCAGCCCAGCTGCAGCTTGTCCCATGCGGAGAGCGGACCCGGCCGGTTGCCGAGCGTGCTTCCGCCCCGGCCCAGATACTCCCCGGCCGACATCAACGTCCAGAAACCGGCGTTGGCGTCGGCGCCGTACGGGTCGTACTCGTCCGGCAGACCGAGGTCGTGCGCGTACTCGTGGGTGAAGACGCCGAGCGGTGCGTTCTCGGCCTGCATCGTGTAGTCGCCGACCCAGAACCCGGTATCGCCGATCTGCACGCCGCCGTACCGGCTGGTCTCCGGTCCGGTGACGCCGATGTCGTCCTGATTGACGTACCACCGGTGCGACCAGATCGCGTCCTCGCCGTAGAGCGCGGACATGCTGGCCTGGTCGGGGCCGGCGTGGACGACCTGGAAGTGGTCGAGGTAGCCGTCCGGCTCGTTGAAGTCGCCGTCGTTGTCGGCGTCGTAGCGGTCCCAGACGTCGTACGCGGCCAGTTGCCGGCGGATGTCCTCGGAGCTGTGCCCCTGGGCCGCCTGGTCGGCGACCCACGCCGTGACCGCATCCTCCACCAGGGTCCATGTGTTGGTGCAGATGTGTCCGGCGCACGGATACCCGTCGCTTCGTCCGTAGCGGGCCCCGTTGTACGGCACCCGCACCCAGTCGGAGACCGTGCCGTCGATCGAGTACCGGCCGGAGCTCTGGTCGGTGAAGTACCCGGCCACCGACTCGGTGCCGGCGCCGAAGTACAGATTCTCGAAGTAGGACCGGTTGAAGTCGGCGGTCCAGGTGGTGGTGTTGTCGACCAGGCGATTCGGTGCGGGAATGGTGTTGGCGGCCGGACCGGCGAAACGCTGCGGCCCGTCGGTGAGGATCGAGGTGTCCTGGTCGGGGTAGTCGGGATGCCGCTGGTCGCCGAAGTCGGCCAGGATCACGAAGACCTTGTCGGTGGTCGTGCGGGCCAGCTCGGCGTGGGTGGACGAGCCGGCCTCGGCGCCCGCCACCCGGGCCCGGTCGCGGGCCGCGGCCGGGGCGAGGTCCACCACCTTCGACTGCTTGCCGTCGGCGCGCACCTTGGTCTTGCGGGCCAGCACCTGCTTCAGCGCCTCCTGACGCAGGCTCTGGCGCCGCCGCTCGAGCGGGGAGATCTGATTGTCGTCCACCTTGGACCCGGCCGCGGCCGGCGTCGCCGGGGACGGGGCCCGGCGCACGGCTGCGTTCGCGTTGGCCGGCAACGTGGCCAGCAGCAGCACGCTCACGGCACCGGCGGCGAGGATTCGGCGTGGTGTCATCGCAGGCTCCCGGGGCCGGGCGTCCGGTGGGTGGCCGCGACCCGGGCCGGTGCGGGCGGGGGAGTGGCCGGAGCGACCTGCAGGGTGGCGATCGCGTGCGCCGCGGCGAGGACGTTCTGCCGCAGGACCGTACGGTTGAGGTTCTCCACCCGGTCACAGGCAGTGGCGTGGCAGGGATCGTACGGCCGGCCCGCGACACCGCCGAACAATTCCTGCTCGGCCGGGGTCTTGAGTTCCTCGGTGCCGGAGAACAGCCCGCTCGCCGGGATGCCGGCATCGGTGAAGGCCAGCCAGTCGGAACTGGCGAGCCCGCCGAGGTCGACCGGCTTCCAGGTGAGCCGCTGGGCCGTGAACCCGCCGATCAGGGCGGCTTCGAGGCGGTCCGAACCGGCCGGACCGGTGGCGCCGCCGCTGCCGTCCACGTCGGCCGAGTCGAGGACCCCGCGGATGAAGTTGGGGGAGCCCAGCTTGGCCAGATCGAGGTAGCCCTTGATCCGGGCCAGCTCGTCGGACGGCAGCGAGGCCAGGTATTCGAAGGATCCGACCTGTCCCCACTCCTCGGCCGACCAGAACGCGAAGCGCAGCTTCTTCTTCAGCGGCGCCCGGGCGGCCAGGCGGGCGTACTCGAGAGCCGCCGCCACGCCCGTCGCGTCATCGTTGAGCCCGGGCGACTCCGGGATCGTGTCGAGATGGGCGCCGACCACCAGGACGTCGCCGGGATCGCCGCGCGCGGTGTCCGCGGTGAGGTTGACGGTCTCGCGGCTCTCGATGATCTCCCGGGCCTCGAGTTCCACCCGGGCCGGCGGGTCGGCGGCGAGCTGCTCGCCGAGCTCTCCGGTGACCGCCGCGACCGGGATGAGACCGTCCGTGGGAGACGACATCGACCCGTAGATCTTGCCCGGTGCGTTGTTGTACATGATCACTGCGGCGGCGCCGGCCGCGGCCGCCACCTGCTGCTTCACCGTGAACGTGCATCCGCCCCGCCGGAGCAGGACGATGCTGCCCGGGGCACCCAGGCCGGCGTAGTCCGACTCCTCGCATCCGGTCGTGGCGTCGACCGGCACCACCACGAGCGGCGCCTGGATGCCGCCGACCGGCGTCGAGGGCGTGTAGTTGATCACCTGGATCTGCTGATCGGCGCCGTCCGGCAGGATCTTCAGCCGGGCGGCCAGGATCTCGGTGTAGTTGAACGTGAAGCGATGCTCCCGCACCTGGTAGCCGGCCGCGCCGAGCACCGACTTGACGTAGCCCGCGGCTCCGGCGAAACCGGCCGAGCCGGGCGTGCGGACCCCGCCGCCGGCGTCGGTGAGCTGCTGAATCCGCTGGAGATGTCCGAGCACCGAGGAGGCGGTGCGGGCGTCGGGGCGGAAGCCGGCATCTCCCGGTAGCGCTCCGGCCGCCGCGCCGCCCGGCGCGAGGGCGGCCAGCAGAATGATCGAACCGATGACGGCGGCCGAGCGGCGGCCTGACTGTCTCATGGATTTCCCCTTCCCCGGAACGCGGAACACCGGTGCGTGGCCAGGCCACGCACCGGCGACCGCGAACCCGTCAGCCGACCCGCGGGACCTTGACGCCCTCGACGGAGGGCACGAACACCTGGCTCATCACCTCGGCCGCGCAGGCCGCCAGGGTGGCCACCTTGGTGGCGCCCGGAACCAGATCCGAGGCCATGTCGTTCGGCCGCTCCAGGGAGGAGAGGTCGTAGAAGTCGGTCGGACCCTCCGTGCGGAAGGTCGAGCCGACCGGAGGCCACGCGGTGACGCTCTCCGCCGTCATCGTCATCGGTTGCACGTTGATCAGCGGACGGCCGTACGCGGTGAGGATGAGGTACTGGTGGAACGAGGCCTTACCGGGCAGCAGCGCCTCGACGCCGCCCTCCTCGTCCCCCCAGAGGAAACCGTCGCTCGTCCGGTACGGGTTCTGCTCGATCTCGACGCTCGGGTTGTCCCACTGGAAGTGGGTCAGGATGCGCCGGGCGCCGACCCGGGGCCGACCGTCGACCGTCTCCACCTCGGTGTCGGTGACGACGCCGCTCAGGCCCTGGATGCCGGCGCAGGCGATGATGACCTCGTTCGGGTCCTTGGACGGACCGACCTCTTCCGGCTTCGAGAACAGCAGCTTGCCCTCGGTGGAGATCACGAAGTCGCCGAAGGCCAGCATGGTGGCGAAGTGCTTGCTGCCCGGCACCAGCACGGCGCTGGAACGCCGGCTGGCCGCCAGCGCCGGATCGGCGGCGGCGGCCGGAAGGACCGCGTAACCGGCGGCGACGGCGGCCGTGGCCGCGGTTCCCGTCACGAAGCCCCGGCGGCTTACTGGGGTGGTCATGGATGCTCCCCTCAACGGTTGCTATATGTTTTTAAAGCTTAGGCGAGGCGAGCGAGACGTCAACCCATCAATGGATTTCTTTCTTACTGTTGTTTGCGCCTGGGTGAAAACGACAGAACGCCTGCCCAGCCGTCATTTCCCGGCCGGGCAGGCGTTCTCGTGAAAGCGTTTCTAGGGCAGGCGGACCTCGAGGCGGTCGACCTTTTCGTCGCCGGTCCACCGCATGATCATTTCGCCTGGCCGGCGCTGCGGGTCCGAGGTCCAGGCGAAGCGGACGACGGCGTCGCTGGGACCCGTCTCCTCGATCCCGACCAGCTCGATGGTGTCGTCCGGCGCGCCGACCCGGTAGGCCAGCGAGATGGCGTCCCGGCCCTTGAAGGGGCCGACATTCGACGGGTCGAAGGCGAGGCTCGCCTGGTCGGCGAACGAATCGACGAAGTCGGTGAAGTCTTTGGCCTCGACGCTTCGATTGAATCTGCGCACGTGCTCGGTGGCGAGCCGGCTGACGTCCATCGGCGATCCTTTCGTACGGTCAGGCGACGGGTTCGAGAT
This sequence comes from Paractinoplanes bogorensis, assembly GCF_018829635.1. Taxonomy (GTDB): domain Bacteria; phylum Actinomycetota; class Actinomycetes; order Mycobacteriales; family Micromonosporaceae; genus Actinoplanes; species Actinoplanes bogorensis. The sequence goes on from NZ_JAHKKG010000008.1 coordinate 434,258, forward strand.
CATTCGGCGATTGATTCTCCCGGCGTTCCTGCCGCCGGTCGTGCATGCGGCAGAACGCCGCGGACAGCTCGTACAGCACATACATGGGCACCAATAGAGCGACCATGGTCGAAGCATCCTGCCCCGGGGTGACGATGGCACAGTAGACAGCCAGCCCGACCGCCACCATACGCCTCGATTTCGTCAGCGTGCTGCCGCGCAGAACCCCGGCGAGGTTGAGCAGAATGATGATCAGCGGCGCCTCGAACGATATTCCGAAGATCAGAATCAGCATCGCCACCCAGGTGACATAGGTGTTCGCATCGATGAGATTGGACGCGGTGTCCGGCGTGAAACCGAGCAGGAATTCGAAGGCACGGCGCAGGATGGTGAACGCCAGAGTCGCTCCCAGCAGGAACAGCGGTGTGCCGACGGCGACGAAGCCGTACGCCCAGCGGCGCTCGCGGGAGTGCAGTGCGGGAGCCAGGAACGCCCAGAGGTTGTAGAGCCACAGCGGGGCGGTCAGCACCACGCCGATGATGACGGCCAGTTTGAGCCGGAACGCGAACGCGCCGGTGATGTCGTGGAAGACGAAGCACGTCTCGGTGCCGAGCGTCCGGCGTACGGACAGTGGCAGGTCACAGAGCGGCTCGGTCAGGAACGTGAAGACGGGATGGAAGAGGTAATAGCCGGCCACCGTGCCGGCGGCCACGATCAGGGCGATGACCATGAGGCGTTTGCGCAGCTCGGCCAGGTGATCGAGGAGCGGCATGGAAGCGCCGTCGAGAAACCGGGCGCCACGCTTGGAGCGGAGCCGGGACAGCGGTGTCACCGGTTCACCGGCCCGGCGCGTCGCGCCTGATGATGGTCGGCTCGCTGCTCGGGAGTCGTTCCGCGGGCAGCGCCGGCCGGGCGCGGTGATCGGGGTACGGATCGGAGTAGCCCGGCTCGGGCTGGATCGGCTGGATCGGCTGGATCGGCTGCACGGCCGGATGCGTGGTGCCCTGGGCGGGCGCCGGCGCCCCCGGCGCGGCCGGGTCGGCGGGATCGGGCTCGGTGTCGTGGGTCGACTCGCGGCGCAGGATGCGCAGCGACTGCCCCAGGGACTGGGCCATGCCCGGCAGCCGCTTCGAGCCGAAGACCACCAGGATCAGGATCAGGAGGGCGGGAATCATCCAGTCGCGCATGTCAGTCCTCCGGTCGGATGGATGGCGGCGGCTCGGAACCGGCCCGGGCGTCGCTCGTGGTCAGGGAAGCCGGGGCGCCGCCCGCCGATGGCGCCGGAGCGCTCGGGGCCCCGCCCGGCACCACCGGCGGCGGCAGCGTGCCCGACATGGTGAGCGACGCGTTCGTGTGGTCGTGACCGTGCTTGCGGAACATCTCGCTCACCTCGTCGAGGCCGACCTCGCGGCGCAGCTCGCTGGTCAGGCCGTGGGCGACTCCGCGAAGACTGCGGATCGTCCGGGCGATGTCGCGGGCCATGGCCGGCAGCCGATCGGGGCCCGCCGCGAGCAGCGCCGCGAGGAAGATGAGAAGCAGCTCACCGATTCCTACAGATCCCATAGCGCTCCCCGTTCGCTTGCAACTCATGTAGCACATTAAGCAAGTCAATGATCGACATCAATAGCCTGACGCTGCACAGTTGAGAAACAATGGGGTGGTGAGATTGGGCTCGGAGTACAGCTTTACTTACCTATAGTGCCTTGCTAGCGTTCGGGCTCGGAGACTCGTGGAGGAGGCGGCGGAATGCATCGGCGATGGAGTCGTGGAATCGCGGCGACGACCCTGGCTCTGACCTCGACCGTGATCGCGATCGGCCCGTCGGCCCCGGCGCCGGCCGCCCGGCCACCGGCGTTGTGGCCGGTCACCAGCGACAGCCCCTACCCGGCCGGCTGCCGTGACGAGTCACCCGGCAGCACGTACACCGGAGCGGAGATCGAGCCGTCGCTCGACGCCGACCCGCGTGACGCCCGCCACCTGGTCGCCGCCTGGCAGCAGGACCGCCGCTCCAACGGAGGTGCGCAGGGCATCGGCGTCGCGGTCAGCCGCGACGGCGGGCGCACCTGGCGGCCCGCGGCGGCACCACCGTTCACCCAGTGCGCCGGCGGCAACGCGACCAACGGCGGCGACTACGAGCGGGCGTCCAACCCCTGGGTCAGCTTCGGTCCGGACGGCACGCTCTATCTCATCGCGCTGGCCACCAACCCGCTGGACGACGACAGCGTCATGCTGACGTCCCGCTCCACCGACGGTGGCGACACCTGGGGCCCGGTCCGGACACTCATCGACGACGACGACCCGGCCGTACTCAACGACAAACCGTCGATCACCGCCGACCCGTGGCGGCGCGGGCACGCGTACGCGGTCTGGGACCGCCTGTCCGGATTGGGCTCGGCGACCGAGCCGTCCTTCGGCCCGACCTACTTCACCCGCACCGTCGACGGCGGCCGCACCTGGACGACGCCCGCTCCCATCCTCGACCCCGGGCCCAACGCGCAGACGATCGCCTCGGTGGTCGAGGTGCTCGGCGACGGCACGCTCGTGCTGGTCACCGACGTCATCACCCCCGACGGGGTCGGGCACATCACCGCCGTGCGCTCGGCCGACGGCGGGACGACCTGGGGCTCGTCCCAGGAGATCGGCTCACTGACCTGGGCCACGGTGACCGACCCCGCGAGCGGTGCCCGGATCCGAACCGCCGACTATCTGTTGTCCACCGCCGCCGATCCGCGCCGGGGGCATCGTGAGCTCTACGTCTCGTGGCAGGACGCCGCGTTCTCCGGCGGCACACTCAGCCAGATCGCCGGCTCGGTCTCCCGGGACGGCGGACTGACCTGGACGCCGCCGTCCCGCCTGAGCCCGGCCGACCGGCAGGCCTTCCTTCCCCAGCTCGCCGTCAACGACCATGGCACGCCCCTTCTCACCTATCTCGACTTCAGCGGCGACGACACCGCCACGGCGGCGCTGGAGACGACCATCTGGTCGACGGCCCGCCTGGGCGGGCGATGGAGGGCGCCGCGCGCGTTGCGAACGCCGGTCATCGACATGCGTCAGGCCCCGGCGGTGAGTGCCCGATTCATCGGTGACTACTACGGTCTCGTGAGCCTCGGTACCCGATTCGGACTGGCCGTCCCGGTTCCCCGCTACCGGGCCGACGACCAGGTCGACGTGGTCTATCGGCAGATCCCGTGAGGACGACCGACAACCCAAGGAGCAGAAATATGGTCTCCACTCGTCGTGCCGGCATCTCATCCACGCTCAACGGCCCGCACCATCGCGCCGCGCTCACGGCCTTCATGGTGGTGGTGATAGCGCACTGGGGCGAGCACATCGCGCAGGCCGTGCAGATCTGGGGTCTGGGCTGGCCCCGGCCCCAGGCGCGGGGGCTGCTGGGCGTGCCGTTCCCGTGGCTCATCACCTCGGAGTGGCTTCACTACGGGTTCGCGATCGTCATGCTGGCCGGGCTGTGGTTCCTGCGGAAAGGCTTCACCGGCCGCGCCCGCATGTGGTGGACGGTGGCGCTCGGCATCCAGTTCTGGCACCACATCGAACACCTGCTGCTGCTCGTGCAGGCGCAGAGCGGCCATTTCCTGGCCGGTGCGGCCGTGCCGACCAGCATCGCGCAACTCGTCTTCCCCCGGGTCGAGCTGCACCTGTTCTACAACACGGTGGTCTTCGTACCGATGGTCGTCGCGGTCTATCTGCACCTGCGACCCACCCGTGCCGAGGCCGAACTCATGACGTGCAGTTGCCGCCCGGTGCTGAGTGCCGCCCCGGTTGCGGCCGCCCCGGCATGAGGCGCCTCGCTCTGGTCGTCCTCGGCCTCGCCGCCGTGCTGGCCACGCTGTTCGTGGCCGGCGCGGCGCTGACCCCCGCCGGTCCGGCGCCGGAGCCGTCGGTCGCCGGACCGGCCGGGACACCGGCGGAGGAGACGGCGCACCAGCACCAGCACGACGGTGCGTCACCGCTCGATCTGGCGCTGCTCACCGTCGACGCCCTGCTGGTCGTCGCGGTGCTGGGGATGTTGATGCGGCGTCCGCGGGTCCGCGACGGCCGCCCGACGCGGTGGATGCTGGCCGACAGCGACCGATGACGCCGGCCAGGCTCCTGGCAATTGTCATCGCCGGGCGGGGATTTCGACATCTACTCCACCACGACATCGCCGGGAACCCTCAGCAAGTATGAGCGACGACGAACTGAACGAGGCGTACGTACGGATGCATCACGCCGGCCCGGAGTGGGGTGAGGACCGGCTCACCAATCACGGCCCGATGGCGGTCGAGGTGCTCGTCCGGCGCGGCCACGCCGATCGGGTGCCGCGGTGGGTCGACCGCTATCTGCCACGGCTGGACGACCTGCCGCGGGCCACCACCACGATCACCGACGACAGCTGGCCGGAGGCCCTGGGCGACGAGCGGCGGATCGCCGAGTGGACGGACTACTTCGGCCGACAGGTTCGGGAACGGCCCTGGCGTGACGTGCTCGAGCTGTGGTGGCCGAGGCTGCTGCCCGGCATCCTGGCCGGCACCACACACGGCGTCATCCGGGTCGGTCACGCCGTGCGGGCGCTCCTGCGCAGCGGGGGTTCCGTCACCGAGCTGGCTCACGGACTGGCGTTGTGGGCGTCCCGGTTCCAGGCCCTGCCGGGTTCCGGGTCGCCGGCCGGTCGGCTCGACGTCGCCACCGCGCTGCGGCGCGTCCCGGCGGTGAACGTCCAGGACGGTCCGGTGGCGGCGCGGCTGGCCCGGCTGGCCGGCACACCGGGTTGGACCGAGGCGACGGCCGCGCTGCGGGCGCCCACCACGCCGCTGGAGGCGCGCGACGCGTTGGCGCAGCTGGTGGCGGCCGGCACGGTGCAGTACCTGCATCACGGCCACGCCAGCCCGATCATCCTGGTGCACGGGGCGACCGCTCCGAACGCGGTGCTGCACTGCCTGCCCGCCCTGCCTCAAGACCTGTGGAGGCCCAGTTTCGACGCGATGTGGGCCACGACGTCGGCGCTGACGGCCGCCTACGCCGGGCAACCGGCTTTTATGACTCGGGACGAGACGGTGGATGCGGCCTCGGTCTTCGAGCGCGCCGCCGACCACGGCGACGAACACGTCATCAAGTTCACCGACACTGCCCTCGAGGTCTGGGAGCGAACCGGCGATCCGGCCGCGCTGGCCGCCGCCGCCCACATCACGACACTCGTGCGGCCGCCTTCAAATGGTAAGGAAACTTTTGTCTGAACGGACGAAAGTTGGATCCAAGATGGACTATCTTTTGACTCCCACGAGCGCTAGCGTCGTTTCAAGTCTGAAATATGCGTGACACAAGGCTTCGTACCGGCGCAATCGGCGGCGTCGGTCCGGTGTGACTGAAGGACCCTCCCTGGTTCCGTACGACGTCCTCCGTGGAGTTCGCATGTTCAAATCCCCCGTATCCCGCCGTCAGATTCTCGCCGCCTCCGCCGGAGCGGCCGCCGCCATCGGCGCCGCCGGCATCCCCGTCCTCGCCACCGGCTCCCCGGCCCTGGCCGGGGGCAACGACAACAAGCACGGCAACAGCAAACTGCGCGTCGAGCCGCTCATCCCGGCCCGCAACCGCGGCATCATCCTCTACAGCGTCCGCGACCGGATCTCGGCCGCGCCCGACGACTCCGGTGTCCCGTACGGCTTCGAGCGCGTGCTGGCCCGGCTGGCCGAGATCGGTTACAAGGAGATCGAGTTCGCCGGGTACAACCAGAACACGGCGATCCTGGGCCGGCAGATCACCCCGGCCGAGATCCGCAAGATCCTCGACGACAACGGGCTGGTCGCCAACGGCACCCACACCTCGATCAACGCGGCCACCTTCGAGCAGCAGCTCGAGATTGCCGAGACGCTCGGCATGAAGCACATCGGCACCGGCAGCGACCCGACCAACAGCGCCTACAAGAGCGACTGGGACGCCGCCGCCGACCTGTGGAACGAGCTCGGCCGCACGGCCCGCAAGCGCGGGATCAAGCTGTACACGCACAATCACGACGCCGCGTACGGGTTCCTGCTCGACGCCGGCCCGCTCGACGCCGCCGGCAAGCCCACCCGCTCCACCGGCCAGCGCAAGCTGGAGTACTTCTTCGACAAGACCGACGAGCGGTACGTGTACTTCGAGATGGACATCTACTGGGCGTACGTGGCCCGGTTCAAGCATCACACCTTTGTCGACAAGAACGGTGCGTCCAAAGAGGATCTGTTTGACCCGATCCTCACCGTCGCGCCGCGCACCGAGCGGTTCCCGCTTTTCCACGCCAAGGACGGGGACAAGGCACCCGCCCAGGCCAACGGTTACACGATGGTGCCGCTGGGCGAGGGTGACATCAACTTCCAGCAGTTCTTCGAGGTCATCGGCAAGCAGGACTACCACCACGCGAACTGGGAGCAGGACTCCGCGCCCGGCGGCACGGCCAACCCGGGCCAGTCGATCGACTTCGCGAACATCAGCTACGGCAACATGTCCGACCTCACCATCTACCGCCGATGAGGCGGGCCGCGCGGTTGATCACCGCAGCCGCGGTCGCGGCGCCGTTCCTGTTCGCGAGCCCCGCCGCCGCCCACAGCACCGACGTTCTCGTGTTCGCGACATCGTCCAACGCCCCCACGGTCCGGGAGATCAAGGGGCTGGGCTTCGACGTCACGGTCACCACCAAGGCCTCCGACTTCACGACCAAAAAGCTTTCCCCGTACGAGGCCGTGGTGTTCCTGCGCGACGGCGAAGTGCTCGACGCGACGCAGCGAGCCGCCTTCGAGGCGTACGTGGGAAGCGGTAAAGGTTTTGCCGGTGTGCGGAGCGCCGCCGAGACCGCGGGCACCTGGACGTTCTATGACGAACTGCTGGGCGCCCGCGTCACCGGCACAGCGGCGGCGAGCGCGGGCACGGTGACCCTGACCGATCCCGCGCCGAAGACGTTCCCGCTGACCGAGCAGTGGTACACGTTCGACACCGACGTGCGAGGCAAGCAGCACGTCCTCGCCACGGCGGCCGAGAAGCCGGTCTCCTGGTGCCAGGATTTCCGGGGCGGGCGGTCGTGGTACTCCGGGCTGAGCGTCGCCAACCGCGCCGACAGCCGTCAGCATCTGCTCACCGGCATCCGGTGGGCGGCCACCGGCAAGGGGCTCGACTGCGGCGCGACCGTCGAGAGCAACTACGAGAAGGTGACCCTCAACGACGAGCCGGGGGAGCCGATGACCCTGGCCGTGCTGCCCGACGGCCGCGTGCTGCACAACACCCGCGGCGGCCAGGTGCGCATGTACGACCCGGCGACCGGGTTGAGCCCGGTCATCGCGACCGTCCCGGTGTACGTGCACGACGAGGACGGCCTGCAGTCGGTCGCGATCGACCCGGACTTCGTACGCAACAAATGGGTCTACATCTATTACGCGCCGAGGCTGAACACGCCGGTCGACGACCCGGCCACGCCGTCGGTCAACGAGGGTGACGCGCCCGCGACCAGCGACGACCCGACCACCTGGGACAAGTTCAAGGGCTACAACCAGGTGTCCCGGGTCAAGCTGGTCGAGACACCGACCCCGCACCTCGACCTGTCGACCGAGCAGAAGATCCTGCGCGTCGACACCGACCGGGGCATCTGCTGCCACGTCGGCGGCGAGATCAAGTTCGACGGTAAGGGCAACCTCTACCTGGTCACCGGCGACGACACCAACGCCAGCGGCTCGGACGGGTTCACCCCGATCAACGAGTCGCCGACGCAGGGGCCCGGTTACGACGCGCAGCGTTCGGCCGCCAACACCAACGATCTGCGCGGCAAGGTGCTCCGCATCAAGGTCAAGGCCGACGGGTCGTACACCATCCCCGACGGAAACCTGTTCCGGAAGACGTCGCAGACCCGTCCCGAGATTTTCCTGATGGGCCTCCGCAACCCGTTCCGCTTCGACGTCAGCAAAACCGGTTACGTGTACGTCGGTGACTACTCACCGGACTCCCGCGTGCCCAGCGCCACGCGTGGTCCGGAAGGCACCGGCCGCTGGATCGGCACCGACAAGGCCGGCAACTACGGCTGGCCCTACTGCTATTCACCCGATCTGCCCTACATCGACTTCGACTTCGTTTCCCGTACGTCCGGAGCCGCCTTCAACTGCAAGGCGCCCGTCAACGAGTCACCGCGCAACACCGGGCTGCGCAATCTGCCGCCGGTTCGCACCCCGCAGCTCAACTACACGTTCAACGCGCTCACCCCGTGCCCCGGCGCCTACCTGGCGACGCCGCCGACCACGTGCGGCTTCCAGTGGCCGGCGCTCGGCACCGGCGGGGTCGGCCCGATGGGCGGCCCGATCTACCGCTCGTCGCAGGTCAAGGGGGACCACGAGTTCCCGGCCTACTACGACAACACGGTGGTGTTCGGCGAGTTCACCCGGGACAAGCTGTTCGCGCTGCGCACCGACGGGAAGGACAAACTGCTCGCGGTCGAGCCGATGCTGTCGAGCTTCGTGTTCGACAATCCGATGGACATGGAGTTCGGCCCGAACGGTGAGCTCTACGTCCTCGAGTACGGCGACGGTTTCTTCCGGGCCAACCCGGACGCCCAGCTCGCCGTCGTCCGCTACGTGAAGGGCGGCCGGGCACCCACGGCTGCGGCGTCGGCGACCCCGACGTCGGGCCAGGCGCCGCTGACCGTCGCGTTCTCCTCGGCCGGCACGACCGACGGGGTGACGCTGGCGTGGGACTTCGACGGCAACGGCACGGTCGACTCCACCGCGACTGATCCGTCGTTCACCTACACCACCAACGGCGTCTACAACGCCCGTCTCACGGTGACCGACAGCTCCGGCCGTACGGGCGTGGCCACCCGCACCATCACGGTCGGCAACACCGCGCCCGTCGTCGAGGTCGTCACCCCGGCCAACGGCTCGTTCTTCGCGTGGGGCGACACGATCCCGTTCGAGGTGCGGGTGACCGACCCCGAGGACGGCCCGGTCGACTGCTCGCGGGTCGAGGTGACGCTGGTGCTCGGCCACGACGAGCACGGCCACGGCATCAACTCGACGACCGGCTGCACGGGTTCGCTGCCGAGCCCGGCCGACGGCGCCGACCACGCCGGTGGCTACCTGTTCCTGGGGGTCAGTGCCTCCTACACCGACCGGGGCACCCCGGCGTTGTCCACGACCGGCCAGGCCATCGTCCAGACCTGGCGGCAGCAGGCCGAGACAGCCCAGGTACGCACCGGCACCGCGTCCGCGGCCACCAACGACGTCGACGGTGACCAGCACCTGACGGCCATCGACGACGGCGACGCGATCGCCTTCCGCCCGATCGACCTGAACGGCGTCGACGGCCTCACCCTGCGGGTGGCCGGCGGTTCCGCGACCACCGTGGGCGCACCGCGCGCCCAGGTCGAGGTCCGCCTGGGCTCGCCGACCGGCGAGCTCGTCACCACGGCCACCGTGACCGCCACCGCGGGCACCGGGGCCTGGGCCAGTCAGCGGTTCCCGATCAGCCACGCGGGCGGCGAGCAGACCCTGTATCTGGTCTTCAAACCGGTGGCCGGCGGTCCCGCGACCAACCTGTTCAACCTCAACTGGGTCGAGTTCGACTGACCCACGAACGGATGGATCGGGCCGGAACGCCGACCGGCCCGATCCATCTCACCCTGTTCAGCTGCGGGGGCGGACCAGGCCGTTGTCGTACGCGAAAATGACCGCCTGGATGCGGTCGCGGGCGCCGATCTTGGCCAGCACCCGGCCGACGTGTTTCTTTACGGTCGACTCGGTCAGCGTGAAGCGTTCGGCGATCTCGGTGTTGGTGGCGCCGTGGCCGATCGCCTCGAGGACCTCGCGTTCGCGTTCGCTCAGAGTGGCCAGCAACGGGTGCTCCTTCGGGGCCGGGCCGGCGTCCTGCAGGTAGGCGTCCATCAGCTTGCGGGTCAGGCTGGGCGCCACCACCGAGTCGCCGTCGGCCACGGCGCGGATGCCGGCGATCAGTTCCTCGGGGCGGGCGTCCTTGAGCAGGAAGCCGCTCGCCCCGGCGCGCAGTCCGGCGTAGACGTACTCGTCCAGGTCGAACGTGGTCAGGATGAGCACGTGGGTGCGCGAACCGGCGGCCGTGATGCGGCGGGTGGCCTCGATGCCGTCCATGCCGGGCATGCGCACGTCCATCAGCACCACGTCGGGGCGGGTCTGCTCGACCATCCGGACCGCCTCGGCCCCGGCCGACGACTCGCCGACCACGGTCATGCCGGGGGTGCCGTCGAGCAGCATCCGGAAACCCATGCGCTGCAACGGCTGGTCGTCGGCGATCAGGACGGTGGTCACGCGGGCTCCTTCAGGACGACGTCGACCAGCCAGCCGTTCTCGGCCGGGCCGGCCGTGACCACACCGCCGTACATCGCGGCGCGTTCGCGCATGCCGACCAGACCATGGTGAGCTTCGGCCGGAGCGGCCCGCCCGTTGTCGCGTACGCGAACCCGCACCTCGCCCTGGTCGGCAGCGAGAGTGACCTCGGCACTCGCCCCTCGCCCCGCGTGTTTGAGGGTGTTGGTCAGGGCCTCCTGCACGATCCGGTAGACCGCGAGCTGCACGCCCCGGCCCAGCGTGTGCAGATCGCCCGAGGTCGAGTAGGTGACCGGCAGACCGGCCGCCCGCACGGTCGGCAGCAACCGGTCCAGATCGTCGATCCCGGGTTGCGGGGCCAGTTCGGGGTTGCCGTTCTCGTTGCGCAGCACGCCCAGCACCCGCCGCAGGTCGGCCAGGGCCAGCCGGCCGGTCTCGCCGATCAGGTGCAGCGGCTCGGCCAGGCCGGCCGTCTCCTCCCGCGCCCGGGCCAGCGTGGCGCCGCCGTCGGCCAGGCCCACGATCACCGACACGTGGTGGCCGACGATGTCGTGCATCTCGCGGGCCACCCGGGCGCGCTCGTCGGCCACGGCCAGGCGGGCCCGCTGATCCCGTTCGACCTCGAGGCGTTCGGCCCGGTCCTCCAGGGCGATCAGGTAGGCCCGGCGGGTGCGGACCGCAACCCCGGACGCCACCGCGGCGGCTTCCGTGCCGATTACCAGGAACAGCGTGAGGGTGCGGTTCTCGGCCACCGGATTGAGCCAGTAGATCTCGGCTATCAGCAGCGCCAGGGTGATCCCGGTGGCCCACAGCAGCGCCCGCCACGAGCTGCGCGAGGCCACCCCGAACAGCATGATCAGCAGGACCAGGCCGGCGCTGACGCTGACGCCGGCCACCGCCAAGATCGTCTCGATGCCGGCCGTGACGAGGAAGGCCGGAAAAGCGTAGCGCCGCCGCCAATACAGCGCGGGCAGGTACAGCAGCGTCGCGATCGTGGCGCGGACCGGGTCGTCCACGATATTCGGAATGCTGACCAGCACGAAAGGGATGGCGACCAGGGTGTCCATCACCCACGGGCGACGCCGGTCGAACGCGCGCAGACGCGCCTGCCGGTCCACCAGCCATCCCTGCGTGCTGCTCATGAGATCAATCTTCTCAGGCGTCGGTCTTCTTCAGCCGGTATGCCGCGGCGACGAGTGCCACCACAACGTAACCGGCGAAGACGGCCAGCCCGGTCCACGGGGCCAGCGTGCCCTCACCGTGGGTCAGCGCCATCACCGCACTGCCGGCGTTGCTGGGCAGGTACGGGGTGATGGTGTCGGCCATCTTGTCGGGCAGCAGCGCGGCCAGCCCCGGCACGATCAGCAGCAGACCGGCCAGGATCGCGATGGCACCGGCACTCGAGCGGACGAGCATGCCCAGCGCGACCCCGAGGATCGCGACCAGGCCCAGGTAGAGCCCGGCGCCGACCAGCGCCCGCAGCACCCCGTCGTCGGCCAGGGCGAGACTGCCCACCTTGTCGTTGAGCAGGGCCGAACTCACCGCGAAGGCGGCGAACGCGCCCGCGGTCATCACGACGGCGGCGGCCAGCCCGGCGACCAGGCTCTTCGACCACAGCACGGGCAGCCGGCGGGGCACCGCGGCCAGGGTCGCCCGGATCATGCCGGTGGTGTATTCGCTCGCCCCGAGCAGCGCGCCCAGCACACCGACGGTCAGGGCGGCCATGATGCTGCCGGAGAGGGCCAGGTCGACCGCGGACAGGTTGTCGCCCGAGAACGAGGCCGACGCGATCGCACCGAACGCGATCAGCAGCACGACCGAGACACCGGTCGTGATCCAGGTGGAGCGGAGAGAGGAGAACTTGGTCCATTCGGCGGCGACGACGCCACCAGCAGTGATCTTCATCGGATTTCCTTCGTGTAGACCCCGGCTTTGGCCGCCGGGTGGAAACGGAGGCTGCGGCTGGTAGGCGCGCCGCCCGGTGTTTCACACACTGGATACGTATCTTGTAAGGCGTGGCTAAGGCCGTGAAGCGGGCCTTCAGGTTCCGCTTCTATCCGACCACCGAGCAGGGCGCTGAGCTCGCCCGGACGTTCGGGTGTGTCCGGCTGGTCTACAACCTGGCGTTGCAGGCTCGCACCGAGGCATGGACGCTGCGACAGGAGAACGTCAACTACAACGCCACGTCGGCTCTGCTCACCGGGTGGAAGAAGACCGACGAACTCGCGTTCCTCAACGAGGTCTCCAGCGTGCCCTTGCAGCAGACCTTGCGGCATCTGCAGGCCGCGTTCGCCAACTTCTTCGCCAAGCGGGCCAGATACCCGACGTTCAAGAGTAAGAAGAGGTCGCGCCGGTCGGCGGAGTACACCGCCAGCGCGTTCCGCTGGCGTGACGGCAAACTCACCTTGGCCAAAATGGCCGAGCCCCTGAACATCGTGTGGTCGAGACCGCTGCCTGACGGCGCAGCACCGTCCACAGTGACGGTGTCGCAGGACCCGGCCGGCCGCTGGTTCGTCTCCATTCTCTGTACCGACCAGGTCGAGCCGGCTCCGGCCACTGCGGCGGCGGTCGGTATCGACGCCGGCCTGGACAGCCTGCTGACTTTGTCCACAGGGGAGAAGGTCTCCAACCCGCGGCATGAGCGTCAGGACCGGGCCCGGCTGGCTCGGGCCCAGCGGGAGCTGGCCCGTAAACAGAAAGGCTCGAACAACCGTGCCAAGGCCCGGGTCAAGGTCGCCCGGGTGCACTCCCGGATCACCGACCGCAGGCGGGACCACCTGCACAAGCTGACGACTCGGATCGTTCGTGAGAACCAAACGATCGTGATCGAGGACCTTACCGTCCGCAACATGGTCAAGAATCACCGCCTGGCCCGCGCGATCAGTGATGCGGCCTGGCACCAGTTCCGCTTCATGTTGGAGTACAAGGCCGCCTGGTATGGCCGTGACCTGGTCGCCGTGGACCAGTGGTTCCCTTCCAGCAAGTTGTGCTCGGCCTGTGGACGACTGGCCGAGAAGATGCCGCTCGCCGTGCGGAGATGGGCATGCTCGTGCGGCGTCCTGCAAGACCGTGATATCAACGCGGCACGGAACATTCTCGCGGAGGGGCTCTCCGTGACTGCCTGTGGAGGCGGTGTAAGACCTCAACGGATGACCGTCCGGACGAGGCAGTCGCCAGTGAAGCAGGAAACCCCTGCGGCGACGAAGGGAACCTCGCGCCTCTAGGCACGGGGAGAAAGTCAACGGGCGGCCTCGTATTCGACAGCGTCGCGGGTCAGGTCCATGAACGCCTCTTCCAGCGAGGCGTTCTGCGGGGTGAGCTCGAACAGCGGGATGCCACGGGTGGACGCGGCCAGCCCGATCTCGCGGGCGGTGGTCCCGGTGACGAACAGTTCCTCGGCGCCGGTCGACGTGACGGTGATGCCGGCGCCGCCGAGCAGGGTGCGCAGTGCGTCGGGGGCGGGGGTGACGACCCGTACGCCCTCGGCCGTCACGAAGTCGTTCACGGTGGTGTCGGCCAGCAGTTTGCCCCGGCCGACGATCACCAGGTGGTCGGCGATCAGCGACACCTCGCTCATCAGGTGCGACGAGAGCATCACGGTGCGGCCCTCGGCGGCCAGCCCGGCCAGCAGGTTGCGCACCCAGAGCACACCCTCGGGGTCGAGCCCGTTGACCGGCTCGTCCAGCATCACCACGGCCGGGTCACCGAGCAGCGCGGCGGCGATGCCGAGCCGCTGGCCCATGCCGAGCGAGAAGGCGCCGACCCGCTTGTGGGCGACCGCGCCCAGGCCGGCCAGCCCGAGCACCTCGTCGACTCGCGAGCGCGGGATTCCGTGCGTACGGGCCATCGCGAGGAGGTGGCTCACGGCGGTGCGGCCCGGGTGCACGGCCTTGGCCTCGAGCAGCACGCCGATCTCCTGCAGCGGGGCCTTGGCCGAGGCGTACGGCTTGCCGTTGACCAGGACGTCACCTTCGTTGGGCCGGTCCAGGCCCACGATCATGCGCATGGTGGTCGACTTGCCGGCGCCGTTGGGGCCGAGGAAGCCGGTGACCTGGCCGGGCTTCGCCGTGAAGGAGAGGTGGTCGACCACGGTCTTCGCGCCGTACCGCTTGGTTACTTCGCGTACCTGAATCATGCTCTCCACGCTAGGATTCCGCGCCGCCAAGATCGTGGTACCAGGGGCGGCACTTCGAAGGGGCGACTGGTACCCAGGTACACCTCGCGGGGGGTGGGGGGTAACAGCAGAACCCCTTTCGCCGTACGCAGGGCTCGTAGGTTGGGGGCATGGAACTTGTGCTCAACAACGGTGTGACGATGCCGGCGCTCGGTCTCGGGGTCTACCAGAGTGCGCCCGAGGAGACCACGGCCGCCGTGGCCACCGCGCTCCAGACCGGTTACCGCCACGTCGACACGGCGGCGATGTACTTCAACGAGCGCGAGGTCGGCGAGGGCATCCGCCGTTCCGGGGTGCCGCGCGAGCAGGTCTTCGTCGAGACCAAGGTGTGGGTCAGCGACTACGGGTACGACGAGACGCAGCACGCCTTCGACAAGGCGGCGGCCAAGCTCGGCGTCGACCGGATCGACCTGCTGATCCTGCATCAGCCGGCCACCGACCGGTTCGACCGTACGGTCGCCGCCTACCGGGGTCTGGAGAAACTGCTGGCCGACGGCAAGGTGCGGGCCATCGGGGTCAGCAACTTCATGCGCCACCACCTGGACGAACTGCTGGCCCGCACCGAGGTGGTGCCGGCGGTGAACCAGATCGAGCTGCACCCCTACTTCAGCCAGCCGGACGTGCAGAAGGCCGACGACGAGCACGGCATCCTGACCCAGGCGTGGTCACCGATCGGCGGGATCACGTTCTATCCGGGCTGGGGTGCGGACCGCAAGAACGTCCTCGAAGACCCGGCGGTCGGGGCGGTCGCCACCGCGTACGGGAAAACGCCTGCTCAGATTCTGCTGCGCTGGCAGTTGCAGCACGGTCGATCGGCGATCCCGAAGTCCACCAACCCGGGCCGCATCGCGGAGAACTTCGCCGTCTTCGACTTCGAGCTGACCGCCGGCGACATGTCCCGCATCGATGCCCTCGACCTCGGCGTCCGTAACGGCCCCGACCCCGATGTGCCGCGCACCGAGCTGTTCAACCGCGTGATCCCCGAGGCTACGACCTAAGTAGGAGGCCGCGGCCGTACGGATCCGGCTGCGCGCCGATGCGGGGACCGATCGCCGCGCCCGAGGATGAGCGTCAACGTAACGACGTCCTCGGGAGTGATCATGTCGGTGGCACCGAACGAGCGCGCGCCGATCGCGTGGGCCTGGCCCGCCGTGTTCGGTCTGCTCACCCTGGTGGTTTTCGGCGGTGCGGCGGCCGGCCTGAAGTGGCAGTGGGACCGGTGGACCAGGCCCACGGCCGCGTCGGTCGCCGACTGCCGGCTCGCCCAGCAGCTGATCGACGAGGCGCAGGCGGCGCCGAGCGGTCCGGCCGACGCCGCCAGGTGGGAGAAGGGCATCCGGCAGACGCGGTACGAGCGGCTGGCCGACGCCGGGATCAGCACCGAGGTCGGCCGGTACGTCTCCTGGCAGGTCGTGCGGGCCACGGGTCAGGGGGAGCGGCCCTCGGCCCACCAGTTCCAGGTGATGACCGGCAACGCGGCCGGCCACTGTGACCGTAGCGGTGTCGACCTGCACATCCCGCCGATCGCCTTCCCCTGAGCGCTATCGCCCGGCGGCGCGTTCGAACCTGCGGGCCAGATCGGCGCAGGCCCCGGCGAGTTCGGGTGGGCCGACCACCTCGATGTCGGCGTCGTAGCGGGCGACCGCGGCGGCCAGGCCGGGCCACGACCACGATCCGAGCGTGAGCCGGCAGCGGTCCGGGGTGAGCGGCTCGATCAACCCCTCGCGGGTGTAGCGGGCCACCACCTCGGCGGGCAGCTCGACGATCACCGTGCCCTGACACGGCCAGCGGCCCGAGGTGTCGCCGGAACCACGGAACACGCTCGTCACGTACGTGGCCACGTCACCGCCGGGAAGCGTACGGGAAAGGAATCTCGGCCCGTTGGGAATGCGCAGCCGCATCCGGTCGATGCGGAAGGTGCGCCAGTCGGCGCGGTCGAGGTCCCACGCGACGAGGTACCAGCGGCCGTCCCAGGTGATGACGTGGTGCGGCTCGGCCCGGCGCGAGAGCTTCTCCCCGTAGTCGAACCGCAGAACCTCCCGTGCCTTGAGCGCGGAGCTGATGCTCAGAAGCGTTTCACTGCCAACCGATTTCCCCGTACGTGTGGTAGGCCGCTCGACGGCGGTGATGTCGAGCGCGTCGACGCGATGCCGCAGCCTCGACGGCATCACCTGGCGGATGGTGGTCAACGCCCGCTCGGCTCCCTCGGCCAGGTCGCGGCCGAGCGTGCCCCCGGCGATCTGCAGCGCGACGGTCAGCGCGACCGCCTGCTCGTCGTCGAACAGCAGCGGCGGCAACTCGGTGCCGGCGCCGAGCCGGTAGCCGCCCTCGGGCCCCTTGACCGCGGCGATCGGATAGCCGAGCTCACGCAGCCGGTCGACGTCGCGCCGCACCGTGCGCAGGCTGATGTCGAGGCGTTCGGCCAGCACGGATCCGGACCAGTCCCGCCGCGTCTGCAGCAGCGACAGCAGGGCCAGCAGCCGCGCGGAAGTTTTCGGCATGAATCCGATTCTGCCCGAAGTAGGTGCCACATCCTGTCACCTACCGCTGCCAATCTTGTCTCGTCCCACCGATGAAGGAGTCAGGAATGGCACTCACCACCACCACGCACCTCAACTTCCGCGGCGACGCCCGGGCGGCGCTGGAGTTCTACCAGTCGGTGTTCGGCGGCCACCTCACCGTCGTCACGTACGGCGACTTCGGCATGCCCGCCGGTCTGCCCGACACCGGCAAGGTGGTGTTCGGCCAGCTCACCGCCGACAACGGTTTCGGCATCATGGCCTACGACGTGCCCACCCAGGCCCCGGAGGCGACCACGCCGGCCGCCACCACCCGTTTCAACGGCACGACGCTGACCGGCGACCGCTTTTTCGTCTCGGTCCGCGGCGAGACCGCCGACGAGGTCGGCCCGCTGTTCGACAAGCTCACCGACGGCGCCGAGATCGTCGAGAAGTTCGCGCCTTCGCAGTGGTCCCCGGGCTTCGGCATGCTCACCGACCGCTTCGGCGTCACGTGGATCCTCGACGTCGCCGTGGCGTACGCGGGCTGACCTGAGCCTCATGCTCTGGCCTCCCGGCGAGGAAGCCAGAGCAACGAGGCGGTCGATTTCCTGGACTTCCTCACAGGCCGATTCGACAACTACGACGGAAGCTCTACGGCCGCCGAGTCGAGGCAACGTCTGCTACCCGCCGCCGGGGTGGCCCGAAAATCACGTCCAATTCCAGTGGCGGGGCTGCAATTCGAGGAGAATCTCGTTTGTGGCCTTGCTGCCCTTCAGCGGCGCGCTGAGCGCCGCAGCCAGCCTCATCGGGCGAACTACGTCGAGAGAGTGGCGTGGGAAGTCGCCGTTGATCGGATCTGTGGTCTGAGTCGCTGACGGGCGGTCAGACGATCCGCAGGACCACCTTGCCTCGGGTGTGGCCGGCGGCCACCAGGTCGTGGGCCTTCGCGGCGTCCTCCAACGGCAGCACCTGATCGACCTCGACCCGCACCTCGCCGGCGTCGATGTGCTCGGCGATCCGGGTGAGCGCCGGCCCGTCCGGCTCGACCAGGAACGCCGTGACCCGCTTGCCCGCGCTGTCGGCGGCCGCCTGCAACTCGGGTGAGACGCCGCTGGGGACGGCGACCAGCAGCCCGCCCGGACGCAACGTCGACAAGGATTCCAGGCCGGAGCCGGCCAGGTCGATCACCACGTCCACATCGCTCACCTGTTCCTCAAAACGAGAACGGTTGTAGTCGATGACCGACGAAGCGCCGAGGGCGGCCAGCCACTCGTGGTTGCGCTCGCTCGCGGTCGCGATGACGTGGGCGCCGCGCAACCGGGCGAACTGGACGGCGAAATGGCCGACCCCGCCGGCCGCCGCGGTGACCAGCACGCGCTGGCCCGCGGTGATCCTGGCCGTGTCGATCAGGGCCTGCCACGCGGTGAGCGCGGCCAACGGCACGGCAGCGGCCTGCTCCAGCGGGATTGAGTGGGGCGCACGCGCGAACTGGCGAGCCGGCGCTGTCACGTACTCGCTATAGGCGCCGGCGGCGCGCGGGAACCACGGCATGCCGTAGACCTTGTCGCCTACGGCCAGGGTGCTCACGCCCCAGCCGAGTTCCTCGACGACGCCGGCCACGTCCCAGCCCAGGATGAACGGGGGCTCGCCGAGCACGTCGGCCATTCCGCTGCCTTCGCGGGTCTTCCAGTCGACCGGGTTGACGCCGGCCGCATGGACCCGCACCAGCACCTCGGTGGGCAGGGGAGTGGGCCGGGGCACCGAGGCGAGCTGGAGAACCGAGGGGCCGCCGAACGTTTGCTGAGTGATCGCACGCATGAGTCGATCTTCGGCGGCCGACTGAACAGCGACGAGTGGCTAGAATGACACGGTGCGCAAAAATCTGGCCAAGGTGGTGGTACTGGCCCTCGACGACGTCGTGCCGTTCGATCTGAGCATTCCGTCGCGCGTGTTCCACGAGGCGCTCGACGAGGACGGCAACCGCCTCTACGACGTGGAGATCTGCACGCTGGGCGGGGAACCGGTGGCCACCAACGCCGGCTTCACCGTGGCGGCGCAGCGGGACGAGCGGGCTCTCGCCGAGGCCGACATGGTGGTCGTGGCGACTCAGGAACCGGGCGCGGAGATGTTGCGTACGGGAAAATTGGCCCCCGAGATCGCCGAAGCGCTGACCCTGATCAGACCGTCAGCTCGCATCGTCAGCCTGTGCACGTCGGCCTTCGTGCTGGCGGCGGCCGGCCTGCTCGACGGGCTGCGGGCCACCACGCACTGGGCGCTGGCCGACGATTTCGCGCGGCTGTTCCCGGGGGTCGACCTCGATCCGGACGTGCTGTTCGTCGACAACGGGCGCATCCTGACCAGCGCGGGCGCGGCCGCCGGCATCGACCTGTGCCTGCACATCGTGCGGCTCGACCACGGTGCCGCGGTGGCCAACGCGGCCGCCCGCCGGTGTGTCATCGCGCCCTGGCGAGAGGGCGGACAAGCACAATTCATCGAGCAGAGCGTTCCCCGTACGGGCGACAGCTCGACCAACCGCACCCGCCAGTGGGCGCTGACCCGGCTCGAGCAGCCGCTGTCCTTGGCCGAGCTCGCCGGGCACGCGAACATGAGCGTGCGCACGTTCAGCCGCCGGTTCGTGGCCGAGACCGGCAGCAGCCCGAACCAGTGGCTGATCCACCGGCGCGTCGACCGGGCCCGCGACCTGCTCGAGACCAGCGATCTACCGGTCGACCGGATCGCCGCGGCGGTCGGTTTCGGCAGCGCCGCGTTGCTGCGTAAGCATTTGCAGACCACGCTCGGGGTGCCGCCGACCGCGTACCGCAGAACTTTCCGCGCCTTCTGAGAGAGGACCGATCTAATCCCGGCCGTTGAACGGAGCACCCGTCACGTCGAACGCGGCCATCATGCCCATGTCCTCGTGCTCGAGGTTGTGACAGTGGAAGACGTACCGGCCCGGGTGGTCGGTGAACGTGACCCGGATGGTGGCCTGCTCGGCCGGTCTGAGGTCGATCGTGTCCTTGGGGCCCGAGTCGTACGGCCCGGGTCCGCCGAGACCGCGCCCGAGCACCCGGAACGACGCCAGGTGCAGGTGCACCGGATGGTGGAAGTCCGAGCTGATCCGCCAGATCTCGGTGGTGCCGAGTTGCGCCGTCAGTGCCGGGCGCCGCGGGTCGAACGGGATCCCGTTGATCGTCCAGCCCGGCATCCCGTTGACGGTGTCGTGACGCAGGCGCAGGTCGCGGGTCACCGTCGGCGGGGGCGTCGGCGGCGCGGCCGGCGCCAGGGCGTCCGGGATCCGGCTGTCGTCGGGTGCGGTGTGGGTGATGTCGAACCGCATGACCGGGGTGGTGGTGCGGTCGCCGAATGTGTTGATCAGGCGGACCTGGGTTCCGGGCCGGTAGCGTCCGAAGTCGACGATCACGTCGAACCGCTCGGCCGGGGCGATCTCGATCGCGTCGTGGGTGATCGGTGCGCCGAGCAGGCCGTTGTCGGCGCCGATCTGCACCAGTCCGCCGCCGCCGGGTGGCGGCGGGTCCAGGGCCAGCCGGTAGCGGCGGGCGTTCGACGCGTTGAGCAGCCGCAGCCGGTGACGCACCGCGGGCACCGGGGCGACCGGCCAGGCGCTGCCGTTGACCAGGACGACGTCGCCGAGCACCCCCGACCCGTACGGCTCCCGGACGCCCGCCATGTGGTGCAGCATCGGGTCGAGCGAGGGGTACAGCAGCGACCCGTCCGTGTCGAAGGACCGGTCGGTGATCATGATGGGCAGGTCCCGATCGGCGGCCGGCAGGCCGAGCCGGTCCTCGTCCGGGTCGGTGATCAGATGGAATCCGGCCAGCCCGCGCCAGACTGCCGGGCCGGTGAAGTCCATCCGATGGTCGTGGTACCAGAGGGTGGCGGCGGGCTGGCGCAGGGGATAGGTGTAGGTGCGGCGGCCGCCCGGCGGGATCAGGTCGGTCGGGAAACCGTCGTCGACCGCCGGGGTGTGCCCGCCGTGCAGGTGCACCACGGTCGGCACCGGCAGATCGTTGCGGTGGCTGACGATCGTGCGGCGGCCACGCGGTGAGCGGATCGTGGGGCCGGGGAACCTTCCCTCGTACGCCCAGATCCCGGTCCGCACCCCGGGCAGCATCTCGGCCGTCGCCGCCCGTTGGACGATCTGGTAGTGGTCGCCGGTGCGGTCGCGGCGAATCGGTTCGAGCACCGGCGGCACCCGGAACGGCAGCATGAACGGGTTCGGCAACGGGCGCCGGCTCGGCAGCAACGATCCGGCTGAGGTCGAGCCGTGCAGGCCGGTCAGCAGGGGCACGCCGATCACGGCCGCGCCGATTCCGCCGCCGAGTCCGGCCAGGAGCCGGCGCCGGGTCAGTTTCACGGCCGCCCCGGCCGGTAGCGCCAGGACCATCCGGTCAGCAGCAGGGCGCCCAGGATGATGGTGACGCCCAGCGGGATGTGCACGGCGAGCACTCGGGCGAAGCCGAGGGCGATCTGCGCCGCCACCAGTCCGAACAGCGCCAGGCCGGCGGCCAGCGGCCAGATCGGGCCGCGTCCGGGCCAGCGCACGGGCACGGCCGCGACCGCCGTCGCCAGCACGGTGATCCCGGCATAGGTGGCATTGACCCGGTGCGTGTGCAGGACCGGGAACGTGCCGGCGAGGAACTGACCGGCGAACACGGCCTGATCGAACAGCAGGAGGGCGGCCGCGGTGGAGGTGATCCGCAGGGGCCAGGGAGTCCAGCTCACCGGGTCACCATAACCTCTCAAGAAAGAAGTTCTCAAGTGAGACTTTCTTGGTTGAGTATTCTGGCCGGGTGACAGGGAACAACGCGGTGGGGGTCGAGATCGGCCGCCTCCTCGCGATCGCGCACAAGCGTGCGGCGCGCAGCTTCGCCGAGTCGCTCGAGCCGCTCGAGCTCGACGGGCGGCGGTTCGGGGTGCTCATGGCGCTCGGCCGCCTCGGCCCGGCCACGCAGAGCCGGCTCATCACCGAGCTCGGCGCCGACAAGTCGACGATGATGCGGACGGTCGACGAACTCGAGCAGGCCGGGCTGGCCGAACGGCAGGCGGTGGCCGGCGACCGGCGGGCGCGGGCGGTGGCCCTGACCGCGCTCGGGCGCCGGCGGCTGGCCGAGGCCCGCGAGATCGCCGACCACGTCGCCGGCGAACTCTTCGCCGGCATGACCGCGGATCAGCAGGTGGCGCTTCGTGACCTGCTGGCTTCCCTGACGGGCGGCCGTTCCGCAGCCGGATGAGCCGGGGCCGGGCGGGCACCGGCCCGGGTCGCTCCGATACCGGCCGCGACCACCAGGGCCATGCCGATCGCCCCGGCCAGGTCGGGGAACTGGTGCAGGGCGACCGCGCCGATCAGCAGGGCGATGGCCGGTTCGAGGGCCATCAGGGTGCCGAAGGCGGCGGTGGTGAGCCGGCGCAGGGCGAGCATTTCCAGCCCGTACGCGATCAGCAGCAGAACGCCGAGTCCCGCGCCGAGCAGCGTGTCACTCCACGAGATCGCGCTGATCCGGCCATGGTCGACGACGAACAGGGCGGCGATCGCGGCGACCGGCATGGAGACGGCCAGCCCCTGCAGGCCGTGCAGCTGGTCGCCGACCTTCTGGGTGAGCACGATGTAGGCGCCCCAGCAGACCGCCGCGCCCAGCGCGAAGCCCACGCCGAGCAGGTCGGCCGTGCCCCGCCACGGGGTGGTCAGCAGCAGCACGCCCACGGCGGCGAGCACCGGCCACCAGATCGCCCGGCGCCGGCCGCGGAGCACCGCGACGCCGAGCGGGCCGAGGAACTCGATGGCGCTGGCCGTGCCCAGCGGCAGCCGGCCGACCGCGGACATGAACAGCACGGTCGCCCCGGCGGTGGCCAGCCCGAGCAGCACGGCGGCCCGCAGGTTGGCCGCGCCGAAGGTGCGCAGCCGCGGCCGGATCAGCACGATCAGCAGCAGCCCGGCGGCCGACAGGCGGAGCCAGGCCGCGCCCTCGGCGCCGATCCGGTCGATGAGCCCGACCGCCCCGGCCACGCTGACCTGGACGGTGAGCATCGCCGCGACGGCCATCGAGGTGCCCGAGCGGACGGTGTTCGTGGTGGTCATGCGCCCAGTCAACGCCGCCTGATTGTTCGCGTCCACGTGCCGATGCTGGACAATACGTTCGCGTTTACCGAACAATCGTGGTGTGGAGACGCGCAGGCTGCGGTTACTCGTCGAACTGGCCCGGCTCGGGTCCATGCGGGCGGTGGCCGAGGAGATGGACCTCACCACCTCGACCGTCTCGCAGCAGCTGGCGATCCTGGCCCGCGACGTCGGCGCCACGCTGGTCGAGCCGGACGGCCGCCGGGTGCGGCTCACCCCGGCCGGGCGCCGACTGGCCGAGCACGGCGTCACCATCCTGGCCGCGGTCGAGGCCGCCCAGCTCGATCTCGACCCGGACGCCGAACCGGCGGGCTCGTTGCGCGTCGCCGGTTTCGCCACCGCGATCCGGCGTTCGCTGCTGCCGGTTCAGGCCCTTCTTTCCGTACGCCATCAGGCCGTGCGCCTGCTGATCAACGAGCACGAGCCGTTCGAGGCGTTCGCCCTGCTCGACGCGGACGCCGTCGACCTGGCGCTGGTCTACGACTACAACCTGGCACCGGCGGCGTTCGCGAGCCGGTACGAGACGCGGCCGCTCTGGACCATGCCGTGGTCACTGGCCGTACCCGCCGGGACAGTCAGGGAAGACGCCTGGCGGGCCGACTGGATCGTCAACTCCCGGCACACCGCGGACGAGGATGTGGTGCGCACGCTGGCCGCCATGAACGGCCGGGAACCGCAGGTGGCGCACCGGTGCGACAGCCTCGACCTGGTCGAGGAGCTGATCGTGGCCGGTCTGGGGGTCGCGCTGCTGCCGGCCGCGCTGCCCGTCCGCGACGGGATCGACCTGCTGCCGCTGACCGGGCCGGAGGTGCACCTGCGGGCGTACGCGGTGACCCGCCGCGGCCGGTCCGCCTGGCCGCCGCTGGCGCTGGTGCTGGGCCTGCTGTGAGTCGCATCCGTCGGCCGGTCAGTCCCGGCAGGGTTCGATGGCCGGTCTGGCTGGTGCGCGCACCCCGGCCCGGCCCAGGGTCTCGTGAAAGGCCTTGTTCCACCGGCCGTCCCGTTCGGCCTTCGCGATGACACCGTTGAGGAACTCACAGAACGCGCGGTCGCCCTTGGGATATCCGATCCCGTACGCGTCGTCGGAGAACTCCGGGCCCACCACGGCCAGCTTCGTCGGGAGTTGAGCGACGTAGCCGAGCAGCACCACCCCATCGGTGGTGACGCCGTCGACCGAGCGGGTCAGCAGACGTTGGACACATCTGGTGTAGGTCAGCTCCGCGACCGGGACGGTGCCGTACAACTGCTCCCACTTGTCTATCGACGTGGAGCCGCTGGCCGAGCAGACCGTGCGCCGGCCGATCTGGTCCGGCCCGCTGATCACCTGCTTGTCGGCCCGCCGCACCAGGAGTTGCTGGCCGGTCCGGAAGTACGGCCCGGCCTGTCCGACGCGTCCGCGCCGCTCATCGTTCATCGAGTACGAGGCCACCACGATGTCGACGTGTCCGTCGATCAGATAGGTCTCCCGGACCCTCGACGTCGTGGTGACGAACGTGATCTGTTGACGGCTCAGACCGAGTTCCGCGGCCACGATGGTCGCGATCTCGATGTCGAAACCCTCGTAGTGGTTCGTCGCCGGATTGAGGAATCCGAGGCTGGGCTGGTCCGACTTGACCCCGATGCGGATCCGGCCGTCCTGCTGCAGCCGATGCATGGTGGTGCCGGCCGGAAACTGCACCGCCTGCGGACGAGCGCACGCGACCGAGGACAGCACGGCGGCGGCGACAACAGCCAGCACGAGCCGTTTCATCGTGGATCGCCGAGCCCCGCGTCGCGAGCCTTGGCGACGGCCGCGGCCCGGTCACTCACGTGCAGTTTGAACAGGATCGCTGAGACATGGTTGCGCACGGTCTTCTCGGACAGCGACAACTGACGCGCGATGTCGTGGTTGCCGCATCCGGCCGCGACGAGTTTCAGCACCTGCCGTTCCCGGTCGGTCAGTTCCGGGAACACCGTTGCCGCCCGGTCCTGGTCCGCGCCGACGAAGAAGTCACTGATGCGGTGGGCGATTCCGTTGCCGTACACCGACTCACCGGCCGCGACGGCCAGAACGGCCCGGGTGATCTCCGTACGATCGGCGCCCTTCAGCAGATAGCCGCGGGCGCCCGCGCGCAGCGCTCCGATCAGCGCCTGGTTCTCGTCGTGCATGGTCAGCACCAGAACCTTGATCTCCGGATGCCGGGCCAGGATGGCGCGGGTGGCCGCCGCGCCGTCCAGGTCCGGCATGGTCAGATCGGTGATCACCACGTCCGGACCGGTGTCCTCGACCAGGGTCAGCAGAGCGCGCCCGTCGGCGGCCTCACCGACGATCTCGATCTCCGGGTTGACGGCGATGGCGGCGATGAGGCCGAAGCGGAACATCGGATGGTCGTCAGCGACAACAACCCGGACGGGATCGGTCATGACGGCTCCAGAGGCAGCGTGGCGGTGATGGTGGTACCGGTACTTCCCGAGTCGATCTCCAGACGCCCGCCCAGATTCTCGGCCCGGCGGCGCATCGAGGTCAGCCCGATCCCGGCGACGGCCGACCGGGTGCCGTGTCCGTCGTCGGCGACCACGATGCGGAGGACGCCGTCCGGAGCGGCGATGCTGACGGTGACCTCGCGAGCGTCCGCATGCCGGGCAACGTTGGTCAGCGCCTCGGTGGTGATCCGGTAGGCGGCGTTCTCCACGTCGGCCGGCAGGCTCGGCAGGGTGGCCGCGTCGAACGCCACCGGAACCTTCGACGACACCGCGTCGGCGTGCCGGCGGATGGCTTCGGGCAGCGTCATGGTGTCCAGCGCGGCCGGTCGCAGATCGTCGAGGATGCGACGGACGTCGGCCAGGGCGACGGCCACCTCGTTCTGGATGCGGCGCAACAGCGGGCTGTGGCCGGTGTCGGCGAGGGCCTCCAACCCGAGCCCGATGCCGGACAGCGACGGCCCGAGTCCGTCGTGCAGGTCGACCCGCAGCCGGTCGCGTTCCGCCTCGGCCGCCGTGACCACCCGGTCCCGCTCCGCCTCCAACTGCTCGGTCAGCCGGTGGGCCTGGACCACCATCGCCACCTGCAGGGCGAGAACCGTGAGCAGCCGTACGTCGGCGCTGGTGTAGACCTCGCCGGGCCGTCGGGGCAGCACCCGCACTTCGCCGAGGGCGGTGCCACCGAAGCGGAGCGGCAGTCTCAGGGTCGGTTGCGTCGGCTCGTCGGCGCCGACGCCGCCCAGCCGGCTGCCGTCGGGGCCGATCAGGCCGGCACCCGGCGCGCGCACCGCGGCCGCGACGCTCGTGAGGGCGGCCGACAACAGATCGCCCGGCCCGGTGCCGGATACGCTCTCACCCAGCGAGGTCAGCGCTTGCATCGGATCACGGCGCTGTCCGTACAGCAGCCGGTCGGCGGCGTGTTGCAGCCGGTCGCGCGCCGGTGCCAGCGCGACCGCCACGGCCGCCGCGGCGATCACGCCTAGCAGTGGCCGGCTGGTCAGCGTGGCGCCGACCACCGTGCCGACCGCAGCCGTGACCCCGAGATACGCGCCCACCACCACCGCCGTGTACATGCCGTAGACCAAGCCACGGCGCAGGACCGTCTCGATGCCGAACAAGCGATACCGGAGAACGCCGACGGCCACGGCGATGGGAACAAGCAGCAGCGGCAGCAGCATCAGCACATTCGCGAAACTGGCGGTCACGAAGAAGGAGGCGGCCAGGAACGGCATCACCATGCAGATCAGCAGAACCAACTGCTGGCGGCGGGGAAACTGGGCGCGGACGAGACGCAGCACCGTCCCGACCCAGATGACGACCATCGAGAGGACGAGCAGTGGCGTGAACGCCCACGAACTGATCCGGCTCCACTGCGCCCACGCCGGAGGCAGGGCGGGAATCGTCGCGTCCACGTCGGTCGAGAGGAAGACACCCAGGTCGTAGACGCGCGGACCGGGTACCAGCAGGTCGGCCAGCCGCTGCGGGAAACGCGGCACCATGCCCCAGCCGCCGGCGGCGATCGGATCGACGACCGGGAACGGGATGCAGAGCATCAGGACGACGATCGACAGCATCGCCGAGCCGACGGGCCATCGCCACCAGGCGCTGGGCAGACGGCCATCAGGATAGAGGGCCAGCAGCAGCGTCGGCGGGATCAACCAGCCGGGCAGGTAGAGCGCGGGTCCGAAGTAGGCTCCCCACGACGGCGAGCTCCCCAGCAGGCCGTAGCCGCTGTACGCGGTGATGCAGACCGCCAGCGCTTGCGACACACCGACACCGAGAACCAGCCAGCCGATCGCGTTGCGCGGGCGCACCGCGGCCAGGATCGCGCCGGTGATCGCCCAGACCAGGGCGAGTACACCGCAGGCGAGGACGAAGGCCGGCCCCGTGAACGGTTCCGGTGCGAAGAACCAGGTCTCCTCGCTCGGCCGGGCGATCTTCCGCCAGGCGACAGCGACCACGACGACCGAAGCCGTCGCCGCTGCTGTTGCGCCGAACCGCGCGAACCTCACCTCGACAGTGTGAGCCCGCCCGGCGGCGCCTTCCAGTGTGAATGTCCCGCCCGATCCGGCACTTCGCCCGGCTCGACCGGGACGAGATCCGGCTCGACCGGGACGGGGTCCGGCCGTGGCCGGGCACGTCACCCGAGCGGCCGAGGACGCCGGGCTCATGCGGCCCGGGGCGGGGGCCCCGCAGCATCGGTGGACACGACCGGAGGAAGGACCCGACCATGACCATCTCCGCCATCACCGTACGTGGCCTGTTCGCCGGCGGTGTTGCCCGCCACCTCGAGGATGGCGCCGCTCCGGCCGTCCGCTCGGGACCGCTCGCCTCCGGACCATGCTGATGCCACGGCTCGACGTTGTCGCCGGGGCTCCCGCCGACCTGATGACGACCATCCGTGAACTTCGCGAGCAGGCCGACGCCGGTCTGCGGGCGGCGTGCCTGCGCCGGCGCCGCCTGACGAACATCACCGTCGTCGCATCTGCGCTCGCCACCGTGCTGACCGCGGGACCGGCGTTCGGCGGCAAATCGCTCACCGCGTGGCTGACCGGCGCTCTCGAGTTGTCCTCGCCGGCCTGGCAGCTGTTGTGCGCGACCGCGGCGGTCTGTTCACTCGCGACCGCCATCGCGGGTCAGCTGCTGAAGGCGGACAGTCTCGACGATCGGATCGCCGCCGCGCAGACCGCCCGGGTCCGGTTGGAGGCACTGGAGATCCGTGCCGGTCTGCACCAGATCGAGCGCGCGGAGGCCGTGGCCGAGCTGGTCAAGTGCGTTGAGGACGCCGCCGTCCTGTGGCAGACCACGTGGCGGCTGTCGCCCGCGAAGTCGGGCGGCGAACCGATGATCCCGCCGACGGAAACGGCGTAGGGAGGAGACAGCAATGAGGACCAGAGCGGCCACCATGCTTGTCGCAGTGGCCACGGCAATCGTCACGATCACCGGCACCATGATCGGTCCGGTGCAGGCCGGCACAGGCACGCAGTTCACATACTTCGAGCTGCGGGCGGAACACAGCGAGAAGTGTCTGGACGTGGACGGTCGTGGTTCCGGTGGCGCCACCGCGAACCTGGCGAACGTGATGCAGTACGAGTGCTGGGGTGGCACGAACCAGCAATGGCGGATTGCTGACGTCGGTAACGGGTACTTCGAGTTGCGGGCGAGACACAGCGACAAGTGTCTGGACGTGGACGGTGGCGCCACGGCGAATCTCGCGAACGTGCTGCAGTTCCAGTGCGTGGGTGACGCGAATCAGCATTGGCGGACTGTCCCGCTCGGTAACGGGTACTTCGAGCTGCGGGCGAAACACAGCAACAAGTGTCTGGACGTGGACGGCCGTGGTCCGGGTGGCGCCACCGCGAACCTGGCGAACGTGATGCAGTACCAGTGCTGGGGTGGCGCGAACCAGCATTGGCGCTTCAACGCTGTGCAACCCGCCCCGCCGCCGAAGGACGGCGACTCGGTCTGGATCACCTCGCCCAATCGCCTCATGTGTCTCGCGATCGACTCGCGTTACGACGCGGCGGCGGACATGGCACTGGTTGCGGTCGACCGGTGCTACAACGTCGGACTCGACGGCTACTGGCGGTACGACCAGGTTCAAGGCACGGCGGCCGAGTTCCGGAGTTACTACAGCGACAAGTGCCTGGACATCGCCGCCGCCTCCAAGGACACGAATGCGGCGGCCGTGCAATATCGCTGCTGGGGCGGTGCGTCGCAGGGCAACCCGAACCAGCAATGGAAGTTGCTCGGCGTGCGCGGCGGGACCGAAGGGCTTTATCAGGTGCAGAACCAGCACAGCTTCATGTGCCTGACGCGGACCGGCGAGACCAGGGACAGCGTGGTTGTCCAACGAGGTTGCGCGGCCAACCAGCCGGCCAACGAATGGCGTGTGGAACCGGCGGTCTGGATCAACTGAAGGGATGCGCCACCGGTCAGCAGTCCGCCCTAGGTCAGGGTCCACTTCTGATTGGTGGCGCTTCCGCACGCCCACAGGACGATCTTGGTGGTGTTGGCGGTCGCCGCGTTGGCGGCGTCCACGCACAGGCCCGACTGGACGCCTCTGATGGTGCCGTCGGTGGTGACGGTCCACTGCTGGTTGGTCTGGCCGTTGCAGTCCCAGATGGCCACCGCGGTGCCGTTGACGGTGCCGTTGTTGTAGGCGTCCAGGCACTTGTTGCCGTAGATCTTGATCGTCCGGTCGGTCGACGACCAGGTCCAGCGCTGGTTGGTCTGGCCGTTGCAGTCCCACAGCTGGGCCTGGGTGCCGTTGGCCGTGCTCGAGTTGTTGATGTCGAGGCACCGGCTCGACTGGGCACCGACGATCGGTCCCGTACGGAGGGTGGGGCCCTCGGTGCCGGAGACCGTGAGCAACACGGCCTGTTTGGACGGCACGCTTGCGGTATAGCTGGTCGCGAACGAGCCGAGATTGCTTCCGGCCCACGGGTCACGGACGACCACCGAACCGGTCAGGCCCATCGAGGCCCAGCGCGCCGTGATGTTCGCCGTGGCGCCGGTGCGGTTCAGGAGCAGTACGGCGCGTTTTCCCGTACCGGAAAGGGTTTTGCTGTAGACCTGCAGGCCGGTCGTGTCCTCGGCGACCTTGTGACCCTGCCGGCCGAGTGGGTCCTGGTCGACGGCGATGACCTCGCGGTTGGTCAGGATGGCCCGGGTCTCGGCGCTCATCGTGGCCAGGTTGTTGCCGGCCAGCAGGGGAGCGCCGGAGATCGCCCACAGACCGAGGTGGGTACGGTTCTGGGCCGCGCTGAAATTCGGCATGCCGGCGATGAGCATGTCGGGGTCGTTGTAGTGGCCGGGGCTCTGCGCGGTGGGATGCTGCGCGGAGTCGAAGTTGGCCAGCACGTTGTCCATCGACGCGGTGTTGCCGTAGAAGATGATGTCGGTGCTGGTCCGCCACATGGTGGAGACGCCCGGAGCCCAGTTCCACGGGCTGCCCTCACCCCAGCTGCAGATCGAGAAGGCCATCGGGCGGCCGGTCTGCGCGGTGGCGCGGGCGATCGAGTCGCTGATCGCGGTGTAGGTCGTCTGCGGGTTCAGGCCCTCGGCGTGGCCGCCGCACCAGTCCACCTTGACGAAGTCGAAGCCCCACCGGGAGAACTGCAGGAAGTCCTGGTCGTAGTGGCCCTCGCTGCCGGAGCCGGGCGCGGCCGGGCGGCCGGTCGGGTAGTAGTAGCCGCAACCGTCGCGCCCGGCGTCGGTGTAGATGCCGGCCTTGAGGCCCTTGCCGTGGATGTAGGCGGCGATCGCGGCCATGCCGCCGGGCCATTCGGCGGTGTCGACGGTGATGTTGCCGGCCGCGTCCCGGGTGCCCTGCCACCAGCCCTCGTCGATGTTGACGTACTGATAGCCGGCGTCCTTGAGGCCGGTCGAGACCAGTGCGTCGACCTGCTGCTTGATCACGTTGTAGTTGATCTTCGCGGCGAATGTGTTCCACGAGGCCCAGCCCATCGGCGGCGTGCTGACCACGTTGTTCGGTGCGGCCGCGGCCGCTGTGCCCCACGTCGTAGCGGCGATCACCAGGGCCAGGACGAGTGCGCCCCGGATCAATCCACGGCCGTCTATCATGACTGTGAACGTTAACAGCCACTACTCCGCGGGGCAATGGCTCAGTCCAGCAGCTGCTCGCTGAGTGTCCACAGGCGACGCGCATCGGCCGGGTCGAGCATGGCCGAGTTCGCGTCGGACGGGATGCTGTCGGCGGTCAACGGGCGGACCGTGTCGTCCAGCACGGCCACGTCACTGTCCTTCAGATAGAGCCCACCGAGCCCGTCGAGCAGTGGGCTCACCGCGCCGAACACCAGCGTCGCGGCTCCCTGGGCGATCGTCTTCTTGCCCGCCGCCGGGTCGATGATCGTCGCGCCGTTCGCATCGACAAGACCTTGTTCCCCGTACGACGTGAGCGCGCTCGCATCATGCGGACCGGGCCCGATGATGACGCCGGGGTGCGCCGCGAACGCCCGGATGCCCTCGTCGCCGTACCGGCGGTCGAGCTCGACGGTGAACAGGACGTTCGCGCGCTTGGCCTGCCCGTACGCCTGAACCGGGTCGTACCCCCGCCGGAAGGCCGGATCGTCCCAGCGGATCTCGCCGAACCGGGCCGCCCCCGAACTGACGGTGAGCACCCGCGCGCCCCCGGCCCGGCGCAGGGCCGGGAGCAGCGCCCGGGTCAGCTGGAAGTGGCCCAGGTGGCTGGTCGAGAACGAGAGCTCGTTGCCGCGGCCGTCCAGGCGCAGTTCCGGGCTGAAGCGCGGCACCGCGTTGTTGACCAGCGCGTGCACCGGCCGCCCGGAGGCGAGCCATCGTTGCGCGAAGGCGTCGATCGAGGCGGGATCGGCCAGGTCGATCTGGTCCCGCCCGGCGACGGTCACGGATGCACCCGCCGCGGCGAGAGCCCGGCTGACCTCGGCCCCGAGCCGGCCGCGTCCGCCGGTGACGACCACCTGCCGGCCGGTGAGATCGAGCCCGTCGAGGACATCGCCGGCCGTCGAGGCGGCCGTGAAGCCGCTGCCGATCGGGTGCTGATTGTCGATCATGACTTGGACTCGATGTGGCCGACCGGCTCGGCGGGCGTGGCGGCGAACTCGGCCCACGCCTTGTCGTCGACGTCGAGAGCGGTCTTCAGGAACGCCGTCGTCGCCCGGCGGACCAGGGCGACACGCTCGGGGCTCTCGTCGGTGGTGACGGTCGACGAGTAGTCCTGGATGCCGCCGAGCAGGTGCTCGCCGCCGATCAGGGTCACCAGGTGCTGAGCGCCGGGGCTGTAGTGGTAGACGTCGGTGAACCAGTCCGGGCCACGGGTGGACAGCAGCGACTGGTCGTGGTCGCCCGCCAGCACGATCGACGGCGTGTCGAGCTGCGTGAAGTCGGGGCTCATGAAGGCGAAGTTCTCCTGCGCGAACGGGCTCAGGTCCCCGCGGGCGATCCCGGTGGTGGACAGCAGGACGCCGGCCTTCACGCGCGGGTCGGTGCGGTCCTCGCCCGGCTTGCCGTCGGCGTCGAGCACGCGGGCGCCGAGGAGCATGCCGACCGACTGCCCGCCCCACGAGTGGCCGGCCACGGCGAGGCGCTGGGTGTCGACGCGACCGGTCAGGCCGGGCACCGCGGCGATGATGGTGTCCAGCTCGTCGATGACCTGCTCGAGGTCGTCGACCCGGGTGCGCCAGATCGTCGGGTAGCGGGGGTCGGCCGGGGTCACGCCGAGCGTCGCCGAGTCGAGGAACGTGGGCTGCACGACGACGAACCCGTTGGCCGTCCAGTGGTCGACGAGCGGGTCGGCCGCGGTCATCGACTGGCTGAAGCCGTGCGCGAAGACGATCACCGGGAGATCGGTTCCGGTGACCGGTGCGGTGATCCGGACCTCCAGGTCGACGCCCCGGTCGGCGGGGGCGGGGAGGGTGACGGGCCGGACGCTGATGATCTGAGTAGTTGACACGCTGGGGTCCTTCCAGTGACGCGAGGGCGCCGAAACGGATCGGCGTTCCGCAAACGTACGGAACCCGGTTCCGTTTTGGCAAGCGAAACGGATCACTGTTCCGTACGGGAACAGGGCCGTGCGATGATCGGAGCGTGACCAGCCCCCGCCGTCGTGATGTCAAGCGGAACGAGCGAGCCCTGCTCGACGCGGCCGCCACCGTCTTCGTGACCTCCGGCGTCGACGCTCCGGTGCGCGAGGTCGCGGCGGCCGCCGGAGTGGGGGTGGCCACCCTCTACCGGCACTTCCCGACCCGGTCCGACCTGGTCGTCGCCGTCTACCGCCACCAGATCGACGCCCTCGCCGAGGCCGGACCCGCCCTGCTCGAGTCGGCGCCGACCCCGTTCGCGGCCGTCCTGAGCTGGGTCCACCAGTTCGTCGATTTCCTGGGCACGAAACACGGGCTGGGCCGGGTGTGGGAGGGCGACGCGGCCGGTTTCACCGCGCTGCACACCCTCTTCGTGGAGCGCCTCGAACCCGTGCTCACCGACATGCTGCGGGCCGCCCGGGAAGTCGGCGAGGTGGTCGCGCCGGTCACCGCGTACCGGCTGATCCGGGCCGTCGGCGACCTGGTGGCGTTCGCCCCGCACGACCCCGCCTACGACGTCCGGCAGATGGTGACCCTGCTGGTCAGCGGCCTCCAGCAGCCGCAGCCCGAGATCAACTAGAGCGTTTGTCGTACGCCAGCCGGCGCTCCTGGATCTCGCCGGCGTGCTCGACCGTCCAGTCGTAGAGGCGGCCGAACGGCTCGCGCAGCGACTCGCCCAGCGGGGTCAGCGAATACTCCACGCCCACCGGGGAGGTGGGCAGTACCCGCCGCTCGATCATGCCGTTGCGTTCCAGGCGGCGCAGCGTCTGGGTGAGCACCCGCTGGGTCACGCCGTCGAGGCGGCGCTTGATCTCGTTGAAGCGTCGCGGCTGCTCGAGCACGGCGAGCACCATCATCGACCACTTGTCGGCGATCTGGTCGAGGATCGGGCGGCTCGGGCAGTCGGCCGCGAACGCCACCTCGGCGTCGGTGATGGCCCGGTAGACGCTGCTCATGGCGGTATCCTCCGCGATCCCTGGTGTGCCCGAAGTGCGTTATTGACGGCTTTCCCGACGGCGCCGAAGCTAGGTATGCATCTGGAACCTAGTAACTCGGAGCTACCAATGGCAACCCTGCGGACCAGGCACGAGACCGGCGTCCTGTACGTCACCTTCGACAACCCGCCCGTGAACGTGCTCGACGTCGCGTTGATGGCCGCGGTGCGGGAACTGCTCGACGACGTGCGCGCGAGCACGGACGTACGGGTGATCGTCTTCGACAGTGCCGACCCGGAGTTCTTCCTCGCCCACGTCGACATGACGTTGGATCCGGAGAGCGCCGCGCCGCTCGCGGCCGGTCTGCCCGACGGCGTCAACATCTTCCAGGGCCTCGGCGAACTGCTGCGCCACCAGCCGCAGGTCACCATCGTCAAGCTGGCCGGACTGGCCCGTGGCGGCGGGGCCGAGTTCGTGGTGGCGGCCGACCTGGCGTTCGCCGCCCGCGAGACCGCCGGCCTGGGCCAGATCGAGGCGCTGATGGGCATCGTCCCCGGCGGCGGCGCGACGCAATATCTGGCTCAGCGGATCGGGCGGAACCGGGCCTTGGAGGTCGTCCTGGGCGCCGACCTGTTCGACGCCGGCACCGCCGAACGCTACGGCTGGATCAACCGCGCCCTGCCCGCCGCCGAACTCGACGCCTTCGTCGACCGGCTGGCCCGTCACATCGCCGCCCTGGCCCCCGGCGTGATCGCGGCCGCCAAGTCCGCGCTGGCCCCGGCCGACCTCACCGCCGGGCTGCGCCGCGAGGACGCCGCCTGGTCGTCGCTGATCACCCGGCCGGCCGCCGCGACCCTGATCGGCGGGGGACTGAAGGCGGGCGCCCAGACCCGCGAGGGCGAACGCGACCTGGAGGGCCTCCTGCGCGCGATCGCCTGAGACCGGCGGCGGACGGACCCGCCGCGGGTCAGCTGCGGCCGAGCATCTCGGCGGTCAGGACGTTCCCGCCCAGGCCCCAGCCGCCCTCGACGACCTCGTCGACCAGGACGAGGGTGGTCGCGCGGGCCCGCTCGCCGTACACGTCGGCGTAGGCGTCGGTGACGGCGTCGATCAGCTTCTTCTTCGACTCCGGGGTCAGGGTGTCGGCCGGAACCTTCAGGTTGGCGAACGGCATGGTGGTTTCCTTTCAGAGGGCGGCGTTCGGGGACAGCAGGTCCTCGATGCCGATGCGGTGGTAGAACTCGCTGCGGATGCGGTCGGCGACGACCGAGACCACCTCGCTGCCGTCCCGGCTCGGGTCCACGTGGGTGCGGAACGGCCGCTGCCCGGCGGGCAGCCCGACGACGCGGACGATCTCGTCGGCCACCGACTGCACATCGGCGTCCGGCGGGATCAGGGCGGCCAGCCGCTGGTCGATCTCGGCTCGGAGCCGGCCGTAGTGGTGCTCGTACGCGGCCGCCCGGGTCTGATCCTCGGGGTGGCCGGCGTGGGCGAAGTGGTTGGTGCCCGAGGTGAAAGCGCCGGGGACCACGATGGTCGTACCGATGCCGAACCGGATCAGCTCGGCCGCGTAGCTCTCGGCCAGGGCGTCCATCGCGGCCTTGGCCGCGAAGTAGGGCGCGAGGAACGGCGGGTGCCCGCCGCGGGTCGAGGAGCTGCCGACCCAGACGAGAAGCCCGGATCCCTGCTCGCGCAGGACCGGCAGCGCGGCGCGGTTGACCCGCTGGGTGCCGACCACGTTGACGTCGTAGACAGCGGCGAGCTGCTCGGGGGTGAACGCCTCGGCCGGTCCGAGGACCATGTGCCCGGCGTTGTGCACGACGACGTCGAGACGGCTGTGCCGCCGGACGATCTCGGCGACGGCCGCGTCGGCCGACGACTGCGACTGCACGTCGAGGTCGACGGCCGAGACCGCGTTCGCGTCGAGTTCCGCCACCACGCCGGCGTTGCGACCGGTGGTGGCGCGCATGCCCGCGACGACGGTGTGCCCGGCGCTGGCCAGGGCGAGCGCGGTCAGCCGGCCGAAGCCGCTGGAGGCTCCGGTGACGAGCGCGACGGCCATCAGATGATCCCGCCGTTGGCCCGGACGATCTGCCCGTTGACCCAACGGCCACCCGGCCCGGCCAGGAACGCGACGACCTCGGCGATGTCGGCCGGGGTGCCGAGACGCTGCAGCGGGGGCTGCTGGGCCAGGCGTTCGATGGTGGCCTCGTCCTTGCCGTCGAGGAACAACTCGGTGGCGGTGGGGCCGGGGGCGACGGTGTTGACGGTGATGTCGCGGCCGCGCATCTCCCGTGCCAGGATCAGGGTCATCGCCTCGACCGCGCCCTTGCTGGCGGCGTAAGCGCCGTAGCCGGGGAACTGGAGCCCGACCACCGAGGTCGACAGCAGCACGACCGCCCCGCCGTCGCGGACCCGGCGGGCCGCCTCGCGGGCCACGACGAAGGTGCCGCGGATGTTGGTGCGGTGCTGGGCGTCGAGGTCGTCCAGGTCCAGCTCGGCGATCGGTGCCAGCGACATCCGGCCGGCCGAGTTGACGACGACGTCGACGCCCCCGAACGTGCGGGTGGCGGTGTCGAACAGGGCGGCGACGGCCTCCGGGTCGGCGACGTCGGCCTGACCGGCGACGGCCTGCCCGCCGGCGGCGGTGATCTCGTCGACGACCTCCTTGGCCGCCGCCTCGTTGCCGGCATAGCCGACGACTACGGCCTGGCCGGCCGCGGCGAGGGTGGTGGCGATGGCCCGGCCGATGCCCCGGGAGGCGCCGGTGACAACGGCGACTCGTTGCTCCGTCATGACTTCCATCCAAGATCGCTAGTAGCGACAGCCGATTGCCGTATCGCTGATACGACGAAGCTAACACAGCGATCGGATCGCTGCTAGCGATGTGACGTAGCATCGATTTTGACCGGCCGGGAATGGCCGGATCGACGTTAGCGATTTGGCGTATCATCGCTTCATGAGTGACGCGGAGTACCCCGGCCGGCCTCGTCGGCGGCGGGATGCCGACGGCCCGGCCGACGACGCGCAGGTCCGGAAGGCGCTGGTCGAGGCGGCCGAGCGCCGCTTGGCCGCCTCGACCGACGGCGACATCGCCACGCGGGCGGTCAGCGAGGATGCCGGGGTCAGCCAGCCCGTGCTGTACCGGCTGTTCGGCGACAAGCGCGGTCTGCTCGACGCCGTCGCCGATGCGGGTTTCGAGCGCTACGCCCGGCGTAAATCCGAACTCGAGGTCACCGATGACGCCGTCGCCGACATGTACGCCGGTTGGGACGACCACATGGCCTTCGCCGCGGCCAATCCCGCCCTCTATCAGCTGATGTTCGCCCCGCGGGCGCGCGCCGCCACGACCGCCTACAAGCGCATTCTCGAACTGCTCGAGGCCACCCTGCTGCGCTGCGCGGCCGCCGGTGCCCTGGCCACCACGCCGCACGCGGCCGCCCGGCTGATCCTGCCGGTCAACATCGGCGTCGCCCTGAGCCGGATCGCCCAGCCCGCCCTCTTCGACGATCCGGGCCTGTCGCACGTCGCCCGCGATGCCGTCTTCGCCGCGGTTCTCACCGAACCCGTGGTGACCCGGGCGCCGGATCCGGTCCGCGCCGCCGCCCGTCAGTTGAGCGCCCAGCTCGCCCTGACCGGCACCGACCGGCTCGAGCCGGCCGAGACGGCCCTGCTCGGCCGGTGGCTCGAACGCATCGACGAGCCCGCACGCCGGTGACGCCGGTGGCTCGAACGCATCGACGAGTCCGCACGCCGGTGATGCCGGTGGCCGGGGCCGGTGCAGGGGCGCAAATCCGTCTTTAGCGGGGCAGGGACAAAGTTTCCCGAACGTTAAGGATGTTTCGCAGAG
Source organism: Paractinoplanes bogorensis (assembly GCF_018829635.1). Lineage (GTDB taxonomy): Bacteria > Actinomycetota > Actinomycetes > Mycobacteriales > Micromonosporaceae > Actinoplanes > Actinoplanes bogorensis. Next base: position 472,180 of record NZ_JAHKKG010000008.1, read on the forward strand.
ATTTCTTCCGGTGTCTTGTCGGTCACATTCAACTCGTGTTTACTGCCGTTCAACACGAGTTGAATGGGGTTTGCTTCGATGCGCATCATCCTCGACACCGACCTCGCCATGGGCGCACCCGGCTCCGACATCGACGACGGGTTCGCGCTGGCTCTCGCCCACGCCGACCCCGGCATCGAGCTCGATCTGATCACCACCGTCAACGGCAACACCGACGTCGAGAGCGCCACCATCCTCACCGGGGAGCTGGCGAACCGGCTGGGCATCAAGGACGTCCCGATCGTGCGGGGCGCCTCGGCCGCATACACCCGTCCGCAGATCAAGCGCGCGCCCGCCGACAACGTGGTGGCGCTGCGCGACTCGGCCCAGCCGCCCACCGGCGGCTACGCGGCCGTGGCCATCGCCGACCACATCATGGCCCACCCGGGAGAGATCACCCTGGTCGCCATCGGCCCGCTGACCAACGTGGCCGCCGCACTCCTGCTCGAACCGCGTATCGCCGGCGCGGTCAAGGAGATCGTCATCATGGGCGGGATGTTCTTCGGGACCATGTCCAACCGCGACATGCCCGGCGAGTTCAACGTCTGGGTCGACCCCGAGGCCGCCCAGGCCGTGCTGCGCTCGGGCGCACCGCAGCGCTGGGTCGGCCTCGACGTCACGCTGCAGGCCCGCCTCAACCGCGACCACGCCCAGCGGATGATCGAGGCCGGCACCGCGTTCGCCCCGTTCGCGGGCGAGTTCACCCTGGCCTGGATCGACCACATCCACGCCCTCTATCCGGGCAACCCCCTCGAGGCCGACTCGTGCGCCATGCACGACCCGCTCGCGGTGGCCGTCCTCACCCGGCCCGATCTGTGCGAGTTCCGCGAGGTCACGGTCTCGGTGATCACCGGCGAGGGCGAGGCCCGGGGCGTGATGATCACCGACCGTCGCGAGGGTGCCGAGCCGCCCGCGGCCAACGCCCGCGTCGCGGTCTCCGTCGACGCCGATGCCTTCACCGAACACTTCCTCGGTCTCATAACCGGTCTCTGAACGAAGAGAGAGGACTCCCCGACATGTCTCTCATAACCCCTCTGAGCCGGCGGCGGTTGCTCGCCGGGCTGGCCGCGGCCACCGCCTCGGCCCTGGTCCTCACCGCCTGTGGTGGCGGCGACGACAGCGGCACCGGCAGCACCGCCGGCGGCTGGTCCCTGCCGAGCAGCGACCCGACCGCCACCATCAAGGTGCTCAGCATCCTCGACCTCAAGACCGCCCACATGCAGGAGGTCATCGACGCGTTCGAGAAGGCCCACCCGACGATCAAGGTGGACTACCAGTCGGTGCCGTTCGACAGCCTGAACAGCACGCTGGACGCGCGGATCGCCAACAAGGGCGGCGACCCCGACGTCTACTGGGCCGACCAGCCCCGCATCTCGGCGCTGGCCGCCCGGGGCGAGGCCGAAGACCTGACGAAGGCGTTCGCGGGTTTCAAGAGCTCGTTCGACCCGACCGCGTACGACTCGGGAATGTTCCAGGACAAGCTCTGGGCGCTCCCGATCGCCAACTCCTCCCAGCTGCTCTACTACAACAAGGCGCTGCTGAAGAAGGCCGGGCTGGCCGAGCCGTCGGCCGACCCGAACCAGCGGATGACGTGGGAGCAGCTGACCAAGGACGCGGCCAAGGCGAAGTCGTCCGGCGCCCAGTACGGCTTCCTGTTCGGCCAGTTCGACCGCTACTACCAGCTGGAGCCGCTGCCGGTTCAGCTCGGCGGCTCGCCCGGGGCCACCGGCGACAAGAACCTCACCCCGGACTTCACCTCGGAGCAGTGGGTCAAGGCCTTCACCTGGTACGGCGATCTGTTCAAGCAGGGTGTCGCGCCCAAGGGCATGAAATCCGAGGAGACCGACCCTGCGTTCGTGGCCGGGCGGGCCGCGTACATGGTGGAAGGACCTTGGTTGATCCCGCAGCTCGGGGCGTCCAAGGTGGACTGGGGAGTCGCGCCGCAGCCGGTCTTCGAGGGCGGTAAACCGGCCACCCCGACCGGTTCGTGGTCGCTCGCGATGAACCCGTTCAGCAAGCAGAAGGAGGCCGCCGCGGTCTTCATGAAGTGGATGGCGGTGGACGAGGGCGGCGGCTACATCAAGTACCGCTCCGACCCCGAGCTGGCCGCGTCGCCCGAGGGCAAGAAGATCTACTTCCAGAAGTCGGTGTTCTCCTCGCCGGCCGGTAAGGACGCCGCGAAGATCATCGACTTCGAGACCTCGAACACCGCCGTCAACCGGGTGCCGACCATCGGCTACATCGAGTTCGAGACGATCCTCAACCAGGCCTTCGCCGACATCCGGAACGGCGCCGACGCGAAGACCGCCCTGGACAGTGCCTCGGCCCAGCTGACCACCGCCTGGAAGAAGTATCAGTAATGGCTTCGTCCACCGTCACGTCCGAGCCCGTCGTCGCCAAGCGGCGGCGGGCCGGCCGCCGGCCGGAAGCCGGGCGGCAGCGGCCCGGCCGCCGGCAGGAACTGATGTGGGCCGCGATCTTCCTGTCGCCCGCGATCGTGGCCCTGGTCGTGCTGCGGGTCGTCCCGACCGTCGGTGCCGTCGTCCAGAGCCTCTACAAGGCGTTCCCCGGCGGCATCATCCCGGCCACGTTCCACGGCCTGGGCAACTACGAGTCGCTGTTCGCCGACCCCAACTTCGTCAGCACCATCGTCCGTACGCTGGTCTTCAACGCGATCATCAATCCGTTCCAGATCGTGCTGGCGTTGCTGCTGGCCGTGCTGTTCACGCAGAAGATCCCGGCCGTCGGGGTGTGGCGCACGCTGGTCTTCATCCCGATCACCGTGCCGATCGTCGGCTCCTCCATCGCGTGGGGCGCCGCCCTCAACCCCGAGGGCCCGGTCAACGCCCTGATCAGCGCGCTCGGCGGCAACCCGCAGCCGTTCCTCACGTCGCCCGACCAGGCCCTGGCCGGCATCATCATGCTGGCCAGCTGGATCGGCATCGGCTACTGGATGCTGTTCCTCATCTCCGGTCTGCAGGCCATCCCGGAGGAGCTGTACGACGCGGCCAAGATCGACCGGGCCGGCCCGATCCGCACGTTCTTCAGCATCACCATCCCGATGCTCAAGCGACCGCTGCTGTTCGTGCTGGTCGCCGACACCGTCGCCAACTTCGTGCTGTTCGTGCCGGTGCAGCTGCTGACCCAGGGCGGGCCGCAGAACAGCACCACGCTGCTGATGTTCGACGCCTACCGGACCACGTACGGCTACGGCAGCCGCAACCTCGGTGCGGCCGAGGTGGTCATCCTCACCGTCATCATGATCTTCTTCGTGCTCCTGCAGTTCCGGCTGCTGCGCGAGGAGAGGACGCCGCGATGACGACGACCCCAGCCCTCCCCGTACGGACGCGCCGGGTCAAGACCTCCACCGTCGTGCTGACCGCCGTGGCCGTCATCGTCGGCGCGGGCTTCGTACTCCCCGCGATCTGGATCCTCATCGGCTCGTTCCGCCCGAACGCCGAGATCCTCACGACGATGTCCCCGCTGAGCTGGCACCTGGTCATCCCGTCCGAGGTCACCTTCGAGAACTACGTGCACCTGCTGGTCGACTCCGGCTTCGCCCGGGCGCTGCTCAACTCGTTCATCGTCTGCATCGCCTCGGTCGCGATCGGCCTGGCCATGTCGGCGATGGCCGCCTACGCCCTGGCCGTCTACCAGTTCCCCGGCCGCAACCTGATCTTCGCGGTCATCGTGATCAGCTTCATGGTCCCGTTCGAGGCCATCGCGATCCCCCTCGCGCAGCAGTTCACCGACTGGGGGCTGGGCAACACGATGACCGGGCTGATCCTGCCCGGCGTGGCCAACGGTCTGGCCATCTTCAACCTGCGCCAGTACTTCCTGGGCATCCCGCAGTCCTATCGCGAGGCCGCCATGATCGACGGGGCCTCCGAACCGAGAATCCTTTTTTCCCTGTACGCACGTCTCAGTGGCCCGGCCCTGACCAACTCGGCGCTGCTGATCTTCCTCGGCCAGTGGACCGCGTTCCTGTGGCCGCTGCTGATCGTCAGCGACCAGAAGCTGCAACTCGCCCCGGTCGCGCTGGCCGGCACCTTCGGCGAGCACGCCGCCGACTACGGGCAGAACTTCGCCGGCACCATCGTGCTGACCCTGGTTCCCGCGGTCAGCATGTTCGTGCTCCAGCGCTTCTTCGGGCGGCTCTCGATCGGAAGTGGAGAGAAGTGAGCAAATTCCTTCCCGGTACGGCGGGCATCATCGTCGTCGGATCCGCCAACCAGGACTACATCGTCCGAGTGGCCGAACCGCCGGGACCGGGCGAGACCGTACTGGCCACCGATCTGCTCAACCAGCCCGGCGGCAAGGGGGCCAACCAGGCCGTGGCGATGGCCCGGCTGCGGGGCGACGTCAGCTTCGTGGCCTCGGTCGGTGACGACGCCGACGGCGCCCAGCTGATCCGCGAACTGCGGTCCGAGGGCGTCGACACCACCAGCGTCGAGATCATCAGCCGCGGCCGTACGGGACTGGCCCTGGTCCTGGTCTACGACTCGGGCGAGAACTCGATCACCGTGGTGCCCGGCACCAACTTCGCGCTGACCAGTGAGCGGGTCCACCGTACGGTCAGCCGGATCGCCGCCGAGACCGGCGCCGCCACCATGGTGGCCCAGGCCGAGGTGCTGCCCGAGATCATCACCGCCGCCATCACGGCGGCGGCCGCGGCCGGGGCCCGGGTCATCCTCAACCTCGCCCCCTACCAGCCGGTGGCCGCCGAACTGCTGGCCCACTGCGATCCGCTCGTGCTCAACGAGGCCGAGGCCAGCGGCCTGCTCGGCTGGGAGGTGCGGGGCGCCGAAGCGGCCCTGCGGGCGGTCACCGAGCTGCGGTCGCAGACCCGCTCGGTGGTCGTCACCGTCGGCGCCGAAGGGGCGTGCTGGGCCGACGCCGACGACAGCGGTCATGTCCCGGCGCCGAGACCCACGGCCGTCGTCGACACCACCGGCGCCGGCGATGCCTTCGTCGGCGCGCTCGCGGTCCGGCTCACCTCCGGCGACACCCTGAAGGAGGCGGTGACCGTCGGCGTGCGCGCCGGAACCTTCGCGGTGCAGAGCCCCGGCGCCCAGTCGTCGTATCCTTCGCCGGCGGACCTCGGACTCGAGCCCGCCGAGATCCACCCCTAGGGTCTGTGTCGAAGTGGGAGACGGGCTGCGGCGTGGCCCAGCGGCCAGACGACACCTGGACCTCGCCTCGCTCCGGCCCCCACTTCGACACAGACCCTAAGGAGCGCCACCTTGGCAGTAACCCGCTCGGATGTGGCGCGCGCCGCCGGCGTCTCCCCGGCCGTGGTCAGTTACGTCCTCAACAACGGACCACGGCCGGTGGCCACCCACACCCGCGAACGGGTCCTGGCCGCGATCGACGAACTCGGCTACCGGCCCAATGCGATCGCCAGCGCGCTGCGCGGAGGCAGCACGCAGACGGTCGGCCTGCTCACGCCGAACCGCAGCAACCCGTTCTACGGGGCGCTGGCCGAGGAGATCGAGCGCACGCTGACCGAGCAGGGCTACCTGACCCTGACGGCCAGCACGTACGGCTACCGATCGAGCGAGGAACGCCTGCTCCAGACGTTCATCGACCGCCAGACCGACGGCCTGATCATCACGTCCGGGGTGTCGCTGTCCGGCCCCGCACTGTCCGGCGTCGAGCAGTCGGTGCTGGTGCTCGAGGAACGCCCGGAGAGCCCGCTGTCCACGCTCAGCATGGACGACGAGGGTGACGCGGCCCGCGCCGTCGACCACCTCCAGGTCCACGGCCACGACCTGATCGGTTGCATCGTCGGCCCGCCCTACGTCAGCACCGACGGTCTGCGCCTGTCCGGGTGGCGCGAGCAGCAACGGCGGACCGGCCGGCCCGCCTCGGACGGCCTGGTCGCGCTGGCCGACGCGGGGGAGGAGGGCGGCTACCAGGCGGCCGGCCTGCTGCTGAGCGAGCACGGCCGGCCGTGGGCGGTCTACGGGCGCCGCCCGACCGCCCTGTTCGTGGCCTCCGACGTCCAGGCGTTCGGCGCGCTGCACGCCTGCTGGGAGCTGGGCCTGCGGGTCCCGGACGACGTGGCCCTGGTGTCGATGGGCGGCACCCGGGGGGCCCGCTTCACGATCCCGCCGCTGACCACGATGCGCCAGGACGTCGAATACCTGGCCCGCAGCGCGTGTACCCGGCTGCTCGAGGAGATCCGCACGCCCGGCCTCCCACCCGCACACGTCCGACTGACCGGCAACCTGGTGGTGGGCCACACCTGCGGCTGCTCCCCGTACGGCGTCATCCGGCGATGATCAGCTCGGCGGGGTCAGCCCTTGACGGCTCCGGTGAGGCCGCCGACGATGCGGCGCTCGAAGAGGCTGAAGAACACCAGGGCCGGGATCATCGACAGCGACGTGAAGGCCAGCACCTTGGCCGTGTCGACGGAGTACTGCGAGGCGAAGGCCTGCACGCCCAGCGGCAGGGTGAAACTGTCCTGGTCGTTGAGGATGAACAGCGGCAGCAGATAGCTGTTCCAGCTGCCGATGAAGGCCAGGATCCCGGTGGTGATCAGGCCCGGCACCGACAGCGGGAGCACCATGCGCCAGAAGAAGCCGAGCCGGCTGCACCGGTCGATGGCCGCGGCCTCCTCGATCTCCTTGGGGATGGCCCGCAGGAACGGGACCAGGATGATGATCGTGGTGGGCAGTCCGAAGGCGATCTGGGGGAGGATGACACCGGGCAGCGTGTTCACCAGGCCCAGGTTCTTCACCAGGATGTAGAGCGGCGTGATGGCGACCGTGGCCGGGAACATGAGTCCCGCGGCGAACAGGGCGTACATCGCGCCCCGGCCCCGGAAGCTGTATCGGGCCAGGACGTAGCTGGCCATGACGCCCAGCGTGACGACGGCGACGGTGGTGACGACCGCCGCGATCGTCGAGTTGCCGACCTGACGCCAGAAGGTGTCGCTGGCCAGGATCTCGGTGTAGTTGCCGGTCACCCACGGGTCGGGCAGACCGGCCGGGTAGGTGGTGATCTGCGAGTTGGTCCGGAAGCCGCCGACGATGATGTAGATGACCGGCCCGAGCATGAGGCCGATCAGCATCAGGGCGACGAGGTAGACGATGGAGTTGCGCCGGCCCATGTCTACCGCCCCTCGGTGAGCGCGCCCTCGGTGTCCCGGCGCAGAACGAAGCGCTGGTAGATCAGCGCGATGATCATGGAGATGACGAAGAGCACGACCGCCACCGCGTTGCCGTAGCCGTAGTTACCGGCGTTGCGGCCCTCGGTGACCATGTACGTGGCCATCGTGGACGTTCCGGCGGTCGACGAGACGTACTGGCCCCAGATGATGTAGACGAGATCGAAAAGCTGCAGCGAGCCGATGATCGACAGGAACGCCCAGATCCGGATGGTCGGCCCGAGCAGGGGCAGCGTGATGTGCCGCTGGGTCTGCCAGAACGAGGCGCCGTCGACCGCGGCCGCCTCGGACAGCTCGTCCGGGATGTTCTGCATGCCGGCCAGGAACAGGATCACCGCGAACCCGACGTACTTCCAGACCAGGATGAACATCAGCGACCAGATGGCCAGGCGCGGATTCGCCAGCCAGTCCGCGGCCAGCCCGCCCAGGCCGAGCGAGCGCAGCACGTCGTTGCCGGCCCCGTTGGTCTGCAGGATGAGGGCCCACGCGGTTCCGGTGATGACCTCCGAGATCACGTACGGGACGAAAATGAGCACCCGGATGACGGACTGCCCACGCATCCGCCGATTGAGGAGCAGCGCCAGCCCCACCGCGACAGGTCCCTGCAGCACGAGGGACAGCACGACGATCTGGAAGTTGTGCCAGAGCGCCTCGTGGAACAGCGTGTCCTGCAGGATGGTGACGTAGTTGTCGAGCCCGACGAAGTTGGTCGGCCGCCCGAAGCCCTTCCAGCGGTAGAAGCCGTAGTAGGCGGCCATCAGCACCGGGAAGATCACGAAACCGGCGAAGACCAGGATCGCCGGGCCGGACAGCGCCACGATCTCGAGGCGCTGGGCCCAGCCGATGCCGCGCCGGCGCGGCCGCACCGGAGGCGGCGCCTGCACGCCGCCTCCGTCCCGTAGACGGGTGACCGTCACGCTCAGCCCTTCTTGGCCGCGTCGTTCACGGCCTGGATGATCCCGGCCACGTCGCCCTTGCCGGCCAGCAGGTTGACCACGCCGACGTTGAGGGCGTTGCCGACGTTCTGCCCGTACACCGTGTCGAGCCACTGCGAGACGTACGGGGCCTTGTTGTAGGCCTCGAGCACCGCCTTGAGGTAGTCCTCGGTCACCGCGCCCTGGGCCTGCTTGCTGACCGGCAGCGAGTTGAAGGCCTTGTAGTACGCCTCCTGCAGCGGTTGGGTGAGGATGTAGTTGAGGAAGTCGGCGCACTCCTTGGGGGCCTGGGCCGAGCACGAGAAGCCGTCGGCGCCACCCATGATCGCGGCGGGGTCGCCCTGGCCCCCGGACACCGCCGGGAACGGGAAGAATCCGAGGTCGGGCAACGGCTTCTTGTCCTTGGTCAGGCCGGCGATCACGCCCGGGTCCCACGAGCCCATCAGCTCCATGCCCGCCTTGCCGTTGGCCACCAGACCGGCCGAGCTGCCGGCGCCCTGCTGCGCCGAGGTGGTCAGGAAGCCGTCGTTGAACGGCTTGGTGTCGGCGAACGCCTTCAGGTCCTGGCCCGCCTTGGTCCAGCAGGGATCGCTGAAGTTCTTGTCCTTGGCCGCCGCGTCGAGCGAATCCTTGCTGCAGGCGCGCAGGGCGAAGAAGTAGTACCAGTGGGCGGCGGGCCAGGCGTCCTTGGCGCCGAGCGCGATCGGCGTCCCGTTGGCCTTGAGCTTGCTCGCGGCCGCGCTGAGCTCCTCCATGGTGGTCGGTGCCGCGGTCACGCCGGCCTTGGTGAAGGTGTCTTTGCTGTACCAGAAACCGCCGGGAAGGATCGAGACCGGGACGGCGTACGTCTTGCCGTCGACCTGCCCGGTGCCCAGGGCGGCGTCGCCGATCGCCTGCTTCGTCTCGGCCGTGACGTCGTCGGTGATGTCCTTGAGCTGACCCGCCTCGACCATCGCGGCCATCTTGCCGCCGCCGCGCTGCAGGAAGATGTCCGGCGCGGAGCCGGAGTTGAGCGAGGTCTGCAGCTTGCCGTCCAGATCCTCGTTCTGGATCGACTGGATCTTGATGGTGACGTTGGGGTGGGCGGTGTGGAAGTCGGCCACGGCCTTTTCCCAGTACGCCTTGCCCGGGCCGGTCGTCGAGTTGTGCCAGAGCGTCATCGTGACGGCGCCGCCCGAACCGGAGCCGCCTTCGTCGTCGTCACCACCGCTGCAGGCGGCCAGCCCGGCCGTGCTCAGAACCAGGGCGGCGGTCGCGGCCAGAAATCGTCTAGGCGCCATAAAAGTCACCTCTCGGAACCGAAAGTTTCGGAGTGTTTCCGGAATGTGAAGCCAAGCTATGAAGTGATCAATGTGCATTTCAAGATGTCTGAGCCGATGAGATGGAAGTGTCGTTAACGTGTATTCACCGGGTTGCCGCCTGGCCAGAGAACTGAAACGTTTCGCAATCGTCCGGAAGTTGCATCAGGTCGGTGCAGGGGGAAGGGAAGGTTTGCCGCCGCCCCGGGAGGCCCGGGCGGTGGCGAGGCTGCGGCCCTGGCGGCGGCCCACGCCGACGGCGTCGTGCACCGCGACGTCAAACCGGCGAACGTCATGGTGACCAGCTCCGGGGTGAAGCTGGTGGACTTCTGCATCTCGGCCGCGGTCGGCGCGTTCGACGACGGTGGAGGCCAGTTGCTGGGCACCCCGGCCTAACTGGCGCCGGAGCGCCTCGAGGGCGGCCCGGTCCGTCCGGCGACCGACGTCTACGCCCTGGGCCTCCTGATCTACCTCGCCCTGACCGGTCGGATGCCGTGGCAGGCGGCGACCGTCACGCAGATGGTCCGGGCCCATGTCTACGCGAAGCCCGCGCCGCTCCCGGCGATCCCCGGCCTGCCGTCCGCGGTCATCCGGCTCGTGACGCGTTGCCTGGCCAAGAACCTGGCCGAGCGGCCCAGCGCGATCGAGGTCGCCGAGGTGCTGGGTGAGGTGGCGGGTCTGCCGTCGACCGCCCTGATGCGGAGCGCCACCGCGCCCACGGTGTCCCTGCCGCCGATGAGGAGCCGGCGACCCGGTCGTGCGGTGCTGATCGGTGCCGGGGCCGCCGCCGGTCTGCTGCTCGCGGGCGGTGTCTGGTGGGCCGGCGACGGCGGGACCGAGCCGGCCGGGGCGGTCGTGGCGACGCCTCCGGCCGCCACCGGCCGTGCGCCCGAGGCCCGGCCGTCCAGGACGACGACCGGGCCTACCGTACGGGCGGTGGCGGTTCAGCGTGAGCAGGCTGATCCCGTACGGGCGAAATCCGCTCGGCGTGAGCGGGCCGAACCCGTACGGGGGAAGCCGCCGAAGGCGCCCAAAAAGCCTGCGCCGAAACACCAACCCGGACCCAGGCCTGGGAAGAAGGGCGTCAGCGCTGCCGGGTGAGCAGGCCGGGACGGTACGGCAGCAGTCCGTAGTCGCCGCCGGAGCTGGGGGAGCGGCCCTGGTACAGCAGTTGCAGGTTGCACGGGTCGACCGTCATGGTCTGGTCGGCGCTGACCCGGATCAGCTCGCCGTGGCTGATGTCGTTGGTCCACGTAGCACCGCTGTTGGCCTTGCCCGCAAACGGGTTGCTCTCGGTGGCGGCGTTCGGGGTCCACGAACCGCCCAGGCTGCCCGCGGTGAACGAGCGGAAGTACCGGCCGTTGGCGCCGATCGCCTCGACGATCATCAGGTACTGGTTCTGGCCTTGGACCTTGTAGACCTGAGGTGCCTCGAACAGATTGTTGGTCGAGTCGCTCATGATCGTGGTGTACGAGGAGCCGAAGTTGCCCGGGAAGTTCCCGATCGGCATGCTCGCCCGATAGATCTTGCCGTTGTCGCCGGCGAAGAACAGGTACATGTTCGTGCCGTCACCGATCAGAGCCTGGTCGATGGGTCCGGTGCCGGAGCCGCTGATGCTCCCGGTGAACAGCGGTTGCGCCGCCGACCAGCCGTTGGCGTTGGTGGGGTCGCTCGACGTCCGGTAGGAGAAGGCGGTCGGCCCCCACTGGTAGGCCAGCACCCAGATGTTCTTCGGTGCGAAGTAGAACAGCGACGGCGCGACGGTGCCCGACGACATCGCGTTCTGGCTCGCCGAGGCCATGTCGGACCAGTTGGTGAACAGGCCGAAGTTCATCGAGCCCCACGTCGACCCGTTGTCGTGGGTGGTGGCGTAGACGAGTTGCCGGCCGTTGTACGGGGCGACGGTGAAGTCCTTGAGCGACACCCAGCCCGATCGGGGTGTGGCCAGCGAGCCGGTGGACGACCACCGGTAGGAGGACCCGAGCGTGCAGGAGCCGGTCGATCCTCCACCGACGCGGACCATCTGCCACTGCTGGTTGGCGCCGTTCCAGTCGCTGTACTGGACGACGTTCGCGCCGTCGGCGGTGGAGGCGCCCTGCACCTCGAGGGCCTTGCCGCTGTTGCGGTTGATCAGTTGGATCCAGCCGTCGATGTCCTGGACGCTGAACTGCTGATTGGTGGTGTTGTTGTCGGTCCACTGCACGATCGAGCCGCCGTCGGCGGTGGAGAAGTTGTAGACGTCAAGCACCTTGCCGGACAGGCGGGACTTGAGCCGGTACTGCCCGCCGCCGGAGTCGACGAACTGCCACTGCTGCTGGTTGCCGTCGTTGCGGGCCCACTGGGTGATGCGGGCGCCGTCGGTGGTGGCCAGGTTGTAGACGTCGAGGGCCTTGCCGCTGTTGCGGTTGACCAGCACGTACCACGCGGTGGTGTCGATGGTGGCGGCCGACGCGGGCGGGGCGGCGACGACGGCGAGCACGCCGCCGGCCAGGGCGGTGGCGAGCCCGGTGGCCGCGGCGAACCATCGGCGGCGGGTTCTGGTGGATGTCACGAACGTCCTCCCGAGGACTGGGGATGGGGGCGGTTAACGTTAACAACGCCTGGTGGAATGCGCTATCGGCCATTTCGGATCACCAGTTTTCAGTGCCAAATTCTGCTTGAACATCGCCGGTTCGCGACCCTACGATCTGGACGCTGTGAGCGTTAACCGGGAGGAGGCGGCGGATGGTCCGGACCCGGCGGGACTCCGGCGACCTGGTTCGCGCGGCCCGGGCCGGTGACCGGGAGGCCCTGGACGAGCTGGCCCGCCGGTATCTGCCGATGGTCTATCACCTGGTCCGGCCAATGGTCGACGCCGACCAGGTCGACGACGTGGTGCAGGACGTCATGGTCCGTGCCCTGAGCCGGCTCGGCGATCTGCGGTCACCGGACGGTTTCCGGTCCTGGCTCACGGTCATCGCCGTACGCGAGGCCGGCACCCGGCCCACCCGGCCTACCTGGGAGCAGAGCACGAGCGCGGCCGCCGATCACCCGGACCCGGCCGCCGACGTGGAAGGGCCGTCCGTGCTGCGGGCCGAGCTGGCCGGCCAGCGCCGCCAGGTGCGGCACGCCGCTCAGTGGATGGGGCCGGCCGAGCGCACCGTCTTCGCGCTGTGGTGGCTCGAGCTGCTCGGCGAGCTCACCCGGGCCGAGGTCGCGACCGGTCTCGGCGTCAAGGTTCCCCATGCCGCCGTACGCATCCAGCGCATGCGCGAACAGTTGGAAGTGGGCCGATCCATCGTCGTGGCGCTCGAGGCGATGCCCGGCTGCGACGCGCTCGGCGACGTCGTCGCGGACTGGGACGGGCGTCCCGGACCGTACTGGCGCAAGCGGATCGGACGTCATGTGCGGTCCTGCCCCGCCTGCCTCCGTGCGGCCCGGACCTTGGTGCCCGCCGATCGGCTGCTACCGACGTTGCTGCTGCTTCCCGTGCCGGTCGCGCTCGCCGGCGCCACGCTGGCCAAGTCGGCCGGGATCACGCCGGCGGCCGGCTCCGGGCCCTGGCTCGCCGGTGCGGTGCAGGCGGCCGCCGCCCATCCGCTGGCCGCGGCCGTTCTCGCCGTCGGAGTCACCGTCCCGGTCGCCGGATGGGCCATCGCACCCGCGCCCGGCCGCTCCGGTCCGGACACCGCGCCATCGGTGGCCACCGGAGCGCTGTCCCTGGAATCGGCTGCGGCGCCGGGCCGGTACGTCTCTGTGTTCGGCGAGGACGGGACCCTCGAACCGGTCAGCCCGGCCAGCGCCGCCGACGACCGCCGGCGAGCCACCCTGCGGGCGGTCCGGGGCCTGGCCGACCCGGCCTGCCTCTCGTTCCTCGGCCCCGACGGCCGCTACCTGCGTCATGCGTCGTTCCGGTTGCAGCCCGGCTCCGACGACGGCACCGTCCTGTTCCGCGGAGATGCCACGTTCTGCGCCCGGCCCGGCGCATCGGCCGGCAGTGTCTCGCTCGAGTCGTTCAACTACCGCGGCTTCTTCCTGCGCCGCGTCGACGACCAGCTCCGGATCGACCAGTCCGACGGCAGCGCGTCGTTCCGGTCCGACAGCTCGTTCCGGGCCCGGCGCCCGCTGGGCTGACGCCGCGGCAGCGCGCCGGGCCCCGGCACGATCAACCGAGCTTGCGGGTCAGGAAGTCGTGGATCAGCGGGAACACCTCGTCGGCGCGGTCCTCGAGCAGGAAGTGCCCACTGTCGAACAGGTGGAACTCCACATCCTTGAGGTCCTGCTTGTACGGGTGCGCACCCTCGGCCGGGAAGATGACGTCGTTCGCGCCCCACACCACCAGCGTCGGCGGCTGCGTGGTGCGCAGCCACTCCTGCACCGGCGGGTACAGCGCCGGGTTCGTGCCGTAGTCGAGGAAGTAGTCGAGCTGGATCTCGTCGTTGCCGGGGCGGTCGAGCAGGGCCTGGTCGACGGTCCAGTTGTCGGGTGAGATGCGCGTGGCGTGGGCCATGCCGTCGGTGTACTGGAACCGGGTGCTGTCCAGCGTGACCAGTCCGCGCAGGGCGTCGCGGTTCTCGGCGCTGGGGTCGGCCCAGTACCGCTTGATCGGCTTCCAGAAGTCGTTGTCCAGGCCTTCGTCGTACGCGTTGCCGTTCTGCACGATGAGCGCCGTGATCGCCGAGGGGTCGGCCAGCGCGAGCCGCCAGGCGGTCGGGGCGCCGTAGTCGAACACGTTGACGGCGTACCGGGTGATGCCGAGCCTGGTCAGCAGCTTCTGCACGTGGAGCGCGGCGTTGTCGAACGTGTAGTCGAACCCGGCGCGGTCGGGGGCGGCGCTCCCGCCGTAGCCGGGCAGGTCGGGCGCGATGACGTGGAAGCGGTCGGCCAGGTAGGGGATCAGGTCGCGGAACATGTGCGACGAGGTCGGGAAGCCGTGCAGCAGCAGCACGACGGGCGCGTCGGCCGGGCCGGCCTCCCGGTAGAACATCTCGAACCCATCGAGGTTCTCGGTCTTGTACTGCACGACGGGGACGAACGGTGTGGTTGTCATGCGATTGACCATACATACCTCTAGGTATGGCGGCAAACCCTACTTCCAGGTATGGAGCTTGCTAGTGTTGTGTCATGGACAACAGGCGGCTGATCATCGACTCGGCCAAGCGGCTCTTCTGGCATCGCGGCTACTCGACGACGAGCCCCAAGCAGGTGATGGCCGACGCCGGTGTCGGGCAGGGCAGCTTCTACCACCACTTCCCGACCAAGCCCGAGCTCGGCGCCGAGGTGGTCCGCGAGAACGGGCAGGACCTTCTTGCTTCCGTACGGGCGTCGATGGCCGGTCTGCCCACGGGGCGGGAGCGCCTCGCCGCGTTTCTCGCCTCCGCCGCCGACGCGCTGGGTGGGTGCCAGATCGGCGGCTTCGCCTACGATGCCGGGATCCTGGCCGAGCCCACGTTGCGGGAGGCCTTGGGCACCGCGTTCACCGAGATGGCCGAACTGATCGAGAGCGCCGTCCGCGAGGCGCAAGCCGACGGCTCGCTCTCCCCGGCGCTCGACCCGGCCCCGACCGCCGCCGCCCTCCTCGCCGTCGTCGAGGGGGCGTTCGTCGTCGCGCGAGCCACCGGACGGCAGGCCTCGGCCGACGCCGCCACCGCCGGTGCGCTCGCGCTGCTGGAGGCAAGCTCTACTTCTTGAGCCGCCGGCTGCCGGCGTGCCAGTCCTCGGTGCGGCCGGCCTCGTCGGTGGTGACCCCGAACGAGGGCAGCTGCGGCTGCTCGCGCAGGCTGCGCTTGAGCTCGGCGAACCCGGGGAACCGGGCCAGCCCGACGACGTGATCCCACAGCTCGGCCGCCTGCGTCTCGTCGGGCAGCCGGCTGATCACCGGGCCGAAGAAGGCGACCCCGTCCGGCGGTTCGAAGTGGACGATCGGGGTGCCGACGTCCTTGCCCGTGAGCGACAGTGCCTCGTCCGACTCGGCCCGGATCTCGGCGTCGCGCGACGTGTCGTCGAGGAAGTCGGCCAGGGCGACCGGTAGCCCGGCCTCGGTGAGCGCGGCCACGGTCAGCTCGGGCACCGGGATCGGGGTGCCGACTTCGTGGATGCGTGCGCCGAACGCCTCGTACAGGGAACCGATTGTCTCTCGTCCGTGCTTTTCCCGTACGGCGGAAGCCACGCGCAACAGGCGCAGGCCATTGGTGTGCTGGGCCTCGTACTCGGGCGGGAAGTGACTGTCGTAGTCGAGGTGCGCGTTGATCTGGCGCAGCGAGATGAACCGCCAGTCCACCGTGTAGTCGCGTTGCGCCTGCACGATCCGGACCCACTTGCTGGTCATCCAGGCGAACGGGCAGATCGGATCGAAGTAGAAGTTGATGTCAGCCACGGGTGGAGCCCCTTTCCGGGCGAACGAAGTACGGCCAGCGGCGTAGATGCTGGGTGAAGCGCTCACTTAGTCCACTGTCCCGCAGACGGCCGGGCGGCAACGTGTCAGCGCCGGACCGGGAAGGCGTGACCGCGGGCGAGGACCACCACGAGCGTGGCCGGCACCAGCAGCACGATCGCGGCGAGGATGAGCGCGCTCGTGCCGAAGCCGGCCAGCAGCGCGCCGCCGACCAGGCCGCCCAGGCCGATGCCCAGGTTCCAGGTGGTGACCATCGACGACTGGGCCACGTCGGCGTGTTCGCCGGCCGCCCGCATCAGCGCCGACTGCAGCACGGTGGCCGCTCCGCCGAACGAGAGTCCCCAGGCCGCGACGGTGACGTAGTGGACCGTGGGGCTGGTGCCGGCCATCAGCAGCGCGACCGCGGCCGCGGCGAACAGGGCGGTGCCGAGCACGGCCAGCCGGCGGTGGTGGCGGTCGATCAGTGCGCCGGTGAGCCAGATGCTGACGATCGAGGCGAGGCCGAAGTCGAGCAGGATCCACTGCACGTGATCCGGCAGGCCGGAACCGGCCAGGATCGGGGCGATGTAGGTGTACAGGATGGTGTGGGCGAGGACGAAGGCGCCGGTCACCGCGAGCACTGTGCGGATGCCGCGGAGCCGCAGAATCGCGTACAGGGAAATGCGGTCCTCGGTCTTCTGGCCGGCGAAGTTGGGCAGCTTGGCGGCGGTCCAGGCGATCAGCAGGACGGTGATCGCCGAGGCCAGGCCGAAGGTGAGCTGCCATCCGACCACCCGGCCGAGGTAGGCGCCGACCGGCACGCCGAGCGACAGGGCGACGGGGGTGCCGGCGAAGGCGAAGGCCATCGCCCGGCCCTTGAGCGCGGGTCCGACCAGCCGGGCCGCGTAACCGCCGAGCAGGCTCCAGACGACTCCGGAGGCGGCGCCGGCGACGAACCGGGCCACCATCGTCACGGTGAAGTCGAGGGAGACGGCGGTGACCAGGTTGGCCAGCACGAAGCCGGTCAGCGCGGCCAGCAGCAGGTGGCGCCGCGGCCAGGTGGCGGTGGCCAGGGCGACCGGGATCGCGGTGAGCAGGGTGCCGATCGCATAGATGGTGACCGTCTGACCGGCGACGGATTCCGAGACGCCCAGCGCCTGGCTCATCTGGGGCAGCACGCCGGCCGGCAGGGCCTCGGTCAAAGTGGTGATCAAGCCGGCGGTGAACAGGGCGATCAGGGGCGCGAGCGGGAGGCGTCCGGTGGTCGGGGCCTCGAGTTGTGTGGTGGACATGGCGCCATGCTCTAACCTTCACATTGATGTGAGGGCCAAACGTTTGTGAGGGACGTCTCGATGCGGATCAAGGAGCTGTCCGAGCGGGCCGACGTGTCGCCGCGGCTGCTGCGCTACTACGAGGAGCAGGGTCTGCTCAGCCCCCGGCGTGAACAGAACGGCTACCGCGACTACGACGAGGCGCTGGTCGAGCGAGTCGAGCAGATCCGCAGCCTGCTCGCCGCCGGCCTGACCACCGAGATCATCCGTGCGGTGCTGCCCTGCCTGGCCGAGGCGGCCAGCTCGCAATATCCGGCGACCGACTTCGTCGACCGGGTGCGGCAGGAGCGCGACCGGATGGCCGAGCGTCTCGAGAGTCTCACGAAGAACCTGGAGGCGATCGACGCCTACCTGGACGCCGTCGCCGCCAGGTAGCGCTGCCGGACGAAACCGTCGACCAGGGCGTGGGCCTGCCGGGTGGCCCGCTCGCTCTCGTGGCGCGTCCGGGCGACGAGAGCCTCCACGTCCAGGTTCAGCGTGGCGGCCGCGCCCTGGGCGAGCCATCCGTCGAGCATGGCCGGGGTCAGTTCGGGGTGGAACTGCAGGGCCAGGTTGCGGCGCAGCACGAACGCCTGCGAGGCCGCGTCGTTGCGGGCGACCTCGACCGCGCCGGGCGGCAGCGTCCACCGGTCGTAGTGCCACTCGAACCAGGGCCCGGCCGGCACCACGGCCTCGTCGTCGGTCCGCAGGTCGGTCCACCCGATCTCGGGCCGGGGTGAGCGGGCCACCGAACCGCCGTGGGCGGCCGCGAGCAGCTGCCCGCCGAAGCAGATGCCGAGCACCGGGACGCCGGCCGCGTCGGCCCGGCGCAGCTGCTCCATCTCGGGCCGGACCCAGCTGCCGATCAGCGCGTGGTCGTAGGTCGACCAGGGGGCGCCCATGGCCAGCACGGCGTCGAAGGCGGTGAAGTCGGGGAACTCGGTCGTGACGCCGGGGGTGTCGAACCGGTCGGCCGGCACCACGGTGTGGTGGACCAGGTCGTAGCCGTGGTCGGTGAAGCGCTCCGCGATCCGGCCGAGCGGGGAGACGTGGTCGTGCTGCACAACGAGAAGCTTCACGGCGGCCAGCCTACGGTGAACTCGTTCGGAAGCGAATGATAGGTCTCACAGGTGGTAGCTGTACTCGCGGAACTCCCAGTCGGTGACCCACTGCGAGAACCGCTCGATCTCGTTGCGCTTGTAGGCCACGAACGCCGCCACGAACTGGGGTCCGAGCATCTCGGCGAGCTCGGTGTCGGCCTCCAGGGCGGCGATGGCGGTCGGCAGATCGGTGGGCAGTTTCTCGGCCTTGCTCACGTCGTAGCCGTAGCCCTCCAGCTTGGCCGGCGGCTCGAGCTTGTCGCGGATGCCGAGGTAGGCCGCGCCCATCAGGGCGGCGACGGCCAGGTACGGGTTGGCCGACGCGTCGCCGAGGCGCAGTTCGAGCCGGGCCGCGCGGCCGCGTTCGGGCGGGATGCGGACCATGGCGCTGCGGTTGTCCAGCCCCCAGTCGATCAGCCAGGGCGCCAGGGTGTCCGGCCCGAAGCGTTTGTACGAGTTGATGGTCGGGTTGAGCAGCGCGGCCAGGGCGGGCGCGTGGGCCAGGACGCCGGCGATGGCCGAGCGGCCGACCGCGGAGAGCCCGTCCGGGCCGGCCGGGTCGTCGAACAGGGCCGCGCCCTCGCTCGACCAGGCCGAGAAGTGCAGGTGAAAGCCGGAGCCGCCCTCGTCGTTGAACGGCTTGGCCATGAAGGTGGCCAGCTTGTTCTGCATGCGGGCGAGTTCCTGGATGGCCGTCTTGAAGCGGAAGGCGCGGTCGGCGGCGTCGAGTGCGCCCGAGTGCCAGAGGTTGATCTCGAACTGGCCGGAGGCGAACTCGTGGTTGGCCGCGACCACGTCGAGCCCGTACGCGTCCAGCCGGCGCAGCGAGGCCAGCAGGGTGTTCTCCGGGTCGCCCTTGTATCCGGCGGTGTAGACGTTGCCGGTGCCCTCGCCGTAGCGCCGCCATCCGTTGGGCGTGTCGGTGGACGGCTCGAGCACGTAGAACTCGAGCTCCGGACCGATCATCGGCTGCATGTCGAGGGCGGCGAAACGGTCGATGACCCGGCGCAGCACGTTGCGCGGGCTCTCCTGGGACGGGGAGCCGTCCGGGTTGAAGACGTCGGCGATGACGTGGGCGACCCCGGGCTCCCACGGGACCTCCTGCACCGTGCTCAGGTCGGGGACGGCGATCACGTCGGGCAGCCCGGCCGACAACCCGCCCTCGATGTCGACCACGTCGCCCATCGGCGAGGTGCCGTAGACCGACCGGCAGAAGGCGACACCGTGGCCGACCGTCCGGGCGAAGCGGCGCACCAGCAGGTCACGGCCGCGCTCGGCGCCGATCAGGTCGCTGTACCCGAGCCGGACCACGTCGATCTCCCGGGCGGTCAGATCGGCCTGGACCGCTTCCATGGCGCTGGCGTCGATCGTGGGCATGGTCGCTCCTCGAGGAGGGGGATAGGACGTACGGGAACGTAGGGTGGGCGGCATGATGGATCACCCCACCCTGGTCGAGACGGAACGCGCGATGCGCGAGCACGTCGAGTCGCTGGGCCTCGACTTCGAGGCGGCCCTCGCCGTGTCCAGCGTCTACCGGGCGGCGAACGCGGTCCGGTCGTACGCGTGGAACGACGTTCTGCGCCCGTACGACCTCACCTGGACCGGGTTCGTGGTGATGTGGGTGGTGTGGATCTTCGACGGCCTGGAGACCCGCCGCGCGGCCGAGGCGGCCGCGATCTCCAAGGCCACGCTGACCGGCGTGGTGAAGACTCTGGAGGCTCGGGGCTGGATGCGCAAGGTCGGCCGGGCCGATGACCGCCGCCTGGTCGAGATCCACCTGACCGACCAGGGCCGGGAGCTCATGCAGGAGCTCTACCCGCGGTTCAACGCGATCGAGGCCAAGGTCGTCGGACGCCTGTCCCGCGGCGACATCGGCGCCATGACCAGCAGCCTCCGCGAGATCGTCATAACGATCGAGGAGACGCAGGACTGAGCCGGTCATCGCGCCGGGGCTCCGAGCCGGGACTCCTCGACCAGCCGGGTGAACAGGCCGGCCTGGAGCGGGTCGGTCGCCGCGGTGTCCTCCGGGTGCCACTGCACGCCCAGGAACCAGCCCCGATGCTCGTCCAGCGTCACCGCCTCGATCGTGCCGTCCTCCGCGTACGCCGCCGCCCGCAGCCCGTCCCCGAGCCGCGCGATGCCCTGGTGGTGATAACACGACACGATCAGCTCAGGCGCGCCGACGGCATGTCTCAGCGGTGAGTTTTCCCGTACGCCGATGGAGTGCACCAGATGCCGGTGGGCGCCACCCAGATCCGGGACGAGGTCGCCGCCCCGGGCCACGTTGACCACCTGCAGTCCGCGGCAGATGGCCAGCAGCGGCTTCGCGTCCTCGAGCGCGGCCCGGGCGACGGCCAGGTCGAACGCGTCCTGTGCCTCGTCGACGTCGTACTCGGAGTGGTGCGCCCGCTGTCCTGACCAGTGCGCGGCGAGGTCGCCCCCGCCGGGCAGCAGAAACCCGTCGGCCATCCCGAAGCGTTCCCGGATCGAGTCCGGGTCGGCCGGGTGCACCACCAGAGGTTCACCGCCGGCCGCATACACCGCCTCGACGAGCTTGCGTGCCGTCACCTCAGCCGCGTAGCGCAGCGCCGACGCGCTCGCCGAGAAGCGGGCCGGGATGACGATCAGCGGCCGGTCACCCATGGTTGATCCAGGTCGTCTTGAGGTCGGTGTACTCGTCGAGCGCGTGCCGCGACTTGTCCCTCCCCGCGCCGGAGAGCTTGACGCCGCCGAACGGCACCGTCATGTCGCCCTCCTCGTAGCAGTTGACCCAGACCGTCCCGGCCCGCAGCCGCCGCGACATCCGATGCGCGCGCCCGAGATCGCTGGTCCAGACCGCCGCGGCCAGCCCGTACGGGGTGTCGTGCGCGATCCGCAGGGCCTCGTCCTCGTCGCGGAACGTCTGCACGGCCAGCACCGGCCCGAACAGCTCCTCGCGGACCAGCACGTTGTCGCGGGCCGCCCCGGTGACCACGGTCGGCGCCAGATAGGGACCGCCGGTGTGCTCGAGCACGCGGGTGCCGCCGGTGCGCAGTGTGGCGCCCTGGTCGAGCCCGGTCGTCAGCGTGCCCAGGATCCGGTGCAGGCTGCGCTCGTCGACCAGCGGCCCCATCTTCGTCTCCGGATCGAGCGGGTCGCCCGGCTGCCAGCCCGCGGCGGCCTCGACGATCCGGGCCACCACCCGCTCGGCCACGTCCTCGTGCACGACGAGGCGGGAGCCGGCCGTGCACATCTCGCCCGAGTTGAAGAAGATGGCCCACGCCGCGGTGTCGGCCGCCGCGTCGAGGTCGGGCGCGTCCGGGAAGACGATGTTGGGTGACTTGCCGCCGAGTTCCAGATGCACCCGCTTGACGTTGCTGTCGGCCGCGTAGCGCAGGAAGTGCCGGCCGACCGCGGTGGAACCGGTGAACGTCAGCACGTCGACGTCCGGGTGCTCGCCCAGCCGCCGGCCGACGGTCGCGCCGTCACCGGAGAGCACGTTGAGCACACCCGGGGGCAGCCCGGCCTCGGCGCCCAGGGCGGCCACCCGCTGCATGGACAACGGCGACTGCTCGGCCGTCTTGAGCACCACCGTGCACCCGGCCGCCAGCGCGGGCGCGAACTTCCAGCCGCCGATGGTCAGCGGGAAGTTCCACGGGACGACGGCCGCGACCACGCCCGCCGGTTCGCGGGTGACCAGCGCCAGTTCCCCGTCGGTGGTCGGCGGGATCTCGCCCGCGGTCTTGTCAGCCAGCCCGCCGTAGAACCGCAGGCACCGGATCAGCGCCCGCAGCTCGATGCCGTCGGCGTACGCGATCGGCTTGCCCATCTCGAGCGTGACCAGCCGGGCGATCTCGGCCCGGTGCCGCTCGACGAGGTCGGCGAAGCGCAGCAGGACCTCACCGCGCTCGCGGGCCGCCGTCCGGGGCCACGGGCCGTGGTCGAACGCCCGGCGGGCCGCGGCGACGGCGGCGTCCGCGTCCGCCTCGCCGGCCCAGGCCAGCTCGACCAGCGAGCTGCCGTCCCGGGGTGTGATCACGGACCGGCGGGCACCGGTGGACGCCGCGCGTCCGGCGCCGTCGATGAAGAGGCCCTCGGGCAGCATCAACGCGTCCGGGAGAGGTCAGGTTTGCGGATGCCGCGGAACTCCCAGTCGCCGCCCTGGGCCGTGGACAGCACCTCTTCGCTCTCGGTGGGCTGGGCCCCTACGTCCGTACGGATGGGAGCCGGTCCTTCGACGATGTGGTTGCGCAGTGTGCCCAGACCCTCGACCTGCACCTCGACCACGTCGCCGGGGTACACCGTGCGGGAGATGGCGGGGGTGCCCGACAGCAGCACGTCGCCCGGCTGCAGAGTGATGGTGCGGGCGATGTCGGCGACCAGGTAGTGCATGTCCCACTGCATCTCGCCGGTGTTGCCGTCCTGGCGCACCTCGCCGTTGACGAGCGTACGGATGGACTTGTCGTGGAAGTCCCAGCCCTCGACGATGCCCGGGCCGAGCGGGCACAACGTGTCGGCCCCCTTGACCCGCAGCATCGAACCGGAGTCGGTGTCGCGGAAATCGTGCAGGCCGTAGTCGTTGCCGATGGTGTAGCCGCGGATGTAGTCCCCGGCCTGGTCCGGCGCGATGTTGCGAGCCGTGCGACCGATGACGATGGCGATCTCGCCCTCGTAGTTGAGCCACTTGCACCCGGCCGGGCGGACGACCGCCGCGTCGTGGCTGTTGAGCGCGGACACCGGTTTGTGGAAGTAGGTCGGCGCCGGGGGCAGGGTGGTCATCATCTCCTGAACCCGCGACGAGTAGTTCAGGTGGACGCAGACGATCTTCGACGGGGTGACCGGGCTCAGGTGCACGGCGTCGGCCACCGCGGTCTCGCGGCCGTCGCCGGCGACCAGGGTGTCGCCGTGGCGTTCCACGTCGACGACGGTGCCGTCCAGCAGGATTCGGCGGAACTCGCGCATCGGTTGTCCTCTCAGCCGGCCGCGGCCAGGTCGGGGCCGCCGGTCTGGCGGACGTAGTCGGGGTCGGTGGGCGTGCGCCGGGGGCGGGGGAAGCCGTCCGCGGGCCGGTCGAACCACAGGTGCACCTGGCCGGTGCCGACCGAGTTCTCGTACTCGCCGTACTGCCGGCTCGTGGCCCGGCAGTCGCCCTCGCCGAGCGCGCCGATCATCATCAGGTAGTGGCCGAAGCGCGCCTCCGGCTTGTAGCGGTAGAACTCCGGCATGGTGTCCAGCACCCGGGCATGGTCGCCGGTCGCGAACCACTCCAGGCGCTCGGCGTCGGCCGCCGCGGCCTCGGGCGTGAAGATGTGCTCGACACCGGCCGCCTCGTGGTCGCGCAGCTTCCGCAGCGGCCAGAACGTGTGCGACATGGCGCCCGACGCGATCAGCAGCACCCTGCGGTCCGACTCGGCGATCGCGTCACCCAGCGCCCGCCCGAGCCGCAGGTTGTCCTCGGTGTCGGCGGTCTGGCACACCCCGATCGAGATCCACTTCTTGTCCGGCAGGCCCTGGCCCAGGAACTCCCAGACGTTGGTGGTGGCGTAGAAGATCGGCAGGTGGTCGTCCTCGATCGCGGTGATCCAGGTGCCGTGCCCGGCCGCCCGGCTCGCGATCAGGTGGGCCAGCTCGGGGTCGCCGGGGAAGTCGTACGGCCGCTTGCTCATGCCCCGGGGCAGCTCCTCGGACGTGAACAGCCCGGCCCGCCGCGACTGGGCGGTGACCACGAACTCGACCGTGGTCGCCCAGTGCGAGTCGAGCACCACCACCGTGTCGTAGTCGACGGTGTCGAAGACGTCCTTGCGCAGCTGCTGCAGGCCGGCCACCAGCGTGGTGTCCTCGCCGCGGTTGAGCTCGCGCCGGATCTCCTCGGGCAGCACGATCGTGGGCACGTGGGCGATGAGCCCGGCTCCGACTACCTCTCCCATCACGCCTCCTGGTTCCCGGTCCAGCCGGTCGGGCTGAACACCGTGTTCTTGATGTCGCAGTAGAAGTCGAACGAATACGTGCCGCCTTCGCGGCCGATCCCCGAGCGGCCGTTGCCGCCGAACGGCGCGCCCAGGTCGCGGACGAAGAAGCAGTTGACCCACACGGTTCCGGCGTTCAGCCGCGCGCTGACCCGTTCGGCCCGCTCGGGGTCGCCGGTGACGAGGGTGGCGGCCAGGCCGAAGCGGGTGCTGTTGGCCATCCGTACGCCCTCGTCCTCGTCGCCGAAGGTCTGCATGGTCAGCACCGGCCCGAAGACCTCCTCGGTGAGGATCTCGCTGCCCTGCCGCGCCCCGGCCAGGATCGTCGGCGCGTAGTAGAGCCCGCCGAGCTCGGTGTTCGGGCCGCCGCCGAGCACCGCCTTGGCCCCGTCGGCCAAGGCCCGCTCGACGAAGCCGCTGACCCGCTCGAAGTGCTGACGGCTGACCAGGGCGCTCACGTCGGTGGCCTCGTCGCGCGGGTCGCCCTGCACCAGACCGCGGGCGCGTTCGGTGACCCGGGCCAGGAACTCCTCGGCGATCGACTCCTGCACCAGCATCCGGAAGGCGCCCAGGCAGACCTGGCCGGCGTTGTCGAACTGCTCGACGGCCAGGTCGACGGCCAGGTCGAGGTCGCAGTCGTCGAAGACCAGCAGCGGCGACTTGCCGCCGAGCTCGAACGACAGCGGGACGATGTTCGGCGCCGCCGCGGCCGCGATCAGCCCGGCGGTGGGCACCGAGCCGGTGAACGACAACCGGCGGATGCCCGGGTGGCGGGTCAGCGGCGCCCCGGCGTCGGGGCCGGTGCCCTGCACGACGTTGAACACGCCGGCCGGCAGTCCGGCCTCGTGGGTGATGTCGGCCAGCAGGGAGGCGGTCAGCGGCGCCCACTCCGGCGGTTTGAGCACCACGGTGTTGCCCGCGGCCAGGGCCGGGCCGATGCGCCAGGTGGCCAGCATGAGCGGCGCGTTCCAGGGCGTGATGATCGCGGTGACACCGGCCGGGTCGTACGTGATGCGCTCGCGGTGACCCCGTATCTCCAGGCTTTCGTGCTCGAGGGCCTCGGCGTGGTCGGCGAAGAAGCGGAAGTTCATCGCCACCCGCGGCATGACACCGCGCCGGTGCGAGCGCAGCAGTGAGCCGTTGTCGCGGGTCTCGACCCGGGCCAGATCCTCGCGCCGGGAGTCGATGCCGTCGGCCACCCGGCGCAGGATCGCCGAGCGTTCGGCGACCGGCAGGGCGGCCCAGGCCGGGAACGCCTCGCTCGCCGCGGTCACCGACCGTTCGACCTCGGCCGCGCCGCCGGCCGAGATCTCGCCCAGGACGGCGCCGTCGATGGGGGAGATGTCGGTGAACGTGGCGGCGGAGGCGACCCGCTCACCGCCGATCCAATGGCGGGTGTCGACCCGGACGCCTTCGACCTCGATCATGCTGACGCTCCTTCGGCAGCTTCGAGACGGGCCAGCGACCGGCCACCGTCCCAGACCACGCCGACCTGGCGGTAGTAGCCGCCGATGATCTCGTCGACCCGCAGCCGGGCCAGTTCCTCGGTCGGCGACTCGAACAGCCGCAGATCCACGTCGCCCCGCCAGGCTTGACCACCCTCGAACCGAGCGGCGCCGGAAGAGATCAGTTCCGCGTACGCATCCCCGGCGCCCCGCTCGATGCCGTGATAGACGCGGTGGTGAGCCATCGGGTGCCCGTTGACGAATCCGTTGCTGCCGGCCGGTTCGCGCAGCGTGAGCACGGCCTCGGCCAGCCTGCGGTCCCCGGCGGCCAGCGTCGCGCCGAACATCGCCCCCGGCGCCAGCGACGGCGCGGCGTGGGCGAACGGGTGCGGCCGGGTCTGCCACATCGAGCCCAGCTTCTTGGGGTAGCCCTGGTGCATGCCGCGGGCGATGGCGAAGTCCTTGTCGACCCAGATGTAGGCGCAGCGCGAGAACACCTCGCCCCGGAACGCGCAGCGCACCACGACGAACGCCTCCTTGTACTGCGCGCGGACCGGGTCGAGCAGCTCGGCCCGGCTCGACGAGCAGGACTGCCAGTCGGCCCAGATCAGCGCGACCGCACCCGGATCCTCGGGGGCGAGTTCGAGCGGCGCGGGCAGCAGCTCGGCCACCCGGGCCGGGTCGGTGCGGTACTCGACGGTCAGCAGGTCGCCCGAGTAGAACCACGGCGGGTCCGGGATCAGCGAGGACTCCCCGTGCGCGGTGCGCGGGTAGAAGAACCCCTTCATGTCGGTCATCGGCGCTCCTGCAGGACGGTGGTCTCGTCCGCGACCATCCGGCCGACGATCTTGCGGACCTGGATGGCGGCGGCGTCGGCCGCGACGCGGACCTCGGGGCGCGGGCCGTCCTCGTCGAGGACGCGCTGCATCGTCTCGAGGATGTCGCGGACCCGCCGGTAGTACTCCCGGAACAGCGGGGTGAGCTGGGCGCTCACCTCGTCGCCGGCGGCGAAGTTGCGGCTGACCCGCCAGATGTGCCGGGTCGTCGTCGCGCCGACCGGCGTGACGGCGTGGGTGAAGCGGAAGGTGTACGGCTCGGGGCGGCGGTCCGAGGTGACGTCCCAGCTGTCCACCCACAGCGCGGGCGAGACGAAGCGGCCCTGCTCGCGCTGGCGGAACAGCTCGTCCTCCTTGGCGTCGATCAGCGGCGCGTGCCAGGCCGCGAGCCGGGCCGGCGGATAGTCGCGGGTGAACGCGACCGACGTCTCGGACACCTCGACGTCGAGCCCGGGCACCGGTCCGGCCGACAGCGCCGGCGGGGCGATGAGCGGATCGACCACCGCGACGTGGGTGATGTCGGCGAAGTTCTCGTGCAGCAGCAGGGCGCCGGCGCCGGTGGTCCACTCGTCGCCGAACGTGCTCCACGCGTCGTCGGCCAGCCAGGGCGTCCGCGGCGGATGGCGTAGCCCGGCCAGGCCGGCCCCGGCGAACCAGACCCAGACCAGGCCGTCCTGCTCGACCACCGGGAAGGCGCGCACCCCGGCCCCGTACGGGACCTCGGGCTGGGTCGGCACCCGGACGCACCGGCCGTCGGGGTCATAGGCGAAGCCCGAGTACGCCGAGACGATCAGCTCGCCGTCCAGATGGCCGAGGCTCAGCGGGTACGGGGCGTGGGCGTCGCGGTCCTCGAGCGCCACCACCCGGCCCGCGGGCGTGCGGTAGAGCGCCAGGCCCTGGCCGAGCGCGCGCCGGCCGAGCGGCACATCGGTGACCTCGGCACCGGTCGCGGCGACGTACCAGCAGTGGGTGGGATACATGGTCGGTCCCGTCCTCCTACAGCGCGAGCGTCAGGCGCGCGCCGCGGCAGCGGGACACGCAGATCATCATCACTTCGCCGGCGGCGCGTTCGTCCTCGTCGAGCACCGAGTCCCGGTGGTCGACCTCGCCGTCGACCACCTCGGTCTCGCAGGTGCCGCAGATGCCCTCGAGGCAGGAGCCGAGCACGCTGACCCCGGCCGCGCGGACGGTCTCGAAGATCGACCGGTCCGGCGGCACCGTGACCGTGCGGCCCGAGTGCTGCAGGACGACCTCGAACGAGCTGTCGCCGCCCGGTTCCGGTTCCGTCGCGCGTGCACTGAAGCGCTCCAGGTGCAGGCTGCCGGGCGGCCACGGCGCACAGAGCTGCTCGACCGCGCTCAGCAGTCCCTCGGGACCGCAGGCATAGACCAGGGTGCCGGCGCGGGGGCGCAGGATGGCGGCCAGGTCGAGCCGGCCCAGCTCGTCCTCGGGCACCAGGTGGACGCGGTCGCCGAAGCGGGCCAGCTCGTCGGCGAAGGCCATGGACCGGCGCTGCCGCCCGCCGTAGTGCAGCTCCCAGTCGGCGCCGGCCGCGTCGACCTCGTAGATCATCGCGAGCAGCGGGGTGATGCCGATGCCACCGCCGACGAACAGGTAGCGCTTCGACGAGACGACCGGGAAGTGGTTGCGGGGGCCGCGGGCGCGGACGGTGCTGCCCTCGCCCAGTTGGTGCACCCGGGTCGAGCCGCCGCGGCTGTCCGGGGCGTGCAGCACGGCGACCCGCCACGCGTCGGTGTCGCCGGTGTGCCCGCACAGCGAGTACTGCCGGGTGAAGTCGTCGTCGAGGATCAGGTCGATGTGGGCGCCCGGCGTCCAGCCGGGCAGGGTGCCGCCGCCCGGGCGGCCGAGGGTCAGCGCGACGACGCCGTCGGCGACCTGTTCGGCCTTGCGTACCACCAGATCGGCCTCGAACTCGCGGACGACGGTGTCGACCGTCATCGGACCTTCACCGCCACCGGGAACTTCTTGATGCCGTTGACGAAGTTCGAGCGGACCCGGGTCACGTCGCCGGCCAGCTCGATGTCGCGCACCCGGGGCAGCAGCTCCTCGAACATCAGCCGGATCTCCATGCGGGCCAGCGCGTTGCCCATGCACAGGTGCGGGCTGCCCTTGCCGAAGGTCAGGTGATCGACGTTCGGGCGGGTCACGTCGAGGCGGTACGGGTCTTCGAACACGGTCTCGTCGCGGTTGCCCGAGGCGAACCACATGACGACCTTGTCGCCCGCCTTGATGGACTTGCCGCCGAGTTCGGTGTCGCGGGTGGCCGTACGCCGGAAGTGGTAGACCGGTGACGCCCAGCGCAGCAGTTCCTCCAGGCCGGAGGCGATCAGCGCCGGGTCGTCCTGCAGCCGGCGCAGCTGGTCGGGCTGGTCGATCAGGGCCAGCATCGCGTTGCTGATCGCGTGGCGGGTGGTCTCGTTGCCCGCGATCACCAGCAGCAGGAAGTAGTTGTCGAAGTCGCGGTCGCTGAGCGGCACGCCGTCGGTGGGCATCTTGTTGGCGAGCTGGCTGACCAGGTCGGTGCCGTCCCCGCCGCGGCGGCGGTCCCGCAGGGCCCGGCCGTAGTCGAAGACGTCCTGGGTGGTGGGGGAGCGGAACGGCAGGTGCTTGTACTTCTCGCTCTCCGGCGAGTCGAACTGGTGCTCGGTGTAGTCGGGGTCGGTGTTGCCGACCATCTCGTTGCCCCAGGCGATCAGCTGCCCGGTGTCCTCGCGCGGCACGTCGAGCAGCCGGGCCAGCACCTGGATCGGGAAATCGGCGCTGACCCGCTGCACGAAGTCGAACTCGCCGGCCGACAGCGCCTCGTCGACCGTCCGGCGGGTCAGCTCGCGCAGGAAGCCCTCGTAGTTCTTCATCAGGTTGCGCGGGCTGAACTCGCGGGCGATCAGCTGCCGCAGCGCGAGGTGCCGCTGGCCGTCGGTCTCGAGGATCGAGCGGCGGATGTCGCGCAGGTCGTCGTCGACCTCCTCCAGGCCGACGAACTGCTCCGAGGTGAAGGTCTCGGTGTCGCGGTCGACCGCCCAGATGTCTTCGTACCGGGTGACCGCCCAGAAGCCGCGGTTGGGGGTGGGCTCGGGGTTCCAGTGCACCGGGTCCTCCCGGCGCAGCGTGTCGAACTGGGCCCAGCCGAGGTTCTGCTGGAAGCGGTCGTAGTCGGCGAGGTCGACCGCGTCGAGGGGGACGATGTCGGGCTGCGTCATGGCTGCCTCCTCCGGCTTCGGCGGAAAGTCGTTCGGGTCCGAACGATACGAGTGGCGGGCAGGCCGCGCAAGAGGCCGGGATCGACTGGCCGTCACCTGCGAAAGTTCGCGCCGGGGCCTTGTGTGCCGGTGCGCGCCGTCCTATCGTTCCGCCTCAAACGTTCGTACCCAAACGATCTTCTCGACAAAGGAACGGGCCCATGAGCCAAGCCGAGCAGTCGAGCACCGCCGAACGGCGAGAGGCGCACCACCTGCGCCGGGGCAGCCTGGGCGTCCTCGGGATCTCCTTCTTCGTCATCTCCGCCGCCGCGCCGCTGACCGCGATGGCCGGCGGTGCCCCCGTCGCCATGCTGCTCGGCAACGGAGCCGGCATCCCCGCCGCGTACGTGCTGATCAGCCTGCTCCTGCTCGTGTTCTCGGTCGGCTACACGGCGATGGCCCGCCACCACACCAGCACCGGCGCCTTCTACAGCTACGTCTCCCGGGGTCTGCGCCAACCGGCCGGCGGTGCGGCCGCGTGGATCGCGCTGCTCGGCTACAACGCCATGCAGATCGGGCTCTACGGCCTGTTCGGCGCGGCCGCCACCGGCTTCCTGGCCGACCAGTTCGGCTGGGACCTGCCCTGGTGGCTGGTCACCCTCATCGCGATGGCGGTGATCGCGGTGCTCGGCTACCGGCAGGTCGACCTGTCCGTCAAGGTGCTGTCCGTGCTGGTCGCCGCCGAGTTCCTGATCGTGCTCATCCTCGACGTCGCCATCGCGGTCAAGGGCGGCCAGGGCGGCGGGGCCCCACTGACCCTCGAGCCGTTCAGCTGGAGTGCCCTGACCTCCGGCTCACTGGCCATCGCGCTGCTGTTCAACGCGGCCTCGTTCATCGGCTTCGAGGCGACGACCATCTACAGCGAGGAAGCCAGAGACCCTCGCCGTACGGTCCCTCGTGCCACCTACGTCGCCGTGCTGACGATCGGCCTGTTCTATTCGGTCACCACCTGGCTCATGGTCAACGGCCAGGGCCCGGACTCGCTGGTCGGTTTTCTCGGCGATCTCAAGCCCGACCCGACCGCTTTCCTGTTCGTGCTGAGCGACACCTACATCGGCGGCGCACTCACCACGATCATGACGTTGCTGTTCGCCACCAGCGTCTTCGCCGCCCTGCTGGCCTTCCACAACGCGGTCGCGCGCTACCTGTTCGCCCTCGGCCGCGAGGGACTGGTGCCCGAGCGCCTCGGCCGCACCCACAAGGTCCACCTGAGCCCGCACGCCGGCTCGATCAGCCAGACCGCACTCGCCGTGGTCATCGTGGCGATCTTCGCGATCACCGGTCAGGACCCGGTGCTGGCCCTGTTCACCTGGCTCACCCAGCTCGGCACCCTGGCCATCATCACCCTGATGGCGCTGGCCTCGTTCGCCGTGGTCGCGTTCTTCCTGCGGCACCCCGACCTCGACCACAACCGCCTGCGTACGTTCGTCGCCCCCACGGCCGGCGGGATCGCGACCGCGGCGGTGGCGATCTACGCGGCCTCCCAGTTCGGCCTGCTCATCGGCAACGAGGACAGCGTGCTGAGCTGGCTGCTGCCGGCGCTCATCGTGGTCGCGGCCGTCGCCGGGGTGCTCTCGGCCTTCGTGCTGCGCGCGCGGGACCCGCAGCTCTACGCGGTCATGGGCCGGCACCGCGGCGACGCCTAGAACCGCGTTCCGGCTCCGGGCGGCAGCTTGCGTGACAAGTAGTAGTGCCAGGTCACCAGGGTGCCGATGGTGCGATAGGGCGCCCACTGCTGAGCCGTGGCCTGCACCGCGTCGGGGGTCGTCGCCTTCGGAAGCTCTCGCAGTTGCTTGAGTCCGTTGATGACGGCCAGGTCGCCGGCCGGGAAGACGTCGGCACGGTGCAGGGCCAGGATCAGATAGACGTCGACCGTCCAGTTGCCGACGCCCTTCAGCCGGACCAGGCGTTCCCGGATGGCGGCGTCCGGCAGGTTCTCCAGACTCGTGAGGTCGAGGTCGCCGTCGGCGATCTCCCGCGCCAGGCCACGAACGTAGCCGATCTTCTGCCGGCTGAAATAGGCAGCCCGCAACTCGTCGTCGCTCAACGCCAGCACGTTCTCCGGCGTGATGAGGGTGACCCGCTCGCGCAATTTCTCCAGTGCGGCCTTGGCCGAGGCCAGGGAGACCTGCTGTTCGAGGATGAACCAGACGAACGACTCGAAGGTGTTGGGGCGGCTCCAGAACGGCGGGTAGCCGAATTCGTCGATGACGAATCGCAGCCGGTGGTCGCGCGATGCGACCTTGTCGCACAGAGCGGGGAGCTCGGCTTCGGTGAAGACCATTCAGGAGCCCCGGGACGCGACGCCGCCGTCCTCGGCGGCTGACGGACGACCAGCGACCTGGAACGGCACCCCGGCCGTCCGCATCGAGGCGAGGATGGCGGGGTCGGTGTCCGCGTCGACGATCACCAGGTCGAACGCGGTCAGCGGGGCGAGCTGGTAGAGCCCGCTCTTGCTGAACTTGGTGTGGTCGATCAGCAGGATCCGGCGGGTCGAGGCCTCCATCAGGGCCCGCTTGACCGCCACCGTCTCCTGCGACTGGTGGTAGCAGTGGCCGTCGGTCACGGCCGTCGTCGACATGAACAGGATGTCGGCCCGCAGGGAGCGGATCGCCTCGTTGGTGCGCATGCCGAGGAAGGCGTCGTACGCGGGGTAGTAGGCGCCGCCGAGCGCGATCAGGTCGATGCCCGGTTCGCCGGCCAGCAGCTTGACGATGGCCAGGAAGTTGCTGATCACGGTGAGCGGGCTCTTGCCGGGGAGCAGTTCGGCCAGGGCCAGCCCGGTGGTGCTCTCGTCGACCATGACCGACTGCCCGGGCTCGACCAGATCGAGCGCGGTCCGGGCCAGGAGTTGCTTGATGTCCGCCATCGCCTCGGTGCGGTGGCGGACATCGCCGTGATATTGCGCCGACGGCCGGGCGGTCGCGCCGCCGCGCACCTTGCGCAGCCAGCCCTCGCTCTGCAGCGCGTCGAGGTCACGGTGGATCGTCATGATGCTGACGTTGTAGGTCTCGGCGAGTTCTTCGATGCGGACGAAACCCTCGTCGACCACCAGCTTGCGGATCTGCTCGCGGCGTTCGCGGGGCGCATTCTGCCCGGCGGTCAGGTCGACGTCGAGGGACGCGTCGTCGGTCGTCACAGCTTCTCCCCTCACGCCGCCGGCCCTTTCCTCCCCGCCACAGCCTAGGGCCCGGCGTGGCCGCGGCCGGACGAGGGTGCGTGAACGCGTCGTCGATCTTCTCTTCGATAACAGCGACTTAACACCCCCATCTTGGCATGCTATGTCCATCTTAACGGACGCCTGACGGCTTTTCTAACGTGAACTTCACAGAATTTCCCGTGAGTTAGCGGTCAGGTCTTGACGTGTATGAGTCGCTCGATGTTAAGTTCCCCACATCGGCCGCGCGGTGAGTCCCCCGAGCCGCACGGACGCCACCCATCGAGGAGAACGCATGAAGAAGGTTCGTCTGAGGGCCCTGGCCGCCACCGCGAGTGCCGTCCTCGCCGTGGTGACGGCGGGTGGCTGCGCCTCAACGGATGACTCCGCAGCCGGCAGCGGCGGCGACGCCACCA
Organism: Paractinoplanes bogorensis; assembly: GCF_018829635.1. Taxonomy (GTDB): domain Bacteria; phylum Actinomycetota; class Actinomycetes; order Mycobacteriales; family Micromonosporaceae; genus Actinoplanes; species Actinoplanes bogorensis. Next base: position 505,444 of record NZ_JAHKKG010000008.1, read on the forward strand.
AGGCCAAGATCGCATTTCTGATGCCCGACATCGCGTCGACCCGGTACGAGCTGTTCGACGCCCCGCTGTTCAAAGCGAAGATCGCCCAGCTCTGCCCCGACTGTGAAGTGCTCTATCAGAACGCCGGGGCCGACGCCGCCAAGCAGCAACAGCAGGCCAACTCGGTGCTCGCCCAGGGCGCCAAGGCGATCGTCATCGACCCGGTCGACTCGGCCGCCGCGGCCACCATCGTGCAGGCGGCCCAGGCCCAGAAGGTGCCGATCATCGCCTACGACCGGCCGATCCCGCAGGCCAAGGCCGACTACTACGTGTCGTTCGACAACGAGAAGATCGGCTCGCTGATCGCGCAGTCGCTGGTCGACAAGCTCAAGGCGGACAAGGCCACCGGCGGTCTGCTGCAGGTCAACGGCTCACCCACCGACGCCGCGGCCGGCCTGATCAAGAAGGGCGTGCACAGCGCCGTCGACACCAGCGGATTCCCGCTGCTGGCCGAGTTCGACACCCCCGGCTGGCAGCCGCCCAAGGCGCAGGAGTGGGTGACCGGTCAGATCACCAAGTTCCCCGGCAAGATCGCCGGCGTGGTCGCGGCCAACGACGGCACCGGCGGTGGCACCATCGCCGCGTTCAAGGCGGCCGGGGTCGAGGTGCCGCCGGTCACCGGGAACGACGCCGAACTGGCCGCCGTCCAGCGGATCATCGCCGGAGATCAGTACAACACCATCTCCAAGCCGATCAAGACGGTCGCCGAGGCGGCCGCCGACGTCGCCTACAAGTTCGTCCAGGGCAGCCCGCCGGCGGCCAAGACAACCCTGTTCGACACCCCGTCCGAGCTGTTCACGCCGACGGTCATCACGCAGGAGAACGTCAAGGACCTGCTCACCGGCCCGGACGCACCGTTCAAGCCGGCCGACGTCTGCACCGCGGAATACGCCGCCGGCTGCACCAAGCTCGGCATCAGCTGACCGGCCACCGTCGCCCTGCGCCGTCCACCGCCGGCGCAGGGCGCCCGAACCAGATCGGAGGCAACCATGGCTGACCCCGTCCTCTCCCTGCGTGGCATCAGCAAGAACTTCGGTGCCGTGGCCGCGCTCACCGAGGTCGACCTCGACGTGTCGGCCGGTGAGGTGGTCGCCGTGGTCGGCGACAACGGCGCCGGCAAGTCCACCCTCGTCAAGATCCTCTCCGGCGTGCACACGGCCGACACCGGGACGATCACCTTCGAGTCGCAGCCGGTGCAGATCGGCTCGCCGGCCGCGGCCCGCCACCTCGGCATCGCCACCGTCTTTCAGGACCTGGCGCTCTGCGAGAACCTCAACGTGATCGACAACCTCTTCCTGGGCCAGGAGTTGCGCGCGCTGCGGCTCGACGACGTGGCCATGGAGGTCCGCTCGTGGGAGCTGCTGCGGCAGTTGTCCGCGAAGATTCCCACCGTACGGATCCCCGTCGCCTCGCTGTCCGGCGGTCAGCGCCAGACCGTCGCCATCGCCCGGTCCCTGCTCGGCGACCCGAAGATCATCGTGCTCGACGAGCCGACCGCCGCTCTCGGCGTCGCGCAGACCGCCGAGGTGCTCAACCTGATCGAGCGGCTCCGCGAGAACGGCCACGGCGTGATCATGATCAGCCACAACATGGCCGACGTGCGGGCCGTCGCCGACACCGTCGTGGTGCTGCGGCTGGGCCGCAACAACGGCGTCTTCGCCACCGGCGACGTGTCCTCCGAGGACATCATCGCCGCGATCACCGGCGCCCACGACAACGTGGTCACCCAGCGCGCCGGCCGCCGCGGTGCGACCGAGAAGGGCCAGTCATGACCGACACCGACACCGCTCCTCGCTCGACGGCCACCGATCTGCAGGACGAACGCCTGCGCCAGTCCGACGGCGTCGCGGGCTCCGTGCGGGCACTGCTCGACCGCGTACGGGGTGGGGAACTCGGTCTTCTGCCCGTGGTGGCCGGTCTGGTGGTCATCTCGACGGTGCTGCAGATCCTCAACCCGATCTTCCTGTCCAGCACCAACCTGGTGAACCTGCTGCTGGAGTGCGTGCCGGTCGGGGTCATCGCCCTCGGCGTGGTCTGCGTCCTGCTGGTCGGCGAGATCGATCTGTCGGTCGGCTCGATCAGCGGCCTGGCCTCGGCGGCGGTGGCGATCCTGTTCGTCGACCAGGGACTGCCGGTCGTCGTGGCGATCCTGGCCGCGGTCGCCCTGGGCAGCCTGATCGGCTGGGTCTACGCGCAGATGTTCAACCGGTTCGGCGTGCCCAGCTTCGTGATCACCCTGGCCGGACTGCTCGCGTTCGTCGGCCTGCAGCTCAAGGTGCTCGGCCCGATCGGCTCGGTCAACCTGCCGTTCGACTCGGGGCTGGTCCGCTTCGCCCAGCTCGCCTTCCTGCCCGGCTGGCTCGCGTACGCCCTGGTGGTCGTGGCCGCGGTCGCCCTGTTCCTCAGCGGGTACGCCCACGCCCGTACGCGCCGGAAGGCCGGCCTCTCCGACCGCTCGGTCCAGGCCCTCGCCGCCCGGAGCGTCCTGCTGCTGGTCGGTCTGGGTTTCGCCGTCTGGTATCTCAACCGCACCCGCGGCGTCGGCTGGATGTTCGTCTTCTTCATCGCCCTGATCCTGGTGCTGCACTACGCGCTGTCCCGCACCAGGTGGGGCAAGTCGGTGTACGCGGTCGGCGGCAACGTCGAGGCGGCCCGCCGCGCCGGCATCAACGTCCGGATGGTCTACACCTCGGTGTTCATGCTGTGCACCTCGCTCGCCGCGGTCGGCGGGGTGCTGGCCGCGGCCCGGCTCGCCGCCGCCAACCAGAGCACCGGTGGCGGCGACGTCAACCTCAACGCCATCGCCGCCGCGGTCATCGGCGGCACCAGCCTGTTCGGCGGGCGCGGCACCGCGTTCGCCGCGCTGCTCGGCATCCTGGTCATCCAGGCCATCAGCAGCGGGCTCACGCTGCTCAACCTGGACTCGTCCTACCGCTTCATGGTCACCGGCGCGGTGCTGCTGCTGGCGGTGACGCTCGACTCGGTGGCGCGCCGGTCGCGCAAGTCGTCCGGACGGGCGTGAGGGGACAGTCGTGGCGGTCGTGTGTGTGGACGTCGGAACGACGATGATCAAAGCCGTCGGATATGCCGACGACGGTGCCGAGGCGGTGGTCGTCCGCCGGCCGGCCACCGTGCGGCACCCGGTGGCGGGCTGGGCCGAGCAGGACATGGCCGAGGTCTGGGACGCGGTGGCCGGCGGCGTCCGCGAGGTCGTCCGCAAGCTGGACGCTCCGGTGGCCCACGTGGCCGTCACCGCCCAGGGCGACGGATGCTGGCTGGTCGGCCCGGACGGCGAGCCGACCGGTCCGGCGATCCTCTGGAACGACGCCCGCGCCGTCGGCGTCGTCGACGAGTGGGCGCAGCAGGGCGTTCTCGAGCGGGCGTTCGCCGTCAACGGATCCCTGACGTTCGCCGGCCTGCCCAACGCGATCCTGGCCTGGCTACGGCGCCACGACCCGGAGCGTGTCGAACGGTCGGCGACGGCGCTGACCTGCGGTGGCTGGATCTTCCAGCGGATGACCGGCGAACTGGCGGCCGACGAGTCCGACGCGTCGGCGCCGTTCCTCGACATCCGGTCCCGCGCGTACGCCCCGCAACTGCTGCGCATGTACGACCTGGACTGGGCCGAACGGCTCCTGCCGGAGATCCGCCGCGACCAGGGCCGGGTCGCCGGTCTCAGCGCCGCGGCGGCCGAGCGCACCGGGCTGGCTCCGGGAACCCCGGTGGTGATGGGCCCGTACGACATCGTCGCGACCGCCATCGGCGCCGGTGCCGTCGCCGCGGGCCAGGCCTGCAGCATCCTCGGGACCACCCTGTGCACCGAGGTGATGACCACCGGACCGGAGCTCGACGGCGAGGCGGCCGGACTGACCATCGCCCTCAGCGACCGCTACCTGCGGGCCTTCCCCAGCCTGGCCGGCGGCGAGGTCGTGCAGTGGGCCTGCGAGATGCTGGCCCTCGACGAGCCCGCCGAGTTCATCGACCTGGCCCTGCGCGGGACCCCCGGCGCCGCCGGGCTGGTCTTCCTGCCCTACCTGTCACCGGCCGGGGAACGGGCGCCGTTCCTCGACCCGCTGGCCCGCGGCACGCTGCTCGGACTGTCCTCCGGCCACGGCCGCGAGCAGGTCGCCCGGGCCGTCCTGGAAGGACTCACCCTGGTCGTGGCGGACTGCCTCGCGGCGTCCCGCACCCGGCCGAGCGAGCTGCGGGTCTGCGGCGGGGGAGCGGCCAGCTCCGGATGGCTGCAACTGATCGCCGACATCACCGGCGTGCCGGTGCTGCGCTCGGCCGACACCGAGGCCGGGGCCCGGGGCGCCTTCCTGGTCGCCGCGGTCGCCACCGGCGCCGAGCCGACCCTGGAGGCCGCGGCCGCCCGGCACGTCGGCAATCGCGACACGTTCCGGCCCGACCCGGCCGCCACCGGGTTCTACGCGGAACTCCTGGCCGATTTCGTCAGCCTGCGGGCGACCGTCTCGGCCGCGGGCCCCCGCCTGGCGAGCCGGCGCTCCCGCCTCACCCCTGCTCCGGGAGGACGAGCATGACGGAACCGGTCTGGCTGGGCCTGGATCTCGGCACCCAGAGCGTCCGGGCCCTGGCCGTGGACCGGGACGGCACGGTGCTCGGCTCGGCCGTGCAGCGGCTGACCAGTCGGCGTGACGGTCCCCGGCACGAGCAGGACCCGGAACAGTGGTGGTCGGCGACCGCGGCCGCCTGCCGGGAAGCACTCGCGGGGCTCGCCGGCCACCCGGTCGGCGGTGTGGCTGTCGACGCCACCTCCGGCACGGTCCTGCTCACCGATGCCGGCGGCCGAGCCCTGACCCCGGCGCTCATGTACGACGACACGCGCGCCGACGCCGACCGGGTCAACGAGGCCGGCGTCGCGGTCTGGGCCAAGCTCGGCTACGGCCGGATGCAACCGTCGTGGGCCCTGCCCAAGGTGCTGTGGCTGCTGCGCGAGCACGCCGATGTCGTACCGCAAGCTCGTCTGACCCACCAGAACGACTTCGTCAACCGGCGCCTGGTCGGCCACGAGGTCGCGGCCGACCTCAGCAACGCGCTCAAGACCGGCGCCGACCTGATCGACGAGAACTGGCCGTCCGCGGTGCTGGACGAGCTCGGCGTGCCGTCGCATCTGCTGCCCGGGCTGGTCCGCAGCGGGAGCACGCTCGGCACGGTGTGTGCGGCGGCGAGCGCGGCGACGGGCATCCCGGCCGGCACACCGGTGATCGCCGGGATGACCGACGGCTGCGCGGCGCAGCTCGGCGCGGGTGTGCGGCGGCCGGGCGACTGGAACTCGGTGCTGGGCACCACCCTGGTGCTCAAGGGCGTCACCCGGGATCTCATCCGGGATCCGTCCGCGGTGGTCTATTCGCACAAGGCGCCCAACGGGGACTGGCTGCCGGGCGGCGCCTCCAGCACCGGTGCCGGCATCATCGCCCGCGACTACGCCGGGCGCGACCTCGCCGAGCTGGACCGGCAGGCGCTCGACTACGAGCCGGCCGGCGTGGTGGCATACCCGCTGGCCGGTTCGGGCGAACGCTTCCCCTTCGTCGCGCCGCAGGCCCGGGGATTCTGCATCGGCATCCCGCGCGACGACGCCGAAGGCTACGCGGCCGTGCTGCAGGGCGTCGCCTTCCTGGAACGGCTCTGCGTCGACTACCTCGATCAGCTGGGCGCACCGGTCGACGGCGACTACGTGATCACCGGCGGCGCCACCCGCAACGCGTACTGGAACCAGTTGCGGGCCGACATCCTGCACCGTCCCGTCAGCGTGCCCGAGAACGCCGAGTCCGCCCTGGGCATGGCCGTCCTGGCCGCGGGCGGGGAGAACACCGCCGCGATGGTCCGCATCCGGCAGGTCATCGAGCCGCGAGCCACCGCGACCGGCCGGTTCGACGAACCGTACCTGCGGTTCGTCGAGGAACTGGACAAGCGCGGCTGGCTCGCCGAGGGCCTCGCAGCACATGCACACGAGAGGACGACACGATGACCCGACTGGTTCTGGTCCGGCACGGCGAGACGGTGTGGCACCACGAGAACAGATACGCCGGGACGAGCGACGTGGCGCTGACCGACCGCGGCTGGGACCAGGCCCGCCAGCTCGCGGAGTGGTCGCGTACGGCCGGTCTCGACGCGATCTGGGCGTCGACGCTGTCCCGGGCCCGGCTGACCGCGAGCCTGTGCGCCGAGGCCGGCGGCAAGGAACTCCAGATCGACGCCCGGCTGCGGGAACTCGACTTCGGCGATGCCGAGGGGCTCACGTCGGCCGAGATGGCCGAACAGTTCCCGGAGGCGCTGCACGCGTTCCGCGCCGATCCGGTGGACCGCCACCTGCCCGGCGGTGAGCACCCCGCCGAAGCCGCCGACCGCTTCACCGGATGTCTGGCCGACATCGCCAAGCAGCACCCGGACGGACGGGTCCTGATCGTCGCGCACACCACCGCCATCCGGCTCGCGCTGTGCCAGATCCTCGGCATCCCGCTGCGTGAGTACCGCCGCCTGTTCCCGTTCGTCCGCAACTGCAGCCTCACCGAGGTCGAACTTCGCGACGGCCAGTTCTCCGTCCTGGAGTTCAACGCCCCGCTCGACCGGACCTCCTAGGAGAACCATGTCTGTCCGTGTACTCGTCGCCGGCGACGACTTCGTCCTCAACCGTCTGCTGATCGCCGCCCTGGGGCGCGCGACCACCGCCGACCTCGACATCCGGGAGATCTCGCTGCCCTGGCCGTCCGTCCCGTTCGGCCGGGTGGCCGAGGTGGACGAGGCCTCCGGCACCGAGGAACAGCTCATCGAAGCCCTGGACGGCGCCGAGATCTGCCTGACCCAGATGGCGCCGCTGACCGAGCGGATCCTGGCGTCGGCCCCCGGCCTGAAGCTGTTCGGCATCAGCCGCGGCGGCCCGGTCAACGCCAACCTCGAGGCGGCGACCCGTCATGGCGTCGCGGTGACCTATGCCCCCGGCCGCAACGCGCAGGCCACGGCCGAACACACCGTCGGCATGATCCTGGCCGCCCTGCGCCGGATCCCGGAGACCCACGCCGACCTGACCGCCGGCACCTGGCGTGGCGACTACTACGAGTACGACCGGGTGGGCCCGGAACTCGCCGGGAGCACAGTCGGCCTGGTCGGCTACGGCGCGATCGGCAGCCTGGTCGCCCGCATGCTGCGGGGGCTCGGGGCGGAGGTGATCGTCCACGACCCGTACGTGAAACCGGATCTGGTCGAGGAACTGGTCGGCCTGGACGAACTGCTGAGCCGCTCGCAGATCGTCTCGCTGCACGCCCGCGTGACGGCCGAGACGGCCGGCATGATCGGGGCCGCGCAGATCGCCGCCCTGCCCCCGGACGCCGTGCTGGTCAACTGCGCCCGCGGATCCCTGCTCGACTACGACGCGGTGTGCGACGCCCTGGATTCCGGCCACCTGTACGGCGCGGCGTTCGACGTCTTCCCGTCCGAGCCGATCCCGGCCGGTTCGCGGCTGCTCAGCACCCCGCACGTCGTGCTGACCCCGCACCTGGCCGGGGCCAGCAAACAGACCGCGGCCAACGCGGCCCGCCTGGTGGCCGCCGATGCCGGGCGCTACCTGAGCGGGCAGCCGCTGCTGCACTGCGCCAACCCTCGCGGTGCTACCGCGTGATCACCTAGGCGACGCGAGGCGGCGCGCTGCTTCGACCACGAAGGCGCGGCGGGCCGCCCGCTCCGTCTGATCGTCCGGGCCGGCACCGGTGATCATCTCGGCCAGCTGGGGCACGGTCTGCCACCACGCGGCGAGGGCGATCAGGGCGAAAACCAGGTGGGCCGGCTCCAGGCCGGTGTCGAGCGCGCCGGCCATGCGCGCCACCTTCTCCCGGTAGTGCGCCGTGCGGCTCTGCACATCGGCGGCCGGGCCCGCCTGCAGGCCCTCCCACTGCAGCAGACGGCCCAGCTCCGGGTGCTCGGCGTGGTAGTCGAAGGTGGCGCCGGCGAACTCACCGATGTCGTCGAGGCCGGCCCCGGTGAGCTTGACCGCGGCGGCCAGGCGTTCCAACTCGGTCGCGAGCACCAGATCCCACAGCGCGCGCTTGTCGCCGAAGTAGCTGTAGAGGCGTTCCTTGTTCACCCCGGCCCGCGACGCGATGGCCTCGACCTTCGTGCCCTCCAGCCCGTGCGCGGCGAACTCGGCCAGGGCGGCCTCGCGCAGCCGTCGACGCGTTCCTTCGGTGTCCCAGGCCACCCCGCCAGTTTACCGACCGGCGAGCACTGCTCGCAGGAACCCGAGCGCCCTCTCCTCGTCCAGGATGCCGCCGCCCTCGTGGCCGTTGTACTCCCACACGGCCATCTCGGTCGGGCCGGCGTACGCGTGGAACGCTCCGTACACAGTGGATGGCGGGCAGACCGGGTCGCGCAGCGCGGCCGAGAAGAGCGCCGGCGCCGCGGCCCGCGCCGCGAAGTTGACGCCGTCGAAGTAGGCCAGCGTGCGGAACACCTGCTCCTGCCGGCCGCGGTGCACCTTCAGATAATCGATGATCTCCCGGTACGGGTACGCGTCGGTGACCCGGACCGCGCGCGGGAAGTCGCACAGGAACGGCACGAACGCCACCACCCCGGCCAGGTCGGACCGCAGCCCGGCCACGGCGAGCGAGATGCCCCCGCCCTGGCTGCCGCCGAGCACCGCGACCCGGTCGGCGTCGACCTCGGGCACACCCCGGGCCACGTCCACCGCCCGTACGGCATCGGTGAAAAGCCTCCGGTAGTAGTAACCGGCCGGCTCGAGGATCCCGCGGGTCAGCACCCCGGGCACCTGCGGCGGCGACGGGGCGTCGTCCGGCGTGGCGCCGAGACTCCAGCCCGACCCCTGCCCGCGGGTGTCCATCTGCAGGTGCGCGAACCCGGCCGACGCCCACAGCAGGTTCTCCAGGGCGTGTCCGCGCCCACCGCCGTAGCCGACGTACTGCACCACCGCCGGCAGCGGACCGGTCGCGCCCACCGGGAGCCGCAGCCACGCGCGTACGTCCTGGCCGCCGAAACCGCGGAAGGTCACGTCGTACGTCGTGATGGTGGTCAGCCCGGTGGGGACTTCCTGCAGCCGTACGTCCAAATCGTGTGTCCCCGCGTCGGCCAGGGTCGCGGCCCAGAAGTCGTCGAAGTCCGCGGGCGCCGACTGCGCGCTGCGATAGGTGGCCAGTTGCTCGGGGGCGAGATCGGTCAGCACAGGCGCACGCATCCTTCAGCTCTTGGCAGTCGGGTCCTCGCCAAGATCCTAGTTCCGCGGGATGGTGTGGCCGTTACCGTCGAGCCACTGGTCGAAGGTCTGCAGCCCGGGGTTGAGCTCGCGGACCGCCGCCAGGTCACGGACGCCGGTGAAGTAGTCGGCGAACTCGGTGTAGTACTGCAGCATGTTGCCCGCCTCGTCGGCGCCGGGGAAGCCGAGCGCCCGGTACGCGTCGTGAGTCAGCGGACGGTAGACGACCGGCTCGCCGACGGCCCGCGACAGCCCGGCCGCGATCTGCTCGCCGGTCAGGTGCTCGCCGGCGATGTGCACGGTCCGGCCGACGTACTCCGGGCCGGCCTGGAAGATGCCGTACGCGGTCCGGCCGATGTCACCGACCGCGATGCCGGCCAGCGGGCTGTCGCCCATCGGCAGGCTGAGCGTGAGCACGCCGTTCTCGTCGCGCGTGGCGCCCCAGCCGTTGGCCAGGTTCTCCCAGTAGAACGTGGTGCGCAGGAACGTGGCCGGGACGCCGGCCGCGCGGAACAACTCGTCCGCCTCCGCCTTGGCGTCGAAGTGCGGGACGTTGTATGTGTCCTGCAGGGTCGGCATCCGCTCACCGGTGACCGGGATGTGATCGCGGGTGTCCTCCAGCGTCGACCAGATCACGTGCCGCAGACCCGCCTTCTTGGCCGCGTTCACGAGGTTGGCCGCCTCTTCGAGCTCCCGGGCGGCCGACATGTGCGCCCAGAAGTCCGTGACCAGATAGGCCCCGTACGCCCCGGCGAACGCGTCGACCAGACTCTGCTCGTCGTAGTTGTCGGCCTGCACGACCTCGGCGCCGAGCTTGACCAGTTCCTGCGCCTTGGGCGACGGGCGAGACAGGCCGCTGCCCGTCCGGAATGCTGAGCTGATGATCGATTGGTTGACCAGCGCGGCGTTCACCGCCTTCGGAGCCCCGACCACCTGGGCCGAGCTGCTCGGCTTCGCCACCGGGCTGGTGAACGTCGGGCTCCTGGTCCGCCAGCACATCCTGAACTGGCCGCTGGGCATCCTCAACGTCCTGCTGCTGATGGTCGTGTTCTGGTCGGCCGGTCTGTTCGCCGACGCCGGGCTGCAGATCGTCTACGTGCTGCTCGGCCTGTACGGGTGGTGGGCCTGGCTCCACGGCGGCGAGCGGCACTCCCGGCTGGTGGTGCGGCACACGACCCGGACCGACTGGCTCGGGCTGGCCGTGGCCGGGGTGCTGCTCACCGCCGGACTGTGGCTCTTCCTGGACCGGCTGACCGAGTCGACCGTGCCGCTGGCCGACGCGCTGACCACGGCGCTGTCGCTGCTGGCGACGTACGGGCAGACCCGGAAGTTGATCGAGAACTGGTGGCTCTGGATCGCCGCCGACCTGATCTACATCCCGCTGTACGGCTACAAGGATCTGTGGCTGACCGCGATCCTGTACGTCGCGTTCCTCATCCTGTGCATTTTCGGTCTCCGGTCGTGGCGGGCGGCGCACCGGGCCGCGGTGGCCGCATGAGGTACGGGCACGGGCTGATCGTCGGCAAGTTCTATCCGCCGCACGCCGGGCACCACGCGCTGATCGCGGCGGCCGAGGCGGCCTGCGACCGGGTCACCGTGGTGGTCGCGCCGTCGACCCGCGAGTCGATCCCGCTGGACGAACGGCTGGCCTGGCTGCGGGCCGGGCACGGGCCGGCCGTCGACTTCGTCGGGGTGCACGACGACCATCCGGTCGACTACGCCGACCCGGCGGTCTGGGAACTGCACATGGAGATCTTCCGGAAGGCGGCCGGGACCGACCGGGTGGATGCGGTGTTCTCGTCCGAGGCGTACGGGGAGGAGCTGGCGCACCGCTTCCACGCCGAGGCGGTGACCGTCGACCTGGACCGGGCGCAGGTGCCGGTCTCGGGGACGGCCGTGCGCGCCGACCCGCCCGCGCACTGGCACCTGCTCGGGCCAGGGGCCCGCGGCTGGCTGGCCCGGCGGGTGATCGTGGTCGGCGCCGAGTCGACCGGCACCACCACCATGGCCCGCGCGCTGGCCCGGCACTACCGGCTGCGCGGCGGGGTGTGGGCGGCGACCCGATGGGTGCCCGAGTTCGGCCGCGAACTGACCGAGCGCAAACTCCGGGCCCTGCGATCCGTCCGGCCGTCGGCCACGATCTTCGACGTGACCTGGGACCGGGCCGACTTCGCCGAGGTCGCCGCCACCCAGAACGCCCACGAGGACGAGGCGGCCCGGCTCGGCTCGCCGGTGCTCTTCGGCGACACGGACGCGCTGGCCACCACCATCTGGGAGGAGCGCTACCTGGGCGACACATCGGACGCCGTACGCGACCAGGTCCGCGAACCCGACCTCTACCTGCTCACCCATGACGCCGGCGTCCCGTTCGTCGACGACGGCCTGCGCGACGGGCAGCACATCCGGGCCTGGATGACGCAACGTTTCGCCGCGGTGCTGACCGGCGCCCCGGTTCACCATCTGACCGGGAGCTACCGGCAGCGCCTGCACACCGCCATCGAGGCGACCGACGAGCTGCTCGCCCGGGGCTGGACCTTCGAGCCCCCGCTGAGCAGCTCATCACCAGGGAGCGCGGGTGCCGTCCCATGACCAGAGGGCGCCGGTCGGGCCGTCGTCGGGCAGCAGCGCGAGCCGGATCGCGCCCTGAGCGGCCTCGGCCGGGTCACCGCCCACGTTCATGCCGGCGATCAGATTGGTCCGCCGCAGGCCGGGCGCCAGGGCGTTGACCTTGAACTTGTCACCGAGGGCCTGCGCGGTGAGCAGGGTGATCGCGTTGACGGCGGTCTTGGAGCTGCGGTAGGCGATCCCGCCGCCCTGGACGCGCTCCCAGTCGAACTGCGGGTTGGGCCCACTGTTCCAGGTCAGCGAGCCGGTGCCGCTGGACACGTTGACGATGCGGGGGTGCGCCGACCGGCCGAGCGCGGGCAGGAACGCCTGGGTCACGGTGACAAGACCGAAGACATTGGTTTCGTACGCCGTACGCAACTGCTCGAGCCCGGTGCCGGAGATGTCTTCGCCGCCCGGGTTGACGCCCGCGTTGTTGACCAGGACGTCCAGCTCGCCGATCCGCTCCGCCGCCGCGGTGGCCGAGGCCGGATCGGTGACGTCGAGCTGGACGACCCGTACGGCCGCGCCGAGTTTTTCCGCGGCCTGCGCGCCCTTCTCCGGGTCGCGCGCGCCGATCCACACGGTCAGGCCGTGCTCCAGCAGCAGGCGCGCGATGTCGAAGCCGATGCCGCTGTTGGCCCCCGTCACCAGCGCCACCAGGCCCGGTGCCGGAATCTCGATCTGCTCAGGGAGAGTGTCCATCATCCAACCTCCAACTCCAACGTTTCAGTTGGAAGCCTACCTCGTCTCCGGCGGGCGGCGGCTGTGTGTGATGGCCAGGCCGCGGCCGGGGCGACAGCGGCGCGACCGGAGCGCACGAGGGCGAAGATCAGCAGGAGCAGCCCGGCGGTGGCCACGACCTCGCCGAGCCACAGGTGGCCGGCGGAGCGGTCCTTGGACGACCAGGTGACCGCGGGCAAGGCGAACATGAGGTTGGCGAGGATCGAGCCGCCGATCGCCCCGGCGATCTGCGCGATCACGTACGCGCCGAGGTCTGCGCTGCTCAGGCCGGTTCCGGCGCGGCGGCCGAGGAACCAGTCGGCGGCGGACACGACCGGGTTGAAATGGGCGCCGGAGACCGGGCCGTAGGTCAGGATGAGCGCGCCGAGGGCGGATCGGGCGCACGGCATCGAGGTCGAGCCCGGCCGGGTCGTCGAGCGTCCAGTCCTCGTAGCGCCGGCCGGGAAAGACGGGGCAGGTGTCACCGCAACCCATCGTGACGATGACGTCGCTGTCCTCGGCCACCGCGTGGTCGAGCTTGCGGGGCTGCCCGCCGGTCAGCCCTGGCCGAGCGTGCGTCAGGCGTCTGGTGAGAGCAGCGTGGACAGTTGCCGCATCAGCGCCGGCCGCGGCCGGTAGTAGACCCAGCTCGCCCGCCGTTCGGCGTCGACCAGGCCGGCCTCGCGCAGAGTCTTGAGGTGGTGCGAGATGGTCGAACTGGACACCTCGAACGCGGGGGTCAGGTCGCACACGCAGATCTCCCCGCCCTCGGCAGAGGCGATCATCGACATCAGCTGCAGCCGGACCGGGTCACCGAGCGCTTTGAACGCCACCGACAGGTTCATCGCGGTCGGTGCGTCCACGCGCTGCACGGCCATCGGTGGGCAGCACGAATCGTCGCTCTCGCCATCGAGAACGGGTAGCGATGCACGCGGATTCGACATCCGTCGAGTTTGACAGGCGTCGAATCCGCGTGCAACATCGGATTCGACAGCCATCGGATTCAATGGTTATCGAAACCGAAGGGAAGCCATGCATCTTGACACCCTGCCGGTCGCCGTCATCGGCGCCGGACCGGTCGGCCTGGCCGCTGCCGCCCACCTCGCCGATCGGGGCCTGGCCTTCACCGTGCTGGAAGCCGGCGACCAGCCCGCCGCCGCGCTACGCCAATGGGGTCACGTCCGTCTGTTCTCGCCGTGGCGCTACGACATCGACGCCGCTGCGGCCCGGCTGCTCGGCGACGCCGGCTGGGTCCGTCCCGACGACGACAAGCTGCCCACCGGCGCCCAGCTCGCCACCGACTACCTGCAGCCGCTGGCCGACCTGCCCGCGCTCAAGCCGCACGTGCGCTGCCACGCCCGCGTCACCGCGATCACCCGGCTCGGCCTCGACCGGCTCCGGTCGTCCGGCCGCAACGAGACCCCGTTTCTGATCCGGCTCGCCGAGGGCGACGACATTCTGGCCCGTGCGGTCATCGACGCCTCCGGAACCTGGCATACCCCCAACGTGCTCGGCGCCTCCGGTATCCCCGCCCACGGCGAGAGCGACGTGGCGGCGTACGGGGAAACCGCTCTTCCCGACGTTCTCGGCCGTGACCGGGATCGCTTCGCCGGCCGCCGGATCCTGGTCGTCGGGGCCGGGCACTCCGCCGCCAACACCCTGCTCGCGCTGGCCGACCTGCCCGGCACCACGGTGACCTGGGCGATCCGCTCGGCGTCGCCGGCGCGTACCTACGGCGGCGGATCGGCCGACGCACTGCCCGCCCGCGGCCTGCTCGGCACCCGGCTCCGTGAGCACGTCGAGTCCGGCGTGATCACGCTGCTCACCGGATTCGGCGTCCAGAAGGTCATCGCCACGGACGGCGGGGTCGAGGTCTCCGACGGCACCCGCACCGTCACGGCCGACCGGATCGTGTCGGCGACCGGCTTCCGCCCCGACCACAGCATGGCCGCCGAACTGCGCCTCGACCTCGACCCGATCATGGGCTCGACCCGCGCCCTCGCACCGCTGATCGACCCCAACGAGCACTCCTGCGGCACCGTCCCACCGCACGGCGTGGACCAGCTCGGTCATCCGGAGACCGGCTACTACGCGATCGGCGCCAAGTCGTACGGGCGGGCTCCCACGTTCCTGATGGCCACCGGCTACGAGCAGGCCCGGTCAGTCGTGGCGGCGCTGGCGGGGGACTGGGACGCCGCCCGCGACGTGCAACTCGACCTCCCGGAGACCGGGGTCTGCTCGAGCAACGTGCCGCTGGATGCCGACAGCATCACGGCCGAGGAGGCCTCGAGGGCGGCCCTGGTGCGCACCCCGCTCACCGTGATCGGCGCGCCGGCATCGTCCGCCCAGCAGGGCGGCGGCTGCTGCAGCTGACCGTGGCATTGTCCGCGCTCTCGTTTGGCTGGGCCGGGACGCGACCGCCGCGGTGATCGCTGTCATCGGTTTCGGGCTCGGCTTCGGCGTCGGTCAGGTCAGGCCGTCGATCTCGGGCATGTGGCGCTCGGCCCACTCGCGCAGGGCGGCCAGCGGCTCGTCGAGGGTGCGGCCGAGCGGCGTGAGTCGGTAGTAGACGCGCGGCGGGACGGACGGCTCGACCCGGCGGTGGACCAGGCCGTCGTCGGTCAGCGAGCGCAGCGTCTGGGCCAGCATCTTCTGCGAGATGCCGGGCACGCGCCGCCGCAACTCGGCGAAGCCGAGCTCGCCCGACTCGGCCAGCACCTTCACGATCATCGCGACCCACTTGCTGCCGACCCGGTCGAGCAGCCGGCGGGTGGGGCACGCGGGATCGAACAGGTCACCGCGGCGTGCGGAGGTCACCTCGGGGTCACCACCTTCCGGGGAAGTGCGTTCTTCCGGCCGACCCTACCGTTTCCTACGGTGATCAGGTAACTGATGGTTACCAAGGAGCGGACATGGAACAGCTGGTCGAGGCGAACGGAATCACGGTCAACGTCGAGATCGCGGGGGACGGGCCGGCGATGCTGCTGCTGCACGGCTTCCCGCACACCTGGCAGGTCTGGTCGGCGGTCATTCCGAGGCTTTCCCGTACGCGCCGGGTCATCGCACCGGACCTGCGGGGACTGGGGGCCACCACACGCGCGGCCACGGGCTACGACGGGGGCACGGTCGCCGAGGACGCCCTGCGCCTGCTCGACGCGCTCGGTGAACAGTCGGCCGAGGTGGTCGCGCTCGACCTCGGCGTGCCGGCGGCGGTGCTGCTCGCGCTGCGGCAGCCCGGGCGGGTGCGGCGGCTGGTCGTGATGGAGGCGTCGCTGCCGGGGCGGGACGGGTTCACGCCGCCGTGGTGGTTCGGCTTCCACGCCGTGCCGGGGCTGGCCGAGACGGTGCTGACGGGGCACGAGGGGGAGTATCTGGACTTCTTCCTGCGCTCGGGGACCTACGACGGCGGGGGCATCGACCCGGAGGTGCGGGACGCGTTCGTGGCCGCGTACGCGGGAAAGGAAAGCCTGTGGAGCGCCTTCGAGCACTATCGCGGGATGCCGGTCACCGCGGCTCAGCTGGCGGCGGAGCTGCGGACGCGGCGCCTGGCCATGCCGGTGACCGCGATCGGCGCGCGGCCGGTCGGTGACACCCTGTATCGGCAGTTGACGCCGATCGCTGACGACCTCACCGGGCACGTCATCGAGGACTGCGGACACATCATTCCGCTCGATCGGCCCGAGGCGTTGCTGCCCTATCTGGAGAACGCGGTGCCGACCACGCCGAGCAGCGCCAGGGCCTCGGCGGCGGGGGATCCGGATTTCGCGCTGTAGAGCACCAGGTGCTGATCGCTCTCGGTCAGCGTCATCGAGTCGCAGTCGACGGTGATCGGACCGACCACCGGGTGGTGGAACGTCTTGGTCAACGTGGGGGCGGCCTGCACGTCGTGCCGATCCCAGAGGCGGGCGAAGTCGGCGCTGCCGTCGCGTAGTTCGGTGATCAGGCCGGTCACCGCCGGGTCGGCCGGATAGCGGGCCTGGGCGGCGCGCAGGCTCATCACGACGTTGTGCCGGAACTCGGTGCGGTCGGACACGCCGTAGAGCGTCGCCGGGCCGAGAAACGCCTTGCGGGCCAGGTTGCGCCCGGCCGGCGGGAGTGCGCCGAAATCCTCCATCAGGGCGGCCATGAGGTCGTTCCAGGCCAGCACCTCGTACGTCGCCGAGACCACCATGCCGGCCGTCTGTGGCAGGCGATCGAGGAGGGTGCGGATGCTCGGGCGGACGTCGCGGCTGTGCAATGTGGTGCGCAGTGGTGCCGTGCCGGCCAGCAGGTGCAGGTGGTCGGACTCGGCGTCGGTGAGGCGCAGCGCCTGCGCGATCGCGGCCAGCACCTCGCTCGATGGCCGGGGTGCCCGGCCCTGCTCGAGCCGCACGTAATACTCGGTGGAGATGTGCGCGAGCACCGCCACCTCCTCACGGCGCAGCCCGGGGGTGCGGCGCCGCGGGCCGGCGTCATCGGGCCGGAGCCGCTCGCGCCGGCTGCGCAGGAAGTCACCGAGCTGCTGCTTGTCCATGGCCCCCATTCTGCGCGCCCGGGCGGCGGCCAGCCTGGTACTGGTTGGGCCTGGCTGAGGACCGGGCCCGCGGCCACGGTGGGGGCATGACAAATCAGATGCTCACCGGCAAGGTCGTCCTCATCACCGGTGCGAGCCGCGGCATCGGCGCGGCCGCGGCCCGGCTGTTCAGTGCGGAGGGCGCCGCCGTCGTGCTGGCCGCCCGCGGCACCGACGCTCTCGACAAGATCGTCGCCGAGATCCGGGGCGAGGGCGGGGTGGCCGACGCGGTCGCCGTCGACCTGGCCGACCGGGCCGGCGTCCGCGCCGCCGTCGAACGGGCCGGCGAACGGCACGGGCGGCTCGACGGCGCGTTCAACAACGGCGCGGCGATCCAGCAGCCGGGGCCGCTCGACACCACCAGCGACGACGACATCGACCAGCAGTTCGCGGTGAACTTCCGCGGGCACTGGACCGCCATGACCGCCGAGGCCGAGCTCATGCGGCGCGGCGGGGGCGGCGCGATCGTCAACACGTCGAGCATCGGCAGCCGCCGGGCCAATCCCGCCCTTCCGGCGTACGGGGCCATGAAGCGTGCCCTGAACAGCATCACCGAGACCGCGGCGGTGACCTGGGCGGCGCAGGGCATCCGGGTCAACGGCATCACCCCGGGCGGCACCGACACAGAGATGATCGAGGCGTGGGAGGCGGCCACGCCCGGTGTCCGCGACCGCATCAACGCCTCGTCGCCGATGGGCCGGATGGCCACCCCGCGCGAGGTCGCCGAGGTGGCCCTGTGGCTGCTCAGCGACCGGGCCGCGATGGTCACCGGCGCCATCGTCCCGGTCGACGGCGGTGCCGGCGCCTGACCGGTCGACGGCGGCGCCGGCGTCTGACGGGTCGTCGGCGGCGCCGGTGCGTGAGTCAGGACCCCACGTGCACGCCGGGGCGCCGGGCCTGGTCGGGCTCGTGCTTGCGGATGATCTCGCGGGTGACCGGGGCGGTGTCGCCCCGCCCGAGCAGGAAGTAGCGGACCATGTGGACCAGCGGGCTGCCCTCGGCCCAGGCGAAGTAGCAGTGCGGCCGCACGCCGGTGGCGTCGCGCAGGGCGAGCAGGATCGCGGCGATCGCGTTGGGTGCGGCCGGTGCCTCCGTACGCAGGATGCGGTAGCCGTCGACGTCGATGCCTCGTACGGACAGGGTGTTGCTGAACTCGGACGGGTCGACCACGTCGATCTCCAGGAACAGGATGTCGTTGGCGCCCGGCACCGGGTTGTCGCCGCGCTGCTCGCGTTCCTTGAACCGGTACTCGGCGGCGTCACCGGTCTGGCGCCGGTGGGCGACCAGGTCGAGGGCGCCGTCGAGCTCGATCGACTCGGTGATGAACCGGCGGGCGGTCTCGTCGAACTCGATGCTGTCCACCCGCAGCTCGGTCGAGCGGCTGACCCGCGAGATCAGCGAGACGACGATGATCCCGGCGATGAACAGCCCCGAGATGGCGATGCCGTCCGGCTTCTCGATGATGTTGGCGACCAGCGCGTACCCGAGAATCAGGGCGAGCACCGCGAACCCGGCGGTCGCGCCACGCCTGCGGTTGCGGACCGCCCACACGGTGACCGCGAACGCGCCGGAGACCATCATGGCCAGGATGCCGGTGGCGTACGCGCCGGCCTGCGCGTTGACGTCGGCGCCGAACGCGATCGTGATGACCACGCTGATCGCGGTGTAGACCAGCACGACCGGGCGGACGGCCCGGCCCCACTCGGGCGCCATGCCGTAGCCGGGCAGGTAGCGCGGCACGATGTTGACCAGGCCGGCCATCGCCGACGCCCCGGCGAACCACAGGATCAGGATCGTGCTGATGTCGTACGCCGTACCGACGACCTCGCCCAGCTGCTCATGGGCGAGCCAGGCCAGCGCCCGTCCACTGGCCTCGCCGCCCGGCCCGAACTCCTCGGCCGGGATGAGTACGGTCGTGACCAGGCTGGCCGAGAGCAGGTAGACGCTCATGATCAGGGCGGCCGTGGTGAGCAGCCGGCGGCTGTTGCGGATGCGTTGCTCCAGGTTCGCCGCGGCGACCAGCGGCATCATGCTGACCCCGGTCTCGAACCCGGAGAGCCCCAGCACCAGCAGTGGAAACGCCACCAGGGCGGGCTGGAACAGGTTGCCGGTGTCGCCGAGCGCGGACGTCCAGGCCGACCAGGCGGCGCCGTTGTTGACGATCTCGACCAGGCCGGCGCCGATCACGAGCGCGTTCAGCCCGAGGAACAGGGCGACCAGCGGGATGGCGACGCTGACGGCCTCGCTGAACCCGAGCAGGAAGACGAACCCGAGCAGCAGGAGCAGCCCGACGGTCAGCGCGACCTCGTGGCCGTGCAGAAAGGACGGGAAGAACGGGTTCTCGACCACGTGCACGCTGGCGTCGGCGGCCGACAGAGTGATCGTGATCAGCCACGATGTGGCCACGAAGCCGAGCAGCACCAGCACGAACAGCTTGCCCTGCCAGAACGGCAGCAGCCGCTCGAGCATCGCGACCGAGCCGGCGCCGTGCGGGCTCTCCCGGGCCACCCGGCGATACATCGGCAGCACGCCGAGCAGGGTGAGCGCCACGATCAGCAGAGTGGCCAGCGGCGAGACGGCCCCGGCGGCGGCGACGGCGATCGCCGGCACGTAGGCCAGGCTGGAGAAGTAGTCCACCCCGGTCAGGCACATCACCTTCCACCACGGGTGCTGCTCGGTGTGCCCGTCACCGGCCTCGGGCCCGATCGGCTGGACCCGGTGGCGCAACAGCCAGCCGGCCACACCCTTCGACGGTGGGGTCTCGTGGGCCGGGGAGGCCATGACCGCCGGGACGGCGTAGACGGTTTGCTCACTCACCGGACCAGGGTGGCCTGACGTACGCCCGAGCGCCTCGGGCCGGGCGTTAATAACGCGTCAAAAATGCCGCGGCGCCGTCAACGACGCGTTAAGGATCGCCCGGCCGCCGTACACAACGCGTCAACGCCGATGACAAGGGGTTCCGGGGGCGCCGAAGCTTGCCCCGAAGCACCACCACCCCCCTTCGTCTAGGAGTACCGCCGTGGCTGATCTCGTGTTCGTCGTGATCACGGTGGCGCTGTTCGCAGCGCTGTCCGTACTGATCAAGGCGGTCGAACGCTGGTGAGCGCCGTCAACGTCATCGGCCTGATCGTGGCCGCCCTGCTGGCCGTCTTCCTGGTGGCCGCCCTGCTCTTCCCGGAGAAGTTCTGATGGCCGGTTGGCTCTTCGTCATCACGCTGGTGCTCGCGCTGGTCGCGGTGTACCGGCCCTTCGGTGACCACATGTACCGGGTCGTCACCGGCACCCGGGCCACCGTCGTCGAGCGCGGCGTCTACCGCGTCGTCGGGGTCGATCCGGCCGCCGAGCAGACCTGGGGTGTCTACGCCCGCAGTGTGCTCGCCTTCTCCGCCGTCTCGATCCTTTTCCTGTACGCGTTCCTGCGTCTTCAGGACAGGCTGTGGCTCTCGCTCGGCCTCGACCCGCTGCCCGGTCACCTGGCCTGGAACACCGCGGTCAGCTTCACCACCAACACCAACTGGCAGGCCTACTCGGGTGAGTCGACCATGGGCCACCTGGTGCAGATGGCCGGCCTGGCCGTGCAGAACTTCGTCTCGGCGGCCGTCGGCATCGCCGTCGCGGTGGCGCTGGTCCGTGGTTTCGCGGCTCGCAGGTCCGCGACGCTGGGTAACTTCTGGGTCGATCTGATCCGCATCACGCTGCGCATCCTGCTGCCGATCTGCGTCGTCGTCACGCTGATCTTCATGGTCGCCGGCATGGTGCAGAACCTTTCCTCCGGTACGGATGTCACCACGCTCACCGGGGCCACGCAGCACATCACCGGCGGCCCGGTCGCGTCCCAGGAGGCGATCAAGGAACTCGGCACCAACGGCGGCGGCTTCTACAACGCCAACGCGGCCCACCCGTTCGAGAACCCGACCGCCTGGACCAACTGGCTCCAGCTGTTCCTGATCCTGCTGATCCCGTTCAGCCTGCCCCGGGTGTTCGGCCGCATGGTCGGGCAGAACCGGCAGGGCTACGCCATCGCCGCTGTCATGGCGATCCTGGCCATCGCGAGCGTGGCGCTGACCATCGGCTTCGAGGTGCACGGCGCGGGCACTGTGCCGCAGGCGGTCGGCGCGGCGATGGAGGGCAAGGAGACCCGGTTCGGCATCCCCGGTTCGGCCGCCTACGCCGCCGTCACGACGCTCACGTCGACCGGGTCGGTGAACTCGTTCCACGACTCGTACACGGCACTCGGCGGCATGATGCCGATGATCAACATGATGCTGGGCGAGGTCGCCCCGGGCGGGGTCGGCGCCGGCCTGTACGGCCTGCTCATCCTCGCGGTGATCACGGTCTTCGTGGCCGGGCTCATGGTCGGGCGTACGCCGGAATATCTCGGCAAGAAGATCGGCGCCCGGGAGATGAAGATCGCCTCGAGCTACTTCCTGATCACGCCGGCGCTCGTGCTGATCGGCACCGCCGCGGCGTTCGCGACCGGCAACAACGCGACGGCGCTCAACGTCGGGCCCCACGGGCTCTCCGAAGTCCTGTACGCCTTCACGAGCGCCTCCAACAACAACGGCTCAGCGTTCGCGGGCATCACGGTCAACACCCCGTGGTGGGACACCGCGCTCGGCCTGGCCATGCTGCTCGGCCGCTTCCTGCCGATCGTGCTCGTGCTGGCCCTGGCCGGCTCGCTGGCCCGGCAGAAGGTCACGCCCGAGTCCGAGGGCACCCTGCCCACCCATCAACCCCTGTTCGTCGGGATGGTCGTCGGCGTCACCGTCGTGCTGGTCGCGCTGACCTTCCTGCCCGCTCTCGCTCTCGGACCCCTCGCGGAGGGCCTGTCATGACGTTGCTGGCCGAAAAACCTTCAACCCCTTCCCCCGTACGCGGTGGGATGCTCGAAACCGCACAGATCGGTCGATCCTTTCCGGCGGCGATCCGCAAGCTCGACCCGCGGGTCATGTGGCGCAACCCGGTCATGTTCATCGTCGAGATCGGCGCGGTGTTCACCACCGTGCTGTCGATCGTCGACCCGTCGCTGTTCGCCTGGATCATCACGGTCTGGCTGTGGCTCACGGTCCTGTTCGCCAACCTGGCCGAGGCGGTCGCCGAGGGGCGCGGCAAGGCCCAGGCGGCGGCGCTGCGCGCGGCCAAGCAGGACACGGTCGCCTATCTGAAGGACGGGCGGGAGATCCCGGCCACCTCGTTGAAACTGGGCGACGTGGTCGTCGTCGAGGCCGGCCAGGTGATCCCCGGTGACGGCGACGTCATCGAGGGCATCGCCAGTGTCGACGAGTCGGCCATCACCGGTGAGTCGGCCCCGGTGATCCGGGAGTCGGGCGGCGACCGCTCGGCCGTCACCGGTGGCACCAAAGTACTCAGTGACCGCATCGTCGTCCGGATCACCCAGCGGCCGGGGGAGAGCTTCGTCGACCGCATGATCGCGCTCGTCGAGGGGGCGAATCGGCAGAAGACGCCGAACGAGATCGCGCTCAACATCCTGCTGGCCGCGCTGACCATCATCTTCCTGCTGTCGGTGGTGACGCTGCAGCCGCTGGCGATCTTCTCGAAGGCGTTCAACGCGGCCGCGCCCGACACCGTGGCTCTGGACGGCAACGGCGTCACCGGGATCGTGCTGGTCTCGCTGATCGTGTGCCTGATCCCGACCACCATCGGCGCGCTGCTGTCGGCCATCGGCATCGCCGGCATGGACCGGCTGGTGCAGCGCAACGTGCTGGCCATGTCGGGGCGGGCGGTCGAGGCTGCGGGCGACGTGAACACGCTGCTGCTCGACAAGACCGGCACGATCACGCTCGGGAACCGGCAGGCGGCCGAGTTCGTCCCCGTGGACGGCGTCTCCCCGGCCGATCTGGCTTCCGCCGCGCAGCTGTCCAGCCTGGCCGACGAAACGCCCGAGGGCCGCTCGATCGTCAAGCTGGCCGATCTCGGGGAGCGGGAGCCCGGCCTGATGCGGGACACCACCTTCGTGCCGTTCACCGCGCAGACCCGGATGAGCGGCGTCGACCTGCCCGGCCGGCAGATCCGCAAGGGTGCCGCGTCGGCCGTCATGAAGTGGGTGCGGCAGAACGGCGGGCACCCGGACGACGAGGCCTTGGAGATCGTGGACGCGATCAGTTCCAGCGGCGGCACTCCGCTCGTGGTGGCTTCGATGATGTCCGGTGAGCCCGCCCGCGCGCTCGGCGTCATCCACCTCAAGGACGTCGTCAAGCCCGGCATGCGGGAGCGCTTCGACGAGATGCGCCGGATGGGCATCCGCACCGTCATGATCACGGGCGACAACCCGCGTACGGCATCCGCAATCGCTTCCGAGGCCGGAGTCGACGATTTCCTGGCCGAGGCCACGCCCGAGGACAAGCTCGCCTACATCAAGCGGGAGCAGGAGGGCGGCCGGCTGGTCGCGATGACCGGCGACGGCACGAATGACGCGCCCGCGCTGGCCCAGGCCGACGTCGGCGTGGCCATGAACACCGGCACGTCGGCCGCCAAAGAGGCCGGCAACATGGTCGACCTCGACTCCGACCCGACCAAGCTGATCGAGATCGTCGAGATCGGCAAGCAGCTGCTCATCACCCGGGGCGCGCTGACCACGTTCTCGATCAGCAACGACATCGCCAAGTACTTCGCGATCATCCCGGCCATGTTCGCCGCGGTGTATCCGGGCCTGGACACGCTCAACATCATGCGGCTGCACTCGCCGGGCTCGGCCATCCTGTCCGCGGTCATCTTCAACGCGCTGATCATCGTGGCGCTGATCCCGCTGGCCCTGCGCGGCGTGCGCTACCGCCCGTCCAGCGCGTCGGCCCTGCTGCGGCGCAACCTGTGGATCTACGGCCTCGGCGGCGTGGTCCTGCCGTTCCTCGGCATCAAACTCATCGACCTCCTCATCCAGTTCGTCCCCGGGATCTGACATGCGACTCCCTGCCTGGCTCGGCCAGCATCTGGCGGCGCTGCGCGCGCTGCTCGTCTTCACCGTCCTGCTCGGACTGGCCTATCCGCTGGCCTTCGTCGCGATCGGCCGGATCCCCGGCCTGTCCGGCCAAGCCGACGGCTCCCTGACCGCAGTGGGCAGCACCCTGATCGGCCAGTCCTTCACCGACGTGGACGGCAACCCCGTCCCGCGCTACTTCCAGAGCCGCCCGTCGGCCGCCGGCGACGGCTACGACCCCACGTCGACCTCGGCCAGCAACCTGGGCCCGGAGAGCGTGGTCGACACCGCCGACTCGCCCAGCCTGCTCACCCAGGTGTGCGCCCGCAGCCTGGCCGTGGGCAAGCTCGAGGGCGTCGACGGCAGCCGCCCGTACTGCACCACCGACGGCGTGGGCGCGGTGCTCGCCGTCTTCCATCGTGACGGCCTGACCGGCCCGGTCACCCGGGTCGTGTCGGTCAACCAGACCGGCAATCCGTTCCTCACCACCTATCAGGGCGTCGTCGTCGAGCCGGCCCGCCCCGGCGAGGACTACCAGGCCCTCGGCGGCGTGATCACCCCGATCCGCGGCAACGCCCCCGCCCAGCCGGTGGTGCCCGCCGATGCGGTCACCGCGAGCGGCAGCGGCCTCGACCCGCACATCAGTCCCGCCTACGCCGACCTGCAGGCGCCCCGGATCGCCCGCGAGCGCGGCCTCACCGAGGACCAGGTGCGCCGGCTCATCGCGGAGCACACGACCGGGCGGACACTCGGCTTCCTCGGCGAGCCGGCCGTCAACGTGCTCGAATTGAACCTGGCCCTGGACGGCCGGTGACACCTGTGGACAGCGGCGCAAACTTGTCGTACCCGGCTGCTTTACTCGTCCCCTCCCAGAGCCGGGGTGGGGGCGGTCCGTGGCCCGGCTGGGGCGGCGTGGCGCTTCGGGTTTGAGCGCAACCATTTACGCAGGTCGCCGCAGTGGGGGTCGCGTTCTGGACGCGTCAGCGGCCAGCGGCCCCCGCTGCGGTCCCCGCTACTTGTAGAGAGTTTGATGTACGACCGCGGCCCGGCCAGGCTTGGTCGAGGTGATCGGTAGGGAACTCAGGCCCCCGCTGCCCACTCATATAGCGGAGTGTGGCTCTCTCCCGGC
>NZ_JAHKKG010000009.1 GCF_018829635.1 Paractinoplanes bogorensis
CGGGCTGAGCCGGCAGCAAAGGTGCCAGCGCAGCCCACTCATCATTGCTCAGATCACCACGTGCCATACCGATTCAACGACCGTCATCCATGATCGCCACTCATGATCCGCGAGACAGAACCTAGGCCCGGCCCCGCTGGCATGATTCGTCCAGCGAGGGGGCGACTGTGGGCCGAGCCAGATCTCGACGACGCCGACGTTTTCGTCGAGGTGAAGACGGCCCGTTTCCTCGGTGCACTGGGCCTGCCGCCGATCGTGGACCTCCCGCGCTAGCCGGCTCCGGCGACCAGCGGGACGAGGCCTAGGCGGCCGGGGCGGAAGCGGGACGGGAGCGGGAAGCGGTGGAGAGGCGAGGCTCGGCCAGGACTGCGGCGACGGCCAGGACGGTCAACGCCGCCCCCGCCAACGCCGGGGCTCGGGCGCCCGCGCCGGCCAGTAAGGCGCTGCCCAGCAGCGCGCCGCCGGTGATGCCGACGTTGAAAGCCGTGGACGTGCCCGCGGAGGCCATGTCGGTGCTGCCGGGGGCTACCTCGAGGACTCGGGCGCCGAGGATGGCCGCCATGCTGGACAGGGCGAAGCCGGCCACCGCCGTAGTGACCACGGCCGTGATCTGCTCGGTGCCGAAGGCGAACTGGGCGCCCAGCGCCACGACCTGCAGCGCCGTGGCGGCGAGCAGGCTCTGCCAGCCCCACCGGCCGACGACCAGGCCGGCCACCACCACGCCGGCCAACCCGGCCAGCCCGCGCAGCAGCAGGATCGGCCCGAGCGCGGACGGATCGAACCCGCTGACCCGGGTGAGGAACGGGTCGATGTAGGTGAACGCGGCGAACGCCCCGGCGACGGCGAGCGCGCTGGCCACCACCAGCATGCGATAGCGACCCGCGTCGGGCGCCGTGCCACGGTCGGCGTCGCTCTCGCCGCGCGGCGTCTCGGGCACCAGCAGCATCACGACGAGCAGGACGGCCACACCGAGCAGGGCCAGCGCCAGGAACGGCACCCGCCAGTTGGACTGCTGGCCCACCCAGGTGCCGAGAGGGACCCCGACCAGCGGCGCGGTCGAGCTGCCGGCGAACACCATGGACAGAGCCCGGCCGCGCAGATGTCGCGGGAACAGCCCGGCCGCGGCCGGCGTGACCACGGCCCAGAACACCGACTGGCTCACCGCGATGGCGATGCGCGCGGCCAGCAGCGACGGATAGCCGGCGGCCAGGGCGGACAGCGCGGTCGACACGACGAAGACGGCGAGCAGCACGACCAGCAGGCGGCGGCGCGGCCACGACGCGGTCAGCCGGGTCAGCGGCAAGGTCGCCACCACGACCACGAAGCCGTACGCCGTCACCAGCAGGCCGACCGAGGACTCGCTGACACCGAGATCGCCGGCCATCGAGGCGAGCAGACCGATCGGCAGCGTCTCGACCGTGACGAAGAGGAAGGCGCCGAGCGACAGCGCCGCCAAGGCGACCGATGCACGCACGCGACTCAATTCCATGGGTACGACGCTATCGATGAGGTACGACAGAAATCCCCGTTCGTATGATCAGCATCGAGTGTGATCGCCCTTACGATGCCCGTCGTGTCGAATAGGTTCGTTCGCGCCACGCTGTCGGCCGCCCTCGTCGCGGGGTCGACCGCGTTCGCCCTGAGCGCCGCCGCACCGGCCCACGCCGTCGACCTCTCGATCGCCCTGCCACTCACATCGTTCGGCGACATCGTCGTCAACGACAGCGACCAGCGCATCTACGTCAGCGACCCGACGGCCGGCAAGCTCTACACCCTCGATTTCGCCGGCGTCGTCAAGAACACCAGCACGAACCTCCCCGGCATCAACGCGCTGCTCGTCAACGACGATCTCGTCTACGCCGCCGTGCCGGACAAGAAGTCGGTCGACGTCTTCAATGCGCTCGGCAACCGGATCAACAGCTTCACCGCCACGGCCGACGTCCGCCCCACCTCGGTGGCCGTGGCGGGCGGCCGGGTCTGGTTCGGCGAGGCGGACGGCGGGATCGGCCGGGTCGACCCCAACAGCGAAGACGCCGACGACCTGATCCCCGACGTCGTCACCGTCGGCGCGGCCCCGCTGCTCACCGGCGCGGGAACCCTGCTGGCGGCCTCCGCGGCGGGCTCGGTCACCGTCGTCGACGCCGCGACCACCACCCCGGTTCCGGTCGCGGCGGCCGAGGTCGGCCCGGGCACGGTGCAGGATCTGGCGTTCACCGGAAGCGGCGGCAACCTGCTGGCCGCGGGCACCGGGGGCCTGGCCCGAGCGGTCAAGCCACAGGATCTCAGCACGATCCGGGACTACACCGCTGCGGCTGAGAACAATGCGGTTTCCGTACGTACGGACGGGGTCCTCGCTGTTGGATCGGACCGCTCCGTCGCCGTCTTCTCGGCCGGAGCGAGCGCCGCGACCAAGCAGTTCACCCTCAAGGGCACAGGCGCTCTGCAGCCGGGCGGCCTGGCGTGGCAGTCCGGCGGTCCTCGCCTCTTCGGCGTCTCCCACAATGACGACGGCTACGCCCTGCAGATCTTCGGTGACCCCTCCTCGCTCGTCACCGGCATCACGCTGACCGCCCCGGCCAAGCTCGAACTCGGCGGGACAGCCACGATCGCCGGCACGTTCGCCTCGCCCATTCCCGAGGGCCAGCAGCTGGTCATCACCCGCAAGGACGCCACCGGCAGCCGGCGCGTCGGCCCGACCACCGTGCCGGTCGGCGGCAAGTTCTCGATCGCCGACAAGCCCACCCGCAGCGGATCAGTCACCTACACCGTCACGTTCGCCGGCGGCAACGACTTCGCCCCGGCCTCGGCCACCAGGACGTTCGCGGTCGGCACCACCCGCGCGACGACCCTCACCCTCGACCGCAACGGCAGTTCTTTCCCGTACGGGTCCACAGTCACCCTGACCGCAAAGCTCGGGTCCACCTACACCAACAAGGTGGTGGAGATCTGGGCCGACCCGTTCGGTGGTGACCAGGCGAATCGGCTGGTCCGTAAGGCGACGGTGAACAGCAAGGGCCTGATGACGGCGTCCTTCAAGGTCACCCGGAACACCACGTTCTCGGCGATCTTCCGGGGTGACACGTTCACCACCGCCCGTACGGTGAAGTCGACTGTCTCGACGAAGGCCAGCGTCTCGACCACCATCGGCAAGCACTACAAGATCGCCAAGATCGGGTCGGTGTCGTACTACCACGTGCGGCGCACGGTACATCCGGAGTTCACCACCCGGATCCCGAGCTATCCGGGCCGGCTGGCCTATCTCACGCTCGAGGTCTACAACGGCCGGGAGTGGAAGCTGTGGCAGGCCGGCTACTTCGCGCTGACCAGCGGCCGGGTGGTCACCAAGCTGCAGGGCACGCACACGGCCGGCGTGAAATACCGGATCCGGGCGGCCTACCAGTACGGCAAGTCGGGCGACACGCTCAACGCCAGCAACTGGGGCACCTACCAGCACTTCACCTTCACGAAGTAGCCGCCCGGCTCCGGGCCATCGACTCGACCCCGTTCATCAGCAGCTCGACCCCGAACGCGTAGTAGCGCTCGAGGTCGGGCTCCTGCGCGTACGCGGCCCCGATCTGCACCGTCATCGGGAACTGGCTGACCGGCAGGCACTCGAGCTCGATCCGCTTCTGGCGCCGCCACTCGGCGATCTCGCCCTCGCCCATCTGGCTGGGTGACTCGAGCTGGGCGTGGACCAGGCCGATCACGCCGTGCAGCAGATAGCTGCCGACCCAGTAGCCCTCGAGCGGGCTGAATCCGGCCTGGCTGAGCAGGACCAGTGCGTCTTCCGTGGCGCGGGCGAAGCTGCTGGCGCGCGCTTTGTCCGACTGGTGGAGCAGGTCGGGCAGGATCGGATGCCGCCGCATGACGTCGACCAGCGTCACGACCATCGCGCGCAGCTGCACCTGCCACGAATCGGTGGCGTCGCGATCGGCCCGCACCTCGGTCAGCGCGTGGTCGACCACGCCCATGAACAGCTCTTCCTTGTTCTTGAAGTGCCAGTACAGCGCCATCGGGGTGACCCCGAGCTCGGTCGCGAGCCGCCGGATCGTCACCGCCTCGAGGCCGTGCTCGTCACCCAGGCGCAACGCCGTCTCGGCCACCGTCGCCTTGCTCAGTCTTTCCGCCGCCACTTGACAACCATACAACGTACAGGTCTCATGTACGAGGTACATGTACGTTGTACAAGGACGTTGTATAGGAGTTCTCGATGGGTCAAAACCGCAGGTGGTGGGCGCTCGTAGCGGTAGCGCTGGGCACGTTCATGACCTACCTCGACAACAACGTGGTCAACGTGGCCCTCCCCTCGATCCAGCGCGATCTGCAGCTGAGCATCGAGGGCCTGGAGTGGATCGCCAGCTCGTACATCCTGGTGTTCGCGGGCCTGCTGCTGGCCGGCGGCCGCATCGCCGACGTGCTCGGCCAGCGCGGCGCCTTCTTCGGTGGGCTCGCCGTCTTCACCCTGGCCTCGGTGGCGGCCGGCCTGGCCCAGAACCAGGAGATGCTGATCGGCGCCCGAGCCGTCCAGGGTGTGGGCGCGGCCCTGCTCACTCCCGCGTCGCTGGCCCTGCTGACGACGCTGTTCCCGGTCGCCCGCGAACGCGCCACCGCCATCGGCATCTGGGGCGGAGTCGGCGCTCTGGCGCTGGCCTTCGGTCCGCTGACCGGCGGCTGGCTCAGCGAACACGCCTCGTGGGGCTGGATCTTCCTGATCAACGCGCCGATCGGCGTCGCCACCGCGGTCATCGGGGCGCTGAGCATCCCGGCCAGCGCGCGCGGCACCAGCCGGGGCCTCGACCTGCCCGGTCTCGCCGCGTCGTCGATCGCGCTCTTCGCGCTGACCTACTCGCTGATCGAGGGCGAATCACAGGGCTGGACGAGCGGCAGCATCCTGGCCGGTTTCGCCGTCGCGGCGGCCGGGGCGATCGCCTTCGTGCTGATCGAGCGCCGGTCGGCCAACCCGATGATGGACCTGGGCTTCTTCCGGATGCGCGTCTTCAGCGGCGGCCTGCTGGCGATGGGCCTGTGGGCGTTCGGCGTGTTCGGCATCTACTTCTACACGGCCATCTACATGCAGAACGTGCTGGGCTTCACCCCGACCGGGGCGGGCGCCGCGTTCGTGCCGATGGCCCTGGTGATGGCCGTGATGGCGACCCTCGCACCGCGTCTCGAGGCCCGTTTCGGAGCCGGCCGTACGGTGGCGGCCGCGCTCGCACTGATGGCGGTGTCGGTCGCAGGCATCTCGTCGTTCGGCGAGGGAACGACCTATCTGGACCTGCTGCCCTGGTTCCTGGTGTACGGCGTCGGCGGCGGCCTGCTCGTACCACTGAACAACGTGGTGGTCGGAGCCCTGCCGGCCGAGCGCGCCGGGATCGCCTCGGGCATGCTCAACGTCTCGCGCGAGGTGTTCGGCCTGCTCGGCATCACCATCCTGGGTGCGATCCTGACCAACCGCTCCAACGCGGCCACCGGCTCCGAACTGCACAAATACCTGGAGGGCTACCAGTTCTCGCTGGTCGTGGCGGCCATCCTGGTCGGCGTCGGCGTGCCGGTCAGCTTGTGGGCGTTGCGCTCGGTGCGCCCAGCCGAGCCCGCCACCCAGGACGAGAAGCCCGTCCTCGAGCCGGCCTGATCACCGACCGGCCGGAGCTCGACCCGCTGTCCGGGTCGGGCTCCGCTGTTTCAGAGGTCGAACTCGCCGGCCTTGACCGCTTCGACGAAGGCGGTCCACTCGGCGGGCGTAAAGGTCAGCGTGCCGCCGTCCCGGTCCTTAGTGTCACGGACGGGCACGACGCCGGGCAAATTGGTGGCGACTTCGACGCAGTTACCGCCGTTGCCGCCGGATCGAGTGCTCTTGCGCCAGATGGCGCCGTCAAGGTCGCGAGTCATCGTGACCACTCCTCCACTCTCTGTTCGATGAGCCGCCTGGACTCGGCCTCATCGAGAGCAACCCTATCGGCCAGGTCGAGCCATATAGCCTCGTAGGCCGCCACCTCGGACGCCTTGTCCAAGTAGAGCGCACCGGTGGGTAGTTCGACGTAGACCGTGGTCGGTTCCGGATCTCGAGCCGGACTCTCCCGGGGGAAATCCAGGATCACGAACGGTCCGGCATAGGCCTTGTGCGACCCCGCCGACAGGGGCGCAATCCGAATCGCAACGTTGGGCCGCTCGGCCAGCGTCAGCAGCGCCGTCAACTGATCCACCATCGTCACCCGGTCGAATCCGCGAAGGAGCGCGGCCTCGGAAAGAATGACGTCCAGCATGGGCGACCTCGGCGCTGACCGGGTCAGGATTCGCTGCCGCTGCATCCTGACTCTCGATTGCTGTTCGATCTGATCGCCGGTGGGGGTCGTGACACTCTGCCCGAGAATCGCCCGAGCATAGGGCAAGGATTGCAGAAGTCCCGGAATGATTTCCGCCTCGTATTGCCGCACTCGATGAGCCGCGGCCTCCATTCCGAGGAATAGCTGGAACCACTCCGGGATCTCCGAGTAGGCGTGCCACCAGCCGCGACTCCTCGTCTCGCGGGACAACGCCTTCAGCGATTCCGTCAGTTCAGCATCCGCGCCGTAGATCCGGCACATCACGTCGACATCGTTCGGGTGGATCGGCACCTGGCCGGTCTCATAACGCCACAGGCGAGGCTTGCTCCATTCCAGAGCCGCAATCGCCTGCACCACGGTCAAGGGAACAGCCTCACGCAGCTCCCGAAGTTTCCGGCCCAGCTGCCTCCTGGGCACAGTGGATCCGCCGTTGTCGGCATTCACCGCGTAACCCCCTTTCGGCCCGCCGCGTAACCACGTGGCGCCTCGGCGCGTAACCCATGTCGGCCGAACGTATCTAGTTGACCCCGTTCTACCGCGCAACCGTTGCGCTGGGAAGGCGCCCGCAGCAGCATTCGTCGTAGCGGGCTGTCCGCTTCCCGATACTCCGCGTCCCGTCAGGTCGCCTGGATCGACCGGGCGGGGCGCGGGTCATCCGTCAGGAGCCACCGATGGCGATCATCGAGAGCACCGAACTCCCGGCCGGCGTGACCCTCGTGCGTAGCGCGCTCGGCGGATACGCCGTGTACGTGCGGGGCGACTTCGCCGGGTGGATCCACCAGAACGGGCCGGAGCGATGGAACACCTACCGGCGGGCCGAGCCGCCGCGGCCGGGTGAGTTTCTTGGAGTGTTCCGCCGGGCCGATGCCGTCGAGCGGATCGCCCGGGCTACCGCCGGCTGAGGAATACGATCTAGGCGTGACGCGAACGCCGCGGTTGGAGATTGAGTACTGCACGCAGTGCCGGTGGCTGCTGCGGGCCGCGTGGACGGCTCAGGAACTGCTCACCACGTTTCAGAAAGAGCTCGGCGAAGTGGCTCTCGCCCCGGGCACGGGTGGGGTGTTCGAGATCAGGCTCGACGGCGAGTTGCTCTGGTCGCGCAAGGAGCAGGGTGGCTTTCCCGAGCTGCCGGAACTGAAGCGCCTGGTCCGCGACCGCATCGCGCCCGGCCGCTCGCTGGGCCACACCGACCGGGCCGGCTCAGCAAGCGAACAGAGCGAATAGCGCCATCCGATCGCGCCGGCTCAGCGAGCGAAGAGAACAGCCAGGTCGCGCTCGGCGAACAACCTGTGGTTCCATTCCTCGTTCAGGACGATCGACAGGCATCTCCGTACGGGGAAAGCCTTCGCCGGCGGCCACCCCGGCCCCTCGACCGGCGTGGTGTCAGCGGCCAGCGACTCGTCGGTCAGCGAGTCGACGACCTGACGCACCGTGGCCATCCGGCCGTGACGCAGCGCGAGCACCTCGTCGAGTGATGGCCGAGCGTTACGGTCGCGCGGTACTCCGGGGGTGTCCGGCATCCCGTCCCAGGGCAGGCTCAGCGCGTCCCACGGGGACGGGTCGCCCAGGATCGCCCGCCGCACCCAGCAGTCGGTCACGAACACCATGTGCCGCAGCGTCTCGATGAACGACCACTCGTCGGCGACCGATTCGTGCAGCTGGGCGGGCGGCAGTGCGCGGGCCCGGTCAACCGTGGAGGACCAGAGCCGCTCGACGATGTCACACGCCTCGCGGAAGCCGGCCGGATCGGATGGGCGCATCTTGACCCGGTCGGGGTCGCGGCGGTCGAGCTCGGCCTCGATCAACGGCGCCACGTCGACGCCGTTGATCACCACGTTCCGCAGGTCGCCGCTGATGTCGGCGTCCCACAGCTCGACACCGCGCATCGTCACCCGGCCCAGCGAGGTGTCGCGGAACACCGAGCCCTCGAGGTCGACGTAGCTGAACCGCGAGTCCCGCATGTCCTGCTGATCGAAGTCCATGCGGGCACACTAGTCCCGGTTGCGGACATCAGTCGTCCGGTACACCGACCCGGTGGCGGCCGATCGGGACGATCATCGGGGTGTTCGAGATCGGGTCGTTGACGAGTTGGCAGCGCATGCCGAAGACGTCCTCGATGACCTCGGCCGAGAGCACGTCGTTGGGGTTCCCGGCCGTCACCACCGAACCGTCCTTCATCACGACCAGGTGATCGGCGTACCGGAAAGCCAGATTCAGCTCGTGCAGCACGATCACCACGGTCGTGCCCTCGGCCTCGTTGAGGTCGGTCAGCAGGTCGAGCACCTCGACCTGGTGGCTGATGTCCAGATAGGTCGTCGGCTCGTCGAGCAGCAGGATCCCGGTGCGCTGGGCCAGCGCCATCGCGATCCACACCCGTTGCCGCTGACCACCGGACAGTTCGTCCACCGGCCGGGCCGCGAAGTCGATCGTGCCGGTGGCGGTCAGCGCCGCGGTCACGGCGTCGTCGTCATCGCCGCTCCACCGCCGGAACCAGCCCTGGTGCACGTGCCGGCCCCGGCTGACCAGATCGCTGACCGTGATGCCGTCGGGGGCGATCGGGCCCTGCGGCAGGATGCCGAGTTCGAGCGCGACCTCGCGGCTGGGCGTCGAGTGGATCGACTTGCCGTCCAGCAGCACCGCCCCGCTCGAGGCGGGCAGGAGCCGGGCCAGGCCGCGCAGGAAGGTCGACTTCCCGCAGCCGTTGGGGCCCACGATGATGGTGACCTTGCCGGTCGGCAGGTGCATGTTCAGGTCACGGACGATGGTCCGCTCGCCGTATCCCAGCGAAAGCCGGTCGGCCTCCAGATTCAGGGGCACGTCATCCTCCTCGGCCGGAGCGGTTGGCCGTGGCGAGCAGCCACAGCAGGTAGGGGGCACCGATGACGCCGGTGACGACGCCGACCGGGAACTGACGGGAACCGAGCAGGTGCGAACCGATGAAGTCGGACACGAGCACCAGCATCGAGCCGACCAGGGCGGCCTGGATCAGCACGGGACGTCCGCCGCCGACCAGCCGGGCGGCGATCGGGCCGGACATGAAGGCGACGAAGGCGATCGGACCGGCCGCGGCGGTGGCCATACCGGTCAGGCACACGGCCACGATGAGCAGCGCGAACCGGCTGCGTTGCACGTGGACGCCGAACGCCGTGGCCAGGTCGTCGCCGAGCTGCATGCCGGTCAGCGTGCGGCCCAGGATCATGGCCAGCGGCACCAGGATCAGCACGGCGACGGCCAGCGGGATGATCTGGTCCCACGTGCGGCCGTTGACGCTGCCGGTCAGCCAGATCATCGCCTCGGCCGCGATCTTGACGTCGGACCGGGTCAGGATGAACGAGGTGATGCTGGTCAGCACCGTGCCGATGCCGATGCCGACCAGGATGAAGCGGTAGCCGCCGACGCCCTTGCGCCACGAGAGCGCATAGATCGTGAGGGCGGTCAGCACCGCGCCGATCAGGCCGGCCGCCGAGACGATGCCGCCGTCGAGACCCAGCACCATCGACGTCAGGATCCCGGCGGTGGTCGCGCCCTGGCTCACGCCGATCACGTCGGGGCTGGCCAGCGGGTTGCGCAGCAGCTGCTGGAAGATCGCCCCGGCCAGGCCGAAGGCGAGTCCGGCCAGCGCCGCGACCGAGGCCCGGGGCAGGCGCAGGTCGTGCATGACGTAGTCGACGCCGGCCGGGGTGGGCAGCCCGAACAGCGACCGGACCACGTCGGGCAGCGAGATCTGGAAGTCGCCGTAGGACAGGGTGAGGGCGAACAGCGCGATCACCACGACGAACAGGACCACTGCGACCGTACGGGCCCGGGCTGTCTCGCGGCGCCGGGTCGTGGTGACCACTCCCGCGCTCACAGCTCGGCCAGTTTCTCGCGACGGGCCATGGCCACGAAGATCGGCGCACCGATGATCGCGGTGACGATGCCGACCTGGACCTCGCCCGGGCGGGCGACGATCCGGCCGATCACGTCGGCGACGAGCAGCAGCAGTGGTGCCAGCAGCATCGAGTAGGGCAGCAACCAGCGGTGGTCGGGGCCGGTGATGGCCCGGGCGATGTGCGGGATGACCAGGCCGATGAAGACCAGCGGACCGGCCATCGAGGTGGCCGCGCCGCAGAGCAGCACCACCGCGCCGGCCGCGATCAAGCGGGCCACGATCACGTTCTGCCCGAACGAGGTGGCCACGTCGTCGCCGAGGGCGAGCGCGTTGAGGGCCCGCGCCGAGTAGAAGGCGAGCGCCGCCCCGGCGACCAGGAACGGCAGGCCCTGGAGGGCGATGTCGATGCCCCGGCCGGCCAGCGAGCCGACCTGCCAGAAGCGGAACTGGTCGTACGCGTCGACGTCGACGATCAGCACGGCGGTGGTGAACGAGATCAGGGCAGCCGTGACCGCTGCGCCCGCCAGGGCGAGCTTGACCGGTGTGGCACCACCGCGGCCGATCGAGCCGATCGTGTAGACGAGAACCGAGGTGACGGCGGCGCCGAGGAAGCCGAACCAGACGTAGCCGGTCAGGCTGGTGATGCCGAAGAAGCTGATCGCGATCACGATGAACAGCCCGGCGCCGGCGTTGACGCCGAGGATGCCCGGGTCGGCCAGCGGATTGCGGGTGACGCCCTGGATCACGGCGCCGGCCAGGCCGAACGCGGCCCCGGCGAGCAGGCCGACGATCGTACGGGGAAGGCGGGACTCGGTGACGATCAGCGAGTCGGTCGAATTCGGATCCGGGTTCGCCAGGGCGTGCAGCACGGTTCCGAACGAGATGTCGCGGGCCCCGATGGCGAGGCTCAGCAGCGCAGCTCCGGCGAGGGCCGCCGCGATCACCACCAGTCCGGTGGCGAGCACAGCGGCCCTGCGGTGACGGACGTCCGACACCGGTCGTCAGCCGACGGCGGTGGCCAGCAGCGGGGTGACCTTGTCCACGGCGAAGGACAGGCCGGCGACGGACGAGCTCGAGAACGCGTTCGAGATGTCCTTGTCGTCCATGTAGGCCACGTGCCCGGCCTTGACCGAGGGCACGGCCTGGAAGATCTTGTCGGCCTTAGCCTGGGCCAGCGTCGCCTGGATGAGGAACACCACGGTGACGTCAGCGTCGGCCAGGTCGAGCTGCTCGTTCGAGAGCGGGATGTAGAAGGAGTCCTTCTTCAGCGCCTCGATGGCCGGAGCGTTCTTGAAGCCCAGCTTGGTCAGGAAGTCGACCCGGCCGTCGCCGGTGACGTAGCCGCCCCAGCCGTCGCCGGTCTTGGCGACCGCGGCGACCGTCTTGTCCTTGAAGTTCGGGTTGGCCGCGGCGGCCGCGGTGAACTTCGCGTCCAGGTCGGTCTTCAGCTTGGCCGCCTCGGTCGTCTTGCCGAGCGCCTTGCCGATCATGTCGAGCTGGTCCTCCCACGACGTCAGGTACATCTCGCTGCCCTTGGGCGGCTCGATGACCGGGACGCCGAGGGCGGCAAGCTGGTCGTGGCGGGCCTTCTCGGCGCTCGACCGGGTGTCCAGGATCAGGTCGGGCTTGAGGGCCGCCACCTTCTCCATGTCGATCTCCAGCGTCCCCAGGATCTCCGGCTTCGTCGTGTACTTGCCGGCGTTCCACGGGCCCTGGCCGTCGCCGCCGAAGGCCAGCCAGTCGGCCGCCCCGACGGGCTGCACGCCGAGCGACAGCGCGACGTCGGCGTCGCTCCAACCCAGAGCGACGACGCGCTCGGGCTGCTTGCTGACCGTCACGTCACCGAAGGCGGTGGCGATGGTGACCGGGAAGGCCGAGCCGGCGGCCGACGACGAATCGGGGGCGGCGCCGCTGTCCTCCGTGCCGGTCGTCGAGCAGCCCGACAGGGCGACCACGGCGCTCAGGATAGCGACCGGCAGCAGCCGGCCGGCGCGGGAAAACGGAAGTCGCATGAAGGCTCCATGATCTTAAAAGGTGAGCCTAACCTAACGACCAACACCATATCCGCAAGTCAGAGCTGTGCAGGTCACAATTCCTACTCCTTCGTGC
The DNA here is from genome assembly GCF_018829635.1 of Paractinoplanes bogorensis. Lineage (GTDB taxonomy): Bacteria > Actinomycetota > Actinomycetes > Mycobacteriales > Micromonosporaceae > Actinoplanes > Actinoplanes bogorensis. Next base: position 12,304 of record NZ_JAHKKG010000009.1, read on the forward strand.
CCGCCGCCCGGACCGGAGGCACCCGCAGCAGGCGACCGACCGGCAAGATGGTCGTGACCAGGGCCAGCACGGTCGCTCCACCTAGCACGATCACCCCGCCCAGCGGCGGGACGTAGGGCAGGAACGTGCCGGTCAGCGCGTGCACGACGGCCACCAGCGTCAGCCCGGCGATCGCGGCGCCGAGGGTCAGGGCCACCCCGAGCAGACCGACCTGTTCGGCGTTGACCATCCGCCGCACCTGACGCCGGGTGACCCCGGCCAGCCGCAGCAGGGCCAGCTCGCGGCCGCGGGCCAGGGCCGCCATCACCATCGTGTTGCCGGCGGCCAGGGCGGCGTAGGCCACCATCACGGTGATCAGCAGCTTGTTGAGCCAGGCGGTGACGGCCAGGTCCCGGCTCAGCTGTCCAGTGAGTTCCTTGGCCGTACGGACCTGGCCGAACCCGGACAGGTCGGCCGAGCCGCGCACCAGGATCTCGTCGTACGGGCCGCCCTTCGAGGCCATCACGACGTCGCCGAAGCCCAGCCCCCGGTCGTAGATCGCGACCACCTCCGGCTGCACGGGGGTGCCGTCGGCCAGCCACATGTCGGCTTTGTCGCCCAGCTTCCACCCCGAGGACGACGCTTGCAGGGACGACACCGCGATGCCACCGTCGGCCAGACCGTCCAGCCTCCCCGAGACAACGCCCAGGTCCATCGTGGACGCGAGTTGGGCGGGCTCGACGGCACGGGCCACGACCGGCTCGGCGCCGTCAAAGATCCGGACGATCACCGACGTACGGCGGACGCCCGTCACCGCCTCGACCCCCGGGGTACGCCGCACCTCGTCGGCTTGCCCTCGGAAACCCACGAGAACCTGGTCGGCCAGCATGCCGTCGCGGCTCTGGGTGACGGTCTGGCGCACCAGATTGTCCTGCAGGAACCACACCGAACCGCCGAACCCGACCGACAACACGAGCGCGGTCAGCACCGCCGACATCCCCCGCGCGTTGGCCCGCAGGTTGGCCACCGCGAGTTCCCCCGAGAAACCCCATCCCGTACGAAGAACAGGCGCCACGATCCGCGCCGCGAACCCGTTGATCCACGGCGCCAGCAACGCCACCGCCAGCACGAACAGGTAGAGCATGCCGATCGCCCCGGCCAGCGCCGCGGTGCCCGACAGTGCCGCCGCGAAGAACAGCGACCCACCCGCCCCGGCCAGCATGACCAGTCCGAAGGCGAGCCGGACCCGTCCGCCGCGGGCCGGTTCGACCGCGATCTCGCCCAGCGCCTCGGCCGGCCGGATCCGGGCCACCCGGCGCGCGGCGATCCGGGCCGCCAGCACGGCGATCAGCATCGTGATGATCGTGGCGAAGACGGCGGCGATCACCGGGTTCACGATCGGGAAGCCGGCCGGGAGGAAGCCGCGGGCCACCAGCTCGTCGTGCGTCCAGGCGGTCGACCACATCCCGGCCGGGATGCCGATCGCGGCCGAGGCCAGTCCCACGATCGCCGCTTCGGCCACGACCAGGCTGCGCACCTGACGCGGGGTGGCGGCCACCGCGCGCAGCAGGGCCAGGTCGCGGCGGCGGTGCCGGACGGACAGGCCGACCGTGCCGGCCACCACGAAGACGATCAGCATGATCACGTAGCCACCGAACGCGCCGCCCGCCTCGAGCAGCAGCGACCGGGCCTCGGTCGAGGCGGACGATGCGGCCCAGCCCCGGTCCTTCCCCGTGTACGCCTCGACGCCCGCCGCGCGCGCAAGATTTTCGACGGCCGCCACGGACGCCGGCGACCCGCGAAGCGCGATGGCCTGCGGTGTCTCCTCCAGGACGACGACGCCCGGCAGAGCGCGGATCTTCTCGGCCAGCCCGGCGGGCACCTTGCCCTCGGGCAACGGGACCGACGACGTGGTGACCGAACCGTCGAACTCCTTGGTGGACACCGTGAGGGTCCGGTGAGCGACGACCACGTCGGCCGCCGCGAACGGGCCGGGCCCGGGCTGGAACCGCAGCCCCGACTCGACGAACACGGACAGGGTCATCAGGATCATCACGCCGCCGGCCAGGGCGACCAGGGTGGCGACGGAGGTGCCGGGGCGCTGCCGCAGCAGTCGCAGAGCCAGCTTGATCATCGGGTGGCCAGCATTTCGGCGATCTTGTCCGCGCCGACCTGGGGCAGGTCCCGGACGATCCGGCCGTCGGCCAGCACGAGCACGCGGTCGGCGTAGGAGGCGGCGACCGGGTCGTGGGTCACCATCACCACCGTCTGCCCGAACTCGTCGACCATCGACCGCAGCAGGCTCAGCACCTCACCCGCGGTCACGGTGTCGAGCGCGCCGGTCGGTTCGTCGGCGAACACCACGTCGGGGCGTACGGCCAAAGCTCTGGCTATTGCCACCCGTTGCTGCTGGCCGCCGGACAACTGGGCCGGGCGGTGGGACAGCCGGGCGGTCAGGCCGACGCGTTCGATCACGCCGGCCAGCCAGCGCGGGTCGGGCCGCTCACCGGAGAGGCGCGCGGGCAGCAGGATGTTCTCCTCGACGGTGAGCGCGCCGATCAGGTTGAACGCCTGGAACACGAAGCCGATCCGGTCCCGCCGCAGCTCGGTCAGCCTGGTCTCGGAGAGCTTCGAGATCTCGGTGTCGCCGATCCAGACCCGCCCGCCGGTGGGACGGTCGAGGCCGGCCGCGGTCTGCAGCAGGGTGCTCTTGCCGGAGCCGGACGGGCCCATCACCGCGGTGAACGTGCCGCGGGCGAACGCGGCGTCCACCCCGGCCAGGGCCGCGACTGTCTGCCCGTCGGTGGCGTACGTCCGGGTGAGTCCTTCGACCCGGACCGCGACCATGTCGTTCATGACTGCGCCTCTCGTGTGTCTTGGCTGACACGAGAAACGCTATTTTTTACAGTGGTCAAGATCGATGCAGTGGGCACGCCTCTTGGCGGTACAGCAGGCTATACCTCGAGGTAGCGCAGCACGGCGGTCACGCGACGGTCGGCCCGGTCGTCGGGCGCGAGGTCGAGCTTGGCGAAGATGCTGCGGATGTGTTTGTGCACCGCCCCCTCGGTCACCACCAGCTTTTCGGCGATGGCCGCGTTGCCCAGCCCCTCGGCCATGAGCGCCAGCACGTCCCGTTCGCGCGGGCTGAGCCGTTCGAGAGCGCTGTCCGAGCGGTTGCGGGTCAGCAGCAGCCCGACCACCTCGGGGTCGATCGCCGTGCCACCCTCGGCCACCCGGTGCAGCGCCTCCAGGAACTGCTCGACCCGGCCCACCCGCTCCTTCAGCAGATAGCCGAGCCCGGCCGCGCCCCCGGCCAGCAGATCATTGGCAAAGGCCTTTTCCACGTACGCCGACAGGACCAGAACGGCCAGCCCCGGCAACCGTTTCCGCGCCTCGACCGCGGCCACGATGCCCTCGTCGGTGTGCGTCGGCGGCATCCGCACGTCGACGATCGCCACCTCGGGCCGGTGCTCGTCGACGGCGGCCAGGAACGTGCCCGGCCCGTCGGCGGTCGCGACCACGTCGAGGCCCTCGGCCCGCAGCAGCAGCGCCAGCCCCTCCCGCAGCAGCGCGTCGTCCTCGGCGATCACGATCCGCACGGCAGCTCCACTCGCAACGTCGTCGGCCCACCGGCCGGGCTGTTCAGGACCAGGTTCCCGTCGTACGCCTCCACGCGCCGCCGGATCCCGCTCAGCCCCGATCCGCCGCTCTCGTCGGCGCCGCCGTGGCCGTTGTCGGTGATCTCGAGCCGCAGGTGCCGGTCCGTCTTGGTCACCGTCACCGCGGCCCGCGTCGCCCCGCTGTGCTTGGTGACGTTGGTGAGCGCCTCGGCCACCACGAAGTAGGCGGTCGCCTCGACCGAGGCCGCGCACCGCCCCGGCAGGTCGACCTCGAGCCGGGTCGGCACACCGCAGTCCGCGGCCAGCCCGGCGAGCGCGCCGTCGAGCCCACGCCCGTCGAGCACCGGCGGGAGGATGCCACGCACGACCGTCCGCAGCTCGGCCAGCGCCTGCTCGGCCGCGTCCTGGGCCCGGTCGAGCATCTCCCCCGCCGCGGCCGGATCGCGAGCCACCGCCCGGCGGGCCGCACCGAGCAGCACACTGACCGCGACCAGCCGGTTCTGCGCGCCGTCGTGCAGCGAACGCTCGATCCGGCGTAGCTCGACGGCGTGCGCGTCCAGGGCGGCGGCCCGGGTCGCGGTCAGCTCGGCGATCCGCAACGCCTGGTCGGTGCCGGGCGGCGGGGACAGCAGCGTGCGCCCGAACCAGGCCTGGGCCCGGGCCATCGGCGCCACTAAAAAGAACGTGGCAACTATCCAGCCGAGCCCGTAGAGGGCGACCAGCAGCGCGTCGGTCCGGCTGTTGACGCTCCAGAAAACCAGACCCGGTGCCGCGTCGGGGCCGACCAGATGCCACCACAACGGGTAGGTCAGATCCTGCAAGGCGGAGAGCGGGATGGTCAGGCCGAACGCGCCCAGTGCGAACCCGACGGTCGCGTGCTCGACGACCCAGAGCAGCTCGCGCCGGTCCAGCCGCTCGGAGACCGGACCCAGAATCTCGGAGCCGTGCCGGGACAGGCGGGCCCGCTCACGGTCGGCTACGGCGCGGACGGTGCTGCGGGCGTACGGGAAAAGCAGGAAACCCAGACCGACGGGCATCAGCGCGACCACGATGACCAGCCAGAACAGCGCACCGAGGGCGAGAAACGAGGTGCCGAGGCCACCGGCGAGCCGCTTCAGAGCCTCGACGGTCGCGTGCAGGCGGCGCCGCATGCCGGTCAGACTAGTACCCGGGCCGGCGCGGGGGTGCGTGCCGCCCAGATCGCCGCATTCAGCACAGCCCAGGCCACGCCGAGCAGCAATGCCGCGATCGTCTCGCTCAGATTGCTCCAGCCCAGATAGACCCACGAGCCCGCGCACATGATCACCGCGGCCGCGGCCAGGACGCCCACGGTCACCCGCTGTGGCCAGGTCAGGCGCCGGGTCAACAGCCACACCAGCAGCCCGGCCACCGCGGCCAACTGGGCCGTTTGCACCGAGGCCAGATCGGCCAGCGCGGGCGCGGCCTCGGCCAAGGGCAGCGGACCGTCGTATTCGGCGGCAGACGGGAAGAACACGCCGGGCGGCCCCTCCCACGACGGCGGCGCGACCACGGCCAGCACCAGCGCGAGCACGAGCGTGGGGGTCAAGGGCGCCACGCTGTCGAGCAGCCCGGTGCGACGCCACCAGGCATGACCCAGCACGACCACAGCGGTCACGCCCAGCACGACCTCGGGGCTGACCGAGGTGGCCAGGTCGAGGGCGAAGCGGTAGCCGTCGGAGGTCCATTGACCGCGGGCCCAGCCGGCGACCGCCTCGTCGGCCGCGGACAGGCCGCTCAGCTTGACGATCAGCGGGATCGCGACGATCAGCACGACCGCCACCAGCACCAACGCGCCCAGGCTGAGCACGAACCGGGTGCCGGGCAGGCCCCACGGACGCCGGCCGCCCAGCCACCGACCGACCAGCACCAGCGCGACCAGCAGGACGGTGAGCACGGCCAGGGCGCCGCCGGCCCGGCCCGCGCGGGCGGCCAGCACGTCATAGGAGGCGCCGGCCAGATAGCTGCCGACAACCAGCCACAACGACCAGCCGACCGCGGCCGGGGTGTGCCCGATCGCGAACCGGCGGTACGGCACGCCGTTCATGCCGGCCAAGCGCGGCACGAGCGTCCGGGCGCCGGCCACCCACTGTCCGAAGAAGACGGCCCGGCCGCCGTGCCGCTCGAAGATCCGCTCGGCCCGCTGCCAGTGCCGGTCCTTGACCCAGCGGGTGGGCCGGGGCCCGCGCCGCCGCCCGGCGAAGTAGCCGCCGGTGCCGCCGAGCAGCGCCGCCGCCACCCCGACGAGCGCGGCCGGGACGATGCCCACCACCCCCTCGTTGGCGAGCAGACCCAGCGCGACCAGCGCAGTCGCCGACGGCAGCACGAGCCCGGCCAGGAACGCGCCCTCGGCCGCGACCAGCGCCGCCACCACCGCGAGGGCCAGGCCGGCGGGCAGGCTGTCGAGGAAGGGCACGTCCGCAGACTAGGAACGCGTACACCCGAGGCGGATCGGTGGAAATCCCCTAAGCTCGGCCGGGAACTTTTGCACGCCGACGAGCGACTGACTCGACCACGACTCTCGAACCGGCCCCGACCCCGAAGGACCCTCGACCATGAGCAAGCCCCTGACCCGCCTCCTCGTGGCGCTGGCCGCCCTGCTCGCGGTGCTGCTGCCGGGTGCGCCGGCGTTCGCCCACAACGCGCTGGCCGAGGCGACTCCGGCCAAGGGCGCGACGGTGAAGAAGGCGCCGACCAGCGTGAAGCTGCGGTTCCTGCAGAAGCTGAACCCGGACTACACGACGATCACGGTCAGCGGTTCTTCCGGCAAGGTCGACGCCTCCGATCCCGAGGTGGACGGCAAGACCGGTTCGGTCACGTTCGACGCGCTGCCCAACGGGGCTTACACGGTCGCCTACCGGGTGGTCTCCGAAGACGGGCACACCGTGCAGGGCTCCTACAAGTTCACCGTCGCCGATCCGGCCGCTTCTTCTTCGGAAAGCACTGAACCCACTCCCGCGCCGGACGAGTCGCTGGTCGCGGTCGACCCGCCGGCTACCAGCGCTACCGCGTCGGCCCCGGCCGCCGACCTGGCCTCCTCGTCCGGAGACGACGGCGGCTCGGGCAACTCCGCTCTGTGGATCACGCTGGCCGTCATCGTCGTGGGCCTGTTGGGCCTCGGCGGTTTCCTCTTCGCGCGTCACCGTCGGGCCGGATAAGCGGTTACGCGGTTACGCTCCATCGATGGAGGCATTGGGCGTCGCGGTTGTCGGTTTCGGCTGGATGGGTCGGGTGCACGCGCAGGCCTACGCCCGGGTTCCCCACCATTTTCCCGACATTCTTCCCGTACGCCTCGTGTCCGTCGCCGACGACGTCCCCGGCCGAGCCGAAGCGGCCGCCCAGCGGTACGGATTCGGCGAGTCGACGCCCGACTGGCGTTCGCTGGTCGGCGACCCCCGGGTCGGCGCCGTCAGCATCACCGCCCCCAACTTCCTGCACCGCGAGATGGGCAGCGCCTTCGCCGCGGCCGGTCAGCACATCTGGATCGAGAAGCCGGTCGGCCTGACCGCCGACGACGCCCGCGCGATCGTCGGTGATGTGCAGGTCGCGGTCGGGTTCAACTATCGCAACGCGCCCGCCGTGGAAAAGGCCCGCGAGCTGATCGCGGCGGGCGGGATCGGCTCCGTCACGCACGCCCGGTTCCGCTTCCTGAGCGACTACGCGGCCCACCCCGACGGCGCGTTGAGCTGGCGCTTCGAACGGGCCCGGGGCGGCAACGGCGTGCTCGGCGATCTCGGCGCCCACGGCGTCGACCTGATCCGCTACCTGCTCGGCGAGATCGACTCCCTGGTCGCCGACACCGCCACCTTCATCCCGGAGAGACCGCGCCCGACCGCCGCCACGGCCGGGCACGAACGGGGCAGCGGCGAGCCGGGTCCCGTCGAAAATGACGATTACTTCGGCAGCCTGCTGCGGATGGCCTCGGGTGCTCGGGTGATGCTCGACTGCAGCCGCGTCGCCGTGGGCGAGCAGAACAGCTACGGGTTCGAGATCCACGGCACCCGGGGCGCGCTCTTCTGGGATTTTCGACGGATGGGCGAACTGGGTGTGAGCACCGGCTCGTCTTATCAGGACGAACCGGTGCGCACCCTCTTCGCCGGCCCCCTCGACGGAGACTTCGGGGCGTTCCAGCCGGGGGCCGGAATTCCCATGGGTTACGACGACCTCAAGGTCATCGAGGCCGCACGCTTCTTGCGGTCGGTGAGCGAGCTGACGCCGTACGGCGCAAATCTGGTCGACGCCATCCGCGCGGCCTCGGTGTTGGATGCGATGGAGCAGTCGGTGGTCACCGGGGGCTGGGTCACGCCGAGCCGGTAGCCGGTTCGACCACCTTTCCGACCCGCAGCGGCATCACGAAGGCGCCGCGCTCCGGCCCCGAACCGACCACCGACACGCAGACCAGATCGTCGTTGGCGATCGCCCCGGCGAAGAGGTCGTCGTGCAGCATCTTGGCCGTGCTCGCGCTGACCAGGTTGCCGAAGGCGCGCGCATTGGTCGGCGCCTTGCCCGGGGGCAGGTCGGCCAGCTTGGCGAACGTCTGCACCAGGGCCGGGCTGGCCTGGTGGGTGTAGATCCGGCGGACCTTGTCGACGTAGCCGGGCAGGGCCGCGTCGAGCGCCGCGTGGTTGAGCATCATCCCGTGCGTGTAGTAGCGCTTGACCTGCGGACCGTTCATCCCGTAGCAGGCGAGTTCGGCCGCGTCCGGGGTCCCGTACGGGTGGGACGAGCCCCCGCCGAAGTGGTGGATCAGCGGATCGGTGAAGCCGGGCTCCTCGCCGAACGACTGCGAGTCACGCGAGTAGAGCACAAAACCGTCGTCGTTCGTCCGGGAAAGGACCAGCGCCGCAGCGCCGTCCGAGAAGATGCCGGCCGACGCCCACAGGCTCTTGCCGAGCGGGTGCTTGTCGTTCTGCAGATAGATCGGGTTGACGCCGCCGCGCAGGTCACCGGTGATCCGGCTGGGCGCGTTGTAGGTGATCACGAGCGCGTTCCGCGAGCTCATCCGGGCCGCCAGAGCCGCCGCCCGGGCCAGCCCGGCACACCCGGCCCCGATCTGGATCGGCACCACCTCGTCCGGCAGTTGCAGCTCGCGGGCCAGCCGGAACGCGTCCTGGTCGAGCATGACCTCGTACGGCGAGCAGGTGACCACGATCAGCGCGTCGATGTCGCGCGGTTCGAGGTCGGCCGACAGCAGCGCGTCCCGCCCGATCTGAGCGATCCGTCCCAGGTCGGCGAAGGTCCACGGGTCCCAGCTCTTGCCCTCGATGCCGAGGATCCGCTCGACCAGTTCGCCGGTCATCACGCCGCCGCTGCGCGCCGGGATGCGCGCCGCTTCGGCCCATTCGTCTATGGAAATCACGCGCCCGATGAGCGTTCCGAGCCCCGTGATCGCATAGGGCAACGGGCGGGCACTGTCGACAGTCATGAGTTCGGAGTCTGGCGAGCACCGGTCGGCCGATACACCAGGGAGATCCCCAGTTCTTACCCTTTGGGGGTGTCAAGCGATCTTGAGGCGGACCGGCTGGCCGCCTCCGGCGATCCCCGCCAGGTGTTCCAGGCTTTTCTCGTGCTGACCCGCAACAACGGCGCCGCCGACCTGCGGCCGCTGGTGGAAAGGATGTCCGGCTTCGCCGAGCAGGAGCCTTTTCTGCATGAGGTTGTCACCGGTGTCACGCTGTCCCGGATCGGCTCGCCCGACGCGGCCGCGCACCTGGAACGGGCGCTTGAGTTGTTCGACACACTCGGCCTGCACGAAGACCCGCTGTATCTGGAGTGTGCGATCTTCGTGACGCTCACGCTGATCCGGCCGCACGAGGTGCGCGAGAAGTTCCTGCGCCACGTCGTGCCGCTGGACGACCCGGTGAGCCACGCCCGTCTGCTGGCCATGATCGGCCTGGCCGACGCGTGGGGCGGCAATCTCGTACGCGGGCAGGCCGTGATGACCGAGGCCCGCGAACTCGCCGCCCGGGCCGGCCGCCGCGACGTGCAGGCCGAGGTGACGTCGTGGCTGATCAAATGCGAGGCGCTGCGCGGTGACCTGGAGTCGTCGTCCCGGCACCTGGCCGAGGCCCGCGAACTGGCCGGCCGCAACGGCTCGGAGTGGGTGGCCGGGCACATCCTCGAGGGTTCGGCGGCGCTGCACTTCGCGCTGGGCGACACCGAGGCGTGGGCGGCGATGCTCGAACTGCTGGTCGCGAACGGGCGGGGCGTCGACTCCGGGCTCGTCTTCGAGTTCCGCTGGGAGCTGGCGACGCATCACGCGCTGGCCGGGGACGTTTCGCGGGCGGCGGGACTGCTCGACGGCGTACCGGAAGCGCCTGTGCATCTGCCTGGTGGCCCGGCCATGGCGGCCTGGCGGGCGTGGATCCTCAACCCGCTGGACGAGGCTTCGTCGTCGGCGTTCGAGGCGGCGCTGCCGTTGCTGACCCGGCCGCCCGAGCGTCTGCCGCGGGCGCGGATGTCCTGGTTGCTGGGCGTGGCGCATGCGCGGGCGGGCCGGCGGGCCAACGCCGTACGGCTGATGGAAGGGTCTTGTGCCGGCTACGCGGCGATCGGCGCGGCCGGCATGGTTTCCCTGGTCATGGCCGATTTGCGGGCGCTGTCCGTTTCGGATGGCCGCCCGCCGGGTCTGACTGGCGCGGAACGGCGGGTCGCGGTTGCCGTGGCCGACGGGCTCAGCAACAAGGAGGCGGCCGAGCAGCTGTTCGTCTCGGTCAAGACGGTCGAGTTCCACCTGGGGAACATCTTCCGCAAACTGGACGTCCGCAACCGGACCGAACTGGCCGGACGCCGCTCGACCTTCGACTAGAGGTTCCCCCGGAACCACTCCACAGCCAGCCGGTCGACCTCACGGGCGTGCGGGGTCTGCGGCGCGGCCTCGGTCCCCGGTTCCTCGGCCAGGGCATGACCCATTTCCCGTACGACGTGATGGTCGACAGTCGCACCCCGCCGGCCAAGCTCGGCGACTGCCTTCTCCACCGGCTCGATGATCGCGTCGGCCATATCGTCGGCGCCGGTGATATAGCGGATCGCCGTCCGTTCGAGCTCCCCGGCCCGGGCCACGAAGTCCATCCGCTCGGCGACCTCGTCCGCCGCTTCCTCCCACTGGTAAGGCGTGCCGAAGCTGGCCGAGATCCCGTCGATCGCCGCCCGCAGCTGCACCAGCGGGTTGACCAGCACGGCCGCCTTGACGTCGTGGGTAGACGCCACGAGCTGGGCCGCCGCGCCGCCGAGCGAGCCACCGAGCACACCGAGCGGCACCCCGTCCGCGATGCCCAGCCGCGAGCGGATTTCCCCGTACGCCTCGGGGAACTCCGCAAGCGCACCGAACGCGATCGGCTCGTACACCTTGAGCACGGCGTCCTCGGCCAGCAACGGCCACAGGTCCTGCCCCCGAGCGCCGCTCATCGGCAGGCCGAGATAGATCCGCCAGGCGTCCAGCCCATCGAGAGGCAGCGCGGCCGCAAGTGCAACCTCGGTGCGCGGCGAGTCCAACAGGTGGTAGCCGATCACCACTGGCGCATCGGGCCGGGCACCGCCGACGGGTTCCTTCACCACGTACGGGACATCCATGCCTCCAGGGGTATCACGAACACATGGCGGAGACCCTCATGACCGGCGGACGCGTGTCGCGTGGCCTTCGTTTCACCCGCGACGTCGCCGGCCGGGCTGCTTCCCACGGCCGGAGAACTACCTGGTAGGCGGCACCGCAGCCGGCGCTCCGCTCACCGGCTGAAGCGGCGGGCCAGTTCGGCCAGGCGGGACTTCTGCACCGAGCTCGCCTGCTTGACCACGAACCCCCGCAGCAGCGCCGGCGACCGAGTCTCGATCGTCTCGGTCAGGGTCGTCGTCCCGTCGGCGGTCGGGGCCAGGTCGACAACCGACTTCAACCGGACCGCACCCGGGCTGACGACGTCGCTGACCACCCGCGCGTCCGGAACCTCGCCGGTGAGCGTCACCCGAATCATGTTGTCCCAGTGGAACGGACCCAGCTTGAACCGCTCGACCGCCACGTACGCGGTGCTCCGGCCGTCGTCGGCGGCTCGCACGTCGCGCACGCCCACGATGAGCGGCGACAGTCCGATGTAACTCTGCGGATCGAGCAGATGGGCATAGATCACCGCAGGCTCAGCGGCGATGCGGACGGTGTCGCTGAACCGGTCGATCGACATAGCCCAAGATCGTAGGTCCCGCACAAATCACAACCCGCCCACCCAGGGGGCCACCACCTCGGGCATTGTCGTGGATCTGGGCGCCGCCCCGCTCCGGGCCTGTGGACAACTCGCGTCTGTGGACGAGCGGCTCCATACGCGTACGGGATAATTTAAGACTGCTTAAAGATCTGACCAGGGGTTTCGGTTGACAAGGGATCGATAGGTAGCTTTATTGTTAACCGTCTTGCCTATCCCCCTCAAACGGCAAACGAGGTATCCCCCATGCGTAAGCGCACCCTGCTCGCTGCCGCACTGTCCACTGTGGTTGTCGGCGGGCTCGGCCTGCTCGGCGTCACCAACGCCAACGCGGCCGCCCTCAACCCGGCCGTCGCCCCGGGCGGCAACTTCAACCTGTCGGTCTGGTCGCTGCAACTGCCGATCGGGTCGCCCGGCAGCCCCGAGACCATCTCGCCGGCCCGCCTCAAAGGCGCCAACGGTTACACGAACCCGTCCTACTTCTGGACCGACAAGAACGACGGCTCGATGACGTTCTGGGCTCCGGAGAAGGGCGTGACCACACCCAACTCCAACTACGCCCGTTCCGAACTGCGCGAGATGAACGCCAACGGCTCGGCCGCCGACTGGCCGCTCGCCGGCAACCACACGCTCAGCGCCGAGCTGCGCGTCGTGTCGGTGACCAAGAATGTCGCCGTCGGGCAGGTCAAGCTGGGCAGCGGCGGCACCTCGACCAAGCCGCTGCTCGAGCTCTACTACCGGGCCAACGGCGACATCTACCTCGGCCAGCAGCGCAGCCCCACCGACGGTCAGACCCTGCACAAGCTGGGCAACGTGCCGCTCGGCCAGAGGTGGACGTACGTCTTCAACGTGTCGGGCAACCGGGCCAGCCTGACCATCAACGGCAGCACCACGAACTACACGATCCCGTCGAGCTTCAACCCGTACAAGCAGTACTTCAAGGCCGGTTCCTACAACCAGTCATCCTCGGAGAGCACCACCAACGGGGCCAAGGTGAAGTTCTACAGCCTCACCATCCGGCACGGGTGACCGAACGACGAAGTCGGCGCGCCGCCAGGGCCGATCGTCGAGGAAGAACAGCACCTCCTCGGCCATCCACTCGTCCCACTCGCGCAGCGCGCCGGCCTCGTCGAGATCGGGCCGCTGGGCCATGTCCCGCCGCAGCCCGCGCGCCTTGGCCTCGTCGAAATCGGACTGCACCCACACAGCCGTGTCGATCAGCCCGGCCAGCTCACGCCGCGACGCACCACACCCTTCGACAATGAGGAGGGACGCGTCCGCGGGCACCTCGACGTAGCCGGTGCGTCCGCGCGGCGCCCAGGCCGGCGGCTGATAGCGAACGTCCTGCCCGGCCCGCCACGGCCGCAGAACGCCGCCGGCCATCAGGTCGTCCCACCCGAACCGCGAGTGCCACCAGGCAATGTCGTCGGTGTGCACGACCACGCTGCCCGGATGCTCGCGACTGATCCGTTCGGCCAGCGTCGTCTTGCCGCTGCCTCCACGCCCGTCCACCGCGACAACGCGCCCCCGAAGCCGCCGCGCGAACTCCTCGAACGGCTCAGCCCGCCACGTCCCGCCTTCCGGCTCGCCCGGTCCGAGTTTCATTCCCTGGTTCTACCCGAACCTGACAGCTTCCTGACTTCCGCCCGCCAGGCTGACCGCTCGGCGAGGAGTAAGAGACAGGGAGCAGTTTCATGCGGAGAAGTTCTGCGCTGGTGGTGGCTGCGGTTGCCATGACGGTGCTGTCGGCGTGCGGTTCGAGCGGTTCGAGCAGCTCGAAAGAGAGCCAGACCGACGCCCAGGTGGCCACGCTGCAGAGCGCAGCACCCGAGAAGTCGGTGGCGTCCAAGGCGCCGCAACGACCGCGGGAACGCATCGACGGAACTGCGGAGGACTTCGAGGCGCTCCTGGCGCCGTTCAACAAGTGCCTCAAGGAGCACGGCGTCAAGTCGGTTGAGGCCAAGCGGGCCGCCGACACCAGCCAGGCCGGAGCCGCGCCGGTCGCCGGCACGGAGGCCTACAAGCTGGACGAGGCCTATCGGGTCTGCGAGGAGCAGTACTACCCGCTGCCGCCGTGGGAGAAGGACCCGGCCAACCCCGAGGCGCGCGACTTCGCCGTAGCCGTAGTGAAGTGCTTGAAGGGCAAGGGCATCGAGTACGTCGAGGTCTCCGACGACGGCATCAGCATCGCCCTGGGCGGCGACCAGAACGATCAGCGCTCGATCACCCGGGGCATGGACCTGGCTCCCGTATGCGAGCGCGAGGTCGCCGCAAAAAAGTAGGGGTATTAACCGCAATCAAACCCGCAGGCTGGACCGAGGCAGGTCCGCCAAAGGACGACGGCGGACGACTTTGGGTCAGTCCCGTCAGTAGCCGCAAAGACCATCGTCACGGCGAGGGGCGGCACGTTTCCACAGCCCGTCCAACTCGTCCCGCCGCTCCGAAAAATTGGGCCGCCGTCGCACCATGGTTCGTCGAAACTTTGCGCCGGCTCCTCGGCCGCCAACTCGGAGCGGCTCATGGGCTGCACCTTCGTCGTGGCGCAGCCCAGCGACGGCCCAATTCGTCGGCCTTGAACACTCAAGGTCGACGAGTTTGTGCGTTCCTACACCCTCAGGCTTTCCGCAAGGTAACTTGTTGACAGAGGTGCGACAAGGTAACTTGGCATCCGTGGAGCCTGTCATCGCCGAGAGCGCTCGTAAGCACGATGTCTCTGATGAAGACATACTGCATGCCTTCCGCAACTCGATCAGATGGTTCGACGTTGGGGAAGGCATGATGATGCTTGTCGGCGCCGATCGCGCGACGCGGCTCCTTGAGGTCGGAGTGGTCCGCGCGGACGACGGAACCACCGTCATCCTTCACGCGATGCCCGCTCGGCCCAAGTTTCTGAGGGGGATGTGACTATGCCGCGCAGTGTCGAGGAAATCCTGCAGCACGCGGACGAGCTGGCCCGAAAGTTCGAGGAGGCGGAGCCGGCCGACAGCGACGGGCCAAGGGCAGAAGCTCTTGCGGCGATTCACCGCGCATACCTTTCCTATACACAGGCGCTCGCCGTTCTGGCCGAGGCCATTCGAGCGGCCCGGATCATCGGAGTTTCCTGGAAGGCGATCGGCACGCTCGTCGGAACGAGTGGCGAGGCTGCTCGACAGCGCTACGGCGGTGGTGGCCAGCCCTTTCAGGCACTTCCCCGACAGCGAGGACGAGGCGACGTAGCCGAGTCCTCCAACCACGAGACCAAGGCTGGGCAGCCCTCTCAGAAGTAGCTTCATGATCAGCGGCCCAGTGGACCTCGTACTGCCGTGACCTCAGCATGATGATCTTGGCCGTGAACCTCCGAGCTTTCTGACTCGACCGGAAACTCGTGCCGTGGCTTACCGGCAAACGGCGCCCGGCAGCAGCACGTTTAGCTAGGCGCCCTGCGGTATGGGTGCAGGGTGATCGCATTCATACCGCAATGCGAGCGCGACGAGCGCACCTTGACCTTGAGTACGCCATTGTTTCTGCGGAGTTCTGCGCAGCACTCGGCGACGACGCGATCGACGCCACCGGCCCAGGCGGCTATGGCATTTTGTGAGGCCTGCTCTGTCCGCATGCAGGTGCGGCCTAGACGGTGGCCAGGGCTTGGGTCGGGGTCAGGCGGGCCGCTCGGAAGCTCGGGTAGAGACCGGCCAGCACTCCGATCACGACCGCCCCGCCGGCGCCGGTCAGGGCGGCCGACGTGGGGATGACCAGCGGCCACTGCTGCCACCACGCGTAGCCGATCGTGGCGGCGAGGCCGATACCAGAGCCCAGCACCCCGCCAAAGGCGGCGAGCACCACCGACTCAGTGAGGAACTGCAAGCGGATCTGCCCCCGCGTAGCCCCCAGCGCACGCCGCAACCCGATCTCGGAACGACGTTCCAGCACGGCCACGACCATCGTGTTGGCCACCCCGATGCCGCCCACCACCAGCGCCACCGCCGCCAGCGCCAGAAACAGGACCGAGAAACTGCTTTCGGTGGCGCGCTTGGCGGCCAGAGCGTCGGACGGCCGAGTCACGTTGACCTGGCCGGGGCGTTCGGGGTTGATGGTGGCGGCCAGGACACCCCGCACCGCTTCGAGCTGGGCTTCCGCCGCCTGCACGTAGAGGACCGTGGGGTGGCCGTCAAAGCCCAGTTGAGTCCGGGCCGCGTCCCAGCCGACCAGCACCGAGCGGTCCACGTCGGGGGCCAACGGCGTGGTGGCCAGGATGCCGACCACGGTGAAACGGCGATCCGCGAGGACGATCTGCGGGCCCGGTGAGGAGATCCCGAGCCGGGCGGCGGCGACCGAGCCCAGCACCGCGGCGGGAAAGTGTGCCGTGGCGGGGGTCAACCATGTGCCCGATGCAACGTGCGCGTTGATGGTCGGGAGCAGGTCCAGTCGTGCGGCGAGAACGGTCAGACCCGAGTTGTTTTCGGAGGGCATGCGATCGTTCCGCCGTACGAGGGAATGGGTGTTGCCAACCGCCGACGCCGCCGTGACCGGGCCTATGCGGCGGACCATCTCGACCGCCGACGGGGGTAGCAGAACCGGCGGTTCGCCGTCCAGCGCCGAGGCCTGCAACGTGTTCGTGCCGAGGGCGCTCAACTCGTCGAGCAGGGCGGCCTGACTGGACGCCGGGATGCCGGTCACCACGATCATCGTGGCGATGCCGATCGCGATCCCCAGAGCGGACAGCGCCGCCCGGGCGGGACGGGTCCGCAGTCCGAGAAAGCCCAGGTCCAGCACGTCGAGTGGGCTCACGAGGAAACCACCAGACCGTCGCGGATCTCGATCCGGCGGGGCATGGATGCCGCTATGTCGCGGTCGTGGGTGATCACCACGATGGTCGTGCCCTCGTCGTTGAGGCGCCGGAGAAGAGCCAGCACAGCCTGGCCGTTGGCGGTGTCCAGGGCGCCCGTCGGCTCGTCGGCCAGCACCAGCGACGGGCCGTTGACCAGGGCGCGGGCGATCGCGACGCGCTGCC
Organism: Paractinoplanes bogorensis; assembly: GCF_018829635.1. GTDB lineage: Bacteria > Actinomycetota > Actinomycetes > Mycobacteriales > Micromonosporaceae > Actinoplanes > Actinoplanes bogorensis. The sequence continues at coordinate 29,100 of NZ_JAHKKG010000009.1, forward strand.
GTTCGCCGCCGGACAGCTGCTGCGGGCGATGGCCGGCGCGATGCTCGAGGCCGACCCGGGTCAGGGCCTCCAGAGCGAGCCTTCGACGGTGGCGGCGCGGCGTGCCGGCGTACAGCAAACCGGTTGTCACGTTGTCGATCGCGGTGAGGCCGTCGGTGAGGTGGAACTGCTGGAAGACGAACCCGATCTCGCGCGCCCGCAGGCGGGAGAGTTGCCGGTCGCGCAGGGTGGCGACGTCCTGGCCCGAGATCAGCACCGTGCCCGAGGTCGGGCGGTCGAGCGTGCCGATGATGTTGAGCAGCGTCGACTTGCCCGATCCGGAGGGGCCGACGACCGCGACCAGCTCGCCCGCGTCGATGTCGAGGGTGACGCCGGCCAGCGCGGTCACACCACCCGGATAGACCATGCTCGCGTCGCGCAGGGACAGCACGCTCACGACGCGACCACCACGTCGGCCCCCTCAGCCAGGCCGTCGCCGGTGATCTCGACCCAGCCGTCGGCGAACATGCCGGTCTTGACCGCGATCAACCCCTCCGGCCCCTGCACCGCATACCCGCCCTCGGTCAGTGCCACGAGCGCTTCGATCGGCACGGCGAGGACCCCTTTTCTCGTACGCCCGGGAAAGCTCACCTCGAGATCGGCCGCATCGAGCTTGCTCACCATCGCGGGATCGTCGACGGTGATGGTGACGGTCAGCTTGGGCGGGCTCTGGTCGGCCGACTCGAGGACACGTCCGACCGAGACGACCCGAGCCTTCGCCGTACGCTCGTCGGGCAGCCCCACGGTGACCCGATCGCCGCGCTTGACCGATGCCGACTCCATCCCGACCGTGATGACCTTGCGGGTGGACGTGATCGTCATGAGTTCGGCGTTGGCCGGGGAACCGGGCTGGACGGAGATCGACGCGACGCGTACGGCTGCGGACTGCACCTCCAGATCACCGACCGCGATCGTCCCGGTCACCGGCAACTCGACGTCCTTCTGCCAGCGTTTGATCGCCTCGACCAGCTTCGGAGTGAGTTCGCCGATCTCGCGGCGCTTCTGCGGCCCGGTCGAGTAGCCGAGGGCGCGCAGGTTGTCGACGACGATCCGCACGTCCCGGCCGGTCATGCCGGGGGTCGCGATCGGCCGGTAGAGCGGCAGCCCACCGTAGAAGAGCGTGACCGGTTTGTCGTCGGCCCGGAACACCTGATCTCCGCGCCGGATCGTCGTCCCCACCGGCGGCAGCCAGGTCACGATCGCCTCGGAGTGCCCGGCCAGCGGTCGCGCCGACCCGAACCCGAGGGTGCCGGTCAGCTTCTCGACCGTGGAGAGGGTCCGGCGCTCGATCTGGGCCGTCGCCGGCTTCTCGGTGGGTTCGGGCGCCGGTTCGGGGCGCTGGTGCCGGGTGGCCACCACCGTCGCACCGGCCGCGAGACCGGCGACGACGAGGCCGGTGATCAGCCATCGTTTCCGCATCCGGACGAGCGTGGCCGGAAGCTGTTAGGAAACCGTCAGATCTCGCGGAAAGTAGTGAGCGGAGGTGCGTGACGGCCTTACCATCGCCGCCATGTGTGCTCAGGTGCTGGTCGCGGAAGACGACCCCCGCCAGGCCGAGGTGGTGCGCCGCTACCTGACTGCGGAGGGTCACGAGGCGGTGGTGGTGCACGACGGCCGTACGGCGCTGGAAAGTGCCCGCCGGCTGCGGCCCGACCTGCTGGTTCTCGACGTGATGATGCCGGGAATGGACGGGTTGCAGGTCTGCCGGACGTTGCGCCAGGAATCGGACGTTCTCGTGCTCATGCTGACCGCGCGGGTGACCGAGGACGATCTGCTGCTCGGGCTCGAGCTGGGGGCCGACGACTACCTGACCAAGCCGTACAGTCCACGGGAGTTGATGGCCCGGGTCCGGACCCTGCTGCGACGCCGGCCAGTGAGCCGCCCGACTCGACAAATCGGACGAATCGCCGTGGACGCCGAACGTCACCGGGCCTTCGTCGACGGCAACGAGGTCGAGTGCACCCGGGGTGAGTTCGCGATCCTGTCCGCAATGGCCGAGCAGCCCGACCGCGTCTTCACCCGGGCCCAACTGCTGCACCACACCCGCGGCATCGACCGCAGTTCGACCGAGCGCACGATCGACGTGCACGTGATGAACCTGCGCCGCAAGATCGAGGCCGACCCGCGACGACCATCGCTGCTGGTGACGGTGCACGGCGTGGGCTACAAACTGGCGTCGTCGTGAGCGGCGGCCGCGTCCCGCTGCGGCACAGCCTGGTCACCCGGCTGCTGGCCACCTCGGTGCTGATCGCGATCGCGGCCATCGCGTCGACGGCCTGGCTGGCCACCCGCACGGTGACCAAGGCGATCAGCCAGGAGCAGGGCCGGGCCCTGGCCGACGACAAGGGTGTCTACGACATGCTGATCACCTACGCGGCCACCCATCCGGACTGGTCGGGCGCCCCGGCCCTGATCGAGGCGCGCGCGGCCAAGCTGGGCCGCCGGATCACCCTGATGACCGAGGACCGCGCCGTCATCGTCGACTCCGGTGTCGGTCCGTCGCTGAGTTCGGCCCGGCCCTCGGCGGTGGTCGACCCGCTCGAGCGTGACCTGAGCCTGACCGGAGGCGGCAGCCGGATCGACTCCCGGGTGTCGGGGCCGTTCCTGGTGCCGCCGGCCGAACGCCCGGCCCTGCGCAAGACGGCCGAGGACGAGCTGATCTGCCTGCGCCGCAGCGGCCTCGAGGGCAAGATCAGCACGACCGCGAGCGGCCGGCCGGTGATCACCGTGACCACGCCCGGCGGCAGCAACCCGGACTGCTCGGTGCTGGAAACCACGGTCAGCCCCTCCGAGAGCAAGGCTCTGCGCACGCTGGAACAGATGGTCGGCCGCTGCCTCAAGCTCGACAAGGACTCGTACTTCCTGCGGCTGGGCCCGGACTTCACGGTCGCCGGCGCGAAGTTCCCGATGGACGTCGTTCCCCGTCCGGCCGCGGCCGCCGCGCAGAAACTCACGACCACCGACACCGCCCGGGTCAACGGCTGTGTCGAGAAGTCACGGCGGACACTTCTTCGCCCGTACGTTCCCCCGCCCGCCCTGCTTTTCGTCACCGACCCGAAGGCCGACCCCGACCCGTTCACGCTCTCGCCCGCGAACACCGCCCGCATCGCCTGGGTGACCGGCGCCGTGCTGCTGGCCACCATCCTGGTCACGGTGCTGGTCGGCCGTCGCCTGGTCCGCCCGTTGCGGGTGCTCACCGAATCGGCCGACCGCCACGTGCCGGCCCCGGTGTCCACCAAGGACGAGATCGGCCGCCTGGCCCGCGCCCTGAACGACTCGACCGAACGCCGCGACCGGGCCGAAGCCCAGCGCCGGGCCATGGTCAGCGACGTCGCGCACGAGCTGCGGACCCCGCTGACCAACATCCGTAGCTGGCTCGAGGCGGCCCAGGACGATCTCGCTCCGACCGACGCGCAGCTGGTCGGGTTGCTGCACGAGGAAGCGGTCCAGCTGCAGCACATCATCGACGACCTGAGCGACCTGTCGGCGGCCGACGCGGGCACGCTGCGGCTGAATCTCGCTCCGGTGCAGCTGCGTGAGGTGCTGACCCAGGTGGCGCTCGGTCAGGCGGGCACCGTGACCATGAACGTCGACGTCGAGGGTGATCCGGTGGTGACGGCCGACCCCGTACGGCTGCGGCAACTGGTCGGCAACCTGGTCTCGAACGCGATCCGCCACACCCCGGCCGGTGGATCGGTCACGGTGGGGGCGCGCGAGGGCGAGATCACCGTACGGGACACCGGGGTCGGTATTTCGCCCGAGCACCTGCCGCGCATCTTCGACCGTTTCTGGCGGGCCGACGAGTCGCGCAGCCGCGCCACCGGGGGCAGCGGCCTGGGCCTGGCCATCGCACGCAAACTGGCCGAGGCCCACGACGCCACCATCTCCGTCGAGAGCACCCTGGGCGTGGGCACCGTGTTCACGATCAGATTCCGTTCAGCGCCGTGACCGCGTTGGTCGGCGTCCCGCCGGTGACCCCGCCCGCGATGGCCAGCAGCGTGCCGTCACTCTCGGTCGCCGCGGCCAGGCTGCACCGACCGACGGGCAGTAACGCGGGGAGCAGACGCCAGCGGTTCGTGGCCGGGTCGAACACCTCGGTCGTACGGCGGAACTGCTTCAACTCGCCCGCCACGAACTCGCATCCACCGACCACGGCGATCCGGCCGCGACTGATCAACGTAGCTCCAGGAACCGCGCGGGACTGGTTCATCGCCGCCACCGTCGTCCACCTGTCGCGGCGCGGATCGTAACGCTCGACCGCCGTGGTCTCACCGCCGATCGCGTACAGGTAGTCACCGGCCGCCACCAGGCGGAGCCGGTCGCGTGCGGCCGAGAGCGGTGCGATCGACGACCAGCGGTGTCGGCGCGGGTCGTAGGCGATGGCCGTGGCTGTGACGGCCTCACCGTCGGCCGTGGCGATGTCACCGCCCACCACGTAGAGCACTCCGCGCAACGTCGCGGCACCCGCCTGGGCCCGCCCGACCGGGAGCGCCGGCCCGTTCGACCATTTGTTGGTACGCGGGTTGTAACGCTCCACGACGTCGACCGGCGGGTCGGCCTCGCCGTAACCGCCGGTCACCCACACCTCGCCACCGAGCGTGGCCGCGGCGGCGTTGGCGCGCGCCGTCGGCATCGGGGCCACGACCCGCCAGTTCCCTGAGCTGCTCCGGACTTCGGTCGACGCCACCAGCCCGTCCAGGCCGAAGCCACCGGCCTCGACGAGGATCCCGTCCACGGTCGCGGCCACACCACCGATCCGGGCGTCGTGCAACGGCGGGCGATCCACCCAGGTGGCCGGGGCGGGAACGACGAGCAGGGCAGCGATCATCAACGTACGCATGAGAGCCTCCTCCCCTGGCTTATCGCCGCCGTTTCAAGAGCACAAGGGCACGTTCAGCCGGAAACCGCGACACCCTGTTCAATCACCCGTGACCTGCGGGTTGCCAGCCCGTCACCGCGTACCGGAAGGTCGGACCCATGGATCTCACCGGCCGAGCACTCCTCGCCCTGAACGCCTTGGCGGGCCTCGTGGCGTTCGCCGGCGGCGTCGCGACCATGGCCACCGCCCCCGACGATCAGCTCGTCGTCGAGGCTTGGCGCACCTTCGGCTTCCTCGTTTTCACCGGTTTGTGGGCGATGCTCGCCGTCAGCCCACGCGGCTACCGCGGCGTGTGGGAGCTCGTCCTCTTCCACAAGATCGCCCTGACCGTCGTCGCGCTGACCGTCTCCGACCATGAGACGGCCATGATCGACGGGCTACTGACTTTGACCACCCTTATTGCGTACGGGTTGTGCCGCGGCTGGCTGTCGTGGCGTCAGCGAGTTGGAGAGCGTACGGATGAGCAGGTCCAGAACGTCGTGGCGTGACGAGTCGGGGCGTTCGCCCAGGTAGGACCACGCCGCGTACATCTGCGACCACAACACGCTGAGGATCCACTCGGACGGCAGACCGCCGTCGATCGAGCCGTCCCGGTGACCGCGTTCGATCACGTCGCCGAGCAGCCGTTCGTCCTGGGACTCCCAGCATTCACCGCCCTGCTCGCTGAAGATCAGGGACAGCAGCGGGCCGAGGTCGAAGTACTCCCGGCAGAGCCGCATCAGCGCCTCGCCCCCGGTGCCGCGGTCGAGTTCGGCCAGCCGCGCCGCCCGCACCAGACGTTGACCACCCTCGATCGCCACGGCCGCCAGCAGATCGGCCCGTTCGGCGAAGTATCGGTGCAGCGTCGTCCGTCCGACCTGCGCCGCGGCCGCGATGTCGCCGAGCGAGCACCCCGGGTTCTCGGCGAGCAGGTCGATCGCGGCGTCGAGGATCGCCTGCCGCGTGCGGTTCTTGGTGCCGGAGGTCACGGCCATACTGTACGGGAATTGTCATTGCCTGCAATGGAACAGTTGTGTTCCACTACGAATCATGCAGATTCTGCTGCGTCTCCTCCGCCCGCACTGGAAGGTCCTGCTCCTCGGACTGGTCCTGGGCTTGATCTCCAACGCCGCCAACCTCGCCGCTCCGCTCGCCACCAAGCGCATCATCGACACGCTCGGCACCGGCGACGCCCTGGCCGGCCCGATCACGCTGCTGCTGGTGCTGGTCGTGATCGGCGCGGTCATCGGCCTCTGGCAGTGGATTCTGATGGGCACGCTGGCCGAGCAGGTCGTCCTCGACGCCCGGCTGTCGGTGATCCAGCGCTACTTCCGGGCCCGGCTCGCCGAGCTGACCGGCCGCCCGACCGGCGAGCTGGTCACCCGTGTCACCGCCGACCCCGGCCTGCTGCATCAGGCCTCGTCGAGCATCGTCGGCCTGGTCAACGCGTCGCTCGCCTTCATCGCGACGCTGGTGCTGATGGGCACGCTCGACCTGGTCCTGCTGTTGTGCACGCTCGCCGCGGTCGTCATCGTGGGCGCGGTCATGGCCGTCCTGCTGCCCACGATCAGCAAAGCGCAGAAGGCCGCTCAGGATGCGGTGGGCGATCTCGGAGGCGAGCTCGAGGGAACGCTTCGGGCGATGCGTACGGTAAAAGCCAGTCGCGCCGAGGAACGCCAGGGCGGCCGCATCGAGGCCGACGCCCGCCGGGCCGCCGCCTTCAACATCCGCGCCGCCCGCCGCGCCGCCTGGGTCTGGACCACCTCGTGGAGCGGGGTATCCCTGGCCATCATCGCCGTCCTGGGCGTCGGCGCGTGGCGGGCCGACGCCGGATTGCTCGAGGTCAGCAGCCTGATCGCCTTCCTCCTGTACGCCTTCCAGCTGATGGGCCCGATCGGGGAACTCACCCAGAACGTCACCGCCCTCCAGTCCGGCATCGCCGCGGCCCGGCGGATCAGCGAGGTCTACGCGATGACCTCCGAAACCTCCACACCCACGCCCGGCTCTCCGTTGGAAGGCGCCCCTGTCCTGGCAGTCCGCGAAGTGACCCTCCGCTACTCCTCGGAAGGCCCGGCCGCACTCGACAACGTGACCCTGACGATCCCGTCCCGCGGCCACACCGCCGTCGTCGGCCCGTCCGGAGCAGGCAAGACGTCCCTGTTCTCGCTGCTGTTGCGCTTCCTCGACCCCGACACGGGCGAGATCCTCCTACACGGCCGCCCCTACCGTTCGCTGACGCACAGCGAGATCAGGGCCGAGCTCGCGTACGTGGAACAGGAGGCCCCGGTAGTCCCCGGCACCATCCGCGAGAACATCCTGTTCAGCCACCCGTCCGCGTCGTCCGAGGAGCTTTCCGCCGTCATCGGGCGAGTCCACCTCTCCGACAAGATCGCGTCACTGCCCCTGGGCGTCGACACCCCGATCTCCGGAGCCGAGCTGTCCGGTGGCGAACGTCAGCGAATCGCCCTGGCGCGAGCGCTGGTCCGCACGCCGGCCGTCCTGCTCCTGGACGAGGCAACAGCCCAGATGGACGCCCTGACAGAGGCCGCAGTCCAGGATTCCGTACGCGATAGAGCCGCCACAGGCGCAGTGGTCACCATCGCGCACCGCTTGTCCACAGTGATAGAGGCCGACCGCATCATCGTCCTCGACCGAGGCCGCGTCCGAGCCATCGGAACCCACGAGTCCCTCTTGCAGTCCGACGACCTCTACCGAGGCCTGGTCGAGGCCTTGCGCATCGCCGTCCCGGTCGCACCCTGATCCGGGGTCGTGGGAGCGTGCCCACCTGCGATACCTTCACCGCGGAGGCCGGACGGCCTGAAGGAGGCCCATGGCGCCCGGTGGCCGGCTCGTCGTCGAGGCGCTTGTCGGCGGGCTGCGGCAACGAGCGTGGACGCTCCTGACGCTGAGCGCGTTCCTGGTGCTGGCAGCGGCCGGCGCGGCCGGCCCGATGTTTGCCGAGGCCTCCGACAACGCCGCCTTCCAGGCTCGCCGCGATCAGATTCCGGCCACCGCCCGCCAGAACGACGCGGCCGTGGTGCGCCTGTCGGCCAACGTCGGCCCCAGCGTCCAGGACCAGCAACGTGTCATCGACGACCTACGCCAGGTCGACGGTCTGACCGAGCCCGACCTGACCGGCGGCTCGGTCGGCGCCGAACTGGCCAAGCCCAGGTTCTGGGGCTCCACGGCCGCCTTCAAAGACAAGAAGGAACGCGGCCGCCTGTTCGCCGTCGGTGAGCCGGCCCAGCAACTGGTGGCCGTCGGTAATCCCACCGGCAACGACGGTGTGTGGATACCCGAGCCGATGGCCACCGAACTCGGCGTCCGCCCCGGCGACCAGATCACCGTCGCCGTCGTGGTCGGCAACCGCGGCACACCCAGGAAAGCGACGGCCAACGTCGACGGCGTCTACCGCGTCGACCACGGCGGACGCCTCCCCGCCGACCCGGCCGGCCGCACGAAATGGGCGCTGCGCACCGGCGATACGCCCGGCGACACCGAATATCACACGCTCCCGGCCTACCTCCTGATCGGCGACGTCGCCACGATCGAGCGTCTCGCCGCGACCGTGGATGATCAGATCTTGTGGGCGGTCGAGGCCGCTCTCCGACCGGGCACGACGCTGAGCGAGTCACGCCGTACGGCCGACGGTGTCGACAAACTACGGCGCTATTACGCGTCCTCACTCGCGGTCGACGGCGACGATCCGCTGGCCCTCGACTTCGCCAGCGGCATCGGCCGGATCGTCGCGACGGCCCAGGCCACGACCGAGACCGTACGGCAGCGAACCCGCCCCGTGGAATGGGCCGCGATCGCTGTCGGGCTCGCATCGGTGCTGGCCGTAGCCCTGTTGTCGGCGCGGCGCCGCGAGCAGGAACTGCGCCACACCGCGGCCGTCGGCATGTCCCCGGTCACGGTCGGCGGGCTGTGGCTGCTCGAAAATCTGCTACCCGCCGTGGTCGGCGCCGGCCTCGGCTGGCTCGTCGCGTGGCAGCTCGTCGCGCGGCTCGGTCCGCCCGGCGCGATCGTCGAGTCACTCGGCCCGGCCGCCGTGACCGCGGTGAGCGCGGCCGGCACCGGCGTGATCATCGTGGCGCTCGTCGGGGCGGCCGCGGCGGCTCGGCGCGTACGGCCGGCGCCTCCCGCCACACCCGGGAGAGCTGTCCCGTACGGGCTGATTCTGATCATTGTGGCCCTGGTCGCCGCGGCCGGGCTGTCGACCGCCGAGGGTGCCCGCGGGGTGGATCTGCTCGTGCCGTTGCTGGTGCTCGTGGCGGTCGGCGTCGTCGCGGGCCGGCTGCCCGGGCTGCTCAGCGGCGGCGGCCGGATGCCGTCGTCACCCGCCCGGGCCGTCGTGTGGCTGGCTCGCCGACGGCTCGGCTCGGGCGGCACCGAGCGCCGCCTGGCCGTACTCGTGGTGACCGCCGGGCTCGGCATGTTGCTCTTCGCATTGTCGGCTCTTCACTCCACGGAGGTGTCGTCCGACGACCGGATCGCGGTGGCCGCGGGCGCCGAGGGCGTGGCCACCGTCCCCGGTTCGTGGGCCTTCGACGATCAGGCACCGTCGGCGCCGCCCGAAGATCCGTCCAAGCCGCGGCCGGAGGGGCCGGTTCCCGGCGTACGGGTGCCGCCTCTGCCTGGGGGAAACACGATGGTGTGGCGGGCCGACGTGCGGACGCCGCTGGACGATGCGCAGAAGGATCTGCTGGTCATCGATCCGGCGCGGTTCCGTGAGGTGGCGTTGTGGGGCAGTGGTCCCGATCTCGCCGCCGCGCGTGCCGCCGTGTCCACTTTGGCCGAGCGCCCGACCGAGGCGGACGGCACCCCGCGCGCGATCGTCGTCGCCGACCCGTCCGCCGACGACGTACCGATCGTCCGCGTGACCGTAGGTTACGGCGCCGAGAACCTCTCGGTAGCGGAACGTGTCAACGCTTTCCCCGGCATGCGAGGGCGTTCCGCGTACGTCGTCGCCGCCGACCCGATGCTCGGCCGCCTCGGCGTCGACGACCCCCGGCTACGCCCCCGCACCGAACTGGGCACGAACATGCTGTTCATCCAGACGTTCCTGTGGAGCGCGGGCGGCGAACCCGGTGTCCTGGCCGTCACCGACCCGCGCGGCGTCCAACTCGAGCGCATCAACACCGCCGCCGCCCTGCGCGAGGACGCCGCCTACATCGCCACGAGCCGGGCCCGCGGCTATCAACTGGCCATCGCCGGTTACCTGGCGTTGCTGGCCGTCCTGACCCTGTGTATCTATGCGCAACGCACCGCCGTCGTGCGCCGCCCTACCGACCTGATGCTGGCCCGGATCGGCCTGGGCCGGGCCCGGGTCCGCCGCGCCCGCACACTCGAGTTCGTCCTGCTGGCCGGCACCGCGTTCGCGTTCGCCGTAGCCGGGGTGGCCGCGCTGATCCCGCTCGCCGGCCGCCTGCTCGACGACCAGCCCGGCCTGCTGCCCCGGCTGGCTTTCGAACTGTCCCCCACCGGCATCGGGATCACCGCCGGGGCTGCGCTCGTGGCCACCGTCCTGGCAGTGTTGGCAACCGAGAGAACCGGCGTCGAGGAGGCGGCCTATCGTGACAACTGACCTGCTCACCGGCCGTGAGTTGCTTCAGCTGTACGCCGCCCGCACCGGCCCGACCCAGGCCCTGCGCGGCGTCGACGTCTCGGTCGTGTCCGGCCGGATCAGCGCGATCACCGGCCCGTCCGGCAGCGGCAAGTCGACATTGCTGGCCGTGCTGGCCTTACGCGAACGCCCCGCCGGCGGCGAACTGCGCCACCGGGGCCGCCTGGTGTCGTCGCTGTCCCGCCGCGAGCTGCAACGCCTGCGCCGCCGCGACATCGGCTGGGTCGCGCAACGCCCCACGCACAGCCTGTTCCCCCAGCTGGACGCGCGCGCCCAGCTCACGCAGATGGCCCAATTGCGCCGCGTACGCGTCGACGCCGACGCCGCCCTTGCCGAGGTCGCCCTGACGTCCCGCGCCACATCCCGCCCCGCCACCATGTCCGGCGGCGAGCAGCAGCGCCTGGCCGTGGCCGCCGCCGGCGTAGGCCCACCCGCCCTCTTGATCGCCGACGAGCCGACCGCCGAGCTGGACGACGAGTCAGCCGCCCTGGTGCTGCGCCTGCTGCGGGCCCGGGCCGACGCCGGCAGCGCCGTGGTCCTGGCCACCCACGACGCCCGCGCAATAGCCGCCGCCGACACGGTGCTGCGCCTGCGACACGGCGTCCTGTCCGGCGAACACGCCGCCGGCCAGGACCGCACAGTCAGCATCGACGGCCTGGGCCGCCTGCAACTCCCCGAGGAGGCTCTGCCCCTGTTCCCCACCGGCCGAGCCGTAGTAACCGTCGTCAACAACCACGTCGAACTGCATCCGCCTGCTTAAGTACAGCGGGCCGGCGACGACACGCCGACGTTCGTCCAGTTCTAAGCACCGGCATGAAGGAGCGTGTCGCGGCGCGGCGGCGGTTACGTTTTGTGACCCTGGAATTGCTCAAGATTTCGGCAGGGTGGCCGAAGAAGAGCAGACCCGGCCACAAGGAGAACTGCCGCAGTGACCTCGACCTCATTGCCCGAGGACGTGACGTTCGGTTACTTCCCCGACTATGAGCAGTACGCCGTCGCGCTTGGCCGGGGCCGTTTCGCTCGTGCCCTCGTACTGGAAACCGCAGTCAGGACGCTCGCCGACCACGTGACGGAATGCCGGGTGCTCTGGAATCCGGAGGTCGAACTTCCCGAGGGCGTCTACTGGTTCCAGGGCGTCGACGACGGACCCTTGATCTTGCAGGTCGGGGCGGGCGCGCTGCCGGGCGGCGCGATGGTGGAGTCGCCGTACGGGCTCGACGAGGACCATCCTCTGCTGGCCGCCTGGGGCTGGGCCGAGGAACTGTGGCCCGAGGCCGAACGTGTGCCCGCCGCTCTCTTCGCCGTCGACGAGGCCGCGCTCACCCAGGCCGGCGGGACAGACGTGGTGGTCCGCGACCGCAAGTTTCTCCGCGGACACTGGTCGTACACCGTGATGGTCGACGGCAAACAGCAGGACATCGTCGAGTCGCGCCTGCGCCCGCGTCCGGACATCGGGGGGCCGGCCGCGTGGGTCACCCGTGAGCCGACACCTGCGGGCCGATTCGGTGCCACCCTCACGCGGGCCAAGCTGCTGGGCAAGTTTGCCAACACGCTCTTCTCGTTCCGCGCCACCCGGACCACGTTCCGGCCCTACCAGTTCAAGCCGGTGCTTAAGCTGCTGCAGACCGGCAAGGCCCGGCTGCTCATCGCCGACGAGGTCGGTCTAGGCAAGACCATCGAGGCCGGCCTGATCTGGACCGAGCTCGAATCCCGCAGCGAGGCCGACCGGCTGCTGATCGTGTGTCCCTCGAGCCTGCTCGGCAAGTGGAAGCAGGAGATGCGGGACCGCTTCGAGCTCGACCTCACCGAGCTCGACGGTGCCGGACTCAAGACGTTCCTCGAGCGGCACCAACAGAATCGGCTACCGCCACGGCAGGCGTACATCTGCGGTCTGGAACGCCTGCGCACCTGGGACGGGCTGGAGGACCTGCGGGCCGTACCGCCGGAATTCGACCTGGTGATCGTCGACGAGGCGCACTCGATGCGTAACCAAGACACCAAGAGCTACGCGCTCGGCACCGAGTTGTCGGACTGGGCGGCCAGCCTGGTCTTCCTCACCGCGACGCCGATCAACCTGCACGAACAGGATCTGGTCAACCTGCTCGAGCTGCTGGTCCCCGAGGACTACGGCAGCGCCCAGGACCTGCAGATCCGGCTCGAACCCAACCGGATCATCAACGCCGTCTCGGCCCGCCTGGTCGACAAAGAGGTCCGCGGCCCTGAACTGGTCGCCGAGCTCGACAAGCTCCGGACGACGTCGCTAGGCCACTCGATCATGCGGCGACCCGACTACCGCCTGCTCACCAACCTGCTGGCTCAGGACCGGCTGACGCCGAGCGACATCGTCGACGCGAAGCGCTACCTGGCCGGGCTGAACACGCTCTCCGCCGTCATCACCCGGACGAAGAAGGTCGAGGTCGACGACCGCAAGGCCAAGCGGAGTGAGCAACGCCAGGAAATCGAGTGGACCGAGGCGGAGTCCGAGTTCTACAAGCAGTATCGCCAGTGGTGCACGGCCCGGGCCAAGGCGATGAACAGCAACCTGTACTTCGCGATGCAGATGCCGTTGCGCCTGGCGAGTGCGTGCCTCCCCATGGCCCGCCAGGCCGTCCTCGACCCGGAGACTTTCCACGCCGACTCGGACGCCGTGTCTCGCCTCCCGCCGCACGCCGAACTCATCGCGGCCGCCCAGCACCTCCCGGAAGATGTCGACACCAAGTTCGACGCCCTTCACATGCTGGTGCTGCTGCCGCTGAAGATGCAGGACCGGCAGGCGCTGCTCTTCACCCACTCCCGCCCGACGCTGTCCTATCTCGCCGACCGGCTGAGCAAGCATTTCCGGCTTGCCGTCATGCACGGCGGTGTCAGCCGGGACGCGCGCCGCCAGATCATGGCCGACTTCCGGGCCGGCGCTTACGACTTCGTCCTGGCCAACCGGGTCGCCAGCGAAGGTCTGGACTTCGAGTTCTGTTCCGCGGTCATCAACTACGACCTGCCGTGGAACCCGATGGAGATCGAGCAGCGCATCGGCCGCATCGACCGGATCGGCCAAGTGGAGGAGACGATCCAGGTCGTCAACTTCGTCAACGACGAGACCATCGACGAACGCATTCTCGTCCGGCTCCTCGACCGCATCGACATCTTCGAGTCGTCCATCGGTGCGCTGGAGCCGATCATCTCGGCGCAGGCGCCCGCGGTCCTGCAAGCCGGCTTCGACTTCACGCTCACCGAGCAGGAGCGGGAGCAGAAGGTGCACGAGGCGTTGCTCGCCATCGAAGAGCAGCGCGCCGGCCTGCGGGACGTCTCCGATGCTTCGGCCGCGCTGATGGCCAGCAACGACGTCGACGTTGCCGGCCTCGAGGACGACCTGATGCGGACCGGCCGCTACATCGGTCAGCGTGAGCTCGCACTGCTGCTCGACGACTGGGCCCGCACCGACGGCGCACCCGGCGTGAAGATCGCGCCGGACGGCCTCACACTGGAGCTTCGCGGCAATGCCGCCATGGCCACCCGGGTGAACGAGCTCGCGAAGCGCTCGGCGGGCGAAACGCAGTCGATCGCCGCGAACCTCCGCCACGAAATGCCGATCTCGCTGGTTCTGGATCAGGAGCACGCCCGTACGCATGTCGGCACGTTGCTCGCAGCGACGAGCCCGCTCGCCATGGCGGCCGCGGCCGTTCCCGATCATCGGCAGGCGCGCTTCGCTTCGCTCCGCATCACCGCCGATCCTTCGACCACCGCACCCGGCACCTACGTGGTCGTCCTGGCCAAGGCGATGACCGCATCCCGGCGTGGTGACGAGATCTGGGGCTCGGCCGTCACCGTGGCCGGCCGCGACGCCGGCACCGGTCCGGCCGACGCGCTGCTGGCCGCCCTGGCCGAGGGGAAGCTGGCCGACGCGCCGCTGCCCGCCATCGACCGTCTGCCCCAGCGGGCCAAGCGCGCGTTGGACAGCCTGCACCTGCGTCATCAGGACGAGCAGGACCGCCGGGACCACGAATTCGAGGCGCTGCAAGAGGCCCGGATCGTCACGGTCACCGCTCAGCACGAGCGGAAGCTGGCCACGATCCGCAAGCGCATCGAGACCGCGCTGTCTCGCGGACGTCTGCAGAGCTCGGTCGCCGGCTTCCGGGGCCAGGAACGCCGGGCCGAGCAGAAGTTCGCCGCCCTGATGGAGAGCATCCGCACCGCGGGTCAGCCCGAGATCCGGCTGGAGCCGCTCGCGGCCTGCGTCGTCCAGATCGTCGACCGGACGGAGACGAAGTGACCCTGAACCAGAAGTCTCTCGATCTCGAGGATGAGCGGACCACGCAGAAGCGCTACCGCAGCAAGGTACGGCCCAAGTCGGTGGGGACGCGCGGCCCGGCGGTCTCCTACGGCGCGCTTCTCGGGCGGATCGCCCTGCGCGGGCCTAACGAGCTGCTCGGCGGTCACGGTGACTTCTACATCGGAGAGTCCTACGCCAACCTCGACGGCGTCCGCGTCTTCAGCTGGGCCGCACCGGTCGCCTGCACGTTCTTCCGCGGGTCACAGCATCACGAGCTGTGCCACGAAGTCGCCCTCATCCGCGCGTTCGAGCATCAGGGCGAGAACCTCGTCGACTTCCACGACGAGCCGATGTCGGACCAGGTGCCCGCCGAACCCTTCCGGAAACGAACGCTCAGAGTCCCCGCCGCGCCCCGCCGACCAGCCAAGCTGCGCCCGCCCGCGCCACCGATGCCCCGGCAACCGGCCCCGCCCGTGGCTGAGACCATCACCACCACGACCGTACGCGCGGAGGCCATGCTCCGGGCCCAGCTCGCCGCACCCCGCACCAGGAGCCTCGCCCCGGTCCTGGCGACGCTCCAGCCGGACCAGTACGACCTGGTCACCGTGCCTGCCATGGACAGCATGATCATCGAGGGGCAGCCCGGCACCGGCAAGACGATCGTCGCCTCACACCGTGCGGCCTACCTCGTCAGCCGCGACACGCCCCCGGAGAACACCCTCGACGGCAGCGTCCTCGTGGTGGGACCGACCGCCGCCTACTCGCACCACGTACGGGACGTCATCAACCGGCTCACCGGCGGCTCAGATCGGGTCCGGGTGCTGTCGCTGCCCGAGCTGATGATGACGATCCTCGACATGGAGAAGCCCCCCGCCGGCGAGATCTCGCGAACCTCGCAGGACGTCGACGAGAACCTGGCCCGGTTCGTCCGAGCCGCCATCCCCCACGTACGGAAAAAGGTCTTGCACCCCGGCTGTATCGACGTCTACAACCACCTGCGCCGCAACGGCACCGGGGATCACCCGGTCACCCGCGACCCGAAGTGGATGGGCTACCTCTACGGCCTTCCCACAGCCAGCGACGCGCTCGCCCAGCGGGCCCACACCCCACTGATGGCCACCATTCAGTGGGAGATCCAGAAGCCGCCCACCCTCACTGGCGTCGAACACATCATCGTCGACGAGGCCCAGGACGTGACGGCACTCGAATGGCACCTGCTGGCCTCGATCAACGAGGCGGACGCCTGGACAGTCATCGGAGACCTCAATCAGCGCCGGTCCGACCACACCAAGGCCACGTGGCAGGAGGTCGTGGGCCTGCTCGACATCCCCGTCGGCGATCCCCCGATCCGCCGGCTCGAACGTGGCTACCGCTCGACCCGGCCGATCCTCGAATACGCCAACCGGCTGCTGCCGGCCGCGGACCGGTCAGTCCTGGCGTTCCAGCAGGACGGACCCCAGCCGGTCGTCGAGAAGTGCTCGCGGACGACCCTCGACACCGCCCTGGTCAGCCAGGTCAAACGCCTGAACGCGGCCTACCCGAAGGGCACCGTGGCCGTCATCACCGCCGACCCCGAGGCCGCGGAGACCAGGCTGCGCCGAGCCGGTTGGGCCCGGGTCCGTGCCGGCGTGTGGGAACGCACACAACGCGAGGTGACGGTCACACACCCCGACGGCGCGCGGGGTCTGGAGTTCGACGGCGTGGTCGTGGTCGAGCCCGCCGACTTCCCGCAGAACCTCGGCCGGCAGGGCCCGCTCTACACCGCGCTGACCAGGCCGAACCGCGAGCTGGTGGTCCTACACACCAAGCCGCTGCCGGACAAGCTCCGCGTCGTCAGCTGAAGTTCAGGTCTCCCGTACGCGTCCTCTTCAGCTCGAAGAAGTCGGGGAACCCGGCCAGCGCCACCGCCCCGTCGAAGACCTTCGCGGCCTGCTCGCCGCGCGGGATGCTGTTCATCACCGGGCCGAAGAACGCCACCCCGTCGATGTGAATGGTCGGCGTGCCGACGTCGTCGCCGACCGGGTCCATGCCCTCGTGGTGGCTCTTGCGCAGCGCCTCGTCGAATTCGTCGGATGACGCGGCGGACGCCAATGAAGCCGGCAGCCCGACCTCGGCGAGTGCCTCCCGGATGACGACCTCGAAGTCCTTGTTTCCCTGGTTGTGGATGCGGGTGCCGAGCGCCGTGTAAAGGTCCCGCAACACCTCGTCGCCGTGTTGCTGGGCCGCCGCGGTCACGACGCGGACCGTGCCCAGCGAACGGTTGACCAGATCGCGGTACCAGTCGTCGAGATCGCGGTTCTCGTTCAGCACGTACAGGCTCATCACCCGGAAACGCAGGTCGAGTTCGCGCAGCTTTTCGACCTCGAGGATCCAGCGGGAACTGATCCAGGCGAACGGGCAGGCCGGATCGAAGTAGAAATCAACCTTGGTCACCCGTCCACCGTACGTCTAGTTCGTTTTCGGCTCGCCGGGGATGGTGAAGAGCGGCTTCCACGGATCGTCGGCATCAATGGGGAACTCGGTCGAGGGCGCCTCGTCGGTCGTGTTCCACTTCGCCTCGTACGGCAAACCCTCGTAAAGCACCCGCGTCCCGCGCTGATAGGTCCGTCCGGGCTGCCACACCTTGCTGACGCCGGTAATGACCGGGACCGGCCGGGGCGCCTTTTCCACCGGACTGACCGGGCCGATCACCGACCACGCCGTCTGCGTTCCGGCGGCCGGCGCCGCGGACGGATCGACCCCCGAGTTCGCCCATTTCGCCTCGTAGACCACGCCGTGCCAGACCACCTTGTAGCCGGCTACATACATCGCGGACATGCGCCAGACCGGGTACGGGCTGGTGTCGGGGTCGTCGTCCGTCGCCGCACGGTTCGGGATCTCCACCGAGTCGCGGTCGTCACTGCCGGGGGCCTTGCCGGGCAGACCCGCGAAGACCTTGGAGAACGCCAGCGCCTCCTGGTCGACGCCACTGCACGTGTTGGAGTGCACGACGACGTTGGCGAACGTGCCGCGACACTGTGCGTCACGGTTGAGTGACCACATCGAGACGCGGCCGAGGCCGTTGTCGACCGCGAACCGGGCCAGGCCCTCGGCGTCGTCCAGAGTGAAGCGTTCGGTGTCGATGTCGTTCTGGCCGATCATCGGGGTGGCGCCGATCCGCGACCACACCTGCGGCGACGTCAGTTTGGTGCCGAGCCGCAGGTAGAGGTCGGTGAGCTGCTTGTGGGTGCCGCTGAGCGCGCTCAGGCTCAGCGCCAGCATGTCGGGCCGCGCGTCGCCGTTGTTGTAGTCCATCGTCATGACGTTGACGCCGCGCAGGTCGACGCCGCCTTCGAGCATGCCGCGCACGACCCCGACGCCGTCGTCGGTGAGTCCGGCCGGGCTGACCGGCAGGGTCAACCAGACGGTGAGCTTTTTGCCCGCCTTAACCCTTTCCTTCTGTACGGTCGCCACGGCCGTGACCCGCCGTTCCAGCGAGGCGCGATCGGCCACCGCGGTGCCCTCGATGTCCAGGTCGAGCGTCTTCACGTCATATCGGGTGATCAGCTGCCGGTACGCGTCGGTGAGCTGCTGCTGATTCGTGCAGGCGACGGCGAGCTCGCTGTTGTTCAGCCCGCCCAGGCTCAGCGTGATGTCGCCGCCGGCCTTGCGCAGCTGGTCGATGCGCCGGTCGAGTTCGAGCTGCTTGCCCGCGCCGTCCAGCGTGTACGCGCCACCCCAGCTGGGCCGGCACGCGCTCTTGGGGTCGGCCACGACGAAGCCGAGCGCGACGTCGTTGGCCGGGTTGGCCGTCGGGTCCTGGAACTGGAACGTCGGGGTGAGCGTGACGTCCACGTACGGGACGGCCCAGCTCTTCGCGGTCGGCCCGGCGGTGTCCCGCAGGTAGCGGAACCCGTAGAAACCGCCCGCGCCGATCAGGCCGAGCACGAGCACCAGCGCGGTGAGCCTCGACCACGACAGCCGGGAGCGCGGCTGCTCCGGTTCCTGCCAGTCCGGGTCGGCGAGCGGATCGTAATCCGGCCGCACGGCTACGGGGGTGGCACGGTCCGACATGAAGGCCCTTTCGATTGTGAAGTCGCCACACGTTGGCGTACCGGGACGGCAATAGCGATCGGGCGAACGGACGACCGCATCCAATCTGGATTCCGGAGCGTCAGACGGCGTTGTGGCGTTGACAATTCCGCCGGGTACCGCCGCGCGGTGCTGACGCAAATCCGTACCGAAGGGCTCATAAACGCATGCCTCGCACACCGGCCGACCAGCGCAAGCCGGAAGTCCAGCGCCAATGGGGAGCCGACCGGAGGACCGAACCTCACCCGATCGTTCCGCCCGCGGCCTCCGAAGGCAGGATCACTCGGGGCCGGCTCGCCATCGTGGTGACCATCACGGTGTGGGCGTGCTACATCACATACACGATCATCCAGCAATTCATCGCCGGGCACGCGTACACCGTGAAGCTCGCGATCGAGGCGATTGTGTACATGTTGGTCGTCACCGGTTTGGCCGCGTCCGCAATCGCCTATCTGATCACCCGAATCGGATATTTCTATCGGGCGCGTGGTCACCAGCGAACGCCGCGAATCATGCTCGACGAGTTCATCGGCGGGAAGCTTCCATCGATGACCGTTCTCGTCCCTTCGTATCAGGAGGACGAACGGACCAACCGGACCACATTGCTGTCGGCGGCCCTGCAGGAATACCCCGGCCTGCGCGTGACCCTGCTGATCGACGACCCGCGCGCACCCAAGACCCGCGCCGCCCGCGACATGCTGCTCGCCGCCCGCGCGCTACCCGGCCAGATCGAGGCTGAGCTGCGCGTTCCCTACTCCCGGGCGTCGAACGCGTACGCGTACTTCGACGAGCAGGTCCGCATGCGCGGCGGCTACCTGGTCGTGATCGAGGACATGCGCCGGCTCGCCGACGAATACCGCTACGCCTCCGACTGGCTCTACGACCTGGGCGCCC
Organism: Paractinoplanes bogorensis; assembly: GCF_018829635.1. Taxonomy (GTDB): domain Bacteria; phylum Actinomycetota; class Actinomycetes; order Mycobacteriales; family Micromonosporaceae; genus Actinoplanes; species Actinoplanes bogorensis. The sequence goes on from NZ_JAHKKG010000009.1 coordinate 48,855, forward strand.
GGCAAAACATTGTCGACCACACCGACACGTTCTTCGTCGAGCACATTCTGCAGCCGCTTGCCGTCGAGCTGGGCCAGATCTCGGGCGCTCTGAATCGCGGCGCCGACGAACAGGTCGCGCTGCCGATCGCGCGGATGAACCAGCTCTACCGCCGCCTCCTGGCCATTTTCGACGCGCAGGTGACCAGCTTCGAGCGCAAGAAGTACGTGTCCTTGTCGCACGAGCCCAACAAGGCCATGAACCTGAACAGCTACATCGGCCTGATGGGCGGCGCCTACCAAGAGGTGAATACGCCACTGGGCACCGCTCTGGTGACGGCCGGCCCCAATCGCGCCGACCTGGTGGTCCCCAATCCGGACTATGTGCTGACCCTCGATGCGGACAGCGTTCTTCTTCCCGAGTACGCACTCCGCCTGGTCCACCTGCTCGAACAGGGCGCCTATGCCCAGCACGCCGTCGCGCAGACGCCATATTCGGCGTACCCCGGTTCGGCGACCCGGATCGAGCGCATTTCCGGCGCCACCACGGACATTCAATACATCGTCCACCAGGGCATGACGCATTACGGTGCGACATTCTGGGTCGGCGCCAACGCCGTACTGCGCAAGCGGGCCCTGGACGACATCGTCGAGGTCTCCTACGAGGGCGATTGGGAGATCAAGCGCTACATCCAGGACCGTACGGTCATCGAGGACACCGAGTCGACAATCGACCTCGGCGTCCACGGGTGGTCGCTGCACAACTACCCCGAGCGCCTGGCCTACAGCGCCACCCCGCCCGACTTCGGTTCGCTGTGCATTCAGCGGCAGCGCTGGGCCAACGGCGGCCTGCTGATCCTGTCGCGCCTGAAGGACCAGTTCCGCGCGAAGTCGAAGCGCGAGGACAAGAACCGCTTCGGCGAGTACTTCCTGCGCGTCAACTACATGGCCTCCATCTTCTGGAGCTCCATCTGCCTGATCGTGATGCTGGCCTACCCCTTCAACAACGAGCTGCTCAACCCGATCCTGCTGCTCGTCTCGGTGCCGTACTTCTTCATGATGGCGGCCGACCTGAAGCACCTCGGTTACAAGCGCTCCGACATGCTCCGGATCTACGGTTTCAACCTGATCCTGTTGCCGGTCAACCTGTCCGGCAGCATCGCCTCGCTGCTGCAACTGTTGACCGGAGAAAAGAGCGCCTTCAAACGTACGCCGAAGGTCCGCAACCGCACGACGGCCGCCAGCAGCTTCCTGTTGCTGCCACTGGCGTTGATCGCCCTGTGCATCTACACGATCTGGGTCGACATCGAACACCAGCTCTGGAACAACTTGGTCTTCGCGGTGCTCAACCTGACCCTTTCCCTGTACGCGATGGTGGCGTTCGTCGGCCTCGGCAACACGGTCGTCGACCTTTTCACCCACGTACGGAATTGGCTGATCCGCCCGGTCGTGCCAAAGCGTTCCCGTCGATCCCTGTCCCGCTCGTCGTCGAAGAAGGCAACTCCGGCTCCGGCCACCGGCGACTGGGCCCAGGTGCTGCATTACCGCCACGAACACGGCGCAACCGCGGGCCAGACCACCGTACGGCTGCAGCGCACCGACACGGGTTGGAAGCCCGCCGCCGGCTCGTCTTCGTCGTCGCAGGCCCAGGCGTTCGAGGAGTTCAGCTTCTTCACCGTCTTCCAGCCCGTCTACAACATGATCAACGGCCACGTGGTCGGCTACGAGGCGTTGACCCGCTTCGCCGACGGCAGCAACCCCCGCCAGGCCATCGAGGCCGCTTCGTCTCGGGTCGCGCTGGACGCCGCCCTGGTCCAGGCCGCCATCACCTCGTCGGCGTCGCTCCCCAACGGCACGTGGCTCTCCGTCAACGTCACCGCCGACCTGCTGCGCCGCCCGCAGGAGTTGGCCCCGCTGCTGGCCCAGTCAAGGCGCCCGGTAGTCCTGGAAACCGGCGACACCGACGCCGCCGAGGTGGCCCGCCTAACGGCCGGCGCCCGGGTGGCAGTAGACGACCTGGGTCCCGGCTACGAGACGTTGGCCCTGATCGAAGCGGTGCGGCCCACTTTCCTCAAGCTGGGCATGGAGTCGGTGGCAGGCGTCGAGTCTTCGTCGGCCCGGCAGGCCGCCATCCGAGCACTGGTCCAGTTCGCCGAGCAGCACAATTGCACGGTAATCGCCGAGGGCATCGAAACCGTCGCCCAGCGGGACGCGCTGGTCGCTTGCGGCGTGCCTTTCGGCCAGGGCTTCTACCTAGGCAAGCCAGTCCCGGTAGAGCGAGTGCTGGCCGGCGTCGGCGGCTGGTAGCTGAGGTTCTCCTCGACAAGGATGTCCCGGCCCAGCACGGCCAGATACACCTCGTCGACGCTTCCGTAGGTGGCGTGGTCGAGGTCGAGCCCGAGGGCGTCGGCGGTAGTCCGTACGGCGTCCTCGCTCGGTCCCTCGATCTCGAGATACGTGGCCAGATCGGGCCAACTGTCGAGGTCGAGGGTGACGTCGCCGAGCTTCCATTCCTCGCGATAGTTCTCCTGATAGCGCAAGGCCTGAAAGCCCATCGCTTCCAGCAGCGTGGCGCCCGGCAACACCGCCCCCAGTCCTTGACGACAATGAGGCGTGGCCCTCGAATACGACTGGTCCGGCGACACGGACATCGACATGCCGGCGTTGCGCGCGTTCATCGCCACCGCCACCGGCGGCTCACAACACCCGGACGGCACGGTCTTCCTCGACGGCATGTACATCACGGCTCGGACTGTGTCTGACGACGACAGCAACCCGGCCATGAAGCTGTTCGGCTTCGACGAGCGATTCACGAGCACCTTCCGCTTCGCGAACACCGCTGACGACGCGACCACGGACCACAACATCGCCCTGATGGCTCACGTCCTGATCACGTTCGCCCAATCCCGCAAGGGCCGCGGCATCCTCCTGCACAACGGCGAGAAAGCGGTGCTCCAGTACGGCGAGCACGGCATCGTGTTCGACTCCGAGTGGGAGGACTGGACCAGCAACGGCAAGGTCGCTCCGCTGCTCACCTCGTTCCTCGGCTGTGCCCTCCCGCAGCCACTGCTCTGAACCCGGCGGACCGTACGTGTTCGTCGATACGTGTGTGCACGGATGTGGCGTTCCGGTCTGAGCTGCCAACCTGATCCGGCCCTTGTTTCTCGACGGAAAAGGACGACTCCATGCGCCGACTTGGCATCCTCGCTGCCACGGCTTTTCTGGCCGTAGCCGGAACAGCCACCGCCGCCAACGCAGCAGTATCCGCGCCCTCCGTCAACCTCGACTGTGAATCTGGCCTGAACCGCTACCTGTGCTCCACCGTCCTTTCCGGCGGTGCCCCCACGTCGATTCGCTGGTCGGTCAACGGCATCCCCATGCCCGCTTGGGACGGACGCCGCGCCACCACCGGCCCCTGCACCGCGTCCACCGTCGTCTCCGTCACCGTCTCGAATTCGGCCGGATCTGACTCGGCCTCGTGGCGCGGCTGCCGCAGCGGCCCCTGGCTGTGACCTGACGCCGGTCCGCCCCTCGCCCCGGGTTGCAACAATGGCCCGAAAGATCCTCTGGCGAGGGGTTACCGGGTGTCGATGCTGGTTGGTCGGGAATCAGAATGGCGAGCGGCCCAGGCCGCCTGGGAATCGCTCACCGACGGCAGCCAAGTCCTCGAGGTGGTCGGCGAGCCCGGCATCGGCAAAACCCGCCTGCTGGCCGAGATCGCCCGGCAAACCCGCGATTCCCTTTTCCGTACGCTCACCGGCCGCGCCACGGAATTCGAGTCGGAGCTGCCGTTCGCCGTGATAATCGAGGCGCTGGATCACCACGTACGGAAAAACGCCTCTCTGTTGCAGTCGCGGCTGACCACAGAGGACATCGGTCGGCTGGGTTCGATCCTCGACGGACTGCCGGACGGTTCCGAGGTGTACGCGGGCGAGCGCTATCGCACGTTGCGGGCGATCCGGCAGCTCCTGGAAATCCTCGCCGAACCGAGCGGCCTCGTGCTGATCCTCGACGACGTGCATTGGTGTGACGCGGCGACGATCGACCTCATCGACTATTTGATTCGGCAGCCGCCGGACGCTCCGGTGCTTCTCGTTCTCGCTTATCGGCCGGCCCAGGCACCGGCACGGCTGGCGTCGAGTGGCCGGCGACTGACCTTGGGTCCGCTGTCCGAGGCCGACGTCGAGCACCTGCTGGGCACCGGCCCCGCCGAAGCAGCCCGGCTCACCCGTCTCAGCGGCGGGAACCCGCTCTATCTGGACGCGTTGCGCCGCTACGAGACGACGAGCGCGGGCACCGTACGGACTCTGGATGACCTTGATCCGGCCATCGCGGCCCTGCCCGCGGAGGTGAGAGTCGCGTTCAGCGCCGAACTCTCCGCCCTCGACCCGGACAGCCGACTGCTCGCGTCGGCGGCCGCAGTCGGCGGTGACGAATGCGAGCCGGCCCTGCTCGCCGTGATCGCCGAACTCCGCGACGCCACCGTCCTGCGCTGTCTCGACGACCTGGTCGCCCGTGACCTCATGCAGGCGGTGCCGGGCACGGGGCGTTTCCGGTTCCGCCATCCCCTCGTACGGCATGTGGTCTACGCCTCGGCCGCAGCCGGATGGCGGCTTGCCGCCCACGCCCGCGCCGCCGCCTACCTGGAAGGGGTCGGCGCTCCACCCCGAGCGCGCGCTCACCACGTCGCCCGCTCGGCCACCCTCGGCGACGCCCGAGCCGCAACGGTCCTGGTCGACGCTGCGCAGGCGGTCGGGCCGCAAGCTCCCGCCACCGCCGCGTACTGGGCTCAGGCCGCCCTCTGCCTCCTGCCCGGCGACACCGCCGAGGCGGGCCTGCCCAGCCGCGCCGACCTGTCGATCTTCCTCGCCGAGCGCCAGGCCGCCAGCGGTTTCCTCACCGAAGCTCGCAAGACCATGGGCACCGTCCTGGACGTGCTGCTCGCCCCCGGCGATCCCGCCCGCCCCGCCGCGGTCGGCTACACCGGCCTGCTGCTGCGCTTGATCGGCCAGCACGAGGAGGCCGAAGCCCTGCTGGCCGCCGAACCCCCCGACCCCGACGTCCTATTACAGCTGGCCACGTACGCGTTGATCCGAGGCCACCTGTACGAGGCCGACGAACGCCTGCACCGAGCCTCCGAACTCGCCGCTCCCGGCAGTGCCGTGGCCGCCATCGCCCAGGGAATCCGCTCGATGACGGGCGTCGAGCCACCGCTCAAATCCACCGCCGCCCTGCTCGACACCCTCTCCGACGACGACATCGCCGCCCGCCTCGACGTCTGCGCGTGGATGTGCTGGAGCAGCCTCGACGCCGAGGGCACCAGCGACTCACTGCGCCGGCTGCGGCGCTGTCGGCAGATCGCGGTGCGGTTCGGGCACAGCTTCGTGCTGCCTTACCTGCTGGCCATGCAGGCCCTGATGCAAGCACGTCTGGGCCGCATCACCGACGCCATGCGCGACGCCGACGAGGCCGTGGGCATAGCCCGAATGCTCGCCGCCGACGAACCGCTCTCGCTAGCCCTGCTCACCAAGTGCTGGCTGCTCAAATGCGCGACCGACCACGCCGGCGCCATCGACGCGGGCGAGCAGGCCGTAGCCGCCGCCACGGCCGGCCGGGGTTGGCTCTCCACCGCTCAGGCGATGCTGGCTTTCGCCCGCTTGGCGTCCGGCGACCACGAACGCGGCGCAGCCGACCTGATAGCTGCCGGCGGTGGGCCGTCGTTGACGCGGCTCTATCCCCACAACCGTACGGTGGCCTGCATTTCCCTGAGCGCCCTCGCGACCGACCCGGCGTCGGCGCGCCACTGGGCCGACCTGGCCGAAACCGTGGGCGCCTCCAACGGCGGGGCGGCGTTGCTGGCGCGAGCTTTGGCCGAGGGAATTGCTGATCCCGTACGCGGTGGGGCGCTGGCCGAAGCAGCCGCCGCTTTACTGACCGAGGTCGAACAGCTGGTGATGGCCGCACGTGCCTGGCTGGCAGCAGTCACAATGCACCAGCGTTCCGGCGATTTCGGGGCGGCGCGCACCGCCCTAACCCGAGCCGAACAACTCAACGGCCGAATGGACTGCGCCGAAATCTCGGCCGGCATCCAGCAGCTGACACACCGCCTGCTGCCCCCGGTCGGCCTGACACCTCGGGAGAGCGAGATCGCGGCCCTGATCGCCGACGGCCGCTCCAACACCGAGATAGCCGCAAAACTCCACTTGAGCATCCGTACGGTAGAAACCCACGCGTCTCGCATCTACACAAAGCTGGGCGTCCCGACCCGAGCCGCCGCCGTCAGCCGCTTAGCCTCCTGACCCGCACAACACCACCGAGGTAGAACCTTTGTCTTCCATCGAAGATCTGACGGCGCAGGTGCGAGCGTTCGCCGAGGAACGCAACTGGGAACAGTTCCACACGCCGAAGAACCTGAGCATGGCGCTCGCCGGCGAGGTCGGCGAACTGCTGGCCGAGCTGCAGTGGCTCACGCCAGAACAGTCAGCGGCCGTCATGTCAGACGAGAACCTCGGCCCACGAGTCCGCGCCGAAATAGGCGACGTAACCATCTACCTCGTACGTCTGGCTGACGTACTCGGCATCGACCTAGTCCAAGCCGGCATGGACAAACTGAACGAGGCCGCACGCCGCTACACGGTCGAGGCTTCCCACAGCTCAGCAGCGAAGATCGGCAGCGACAACCCGCAAGCGTCATAGCCGCATGCTTCATCGCGACGAGTACGACCCGTAACGACCAGCCAAGATCGGTACGCCGCCCGGGTGTGCTCGGACAACCGCCGGTTCGCCAGCCACACCTCGGTGACCTGCTCGGCCGCCCTGACCGTGCGCGAACGCTAATGTCTATCACCCGGCCGCCGTGCGGTAGTGACCAGCCGACACCGTGCTCCGGACCTGAGAGGTCAGGTGGTAGCCGTCGTGTCGTGGGCAGAAGTACACGGCTCGCGGAAAGTACGGGTTGTGCCGCTCACGCCGAAGCTGGATGTACCGCAGCTCCCGTACGGCGAGTTTCTGACTGGCGTAGCACCGCTTGCGGTCGCAGCCACGAGCGTGGCAGCGACCGGCCACGGCGACCGGCGTAACTGTCCCCATTCGCGCTCACCTTTCGAGATGACTTCATCCGTGATCCGGTTCTGTCATCACCGTAGGGCGCACAAACTCTTGTATTTGAATAGATAGCTATCGCCCGCGTTTGAACTCAGACAGGCTAGAAATCGCGGGCAATTGGCACCTGACACTGCTTAGAAGTCTGGTTTCGGCAACGGGCACGGCGTCGCAAACAGGATTAAAATTTTCGGTCGTGATCCACCTCACTGTCGACCGTTACACGCGGCGCTGAGCACTGGGGAGTCCTTCAGCCGCGCTGTCGGAATTGCCTGGCCGGTAGCCGTTTAATCAACCGCGCACATTCGGTTGAGACGCCGTAACTCACAACTCGAGGTGGATCGCCTCTCTTGGTCGCTTCGCCTGGAGTCGGGCAGCGCGACACGAGCTGGTGCCGGCGCTGCCCACAGCTAGCCGGGGAACGACTGCTGAGGTCAGCCATGCCTGCGCTAGCTCGTCATGCCCATCTCCTGAGGTGCGGACCCGTAGCTTCAGAGCCTCCGCGGTCGGGATGCCCTCATTCGACCCGACCAGGTCGACGGCGCGTCAGTGCAACAACCTGGGTGGGCGTCCATCGTCAATTTGCAACGGCTTCGCTGAGTTCCTCGCTTGGGGCTCGACCCGAACGCATTCGCGTACTCGAGTTTGAAAGTTGAACATCAATGACTCCGACTCTCGCTGAAGGTGGTTGTAGTCGCGGTTATTCGCGCCTTGAGAGCACCGCTCGCGGCGTCCACTTGAATGTTCTGTACGGCAGTGTCGGCGCAGCGCAAGCCGTACCAGCGGCTTCGATGTTCGCGGGGCTGAACTCGCAGTCAGGAGCGGGCGAGCTCTACCGACAGCACTCGGCGCAGAACAACAACGACCTCGCCCGATGCGAATCGCTCACCCGCCTGCCGCTCCAGACGGGTCACCACCGAAAACATCTCGTCCTGGCCAGCCACCCTCAGATGCGCCACCATCCAGGCGCCCAAATCGTCCAGAGCGTCCGGCATGACGAAGGCTTCTGGCGGCGGAGACAACGGTGCGGCCTCGGCGTCGAGCCTCGGCAGCGGTGTGCCGGCTGACGCGTACTCGCCCGGCGGCATGCCCACGCGGAACGGGTGCACACACACTGGTGTCCCGCCTGGCGTGGCCCGCCAGCCGAGTTCCGGGTTGTAAGTCAACTCAGTCCTCGGACGCGTGACCACGTCGAACTCCCCGGGCCCGAGAACCTGACCTGGACAGATCCCGCACGTCTCGTCACACCAACGTTCCAGAGGGCCAACCACGCCGCCATGTTAAGGCCGATACATGCTCCGCAGTTGCTCTGCGACCCGCTAGCACCCCGTGGCAGCCATGGTCCCTGTCCGAAAATGCCCAGAACCTGAACGCAGATGCTCGAATACGCTCGGCCGACGCTCCTACCAGCGGGAAACGCTCTGACGGTCGTCCGGCACTACCCGTTTGCACCCCCTGGGACGCCCGGGCACGCGTGAGAACGCCCTGGTAGGTACCATATGGCCGTAGGCCCTCGTAGCTCAGGGGATAGAGCATCGGTTTCCTAAACCGTGTGTCGTAGGTTCGATTCCTACCGGGGGCACTTCCGCTGCGCGCTTCTCGGCGCGGTGATCACGCGCGTTAGCTTGAGTGGGTGCTGAGCGACGAGGAACGCATCCTCCTGGCACCCCACCTCGCCCTGCTGAGGCGAGCCCACGCTGACCTCGTTGCGGCGGAGGAGGCGCTTCAGGCCGCCGACCAGGATCGGGCTCGGTCGGCCGGTGAGTCGGACTGGCGTGACCGGCTGCTTGGTGGGCTGTTCAGCGCTGACGATGGCCGGGCCAAGCGGTTTCGGCAGGCTCGGGACTCGCGCAAAGCCGCCGACACGACGCTGGCTGAGGCTCGCGAACGGTATGGGAAGTATGCCGACCGGGTGAACGGGATGCTCGAGCCGATGCTGGTTCGCGATGACCCGGTGATCAAGGGGCTTGTGGCGGCGGTGCGGGCGTGTGATGACGCTCTGCGCGCCTGCCAACAGCTGAGTACTCGGATTGCCTCGGGGGTGGCTAAGCCCGCTCCGAAGCAGCGGGAGCAGGAGAGCTGGCACGAAGCCGAGTTTGGGCGGCAGCGCCTGACCGAACTGGTGGGCGAGGTGCGGGCGGCCGGGCCGGGGCTTCGGAAGAAGGTCGAGCGGGCGGCCAAGGCGGTCGGGATGCCTGTGCCGGCGGTTCCGGAGACGGGGAACATCCGGACGCTCGGGCCGGGCGCTGACCAGGGATTGCGTGAGGTGTCGCGGCAGCTCGACGGGCTGGCCGCCGAACTTGCCCGCTGGCGTAAGGGTGCTGACACGGCGCGAGCTGCGGCGTTGCGCGCGGCGCACGACCGGCTATGACCCGCAAGCACGGTTCGGCCAAAAGTACGGTACGAGTTCGTAACAGCACGGGGTGATACTGCCGGTACGGACAGTGTGCGTCAGAGCGGTGGACTCAGATGCTTTGGTCTCATGTACCCAGTCGAGCGGTGGCGGCCGGCCTCGTCGTAGGGATTCTGGCGTTGGTGGTGGCTGCGTGTGGGGCGCCCGAGTTCACGTACGTCAAGAACTCTGGGCAACAGACCTATTTCAAGGTGCCGCATGAGTGGCATGAGATCGACACCGACTCCGTGGATGACACGCTGAGCGGCACCAATCCGGACTCGGCGACCTCGAAGGCGCGTCAGAAGGCCTGGTGGTCGGTGGCCTATGACGCGTCGGAAGTGCCCGATGCCGACCATCTGCTCAGCGCGGGGACGACACTTCAGCCCATTGTGTACGTACGGGTGGCTGATCTGAATGAGCCTCAGCAGAACGCCGTCTCGCTCGATATGTTGCGCAACGCATTCCTGCCGGTGACCGAGGAAGCACGGTCGGCGTCGGCGGGCGCCGCACTGGGGCTGAGTGGGTTCGAGCTCCTTCAGGACGAAGTGCTCACGCCGGAGGGTGGGCTGCATGGCGTCCACGTGGTCTATGACTACGAGCTGGCCAGCGGCGTGATGCACACGTTCGATCAGACGGCGCTTCTCAATACCGACGGCAGCAAGTTCTACATGCTGATCATTCGGTGCTCGACCAGCTGTTTCCGCGAACGGTCGTCCGAGCTGGACACGATCGCGAAGTCCTTCACGGTGAGGAGCTGACATGACGGACGGCCGAGGAGCTGACACGACGGTCGAACCGCTCGAAGGCCTCCGGCCGCCGGACGAAGGGCCGCAACAACGCGAACGGATCACCCGCAAGAAGCTCCCACTCTGGGACCGCATCAAATTCCTGCTGCTCTTCGCCGTCGCGTGGCTCTGTCTGGTCTGGGCGGCGATGGCGGACAACCCGATCCTGCCGTTCCAGGACGCGCTGCGAAACCAGCTGACCGACGGCAAAGGCATCACGCTGATGGTGCTGGCCGGCGTCGAGGTGCTGCGGCAGCTGCACTACCTGATCAGCGAGCACGCCTCCTGGTACCACCGGCTGTGGACGCACGGGATCTTCGGCGGCGTCGAGCGTACGTCGCATCGGGTCTTCTCGGACTGGACGCGGTTCCGGCTGATCCGGATCTTCAAGTGGCTGGTCTTCATCGCGGTCGTGGCGCTGATCCTAGGATCGGTGCTGGACACGTCGCCGGCTCTGGCCCTGTTCCAGGTGCCGGCCCTGCTGTGGTCCGCCGCACCGATGTTCCTGCAGGTCATCTTCATTCTGTTCATTGCCGTGGGCCAGTTCGCGGCGATTTTCTGGTTCCTGTCGCGGGGCGGCGTCGACGTCTATTACCCGGACGACGTGAAGACGCGATTCGCTGACGTGTGGGGACAGGATCACGTGCTGGAACGCGTACGGGAAAATATTGTCTATCTCGAGCGGCCGGAAGCGATCGAGGCCAAAGGCGGGTATGTGCCGGGCGGCATTCTGTTGTGGGGGCCGCCGGGGACGGGCAAGACGCTGATGGCCGAGGCGGTGGCGGGCGAGACCGGGAAGCCGTACGTGTTTGTCGACCCGGGCGCCTTCATCAACATGTTCTTCGGTGTGGGCGTGCTGAAGGTCAAGGGGCTGTTCCGGAAACTGCGGAAGCTCGCGTTGCGCTACGGCGGGGTCATCGTGTTCTTCGACGAGGCCGACTCGCTGGGGAATCGGGGTGCGCTGGCGCAGGGCGGGCAGGGCGGATTCCCGCGCGGCATGACACCAGCGCCGGCGCCTTTCGACAATCACGGCTGCAATGGGATGTCCTATTTGTCGCAGGGGTCGCAGCTCGATCTCACCCGAAGCGCGATGATGTACGGCGGCGGAATGGGCGGCGGCGGAGGCATGGGCACCCTGGAAGCCCTGCTGACCGAACTCTCCGGCCTCAAGAAACCGCGCGGGTTCATCAACCGCCACGTCCGCCGCGCCCTCGGCATGCGCCCGAAACCGCCGCCGAAATACCGCATCCTCGTGATGATGGCGACCAACCTGCCCGAGGCGCTCGACGAGGCATTGCTGCGGCCGGGACGCATCGACCGCATCTACAAAGTCGGCTATCCGAGCAAGGCGGGCCGCGTCCGTACGTACGAGGGCTATCTCGAAAAGGTGAAGCACGAACTCACCCCCGAGCAGGTCGACAAGCTGGCCACGATCACCCCGTACGCGACCGGCGCCACCATCAAGGACATGGTGAACGAGGCTCTGATCACCGCCATTCGCAACGGTCGCGACACCATCGGCTGGGGCGACATCATCAAGGCCAAGCAGCTCAAGGAACTCGGCCCGGCCGAGAACGTGGAATACATCGAGCGCGAACGGCACGCGGTGGCGGTGCACGAGGCCTGCCACGCCGTCGTCGCCTATCGCAGCCGGCACCACATGGAAATCGACATCGCGACGATCGAGAAGGGCAGCGGCTATCTGGGAATGGTCGCCAGCATCCCGCCCGAAGACCAGTTCACGACGTGGCGCAGCCATTACGAGGCGGACATCTACGTCTCGCTGGCGTCGCTGGCCGGGGAGCGGATGTTCTTCGACGGCGACAGTTCCTCCGGTGTCTCGGGCGACCTCGAATCGGCGACCGCGGTGGCGACCAACATGGAGGGCGTGTGGGGAATGGGTTCAACCGTTTCCTCGTACGCTTATTCGAGCCGCCTGGGCACGGGAACTCCGAGCGGGCCGCCCAAAGGCTCGGAGGAACTGTCCGCACGGCGGGCCCTGGCCGACCGCATCGAGGACAACCTGGGCGAGATGCTCGAGCGTACGGCCGCGATTCTGAAAGAGAACCGCCGCGAAGTGCTGGCTCTGGCCCACGCGCTGGAAACGCACAAGACGTTGGCCGGCGAGGACGTGATCGCGGTGCTCGAGGGCCGGCCGGGCCCCTTGGTCGACGGCACGGTCTATGCCGACGAGACGTTCATTTCGCAGTTGGAGGGCTATCACCGGGCCGCTCAACGCGCCCATCGTGAGCACGCGGGCCTGAGCACTCCCCTACCCGGCTCCTCACCGCCGGTCCTGGTTGCCGCCGCTACCGAATTCGACAAATGGCGCCGGCCCAGCAACGGCTCGGGCGAGACCGATGGCTAGAGGCGATTTCCCCGTACGCCACACGTACCGCTGGTCATAGGACCATGCATAGACGGGGAACCCGTCCCGGCACAGGTTCGCGAGCCTGGGCTCGTCCAGGTCGTCGGCGGAGTGCTCGTAGAGCTGCTGCAGACGCGGCACGATGACGCCGTAGTCGACGATCCGCGACAGGTAGTTCTCGTCGGCCAGCACCTTGTCGATGCCGACCTTGGCCAGCGGATAGGCGTCGGGCAGCACGTCCTTGAGCGACAGGAACAGGTCGGCGCCGCGCCTTCGGGGGTCGCCCAGCAGCTTGCCGAGCGGGGCGAGCCGGCCGAGCGCGAGCCGGGGTCTTCGCAGCAGACAGTGCGCGTAGAGCACGCGTAGCAGCGCGACGTCCATGAAGAAGCGTTCGAGCTCGCCCTCGCCGTCGACCAGCGCGTGATGCCGGAGATAGCCGGCCACGATGCTCGAGTTGTGCGCCCGATACCACCGCTCGGGTGACGGCTCGCGCAGAAAGACGAGCCAGAACTCAACGCTGCGGTTGCTCGGGCTGTTAGTGCGACCGAAGAGCAGGTCAGCCTCGGCCGCGTCCCGCAGCAGCGACTCGTTGACGGCCCGCCACCACGCGCTACCGCCCCGCGCCCGCAACACTCCACATCGGATCTGCCACCGCATGAAGGCAACTTCGGCCCGCCGGTACGCCTTGATGCCCGGCCGCTCGTAGAACCGCGCGGCGAGGCACAGCCGCTCCCCCGGATCATCCCGAACCGCCGCCACCATCTCGGCGGCACGCGCCTCGGCGGAGCCCTCGGTCATGTCGGCATCCTGGCAGGTGAATCCGAAAGCGACCAGCGGCGGGACGGCAACAGGCCCGCGACCGGAATCGCGGGCCTGTCATGCGGGGAAAGGTCAGCCGACGCCCTGGACGGCGTCCTTGTGGACGTGGACGCCGGCACCCAGTTCGACGATCTGGGACTCGGTCAGGCCCAGGCCCTGCCAGACCTGGACGATCAGGTAGATGCCGGACGGCTGCTTGAGCCACAGCTCCCACCCGGTGTCACCGCCGGGCGCGGACGGAGTGTCAGTTCCATCCGGGTTCATGCCGGGCAGGCTCTTCAGCAGTACGCCCTCCTGGTCGCCGACCTTGACCTTCTTGCCCTCGCGGGACGGGCCGTTCTGGTCCTTCGACTCGAGCATGATGGCGATCTTGTCGACGAACGATTCGGCGTCGTAGACGGGGGCCTCGGACGGGTTGACGTCGGGGCCGGGGTTCTTCGCCTTGTTCGGGGCGATCGTCAGGAAGCCCTGCTCGCTCGACTGGACGAACCAGCCGTCCGGCACCTTGTCGACGGTGAAGCCCTTGGGCTGCTCGCCCTTGTAGGCGACCAGCTGCACACTGGCCGGTCGTTCCGGTGAAACCGGGGCGGTGGTGGGACCGCCAGTAGTGGCGACCGCGATCGCGGCGGCCAGTGCGGCGACGCCGAACGCGGAGCCGGCGGTGGTCTGCACAAGGCGGCGACGGCGCAGGGCGCGGCGGCCGCGGGTCAGGTCCGCTTCGACCTGATCAGAGGAAATGGTGGTCATCGGCCCGGCGATCTGCTGAAGGTGATCCCGCAGGTCGTTCATGGGGTGGCTCCCTGGCTGGAAAAAGTGGGTAGTGCGGCACGGAGACGATCCAGGCCCCGGGCGGTCTGGCTTTTGACGTTGCCCTCCGAGCAGCTCAGCGCGTCCGCGGTCGCTGCCACATCGAGGTCGTAGAAGTAACGGAAGACAACCGCCGCCCGCATCCGGGGTGGCAGCTCGCGAAGCGCCTGCTTCACGGCCTCACCGGCAAGGCCAGAGCCGGTGGGCGTATCGCCGACGACGTCGGGGAGCACAGCCATGGTCTGCTCCCGGCGCCGCCAGATCCGCCGCTTCTCGTCGATCAACGCATTCACCAGCACACGCCGGACATATCCGTCCGGGTTGTCGGCCCGCTGGAAGGCCGGCCAGGCGACGTAGAGCTTTGTGAGTGCCGCCTGAACGAGGTCTTCGGCCAGGTGCGTGTCGCCTGCGGTCAGCAGGGTCGCCGTGTGCAGAAGCCGAGGTCGCCGGCTGACCACGAAATCGTGGAACTGCTCGTCTCGCTCGGTCCGGCCCGAGCCTCTGTCTCGTCTCACACCCCGATGACGATCGGCTTCCCGGCCAGGTTGCATCGGCCCATCATGAACCTGGGCTTCCAGTTCAGCCTCAGCTGGTGAAGCGCACTCTCTCAACCCCGAGGTTTCCGTACGGTCGAGACGAGGCTCGCCGTCGACCAATCACCCTCTCAGCGCTTCAAGCGTGGTGAGCGCATCGGCATAGGAGTGGAAGCGGACGCCACCCCGGCGGGCACGTTCGCCGAGGGTGAAGACCCACCCGCGTACGGGCGAAAGGGTGTCAGCGATCTCCCGCACGTTGTCCGCAGTGAAGTCCAGGCCGACCAGCAGCGGATGAGCGATGGCGAGGTCGTTCAAGTCGGTGACCTGGAACTCCTGCTCGTACTCGGGCGCGCGGTCGCGCAGGAACGCCCACGAGTCGTGATACTCCGGCAGCACGTCGGCCTGGAAGAAGGACACCTCGAGGTCGGGCTGCGCCGTGTAGTCGCTGATCACCCAGCCCGGGTCGTCGTCGTGGGCGATCTCGATGCCGGCGCACACGATTCCGATTCCGGCTTCGCTGAGGCCGGCCCGCACGTCGGCCGAGAGGACAGCTCGCCGAACCGGCTGCACCATCCGAGCATGGACGGCTTGAGCGGTCTGCACGATTCGGCCTGGGTCGTCGTCCAGATTCATCACCGGCACGAGCGACGCACGTGACAGCGCCGTGTCGATCTCAACGGCCTGCTCGACCGTGATCTCCCGACCGTCGTCAAACCGTGGATCGGGCGCCAGATCAACCCCGATCAGGTCTGTCCCCAGCTTTTCCAGCGCGATGGCTTCGTCCACCGAACGGACGCGATCCACCTTGATCAGCTTGTTCTCCCACGGCGCCCTGGCACCTCGGCCCAGACGATCGGCTTCCCGGCCAGGTTGCATCGCCACATCATGAACGATGATGTCGACCGTGGAACTGGACGAGTATCAGCGGCGCGCGTTGTTCACGGCGGCTCCCCGCGACAAGCAGAACGAGCTGCTGCACCTCGTGCTCGGGCTGGTCGGCGAATCCGGTGAGGTGGCCGAGAAGTTCAAGAAGTGGGTTCGCGACCTCGACAGCGACGAGTCACGGATCGACCGGGCCGGTGTCGCCAAGGAGTTGGGTGACGTGCTCTGGTATCTGGCCGTGCTGGCCGACTACCTCGATCTGTCGCTGGACGACATCGCCACGGCCAATCTGGCCAAGCTGGCCGACCGGCAGAGCCGCGGCCAGCTTGGCGGTAGTGGCGACAACCGTTGAACGAGGTCAGTGCACCAGCTCAGGCTGAGGGCGGTTTGCCGGGATGAGCAGGGTGGCCAGCAGGCCGAGCAGCAGCAAGCCCGCGGCGATAAAAGCACCCAATGCGATGCCGTCGGCCATGGCGTTTCGGGCGGCCTCGGCGACACTTGCGGTGGCGGGATTGGCTGCCAAGGGGGCGATCACGGCGCCGGCGCTGTCGGTGACTGCGGACGCGTAGCCGTCGATCTGGGCGGCTGGAAGCTGACCGGCCGTCGTGAGCGTGTCTTTGACCTGGTGGCCCAGGGTGGAGAAGAAGACCGTCGTGAGTACGGCGATGCCCAGCGCCGAACCGAGCTGGCGGAACGTGGACTGGATGCCGGAGCCCTGGCCCGCTTCGGTCAGGGGGACGTCGGCCAGGACCACGTTGGTGACCTGCGCGGTGGCGAAGCCCACGCCGATGCCGTAGATAAACATGGCGATCGCGATCGACCACCACGGGGCTGAGGTCGCGGCGGCGATCACAGCCAGGCCGGCCAGCGCGGCTGCTTCCAGGGCCAGACCCAGCCGTACGAAGGTCAGCGCGGACAGCGATGACAGCCCGAAGCTCATGCCGTTGGCGACGAAGCTTCCCACCGCGAGGGGCACGAGAGCGGCGCCGGCCTGCAGTGACGTGTAGCCGAGGGTGAACTGCAGCCAGAGCGGGAGCACCGCGACGATACCGAACTCGCCGAGCCCGATGATCACCGTGGCGATGTTGCCGTTGCGGAACGAGGGGATGCGGAACAGGCGGGTGTCCATCAGGGGCTGGCCGTCCCGGCTGAGCCGCACCTGCCTCAGCACGAAGAGGGTCAGCGTGACCGCGGCGACGATCAGGGCGAAGAACACCGGGGACAGGCCCGCGATGTCCGTGCCGCCGATGCTGGTCACCCAGCCGTAGGTGCGGCCTTCGACCAAGCCGTACGCGAGTGCGCCGAGCCCGGCCACCGACAGCAGCGCGCCGGGGACGTCGATGCGCCCGGCCGACCGCGGCGACGGCGCGATGAAGACCACAGTGAGGATGAAGATCAGGACGACCAGGGGGACGTTGATGCCGAACGCCCACCGCCAGCTCGCGTGCTCGGCGAACCAGCCACCGATGACCGGGCCGACCGCGGTGGCCGCGCCGATCGTGGAGCCCCAGACCGCGTACGCCTGACCCCGCTCTTTGCCGGTGAACGTCTGGTTCAGCAGCGAGAGGGAGGTGGGCAGCAGCATCGCCCCGCCCGCGCCCTGCAGGAACCGGGCCAGGATCAGCACCTCGCCGGTGGGGGCCAGCCCGGCCAGCAGGCTGGTGACGCCGAAGACGAGCACGCCGAGGGCGAACACGCGGCGGGCACCGACCAGGTCGGCCACGCGTCCGAAGATCAGCAGGAGGGCGGCGAAGACGATCGCGTACGACTCCTGGATCCACTGGGCCTGCGTCGAGTTGACGCCGAGGTCCTCGATGACCGCGGGCGTGATCACATTCACGATCGTCGTGTCGACCACGATCATCGCGACGCCGAGTGCGATCCCGACCAACCCCAGCCACTTACGCGTCTCCGCCGTCATACCCGCTCCCCAATTAGTAACATCGTCAAACTATCACGCGATCAAACTATTTGACAGTGATATCTTCTGGAGGTGACCACACATGCTCAGCGCGACCGGCTACTGGCCGGGCTGCGGAGCCACGGCATCGCCTACACCGAGCTCGGCCGACGGCTCGGCATCGCCATGGGTCAGCATCAGAGCGACGCCAAGGCACTCATCGAGATCCTCGAGGCCGACGATCACGGCGCGCCGCTGACGCAGTCGCAGCTGAGTCAACGCATCGGGCTGACCGCCGGGGCGACCTCGTCACTGCTCAACCGGCTCGAAGAGGCCGGCCACATCGTGCGGGTCCGCGACAGCGCCGACCGTCGCCTGGTCACCCTGCGGGCCACGCCGGGCGTGGATGCACTGGTCGACAGCTTCTTCGGCCCGCTCACCGAACGCATGGGCGAGATGATGGCGAGCTATCCGCCCGAGGTGCTGGCCGAGATCGAGCGCTTCCTCGGCGACGTCAGCACCACGATGAACGACTACATCAAAGAGGTGTCAGCACCGCGGTCCTAGGCCGGGAGAACGAGGTAGCCCACACGGCCAGGCCGATCAGCGGCAGCACGGCTCCGAGGACACAGGCGCCGATCCAGCCGTACGCATGATGCAGCGCCCCGGTCAACGCCGACGAAACCGCGCCGCCGGTGAAGACGGTGGTCATGAAGACGGTGTTGATGCGGGCTCGCGCGCCGTCCCGCAAGGCGAAGATCTCGTGCTGGCTCAGCACCTGATGGGCCTGCACGGCGAAGTCGAGCAGCACCCCGGCCACGGCCAGCGCAATCACGCTGCGGTGACCCACGGCCGCGAGCACCAGGGTCAGCGACGCCAGCGCCAGAGCCGCACCACTGGCCCACCGGCCGTGACCGCGGTCGGCCAGCCGGCCGGCCACCGGAGCGGCGAGAGCGCCACCCGCGCCGATCAGGGCGAACACGGCGATCTGCGTCTGGGAGAAACCGTGCTCGTCGATCAGTTCGTAGCCGATCGCCGTCCAGAAGGCGGTGAACGCCCCGAACATCATGGCCTGCGAGAGCGCCCGTCGGCGCAGCGGCCGCGAGGACCGGGCCAGGGCGAACACCGAGCGAAGCAGCGAACCGTAGCTGCCACTGCTGACACCCACGAGCGGCAGCATCCGATGCAGCACCACGGCCAGCACGACCATCAGGCCGGCCGAGATGAAGTAGATCGCGCGCCAGCCCCACGCCTCGGCGACCAGCGACGACACAGTACGGGCAAGCAGGATCCCCAGCAGCAGCCCGCTCATCACCTTGCCGACCATCGCCCCGCGCCGCTCCGCGGGAGCCAGATGCGATGCGAGCGGGATCAGGATCTGCGCGACGACCGACGTGACACCGATCAAAATCGCCACCCCGAGGAACATCCCGTACGCGGGAGAGAGCGCAGCCAACAGCAGAGCGCTCGCCGTCCCGGCCAGCAGGCGGGTGACCAGCTTGCGGTTCTCGATCAGGTCACCGAGCGGCAGCAGGAAGAGCAGCCCGACCGCATATCCGGCCTGGGTCAGCGTCACCACGATGGTCGCCGCGCCCTGGCTCACCCCGAACGTGCCGGCCACCAGGTCGAGCAGGGGCTGGGCGTAGTACAGGTTGGCCACGGTCAGGCCGCAGGCCGCCGCGAGGACGAAGGTCAGCACTCCCGCCAGTCAACTCGGGCGAGAGCAGCAATGGCTACGCGGAGTGACCGAACTCATGGGTCGCCACGAACGAGGCGACATAGTCGACGAGCCGCACCGACGGGGTCCAGCCGAGCTCGCCGGCCTTGGTGGTGTCGGCCTGGCCGCGGGTGCGCTCGCCGCGCAGGGCCGGGGTCAGCTCGTAGGGCACACCGAACATCTCGGCCACCTCGATGATCGGCCACTCGTGGCCGGCGCCGAGCAGGTAACCGTCGCCGCTGCCCTTGTGGGCGACCAGCACGATGCCGCGGACGATGTCGTCGATGTGGGTGAAGTCGCGGGTCTGGGTGCCGGGCGACACCACCGGCAGCGGCTCGCCCTTGAGGTACTTGTCTTCGAAGATGCCGATCACGGTGGCGTACTTGCCGCTGGTGATCTGGCCGGGCCCGTAGACGTTGTAGAAGTAGGTGATCGCGTAGTCGAGGCCGTACCAACTCGAGTAGTTCTTGATGTACTCGATGTTTTTGGCCTTGGTCCACGCGTACGGGTTGAGGTTTTCGTCCTGCCCGTCGTTGCCGAACTTCGAGCTCGAACCCGCGTAGATCAGCTTGGCGCCGTGGGCCGAGGCGAACTTGACCACCTCTTTGGTCCCGAGGAGGTTGAAGTCCCAGGTCAGGTCGTGGTCTTCGAACGACGTGACGATGCGGGAGTATTCGCCGAGGTGGAACACGATCTCGGGGCGGGGCAGGCCACGGTCGGCCCAGATCTTGGCCAGGTCGACGGTCGAGCCGTCGAGGTAGGTGACCCGGGGGTCGTTCACGTGGTTTTCCGGGACGCCGGTGAAGTAGTTGTCGAGCGACACCACCGCGGCCGCCGGGAAGTCTTCGAGCAGCGATTTGATCAGGGCAGAACCGACAAACCCAGCACCACCGGTGACCAACAGTGTCTGACTCAACGCACTTCTCCCGACTGACGACTCCCGATCGAGAGGCTACCAAGAGGGGCCCGCCCGGCCCGAATCGTTCGAGCAGAGCGGGCCCGATCCGGAACTACCAGGGAGAGGGCGCCGGAGGAGCCACCACCGGCGGACGGTCGTCACAGGTGATCGTGTTCGGCAGCAGCCACGGGGCGAGCCAGCCGCCGTCGTTGCCACCACGGTCGGTGACGGTGAACTCGGATCCGGTGGCCGGGAAGCCGAACTTGCCACAGTTGTTCACGCCGACCGCGCCGACGTTACGGGCGTCCACGTTCTCGAACGACGCACCGCCCGCGACCCGGGCACTGAGCACGCTCGTACCGGTGCCGTCGATCCTCAGGTCTTTGAAGTGCACGTTCGGGATCGAGTAGAGATCCTTCACCGACCACTCCGAGACCATCATGATCGCGTTGTACGTGCTGTCGAGGTAGTGGTCGCCGGTGACCTGGATGTCGGCATCGATGCTCTTGTCGAGCGCGTAGATCCAGATCGCGCCCAGACCGATCTTCCAGTTCAATTCGAAAGTTCCCGCCCGTACGGTCGTGTTGTCCACGAACCGCAGCGTGCCGGTGAACGGTTCGGCGCCGAAGCGGGAACCGGCGTGCAGGGCGCTGCCCTCGCGGATCGGGTCGGCGACCAGGTTGTTCGAGACGGTGATGTCCTTACCGCCGTAGATCGCGATGCCGTTGGCCAGCACCGGCGTCTGCACGGTGTTGCGGTCGAACGTATTGCCCGCGTTGGTGGTCTTCTCGGCCCACATGGCCAGCCCGTCGTCACCGCTGTTGCGGACGAAGTTGTTGCGGGCCACCGAGTTCGTGACTCCGGTGTGGAAGTTGAGCGCGTCGGCGATCTGGTCGACGACGATGTTGTTCTCGATCCGGGTGCCGGTCATCGGGCCGTCGAACCACAGGCCGACCTTGGTGTGCTGGATGTAGAGACCCTTGACGCTCGAGTCGCTCATCGCCCCGCCGACGCCGTTGACCTGGTCGGTGTCGATTCTTTCCCGTACGTCGCCCTGGATCGCGAATCCCGACAGGTGCACGTTGCGACTGCCACCGTCGGCCGCGTCCTTGCCGTAGAAACCGACCCCGGTGTGCACCGATCCGTCCGGGGCGGGTGTGCTCAGGGCGACCTCGCGGCCCTTGATGGTCGTGTACCAGTTGCCGGCGCCCTCGATGGTCACGTTGTCGACCACGATGTGGCGGTTGACCTGATAGACGCCCGGCGGGATGTAGACCTTGAGCTTGGTCTTCTTCGCGAACGCGATGGCCTTGTCGATCGCCGGGGCGGAGTCGCGCTTGCCGGTCGGGTCCGCCCCGAAGGCCAGCACGTTGGCCGCGATCAGGTTGACGTACGGGAGACCGACCTGTTCCGAGTCGAGCAGGTCGATGACCGTCCACGGCACGGCCGACGACGCGGTCAGACGCACCTTCTCACCGGCCGCGACCGTACGCCCGAGCAACAGGCGCTGCTCGTCGTAGAAGTGGAACGGCCGGAACGGCTTGGTGATCTCGGGCGCCGGAGTGGTCGCGGCGGGCACGCAGGCGCACTCGGTGATCCACCAGTCCGGGTGCAGCAGGTCGGCGTTCGGGTCGTTGGTGAACGGATACTGGTTGTAGAGGTACGAGTACTGCGAGGTCAGCGTCATCGAGCGGGACACGCTGCCGGCCTTGACGGCGAGCGGGGCGGTGAGCCCGCCGCCGGTGGCCGAGTCGGGGATGCTGTAGCGCACGGTGATCGCGTTGGCTGCCTTGGGCAGCGTGAACTCGACGTACTGACCCGGGGTGAGGCGGACGGCGGAACGGCCGGAGGCCTCGGCGGGCAGCGTGTAGGCCTCCCGGCTCGGGCCGATGACCGTGCCGGTGGTCTTGGCGTTCTCGGCTTCCTGCTCGAGGAAGTTGACGCTCGCGCCCCGACCGGCCACCAGCGCCGGGTCGAGGCCGGCGCGGGTGACCGGCGTGGTGGTGGGCGCGGCGACAGCGGGGGACGGAAGGAGCGCGGCGGCGCTCAGCACGGCAACGGCCAGGACGGCCGGCCGTCTCATCGATATAGGCATCGAGGCGGCTCTTTCTCGAGGGGAGCGTTCCCCGCGGCGGGACGGGCGCCGGGTGGGGTGGAGTGACCATAAGATTGCTGTGACGCAGTCCACAAGGTTCAGTCCGAAGTTTTCGTCAGATTGCTCGGTGCTTACGTGAAGCGCTCGGTTTCTTGCACGCTCGTCGTGTTGCTGGTCGCCGCTTGCAGCAAGTCGCCGCAGGAGCCCGCGTGGACGCGGATCGATCTGCCCGCCGACGGCCCGGTGACCCTGACCGACGTCGCCGACTGCGGCGGTACGTGGTGGGCCGTGGGCGCCGTGCGGACCAGCGCCACCGAGATGCGCCCGGCCGCGTGGACCGACGGCGGGTCGGGAGCGTGGTCAGCGGTCCGATTCGACCCGCTGCCGAGCAGCTACTACGGGCCGCGACAGGAAATCCGGAGCATGGCCTGCGCGGCGGGCCGGGTGGCAATGGTCGGCGCCGTTCCGGGCGGCGCTCACGGCAATCCCCGCGTCAGCACATGGCGGCTCGACGGGGAGCGGATCGTCGAGAACGCCGCTCCCTTCGAGACCTACGGCGGAGACGAGGCCGTCGGCGTCGGGCCGATCGCCGCCGGAGCCGAGGGGTTTGCGATCGTGGGCATCCGGACCAGCGGTGCGGCGGCCTGGTTCTCGCCGGACGGCAAGACGTTCACGTTGAGCGAGTCGGACATCGCGGGCACGGCCGCTCTGGCGGTTGGCGCGCGGCCGGACGGCGGCTGGTCGATCACGGGAACGGGCGCCGACCAGCAGACGGCCGCCTGGATCGTCGACGACGGTCGGTGGACGAGCGTCGCGCCGCCTACGGGCGTACGGGAAACCGGTTTTGACGTTGACGGGAAGCCCTCGATCGCCGTGGCCGAGCGGGGCGACAGTGTGGTGATGGCGACGAGTGACAGCCTGTGGCAGGCCACGCGATAGCTGTCCAACTGACCCCGTATGGACCAATCCGGCGCGGTCGCGGCCGAATTACCGGTTTCTTCCAGTTTCGTTGGTCATGCTCGTGGGGTGAGCGACAACATTTCCCGTCGATCCCTGCTGGCCGGAGCCGGCGGCCTCCTCGTGGGGGCCGCCGTGCCGGGCAGCGCCCAGGCCGCGCCCGGCCGCACCTCGCGAGTCAGCCGCGGCACCACGCTCGCCTACGCTGACCTGCACAATCACACACTTCTGTCGGACGGGCTGGGCGAACCCGAACTGGCCTACGCGTCGATGCGCTCGGCCGGGCTCGACGTCGCCGCGCTGACCGACCACGCCACCGACTCCGGCTTCACCGGCATCACCACGGCCAAGTGGCAGCAGATCGGCAAACTGACCGAACTGGCCGACCAGACCGGCGCCTTCACGTCGATCCGGGGCTTCGAGTGGTCGCACAACCACCTCGGCCACGTCAACGTCTGGGGCACCGACGGCTTCCTCGGCGCGGGCGGGGTGACCAGCATGACGACCGTCTACGACTGGCTCGCCGGCACCACCGGGGTGGCCAGCTTCAACCATCCGGGGCGGCAGCGGGAGCGGTTCGGCGATTTCGCGTACGACCCCCGGGTCGCCGAACACATGGTCGCGCTGGAGATGTTCAACAACGAGGACGACTACCTCTTCGAAGGCTGGCCGCAGCGCACCTCGCCGCTGGTCGCCTGTCTGAACGCGGGCTGGCGGACCGGGCTGTCCGGGGTCGCCGACGAGCACGGCTTCGACTGGGGCAAAGACCGTGGCAAGGGGCTGACCGGGCTGTGGGTCACCGAGAACACGCGGGCCGGGGTGCTGGCCGCGATGCGGGCCCGCCGCTTCTTCGCCAGCCGGGTCAAGGGGCTGCGCCTGGACGCGACGGCCGCCGGCGTACGGATGGGCGGTCGTCTGCCGATCGCCAAGGGTGACGTGACGTTCCGCCTCGACCTCGACCGCGGCCCGGAGGCGGCCGGCCACCCGCTGCGTGTGCAGGTGCTCCGGCCCGGCCCGGCCGCACCCGAGGTCGTACACCTGCAGGACCTGGACGAGAGCCAGGTCGTCCGGTTCACCGTGCCGCTCGATGTTGCCGACGGTGACTGGGTGGTTCTGCGGATCGCCGACCCGAACCGGGACAACGCGACACCCGGCCCGATCGGGCACGTCAGCAACGACTTCGCCCTCGCCTATTCGAGCCCGTGGTGGCTGACCGGCGGATCAACTCCGGCCAAGTCGTCAACTCGCCACCCGTCCGGCCGATAAAAAGCGCGTGAAACCATCGGAGTCCGCGGACGGCACCAAGCTCGTGCACGTCGGGCGCCAGCCGATCTTCGATGCACAGGGTGACGTCGTCGCTTACGAGCTGCTCTTCCGCGGCAGCATGGAGGCGGTCGCGGCCGGCCGCCAGGACACGTACGCGACCAGCACCGTCATGATCAACGCGTTCACGGAGTTCGGCATCCGCGAGGTCGCGGGCGATCGGCTCTGCTTCATCAACCTGACCCGCGAGTTCCTGTCCGGCGAACTGCCGCTGCCGTTCGGCCCGTCACAGGTGGTGCTCGAGGTGCTCGAGACGGTCGAGATGGACGACGAGGTCGTCGCCGGGATCACCCGGCTCGCCGAGGCCGGCTACCGGATCGCCCTCGACGACTTCGTCTGGGGGGCCGGGCAGGAGCGGCTGTTCGAGCTGGCCTCGTACGTGAAACTCGATCTGCTCGACGGTGACCTCACGCACCTCGACGAGGTGGTCGCCGCCGTCCGGCAGCACCCCAACATCCAGATCGTGGCCGAGCGCCTCGAGACCGACGAACAGCTCGCGATCGCCGAGCGTTACGGCATGGAGTTGCGGCAGGGGTACGCCCTGAGCCGCCCCCAGGTGCTGACCGTGGCCAGCCTGTCCCCGTCCCGCCTGCGCAGGCTCGAACTGGTCACCGCGCTCAGCGCCCCCGACGCCGACATGCCCCGCATCGTCGAGATCATCGCGAGCGATCCCGCGCTGTCGCTGCGCGTGCTCCGGGCCAGCAACTCGGTCGCCGCCGGGCATGCCAACCGCGTTTCCTCCGTACGCCAGGCCGTGGTGATGGTCGGTCTCAAGCACATCCGGCAGTGGGCGATGCTGATGGTGCTGGACGACGTCGGTGGGCCGGCCGAGGAACACATGCTCGGGGTGCTGACCCGGGCCCGGCTCTGCGAGAACGTGGCGCCCTGGTTCGGGGCCGCCCCCGACGCGGCGTTCATGGCCGGCGTGATCACCGGGGTGGCCGGCCTGCTGGGCATCTCCCCGGCCGAGATGTCCGACCAGTTCCCGCTGGCCCCGGCGGTCGCGGCCGCGCTCACCACCGGCAGCGGGCGGCTCGGGCAGGCGCTGGCCGCGGTCGACTCGTACGAGCGGGGTGAGCTGGGCACCTTCGACCTGGCCCCGCAGTACATGGACGCGGTGCGCTGGTCGACCCGGGCCTTGGACGCCTCGAACCGGCTGGCCGCCGCGTAGGGTTTCGCTGATGGATGTCGCCATCGTCACCGGCGCGGGTTCCGGGCTCGGCCGTCATCTCGCCGTGGGGCTCGCCGAGGACGGCGCTCACGTGATCGCCGCCGACATCGACCTTTCGGCGGCCACCTCGACCGCGGCGCAGATCGGCGGCACGGCCTTCCGCTGCGACGTCACGTCGCCTTCGGCCGCCGCCGACCTGATCGCGGCGGCCGTCGACCTGGGCGGCCCACACGTGCTGATCAACAACGCCGGCGGCTGGACCCCCGGTGATCAGTTTCCGGCGGCGCCCTACGAGGCCTGGTCGGGAACGCTCGACCTCAACCTGCGGGCCCCGATGCACCTGACCCAGCTCGCGCTGGAGCCGATGGCCCGCGTCGGGGGCGGCGCGATCCTCAACATCGCCTCGTCGGCCGGGGTCGAGGACTCCCCCTACGGCTCCCCCGAATACGGTGCGGCCAAGGCCGGGCTGGTCCGCTTCACGACGACGCTGGGCGACCCCGGCCGGATCGGCGGCACCCGGGTCATGTGCCTGGTGCCGAACTGGATCGGGCTCGAGCGGGCGCACGCCGAGCTGGCCGCGATGTCGCCGGATGAACGCGCCCAGGCATCCCCGCTGATTCCGCCCTCCAAGGTCGTGGCGGCCGCGCTCGGGCTTTTGCGGGCCGGCACCGGCGGGACGGTGCTAGAGCTCGTCGGCTCTCTTCCGTAAAGCTCGCCTCTCGATGCCGTCCGGTGTCGCCGCCGCGGCCTCGTAGAAGAGGGCTCTGGCTTTCTCGGGTTCGCCGGCGCGGGCGGTGAGATCGGCCTCCACCGCGATCACCAGCGGGTAGACCTGTCTGTCCAGATTTATCGTCTCAAGCAGCTCCAATCCAGCTTTCGCCCCGTACGCATACCCGTGCGTCACGGCCCGATTCAGCTGCACGACGTCGGTGGGCTGCACGCGTGCCAGCTCGTCGTACCAGAGCGCGATCGACCCCCAATCGGTCTCGCCCTCGGTCGCATGACAGGCGGCGATGCGCGCGTGCAAGGCGTACGGGCCCTCGACCGGTGTCCGCAGCAGGATCTCGAGCGCCTCGGCGATCGCCGGCCGGTCCCAGAGCGCGCGGTCCTGCCGGTCCAGCGTCACCAGCTCGCCCGCGGCATCGCGCCGGGCATGCCGCCGCGAATGCTGCAACAGGAACAACGCCAGCAGCGACGACACCTCGGACTCGCCCGGCATCAGCTCGCTCAGCAGCCGGGCCAGGCGGATGGCCTCCTCGGCCAAGACCGGCTCCCCGTCGTACCCGCGCGTGAACAGCAGATAGAGCACCGCCAGCACGCCCGGCAGCCGCTCGCCGAGCGCGTCACCCTCGGGCACCCGGTACGGAATGCGGGCCGCCGAGATCTTGGACTTGGCCCGGGTGATCCGCCGGGTCATCGCCGACTCACTGACCAGGAAGACGCGGGCGATGTCGGCCGTGGGGACGCCGGCCACCGTACGCAGAGTGAGCGCGACCCGGGCCTCCAGGGCCAGCGCCGGATGGCAGCACGTGAAGATCAACCGCAGGCGGTCGTCCTCCTCGGGTGGAGCCGGTTCGATCATGGCGGCCTCCCGCAGCTTCCGCTCCTCGACGGCGGCCCGGCGCATGACGTCGATGGCCCGGTTCCGGGCGACCGTCATCAGCCAGCCGCCCGGATTGTCCGGCACCCCGTCGCGCGGCCACCGCTCGAGCGCGACGGCGAGCGCGTCCTGCGCGCAGTCCTCGGCCAGCGTCCAGTCCCCCGTCACCCGGATCAGGGTGGCGACGAGCCGTCCCCAGTGCTCCTCGTGGGCCCGCGCGACGGCGTCCATCTCAGAGGTTGGCGAACGGCCGCAGCTCGATCCGGCCCCCGTACGCCATCGGATGCGCGGCGGCGACCGCGATCGCCTCGTCGAGGTCGGCGCACTCCAGGATGTCGAAGCCCACGATCACCTCTTTCGTCTCGGTGAACGGCCCGTCGGTCAGCATCGTCTCGCCACCCCGCACCCGTACGGTCGTGGCCGCACTCGGCGGAGCGAGCACGTCCCCCATGATTCGGCGACCGGCGGCGTCGTTCTCGGCCACCCACACCTCGATGTCGGGCACGCGGGAGTCGTCGGTCTCGGGCTCGGGGTCGCTGCAGACGAACATCATGTACTTCACGGCTGTCTCCTCTTCCGTTCCGACCTTGTCACCAGGGTGACGAACGGCGAACCACCGATCCGGACAGCTCTTCCGGATTTTTATCCGGGCATGTTCAGCGGCGTGATCACCTGCACCACCGAGGACTCCTCCGCGCGGCTCGGCTGCACGATTGTCCGGCAGGCCGTCCGCAGGTCCGCCCGCAGATCATGATGCAGCACGGCGGATAGACGCCCGGCGCGCAGCAACTCGATGGTTTCGTCGTCCAGCTCGTGCGCCACAAAAACGTCATAGTTGCGTCGGGCTTCGGCAAAGGCGTTCACCACGTACGCGGTCTGCCCGCTACCCGCGTCATAAACGGCTCGCACCGACGGGCTGTCGGCCAGCAGTTGCTTCACGCCGTCGGGCTCGATCACCAGAACACGCCGGTTGGGTGCACGCGCGGCCAGCTCGCTCCGGAAGCTCCCGGTCCGGCCATTGTCCCCGGCGGCCACGATCAGGACGTCGCCCGCCCGGTCGGCCAGCCACTGCTCGACCAGGTAGGCGGCGGTGGCGCCCGCTTCCCCCCGGTCGAGCGCGACCACCGGGATCTTCAGATGCGCGACCGCCTCGGCCAGCTCCGGGCTCGGCGCGGCCTGCAGCACGAGCCCGTGCGACCGAGACCGGGCAATGCGGGCCACCGCGGCGAGCGGGTCATCAGCCGCGTGGAAGCGGGGCCGGATCACGGCCGGACGCAGCCCCGGCAACTCGGCCCGCAGGGCGGCCTCGGCTCGCTCCGGTTCGTGCACGACAAGGTCGATCGACCAGGTGCGACCCGGCGACTGCCGATCCAGGGCAGCGATGGCCTGGTGGACCTCACGGACGGTGCTTTCCCGTACGCCGCCACGCTCGTGCAGAACCCGGTCGACGGTGGCTTGGCTGAGGCCGGCCTGGGCGGCGATCTCGCGGACTCGGTGCTTCACGCCCCTCCCCTTCCTCGACCGGTTGCCGCGCGTAGCGCGGGCCCTCGCGCGCCCGCACGTGTACGCGTAGACCCTCCGCCTCCCCCGGCCACCCGGGGAATGGGAGGAGGTTAGGGGACTTGTCAAGCGCACGGAACACGGTTATCCACAGGGGCGAGCGAGTTATCCACAGGGCGCGGCGCCGTTGTGGGTGGGGCGCTAGCGTCGTGAGGCTTCGAACCCCTCACCCGTACAGGATGAGGGGTTTCTGAGGGTCTATGGAAGGACTTTGATGTGTGGTCAGCCCATTGCGCGACTGGTCACGCGTCACCGTTGAGCAGCGCGGTCATGCGGCGGTGCTCGTCGGCCATCAGGGCCAGGATGAGGTGGCGCTGGGTGGCCGGCATCTCCGGGTTGTCCATCAGCTGGTCGAGCTGGAAGCCCAGGTCGGCCAGGCTCGGACGCAGCTCGGCGGACGGGAGGGCGACCGCTGGGACGGGCTCGGGCGCGACCTGGGGCGCGGGTTCAGCCGGCCGAGCGGGTTCAGCGGCCAGCTCCGCCTCGCGTGCGGTCAGCTCGGCCTCACGTGCGGCGAGTTCCGCCTTTTGCACCGCGAGCTCGGCCTCGCGAGCGGCGAGCTCACCCTCATGAGCCGCAGCGGCGGCATCGGCGTCACCAACGGGCTCATCGGAGACCGCAGGCTTACGGTCGACGGCCCGCATCTCCACTGTCGGAGCGGCCACAGCCGTGGCGGCCGGGACGCCACGGGCCCGGGCCAGCAACCCGTTGAGCGTGTCGGTCAGCTCGGCCACCTCACGCGGGCTCTTCACCTCGGGCAGGCTCTGATCAGGGTCGGCCGGGTCGAGGTCGCGGGCGGCCGTAAGCAGCCGCTGGAACGGCCTCATCACGAGACCGGTCGCGAACCAGACCCCGGCCGCACTCAGCACGGCGGCGAGCAGCACCAGCAGATCCACGATCAGCACGTTATCGGTGTGCTGCTCCTTCAGGGCGTCCAGGCTCACCAGGATCTGCATCTGGGCGCCGGTCGGCAGGGTCTCGGCGTAGCTGCGCCAGTCGTCGTCGCCCGAGCTGACCGTCGAGTAGCCGTCTTTCGCCGGCATCGGGAAGCCGGCCGACGATCCGACCTGCTTGAGCATCTCGCCGTCCTGGATCAGCCGGATCGCGAACGAGCCGTCGGTCGGCAGCGAGCCGTTCTTCGTCGCCGCGGTGCGGACCTGCTCGGCGCGGGCGGCCAGCACCCGGTCGAGGTCGTCGCGGTCCCGGTGGTCGATGCGGAGCACGATGACCAGCCCGGCCAGCGCGACCACGAGCGCGACGAGGGCGGTGACGATCACCGTGAGCTGGGTGCGGAGCCTCATGCCGGGGCAGGTTCCTCTAAGGGGATTCGGATGCTGCGAAAGGAAAGGCTAAGGTAATACCTGCCCGCGTCGAGAGGCGCTGCGACGGAATCGGTTTTTCGCCGGTCTCCGCCACGCTCGGCACGGGTTGTTGACTCCAAGGGCGCCTCCTGAGAGGGAGGAGCCCTCGCGTGAGTACCGATCTTGTCAAAAGCCGTCTGACCTCTGCCAACGGGGTCGATTTCGCGGTTGCTGACATCTCGCTGGCCGAGGCCGGCCGGCACCAGCTGCGTCTCGCCGAGCACGAGATGCCGGGCCTGATGTCGCTGCGCGAAGAGTTCGGCACCAGCAAGCCGCTGACCGGCGCCCGCATCGCCGGCTCGCTGCACATGACCGTGCAGACCGCCGTCCTCATCGAGACCCTGGTCGCGCTGGGCGCGCAGGTCCGCTGGGTGTCCTGCAACATCTTCTCGACGCAGGACGAGGCGGCCGCCGCGGTCGTCGTCGGCTCCGGCACGGTCGACAAGCCGACCGGCGTCCCGGTCTTCGCCTGGAAGGGCGAGACGCTCGAGGAGTACTGGTGGGCGACCACCCAGCTGTTCGACTTCGGTGACGGCCTCGGCCCCAACATGATCCTCGACGACGGCGGCGACGCCACCCTGCTCGTGCACAAGGGTGTCGAGTTCGAGGCGGCCGGCGCGGTTCCGCAGGCCACCGAGGACGACAACCACGAATACCGGATCATCCTCGAGACGCTGCGCACCAGCCTGGCCGAAGACCCGCAGCGGTTCACCCGCATCGCGGCCGACGTCCGCGGTGTGACCGAGGAGACGACGACCGGTGTGGCCCGGCTCTACAAGCTGGCCAAGGAAGGCACGCTGCTCTTCCCGGCGATCAACGTCAACGACGCGGTCACCAAGAGCAAGTTCGACAACAAGTACGGCATCCGCCACTCGCTGGTCGACGGCCTCAACCGGGCCACCGACGTGATGCTGGGCGGCAAGCTGGCCGTGGTCTGCGGTTACGGCGACGTCGGCAAGGGCGCGGCCGAGACGCTGCGCGGCCAGGGTGCCCGTGTCGTGGTCACCGAGATCGACCCGATCTGCGCGCTGCAGGCGTCGATGGACGGCATGCAGGTGGCCACCCTCGAAGACGTCGTGGCCCAGGGTGACATCTTCATCACCACCACCGGTGGCACCGACATCATCACCGCCCAGCACCTGACGGCGATGAAGCACAACGCGATCGTCGGCAACGTCGGCCACTTCGACGACGAGATCGACATGGCCGGGCTGGCCAAGGTCCCGGGCATCGAGAAGGTTGAGATCAAGCCGCAGGTCCACGAGTGGCGCTTCCCCGACGGTCACTCGGTTATCGTGTTGTCCGAGGGTCGTCTGATGAACCTGGGGAACGCCACCGGCCACCCCAGCTTCGTGATGTCGAACTCGTTCACCAACCAGGTCATGGCTCAGATCGAACTCTGGACCAAGCCCGGCGAGTACGAGAAGCAGGTGTTCGTTCTCCCGAAACATCTGGATGAGAAGGTAGCCCGGTTGCACCTCGACGCTCTGGGCGTCCGCCTCACCACGCTCACCAAGAAGCAGGCGGAGTACCTCGGCGTCGACATCGAGGGCCCGTACAAGCCCGAGCACTACCGCTACTGACAACTGCTTTCCCCGCCCGGCCTCATCGGCGGGGCCGGGCGGGGAAAGATAGATAACGTGCACGTCGAGGAAACCCTGCTCTTCATTCTGGCCGCCGTCGCCGTGATCGTGGTGGTCCGGACGATCGCCGAGAAGACCGGGCTGCCGGCCGCGGCGCTGCTCACCATCGTGGGCATCACGTACGCCGTGCTCCCCGGCCCCAACGTCGAGCTCGAACCCGAGCTGATCATGACGTACGTCATCCCGCCCCTGCTCTACAGCGCGGCGCTGGACGCGTCACTGCTCGACATCCGGCGTCACATGCGTACGGTCGTCAGCCTCTCCGTGCTTCTGGTGCTGGCGACCGCGCTGCTCATCGGGTTCGGCATCAGCTGGTGGGTGGGCGGTGCGACGCTCGCGGCGGGCATCGCGCTCGGCGCCGCGGTGGCCCCGCCCGACCCGGTCGCCGCGCTCGCCGTGGGCCGCCGGGCCGGCCTGCCGCCCAAGCTGATCACCCTGATCCAGGGCGAGGGCCTGCTCAACGACGCGACCGCGCTGACCATCCTCACCGTGGCGATCGCGGCCAGCACCGGGGACGGGTTCTCGTTCCCGGCCGCGACGCTCGAGTTCTTCATCAAGGCGGCGGGCGGTGTGGTCGCCGGCATCGTGGTCGCCTTCGTCGTCCGCTATCTGCGCCGGCTGCGCCGCGACCCGCTGACCGCGAACGCGATCTCGCTGGCTGTGCCCCTGGCGGCGTACGTGCTGGCCGAGTCGGTGCACACCTCGGGCGTGCTGGCCGTCGTGATCGCCGGCCTGATCATCGGCCACGACTCGTCCCGGCACAGCGAGGCGGCCAGCCGGTTGCAGACCAGCGCGGTCTGGCGGCTGGTCGATTTCCTGCTCGAGGGCCTGGTCTTCCTGCTGATCGGCCAGCAGTTGCCGACCGTGGTCGAGGGCCTGAGCGAATACTCGGTGTCGACCGTGGTCATCGCGGTGGGGGTGACGGTCGGGGTGACGCTGCTGCTGCGCCCGCTCTGGCTGATCCTCACCCAGTTGCTGCCGCAGTCGCTGCACATGCGCCTCGGCGGCGAGCCGGTCGCGATGGCCGAGTCCGACGCGGTCGACCCGGTTCGCGTCGCCCGGATCCGCGAGAAGGCGCTCACCGGCAAAGAGGTGACCGCGCTGAGCTGGGCCGGCACCCGCGGCGTGATCAGCCTGGCGGCCATCTTCACGCTGCCCGAGTCGGTGCCCAACCGCGACCTGCTGCATTTCTGCGCCTTCGTGGTGGTGCTGGTGACGCTGCTCGGCCAGGGCCTGACCTTCGCCCCGCTGGTGCAGTGGCTGGGCCTGCGGGCCAACAAGGCCGACGAGGCCCGGGAGCGCAACGAGGCCCGGTCGGCGTCGGTGCAGGCCGCGCTCGACCGGCTCGACGAGATCCAGGAAGAGAAGCACGACCACGTCGAGGACGTCGCCATCGAGCACCAGCGCAAGCAGTTGGAGGTGCGGCTCGAGCGGTACCGCCGGCGGCTCGACATGCTCGAGAAGGCCGAGTCGGACCAGGTGCCGGTGTCGCCGCAGTACGAGGCGGCGCTGATGGTGCGGCGCAAGGTGATCGAGGCGCAGCGCGAGGAGCTGCTGCGCTGGCGCGACATGGGCAGCCTCAACGACGAGGGTCTGCGGATCCTCGAACGGGAACTGGACTTCGAGGAGCGGATGCTCCCCGACCGCGCCTCGAAGGCCTGACACAACTCTTACAAACGGCTCGCATTCCCCTGACCGGCGGCCGGGACGCTCAGCGGCATGAGACGAATTCTCGCTCCCCTGCTGCTGACCGGTGTCCTGCTCGCCGGCGGGGCGTGCGCCGCCCAGCCGGCCGTCGGACAGGCCGTCGACACCCTGCTGGTCTCGGCCGACCAGCAGATGAACGCCCAGGACAAAGCGGCCGACATCGCCGACGATCTCAAGGCCGAGGGCTCGAAGAAGTCCGTCGCGGAGCGGGTCGACAAGCGGCTGGCCGCGCTCAAGAAGTTCCAGGCGACGGTCGACCGGGCCGACCACCTGCAGCCGGCCCACAAGAAGGCCCTGACCGAGCTGATCGCGCAGCAGACCAAGGACCTGACCGCGCTGCGCGACAAGACCGGCAAGGACGTGGCCCGCAGCGTGGTCGTGGACTTCCGCGTCTTCATCCTGACCGGCCCCAAGGTGCGCCTGGCCACCGCGATCGACACCGAGCTGGCCGCGGCCGACAAGCTGGGCGCGGACGACGTCACGAAGTCGCTGAACGGCCAGGTCGACAAGCTGCTGGCCATCAAGCCCGGCCCCGACGCCGCCGCCATCAAGAAGCAGCTCGAGCCGATCCGTACGGCCGCAAAGGAAGCCCGCACCACTCTCAAGGCCAAAAAGTAGGCACACTGGCTACACACGCGTGTAGTAAGCTACACACGTGAGTAGCGATCTGACCGCCAGGGCGCGCATCCGTGATGCCGCCATCCAGCTCTTCGCGGAGCGTGGCGTCGACAGCGCTACGATCCGTGACATCGCGCAGCAGGCCGACGTGTCATCCGGCCTGCTGCGTCACCATTTCGGCTCCAAGGAGGGCCTGCGCGACGCCTGCGACGAGTGGGCGCTCAACGAGGTCACCAAAATCGGCGGCCAATTCAC
Source organism: Paractinoplanes bogorensis (assembly GCF_018829635.1). Taxonomy (GTDB): domain Bacteria; phylum Actinomycetota; class Actinomycetes; order Mycobacteriales; family Micromonosporaceae; genus Actinoplanes; species Actinoplanes bogorensis. The sequence goes on from NZ_JAHKKG010000009.1 coordinate 83,331, forward strand.
CGAGTTCAACACCCTCGACGGCCTCACTCCCCAGGTCCAGCTGCTCCAGCGCTATCTCATCCGCTCCATCATGGACGGCACGCCGACCGGCGCGGCCCTCTTCAGCCGCATGCTCACCTATGGCGAGGAGTGGCTCGAGTCCACCGAGCTCAAGGTCGACGACCCCCAGGCGTTCATCGCCGTGCTCGCCGTCATGAAGATGTCGATGTTCACCATGCGTGACCTCATGTCTCGGGCTCTCGGCACCGACGTCACCGAACCGGAGGGCTGGGGCCGCATGCTCCGGGCCTCGCTCCAGATCTTCTCCCAGCCCCTCATCACCCCTGAGCAGGCCCTGCACGCGCAGGCCGCTGTGGACCGGCTGACCGCCGGAGAGGACGCATCATGACCGAGGCCATCACTGCCGCGGGGCTCGTCAAACGGTTCGGCAAGGTCACCGCCCTCGACGGGCTCGACCTGCATGTCGAGACGGGCGAGGTGCACGGATTCCTCGGGCCCAACGGGGCCGGCAAGACCACCGCCATCCGCATCCTGCTCGGCCTGATGCGCTCGAGCGGTGGCGACGTACGACTGCTCGGCGGCGACCCGTGGAGCGACGCGACCGCGTTGCACCGCCGTCTCGCCTACGTGCCGGGCGACGTCACCCTCTGGCCCAACCTGACCGGTGGCGAGGTGATCGACCTGCTGGGCCGGCTGCGCGGCGGGTTCGACGCGCGGCGTAAGGCCGACCTGCTGGAGCGGTTCCAGCTCGACCCGCGTAAGAAGGGCCGCACCTATTCCAAGGGCAACCGGCAGAAGGTCGGCCTGGTCGCGGCGCTGTCCTCCGATGTGGAGCTGCTCATCCTCGACGAGCCGACCTCGGGACTCGACCCGCTCATGGAAGAGGTGTTCCGCGAGGTCATCGCAGAGGAGAAAAGGCGCGGCGACCGTACGGTCCTGTTGTCGAGCCACATCCTGAGCGAGGTCGAGGTGCTGTGCGACCGGCTCACGATCATCCGGGACGGCCGGACGATCGAGACCGGCACGCTGGCCGACATGCGCCACCTGACCCGCACCACGATCCAGGCCGAACTGGCCGGGCCACCGGACGGGCTGGCCACTCTGGCCGGCGTGCACGACTTCCAGCTCGACCACGACCGGGTGCGCTTCGACGTCGACACCGAGGCCCTCGAACCGGCCCTGCAGTCGCTGGTCAAGGTCGGCGTGCGGAGCCTGGTCAGCCAGCCGCCGTCGCTCGAGGAACTGTTCCTGCGGCAATATCAGAAGGACGAGCGATGACCGGCACCGGCCAGATCATCCGCCTGATCCTCCGGCGCGACCGCATCATCCTGCCGCTGTGGGCGGTGCTGCTCGGGCTCGTCCCGGCCGGCTACGTCGCCTCGTTCGAGAGCCTGTTCCCGACGGACGCCGAGCGCATCGACTACGCCACCGTCAGCGCGAGCAACGCCGGCTTCGTCACGCTCTATGGCCCGCTGCACGGCTCGTCGCTCGGCGAGCTGGTGGCTTGGCGGGCCGGGTTCCTGCCGGTCATCGCGGCGATCTGTGCCCTGCTGACCGTCGTGCGACACACCCGCGCCGACGAGGACGCGGGCCGCACCGAGCTGATCGGCGCGGCCGCGGTCGGTCGCTACGCCCAGCTCGCGGCGGCCGTCATCACCACCTGCGCGGGCGGAGTGCTGCTCGGTGTGGTGCAGACGGCGGCGATGGTCGGCCAGGGTCTGCCGGTCGAGGGGTCGCTGGCCTTCGGCGCCGAGATGATCCTGACCGTCTTCGTCTTCGCGGGCGTCGCCGCGATCACCGCGCAGCTCACCAGCGGGGCCCGCGGTGCGCGCTCGATCGCCTTGGCCGTGCTGGCGGTGGCCTTCGCGCTGCGGGTCGGCGGCGACACGTCGGCCATCGGTGACGGCTCGACCTCGTGGCTGAGCTGGCTCTCGCCGATCGGGTGGGTTCAACATCTTTTCCCGTACGGCGTGAACAGCTGGTGGCCTGCACTATTGGCACTGGCGTTCACGGCTGCGCTGGCCGGGCTCGCCGCGGTCCTGCTGGCCCGGCGCGATTTCGGGAGCGGTCTGGCCCCGGCCCGGCTCGGCCCGGCCTCGGCCCCACGGTCGCTCGGTTCGCCGTTCGGCCTGGCCTGGCGCCTCCACCGCGGGCTGCTGCTGAGCTGGACGGCCGGCTTCGTCCTGCTCGGACTGATCTTCGGTGGGGTCGGCGGCAGCGTGCTCGACATCGCGGCCGGCAACCAGGAACTGAGCGACATCTTCAACCGCCTCGGCGGCTCGGACGCGCTGGCCGACAGCTATTTCGCGGGCATCGCGGCCATCGTCGGGCTGATCGCCGCCTGCTACGCCGTGCAGGCCGCGCTGCGGCTACGCGACGAGGAGACGACCGGCCACGCCGAGATGATTCTGAGCACGGCCGCGTCCCGCTATGCGTGGGCCGGCTCCCACCTGTTCTTCGCCCTGCTGGGCCCGGCCGTGGTGCTCGCCGCCGAGGGCTTGGCCGTCGGCGTGACCTACCCCCAGGGCAACCTGGGCGAGATCCTCGGCGGCGTCCTGGTGCAGTTGCCCGCGGTGTGGGTGCTGGCCGGTCTCGCCGTGCTGGCTTTCGGCCTGGTGCCCAAGCTCTCCGGGCTGGCCTGGGCCGCCCCCGCGATCTGCCTGCTGATCCTGCTGGTCGGCTCGACGCTGCAGCTCAGCCAGTGGTTCCTCGACATCTCACCGTTCACCCACACCCCGAAACTGCCGGGCGGCGACCTGACCGCCCTACCGTTGGTAACCCTGACGCTCGTGGCGGCCGTCCTCACCGCGGTGGGCATCGCCGCCCTGCGGCGGCGCAACATTCCCGACTGACTATTAGGTTTCCGGCCCGATGACATAGCCGAACTGCGCCACGGACCCGGCCTGGTCGATCTCGTCCAGGTCGGCGTCGGCAAAGCTCACCATGGGCGGATCACCGGCCCGGTCACGCCATCCGGCCATACGCACCGACTTGTACTCGAGGTTGACCTCGCCGTGCTCGGTGTGGAACCCGCCGTCCCGTTCAAAGAGCAGAAGCAGCGGCTCGTACGGATCGGGCAGATCGATGTCCGGCCGAGCCCCGAGGGCGGCCCAGTGCAGGATGTACGGCACGATCCGAACGACGGTCCGACCGCCGGGCGACACCTTCGCGACAACGTCGTCCACAACGTCCTGATCGGCGCGAACGTCAGGGTCGACGCACGCCGCGATGTCAAAGAACGGAACGTGACTGTCACACCCGTAGGCCTCGGCCCACAACGCGGCCCGCCGGAAGTACTCCTTCAGCAGCGCGGCCTTCGACCAGGCCTTGTCCCCGTGGCGCTCCCAGTCGACCGCTTCGAGGCGCTCCGCCACGGCCCGCACAGCGGCGCTTCCGGACGCCACTCGTTGGGCGCTCGGTCGTGCGCGCCGGGATGGTCGCGGTGAAATCTGCCTTCCCCAACCTCGTCGAAGGTGTTGTCTGCCTAGTTCACGGTTAGGCGGATGGCTGAGGTGAAGCCGTAACCGTTGGTGCCTCCGCCGCTGGCGTACATGCGCAGGCTCCATGTGCCTCGGGGGAAGCCGCGGCTGATCGTGTAGGCGCCGCCCGCTGTGTTCGGGGTGCTCTGGATCGTGACCCACTCGCCGTCGGTCAGGCGCTGAAGGTAGGCGACCACGCCGGGTGTCGCCGGGCGGATGGTGCCCTTGAAGGTGACCGGCGTGTTTGCCGTGGTGGTTGTGGTGCTTGGCGTGACCGTGACCGCGTAGCGCACGGTGATGGTCGCGATGGCCGAGGTGGCCGGCCACATCCGTTCGGCGCCGGCCGGGAAGACCACGCGGTACTGCGTGTTCACCGTCGGGTTGACCGTGCGGGTCCAAGTGCCGGAGATGTCGGTCTTCACCGGGCCGACCCGGGACCATGTGGTGGCGCCGGCCGGTTTCTGCTCGAGGAACGCCTCGGCACCCAGGATCAGCCCGGTGCCCTGGCGCACGATCTGGCCGGTGAACGTCACCGGGTTCGCGTAGCCGGCGATCAGCGACAGCGGCTGGTACGGCAGCTCGGTCGGGACGATCGACATGACCTTCTCCGGACCGTCGCCGTTGGCGCTGGTCGCCCGCAGCCCGATCACGTACGCCTTGGTGACGTCGAGCCCGGTCAGCGTGGCCGAGCGGGCCGACGCGGGCAGGGTCTGCGAGGTGCCCGGCGAGACGCGGACGACGTAACCGGTCACCGGCGTGCCATCCGGCGGGTACGGGTCGTCCCAGTTCACCGTGGCCGTGCCGTTCCCACCGGTGACGAAGGCACCCACGGGCATCGCCGGTGGGGCCGGCGGTTCCACGGTCCACGCCACCGGAACCGTCAGCTTGTCGCCGTCCGGGTCGGTGACGGTGAAGACCATCGTGCCGGTGCCGGGCGCCGCCGGGGTGCCGCGCACCTTCGTCGTGACCCAGTTTCCGTTCGGGGCGGAGGTGGCGGTCAGCCCCTCGGGCACGCCGGAGGTGGCCACGGTCATCACGGCGGGGCTGTCGCTCAGGAAGTCACCGCCGTCCACGAAGGTCAGATCGAGGGAGTACTCCTTCCCCACGTTCAGCCTCTGCGCGCCGGGCGCGTCACCGAGCAACTCCGGTGGTCCCTTGACCAGCCAGGACACGCGCTTGGTGGTGCTGTTGCCGTCCGGGTCGGTGGCGACCAGGTCGACCGGGTAGAAGTCCTTGACCGTCGGCACACCGCTGATCACGCCGGCCGGGCTGATGGTGAGGCCGGCCGGCAGGTTGGTCGCCGTCCAGGTGATCGTCTGCCGCTGCGGATCGCGGGCGGTGATCCGCGCTTCGACGGCGCGGCCGACGTGCGCGTCGGCCGGCTCGAAGGGGTCGATGACCGGCGCGTTCGGCGGGGTCGGCACGCTGTCGGAGCCGTCGACGCCCGCCGCGAGCCACGCCGCCTGCACCGCGGCCCGCTCGGTGCTGCCGGTGCCGTAGAGGTCGGCCGCCGCCCGCAGCGTCGCCTCGCGGGCGCCGGCGTAGTTGGTGTTCGACACCATGTATGCGGTCAGCGCGCGGTACCAGATCGCGCCCGCCGCGTCGTTGCCGATGCCGGTGACCGGGGCCGCGCCGTTGCAGGGGGTGCTGCTCCCCCACTGGGTCGTGCCGCTGCCGACGGCGAGGTTGTAGAAGAACTTGTTGCCGACGCCCGACGCGTCGTGGACGTTGGCGTTCCTGGTGTCGGCAGTCCAGCAGGACACCGACCGGCCGTCGCGGCTGGGCTCGTCCATCGTGCGCAGATAGCCGGTCGGCATGACCTTCTCGGCGATCGTGTAGTCGGGCTCGTCGGCCGGATTGGCCGCCGCGAACTCGACCAGCGTGCCGAAGATGTCGCTGGTGGCCTCGTTGAGCGCGCCCGATTCACCGGTGTAGACCAGGCCCGCCGAGCGGGACGTCAGGCCGTGGGTCAGCTCGTGCGCGACGAGGTCGATCGTCGTGAAGGGCTTGTCGGGCGAGGCCGCGAAACCGTCACCCAGGCTGAGACAGCGGCAATACTCGCTCCAGTACGCGACCGGCTCGTTCACGCCGGAGTGGACGTACGCGACGACGCCCTTGCCGTCGCCCGCCACGCCCTCGCGCCCGAACGTGTCGGCGAAGTAGTCCCAGGTGCGGGCCATGCCGTAGTGGGCGTCGACCGCCGCGGACGCGCGGTCGGCGATCGTCCCGTCGCCCCACACGTCGTCGGCGTCGGTGAACGCCACCGAGTTCTGCTGCGTCGGGACCAGGTTGTTCCGTCCGTCCCGCGTGGTGTTGCCTCCGCGGGCGGCGTCGATCAGTTCAAACGAGCCTTCCCCCGTACGCGTCGTGCCGATCGCAACCTCACCAGTCTGCACGCCGTGCCCCCGCCCGGCGTCGGCCGCCTGCAGCAGGGAGTATTCGCGCCGCACGGCCCCGGTGGTCGCGTCGACGACGATCACGTCACGACGGTCGACGGTCACCTCCCAGGCCAGCGCCGGCTCGCCCGTGAAGGCGTCGACGACCAGCCGGGCGGTGGCCGGCTTCGTCCCGGCCTTGGCCAGCGCGACCTTCTTGCTGACGGACGGCGTGCGCGCGACGTCGATCGCGGTCCGCTGGGCGACGCTCACACCGGCCAGAGTGGACGCGCCCGCGGTGTGCACGACGAAGTCGCCGCCGAGCACGGCCAGGCCGTGCCAGGTGCGCTGGAACCGGACGTGGCGAGCGCCGTCCTTGTCCACCACGATGTCTTTGGCCTGGTATTTCTCGCCGGCCGAGGCGTACACCGCCGTGCGGTTGGCCTGGACGACGCGGCGCGCGGCCTCGACATAGGCGGGCTTGGCGGCCGGCGGCGTCGAGCGACCGGCCTCGACCGGCTTCGCGGCCGGAGCCGGTGTCGGCCGGGAGGCCGGCGCCTGCGGGGATCTCCGGGAGACGGACAGCGTGCCCGAAGGTTCGTCGGGAGAGGAGAAGGCCACGGCCGCCCCCGCGCCGATCAGCGCCGCCGCCGCAACGGTGGCAACCAATCCCCGGGCATGGCTTCGCCAGACCGTCATTTCCACATCCCCCGTCGATATTGATGACGGTGAAATCATAGGCGACGAAGTGGGGGCCGGACGCCCCCACTTCGACACCGGTCTAGCTCACCGTGAGCCGGATGGCCGAGGTGAAGCCGTATCCGTTGCTGCCGCCACCGCTGGCGTACATCCGCAGGCTCCACGTGCCCCGGGGGAAGCCCCGGCTGATCGAGTACGCACCACCGGCCGTCTGCGTGGTGCTCTGGATCGTGACCCACTCACCGTTGGTCAGGCGCTGCAGGTAGGCGACCACCCCGGGCGTCGCCGGGCGGATCGTGCCCTTGAACGTGACCGGCGTGTTCACCGTCGTCGACGTGGTGCTGGGCGTGACCGTGACCGCGTAGCGCACCGTGATCGTCGCGATCGCCGAGGTGGCCGCCCACATCTTGTCGCCGCCCGCGTAGACCACGCGATACTGCGTGTTCACGGTCGGGTTCACCGTGTGGTGCCACCAGCCGTCTCTGTTCGTCTTCACCGTGGTGACCCGGGTCCACGTGGTGGCCCCGGCCGGCTTCTGCTCGAGGGCGGCCTCGGTGCCCGCGACCGGGCCGAGACCATCGATCTGGCCGCTGAAGTCGACCGGGTTGGCGTAGCCGGCGATCAGCGTGGCCGGGCTCAGAGTCAGTTCGGTCGGCGTGACAAAGATGATCTCTTCCGGCCCCTCGCCGCCGTCGGCGCTGGTCGCTCGCACCCCGATCTGGTAGTACCGGGTGACGTCGAACCCGGTCAGCGTCACCGAGCGGGCCGACGCGGGCAGGGTCTGCGAGGTGCCCGGGTTGGCCCGCACGACCCAGCCGGAGACCTCGGTGCCGTTGCTGTCGGGGAAGGTGCCGTTCCACTTCACCGTCGCGGTGCCGTTCCCGCCGGTGACGGTGACGCCGATCGGCTGCGTGGGCGGGGGCGGCGCACCCACGGTCCAGGGCACGGGAACCGTCAGCCTGTCGCCGTCCGGGTCGACGGCCGTGTAGACCATCGTGCCGCTGCTCACGGTGGTCGGGGTGCCGCTCACGGTCACGGCGAAGATGGTGTTGGTCGAGCCGGTCCGCTGGATGGTCGAGGTCAGACCGGCGGGCAGGCCGGTGACCTCGACCGTCATGACCTCCGGCTCATCGTCGACGACGTCGACGCCGTCGGTGATGTCCTCGACCAGACTGACCGGCCGGTTCAGGTGCCAGGTCTGCGGCCCGGGCGGGTCGCCGATGAAGGCCGGCGCTCCCTTGACCACCAGATAGAGCTGCTTGGTGGCGCTGTTGCCGTCCGGGTCGGTGGCGACGACGTCGACCTTGTAGAGGTTCTTCGCCGTCGGCACGCCGGTGATCAAGCCGGACGCGCTGACCGTGAGGCCGGCCGGCAGGTTCGCCGACGACCAGGTGATCGTCTGCCCTTGCGGGTCATGGCCTTCGAGCTGCGCCTCGTAGGCGTCGCCGACGTGCGCGTAGGCCGGCCGGCTGGTGTCGATGACCGGGGCGTCCGGGTCGGCCGCGAGCGCGGCGTTCGGAAATCCCCCGACCGCACCGGCGCCGAGGAGAGAGACCGCCGCGGCGGTAGTGATCATTCTGCGGGCATGGCTACGCCAGACCGACATTCAGTTTTCCCCCGTCGATATAGATGACGGGCGAAATAATAGAGCAACTCAGCCGGTGGCGATGGCCCCGCTGCTCACGCCCCAGCGTTGCAGCAGTTCGGTGTAGACACCCGACTCGATCAGCCGGTCGAGGGCGGCCTGGACGGCGTCGCGCAGGGCCGGGTCGTCCTTGGCGAACGCCATGCCGAACAGCCCCGGCTCGTACTGCACGGTCGAGGCGAGCTGGTAGTACGCCTTCGTACGGGCGTCGGTGGCCAGATAGGCCGCGGGCGGGTAGTCGTTGAGCACCGCCGAGGCGCGACCGGTACGCAGCTCGACCAGGGCGTCTGCGTTGGTCGTGAAGGTCTCGATCGTCATCGGGTGGCCGGCGCAGCCCCGCTGGGAGCGCTGCAGCAGATCGGCCTGCACGGTGCCGCGTTCGGTGGCCACGACCAGCCCGCACAGGTCTTTGAAACCGGTGACGCCCTTGGGATTGCCGCGCTGCACGATGATCGCCGTGCCGGCCGAGAAGTAGTCGACGAAGTCGGCCTTCTTCCGTCGTTCGGCGGTGTCGTTCATCGAGGACAGCACGCCGTCGTAGGTGCCCGCGGCGATGTCGTCGAGCGAGGTGTGGAAGTTGCCCTGCACCAGTTCGGCCTTGACCCCCAGCACCGAGCCGAGCGCGCTGGCCAGGTCGGGCGAGAACCCGATGATGGTGCGGCCGTCGGCCGCGAAATCCTCCATCGGTGCGTAGCTGGCGTCGGTCACGAAGCGGATCGTCCCGCTCGCCTTGATCCGGTCCGGCAGGCTGTCGTGCAGTGCCTGATCGATCGCGATACCCCCGTCGGCGGCGGGCGCGGACCCGGAGTCGGACGGGGCCGCACATCCCGCCACGGCGACGAGCGTCAGGGCGGCGAGCAGGGCACGCTTCACGAGGCGGCTCCGGTGATCTCGTACATGGGAATCTCGAGCCACGGAACCGGGCGCGAGTACAGATAGCCCTGGGCCTCGTCGCAGCCGGCCCGCCGCAGCCAGTAGGCCACGTCGGCGGTCTCGACCCCCTCGGCGGTGACCCGGCTGCCCAGGCCGTGGGCGAGCGCGATGACCGCGCGGACGATGGCCTGGCTCTGCGGGGAGTCGAGCACGTCGGCGACGAACGTACGGTCGATCTTGACCTCGGCGATCGGCAGGCCGAGCAGCTGCGACATGCCGGTGAACCCGGTGCCGAAGTCGTCGACCGAGATGCCGATCCCGCGGGAGCTGAGGTCGACCACGGTCTGCGCGGCCCGGCGGGCGTCGGCCGCCAGCGCGGTCTCGGTCACCTCGAGCAGCAGCTGTCCGGGGCTGGTGCCGTACTCGGCGACCAGGCCGGCCACGAACTCGGCGAAACCGGGCTTCTCGAGGTTGCGGGCCGACACGTTGACCGAGACCGACCAGCACCGGCCGGTCGACGTCCAGTGCGCCTGGTCGGCCAAGGCCCGGCGCAGCACCCAGGCGGTCAGCGGCTCGATCAGGCCGGACTGCTCGGCCGCGGGCAGGAACTCGGACGGCGGGAGCAGGCCGCGCTGCGGGTGCTGCCAGCGCACCAGTGCCTCGACCGAGGCCACCTCGCCCGAGCGCAGGTCGACCTTGGGCTGGTAGTGCAGCACGAGCTCGTCGCGGGCCAGGGCGTGCCGCAGCTCGGCCTGCACGACCAGCCACTGGGTGGAGTGGGCCGCCATTTCCTCGCCGGCGTAGACGACGATGTCGGACGCGCCGCGCTTGCCGTGGTACATCGCGGCGTCGGCCCGGCGCAGCAGTTCCTCGACGTCGCGGCCGTGCTCCGGATAGAGCGCGACCCCGAAGCTGGCCTCGATGCTCAGCGGCACGCCGTCGAGCACGACCTCGTGGGCGAGGGCGGCGCTCAGCTCGTCGAGCAGCCTCCGCACTGTCCCGGCGTCGCTGCGCGGCAGGATCAGCGCGAACTCGTCGCCACCGAGCCGGGCCAGGGTGTCGGCCGGCCGCAGCCCGTCCCGCAGCCGACCGGCCACGACGCCGAGCAGCTCATCACCGGCGTGGTGACCGAGCGTGTCGTTGACTTCCTTGAACCGGTCGAGGTCGACCAGCACGATCGCGCCCGGCTCACCGGGTTGCGCGACGGCCTCGCGGGCCCGCTCGTGGAACGCGGCCCGGTTGGGCAGGCCGGTGAGCGCGTCGTGCAGCGCCTCGTGGGCCTGACGCTGGGCGTAGCGGCGCAGCGAGCGGGTGGTCGACCACGAGATCAGGGCGAGCACCAGATAGAGCACGCCGAGGCCACCGCCGAGACGCCAGTAGGTCTGTGTCATCTGCTGGTGCAGGCGGGCCGCGATCTGCGCGTACGGGAGATACAGCTCGAGCACCCCGACGGACTGCCCGGTGGCGCTGGCCATGATCGGCTGCAGCACCCGGATCACCTGGCCGCCGGGCAGTTCGGGGGCGGAGAGCAGGCTGGCCTCGGTCTGCCCGGCCGACGCCGAGACGAAGGCGGGGTCGGTGATCGAGACGCCACCGGCGGTCGTGCCGTCGTCCGAGAAGACCACCCGGCCGGCGAAATCACGGACCCGCAGGCGCAGCACGGAGTCGTTGTAGATGGCCAGGTCGGTGGAGTGCTGCAGGCGTTCCCGCTGCTCCGCGGTCAGGCCCTGACTGAGGTCGCCCCCGCCGAGGGCCGGCGCGACCGTCATCTCGGCGATCACCGCGGCCTGGGCGCGTCCCTGGTCCCGGCCCCAGCGTGCGGCGTCCTCGGTCGTGCCGTGCACCATGAGCGCGCCCAGGGCGCCGATCGGCACCAGGCTGGCCACGGCATAGGCGGCGAACAGACGCGCACTCGTCCGCGCACCCGACCTGTTCTTCCCGGCTCGCCACACGGCGCATTCATCGGTCGCGCGCGGGGGCGGTTAAAGGAAAACCGGCGCACCCTTTCGGTGCGTGGCGCGTTGACTCGGCGTGCGTTTCTCTCAGCATGTACGCCGCGCCGCCGTCGCCGGTGCCGCGGCCCTCGCGGTGTGCGCCGGCGGCCAGCCCGCCCTCGCCGTGGTCGGTGCGAGCGCCACCCGGCAGACCCCCTCGTTCAACGGCTCGGTCTACGCGATCGCGTATCGGGGCGACACCGTTTATGTGGGCGGCTCCTTCACCCGCATGACGATCGAGGGCCGCACAGTGACCCGCAACCGGCTGGCCGCCTTCTCGGGCCGCACCGGCGAGCTGCTCGACTGGGCGCCTTCGGCCGATGACACCGTACGGGCCCTGGCCGTGGTCCCCGGCTATGTGTACGCGGGCGGCGACTTCGACGAGGTCGACGGCGCGGACCGGGACAAGCTGGCCAAGATCGACGCGGGGTCGGGCGACGTCGAGGAGTTCGCGCACAGCGTCGACGGGGGCGTCCGCGCACTGGCCACCGGCAACGGACGGCTGTACGCGGGCGGGACGATCCAGGACGTCGACGGCGATGCCCGGAGCAACCTGGCCGCCTTCGCCCTGGCGAGCGGCGACCTCGACGACGACTGGACGCCGGCCACCGACGGAATGGTGAACGCTCTCGCCGTACGGGGAAATCGGGTTTATCTGGGTGGCTCTTTCCACCGGGCCGACGGCGAGACCTCGGCCCGGCGGCTGACCGCGGTGAACGGCAGCGACGGGGAGCTCGACCGGGGCTTCCGGGCGTCGGCCCCGGCTCTCGTGCACGCGCTGGCCACCGACTCGTCGGGCGTCTACGCGGCGATCGGCGGCGCGGGCGGACGGGCCATGGCGTTCTCGGCGAGCGGCCGGACGCGGTGGACGCGGGTGTTCGACGGCGACGCCCAGGCCATCGCCGTTCTCGACGGCGTCACCTACGTCGGCGGGCACTTCGACCGGGCCTGCGCCGACGGCGACGAGGCGGACAACGGCGAATGCGACGACGAGTCGGTGTCGCGGGTCAAGCTGGCCGCGGTCAACCGGAACGGCTCGCTCAGCTCGTGGGCGCCGCAGGCCAACGGGGTGGCCGGGGTCCGCGCGCTGGCGGTCGACCCGGATCGGGGGACGGTGGCCGCGGGTGGCGACTTCACCACGATCGGCGGCCGGGCCCAGAGGCGCTTCGCGTCGTTCGGGTGATCCGGTGCTACGACGTTCCGCCCTCTGCGCACTGATGCTGCTCGCCGTCGGTACTGCCACCTCGGCCGCGGCCGCTCCCACGGATACCGTCCGCTACACCTTCGACGGGTCGTTCGTGCTGGCCGACGTCACCGGGAACGGTCACGACCTGAGCCCGGTGAGCCGCAACGGGGGCGCCTTCGGCACGGTCCCGCACAACGGCGGCAAGGCCCTGGTCTTCCCGACGCCGTGCCACAACGAGCCGTGCCCGCGCATCGCGTTGCGGGCGCCCACCACCGCCGAACTCAACCCGGGACGACGACCGATCCGGTACGGGGCGTCGGTGCGGCTGGCCGCCGACCAGACGACCAAGGGCGAGAACATCATGCAGAAGGGCTACTCGATCCGGGGCAGCCAGTACAAGCTGCAGGTGGACGGGCTCGCCGGGCGGCCCAGCTGCGTCTTCGTCGACGACCGGCGGCTGGCCATCCACGCCGCGATCAGCAACGTCGGGGTCGCCGACGACCGCTGGCACGTGCTCGAGTGCCGCCGCACCGGATCCCGCCTGAGCATCCTGGTCGACGGGCTGATCCGCGGCCGGGCCACGCTGCCGGCCGGCCTGTCGGTCAGCAATCACATCCCGTTCAGCATCGGCGGGAAGGGCTCGTTCACCGACAACGACCAGTTCCAGGGGATGCTCGACGACGTCTGGGTCGAGATCAGCTAGGCGGTAGTGCGTAGGGGCGGCTGACCACCTCGACGTTGCTGAACCAGGTCGTGATGTGGACCCGGACCTCGGGCGTCCCGACCACCCGGGGGACAGCGGCCAGGTGCATGTTGCGCGACGAGAAGGCCACCGTGCCGGTCAGGTCGACCTCGACCCCCTCGGGCACGATCACCTTGAGCTCGCCGAACGCGCAGCTGCCGCGGATCTCGATCACGTCTTGATCGGTGAGCACCTCGCGCAGGTCGAGCTCGGTCGAGCCGAACATGGTGAACACCTTGAGCTGGGGCAGGCGCAACCGCCACCGGCCGCGGCGCTTGTTCTCGCTGAAGACCGTGACGACCCGCTCGACCGTGCTGGCCGAGCCGACGACCGGTGCCGCACCGAGGTCGGCCGTGACCCGGGCCAGCTCGTCGGCGTCCTCGGCGGCCCAGACCTGGCCGACCCGTACGCTGAACTGCTCGAGGGTCAGCCGGCCGTCGCCGCACGCCTTCTGCAGCAGCTCGGCCACCCTTTCCCGCTCGGGCTCGGAGGGCGGCACCCGCATCGGTGTGGTCACGGCATGACCCTAGCGCTTGCGGGCGACCAGGCCGTAGACCGCGACCTCGGCCGGAGTGGGCCGGGGCTGCGGCTCGTCGGCGGCCCGCCAGTCGCTGACCGGGACGATGCCGGGCTCGAGCACCTCGAGGCCGTCGACCAGCCGGGCGACCTCGTCGGCGGTACGGATGAACGCGTCGAGCTTGCCGCTGGCCTTCATGGCGTCGAACTGGGCCCTGGTCGCCTCGTCGGCGAAGTCACCGGTGCCGTTGCTGATCACGATGTGACTGCCCGGCGGCAGCGCCTCGGCCAGCGTGCGGACGATGCCCGCGGCCTCCTCGGTGTCTTCGATGAAGTGCAGCACGGCGATGAGCATGACCGCGATCGGCCGGCTGAAGTCGAGCACCTCGCGCACCGTCGGGTCGGCCAGGATCTTGGCGGGCTCGCGCAGGTCGGCCTCGAGATAGGCGGTGCGGCCCTCGGGGGTGCTGGTGAGCAGGGCACGGGCGTGCGTCAGCACCATCGGGTCGTTGTCGACGTAGACGATGCGGGCCTCGGGGGCGATGCCCTGGGCCACCTGGTGCGTGTTGTTCGCCGTCGGCAGGCCGGTGCCGATGTCGAGGAACTGGCGGATGCCGGCCTCCGCCGCGAGGAAGGTGACCGCGCGACGGAGGAAGCCCCGGTTTTCCACGACGGTGGTACGGATCGTGGGGTGGGCGGCGGCGATCATGTCGCCCGACTCGCGGTCGACGGCGAAGTTGTCCTTGCCGCCGAGCCAGTAGTTGTATCGCCGCGCCGAGTGCACCCTCGTCTCATCGACCATCGTCGGAGTGTAATCCACAGTGGATCTTCAGCGCTGCCCCTGCGATGACACTTGTCGAAACTCGATGCCGAGCAGACTGGCCGCGGCCCGGTAGTCGGCGGCCCGGTGCCCGAGCGAGAGCGACCAGTGGTGACCGACCCCCGAGGCACTCCAGTCGTCGACCCACTCGCCCGGGTCCCGGCCGAAGTCGACCCGGCTCGTCGTGTTGCCGATCGCCAGCAGCGGCCCATCGACCACGGTGCCCTCGGCCGCGATGAACGACAGCGAGCCGTCCCGGTCCTGACCCAGGCCGAGCAGGGTGACCGGGCCCGGGCGTACGTCGAACTCGACCGAGACGCCCCAGCCCCGCTTGCCGTGATAGACGCCGAGACCGCGCAGCAGCGGCTGTTTCGCGCTGACGGCCAGGTGGGCCGGTCCGTCGTGGCCCATCTCGACCACGTTGTCCTCGAAGTTGAGCGCCTGGATCTCGCAGAACGACCCGCCCGCGCCCGCGACCTGGGTGGCGAGCTGGGCCACGGTCGTCCGTAGCTCGTACTCGCCGGTGGCCGGAATGCCCCGCGCGGTCAGCAACGACGCGCCCAGGATCATCCCCGCGCCGAGCCGTTCGTGCTGCTCACCGGCCAGCCCGCGGTGGTAGTAGGCCAGGCTGTCCAGGTCGAAGTCGTCGGCCAGCCGGTCGAGGCCGACCGAGACCCGGGCGCCCCACGCGAAGTCGTCTTCGTTGACCGACTCGTCCAGCACGAAGATCTTGCGGGCGAGCTCCATCCGCTCGGCCACCTCGTCGTCGGTGACGGCCAGGGTGCGCTCGCGCAGATCGTCGAACTCGAGCACCTCGACATGTGACCCGAACGTAGTGGGCAACAGGGTGAGGTCGGTGGAGACGTCCAGCATCCCCGGGTAGAGGTGGCCCATCAGGCCGTGCCGGGCGTTGCGCAGGGCCGCCCGTACGCGGGCAGCGGTGATCCACTGCGAGATGCGCGCCCACGCCGACTCCTGCCGCAGCCAGCCGGTGACCGAGCGGAACGGGATGCCGGCCCGGCGGAACAGGTTGCCGACCTCGGGCACCGGGCACTGCCCGCAATAGGCCAGCCACGAACCGGTGTCGAACGCGGCGTGATCCATCTTCTCGGTCGGTTGCAGGTCGATGACCAGCACCGGACTGCCGGCCCGCTGGGCGATCGGCAGCACCATCGACGAGGTGAGATAGGTGGTCAGGAACAGCACGATCAGGTCGCAGTCGGCCTGGCGCAGTTTCTCGGCGGCGGCCACGCCCTCCTGCGCGTCCGAGATGAACCCGACGTCGGTGACCTCGGCGTCCATCTCCTGGAAACGCTCGGAGACGTAGCGGGCGGACTCCTGCAGCTGGGGCAGCAGGTGCGGGAACTGGGGCCAGTAGGTGCCGAGACCGCCGGCGACCAGGCCGATGCGGATCTTGCGGCGGGGTTTCGGGGTGAGGATCATGCTGCCGCCTCTTCTTCGACTAGGACGATGTGCAGATTGCGGGGGCCGTGCACCCCCTCGACGCGGTTGAGCTCGATGTCGCTGGTCGCGGAGGGGCCGCTGATCCAGGTGAGCGGGCGGCCCGGGGACAGCCGGGCGACGGCCTCGGGCACCGTGGCGACCACCTGATCGGGGTGCAGCACGCAGATGTGCAGGTCGGGCAGCAGCGAGAGGATGCGGCGACCCTGGTCGGGGGACGCGTCGAGCACGATCGTGCCGGTCTCGGCGATCGCGACCGCGGCGGCCGTCACCACTCCGTCGGCGGCGGCGATATCGGCCGCGGACAGATCGTCGTCCCGTACCGACCCGGACGGCACCCACTCGGCCGGCAGACCCGGGGGCGCCACGACCGTTCCGCTGCCGACGATGCCGCGGATCGTGCCCGGAATATCGGACGTGCGATGGACGACGGCCTTGTAGTCGACCAGCCGCTCGACCAGCAGATCGAGGTCGACCGGGGCCGGGCCGCGCCGGTAGTCACGCGGCACGTCGACGGCCGCCGGTTCTCCGCCGAGAGCCTCCCGGATCCGGCGCAGGATCAGGTTCTTGCTGCTCATCGGCCCCGCCACCAGTCCCGGAACGTCTCCGGCGGCGGTTCCGGCAGATCACGACTGGCGGCCCAGCCGTGCAGCGGCGGCGGCAGCCCCCTCCCCCGCTTCCCAAGCAACTTCGACAGGCGGGCAGCCTTCTGAGCCCGCGCATAGAGACGCGGACGGTCCATCGTGTACGCCGCGGCGGCCATGACAGCTTTTTCCGTACGCGGGTGGGGTGCCTGATTTCGCAGATGCACGAGGATGGACGGGATGTCGATCATCACCGGGCACGCGTCGAAGCAGGCGCCGCACAGCGACGATGCGTACGGGAGGGAAGGGTTGTCCTTGATCCCGGTGAGCTGCGGCGAGAGCACCGCCCCGATCGGGCCGGGATAGACCGAGCCGTAGGCGTGGCCGCCCGTGCGCTCATAGACCGGGCACACGTTGAGGCAGGCCGAGCAGCGGATGCAGTGCAGCGCCGACCGTCCCACCTCGTCGGCGAGCACGGCCGTGCGACCGTTGTCGAGCAGCACGAGATGGAAGTTCTGCGGCCCGTCACCCGGGGTCACGCCGGTCCACATCGAGGTGTACGGGTTCATCCGCTCGCCGGTCGACGCCCGCGGCAGCAGTTGCAGGAACACCTCGAGATCCGTCCACGCGGGGACGAGCTTCTCGATGCCCATCACGGTGATCAGCGTGTCGGGCAGGGTCAGGCACATCCGGCCGTTCCCCTCCGACTCGACCACGGCCAGCGTTCCCGTCTCGGCGATCGCGAAGTTCGCGCCCGACACCGCCACCTTGGTCGACAGGAACGTCTCACGCAGATAGCGCCGGGCGGCCGCGGCCAGCTCGGTAGGTTCATCGGTCAGCTCGGGGTCGACGCCCGGCATCTCACGCAGGAAGATCTCCCGGATCTCCGACCGGTTGCGGTGAATGGCCGGCACCAGAATGTGCGACGGCTTGTCCTTCCCGAGCTGCACGATGAGCTCGGCCAGATCAGTCTCCACCGGCGTGATGCCGGCCGCTTCGAGCGCCTCGTTGAGCCCGATCTCCTGCGTGGCCATCGACTTGACCTTGATGACCCGCGTCTCGCCGGTCTGGTGGACAAGGTCGGTGACGATCCGGTTGGCCTCGTTGGCGTCGGCCGCCCAATGCACGACCCCGCCCGCCGCGGTCACCTTCTCTTCCAGTTGCTCGAGCAGGCGAGGCAAATTCCCCATCGTGTACGCCTTGAGGGCCGAACCCGCCGCCCGCAACTCCTGCCAGTCCGGCAGTTCGGCAATCACCCGGCCCGATTTGCCGCGGATCGTCGTCGTGGCGTGCTGCAGATTGCGCCGCAGTTGCGGGTTGGCGAGCGCCACTTTGGCCGCTTCGGGGAACGGCTGATCGCCGCGCAGATGCCCCACTCCGCGTGGTGAGTGAGTACTCACAACCTCGCCCTCCACCCGACTCGTTTCGGTAAGTGAGTACTCACATCTCGGCCGCCGGGCTCTGTTGAGTGAGTACTCACAACCTCGCCTCCAGCTCGGTCGACGCCAGGATCTCGGCCAAGTGCACCGTTTTCACACCCACCCGCAGGCGCGACAGGCCGCCTCCGATGTGCATCAGGCAGGACGCGTCGCCTGCGGCGCAGACGTCGGCGCCGGTGTCGAGTACGTGTTGAATCTTGTCGGCCAGCATTGCGGTTGATGTGTCGGCGTTCTTGACCGAGAACGTGCCGCCGAAACCGCAGCACTGTTCGGCCGCGGGTAGTTCGACCAGGTCGAGGCCGCGCACTTGGCGCAGCAGCCGCAACGGGCGGTCGCCGACCCGCAGCACGCGCAGTGAGTGGCAGGTCGGGTGATAGGTGACGCGATGCGGGTAGTAGGCGCCCACGTCCTCGATCTTCAGCACATCGATCAGCAGCTCGGACAGCTCGTACGTGCGGCTCGCCACCGCCTCGGCGCGCGCGGCCAAAGTGGGGTCGCCGGCGATCATCGCGTGCTGGTGCCGGATCGAGCCCACGCAACTGCCCGACGGCGCCACCACGAGGTCGTGGGGTTCGAAGGTGCGCACGTACCGGCGTACGAGGGAACGGGCTTGATCTTGATATCCGGTGTTGACGTGCATCTGGCCGCAGCAGGTCTGCGCCTCGGGGAAGACGACCTCGTGGCCGAGCCGTTCGAGCAGCTGGACCGTGGAGCGGGCGGCGGCCGGGAACATCGTGTCGGCCAGGCAGGTGGCGAACAGGGCGATACGCACGGTCACCGGCCCCGGGGGAGGTAGCGGATCACCTGCTGGGTCCGGCGCAGCACCGAGCGCAGCGCCGCCAGATCGCCATCGATCACGCCGGCCGCGCGGGCCTGGATCAGCAGGTTGCCAAGCGCGGTGGCCTCGACCGGACCGGCCAGCACGGGCAGCCCGCAGGCGTCCGCGGTCAGCTGGCACAGCAGCTCGTTGCGGGCGCCGCCGCCGACGATGTGCACCGCGTCGACGTGCCGACCGGACAATTCCTGCGCCTGCTCGACGGCCTTTCGGTGCGCCAGTGCGAGGCTGTCCACAATGCATCTGGTCAATCTGGCGGGACTGGTGTCCGACGGCAGGCCGGCCGCTTTGGCCACCCGTCCGGTCATGTTGCCGGGCGGCATGAAAACCGGATCGTCGAGGTCGATCAGCACCGGCTTCTCGCGGGACGCCTGGCGCAGCAGTTCCCCGATGTCCGGCGAACCCCATTCGCGCATGCATTCCTGCAGCGGCCACAGGCCCATCACGTTGCGCAGATAGCGGATCGTGCCGTCGACGCCGCCCTCGTTGGTGAAGTTGGCTTTCCGGGACGCGGCGGTGAGGACCGGCTCGTTCAGCTCCAGGCCGACCAGCGACCAGGTGCCGCACGAGATGTAGGCGAAATGCTCGTCGGCGGCCGGCACCCCCACCACCGCGGAGGCCGTGTCGTGCGATCCGACCGCGACCACTTTTGTGCCGTCGTGCTCGCCGATGACTTCGCCGGGCTGCCGGATCGGAGGCAACTCGATGGTGAGGCCGTCGATCAAGGGCGCAGACCATTCCCGCGTACGCACGTCGAGCAGGCCGGTCGTCGAGGCGTTCGTGTATTCGGCGCCGGCCTCGCCGGTGAGCCAATAGGCCAGCAGATCGGGGATGAGCAGCATCTGCCGGGCGATCGCGAATTGCGGCGTCCCACGGGCGGCGGCGAGCTGATAGATCGTGTTGATCGGCAGCTTCTGCAGGCCGGTGATCTCGTAGAGGTCTTCGTCGGGAATGTCGAGCTGCACGTTCTCGGTGCGGGCGTCGCGGTAATGCACCGGATTGCCGATCAGCGCGCCCGACGCGTCGAGCAGGCCGTAATCGACCGCCCAGGAGTCGATGCCGATGCTCTCGACCGGGCCCGCCTTTCGCAGACCCTCGAGCACGCCACGATAGAGGGCGAGGATGTCCCAGTGCAGGGTGCCGTTCGTCGTTACCGGCTCGTTGGCGAAACGGTGTGCCTCTCTCAGGCCCTCACCGACGCGGCCGACCATGACGCGCCCGCTCGACGCGCCGAGGTCGACCGCGGCGAAAGTCGTCATCGTCTTCCGCTTCTCATCGCATGAAGGCCGCGGCCACCCCGGCGTCCACCGGGATGTGCAGGCCGGTCGTGTGCGTCAGGTCGCCGCCGGCCAGCGCGAAGACCGCGTTGGCGACGTGCTCGGGCAGCACCTCGCGCTTGAGCAGGGTGCGCTGGGCGTAGTACTCGCCCAGTTTCTCCTCGGGCACGCCGTAGACCGCGGCCCGCTTGGCCCCCCAACCACCGGCGAAGATGCCGGAACCGCGAACCACCCCGTCGGGGTTGATGCCGTTGACCCGGATGGCATAGGCACCCAGTTCGGCGGCGAGAAGGCGTACCTGGTGGGCCTGGTCGGCTTTGGTGGCGCCGTAGGCGACATTGTTGGGCCCGGCGAAGATCGAGTTCTTGCTCGAGATGTAGACGATGTCGCCGCCCATCCCCTGCGCGATCATGATGCGAGCGGTCTCGCGCGACACCAGGAACGAGCCCTTGGCCATCACGTCGTGCTGCAGGTCCCAGTCCTGTTCGGTGGTCTCGAGCAGCGGCTTCGAGATGGAGAGGCCGGCGTTGTTGACCACCAGGTCGACGCCGCCGAACGTTCGGGTGGCCTCCTGCAGCGATCTGACGATCGAGCCGGCGTCGGTCACGTCGGCCGTGACAGCCAGCGCGACGTCGCTGCCACCGATCTCGTCGGCGGTCCGTTTCGCGGCGTCGGCATCCCGATCGGCGACGACCACGCAGGCACCCTCGGCGGCCAGGCGCAACGCGATCGCGCGGCCGATACCCGAGCCGCCGCCGGTCACGTACGCGATACGGGTGGCCAGGGGCTTCGGCTTGGGCATCCGCTGGAGCTTGGCCTCCTCGAGCGCCCAGTACTCGATGCGGAACTTCTCGGCCTCGTCGATCGGCGCGTACGTCGAGACCGACTCGGCGCCGCGCATCACGTTGATGGCATTGACATAGAACTCGCCGGCGACCCGGGCCGTCTGCTTGTTGGCGCCGAACGAGAACATGCCGACCCCGGGCACCAGCACGATGGCCGGGTCGGCGCCGCGGATGGCCGGGCTGTCGGCGGTGGCGTGCCGCTCGTAGTAGCCGCGGTAGTCGTCGCGATAGGCCGCGTGCAACTCCTTCGCCCGGGCGATCACGTCATCGAGGGGTGCGTCGGGTGCGGTGTCGAGCACCATCGGCTTGACCTTCGTACGCAGGAAGTGGTCGGGGCAGCTGGTGCCCTTCTCGGCCAGTTCCCGTACGCGCTCCCGGTTGACGAAATCGAGGACGACCTCGCTGTCCGTGTAGTGACCGACCTGGGGTTTGTCGGTCGACGCCAGCCCCCGCAGGACGGGGAAGAGGGCCGCGGCCCGCTCGTGCCGCGTTTCGGGGTCGGGCGACTCGTGGATCTTCGCGCCGAACGGCTCGGTTCGCCCGTGCTGTTCGAGGTAGGTCGCCGCCTTCGCGATGATCTCCAGGGCGTTGCGCTCGCACTCGTCGCTGGTGGCACCCCACGCGGTGATGCCGTGCCCGCCGAGGATCACGCCGATGGCCTGCGGGTTGGCCTGGTGCACGGCGGCGATGTCGAGGCCGAGCTGGAACCCGGGACGGCGCCAGGGCACCCACAGCACCCGGTCGCCGAAGATCTCCTTGGTCAGCGCCGGCCCGTCGGCCGCGGTGGCGATCGCGATGCCGGAGTCGGGGTGCAGATGGTCGACGTGCGCGGCGTCGACCAGCCCGTGCATGGCGGTGTCGATCGAGGGGGCGGCGCCGCCCCGCCCGTGCAGGCAGTAGTCGAAGGCGGCGACCATCTCGTCCTCGCGCTCGACGCCGGGATAGGTGCGGGTCAGCCCGCGCAGCCGGTCGAGGCGGAGCACGGCCAGGCCCTTCTCGGCCAGGGTGCCGAGGTCGCCGCCGGAACCCTTGACCCACATCAGGTCGGTGGGCTCGCCGGTCACCGGGTCGAGGTCGCGGCCCTTGGCCGAGGTGTTCCCACCGGCGTAGTTGGTGTTGCGCGGGTCGGCGCCGAGGCGGTTGCTGCGCTCCAGAAGCTCACGTACCGAGGGGTTCGTCATGTCGCCCTTCACTGCCGCTTGACCATCGCATGAAACGTTTCATTGATTGCCGACAGATTACGGGCCCGTGCCGTCACCGGTCAAGACGCGCTACCCGCTGGTTCGAGGACGCCGCCCGTGCTATGTCCATCGGACGAAACGACGGCTTCCCGGCCATTCGGAGGACCCCGCCCGGGGTCATCCGATCAGCGGGCCGGGATCTTCGGTCTGACCTGCGCTGATTGGACTTTGATCACTGCTCAATAACGGAGTCACGTGCCACTGTTGTCGCCGATAACTCTCACGGGCCCTAGTTCGTGACCGATAGTGACGGCGCGAGAAGGAGGAACAATGGCCAACATCGAGACTTCGCTCAAGGAAGCCATGACCATCGAGGGCGCCATCGGCGTGGCCCTCGTCGACTACACCAGCGGCCTGACGCTGGGTGTCATGGGCGGCGGCCTGAACATGGACATGAACATCGCCGCCGCCGGCAACACCGACGTGATCCGCGCCAAGGTGCGCACCCTCGAGATGCTCGGCCTGGCCGACACGATCGAGGACATCCTGATCACCCTCGACTCCCAGTACCACCTGATCCGCCTGCTTCAGGGCCGCGGCAACGAGGCGTTCTTCCTCTACCTGGCGCTGAACAAGAACCGCGCCAACCTGGGCCTGGCCCGGCACCAGCTCCGCAAGATCGAGTCGGAGCTCGACGTATGACGGCCGTGGACGAGACCGGACTGAACATCCGGAGCACGACCCAGCTGATCGGCGACGCCGTCAAGCAGTTCCGCGCTCAGGTGCCCGAGTGCATCGGCGCCGGCCTGGTCGACATGTCGACCGGCATGCTGCTCGCCGTCGACACCCTCGACGAGCACCCGGGCGAGGTGCTGGACCTGCTCGCCGCCGCCACGTTCGACCTGTTCCAGGGCCGCAACGTGGTGATGATCGAGGAGATCTTCAAGGCGCGCTACGGCGTGCTCGACGACCGTCACTACTTCCAGGAGTTCCTGGCCCAGAGTGACTCGTACGTGCACGTCTTCCTGCGTAGCACCAACCAGGACATCGTCGCGGTCGTGGTCTGCCGCAAGACCGCGAACACGGGCATGGTGCTGACGCAGTCCCGCCTCGTCATGAAGCAGCTGGACGCCGGCCTCAGCTGATGACCGTGCCGCCGCTGACGGAGGCGCTGGGAATCCCCGGCGCCCACGCGGTGTCCCTGATCGACCCCGAGGGTCCCAGGGTGCTGTGGTGGGCGGGTGAGACAGTGCCGACCGAGCAGGAATCAGCCGCCGCCGTCACGCTCGCCGCGGCGGCGGCCGGCCTCGTTCTGCTGGACGGGAACGGCGGCGACGAGCTCAGCGACATCCTGCTCACCAGTGCGGACGCGTTCCACGTGCTCCGCCTGGTCGGCACGGAGGCGCCGCTCGTCGCCCACCTGACGTTGCGCCGGACCGCCGCCAACCTGGCGATGGCCCGGCGCGAGTTCGGCACGATCCTGACCGCGTACGCGCGGGAGATCGCACCGCTTCGCTCTCCCGCGCTCGCACCCTCTCCCCTACCGGCTTCGACCGGTTCCTTACCGGCTTCGACCGGGGCGCTCGAGGCGGTGCTCAACGGCGCTGCCTCGCTCGACCTGCTGGCCCGTGAGGTCGGCAGCGGCACGGTCGACCTCCGCGACGCCATCGCGGGGCCCGACGCTCTCCTCCCCCAGCGGAACCGCAACGAGCCGGACGAGACCTCCGACCTGCTCAGCAACCTGCTGGGTCAGCCCTACGCCACCGACGACGAGATCCTGGACCGGGTGCTCGTCGCCCTGCGCACGCTGTAAACCTCCGCCCCCCACCCCAGGAGAAAGACGTGCAACCCTCCGACCCCTTCCAGGCCGTACGCGCCGAGCTGGCCTCCCTGCGGCACCAGGTCACCGGGGTGCGCGGCTGCGTCATCGCCGGCGTCGACGGCCTGCTCGTCCTGCACGACACGGTGAACGGCCCCGAGCCGCACGACATCGCCGCCCTGGCCGCGGGCGCGCACGGGATCAGCCGGACCTGCGGGGCCGCCCTCAACCAGGGCACCTTCCACGAGGTCACGATCCGCAACCAGGGCGGATACCTTTCCGTGTACGCCGTAGGTGAGCTGGCCCTGCTGGCGGTCATCGGCGACAGCGGGCTGAACATCGCCCGCCTGCACCTGGAGGCCCGCCCGGTCACCGGCCGTCTGGCCAGCCTGCTCCGGATCCAGACCGTGGAGCCCTCCGGCTACTTCAGCTGACGCCGCCCCGCATCACCCGCACCGGTCGTCGTCGTCGGGCGATCGGTGCTTCGTTCTGCCCGCCTGCCTGCGCGCCGTCGTAACCACGGCCTTTCGGGCGCCGCCGATCTCGTCCTGGCCCTAGGCTCGGCGATCGTGAACGACCTCATCGATCCCGACCGGGACTGTCACTGCCACCTCTGCGCACCCAACTCGGAGGACGACGGCTGCCTCGACTGGCGCGATGGCACCGCCCGGCTGGTGACCGAACACGGCTGGAGTGTCGTCGCCATCGATGGGCACGACGACGTCCCGCCGTGGGTGTTCACCGTCGGGTTGTGGCACACGTACGGGAGCCCGGAGGTGGCCATGTTCGGCCTGGGGCGGACGGACATGCAGGCCTGGGTCAACCGCCTCGGTAGTCAGATCAAGAACGGCCGGCCGCTGCGTCTCGACCGGCCTGTGGACGACGTGCTGGACGGATTTCCGCTCGCGGCGCGCCCGGTTCAGCCCGCCTGGTATTCCCGGCTGTTCGAGTCGGCGGTCAACTTCTACCAGCAGCCGCCGCTGCCGATCGTGCAGCTGGTGTGGCCGGACCGGCACGGGCATTTCCCCTGGCAGGAAGGCAGCGGCGACAACTGCCGGGCCGACCAGCCGTCACTGTGGGTGACCCCGGAGAGCCACGAACCGAGCATCTGGACCGACCTGGACGACATCACGCCGTGGCCGTATCCGGAGGACGGCGCCCGCACCCAGGTGACGGTCAACTGGATCACCGAGGGCAGCAACCCGATCAGCGGCGTAGTGCGCGAGACCGACGGCTCGTGGCAGTTCCTCGACGGCGGCGAGATCGACAAGAAGGACATCCGGGTGGTGCACCTGCATCATCTGGTCGCCCGGCACCCGAGGATCCGGGAGGTCGCCGACCTGCGCCGGGGCGAGCAGGCGTGGCTGGACGCGAACGGCAGCTGGGTCCGCTCAGCGCTCTGATCGACAGCCCGGCCCGGCCCGGGTCGCGGCGCGAGACGCGGGGCGGCGCGAGACGCGGGGCGGCGCGAGACGCGGGGCGGCGCGAGACGCGGGGCGGCGCGAGACGCGGGGCGGGCGCGAGACGCGGGGCGGGCGCGAGACGCGGGACCTTACAGGGAGCGCGCTCGTCTCACGGTGGAGGCTCGCGCGACCAGCTCGGGCTGGAACTGCAGCTGCTGGTGGTTGTGGTTGGGGTTGGTGGCCTCGTCGAGGACGAGCTGGGCGGCGGCCCGGCCCAGTTCCTGGCGGGGTTGACGGACCGAGGTCAGCGGCACGGCCGCGGCCGCGGCGAACTCGATGTCGTCGAAGCCGACGATGGCCAGGTCGTCGGGTACGCGCAGGCCGGCCCCGATGCTCTGCTGCAGCAGGCCCAGCGCCAGCAGGTCGTTGGCGCAGAACGCGGCCGTCGGGCGACGGCGCGCGGGCAGGCCGGCCAGGCGTTCCCCGGCCGAGCGGCCCTCGGCCACGGTGAGCGCCTCGGTCGGCAGGTAGATCAGGTTGTCGGGGTCGTGGCCGAGCGACTCCCAGACCTCGCGGGCGCCCTGCAGACGTTCGCGCACCTGGCCCAGCGAGTCGGGGCCGCCGACGAACGCCACCCGCTCGTGGCCCAGTTCGGCGAGGTGTTCGACACCGATGCGACCGCCGAGCACGTCGTCGACCGAGACCGAGCAGCAGCTGTCGGCGTTGCGGACCCGGTCGACGATCACCATCGGAACCCCGCGGCGGGTCAGCTCGTCGAGATGCGGTGCGGCCGGGTCGACCGGGGTGATCAGGATGCCCTGCACCCGCTGCTGGAGCAGCCGGTCCAGGTGTACCTCTTCGCGCGTCGCACGGCTGTTGCTGTTGCAGATGAACAGGGACAGGTCGGCATCTTCGGCGGCGAGCTCGATGCCCTGGGCCACGTCGTGGAAGAACGGGTTGGTGCCGTCGAGCATCACGTAGGCCAGGGTGCGGCTGGTGCCCGCGCGCAGCTGACGGGCCGACTCGTTGCGGACGAAGCCCAGCTCGGACATGGCCCGCTCGACCCGTTCGCGGGTGCGGGCGCTGACCACCTCGGGCCGGTTCATCACGTTGGAGACCGTGCCCAGCGAGACGCCGGCGGCCGCGGCCACGTCCTTGACGGACGGCGTCCTGCCGTTCAGCACCCGAACCCCCTTTGAAACGTTGAAGACGCATCTTACGGTACGCGAACCGCCCGCGACGGCCGTGTTTCCACAACGTTTCTTCGCAGCGCTTGACAGGTGTGATCGGGGCCACCTACGTTCGTCCTACGCGGTGATGAAACATTTCAACGCCTATTGAAACTTTTCAAAAGTCCCCCGATCAGCGGACGTGGAGGTGGCCCGTGGCGGAGGCAAACGCCCGGCCCGAGAACCAGCCCGCCCAGCCCGAGAGCCCGCCCGCCCGGCCCGAGACCGGCCCCGCCAGCTCCGCGGACGCCAACCGGACGCCCACGGACCGGCCCGCCCGGCCCAAGAACCAACCCGCCCGGCCCGAGACCGACCCCGCAAGCTCCGCGGACGCCCACCGGACGCCCACGGACCGGCCCGCGCAGCCCGAGAACCAACCCGCCCGGCCCGAGACCGACCCCGCAAGCTCCGCGGACGCCAACCGGACGCCCACGGACCGGCCCGCGCAGCCGACGGACAGTCCTGCACAGGCAACGGGCAGGCATCAGCCGACGGACAGTCCTGCGCAGACAACGAGCCAGCATCAGCAGCCGACGGACGGTCCTGCGCAGACAATGGGCCGGCCTCAGCAGCCGACGGAGCATGCTCCGAACCAGCTCACACAAGCGGAACACAACGAGCGGGCGGCAGGTAGCAAGCGGGCGACGGGCCAGGACGCGCAGACGGCACGGCTCGAGGTCGTCGAGGTCAGTAAGTCGTTCGGTGCGGTCGCGGCCGTCCAAGGCGTCAGCTTCGCGCTCTATCCCGGCGAGGCCCACGCGCTCGTCGGCGAGAACGGTGCCGGCAAGTCGACCATCGTGAAGATGCTGGCCGGCGTCCACCGGCCCGACACCGGGACGCTGCGGGTCGACGGCTCCGATGTGGACTTCGCCGGGCCCGGTGACGCCAAAGCGGCCGGCATCGCGGTCATCTATCAGGAACCGACGCTCTTCCCCGACCTGTCCGTGGCCGAGAACATCGCCATGGGCAACCAGCCACTGACCCGCACCAGGCAGATCGACCGCAAGCAGATGCACGCCACCGCCGAGCGGCTCTTCCGCCGGCTCGGCGTCCCGCTCGACCCGACCCGTCCGGCCCGTGGGCTCTCGATCGCCGATCAGCAGCTGGTCGAGATCGCCAAGGCCCTCTCGTCCGAGGCCCGAGTCCTGATCATGGACGAACCCACTGCCGCGCTGTCCGCCGTCGAGGTCGAGCGGCTCTTCGCGGTCGTACGGTCGCTGCGAGACGAGGGTGCGGCGATCATGTTCATCTCGCACCGGTTCGAAGAGATCACCGCCCTGTGCGAGCGGGTGACGATCATGCGGGACGGCCGGCACGTCGCCACCGAGCTGGTCGCCGACCTCAGCGTCGACGACATGATCCGCCGGATGGTCGGCCGCGACCTGAGCGCGCTGTTCCCCAAGCAGCAGGTCACTCCGGGCGAGACCGTGCTCGAGGTCGAGGGCCTGTCCCGCGAGGGCATTTTCCGGGACATTTCCTTTTCCGTACGGGCGGGAGAGATCGTCGCTCTGGCCGGGCTCGTCGGCGCGGGCCGTTCCGAGGTCATGCAAGCGGTGTTCGGAGTGGACCCGTATGACCGGGGAACCGTCAAGGTGCACGGCCGGCGCCTGCGTAAGGGCGATCCGCGGTCGGCGATGGCGGCCGGCATGGCACTGGTGCCCGAGGATCGCCGCCAGCAGGGCCTGGTGATGGACCTGTCGATCGAACGCAACGTGACCCTCCCCCGCGCCCGCAAGCTCGCCCGGCTGGGACTGCTGTTCGGCGGCACCGAGCGTGCGGCCGCCGAGACCTGGACCCGCAAGCTGCAGACCAAGCTAGGCCGGTTGTCCGACGCGGTCGGCACGCTCTCGGGCGGCAACCAGCAGAAGGTCGTGCTGGCCAAGTGGCTGGCCACCGGGCCCAAGCTGCTGATCGTCGACGAACCCACCCGGGGCATCGACGTCGGCACCAAGGCCGAGGTGCACCGGTTGATGTCGTCGCTCGCGGCCGACGGGCTCGCGGTCGTCATGGTCTCGTCCGAACTGCCCGAGGTGCTGGGCATGGCCGACCGGATCATCGTGCTGCGCGAGGGCCGCGTCACCGCCGAGCTGACCCGGGCCGAAGCCACCGAGGAATCCGTCATGTATGCCGCCATGGGCCAGGAGGTGGCCGCATGACCGCCGCTCCGACCACGCTGAACCGGCCCGCCCGCAAGAACCCCACGAAGAACCTGCTCAAGACACGCGAGCTGGGCATCGTGCTCGCGCTGGCCCTGCTGATCGCTTACACCGCGATCGACAACTCCCGTTTCCTGAGCGGGCAGAGCATCCGCGACAACCTGCTCAACACGGCGATCCTCGCGGTCATGGCCACCGGCCAGGCGATCGTGGTGATCACCCGGAACATCGACCTCAGCGTCGGCTCGGTGCTCGGCATCAGCGCGTTCACCGTGGCCACGATGATGAGCAGCAATCCGGGCCTGCCGATGATCGTCGCGATCCTGGTCGGCCTGGCCGTGGGAGCGGTCGCCGGGCTGGTCAACGGCGTGCTGGTCCGGTTCGGCAAGGTGCCCGCCCTGGTCGTCACGCTGGGCACGCTCTACATCTATCGCGGCATCACCTATTCCTGGGCCGGTGGCTCGCAGGTCAACGCCGACGAGCTGCCCCGACACTTCCTGACCTTCGCCAACGACAGCCTGCTGGGCATCCCCTGGCTGGTGCTGATCGCCTTGGTCGTGGTCGGCGCCGGCTCGCTGATGATGCGTAACTACAAGGTCGGCCGGGAGCTGTACGCGATGGGGTCGAGCCCGGCCGCCGCCGAGCTGGCCGGCATCAAGGTCGCCCGCAACCTGCTCACCGCGTTCGTGCTCAGCGGCGCGCTGGCCGGGCTGGCCGGTGTGCTCTACGCGGCCCGGTTCGGCACGGTCGACGCCGCGGCCGGCTCCGGCTACGAGCTGAACGTCGTGGCCGCAGTGGTGGTCGGGGGCGTGGCCGTCTTCGGTGGCAGCGGCACGGTGTGGGGTGCGGCGCTCGGGGCTCTGCTGCTCACGGTGATCGGCAGCGCCCTCGCGGTGCTCGACATCAACCAGTTCTGGCAGCAGGCGATCGTCGGCGCGCTGATCATCCTGGCCATCTGCGCCGACCGCCTGGTCGCGGTGCGCATCGCCCGCTCGCTCAGAAAACGAGACGCGCATGTCTGACACGCTGACGAAGAGCGCCACCCCGACCCGTACGGGAAAAGGGAATCTGAGGAGCAAGCTCACCGGCTGGGACACCATCATCGGGGTTCTCACGGTCCTCGTGCTGATCATCGCGTCGTTCGCCGTGGACAACTTCGGGACCAGCCGGAACTTCACCTTCATGGTGCTCGACCTGCTGCCCATCATCCTGATCGCGCTGCCGATGACGATGATCATCGTGACCGGCGAGATCGACCTGTCGGTGGCCAGCACGCTCGGCCTGACCAGCTCGATGATGGGCTGGCTGTGGAACCAGGGCCTCTCGATCGAGACGATCATCCCGCTCTGCGTGGTCATCGGCGCGGTCTGTGGCGTGGTCAACGGCTTCCTGATCACCGGCCTGGGGCTGCCCTCGCTGGCGGTCACCATCGGCACGCTGGCGCTCTACCGCGGCCTCGCGTTCGTGGTGCTGGGCGACGGCGCGGTGGCCGACTTTCCCTGGAACTACACGGGTTGGGTCACCGGAACGCTCGGCGGTGGAGCCGTACCCAATGTGCTGATCCTGATCGTGGTGCTCGCCCTGATCTTCGGGATCGTCCAGCACGCCACCCCGTTCGGCCGCTCGCTGTACGCCATCGGCGCCAACGCGCAGGCCGCACACTTCTCCGGCATCCGAGTCGCCCGTACGAAGTTCTGGCTGTACGTCGTCAGCGGTGCGATCGCCGGCCTGGTCGGCGTGCTGTGGACCCTGCGTTACTCCAGCGCCCGCGCCGACAACGGCTCGGGCCTCGAACTCGCCGTGGTCGCGGCCGTCCTGCTGGGCGGTGTCTCGATCTTCGGCGGCAAGGGCAGCCTGCCCGGTGTGCTGGCCGGCGTCGTGCTGCTGACCGCGCTGCAGAACGCGCTGCGTCTGGAGGACGTCTCCGGGCAGGCGCTCAACATCGTCACGGGCTCGCTGCTCGTGCTCTCCGTATTGCTTCCGAACATCACCACCGCCGTACGCGGAAATTGGCACCGCCGCCGCCTCCGGCAAGCCGCGCGATAACCCAAAGAATGGAGTACACAGTGCTTCGCTCCCCCCGGACACTACTTTCCGTTACTTCGGCCGCACTCCTCGTCGCCGGGCTCTCGGCCTGCGGGGGCACCACCAAAGACAGCAACACCAACACCGGTTCCGGTACGCAGGCATCCGCGGCCGCCGATCCGAATGCGGCTCTGAAAGAGGGGCTGAAAATTGCGTTCCTCCCGAAACAGTTGAACAACCCGTATTCGGACGTCGAGACCGGCGGCGGCAAGGTCGCCGTGGACGAGCTCAAGGGCGAGTACAAGCTGGTCGGCCCGAACGACGCCTCGGCCTCGTCGCAGGTGTCCTACATCAACACCCTGATCCAGCAGCAGCAGGACGTGATCGTGGTCGCGGCCAACGACCCGAACGCGGTCTGCCCGTCGCTCAACCAGGCCCGCCAAGCCAAGATCAAGGTCATCACGTTCGACTCGGACGCCAGCAAGGACTGCCGGGACGCGTTCATCAACCAGGCCACGACCGAGGGCATCGGCCAGTCGCTGGCCAAGATGGCGCTCGAGCAGGCCGGCAGCGACGGCGGTGAGATCGCGGTCCTCTCGGCCACCCCGAACGCCACGAACCAGAACTCCTGGATCGCGGTCATGAAGGAAGAGCTCAAGAAGCCCGAGTACGCCAAGCTCAAGCTGGTCAAGGTCGCATACGGCAACGACGACGACCAGAAGAGCTTCCAGGAGGCCCAGGGCCTGCTGCAGTCGTACCCGAACCTGAAGGTCATCGTCGCCCCGACCACGGTCGGCATCGCGGCCGGCGCGCGGTACATCAGTTCGTCCAGCTACAAGGGCAAGGTCGCGGTGACCGGGCTCGGGCTGCCGAACCAGATGCGTGAGTACGTGAAGGACGGCACGGTCACCAAGTTCGCGCTGTGGAACCCGGCCGACATCGGTTACCTGGCCGCCTATGCGGGCGCGGCCATGGCGTCCGGGCAGATCACCGGGGCCGAGGGCGAGAAGTTCAAGGCGGGCAAGCTCGGCGACTACACGATCGGCAAGGACGGGGAGATCGTGCTCGGTCCGCCGACCGAGTTCACCAAGGAAAACATCGACCAGTTCAACTTCTGATTGGTTTTCACGACATGCGCTATTGCTTCTCCTTGCAGATCCGCCCCGAGCGGATGGCGGAATACGTGGAGCGGCACCAGGCCGTGTGGCCCGAGATGCAGGACGCACTTCGGGCCACCGGCTGGCGCAACTATTCGCTCTTCCTCCGCACCGACGGGCTGCTGATCGGCTACGTCGAGGCGGACGATCTCGAAGCGTCCCAGGCGGCCATGGCGGCCCTGGACGTCAACACCAGGTGGCAGTCGGAAATGGCGGAATTCTTCGCCGGCGGCGGACCCAATGACGGGTTCCCGCAGCTGACCGAGGTCTTCCACCTTGCCGAGAATTCACAGGAGAACCCATGACCGACCTCGCCGCCGTCAAGCGAGCCCTGACGGCCCAGCGCATCGAGACCCCGTCGTGGGCCTACGCCAATTCCGGTACGCGTTTCAAGGTCTTCGCCCAGCCCGGAGTGCCTCGCAATCCGGAGGAAAAGATCGCCGACGCTGCGACCGTGCACCGTTTCACCGGCGTCGCCCCGTCGGTGGCGCTGCACATTCCGTGGGACAAGGTGGCCGACTACAGCGCGCTCACGTCCTACGCCCACGACCAGGGCGTGCAGATCGGCGCGATCAACACGAACGTCTTCCAGGACGACGACTACAAACTGGGCTCGGTCACCAACCCGGACGCGGGAATCCGGCGTAAGGCCACCGATCACCTGCTCGAGGCGATCGACATCATGGGCCAGACCGGTTCGCGCGACCTGAAGCTGTGGTTCTCCGACGGCATCAACTATCCCGGCCAGGACGACCTGCACGACCGCCAGGACAGGCTGGCCGCCGCGTTGCGCGAGGCCTACGACCGGCTGACCGGCGATCAGCGGATCCTGTTGGAGTACAAGCTGTTCGAGCCGGCCTTCTACGCCACCGACGTGCCGGACTGGGGTACCTCGTACGCCCACTGCATCGAACTCGGCGAACGAGCCACGGTCTGCATCGACACCGGGCACCACGCCCCCGGCACGAACATCGAGTTCATCGTGGCGTTCCTGCTGCGCCAGAAGAAGCTCGGCGCCTTCGACTTCAACAGTCGCTTCTACGCCGACGACGACCTGATGGTGGGCGCGGCCGACCCGTTCCAGTTGTTCCGCATCATGTACGAGATCGTGCGCGGCGGCGCGCTCGACCCGGCGTACGGGATCGCCTTCATGCTCGACCAGTGCCACAACATCGAGCGCAAGATCCCGGCGATCATCCGCTCGGTCATGAACGTGCAGGAGGCCACGGCCAAGGCCCTGCTGGTCGACCGCGACGCCCTGTCAAAGGCCCAGCAGGCGGGCGACGTGCTGGAGGCGAACGCGGTCTTCATGGACGCCTACAACACCGACGTGCGCCCGTTGCTGGCCGACGTGCGTACGGACGCCGGCCTCGACCCCGACCCGATCGCCGCATACCGCCGAAGCGGCTACGACGAAAAAATCATCGCCGACCGGGTGGGCGGCACCCAGGCCGGCTGGGGCGCCTGACCGTACGTGTTCCGAGGGTGCCTCAAGCGCCCTCGGAACACGCGTCGCTGCGCTGGTTCAGCCCCTCGTCGCGAGCCAAACGCGAGCATGCTCGGCCGAGACACGATGCTTGGCCGGCACCTCGGCGAGGCGTGCACTGATTACGGAGATCTCGACGAGTTCCGCGTCCAGCAGCGCCGCCACGAAGTTTCTGTCTTTCTCTCGCAGCGCACACAGCTTGGCGACGCACAGATCCTCTTTGTCGAGGCACCATCCGGTGTATTGAGGATCGCCGGAAAGCGCCGCGGTATTGGCGTTCTGAACTCTCACCAGCCGGTCGCGCCAGCCGCCGGGCAGGATCGCCGTCTCCAGGTCGACGCCGTCGATGCTGAAGCCGTGCTGTTCCTCGAACGGTGACCACTCGCCCGCGACACCCTCGATCAGGTCGGCCAGTCGCGCCGTCTCGGTGTTGTCAGCGCCGAGCGGAAGGATGTCGATCTCGGCGGACATGGTGGCCTCGGCCGGCAGTTCATCCTCCGTGAAGGAGCCGAGGATCGACTGCGAGCCGACCACGACCACGGCATCATGGCCGATGATCTGACAAGCGGTCCGGATCGCGTGTTCGAGCTGGTCGCGTCGCATCAGGTCGCCAGACCCAGAACCTCGGCACGCTCGCCCTGAGACAGCAGGCCACGCATGGGCGAGACCTCCCGCATCTCGATCGAGTCGACATCAAGCCCAGTCATCACGCGATGCAACCCGGACACGTCCCCACCGCCGATCAGGCTCTCCCACCTGTCGAGGTTCCGCAGGTGAGGCTGGCCCTGGGTGCTGCTCCGGAGACGGGACAGGTTGCTGAGCATCGCCGGTCGCCACTCGTTCAACGTCTGCGATGTCAGATGACTCGACAGCCGGCGATGCAGTTCCCACGAACGTTTCGAGGAGCGTCCGAGCTCCGGCCGGACCGGCCGCCGAACGACTTCCAAGCGATAGCCCATGCACGACAGCAAACGGTCGAGCATGTCGTCGCTCAGGTGACCTCGCCCGGAGAGGAACTGGCTGATGCTCGGTTGACGCACGCCGCTGATCCGCGACAACTCGGACTGAGTGATGCCGACTTCCGTCATCACTTCGCGCAGAATCTCGCCCCGGCACCCCACGCCCAAACTATAGCAGGAAAAGCTATAGCCCGCTGGCTATCTATCGCCAGCGATTGAACAGGAAAAACTCGCGTGAAGTTCCGCGTTATGTGCGTCGTGGCGGGAGGTTGTGCAGTGTCATCTCGGTCAGTTCGCCGGCCTGGATGATGGCGGTCTGGTAGGTGCAGAAGGGCTGTCGGCGACGGTCGGTGGGTGAGCCCGGGTTGAGCAGGCGCAGCCCCGAGGCCGAGGTGGTGTCCCACGGGATGTGGGAGTGGCCGAAGACCAGGACGTCGACGTCGGGGAACTGGGCCGCGCAGCGCTCGGTGCGGCCGGTGGAAGCGCCCGTCTCGTGGATCACCGCGAAACGCAGGCCGGCCAGGTCGGCGTACGCGATCTCGGGCAGGCGGGCCCGCAAGGCCGGCCCGTCGTTGTTGCCGTAGCAGGCGACCAGATGTGAAGCGCGCGCCTCGAACCGGTCGAGGGTGGCCTCGTCGACCCAGTCGCCGGCGTGGATGACCACGTCGGCCTCGTCGATCGCGGTCCACAGCGGGGGCGGCAGGTCGCGGGCCCGCTTCGGCAGGTGGGTGTCGCTCGTCAGCACCAGTCGCACCCGGTCCAGAGTAGGCAATCGAGTGCCGGGAAGCGCTTTCCGCCGGAGAATCCGTTTTAAGACTTTATTCAAGTCGCGCCGGAACCGGTTCCGCCGTCCCCGTTATTCGACCCTCGTGTGCGCGAACGGGCAACCGGCGTACGGGAATGAACTGGGGTTTTGCCTAAAAGGGCAGGCTCGGCGCGAACATGTCGGGCGCAAGACCGGCGAGGTTCCGGAACCGTGTTCATCTATGGACAGCTGATGAACAGGTTCCCTAGCGTCCACTGCGGGGGAGCGCTCTCCAAACGATCGAGGAGAGTCCGGCCTTCCCTAGGGCGCAAGAGTCCCCCTTGCGCATCCCCGCCCAAGGAGAAGCAATGACCATCCCCGTCTCCTCCGCTCCCGAGCGGAGACGCTCCCCCTGGCGTCTCGCCGCGATAGGTGGCCTCGTCGCCTCCGTCGTGGCGGGCTACGCCGCCATCACCGCGGTCGGCGCCAGTGCCGCGGAAACCCTGCTCTCGCAAGGCAAACCGGCTACCGCGTCGTCCACCGAGGCGGCCGGCGCGTACCTGGCCTCGGAGGCCGTGGACGGTAACGCCGGCACCCGGTGGTCGTCCGCCTTCAGTGACCCACAGTGGCTGCAGGTCGACCTGGGCAGCTCGCAGTCCATCTCGCGGGTCGAGCTGAACTGGGAGACGGCCGCGGCCAAGGCCTTCCAGCTGCAGGTCTCGGACAACGCCAGCACCTGGACCAATATCTACTCGACGACCACATCGACCGGCGGCAACCAGAACCTCACGGTCAGCGGCACCGGCCGGTACGTGCGGATGTACGGCACTCAGCGCACCACCGGCTACGGCTACTCGCTGTGGGAGTTCAAGGTGTACGGGGGCGGCACCACCACTCCCCCGACGTCACCGCCGCCGAGCACTCCCCCGCCGACCGGCGACCCGATCCCGGGCGGCGGCAGCCTCGGCACCAACGTGGTCGTCTTCGACCCGTCGATGTCGAGCGCCAGCATCCAGGCGCGGGCCGACCAGATCTTCGCGCAGCAGGAGTCGGCGCAGTTCGGCACCGGGCGCTACGTGCTGGCGTTCAAGCCGGGCACCTACAACGGCCTGAACATCCAGGTCGGCTTCTACACGTCGATCGTCGGCCTCGGTCAGAACCCGCAGGACGTCCGGATCAACGGTGACATCACCGTCGACGCCGGCTGGTTCCAGGGCAACGCGACCCAGAACTTCTGGCGCAGCACCGAGAACGTGTCGGTCTACCCGGTCAACGGCACCAACCGCTGGGCCGTCTCGCAGGCCGCGCCGTTCCGCCGGATGGACATCCACGGCAACCTCAACCTGGCCCCCAACGGCTACGGCTGGGCGTCCGGCGGCTACATCTCGGACTCCCGGATCAGCGGCAGCGAGGGTCAGTACTCGCAGCAGCAGTGGTTCACCCGGGACAGCCAGATCGGCTCGAACACCAACGCGGTGTGGAACCAGACGTTCGTCGGCGTGCAGGGCGCTCCGGCCGCGAGCTACCCGAACCCGCCGTACACGGTCATCGGCCAGACCCCGGTCATCCGCGAGAAGCCGTACCTCTACCAGAGCGGCAGCGACTACGCGGTCTTCGTGCCCAACCTGCGCACCAACACCTCGGGCGCGACCTGGGTCAACGGCAACACCCCGGGCTCGTCCATCCCGCTCTCGCAGTTCTACGTGGCCAAGCCCGGCGACACCGCCGCGCGGATCAACCAGGCGCTGGCCCAGGGCCTGAACCTGATCTTCCAGCCGGGCATCTACCACGTCAACCAGACGATCAACGTGACCCGGGCCAACACCGTGGTGCTCGGCCTCGGCTACGCCACGATCATCCCGGACAACGGCGTCACCGCGATGCAGGTGGCCGATGTGGACGGCGTGAAGGTGGCCGGCGTGCTGTTCGACGCGGGCACCACCAACTCGCCGAACCTGCTGGTCATGGGCGCGGCCGGCTCTTCCGCGAACCACGCCGCCAACCCGTCGACCGTCCAGGACGTCTTCTTCCGGATCGGTGGCTACATCGCCGGCAAGGCCACCAACAGCCTGCTGGTGAACAGCAACAACGTGATCATCGACCACATCTGGGCGTGGCGCGCCGACCACGGCAACGGCGGCACCTACGGCTGGACGATCAACACGGCCGACAGTGGCCTGATCGTCAACGGCAACAACGTGACCGCGTACGGGCTGTTCGTCGAGCACTACCAGAAGACCGAGGTGCTCTGGAACGGCAACGGCGGCCGCACGTACTTCCTGCAGAACGAGCAGCCGTACGACCCGCCGTCGAACGCCGCCTGGCGCAGTGACGGCGTCGGCTACCCGGCCTACAAGGTGGCCGACAACGTCACCTCGCACGAGGCCTGGGCCATGGGCAGCTACGCGTTCTTCCAGAACAACCCGGCCGTGCACTCGGCCAACGGGTTCCAGGCGCCGGCCAACGGCAGCGTGAGGTTCCACAACATCTTCACGATCTCGCTGGCCAGCGGCACGATCGACCACGTGGTCAACAACATCGGCGACGCCGCCACGGCCGACGCGGTCGTCCCGCGGACGGTCACCAACTTCCCCTGATCCTCCTCTTAGCGATGAGGGCGGCGCCGTGGGTCAATACCCGCGGCGCCGCTCTCGTCACGGGGCGGCGACCTGCCAGAGCGCGCTGACCGGCATGGCCCGCAGCCGATCGCCGAACGGAAGCGTCGAGGCGCCGGTATAGAGCACGACCCCGGCAACGAAGTCGTCGCCCAGACGCTCGGCCAGGCGGCGCAGCCCTCGGAAGTCATCGGATCCGACCGTTGAGGCGGCCTTGACCTCGATGCCGACCACCTGGCCGGCCCTGTTCTCCAGCACGACGTCGACCTCGAACTTGCTGTGGTCGCGGTAGTGGGAGATCTCCACCGCCTGCTGACACCAGGTGCGCTGGCGGGACAGCTCGGACAACACGAAGGACTCGAGCAACGGTCCGAACGGCGCTCCGGGCCGAAGCAGTGCGTGACCGTCGACGTCGAGCTCGTTCGAGGCCAGCCCGGAGTCGACGAAGACCAGCTTCGGCGCGGCTGTAGCCCGTGTGCCGAGGTTACGTGACCATCCAGGGATGCGTTTGACCAGGAAGATCTCTTCCAGCGCCTGAAGGTACCGAGCGATCGTCGGGCGGCTCAGCCCGAGCGCCGACTCCAGTGAATTGGCGCCGAGCACGGTCGCGGACCTGGCCGCCAACAGCCGCACCATCTTGCGGAGCTCGCCTTTGCGCTGGATGTCGGACAGCTGCCGGATATCGCGGTCGAGGAGAGCTTGGATGTACGCGTCGAAGAAGCGTTCCCGGCGCCGGGCATCGTCTCGAGTGGTGGCCTCGGGGAGCCCACCGCGCACGATCCTGGCGGCGTAGTCAGCCCGGGTGACAGCCGACTGGTGCCGCAGCTCGGGACCGAGCGAGAAGATCGCGTCCACGAAGCCGTCCGGCGTGCCGTCGATCTCTCCTTGGGAGAGGGGCCACAGCTCGACGGTTTCCATGCGTCCGGGGAGCGCGTCGGGCGCGGCAATCATGCCGAACAGCTGCGAGGAGCCGGTGAGCAGGAAGCGGCCGGGTCGCGGGTTCTCGTCGACGGACACCTTGATGGCGAGCAGAAGCTCGGGTACGCGCTGAATCTCGTCGATGACCAGCAGCTCCGGGGAATCGACGAAGCCTTCCGGATCGGCGATCGCCGCTGCGCGATCGGCTGCGCGGTCGAGATCTCGACGGTCGGCCAGCCGGTCACCGGCGACGACCCGGACGAGAGTGCTCTTGCCGGCCTGACGAGCTCCGCTGATCAGGACGACTCGCGTGTCGGCAAGTGCGGCTGCCACCTGCGCAGCGGCCCGGCGCGGAATAAGTTCAGTCGTCGCCACACCTCATGCTAGCTGGGAAGATTTCGATCCGCGACGTTTCGGCTTTCGATTTGCGGCAGGTCGGCTTTCGATTTGCGGGACTCGCGTGTTCGATCTGCGGCAGCTTGCATGTTCGATCTGCGGCAACCGCCGTGTTCATTACCGGTCGACCTGCCGGTCCGGGCGTTACAGCTCGCCCGAACCGCGGGGGATGAGCGTGGTCGGGATGCGAATCTCGCGCGGTGGGCCGTCGTAGCCGGCGATGCGCTCGAACAGCGCCTCGGCCGCCGCCCCGCCCATCCGGGCCGGGTCCTGGGCGACCACGGTGACCGGCGGGTCGAGCAGGTCGGCCAGCGGGAAGTCGTCAAAACCGACCAGCGCCACCGAGTGCGCCCGGCCCAGCCGGCGTAGCGCGCGGACGACCCCGATCGTGATCGTGTTCTGGGCGGCGAAGATGGCCGTGGGCGGCTCAGGGCCGCGCAGCAGGGCGATGGTGGCGCGTTCGGCGGCGAGCGGATCGTGCAGATCGTGCACCACCGGACCGGCTCGGCGGCCGAGGGCGCGTTCGTAGCCGAGGTGGCGGTCGCGGGCCGTGGAGAGCCGCCGGTGGTCGCCGAGGAAGGCGATCCGGCGATGGCCGCGGGCGACCAGGTGGCGTACGGCTCCAGCCGCCCCCGAGACGTTGGTCGAGATCACCGTGTCACCGGTCGTGCCGGTCGGCGTGCGGTCGACGAAGACGACCGGCATGGCCGTGTGCGCGGCCAGATGGCCCAGGTCAGCGCCGGTGGGGGCGAGGATCAGCCCGTCCGTCTGCCGTTCCGCGAACGCCGCGGCCAGGTCGCGTTCCCGTTGCGGGTCTTCGTCGAGGCTGCCGGTCAGCACCTGGACGCCGCGGCCGCGGGCCTCGTTCTCGATGGCCCGGTGCACGGCCGCCGAGAACGGGTTGGACACGTCCTCGAGAAGCATGCCGATGGTCCTGGTGCGACGGTCGTTGCGGCGCAGCATGCTCGCGCCGAGGTGCTGCCGGTAACCCAGCGACGCGACGGCGGCCTGCACCCGGGCGGCCAGGTCGGGCGCCACCGTGGTCTCCCCGTTGACCACGCGGGACACCGTCTTGAGGCTGACGCCGGCGCTGCGGGCAACGTCGTTCATCGTGGGTCTCTGAGGCGTCATTGATCCACCCCCGTCGATGTTGATCACTGATTGCAACATCTTGGAAACTCATTGTTGACATGAGTTAACGGCAGGCGTCTACTGCGAGACAACGTTGTCTTTCGATTTTGCTAAATCGATTTGGAGGAGACATGCGCGATCTCGCCATGTCCAGGACCGGGAGGTTGATGGCCGCTGGATGCGCCGTCGCTCTGGTGCTCGGTGCCGCCGCGTGCGGTGGCGGAGACTCCGGGAGCGGCGACGGGACGGTCGTCGGGCTCATCACCAAAACGGACACCAACCCGTTCTTCGTCAAGATGAAGGAAGGCGCTCAGGCCGCCGCGAAAGCGCAGGGCGTCACGCTGCAAACCTTCGCCGGCAAGCAGGACGGCGACAACGAGGCCCAGGTGCAGGCGATCGAGAACCTGATCTCGGCCGGAGCCAAGGGCTTCCTGATCACCCCGAACGACTCCAAGGCGATCGTGCCCAGCATCGACAAGGCCAAGACCGACGGAAACATGCTGGTCATCGCGCTGGACACGCCGACCGACCCGCCGGACGCGGTGGACGCCACGTTCGCCACCGACAACTACCAGGCCGGTCTCCTGATCGGACAGTGGGCCAAGGCCAAGTTCGCCAAGGACAACAAGCAGGCCAAGATCGCCCTGCTCGACCTCAACGCCAACCAGGTCTCCGTCGACGTGCAGCGCGACCAGGGCTTCCTCGAGGGCTTCGGGATCGACGTCAAGGACAAGACGAAGATCGGCGACGAGAGCGACCCGCGGATCGCCGGGCACGACGTCACCGACGGCGCCGAGGACGGCGGGCGTACGGCGATGGAGAACCTGCTGCAGAAGGACCCGTCGATCAACCTGGTCTACACGATCAACGAGCCCGCCGCGGCCGGCGCCTACCAGGCCATCAAGTCGGCCGGTAAGGAGAAGGACGTCACGATCGTCTCGGTCGACGGCGGCTGCCCGGGCGTCGACAACGTCTCCAAGAAGATCATCGGCGCGACCTCGATGCAGTTCCCGCTCAAGATGGCCCAGATGGGCATCGAGGCCATCGCGGCCTACGCCAAGGACGGCACCAAGCCCAAGGCGACCGAGGGCAAGACCTTCGTCGACACCGGCGTCCAGTTGATCACCGACGACCCGCAGACCGGCGTGGAGGCCAAGGACTCCGCGTGGGGCAAGCAGAACTGCTGGGGCTGACATGGCCACCGCCACCGCGCCCGCCGACTTCGACGTCCACAAGCAGGACTCGCTGGGTCTGCGCGTGCAGCATGTGCTGCACGCCAACCCGGTGCTCGGCCCGCTGGCCGTCCTGGTGCTGGCGATCATCGCGTTCTCGATCGTCAACACCCGCTTCTTCTCCGCTCCCAACCTCTCGCTGGTGCTGGCTCAGGTCACGGTGATCGCCACGCTCGCCCTCGGGCAGACGATGGTCATCCTGACCGCCGGCATCGACCTCGCGGCCGGCATCATCGCCGTCTTCTCCGGGGTTCTCATGGCGGCCTTCTGCACCCGGGCCGGCATGCCGGGCGTGCTGGCCCTGATCCTCGGGTTCGCCTGCGGCACGGCGATGGGCGCCATCAACGGCTTCCTGGTCACCCGGATCAAGCTGCCACCGTTCATCGTCACGCTCGGCACGCTGACCATCTTCCTGTCGCTCAACTCGGTGATCAGCAACAGCGAGACCGTGCGGGGCTCCGACATGCCCGACCTGATGACGTGGACCGGGAGCACCATCCCGATCGGGAACTTCCGTCTCACGTACGGGTCGATCATCATGCTCGCGCTGTTCGCGTACTTCTACTACGCCCTCAAGCAGACCGCCTGGGGCAAACACGTGTACGCCACCGGTGACGACATCGAGGCCGCCCGGCTCGCCGGTATCCAGACCCCGCGCGTGCTGTTCTCGGTCTACACGGTGGCCGGCCTGCTCTACGCGGTCGGCGGCTGGATCCTGATCGGCCGCCTCGCCTCGGCCAGTCCCAACGTCGGCACCGACTACAACCTCGACTCGATCACCGCGGTCGTGCTCGGTGGCACCAGCCTCTTCGGCGGCCGGGGCAGCGTGATCGGCACGCTGATCGGCGCGCTCATCGTCGGCGTGTTCCGCAACGGCCTGCAGCTGGGCGGCGTCGAGGTGGTGTGGCAGGGATTCGCCATCGGCCTGCTCGTGCTGGTCGCGGTCTCGCTCGACCAGTGGATCCGGAAGGTGAAGACGTGACGACGTCGACGGGAAAACACTCGGCCACCCCGGTGCTCCAGGCCAAAGGGCTCACCAAACGGTACGGCCGGGTGGTCGCGATCAACGGCAGCGACCTCGAGCTCTATCCCGGCGAGATCCTGGCCGTCATCGGGGACAACGGGGCCGGCAAGTCCAGCCTGATCAAGGCGCTGTCCGGTGCGCTGGTCCCCGACGAGGGCGAGATCTTCCTGGACGGGCAGCAGGTCCAGTTCCGTACGCCGATGGACGCTCGGACCGCCGGCATCGAAACGGTGTACCAGACCCTCGCCGTGGCGCCCGGTCTCGACATCGCCGACAACCTGTTCCTCGGCCGTGAGGAACGCCGACCCGGCCCGCTCGGCTCGGTGTTCCGGATGCTCGACCGCAAACACATGCGCTCCGAGGCCAAGCGGCACATGAGCGAGCTGGGCGTGGCCACGTTGCAGAACATCGGCCAGGCCGTGGAGTCGCTCTCCGGCGGTCAGCGGCAAGCGGTGGCGGTGGCGCGGTCGGCCG
The DNA here is from genome assembly GCF_018829635.1 of Paractinoplanes bogorensis. Lineage (GTDB taxonomy): Bacteria > Actinomycetota > Actinomycetes > Mycobacteriales > Micromonosporaceae > Actinoplanes > Actinoplanes bogorensis. The sequence goes on from NZ_JAHKKG010000009.1 coordinate 126,051, forward strand.
CGTTCGGGAGCAAGGTGGTGATCCTCGACGAGCCGACCGCGGCCCTCGGCGTCAAGGAGGGCAACCGGGTGCTGCAGCTGATCCGGGACGTCCGCGACCGGGGTCTGCCGGTCATCCTGATCAGCCACAACATGCCGCACGTGTTCGAGGTGGCCGACCGCATCCACATCCAGCGACTGGGCCGCCGGGCCACGGTCATCACCCCGAAGTCGCACTCGATGAGCGAGGCGGTGGCCATCATGACGGGCGCCGCCGAGCCACCCCCGCACACGGCGTGAGGGGTAGCCGGCGCTCCGGCGCCGGCTACTTCTTTTTCTTCTTCTTGCCCGACCCGTCACCGAACATCTCGCCGAGCATCTCGTTGTCCCGCTCGGTGACGGTCTTGGGCTCCTTGACGGCAACCTTCCAGAACACCGCGGCGATCACGATCAGCCAGGCCCACCAGGGAATCCCCGAGGTGGGTCCGAACAAGGCGCTGATCACGTTCGTCGTGGTGTCGAGATACTGAGTCATTTCCGTGCTCCCCCGGTCAGCTTCAAGTCGGCCGCATAAATCGGTCACGCGTCGGCCGGCATTAGCGCTTATGCCGCCATGACAGACGTTCCGGTTGACTCTGGGGCATGAAGCAGTACGCGGGCAGGACGGCTGCCCTTGGTCTGGTGCTCGTGATGCTGGTGAGCGCGCTCTACGTCGTACGGAAACCGCTCTTGATGTCGGCCCCCAACTGCCTGAGCGGGAACTGGCGGGGCTGCCTCGGCAACGAGAACGGCGTGGTGCTGATGGTGCTGGTGCTGCTCCCGGTGGCGGGGCTGGTGGTGTGGGCGCTGGCGCAGATCCCGCGGCCGGCGGCATGGCGGATGTCGCTGGCCGAGGTCGGCATGGTCTACGGGACGCTGCCGTGGATCTGGCTGACGCTCATGCCGGGGCCGGGCGCCGGGATCGTGCCCGGTCGGGTGAGTCTGGTGCCGCTGCGTGACCTGGCCACGATGGGACCGATCGGGATCGGTGGCAATCTGCTGGTGCTGGCCGCGCTCGGATTCTTCGGGCCGATCCGGTTCGCGGCGGTGGCCACTGTCCCGCGGATTATCGCGCTCGGCGTCGGCTGCTCGATCCTGATCGAGGTTTCCCAGTACGTGTTCCAGCTCGACCGCGTCTCGTCGGTCGACGACGTGCTGGTCAACGCGACCGGTGCTCTGCTGGCCGGGCTGGCCTCGCGTCGCTGGTGGCGTAGAGAACGGGTTGCCCTCTTCACCGGCGCCTAAGGCCTTAGTGTCGGAATGTTGATCAACTGCTGTCGTTTGTGGAGGGCGGATCCCACACTTCGCGGCGTGAGCGACACCGTCATGATCGCGGACTGGTTCTGGGTGCCCCGGGTGCCGGCCGCCGTGCGCAGCCAGGTCTATGGGGACCGGACGCCCGACCCGCGGGTCGAACTGGTCGCGCTCACCGTCAAATACCTGGTCGAGGCGCACGCCACGCGGTCGATGACCCGGGAGCGGGTGCTGGCCGCGATGTCCGGCCGGATCACCGCCGACAACGCGTGGGACCTGGTCTCGATGCTGGTCCACCTCGGACTGGCCGAGGCGTTCTTCGACCTGGCCTCGACCGACGTCGACCCGGACGGCTCGTTCCGCGGCTTCCTGCTCGGCCTCGACCCCGGCCTGCTCGACGCGATGCGCCACTACGCGGCCTGGAACGGCATCAACCCGAAGCTGTTCTTCGACGGCTTCGTCGTCGGGGTGGCCGAGTCGTTCGCCACCGTGGTCGTCGACCTCGGCAAGCTCGTCCTGCTGATCGGGCGGTTGCAGCAGGAGCAGATGGCGACCCTGATCGTGCTGAGCGTCGACCCGCGAGCAGGTCTGCAGCGCATCGCCGAACAGGCACTCGTCGTGCGCGAGGCGTTCCGGGGCATCGTGGCGGCGCTCGACCCGACCACCATCGACGATCGGGTGCTCGCGCTGTGGCGCGGGTGGGAGCAGGAGTTCGGCCGGCATCTGGCCAACCTCGACCCGTTTGCGGCCGGGCGCATGCTGGGCCGCATCGCCGGCGACCTGTTCCAGCTGCTCACCGGCCTGGTACAGCTGGCCCGGCTGCTGGGTGGGGTCGCCGTGCGGGCGGCCGTCCGCTATGCCCCGCTGCTGCTCACCGCCGTGCGCGGAGCCGTGGCCGAGGCCCGGCTGCTGGCTGCGCTGCTGCTGGCGATCGGCGAGGCCACGATCACCGCCCTCCCCCGGGTCGGGATGGCCACGCTGCGGACGCTCTTCCCGCCCGAGGTGCTCGGCCCGCTCATCCGGCGCGGCCGCGTGCTGCTGGTCGGTGACGAGCTGGCCATCACGATGGTCACGCCGGCCGCCCATGCCGAGGCGTTCGCCGGGGCCGGGTCGCCGTTCTCGTTCATGGTCAGCCAGAACGGGAAGCCGCTGCTCATGGCCAGCGTGTCCGAGACCGTGTCATCGGCCGGGCGCAAGGCCACCCGCCGCGAGCTGAACGCCGCGATCGATGAGATCCTCACGCGGCTCGACGATGTCTTCCGCGAGGTCAAACCGCCCAAGGCCAACGTGAGCCGCGCCGCGGTCCGGGCGGCCGTCCTCCAGCAGCTCGAACAGCGGCTCTCGACGGTGCTCAACCGCCTGCTGCAAAAGGTCGCCTGGGAGGAGTTCCGGGCGCTTCGCAAGGCGGCCAAGGTCGAGGCCTGGCGGCTCGGGCAGCAGGTGCACCGGCGGATGGCGGGCGAGATCACCAAGATGCTCGGTGAGGCGCCCGGCCTGCAGGCCCACACCGAGAAGGCGATCTCGACCGTGGTCGACGCCGTCCGCAAGGCCGACCCCGAGCTGGCGGCGACCCTCAAGGGCGCCGACGCCGTGCTCAAGCAGACGATCGCGCAGATGCTGCTCAGCCACCCCGACCGCGAGCTGCTGCTGGAGCTGGTCGGGTTCACCGGCGACGCGACCAAGGCCGGCGCCGAGAAGGCCCTGGCCCGGCATCTGGCCGACCGGTTCGGGTGGAAGGCCGGCACCACCGTCGGCGAACTGCGCTCCGACCTGCTGCTGGTCGACACCGAAGCGACCAGGATGACCAACGTCGACTGGACCTCGTCGACCAAGCTCGAGCGTTTCGAAAAGACGTGGGCCAAGGTCGCCGACGATCTGGGCGAGGCGTTCGACGGCGACTGGGCCGGGCTCACCGAGGCCTATCGCAAGCTCTCGAAGGAAGTCCCGCCCGAGGTCACGGCCGGTCTCGAAGAGCTGACCGCGCACGCCGTACGGGAAACGGTCGTCCGCCAGGCCGCACTCAGTCAGGTCTTCCCGGGCTTCTTCGTCACCTCGCACGAGATGGCGTACCAGGGTCTGCACGCACTGTTCAAAATTCCACTCTGAAGGGCCGCCGATGGGCATCGTCGTCGTCGCTAACGCCGACACCGACACGCTGGGTTTCAGCGCTGCGCACTCCGACCGCTACGTCTATTCGAACTACTTCGTCCCGATGCTGCTCACGTTTGACGACGGCCGGACGCCGATCCTGCCGTTCTATGTGAAGCAGGCGCTGATCGAGGCGACCCGCTACGGCAGCATCGACCGCGACCGGCTGCCCCACCTGCTCAAGCAGCTGGGCCTGTCCGAGGTGTGGTCGGCCAACGCGATGGACGCGGCCGAGGAAAATCTGCCCGGGCAGGACCCGACGATGTCGCACCGGGAACGGCCGGCCAGCCGTCCGACCCTGCTCGGCGACCAGGACGCCGAGTTCATCGCCGGGCTGCTCCAGTCCGACGTGGGCATCGCGTTCCTCGACCGCACACGCATCCGGCCGATGGGCTTCGCGCTCGGCGAGCATGTCTATGCCCTCGCGCTGGCCCCGGGGGAAGAGGCGGTGCTCGAACAACGGACGTACACCAAAAAGGAACTGACGCTCGAGGAACAGGACGAGACCGAGCAGCAGACCGACATCGAGCTGACCAGCGCTCTCACCACCGAGCTGCAGGAAGGCTTCGAGCGGCAGAAGTCGATCTCCGACACGTGGGGGCTCAACGCGAGCCACACCGGGTCGTACACGAGCCCGACCGGGTTCTGGGGCACGTTCAACGCGAGCCACACCATCGGATACACCCGCAACGTCACCGAGGCCAACCAGGAGACGAGCCGGCGCGCGGTCAAGGACAGCCGCACGGCCACCTCCAAGGTCGCGGCCCGCTACCGGACCCAGCACAAGACCGACTTCAAGCTGGTGACCGAGACCGGCTCCGAGACCAAGTCGAAGCGCACCGTCCGCAACCCGAACCGGGTCACGCCGATCACGCTGCACTACTTCAAGGTGCTGCAGCGCCTCGAACTGGCCCAGGAACGCTACGGGGCGCGCATCTGCTGGGCGCCCACGGTCAAGGAACCGGCGCTCGCCTTCGCCAAGAAGATCAGCGACGGCCGGCAGCGGATCCTCGAGCAGGCGGCGACCGCAGCCGGCACGCCGCCCACCATGCCCGTGCGCCCGGCGCCCGGACAGCCCGCCGCCGCGCCCACGAAGGTCTTCTACTCGGCCGTGAAGACGCTGGACAAGTGGGGCGTCGTCGGTGACATGAGCGCCGACTACGACGTCGACGTGCCGTTCGACGCCGGCTGGCTGTGGGACGGTGACGTCGACTTCATTCGCGCCAACGTCAACCTGATCACCCGGCGGCCGCCGGACAGCATCGCGGCCCGCGTGGTCGGCGCGCCGCTGGTCACCTCGTCCGACGGCGGCACGGTGGTGCGCGTACGCGTCCACGTGGGTGCCGCCATGTGGATCGGCGGGCCGGGCGCCGACGTCCAGGTCGCCGCCAACTTCCAGCAGGCGCCGACCAACGCCGGCCAGAACGCCGACGACGCCGCCTACAACGCGCTGGTCGCCGCCTATGTGACCGGCCTGCAGGAGTGGACCGACAAGCGCGACGAACTGCTGGCCGCGGCCGCGATCGCCGCCGACGAGTTCGAGGCCCGGCTGCGCGCCGGATTCTCGCCGGTCAACGAGATGATCTCGCAGATCGTGGCCGAGCACTTCCCGGCCGGCGTCCGCGACGAGGCGTGGGAGATCGACCTCTGGAACCGGGTGTTCGACTGGGAGCGGGCGTCCTTCGTCTCCTACCCGGGCTGGTGGTCCGGCGGCGACGCGCGCGCCCCCGAACTCGACCCGGGCGACTTCCTCAACGCCAGCTGGGCCAAGCTCTATCTGCCGGTGCGGGCCGGCATGGAACTGACCGCGCTGCGCTGGATCTTCGGCAAGGCGGTGGCGACCCGGCTCGACCCGCGGGTCGAGGATCGGCTCCAGAAGTTCGTGGACGAGCTGTCCAAGTTCCGCACCGAGGCGCTGGGCTCGGCCGACGAGATGCCCGAGCTGGGCGAACCGTGCCAAGACGTGCCGGAGAAGGTCTACTGCCTGGCCAAGTGGTCCGAGCTGATGCCGACCGACGGCACCCACCTCGAGGTGGTGCAGGGCGCGACCACGGCGGCCGACGCGGTCACGGCCAAGGAGATCACCGACGCCGAGGAGCTGCGGGCGGCGCTGCTCGAGAGTGAGCGGCAGAGCAACCGGCTCAAGACGAAGGCGTGGGACCAGATCTCCGAGCCGGCCGATCTGGACGTGCACATCGGAACCGATCGGTCCTAGAGGCCGGCTCTCAGTTCGAGGGCTGCGCGGCGGGGGTCGTTGTTCCAGCGACTCGCGAAACCGTCGCGCAGCCGCCAGCCGGCCTGGGTCAGGGCGCGCTGGCGGGCCAGGTGGGCGGCGGGGCCGTCGGGATGCGGGGCGCAGAGGACACCGATCGGGTTGTCGTCCGGGCCCAGGCACAGGTCGATCGTCCACCTCCCGACCTGGTATGCGGGCCGGGTGAGCACGTCGAGGCGGTCCAGTTCGGCCGCGAGTTCGGACGTCCAGCTCTGCTGCGGATGCGATTTATCTGCTTTGTCGAGCGGCTTCGATGCGTACTGGAAGAACTCGCCGATCAGGCCGTCCGGATTGGACAAACCGGACACGACGACGAGCCGCCGCCGCGCCCGCGTCACCATCACGTTGAACAGGTTGGGATCGGCCACGAAACGACGCCGGTTGGGTGGGTCGTCGGGGGCCAGGCCGAGCGAGACGATCACCAGCTCGGCCTCGCTGCCCTGGAACGCGTGCACCGTCCCGACCCGCAGACCCAGCTCCTCGATCCGCTCGACCGGGTACGCCTCGACCAGCGCCGCCTCGAGCGCGTCGGCCTGCGGGCGGAACGGCGAGATCACCCCGATCCCCCGCGCACCCGCCGCCTTCTCGACGATCTCGAGCACCGCCGCGATCTCGTCCGTCGCGTGCACGATGTCGATCGCGTCGGTCCGCTCGGTGGCCGGGGTGCGGGTCAGCACGTCGAGCCGATCGCCGTAGAAGCGCCGCGCCGAAAACCCGATCAGGTGCGGCACGCTGCGGTGATGCTCGGCCAGCCAGGTGGTCGGGGCGGCGCCCGCGGCCAGGTCGTACGCGCTCACCCGGCGGACGTCCAGCCGCTCGCCGGCGCCGTGCCGCGCGAGCACGTCGGCCACGTCGACGTCGCTCACGAACGACACGAACCGCAACTGCCGCGGATCACCCACCACCATCGCGCGCCGGGCCCGGGCCAGCACCGGCGCCGCGCGCACCTGGTCCACATGGGACGCCTCGTCCAGCACCACCAGGTCGAACATCCCGGGCGCGGCGGGCAGCAGATCCTCCACGTCGGCGACCGTGCCGATCCACAGCGGCAGAGCGCGTACCAGCGGTTCCGCCTCGATCGCGGCCAGCAGTTCCCGACGCCGGTTACGCCCCGCCCGCAAGGCCGCGGCCAGCTCGGCCGCCGCCCTGCGGGCCGCCTTGTCCCACCGCTTCTCGCTGCGGGCCTGCCGGCGCATCGCCTCCCCGACCGCTTGGGCCAGCGCCTGCTCGGCCTCGTGCAGGTCAGCCCAGTGCGGATCCAGGTCGGTGCCACCGGTCGCGGCGATTCTTGCGGCGGCTTGCTGGGCTTTCGCGGCTTTCAAGGCTTTCATAACGCTTTTTTCCTGGCCGAGGCGCCGCAAGGTCCACCATCGGGCCAGCCCGCCCCGAGCGAGCCGGGCCTCCGCACGCTCCAGGTCGACGCCTTCCTTGAACGCGCCAGGCACGTCCGCCGCCAGCCCCGGCAGCTGCGGTTCCCAGTCCGGCAGCTCGGCCGCCCGGATCTCCCGCTCTAAAGCCGATTCAAGACCAGACCTGATTTCCCGTACGCGATCACGTGCGCGCCGCACCGCCTCGGCATCCGCCCGCAGCTCGCCGTCGGACGTGCCGCGCTCGAACCCGGCGGTCAGCTCGGCGGCCAGGCTCTCCCGCCGCGCGGCATCGCCGAACAGCACCGGAACCGGCCCCGGATAACGCTCGAGCAGCCCCGCCAGCACCTCGGCGGCGTGCGGCGACTGGGTCGCCACCAGCACCGATCCGCCCCGATGCACAACTTCGAGCGCCGCCGCGACGACGGTGTGACTCTTCCCGTTCCCCGGCGGCCCCGACACCACGGTGATCGGGGCCGTCCGCACCCGGCGTACGACTTCCGCCTGCGCCTCGCTCAACGGCAGGGGTGACAACACTTCGGCCGGGTCCTCTTCGGACTCGTCGTGCCCGCCATAGATCGCGGCCAGCGCCGTCCCGGTCAGGTCGCGGCCCGCCCAGCTGCGCAGACTGTCGGCCAGCCCGGCCCCGAACACATCCCGCACCACGAACAGCGCCGCCTGCGGCACCAGCACGACCCGGTCGGTGGGCGCGCGCCGCCCGGTGGCCACGGCGTCAACCGGCAGTCCCGTCGCCTCGGCCGCCGACCACAGCCACGCCTTGGTGCCGGTCGCGTCGAGCCAGCCCGGCCCGGCCAGCCCCGGAGCCGCCTCCAGCGCGGCGGCGAGTTGCCGATCCCCGATGAGCGGCGTGATCTCGACGTCGCCGGCCGGGACGATGCGATAGCCGAACAGTGCGCGCTCGAGCTGCACGGGCTGGCTGAGCAGCGGCACCCGGATCTTGCGTTGCTTGCCCTCGACCTCGGCCCGCCCGACCAGGAAACCCCAGCCCCGGCGCAGCGGCCGCTCCTCGCGGTGCAGGGCCCCGATCGCGGCCAGACGGTTGGCTTCCTTGGTGCGCCCGACCCGCTCGGCGTCGTCGAGCCACGCCAGCGGCTGGCCGCCCCGGCTGACGTCCAGCTCACGGTCGCCCCCGGCCGGCGCCAAGTCGGCCAGCACCTCGAACACGTCAGATCCAAGCATCGCGCCGAGGCTACCGTGACCTGGTGGAACAGTCCCGGCCCCGGTTGGCCGACGCCCCCTCCGCCGTCCAGACCGAGGTCGAGGCCTTGCTGGGCGAGCGGGTGGTGGCCGAGCATCCGGCGGGCGCCGGTTTCACGTCGTCGATCGCCTCCGTGATCGTCGGCGCCCGCGGGCGCAGGCTCTTCGTCAAGGCCGCCCCCGACGCGTCCGTGCGAAACGGTGTCGTGCTGGCCGCGGTGGGCGGACCCCGCCTGGTCGGCAGCGCAACAGTCGGCGCCTGGGAGATCGCCGCGTACGAGGTCGTCGACGGCTCGCCCGTGGCTCGCTGGGAAGCGGCCAACCTGCCCCCACTCGTCGCGGCCCTACGCGACCTCCGTCGGCTCAGCCCGGTGCGCGGCACTTCGCGATTTTCTGAGGCTTTTGTCCCCTTACTCGGGACGTGGCAGGCCTTGCACGGCGTGGGGCTGCGCTCGGACGTCGATCACGTGCGCGGAAAGCCGCTACCGGTCGACATTCCGCTGGCCCGGCTCGCCGAACTGGAGAGCCGGTGGTTGCCCGCGCTCGAGTCCGGCACCGCCCTGCATCACGGCGACCTGCGCCGAGACAACTTCATCCGCCGCCCCGACGGCGCCCTGGTCATCGTCGACTGGACCCACCTGTGGACCGCTCCCGGCTGGATGGACGTGGTGCGCTTGGCTCCCGACGTCGCCGCGTGCGGCCACGACCCGGAGTGGTTGCTGCGCTCGGTCTGGCCGGACGCGCCCGCCGACGCGGTCAATGTGGCGCTGGCCGGTCTGGCCGGCCGAGCTTGGCGCGAGTGGCCCTTGCCGGGTCCCGCCGCGCTTCGCCACATGCAGCAGGAGCAGGGCCTGAACACGCTGCGCTGGCTCGCCCAACGGCTCGTCGAGTAGCCGGCCACCACACGGCGGCCGGCTCCTCGAACGTTGTGGGTCAGCCCAGGTCGACGGTCGGGTAGAGCGGGAAACCGGCCAGCAGCTCGTGTGCCTGCTTGTGGACGCGGTCGGCCACGGCCGGGTCGAGGTGGAACTTCGCCTTTGACGTTGCGTCGGGGGTGGTTCCGGCGAGCACGGTGTGGATCAGCTCGGCGATCTGGTCCATCTCGGCGACGCCCAGGCCGCGCGAGGTCAGGGCCGGGGTGCCGATCCGGATGCCGGAGGTGTACCAGGCGCCGTTCGGGTCCTGCGGGATCGCGTTGCGGTTGGTGACCACGCCCGAGTCGAGCAGGGCCTGCTCGGCCTGGCGGCCGGTCAGGCCGAACGGGTGCACGTCGAGCAGCACCAGGTGATTTTCGGTGCCGCCGGACACGAGCTGGACGCCGCGCTTCAGCAGGCCCTCGGCGAGCGCCTGGCTGTTGTCGACGATCTGCTGCGCGTACGTCTGGAACGACGGCTGCCGGGCCTCGGCGAAGGCGATCGCCTTGGCCGCCATCACGTGCGACAGCGGGCCACCGAGCACCATCGGGCACCCGCGGTCGACCTGGGAGGCCAACTCCGCCTGGGCCAGCACGGCGCCGCCGCGGGGGCCGCGCAGTGACTTGTGGGTGGTCGTGGTCACGATGTGCGCGTGCGGCACCGGGTTGAAGTCGCCGGTGAAGACCTTGCCCGCGACCAGACCGGCGAAGTGCGCCATGTCGACCATGAACGTCGCGCCCACCTCGTCGGCGATCTCGCGGAGCGTCGCGAAGTTCACCTTCCGGGGGTACGCCGAGTAGCCGCCCACAATCACCAGCGGCTTGAACTCGCGGGCCGTCTCCCGCAGCGCCTTGTAGTCGATCTGGCCGGTGGCCTGGTCGACCCCGTACGAGCGCTGGTCGAACATCTTGCCCGAGATGTTGGGCCGGAAGCCGTGGGTGAGGTGGCCGCCCGCGTCGAGCGACATGCCCAGCATGCGCTGGTTGCCGAAGGCCTGCCGCAGCTCGGCCCACTCGGCGTCGCTCAGGTCGTTGACCTGACGCTTCTCGAACTTCTTCAAATGGGGCACTTCGACCCGGTCGGCCAGGATGGCCCAGTACGCGACCAGGTTGGCGTCGATGCCGGAGTGCGGCTGCACGTAGGCGTAGGGCGCGTCGAACAGGGCCTTGGCGTGCTCGACGGCGACCGCCTCGACGGTGTCGACGTTCTGGCAGCCGGCGTAGAAGCGGCGGCCGATCGTGCCCTCGGCGTATTTGTCGGACAGCCAGTTGCCCATGGCCAGCAGGACGGCCGGTGAGGCGTAGTTCTCACTGGCGATCAGCTTCAGCGACTCGCGCTGGTCGGTCAGCTCTTTGGCGATGGCGTCGGCGATGCGCGGCTCGACCGTCCGGACCACCTCGAGGGCGGACCGGAAAGCGGCGGATTCGGCGTTCAGCTCAGGCATGGAACCTCCCTATCACGATGCAGAGGCCCAGGCGCACGGCAGGTTCGTCAGATGACGGAGCCGCTCCCCGGTGGTTCACCACCTTGACGCGCCAGTCACGGCCCACCGAGAGCATACCGGCGCCGGGGCCTTCGATCACTAGGGTGTGCTGGTGAACGGCGTACAGATCCTGCTCATCATCGGTCTGGGCATCTTCGTGTCGTCCATGGCGAAACGCCGTGGCGTCGAGCCCGGGATGATCATCGTGGTGCTGGCGGCCGCGGCGTCGTTCATCCCGGGTGTTCCCCGGCTCGAGCTGGAGAGCGAGGTCATCCTCGCCCTCGTCATCCCGCCGCTGCTCTATTCGGCCACGCGCGGCGCCTCGTTCGCCGGCTTCGGCGCCAACCTCCGGGCGATCTGGGCGCTCGGCGTTGTGCTGGTCGCGGTCACCTGCGGCGCGCTCGGGCTGCTGTCGACGTGGCTGCTGCCCACGATCGGGCTGTCCGTCGCGTTCGTGCTCGGTGCCGTGCTCGCGCCGCCCGACACGATCACCACCGTCTCGCACGGGGCCGAGATCGGGCTGCCGCGGCGGGTCACCTCGATCCTCACCGGGGAGAGCCTGGTCAACGACGCGACGGCGCTCACCCTGTTCAGCATCGCGGTGGCCGCGGTCAACGGGGAACACACCACTTGGCGGGGCGGCTTCGCCGAGTTCCTCCGTACGGCGTTCGTCGGGCTCGCCATCGGCGGTGCGCTCGGCTATATCGCGCTGCGGATCCGCAAGCGGCTGCGCAATCCGACGCTGGAGACGTCGCTCGTGCTGCTGGTGCCGTTCACCGCTTTCCTGGCCGCGGAGGAGGCGCACGCGTCGGGCATCCTCGCCGTCGTCATGGCCGCCTTCTCGATCAGCGTGAACCTGACGCTCGACCCGCAGCATCAGTATCCGGGCGCGTACCGGACACGGTTGCAGGAGGAACAGGTCTGGCGGGTGCTGGATTTCCTGCTCGAGACGTTCGTGTTCGCGTACATCGGGCTGCAGTTGAAGTTCGTCCTGGAGGATCTGGCCCGGTCGGATGAGCCGGGCCTGGTCCGCACGCTGATCGCGGCCGCCGTGCTGCTGGTCGCGGCGATCGTGCTTCGCCTGACCGGCGTGTTCGTGCTGTTCGGCCGCTGGCGGCTGAAGGAGCGGAGCAACCAGCGGCGGGTCGAGCGGGACGCGCGGTTCCGGGCCCGCTACCAGCGCTGGCAGGAACGCCATCAGCGCCGGGGCGGCGAACCGTTGCCCGCGCCGACGTCGAAGGAGACGCTGCTGGTCGGCTGGACCGGCATGCGCGGCATCCTGACGCTGGCCGCCGCCGCCTCGATTCCCGAGACGACGGCGTCCGGCGCCGAGTTCCCCGCCCGCGACGCCATCCAGGCCATCGCGCTCTTCGTCACGCTGGGCACGCTGCTGCTGCAGGGCACGACGATCGGCTGGCTGGCCCGGCGGCTGAAGTTCGACCTGACCGCGGAACGCGCCGCCGAGGAGGCCGAGCGCGAACGGGCCCACGAGATCGTCGCCGCGGCCGCCGCCGAGCCGGCCGCCGACCTCGACGCGTCGTTCGAGGCCCAGCGGCTGGCGCTCGGCGTCGCGGTGCACGAGCACCGGCTCACCGAGGAGATCGCCCGCGAGATGATCGAGGACATCGACCTACGGCAAGCAGCCCAAGACACCGCGCGTTAGGAGATCTCCCCGTACACGTACTTCTCGTAGTGCGCCTGACTCATCTGGACGGTGATCCAGCAGCCGTACGGGATCCGGACGAAGAACCGGCCGGTCAGGTCGAGACCGGTCAGGATCGTGCCGCCGTAGACGCTGCCCTCCTGGGCCGGACGCTCCACCCACTGCGGGATGCGGTACGCCTCCTGCGGGCGCGGCGACGGCTTGACCGTCGAGTTGCCCTTGAGGAATGCGAAGCTCATGTAGCGGGTCGCGCCCTCGGGGTAGCAGTTCTGCTCGTAACGCACGCTGATCGGCCCGTTGTCGACCGTGATCCGCGGGCTGAACACCGAGCAGCTGGCCGCGTCGTCGGGCAGGCAGGTCTGCTCCCACGACCACAGGTCGGTCGGGTTGTTGGCGTCGGTGAGCCGCCACTCGAAGACGCCCAGCTCGGCCTCGGCGGTGGCCGACTCGCGCTCGGCGTTGCCCCGGTAGACCGCGCGGTAGGTGCCACGCTGATACGCGCCGGCCTCGTGGTAGCCGGCGTCGGTGGTGTGACCGGCCGTGTCCCAGCCCGTGAAGGTTCCGTCGTCCTTGACGGTGAGGGTCTTGTTCTTGGTGAACTCCTCCTCGCCGAGCGCCTTGAAGAGAATGTCGACCTTGCCGCCGTTGCCGGTCGCGCCGGCCGCCGCCGTGCCACGCACCTGCACGCCGTAGCCGACCTGGACGACCGGCTTGACCAGCTCGAACGTCATGGTGACGGGCAGCTTGTCGGCCGGCGCGGCCTGGGCCGGCGCGGCGACCGCACCCACCGTGGCCGCGGCGAGCAGGGCCGCCAGAATCGGACGAATGGCAGACTTCACCCGTTGGTTCCTTTCCCCCGTGCGAGCCTCCATCGAGGCTCGTCGCCGGGTGATTGTGCCTAACGACCGCTCGCGCCGATACCCCGTTACTCAGCCCGCGGCGTACGTCCGCACATAGTCGAATCGTCCGGTCGCGCCGGTGCCGCCCATCGCGACCACGCCGATCCGCAGCGGCCGGGCCATCGTCCAGGCGGCACCCCAGGTCCAGGTCACGCCGTCGCGACTCGATGCCATCCGGGCCACGCCGTCGCGATAGAGCAGGCGCAGCCACATGGTCTGCGGCGCCGGACCACCGAACGTCGGCCCGGACGAAACGGTGTTGTTCGACGCGCGCCGGTCCTCCTTGGTGAACTCGGTCTGCTGCAGGAATGTGTTCGCGAAACCGCTGAGCGGCAGCACGGAATGGGCCAGCTTCAGGAACCGGTCGTCGTTGTCGTACAGAACAATTCCGGCCTGCTGATTTCCCCGTACGCCGTCGAACTGCACCCTGGTCTCCACCACGAACGGAGTCGACGGGGCATTACGCACCAGCACTCCGGCGCTGTTCTGCCCCAGCGCGAGGTCGCCGGCCTGGGTCGGCCGCACCAGGAAGCCGCCGCTCACCGTGGCCGTCGCGTCCGGGCGAACCCAGCTCCAGCCGGCATTCGGGGCAGTGCCGTTGAACTCGTCCGAAAACGCGGGCAGCAATGCCCCCACCCGCGGATCGGTGACCCGTTGAGTGACCGGGACGAACAACGGGGCCGCACCCAGATTGTCGACGTCGGCTGAACCCGTACGGGAAACCGCTCCGATCTTGCCGCCGCCGAAGGAGACCGGCAGAGTCACCGTCGCCACGTCCTGCGACAGCCGGTCGGCCGAGACCGTCACCGTCAGCGAGGAACCGCGCCGGGTCAGCACGATCGTGTGCCAGGACTGGTAGTTGAAGTTGGCGGGCAGCGCGGCCGAACCGGAGACCGCGCCGTCGACCACGAGCCGCCCCGACGCGCTGTCCAGCCAGGCGGTCACCGGCCCGTACGAGATGCCGGCCGCCGTCCCCCGCACATCGCCCTCGACCCGCACGTTGCCGCTGACTTCACCTCCGCTGAGCGAGGTCGCCGCCGCGGCTGTCGTGAGCAGGCCGCCCGACCACGTGAACCCGCCGGTGAACCCGGCCGAGCCCGAGTCGAACGTGCTGCCCACGGTCCAGGTCGTGACGGGTGCGGGCTGAGCGGTCCGCGACGGGCCCGCCCCAGCCCGTACGGTGGGCCAGCCGTTGATCCAATCGAGCCGGTCGATCATCAGGGGCCGTTTGGTGAGGTTGAGCGTCGCGCCGTTCGCCCCGGTCACCGGCGGGAAGTCGGGATCGGTCTGCGGGATGGCGTGATAGACGAGCCAGTCCTGCCCGGCCAGGTCGGTGACCAGCGAGTTGTGACCCGGCCCGACCCAGCCGTTGCCGGTGGCGGCCAGCACGTCGCCGTCCTTGCTGGTCAGGTCGGTGAGCGCGACCCCGGTGGGAGTGGTGAACGGCCCGAGCGGACTCGTCGCGCGACCGACCTTGACCGTGTAGCCGCTGAACGCGCCGTCACAGCACCCACCGTCCGAATAGAACAGGTAGTAGTAGCCGTCACGGTGCACGACGAAGCCGCCCTCCATCCGGCGGCCGTGCCCGATCTGGGTGACCGCGCCGGCGATGGCGGTGCCGTCATCGTTCATCCGCGCGACGCAGATCGTGTCGTAGCTGCCCCAGTAGAGGTAGTACGAGCCGTCGGTGTCGGTGAACATGGCCTGGTCGATCGTGCCGCTCGGGCAGCCGCTGGCGGCCGGGACGATCCGGCCGCGGTCGGTCCACGGGCCGTTCGGTCCCGGGCTGGTGGCCAAGCCGATGCCGCCGACCGAGAGCGAGTAGGTCAGCCGGTAGGCGTTGTTGTAGTAGCGGATGTCCGGCGCCCACGGCCGGGTGCCGGCGGGCCACCAGCTCGGTTTGGCGGTGAGCGGGAAGACGTCGCCGGCGTAGGTCCAGTGCACGAGGTCGGTCGAGCTGAGCGTCGGCAGGATGTGTTCGCCGGTCTCGCCGCGGCTGTTGAAGATCGGGTTGGTCGTCCCGTAGGACCACCACTTGCCGTCCTTGCCCTTGATGATCGCGGGGTCGGGGAAGGTGTCTACGGTGCCGGCGCTGACCGGGTTCGTGTAGGTCGCGGCGGCGGCTTTGGTTGCGGCGGCTGGGGCTGGGGCTGGGGCTGCGGTCGCCGGGCTCGGTACGGCGGCGAAGGTCGCGCTTATCAGGACAAAAAGCCAGAGTGAGGTTCGCGTGCGGGCCATCCGTGGCTCCCGGGGTGCGTTGGGGATGGGGCGGGACGTTAGCGGGCGGGGCTCGGTTGCGGGGCGGCGCCTGTGGATAACCGGCCAATGTGGATAACCGATTCGATCTTCCTGGCGCGCGGGTAGGGTGGGGGACCCCCGGTTGGGTGGGTTGGGGAGTTGGGCACGGGCCAGAGGCTGAACGGGCGCTGATGACGGGCGGCGACTAGAGGCTGGCGGTTCGGAAACCGGTGTTGCCTGTGGACGAGTCGGGTGTGTTTGAGGATCGGGCTGCATTGCGGTAGCGATTGCAGTACGAGTCGTGGCACAGGTAGGAACCGCCGCGGATCACGCGGGCGGCACCCAACGACGGACCCGGCGGGTTGTCCACTGGGGACATCGAGTAATAGGTGGGTGAGAACCAGTCGGCGCACCACTCCCACACGTTTCCGATCGGCTGGTACAGGCCGTAATCGTTGGGCGCGTAGGAACGGGCCGGCGCAGTGGTCACCCAGCCGTCGTCGGCCGTGTTGTCGGTCGGGAAAGTGCCCTGCCAGATGTTGCAGGGCCATTCCGGAGAAGGCAGTTCGTCGCCCCACGGATAGCGCCGCGACGCATGACCGGCCCGGGCGGCGCATTCCCATTCCGCCTCGGTGGGCAACCGGCGGCCGGCCCAGGTGCAGTAGGCCTGGGCATCGTTCCAGCTGACGTGCACCACCGGGTGGTCGTCGAGCGCGGTCGAGGAGGGCCCACCAGGATGAGCCCAGTCGGCCCCGGAAACACCGAGCCACCACGGCGTTCCGGCCATGCTGCCGACGATCTCGGCGCCCTCGGAGAGGGCCGAGTGGAAGACCGCGGACCAGCCGAATGCCTCGGCCTCGGTGCGATAGCCGGAATCGGCGACGAACGAACGGAAATCGGCGACGGTGACGGCGGTCGAGTCGATCGCGAAAGAAGAAATGCGTACGGGGTGAACGGGCGTCTCGCCGTCGGGGCGCACACCGTCGCCGAAAGCGTCGCCCATCGCGAACGTCTGCGCCGGCACGGTCACCTGCGGGACGAGATGATCTCCCGAGCGAGTGGGCATGGCAATGCCGGAGGGACCGGAACGAGAAGAGGACGGGCTGCAGCACTCACTCATGACGTCACCGGCCGGGGCTGGCTCGGGTGCGGTTTGTCGCCCAGCCGGGCCTGCTCGTTCCACATCGCCACGGTCAACTCGTCCCGGACGACCGCATAGGCCGGATCGTCGTACACGTTCCGCAGCTCGGCCGGGTCCAGAAGCAGGTCGTACAGCTCCCACTCCGGCGGATACGTCCCCCACCCGCAGCCGGGGATCCCCATCCCGTCGTTGTAGAAGTAGATGAGTTTGTAGCGCGACGTCCGGTAGCCGTAGTGAGCCGGCGCTTTGTGGAAGACGTCGTCGTGTTCCCAATAGCGGTAGTAGATGCCGTCGGCCGCCACGTAGGACGAGTCGGTCAGCAGCGGCCAGAAACTGCGGCCCTGCATGCGCGGATGGGCGGGCACCCCGGCCGCTTCCAGGATGGTCTGGGCCCAGTCCACATTGGTCACCATGTCATCGACCACTCCGGGCGCAATTCGAAGCGGGCACGACAGGACGAGCGGCATGCGCAGCGATTCCTCGTACATGAACCGCTTGTCGAACCACCCGTGGTCACCGAGAAAGAAGCCCTGGTCGGACGCGTACATCAGCAGGGTGTCGTCGAATTCGCCCCGTGCGCGCAGAAAGTCGGTCACCCGGCCCACGTTGTCGTCGACCGAGGCGACACAGGCCAGGTAGTCCTCCATGAACCGCTGGTATTTCCACAGCGCCGAGTCGGCATAGGAAAGTTCCGGAGGCGGCGCGACCTTCAGATCTTCCAGGGTCAGGTGTTCGGCGATCCGCATCGCGGCGCGCCGGGCGGACGACGTGCGGGTCGCGTAGTCGTCATCAAAGGTGGCCGGCAGCGGAATCGGCGACCCGGAGTGCGGAGAACCGGGCGGCGGGACCCACGGCCGGTGCGGCGCCTTGTGATAGATCAGCACGCAATAGGGGTCGTCGCCGGACAGGGACGAGATCCAGTTCAACGCGAGATCCGTGATGATGTCGGTGGCATAACCCGGAACCACCCGCCGGCCCGAGGCGGACAGAAAGACCGGATCGATGTACTCCCCCTGATCGATCAGCACATCCCAGTAGTCGAAATGCTGGGGATCGTGCCCGGGCCCGTCGCCCATGTGCCATTTGCCGACCATCGCCGTGCGATAACCGGCCGCCCGCAGCGCGCTGACGAAACTCGGCTGTGCCGCGTCGATCGGCGTGACCAGCGTCGTCACTCCGTTGACGTGGCTGTAGGTGCCGGTCAGGATGCTGGCCCGCGACGGCGAGCACAGCGAGTTGGTGGCGAAACAGTTGTCGAAGCGCCGGCCGAGCCGGGCGATCTCGTCGATCCTCGGTGTTTCGTTCACGACCGAGCCGTACGCGGAAATCGCATGCGCGGCGTGATCGTCGGTGAGGATCATGACGATGTTCATGAGTACGACGCCTCGTCGAGGCCGCTCAGCGTCGGGTCGTGGTCGACCGCGCCGACGTCGTACATCGAGGTCATCCAGTGGTAGAACCGGTCGTCCCGGTCGACCAGCAACTGGTAGAGCCGCTTCAGCATGCGACCACGCACGGGTGCCATTTCCGGGTGGTGGTAGATGTTCAGAAGCTCGTCCGGGTCGCGCTCCAGGTCGTAGAGCTCGTTGGTCGAGTCCGGGTTGACGACCAGTTTGTAGCGGTCCTCCCGGAGCATGCGCTGCGGATAGGGGAAATGGTGGCCGTGGAATTCGGCCACGATGTCCTGCTGCCATTCCGGCTGTTCGCCCCGCACGAGCGGCACGAGGCTGCGGGAATCGACGGCCGGGGTGACGGGCAGCCCGGCCAGGTCAAGAATCGTCGCCGTGCAGTCCAGCAACGAGACGAACTCGGAACGGGCCTGCGGCGGCGCACCGGGAATGCGCACGATTCCGGGCGTGCGATAGATGTCCTCGTACATGGCCGGGCCCTTGTCGTGCAGCCGGTGCGACCCGGTGAACTCCCCGTGGTCACAGGTGAAGAACACCGTGGTCGCGTCGGTCAGGCCGAGCGTGTCGAGCTCGTCGAGAATGCGCCCGACCTGTTCGTCGATCAGCGTGACGTAACCCCGGTAGACCGCGATCAGCTTGCGTGTGACCTCGATCGGCATGGTGTCGAACGTCCAGTGGGCGCTGTAGTTGCGCTGCACCGGCGGCTTGCCCTCGAACGTCTCGGCGATCGACTTCGGCAGCTCGACCGTGGACGGGTCGATCAGGTCGAAATAGGAGTCCGGGACGATGTACGGCAGGTGCGGCCCGAAGAAGTGGGTGGCCAGGTAGAACGGCCGCGAGGAATCAACCGCGTAGCGGCGCAGCATCTCGATCGTCCGCGTCGCCATGTAGTACTCGAAAGTCGCCTCGACCGGCTGCTGCAATCGGGCCGCCAGCAGATTGCCCGGCCCACCGTTGGGGAGCGTGCCGCGAATGCGATCGGTTATCTCGTACGGGGGAAGGTCGTTCTCCTTGAGATAGGCGCGATAGTCCTCATGCTCGACCGGGTTGTGCCAGCCCGTCAGGTGTGGTCCGTCGAATCCGTAGTCGGCGGGCGCCTTGATCGTGCCCGCGTGCCACTTGCCGATCAGTCCCACGTTGTAGCCCTGCTCGCGCAACGCCACCGGAAAGGTGAACGTGCCGTCGGGCAGGTCCTCCTGATAGCCGACGTTGCGCTCGTGGTTGGCCAGCACCTTGTGCCGGAAGGGCGCCTGCCCGGTGAGCAGGCTGGCCCGGGCCGGTGTGCAGATGGCGGTCGGGGTGTACCACCGGTCGAATCGTGTTCCCGAGGCCGCCAGGCGATCGAGATTGGGCGTACGAACCTGCGGATTCCCGTACGCCCCGAGCGTGTCGACCCGGTGCTGATCGGTCATGAGGAAGAGGAAGTTCACTTCGATGCTGCCCCGGTGAAGACGGAACCGAGGTAATAGGTCGAGGGGTCGGCGTTCGAGGGAAGCTTGCCCGCGCCGACGAAATAGTCGCCCATCCCGGTCAGCCATTTGTTGACGGTTCCGTCGGCGGTGTAGCCGTCGAGCGTCTTGGAATCGAGCATCTTGCTGTTGGCGGCGTCCGCCTTGACCGCGTCGGCCGGCTGCTTGAGCAGGCCCGCGGTCAGCTCGACGGTCTTGTCGCCGTTGGCCGCGCGATAGTCCATCGCCTCGCGCAGCACCTGCACGACCTTGGTCACCTCGTCGGCCTTGCCGCTGACCACGTCGTTGCCGGCCACGAAGGCGGTCGGGAACGACACCGTGCTCGCGAAGTCCTCGTTCTTGGCCAGCTCGACCAGGTCCGGCTTCTTCTGCTTGATGTTGTTGAGCAGCGGATACCAGATGCCGGCGGCGTCGATCTGACCCGACGCGAACGCGCTCACGATCGTGGCCGGGTCCATCGGCACCCGCTCGATGTCGGTCGCCGACAGGCCGGCCTTCTGCAGCGCCAGGGTGAGGATCATGTCGCCCGACGTGCCCTCGGGGACGCCGAC
Source organism: Paractinoplanes bogorensis (assembly GCF_018829635.1). Classification (GTDB taxonomy): domain Bacteria; phylum Actinomycetota; class Actinomycetes; order Mycobacteriales; family Micromonosporaceae; genus Actinoplanes; species Actinoplanes bogorensis. The sequence goes on from NZ_JAHKKG010000009.1 coordinate 146,094, forward strand.
CTTCTTGCCCTTGAGCTGGGCCAGGTCGGTGATGCCGGGCTGGGCGATGACCCGGTCGGCGTTACCGAGCGAGTTCAGCGCCACGATCTTGGCCTTGCCGCTGGCCGGGAGCCAGACCGCGCCCGGACCGATGTAGCCGAAGTCGAGGTCACCCGCGTTGATCGCGGTGATCTGCAGCGGCCCGTTGGTGAAGACCTTGGTGCTGACCTCGAGGCCGTGCTTCTCCCAGAGCTTCTGGTCGTCGGCCACGGCGAGCAGGCTGGCCCCGTTGTAGTCGGCGATGTACCCGAAGTTGACCTTGACCGTAGCGGAGGCGGAATCGTCGGACGACCCGCAGGCGGCGACCGTCAAAAGCGACGCAGCCGCAATTAGAGAAAACAGACGTCTCATGAAACAGGCTCCTGGTGATAGACGGCGCTCCACACGCGATTGCGCAGCGCCGTGAAAGCGGGACTGAGCCGCAGTTCTTCGGTACGGGGGTAGGGCAGATCGACGTCGACGATCTCGACGATCCGGCCGGGCCGGGCCGCCATCACGACGACCCGGTTGGCCAGGAAGACCGCCTCGTCGACGTCGTGGGTGATGAAGACGACGGTGCGTTTCTCCTGGCTCCACGTCTGGAGCAGTTGTTCCTGCAGCCGTACGCGGGTCAGCGCATCAACCGCACCGAACGGCTCGTCCATCAGCAGAATTGACGGGTTGACGGCATAGGCACGGGCGATGGCACAGCGCTGTTTCATGCCGCCCGACAAGGTGCGGGGCAGCGAGTCGGCGAAGTCGTGCAGGCCGACCAGGTCGATGAAATGCTGGGCCCGTTCGCGCCGCTCGTCCCGGGGCACGCCGGCCGTACGCAGCCCGAACTCGACGTTCTTGCGGACGGTGAGCCACGGGAACAACGCGTACTGCTGAAAGATCACACCCCGGTCGGGCCCGGGCCCGGTGATCGGCGAGTCGGAGACCAGCGCCTGCCCGGAAGTGGGGAACTCGAGGCCGGCCAGGATGTTCATGAGCGTGGTCTTGCCGCACCCGGACGGCCCGACGATGGTCACGAACTCGTTGTCGGCGACATCCAGCGAGACGTCACCCAGCGCGACAAAAGTCTCGTTCTTCAGCGGAAATGTCTTGTGGACATGAGACACGGTGATCATCGGCGCTCCTGCCAGTTCGTCAGACGGCGCTCGGCGAGGAGCAGCAGCCGGTCCATCAGCAGGCCGAGCACGCCGATGCTGATCAGCCCGACAAAGATCGTCGGAAGGTCGTAGTAGAGCTGCGCGCTCTGCATCCGATAGCCGAGCCCCTGCTGCGCGGCGATCAGCTCGGCCGCGACCAGCGTGGCCCACGACGAGCCGAGCCCGACCCGCATGCCGACGAGGATGAACGGCGTCGACGCCGGCACCACGACCCGGGTGAAGATGGTGCCGTCCCTGGCCCCGAGCACCCGGGCCGCGTTGATCAGCGTCTTGTCCACGTTGACGACGCCCTGGAACGTGGCGATCACGCAGGCCAGGAACGAGGCCAGGAAGATCACGAAGACCTTCGGGGTCTCGCCGATGCCCATCAGCACGATCGCCAGCGGGATGATGGCCAGCGGCGGGATCGTCCGGAAGAACTGCACCCACGGCTCGAGCAGCCCGCGAGCAACGCCGTACCAGCCCATCAGGAAGCCGACCGGCACGGCCAGCGCGACACCGAGCACGAAGCCCGCGAGCACCCGCCCGAGGCTGGCCAGCACGTCGTCGGCCAGCGTGCCGTCGGCGATCAGCTCCCACCCGCGCCCGGCCACCTCGGGCGGCGCCGGAATGTCGAAGCCGGTGAGCGAGAAGCCCCACCACACACCGAGACCGAGCAACACCGAAAGCAGGTTCCACACCGTTTTCGGTACGCCTCGACGACGGCGTTCCCGAGTCGGCGGGCTGCCGGTGGTCACCTCGGTGTCCACCTGGACCACGGTCATGACGAGCTCCCAGGGGTTCGCGGGACGGGAACAGCGGTTCGTGAAGCGGGAGCCGGAAAGGCAGCGCCCGGATAGTCGGCCAGCAGCGGCGACTGGCGGAAGCAGGCGGTGATCGCGCCGCGCGCGCCGTCGTCGTCGCCGAGGCGGGCGGCCCGGATCAGCGGCCCGGCCCCGACCGAGATCAGCTCGGCCGCGATCACCGCACCGGCCCGCGCGACGATGGCGGGCACGGCGTGCGGCAGCGGACCGCCGATCACGATCTGCCCCGGGTTGAGGATCAGGGCGGCGTCGGCCAGCACCCGGCCGAGCGCGTCGGCGACCCGGTCCATCGCGGCCCGCACTCGCGGCTCCTCCCGGCGGGCGGCGAGTTCGGCCAGGTCGCGTACGCCGGCCGCGGCCAGCGCCGGACGCAGGGCGGCCACCGTCTCGAGGCAGCCCCGCTTCCCGCAGCGGCAGACCCCGCCCGCCGGGTCGACCTTGACGTGGCCGAACTCGCCCGCCGCCCCGCTCGCCCCCGAAACGAGGCGGCCGCCCACCACCAGTCCCCCGCCGATGCCGTCGGCCAGCCGTACGTAGAGCACGTCGCCCGCGTCGACCGCGCCGCCGGGTTCGCCGAGATCGCTCGCCTCGGCCAGCGCGGCGAACCGGGTGTTGTTGTCGACGATCACCGGCGCCGAGAACCGCGAGGCGAACGCGGCCAGCACGTCGGCCCGGGAACCGCCGGCCGGATAGGGGCCCGCGACGCCGACCCCGATGCCCTGCAGCGCGGCCAGGTTGATGCCCTGCTCGCGGGCGATCCGGTCGACCAGGTCGACGCCGGCGGCCAGGCGCCACGGCCACGAACTGCCGGGCGGATATTCCTCGACACCGCTGGCGATGATCTCGTGGGCGGCGTCGGCCACCGCGACCCGGGCCCGGGTGTGCCCGAGGTCGACGCCGAGGAACTGACCCGAGCGCGGATCGAGGGCCAGCAGTTCGGCCGGGCGTCCGCTGCCCGCCCGCAACTGGGCGTCGGTATTGACGACCACGATTGCTCCGCGGGCCAGCAGTTCACCGGTTATTTCGGAGAGGGTGGTGCGGGACAGACCGGAGCGGGCTGAGATCTGGGCCCGGCTGAGCCCCCCGCGCTCGCGCAGGATCGCCAGCACGCGCTCCTCGTGAGCGCGCCTGACCAGCGCATGTACGCCTACGGATCCGGACACGAGGCCACCGTAGGCGGGCCCGAATTTTTCCGTCAACAGTCCGACAGAATTATCTCTTCTAAACCGGTAGGAAAACTTCCTTCGTAACACGGTGGTCACGCAGGGATGGCTCACAGGCCGAACAAAGGATTCGCACAAGAACCGCTCCTACGGTGGCCATCAAGCGTGCGGCAACACGATGAAGGAGCGAAGTGATGGCACAGGACCCGAGACCGACGTACGAGGGAAGGACTCTCCCCCGGCCCGACGAGGAGGTGGTCGACCAGGGACTCGGATTCGACCTCGGCACCCTCGCCAGCCGGCGGCACGTGCTCCGCGGCCTCGGCGTCGGCGCGGCGGTGCTCGGACTGGCCGCCTGCAGCAGCAACTCGTCGAGCAGCACGACGACAACCGCGGCCGACACCACGACGTCGACCAGCACCGGCGAGATCCCGGACGAGACGGCAGGCCCCTACCCGGGCGACGGGTCGAACGGTCCCGACGTGCTCGAGGAGAGTGGCGTGGTCCGCAGCGACATCCGCTCCAGCTTCGGCTCGGCCAGCGGCACCGCCCAGGGCGTCGCGATGACCCTCGAGCTGACCATCCTCGATATGGCCAACAGCGACGCCGCGTTCAAGGACGTCGCGGTCTACGTGTGGCACTGCGACCGCGAGGGGCGCTACTCGCTCTATTCCGAGGGCGTCACCGACCAGAACTACCTGCGCGGCGTCCAGATCGCCGACGACTCGGGCAAGGTGAAGTTCACCAGCATCTTCCCGGCCTGCTACACCGGGCGCTGGCCGCACATCCACTTCGAGGTCTATCCCACCCAGGCCGACATCACCGACTCGACCAAGGCCATCGCCACCTCTCAGGTCGCGCTGCCCAAAGACGTCTGCGACAAGGTGTACGCGACCACCGGCTACTCGGCCTCGGTGAGCAACCTCAGCCAGATCACCCTGGCGTCCGACAACGTGTTCGGCGACGACGAGGCGGCCCTGCAGATGGGTGCGGTCTCGGGCAGCGTCTCCAGTGGATTCACCGTGACATTGACCGCGAAGGTGGACACTACGACCACCCCGAGCGGCGGCTCGGCCCCGGGCGGCGGGAGCGGTCCCGGCGGCGGTGGCACCCCACCCAGCGGAGCGCCGCCGGCCAACTGAGTTCCGTAACCAGTTTTACTTGCCTGTAACAGAAGCATCGACAAGACTGACTACGTCGGACGCACCCCGCCGCCGAATCCCCCACCGGATCACCTCGGCCGTTCCCCGGACCGATACCGGCGCGGCGGCGAGGGTGCGCTCCTGCTTTCTGGTCAGAAGAGCCGCAGGCTCAGCCACAGCGCCAGCACGCCCGCGATCAGCGTCGGCGGCACGGTCGCGATGCCCAGCCGCAGGAAGTCGCGCGGGTCGGGCGCCGCGTCGTGGGTGTGCAGGATCTGCCGCCACAGCAGGGTGGCCAGCGAACCCACGTAGGTCAGGTTCGGGCCGACGTTCACCCCGATCAGCATGGCCAGCAACAGTCCCGGCCGCGACTCGACCACCGGCAGCAGGGCGAGCGTGGCCGGCAGGTTGTTGAGCAGGTTGGACAGCGCGGCGGCGAGGAAGGCGACGGCCAGCAGTCCGAGCAGGTCGGCGTGCTCGGGGGTGATCGCGCCGAGCAGCCGCTCGAGGCCGTGCTGCTGCACCGCGAGCACGACCACGCCGAGCGCCAGCACGAACGCGCAGAACGGCAGGTTGGCCTCGCGGACCAGCGTCCGGGGCGACACCCGGTGCGGCACGGCCAGGAAGAGTGCGCCGGCCACGGCGACCCAGGCCGGGTGCACGCCCAGCGGCTGCACGACGGCGAAGCCGACCAGGGTCGCGGCCAGCACGACCAGGGCGTATCGGGGCGCCGGGCCGTTGCCCGGATCGGGGCGCGGCTCTTCGCGTACGCGCAGATCGTCGCGGAACCAGAGGCGGAACACCAGGTACTCCACGACGATCACGGCCAGCCAGGGCAGCGTCATGTATGCCGTGAACCCGAGGAAGGTCAGCCCGCTGGCGGCGAACGCGAGCAGGTTGGTCAGGTTCGAGACGGGCAGCAGCAGCGAGGCCGAATTGGCCAGGTGGGCCGACGCGTACGAGTGCGGACGGGCGCGGGCCCCGACCCGGGCCGCGGTGGCCAGCACGACCGGGGTGAGCAGCACGACGGTCGCGTCCAGGCTGAGAAAAGCCGTGGTCAGGGCGGCCGCGACGAAGACCGCGGTGAGCAGTCGGGTCGGATCACCGCCGCCGATCCGGGCCGCGACCCGGCCGGCGTACCGGAAAACGCCGTGCTCGTCGGCCAGATGAGCGAGCACGAGAACGGCGGCGAGGAAGCCCACGGTCGGGCCGAGCTCGCGGAACTCGGCCACGGCGTCGTCCCACGAGACGAGCCCGACGGCGATCGCGAGGCCGGCGGCGGGCACGGCGGCAACCGCCTCGGGCAGGCCGCGCGGACGGACGACCGCGAAGGCCAGCACGGCGACCAGCAGGACCGCCGAGAAGATCAGTGGCACTGCGGCAGGCTACGAGCCCCCGGCCTCCGGCGCACCATCGAACAAGGCTTGAGCCCCTGAGACGGTGAGCACACGGGCAACCGAGCCCCCGGCGCCGACGACCCGATAGCCGGCGCCGAGCGCCACCGCCTCGTTGTAGCCGTCGATCAGCGCACCGAGCGCCTCCGAGTCGATGAAGCTGACCTCGGTGAGATCAACGGTGACCGTCGTGTGCGCACGCAGCGCGCCGACGATGGCCTCGCGCAGGTCGTCCCGCGCGTTGATGTCCAGCTCGCCGCTGGGGCGCAGGATCGCCGAGGTCCGGTCGATCTGGTAGGGGTCCGCCACGGGCGTATTTCTATCAAAGCCGCGCGGATTCAGCCCGGGAAGCTCGCCCAGACGTGCTTGGTGGTGTCGGTCATGTACCAGCCCACGTCGATCGCGAAAGTCTTCGTGAGCTGCAGTCCGAGCCCTCCGGCACCCAGCGGGCGGTCGCGGTCGACCTCGGGGAGCGTGCCCAGATCGTGATCAGCGACATCGAGGATCAGGTGTTCGCTCTCGCGCATCAGCCGCACCTCGGTCGGTGGCAGGCCGTGGCGCAGGGCGTTGGTGGCGAGCTCGGTGGCGACCACGGACATCCGGTCGAACAGGTCGTCGACCTCGTCGGTGTGCGTCTCGATGGCCTCGCGCAACGCCGCCCGCAGGCCGCGCAACTCGCCGAACGAGTCGAGCTTCCAGGAGCGCAGTACTGCCGCGGCCGGGTGGGGAGCTGAGGGGCGCAGGGCAGACATGGTGTCCATCATTCCCGTACGACCGGGTTTGACACTGGCCCGTGCGGGTTACCACCTTGGCCGTACGGCTTAATCAGCCCCAAAGGCCATCGACGCCCGTGCGCACGGCCACAAGATCCGCTACGTATATTTGCTATCACGCAAAGTAACTCATACTTTCGGCTAGTCTTTCTTCGACCTCTCGGCTAGGTTGGTCATACCGAACGGGCCAAGTGTGCGTGGTCGGAGGGGATCTCATCGATCTCCATCGACCGTGGATATAGGGACACCCGACCGACCGGGTCCAGCGCTTCATCTGGACCGACTCTCCGGAATGGTGCCAGGGAGGACCACAACATGACCGTCACCGAGACCACCAAGCAGGCGGAAACGGTTCCGGCCGCGGCGACCGCGCCCGCCGACAGTGCTGCCGAGTTGCTGAACGCGATGGCCGCGATGCCGACGGGTCACCCGTCGCGCGCCTCGCTCCGCGACCGGGCGATCGAGGCCTGGTTGCCTCTCGCCCGTCACCTCGCCCACCGTTACTCGGGCCGCGGCGAGCCCACCGACGACCTGATCCAGACCGCCACCGTCGGCCTGATCAAGGCGGTCGACAAGTTCGACCCCGAGCGTGGCGTCGACTTCGCCGGCTACGCGATCCCCACCATCATCGGTGAGATCAAGCGCCACTTCCGCGACCGTACGTGGTCGGTCCGGGTGCCCCGCCGTCTGCAGGAGCTGCGGCTGGCCATCACCGAGGCCAACGCCACGCTGACCCACTCGCTGGGCCGCTCGCCGACGGTCGCCGACGTCGCCATCCACCTGGGCGTCAGCGAGGAAGACGTACTGGAGGGCCTGGAAGGCGCTCGCGCCTACAACGCCACCTCGCTGTCCACCCCGATCAGCGCCGACGGCACCACCGAGCTCGGCGACACGCTCGGCGGCGAGGACTACGAATACGAGCTGGCCGAGACCCGGGTGGCCCTCGGCCCGGCGCTGGCGACGCTGGACGAGCGCGAGCAGAAGATCCTGACGCTGCGCTTCTACGGCAACCTGACCCAGTCGCAGATCGCCGACCAGATCGGCATCAGCCAGATGCATGTCTCGCGTCTGCTGACCAAGGCGCTGACCAAGCTGCGCGGCCAGCTGGCGAACGACACGCTGTAAGTCAGAGCAGAGATTTCGTGGCCGGCCCGGTTCGGGCCGGCCACGAGTGTGTCCGGGGTCAGGCGAGCGGCGTGATCGTGCTGTAGCCGCCGCCCAGCCGGAAGGCCGGCCGCAGGGTGGTGCCGGCGCCCGGCAGCAGCATCAGGCTGCCGGTCGACTTCTGCACGGCGGCCAGGTCGGGATAGCCGTCCCGGTCGAAGTCGCCCACGCCGATCAGGTCGCGCAGGTCGGTGGCACCGGTGCCGAGGGCCAGGCTCTTGCCGGTGAAGCCACCCTTCTTGCCGGTCCACAGATAGAGCTTGCCGTCGGCGTTCTTACGGGCGGCCAGATCGGGGAACCCGTCGCGGTTGAAGTCGCCCGCCCCGGCCAGTTCGGTCTTGTCGCCCCAGCCGCTGCCCACGAGCTTGCCGCCGCTGAGCTTGGAACCGGCCTGGCCGGAGTACAGATAGAGGTTGTTGCCCTTCGAGACGGCCAGCAGGTCGGGGTAGCCGTCGCCGGTCAGGTCGCCGATCGCGGTGATCTCGCGCAACACGTGGAAGCCGGCGCCCACCTTCTTGCGGGTGCCGAAGCCGGTGGTCGTACCGGGATAGAACCACAGGTCGCCGTTGGACTGGCGGGCGATCAGATCCTCGCGGCCGTCACGGTTGAGGTCGCCGATCCGCACGAACGCCGACATCGCGTTGAACCCGCTGATCAGCGTGCGCCGCTGGTTGAAGTCGACCAGCGAGCCGTTGCCCGGGAACGCCGACAGATAGCCGGTGGGCGACTTGCCCAGCACGTCGGACCAGCCGTTGCCGGTGAAGTCGGCCGCCTTGGTCTTGGGCAGCGGCGCGAAATCGACGTAGTCGTTGTCAATGTTGATCGTGACGCCGCCGTACGTCTCCTTGTGGCCGCCGCGATACTGCTTCATGCGCCGCTTGCCGGGCCAGACCGTGGCCGGGATCTGCGCGTCGGTGACCGTGACCTTGAGGTCCCAGCGGGCGAAGTCCACATAGTCGGGTCGCGTGTAGCCCGGCTTGGTGTAGGCCGCGACCTGGTCGGCGACCCCGGACGCGACGCTCGAGTAGAAGCCGGAGAAGTAGCCGTTGTCGTGCAGCCGGGCGGTCCACCCGTTCATGAAGGCGAGCACGCCCGCACGGCACACCGGGTCGTCGGTCCGGTACGACTCCATGTCATAGATGATCACGCTGTCGCGGGCCAGGCCGAGCGCGGTCGCCTGCACGATGGCGTCTTGGGCGGTGAGCCGGCCCTGGGTGTCGGCGTGCGCGTTGTCGATCGACGTGCGACCGGGGCCGATCGTCGTGCAGGTGGCCTGCGGCCCGACATAGAGCGGCAGCAGCTTCCAGCCCGCCTGCACCTGCTCCTTGACCCAGGCGTTGGTGAGCTGCGGCTGAGCACAGCCCCGGTTGACGCCGCCGATGTAGATGCCGATCGCCTTGTACGGCGAACTCGCCTTCCACGCCTTCATCGAGGCGCTCGGCGGGGCGGTGCAGGCGTCGAACGCGTACCCGGTGAAGGAACCCGGCTGGACCGTCGAGTAGGTCGCCGCGTCGGCTCGTTGCAGGGCGAACACGGACATGCCCACGACCACGGCACTGATGAGCGCGGTGATCGCCACCTTGCGACGGGACATGACTGCCTTCCTTGGCACCGGCCAAAACCCACCGAGCAAAGCAGTCGCCCCCTCAGGTCACCTCCACCGAACGGCCGGTCTGTCTCATCCGGGTGGTCAGCACCAGAACCCCGGCCAGGACCAGGGCGCCGACCTCCATCGCGGCCCCGACCAGCGGCGTCGCGTCGTATCCCCAGCCGGCGGCGATGGCCCGGCCGCCCAGGAAAGCGCCGGCCGCGTTCCCCAGGTTGAACGCCGAGACCGCCGCCGACGACACGATGAGGTTCTGCGCGTCACTGTCGGCCGCCGTGATCACCCGCGTGGTCAGTCCGGGGACGGTGGCGTACGAGACCACGCCCAGCGCGAACAGCGTGACGGCGGCCGGACCGCGGGCGTGCGAGGTGAAGGCGAACAGCACCAGCACGACCAGCATGGCGACCGACGCGACGACGATCGTGGTCATCAGCCGGTGGTCGGCCGCCCGGGCCCCGATCACGTTGCCGAGCACCAGGCCGAACCCGAAGAGCACGAGCAGCCACGGCATCGCCCCCGACCCGAAGCCGGCCACCTCGGTCATCAACGGCGCCACATAGGTGAAGGGCGCGTAGACGGCACCGAACGCGAGCGCGGTCATGCCGAGCGCCAGCCAGACTCTCGAATCCCGGAACGCGGCCCACTGGGGGCGAGCTCCCGACGGCGCTTCCCGGGCCGGGATGAAAGCCGCGACCGCCAGCGCTGCCGCCAGTCCGAGCAGCGCCATCGCCCAGAACGTGGCCCGCCACCCCAGCTGCTGACCCAGGAACGTGCCCAGCGGCACCCCGGCCACGTTGGCGATCGTGATGCCGCTGAGCATGGCCGCGATCGCACTGCTGCGCCGGTCGGGACGCACGAGGTCACCGGCGACGATGGTGGCGATGCCGATGAACGAACCGTGGCAGAGCGCGGCCACCACCCGCCCGGCCATCATCAGGCCGAACCCGGAGGCCACGGCCGACATCAGGTTACCCACCACGAACAGGCCGAGCAGGGCGATCAGCACCGGCTTGCGGCGCCGGCCGGCGACCACGGCGGTGAGCACCGGTCCGCCGATGACGACGCTCAGGGCGTACCCGGAGATCAGCAGGCCCGCGGTGGGGATCGAGACGCTGAACTCGGCGGCGATCTCGGGCAGCAGGCCGGTGATGACGAATTCGGTCATGCCGAGCGCGAACGTGCCGGCCGCCAGGGCGCCGAGCGCGAGCGGGGATCGCGAGACCATTCGGACACTTTCACAGAGGGCGCACAGTTTTGCCACACCCTGAAGAAAGTCGCGGGATCGATCGTGGACGGCATGAACCCAGTGGTCGACATCGTCATCCCCGTCTACAACGAAGCCGCCGACGTCGAGCGCAGCGTGCGCCGCCTGCGCGACTATCTGCTCGCGGTCTCGCCGTTCCCGTTCCGCATCACGGTCGCGGACAACGCCAGCACCGACGACACCCCGCTGATCGCCGGCCGGCTCGCGGTCGAGCTGCCCGAGGTGACCGCGGTCTATCTGGCACAGAAGGGCCGCGGCCGGGCGCTCAAATACACCTGGCTGAATTCGGACGCGGCCGTGCTCGCGTACATGGACGTGGACCTGTCGACCGACCTGGCCGCGCTGCTGCCGCTGATCGCCCCGCTGATCTCCGGGCACTCCGATGTGGCGATCGGGTCCCGGCTGCGGCGCGGGTCGCGAGTGGTGCGCGGGCCCAAACGGGAGTTCATCTCGCGCAGCTACAACCTGCTGCTGCGGGCCTCGCTGGGAGCCCGGTTCACCGACGCGCAGTGCGGCTTCAAAGCGATCCGGGCCGAGGTCGCGCGCGAGGTGCTGCCGCTGGTGCAGGACACCAACTGGTTCTTCGACACCGAACTGCTGGTGCTGGCCGAGCGGGCCGGACTGCGGACGCACGAGGTGCCGGTCGACTGGGTGGACGACCCGAACAGCAAGGTCGACATCGTGGCCACCGCCCGCGAGGACCTGCGGGGCATCGCGCGGCTGCGGCGTACGCTGCCGAACCTGCCTTTGGCCGAGGTGCGGTCTCGCCTACAGTTCGAGCGTGGAGCCCGCGTTCGTGCTGCATGACCACCGCAAGCCCCGGCCGCATTTCGACCTGCGGCTCGAGGAGGACGGGGTGCTGCGCTCGTGGGCGGTGCCGCGCGGCCTGCCCACCGAGCCGGGACGCAACCGGCTGGCCGTCGCGGTGCCCGACCACGACCTCGATCACCTCACCTATACCGACCAGGACAAATCGATCGCGGACATCGGTTGGTGGGAGCAAGAGGACCGGAACGACAAACGGTTCGTCTTCACTCTGCACGGGCGCGCGGGGTCGCACCGGTACGCGCTGATTCACACCGACGGGGTCAATTGGCTCCTGCACCGTACAAAGGACCAACCGCAGTAGTGACTCCGAGAGGTCCGCGGGCCCGGCCCCCGCTACGGTTGAGGCGATGCCACCTCCTGCCGATCTACCCGGATTCCTGCACGGAGTCGCCCCGATCCTCGACCGTTGGGGCTATTTCGCCGTCGCCGGGGTGATCGGGGTCGAGAGCTTCGGCGTCCCCGCTCCTGGTCAGACGATTATGGTGGCCGCGGCGGTCTACGCCGGGGCGGGCCGGTTGAACATCTTCGCCGTCGCCGCCATCGCCTTCGTCGCCGCCGTGCTGGGCGACAACATCGGCTACTGGATCGGCGTCCGCGGCGGTCGCAAACTCGCCCTGCGCTGGGGCAAATACATCTTCCTGACTCCGGAACGGCTGGCTCGGGCCGAAGGCTTCTTCGCCCGGCGCGGCGGCCGGGTCGTGATGATCGCCCGCTTCATCGACGGGTTGCGCCAACTGAACGGCGTGATCGCCGGCATCACGGCGATGCCCTGGCGTACGTTCCTGATCTACAACGCGATCGGCGCCGCACTGTGGGTCGGCGTCTGGACCACGGTCGCCTATCTGTTCGGCACCCACCTGGTCGAAATCATCGAGCACGCCCACAAATACAAGTGGTTCGCACTCACCGCCATCGTCCTCGCCGTCGGCGGCTACGTGGTCCTGCACGTCCGGCACATCCGGCGCCGCAAGGCCCGGAGCAGCACCGATGCCGCAGCGATGGAGGACACAGCTTCTTGATTGCCGAGCGGTGACGCGGGTAGGAATGACGGTTTAACGGAAGGAGACGCTGTGAGTACCAAGCAGCTCGACCGCCGCCGAGACCAATCGGCCACCGCGAACGCCACCGCGGAGCGGACCAGGACGACTGTTTCCGAGCTGGCCAACCGGCTCAGCACCAACGCCGACCTGACCCGGCAGCAGACGCAGGCGCTGCGCAACGCCGAGGCCGAGGCCAAGCGGCTGAAGCGGTCCCTCAAGACCGCCGCCCGCGACAAGGATCGCCTCACCAAGGCCCACAAGAAGGCCGTTTCCCGGGCCGAAAAGGCGCAGACCAAGGCCGCCTCGCTCGAGGCGAAGTACGGCAAGAGCCTGCTGGCCGACCTGATCCAGCGGGAGAAGGAGCGGGACCGCGCCGCCGCGTCCGCACCGGTCAGCCCCGCGCTGCCCGCCGTCGTGCCCCCGGCTCCGGCGCCGGTTTCGGCCGCCGTCGAGGCTCCGGCCGAGGTCGAGGCCCCGGTCGAGCCGCAGACGGCCCGCGCCACCGCCGCCCGCTCGACCGCGCGCAAGGCCGCCGCGTCCGCCGCCACCACGCCGCGGAGCGCCGCCACCACGCCCCGCACCGCCGCGGCCACGCCCCGCACCCCGCGAGCCCCGCGCAAGACGGCCACGGTGGTCGAGACGGCCCCGGCCACGACCCGGCGTCGCGCCGCCCAGCGCTGAGCCGAACCGACGATCGGCGCCCGCACCACGCGGGCGCCGATCAGTAGGTGCTGTATCGGCTGAGCTCCTCCACCCCGCAGGCCAGAATCAGCCGCGGGTCGACCCGGCCCCGCAGCCGGCGCACGTCGAACTCGAACTTCACCGCGCGCCACATGCTGTACCGCTGCTTGATGTGCGCCACCCGCTCACCGTCGACGGTGAAGTGGAAACGCCGCCTGGTCCAGCTGCGCGACAGCAGGTCGGCGTTCTCGAGATGGTCGGCCACGCTCGACAGCCTGGTCTCCTCCATCAACGCGACCTCGTCGCCCGACGGGTCGAGGATCCGGGTCCGGGCGCGGCCGAACGGGCCGTTCGCGATCTCGAGCCGGCCGACCACCAGGCCGAGCCGGTTGTCGAGGACGTCGTAGTGGTGTTGCTTGCGGTGGGCCACGATGAGGGTGGCGCCGGCCGGGGCGAGGTTGTAGAGCAGCGGGCCCTCGGGCAGACCCGACCAGTACTTGCCCGACTCCCGCATCACGGCCATCAGGGGCCGGCCGCCGGCCCACAGGAGCAGCTGTTCGGGGCTCCTCCGCCGGACCAGGCCGTCGGTCGCTCGCCAGACCACCTCGTCGACGCCGACGTTGAACTGGTCGCGACGTCGCGTACGGAAGTGGTACGTCCCGGTGAGCACCTGTTCCGGCCAGGCGGCCCGGACCTCGGCGCTCACCATGTGCTGTAGTGCGCGAGCTGCTGGACACCGCAGGCCAGCACCAGGCGCGGGTCGAGCCGGCCGGCCAGCCGGGAGACGTCGAACTCGAACTCGTCGTACCAGAAATGGAACCGCTGCCGGATCCGCGCGACCGGCCGGCCGTCGACGGTGAACGTCAACCGCTTGGCCTCGAGACGGGTGTTCATCGGCAGCCAGCCGCGCACGGTCGACGCCACCGACTCGCGCATGAGGCCGACCAACCGGCCCGACGGGTCGTAGATCTGTGTGTGGGAGCGTTCGAACACCCCGTCCGTCCGCTCGATCCGGCCGATCACCATGTCGAGCCGGTTGTCGAGCACGTCGGCCGACCGGGTCCAGGAGACGACCTCCCGCCAGTCGGAACGGGTGCGCACGGCAGCGGCCCGGTCGACCAGGCCGAGCAGCCCGGACGGCGGGTTCATGGGCCGGGTCGGCCGGTCGTGCTGGATCAGCGTCAGCAGCGGGCCGGGCGGATCGAGGTGGTAGACCTTGGGACCGCGGGGCATGTGCGGCCAGAATCCGCCGGTGTGCTGCAACACGGCCATCACCGACCGGCCGCCGATCCGCAGGTGCAGCTGCTTCTCGGTCCGCTGGTCGGCGACGTCGAAGCTGATCTCGCGGATCAGGTTGTCGAAGATCTCCTCGAGATCGTCACGCCGCCGGGTGCGGAACGAGTAGCGCCCACTCAGGATCTGCTCCGGCCACCCCGACCGGAGCGTATCGATCTGCATGAGTAGGACGGTAGATCGTCCCCACAACCGGCGATCAGGCGCCGGCGCCGCCCGGGGCCTGGCCGCCCGGCATGTTGCCGCCGGGGGCGCCGCCGCCCTGCTGGGTGGTGGAGGCGATGTCGGTGTCGGTGATCGTGGTGGCCGTGGCGGTCGAGTCGGCGCTGGTGGCCACGATCTGCACGGTGTGGCCGGTCTCGACGTCGGCGATCGCGTCGGCCCCGTTGTCGACGGTGGTGGAACTGGTGATGACGTAGGTCTTGCTGTAGCCGTCGGTGCTCTTGACCGTGATCGAGTCGCTGCTCACGGCCGACACGGTGCCGGTCTGGGTCAGCATCGTCGTGCCCTCGGAGGTCGTGTACTCGCCGTGGATCGACGTGGTGGTCGTGCCGCCGCCCATCGCGCCGCCTGGGCCGCCCTGACCGAAACCGCCGCCGCCCGGGCCCTGGGCGGTAGTAGCGGACGAAGAGCCGCCGGTCGCGGCCATCACTCCCGCCGTTACGCCGGCGCTGGCCACCGCGACCGCCACGAGTGCCCCAGCTGCGGCGAGCTTGGCCTTACGCGGGCGCGGCGTTTCCGGCTGAGGACCGGACGGGGGCGGGGTCCAGGCCGGCGGCGCACCCTCGGCGTGGGCCGGGCGCCAGCTCTGCGTGGATCGGTCGTCGATGGTCATTTCGTGGGTCTCCTCGGGAAGTGTCGGGGCTACCTAGGAGACTGGGCGGGCGGACTATGCACGACCTGTGGAGGCTTTAGGTGAGCGATATCAACGTGGCGACCGTCCGGGCGATCCTCTTCGACATGGACGGCACGCTCGTCGACTCCGACGGTGCGGTGCTGCGCTCATGGCTGTCGTGGGCGTCCGAATACGGCGTCGACGGCCACCAGGCGTACGAGATGGCGCACGGCAGCCCGAGCGCGACGACCGTACGGAAACTTCTGCCCCATCTCGACGAGGGCGCCCGGGCCGTGGCGTCGGCCCGTCAGCTCGAGCTGCAGTACGACGACCTTTCCGACGTGCACCCGACGCCGGGCGCGCCGGAACTGCTCGCGCTGCTCACCCGGCGCGGCCTGCCGTGGGCCGTGGTCACCAGCGCCGACACCCGGCTGGCCAAGGCGCGGCTGGGTGCGGCCGGCATCGAGGCGCCGGTGCTGGTCACGACCGACGACATCGCGGCCGGCAAGCCCGACCCGGAGGGTTACCGGCGGGCGGCCGAGCTGCTCGGGGTCGACCCGGCCGACTGCCTGGTGGTCGAGGACGCCGAGGTGGGACTCCAAGCCGGACGGGCCGCGGGCGCGCGCACGGCCGCACTGCGGGGGCTCGACGGCGACGTACGGCTGGAAACGCTTTTCGATCTTGCCCGTCTGCTCGGTTAAAACGGTCAGCCCGGCAGGTCGTCGAGGAAGTCGGCGGTCGGCACGAAGAACAGCGATCCGGTCACCGCGGTCGAGAAGTCCAGGATCCGGTCGTACGTGCCGTAGGGGTCGCCCAGGAACATGCGGCGCAGCATGAGCTCGGGCACGTCGGGGGTGGCGGCGTAGGCGATGTAGTAGGTGCCGAACTCGCCCTCCTTGACCGACCCGAACGGCATGTTGTCGCGCAGGATCTTGAGCTCGTTGCCGTCCGGGTCTTCGACCGTGTTCAGCGCGACGTGCGAGTTCGGCGCCTTCTCGTCGAGTTCGACGTTGTCGAGCTTGGTGCGGCCGATCGCGGCCTCCTGCTCCTCGACCTTGAGCGCGTTCCAGGCCTCGAGGTCGTGCACGTATTTCTGCACGAGCACGTAGGTGCCGCCCTGAAAGGGACCGTCGTCGATCAGCACCGCGTCCATCGCCTTGGCGCCGGTCGGGTTTTCGGTGCCGTCGACGAAGCCGAGCAGGTCGCGCTCGTCGAAGTATTTGAAGCCGTGCGTCTCGTCGACGATGTCGCCCGCGTCGCGCAGCCGCCCAGCGATCTTGGCGGCCAGCTCGAAGCAGACGTCCATCTGCCCGGCCCGAATGTGGAACAGCAGGTCACCGGGGGTGGAGGGCGCGCTGTGGGCCGGACCGGTCCAGGCCCGGAACCGGTGCAGCCCGGGCGGGCGCGGACCGGTGAACAGGCGGTCCCACAGGTCGGCCCCGATGCCGGTGACGCACGACAACTGGGCCGCGGGCAGACGGAAGCCGACCGTCCGCTGCAGGCCGCTCAGGTCTTCGAGCAGATCCCGGACGGCCGGCTCGCCGCCCGGGCGGACGGTGGCCACGAGAAAGATGGCGGCGTCGGTGAGCGGAGCCAGCACCGCCTGGGACTCGACGGTCGGTGCCACGGATCGGGGCGCGGTCATGCGCCGCAGTCTAGAACCGGATCAGAACGCGGCGAAGCGATGCCGATCACGACCGTCGATCGTGGTGAAATCGCCTCCGGCCTCGATCGTGCCGGCCACGTGGTTGACGCTGAGCACGCGAACGCCGACCACGCCGTTGCCGGCCGGTGCCCAGGCGGCGAGCTGACCCTTGTCGGTCACCGCGGCGAACTTCAGACGCGGCCGGGCTCCGTCCACGCAGCCACCCTTGTCACCGTTGCGCTCGGTCAGGCAGGCGTTGTCGAAGTGCCCGCCGACATAGGTGATGCCGCCCGTGGTCACGATCGCCGCCGCGTCCCCGTCGAAGACGCGTTGCCAGCGCATCGCCCCGGTGTAGCTGTAGGAGATGGCCCGGCCGCCCTGCCCGGCCGTGGCCACGTGCACCCCGGTCGGGTCGAGCGCGATCGCGCGGACCTCGGCCGGCACCCGCGGCTTGAACTTGGCGTCGGGCACCCCGCTGGTGCCGTTGACCGTGGCCAGCCGCAGCGTGCCCTTGAGGGCGCCGACGATGTGGAAGCCGCCGCCGAGATAGACCCGCGAGCCGGTGACCGCGATCGCGTGCACGGTGCCGTCGGCGACCGGGTGCCAGAGCTTGTCGAGCTTGCCGGTGGTCAGCGAGAAGGCGGCCAGGTTGCTGCGCTTCTCGCCGGTGACCTGGGTGAAGCTGCCGCCCAGATAGAGCCGGCCGTTGCCGGTGGCGAGCGCGTACGGCGTACCGGAAAGGGTGTGTTTCCAGGAACGCACGGTGCCGTTGGTGGGGTGCAGACGGGCCAGGGAGTCCCGGGCCTCGCCGCTGACGGCGTGGAAGTCGCCGGCCGCATAGACGCTGTCGTCGGTGGCGGCCAGGGCCCGGACCACGCCGTCGGCGCTGGGCGCCCAGTCGAGCAGCTCGCCGGTACGCGAGTCGAAGGCGGCCAGCCGCTCCCGGGGATAGGTCCGGCCGCCCGCCTTGGCCGAGGTGAACGAGCCGCCGACATAGGTCGTCGCACCGCGGTGCGTGATCGCGTAGACGCTGCCGTTGAAGGTGGGCGTGGTCGAGCGGGCGGACGGAGCGGCCGGCGCGGCGGACGCCGGGAGGAGCGAGGCGAGCAGGGCTAGGACAATCAACGCGAAACGTGGCACAAGGTCTTAACCGTCATGCGTCCGGGAAAGTCTCGGTACATCCTGTGAATCGAAAAGCTCGTGCGGAGCCTCGTGCTCGAGCTCGAGGCTGCGGGTGCGCAGACCCAGCATGGCCAGCCACTCGACCAGTTGATGATGCACGGCGTCCGGGCCGTCGAGGTGGGGCTCGGTGACCGGCCAGCGAGCCGGGTGCACCAGCACGGCCTCGGTCTGCCAGCCGCCCAGTCCACCGTGCGAACCGACCAGCTCTTCGAACGCGGCGACCTCCTCGGTCACCGGGTCGACACAGCTGATCAGCACGAGGTCGCCCACGTGCTCGGCCTCCTGGTGACGCAGCAGGTCGTGGCGCGCGCGTGGGCCGTACGGGAGCAAAGGGTCTATGCCTTGGATCTGGCCGTCGCTCAGGCGGTGACTGCCGGACGTGCCGATCGCGACCGGCCCGTCGTGGTCGCGCACGATCACCAGACCGACCCCGGGATGCGCGGCCAGGCCGTGGATGAGGCGCGGATATTCCCGGTCGATCGCGGCCCGGTCGAGCCGCTCGGGAAAGCGGGTCAGATAGAGCAGCGCCAGGTTGCCCGACGAGACGACGAGAAGGGGGGCGACCGGGTGCGGGGGCAGATCGGCGGCGTCGGACTCGGAGGGCACCGCCGGGGCCTCGGCCTCGTCACCGGCCGAGAAGCGCTCGACCACCTCGTCCAGGCTCTCGCCGTAACGCTGGCGGAACGTCGCGCCCTGGCTCTGCCCGTGATCCGAGAGCACCACCAGGTGATAGCGGCGGGCCGCCTCGGGAGCCAGCCGCTCGAGCACGCCGAGCATGCGGTCGAGGCTCTCGAGCTGGCGCATCGACTCGGGGCGGGCCGGACCGGCGTGATGGGCGACCTCGTCGTAGTCGACCAGGTCGCAATAGATGGCCGGGGCGCCGCGGGCCATCTGCTCGGCGATCAGCGAGACGTTCACGTCGCGCAGCAGCATCGACGCCGGGCGCAGGGCCAGGAACGCGCCGGAGCGGCTGACCCGGGGCTGCAGGTTGCGGCGGCGCTGCTGGCGAGCCTGGTGCAACTCGGTGATGACCTCGCCGACGCCCAGCACGAGGGCGCGGGTGAAGCCGTACGGGGAGGCCATGAACGCCGCCCACCCCCGCGCCGACCGGCCCGGCAGCGCCGCGTGGCTCACGGTGAGCAGGCTGACCGCGGCATCCCCGCTGAACGCGTTGCCGATGCTGACCCCGCCGTCGCGCAGCAACCCGCGGCCGTCGCTGAGCCGGGGCTCGAGCACGGCCGCGTCGCGCGGGCGGTTGGTCACCATGAGCTGGCCGGTGTCCTTTTCGAACCACCGGAACGCCGGGATCTGCCGGGTCGCGCCGTGCAGGATGCCGGCCTGCGAGGCGGGCGTGGTCGAGGGCAGGCCGGTGTGCCAGCCGCGCATCGTGTGGCTGCCCGAGCGCAGCCAGTGGCCCAGCGTGGGCAGGTTGCCGGCCCGTACGGCCCACCGCAGCACCGGCTCCGACAGACCGTCGAGCTGCACCATGAGCAGGCCCGGCTCGGTGCCCGGAGGTGGCCGGCGGAAGGTGAGGAACGGGCCGCCGGCGATCCGGGCCTGACGGCGGCGCACGCCGCGCATGAGCCGCCGGGCCTCGCGGGCGAACGTGTCGTCGGTGCCGCTGTCGGCCATCCAGTCGACGATCGCGGCGAACACGATGGCCAGGATCGCGGTGATCACCAGGGAGGGCAGGCCGCTGATCCGGTTGGCCGGGTCGAGCTCGAGCGCGACCACGATCACCACGATCTGGGCGATCACGCCGAGCAGCATCGCGCCCCACCCGCCGAGCACGGTGATGCCCAGCAGCAGCAGTGGACGCAGCACGGCCCCCACGCCGGCCACGATCGCGACCAGGCCCAGGGTGTCGATGATGTCGTTGCTCTCGACCCCCGGCATCAGCCACAGCGTCACGGTGAGCACGACGAAGGTCACCACGGCGCTGCGCAGCACGGCCCGCAGCCGGTTGAGGATGCGCCGCCAGCTCAGCAGCACACGCAGCTCGGCCCGCCAGCTCCGGAGCATCGGGGCGACAGGGGGTTCGTGCGGGCTGATGGCCACTGCCAAACAATGGCACAGCCCCTTTGGATACACCCGGACGAGTGATCATTTGTGGCGCGCTTGTCCCGTCCGGATAGCTTCGGAGCGGTGCGCGCCCGATTCGCCTTGATCATCCTTATTCTGCTCGGCCTGGCCGGCTGTGACTCCCCGTCACCGGCGCCGGTGCCCGCGCCCGACACTCCGGCGAAGGTGGTCGGCTACTTCACCAACTGGGGTGTCTACGCCCGTGACTTCCAGGTGAAAGATCTCGACACGAGCGGGACCGCGGCCAAACTGACCCATTTGCTGTACGCCTTCGGCAAGGTCGACGGGGGCACGTGCACCGCCTCCGACCGCTGGGCCGACTACGAGAAGCCGATCGAGGCGGGCCGGAGCGTGGACGGTGTCGCCGATGAGGCCAAGACCCCACTGCGTGGCAACATCGGCCAGCTCCGCAAGCTCAAGGCCGAGCACCCGGGGCTCAAGGTGCTGTGGTCGTTCGGCGGCTGGACCGGATCGGCGGGCTTCACCGCGGCCGCGCGCGACCCCGAGGCCTTCGCGAAGTCGTGCCACGACCTGGTCACCGACCCACGATGGGACGGCGTGTTCGACGGCATCGACGTCGACTGGGAGTATCCGAACGCCTGTGGCGAGACCTGCGACAAGAGCGGTCGCGAGGCCCTGAGCCGGCTACTGACTCCGCTGCGCACGGCGTTCGGTGCCGATGCGCTGATCACGGCCGCGGTCCCGGCCGACGGCGCCAAGCTGGACGCGGCCGACTACCGGGCCGCGTCGGAGTCGGCGAACTGGCTGAGTGCGATGACCTACGACTACTTCGGGGCGGGCGGCGCCGACGTCAAGAAGGTGGAGAAGACCGCGCCGCATTCACCGCTCAGTGCCACCACGGCCACCGTGGAGAAGCTGCTGACGCTCGGTGTCCCGCCGTCGAAGGTGCTGCTGGGCATCGGCTTCTACGGCCGCGGGTGGGCCGGGGTGACCAGCGCCGAGCCCGGCGGCGACGCGACCGGCCCGGCCGCCGGACGCTACGAGAAGGGGCTCGAGGACTACGAGTTCCTGGTCAAGCGCTGCCCGCCGACCGGCACGGTGGACGGCACGGCGTACGCGCACTGCGGCGATCAGTGGTGGTCCTACGACACCCCGCAGACGATCAAGGGCAAGATGGCGTACGCCCGCAGCAAGGCGCTCGGCGGGGCGTTCGCATGGGAGCTCTCCGGCGACACCCCCCAGGCCGACCTGCTGAACGCGGTCTCCGCGGGGCTCAACGGCAGTTAACCGACCCGGACCCAGATGTTGTCGAGGGCGCCGTTGAACTGGTCGTTGTCGTAGTAGGCGCCCTTGCCGCCGATGCTCAGCGGGCGGTTGTTGGTGATCGAGAGCCGGGCCGGGATCCGGATCCGGCCGCGCAGCACGTTGTCGACCCAGACCGAGAGGGTGCCGCCGATCCGCGCGCAGCGGACCCGGTGCCAGCGCCCGTCGGCCACCGTGACCGGGCTGGTGACCATCCGGATCCGCGGCATCCGGTCGCCCACCAGCACGCAACTGGGACGCCCGGCGACGCCGTCGACCTGCAGCTTCCACTGGCTGCCGCGGGTCGAGTAGCCCTTCTGCACCACGTTCTGGCCCTTGCTGGTCCACGTCGGGCGCAGAAAGACGTCGGCACCGTACGCGATGTCGCGCCGCCCCGGGTTGAGGCCGGCCGTCGACGGGGTCTGCAACGCCGCGTGCGGGCAGATCTTCTGCAGGCAGTGTGGCGGGAAGAGGACCGCCGTGCCGGTTCCGTGCGCTATCTGCCGTACGACTCCCCCGTGCCCCGAGACCACGTGCAGGCCGTGGCCGCGGCCCGAGGTGTCGAGGATCGAGCCGTTGAAGACGTACCGGGCCATCAGCGTCGGCGGATCCTCCTGGGCCCGGGCCGGTGTGCCGACGGCGACGACAGCGGCGACCACCAGCCCGGCGAACCACCATGAGCGCATACCCAATTATGGACTAATCTCTTTTTTCGGTCTCGGGTGATGCGCTGTCGAGGGGGACGGCGTCACCCGGCACCAGCCCCAACTGGACCCCCTGCTTGGGCAGCACGGCGTCGAGCAACCAGTCCGCGGCCACCCGCACCCGGTTGCCCGGCATCGAGAGCAGGTGATATCCCCGCGTCACGACCTTGGCGGGCAGACCCTTCAGCGGTACGCCGAGCGGGTTGGCGGCCGAGTCGAGCCCGCCCAGGTCGACGACGAAACCCAGATCGTGATGCCGATAGGGGCGACGACGACCCTGCCCGTACGAGGCCGCGATGTTCTTCGCCACGGCGGTGCCCTGACGGGTGGCGTGCTGCGCCGTCATCCCGGTGATCTCGCCCGGCCGGGTCAGGTCGGGCACCGCGGCCGCGTCGCCGATCGCGTAGACATCGGGGTGACCGGGGACGTTGAGGTATTCGTCGACCACCACCCGCCCGCTCTTCAGGGGCAGCCCGGTGCCCTCGACCACCGGATCCGGCCGCACACCGACGCACCAGATCAGTGAGCGGGTCGGCACGAAGTCGCCGGTGGACAGGTGCACACCGTCCTCTGTGGCTTCCTTGACGCTCGTACGCAGAAGCAGCTCGACCCCACGCTCCCGCAACACCTCGTCGGCGGCGACGCTCAGCCGCTCGTCGAGGCTCGGCAACAACCGGTCGGCCGTGTCGAGCAGCAGCCAGCGCACCTTGCCGCGCAACTCCTCACGCTGGGCCGCGAGCGCCTCGGTGAACAGCACCCCCTGCGCCGCCACCTCGGTGCCGGTGTAGCCGGCGCCGACCACGACGAAAGTGCACCGGGCCCGCCGTTCTGCCTCGGTCGGGGCGTTGACCGCGAGCTCGATCTGCCGGGTGATGTGGTCGCGCAGATAGAGCGCCTCGGGGATGCCGCGGAAGCCGTGCGCGTATTCGGTCACGCCGGGCACCGGCAGCAGTTTGTTGACGCTGCCGGCCGCGATGACCAGACGGTGATAGCCGAGCGAGCCGGCCCGCCCCTCGGGGTCGCGATAGGTGATCCGGCGATGGTCCAGATCAAAACCGTCGACCTGACCGAGCACCTGCCGTACGCCCGGCAGCGTGGCCTGAAGCGACACGGTGACCCGCCGCGGTTCGAGAATGCCCGCCGCGACCTCGGGCAGCAGCGGCAGATAGAGGAAGTAGTCGGTCGGGTTGACCAGGACGATCTCGGCGCCACCACGGGACAGCCGGGTCAGCTCCCGGGCCGCGGTGAAGCCGGCGAACCCAGCTCCGACGATGACGATGCGAGGGCGTGCCATGCGGGTCCTCCGTCCCGGGCGCGTCGGGCGCGCACCACGTCGACGCTACCCGCGAATCCGCCCGGGGTAACCGTTCGGGGGAGGGTCTAAATCGACCGTTCGGCTGTCGACCACGGGGCGCCGATCCGGCGTCTAGATATGCGCTGATCGGTGCCCACACGGGGTGGCATCGCGCGGCGAAGATGCAGGTCGGTGCCCACACGGGGTGGCATCGCCCGGCGTCGGACGGGTGGAGAGGGGTGGACGTGACCGGCAGTGCGGTGGTTGAGCCGCCTGGGTACGCTCACGTCTCCCTCGACACCTCGAACGGACACCTTCGAATGGACGCCCGTGAGGCCGACTACGCGCAGTTCGTCCGCACGCGGACACACGCGTTGTTGCGCTCGGCGTACCTTTTGACCGGTGATCAGCACCTCGCCGAGGATCTGGTGCAGGAGGCGCTCGCCCGCACCCACCGGGCCTGGCAACGCCTCGAGCGGGTGGAGAATGCCGAGGCGTACGCGCGCAAGGTCATGTACCACGCTCAGGTGTCGTTCTGGCGCCGTCCCAAGGTCGCCGAGGTGCTGCCGGCCGACTTCGAGCCCGACCGCAGTCCGGGCGCCGACGACCACGCCGACGCCGCCGTCGAGCGGCTCGTGCTGCGTCGCGCCCTGCTCACCCTCAGCCCCAAGCAGCGCGCGGTGATCGTGCTGCGCTTCTTCGAGGATCACACCGAGGCCGAGTCGGCCCAGTTGCTCGGGGTCTCGGTCAGCACGGTGAAGACCCAGACCGCCCGCGCCCTCGACCGGCTCCGCGCCCTGCTGCCCGACCTGTCCGTGCTGACCGAGGTGCCGGAGGCGGGCCGATGACCGCCGAGCACGACCGGCTCCGGGATTCGCTGCGCGATCTCGCCGACGTCGCCGAGCCCACCGACATGTACGACCGGGCGATGCACCGCTCCCGCCGGATCGCCCGCAAGGAGACGGCGATCGGCACCGGCGCCGCCGTGCTGGTGCTCGTCGCGCTGGGCAGCGGGTTGTGGCAGATCCCGAACTCCAAGCAGCAGAACATCCCGGTCGCGGGCGCACCGCAACCGTCGTGGTCGTCCTCACCGTCGGCGGCGGCGACCGCCGAGAGCCCGGGGGCCGAGCCGACCGAGACGACCGAACAGTCCTCCGGCTCGGCCGGGCGGCCTTCTCGGCACCACGGTGGCCCGGCCCAGGCCCCGCCGACGGTCAAGCCGAAGTCCCGCACGCTGGCCGACCTGCCCGGGCACGTCTTCTACACCGGCCGGGGCAGCAACCCCGACGTCGTGCGCATGTCGCCCGGGCGGGGCCGCAGCCAGGTCGTCCTGTCCAACGCGCCGTCGTCGGTCGGCATCTCGCCCGACGGCCTGCGCATCGCCTATGTCACCGACGGCAAGCTGATGGTCAACTCGTCCGACGGCGAGGTGAAGCAGGTGGCCAGCGATGTCCAGGCGTCCAGCCAGGCGCCGGTCTGGTCGCCCGAGGGCGGACGCCTGCTGGTGGCCGCCGCCTCCTCCCCGGGCGTGCTCGACCTGGAGTCCGGCGCCATCACCGCACTGCCCGAGCCGCTCGCCTCGGGCCAGCATTTCCGCTGGTCGGGCGACGGCAGCACGCTGGTCTACGCGACCTCCTACTGCGGGCTCAAGGTGGCCGGGAGCGAGGACGGGACGAGCGCGTCGGTGCCCGTGCTGGGCGACCGGCAGCTGCAGGACAACCCGGACGAGCTGGCCGCGTGCAAGCCGACCAGCGTCGATGCCACCGGCCGCCGGGTGACCGTTCCCCTGCAGTCGACCGGCGAGAGCACGACCGGCACCGACACGGCCGACGCGGTGGTCGACACGGCGACCGGCGATCTGGCGGTGCTGCCGGTGGCCGGCACCGTGGTCGGAGCGGTCTTCGACCCCGAGGGCAACCTGCTCGTACGCACCGAGAACGACGGCAAGACCATGCTGTCGCTCTTCGACTCCGGCAACGCTCTGAAGGTGCAGGCGGAAGAGCCTTCCTCCGTACGCGGTCTGGATCTGCTCGCTTACACCCGCTGAACCCCGGCGCCGCCCGGCCGGGAGTGGAAGCATGATCTAGATGGCCGTGCAGCAGCAGACCGCCCGGCCCACGACCGGGCTGCCACCGTGGTGGCGGCGTGGCCCCGCCGTGGCCGCCCTCGTCGTCGCCGTTCTGGGCGTCGAACTGGTGCTGGGCTGGCCGGCGCTGGTCGGCGCGGTGACCCAGCTGCGCGCGCCGCACTGGAACTGGGTGGCCGCCGCGGTCGCCGCCGAGCTGGCCTCGATGGGTACGTACGCGCGCATGCAGCGGGCCCTGTTGCGCGGCGCCGGCACCCGGATCAGCATCCGCCGGCACGTGGCCACCGCGTACGCGGCCCATTCGCTGAGCGCCACCCTGCCCGGCGGCCCGGTCTTCTCGACCACGTTCAACTTCCAGCAGCTGCGCCGTTTCGGCGCCTCCGCCGCGGTGGCGTCCTGGTGTGTCGCGCTCAGCGGGGTGCTCTCGACGGGCGCGCTGGTGGTGATCGGCGCGGTCGGCGGCCTGCTGGCGCGTAACACCGGCAGCTGGCACACCCTGGTCTTCTACGGCGTGGGCGCGGTGGTGGTCGCTTTCGGCGTACGCCAGCTGGCCGAACACCCGCAACTGCTCGACCGCCCGGTCCGGGCCGTGCTGGGCGGGGTCAACCGGGTGCGCCGGCGGCCGCCCGAGCACGGTCACGACCGGCTGCTGGGCTTCGTCGAACAGCTGCGCGAGGTCCGGGTGCACCCGGCCAGCTTTGCCGTCGCGGTGGTGCTGGCCCTGCTCAACTGGCTGTTCGACGCGCTCTGCCTGTGGCTCTGCTGCGTGGCCGTGGGCGCCGGGCAGATCAACCCGGTCGGCCTGGTCATCGCCTACTGCGCCGGGATGGCCGCGGCCAGTGTGCCGATCGTGCCCGGTGGGCTGGGTGTGGTCGACGCCGCGCTGGTGCTCGGCCTGATCGCCGGTGGCCTGGTCAGCTCGTACGCGGTGGCCGCGGTCGTGCTCTACCGCCTGATCAGCTTCGGTTTCATCATCGGCCTGGGCTGGCTGGTGTGGCTGGTGATCCGCCGCCGGCAGCGCCGTTGATCAGCTCTTGCGGCCGAACAGCTTCCAGCCGCGCTTACGGGCCTCGGGCGCGGGCGCGGCCTCGCCGTTCAGCACGGCCAGGTGGTGCTGGGCGACCGGGTTCTCCGGCTCCATCCGCAGCGAGGTGAGCAGCGCCTGCCGGGCCTGGTCGGTGTGGCCGAGGGACTCCAGCGTCACGCCGTGGGTGTAGTAGTAGTGCGCTTCGGTCGGGTCCAGGCCGATCGCCGTACGGGCGGCCTGCTCGGCGTCCGCGTAGTGCCGGTCGGCCGCGAGCAGGGCCCAGGCGACCCGGTCGTGCCAGAGCGCGTTCCGCGGGTCGGCGATGACCGCGCGGTAGGCCATGGTGACGGCGTCCTCGTGCCGGCCGAGCACGGTCAGCGCCCGGCTCGACAGGGCGAGCGGCCGCGGTTCACCGGCGTCGAGCTGGATGGCGTGGTCGGCCGCGTCGAGGGCGCCCTCCGCCTCGTCGAGGGCCAGCCGCAGCCGGGCCAGCAGGATCCAGCCCTCGCGCGCGCCGGGGTCGGTCTTGAGCACGGGCAGCAGCGTGGCCACGGCCTGTTCGAGCTCGAGCTGTTCGAAGAGCGTGGCGGCCTGAGCGATCGCCACCTCGGTGGGGCCGTTGAAGGCACGCGGGCCGGCGGAGAGCGGCCGGTCCGCGTCCGGCGGCTGATCGGGGTCGGCCGGAGTGACGGGCCGCTGGGGGTAGGCGGTCACATCACGATAATCGGCGGTTTCCGGCGGCAGATGAGGCGTTTTCGCGGGATCACCCAGCCGGCTGCCAGCCGGCCGAGCGGGTGTGGTCGTGCGGCTCGTAGTACGGCACCTGGGCGTACGCGCGTACGGGAAACGTGCCGAAGGCGACGATCCGGGGCGGGGCGGCGGTGAACCGGGCACCGTGCGGGGGAAGCTCCTCGAGGCCGGTGAGGTGTTCGACGATCGGGATGCCGGCCGCGAGCAGCACGGTGTGCGCGGGTCGTTCGCCCCCGGCGGCCACCGTGTTGTCGTCGATGTTGACCGAGTCGATGCCGACCAGGGCGGCACCCCGCTCGACCAGCAGCGCGGCCGCCTCCCCGGTCAGATAGGGCGCGTCGGCCCCGTATTCCGGTGTGCCCCAGCCACGGTCGCCGCCGGTGTGCAGCAGCACGGCGTGCCCGGCGACGGCCAGCGGCTCGAGGTCGGCCTCGGTGACCGCCCGGCGACCGCTGCCGGCCGTCCGCACCACGACGGCGGGCAGGTCGGCCAGCCGTTCCAGGCTCACCCCGGCCAGGTCGGTGCCGCCCACATAACGGTGCCGTGGGGTGTCGAGGTAGGTGCCGGTCTGCCCCAGCATCTCGATCCGGTCGAGGCTGAACTCGGTGCCCGGGGCGTACTGGGGCCGGGAATCTTCCCAGGTCAGATGGGCGGTGATGACCGGCGCGGCCAGGCCCGGATAGGTGACCATCCCGTCCGTGATCACGTGGCTGAGCTCGACGAAACGCCGCCGCGGCGGCGCGGGCGGGCCGAACGAAGCCGGCTCGGCGAACGTCCGGATGTCGCGCAGCTCGACCCGCTCGACGTCGCGCAGCCCGAGCGAGCCGACCAGGATCCGGGCCAGGTCGGCCTCGGTGACGTCGAGATGCGGCACCGCCACCCGCAGACCCTGGGCCTGCAGCCGACCGCCGGTGGTGAACGTGATGTCGGCGGTCAGCTCCGCCCGATACTGCTCCACGGGTGTCACTATCGCAGCTCGATGATCGCCTCCACGAGCAGCCAGATGCCGAAGATGGCGAAGAGCGCGGCCGCGCCGTACTTGATGGCCTTCTCGGGCAGGTGCCGGCCGAGCATGCGGCCCACCACGATGGCGAGCGCGTCGGCCGCGACCATGCCGACGGTCGAGCCCAGCCAGGTGCCGAACCAGCCGTACTGGGTGGCCAGCGTGATCGTCGCCAGCATGGTCTTGTCACCCAGCTCGGCCAGGAAGAACGCGCCGCCGACGGCCAGGATGGCCGAGCCCGTGCTGCGTTCGGCCTTGGTCTTCTCGTCGTCGGTGAGCTTGTCGCCGCGCAGCGTCCAGGCGCCGAAGGCGAGGAAGGCCAGGGCGGCGACCAGGTTGATCCAGCCGGTCGGCAGGGTCGCGCCGAGGCCGTAGCCGATGCCCACCGACACCAGGTGCACGATCGCGGTGGCCACGGTGATGCCGATCAGCACCGGGATCATTTTGAATCGGGTCGCGAACGTCAGGGCCATGAGCTGGGACTTGTCGCCCAATTCGGCCACGAAAATGACGGCGAAGCTGACCGCCGTCGCGACGAGGAAGCCTTCCACAGAAATTTCTCCCGGTAACCAGACGACCGGGAAGAAGTGGCGCAGGGGCGGCTTCGACCCGGCCGTTTCTCAACAGCCATGGTCGAAGGTCTCGCTCGCCTCGGGGGGGACCGAGGCCGCGCGGCCGGACCCTCGGGAGGATCAGTATGTCGACCGCGACATTGGGAGCTACTCCCCTTCGCGTGATCGATCATAGCCAACGGCCCCCGCCTTTCGGCGGGGGCCGTGAGTGTGATCACTTTCCGACGATGAGCCTTTGCAGCTCCAGCCGCTCCGGTGCCTTCTTGCTCTTGACCGCGTCGGCGACGACCGGTTCGGGCGGTGCGATCGGCTTGCAGCGCTTGTCCGAACGCTCGCCGTCCTGGCGGTCCGGCAACTTGCCGGTGGCCAGATAGTCGGCGATGGTGCCGTCCACGCACCGATTGCCGTAGAGCGATCCCGAGTGGGTCGTCCCGCCGACACCCTCGACCAATACCGAGCGCGGGAACCGCTTGCGCGCCTCGAGGCTGCCGGTGAACGGGGTGGCCGCGTCCAGCGTCTCGCTGATCAGCAGGATCGGCGGGACGGTCTCGCCGGAGACCGTGACCGGGATGCCGCTGGGCGCCCCCCAGGTGCGGCAGGGCGCGTTGTACCAGGCGTTGGCCCAGGTCTCGAACGGCGCCTTGCGGTGCACCTCCCAGTTGTCGGCGGTCCACTTGGTCCAGCTCTTGGGCCAGGGCGCGTCGGTGCACTGGGTCGCGAGGTACATCGCGTAGTTGTTGTCGGCGTCCTTGCCCGGCGGGTTGTTGGTGTCGTAGAGCCGCTTGAGCGCGCTCGCGTCACCGTCGCGCACCCAGGCGCTGAAGGCGCGGCCGATGTCGGCCCAGCCGAACGTGTAGTAGCCGGCCTGCAGGAAGATGTCGGTCAGCTCGGACGGGCCGATCACCCCGCCCGCGGGCCGCCGGGTCAGCTGCTGCTGCTCGTCATAGAAGCGGTCCCGTACGGCCCGGGTCGTCTTGCCGAGGCGGAACACCCGGTCGTGCTCGGCCAGCCAGCCGAAGTAGACCTGCATGTTGCGGTCGAACGCCCGGTCCTGGTCGAGGTTCGAGTCGTACCAGACGCGGGTCGGGTTGACGACGCCGTCGAGCACCATCCGGCGGACCCGCTCGGGGTAGCGCGTGGCGTAGACCTGGCCCAGATACGTACCGTACGAGAAGCCGTAAAAGTTGATCTGCCGGGCGCCCAGGTCGTAGCGGATCAGGTCCATGTCGCGGACCGTGTCCAGCGTCTTGACGTGGTCGAGCAGGTCACCGCCGGCCTGGGCGCAGGCCCGCGCGTACGCCTCGGTGCGCTTGAGCCACGTCTTCTCGAGCTTGGCCGTGGTCGGCACGTACGCCGGCCGGTTGTACCCGGTGTAGTCGTTGTCGCAGGTCAGCGACGGCTTGCTGGCGCCCACGCCGCGCGGGTCGAACCCGATCCAGTCGTAGGCCGCCCCGGCCCCGTCCGGCACCAGCGAGCCCAGCACGGACAGCCCGCGCCCCTTGGCCCCCGGACCGCCCGGGTTGACCAGCATGACGCCCTGGTACTTGGCCGCGGGCACGGTGTGCTTGATCCGGGACACCGCGATCTGGATCTTCCTGCCGTTGGGCTGGGAGTGGTCCAGCGGCACGTCGACGAAGCCGCACTGCGCCTTGCGGACGCGCAGGGTGGGCTCGGTGCACGCGGTCCACTTGATCAGCGAGGCGGCTTCGGTTCGCTCGCCCGCCGCCCGCGCATCGCTCGCCGGAACCCCGATCACCGTCAGGGTGATCGCGGCGGTCGCAGCCAGAAGTCGTCTCATGCCAGCCTCTCGTGTCCGATTCGCCCCAATATAGTGGGCTCTGGGCGGAAGAGAGGCCGACCCCCCTCAGCCTTTCGTCCGGACTCGCTGGGCTACCAGGGCGACCGCGCCGAGGGCGGCGACGACGAGGCCATAGACGAGAGCCGTGTCGTGCAGACCGGCCGAGGTGGCGGCGAAACCGGCGATCACGGCCGGGACACTGAACGCCACGTACGCGATGACCAGCGCGACCGCGAACAGTTCGCCGCGCTCGTGCGGGGCGGCCAGCACGGCCAGCGTGCCGAACGAGGCAAGGGCGGAGGCACCGAACCCGACCCCGGAGATGACCGTGCCGGTCGCGGCGAGGACGGCGCTGCCCAGCTCGAGGCCGGCCACGCTGACCACGGCGCCGACGGTCAGCAGGACGCCGGCGATCGTCAGCACCCGGCTGGTGGGCACCTTGCGGAGGGCGTACGAGGTGATCGCTCCCGTGCCGCAGAGCAGGGTGACCACCAGTCCGCCGATGAGGTGGCTGCTGAGCCCGAAGACGCCGGCCGCCACCGACGGGCCGAGCGACAGGTAGAGACCGCCGATGGCCCAGCTCGCCACGATGATCGGCACGAGCGCGAGCACGTCGGCGCGCAGCCGGGCCGGGACGCCCAGGCGCGGGGCGAGCGAGGCGGCGGCACCGGGACGCCGGGCCGAGGTCTCCGGGATGCGCGCCACCACGACGGCGGCCAGGAGCATGCCGGCCAGCAGGAGCGCCCAGACGAAATGGGTCGGCGAGGGGCCGTACTGCACCAGGGCTCCGCAGCCCAGGGCGCCGATGGCCAGCCCGGCGACCGGGGCGATGCCGTTGATCAGGCCGGCCCGGCCGGGGGCGTGCGGCGGGTTCAGGTCGACCAGGGCCGCGCCCAGCGTCGTCATCGCGGCGCCGGTCGCGATGCCCTGCAGCAGCCGCGCGGTGAGCAACACGCCGACGTCACCCGCGGTGAGGAACAGGATCAGCGAGATCGCCTCGAGCCCGATCGCCGCGGCCAGCACCGGGCGGCGGCCGATGTGATCGGAGAGGGCGCCCAGCATCACCAGCGAACCGATCAGGCCGACGACGTAGACGGCGAAGACGACCGTCAGCGTGGTCGCCGAGAAGCCCCAGAGATGCTGGTAGACGACGTAGAGCGGGGACGGGGCGGCGGACGCGGCGGCGAACGTCACAAAGATCGCGGCGATCGCGGCGAAGGCGACCCGGCGGGACAGTCGCGCTTCCAGAACGGTCGTGGTCATGACTCTCCCGTTAACAGACAGGTCTGTCTAGTTACTGAACGTGCCGAGACTAGACAGACCTGTCTGCTATCGTCAACCGTATGTCCGTTGCGTCACCTCGTAAGGCCTCCGCCCGCGACCGTCTCCTGGCCGCCGCGGATGAGCTCTTCTACGCCGAAGGCGTGCACACCGTCGGCATCGACCGCGTCATCGAGCGCGCCGGCGTCGCCAAGGCCTCGCTCTACAGCACCTTCGGGAGCAAGGACGAGCTGGTCCGGGCCTACCTGGAGGGCCGGCACGAGCTGCGCCGCACCCGCCTGCTGGCCGGCCTGGAGCGCTACGACGACCCGCGCGACCGTCTGCTCGGCGTCTTCGAGGTGCTGGGCGAGCTGGCCGGCACGCCCGGGTTCCGGGGCTGCGCGTTCTACAACGCCAGCGCCGAGTCCCCGGCCGGCGGCCCGGTCGAAGAGGTCGCCAACGCCAACCGCGCGTGGACCAAGGGCCTGTTCTACGAGCTGGCCCTCGACGCGGGCGCCAAAGACCCGGTCACGCTGGCCGACCAGTTGGTCGTCCTCTACGACGGGGCCTCGGCCGGCGCCCGCATGGACCGCAATCCCCAGGCGGCCCAGACCGCCCGGGGCGTGGCGGCCGCGCTGCTCGCCGCGGCCACGTTTTAGCCGCGGGGCTCCGGCACGACTGTCGCCGGGGCCAGCGGCTGCGCCTCCTCCAGCTCGTGCACGACGTACTCGGAAGTCGGGGTGGGCTTGGCCTTGACCAGTGAGGCGAGCGCCCCCACGACCGCCATCGCGATGGCCAGCCAGAAGACGATGACCAGACCGTCGTGGAACGGCTCGGAGATCAGCTGGGGGAAGAACTCCAGGCCGGTCAGGCGGGACGCGTTGTCGGCGGGCAGCGCGCCCAGCACCTGCGGGCCGAGCAGCTCGCCGATCGGGTTGTAGCCGAGGAACGCCGCGAACAGGGTGCCCACCGGGGGCAGGGCGGCGATCGCGGCCGCCGTGTCGGCCGGCACCCCCTGGCCGGTCAGGCCGCTGCTCAGCGTGTTCGGCAGGGAGTCGGCCAGACCCGCCACCATCAGCGAGAAGAAGATGCCGATGGAGAGCACCTGGCCGGCGTTCTGGAAGGTGGCCCGCATGCCCGAGGCCGCCCCGCGCATGTTGGCCGGGACGCTCGACATGACCAGCGACGTGTTGGGCGCCGCGAACAGGCCGCCGCCGAGACCGTTGACAAAGATCAGGATCGCGAAGACGACGTAGTTGAAGTTGCCGGGCAACAGCAGCAGGCCGAGGAACGAGCCGGCCATCACCAGCAGGCCGCCCGCGGCGAACGGCCGGGGGCCGAACCGGTCGGACAGGAAGCCCGCGACCGGGCCCGCGACCAGGAAGCCGATCGTCATCGGGACCAGGTAGATGCCCGCCCACAGTGGAGTCGACTCGTAGCTGTAACCGTGCAGCGGCAACCAGATGCCCTGCAACCAGATGATCAGCATGAACTGGAGACCACCACGGGCCACGCTGGCCAGCAGGTTGGCCGCGTTGCCACTGGTGAACGCCGCGTTCTTGAACAGGGCCAACGGAAACATCGGCTCGGTCACGCGGGTCTCGATCACGACGAACGTCACCAGGACGAGCGCGCCGCCGATCAGTCCGATGAGGACCCACGGGTTGGTCCAGCCCATCGTGTGACCGCCGTAGGACTGGATGCCGTACGTGATCGCGGCCAGCACCGCGGTGAGCCCGACGGCGAAGGTCGCGTTGCCCCACCAGTCGATCTTGGCTTTCCGGCGGACGCCGGTGTCGTGCAGCGACCGGTAGGCCCACACCGTGCCGAGGATGCCGAGCGGGATGTTGACCCAGAAGATCGAGCGCCAGTCCCACTCGGCCAGCACGCCGCCCAGCACCAGGCCGATGAACGAGCCGGCCAGGGCCGAGACGATGTTGACGCCGAGCGCCATGCCGCGCTGCTTGGCCGAGAAGGCGTCGGTGATGATCGCGGCCGAGTTGGCCATCAGCATCGCGCCACCGACCGCCTGCAGCACCCGCCAGCCGATCAGCCAGAGCGCACCGCTCGAACCGTCGAACGGGTCGAGGGACAGGATGACCGAGGTGATCGTGAAGATGGCGAAGCCGGCGTTGTAGATCTTGACGCGGCCGTACATGTCGCCCAGACGGCCGAGGGTGACGACGAGGACCGCGGTGACGAGCATGTAGCCGATCAGCATCCAGAGCAGGTAGCTGACGTTGGCCGGCTCGAGGGGGTTGACGTGGATGCCCTTGAAGATCGCGGGTAGCGAGATCAGGACGATGGAGGCGTTGATCGTCGCCAGCAGGGTGCCGAGCGTCGTGTTCGACAGCGCGATCCACTTGTAGCGGGGGTGGTCCACGGATAACACGCAGTCCTCCTATTTAGGTATATATCGGGCATCGCAGGCCGTGTGGCACCGTCGCACCACGACTCGCGAAAGCCGCTAGGTCGCTAGATCACTCAGCCGCTCCAGCGCCGGGAGCGCGGCCACGACGGCCGCGTGCTCCTCCGGCGTGAGGCCCTGGAGCAGCTCGGACAGCGCCGCCGCCCGGACGGCGCGACGGTGGGCCACGGCGGCCCGGCCGGCGTCGGTGATGCTGACCACGACCGCGCGACCGTCGGAGGGGTCGCTCGTGCGCACGGCCAGCCCCTCCTTCTCCAGCCGCGTCACCAGCTGGGTCATCGCGGGCTGGCTGATCCCCTCGGGGGCGTAGAGCTCGCTGAGGCGACTCGGACCGGAACGCTCGAGCCGTCGCAGGGTCGACGCGGCGGTCAGGCTGAGCGGCCCACGCGGCGTGAGCCGTCGCAGCGTCTCGTAGAAGCGCTCGAACCCGGCGGCGACAGCGACGTCTTCGGCGGGAAGAGTGGTGGCGGTGGCAGGCTGCACACTCAAATGTATATCACCCACTTATGAAGACCGGATTCCCCCGAACGTGCGGTGCTGTCGAGCAGACGCACACCGGACAAAGTGTCACCATGCAGTCATGGACCAGCAAACGCTCTGGGCCTGGCTGCACCCCCACCTGGGCACCACCACCGGTGGGGGACGGGCTCCGCGGGAGTATGTGGCTGCCCTGCGCGGCGCCGCCCGGGCCCTGGATGCTGATCCGTCCTGGCGGAAATGGTGGGAGCAGACCGGTCTGTTGGCCTGCGAGCTGGGCATCGTCGTCGAGGGCCGGCTCGACCACCTGCGGCCCAGCGCAGATCTCCGCCGTCTCGACGACTGCCTGCTGGCCAACTTCACCTGCGCGCTGTCGGCCGACACGGGGCCCGGCGGCTGCACCCGGGCCGCCGTCGACGAGGTGCGCGAGATGTTCGAGGTGATCCGCCAGGCGCTCGCCCTGCCCGCGCTGCCGCCCGTACCGCCGGTTCCGGCCCTGCCGACCGACCTCGCCGACATGCCGATCACCGCGAAACGGCTGCCCGAGGCGCCGCACGAACCCGAGCAGCAGGGCCACCTGACCCTGATCCAGGAGTTCTTCGCCTGACGATCACGAGATCACCAGGTCAGGTCGACCAGCTCGCGTAGCTGCGCGAGCGCATCCGCCTTGCCCGGACCGTCCGGGAGCTCGGCCCGGGCGGCCGTGACGAGTCCCTTGCGCAACAGGGCATAGATCTCTTCCTGACCGGGACCAGGCAGGTCGGGGATCCACAGGCTGCCGAGGTGCTCCGTGACGACCATCCGGAGCCAGTCGGCGGTCTTCTGATCGTCGAGCCGCGGAATGAGGTATTCCAGCGTCCATTCGAAGAGACCACCAGTCGCCTGCCAGTCTTTCCCTGGCTGGACCATGATGAGCGCCGCCAATGTTGCCTCCCCAGGATGAAGACCCGCGGTGCCAGCCCTCGCTCCGCCACGAACCTTTCCACCCGTGCCACCTGCTCGGCGGTGAACAGCGAGACGTCCACCGGCACCAGATCCGCCTTCTTGAGGTGCAGCACGATCTGCTGCGAGAAGCGGTTCCACTGCTGCTCGAACCGGAACGCCTCGAACGGGCCGACCGCGTCGTAGGAGCGACCGCCCTGATCGAACCAGTCGGCCCGATGCCCGGGTTCGGCCCGGATCAGCCGTACGCCCAATTCGAACTCGATGCGGACGGCAGTCTCCGATTCGTTGGGCCGGTATCGGCCGGTGGCGGGGTCCATGCCCAGCGCACGGATCCGTTCCCTCTCGGGTCGCGGATCCGGCGCGCGCATCAGCGGTTCACACGCTCAGGCCGGTGCGCGCCCGGCTCTCGAGGCTCTTGCGGCTCTTGCGGCGCCTCGGCGGCGCGTGGCCGGGGTATCGCCCGCCCGGTTCCGTGTTCGTCGAGCGGCGCCTTCGGGGTGACCACGACCGGGGCGCCACCCTGTCCGATGCCGGCGTAGATCACCGGCCGGGTGCCGCGGAGTATCAGGGCGTGCAGCACGCCCAGCGCGATGACCGCAGCCAAGGTCAAAGGCAGGATCCAGAGGCTTTCCCGTACGCCCACAAGCGCGCCCGGATCACGGAAGGCGAGATAGCCGAGCGAGCCGAGAGCCACTATGGACAGCACCGGCGCCACGAAGCGGGTGTACACCCCTTCGCCGTTCGGCACCCGGTTGAGGTGCAGCAACGCGGCGACGGAGGTGGCCAGCAGCACCAGCAGCAGGCCGAGCGCGCCCGCGATCATCAGACGGCGCCCGACCGTCGGCGGGTCGCCCACGCCGGCCCATGCGGCGGCGGCCAGCAGCACGGCGACGACGGCGGACTGGGTCAGCGCGGCGGTGCGGGGTGCGAGCGTACGCGGGGACGTGCGACCCAGAGCGGCGGGCAGAACCCGCTCGCGGCCCAGGGCGTACAGGTAACGGGCCATCGCGTGGTGCAGCGCCAGCACCGCCGCGAAGAGCCCGGTGAGCAGCATCAGCCGCCCGATCGTGACGGCCCACGGCGCGAGGCGGCCGGCGGCGAGATCGAAGAGCAACTCGGAGCCCCGGGCGCGGGCCACCTCGGTGATCCGATCGGCTCCCGTTGCCGCGTTCAGCGACCACGAAGCGACGCCGATCAGGACGGCGAGGGCGGCGACGACGCCGTACGTGGAAAGCCCGGGATCCCGGCGTGGACGGATGGACTCCTCGGCGTACGCGCCGGTGGTCTCGAACCCGGCGAAGGCCAGCAGGCCGACCACCAGCAGCAGTCCGAGGGTGGTCATGTCGACGTCGCCGGTCGGGACGATGGTGGCCCGGGTGAGCCCGCCGGGAGCGGGGTCGATCACGTTGGCTGCCGTGAAACCGACCGCCACCGCGACCTCGGCCAGCACGAGCAAGGCGATCAGGCCGCTGACCACCTCGGCCCGGATCGTTCCGGCCAGCGTGACCAGCAGCCAGCAACCCGCGGCGACCATCCACCAGGACGCGGTGACGCCGAACCAACTGGCGAGCAGCGGGGCCGCCGCGACCCCGGCCATGCCGTAGAGACCGAGCTGGATGGCCTGGTAGCAGGCGAGAGCGAGCCAGGCCGCGCCGACGCCGGCCGGTCGGCCCAGGCCGCGGGCCACATAGGTGTACATCGCGCCGGCGAAGGGGGCGCGGTTGGCCATGGCCGCGTAGCCGGCCGAGAAGAAGATCAGGACGACGCCGACGGCCAGGAAGCTCAGGGGGACCAACGGCCCGCCGCCGGTGGCATAGGCGGCGGGCACCACGTTGATCAGCACCGCGATCGGCGCGGTGGCGGCGAGCGCGAAGAACGTCACCGCCGCGGCGCCGAGACGGCCCGGAGCTAGGGTCGTACCCACCCCTCTATTTGATCCTGAAGAGTGAGCGTCTGACAACTGGCCGTGAGGGTTCACTCACGGCATTGACTTACGGTTCGATCAGGATCTTCCGTCCGACACCGGCTCGGAACTGGTCGAGCGCGGACGCGTAGTCGGCCAGCGGGAACCGGTGGCTGACGAAGATCGACGGGTCGAGCACGCCGGCCGCGAGCAGTTGCCCGGCCCGGTCGAAGCTGTGCAGCACCGCCATCGAGCCGGTGATGGTGATCTCGCGCCGATAGATCTCGTACGGCTCGATCGCCACCCGGGCGTCGTAGTTGGCCACACCGAACTGCAGGAACGTGCCGCCCCGGCCGACCCGGGCCAGGCCGTCCTTGATGGCCGCCTCGACACCGGTGCAGTCGATCACCACGTCCCAGCCGCGGGGTGCGTCGAGCTCGTCGGCCGACGTGGTCGCCGCCGTGCACCCCAGCTGCTTGGCCGTCTCGAGCCGGGCCGGGTTGAGATCCACCATGGACACCGACTCGGCGCCGGCCCGTTTGGCCAGCTCGAGCATCATCAGGCCCATCGTGCCCGAGCCGTAGATCAGGTACGACGTGGCCATGTTGCGGGGCAGCACGTCGAACCCGCGTACGGCGCAGGAGAGCGGCTCGATGAGCGCCGCGTCCCGGGCCGCGAGGTGGCTCGGCAGCGCGAACAGGTTGGCCATCGGCGCCGCCACGAACTCGGCCGCGGCACCCGCCTTCGACACCCCGATCGCGTTCCAGTTCTCGCACTGGTTGCCCCGCGCCCGCTTGCAGTAATAGCAGTAGCCGCAGTACAGGGACGGATCGACCGCGACCTGGTCACCGACCGCGTAGCCGGTGACCTCGGACCCGACCGCGACAATCTCGCCGGCGAACTCGTGACCCGGCACGATCGGGAACGACGGGGCGAACTCGCCGTCCATGATGTGCAGGTCGGTGCCGCAGATGCCGACGGCGGCCGGCTTGACCACCACGTCGGTGGGGCCGGGGGTGGGGTCCGGCACCTCCTCGATGGCGATCGTGCCGGGCGTGACGACGACGGCGGCCCTCACTTGACGGCACCCATCGAGAGACCGCGCACCAGCTTGTTCTGCGCCACCCAACCGGCGATGAGCACCGGCAGCGACACGATCGTCGCGGCGGCACAGAGCCGGGCCAGGAACGCGCCCTCACTCGAGATGAACCCGACCAGGAAGATCGGCGAGGTGCTGGCGTTGGTGGCCGTCAGGTTCACCGCCAGGAAGAACTCGTTCCAGGCGAAGATGAAGCAGATCAGCGCGGTGGCCGCGAGGCCGGGACTGACGATGGGCAGGATGATCTTACGGATCGAGGTGATCAGGCCCGCGCCGTCGACCTCGCCCGCCTCCAGCACCTCGCGCGGCACCTCGAGCAGGAACGACCGCATCATCCAGACCGCCAGCGGCAGGTTCATGCTGGTGTAGAGGATGACCATGGTCCACACGTTGTCGAGCATGCCCAGGTGCTTGACCAGCAGATAGACCGGCAGGAAGGCCGCGACGGCCGGCATCATCTTCGTGGTGATGAAGAAGAACAGCGAGTCGCTCCACTTGGCCACCGGGCGCAACGACAGGGCGTAGGCGGCCGGGGTCGCCAGCAGCACGACCAGGATCGTCGAGAAGATGCTGGCCATCAGCGAGTTGAGCAGGAACGGCGTGATGTTGCGGTCGAAGACCTGGGTGTACTGCGCCAGGGTCGGCGCGAAGAACCAGCTCGGCGGGTTCGTCGCGGCGACGTTCTCCTGCTTGAAGCTGGTCAGCACCATCCAGATCACCGGGAACACGAAGATGATCCCGGCGATCCAGGCCGCCACGCCCCAGATCGAGTTCTGCAGCCGGGCCCTCATCGGTTCTCCTCCACCTTGAACAGGCCCGAGATGACGCGCAGGGCGAACGTGGCCACGATGATCGTCAGGAACACCACGATGACGCCGGCCGCGGAGGCCTCGCCGTACTCGAACTTGCGGAACATCGTCAGGTAGATCTCGTACGGCAGGTTGGTCGTCGCCGTTCCGGGACCGCCCTGCGTGATGCTGAAGACCGCGTCGAACGTGTTGACCAGGTAGATCGAGCCGAGCAACGCGCCCAGCTCCAGGTACTGGCGCAGGTGCGGCAGGGTCATCTTGGTGAAGATCTGCCACGCGTTGGCGCCGTCGACCTTGGCTGCCTCCAGCACCTCGTGCGACTGCGACTGCAGGCCGGCCAGCAGGATCAGCATCATGAACGGTGTCCACTGCCACACCAGCGTGGTGATCACGGCGGCCTTCGGATACGACGAGACCCAGTCGGTCGAGCCGCCGAAGAGGCCGTTGATCAGGCCGTAAGTCGGGTTGAAGAGCGCGTGCTTCCAGAGCAGCGCGGCGGCGATCGGCATCACCAGGAACGGCGTGATCAGCATGGTCCGGACGATGCCGCGGCCGAGGAACTTACGGTCCAGCAGCACCGCGAACAGCAGGCCGAGGATGAGCGAGAAGATCACCGCGCCGGCCGTCAGGACCACGGTGTTGACCAGCGCCGACCGCAACCGCGAGTCGGAGAGCACCGTGATGTAGTTGTCGAACCAGACGAACGGCTTGTCCCCCGGCCGCAGCGCGTTCCAGCTCAGCGTCGAGAGGTAGAGCGTGTAGAGGAACGGCACCTGCGTGATGATGATCGCGAAGATCAGCGCCGGCAGCAGCGGCGCCCGACGCACCCAGCGGTCCTTTGCTCCGCCCTTGGTGGGCCGAGCAGGCGGCTGGGTCCGCCTGCTCGGCCGGGCTACCGTGGAAGTGCTCACTTACTTGTACTTCTTCGCCACGTCTTCGGCCTGCTTCTGACCGTCCGCGAGGGCCTTGTCGACCGTGGTGCTGCCGGCGATCGAGGCGCTCACTTCCTGCGACACCTTGGTGCCGAGGTCGGCGAACTCGGGGATGCCGACGAACTGCACACCGAGCGCGGGCCGGGGCTGCACGCCCGGGTTGGTCGGGTCGGCGTGCTCGATCGAGCCGAGGGTCACGTCAGCGAACGCCTTGGCTGACTCCTTGTACTCCGGGATCGAGTAGGTCGAGGTGCGCTTGCCGGACGGGACACGCGACCAGCCGAGCTTCTCGCCGACCAGCTTCTCGTAGTCCTTGCTGGTCGCCCACGAGATGAACTTCCAGGCGTTGTCGGCCTTCTTGGTGGTCTTGGGCATGGCCCACGCCCACGTCCACAGCCAGCCGGAGTACTCGGTCTTGTTCACCGGGGCGTACGCGTAACCGACCTTGCCGGCCACCTTGCTGGCGTTCGGGTCTTCCAGCGTGCCGGCCGCCGAGGTGGCGTCGTACCACATGGCCGCCTTGCCCTGGCCGAACGTGTTCAGGCACTCGGTGAAGCCGGACTGCGGGGCGCCGGGCTGACCGTGCTGCTTGAGCAGGTTGACGTAGAAGTTCGTCGCCTCCTTGAACTCGGGCGAGTCGACCTTCGGCGTCCAGTCCTTCTCGAACCAGGTGCCGCCGTACGTGTTCACGACCGTGGTGAGCGGCGCGAACAGCTCGCCCCAGCCGGGCAGGCCGCGCAGGCAGATGCCGGACACGCCCTTGCTCTTGTCGTCGAGCTTGGCCGCGAAGTCGGCGACCTGGGCCCACGTCGGCTTCTCGGGCATCTTGAGGCCCTTGGCGTCGAAGAGTTCCTTGTTGTACATGAGGAACGACGACTCACCGTAGAACGGGGCGGCGTACATCTTGCCGTCCTCGCCGCTGAGCGACGACACCATCGGCTTGATCAGGTCGTTCACGTCGTACGCGGAGTCGGCCTGGGCCTGCGTCGACACCTCGTGCAGCCAGCCGTTCTTGGCCCAGATCGGCACCTCGTACGCGCCGACCGTGGCCACGTCGTACTGTCCGCCCTGGTTGGCGACGTCCTGGGTGACCTTGTCGCGAAGTTCGTTCTCCGGGAGGATCGTGAACTTCACGGTGATCCCGGTCTGCTTGGTGAAGTTGTCGGCGGTCAGCTTCTGGATGTCCTCCATCTGCGGATTGCCGACCATCAGCGCGGTGATGGTGTTGTCGTCCGAACCGCCGCTGCTGCCGCCGGTCGAGCCGGCACCGGAACAGCCGGCCGTGACCATCAGCAGGCCGGCGGCCGTGACCGCCGTCGCCATGGCGAGTTTTCTGGACATGGTGGAACCTCCGTTTTATTCGAAAACGGCGAGTGGGGGAGAGTGTTTTCAGACCCGGATGACTTGCGGTCCTAGCCGGGCATAGCGGTTCGCCTCGGAAACCGGCAGGGCGGTGTCCGTGACCAGTGATTCGAAATCAGATATCTCGGCGAATCGACAGAATGTGCGGACTCCGAATTTCGTGTGAATGCCGACGAAGACACGACGACGGGCGGCCGCCACCGCACGCGCCTTGACGTCCGCGACGGCCGGGTCGGGGGTGGTGAGCCCGACCTCGCGGGAGATGCCGTTGGCCCCGACGAAGGCCAGGTCGATCACGAACCCGGAGAGCATGTTGCCCGCCCAGTGGTCGACCGTGGCCAGCGTGCGCCCCCGCACCCGGCCGCCGAGCAGCAGCACCGTGGCCGGCGTGGACGCGGCCAGCCACGCCGCGGTGTTGAGCGAGGCGGTCACGACGGTCAGCGGCCGGTCGGTGGGAAGAGCCTCGGCGATCAGCTGGGGGGTGAAGCCCTCGTCGATGAAGATCGTTTCCGCGTCCCCGATGAGCCCGACCGCGGCGGCCGCGATCCGGCGCTTCTCGGGGACACCGCGAATGGTCCGCATCGCGAGGTCGGTCTCGAATTTCGCGGTCTCGACCGGGTACGCACCGCCATGCGTACGCCGGACCAGACCGTGCTTTTCCAACAGGCGCAGATCGCGTCGAATTGTTTCGGCCGAGACGTCGAGTTCCGCCGCCAGTTTCGCGACTTCGACCTCTCCGTGCCGGCGGGCCAGCGCGACGATCTGGTGCTGCCGCTCGTCCGCATTCAATTCCCGCCACCTCCGACCTCGTTGACCGACCTATTTGTAACACCGAAGAAACCTGTGGCCTCCATCACAAGCCAGGGCACTTCGTTGTTTACTTGCCCGTTTGACCGGTCGCGAACGCCGACCAAGATCATGCCAAACCCGGGTTGATCAGGCATATCGACTGACCGTTTGCGAGGAAAACATGCCCACATAGTGACCGGTCGTGTGAGCTCGGTCTTCGTTTCGGCGCCCGGTCCGTCTGCCCCGCTTCCCTCCGGGCTTTCCTCGGCTTTCCTCAGTGCGGCGCTCGGCCTTCCTCAGGTGCGGCGCTCGGCTTTCCTCAGGTGCGGCGCTCGGCTTTCGTCAGTGCGGCGCTCGGCCTTCCTCAGGTGCGGCGCTCGGCTTACCTCAGGTGCGGCGCTCGGCTTTCCTCAGCTGCGGCGCTCGGCTTTCCTCAGGTGCGGCGGCTCGGAGCCGACCTTCATGCCGTGCTCGCGACGGATCAACTGACAGAGTTCCTGTCCGCGGTTGCGGACCGGCCCGCCGGTCCGGCCGCTCATC
This sequence comes from Paractinoplanes bogorensis, assembly GCF_018829635.1. Taxonomy (GTDB): domain Bacteria; phylum Actinomycetota; class Actinomycetes; order Mycobacteriales; family Micromonosporaceae; genus Actinoplanes; species Actinoplanes bogorensis. Next base: position 189,220 of record NZ_JAHKKG010000009.1, read on the forward strand.
ACGCTGCCCTGGAATGCGCCGCCCGCGCCCTGAACGCGGACGTCGCGGTCCTGATGATCGACGGCGAAGTGGTCGCCTCGATCGGCCTGCCCGCCGACGAGGTGCCCGCCTACACGCTGGCCGAGGTCGCCCTGGGCCACCGCGCCACGCTCGACCTCGGCGACCACCGGTACGCGGTCACGTACGCCACGATCAGCGGCGCCAACCCGGGCGTACTGGTGCTCGGCCGCGCGTCCGACCCCTTCACGGCCGAGGAGGTCTGCCTGCTCCGCGGCATGGCCCGCGTCCTCGAGCTCAGCCTCCAGTCGCTGCACGTGATCGAGTCCGAGCGCCGCTTCGCCGAGGAGAACGGTCGCCTGCTCGGCTACCTCGACCACGGCCGCCGCGTCTTCGAGGAGCTGGGCGCCGTGCAGCGGGCGATCGGCCGCCGTACGCCCGTCGCCCGGGTCTTCGACATGGTGACCGCCGCCGTCCGCGACCTGCTCGGCGTCGACATGGTCGCGATCAGCCTGGTCGACCGCGAGGACCCGACCCGGGCCGGCGTGGTCGCCTCGAACGGCCTGTCGCCCGAGCTGGCGGCCCGGTTCCAGCAGGTCCCGGTCTCCACCTACGGCGTCTCCGGCCTGGCCATCCTGGCCGACGAGCTGGTCGCGATGCCCGACTACGTCTCGTCGGCGATCGCCCTGACCCAGATGACCGATCTGCGCCTCCGATCGGTCATGGCCGCCCCGGTGCACGAGAACGGTCAGGTCGCGGGCTGCGTCACGGTCGGCACGTTCGGCTCGCCGCGGCGCTGGGACAAGCCGGTCCGCGAGATCCTGCAGTCGTTCGCCGACCACCTCAGCCTCGCCCTGACCGACGCCCGCACCCAGGAGGCGATGAGCCAGGCGTTCCTCGACGCGCTCACCGGCCTGGCCACCCGAGCCCTGTTCCAGACCCGCATGGAGGAGGCCCTCGGCCCGGCCGGGCTGGGCGCCGCCGTGCTCTTCGTCGACCTCGACCGTTTCAAGGTCGTCAACGACTCGCTCGGGCACGCCGCCGGCGACGCCCTGCTCACCGAGGTGGCGGCCCGCATCCAGAGCTGCCTGCGCGACCGGGACACGGCCGCCCGGCTCGGCGGCGACGAGTTCGCCGTGCTGCTGCCCGGCGTGCACGACGCCGACGAGGCCGTGCCGGTGGCCGAGCGCATCCTGGACGCCCTGCGCGCGCCGTTCGACCTGCTCGGCGCCGAGACCTTCATCAGCTCCAGCATCGGCGTCGCGTTCAGCCGCCCCGGCCAGCACGCCAGCTCGGTGCTCATGGTGCACGCCGACCTCGCGATGTACCAGGCCAAGAAGCACGGCAAGGACCGGTACGAGGTCTTCGAGCCGGCCATGCAGGAGGCGTTCCAGGCCCACATCGCCCTCGAGGCCGACCTGCGCCGGGCCGTGGTGCGCCACGAGTTCGAGCTGCGCTACCAGCCGATCGTGAACCTGCAGTCGGGCGACATCACCGGCGTCGAGGCGCTGATCCGCTGGCTGCACCCGGAGCGCGGGATCGTGCCGCCGATGGACTTCATCCCGCTGGCCGAGGAGACCGGCATGATCGTGCCGATCGGCGAGTGGGTGCTGCGCGAGGCCACGGCCCGGGTCGCCGAATGGAACGCCCGCCGCACCGGCCCGCCCCTGACCGTCAGCGTCAACCTGTCGGCGGTACAGCTCGACCAGGCCAACCTGGTCGAGACGGTCGAGTCGGCCCTGGCCGGCGCCGGGTTGCCGGCCGAGCACCTGGTGCTCGAGATGACCGAGTCGCTGCTGGTCGACCACCGCCCGGCCACGCTCGAGCGCCTCGAGGCTCTCAAGGCCCTGGGCCTGCGCCTGGCCATCGACGACTTCGGTACGGGCTACTCCTCACTGGCCTACCTGCGCCGCTTCCCGGTCGACATCATCAAGATCGACAAATCCTTCGTGGACGACGTGGTGGACGAGCCGACCGCGGCCGCCCTGACCCACGGGATCATCCAGCTGGGCCGGGCGCTGCAGCTGTCAACGGTCGCCGAGGGCATCGAGCACGCCGGCCAGCTGACCTCCCTGGCCGGCGGCAACTGCGAGATGGGCCAGGGCTACTACTTCGCCGAGCCCCTGACCGGCACCGCCCTGGCCGAGCTGCTCTTCCCCGCCTGATTTTCCCGACTTATCGTCTTCCGGAGCGGCCGCCGCCACCCCCGCCCACCCAGGGACGTGGCTGGGAGGCTACGCCCGGGCGAGCGGCCGGGAACTGGTTATCCACAATGGCGCGTTGTCCACAGGGCGGCCGCGGGATCGAGCGCTGCTCGGCAGAATGACGGCATGCGGGAACGACCGGCGGGCCTCAGCGATGACGATCTCGTGCGGGGGCTGGCCGACGGGTGGGGACTGCGGGCTCGCGAGCTGGTCTACCTGCCGGTCGGGGCCGGGGGCTATCACTGGGCGGTCGACGGGCAGTGGTTCGTGACGGTCTCGGTGACCGATCTTGACCGGGTGGAGCGGGCGCTGGGCACTGCCGTGGCGCTTCGGGAATCGGGGCTGGAGTTCGTGCTCGCGCCGATCCGGGCGCATGACGGGGCCGCAGGGCGACGGTTCACCCCACGACACCTGCTGTCGGTCTATCCGATGGTGGACGGGGTTGCCGGTGACTTCGGGCCGCATCCCGCCGAGGACCGTGAGCGTGTGCTCGACCTGCTGATCGAGCTGCACGGGGCGGGAGCGGCGCCGGATGGGGCCGAGGCGCCGCGGACTGACCTGCGGCTGCCTGGACGGGCGGGGCTCGAAGCGGCGCTCGACGACCTGGCCGGGCCGTGGCGCGGTGGGCCCTGCGGGGAGCCGGCCCGCGAGATCCTGGCCGCGAACGCGGGGGTGATCCACGGCTGGCTGGCTGAGTTCGACCGGCTGGCCGGGGCGGCGGGCGATCCGGCGGGCTGGGTGATCACCCATGGCGAGCCGCACCCGGGGAACGTGCTGCACACGCCGGCCGGGCTGCTGCTGATCGACTGGGACACCGTGCTGGTGGCGCCGGCCGAGCGCGACCTGTGGATGCTGACCGACGCCATGATCGGGAGTGCGACCGGCGAGGCCGGCACAGAGATAAGAGGGCGCCCGGTGTCGACCGAGCTGATCGCTTTCTACCGGCTGTGGTGGATGCTGGCCGATATCGCGATCTACGCCGACGAGCTGCGACGGGAGCACGGCGACGGCCCGGATCCGGCCAGCTCGTTGGGCTATCTGGCGAACTACTTCGGGTGATCACCGGGAAGGCCGGCGAGGAGCGTCACGGCGTACGGGAGAAGGTTTGAATGATCTCGGCCAACGCGGGCGGCTCCAGACGGCCGGCCAGCGTGCCGAAGTCGCTCGGCGCGACCCAGGCGTGGCCCAGCAACTCCTCGGCCTCGTAGGGCATCAGGCCGGCTCGGGAGAGGGCCGGCGACGGCGTGTCGTAGCGGGCGGCGAAGAACTGTTCCTCGCCGATGTAGAAACGGCCCTTCCAGTACGAATTGCGGCGCACGTCGACGAAATGGTCGCCGACTCGGGCCGGGTCGAGGCCGGTCTCCTCGGCCAGTTCGCGCCGGGCCGCCTCGTGCGGGGTCTCGCCCTCGTCCAGGCCACCACCCGGCGGCTCCCAGATCTCGGTGCCGTCGTGCGGGTCGCGCCAGTGCATCAGGAGTACGCGCCCGTCGGCGTCGAAGCAGATCACTCGGGCCGCGGGGCGGTGCGTGCTCTCCATGAGTCCGACCTTAGGCAGGCACGGCCGCGGTGGGGAGCAGGGCCTCGAAGTCGGCTGCGGGCATCGGGCGGGCGAACAGGTAGCCCTGCGCAGCCGTATAGCCGAGCGTGCGCAGCCGTTGGAGCTGCTCTTCGGTCTCGACGCCCTCGGCCACGGCGTGCAGGCTCATCGCCTGGGCCAGGTGGGCCACGCCGGCCGCGACCGTGACCCGGTCACCGGGCGCCTGGGTGAACGAGCGGTCGAGCTTGACCTCGTCGATGGGCACGTCGTGGAGCAGGCTCAGGGTCGAGCTGCCGGTGCCGAAGTCGTCCAGCGCGAGCTTGACGCCGAGTTCGCGCAGCGCGTGCAGCACGGCGTGCGACTCCCCCAGGTCGACCGGCATCGACTCGGTGATCTCCAGGGTGATCCGGCCGGCGGCCACGCCGTACTCGGCCAGCAGCGCCGCCACGACCTCGGCGAAATCGGGTTCGCGCAGGTCACGGGCCGAGATGTTGATGTTCAGGACGGTGCCGGCGGGCCATTCGGCCATCCGGCGCAGCGAGTCGCGCAGCACCCAGCGGCCCAGCGGGACGATCAGGCCGGTACGTTCGGCGACCGGGATGAAGGCGTCGGGGGCGAGCGTGCCGTGCACCGGGTGGGCCCAGCGCACCAGCGCCTCGGCGCCCAGCACGCGGCGATCCTCGTCGAGCGTCACGATCGGCTGGAAGAGCAGGAACAGCTGGTCGTCGCGGATCGCGTCGCGCAGTTCGGAGCCGAGGTCGGCGCGGCCGCCCATGTCGGCCTGGTAGTGCCGGAACGTGGTGCCGGGCTGGGCCTTGGCGTCGTACATGGCGATGTCGGCCTGCCGCAGCAGCACGCTCGGGTCGTCGCCCGCGTGGCCGTCGGCGATGCCGATGCTGGCCCGGATGGGCAGTTCGTGGCCGTCGGTCGTCACGGGCGCCTGGAGCGCTTCGATCATGCGCCGGGCGGCCAGGTCGGCCGCGGCCGGGTCGGCGTTGTCGAGCACGACCACGAACTCGTCCCCGCCGAGCCGGGCGACGGTGTCGTCGACCCGGACGCAGCCGTTCAGGCGCTGGGCCACGGCGATCAGAAGCTGGTCGCCGACCTCGTGCCCGAGGGTGTCGTTGACCTCCTTGAAGTCGTCGAGGTCGATCAGCGCGACGGCGACCGGCCGGCCGTCGGTGGCCTCGACCGCCCGGCGCAGCCGCTCGTGGAAGAGCACGCGGTTGGGCAGCTGGGTCAGCGCGTCGTGGGTCGCGTTGTGGTCGAGGCGGCGCAGCAGGCGGCCGTTGTCGCGGAAGGCGGTGATCTGGCGGAGTACGACCACCGCGGTCAGCAGCACCGCGCTGGCCACGACGATCTCGCGGTCGGCGCCGTCGGCCGACCAGGTCACGACGATCAGCAGCGCGTCGACGGCGGCGATCGCGACGTAGGGCAGCACGCTGAACGGGCGCCGGCGGGCCGGTTTGGCGCCGCGGTGCGGGCCGGTCCGGGCATGACGCTGCAGGTGGGTGGCGATCGCGGCACAGAAGAAGAGCGCCGGCAGGTCGAGCATGTCGGGGAACAGGTTGGGGTCGATCGGGGCGACCAGCGGCTGCAGGATCGGCCCGAGAGCGCCGATGGCCACCGCGACGCCGATCATGCGGAGGGCGCCCGAGTCCATGTGGTTCTGGCTGGTCAGCAGGAACTTGGCGACGGCGAAGACGGCCAGCAGGGCGAGCACGCTCAGGGCCAGGGCCGGGAAGAGCGTCCGGGGATCCCCCTCGGCGAGGGCGAAGCGGGCCGAGAAGTGCCACAGGAAGACGGCGCAGGCCAGCATCACGGTGCCCGCGTCGAGCACCACGCGGAACAGCTCACCCCGGGTCTGCGTGCCGTAGGGGAGCTTGAGCAGGGCGTACATGACGAGCAGGACCGCAACGCCCTGGAACGCGATCTGCCCGACCCCGGCGCCCGCGTGGGCCGGGTCGGCGACCGTGAGCGAGTGCTGGGCCTGCGCCGCGTTGCCGAGGCCGACCGGGATGCAGATCACGGCGATCCGGCCCCAGAACTGCCGGACCGGCGGTGACAGGTACTCGGTGCGGGCGGTGCGCCGGCTCTCCAGGCCGAGCACGCCGGCGGCGAGGATGCCGGGCAGCCAGAGGAGCGCCCAGGGCAGTACCGGTTCGATCGAGTTGATCACGAATGCGATCACCGCGAACAGCAGTAGTGCCCCGGACGCCAGGAGCGGTCGACTCCTGAGTACGCCCATCCGGCCCCGCCTCTCGAGAGAAAAATGCTTCTCCAGAGATCGGCGAGCGGCGGCCGAAGGTGAGGAAACACGCTGTGACCCAGGTCCCCGGCGGAACGGCACACCGGGCGGCCATACTTTGTCACTGTGCTGCGACCTGCGACCTACGCCGAACGGGACATGATCCTGCCCTGGCGCAACCACGAATCGGTCCGTGCGGTGAGCCTGACCACCCACGCGATCCAGCCCGAGGAACACGCGAAGTGGTGGGAAAAGCGCTGGCGTGATGTGCTGATCTACGAAGACGATGCGGGTAGGCCGGCCGGGGTCGTGATCTTCAACGAGAACACCTGGTCCTTCTACCTGGATGTCGCCGGCCTGGGCGACGGGCTGCTGGCGGCGTGGATGCGCCTCGAGAAGGAGGCGGTGGAATACGCCTTCGGTCCGCTGGGCTTGGAGACCCTGGGCGGCGAGACGCTGGCCGACAACAAGCAGGTACTCGCGCTCCACCGCCGCTTCGGGTTCAAAGAGACGCGGCGCTACGAACGACTTGTCGACGGCGAGATGAAGACTGTCGTCTGGACGGAGAGAGGGAAGTAATGACTATGTTCGGGACCGACAAGCGGCCGTACATCGTCGCGGAGATGTCGGGCAACCACAACGGCTCTCTCGACCGGGCGCTGGCGCTGGTCGACGCCGCGGCCGATAACGGCGCGGACGCGATCAAGATCCAGACCTACACGGCCGACACCATGACCGTGGACGTCAAGCACGAGCGGTTCCAGCTCTCCCAGGGTCATGAGCTCTGGGGCGGCGAATACCTCTACAACCTGTACGAGCGCGCCCACACGCCGTGGGACTGGCACCAGCCGATCTTCGACCGGGCCCGCGAGCGTGGCATCACGCCGTTCTCCAGCCCGTTCGACCGTACGGCGGTGGAGCTCCTCGAGAAGCTCGACGCCCCGATGTACAAGATCGCCTCCTCCGAGATCACCGACCTGCCGCTGATCCGCCTGGCCGCGAGCACCGGCAAGCCGATCATCATCTCCACCGGCATGGCCTCGGTGAAGGAGATCGCGGCCGCGGTCGAGGCGGCCGAGGGTGTCGGCGCCACCGACATCACCGTGCTCAGCTGCACGGCCTCCTACCCCGCCCCGCCGGAGTTCACCAACCTGCGCCGCATCCCGGTGCTGGCCCAGATGCTCGAGAAGCCGATCGGCCTGAGCGACCACACGCACGGCATCGGCGTCCCGATCGCCTCGGTCGCGTTCGGCGCCTGCCTGATCGAGAAGCACTTCACGATGGACCGGGCCGACGGCGGCGTCGACTCGGCCTTCTCGCTGAATCCGGCCGAGCTCAAGGCGATGCGCATCGAGTCGGAGCGGGCCTGGCAGGCGCTCGGCACCACGCACATCGGCCCGACCGAGGCCGAGAAGGAGGGCCTGCGGTTCCGCCGGTCGCTCTACGTGGTGGCCGACGTGAAGGCGGGCGACAAGGTCACGCCCGAGAACGTCCGGTCCATCCGGCCGACCGGTGGGCTCGAGCCCGACTCGATCGGCCTGGTCATGGGCCGCACCTTCACGGCCGACGCCGAGAAGGGCACCCCGCTCAGCTGGGACCTGGTCTAGGCACAAAAAGAGGGGGCCGCCCGGCGGCCCCCTCTTTTTAAAAGATCAACGAACCGCGTTGGCCTGCGCCTCGGCGGCCTTACGAGCCCGCCGTCCGCGCACGAACTTCCGCCCGTCCCGCATGATCACGCGGTAGGCGCTGCGCGAGATCCACAGGAACCGGCCGGCCCAGGTCTTCTTGTAGAACTGGACCTCCCAGTCCATCTTGCTGACCTGCAGGTCGCGCGACTTGATGATCTGCTCGGTCCACTCCATCATCGCCAGCAGGTGGCTGGCCTGATAGCGCTGACGCCAGAGCGCCTCGGTCAGCTCGCGATAGCCGGCCACGTCGACCTGGGCCGCGCCGGGCGACACGGACAGCAGCTGCAGCCGGCGGTCGTGCTGGTCGGACAGGTTGAGCCCCTGGTCGGCGGCCTCGATCCGGACGTGCAGGTCGACGGCGTCGCGCACGCGGTCGGCGTCGACACCCAGGCCCACCATGCCGAGCATGGTCGCGGTCAGGTCGACCGCGTTCGAGGTGAGCGACCACGGGTGCGCCTGACCCGACGTGATCAGCTGGACGGCGAACTGCCAGACCGCGCGGATCTCGGCGGTGTCGACCGGCACCGGCTCGATCGACTCCCACCGGGTCGGCAGCAGGGACGGGCCGTGCTCGGTCACGAAGACATCGGCCAGGCCGGCCAGGGCCACCGGACCGGAGACCAGGCCGTCCTGAGCCTGAGCACGCAGCCAGGTGTCGTACTGGGTCAGCTCGACCCGCATCTGGCGCAGGTCGCTGGTGGCGGCCAGGTGCTCCAGGCGCTCCTCGAGCACGTAGCCGGCGTCGGCGCCGGGGGCCTTGGGCTCGCTGACGCGGCGCAGGCCCTCCCGCTCGATCGGCCCCTCGAGGGGTTCGAGCACCGTGGTGTGCACCTCGCCGTCGGCCGCGGAGGCGACCTCGTAGGCGAAGGTGCCCTGGGCGTCACCGATCAGCAGCGCGTGCCGGTCGACGGCGGGCGCCTCACCCGGGCCCCGGGCGATGACCAGCCAGGCCGGGGCGACCGTGCCCTCGGCGCCGGCCCGCAGCGCGCGGTTGACCAGGCGACGGGGGTCGCTGAGCACCGGCCGGCCCCGGAACGCGGCGGCGAACGCCTGCGACAGCGCGGTGCCGAGACGGGGACGCAGCGGGGAGCCGACCGTGCCGAGCAGGCCCTCGCCGACCAGCACGGTCGGGGTGGCGGGCTCGGGGAACGCCGCGTACGAGGCGGCGACCGTCAGGCCGGACTCGGCGAGCCGGGCCGCCAGCTGCTCCGGGGAGGCGGGGCGCTCGACGTCGTTCTCGTCGTCGGCCGGGTACCAGTCGGAGTCGAGGCGCTCACGGCTGCCCGGCTCGAGGCGCACGGTGTGGTGCACGCCGAGGCGGTTGTCGTGCACGAGCAGCAGCACGCCGTCGGGCTGGACGGTCTCGGCCAGCCGGTCGATCAGCTGGGCCGGGGTCATCTGCTCACCCTCGGCCGAGTTCAGCCGGTCGACGCCGTCGGCCGCGACGACCAGGTCGAACTTCTCGGCCGCGTCGAGCTTGACCGCGGCCCCGGCCAGGACGGTCACCCGCGAGTGGTTGCGGGCGGCGTCCTCGGCGTCGATCAGTGAGCGGAGCAGCCAGGTCACCGCGGCGCCGCTGTCGGCCAGGGCGACCACGACCTCGTCGGCGTGCGGGCCGGCGACCAGGACTGTGCGGCCCGGGCCGGCGTACCGGCTGAGCAGATGGCGAAGGACGGCGCCGCGCGGCAGCGGTTCGCTCCGCTGCGGGTCGCGGTCGCTCCAGGCGAACATCTCGCCGCCGATGCGCCGCAGGTTGTTCACCGGCGGCGCCGAGAGCGCGGCAGCGAAGTCCGTACCCTGGTTGGGAAGCAGGGCAGCGGAGCGCTCCGACATCACTTCACCCTCTCTGTGGAAGCGGGCCAGCCGAGGATGGCGCGCAGTTCGTCCGGACGGGCCAACTCGTCAGCGCCCAGCTGCTTGCGGGCCAGGGCATGGGTGACGGCGTTGTCGGTGTGGTGCCCATAAAGCTCAGGCCACTGACGGCGCAGGCGGGGCTCGCCGCCGAAGGTGGGGTCGGCGTTGTCGAGGACCATCGGGTCGCCGTAGACGGCGGCCTCCCGGCCGGCCAGCGCGCCGTACCAGACGGCGCTGCACAGCCGGTTCGACACTACCCGGCGGTGGCGGCGCAGCTCTTTGAGCTGGCCGACCAGGAACTCCCGGTTGTGGTCACGCCACCAGAAACCACGGTAACCGTGACAGATCACCCGGAAACCGGCGTTCTCGTAGATCTTGCGAACGCCCTTCATCCGGTACTCGTTCCAGTACAAGCAGGCGGTGACCGGACCGGTCTCGACCTTCTTGACCTCGTCGATCAGCTTCTGGTGGTCACCGCTGATCTGCTGGCCCTCCCACCCGTGGAAGGGGTAGAAGATCGTGCCCTCGGGTTCCGGGGCGTCGGCCGGCTCGGGCTCCATCTCCAGCAGGTAGGCGAAGGGAGCACCGACCACGATGACGTCGCGGCGGCCCTGCGACCACGACCGGCGGCGCGTCTCCTCGGACCAGACGAAGATCTTGCTGCCGTCTACGAACGGCGTGCCCGGGGCCAGGCCGTCACCCATGTTCCAGCCGTGCTGCAGGTAACCCTGCAGACGGGGCGGGTGCAGCGGGTCGGGCAGTTCGCAGTAGCGGGCCAACAGGTGGGCGTGACCGTAGTGATAGTTGGCGTGATGCATTCCCTCGTCCATCGCCGGCTGCTGGTGCGCCGCCATCTCGGTTCGCTCGGGCGCGCGATTTTGCCAGGCCTGGCCGTGCCACGACCCGGCAAGTCGACGCCGAAAGGTACCACCCAAGGTTAGGTTCCGCGCGCACCGTTAGGTAATCGTTCCCCGGTCGGAACGGCGAGCCGCGCGGCCGAAATGTCGGTCCCGGAGCGGCAAAGCGCCCGCGTACGGCGTTACGGAGCCGTCTCGACCGTCAATGCCCATGTGTCGCACATCACCGGATCAACCCGTAACTTCCGGGCGGTGCGACCCTTCTCAAGATCGTCGCCTACAGTGGACACTCAGAGGCCGGCCGGGGTGGACGCCGCCACGTCTGCCCCGGTCACCCCCGGTTTCCCGAGCACGATTAGCGTGATCACGTGGACGGTCGGATACTCACCGTGATCTCGGCGGGCGGCGTGCTGGGCGCGCTGTCCCGGCTCGGGCTCAACGAGGCACTGCCGCACGAGGCCGGCGGCTTCCCGTGGTCGACCTGGCTGATCAACGTGACCGGCTGCTTCCTGATCGGCGCCCTGGTGGTGTGGATCGCCCGCTTCCGGCCCGGGCAGCGCTACCTTCGCCCGTTCGTCGGCACAGGTTTCCTCGGTGGTTACACAACTTTCTCGACCGCGATGACCGACGTGCTGGGCTCGCCCACCGCGGTCGCCGTCGTCTACTTCGCCGCCACGATCGTCGGCGCCCTGCTGGCGGTGTGGGCCGGCACCGCCCTCGCCGAACGGCTGCCGCGATGACCGCCGCCCTGCTGGTGGCCCTGGGTGCGTCGCTCGGGGCGCCCCTGCGCTACCTGACCGATCAGGCCCTGAAGAGCCGGGCCCCGCTGGGCACGCTGGTCGTCAACGTGGCGGGGTCCCTGCTCCTCGGCTTCCTGATCGGCCTCCCGGCCCCGCACTGGGTCACCGCCCTGCTCGGCACCGGCTTCTGTGGCGCCCTGACCACCTACTCCACCTTCAGCCTGGAGGCGCTGACCCTGTTCACCTCGGGGCGACGGGGCCGCGCGGTGACGTACGTGCTGGCCAGCCTCGCGGCCGGCCTGGCCGCCGCATCTCTGGGCTACCTGGCCGGCCGCGCGCTCTAAACGACGGCGAGCTCGCGTTCGGTCGAGTCGACCGGCTGAGGGGCCGGCGGCTCGTGGGCGATCTGCGGCAGCCAGCCCAGCCAGCGCGGCAGCCACCAGTTCTTCTCGCCCAGCATCGCCATCACGGCGGGCAGCAGCACGGCCCGGATGATGGTCGCGTCGAGCAGCACCGCCGCCGCCAGACCGATACCGAGCTGCTTGGTCGAGGCCAACGGCAGCGTCGCGAACAGCGCGAACACCGCCACCATGACGACGGCCGCACTGGTGATCACCCCGGCCGTGCGACCGATGCCCTCGCGGACGGCCTGCTTGGTGGTCAGGCCGCGGTCGTGCCCCTCACGGATCCGGCTCAGCACGAAGACGTGGTAGTCCATCGAGAGTCCGAACAGGATGATGAACAGGAACAGCGGCATCCAGTTGGTGATCCCGTCCGTGGCCTGGAAGTCGAGCAGGCTCTCGAAGTGGCCGTACTGGAAGACGAAGACCAGCATCCCGTACGCGGCGGCGACCGAGAACAGGTTGAGCACGACCCCGGTCACGGCCACCACGACCGACCGGAACGAGACGAGCAGCAGCAGGAACGCCAGCCCGAGCACGAAGCCGAACACCCAGGGCAGGCTCGCGTCGAGTCGTGCGTTGAAGTCCGCGTTCCACGCCGCCTCGCCGGTGACCAGGGCCGGCAGGTCTCCGAAGGCGGCCGGCACGACCGTCTCGCGCAACTCGGTGAGCGAGGCGGCGTCGGCCAGCCCGATCGAAACCACCGCGACCGTCCGGGCCGGGTTCAGCTCGACCTCGACCGGACCGGTGAACTTGCCGTCACTGGCCTCGACCGCGGTCCGCAGCCTGGTCACGGCCGATTCAAGAGCCTTTCCCCGTACGCCCGGAGACTGCACCACGATGTCGGCCGCCGACGTCTCACTGGGGAACGCCGCGTCGACCGTCTTGTACGCCTGCACGATCGGCAGGGTGGCCGGCATGTCCTCGATCCCCTCGGCCTTGGTCTTGAGGTCGAGCATCGGCGCGGCCAGCGCGGCCAGCGCCCCGATCGCCAGCACGGCCGAGATCAGCGGCTTGGCCAGCACCAGGCGCAGGAAGCCGTTCCAGACCCGGCCATCGCTCCGCTTGCGATAGAGGCCCGGGATCTTCACCGCATCGACCTTGTCGCCCAGTGCCGAGAGCAACGCGGGGAGAACGGTCAGCGAACCGAGCATCGTCGTCGCGACGACCAGGATCGTGCCCACGCCGAAGCTGACGAATGTGGCGTCGAACGTGAAGAACATGCCGGCCATGGCCACGATCACGGTGAGACCGGAGATCCAGATCGACCGTCCGGACGTCTGAGCGGCGATCACCAGCGCGCGGTGCGGGTCGGCGCCGTTGCGGCGCTCGTCGCGTTCCCGGCGGATGTAGAAGAGGCAGTAGTCGACGCCGACGGCCAAGCCGACCAGCAGCATCACGTGCACGGTGGTGTCGACGGTCGGGGCCAGCCGGCTCGCGAAGGCCAGCAGGCCCATCGCCGCGACCACGGCCATGATCGCCAGCAGCACCGGCAGCAGGGCCGCGACCACCGCGCCAAAGGCGACCAGCAGGATGCCCAGGGTGACCGGGATGGAGAGCATCCCGAGGTTGGTCAGCCCCTGGTCGAGCTTGTCCCCGATCAGCTTGTCGCCGCTGGCCGAGCCGCCCTGGCCGATGTAGAGGTCGGGGTGCCCGGCCTGTACGCGGGCGGTGGTGTCGAGCGACGCCTGCACCCGGTCGGACGCGGTGTCGGCGTCGCCGCTGATGCTGAACGTGATGAGCGAGGAACGGCCGTCCGGCGACTCGACCGCCTTCTGCACGCCGGTGACGTCCGGTGTCTTCTTCAGCGCCGCGGTCAGCTCGGCGAGCGCGGCCGTGCGGTCGGTGCCGGCCCGGTTCTGCACGATGACCATCTCGCCGGCCGGCTTCTCCGGGAAGCCCGCCGCCTCGACGATCCGGTCCGCCTTACCAGAGTCCCCGTGTCCCTGGTCCGACGACGTCGCCTCGAGCGTGCCGAAGTGTCCGCTGAGGACGGTCACGGCAACGACGAACGCGATCCATCCGAGGATCGCCAGCGTCCGATGGCGGGCGCTCCATAGCGCGGCCCTGGCCGCGATGCCCTTCACTTGCTCCCCATGCTGCTTCATAGGAGAAAACGCTATGAAGAAGCTGAGAGCCGATCGATACGGCTGACGTGCGTATCGATAGTGGGGTTACCCCTACCCCTGAAGGTAGGCCAGCACTGCCATCACGCGGCGGTGCTGCTCCTCGTCCTGGTGCAGGTTGAGCTTGGTGAAGATGTTGCGCACGTGCTTCTCGACCGCGCCGTCCGTGACGACCATCTTGCGGGCGATCGCGTTGTTCGACATGCCCTCGGCCATCAGCCCGAGCACCTCGCGCTCACGCGGCGTCAGGGCGCGCAGCGGGTCGTCGCGGCGACGGCGGACGAGCAGCTGGCTGACCACCTCGGGGTCGAGCACGGTGCCGCCGCCGGCCACCCGGCGCAGCCCGTCGAGGAACTCAGCGACCTGGGACACCCGGTCCTTCAACAGGTAACCGACCGCGCCCAGGCGGTCGGCCAGCAGGTCGTCGGCGTACGAGACCTCGACGTATTGGGAGAGCACGAGGATCGGGGTGCCGGGCACCAGGCCGCGCGCCTCCACCGCGGCCCGGAGCCCCTCGTCGGTGTGCGAGGGCGGCATGCGGACGTCCACGATGGACACGTCCGGCTTGTGCCCGGCGATCGCGGACACGAGGGAAGGCCCGTCGCCGACGGCCGCCACCACCGTGTGACCGTTCTCCTCGACGAGCCGGACGAGTCCCTCACGCAACAGCACCGCGTCATCCGCAATCACCACCCGCATGGGGGTAATGCTGTCAGACGGGCAGCGCCGCGGTGAGCCGCGTCCCTCCCCCGGCCGGGCTCTCGACGTCGAGGACGCCGCCCGCGGCGCGCACCCGGTCGTCCAGGCCGGCCAGCCCGTGCCCCTTGGCCACGCTGGCGCCGCCCACCCCGTCGTCGGCGATCGAGACGATCAGGCCGGAGACGTTGCGCCGCACGCTGACCTGCACCTCGTTGGCGTAGCTGTGCTTGGCCACGTTGGTCAGGGCCTCGGCCACCACGAAGTAGGCGGTCGACTCGAGGGCGGGCTCGAGCCGCTCGGCCACCGGGGCGTCCAGGTCGACCGGGATGGTGCAGCGGCTGGCCAGCGCGGTCAGGGCGGCCTGCAGACCGCGGTCGACCAGGATCGGCGGGGCGATGCCGCGGCTGAGTGCGCGCAGCTCGTCGAGCGTCTCGCGGGTCTGGGTCAGTGCCTCGGCCACGGTCGCCCGGGCCGCCTCGGGGTCGGTGCTGAACTGCTGCTCGGCCCGGCCGAGGTCCATCGCGAGCCGCACCAGGCGCTGCTGCGGGCCGTCGTGGATGTCGCGCTCGAGCCGGCGCAGGGCGGTGGCCTCGGCCGAGACGGCGGCCGCCTTCTGCTGCTGGGCCACCTCGCGGGCCGCGTTCGCCTCGGCGACCTGCTCGCGCAGCTCGTTGACCCCGCTGAGCAGGCCCCGGGCGAAGAGCGCCTCCATCAGCGCGGCGCCGCGGACGACCGGGTAGAGGGTGCCGGCGAAGAAGACGCCGCAGGCGAAGTAGAAGACCACCCGGGTGAACGTGCCGTCACCCATGCCGAGCAGTTCGGGCAGGTCGACATTTTCCGGCGGGTGCGGGACCGACCAGTCCCACAGCAGCACGGTCAGGCCGCCGATCGCGCCTGCCCACCAGGTGATGACGAAGCTGAAGGCGATCGTGCTCGGGATGAAGCGGAACATCCCGTGCAGCAGGTCGAGCCAGGACTGCCCGTCCGTCATCGGCTTGAGCACCTGACTCCAGAAACCGTTCCCGGCGGCCTTCTTGTAATAGGGGTGCGGGACCTTGCGGCCGAGCACCGGGCCGATCCGGGCCCGCTCCAGCGTGGCGAAGCCCCGGGCGGTCATCACGGTGGCCAGCAGGATCGGCAGGCCGACCCAGATGATCAGCGTGCCCAGGCCGGTGAAGAACAGGCTCATGAACAGCGCGACGGTGAGGATGCCGAGCGGGAAGCCCAGCAGCACGTACTGCGTGTCGATGCCCAGTTGGCGCACCAGCCGGGCCATCGGGGAGGGCGCGGGAGAGGCGGTCGTCGTCATGTCCTTGACGCTAGGCATCGGCGCTCCCCGTTCCGATCCTGCTCACCGCCCGGTCGACGGTAGGGTTAACCCCACCGTAGGCGTCATGGCAACTCATAAATGTTGACCGGGCCCGACGTGAAGCGCAGTTTGGCCACCCGGGTCAGGTTGGGCGAGACGACTCCGGCCGCCCGGTCGTCGGCGAAGAGCCACTTGGCGCCGTAACGACGCTGCAGCTCGGCGATGTCGGCCGCCTGCCCGTCGGCGAAGACCTTCTCGTTCAGCCGGAAACGCTCGAAGTCGGCCGGGGGCTGCCGCATGTACCGCTCGCCGTTGACCCCGTCCGCGGCGACCGCGGCGTCGGTGTAGCCCCAGCTCTCGATGACCATGCGGCGGCCGGAGAGCCCGGCCGGCCAGAACGCCCGGGCGTCGCAGGCCGAGGCCCAGTCGATCGGCACGCAGTGCACGTTGGTGGCGACCACGTCGTCCCGGGCCGAGTTCCGCTCGAGCCACTGGGCGGCCAGCATCTCTTCGGGCAGCACGTTCTTGTCGACCGTGTCGACCTTCTCTTCGACCGGGGACGTCGCGCGGTCGGCCTCCTCGATCTGCCGCTGGGCCCCGCCGACCAGCCCGGCGCCCAGGACGGCGGCCAGGATGCCGGCCGGGAGCGCCTGCCACGGGGTGCGCCCGGTGAAGACCCGGCGCAGGATCAGCGCGATCGCGGCGACGCAGATGGCGACGACCGCCGTGCGGACCACCGGTTCGACGAGGATCAGGGCCCAGCGGACCACGCGGCCGACCGGGGGCGGGTGCATCTGCGGGGCGACCAGGGCCCAGATGCCACCGGCCAGCACCCCGGCCAGCGCCGGCCGCCAACTGCGCGACAGCTCGGCCATCAGCCAGGCGACAGCGATCGTGCCGAACGGCGCCGCATCCATGTAGAAGTAGATCTGGCTGGCCGAGGGGTGCCACAGCAGGAACGTGGCGCCGGCCCCGGCCGCGGTCATGCCGGCCAGCATCCAGGCCGCCGGTTCGGTGCGCGTGGGCCGGGCGACCAGCCCGGCCAGGGCCAGCATGCGCGGCGTCTGCATGAGCAACCACCACAGCAACAGCCCGGCGATGTAGACCTGACCGGCGCGGGTGGCGTGCTCGACCCCGTACGGGAGGGAAAGGTTTCCGTCGATGGTGTCCTGGTAGCCGATCGTGTCGCGATAGGGCACGAACCAGTAGAAGATGGCCAGCGGCTGGAAGCCCAGGGTGCCCGCGCCGCCGCCCGCGAAGATGCGGAAACCGAGCACCACGGCCGAGGTGGTGAGCGCGGAGAAGGCCAGGATCGGCAGCAATCGGCGACGATGCGCGAACAGGGCGATCACCACCGCACCGGCCATCCCGGCCAGGAACGGGGGCAGCGCGCTCGACTTGGCGCCCGCGCAGGCCAGGGCCAGCGGGAAGACCAGCAGCCAGGCCCAGCGCAGGCGACCACCGCGGAGCACCTCGACGGCGAAGGTGACCAGCAGGCCGAGGAGCGGGATCACGTACGCCTGGGAGGGGCTGTACTGGCTGATCGGGTTGACGCCGAGCGCGGTGGTGGCCGTGCCCAGCAGCAGGGGCAGCCCGATGATGGCGGTCGCGCCGCCGAGCGCACCGGCCCACCACTTGCCGCTGAGCGTGCGGCCCAGCGCGGCCAGCACCAGGATCGCGGTCGCGGCGACCGGCACGGTCCACAGCCGCAGCAGCACGACGGCCGGGTCGATCTGGGTGATCATGCTGGCCGAGGCGATGTCGCCGTCGGACAGGTAGTGGTAGTGCAGCGCCTCACCGGCCACCTGCGGCACCTGGAACGGCAGGTCGCGGGTCATCTCGTGGATGAGTGCCAGGTGGTAGTAGAGGTCTTGATAGAGCACCCCGCCCGCGGGCGGCAGCGGCGTGGTGGCCCAGTTCGGATATTCCGAGAGGATCAGCACGACCAGGGCCGCGGCGATGATCCACGACCAGCGCACCGGCAACGGACGCGGATCGGTCACCCGCCAGTGCCGATGCAGCCGGGGCACGGCCAGGAACGGCACCACCAGCAGCGCCGGCCACCACGGCAGCAGCACCTGGGTGCCCATCCACGCGCACAGCGCCCAGCCGCCCAGCATGATCAGCATGCCGGTGGCGGCGCCCAGGCCCAGGTCTTCCGGCAGGTTGCCGCGGCTGCCGCGCAGGGCCCGATGGATCAGCGTGCCGGGCAGCACGACGTCGACGGCGAAATACAGCGCGTAGAGCGCGATGTCGCGGCCGCTCACGCCCGTGATGAGCAGACAGATCACGAGCGTGGTGGCCGGGATGAGCCAGGGCAGGATCGCGTTCGGCAACCGCAGGTAGCGGTAAACCGGAATGCGGCGGCGAGGGACCTCCGAGGGCTGCGGCTGCGATTGCGGCTGCGGCGGCGCCTCGGCGGTGTCGAGCACGGCGGTCACTCTACGAGTGTCGTCAACCGGGTGAACTCGCGCGGGAGGTCGTAGCCATCCCACAGGGAACCGAAGGTAAGAGCCGACCCGAACGGGACGATCCGGTCGACACCACGCCCGCCGAGGGCCAGCGCGAACTCGCGCAGCTGCTCGTGCGAGAAGCCGAAGTGGCTGAACGTCTGGTCCTGCCGGTTCATCGCCGGCACGAGCTCGAGCAGCGAGCTGACCTGGGCGAACGGGAAGGCCCCGGCCCCGATCCAGCGGCGCGGCGCGTCCGGCACGGTGATCAGCGACATCGCGGTCACCGAGTTGGCCGGGAACTCCATCGCCGAGATGGCACCGGTGGCCGCCATGCCGTACGCGTTCACCCTCTTCTCGACGGCCATGGCGGCGTCGATCTCCCAGCCGCGCTGACCGACCGTCTCGAGCAGGAGAGTGACAAATTCTTCCCGTACGTCGTTCGTGTCGTCCCCGACCAGGAAGACCGTGCGGGGTGACGAGCAGGCCGCCTGGTCGAACCAGTACGAGTCGTTGGTGAACCCGAGCACCGCCGCGCGCCGCTGGGCCGGGTCGGCCGCCCGCCAGCCGTCGGCCGAGAGCGCCGCCCACGACGTGCGGTCGGGGAAGGTCAGGTCACGGGCCGAGGGACGCAGCGGGTGCTTGCGGATCGCCTCCACGGCCGAGTCACCACCCCAGATCACCCGCAGGTCGGCCCACTGGCTCAGGGCCGCGGTGACCTTGTCGTCGCGCCCGTAGGTGATCATGCGCTGGGTGCGGGCGATCACCGGGTCGGCGTCGGCCAGCACCTCGTTGAGCGCGGTCAGGATGGTCTCGGCCGCGGTGGCCGAGCGCTCCGAGATGCGGACCACGTTGTGGTTGCCGGCCAGCGCGGAGAGCGCCCACGAGTACACGAAGATCGTGTCGACGTTGGCCGGCGGGATGTGGAAGACGTTGCCGCGCGGGAAGACCAGCGCGTTGTCGTGCTGCATGTGCTCGACCGCGCGGTGCAGTTCGGCCGGGCGCAGGAAGAAGCCGAGCGAGCCCAGTTCGGGGTGCCGCCGGGCCACGGCCGGGGCCAGCAGCTTGCGGGCCAGCTTGCCCAGGAAGTCGATGACCCGCGGGTCGCCGACGGTGAGGCGGTCGTCCGAGGGGGCGGTCAGGTCGCCCTCGACGCCGAAGCGGTACTGGATCACGCTGCCTCCCGGTAGGTGTCGGAGCAGCCCCGCGCCTCGGCCCGGGGCAGCCGGCCGAGCACCGAGAAGCGCTTGCCGGGCCAGTCGCCGTCGTCGACGCCGTGCACGACGCCCTGGTCCTCGGTCAGCAGCACGTGACCGGGGTAGGACGTCGGGAGGGTGCTGATCACCTCGATCAGACCGGGCTTGCCGACCGGCTGCTCCTCCCACGTCTCGGGGTCGCGGATGACCACGTCGGCGAAGTCGGGGCAGTAGAGCGAGCCGCCGGTGGGGCCCTCGAGGAAGATCGTGCCGATCTGCTCGATCATCCCGTAGTAGTTGTGCACCTTGGTCAGCCCGACGCCGGACAGCCGGGCGCGGAACTCCTCGGGCGAGACGGCCTGGTCGATCAGCTTCTTCCAGCCGCCCGAGTGGATCAGGATGCCGTTGCTGAGGTCGAGTCCGTTGTCCCGGGCCACCTCGTAGAGGTGCAGCCAGACCAGGTAGGTGAAGCCGAAGATCAGGAACGGCTCGTCGCCGTACTGCTCGAGGAAGCCCTTGAGCGCCTCGACGTCGACGTGGCCCTCGTTGTCGAGCGCCCACACGTGGTTACGCCCGAAGTTCGACATGCCGAGCACGCCGGCGCCGCGCGCGCTGAACGACTTGCGGTCCTTCAGCATCGCCTTGGTGTCGACCAGGATCATCGGCAACCGCTTGGGGCCGAGCACGCTCTGCACGGTGGCGCCCAGCTTGCGGGTCTGCTCGGCGGCGGCCGCCTTGTCCAGGTAGATCTTGCTGACCTCGGCCCCGGTGGTGCCGCTGGACGTGAGGACCTTGTACACCTCGTCGTCCGGGATGCTCTTGAGCTCGAGGTTCTTGAACAGCCGCACCGGCAGCCAGGGCAGGCCCGCGACCGACGAGGCCGGCTGATAGCCCGACGCGGCGAGGATCCGCGCGTAGGGCTCGCAGTTCTCCCGGTGATGCTCGGTCAGCGCGGAGAGCTCCTTGAGCAGGACCTCTTCCTTCGCCGCCTGCGGCAGGGTGAAGACACTCACAACGAAGACTCCAGCGCCCGATAGTCGACCTTGCCGTTGGGCAGCAACGGCAGCGCGTCAACAGTACGCACTTCGACGCCGGAGAAATGTGTCCCGAGCCACTCGGCGATCTTGGTGCGCAGGCCGCGGGCCTCGTCGTCCGAAATACCTTCGGCGAAGACGCACAGCTTGTCGTCGCCGGCCACCGCGGTGACCGGGAAGTTCTTTTCCACGTCGTCCAGGTTGATCCGGACGCCGAACACCTTGGCCATCCGCTTCCGGCGGCCGGTGATGAACAGGAAGCCCTCGTCGTCGACGCGACCGAGATCACCGGTGTGCAGCGCGCCACCCTGCACGTCGCCGAGCGCCAGATCGGCCGCGGTGTCGGCGTAGCCCATCATCACGTTGGGCCCGCGGTAGACGACCTCGTCGTCCTCGATCGTGAAGGTGCCGCCGGGCAGCGCCAGGCCGACCGAGCCGAGCTTCTCGTCGAGCCGCTCGGGCGGGAGCGTGGCCATCCGGGGCGCCGCCTCGGTCTGGCCGTACATCACGTAGAACTTGCCGCCGACGGTCGCCATCCGCTGGGCGAAATCGGTCACCCGGTCGGTGCGGAGCCGGCCGCCGGCCTGGGTCAGCGAACGCAGCGCCGGATATTTCGCCGGGTCGAAGCGCAGCCGGCGGAGCATCTCGTACTGCGAGGGGACGAACGCCATCGAGGTCACGCCGTGCTCGTTGACCGCGGACCAGAAGGCCTTCTGCATGATGCCGGTGCGCTCGAGCACCACCGTCGCGCCCCGGATCAGGTGCGAGTTGAGGACCGACATCCCGTACGAGTAGAAGAGCGGGAGCGTCGTGATGGCGACCTCGTCGGCCGTGATGTCCAGAACCGAAGCGATCTGCTCGGCGTTGGTCCGTACGGCCTCGGCCGACAGCCGCACCAGCTTCGGGTTGCCGGTCGAGCCGCTGGTGGTCAGCAGCAGCGCCAGGTCGGGGTGCACCTCGGTGGTGGTGTAGCGCTCGATCAGGTCGGCGTGATCGCCGTCGGGGTCGAGCAGCACGACCGGGCGGCCGAGCCGGAACGCGGCCAGATAGCGGGCGATCGAGGACAGGGTCGTCTCGATCGGCAGGAACACCACCCCGCCCGGCTCCGGCGCCAGCGCGGCCTCCGCCGCCTCGATCATCTCTTCGGTCAGCGTCTCGCCGGTGGCCGCGTCGATCACGCGGGCACCGGGGTGGAGCAGGTTCACAGCGTCAATCCTCCGTCGACCCCGAGCACCTGGCCGGTCACGAACCGGGCCTGCTCGGAGAGGAGGAACGCGATCACGTCGGCGACCTCGTCGGCCTCGCCCAGCCGGCCCAGCGCGGTGTCGGCGATGCGCTCCTCACGGCCCTTGTCGTCCAGGGTGTCGAGCATGTCGGTGGCGATGAAGCCCGGTTCGACCGCGTTGACCCGGATGCCCTGTTTGCCGAGTTCCTTGGCGGCCGACTTGGCCAGCGCGGCCACGGCGGCCTTGGAGGCCGAATAGACGGCCTGGCCGGCGATGCCGCGCGAGGCGGTGATCGACGACACCAGGACCACGGCCGGGCTCTTGCCCCGGGCCAGCAGGCGGGCCGCGCCGCGCAGCGTGTAGACCGCGCCGGCCGAGTTCACCGCGAACAGGCGCTGGATGGTCGCGTCGTCGGTCATGCCGAGCATGCCCGCCGCGTGCGTGCCGGCGTTGACCACCAGCGCGTCCAGGCGCTTGAAATTCTGGAAGGCGAGCTGGGTCAGTGCCTTGGCGGTCGCGGGGTCACCGATGTCACCATGGCCGCTGACCGCGGTCACGCCATACTTGGCGGCAAGTTCCTCAGCCACCGCGGCGACTGCATCGGCACCGTGGCCGTGCAGCACAAGGTCGTGCCCTCGCTCCGCGAGACGCGTTGCGGTGGCACGACCGATACCGCGGGAGGCGCCTGTCACCAGGGCCACCCGGTCACTCATCGAAGCTGACCCCGTACTTACCGAGGATGCGGACAGCCTCTTGGAAGCTCGACATGTTGATGACGTCGTCTGTGTCAATCATCACGGAGAACTCGTCCTCGATGGCCGCCACCAGAGACATGTGGGCCAGGGAATCCCACTTCTCGTTGTCCTGGTATTGCAGGTCGTCCACGGGCGCATCCGCCGGAAGGTCCAGGGAGGTACGGAACGCCTCGCGCAGTCTCTGCAGGTCACTCACAGGGGTTCTCCAAAGGGGCTGGGTGAACAGAGGATTCTTAACTTCGTCGCACTCGGTTAACCGATGGGCAATGCTAACTGAACACCAGGTGAACTGAAGTTTGCGTTTAGAGTTGGGCCAGAAATCGGCTGGTCGGCTGGTTATGCTTCCGGCTCGTACTGCGTCCTGTCCCACCCCCCGGGAGAAAATCAAAGTGTCTGTACTCAGCGGATCATCGATCCTGGTCACCGGTGCCACCGGGTCCTTCGGGAAGGCGTTCCTCAACTACGCCCTCACCCACCTCGACCCGCAGCGCATCGTGGTGTTCTCCCGGGATGAGCTGAAGCAGTACGAGGTCCGGCAGATGTTCGGCGACGACCCGCGGCTGCGCTTCTTCCTCGGCGACATCCGGGACAAGGCGCGCCTGGAGCGGGCCATGCACAACATCGACTACGTGGTGCACGCCGCCGCCCTCAAGCAGGTCGACACGGCGGAGTACAACCCGTCCGAGTTCGTCGAGACCAACATCAACGGCTCGCAGAACGTGATCGACGCCGCGATCGACAAGGGCGTCAAGAAGGTCGTCGCGCTCTCCACCGACAAGGCGTCGAGCCCGATCAACCTGTACGGCGCGACCAAGCTCGTCGCCGACAAGCTGTTCATCGCCGGCAACCACTACGCCGCCACCCACCCGACCCGCCTCGCGGTGGTCCGCTACGGCAACGTCATGGGCAGCCGCGGCTCGGTCGTCCCGCTGTTCCGCAAGCTCGCCGCCGAGGGCAAGAGCCTGCCGATCACCGACAAGCGGATGACCCGCTTCTGGATCACGCTCCCCCAGGCCGTGAAGTTCGTCGTCGACTCGTTCGACACCATGCAGGGCGGCGAGCTCTTCGTCCCCCGCATCCCCAGCATGCGCATCCTCGACCTGGTCGAGGCCGTCGCACCGAACTCGGCCACGCACGAGATGGGTGTCCGGCCCGGCGAGAAGCTCCACGAAGAGATGATCGCCTCCGACGACAGCCGTCGCACGCTGCGCTTCCCCGACCGCTACGTGGTGCAGCCGGTCGTGGCCAGCTGGGGCTACGAGACCCCCGAGGGTGGCGAAGAGGTGCCGGACGGCTTCAACTACCGCTCGGACAACAACGACCTCTGGCTCTCGGTCGAAGACATGCGCAAGCTGCTCGAGGAGAACTGATGCTCCCGTACGGGCGGCAGTCGATCGACCCGTCCGACGTGGAAGCGGTCGTCGCCGCCCTGGGCAGTGACTGGCTGACCACCGGCCCCCGGGTCGCGCAGTTCGAGGCCGACATCGAAGCGGTCGTGGGCGCCCCGGCGGTCACCGTCACCAACGGCACGACTGCGCTGCACACGGCGTACGCCGCGGCCGGCGTCACCGCGGGTGACGAGGTCGTCACCACGCCGATGACGTTCGTGGCCACGGCCTCCGCCGCGGCGATGCACGGCGCCACGATCGTCTTCGCCGACATCGAGGACGACACCGCCAACATCGACCCGGCGGCCGTCGAGGCGGCCGTCACGTCGCGCACCCGGGCGATCGGCGCGGTCGACTACGCGGGCCATCCGGCCGACTACGACGCTCTCCGCAAGGTCTCCGAGAGCGTCGGCGCCGTGCTGATCGGCGACGCCGCGCACTCGATCGGCTCGACCGTGCACGGCCGCCCGGTCGGCTCGCTGGCCGACCTGACGACGTTCTCGTTCTTCCCGACCAAGAACATGACGACGGCCGAGGGCGGCGCGGTCTCGTCGATCCGCCCCGACCTGCTCAAGCGGGCCCGCACGTTCCGCACGATCGGGGTGGTGCGCGACGACCTGCGCCACACCGACGAGGGCCCCTGGTACTACGAGGTGCAGTCGTTCGGTGAGAACTACCGGCTGCCCGACGTGCTCTGCGCCCTGGGCAGCTCGCAGCTCAAGCGGCTGGCCGCGTTCAAGGCCCGGCGCCAGCAGCTGACCGCCCGCTACGACGAGTTGCTGGCCGACGTGCCGGGTCTGCGGCTGCCGATCCAGCGTGAGGGCGTCGACCCGCTGCGTCACCTTTATCCCGTACGGGTGTTGGACGGTCGTCGGCGCGAGGTGTTCGAGCGGATGCGCGCGGCCGGCATCGGCGTGCAGGTCAACTACATCCCGGTCCACTGGCACCCGGTGTTCACCGATCTGGGCTACCGGCGCGGGATGTGCCCCGTGGCCGAGACCTTCTACGCTGAACAGCTATCGTTGCCGCTCTTCGTCGATCTCTCCGACACCGATCAGGACCGCGTCGTGGAGACGTTGCGTAACATCCTCGGGAGCTAGCGGGTGCACCACGCCAACCACTTCTACGGCCACGCACACATCCTGGCCGAGTACTGCGGGTTAGATCCGGAGCATCCGCCCCGGATCAACGGCTACCTGCAGCACGGGTGGAACGTGGTCGACGGGCTCGGCGCCGGCACGCCTTACGTGCCGGGCCGGCCCATCTTCGTCTACTCCGAACAGACCCGGCGTCGCGCCTGGTCGATGGGGCGCCGCCAGGCCACGGTCGTCGGCGCCCCGTTCCTCTATCTGCTGACCATGCGGCCCGCTCCCGATCCGGCTCCGCCTCGCGAGGGCACGATCTGGTATCCCTTCCACGGGTGGGAGGGCCAGCACATCGCGGGCGACCACGAGCGCCAGGTCGAAGAGATCATGGAGACCGAGCGCGGCGGCCCGGTGACCTTCTGTCTGTACTGGCACGAGTACAAGAACGACGCCGTCCGGGCCTCGTACGAGAAGTACGGCCGGGTCATCTGCCACGGCTACCGCGGTTACCAGTGGCGCGACACCGACATCGACTTCCTCGACAACCAGCTGGCCGAGCTGCGCAAGCACAAGCGGGTGGCGTCCAACCGGCTGAGCAGCGCGATCTTCCACGGCATCGCGGCCGGCTGCGAGGGCGCGGTCTACGGCGATCCGATGCACCTGGACAAGGAGCACCGCCCCACGGCCGACCGCATCCGGCGCAGCTGGCCCGAGTTGCACGGCAAGCACCTCGACCCGGTGGCGGCCCGCGCGTCGGCCATGAGCGAGTTGGGTGACGGTTACCTTGCGTCACCGGCGGAGCTGCGCGCGATGTTGGGGTGGACGGGGTATTACACTTCCGACTCCGTTGACGCTCAGTCACGAGCAGAGGTGCCCGCATGATCGAGATGGTCGGGGGTGAGATGCCCTCCTTCACCGAGGACCGCCCGCGCGCCGGCGGCGCCCTCTTCGGCTATCTGGCCGGCCGTCTCCCGGCCGGCGCCGACGTGCTGGTGGCCGGTCCGCACACCGACGAGCTGATCGCCGCGCTGGCCGAGCGCTCGACGGTCACCTGCCTGGTCCGCTCCGAGCCCGAGGCGATCGAGCTCGACGCTCGCGGCCTCACCGTCCTCTGCGGCACGCTGGCCAAACTGCCCGCCGCCGAGAAGTACGACGTGATCGTCGCGCTCGACGGTCTCGACCGGCTCTGCTCGGTCGAGGACGAGCAACTCGACTGGGCCGCGAGCCTGCAGGTCCTCAAGCGCGCCCTGCGCCCCGGCGGCACCCTGCTGCTGGCCGTCGAGAATGAACTAGGCGTGCACCGCCTGGTCGACCCGACGACGGCCACCTCGGCCCAGACCGACAGTGCCTGGCGTCCGCTGGGCGAGTTCGACACCAAGCCCGGCAACCCGACCCGGCTGGCCGGCAAGCTGGCCGCCGAGGGGCTCGCCATCGACTGGCTGGGCGCGGCGTGGCCGGTTCCCGAGGCGCCCACGCTGATCGCCACGCCCAACGCGCTGCAGGACGGGCCGGCCGACGCGCTGGCCGCCTTCGCCGCCGGTGCGGTCGGCGCCGCGTACCAGGAAAAGGCCGTTCTCAGCGACCCGCGCCGACTCGCCGCGGCGGCTGTGCGGGGCGGACTGGGCCCCGAGTTCGCCGCCTCGTGGCTGGTCGTCGCCCACCGCGCGCCCCGGCCCGCGGCCGCTCTCAGCCTGCCGCCCGTGCTGGCCGGCGACGACTCGGTGGTCGAGATCGGGCCCGGCCCCGACGGCGCCTGGGTGCGCCGCGGACAGACCGGCACGCCCCTTCCCACCGGCCGCCTGCTCGAGGAGTTGCTGCTCGGCGCGGCTCTGCGTCATGATCTTCCCCTGCTGCGGCGCCTGCTCACCGGCTGGACCGCGGCGCTGCCCGACCAAGGCGCCGACAACGTCGTTGTCCACCACGACGCCTTCGCGGTGCTCGACCCCGGCATTCCCCCGCAGACCGACGTGATCCGCCGGTTCGCCCAGACGCTCCTCGGTGGGGGCTACGCACACCCCTGGCCCGCCGCCACCGATCTGCCGACTCTCACCTCGGTCCTGCACGGCGCCGCCGGCCTGCCCGACGACGTCCCGCCCGTCCCGGCGGAGGACGAGATCCCCCTCCCCGACTCGCGCCGCGAGCACGAGGAGCAGCTCCGGGCGCTGCGGCGGCAGATCGCCGACGCGACGTCCCGGTCCCAGTGGTACGAGCGCGAGCTCGACAAGCGGGACAAGGAACTCAACAAGCTTCGCAAGCAGGTCTCCCTCTTCAGCGGCTCGGTGTCCTTCCGGGTCGCGAAGATCGGTTACGGGGTCGCCCGCAAGGCCCGGAATCGCCTTCGAAAAGGACTTAAATGACAACCCTCGGCATCATCCAGGCCCGGATGGGCTCTTCGCGTCTTCCCGGCAAGGTGCTGCGCCAGCTCGGCGGGCGCAGCGTCCTCGAACGGGTGGTCCGGGCCGCCCAGCAGAGCGGAGTCCTCGACACCCTGGTCGTGGCGACCACGATCGAGCCGGCCGACGACGCCGTCGCGGCCGAGTGCGCGGCCATCGGCATCCCCTGCTTCCGCGGCCCGGTCGACGACGTGCTCACCCGCTTCCTGGGTGTGCTCGACCAGCACGAGAGCGATGTCGTCATGCGGTTCACGGCCGACTGCCCGCTGCTCGACCCGCACCTGGTCGCGCTGGCCCACCGGGTGTTCACCGCGTCCGGCGTCGACTACATGACCACCTCGATCACCCGGACGCTCCCCCGCGGGCTCGACGTCGAGGTCGTACGGACACCGGTGCTGCGGACAATCGACGCCCTGGCCACCGATCACCACCGCACGCACGTGACGTCGTACATCTACACCCACGCGGACGACTTCGACGTGATCGGGCTGACCATGCAGCCCGACCTGTCGCACCTGCGCCTCACGCTCGACACCGAGGACGACTGGAAGCTCATCGAGGCGATCGTCGGCCACTTCGGCGACGAGCCGATCTCGGTGCGCGAGCTGGCCGTCTGGCTGGCCGGTCGCCCCGACCTGATCGAGCTCAACGCCCACGTCCTGCAGAAGGCTCTGGTGCAGGCGTAAGTGACGGTTGTCGGTATCCGCTGCGACGCCGGTGCGCGCACCGGCGTCGGGCATCTCGTCCGGTGCGTCGCTCTGGCCGAGGAGCTCGTCACCCGCGGCGTCGAGGTGCGCTTCCTGAGTGACCTCGGCGGCGTGGAGTGGGCCGAGGCCCAGCTCACCCAGCGTGGTCTGCCCTGGTCACCACCGCCGGTCGACGCGGCCGGGCTGGTCGCGGCCGCCGCCGATTTCGACGCGCTGGTCATCGACTCGTACACGCTGCCCCCGGAACACTCGGCGGCGGTCCGCGCGGCCGGCACGCCGGTGCTGGCGATCGTCGACGGCGATTTCCGGGGCCAGACCGCCGACATCTATGTCGACCAGAACCTCGACTCGGTCGTCGACGTCGACGGCGCGCTCGGCCTGGCCGGACTCGACTACGCGCTGCTGCGGTCGGCGGTGCGCACCCTGCGCCCCGCCACACCACCCGTGCACGTCGACGGGCGTACGCCCAAGGTCGTGGCCTTCTTCGGCGGCACCGACGCCTATCGGGCCGCGCCCGAGATCGCCGTGCTGCTGGCCCAGACCGGGGTGCCGTTCGAGGCCACCATCATCGGGGCCAACGAGAGCCTGCGCGACGAACTGCACGCGGTGGTGCCGTGCGAGGGGCAGCGCTTCGACATCATCCCGCCCACCGACGACCTGCCCAAGCTGCTGGCCGAGGCCGACCTGGTGGTGAGCGCGAGCGGCACGTCGACCTGGGAGCTGCTCTGCCTGGGCCGGCCCGCCGCGCTGGTCTGGGTGGTCGACAACCAGATCCTCGGGTACGACCGGATGATGGCTCGCGGCTTCGGCGCCGGGCTGGGCCGGCTCGGTCACCTGGGCGCCGACGCCGTCGACACGCTGACCCATCTGCTCACCGACGCGGCCGCCCGCACCGAACTGGCCCGCAAGGGCTGGTCGGCGGTGGACGGCCGCGGCGTGGAGCGGGTGGCGGACGCGCTCTTGGCTACGGTGCCGTCACCTCGATGACGACCTTGCCCACGGCGTTCTGCTCGACTGCCTCGTGGGCCTCGCTCACCCGCTCGAACGGGTAGCGCAGGATCGGCAGGCCGGCGTCCTCCCCGACCCGGAAGGCGCCGGTGTTGACCGCCTCGGCCACCGCGGCCACGGCGTTGTCCTTCTCCTCGGCCGAGGTGGTGTAGGTCAGCACGAAGTCGAGGCTGACGTTCTTGAGCATCGCCTTGAAGCTCGGGATGGCGACCTTGCCGGCCACGTAGATGGCGATGTTGCCGTTCGGGGCGATCACGTCGAGGTCGAGCGCGAGGTTGTCGGTGTTCACCTCGACCACGATGTGCGGCCCGGTCTCGCTGAGCTCACGGATCCGGGCCGCGGCGTCCTCGTCCCGATAGTTGATCACCGCGTCGGCCCCGGCGGCCGTGGCCAGCCCGGCCTTCTCCTTGGACGAGACGGTGGTCAGCACGGTCGCGCCGGCCCACTTGGCAAGCTGGATGGCGGCGTTGCCGACTGCTCCCGCGCCGCCCGCCACCAGCACCGTGCGGCCCTCGAGGGTGCCGGGCGCGAGCCGGTCGGGGCCGTCGCTGGCCAGGGTGAGACAGCGGTGCGCGGTGAGCGCCGGGATGCCCAGGTCGGCGCCGACCTCGAACGGGACGTCGTCGTTCATCCGCACCACCTGGCGGATGGGCAGCACGACGTATTCCTGGGCGGTGCCGTTCTCGCGGGCGTACGAGGCGTCCCACACCCAGACGTGGTCGCCGGGCTCGAGCCCGTGCACGCCGTCGCCGACCGCGTCGACCACGCCGGCGCCGTCCTGGTTGGGCACACGCGGCGGCGAGATGCCGTCGGGAACGCCGCGCCCCGACCGGGTGCCGGTGTCGGTCGGGTTGACCGCCGAGAGGACGATCCGGACCCGCACCTCCCCCGGGCCGGCGGGAGGCAGATCCCGTTCGACGATCTCGAGGACGGACGCGGGACCTGGCTCCGTGAACACGGCTGCACGCATCATGCATCCCACCCTAGTTTCAGGATCGGGCCAGCGCTGCCACGCAGCGTCGCCCGTGCTCGGTGATCCGCGCGACGAGCCGGTCGGGCAGATCGGACTTCAGCGCGACCACCGCGGCCGAGTTCGACGCCTGGCGCAGCGCCTCGGGCAGCCGTCCGGCCAGGTCGGCGATCCGCGCGAGGATCCGGTCGGCGTCGAGGCGGTTGCTCTCGGCGAAGGCGCGCCAGTGCCGGCCGGTGATCGCCTCGATCCGGTACTCCGAGCCGATCTTCATCGCCATCCGCAGCCGGGGCAGATACATGTCGTCGTAGGGCAGGCTGCTCGCCACGTCATAGAGCGGCGCCAGCCGCACCTGGCTGCCGCGCATCAGGATCGAGTAGTTCTTGGCGTGCGCGTCGGTGCCGGCGATCAGCCAGTTCAGGGCCAGCGCGTCGACGAATCGACCAACCTCCTGTTCAGCCACCGAGACCGGAGCCACCGCCGCACGGATCAGCTCGATGATCCGCTCCGGCGACGGACCACCGTCGCTCTGATACGTGGCGGTCGGCGGCAGCCCGAGCGCCTGACACATGTCTTCCTGGTGGATCCGCACGATCCGGCCACCACCGACCGAGAGCCGGTCGTAACGCTCGACCACGATGGCCCGCTCGGCGCCGAACGACCGCACCTGGGACCCGGCCGCCCGCAGCCCCATCAGGTGGGCCGCTCGCAGACAGAGGTGCTCGTTGAGGTCGTGGTCGTCGAATCCGGTGATGGCGGGTTTGAGGATGTGGGTGGTCGGCACCGCGCCGGACGGGTCCCCCCAATTCCCGCCCGGGCCAGGTGGGCCGCGACCCGGTCCTCGAGCAGCACCACGAGGTCGCGGCTCACGGCGTGGTCCCGTCGTCGCCGATCGAGTCGAGGTAGTCGTCCAGATCGACGTCGGGCTCGGGCTCGGGCCGGATGTCGACCAGCAGGCCGAGCGCCGCCACGACCTTGAAGACCAGCCCCACCTCGGCCGTGGGCTTGCCGGACTCGAGCTCGCTGAGCCACCGCCGGCTCACGCCGGCACGTGCGGCCAACTGCTGCTGCGTCATCGCGACGGCCAGCCGCCGGTCGCGAAGGTATCGGCCGAGGTCGGCCGCGGCACCTAGACGCATATCGCCTCCATGGGAGCGTACGTGCACACGCTAGCAGATGTGCACGTACGTTCCCATGGACTTCCGTGAGAACGTACGTGCGCAGTCATTCGACGGATCCCTGGGAAGCGATCGCGGGGTTAGTGTCGCCGCATGGATCTCACGACCGGTGAGCCGGTCCGTTATCGCACAGCGGCCGGCCGCTGGGTACTGCTGGCGACCGTTCTCGGCTCGAGCCTCGCCTTCATCGACGCCACGGTCGTCAACATCGCGCTGCCGGCGATCGGCCGCGATCTCGGCTCGGACGCCGCTGGCCTGCAGTGGACCGTCAACGGCTACGCGCTCAGCCTCGCGTCGCTGGTGCTGCTCGGCGGCTCGCTCGGTGACCGCTACGGCCGCAAGCGCATCTTCATGCTCGGCGTCGCCTGGTTCGCGGCCGCGTCGCTGCTGTGCGGGCTGGCGCAGAACATCGAGATGCTGATCGGCGCGCGGGTGCTTCAGGGCATCGGCGGTGCCCTGCTCACCCCGGGCGCGCTGGCCATCCTCGAGGCGTCCTTCGCGCGCGAGGACCGGTCGCGGGCGATCGGCGCCTGGTCGGGGCTGGGCGGCATCGGCGGCGCCCTGGGCCCGTTCCTCGGCGGCTGGCTGGTCGAGATCGGCAGCTGGCGCTACATCTTCCTGATCAACGTGCCGTTCGCGCTGGCCGTGCTGCTGGTGGCGGCCCGGCACGTGCCCGAGTCGCGCAACCCGGCGGCGGCCCGGCAGATCGACTACACCGGCGTGCTGCTCGGCGCGCTCGGTCTGGCCGGTCTCACGTACGGCTTCACGGCCTGGCCGGTGCACGGACCGGGCGATCCCGTCGTGCTGGTGTCGCTGGCCGCCGGCGTGGCCGCCATGGTCGCCTTCGTGCTGGCCGAACGGCGCTCGGCCCACCCGATGCTGCCCGTGCACATCTTCAAGAACTCGGTGTTCAGCGGGGCCAACCTGGTCACGTTCCTGGTCTACGCGGCCAACGGCGGGGTCTTCTTCCTGTTCGTGGTCAACCTGCAGGTGGTGTCCGGCTACTCGCCGCTGACCAGCGGGATCGCGCTGCTGCCGACGACCGCGTTGATGCTGGTGCTGTCGGCCCGGGCGGGCGCGCTCTCGCAGCGGATCGGTCCCCGCATCCCGATGACCGTGGGCCCGCTGATCTGCGCGGTGGCCCTGCTGCTGATGTCGCGGATCGGGCCGGACGCGAACTACTGGGTCGACGTCCTGCCCGCCGTGGTGGTCTTCGGACTGGGTCTGTCCACGCTCGTGGCGCCGCTGACTTCGACGGCTCTCGGTGCGCTCGAGGACGCGTACGCGGGAATCGCCTCGGGGGTCAACAACGCGGTGGCCCGGGCCGCCGGTCTGCTGTCGGTCGCGGTGCTGCCCCTGGCGGCCGGACTGGGCGGCGGCAGCCTGACCGATTCGACGACGCTGCACCCGGTCTATCGCAACACGATGATGATCTGCGCCGCGCTGATGGTGGCGGGCGCCGTGCTGGCCTACCTGCTGGTGCCGAGCCGGCTGCCGGCCCACGCCCCGGCCAACTCGTTCTGCGACCCATGCTCGCCGCCGGTGCAGGCTAAAAGTGCGCGACAACCGATCGGTTAGGCCCGTCGACCGTCATCCGACCGCCGTACGGGAGGATCCACTGCGGTGACGTGTGTCCGAAATCGATCCCGAAGACGGCCATCGCCGACGGGTTGTAGGCGGCCAGTGCCTTGAGCACCGCCTCGCGTTGATCGTCGCGATATCGCGACCGCTCGCCGGCCGACGGCGGTTGCCCGCGGAAGGCCGCCTTGGCCTTGGCCACCAGCACGGCCGGGAACTGCTCGAGCAGGCCTCGCTCACCGGCGTTGCGGAGCATGCGGAAGACCTCGTCGGCCGGCGGCATCTCCTCGGACGTCTCGAGCAGGAGGATCGAACCGGCGTAGCGCTCGACGGGCTGGATCCACCGCGAGGCGGCCAGATTCCAGTGGACGATCTCGAGACTTCCACCCCAGGTCGGCCCGCTCACGACCGTGTCGGGGCGATGCCAGATCCAGTCGGGGCTGGGCACCGTCGGCCGCGGCGTGTCCAGCGACGCCGGGTCCGACCAGCTCAGCTCCTCCTCGCTGAACCGGTCCACCGGCGTGATCGGCAGATCCACCGTCTCGAACAGCGCAGCCCGCAGCGAGGCCAGATGCTCGGGGTCGATACCGCCGCCGCAGGCCAGATGCACCATCGTCGAACCGCCGTGGAAGCCGGGCACGCCGTGGTTCCACAGCCAGTTCAGCAGGTTCGTGTTGTCGGAGTAGCCGAAGTAGGGCTTGGGGTCGGCCACGAACGGCGCCGGGTCGAGGTGCGGCAGCACGGTGATCTGGTCGTCGCCGCCGATCGAGGCGAACACCGCCCGGATCGTCGGGTCGGCGTAGGCCGCCATCAGGTCAGCCGCGCGGTCGGCCGGGGAGGCGTCGACCGTACGGGTGGAAGGGAATTCGACCGGCTCGAGGCCCAGATCCGCACGGATGCGGCGCAGAGCCAGGTCGTGCACGGCGGGGTAGACCCCGGGCCCGGCCCACGACGGGGAAACGATGGCGACGCGGTCACCGGGCCTGAGTTTCACAGGTCAGATCATGCCCGCCCGGAGCGCGTATGCAACCGCGTGCGACCGGTTGCGCAGCTTGAGCCGGTGGGTGACGCCGTAGATCACGTTCTTGACGGTCCGCTCCGAGTAGCAGAGCTTGCCCGCGATCTCGTTGGTGTCGAAGCCGTCGGCCATCAGCCGCAGCACGTCGATCTCGCGCGGGGTGAGACCCGAGGCGTTCAGCCCGTGCGGGGTGAGCACGTCGCGCTGCATCCGCTCGACGTGCTTGAGCAGCTCGCCGACCAGGTTGGGGGGAAGCACCCCGCCCCCGCAGGCGGCCGCCTTCACGCTGTGCGCCAGCCGGTCGGCCGACACCGCGCCCCGGGGCAGGACCGCGACCACGCGGCACTCGACCGCGGTCAGCAGGTCGGCCTCGTCGATCTCGGACACCACCAGGACGACCGGTGCGGTCGTCTCGGAGTTGGATCGGCGCAGCGTCGCCACCACCTCGGTGCTGAGCCGCTCGGCCGCGACCACCAGCACGTCGGCCTCGGCTCGCTGAGCGTTGCGCAACACCGTGACATCACCGCGGAATTGGAGCAGCGCGGCGAGACCGGCATGGCTGAGCGGGTCCGTCGCCTGCACAGCGACCCGAGTCTGTTCCATTGCTGCCTCCCGATACGTCAGGGAAGCAGTGTCGGAAACTCGCCTTCAGGGAACCTTCACGGATTCTTCATCGCCGATCGGCGGCCGATGAACCAGTTCAGCAGAGCCCGGCACCCCGGCGGAAGGACCGAGACTCATCGGTGCCCGTCCGTGCGGTTTGTGTTATCCATTGACACCCGGCCCGTCTCCCCTGATGTTGACAGGGAACCGACCCGGGAGGACACGTGGCTGACTTGCGCGTGAGCGTGCTCGGGCCGGTGCGCGCCTGGACCGAGGAGCGGGAGCTCGAGCTGGGTCCGGCCCGGCAGCGGGCGGTCTTCGCGGTGCTGGCGGCGCACGCCGGCCGGGTGGTGGGCCGCGACGAACTGATCACCGCGATCTGGGGTGATTCGCCGCCGGCCACCGCCGTCGGCAGCATCTACACCTACGTGTCGGGGCTGCGCCGGGTGCTGCGGCCGCAGAATCTGAGCACCGGTTCCGGCGGATATCTGCTGCGGGTGGCCGGCGACGAACTCGACTCGACCCGGTTCCAGCGGTTGCGGACGAACGCGGCCGAGCTGTTGTCGGCCGGCGACTCGGCGGCCGCCATCGCCCGGCTCGACGAGGCGCTCGCCCTCTGGCGCGGGGACGCTTACGCCACCCTGGCCGGCCCGTTCCTCGAACTCGACCGCCAGCGCCTGGCCGAGCTGCGACTGGCCGCGGCCGAGCAGCGGGCCCGGCTGCGGCTCGAGGCGGGCGGCGACGACGGCCTGGTGGCCGAGCTGACCGCGCTGGTCCGCGACCACCCGCTGCACGAACCGCTGCACGAGCTGCTGATGCGCGCGCTGCATCGGGCCGGCCGGCACGGCGAGGCGCTCGAGGTGTTCCGCACGGCCCGCCGCACCCTGGTGACCGAGCTGGGCATCGAGCCGGGCCCGGCGCTGCGCTCGCTGCAACGCCAGCTGCTGACCGGGACGTCGGACAAGAGCCCGGCCCGGGGCACCTATCGCACGGTGGTCCCGACGCCGATCGCCAAGGCGCTGCGGGACGGTCTCGGCGGCCGCTCATGGGTCGGCCGGGTGGCCGAGATCGATCATCTGCGTTCGCTCGTCCGCTCGGTCGCGGCGGGCACCGGCAACGCGGTGTGGATCTCGGGTGAGCCCGGCATCGGCAAGACCGAGCTGCTGACCCATGCGTTCGCCGACGCGGCCCGGTTCGGCTGCCGGGTCGCCTGGGGTGCGGCCGACCAGCTGGGTTCCCGCGTACCGCTGCAGGTGTTGTCCCGTGCCCTCGGGCTCGAGACCGAGCCGGCCGATGACCTGATCGTCGCCGCCGTGCGTTCGGCCTGCGCGTCCTCGCCGCTGGTGCTGGTGGTGGACGACATGCAGTGGGCGGATTCCGCGACCGTACGGGTGTGGGAGCGCCTGCTCGCCCTGGTCCCCAAACACCCCTTGCTGCTGGTGGCCGCCGCCCGTCCTGACGCGCACCAGAACGACCTGCGCCGCAAGGTGCTGGCCCGGCAGCGGATGCCGCTCGACCTGGGCCCGCTCGCCCCGGCCGATCTCGACCGCATGGTGACCGCCCTGGTCGGCGCGCCGCCCGGCGAGAACCTGCGCGCGCTGGCGGCCCGGTCCGGCGGCAATCCGCTCTTCGCGCGCGAGCTGGTCGCGGCGCTGCGCCAGCGGTCCGCGGTCGAGGTCAACGGTGGCCGCGCCGACATCGGTCCCGAGGTGACCGTCGATCCGCCGCAGACCCTGCTCGACGCCGTGCACGCCGCGCTCGACGTGCTCTCCCCCGAGACCCGCGAGGTGCTGCGGCTGGCGGCCCTGCTCGGGTCGGAGTTCTCGGTCAGCGAGGTCGTGGCGGTCACCGGGCGCTCGGCTCTCGACCTGGTCGGCGCGCTCGAGGAGGCGCTGGCCGCCGCCGTGCTGGTCGACAGCGGCACCGATCTGGCCTTCCGGCACCCGTTCCTGCGGCAGGCGCTGGTCGCGAGCGTGCCCGAGGCTCTGCGGGCGGGGCTGCACCGGCACGCGGCCGAGGTGCTGGCGGCCGGCGGCAGTCCGCTCACCCGGGTCGCCGAGCAGCTCAACGCGTCCGCCCCGGTGGTCGACTCGTGGGTGCTGAACTGGCTGGTCACCAACCACGCGGCGGTGGTGCGGCGGGCGCCGCAGATCGCCGGCGACCTGATCCGGCGCACGCTGGCCACCGAGCTGCCGTCGGCCCAGGAGCGCGGGATCCTGCTGGTCGCCCTGGTCCGGCTCGAGTTCCGGCAGGGTCGCCTGCCGACGAACCAGGCCGAAGAGGCGATGAGCCTCGCCGCCGACCCGGCCGACCGCGCCGAGATGCGTCAGCTGCTGGCCACGATGCGCCACCGGCGGGGCGAGACGGCCGAGGCCGAGGCGATGCTGCGGGACGCGGTCGACGACGAGCGGGTGCCGCTGATCTGGCGGTCGCGGCACCGGGTGCTGCTGGCCAACTTCCGCCGCGGTGACCTCGACGACCTGGACGCGGCCGAGCGGCGGGCCCAAGCCGTGCACGACGAGGCGGCCGCGGCCGGTCAGCCCTACGAGACCGCGTACGCCCTGCAGACGATCTGGCTGACCAGCTCGATCCGGCGGGACCACGAGCGGGCCCTGGCTCATGTGGACCGCGCCCTCGAGGTGGTGCGCGGCCGCCCGGAGCTGTCCGGCACCTACGTCGACCTGCTCGACAACCGGTTGTTCTCGCTGCAAAATCTCGATCGCCTGGACGAGGCCGAGGAGGCGCTGCGCACCGCCCCGGCCGGCCTGCAGGTGGCGACCGCGGTGCAGCACTACTGGCTCGGGCGCTGGGACGAGGCGCTGACCGCGGTCGGCGCGGTCGCCGAGGACGGTCCGGGCATCACCTTCCACGGCCGGCGTGAACCGGGCGCGGTGACCATGCTGCTGCACGGGGTGGGCGCGCTGATCGCGTTGCACCGCGACGCGCCCGACCTGGCCGCGGCCCATCTGGGTGCGGCCGACGCCGTGCCGGCCAGCGAGGCCGAGCGCGAGAACTGCGACTTCCTGCTCGTCGCGCGGGCGCTGGCGGCCGAGCAGCAGAACCGGCCGGCCGAGGCGCTCGACCTGCTCGGCCCGCTGCTGCAACCGGCGTACGCCCCGATGATGCTGCGCCACCAGTGGCTGCCCGACGTGCTGCGGCTGGCCCAGCGGACCCAGCGGCCGGACATCGCCGAACGTGCGGCCGCGATCTGTGCCGCCGAGGCCGCCCGCGAGGTGCGACCGGCCCGGGCCTACGCCGCCAACCAGCGCTGTCAGGCGCTGCTGCACCGCGACCCGGCTCCGGCGCTGGCCGCGGCCGCGCACTATCGCAAGGTCGGCCGGGTGCTCGAGTTGGCCTCGGCTCTCGAGGACGCCGCCGTGCTCAGTGGAGAGCGGCCGGACGAGGCGTGCCGCCTGTTCGTTTCGATGTCCGCGCGGTGGGACGTCGCGCGGACATCGACATCCATGGTTTGATCCTGTTCGGACCAGGTTTCGAACCCATCGAAGGTTTTGATACGCGTTCGTTATTGCGCGTCTATGGGGCCAAGTCTTGACAGAAAAAGTTCGATAGTGCGTGAATGTGTTTCCAGGTGGTTACTCCCCGATAACACATCCACCGCTAAGGAGCTCTGTCATGAGCGTTTCTCACCGCAGTTGGCGGCCGGCGGCCGCGATCCTCGGTGCGGCCCTTCTCTTCGTCAGCGCATGCGCCAAGTCCGAAGACAGCGACACGGCCTCCAGCGGCACGGCCCCCTCGGCCGGTGCCCAGGTGGTTCAGTCGGCGTCGGCCGATGCCGCGACCTGCACTCTCGAACAGTTCGGCGGCACCAAGATCGACCTGAAGACGGCCAAGGTCGGCTTCTCCCAGTCGGAGAAGGAGGCCAACCCGTTCCGCATCGCCGAGACGCAGTCCATCAAGGACGAGGCGGGCAAGCTGGGCATCACCCAGCTCACCACCACCAACGCGAACTCGCAGTTCAACAAGCAGATCAGTGACGTCGAGCAGATGATCGACTCGGGCGTGCAGCTGCTGGTCATCGCGCCGCTCAACTCGGACGGCTGGGACTCCGTCTTCGCCAAGGCGTCGGCCAAGAAGATCCCGATCGTCACCATCGACCGCAAGATCAAC
Organism: Paractinoplanes bogorensis; assembly: GCF_018829635.1. GTDB lineage: Bacteria > Actinomycetota > Actinomycetes > Mycobacteriales > Micromonosporaceae > Actinoplanes > Actinoplanes bogorensis. Next base: position 227,597 of record NZ_JAHKKG010000009.1, read on the forward strand.
GCCACTCCCTGCAAGGACTACCTGACCTTCATCGGGTCGGACTTCGCCGAGCAGGGCAAGCGTGCGGCCGACGAGATGGCCAAGGCGATGGGCAACAAGGGCAAGGTCGCGATCCTGCTCGGCGCGCCCGGCAACAACGTGACCACGCTGCGGACGAGCGGCTTCAAGGACCAGATCGCCAAGGTCGCGCCGGACATCCAGGTCGTGTTCGAACAGACGGGCAACTTCGCCCGCGAGGAAGGGCAGAAAGTCACCGAGCAGCTACTGCAGTCGAACCCCGACATCAACGGCATCTACGGGGAGAACGACGAAATGGCGCTCGGCGCGATCACGGCCCTGAAGGGCGCCGGCAAGAAGGCCGGTGACGTCAAGGTCGTCTCGATCGACGGCACCAAGGGCGCCGTGCAGGCCATTGTGGACGGCTGGGCCTCGGCGGTCATCGAGTCGAACCCGCGTTTCGGCCCGCTCGCGTTCGAGACCGCGACCAAGTTCTTCGCGGGTGAGCCGGTCGGCCAGGACATCATCATCCAGGACCGGCAGTACGGCACGGACAACGCCAAAGCGGACATCAGCGCCGCTTACTGAGTGACCTGCCGGGCGGCGCCTCGCGTGCCGCCCGGCAGTTTTGGCGCATAGACGTTCATCTATTGCTGCGATGTGTGCGATCACGTCAGTATGTGTGCGTCCTCGCACGGCTCACTCTTTCGAAGGAGAGAGAACGTGACTGCACATCCCCGGAGGTTCCTCGCCCTCGCCGTAGCTGCCCTGACGGCCAGCGCCGGCGCGGTCGTGGGGTTCGCCTCGCCCGCAGCAGCGTTCGTTCCGAAGACGCCACCGCTGACCACCCCCTGGACCAACCAGGTCAGCACGACCAACCCGCTCCCCGAATACCCCCGCCCCCAGCTGACCCGCACCGACTGGCAGAGCCTCAACGGCATCTGGCAGTTCGCGGGCGCCTCGAACATCAACACCCCGCCGACCGGGCAGACCCTCGGCGAAGAGATCCTCGTGCCCTACCCGATCGAGAGCGCACTCTCCGGGATCATGCGGCGGCAGGACTACTCGTACTACAAGCGCTCGTTCACCGTCCCGGCCGGTTGGTCGGGCAAGAACGTGCAGCTCAACTTTGGCGCCGTCGACTGGCAGTCCAAGGTCTGGGTGAACGGCACGCTGCTCGGCACCCACGAGGGCGGCTACGACAAGTTCTCGTACGACATCACCAGCGCTCTCCGAGCCGGCAGCAACGAGATCATCGTGGGCGTCTGGGACCCGACCGAGTCGCAAGACATCCCGGTCGGTAAGCAGCGCATCAACCGCGGCGGGATCATGTACACGCCGTACTCGGGAATCTGGCAGACGGTCTGGCTCGAACCGACCAACCCGGCCCGGATCACCCGGCTCGACACCACGCCGAACGTCTCGGCCGGCGGGCTCGACCTGGTCGTGCAGGCCGCCAACGCAAGCGGTCAGCAGGTCACCGCGCAGGTGCTCGCCGGCGGCACGGTGGTCGGTTCGGCCAGCGGCACGGTCGGCTCGTCGTTCCGCGTCCCGGTGCCCAACGCCCACCTCTGGACCCCCGACGATCCTTTCCTGTACGACCTACGCGTCACGCTGGCCAGTGGTGACGCGGTCGGCGGCTACTTCGGCATGCGCTCGCTCGGCAAGGCGATGCTCGGCGGCGTGCTGCGGCCGACGCTCAACGGCAAGTTCGTCTTCCAGATGGGCACGCTCGACCAGGGCTACTGGCCCGACGGCATCTCGACCGCCCCGACCGACACCGCGCTGCGCTTCGACCTGGAGCAGCAGAAGGCGCTCGGCTTCAACATGGTCCGCAAACACATCAAGGTGGAGAGCGACCGCTGGTTCTACTGGGCCGACCGCCTGGGCCTGATGGTCTGGCAGGACATGCCCGCGCTGGCCAGCGGCCGCGACCCGTCCACGGCCGGCCGCACCCGGTTCGAGAAGGAACTCAAGGAGATGATCGACGAGCACAAGGGCATCACGTCGATCGTGCAGTGGGTGCCGTTCAACGAGGGCTGGGGCGAGTACGACGCCGGCCGCATCGCCGATCTGGTCAAGAGCTACGACCCGACCCGGATGGTCAACCACAACTCCGGTTCCAACTGCTGCGACTCCGACCCCGACCCGGGCAACGGCGACGTCATCGACGACCACCAGTACGTCGGTCCGGGCATCACCCGCCCGCCGACAGCGACCCGGTTCGTGGTCAACGGCGAGTACGGCGGCCTGGGCCTGCGCACCGCCGGGCACGAGTGGCCGACCAGCGGCAAGTTCGCGTACGAGTGGCTGCCCGACTCGACCGCGCTGACCAACCGCTACATCCAGATCACCGGCCGGATGGTCGACCTGATCAACGGCAACGGCCTGTCCGGTTCCGTCTACACCGAGCCGACCGACGTCGAGGAGGAGCTCAACGGCTTCTTCACGTACGACCGGCAGATCCGCAAGATGGACTTCGCCCGCGTCCGTGAGGTCAACCTGCGGGTGATCGCCGCGGCCACCGGCGGGACGCTGTCGGTGAACCGGCTGGCCTCGCTCAAGGTCACCACGCCCGGCTACACCAACCGCTACCTGCGCCACGCGGGCGGCGCCGCGCGCACCGACGTGATCTCGACGTCGAGCTCGACCGGTGACCGGCAGGACGCCACCTATTGGACGCGCCCCGGCCTGTCCAACGCCTCCTGCTACTCGTTCGAGTCGCGCAACTTCCCGGGTCAGTACCTGCGCCACCGTGACTCCCGGGTCTACCGCGAGGCCAACTCCGGCGGTTCGTTCGCCGGCGACGCCACGTTCTGCGCCCGTCCCGGCCTGTCCGGCGGCGGCACCTCGCTCGAATCGGCCAACTTCCCCGGTCGCTACCTGCGGCACCGCGCCGAAGAGGTGTGGGTCGAGGCGAGCACCGGCGGGTCGTTCAACGACGACGCGACCTGGGCCGTGGGCGCTCCGCTGTGGCGCAGCGGCGCCGACCTGACCGTCGGGCAGAACCGGTCGTTCCGGGTCACCACGGCCGGCTACGACAACCGCTACCTGCGGCACCGGGACAGCCTGGCCCGCACCGACGTGATCACCACCGGCAGCTCGGTCACCGACCGGCAGGATGCCACCTTCACCGTCCGCACCGGTCTGGCCGACAACAGCTGCTACACGTTCGAATCGGTCAACTACCCCGGCCGCTTCCTGCGCCACGCCAACTACCGCCTGCAGACGGCGACCAACGATGGCACCGCCACGTTCCAGCAGGACGCCACGTTCTGCGGCCAGCCCGGCCTCAACGGCGGGGCGGGCAACATTTCGCTCGAATCGATCAATTACCCCGGTTACTACTGGCGCCACTACGGCGAAGCGGTTTACATCGCCACCAACGGCGGTGGCAACACGTGGGACAACGCCGGCAGCTACAACGCCGACGTGACCTGGAACAACGCGACCCCGCTGGGGTAGCTGAGAACCGCCGGGCGGGGTGGTTCCCTGACCACCCCGCCCGGCACCGAACAGGAGAGCTCTATGGCGTTGCTCGAAGTCGCCGACGTCTCGAAGATATTTCCGGGCGTACGCGCCCTCGACTCGGTCTCGTTCACCCTGCAACCGGGCGAGGTGCACGCGCTGGTCGGCGAGAACGGCGCCGGTAAGTCCACATTGATCAAGGTGCTGACCGGCGTCTACCAGCCGGACGGCGGCGAGCTGCGCTACCAGGATCAACCGGCCCAGTTCGGCACCCCGATGGACGCCCAGCGGGCCGGCATCTCGACCATCTATCAGGAGGTCAACCTCGTCCCCCTGATGACCGTGGCGCAGAATCTCTTCCTGGGCCGGGAACCGCGGAACAGCTTCGGCATGATCGACCGCGGCCGGATGGACCGCGAGGCCCGCGAGGTGCTGGCCGGCTACGGCGTCACCACCGACGTACGCCGTCAGCTGGGCACCCTCGCCCTGGGCGCGCAGCAGATGGTCGCCCTGGCCCGGGCCGTCATGATCGACGCCAAGGTCGTCATCATGGACGAGCCCACCTCGTCGCTCGAACCGCGCGAGGTGCAGACGCTGTTCGGCGTCATCCGCGACCTGCACGCCAAGGGCATCGGCATCATCTACGTCAGCCACCGGCTCGACGAGCTCTACGAGATCTGCGACGCGGTCACGATCCTGCGCGACGGCAAGCTCGTGCACACCGGCAAGCTGGCCGAGCTCGAGCGGATCAAGCTGGTCTCGCTCATGCTCGGGCGCGACATGGCCGAGGTGCGGCGGGAGGGCGCGACCGCCTTCTCGGGCGAGGGCACCGGTGACGAGTCGGCCGCGCCCGTGCTGCGGGTGCGCGAGCTGAACAGCCGGCACAAGCTGCACGACGTGACCTTCGACGTGCGTCCGGGCGAGGTGGTCGGGCTGGGCGGGCTGCTCGGCGCCGGCCGGAGCGAGACGATCAAGGCCATCGGCGGGGCGTACCACCTGGACAGCGGCGAGATCGAGGTCGACGGGAAAGAGCTGAAGAAGCCCACTCCCGTACGGGCGGTGAAGGCGGGCATCGCCGTACAGCCCGAAGACCGTAAAGCCGAGGGCATCGTGCCCGGCCTGTCGGTGCGCGAGAACATCGCCCTGGCCGTGCTGCCGCGCGTGTCCCGCGGCGGGTTCGTCTCCGACTCGAAGATCGACGAGATCGTCGACCGCTACATGAAGCGGCTGCGGATCAAGGCGTCCAGCCCCGACCAGGCGGTGGGCGACCTGTCCGGCGGCAACCAGCAGAAGGTGCTGCTGGCCCGGCTGCTGGCCACCGACCCCAAGGTGCTGCTGCTCGACGAGCCGACCCGCGGCATCGACGTCGGGGCCAAGGCCGAGGTGCAGTCACTGATCGACGAGCTGGCCGGCGAGGGACTCGGCGTCGTGCTGGTCTCGTCCGACGCCGAGGAGCTGGTCGAGGGCTCGGACCGGGTGGTCGTGCTGCGCGACGGCGTCGTGGTCGGCACCCTGACCGGCACCGAGGTCACCACCGAAGACCTGATGTCCACCATCGCAACGGAGGCCCACCGTGAGCACTGAGACGGTGGCCACCCGGCCCACCCTCGACACCGCGCGGCTGAAAGCCTGGCTGCCCAAGTACGGCGTCTACGCCGCCATCGTGCTGCTGGTCGTCTACAACATCTTCTTCACCCCGTACTTCGCGACCTGGAGCAACCTGCGCATCCAGCTGATCCAGGTGGCGCCGATCGTGATCGTGGCGCTCGGCATGGCGCTGGTGATCGGCACCGAGGGCATCGACCTCTCGGTCGGCTCGGTGATGGCCCTGGCCGCCGCGTTCATCCCGCTCTACCTCGGGTACGGCGTGGTCGCCGCGATCATCGTGGCCCTGCTGGCCGGGGTCGCGGTCGGCTTCATCAACGGCGTACTGGTGGCCAAGGTCGGCCTGCAACCGATCGTCGCCACACTCGCCCTCTTCGTCGGCGGCCGCGGGCTCGCGGTCGTGATCAGTGAGGGCAAGCTGGTCGACATCCGCAACTCCGACTTCCTCTACCTGGGCTCGGGCGACCTGCTCGGCATCCCGGTGCTGGTCTGGATCGCCGCCGCTCTGGTCCTGGTCGTCGGGTTCGTGGTGCGCCGCACCGTCTTCGGCCGGCGGCTACTGGCCATCGGCGGCAACCGGCCCGCCGCCGAGCTGGCCGGTCTGCCGGTCAAGCGGGTTCTGATCATGGTGTACGTGGTCTGCGCGGTACTCGCCTCGATCGCCGGCCTGCTCTCGGTGGCCCGCATCCAGTCCAGTGACGCGTCGTCGGTGGGCCTGCTCATCGAGCTGTCCGCGATCACCGCCGTGGTCGTCGGCGGCACTCCCCTGACCGGCGGCAAGGTGCGCGTCCTGGGCACCGTCGCCGGCGCCATGCTCATGCAGCTGGTGATCGCCACGATGATCAAGCACAACCTGCAACCCTCCACCACCGAGATGGTGCAGGCCGTGATCATCCTGATCGCGGTCTACGTGGCCCGAGAGAGGAAGACCCGGTGACCATGACGAACATCTCGGGCCCGGAGACCCCAGCCATCGTGGCTGAGGACGTCCGCAAGGCCGAGCGCACCGACCGGATCGTCGGCACCGTCCAGCGACAGGGCGCACTCGCCGTCCTGATCGTCGTGCTCGTGATCGCGCTCGCGTCGTTCCCGAACTTCCGCAGCTTCGACAACGCGGCCACGATCCTGGTCGCGGCGGCCCCGCCGATGCTGATCGCGCTCGGCATGACCTTCGTGATCATCACGGGCGGCATCGACCTGTCGGTCGGATCGCTCTACGTGCTCGGGGGCGTGCTCGCCGCCTGGGCCTCGCAGTACGGGATCCTGGCCGCGTTCCTGCTGCCCCTGGCCGTGTGCGGGGCGATCGGACTGGCCAATGGACTGCTGATCGCGTACACGCGAATGGCTCCCTTCATCGTGACGCTGGCGGCTCTGCTCGGCGCCCGGGGCCTGATGCGGGCGATCAGCTCGGAGGGTTCCAACACCTACCTGGTGCAGAGCGACGCGCTCCGCAAGCTCGGCAACGGGTCATTCCTCGACATCGGATACCAGGTCTGGCTGGTCGCGGCGCTCGTCGTGATCGGCATGGTGGTGCTGGCCCGCACCCGGTTCGGCTCGTCGATCTACGCCGTGGGCGGCAGTGAGGACGCGGCCAGCCTGATGGGTGTGCCCGTACGCCGTACGAAGGTCTGGGTCTATGTCCTGTCGGGTCTGCTGGCCGGCCTGGCCGGGGCGATCAACGCGGCCAAGCTCGGCTCGGGCGTGACCGTGCTGGGCACCGGCATGGAACTCGACGCGATCGCCGCCGTGGTCATCGGCGGCACGCTGCTCACCGGTGGCGCGGGCACGATCGCCGGCACCATCGCGGGCGTGCTGCTCCTCGGCGTGATCCAGAACCTGATCAACCAGGTCGGCAACCTCAACAGTAACTGGCAACAGGTGATCAGCGGGACGTTCCTGGCCCTGGTCGTGGTGGCCCAGACCTATCTCGTACGTCTCCGAAGAGTCACTTAACCACTTCGGCCGACCCCAGCACGTGCCCCTTGTGGTCCTGGACCTCGATCCGGCTGACGTTGCGCAGCTGGATCGAGCTGGCCCCGATCACCTTGGCGTTCCCGCTCGGCGTCGTGCCCCACACCATCGCCTGTTCCACCTCGCCCGAGGCGGCGCGGACCTGGCAGTGGAAGGGGCCGTCGCCGCCGAGCTTGCTCACGTCGAGGGCCACCGAGACACCCCAGGTCTTGGGGGTCAGCACCGCCTGACCGGCCATCCCACTGCCCTCGGCCGGCTCGAACTGGGCCGTGACCAGCTGCGGGCTCGGCAGCACCTGGGCCGGCCGGTCCTCGCGGTTGACCCGGAGGACGCCGATGCCGATGGCCACCGCGACCAGCACCACGGCCGCCGCGGCCAGCCAGCGGGCCCCGGCCTTGCGGCTCTGGCGCGACCGCTCGGCCCGCATCCGGCGCAGCAGGCCCTCGATGTTCTCGGCACTCGGCCGGGCCGACAGGCTGACCGGCGGCGCGGCCACCTCGGGGTCGTCGCGGTGGGCCTCGGGCAGGCGGCGCAGCAGTTCGGGCACGGCGGCCAGCCGGTCCAGCTCGTCGCGGCAGCGGTCGCAGTCGCGCAGGTGGGCGTCGAGCCGCTCGGTGTCGGCCTCGTCGAGACCGCCGAGCAGATAGCCGCCGAGCAGAAGGTGCAGCTCGTCGTGGTCGGGGCTCATCGCAGCACCCCCATCTCTTCGAACACCGTGCGCAGCGCCCGCACCGCGTAATAGGCCCGGGACTTGACCGTGCCCTCGGGCACCTCGAGCTTGCGGGCCGCGTCGGCCACGCTCTGCCCCTCGTAGTACATGGCCTTGACCACGGCCTGATGATCGGCCGACAGCCGCTGCAGCGCCTCGGCGACCAGCCAGCCCTCGACCATCTCGTCGACGTTGTCGGCCGACGGCATGTCGTTGACCGCGGCCTCGTCGGCCACCAGATGCGGCCGGCGCTGCTCGGCCCGCCACGCGTTGGTGACCACGTTGCGCGCGATGGTCAGCAGGTAGGAGCGGGTGCGGCCGCGGTCGGGGTCGAGATTGTCGATGTGCTTCCAGGCCCGCAGCAGAGTCTCCTGCACCAGGTCTTCGGCCCGGTGCCGGTCGTGCACATAACGCAGGATGAAGCTGAGCAGGACCGCATAATGCTCGGTGTAGAGCGCGGTCATCAGCTCCTCGTCGGGGCTCACCCGTCGCCTCATCCGCGCCCGCCTTCTCGAACGTCCGGTTCGCCACCACGTTGTACACCGCGGCGGCCCGGGTGGTTCGACCGGGCACGCTTTTACCCTCGCAGGTCACTGCCTCTCCCGGGCCGCTTCGGCACCGGCGAGTCTTTGCACGGGCAGGCCACAATGCAGAACGATGCCCGGTCCCCCTCGCCGGGACCGGGCATCGCGTCATATATGCCGACTCGTCAGCAGAATCCTGAACCCGGACCCCCGTACCGGAAGGAACGCAACGAGATCGGCGAAACCGGATAGATCTTGGAATTGGTGCTGCGGATATACATGTCGATCTTGTCGGTCGTCGGACCGTCGATGAACGAGACGCTCGAGACGCGGGCCGCGGCGTCCTTCACGGCGTCGGTGCCGTTACCCATGTCGGTGCACGGGTTGTCGCTGATCGTCGCGACCTCGCCGAAGACCTGCACGTAGCCGGAGCGGTTGAACTTGACGCCCTGGTCGTTCCAGTTCGACTCGGGGAAGTAACCGATCCACGACGTGTCGTAGGCGATCCACCAGCCCTTGTCGTAGTACTGGATGCCGAACTTCTTGGTCACGCCGTAGCTGAGCGTCGCACCCGGGTTGATCTCGCCGTCGGCCTGGACCCAGCCGCATTTGTTGTAGCAGGTGGGCTTGCCGTTGACCCAGTGGAAGACGAACAGGTGCGGGTCGTCGTCGCCGTTGACCAGGCGGTCGACCGTCCAGCCGACCTCGACCGTCTGCTGCCCGTCGGCCGACTGCAGGGCCAGCTCGGCCAGCGTGTGGTAGTCGGTCTTGTCGAGCTCGGGCTTGCCGATCGTGATGTTGGCGTAGACGCCGGCGCTGTCGGCGGCCGTCGATCCGACGTTGTACAGGTAGTTGACCTTGGTCTCGGCCTTGAGGCCGAGCGGCTGCGGCGGCGGCGGGACCTCATCGGTCTCCTCCGACTTCATGACGCCGCCCTTGATGCTGCGGCCCTTCGGCGCCTCCACCGCCTCGGGGACCAGCGAGCTGTCGGGCTCGGCCAGCGCGGCCGAGAGGCCCTGGTCCTTGAGCGACTTGCTGCTGGCACCGTCGCGGCCGGCGCGGATCTTCTTAGGAGCGTCGCCCCAGGGGAGCTTCGGCGGCGGCGTCGCGTCCAGGTCTTCGTCGGCGATGGGGATGTCGGGGTCGGATGAGTCGGGAGCGTCAGCGGCGGCCGGAGCGCTGCTCGCCTCAGGCGGGCTCGCGATCTGGTCGGCGCCCGCGTTGACCGTGGAGACGACGCCGATGGCGCCGATCACGGCGATCGCTAGGCCGGCGGCCAGGAGACCGCGGCGTGACTTCAACACTTGTCCGTCCTCGTTGATCGGGGGTTCGGAGGGAGCGGGCGAGGTGGGCCTCCGGCACCGGTTCTCGGCGGCGACGTCACCATATAGCTTTCTCGATTGCCCAGCGCCTGCTCAGAACGATTTCCGCCTTAACGGCTGAGGCGCTGAGCCGATCCGGTGATACATCGGTGCATTTCGTTGACGGAGCGTATCCGCACGACTCCGGAGGGCCGTCATTCACACACTGTTAGGAAAGAGGCTAAGTGCCACGAGCTTCTTTCAGGTCTAGCGTGAGTTCATGGCCGCGATCACGGTGGTGGCGTTCACCGGCGATACCGTCGAGAGGCACTCGGTGGCCGATGTGGCCGGTCTCCTCGAGCGCCCGGAAACGCTTGTCTGGGTGGATATTCCGGAATGCAGCGACGAGGCCGTGACCATGCTGACCGACGTGCTACATTGCCACCCCCTGGCCGTCCGTGACTGTATGCAACGGAATCGCGTGCCACGTGTCCGGATATATCCGCATCAACAACTCCTGATCTTGCACGGTCCGGAGCGCGGACCATCCGGGCATATCCACTATCTCGAACTGGATCAGTTGATCGGCGATAAATATGTCGTCACCGTGCACGGTCCGATCAATCCGAATCTGTCCATCGAGATCGCACTCCGGGAGACCGACGCGGTTCGCCGCCGGCTCGAAAGTGGACGATTCCGGCCCTCCTCGCCGTACGAGCTCTCGCACGCGATCACCTCGGCCCTGACCCACGGGCTCGAGGCCTTCATCGAGGAACTGACCTCCGACGTGTGGCAGCTCGAGCAGCGGGTCACCGGCGGCCACATGGGCAACCCGGAGGCCTTCCTCGAAGAGCTGTTCCAGGCCCGGCACGGCCTGCTCGCCGTACGGACCATGGGCGCACTCGGCGCCGAGGTGTACGGCCGGATAGCGGCCCTGGGCACGCGCGTGCCGGCCGAGGAACTACCCCTGATCAACGACGTGGTCGACCAGCTCAACCGCATCCGGGCCCTGGCCGACGGCGAACGCGAGTACCTCCAGGGCGTGATCGAGTTCTACCGCGTACGGGCCGAGACCAAGATGACGATCGCCGCCGAGCGCCTGGCCGTGATCGCCGTGGTGACGTTGCCGATCACCGCACTGTCGTCCATCTACGGCATGAACGTCATCGTCCACGACACCACCCAGACAACCCAGCTCATCGTCATCCTGAGCATCATGGCCGTGATGTCCGCCCTCCTGCTGACCTGGGCCAAGCGACGCGGCTGGTGGTAGTCCCCTCCCAAAATCCGGACTTCGCAACACTGTGACGCGTGTCCGGCTAGCCTTGGCGGCGATGTGGCGGTAAACCTATAGGACTGATAGGCAATGTATGCAAAGCGAGGAGCTCCCGTGACCGCGACCGCAGTCGACGCCCGACTCGACCATCTCGCCATCGCGACCCGTTACGCCGCCACGCCCGAGCAGTGGCCGCTGGCGCCCCGGTTCAACCCGGTCGAGCGCTGGTACCACCGGCTGCACGTCGCCGACGACCACGAGGTCTGGCTGCTGACCTGGCTGCCCGGCCAGGGCACCGAGTGGCACGACCACGGCGGCTCGGCCGGCGCGTTCCACGTGTTCGGCGGCACCCTCACCGAAGACACCGTCGACGCGTCCGGCCGCGCCACCGCGCGTGAGCTGGGCGAGGGTGCCGGCCGCCGGTTCGGCGAACACCACGTGCACCGGATGACCAACCGTTCGAACGTGCCCGCCGTCAGCGTGCACGTCTACGGGCCCGCGCTCACCACGATGACCAAATATCGTCTCGGCGCCGCGGGTCTCGAGGTGCTCACCGTCGAGCGGGCCGGCGCGCAATGGTGACCGTGGCCCCGCCCGGCTCCCTGGGCATCGACGAGATCCTGGCCAACGCGCGCACCCGGCTGACCCGGGTCGGCCCGCACGAGACGGCCGCCGCGATCGGCCGCGGTGCCGTGCTGGTCGACATCCGCCCGGCCGCCCAGCGGGCCGAGTTCGGCGAGATCCCGGGCGCCGTGATCATCGAGCGCAACGTGCTCGAGTGGCGCCTCGACCCGCGCAGCGAGGCTCGCCTCCCGTTCGCCGGCAGCTACGCGCTCGAGGTGATCGTGACCTGCCAGGAGGGCTACACGAGCAGCTTGGCCGCGGCCGCCCTGCAGGACCTGGGCCTGTCACGGGCGACCGACCTCGACGGCGGTTTCGCCGCGTGGCGCGACGCCGGCCTGCCGACAATTCCGGGTTCCTCCTAAGGGAAGAACCCGTTCCGGGCCCGTACGGAAGGAAATAGCGTCCCCGTCATGTGGTGGCGCATCTCGCTCTTCATCGTCGGGCTGTACTTCGTCGTCCGCGCGGTCGCCGAGCCGTTCGTGATCGACTTCGGCGACCCGGCGACCTATCAGAACGACTGGGGCGGCCCCAACCTGCTGGGCGTCTTAGCCGTCCACATGGGACCCGGCGTGCTGGCGGCGGCCCTCATGCTTCTCTGGATCCGGCGCCGCCGGCGCATCCTGGCCGCTGCGAACGGCTAGCCGCGGCAGCAGGAAGGACAGGCCGAAGGCGGCCGCCAGCAGCAGGAACGCCACCCCGGCGGTGAAGATCGTGGCGTCCTGGAAGCCGTGCCGCGGCACCAGCGCGAAGAAGATCGTGCCGAGCACGGCGATGCCGAACGCGCCGCCGAGCTGCTGCACCGAGGTCAGCGCCCCGGACGCGGATCCGGTCTCCTCGTCGTCCACGCCGGCCAGCACGATGTTGAAGAACGGTGCCATCGCCAGCCCCATGCCGGCCCCGATCACGACCAGCGCCGGGATCAGGTGCCACGGGGTGATGGTCGCGCCGGCCAGCCACGCCGTGAACCCGAACCCGACCGTGCCCGCCATCATCACGCCGGTGCCGATCTGCAGCAGCTTGCGGCCGAGCCGCTCGCTGAGCCCGGAACCGGCCGCCACGAAGCCCGCGACCGACCCGAGCGCCTGCGGCAACGTGGTCAGGCCGGCCTTGAGCGGCGACCAGCCCAGGCCGATCTGCACATAGAAGGTGAAGACCAGCCCGGTGCCGATCAGGGCGGCGAAGAAGACCAGGCCGACCGCGAGCCCGCCGCTGAACGCACGCTTGCGGAACAGGCTCGGGGCGACCAGCGGGTCGAGGCCTCGGCGCTCGCGGCGGGACTCGTGGATCGAGAACAGTCCGAACACCGCCAGCCCGGCCGCCAGCATCACGAAGCACCAGACCGGCCAGTCCAGTTCGCGTCCCTGCACCAGCGGGTAGAGCAGCAGGAAGGCTCCGACTGCGGCCAGCACAACACCCAACCAGTCCAAGCGGGGAGCCCGTACGCTGCGGAACTCGGGCAGGAACCGCAGCGCGCCGACCACGGCGAAGATCCCCAGTGGCAGGTTGACGAAGAAGATCATCCGCCAGCCGGTCCCGAAGAAGTCGGCGTCGACCAGCCAGCCGGCCAGGATCGGGCCACCGACCGACGACAGGCCCATCACCGGGCCGAACGCGCCGAACGCCTTGGCCTGCTCGGACGGCGCGAACATCTGCTTGATCATGCCGAGGCCCTGGGGCAGCATCACCGCGCCGAACAGGCCCTGGACGGCCCGGCCGACGATCAGCTGGCCCGGGGTCTGGGCCAGGCCGCAGGCGAGCGAGGCCAGTGTGAACCCGGCCGCGCCGATCAGGAACAGCCGGCGCCGGCCGAAGATGTCGCCCAGCCGGCCCCCGGTGAGCAAGCCGATGGCCATGGACAGGGTGTACGCCGCCCCGAGCCACTGGATCAGGCTGTACGACCCGCCGAGCTCGGCCCGGATGGCCGGCCCGGCGATGTTGGTGACCAGCGCATCGAGGAGATCCATCACCTCGACCGACAGGATCACGAAGAGCGCGACCCAGCGCCAGCGGTAGTTCGAACACTGTTCGTCCATCACGAACATCGTTCTACTAGCGAACGGCGTTCGCGTCAAAGTAAATTGCCGACGATGACTGAGCTCAACTGGCCCCCCGGTGCCCGGCGCCGCGCCCGTCCCGCCAAAAATCCGCTGACCCGGCCCGAGATCGTCCGCACGGCACTGCGCCTCGTCCAGAGCGAGGGCATCGACGCAGTGAGCATGCGACGGCTGGCGGCCGAGTTCGATACCGGCCCGGCCAGCCTCTACGCCCACGTCACGAACAAGGACGAGCTGCTTCAGCTGATGTTCGACGAGATGTGCGGGCTGATCACCATCCCCGAGCTCGACCCGCCGCGGTGGCAGGAGCAGGTCAAGGAACTGGCCCGATCCGGCCACGCGGCGCTGGTGGCGCACAACGACCTGGCCCGGGCGGCCCTCGCGACCATCCCGACCGGCCCCAACGCGCTGCTCGTGTCCGACGCGATGCTGGGCATGATGCTGGCCGGCGGCATCCCGGCCCGGATCGCGACCTGGGCGATGGACCGGATCTTCCTCTACATCACCTCGGACGCCTACGAGTATTCGATCTGGCGACGCCAGGTGCGCGAGGCCGGCAGCGACAAGACCACCTACATCGGACAGCTGGGCGCCGAGGTCCAGTCCTATTTCGACCAGTTGCCGCCCGACCTCTATCCGAACGTGCGCCGGCACGCGTCCGAGCTGATGGGCGGGACCCCCGAAGACCGCTTCGACCTCGGCCTCGACCTGCTGGTTGACGGATTGGTCAGGTACGCGGCAAATCAGTAGTAGTTGATCGCCCGTCCGATGTTGATACTGGGACCATGGAGGGCGAGATCGTGCCGGTGACGGCATTCGGGCCGCTGCAGTTGCTGGCGGTCCGGGTTCATCGGCTGGCCAACACCGGCCACGGCCACGAGGCCCTCGCGGCCGCCGACGCCTATCTGGCCATCGCCCACGCCGTCGGCGACGACCGCACGACGCTGTTCCTCATGCAGGGCCAGATGTATGCCAACCTCCACATGGGACGCCTGGCCGAGGCGTACGACCTGGGCGAGCGACTGCTCCGGCGGCACCGGTCGGCCGTCGGCGAGGCCAAGACCCTCTGCGACCTCGCCCAGATCGACGTCCTGCGGGGGCGGTACTTCCTGGCGATGCGCAACCTGGCCCGGGCCGGCGTGCTGCTCGACCGGACCGAACCGCAGACCGACACCGAACGGCGGGTCTCGGCGCTCTGCTCGTTCGCCGAGGCGGCCACCGCGGCCGAGATGTACGAGACCGCCGCCACCACGTACGAGCAGCTCAGCATCCGGAAGTCGAGCTTCGCGCTGGTGCACGCGGCCACCCTGCTGCACTGGGGGCTCCGGCTCAGCCACGTCGGCCGGCCCGACGAGGGGGCGGCCCGGCTGCGGCGCAGTGCCGAGATCACCCGGCAGCACGTCGAGCGGCGCCCGGACGACGTGGTCGCGGTCGCGATGCTGGCGCTGGCCCTGGCCAAGCTGGGCGACGTGGTACCGGCCGAGAAGCTGGCCCGCGAGTCGGTGATGCCCCTGCGCGAGGCCGAGAACTACCGGTACGCCCGGATGGCCCACCTGGCCCTCGGCATCAGCCTGCGTTCCCAGGGCGCCCTGGCCGAGGCCCGGACCGAGTTCGTGGCCGCCCGCGAGCTGTGCGCGTTCGGCACCCGCCCCGACGAGAAGCCGGTGATCCGGTTCGAGCTGGCGCTGACCGCCCTGGCCACCGACGACGGCCAGGCCGGCCGCGACATGTTCGAGGCGGTCGAGGGCCAGACGCGGGAGCTGTGGCGGCTGCGCGAGCAGCGGGTCGCGATGCTGCGCCAGGCCCGCCAGCGCGAGGAGTCCGAGCTGGCCCGGGCCCGGGCCGAGCGCGAGGTGCTGCGTGACCCGCTCACCGGCCTGGACAACCGGCGCCGCTTCGACCTGCTGATGCAGGGCATCGACCGGGGCCGGGTGACGGCCCCGCTGGTGCTTCTGATCGTCGACGTCGACCACTTCAAGGCGGTCAACGACGCGTACTCGCACGCCACCGGCGACCGGGCACTGCGCGAGGTGGCCGGCATCCTGCGCGCCCACTGCCGGGCCGAAGACATCCCGGTCCGCTACGCGGGTGACGAGTTCACCGTGTTTCTGCAGGGTGACCTGACCGTCGGCCGCGAGGTGGCCGAGCGCATCCGGGCCGCCGTGGCCCGCACCGACATCCTGCCCGGCGTACGCCTCACCGTGAGCGTCGGTCTGGCCGCGCTGGCCGACGGCATGTCCGGCGAGACCCTGTTCCGCGAGGCCGACGACCGCCTCTACGCGGCCAAATGGAGCGGTCGCAACACTATTGCCTCATAGTGGCTTCACTTGCCTCATAGTGGCTTCACGATCGACGACCGCCCGCTGTACAGGCCGCGCGAACCATCGGGCCCGCGCGGGGTGTCCGGGGCGTCGAGCCACACCACATAGGCGACGCCCGAGAGGAGCCCGCTGATCGTCGCGCCCGAGGTGCACTCGGAGCCGGTCGTCACGGTCTGCCAGACGGGTTCGGGCTGGGCACCGCTGACCAGATCCTGCCGGACGGCGGTGACGCGGTAGCGGTTGCCGTAGCGGTTGGGCCATTGCACCTTGATCGAGCCGGTCCCCACCGTGACGATCATCGGGATCATGACCTTCTCGATGTCCTGCTCCCACTGGACCGCGCAGGCCGAGCCGGTGGGCAGGTACGACACCGGCGGCAGCCCGCCCCGGTAGGAGCCGCTGGGAGCCACGCTCGGAGCCGCCGTCGCCCGGCCGGGATTGACCGTGACCCAGGCCGGACCCGTGGGTGTCGGAGTCGTGCTCACCGACGGCGCCGGGGAACCGCATGCGCTCAGCAGGAACGGCAGCACCACGAGGGTGAATCCCCGCAACCGCATCTTTCCCCCGAACCGAGTCCTTTCTCTTCAGTTCGGCCCGATCGGCCCGGGGCTTAGGCGCCCGAGGGGCCGGTGGTCCCGCGCACGACCAGCCGCGGTGGGATCACCACCTCGCGATGCACGACCGGGGCGCCGTCGATGCGCTCGACCGCCCGCGCCACGGCCAGCGTCGCCATGGTCTCGATGTCCTGCGCGACGGTGGTCAGGTCGATGTGCGCGAGCCGGCTGAAACTGCTGTCGTCGTAGCCGACCACGCTGAGGTCGCCCGGCACCGAGATCCCGTGGCGGCGCAGCACGTCGAGGAGCCCGGTGGCGCTGAGGTCGTTGAAGACGGTCACCGCGGTCGGCGGATCGTCCAGCAGCACGCGGGCCGCCCGCGCGCCGTCCTCCTCACCGAAACCACCCGAGACGATTTTCCCGTACGCCTCCAGGCCGTGCCGCTTCATCGCATCGCGATAGCCCTGTCGCCGTTCGGCCGAGGCCAGCCAGCGCCCACCGTCGACGTGCGCGATCCGGCGGTGCCCGAGGGCGACCAGATGATCGACAGCCAGGTGCAGCCCGCGGGCGTCGTCGGTGCGCACCACGTCGATGTCCCGGCGGCGCACGTTGCGCATCATGGCCACCACCGGCAGCCGGGCCGCCAGCGCGCCCAGCTCGGCCACGGTGATCTGCGGTCCGAGCAGCACGAGCGCGGCGCACCGATCCTGCAGAAGACCCGCGATCGCCGTACGTTCGTCGCGTCGCGGGGTGACCGCGCTCAGGGTCAGCTCGTACCCGATCCGCTCGGCTGCGTCGTACAGGCCGGTCAGCAGGTCGTCGTGGAACGGATGCTGCACGCCGAAGACCACGCCCAGCAGCCGGCTCTGACCACTGCGCAGCAGGCGGGCCCGGCTGTCGGGCTGGTAGTCGAGCCGGCGGGCGACCTCGAGCACCCGCTCCCGGGTGGCCGCACTGGCGCCCGGGGCGCCCCGCATCACGATCGAGACCAGCGCCACCGACACACCCGCCTCGGCGGCCACGTCGGCCAGCGTCGTGCGACGTCCCTCCACGGTCATGACCGAAGAATTTACCGTGGATCACTAGAACGTTCTAACCCGCCGCGCCCTAGAACGTTCTAGAGTCGAGGACGTGGAGAACCTCACCGCCCGCCGCCGCTGGGCCGCGCTCATCGCCCTCGCCCTGGGCGGCTTCGGTCTCGGCCTGACCGAGTTCGTGGCCATGGGCCTGCTGCCCGACCTGGCCCGCGACCTGCTGCCCGAGGTGTACGCCCGGTCGTCGGCCGAGGGGGTGGCCCAGGCCGGCTGGATGATCACCATCTACGCCCTGGGCGTGGTGGTCGGCGCACCCACGATCGCCGCCCTGACCGCCCGGATGCCACGCCGGCGCCTGGTGCTCCTGCTACTCCTGATCTTCGTGACCGGCACGGTCGCCTCGGCCCTGGCCCCCACCTTCGGCCTGGTGCTGGCCGGACGCTTCGTGGCCGCCCTGGCCCACGGCGCCTACTTCGGGGCGGCCGGACTGCTGGCCGCCTCGATGCTCGGACCGGGCAGCCACGCCAAGGGCTTCTCGATCGTGCTGAGCGGCCTGACCGCGGCCAACGTCTTCGGCGTCCCGCTGATCACCGGCCTCGGGCAGGCCGCGGGCTGGCGGGTGGCCTACCTGGCGGTGGGTGGCGTCTTCGCCCTCACCCTGCTCTTCGTGCTCTTCACGGTGCCCGAGGTCGCCCCGGCCGCGGGCGGGTCGGCGCGGGCCGAGCTGGGCGCCTTCCGCTCCCGCCAGGTCTGGCTGGCGGCGGCCGTGGGCGCGATCGGGTTCGGCGGCTTCTTCGCGGTGAACAGCTACATCGCCCCGGTGACCACGCACGTGACCGGGCTGCCGGAGTCGTACGTGCCCTGGGTCCTGGCCGTGATGGGCCTGGGCATGACCGTCGGCAACGCCATCGGCGGCGTCGCGGCCGACCGCAACCTGCGCCGCAGCGTGCTGCTCGGGTTCGTCGCCATGATCGTCACGGTCGCCCTGTTCGGGATCGTGGCCCACCATCCGGTCGGGCTCTTCGCGTCCGTTTTCCTGATCGGCGCGGCTGCCCTGTTCATCGGCCCCGCCCTGCAGGCCCGCCTGATCGCCGTGGCGCCCCGGGCCCAGTTGATGGGCGCGGCGGTCAACCAGTCCGCCTCCAACGTCGCCAACAGCGTCGGAGCGGCCCTGGGCGGCGCCGTGATCGCGGCCGGCTGGGGTTACCTGTCCGCGGCCTGGATCGGCGTCCTGCTGGCGCTCACCGGCCTGGTGCTGGCCGTGTGGAGCTTCCGCCTGGACCGGCGCCCCTCCCCCGCCGAGTCGGAGCCAAGCTATCCGGAGCCCGCCCCGGTCTGAGCCGGCCCTGTGGACAACCGCGCGCTGTGGATAACCCGAGTTCGCGGAGCCACAGCGCGTAAGGTCGGGGCCCGCCCCCTGGTCGGGCGGGGTGGGCCGGTGAGCAGCCTAGAGAGCGACGCGCCCGAGCCGGTGACCGGCCATCTCGAGCGCGTCGCCGCGCACGGTGACCGGCGTGTGCAGGCCGGAATCGTCGTCGAGAGTCAAGACGCCGTCTTCGAGGTGATAGGTGCCGCGCGCCGGACGCTTGCGGCCGAGCACCTTTCCCACGTACGTTCCGTCGGTCTTGATGTCGAGACGAACCGTGCCATCCGCGCTCAACCAGGGACCGACCGGAACACCCGCCGCGTCCAGATCGGTGGTGTCGACATGCCGGTGAAAACGCATGGCCCTACCATCGGCCGCGCCGGCGCCGTTCGGACGTTTTCAGCCCGCCGAACCGCGCAGGGCGGCCGTGACCGCCACCATCAGCTTGTCGAGGTATTCGGCGTCGGGTTTCGACCGCGAGACGGCCAGCCGCCAGTAGAGCGGGCCGAGGATCAGGTCGACCGCGACGTCCGGATCGGTGCCCTCGGGCAGTTCACCCCGGGCCACCGCCTGGCCGATCAGCTTTTCGCCGACCGCCTGCTGGTGGGTGCGCAGGGCGGTCTGCAGCGTCTCGGCGATCTGCGGGTTGCGCGCGGCCTCGGCCATCAGATCGGGGATGATCTGAGAGGCGATCCGGTGTTGCAGGGCCCGGCTCACGATCATCATGATCAGCTGGAGGTCACCGGCGAAGCTGCCGGTGTCGGGCAACGGGACACTGCGACCGGCCACGTCCGACACGATCTCGAGAACCATCTCGAGCTTGTTGCTCCAGCGGCGGTAGATCGCGGTCTTGCCGACGCCGGCGCGGCGCGCCACCGCCTCGATCGAGAGCCGGCCGTAACCGACCTCGGCCAGTTCGTACATCACGGCGTCGCGGATCGCCACGGTGATGTCGGTTCGGAGCACCGCGGCCCCGGCTGGTGCGCGCTTTCCTGTTGCCACCCGGTCACTATACGCCAGGACGTTACGGTTGCGTTCCGCCCTTTCGTCCGATAGCCTTTCCGGCACGTCGATACGAAGCCGTACCATCGGCGGAGACTTGACATGCTGATTGAGTGTTCTCGCCTAAAGAACCAGGGCCCGGTTCCTCGCACGGGCCGACGAGATCGGAGCACCACCCCATGGCTCAGACGGCGGTCGCCGATTCCGACACCGGGCCATCGCTCACCGAGCTGGCCCGTCGGCACGGCCTGACGAAGGCGGGGCGTCTGCCCAGCCTGCCGGAATACACCCGGCACCTCTGGTCCTACCGGCACTTCATAGCCGCCTTCGCCAACGCCAAGGTGAGCGCGTCGCTGGGCAGCACCAAGCTGGGCGTGGTCTGGCAGCTGCTGACCCCGCTGATCAACGCCGGCGTCTACTACGTGATCTTCGGCGTTCTGATCAACACCAAGCAGAACGTCGACAACTTCATCGCGTACCTCTGTGCCGGTGTCTTCGTCTTCGGGTTCACCCAGACGGTGGTCCAGGCGGGTTCCCAGTCGATCACGGCCAACATGGCCCTGATCCGGGCGCTGCACTTCCCCCGGGCCAGCCTGCCCATCGCGGTCACCCTGGTCGAGGTCCGCAACATGATCGCCTCGATGATCGTGCTGATCGCGATCGTGCTGCTCACCGGTGAGCCGATCAACGCCCAGTGGCTGCTGCTGATCCCGGCCCTGCTGCTCCAGTCGTTCTTCAACGCGGGTCTGGCGCTGTTCGTCTCGCGACTGATCTCCAAGGTCACCGACATCCGGCAGCTGATCCCCTACATCCTGCGCATCTGGATGTACGGGTCGGCCGTGCTCTACCCGGTCACGTTCTTCTCCCAGCGGCTGCACGGCTGGGAGCTCGCCCTGGTCGAGTCGAACCCGATGCTGATCTTCATCGAGCTGGTCCGGCACGCGCTGATGGAAAACGTCGAACTGGCCCAGCCGGCGCCGCTCCTGTGGCTGCAGGCCGTCGTCTGGACGGTGCTCGTCACCGTCGGTGGTTATGTCTACTTCTGGCGCGGAGAGAAGGGCTACGGCCGTGGCTGACAGCGAGCGGGAACCCACCGTCATCGCGGACAACGCGCACGTCGTCTATCGCATCTACGGGTCGGCCGCGGCCGGCTCACAGACGCCGCTGGCCAGCTTCAAGCGCATCATCACGGGCAAGAAGAGCGCGGCCGTACGCGAGGTGCACGCGGTCAAGGGGGTCAGCTTCGTCGCCTACAAGGGCGAGGCGATCGGCCTGATCGGCACCAACGGCTCCGGCAAGTCGACGCTGCTGCGGGCGATCGCCGGGCTGCTCCCGGTCGAGCGGGGCGGCGGCATCTTCGCGGCCGGCCAGCCGTCCCTCCTGGGGGTGAACGCGGCGCTGATGAACGATCTGTCCGGCGAGCGCAACGTCGAGCTCGGCTGCCTGGCCATGGGCATGACGCCGGCCGAGGTCAAGCAGCAGACGGCCGACATCATCGAGTTCTCCGGCATCAACGAGCGGGGCGATTTCAGCTCGCTGCCGATGAAGACCTACTCGTCCGGCATGTCGGCCCGGCTGCGCTTCTCAATCGCCGCCGCCAAGAAGCACGACGTGCTGCTGATCGACGAGGCGCTCGCCACCGGCGACGCGAAGTTCCGCAAGCGCAGCGAGCAGCGGGTCCGCGACCTGCGCCAGGAGGCCGGCACGGTGTTCCTGGTCAGCCACAGCGAGCAGTCGATCCGCGACACGTGCGAGCGCACCATCTGGCTCGAATCCGGCGTGATCCGAGCCGACGGTGCGACCGACGACGTGATGAAGGAGTACGAGACCTACGTCAACAAGTAGGGCTCAGCGCACTGATAAATGCACGTGGTTGGTGTGGTCGCTCGAGGGGTCGCCGTTGCCTCTCGAGTACGCCTTCCAGCCGCTCGACGGCAACCAGATGCGTTTGAACCAGATGACGTAGAGCACGCCGAGCCGGTCCGAGTTGTTGATGAAGTAGTTGGCCAGCCTGGTCCCGTACGCCTTGTCGGACCCCGACGCGACCCCGCCGAAACCCTTCTTCTCGGCCGCGAAGTCGCACGCCTGCCCCTTGGGATGCTCGCCGCTGTTCTGGTGGCGGAAGCAGGCCACGTAGTGATCGAACCCGTCGGACTGGGCCTGCTTCAGCGCGTGCAGCATGCGCGGCGTGATGCAGCCACTCGTGGTGGGGTCGTTCTCGGTGCAGCCCTCGGAGGGCAGTGACCCGTCGGAGTTGCGCTTGGTCGGGGTGGCCTTGTCGCTGGACCCGCCGTCGGTCGGCTCCTTGGCGTCGCCGCCGGTGTTGGCCGCCTTGAGCGCCGCCTCGGCCTGCACCTTGCGCTTGGCCATCACGTTGACCTGCTTGGCCTGGTTGCGCACCTCGATGTCGATGGCCAGCTTGGCCTGGGCCTGAGCGTCCCGGTTGGCCTTGAGATCGGCGACGACCTGGTTCTCCTTGACCGCGACGGTCTCGAGCGTCTCCGCCCGGTCGAGGAAGCCGCTGGTCGAGTCGGCCCCGAGCAGCGCCGTCATCGGACCGAGACGACCGGTCCGGTACGACTTCTGGATGATCTCGTCGATCGCAGCCTGCCGCGGCGCCAGGTCGGCGTCGAGCTGCTTGAGCTTGGCCGCGAGCTGGGCCTGCCGGCTCTTCGACCGGGCCAGGGCCTCCTTGGCCTCGACGAAGCCCTTGGAGGCCGCCTCGAGCTGCTGGATCAGGGACTTGGGGGCGCCCTCGCCGTCGTCGCCGGTGTCACCCGGCGCCGCGGCGGCCGGACCGACGAAGGCCAGCCCCGAGAGCGCGACGAGCAGGGCCAGCAGGGCCGCCGTTCGTCTTCGGACAGTCTTGTGCCGCACGCCTGTTCCTTCCGTCGGCCGCCGACCGAGTTAGCTGACGGGTTCGGGACGGAAAGTGATCCCTACCGCAAATGCGGATTCACCCCGGAAGTACGTGGTTCCCCGGCTCGTCCGTAAAGACGATTAGGCGGCGGTCCCCTGGGGGTGGGGGCCGGGTCCGACCATACCCATTACATCGACTGATCGACAGTTTTCGTACGCTCCGCGATAGCCCGGCAACGACCCGTCACCGCAATTACGGAATGTGTTTGAGTGACTACAAGATTGCCATTTCCCGAGTCCTGAAGACCGGCGAACTCTCGGGTAAACTGGCCGCCGGTCATGCCACCGAGGCACCGCCCCCGAGGTGCCGGCAGACCACCGCCCAATCGCCGCGAGGCGAGCCGGGGAACCAGGTCAGTGGGGTGCATCCGCGCAAGCGGTAGGGATCGCTTCCGTCCCGAACCCGTCAGCTAACTCGGTCGGCGGTTTACCGGAAGGAACTGCATTGACCGTACGACCCCGCCGGTGGCTGATGCTTGCCCTGGCGCCGATCGTGGCACTGTCTTTCCTGGCCGCGCCCGCCGCACCGGCGAGCGCCGAGCCGGGTGACGGCAACTCGGCCTCGCCCGACGAGGGCTCCGCGGGCGACACCGTGGGCAAGAACGCCACCCTCGACGACGTGATCGAGTCGTCGAACCGGCGCTTCGTCTCGGCCAAGGCCGCCGTGTCGAAGTCCACTACCGCCCAGAAGAAGCTGGCCGTCGACATCCGGACTGCCGAGGCCAAGCGCCTCTCGTTGCTGCCCGAGGTCAACGCGATCGCCGGCCAGCAGTATCGGACCGGGCATCTCGGCGCGGCCAGCTTCCTGCTCGGCAGCCAGAGCTCCGACGACTTCCTGCACAAGGCGGTCTCGCTCGAAGAGATCAACACGCTGCAGGACCGCAAGCTGGCCGAGCTGAACAAGGCGATCGACGAGGTCAACACCAAGAAGGCCGCGCTCGACGCCGAGGTCAAGAAGCAGCAGACCAACCTGCTGGCGATGAAGAAGCAGAAGGACGCGGCCGACAAGGCACTGGCCCTGGTCGGTGGCGAGAGCCTCACGCACGGTCTGGTGCTGGCCGATTCGCCCGACGCCGCGCCCGCGCCGCGCAATTCCGACGGCGGTTTCTCGCCCGAGGGCTGCAACGTCGACGACCCGACGACCGGCGGCTGCATCACCGCGCGCACGCTGCACCTCTACAAAGAGGTGAAGAAGGCCGGCTTCAATCGATTCGTCGGCTGTCACCGCGACGGTGGGCCGTTCGAACACCCGAAGGGCCGGGCCTGCGACTGGTCGCTGCAGAACCGCGGCTTCTCGGTCGCGCACAATAGCGACATGCGCACGTACGGTAATAACCTGATGGCATTCCTGGTGCGTAATGCCGACCGGCTCGGTATCTATTACGTCATCTGGTTCAAGCAGATCTGGTTCCCGGCCAGCGGCTGGAAGTCGTACAGCGGGCCGAGTGACCACACCGACCACGTACACGTATCGCTGCTCTGAGCACCGCATACAGAAAAGGGCCCCGGTTTCCCGGGGCCCTTTTTCGTGCCGTGGATCAGCTGGTCGCGCGCCGCACCGGAGCACGGCCGGCGGGCTGGGTCGGCGCCGGGCCGACCGCACCGGCCGGCGGGATCGGCACGACCACCGGCTTGACCTGGGTGACCTCGACGTCCTTGCCGTGGTGCTGGAGCACGAGCCGGGCCGAGCCACCGCCGTTGCGCAGCGAGTAGGTGACCTCGTCGGCGGTCACCGCCACCCGCAGCCGCAGCCCGCGCCACAGCAGCGAGAACTCCAGGCTGTTGATGCGGCTGGGCAGCCGCGGCGCGAACGACAGCTGACCGTTGAAGTCGCGCATGCCGCCCAGACCGGCCACCAGCGAGATCCACGTGCCGGCCAGCGACGCGATGTGCAGGCCGTCCCGCGAGTTCTGGTGCAGGTCGTGCAGGTCCATCAGGGCGGCCTCGCCCAGATAGTCGTGAGCCAGCTCGAGATGGCCCACCTCGGCCGCCATGACCGCCTGCACACAGGCCGAGAGCGACGAGTCGCGCACGGTCCGGGCGTCGTAGTAGGCGAAGTTGCGCGCCTTCTCCTCCGGCGTGAACGCGTCACCCCGGATGTACATCGCCATCACCAGGTCGGACTGCTTGACCACCTGCTTGCGGTACAGGTCGAAGTACGGGTAGTTGAGCAGCAGCGGGTAGGCCTCGGGCGGCGTGTTCTCGAAGTCCCACTCCTGCAGCCGGGTGAAGCCCTCGGACTGCTGGTGGACACCCAGTTCCTTGTCGTACGGGATGTGCACCGAGGCCGCCGCGTCGCGCCAGCTCGCCGTCTCCTCGTCGTCCACGCCCAGCTTGCGGGCGAGGTCGGGGTGCCGCTTGGCCGCATCGGCCGCGGTCAACAGGTTCTGCTGGGCCAGCAGGTTGGTGTAGATGTTGTCGTCGACGACCGCCGTGTACTCGTCCGGGCCGGTCACGCCGTCGATGTGGAAGCGCCCGTGCCGGTCGTGGTGACCCAGCGAGCGCCACAGCCGCGCGGTCTCGACCAGCAGCTCGAGGCCGACCTCGCGCTCGAAGTCGTAGTCACCGGTGGCCTGCACGTAGCGGCGGACGGCGTCGGCGATGTCGGCGCCGATGTGGAAGCCCGCGGTGCCGGCCGGCCAGTAGGCCGAGCACTCCTGGCCCCGGATCGTGCGCCACGGGAACGCGGCGCCCTGCAGGCCGAGGGTCTGGGCCCGCTCCCGGGCCAGGTCGAGCGTGGAGTGCCGCCAGCGCAGCACGTCGGCCGCGGCCGAGGGCTGGGTGTAGGTCAGCGCGGGCAGCACGAACGTCTCGGCGTCCCAGAACGTGTGACCGTCGTAGCCGGGGCCGCTGAGCCCCTTGGAGCCGATCGGCCGCTGCTCGGCCCGGGCACCGGCCTGCAGCGTGTGGAACAGCCCGAAGCGGACCGCCTGCTGCACCTCGGGGTCGCCCTCGACCTTGACGTCGGAGTGGTCCCAGAAGGCGTCCAGGTATTCGCGCTGGGCCTCGACCAGGCCCTCCCAGCCGTCCAGGCGGGCGCTGGCCAGCGCCGCGCCGACCTGGTCGCGTACGGCCGGCAGCGAGCGGTGGCTGGACCAGCCGTAGGCGGCCAGCTTGACCACGCGCAGCTTCTGGCCCGGCTCGAGCTTGCAGGCCACCGTCGTGCGCAGCCAGTCCGGGTGGCCCTCGGTGGTCACCGCGTGCTTGCCGGGCGTCTCGACCAGGTGCTCCATGGCCGCGGCCATCCGCAGGTCGCTCGCCTTGGTGCGGTGCACCAGCAGACCGCCGGTGCGCTGTTCGAGCACCTCCTCGGACTGCAGCGGGTGGTCGAGCACGGCGGCGACGCGCGGGTCCTTGCTCATCGGCGGCAACTGCTCGTTGGCGACGAGTTCGGACTGCAGGATCAGGCGGGACGGGCCGTCGAGCGGCTCGACCTCGTAGAGGAACGCGACGACCGAGCGCTGGGTGAAGGAGACCAGCCGGACGGTGCGTACGCGGATGGCCTGACCCGACGGCGACACCCATTCGACCGTCCGCTCGAGCGTGCCGGCCCGCAGGTCGAGCACCCGCTCGTGCGAGCGGAGTTCGCCGTAGCGCACGTCGAACGGCTCGTCGTCGACCAGCAGCCGCATGAGCTTGGCGTTGGTCACGTTGACCATCGTCTGGCCGGACTCGGGGAAGCCGTAGCCGGCCTCGGCGTACGGCAGCGGGCGGAGCTCGTAGAACGAGTTCAGATAGGTGCCCGGCAGGCCGTGCGGCTCGCCCTCGTCCAGGTTTCCGCGTATCCCGATGTGTCCGTTGGCCAGCGCGAACACCGATTCGGACTGGGCCAGCAGGTCCAGGTCGAGCCGGGTCTCCCGGATGTGCCACGGGTCGACGGGATAAGCCCGTTCACGGATCACGGTGGTGCCTCTCGAAAATGAGCAAGGGAAAAGTCTTGAAGATATAAACGCTGATACGTGCTCAGCGCGTCAGGAGTTCGGACAGGTCCGTGACGACGATGTCGGCACCGTTGTCCAGAAGGGCTTGAGTCTGGCCCACCCGGTCAACCCCGATCACGATTCCGAACTTTCCCGCACGACCAGCGGCGACGCCGGCCAGAGCGTCCTCATAGACGGCACAGCTTTCCGGCGGGAGGCCGAGCTGTTCGGCGGCGTAGAGGAACGTGTCGGGTGCGGGCTTGCCCGGCAAGTTTTGCTCGCGGGCGGTGACACCGTCCACGCGCACCTCGATGTAATCGGTGATGCCGGCCGCCTCCAGAACGTCCTTGCAGTTGGCACTGGCCGAGACGACGGCGCGGCGCAGGCCGGCTTCCTTCACGGCCTTCAGGTAGTCGACGGAGCCGTCGTAGACCTGGACCTTGCCCTCTTTGATCTTCTGCAGGACGAGGAGGTTCTTCTTGTTGCCGATGCCGTTCACGGTCTCCTGGTCGGGACCGTCGTCCGGCGTGCCCTCGGGAAGGGTGATGTGCCGAGAGGCGAGGAAGGTGCGGACCCCGTCGGCGCGGGGACGGCCGTCGACGTATTGGTGGTAGTCGGCGCCGGAGTCGAACGGGACGAACTCTTGGTCGTGCTGCGCCGACCACGTCTCGAGGAACGCGTCGAACGTCTGCTTCCACGCAGCATTGTGCACAAGGGCGGTCTGAGTGAGTACGCCGTCAAGATCGAAAAGACAGGCGGTCACGTGAGGAGGTAGTCCGAGCACGCGCCCAATGTAGTCGCCCTCGGACACGGATATGACTGGAAGGGCGGCTTCACGTCCGGACGGCGCGTTTACGGCCTGTTCAAACTACTATTGCGGGCCTGTGACGTCCGGCGCGCCAACCGTGATCCGCAACCCGATCGTGGTACCGATCGAGCCGGTCGCCACGGTGACCTCGTCGCAGAGCTGGTAGGCGAGCCAGATGCCGCGGCCACCCACCTCGTAGGCCTCGGGAATCTCGGGAGTCGCCAGGTATCGCGCGGGGATGCCGGGGCCGGAGTCGGTCACCGAGCACCAGGCCGAGCCGCCGGCGAGCCAGAGCAGCAACCGCCCCTGACCCCCGGCGTGCAGCACGACGTTGGTGACCACTTCGTTGACCGCGAGCACGAAGCCGGCGTGGCGGTCACCGACCAGCCCGGCCGCCCGCAGGCGGGCCGACACCTCGTGCCGCACCAGGGCGATCTCGTCACGGCCGAAACGACGGTCGAGAAGCCGACCGGCACTCGCCGGCACCGGCTCGGCGAGGACGGTCGGCGAGACGGCAGACTCCACCGGCTCCGCGATCGGAGCCGGCCGGACACCCTGCCTCACTCTGTCCTCCACCGTGGTGCAGCCTACGCGGTGTGCCACCTCGGTGGCACCACGCGTCCACGATAAGTCCGGCCCGGTGGGCTAGAAGAGGTCGGCGATGGTCCGGAAGATCTCGGCGTAGAAGTTGCCGTTGATGTCCCGGTACAGGCTGAACTCCATGTTCGGGCTGCCGAAGAACGGGCGCAGCGTCCACGCGAGCTGGGTGCCCACGAAGCCGAAGAGCAGGATCCAGATGTAGAGCAGCGTCATGCTCGGCGGCGTCGGCTGGGTGACCGGCCGCTGCTGGTAGGGGCGGTGCGGGTCGCGCCGCTGACCCATGCCGGGCGGAATCTGGACCGGCGCCGCACCATTGGGCGCCGCACCCTCCGCCGGGGCCCCGGCCGTCACGAGCTCCTTGGCCGGCGCGACAGCCGACGCGGCAGCCGGCTCGGCGGCCGGCTCGACCGCCTTGGGGGCCAGCAGCCCGTGCTCGTTGAGCACCCGCATGCCGCCGGTCAGGAAGCGCAGGCCGATCAGGGCCGAGAGCG
This sequence comes from Paractinoplanes bogorensis, assembly GCF_018829635.1. Classification (GTDB taxonomy): domain Bacteria; phylum Actinomycetota; class Actinomycetes; order Mycobacteriales; family Micromonosporaceae; genus Actinoplanes; species Actinoplanes bogorensis. The sequence continues at coordinate 256,141 of NZ_JAHKKG010000009.1, forward strand.
CCAGGATGACCACGTTGAGCAGCTTGAAGAAGGCGTAGTCAGGCGCCGTGATGCGGAAGAACAGGCTGATCGGAGCGAACGCCAGCGCCAGCATGGCGGTCACGGTCAGCGCGACCATCACCAGCGAGAGCGACTGCCGGATCGACAACCGGGCGCCGAACACCAGGTTGAAGAGGTAGAGCGTCGGCAGGCTGATCGCCAGGGTGACGAGGAACAGCAGCGGCAGCTTGACCGCCGAGGTCAGGGCCATCAGCACGCTGTGGAAGGAGCCCAGCACCGCGCCGTAGAAGGCCAGTGCCACCACCGAGCTGACCAGCATCTGGCCGGTGAGCCGAGGCAGATCGCGGTCCTCCACGATCTGCTGCCAGATGCCCTGTCTGTCGCGCAGGATGCGCTCGATTACCAAGAGTCCGGACGCGTTCGCCACGTTCCTACCCCCAGAGGTCGGGTCCGTACCGTCGATACGCCATCGCACCGACGTGTGCGCAGAACCGTACGCCACGGATGCAAATGGGGAAAGGCCCGCGCTTACGCACGGGCCTTTCGGGTGAACTACCGGGTGAACGAGAGGGTCAGCGCCAGCCGACGTCGATGCGGTCGCCCCGCTCGTCGAAGAAGTGCAGCGCGTCCATCCGCACCGCAACCGAGAGCGGGTGCCCGGGCGAGACCGCCGGATAGGGCGCCAGCCGCACCCCGAGCTCGGCCGGCCGCCGGTGGTGCCGGCCCGGGTCGTTGAGCACGCTCGTCTGCTCGGGCTCCTTGGTCTGCACGGCGCCGCCGTTGGACCGGCCGGTGAGTCGTTGCAGGGCCCCGCCGATCCGCTTGAACGGGCTGCTGGTCACCGCCTCCTCGTCACGCTGACGGGCACCCATCTCGTCGACCACGATCGCCGTGGCACCGATGTCCAGATAGGCCAGCGACTCGTGCCCGTGGTGCTCCAGATAGCGGATGCGACCGCGCAGCACGTCTCCCGGCACGTCCGGCGCGACCGGGGTCAGCGCCTCGGCCCGCATCCCGACGACGATCCGCTCACCGTGATAGTGCGCCACGGCCCGGGCCCGGATGTCGGTCCAGGGCAGATAGAGGGCCTGCTCGCCGAAGTTGAGCTCGATGTAACGCTCGAGATGCACGTAGACCGCGGCCTCGAGCAGGTTCATCCGGGGCGCGCCGAGGAAGGCGGCCACATAGAGGGTCGCCGGTCGCCCGTACACCTCGGTCGGCGTGCCGACGTCCTGCAGCACGCCCTTGCGCATGATCGCGACCCGGTCGGCCATGGTGAGCGCCTCGGCCTGGTCGTGCGTCACGTACATGGTGGTGACGCCGAGCTCGCGGGTCAGGCTCGAGATCTCGGCCCGCAGCTCGGCCCGCAGGCCGCTGTCCAGGTTCGACAGCGGCTCGTCCATCAGGAACAGCCCGGGCCGGCGGACGATCGCCCGGCCCATCGCCACTCGCTGCCGCTGACCGCCGGAGAGCTGGCTCGGTTTGCGGCGCAGCACGTCCCCTATCCCCAGCGCGGCCGCGACGTCACCGACCCGCTCGCCGCGCGGGTGCGGCTCGACGCCCGAGAGCTTCAGCGGGAAACCGATGTTGTCGCCCACCGTCATGTGCGGATAAAGCGCGAAATCCTGGAAGACCATGGCGATGCTGCGATCACGCGGCGCGAGCTCGAGAACCGGGTCACCGTTGAGCAGGATGTCGCCCTCAGTGGGATCTTCAAGACCGGCGATCATGCGGAGAATCGTGGACTTTCCGCAGCCCGAGGGCCCGAGGAGAACCAGGAACTCACCGTCGTCGACATCCAGGCTGACATTGTTGACGGCTACGGTGCCGTCCGGCCAAACCTTGGTGACGTCCTTGAGCGAGACGGTCGACACCGCCTACCTCCCCTGCCGGGCACGATCAATGTGATCCCGGTCCCACGATGGCCGGCGATCGGCCTAATTTGACGAGGAGTATCGATGTAACGCCATCGGGTGAACGTGCCATTTGCCCAGGGTAACCGCGTGATTACACCTTAGTTCGAGAGGAAGACCCGGCGCACGACCCGCTCCGCGGCATGGCCGTCGTCGAGAGCGCAGAAGCGTTTCCGGAACGCCGAGCGGGCGGCTTCGGCGTTCTCGTCCGTATATGCCCCCCGGCCGAACAGGTCGGTGAGCCCCGCGAAGTCCGTGGCCACCGCTCCCGGCGGCTCGGCCAGGAGGTCGAAGTAGGTGCCCCGCAGATCGCGGTAGACCGGCCAGTCCGGCGCGAAAATGATGATCGGGCGGTCCAGCACGGCGAAGTCGAACATCGCCGACGAGTAGTCGGTGAGCAGCACGTCGGCCGCGAGATAAAGATCCTCGACCACCGGATGCTCGGAGACGTCGACGACGTTGCCCGCGCCCGTCAGCTCGGTGCCGGTCGAGAAATAGTGCTTGCGGACCAGCAGCAACGTGTCCGGTCCGACCGCGTCGGCCAGCCGCTCGACGTCGATCGGCTGGCGCCCGTCGGGCAGCCACTCGCGGTGGGTCGGCATGAAGAGCACGACCCGGCGGCCGGCCGGGATGCCGAGCGACTCGCGGGCGGCGGCGCTGTCGGCGGCCGTCGCCCGGGCCAGCCGGTCGTTGCGTGGATAGCCCACCTCGAGCGTCTCGTAGCCGCACGGGTACGCCGATTCCCAGGCGACCGTGGTGTGCGCGTTGGCGGTCACGCTGAGGTCCCAGCGGTCGGCTCGCCGCATCTGGGCCCGGAAGTCGGGATCCCGTACGCCCGCCGGGTGGTCCACCTGGTCGGCGCCCATCTTCTTGAGCGGGGTGCCGTGATGGGTCATGACGTGCGTGGTGCCGCGCCGCTTGACCATCCGATGGGGCCAGTTGACGTTGTTGATCAGATAGCGGGCCCGGGCCAGCGCACGGTAGTAGGGCAACGACCCCGCCACCACGTGGTCGGTGCCCGGTGGCAGCGACCCGGCCCGGCCCGGCGCGACGACCCAGAGGTGCCGCACGTGCGGGGCCAGTTCGGCCGCCTTGGTCGCGATCGCGGCCGGGTTGCAGCTGACTCCGCGGAACCAGTAGGCGCCGTACAGCGCGAGCGACTCGTCGACCGGCAGGCGCAACTGCGTACGGTAATAAAGGTGTCCGACGGCCTGCCGGGCCCGGCGCTTGACGAAGCCGGCTGTGCGCCGGGCCAGCCGCCGCCCCCACCGTGCCTTGCCCACCGCGAAGTCGAACAGACGCATCGTCCGGTACGAGCCCCGAGCCACCAACTGGTAGCGAATACCCTCACCCCGGCCGGGAGCCGGGTAGCCGCCCGGCGGCAGGTACTGCTGATACATCTCGTGCATGCGGGCGAAGAAGCGGGCCCGGGAGGCGCGTGGCACCCGGGCGTCGTGCCGCAGCACCCGCAGGAAGTGCCAGATCATCCGGCGGAAGAGCAGGCCGCGCACCTCGTCGCCGGGCGTGGCGTACTTGGTGGCCAGCGCCTGGGCGTGCTCCCAGTGATCGAAGACCTCGAAGTGCCGGTCGCCCACGGTCCGGGTGATCGCGCCGGTGCGCCGCTGCCGGTAGTGCACGCACGTCCGGGACAGGGTGCTGATCCGCGGCGCGGCCAGCATCACCGGGAACGAGAACGAGACGTCCTCGTACCAGCCGGCCTCGAAGACGAACCCGAGCCGCAGCAGGAAGTCGCGCCGGACCACCTTGTTCCAGGCCACGTGCAGGATGTTGAGGACCCGCGGCCACTGCTCGGCCGAGAAGACCTCGGGCGCCTCGGCCAGCGGCTTGCGCGCGGTGCCCGGTTGCACCCGGCCGTCCCAGTGCACCCGGTCCCACCCGACGATGAGCAGGTCGGCCTCGGTCGATCGCAGCCGGTCGTGCACCGCGGCCAGCGATCCGGGCGACAGCCAGTCGTCGGAGTCGACGAACCACACGTACTCACCGGTGGCGTGCTCGAGGCCGAGGTTGCGGGCCCGGCCCAGACCCAGATTCTCGGGCGCGGTCACCACCCGTACGCGGGGATCGCGGGCCGCGTATTCGGCCAGGATCGCGCCGCTGTAGTCGGGCGAGCGGTCGTCGACGGCCACGATCTCGAAGTCGGCGAACGACTGGCTCAGCAGCGAGTCCAAGCATTGGCGCAGGTAGCCCTGCACCTTGTAGACCGGCAGAACGATGCTCAGGAAGGTCACGAGCGGGTGCCACCTGTCCGCCAGTCGGCGATCGTGTGGAACAGGAAGGAGCCGAGCACGACCACGGCCAGCGCCAGAACGCCCGCGGTGGCGAAGCCGGCCACGGCCGCGACGGCCAGCACGAGCACCCGGCCGTCCCAGCCGAGCCAGTCGTGCGTGACCTGGCCCGCGGGGGCGGACTTCTCCATCCGGGCGACGAGGTCGTAGTGGTGCAGGGTCAGGGTGAACAGCAGCAGATAGGTCACCGGCGTCGGCACCGAGCCGGACACCCCGACGGCGACCACGAACCCGAACTCGGCCGCGCGCAGAGCGGCCGGGACGAGCCAGTCGAGCGGGCCGCCGTGCCGGGCCCGAGCGGGGAGTCCGGCCGCGAGCACGATCAGGGCGGTGACCGCGACGGCGACCGGGGCCGTGGGCTCGAAACCGCCGGTGAGCAGGGCGATCACCAGGCCCAGGGCGGCGACGGCGGCCAGTGCGGCGAAGGCGAGCGGAGCCGGCACCGGAAGCCGGCCGAGCACGGCGCGGACCAGTGGCCCGTCGTCGCGGAAGCGGGCTGTGTCCACTTTGTCGAGCACGCCGACCCGCATGCTGATCGCCCGCAGCGAACGCAGGGCCAGCGTGTACGCCATGGCGAACAGCCCGCAGATCACCATGCCGGCCAGGGCGATGCGCCCGTCGGTGAAGATGGCCAGCACCGACATCAGGGCCCAGCGCTCGCCGATCGGGAACACCACGATCCGCTTGAGCCAGTACGCCACCGACCCCGTGTCGCCCTGTACCCGCGTCGACGCCGCGCTCAGCCGGGCGCCCACTCCCCCGCCGGCCTGCGGGCGCGGGTGGGCGGCGGCCTCGTCGTGCAGCGCTCCGTACCAGGCGTCGGTCATGTGCCGCACGGTCTGCAGCACGATCGCGGTGATGGCGAGGGGCCACGCGTACGGGATACCGAGGCGCTCGGCCCCGGCGGCGAGACCCGCGTAGGCCGCGTATTCCTTGGCGCGGTCGGCCATCGTGTCGAGCCACCCGCCGAACGCACCGAACCGGCGGGTGTAGCGGGCGAGCTGCCCGTCCACGCAGTCGAGCACGAAGCCCAGGTAGAGCAGGACCCCACCGGCGATCATGGCGGGCCGCGACGCCTGCCAGAACGCGAGAGCGGCCGCGACGGCGAACAGCACCGAGATCGCGGTGACGCCGCTCGGGGTCAGGCCGAGCCGGGCGGAGAGCTTGGTGACCACGGGCGACCAGGTGCTGACGGCGTACGTGGTGAAGAAGTCGTCCTTCTCCTTGACCGCCATACGCAGGCGGGCCTTGTCCTCGTCGACCGCGGCGACCTGGTCGCGGGCCCGGGCCAGCTCGGCCGGGTCGTGGACGAGCTCGGCCTTGAGCAGCCGCAGCGGCGTCGCGACCGGCACGAGCCCGGCCTCGAGCAGGGCGGGCATCAGGTCGCGGCCACTCTCGACGGCCTTGGCCAGCACCGGCAGGTCGGCCGGGGCCACCCACATCGCGCCGCCGTAGCGGACGTTACCCGGGCTGTCACCGGTCGCGGTGAGGACCTTGCCGCGGTCTTCCCGCAGGTCACCGGCCGGGTCGGGGATGATCAGGGCGGTCGTGCGTCCGGCCGGCTCGGTCGCCAGCATCCACAACAGGCTCGGGTGGGCGACCAGGTTGTCGTCGCAGATGAGCACCGGTTCCTGAGCCGTCCGGGCCACCCGGCGCAGCGCGTCGGGGCCGCTCTCGACACTGCTCGCCCCGGCTGCCCGCAGAGCGTCGGTCAGCTCATCGGCCAGGCCGAGGGCGTGCCCGGCGCCGGCGCGCAGGACGGCCAGCGTCACCGGTCAGTCACCGCCCTGTCTCGTCCATAGGCATCGCTCAACCCCCGGCACGTGCCGCGCCGGGGGCCAGAAATCGGACCCCAGGTTAACAGCGGAGGACGTACGGGTACGGGTCACCCTTACGGGAGCCGGGACCCCTTAATCCACCTGCGGACCGAGGGCACACCGTCACCGCGTCCTTACCGTGGATATCAGGAACCGGCGCCGAGCCGGGACCCTCAGTGAAGGAGTGAAGTGACTGTGACTCGCCGTCTCGCTCGCCCCCGGGACGACCGCTGGATCGCCGGCGTCTGCTCGGGACTGGCCCGCCGCTTCGGCGTCTCGCCGAACATCATGCGGCTGATCTTCGTGCTGTCCTGCCTGCTGCCCGGCCCGCAGTTCCTGGTCTACATCATCCTCTGGGTCCTGCTGCCCAACGAGTGACCGTTCCGCTCACCCCGGGCGCCGTCGCCCACGCCCCCGGCCCGGCGGCGCCCGGCCCCTCTGGAGAAACACGAAAACGCCCGCCTCGCACATGCGGGGCGGGCGTTTCCGTTCGGTCACGGGGTGTCGAACGTGACCGTCACCGTCTGATAGCCGAGCCGGGTGAACAGGCTCTGCAGCATGCGCTCGGTGTTCTGTTTGGCCCGGTCGTCGAGGCCGCTGGACTGTGCCGCCTCGGTGATGCGCTGCTGGGCCAGGGCGTAGACCTGCTGCTGTTTGCCCGGATCGCTGCGGAAGGCGTCGCCGATGCGGTTGAACAGGCCGCGTTCCTCGGCCACGACGTAGCTCTTCTGCATGTCGAGGTTGGCCGTGCCCTGCTGCGGCGGCGGGAGCGTGATGGTCACCGTGTTCTTGTCGTTGTCGATGGTCAGCGCCTTGTCGGACAGCGAGCCGAACTCGACGTACTCCTCCACCGTGCCCGAGCCGACGAACAGCGTGCGCCGGTTGACCAGGAAGTCGGGGATGTTCTCCTTGTTCTCCTGCAGGTCGACGATGACCTGGAAGGTGCCGTCGGCCGCCACGTAGCGGCTGAGGTCGCGCATCGACTGCAGCAGCACCGGCTGGCTGCGGTCGGTGGTCTTGTCGGAGAACGGGTTGTCGAAGCTGGGCAGCACGTTGACCGCGCGCAGGCCGAGACACGTCGCGACCATGAGCGCGAAGACGAAGAACGTGAAGATCAGCAGGCGGGCGAAGCCGCTGACCTTGTTGGCCGGGGGCGGCTCTGGGGCTGCCTCGGGGGCGACCTCCGGGGTGGCCGGAGGCTGCGGTGGCGCGGTGTCGTACTCCCGCGTCGGTTCGTCGACAGTCGGCGTGACGTCGGAAGACACGTCCGGTGACTTGGCCATGTCTTCAAGGTACGAGGGGGGTACGACATTCGCAGCGGACGCTCAGGCGAATGCGCTCAATCCCGTCAATTTCTGACCGATCACCAGCTGATGGATCTCGGAAGTTCCCTCGTAGGTGAGCACGCTCTCCAGATTGTTCGCATGACGCATAACGGGATATTCCCCACTGATCCCGTTGCCGCCAAGGATCGTGCGGCACGTCCGGGCGATCGCGATCGCCTCGCGCACGTTGTTGAGCTTGCCCACGCTGACCTGCTCGGGGCGCAGCCCGCCGGACGAGTCGCGCAGCCGGCCCAGGTGCAGCGCCAGCAGGAAGCCCTTCTGCAGCTCGAGCGACATGTCGGCCAGCTTGGCCTGGGTCAGCTGGAACCCGCCGATCGGCCGGCCGAACTGTTCCCGGGTGGTCGCGTAGTCGAGGGCGACCCGCAGACAGTCGCGCGCGGCCCCCATCGAGCCCCAGATGATGCCGAACCGGGCCTCGGTCAGGCAGGACAGCGGCGCCTTCAACCCTCGGGCCTCGGGCAACCGAGCGGAGTCGGGCAGCCGGACGCCGTCGAGGGAGATCTCGCCCGTGCTCGACGCCCGCAGCGACATCTTGTGCTTGATCTCGCGGGCCGCGAAGCCCGGAGTGCCGGTCGGCACGGCGAAGCCGTAGACCCCCTCTTCGGCGCGGGCCCAGATCACGGCCACGTCGGCCAGCGGCGCGTTCGTGATCCACATCTTGCCGCCGTCGAGGATCCAGTCGTCGCCGTCGCGGCGGGCCCGGGTCGACATGTTGGCCGGGTCGGAGCCGTGGTCGGGCTCGGTCAGCCCGAAACAGCCGATCAGCTCGCCCGCCGCCATACCCGGCAGCCACTGCTGTTTCTGCTGCTCCGACCCGTATTTCCAGATCGCGTACATGGCCAGGGAGCCCTGCACACTGACCAACGAGCGGACCCCCGAGTCGGCCGCCTCGAGCTCCATGCAGGCCAGGCCGTAGGAGACCGCGGACGCACCGGCGCAGCCGTAGCCGGTGAGATGCATGCCGAGCAGCCCGAGCTTGCCGAATTCGAGGGCCAGGTCGCGTACGGGAACCTCGCCCTTCTCATACCACTCGGCGACGTGCGGCCGGACGCGGTCGTCGGCCACCCGGCGCACCACGGCCCGGATGTCGCGTTCCTCGTCGCTCAGCAGCGTGTCGACGTCGAGAAGGTCGAGCGGCGCGACGGTCATTCGACCACCAGCACCCGGGCGTGGATCTGGTTGCGCTGCTGGAGGGCCGCCCGCAGGGCGCGGTGCAGACCGTCCTCGAGATAGAGGGCGCCCTGATATTCCACGACGTGCGGGAAGAGGTCGCCGTAGAACGTCGAGTCTTCGGCCAGCAGCTTGTCGAGCGCGAGTTCGCGCTTGGTGGTGATCAGATCGGCCAGCCGGATCGGCCGCGGCGGGATCTCGGCCCACGCCTTGAGAGTGGTGTGGTGGGCGGGGTAAGGGGCTCCGTCGCGGACCGCCTTGAAGATCACGGCCGATCCCCCTCTCCCGAATTCATCACCACAGCCTAGCCCTGTCCCGGCGCGGCCCACCGGCCATGATGCACCACATCGTCCACCGGGCGGTGCCCGCGCTTGAGTGACGGAGACCTCTTGTCCGGTGCCCGATAGCCGACGCTGAGCACGCCGATCGGGCTGAACTCGGCCGGAACCCCGAACGCCGCCTTGAAGCCTGCGATGGCCGGCACCGGGATGCCGAAGAAGCAGGAACCGAGTTCCTGGTCGACCGCGCTCAGGTGCATCAGCAGGGCGGCGAAGCCGGTGTCGATGTCCCAGTACGGCACCGGCCAGTGCCCCTCGTCGCGGTCGGTCCACCCCTTGTCGGGCTGGGCGTAACGATCGAGGTAGACCGACTTGTTGGAGAAGCAGACGATGATCACCGGCGCTTTCCGCATACCGGTCAGCCAGTTGTCGGGTGCCTCGTCGGAGGCGGTCGACGACCAGTAGAGCTCGCGGTCCTTCTCGTCGGTGAGCACGAGGAAGCTCCAGCCCTGCGAGAAGCCGGCACTCGGCGCGCGCAACCCGTGCCGCACGATCCGGTCCACGATCTCGGGCGGCACCGGACGGTCGGGGTCGTAGTTACGTACCATCCGCCGCCGACGCAGCACCTCGGCGAACTCCATCGTCAGCCCTTGATTCCCCACGAGGCCGTCCAGCGCTCGCCCGGGGCCAGCACGATCAGGTCGCGGCCGGTGCGGAACGAGTCGGGCGGGCAGGTCATCGGTTCGATCGCGAGCGAGCGCCGGAACCGCTCGCCGTGCAGGGTGTCGCCCGAGAAGACCTGCCAGTACTTGAACTTGTCGTCGGCCCAGACCACGACCTTGCGGTCGGAGGACGGGTCGGCGATGGTCACCTCGGTGATCCCGTCGGTGCCGTGCGAGATGTCGCCGAAGGTGGTGTCGAGCACCAGGTCACCGATCTTGCGGGGCTCGGTGAAGTCGTACTCGCTGCCGGCCACCTCGTGGGCGCCGATCGGGAGCAGCCGGCCGTCGGCCACGATCCGGTTGCGGCCGGGCACGTGCAGCAGGGTGTCTTCGACGCTCACGCCGGGCAGCTGCACGTAGGGGTGCACCGAGTAGCCCCACGGCGCGTTGGTCGGCGAGTTGTTGACCACCGCGGAGTCGCAGCGCAGGCCGTCGGCCGAGATCGACCAGGTGGCCCGCAGGGTCAGCCACCACGGGTAGCCGATCTGGGCGGGCAGGTCGAACTCGATGGTGAGCGCCGACGCGGACTGCTCGACCAGCTTCCAGCTGCTCCAGTTGACCAGGCCGTGGATGGCGTTGTTGCGGGCCGGCTCGGTGAGCGAGAGCTGGTAGGCCTGCTCCTCGAAGGTGTACTTACCGTCGCGGATGCGGTTGGGCCAGGGCGCGAGCACCTGACCGGCCGAGGCCGGGGACAGCTCGTCGGCCTCGAAACCGTCGAGCACCGACACGTCGCCGACGGAGTAGCCGCGCAGCGTGCCGCCGACCTCCACGACGACGGCGCTCTGCCCGTCCGCCTCGATGGACCACTGGGTGCCGGACTTCGCGGCAACGACACTCGTCATGACTTGGACATTATCGGGTCTCACCTTCGGCCGTAGCGGCCGGTGGGCGGTACTTGACCAGCGCCGGGAAGGCGACCGCGAGCACGACGGCGAGTCCGGCCGCCGCGAAGCCGCCGCCGGCCCACGAGACGGCCGGCGAGGTGAGGTCGGCCGTGGCCCCGGCCCGCAGGTCGCCCAGGCGTGGACCGCCCGCGACGACGACGGTGAACACACCCTGCAACCGCCCGCGGAGCCGGTCGGGCGCGTAGACCTGCAGGATCGACTGCCGGTAGACGGCGCTGACCAGGTCGGCCGCGCCACCCACGGCCAGCAGCAGCACCATCAGCCACAGGCTGTGGGCCAGGCCGGAGAACCCGATCGCGATGCCCCAGGCGACCACGGCGATCACCAGGGCCACGCCCTGACGTTTGACCCGGCTGATCCAGCCCGAGGTCAGACCGCCGAGCACCGAGCCGATGGCGATCGCGCTGAACAGCCAGCCGACCGCCCAGTCGCCGCCGAACCGGTCGACCGCCACCTCGGGGAACAGGGCCCGCGGCATGGCGAAGACCATCGCGATGATGTCGACCCCGAACGACAGCAGCAGCACCGGCTGGGTGACCAGGAAGCGCAGCCCGTCGATGATGCCGCGCAGACCCGCCGACGGCTTGGCCTCGCCCGGGATGTGCTCGATGGGCGGGATCGGCGGCAACTTCCAGGTGGCCCAGAACGAGATCGTGAAGAGCACCGCGTCGACCAGGTAGGCCGTGGTGATGCCGGCCCCGGTGCCGGCCACCGCGAAGATCAGACCGGCCGCGAGCGGGCCGAGCACGCCGCCGGCGGTGGTGGTCGTATAGGTGAGGGTGTTGGCCGACGGCACCATCTCGGCCGGCACGATCCGCGGCACGATCGCCTGCCGGGTCGGCGAGCTGATCGCGAAGCCGGCCGACTGCACCGCGGTCAGCGCCAGCAGCAGCCACGGACTGTTCGCCCCGACCAGCGCCTGCACCAGCAGCCCGACGGTGCTGATCCAGGCCAGCATCGAGCTGGCCAGCAGCAGCTTGCGCCGGTCGACGACGTCGGCCGCGGCGCCGCCCCACAAACCGAAGATCAGCAGCGGCACCAGGCCGGCGATGCCGAGCAGACCGACCCAGGCCGACGAGTTGGTGATGGCGAACATCTCGACCGGCACGGCCACCGAGGTGAACTGGAACCCGAAGAACGAGACGCCGTTACCGACCCACATCCGGCGATAGGCGGTGACCTTCAGCGGCTTGACATCGATGACCCAGGACTTGCGCTCCGCGACTTTCGAGCTCACGGAGCGAGCCGTTCAACAACCCAAGACCGGTTTCCCGTACGCCGGAATCGCAACCGATCGTGCAGACGACTGCTTCGTCCCTGCCAGAACTCCACCGTCTCGGGCACGACCAGGAACCCGCCCCAGTGCTCAGGTGGCGGCACCGCGCCGGCACCGAAGCGCTGCTCGACCGCGGCCAGTCCGGCGTCCAGCGTCGCCCGGTCGGGCACCACCGACGACTGCGGGCTGGCCCACGCCCCGAGCTGGGAACCGCGCGGCCGGCTCGCGAAGTACTCCTCGGTCTCGGTCCGGGAGACCCGCTCGACGGCGCCGGTGACCAGCACCTGGCGCTGCATCGGGAACCACGGGAAGACCAGGCTCGCGTACGGGTTGGCGGTGAGCTCGGACCCCTTGCGCGAGTCGTAGTTGGTGAAGAACACGAAGCCGCGCTCGTCGTACTCCTTGAGCAGCACCGTGCGCGCGCTCGGCCGGCCCTCCGGCGTGGCGGTCGACACGATCATCGCGTTCGGCTCGGGCAGCCCGTAGCCGGTGGCGTCGGTGAACCAGGCCTCGAACTGGGTGCGCCAGTCGGCGGCGAGGTCGGTCTCGAGGAACGCCCCGCGCGCGGTGTAGTCACGCCGCATGCTCGCGGGCGAGGGCGGTTCGAGGGTCACGTGTGCTCCTGCGGGAATAGTCAGCGGTGGTCGTTAGCACCGCTAAAGACCCTAAGTCCCTCCGGGCCGTCCGTCAGGTCGGTGAGGATGGGTGTCGCGGAGAGCACATCGCGGCGGGTCGACCTGCCGTTACCCAGCGAGCAAGATGAAACACCTACAGCATTGAAGGTATGCAGGGAGGGTCGTGACCGACTTCAAGCCCGGGCTCGACGGCGTCGTCGCCTTCGAGACCGAGATCGCCGATCCCGACGAGGCCGGGGGCGCGCTGCGCTATCGCGGCGTCGACATCGAAGACCTGATCGGCCTGGTCTCGTTCGGCGACGTCTGGGGACTGCTCGTCGACGGGCGGTTCGGTCCCGGGCTGCCCCCGGCGGAACCGTTCCCAGTGCCGGTGCACTCCGGCGACATCCGGGTCGACGTGCAGTCGGCGGTCGCCATGCTCGCGCCCTACTGGGGGCTCGACCAGCTGCTCGACATCTCCGACGAGCAGGCCCGGCGCGACCTGGCCCGGGTGTCGGTCACCGCGCTCTCCTTCGTCGCCCAGGCCGCCCGCGGGCTGGGTCTGCCGGCCGTACCGCAGAAAGACATCGACAAGGCCGAGACGATCGTCGAGCGGTTCATGCGGCGCTGGCGCGGCGAGCCCGACCCGCGGCACGTCAAGGCGGTCGACGCCTACTTCATCTCGGCCGCCGAGCACGGCATGAGCGCGTCCACGCTGACCACCCGCGTGGTCGCGTCGACCGGGGCCGACGTGGCCGCCTGCATCTCCTCCGGCATCGGCGCGCTCTCCGGCCCGCTCGACGGCGGCGCCCCGGCCCGGGTGCTCACCATGCTCGAAGACGTGGAGCGCAGCGGTGACGCCGAGTCGTACGTCAAGGATGTGCTCGACCGCGGCGAGCGGCTGATGGGCTTCGGTCACCGGGTCTACCGCGACGAGGATCCGCGCGCCCGGGTGCTCAAGCGCACGGCCCGCGAGCTGGGCGCCGCCCGCTACGACGTGGCCGTGGCGTTCGAGCGGGCCGCGCTGGCCGAGTTGCAGGCCCGCAAGCCCGACCGGCCGCTGCCGACCAACGTGGAGTTCTGGTCGGCCGTGGTGCTCGACTTCGCCGAGGTGCCGGGCCACATGTTCAGCTCGATGTTCACCTGTGCCCGGGTGGCCGGCTGGAGCGCGCACGTGCTCGAGCAGAAGCGGCTGGGCCGGGTCGTGCACCCGTCGGTCCGCTATGTGGGACCCCCGCCGCGCAAGCCCCAGCAGGTCGAGGGCTTCGAAGCTCTGCAGCATAATCTCTAGGCGTGACTGACATCCGGATCCCCGAGACTCTCCGCCCCGTCGACGGACGCTTCGGCTCCGGCCCGAGCAAGGTGCGCCCCGAGGGCGTCGAGTCGCTGTCCGCGGTGTCGCGCACGTTCCTCGGCACCTCCCACCGGCAACAGACGGTGAAGCAGCAGGTGGCCCGGCTCCGGCGCGGGCTGGCCGAGTTCTTCTCGATGCCCGACGGCTACGAGGTGATCCTGGCCAACGGCGGCACCAGCGCCTTCTGGGAGGTCGCGACGTTCGGCCTCGTACGGGAAAAGGCGCAGTTCGCCGAGTTCGGCGAGTTCGGGGCCAAGTTCGTCAAGGCGGTCACCGACGCCCCGTTCCTGGCCCGGCCGACCGTGCACAAGGCGCCCGGCGGCGAGGCGGCCTACCTGACCGCCGAGGCCGGCGTCGACGTCTATGCCTCGGTGCACAACGAGACGTCCACCGGCGTCGCCGTGCCGGTCCGCCGCGTGGCCGGGGCCGACCCGGGCGCGCTGCTGCTCACCGACGCCACCTCGGGCGGCGGCAGCCTCGACGTCGACCTCCGCGAGACCGACGTCTACTACCTGGCCCCGCAGAAGGCACTGGGCTCGGACGGCGGCATCTGGCTGGCCCTGATGTCCCCGGCCGCGATCGAGCGGGCCTTCGAGATCAAGGCGAGCGGCCGCTACATCCCGCAGTTCCTCGACCTGGTGACCGCGATCGAGCAGTCCCGCCTCGAGCAGACCTACAACACCCCCGCGCTGGCCACGGTGTTCCTGGCGGCCGAGCAGCTGGACTGGATGAACGCCCAGGGCGGCCTGTCGTGGGCGGTGAAGCGCAGCGCCGAGAGCGCGGCCGCGATCTACGGCTGGGCCGACCGGTCCACGTACGCGACGCCGTTCATCACCGACCCCGCCCTGCGCTCGGCCGCGGTGGCCACGATCGACTTCGACGGCGTCGACGCCGCCACGATCGCCAAGGTGCTGCGGGCCAACGACATCGTGGACACCGAGCCCTACCGCAAGCTCGGTCGCAATCAGCTGCGGATCGCCCTCTACCCCACGGTGGAGCCGTCCGACGTGGCCGCCCTGACCCAGTGCCTCGACTATGTGGCCGAGCGCCTCTGACGTGGTTCTCGTCACCCCGGCGTCCACGTCGTCGCAGTTGAAGCCGGTGAATTTTCAAGATCATCGCAGCTCAGCCAACTTGGGCGGCGTGGCTTACCACCATTAGGTGACCAAGACGCGTACCGTGTTCCGAAACGCGCTCGGGTAGCTGAGTCTCGAGTGTGAAGGCCAACGCGACGGGACGGAGGCAGCGCATGCGGCCAGTACGCTTCGTCGCCCTTTCCGAGGACGGCCAGGCCATGGTGCTCGCCGATGAGGTCGGCCGGCTCCTGGCTCTCCCGATCGACGACCGGGTCTCCGGCGCGATCGGGCAGGACGGGCATCCGGTGTCTCCCGGCACCGCGGTCGCCGTGATGGCCCCCGATGCCACACCCTCCCTGTCTCCGCGTGACATCCAGGCCCGCATCCGCTCGGGTGACTCGGCCGAAGAGGTCGCACGCATCGCCGGTGTGCCGGTCGACCGGGTGCTCCGCTACGCCGGCCCGGTGCTGCAAGAGCGAGCCATGCTGGCCCAGCACGCGCGCCGCACCCGCCTCAAGACGTCGGATTCCGGTGCCCCGCTGGCCGAGGTGGTCGACAGCCGCCTGGCCCAGCACGGCATCGACGCCGAAAAGATCTCGTGGGACGCGTTCCGCCGCGAGGACGGCACGTGGCGCATCGTCGCCACCTGGCCGTCCGGCAAGGCGACGGCCCAGGCGATCTGGGATCTCGACAAGGGACGCCAGGTCGTGTCGCCGCACGACGACATGGCCCAATACCTGTGCGCCGAGCGGCCCACCCAGATCCTGGGTCAGGAGCCTGCCCCCGAGCGCGCGTTCACCGAGCGTGGTGGCCACGGGCTGCCCGGCCCGTCCCGCACGGCCGAGCCGGCCCGCGGTGGCCGGGGCCTGCCGCCCGCGCCCGAGGCGCCCGCGGCGCGGTCCACCCGCGACCCGATCCGGGCCGGGCGCGACGCCCTGCTCGCCTCGCTCGACCGCCCGCTCAGCCCGTCCGGCGGCCGCAGCCTCGACGCCGGTCCGGCCGAGACGCCGCGCCGCCCGGTCGCCGGTGGGGCCGCGGCCCTGCTCGGCGGTGGCTCCGGGTCGGCCTTCGACGAAGACTCCGACCTGCCCAAGGAAGTTCCGGCCGTGCCGTCGCTGGCGGTGCTGCGCCCCCGTCGCACGGTGGGTCAGGGCCAGGGCCAGGGCGGTCAGCAGCAGGGCTCCGAGACCGACGAGGCGAAGCCCCGCAAGCGGCTGCCGAGCTGGGACGACGTGCTCTTCGGCGGCGGCCCGGCGGCGCGCGAGTCGTCCTGAGGCTGTTCGTCGCGGTCTCCCCGCCGCGATCTGCCCTCGAGGCGTTACGGGCCGAGCTGCCCGTCCGGTCCCGCCTGACCCCGATCGACAAATGGCATCTCACGCTGGTCTTTCTCGGCTCGGTGCCGGACTCGCCGGCCGGGTTGCTGGCCGATGTGCCGTCACCGGGCCCGTTCGAGCTGCGGCTGACCGGCGGCGGCCGGTTCGGGGCGGTGGCGTGGGCCGGGGTGGACGGTGACCTGGCCCGGCTGACCGAATTGCGGGAGAGCGTCCGAGACGCGCTGACGCTGGGCGGTTTCGCGAGTGACGAGCGACCGTTCCAACCGCACCTGACCGTGTCGTATCACTCCGATCCGGCGCTGCGGCGAGCGCTCGCCGGTCACGCCGGAGAGCCGTGGCCGGTGACCGAGTTCGCGCTGGTGCAGAGCGTGGACGGCCACTATCACGAGCTGGCCGCCTGGCCGCTCTGACTCTGGGCCGCTTAGCTCACTCTTGTCGGCGCGGCTCGTCGGCGCGGCCTTGTCGGTGCGGCTTGTCGGCTCAGCGCAGCTCGAGGCCCGCTGCCTGTAGTGCGTCCTCGACCCGCATCCGCTCGAACTCGCGGTCGAGCCCGTCCAGCGGGCGCAGATTCTCGGAGACGCCGAGGCACTGGCAGGCCATACACAGTCGCTCGTCATACGCGCGCACGACCGCTTCCTGCCACACCTCGGACTCGAGGGTGACGCCACCTCGGCGCTGACGATCGAGCCGGCGCAACTCACCGGCCAGCCATTCGATCGGCACCGGCCCGAGGCGCGAGGTCAGGACGCCCGGGTCGACGTCACGCAGGGCACGATCGAGACGGGACGACCCGGGGCACGCGCGTCTGCGGCGGAACTCGTCTCGCCGCCGGACGGCCGCCACCGCATAGGGGACGGTTACCGGGAGCACGAGCGCCGCCGTGAGCACAGCAATGTGCGCAATGGCCACGCTAAGACGCTAATGGGGAACAGCCCCGGACCGGAATAGGATGATCTGCCAAATACCTGTCAGGCGGCCGCACGCTCCGGCGTCTTGACCGCCGTGGTCGGCACCTCGACCGGCGGCACCAGGGTCAGCCGCGGGCGGGGCCGGATCGTCATCTCGATCCGCTCGCCGCTCGACCGCAACTGCCAGACCAGGGCACCCAGGGCGGCCACGAAACAGACCACCCCGGCCCCCGAGATGCTGGACGCCACTCCGAACCGCTCGCCCCACCAACCGGCCAACGAGGCCCCGATCGGCGTGGTGCCCAGGAAGACCAGCACGTACAGGGCCATCACCCGGCCCCGGTATTCGGGGGCGACGCCCATCTGCACCCGGTGGTTGGCCGCCTGGGCCAGATAGATCGAGAAGAACCCGGTCGGGATCAGCACGAGCATCGCCACCACGAAGGACGGAGCGAACCCGACGGCGAACTCGAGCAGCCCGAACGCGGCCGCGGCCCCGATCACCAGGTAGGCCCCGGGCCGGGCCCGGCGACCGCTGCCGGCCAGGGCGCCGCCGAGCGCGCCGACCGCGAGCGAGGTCGTCAGCAGCCCGAACGTGGACGGTCCGGCGTTGAAGTCAATCTTGGCCAGCGCGGCCAGGGTGACCGGGAAGTTGAAGCCGATCATGCCGACCACGAACATCAGGCCGATCGGGAGCAGCAGGTCGGGACGCCGGCCGACGTAACGCAGGCCGTCCATGATCCGGGCGTCCTTCTTGGCCTGACGCTCGGCCGGTCGCAGGTCGGCCGTCCGCATCCGCGAGTAGCTGACGATCGGAGCCACGGCCAGCACGGTTGCCATCAGGAAGACCGGGCCGGTGTCGAAGAGCGCGAGCGCCACACCGGCCAGGGCCGGGCCGCCGATCCGGGCCGTGTTGAAGGTGGCCGCCGAGAGGGCCAGCGCGTTCGGCAGCAGGGGCAGCTCGACGAGCTCGGAGACGAAGGCCTGCCGGACCGGGGTCTCGACGGCGTTGGCGATGCCGAGCAGGCCGGCGAAGAGGAAGACGTGCCAGAGCTGCACGTGCCCCGAGGCGACCAGGATGGCGAAGACGATCGCGGTGGCGGCGAACGCGGCATTGGCGATCACCAGCAGGCGGCGCTTGTCGAAGCGGTCAGCCAGCTTGCCGGCGTACAGCGTCAAAAGAAGCACGGGAAGGAACTGCAGCGAGGTGACCAGGCCGAGGGCGCTCGGCGAGTTGCCGGACAGGTCGAGCACCAGCCAGTCCTGGGCGGTGAACATCATCCACACCCCGACCAGCTTCACCAGTTGCCCGGTGGAGAAGAGCCGGTAGTTGCGGACCTGGAGAGACCGGAAGGTGGTGTTCAGCACTGACCGCACGCGGTTGTGCCTCCTGTTCGGTAGTACGCGTCATCGTCACGTGACGAAGCGCCGCGTACCCGAACTCTCAGGCGCGGGAGATCTTCTGCAGGATCTCGGCCGCCTGAGCCAGGGTTTCCCGTTCGTCCGGCGCCAGAGCGGCCAGCTGGGTGGCCAGCCACTCGTTGCGCGCCTTCTCGAACTGGGCATACACGGCCCGCCCCTGCTCGGTGGCCGACAGGATCACCTGCCGGCCATCGGTCGGGTGCGGGGTCCGCACGACCAGGCCGCGTTCCTCCAGCTTCCCGACGATCTTGGTCATCGTCGGGGGCTGGACTCGTTCGACATCGGCGAGCTCGCGCGGGGTCAGTGCGCCGGCCAGTTGGAGGCTGGTCAGCGCGGAGAGCTGGCTGAAGGTGAGATCACCGACCGGACGGGCCTGCCTGACCCGCCGGTTCAGCCGCATGATCGCCTCGCGAAGGGTCTTGGCCGCCTCATCGGCTGTGCCACGATCCGCCACCACGGGCCACTCCATCACGATTCTTAGCTTAGCTAATGAGCAAAGCTAACGACATGTCATTGCGGTCACAGGATCCAAGTCTCGAGCGGACCGCGCAAGAAGTAGAGGACGAACAGCACCGCGACGCCGTACAAAATCGGGTGCACCTCGCGGGCTCGGCCGGTGGCGACCTTCAGGACCACGTACGAGATGATCCCCGCCCCGATGCCGTTGGAGATCGAATAGGTGAACGGCATCAGCGTGATCGCCAGGAAGGCCGGCACGGCGATCGTGTAGTCGCTCCACTCGATCTGCCGCACCGCGGTCATCATCAGAAAGCCGACCACCACCAGCGCGGTCGACGCCGCCTCGAACGGCACCACCGACACGAGCGGGGTCAGGAACATGGCCAGCAGGAAGAGCACGCCGGTGACCAGGTTGGCCACGCCCGTACGGGCGCCCTCGCCGACACCCGCGGCGCTCTCGATGTAGGAGGTGTTGCTGGAGACACTCGCCGCACCACCAGCGGCCGCCGCCACCGAGTCGACCAGCAGGATTTCCCGCGTACGCGGCGGCATGCCCTCGGAGTCGAGCAGCTCGCCCTCCTGACCGACGGCGACCATCGTGCCCATGGTGTCGAAGAAGTCGGTGATCAGCAGCGTGAAGATGAACATGATCACGACGAGCCAGCCCGCCCGCGACCACGAGTCGAGCACGTTGAAGTGGCCGAGCAGCGACAGGTCGGGCGAGCCGACGATCTTTTCGGGCAGCTTGGGGACGTTGAGCGACCAGCCCTTGGGGTGGGCGATGGCCTCCACGATGATCGCCAGCACGGTGCTGCCGAGAATGCCGATCAGGATCGCGCCGCGCACCTTGCGCACGAACAGCACCAGCGTGAACAGCAGGCCGACCACGAAGACGACGGTCGGCCAGGTCGACAGCTTGCCGCCCACGCCGAGCTCGAGCGGGACCGTGGTGCCGGCGGCGTCCGGGATCCGGCGCACGAAGCCCGCGTCGACCAGCCCGATGATCATCAGGAACAGGCCGATGCCGACGCCGATCGCCGTCTTGAGCTGCGTCGGCACGGCCCGGAAGACCATCGTCCGCAGGCCGGTGAGCACCAGGATCGCGATCAGCACGCCCTCGATGACGACCAGACCCATCGCATCGGCCCAGGTCATCTCGGGCGCGATCTCGAACGCGATCAGCGCGTTGACACCGAGACCGGCGGCCAGCGCGAGCGGGAAGCGGGCCACGACGCCCATCAGGATGGTCATCACCCCGGCGACCAGGGCGGTGCCCGCGGCCAGGGCGGGGATGGCCAGCTTGGCACCGTCGCCGTCGACCCCGTTGCCCAGGATCAGCGGATTGAGCACCACGATGTAGGCCATCGTGAAGAAGGTGGCCAGACCGCCCCGGACCTCGCGGCCGAGGGTCGAGCCCCGGGCCGAGATCTCGAAGAACCGATCAAAACCACTTTTCGGCGTACGGGTATCGGTGGCGGCGGTCATGCGGGCCTCTCCGGATCACGGGAAACGAGGAGGGCATGGTCTCAGTCCTCGATGACCTGCGCAAAACCGGCGTGTGTCGGCCCCGTCACAGGGGCCCACCGGTGATCTCCGCCGACCTATTCTGTTCCCGTGAGCGAGAAGCCCCGAGTCGAGCCGCTGGACCCACCCATGGTCCCGTTCGCCGTCGGCGGGCTGGCCGCGTTCGCCGTCGCCGCGCTCATCGTGTGGCTGGCCGACGGGCCCGACCGGTGGCTGCAGATCTGCATCGCGGGCTTCCTCGCGGGCATCCCCGGCCTGATCACGATGATCGTGCACGACCGGCACCGCAAGCGCCGCCGCCTGCTCTCGCACCCGTCTTTCACGGTGACGTCCGAGCTCTGAGCCCCTCTTGACGGCCGCCTTACTTTACGGCCGCCCTCTTTACGGCCGTTCTTGGCGCCGGCCCTCAGCTGTGGCCGTAGTCCTCGGCGGGTTCGCTCTCTTCGACCGAGCCGTGGCCGCGGCTCACCGCGACCGACTCGACCTCGCTGTCGTCATAGACCGTGGGCAGCTCGTCGACCGGCTGCTCGGCCGTGCCCAGCAGCGCCTCGGAGTGCGCGCCACAGCCGTGGTCGGCGCTGACCGCGCGGGCATCGTCGGGGGCGTAGAGGTTGCCGCACACCCCGAACATCGAGCGCAGCGACCCGGCCAGCGGCAGATAGAACCCGCAGGAGCCACAGCGGGCGTTCCGCGGCGCGGCCACCGAGATCGGCGCCTCGGGCCCGGACTCGCCGTCGTACCACCGCTGGGCGGCGTCGATGCGGCCCTCGCGCGACATCACCCGGGGACGGCCCAGGCCGAGCTCCCAGCTGACGTCCTCGACCGCCGGGTCGTCGCTCAGCACGTAGCCCTGGGCCAGACGCTCGTCGTCCGGGGCGGTCGGCATGAGGTCGCCCACGCCGAGGTCACCGGGCTGGAGACGCTCGTTCCAGGGCACCCAGCCCGGGGCGAGCAGCGCGTCGGGGCCGGGCAGCAGCACCGTCTCGCAGATGGTGACGTGCCGGCTGCGCGGGATGCGGGTCACGGTGACCGCCCAGCGCCAGCCGCGATAGCCCGCCAGGTGGCTCTCGAAGAGGTGGGTCACGACCCGGTCGCCCTCGGCGATGGCCTCGAGGTGCTCCCCGACGTCGGCCGGGTCCACATCGGTGATCGCACCGCGTGCCACACCGACCGCATCGGCACAAACCTGGTCGAGACGGGCTGCGCGGGTGGTGGTCCGAGTCGTCACAACCTCATTGTCCCCCATCACCGTGGATGCTCCGCACCGACTCCCCCGGATTCCGCGCCCCCGGAACGGGACAGCGCTCGCCCCGATCAGTCAGGATGGGGTGCATGCCGTTGCTTCCCACTCTCGGACGCACCGTCGGCACCGGCGTCAAGGCGGCCCGCCTGCTGGTGCGCGGTTCCGTGCGCGGCGGAGCGTGGGCGACCCGCCGGGTCGGCACCGCGCGGGCCAAGGGCGCCGCCAACGAGACCGGCATGATCCGCCTGTTCGACCTGCACGCGCTCTCCTGCGCCGGCGACACCCTGATCGCGATCGGCCTGGCCGGCACCATCTTCTTCAACGTGCCGCTGGGCGAGGCGCGCAGCAAGGTCGCGCTCTACCTGCTCATCACGATGGTGCCGTTCGCGCTGCTGGCCCCCGTGGTGGGCCCGCTGCTCGACCATTTCCGGCACGGCCGCCGCTACGCACTGGCGGTCACCATGCTGGGCCGGGCGTTCCTGGCCTACGTGATCTCCGATCACCTGTTCAACTGGGGCCTCTATCCGGCGGCTTTCGGGGTGCTTGCGCTGTCCCGTGCGTACGGCGTAGCCCGCTCGGCCGCCGTACCCAGGCTCCTGCCCGAGGGCATCGGCCTGTCCCAGGTCGGCGCCCGCGCCAGCGTCTACGGCACGTTCGCCGGCGCCGTGGTCGCCCCCGTGGGCCTGCTCGCCTTCAAGTTCGGCCCGCAGTGGCCCCTGCGCGTAGCAATGATCATCTTCATCGTGGGCATGGTCGTGTCCCTGCGCCTGCCCCCACGAGCCGACTCCGACCCGCCCGAGGCCGTGCCCCGCCCGTGGCGCACGATGCTGCGCCTGGGCCGCGGCGAAGACCGTCCGCTCTCCGGCCCGCTGGTGATCGCCACCCTGATCGGCAGCGCCAGCCTGAGGCTTCTGTACGGCTTCACGCTGCTCTTCCTGGCCTTCGTGATCATGGCCGACCAGCTCGACACCACCGTCCTGGGCAACGACATCGGCCCCCAGGGCGCGGTCGGCCTGATCGGCGGCGCGCTGGCCGTGGGCACTTTCCTGTCCACCGCGGTCGGCACCCGCCTGCGCATCCGGCGCCCGCTGGCCCTGCAGTCGGCCGGCCTGATCGTCACGGCCGCGGTGGGCGTGCTGGCCACGCTCTTCTACAGCCTGCTGATGGTCACGCTGATGGCCCTGGTGGTCGCGGTCTTCAGCGGCATCGCCAAGCTGGCGGTCGACGCCAGCATCCAGGAACGGGTCCCCGAACGCCTCCGGGCCAGCGCATTCGCCCACTCCGAAACGGTCCTGATGATCGCCTGGGTGCTGGGCGGCGGCATCGGCATCATCCCGCTGCACGGCCGCGTCGGCGTGGCGCTGGCCACCGTCCTGGCCATCCTGGCCGCGGCCCGGGCGGCTTACATAGCCACCCGCCTCCACAATGAACGCCTGAGCGGCCGCGCCGACACCCCCGATCCCGCCGCCGCCTCTTCCCCCAGCGCGAGCGCGGATGGCAACTCCAGCGATCGATCGAGTTTCGGCTCTGAGTCCGCGCCCGGCTCCGGCTCCGGCTCCCGCCCCGGTTCCGGTTCCAGTTCTGGTTCTGGTTCTGGTTCTGGTTCCGGCGATCGATCCGGGTTCGATCCCAGTTTCGGGCCCGGCGATGGTTCCCGGTTCGATCGAGGTTCCGGGCGCGATCACCGGTCCGGATCGACGGCTTGGGAGCCCAGCCCCGACGAGCCCAGCGACCCATGGCCCGAGGCCCCAACGGTCCCGACCCGAGTCCGCCCCAACAACACTGCACCCGGCCAGCCGACCCGAGCCGACCGCTCGCGCTCGGCCGGATCCGGCCACCCCACTGATCGCTCCACCCCGCCCACCCGGGTCGACCACAGCCCCACCGCCGGCGACAACCGCTCGAACCCCAGCGACCCGCCTACCCGCGTAGACCCAGGCGAGCCCAAGCGAGGCTGGTTCGGCCGTCGCAAAGACAAGAAGACCGCCTCCGAACCGCCCCCGCCCCCATCCCCACCCACAGCCGAGCGTCAACGCCCGCGCACCTCCGAGCCCCCGCTAAGCGCCGAGCGCCCCACCACCCCAAAGCCCGACGCGGCCCTGGCCCCACCCGGCTTCCACGTCTACCGCCCAACCTCAGCCGACCACCCGACGAACGGCAGCACCCCCACCGACAACCAGGACCGCTGACCGCCGCGCCCAAACCGCGCAGCCCGCCACACCCCGCACCGTGCGCGCACCGCGCTCACCCCAGGCACCGTGCTCACACCGCGCACCGCGCTCACCCCAGGACACCGCGCTCAAATCGCGCACCGTGCTCACGCCAGGCACCGCGCAGCGCTCACACCGTGCAGCGCGCCAGCGCCGCACACCAGGCGCCGCACTCAACGCCGGGCACCGCGCACCGTGCTCACGCCAGGCACCGCGGACCGCGCTCACACCTCGCACCGGCGCCCACAAAGCGCACGCGCCAGCGCTGCACATCACGCGCCGCGCGCCGCCGACAACCCCAAAGCGCGCACCTATCTCGCGGCTACGCTCCTCTCCCCGAGCGCCGCCGCGCCACCCCTCTCTCCGGCCGGCTGACGGTCCAAGGCTTTCACGTCAGGCGCGCCGGCCCGGAGTTGTCCACAGTTCCGAGTTATCCACAGGCACCCCCGCGAAGATCGCCCCGACCCGGCAGAATTGCCGCGATGCTGGCGCTGGCGCGGGTGGGGGTCCCCCGATAGGGAGGGCGGGCCGCGCCCGGAAACTTTTTGTGCTAGATCGACGCGACGGCGAGGGAAGTTAGGCGGCTAACGATGATTCTGGTGGTCACGGCGGTGGCGGCTGAGGCCGAAGCGATTCGGGCGGGCGCCGACCCCGACCACGTCACCGTCGAGGCGGTCGGGGTGGGGCCGGCCGCCGCCGCCGCGGGGACGGCTCGGCTGCTGGCGACCGGCCGGTTCGAGGCGGTTGTCTCGGCCGGCATCGCGGGCGGGTTCGTCGGGCGCGCTCCCGTTGGCGCGGTTGTCGTCGGTGCCCGCAGCATTGCCGCTGACCTGGGCGCGGAGACTCCCGACGGGTTCCTCACGGTCGACGAGCTCGGCTTCGGCACGAGTGTGCTCGAGAGTGACCCGGAGCTGGTGAGGTCGCTCACCACGACGCTGCCGGGGGCCGTCCTGGGCGACATCGTGACCCTCAGCACCGTCACCGGCACCGCGGCCACCGCTGAGCGTCTGGCCGCGCGTTATCCACAGGCCGTGGCCGAGGCCATGGAGGGCTTCGGGGTGGCTGTCGCGGCCGCCGGGCTTCCCTTTGCCGAGCTGCGCAGCATCTCGAACCCGGTCGGGCCCCGAGACCGGGCGGCCTGGCGGCTGAAGGAGGCGTTCGCGGCGTTGTCCACAGCTTCGGCGGCTGTGTGGAAAACCTGTGGATAACTCCACCGTGTGGGATGAGAGACAGCCGTCGTGCCACGCGATGAGGGGGTGACGCGTCTAGCGTGGACTCCGTGGCGCTTTCACTCGCGGTTTCTCCGTGCCCCAATGACACGTTCGTCTTCCACGCTCTCGTGCACGGGCTCATCCCTGGTGCTCCCGAGGTCAACCTGACCTTCGCCGACGTCGACGTGACCAACACGGCGGCCGAGCGTGGCGAGTTCGACCTGGTCAAGGTGAGCTACGCGGCGCTGCCCTGGCTGCTCGACGACTACGAGCTGCTCCCGACCGGGGGCGCGCTGGGCCGGGGCTGCGGCCCGCTGGTGCTGACCCGGGAGCCCGGCGTCGACCTCACCGGCAAGACGGTGGCTGTGCCCGGTGACCGCACGACGGCGTACATGCTGTTCCGTCTCTGGTCGGCCGACCGCGCGCCGGGCCGCATCGAGGTCGTGCCGTTCCACCAGATCATGCCGGGTGTGGCCGAGGGTAAGTACGACGCCGGCCTGGTCATTCACGAGGCCCGCTTCACCTATCAGCGCTACGGCCTGCATTCGCTGGCCGACCTGGGCGAGTGGTGGGAGGCCGACACCGGCCTGCCGATCCCGCTGGGCGCGATCCTGGCCAAGCGGGGCGTGGTCGACCCGGCCGAGGCGACCGAGTGGATCCGCAACTCGGTGAGCATGGCCTGGGCCAACCCGGACGCGAGCCGCGAGTTCATCCTGGAGAACGCCCAGGAGATGGAGCCCGACGTCGTCAAGCAGCACATCGATCTCTATGTGAACGAGTTCACGCTTGACCTGGGCCGGGACGGACTCGCCGCCGCCGACGCCCTGTTGCAGCGCTCGGCAGCGGCGGGTATCACGCCTGCTGTGAAGCCGTTCCTGTAAGAGAAATCAGGCCTCGAACTCCTTCGCCACCGCGTGGACGAGCTGCGCGATCTTGGCCGAGACACGCTTGTCGGGGTAGCGGCCACGGCTCAGGCCGGGCTGCACCTGCGACTCCAGCACCTTGATCATGTCTTCGACCATGCTGTGCAGCTCTTCCGCCGGGCGGCGCCGCAGCTCCGCCAGCGACGGCGGGGCGTCGATCAACTTGACGCCCATCGCCTGGGCGCCCTTGCGGCTGTCCACCACACCGAACTCGATGCGCTGACCTGTCTTCAGCTCGGCCACCCCGGCCGGCAGCGCGCCCTTGGGCAGGAACACGTCTCCGCCCTCATCGCTGGTGACGAAACCGAATCCCTTCGCCGCGTCGTACCACTTCACTCGACCCGTGGGCACCGCTGACCTCAACTTCACTCAATGGAAACAACCGCTCACATCAAGGCTACTGAAGCGATGCTCCCTCACCCAACTGCAATTGGCGCAGCAGCGGCGGCAGAGCGGTGAGGTCGTCCAACACGTACGCGGCCCCGGCTTCTTGAAGTGAGGACACCGAGCACGGTCCGGTAGCGACGCCGATGCCGGGCACCCCAGCCGTACGCGCAGCCACCATGTCAGCCACGTGATCACCCACGTACCAGCGCACGTCATGACTGGTCAGCGCGGTCGCCTTGCCCTCGGCGAACAGATCACCGGCCAGTTCGTCGGCGACCAGGCCGAGATGGTCGAGGTGCAGAGCGGCCAACCGGCCCAGTTTTGATGTGACAACCACAACACGCAGACCAAGCGACCGTACGGCCGTCAGCGCCTCAACCGCACCCGGCATGGGCACGGTCGGGGTGATCGCATGGTCCACGTAGAGCGCCCGGTAGGTGGTCACCGCTTCTTCCAGCTCCGAAGCCGGGAACCAGTGGGCCAGCTCGGTGCGCAGTGGCGGTCCGAGCCGGGTGACAGCGAGGTCGGCGTCGACGAAGACACCCGTCTTGTCGGTCAGCGCCCGGTAGGCGACCCGGATGCCCGGCCGGGAGTCGATCAGGGTCATGTCCAGGTCGAACCCGACCGCACCACTCACGCGGGGGTCGACGGGATGTAGTTCAGGCGGTCGACCGGCAGCGGGAAGGTCTGGTCGTCACCGAACGGCGACGGCGCCGCGGCCCGGTCGGAGAGCAGCTCGGAAACCTCGAGGTGGCCCTTCATGTCGACACCCTGCGGCTGGTGGCCGACCGCGCCGCCCTTGACGTCGGTACCCGGCAGTTTGTTCTTCGCGGCCACGGATGTCCCCTTCAGCGTCCGTTACAGATCAGTGCCCGGCCATGCCGGACACCTCAATATCGTCCCACGACGGCTAGCGTTGAACACGATGGCCACCACATTCGCCGATCAACTGCGGTCGCTCACCGACGAAGCGCTGAGCGCGCTCGTTCAGTTGCGCCCTGATCTTGTCGTGCCCGTGCCGGCCGACATCTCCGCGCTGGCCGTGCGGGCCCAGTCCCGCGGCTCGGTCGCCCGCTGTCTCGACGGCCTCGACGAGTTCACGTTGCACATCCTCGACGCGGCCCGGCTGAGCCGCTCGGAAGAGAGCGCGACCACCTCGGTCGCCGCGATCCTCGAGCTGGCCACCGGGGTCGCCGCGGACGACGTCCGGGTCGCGATCGACCGCCTCCGCGTCCGATTCCTGCTGTACAGCGGCTACGAAAACGGCGGCGACGAGCACGACGGCGGAGACGACGGCGCCCTGCGGCTGGTCGGCGCGATCGACGAGGTCACGTCGCCCTACCCGGCCGGTCTGGGCCGGCCGGCCGACTTCCTCGATCCGCAGACGTCCGCGCTGTGTGCCGACAAAGCCAAGTTGCGCCGTACGGTCCTGGCCGCCCCACCCGGAGCCCGGGCCGTTCTCGACCGGCTCGCGGCCGGCCCGCCGATCGGGGCGCTGGGGCGGGAGTCGGTCGCCGAGCCCGTACGGTGGCTGGTCGACCACCACGTGCTGGTGCCGATCAGCGAGGCCGGGCGGGCGCCCCGGCCCGACGGCGAGCTGGTCGAGTTGCCCCGTGAGGTCGGTCTGCTGCTGCGCCGGGACACCGGCCCGCTGGGCGCGTTGCGGCCGTTCCCGCCGATTCCTGAGGGCGCGACCCGCGACCCGAAATCCGTCGACTCGGCCGGGGCCGGTCAGGTCATGGAGGCCGTACGCAGCACGGAGTCGCTCCTCGAGGCGCTCGCGGCCGAGCCCGCGCCGGTGTTGCGGGCCGGCGGCCTGGGCGTACGGGACCTGAAGCGTCTTTCCCGGTCGGCCGGGGTCGACGAGCCCGGGGCCGCGCTGCTGCTCGAGGTGGCGTACGCGGCCGGTCTGCTGGGCGAGAGCGACGTGGCCGGCACGGGCCGATCGGTGACCGTGAGCCGGGCCGGCGGTGCCGTGGACGAGATCTTCCTGCCCACCGGCGCGTACGACATGTGGCGTGCCCTGAGCACAGCCCAGCGCTGGACCGCACTGGCCCGGGCCTGGCTCGCGATGACCAGACAGCCCGGTCTGGTCGGTAGTCGTGACGACCGGGACCGCCCGATCAACGCGCTCGCCCCCGACGCCGAGCGGGCCGGTGCCCCGCAGGCCCGGCGCGAGGCGCTGTTCGTGCTGGCCGATCTCAAGCCCGGTACGGCCCCGCAGGTCGACGAGGTGCTCGGGCTGCTCGCCTGGCAGACCCCACGCCGGGCGCGCGGTCGTGAGGCGGTCCACCGCGATGCTCTGGCGAGCGGCGCCCAGCTCGGTGTGAGTGCGCTCGGCGCCATCACCTCGTACGGGAGACTGCTCCTGGAAGACGTCGACGAGGGCGACCTCGACCCGCTCGGGGTGCGTCCCGGCTCGACCGAGCCCCGGGGTGACGCCGTCCGCACGTTGGACGCGCTGCTGCCCGCCCCGGTCGACCACGTGCTCGTGCAGGCCGACCTGTCGGTGGTGGTGCCCGGTCCGCCCGAGCCCGAGCTGGCGGCCGAGCTCGACGTGATCGCCGAGCCCGAGTCGGCCGGTGGGGCGAGCGTGTTCCGGGTGACCGCGGCCAGTGTGCGCCGGGCCCTCGATGTCGGGTACACGGCGGCCGACCTGCACTCGTTGTTCCGGCGCCGGTCCCGCACGCCGGTGCCGCAGACGCTGACCTACATGATCGACGACGCCGCCCGGAAGCACGGCGGGCTGCGGGCCGGTTCGGCCGGCTCCTATCTGCGCAGCGACGACGAGGCCCTGCTGACCGAGGTGCTGGCCGACAAGCGGCTGGTCTCGCTCGGCCTGCGCCCGATCGCGCCGACCGTGCTGGTCAGCCCGTTGCAGGTGGCGCGGATGCTGGGGGCCCTGCGTGACGCCGGGTTCGCGCCGGTGGCCGAGGACGCCGGGGGTGCCGCCGTGCTGACCCGGCCCAAGGTGCGCCGCGCGCCGACCCGTACGTCGGTGGCGGCCCGCCTGGCCGACCAGTCCGGACCCCCGATGCTGGCCGGGCCGCGTCTGGCCGGCGTGGTCGAGCAGATCCGGCGGGGCGACATCGCCACCCGGGCCGCCCGCCGGGCTCCGGTCAGCGTGCGCGCGGCCAACGGGCAGGGCGTCCCCGGTCTGACGTCGGTGCAACAGCACGGTCAGGCGATGGCGGTGCTGCAACAGGCCGTACGGGAAAAGGCTCGGGTCTGGGTGGGTTATGTCGACTCGCACGGGGCCACGCTGTCGCGGCTGGTGCGGCCGGTGTCGCTGAGCGCGGGCTATCTGCGGGCCGAGGACGAGCGCACCGAGACGCTGCACACCTTCGCGCTGCACCGGATAACGGCAGCCGTTCCCGACGAGGAGTCTTAGCGCGGGTCGTACACCCCCGATGCCGTACGACCCGCGCTAAGTGATCAACGCGCTGGTGGCCCGGAAGGTTGCACGGAATCCGTGTCACACTGGAGGGTCGGTTAGGGCGTGTCCCGTGGATCACGCGGGTCTGCGGTGCGGTCCAGGTGGTGGCTGACGTCGGCCGCAGGGCGGTCGCATCCCGGTGTTGGATGTGGCCGTTCTGCGGCCGCCGTCAGGCGCCGCCTGGGCCTCGGCGCAGGCCCCCGTGATCCACGGGACACGCCCTATAGCTCTTCGAAGGGTGTCTCAGTGAGCGGCGGACCTCTGATCGTCCAGTCCGACAAGACTCTTCTGCTGGAGGTGGACCACCCGGACGCGCAGGCCTGCCGGATGGCCATCGCCCCGTTCGCCGAGCTGGAACGCTCGCCCGAACACGTGCATACCTACCGGTTGACCCCGCTCGGCCTGTGGAACGCCCGCGCCGCCGGGCACGACGCCGAGAGCGTGGTCGACTCGCTGATCAAGTTCTCGCGCTACCCGGTGCCGCACGCGCTGCTGGTCGACGTGGCCGAGACGATGGACCGCTACGGCCGGCTGCAGCTGGCCAACGACCCGAGCCACGGCCTGGTGCTGCGCGGGCTCGACAAGATCGTGCTGATCGAGGTCGCGAAGTCGAAGAAGCTGGCCGGCATGCTCGGCGGCAAGATCGACGACGAGACCATCGCGGTGCACCCGTCCGAGCGCGGCCGCCTCAAGCAGGCGCTGCTCAAGCTGGGCTGGCCGGCCGAAGACCTGGCCGGTTATGTCGACGGCGAGGCCCACGAGATCAACCTGGCCGAGGACGGCTGGACCCTGCGCTCCTATCAGCAGGAGGCGGTCGACGGATTCTGGGCCGGTGGCTCGGGCGTGGTCGTGCTGCCCTGCGGCGCCGGCAAGACGCTGGTCGGCGCGGCCGCGATGGCCACGGCCAAGGCGACCACACTGATCCTGGTGACCAACACGGTGGCCGGCCGGCAGTGGAAGCGGGAGCTGATCGCGCGCACCTCGCTGACCGAGGAGGAGATCGGCGAATACTCGGGCGAGCGCAAGGAGATCCGCGCGGTCACCATCGCGACCTACCAGGTGCTCACGTCGCGGCGCGGGGGTGCGTTCACCCACCTCGACCTGTTCGGTGCCCGCGACTGGGGCCTGGTCATCTACGACGAGGTGCACCTGCTGCCCGCGCCGATCTTCCGGTTCACCGCCGACCTGCAGGCCCGGCGCCGGCTCGGCCTGACCGCGACCCTGGTCCGTGAGGACGGCCGCGAGGGCGACGTGTTCTCGCTGATCGGCCCCAAGCGCTACGACGCCCCGTGGAAGGACATCGAGGCCCAGGGCTGGATCGCACCCGCCGAGTGCGTCGAGGTCCGGGTCACGCTGACCGACGCCGAGCGGATGACGTACGCGGTGGCCGAGGCCGAGGAACGCTACCGGGTCGCCGCGACCGCCCGGACGAAGCTGCCGGTGGTCAAGGCGATCGTCGACAAGCATCCCGACGAGCCGGTGCTGGTCATCGGCGGCTTCCTCGACCAGCTCCACCAGCTCGGCGAATACCTCGACGCCCCGATCGTGGAGGGCTCGACCACCAACAAGGAGCGCGAGCGGCTGTTCGACGCGTTCCGGGCGGGCGAGCTGCGCACGCTGGTGCTGTCAAAGGTGGGCAACTTCTCGATCGACCTGCCCGAGGCGGCGGTGGCGATCCAGGTGTCGGGCACGTTCGGCTCGCGGCAGGAAGAGGCGCAGCGCCTCGGCCGGGTGCTGCGGCCCAAGGCCGACGGGCGGCAGGCGCACTTCTACACGGTCGTCTCGCGCGACACGATCGACACCGAATACGCCGCGCACCGCCAGCGTTTCCTCGCCGAGCAGGGCTACGCCTACACGATCGTCGACGCCGACGACATCCTCGGCCCGGCGCTCCCCCAGATCGACTGACGAGCTTCCATACGTACGGCCGTGGTGCTCTTGAACACCGCGGCCGTACGTTCCGGTCGTGTGGGACGTCATCATCGCCGAGCGGACCGCCCTGGCTGACCTGCTCGCATCGCTGAAACCCGAGGAGTGGCAGCACCCTTCGCTGTGCGCCGACTGGACGGTTCACGACGTCGCCGCGCACATGACCCTGCAGCAGGTGAACCTGGCCGGCCTGTTCGGCATCCTGCGGCAGTGGCAGGGCAGCATCGACAGCACCAACCATCACGTGGCCAAGCGTCTCGCCGCGACCACGCCACCCGAGCGGATCGTCGCCGAGATCAGGGACACCGCCCAGCGGCGCCGGAAGTCGACCGGCGTCTCGCAGCTCGAAGCCCTGACCGATCTGCTCGTCCACACTCAGGACATCGCCCGCCCGCTGGGCCGACGGCATCCGATGCCACCGGAGGCGGCCGCGGTGGCCGCCACCCGGGTGCTGACGATGCGCTGGCCACCCCCGTTACCGGCGACCCGCAAGGTCGCGGGGTTCCGGTTGGTGGCCACCGACACCGGCTGGTCGCACGGCACCGGGCCCGAGGTGCGCGGGCCGATGGAGGCGCTGCTGCTGGTGTGCACCGGCCGGACGATCGCCGTCGCCGAGTTGAGCGGCGACGGCGCCCCGGAACTCCGGCGTCGCCTATGACGTGGGCTGGGGTTCGGGCACCGGCGCGGTGACCGCCGGCCCGGGCGCCGGCACCTCCGAGGAGTCGACGCGCGCGAAGAACAGTGCGAACGCGCAGAAAGCGAACACGACCAGCAGCGCGCCGGCCCCGACGAGCCACGGCCAGAGCCGCCGGCGGGGCGGCGCGGGGTGCCGGAACACGGTGCCGGCCTCTTCGTGCGCGGCCGCGGCCACCACCTCGGGGCTGCCGAGACGCTCGAGGATCTCGATCAGCTCGCCCTCACCGGAGACGTGCCGCTCGGCCCGCTCGGCCGCGATGTGCGCCTCGAGGTCGGCCAGCAGTTCCCGGCGCTGCAGCACCGGGATGCCGGCCAACCGCTGGTCGAGCTCGCGCAGGTACTCGGCGACGACGTCGTTCTGTTGGGTCTTCATACGGCCTCACCGGTTCCCACGAGTCGGTCGACGGTGTGTCGGAACGACACCCATTCGGTGCGGAAGTGGTCGAGCGCGGACCGCCCGTCCAGGGTCAGGCCGTAGTAGCGCCGCGGTGGTCCGCTCGGCGACTCGACCCATTTGCTCTCCAGCCAACCCGACCGGCGCAAACGCGAGAGCAGCGGATAGATCGTGCCCTCGCCGGCGGCCAGATTGGGCTCCTCGCCCAGCCGTCGGACGATCTCGTTGCCGTACCTGTCCTCGGTCTCGACCAAGGCCAGGACACAGAACTCCAACGTGCCGCGGCGCAGACTCGTCGACAACTGCGAGACATCTGCCATGCGCGACACAGTACCTTGCGACGCAAGGTAGGTCTAGGCAGGCACCTCGGGCCCTCGCTCGAGAAGGTCTTCCAGCAGGTCACCGTGCTCCTCGACCCGCTCGAGCACGTCGGCCGCGCGATAGTGCCGGGGCGGCTCGGCCCCGGTCGCCACCGCCTCCACCTCGTCCCAGGTCAGGGGCGTCGAGGCGGTCGGCACCTCCTGGGCCCGCAGTGAATACGGGGTCACGGTCGTCTTCGCGGCGGCGTTCTGACTCCAGTCGATGAAGACCTTTCCCGGCCGTACGGCCTTGGCCATCTTCGCGGTGATCGAGCCGGGCACCATCGACGCCAGTTCCTCCGCGACCTTTTTCGCGTACGCGGACACGACCTCGGAATTCTGGGTGCCGGCGATCGGGCAGCACAGTTGCATGCCCTTCTTCCCGGACGTCTTGGGATAGGCGGCCACACCATCCTCGGCCAGCCGATCGCGCATCAGCACGGCCACCGCGCTGCACTCGGTGAGCCCGGCCGGCGCCCCCGGATCGAGGTCGACGACGAGCAGGTCGGGGTCCTCGCCGATCCGCCACTGCGGGGTGTGCAGCTCGAGGGCGGCCAGGTTGGCCAGCCAGACCAGGGTCGGGAGGTCGTCGACGACCACGAAGTCGATCGTCTCGCGGCTCATGGTCGAACCGGGCACCGGCAGCGTCTCCAGCCGCACCCAGGACGGCGTACCCCCGGGCTTGTTCTTCTCGAAGAAGTGCGCCCCGTCGACACCGTTCGGATAGCGGATGCGGGTGACCGCGCGACCGGCCAGATGCGGGAGCATGACCGGCGCGATCCGCGTGTAGTAGTCGATGACCTCGCCCTTGGTGAAACCGGCGGCCGGGTACATCAGTTTGTCGAGGTTGGACAGCTCGAGGTCGCGCCCGTCGATCGAGACCGGGAACCGGTTACCGGCCATCCTCGTCCTCCTCCACGCACTCCGCGGCGCTCTTGTCCTCACGCAACCGCAGGAACCGGGGGAAGCGCAACCGTCCGTCGGGGGTCCGGTTGCCGTAGCGCACCTCGACGACCAGTTCCGGACGTACCCAGTGGGCTCCCCGGGAATCCTCGCGCGGCACCGCCCCGGCCACGAACGGCGAGTCGCGCTGGGCCAGCGGTTCGAGGGCGGCCAGCAGCTCCTTCTCGGCCTGCGCACCGATGCCACCGCCGACCCGGCCCCGGAAGACCAGCCCGTCCGGCGTCGGCATCCCGACCAGCAGACCACCGAGTTTGCGGACACCGGCCCGCCAACCGCCGATCACGTAGTCGCCCGTACGGTCAAACTTGATCTTGATCCAGTCGGGTGAGCGCGATCCGGGCAGATAGACCGAGCTGTCCCGTTTCGCAACAACGCCCTCGAGGCTGTTCTCCCGGGCCGCCTCGGCGGTCGCCGGACCGTCACCGAACGACGGCGGCACCATCCAGCGCGGCCCGGCCAGACCCAGCTCCTCGAGCTTCTCGCGACGGGCCAGATAGGGCAGGCCGGTGAAGTCCTCGCCGTCGTAGAAGAGCAGGTCGAAGATCATGTACGTGACCGGCAGCGTCACCGCCAGCCGGGCCGCCCGTTGCCGCTCGCGCACGTGCATGCGCTCGGCCAGCGCGGTGAACGACGGACGCCCGGCCTCGTTGAGCACCACCATCTCGCCGTCGAGCAGTGTGCCCTCGGGTAACTGCAGGTCAGCGACCTCCGGGTACGCGGCGGTGACGACCGCACCGGAACGCGCGAACAGGTCGGGTGGACCACCGGTGAAGAGCGCGAGAACCCGGACCCCGTCCCACTTGAACTCGTAGCTCCACCCCGGCCCGGCCGGCAGCGCGCCCGAGGTCGCAAGCATGGGAGACAGCGGCGCGCCGGGCACTCGATCACCATAGGCGGGGACGAACACCTTACGCAGGCGTCTCAGTGATGCCATCCTGGGACTATGCGTGCGATCTGGAAGGGCGCGGTCTCGTTCGGCCTGGTGTCGATCGCCGTCAAGCTCTACTCCGCGACCGAGGAGAAAGACATCCGGTTCCATCAGGTGCACCGCACCGACGGCGGCCGGATCAAATATCAGCGCACCTGCTCGGTCGACGGCGAGGTCGTGAGCTACGACGACATCGCCAAGGGCTACGACATCGGCGGCGGCGAGATGGTCATCCTGACCGACGAGGACTTCGCCGACCTGCCGCTCACCACGTCCCGCGCGATCGACGTGCTGGAGTTCGTGCCGGCCGACGACATCGATCCGATCCTGTTCGCCAAGGCCTACTACCTCGAACCTGAGGGTCAGGCGGCCAAGCCGTACGTGCTGCTCCGCGACGCCCTGCAGGACGCCGACCGGGTCGCCATCGTCAAGATCGCGATCCGGCAGCGGGAACAGCTGGCCACCCTGCGCGTGCACGAGGACGTGCTGGTGCTCAACACGATGCTCTGGCCCGACGAGGTGCGGACCCCCGACTTCGGCTTCCTCGACGAAGACATCGAGACCCGGCCGGCCGAGCTCGCGATGGCCAGCTCGCTGATCGACTCGATGGCGGGCAGCTTCAAGGCCGACGAGTTCACCGACAACTATCGGGCCGCGCTGCAGGAGGTCATCGACGCCAAGGTCGAGGGCCGCGAGATCGTGCAGCCGGAGGAGGCCGAGGAGGCTCCCGCAGCGGCGGTCGACCTGATGGCGGCGTTGAAGGCGTCGGTCGAGCGGGCCAAGAAGGCGCGCGGCGAAGAAGCCCCCGCGGCCAAGCCCGCGCCTGCGAAGAAGGCCACCGCCGCGCGGAAGAAAGCCACGCCCGCCAAGAAGGCCGCGCCCGCCAAGAAGGCGGCTAAGAAGTCGGCGTGACTAGAGTTGCCCCGTGGGATTGACGTGGGCTGAGTCTTATCTGGGCAAGGTGCGGGCGAGCGTCGGGGACACCGACACGATCCTGTTCGTCGGGGCGCGGGGCGTGATCCTCGACGATCAGAACCGTCTGCTGCTGATCCAACGCTCCGACAACCATCGCTGGGCCATCCCGGCCGGCGCGATGGAGCTGGGCGAGAGCATGGAAGACTGCGCGATCCGCGAGACGTGGGAAGAGACCGGCCTGCGGGCCACGTCGCTGACGCCGTTCGCGTTCCACACCGCGTACACCTACACGAACGACTACGGCCACTCGTACCAGCAGATCCTGATGTCGTTCCGGATCCACACCTGGGAGGGCGAGCTGCTGCGTGAGACCGACGAGTCGATCGACGCCGGTTTCTTCCCGCTCGACGCCCTACCCGGCCCGAAGTCCTTCGTGATCGACGAGGTCCTGGCCGACCTGGCGCAATTTGAGTCGACCGGACGCCTCGTCATGAAGTAGATCTGTCGCGTGGACCTCACACCCCTGCGGACGTCGCGCGACTACCGACTCGTCTTCGTCGGCGGCTCGATCAGCGGGTTCGGGTCCTTCATCACCTACGTCACCATCCCGTTCCAGGTCGCCGCGATCACCGACGACCCCCTGATGGTGGGCCTGCTCGGCGTCTGCGAGCTGGTCCCGTTGCTGGTCATGGCCTTCGTCGGGGGTGCCCTGGCCGACTACCTCGACCGTCGCCTGCTGGTGCGAGGTGGCGAGTTCGCCCTGGCCGCGCTCACGGGCGTACTGCTGCTCAACGCCCTTTCCGACGAACCGCACCTCTGGCTGCTCTATCTGGTCGCGGCGCTCACCGCGACGATCGACGGGCTGACCCGTCCGGCCCTCGAAGCGATGGTGCCGAGGCTCGTACAGCCGGAGGAACTGCCGGCCACGATGGCCCTGCAGTCGCTCAGCATGCAGGTCGCGCAGCTGGGCGGGCCTGCCCTGGCCGGCCTGCTGATCGCCTCGATCGACCTGGCCTGGGTCTACGCGATCGATCTGCTCACCTTCACCGTCTCGCTGCTCTGCCTGACGCTGGTGCGGGCCGTACCGCCGCCCCCGGACGCCGACCGCCCGTCGATCCGCGCCGTCATCACCGGCGTGCGCTACGCCCGGTCACGCCCCGAGTTGCTCGGCACCTACCTGATCGACATCAACGCGATGTTCTTCGGCATGCCCCAGGCGCTCTACCCGTTCCTCGCGACCCAGCTCGGCGGTCCGCGCGTGCTGGGCCTGCTCTACGCCGCCCCGGCCGTCGGCTCGTTGCTCGCCACCCTGGGCAGCGGCTGGACCGGCAAGGTGCACCGGCACGGCCTGATGGTGGTGATCGCGGCCGGTTTCTGGGGCGTCGGCATCATCGGTGTCGGCCTGTCCCAGACGCTCTGGCTGACGCTGCTCTGCCTGGCCTTCGCGGGCGCCGCCGACATGATCTCGGGCATCTTCCGCATGATTATTTGGAGCCAGACCATCCCCGACCATCTGCGCGGACGGCTGGCCGGCATCGAGATGCTGTCCTACACGACGGGACCCCTGCTCGGGCAACTGCGCTCCGGCCTGATGGCTCGCACCCGTCTGGGCGTGGGCGGCTCGATCTGGCTGGGTGGCGTCCTGTGCGTCGCGGGCACGGTCGCGCTGGCGGCCCTGCTGCCCCGCTTCCTGCGCTACGACGGCAAGGACGGGATGGCCCTCAAGAAGGCCGCCGACGAGGCGTGGGTGGCCGCCGTCAATCGGCGGTCCGCACCTCACGAGTGAAGTCATGCCCGCACGGCAGCACCACGAAGACCACGGAGAGGACTTCCAGCGTGCCGTCGGCCCGCTCGTTGTAGTCGAGCGGCTCAGCGTTGACGTCGATCACGACCTTGCCGCATGTGGGACACCGCCCGTCGGCCGTCACCAACCCGAACGCGGCCGCCGGCATCCGCCCGTCACTGCCCGCGTCGTCCGCCGGCCGCCCGCCCATGCTCATCTGTGGCCTACCCATCGCGTCTCCCCCTACGTGTTCCCGCCCACCATTGGTGGGCCACCGCCATCGGCATTGTGCCCGTTTGCGCCGATCTTGGCCGCGCGCACCGCGCACGCCCGACTCTCCTGAGAGTCACAGTTGTGGAAAACACGTGTGCCTGCAGGACGTGGGGTACAGCCCGGCGGATCCGGGCGTTCACGCTCTCGATCGCATTGGTCGAGCACACGATTTTGCGGATCTCGATGTCCAACGCCATGAACGACACGAACTCCGGCCAGGCCTAGTTTCAGAGCCGACCATGTCCTCGACGCCGGTCAGGCGGCGTTGGCGTTTCTTGACGATCTGCGGTTCGAAGCTGCCCTCGCGATCACACGGAACGCTGAGCCCGACCGGATCGAGTTCGGTCAGCACGGTCTTGGACCGGCGGCCGTTGCGGTCGGCGCAGACGCGGCTTGGTGGGTGGTCCTGGGCTTTGTTGTCTTGTGGGTCGTCGGCGCGGTTGAGGCGGTGACGGTCGGGCGAGTAGTGGCGGGTGGCCACAGAGCAGGGCGAACGCGGCTTCGGAGGGTAGGTTGTCGCCGACGGTGATCGGAGTTGGGCAGCGGTGGCCGAAAGCCGACCCCGGGCTCGTACAGGTTGCAAAGCCCGCGCCGTAGCTGCCGGTGCCCTCGACACCAACGTGCCCGAGCTCCGCATCTCAACGTGGACAACCGCCCGTCAGTGGCCGGCGGGCCTGGGCTCGGGCAACGGCTTCACCGCGTTGGCCAGCGTCAACGACACAATCAGCAAAACCGCGACCGCCACCAGCGCGTTCTTCACCGTCACGTGATCGCCGAGGAAGCCGATCAGCGGCGGGCCGCCCAGGAACGCGCAGTACCCGATCGAGGCCACCACGCTGACCCGGGACGCCGCGTGCGCCGGGTCGTCGGCGGCCGCGCTCATGCCGACCGGGAAGCCCAGCGACGCCCCCAACCCCCACAGCAGCGCGCCCGCGAACGCGACCGGGGTGGCCGGACCGAGGATGTACAGGGCCAGCCCGGCCAGGCTCACCGCGGCCAGGACGCGTACGACGGGAACCCGCCCGTATCGGTCGAGCAGCGCCGGCCCGAACCATCGACCGGCCGTCATCGCGCTCAGGAACAGGGCGAAGGCCAGCGTTCCGACGGCGGCCGAGGTGCCGTAGCTGTCGATCATCGAGACGCTGATCCAGTCGATGCCGGCGCCCTCGGTGAAGGCGAACGCCAGCACGAACACGCCGACCAGCAGGGTGCGGGGTTCACGCCAGGTCGACACCGCGTTCTTGAAACGCTCACCCCGCGTGACGACCGGCGGGTTCGAGGCGACAAGGGTGGGGTCGGACGGGGTCACGGTCGGTGCCGGGCCGGCGTCGTCCGGGACGAAGGCGCGCACCGAGGACGCGACGATGACGGCGATCAGCACGGCGGTGATGGCCAGGTGAATCGTGACCGAGACGCCGATCGCGACGGCACCCGCCCCGACCAGGGCACCCGCGACCGTGCCGACGCTGAAGCCGGCGTGGAAGCGGGGCATGATCGCCTTGCCCAGGCGGCGCTCGACGATCGCGCCCTGCACGTTCATGGCCACGTCCCAGGCGCCGTTCGCGAACCCGAACACGTACAGGCCGAGGACGACCGGGAGCACGCCGAATTCGTACCCGAAAGAAATCGAGAAGAGTGCGACGCCGAGCAGCACACCCATCGAGGCGACCGTACGGCTCGACCCGAACCGCCCCACGATCTGTCCCGCGAGCAGCAGCGACGAGATCGAGCCGGCGGCCAGGGCGAGCAGCACCAGGCCGAGTCCGGACGGGGTGAGGCCCAGCTCGTCGCGCACCTGGGGGATGCGTGAGGCCCAGCTCGCGGCGGCGACCCCGGCCATGATGAACGCGGCGTAGACGGCGCGGGTGGCCGCCCCTACCTCGTTGCTCATTCCCCGACCCCGAGTTCCCCGACCCCGAGGAAGCGGCGCACGATCGAACTGGTGGCGGCCCGGTCGTACCGGGCGGTGGACAGGATCATGTGCATGACCAGCCCTTCGTTGAGCGCGTCGATCCCGCGCGCGGTGGCCGGGTCGACGAACCGCTCGAGCACCGCCCGTGACCGGCGCATCCAGGCCTCGGTCACGCTCCGCAGCGCCGGATCACGCAGGGCGGCGAGATAGAGCTCGTACGCCACCGCCCAGTCACGGGCATCTCCACCGGCGTCGCTGTGGATCAGGTCGGTGACCGCCTCGGCGAACCCGGCCACGTCGGTCACGTTGTCGAAGTGCGCCTCGTAGCGGGGCGACATCCGCTCGGCGTGCCGCCGGAAGGCCAGCTCGAGCAGTTCCTCGATGCTGTCGAAGTGGTAGGTGATCGAGCCGAGGGGCACGTCGGCCGCGGCGGCGATGCGTCGGCTGGTGGTGCCGGCGACTCCGTGATCGGCGATGACCTCGATGGCGGCGTCGATGATCCGGCTCTTGCGGTCGGGGTCGTAGCGCCGTGGCGAGCGAGCGGCCGGTGCGGTGGTCATGTGTACGATCGTACACATAAAAACGCGGTTAAACTCCGCCACGTGATCGCAGAGCCGGCCTGGGACGTCCTCATCGTCGGCGGCGGACCGGCGGGGCTGTCCGCCGCCCGCGCAGCCGCCACGGCCGGCGCCCGCACCATGGTCCTCGAGCGCGCCGAACATCCCCGCTACAAGACCTGCGGCGGCGGCCTTCTCGGTTCCTCCCTCGCCTACGCCACACCCCACATCGACGTACCGGCCCGCGACCGGATCTCCGCGCTCACGTTCACCCGAGACGGCCGGAGATCCTTCACCCGTACGTCCGAGCGGCCGTTCCTCACCCTGGTCCGCCGCGACGACTTCGATCACGCTTGGTATTCGGCGGCCGTAGCTGCGGGGGTTGTCGTCCGGCAGAACACCCAGGTTCGCGCGGTCGACCAAGGCGTCGTCACGCTGGCCGGAGGCGAGCAGATCACCGCCCGGGTGATCATCGGCGCCGACGGTTCGGCCGGCGTCACGTCACGCTACGTGGGGGCGACCTTCGAGCAGCAGGATCTGGGGCTCGAGGTGGAACTGGCCGCGACCTCGGCCGACCGCACAGCCTGGCAGGGGCGCGTCCTGCTCGACTGGGGCGCGTTCCCCGGCTCGTACGGGTGGGTGTTCCCCAAGGACGACGAGCTCACGGTCGGCGTGATCATGGCCAAGGGCAACGGCGGCGCGACCAAGCAGTACCTGAACGACTTCGTGGCCCGGCTCGGCCTGGCCGAACGTCCCGTCATCCGCGATTCCGGGCATTTGACGCGATGCCGCCGACCTGATTCCCCACTGCGCCGCGGTCAGGTGGTCGTCGTCGGCGACGCGGCCGGCCTGCTCGAGCCGTGGACCCGCGAAGGCATCAGCTACGCGCTGCGATCCGGCACGTGGGCGGGCAGCCATTGGCAAAACCTTCCCACGTACGAACAGCAGGTCACCGCCGAACTTCTCCCCGAGATGACCGCGGGGCGCCGGCTCCTGAACGCGTTCGCCCGGTTCCCCGCCGTGGTCCACGCGGCCATGGCCACGCCGTTGGGCTGGCGCGCTTTCGAGGCGTTCTGCCGGGGCGATCTGGCCATGTCCGACGCGATCAGGCGTCCCGGCGTACGGGCGTTGCTAGCTCTGTTCCGGGCTTAGCGGCCAGGGCGCCCACTGGACGGCCGCGGCAAACCCGCTGCGCCTCGCCTCGCGCGCATCTCCCCTGGTCAGCGGCCCTTCGCGGCGGGCGTTGATACCCTCCCCGATCAGCCGGCTCTCGAACCACGAGCCACCGACCCCGCGCCGGACACGTTCCCAGAGCCCACCCTCGACCAGCGCGGACGCCTGGGTCCGCACCACGTCGACGAGCCGCGCCGGGTCCTCGTCACAGACCTCGCAGGCGCACGTAGGCAGCGACTCCACCCACCATCGCCCGAGACGCACGGCGATCCCCGGCGTCTCGGTGAACGCGATGGCCAGCGGCGCCGCCGCCGGAGTGCGTGGCA
Source organism: Paractinoplanes bogorensis (assembly GCF_018829635.1). Classification (GTDB taxonomy): domain Bacteria; phylum Actinomycetota; class Actinomycetes; order Mycobacteriales; family Micromonosporaceae; genus Actinoplanes; species Actinoplanes bogorensis. The sequence goes on from NZ_JAHKKG010000009.1 coordinate 298,183, forward strand.
TGAGCCTTTCCATGCGCACCAGCGCGTCGGCCGGCCCCAGGAGCTCCTTGCTCTCCCGGCGATCGACCACGTACCGCCCAGCCAGCTCGTCCAGCAGCGCCTCGGCCGCGTCATGCAGGACGGCGAAGCGGGCAGCGTGCGGGTCAGCCCTCACCAGCGCAGTATGCCGCCCTCGGCCGGCGGCATACCAGCGCTTCGGCCGGCTTCCCCCTCATCAGAAGGAGAAGTCCCCTTCCTTGACGCCCGCGACGAACGAGGCCCACTCCTCAGCGGTGAACTCGAGCACGGCCCCCTCCGGAGCCTTCGAGTCCCGCACCAGATAGCGGTCGTTCACCTTCGCCACCTCGACGCAGGTGCCACCGGTGCAGGCCAACGCTCTTCGCCACTGCTTGACTTCTGCGCTCTTGGACATGACGCACCTCCCGTGCCGGTTCCCAGCTCCACGGTAAGTGACGCCTCGAACACTGGGCAGGAGTGAATGCTTCAAGGTGCCATTCATTGCACGATATGAGCATTTGGCGGTGATTATCTTGCCCGCTAAGAAGGTATTGGTCTGTTTTGCGGCGCACGATCGTTCGTGAACTAAGGATTCTCGTGCCGCCCGGACCGACTCGCCCGGCAAAGAGAAGCCGTCCTGCGCTCAACCCCAGCGCAGGACGGCAACTACCCACCGGGCCTAGAAGACGAACTCGTCGCCCTTGACCCCGGCCACGAACGCAACCCACTCATCCTCGGTGAACGAGTGAGCCGGCAACTGCGGGTTCTTGCTGTCCCTGATCAGGTATGTGCCACCGACCTTGGCCACCTCGATGCAGGTACCGCCGCTGCACCGGCTACTACGGCGCCATTTTGGCGACTCGGTCTCGTTCATCGCGGAATTCGCTCCTCTAATGGAAAGGGTTACATCATGGTGGTGCCGTGGCGGTACTTACTCGTGGCGAGCTGGAAGGTTGGCCTCCAGCGCAGCGATGCGACCCTTGATGAAATCGATCGTGTCATCTTCATCGTCGGCGGCTTGCCAGAGCTGTTCGAATCTTTTTCTATGTCGCGCGTTGTCGGCGCGGTTTTCGACGACCTCGTCCAGGATGCCGTTCTCGCGATACATTATTTCGCGTTCTGCGCGATCGGCACCGACCGTCATGAGGTCAAAGCTACCGTTGTTCGCAATGGCGACGGGAAGGTCGTTCAAGGGAAGCATACGAATCTTGGTCAGCCCACGCTCGGACAAGTTCACGAGGTGGCGTAACTGCTCGACAAAAATCTCGGATCCGCCGACGACCCGACGGAAGATGGATTCATCGGCAACTACCATTATTTTGACCGTACCGAGTCGATCGAGAAGCAACTCGTGGCGGTGCCGGCGGGCGTCGACCAACGCGTCGATCTTCGGCCCGCTCATCTCGTCGCTCCACATCCCGGTGAGCGCCCGACCGTATTCGGGGGTTTGCAGCAGGCCTGGGACGTAGAGGACGGTGAACAGCCGGATCTCCGAGGCCTCGGCCTCGTACTCGATGAAGCGGCGCAGCGGCTCCGACAGATGTTCTCGAAAGCGAGGCTGCCCCCACCAGACCCGCTTCGCGCGCACCCGTAAGCGAGCGGTCCGCGCGTCGGCGAGGAGAGAGCCGACCAAGGCCTTGTCGTTCACGTGGAGCAGGCTCAGCAGGCTGCGGAGATCGTTGATCGAGATGGTGTTCTCGCCGTTCTCGATCCGGATTATCTTGCTGTTGGACCACTCCATCGCCTCGGCGACCTGAGCCTGCGTCAGACCGGCCGCTTCACGTGCCTCGCGGATAGCGATGCGTACACGTAAGCGCGCGATCGTAGGCGAATCGCCCTCGGCCATCGGTCCTTCAACGTTGAAGTAAGTGCGTCACACGGCTGAAACAATCTGACACCTGGCTACCTGCTGTATAGCACTCGGCCAGGTCGCGGCACATACTAGTACGTCTTACCAGAGGAACGAACCCGGGGTCCTGCGAATGCCGAACTTCAGGCGGCGGCCAGGTCAAGCCCTCGCTCGGGTGGGCGGGCATTCTCGATGGCCCTTCGCAAAGCACGCTTGACCTGGTTGAACTGACGCTCGTCGACACTCGAGTAGAGCACCACGTCAGATCCCCGGTAGATCGCGTGCAGTTCCCACCCGCGACCACCGCGGCGCACCATGGACGGCAGAGTGCACGCCATAGGGACCATCACAGCCAGCAGGCCGATGGCATAAGCGGTGGGTGGCTGCAGGAAAATCCAACCCGCGCTGATCGATGCCACGGTGCCCGCGGCCACGGCCAGCACGGTCGTCGGCGAGGCCGGCTCGGCGCTGGAACGAAGCACGCCGACATTGCGGAGATCGCGAATCGCATAGCTTTTCAAGGGCCTGCTGCGCCGGATGAAGAACTCGTCGGTGACCACGACTTCGGGGCTCTTGTAGTGGAGGCGTTTGCTCATGGCGCACCCTCTTCCCGTACTTCTTGCAAGGGGAGGAAGTTCAGGTCAGGATGGCCACACCGATAGTCCCTGCCGGTTCGGTCGGAAGACTTCCTTCGGACAGAGACGAAACGGCACTCGGTTGCCGCCGAGCGCCGCTTGAACCCGCCTCTTCCCCAACCCCGCCCTTGCTGCTCTTTCAGTAGTACAACATGCGTACAAGCTAACCGCCACCCATCACTCTGCTATGTAGCAGATTGCGCACAAGGCCACCGGCTCAGACGCCGACCCTCGCCTCGAGGAGTTCGAGCCGACGCCGGATGAAGTCGATCGTCTCGTCTTCGACGGCAGCGTCGAGCCACAGCTGCTCGAAGAGGTCACGGTGCTGCGAGGTCTCCGCCCGGTCCTCGACGACCTCGTCGGTCGTGCCGTTGTCGCGATAGAGGACCTGGCCGCGGGCACCGACCGTGGCCAGATCGAAGCTCGCGTTGTTGGCGATGCGGCCGGCGTGGTCGAAGCCGAGCATGCGCAACTCGAGCAGTCCGAGTTCCGTGAGCTCGACGAGGTGCCGCAGCTGACCGGCGAGCACGGCGACACCGCCGACCTGGCGGCGGAGCGCCGATTCGTCGACGACCACGAGATACCTCGCCGACCGGGGCCGGCGCCGGAGCGCGTCGGCCCGATGCCGGCGCACCTCGGCCAGCGCATCGGCCTTCTTTGCATCGACGCGGCCCGGGTCGAGCTGCATCATCGTCAACGCGGCGCCGTATTCCGGAGTCTGCACCGCGTCCGGCAAATAGTAAACGGCGAATGACCGGATCTCGGCGGCGTCGGCCTCGTAGTCGATGAAGCGCCGGAGACTGTCCGAAATGGTGTGTCGAAAAGGCGGCTCTTCCCGGTGTGCGGCCCGGACGATTCGCGCGTCGGCGAGCAAGGGTTCGGCGTCGTCGACCTCTAGCAGAGTGAGCAGACTACGAAGATCACTGGGCGAGATTCCGTTCTGGCCGTTCTCGATCCGGATCACCTTGCTGAGCGACCACTCCATTGCTTTGGCCACTTGCGCCTGAGTCAATCCGGCAGCCTGGCGCGCTTCACGCAATGCGGTGCGCAGGCGTAGTCGTGCAACGGTCGGCGAAACACCCTCGGCCATTAGTCCTTCATCATTGAAAGTCGGTGCCGCAGTCGGCTGGACGCCAGGCCGGCTCGATCCGGCGAAGCTGGCGACTCTAATACCGTCCTATCAGACCGACAACCCGAGGGTGGGGTTTTGCCGAACCACGCCGGTTCCGTGTCGGCCGGTGTCCTCGGTAGACAACGCGATCATGATCGGCGACGGGGTGCGAGCTTGGGAACCGGCACGGCCGCCGCCGATCGTACGTAGGTGCGTTCACTCATGGTGCAGTCCCGCGTCGGGGTGCTTGCCAGCACGGCGACGGCGGACCACGATGACGCAAGAGGGAGAAGTGCCTCGCTCACTCGTTCAAGACCACAGTGAACGCCCGCAGAGGCAGAAACGGCACCCGGTTGCCGCCGGGTGCCGTTGCGTACCGTCTCCCCTCCAACTCCGCCCTTGGTGCTCCTCCAGTAGAACATGCCTCCCGGCCGTCCGCTACACATCACTCTGCCACCTTGCAGATTGCGTACAGGCCAAGTCGGACGGGTCGCATGCGTCACTCTGACCACCTTGTGGCGTTTCATTGACGAACCGACCGGGTAGCCCACCGTCGGATGCCAACCTCGAACCTGTGACAGCGCAGGTAGAAGGGCGATAACCCGCATGGAGAGCCGACTCAAGATCGCGGGCCAGGCGGTGCAACCCATCCTGGTGATGTTCCCCCTGGGCCTGTTCACGATGGCCGTCATCTTCGACATGGCCAACCTTCTCGGAGCACCGGCCATCGTTGGATCGCTGGCCTACTGGAACATCGTCGCCGGGCTGATCGGTGGTATAGCCGCTGCCGTGGCCGGCGCGATCGACCTGGCGTTCGTACGCCGCCCCGACGCCAAGCGCATCGGCGTGCTCCGCGTCCTGCTCAACATGGGCGTGCTGATCCTGTTCGCGGTGATCCTCATGGTCCGGGTGGGTGACCCGGACCGGCAGGCCGGCGTCGGCCTCTTCCTGCTCGAGGTGGCGGCCCTGGCCATCTCCGGCTTCGGTGCCTGGTTCAGCGGCGAGCTCGCCAACGGTCGTACGCCCGCATTCGCCCGCGCCGCCGTCGGCAACCGCGGCTACTGATCCGCCCGCGACGCTCGAGAATGGCGAAAGCCCAGGTCATCTGACCTGGGCTTTCGTGTTGAGCCGCCTGACGGAATCGAACCGTCGACCTACGCATTACGAGTGCGTCGCTCTAGCCGACTGAGCTAAGGCGGCAACGAAAAGTCAGTGTACGGTACGCGCCCCGGGCCGCTCGGCGGGGTCCGCCGGAATCGGACAGGGTTTCTGTCGCAGGCCCGGACTAAGGTGCCTGGCGTGACCGACGATCGCCCCCCACCGCCCCCGGCCCGCCAGGTCGTGCCGTCACGGCCCACCAGCATGGACCCGCGCGAGCTCGGGTTCACACCGCAGCGGCCGGTCGGCTGGCTGGCGCCTCTCCTGCTGCTCAGCACTGGTCTGCGCACGCTGCTGGCGATCCTCTTCGGTGCCTATCTCGACAAGCGCGAGCTGCAGAACGCGCTGGACGGGGGCTGGTTCGATCACTCACAGACCGAAGACGGCGAGCTCTGGCTCGATTACGTGGCCGACCTGGGCGACGGCTTCGACGCCACCTATTCCGTGGCCTACCTGCTTGCCCAGCCCGACCTCGACCTCGGCGACGGCCCGCTCCCCCGTGGGCGCCTGCTGCTGATGGGCGGCGATCAGGTCTACCCGCTGGCCAGTGGCGACGGCTACGAGAGCCGGATGAAGGGCCCCTACCGGGCGGCGCTGCCCGAGCCGCCGTCCGGTGCGCCCCGGCCGACCCTGTTCGCGCTGCCCGGCAACCACGACTGGTACGACGGTCTCACCGCGTTCATCCGGCTCTTCGCGCGCCGCAAGGACGGTCACATCGGCGGCTGGAGCACCGAGCAGCGCCGGTCCTATTTCGCCGTGAAGCTGCCTGCGAACTGGTGGTTGTTCGCGATCGACGAGCAGTTCGGCGCCTACATCGACGATCCTCAGCTGCTGTATTTCGAGCAGGCGGCCCAGCAGGTCGGCCCGGACGACCGCGTCATGCTGATGACGCCGTCGCCGAAGTGGGTCAAGTCGGCCGACCGCCCCGAGGACTACGACGCGATCGACTACTTCATCCGCAAGATCATCGATCCGACCGGCGCGACCACCCGCGTGCTCGTCTCCGGCGACCTGCACCACTACGCCCGCTACAGCGACCCCGACCGCGAGCTGATCACGTGCGGCGGCGGTGGCGCCTACCTGCTCGGCACGCAGAATCTGCCGGACGAGCTGATCGTCCCGCAGCCCGAGACGCTCACCCGCAGTCGCAGTGTCAGCCGGCCGTACGCTTTCCGGAAGTCCTATCCCGACGCCGCCCAATCGAGGCGCATGGGGTGGGGCGTGTTCCGCCGGGTGCCGACCCGCAACCCCGGCTTCGTCACGATGCTCGGCATCATCCACGTGCTGACCATGCTGGCGATGGCGGGCGCCTCGGCCGGCAACGCGGGCATCGTGCAGCGCCTCTTCAGCATCCCGCTGGCGGTCATGCTGGTGCTCATCATCAGCGGCGCGGTGGCGTTCGCGCAGCCACCCAAGGCCGACAAGCCGAAACACTCACGCCACTGGATCCTCGGCCTGTTGCACGCTTTCGCCCACATCGGACTGGCCGCCGGCGGCACGTGGCTCTGGCTCACCCTGCCGTTCCACGACTGGACGTGGCCCGGCCCGCTCGTCGTGGCCGTGGTCGTCTACGGCCCGGTGATCGGCTTCGTGGCCACCCAGGTGACGGCGCTCTACCTGCTGATCGCGTCGTACTTCGACGTCAACGTCAACGAACTGTTCGCAGGCCAGGGCATCGAAGACGCGAAGAGCTTCCTGCGCATGCACATCGCCCGCGACGGCAGCCTGACCATCCACCCGATCGGCATCGACAAAATCGGTCGCAAGTGGACAGCCACCCCCGACGACGCCCCCGACACTCCCTGGCTGCACCCCGAGACCCCGCTGACCCCACACCGCATCGAGCCGCCGATCACCGTGCGCTGACCTGCCACCCAAGCCCGGAGAGGCGGCCTGCACCATGCGCGGATCGGACATCGCACCCGTCGATCGACAGTTTGGTGACCAGCACCCGGAACGACCATAACAAGTTATATTTACATACCTACATTACCGCCTTAACCTAGGCTCATGACACCGCCATCACGTGTCAAGAGCGCCGCTCGACGGCGTGCAATGAGGGCCGACCGAGCTGCCACCATCACGCCACGGGCCGTGCTCTACGTACGCATGAGCATGGATCGCACCGGCGAAGGTGCCGGCTTGAAGCGGCAGGAACAAGCATGTCGGGCACTCGCACTAGCACAAGGTTGGGAGGTCGTTGGCGTAGTCGACGACACCATTTCGGCGGCCGACAGTCGTCTCGCGGATCGCAGCGGGTGGCGCCAAGTGGTGCAGTTGGTCGAGTGCGGTCAGGCTGACCTGATCGTCGCGTGGCATCTGGATCGAGTAACCCGCTCGATCAAGGATCTCGAATTCCTGATCGATCTTGCCGTGGAGAGAGACATCGGTCTTGCTACCGCAACCGGCGATATCGACCTGACCACTGACGTCGGACGCATGGTCGCGCGGATTCTGGCTGCCGTCGCCTCAGCCGAGACCGAACGAAAGGCCGAACGACAAATTCTCGCGAACGATCTACGAGTGGCGGCAGGAAGACCCCAGTGGATTCGGCGGCCCTTCGGATATGAGATGGACGGCAGCCTGCGCGAGGAAGAAGCCGCAGCCATCTTCAAGGCCTACCACGACGTGCTCGCGGGCAAGGCACTCAGCACGGTGGCCAGGGAGTGGAACGACGCCGGCTTCCGAACGTCGGCGCCGTCGGCGCGCACTGCTCGCCCGCGGGCTCCGCGCAAGCATCACTACGCCCCCTCCGGCCGCTGGAACAACGTCGCCGTTCGTCTGGTTCTGCGGGCTCCACGCAACATCGCCAAGTCGACGCTGTACGGGGAGATCATGGGCGACGCAGCGTGGGCACCGATCGTGGACGAGCGGACCTGGCTGGCGATGGACCATCTGCTGGCAACTCGTGAGCGCCCTGACAGCAGGCTGGGCAGATTGTCTAAGTTACTGTCCCGGCTCGCCATCTGCTCGGTCTGCGACGGTCCGATGGGCGCAAGCATTCGAGCGGACAAGCCCATCTATATCTGCCAGGGTCGGAACTCGGAGTCAGCGAGCCGTGGGCACTGCCAACTGCCGATCGACTTCGCGGATGGCGTCGTGGTAACTCGCCTGATCGAGCAGATGCGGAACATCGGACGCTCCGCGTTTCGACCCCGACCGCAGTCGCTCGATGTGGACCACCTGGAGGCACGCTCGACGGAAATCGACGTGATCATGGCAGAGCTGGTCGAGGATCGGGCGGCCGGACTGATCGACCGGAAGGCTCTCATCAAGGGCACGGCGACGCTTCGAGAGGAACTCGCCGCGATCCGAGCAGATCTGGCCGCAGCTCGAGGCGATACGCCCGTGGGAGCGTTCGACGCGACGGCAGCGCTTGAAGAGTTCGACCAGCTCGATCTTCAGAAACGACGAAAAATCCTCCGCGAGGCATTCGCGTTCATCCGGGTAATTCCCCGCGGGAAGGGGCGGCCGAAGGCTGGACAGCCGACCTGGCGTGCAGACCTCATAGAAACTGAATTCACGCCCGCCTGGTCGTCGCCGCAAACCACTCGGACTATGGCTGGTCGTAGCGCTCGTCGTGCGCCTTCCTAGGCCCGCACACCGACGCCCGCGAGCAGGAGCATCGGGATCCGTCAGCATCCATGCGAACAATGACGGAGTCTTTGGGAACGCTGTGTCCGACAACCCGGCCGTCGCCGTCCGGCGTCGTCACCCGGCTGCCGACTGCGGGGGCGGATGCGGCGAAAGCCGAGTACAGCGGATGTTCGTATTTGAGGCAGCACATCAGGCGGCCGCACGCGCCGGAGATGCGCAGGGGGTTGAGCGGCAGGTCCTGGTCTTTGGCCATGCGGATGGTGACCGGCTCGAAGTCGGTCAGGAACGTGGCGCAGCACAGGTCGCGGCCGCACGAACCGATGCCGCCCTGCACTCGGGCGGAGTCGCGCGCGGAGAGCTGACGGAGCTCGACCCGGCAGTGCAGGGTCGCTCCGAGGTCGCGTACGAGGGAACGGAAATCGACCCGATGTGGGGCAGTGAAGTAGATCGTCGTGCGGGCGCTGCCGGTGCCCGCCTGGTCGAGCACGTGGTCGACGGCGACCACCTTCATGGGCAGCTCGTGCGCCTTGATCAGCTTTTTGGCGGCGACCTTGGCCTCCGCCTTGCGTTTGCGCAGCAGCTCATCGCGCTTTAGATCGTTCTCTTCGGCGAGGCCGGCGACCTTGGGGAACCCCGAGGTGTCTTCACTCACCCACTGCGCCGCCCAGACGCACTCCGCCACCTCGGGGCCGTCGTCCGTGGGCACGAGCACACGGTCGCCGACCTGGGGCGAGAACTCGCCCGGATCGAGGTAGTAGAGGCGGCCGTACCGGTTGAAGCTGACCGCGCACAGCATGCCCATGGGCACCACCCTACGACGCGCCGCACGCCGCACCAAATGCCTGATTTGGGCTACCCGGCGGGGTTGTCGTATAGACGTATCGCAACCGCCCTAATCGACCCTCGTTGGGCAGACCCGTAGACGTCACCACGTTGTGCCGCAATTCGGGAGGAACTTCCATGACGCCCGCCAGGTCGCTGGCCGCCAGTGTCGTCGCGCTCGGTTTCGCCGGCGCCCTCACCGCGCCGCAACCCGCGCTCGCGGCGCCCGCACCCTGCGAACGCGCCGAGAACTTCGCGGCACAGTCCGGAGCCGAGCTTCTGAGGATCAACAAGCTCGAGGTACGCACGTCGGCCGCCGAACGGCCCCGCGTCAAGGCCGAGGAAGGCGAGTCAGAGGACGCAGCCGACGCGGTCACGCCCGATCCGGAGGACAGCGACACGCTGAGCGAGGGCATCGGCAAGATCGGAGCTGGGGCGCTCGGCTATCTGGGGGCGGCCCCGAAGCAGACGGCCGAGACCGACGGCGACGCCGAGGTCGTCGGGAAGATCGCCGAGCGGCTCACCGACACCTCGGGGGCGGGCGGCGGAGAAGCCATCAAGACCGACCCTTCCCGTACGGACGGAGCCTCGCTCACCGAAGTGGGACTCGGGGAGGCTCGTACGGCGATGATCGCGCCCGCCCGCGTCTCGTCGGCCGCCTACGCCCGCATCCTGGACGGCCGCTCGGGCAACAAGTCGATCGCCAAGCCCCTGCTCCAGCAGGCGCCGCCGACCAACGCCGAGGCCGCCCAGCGCTCGACCCCCGCCACGAAGGCCGGCCCGCTGCGCCTGGGCGACGGCAAGATCCGGACGCACGCCCGGTGGAGCGCGGGCATGGCCTGCGGTCAGGTCACGGGCGAGACGGGTCGCGCCGACACCTCCCTGAGCAGCGTCAACCTGCTGAACAGTGGCACCAAGGCGCTGGTCCAGGTTCCCGGCACGATGACGAGCCGGGGCACCACGGCCATCGAGAACAGCGGTTCCGACGCCCGTACGGTCGCCCGCTCGACGGTCACCGCCGGGCGCATCGAGCTCGCGGGCGGCCGGGTCCGTCTGCGGGTGCTGCGGGCTCCGACGCTCGAGGCCGCGATGTCAGCCACGTCCGGCGGCAAGATCAGCTACCGCTCCGCGATCGTCGAGGTGTCCGGGGACGGCATCGCGACCAAACGTCTGGAAGCCGCGGGCGAGCACGTCGACGTCTCGCTGACCCCCGACCGGCGCACGATGGAGTCGGCTCAGCTGGCCGATCTGGGCGACCTTCGGGAAGCCGCGCCGATGCCGGTCCCGACCGTTCCCGGTCTGCCGTCGGTGACCGCTCCGGAACCGGAGTCGGCGACCGCACCGGCACAGGGCACCCGGCTCCGGGTCGCGCTGGGCGACGTCCGGCACGCGGTCAAGGGGCACGCCATCGCGGCGCGGGCCTCGGCGATCAAGGTGGCGCTGCTGCAGAACTCCGGCTCGGACGGTTACGGCGGTGGCCGCTCCGAGGTGTCGCTGGCCATGTCGCTCGGCGTGCTGGAGGCGGCGGCGGTCTCGCCGGACAGTCCCGAGCTCTCGTCGGCCGGCGCGGGAGGCGGGCTGCCGGTGACCGGCCCGCGCCTCGACCGGATCGCCATCGTCGGCGGCGCGTTGCTGCTGGCCGGCATCGGAGCGGTGCTGTTGGGTCGGCGGCGTCGGCGCCCGACGGTCTGATAGGTGAACCAGGCGCTCGCCTCGTACCGGAACCGGAGTCATCCAAATGGAGAGATGTCGATCTCTTGATGGATGAGGCCGACCCCGACGGTTGTCCCCTCTGTGTCCGCCGAGCGGTTCGAAGGCGGCGCAACCCCGCGACAACCATCGATTCGTAGCGTTGAGTAGTGCTTACACCTGCGGGGGGTGCAGGAGGACGCGGCGTCGCATTCGGGATTCTTTCCGGTTAACCGAATGCGGCGCCGCGCCCATGCGCGCACCACTTCACAGCCGCGATCTGATCGCCCGCCGTCGCTGCGTTCCCATCACCCGACGCAGGCGCCACTACGATCCGCTCACACGTGCAGGCGCAGTCGCGATCCGCTCACTCGCACGCAGGCGCCGCCGCGAACCGCTCACTCGCACGCAGGGCGCCGCCGCGATCCGGCGGCTCAAACGCGGGCGCCGCTGCGATCTGATCACCCGCACGCAGGCGCCGCCGCGATCTGATCACTCGCGTGCGGGCGCTTCAGAGCGGGAGCGGATCGGCCAGCTGCTGCGACCCGAGCAAGAGGTCTTCGGCTTCGGCGTAGTCAGTGGCGACCGTCTGCAGGATGTGCGCCGTCAGCCCAGCGGCCGCCTCGATCTCGGCCGCCCCGGGCGGGAGGCTCGCGGGCGACGCCAGCGTCAGCGCCTCGGCCGAGGTCAGCGCCTCAGCCAGCACGGCCGCCAGATTGTCGCGGGCCCGGGTCATCCAGTCGTGCAGGGCGGCGGCCAGGTCGGCACTCGCCTCGAAACGCTCGTCCAGGCTGTCGTGGTCGCCGGACAGATGCGTCGCGGCCCGTCGGCGCAGATCGTCGTAGGCATCGGCTGCCTCACCCTCCCACTCGTCGGGTGGGGGCAGTGCGGCCGCGATCTCGACACAGACCCGGGCGTCGGCCCGCAGTTCGGGCTCGGCCTCGACCAGAGCCGACGGCCGCAGTTCGGCCACCGCGAGGGCGGCGTCGGCGGGCATCAGCCGTACGCGTCGAAGCTGTGCCCAGACCGGATGACCCGGTGGCGCCCCGGCCGCCTCGAGAACCTCCTCGGCCCGGCGCAGCAGAGGCAGGGCGGAGTCGAGCACCTGGTCGAGCCGGTCCATCACATCTCCCGGGTGAAGCGGCGTTCGACCGCCTCGTCGGTCTCGGCGTAGTTTCGGCGGGCCTGGCGCACCGAGCCGGCCATCTCGCCCAGACGGACGGCGGCCGCCGACGCCTCGTGCGATCGCGCATCGAGCACGGCGATCCAGCGTTCCTGCAGAGCCCGCCCGACCCGCCCGGGCAGACCAGCGCCGTCAGACAGACCGGCCCCGCCGGACTGGCTCGCTCCACCGGACTGGCTCGCTCCGATGGACTGGCTCGCCCCGCCGGACTGGCTCGCTCCGATGGACTGGCTCGCTCCGATGGACTGGCTCGCTCCGATGGCGGTGAACCCGCTGCGACTCGGCGCGGCGGCGAGGGACGCCGCGTCGCGGGAGACGGCGGTCAGGGCGTCGGCGGCGTGGTCGAGGCGCTCGGCCAGCTCGTCCATCTCAGGCCTCCCCCAGTGGACGCAGCTTGCCGAAGATCTCGTCGTGCAGCTTTTCCCGGGCCCAACTGGCGGCCTCGGCGGCGCTGGTCACGGTGGCCTGCAACTCGCGGGCGAACTCGGCCGCCTGGCGATGCTGCAGGCCGCCGTGGATCTGGATGCCGGCTATCCGGCCGGATGCGGTCACCGTGACCTCGATCGAGTCGTCGGGAGAGTGGACCGAGACCTGATGGGCCTCAACCGCTCGTTCGTAGTCGTCGCGCAGCGCCTCAACACGTCGATGCCTTTCAATGGCCTCACCGATCCACGCCTCGTCGATCTCTCGTGCCATACCCGAGGCTCCTCACCGTGCGTCAGCGCGCCGTCGCGTACCGGGATCAGAAAGTACCTGGAAGAGTGACTTCTTCGCTACGCCTGGTTTTCCACTGTGGATAACTCCGGGGGCCTGTGGATGACGGATGAGGTTTTGTCGGGGGTGCGCAATACCATCGGTCCCGTGAATGACGTCTTCACCGATCTCGTCGGCCAGGCCGAGCCGGTCGCCACGCTGCGGTCGGCCGCCGCGGCTGCGGCCCGGGTGGTGGCCGGTGATCAGGTGCCCGCCGGGGCGATGACCCACGCCTGGATCTTCACGGGTCCGCCCGGCAGTGGCCGATCGGTGGCCGCGCGCTCCTTCGCCGCGGCGCTCCAGTGCCAGCGCGACGGGGCCGGCTGCGGTGAGTGCCACGGCTGCCACACCACGTTGGGCAAGACCCATGCCGACGTACGGTTCGTGGTGCCCGAGGGTCTCTCGATCGGCGTCAACGAGATGCGGGCGCTGGTGCTGCGGGCGGCCAGCGCGCCGTCGGGCGGCCGGTGGCAGGTCGTTGTGATCGAGGATGCCGACCGGCTCACCGAGCAGGCGGGCAACGCGCTGCTCAAGGCGATCGAGGAGCCGCCGCCGCGCACGGTCTTCCTGCTCTGCACGCCGTCGACCCACCCCGACGACATCTCGGTGACGATCCGTTCGCGCTGCCGGGTGGTGGCGTTGCGGCAGCCGCCGGCCGACGCCGTGGCCGAGGTTCTGGTGCGCCGTGACGGCATCGCGCCCGACGTCGCTTCGTGGGCGGCGGCCGCGGCGCAGGGGCACGTCGGCCGGGCCAAGCGACTGTCCAACGACGCCGAGGCCCGTGGCCGGCGCGAGGCCGTGCTGTCGGTGCCCCGGCGGCTCACCGGGGTGGGTGCCTGTTTCGAGGCGGCCAGCGCGCTGATCAAGTCGGCCGAGGCCGAGGCGGCGGAGTTGCTGATCGAGACCGACGCCGCCGAGCGGTCGGCCCTCGAGCAGGCCCTTGGCGCCGGCGGCACGGGCCGGGGCGCGGCCGGGGCGATGCGCGGGGCGGCGGGCCAGATCAAAGACCTGGAGAAGCGGCAGAAGTCGCGCGCCACGCGCTCGAAGCGGGACGCGCTCGACCGGGCGCTGGTCGACCTGGCCGGCTTCTACCGCGACGTGCTGGTCACCAACATGCGCGCGCCGGTCGGTGTGGTGCACACCGATGTGGCGTCGCAGTCCGAGGCCGCGGCGGGCAAGTGGTCGCCCGAGAGCGCGCTGCGACGGCTCGAGGCGGTGCTGGCGTGCCGCCAGGCGATCGACGAGAACGTCAAGCCCGAGATCGCCGTCGAGGCCATGATGCTCACCCTCTGGCGCGGCTGAAACCGCGAGCCGACCCAGCGCGGGCGAGTCGGCACGAGGCGGACCGGCGCGAGCCGAACCCCGCGCGAAGCGAGCCGGCGCGAGCCGAACCAGCGCGGGGGCGACCGACGCGAAGCGGACTGGCGCGAGGCTAAGCCGCGCGAAGCGAGCCGAACCCGCGCGGGACGAACCGACGCGAAGCGGACCGGCGCGGAGGCGAACCCGCGCGAAGCGAGCCGGTGCCAGCCGAACCAGCGCAGGGCGACCGACGCGAAGTGAACCGGCGCACGGCGAACTGGCGCAAGCCGAGCCGACGCGAAGTGAAGCGGCGCGAGCCGAACCCCGCGCGAAGCGAGCCGGTGCGAGCCGAACCAGCGCGAAGCGACTAGCGCGAAGCGAGCCGAACCAGCGCGGGACGAACCGACGCGAAGCGGACCGGCGCGGAGCCGAACCCGCGCGAACCGAGCCGTGCCAGCCGAACCAGCGCAGGGCGACCGACGCGAAGCGAAACCCCGCGCGAAGCGAACCGGCGCGAGCCGAACCAGCGCGGGGGCGACCGACGCGAAGCGGACCGGCGCGAGGCGAACCGGCGCGAGGCGAACCGGCGCGGAGCCGAACCCGCGCGAACCGAACCGGTGCCAGCCGAACCAGCGCAGGGCGACCGACGCGAAGCGAAACCCCGCGCGAAGCGAACCGGCGCGAGCCGAACCAGCGCGGGGGCGACCGACGCGAAGCGGACCGGCGCGAGGCGAACCCGCGCGAGGCGAACCCGCGCGAGGCGAACCCGCGCGAGGCGAACCCGCGCGAAGCGAACCCGCGCGAAGCGAACCCGCGCGAAGCGAACCCGCGCGAAGCGAACCCGCGCGAAGCGAACCGGTGCCAGCCGAACCCGCGCGGGCAACCGGCGCGAGGCGAACTGGCGCGAGGCGAACTGGCGCGAGGCGAACTGGCGCGAGCCGAGCCAGACTGGCGCGAAGGCGAGCCGGCGCCGGGCGAGGGCTAATGGTCAAGGGTTGTTGCGCGGGTCGTGCGGGTCGGGCGCAGTTGGTCGGAGCGCCGCTCGATGGATCGGCCGAGAGGAAGCTCCGGAAGCGCAGCGCTCGGCGAGGCCAGCACGGGTCAAACCGGGGCCTGCGGTTAGCGCGGCAAGAATCGGCGCCCGGTCATCTCGCGATGCCTTTGGGAGGGGGATCTGGTCAGTTGCGGCTGTAGCGGGCGGGGCCGTCCGGGGTCTCGTCGTCGTTGATGCCGAGCAGCTCCGCCATCTCTTCGAGCGGCGGCTCCTCATCGCGCCCGTTCTGATGATGGGGCCGGCTCTCTGCGGTTGACGGATGGTCGGTCGACTGCGTTGCGTCGCCCGGACCGATGATCGGCTGCGTCAAACCGTCCGGGGCAGTAACAGGCTGGGTGCGATCGGATGGGTCGATGATCGGCTGCGTGTGGCCGGCCGACTCGGTAACAGGCTGCGTGGGATCATCCGCCGCAGTGAGAGGCCGCCTGCGATCGGCCGACTCGGTAACAGGCTGCGTGGGATCGTTTGCCGCGGTAAGAGGCCGCCTGCGATCGGCCGACTCCGTAAGCGGCTGCGTGGGATCGTCCGCCGCGGTAAGAGGTCGCCTGGGATCGGCTGACTCCGTAAGCGGCTGCGTGGGATCGGCCGCCGCGGGGGACGGGGCGCGGCGGTCGTCGGGGCCTACTCGGCGGTCGGGGGTGGCGGTCAGGTCGGGGGCCTGCAGGTCGGGGCCCGGCGGCAAGTCGGTCGAGGCCGGCTCGGGATGGGTTGGCTCGGTGGCTCCCAGCAGCGGCGACAGGCGCTCGCCGACCGCCGTGGTGATCTCGGCCAGTGGCCGCGCCGCGTCGAGTACCAGGTAACGCTTGGGGTCGGCCGCGGCCAGGTCGAGGAACGCGTAGCGCACCCGCTCGTGGAAGGCCCTCGACTCGCTCTCGAGCCGGTCGGTGCCCTCGCCCCGGGCGTCGACCCGGTTGAGGCCCACGCCGGGGTCGACGTCGAGCAGCACGACCAGGTCGGGCTTGAGGCCGCCGGTGGCCCACGACGACAGCCAGGAGATCTCGGCGACCGGCAGCGTGCGGCCGGCGCCCTGGTAGGCCAGCGACGAGTCGACGTAACGGTCGCTGATCACCACCGCGCCCCGGGCCAGCGCCGGCCGGACCACCGTGGCCACGTGGTGGGCGCGGTCGGCCGCGTAGAGCAGGGCCTCGGCCCGCGCCGACGGCGACTCGCTCTTGTCGAGTACCAGCTGGCGGATGCGGGCGCCGACGTCGGTCGCACCCGGCTCGCGGGTGACCACCACGTCGCGGCCCTGTTCACCCAACAAAGACGCGAGCCGGGTGACCTGGGTCGACTTGCCCGCGCCCTCGCCGCCCTCGAAGACGACGAAGATGCCGCTGCGGGTGAACTGCTCGTCCGGCGAGAGCGGCCGCCCCCGCATCGAACCCCACAGGTCGGCCAGCACCGGCACGCCGCGCTTGTCGTCCATCTGGCGGAACGAGCCGATGCCCACGAACACGCCGATCGCGCCCGCGACCAGCAGCAGCACGCGGGTCGAGGAGACGTCGAAGGCCAGCGGCCCGAGCTCGACCCGGCGGGAGCTGCCCAGACCGACCAGGAAACCGGCCAGCGTGATGGCGAGCAGCAGCACCATCCGCACGCCGATCTGAACAACCGCGAACACCCTTCCCCGTACGGCGTCGTCGACCTCGCCGTAAAGGAGGGTCGTGCCGGCCAGGAACGCCATGCCCGCGCCCGCGCCGACCAGCAGCGCGCCCACGAGGGCCATGGAGAGGTGGAACGCGACGCCCAGGAACATCACCGAGCCGCTGGCCAGCACGATGCTCATGCCGAACCAGCGGCGGCGGGACAGGTCCCGGATGATCATCGGGCCGAGACCGATGCCGACCGCGAGCCCCATGAAGATGGTGCCGAAGAGCAGGTAGAACGCGGCTTCACCGGCGCCCAGCGAGGTGGCGAAGGTCTTGGCGGCACCGATGACCACGCCGCCGGCCGCGAACGCGCCGAAGATGCCGAGCACCAGACCGCGTACGAGCGGAGTGGTCCCGATGTATTTCCAGCCGTCGAGGAACTGACGGGTCATGCTCTGCTGCTGGGCCGCCTGCTGCCGCTGTTCGCTCTTGCCGCCGATCTCCTTGATGCCGAAGAAGACGGTGAGCGCCGTGGCCAGGCGGGAGATCGCGTTCATGTAGAGCGCGAGCTGCACCGGCGCGGCCCAGTCGGGCAGGGTGGCGCCGGACTGTTGCAGACCGGCGGTCAGGGCGGAGAGCACCAGGGCGGCCAGGATCGGCGTGATCCCGTACGTGGTCACGAGCGTGAGTTGGTTGGAAACCTCGATCCGCGACTTGGGGATGAGGTTGGGTACGGCTGCTTCCTTGGCCGGGATCCAGATCAGCGTGATCGTCTCGCCGATGAAGGTGGCGATGGTGGCCCACAGCACGGTGACGCCGGGCGACCCGCCGAACAGCGGGACGAGCGGGATCGAGCCGTAGAACACGAACCGGATCAGGTCGGTGATGACCATCGTGTAGCGCCGGTCGAACCGGTCGGCGAAGACGCCCGCGATCGGGCCGAGCAGCAGGGCGGGCAGCAGGCGGACGGCGATGGTGCCACCGAACGCGGCGCCCTGGCCGACGCTGCTGTCGAACTGGGCCGCGGCGAAGATGCCGGTGGCCAGCAGGCCGATCCAGTCGCCGAACGAGGCGAGGCCGAGGACGAGCCAGAGGCGACGGAACGGCCGGATGCGTAGCACCGATCGCAGCGCCGCCGCGCCCGACAGGTCGACCGGGCCGGTTTCCCGCTTTTCGGTGTCGATGGCCGTACCTCCCGTGATTACTGCAGGGTGCACTCTATCGGGCGGTGCGAAGTCCCCCGGTTACCCACGTTCGGGTATCGAATAAGTGAAGAGGTTTCGCATAACTCACGACGGCGATACGGTGCTGGCGTGAGCGCCGACCGCAGTGCCCTGAAGGAGCGGCTCGACCGGGCCACCGCCCATCTCGAGACCCCGGTCGCGGCCGTCGACCTGGCCGCCTTCGACGACAACGCCGATCAATTGGTGGCGCGTGCCCACGGCAAGCCGTTGCGCGTCGCGAGCAAGTCGGTGCGATGCCGCACGCTGCTGGAACGCGTGCTGGCGCGACCCGGCTGGCACGGCGTGATGGCCTACACGTTGCCCGAGGCGATCTGGCTGGTACGCGCCGGGTTGACCGATGACGTGCTGGTCGCCTACCCCACGGTCGACCGCACCGCGATCCGCGAGCTGACCACCGACGCCAAGCTGGCCGAAGCCATCTCGATCATGGTGGACCATCCGTCCCACCTCGATCTGGTCGACCAGGTCACTCCGCCGGGCGACCGTCCGCCCGTACGGCTGTGTCTGGATCTCGACTCGTCGTGGCGCCCGGCCGGCCCGTTACATGTCGGCGTCCGCCGCTCCCCCGTCCACTCCGCGGGTCAGGCCTCGGCCCTCGCCCGCCGGATCACCGCGCGCCCCGGTTTCCGGCTGGTCGGCATGATGTCGTACGAGGCCCAGATCGCCGGCCTCGGTGACCTGCCACCCGGCCAGGCCCTGCGCGGCCGGGTCATCCGGCTCATGCAGTCGCGCTCGTTCCCCGAGATCGTCGAGCGCCGCGCCGCGGCCGTGGCCGCCGTCCGGGAGCATGCCGACCTCGAGTTCGTCAACGCGGGCGGCACCGGCAGCGTCGAGGCGACCGGCGCCGACCCGGTGGTCACCGAGGTCACCGCCGGTTCCGGGCTGTACGGCCCGACGCTGTTCGACGCCTACTCGGCCTGGCGCCCGACGCCGGCCGCGTTCTTCGCGCTCAGCGTCGTTCGCCGCCCGGCGCCACGGATCGCCACCGTGCTCGGCGGCGGCTGGATCGCCTCGGGACCGGCCGAGACCAGCCGCCAGCCGACCCCGTGGCTGCCCGCGGGCCTGAGCTTCAAGGCGGACGAGGGTCCCGGCGAGGTGCAGACGCCGCTGGTCGGCGCGGTGGCCGACACGCTGCGGCCGGGCGATCGGGTGTGGTTCCGTCACGCCAAGGCCGGCGAGCTGTGCGAGCACGTCAACCAGCTTCAACTGGTCGACGGCGAGTCAGCGACGCCGGCCCCGACGTACCGGGGGGAGGGTCATGCCTTCCTGGGCTGACGCCGGGACAAGCGGGTCAGCTGGTCACGGCGCGGTGCAGGTACTCCCGGATCAGCGTCTTGGCCTCGGTCAGCACGGCCTCGTCGCCGCCCGTGTCGCGCCGGAACGCCAGCTTGATCAGCGCGTCCGCCGCCTCGACCGAAACCTCGAGCGAGAACCGCAGTCGTGCCCTGTCCATCAGCTGGAACTGGTCGACCAGCAGCTCGGCCAGGCGCTCGGCGATGACCGCGTTGTTGTCGCGCTCGACGTCGAGCAGGTGCACGTCGACCACGTCGCCGAAGTGCAGCGTGCGGAAGCCGGGCACCGTGCGGTGCATCTGGATGAAGATGTCGATGGCCGCGTCGACGCCGTCCCACCAGTGGGCGAACGTCTCGCTGCCGAATCGATCGGACAGCCCCTGCAGGTAGGCGTCCATGTTGCGCATGGCCAGCGCCTGGACGATCGCCCGCTTGTCGGGGAAGAACTGGTAGACCGAGCCGATGGCGACCTCGGCGCGCTCAGCCAGAAGCGTGGTGGTCAGGCCCTCATAGCCGACCTCGTCCACGAGCTCGGCGCAGGCGTCGAGCATGCGCTGGACCCGGGCAACGCTTCTGCCCTGCACCGGGACACGCCGCAGCGGCCCGGTGGTGACGGTTGGTGTCGACACGCGTCGCCACTCCCTCTCAGCAGTGATAATCGGAACGTTACTCGGATCAACGAGCGAGGGGCATCGACGGGACGCGCGGTGCGGCTGTCCGCTCGTACGGAGGACAAGGCCTGAATGACTACCCCCCGGAATGCCCGCCGTTGGATCAATTGGGGCGGCAATCAGCAGTCACTCGCCGTAGACGTCCTGACCCCTGGGACTGTCGACGAGGTCGTCGGCCACGTCAAGGAGGCGTCGGAAACCGGACGCCGGGTCAAGGTCGTCGGCAGCGGCCATTCGTTCACCGACATCGCGGTGGCCAATGACCAACGTCTGCTCTTGCACCGGATGACCGATCTGATCGCCGTCGAAGGCCCTCTTGTCACAGTTCAGGCGGGGATGCCGCTGTGGAAGCTGAACGAGATCCTGGCCCGGCACGGATTGGCGATGCCCAATCTCGGTGACATCGACGCGCAGACGGTCGCCGGGGCCATCTCGACCGGCACGCACGGCACCGGCGACACGCACACCACGCTGGCGTCCTGTGTCGAGGCGGTCAAGCTGGTCACCGGCAGCGGTGACGTTCTCACCGTGGGTAAGGATCATGAGGCGTTCCCGGCGGCCCGGCTCGGCCTCGGCGCCCTGGGCATCCTGGTCGAGGTGACGCTGCGCTGCGTGCCGGCGTTCACCCTGCTGGCTGACGAGCGGCCGATGGCCCTGGCCGACGTGCTGGCCGGACTGGACGAGTGGATCCCGGCCAACGAGCACGTCGAGTTCTACTGGTACCCGTACACCGACCGGGCCCAGCTCAAGCGGAACAACAAGGTGGCCGAGAACGATCGGCCGCTGTCGTCGTTCCGGGGCTGGATGGATGACGAGTTCCTGGCCAACACGGTCTGGCAGGGCGTCTGCAAGCTCGGACGGCGGGTGCCGGCGGTGGTGCCCACCGTGCAGTCGATCGCGGCCCGGGCGCTGACGGCACGAACGTACACGGAACGCTCGGATCGGGTTTTCTGCACACCGCGGCGGGTGCACTTCACCGAGATGGAGTACGAGATCCCGCGCGCGGCCCTGCCCGAGGTGCTGGCGGCGCTGCCCCAGATCATCGACGAGTTGCCGTTCAAGATCCAGTTCCCGGTCGAGGTGCGCTTCACCGGGCCCGACGACGTGTGGCTGTCGCACGGCTACGGGCGTGATTCGGCCTACGTGGCCGTGCACCAGTTCACCGGGTCGCCCTACGAGCCCTACTTCCGGGCGTTCGAGGCGGTCTGCCAGCCACTCGGGGGGCGGCCGCACTGGGGCAAGCTTCATTACCGTACGGCGGAAGATCTGCGCCCGGTCTATCCGAAGTTCGATGACTTCGTGGCCGTGCGTGACCGGCTCGACCCGGCCCGGGTGTTCACCAACGAATACCTGGACCGGGTGCTCGGAGCCTGACTACTCGGCGCTGGCCGTGGCCTTGGCGGGGGCGACCTTCTTCGCCGCCGCGGCCGGCGCCGCGTTGGCTGCCTTCTTGGCCGGGGTGGCCTTCTTGGCGACCGCCTTCTTGGCCGGGGTCGCCTTCTTGGCCGCGGCCTTCTTCGCCGGAGCTTTCTTGGCCGGAGCCTTCTTGGCCGCGGTCTCGCCCGCCGCCGCCTTGGCCGGAGCCTTCTTGGCCGCCCGCTTCTTGGGCGCCGGACCCTTGGCCCGCTTCTCGGCCAGCATCTCGGAGGCCTGCTCGATGGTGAGCTCTTCGGGCGTCTGGTCGCGCCGCAGTGAGGCGTTGAACTCGCCGTCGGTCACGTAGGGCCCGAACCGGCCGTCCTTGATGACCATCGGCTTCTCGGTCACCGGGTCGGGACCCATCTCGCGCAGCGGCGGCTTGGCCGCGGCCCGGCCCCGGGTCTTCGGCGCCGCCAGCAGGGCCAGCGCCTCGTCCAGGGTGACCGTGAACAGTTGGTCCTCGCTGGCCAGCGAGCGCGAGTCGGTGTCGCGCTGCACGTACGGGCCGTAGCGACCGTTCTTGGCGATGATCTCTTTGCCCTCGGCGTCCTTACCCACCACCCGGGGCAGGCTGAGCAGCTGGATCGCCTGATCGAGGGTCAGCGTGTCGGGCGTCTGGGTGCGGAACAGCGAGCCCCGCCGTTCGCCGCTCTCGACATAGGGCCCGAACCGGCCCGACTTGAGCAGGACAGGCTGGCCGGTCGCCGGGTCGTCACCGAGGCTGCGCTCGCCGCCGCCACCGAGGAAGAGTTCCTTGACCTTCTCCGGGGTGAGCTCGTCGGGCGCGACACCCTCGGGGATCGACACCCGGTTGGCCGGGTCGTTCGCCTGCTCCTCGGCCGCCTGCGGGTCTTGACGCTGCAGGTAGGGCCCGTAGCGGCCGACCCGCACGACGATGTGCTTCCCGTCCTCGTCGTCGAAGAGGGGAATCGAGTTGATCAGGCGCGCGTCGATGTCACCCAGGTTTTCGGTGACCAGCTTGCGCAGGCCGCCGGCCTTGGCGATCTCGTCGTCGGCGCCCGCGGTCTGGCTGCCGAAATAGAACGCGGTGAGGAAGTCGAGCGAGGCGTGGTCGCCCCCGGCGATGCCGTCGAGGTCGTTCTCCATCGCCGCGGTGAAGCCGTAGTCGACCAGGCGCGGGTAGTGCTTCTCCATCAGGTTGATCACCGCGAACGCGATGAACGTCGGGATCAGCGCCTGTCCGCGCTTCTCGACGTAGCCGCGGTCCTGGATCGTCTGCATGATCGACGCGTAGGTCGACGGGCGGCCGATGCCCAGCTCTTCCATGGCCTTGACCAGCGACGCCTCGGTGTAGCGGGACGGCGGGCTGGTGTGGTGGCCGGCCGGGTTCAGCTCGTCGGCGTCGAGCGGCTGGTCCTTGACCAGGTTGGGCAGGCGGCGCTCGGCGTCCTCGGCCTCGGCATTTTCGTCGTCGGACGACTCGACGTAGGCCTTGAGGAAGCCCGGCTCGGTGATCGTCTTACCGGTGGCGCCGAAGTCGACCTCTTCCTGCGCGGTCGAGACGGCCCGGATGCGCACCGAGATCGAGTTGCCGACCGCGTCGGTCATCTGGGAGGCGACCGTGCGGCGCCAGATCAGCTCGTAGAGCCGGAACGCGTCACCGGAGAGCTCGTTGGCCACCTCGGCCGGGGTGCGGAAGCTGTCACCGGCGGGCCGGATCGCCTCGTGCGCCTCCTGCGCGTTCTTGACCTTGCCCTTGTAGTGGCGGGGCTCCGGCGGCACGCTGCGCTCGCCGTAGAGCTCGGCGATCTGCCGGCGGGCGGCCGCGATGGCCGTCTCCGACAGGTTGACCGAGTCGGTACGCATGTAGGTGATGTAGCCCTCTTCGTAGAGGCGCTGGGCCGTGCGCATCGCCTGGGCCGACGACATGCGCAGCTTGCGGGCGGCCTCCTGCTGCAGCGTCGAGGTGATGAAGGGCGGGTAGGGCCGGCGGCGGTACGGCTTCTCCTCGACCCGGGTGACCGTGAACTCCTGCCCCTCGAGCCGGGCCGCGAGACCGCGGGCGCCGCTCTCGTCGAGCTGGGTCACCGCCGCGCCGGGCTTCAGACGGCCGGTCGTGGGCTCGAAGTCCTTGCCGGTGGCGATCCGGTCACCGTTCAGCGCGATCAGCGTCGCGCCGAACTGGCGCGGGCCCTCGACCTCGCCCTGCACGGCCAGCAGCGCGTTGATGTCCCAGTATTCGGCCGTGCGGAACGCCATGCGCTGGCGCTCCCGCTCGACCACGATGCGGGTCGCCACCGACTGGACGCGGCCGGCCGACAGCTTCGGCATGACCTTCTTCCAGAGCACCGGGCTGACCTCGTAGCCGTAAAGGCGGTCGAGGATGCGGCGGGCCTCCTGCGCGTCGACCAGATTTTGGTCGATGGCGCGCGGGTTGGCCACGGCGGCCTGGATGGCGGGCCGGGTGATCTCGTGGAAGACCATCCGGTGGACCGGGACCTTGGGCTTGATCGTCTCGAGGAGGTGCCACGCGATGGCCTCGCCCTCGCGGTCCTCATCGGTGGCGAGGAAGATCTCGTCGACTTCCTTGGCCAGTTTCTTGAGCCGGGCGATCTGCTGCTTGCGGTCGGCCGAGATCACATAAAGCGGGTGGAAGCCGTTGTCGACGTCGACGCCCAGTCGCGCCCACGACTCGCCCTTGTACTGCTCGGGCACCTCGTCGGCGTTCTTGGGCAGGTCACGGATATGGCCGATGGAGGCCTCGACCAGATAGTCGGGCCCCAGATAACCGGCGATCGTCTTGGCCTTCGACGGGGACTCGACGATGACCAGACGGGTCGTCCTGGTGTCACTCGGCACGGCACTCCCAAACTTCGAACTCAGCGTTCCGCCTGTTCCCGCCATCGGACCGGCGGCTCACAGACTTTCAACGTAACGCGCCGGACGAGTCAGCATTCCCCGGGAACCCCGGAGTCGGATGGTAACGGTCCGGCCACCGTATGCCTCCGACGGCGACACCGTACACCGCGAACATGCTGTCGTGTCGCACACAATCAAGGAAGATCATGCAGCCGCGCCGCCGGGCCACAGCTCGGCGGGGGCCGCGTCGGGCCGGTTCCCGACCAGCTCAGCGAGGCGCGCGACCCGCCTCTTGCCCATGATCAGATAGCGCCGTCCGTCGGCCGACGGCCGGCCGGCGAGACCGGCGCGGACCAGCGCGGCATCGATCACTTCCACATCCTTGGCCGGGTCGAGACCGAGGGCGTAGCCGCCCGGGACCGGTTCGCCGGCGGCGGCCACCCAGAGGCGCAGGCGCGGGCCGCTGAGAAACAGCTGCGCGGCCGCCTCCGGCCAGGCCTGAGCAAGACCATTCAACCTTCGGGAGTACGCCGTGAGGACCTCGAACCTGGGACCGACCGGCTCAGGGTCGGCCCGGTCTTCCTCGGCGGCCGCTTCACCCTCCGCGAGCTGGCTCTCCGCCGGCTCGGACTCGGCGGGCCCGGACTCGGCCGGCTCGCGCTCCGCGGGCTCGGGCTCGGCCATTACCGGCTCGGTCGGGCGGCGCTTCGCGGGGTTTCCGGGTGACATTTCCGAATCGTCAGCGTCCGCCGGATCTTCGGGGATGGGAACCGAGTCGTCCTCCAACGGCGCATAGACCACATCGCGTACGCGGGAAGGCTCTTGATCTTTTTGACGCCAGCTGACCACCAGGCCACGGATGACCAGCTCAGCGACCAGCACGTGAACCCGCCAGGCGGCGTCGACCGGCACCGACACCCGGGCCGTGCCGCCCATCCGCCCCAGCGTGGCCGGCCCGGCGAGCAGCCCGGCCAGATCGGCGGGGGCGGGCTCGGTGGTCTCGGCCCCGAAGAACGGCAGCTGACGACCGGCGTCGGCGGGCGGGTCAGCGCGCGGATGAGCGGGACGTGCGGCAGCCGGAACCGGCGCGGGGAGAGCCTCGCGCGGGATCAGCGGCCACCCCGTCTCGGTCATCTCACCGGCACTCGGGCACTTCGTCGAACGCGGCCTTGAGCTCGGCCGAGCTGAGCTTGCTGGTGTCCAGACCGCTCGCCTGATAGTCGCTCTGCAGTTGCTCGACGACCCGGCCGACCTGCTGGTAGAAGGTCTGGGCGGGAGCGGTCGCGAGCGCCTCGACGCCGCTCTCGGCCTTGGCGTAGGCGTCGCGCGTGGCGGCCAGCGAACCGGTGAAGCCGTCGGCGATCTGTGAGCCGCCGTCGACGTCGGGCACACCGGCCTTGACGACGCCGGCGCGGGCCTTCTCACTCGCGTCGGCCGCGCCGGAGAACAGGCGCATCAGATTTTCCTTGGCCTGACCGGGCGTGGTCGCCGTGTCCATCTGCTGCTGGGTGCGGGTGGTCAGCGAGCCGATCTCGGTGCGCCAGGGCTCGAGAGTGGTGCACACGGAAGCGGCCCAGGCTCGGGGGCTGTGTGAATCGGAGCACGCGGCCAGCGATGCGCAGAGCGCGATCAGAACCAGCAGTGCGAGGGGTCGGGCCGGGCGCATGGGAAGCAGCGTACGGGCAAGGTCCGACATCCTCATCTATGGTGCGGGGCACCCGGCGTCGCCGAGTGCCCCGCAGTACTTCTGGTGGTGCGATCAGGCGGTGACCTTCTCGGTCGGCGCCGAGTTGTTCGACGGCGTGTCGTCGCCCATCGAGATCGGCTTGCGCTTGCTCCACACCACCGCGCCGGCGATGACGAGAGCAGCCACGACGGCGATCGTGATGCGCAGCGGGTTGTTCTGGTCGTTGCCGATGCTCCAGGCCACCACGGCCGGGGCGATCAGCAGCGAGACCAGGTTCATCACCTTGAGCAGCGGGTTGATGGCCGGGCCGGCGGTGTCCTTGAACGGGTCACCGACGGTGTCACCGATGATGGTCGCCTCGTGCGCCTCGGAGCCCTTGCCACCGAAGTTGCCGTCCTCGACCAGCTTCTTGGCGTTGTCCCAGGCCCCACCGGAGTTGGACAGGAACACGGCCATCAGCGTGCCGGCGCCGATCGCACCGGCCAGGTAGGCCGCCAGCGCGCCGGCGCCGAGGCCGAAGCCGACCGCGATCGGGGCCATGATCGCCAGCAGACCGGGGGTGAGCAGCTCGCGCTGCGCGTCCCGGGTGCAGATGTCGACCACGCGGCCGTACTCGGGCCGCTGGGTGCGGTCCATGATGCCGGGGAACTCGCGGAACTGGCGGCGGACCTCCATCACGACCGCGCCCGCCGAGCGGGACACGGCGTTGATGGCCAGGCCGGAGAAGAGGAACACGACCGCCGCGCCGAGGAGCAGACCGACCAGGTTGCGCGGGTTGGCGATGTTCAACAGGCCGAGGATCTCGGTGCCGACCGCCTCGGGAGTGACACCGGCGTCGGCCAGCGAGGTGGCCAGGCTGTTGGTGTACGACCCGAACAGCGCGGTCGCGGCCAGCACGGCCGTCGCGATCGCGATGCCCTTGGTGATCGCCTTGGTGGTGTTGCCGACCGCGTCGAGCTCGGTCAGGATCTGCGCGCCCTTCTCGTCGACGTCACCGGACATCTCGGCGATGCCCTGCGCGTTGTCCGAGATCGGGCCGAAGGTGTCCATGGCGACGATGACGCCGACCGTGGTCAGCAGGCCGGTGCCGGCCAGCGCGACGGCGAACAGCGACAGGGTGAGCGACGAGCCACCCAGCAGGAACGCGCCGTAGACGCCGGCGCCGAGCAGCAGCGCCGAGTAGACCGCCGACTCCAGGCCGACGCTGATGCCGGCCAGCACGACGGTGGCCGCACCGGTCTGCGACGACTTGCCGATGTCCTGCACCGGGCGCCGGTTGGTCTCGGTGAAGTAGCCGGTCAGCGCCTGGATGGCAGCGGCCAGCACGATGCCGATGACGACCGCGCCAACGGCCAGCCAGCGCGGGTCCTTGCCGCTGTTCAGGATCTCGGCCGCGATGCCCTCGTCGTTGAAGCCCTGGAACGTGGACGGCAGGTAGACGAAGCTGACCACCGCGACGGCGACCGCGGCGACCGCCGCGGAGATGTAGAACGCCCGGTTGATGGCGGTCAGGCCGTTACGGTCGCTCGGACGCAGCCGGGTGATGAACACGCCCAGGATGGCGATGACGACGCCGACCGTCGAGATGATCAGCGGGAAGATCAGGCCGTCCTGACCGAACGCGGCCGAACCCAGGATCAGGGCGGCGACCAGGGTCACGGCGTACGACTCGAACAGGTCGGCGGCCATACCGGCACAGTCACCGACGTTGTCGCCCACGTTGTCGGCGATGGTCGCGGCGTTGCGCGGGTCGTCCTCGGGGATGCCCTGCTCGACCTTGCCGACCAGGTCGGCGCCGACGTCGGCGGCCTTGGTGAAGATGCCGCCGCCGACCCGCATGAACATGGCGAGCAGCGCGGCACCGAAGCCGAAGCCCTCGAGCACGGTCGGGGCGTCGCTCCGGAAGATCAGCACGACCAGCGCGCCGCCGAAGAGGCCGAGCCCGACCGTGAGGAAGCCGACC
The DNA here is from genome assembly GCF_018829635.1 of Paractinoplanes bogorensis. Classification (GTDB taxonomy): domain Bacteria; phylum Actinomycetota; class Actinomycetes; order Mycobacteriales; family Micromonosporaceae; genus Actinoplanes; species Actinoplanes bogorensis. The sequence goes on from NZ_JAHKKG010000009.1 coordinate 326,015, forward strand.
ACACCACCGGTGCGGAAGGCGATGCCCATCGCGGTCTCGCGACCGCCCTGCTCGCTCGCGGCCGCGGCCACCCGAAGGTTGGCCCGGGTCGCGAGCGCCATGCCCGCACCGCCGATGAACGAACTGAAGACCGCGCCGACGATGAAGAACAGCGAGCGTCCGATCTTGACCCAGACCTCGTTGTCGGTGTCGTGCACCGGCAGGAGGAAGAGCAGGACGACCGCGATCACCACGAAGATGGCGAGGGTCTTGAACTGGCGGAACAGGTAGGCCGACGCGCCTTCTTGGACGGCTCCGGCGATCTCCTGCATGTTCTTGGTGCCCCGGCCGGCCTTGAGAACCGACTGGACGAACATCGCCGCGAAGCCCAGCGCGATGAGCGCGAAGACCAGGGCGACGATGACAAACGTGACGTTCGAACCACTTAACGAGGTCCCGGACATCAATGTCCTCCTGTACACCGACCGCGCCCGGTAACGGCGGACGTGACCGCGCGGGCGCATCCCCGTCCAAGGGGAGACGACAACTGGGTCCCGCGGCCGCGGGACCAGGAGCAGTAGCTGATAACTCGCGTACTGTATCGGCCCAGCGTGTTTGTGGTCACACCTGGATCGGGCCGTGTCGTCGTGATGTTTGCCGCTGTGTTAGCGGCCGCGTCGGTGGGTATAGATGTCGGTTGATAAGGTGCTTGACCTTGTTTTATCCGACTGGGCCTCGGCTAACGCCGGGGAACCGGCCACACCATGCGGACCTCGGTGCCCGGACCGTCCTCAACCGGGCGGACCTGAAGATCGTCGACAAATCCGGCGAGGAGCGCGAAACCCACCCCGGTAGTCAGGGCCTCGTCGGTCAGCGACTCGTCGGCGAGCTCATCCGGCGGCAGTTTGGCCAGGCCGACACTCGCCTCGATCGGGGCGTGGTCGATGACCCGTACGGAATAAGCGTCCGAATCAGACATTTCGACGGTCACCAGGTCGGGCAGACCGTATTGGTTGTGCAGCGCGACGGCGCGGGTGCACGCCTCGCCGATCGCCAGCCGGACCTCGTCCAGCAGCTCCTCGGCGACCCCGGCACGCCGGGCCACGGCGACACCGACCAACCGTGCAGTGCGGACATGCACGGGAGCCGGGGAGAAGGACAGCCGAACCGTCGCCATCACGAAGTCGCGCTGCCGTCGCTGTCCCGCGTGGCGGCCTCGATCGTGGGGAAGATCGGGAACACCTGGTCGAGCGCCGTGATCCGGAAAATCTTGAGAAGGGCCTCCTTGGAGCAGACCAGGCTGAATCGCCCGTTCGCCACCCGCAGCCGCTTCATCGCTCCGACCAGCACGCCGAGGCCGGTGGAATCGAGGAACTCGACGCCGCCCAGGTCGACGATGACGCTGCGCACCCCCGAGTCGACCAGCTCGACGAGGCGCTCACGCAGCCTCGGAGCCGTGTAGACGTCGACTTCCCCGCCCACCTCGAGCACCGTGTGCTCGGCGACGGTCCGGGTTGCAAGGGACAGCTCCATCGCTCCTCCTCCCTGCCGGGCACGTGCTCTGACGGCCGATCTCCCCAGCGAATCTAACCACCGAGCGGTATCGGCCCGCCGTCCGGCTCCACCGTCGTACCCGTTTGAGGTTCGGCTCATTCGGGTGTCAGAGTGGCCGGCGTGACGTCGACCGCCATCGGCCCCGCCGAGTTGCTGCAGCGGTTGCGGGCGCGCACGGCCGGTTCCCCGGTCACCCACATCGAGCAGATTCCTTCCCGTACGGGCCGGAGCGCACCCTGGCCCACCTGGGCCTCCGCCGACGTCGTGTCGGCCTATCGGGCGCTCGGCATCGCCCAGCCCTGGGAGCATCAGGCCGCCGCGGCGTCGCTGGCCGCCGAGGGTGTGCACGTGGTGGTGGCGACCGGCACCGCCTCGGGCAAGTCGATGGCCTACCAGCTGCCGGTGCTCACCCGTCTTCTCGACGAGCCACGCGCGACGGCGCTCTACATCTCACCGACCAAGGCGTTGGCGGCCGATCAGCTGCGCGCCGTGGCCAAGCTCGGCCTCGACGGGGTGCGGCCGGCCACGTACGACGGTGACACCTCACGCGAGGAGCGGGAGTGGATCCGCCAGCACTCCCGCTTGCTACTGACAAATCCAGATATGTTGCACCACAGCCTGATGCCTGGGCACGCACGCTGGGCGACGTTCCTCCGCCGGCTCTCCTACGTGGTCATCGACGAGTGCCACGCCTATCGCGGGGTGTTCGGCTCCCACGTCTCGCATGTGCTGCGCCGGCTGCGACGGCTCGCCGCCCGCTACGGCGGCTCACCGACCTTCGTGCTGGCCTCGGCCACGTCGGGCGATCCGGCCGAGGCGGCGTCCCGCCTGATCGGACTGCCGGTCACCGCCGTGACCGAAGACACATCACCCCGCGGGGCGACCACCTTCGCCCTGTGGGAGCCGCCGCTGCTGCCCCCGCCCTCGGAAGATCTTGAGGAGGCTCTGGTCCGGCGCTCCGCATTGAGCGAGACGGCCGACCTGCTGACCGACGCCGTGGTGGCGGGCACGCGCACCCTCGCGTTCATCCGCTCGCGCCGCGGGGCCGAAGTGGTCGCCACGATGACCCGGCGCTCGCTCAACGAGGTGGTACCCGGGCTGGGCAAGCGGGTCGCGGCCTACCGCGCCGGATACCTGAAGGAGGACCGGCGCCGCATCGAGCAGGCCCTGCTGACCGGTGACCTGCTCGCGCTCGCCTCGACCAACGCACTCGAACTGGGCGTCGACCTGGTCGGGCTGGACGCGGTGCTGATCTGCGGCTACCCGGGCACGCGGGCGTCGCTCTGGCAGCAGGCGGGCCGGGCCGGGCGCGACGGCGGATCGGCGCTGGCCGTCCTGATCGCCCGGGACGATCCGCTCGACACCTACCTCGTGCACCACCCCGAGGCGCTCTTCGGCCGGCCGGTCGAGATGACCGTGCTCGACCCCGCCAACCCGTACGTGCTGGGCCCCCAACTGTGTTGCGCGGCCTCGGAGGCACCGCTGACCCGCGACGATCTCGAGCTGTTCGGCGGCGACGCGGCGCGGGCGGCCGTCGACGGGCTGACCGCCTCGGGGGCGCTGCGGAAGAGGCCGTCGGGTTGGTACTGGACGCATCCCGGCCGGCCCGACGTCGACCTGCGCGGGGCCGGCGGCGCCCCCATCCAGGTGGTCGAGTCGTCGACCGGGCGCCTGCTGGGCACGGTCGACGAGACGTCGTCGCACGTCATGCTGCACACCGGCGCGGTCTATCTGCACCAGGGCGTGACCTATCTGGTCGACCGGCTCGACCTCGACGACGCGGTGGCGCTGGTGCACCCCGAAGAGCCGGACTGGTCGACGCACGCCCGCGACGTGACCGACGTGTCAGTGCTGGGCATCCGCTCGCACGTGGACGCGGGACCGGTCGGCCTGTTCCTCGGCGACGTCGAGGTGAGCAACCAGGTCGTGTCCTACCAGCGCCGCCGGATAGCGACCGGCGAGGTGATCGACACCCGGCCCCTCGACCTGCCGGTACGCGAACTGCGAACAGTCGCGGTCTGGTTCACCGTGTCGCCGCAGGCCCTGGGCCGGGCCGGGGTCGAACCGCCCGACGTGCCCGGCGCCCTGCACGCGGCCGAGCATGCCGCGATCGGCTTGCTGCCGCTGATGGCGACATGCGACCGCTGGGACATCGGCGGCCTGTCCACGGCAAACCACATGGACACCGAGGCACCCACGGTCTTCGTCTACGACGGCCATCCCGGCGGGGCGGGTTTCGCCGAGCGGGCCTACGAGGTGGCGGCCGCGTGGCTGGCCGCCACGCGCGAGGCGATCGCCGCGTGCGCGTGCGAGGCCGGTTGCCCCTCGTGCGTCCAGTCCCCCAAATGCGGCAACGGCAACAACCCGTTGCACAAGCCCGGCGCCGTCCAGGTCTTGGACACGGTGCTGGCCGCCCTGGCCAGTCACTCGGCGAGGGCGTAGACGGGGCCGGCTCGGGCGGCGGCTGCGGCGCTGGGGGTCAGGCCGAGGATCAGGTGGACCTCGACCTCGGCCGTGACGACGATTTCCAGGCCCTCGACCGCGCACGACGTCATGCGGCCGCCGTTGGCGGTGACCAGTTCGGAGGCGCGGGCGCAGGCGATCCCCGGGCCGAAGATCGCCTGCGCGGCACCGGCCAACGCGCCCAGGTCGGCTGCGGCGCGAGCCTGGTGGCGGCCGACCCGCGCGGCACCCACGGCGGCGCCGGCCACGCCCGCGGCGACCAGCAACAGGCCGATGGCCAGCACGAATATGGTGGCCGCCCCGCGGTCTCTCATCGCACCTGGTCCGGCCCGGCGGTCTTTCATCGCGCCTGGTCCGGCTCGGCGGTCCTTCATCGCACCTGGTCCGGCTCGGCGGTCTTTCATCGCGCCTGCACCGGCTCGCGGGCGGCTGTTGCTGAACCCTCGACGGTGATTGCCGGCATCGCCTTGAGAGGTGTCCGCACGTGGACGGTCACCAGGTCGCCGTCGCCGCTGATGTCGACCGTCGCGCCGGGTGGCGCCATCCGGGCGGCCGCCGTTGCGCCGGAGTCGCCGCGGGACTCGGCCAAGGCTGCCTCGCGGGCCGCATCGAGGCATTGGGCCTTGGTCGCGACTCCCGAGACCGCGGTCAGACCCACGAAGAGCAGCAGCATGAGCGCCGGCAGCCCGGCCGCGAGCTCGGCGGTGAACGCTCCCCGGTCGCGGCCGGGCCACCAGCGCGCGGTCACTTCAGAGCCCGCATGATGATCTTTGTCAGTTCGGCCGCGATGTTGGCGCCGGTGAGGATCTTCAGCAGGACGCCGGCGAAGCCGACCGCCGCGATCGTTCCGACGGCGTATTCGGCCGTGTTCATGCCGGCGTCCGCGGCCTCGGCCCGCAGACGGGCGAAGTTCGCGAGGATTGTGCGCACGTAGTTCTCCTTCGGTTGTGGTGACGACCAGCCCGCGGCCGGTCGGTGGGGTCAAAGAACGTCGCCGAGCACCGCGATCAGCACCGGGACGAGCCCGGCGAGCAGGAACGCGGGCAGGAAGCACAGCCCCAGCGGCAGCACGATCAGGACGCCGGCCCGTTGCGCCGCCGCTTCGACGGCGACCGCCCGGTCGGCGCGCAGGTCGTCGGCGAGCCGGCCGAGCGCCCCGGCCAGTGCACCGCCGCTCGCACTGGTGCGAATGGCCGCCGCGACCAGGCGGTCGGCGCCGGGCACACCGTCGAGGTGACCCCACGCCTCGGCCGGGGTCGCGCCGAGGGCCAGCGAGCGGGCCGTGCGGCGCAGTCGTGTCCCGAGTGGACCGTCGAGGGCGTCGGCCACCGCACCGGCCGCCCCGTCGACCGGGGATCCGGCTCGCAACGCGGCCGCCAGCAGGTCGGCTCCGAGGGGCAGGTCGGCCGCGGCGGCGCGGCGTTCCTCGCGGACGCGGGCCGGCTCCCGCTTCCGCAGATAGCGTTCGACCCCCACCCCGGCGGCGACACCGGCCACGGCGCCCCACCAGGTGCCGAAATAGCCGGCCACCGTGAGCCCCGCGATCACGGACAGGAGGATCCGCGTCCGTCGGGAGTCGGTCGGGGTCGCGGCCGCACTGAGCATGCCCCGCAGCCGGCGCCGCGCCGCCCGTCCCCCGGCCACCGGAACCGCCAGCAACACCAACGCCGCAGCCACGATCAGCAGCGCCGTCACGGCTCCCCCACCGACCGCTCGTCCGGCCGCGCCGGCGGAACCGGCCGCGCCGGCGGAACCCGCTCGAGCGATGCCGCAACGACGGCACACTTGTCGGGCCCGCCCACCAGCGCGGCCACACAACACGGCCGCAGCGGCACCACACTCGGCTGCGGAGCCCGCAGAAACTCGGCGATCGCACATCGAGCCGTCATCTCGGCGTTCGTACGCCGCGGCGACACCGGTCCGCCCGGCCCGGCGTCGGCCTTCGCACCACGCGGCGTCATCGGGTCACCCCGCCGACGAGGCGTTCTGACCAGAGGAGTCCGCCGGCCTGCAACGCCACCGCGACCAGGCCGCAGGCCGCGCCCAACGGCGTGTGCAGCAACACCTGGAACGGATCGGCGCCCATCGTCACGCCCAGACCGAGCCCGGCCACCGGCAGCAGAGCCAGCAGCATCGCCGTCGCCGAGGCACCCGCGGCCTGCGCGGCCGCCGCGGCACCGGCCCGGTCGGCCGCCCGCGCGTCGGCCTCGATGCGCTCGACCAGGTCGGCCGCGGGAGCACCGGTCGTTTCCGCGAGCCTCCATAACCGAAGACGTGAGACGGCGCAGGCGGTCGCCCGAGCCGTCGGGCCGAGCGGCCATCGGAGGCAGCCCGGCCCGCAGATCCGCGGCCAGCGCGGCCAGCGCGTCCAGCGCCGCCGCGCGATCGACGGCCGTCCGCTGCCGGGCCGCGCGCCGGGCCAGCGCCCGGCCGCCCAGTGCCGTGTAGGCCGCCGCGATCACGCCCGCGACCGGGCCACCCGCGATCAGCCCGAGCACTGCCGCGGCCGCGATGCCGACGACGAGGGCCTGCCGTGGAGCCCGGGCGGCGGCCGCGACGACACGACGGGCGAGCGCGACAAGCGACACCCGGGGCGCACGCACCCGCGTGCCGGGCCAGACCACGATCAGCGCGCCGGCCACCAGCAGCAACGGGCCCCAGATCATGGCGCCACCACCGGCGGGGTGAGGACGGCGGGTACGGCCACACCGCGTACGGCCAGCAGGCGCGCCAGCGCCCCCGCACCCGGACCGGCCCCACGCTGCCGTCGCCAGGCCGGAACCACGGTGGCGAGCCGATCCTCCCCGGCCGGCAGCAGCACGCTGACCGACTCGAGCACGCGGCCCCGATCCGTTCGCCGCACCTGCAGCACGACCTGCAACGCCGCCACCACCTGGGCGTGCAGCGCCGCCCGGGGCAGCCCGCCGAGCAGCCCGAGCGCCTCGAGCCGCGCCGGGACGTCACCGGGCGCGTTCGCGTGCAGGGTGCCCGCGCCGCCGTCGTGGCCCGTGTTGAGCGCGCCGAGCAGGTCGACGATCTCGGCGCCCCGGCACTCGCCGACCACCAGCCGGTCGGGTCGCATGCGCAGCGCCTGCCGCACCAGATCGGTCAGCCCGATCGCGCCCGCACCCTCCACATTGGCCGTGCGCGCCTGCAGGGCGACCACGTGCGGGTGCAGCGGACGGAGCTCGGCCGCGTCTTCGACCAGCACGATCCGCTCGGTCGGGGGCACCATGCCGAGCAGCGTGGCCAGCAAGGTTGTCTTGCCGCTGCCGGTGCCGCCGACGACCAGGTAGGCCAGCCGGGCGGCGACGACGGCGGCCAGCACCGGGGCGACCGTAGGGGCCACGGTGCCGTGCTCGATCAGGTCGTCGAGGCGGAACGGCCGTTGCCGGAAGGTCCGCAGCGACAGGTAGGGCCCGTCGGTCGCGACCGGCGGCAGCACGGCGTGCAGGCGGGTGCCGTCGGGCAGCCGGGCGTCGGCGTAGGGCTGGCCGTCGTCGAGCCGCCGTCCGCACGCGGCCGCCAGGCGCTGGGCCAACCGGCGGACGTCGTCCAGGCTGCCCAGCACGATCGGCGCCCGATGCAGGCCGGCACCCCGGTCGACCCACACCGCGAGACCGTTGACCAGCACGTCGGTCACCTGCTGGTCGGCCAGCAACGGGGCCAGCGGCCCGGCGCCGACCAACTGGTCGTGCACCCGGTCGGCCAGCCGCAGGACGGCCGTGTCGCCCAGCGCGGCCGCGTCGGACTCACTCCGCACGGCATGCACCACGGCCGCGGGGGTCGCCTCGCCGCCCTCGACCGCGAACCGATGGCGGACGCGGCCGGCCACCTCGGGCGCGGAGGCGGCCAGTCGGCTGCCCAGACCCGGGTACGCCGTCACGCCGCCACCGCCCCGGCCCGATCGCTCAGCAGGTCGCCGAGCACCCGCCGGCAGAGCTCGGCCAGGGATCCCTTGCCGTCGGCGGCCGGGGGCCGGCCGCGCTCGACCCCCTGGCTGATCGACAGTTCCGGCCGCAGGGTGCCGATCAGCGGCAGCCCGAGAGCGGCCGAGATCTCGCGCGGGCGCAGCTTGCCCGGATTGGGCCCGCGCACCACCAGCGACAGTTCCGTGCGGTGGGCCTGCACCTGCCGGGCCACCCGGGCCGCGGCGGCCGACGCGCGCACCTCGGCCGGCACGATCAGCACCGCCTGGTCGGCGCACTCCAGCGCGAGCACCGATGCGTCGTCGAGCCGGCGCGGCAGGTCGACCACGACCACGTCGCGGGCCCGGCGGCCGGCGTCGATGGTTGCCGCCATCGCCTCGGGCGGCAGGTCGGACATGAGCTCGCGGTCGAAGGACAGCAGCACGAGGTCGCCGTGATGCGGCAACGCCTCGAGCAGGGTGGGCGGATCGACCCGGCCGCCCGCCTCGGCCAGGGCCGACCAGCGCAGACCGTCGCGGCGCTCCCACCCGAACATCAGGTCGAGCCCGCCGCCCAGCGGGTCGGCGTCGATCAGCAGTGTGCGCCGCTGGTCACCGATCGCGGTCATGGCGAACCCGGCGGCCAGCGTGCTCGCCCCGGCCCCGCCGCGCCCGCCGATCACCGCCAGCACCCGGCCGGTGGGCTGGTCGAGCTGCTCGGCGAACCGGTCGACGACCCACGACTCGGCCGTCGGCAGCTCGGCGATGTGTTCGACGCCGTGCTGGTTGGCCGCCGCCCACATCGGCTCGGTCACCTCGCCGCGGCCGACCACGGCGACCCGCGAGCGGCGGGGCAGCCGGGCCCGCAGGCAGGCGTCGAGCTGGTCGGCGCCGATCATGACGAGCGGTGCCGTGCCGTATCGCGAGCGGGCGGCGACGGGGTCGGCGGCCACGTCGACGGTGGTCCCGCCGGCGGCGGCGAGGCGTAACAACTCGTCGAGCAGGTCGGGGTCGGAGGTGACGACGAGGGGCAGGGAGGGCATCGGCGGTCTCCAGGCAGGCGGCGGTTGTGGCGCCCACCTTCGCGGCCCGCGTACAGCCGGACCAGGAGTACAGCCCCGGCCTGTGGACAACCGGGCGGGCTGTGGATATCCCGGTCCGGTCTCGTTGATCTGCTAAAGAGACCCCGAATACGACCTGCACCCGTTGGGTATGTTGGTTGACGACACGGACCAATGGGGTTGGCATGGAAAGCGGGATCCACCGATCACTCGACACCGACGGCGCCGCCGTGGTGACCGTCGAGGGCGAGATCGATTTCTCGAACGCGGATGAACTGGCCGGCTGCGTCCGTGACGCCGTGGCCGAGTGGTCCCCGCCGATCGTGCGGGTCGACCTGCGCTCCGCGACCTTCATCGACTCCACCGGGCTGGGCGCCCTGATCGAGGGCTACCGCGCCACCACCGACATCGAGTCCCGGTTCTGCGTGGTCAACCCGAGTCCGGCTTTTCGCCGGGTGCTCGACGTGACCGGCCTGTGCGACTTCTTCGGACTGGGCGAGACGGTCGAGCCGGCCGGGCAGACGCAGGCCACCGGGGCTTGAAGAAGGGAACGACCCCCGTCGGGGGAGACGGGGGCCGTCCGAGGATTCGGCTCCGGGGGGGTCGAGCCGAATCAACTCGGTGATCACGGGGGGCGTAATCACCGAGGGTTCATGAAAGGTGAGGCGCGAGCGGTCACAACGTGAATCCCGATCGCAACAGGACAAGCATGCCTCACAGAAGCAGCGCAGTCGAGTACCGATTGTTGCTCAGTGCGATGCTGGTTCCCGTCTGACCGAATTCACGGGCTGTCACCGTGCGCGTCGGGGACGGCGGCGGCGGGTGGCTTACGACTACACTTGCGGCCCGTGGGCCTGAGTGCCGCGTTTTTCGACCTCGACAAGACGGTCATCGCCAAGTCCAGCGCGCTGGCCTTCGGTCGGCCGTTCTATCGTGACGGCCTGATCAGTCGCCGTGACATGGTCAAATCCGCTTACGCACAGCTGATGTTCCGGCTCGGCGGCGGCTCGGACGAGCAGGCGATGGCCCGCACCCGCGACTATCTGGCTGCTCTCTGTAAGGGCTGGCGGGTCGAGCAGGTGCAGCAGATCGTCGCCGAGACCCTCGACGAGCTGATCAACCCGTACGTCTACGCCGAGGCCGCGACGCTGATCGCCGAGCACCAGGCCGCCGGGCGCGACGTCGTGCTGGTCTCTGCCTCGGGCGACGAGATGGTCCGTCCGATCGGCGCGCTGCTCGGCATCACCGACATCATCGCCACCCGGATGAGCATCGTGGACGGACGCTACAGCGGCGAGGTCGAGTTCTACGCGGCCGGCCCGAGCAAGGTCGTCGGGGTGCGCGAGCTGGCCGACGCGCGCGGTTACGACCTGCGCGACTGTTACGCGTATTCCGATTCGAGCAGCGATCTGCCCCTGCTCGAGGCGGTCGGGCATCCCAGCGCGGTCAATCCCGACCGGTCCCTGCGGCGCGCGGCGGTCGAAAATCAGTGGCCCGTCCTCGAGTTCCGGCACCCCATTCCGCTGGGTCAGCGCCTGCGTGATCGGCCGGCCGTTCCGGTCGCCGCCGCGGCGCTGGGCGTCGGCGTCGGTGCCGCCATCGGTCTGGCCATCTACGCGCGCCACCGCCGCACCAAGGCGCCCGCCTAAGATCAAGATCAAATTCCCGATTTCGTACGGACCTGAATTGTTCGCGCGATTGGGGACGGCCTGGTCGCCTGCCTACGCTCCTCAGCCACTGCCGGGTGGGCCCGGCCCAAGACGTGGGCGCCTTCCCGATGGGAACGATGCGTGTCTCTGCTCATTGCTCAGGGTCATCGCGCCCGTATGCGCAAGGCCAATGAGCTGCACGAATGGCTTTGGTCTGACTAATGCGGTAAGCCCATTTTGCCAGGCTGAAGCTCTGGCGATCATGCCTCCGCCGGGGTAGAAAGAACTGGCGAGGATCTAAGCCGACGGCCGGGTTTCCGGCCCGAAAGTGACGGGCCTCGTGCACGGCCACCGGGAACCCACGCGCGATCAGCCACGGCAGGCACGTTGCGACGGGACCGCGGCCCCCTGGGCTCTCATTGAAGGAGCCGCGAGGCCTGTGGACTGTCGACAACGACCCAGGTGCACGCTTGATAACCCGGTCCGGACGCGCAGCAGCCGGCGCCCCTTCGTGGGACGCCGGCTCTAATCTTTCCGACGACCGTTCAACCCCGACGCCATACGGGACAACGGTGCCGACTCCGCACGAGCGAGCGGCAACACAAGCCCGTACGGGAACGCTGTACGAGCGGCGACAGCTCGAGCCCGTACGGGAAACGTTTGGCGCTGCAGGAGTGGCGACGGCTCACGGCCGTACGGGAAACGGGTTGGCGTTGCAGGAGCGGCGACGACTCACGGCCGTACGGGAAACGGGTTGGCGTTGCAGGAGCGGCGACGACTCACGGCCGTACGGGAAACGGGTTGGCGTTGCAGGAGCGGCGACGACTCACGGCCGTACGGGAAACCGGTCTTGACTTTGATCTGAGGTAGTCAGCTGTTCTGCGCGGCCAGGTGGCGCGTGCGCAGCTCGTGGTAGACGGCGCGGAAGAGCTTGGGGCGGGCGTGGAAGTCGACGCCCTGGGCCCAGAGTTCGGTGTTGACGGTCGAGCCGTCGCGGCGCTCGATCAGCACGGTCAGGCCGCTCGGGATCTTGTAGGGGCCCAGCTTGTGGGCGGCCTCGTGCAGGTGGACGTGGGCGATGTCGTCCCAGGGGATCGTGCGCGAGCGCAACAGACCGTGGATGCGCAGGCCGTCGGCCCCGACGTAGGCGCCCATCTGGAGGATCCGGTAGGCGCCGAGCACCCAGATCACGGCCATCGCGCAGGTCAGCAACCGGACGCCGTGCCAGCCCAGCTCGAACGTCTCGATCGAGCTCCAGGCCAGCAGAGCCAAGGCGAAGGCTTCCCACCCGATCACGAGCCAGCGGCCGGCACCGGGCGTGTAGGGGCGCTCCCAGGTCTCCACGCCTTCGAGTCTAGAAGCCGCTGGTCATCGCCTCGGCTGTTCGCACAGACGCACAGTTCAATGATTGGTCATACGGTCGCCAGCACATTGTCACCGATGGCGGTGATCTCGTCGGCGGCGATGATCACGGCCGAAGCGTAGTGCCGCAGCCAGGAGCGCAGGCCATCGGGTGTGCCGGTGGCATAGGCGCCCGCCGAGCCGACGTACTCGGGCTCGCGGCTCTGATGCCCGACCTCGACCGCCACCAAACCCCGGGGATCGAATCCGCGGCTGATCAACGTCAGCCGGGCGGCGGCGCGGGCCACCACTCCGGCCGGGCCGGCGAACGGGCGCAGGGTGATCAACTCGGCGTGCACGACCGCGGCGAGCAGGAGCGGAGGCGTACGGTCGTTGCCCGCGACCAGGCCCGCGAGCAGATCCACGCGTTCCGCCGAGCCGGTGAGCCGGCCCAGGTCGGCCGGCGGCACGACTCCGCGGGCGGCGAGCACGTGGAGCTTGGCCAGCACCTGACGCGGCGCCCGGGGCCAGAGGTCGACCAGTCCGCCGATTCCCTCGGCCACCCGCAGGGCGCCCTGGACGACCGGATCGGTGACGGTTCCACCGCGTACGTCATCAAGGTCGTAGACGCTGCCCTCGAGCGCGGCACTGGACACGGCCGCGCGCAGGCTGGCCTCGGCCGCCACCTGACCGCCGTGCCGGCGCAGCGCGCGGTGCCGCATCGCCGCGTCGACGCGTTCGCGGGCCTCGGCCAGGGCAGGAGCTACATCGGCAAGATCGAGAAGTGGGGCTAGTGGATCCACCGGAACACCGTAGCCGGTAAACCCATCGAAACATGGGCTGCACAAACGGGCTCAGAACTGGCAAGATTCGCGCAGTATCGAGCAGCGAATGGTCATCCGGCGCGCGAGCCAGGCGTTCTGGCGCACTGAGCCGCACAACCCTCGCCGCTATCCACAAGCGCAACTAGTGTGCAACGAAGAAGCCCGGGTCAGCAGTGAAGAGGAGCCGCTCTCATGAGTGAGACTTTGGAGAATCTGTCCTCCGAGACGCGGCAGTTCCCGCCGCCCGAGGCCTTGGCCGCGGACGCCAATGTGAAGGCGGACGCGTACGAGGCGGCCAACGCCGATCGGCTCGCCTTCTGGGCCGAGCAGGCCGACCGCCTCACCTGGGCCAAGAAGTGGGACCAGGTGCTCGACTGGTCCAACCCGCCGTTCGCCAAGTGGTTCATCGGCGGCGAACTGAACATCGCCTACAACTGCGTCGACCGCCACGTCGAGGCCGGTCAGGGTGAAAAGGTCGCCATCCACTGGGAGGGCGAGCCCGGCGACACCCGCACGATCACCTACGCCGAACTGCTCACGCTGGTCAGCCAGGCCGCCAACACGCTCACCGACCTCGGCATCACGGCCGGCGACCGGGTCGCGATCTACATGCCGATGATCCCCGAGGCCGCGGTGGCCATGCTGGCGTGCGCCCGGGTCGGCGCCACCCACAGCGTCGTCTTCGGTGGCTTCTCGGTCGACGCGTTGTCGACCCGCATCAAGGACGCCGACGCCAAGCTCGTGATCACGGCCGACGGCGGGTACCGGCGCGGCAAGCCGTCGGCGCTCAAGCCCACCGTCGACGAGGCCGTCGCCCAGTGCCCGAGCATCGAGAACGTGCTTGTCGTACGGCGTACCGGCCAAGACGTGGCGTGGACGGACAAAGACAAGTGGTGGCACGAGACGGTCGAGCAGGCGAGCCCGGAACACAAGGCGCAGCCGTTCGACTCCGAGCACCCGCTGTTCATCCTGTACACCTCGGGCACGACCGGTAAGCCGAAGGGCATTCTGCACACCACCGGCGGCTACCTGACCCAGGCGTCGTACACGCAGTGGGCCGTCTTCGACCTCAAGCCCGAGACCGACGTCTACTGGTGCACGGCCGACATCGGCTGGGTCACCGGTCACTCCTACATCGTCTACGGCCCGCTCTCCAACGGCGCGACCCAGGTGATGTACGAGGGCACGCCGGACACCCCCGGCCGCGACCGGTTCTGGCAGATCGTCGACAAGTACAAGGTGTCGATCCTCTACACCGCGCCCACGCTCATCCGCACGATGATGAAGTGGGGCGACGACATCCCGGCCGGCTACGACCTGTCGTCGCTGCGCATCCTGGGCAGCGTCGGTGAGCCGATCAACCCCGAGGCCTGGATGTGGTACCGGGAGAACATCGGCCGCGAGCGGACCCCGATCGTCGACACCTGGTGGCAGACCGAGACCGGCTCGATGATGATCAGCCCGCTGCCGGGCGTCACGGCGACCAAGCCGGGCTCCGCGATGACGCCGCTGCCGGGCATCTCGGCCGACGTGGTCGACGACACGGCCCAGTCGGTGCCCAACGGTGGTGGCGGCTTCCTGGTGCTGCGCGACCCGTGGCCGTCGATGCTCCGCACGATCTGGGGCGACGACAAGCGGTTCATCGACACGTACTGGTCCCGCTTCGGGGCGGGGGCCGAATCCTCGTCGGCCGGCGCCTCGTCCGACTGGATCTACTTCGCGGGTGACGGCGCCAAGAAGGACGAGGACGGCGCGCTCTGGCTGCTCGGCCGGGTCGACGACGTCATGCTGATCTCGGGTCACAACATCTCGACCACCGAGGTCGAGTCGGCTCTGGTCTCGCACCCGTCGGTGGCCGAGTCGGCGGTGGTCGGCGCGACCGACCCGACGACCGGTCAGGCGATCGTGGCGTTCGTGATCCCGCGCGGCAACGTGGACACCGAGGGCGAGGCGGGCGAGAAGCTCAACGTCGACCTGCGCAACCACGTGGCCAAGACGCTCGGCCCGATCGCCAAGCCCCGCCAGATCATGCTCGTGCCCGAGCTGCCCAAGACCCGGTCCGGCAAGATCATGCGGCGTCTGCTCAAGGATGTGGCCGAGAACCGGTCGCTCGGTGACGTCACGACGCTGCAGGACTCCGCGGTGATGGACCTGATCTCGAAGGGGATGGGCGGCAGCAAGTCCGAAGACTGACCTTCCTACCCCTGCGGCGTCCGGCATCCGCCGGACGCCGCACCCCCGTGCGGGACGTGAAACAGCTACGCTTTGCGCCGCGGTCCGCACGTCGCTCACGGGGGTAAGTCATGCTCAGGTCTACGGCCGGCGCCTTGATGGTGGCGTTGCTGCTGGTCGGTGGCTGTTCGCGGTCATCGGACGAGACTCCGGCCGCGGCTCCGGTGGCGGCCGCTCCGGTGGCCTCGGGTGCCGTGCCCTCGGCGCCGGGTGCCGTCGCCCCGACCGACCTTCCTGCGCCCGACTGGACTGTTCCGCCGGGGCAGCCGGTCGACAGCGACAGCTCTCCCCTGCCACCGCCGACCCGCGCGCCGGGCGTCAAGGCACCCAACCCGGCGGATCTGCGCGTCGGCTGGCTCACCGCGACCGTCACCAAGGGCGGCTCCGGCCCCTGCTACGGCGTCACGGCCGAAGACGGCGTGGCCTGGTCGCTCTACTCCAAGAAGTCGGTGCCCCTGGCCAAGGGCGACCACGTGAAGGCGCGGATCACGCCGGGCAAGACGCCGGTCGACTGCGGTTCGGGCAAGCCCGCCACGCTCGTACGGGTATTGATCGGCAAGGACTGAATTTCGTCCCGGTTACCTCCGTCACGCGTCCGTCGTCCGTTGGTTGCGGCGGCCACGCGCTCACGTTCGACCACAGCGCCTACGCTTGAGCCCATGGGTGGTCGGGTGGACGAGTCGTGCGTGCTGGTGGACGGACCCTGGACCCATCGTTTCGTCGGCGCCAACGGCAGCCGGTTCCACGTCGTCGAGGCCGGCGCCGGCCCACTGGTGCTGTTCCTGCACGGCTTCCCGGAACACTGGTGGGCCTGGCACGACATCCTCCCCCGCATCGCCGACTCGGGCTTCCGGGCCGTGGCGGTCGACCTGCGGGGCTACGGCGCGAGCGACAAGCCCCCGCGCGGCTACGACGGCTACACGATGGCGGCCGACATCACCGGTCTCATCCGGGCGCTCGGCGAACGGAACGCCACGATCGTCGGGGCGGGCGCCGGCGGCATGATCGGCTGGGCCGCTGCCGCCTTCCATCCCAAGCTGGTCAACCGGCTCGTCGTGCTCGGCGCGGCCCACCCGCTGCGTTTGCGGGCGGCGCTGTTCGCAGACCCGCGCGGCCAGTTCACCGCGTCCTCGTCCGCGTTGCGCTTCCAGGTGCCGCGCTACGAGCACGTGCTCACCCGTGACGACGCGGCGATGGTAGGCGAGCTGATGACCCGCTGGTCCGGTCCTCAATGGAAAGAAACCCCGGAGTTCGCGGCGTACGTCGCCAAATGCCGTGAGGCCATGCAGATCCCGCAGGCGGCGTTCTGCGCGCTCGAGGCGTACCGCTGGGTGTTCCGCAGTGCCCTCCGGCTGCAGGGTTACCGCTTCGTCAAGCTGATGCAGAAACCACTCATCACCCCGACACTGCAACTGCACGGCGGGCTCGACACGGCGACCCTGCCGCGCACGGCCCAAGGCTCAGGGCGTTACGTCCTTGCGCCGTACGAATGGCGGCTGCTCCCCGGGGCCGGGCACTTCCTGCATCAGGAGGCCGGCGACGTGGTCACCGGTGAAGTGTTGCGCTGGCTGAAGTCGAACTAAGGCCTGTTTCATAACTGGGGTGGGAGTGAGGCGGGGTCCAAATTTCGTCTGGTGGTGGCCCGTGGAAGTCCGGCTCCCGGTGTTGGAACCGGGCTTTCGCGGGACGCCGCCAGGCGGGATCTGGGCCCCTCCGCAGCCCCGCCTCAGTTATGAAACAGGCCTTAAATCCGCTGCTCATTGAGGTCGCTGACCTCGTGCAGCGGGGCCCAGCCCTGGTAGACGCCGAAGTCGAACTCCTCGAGCCCCAGCTGACGGGCGATCGGGGCGCGGCCGCCGGTGTACTCCACCCGCAGCCATGCGTCGGCCTCGGCCAGCACGATGAACGTGGCGCCACGCCAGGTGCAGGTCGTGCGGACATAGACCAGTTCGTCGTACTCCTCAGGGGTCAGCACCCGCACGAACCGGCCCGGACGCACCTCGTCGAAGCCGTCGGCCGCGTCGCCGCGATAGATCCGCACGTTGTCACCGTCGGGGGCAGCGTCATACTCCTGGCCCTGCCACGCGACCACGTAGCCGTCCCGCATCACTGCTCACCCACCCGGCGCCACAGCGGACCGTCGTTGTCGAAGATCGCCACCATGCGCTCGCTGCCGTCAGCGTCGATACGCCACAGCTGCGCGCCGTGCGGCAGCCGCACACTGTCCACCTTGAACTCGGCGATGACGTCACGACCCTCACCGGGCGCGAAACCGTTGCCCCGGAACGGCGACCGCTCGATCACCCAGCCGTCCATCGCCTTCAACGCCTGCTCGTTCTGACCGCCGTACGGGATCCGGTAAAGGCTCGGACGGTAGGCCGGCCAGCGCAGCACGTACGCCTCCTTGGCGTCCGTCTGGTGCGGCGAGCTGTCATAGGTCAGGCCCAGCGCACCGAGCAGCTCGGCGGGCGTCCGCAGATGCTCGACCTCGGTGGCCCGGTGCACGAACCCGGCGACCCGGTCGTACCCGCGCTCGAGGTAGTAGTCGACCTGATCGGGCGGCAGCGTCTTCTGCATGACCGTGGCGTGTTGCTTGTCGTCGCTGGCCGGCTCGGGCGCGGGCACTGGCTCGACGTCCTCGAGCGGGCCGTCCTGGTCGTTACCCAGGCCCGACTCGGCGGCCCAGCTGGCCAGCGCGATGACCTGCGGGCCGGGGTACTTGGCGCCGATCGGGCCGTCCGGGTTGACCGCGAACGACCAGGCCGGATCCGGCCAGTTACGGATGAGCTCGACGAACCGGACGCCGACCGTACGGGTCGGCTCGTCGAAGTGCTCGGCCAGCCTGTCCTTGCTCGTGAAGACGACCAGATAGGTCTCGCCGTCGGTCTGCTCGGTGCGGAACGCGAAGCCGGACTCACCGGGAGCGCTGCCCGGCCGGGAGTGGTTCGCGACCGGGACCAGCACGGTGGAGAGGAGCAGGGTGGAGAGGAAGGAGTCGGTGTTGTGCGACTCGGCGGCGTCGAAGAGGTCCTGCTCGACCTCGTTGGCCGGGTGGAACTGCACCGCGGGGGTGCTCGGCATCGCGGGGGCGGGCGCATCCAACGGCGGCTGCGCGCCGAGCCGGGCCGGGCGGTCGCTGCCGGGCGAACCGGGGATGACCGGCGGGGCCATCGGCTGGCTCGGCTGGTTGGCCGGGTTCGTCTGGAACGCCGGGAACGAGGTCATACCGGGGCGCTCGGCGGCCGACGCGGCCTGCCGGCGGGGCAGCGGGGTGCCGAAGCCCGGGCTCGGCTCGCTCGGCATTCCGGGAGCGGACATGCCGGACTGGCGCTCGGTGGGAGCGCTCGGTGGAGCCGGCGCGGCCTGCGGAGCCGGCGGGGCCGAGATGGGGGGCATGGCGGCCGCGGGGGTGCGCTGAGCGGCCGCGGCCTGCGGTGAAGCCGGGCCCTGTGGGAAGCCGCCGCCACTGGTGGGCTGACGACCCTCGGCGGGCTGGCGGCGCGGCAGGTCGGTCAGCGCACTCGGAGCACGCGGGGTCGAGGTGGGCGCCGACGATTCCCAGCTCGGGTTGAACGGGGTCTCGTCGGGGTTGTGCGGCGCGAAACCCTCGGGGGCCGGCGGGGTCTGCGCCATGGGGGTGCGGACCGGGAGCGGGGCGTTGGCGTCCGGCAGCGGGCCGCGCGGGTCGTCGCCGGTGGGCGACGGGCGGCCCATCGGCGGCAGGGGCGGTGGCTGGTAGGCGGGCGGCACCACGGCCGGGCCCGCGGACGAGGGCGCCGCGGGCGGTGCCGACATAGGCGCCGACATGGGCGCTGCGGACGGGCCCGAGCCGAAGCCGGACATGGGTGCAGCCGACGCCGGGCCGGGCGCGGCGCTCGGCGTGCGGGCGGGAAGTCCGCTCGGCAGGACGGTGCTGGGCGTCCGGACCGGGAGGCCGCCGGGGCCGATCGACTCGGGCGTTGCCGACTGGCCGTCCGCCGACGGGTTGGGCGAAGCCGGGCTTGGTGCTGCTGGGCTTGGTGCTGCCGGCTGGCCGTAGGCCGAGGGTGCGCTCGCGGGGCGGCCGTACGCGGGCGGAGCGCTCGCCGGAGACGCGCTCGAAGGCTGGCCGTACGCGGGTGGGGCGCTCGCAGGCTCGCCGTAGGCCGGGGGGGCACTCGCTGGGCGGCCATAAGGCGATGGGGCAGCGGGCGAGCGATTCTCCGCGGGCGGGGCGCTGGCCGGACGACCGTAGGCCGCTGGAGCGTCGGGCTGGCTGCTAGCAGGGCGACCGTAAGCCGCAGGCACGTCGGGCGGGCCACCGGCCGGGCGACCGTAAGCCGCAGGCACGTCGGGCGGGCCACCGGCCGGGCGACCGTAAGCCGCAGGCACGTCGGGCGGGCCACCGGCCGGGCGACCGTAAGCCGCGGGTGCGTCGGGCTGCCCACTGGTCGGGCGGCCATAAGCAGCAGGGGCCTCGGCCGGGCGACTATAAGGGGACGTTGCGGGCGGCGTGTTCGACGGCTGCCCATAGGCCGGAGGAGCGCTTGCCGGCTGGCCGTACGCCGGAGGGGCACTCGCCGGCTGACCGTAGGCCGGCGGGGCACTGGCCGGGCGCCCGTAGGCGGGTGGCGCGCTGGCCGGGGCAGTGGGTGCCGACTGGCCGAAGCCGGCCGCAGGCGTACGCGTCGGCAGGCCACCGTTAGCGGCGGCGGCGCGGGCGCCCAACCCGTCAGCGGCGGAGGGCGTGCGCGTCGGGAGGCCACCGGCCGGCTCGCCCGCCGGACCGTAGGCGGGCGACGGCGCACGGGTGGGAAGGCCACCGGCGGGCGCCTGCTCGGCGGGCTGACCGCGGTCGAGTCCGGGCGTCCGCGTCGGCAGGTCACTGGCGGGCGGCTGACCCGGGGTCGGGGCGTAGGCGCCGCCGTACGTGTTCGCAGCAGCCTGCCCATAAGCGGCCGGTGCCTGACCGGCGCCCGACGACTGGGCGCCGCCCAGGGACAGGCCCGGAGCCGACGGCTGGGCCGCGGCCGACATCTGACCAACGCTGGACGGCTGGCCGTAGGTGGCCGCCGGATATTGCGGATAGGAGCCGGTGACCGCGGTGAGCGGCGCGTCGGCGCGCGTGGGACCGCCCGGCCGCTCGTCCTTGCTGAGCGCGGCCGCGTTGGCCGCCATCGCGGCCGCCTGCAGATCCTGCATCTTGTTACCGCCGCCGGTGCTGGTCGGGGCGTCGGCGCGACCCGGGCCCCGGGTCGGCAGCCTCAGGTCGCCGCGGGACAGCTGAGCCACGAACCAGGCCGGCAGATAGCCCTCGATCGGCAGGCCGGGGTTGACCGCCAGCCACCACTCGAGATTGGGCCAGGTGTTGGCCAGCTCGGCGTAGGGGACGCGGCGCGCGGAGCCGGTGTAGTCGGCCAGGCACGACTGCAGAGCCGCCGTCGACGTGAACGCCAGCACATGCGTGCGTCCGCCCGTGCTCCACGTGCCCCAGCCGAGCGGGGCGAGACCCGCCAACGCATCGGCGGAGACAGGTAAGAGCAGGTCAACGCCGGAGAGGATGCGGAAGTAGGACTCTTGATCGTCGGTGCGCAACGCATCGCGCATTGCCACCTCGGCGTCCGTAGCCGGTTCCCACTCGGACACGTCCACCTCTCCCCACCGCGCGACGAGGCCATCTCAACGCGTACAACCTACAAGGTCAGGCCACGATCACAATGGGCGGCGGTACGCAGACGCAGAAGTCGGGTGGTCGAAGCCTTCTGAGGGCGCTCGGAAGCTCTCCGAAAAGCCCTTTCGGTTGCTCGAAGCGATCAAACAACAACTGATCGTAGCGTTATCGCCCAGACAGACCAGTACGCGTTCGAGGGACACCAAGCTTCGCAAGAACGGACCAAAAGGACGAACGGGTCGACAAGAATGATCGGAAAGCGAAACGGCCGGCAGTCGTCAGACTGATCCGGCCGTTCACGGGTGCGGCGGCACCGCGCTCACTGGAAGCGCTGGGTCGCCTGCTTTTCGGTGCGGACGTAGTCGTCGACCGACTGGTCGACCGCGCCCTTGATGTTCTGCAGGATGTTCGTCAGGTCGGCGGCCGACTTGCGCCAGATCTCCTGACGCGCGTAGTAGGCCTGCTGGGCCTCGCCGTCCCACGAGTTGACCAGGCGCTGCGAATCGCGCTCGAGCTGGTCGAGCTGCGACTGGAGCGAGCTGACCGCTTTCTGGATGTCGACGCCCGCCTGCTGCAGAGCGCCGAAGTTGACGAGAAGTACGCCGTCGTTAGGCATGTCTAAAGCTCTCCCCCGGTCAGAGCGGCAGCGAGAAGTTGCCGCCGGTGTTGGTCACGCGGCTGGCCGCCTCGGTGTCGGTCGCGTCGTAGGTGACCCCGGACTGCCGGATCGAGTCGGCCGTCTGGGACAGGGCCGTGTTGAGGCTCTTCAGGTCCTGCTCGTACTGAACCTTGACCTGCTCGAACGCGGCGGCGCCGAGACCCTTCCACGTGCCGCTGAGCGTGGACAGCTCGGAGATCAGCGTGCTCAGCATCTGCTGCAGCCCAGCGTTGACGCTGTCGAAATTCTTGGCGGCTGCCGCCATTTCGTCCGATGTAACCTGCGTTGATCCGGCCACCCCGGAACTCACCCCGCTTCCTCGTTCGGGTCGTCGATCACGTCATGATCCGTTGTGGACGGACGGTGATCCTTCACCTGTGACATATCGACGTTGGCCACCAGGCTAACCCCTGACCACAAGCCTCGGGGGGCGGGCCGTGAGCGACCGATTACTCTTCCATGACGTTGCCGACCGTAGCGAAACCCGTCAAGCGACGGTAGGCCGAAATCGGGGCCTGTGGATAACTTCGGCTAGTCCACAGGGCACGCCGCAGGTGGGCCGGAGCCCCTACGATGGGCGCCGCACGGGCGAACTCGCGGGGAAGGGCGGTGCGCCTTGACAGTCCAGCTTTCCGGCCCGGCCACGTCACCACCCCTGGCCTCGCCGAAGGCCACCGCGCGGCCGGTCCGGCGTGGACGGTTGCTCGGCATGCGGGCGGGTCAGCTGGTGGCCACCCAGATCGCCGTCGTCGCCGTCGCGATCGGAGCGGTCAACGGCCCGATCGGGTTGGTCGCGGGTGGCGTTCTCGCCTTGGCCGTTCTCGCTCTCACCTGGCTGCGGCTTCGACGACGCTGGGCGTTCGAGTGGCTCGGGGTGGGCCTTCGCTTCGGCGGGCGGCGACATTCCGCGTCGGTGGAAAGCGGACCGACGGCGCTGCTGCAGTTCCTGTCCCCCGGCGCCCGGGTCGAGCAGACCGACCTCGCCGGTGATCCGGCGGCGGTGCTGGTCGACGGCCACGGCCTGACCGCGGTGCTCGAGCTCGGCGATCCGGCGGGCCTGCTCGCCGAGGACGCGCCGGCCCTGCCCGCACCGGCCACGCTGCTCCCCTCGGCCGAGGCCGAGCTGCCGCCGGTACTGATCCAGTTGCTGCTCACCGGAGCACCGGCACCGTCCCTGCGCGCGGGCGCGGGCACCCCGGCCAATTCCTATCGCCAGCTCACCGAGGGTCGCCTGCTCGGGCACAGCCGGGCTCTGCTCGCCGTCCGGGTGCTGCGGGCCGAGGGCTGGTCCGAGGAAGAGCTGCGCCGCTCGTTGTCCGGCCTCGTCCGCAAACTGGTGCGGCGGCTCTCCGCGGTGCCGGCCCGGCCGCTGGGCGAGGCGGCCGCGCTGCGGGTGATCGCCGAGCTGGCCCACGACGACGGCACCGGCTCGGCCCACGAGACGTGGCCCGGTCTGCGGGTCGGTGGCCTGGCCCAGACCACCTTCCGGCTGCGGCGCTGGCCCGACCCGCAGGTCGAGACGTCACGACGCCTGGTGTCGCGGATGCTCGCCCTGCCCGCGGCCGCGACGACCGTCTCGCTCACGGCCGGGCCGCAGGTGGCACACGGCCCGACCGCGCTCGACGTGGCCGTGCGGCTGTCCGCGCCCGATCCCGGTTCGCTCGGGGTCGCGAGCCAGGCGCTGCGCAAACTGCTGTCGGGCGAGTACGCCGGGGTCCAGCGCCTCGACGGCGAACATCTGCAGGGCCTGCTCGCGACGCTGCCGTTGGGCGGTGCGCCGAGCGGCGTCCCCGGCATGGCGCCCGACGGGGTCCAGCCGGCCGAACTGCTCGAGGGGCTGCACCTGCCGGTCGGCACGTCGGGGCTGATGCTGGGTCGCAACCGCCACGGCAACCCGGTCGTGATCCGGCTGTTCCGTCCCGAGCAGACCCGGGCCCTGCTCGTCGGCGGGGTGCGCTGCGCCCAGTTGGTCGCGCTCCGGGCGATGGCCCTGGGCGCGCGAGTGGTGGTGCAGACGGCGCGTCCGCGGGCGTGGGAGCCGTTCGTCCGGGGCGCGGCCGTGCCCGGTGAGTCGATCGCCGTCGTCCCGCCCGGTCGCGCGGTCGAGATCGCACCGGGCTCGGCTCTGCATCCACTTCTGGTCGTGGTCGACATCGGCCCGGTCGGCGCCGACAACCGCCCCGGCGATGGCTGGCAGGCGACGCTGGTGGTCCGCGACGAGTTCTCGGCCGTCGACGTCGACGTGGCCTCGCGGGCCGACCTGCTGATCCTGCAGCCGCTGCGTCCCGAGGAGGCGACACTGCTCGGGGGCGCGCTGGGTCTGGGCGAGGTGGCCCAGTGGATGACGCGGATCCGCCCCGACATGGTGGGCGTCGTCAACCGCCGGGCCGTCCGCTGGGCGGCGCTGGCCCACACCCCGATCGAGGCCCAACTGGTCGGCCCGCCCGGCCGCTGACCGAGACCGCAGCCAACACCAGCGGCACGGCCGACGCAGCACGGCACGGCCGGGGCGGCAAGGCAGCGATGGCGCGGCCGACGCGGCACGACGCGGCCGACGCGGCACGACGCGGGCCGACGCGGCACGGCACGGCAGGGGCGGCACAGCGCGGCCGGGGCGGCACCGCAGCGATGGCGCGGCCGAGATGCATCTCGGCCGACGAGGCACGGCCAAGATGGCGCGGCCGACGCGGCACGGCCGACGCGGCACGGCCCGAGCGGCACGGCCGCGATGGCGCCGAGCGATATGTCGTGGTTTCGGCAACGGCATCGACAAGATCGGGGTGTGTCGCGGCCGGGAGTGGCGTGATCGTGACACCATTCCGGGCCATGGGCCTCATCATTCGGCTTCTGATCACCGCGTTCTCGTTGTGGCTGGCCACCGTCTTGATCGACGGGATTCAGCTGACCACCGACAAGGTGTCGGAGCAGATCATCACGCTGCTGATCGTCGCGGTCATTTTTGGCGTCATCAACGCGGTACTCCGGCCGATCATCAAGGTGGTCGGCTGCGGGTTCTACGTGCTGACGCTCGGGTTGATCGCGCTGGTCGTCAACGGCGCGCTCTTCCTGCTGACGAGCTGGATCGCCGGTCAGTTCGACCTGCCGTTCCACGTGGACGACTTCTGGCCGAGCGCCGTCCTCGGCGCGCTGCTCGTCGGCGTCGTGAGCTGGCTGCTCAACATGCTCGTCCCCGACGGCGGCGACGACTGACAACCGCCTGAATGCCCGGTCGCGACTCCTGCCCAGGCGTCACGGCCGGGCTTGCTGCGTCCCGGGGCGGGATGCGGCCGTGAGGTGGGCCATAGGCAAGGGGTGAAACACGCTCGAAACCTTACGGTGAGGGCATGAGCGACGAGCGGCGTGGATATCTCTACGGCATCGGTGCGTACGTGTTGTGGGGATTTTTCCCGATCTACTTCAAGCACCTGCAGCCCGCGTCACCGCTGGAGATCCTGGCCCACCGGGTGATCTGGTCGGTCGTGTTCGTCAGTCTGCTGCTCTCGATCATCCGGAACTGGGGGTTCGTCCGCCGGCTCGTGCGCAGCCCCAGGCTCCTCGGCGGTCTTGCGCTGGCCGCCGTCCTCATCGCGTTCAACTGGGGCGCCTACATCTACGGCGTCAACTCGGATCGGGTCGTCGAAACGGCGCTCGGCTACTTCATCACGCCGCTGGTCCTGGTGCTTCTGGGCGTGACCGTGCAGCGTGAGCGGGTCTATCTGCTGCAGTGGGTCGCGGTGGGGGTCGGCGCCGTCGCGGTCGTCGTGCTGACCATCGACTACGGCCACCTGCCGTACATCGCGCTGATCCTGGCCGGCAGCTTCGGCACGTACAGCCTGGTCAAGAAGCGCCTGTCGGTGCCGCCCGCCCAGGGCCTGTTCGTCGAGTCGAGCGTGCTGGCCATTCCCGCGCTCGGCTATCTGACCTGGCTGATGGCCGCGGGCCGGGCCGAGTTCGGGCATGTGTCGGCCACCCATACCGTGCTCATGATCTTTTCGGGGCTGGCCACGGCTCTGCCGCTGCTGCTGTTCGCATCGGCCGCCAACCGCGTGCCGATGGTCGGGATCGGCATCCTGCAGTACATCGCGCCGATCCTGCAGCTCGCCGTCGGCCTGCTGATCTATCACGAGCCGATGCCGCCGGCCCGCCTGGCCGGTTTCGCCCTGGTGTGGGTGGCGCTCATCATCTTCACGATCGACGCGCTGCGCCGCCGCCCCGGGAAAGGGGAGACAGCGGCCGATCCGACGGCCGCCACCGTCGAACCGGCCGCTACCCTGCCACCCCGCTGACCTGGAATCAACAGGTCAGGGGACGTCGTAGGCGAGCAGCACCTTTCCGTCGAACTGCACCAGTTCGAGCCGGGACAGGGCGTCGCGGCCGAAGTGGGTGACGCCGGGCATCGAGAACTCGGCGCCGGGCGTGGCCTGCCAGGAGCCGAGCTGCTCCTTCTGCTCGTCGGGCCCGTACGCGATCAGCCGGAACGTGTAGGGACGAGAGGCGGCCGCGCTGTAGGAGCAGAGCAGGTCGACCTTGGTGCCGCCGGAGGTGCTGGTCAGTCGCACCGAAGCGGTCACCGGGGACGAGCTCTGGACGGCGGTCATCGCGGTGGCCGGGCCGGTCGGTCCGGCGGCGGGAGCGGCGTTGTCCCGCGTCCACGCGAGGATTCCGACGGCGACGAGCGCCACCAGCACGACGGCCGCCGCGCTGCTCATAACCCGTACGCGGAAAGCCTTTGACCTGGTTTTCTTGCCGCGACGACCGTCAGGCGCCGAAGAAGACGGCGTGCCACGCTTCGCCTCGGCCGACAGGGTGGCCCACTCGCTGGTCGCCCAGTCGCGGAAGGCCGCCCCGGGATGACCGTCACCGCTGGTCAGCGACGGGTCGAGGAGTTTCGCGAACTCCCGCGCGTCGAGCCGGGACAGCAGGTCGGGCAGGGCCGAGATGTCGGCCACCGCCTCGCGGCAGAACGAACAGGTCGCCAGATGACCCTCGTAGGCCGCGCGTTCCGCCGGCGACAGGGCGCCCAGCACGTACGCCCCGTCGTCGTGCTCGTGCTCGCAGTGCACCCGTCACCACCCTCCGCCGATATCCCCCTTGCACCCTGCTTTACGTGAGGGATGCGCCGGAGGTTCAACGGAGTCTTAGGTCTGCATGTCAGGCCGTGGCGGATTCCCCGGCGGACAGCGCTTCGGCGACATTGCGCGCGGCGGCGGTCAGTTTGGCCCGGACGACCCGCGCCGAGGTGAGCATCTCGGCGGCCGGCAGCGCACACGCCAGCACCAGCCGCCGCTCGATGTCACGATCGGCGATGACCAGCACCGACGCGCAGGCCAAGCCCTGCCGGAACTGGCCCATCTCGAGCTGCATGCCGCGCCGCTCACCGGCCGCGAGGTCAGCCTCGAGCGCCTCGGGCGTGGTGAGGGTGGCCGGGGTGAACGCCCGCATGCCGTAGTCGCGCAGATAACGCGCCCGCTGATCCGGAGTGAGGGTGGCCAGCAGGGCCTTGCCGAGCGCGGTCGCGTGACCACCCTCGTCGAAGCCGGGCGACATGTCGTCGATGAACGGGGAGCGTGCCCCCTCGGCCGACGCGGTCACCGCTATCCGGCCGCCGACGAACCGGCCCAGGTAGTGGCTGTAGCCACTGTCGAGGGCCGCGCGCCGCAACGCCTCACCGACCGCGGGCGGCCCGCGGAAGGCCGAGACCAGCTCGCGGTAGCGGTCGGCGATCTCCAGACCCACGATGTACGTGCCGTCCTCACGGCGGATCACGTAACCCTCGTAGGCCAGAGTCCGCACAAGGTGATAGGTCGTCGCGACGGTCAACTCGCATCGCCGCGCTATCTGCTTCACGGTGAGTCCGCGGGGTGCCCGGCCTACCGACTCGAGTACGCGCAAAGCGCGTGACACGCTCCGGATCAGATCGGACGGCTCCGCCAGGGGGTCGCGCACAGCTACCTCCGACGCCAGGGACTTACACCATATGAATAATCTTCCTCCGATGGAATGCCAAAAGCGTGTGGATCACGGTCGATTTACACGAGCCGTGTGGTCATTAGCACTCAGCGCGCTCGGATGCATTCTGCTGACATAGTGTGCCGAGGATGCATCCGAGCTCGCCCACCAGCGCATTCCGGGCCGCAGCGGGAGCCCTGACCACGACGATCGCGGTCAGCGTGCCGGTGTTCCTGGTCGGTGGGCTCGCCGTGCAGATCGGCGACGAGCTCGAGTTCTCGCCGGCCGGGCTCGGTCTCGCCGTGTCGGCCTACTTCGGTGCCAGCGCGCTCGCCTCGGTTCCGGCCGGCCACCTGGTCGAGCGCTTCGGCGCCACGCGGGTGTCCCGGGCCGGGATCGCGCTGGCGTCGGCCTCGTTGCTGGGCGTGGCGGCGTTCGCCACTTCACTGTGGAGTCTCATCGCGATCCTGGCCCTCGGCGCCGGGGCCAACGCGATGGGCCAGCTCGCCAGCAACACCACGCTGTCGCGGCACGTGCCGCCGCGACGGCAGGGGCTCTCGTTCGGCATCAAGCAGGCCGCCATCCCGGTGGCCACGCTGCTGTCCGGTGCATCCGTGCCGGTCATCGCGCTGACCCTGGGCTGGCGGTGGGCGTTCGTCTTCGTGGCGGTGCTGGCCGCGGGGGCCCTGTTCCTCGTGCCCGCCGAGCCACCCGCGCTTCACAAGAAAGCGGCCAAAGGCGCGAAACAGGCGACGGGCGCATTGATCGTCGTCGGGGTGGGTGCCACCCTCGCGGGGGCGTCGGCCAACGCGCTGGGCACCTTCCTGGTCGACTCGGCGGTCGCTCGCGGTATCGCACCGGGCCCGGCCGGACTGGCCCTCACGCTGGGTAGCGCGGTCTGCGTGACCGCGCGAATCCTCGGCGGCTGGCTCGCCGACCGCCGGCCGGACAGCTCGATCGCGGTCATCGCCGGGCTGCTGGTGACCGGCGCGGTCGGGCTGGGGCTGCTCGCCGTGCCGGGCGGGCTCCCGCTGGTCGCCGGAGTGGTGCTCGGCTTCGGGTTCGGATGGTCCTGGCCCGGGCTGATGAACTTCGCGGTGGTCCGGCTGCATCCGCAGGCGCCGGCCGCGGCCACCTCTATCACCCAGACCGGGGTCTACGCGGGCGGATGCGTGGGACCGCTCGGACTGGGCGCGGTGGCCACGACGACCAGTTATCCGACGATGTGGGTGGTGGCCGCGGTGGCGATGCTGGCCGCCGCGGGTGCCATGTTGCTCGGCAGTCACCTGCTGCGCCGTCACACTCCTGTCATAAAGCCTGCCTAGGGCCGCGCACCCGGTTTAACCGGCTTAAACGTCGCCACCCCTAGGCCGTGGTCGCCGGACTCATGTGGCATCGTGAAAGCGTGGTGAGCACTGGGGAAATGACGCTGTCGTCGCTCGGCCTCGACATCGATCCCGCGATCGATGCCCGGGTGTCGGCAACGCTGGCCGCCGTGGAGGACGCGCTGCGCGACAACGTCGCCAGTGCCGACCCGCTGGTGGCCGAGGCCGCACGCCATCTCGCCGACGCGGGCGGCAAGCGGATCCGGCCGATCCTGGTCGCGTTCGGGGCCCAGTTCGGCGACCCCGACGCCCCCGAGATCATCGCCGCGGCCAACGTGGTCGAGCTGACCCACCTGGCGACGCTCTATCACGACGACGTCATGGACGAGGCTCTCGTACGCCGCGGCGCGCCCAGCGCCAACGCCCGCTGGGGCAACTCGGTGGCGATCCTGGTCGGCGACTATCTGTTCGCCCGTGCGGCCGACATCGCGGCCTCCCTCGGCCCCGAGGCGGTGCACCTGCAGGCGCGCACGTTCGCCCGGCTGGTGCACGGTCAGATCGCCGAGACGGTCGGCCCGCGCGACTCCGACCCGATCGAGCATTACCTGCACGTGATCGCCGAGAAGACGGCATCGCTGTTCGCCACCTCGGCCCGCTTCGGGGGCATGTTCTCCGGCGCCCCGGCCGAATACGTCGACGCGCTGGCCGGCTACGGCGAGACCATCGGCGTGGCGTTCCAGCTCTCCGACGACCTGCTCGACATCGCGTCCGAGTCGGTGCAGTCAGGCAAGACCCCGGGCACCGACCTGCGCGAGGGGGTGCCGACCCTGCCGGTGCTCTACGCGCTGGCCGGCGACGACACCGACGCGCGGCTGCGCGAGCTGCTGTCGGCCGGGCCGATCACCGACGACGCCCTGCACGCCGAGGCGCTCGGCCTGCTGCGCGAGTCGGCCGCGATGAAGAAGGCGCGGGAGACCGTGCGGAGCTACGCCGAAGAGGCCCGGGCCAGGTTGGCGCCGTTGCCCGACGGCTCGGCGAAGCAGGCCATGGCCGCGCTCTGCGACTTCATCGCCGACCGCACGAGCTGAGCCCACGCCGCGAGCCGAGCCGCAGCGAGCCGAAAGCTCACGCGCCGAGCGAACGAAAAAGGCCCCGGGATCCCCCGGGGCCTTTTGCATAAGCCGTCAGCGGACGAACTGCGCCGCATCTCGCGTCAGGTCGATCAGCGGAGCCGGCACGACGCCCAGGGCGAACGTGGCGACCACCCCGATGACCAGCGCGGCCGAGGTCAGGAAGCCCGGGATCGACACCGTAGGCGTCGACTCGTTCGGCTCGGACAGCCACATCAGCACGACCACCCGCAGGTAGGGGAAGGCCAGCAGCATGCTGGTGATCACGCCGAAGACGACCAGCCAGGTCTGCCCGCCCGTGACCGCCGCGCCGAAGACCGCGAACTTGGCCGTGAAGCCACTGGTCAGCGGAATACCGGCGAAGGCCAGCAGGATGAACGTGAAGGTCGCGGCGAAGAGCGGGCTCTTGCGCCCCAGACCGGCCCACCGGGCGAGGTGGGTCGCCTCTCCGTCGGCGTCGCGCACCAGGGTCACGATGCCGAAGGCGGCCAGCACCGAGAAGCCGTACGCCACCAGATAGAACATCGTGCTGCTGAGGCCCTCCTCGTTGAGCGCGAGGACGCCGACCAGCAGGTAGCCCGCGTTCGCGACCGAGGAGTAGGCCAGCAGGCGCTTCATGTCGGTCTGGGTGACCGCCAGCACGGCGCCGACCAGCATCGTCAGCACCGCGATGGCACCCAGCACCGGCTGGAAGTCCCAGCGCACGCCGTCGAACGCGACGTACAGGATCCGAAGCAGGGCACCGAACGCGGCGACCTTGGTGCAGGCCGCCATCAGGGCGGTGATCGGCGTCGGCGCGCCCTGGTAGACGTCCGGCGTCCACACGTGGAACGGGGCGAGGGCCGCCTTGAAGAGCAGACCGATCGCGATCATGGCCAGGCCGGCGTAGAGCAGCACCTGGCTGCGCTCCGGGTTGGCCACCGCGTCGTGCACCGCGCTGAGCGAGATGCCGCCGGAGAAGCCGTAGACCAGCGCGACGCCGAACAGGAAGAACGCGGAGGCGTACGAGCCGAGCAGGAAGTATTTGAGCGCGGCCTCCTGGCTGAGCAGGCGACGGCGGCGGGCCAGCGCGCACAGCAGGTAGAGCGGCAGCGAGAAGACCTCGAGCGCGATGAACATGGTGAGCAGGTCGTTGGCGGCGACGAAGAGCAGCATGCCGCCGAGCGCGAACAGGGTCAGCGGGTAGACCTCGGTCATGCCGGGCTGGTCACCCGCCTGCTTGACGTCCTTCTGCGACCCCACGGTGATCGCCGCCTGCGAGACGAACGGGCCGCCCCGCTCGATCGAGCGCTCCCCGATCAGCATCAGCGAGACCGCGCCGAGCACGAGCAGCGCACCCTGCAGGAAGACGGTCGGGCCGTCGACCGCGACCGCGCCGCCGATCGTGATCTTGCGGGTGCTGTGCTGGACGATCACGGCCACGAACGAGGCCGTGACGGCCAGGAACGCGACGGTCAGCTGGATCGCGTGACGCGACCGGCGGGGAGTGAACACCTCGATCAGGATGCCGACGGCCGCCGCCCCGAACAGGATCAACATCGGCAGCAGCGCGCCGTAGTCGATGCCGGGCAGTTTCAGGTCTCCCATGGCTAGCGCGCCACCCTTTCGTTAGCGACGACCGACGTCGGGCCCGGATCTTGCACGCCGACGTCCTGCATGGTCGCCTGCACCGCCGGGTTGATCACGTCGGTGACCGGCTTGGGATAGAAGCCGAGCAGGAGGATCAGCAGGATCAGCGGGGCCACCACGACCTTCTCGCGGAGCGTGATGTCCTTCTTCATCTCCGGCACCTCGGCGAGGGCCGGATTCAGGGTGCCCTGCGTGGTGCGCTGCACCATCCAGAGCACGTACGCGGCGGCCAGGATGATTCCGGTCGTCGCCACCACCGCGTACGCCGGGTGCACGGTGAAGGTGCCGATCAGCACGAGGAACTCGCTGATGAAGGGCGCCGTGCCGGGCAGGGCCAGCGAGGCCAGACCGGCGAAGAAGAGCACCCCGGCGAGCACCGGGACCATCTTGCCGGCGCCGCCGAAGTCGCTGACCAGGGCCGAACCGCGGCGGGCGACGAACATGCCGACCACGATGAACAGCAGGCCGGTGGCCAGGCCGTGGTTGACCATGTAGAGCACCGAGCCGGTGCCGGCCTGGGTGGTGAACGCGAAGATGCCGATGCCGATGAAGCCGAAGTGGGCGATCGACGTGTACGACACCAGGCGCTTGAGGTCGTTCTGGCCGACCGCGAGCAGGGCGGCGTAGATGATCCCGATGACGCCGAGCACCAGGGCGGCCGGGGCGAACCAGCGCGACGCCTCCGGGAAGAGCGAGAGGCAGTAGCGCAGGATGCCGAACGTGCCGACCTTGTCCATGATGCCGACGAGCAGCGCGGCGGCACCGGCCGGAGCCGCACCACCGGCGTCCGGCAGCCAGGTGTGGAACGGGAAGAACGGCGCCTTGATCGCGAACGCGACGAAGAAGCCGAGGAACAGCCACCGGGCGGTGTTCTGGTCGATGGACCCGGCCGCCTCGGCCAGCTTGGCCCAGTCGAACGTGTTGCCGCCGACCACCCAGAGCCCGATCACGGCGGCCAGCATGAACAGACCGCCGACCAGGCTGTAGAGGAAGAACTTGACCGCCGCGTACTGGCGCCGCTGACCGCCGAACGACCCGATGATGAAGTACATCGGGATGAGCATGACCTCGAAGAACACGTAGAACAGGAAGATGTCGGCGGCCGCGAAGACGCCGATCATCGTGAACTCGAAGGCCAGCAGCAGGGCGAAGTAGGCCGGGGCGGAGCGGTTGCTCTTCTCGACGTCGTGCCAGGAGGCCAGGATCACGACCGGGAACAGGATCGCGATCAGCATCAGCATCACCAGCGCGATGCCGTCCGCGGCGAACGTGAACCGGGCGTCCCAGGACGGGATCCAGGCGTACGACTCGCGGAACTGGAAGCGGTCGCCGCCCACCTTGAACGCGATCCACATGACGATGCTGAGCACCAGGACGACCAGCGACCAGACGAGCGCGATCGTCTTGGCCAGCTCGGCCCGCTGGCGCGGGATGAGGGCCACGACGAGGGCGCCGACCAGCGGCAGCACCGTCAGGATGGACAAGAACGGAAAGTCGGTCACGCCAACCACCCAAGCTGGATCGCGAGGAAGGCGCCGACGACAAGAACGGCACCGGTGAGCATGGAGAGGGCGTACGAGCGAACGAAGCCGGTCTGCAGCCGCCGCAGACGGCCGGAGCTGCCGCCGATGCCGGCCGCGATGCCGTTGACCACCCCGTCGATGCCCTTGTTGTCGAGGTAGACCAGCGCCCGGGTGAGGTAGATGCCGGGACGCTCGAACACCGCCTCGTTGATCGCGTCGGTGTAGAGGTTGCGGCGGGCCGCGGTGACCACGACCCCGGCCGGCTGCGGCTCGAGCGCCGTGCCCCGCCGGAACATCGACCAGGCCAGGCCCGCACCCAGCACCGTCACGACCAGACCGAGGATGGTGATCAACGAGTGCGGGATGACCGCCTCGTGATGCGCCTCCTCGGCCCCGAAGACCGGCTCCAGCCAGCTCGGCACCGAAGTGGAGAGCAGCCAGCCGGCCCCGATCGAGCCGAGGGCCAGCAGCATCAGGGGCACGGTCATGATGAACGGCGACTCGTGCGGATGCTTGTTGTCCTCGGTGTAGCGCTCCGGCCCGTGGAACGTGAGCACGAACAGGCGCGTCATGTAGAAGGCGGTCAGCCCGGCACCGAGCAGCGCCGCACCGCCGTACATCCAGGAGGTCCAGTCGCCGCGCTCGAAGGCCGCCGCGATGATCGGCTCCTTGGAGAAGTAGCCGGACAGCGGCGGGATACCGATGATCGCGAGCCAGCCCATCATGAAGGTGAGCCAGGTCCACTTCATGTACTTGCGCAGGCCGCCGAAGCGCCGGATGTCCACCTGGTCGTGCATGCCGTGCATCACCGAGCCGGCGCCGAGGAACATGTTGGCCTTGAAGAAGCCGTGCGCCAGCAGGTGGATGATCGCCAGCGCGTACGCCCCGCCGCCGAGCCCGACGCCGAGGAACATGTAGCCGATCTGGCTGACCGTCGACCAGGCCAGCACCCGCTTGATGTCGTCCTTGGCGGCGCCGATGATGCAGCCCATCAGCAGCGTCAGGGCGCCGACGCTGACCACGACCGTCTGCAGCACCGTGTTCGCGGTGAAGATCGCGTTGGAGCGGGCGATCAGGTAGACGCCCGCGGTGACCATCGTGGCCGCGTGGATCAGGGCGGAGACCGGGGTCGGGCCCTCCATCGCGTCGGGCAACCAGGCGTGCAGCGGGAACTGACCGGACTTGCCGGCCGCGCCGAGCAGCAGGAGCAGGCCCAGGACCAGCACCGTGGTCGAGCTCAGGGCGCTGACGTTGCTGAAGACCTCGTCGTACTGGGTGGTGCCGAGCGTGGCGAACATCAGGAAGATGCCGATGGCCAGGCCGGCGTCGCCGACCCGGTTCATCAGGAACGCCTTCTTGCCGGCGGTGGCCGCGGACGGCCGGGTGTACCAGAACGAGATCAGCAGGTACGACGCGAGACCCACGCCCTCCCAGCCGAAGTACAGCATCACGTAGTTGTTGCCGAGGACCAGCAGCAACATCGCGGCGACGAAGAGGTTGAAGTAGGCGAAGAACTTGCGCCGGCCCGGGTCGTGCTCCATGTAGCCGACCGCGTACAGGTGGATCAGCGAGCCGACGCCCGTGATCAGCAGGACGAAGACGCCGGCCAGCGGGTCGAACAGCAGGCCGAAGTCGACATGCAGGTTCCCCACGGCGATGAAGTCCCACATGCTCAGCTGAGCGGCCCGGCTCTCGGCGTCGAGCCCCCGCAGGCTGAAGAAGAAGATCAGCCCGAGCACGAACGACGCGGCCACGGCGAGGACGCCCAGCCAGTGCCCCCACTTGTCGGCCCGCTTGCCGAGCAGCAGCAGGATCGCCGCGCTGACGAGCGGGATGGCCACCAGCAGCCAGATGCCGCTCAGCGTCCCCGTCGCGGGGGCGTACTCCACTGTTGATTCCACGGTGAAGGCCCCTTTAGTACTTCAGAAGGTTCGCGTCGTCGACGCTCGCCGAGCGCCGCGTACGGAAGATCGACATGATGATCGCCAGACCCACCACGACCTCGGCGGCGGCCACGACCATCACGAAGAACGAGATGATCTGGCCGTCGAGGCTGCCGTTGATGCGGCTGAAGGTGACCAGCGCGAGGTTCGCGGCGTTGAGCATGAGCTCGATGCACATGAACAGCACGATCGCGTTCCGGCGGACCAGCACCCCGGCCGCTCCGATGGTGAACAGGATCGCGGCCAGCACCAGGTAATAGTCGGGAGTCACTTCTCAGTTCCCTTCGGTGCCGCCTCATCCGCGGTGAGTTCACGGATGGGCAGGATCGGGGAGATGCTGCGCTCGGCGCCGTTACCGTCGGGCAGCCGCGCGGGGGCGGCGACCGACATGGTGTTGGCGTAGACGCCGGGGCCGGCCTTGGGGCCGGGGTAGTTGCCCGGGCGGAACCGCTCCTTCATCCGGGTCAACTGGTCGACCTTGTCCTCCTTGGCCTTCTCGACGTGGGCCAGGATCATCGCGCCGACGGCGGCGGTGATCAGCAGCGCCGAGGTGACCTCGAAGGCGAAGACGTAGCGGGTGAAGAGCAGCGAGGCCAGGCCCTGGACGTTGCCGTCCGCGTTGGCCTCGGTCAGTCCGACCGCTGTGGCGTCGCCGAGCGAGCGGGCCAGGCCGGTGCCGATCAGCGCGGCCAGGCCGACGCCGAGGATGACCGCCGCGACCCGCTGGCCGCGCAACGTCTCGATCAGCGAGTCCGAGGCGTCCCGGCCGACCAGCATGAGCACGAACAGGAACAGCATCATGATCGCGCCGGTGTAGACGATGATCTGCACCGCGCCCAGGAACGGCGCCGAGTT
This sequence comes from Paractinoplanes bogorensis, assembly GCF_018829635.1. Classification (GTDB taxonomy): domain Bacteria; phylum Actinomycetota; class Actinomycetes; order Mycobacteriales; family Micromonosporaceae; genus Actinoplanes; species Actinoplanes bogorensis. Next base: position 361,687 of record NZ_JAHKKG010000009.1, read on the forward strand.
GACCACGTACAGGAAACCCAGGCAGAGCATCGTCACGACGAGCCAGAGCGCGGAGTGGACCGCGTTGCGGGCCAGCACCATGCCGAGCGCGCCGATCACCGCGAGCGTGCCGAGGATCCAGAAGGCGACGGCTTCGCCGGTGGAGACGTGGTCCATCACACGCCCTCCTTCGCGGCTCCGCCGCTGGCGTCCGACTCTTCGTTGGTCGCCCACGGGGCCCGCTCGGCGCCGGCCGACGTGCCCGGGTTGCTGAGCGCGCCGACGTAGTAGTCCTTGTCGGTCTCGCCCAGGCGCATCGGGTGCGGCGGCTGCTCCATGCCGGGCAGCAGCGGGGCCAGCAGTTCCTTCTTGGTGAAGATCAGGTCTTGCCGGCTGTCGCGGGCCAGCTCGTACTCGTTGCTCATGGTCAGCGAACGGGTCGGGCAGGCCTCGATGCAGAGCCCGCAGAAGATGCAGCGGGCGTAGTTGATCTGGTAGATGCCGGCGTAGCGCTCACCCGGCGAGAAGCGCTCCTCGTCGGTGTTGTTGGCGCCCTCGACATAGATCGCGTCGGCCGGGCAGGCCCAGGCGCACAGCTCGCAGCCGATGCACTTCTCGAGGCCGTCCGGGTGCCGGTTGAGGATGTGCCGCCCGTGGTAGCGCGGCGCCGGCGTCGGTGGCGTGAACGGGTAGTCGGTCGTGATGACCTTGCGGAACATGTGCGCGAAGGTCACCCCGAAGCCCTTGAAGGAGCCGGTGAACGTACCCACGTCACACCTCCTTGTTTTCTTCGGCGGAGTCTCCGCCGACCGTGGCCGGAGCACGCTCGGCCACGGCCCGGCGGGCGCGTGGACTGGGGGGAACCTGCAGGTCCATGGGTGGCACCGGGAAACTGCCCGGTGGCCGGGACGCCAGTTCTTCCTCGATGGAGATCTGTCTCGGCTTGCGGGCGGCCGGCCAGAGCATGGCGATCAGCAGGATCACGACGACGATGCCGACGATCGACAACCACTTGACCTGCGTGGAGAACTCGTTGTTGGCGACCTTGATGTAGCTCAGGAAGAGGATCCACACCAGGTTGACCGGGATGAGGACCTTCCAGCCGAACCGCATGAACTGGTCGTAGCGCATGCGGGGCAGGGTCGCCCGCAGCCAGATGAAGCCGAAGAGCAGGATCAGCACCTTGGCGAAGAACCAGATCAGCGGCCAGTAGCCGCCGTTCGCGCCGTCCCAGAACCAGGTGATCGGCCAGGGTGCCCGCCATCCGCCGAGGAACAGCGTGGTCGCGAACGCCGAGACGGTGATCATGTTGATGTACTCGGCCAGGAAGAACAGCGCGAACTTGAACGACGAGTACTCGGTGTGGAAACCGCCGACCAGCTCGGACTCCGCCTCGGGCAGGTCGAACGGGGCGCGGTTGGTCTCACCGACGGCCGCGATGCAGTAGATGATGAAGCTCGGGAGCAGCAGGACGGCGTACCAGCCGGGGGCCGTGGCCTCCCAGCCGAAGATCGTCACCGGGTTGCCGTGGGCCTGCGCCGCCACGATCTGCGAGGTGCTCATCGTCCCGGCCGTCATGAAGACCGCGACGATCGAAAGACCCATGGCGACCTCGTACGAGATCATCTGGGCGCTCGACCGCAGACCACCCAGCAGCGGGTACGTCGAGCCGGAGGCCCAGCCCGCGAGCACGACACCGTAGACGGCCATCGACGAACAGGCGAGCAGCACCAGCACCGAGACCGGCACGTCGGTCAGCTGCAGCGCCGTCTGCTGGCCGAACATGTTCACCACGCCGCCGAACGGGATGACGGAGAACGCGGTGAACGCCACCGTCGCCGAGATCACCGGGGCGATGAAGTAGACGACCTTGTCGGCTGTCTTCGGGATGATCTCTTCCTTGAACGGCAACTTGACGCCGTCCGTGAGGCTCTGCAGCCACCCCTTGGGCCCGACCTGGTTGGGGCCGGGCCGCACCGCCATCCGGGCCACGACCTTGCGCTCGTAGACGATCGTGAAGAGCGTCAGCAGGAGCAGCAGGACGAAGACGCCGAGCAGCTTGATCAGCGAGATCCACCAGACGTCGTTCTCGAACGTCTGGAGGGTCGGGTCGACGGCGTGCGCCGCCAGCACCATGTCGGTCATGCCGAGGCCTCCGAGGCCGCGAGGATCGGGCCGGTCGAACCGGCGGAGAGCCGGACGACCGCACCCGCGGTGACGCCGAGGCTGCGTCCGACGGACGAGCCGGGCGAGTTGGTGGGCAGCCACACCACACGGGCCGGCAGGTCGGTGACCGCGGCCGGCAGGGTGATCGCGCCGCGGTCGGTGCCGACGGTGATCGCGTCACCGTCGACCACGCCCAGCGACTCGGCCAGGTCCTTGCCGATCCGCGCCACCGGCGGCCGCGCGGTGCCGGCCAGGACCGGGTCGCCGTCGAGCAGCGAGCTGTTGTCGATCGCGTGGTGCCAGGTCGCGAGCACGGCCTCGTGCTCGCCGGGCTCGGGCCGGGTCTCCGCGGCGACCGCGGGGGCCGACGGGCGAGGCGCCTTGCTGGCCGGCATGGCGCCCAGCTCGCGGCGGATCGCCATCACGTCCCCGGTGCCTAGTGAGACCTCCATCAGCGCGGCGATCGCCTCGAGCACGCGGCCGTCGGTCATCGCCGTGGTCGGGAGCACCACGCCGAAGGACCGCAGCCGGCCCTCCCAGTTGAGGTAGGTGCCGGCCTTCTCGGCCGCCGGAGCGATCGGGAGCACCACGTCGGCGCGGCGGGTGACCGCGCTCTGCCGCAGCTCGAGGCTGACCACGAAGCCGGCGTTGTCGAGCGCCTGCTCGGCCAGTCGCGGGTCGGCCAGGTCACCCGGGTCGACGCCGCCGACCAGCAGGCCACCGAGCTGACCGGCGGCGGCCGCGGCGACGATCGCGTCGGTGTCGCGGCCGGGCGCGCTGGGCAGCCCGCCCGCTTCGAGGTCCCAGGCCAGCGAGATCTCGGCCCGGGCCGCCGGGTCGCTCACCGGACGGCCACCGGGCAGCAGGTTGGGCAGGCAGCCGGCGTCGATCGCACCCCGGTCCCCGGCGCGGCGGGGCACCCAGGCCAGGCGGGCTCCGGTCCGCGCGGCCAGAGCCGCCGCCGCCGACAGGGCACCCGGCACGGTGGCCAGGCGCTCGCCGATGATCAGCAGCGAACCGGGCGCGGTCAGCGCCGCGGCGACCGCCGGGTCTTCGGCCAGCACCCGGGCCTCGTCGCCGGGTACGGTCGCGACCAGTGCCGCGCCCATCTTGTCGAAGCCGCGGGTGAGGAACGGGGCAACCGCCGTGACCTGCAGCTTCTTGCGCAGGTGACCCTTGCGCAGCCGCAGGAAGAGGATGCCGCTCTCCTCCTCGGGCTCGAGGCCCGCAATCACCGCCGACGGGGCGTTCTCGACGTCGGTGTAGGTGACGTCGGAGATGCCGGCGACCGACGAGGCCAGGAAGTCGGCCTCCTCGGCGCTGAGCGGGCGGGCCCGGAAGTCGATGTCGTTGGTGCCGAGGGCGACCCGGGCGAACTTCGCGTACGCGTACGCGTCCTCCACCGTGAGCCGGCCACCGGCCAGCACCCCGACGCCGCCGTTGCCGGTCGCCGCCTTGAGACCTTCGGCCGCGGCCAGCAGGGCCTCGCTCCAGGACGCCTCGCGCAGCTGACCGGTCGCCGGGTCACGCAGCTGCGGCGTCATGATCCGGTCGGAGGCGGTCTGATACTGGAAGCCCCAGCGACCCTTGTCGCAGTTCCACTCCTCGTTCACCGCCGGGTCGTCACCGGCCAGGCGGCGCAGCACCTTGCCCCGGCGGTGGTCGGCCCGCATCGAGCAGCCGCCCGCGCAGTGCTCGCAGGTGGTGGGCGTGGAGACCAGGTCGAACGGGCGGGCGCGGAACCGGTACTGCTCGCCGGTCAGCGCGCCGACCGGGCAGATCTGGATCGTGTTGCCGGAGAAGTACGAGTTGAAGGCGACGTCACCCTCGCCCTCGCCGACCTGGCCGTCCCCGGTGCCCGTACCGCCGAAGAAGTCGTCCCGGTAGACGTTGATCTGCTCGCCCGACGAGCGGTCCATCAGGTCGATGAACTTGTCGCCGGCGATCTCTTCGGAGAACCGGGTGCAGCGCTGGCACAGGATGCAGCGCTCGCGGTCGAGCAGCACCTGGCTGGAGATGTGGATCGGCTTCTCGTACTCGCGCTTGTGCTCCTTGAAGCGCGAGTCGGACCGTCCGTTGGTCATCGCCTGGTTCTGCAGCGGGCACTCGCCGCCCTTGTCGCAGGTCGGGCAGTCCAGCGGGTGGTTCGCCAGGAGCAGCTCCATCACGCCGCCCTGCGCCTTGGCCGCGACCTCGGAGGTGAGCTGCGTACGCACCACCATCCCCTCGGCCACGGTCTGGGTGCACGAGGCGACCGGCTTGCGCTGGCCCTCGACGTCGACCAGGCACTGGCGGCAGGCGCCGGCCGGGGCGAGCAGCGGGTGGTCGCAGAAGCGCGGGATCGCGATGCCCATCCGCTCGGCGACCCGGATGACCAGCTCGCCCTTCGCAGCGGTGACCTCGATGCCGTCGATGGTGAGCGTGACGGTGTCGGTCTTCTTGGCTACGTCCGTCATCAGTGAGCTCCAACCAGAGCCTTGGCGGACAGCCGCGGAGCGGTCCGGCCCTCGATGTAGTCCAGGTAGTCCTGGCGGAAGTACTTGAGCGTCGACACCACCGGGGTCGCGGCGCCGTCGCCGAGACCACAGAACGACCGGCCGAAGATGTTGTCGGCGGTGTCCTGGAGGGTGTCCAGGTCGGAGAGCGTGCCCTCACCGGAGAGGATCCGGCGGTAGGTCCGCACCATCCAGTAGTTGCCCTCGCGGCACGGGGTGCACTTGCCGCACGACTCGTGGTGGTAGAACTCCAGCCACCGCCAGGTCGAATAGACCGGGCAGTCCTGGTCACTGAAGATCTGCATCGCCGTGGTGCCCAGGATCGACCCGGCCGCGGCCACCCCCTCGAAGTCCATCGGGGTGTCGATGTGCTCGGCCGTGAGCAGCGGGGTGGACGATCCGCCCGGGGTCCAGAACTTCAGGTTGTGCCCGGGCTTCATGCCGCCGGCCATCTCGATCAGCTCGCGCAGGGTGATGCCGAGGCCGCACTCGTACTGGCCCGGGTTGGCGATCCGGCCGGACAGCGAATAGATCATCGGGCCGGACGACTTCTCCGTGCCCATGCTCTTCCACCAGGCCGGGCCGCCTAGCACGATGTACGGCACCGAGGCGATGGTGCCGACGTTGTTGACCACCGTGGGGCTGGCGTAGAGACCCGCGATCGCCGGGAAGGGCGGGCGCAGCCGGGGCTGGCCGCGGAAGCCCTCGAGCGAGTCGAGCAGCGCGGTCTCTTCGCCGCAGATGTAGGCGCCGGCACCGCTGTGCACGATCAGTTCCAGGTCGAAGCCGGAGCCGAGGATGTTCGTGCCCAGGTAACCCTTGGCCTTCGCCTCCTCGACCGCGTTGCGCAGCCGGCGGGCGGCGTGGACGGCCTCACCGCGGATGTAGATGAAGGCCCGGTTGGCGCGGATCGCGTACGAGGCGATGATCGCGCCTTCGATCAGCGAGTGCGGGTCGTACGTCATCAGGGGCAGGTCTTTGCAGGTGCCCGGCTCGCCCTCGTCCGCGTTGATCACGAGGTAGTGCGGCTTGCCGTCGCCCTGCGGGATGAAGCCCCACTTGAGACCGGTCGGGAAGCCCGCACCGCCGCGGCCGCGCAGACCCGAGTCCTTGATCAGCTGGATCAGGTCGTCGGGGTGGACGTCGAGGGCCTTGCGGAGGGCCGCGTAGCCGTCGAGCCGCTCGTAGACGCCGATCTTCCAGGCGTCCGGCGAGAGCCAGCGCTTGGTGAGCACCGGGGTCAGCTTCTCGAGAATCTCACGCCGTGGCTGAGTCACTTCTTCACCTCGTTACCGACGCTGTCCCCGGCCGGCTTGGCGTCGGCGGCGGGCTTGTTGGACGCCACACCGGCGGCCTCGGCCGGGTTGGCGGGCGTCGTCTTGCCCTCGCGCGCCGGCTTCGTGGTGGTGATCGGCGTGTCCGGGTTGAAGTCGGCGACCGCGATGCCGTGCTCCTGGGCCAGCGTCACGCCGCGCAGGGTCGGCGCTCCGGCCAGGCCATCGGCGACCGCACCGTCGCGCGGTTCGGCGAACCCGGCCAGCTGCAGCTGCATCTCCTTGAGCGAGCAGACGCGCGCGCCCCGGCTGGGCGTGACCGCCTCGCCGTTGCGCAGCTTGTCGACCATGCCGACCGCGGCTTCCGGGGTGGCCTCGTCGATCGCGAAGTCGTAGTTGACCGTCACGACCGGCGCGTAGTCGCAGGCCGCGAGGCATTCGGCGTGCTCGAGCGTGATCCGCCCGTCGGCCGTGGTCTCGTCGTGCCCGACGCCGAGGTGCTCGGACAGCTCGTCGTAGACCTGCTGGCCGCCGAGCGTGTTGCAGAGCGTGTTGGTGCAGACGCTGACCAGGTATTCGCCGGTCGGGCGGCGCTTGTACATGGTGTAGAACGTGGCGACCGCGCCGACCTGGGCCTTGTTGATGCCCAGCACTTCGGCGCAGAAGGCCACGCCGGTCGGGCTGACGAAACCTTCATCCGTCTGAACGAGGTGCAGCAGCGGCAGCAGGGCCGAGCGGCTGCGCCCCGCCGGGTAGCGGGCGATGATCTCGAGGGCCTGCGGCAGCAGACCGGCGAGCTTGGCGGCGGCGGGGGTCAGTTCCACCGTGGTATCGGACATTTAGCGGTCACACCCACCCATCACGGGGTCCAGGGACGCGCCGCCGGCGATCACGTCGGCCAGCAGCGCACCTTCGGCCATCGCGGGGATGGCCTGGAGGTTCACGAAGCTCGGGTCCCGCATGTGGACCCGGTAGGGATGGGTGCCACCGTCCGAGACGGCGTGCACGCCCAGCTCACCACGCGGGTGCTCGATCGCGACGTAGACCTGGCCCGGCGGCACCCGGAAGCCCTCGGTCACGAGCTTGAAGTGGTGGATCAGGGATTCCATCGACTGGCCCATGATCTTGGCGACGTGCTCGAGCGAGTTGCCCATGCCGTCCAGCCCGACCGCCAGCTGCGCGGGCCAGGCGATCTTCTTGTCGGCCACGAAGATCGGGCCGGGCCGGAGCCGGTCGAGGGCCTGCTCCACGATCTTGAGCGACTCGCGGATCTCGGCCAGGCGCACCTGGTACCGGCCCCACACGTCGGCCGTCGTCGCGGTCGGCACGTCGAACTCGTAGTCCTCGTACCCGCAGTACGGCATCGTCTTGCGCAGGTCCCAGGCCAGGCCCGAGGCACGCAGGACGGGACCGGTGACGCCCATGGCGAGGCACCCGGTGACGTCGAGAACGGCGACGCCCTTCGTCCGCTCCTGCCAGATGATCTGGCCGGAGAGCATGTCCTCGTACTCCTTGAGCTTCTTGGGCAGGTAGACCAGGAAGTCGCGGATCTTCTTGATCGCCGACTCCGGCACGTCCTGCGCCACGCCGCCCGGGCGGAAGTACGCGTGGTTCATCCGCAGGCCGCTGGTCTCCTCGAAGATGTCGAGGATGTACTCACGCTCGCGGAAGCCGTACAGCATCATCGAGATGGCGCCGAGCTCCATGCCCGTGGTGGCCAGCCACACCAGGTGCGACGAGATCCGGTTGAGCTCCATGAAGAGCACCCGGATCGTGTTGGCCCGCTCGGTGATCTGGTCGGTGATGCCCAGCAGCTTCTCGACCGCCAGGCAGTAGCCGGCCTCGTTGAACAGCGGCGCCAGGTAGTCGGCGCGGGTCACGAACGTCGTGCCCTGCGTCCAGTTGCGGTATTCGAGGTTCTTCTCGATACCGGTGTGCAGGTAGCCGACGACCGGCCGGACCTCGGTGACCGTCTCGCCCTCGAGTTCCAGCACCAGCCGCAGCACGCCGTGCGTGGACGGGTGCTGCGGACCCATGTTGACGACGATCTTCTCGTTGCTCAGCGGGTCGATGCTGCCGGTGACGGTGTCCCAGTCGCCGCCGGTGACCGTGAAGACCCGGCCCTCGGTGGTCTCGCGCTCGCTTGCGTATCCGGACTGTGTCATTGGTAGACCCTCCGCTGGTCAGGAGGCGGAATCTCGGCGCCCTTGTACTCGACGGGCACGCCGCCGAGCGGGTAGTCCTTGCGCTGGGGGTGGCCCTCCCAGTCGTCCGGCATGAGCACCCGCGTCAGGTTCGGGTGACCCGTGAAGATCACCCCGAACATGTCGTACGTCTCCCGCTCCTGCCAGTCGGCGGTCGGGTAGACGCTGGTGACGGTCGGGACGCTGCCGCCCACCGGCACGGCGACCTCGAGCCGTACGCGCCGCCGGTAGGTCATCGAGGCCAGGTGGTAGGTCACGTGCAGCCGGCGGGCGTCGCTGTTGAGGTAGTCCACGCCGGAGACCGACGAGCACAGCTCGAACCGCAGCGACTCGTCGTCCCGCATGATCTGCGCGACCTCGGCGAGGCGCTCGGGCACGATGTGCAGCGTCAGTTCGTCCCGGTCGACGACCACCTTCTCGATGGCGTCGGCGAATCCCGGGTACGCCTCCTCGAGCGCGTCGGTGACCTCGTCGAAGTACCCGCCGTAGGGCTTCGGCGTGCCGACCACCTCGTGGCGCGGGCGAACCAGGCCACCGAAGCCGGACACGTCACCGGTGCCGGTGATACCGAACATGCCCTTCTGTGGGCTCGACGGCACCTGGGCCGGGGCACCGAGGTTGGCGCCCTCGGGGCTGGTGGGTTCGATACTCACTTGCCGTCCTCCCGGAGGTGCGGCTGAAGCTTCATCCAGTTCTCGATGCGGAGCTGTTCCTCGCGGCCTTCCTTGACCGCCTGGGTCCACTCCGCACGCCGGACCTTGTCGACCCGGTACGACGACGGCATCGCGCCCGGGGCGACGATCGGCATCTTGCCCTCGGCCTTGCGCGCCTCGAGCATCTTCTTGCCGTTCGGGCCGAGCGGGGCCGCCATGACCTTCTCGCGCATCTTGAGGATGGCGTCGATCAGCATCTCGGGCCGCGGCGGGCAGCCGGGCAGGTAGATGTCGACCGGCACGATGTGGTCGACGCCCTGCACGATCGCGTAGTTGTTGAACATGCCGCCGGACGAGGCGCACACGCCCATCGAGATCACCGAGCGCGGCTCGGGCATCTGGTCGTAGATCTGGCGGACGACGGGCGCCATCTTCTGGCTCACCCGGCCCGCGACGATCATCAGGTCGGCCTGGCGGGGCGAGGCCCGGAAGACCTCCATGCCCCAGCGGCCCAGGTCGTAGTGCGGGCCGCCGGCCGCCATCATCTCGATGGCGCAGCAGGCCAGACCGAAGGTCGCGCCCCAGAACGAGGACTTACGCGCCCAGTTCGAGAGCTTCTCGACGGAGGTGAGCAGGATCCCGGCAGGGAGTTTCTCTTCGATACCCATGGCGAATCAGTCCCAGTTGAGTCCGCCGCGTCGCCACACATAGGTGTAGGCGATGAAGACGGTGAGGATGAAGAGGACCATCTCGACGAACCCGAACAGGCCGAGCGCTCCGAAGGAGACGGCCCACGGGTACAGGAAGATGGTCTCGATGTCGAAGATGATGAAGAGCATCGCGGTCAGATAGAACTTGACCGGGAAGCGGCCGCCCCCGACCGGCTGCGGCGCCGGCTCGATTCCGCACTCGTACGCGTCGAGTTTGGCGCGGTTGTAGCGATGTGGGCCGACGATGGGCGCGATCGACACCGAGAACAACGCGAAGAGCGCGCCGAGGATCAGCAACCCGACGATCGGGACATATGGGTTGACCGTCATTGATTCTCCTGCTCGACTACCCGGTTTAGTTTCTTTCGGTTTTCCGCTGCGGGGAGACTCAGTCGGTTCACACTATTCGTCCGAATTATCCGACTTGCCTGCGGGGTGCTCATACCGCCGGCGCGATCTTCGTCAGACCGTTGATGATCCGGTCCATGCTGTCGCCCCCACGCGGGTCCGTGAGGTTGGCCAGCAGTTTCAGAACGAACCGCATCAGCATCGGGTGCGGCATCCCGTGCTTGGTGGCGATCCGCATGATCTGAGGGTTCCCGATCAACTTCACGAATACGCCACCGAGACGGTAATAACCGCCGAACCGCAAACTCAGTTCCGACGGGTACGCCCGGAGAGCCCGCTCGCGGTCGGCCCCGGCCGGGCGCGCGAGCGCCTGAACCGCGACCTCGGCCGCCAGCTCGCCGCTCTCCATCGCGTAGGCGATGCCCTCGCCGTTCATCGGGTTGACCATGCCGCCCGAGTCACCGACCAGCATCAGGCCACGCGTGTAGTGCGGCACCCGGTTGAACCCCATCGGCAGGGCGGCCCCCAGGATCGGCCCGTCCGCGTTGGACTCGTCGCGCATGCCCCAGTCGGCCGGCGTCCCGGCCAGCCAGTCAGTCAGCAGCGTGCGGTAGTTGGTCTTGCCGAACGCGTCGGAGCTGTTCAGGATGCCCAGGCCCACGTTCACCCGGCCGTCGCCCATGCCGAAGATCCAGCCGTAGCCGGGCAGCAGGACGTCGCGGTTCTTGGCGCTGCGCAGCTCGAGCCACGATTCGAGGTAATCGTCGTCGGCGCGGACCGGCGAGTGGTAATAGCGCCGGACGGCCACCCCGAGCGGGCGGTCGTCGCGCTTGGTCAGACCCATCGCGATCGGGAGCTTGCCGGAGACGCCGTCGGCGGCGACCACGAGCGGCGCGCGGAACTCGACCGGCTCCTTGCCCGGGCCCACCTTGGCCTCGACGCCGATCGCGTGCCCGTCCTCGTCGAGCACCGGACCGGTCACATTGGTGTTGGTGTGCAGCACGACACCCGCCTCGACGGCCCGCTTGGCCAGCATGTCGTCGAAGTCGAGCCGCGTCCGCACCAGGCCGTAGTTGGGGAAGCTGGCCAGATCGGGCCAGTCCAGTTCCAGCCGTACGCCCCCACCGATCACCCGCAGACCCTTGTTCTGCAGCCAGCCGGCCTTTTCCGAGGTGTCGACGCCCATCCGGACGAGCTGGCGGACGGCGCGCGGGGTGAGCCCGTCGCCGCAGACCTTCTCGCGCGGGAACTCGGTCTTCTCCAGCAGCAGGACTCTGAGCCCGTGCCGAGCCATGTGATAGGCCGCCGCGGATCCGCCCGGACCCGCGCCGACGACTATGACATCAGCCTCGTCGGCTATTCGTCCGGATGGTACTTGGTTGCGCACACCACACCTCCGTCTCGCAGCGGCTCGTGAAACAGTTCACAAGCACGCCCAAGTCGGAGTCTAGGACGGCCATTGAAGGTCGTTCGGGTTAGGGAACCCTAACTGTTTCGGCTGGATGAATCGCGCTGCGTGAGCACCCGGTCGGCCGCCTGCCGCGCGTCACCGTCGAGGTAGTCACGGAAGTTGCCGCCCATGGCCTGGTCCAGCGCCACGATCAGGTTGTCGACCAGCTCCTGAGCCAGGTCAGGGTCTTCGGCGGCGACCATCCGGAGCCGGGTCGCCAGCTCCATGCCGCGACGCTCGCCGGCGTCGCGCTCGTCGATCGCGATGTCGATGTCGGTGTCTTCGAGATGCCCGAAGGTCGTCATGACCCGAGCCAAACAGGCCGTGCGGCTTTTCGTGGTAAAAGCCTTTTTTATCCCTCTTTAGGCCTTCCCGTACGCCCGTGCGCCCGGCCCGCCACAGGTCAGGCGGCCTTGGTCGCGCGGTGGAGCGCCACCACTCCCCCGGTCAAATTGCGCCAGCCGATCCGGCTCCACGGGCCGGCCGCGGCGATCCGGGCGGCCAGCGCCGGCTGGTCGGGCCAGGCCCGGATCGACTCGGCGAGATAGACGTACGCCTCCGGGTTGCTCGACACACGGCGGGCGACCTCGGGCAGCGAGCGCATCAGATATTGCATGTAGACGGTGTGGAACGCCTTGTTGGTCGGGCTGCTGAACTCGCAGATGACCAGCCGCCCGCCGGGCCGGGTGACCCGGGCGAGTTCGCGCAGCGCGCCCTCGACGTCGACGACGTTGCGGATGGCGAACGAGATGGTGACCGCGTCGAACGTCTCGTCGGCGAACGGCAGCTTCAACGCGTCACCGGCGACCAGCGGGACCTGCGGCCGGACGCGGCGACCGGCACGCAGCATGCCGGTGGAGAGGTCGGCGCCGACCGCGAACGCGCCCGAGCGTCCCAACTCGTCGGTCGAGACACCGGTGCCGGCGCCCACGTCGAGCACCCGCTCACCCGGCCGCAGCCCCAGGGCCGCGCGGGTGGCACGCCGCCAGCCGCGGTCCTGCCCGAAGGCGAGCACGGTGTTGGTCAGGTCGTACCGCTCGGCCACGCCGTCGAACATCTCGGCGACCTCGTGCGGCTGCTTGTCCAGGTCTGCGCGCGTCACGAGACCAACTCTCTCACTCCATCCAACCGCCCCGCCCGCCACCCAGAAGCGGACTGAAGCCGGAAACACAGAACGGGCGGGATGGTCACCCATCCCGCCCGTTTCCTTGTGCGTTATATATACGACCGCCATCGGTCGGGTCCGCGACCATCACCAGGAGTGGAGCTCCCGGCTCTGCGTCAGGAAGTTCTCAGGCCTTACGCGAAGCACCGTAACCAGGGCCGGAACACTGGCAACAGAGGTTCACGTCCCTCGTTACGAAGGAGATACCCACCCTCCCCAGTTCGGGGAGGGGTACCTGACCGAACGGTCAGCCGGAAGCCGCCGAAGAGCCCTCTCAGGAAGCTTCCACCAACGGCAACTGGGTGCGGCCGACGCCGCCGCCCGGAATCGCGATCGACGAGAAGTGGGACGTGACACGCTCATCGGTCGGGTCGTCGGCCGGGGTGTGGTGGACGGCCAGGTGGCGGTAGAGGGTGTCGCGCTGGGCCGGGGTGCGGTCGGCCGTACGGATCATCCAGATCAGGTCGTGCAGGTTGGACCGGTGCTTGGCGCCGGCCGAGGAGATCACGTTTTCCTCGAGCATGATCGAGCCCAGATCGTCGACGCCCAGGTGCAGCGCGAGCTGGCCGACGTCCTTGCCCGTGGTCAGCCAGGACGCCTGCAGGTGGGCGAAGTTGTCGAAGAACAGCCGCGACATGGCCAGGAACCGCAGGTATTCCATGCTCGTGGCCTGCGTGCGGCCCTTGAGGTGGTTGTTTTCCGGCTGGTAGGTCCACGGAATAAAGGCGCGGAAGCCACCCACCTCATGAGAGGTCTCGATCGCGTCGTCGCGGTAGCCGTTGGCGACGGCCTTGTCCTGCACGTCGCGGATCATGCGGATGTGCTCGATGCGCTCGGCGTGCGTCTCGCCGGTGCCCATCATCATCGTCGCGGTCGACGAGAGGCCGTGGCGGTGCGCGACCGTCATCACCTCGAGCCAGCGGGCGCCGCTCTCCTTGAGCGGGGCGATCGCCTTGCGCGGGCGGTCGGGCAGCATCTCGGCCCCGGCGCCGGCGATCGAGTCGAGCCCGGCCGCCTTGATCCGGATCACGGCGTCTTCGATCGAGACTCCGGAGACCTTGGCCATGTGCAGGATCTCGGACGGGCCGATCGAGTGGATCGCCAGCTGCGGATACGCCTGCTTGACGGACGAGAAGAGATTTTCGTAGTACTCCACGCCGAAGTCGGGGTGGTGGCCGCCCTGCAGCATCACCTGGGTGGCGCCGAGATCGACCGCCTCGCCGCAGCGGTGCAGGATCTCTTCCATCGGGTGGGACCAGCCCTCGGCGTGCTTGGGTGCCCGGAAGAAGGCACAGAATTTGCAGGCCGTGACGCAGACGTTCGTGTAGTTGATGTTGCGATCGATCAGGTACGTGACGATGCCGTCGGGATAACGACGGCGGCGCACCGTGTCGGCAGCCTCGGCCAGCGCGTGGAACGGCGCCTCCGTATAGATGAGCAGCGCCTCGTCGGGGGTGATCCGCCCGCCGTCGGCGGCTCGCTGCAGGATGCTGTCGATCTCCGGGTTCGCCGTCACGTAGTCGAGATTACGTCCCCCGCTCCCCAGGCGTCAGTCGGCCGGTTGCGTGGCGATGAGCACTCCGCGACCGGAGTCGGGGAATTTACGCCGTAACATGTACGGAGTATCAGCTCGGCCTCGGCGGTCGTTAGTCTCGACGCGAACTTTTCAGGGGGTGGGTGTGCTCGTCGTGCATGGCGGCTGGGTCCCGGGCACGGACCGGCCGGGTCAGCTCGCGCTCTGGGCCGAAGATCCAGATCTTCCGTCGACGACCCGTTCGCGGGCGCAGCGGCGGCAACACCCGTTCGCCGCCGGCTCCGATGCGCTGCTCCGTGAGCTGGCTACTGACGCGCTCGACCAGGCCGTCGAGGGGCTCCTGACGCTGCGGCTGCCCAGCTCGGCCGGCGGCCCGGTGCCCTCGCCGGACACCGGGGTCGAGTCGGCGAGCCGCGGCGTCCGGCTGTCCGAGTGGTCGGTGCCGGTGCTGCTGGTGCCGGGCGACGCCGCTCTCGAGGCTCTGGCCGCGCTGGCCGATCCCGGCGACTCCTGGCTGGCCGGCTCCTCCCTGCGCTATCTGAGCGTGCTCACGGCACACGCCTTCGACCTGGCCCGCCGCGGGCGCATGCTGCCCCAACTGGTCACCGAGGCGGGCGTGGCCACCGCCCGTTGGCGGCCGGTCATCACGGGTGCCGACGCCGCCACCTATCGCGACTTCGCCACGGCCATGCCCGCCGTGGTCCGGGCCACCGGCCGCGGCGTGGCCGACACGCTGCGCGATGCGCTGGCCACCCTCGTCGACAGGGCCGCCCGCACGGTCATGCCCGAGCGCATCCTGATCGGCCACCGCGCCGGGCCCAAGGCGCCGCTGCCCGACCGGTGGATCGCGGCCCTCACCGCCGACGACCCCACGCTGCCCGGCGCCAAGCCGGCCGAGGAGCGGGAGCTGCGGGCGGCGCTCGACGAATGGCTGCGGGCGGCCCACGAGGCGAACGGGCCGATCCGGGTCAGCTTCCGGCTCAGCGAGCCCGAGGTCGGGTCCGACCTGTGGGGTCTGGAGTTCGCGCTGCAGTCGGCCGAAGACCCGAGCCTCTATCTGGCCGCGGCCGACATCTGGGAGGGCGGACGGTTCCCGGGGCTGCCCCCTCGGCCCGACGAGACGTTGCTGGCCGGGCTCGGGCGGGCCATGCGTCTGTTCCCCCTGCTCCACCTGGCCCTCCAGGAGCAGGAGCCGGCGAGCCTCGAGATCGACACCGGCGAGGCGCACGAGTTCCTGCGTCAGGCGGCACCACTGCTGCAGGCGGCCGGGTTCGGCGTGCAGTTGCCGTCCTGGGCCGGGCGCAAGGGCGTCGGCCTCAAGCTGACCACCCGGTCGAAGTCGAAGAAGGGCAGCGCGTCGCGGGCCGTGGCCGATTCCGGGTTCGGGCTCGACGACCTGGTCAGCTTCCAGCTCGACCTGGTGATCGGCGACGGCGTGGTGACCGCCGAGGAACTGGCCGAGCTGGCCCGGCTCAAGGTGCCGCTGGTTCGCGTACGCGGGCAATGGGTCGAACTCGACGACCGCCAGCTCAAGGCCGCGCTCAAGGCGGTCGGTAAGCGCCGCGAGGGCGAGCTCACCGCCGGCGAGGTGCTGCAGCAGGTGATGGACGGCGGCGAGGAGGACCTGCCGCTGGTCGAGGTCGACGCCGACGGGATGCTCGGCGATCTGCTCTCCGGGCAGGCGGCCGATCGACTCGACCTGGTGCCGACGCCGCCGACGTTCCAGGGCACCCTACGGCCGTACCAGGAACGCGGTTTGTCCTGGCTGCACTTCCTGTCGCGCCTGGGCCTGGGCGGCATCCTGGCCGACGACATGGGTCTGGGCAAGACCGCGCAGACCCTGTCGCTGCTGCTGGCCGAGCGGACCGGGAACGCGACTCCGGTCGCGCCGACACTGCTTATCTGTCCTATGTCTCTGGTGAGCAACTGGTTCAAGGAGGCGGGCCGGTTCGCGCCGAGCCTGCGGGTCTACGTGCACCACGGCGGCACCCGCCGGCGCGGCGCCGATTTCGACGCAGCGGTTCGCGATGCCGATCTTGTGGTCACGACGTACGGAACGGCCGTCCGTGACCTGGAGACGTTGCGCAGTGTCCACTGGGGACGCGTCGCGTGCGACGAGGCGCAGGCGATCAAAAACAGTGGCACGAGACAGTCCCAGGCCGTACGCGCATTTCCCGCTCGCACCCGTCTCGCCCTGACCGGCACGCCCGTCGAAAATCACCTGGCCGAACTGTGGTCCATCATGGACTTCACCAACCCCGGCCTGCTCGGACCGGTCAAGAAGTTCCGCCGCCGCTTCCAGGAACCGATCGAGGTGCGACAGGACGAAGACGCCGCGGCCGCCCTGAAACGGGCGACCGGCCCGTTCGTGCTGCGGCGCCTCAAGACCGACAAGTCGATCATCTCGGACCTGCCCGAGAAGAACGAGATGAAGGTCTGGTGCACGCTCACCCCCGAGCAGGGGACGCTCTATCAGGCCGTGGTCGAAGACATGATGGAGACGATCTCGAGCAGCGAGGGCATCCAGCGGCGGGGCAACGTGCTGGCCGCCATGACCAAGCTCAAACAGGTCTGCAACCACCCCACCCACCTGCTCAAAGACGGCTCACGCCTGCCCGGCCGCTCGGGCAAGCTGGCCCGCCTCGAGGAACTCGCCGAAGAGATCATCGAGGAAGGCGACAAGGCACTGATCTTCACGCAGTACGCGGAATGGGGCTCACTGCTGCAGCCCTACCTGGCCGCGCACCTCGACCGGCCGGTGCTGTGGCTCCACGGTGGACTGTCGAAGGCCAAGCGTGACGAGATGGTCGAGCGGTTCCAGACCGACGACGAGCCGATGCTGTTCCTGCTGTCGCTCAAAGCCGCCGGCACCGGCCTCAACCTGACCGCGGCCAACCACGTCGTCCACTTTGACCGGTGGTGGAACCCGGCCGTCGAAGATCAGGCGACTGACCGCGCGTTCCGCATCGGACAGTCGCGCAACGTGCAGGTCCGCAAGTTCATCTGCACGGGGACGCTCGAGGAGAAGATCGACGCGATGATCGAACGAAAGAAGGCACTGGCCTCGTCCGTGGTCGGCACCGGCGAAGACTGGATCACCGACCTCAACACCGATCAGCTGCGCGAACTGTTCGCGCTCGACCCGGCGGCGGTGCGCTGACATGCCGATCGATCGCGAGGGACGGTTCTTCGAGGGCGGCCGGCCGATCGAGGTCGAGGGTGGCATCGCCGTACGCGCGAAACGGGGGCAGATCGGCGGCAGCTGGTGGTCCCGCAAGTTCGTCGACGTGCTCGAGCAGGTCTGCGACGGTGGGCGGCTGGCGCGCGGACGGGCGTACGCGCGTAAGGGCCAGGTCATGGACTTCACGCTGACGGCGGGCCGGGTCACCGGCCGGGTGCAGGGTTCCCGGCCGCAGCCGTACGAGGTCACGATCGACATCGCGGTGTTCGACGAGACATTGTGGACCGAGTTGACCGAGGCGCTGGGCACGCAGGCGCTCTATCGGGCCGCGCTGCTGGCGGGCGAGATGCCGCACGAGATCGTCGACCTGTTCGCCGCGCACGAGGCCCCCCTCTTTCCGAGCAATTTGGACATTTGTTGCAACTGTCCTGATTGGGGCGTGCCCTGCAAGCACGGGTCCGCGGTGCTCTACGTGCTGGCCGAGGCCTTCGACGACGACCCGTTCCTGGTGCTGGCCTGGCGCGGCCGCCCGCGGGAGGCCCTGCTCGACGCTTTGCGGGGCACGCCCGAGCCCACACCCACGGTCGACCCGCTCGCGGTGGAAGAGTCCTCTTTGGATGACCGCCTGGCCGACTTCTACACACCCGCGATCAGCCTGAGCCGCCTGCGCGAACGCCCGTCCCGCATCATCGCGCCGCCCGAGTTGCTGCTGCGAGCGCTCGACGCCCCTCCGATCCGGGTCCGCCACATCCCCCTGGTCGACCTGCTGCGCCCCGCCTACCGAGACCTGGCCACACCCCCGGACGCCTAGGATCCGTACCAGGGCAACAAACTAAGATCTGCGCGTGGAGATGCGTGAGCTGGTCGCGGAGGATCTCGAGCTGGTCGAGTTCGCGCGCGGGATCGTGGACGCCAACACCGACGGCGAGTTCGGGGTGCACACGATGGGCGCCGCGGTGCGGGAGGCCGACGGGCGGATGTTCGGCGGGATCAACCTCTACCACTTCCTCGGCGGGCCCTGTGCCGAACTGGTCGCGCTCGGGAACGCGCGCGCGTCGGGTGGGCGGGAGTTCACGACCATCGTCGCGGTCGGCAACTTCAATCGGGGGCCGGTCGGGCCGTGCGGGCGTGACCGTCAGATCCTCTTCGACTACCACACCGGGATCCGCGTCATTCTGCCTACTGATCAGGGGATTCGCAGCGTCCGGATCACCGATCTGATGCCGTTGGCCGCGCGCTGGGACCCCGACACCGGCACGCAGCCGTTCGACCCGACGCCATGACCGGCTGAGCCGCTCGGGGGCACAAGCACAAGCCCGAACCGAATGAGCCGTGTCAGGTGGTGAGCCGCCAGGAAACGCCAGACTCGTACGTGAGGTGGGCGCCGGGGGTGAAGACGTGGACGGTGGCGGGGCCGGCGTTTCGGGCCTCGACACCGTCGACGATGACGCCGGACGTTTCGGGGATCGCCAGCACGTTCACGTTGTGGCCGGCGGCCCACTCGGCGGCCGTCGTCTCCTGGTCGGGGGTGTAGTGCGGGTAGACGACGTGGCCGGCGAGCAGGTCGGCGCCGGTCGTGTCGGTCAGGCCGATGTCGTTCGGGTCGAGGATGCCGGCGATGTCGATGTCGGCGCCCAGCAGGATCGCGCCCGCGCTGCCGCCGTAGACGTGCCCGCCGGCCTGCAGAAACGCCGACAGGGCGGGGAGGCGCGAGCGCACGGCCGCGAGCAGGTCGTACGTGTTGCCGCCGGGGATGACGAGGACGTCAGCACCCGGCAAGGAGTCGGTGACCGTAAAGGTGCCCCGAGGTGCGAGCGCATCGCGGAACCACGAGACGACCGCGGCCCGGTCGGCCGGCGGCATCGCATAGGGCCACACGACGACACGCTGACCGGGGACGAAGAGCGAATCCCACAACTGCGACTCGTCGGACTCACTGCCGCCGCCTCCGAGAAAGATCACGCGTGGAAGCGTACGGGGAAACGGTCTTGATCTTAAAAAGGCGGCCCCACCACGAGAGTCCATGGTGGAGCCGCCGACACGACTCAGCCCTTGCGCCACTTCTGGTTGGCGGCGCCGACGCAGTCCCACAGGTGCAGGCGCGCCCCGTCGTTGGGGTTGACCTCCTTGATGTCGACACACCGGTTGGCCTGGGGGTTGACCAGGTCACCGGCGCCGCTCAGCACGAACTGCTGGGCCGCCGTCCCGTTGCAGGTGTAGAGCTGGATCGGCGTGCCGTTGCCGGTGCCCGCGGCCTGCACGTCCATGCACTTGCCGCCGGCCTGCAGCGTCCCGCCGGTGAAGTTCCACTTCTGGGCGGCGGTGTTGTTGCAGGTCCACATCTGCAGCGGCGCGCTGTCGACGAAGTTGGAGCTCGGCACGTCGATGCACTTGTTGTTGAGCGAGCTGATCACCGGCACACCGCCCGTGGACGGCGGCGGGTTGGTCGTGCCCCCACCGGTGAACGGCGTCAGGTGGATGCCGGCCGAGCGCGGGTCGCCGTCGTGCACGAGCGACTCGAACGCGCCGACGTCGTCGAAGGCGAACGCGTAGGCCTTGCCGTCCTGCATGTTCGCGTGGACCGCCTTGGCGTACACGTTGGTCGGGTTGTTCTTGTAGAAGTCGGCCGCGTTGGTGCTCGGCTGCGTGTCGATGGTGCCCAGCGTGCCGCGGTTGAGGGCGGCGCACAGCGTACGGGAAATGGGTCCGACGACCTGGTCGTTGGGGGCCGGCAGGTCGCCGTCGCAGCCCCAGACCGAGGAGGACGACGGCCGGTTGAACGACGCCACCTGCGCGCCCGACGAGTTCGTGAAGCGCATGACGTTGCCCGAGGTCCGACCGGTGTACCGCACGTTGGGCTGGTCGCCGAACGGAACAACGGTCAAATTCTTCCCGGTGTACGCGTTCCAGGCCGACGCGATATAGGAGTCCAGATACGTCGTGCTCATCAGGCCCGCGCCCGCCGCCTTGCCGGGTGCGAGGGCCCGCAGCACGGTGCCGTCCGACCGGGCATAGATGGTGTTACCCAGACCGGCGTTGCGGAGCGCGGCGAAAATGTTGTCGCGCCCGTTGGCGACCAGGTCACCCGTACGCTTCGTGGCCCCGCCCGCCCCGGTCACCGAGACCGCGTGCGGCACCGCGAACATGTCGACCTGCGAGCTGTTCAGCCACAGGCCGGCGTCGTTGTAGGTGAACTCGCTCCAGTCGAACAGGATGTCGCGGTTGGAGTCACCACCGGCCCACGGCGCCGGCTGCACCAGGCCGTCCGGAGTGAGGAAGAACTTGAGCTTCTGGCCGAGCGAGAAGTACACGCGCCCGGAGAACCCGCGCGGGAAGTTGATCGTCGTCGAGCCTCCGTTCCCGGCGGCGTTGATGGCCACGTCCGGGGCGGGTGCGGGCGGGTTGGCGCCGCCGCTCCACGCGGTGAACGTGCCGCCCTGGTTGACGTAGCCAAGCCGGCCGGACGACAGCTGGATGCCGATGACGTAGAGGTACACCGCGTCGCCGCGACCGGTGTTGTTGGAGACGGTGACGGGCAGGATGTTCGGGCCGATGGCCTGGGCCGCGGGTGGGGAGACCGCGACCGCGGCCGGTATGGCCAGGGCCGCTGCGACCAGGGTTCGCAGGAGGGTACGCACGGGGGAACACCTTCCGCTGAAGGGGGGAACGGGGAGAGCGCTCTCAGAGAGAGTCGGATTTGTTTCCGACTTGTGTCAATAGACGCTTGCCGATGTCGCGCGGTCCCGGGCAAACGTCGGCCCGAACGGGCATAGGGTCGAGCGCATGAGTGAGATGAGCTATCGGCGGCTGGGCACCTCGGGCCTGGTCGTCTCCGTCGTCGGCATCGGCTGCAACAACTTCGGCCGCAAGCTGGACGCCGACGGCACGCGCGAGGTCGTGGACGCGGCGTTCGACGCCGGGATCACGCTGTTCGACACCGCCGACCGCTACGGCGAGCCGGCCGGCGCCTCCGAGGAATGCCTGGGTGCGGCACTCAAGGGCCGTCGCGACGAGGTGGTGCTGGCGACCAAGTTCGGGCTCGACGTGTCCGGCCTCAACGGCAACGACTTCGGCGCCCGCGGGTCGCGCCGCTACATCGTCCGCGCGGTCGAGTCGTCGCTACGCCGGCTCGAGACCGACTACATCGACCTGTACCAGATGCACGAACCCGACCCGCTGACCCCGATCGACGAGACGCTGGCCGCCCTCGACGACCTGGTGCGTTCGGGCAAGGTGCGCTATCTGGGCAACTCGAACTTCGCCGGCTGGCAGATCGCCGACGCCGACTGGACCGCCCGGGCGGCCGGCCACACCCCGTTCATCAGCGCGCAGAACCAGTACAGCCTGCTCCACCGCGAGGTCGAGAAGGAGGTCGTGCCCGCCTGCGAGCAGTTCGGGCTGGGCCTGCTGCCGTTCTTCCCGCTCGACTCGGGTCTGCTCAGCGGTAAGTACAGCCGCGGCTCGGCACCCACGCCGGGCACCCGGTTGTCGCTGCCCCGCTACCAGCGCTGGCTCGACGGTGCCGACTGGGACACCATCGAGGCGCTCACCGCGTTCGGCGCCGCACGCGGCCACAGCCTGCTCGACGTGGCGATCGCCGGCCTGGCCGCTCGTCCGGCCGTGACCAGCGTGATCGCGGGCGCGACGACGGCCGAGCAGGCGCACGCCAACGCGGCAGCCGGATCGTGGGAGCTGTCCACGGCCGACGTCGCCGCGCTGGACCAGGCGCTAGAGCCCGAATCCGCCTGACACCTCGACGTTCTGGGCGGTGATCCACCGGCTCTCGTCGCCGAGCAGCGCGACGATCGCCGCCCCCACGTCGTCGGGTTCGCCGAGCCGGCCCAGCGCCGTCTGCCCGGCCAGAATCGGAATCATTTCCGGGTACGCGTCGAAGCCCACCACGCCGTCGGCATCGGCCAGCCGGGTGCGGGTCGGGCCGGGCGAGACCGCGTTGACCCGGATCCCGCGGACGGCGAGTTCCTTGGCCAGCACCCGGGTCCACACGTTGAGCCCGCCCTTCATCGCCGCGTAGGCCGTGTATCCGGCGTCGGCCGCCCCCGACGGCAGCGCCGAGTTGCTGCTGACGTTGACGATCGCGCCACCGTCGGTGAGCAGCGGCAACAGCGCCTGGGTGAGGAAGTACGGCCCCTTGAGCAGCACCCGCAGGAACCGGTCGAACAACTCCTCGGTCACGTCGGCGAACATCGCCATCCCGCCGAACCCCGCACTGTTGACCAGATAGTCGAACGAGTCACGCTGCCAGTTGTCGCGCAGCGCGGCCGCGACCTGCTCGCGGAACGCCGGGAACTCCTCGGTCCGCCCGACGTCGAGCCGGAACGCGACCGCCGTCCCACCCTCCTTCTCGACCAGCGCCACGGTGTCGCGGGCCCCGCTCGGATTGCCGCTGTAGGTGACGATCACGCCCACGCCGCGCCGCGCCAGCTGCACCGCCGTCGCCTGCCCGATGCCCGAGCTGCCCCCGACCACGATTCCGACTCGCATGATCCAACCCCTTTTCCCGTACGCCGTCATTTCGTTGCTTCTATTCGAGCAGCTCGTGGGATTTTCGAGTAGAACGAGACTGGCTCTCACTTGCCTATTACTCCCATCGCGAGCAGGCTGGTCTCGTGGACGAGTTGCGCGCACTCCTCAACCGGCACGCCCGATCCGGTAGCACCACGGCGATCGACGGGATGCTGATCGGGCGGGCGGAACGGGCGTACGAGGAAAGCACCTCGATGTCCGGGACTGTGCTCGCCCTCATCGCGCAGGGGGCCAAGACGCTCGCGCTCGGCGACCGCGTATACGAATATCGGGCCGGGCAATACCTCGTCGCCTCGATCGACCTGCCGGTGACCGGCCATTACACGGAGGCGCCGGCCCTCGGTTTCGGGCTCGTGCTCGACCCGGCCGAGATCGCCGCGCTGCTGCTCGAAGCTCCGGCCGGCTCGCTACCCGCAGCCACCGGTTCGCCGTCCGCGATCGCGGTCAGTGACGCTCCCGCCGAGCTGATCGACGCCGCAGTCCGCATGGTGCGACTGCTGGAGACCCCGCGCGACATTCCGGTGGTGGCACCCCTGATCCGCCGCGAGATCCTGTGGCGCCTGGTCAGCGGCGAGCAGGGCGCGGCCGTACGGCAACTGGGCCTGACCGACAGCAGCCTGTCCCACGTGGCCCAGGCCGTGCAGTGGATCCGCGACAACTACCGCGAGTCATTCCGCGTCGACGACGTGGCGCGACGGGCCGGGATGAGCGCGTCCGCGTTCTACCGCAACTTCCAGGCGGTCACCGCGATGAGCCCGATCCAGTTCCAAAAGCAGATCCGCCTCCAGCAGGCGCGCCTTCTGCTGGCCGCCCGCCCAACCGACATAACCGGCGTAGGCCACCGAGTCGGCTACGACAGTCCGTCCCAGTTCAGCCGCGAGTACCGCCGCCAGTTCGGCGCCCCACCCAGCCAAGACGCAGCCCGCCTGCGCGACCGGTCACCCGCACCGGCCGTTCCGTGAGCCTGTCCACCATTCAGCCGCAAGTACCACCCGAGCTCGGCGCCCCACCCAGCCCGCCCGCACCGGCCGTTCCGTGAATCTGTCCACCAGTCAGCCGCGAGTACCGCCCCGAGCTCGGCGGCCCCACCCAGCCCGCCCGCCCGCGCAGCCAGACACCCGCACCGGCCGTTCCGTGAGTCCGTCCACAAACTCAGCCGTGACTACCGCCGCCAGTTCGCCGCCGCCACCCAGCCAAGACGCAGCCCGCCTGCGCGACCAGACGCCCGGGCCGACCGTTCCGTAAGTCTGTCCACAGTCTCGCGATATCCACAGGGCAGGCGCTCGTCGACCGCCAAGATTCGCCCAGCCCCGTAAAATCCGTGGTGGCCGGGGGCGCCCCCGGTGGAGGGCGGGCTCTGCGCTCGGCCGACCACCAAGACCACTGCGCATGCCGGCTACGCGCGCAAGCCCACCGGCCAGCAGCGCCGAGGCGGGCAGGCCCAAGTCGCCGCGGTCGGTGCAATGCCGCAGCGACCCGGTGAGCGCCAAGTCGATAACGGCCAGCGCCGCGAGCCGCCGCCCCGCCTCATCAACCAGCTCGCGACGCCATCCAGCGTCCCGGCGAAGGCCGGTTATGAGCCGACGCGGGCGGGCCAGGCGCCACGGTCGATGCGATGCCCGCCTCTGCCCGCTGAGCGCCAAGTCCATAACGGCCCTGCACAGCAGCGCCGCGAGCCGCCGCCCCGCCTCATCAACCAGCTCGCGACGCCATCCAGCGTCCCGGCGAAGGCCGGCTGTGAGCCGACGCGGGCGGGCCAGGCGCCACGGTCGATGCGATGCCCGCCTCTGCCCGCTGAGCGCCAAGTCCATAACGGCCCTGCACAGCAGCGCCGCTGGCAACGCCATCCAGCGTCCCGGCGGATGCCGGTTAAGAGCGGATGCCGGTCAAGAGCGGACGCCGGTCAAAAGCGGACGCCGCCCGCCAGCAGCGCCGACGCGGGCAGGGCCAGGTCGCCGCGGTCGGTGCGGTAGGGGGCAGTCAGCTCGTCGAACGCAGCCCGCACCTCGGCCACGACCGACGGCGG
Organism: Paractinoplanes bogorensis; assembly: GCF_018829635.1. GTDB lineage: Bacteria > Actinomycetota > Actinomycetes > Mycobacteriales > Micromonosporaceae > Actinoplanes > Actinoplanes bogorensis. The sequence goes on from NZ_JAHKKG010000009.1 coordinate 386,416, forward strand.
CTGGGCGTCGAGGATCAGCCCGGCGGTGCTCAGGCCGGCGGCCGGCCCGGCCCACCAGTCGTCGGCGGTGATGTGCAGCGTCCACGAGACCGTCGAGCAGGTGACCTCGGTCAGGCCGGCGCTCTCGAGCAGGGCGGACAGGCCCGATTCCGTACGCGGGAAGTCCTTCGCCGGTTCGAGACGGGGCATCGTGGCGGGCCGTTCCGCGCCGGCGGCGTCGAAGATCTCGCCCCACAGCCGTTGGGCGGTCGGCGGCGGGGACGGCCAGAGCGTCACCGCAACCCGCCCGCCGGGACGGGTCACCCGCGCGAGTTCGGCCACCGCGGCGGCCGGGTTGCCGACGTGGTTGATCACGAAGTTGGCCACGGCGACGTCGAAAGTGCGCGCCGGGAAGGGCAGCACCGGCAGGGTCGCGAGCACGGTCGCCCCGGGTGGAAGGCGGGTCGCGGCCAGCTCGAGCATGGACGGTTCGGCGTCGGCGGCCATCACCGTCGCGCCACGGGCGGAGGCCAGGGCGGCCACCGTGCCGGTTCCGGTGCCGGCGTCGAGCAGGTGATGCCCCTTGTCGACCTCCGCCGCATCCAGCAGCGCCTCGGCCGGATGCGCGCAGAGTCGTGCGAAGCTGCGGTCGTAGGCGACGGCACGCCCGGCCCAGCGGGCCCGCTCGTGCCCGTCGAACTGGGGACTCTTCATGGCCCGACGGACCCTAGCAAGCGGGGTCAAATGCGGCGTTGACCACCGCATCGCCCTCGGAGATCAAACTTCGGCGAACAGCGGGCCTTCGGCGGGCAGCGGGGGAACCTCACCGCGAGCCGCCGCACGGCGGGCGAACTCTCGCACACCGGCGATCTGGCGCTCGCCGAGCGAGAAGTCGAGCGCCCGGAAGTAGGTGGCCAGGGTCTCGGCGTCGAACGGTTCCCAGCGGGCGGCCGAGGCGGCGACCTCGTCGAGTTCGCCCAGGCAGAGGTCGCGGGACCGCTGGAACGCCTCGTGCACCTCTTTGACCACGCCGGGGTGGGCGGCCGCGAACTCCTTGCGGACGGCCCACACCGCGAACACCATCGGCAGGCCGGTCCAGTCGCGCCAGGCCTGGCCCAGGTCGGTGACCTGCAGGCCGAGGCGGGGTGCCTCGTACATGGCGCGGAGGGCCGGGTCACCGATCAGCACGCCGGCGTCGGCTTCGATCAGCATCTGGGTGAGTTCGGGCGGGCAGCGGAAGTATTCGGGCTCGGCGCCGTACTGCTCGGCCAGCAACATCTGGGCCAGCAGCACGCCCGTTCGGCTGGTCGAGCCGAGCGCGACCGGCCGGCCGTCGAGCTCGGCCAGCGGCCGGGTCGAGATCAGGTTGACGCTGAGCACCGGGCCGTCGCTGCCGACGGCCAGGTTGGGCAGTAGCAGCAGGTCGTCGGCGTGACGCAGATATTCGACGAGCGTGATCGGGCCGATGTCGAGGCGGCCCGCGACCAGGTCGGCGCTGAGCCGCTCGGGCGTGTCTTTGTGCAGGTCGACATCGATGAGGGCGCCGGACCGCATCAGACCCCAGTAGATCGGGAGGCAGTTGAGGAACTGGATGTGCCCGACCCGGGGCCGACCGGCGCTGTCGCTCATGCTGCGACGCTATCCCGCACCGGCACGGAACCGCTCGCGACCGGATCCGATGGTGGCTCACGTCGCACCACCAGCGCCCCGGCCAAGGTCATGACCAGGCCGAACGCACCCGCTGCGGCCACCAGCAGGCGGGCGTCGAACTGGTCGACCAGCGGTCCCGCGGCCAGCAGCCCGATCACCCCGGCGCCCTGGACGGCGGCGCCCAGCGCGGCGAAGGCCCGGCCGTGCACGGACCCGGGGGTGCGGCCCGCGATGATCACCATGACGAAGACGTTGATGCCGCCGTTGCAGATACCGCCGGCGATCCACAGCGGGAACAGCCAGCCCGGCCCGGGAACCGTCGCCCCGACAACCATCGGCAGGCACGATCCGGCCACGACCATGAGCACCGCGGGCACGCTGATGCGATGCGGCGGAACCCGGCTGAAGATCACGTTGCCGAGCAGCATGCCGGCCGTCCACGACGCCGCGACCAGGCCGAATACGGTGGTCGAGGCGCCCAGCGTGTCCCGGATGAAGAACACCTCGAACACGTTGATCGCACTGACCCCGGCGATGGTCGCGGCGAGCACGCCGATCATGACCGTCAGGGTCCGGTCATCCCGCAGACGCCACTTCGCGAGGTCGGCTTGGTGGGCTTTCAGACCTTTCCTTCGCGTACGCAGGAAGAGCGCAGCAACCACAAGCGCCAGGTAACTCGCCGCGTCGAGCAGCAGCGGCAACCGGGCTCCGGTCGACCCGACCAGGAAGCCGGCCAGTGCGGGTGCGACCAGCATGCCGATGTTGCCCGCGGTCTGGCTCAGGCCGCTCGCCTTGGCCAGGTCACGACGCTGCACCATCTCGGGCAGCAGCGCCGACAGCACCGGCTGGGTGAACGCCAGCCCGCAGGCCAGCAGCGTGACCAGCCCGATGATGGCCACCGGGGAACTGACGAAGGCCAGGGCCAGGCAGACCACGGCCTGGGCCAGCGGCACGACGGTCAGGATCGTGCGGCTGTCGGCCCGGTCGGCGAGCCGCCCGGTGATCGGCGCGAGCAGGGCCAGCGGCACGCTCGCGGCCAGCAGCAGCCCCGACACGGCCAGGCCGCCGTGGCCGCTCTGCTGCAGCACCAGCGCCAGCGTCGTCGCCGCGAGGAAGTCGCCGCAGACCGACACGGCCCGCGACCCGGCCACGACGTAGACGTCGGACCAGCGCGTTGCATCGCCAGATGTGAAGGACATACTTCGAAAATAGTCCTTCACATCTGGTTCGCGCCAGCCCCCTTACTCGTCCGGGAATGCCAAATAGTTCAGATGGACGCGCCGGGCCCCGGCGGGAGGATCGGATTTCCGCGTACGCATGAGGTAGGGCTCGATGAGCTCACCGACCCGCTCGTTGAGCTGCCGCAACTCGTCCGCGGTGAGCAACAGCTGGCGGCTGCTGATCGTCCCCGCGTCCCGCCACTCCTCGGGTTCGGTCAGCTCCCGGGCGATGAAGTCACGGGCACGCGCCATGTCCCGCTCGAGAAAGATGTCGACCAGGGCCGACCGCGCCGACGCCGACTCCGGGTCATCCTGGTCGGCGTCGATCCGCAGTCCGGTGCCCGTGCTCCGCCAGAGCCGCTCGCGCCCGTCCCCGCGGCTGGGCGCCTGCTCGACCAGCCCGTATTTGGCCAGCTCACGCAGGTGATAGCTGATCGCACTGGGCGACAGATCAACCAGCGCCGCCGCCTCGGTCGCCGTCACCACGGCCCCGGTGTTGTTGAGATGCTCGACGATCGCGATCCGCGCCGGGTGGGCCAGAGCCCGCATGACTCGCGGATCCGTGATCCGAGTCCCTCCACCGTGCCCGCGCTCGCGCTCGTCCGTCATGGTCCGGTCTCCAGGTCGTACGCCGCGAGGATCGCCTCGGCCAGCGCGGGTTCCTGCCTGGGCAGCAGATAGCCCACTCGCCGGCCGATGGCCGAGCGCGGGATCGTCGTGACGTTGTCGCAGGACACCACCGAGTCATGGTCGAGCCCGTTCGCCTTGCCGACGGGCACCTCGGTCGACAGGCCGCGAATGGTGCCGGTGATGGGCGCGACGGTGATGGCGTTGAGATAGGGCCGCACGTGCTCGCGCGTGAGCACCAGCACGGGCCGGCTCTTGTCGAGGTCGGCCAGGTGGATCGGCCGCATCAGTCGAGGTCCAGCGACCGGCCGCCGGCCCAGGCAGCGAGCCCGTCGAGATCGTCGCGGTCGTTGCCGTCCGCGGCATAGATGGCCGCATCCCGCTCGGCGGCGGCCCGGCGGCGCTCCCGCTCGAGGGCGCGCACCACCACCGCGGCACGACTGGCCGCAGACCCGGAACTCACCTGTCCGTCGACAAACGCAACAAGCTCGTCCGGCAGCCGTACAGCGATCTGAGTGCTCATACCCAAACGGTACCTGCGTGGGATGCAGCCCGATACCGCCGTCGGAGCAGGGTCACGCCACCTTGAGCTGCTCGTCCCCGAAGTCGGCGATGAGCCTCAGCGTGCCGCCGAGCGCCTCGATGTACCGCGCGAGAACGTCGTGGGTCGAGACGTCGCCCGCCTCGATCTGGGACACGCGCGCCACGGAGACGCCCATCCGGGTCGCCACCTGGTCCTGCGTCATCTCGCGCCGCCGGCGCATCTCGGCCAGACGCCATCCCCGCGCCTCGTCGAGCATCCGGCCCAGGCCCGCCTCAAAGGCGTCGGGCCCACCCGCCGTCTCGATCGCGCGACCCAGGTGCTCGGTGTCCCGCCAGCGCTTAGTCCCGCTCATCCGTCATCTCCCCCTGCCGCTCCTCGAGATAGAGGGCAAAGCGCTCCTCCGCCTCCGGGACGGCGTCTCGATACCACCGACTGAAGTTTTCCGACTTGTCTCCCGCGACCAGCAGAATCGCTGAGCGCCACGGATCAAAAGCGAACAGGATGCGGATCTCTGTTCGCTTTCGAGAGGACGGTCGCAACTCCTTCAGATTGGCCAGCCGGGAGGCGGTGATGCTGTCGACCAGAGGTCGGCCCGCACCTGGCCCGACCCGCTCCAACACGAGTATCGCCTGGTTGACGAGCCGACGAGAGTCTCGGTCGGACTCATAGAGCGCGTCGAGAAAATCCTCGACCTGCTCGGTCATGAAGATCTCCCATTCCATCGGACACCTCAGGCGGGTTAAGAATATGCTTAACTCGGGGAAACGCCGAGGCCAGGCTGCGGTATTTCAGGGACTCGAGGTGCGGGGGACATTGCGCCCTGTCAACCACCCGAACTCGGTCATCCACAGCCCAGGCGCTATCCACAGATGCGGGGTAATTCGGTGGAGGCGCCCGACCAGGTGGCGTAACGTGGATGGCCGCTTGACGGCCGTGGTGAGCATGCACCGCAGCGGACGTCCCCCCGCGCCGAGCGGCCGACGTGGAACCCTCGGATACGCGAGCAGCCAGGAACCACCTGCCTGAGGATGCACCGTGCCCGCATTCGACCTGGACGCCGAACTCTCCGCCGAACGACACCACCTGACCGAGTCGCGCGCCGCGCTCGCCCGGATGCGGGGCCGCGCCGAGGAGCTCTTCTCGACCGGCGACCGGGTGGCCGGCGACGCCTACACCGCCGAGCAGCTCGGCCGCCACATGGCCCGTCGCGTCAAGGAGCTGGCCGACGACCCGACGACGCCGTTGTTTTTCGGAAGGCTGGACATCGACGACGCGGCCTATCACGTCGGCCGCCGCCACGTGACCGACGACGCCGGTGAGCCGATGGTGCTCGACTGGCGCGCGCCGCTCTCCCGCAGCTTCTACCGGGCCAGCGTCCGCGACCCGCAGGGCGTCGCCACCCGGCGCCGGTTCGGGTTCGTGCTGGGTGAGCTCACCAGCTTCGAGGACGAGCATCTCGACCGCGGCGAGGAGCTGGGCACCAAGAGCCGCATCCTGACCGCCGAGATCGAGCGCCCCCGCGTCGGTCCGATGCGCGACATCGTGGCCACCATTCAGCCCGAGCAGGACGAGCTCGTACGGGCGGACCTGGCCGACTCGATCTGCGTGCAGGGCGCGCCCGGCACCGGTAAGACCGCCGTCGGCCTGCACCGGGCCGCCTATCTGCTCTATCTGCACCGGGAACGGCTGCGGCGCTCGGGCGTGCTCATCGTCGGCCCGAACACGGCTTTCCTGTCCTACATCGCGGCCGTGCTGCCGGCTCTGGGCGAGGTCGAGGTGCAGCAGGCGACCGTCGAGGAGCTGGTCGGGCGTTTTCCCGTACGCACGATCGACTCCCCAGCCGCAACGCTGGTCAAGAACGATGTGCGGATGGCCGACGTGCTGGCCAAGACACTGTGGCGCAAGCTCACCAAGCCGACCGAACCGATCATGGTGTCGGACGGCTCGTACCGGTGGCGCATCGATGCCGAGCCACTGCGCCGGATCGTCGACGAGGCACGGCGCGAGAATCTCCCCTACAAAGTGGGCCGGGAACGGGTCCAAAGCCGGGTCGTCGCCCTTCTGCAACGACAGTCCGAATATCGCACCGGGAACTCGCCCGGCGAGGGCTGGCTGCGCAAGATGGGCAAGGTCGCGCCGGTGACCGGGTTTCTCGAGGCAGCCTGGCCCGCCGTGACGCCCGAGTCGCTGGTGGCCGAGATCCTCACCGATCCGCCCGAGGGCCTGCTGTCCGACGAGGAACGTGACGCGATCCGCTGGGCCAAGCCGCCCAAGACGGTCAGGTCGGCCAAGTTCAGCGCGGCCGACCTGGTGCTGATCGACGAGGCGGCCGGGCTGCTCGAGCGCGAGACCAGCTTCGGGCACGTGGTGGTCGACGAGGCCCAGGACCTCTCCCCCATGCAGGCCCGCGCGATCGCCCGGCGCAGCGAGCACGGGTCGATCACCGTGCTCGGCGATCTGGCCCAGGGCACCGCGCCGTGGGCCGCCGCCGAATGGCAGACGACGCTGGGTCACCTGGGCAAGCCGGATGCCGCGGTGGTGCCGCTGACGGTCGGTTTCCGGGTGCCTGCCTCGGTCGTCGAACTGGCCAACCGCCTGCTGCCGATGCTCGGCGTCGACGTGCCCGAGGCGGTGTCGCTGCGCCGCGACGGCGACCTGGTGATTGTGCCGGTGTCCGATCCGTCCGATCTGGACGCCGCCACCCTGACCGAGGTGACCGCGGCCCTGACGCACGAGGGCTCGGTGGCCGTGATCGCCGCCGATGCCGCGGTGGAACGACTGGTCATCGACAACCCCCGGGTCGAGGTCGTGCCGGCCAGCATGGTCAAGGGCCTCGAGTACGACCACGTGATCGTCCACGAGCCGGCCGACATCGTCGACGCCGAGCCGAAGGGTCTCAACCGGCTCTACGTGGTGCTGACGCGGGCCGTCTCGCGACTCTCGGTCGTACACGCAAAGCCCCTGCCCGCGCCCCTCATGAAAGCGGCTTGACCCAGCGCGACCAGTCCTCCTGACGGCGATATCCACGGGCGGCCCAGATCGCGTGGCCCCGCTCGTTGCCGTCGAGCACCATCGCGTCGACCCGCGTGCCGCCGAGGGCCCGGAACCGCTCCTCGGCGGCGTCGATCAGGGCCGCTCCGATGCCCTCGCGGCGCCGGCCGGGCGCGACCGCGAGCCGGTAGAGGTGACAGCGCCACCCGTCCCAGCCGGCGATCACGGTACCGACGATGCGCTCGCCGTCGAGCGCGACGATCAGCGCCTGGTCGTCGCGGCGATGCAGCGCGGCCAGGGCCTCGGCCGTGTCGGCGGGACGGCTGTCGTTCTCGGCGGCGGTCGTCCAGAACCGCAGAATCTCGTGGAGTTCCGAGGTCAGCGCGGGTCGCAAGATCATGCCCACCACCCTGTCAACTTTATGGCACAAACCTCTTTGACTTTGTGCGGTAAAGTTCTTTGCATGACCCCGATAGATGACGACGCTCCCCCTCTGAACCCGGCCGAGTCCCTGGCCCTCATCGAGCGCGAGCGGCGCAACGTCGGCCGTGACCTCTCGCCCGACCCGCGCGTGATGTTCTGGCCGTGGGGCATCGCCTGGCTGGTCGGCTTCGCCTTCTTCTTCCTGCGGTTCGGCCCCGACGGCCGGGTCTTCGTCGACATGCCGCAGTGGCTGCCGCTGGCCGTCCTGCCGGTGCTGATGATCGTCGCGGGCATCGTCACCGGCATCGCCGGCAGCCGGGTCAGCGGTCGCGTCAGCGGCCCGAGCAACCGCCAGGGCATCATGTACGGGATCAGCTGGTCGATCGCCTTCACCGGCTTCTCGATCCTGTTCGCCCAGTTCAGCCAGCTGCTGCCGGAAGAGAAATCGGGCCTGCTGTGGGCCGGCGGCATGGTCGCGCTGACCGGCGCGCTGCACATGGCCGGCGGCGCCGTCTGGAACGACCGCGACCTGTTCGTCCTCGGCGCCTGGACCAGCCTGATCAACATCGTCGGCATCCTGATCGGACCCGGCTGGCACTCGCTGATCGTCGCGGTCGCGGGCGGCGGCGGCATGATCGCGGCCGGGATCGTCGGCTGGGTACGCATGCGATGAGCGACACCAACGAACCGCTGGTCACCGAGCTCGACCCGGTCATCCACGCCCAGGCCCGGCTACGCGTCGTCTCCGCCCTCTCGGTGTTACGCGAGGACGACCGCATCACGTTCCCCCAGCTCCAGGAGTCGCTGCGGATGACCGCCGGCAACCTCTCGGTCCACCTGCGCAAGCTCGAGGACGCGGGATACGTCGAGGTCACCAAGACCCATCAGGGCCGCACCCCGGCCACCCTGGTCCGGCTCACCCGCCGCGGCCGGCTCGCCTTCGACGACTACACCGCCGCGCTCCGAGCGCTGCTGAATCCGTGAGGAGAAGCCATGGTCCTGGCCCGCGCAGTTGATGTCACCCGCCGCTACGGCGACAACCTGGCCCTCGACGGCGTCAATTTCGAGGTCGAGCCGGGCGAGCTGGTCGGCCTGCTCGGCCCGAACGGCGCCGGCAAGAGCACCCTGGTCAACCTGCTGATCGGCATCCGGACGCCGACCTCGGGCCGGGTCGAGCTGTTCGGCGGCGACCCGCGGCAGCCGCAAAACAGGCGGCGGCTGGGCGTCACTCCACAAGAGACCGGTCTGCCCGCGTCGCTGCGGGTCGGCGAGGTCATCGACTTCGTGTCCGCCCACTACGACGACCCGCTGCCCAAGGCCGAGCTGCTCGACCGGTTCGGGCTGACCGATTTCGTACGCCGGCAGACCGGTGGACTGTCCGGCGGTGAGAAGCGGCGCGTCGCCGTCGCCCTGGCGTTCCTCGGGCGGCCGCAGATCGTCTTCCTCGACGAACCGACCACGGGCCTCGACGTGGAGGCCCGCCGGTTCCTGTGGGACGCCATCCGCTCCTTCTCGGCCGAGGGCGGCACGGTCGTGCTGACCAGCCACTACCTGGAGGAGATCGAGGCGCTGGCCCGGCGGGTGGTGGTGATCGGGGGTGGCCGGGTGCTCGCCGACGACACGGTCGACGCGGTGCGCGGCCTGGTCGCCGTCCACCGGGTCAGTCTCACCGTGGCCGGCGATCTGCCCGAACTCGACGGCATCGTCAGCGCCGAGCGGGAGGGCGACCGGTTGCACCTGCTGACCGGTGACGCCGACCGGCTGGTGCGCGACCTGGTCGCGTACGAGGTCCCGTTCCAGGGCCTCGAGGTGCGCCCGACCTCGCTCGAGGAAGCGTTCCTCACCCTCACGCGCGAACCCGTCCCGGCCTGAGAAAGGGAACAACGATGACCTCGCTCGCGCTCACCCATGCCAAATTCCAGATCATCGAGACCGCGCGCATCCCGATCGCCCTGTTCGGCAGCGCTTTCTTCCCGTCCGCGGCGATGCTCGCGTTCGTCGTCCCGTTCGTCGGTGACAATGCCGAATACGCCACCACCGCGACCGCCTCGATGATCACTTTCTCGGTGATGTCGACCAATCTTTTCCAGTACGGGGTGGGAGTCGCCGAAGATCGGGCGCAGCCCTGGGATCCGTACGTGCGAACTCTCCCCGCCGGTGCCGGACCTCGCTTCGCCGGCCGCATCCTGGCCGGCCTCGCGCTGATGTTCGTCTCGCTGATCCCGGTGATCCTGATCGCCACGTTCCTGACCGAGGCCACCGTGACCCCGGCCGCGTTCCTGATCACCGCGGCCACCACGGTCGTCATCGCCATCCCGTTCATCCTGATGGGACTCGCGATCGGCTACTCGATGCCGCAGAAGGCCGCCATCGTGGTCGCTCAGCTGCTGTTCTTCCCGCTGGCGTTCCTGGGCGGACTGATGACCGGCCCCGGCCTGGCACCCGGGTTCGTGGAAAATCTGGCGCCCTATCTGCCGACCGGTGGTGCGGCCCGCCTGATGTGGGCCGGGGTCAGTGATTTCCCGTACGACGCCGGCTCGATCGCGGCCCTGGCCGGCTGGACGATTGCCCTAGGTTGGGTGGCCGTATGGGCCTATCGACGGGATGAGGGTCGTCGGTTCAGCTAGAACAACGACACTTAAGCCCGTGCAAAGGTGCGCGATGCGACGATGCGCGCATGACCCCATCGACTCCTGGATCACCTGCGTGGGTCGATCTCGGTACCGCCGATCCCGTCGACGCGGAACGGTTCTACACCGCGTTGTTCGGGTGGACGGCGGAGGTGGCCGGCGACTACACCACCTTTCTGCTCAACGGCCTGCCGGTGGCCGGAGCGGGCCCGCTCTACGGCGTCGGGCAGCCGACGGCCTGGAGCACGTACATCGGCACCAATGACGCCGACGGCGTCGCGCACCGCGTGGCCGCGGCCGGCGGCAAGGTCCTGGTCGAACCGTTCGACGTGCAGGACCAGGGCCGGATGGCCGCGTTCCTCGACCCGGGCGGCGCGCCGTTCAGCGTGTGGGAGCCGGGCACGATGCGCGGCGCCGAGCTGATGGACGTACCGGGCGCCCTGACCTGGAACGAGCTGAACACCCGCGACCTCGACGGCTCGATGTCCTTCTACCGCGCGGTGTTCGGCTGGCAGTTCCGCAACAGCTCGATGTCCGGCGTCCCCTACGTGGTGGCCAAGGTGCGCGACATCCCGGTCTGCGGCATTCAGGCGATGCGCCCCGAGGACTGGCCCGACGACATCGGACCGCACTGGGTGGTCTACTTCGCGGTGCAGGACGTCGACCGGGCGACCGACCACGCGCTGGCTCTCGGCGGCAGCGTGCTGATGGTGCCGACCACGCTGCCGATCGGCCGGTACGCCGTGCTGACCGACGCCCAGGGTGGCCTGTTCGCCGTGCTGGGCGGGCGCAGCCGGCACTAGCGTCTGTCCCTAGCCACGGACCGGGACCACCAGCGGGCCGTGCTCACCCTCGATGACCCGGACACGCACCCGGTAGTGCTTGGCCAGGTTCTCCTCGGTGAGCACCTCGCGGGCCGTCCCGGCCGCGACCACGGCACCCTCGGCCAGCAGCACCATCCGGTCGGCGTACTCGCCCGCGGTGGACAGGTCGTGCATCGTGGCCAGCACGGTCAGCCCACGCTCGGCCCGCAGCCGGTCGATCAGTTCGAGCACCTCCTGCTGGTGTCCGATGTCGAGCGCGCTGGTCGGCTCGTCCAGCAGCAGGATGCCCGCGCCCTGGGCCAGCGCCCGGGCCAGAAAGACGCGCTGCCGCTCGCCGCCGGACAGCGTCTCGAGTCGCCGGCTCGCGAACCGGGCCACGTCGAGCGACTCGAGCACCTCCTCGACGGCGGCCAGGTCGGCGGCGGACTCGCGGCCGAGCGGGGGGATGTAGGGCGTACGGCCGAGAAGCGCGTAGTCGAGGACGCGCATGGCCGGCGGCACGGCCGGGTTCTGGGCCACGGTGGCGATCGTGGTGGCACGTTTACGGCGGGGCATCCGCTCGATCGGGACGCCGTTGACCTCCACACTGCCGGTGGCGGGCAGCAGACCGCCGATCGCGCGCAACGCCGTCGACTTCCCGGCGCCGTTGGGGCCGATCACCATGACCCACTCGCCGTCGGCCACCTCGAGGTCGACACCGTCGACGATCAAGTTCCCGTCCAGCCGTACGCGGAGATCCCGCACCCGGATCATGGTGTCCCCGCCCCGCGGCTCCGGCGCAGCACGACGATGAAGAACGGCGCCCCGAAGAACGCCGTGACCACGCCGATCGGGATCTCGGCCTGGCCCCCGGCGGTGCGGGCGAGCAGGTCGGCCAGGGCCAGGAAGGCGCCCCCGAACAGCACCGACAACGGCAGGATCGAGCGGTAACTGGGCCCGGCCAGCAGGCGCATCGTGTGCGGCACGATGATGCCGACGAAGCCGATCAGCCCGGACACCGAGACCGCGGCCGCCGTGCCGAGCGAGGCGGCCACGATCAGCAGATAGCGGCTGCGCTGCGGATGCAGGCCCAGGCTGCTCGCCTCCTCGTCGCCGACAGTGAGCACGTCGAGTTCACGCCGCTGCGACAGGACGATGGCGGCGGTCACCACGGCGTACGGGAGAACGATCAGCACGTCGTGCCAGCCCGCGGTGGCCAACCGGCCGAGCAGCCACGAATAGACCTCGCGCAGCGTGTCGACGTGCTGCTGCATCAGATAGGTCTGCCCGGCGGCCAGGAACGACGACACCGCCACACCGGCCAGGATCAACGTGGCCGGCGAGCGGTCGCGACCCCCGGCCGCGCCGAGCAGCCAGGTCAGCGCGACCGCCAGCAGCGCACCGGCGAACGCCGCGACCGGTACGCCCACCGGCAGGTTCGCGGTGGCGTCGCCGCTGGTCCCGGCCCGTAGGGAGATCACCGCGGTGACGCCCAGCCCGGCGCCGGCCGCTACCCCGAGCAGATGCGGGTCGGCCAGCGGGTTGCGGAACACGCCCTGATAGGCGGCCCCGGCCAGCGCGAGCAGGCCGCCGACGAGCAGGCCGAGCACCACTCGCGGGAGCCGGAGCTCGGTGAGGATGGCCACCTCGCGCTCGGTCAGGCCGCTGTGCAGGTGGACGCCGGGGATCAGGTTGAGCAGCTCGATCGCGACTCCCGCCGGGGGCAGCGACACCGAGCCGAAGGCCAGGCCGGCGACGAGCGCGATCAGCACCGCGACCACGCCACCGGCCAGCCAGCCGGCCCGCAGGCCGGCCGGTCGCACGGTCCCGGCCGGCCTCGTTGTCCCGGCCGGCCGCACGGTCACGCCGGGACCTTGGTCACCGCGTCGGCAATCGCACGAACCAGGTCGACGGTGCGCGGGCCCCAGCGGGAGGCGATGTCGTCGTCGAGCGCGTAGATCTGCTTGCTCTTCACGGCCGTGATCGTGCTCCAGCCCTTGCGCGCGGCCACCGTGGCCGGCGACTGCTGGCAGCACTTGCTGTCGGCCAGGAAGATCGTGTCCGGATCGGACTTGACCAGCGCCTCCGCCGAGAGCTGCGGATAGCCGCTCTTGGCCCCGTCGGCGTCGGCCGGGTCGGCCACGTTGGTCAGGCCGAAGAGCGTGAAGACCGACCCGACGAAGGTCTTCGACGTCACCGAGTAGAAGGTCGGGTCGAGCTCGTAGTAGTAGCTGAGCGGCGTGCTCCGCTGCGGCACGTCCTTGACGATCTTGTCGATGTCGGTCTTCATCTGCGTGCTCAGCGCACCGGCCTCATCCGCGTGCCCGGTCAGCGTGCCCAGCTGTCCGATCTGCTCATAGGTGCCGTCGAGGTCGGCGGTGGCCGCGGCCAGGAAGACCGGGATCTTCAGCGCGGTCAACTGCGAGACGATCTTGTCGATGTCGTTGGCCAGCACCACCAGGTCGGGGTCCTTGGCCGCGATCGCCTCGGCGTTCGGCTTGAAGCCGGACAGGTCCGACTTGGGCGCGTCGGCCGGGAAGTTCGACTGATCGTCGACCGCGGTGACCTGCGCACCGGCCCCGATGGCGAAGAGCATCTCGGTGGCCGTCGCACTCAGCGAGACGATCTTTTCCGGACGGGCGTCGAGCGTGAGGTCGCCGACCGTCACCGGATAGGAGGCGGCGGCGCTCGACGGTGTCGTGGCCGCCGGCTGGGCACTGTCGTCGTTGCCGCCGCACGCTCCGGCGAGCAGCAGGGTGGTGGCCGCGAGGGCGGCGGTGAACACGCGTTTCATGGGGTCCTCCGGTCGGCCGGGTGGTGGCCGACGGAAGCCGGCCCGGTGCTTCGCCGACGGGAATCCGCCCGCGAGGCGCCCCTCCCCGGGAGCGCTGAATCGCGACCGCGCCCAGGCGACCTGGCTCGACCTCCGCTGAGGAGGACACACAGTTGCGGGACAGCGCCGGGCTCACACCGGCTTCGCTGAGACGCGGTCTCTCCGACGCTAACGCACGCGGATGGTCACGCGGGCTTTTCGCCGGCCGCGCGGTCACCCTGGGCGGCCGCGTCCTCGTCGCCGGCCAGGGCGGCGCGCAGCCGGTCCTTCTCGGCCTTGCGCCGGGTGGCCACGCCCACGAGCTGCTCGTTCATCTCGTTGCGCCACTTGGCAAGCAGGAAGTAGGACGCGACGGCCGACACCACGATCGCGATCATGCCGGCGACCAGGAGGTTGAGCGGGGCGAAGGACAGCGCGCCGAGAACCAGCACGAACAGCCCCACGCGCCCCAGCGTGTATTTGATGGCCGGACTCATGGTCTTCCCCTTCACCCCATGCGGTGGCTCAGCCACCGGAGGCCGTAGAACCACACCAGGCAATAGACGGCCGTGAAGGCCAGGGCACCGGCAAAACCGCTGATCAGCGTCGGGAACTGGTTTGCGGCCAGGCCGGCCAAGGTCATGCCGGCGACCACGGCGAAGCCGATGCCGAGCAGCGCGACCACGATGCGCGAGGCGCCGAAGCCCTCGGCCCGGAACTCCTCGACGAACAGCCACACCGGCAGGATGATCGCGAGCCATCCGCTCGTGTCGCCGAACTCGGAGACGTGGGTCAGCGACAGGATCGCCTCGAGGATCAGCACCAGGACGCCACTGACCACCAGCCCGGCCATCGCGGTGCCGAGAAGGTCACCGATGGTGGACAGGCGTCCACTGGGGTCGCGGCGCGGTCGGCGCTCGCTCTTCGTCTCCGTCATGACAACAGCAGGATACGCGCCGGGCTCAGGCCCAGACTTTCTGCGGCTCGCGGCGACGCTCGGCCAACGACGGGGCACGATCATGTTCCCGTACGACGTGGTAGCGCGCGTCGCGTCCGACCGGCTGGAAGCCCGCGTCCCAGATCAGCTCGAGCAGGTCGGCACGCTGCACCGAGTCCGGCGGGCCGGCGTCGTCGGACAGCGGACCGACCAGGTCGTCGGCGCCGAAGTTGAGGGTGAGCTGCGCGACCGACAGTCCGAGCGTGGTCCAGACACATGTCACGTGGGCCACGTTGTCGAACAGCAGACGCGACACGGCGAAGGTCTTGAGCGATTCGGCCGGCGCGGCCATGGTCGCGTCGTCCTGGTGGCGCAGCGGAATGAAGGCGGCGAAGCCACCGGTCTCGTCCTGCGTCTCGCGCAGCCGCAGGATCTGGTCGACGCGCTGCGCGGGCTCTTCACCCTGGCCGAAAATCATGGTGGCGACGTTCTCCGCGTCGTCGTCGGCGGCCGCGAACATCACCCGGTCGCCGTTGAGCTCGGTGCGCCTGTGGTGCGCGAGCCGGCCGAGCCAGGCGAGGTCGTCACTCGCGTACAGCACTTCGCCGTCGGCGCGGCTCAGTCGCTCCCCGGCGTAGACCTTCGCCTCGAGCTCACGCTTGAGTCCGGCATCCATCTGCGGCGCTCCTTCATCCCCGGCAACGTCTCCGAGCGTACGGGCAAGCCTTTGTGATCTTGAAAGAGCGCTCGCGGTCGGGGCCCAGGTCACGCGGTTGTTGGCCGAATTCCCAGGCTTCTTTCATCTTCGATCAATCGACAGGCGTGTAAGGAGTGAGGTAAGTCTTTAGGGGGAACGGCAGCGACACACGATGTCGCGGCGGACGGGGAGCAGATGGCGACAGCACGAGTTGGGGTCCAGCGGTCACGCAGCGCGCGCCCATGGTGGCGCCCTGTGGTGTTCTCTGCTGTCGCCGCCACCATCGCCGCCCTGTTCCAGCCCGTCCCCGCCTTCGCCGACCCGGCCGCCGCCCCGCAAGACACCTTCAGCGTCGCCGTTCCCGACGTCGGCTCCCGGCCGATGCCCCTGGGCACGCTGGCCATGCCGGGGCAGAAGGCCGCGACGCCCACCCCGACCACCTCGCTCACCGGCGTCGCCACCAGCCCGGTCCTGCAGCAGATCGAAAAGGGTCGCAACGAGATCTCGACCCTGGGCGACGAGCTGATCCAGCTCGGGCAGGATCGCGACCTCGCCCGTGACCAGCAGACCGCGGCCAAGCTGAAATACGAGCAGGCGACCGAGGCCCTGCGGCAGGCGCAGACCGCCGCCGCCGAGGCCGCTGCCCAGTCCGTGGTCGACGCCGCCGCGGCTCCTCCCGGCGGGCTCGGCGGTCTCTCCGACCTCGGCGACCTCGCCCGCCTGCAGCGCGGCGACGGCACCCAGCAGGCCGTGGCCCGCCAGATCCAGCTGGCTCAGATCAACTCGCAGCTCGCCCTCGACGAGCAGGCGCTGAGCACCGATCGCTACAACCAGTCGGCGACGAAGTACAACCAGCTCAACAGCAAGCTGAGCACCAAGCAGGCAGCCCAGCAGCGCCTCGAGCTGGCGCACACCGACGAGATCGCCGCCGCCGAGGCGAGCCAGGCCGGGGTCGACAGCGCGCTCGGCGCGGGCTTCCTGGCCGGCGCCGAGGCCGGTCGTGGCGCCGACGCCCGGGCCATCAACGCGCTCAAATACGCCCTGGCTCAGCGCGGCGACCCCTACGTCTGGTCCGAGGAAGGCCCGGACGAATACGACTGCTCCGGTCTCATGTACGCGGCATACCGCTCGGTCGGCTTCCCGCTCACCCGCGTCTCCCGCGACCAGTACTGGCAGACCCGCAACAAGGTCGTGTCGCGCTACTCGCTGCTCCCCGGCGACCTGCTGTTCTTCAGCTACACGAACAGCTGGAAGGGCATTCACCACGTCGCCATGTACGCCGGCAACGGCATGATGGTCGAGGCCCCGCGCACCGGCCTCAACGTGCGGCTGACCCCGGTCCGGTGGTCGCGGCTCTTCCAGGCCACCCGCATCTTCGGCTCGATCGAGGGCGTCGTCCCCGGCCCCGAGCTGGGCCAGCCCGACCCCGACCCGACCGGCGGCAACCCGGCGCAGCCCACATTGCCGACGAGGCCGACCACGCCTCCGGCGACCACAAAGCCGCCGACCACTCCGCCGGCCACCACAAAGCCGCCGACCACCCCACCGGCCACCACAAAGCCGCCGACCACCCCACCGGCCACCACAAAGCCGCCGACCACCACTCCACCCGCCACGACTCCACCGGCGACCACGCCGCCCGCGACCACGCCGCCGGCCACCACCCCGCCCGCGACCACGGCCCCGCCGGTCGCGACGCAGCCGCCGGCCACGACGCCGACGACCGGTGGGTCGGGTTCGGGCGGCAGCCCGTCCGGCGGCGGGTCCAACTCGGCCGGTGCCGGTTCCTCGGCGGCCAACACGCCGAGCGGCACGACCAGCTCGGCCAACGCCACCGAATCCAAGACCCAGTCCGCCTCGGCGTCCGCTTCCGGCAACTGACAGCACGGTTGGGCCGGGCGTCCGCTTCGGTCCGGCCGGGCCGGCGCCACGTCCACCGGCAGGCGTTCAAATTTCGCCTTTCCGGTGGTCAGTGCCGGGCCGGGGGCATGGTCCGGTTGATGCCGGGTGTGCTGACGCGCACGGATATGGCACGGTTATGTGCAGCGCCCGACGACCGAATCCCGTCGGCACGCGGCGGTCGGGAGGATCCATGGACGAGCGGCAGGCGGCACCGGACAGCGACGGCATGAAGCCGCCCGCTGCGCGGACGCCCGCAGACGACCAGGACGGTTACGCACCCCCGCCGCCGCCCGCACCGGGCGCCCTGTGGGCCGCCAAGCCGGCCGACCAGGATTCCGGCCCGGCCCGCGCCTCCGCCCCCGTTTCCGCAGCTCCCGTCTCCGGCTCGGCCCGCGCGTCCGCCCCCGTCTCGGCGGCGCCGGCTTCCGGCTCGGCCCCTGTCTCGGCGGCGCCGGCTTCCGGCTCGGCCCCGGTTTCCGCGGCTCCCGCTTCCGGCGGCGGCACCTACGGCACACCCGTCTCCGCAGCCCCTGTCTCCGGCCCCGGCACCTACGGCACGCCCGTCGCCGCAGCCCCTGTCTCCGCGGCCCCTGTCTCCGGCGCCGGCACCTACGGCACGCCCGTGTCCGCGACTTCTGCCGCCGACGTGCCGGCCTCGGGCGGACCGATCTTCGGCTCGCCCACCTCCGGCGTGCCTGCGTCCGGCTCGGCCGGTTCCGGTTCGCCTTCGTCTGCCTCCCCCGCCGTCGGCTCGCCCGGCTCCGGTGGGCCGATTTCGGAGGCGCCGGTTTCCGGTGCTCCGGGCGACGGCGGCCAGAGCCGGGCCATCGGCTCAGCCCGCCCGACCAGCCCCGCCGCCGGTGATCTTGTGCCCGAGCGCGTCGACGGCACCAGCCGCCGGCTTCCGTCCACCCTGGGCACCGGCGCCGCACGGGCCACGGTGCCCGGCTCGATCAGTCCCGATTCGGCGGGTGCGGCCCGCGCGACCGGCTGGGGCACGGGCGAGGCGAAGCTCTACGGCAGCAAGTCGGCCGAGGCCGCGGGCGCCAAGGTCGTCACCCCGACGTCGACGGCCTCGGCCCCCGTCTCCGCTGCCCCGTCAGCCCCGGTCGTCTCATCGGCCCCCGTCTCCGCTGCCCCGTCGGCGGCCCCGGTCGCCTCATCGGCCCCGCCGGCTGGATCGTCGGGAGCGCCCACCGCTTATTCCGGATCGTCCGGGGTCTCTTCCGCGCCACCGGCCCGCGATTCCTCGCGCTCGGAGTTCTTCCCGCCGACAGACACCGCCAAGAGCAGCTCGACCACCCGCTCGACCGCGCCGGAGTCCGATCAGGAGAGCCGCCCGCCCGCGCCCGAGCCCGGCCAGGTGAGCCGCCCGTCCGCGCCCGAGCCCGGCCAGGTGAGCCGCTCGGTCGTCGCCCGCGCCAAGGTCACACCGCCCCCGACGGGTTCCCGTCCGCAGGCCACCTCGCCCGAGCCGGGCCCTGGTGATCCCACGCCGTCCGACCCCAAGCCTTCGGATCCCCGGCCGTCCGATCCACAGCCTGGACGTCCTTCGCCCGGCGACCCGCGCCCGACCGACCCCGACCCGGGTCAGCCGCAGCCCGGCCATCCCGAGCCGACCCAACCCGACCCGTCGGAGCCGGAGCCCGTCGAGCCCGAACCCGAGCGCCCGGCCCCGGTGCCGGCACCGCCGTCGCGTCCCGAGCCGACCAGCCCCGCGCCCGGCCGCCCCGACCCGATCCAGCCTCCGGACCCGTTCCCGGCCCCGCCCACGCCCGGTCCGTTCCCGGCGCCCACTCCGGGCCCGTTCCCGAGCCCGGAGCCGCGGCCGGCCCCGACCCCGCCCGGACCGAACCCGCCCGGGCCCTATCCGCCGAGCCCGGTTCCGAGTCCGGCGCCGCCCGGTCCCGTACCGCCCGGCCCTGGTCCGTCGCCGGTTCCGCCCGGTCCCGGCCCCTCTCCGATGCCACCCGGCCCCGGCCCGTCGCCCGTGCCGCCAGGACCGGGGCCGAGCCCCGTACCTGGCCCGCCCGGACCGAGCCCCGTGCCCGGGCCGCCGCAGCCGATCGTCCCGCCGCCCCCGATGATCCAGACTGGCGGCAGCGGCCTACCTTCGTACACGGTGCCGCCCGCCACCGGAGGCCGTTCCCCGGCCGCCACCACCCCGTTCGGGGTCGTCGGGCCGGACCCTCAGCAGCCACCGATCGGCGCGAGTTCGTCTCGTCCGTTCGGTTCCCGCCCCAGCCAGGAGGCTTCCATTTCCGGTCCGAGCGAGTCCGCGCCGGCCACCCAGGTCAGCGCCGCTCCCGCCTACCCGCCCGGCTTCGACCCCGAGCCGACCATGGCCGTGCCGCAGCAGCGGATCCACCCCAACGGCACGCTCTACGGAACCGGTGGATACGAGACGATCGACGCGACGATGCCCGTCTCGACCAATCCGGTGGAGAATTCCGGGTCGCTAACCGGACACATCCTGGCCCAGGGCTGGCGTGACGAGGTCGTCGACCGGCGGCGCAGCAACCTCAAGGTCGCGGTCGCCATGCTGGTGGTGTTGGGCCTGCTCGTGACGGTGAGCATCGTGTTCCTGCTGACCGCGGGCAGCTCGTTCAGCGACTGGATCGGCGGCATCTTCTCCTGATCGCGGCGGGCCGCCGGTCCCGATTCGGCGAGTCGCCCGATTTGGTATGTCGCCCGGTGCGGCCTAAGCTTGCCGGGTTTGCGCAGCATGAGCTGCGTGCCCTGCGTCACTGGTGCGGTGAGCCTGCCCACTAGCGGCGTGGAATGCGGTCGGCGTGCGAAACGTTGAGCCGTACACTTATGACAGTTACTGACGCGGCGTGCCCTTGCGGAGCACGCCACGGGCGTTCTTGCGGGCATTTCAGCGGCCGGCTCTCGGCAGCCGCGGCGGGCTATTCGCGAGCATGCGCCCCCGTAGAGAGGTTCTCTTGACCACTTTCGCTGATCCCAGCACGTTCCCGTCCGTCTTCGAACCCCGTTCCACCGAAGAGCAGACCCCCGAGACTCCGGCCACCGACGAGACGTCGGTCACCGTCGAGACTGCGGAAGCCACCACTGAGGAGCCCACGGCGACCACGCACACGACCACCGAGCCGACGACCGCCGAACTCACGATCACCGAGCCCGCCGCTGTCGAGCCCGCGGTCTTCGCGGAGCCCGCGGCCACGGTCGCTGAGCCCACGGCCGCAGTCGCGGAGCCGGCTGTCGAGGAAATCGAGGAGCCCGCGGTCCCGGCCGTCGTCCTGCCGAGCTTCGCCGAGCTGGGCCTGCCTGCCGAGCTGGTGCGCGTCCTCACCCGCGAGGGCATCACCACGCCGTTCGAGATCCAGGCCGCGACCATGCCCGACGCGCTGGCCGGTCGTGACGTTCTCGGCCGCGGTCAGACCGGCTCGGGCAAGACCCTGGCCTTCGGTCTGCCGCTGCTGGCCCGGGTCGCCCAGGGCGGCCGCGCCAAGCCGCACCACCCCAAGGCCCTGATCCTGGTGCCGACGCGTGAGCTGGCCATGCAGGTGGCTGACGCGCTGATGCCGCTCGGCCGTTCGGTCGGCGTCTTCCTCAAGACCGCAGTCGGCGGCGTTCCCTACGACCGTCAGATGGACGCGCTGCGCCGCGGCGTCGAGGTCATGGTCGCCACCCCGGGCCGCCTCGGCGACCTGATCGAGCGGGGTGCCTGCAAGCTCGACGACATCGAGATCACCGTGCTCGACGAGGCCGACCAGATGGCCGACATGGGCTTCCTGCCCGAGGTCACCGAGCTGCTGGCCAAGACCCCCGAGCACGCGCAGCGCCTGCTCTTCTCGGCCACCCTCGACGGTGACGTCGACGCGCTGGTCAAGCGGTTCATGCACGACCCGGTCACGCACTCGACGGCTCCGGCCGAGGCGAGCGTGTCCACCATGGACCACCACCTGCTGCTGATCCCGCCGCACGACAAGTTCCCGATCGCGGCCGCGATCGCCAACCGGGCCGGCAAGACGATCGTCTTCGCCCGCACCCAGATGGGCGTCGACCGGCTGGTCGAGCAGCTGCGTCAGGTCGGCGTCCGGGCCGGTGCGCTGCACGGCGGCAAGACCCAGCGGGTCCGCACGCGCACGCTGGCCGAGTTCAAGGAGGGCCGCACCAGCGTCCTGGTGGCGACCGACGTGGCCGCCCGCGGCATCCACGTCGACGGCATCTCGCTGGTCATGCACGTCGACCCGCCCAAGGACCCGAAGGACTACCTGCACCGGGCCGGTCGCACGGCCCGGGCCGGCGAGTCCGGCGCCGTGGTCACGCTGGTGCTGCCCAAGCAGCGCCGCAGCACCCAGGCCATGATGTCGAAGGCCGGTGTCGCGCCGACCGAGACCCGGGTGCGCAACGGTGACGAGAAGCTGATCGAGATCACCGGCGCCCGCGAGCCGAGCGGCGTGCCCGTGGTCGACGAGCCGGAGCCCCGCCGCGAGCGTGGCGACCGGCCGCGGGGCCGCTTCGGCGACCGCCCGCAGCGCTCGTACGGCGACCGCTCCCGCGGTGACCGTCCGCAGCGCTCGTACGGTGACCGTCCGCAGCGCTCCTTCGACGGCGGTGACCGTCCGCAGCGGTCGTACGGTGACCGTCCGGCGGGCGACCGTTCCGAGCGCGGTGGCTACGGCGACCGCCCCCAGCGGTCCTACGGCGACCGTCCGGCCGGCGAGCGCGGCAGCTACGGCGACCGCTCGGGCTCGGGCGACCGCGCCACCGGCGGCGGCTACAGCGGCGACCGCGGTGGCTACGGCGACCGTCCGCGCGGCGAGCGCAGCTTCGGCGGCGCCCGCAACGGCGAGCGGGCCGGCGGCTTCCGTCGCGACAACAACCAGCGCAACGACCGCCGCGAGGGCCCCGCGGGCCGCTTCGGCTCGGCCCGCCCGGCGCGCACCTACTGAGAAACACCCAGCAAGACCGGACGCCCGGCCCCCCGAATCAGCGGGGGCCGGGCGTCCGGCTTTTCCACAGTTCCCACCAGAGCACGGCGCTCCTTTGGACAAGTCCCCCACGAACTTGACGCCGGGCTAGCGTCCCTTCCTATTCCCCAGGGCGGGTGGGGGCTAGACGAGTAAGTCCTAACCGCGGTTAGTGGTCGTAGGCGATCAGTGACCTGGTCACGGGCTGGCCGGTGGCGCGGTTGTGCCAGATCGCGGCGGTCAGGGCGAGGATGCGTTAGGCGATACGGGCGGTGACGCCTTCGATCTGCGACCGCCGTGCAGTTCGAGGTCGAGTTGGCCTTTCAACGCGTCGTTGACCGACTCGATGAGCTGCCGGACCGCCTGCCTGAGCAGCGATGACGCCGCCCGCAGGCGTTTGTTGTAGCCGGACTGGCCGGGCAGATACGGGAACGTGCCAGGCAGACGCTGAGGCAGGAACCGCAGCCAGCGGGCCTCGGACCGGATCCCGAGCAGAGCCTGGGCGACCGCGATGGTCTAGGGATGGCGGCTCCGGTCGCGCACGAAAAATCGAAGGCGGGCGCCGGCTCCCGTCGGGCACGACAATCGGGCGCTGGGCGGGTAGACAGGAGGGATGCTGCCCTCCTCGCTGTTCTGGCAACGCAAGGACACCGCCGGCGCTGAGCACGTTCTGGCCGACTCGTCCGATGGGCTCTACGCCCGCGGCACGGCGCTGGCCGTCGACCCGATTCCCTACACCTGCCGCTATGAGCTGCGCACCGGTCCCGACTGGACCACGTCCTACTTCGACGTCGCGGCTGAGGGGGCCGGCTGGGCCCGCACGGTGCGGCTGGAACTCGCCGCCGGCCGTTGGCGGGTCACCACGGCCGAGCAGGGCAACCTCGACGCGGTGCTGGCGGCCGCGGGGCACGCCGGCGCGGGGCTCCCGGGCACCGAGGATCCCGATCTGCTGTACGGCGCGTTCGACGTCGATCTGAGCGGCTCACCGCTGACCAACACCTTGCCCGTACGGCGTCTGGGCCTGCACCACCCCACGACAGATGACACCGGTGTCGCCCATCGGCTCAACGTGGCCTGGGTGCTCCTGCCAAGCTTGGAGGTCGTGGCCGCGGATCAGATCTACACGGCTCTCGGCGAGGGCCGCGTACGGTTCGCCAACGAGACCTTCAGTGCCGACATCGCCATCGACGATGACGGCTTCGTGCTCGACTATCCGGGCCTGGCCCAGCGGGCTGGTCAGCCGCACCCGCAGCGGGCCGGTTGAGTGGCGCAGCGGCGTTCTGACGGCACTTCCCAGGGCACTGCCCTGGATGTCCACCCTGCCAGAACCGACCACCCCGCGGGCGAGAACCGGCGAGGACCGGGGAGCGAGAGCCGCCGAGGACCGGGCACGCTTTCCGCCCGTACGGGAAAACGGGTTTTCAGCCGAGACCGGGCTGCGGCCGGTTCTCCCACTTGGTGGAAAGCGCGATCGCCGTGCGCGTCGAGGCGACACCGGGGGTGCGGTTGATGCGCACGATGAGCTGCTCGAGCTCGGCGATCGTGCCGACCCGGACGGTCAGCTGGTACGACTCCACGCCGGCCATGAAGTAGCAACTCTCCACCTCGGGCATGGCCCGCACGGCGGCCATCACGTCGTCGGTGTCGGCGCCCGAGTCCTCGATGATGCCGATCAGCGCGGTCACGCCCAGGCCCAGCGCCTCGTGGTCGACCTCGGCCCGGTAGCCGCGGATCGTTCCCGCCGCCTCGAGCTTGCCGACCCGCTCGTGCACGGCCGGCGCCGACAGCCCGACCTTGCGGGCGAGCTCGGCGTACGACGAGCGGGCATTCTCCCGTAGCAGCTCGATCAGCCGTAGGTCGATGGAGTCCATGCTGATGACCCTAAACGGGTGGCAGATCGCCACTCACGCCCGGTAGCGACGAATCGGCGGCAGGATAACGATCACTGTCGCAATTAGGGCTTTTTCCGCATTCCAGGGACTCGGTTCCGGGGCAATGCTCTAATGGCTTTACGTCCCGATCGAGCACGCCGACACTCACCGTGATCACGGCCGCTCCAACTGACCGACGCGAGGAGGGGGCTGTGGACACTGGAGATCGTCTGCTGACGCCAGGCGAGGTGGCCGCGCTGTTCCGCGTCGACCCGAAGACGGTCACGCGATGGGCCGCCGCCGGACGTATCGGCAGCATTCGCACGCCAGGTGGTCACCGCCGCTTCCGTGAATCCGAGGTCCGAGCGTTGCTGGAAGGCGACGGCGTGGTCGAGGAAATGCGTGAGGACGATGCCGCCAACCGCCCACGTAATTCCGGCCCGAGCAATCCGGGCCTGGGTTACGGACCGCCCAACGGGTTGCGCTGAGCGTTCAGCTCGCCCTTCCAGCGGGTGAGGAGCGTGTGCTCCACACCGAGCGCGTCCAGCGCCTTGCCCGCGATGAAGTCGATGAGTTGCTGCGCTGTCGCCTGCGCCCCGGAGCCGTAGAAGCCCGGGCTTGCAGGCAGAACGACCGCTCCGGCGTCGTGCAGGGCGATCAGGTGCTCCAGGTGACTGCGAGTGACCGGCGTTTCCCGCGGCACGATGACTGTGCGTCGACGCTCTTTGAGGTTGACCTCGGCCGCGCGCTGGAGCAGATCTTTGGACAGCCCGATCGCTATGCCGGCGCACGCAGCCGTGCTGGCGGGCACCACGATCATGCCCTTCGCCGGGTATGACCCACTGCTGGGACCGGCGGCCAGATCGGCCGCCGGCCAGTAGGTCAGGTCGCCCAGATCGCGGCCCAGCCATGCGCCGACGTCGTCCTTCCAATGCGCATCCCGTACGGTCGCACCGGTCTCGTCGAGAATCGTCAGCCGGGCGGCTTTCGAGATGACGAGGTCGACGGCCTCACCGGCGTCCAGCAGTCCGCTGAGCACGGCACGGGCGTACGGCGTACCGGAAGCTCCTGAGACACCCACGACCCACGGTTCACGCATGCCTCAAGTGTGCAACCTAGTCGCTCGGCACCTGAGCCGAAGTGGGAAAGGACTCCACGGTCGTCCGCTCGGCCTCGGTGAGCCGGCCCGACACCGCCATCCGCTTGAGGTCCGCGATCGGCACGTCGGGACTCGACCGGGCGACCAGATAACTGTCGTTGTCCGGAGCGACCTCGCACTCCGTCGCGGGTGTGTCCGGAGATTGGCCCCACGACCGGGATTCGATGACCGACCGGCACGTCGGCGTCCGCCCCAGTCGAGCCGTGAAGCCCGGGGTCATGCCGATGGCGATGCCACCGGGCGGCACCGGCGTATAGCCCGGCGGAGACGAGAGGGGCATGGGAAAGGCGTAGTCGACCACGTTCCCCGCCGAGTCCACGGTCGGTGAACTCCACCCGGCCGTCGTCATCTCGGTCTGATCCACCCGCGGATCGATGGTGAAGCCGGCACTGTCACGCGCCGGAACGAACACCGCCGTCGGCGAGCCTCCGCGACCGCCCTCCACGGCGACCAGCCGCAGGCCGGGTGGCACCCACGAGACGGCGTAGCTCTGCCGGGCCGGTCGGGCCTCGGACAGACGGAACGCCGTGGCCACTCGCACCATCTCCTTGCGGCTGAGTTCGCCGTACGACATCACGACGCCCAGCGCGCCGTCGGCGTACTCCCAGACGAGCAGGCGGTCGGCCCGGTTGCCCGCGGTCACCGTCGGCTTGGCGAAATACGCCTGACCGCCTCGAATCGGCTCGGCCGCGGCGACGGTGGCGGCATCCCAGAGGTCGGGTGGGGTGAAGCCGGGGCGGTAGAGGGCGAGCCGGCCGGCCGACTCGTAGACACTCGGCCGGGACGAGAGCGAGGCGCTGGACGGCACGGCGCGGGCGATCCAGGTGGTCTGGTTGTTGACGCTGACCCAGTCCGGATCGCCGACGCGGAGGTCGCCGCTCAGATACCCCGAGAAGATCTGGTCGAACGGCTTCGCCCCGGGCGGGTAGGCGGGCAGCAGCACGTCGTCATGCCGGGTGAGGATCTGCGGCACCCCGATCGCG
This sequence comes from Paractinoplanes bogorensis, assembly GCF_018829635.1. Lineage (GTDB taxonomy): Bacteria > Actinomycetota > Actinomycetes > Mycobacteriales > Micromonosporaceae > Actinoplanes > Actinoplanes bogorensis. The sequence continues at coordinate 412,581 of NZ_JAHKKG010000009.1, forward strand.
ATGGCTACCGCCACCACGGCCGCGATCGCCCACCCGGCATTCCGGCGCCGCCGACGACGGCGGCCCGCCGACACGAAATCGTCGACGGAGTATCGGGCCGGAGGTGCGCCCTCCAGCAGGTCAGAAAGCTTCATGACGGGCCTCCGTCCGCCGTCGATCGGCCGCGACGGGGCCGGAGACACGCTCGTCGAGACTGAGGTCGGCGCCGAGAATCCGGCGCAGCGTTTCGAGACCCCGCGACGTGTACGCCTTGACCGTGCCCTCGGGGCAGCGCAGCGCCGCCGCCGTCTGCGGCACGCTGAGTCCCTCGAGAAACCGCAGCACCAGCACGGCCCGGTGCTTGACCGGCACCTGCATCAGGGCGGCGCGCAACTGCACACGGTCGTCCACGTCCGGGATCACGTCGGGCGCCGGCATCTCGGGCATGGCGTGACTGTGTGACTGTTCGCGGCGCCACCACGGCCGGCGCGTCTCGTCGATCGCCGCGCGGACCACCGCCGTACGGGCGTAGGAACCGTGGTTCTCGACCCGGCCCCATTTCACATAGAGCCGGGCCAACGCGGACAACACCGCGTCTTCGGCCACCTGCCAGTCGCCGCATGTGAGGTAGGCGAGGCCGCGCAGCGACTCCATCTGCGCCCCGACGAACTCGCGGAACTCGGCCTCATGGTCGCTCACGCCGGTTAGACGGACGCCGATGGCGAAACGGTTACAGCAGCATCAGGTCGAGCAGGGCGAACAGGAACAGCGCGATGCCGACAAAGCCGTTGGCCGTGAAGAAGGCGCGGTTGACCTTGGACAGGTCGTTCGGCGTGACCACGATGTGCTGGTAGACGAAGGCGGCCGCGGTCAGGAGCAGACCGATCCACCACAGCCAGCCGAGGCCGACGAGCTGGCCGAACCACACGAACAGCGCGAACGTCACCACGTGGGTCGCGGTCGAGATGTGCAGCGCCGTGCGGACGCCGAACCGGGCCGGGGTCGAGTGCACGCCGATCCGGCGGTCGACGTCGACATCCTGGCAGGCGTAGATGATGTCGAACCCGCCGATCCAGAGGCCGACCGCGACGCCGAGCAGCCAGGCCGGGCCCGAACCGTCGAACGTGCCGGTCATCGCCAGCCAGGCACCGACCGGGGCCACCGCCTGGGCCAGTGCGAGCACGTAATGCGGGAAGTTGGTGAACCGCTTGGCGTACGGATAGATCACCAGCGGGATCACGGCCAGCGGCGACAGCACCAGGCAGAGCGGGTTGAGCAGCCCGGCCGCCACGAACAGGACGACCAGCGAGATCGCCGCGCCCGTCCACGCCGTCCGCAGGCTGACCGCGCCGGTGACGAGCTCGCGGTTCTGCGTCCGCGGGTTGAGGGCGTCGATCTTGCGGTCGAGGATGCGGTTGGCGGCCATGGCGAACGTGCGGCCGGACACCATCGCGACCGTCACCAGCAGCAGGTCGATCCAGTGGATGCCGGTGTCGAGGCGGTCGAGCGCGACCAGCGCCGACAGGTAGGCGAACGGCAGCGCGAACACCGAGTGCTCGATGGCGACCAGGCGCAGGAACGCCTTGACCTTGCCCGGTTTCTCGGGGACTTCGGCGATCGCCGTCATATGCCGTATTCCTTCCAGCGCTTGTCCACCAGGCTGGTCACCTCGGGGGACATCACCATCTCTTCGGGCCAGCCTCGTGAGTAGCCCTCCGACGGCAGCTTACGGGTGGCGTCGATGCCCGCCTTACCGCCCCAGAACTGCTGGTAGGAGGCGTGGTCGAGGTGGTCGACCGGGCCCTCGGTGAGCAGCAGGTCGCGGCTGTAGTCGACGTTGCCGAGCGCGCGGAAGGCGACCTCGGCGTAGTCGTGGACGTTGCAGTCCTCGTCGACGATCACGATCAGCTTGGTGAACGCCATCGAGTGCGCGCCCCAGATGGCGTTCATCACCTTCTGCGCGTGCTTCGGGTAGCGCTTCTTGATCGAGACGATCGCACAGTTGTGGAAGACGCCCGCCGACGGCAGGTCGTAGTCGACGATGTCGGGGATCATCATCTTGAGCAGCGGCCGGAAGATGCGCTCGGTGGCCTTGCCGAGGCCGTGATCTTCCTGCGGCGGCTGCGACGTGATGATCGAGTGGTAGATCGGCTTCTTCCGCATGGTCATGCACTCGATGTGCAGCACCGGGAACGGCTCGACCGGCGTGTAGAAGCCGGTGTGGTCGCCGAACGGGCCCTCGGGCAGCCGCTCGCCGGGCTCGAGATAGCCCTCGAGGATGATCTGGGCCTCGGCCGGCACCTGGAGCGGCACGGTCAGGCAGTCGACCATCTCGACCCGCTCGCCGCGCAGGAAGCCCGCGAACAGGTATTCGTCGATGTCGGACGGCAGCGGCGCCGAAGCGGAGTAGCTGACCACCGGGTCGCAGCCGATCGCGATGGCCACCGGCAGGCGCTGGCCGAGCCGCTCGGCCACCGCGTGGTGGGCGGTCGAGTCCTTGTGGATCTGCCAGTGCATGCCCAGCGTGTTTTTCGAGTGCTGCTGCAGGCGGTAGAGCCCGAGGTTGCGCTTGCCGGTCTCGGGGTGCTTGGTGTGGGTGAGCCCGAAGTTATGGAAGATGCCGCCGTCGCCGGGCCAGACCTGCAGGCCGGGCAGCAGGCCGAGGTCGACCTCGTCGCCCTTGAGCACCACCTCTTGGCAGGGCGCCGTCTTGACCTTGCGCGGCGGCAGCGACTTGAGCTGCAGCACCTTGCCGATGCCCTCGCGGATGCCGGACCAGCCGACCGGCAGCTCCGGCTTGATCATCGAGCCGATGCGGTCGCCGACCTCGTCCAGCGTCTCGACCCCGAGCGCCATGGCCATGCGTTTCTCGGTGCCGAAGAGGTTGATCGCCAGCGGCATCGAGCCCCGGGTGGGCCGCTCGAACAGCAGCGCCGGGCCGCCCTCGCGGACCGTGCGGGTCACCACCTCGCTGATCTCGAGCGTCGGGTCGACCGGCACGGTGACCCGGCGCAGCTCACCGGCCGCCTCGAGGGCGTCGAGGAAGCTCTGCAGATCGGCATAGGGAAACCCACGGGACGCCATGCCAGTAAGTCTCGCGCACGGGTCCGACAGTTCCGAGCCCGGGCGATCACCGTCACTCATCATGTCCGATTCGAGTTGGAGTGGGCGATTTCCCGACACTCAGGCGAGGTGCAGGTGAAGATCCGGAAAGCAGTGCTGTGGTGCGCCCTGGCCGCGCTGGTCACCGCAGGTCCGACGCCTAGCGAGGCGGCCGCCACGGCGACCGGGCTGCCCGCGTGCCCGAAAGCCGGGAAGTCCACTCGGCCCCCCACCGAGCGGGCCGGACGGGCGACCCCGGGAGCGTGCCGTGCCGCAGGTCACATCCTCGAATCCGGGGTGAGGCTGGCCCGGCGCGGCGAGGCCGGGTTCACCCCGAGCGGCTATCACCACCTGGGCGCCAACACCGGCGGCGAATGGGCCGGCGTCTCCGGGCGCATGTCGGTGGTGGACGGCTCGATCCGCCCCCGCTCGTACGACTTCGTAGCCGGCCGCTTCATGGTCAAGCGCAACATGGGCCGGGGCGACATCCGGTGGCTCGAGGCGGGCTGGGCCGAGACCGGCTGGGCCGGGCCGGGCCGCCAGCAGATCTACACGTTCAACACCAACACCAAGACCTGGCAGTTCTACGAGCAGTACGCGCTGAAGCCGGGCGACAAGGTCTGGCTCGACCTGCACGCCGATGCGGGTGGCTACTGGAGTGCCTGGCTCTGGTGGGGCAACCGGTGGAACCTGCTGACCGCCCAGCAGCTGCCGCTCGGCGCCACCGCGACCGTCGAGCAGTACGTCGAGGTGCACGTCGACGCGGGCAAGCCGGGCCTGATCGACGTGCCGCCGGTGATGGTCGACAACGTGCGGCTGCGCCCGGGCGGCGGCGGGGACTCCCGCTTCTGGCGCGAGGACATCCCCACCCTGACCGGTTCGAACCCGGCCCAGCGCGAACTCAACGGCGGCTTCTGCCTGGACTGGCTGACCCGCTATGACACCTGGACGGCGGGCGACTGCGGCAAGGGCTAACCGGCGTTCGCGTACGAGTGCAGGCCCTCGAAGAACAGGTTGACGCCGAACAGGTTCATCAGCATGGTCAGGAAGCCGAACAGGGCGATCCAGGTCGCCACCGTGCGCTTGACGCTGGGCGTGGCCCGCGCGTGCAGGTAACCGGCGTAGACGACCCAGGAGATGAACGCCCACACCTCCTTGGGGTCCCAGCCCCAGTAGCGGCCCCACGACGCCTCGGCCCAGATCGGACCCGCGATCAGCGCGCCAAAGGTGAACAGCGGGAACGCGAAGGCGTGCAGCCGGAACGTCAGGCGCTCGAGCGAGACCGCCTCGGGCACGTGCTTGCCCAGCGTGTAGGGGAAGCGGCGCTTGCCTTCGTCGTAGCCGTTGCGGATGAGGAACATCGCGGCCGGCACGGCCCCGATCAGGAAGATGCCGGAGCCGATGATGATCGTCGACACGTGGATGATGAACCAGTAGGAGTGCAGCGCCGGCACCAGCGGGCCCACCGGGGTGTAGGCGATCATGCTGGCCGCGCCGATCATGACGACCAGGAACAGCGTGGCGAACAGGCCCAGGTGGCGTACGGCCGGACGGGCGAGCACGACGCCCAGCCACACCGCCGAGGCGATGAAGGTAGTCGACAGGATGTACTCGTACATGTTGCCCCACGGCATCCGGTCGGCCGCGACACCGCGCGTGACCAGGCCGCCGAGGTGCAGCAGCACGGCGAGGACGTTGATGCCGACCGCGATCTGGCCGACCAGCTCACCGCGGTTGCGCCGGGCGGCGGCAACGTAGTCCGCGGCCGCCACATCGGCGGCGGGCGCAACGTCATCAGCGGGCGGAACAACGTCATCAGCGACGGACGCCGGCGCTCCCGCGCCCACCAGCTGCTTAGCGGGGCGAACGGCGGCACGGCCGATCCGGCTGCGTTTGCCGAACGCGTACTCCCCCGCGTAGGCGACCATCGCGGCCAGATATGCCAGGACGGCCGCGGCCATCAGCTGGTTCGACAACTCCGCCATCAGGGTGTCCCTTCCTCGGCGGCCTTCACCAGTGCCTTGAACTCGGCTTCGAAACCGGGATAGTCGGTGCGTGGCAGCCCACCGGCCGTCAACAACGTACCGCCGGACTCTCCCGGCGAACCTGCCAGGTCAGCATTTTGCGACACACGGAACCACACCCGCCGCCGGCGCCCGCTCAGCGAGAACATCAGACCGATCAGGCCGACCACCGCGCCGGCCAGGGCAAGCAGCTGGGTCGGGTCGTGGCGGATGGAGAGCGTGGCGAACGGGCGGGTGCCGACGAACTCCAGCTTGGTGCCGTCGTCCAGGGTCCAGGTGTCGCCCAGCTTGAGCGCGTACGGGCGGTCGCCGCTGACCTTCTTGAGGTCTCCACTGGTGATCTGGCTCTGGTCGAGCGAGTAGACCGAGCCCGGTGTGCCGACGTCGAGGCCCAGGTCGCCGCGGAACGCGCTCAGATAGAGCATCGGGTTGTTCTCGGCCGGGAACACCGAGGTCGCCCGGCCGTCGGTGGGCGCCGTGGGCAGGTAGACGCCCTCGAAGCCCATCTGCAGCGTGGAGTCCCGTTTGTCGGTCTTGGGGTCGATGTTGACGTCGGGGAACTGCGCGACGCCCTCGCTGGTCTGCATCGCGTCCATCGGCAGGAACGGCACGACCTTGGTCTGCGAGACGCCGTAGCGGTCGGTGTACTTGAGCACCGGCGCGTAGCCGTGGCCGAGCAGGTAGACGTTGGCGCCGTCGAGCCGCAGCGGGTCGTTGACCGTGAACTTCCGGGTCTCGTACGGGCCGTTGTTCTCGCTCACCCCGACGGTGGCCGAGAAGGACTTGGGCTGACCGGTGCTCTGGAACGTGGCGTCGAAGTCGCTCAGCCGCAGGCAGAAGTTGGGCAGGTCGGACGGCTCGACACGCGGTCCGAGGGTGGAGTCGTCATATTGCGTGAGCGTGTTGCAGAAGCCCGAGTCGTTGCCGCCGACCAGGATCCGGTTGGCGTGCCAGCCGTACCAGTGCCCGAAGCCGACGCCGAGCAGCACGGCCAGCAGGGCGGTGTGGAAGAACAGGTTGCCGGTCTCTTTGAGGTAGCCCTTCTCGGCCGAGACCGTCCAGCTGCCGTCTTCGCTCTCGCGCACCCGGGTGCGGAACCGGTGGCGGCGCAGCATGCCGGCGACGTTCGACGCAACCTCGGCCGGCGCGCCGGTCCGCGACCCGAGATCGGCGAACTGCGGCAGCCGCTGCAGCCGCTTGGGCGCGTCCGGTGGGGCCTGGCGCAGCGCGCGGACGTGGTCGGCGATGCGCGGGATGATGCAGCCGACCAGCGACGTGAACAGCAGCAGATAGATCGAGGCGAACCAGGGCGAGGCGTAGACCTCGAAGCCGCCGAGCCGCTCGACCCAGGGCGCCAGCTGCGGATGAGCCTGGTAATAGCGCGTGACCCGCTCGGTGTTGACCGCACGCTGCGGGAAGACCGAGCCCGGGATGGCCGCGATGGCCAGCAGGAAGAGCAGGACCAGCGCCGTACGCATGCTGGTGAGCTGCCGCCACGAATTGCGCAGCAGGGCCCAGAGCCGGTTCGGCCGGCGGGGCGGCGGCGCGGCCGGTGCGGCCGGTCGTTCCTGGGTGACCGTCATAGCAGGGTCCCCGCGTCGAAGTTGAAGGTCGTCAGCAGCCACACCAGGAAGTGGTCCCACCCGCCGCTGACCAGCATGACGCCGACGAGGATGAGCAGCACGCCGCCGATCCGGGTGACCCACTGGCTGTTGCGGCGGATGAATCGGAACACGCCGAGCAGCTTGCGGAAGAACAGACCGAAGAGCACGAACGGAATTCCCAGGCCCAGGCTGTACGCGAGGGCGAGCACGACGGCCCGGTTGGTCTCCCCGCTCGTGGTGGCCAGCGCGAGCACGGCGGCCAGGGTGGGCCCGGTGCAGGGCAGCCACGAGAACGCGAAGATCGCCCCGAAGATCGGCGCACCGATCAGGCCGGCCGCGGGCAGCTTGGAGATGCGGGCCTCGCGCTGCATGCCCGGGATCCAGCCCAGGTAGCCGAGGCCGAGCACGATCACCAGGATGCCCAGACCGATGTTGAGCGCCTCCTTGTTGCGCAGCAGGAAGCCGAGATTGGCGACCAGCGACGCGAGCAGCGTGAAGACGACCGCGAAGCCGAGCACGAACAAGCTCGTACCGGCCAGCACCCGGCCCCGGCGAGTGGTCGGGCGGGTGAGCGTCTGGACGCCGCCCTCCGGCGAAGGCTTCGGCGCGGAGGAGTCGAGATCGGAGCCGGCCAGTCCGGTCACATAGGACAGGTAGCCGGGTAACAACGGCAGCACGCAGGGCGAAAGGATGCTGACCAGGCCGGCCAGCGCGGCCACGGCGATGGCCAGCAGCAGCGGCCCTCCGCTGGCGATGTTGGCGAAGGAGTCGGCCATCAGCGCTGCCCCTCGGCCGCGATCTTCTCGACCAGCGGCTTCAGTTGCGTCTCGGTGGTGGCACCGCGCAGGGCGATCGCGATCCGCCCCTGCCGATCGATGATCAACGTGGACGGCGTGCTGACCGCGGTCACGTCGAACTGGATGCCGACCCGGCCCTCGAAGTCGTAGAGGCTGGGGTAGGTCACCCGGCCGCGCTCGAACTCGCGGGCGGAATCCTTGTCGTCCCGCGAGTTGACGCCGAGGAACGTGACGTCTTTGGCCTTGGTGGCCTGGAAGGTGTTCTCCAGGTCGTCGGCCTCGGCCCGGCAGGGCGAGCACCACGATCCCCAGAAGTTGACCACGATGACCTTGCCGCGATCCTGGCTGATGTCGTACGCCTTGCCGTCGAGCAGCTCGCCCTGGATCGGCTTGACGGCGGGCCGGTTTTCGGGGGCGCACTCGACCACACCCGACGCGGTGGCGCACTTCTTGGTCCAGTTGTCCTCCCCGCTGCATCCGGCGAGCACACCGCCCGTGAGAGCGGCGGCGGCCAGGACGGCGGCGAGGCGGCGCATGGTCAAGCTCCCTTGGCGGTCTTGGCTGTCGCGGAGAGGGCCACCAGGTGGGCGGCCGGCTCGGAGTAGTCGATGCCGACTACCTTGCTGTCTTCGAACCGGAACGAGGTCAGGCTGGCCAGACCGCACTGACGCTTGCGCGGGTCGTGCCACAGACGCTTCTTTTCCACATAGCGTCGAAGCGTCCAGATCGGTAGCTGGTGTGAGACGCAGACGGCTTCGTGACCCTCGGCGGCGACCCGGGCCGCCTGGACCGCGGCGAACATCCGCTGGGCGATGACCAGGTAGGCCTCGCCCCACGACGGCGTGATCGGGTCGCGCAGCACCCACCAGTGCCGCGGGTTGGTCAGCGCGCCGTCGCCGACCGAGACCTTCTTGCCCTCGAAGTAGTTGGCGCTCTCGATCAGCCGGGTGTCGGTGGCGATCTCGAGGTCGAACTCGCCGGCGATCGGGACGGCCGTCTCCTGCGCGCGCTCGAGCGGGCTGGCCACGACGTGCGTGATGTCGCGCTTGGCCAGCGCCTCGGCCGCCGCCTTGGCCATCTGGGTGCCGAGTTCGGACAGGTGGAAGTCGGGCAGCCGGCCGTACAGGATCTTGCCGGGGTTGAACACCTCGCCGTGCCGCAGCACGTGGACGGTCGTCTTGGTGGTCATGCTGCTCCCCCCGCCGCGGCCGCCCGTGCCGCGAAGGGCAGCGCGGTCGCGATCGTCTCCAGCGCTTCCTCGTCGATCGCGGTCGAGACGAACCACGACTCGAAGGCGCTCGGCGGCAGATAGACACCGCGGGCCAGCATCTCGTGGAAGAACGCCTTGAACGCGGCCGCGTCCTGCGTCTTCGCCGTCTCGTAGTCGTGCACCTCGGAGGCGGTGAAGAAAATCGAGAACATGTTTCCCGCGTACGCGAGATGGTGCGCGACACCCGCAGTCGTCAGCGCATCGGAAGCGAGTGCCCCGACCGTCGCCGAGAGTTCGTCGAGCCGCTTGTACGTCGCATCGTCGGCCAGCCGCAGTGAGGCGAGCCCGGCCGCACAGGCCAGCGGGTTACCCGAGAGCGTGCCCGCCTGATAGACCGGGCCGGCCGGAGCGAGCCGCGACATGATCTCGCGCCGCCCGCCGAACGCCGCCGCGGGCAGCCCGCCGCCCATCACCTTGCCAAAGGTGAACAGGTCGGCGTCGACCGGGTCGAGCCCGGCCCAGCCCCCGGGCGAGACGCGGAAGCCGGTCATCACCTCGTCGACGATGAGCAGGGCGCCGGCCGCGTGGGCGATCTCGGCCAGCCGCTGGTTGAAGCCGTCGCGCGGGGCGACCACGCCCATGTTGCCGGCCGCGGCCTCGGTGATGATCGCGGCGATCTCGGCGCCGTCCTGCCGGAAGGCCTCCTCGACGGCGGCCACGTCGTTGTAGGGCAGCACGATCGTCTCGCTGGCGGCCGCGCCGGTGACGCCGGGCGAGTCGGGCAGGCCCAGCGTCGCGACCCCGGAGCCGGCCGCGGCCAGCAGCGCGTCGACGTGGCCGTGGTAGCAGCCGGCGAACTTCACGATCTTGGAGCGGCCGGTGTAGCCGCGGGCCAGCCGGATCGCCGTCATGGTGGCCTCGGTGCCCGAGTTGACCAGGCGGACCTCGTCGACCGGGGTGCGGCGGACGATCTCCTCGGCCAGGTCGACCTCGCCCGCCGTCGGGGTGCCGAAGCTGGTGCCCCGGGCGGCGGCGGCCGTGACGGCCGCGATGATCTCGGGGTGGGCGTGGCCGTGGATCAGCGGACCCCACGAGCAGACCAGGTCGACGTAGCGACGGCCGTCCACGTCCGTCATCCAGGCGCCGGAGCCGGAGGCCATGAATCGGGGCGTGCCGCCGACCGCCCGGAACGCACGCACGGGTGAATTGACCCCGCCCGGCACGATGGCCTGGGCGCGGTCGAACAGGGCCTGGGAAGCCGGGGCGTCCTCCGGGTAGGGGAGGCCCTCGGCGCGGTATGAGGTGGTCACAGCGGCTCCCATTGTGTCAGCGCGGTCGGGCGGGAATCTCAAGAGGGTTCCTCACATCACCCGAGGATGGCGCACGGCGGCACCCGCGGATGTCGGGAACGCCCCGATCTGGCCGAGCCCAACAGGCCGAACAAGCGCACAGGCGATAGGCTGGCCCGGTGGAACGACCCGAGCTGTCGATCACGGTTGAGCACGCACCCGACGAGGTCACCTTCCATCTCGCCGGGGAGATCGACGTGCTCACGGTCACGAACCTGTCGACCCTGGTCAACGAGACATTGACCGACCCGCCGGCCCGCATCGTGCTCGACATGGCCGGTGTCACGTTCTGCGACTCCCAGGGTCTCGGCACCCTCGTGGTGCTCAGCCGCAAGGCCCAGCATGCCCGTTCTGTCCTGTCTCTGGCGAACGTGGGCGACTTCCTGCTGCGAGTGCTCGATATCACCGGCCTGCGCAGCGCCCTGATGATCAGCAGCACTGCTTAGCTAACTGCCCCAGCGGGCTTTCTCGAGCAGGGCCAGCGCCTCGGCCGCGGCGTCTTCGCCACCCGAACGCAGCACCCGGGCGGCCTCGTCGACCGTCTCGGTGAGCCGGTCCCACTGCGCCTCACGCTCGCGGGTCGCCTCGCCCTGAGCCTTGAGCTGCTGGGTCTTGGTCCACAGCTCGACGAAGATGTTGACCTTGGCACGCAGCACCCACGGGTCGAACGGCTTGGTCAGGTAGTCGACCGCGCCGACGGCGTAGCCGCGCAGGGCGAGCTGGGCGTCCCGGTCGGCCGCGGTGAGGAACAGGATCGGCACATGGCGGGTCCGTTCCCGCCGCTTGATGTGGCTGGCGGTCTCGAACCCGTCCATGTTGGGCATCTGCGCGTCCAGCAGGATGACCGCGAAATCGTCGGTGAGCAGCTGTTTCAGCGCGGCCTCGCCGCTCTCGACGGCCACCGGCGTGACCGGCAGGCCCTGCAGGATCGCCTCCAGGGCGAGCAGGTTGTCCCTGCGGTCGTCGACCAGCAGGGCCTTCGCTAGCTCCGCCACTTTGCTCCCCTCGTGGACCGGTCAGCCCAGGTCCGGCTCCGTGGACTTGTCGGCGTTCACCCAGCGGGCCATCAGTTCGATCAGCTCGTCCAGGTCGACGGGCTTGGTGATGTAGTCGCTGGCGCCGGCCGCGAGTGCCGACTCCCGGTCGCCGGGCATCGCCTTGGCCGTCAGGAACACTACCGGGAGATCCTGGAAGCGCTGATTGCGCCGGATTCCGCGGGTGGTCTCGTAGCCGTCCTGATCGGGCATCATCGCGTCCATCAGCACGATGTCGACCTCGGGATGCTCGGCCAGCAGCCGTACGCCGTCGACCCCGTTGTCGGAGTAGAGCACGTTCAGCCCGTGCATCTCGAGCGCGCTGGTCAGCGCGAACACGTTCCGCACGTCGTCGTCGACGATGAGCACCGTGGCGCCGTCGAGCTGCCGGCTGGCCGGGCTCACCACGTGGCCCTCCAGCGCCGGGCCCTGGTGCAGCACCGGCATCTCCATCAGCGGGATGTCGATCGGCGCCGGCGCGGGCTGCACCACCACCGTGGTCGACGGCAGCGTGGGCAGGCTCAGCGGCGGGATGGCCTCGGCGCTGAGCGCGTCGGGCATGTAGAGCGTGAAGGTCGAGCCTTCGCCCGGCCGGGACGACACCACGATCGTGCCGCCGAGCAGGGCGGCCAGGTCACGGCTGATCGACAGGCCCAGGCCGGTGCCGCCGTACTTCCGGGTGGTCGTGCCGTCGGCCTGCTGGAACGGCTCGAAGATGATCGCCAGCTTCTCGTCGTTGATGCCGATGCCGGTGTCGGTCACCGCGAAGGCGATCACCTGCCGGGCCGCGGCCAGGGCGGGCACCTCGAAGTCGGTCTCGGGCGGGGCACCGAAGATGCTCAGCGTGACCGAGCCGCTGTCGGTGAACTTGACCGCATTGGACAGCATGTTGCGCAGGATCTGGTGGAGCCGCTGCGCGTCGGTGAGGATCGAGTCGGGCAGGCCGGGCTGGAGCCAGACCCGGAATTCCAGGTTCTTCTCGTTGGCCTGCGGCGCGAACGCCTGCTCGACATAGCTGCGGACACCCTCGAAGTCGACCTGGTCGGGCTCGACGTCCATCCGACCGGCCTCGATCTTGGCCAGGTCGAGGATGTCGTCGATCAGCGACAGCAGGTCGGTGCCGGCGCTGAAGATGGTGCGCGCGAACTCGATCTGCTTGTCGGTCAGGTTGGTGTCGTTGTTGTCGGCCAGCAGGCGGGCCAGCAGCAGCAGCGAGTTGAGCGGGGTCCGCAGCTCGTGGCTCATGTTGGCCAGGAACTCCGACTTGTAGGCGCTGGCCCGGCTGAGCTGCTGCGCCTTCTCCTCCAGACCGCGGCGGGCCTGCTCGATCTCGCGGTTCTTGGTCTCGATGTTGGCCTTCTGCTCGCTGAGCAGCTGCGCCTTGTCCTCCAGCTCGGCGTTGGTGCGCTGCAGCTCGGCCGACTGATCCTGCATCTCGCGGGCCAGCCGCTGCGATTGCGAGAGCAGTTCCTCCGTACGCCGGTTGGCCTGAATGGTGTTCAAGGCGACGCCGATCGTGGAGACGAGCCGCTCGAGGAACGTCAGGTGCAGCCCCGAGAAGGCGGCCACCGACGCGAACTCGATCACGCCGAGCATCTCGCCCTCGAACAGCACCGGCAGCACGACCAGATCGTTCGGCGGCATCGACATCAGGCCCGAGCGCATGGTCAGGATGCCGTCGTGGGTGGCCCGCACCCGGATCGTGCGGCGCGAGACGGCGGCCTGGCCGACCAGTCCCTCGCCGGGCCCGAAGGTCACCTCGTGGTTGCGGGCGACGTAGCCGTACGACGCGGCCAGCCGCAGCCGCATGACTGCCTGCTCGTTGTCGACCAGGAAGAACGCGCCGAGCTGGGCGTCCACCAGCGGGGTCACCTCGGTCATGATCATGCGGCACACCTCGCCGAGATCACGCTGGCCCTGCAGCAGGCCACCGATGCGGGCCAGGTTGGAGTCGAGCCAGCCCTGCTCGGCGTTGGCCTTGGTCGTCTCGCGGAGCGTGACGATCATCTGGTTGATGTTGTCCTTGAGCTCGGCCACCTCGCCCTGCGCATCGAGCACGATGCTCTGGGTCAGGTCGCCGCGGGTCACGGCGGTGGACACCTCGGCGATCGCGCGCAGCTGGATGGTCAGCGTCGAGGCCAGCTGGTTCACGTTGTCGGTGAGGTCCTGCCACGTACCGGAAACGCCCTTGACCTGGGCCTGACCACCGAGCTTGCCCTCGACGCCGACCTCGCGGCCGACCCGGGTGACCTCGGTGGCAAAGCTGGAGAGCTGGTCGACCATCGTGTTGACAGTGTCTTTGAGCTCGAGGATCTCGCCGCGGGCGTCGACCGTGATCTTCTGCGACAGGTCACCCTTGGCCACCGCCGTGGTCACCGAGGCGATGTTTCGCACCTGGGCCGTCAGGTTGGACGCCATGTAGTTCACGTTGTCGGTCAGGTCGCGCCACGTGCCGGCCACGCCGCGCACCTGGGCCTGACCACCCAGCTTGCCCTCGGAACCCACCTCGCGGGCCACGCGGGTGACCTCGTCGGCGAACGACGACAGCTGGTCGACCATCGTGTTCACGGTGTTCTTGAGCTCGAGGATCTCGCCCTGGGCGTCGACCGTGATCTTCTGCGACAGGTCACCCTTGGCCACCGCCGTCGACACCTGGGCGATGTTGCGCACCTGGCCGGTGAGGTTGGAGGCCATCGAGTTCACGTTGTCGGTCAGGTCGCGCCACGTGCCGGCCACGCCGCGCACCTGGGCCTGACCGCCGAGCTTGCCCTCGGTGCCGACCTCACGGGCCACGCGGGTGACCTCGTCGGCGAACGAGGAGAGCTGGTCGACCATGGTGTTGACGGTCGACTTGAGCTCGAGGATCTCGCCGCGGGCGTCGACCGTGATCTTCTGCGACAGGTCACCCTTGGCCACGGCGGTGGTGACCGACGAGATGTTGCGGACCTGGCTGGTCAGGTTGGACGCCATGTAGTTCACGTTGTCGGTGAGGTCGCGCCACGTGCCGGAAACGCCCTTGACCTGGGCCTGGCCGCCGAGCTTGCCCTCCGAGCCGACCTCGCGGGCCACTCGTGTCACCTCTTCGGCGAACGAGGAGAGCTGGTCGACCATCGTGTTCACGGTGTTCTTCAGCTCGGCGATCTCGCCCCGGGCGTCGACCGTGATCTTCTGCGACAGGTCACCCTTGGCCACCGCCGTCGACACCTGGGCGATGTTGCGGACCTGGTCGGTGAGGTTGTCGGCGAGCTGGTTCACGTTCTCGGTCAGGTCGCGCCAGGTGCCCGAGACGCCGCGCACCTGGGCCTGACCACCCAGCCGGCCGTCGGTGCCCACCTCACGGGCCACACGCGTGACCTCGTCGGCGAACGACGACAGCTGGTCGACCATCGTGTTCACGGTGTCTTTGAGCTCGAGGATCTCGCCCTGCGCGGCCACCGTGATCTTCTGCGACAGGTCACCCTTGGCCACCGCCGTCGACACCTGGGCGATGTTGCGCACCTGGCTCGTCAGGTTGGAGGCCATCGAGTTCACCGAGTCGGTGAGGTCCTTCCAGGTGCCGGCCACGTTGGGCACCTCGGCCTGGCCGCCCAGCTTGCCCTCGGTGCCCACCTCGCGGGCCACCCGGGTCACCTGCTCGGCGAAGAGCCGCAGCGTGTCGGTCAGGCCGTTCATCGTGTCGGACAGCTCGGCGACCTCGCCGCGGGCGGAGACCGTGATCTTTTGCGACAGATCGCCCCGGGCCATCGCCGTGGCCACCTGTGAGATGGATCGCACCTGGTGGGTCAGGTTCGACGCCATGGTGTTCACCGAGTCGGTCAGGTCTTTCCAGGTGCCGGCCACGCCGCGTACGTCGGCCTGGCCGCCCAGCTCGCCCTCGGTGCCCACCTCGCGGGCCACCCGGGTCACCTCGTCGGCGAACGACGACAGCTGGTCCACCATCGTGTTCACCGTGCGGCCGATCCGCAGGAATTCACCCCGGAGTGGTCGCCCGTCCATTTCCAGTGCCATGTGCTGCGAGAGGTCACCCTCGGCGACGGCCACGATGACCCGGGAGATCTCGGTGGTCGGCCGCCCGAGGTCGTCGATCAGGGAGTTCACCGATCGGACGCTGTCGGCCCACGAGCCGTCGAGGCCCTCGTCGTCCAGCCGCTCGGTGAGCCGCCCGTCGCGTCCGACGATCCGGCTGATCCGGCGCAGGTCGAGATTCTGCCGCTCCTGCAGCGACACCACCTCGTTGAACGCATCGGCGACCTCACCGGCCATCCCGCTGCGGCGGGGCAGCCGGACCTTGAGATCACCACGGCGAACTCGCCGCAGAGCCTCGGCGAGTTCACCGAGCACGGCGGTGTCGTCGGGCAGGCCGACGCTGGCTTCCTTGGCCGCGGTCATGCTGTCCTCACTCGCTGTCCATCCGGCTGGGCTCCCTATCCTCTCTCGCCCGACCGGGTCAATGCGAGAGACGACTTTGTGCACGGGCCCCCCTACAGGAGAGGATGCATGCGTGTCAGTGGAGGCCGATGCGATCTCGGACACCCCGCCGGGTGGGCCCGTCCGGCGCGTCCGGCTGCCCAACGACCGGCGGACGCCGGCTGCTGCGCGTGCCCTCGTGCGCACGGTCCTCGAGGAAGCGGGGCTGGAAAGCCTGCTCAACGAGGCGTTGCTGCTCACCACCGAGCTTTCCACCAATGCGGTGGTCCACGCCAACACCGAGCTCGACATCGAGGTTCGCGCCGACGCCACCGGGCTGACCGTGACGGTCACCGACTTCGCGCCGGGCCCGGTCGAGCAGCTGGCGGTCGGCCCGCGCAACGAGAGCGTCGACATCGGCGAGGTCGCCGAGCGCGGCCGTGGGCTGCTGCTGGTCGACCATTTCGCCAGCCGCTGGGGCACGGTGCACGAGGGTTCCGGCAAGGGCGTCTGGTTCCGCCTCGAGGGGCGGGCGGCGAGCCCGGCCACGGCCGTGGTGCCGGCGACCGCCGACGCGCCCGATTTCGGGTCGGCCGGGGTCGGCGCGCTCGCCACGCTGCTGCAGGTCAACCCCGAGCGCAACTCCGAAGAGGGCGTGGCCGAGTTCGCGGCCGATCTGCTGGCCCAGCTCGCCCGGCTGACCGGGGCGGCCGGCGGGGTGATCCGCCTCGACCGCGGCGACGGCGGCGGGCGCCAGCTGCTGGCCCGTTACGGCCGGGCCCCGCGCGACGACGCCGACACCATCCGGGTGCCGCTCAACGTGCAGAGGCCGTACGCGGGGGAACTGGAACTTGACTCTTCCCCCATCGGCTTCGCTCAGCCGCTGGCCGCGCTGGTCGCCGAGCGGTTCTCGCTGCACCTCGAGAACGACCGCCTGCGCCGGGCCGACCTGCGCCGCCAGACCTGGCTGACCTTCCTGGCCGAGGCGAGCGAGCTGCTGGCCCAGTCACTCGACGTCAACCTGACGATGGCGCTGATCCCGCAGCTGGTGGTGCCGCGCCTGGGCCAGTGGTGCGCGGTGCACACCACCGACGCGTGGGGCCGGCTGCAACTGGCCGCGGCCACCCACACCGACGAGTCGCTGCTGCCCCAGCTGCACGAGACGCTCGAGGAGACCGGTCCCGACTCGATCCTGGCCCGGCTCGAAGAGGCGTCAAGGCTCGGCACCCAGGTGATGCTGGGCGCGCCGACCGAGGGCTTCGCGGTGCCGCTGGTCGCCCGGGGCACCCGGCTCGGCACGCTGGCGGTGGGTCGCCATCACCGCATCCGGCACGACGCCGACGAGGTCAACGTGCTCGAAGACGTGGCCCGGCGCGCCGCCCTGGCGATCGACAACGCCCGCATCCACGACGAGCGGCACAAGGTCGCCCGCACGCTCCAGGCCTCACTCCTGCCGCCGGCGCTGCCCAAGGTCGAGGGCATCGGGTTCGCCGCCGAATACGTGCCGACCGGCTCCGAGGTCGGCGGCGACTTCTACGACGTGGTGCCCTCGGGCCCCGACAGCTGGATCGTCGTGGTCGGCGACGTGTCGGGCAAGGGCGTGCAGGCGGCGACCGTGACCGGCCTCGTCCGCGACGTGATCCGCATCCTGGTCGACGATGGCAAGCCGATGGGCGAGATCCTCTGCCGGGTCAACAAGACGCTGGTGCAGCGCGGGGGCGGGCGATACTGCACGCTCGCGATGGCCTCGGTGACCCGAGCGCAGGACGGGGTGCTGTCGGTCTGCCTGCACCTGGCCGGGCACGACCGGGCGGTGCTGGTGCACGCGGACGGCAAGACGTCGTTCGTGGGCGAGGGCGGCACGGCGCTCGGCCTGCTCGAGTCGATCACCTCGCCCGACGTCGAGGTGCGGCTGCAGCCGGGCGACTCCCTGATCTTCTACACCGACGGGGTGACCGAGCGTCGCCGCGGGCGGGAGCTTTTCGGTACGGGCCGGCTGCGCGACGCGGCGGGCCCACTGGCCGGTTATCCGGCCGAGGTGATGGCGGCCCGGCTGCGCTCCACCACGATCAACTTCTCGGTCGAGGAGCCGCGGGACGACATCGCGATCCTCGTGCTGCGCAACGACGCCTGAGTCTCACTGTTCACCGGGAATCCCGGGCCGGCATCACGCGGGATTCCGGGCCAGCTTCACAGGTAAACCCAAGCCAGCCGATTCGCCCCTTTAAGCCAGATTTTTCGTGGCATGGTGTTTGTCATGGCGAAAACTCAGTACTACACGGCGACGAGCATCGACGGTTATATCGCCGACGAGAACAACTCGCTGGAGTGGCTCTTCGACGTCGACGGGGGCAACGAGAACCCCTTCGGCGGGTTCTTCGCGGGTGTCGGCGCGTTCGCCATGGGCGCGACCACCTACGAGTGGGTGCTGAAGAACGACAACGTGCTCGACCAGCCGCAGAACTGGCACGACCTGTACGGCGACATGCCCTGCTGGGTCTTCGCCAACCGGGAGCTGCCGCTGGTGCCCGACGCCAACGTCTTCATGGTCAGCGGTGACGTGAAGCGGGTGCACGAGGCGATGCTGGTGGCGGCCAAGGGCAAGAACGTCTGGCTGGTCGGCGGCGGCGACCTGGTGGGCCAGTTCGTCGACCAGGGCCTGCTCGACGAGATCATCCTGGGTATCGCCCCGGTCGTGCTCGGCGGCGGCGCCCCGCTGCTGCCCCGCCACCTGACCTCGCAGAACCTGGCGCTGACGGGCACGGCCCAGATCGGCCGCTTCGCCTATCTGACCTACGCCGTCGGCAGCGAGCCCGTCCCCGACCGCCACCCGGCCGCCGCGGGCAGCCGTTACGCCGTCCTGCACAGCTGAGCCACCGCAGCGCGCGCGTAAAGCGGCAGCCCCGCGTACCAGCAGCCCCGCGAACCGGCAGCCTCGCGTACGAGCAGCCCCGCGAACCAGCAGCCCCGCGAACCGGCAGGCTCGCACGTCCGCGGGCTCGAGCGGCACCACCGGACCGGCGGCCTACGGCACGCTGCTCGAACGGGTCGCCCGGGTCGAACCGGCAGCACCGCGAACCGGCAGCCCCGCGAACCGCGCAGGCTCGCACGTCCGCGGGCTCGCGTACCGGCAAGCTCGCGCGTCCGCGGGCTAGCACGTCCGCAAGCTCGCGAACCGGCAAGCTCGCGAACCGGCAAGCTCGCGAACCGGCAAGCTCGCGAACCGGCAAGCTCGCGAACCGGCAAGCTCGCGCGTCCGCGGGCTCGCACATCCGCGGGCTCGCGAACCGGCAAGCTCGCACATCGGCGGGCTCGGCGCACCGCGCCCGTCAGAACAGGTCGCGCTGGCCGGCCATCTCGACCTCGTGGGCGACCTCGGGCGGGGCCGCGACGACCACCGCGCGCCCGTTGCGAGCCAGCAGCACGTGCCGGACGCTCTCGACGATCGCGGTGATGCGGTCGGGCGGCAGCGTGCCCGGCAGCACCGCGTGGACCGTGCCCAGCCCGGCCGAGCCACGCACCGGCACCGCACCACCGGCCGCGTCGCCCAGCGAGTAGATGGCGGACGGCAGGTCGGCGACCGACATCGAGAGCCGCAAGGCGACGTCGTCGCGGCGGAACGGATAGACGCCCCACCACGGCGGCGCGATCGGCGTGACCACGGCCCCGGCACCCCAGGCGCCCGCGAGCCGCTCGGCCTGCTCGACCGCCGACGCCTCGGCCCCCTCGAACAGCACCGCCAGCGTGCCGCCCTGACCGCCGGCGGGCAGGTCGGCCTCGATCGCGCTGGGCTCGAAGTCGTCGGCCGTCTCGATCAGTTTGCCCAGTTGCAGCGGGGTCGGGAGGGCGACGCCGACCCAGCGCCGGGCCGGCGGCAGCGGCTCGAGCCGCAGAGTGGCCGCCGTGATCACGCCGTCGATCTCGGCCAGCCCGGGCCGGCCGTCCTCCCCGTCGGACGAGGCCGCCTGACCGGTGCGGTCGATGTAGGCGACGCTCTGCACGTATTCGGCCGGGGTGCCGAACCGGTAGCGCAGCGGCCCCGACTCATTGACCGCGAGCATGCCGCCGACCGTGGCCGTGCGGGACGGCGGATCGACCGGGAGGCGCTGACCCTGCAGAGCGAGCGCGGCCTGCAGAGCGTGAACGGGAGTGCCGGTCGCCACCTCGGCCGTGGCGCGCTCGACGTCGTGATTCCACATGCCGCTGAGCCGCCCGGTGTCGACCACCACGTCGACGCCCGGCCGCGGCGTACCCCAATCGATCTTGGAACCGCTGCCCCGGGCCAGAGCGCTGAGGCCCCGATCGGCGACGAGGCTCAGGATGTCGGAGACCGCATGCGCGGTGGCCGGCACCGCGACGTGACCCACGCGCCGGCCGCCGACCGTGTCGACAGTGCGGGCGACGCGCGCGTAGTCGGGCCCGCAGATGTCCACAAGCGCATCGAGAACTGGTTCGTTCACGTCCCGTTTCTCCACGTCCCTCGACGGCGGTAGATCGAACGATCCGAAGATCGTCCACTCTGGCATATCGTACACCTGTTCGAACGAGCGCGGTCAGCAGGCGCAAGAAGTGCAGAAGTCGCGGATTTCGGACCGGTAACCTGGGGCGCGTGACAATCCAGACTCCCGACGGCCCGCCCTCGGCCCGCCAGGTGCCCAGCGAGCGCACCTTCCACGGCGACACCGTCACCGACGAATACGCGTGGCTGGCCGACAAGGAGGATCCGCAGACCCGCGCCTATCTCGAGGCCGAGAATGCGTGGTCCGAGCAGGCGACGGCCCATCTGGCCGGGCTCCGCGAGACGATCTTCGACGAGATCAAGGGCCGCACGCTCGAGACCGACCTCAGCGTGCCCGCGCGTAAGGGCGCCTACTGGTATTACACGCGCACGGTCGAGGGCCAGCAGTACGGCATCCAGTGCCGCGTCCCCGTGCGTCCGGGTGAGACCGACCCGCCGTCGGCCGGCGACAACCCCGACGAGCAGGTGCTGCTCGACGGCAACGAGCTGGCCGAGGGCCACGAGTTCTTCGCGCTGGGCACCTACGACGTCAGCATCGACGGCAACTGGCTGGCCTACTCGACCGACTTCTCCGGCGACGAGCGGTTCACCCTGCGCATCAAAGACCTGCGCACCGGCGAGCTGCTGCCCGACGAGATCCCCGACACCTTCTACGACTCGGCCTGGTCGGCCGACGCCGGCTCGCTGTTCTACACGACGGTCGACGAGGCCTGGCGGCCGCACCGAATCTGGCGGCACACGATCGGCCGCCCGTCGAGCGACGACGTGGTCGTCTACGAAGAGGCCGACGCGCGCTTCTGGGTCGGCGTCGAGCTGACCCGCAGCGACAAGTTCATCGTGATCAGCTCGGGCAGCAAGATCACGTCAGAGGTCCGGGTCCTCCCGGCCGACGCCCCCGAGTCCGAGCCGGCCCTGATCGCGCCGCGCGTGCAGGGCGTCGAATATTCGATCGACCACCACGGCCACCGCTTCCTCATCCTGCACAACCGGGACGCTGAAGACTTCGCCCTGTCCTGGACGTCGGCCGACGCCCCCGGCGACTGGGTCGATCTGATCCCGCACGAGCCCGGCACCCGCCTCGAGTCGGTCGACGCGTTCGCCCGGCACATCGTGATCTCGCAGCGGCGTGACGGCCTGACCGGGCTGCGGGTGATGACCGACGGCAGCACCGACTCGTACGAGATGGAATTCCCCGAGCCGCTCTACACGGTCGGCCTGGGCGGCAACCCGGAGTACGACACGTCGACCGTCCGCATCGGCTACACCTCGATGGTCACGCCCGGCTCGGTCTTCGACGTCGACCTGAACACCCGCACGATGGTGCTGCGCAAGCAGAAGCCGGTGCTGGGTGGCTACCGGCCGGAAGACTATGAGCAGTTCCGTGAGTGGGCCACGGCGCCCGACGGCACCCGGGTGCCGATCTCGATCGTCGCGCGCACGGGCGTCCACGAGGGCGGGCCGGCGCCGATGGTGCTCTACGGCTACGGGTCGTACGAAGTCAGCACCGACCCGTACTTCTCGATCGCCCGCCTGTCGCTGCTCGACCGCGGGGTCGTCTTCGCCATCGCGCACATCCGCGGCGGCGGCGAGATGGGCCGCCGCTGGTACGAGCAGGGCAAGATCCTGACCAAGCGCAACACGTTCACCGACTTCGTGGCGTGCGCGCAGGCCCTCAGCCGCGGCGGCTGGACGTCGCCCGGGCAGCTCGTCGCCCGCGGCGGCTCGGCCGGCGGCCTGCTGATGGGCGCGGTCGCCAACCTGGCCCCCGAAGAGTTCGCCGGCATCCTGGCCGAGGTGCCCTTCGTCGACCCGGTGACGAGCATCCTCGACCCGTCGCTCCCGCTCACCGTCACCGAGTGGGAGGAGTGGGGCAACCCGATCGAATCGGCCGACGTTTATGCCTATATGAAGTCGTACAGCCCGTACGAGAATGTCGCGAAGCTGAAATACCCGCGAATGCTGGTGATGGCCGGGCTGAACGACACGCGCGTGCTCTACCACGAGCCGGCCAAGTGGGTGGCCCGGCTGCGCGCGGTCGCCCCCGACGGCGACTACCTGCTCAAGACCGAGATGGGCGCCGGCCACTCCGGACCGAGTGGCCGCTACGACGCCTGGCGCGAAGAGGCTTTCGTGCTGGCCTGGACCCTCGACGTGCTGGGCCTGACCGGCAAATAGCAGAGCCCCCGCGGCGACCGCGACATCACTGTTGAAACGGCGACGGTGAATGTCTACGATGCGGTCGATCACAACGGGGGCCATAGATGTACACAACTTCCCGCCGCGCCGTCGCGGCGGTCATTTCCGGTCTCTTTCTCTCGGTCGGCGCCTCGGTCACTCCAGCCGAGGCGGCCACCGCACCGAGCGAAGTCAAGGTCATTCCGGCCGACCGGTCGCCGGTGATACTCGCCCAGCGGCTGGTCTTCGCCGGCGAGACCGGCGTGCTGCACCAGCACACGGCCACCTCGCCGTGGCTGTGGACGCCGTACGCGACCGGCCGCACCACCATCGTCGAGGGCATCACCGGCGTCTCCTCGTCGGCCGTCATCCCGGCCGGCGGCGACACTGTGGAGTTCACGACCGCGGTGCCCGGCCACGACTTCTCGGTGACCACCCGGGCCGCGCTCGACCTGAGCACGATGACCTGGCGGCAGCACAGCCTGCCGGGCAGCGGCTACGTCACCCGCCTGCTGGGCGACTTCCGCGTCGTCCTGCGCAACACCTCCACCCCGGTGCGCGAGGTGTGGTCGCTCGGCGCCGACGGCAGCCACGAGGCCACGCCGATCACCGGGGTGCCCGAGGACACGTCGGCCATTTCCGTACGGGCCGGGGACGCCGACGCCGCCGTACTGTCGCTGACCGGCCCCACCGATGACCGGCTGGGCCTGCTCGACCTGCGCACCGGCCGGGTCGAGCTGCTGGCCGGGACCGACGGGACGGGCACGGCCCGGCTGAGTTCGGACCGGATCGGCATCTTCCTCGGCGCCACGGTCCGCACCTGGTCGCGGTCGGCCGTGCTCGCCGGCCGGAACCCGGAGCCCACCGTGCTCACGCTGCCGTCGACGCCGTCCACAGTGTCGGTCGGGCTCGCCGGCGACGACGTCATCGTCGCGCCCTCGGTGAGCATGACGGGCCGGGCTCCGGTGCTGCGCTACTCGCCCGGCGGCGGGCAGCCCACGCCGGTGGTCCCGCTCGGCGACTTCTGGACGGCTCAGGGCCCCGACGGTGTGCTGCTGACCGGCGGCGACGGCGCGGGCACGTGGTCGATCCGCCAGGCCACGGAGGGCGGCCAGTCGGTCGTGACGTCGCTCGACCGGCCCGCCAGCACCCTCGGGGTCACGCTGCTGGCGGGCCGCCTGCGGCACCTCCAGGCCTACCCGGCCTCGGGCGAGACGAACAACCCGGAAAGCCGGGTTTTCACCCACTCCGTCACCGGCCCGGCCGAGCCGACTCCCGACACCGGCGCCCTGCCCGCCAATCTGCTCCCATGCCAGACCGGTGCCGCCTGTGCCCGCACGGTGGACGGCTATCAAACCGGCACCGTCTACCTGGCCGGCGACGACGGCTCCATCACCGTCCGTTCCCTGCCCAACGGCGGCAGCCTGGAAAACCTGCCATCGGCGGGCGGTTCGATCGCCGACGTGTCCTCGTCGTGGATTCTGGTCAACGGCACCAGCCCGGCCAAGCTCTACATCGTCGGCATCGGCAACACGCCGACCATCACCCGCCCGGCCACCGGTGCCGCCCTGGTCGGCAACATCATGTGGAGCGCCAACCGGGCTGGTTTTCTGCGGGCGGAAGACTTGAGCAAGGGGACCGTCGGTCTCGAGGTGCCGACCGGATCGAACTGCACGGCCACCGAGGTGCAGGCCACCGCGCGGCACCTCTACTGGGCCTGCGGCGCGAGCGGCCCGGCCGGCGTCTACGACAAGGTGCGCAAACTCAACATCGCGGTGCCGCCCGCGCAGTATCTGCTCGGCGACAACTACGTCGTACGGCATGACGCCACCGGCGCACTGATCCGCCACGACCTCACCGATGGCGTGCTCGGCGCAGCCACCACCATGGCCACCTTCCCGCGCGGGAGCCTGGCCGACGACCGCCACATCACGTGGGCCGTCGACAAGCTCGGCGGCGACGTGGCCTGGGTCGACGAGTCGGACGACGTGCACATCGTCGACCCGGGCGTCACCCCGTCCCCGCCGGCCGCCACGGCCACCCGGATCCAGGAATCGCTCTACTACGGCGACGGGATCGGCTGGTCGGGCTCGATGGACCTGAACCAGCCGGTCGACTCCTCCACGACGACGATCACCGAAGTCCGTACGGGACAGGTCGTCGCCACCACCGACAACGGTTTCAGCCGCAGTGCGGTCTACGCCAGCTGGAACGGTCTGGTCGGCGGCAAGCGGGTGACCAGCGGGACCTACCGGGTGAGCGTGACCGGCACCGCGGGTGGAGTCACCGCGACCCTCGGCTCGGGCACGTTCTGGGTCATGTGCGGCGTCACCCGATTGCACTCCCCCGAGTGCCACGGCGCTCCGGCCGTGCTCGGCACACTGGACACGCCAACCAGGCTGGAGGGCCACTGGCTGATCTCGCAGCCGTCGAAGACGACGCTGTGGGATCAGGGCTCGACCGAGGACTGGACCGGCGCCACGGCGATCGTGCCGTACGGCGACATCACCCAGGACTTCATGAACGACCTGCTGGTCCGCCGCTCGGACGGCACGATGCGGTCCTATCGCGGCATCGGTCAGTCGCACTACGGCACCAGCACGGCCGTGCTGGTGCCGGGCAACTGGAACCCGTACAACGTCCTGATCCACACCGGCGACGTCACCGGTGACGGACTGGCCGACCTGATCGCCCGCAACCGCGAGACCGGCGTGCTGTCCATCTTCCCGGGCGACGGGAAGGGCGGCTTCTCCGCGGCCCGGACGATCGCGGGCGGCTACCTGGGCTACAGCCGCTTCGTGGGCTCCGGCGACATCAACGGCGACGGCAAGGCCGACCTGATGATGCAGTACGACCCCACCAGCACGATGTACGCCAAGTACGGCAACGGCGACGGCACGTTCCAGGACAGGGTGGTCGTCGGCACCGGCTGGCTCGGCTACAACGTCGTCCTGGGCGCGGGCGACCTGAACGAGGACGGCAAGAACGACCTGATCATGCGCGACACCGCCGGCAACCTCTATCGGCGGCTCGGCACCGGCGCGGGCACGTTCGGCGACCGTCAGCTCATCGGCTCCGGCTACCAGAAGTACGCCGGTCTCTACTGACCACGGGGAGAGAAATGAAAAGAACCATCGCGGCAGCCATAGGCGGCGTGGTCGTCGCCGCCGGGCTGTCCCTGCCGGGCGTCGCCCAGGCGGCCACCGCACCGACCGAGATCCGGGTGATTCCGGCCCCGGCCGCAGACACCACGTTCGGCACCGACACCCCGGTGTTCGCCGGCGAGACCGGATTCCTGCACCGCCGGGCGTCGTCCTCGCCCTATCTGTGGACGACCTACGCCGACCGTCGCACCACTGTGGTCCCGGGCCTGGGCAGTGTGCCCTCGGCGGCCGTCGCCGGGGCGGGTGGCGACACCGTCATGCTGTTCGCCTCGGCGCCCGACCACCCGGTGACCGACACGACTCGCCAGTCGCTCGACCTGGGCACGATGACCTGGCGCGAGCTGCCCTCGGGCCCCGACATCGGCACCAACCGACTGCTCGGCGACTCGGTGCTGGTCGTCGAGAACGAGACGCCCAACACGGCCGAACTGCGCCGGCTCGCCGCCGACGGAACCGTCACGACGACGCCGGTCACCGGCATCCCGGACGCGTCGCTGCAGACCCTCATCTCAGCCAACGACGGCACCGCCGCCGTGCTCCGCTTCGGCGTGCCCAACGGCCGCTACGGCCTGCTCGACGCCGCTTCGGGGCGCGTCGTTCTGCTGCCGGTCGTCCCGGCCGCGAGCCGGGTCGTGCTGACCGCCGATCGGATCGGCCTGATCTATTCGACCTCGGTGCAGATCTTCGACCGCGCCGCGGTGGCCGACGGCACCGCCACCGAGCCGCGGATCGTCACGCTGCCCGCCGCCGTGTCGTCGCAGAACGTCGGGCTGGCCGGGGACGACGTGATCGCCCTGCGGCCCAGCACCGACCCCGAGCGGCGGCCCGTGCTGCGGCACACGACGGCCGGCGGGGAACCGGCGACCGTCTCCGCGCGCTCCGACAACTACCTGATGCAGGCCTCCGACGGCGTCTACTTCGTGGGCGGCACGGCCCCGGCCGACTGGTCGGTGCGCAAGGCGACCGCGACCGGCGCCTCGGTCGTGCTGGCGCTCCAGGACGCCGACGCGGTCACCGCCGGTCTCACCCTGACCTCGGGCGTGGTCCGTTACACGACCGCGCAGCCGCGACCCGGCGAGAACGCGATCTACCGCCAGTACGCCACGCAGATCGGCGAGGGCGAGCCCGGCACCGGTTCCCCCGTACGCGACGGCGCGCTCTCGTTCCCGCAGACGTGCGAGGCCGACTCGGTCTGCGTCCGCACGGTCGACGGCGCGAACACCGGCTCGGCCTATCTGAGCCGCGACCCGTCCGACTTCCTCGTCCGGTCGGTGCCGCTGGGCCCGGTCGCGGTCGAGGTCGCCGCGCCCGCCAAGCTGGTCGACGCGTCCCCCAACTGGCGGCTCGTCACCCACACCAACTCGAAGGACCTGCTGCGCACCGACGGCACCAAGGTCATCCGCCCGGGCGGGGGCGTCTCGGCCCTCTGGTTCGACAACCTGTGGACGGGCGGTGCGTCGGACGCCATCTCGAGGTACGACCTGCGGGCGAGCGTCGAGACCTTCCCGGGTGTCAGCACCGGTTCGACCTGTACGAAGACCGAGGTCCAGGCCACCGGCAAGCACCTGCTCTGGGCCTGCGGCCCGGACGGACCGGCCGGCGTGGCCGAGTTCACCGGCCGGCGCATCGAGGTTCCGGCCGGGCAGTACCTGCTGGGTGACAACTACCTCGTGCGGCACGCCGACAACGGTGACCTGCTGCGCTACGACCTCACCACCGGCACGCTGGGCGAGCCGGTCGTCATGGCCAACTTCCCGCGCGGCGACCTGGCCGACGACCGCAGCATCACGTGGGCCGTCGACAAGTTCGGCGGTGACGTGGCCTGGGTCGACGCGGACAACGCGGTGCACATCGTCGACCCGGGTGTCGCTCCGTCCGCCCCGGTCGCCGGCACCACCATCTCGGCGCCGACCTCGGTCACCCTGCCGGGCCCGGTGGCCGTGACCGCGCAGCTCTCCCGGCCGGTCACGTCGACCACGCTGACCGTTCTCGACGTACGCAAGAACGTGGTCGCCGCCCGCATCACCGGCGGCGCGGCCCGGGTCACCTCGACCACGACCTGGGACGGTCTGCTCGAAGGCGGCAAGCGGGCGGCCAAGGGCCCGTACCGCTGGACTCTCGCGGCCACTGTGGACGGCCGGACGACCAACATCGGTACCGGCAACTTCACGATCACCTGTGGCGGGGCACCGATGCTGCACAGCTACGAGTGCACCGGTCAGCCGACGCTGCTGGCCCTGAACAGCGCGTCGACCGGCCAGGGGAACTGGCAGTACACCCGGAACACCGGCGACACCATCTCGACGGTGAGCGCCGGCTCCGAGTTGCTGCCGGCGCTGACCGGCATCCTGCCGTACGGCGACATCAACAACGATTCCCGCAACGACCTGCTGGTCCGCCGGTCCGACGGCTCGATGCGGGCCTACCTGGGCGGCGAGGCCCCGCCGCTTGGCAACAAGACCTCGGTGGCACTGCCGGGCAACTGGAACGGCTACGACGCGCTGATCCACACCGGTGACCTCACCAGCGACGGGATCTCCGACCTCGTCGTCCGCGAGCGGGAGAGCGGCTCCCTCTTCATCTTCCCCGGCAACGGCACCGGCGGCTTCGGCGCCGCGCTGCAGATCCCGGGTGGCTACAAGGGATACAGCCGCTTCGTGGGCGTCGGCGACATCAACCTGGACGGCAAGGCCGACCTGATGATGCAGTACGACCCCACCAGCACGATGTACGCGATGTACGGCAACGGCAACGGCACGTTCCAGAACCGGGTGGTCATCAGCACCGGCTGGCTCGGCTACAACGCCGTGATCGGCGCCGGTGACCTCAACGGGGACGGCTTGAACGACCTGCTCCTGCGCGACACCGCGGGCGTCCTCTACCGCCGCCTCGGCATCGGATCCGGCACGTTCGGCGACCGGGCCGTCGTCGGCACCGGCTACCAGCAGTACTCCGGGGTGTACTAGAGCGTTATCGGCGGCGCAGGGCGACGATCGCGATGTCGTCGGCCTGTTGCCCGGCGCCGCCGAGTTCCACCATGAGGCGACGGCAGTACGCGTCCAGGCTCGGCTCGACCGACCCGGACGCCTCGGCCAGCGCCGCCAGGCCCACGTCGATGTCCGCGTCCCGGCGCTCGACCAGGCCGTCCGTATAGAGCACGAGCGTCCCGCCCGGCGGCAGCACGAACTCGAGGTCGTCGGCCGGGCGGGCCGCGTTGATGCCGAGCAGCGGGCCGTGCGGCGCCAGGAACTGCGTGCCCTCGGCGGTGTGCAGCAGCGGCGGCAGGTGCCCGGCGCTGGCCATCCGCACCTTTCCGGTGGCGGGTTCGAGCGTGAGCAGGCAGATGGTGGCCGAGTCGTCCGGCAGCACGGTTCGCATGAAGTGGTTGACCAGGCCGAGCACCACGCCCGGCGGGTGCCCTTCGACGGCGTACGCGCGAACAGCGTGCCGCACCTCGGCCATGACCGTGGCCGCGTGCAGCGAGTGGCCGGCGACGTCGCCGATGGCCACCAGCAGCCGCCCGTCGAGCATGGTGAGCTCGTAGAAGTCGCCGCCCACCTCGGACTGCGCACCGGCCGGCTCGTAGCGCATGGCCAGCTCGACACCGGGCACGTCGGGCAGGTGCGACTGCAGCAGGCTGCGCTGCAGCGTGACCGCAATCCGATGTTCCTCGTCGTAGGAGCGTTGAGCCTCGACGGCCGCCGCGACTGTCTGGGAGAGCTGCCGCAGCACCGGGAAGCCCGGATTTTGACTGCTGGCGGGCACGGCCACATAGATCGGCGGGCGGTCGTTGCGCAGCCGGGCCGCGGCGACCGCCACCGACTCCCCGTCGGGCCAGGTGACGCCGTCCCAGTCAGCGACATCATCGGTCCGGACCCGCGAGCCGACCTCGACCGTCTCTTCCGGCAACGGCCATTCCCGTACGACCGGAGGTGAGCCCACCGCAGCGATGCCCTCGCCGTCCGCGCCCTCGGCCAGCACCACCACGGGGCCACCGAAGATCTCCTGCGCCCCGATCGCCGCCGCCTGGAGCAGGTCGGGCAACGTGGCCGCGGTGTTGATGGCGAGCGTGGCCTCGGCGAGCCGCACCATGCGGGTGGCCAGCGCCTCGGCTCGCCGGCGGGCCGAGTAGTAGCGCAGCACGGCCTGGGTGGTGGCGATCAGCTCGTCGGGCTCGATCGGCTCGACCAGATAGGCGTCGGCGCCCCGGTTAAGGCCCTGCGTGCGATCGACGACGTCGACCGCGTGCGCCGACACGTGGATGACGGGCAAGGAGCCGTACGCGGAATCGGTCTTGATCCTCTCGCAGACGTCGAAGCCGCTCATGTCGGGCAGCTTGACGTCGAGCACCACCAGGTCGACGTCGGAGCCGGGCAGCATGGTCAGCGCCTCGCCGCCGGTCTCGGCCTGGCGCACCGTGAAGCCGGCCCGGGTCAGCCAACTGACCAGCAGATAGCGCTTGGTCGCGCTGTCGTCGACGACCAGCACGGTGGCCGGGGTCATGACGGCAGCCTCAGGGTGAAGGTGCTCCCCTCGCCGGGGGTGGAGTCGACCCGGAGCACGCCGCCCAGGATGCCGGCCAGCCGGCGGGCGTAGGGCAGACCGAGGCCGGTGCCTTTGCCGTTGAGCGACTTGCTGCCCGGCACCTGATAGAACTCCTCGAAGATTCGTTCGTGCAGCTCGGGCGGGATGCCGGTGCCGGTGTCGGCCACGGTGAACTCGATGTCGTCGTCGACCGCGCGGGCGACCAGCCGCACCTCACCGGCGGCGGTGAACTTGAGCGCGTTGGTGAGCAGGTTGCGCAGCACCCGGGCCAGCAGCACCTCGTCGGAGCGGATCGACGCCACGGCCGGCTCGTCGACCCGGAAGTCGACCTCGGGCCGGGTCGCCAGCGGCCGCAGGGTGCCGCGCAGCTGGCCGAACATGGCCTTGAGGTCGACCTGCTCCCACTGCGGCTCGATCCGGCCGGCCTCGGCCTTGGCCAGGTCGAGCAGGTCGTTGACAAGCGCGAGCAGGTCGCTGGCCGAGCTGCCGATCAGCTCGACCTGACGCCTCTGCTCGGTGGTGAGGGGATCGGAGGAGCCATCGCCGAGCAACCGGCCGAGGCCGATGACCGCGGTGACCGGCGCACGCAGTTCGTGGCTGACGTTGGCCAGGAAGCGGCTCTTGGCCTCGCTCGCCGCGGCCAGCTGCTCCGACTTCTCGTCGAGCTCGGCATAGAGCGCCACCACGCCGCGGTTGGTCTCCTCCAGCTCCTCGGTGAGCTGGTTGTAGAGCGCCATGACACCGCGGTTGGTCTCTTCCAGCTCGGCGTTGAGCCGGGCCAGTTCGTCGCGTTGCGCGCGCACCTCGTCGAGGGCGGCGATGAGCTGCTGATTCTGCACGTTGAGCTCGTCGAGGGGGCTTCCCGGGACGTGGCGGGCCAACCCGGCGCGGATGTCGTCCATCCGTTCCGGGGTCAGCCTCGGCGCACTCGCCGGCAAACGTCGAGCCATCCAGACGACCGTACCGGTCTCACCCTGTTCGACCTCCATCCGATCCACCAGACGGCCCACATGTGCAAGTTCTCCGCGCAGTCGCTCCACGTCACCGGTAGCCGCACGTTCGACCGTCAACCGTAGGGCGGGCTTTACCCCGTTTTCCCACACGGTGAACGTCACGTCGGCATCGGTGCCCTCGGCCAGCACCACGCGGCTCACCTCGCTCAGCCCGGTCGCGATCCGGGTCTGGTCCTGCTGCTCGAGACCGACCGCGCGGGCCACCTCACGAGCGAGCTGGCGCACCACGAAGACGTCCTGCTCCACCCGCAGCCGCATGCGCAACAGGGGCGCGGCGCTCATCACAGCCTGGCCACGACTACACCGGCATCGTCGCGCCGGGTGCCCGCGTCGCGCAACAGGGTCGCCGCGATCACCAAGGGCGAGCCCAGCAGCAGGCCCGGATAGTCGGCCAGGTTCCAGCGGTCGACCACGCCGTCCGAGTGCATCACCACGACATCCTCCGGAGTGATCGGATAGTCGTACTGGCGGATCTGGCGGCGCTGGTGACCGGTGATGCCGGGCAGCGAGATCATGCCGCGCCGGGTGCCCCCGGGCGAGACCACGGTGCCGGAGATGTTGCCCAGTCCGGCGTAGCGGACCAGGCCGGCGTCGGGGTCGAGCTCGGCCACGGCCACGGCCGCGCCACGGGTGTGACTCATCCGGCGGTGCAGATGCTCGAGGACGGTCGCCGGTGGGGCCGCGGGCGCGTCGGTGAACGCGCGGACCGCCTCGTGGGAGGCCGCCGCGGCCAGCCCGCCGTGCCCCAGCCCGTCCGACATCAGCACCTGCCGGCGGCCCTCGGCCTCGCGGACGGCGAAGGCGTCCCCACTGACCGGCTCACCGGTCAACGGACGGGTGATTCCGGCCGCCCGGGCGGGCAACGGGGGTTCGCCCGGCCACACCTGAGCCGCCAGCACAGTGCCTTTTCCCGGTACGGAGTGCAGGTCGCACCACGACGACTGGCGCACGATCGCACCCAGTCCGATGCCCAGGGTGCCCACCGTCGAATGCCCGTCGCCGATCGAGTGCACCAGGTCGGCCATGCCCGGCCCGTGGTCCACGGCGATCAGCTCGACCCCGGCCTGTTCCGGCGTGCGGACCACCCGCAGCAGCAGGACGCCCTGATCGGCGTGCTTGACGAGGTTGCCGGCCATCTCGGCGGCGAGGATGGAGAGGTCGTTGACGCGGCGCTCGGGCAGAACCAGTTCGGCTGCCAGGCGCTCGGCCGTCCGGCGTACGGCGGAGGCCGTGGCGGCTTCCTCCACCCGGAACCAGACTCCCCCGTCGAGAAGCCCCTCGGGTAGCGACGCCACCGCGCCTCCGCTCATCGGCACCACTTGGTCACGGTAATGGTCGTACCCTCGCCTACCGCGGTGACGATGTCGAATTCGTCGACGAGTCGCCGCGCGCCGCTGAGACCGAGCCCCAGCCCGCCGCCCGTCGTGTACCCGTCGGTGAAGGCCAGATCGAGGTCGGCGATGCCCGGCCCATTGTCGGCGAAAACGATCCGGATGCCCTTGCGCCGCCCGTTCTCGGCCGGGCTCACCTCGACCGAGCCGCCCCCGCCGTAGACCAGGGTGTTGCGGGCCAGCTCGCTCGCCGCCGTGACAAGTTTGGTCTGGTCGACCAGCGACAACTTCACCGCCACGGCCAGCGTACGCACGAGCTGGCGGACCCGGACGACGTCCCGGTCGGAGGTGACCTCGATCCGCTCGTTCACGGCGTCGATACCGCGGGCGTATCGGTGCCTTCCACGTCGTCGCCGTCGTCCCCGTCGTCGTCGCCGCGTTCCCGGGCCAGCAGGTCCATGCCGAGCTCGACGTTCAGTGCCGTACGGATGCCGGGCAGCTGCAGGCCCAGCTCGACCAGCGTGATCGCCACGGCCGGGCGCATGCCGACCACGACGGTCTCGGCGTCGAGCACCCGCGAGACCGCGGCGATCGTGGCCAGCGTGCGGCCGACGAACGAGTCGACGATGTCGAGCGCGCTGATGTCGATGATCACACCGTGGCAGCCGGTGGCCACGATGCGGTCGGCGAGGTCTTCCTGCAGCTGCAGGGCGACCTGGTCCTCCATGTCGATCTGGATGGAGACCAGCAGGATGTCACCGATCTTGAGGACCGGTACGCGGTCCACGTCAGCGCGCCTTCCGGCCCGTCTGGGCCAGCACGTAACGCAACGCATCGGCCAGCGAGGACTTGGTCGCGATGTCGCCGAACTCGATGCCCAGGGCCACGATCGTCTGGGCGATCTGGGGGCGGATGCCGGAGATGATGCAGTCGGCGCCCATCAACCGGGCGGCCACCACCGTCTTGAGGATGTGCTGGGCCACCTGGGTGTCGACCGCCGGCACACCGGTGATGTCGATGATCGCGTACGGGGAACCGGTGTCGACCAGCGTCTGCAGCAGCCGCTCCATCACCACCTGGGCGCGGGCCGAGTCGAGCGTGCCGACCAGCGGGACGGCGACCACGCCCTCCCACAGCTTCACCACCGGCGTCGACAGCTCGAGCAGCTGCTCGGTCTGGTCGGCGATGAGTTCCTCGCGTACGCGGACGTAGCTGTCGAAGGTGAACAGCGCCGCCTGGTCGACAAAAGAAGAGAAGGCCACGTAGTCCTTGAGAGTGGCGGCGTCGCTGCTGTAGTCGCCGAGGACGCCGAGCACGGCCTCCTTGAGGGCGAAAACACTGACCGCGGTCTCGGTGGCGCTGAAGCCCTGCCGCGCCCGCGAGGCGGACAACTCCGCGAGCTGAGCCCGCAGCTCGGCCGTGCTCTCGCCGGAGAGATCACGCGCCGCGCCGGCCAAGGCCTGCTGGAAGCCGCGCCGCAGCTCGGCCGTCTGCCGTTGCAGCTCGGCCTGGCTCAGCCGGCCGCGCAACGTGGCCGCCACCTGCTCGGTCCAGGCCGCCACCAGGGCGTCCTGATTCTCCTCGAGCAGAGCGGCGAAGCGGGCCGCCTCATCCACGCTCAGCGTCACCGCTGCCTCCCCTTGTCCTGGCTCCTGCAACTTGTCCCAGCTCCTACAACGGGCGGGACTTTACCATCGCGGACCTTGATACTTGCTGCGAGCCAAATAACCCCCGTTCTGCGCGCCCGGCGTGTCTTGGAGTACCGTTCAGCACATAACTGGAGGTCCTGAATGTCTCTGACGGTACAAACGGAACAGCGCGCCGACATGGTCGTCGTGTCGGTCGCGGGCGAGCTCGACATGGCCACCGCGCCCCAGCTTCAGGACCAGATCAGCGACCTGCTGGAGAAGGGGCGCACCCGTCTGGTCTTCGACCTCGCCGAGGTGTCGTTCTGTGACTCCACCGGCCTCTCGGTCTTCGTCCGGGCCAAGAACAGCACCGACGATGCCGGCGGCACGGTCCGCCTGGCCGCCCCGCAGCGCGGGGTGCTGCGCATCCTCGAGGTGAGCGGGCTGGTCGAGGTGTTGCGCACCTATCCCACGGTCGACGAGGCCGTGAACGCTCAGGAACCCGCGCTCGACTGAGACTTCTGCTCTTTTCGGCTCGTCCCGATCGGCGTAGTTTGTCGCCGACCGGTCGTGGGCACCTGCGGCCGTAAAGATCCCCAGGCGCGCGCAGGAGAGCTTCGTGAACAAGATCTTCCAGGGCTTCAAAGACTTCATCATGCGGGGCAACGTCGTCGACCTCGCGGTCGGCGTCGTGATCGGCGCCGCCTTCACCGGAGTCGTGACCGGATTCACCACCGGCTTCATCAAGCCGCTGATCCAGCTCATGGGCGGCGGCTCGGGCATGGGCGCGGGCACCTTCTCGGTCAACGGCGTGCCGTTCGACTACGCCACCTTCATCAACTCGCTGATCACGTTCCTGATCACCGCCGCGGTGCTCTACTTCTTCGTCGTGCTGCCGCTGAACATCCTGGCCGAGCGTCGCCGCCGCGGCGAGGAGCCGCCGCCGAAGGCCCCCTCCGAAGACATCGTGCTGCTCACCCAGATCCGCGACGCGCTGGTCGCCCAGTCGCAGACCCGCGGTTACGGCGACACTCCGGGCCGTCACCAGCAGGAACCGCCTCGCTGATTGTCGGCCCCGCTCGGCGACGATCGAACAGATGTTCGATACGCTGCCGGGATGGAGCAGCGTAAGCACTGGTGGAACGGCAAATGGGGCCGCGTCGCCCGCAAGGACATCTACTTGCGGGTGAGCGGCGACCAGTGGTATGTGGAGCAGCGCGCGGGCGGGGCCGAGGGTGTCTCGGCCTTCTTCGAGTACGACAGCGAAGAGGCAGCCCTCGACACGGTCCGGGCCCTGCTCTCGGCTCCGGGGGATTGGCGGGAGCTTTCCGTACGCCCTCCGTCCCGCTGACCCCCTCCGCCTGCCCTTTTCTACGCACGCTCCTCGAAGATCACACCCACCCGTCGTGACTCAGCCGCACCGCTCGTCGTGGCGCTTGTCGCGGGTCAGGCCGCGTGCCGCTCGTCGTGGTGGGCGGTCATCGGGCCGGGCGGCACCAGCCGCAGGCCGGGCCGGACGGCGGACGTGGTCGCCGGCTCGTCCTCCTCGGTCTCGCCGAAAGCGGCCCGCCAGGCCCCGCCGCTCGAACGCGCCCCCGGCGGGGTGCTGACGAAGCCGCCCGGGATCCGCGAGAGCGCGACGATCAGCAGATATCCCAGGATGACGAACCCGTGACTGATCAGCCGGGTGGCGTCGACCCGGGCCGCGGTCAGGTCGTTGACCGAGAGCAGCAGCAACATCCCGACGAAGGCCGTGAGCATGGGCACCAGCCCCGACGGGCGGGTCCGCCGCAGCGCGATGAAGAGATAGCCGGCGCCGACCGCCACGTTCCACGCGGCCGACTCGTGCCAGAGGTGACCCGGCGTCGCGTCGAGCCCGGTGTGCACGTGAGCCCCGACTACGCCGCCGCCGATCTGGTTGAGCCCGAGGATGAGTTGCACCGCCCCGACCACAGCCAGCGCCACGGTCAGCACGATCGCCACCGGAAAGCGGCGCAGCCGACCTCGCCAGCCCTCAGCACGATCCCCGACGCCGGGCAACACAGCGTCGCGCGTCGGCAGCGCGGCCAGGATCGCCGCGGTCAGGTCGGGCGGGGCGGTCATGCTCGTGCTGGTCAGCCGGTTGACCGACGCCGCACGATCCAGCCATTCCCGACATCCAGCACATTCCGCCAGATGCGCGTCGACCGCGGGCCGCTCGGCCGGGTCGTCCTCCCCGTCCAGCTGCGCCGAAAGCATCTCGCGCCACCGCTCACAAGCCATGCCCAATAGTCGCTCGGACCAGGCCGAGAGTTCCCATCCGGCCCGGATCAGACGAGGCCGGCGGGCCGAATCAGGTTGGGCGGCCCCTGCACGGTCGGCCGCGGCGGCAACGCCCCGCTGCCACCCATCAACCGTCGCCGCTCGCGGAAGGCCCGCAGATTGGCCGTATTGCCGCAGGTGCTGACGTCATGCCACACGCCGCTGTTGTTGCGCGACGTGTCGAAGAAGGCGGCCCGGCAGTCCGGGTTGTTGCACAGCTTGAGCCGCGGCCAGATCCCCGCCTGCTGGGCCAGCAGCGCCTCGGCCCACAGCGCCGACGCCAGCCAGCGCGTGCCCCGCCCGGTCGGCACGATGCGCACCCAGCCGTCGGCGTCGGGCACCAGGCTCACCGGCACGTCGGCCGGCGGCAATGAACCGTCGGGCCCACGATGGCCACCCGCCAGGATCACGTTTTCGAAGGTGCTGCGCAGCCGCCGCAGCGACCGCAGGTCGGACGACGAGATCAGCAGCGTCGGCGCCGGCAGTCCGGACACCAGCGACCAGGTGGCGAGCGCCTCGGTCAGCCATAGCTGGGCATCGTCGGCCGCGAGCAGCAGGTCACTCCCGTACGCCAGCGGCGCCCGGGTGTTCAGCAGCTCCTGAAGAAGCGCCAATCCGGCGGGCGCCTCCCGTACGCCGTGCCGTGCGCTGGCCAACCATGACATAGCCGAAGCGTACTTGATTCTTTTTCATCGCCCCGCCCACCTCGGCTTTGGTTCCCCTTAAGAGATCAGATTTCCATCGTTGTGGGGTGGCCCACTTGTGCCGATTCGCCACAGTGCGGACACGAGCCGAGGGGCGGGTAACGAAAATTTCTCAGTAATGATCGTCTCAAAAGGCGAGAGGGGGCGACGCATTGACGCATGCGGTCGCCCCCGTCGTCACTGCTCAGCCGTCGATTCGGGTGATGTTCCGGATCTTGTTGGCGGCATCGAGGGCGGCCACCTTGTACGCCTCCGACAGCGTCGGGTAGTTGAAGACCGCGTCGACCAGGTAGTCGACCGTGCCCCCGCAGCCCATCACGGCCTGCCCGATGTGGACGATCTCGGTGGCGCTGGTGCCGAAGACGTGCACACCGAGCAACTTGCCGTCCTCGGGCGCGACCAGCAGCTTGAGCATGCCGTAGGAGTCGCCGACGATCTGCCCGCGGGCCAGTTCCCGATAGCGCGCGATGCCCACCTCGAACGGCGTCGAGCTCTCTGTCAGCTCGTCCTCGGTGGCGCCCACGAAGCTGATCTCGGGGATCGTGTAGATGCCGATCGGCTGCAGCCGGTGCATCTCGCGGGCCGGCTCGCCACAGGCGTGGTGCGCGGCCAGGCGTCCCTGCTCCATCGAGGTCGAGGCCAGCGCCGGGAAGCCGATCACGTCGCCCACGGCATAGATGTTGTCGACCGCCGTACGGTAATTGCTGTCGACCTCGATGCGGCCGCGCCGGTCGGCCTGCAGTCCGGCCGCCTCCAGCGCCAGGTCGTCGGTCTGACCCTGGCGGCCGGCCGAATACATCACTGTGTCGGCGACGATCTTTTTGCCGCTCTTGAGAATGCAGAGCGCGGCCGTCTGGTGACGCTCGACCGCGGCCACCTCTTCGCCGAAACGGAACGTCACGCTGAGGTCGCGCAGATGGTATTTCAGCGACTCGATGATCTCGTCATCGCAGAAGTCGAGCATTTTCTCGCGACGCTCGACGACGGTGACCTTGGTGCCGAGCGCGGCGAACATCGACGCGTACTCCATGCCGATGACCCCGGCGCCGACCACGACCATGCTGCGGGGCACCGCCTGCAGGTTGATCACGCCGTCCGAGTCGACGATCGTCCGGTCGTCGAAGTCGACACTGTCGGGCCGGGCGGGACGCGTACCCGCCGCAATAATGATCTTGTCCGCGCTGACCTTGGTCTCGCGTCCACTACCGCTGTCGATGTACACCGAGTGCGCGTCGGCGAACCGGCCGGTGCCCGTGATCATGGTGATCTTGTTACGGGTGAGCTGGTTCCGGATGACGTCGGTCTGCCGGGTGATCACGTGCTGGGTGCGGGCACCCAGGTCGCTGACGGTGATCTCTTCCTTGACCCGGTAGTTGCTTCCGTACATATCGCGCTGACTGAAGCCGGTCAGATAGACGACCGCCTCCCGCAGCGTCTTCGACGGCACGGTGCCCGTGTTGATGCACACGCCGCCGATCATGTCCCGCCGGTCGACGATGCCGACCCGGCGCCCGAGCTTGGAGGCAGCGATGGCGGCCTTCTGACCGCTGGGACCTGACCCCAGCACCAACAGGTCGTAGTCATACACATTGCTTAGCGTCGCAGTGCCGGGGCTTCCGGTCCACCGAGTCCGATTCTTTTTTCATAGGCTATTTACCTCCAGCCACACAGACCCCTTCCGCCGTACGCCGTGGGGCCGGCACCGTGGCTACCGGGGCGAATGCCGGCGGCCAGGCGGTCCCGTAGAGCTCGGCACACAACACGACGCTCATCCACGGCACCCACGGTCCGCTCAGCACCAGCGGCACGTCCCGCCCACGCACCTCGAGCGCCACCGACCACGGCATGGCACCCGGCCGGATCGCCGTGATCGCCCAGAGCGGAATCTCGTCCCCCACGATCAGCCGCAGGTTGGTGACGACCGCGATCCGGCGCTCGCCGCCGTTCACGGTCACCGGCAGCCACCCGTACTGCTTCTCGGCCGCCCGCAGCTCGATGGTCGGAGCCACCGCCGCCGGACGGCCGCCGCGCCGGACGAGCGCGGTCAACATCGTCATAGAGCGGAATCCCGCCGACAGCTGCTCGGCGTCAAACTCGGTCACGCGAATCCCCACTCCCGTTCGAGCCGCGGTCTGCGACCCGACGAAAATCCTGGACCCCCCACGCCCGACCGAACAGTGCCGACATGCCCGTTTCGCACGTTCATCCCGCGCTTCTACCGGACCCGGCTAATCCTTCAGGGTGCAACCTTTCCCGTACGGCTGTTCTTTCAGTCCACAGCCCTTCATCAGTCCACAGCCCTGATGACCGCCACAGGGCAGCCCGAGTCGCGAATCAGCGCCTGACTCGTCGACCCGAGCAGCAAACCCGCCAGTTGCCCGCGCCCACGAGAGCCGACGATCACCAGGGCCGCACCGGAGGTCTCATGGGTGACCGCCGACTCGGCGGGCCCTTCGACCAGGCGCTCATAGGCCGCCACGGTCGGAAACGCCGACCGCCACGGCACGAGCGCATCGGAAAGCAGCCGCTTGGCCGCCGCCGCCCACTCTTCCCAGCCATCCGCCGCGGCCGACGCCAGCGTGCCGGCCCCCGTCGGCACCAGCGGCTGCTGCCACGCATGCACCGCGAACAGCGCACACTCACGACGCTCAGCTTCCCGAAAGGCGTACGCCAAAGCAGGTTCGTTGGACCGCGACCCGTCCACCGCGACAACAAGCGGCCCCACCGGATCCGAATCCCCCCGCACCACGATCACCGGACAAACAGCGTCAGCCACCACCCGTACGGCAACCGACCCGGTCAACGCAGCCGCGAACCGCCCGCGCTCACTCTCCCCCAGCACCAGCAGCCCGGCCTCCCGGGACGCCCCGACCAGCGCCGCAACCGCATCCCCCGGCACCTCGTAAGCCGAAAAGTCGAGCCCCGACCCCGCCTCCATCACCGCGGCGTTCAAGACACGCTCGCTGACCGCCACCGGCTCGGCGGTGCCGGCCGCGTAGATCAGCCGCAGCGGAGCCCCCACCTCACGCGCATGCCGAGCCCCCCACCGCACGGCCGCGCCCGAGCTCTCAGACCCGTCAACCCCAACCACTACCGGCCTACGAACATCCATGCCAATGTTCTGCACGACCCACGTGGCAGCCCCCACTCAGCCACATGACAGTTCCAAAACATCCACCCTGATCAGCCAAAACCCCGCCACGGCGAATACCGTACGACTCCGCGGAAGGGCACAGGTACTCTATGATCGCGGGCCGCTAGCTCAATGGCAGAGCTGAGGACTTTTAATCCTTAGGTTCGGGGTTCGAGTCCCCGGCGGCCCACCCATGCCAACCCCGGGGGCGACCCCCGGGAACCCCACGGTGCGGTGGCCGCGGTCAACTGCTCCGCTGACGCCCGCGTCGGGCTTGCGTCCTCCGGCCGGGCAAAGCCGTCGTCCTCGATGCTGCACTGTCCAGCAGCTATCAGCCCAACGGCCGACAATCTGGTCGGTTAGCGCGGCCAGAGGAGATCAGACCACGACTCTCCCGCAGATGAAATCTGAGTGACCAATGCCTGATCGGCGGCGTGAGGTCCTCTTCGACTCCTGTCCGGCGACCATGACGACAACCCGTGGGCGGTCGCCAGCAGCTGCTAGTTGGCCAGCGAGCGTCGATAGCAGCAATTCAGGGCGGCTTCCGATCCAGCTGATCCAACTGCGCGACACTTGGCCCTGTCCAGCTCGGATTCGAAGTCGACCGTCGGGATGTCGCTGCAGATCGATAACGACGAACTATGTCAACCGGCTCGCGCTCGTCATGTCACGCAACGTCGCCACCCTCACCTTCCCACTGCGAGCCAATTCGGTCGAGAAGCTCATCGAGCGTGTCCCGGGACTGCTCGTCGAGGGTGGTGGCGGCTGCGTGGTGGAAGGCTTGCTCGCCGAGGGTGGTGCGGAGCTGGGCGAGTGCGGTGAGGTCGGTCCGGGCGTCGGGTACTTGCAGGTCGAGGCGGATGGCCAGGGCGGTGCAGTGCAGGGGTACGGCTTGTTCGGGGCGTCCGGTGGCGGTGTGCAGGATGCCGAGCTGACTGGTCGTGCGGGCGGTGCCGGCCCGGTCGCCGAGGTCCCCTTTGATGGTCAGGGATTGCTGGTAGCGGCGTTCCGCCTCGGCATAGTCCCCCCGGTCCTGGGCGAGCATGCCGAGCTGGTGATAGGTGCTGGCGGTGCCGACCCGATCCCCGAGGTCCTCGGCGATAGCCAGGGATTGCTGGTAGCGGCGTTCCGCCTCGGCATAGTCCCCCCGGTCCTGGGCGAGCATGCCGAGCTGGTGATAGCTGCCGGCGGTGCCGGCCCGATCCCCGAGCTCCTCGACGATGGTCAGGGATTGCTGGTAGCGGCGTTCGGCCTCGGCCAGATCGCCCGTCAGGTAGGCGAGGTTGCCGAGCTGGTGGTAGCTGCGGGCGGTGCCGGCCCGGTCCCCGAGGTCCTCGAGGATGGTCAGGGATTGCTGGTAGCGGCGTTCGGCCTCGGCATAGTCCCCCCGGTTCTGGGCGAGCATGCCGAGCTGGTGGTAACTGCGGGCGGTGCCGGCCCGGTCCCCGAGGTCCTCTTTGATGGTCAGGGATTGCTGGTAGCGGCGTTCGGCCTCGGCCAGATCGCCCGTCAGGTAGGCGAGGTTGCCGAGCTGGTGGTAGCTGCGGGCGGTGCCGGCCCGGTCCCCGAGGTCCTCGAGGATGGTC